>NC_014618.1 GCF_000164865.1 [Enterobacter] lignolyticus SCF1
AAATTCACTGACTTTTGCGTATACCCAAACGAGATTCGTATGACGGACGCCGAAGCCAAGGGTGATTAAAGAGGCCGGATTGTAATAATTGTACACTCCAGAGTCAATTCTCTTTCCTTATTTCCCGCGGGAATTTACGCCTTTTTGCGCAAAGTTCACACAGCATACGACGCCACAAAGTGGGCATAACGCACCGGGTGGGGGATTATACGTCCTGCCGTTTAAAGCGCAAGGATCGTCCGGGATCTTTATTAGATCGATTATGCAAAAAATTGTCGACCCTCATTAATTTTTCCAATATGCGGGAGAAATCGCCCCTCACTTTTCCCAGGATCGATTACACTTAGCCGGTCTCGATCCTTCCTGTGGATAAATCGGGAAGAATCTGTGAGAAACAGAAGATCTCTGGCTCAGTTTAGGCTATGATCCGCGGTCCCGATAGCGATCCCGGATCCTGAACGGGCATATACACGACGTTCCTCAGGCAACATGACGCCCGATCGATCGCGTGAAAAACCGCAGATAGCGGTTCGCACGTCAACCCTTGTGCATTGGGTCTAATCGACGTGTGCCAACAATCATTAACTTCAGTTTTAGCCTTTTAATCGATTTTGTTCGAGTGGAGTCCGCCGTGTCACTTTCGCTTTGGCAGCAGTGTCTTGCCCGATTGCAGGATGAGTTACCAGCCACAGAATTCAGCATGTGGATACGCCCTTTGCAGGCGGAACTGAGCGATAACACGCTGGCCCTGTACGCGCCAAACCGCTTTGTGCTCGATTGGGTAAGGGATAAATACCTTAATAATATCAACGGATTGCTCAATGATTTCTGTGGTACGGACGTTCCACAGCTGCGTTTTGAAGTCGGCACAAAACCGGTGACCCAGGCGGTAAGAGAGCCTGCGCACGTCGCTGCGCCTGCCCAGGCGGCGCAGATGCAGATGCCGCGCGCCGCGCCGGCAGCCCGCCCTGGCTGGGACAACGTTCCCGCGCCTGCGGAGCCGTCATACCGCTCCAACGTTAACGTCAAACACACCTTTGATAACTTCGTTGAGGGTAAATCGAACCAGCTGGCGCGCGCGGCGGCACGTCAGGTGGCGGATAACCCCGGCGGCGCCTATAACCCGCTGTTCCTTTATGGCGGCACCGGTCTGGGTAAAACCCACCTGCTGCACGCGGTCGGCAACGGCATTATCGCCCGCAAACCCAACGCCAAAGTGGTGTACATGCACTCCGAGCGCTTCGTGCAGGACATGGTAAAAGCGCTGCAGAACAACGCCATTGAAGAGTTCAAGCGCTACTACCGCTCCGTCGACGCGCTGCTGATCGATGACATTCAGTTTTTTGCTAACAAAGAACGATCCCAGGAAGAGTTTTTCCACACCTTTAATGCCCTGCTGGAAGGCAATCAGCAGATCATCCTGACGTCGGATCGCTATCCGAAAGAGATTAACGGTGTGGAAGATCGTCTGAAATCCCGCTTTGGCTGGGGATTAACCGTGGCGATCGAGCCGCCGGAGCTGGAAACCCGCGTGGCGATCCTGATGAAAAAGGCCGACGAAAACGACATCCGCCTGCCGGGCGAAGTGGCGTTTTTTATCGCCAAACGCCTGCGTTCCAACGTGCGTGAGCTGGAAGGGGCGCTGAACCGCGTCATTGCCAACGCCAACTTTACCGGCCGCGCCATCACCATCGATTTCGTGCGTGAAGCGCTCAGGGATTTGCTGGCGCTGCAGGAAAAACTGGTCACCATCGACAACATTCAAAAGACGGTGGCGGAATACTACAAGATCAAAGTGGCGGATCTGCTTTCCAAGCGTCGTTCCCGTTCTGTCGCGCGTCCGCGTCAGATGGCGATGGCGCTGGCCAAGGAACTCACCAACCACAGCCTGCCGGAAATCGGCGATGCGTTTGGTGGCCGCGACCACACGACCGTGCTGCACGCCTGCCGCAAGATTGAGCAGCTGCGTGAAGAAAGCCACGATATCAAAGAAGATTTTTCCAACTTAATCAGAACATTGTCGTCGTGATCCTATGAAATTTACCGTTGAACGTGAACATTTATTAAAACCGCTGCAGCAGGTGAGTGGTCCGTTAGGCGGCCGTCCGACGCTGCCTATCCTTGGCAACCTGCTGCTGCAGGTGGCCGATGGCGCGCTGTCGCTGACCGGTACCGATCTTGAAATGGAAATGGTCGCCCGCGTGGCGCTGACGCAGCCGCACAACGCGGGGGCGACGACCGTCCCGGCGCGTAAATTCTTCGACATCTGCCGCGGTCTGCCGGAAGGGGCGGAAATCGCCGTTCAGCTGGAGGGCGACCGTATGCTGGTGCGCTCCGGCCGCAGCCGTTTTTCGCTCTCCACGCTGCCGGCGGCGGATTTCCCGAACCTCGACGACTGGCAGAGCGAAGTGGAATTCACCGTAGCGCAGGCGACGATGAAGCGCCTGATTGAGGCCACGCAGTTTTCGATGGCGCATCAGGACGTTCGTTACTACTTAAACGGTATGCTGTTTGAAACCGAAGGCGAAGAGCTGCGTACCGTGGCGACCGACGGCCACCGCCTGGCGGTCTGCGCGATGCCGATTGGCGAGACGCTGCCGAACCATTCGGTGATCGTGCCGCGTAAAGGCGTTATTGAGCTGATGCGCATGCTCGACGGCGGCGATACGCCGCTGCGCGTGCAGATCGGCAGCAACAACATTCGTGCGCACGTCGGCGATTTTATCTTCACATCGAAGCTGGTTGACGGCCGTTTCCCGGATTATCGTCGCGTATTGCCGAAAAACCCGGATAAACACCTCGACGCCGGCTGCGACCTGCTTAAGCAGGCGTTTGCCCGCGCGGCGATTCTCTCTAACGAGAAGTTCCGCGGCGTGCGTCTGTATGTCAGCGAAAATCAGCTCAAGATCACCGCCAACAACCCGGAGCAGGAAGAAGCCGAAGAGATTCTGGACGTCACCTACGCCGGCGCGGAGATGGAAATCGGCTTTAACGTCAGCTACGTGCTGGATGTGCTGAATGCGCTCAAGTGCGAAAACGTGCGTATTCTGCTGACCGATTCCGTATCAAGCGTACAAATTGAAGATGCCGCATCACAGTCGGCTGCCTACGTTGTTATGCCAATGAGACTGTAATGTCGCTCACCCGCCTGTTGATCCGCGACTTTCGCAATATCGAAAGCGCGGATCTCGCGTTATCCCCCGGCTTTAACTTTCTGGTTGGCGCCAACGGCAGCGGCAAGACCAGCGTGCTGGAAGCCATCTATACGCTCGGCCATGGCCGGGCGTTTCGCAGTCTGCAAATCGGCCGCGTTATCCGCCACGAGCAGGAGTCGTTTGTGCTGCACGGGCGCCTGCAGGGGGAGACGCGGGAAACCGCTATCGGTCTGACTAAAGACAAGCTGGGCGACAGCAAGGTGCGCATCGACGGCACCGACGGCCACAAAGTGGCTGAGCTGGCGCTGCTGATGCCGATGCAGCTCATCACGCCCGAGGGGTTTACTTTGCTCAACGGCGGCCCCAAATACAGAAGAGCCTTCCTCGACTGGGGATGCTTTCACAACGAAGCGGGCTTTTTTAACGCCTGGAGCAACCTCAAGCGGCTGCTCAAGCAGCGCAACGCCGCGCTGCGCCAGGTCACCCGCTATGAGCAGCTGCGTCCGTGGGACCGGGAGCTTATCCCGCTGGCGGAGCAAATCAGCGCCTGGCGCGCCGAATACAGCGCAGGTATTGCCGACGATATGGCGGATACCTGCCGGCAGTTTTTACCCGAGTTTTCTCTGACCTTCTCCTTCCAGCGCGGCTGGGAGAAAGAGACGGACTATGCTGAGGTGCTGGAGCGAAACTTCGAGCGCGACCGCATGCTGACCTACACCGCGCACGGCCCGCACAAGGCGGATTTCCGCATTCGCGCCGACGGCGCGCCGGTGGAGGACACCTTATCGCGCGGGCAGCTGAAGCTGCTGATGTGCGCCCTGCGCCTGGCGCAGGGGGAGTTTCTCACCCGCGAGAGCGGGCGGCGCTGCCTGTACCTGATAGATGATTTTGCCTCGGAGCTTGACGATGCCCGGCGCGGGCTGCTTGCCAGCCGCTTAAAAGCCACGCAGTCGCAGGTTTTCGTCAGCGCCATTAGCGCTGAACACGTTATAGACATGTCGGACGAAAATTCGAAGATGTTTACCGTGGAAAAGGGTAAAATAACGGATTAACCCAAGATTAAATGAGCGAGAAACGTTGATGTCGAATTCTTATGACTCCTCCAGTATCAAAGTCCTGAAAGGGCTGGATGCGGTGCGTAAGCGCCCGGGTATGTATATCGGCGATACGGATGACGGCACCGGTCTGCACCACATGGTATTCGAGGTGGTAGATAACGCTATCGACGAAGCGCTCGCGGGTCACTGTAAAGACATCGTGGTCACGATCCATGCGGACAACTCCGTCTCCGTCACCGATGATGGTCGTGGCATCCCAACCGGTATTCACCCGGAAGAGGGCGTGTCTGCTGCCGAAGTTATCATGACCGTTCTGCACGCAGGCGGTAAGTTCGATGATAACTCCTACAAAGTTTCCGGCGGTCTGCACGGCGTAGGCGTGTCCGTGGTTAACGCCCTGTCGCAGAAGCTGGAGCTGGTTATCCAGCGCGAAGGAAAAATTCACCGCCAGCTTTATACCCACGGCGTGCCGCAGGCGCCGCTGGCGGTGACGGGCGATACCGATAAAACCGGTACTATGGTGCGTTTCTGGCCAAGCCACGAAACCTTCACCAACGTCACCGAATTCGAATATGACATCCTGGCCAAGCGCCTGCGCGAGCTGTCGTTCCTGAACTCCGGCGTTTCTATCCGCCTGAAAGACAAGCGCGACAACAAAGAAGACCATTTCCACTACGAAGGCGGCATCAAGGCGTTCGTTGAGTATCTCAACAAGAACAAAACGCCGATTCACCCGAATATCTTCTACTTCTCCACCGAAAAAGACGGTATCGGCGTTGAAGTTGCGCTGCAGTGGAACGATGGTTTCCAGGAAAACATCTACTGCTTTACCAACAACATTCCGCAGCGTGACGGCGGTACCCACCTCGCGGGCTTCCGCGCGGCGATGACCCGTACCCTGAACGCCTACATGGATAAAGAAGGTTACAGCAAAAAAGCCAAAGTCAGCGCCACCGGCGACGATGCCCGTGAAGGCCTGATTGCGGTGGTTTCCGTGAAGGTGCCGGACCCGAAATTCTCCTCTCAGACCAAGGACAAGCTGGTCTCCTCTGAGGTGAAATCGGCGGTGGAACAGCAGATGAACGAACTGCTGAGCGAATACCTGCTGGAAAACCCGTCTGACGCGAAAATCGTCGTCGGCAAGATTATCGATGCGGCGCGCGCCCGTGAAGCCGCGCGTAAAGCCCGTGAAATGACCCGCCGTAAAGGCGCGCTGGACCTCGCCGGTCTGCCGGGCAAGCTGGCCGACTGCCAGGAGCGCGACCCGGCGCTGTCCGAACTGTACCTCGTGGAAGGGGACTCCGCGGGCGGTTCTGCAAAGCAGGGCCGTAACCGTAAGAACCAGGCGATTCTGCCGCTGAAGGGTAAAATCCTCAACGTCGAGAAAGCCCGCTTCGACAAGATGCTCTCCTCTCAGGAAGTGGCGACGCTTATCACCGCGCTCGGCTGTGGCATCGGCCGCGACGAGTACAATCCGGACAAGCTGCGCTACCACAGCATCATCATCATGACCGATGCGGACGTCGACGGCTCGCACATCCGTACGCTGCTGCTGACCTTCTTCTACCGTCAGATGCCGGAAATCGTTGAGCGCGGCCACGTGTATATCGCGCAGCCGCCGCTGTACAAGGTGAAAAAAGGCAAGCAGGAACAGTACATTAAAGACGATGAAGCGATGGATCAGTACCAAATCGCTATCGCCCTTGATGGCGCCACCCTGCACTGCAACGCGAATGCGCCAGCGCTGGCCGGCGAGCCGCTGGAGCGTCTGGTCTCCGAGTTCAACGCCACGCAGAAAATGATCGGCCGTATGGAGCGCCGCTACCCGCGCGCGCTGCTGAACGCGCTGATTTACCAGCCGACGCTGACGGAAAGCGATCTGGGCAGCGAGCAGACGGCAACCCGCTGGGTTAACCAGCTGGTGAGCGAGCTGAACGAAAACGAACAGCACGGCAGCCAGTGGAAATTCGATATTCGTGAAAACGCCGAACAGCAGCAGTTTGAGCCGGTTATTCGCGTACGTACCCACGGCGTGGATACCGACTATCTGTTCGATCACGAGTTCGTGACCGGCGGCGAGTACCGTCGCATCTGCACGCTCGGCGAGAAGCTGCGCGGCCTGATTGAAGACGACGCCTTTATTGAACGCGGCGAACGCCGTCAGCCGGTCGCCAGCTTCGAGCAGGCGCTGGACTGGCTGGTGAAAGAGTCCCGTCGTGGTCTCTCGATTCAGCGCTATAAAGGCCTGGGCGAGATGAACCCGGATCAGCTGTGGGAAACCACGATGGACCCGGAAAGCCGTCGCATGCTGCGCGTGACCGTAAAAGACGCGATCGCTGCCGACCAGCTGTTCACCACGCTGATGGGCGACGCCGTTGAACCGCGTCGCGCCTTCATCGAAGAGAACGCGCTGAAAGCGGCGAATATCGACATCTAAACCGTTTTCCCCTCACTCTGACCCTCTCCCCATCGTGGAGAGGGTGTTGTCTTTTCTCCCTCGCCCTGTGGGAGAGGGGCGGGGTGAGGGGGAGATAATCCTGCACAAAAGAGGAATCTCTTCCTCGCATCCCATCCCCCTTTTCCTCCGACTCTTTTGCTGTTTTTTGAGCTAAATCGCGTTAGCATGAGCGTTGACTCATTGACCTCGGGGATCTCATGGCTATCAAACTCATCGCAATCGACATGGACGGAACGTTGCTGCTGCCGGACCACACCATCTCTCCCGCCGTTAAAAACGCGATTGCCGCCGCCCGCGAACGCGGCGTCAACGTGGTGCTGACGACCGGACGCCCGTATGCGGGCGTGCACAGCTATCTGAAAGAGCTGCACATGAATCAACCGGGCGATTACTGCATTACCTACAACGGCGCGCTGGTACAGAAGGCCGCTGACGGCAGCACGGTGGCGCAAACCGCGCTGAGCTATGATGACTACCGGTATCTGGAAAAGCTCTCCCGCGAGGTGGGTTCTCACTTCCACGCGCTGGATCGCAATACGCTGTATACCGCCAACCGCGATATCAGCTACTACACCGTACATGAGTCCTTTGTCGCCACTATCCCGCTGGTGTTCTGTGAAGCGGAGAAGATGGATCCGGCCACGCAGTTCCTGAAAGTGATGATGATTGATGAGCCGGCTGTCCTGGATAAGGCCATTGCCCGTATTCCGGCTGAGGTGAAAGAGAAATACACCGTGCTGAAGAGCGCGCCGTACTTCCTGGAAATCCTCGATAAGCGCGTGAACAAAGGGACCGGCGTGCAGGCGCTGGCCGAGACGCTCGGCATCAAACAGGATGAGGTAATGGCGATTGGCGATCAGGAGAACGACATCGCCATGATTGAGTATGCCGGCGTCGGCGTGGCCATGGACAACGCGATTCCATCGGTCAAAGAAATGGCGAATTTTGTCACCAAATCGAACCTTGAAGATGGCGTTGCCTGGGCCATTGATAAATTTGTGCTGAACTAGCGTTTTTCCTCTTGCCTACAGCCCGCGTTGATCGCGGGTTTTTTTATGCCTGCCATTTCCTCTTCATAACATCTTTATTACTAGTCGTCGTTTTTGTGATCTAAATTGTAGTACAACACAATTAAATTGTACTACATTGTGGGCGTAGTGATGAGGAATGACATCACACCGGTACTACAAAATTGAGGCGAAATTCAGCAGCGGCGGTAAAGTAGGTGGGTTCATACAGAGCATAAGGACTCTCCATGACCCTCAACAAAACCGATCGCATTGTTATCTCGCTGGGCAAGCAGATTGTCGGCGGCAAGTACGTACCAGGCTCGCCATTGCCTGCGGAGGCAGAGTTGTGCGACGAATTTGAAACTTCGCGCAACATCATCCGCGAAGTATTCCGCTCGCTGATGGCGAAGCGGCTGATTGAAATGAAGCGTTATCGCGGCGCCTTTGTCGCAGCTCGCAACCAGTGGAACTACCTCGATACCGATGTCCTGCAGTGGGTGCTGGAGCACGACTATGACCCACGGCTTATTAGCGCAATGAGCGAGGTGCGAAATTTAGTGGAACCCGCGATTGCGCGCTGGGCGGCGGAACGGGCGACGTCAGGCGACCTTGCGCAGATTGAGTCAGCTCTCAACGACATGATTGCGAATAACCAGGACCGGGATGCGTTTAACGAGGCGGACATCCGCTATCACGAAGCGGTGCTACAGTCGGTACATAACCCGGTTTTACAGCAGCTTAGCGTAGCGATTAGTTCGCTGCAGCGGGCTGTATTTGAACGAACCTGGATGGGTGATGAGGCCAACATGCCGAAAACGCTCCAGGAACATAAAGCGCTGTTCGATGCGATACGGCATCAGGACGGCGATGCGGCAGAGCAGGCGGCGCTCACCATGATCGCCAGCTCGACACGAAGGTTGAAGGAAATCACATGACATCTCGCTACATCGCAATTGACTGGGGATCGACCAATCTGCGCGCCTGGCTTTACCAGGATGAGCAGTGCCTGGAGAGCAGGCAATCAGAAGCAGGCATCACTCGCCTGAACGGTAAATCCCCCGAGGCGGTGTTAGCAGAGGTGACACAAAACTGGCGCGATGGCGCCACGCCGGTGGTAATGGCGGGCATGGTCGGCAGCAACGTGGGCTGGAAAATTGCCCCGTACTTGCCGGTTCCTGCGCATTTCTCTGCCATTGGCGAGCAGTTAACGTCCGTTGATGACAATGTCTGGATTATTCCCGGCTTGTGCGTCTCTCGCGACGATAACCACAACGTGATGCGCGGCGAAGAGACGCAGCTGCTTGGCGCGCGCACGCTTTCTCCTTCTTCTGTTTACGTCATGCCCGGTACGCACTGCAAGTGGGTGCAGGCCGATGCTGAGCAAATCCATGATTTTCGCACCGTGATGACCGGCGAGCTGCACCACCTGCTGCTGACGCATTCGCTGGTGGGTGCGGGGTTGCCAGCGCAAGAGGCGTCGCCCGCAGCATTTACCGCCGGGCTTGAACGTGGTATCGCGTCACCTGATGTTCTGCCGAAACTCTTCGAAGTTCGCGCTTCGCATGTGCTGGGAAATCTCCCGCGCGAGCAGGTCAACGAATTTCTGTCCGGTCTGCTGATTGGCGCAGAAGTCGCCAGCATGCGCGATTTTGTCGCGCAGGGGCAGGCTATCACGATTGTTGCCGGAAGCGCGTTAACGTCGCGCTATCAGCAGGCATTTCACGCTATTGGGCGCGATGTGGCGACGATCTCCGGCGATACGGCATTTCAGGCAGGAATAAGGAGCATCGCTCATGCAGTGGCAAACTGATCTTCCCCTTATCGCGATTTTGCGCGGTATCACGCCCGATGAGGCGTTAGCGCATGTCGGCGCGGCGATCGACGCCGGATTCGACGCGGTGGAAATCCCGCTCAACTCCCCGCAATGGGAAAAAAGCATCCTGGCCGTCGTGGAGGCGTTTGGCGATAAAGCGCTGATCGGCGCGGGAACCGTGTTACAGCCGGAGCAGGTGGATGAGCTGGCGAAAATGGGCTGCAAGCTTATCGTCACGCCCAATATTAATCCTGAGGTGATCCGCCGCGCGGTGAGCTACGGCATGACCGTCTGTCCGGGATGTGCGACAGCTACGGAAGCCTTTACTGCCCTCGATGCGGGCGCGCAGGCGCTCAAAATTTTTCCCTCATCGGCCTTTGGCCCGGACTACATCAAAGCGCTGAAAGCGGTATTACCCGCCAGCGTGCCGGTCTTTGCCGTGGGCGGTGTTACGCCAGAAAACCTGGCGCAGTGGATGAAAGCCGGTTGTGTGGGGGCGGGGCTGGGCAGCGATCTCTATCGCGCCGGGCAGTCAGTTGAACAAACCGCGCAGCAGGCGACAGCATTTGTGAAAGCGTATCGAGAGGCAGTGAAATGAAAATTATCAAACTCACCACGTACCGTTTACCCCCACGCTGGATGTTCCTGAAAATCGAAACCGACGAAGGCGTTGTTGGCTGGGGCGAGCCGGTGATTGAAGGGCGTGCGCGCACCGTTGAAGCGGCTGTGCATGAACTGGGCGAATACCTGATTGGCCAGGATCCGGCGCGTATTAACGACCTGTGGCAGGTGATGTACCGCGCGGGCTTCTACCGTGGTGGCCCGATCCTGATGAGCGCCATCGCCGGTATCGACCAGGCGCTGTGGGATATCAAAGGTAAAGTGCTGAATGCGCCGGTTTGGCAGCTGATGGGCGGCCTGGTGCGCGATAAAATCAAAGCCTACAGCTGGGTGGGCGGCGACCGTCCCGCGGAAGTGATCGACGGTATTAAGCAGCTGTGCGGCATCGGTTTCGATACTTTCAAGCTGAACGGCTGCGAAGAGATGGGCATCATCGACAACTCACGCGCGGTAGACCGTGCGGTGAACACCGTGGCGCAAATCCGCGAGGCTTTTGGCAATGAGATTGAGTTTGGCCTGGATTTCCACGGCCGCGTCAGCGCGCCGATGGCCAAGGTACTGATTAAAGAGCTTGAACCTTATCGTCCGCTGTTTATCGAAGAGCCGGTGCTGGCAGAGCAGGCGGAATACTATCCGAAACTGGCTGAACAGACCCATATTCCAATCGCGGCGGGTGAACGTATGTTCTCGCGCTTCGAGTTCAAACGTGTGCTGGAAGCGGGCGGCATTGCCATTCTGCAACCGGATCTCTCCCACGCAGGCGGTATCACCGAATGCTACAAAATTGCCGGAATGGCGGAAGCTTACGATGTGGCGCTGGCGCCGCATTGTCCGCTTGGGCCGATCGCGCTGGCCGCCTGCCTGCACGTGGACTTTGTCTCCCGTAATGCCGTGTTCCAGGAACAGAGCATGGGCATTCACTATAACAAGGGCGCGGAACTGCTCGATTTTGTGAAAAACAAAGAAGACTTCAGCATGGAAGGCGGTTTCTTTAAACCGTTAATGAAGCCGGGCCTTGGCGTGGATATTGACGAAGCCAAAGTCATTGAGCTGAGTAAAAATGCGCCGGACTGGCGTAACCCGTTATGGCGTCATGAAGATGGATCTGTAGCCGAGTGGTAACTCGCCGGTAAATACTGCGCCACCGGAAAAAACCTTACCTACAAAAATATAACCCTCTGTAAATTACAGGGCATGGTGAGCGGCTTCGCTATGCCCAAAATCTGGAGACAGATTGCATGGATATTCCAGTTACCGCTACAAAAACCGGGCGTCGCCGTTATCTGACGCTGATTATGATCTTTATCACCGTGGTTATTTGTTATGTCGACCGCGCCAACCTGGCCGTGGCATCGGCTCATATTCAGGAAGAGTTTGGTATTACCAAAGCGGAAATGGGCTACGTCTTTTCGGCGTTTGCCTGGCTTTATACGCTGTGTCAGATCCCCGGCGGTTGGTTCCTTGACCGCGTGGGTTCGCGCCTGACCTATTTCATCGCCATTTTAGGCTGGTCCGTGGCCACCCTGTGCCAGGGCTTTGCTACCGGGCTGATGTCGCTAATTGGCCTGCGCGCCATTACCGGAATTTTCGAAGCGCCAGCGTTCCCGACCAACAACCGTATGGTGACCAGTTGGTTCCCGGAGCATGAGCGTGCCTCTGCCGTTGGTTTCTACACTTCCGGGCAGTTTGTCGGACTGGCGTTCCTGACGCCGCTGCTGATCTGGATCCAGGAGCTGCTGAGCTGGCACTGGGTGTTTATCGTCACTGGTGGGATAGGCATTATCTGGTCGTTTATCTGGTTCAAGGTTTACCAGCCGCCGCGTCTGACTAAAAGCATCACTAAAGCTGAACTGGACTACATCCGTGACGGTGGTGGCCTGGTGGATGGCGATGCGCCAGTGAAAAAAGAGGCGCGCCAGCCGCTGACCAAAGCGGACTGGAAGCTGGTCTTCCACCGTAAACTGGTGGGTGTTTATCTCGGGCAGTTTGCCGTCACCTCGACTCTGTGGTTCTTCCTGACCTGGTTCCCGAACTATCTGACCCAGGAAAAGGGCATTACCGCGCTGAAGGCGGGCTTTATGACCACCGTGCCATTCCTCGCGGCGTTCTTCGGCGTTCTGCTTTCCGGCTGGCTGGCCGATAAGCTGGTGAAAAAAGGCGTCTCGCTGGGTGTAGCGCGTAAAACGCCGATTATCTGCGGCCTGCTGATCTCCACCTGCATCATGGGCGCCAACTACACCAACGATCCGGTATGGATTATGACCCTGATGGCGGTGGCGTTCTTCGGTAACGGCTTCGCTTCCATCACCTGGTCGCTGGTGTCGTCTCTGGCACCGATGCGGTTGATTGGCCTGACCGGCGGCGTGTTCAACTTCGTCGGCGGCCTGGGCGGTATCACCGTGCCGCTGGTAATTGGCTACCTGGCGCAGGATTATGGCTTCGGCCCGGCGCTCGTCTACATCTCCGCGGTCGCGCTGATCGGCGCGCTCTCCTACATCTTGCTGGTGGGCGACGTGAAACGTGTAGGCTAAATCCCCGCGATGTTTTACCCTGATGCGATAACTGCGCATCAGGGTATCGCCATGCAACAAGTCACCTTTGCTCCCCGCCATCATCAGCTCACCAATATCAACACCTGGACGCCAGACGGCCAGTGGCTGGTTTATGACGTCCGCCCCTCCGGAGCCTCATTTACCGGCGAAACCATTGAGCGAGTAAATGTCACTACGGGCGAGGTTGAGGTTATTTATCGCGCCATCAACGGCGCGCATGTCGGCGTGGTGACCGTTCATCCTGCGGAAGAGCAATACGTTTTTATCCGCGGCCCTGAAAACCCTGATGCTGACTGGCAGTACGATTTTCACCATCGTCAGGGGGTGATTGCGCACAATGGCCAGACGAGCAATCTCGATGCGATGGATATCACCGCGCCCTACACGCCCGGCGCGCTGCGCGGCGGCAGCCATGTTCACGTGTTCAGCCCTGACGGGCGGCGGGTAAGCTTTACCTATAACGATCATGTGCTGCACGAGCGCGACCCGGCGCTGGATTTACGCAATGTCGGCGTCGCCGTGCCGTATGGCCCGGTTTCTCCGGCGGGGGCCCATCCGCGAAACTACGGCGGTAGCCGATGGTGCGTGCTGGTCAGCCGCACTACGCCGACGCCTGCGCCGGGCAGCGATGACATCAACCGCGCCTATGAAGAGGGCTGGGTGGGCAACGACCGGCTGGCGTTTATCGGCGATACCCTCTCTGCCCGGGGCGAAAAAGTGCCTGAGCTGTTTATTGTTGATTTGCCGAAGGATGAGCCGGGCTGGAAATGCGCAGGCGCTACGCCGCTGCAGGGAACGCCACAGACGATGCCAGCGCCGCCTGCGGGCGTGATGCAGCGTCGTTTAACCTTTACCCATCAGAACCGATATCCGGGGCTGGTGAGCCAGCCCCGTCACTGGGTCCGGAGCAACCCGCAGGGTGATACGCTGGCCTTTTTAATGCGCGACGATAACGGCGTGGCGCAGCTGTGGTGCATTTCACCGCAGGGCGAAAATCTTCGTCAGGTGACGACAGCGAGCGGCGTACAGTCCGCGTTTAACTGGCATCCGTCGGGGAAATGGCTGGGGTTTGTGCTGGAAAATCGCCTCGCGCTGTGCGACGTGGAAACGGGAGAGATAACCTTTTTGACGACCGATCGCGAAAATCCGCCTTCAGCGGATGCGGTAGTCTTTTCGCCTGACGGGGCGCTTATCGCGTGGATGGAGGACGTCGACGGCTATCGGCAGCTGTGGGTCGCGCCGACACAGCGCTAGCTTATTGCACCGGCCCTGCGGCTGGCGGGATCACCGCGTTGGTCGCCATCGTATCGCGTTCGCTCTTTTCCACGCGCGATCTTACCGAGGTATCGGTACGGAACATATCCCAGGGCAGCAGCAGCGTATCCAGCACCGCTGTAAACGGCATATCCAGCGCCACCAGCGATTTGGTGCCCCAGTTGGTGTCGTCATCGCCCAGCATCGTCGCGCTGGCGCGCATGCCCGGATACGTTCCTTCTTTTCCGCCAGTATGTGACATCACGCTTGAACATCCTCCCAGCATCACCATGCCGGAGAAGACCGTCAGCTTTAACAGATCGTTTTTCATCGCGTTGTTATCATTGTTGCTGTTTGCCCATCCATCGGGTTATAGCGGCCCGCTACAAAAATAAATAGCCCTGAATCGCTGCACTGTGGCTGCTGTCGCAGTTTGGCCTTTCGTGCTGCATACCAGTCTAAGCGTTACGCCAGAAAGTGCAAAAAAAGTAAGACCGATTCCCTTGAAAAACGTTCCGGTAAACCCACTTTAGTAATGTGGCCCACCAGAGGAACTCGCCAGATGGGTGTTCCGGGCGCTTTCGACCTGTCCATTGTGGAAGGTCAGTAAATTCTCGCTGATTTCAGGAGCTTTTTATTATGCGTAACTTCGATCTTTCCCCGCTGTACCGTTCTGCGATTGGTTTTGACCGCCTGTTTAACCTGCTGGAAAACAACCAGAGCCAGAGTAATGGCGGCTACCCTCCGTACAACGTTGAGCTGGTGGACGAAAACCATTACCGCATCGCTATTGCGGTGGCCGGCTTCGCCGAAAGCGAGCTGGAAATTACCGCCCAGGACAACCTGCTGGTGGTAAAAGGCGCCCATGCCGCCGAGCAAAAAGAGCGTACTTATCTTTACCAGGGCATTGCCGAGCGCAACTTTGAGCGCAAATTCCAGTTAGCGGAAAACATCCACGTGAAGGGCGCTAACCTGGTCAACGGCCTGCTGTATGTCGATTTGCAGCGCGTCATTCCGGAAGCGAACAAGCCGCGCCGCATCGAAATTAACTGATTCCCGTTGGGTGGCGGTGCCGCCGCCCTGACACCACATGCTTGCCGTAAGGGAGCATATGCGAGCCGCGAGGCTTGCAGGACACTACTCGCTTCTCAGAAGGAGAAACATCATGCGTAACTACGATTTATCCCCCATGCTGCGTCAGTGGATTGGCTTCGACAAACTGGCGAACGCCATGCTGAATACCGGTGAGGCCCAGGGTTTCCCGCCGTACAACATCGAAAAAAGCGACGATAACCACTACCGCATCACGCTGGCTTTGGCCGGATTCCGCCAGGAAGATTTAGACGTCCAGCTCGAAGGCACCCGCCTGACGATCAATGGTTCGCCGGTAAAACCGGAAGCCGAGCCAAAATGGCTGCACCAGGGGCTGGTCACCCAGCCGTTCAGCCTGAGCTTTACGCTGGCTGAGCATATGGAAGTCACGGGCGCGACCTTCACTAACGGTCTGCTGCATATCGACCTGACCCGCAACGAGCCTGAGGCCATCGCTCCGCAACGGATCGCCATTAGCGAGCGCCCGGCGCTGCACAGCTAACGAGCAATCATGATCAAGCCCCGCTTCGGCGGGGCTTTTTTGTGCGCCGCGATCCATACATCGTTAACGCGTTCTGCCAGAATCCTCGATAACAATAATGTTATTCACAGGGAAAATAGTATGAGTGATATAGCATTGACCGTCAGCGTGCTGGCGCTGGTCGCGGTGGTCGGGCTGTGGATTGGCAATGTTAAGATTCGCGGCGTGGGGTTTGGCATTGGCGGGGTGCTGTTTGGCGGCATCATTGTCGGGCATTTTGTTGAGCAGGCCGGGATAGCCCTCAGCAGCCCGATGCTGCACTTCATCCAGGAGTTCGGCCTGATCCTGTTCGTCTACACGATAGGCATTCAGGTGGGACCGGGGTTTTTTGCCTCTCTGCGGGTCTCCGGACTGCGGCTCAACCTCTTCGCCATTCTGATCGTCATTCTTGGCGGGCTGGTCACGGCGGTGCTGCATAAGCTTTTTGCAATCCCGCTTCCCGTTGTACTGGGTATCTTCTCCGGGGCGGTCACTAACACGCCGGCGTTGGGCGCCGGGCAGCAGATTCTGCGCGATCTCGGCCAGCCGTTCGCGGTGGTCGACCAGATGGGTATGAGCTACGCCATGGCCTATCCGTTCGGCATCTGCGGCATTCTGCTGACCATGTGGCTGGTACGCCTGTTTTTTCGCATCAACGTCGAAAAAGAGGCGCAGCAGTTTGACGAGCATGCGGGCAACGGGCATGCGCACCTGCAGACTATCAACATCCGCGTCGAGAATCCGAACCTCAATAACCTCGCCATTCAGGATGTGCCGGTCCTCAATAGCGATAAAATCATCTGCTCGCGGCTCAAACGCGATGACACGCTGATGGTGCCGTCGCCCGTAACCCTGATCCAGACCGGCGACCTGCTGCACCTGGTGGGGCAGCCGGCTGATTTACATAACGCGCAGCTGGTGATCGGCAAAGAGGTGGATACCTCGCTGTCCACGCGGGGCACGGATTTACGCGTCGAGCGCGTGGTGGTGACCAACGAGAAGGTGCTGGGGAAAAAAATCCGCGATCTGCACTTCAAGCAGCGCTATGACGTGGTGATTTCCCGGCTTAACCGCGCGGGCGTCGAACTGGTGGCCAGCAGCGAAGCCAGCCTGCAGTTTGGCGATATCCTCAATCTGGTGGGACGCCCGGCGTCTATCGACGCGGTAGCGGCAGAGGTAGGCAACGCCCAGCAAAAGCTGCAGCAGGTGCAGATGCTGCCGGTGTTTATCGGTATCGGCCTCGGCGTGCTGCTGGGTTCGGTGCCGCTGTTTATTCCCGGCTTCCCGGTGGCGCTGAAGCTCGGGCTGGCGGGCGGGCCGCTGATTATGGCGCTGATCCTTGGGCGTATCGGCAGCATCGGTAAGCTGTACTGGTTTATGCCGCCGAGCGCTAACCTCGCGCTGCGCGAGCTGGGCATTGTGCTGTTTCTGTCGGTGGTCGGCCTTAAATCCGGCGGAGACTTTATCGCTACGCTGACCCAGGGCGACGGTCTGAGCTGGGTCGGTTACGGTATCTTTATTACGGCGATTCCGCTGCTAACGGTAGGGATTCTGGCGCGAATATTCGCGAAGATGAACTATCTGACGCTGTGCGGCATGCTGGCCGGGTCCATGACCGACCCACCGGCGCTGGCGTTCGCCAATAACCTGCACGCCACCAGCGGCGCGGCCGCGCTCTCTTACGCCACGGTGTACCCGCTGGTGATGTTTCTGCGCATCATCACCCCGCAGCTGCTGGCGGTGGTGTTCTGGGGGATGGGCTAAGGGATTGATTCGCGGCCAGGCGCCTTCAGAAGGTCGGAGGGCGCCCTGCCGAATCGGCGTTTAAATGCTTTGCTAAAGTGAAAAGGGTCAAAGAAGTTCAGCATATCCGCCGTCTTACCCACCGTCATGCCCTCCTGGCGCAGCAGGGAATGCGCCAGATCCAGTCTGGCGTCAAGATAGTACTCCTTTGGCGTTTTACCGGTGTAGCGCAAAAAGAGGCGGCGTAAATACTGTTCGCTGCACTGCATATGCAGCGCCATCTCACTGACGCTCCAGTTTTTTTGCAGATCGCCGTGTAATACCGAGAGTAATTTTTCCATGCGAATAATCTGGCTGTCTTTCTGGGCATTTTCTGAAATAAGACAAATCCATTGATATATCATTTTAGTGAGGAAAGCGACTGCCAGATTATTTTTTAGCGGAATTTTACTGGCGATTAGCGCAGTGACATCCATTAATTCCTGATTAAATACATCACCATTATATATTATACCTGTCTGCAATAGCGGAATTTCCATGACGCTGGTGGGGGTAAATTCCATCCAGTATTGCTCCCAGAGTAGTCCTGCGCAGTGATAAGAAAGAATATCCATGGGTTTCAGGAAGATAATACAGTTTCCATTAAGCGTTATATCACGACCATCCCGCAGGTACAGCCTGCCGCACCCTTGCAGGGTGTAGACCGCAACCCAGGAGTTCGGAATGAGTGGTTTTTTCTTATCCCGTGGCCAGATCACGTTATAACTTTCGTCGGCCAGCGTATGCCACAAAGATATAAGAGAAATACCGCTAGAGATCACATTTTCATCAAGAACTAAGGGAATGTTATAGGTGGTTTCGTTTTTTACATGCGAAATATCACTTTTTCCATTCATTTTAATTCTCCGGTGACTAATTATCTTCGCAAGCCGTATCCATCATAATAAATCATTAAGGGCTGCAAGATGAACATTCAACAAATTGTGAGCTTTATAGCATTTACATTGCTGGTCGCCGTCATTACCTGGTGGAAAGTACGAAAACAGGATACCGCTTCCCAACAGGGGTATTTTCTGGCGGGACGATCGTTAAAAGCGCCGGTGATTGCGGCATCGCTGATGCTCACCAATCTGTCCACCGAGCAGTTGGTCGGTTTGTCCGGACAGGCATACAAAAGCGGTATGTCAGTGATGGGCTGGGAAGTCACTTCCGCCGTCACGCTGATTTTCCTGGCGCTGATTTTTTTGCCGCGCTATTTGCGGCGCGGTATTGCCACCATTCCCGACTTTCTGGAAGAACGCTATGACAAAACTACCCGCATCTTCATCGATTTCTGTTTCCTGATTGCCACAGGCGTCTGCTTTCTGCCGATTATTCTCTATTCCGGCGCGCTGGCGTTTAACAGCATGTTCCATGTGACTGAGACGTTTAGTGTTTCGCAGGGGGCGGCTATCTGGATCATGGTTATGGTTTTAGGGGGATGCGGCATTTTGTACGCCGTGGTTGGCGGCATGCGCGCAATTGCTGTGGCCGATGTGATTAACGGCATTGGGTTGACGATAGGCGGATTGCTGGTACCGTTCTTTGGCCTGCTGGCCATGGGAAACGGCAGCTTTTCCAGCGGGATAAGCAAGCTGACCCGCGATCACAGCCAGCTGCTCAACTCTGTCGGTAGCCACTCGGACCCGCTGCCCATCGGCGCGGCGTTTACCGGACTTATCCTGGTGAACACCTTTTACTGGTGTACGAATCAGGGCATTGTGCAGCGTACTCTGGCGTCGAAAAGCCTGGCGGAAGGACAAAAAGGCGCGCTATTGACCGCCGTGCTCAAAATGCTCGACCCGCTGATTCTGGTACTGCCCGGGGTTATCGCCTTCCACCTGTTTCAGGACTTACCCAGGGCTGATATGGCCTATCCGGCGCTGGTGAACCGGGTGATGCCGTTGCCATTGGTCGGTTTCTTTAGCGCGGTATTATTCGGCGCCATCATTAGCGCATTTTGCGGTTTTCTCAACAGCGCGTCGACGCTGTTCAGCATGGGTATTTATCGCCGCGTGATCAATGAGCAGGCAACGCCCGCGCAGCTGGTAACCGTCGGTCGCCGTTTCGGATTTGTGGTTGCGGCTGTCTCGGTTCTGGTCGCTCCATGGATAGCGAATGCCCCGCAGGGGCTGTACAGCTGGATGAAACAGCTAAACGGTATCTACAACGTTCCGCTGGTAACCATCATCATCATGGGTTTCTTCTTTCCGCGCATCCCCGCGCTGGCGGCGAAGGTGGCGATGGGGCTCGGTATCGTTAGCTATATCACCATTAATTATCTGGTGAAGTTTGATATCCATTTTCTGTACGTACTGGCCTGCACCTTCTGCATCAATGTAGTGGTGATGCTGGTTATTGGAGCAGTGAAGCCACGCGCAACGCCATTTAAGTTCCATGATGCTTTTGCGGTGGACATGAAACCGTGGAAAAACGTCAAAATCGCGTCAATTGGCGTCCTGTTCGCGATGGTTGGCGTTTATTCCGGTCTGGCGCAGTTTGGCGGCTATAGCACGCGCTGGCTGGCCATTTTCAGCTACAGCATCACGGCCCTGGTGGTCATCTATCTGCTTATTGATAGCTGGCGGCACCGCTATGACCCATCGGCGACCTGTGTTGCTAATGCTAAGGACCCGCTATGAAACGTCCCAATTTTCTCTTTATCATGACCGACACCCAGGCTACTAATATGGTGGGGTGCTACAGCGGTAAGCCGTTGAACACTAATCATATTGATAAGCTGGCGGCGGAGGGGATCCGCTTTAACTCCGCCTTTACCTGTTCGCCGGTGTGTACGCCCGCTCGCGCCGGGCTGTTTACCGGCATCTACGCGAACCAGTCAGGACCGTGGACCAATAACGTGGCGCCTGGGCGCAATATCTCCACCATGGGGCGCTATTTTAAGGATGCGGGTTACCGCACCTGCTATATCGGTAAATGGCACCTCGACGGGCATGATTATTTCGGTACCGGCGTCTGTCCGCCGGAGTGGGACGCAGAGTTCTGGTATGACGGCGCGAACTACCTCGCCGAGCTGAGCGAGGAACAGATTAGCCTCTGGCGTAACGGACTGAACTGCCTGGAGGATCTTGAGCGTCATCATATCGATGACACCTTTACCTGGGCACACCGCATCAGCAACCGGGCCGTGGACTATCTCGCCCGCTCTGAACGTGCTGACGAGCCATTTCTGCTGGTTGTTTCCTACGATGAACCGCATCACCCTTTCACCTGTCCGGCAGAGTATCTGCAAAAATATCAGGACTTTTATTACGATCTTGGCGACAAAGGGCGGGACGATCTGCGCGATAAACCGCAGCATCACCGCCTGTGGGCGCAGGCAATGCCATCTCCGGTCGGCGAAGACGCCCTCTACCATCATCCGATGTATTTTGCCTGCAACGATTTTGTCGATGACCAGATAGGCCGCGTTGTGAACGCGCTGACGCTGGAACAGCGGGAAAACACGTGGATTATCTATACCTCTGACCACGGTGAAATGATGGGCGCCCACAGGCTTATCAGTAAAGGCGCGGCGATGTATGACGATATCACCCGCATCCCGCTGATTATGCGTCCGCCTCTTGGGCAACCGGCCGAAGTGGAGACACCGGTCAGCCATATTGACCTGCTGCCGACGCTGATGGCGCTGGCGGGTATTCATCAGCCGGACATTTTGCCGGGCGAGAATATCCTGCAGGCGAGGGCGGATCGTGGGGTGATGGTCGAATTTAACCGCTATGAAATCGAACACGACAGCTTCGGCGGCTTTATTCCGGTGCGGTGCTGGGTCACCGATCGCTGGAAGCTGGTGCTGAACCTGTTTACCAGCGATGAGCTGTACGACAGGTGGCACGACCCGGACGAACTCACTAACCTTATCGACGACGAGCGCGTGGCCTCAGTGCGTAATCAGCTTCACGACAGCCTGCTGGACTATATGGACGTTATCCGCGATCCGTTTCGGACCTATCAATGGAGCATGCGGCCATGGCGTACCGACGCCGCCCCCCGCTGGATGGGGGCCTTTCGACCGCGACCCGAGGACGGCTATTCGCCAGTGGTACGCGATTACGATACCGGGCTGCCGACGCGGGGTGTTAAGGTAGAGGACAAAACGCAGAAATTTTGAGTGACCGACAGGAAGCGCAAATGAACATTTCTCGCCTCGGCGAAGCGCCGGACTACCGCTTTTCGCTGGCCAATGAACGCACGTTTCTCGCGTGGATCCGCACCGCTCTCGGCTTTCTGGCGGCAGGCGTCGGCCTCGATCAGCTGGCGCCTGATTTCGCCACGCCGCTGATTCGCGAAGTGCTGGCGCTACTCCTGTGCCTGTTTGCCGGCGCCCTGGCCGTCTACGGCTATCTGCGCTGGCTGAACAACGAAAAGGCGATGCGTCTGAAGGAGGATCTGCCCTATACCCGCGGCCTGCTGGTGATTAGCGTTACTTTGCTGATCGTGGCGGCGGTGGTGATGGCGCTGGTGCTGTATGGCGGCTAACCGGAAGGCGCGGCGGGAGAGCGACCCCGGCCTTCAGCCTGAACGCACCTCGCTTGCCTGGTTTCGCACGCTGCTGGGCTATGGCGCGCTGATGGCGCTGGCGATAAAACACAGCTGGCACCGGGCGGGGCTGCCGTTCTGGCTATCGCTCGGGGTGCTGGCGGTGGTCGCGCTGATCCTCTGGCGCTACACCCGCCACCGCAACCTGATGGACGTCACGCGCAGCGATTTCGCCCAGCCTCGCGCAGTGCGTGATAAATTTTTGATCTCCCTCGCAGTGCTTTCCCTCGCATTACTGTTTTCTGTAACACATCTCCGGCAACTCATTTTATTTGTACAAGGACTCGCATGACAGGATGTCACGTTATGGCCAAACCGGCAGGTTCACGCTGTAACCTCCGCTGCCGCTACTGTTTTTATCTCGATAAACCGCAATACGCGATGATGGATGACGCCACGCTGACGCTGTTCATTCGCCAGCAGATTGCCGCGCAGCCGGGCGAGGACGTTCAGTTTGCCTGGCAGGGCGGCGAGCCGACGCTGTGCGGCCTCGACTTTTTTCACCGGGTTGTCGAACTGCAGCAGCAGTACGGCCATGGCAAGCGTATTCATAACGCGCTGCAGACTAACGGTATTTTGCTTAACGACGCGTGGTGCCGTTTTCTCAAAGAGCATGACTGGCTGGTGGGTATCTCCCTCGATGGCCCACCCGAGCTGCACGACCGTTATCGCCAGAGCCGTAGCGGCAGGCCGACACACCATCAGGTGATGGCGGCAATCGAGCGGCTTCGCCGCCACGGCGTGGCGTTCAACCTGCTGACGGTCATCAACCGCCACAATAGCCAGCAGCCTCAGCGCCTGTACCGCTATTTGCGCCAGCTCGGCACGCCGTTTATTCAGTTTATTCCGCTGCTTGAGCTGGATGCGGAACAGCAGCCCGATGCGCTATCGGTTACGGCTAAAGGGTGGGGGGATTTTCTGCGGGCGGTGTTTACGGTTTGGGTAAGGGAGGACGTCGGCCGCGTTTACGTACAGCTTTTTGACTCTACGCTCGGCGTGTGGAGTGGCTATCCCGCGCAGATGTGTTCCCTTGGCGAAACCTGTGGCCATGCGTTTGCGCTGGAGGCCAATGGCGATGTTTACCAGTGTGATCACTACGTAACGCCTGAACACCGGTTGGGCAATCTGCATCAGACGACGCTAACCGATCTAAACTGCAGCCCTGATGCTATCACCTTTGGCGAGATGAAAAAAAGCACGCTTCCAGAAGTGTGCCAGCGCTGTCCGGCGCTCAGGCTGTGTAACGGCGATTGCCCTAAACACCGGCTGGCGAACGGGCGCAGCGCGCTCTGTGAAGGCTATCAGGATTTTTTCACCTGGAGCGCGCCCTATATGCGCGTTATGCGTGATCTTTTGGCGCAGCATCGCTCACCGGTGGAGCTGATGGTGATGCTGCGCCAACAGCCGATTTAGCGGCCGCGGGACAGATAGCGCGCCATCTCGTCTTCCGGCACCATACCGCCGCCGGTGGCCCAGACCAGGTGCGTCGCCTGCGGCGCATGCGCGCCCGCCAGCCCTGTGCCTGCCCGCTGCGGGCCCGCCATACCCGCCAGCGCCGAAGGCTCAAGGCGAATGCCCTCTTCTTGCGCCAGCCAGCCGAGCATGTCGTACATCGTCTGATCGTCCAGGGTGTAGAAGCCGTCGAGCAGTTTCTCCATCGCCCGGCCGACAAACCCGGAGGCGCGTCCCACCGCCAGACCATCGGCCGCCGTCTGGTTATCAATGCCTAAATCCTGAACCGCGATACCGTCATGCAGCCCGGTATAGACGCCCAGCAGCATGCACGGCGAGTGCGTCGGCTCGGCAAACAGGCAATGCACGTCATCGCCAAACGCCAGCTTCAGGCCGAAGGCCACGCCGCCAGGTCCGCCGCCGACGCCGCAGGGCAGGTAGACAAACAGCGGGTGCTCGCTATCAACAACGCGCCCCTGCTGCGCAAACTGCGCCTTCAGGCGCTGCCCGGCCACCGCATAGCCGAGGAACAGCGTGCGGGAGTTTTCGTCGTCGATAAAGAAGCAGTTCGGGTCGGACTCCGCCGCTTTGCGCCCCTGCTCAACCGCGACGCCGTAATCCTGCTCGTATTCCACCACCGTGACGCCGTGGCTGCGCAGTTTGGCTTTTTTCCATTCGCGGGCGTCAGCCGACATATGCACCGTCACCTTAAAGCCGATACGGGCGCTCATAATGCCGATGGACATCCCCAGGTTGCCTGTCGAGCCTACTGCGATGCTGTACTGGTTGAAGAAGTCTTTGAAGCGCGGCTCCAGCAGGATGCTGTAGTCGTCCTCAACGTTGAGCAGGCCTGCTTCCAGCGCCAGCTTTTCGGCGTGCGCCAGCACTTCATAAATCCCGCCGCGCGCTTTGATGGAGCCGGAGATCGGCAGATGGCTGTCTTTTTTCAGCAGCAGCGTGCCGGGAAGCGGGGCGCCATACTCTTTTTCCAGCCTGCGCTGCATGGCCGGAATGGCCACCAGCTCAGATTCGATAATACCGTTTGTCGCCGCGGTTTCGGGAAACGCCTGCGCCAGGTAAGGCGCAAAACGTTCCAGCCTGGCATGCGCGTCCTGGACGTCCGCTTCGGTTAACCCCACGGCGGGCAGCCCTTCGACAAGCGTCGTGGCGCGGGGGTTAATCCAGGTGGTCTCCTTCAGGGCGACCAGATCCTCCACCAGAGGATAGTTAGCCAGTAAGGTAGTCATTTCAGCGTTGTTCATAATACGTCTCTTTGCGCTCAGATGATGAAAGAAAGCAGGAATGTTGCGGCCAGCGCCAGTATCGAGGCAATAAAGGTTGCCGTCGTATAGTACTTGAAGGTCTCATTGAGGGTTGCCCCGCAATATTGCTTCACCAGCCAGAACAGGGAATCCGTTACGATGGTGCAGCCAATGGCGCCAGAGCCGATGGCGATGGTAATGATCTCCGGGCTGACGTTCGGATACAGCGGCAGCATCGGCGCGACAATAGCCGTGGCGCCCATCATGGCGACCGTCGCGGAGCCTACCGCGGCGTGCAGGATAAGCGCCACCAGCCAGGCGAGCAAAATCGGGTGCATATGCATACCGGACAAAATCACCGCCAGCGTATCCGCCAGGCCGCTGCCCTTGAGAATGGCGTTGAACGCGCCGCCTGCGCCGATGATCAGCAGGATATTGGCGATAGCGCCAAAGCCGTTCTCGGTATGCTTGAGCAGGATGCTCATGCCCATTTTCTGCCGCAGCCCCAGAATGTAGTAGGCCACGAAGACGGCGATAAACATTGCGGTTATCGGGTTACCGATAAACTGCAGCAGCATATACAGCGAGCCGCCTTTCGCCATGTTCAGCTCGGCGATGGTTTTCACCAGCATCAGGCCGATCGGCAGCAGGACGGTAAACAGCGTTGCGCCCAGCGACGGCAGCGAGGACTCCTCGCGCACTTCAAGGTTAGCAAACTCCGCAGGGACCGTTTTAAACGGCAGACGGTTGCCGAGCAGCTTCAGATACAGCGGCCCGCCGACCAGCGACGCCATCAGGCCGACCAGCAGACCGTAGACGATAACGGTGCCAATGTCCGCGCCGAGCTTGTTGGTGACATACAGCGCCGCCGGGTGCGGCGGCACGACGCAGTGAACGGCCATCAGCGCGGTGCACAGCGGAATAGCCAGCTTCAGCAGCGAGGTATGGGTCTTTTTGGCGATAGAAAACGCCAGCGGGATCAGCAGCACCACGCCCACTTCGACGAACAGCGTGATGCCGCAGATAAGCCCCACCAGCACCATAATGACGTCTGCCGACAGCCAGCGGCAGCGCTGTAGCGTCAGGCCGATGCGCTCCGCCGCGCCGGACACTTCCATCATTTTACCGAGAATCGTTCCCAGGCCGATCACCGCCGCGAGGAAGCCCAGCGTGCCGCCGATCCCCTCCTCGATGGCGTTGACCATCGCAATCGGGCTCATGCCCATCATTGCGCCAACGAAGAAGCTCGCCAGCAGCAGCGCCAGAAACGGGTGTAATTTAAATTTTACAATGGTCAATACAATCAACACGATGCTGATAAGCAGAGTGCTCACAACCCAAATTTGCGATTCCATATCCCACCTTGCCTGTGTGTAGTCTGCCCCTATTGGACAGAAAAACGACGTCAGCTGACAAACGATGAAATTCGTCACTCAGGTGAATTAAGTTGAATCAAAATGGTGATGCGGCTCTAAAATCGCGGTGTATTTTTGCTTTGCCTCAATATTTTTCATCTTTTTGCTGCGTATTTGGCCTGCCTTTTTTACAATCACCGCAGAAAAAAACCGCTGGGGAGAGCGTTATGGATGTGGCCACTGATGTCAGAAACCGCCTGCTGAACGGCTGGCAGCTGTCGAAACTCTATACCTTCGAGGTGGCTGCGCGGCACGAGTCTTTTGCGCTGGCGGCGGATGAGCTGTCGCTGACGCCAGGCGCCATCAGCCACCGCATCAATCAGCTGGAAGATGAGCTGGGCATACAGCTCTTTGTGCGTTCCCACCGTAAGGTGGAGCTGACGCGAGAGGGAAAGCGGGTGTTCTGGGCGGTGAAGGCGTCGCTGGATGCGCTGAACCAGGAGGTGCTGGATATCAAAAATCAGGAGCTGTCCGGCACGCTGACGGTTTACTGTCGCCCGTCCATCGCGCAGTGCTGGCTGGTGCCCGCGCTGGGGGATTTTACCCGCCGTTATCCGGCGATATCGCTGACCATGCTGACCGGGAACGATGACGTCAATTTACAGCGCAGCGGCATCGATCTGGCGCTCTACTTTGACGATACCCCTTCGTCGCATCTGAACCACCATTTTCTGATGGATGAGGCCATCCTGCCGGTTTGCAGCCCGCAGTATGCCCGTACCTACGAGCTGCTGCGCCACCCGGATAATCTCCGCCACTGCACACTGCTGCACGACCGGCAGGCCTGGAGCCACGACTCGGGTACCGACGAGTGGAGCAGCTGGGCCCAGCATGCGGGAATAGCGCTGCCGCAATCGGCAGGCATCGGTTTCGATCGTTCGGATTTAGCGGTGATTGCGGCGATTAACCACGTCGGCGTGGCGATGGGACGCCAGCGGCTGGTACAAAAACGCCTCGACAGCGGAGAGCTGGTGGCGCCCTTCGGCGAGCTGACGCTCAAGTGCCACCAGTATTACTACATTTCGACCCTGCCGGGGCGGCAGTGGCCGAAGATAGACGCTTTTATCAGCTGGCTTCAGGGGCTGGCGAACCCGACTAAATCGTCTGCTGCTTCTGGCTAAAGCGCGACGCCAGCGGCAGCCAGCACAGCAGGATCAGCAGCCCCATCAGGGTCATCAGCAGGCCTAAGCTGGCCTGTCCGGTCTGCGGCAGCATCGCGGAGAGCCAGGCGAGCACGCCGGAGCCGATGTTCTGCAGGCCGCCCACCAGCGCCCCGGCGGTGCCGGCGAGGAACGGGAACGGCTCCATTGCGCCGCTGGTCGCCAGCGGAAACAGCATCCCGGCGCCGAAGAAGAACAGCGCGGCCGGGATCAGCAGCGTCCAGACGGTCATCACGCCGAGCAGTCCGGGGATCCACATCATCAACCCGGCCGCTACGCAGCTGACGACCGACTGCCACATCAGGGTCGGGAAGGCTTTGTTCGGTCGTCCGGCGACCCATGCGCCTAAAAACGCCGCCGGGATCGGCAGAATAAACAGGATACTGACCGTCATACTGTTAAGGCCGAGCACCGCGCCCATCAGCACTCCGGAGCAGGCTTCAAACACCGCAATCCCCGCCAGGCCGCCAACCAGCATCAGCAGATAGCAGTTGAACGCGCCGGTGCCGAACAGCGTTTTGTAGCTGGTGATTAGCCGCGTGCGCGGCGCCTCGCTGGGGCGGGTTTCCGGCATCCAGCGCGCCATGCTGAAGGTGACTATCGCACACAGCACCAGCAGGAAGGCGTAGCAGGCGCGCCAGCTCCACAGCGTATCCAGCATGCCGCCGATTAGCGGCGCCAGCAGCGGGCTGACCAGAATCCCCATATTAAGCAGGCTGTTGGCGTGGCGCAGCTGCGTCCCCTGATAGAGATCGCGCGGCAGCGTCCGCGCCATCACGCCGCCGACGCCGGTGCCCATCCCCTGCATGGCGCTGGCGGCAATCAGCACCGTCAGGCTGTGGGTGGTAATGGCGATAAGCGTCGCCAGCATAAAAATCGTCATGCCGGCCAGAATCACCGGGCGACGGCCGATGCGGTCCGACAGCGGGCCGTAAAACAGCTGTGAGACGCCGTAGGTCAGCAGGTAGGCCGCCATGACGCTCTGCACCGCGCCTTCACGCACGTTCAGCTCCTGCGCCATATCGGCAATTGCCGGAATATAAATGGTTTGCGCCATCTGACCGACGGCCACCAGCAATACCAGCATCAACAACAAATTGATGTTCTTATGCCTTTTCATGTCGATGAATAATTTGTGAGCAGTTTAAATTGAAGAATATGTGACTGGCACATGCCGTAAACGCGAGTGGAATCTACCACAGTAAAATGACAGAACAACTCTCAGGCAGTGATTCATTGAGTTAATTTGTAAACAAATCTCGGCAACAATTGTTGCCAGTTTTAATCGATAAACTTCGCGACGACGAACGTGTAATCAGAGGGGACGCCGCCACGCTCTTAATTCAGCGCTATCTGTTGACTAATTGGCAATACCTGTTATCGTTGCCATATTGGCAACGGATGCGGCAGGCATGCAATATGCATTTAATCTCAATGAAGGCTATTTTGGATGCGGTAAATACGTTTCCGCACCACAAGGAAGAGCTACTCCTTCTGGGGAGAGTGATCGAAAAGGGAAATTGCCCGACGCCTGCTGCACTGAAAAAGCTCTATCCAACGCTGGATAACTTCAAGTATCTGGATAAACATTATATTATTGATATTGCAAATAATAATCTTAGGGTGGTGGCTCTCATCTTCTTTGAAAGCCAAAAGTTTTATGTGCGCCATGTTTTTACTCATAAGGAATATGACCGTTTTACGGATAAACATCGCGCTAAGGGGAAGAAATGATGATCGTCGCTGATGCAATTAAAGCTACCCAGGCTCTTGTTGCGGCTGTTCCCTTACTGGGCGAACATCCGAACGACAAAGATTATGAGGAAGCCCTTGAGCTGGTTGAGTATTTGCTCATGAACGAGCCACGCAGCGCTTTGCTGGATATCGTATGTGCCAAAATCAGCCGCTATGAAGCGAATCAACCCGAAATAGTGGCCTTAAGGCAGGAGATGGAGTCTGTTCCTGTCGGTATTGCGGTTTTAAGAACCCTTATGGATCAGCACAAACTGACTATTTCTGATTTTCAGGATGAAATTGGCAGTAAATCAATGGTTTCCAGGGTGCTTAATGGTCAGCGTCAGCTTACCTTAAATCATATTAAAAAGCTGGCGATCCGTTTTGGCGTGTCGCCTGCGCTTTTCATAGAATGACATAAAAGTGGATCGGCCATTTTCATCACTCAACAAAAAGAATGTGATCGGTAACGCATTTTTGTGCGAGTGCGTATAAAGCAGTTGCCGCCGGTACAAAAGCTGTGTTTGTATAAATTCAGTCAATAAATCAACCAATGGTCCCTAATGAACACCATCCTGAACGCCACGAACCTACTAGCTACCGCGCAACCCGCCGCGGTGGTCGTCGTCGTGCGTGTGGTGGTGGTCGTCGGCAATGCGCCGTAGGGTCCGGAACAACACACGATTCCAAAACCCCGCCGGCGCAAACCGGGCGGGGTTTTTCGTTTAAAGCGCCTCCCGGAAAGTCGGCTCAGAAGAAGGACTGGAGCATGGCAAGTTCGGGCACAACATCCGCAAAGACGCGTTTTACCGGCGCGCAGTTAATCGTTCACTTACTGGAGCGCCAGGGGATCACCACCGTGACCGGTATTCCCGGCGGCACCGTGCTGCCGCTCTACGATGCGCTGAGCCAAAGCAAACATATTCGCCACGTGCTGGCCCGTCATGAGCAGGGCGCCGGTTTTATCGCCCAGGGGATGGCGCGTACGCAGGGCAAACCGGCGGTTTGCATGGCCTGCAGCGGCCCCGGCGCCACCAACCTGGTGACCGCCATCGCCGACGCGAGGCTCGACTCCATCCCGCTGGTGTGCATCACCGGCCAGGTCCCCGCCTCGATGATCGGCACCGATGCGTTTCAGGAAGTGGACACCTACGGCATCTCTATCCCCATCACCAAACACAATTACTTAGTGCGCGATATCGCCGAGCTGCCGCAGGTGATTAGCGATGCGTTTCGCATTGCGCAGTCCGGCCGCCCGGGCCCGGTGTGGATAGACATTCCTAAGGATGTCCAGACCGCAGAAATCGATATCGACGTGCTGCCGGAGCCTGGCGCCCGCGCGCCCGCGCCCGAGTTCAGCGCCGATAGCGTGCGTGACGCGGCGGCGATGATCAACGCCGCCAGGCGTCCGGTGCTCTATCTGGGCGGCGGGGCGATTAACGCCGCAGAGGCGATACGCACGTTTGCGGAGAAAGCCAGCCTGCCTACCACTATGACCCTGATGGCGCTGGGCATGCTGCCGAAAGCGCACCCGCTGTCCCTGGGCATGCTGGGAATGCACGGCGCGCGCAGCACCAACTACATTCTGCAAGAGGCTGATTTACTGATTGTTCTTGGCGCGCGTTTTGATGACCGGGCGATTGGCAAAACCGAGCAGTTCTGCCCGAACGCCAGCATCATTCACGTGGATATCGACCGCGCGGAGCTCGGTAAAATTAAGCAGCCGCACGTGGCGATTCAGGGCGATGTCGCCGAGGTGCTGGCGCAGCTGATCCCGCAAACGGAGGCGGTCGATCGCGCCGACTGGCGTCAGCTGGTGGCCGACCTGCAAAAAGAGTTTCCGGGCGCTATCCCGACCGAAGGCGACCCGCTCAGCCACTACGGGCTGATTAACGCGGTGGCGGCCTGCGTGGACGACAGCGCGATTATCACGACGGACGTCGGCCAGCATCAGATGTGGACCGCGCAGGCCTATCCGCTGAACCGTCCGCGCCAGTGGCTGACCTCCGGCGGCCTCGGCACCATGGGTTTTGGTCTGCCCGCCGCTATCGGCGCGGCGCTGGCCAATCCGGATCGCAAAATCATCTGCTTCTCCGGCGACGGCAGCCTGATGATGAACATTCAGGAAATGGCGACGGCGGCCGAAAACCAGTTAGACGTAAAAATCATCCTGATGAACAACGAAGCGCTGGGGCTGGTACACCAGCAGCAGAGCCTGTTCTACAAGCAGGGCGTGTTTGCCGCGACCTATCCTGGGACCATCAACTTTATGCAGATTGCCGCCGGTTTTGGCCTGCATACCTGCGACCTGAACGCCGAAGAGGATGCTCATGCCGCGCTGCAGGCGGCGATCGCCCGCCCGGGCCCGGCGCTGATCCACGTGCGCATCGACCCAGAACAAAAAGTGTACCCGATGGTGCCGCCGGGTGCGGCCAATACTGAGATGGTTGGGGAATAAGCCATGCAAAAACAACATGATAACGTCATTCTGGAACTCACCGTCCGCAACCACCCCGGCGTGATGACCCACGTCTGTGGGCTCTTCGCCCGTCGTGCCTTTAACGTGGAGGGCATTCTCTGTTTGCCGATTCAGGGCAGCGACCAAAGCCGTATCTGGCTACTGGTGAACGACGATCAGCGCCTGGAGCAGATGATGGCGCAGATAGACAAACTGGAAGATGTCACCCGGGTGGCGCGCAACCAGTCCGACCCGACGATGTTTAACAAAATCGCGGTGTTTTTTGAGTAGGTTAATCGCCCTCTGATTCCGGGGTGATCACTTTGACGGAACCGTTCCGGCAGTGGGCGGCATAATCTGCCGGTAACGGACGATCGCTTATCAGGACATCAAAGGTCGAGAGCGGGCCGATGCTGGCGGGGGCGACCTCATCAAACAGGGCATGGCGCGTCAGCAAAATTTTTCGTAATCCGCGCTCCATGGCTTTGCGTTTGGTGGCCAGGTCATCGGGATTAAACCAGCTGACGCCGAAATGCTCATGCACGCCGCTGGCGGAGATAAACACTTTCCGTGGGTTGAGCGAGTCAAGCGCCGTAGGGTTATTGGCATCGTAAAAGGCATCGCTTTTCGCCCGGTAGGTTCCGCCGCAGAGGATAGCCGTGGCGTTAGGCTTTTCATTGAGCGCCATAAACACGCGGTGCGAGTAGCAAATGCCGGTAAAGGTAATATCATCCGGGATCATGCTGATAACCAACGGCATTTCCGCGCCATTATCAAAAAAGACCAGGTCGTTTTCACTTACCAGCCCGGCGGCCAGGATAGCAACGGGTAAATCGTCGCGATGATGGGTCCGTTTGACCGGCTGCGGCGCCTGAGCTGACGCGGCGGGTTTATTCACCATCACAATATAGCCGCCGAGCAGCGTCAGCGGTAATGGTTCGTCGTCCTGGCTCAGGTCCCGGCGAATGGTCATCACGGAAACCTCCAGCATCCGCGCCGCGTCTTTCAGATGGATTCGGTCGGTTTTCTTCAGCAGCTCCATCAGGCGTCGAATACGTTCTTTTTGCTTGGTTTCCATGCGCTTTCTCCGTGGATCATCGGGTGAATGTTCCTTGAGTAACATTTTTGTGTCTGCTGGAACATCACTTTGCTTCATTACTATACGTCTGACTACGGGGAAATAAAAGCGTGTTTTTTCACGTCTTTTTGACTGTAATCTTTTTGGTTTCAGTGAATTGTGAATTTGTTAGTGGTTTGTGGTGTGCCGGTAACGCAGTATTTTGCGTAATAAATAAACAATAAAAGGTTCTTACAATCGCGATCCTAGTCACAAATGATACAAAAGTAACATGATAATGTTATTTTAATATCATTGTTGTGAGATTGTTTTAGAGAGGTAGTAAAATGGATATCGCGGTTATCGGCTCCAATATGGTGGATCTCATCACTTACACCAACCAGATGCCCAAAGAAGGGGAGACCCTGGAAGCGCCGGCGTTCAAAATCGGCTGTGGCGGTAAAGGGGCGAACCAGGCGGTTGCGGCCGCTAAGCTTAATTCCAAAGTGCTGATGCTGACCAAAGTCGGCGACGATATTTTTGCGGATAACACCATCCGCAACCTCGAGTCATGGGGGATTAACACCACCTATGTGGAAAAAGTCCCCTGCACCAGCAGCGGCGTGGCGCCAATTTTCGTCAATGCCAACTCCAGTAACAGCATTCTGATCATTAAAGGCGCGAACAAGTTTCTCTCTCCGGAGGATATCGATCGCGCGGCGGAAGATTTGAAAAAATGTCAGCTGATCGTTCTGCAACTGGAAGTGCAGCTGGAGACGGTTTACCACGCCATTGAATTTGGTAAAAAGCATGGCATTGAGGTGTTATTAAATCCGGCGCCAGCATTACGGGAATTAGATATGTCATATGCCTGTAAATGCGACTTCTTTGTACCCAATGAAACCGAGCTGGAAATATTAACCGGCATGCCGGTGGATACTTACGATCGTATTCGCGCTGCCGCTCGTACCCTTGTGGATAAAGGGCTGAATAATATTATCGTCACCATGGGCGAAAAGGGCGCACTGTGGATGACGCGAGACCAGGAAGTACATGTCCCGGCGTTTAACGTAAACGCTGTTGATACCAGCGGCGCAGGCGATGCCTTCATCGGCTGCTTCGCCCACTATTACGTCCAGAGCGGCGATGTGGAAACAGCCATGAAAAAAGCCGTCCTTTTCGCCGCTTTCAGCGTTACCGGAAAAGGCACCCAATCTTCTTATCCGAGCATTGAACAATTTAATGAGTTTCTTACCTTAAACGAATAACACTCCTGCACTGTAAAAGGTAGCACTATGAACGATAAAAACATCATTCAGATGCCCGATGGGTATCTGAATAAGACCCCTCTGTTCCAGTTTATTTTGTTATCCTGTTTATTCCCGCTATGGGGATGCGCAGCCGCATTAAATGATATTCTGATTACGCAATTTAAAAGCGTGTTCTCACTCAGTAACTTTGCTTCGGCATTAGTGCAGAGCGCGTTTTATGGCGGTTATTTTTTAATTGCGATTCCGGCCTCTCTGGTCATTAAGAAGACCAGCTATAAAGTAGCGATATTAACCGGCCTGACGCTGTATATCGTTGGCTGTACGCTCTTTTTCCCGGCATCGCACATGGCAACCTACACCATGTTCCTCGCGGCGATTTTCGCGATTGCAATTGGCCTGAGCTTCCTGGAAACGGCGGCAAATACTTATAGCTCTATGATTGGTCCGAAAGCTTACGCTACGCTGCGTCTGAACATCAGCCAGACCTTTTACCCGATCGGCGCCGCGTCCGGCATTCTGCTGGGTAAATATCTGGTCTTTTCCGAAGGCGAGAGCCTGCAAAAGCAGATGGCGGGGATGAACGCTGAGCAGATTCATAACTTTAAGCTGCTGATGCTGGAAAATACCCTTGAGCCATACAGGTACATGATCATGGTTCTGGTGGTGGTGATGGCGCTGTTTCTGCTCACCCGTTTTCCGACCTGCAAAGTGGCGCAAACTGCGCACCATAAGCGTCCGTCAGCAATAGACACGCTGCGCTATCTGGCCGGCAACGCGCGCTTTCGTCGCGGAATCGTGGCGCAGTTTCTTTATGTGGGTATGCAGGTGGCGGTGTGGTCATTCACCATCCGTCTGGCGCTGGAGCTGGGAAATATCAACGAGCGCGATGCCTCTAACTTCATGATCTACAGCTTTGCCTGCTTCTTTATCGGCAAATTTATCGCCAACATCCTGATGACGCGCTTCAACCCGGAAAAAGTACTGATCCTCTACGCCATCATTGGGGCGCTGTTCCTTGCCTATGTTGCGCTGGCGCCGAGCTTTAGCGCTGTGTACGTCGCGGTGCTGGTGAGCGTGCTGTTTGGCCCCTGCTGGGCGACTATCTATGCCGGTACGCTGGATACGGTGGATAATGAGCATACCGAAATGGCTGGGGCGGTGATTGTCATGGCGATTGTCGGCGCGGCGGTGGTTCCGGCGATTCAGGGCTACGTGGCGGATATGTTCCACTCGCTGCAGGTGTCGTTCCTCGTCTCCATGCTGTGCTTCGTTTACGTCGGCATCTACTTCTGGCGCGAAAGTAAAGCGCGCGATGGCCTGACTGAAGCGACGGCTTCCTGAGGAGAACAATCATGACGACACGTATTACCTTGTGGCGCGAACTCTTTGCTGAGCACCCGCGCACCCTGCTGGAAAACGGTAGCTTCACGGTCACGGCGTTTCGCTACGCCAGCGGCGTTGAGGGGTTAAAGGTTCAGAACCGTCGCGGCTACCTGGTCATCCTGCCCTGGCTGGGGCAGATGATCTGGGATGCGCAGTTCGACGGCCGCGATCTGACCATGCGCAACATGTTTCGCCAGCCGAAACCCGCGACGGAAGTGGTGGCGACGTACGGCTGTTTTGCCTTCCATTCCGGTTTGCTGGCGAATGGCTGCCCGTCGCCGGAAGATGCTCATCCGTTGCACGGCGAAATGGCCTGCGCCGCGATGGACGAAGCCTGGCTGGAGCTGGACGGCGATAGCCTGCGCGTGACCGGGCGCTACGAATATGTGATGGGTTTCGGACATCATTATCAGGCGCAGCCTGCGGTGGTGATGCGTAGCGCGAGCGCGCTGTTTGATATTCAGATGGCGGTCACCAATCTGGCGTCAGTCGCCATGCCGCTGCAGTACATGTGCCACATGAACTACGCGTATGTACCGGAAGCGACCTTTAGCCAGAATATCCCTGATGAGGCGCTGAAGCTGCGCGAATCCGTTCCGGCGCATGTCAAACCCACTGAGCAATGGCTGGCGTTTAATCAGCGGATCCTGCAGGGGGAAGCCTCGCTGGCGACGCTCAATGAGCCGGGATGTTACGATCCGGAGATCGTCTTCTTTGCCGACAGGCTGGACAGATATACGGACAGGCCAGAGTTTCGCATGATCGCGCCGAATGGCACCACGTTCGTCACCCGTTTCGCCAGCTCTGAGCTCAATTATGTGACCCGCTGGATCCTCTATAACGGCGATCAGCAGGTGGCGGCCTTCGCTCTGCCCGCAACCTGTCGACCCGAAGGGTTCCTTGCGGCGCAGCGAAATGGCGCGTTGCTGCAGGTGGAACCGCTGCAAACCCGGGCATTTAGCGTCACCACGGGTATTGCCTGACGGCTCAAGGGTTGAACACCCACGCGCTTACCGTTATGGTAAGCGCGTTTTTTAACCCGCCAGGAACGCGCCATGACCACTATCGCCCTTATCGACGACCACCTTATCGTCCGCTCCGGATTTGCCCAGCTGCTGAGCCTGGAGCCTGATTTTCAGGTGGTGGGCGAGTTCGGTTCCGGCCACGAGGCACTCGCCGGGCTGCCAGGGCGCGGGGTGCAGGTCTGTATCTGCGATATCTCAATGCCGGATCTCTCCGGGCTGGAGCTGTTAAACCAGCTGCCGAAAGGAATGGCGACGATTATGCTGTCGGTCCACGACAGCCCGGCGCTGGTGGAGCAGGCGCTGAACGCCGGAGCGCGCGGATTTCTCTCTAAACGCTGCAGCCCGGATGAGCTGATCGCCGCCGTGCGCGCTGTCGCGACCGGCGGCTGCTACCTGACGCCGGATATCGCCAGCAAGCTGGCGGCAGGGCGCCAGGACCCGCTGACCCGCCGCGAGCGTCAGGTGGCGGAAAAGCTCGCCCAGGGGATGGCGGTGAAAGAAATCGCCGCCGTGCTGGGGCTGTCGCCGAAAACGGTGCACGTTCACCGCGCCAACCTGATGGAAAAACTCGGCGTCAGCAACGACGTCGAGCTGGCGCGCCGCATGTTCGATAACTGGCAATGACGCCCTTCCTTTCCCGGCTGATCGCCGTTGTCGCCAGCTTTTTTATCTTCTCTGCCGCCTGGTTTTGCCTGTGGAGCATCAGCCTGCATCTGGTCGAACGCCCGGAGCTGGCGGTGCTGCTGTTCCCGTTCGGGCTGCGTCTGGGATTAATGCTGCAATGCCCGCGCGGCTACTGGCCGGTGCTGCTGGGGGCGGAATGGCTGCTGCTGGTCTGGCTGGCGCAGGAGGTGGCGCTGGCGCATCTGCCGCTGCTGATGGCCGGCGGCGCGCTCACCCTGCTGCCGGTGGCGCTCACCTCCCGCTATCGCCATCAGCGCGACTGGCGTACGCTGCTGCACCAGGGGGCGGCGCTGATCGCCGCTGCGCTGCTGCAGTCATTGCCGTGGCTGGGGCAGAAGGAGACGCTGAACGCCCTGCTGCTGACGCTCACCGGCGGGCTGACGCTGGCGCCGACCTGTCTGGTTATCTGGCACTACCTCACCAGCACCGTCTGGCAGCCGCTGGGCCCGGCGCTGGTCTCCCAGCCGGTAAACTGGCGCGCCCGGCATCTTATCTGGTATCTGCTGCTGTTTGTGGTGAGCCTGTGGCTACAGCTGGGGCTGCCCGCCGAGCTCTCCCGCTTTACCCCGTTTTGCCTGGCGCTGCCGATTATCGCGCTCGCCTGGCACTACGGCTGGCAGGGGGCGCTGATCGCGACATTGATGAACGCCATCGCGCTGATCGCCAGCCAGACCTGGCACGATCATCCGGTGGATTTACTGCTCTCGCTGCTGGCGCAGAGCCTGACCGGGCTGCTGCTCGGCGCCGGTATTCAGCGTCTGCGCGAGCTGAACCAGTCGCTGCAAACCGAGCTGGCGCGCAACCGCCGTCTGGCGGAGCGCCTGCTGGAAACCGAGGAGAGCGTGCGGCGCGACGTGGCGCGCGAGCTGCACGACGATATCGGCCAGACCATCACCGCCATTCGCACCCAGGCGGGGATTGTGCAGCGCCTGGCGCCGGAAAACCCCGGCGTGAAGCAGAGCGGCGCGCATATCGAACAGCTATCGCTTGGCGTGTATGACGCGGTGCGCCGCCTGCTCGGAAGACTGCGGCCGCGTCAGCTGGACGATCTCTCCCTTGAGCAGGCGGTACGCTCGATGATGCGTGAAATGGAGCTGGAGAGCCGCGGCATCGTCAGCCATCTCGACTGGCGCATCGACGAGGCGCCGCTCGGCGAAGGCCTGCGCGTCACGCTGTTTCGCGTCTGTCAGGAGGGGATTAACAACATTGTGAAGCACGCCGACGCCAGCGCGGTGACGCTGCAGGGCTGGCAGCAGGACGAGCGGCTGATGCTGGTGATCGAAGACGACGGCTGCGGTCTGCCGCCCGGCTCCGGCCAGCAGGGTTTTGGCCTGGCGGGGATGCGCGAACGCGTCACGGCGCTCGGCGGTACGCTGACGATTTCCTGCACGCACGGCACCCGCGTTAACGTCAGTTTACCGCTAAGGACGCATCATGTTTAACATGCCTGCCGGCGTAGCCCCGATTAGCGATAAAACCGAAATCGACGCCCGCTACCGCTACTGGCGCCGCCATATTCTGCTGACTATCTGGCTTGGCTACGCGCTGTTTTACTTTACCCGCAAAAGCTTTAACGCCGCCGCGCCGGAAATCCTCGCCAGCGGGGTGATGACGCGCACCGATATCGGCCTGCTGGCGACGCTGTTTTACATCAGCTACGGCCTGTCGAAGTTTTTCTCCGGTATCGTCAGCGACCGCTCCAACGCCCGCTACTTTATGGGCGTCGGGCTGATGGCGACGGGCGTGGTGAATATCCTGTTTGGTTTCTCCACCTCGCTGTGGGCCTTTGCGCTGCTGTGGGCGCTGAACGCCTTTTTCCAGGGCTGGGGCGCGCCGGTCTGCGCCCGCCTGCTGACGGCCTGGTACTCGCGCAACGAGCGCGGCGGCTGGTGGGCGGTGTGGAACACGGCGCACAACGTCGGCGGGGCGCTGATTCCGATGGTGGTCGGCGCAGCGGCTCTGCACTACGGCTGGCGCGTGGGGATGATGATCGCCGGGGGCTTAGCGATTATCGCCGGGCTGTTTCTCTGCTGGCGTCTGCGCGACCGCCCGCAGACCGTCGGCCTGCCGCCGGTGGGCGACTGGCGCCACGACGAGCTGGAAATCGCCCAGCAGCAGGAAGGGGCAGGGCTGAGCCGCAGGGAGATCCTCACCAAATACGTACTGCTGAACCCCTATATCTGGCTGCTGTCGCTGTGCTACGTGCTGGTTTACGTGGTGCGCGCGGCGATCAACGACTGGGGCAATCTCTACATGTCGGAGACCCTCGGCGTGGATCTGGTGACCGCCAACTCGGCGGTGACGATGTTCGAGCTGGGCGGGTTTATCGGCGCGCTGGTGGCGGGCTGGGGCTCGGATAAGCTGTTTAACGGCAACCGCGGGCCAATGAACCTGATCTTCGCCGCCGGGATTTTGCTCTCCGTCGGCTCCCTGTGGCTGATGCCGTTCGCCAGCTACGTGATGCAGGCGGCGTGCTTTTTCACCACCGGCTTCTTCGTCTTTGGCCCGCAGATGCTGATCGGCATGGCGGCGGCGGAGTGCTCGCACAAAGAGGCGGCGGGCGCGGCGACGGGTTTTGTTGGCCTGTTCGCCTATCTTGGCGCGTCGCTCTCCGGCTGGCCGCTGGCAAGGGTTATCGACATCTGGCACTGGAGCGGTTTCTTTGCGGTGATCGCGACCGCCGCGGGGATTTCTGCGCTGCTGCTGCTGCCGTTTTTGAACGCCCAGTCGCCGCGAGAGGCTAACGAAGCGTGATGCGCCTCACCTTTTCGCCGCGAGTAGCGCAAAACTAAGAAATATTCCCGGTTGCACCTGGACACTGTCTCAGGCGCGTCTCCCGGCTGATTTTTACAATGCCTGCCATTCGCAGGTATAAAAATCAGCTCAGGAGTAAACCATGCTGGCCTTCTTAAACCAGGTGCGCAAACCGACCCTGGATCTGCCGCTCGACGTGCGGCGCAAGATGTGGTTCAAACCGTTCATGCAGTCTTATCTGGTGGTCTTTATCGGCTACCTGACCATGTATCTGATCCGCAAGAACTTTAACATCGCGCAGAACGACATGATCTCCACCTACGGGCTGAGCATGACGCAGCTGGGGATGATTGGCCTGGGCTTTTCCATTACCTACGGCGTGGGCAAAACGCTGGTTTCCTATTATGCGGACGGCAAAAATACCAAGCAGTTCCTGCCGTTTATGCTGATCCTCTCCGCTATCTGTATGCTCGGCTTCAGCGCCAGCATGGGCGCGGGCTCGGTTAGCCTGTTTCTGATGATCGCCTTCTACGCCATGAGCGGCTTCTTCCAGAGCACCGGCGGTTCGTGCAGCTACTCCACCATCACCAAATGGACCCCGCGCCGTAAGCGCGGATCGTACCTCGGCATGTGGAATATCTCCCACAACCTCGGCGGCGCGGGCGCGGCAGGGGTGGCGCTGTTTGGCGCCAACGTCCTGTTCGACGGCCACGTGATCGGCATGTTTATCTTCCCGTCGATTATCGCCCTGATTGTCGGCTTTATCGGCCTGCGCTTTGGCAGCGACTCCCCGGAATCCTATGGCCTCGGTAACGCCGAAGAGCTGTTTGGCGAGGAGGTCAGCGAAGAGGATAAAGAGACCGAAGAAAACGCGATGACCAAATGGCAGATCTTTGTTGAGTACGTGCTGAAAAACAAAGTGATCTGGCTGCTGTGCTTCTCCAACATTTTCCTGTACGTGGTGCGCATCGGTATCGACCAGTGGTCGACGGTGTATGCCTTCCAGGAGCTGAAGCTCTCCAAAGAGGTGGCGATTCAGGGCTTTACCCTGTTTGAAGTGGGCGCGCTGGTCGGCACGCTGCTGTGGGGCTGGCTCTCCGACCTCGCCAACGGCCGTCGCGCGCTGGTGGCCTGCGTGGCGCTGGCGCTGATTATCGCCACGTTGGGCGTCTATCAGCACGCCAGCAACCAGTACGTTTATCTCGCCTCCCTGTTTGCGCTCGGCTTCCTGGTGTTTGGCCCGCAGCTGCTGATAGGCGTGGCGGCAGTGGGCTTCGTGCCGAAAAAAGCGATCGGCGCCGCCGACGGGATTAAGGGCACCTTCGCTTATCTTATCGGCGACAGCTTCGCCAAGCTGGGTCTGGGGATGATCGCCGACGGCACGCCGGTTTTCGGCCTGACCGGCTGGGCGGGCACCTTCGCCGCGCTGGATGCCGCCGCCATCGGCTGTATCGTCCTGATGGCGATGGTCGCCGTGCTGGAAGAGCGCAAAATTCGCCGTGAAAAACGCGTACAGCAGCTGCGAACGGCCTGAGGGTTCTGGTAACCGTTTTGCCCGGTGTGATGCCGGGCTTTTTTATGTCCGCTGTCGACAATACCGCGTTTCCCGATATCATGAGGCACCTGAATTTAGGAGAACGCATGGTCTGGATAATGCTGGCAACGCTTGCCGTGGTTTTTGTTGTCGGATTTCGTATCCTGACGTCCGATTCCCGTCGCGCCATTCGTCGTCTGAGCGAGCGTCTTGGCATCACCGCGATGCCGGTGGAATCAATGATCGACCAGTTTGGGAAAACGGCGGGCAGCGAGTTTATCCGCTATCTTGAGCGCCCTGAAGAGGCGCATCTGCAAAACGCGGCGCAGGTGCTGCTGATCTGGCAGGTGTGCATCGTCGATAGCAGCGAGGAGAACCTGCAGGCCTGGTATCGCCTGCTGCGCAAAGCCCGTCTCGCGACGCCGATTACCGATGCGCAGATTCGCCTGGCGCTGGGTTTTATGCGTGAACTGGAGCCGGAGCGGCAGGAGCTTAACGCCTTCCAGCTGCGCTACAACCAGCTCTTTATGCCGGAAGACGGCGTGTTTTATCTGCACTGATATCGCGACATCGTTACAACAGCACTTTTAAACCGTGTTTTTGAACGACACTAAGCAGTTTCAATGACATTCCGCTGGGACGTTTAGCGCCGCTCTCCCACTTTTGAACCGTCGATACACTGGTATTCAGGTAGTGGGCGAATACCGGCTGGCTAATATTTAAGTCTTCACGTAGCGCTTTGATTTCAATGGGCTGAAGATCTTTCACACTGCTCAGGCAAGCTTTATCAAAGCTGCGCATCGTTTCCTGTGGAATGGCATCAACACTCAATAACCCGGAGGCTGCGCTGTGTATTGCTTCGAAGGCCGGACTTTTGAATTTATTTTTTGCAGTCATAGGAAACCTCCACCAGTTCTTTACTCGCTGTTAAAGCCGTAATTTTATCCATGCTGAGACTGGCATAATGCTTTGCCAGCTCCCGAAACCCGGCTAACTCGCGAGCGTCGATATTGGATATGTTCTGTTTGGCATACAGGAAAGTGTAAAACCAGTGCTCGCCACCTTTTGCCAGGATGATGGCGCGGTCGCGATTCTGATTAAGGCGCTTTTTGTATACACCCCGCCGAGATCGTCTGCTTTTCCCTGCATGACGGCTTCGACAGCCTTGCATAACTCATCATCTCTGATGGCATGCGCCCTCGCTTCCTTGTGAAACCACTTTGTTTTAAAGACTCGCATTGGGTCAGTATCCTGTGATCAAAAGTATAGCACCTGGTCATATATTATGTCTTTCGTGATGGTGTTAAAGGTCATAACTCGGGGGAATTTGATGCTCTGCGATTCACCTCGTAACGTGCGCATGAGGTAGCTGCTAAAATGTTAATCATGTCACGGTTAAAATGTTACACTACGTTACATTTTCGCAAAAACATGATGCAGGTAACGAAATGAGCGAACACATTGCAGAAAAAAAGCGCGCTGACATCGCTGTGCACCCGAACTGGTCGGCCGTTTTTGCGGTGGCGTTTTGTGTCGCCTGCCTGATTACCGTGGAGTTCCTGCCGGTGAGTCTGCTGACGCCGATGGCGCAGGATCTGGGCATCACGGAAGGCGTGGCCGGGCAGTCGGTTACGACCACCGCGTTTGTGGCGATGTTCGCCAGCCTGTTCGTCACCCATGCGATTGGCCGTACCGACCGTCGCTACATCGTTATCCTGTTCTCGGTGCTGCTGACACTCTCCTGCCTGCTGGTGTCGTTCGCCGACAGCTTTGCGCTGCTGCTGATGGGGCGCGCCTGTCTCGGGCTGGCGCTCGGCGGCTTCTGGGCGATGTCGGCCTCGCTGACGATGCGCCTGGTGCCGACCCTTGTCGTGCCGAAAGCGCTGTCGGTGATTTTTGGCGCGGTCTCTATCGCGCTGGTGATTGCCGCCCCCCTCGGCAGCTTTTTGGGCGGCATCATCGGCTGGCGCAACGTGTTTAACGGCGCGGCGCTGATGGGCGTCCTGTGCGTGGTCTGGGTCTGGAAGGCGCTGCCGCCGCTGCCGGGGGAAACCGAGCAGCAGCAGAACATGTTCGGCCTGCTCAAGCGTCCGGGCGTGATGGCGGGGATGACGGCGATTTTCATGGCCTTTGCCGGACAGTTCGCCTTCTTTACCTATATTCGCCCGGTGTTTATGACCCTCGCCGGGTTCGACGTCGACGGCCTGACGCTGGTGCTACTGAGCTTCGGTATCGCCAGCTTTGTCGGCACCTCGGTGTCATCAGCGGTGCTCAAACGCTCGGTCAAGCGGGCGCTGGCCTGCGCGCCGCTGGTGCTGGCGGTGAGCGCGGCGGTGCTGGTGCTGTGGGGCAGCGAGAAAATTGTGGCGGCCACGGTGGCGGTTATCTGGGGCTTTGCCTTCGCGCTGGTGCCGGTGGGCTGGTCGACGTGGATCACCCGGACGCTTGCCGACCAGGCCGAAAAGGCGGGCTCCATTCAGGTGGCGGTTATCCAGCTGGCGAACACCTGCGGCGCGGCGGTCGGCGGGCTGGCGCTTGACCATTTTGGGCTGCTGTCGCCGCTGGTGCTGTCCGGTACGCTGATGCTGCTGACGGCGCTGCTGACGGCGACGAAGGTGAGGATCGCGTAGTCCCGGCGATCGTTACGCCGCCGGGGTTACCGGTTACGGCCTTTCGCCCTGCGCCAGTCGGGCGTTAATCCGGGCAATCACCTCCGGCAGATTCGCCAGAGAATCAATCACATAGTGCGCGCCGGCGGCATACAGCTTCTCAGCCGCATGCTCGCGGCGGGCGGCGACCTCCTGAGGCGACATCGCCTGGTACTCCTCCCAGGTCGCGCCGAATTCGTTGCCGGAGACCGCCAGCCCCACGCTCCACATCCCGGCGCGCAGCCCTTCCTCAATGCCCGGCGCCGCATCGTCGACCTTCACGCAGTGCGCAACCGCATCAATACCGAGCGCAATGACGTTCTGCAGCGCCATCCACGGGCCGGGGCGGCCTCCGGCGGTCAGGTCGTCGGTTGCCACCCAGTAGTCCGGCGCATAGCCCAGCGCGCTGGCGGCGGGTACCAGTTTCTCCATTACCGGACGCGGGTAGCCGGAGCAGGAGCCGATTTTCAGCCCATCGGCGCGAAGTGCGGAAATCGTGTCGACAACACCGGCAATCGGCGCGGCAAAGTCGACGACTTTGGCAATCTGCAGCGGCATAAAGGCCGCGTAGATGGCGTCGATATCCGCAGACGTCATCCCGCGGCCGAATCGGGCCTGCCAGCGGGCGTCCACGGACGGCAGTTTACCCAGCGCTTCGATATGCTGCCATTTGCCAAGCCCCATCGGGACGCGGGCTTCCGCCAGCGTAATCTCAATATCAAAGGCCTGACGGAAGGCCTCAACGAAAATCTGCGTTGGCGCGAAAGAGCCAAAATCAACGGTGGTGCCAGCCCAGTCGAGAATGACGGCGGTGATACGGTTCATCGTAGTTCCTTACTGTTTCCAGTACATGGCGTGTTCAATGGCGGCGAGCAGGGCGGTGATGTCGGCGTCGTACACCTCACCGATATTACCGATGCGGAAGCAGTCGCTTTGCGATACTTTCCCTGGATAGATAACAAACCCCTGATCTTTCAGCTGCTGATAGAACGCCTTAAAGCGGTACTGCGGCGCCTGCGGCGAAAAGAACGCGGTGATGATCGGCGAATGCAGCGCATCGTCGAGCAGCGGCTGGAAGCCAAGCGCGCGCATGCCCGCCACCAGGCGACGCTGGTTGGCGCTGTAGCGCTGATAGCGCGCCGCCACACCGCCCTCATCGGCCAACTCTTTCAGCGCCTGGGCGAAGGCCAGCACGGTATGCGTGGGCGAGGTAAAGCGCCATTTGCCGTGATTATCCTCCATGCAGCGCCACTGGGCGTACAGGTCGAGCGACAGGGAGCGCGAGCGGCCTTTGCAGGCTTCCAGCGCCGACTGGCGGGCGATCACGAAGGCAAACCCCGGCACCCCCTGAATGCATTTGTTGGCGGAGCTAATCAGGAAATCGATATTCAGCGCCGCGACGTCCAGCGGAATGCCGCCAAAGCTGCTCATCGCATCCACGATGTACTGCTTCTGGTAGCGGCGGGCCAGTTCGGCGACATCGGCGATGGGGTTAAGCATGCCGGTGGTGGTTTCGCAGTGCACCATCGCAATGTGGGTAATGGCGCTGTCCTGGCGGAGGATAGCCTCGATCGCCTGCACGTCCGGGCGCGCCACCTCGCCGCAGTCATACGCGTGATGCGCCACACCCATCAGCGCGGCCATTTCAATCATCCGCGCGCCGTAGGCGCCGTTGCTGACGATCAGCACCTTGCCCTGATGGCCGACGACGGAGCCGAGCACCGCCTCCACCGCGTAGCTGCCGCTGCCCTGCAGCAGCACCGAGGTATAGCCGGGCAGCGGCGTGGCGAGCGCAACCAGCTGCTGGCGGATGGTCTGCACCACGCCGAGATTGTAGTCGTCATCCCAGGTGCAGCTGTCGAACAGCATGGCCTCTTTCACCGTGCGGGAGGTGGTAAGCGGGCCGGGGGTCAGAAGCAGGTAATTACGCGAAGTCATGAGGTTTCACCTTTGGTCTATACCAGATTTGCGATTATCATGAAGAAAAGGGCGCATGAAGGTCAAAGGGAATCTGCGGCTGCAACAAAAAATTCATCTGCCCGTGTATAATGACCGGCAACAAAAACCATAGCGAAACACCATGAAATCACCCGCTGGCGAGTTACCGCAGTATCTGTTGATCAAGGCGCAGCTGCAGGCGCGCATTCAGAACGGCGCGCTGAAAAGCGGCGATAAGCTGCCGTCTGAGCGCGAGCTGTGCGCTATTTTCAACACCACCCGCGTGACCGTGCGCGAGAGCCTGGCGATGCTGGAGTCCAGCGGCGCTATCTACCGCGCCGACCGCCGCGGCTGGTTCGTGACGCCGGCGCGGCTGTGGCTGGATCCGACCCAGAACACCAACTTCCACCGGCTGTGCCTGGAGCAGGGGCGCGAGCCGAAAACGGCGCTGCTCGACGGGCGCGTAACCACCGTACCGCTGGACGTGATGGCTCCGCTGGCGCTGCAGCCCTTTGACCAAATCTACCTGCTGACCCGCCTGCGTTACGCCGACGGCCGCGCGGTGTGCTACTGCGAAAACCACTGCCTGCCCGCCCGCGTGCCGGAGCTGCTGCGCCACGATCTCAACGGCAGCCTGACGGAGATTTATCAGACCCATTACGGCCTGATCTATACCAGCATGCACCTGACGTTCTACCCCACTTCGATGCCGCCGCAGGCCGCAGAAGCGCTGGGGGTCATGGAGGGGCGTCCGGCGCTGCTGCTGCGCCGCCTCAACTACGATCAGCACGGGCGCATTCTCGATTTTGATATCGAATACTGGCGCCACGACAGCCTGCGCATCGAAGTCGATACCCACTGAATACCCGCCTCTGCCCGGCATCCTCGCCGGGCTGCTATTTCCCTGTTCGCCGCGAAAAACGGTACTGACGTTTTTCTTTCATCTTTCTGTCACAAACTCCGGTTAGCGTGAAAAACAAATCTGGTGTAGACCAGAATACTTATCAACTCCACGAGGCTAACACGATGAAACTCACCCGACTTGCTCTGTTGTCCACGCTCGCCCTCCTAAGCAGCCCCGTCTGGGCGGATGGCGTAGTGACGGTATACTCCGCCGACGGTCTGCACGACGGCGACAACAGCTGGTATCAGAATCAGTTCGACGCCTTTACCAAAGCCACGGGCATTAAGGTGCAGTACGTTGAGGGCGGCTCCGGCGCGATCGTCGAGCGGCTGGCCAAAGAGCGCAGCAACCCGCAGGCCGACGTGCTGGTGACGGTACCGCCGTTCATTCAGCGCGCGGCGGCGGAAAAGCTGCTGGCCGAGTTTAAACCCGAGTCCGCCGCGCAGATTGCGGGCGCTACCGATCGCTACGCGCCGCTGGTGAACAACTACCTGAGCTTCATCTACAACGACAAGGCGCTGAAGGCAGCTCCGGCGACCTGGCAGGAGCTGCTCGACGGCCGCTTTAAGAACAAGCTGCAGTACTCCACGCCGGGGCAGGCCGGAGACGGTACGGCGGTGATGCTGCAGACGTTCCACAGCTTTGGCGGCAAAGACGCCGGTTTTGACTATCTCGGCAAGCTGCAGGCCAACAACGTCGGGCCTTCCGCCTCCACCGGCAAGCTGACGGCGCTGGTCAACAAAGGCGAACTGTACGTCGCCAACGGCGATCTGCAGATGAACCTGTCGCAGATGGCCCGCAACCCGAACGTGAAAATTTTCTGGCCCGCAGACGCCAAAGGCGAACGCAGCGCGCTGGCGCTGCCGTATGTAATTGGTCTGGTCCAGGGCGGACCGCAAAGCGAAAACGGTAAGAAACTCATTAACTTCCTGCTGACGAAAGAGGCGCAGAGCAGCGTCAGCGCCCTCTCCTGGGGGATGCCGGTGCGCAACGACGTGACGCCGACGGATGCCAATTACCAGGCCGCAAAAGCCGCGCTGGACGGCGTGAAAAGCTGGGCGCCGAACTGGGATGACGTTGCGGTTTCTCTGCAGGCAGATATTGCCCGCTGGCATAAAGTGACCGACAGCGAGTAAGCGTGATGTTGATGAAAAATACGACCTTCCAGCCTGGCGTGTGCGCGGGAACCTCCGGGATAACCCTGGATTCGCTGCGCGTCTCCTACCACGGCAACGTGGTGCTCAAGCCGCTGTCATTGACCATCGAACCCGGTGAAGTGCTGGCGCTGATCGGCCCCTCCGGCTCGGGGAAAACCACGGTGCTGCGCGCCATTGCGGGGTTTGTGCAACCGGCTGGCGGACGTATTTTGATTGGCGACACGGACGTCACCCGCCTGCCGCCCTACAGGCGCGGCCTGGGCATGGTGGTGCAAAACTACGCCCTGTTCCCGCACATGAAGGTAGAGGATAACGTCGCCTTCGGCCTGCGGGCGCAAAAGCAGCCCAACGCGCTGATTGCCGGGCGGGTTGCCGAGGCGCTGAAAATCGTCGGCATGTCGGATTACGCAACCCGCTACCCGCATCAGCTCTCCGGCGGCCAGCAGCAGCGCGTGGCCATCGCCCGCGCCATCGCCGTCCGTCCGCGGGTGCTGCTGCTTGATGAGCCGCTGTCGGCGCTGGATGCGCAAATCCGCCATTCGATGGTCGAGGAGATTGCCCGCCTGCACCGCGAGCTGCCCGAACTGACCATTCTCTATGTCACCCACGATCAGACCGAAGCCCTGACCCTGGCCGATAAAATAGGCATCATGAAGGACGGTTCGCTGATTGCCCATGGCGAAACGCATGCGCTCTATCACCATCCGCCTAACCGTTTCGCCGCCGAGTTCCTGGGGCGCGCCAACATTCTCGCCGCGACCGCGCTGAACGCCTCGCCGGCGGCGGGGATGGTTAACGTCAGCTGCGGCGGAACGCTGGTAAACGCCTGGAGCCAGGGGATGCACCACGGCCATAACAAGCTGCTGTGCATTCGCCCCCAGCACATGAGCCTGACGCCGCGTTCGGTGCAAAGCAACCGCCTCAACGCGGTGCTGACGTCGGTGCACTGGCAGGGGGATTTAACCCATCTGCTGTGCGATGTCGCCGGTGAAATGGTGCGTATCGTGCTCACGCAGGTTAACCCACTGCCGCGCGCGGGCGACCGGCTGGCGCTCTACTTTGAACCTGGCGACGCCGTACTGATCGAGGTGTGATATGTCGATATTGATGACGCTGGAACGCTCGGCCGCGCAGGCGCGTCGCGGTCTGTGGGTGGTGCTGCCGCTGCTGGTGCTGGCGACGCTGTTTTTCTATCCGCTGCTGCTGATTGTCGAACAGGCGCTGCGCGATACCAGCGGCCACTGGAGCCTTGATACCTTCTGGCAGGTGGTGGAGTCCCGCCGTTTTAGCGGCGCGCTGCTCAATACCCTGCAGATTGCGGTGTTCGCGACGCTGGGCTGCCTGGTGCTCGGCAGCGTACTGGCGCTGATTCTGGTGTTTATCCCTTTTCCCGGCAGCGCCCTGATGGGGCGGGTGATCGATACCTTCATCGCCCTGCCGACTTTTTTAATCACCCTCGCTTTCACCTTTATCTACGGGTCGGCGGGGCTGCTTAACGGCTCGCTGATGGCCGGGTTCGGCTTCGCGCTGCCGCCGGTGGATTTTCTGTACTCCATACAGGGCGTAATCCTCGCCGAAATCACCGTGTTTACGCCGCTGGTGATGCGCCCGCTGATGGCGGCGCTGCGGCAAATCGATAAAAGCCAGCTGGAGGCCGCCAGCATTCTCGGCGCGCATCCGTGGCGGGTGATGGCGCAGGTTATTTTTCCGGCGGCGCTGCCCGCGCTGCTGGCGGGCGGAAGCCTGTGCCTGCTGCTGACCACCAATGAGTTCGGCATTGTGCTGTTTATCGGCGCCAAGGGCGTCAACACGCTGCCGATGATGGTCTACAGCAAGGCGATTCTCGAGTCTGACTACGGCGTGGCCTGCATGGTAGCGTTGCTCAATATCCTGCTGTCGCTGGGGCTATTCCTGCTCTACCGCGTGGCGGCCTCCCGTACCGGCATAAGGAGCGCATGATGTTAATCTGGTCCTCGAAAGGGCGTATCGCCGCGGGCGCGCTGGCGGTAACGCTGTTCGCCGTTTTCTTCTTTCTGCCGTTGGCGGTGATTTTGATGTCCAGCCTGAGCCAGCAGTGGAACGGTGTGCTGCCGTCCGGGTTTACGCTGGCGCACTTTGTGAACGCGTTTCGCGGCGCGGCCTGGGATGCGCTGTTCTCCAGTCTGACGATCGGTTTTTGCGCCAGCCTGTTCGCGCTGCTGTGCGGCGTCTGGGCGGCGGTGGCGCTGCGTCAGTACAGCGGCCGGGTGCAAAAATATCTGGGGATGGCGTTTTACCTGCCGAGCGCGATCCCGTCGGTATCGGTCGGGCTGGGGATTCTGGTGGCCTTCAGCCAGGGGCCGCTGCAGATGAACGGGACGTTCGGGATTGTGCTGGCGGCGCACTTTGTGCTGATTTCCGCCTTCACCTTCAGCAATGTGTCGACGGGGCTGGCGCGCATTTCTGCCGATATTGAAAACGTCGCGTCGAGCCTCGGCGCCTCGCCGTGGTACAAGCTGCGCCACATCACGCTGCCGCTGCTGATGCCGTGGATGCTCTCCGCGCTGGCGCTCAGCCTGTCGCTGTCGATGGGAGAGCTGGGGGCCACGGTCATGATTTACCCGCCGGGCTGGACGACGCTGCCGGTGGCGATTTTCAGCCTGACCGACCGCGGCAATATCGCCGACGGCGCGGCGCTGACCATCGTGCTGGTGGCGATCACGCTGCTTTTGATGATGAAGCTTGAGCGTATCGCCCGACGGTTAGGCCAGCGCTAAACCGCTGCCGTGCCCGGCTACAGCGCCGGGCATTTCACTTTACCGATCGCCTCTTTGTAGCCCTGCTTGTTATTGCGCTCCAGCTCCAGCGTGGCGTTGCGGACGTTGAGTTTATTGTCCTCGGAGGCCAGCACTTTATTCGCGAAATCATTGTCGCTGAGGGTGGTCTTCGGCTTGCAGGCGGCTTTGATATCTTTTATTACCTGCTGCTTTTGTTGCTCAAACTTCAGGCCTTCCAGCGGAGAGCTGGCAACCACGGCCGGGGCGCTCAGCAAGGCGGCGGCGCACAGTAAAGATGCGAATTTCATCGGATGACCTCCCGTCAGATGTAATGATTCAACTATAACGTGGGCTTCGTCCTTTTGCGCGAATCCAGTGAAATCAGCACCACGGACGACAGAATAAGCAGCGTGCCCAGCCAGTCCGGCAGCGCAAAACTCACCCCCAGTAATATCACAGACAGCAGGGCGCTGCTGAGCGGTTCGGCACAGCTCAGAATGCTGGCCTTCGGGCCGCCAATCATCTGCGCGCCCTTCAGATACAGGCTGAAGGTGAGCGAGGTGCCAATCACCACCAGGTAGAAAAACGCCAGCACCAGGCTGCCGTTCACCACAAACGTCTGGCTCCTGTCCGCATAAAACGGCAGCAGAAACGCGCCGCCCAGCAGCATGCTCCAGCCGACGATCGTCAGCGTGCCGTAGCGGGCGATAAGCGTGGAAGGGTAAGTGGTGTAAAACGCGGCGGCAAAGGCGGAGGCGATACCCCAGAATACCGCGGCAGGCGATACCGAAAGCGACGTCGGGTTGCCGTGGGTCACCAGCAGAAAGGTGCCGATAAGCGAGGTGAAAATCGCGGCGAAGACCAGCGGCCCGGGGCGCGCTTTTTTCACCAGCGCAAACCACGCCACGATAATGGTCGGCGATAAAAACTGCAGCACCGTCGCGGTGGCGGCGTTGGATTTTTCAATCGTCAGCAGAAAGGTCAGCTGCACGGTCAGCGCGCCGACCAGCGAAAATACCAGCAGGCTGAAGGCGTCTTTACGGTTTTTCAGAATACGGAAAATTTTGTCGCCATGAACGAAAGCGAGGGTGAGCAGGATGAACCCGGCGAACAGCAGGCGCACCATGGTCAGAAACGGCGATGACATCTGGCTTTGCGCCATAATGTACTGCGCGCAAACCCCTGAACTGCCCCACAATACGGCGGCGATCAGTACGTTAAGCATCCCTTTTCTGGTGGAGCTCATCTTATCCTCGTCAGCGTTTTTTGGTGTGAGGGCATCATAGCACAGGCGAAAAAAAAGGAGGCCGAAGCCTCCAGAAATCAAGGAGTACCGCAAGGCTGATGGGGGAATCAGCTTAAATCGACATTTTTACTGCCAAACAGCCAGGTCAGCACAAAGCCGCAAAGATAGGCGACGCACAGGCCAGCGGCGTAAACCGCCATCCCGGCGTAGATGCCGTGGCCGGAGGTCATCAGCGGCAGCGCCACCAGACCGGACGGGCCAAACACGGTATTAAGCCCCACCGGCAGCCCCATCCAGGCGACCAGGCCGATAAAGAACCCGCCGCAGGCGCCGCCGAGGCAGGCGGTGATAAACGGCTTCATGCGCGGCAGCGTAACGCCGTAAATCAGCGGTTCGCCGACGCCGAGCAGGCCCGGGATAATCGCGCCTTTAATCTGCGTACGCAGCAGCGCGTCTTTTTTGGCGCGGAAGTAGAGCGCCAGCGCCGCGCCGACCTGCCCCGCGCCCGCCATCGCCAGGATGGTAAACAGCGAGTTGAAGCCCTGGGCATCCATCAGCGCGAAATAGACCGGCACAAATCCCTGGTGCACGCCGAACATCACCGCCAGCAGGAACAGACCCGCCAGCACCGCCGAACCGAACGGGTTGCCGTTAAGGTGCAGGAACAGCCACGACATGCCGGTGAACAGATACCCGCCTATCGGCATAATCACAATAAAGGTAACGGCGCCCATGATAAGCAGCGTGACGGCGGAGGTGAGGATCATGTCGAGGTTCGCGGGCATGATGCTGCGCACGCGGCGCTCGACCCAGGCGCCGATGATAGATGCTATCAGTACGCCGATGATGTTGCCGCGCGGATCGATCCCATGGCCGAAGAAGTTCGAAATACCGGAGTAGAAGCCGACCGTGGCGTCCGGGTTATAGCCCAGCACGAACAGCGCGGCGATGATCGCCCCGTTGACGCCGGAGCCGCCGAACGCCTTCTGCGCGTTATAGCCAATCAGAATACTCAGGAAGGTGAACATTCCCTTACTGAACACCTTCATGTAGCCGATAATTTCGACCAGAACCGCATTCGGATGGGCATTCTCCAGCACGAACGCCTGCTCTGCCAGCGTGGCGAAGCCCAGCAGCAGACCGACGGCGATAAATCCGGGAATCAGCGGGGTGAAGATGGTCGCGAATTTCGCCAGAAACTTTTGTAAGCTGCTGGTCTGCTTGCCTTTCAGCTCCTGCTTTTTCGCCGCCGCCACGTCCGCCAGCGACTGGCCTGACGCCGCCCCGAGGGCCGGTTCGTTCTCCATCATCTGGTTCATCATTTCCGCGGCGGTCTGCGCTTTACCGGGGCCGAGCACCACCTGGAACTGATCGTCGCTGACGATAACGCCCATCACGCCGTCAATCTGGCGGATAGCGGCAACGTCAGTGAGCGCATCATTACGTAACGTCAGGCGCAGGCGGGTCATGCAGTTTCCGACCTGGGCTACGTTTCCGGCGCCGCCCACGTGGGACAGGATCCGGGCTATCATCTCTTTCGTTATTTTGGCCATTCAGCGTTACCCGTACGTATAGAGATCAGGCCTGCTGCAGCGCCTGACGAATAAATCCATGATGTTGCGAAAGCAGGCGTTTCGCATCGTCGGCGCTCAGCCCCGCCATCACCATGACGATCGCCGTTTTGCAGTGGCGGCTGCAGGCGTCCAGCGCGGCCTGCGCTGTCGGGCGGTCGCAGTCGGTGGCTTCCATGACGATGGAGACCTGGCGCTCAATCAGCTTGGCGTTGGTGGCTTCGACATCCACCATCAGGTTGCTGTACACCTTGCCGATGCGGATCATCGCGCCGGTGGTTATCATATTCAGCACCAGCTTCTGCGCGGTGCCCGCCTTCAGACGGGTAGAGCCGGTGACCACTTCCGGGCCTACCGCCGGCGTGATGGCGATATCCGCCAGCTGCGCCATCTCGCCGTGCGGGTTGCAGCTGACAATCGCCACGCAGGCGTTCAGGCTTTTGGCGTACTCCATGGCGCCGATCACGTACGGCGTGCGGCCGCTGGCCGCCAGGCCGACCAGCACGTCCTGGGCGCTGAAGCTGATGGCTTTAAGATCGTCCGCGCCCTGCGTTTTGTTGTCTTCCACGCGCTCAACGGCGCTTAAGATAGCCTTGTGTCCCCCGGCAATCAGCCCGACGACCTGTTCAGGGCGGGTGCCGAAGGTGGGCGGACATTCGCTGGCGTCAAGAATGCCCAGGCGCCCGGAGGTGCCTGCGCCGATATAGATCAGACGGCCGCCGTTTTGCAGCGCGGCGGCGACCTTATCAACCACCTGCGCAATCTGCGGCAGATAGGGGGTGATGGCGTGAGGCACCTGCTGGTCTTCACGGTTGATCACCGCCAGCATCTCTTCGGTGGACAGGGTGTCAATGTGGGTGCTGTTGGCGTTGCGACGCTCGGTCAGCAGTTTACTCAGGTCGATACTCATACTTGCCTCGTATTCATCAGATGCCATCAGTATAAGGAATAAATTATTCCATTGATGTGAAGATAATCACGATAAGATTACGGCTTCACCGTCATTACTGCAATGTTGAGGAATTTTTTATTATTACATGAACGACGAAAAAGATGTGCAATAGTGTAGAACACCACGACGCGCACAATAAGAAAGGAGCCAGGCCGATGCAGATTAACGTGACGGATACGATTACCGCTGAGGATCAACACGAGCTGCTGGAGGGGTTAAGAGCCTATAACCGCCAGTTTATTGATACTTCCGGCTGGGGGAACCTGGCGGTGTATGCCCGCGATGGGCAGGGAAAAATGACCGGCGGGTTAATTGCCGACCGTAAAGGCGACTGGCTGTGCATCAGCTATTTATGGGTCAGTACGCAGGCGCGCGGCAAGGGGCTTGGCAGCCAGCTGATTCGCGCCGCCGAGGAAAATGCCCGTACCTACGGCTGCCGCCACGCGCTGGTGGACACCATCAGCTTTCAGGCCAGACCGTTCTACGAGAAGTACGGCTTTACGCTCAAAACCACGCTTGATGATTTCCCCCAGGAAGGCATGCAGCGCCACTATCTGATCAAGAGCATTTAACCGGCAAGACCCTGGCGCATCAGCGCCAGGGCGTGGCGCACGATAGTCTCCGGCGCCACCGCGTGCAGCCGTTCATCGCTGCGTATCCGGGAGAAAGGCACCAGCACCAGGCTTATCAGCGTCGTGATGAGCAGCTCCGGTGCCAGCCCGGGGTTCAGTTTGCCCGCCTGCTGCCAGCGCGCCACTGTGCTCAGCATCTGGTGATATTTCTCGTCGCCGAAGCGGGCGTGCATGTGCTGGCGCAGCACCGGCATCTCGCCAATCATCTCCTGCATCCACAGCGGCGCGAACCATGCGTGCTGTTCCGCCAGCTCCGCCAGCACCTGCACCATCAGGGTAAAGGCGGTGACCGGGTCGTCCGGGTGCCGGCTAAACACCGTGCTGATGCGGTTGCGCAGCGGCATGAAGCGTTCCTCCAGCAGCCGGTCGACCAGCGCGTCGCGGCTGGTGAAGTAGTAGTGCAGCATGGCGGGCGTCACACCGGCCTCTTTAGCTATCGCATTCAATGAGATATGGGCGATACCGTGGCGGGCGAACAGCTGCAGGGCGATGTCCATCAGCTGTTCGCGGTTGGCGGTACCGGCGGCTTTACCGCGCGGGCGCCCCGGACGACGGGGGGCGGCGTTATTGTCGTTTCGTGCTGTCATCGGCTGACTGTCTCTTGACCTGAATCCTGATTTACTCAAATATTAATTATGCAATTAATTAATTTCAAGTGAGCCTGGTATGGAATCGCACACAATGACGCAGCCGCTGACGAGCGTTCGTTCGGTCCGTTTGCTGTTCAGCGCGCTGCTGCTGGTGATGCTGCTGTCGGCGCTCGATCAGACCATTGTCTCGACGGCGCTGCCGACGATTGTCGGCGAACTGGGCGGGCTGGACCAGCTCTCCTGGGTGGTGACGGCCTATATTCTGACCTCAACTATCGTGGTGCCGCTGTACGGTAAGTTTGGCGATCTGTTCGGCCGCAAGCGGGTGCTGCAGATTGCCATCGTGCTGTTTCTTGTCGGCTCCGCCCTGTGCGGGATGGCGCAGAACATGACGCAGCTGGTGCTGATGCGCGCCCTGCAGGGGCTGGGCGGCGGCGGCCTGATGGTGATCAGCATGGCGGCGGTGGCGGACGTCATTCCACCCGCCGATCGCGGTCGCTATCAGGGGCTGTTTGGCGGCGTTTTTGGCCTTGCGACGGTGATTGGCCCGCTGATTGGCGGCTTTATCGTGCAGCATGCCTCCTGGCGCTGGATTTTTTATATCAACCTGCCGCTTGGCGTGTTTGCGCTGCTGGTGATCGGCGTGGTGTTTCACAACAGCAACGCCCGCCGCCAGCATGAGATTGACTGGCTGGGCGCGGTCTACCTGAGCATGGCGCTGCTGTGCATCATCCTCTTTACTACCGAAGGCGGTACGCTGCGCCCGTGGAACGACCCTCAGCTGTGGTGCATCCTGGCGTTTGGCCTGGTGGGGATTGCCGGGTTTATCTATGAAGAGCGGCTGGCGTGGGAGCCTATTATTCCGCTGTCGCTGTTTCGCAACCGCAGCTTTCTGCTGTGCAGCCTGATTGGGCTGATTATCGGCATGTCGCTGTTTGGCTCGGTCACCTTCCTGCCGCTGTATCTGCAGGTGGTGAAAGGGGCGACGCCGACCGAGGCGGGGCTGCAGCTGATCCCGCTGATGGGCGGTCTGCTGCTGACCTCGATTATCAGCGGACGCATTATCAGCCATACCGGGAAGTATCGCCTGTTTCCCATCGCCGGGACGCTGCTGGGCGTGGTCGGGATGGTGCTGCTGACGCGGATTACGATTAGCTCGCCGACCTGGCAGCTGTACCTGTTCACCGGCGTGCTGGGGATGGGGCTCGGCCTGGTGATGCAGGTGCTGGTGCTGGCGGTACAGAACTCGGTGGCAGCGAACATGTACGGGGTGGCGACCTCCGGGGTTACGCTGTTCCGCTCGATTGGCGGCTCGATCGGCGTGGCGCTGTTTGGCGCGGTGTTCACCCATGTGCTGCAGTCAAACCTGACGCGCCTGCTGCCGGAAGGCGCCGAGATCCCGCACGGGATGAACCCGGTGGCGATTCACCACCTGCCGGACGCCCTGCGCGGTGACTATCTGGATGCTTTCGGCGCGGCTATCCACGCCGCATTCCTGATGGCCGCCTGCATTATGGTGCTGGCCTTCGCGCTGTCGTGGTTCCTGCGCGAAGCGCCGCTGAAGAAGGCGCATCATTGAATACGGCGCGGGCGGGTTACTCTGCTTTCGGGAAATCAATGACCGGGTCAATGACGCGATTTACCATATTGGTAAACAGAATAGCGCTGACCGCGCTCAGGGTCTCAATTACCTGCTGGTCGTTAAACCCGGCGTTGCGAAACGCGCTGACGTCGGCTTCCGGCAGGGTATTGCGCGTGCTCACCACCTTCTGCACGAATTTCACCAGCGCGTCCAGGTGCGCATCTTCCGGGTAGTCGCCGCGGCGCAGGGCTTTCACCTGCTCCGGCGTGTAGCCGGCCATTTTCGCCATCATGGTGTGCGCGGCCAGGCAGTAGTCGCAGCCGGTCGCTTCGCTGACCGCCAGGTTAATTGCTTCCTGCTCACGTTTACTCAGGCTGCTTTTATGCAGCATGGCGTTGTGCTGTAACGCCTGGGCCATGACTTCCGGCGCATGACCGCCGATGGCGAGATAGGTATTCGGCACTTTACCCATCATTTTCCTCATGGCGGCAAACAGGTCGGCGGTTTTTCCCGTAGCGTCTTGTTCACGAATATCAGCTAAGCGGCTCATGGTTTTCTCCTTAGGTAGCGGGCGCCTTGCGGCGATGAGCAGAGAATACGGGCTTTTGCTGTGCTAGACTGACCCTTGTCGTCTCATTTTTTTGTCTTATCGTCTCAACTGGATCTATGGATACGCTCAGTCATCTGTTGGCGCTGCTGTCGCCGCGCTGCGAGGTTAACCTGCACTGCCGGTTTGGCGGCCGCTGGCAGGCGGGGCACGATCAGCTCACCGCCGGGGTGGTGCCGTGGCACGTCATTTTGCAGGGCGAAGGGCGGCTGGTGATGGGGGGACAGACCTTCCGGGTGCAGCAGGGGGACGTCGTACTGCTACCGTACGGTTCGCCGCATATGATTGAGAGCCTGGTGGACTGGGGGCAGGTGCTGCCGGTCGCCCAGCGTTTCAACGGCACCGTGACCGAACTGCGTACCGACGGCGGCGAGCCGGTAGAGATGCTGTGCGGCGAGTTCTATTTCGGCCCGCACATCGGCTGGCTGTTCGCCGACTCCCAACCGCTGATTCACCTGCATACCCACGATCGCCACGATTGCCCGGAGCTGGAAACGCTGCTGAATATGCTGGTGCGCGAGAGCCTGGCCGGACATAACGGAAGTGCCGCCATTGTGCAAAGCCTGGCCACCACGTTCCTGGCGCTGCTGATGCGTATTCTGATGAGCAGCCGGACGCCGCCTGCCGGGCTGTTGCGCCTGATGACCGATAGCCGTCTGACCGCCGCCGTGATGGCGGTGCTGGAAAATCCTCAGCAGTCATGGACGCTGGAAAGTATGGCGGCCCGCAGCTTTCTTTCCCGCGCCACCTTTGCCCGTCATTTCGCCAGCAGTTACCACCTGACGCCGCAGACCTGGCTTACCCGGCTGCGGATGGCGATGGCGGCTCGTCTGCTGGTGGCGCACCGGCAGCGCAACATCGAAGAGGTGGCTGCGGAATGCGGCTTTCGGTCGCTGGCCTCATTTTCGCGGGCGTTTAAGAAAGCGTATGGCGTGACGCCGGGGGAGTGGCGACTGCGGTAGGCATTGCTAAATAGCGTTTACGTCTTATCTATTCCTTTTCATTTTTTAACCTGCCTCGCCCGAGCCGCTATAGTCTTTCCTGTACCGAATCAAACACATCGACACAGGGAAAGCACAATGAACAAGATGATAGCGCGTTTTCGTCCCGCGGCGGCGCTGCTGCTGGCAGGCCTGCTTCTGGCGGGGTGCGACCCGCAGAGCAGCGACAGTAAACACATCAAGGTGGGCGTGATTAACGGCGCCGAGCAGGATGTGGCCGAGGTGGCGAAGAAGGTGGCGAAAGAGAAGTACGGTCTCGACGTCGAACTGGTGGGTTTTAGCGGCTCCCTGCTGCCGAACGACGCGACCAACGCCGGCGAGCTGGACGCCAACGTATTCCAGCATCGCCCGTTTCTGGAGCAGGATAACAAAGCGCACAACTATCAGCTGGTCGCGGTCGGCAACACCTTTGTCTTCCCGATGGCCGGCTACTCCCGCAAGATTAAAGCGGTGTCGGAGCTGAAAGACGGCGCGACCATCGCCATTCCCAACGACCCGACCAACCTCGGACGCGCGCTGCTGCTGCTGCAAAAAGAGAAGCTGATTACCCTTAAGCCGGGGAAAGGGCTGCTGCCGACGTCGCTGGATATCAGCGACAACCCGCACAAGCTGAACATCATGGAGATGGAGGGCGCGCAGCTGCCCCGCGTGCTGGACGACCCGAAGGTCGATGTGGCGATCATCAGCACCACCTATATCCAGCAGATTGGCCTGTCGCCGGTGCATGACAGCGTGTTTATTGAAGACAAAAACTCGCCGTACGTGAACATCATCGTGACCCGCGAAAACAACAAAGACGCGGAAAACGTGAAGGCGTTTATCCAGTCGTATCAGTCGCCTGAAGTCGCAAAAGCGGCGGAAACGCTGTTTAACGGCGGAGCGGTGCCGGGATGGTGATGTCCGGCTTATGTTAACCGTTCCCCGGGCGCCACAGGCAGGGTAATCCTTGCCTGTAGCCCGGTAGCGAAATGCGCCGCCTGATGCAGGGTGATGGTGCCGCCGAGGCGGTGCACGCAGGTCTTCACGATGGATAACCCGAGCCCTGAGCCGGGCTGGGTGGCGCCTTCCAGCCGGTAAAACGCGTCAAACACCCGCTCGCGCTTGTTTTCGTCGATTCCCGGACCATTATCTTCAACCTCAATGACCGCACAGCGCCCGCTCAACGTCAGCCGCAGGTCGACCTGGCCATTTTCCGGTACGTAGCGGATGGCGTTTTCCACCAGGTTTTTCAGCGCCGTATAGAGGGTGTTTTTGTCGGTCACGATCTGCGCGTTGGCCGGTAGCGGCTCAGCGACGCCGATATCAATGTTTTTATCCATCGCCAGCGGCAGCAGGGTTTCAATCACCTGCCTGAATACCGCATCGACCGCCACCGTTTCTCTGACCTGTCCGGACGGCGTCTGCTGCTCCCGGGCGAGCGCCAGCAACTGCTCCAGCAGGTGGTGCGCGCGTTTTAGGCCCTGACGCAGCGCGTCCAGCCGCGACTGCGCTTCAGGGGACATCTCCGACCCGGCCAGCCGCTCTGCCTGCAGCGACAGCGCGGTAAGCGGCGTGCGCAGCTCGTGGGCCGCATCGGCGATAAAGCGCTGCTGGGTCTGCATCGCGCCGTCCACTTTGCTAAGCAGCTTATTGATGCCGTTCACGAACGGGCGAATCTCATCCGGCACGGTGTGCTCCGCCAGCGGCGTTAAATCCTGCTCGTCGCGGCGATGCACGTCGTCGGCGAGGCGAATCACCGGGCGAAAGGCTTTTTTAATCAGGTCGGTGGTGACCAGCAGCAGGATGGGCAGCAGCAGGGCGAACGGGATCAGCGTGCGGATGGCGCTGTCAAAGGCGATTTCATTGCGCACGTCCGTCGGCTGACCGATAGCCACCCACATCTGCGGCGTCAGCGGATGAACAAGCACGCGGTACGCGCCCCCGGGGGTGACGATATCCTGAAAACCTTCCCGCAGCGGCGGACGCAGATGAAAGGCAATGTTGGAATCACCGGTATGTTTGCCGTCAGCGGTGATGTACTCGACGAAGATTTGGGCGTCGTTATCGCCTTCCAGACGCTGGCCCATTTTGTTGCGTTCGGCGTCGGTGCCGGGGGTGTATTTGATTACCCAGGCCACCTGATCGAGGGTGTTGTCCTGTAGCTCGTGGGCTTCATCAAGGGCAAAATAGAAGGCGAACCCGCCGCTGGCCAGCGCGGTGGCGAAAATGGCGATACACAGCACCGCCGATAAGCGCAGCTGTACCGAGTTGGTTATCCGCTTTTTGAGACCTGCCATCCGACTCCCCTGATGTTTTTAATCGCCTCGCGGCCAAGTTTTTTACGCAGGGCATGGATCAGAAACTCGATGGCGTTGCTCTCCACCTCTTCGCCCCAGCCGTAGATGCTGTCTTCCAGATCGCGGCGGGAGAGGATCCCGCCCGGGCGCAGCATCAGCGCGGCGAGCAGGGCGTATTCCCGGTTGGAGAGTAAAAACCGCTCTCCGCTGGCAAGCAGGCAAACTTCATGCGTCGCCGGATCCAGGGTCATGATGCCGTTGTTCATCACCGGCGTCCTGCTGCCGCTGCTGCGGCGGGTTACCGCCCGGATACGGGCCAGCAGCTCGCTCATTTCAAAGGGTTTGAGGATGTAATCATCCGCCCCGCCGTCGAGCCCTTTAAGACGGTCGGCGAGGGCGTCGCGGGCGGTCAGAATCAGTACCGGTACTGCGGCGTCTTTTCGCCGCAGCCCGTCGAGCACCGTAAACCCGTCCTTGCCCGGTAAACCGAGGTCGAGCAGCACCACGTCGTAAGGCTGCGCGGCGAACCCGGCAAGGGCGTCGTCGCCGTTTTTCACCCAGTCTACGGCATAGGAGGCATCTTTCAGCGAGCTTTCCAGCACCTCGCCGACCATCGGATCGTCTTCAACCAGCAGTATTCTCATCGCCTGATAGTCCGTTATGTCACCCTGCGACGATGCCTTTGTAAAGGCCCCGGGTCAACGGGATTCTGCTTCCAGCGCCTCGATTTTTACCCGATAGGTGAGGTAGCCAATCAGACTGACGATCGCCAGCAGGAACAGCACGCTGGTGCCGGTGGTGCCAAGCCCCATACCGCCGTTGGCCGAAGGTTGCGACAGCAGATCGCCGCAGGAGGCGCCAAACGGACGGGTCAGGATATACACTATCCAGAAGCACAGCACGCCGTCGGCGCGCAGCGCATAGTAGCTGATCGTCGTCATCAGAATCATGGTACCGAACATCGTTGCGGCGTTGAGATAGCCGAGATCCAGCCCCTCTGCCGCCCAGTCGCCCGCCGCCGTACCCAGCGAGAAGGTGATAAGAATCGCGAGCCAGTAAAACCCCTCGCGTTTCGGAGTGATGATGCTATGGATAGATAGCGTTCCCTCTTTCGAATACCAGACGCCGAAAACAATCATCAGCAGCACCGCGAAGACGCTGGTGGAGAGCGCCAGCGGCACGCCGAAATGGTCCGTCAGGTTATCGGTGACCAGGGTGCCGAAAACGCTGATGAGCAGCACCGTTGACCAGTACAGCACCGGAATATAGCGGTCGGAGCGCATCTGGAAGAACAGCACCACCACGAACAGCAGCCCGGTAAACAGCGAGGTGTTGGTCAGCCCCCAACCCATATTCATGTTCAGGAAGTCGGCGGCGGTTTCGCCCACGGTGGTGGACATCATTTTAATCAACCAGAACAGGAGCGTGACTTCGGGCACCTTGTTCAGCGAAAAGGTCGAGGGGGTTTTTACTGTCGAAAGCATGTTTCCTTCCTCTGGCATCGTCGTGCCGGTAAATGCTGCGTCGGTAACGCGGGATACGTTGTTGAGTACGCAAAATTTACCTGGAGAAACTTAGGGGGGACTTAGGAGGGATTTTATTTTTCCCGTAAGCGAGCGGCAGCGAGAGGGAAAATAAAAGAATGATAACGGGCCGGATGCGTAAAATACGCTCCGACCCGTTGCGGTATTATTTCTGCAGTTTTTTCCACGGCAGCATACGGAATAGTGTGTTATCGCGCATCACGTAGTGGTGGAACAGCGCGGCGGCGGCATGTGCGCCGACAATAAAATAGCCCGCGTTAGCAATAAGCTCGTGGATATCCTTCATGTTTTGCTTCAGTTCAGGATGGCCTACCGGGTCGACGGGCATCGGCAGGGAAAAGAAGGACCACTGCACCTGACCGAAATAAAGCGTCAGCACGCCAAGCACCGGCAGCGCGAGGAACATCAGATACAGCACGCCGTGCAGCGCTTTCGACGCCACGATTTGCCAGCGCGGCGGCGTCGGGATGATATCCGGGTCGCGGTTAGCTATCTTAAGGCCGATGCGAATCACCATCAAAACCAGAACGCTCAGGCCTGCCGTATAGTGGATTAACGCCATGGTCTCCCGGGCTGGCGTACCTTTGGCGGCAAAACCTTTTAGCTCCATGGCGGCGTAGGTCACCACGACCAGCAGAAATACCAGCCAGTGAAAGCAGATTTGGCCACGCGTAAACGTGTTGTTCATCAGTCAATCCTCAAAAAACGCAGTATTTACGTTATATAAGCAAAAGCTTAAGCCGACATTAACATTTTGGGAAATAAAAGCTGATTTATTCCTGGTGGAGGTATGTCGGGTAACCTGTTCTTTTTGAAAGTGAGTCTTATTTAAACCTGAGCTAAATATATTTAATAAAAACGAGCACATTTTCGCTATCTTGAATTATATTACGCGCATTGTCGTACGGCAGGGCATATTTCTGGGGTTAGTATGATTCATAATGAAAATAAGCACAATGAGAACGAATATCATAATCGTTCATTGGCTGCGAGAAAAAGCACGCTGGTGAGCGTGGTAGTGAATATATTTCTGTCCTGTTTTCAGGTTCTGTTGGGGATATTTTCCGGCTCGCAGGGGCTCATAGCCGATGGTATGCATTCGTTTTCCGATTTAGTAGCTGATTTTGTCGTGCTGACCGCCAATAAAAAAAGCCGCAAACCGTCTGATGACGACCACCACTATGGTCACGGACGCTATGAGAACGGGGCATCGTTAATTATTGGCGCGATACTGTTCCTGGTCGGGGCGGGTATGATTTGGTCCGCCGGCGGCAAGCTTCTGCACCCCGAGACGATTGCGAACGTGCACATCATCGCGCTGTGGGTGGCGCTGCTTGCGCTGACGGCGAAAGAGCTGCTGTTCCGCTACATGCTGGCGGTGGCGAGACGTATTCAGTCGTCGCTGCTGATTGCCAATGCCTGGCACGCGCGTTCGGATGCGGCGTCGTCGGTCGTGGTGGCCATCGGGATTTTCGGCAACCTGCTCGGCTACCCGTGGCTCGACCCGGTGGCGGCGCTGGTGGTCGGCGTGCTCATCGCCCGTATGGGCTATCACTTTTCCGCCGATGCGCTCCATGACCTGATGGACCGCTCGGCCGATGCCGACGTGGAAGCGGCGATCAAAACCACCATCCTCGCCATCCCCGGCGTCGCCGGGCTGCACGACCTGAAAACCCGCAAAACGGGTGACCTGATCCTGGTGGATGTACATATCGAGGTCGACGGCGAGCTTTCCGTGCGCGAAGGGCATGATATTGCCGTAGCGGTGCGCGAGGCGGTAATGGAAAATAAAAACGTGCTGGACGTGATGACCCACATCGATCCGTATCAGGGGACAGGTATGCCCGTTTGCTGAGCGTGCAAGATGTTATATAAAGAAGGGTGGCTGAGATGACACCCTTCTTTTTCGTGCTAGCGTTTTAAGACAAAGCAATCCGCTTTTACATGCTGGTTAATATAATCATTTAGCCCCTCGCCGCGGCGGGCGAGTTTTTGCATCTCAGCAACGACCGCACTGCCCGGATGGGAGGCGTTATATAAATACACCGAACTATTTTTAAAGTATACCGTGATAGAGTCCTGCTCTATTTCGTAGGCTTTCACACCAGAGGTACCCTTTTTATTTGCATATATTTCCATTGTTGCGTTTCCCTTATGTGTATTACGCGACATAAGAAAAATACTAGCGAAGCAACAATAATGCTGTGATCGGCGTAGCGATACCGGGACGGGAGGCGGCAGCGGCTCGGGTCAACCGAACCACTGCCTGGCGTGCGGGTTACCGTATCTTTCTAAAATAATCGGATCTGACGTGCCGTTGAATATAGGTCTCTAACCCCATGCCAATACGGGCAAGTCGCTGCATTTCAGCAACGGCCTTCACGCCGGGTTTTTCCGCGTTATACAGATAGGTGGAGCGATCGTTGAAAATGATTTCAATCGCATCTTCAGAAATTTCGTACCTCATCACCCCGGAATGACCGTTGAGGTTGGCATATTGTTCCACTATCAACTTTCCTTTTTTGCAGCGCATAGCCTAAAGAAAGTACTATACGAATGTGATCATAGAATGTGATGCGCATCACATTTTTGTGGGCGGTGACAACGAGATAATTAGATGTTTTTATATCGAATAACAACGGGTTAAGCAGATTTAATAAGTGGGCGCAATTATGGCATTTTGCCTGCCCGACGTATCGGCATTTCCGTTGGGTCAACCTCCGTCGAGAGTGTGCAGGCGAAGAAGCAACGCGCCATCCTTCTCGCGGCGCTGTTGCTCAGCCCATATGCGGTTCGCTCGCCGGTGAATGCGCTCAGCAGCAGTACCGTTAAGACCGGTCAAGCGTTATTGGCTTCGCCACGCTGGCGTTATCTTTTTTAGCCAGTAGTCCGCGCTGACATATCGTCCTCCACCGTAAACCAGCAGAACCAACAACATGATGAAATAGGTGGCTGAGAATTCGATGCCATTGTTCAAAATAACCGGGTCGCCCAGCTGGGTGATGTAATTGTAACGACCCGGGAAATTTTCAATCAGCCACTGCAGGAAGGCCGTCATACGCTGGCTGGATTCCATGGTGTTGCTGGCAATGGCCAGCCAGCCATGGGACCAGTGAACCATCAGACTGGCGACGCTCATTACGACAATCATCGGGATTGCTATAATGCGGGTAAATAGACCCAGCGTGATACAGATCAGGCCCAGCACTTCAGTTGACGTGGCCAGAAATGCCAACAGCCAGGGAAACGGCAGGCCGAGGCCGCCTTCGGCGGTAGGTTGTGCAAACCAGGCGACGGTACCACTGAATCCCAGCACCTTTGCATGCGCCCCTGCGAAAATAACAGGAATTAAATAGAGACGAATAAGTAATAATGCAATGAAATCTGCTTTCATAACGCTGGATATCACCAGCGTGTAACGTGAGATCAATTTGGTCAGCATAATATTATCCCCTGTACTTTAATGACAACAGCTCATCGTTATTGTTGGCTTCCAGCCATACATGCAAAGGTAATGTGGAGAAACTGCATGCCACCTGCGTCTGCAATTGTTCCAGGCTTACCGCCGTCGTCTGATTATTCAACCCCGATAGCAAATGAACATCGGTCAGATGGAGTCTTTTCTGATAAATTTCATTATTGTGCTTACGGTAGACCGCATAATAATTGTGAAGCGGTATCTCCTCATCACAGGGTTCTCCTTCTTTTAGCCAGAATGGTAAGGCGATTATCCTCAGCGTCGGGTTAGGTATCACATCGACATTATGCAAACGAGCGGGTTTTTGTCTTATTGGCTGTGGAAAAGGAACCTCACTATCATCAATTTCAACCGCGTAGAGAAGCCACTCATATTCTACCAATGCCAGGTCATACGGGGATAACGGCTCTTTCTCACGCACGAAAAGTAACAGCTCCGTCGCTATCTGATGAAACTCAGGCTGAGTGGAGTGATGCTGATTCACAAACCGGTCGACCAGTTGATAAACGGCGGACCTATCCCGTTTGCAGCAAAACAGCGGGAAAACATTCTGCAATACGTCGCTGATATTTTCCCTGATGATGTTTCGGTACAGCGTCATGCCGCGGGTACAGGATTTATCCGCAGCGCCACTGGCACGAAGCCGGGCTGAAAACTCGGCCTGTGCGGCGGCCAGTGACGCAGGGACTGCAGGTGATAGACTCACATATCCTCCTTTTTACGCAATAGATGCCCGGATGCCGGCCAGTTCCTCACAGAGGTCATCCAGAGGCGGCACGTTGTTATCACGCTCCAGCAGTAGCGGCCTGGCGCCGTGAAGGTAAAACGTCTGCTTTGCAAGTTTCATCACATCTTCCAGCACTGGCATACCGTGTGTATCAAGCCGGAACTCCTCATCTTCTAAATGACCGGCGATGTGGTAATACACAATCGAGTTACCTGGAATGCTGCGAATATAATCAAGCGCATCAAAATTGTGATTAAAGGCATTTACGTAGACATTATTAATATCCAGTAACATGCCGCAGCCGCTACGCTGCAATAGTTCACCCCAGAATTCCGCCTCCGGTATCTCACCCGTATAGCGGTGATAAGAGGAAATATTTTCCAGAACCAGCTGACGGCCCAGCAGGTTCTGCACGCGATCGATCCTCTGCGTCAGATAGGGCAGCGCATCGGCAAACGTCGGTATTGGCAGTAAATCGTAAAAATATCCCTGCGGGTCCCGGGAAAAGCAGAGATGATCGCTGTAAATATCGATACGGTACTCATCCAGAAAACGACGGATATCATTAATGTACGTTTCGTTTAACGGGCACACATCACCGATTGACAAACTCAGGCTGTGGCAAATTAAAGGATACTTTTTTCTTATGTCCGCTAAATATTCCTTTTTGGCGCCCCCTATATTCATCCAGTTATCGGGAGCCAGCTCGAGAAAATCGATATCCTGACGTTTTGGTTGCTGTAACAGTCGCGGGATATGTTCATTACGCAGCCCGATACCGGCACTATCCTGGGCTATTTCCCGCACACGCCGCTGGTGCATTTCCCGTCCTCTACCTGTTGAGGGGATACCTGTTGATTGATACCTTCACCGGTCAGGCCGCATTTTCCATCGCGGGCGCGCACAAGCTGGTACTGTGGGTCATGGTTCAGACTGGCCTGGCCGTATATCTTTTCCGTACCGCATTTACCGCTGGCGCACTTACCGCTGCTGGTGGGAGCTTTGTTGCCTGTTTTGCTCGCTTCGTAGGAGGTACCCTCAGCAGAAACCGGCGCAACCATCCCTGCAATCAGCATTGAGCCCACCGTGATCGATAATACAATTTTATTTTTCATTGATTATTCCTGCTCACTGGCTAATGAAATCGGGAAACAGGAGAGGTCACGGCTGGAATAGACCTTCCCGTGGTAGTACTGCTTGACGATATTGACGGACTGGTCTTTCAGACGCAGACCTTTGCCCATGAAGTGGTTCAGCACCAGTACCTTCGGATTGATTTCGGCAGCAATTTTTCCCACCGCTTCAGGTTCGGCGTGCAGGAATTTCGATGCGGTATCGGCGTGTTCATCAATCGCTAATGGCATTACCAGAATGTCAGCGCCTTTCGCAAAATTGACGAAGGCTTCATTGCTGCCATTTTGGTCAGCGGAGATCACCATCGTACCCTTAGCGGTTTCGATACGAAACGCAAGGCAAGGGACATCTCCGTGCGGGATCCCTAATGCGGTGACCTTCATTTCCGGATCCTGATAAACCAACTGCGGTTCTTTGGCGGTGTAATCAATATCCTTAACGCGGCTTTCCAGCTGTAACCCATCGGTGGCGTTATACAGACCATTCAGATAGGAATATGCGCCGCCTTCTTTTTTAAACAGGTCATGGAAATATTGCGTCATGGACGGGAATGCGCCGCCGCCCATCGGTCCGGCAAGGTCAATCACCTCTTTCTGCTGCAGAAAATAACCGCCTTTAAGGATTGCGGCCAGGTCAGAGACATGATCGGTGTGGAAGTGGGTAATGCCGATGAGTTTGAGATTTTCCAGCCGGGCGCCAGACTGGCCAAAGCGCAGGAAAATTCCGCCGCCGGCATCAATCAGAATGGCGGATTTGCCATTCAGCCAGATGACCTCTCCGGAGGATGCCCGCTGGTCATCGGTGATAGGTCCACCGGTACCGAGGGTTTGCAGGGTGAACTCTTTGTTTTTGCACTGGAGGCCGTCAGCCAGTGTACTGGCCGAAAAAACCAGTGAAAATGACAGCAGCATTGCCCTATTGAAGCGCATTTTCATAAGAATGATTTTCCTGAAAATTAAAGCGAGGGCTCTTCTGCCCTACGGCGTTTAACATTAAGGAAAAAAGACTACAACACTAAAATAACACATCAAAACAGATAATTTATGTAGCTTCTACCACTTTTACTGGTAATTTAATTCTGGTGCAGCAGGTCCTGATAAATCTCGGTCAACACCCCTCCTTCTGCAAACTGCTTTTTAATCCACTGTGTGACCTGTCCTGTAGCGGTATGCTGCGCGGCGAGCATCATGAGTGAGTCCTGACGCGGATTATTTATCTGCCGGGTTACCAGCAGGCCGCTTTCTTTAGCGTCGCGCACCAGGTAATCGGGTAAAAAACCCACCCCCTCGCCCAGAATCTGGCAATAGCATTTGGTATTAAAATCAGGTACCAGAATGGCCTCCTGGCCGTGCAGCAGCCAACCGACCTTTTTATTGAGCGTGAGCGCGGTATCTTCCACCATGATATTGGGGTACAGGCGTAGCTGGCTCTCTGAAATGGGTTCCGGCATAAAAGCCAGCGGGTGAGTGGGAGCGATGGCGAATTCCCAGCGGATCGCGCCAATTTCGGTATAGTCGATGCCGCCGCCGTCGGGCAGCGTGCCTGGCGCGCCGATGGCGATGTTGGCGTGGTTGTTAATTATCGATTCCCATACGCCGTTGTAGACCTCAGTGGTGATGGTAATCAGGCAGGTGGGGAACTGTTTCTTCAGAATTTGTAGCAGCTTTGCGGTGTGGCGAGGGGTGTAAAGCAGCTGATTGATGCAGATGCGCAGCTTCACCTCAATCCCTTGCGAGATAGTGTCGACACCCCGTTTGATGGCGTGGAAGTCGTTAAGCAGGTCGGTCGCCTTGCGATAGAAATAGTGGCCTGATTCGGTGAGTTCAATACTGCGCGTGCTGCGCACAAACAGTACGACATCAAGGTAGGTTTCTATTCTTTTGATGGTGTAGCTGACGGCGGATGTTGTCAGATCCAGCTCTGCTGCCGCTTTGCTAAAGCTGGCGTAGCGAGCGGCGGTGACAAACGTCAGAAGATTTTCTTCCGTAAAAATAGAGTTCATTACGCAAATCCTCTGTGCAGATAGTTAATAGCACGATCAACCTATGATAAGGCTCGACATGCCGCGCTGACGGCGCAATACCATATTGTTGAATGTATTTGAAATCCCGTTGTTCTGGGCTTTCGTTCTGAACCACATTTAACACCGCCATTACAACTCATTTGAAGAGCATCACACTTCTGAAAACTCGTTCTTACCGCTGCCCGTCAGGCTTCGTGAGACCCGGTGTTGTAAGTTCCAAAAACCCGGAAAGCGCGGTTTAGCGCATGTAAAATATTGCGCTAACGCACATCTTACACACATTGTTGAAAATATTTCAATAATAGGGTCTTTAACGATGAATGATTCTTAAACGGATTTTAAACCGGGTTGAGTGTTGCTATTCTCAATTCATAGGGCATAACGAAGTACGGGAGTAATTATTATATGTCTCAGAACGAACTTATTGCAGAGTTTCTAAATGCAGCAGTACAAGGCCAGCCAGACGTACTAAAAAGCTGTCTCGCCAGCGGCGTAGATATTAATGTTACTAATCGCCAGGGACGTACAGCAATTACCCTCGCCAGCCTACATAAGCAGTATGCGTGTGTTGAGTATCTTATTTCTGCCGGTGCGGATATTAATAAACAAGATGAAACCTGTTTCAACCCTTTTTTATTAAGCTGCCTGAATAACGATTTAACCTTACTGCGTCTGGTATTGCCCGCTAACCCCGATCTGAACTGTTTATCGCGATTTGGCGGCGTCGGTATTACGCCGGCAAGCGAAAAGGGGCATGTAGAAATTGTGCGTGAATTACTGACCCGCACAGAAATAAACGTTAACCACACCAATTTCGTCGGCTGGACGCCCTTGCTGGAGGCCATCGTACTTAACGACGGCGGCGTCAAACAGCAGGAAATCGTCAGGCTGTTATTGGAGCACGGCGCGAATCCGCACATGACGGATAAGTACGGTAAAACGCCGCTGGCGCTGGCCCGTGAGAAGGGGTACCACGAAATTGCTGAACTGCTGATCCAGTCAGGAGCCTGATAAACCCGGAGGCGTACTATCGCATCACGTGTTGAGCGGCAGTGCATCCTCGCGCTTACGGCAGATGGGGCGGCTCTCCGCCCCGGATTACAGGCAGAAGTGGACGGTGAAGTTAGAGGTACCGTTGAGCAGGTTTTTTCCCGGGCAGTGAATCTGTTTATTCCCGAACAGAATACACTTTATACCCTGCTTAGCCCTTCTTGCGATAATGCTCCAAATAGCTGTCGGATAGCGCTTGAACACTGCGACAAATTTTTTCGGCCCGGTGAACAGGTCATCTTTTACAAACGCGGTATTACGGTAGGTCACGACAAATTTATCGATTTTTCGCGCTGTAAGCCCTGGTTGCCCGACGCGCTCTGTTTTAAAGATTCGCGGTGCTGGCAAAGTATTGCTGATTTAATAAATGAAAGTATCAAAGACAGCGCTTCGTTATTTTATTATCAAGGACCGAATGCCTTTTACCAGGAAATAGCAAGACTACTGCAAGTATATCGCGGCGATCTCTTGCAGTCGTTGAAAATCGGGGATGATACGGCCATTACAACGGCGGGGATAAATTTAATAGGGCTAGGTATTGGGCTTACCCCGACGGGTGATGATTATCTTACCGGACTTAGCGCTATTTTATTTATTCCCGATAGCCCGGGGCGACGGTACCTCGACGTATTTATTGATATTCAGGAGTCAGGAAAAGAAAAAACCACGCTGTTGAGCGCAATAACGCTGCGAGAGGCTATTTCACAGCGCTATCGCGAGGTTATTCACCGGTTTATTTTCCAGATAAACCAGAATGATAGCCAGAATATTCAACAGGTTATTAACGAAATTAAACGAATCGGCTCAAGTTCAGGCTGCGACATGCTGTACGGCATGGCGGACGCCCTTGCTTTGACCGCGTATTTTGGAGGAAAGAATGTCAACCAGGATTGTGATTAAAAAGAACACGTATTTTGACTCGGTTTCGCTGATGTCGGTGTCCACTAAAGCCAACCAGCTTGACGGTGTGGAGCAGGCGTTTGTCGCGATGGCGACAGAAATGAACAAAGGCGTGCTGAAAAACCTCGGGCTGATGACTGATGAGCTCGAGCAGGCTGCAAGCGGCGACCTGATGATCGTCATCAAAGGGGCCAGCGATGACGCGAATACCGCCACGCTTGAAGCTATTGAAGCGCTGTTTGTCCGTAAAGACAGTGCGGGCTCACGCCACGAATCCCGCTACGCGACGCTTTCCAGCGCCCATACCCATATTCCAGAAAGCAATCTGGCCGTGATTTCCGTCAACGGCGCGTTTGCCGCCCGCGAAGCGCGCCAGGCGCTGGAAAATGACCTCAACGTGATGCTGTTCTCCGATAACGTCTCCCTTGAGGATGAGCTGGCGCTCAAACAGCTCGCCCACCAAAAAGGGCTGCTAATGATGGGGCCAGATTGCGGTACCGCCATCATTAATGGCGCAGGGCTTTGCTTTGCTAACGAAGTGCGCCGCGGGTCCATTGGCATCATTGGCGCAAGCGGTACGGGCAGCCAGGAGCTGAGCGTTCGTATCCACGAGTTTGGCGGCGGTATTTCCCAGCTGATTGGAACCGGTGGACGCGACCTGAGCGAGAAAATCGGCGGCATCATGATGCTCGACGCACTTCAGATGCTGGAAGAGGACGCGCAAACAGAAGTGATTGCGCTGATTTCCAAACCGCCAGCTCCGGCGGTGGCTCGCAAAGTGCTGGAGCGCGCGAAGTCTTGTCGTAAACCGGTGGTGGTGTGCTTCCTTGGCCGCGGTGAACCGCAGGCCGATGAAGAAGGATTGCAGTTTGCTCGCGGTACCAAAGAAGCGGCGCTCAAAGCCGTCTTGCTGACCGGCGTGAAGAAGGAATCGCTGGATCTTCATCCGCTCAACTGGCCGCTTATCGAAGAAGTACGCGCACTCCTGAAGCCTGAACAGAAGTATATTCGTGCGCTGTTTTGCGGCGGCACCCTGTGCGACGAGGCCATGTTTGCTGCGCTGGAAAAATATCCGAACGTGTACAGCAATATCCAGCCAAATCAGGAATATCGCCTGAAAGACGTCAACGTCAGTATCGCCCACACCTTCCTTGATTTTGGCGATGACGATTTCACCAACGGCAAGCCTCACCCGATGATTGACCCAACCAACCGCATCAACCGCCTGTTGCAAGAAGCGCGCGACCCGGAAGTGGGCGTGATTGTGATGGATTTCGTGCTGGGCTATGGCTCGCATGAAGACCCGGTGGGCGTGATGCTTGATGCCATCAAAGAAGCAAAAGCCATCGCGGCTCGCGATGGACGTCATCTGGTCATTCTGGGTTACGTGCTGGGTACAGACCTGGACACTCCTTCGCTCGGACAGCAGTGCCAGATGCTCACTGACGCAGGCGTTATTTGGGCCAGCAGTAGTACCAACACCGGTTTATTGGCACGTGAGTTTGTCTGCAAGGAGGAAGCGCAATGAGTCTGTTCACCCAGCCGCTGAATGTCATTAACGTCGGTCTCGCGATGTTCAGCGATGATTTGAAAAAGCAGCATGTCCCGGTCACGCAGCTCGACTGGACGCCACCGGGCCTTGGCAATATGGCCGTGGTGAAATGTCTCGACAACATTGCCGCGCCGGAAGTGGCGGAGAAAGTCGCGGCGGCCAACAAGCTCGCGCTGGAGCGTATTCTCCAGTCCCATCCCGTGCTGATCGGCTATGACCAGGCGATCAACGTCGTTCCGGGCATGACGCGTAACACGATTCTGCATGCCGGACCGCCTGTGACCTGGGAAAAAATGTGCGGTGCGATGAAAGGCGCCGTTACCGGCGCGCTGGTATTTGAAGGGCTGGCCGCGACGCTGGAAGAGGCCGCTGAGCTGGCCGCATCCGGCGAGATTATCTTCTCACCTTGCCACGAACACGACTGCGTCGGCTCGATGGCGGGCGTGACGTCTGCCTCCATGTTCATGCACATCGTCGAGAACAAAACCTACGGTAATCGCGCTTACACCAATCTGAGCGAGCAGATGGCGAAGATCCTGCGCATGGGCGCCAATGACCAGAGCGTCATTGACCGTCTGATCTGGATGCGCGACGTGCTGGGCCCAATGCTGCGCGATGCCATGAAGCTGGCGGGCGAAATTGATTTGCGCCTGATGCTTGCCCAGGCATTGCACATGGGCGACGAATGCCACAACCGTAACAACGCGGGCACCACGCTGCTTATCCAGGCGCTGACGCCGTGGATTATCCAGACGGGCTATAGCGTTGCGCAGCAAAAAGAGGTGTTCGATTTTGTCGCCAGCAGCGACTACTTCTCCGGTCCGACATGGATGGCAATGTGTAAAGCCGCCATGGACGCTGCGCACGGTATTGAATACAGCACGGTCGTCACGACGATGGCGCGTAACGGCGTGGAGTTTGGTCTGCGCGTGAGCGGCTTGCCAGGCCACTGGTTCACCGGTCCGGCTCAGCAGGTGATTGGCCCGATGTTTGCTGGCTATAAGCCGGAAGACTCCGGGCTGGATATCGGCGATAGCGCGATAACAGAAACCTACGGCATCGGTGGTTTCGCCATGGCGACGGCGCCGGCGATTGTCGCGTTGGTGGGCGGTACGGTAGACGAAGCCGTCGATTTTTCCCGCAAGATGCGCGAGATAACGCTAGGCGAAAACCCCAACGTCACCATCCCATTGCTGTCGTTTATGGGCATTCCTTCGGCGATTGATATTACCCGCGTGGGTGACACTGGCATTCTGCCGGTAATCAACACGGCCATTGCACACAAAGACGCGGGTATCGGCATGATTGGCGCGGGCATTGTCCATCCGCCATTTGAATGCTTTGAGAAGGCTCTGCTCTCGTTTAGCCAACGCTATTGCGACTGATCGTTAACACCATCCGCATTCCCCCCTTCCTGCCAGGAACGGGGGAGTGCAGGGAAGGCAGGGGAAAGAAAATGAAACAACTCGTGGTAGTGGCTATTGGCGGCAATAGCATCATCAAAGATAACGGCAGCCAGTCGGTCATGCATCAAGAGACCGCCGTGAAAGAAGTGGCAAAGTCGGTGCTGGCTATGCTCAGTTCGGATTTTGACATTGTGCTCACTCACGGAAATGGTCCTCAGGTGGGGCTGGATTTACGCCGTGCGGAGATTGCTCATGAGCAGGAAGGCCTGCCGCTAACCCCCCTCGCTAACTGCGTGGCGGACACACAGGGCGGCATCGGTTATCTGATCCAGCAGGCGCTCAATAATTGCCTGAGCCGCAGCGGGGAGAAAACGGCGGTAACGGTCATCACCCAGGTGGAGGTGGATAAAAACGATCCAAACTTCATTCACCCGGCGAAGCCCATTGGCGCGTTTTTTAGCGCCACGCAGTGTGAGGAGCTCAAAGCCGCCCACCCTGACTGGCATTTTGTTGAGGATTCCGGGCGTGGCTATCGTCGAGTGGTCGCCTCGCCAGAGCCAAAGCGCATCGTTGAAGCTGAGGCCATTCGGGCGTTGATCAACCAGGGATTCGTGGTCATCGGGGCAGGTGGAGGCGGGATTCCAGTTATCCGCACCGCAAGTGGCGATTATCAGAGCGTTGATGCTGTCATTGACAAAGATCTTTCCACCGCGCTTCTCGCCCGTGAAATCAGTGCAGACATTCTCGTCATCACGACGGGTGTAGAGAAGGTGTGCATTCATTTCGGTAAACCAGAGCAGCGCGCGCTGGGTGAAGTCACCGTTGAAGAAATGGCTCGCTACAGCGAAGAAGGGCATTTCCCGCCGGGAAGTATGCTGCCAAAAATCACCGCCAGTCTCGCGTTTCTACGGCAGGGCGGCAAGCGGGTCATTATTACCACGCCTGAAAAACTGCCCGAAGCCCTGCGTGGAGAAACCGGGACTCACATCGTTAGCATTTAAGTGCGGGAGTAGTTTATGAACAGCTCAGGAAAAAGTGACCGTGAATATTTGAATGACGGCGATAATGCAATGGTGGCCAACTCCTCTTGTCAGACACAACGTATTTCTTTATGGAAAAAAGGGGATTTCGCGGCATCTTTTGGTTTATTTATTAACGTTCTGACAGACTTCCTTGTGATGATCTCACTGCTCATTTATGTCGTGGGTATGCCACAGGATTTTGTTTATAAACAAATTGTGCCCGGGTTTGGCAGCGCGGTGCTGTTGTCAGGCCTCATTTTCGCCTATTTTGCCTATAAATTAGCGGTTAAAACAGGCAGAAGTGATGTTACCGCACTTCCGTCCGGTTCCAGCTCCCCGGGTATTTTTCTAATCATTTTTATGATTATGTTACCTCTGTACCATCAAACAAAGGATGCTGCATTCACAACAACGGTTGGGGTGATTTGGTGTTTATTTGAAGCTTCAATGCTTTTTGTCGGCGCCTTCTTTGGTGATATTGTCAGAAGGTTTGTACCAAGAACAGTATTGTTGGCAGCATTAGCAGGACTGTCATTTGTCTTTTTGGGTATGAACCCGATGCTGCAATCTTTTGAGAAACCGGTTGTCGCATTTGTTGCAATTATTATCATCTTCATGAACTGGTTAAGTAAGCATCCGATAATGAAGAAGATACCGACGGGGTTATTGCTGATAATAATTGGCACTATCATTGCCTGGGTTATGGGATATCAAGATCCTGCGGCGGTTGCTAAATCGTTGAAGTCATTTGGCTTTAATCCGCCAACGCTACATTTGCATGGTCTTTTCGATCATATTGATGCAGCCTTCCCGTATTTATTAGCCGCGGTGCCTTTGGGATTATCAAACTATATTTTTAATCTGGAAAACGTTGAAGCTGCGGCAGTGTGCGGCGATGAATATAAAACCAGAGACGTAATGCTGACCAACGGTATCTGTTCTGCGGTAGGCGCATTTTGCGGCAACCCGTTCCCCGTAACGGTGTATGTGGGACATGCGGGCTGGAAAGAGGTCGGCGCAGGGATTGGGTATTCTATTGCCAGTTCTACAGCCATATTCTTATTATCCATTTTCAGTCTGATGGGACTGGTGCTCGCAGTGGTGCCTATTGAAGCCATTGTTCCGATGCTCGTGTTTATTGCGATTGTTACAGGGTTTCAGGCGGTTAAAGAAGCGCCAAAATTTGAAGTGCCAGCAATTTTTGTCTGTTTTTTCCCCTGGGTTGCCAACTGGGCTACGGTCCAGGTTAACAATGCCCTGTCGGCTGCCGGTATTTCGGTTGGAAATGATGCCGGCCAGGTATCCTCTGCAGCGCTACACAACGCTGGCCTGTTCTACGATGGTTTGGTTGCGTTAGGTAATGGGGCGCCGATCACGAGCATTATCTGGGGTTGCATCCTTATCTTTACTATCCGTAATACGCCTGTAGGTGGAATAGCTGCGGCTATCTTAGCCTCTGCATTGACTTTTGCCGGTGTCATTCATACAAGTACCGTTGGGTGGGCTCAGACAACTGCCATGCCTTTCGTTTTTGGATATTTGCTTATTGTCGCATTCCTGGCAATGAAGCTATATATCAATAAGAGAGATAATATTGCTCCTGTTACCGAATAAAATGTAGATAGCTTGTATTCATTGTTTTATAGAGGGAAATTAGCCATGGATTATATGAAGTTAGCCGTTGATGCAACTATCCACGGAATGGAAAATAATATTGGTGGGCCATTTGGCGCGACCATTGTAAGAAATGGCGAAGTGGTTGTTGCGATAAGCAACACGATGACCAGAGATACTGACCCTTCAGCACATGCTGAACTCGTGGCGATTCGCGAAGCGTGTAAAAAACGAGGAACGTTTGATCTGTCCGACTGTGAGATTTATGCAACTTGTGAACCATGCCCGATGTGTGTTGCGGTAATTATTTGGACGGGTATTAAGAAAGTATACTATTGCAGTACGCATCATGATGCGCATACCCATGGATTTTCTGATCAACACCTTCGTGATTATTTTTCAGGTAAAGATACGAGCTGCCTGGACATGATTAATGTTGCGAAAAGAGAAGACTGCGATCGCCTGTTCAGCTATTTTCATGAGATCCAGTCTGGAAAGTGATTTTTAAATCGATTAACTAAGGTTAATGTTCAGTAAATTGATGTTCATCATGACAGCATTAATGGTAATGCTGTCATGAAAAAACTTCGCAAACTCTGGAAGTTCTTAAGTAACTATTTTCTGTGAACTTAGCAACGCGTTGAAAACATGTACAGAGAGGCTTGGGTTCATATCCCCAACGCTTAGTCATCAACGCAATCGATAAATAATATTTTATCACGTCAGATAAAAACAGGTATATGAGAAATGGAAAAAATTAAAGAGTCAACACACCTGAATGCAGAGAGTAAACTTCTGGACCCAGAGTTTGAGCACACGGCCGTACCATTAGAATACAGAAAAAAATTATCCTCAGTATCTGCGGTTTGGTTTGGATTCCCCATGGTGCTCACCAGTGCCGTCATTGGCGGTTTGATTACCGCACAATTAGGATTTAAATCAGGCGCGCTGGCTATGCTCCTTGGCAATTTGTTGCTTTTTGTTGTTGTTGGATTACTGAGTTATGACGCGGGGCGAACCGGACTGAATTTCTCTCTTACCGCAAAAAAAACCTTTGGCCGCTCGGGATATTATCTGGTATCAGGACTGCTTTCCACGGTGGTGATTGGATGGTTCGCTCTGCAAATTGGGTTAACCGGAGCGACAATGCATGATTCGTTTGGCTCCAACCTGCTGGTCATGACTCTGGCTGGTGGGTTTTTATATGTCATTATTACCTATATAGGTATTAAAGCACTGTCATTCCTGGGATGGATTGCTGCGCCATTTTATTTTTTAATTGCTGCGATTGCTGTATATATGGCGTTGAAGGAAGGTAACTCTGATATTTTAAGTTATCAACCACATGTATCAAGCGCGATGTCATTTGGTGCCGCAGTAACGCTTGTATTTGCAGGATTCGCCGATTCCGGAACAATGACCGCTGACTTTACGCGTTGGGCTAAAAATGGTCGTGAAGGGTTCCTGTCTACAATCTTCGCCTTCCCGATTGGAAACTTTATCGCTGAAATGGTCGGGGGGATCGTCGTTGCGACGGGTGTTATCCCTAATCCAGCCTCAACGGGAGGTGACTTTATGACCGTGCTTTCAGGGCATGGCACTCTGCTTACCGTGTTATCCGTTATTTTCGTTTTCATCAATTTAGGTTCTGTTGCAACTCACTGCCTATATAACGGCGCTGTAGGCTGGTCGCACATGTCTGGCAAGAAAATGAGAACCATCACCCTCTTTCTTGGCTTCCTCGGCGTGCTTGCCGCAGTATCTGGTATTTACAACCATTTCTTTAACTGGCTGGTGCTGCTGGGCGTAATTATTCCGCCAATTAGCGCCATCATGATTGCAGACCGCCTCGTGTTAAACAGAGGCAACTCAGCCCAGACCGCTGCATGGAACCCGGTTGCCATAACGTCATGGGGGCTGGCAGCAATTGTTTCTCTGTTTATTAACTTTCAGGCCCCAAATCTACCCGTGGCAGTTATTGGGTTGGTAGCTGGAGCCGTATTCTATATTGCAGGGAGTAAGCTTTTTAATAAGTAGTGATGTCTTTTTGTGTAAATAACAAACTCCATTGCATTAGATGGAGTTTGTTATTTGAGCTATTAAAATGCGTCGTTTGCAGTGGTGTTGAAGGATTCAGAAATGAGTCTGGGGATTCGAGTCGTATAAAACCCACTACTTCAGTTGGCTTGTGCGATTTTAGTTAAGAATGTTTTAGCAATATTGATGGCAGAAAAAGAGCTGAACTTTGGCGGAAGATCACAGGAGTTGAACCTGCCCGGGACCGCTGGCGGCCCCAACTGGATTTGAAGTCCAGCCGCCTCACCGGAGACGACGATCTTCCGCGCCTGCATTGCTACATGGAGGCGGGGCGCATTATAGCTACTTTCAGGCATTTACCACATACCCAAATGTAAAAATTTCACGGTTCCGGAAACAGTATTTCCAGATGTAACAACAGACCCTCGTAAAATCATAGAGTTACCCTTTCTCTTGGTTTCCCCCTACCGCGATCACAGAAAGCAAGAATCGTAATTCGCTAACCAGAAATCGGAATTTCTTCGTCTGAAACGTTGATTTAAAACGATGTAACCGGTTTCTGCGCCTGGCGCGCTAAGGATAACGAACGATGAAAAGTGAACTGTTGTCTGTAAAGGAGAAGATTGGCTACGGCATGGGTGACGCCGCAAGCCACATCATCTTCGATAACGTCATGCTGTACATGATGTTTTTCTATACTGATATTTTCGGTATTCCCGCCGGGTTTGTCGGCACCATGTTTCTGCTGGCCCGCGCGCTGGATGCGATATCCGACCCGTGCATGGGCCTGCTTGCCGACCGCACCCGCAGCCGCTGGGGCAAGTTCCGCCCGTGGATCATCTTCGGCGCCGTTCCGTTTGGCGTCGTATGCGTGCTGGCCTACAGCTCGCCGGATCTCAGCCATAACGGCAGGCTGATATACGCGGTGGTCACCTACACGCTGCTGACCCTGCTCTACACCGTGGTGAACATTCCCTACTGCGCCCTCGGCGGCGTCATTACCGACGACCCGACCCAACGCATCTCCCTGCAGTCCTGGCGCTTCGTGCTGGCGACGGCGGGCGGTATGCTCTCTACGGTGCTGATGATGCCGCTGGTGAATCTCATCGGCGGTGAAAACAAAGCATTCGGTTTCCAGGGCGGGATCGCCGTGCTGTCGGTGGTGGCATTCCTGATGCTCGCTTTTTGCTTCTTCACCACCAAAGAGCGTATTCAGGTACCGCCGAGCACCACCTCTATGCGCGAAGACCTGCGCGATATCTGGCACAACGACCAGTGGCGCATCGTCGGTGTGCTGACCATCCTCAACATCCTTGCGGTGTGTGTGCGCGGCGGCGCGATGATGTACTACGCCACCTGGATAATGGGCTCCGCCGGGCTGTTCACTGCCTTTCTCACCACCTATTGCGTCGGCAACCTGATAGGCTCCGCGCTGGCAAAACCGCTCACCGACTGGAAGTGCAAGGTCAGCGTCTTCTGGTGGACCAACGCTGCGCTCACCGTGCTTAGCGTGGCGATGTTCTTCGTGCCGATGCACGCCAGCGTTCTGATGTTCAGCTTTATCTTCGTGATTGGCGTGCTGCACCAGCTGGTGACGCCTATCCAGTGGGTGATGATGTCCGACACCGTCGACTATGGCGAATGGCGTAACGGCAAGCGCCTGACCGGCATCAGCTTTGCTGGCACGCTGTTCGTGCTCAAGCTTGGCCTGGCGCTCGGCGGCGCGCTGATCGGCTGGCTGCTGGCGGGCGGCGGTTATGACGCTGCGGCAAAAACCCAAAACAGCGCCACGCTCAGCATCATCATCGTCCTGTTCACCCTCGTACCCGCCGTCTGTTACCTGCTCAGCGCCATCATCGCCAAACGTTACTACACCCTGAAGACCCCGTACCTGAAAAAGATCATGACGGAGCTTTCCCAAAGCGCGCGCCGCAACCAGCAGGAGTTTGACCAGACGCCGGTCAGCAGAGAATTAACGAACTAAAAGGATCAACAGATGAAAATCAGTGATGGAAACTGGCTTATTCGGCCCGGTCTGAACCTTATCCACCCGATTCAGGTGTTTGACGTCGAGCAGCAGGGTAACGAGATGGTGGTCTATGCCGCGCCGCGCGACGTGCGCGAGCGCGCCTGGCAACTTGATACGCCGCTGTTTACGCTGCGCTTTTTCTCGCCGCAGGAGGGCATTGTCGGCGTACGGATTGCGCACTTCCAGGGCGGCATCGAGAACGGCCCGCGCTATCCGCTCAACCTGCGCCGCGACGTGCCGGTAGAGATGCGCAACACGGACGACTTTGCCGAGCTGAAAAGCGGGAGCTTAAGCGTACGGGTCGGCAAAGGTGAAAACTGGGCGCTCGATTTTCTGCGCGATGGCGTGCGCATAACCGGCAGCCAGGCGAAGAATAACGGCTACGTGCAGAATACGAATAATGCGCGCAATTATATGTTTGAGCGCCTGGATCTCGGCGTCGGGGAGGCGGTTTATGGCCTGGGCGAGCGCTTTACCGCGCTGGTGCGCAACGGCCAGACGGTGGATACCTGGAACCGCGACGGCGGCACCAGCACCGAGCAGTCCTACAAAAATATCCCGTTCTATCTCACCAACCGCGGCTACGGCGTGCTGGTGAATCATCCGGAAAACGTGTCGTTTGAAGTGGGCTCGGAGAAGGTCTCCAAAGTACAGTTCAGCGTCGAGGGCGAATATCTGGAATATTTCGTTATCGACGGCCCGACGCCGAAAGCCGTGCTTGATCGCTACACGCGTCTGACCGGCCGCCCGGCGCTGCCGCCCGCATGGTCCTTCGGGCTGTGGCTCACCACCTCCTTTACCACCAACTACGATGAAGCGACGGTGAACCGCTTTATCGACGGTATGGCTGAACGTAACCTGCCGCTGCATGTGTTCCATTTCGACTGCTTCTGGATGAAGGCCTTCCAGTGGTGCGACTTCGAGTGGGACCCGGTGACCTTCCCGGACCCGGCGGGAATGATCCAGCGTCTGAAGGCCAGGGGGCTGAAAATCTGCGTGTGGATAAACCCCTATATCGGCCAGAAATCACCGCTATTCAAAGAGCTCAAAGAGAAAGGCTACCTGCTCAAGCGCCCGGACGGCGCCGTGTGGCAGTGGGACAGATGGCAGCCGGGGCTGGCGATTTACGACTTTACCAACCCGGATGCCTGCGCGTGGTACGCCAGCAAGCTGAAGGGCCTGGTGGATATCGGCGTCGACTGCTTTAAGACCGATTTCGGCGAGCGTATTCCGACCGATGTGCAGTGGTTTGACGGCTCAGATCCGCAGAAGATGCACAACCATTATGCCTATATCTACAACGCGCTGGTGTGGAACGTGCTGAAAGAGACGGTCGGCGAGCAGGAGGCGGTGCTGTTTGCCCGCTCGGCCTCCGTTGGCGCGCAGCAGTTCCCGGTTCACTGGGGCGGCGACTGCTACGCCAACTACGAATCGATGGCGGAGAGCCTGCGCGGCGGGCTGTCGATTGGCCTGTCCGGATTCGGCTTCTGGAGTCACGATATCGGCGGCTTCGAAAACACCGCCCCTGCGCATGTCTACAAACGCTGGTGCGCCTTCGGGCTGCTGTCGAGCCACAGCCGCCTGCACGGCAGCAAATCCTACCGCGTGCCGTGGGCGTACGATGAGGAGTCCTGCGACGTCGTGCGCCATTTTACCGAGCTGAAATGCCGGATGATGCCGTACCTGTACCGCCAGGCGGCGCTGGCGCATGAGTGCGGTACGCCGATGCTGCGGGCGATGATGCTGGAGTTCCCGGACGACCCAGCGTGCGATTATCTCGACCGCCAGTACATGTTGGGTGACGCCGTGCTGGTGGCACCGGTCTTCTCGCAAGCGGGCGATGTGCGGTTTTACCTGCCGGAAGGATGCTGGACGCACCTGTGGCATAACGACGAGCAGCAGGGCGGCCGCTGGCTGAGGCAGCAGCATGACTTCCGCAGTCTGCCGGTGTATGTCCGCGACAACACGCTGCTGGCGCTGGGCAACAACAGCCAGAGGCCGGACTACGCGTGGCATGAGGGGACGTCGTATCAGCTGTTTAACCTGAGCGATGGCGTCACGGCCGTCAGCGAAGTGCCTTCGGCGCAGGGGGCCGTCGTTTTCACCCTCAGGGCCACACGCACCGGCGATACTGTATGCATTCACGGTGAGGGCGAGGCGCGGAACTGGTCAGTCTGCTTGCGTAACGTACCGCAGGTCAGCGGCGTGCAGGGCGGCTCACTGACGGGTAGCGAGTGGGGCGTGGTGGTAAACGCGCAGGGGAATGAGGTGGTGATCCATCTCTGATTCCCCTGTTCCTTTCAGGGAGAGGGCTGAGGTGATACAGGCGGCGCTGCTGGTACTGGCGCCGTCGACACCACTCCGCCCGTCATCGTCTGCGTCACTTCCTGTTTATCCATATTCACCGCATGCAGCCTGCCGTTCACCGTCGGCTTCAGCGGCGCGTCCGCCTGCACGCTACCGTTAGCGGATAACTGGAAATTACCGTCGCCGGAGACCGGCAGCGCGGGCCATCCCCACTGCTCGAGGATATTCAACGGTACGCCGCGACCGTTCAGGTTGATCGCCGTCTGGCGCTGCGGCTGCTGGGACACCGCTGCCGCCGCCTCCAGAATGCCCTTCTCGGTAAAGGCGCTCAGCTCGCTGATGCTGATGGTGTTGGGATTTGCCGTCAGCTTCAGCGACGGACGGCGTACGTCCACGCGGTTAAAGGTGGCCGCCGCGCCGTTGAGCGTGGCATTGCCCGCCCACACGCCCCAGCGGCCGTCTTTGGCCAGTTGCAGGTTATCGCCATAGGCGTCGAGGGCGGTGATTTGCCACGGGAACGCCGGGTCGATATCAATGACCAGATTACGGCTGGCGGTAAAGCGCTGTAGCGTGACGTTCTGCAGCCAGGCCGGCAGCGGGTCCATCCACAGCTGTTTCCAGTTGACCGGCAGGGTGTATTCCAGCCCGGCGATGGCGGCATCGTCGAGAACAAGGGCGTGACCGCTGCGCAACCAGTTGCCGGAGGTCCGTATCATGCCGCCCTCCCAGCGCGAGGTGAACTGGCGCAGCGCGATGCCCTGCGGCGAGAATTCCGCATTGATAATCGGGTCGAGGAAGTGCAGCGAGCCGTAGATAAATTCGCTGGCGTTCATCGACAGCTTGCCGTCATCGCTTTGCCAGCCGCCGCCGCCGAGGGTCAGGTTGCGCAAGCTGAGATCGAGGTCGGTCACCGCCCAGTCCGGCCCCTGCAGGCGGGCGTCGGTCACCTCCAGACGGTTAATCTGCAGTGAGGGGACGGTGGTCAGCGGGGCGAAAAAGTCCACCAGGGTTTTGTCGCTCTGCATCCGGATATCGGTCAGCTGCAGGCTGTCGATAAGCCAGCTGCCGTCGGCGTTACGCCGCGCGGCGCCGGACAGCGAGCCGCGGGCGATATCCGCGCCGATGGTGCCAAGGGTCACTTCGCCTTTATCTATGCTGCCCTGAATCAGCACATTGGTGGCGGGGAGGCCGTTGAGGGTCATTGAACCGGCGCTCATCTGGATCTGCGCCTGATTGCCGAGCACGTTGCCGGCTGCGGGCTGCCATGGCGAGACGCCGCCGGTGACGCGCTGGGCGCTGAGGTCCCAGCCGGTTTCCGGGCTGTTAAAGGCCATGTTGCTAAGCTGGAGCGTATCGGCTTCAAACGGGAACGGCGCGGTCGACGGCGACAGGTTCAGCGTGCCGTCGCGCAGCAGGATGGTGTCGACGTGCAGCAAATCGCTCAGCTGGCGGCTGCTGAGGCCGATATCCACGCTTTTGGCGACCAGCGTCGCAGGCTTGCCGGTGCGGCCAAAAGTGACGTTTTTCAACAGGATGTGCGACGGCGACGAGAAGCGGTGGTCCATCGCCTCAAAGACGAGATGGTAGCCGGTATGGCCGGAAACCCACTGGCTGACCTGGCGCGCGCCCCAGCGCGTCTGCAGCAGGATATAGAAAGCGAGAATCACCAGCAGCAGCGCTACCAGCAACCAGAGCATCAGCTTTCCGAGAAATTTCATCGTCTTCCGTCCCGTGAAGTGCACATAAGGGAGTTATGCACGATTTATGCGCAATGCTCAAGGAGGGAATGATGTAATTCGGTTACACGGCAGGGTTGCAGCCCCTGCCGTGTCTGGCATCAGTTCTTCTCGGGCGGGAAGACCAGATTCAGAACAATCGCCGTGATACCGCCTGCGGCGATACCGGAGGAGAGCAGGTTTTTCAGCCAGTCCGGCGCAAACTGCAGGATCAGCGGCTGCTGGGAGACGCCAAGGCCCACGGCCAGCGACAGCGCGATGATCAGGATTGCGCGGCGGTTCAGCGGCTCGCGGGAGACAATGCGCACGCCGGAGGCGGCAATGGTGCCGAACATCACTAGCGTCGCGCCGCCGAGCACCGGCTCGGGAATGTGCTGCACAAAACCGCTCACCGCCGGGAACAGGCCGAGCAGGATCAGCATCAGCGCCACCACAAAGCCCACGTAGCGGCTGGCGACGCCGGTCAGCTGGATCACGCCGTTGTTCTGGCCGAAGCAGGAGTTAGGGAAGGTATTGAACACGGCGGAGACGCACGAGTTCAGACCGTTCGCCAGCACGCCGCCCTTCAGGCGCCTCATGTACACCGGGCCGGAGACCGGCTGTTCGGAGACATCAGAGGTGGCGGTGATGTCGCCGATGGTTTCCAGCGAAGTGATCATAAACACCAGCATCAGCGGCAGCAGCAGGTTCCAGTCGATGCCGAGGCCATAGTACAGCGGCGTCGGTACGGTGATCAGGCTCTGGTTCATCGGCGCGCTGCTCTCCGGCAGCATGCCCATAAACCACGCCAGCAGGTAGCCCGCCGCCATGGCGATCACCAGCGAGGCGATACGCAGGTACGGGTTGCGCTGGCGGTTGAGGATAATGATCAGCGCCAGCACGACGCCCGCCAGCAGCAGGTTTTTCGGCGCGCCGAAGGTGTGGTCGTTCATCGCCGCATAGCCGCCGCCGATGGACGTCAGGCCGACCTGAATCAGCGACAGGCCGATAATCATCACCACCACGCCGGAGACCAGCGGGGTAATGATGCGGCGGGCCAGGTGCAGCACGCGGGAGATAACCATCTCGGTGCAGCTGGCCAGCATCAGCGTACCGAACAGCGCCGCCATCATCGTCGGTACGTCCGCTCCGCCGGTTTTCAGCGCCGTACCGCCCATAATGAGCGGCGCGACGAAGTTAAAGCTGGTGCCCTGAATCGACAGCAGCCCGGAGCCCACCGGTCCCCACGCTTTGATCTGAATAATCGAGGCCACCCCGGAAGCGAACAGCGACATGCTGATGATGTGCTGGGTATCTTCCGCCGGTAAGCCCAGCGCCTGGCAAATCAGCAGCGCAGGAGTGATGACCGCGACAAACATGGCCAGCAGGTGCTGGAAGGCGGCAAACAGGGTCTGCGGCAGCGGCGGGCGGTCTTCAAGGCGGTAGATGAGTTCGCTGTTCTGCATCTGCGCAATCGGTTGCGCATTTTCAGATTCGATGGTGTTCACTGACATTTTCAGAGGCAATCCCGAGGTGGAAAAGGGGGGATTTTAACGGACTGCCAGGCAAAAGCAAACGATTGCTTTAAATAGTTTAATAATGAATAAAAAAGAGAATGCTTATAGCGAAATTGCGCGTTTTGCCGCAGATTTAAGCAAAATCGACAACTTTTTCTGTCGTTTTTTGACGCATTTTGTTAAAAAACCGGCTCCTGATTCTTAAACATAAGAACTTCCCACTACAGGAAAGCATGGCACCTGCTACTGGATCATGCGTTAACAAGGAGCTTTTCATGTTTCATCTCGATACGTTATCGACGCTTGTTGCGGCAACGCTGGTGTTGCTGCTGGGGCGCAAACTGGTCCATTCCGTTCCCTTTTTGAAGAAGTACACCATCCCTGAACCGGTCGCTGGCGGCCTGCTGGTGGCGCTGGCGCTGCTGGTATTGAAAAAGAGCATGGGTTGGGAAATTGATTTTGATATGAGCCTGAAAGACCCGCTGATGCTGGCCTTTTTCGCCACGATCGGCCTCAACGCCAACCTCGCCAGCCTGCGCCGCGGCGGCAAGGTGCTGGGCACGTTTCTGATCGTGGTGGTCGGCCTGCTGGTGATGCAGAACGCCATCGGCGTCGGCATGGCGAAATTACTGGGGCTTGACCCGCTGATGGGGCTGATTGCCGGGTCAATTACCCTGTCCGGCGGCCACGGCACCGGCGCGGCCTGGAGCAAGCTGTTCGTCGAGCGCTACGGCTTTGCCAACGCGACGGAAGTGGCGATGGCCTGCGCCACCTTCGGGCTGGTGCTCGGCGGGCTTATCGGCGGGCCGGTGGCGCGCTATCTGGTTAAACACTCCTCGACGCCGAACGGCGCGCCGGAGGACCAGGCGGTGCCGAGCGCGTTTGAAAAGCCTGACGTCGGGCGCATGATCACCTCGCTGGTGCTGATTGAAACCATCGCGCTTATCGCCATCTGCCTGACCACCGGTAAGGTGGTTGCGCAACTGCTGGTCGGAACCGCCCTTGAGCTGCCGACGTTCGTCTGCGTGCTGTTTGTCGGCGTTATCCTGAGCAATGGCCTGGCGCTGCTCGGCTTCTACCGCGTATTTGAACGCGCGGTGTCGGTGCTGGGCAACGTGTCGCTGTCGCTGTTCCTCGCGATGGCGCTGATGAGCCTGAAGCTGTGGGAGCTGGCGTCTCTGGCGCTGCCGATGCTGGCGATCCTGGCGGTACAAACGCTGGCGATGGCGTTCTACGCTATCTTCGTCACCTGGCGCATGATGGGGAAAAACTACGATGCGGCGGTACTGGCGGCGGGGCACTGCGGGTTTGGCCTTGGGGCGACGCCGACCGCTATCGCCAACATGCAGGCCATTACCGAGCGTTTTGGCCCGTCGCACATGGCGTTCCTGGTGGTGCCGATGGTCGGCGCGTTCTTTATCGATATCGTCAACGCGCTGGTGATCAAGCTGTACCTGATGCTGCCTCTGTTCGGCTAACGTAAAAAAGCCGGGGCACGCACTGCGCGTCCCGGCTTTTCCCCCAGCCCGGCGGCTCGCCGGGCGTGCGGTTTGGTATTACTCGTCGCGATCTTCCCACGCCAGCGCGCGGTGTACCGCTTTTTTCCAGCCGCTGTAGCGTACGTTGCGCTCGGTGGTTTCGATACCCGGGCGGAACTCGCGCTCAATCACCGCTTTCTCCTGCAGCTCGTCCAGATTCTGCCAGAAGCCGACGGCCAGACCGGCCAGGTAAGCTGCGCCCAGCGCCGTCACTTCACGTACTTCCGGACGCTCGACGCGGGTGCCGAGGATATCGGCCTGGAACTGCATCAGGAAGTTGTTCGCCACCGCGCCGCCGTCCACGCGCAGGGCGTGCAGGCGAATGCCGGAATCGGCCTGCATCGCTTCCAGCACGTCGCGGGTCTGGTAGGCGATGGACTCAAGCGTCGCGCGAATGATGTGGTTGGCATTTACGCCGCGGGTGAGGCCGAAAATGGCGCCGCGGGCATACGGGTCCCAGTACGGCGCGCCAAGACCGGTAAAGGCCGGAACGACGTACACGCCGTTGGTATCTTTGACCTTGGTGGCGAAGTACTCGGAATCGAATGCGTCGTTGATGAGCTTCATCTCGTCACGCAGCCACTGAATAGACGCGCCCGCCATGAACACGGCGCCTTCCAGCGCGTAGTTCACTTCCCCTTTCGGGCCGCAGGCGATGGTGGTCAAAAGCCCGTTTTCGGACTTCACGGCCTTCTCGCCGGTGTTCATCAGCATAAAGCAGCCGGTGCCGTAGGTGTTCTTCGCCATCCCTTCCTTGACGCACAGCTGGCCGAACAGCGCCGCCTGCTGGTCGCCGGCGATGCCGGAGATAGGAATACGGGTGCCGCCTTTACCGCCGATGTTGGTCTGCCCATACACTTCGGACGATTTACGCACTTCCGGCAGCATCGCACGCGGGATATCCAGCGCCTGGAGCATTTTATCGTCCCAGTCGAGGTCGTGGATGTTGAACAGCATAGTACGGGAGGCGTTGGTGTAGTCGGTTACGTGCACGCGGCCCTGGGTCATACGCCAGATAAGCCAGGTGTCCACGGTCCCGAACAGCAGCTCGCCGCGCTTAGCGCGCTCGCGGGAGCCTTCCACGTGGTCCAGAATCCATTTCACCTTGGTGCCGGAGAAGTACGGGTCCACCACCAGACCCGTGGCGGTGCGGATATACTCTTCCATACCGTCGCGCTTGAGCTGCTCGCAGATGTCCGCCGTACGGCGGCACTGCCAGACGATGGCGTTGTAAATGGGTTTGCCGGTTTCTTTATCCCAGACGATGGCGGTTTCACGCTGGTTGGTAATACCGATAGCCGCCACCTGATCGGAGCTGATGTCGGCTTTCGCCAGCGCTTCGATAAGCGTCGAGCTTTGCGATGCCCAGATCTCCATCGGGTCGTGCTCAACCCAGCCTGGCTTAGGATAAATTTGTGCGAATTCACGCTGTGAAACGCTGACGATATTGGCGTCATGGTCCATAACGACGGCGCGGGAGCTGGTAGTCCCCTGGTCCAGCGCAACGATATATTTTTTCTCGGTCATAATGTGAAGTCCCGTAGTCAGATTACAGCGAAGCGTTGTGTTGCGTAGAGCTGGTGGTGTCCTTTTCCTCCACCACGCAGACGTCGCAAGGCAGGTTGCGGCCAATCAGTTTGCGATAGCCGAATGCGCCGAGCGCGGCGCCCACAACCGGGGCGAACAGCGGCACCAGGAAGTAAGGGATATCTCTACCGCCGGTGAAGGCAATGTTGCCCCAGCCTGCCAGCCATGCGAAGGCTTTCGGGCCGATGTCACGCGCGGGGTTCATCGCAAAGCCGGTCAGCGGGCCCATGGATGCGCCGATGACCGCGATCAGCAGACCGATCAGCAGCGGCGCCAGTGGGCCGCGCGGAATACCGTTGCCATCGTCGGTCAGCGCCAGGATAACGCCCATCAGGATAGCGGTTATCACCATTTCTACCGCGAAAGCCTGCACAAAATTGATATGCGGATTCGGATAAGTAGAGAATGTACCGGCTAACGACAGGCTGTCGACGCTACCGCGCACAATATTATGGGTATGCTCGAAATCGATAAAAAGATTGTAATAAAGCCCGTAAACTAACGCTGCCGCGCAAAAAGCGCCGGCAAATTGAGAAATGATGTAGGGAACAACTTTACGCCCGTCGAAACAGGCAAACAGCCACAGAGCGATGGTCACCGCTGGGTTAAGATGCGCGCCGGAAACCCCTGCGGTCAGGTAGATGGCCATCGCCACGCCCAGACCCCAGATAATACTGATTTCCCACTGACCGAAAATGGCGCCCGCTACTTTGAGCGCCGCAACGCATCCCACGCCAAAAAAGATCAACAACCCGGTACCAAGGAACTCGGCAATGCACTGGCCTTTTAAGGTTGATGTTTGACTCATAATCGGATCCTGAAGACTTATTAATTATTAGGCTGGAGTACAGCCTTGTGTGCATGGAGGTCGAAGACGACCATGTTGCCGTGTAGGCATGGTGTTAATTTATCGTTAACGAGCAAAAACGAGAAATATCGAAATCAAAATCTGTGGGTTCCGTCAATAAAATGAGCGTTTTCGCGCGGAGAGGCGCGTTTTGCCGTTTCGTTAAAATGAGAGCTGAATCATTTCATTAACCGAACCATTAACAATTTATCGGTAACGGGAGCGAAAACTCCAGGTCTTGACTGAAAAGTGTTGCAAACCGCAATCTGCGCGCCCCGGCGCTGGACAGGCGCTGCGTGGCTTCATACAATCGGAATCATTGTAGTGCGCTTATTTTCGTTAAGGCGTCGCCGAAGGTTCGGGACGAGAGTCGATAAACCGATTGAGGTTTGCTATCAACGCCTTGCATATTCAGGAGAGGTATGACGATGTCATTAGAAGTGTTTGAGAAACTGGAAGCAAAAGTACAGCAGGCGATTGATACCATCACGTTGCTGCAGATGGAAATTGAAGAGCTGAAAGAAAAGAACAACTCGCTGTCGCAGGAAGTTCAGAACGCGCAGCAGGGCCGCGAAGCGCTGGAGCACGAAAACAGCCAGCTGCGCGAGCAGCAGCACGGCTGGCAGGAACGCCTGCAGGCGCTGCTGGGCCGCATGGAAGAAGTCTGATTCCCGAGGCCCTCTCCCCTGCGAGAGGGCTTTTGTTTTCCTTTCTTTATACCCTCACGTTATAACCAATCTTTTTTTATTCTTTAATCATCAGTTTCCTTTCTGGCAGGCTACGTTCATCACTACACAACATGAAGAGAGCGGTCGATGAACAAGTGGGGCGTGGGGTTAACTCTTTTGCTGGCTTCCGCCAGCGTTCTGGCAAAGGACATCCAGTTATTAAACGTGTCGTACGATCCGACGCGCGAACTGTACGAGCAGTACAACAAAGCGTTTAGCGCGCACTGGAAACAGCAGACCGGCGACAACGTGGTGATTCGCCAGTCGCACGGCGGTTCCGGTAAGCAGGCGACCTCGGTGATCAACGGTATCGACGCCGACGTGGTGACGCTGGCGCTGGCCTACGACGTCGACGCTATCGCCGGGCGCGGCCGTATCGATAAAAGCTGGACTACGCGCCTGCCGGACAACTCCGCACCCTATACCTCGACCATCGTTTTCCTGGTGCGCAAAGGCAACCCGAAACAGATTCACGACTGGAACGACCTGATTAAGCCCGGTGTGTCCGTTATTACTCCGAACCCGAAAAGCTCCGGCGGCGCGCGCTGGAACTACCTGGCGGCCTGGGGTTACGCCCTGCATCACAACAACGGTGACCAGGCCAAAGCCCAGGAGTTCGTCAAGGCGCTGTATAAGAACGTTGAAGTGCTGGATTCCGGCGCGCGCGGTTCCACCAACACCTTCGTTGAGCGCGGCATCGGCGATGTGCTGATCGCCTGGGAAAACGAAGCGCTGCTGGCGACAAACGAGCTGGGGAAAGACAAGTTTGAAATCGTCACACCGAGCGAGTCTATCCTTGCGGAGCCGACGGTATCGGTCGTCGACAAAGTGGTCGACAAGAAAGGCACCCGCGCCGTTGCCGAGGCGTACCTCAAGTATCTCTACTCGCCGGAAGGTCAGGAGATTGCGGCAAAGAACTTTTATCGCCCGCGTGACCCGGCGGTCGCGAAGAAATATGACAGCGAGTTCCCGAAACTGAAGCTGTTTACTATCGACGACGCGTTCGGCGGCTGGACGAAAGCGCAGAAAGACCACTTCGCCAACGGCGGCACCTTCGACCAGATAAGCCAGCGCTAATCTCCCTTCCTGTTATCCGGCGGTCTCCCCGCCGGTTTTTTTATGTCATTGTCATTACGCCGATTTTGTGAGTTTCCTGACTGTTTTTTCAGCAGAAATACCGGTTAATAAACGGATAGCGCAACCGCGCTGAGGATACTCAAGGAATGACGCATGGACAGATTAACTCCGGTTCGCCCGTGGCCTGCGCTACTGGCCGTCGCCATCACGCTTATCATCTGGTTTGCCGTTCCCACCCCCGCTGGCGTTACCCCTGAAGCCTGGCACCTGCTGGCGCTGTTTATCGGCACCATCGCCGCCATTATCGGCAAGGCAATGCCGATTGGCGCGATAGCGATCGTCGCCATCATGCTGGTGGCTATGACCGGCGTCACCAACCCTGGTAAACCCGCCGCGGCGTTGAACGACGCCCTGAGCGGATTTTCGAATTCGCTCATCTGGCTTATCGGGCTGTCGATCATGCTGTCGCAAAGCCTGCTCAAAACCGGCCTTGGCGCGCGCATCGGCTACGGGTTTATCGCGCTGTTCGGTAAGAAAACGCTGGGGATCGCCTGGGCGTTGACGCTTGCCGAAACGCTGATCGCCCCCGTCACGCCGAGCAATACCGCGCGCGGCGGCGGGATCATTCATCCGGTGATGCGCGCCATTGCCGACAGCCTGGGCTCGCAGCCCGGCAACAGCGAAAACGGCTCTACCGGGCGCTATCTGGCGCTGGTGAACTACAACATCAACCCGATAAGTTCGGCGATGTTTATTACTGCGACCGCGCCGAACCCGCTGATAGTGAGCTTTTTGCTCAAAGGCACCAACGGCGTGCTGGAGATGACGTGGGGGATGTGGGCTATCGCCGCGCTGCTGCCGGCCGCGGTATCGCTGGTGGTGATGCCGGTGGTTATCTGGTGGCTGTATCCCCCGGCAATCGTCGAAACGCCGAACGCGCCGCAGTTCGCCAGAGGCAAACTCGATGAGCTGGGGCCGCTGTCGCTGGCCGAAAAAATCACCCTCGGCGTGTTTGCGCTGCTGCTGTGCCTGTGGGCGGGGGTTCCGGCGTTCGTGATGGGCGGCGGCTGGGCGGTCAACCCGACCAGCGCGGCGCTGATCGGCCTGTCGATTCTGCTCCTTACCGGGGTGCTGCACTGGGATGACATCCTGAAATGCCGAGGCGCCTGGGATACCATCGTCTGGTTTGCGGCGCTGGTGATGATGGCGGAGTTTCTCAGCAAGCTTGGACTGGTAAGCTGGCTGGCGACTAGCGTCGGCAATACCATCGATCACCTGGGGCTGCACTGGAGCGTCGCGACTCTGCTGCTGATCCTGCTCTACGTCTATTCGCACTACTTTTTTGCCAGCACCACGGCGCATATCACGGCGATGTTCGCCGCCTTTTTCGCGGCGGGGCTGGCGCTGGGCGCGCCGCCTGCGCTGCTCGGCCTGATGCTCGGCTTTTCCTCATCGCTGATGATGTCGCTGACCCACTACGGCACCGGTACGGCGCCGATTATCTTCGGCTCAGGCTACGTCACGCTTGCCGAATGGTGGAAAACCGGGCTGGTGATGAGCGTGGTAAACCTGCTTATCTGGGGGGCGACGGGCGCCGTATGGTGGCGCTGGCTGGGATACTGGTAACCGCGCAGCGATGAAAATTCATAAAGTTACGGTATGCTTGCTGTTTACGTATTCATTGAGGGTGGAATATGAAATCGGCAAGCCGCATCATCCTGGGTATGGCGATCGTGCTGCTGCTGGCGGCCGTGGGCGTATGGCATTTCTTTTTTTCCGGTAATGCCAACGCGCTGCGGGAGATAGTCACGCAGCAGTGCGTTCCGAACGAGCAGCAGCGCCAGTTGCCTGCGCCGTGCGCTGAGGTGAACCTGGAAAACGGCTACGTGCTGTTTAAGGACCGTAACGGGCCGCTGCAGTACCTGCTGATGCCGACCTACCGAATCAACGGCACCGAAAGCCCGCTGCTGCTCAACCCTCACACGCCAAACTTCTTCTGGCAGGCCTGGCAAAACCGTCAGGTGATGAGCGAGCGCCGCGGCTCGCCGGTGCCGGATGAGGCGGTGTCGTTGACCATCAACTCACGATCGGGGCGCACGCAAAACCATTTCCATATTCATATCTCATGCCTGCGCCCGGACGTGCGTCAGCAGCTCAATAACGATATGACGGCGATAGGCACCCGCTGGCTGCCGCTGCCCGGCAACCTGATGGGCCATGTCTATCTCGCGCGGCGGGTGACGGAGGCGGAGTTTGCGCAAAAAAGTCCGTTCCTGATGCTGGCCGAAGAGGTCCCCGAGGCGCGGGAGCATATGGGGCGCTTTGCGCTGGCGGTGGTGCCGCAAAACGACGATTCATTCGTGCTGCTGGCGACCGAACGCAATCTGCTGACGCTTAACCGCGCGTCCGCCGAGGAAATTCAGGATCATCAGTGCGATATTTTGAAGTAATCCCCCTGGTTCTGGCGTTTACCTGCTTCTCCTGTCGTCGTAGACTTGCTGAAAAAAACGACAGGAGACAGGAATGTCGCTCTGGTTTTCTCACCCTCTGTTCATCCCTTCACTGATTGTCGGCCTGACTGTCCTGCTCTGGGCCACGTCGCTGCTGCCGGAGTTTATTGCTGCGCTGCTGTTTTTTACCGCAGCGATGATGGCGAAAATCGCCCCGCCGGACGTTATCTTTGGCGGCTTTGCCTCCTCGGCGTTCTGGCTGGTGTTCAGCGGCTTCGTGCTGGGGGTCGCCATCCGTAAAACGGGGCTGGCGGATCGCGCCGCCCGGGCGCTTTCCGTCAGGCTTACCGACTCCTGGCCGCAGATGGTGGCGAGCGTGGTGCTGCTGAGCTATGCGCTGGCGTTCGTGATGCCGTCCAATATGGGTCGCATCGCGCTGCTGATGCCGATTGTCGCGGCGATGGCGGCGCGCGCCGGGATCCACGAGGGCACCCGCGCCTGGTATGGCCTGGCGCTGGCGGTGGGGTTCGGTACGTTTCAGCTCTCCGCCACCATTTTACCGGCCAACGTGCCCAACCTTGTGATGAGCGGCGCCGCGGAAGGCTCGTACGGCATTCATCTGAACTATTTGCCCTATCTGCTGCTGCATACGCCGGTGCTGGGCTGGCTGAAGGGGGCGCTGCTGGTGGGGCTTATCTGCTGGCTGTTTCCCGGAAAGCCGACGCCGCCGAAGGCGCTTGCGCCCTTGGCGCCCATGAGCGCCGACGAAAAGCGGCTGGCATGGCTGCTGGCCGTGGTGTTGACGCTGTGGGTGACCGAGAGCTGGCACGGAATTGGTCCGGCGTGGACGGGGCTTGCCGCCGCCTGCGTGACCCTGCTGCCGCGGGTCGGTTTTATCAGCGGCGAAGAGTTCGCCAGCGGGGTCAATTTCCGTACCTGCCTGTACGTCGCCGGTATTCTGGGGCTGGCGATTACCGTGACGCAAACCGGCATCGGCGACGCCGTCGGGCAGGCGCTGCTGCGCGTGATGCCGCTGGACCCTGAGCGCCCGTTTACCAGCTTCCTCGCGCTGAGCGGGATAACCACCGTGCTCAACTTTATCATGACCGCCAACGGCGTACCGGCGCTGTACACCACCTTTGCCCAGAGCTTCGCCGATGCGACGGGCTTCCCACTGCTGAGCGTGATTATGGTGCAGGTATTAGGCTATTCCACGCCGCTGCTGCCGTATCAGGCGTCGCCTATCGTGGTGGCGATGGGGCTGGGCAAGGTGCCGGCAAAGGCCGGAATGAAGCTGTGCCTGGCGCTGGCGCTGGCGACGTATCTGCTGCTGCTACCGCTGGATTATCTGTGGTTTAGCGTGCTGGGCCGGCTGTAAAAAAAAGCCCGGTGGCGCTAGCGCTCACCGGGCCTGGGTTTTCATCGGCGAAGGTGAATTACGCCTGTTTAGCCGCTTCTGCTGCTTTAACGATAACGGCGAAAGCGTCCGCTTTCAGGGATGCGCCGCCAACCAGCGCGCCGTCGATGTCCGGCTGGGTGAACAGCTCAGCAGCGTTAGCCGCGTTTACGGAACCGCCGTACTGGATGATGACCTGCTCAGCGACGCTGGCGTCAGCTTTGGCAATGTGGTCACGGATGAATTTGTGAACCGCCTGTGCCTGCGCAGGCGTTGCTGATTTGCCGGTGCCGATAGCCCATACTGGCTCGTAAGCGATAACCGCGCCAACGAACGCCGCCGCGCCCTGAGTTTTCAGGACCGCGTCAATCTGGCGTGCGCACACTTCTTCGGTTTTGCCCGCTTCGTTTTCTGCTTCGGTTTCACCGATGCACAGAACCGGAATCAGACCCTGCTCTTTCAGCACGGCGAATTTTTTAGCGATGAATTCGTCGGATTCTTTGTGGTAAGTACGACGCTCAGAGTGACCGATGATGATGTATTTCGCACCGATATCTTTCAGCATTTCAGCGGAGGTTTCACCGGTGAACGCGCCGGACAGGTTAACGTCAACGTTCTGCGCACCCAGTACGATGTGGCTGCCGTCTGCGGCATGTTTAGCCAGATCCAGGTACATGTCCGGCGGCGCGATAGCGACCGCACAGCCGGTCACGCCAGCCAGCTCTTTACGCAGGTTAGCAACCAGCTCGTTTACCATGTGGCGGCTGCCGTTCAGTTTCCAGTTACCCATCACTAAAGGATGTCGCATTGTAAGTCTCCACGCTAAATAAGCGAATTAAGGAAGATGGCCGCCCCGTCAGGGCAGCATGGTCTGAGAAACAGTATAGAGATCCCGCACTGGAAAGGCTTTGCTTTTTGTCATTTATTCTCGCCTTGCAGCGTTTCAGATAGCGCCAGCTTAATCGGTTCAACAGCGAAGGTCAGCCCCTTTTCGCCGTTATCTGCCACCACATAGCGAATCGCGCCTTCGATGCTGGCGTAATAGTGTTTGTTCTTCCCGGAGGTCAGCAGCTTTTGCAGTTTTTGCAGGCTTTGCGGCCTGGTCATCGCCGGGGTGAAGAGGCGCAGCACCGCGGCCATATACTCCAGCGCTTTCGCTTTGGCGGCTTTCTGCTCTGGCCCCTGAATCGGCAGCCAGGTGATTTGCATCGACTTAATCTTCATCGTCCCGGGCTCAAGGGCGGTCGAGGCGTACAGGTTCTCATTGATTTTGCTCGCCGCGCGGGTCAGGTTCTGCGGGTCGCGGCTGGTGGCGATGGCGCGAAACTCATTGAGTTGCAGGGAAGGGTTGTCGGCGTTGAATTTCTCCCGAAACTGGCTGATGGAGAGATCGAACGTCGGCGCGCCGGAGAGCAGATACGGGGCCGCCGTTGTCCCGGACTCGTCCGCAGACAGGGCGCGTTGGCCCGCCGTCAGCCCCACAAGCCCGATGAAACACAGAGTCAGCCACTTATTCATGCACGTTACCTAAGAAATTTCATGCCGATGATTAAAACGGGAAAACGCCCCGCTTGTCAAAAAGTCACAACTCCAGGGTAAACTACGCGCCACTCTGAGAATAAGGAACGCCTGATGACCCTGCAGCAGTGGTTATTTTCAATCAACGGCCGTATTGGACGCCGTGACTTCTGGGTGTGGATCGGCATTTGGGTGCTGGCCATGATTGTGCTCTTCACGCTTGCCGGCAGCGGCTGGCTGAGCCTGCAGACCGCGGCGTTCGCGCTGGTGTGCCTGCTGTGGCCGACGGCGGCGGTGACCGTCAAACGGCTGCACGACCGCGGGAAATCCGGTATCTGGGCGCTGCTGATGATTCTGGCCTGGATGCTGCTGGCAGGGAACTGGGCGATGCTGCCGGGCGTCTGGCAGTGGGGCGTCGGGCGGTTTATCCCAACGCTTATCATCGTCATGATGCTGATTGACCTTGGCGCGTTTGTCGGCACCCAGGGCGAGAACAAGTACGGCAAGGATACTCAGGACGTGAAGTATCGCTGATTACCAGTAGTGCTCGGCGGTCATGTGGCCCGGCCGACGGCGCAGGTGTTTGGTCATCTGTCGGGTCTCTTTCAGCAGCTGCTGGGTGTCGCGCACCATCTGTGGGTTGCCGCACAGCATCACATGGCTGTTTTCAGCGGTCATCGTCAGGCCGACGGCCGATTCCAGCGCGCCGCTGTCGATAAGCGCCGGGACGCGCCCGGTCAGCGAACCGGCGACGCTTTCCCGGCTCACCACGGTTTGAATAAGCAGTTTGCCGCCATAGCGCTGCTCCAGCTCGCGCATCAGCGGCAGATAGCTTAAATCCGCGGCATAGCGCACCGCATGCACCAGCACCAGGTTATTGAAGCGGTCGAGATCGCGGCCTTCCTGCAGGATTGAGAGGTAAGGGCCCAGCGCCGTGCCGGTCGCCAGCATCCACAGGTTATCGCAGGCCGGAACCTCCTCCAGTACAAAGAAGCCCGCCGCCTCGCTCACCACCTGAACCTCATCGCCGGGCTTCAGCGCCGCCAGGCGCGGACTCAGCTTACCGTCCGGCACCGTGACCAGATAAAACTCCAGCTCGGGGTTTCCCGGCGCGTTGACGTAGGAATAGGCGCGCTGTACGCGCTCGCCGTCGATCTCCAGCCCAAGCTTGGTGAACTGTCCGGCCGTGAAGGGATGTACGGGGGCATGTACGGTGAGGCTGAACAAGGTGTCTGTCCAGAACTCAATGTTGGTGACTTTTCCTGTGACCCAGTCCGCCATGACGCTCTCCTCTGTGCGTGAATATTTCTATCTTCGTCACTTGAGGAGGAGATTTCCAGCCCAACGGGGCCGGAAAGCTCAATTGATCAAATATCGTCGGAAATCAAAGGATATGGCGCTGTACGTCCGGGTCTTTGCGGTCGAGATAGTGGATGGACTGAATACGGCGGATGGTGCGGGATTTGCCGCGGATCAGCAGCGTTTCAGTGGTGGCCATGTTGCCTTTACGGCTGATGCCCTCCAGCAGATCGCCTTTGGTGATGCCGGTGGCGGAGAAAATCACGTTATCGCTGCGCGCCATATCGTCCAGACGCAGCACCTTGCCGGCCTCAATGCCCATCGCCGCGCAGCGGGCAAGTTCGCTCTCGCCGATACGGCGATTTTCGTCGCTGTCGCCTTTCACCTCGTGGCGGGCCAGCAGACGGCCCTGCATGTCGCCGTCCAGCGCGCGGATCACCGCCGCGGAGACAACGCCTTCCGGCGCGCCGCCGATACCGTACAGGACGTCGACTTCGCTGTCTGGCATGCAGGTGAGGATAGAGGCGGCAACGTCGCCGTCCGGAATGGCGAATACGCGCACGCCGAGCTGCTGGAGTTCATCGATAACCGCGTCATGACGCGGTTTCGCCAGAATAGTGACGGTCAGCTCGTCGAGCGGTTTGCCAAGCGCCGCTGCGATGTTGCGCAGGTTGTCCGCCAGCGGCAGACTGAGGTCGATAACCCCTTTGGCGCCCGGGCCGACAATCAGTTTTTCCATGTACATGTCCGGCGCGTTCAGGAAACAGCCCTTATCGCCGACCGCCAGTACCGCCAGCGCGTTGGCCTGGCCCATCGCCGTCATGCGCGTGCCTTCGATAGGGTCGACGGCGATATCCACCGCGTCGCCGTTGCCGGTCCCGACCTGTTCGCCGATATAGAGCATCGGCGCCTCGTCGATCTCCCCTTCGCCGATAACGATGGTGCCATCGATATTGACCTGGTTAAGCATGATGCGCATGGCGTGTACCGCCGCGCCGTCGGCCGCGTTTTTATCGCCGCGCCCTAGCCATTTGTAGCCCGCAAGCGCCGCCGCTTCGGTAACGCGTGAAAATTCGATGGCAAGTTCTCGTCTCATAGCAAACTCATTGTGGAGGCTAAAATTTCACGCAGAGCGGCGCTCTACGCGTTGGAATATCGTTCGGTTTCCGGCATCCAGCGCTCAATAAGCGCCAGCGCCTGCTGCGGGTATTTTTCGTGAATATGGCGCGCAATGCGCTGAACGTCAGGAATAATGGCCTGATCGCGCAGCAGGTCGGCGACTTTAAATTCGGCGTTGCCGGTCTGGCGGGTGCCGAGCAGTTCGCCAGGGCCGCGGATCTCCAGATCTTTTTGCGCAATCACGAAACCGTCGTTGCTGTCGCGCAGCACCTGCAGACGCATCTGCGCGGTTTTCGACAGCGGCGATTTATAGAGCAGCACGCAGTGTGAGGCGACCGCGCCGCGCCCGACGCGGCCTCTGAGCTGGTGCAGCTGGGCCAGTCCCAGGCGCTCCGGGTTTTCGATGATCATCAGGCTGGCGTTCGGCACATCCACCCCGACCTCAATCACGGTGGTGGCGATCAGCAGATGCAGCTCGCCCTGCTTGAATCCCTGCATCACCGCCTGCTTCTCGGCAGGCTTCATGCGCCCGTGAACCAACCCGATATTCAGTTCCGGCAGGGCTAATTTTAGCTCCTCCCAGGTAGCCTCCGCCGCCTGGGCTTCCAGCAGCTCTGACTCTTCAATCAGCGTACACACCCAGTAGGCCTGACGGCCCTCGGCGGTGCAGGCGTGGCGTACCCGGTCGATAATATCGCTGCGGCGGGTGTCGGCAATGGCGACGGTGGTGACCGGCGTGCGGCCCGGCGGTAGTTCGTCGATAACGGAGGTGTCGAGATCGGCGTAGGCGGTCATCGCCAGAGTGCGCGGAATGGGGGTGGCGGTCATGATCAGCTGGTGCGGGTGAAAGCCCTGCTGCTGGCCTTTTTCCCACAGCGCCAGCCGCTGATGCACGCCAAAGCGGTGCTGTTCGTCGATAATCACCAGCGCCAGGCCGTTGAACTGCACCTGCTCCTGGAAGATGGCGTGGGTACCGACAATCATCTGCACCTGACCGCTGGCGATAGCCTCCTGCTGAGCGAGACGCGCCTTGCCCTTTTGCTTACCCGCCAGCCAGCCCACTTCGACGCCGAGCGGCGCGAACCAGGCGCGAAAGTTGTTTGCATGTTGCTCGGCAAGCAGTTCGGTGGGCGCCATCAGCGCCACCTGGTTGCCGTGGGCAATCGCCCGCAGCGCGGCCAGCGCGGCGACCAGCGTTTTTCCTGAGCCGACGTCGCCCTGCACCAGGCGCATCATCGGAACATCCTGCGCCATATCATGCTCAATTTCGCCCACCACCCGCGCCTGCGCGCCCGTTGGCCTGAACGGCAGCGCATCGAGCAGCGCCTGCTTGAGGTTATCCCGCGGCGACAGCGGCTGGGCATGATAGCGCTGAGCCCCGGCGCGCAGCGCCAGCATGCTCAGGTTATGCGCCAGCAGCTCTTCCATAATCAGACGACGCTGCGCAGGGTGCTGCCCGCTTTCGAGGTCGCTCAGCTGTAGCGACGGTGGCGGGCGGTGTAGCGTGCGCAGCGCTTCGGGCAGGCTCATCATTCCCTGCGCCAGTTCGGGCGGCAGTAGTTCGGCGATGGCGCAGGTTTCCAGCAGGTCCAGCGCCTGGTCGGTGAGCTTGCGCAGGGTGGCCTGCCGTACGCCCTCGGTCGTGGGGTAGACCGGGGTCAACGTTTCCTGTAGCGCCGGCGTGCTGAGGTCGCCCTGCACGCGGTATTCCGGGTGGATCATCTCCGCGCCGTATTTGCCGCGTCTGGCTTCGCCGTAAGCAAGCACGCGTTTTCCCGCGGCGAGGCTGTTTTTCATCGCCGCGTTGAAGTTGAAAAAGCGCATGGTGAGGATGCCGGTGCCGTCGCTAATCTGGCAGGTCATCATCCGGCGGCCGCCAAAGGTGATATTGCAGTTGAGCACTTCGCCTTCTACCGTGGCGTAAACGCCCGGCAGCAGGTCATTGATGGTATAGAGATGGGTGCGGTCTTCGTAGCGTAACGGCAGGTGCAGCAGCAGATCCTGCACGTTGTGCAGACCGATTTTTGCGAGTTTATTGGTTTGCGCCGCGCCAACGCCGGTTAATGCACTTAATGGCACGGCATCCAGTAAGCGCCCCTGCATGGCTTAACCTGCCGCCTGCATGGTCGCCCACCACGCGGCATCAGCGTCGATTTCGCCGCTGTCGTTGACGTGCGGGTAGGGAAGGCCTTTGCGTTTCGCCACTTTCGCCAGCACCGGATAGCCGCCTTCAAACAGCAAACGCTGCTGCTCTTCCTGCGGCAGCGTGCTGTTTTCGCGCAGGTACATGCCGGCATTTTGCCGCTGGCGCTGCGCCTCGTAGAGGATAAGCGCGGAGGCGACGGAGACGTTCAGCGACTGCACCATGCCGATCATCGGGATGATGATGTCCTGGTCAGCCAGCGCCAGCGCTTCTTCGGTGATACCGGTTTTCTCCTGCCCCATCAGGATGCAGGTCGGGCGGGTGTAGTCTATCTCGCGAAAATCGACGGCGCTGTCAGAAAGATGCGTGGCGAGGATCTGCATGCCGCGGCCTTTCAGCTGTGCTACGGCGTCGCCGATGGTGCGGTGGGTTTTCACCGACACCCAGCTGTTGCTGCCCGCGGCGGTAGAGGCCATCGTGCGCATGCGGTTGCCCGGCCACACGGCGTGCACTTCGTGGACGCCGACGGCATCGGCGGTACGTACGATCGCCGAGACGTTATGGGGTTTATGGACCTGCTCCATGCAGACCGTCAGGTCAGGCTGACGCCTGGCGAGCATCTCACGGATACGCGCATAACGCTGTGAATTCATAAAACTAATTTCGGTTACGGGTGACTTTAATCACATCCGGCATGACGCGAATTTTGCGCATGATGTTCGCCAGATGCACACGGTCGCGGGCGGTCAGACGAATAAAGGCGCTGTACACGCGGCCATCTTTCTCTTCCGTATTCAGACTCTGAATGTTGGAAGAGGCGGTATTGATCGCAGCGGTAAGGTTCGCCAGCGCCCCCTGGTGGTTGAACATATCCACCTTGATCTCGGTGATAAATTCCTGCTCCGTCTCTTTATCCCACTCCACGGCCATGAATTTTTCCGGCTCTTTCTGGTAGCCGCGAATGTTGCGACAGGACTCGTGGTGGATAACCAGCCCTTTGCCGGGGCTGACGTGAGCGATGATCGGATCGCCAGGAATCGGGCGGCAGCACTTCGCGAAGGTGATGAGCACGCCGTCGGCGCCCTTGATAGGCAAATGCCCATGGCTCGTCGCGTTGGTTGACGGCGCGGTAGTCTCGCCCTGCTGCAGGTTTTTCGCGACCACCACGCTCATGGCGTTGCCAAGCCCGATTTCGGCCAGCAGGTCGTCAAGGGCGGCGAGCTTCATCCGCTCAAGCTCACGCTGGATGTTTTCCGGCGGGATCTCGGCAAGCTTACGGCTGCCGCCGAGCGCGTGGTTCAGCAGGCGACGGCCAAGGCTGACCGAATCGTCACGCTTGAGGTTTTTCAGCATCTGGCGAATTCGGGCGCGCGCTTTGGAGCTCACGACAAAGTTCAGCCAGGCGGCGTTCGGGCGGGCGCCCGGCGCGGTAATAATTTCTACCGTCTGGCCGCTGGAAAGCGACTGCGACAGCGGATACGGCTGGCGGTCGACGCGGGCGCCGACGCAGGCATGGCCGATATCGGTATGTACCGCATAGGCGAAATCCACCGGCGTGGCGCCAGCAGGCAGTTCGACGATGCGGCCTTCTGGGGTGAAAACGTAAATCTCATCCGGGAAAAGATCGGATTTAACGCTCTCGATAAATTCGAACGAGCTGCCGGCGCTCTGCTGCAGCTCCAGCAGGCTTTGCATCCAGCGCTGCGCGCGGATTTGCGCGGTAGTGCTGCTTTCGCCGTTCTGCTTGTAGGCCCAGTGGGCGGCAACGCCCATCTCCGCCATCATGTCCATGTCTTCGGTCCGGATCTGGACTTCTACCGGCACGCCGTGCGGACCAATCATTGAGGTGTGCAGCGACTGGTAGCCGTTCGCTTTCGGAATGGCGATGTAGTCTTTGACGCGGCCGGGACGCGGCTTGTACAGGCTGTGCATCTGGCCGAGCACGCGATAGCAGGTATCGACGTCGTGGACGATCACGCGAAAGGCGTAAATATCCATGATCGAGTGAAAACGCTGCTCTTTAAGCACCATTTTGCAGTAGATCGAGTACAGATGCTTTTCGCGACCGCTGACGCGGCACGGAATTCCCGCTTCCTGCAAACGCCCCTCGATTTCGGAGAGGATCTTTTGAATCATCTCTTTACGGTTGCCGCGGGCCGCTTTAACCACCTCTTTGATGACGCGGTAGCGGTTAGGATACAGCGCTTCAAAGCCCAGCTCTTCGAGCTCGGTTTTAATGTGGTGAATACCTAAGCGGTGCGCCAGCGGGCTGTAAATTTCCAGCGTTTCGCGGGCGATGCGGCGGCGCTTATCCGGGCGTAATGAGCCCAGCGTGCGCATATTGTGGGTGCGGTCGGCGAGTTTGATGAGAATGACGCGGATATCCTGCACCATCGCCATAATCATCTTGCGAAAGTTTTCGGCCTGCGCCTCTTTCTTATCGCGGAACTTGAGCTTATCAAGTTTGGATACCCCTTCCACCAGTTCGGCAACGCTTTTGCCAAACAGCTGTTCCATGTCCTGGTAGGTGGCGGGGGTATCTTCAATCACGTCATGCAGCAGCGCGGCCATCAGCGTTTCATAGTCGAGCTTCATCTCGGCCAGAATACAGGCCACCGCTACCGGATGCGTGATATAGGGTTCACCGCTTGAACGTGTTTGCCCCTCGTGAGCGTCACGTGCAACGAGATACGCCTGCTGCAGACGCTTGATCTGGTCTGGCGGCAGGTAGGTTTGAATCAGCTGATTCAGGCTTTCAAACAGATACAAGGGCGACCCGCAGGGTTAATTAACGACGACCTTCAGCAATGGCGGTTACGGCCTGCAGTTCTGCGGCTTCCTGCTCTTGCTGCTCCTGGCGCTCGCGTACGTCGAGGATCTGGTTGTTGATCAGACCTTCTTCGATTTCGCGCAGCGCGATAACGGTGGTTTTATCGTTTTCTTCCGGTACCAGCGGATCCTTGCCGCCTACCTGCATCTGACGAGCGCGACGCGCGGCGACCAGTACCAGGTCAAAACGGTTACCAATTTTCTCTACAGCGTCCTGAACAGTTACGCGTGCCATAATTAAAAAGCTCCACAGGTGAAGAAATGACTGGGCATGATACTGAATGTGGGTTCAGTCTGCCAATAGTTTGCTGATTAAAGCGTCATGTCGCTGCTTTTGGCGGCTCATGCGCAGACGTTCAGCGCGGATGATGGTTTTCAAATCGCCCAGGGCGGTATCAAAATCATCATTCACAATCAGGTAATCATATTCGGCGTAGTGGCTCATTTCTGCAACCGCCTGCGCCATGCGTTTGGCGATAACGTCTTCGCTGTCCTGGCCGCGGCCGCGCAGGCGGCGATCCAGTTCGTCTTTCGACGGCGGCAGAATAAAGATGCTGCGCGCGTCCGGCATTTTTTCCCGGATTTGCTGTGCGCCCTGCCAGTCGATGTCGAGAAACACGTCGACGCCGGTTTTCAGCACCTGCTCGATAGTTTCACGAGAAGTGCCGTAGAAATTGCCAAAAACTTCCGCATGCTCAAGGAAAGCGTCTCTGCCAATCATCGTTCTGAATTCGTCATGATTAACAAAGAAATAGTGTTCACCGTGCACTTCACCAGGACGCGGCGCCCGCGTGGTGTGTGAAACAGAAACCTGCGTATCGTACAACGGTTGGGTTTTCAACAGTGCCTGAATAAGGCTGGATTTACCCGCGCCACTTGGGGCAGAAACAATATAAAGCGTGCCTTGAGCCATGAGAGTCTTGTGTATGTGAGTTCGAAGGAAAGTCTACATACGAGCCTATTATACACGTCGCCGCACTGTGACGTAGCCTTTGTCACACTTTTTCCGCCGGATTGTTGGGTTTTGCGTACTGTTTTCCCGATTTACCGGCGAGTTGCTGCAACAAAAACAATGTTCTGAAGCTGCCTCGTGAACCGTGAGATTACCGTTCGCGCCGCTGGCGCGCGCCAGGGTATACCTGCGGTAAAACAGGGAGGGGCGGCGATGTGGCGATGGACTTGTGGGTTAATGATGATGTGGTGCGGTTACGCGCTGGCGGTGTGCCCCGTCTGGGCACCCGCGAAAGCGGAGCAGGAGATGGCGGCGCTGAACGCGCAGCTGACGCGCTGGAGCGAGGCGTACTGGCGCGAGGGGGCCAGCGCGGTGAGCGACGAGGTGTATGACCAGCTCAGCGCGCGCCTGAAGCAGTGGCAGCGCTGCTTTAGCCAGGAGCGGACTGCGGAGGAGGCGCCCGCCATCGGCGGCGCCGTGAAACACCCGGTTGCCCATACCGGCGTACGTAAGATGGCGAGCAAAGCGGCGCTTGAGCAATGGATGCGTACGCGTCAGGGGCTGTGGGTTCAGCCTAAAGTGGACGGCGTGGCGGTCACGCTCGTCTATCGGCAGGGCCGCCTGGTGCGGGCCATCAGCCGCGGCGATGGGCTGAAGGGCGAAGACTGGACGGCAAAAGCGCGGGTCATTGCCGCGATACCGCAGCAGACGCAGGGGCCGCTGGCGAACAGCGTGCTGCAGGGTGAGATTTTCTGGCGGCAGGACAACCATATCCAGCAGCGTATGGGCGGCATGAATGCCCGCGCTAAGGCGGCGGGGGCGATGATGCGTCAGAGCGATGGCGACGCGCTGGCGCATCTCGGCCTCTTTATCTGGGAATGGCCGGACGGGCCGCAGACGATGCCGGAACGCCTTGCCGCGCTAGCGGCGGCAGGTTTTCGCTTAACGGCCGACTGGACGCTGCCGGTGAACACAATCGGCGATGTCGAGCAACGTCGGGCCGCGTGGTTTAGCGCGCCGCTGCCGTTTGCGACGGACGGTATTATCATTCGCGCGGCGCAGGAACCGGCGGGCGAGCGGTGGCTGCCCGGCGAGGGCGGCTGGGTAGTGGCGTGGAAATACGCCCCGGCAAGCCAGGTGGCGCAAGTGAAAACCATCCGCTTCGCCGTTGGGCGTACGGGGAAGGTGGCGGTTATCGCGGCGCTTGAACCCGTCGTGCTCGACGATAAGCGGGTACAGCGCGTGAGCCTCGGGAGCGTTGCGCGCTGGCGGGCGCTGGATATCGCGCCGGGCGATCAAATTCTGGTAAGCCTTGCGGGACAGGGCATCCCGAGGGTCGACGGCGTGGTGTGGCGCGGGGTGGACAGACAGAAACCGTCGCCGCCGGTTCCCCGTTACAACGCGCTGACCTGCCTGTACGCCTCTCCTGAATGCATGGCGCAATTCATCGCCCGTCTTGTCTGGCTAAGCTCAAGGCAGGCGCTGGATATCGAAGGTGTAGGCAATGCGGGCTGGCAGATTTTGTATCAGGCGCACCATTTCGAACACCTTTTTTCATGGCTGCAGCTAACGCCGGCGCAGTTACAGGCGACGCCGGGGCTGTCTCCCGCGCGCGGGTTAACCTTATGGCACCGTTTCAACCTGGCGCGGGAGCAGCCGTTCATACGCTGGATAGTGGCGATGGGCGCGCCGCTGGCGCAGGCGGCATTAAAGGCCGCCGGGGATCGCTCATGGCAGGCGATGCGCCAGCGCAGCGAGGCTGACTGGCGGACGCTGCCAGGGATGGGGGAGGAGAAGGCGCGGCAAATCGTAAGTTGGCTCCACCATCCGCAGGTGGAGGCGCTGGCCGGGTGGTTAGCCGGGCTGCGCATCCCCGGGTTTTAAGATCAGTGCGCGCTGTGTTTGTAGTGAAATACCGGCAGGCCAAGCTTCAGGCGCAGCGCCAGCATGCGCGCAGTAAAGCCAAACAGCAGCGTGGAGATAACCACTACGTCGTGGCTGGATACATAGTGCTGGAGCGCGATATAGAGCACCGCCGCAGCGAAGGAAATCCCGGCGTAGAGCTCTTTCTGGAACACCAGCGGAATACGTTTGCAGAACATATCGCGCAGGACGCCGCCGAAGACGCCGGTGACTACGGCGGCAATGGTCGCAATGACCGGGCCTTCGCCCATATCCAGCGCAATTTGCGCGCCGATGATAGAGAAAACGATCAGCCCCAGCGCGTCGAGAGCCAGAAACAGACGACGCAGGTGCGGCATGACGGGGGCGACGATGGTCGTCAGCACGGCGGCGGTCGCTACGATGATGACGTATTCGGGGTTTTTGACCCAGCCCAGCGGATAGTGCCCGAGCAGGATATCGCGCACGGAGCCGCCGCCAAGCGCCGTGGCGGTAGCGATAATAATGACGCCAAAGGTATCCATCCGGCGACGTCCGGCGGCCAGTGCGCCCGTCATCGCCTCGGCGGTGATACCAATCAGATAGAGAATATGTAGCAGCATAATTGCCCCCAGGAATGATGGCGGCAGATTAGCGATTTGTGCGATAGATCACGATTGAGATTTTCTCACGTGAGCCTTTTCAGATAATTAATTCTAATGTGTTATGTGTGACTTTTTATTCGTTTTATCAGCCATTGTCAGCGGATGTCGCGCGTAATGCTATTCGCGAGTTTTGCAATTTTAACTTAGTAATTTTCATGCTGAACGGCGTTGCGGGGGTAATCTTATTAAGGTGGGGGGTGCATCATGAATAAAGCCCGCCGTGGCGGGCTCCGGGGACGTTACTCGATATTCTGAATCTGCTCGCGCATCTGCTCAATCAACACCTTCAGCTCGATGGCGGAATTGGTCACTTCGGTATTGATGGATTTGGACGCCAGGGTGTTCGACTCGCGGTTGAATTCCTGCATCATAAAGTCGAGACGGCGGCCGACGGCCTCTTTCTTCTTCAGGATATTCCAGGTTTCCTTCACGTGCGCTTCCAGACGGTCCAGCTCTTCAGCGACGTCAATGCGCTGAGCCATCATCACCAGCTCCTGCTCAAGACGGTTATTTTCCAGCTGAACCTGCGCTTCTTCGAGCTTCGCCACCAGGCGGTCGCGCTGCCATTGCAGAATTTCCGGCATGTGCGCGCGGACTTTACGCACCTCTTCGCTGACGCCGTCGAGGCGCTGCTCGATAAGCGCCTTCAGCGCCTGGCCTTCGGTTTCGCGCGCGACGATGAAATCATCCAGCGCGCCGTCCAGCGCGGTCAGGATTTCGGCGGTAATCGCATCAAGATCCTGCTCTTGCGCCGCCATCACGCCCGGCCAGCGCAGGATATCGACCGGGTCGATTTCCCCTTCGTCGCTCTGCATTTTGACCCAGTTGGCGGCATTCACCAGCTGTTTGGCCAGCTTTTCATTGAGGATGAGCTCGCCCTGCGAACCCGGGTCCTGCTCAAAGCGCAGGGTGCATTCCACTTTTCCGCGGGTAAGGCGCGTGCGCAGGCGCTCGCGTACGACAGGCTCCAGACTACGGAACTGCTCCGGCATGCGAAAATAGGTTTCGAGATATCGCTGGTTTACCGAGCGCAGCTCCCACGCGGCACTGCCCCATTCACCCTTGATTTCACGCCGGGCGTAGGCGGTCATACTGCGGATCATAGACGTTCCTGTTTTTAAAAGAGAGATGGGGGGATTATAGCTTTCAAGGGCTTCTCAGGATAGGAATAAGCGGCCTTTATCCGTATAATGCGCAGCCACATTCGTTTCAAGCCGGAGAAATTATCATGCGTCCAGCAGGCCGTAGCGCTCATCAGGTGCGTCCCGTAACCCTGACCCGTAACTACACAAAACACGCTGAAGGCTCCGTGCTTGTTGAATTTGGCGACACCAAAGTGCTGTGCACCGCCTCTATCGAAGAGGGCGTACCGCGCTTCCTTAAAGGCCAGGGGCAGGGCTGGATCACCGCAGAGTACGGCATGCTACCGCGCGCGACCCATACCCGTAACGCTCGCGAAGCGGCGAAGGGCAAGCAGGGCGGGCGCACTATGGAAATCCAGCGTCTGATCGCCCGCGCGCTGCGCGCTGCCGTGGATCTGAAAACCCTCGGCGAGTTCACCATTACCCTGGACTGCGACGTCATTCAGGCCGATGGCGGCACCCGCACCGCATCCATTACCGGCGCCTGCGTTGCGCTGGCCGATGCGCTGAATAACCTGGTGGCGGCCGGCAAGCTCAAAACCAACCCGATGAAGGGTATGGTCGCGGCGGTCTCCGTCGGTATTGTCGACGGCGAAGCGCTGTGCGACCTGGAGTACGTTGAAGACTCTGCCGCGGAAACCGACATGAACGTGGTGATGACCGAAGACGGCCGCATCATTGAAGTACAGGGGACGGCGGAGGGCGAGCCGTTCACCCACGAAGAGCTTCTCACCTTGCTGGCGCTAGCCCGAGGGGGAATCGAATCCATTGTAGCGACGCAGAAAGCGGCGTTAGAAAATTGATTTTAAAGGCGACTCGTTAGTCGCCTTTTTTTTGTCCGTAGAAAAGTAAGATGAGGAGCGAATCCATGAAACCGTATCAGCGCCAGTTTATTGAGTTTGCGCTTAACAAGCAGGTACTTAAGTTTGGCGAGTTTACGCTGAAATCCGGGCGCAAGAGCCCCTATTTCTTCAACGCCGGGCTGTTTAATACCGGGCGCGATCTGGCACTGTTAGGCCGTTTCTACGCCGAAGCGCTGGTGGATTCCGGCATTGATTTCGATCTGCTGTTTGGCCCGGCGTATAAAGGGATTCCGATTGCCACCACCACCGCGGTGGCGCTGGCGGAGCATCACGATCGCGATGTGCCGTACTGCTTTAACCGCAAAGAAGCGAAAACCCACGGCGAAGGCGGCAACCTGGTCGGTAGCGCGCTGGAAGGCCGCGTGATGCTGGTGGATGACGTTATCACGGCGGGTACCGCGATTCGCGAATCGATGGAAATCATTCAGGCCAACGGCGCAACGCTTGCCGGGGTGTTGATTTCGCTCGACAGGCAGGAGCGCGGCCGCGGCGAAATCTCCGCGATTCAGGAAGTGGAGCGCGACTACGGCTGTAAGGTTATCTCGATTGTGACGCTGAAAGAGCTGATTGCATATCTGGAAGAGAAGCCGGAGATGGCGGAACATCTGGCCGCGGTGCGTGCCTATCGGGAAGCGTTCGGCGTTTAAGCGATTTGCCCGGTGGCGCTGCGCTTACCGGGCCTGCGTACTCTGCAGGCCGGATAACGCGAAGCCGCCATCCGGCAGGAGCATTACTGTAGCTGGGCGTATACCAGCGGCCAGCGGGCGTCGAAATCGTCCGTCGGGCGGTATTTGAATTCGCTGCGCACAAAGCGCGACAGCATCCCTTCGCAAAACGCCAGAAGCTGGCTTGCCAGCAGCGTTTCATCAACGCTGTAGCCTTCGCCTTCACGCATCTTCTTTTCGCGCAGCACCTGGCGCAGCTGCGCTTCAATGCGCTCAAAAAGCTGGTTGATACGTCCCTGCAGCCGGTCCTGTTCGAACATCAGCGCATGACCGGTGAGGATACGCGTGAGGCCAGGGTTGCGTTCGCCGAAACCGAGGATCAGCAGCACAATCAGGCGCAGGCGCGCGCTGGTGTCTTTCTCATCTTTCAGAATCAGGTTAATGCGGGTAATCAGGCTGTCCTCGATAAACTCAATGAGGCTATCGAACATCCGGGTTTTGCTCGGAAAATGGCGGTACAGCGCCGCTTCAGAGACGCCGACAGAGGCCGCCAGCTTCGCGGTGGTGATGCGTTGACTGCCATCGCTGGATTCAAGCATCAGCGCCAGAGACTGAAGTATTTCTTCGCGACGGTTCCTTCTCGCCGTTTGTTTTTCTGCCATGTTCTAAAATACCCCTGAAAATAAACGCTCGTCAGGCGAGCATCCACATTACGACCGCAAACCGGGGTTTGCGGTGATGTTATTGCATTTGTGCGTAGTGGGATGCGTGGTGTTACTGACGCCCGGAGTGGCCGAAGCCGCCTTCGCCACGGTCGGTAACGTCGAAATCCGCCACCAGATTAAATTCTGCCTGAACGACGGGAACGAACACCATTTGCGCAATGCGTTCGCCCGGTTCGATGGTGAAGCTTTGCTGACCGCGGTTCCAGACGGAGACCATCAGCTGTCCCTGGTAATCGGAGTCGATAAGGCCGACCAGGTTGCCCAGCACCACGCCGTGCTTATGGCCAAGGCCGGAGCGCGGAAGAATCACCGCCGCCAGCGACGGATCGGCGATGTGAATCGCCAGGCCGGTAGGCAGCAGGGTGGTTGCGCCCGGCGCCAGCTCTACGGCGTCATCAAGACAGGCTCGCAGGTCAAGTCCGGCGGAGCCGGAGGTGGCGTAAGTCGGCAGCGGGAATTGCTCGCCGACGCGCGGGTCCAGAATCTTAACGTCGATTTTTTTCATCATAGCGGGTAACGATCTCGTCCAAAAGTAGTTGGCCCAGGAGTTCCTTTCGCGCAAGCGGTAAGACTTTATCTCCATCCTGCCAGAAAAGATGCAGTGCATTGTTATCGCTGTTAAAGCCTTGATTATCCTGAGATACGTCGTTTGCACAGATCAGGTCAAGGTTCTTGCGGGCACGTTTTTGCCGCGCATATTCTTCCACATTATTCGTTTCTGCGGCAAACCCTACGACAAACGGACGATGGGTTTTCAGCGCCGCAACGCCGGCGACGATATCCGGATTTTTCACCATTTTTAGTGTTAATTCATCGCCTTGCTTTTTGATTTTTTCATCCGCGATGCTGGCGGCGCGGTAGTCCGCCACCGCGGCGCAGCCGATGAAAATATGCTGCTGCCGGGCATGCGCCTGCACGGCCGCCTCCATTTCCAGGGCGGTGGTGACGTCCACGCGCTGGACGAACGCCGGCGTCGGCAGCGACACCGGGCCGCTGACCAGCATCACATTCGCGCCGCGACGCGCGGCGGCGGCGGCAATCGCAAAGCCCATTTTGCCGGAGCTGTGGTTGGTGATGTAGCGCACCGGGTCCAGCGGCTCGCGGGTCGGACCCGCGGTAATCATGATATTGAGATGTTGCAGATCGTTGACAGGCGAAAAGTGCGTCGCGGCCATGTCGACGATAGTCAGGGGATCCAGCATGCGCCCCGGACCAATATCGCCGCAGGCCTGGCTGCCGCTGTCCGGACCCCAGACGAGTAAACCGCGGGAGGCCAGGGTCTGCAGGTTCTGCTGGGTTGCCGCGGCGCGGTACATCTGCTGATTCATCGCCGGTACGACGGCGACCGGCGACGGCGTGGCGAGGCAGATAGTCGAGACCAGATCGTTGGCCATCCCGGCGGCGACGCGGGCGATAAGGTCGGCGGTGGCGGGGGCCAGAATCACCAGATCGGCCCATTTCCCCAGCTCAATGTGGCCCATTGCCGCTTCAGCCGCCGGGTCGAGCAGGCTGTCGGAAACCGGGTAGCCGGAGACCGCCTGCAGGCTCAGCGGGGTAATGAAGGCTTTCGCCGCCTCCGTCATGGCAACGCGTACGTCGGCGCCGCGCTCGCGCAGACGGCGCACCAGATCCGGCGTTTTGTAGGCAGCGATACCGCCGCTGACGCCGAGAACGATTTTTTTACCGGCCAGGCTCATCATGATTCTTTCCTGTTGGCGAACATCAGAATGCGGGCATTTTATCACAATCCATGGCGTGTCGTGCTGGAAAGGCGGCGTCCCTTTGCGAGGCGCTACGCAAGCGCGATATTACGCGCTCGTGAAGGGAACCGGCCTGTGGCAGCATGGCGGTAAGCAGGATGGGAGGGGGTGACATGGAGAGCGAGACGCCGCTGCTGCCGCGTGAAAAAATGCAGCGGGATGGAATTGAGTCGTTAACCGATGCGGAACTGCTGGCGCTGTTTTTGCGTATCGGCACCCGCCATCGCGACGTTATGAGCTACGCCTGCGACCTGCTGCACCGGTTTGGTTCGCTGTACTCTCTGCTCTCCGCCCCTGAAAAAGAGCTGATGCGGGTTGAGGGTATCGGTATCGCCAAGTATGCGCAGCTCAAGGGCATTGCCGAACTGGCCCGCCGTTTTTTCAGCGTGCGGGTTATCGTGGAGCGTTCGCTTGATAGCTCTGACGCCACGCGGGAGTTTTTGCAAAGCCAGCTGGCGCAAGAAGAGCGCGAGATCTTCATGGTGATCTTTCTCGACAACCAGAACCGGGTGCTGAAGCACACCCGGATGTTCGCGGGGACCCTCAGCCACGTCGAGGTGCACCCGCGTGAAATCGTGCGGGAAGCCATTAAAGCGAATGCGGCGGCGCTGATCCTCGCGCATAATCATCCGTCCGGCAGCGCAGCGCCCAGCAGGTCAGACAGAATGGTCACGGATAAAGTGATAAAATGCTGTCAGTTCATGGAGATACGCGTCGTCGACCACTTCGTTATCGGCCGCGGAGAATCCTTTTCTTTTGCGGAGCATGGCTGGATTTAGCGATCCATGGGGATCTTTGTCTGTTCGGGACTTGAGCACACCGCCGAGTCAGCGTATACTACGCCACCTTTGAGAATCTCGGGTTTGGCATTTGGGCCTGGCTGCACGAGTTCACTAAGAACCGTCAAACCGGGCTGTAGCAGCCTGACGAGGCGCCAATACCCTATACGAAGCTCGAGCTAATTTGATTTTTGGAGAATAGACATGTCCCGAGTCTGCCAAGTTACTGGCAAGCGTCCGGTGACCGGTAACAACCGTTCCCACGCACTGAACGCGACTAAACGCCGTTTCCTGCCGAACCTGCACTCTCACCGTTTCTGGGTTGAGAGCGAGAAGCGTTTTGTCACCCTGCGCGTATCTGCTAAAGGTATGCGTGTAATTGATAAGAAAGGCATCGATACAGTTCTGTCTGAACTGCGTGCCCGTGGCGAAAAGTACTAAGTACTTAACGAGGAAATAAATCATGGCTAAAGGTATTCGCGAGAAAATCAAGCTGGTTTCTTCTGCTGGTACAGGTCACTTCTACACCACCACGAAGAACAAACGTACTAAGCCGGAAAAACTGGAACTGAAAAAGTTCGATCCAGTTGTTCGCCAGCACGTACTGTATAAAGAAGCTAAAATCAAATAATTTTAGACTCCTTGTACTGAAAAACCCCGCAATCGCGGGGTTTTTTGTTTTCAGGGCGCCCCCATAATAGAGAGCATCCTGTTGATCCTCTGGAGACGTCATGCCTGAATTACCTGAGGTGGAAACCAGCCGCCGCGGCATTGAACCGCATCTGGTCGGCGCCACTATCCTCCACGCCGTGGTACGAAACGAACGTCTGCGCTGGCCGGTCTCGGCTGAAATCCACAGCCTGAGCGACAAGCCGGTGCTCAGCGTACAGCGACGCGCCAAATATCTCCTGCTTGAACTGCCCGACGGCTGGATAATCATCCATCTCGGCATGTCCGGCAGCTTACGTATCCTCCCTGACGACCTGCCGCCGGAAAAGCATGACCACGTTGATCTGGTGATGAGCAACGGCAAAGTGCTGCGCTACACCGACCCTCGCCGCTTTGGCGCGTGGCTGTGGACGAAAACGCTGGAGGGGCACCCTGTGCTGGCGCATCTCGGGCCGGAGCCGCTCAGCGACGCGTTTAACGTCGATTACCTGCGAGAGAAGTGCACAAAGAAGAAAACCGCGATTAAGCCCTGGCTGATGGATAACAAGCTGGTGGTCGGCGTGGGGAATATCTACGCCAGCGAATCCCTCTTCGCCGCCGGGATCCATCCAGACAGGCTGGCGTCGTCGCTCTCGGCTGACGAATGCGAGCGGCTGGTACGGGCGATTAAAACGGTGCTCAAGCGCTCGATTGAGCAGGGCGGAACGACGCTTAAAGATTTTCTGCAAAGCGACGGCAAGCCGGGCTACTTTGCCCAGGAGCTGCAGGTGTATGGCCGTAAAGACGAGCCGTGCCGGGTATGCGGTACGCCGATTACGGCGACCAAACACGCGCAGCGGGCGACGTTCTATTGCCGCCGCTGCCAGAAGTAGTGGGCTATTTGAGCTTATCCAGCAGCGCCTGATGGACCGCTGGCGGCAGGAAGTGCGCCACATCGCCACCGTGGCGCGCCACCTCCTTCACCAGCGAGGAGGAGATAAACGACCACTCTTTTGACGGCATCAGGAACACGCTTTCCAGGTCCGGCATCAGATGGCGGTTCATGTGCGCCAGCTGCATTTCATATTCGAAATCCGCCACGGCGCGCAGGCCGCGAATCAGAATATTGGCCTGCTGGGCGCGGGCGAAGTTGGCCATCAGATCGCTAAACCCCACGACCTCGACATTGCCAAGATGCGCTGTCGCCTGTTGCGCCAGCGCCACTCGCTCGGCGAGGTCGAACATCGGCTTTTTGCTCGGACTGGCGGCAATCGCCAGTATCACGCTATCAAACATGCAGCTTGCGCGTGTGACGATATCGAGATGCCCGTTGGTGATAGGGTCGAAGGTGCCGGGGTAGATCGCTTTTGTGCTCATGGCTTACGCCTTCTTACTGTAGCCGCGGTTCAGCGCCCACAGCTCGGTGTATTTGTTAAACGTGTACTGGGCGTTCACCACCGCCAGCAGCCAGCCCTGCGCGCCATCCAGCACGCCGCCGCGCAGCAGCAGCGTTTTGATGAACGCCCCCAGCGTGTGGCCGAATATCCCGCCCAGCGATGCCTTCTTGCCCTTCTGGTGGCGTTCCTGCGCCCACGCGGAGGCGTAGGTCAGCTGTTTGCGCTGGAAGTCGGCAAAATCGCGGCAGGTCAGGTGTTTGAGGTCGCCAGACAGCGCCACGACGGGCGCGCCTTCGCACGCCAGCGATTCATGCACCAGGCTGTCGTTATACTGCCAGCGCGCGCGCTCATAAAGCCGCAGCACGCGGTCCGGGTACCAGCCGCTATGGCGCATAAAGCGCCCGAGAAAGTAGTTGCGGCGGGCGATGCTGTACACCGCGCCCGGCTGCGGGCTGGCGAGCGCCTGCTGGAGCGATTGCGCCAGTTCCGGCGTCACGCGCTCGTCGGTGTCGATCATCAGCACATAATCACCGGTGGCGAAGGACTGGGCGCGCTGACGCTGAATGCCGTAACCCAGCCAGTCGGTATTGACGTGCACCTGCGCGCCAAGGCTCTGCGCCAGCGCGACGGTGTCGTCGCTGCTGCCAGAGTCCAGCACGATAATTTCATCAGCCCACGCGACCGATGCAAGGCAGTCCGGCAGCAGATCGGCGGCGTTCTTCGCGATCATCACTACCGACAGGCGTAGTGGCATCAGTGGCTCCGCTGAGGCAGGTAGGGTTGCAATAACTGTAGCAGACGCGCCAGCGCGCCCTGGTTCTGGTGCAGAACCTCAACGGCATGGCGGCCGTACCACAGGCGGTAGTCTTCGTCGGTCAGCAGCGTGGCGACCTCTTTGACCAGCGAATCCGTATCGGTCACCGTGATTAAACCGTCGGCCTGCTGCAGCTTGGCGCAGATATCTTTGAAGTTAAACGTGTGCGGGCCCATCAGCACCGGAATCGCGTGCGCCGCAGGCTCCAGCGGGTTGTGGCCGCCGCGTTCGACAAGGCTGCCGCCGACGAAGGCGAGGTCGGCCATGCCGTACAGCAGCATCAGCTCGCCCATGGTGTCGCCGATCACGACCTGGGTGCTGCCGGACGGTATTTCGCCGGTGCTGCGCAGCGTAAAGCTCATCCCGGCTTTTTGCACCAGCTCGCGAGCGTCGGAGAAGCGCTCAGGATGGCGAGGCACCAGAATCAGCAGCAGGTCGGGGAATTTTTCCAGCAGCGCCTTATGGGCGTCGAGGATGATTTTTTCTTCACCGTCATGGGTGCTGGTGGCGATCCACACCTGGCGGCGCGGCGCCCACTGGCGACGCAGCGTGACGGCGCGAGCGGCAAGCTCGGGCGTCACGGATATATCAAACTTCAGGCTGCCGGTGATCGCCAGCTGGTTGCGCCTGAGGCCAAGCGCGAGGAAGCGGTTGCCGTCCTCTTCGTTCTGCGCCGCAATCAGGGTGATTTTACTGAGCAGGCGGCGCATAAAGCCGCCGAGCTTGCCGTAGCCTTTGGCCGAACGCTCGGACAGGCGCGCGTTGGCGATGACCAGCGGGATTTTGCGCTTATGCAGCGCGGACACCATGTTCGGCCACAGCTCGGTTTCCATCACGATCACCAGCTTCGGGCGTACGGTATCAAGAAAACGCCCCATCGCGCAGGGCAGGTCGTATGGCAGGTAGACGTGGTGCACGTCTTTGCCGAAGGCCGACATGGCGCGTTCCGAGCCGGTTGGCGTCATGGTGGTGACGGTGATCGGCAGTGACGGGTAGCGGTGGCGTAGCGCGCGCACCAGCGGGATAGCCGCCAAGGTTTCACCGACGGAGACGGAATGCAGCAGGATGCCATCCGGCACTACCTTGTTTTTACAAAAGCCATAGCGTTCGGCCCAGCGTTTACGGTACGCCGGCGCTTTACGGCTGCGCAACAGCAACCGCAGCCAGACCAGCGGCTGAATCAGGTAGAGTAGGGTGGTATACAGAAATTCCAAGCGACGTATCCGTTTTTATGTTTCGGCGGGCAAATTCTAAGCATTTACCGTGCTTAAAGCTATCCCTTTGGCAATCTGGACGTTTAATCGGCCAGATAACGTTTCAGGCGGAAGTAGCGACGTCCCAGGCGCCAGTGCTGGCGAAGTCCACGGGCGTTCTTCCAGATCATCCGCCAGATCCCGCGATCGAACAGCTCCTGCGTGATCGCCTTACGCTTTTGCGGATCGCCGATGTTGTTGATGCTGTGCAGGATCCCAAGCCCCTCTTTGGCGATTTGCCACTGGCAGGCAGGAACGCGTTTGACCTGCTGCGGGTAGCGGCCGTTGATGGCGTCCAGCATTTCGAGGATTTTCATGTAGTGCTGCGAGTTGCGGATGCGCGAATCGTCAGTGCCCGGCGTGTGGGAAACGGAGGCCGAGTGGATAAGATAATCGTAATAGGTTTCATCGATGTACTGTACTCGCCGGGCGGTCAGCAGCACCTCGGTCGTCCACGGAATATCCTGGTGGCGCAGGCCGTGTTCGAAGGTGAACCCCTGCTCCTTGATAAACGCGTGGCGGTAGATGTTAAGCCAGGTCACATGCAGGAATTTACGGGAGGCGAGCGCCTGCTGCAGCCAGGTTGGGCCGTCCAGTACGCCGGTTGACGCCAGCTTGTCCGACGGGAAGATTTTCTTCGACGGGCGGCCGTCGTCATAGACATAGGTGCCGTTGCAGGTGGCGACATCAAGCGAATTCTGGGTCGCTATCTCCAGCAGGCGGTTATACATGCCGGGATAAATAACGTCGTCGATGTCCGGGAACGCCAGATACAGCCCGGTTGCTTGCGCCAGGCCGGTGTTACGGGCGGCGGAAACGCCTTGGTTTGCCTGATCGATAATGTGAAAGTTCGCGAATTCGCTGGCGTAGCGGGCAAGGAGTTCGGCTGAGCTGTCCGTGGAGCCATCGTTAACGACGATCATTTCCAGATTCTCGATATTCTGGCTCTTGATGCTGTCAAAAAAAGCGCTGAGGAATTTTTCGCCGTTATATACCGCGACGACAAGGCTCAGAAGGGGTTGGTCGGACATAGCGTCTCCGTTTGGTTGCTCGCCACTATCAGTGAGGCGGCATTATACACTGCATCCTCAAAGTTGCCTCTTTGTTGGCGGCTGATCCTGGCGATATAATTCGCCCCTCTTTCAGCATGTTTAATCAACGGGAACTTTATGCATATCGTCCACACCGAGGCCGATGGCGGGAAAGGCGGGCAGCCGCTGCGTATCATCAATGAATCGCTGGGCATGATACAGCGTGGGCATCAGGTCACCGTCCTGTGCCCGGACACCGCGCCGTTGCATCAGCTCGCCAAAGACGCCGGGTTGACCGTTGTCACCATGCCGCTGAAACGCAAAAACCTCGGCAACCTGTTCACGCTGCGCCGCTGGCTGCGCGAAAACCGCGACAGCATTGATGTGATTAACAGCCATAACTCGGCGGATACCTGGCTGGTGGCGCTGGCAAACCTGACGCTCTCGCGTCCGGTCCCGCTGGTGCGAACCCGTCATGCTTCCGGGGTGCCGCGCAACAACTGGACGACCCGCTGGCTGTTCAGGAAAGCGTGCGCGCACATCGTTAGCACCGGCGAAGCGCTGCGCTATCAGATGGTGGCGCTGGGCGTGCCGCTCGAAAACACCACCTCGGTGCCGAGCGGCGTTGATACAACCCGTTTTCATCCGGGCGATAAATACGATGCCCGCAGCCGTTGCGATCTGAGCCAGGACGACTTCTGGCTGGGCGTGGTGTCGCATCTGCGTCCGAACAAAGGCCACAGCGTGCTGCTGAAGGCGCTGGCGGAGATCGATAACCCGGCGATTAAGCTTGCGATCATCGGCGAAGGGCCGCACCGCGAGGCGCTCGAGCATGAAGTCATCCAGCTCAATTTGCTGCCGCGGGTCGTGATGGCGGGGCACCAAAGCTCCCCGGAGCGCTGGTTTCCGGCGTTTGATGTAGCGATTAGCCCGTCTCATGATATGGAAGGGCTGCCGCAGGGTGTGCTGCAGTCGCTGGCCTCCGCGGTGGCGACAATCGCTACCGATGCGGGCGGCACGGCGGATGCGGTGATTAACGGCGAAACCGGGTTGCTGATCGGCCAGCGCGACGTCGGCGCCTTACGCGACGCCATCATTACGCTGTATAACGATCCGGCGCAGCGCCGCCAGCTGGCGCAGCAGGGATACGAGTATCTGAATACGCATTTCACCCGCGAATGCATGCTGACGGCGATGGAGAAGGTCTTTCTCGATGCGGCTCAGCGCAGCAGCTCGCGATAAAGCGCCTGCAGTTCGGCGGCCATACGGTCGAGCGTGAAGGGTTCTGCGGTGGCGCGCGCCGCCGCCGCATAATCCGTCCCCTCGGCGCGACCGGCCAGCCATTCTCCAATGGCCTGCTGATAGCCCGCTACGTCGAGCGCATCGCGCACCCAGCCGTTTTTCCCCTCGTGAATCCACTCTGCGGCGCCGCAGCCGTGGCTGGTCAGCAGCGGCAGCCCGCAGGCCAGCGCTTCAACGCAGACGTTAGGGAACGGATCGTAGAGCGTAGGCAGAATCAGCGCATCCGCGCTGCCGTACACCTCGCGGACGTCGGCGACCGGGCCGAGAAACCGCACTCTTTTTTCTACGCCAAGCGTACGGGCCAGCTTCTGGAATTTACCGGCGTGTTTGTCACGTCCGGCGACAAGCAGCCAGACGTCAGGATGCGGCACGATGGCCCGCAGCGCCGTGGCGACGCCCTTGCGGGAAAAACCTGAGCCGACATAGGCCAGCACCGGCGCGTTCTCCGGCAGACCAGGCTTTGCGCGCAGCGACGGCTGGCGCAGGCGAGGGTGGAAATAGTCGGTGTCGACGCCGTTGTAGATAACCGTCAGCCTGTCATCCGCCAGCCCAAACCGGCGGGCGATATCGTCGCGCACCATCCGGGAGTTGCAGATAACCTTGCGCAGCTGCGGATGGGTGAACATCTGTCGCTCCGCCTGCAGGATATAGCGATGATAGCGGCTCAAGGACTGCGCCCAGCGCGCCAGCGGCGACTGGATGCGGTTGTACTGCTCAAGCCAGGCGGCGTGGACGCCGTCGCCGGCGCGGAAAATCGTCGCGCCGGGGATCCGCTCGTGGCTTTGCACAATATCGAATTCGGCAAAGTACGCGGCGGCGGCCTCGGCAAACCCGGCCTCACGTTTGACGCGGTTGCTGAACGGCGGATCGACGGTCAGAGTATGCCAGCCAGCGGCATCTTCCCACTGGCGGGCGATAAGCGTGACGTCGAGCGCCGCGTCCTGGGCCAGCACGTTCAGCGCGCGGGAGACAAAACGCTCGGCGCCGCCGTTAGGGTTGTAGGTCTGTCGAACGATAGCCAGCTTCATGCAGGGGTTTCCAGTAGCATCGTGTCGATGGCGCTCAGTACCTGTTGTGGGGTGATGGCCGTGATGCAGTCAGAGATACCGCCGTCCCCGCAGCCCGCTTTGCCGCACGGCTGGCAGGTAAACCCGGCGGTAATCACGCGGTAGTTCACCCCCCATGGCGCCCACTTGATGGCGCCGGTTGGGCCAAAAATGGCGACGGTCGGCGTGCCGACGGCGCTGGCGAGGTGCATCGGCATCGAGTCTACGCCGAAGTAAACGCGCGCGTGCTTCATCAGCGCGCCCAGCTCTTTCAGGTTCAGCTGGCCGCTTAAATCAAACACCGGCCGGGTGAGCGCCGCACGCAGCTCATCCATGTAGGCCGTCTCTTCTTTTGACGGCGCAGCGGAGAGGATAATCGGCAGCCCGCGCGCCGCCAGGTTATCGATGGTTGCCGCCAGCTTTTTGATATCCCAGGCTTTAAACATCCAGCGCGAGGTGGGGTGCACCAGGATATAGGATTTGCTCTCAAGGCCAAATCCGGCCAGTTTTTCGGCAATAGACGCTTCCGCCGCGTCGCCCGGCACAAACAGGGTGTTCTTATCTTCGGCCGACTGCGGGTGAATACCGATGCGGCGCAGGGCGTCCAGGTTCACCTCCACCATATGGCGGGAGTTGTCCTGAATCGCCGGGTAGAGGGTAGTAAAGGATTTCACCCAGCGACGGCGCGCCAGGCCACCGCGTTTATCCGGCTTAAAGCCGACCGAGACGCGCGGTTTCAGACGACGCGCCAGACGCGCGCCGTGCCAGTGTTCAGTCAGGTTAATCAGCACGTCGTACTGGCGGCCTTTCAGCGTATTGAGCAGCGCGCGATAGAGACGGAACTGTTCCAACCAGCCCTTTTTGCGCCAGTTGCGGCCGATGGTATGGACCTGGTCGATATGCGGGTGGCTGGTCAGCATCGCCTGCGTGTCATCGTACACCAGGGCGTCGACCTCAACGCCGGGCCAGTTTTTCTTCAGCACGGTAAACACTGGCGAAGTCAGCAGGACGTCACCGTGATGACGCAACTTAACGATCAGCACGCGCTTTGGCGGGCGCTCCGCTGAGAAAAAATCAGACATAGGCTCTCTCTGCTGCCAGCAAAGGCTCTAATTGCGCAAATACCGCAGCGGCGCTGAGGTCGCTCAGCTGCGATGAATGTTCCGGGCGGCAGACATATTGATTTTTTCCGTAGCCGCCGATAAGACCCGGGTCCGTTGGGCCGTAAAGCGTAATATTAGGTCGATCCAGCGCGGCCGTCAGGTGGCTTAAGCCCGTATCGACGGAAACCACTGCCGCGGCGCCCGCCAGCTCCTGCGCCACGCCGTCGAGCTTCATGCGTGGCAGAACGTCCACGTAATCAAACCCTTCCGCCAGACGCTTCGCCCGCGCCTCTTCGTGCGGGGCGCCCCACGGCAGTTTGACGCGTATCCCCGTATTGCCCAGCAGGCCGATCAGTTCGCGCCAGTGCGCTTCCGGCCAGTGCTTGTCGTCGCGGGTGGTGGCATGGAGGAATATCAGGTAAGGCGAGCTATCCTGCACTGAATTGTGGAGAAAATGCTGCGAAATGGCGTAATCGCCCTGAGCTTCCGGTTTCGCATAGCCGAGGCTTTTGGCGAACAGTTCGCGGGTGCGCTCCACGGCGTGCTGCTGCCTGGCAATAGCGTGGCGGCGGTTATAGAACAGGCTCGCCAGCGGCTCGCGGGCGGTATGCCAGTCCATACCGTGCTTCACGCCGTGCGCCAGACGTGTCACCAGCGCGGCGCTTTTGACTAGCCCCTGTGCGTCGATGATCGCATCGTAACGCTGAGCCTGCACCGCATCGCGGAAGGTTTTACGTTCGGCCCTAATCGGCGCGGAAAACCACGCTTTACGCCAGCGGCGAATGGCCACCGGGATCACGCGGTCGACCGCTTCATGCCAGGTGGGGATCTGCGCGAAGCCTTCTTCCACCACCCAGTCAAAACGAATGCCGGGAATGGCCCGCATGGCGTCCGTCAGCGACGGCAGCGTATGCAGGACATCGCCCATTGACGAGGTTTTAACGATCAATACCCGCATTCGTTATCCTTCTTCGCTCAACAGCAGTTCGTTGAGTTCTTCGAGAACGCGCTGCGGGGTAATGTCGATCAGGCTCTGGTGATAGCCTTCCGCCGCATCGCCTTTACGCACCTTGTGGTAGCCAGTGATCAGGCGAATAACGCGCGCTTTATGCGACAGCGGCGGCGTAAAGTCCGGGCTGCTGGGCCCATACAGCGCAACCAGCGGGCGGTTTAGCGCCGCGGCGACGTGCATCAGACCGGAATCGTTGGTGACTACGGCTTTACAGGCGGCAAGCAGAATAACCGCCTGCTCCAGCTGGGTTTCCCCGGCCAGATTGCGGCACCAGGCCTGCTGTTCTGTGCTCAGCGCGGCGAGGATTTCGTTGCCCGCGTCGTGGTCTTTCGCCGAGCCGAACAGGACAATCTGGTAACCTTCGTCAATCAGCTGCTTCGCCAGTTCGGCGTAGTGATAGTGCGGCCAGCGCTTGGCCGGGCCGAACTCCGCGCCGGGACAGAAGCCGATCATCTGGCGCTCGGCGGAGAGGTTAAAGGCGGCGCAGGTTTGCGATTTTTCACCGTCGTTGACCTGCAGCTGCGGCCACAGCAGCGGCTGCGGCAGATCTTTTGCCGTTTGCATCACGCCTTTGTCATAGGCCAGCGCCACGTAGCGTTCGACCATCAGCGGCCAGGCGGCTTTATCCAGCGCGCGCGCGTCGTTCAGCAGACCGTAGCGCATCTCGCCGCGCCAGCCGGTGCGGTGCGGGATACCGGCGAAAAACGGCACCAGGGCTGATTTGAAGGAGTTTGGCAGCACGTAGGCGCGGTCGTAGCGCTTGTCGCGCAAGCTATGACCAAGCCTGCGGCGTTCGCCGATTTCCAGCGCCCCGTGGCCGAGCGGCATCGGGATCGCCTCGTTCACTTCCGGCATACGCGATAAAAGCGGACGGCACCACGCGGGTGCCATCACATCGATTATTGCCTGGGGAAAGCGCGCCTTGAGCGTGCGATAGAGACTTTGCGACATCATCATGTCGCCCACCCATGACGGGCCGATCACCAGTATTTTCATGCTTACTTCTTACGCGTCGCGGTTCAGCCAGGCCATATATTCCGTCACGCCTTCGGCGACGGTTTTGAACGGCTTGTCATAGCCTGCGGCGCGCAGATTGGTCAGGTCTGCCTGCGTAAACGCCTGATAGCGCCCTTTCAGCTTATCCGGGAACGGGATGTACTCGATGCTGCCTTTCTTGTGGTACGCCAGCGTCGCATCCGCCACTGCCTGGAAGGACTCCGCGCGGCCAGTGCCGAGGTTGAAAATGCCGGACACGCCGTTTTCCCAGAACCACAGGTTCACTGCGGCAACGTCGCCGACGTAGACGAAGTCGCGTTTGAAGCTGTCGCTGCCTTCAAACAGTTTCGGACTTTCGCCATTATTCAGCTGGGTATTGAGGTGGAACGCGACGCTCGCCATGCTGCCTTTATGCCCTTCGCGCGGCCCGTACACGTTGAAGTAACGGAAGCCGACGATCTGCGAGTTCGCTTCCGGCAGTATCTGACGCACGTACTCGTCGAACAGGAATTTGGAGTAGCCGTAGACGTTCAGCGGCTGCTCGTATTCGCGGGATTCAATAAAGTCGGACGTCCGGCCGCCGTAGGTCGCGGCGGAAGAGGCGTACAGGAACGGAATTTCACGCTCCAGGCAGTAATGCAGCAGCTCTTTGGAGTACTGATAGTTGTTATCCATCATGTACTTGCCGTCCCACTCGGTGGTGGAGGAGCAGGCGCCTTCGTGGAATACGGCGTCGATGTCGCCTAACTCTTCGCCCGCCATAATCTGGATCAGGAAATCTTCTTTATCCATGTAGTCGGCGATGTTCAGGTCCACCAGGTTGACGAACTTGGTGCCATCTTTCAGGTTGTCCACCACCAGAATGTCGGTAATGCCTTGGTCATTCAGGGCCTTAACGATGTTGCTGCCGATAAAGCCTGCGCCGCCGGTAACGATGATCATAACGATAACCTTTGAAATGTGGGTGACCGGGACTATCCCGGACGCTAATGGTTTTTATCATACCACTACATTGCCTGACCTTCAGCCATTCACCGACAAGCCGCAGGGGTACACGTGATTTATGCTACAAAAATGGCAACATGTACTGCGTCATCTCGTATCGACGTATAGCTTTGGGTAATATGTGCCAAATTTTACCGAATCTGGAGAGTTGCAATGCGTGGTGATTTTTACAAACAGTTATCCAACGACCTGGAAACCGCGCGCGCGGAAGGGTTGTTTAAAGAAGAACGCATCATTACGTCTGCCCAGCAGGCCGATATTACCGTCGGCGATGGCAGCCATGTGATCAACTTTTGCGCCAACAACTATCTCGGTCTGGCGAACCATCCGGAGCTGATCGCAGCGGCGAAGGCGGGTATGGACAGCCACGGTTTCGGTATGGCCTCCGTGCGCTTTATCTGCGGCACCCAGGACAGCCACAAAGCGCTTGAGAAGAAGCTGGCCGGTTTCCTCGGGATGGAAGACGCTATTCTTTACTCATCCTGCTTTGATGCCAACGGCGGCCTGTTTGAAACGCTGCTCGGCGCGGAAGACGCCATTATCTCCGACGCGCTTAACCATGCCTCTATCATCGACGGCGTGCGCCTGTGCAAAGCAAAACGCTTCCGTTATGCCAATAACGATATGGTTGAGCTGGAAGCGCGTCTGAAAGAAGCCCGCGAAGCCGGCGCGCGCCATGTGCTGATCGCCACCGACGGCGTATTCTCGATGGACGGCGTGATTGCCAACCTGAAAGGCGTGTGCGACCTGGCGGACAAATACGATGCGCTGGTGATGGTCGATGACTCGCATGCGGTCGGCTTTGTCGGCGAAAACGGTCGCGGCTCCCACGAGTACTGCGACGTGATGGGCCGTGTGGACATCATCACCGGCACGCTGGGTAAAGCGCTTGGCGGCGCGTCTGGCGGCTATACCGCCGCGCGTAAAGAGGTGGTTGAGTGGCTGCGCCAGCGCTCCCGCCCGTACCTGTTCTCCAACTCCCTGGCGCCGGCGATTGTCGCCGCCTCCATCAAAGTGCTGGAGATGGTGGAGTCAGGCGCTGAGCTGCGTGACCGCCTGTGGTCCAACGCCCGCCTGTTCCGCGAAAAAATGAGCGCGGCGGGCTTTACCCTGGCCGGCGCCGATCACGCGATTATTCCGGTGATGCTGGGCGATGCCGTCGTGGCGCAGAACTTTGCCCGCGAGCTGCAAAAAGAGGGGATTTACGTCACCGGGTTCTTCTTCCCGGTGGTGCCAAAAGGTCAGGCGCGTATTCGCACCCAGATGTCGGCGGCGCATACTCCTGAACAAATTGAGCGTGCGGTGGAAGCCTTTACCCGCATCGGCAAACAACTGGGCGTGATTGCCTGAGGACGTGTGATGAAAGCGTTATCCAAACTGAAAGCGGAAGAAGGGATTTGGATGACCGACGTGCCGGAGCCGGAAGTCGGTCATAACGATCTGCTGATCAAAATTCGTAAAACCGCGATTTGCGGCACTGACGTCCACATCTACAACTGGGACCAGTGGTCGCAGAAAACCATTCCGGTACCGATGGTTGTCGGCCACGAATACGTCGGCGAAGTGGTTGGCATCGGTCAGGAAGTGAAAGGCTTTAAAATCGGCGACCGCGTCTCCGGAGAAGGCCACATCACCTGCGGCCACTGCCGTAACTGCCGCGGCGGCCGTACGCACCTGTGCCGCAACACCATCGGCGTGGGCGTCAACCGCCCGGGCTGCTTTGCCGAATATCTGGTGATCCCGGCCTTTAACGCGTTCAAAATCCCGGACAACATTTCCGACGATCTGGCTTCCATCTTCGACCCGTTCGGCAACGCGGTGCATACGGCGCTTTCCTTCGATCTGGTTGGCGAAGACGTGCTGGTTTCCGGCGCAGGCCCGATCGGTATTATGGCGGCTGCCGTGGCGAAGCATGTGGGGGCGCGTCATGTGGTGATCACCGACGTCAACGAGTACCGCCTCGACCTGGCGCGTAAGATGGGCGTTACCCGCGCGGTCAACGTCTCGAAAGAGAGCCTGACCGACGTAATGGCTGAGCTTGGCATGACCGAAGGCTTCGACGTAGGCCTGGAGATGTCCGGCGCGCCGCCGGCGTTTCGCGCGATGCTGGATACCATGAATCACGGCGGTCGTATCGCCATGCTGGGTATTCCACCGTCCGATATGTCTATCGACTGGAATAAAGTCATCTTTAAGGGGCTGTTCATCAAAGGTATTTACGGCCGCGAAATGTTTGAAACCTGGTACAAGATGGCGGCGCTGATCCAGTCTGGCCTGGATCTCTCCCCGATTATTACCCATCGCTTCGGCATTGATGATTTCCAGCAGGGCTTCGACGCCATGCGTTCCGGTCAGTCCGGCAAAGTGATTCTGAGCTGGGAATAACCTTCCATTCAGGCGCCAGGTTGTTACACTGGCGCCTGCCTTTCCTGTTTGTGCTCTCGTTTTTTATGTTTGTATACCTACATGCATTCAGCGCATCATCGCGTCGTTTGGTGGGTAAATACGCCAAAAGGTGAGCTCCAGTTGTCAACTTTTATCTGGTACAACCCGCAGGCTGCGGCAGACAAAAAGCGGGCCGACGAGTACCGTACGTCGGTCGTAGTGATGGATACAACTGGCAAAACTTAAGAGTGGCATCAGGTGCGCTAGCCGTGTCATCATGCAGAGCCTTGTGGGGATCAGGTACCTTTTTTATTTTTAAATTACAGCAGGTTGATGATGTTCACCTGCGGTGAATGAATGAGAGTGATGATGAAGAGTATGAACGGGCAAACCCTGCAGATGCGCTTTACGCAACTGGCCTTTGGTCTGTGCGTCATCGCGTTTGCATGCATTATCTTGTCACCGAATCTGGCTAACAAAATCATGAACATTGCCGGGCTCATTGCGTTTTTTGTCGCGGTATTTAACCTGAAAAATGCCCGCAGGAACGAGACGTTCTGGCTGTGCCTGGTGCTCTTTGTTATCGGGATTTGCGACCTTATCTGGTATCGATTGTTTAAAATCGACCACAGTGAGGCGATTAACTCCTATCGCGCCTATCTGGAAGTAGGCAAGATTTGCGTCTCTGGCGCTTTTCTGATTTATATCTTCTCGCTGGGGGAAAAATTCAGACTGGGTAATAATAAAATTCACTATCTGCTGGTGCTGATTTTGCAGATCATGATGGTTGCCTATGCGTATTATCAGAAAATCCATCTTGGCGCCGCTCGCATCGAGTTTTCGCTGGCCGGGGGCACCAGCGCCACCGGTGCGGCATACACCATTGTGTTTCTCTCCTGCTATATGATCATGGTTCTGCAGCACTCCACGCTGCGTATGAAAGACCTGCTGATTCTGGCGCATTTCTTTATCACCTTTATTATTGTGGTGGCGACCGAAACGCGCGCGGCTATTATGGTCTATCCGATCCTTTTTGCCGGCATGCTGGCGATTCGCTGCTACCGCCAGCGGCATATTCCGTGGAAAGGGATTGGCGTTCTGCTGTTTGCCGTGGCGGCGGGCGCGTTTATGATGAAAGACAGCCTGATACAGCGCTACCATGATCTGAATAGCGATATGAGCGCCTACGAAAAGAACAATACCGATACCTCCGTTGGCGCGCGTCTGGCTATGTGGCAGACGGGGCTTGCCGCGGCGAAAGAGAATTACCTCTGGCAGTCCACCGACCACCGCAACGCGATTATTAAAGATCTCGTTAAAAAAGATCCGGGTCTCGAAGGGGCGCTTCCCTATATTCCAGGCCATCTGCACAATGAGGTGATTGAGGCGCTGTCGACCAAAGGGCCTTCCGGGCTGCTGCTGTATGTGCTGTTTGTGATTTCGCTCGCCTGGTATGCGCTGCGTAAAATCAAAAGCTTTACGCTGTTCGCGTTCCTGGTGGCGATGGTGATGTTCGGCCTCAGCGGGGTGATGTTTTATTCCAAAACGACGCCGACGGCCTGGATGCTGACGCTGGTGATGTTCATCGTGTTTCTGACGCAAAACCGGCATCGCGACATCGTTAAGTGATTGTTTTGCTTCTCCGTCGGTTAGCGGGTATTCTGACCGGCGGAGAAACTGCCCCATGTCCCCAGCAATGAGCCCACCTATGCAAGAACTGGTTTCCGTTATCATCACAACGTTCAACCGCGAAGATCTTCTGGAAAGAGCAATACGCTCCGTGATTGCTCAGGACTACTCTCAAATTGAATTGATCGTCATCGACGACTTCTCCAATGAGAAGACGGCGGCGCTTATTGACGCGTTGCGCCCTGAGTGCGAGCAGCGTTTTGTCAATTTCATCTACCAGCGTAACGAGAAAAACAGCGGCTCTAACGCCAGCCGCAACCGGGGCTATGCGCTGGCGTCCGGTAAGTTTGTCACCGGACTGGATGACGATGACTATTTTCTGCCGCCGCGTTTATCGATGCTGGTGGCCCGCTACGATGAGAAGTATTCCTTTGTTTGCGACACGTTGACCCGTCTGGATAAAGACCGGGAACACGGCGGCGATAATGCCTTTCGCGTGATCTCGCTACAGGATATTCTTTGTGAAAACGTGGTGGGGAATCAGGTGCTGACAACCCGTGACAAGCTGATGGCCGTAGGGGGCTTCTCGCCGGAGATTAAACAGCAGCAGGATCGCGACGTCTGGACCAAGCTTATTATCAAATTCGGCCCGGGCATAAAATACGCCTTCAGCACCCAGATGGTGGATGCGGAGCACAGCAGCAGTCGTATTACCCGGCAGATCAAAAAATATACCTCTTACCGTAAGCTCTATTTCAAATTCAGGCCGTATATGACGGAAGAGACCCGCAGCAACAACCTGTTTCAGCTGATGTCGTTTCGCGGTATGTCGTCGGCGAAAATGAATAAGCTGCTGTGGGGGAAAAAGAAAGATCTGAAACTCCGGCTCAAGCTGCTGCGCCGCACGCTGAAAGAACTTTTCTGATCCCTTTTCCGGAGCACGCACGATGCCGGGTATGAACGTCCTGAATAAGCTCATCAAGAAGTCCCGACGCTGGGAAAAAAAGACGCAGCTGTCGCTCTTTCGTAAAACCAGCCGCTATCTGCTTGATAAGAAAAAACGCGTGATTTTCACCGAGCTGGAGGCGCTGTCCGTCAGCCCGGCGACAACCTCTGCGGCGGCATCGTCGCAGAAAATCATCTGGATATGCTGGTTTCAGGGCATCGCGCAGGCGCCGCCGCTGGTGCAGCGCTGCATTGCGTCAGTACAGCGAAATGCCGGGGATGCCAGGGTTGTGGTGCTGACCGAGGAGACCATCGCCGAGTACATTACTCTGCCTGCGCATATCCTGCAGAAGTATCAGCAGGGGAAGATAAGCAAAGCGCATTATTCCGATATCGTGCGCTGTTCGCTGCTGGCGCAGTATGGCGGCATCTGGATGGATGCGACCGTCTATCTGACCCGACCGGTACCGGCGTCGCTGTTTGCATACGATTTTTCCTCCCTGCGTTTTGACGGTCAGTCTGCCGATGAGGCCATCGGTCACGGTTACTGGACGGCATATCTGCTGGCGTCGCTGCCGGGCAGCGCGCTGGTCACGACGGTACGGGACCTGTTCTACCGCTACTGGCAGACGCACGATACGCTGATCGAATATTTTCTGATCGACTACGCGTTTTTGTTCTGCATTGAGAACTATCCGGCGTTCAGGTCCGTGGTTGACGCACAGCCGGTGATGGGCAACCAGCGTTTTTTGATTCGCCAGTTTATGAATCAGCGGGTGGATGTCCGCACGCGGGAGGCGTTAGGCCAGGATTCGGTTGGTATTTATAAGCTCTCGCATAAAGAACGCTATCAGGAGAGGGACGGCGACGCGCCGACGCTCTACGGCGAGATCATCGCCGATACCTTCAGGCTGTCAGCCGCATCCGAAAAATAACGGCCCGTTTGGGCCGTTACGCTTTCTTCCCCCAGCCCTGCCACTGCTGCTGGTAGTACTGCACCAGCGGGCTCTGACTGATGCTTTCGCCGAGCACCGTAAAGAAGCGGGTGGCGTACACCGGCGCTGGCGTCTGTTTCGGTTTACATAGTTTCACGCCGCGGAAAGGATTACGCGGCGCGGTCGGCTGCACGGTTGTCGGCGGCGCTGTGTTTGGCGTGGAGGTATCGACCTGCGGTTCGTTCAGCAGGCTGCTCGGGCGCACCAGGGTGATGTCCGGCGGCAGGTTATACACCATCTGCTGCAGTACGCGCACCGTTGAGGGATGGGGATGGCCGATGGCGATGGCGGAGCCGGTACGGCGCGCCAGCTGAATCGCACGGTTGAACTGGAAGCGGATATCGGCCTCGTTCTGCGTATCGTCGAGGAAGACCTTACGCTTAATCACCTTCACGCCGGTGCCTGCGGCCGCCCGCGTCGCCTGGCTGTTGCCGATGGTCATACTGTCGAGAAAGTAAAGGTTGTAGCGGCTGAGCGCCTGCATCACCTTCTGCATGCCGAACAGGTTAGAGGTCATCGCGCTGCCCATATGGTTGTTCATGCCCACGGCATACGGCACCTTGCTGACCGCGTCGCGAATAATGCGCTCTATTTCATCGCTGCTCATGTCGGGGCGCAGGGTATCTTTCTCCAGCGGCTGCTTGCTGAGCGGCGCCATCGGCATGTGGATCAGCACCTCACGCCCGCCGTTGTGCGCTTTGGTCGCCATTTCGCGCGCGTGGGGAGCGTTGGGGAGTACCGCCACGGAGATATTGACCGGCAGCGCCAGCACCTGGTTCTCCTGCTGCGGACGGTAGCCAACGTCATCGATGACGATGGCCAGTTTACCGGCCCAGGCCGGCGCCGATACCGCCAGCGCGGCGGTAAGGGAGAAAACTAACGAACGAAATTGAAGCAAAACTTATCTTCCCAACCACGGTTGTGGATTGACCGCCTGACCCTGGCGGCGAATTTCGAAGTAGAGTGACGGCCGGCCCTGACCGCCGCTGCTGCCCACAAGGGCAATCGGCTGGCCGGCGCGAACCTGCGTACCGACGCTGACCAGGGCGCTCTGGTTGTAGCCGTAAAGGCTCATATCGCCTTTACCATGTTCAACGACCACCACCAGGCCATAGCCCTGAAGCCAGTCGGCGAGGATCACGCGACCATCGGCGATGGCTTTTACCTCGGTGCCTTCTGAGGCGCCGATAACCATCCCCTTCCAACGTAGCTCACCCTGCAGTTGTTCGCCATAGCGATGTAGGGTCGGACCACGTACCGGCCAGAATGCCTGGCCGCGCGGCGCGCCGAGCCCACCGGTGCGCGACATCAGCGAACGTTCGCTTTCGGTGGGCTTGTAGGTGGTGCCCTGGCTGGCGGCTTTCTGCTGGCGATCGCGTACGGCGTCGGCTTCACGCGCTTCCTTCTCAGCGCGCGCTTTGGCCGCCGCTTCCGCCTGGGCGATGCGGTTACGCAGGCGCGATTCGTTGGCGCGCATTTCGCCCAGCTGCTGCTGGCCCTCCTGAATGGAGGATTCTAATCCTGAGAGGGTTTTCTTACGCTCGTTGCGCGCCTGCTCAAGCTTCGCCTGCTGCGCCTGCTGATCGTAAAGCAGGGTTTGTTGCTGGCTCTGCTTCTCTTCCAGCTGCGCTTTTTGCGAGGCGACCTCTTCACGCGTCTGCTTCAGCCCGGCGATGGTCTCCTGGCGCGCCTGGTTTAGGTAGCCGAAATAGGCCTGCAGACGCTGACCGCGCTGGCTCTCTTCGCCGCTGAGAATCAGCTGGATGCCGGTGTGTTCGCCCTGACGGAAGGCGGCGTCAAGCTGTGCCGCCAGGTTGCGCTCCTGCTGCGTTTTCTGCTTTTCCAGTTTGGCGATCGACGCGTTCATATCGGCGATCTGCTTATTGAGCTGGGCGAGGTTGTTCTGGGTTTCCCGCAGCTGGCGGGCGGCGGCGGAAATCGCCTCCTCCTGCGCTTTGAGCTGGGCAAGCAGCGTTGCGCGCTGCTGCTGCTGCTGGCGAACCGCCCGCTCTTTGGCGGCGATATCGGCCTGAATGGATTTCAACTGATCGCGGTCATCCGCGCGGGCGGATGCGGCGCACAGCAATACGCCAGCGCTGAGCGCGCTGGCGTAGCAGATGGATCGGACTGCCGTCGCGATCCATGTATTTGAAAAAATCGCCTTTCCCCTCATGGGGAGGGATTATTTCACGATGAACAGCGGCTTGCCAGTCATCTCTTGCGGGATTTCCATACCCATCAGCGTCAGCATGGTCGGCGCGATGTCGGAAAGCTTGCCGCCTTCGACCGCGGTTACCGCTTTATCGCCAACGTAAATCAGCGGTACCGGCAGGTTGGTGTGCGCGGTGTGCGCCTGGCCGGTGGACGGGTCGCGCATCTGCTCGGCGTTGCCGTGGTCGGCGGTGATCAGCATCTGGCCGCCAACGGCTTCCACCGCTTTGGTCACTTCGGCAATGCAGTGATCCAGCGCTTCTACCGCTTTAATTGCCGCGTCCATCACGCCAGTATGGCCGACCATATCGCCGTTCGGGTAGTTACAGATAATGGCGTCGAACGTGCCGCCCTTGATCGCGGCCACCAGTTTTTCTGTCAGCTCGGCGGAGCTCATTTCCGGCTGCAGGTCGTAGGTCGCGACCTTCGGCGAATTGATGAGAATACGCTCTTCACCGGCAAACGGCTCTTCTACGCCGCCGTTAAAGAAGAAGGTGACGTGGGCGTATTTTTCCGTTTCGGAGATGCGCAGCTGGGTTTTATCGTGTTTGGCCATCCACTCGCCGAAGGTGTTCGCCAGCGATGCCGGCGGGTAAGCGCACGGCGCTTTAATATCGGCGGCGTATTCGGTCAGCATGATGAAATCGCCAAGCTGCACCGTTTTCTTACGGGCAAAACCGTCGAAGTCGGCGTTAACGAACGCGCGGGTGATTTCACGGGCGCGGTCGGCGCGGAAGTTCATGAAAATCAGCGCATCGCCGTCTTGCATGGCGGCATCCGCCTGGCCTTCGGCGCGGATAACGGTCGCTTTCACGAACTCATCGTTTTCGTCGCGGGCATAGGCGGCTTCAAGACCGGCCACGGCGGTAGCGAACTGGAACTCGCCTTTCGCCTGGGTCAGCAGGTCATAAGCGCACTCAACGCGATCCCAGCGGTTGTCGCGGTCCATGGCGTAGTAACGGCCGATGATGGATGCGACGCGGCCTTTGCCCAGCGCGGCGAATTTGTCTTCAAACTTTTGCAGGGAGGATTGCGCGCTGCGCGGCGGCGTGTCGCGGCCGTCCAGGAAAGCGTGCAGATAGATTTTTTCCGCACCGCGTTCGGCGGCCAGTTCGACCATCGCCATGATGTGGTCTTCGTGGCTGTGTACGCCGCCTGCGGAGAGCAGGCCCATAATGTGCACCGCTTTACCGGCGGCAACGGCGTTATCCACCGCGCCGGTCAGTACGGCGTTTTTGAAGAAGGCGCGCTCTTTAATTTCCACATCCAGGCGAGTCAGATCCTGGTACACGATACGACCCGCGCCCAGGTTGACGTGGCCCACTTCGGAGTTACCCATCTGACGGTCCGGCAGACCCACTTCAAGGCCGGATGCGTCAATCAGGGTGTGCGGGCGTTTTGCCCACAGGCTATCCATAACCGGCGTTTTCGCGTTGAAAATCGCGTTATCCTGCTGCTCTTCACGGTAGCCGTAGCCATCCAGAATCACCAGTACCATAGGTTTTTTAGAAACCGACATTGCGACAACCTCATGCTCACGAGATAAAAAATTTGCGTAATTTTACTACAGCTGAATCGATCAAATAGCCACAGAAGATCAAAAAAGGGCGCAGCATCGCGCGAAGTTTGCCCATTTTTGCCCTAAATTTTTCGTTCCAGGCCGCAGAAAATGGATTAGCTTGTGCGCGGCTGGCTGTATTTGCCACAACGCACAGGTATACTCCTTCCCTGGTTTTTAATCACTGAGTCGGGAGTTATACCCCCCCATGCAAGAAATTATGCAATTTGTTGGCCGTCACCCCATACTGAGTATCGCGTGGATCGCGTTACTGGCGGCCGTGCTGTTTACCACCTTTAAAGGGCTGACCTCAAAGGTAAAAGTCATCACCCGCGGCGAAGCGACGCGTCTTATCAACAAAGAAGACGCCATCGTAGTGGATTTACGCCAGCGCGACGACTTCCGTAAGGGCCATATCGCGGGTTCCGTTAACCTGCTACCTAACGAAATCAAAGCAAACAACGTCGGTGAGCTTGAAAAACATAAAGATAAACCCATCATCGTTGTTGATGGTTCCGGTATGCAGGCTCAGGAACCGGCCAGCGCGTTGTCCAAAGCGGGCTTCGTACAAGTGTATGTCCTGAAAGAAGGCATTGCAGGCTGGAGCGGCGAAAACCTGCCACTGGCGCGTGGAAAGTAATTTTCAGAGGTAAAGTCATGGCCAATATTGAGATCTACACCAAAGCAACCTGCCCGTTCTGCCATCGCGCGAAAGCGCTGCTGAACAGCAAAGGCGTCACCTTTCAGGAGCTACCTGTCGACGGCGACGCGGCAAAACGCGAAGAGATGATTCAACGTAGTGGCCGCACGACGGTGCCGCAGATTTTTATTGACGCACAGCACATTGGCGGCTGTGACGACTTGTATGCACTTGATGCGCGTGGTGGACTTGATCCCCTTCTGCGCTAACCCGTTTTCAAGGATAAAAAAATGTCAGAACAAAACAACACTGAAATGACTTTCCAGATTCAGCGTATCTACACCAAGGATGTGTCTTTCGAAGCGCCGAATGCGCCGCACGTTTTCCAGAAAGATTGGCAGCCAGAAGTTAAACTTGATCTTGATACCGCTTCCAGCCAGCTGGCTGATGGCGTTTATGAAGTGGTGCTGCGCGTTACCGTTACCGCCTCCCTGGGCGAAGAAACCGCGTTCCTGTGCGAAGTGCAGCAGGGCGGCATTTTCTCCATCGAAGGCATCGACGGTAACCAGATGGCGCATTGCCTGGGCGCATACTGCCCGAACATTCTGTTCCCGTATGCCCGTGAGTGCATCACCAGCCTGGTTTCCCGCGGCACCTTCCCGCAACTGAACCTTGCGCCGGTGAACTTTGATGCGCTGTTTATGAACTATCTGCAGCAGCAGGCTGGCGAAGGTGCTGAACAACATCAGGATGCCTGATGAACGCACGTAACGCTGCAATGACTGTGATCGGTGCCGGCTCTTACGGCACCGCTCTTGCCATCACCCTGGCAAGAAACGGGCACGATGTCGTGCTCTGGGGCCACGATCCTCGCCATATCTCGACGCTGCAGCATGACCGCTGCAACGCGGCTTTCCTTCCTGACGTTCCCTTTCCCGATACGCTGCACCTGGAAAGCGACCTTGCCGTCGCCCTGGCCGCCAGCCGCGATATCCTCGTGGTGGTGCCAAGCCATGTCTTCGGCGACGTGCTGCGCCAGATTAAACCGCTGATGCGTGCTGACGCCCGGCTGGTATGGGCGACCAAAGGTCTGGAAGCGGAGACCGGACGTTTGCTGCAGGACGTGGCGCGTGAGGCGCTCGGAGATACCATTCCGCTTGCCGTTATTTCCGGACCGACGTTCGCAAAAGAGCTGGCGGCAGGCTTGCCGACGGCGATTTCGCTGGCGTCGACCGATCCGCAGTTCGCCGACGACCTGCAAAAGCTGCTGCACTGCGGCAAGAGCTTTCGCGTCTACAGCAACCCGGATTTCATCGGCGTCCAGCTGGGCGGCGCGGTGAAAAACGTGATTGCGATTGGCGCCGGGATGTCCGACGGCATCGGTTTTGGCGCCAACGCCCGTACGGCGTTGATTACCCGCGGCCTGGCGGAAATGTCCCGTCTTGGCGCGGCGCTGGGCGCCGATCCGGCCACCTTTATGGGGATGGCCGGGCTGGGCGACCTGGTGCTCACCTGTACCGACAACCAGTCGCGTAACCGCCGCTTTGGCATGATGCTCGGTCAGGGCATGGACGTGCAGGGCGCGCAGGATAAGATTGGCCAGGTGGTGGAAGGCTACCGCAATACCAAGGAAGTTCGCGCATTGGCCCACCGTTTCGGGGTGGAAATGCCAATAACCGAGGAAATTTATCAGGTATTGTATTGCGGAAAAAACGCGCGCGAGGCAGCATTGACCTTACTGGGTCGTGCTCGCAAGGACGAGCGTAGCCACCATTAGTTTGTCACCTGAACAACCCGGCCAGCGCAGAACTGGCCGGTTGTAACATATTGTCTGGAGCAAGCCATGCCGTGTGAAGAACTGGAAATTGTCTGGAACAACATCAAAGCCGAAGCCCGTCAGCTTGCCGATTGCGAGCCGATGCTCGCCAGTTTCTACCACGCGACGCTCCTCAAGCACGAAAACCTCGGCAGCGCGTTGAGCTATATGCTGGCCAATAAGCTGGCCTCCTCGATCATGCCGGCGATCGCCATTCGTGAAGTGGTAGAAGAGGCCTACGCCGCCGATCCGGAGATGATCGCCTCCGCCGCCTGCGATATTCAGGCCGTGCGCACCCGCGACCCGGCGGTGGATAAATACTCCACGCCGCTGCTCTACCTGAAAGGTTTTCATGCGCTGCAGGCCTACCGCATCGGGCACTGGCTGTGGAATCAGGGGCGCCGCGCGCTGGCGATTTTCCTGCAAAATCAGGTCTCGGTGACCTTCCAGGTCGACATTCATCCGGCGGCGAAAATTGGCCGCGGCATCATGCTCGACCACGCCACCGGCATTGTGGTGGGGGAAACGGCGGTGATTGAGAACGATGTGTCGATTCTGCAGTCGGTGACGCTCGGCGGTACCGGCAAAACCAGCGGCGATCGCCACCCGAAAATTCGTGAAGGGGTGATGATTGGCGCGGGCGCGAAAATCCTCGGCAATATCGAAGTCGGCCGCGGCGCGAAGATCGGCGCCGGTTCCGTGGTGCTACAGCCCGTTCCGCCGCATACCACTGCCGCAGGCGTTCCGGCGCGTATCGTCGGCAAGCCTGACAGCGATAAGCCGGCCATGGATATGGATCAGCACTTTAACGGTATTCACCATACCTTTGAGTACGGCGACGGTATTTAGCTTCTCAACACGGCGCCTGCATAGCCCAGCTGGCGCCACGCCTCATAGACCACTACCGATACCGCGTTAGACAGGTTCATACTGCGGCTGTCCGGCATCATCGGAATACGAATTTTTTGCTCAGCGGGCAGGGCGTCAAGAATGCTCGCCGGCAGGCCGCGTGTTTCCGGACCAAACATCAGATAGTCCCCGTCCCGATAGCTCACGGCGCTGTGGGCGGGCGTGCCTTTGGTGGTCAGGGCAAACAGACGCTGCGGCTTTTCCGCGTCGGCAAAAGCCGCATAGTCGTGATGGCGCACCACGGCCGTAAATTCGTGATAGTCCAGCCCGGCGCGGCGCAGGCGCTTATCGTCCCACGTAAAGCCCATCGGCTCGATGATGTGCAGACGAAACCCGGTGTTGGCGCACAGGCGGATAATGTTGCCGGTGTTGGGTGGGATCTCTGGTTCGAATAAAACGATGTTAAGCATGCTGCCCCCTTAATTGCGGGGGCAGGATAGCAGAATTTGCCGATTACCGCGCTGCGAGTCGGTTTAACTCCTGCACCAGCGAATCCTGGCTGATTTCCCCGATAGACTTCGCGCCGGTCAGCGTCATCGCCACTTTCATCTCTTTTTCAATCAGATTGAGCAGGTTGGCCACGCCCTGGCGGCCATGGGTGGCGAGGGCGTACAGGTACGCGCGGCCGAGCAGCACGCTGTCGGCGCCAAGGGCAATCATCCGCACGACGTCGAGACCGTTGCGAATGCCGCTGTCGGCGAGGATGGCGATATCGCCTTTCACCGCATCGGCTATGGCCGGGAGCGCGCGGGCGGATGAGAGCACACCGTCAAGCTGGCGGCCGCCGTGGTTGGACACGACGATGCCGTCCGCGCCAAAGCGCACCGCATCCCGGGCGTCCTCCGGGTCGAGGAGCCCTTTGATCACCATCGGGCCGTCCCAGAACTCGCGGATCCACTCCAGGTCCTTCCATGATATCGACGGATCGAAGTTGTTCGCCAGCCAGCCGATGTAATCTTCAAGGCCGGTCGGTTTGCCCAGATAGGTTGAAATGTTCCCCAGGTCGTGCGGACGACCGTTCAGGCCGACGTCCCATGCCCACTGCGGGTGGGTGACGGCCTGCCAGTAGCGGCGCATCGCCGCGTTCGGGCCGCTCATCCCGGAGTGTGCGTCGCGGTAGCGGGCGCCGGGCGTTGGCATATCAACGGTGAATACCAGCGTGGAGCAGCCCGCCGCTTTGGCGCGCTCCAGCGCGTTGCGCATAAAGCCGCGATCGCGCAGCACGTAGAGCTGGAACCACATCGGGCGCCTGAGGGTGGGCGCGACCTCTTCAATCGGGCAGACCGACACCGTCGAGAGGGTGAAAGGGATGCCTTTTTCATCGGCGGCGCCAGCGGCCTGCACCTCGCCGCGACGGGCGTACATGCCGCAGAGCCCGACGGGTGCCAGCGCCACCGGCATGGAGAGTTGCTCGTTAAACAGCGTGGTTTCCAGGCTCAGGTTGGCCATGTTTTTCAGCACCCGCTGGCGCAGCGCAACCTGCGACAGGTCCTCAACGTTGCGGCGCAGGGTGTGCTCTGCATAGGCGCCGCCGTCGATGTAATGAAACAGGAACGGCGGCAGAATACGCTGCGCCGCCGCCCGATAGTCGCTTGCTGCTGAAATAATCATGCTTTGGTCTCCCTGGAAAAGTCGCTGAGGTCGCCGGGCAGGCGGGTGATACGCGCCTGGCGGGCTCGCTCTTCATCAAAATGTTTAATGGTGGTGTGGACGAAGCCAAGGTGCGCCATCATCGCCTGACGGGCGCCTTCGGCATCGCCGGACTGAATGGCGTTGAGAATGGCCTGATGCTGCTCGGTCAGTTTTTCAAAAACCGGCGGCACGAGGTACATCCGCTGGCGGCTCTGCTTTACAGAGGACTGCAGCAGGTCGAAAAAGCCGCGCATGGTCTGCAGCAGCACCACGTTGTGCGACGCTTCGGCAATCGCGAGGTGGAAGCGAACGTCGGCCTGGGAGGCGAGATCCGGGTCTTCGCTTTGGGTGGCTTCAAAGCACAGGCGGATTTTCTCTTTATCCGCTTCGGTGGCGCGCAGTGCGGCGTGCCAGGCGGTACTGGCCTCGATGGCGTGGCGGGCTTCCAGAATATCGAAGCTGTAGTCCGGGTCGTCGGCGAGCAGGCTTTTTAACGGCTGCACGATATTTTGTTCCGACCACGGCTCGTGCTGCCAGCGCACGAAGGTGCCGCCGCCGCGGCGGCTCACCAGCAGTCCTTCGCTCACCAGCTTCGCCAGCGCCTCCCGCAGCGAGTTGCGGGAAACGCCGAGCAGAGCGGCCAGCTGGCGTTCGGCGGGTAAACGCATACCCGCCTCCAGCTGTTGTTCTTCAATCAGCGCCCGCACACGATCTGCAACATCGTCCGCCAGACGCCGGGGCATCACTATCATGGGATCATCCAGGTTAAGACATAGGCCTGAAGCGTGGTGATAGCGCCCACCATGCAGGTGAAAATCAGGCTGTGTTTGACGGTAAAGCGGAACAGATCCGACTCTTTACCCACCAGTCCAACCGCCGCGCAGGCGATGGCGATGGACTGCGGGGAGATCATTTTGCCGGTTACGCCGCCGGTGGTGTTTGCCGCCACCATCAGCACGTCCGAGACGCCAATCTGCTGGGCGGCGGTGGCCTGCAGCGCGGCGAACAGGGCGTTTGACGAGGTATCGGAGCCGGTCAGGAATACGCCGAGCCAGCCAAGGAACGGCGAGAAGAACGTGAATGCGTGGCCGGTGTGCGCCAGCGCCAGCGCGAGGGTTGACGACAGACCGGAATAGTTAGAAATAAAGGCGAACGCCAGCACCATGCCGATGGAGTAGATGGGCAGCGCCAGGTCCTTCAGCGTATGGCCAAAGGTGATGACGGCCTCTTTCGGCTTCATGCGCAGCCAGACTACCGACAGGATCGCGGCGAACAGAATGGCCGTGCCGGTGGCGGAAAACCAGTCGAGCTTATACACCGCCGCGTACGGCGTGGCGGCGTGCACCACCGGCGGCATACGGGCGACCATTTTGTCGAGGAACGGCACCGAGATGTTAATCACCATGTCGTACAGCGCGCCGCCCGGCGCGAACAGCGCTTTAAACGGCGGAATGCTCCACAGCGTGACGGTGGCGGTGAGGAACAGGAACGGCGACCACGCGCGGATGACCTGACCTGCGGTATAGCCTGTGCGCGCCAGCGTCTGATCGACCTGCGAGGCGCCCATATCGGCAAAGCGGAAGATACGAACCGGCTGCCAGCGTTTGAGGAACAGCGTCAGACACACCAGCGAGACCAGCGAGGAGATGATATCCGGCAGCTCCGGGCCGATAAAGTTAGAGCTCAGGTACTGGGCTATCGCAAAGGAGCCGCCGGCGACCATGACCGCGGGCCAGGTCTCCTTCACGCCGCGCCAGCCGTCCATAATCGCCATGATCCAGAACAGCACGATAATGGTCAGGAACGGCAGCTGGCGGCCGACCATCTGGCCGATTTCAAAGCTGTTCAGACCGGTCACCTGGCCCGCCACGAGAATAGGAATGCCCATCGCGCCAAAGGCGACCGGCGCGGTGTTGACGATAAGGCACAGGCCCGCCGCGTACAGCGGGTTAAAGCCGAGACCGACCAGCAGGGCGGCGGTGATGGCGACCGGCGCGCCGAAGCCTGCCGCGCCTTCCAGAAAGGCGCCAAAAGAGAAGCCCACAATCAGCATCTGCAGGCGCTGGTCCGGCGTGATGGAGAGAATCGACGAGCGAATGATGTCGAACTGCCCGGTCTTCACCGAGATTTTATAGACGAAGACGGCGGCGATAATAATCCAGGCGATCGGCCACAGTCCGTAGAAAAAGCCGTACACGACGGAGGCCAGCGCGCGATCGACCGGCATCTTATAGAAAAGCAGCGCGACCAGCAGCGCAATCGCGACGGTATAGCTGGCGGCCAGATAGCCTTTCAGCTTCAGCTTAATCAGGGCGAAGAAGAAGAACAGGATCGGCAGCGCCGCAATCAGGCTGGACAGCCAGATATTTCCCGCCGGGTCGTAGTTTTGTTGCCAGAGATTCATGCAGGTCTCCTGAGGACCACATAGCGGTAGCGCGACGGGTCTGCGCCCGGTTTTGCATCACACGTTATGTAAAAGTGGTCCTGCCAATATTGTGTTGTAGGGGTAATGACAATGAATGGTTAATCATATGTTGCCGTCAAGCAATGCATATGTTGCGGTGATTTTTATATCTGTGAACTACGGGACACAACGGCAGGGAATTGGTAGGGCCAATTGGCGTAACGGGAGTAAATGCCCCCTCCCGGGCGGGAGAGGGTCAGGGTAAAGCTGGGGTCAGAATTCGCTTTTTGCAAATCCCGTCATCTCTTTGAGCTCCATTTCGCGGCCCAGCGCGGTCATCGGGTGAACGACGACCAGCCCGCGCACGCTTTTTTTCAGCTTGCCCATATCGGCCTGCTCTTTTTTAGTGATGGCGCGTTTAAACGGCATGCTCATCAGCTTTTGCGCTTCTTTGCTCAGCTTCTGGCTCTGTACGCCGCGCAGTCGGCCAATCTCTTCTTCAAGGGTGGCTTTTTCTTTCTCGAGCTCGGCGTATTTCTCTGCGGATTCAACCAGAGACAGTTCCGCCTGCTGGTGGCGGATGGCGTCGAGACGGTCGCTCAGACGTTTAATTTCGTTCTTTTCAACTTCTTTCATGGTCAATGGCTTTTAATAGTAAAAGAGTATCGATAGCGTACAGTATGCGCGCTGAGCGTGATTACTGATAGTTAATTATCAGGATCCGATGGCTTTCACCGTGTTTTTATTCGCAGGATGTTTTTATAATTTATTGAATGTGCTGATAATTATTGAAAATGTCTTTTCTGTCTCGTTTTTACAAAGTTGTCGGCGAAAAAGGCACATTTTCCCCAACCGTTCTCGGTAGGTTTGACCAGACTTAACGCAACTATCTGGACGGAGGCAACGTTATGGCAAAAATGGGCGAGAACGTTCCACGCATCATCGACAAAGCGGTGGATTTTATGGCGTCGAGTCAGGCATTTATGGAGTACCTGAAAAAATCGCCGCGCTCCAATCGTATTCCTGCGGAAATTCCCGACGAGAAAGCGGCGCTGTTTCTGGAGCGGCTGGATTACTATCGCGCGCTGTACAAACCGGCGTGAAAACAGGAAGAAAACCAGGCGGTTATTTCTGAAAGGCTTTTTTCAAGCTGATTCGGGAAATCAGCTCGGTCAGGGATAACACCATCGTCGAGCGAACAACCTGCTGGTAGCGCTGCTGCTGCATGGCGTACAGTTCGATGTCGCTGGTGTCGAAGGCGGGCATCGGCGGCAGAGCCACGACGCAGTGCAGTTCTCCCAGCGGGCCGAGAATTTCATCGTCCGTGAACGCATACTCGTTGCCGTCATGGTTCAGCTCTTCGCGCAGCGCCATCAGCAGTTCCGCATCTTCATATTCGGCGCGGCTGATAACGCCGAGGCCGTAGATAAGCTTCAGCCGCACGGAAAGATCGCCCAGCGGTCCGTCGCCGTCCAGCAACGGTTCCACGGCGTATTTCACCGCATAGTCGTCTTTGCGGAAGACCTGAAGCACCATCATATTCACCGCCTCGGTAAGGAGCTCGACGGCGGCGATAAGAAAGCTTCGTACGGTTTTGCCAGCATTCAGACGCTCAAGCACACGGTTTTCAAAGGCCTGTGTTTCTTCCATTATTGCCTGCATATCTGACAATCTGTTGTTCAGGTGCTGCTGCACGAGCAGCACCGGGTCCTGCATCATGCGTGTGTGTTGTAGGCCGCAACCGCTTCTGCGACCACCTCGCCGTTGGCATCGAGTCCGGAAACCTGTGCCAGCGCGGCCTGTGGGCCTTTCTCGTTAATCAGCTGCGCCAGCTCCAGCGCCTGCGGATCCTGCTCGCTGCGGTAGTGCATCGCGGCGGCAATCCCTTTTACCAGGCTGGCGTGCGGCAGGCCGTACTCCAGCGTGCCGAGCAGCGGCTTAATCAGGCGATCGCCCGCGCTTAATTTACGCAGCGGCTGGCGGCCTACGCGCTCAACATCGTCTTTCAGATACGGGTTCTCAAAACGACCAAGGATTTTCTGGATGTAGGCGGCATGTTTCTGCGCATCAAAGCCATAACGCTTGATAAGCACCGCGCCGCTTTCCTCCATCGCCCCTTTTACCACTGCGCGAATTTTCTCGTCGAGAATCGCGTCACGGATAGTCTGATGGCCGGCTAATTTTCCGAGGTACGCGGTTATAGCATGCCCGGTGTTCAGCGTGAAGAGCTTACGTTCGACAAATGCCATCAGGTTATCAGTTAATTCCATTCCCGGAATGGTCGGCAGAACGCCCTTAAACTGGGTTTTATCCACGATCCACTCGCTAAAGGTTTCTACCGTTACCTCCAGCGGGTCGTTGGTGGCGGACTCGGACGGCGGAACGATGCGGTCGACCGCGGAATCGACAAAGCCGACGTGCTGCTCAACCCAGGCTTTGTCTTCGTCCGCCAGCGCGTTCATCACGTGGCCTTTCAGCTGGGTGGTGCCGCGCACCATATTTTCGCAGGCGATAATGTTCAGCGGGGTGCTCAGGCCGGAAGCTTTGCGTTTTACCAGGCCTTTGGCGATAGCCGGGGCAATGCGCTCGAGCACCACCGGGCCGACGGCGGTGGTCACCAGGTCCACCTGGGCAATCAGGTCAACCACATCGTCGCCGATGCTGCTCACGGCGTTGACGCCGGAAACGGTTTCCACCTGCTCGTTTTCACCTACCACGTGCACCTGATAGCTATGACGGGCATTCAGGGCATCGAGCACCACCTGATTCACATCGGCGAACGTCAGTGCGATCCCCGCGTCGGCCAGCAGTTTGCCGATGAAGCCACGACCGATGTTACCTGCGCCAAAATGTAATGCTTTCATAGTATTAACCTTCATTAATGTTTTTACCCGAGAGGGCTGGGGTGAGGCTTTTCCCTCACCCAAACCCTCTCCTTTGCAGGAGAGGGAGGGTGCTGCGTTATTTGGTGCCTGCAATCAGCGCCAGCACTTCATCAACGCTGGTAGTGGTCGCCAGACGCTCAATGACGGATTCGTCATCCAGCGCGTTGGTCAGGCTGGTGATCACCTGGATGTGCTCGTTATTGCGTGCGGCAATACCAATCACCAGGCGGGCGATGTCGTCTTCCTCTTCGCCGAAGCGCACGCCGTTCGGATACTGGCAGAACACGACGCCGGTTTTCAGCACGCGATCCTTCGCTTCGACGGTGCCGTGCGGTACCGCGATGGACTCGCCCAGGTAGGTCGGGGTCAGCTTTTCGCGTTCCAGCATGGCGTCGACATATTCCGGCTCAACGTAGCCGCCTTTGACCAGCTGCTCGCCCGCGAAGCGGATAGCCTCTTCTTTGGTGGCGGCATGACGGCCGAGGAAGATGTTTTCCGCGCCCAGCTTGAACAGATGGCTGTTATCGGCGTCGAAGCTGTCTTTCAGGCTATCGCGCACCTTTTCTTCGTTATCGACATGGCGCTGTGCCGCGACCAGACGCTCGGTCAGGCTGGTGTACAGGCCGCTGTCGAGGAAGTTGGTCAGCGAAATATGCTGCGCCTGCGGAACCTGGCGCATAGCGCGTTCGGTCAGGTCGCGGTGCGTAATGACCAGGTCAACGTCCGGCGGCAGGCTGTTGATCGCGCTGTTGGTAACCGAGATGTGGCTCAGGCCCGCATCCTGGACTTTCTTACGCAGCACGCCTGCGCCCATGGCGCTGGAGCCCATACCGGCATCGCAAGCGACGATGATTTTACGCACGTGGCTCAGATCGTTGGTCACATCGCCTGCGCTCAGCGCGCTTGCTGCGCCTTTGGATTCGGCCTTCATGTCGTGCATACGACGGGTTGCCGTTTCAATGTCGTCGTCTTCTTTCACTTTGCTGGTTTTCAGCAGGATAGAGGAGACGATGAAGGAGACCGCCATCGCAGCGAAAATCGCCGTTACGTTCGCGAAGTAGGCGCCTTTCGGCGTCATTGCCAGCACTGCCAGGATAGAACCCGGAGAAGCCGGAGAAACCAGACCGCCGTTGAGAATCGTCAGGGTGAATACGCCGGTCATACCGCCGAGGATAACGGCCAGGATCAGACGCGGGTTCATCAGCACGTACGGGAAGTAAATCTCGTGGATACCGCCCAGGAAGTGGATGATTGCCGCACCGCCTGCAGACTGTTTGGCGCTACCGCGGCCAAAGAACATGTAGGCCAGCAGGACGCCCATACCCGGACCCGGGTTGGCTTCAATCAGGAAGAAGATGGATTTGCCCATCTCATGGGACTGCTGAATGCCCAGCGGCGAGAAGATACCGTGGTTGATGGCGTTGTTGAGGAACAGGATTTTCGCCGGTTCAACAAAGATAGACGCCAGCGGCAGCATGTCATGCGCCACCATGAAGTTAACGCCTGCCGCCAGAATTTTGGACAGAACTTCAACTGACGGACCAATACCGAGGAACGCCAGAATCGCCAGGATCATACCGATGATACCGGCGGAGAAGTTGTTCACCAGCATTTCAAAGCCGGATCTGATCTTACCGTCAACCCAGGCATCGAAATGTTTGATCGCCCAGCCGCCCAGCGGACCTGCGATCATGGCGCCCAGGAACATCGGCATATCGGCACCGACGATGACGCCCATGGTGGTAATGGCGCCCACGACGCCGCCGCGATCGCCGCCAACCAGACGACCACCGGTGAAACCGATAAGCAGCGGCAGCAGATAGGTGATCATCGGGCCGACCAGTTTCGCCAGCGTTTCGTTTGGCAACCACCCTGTCGGAATGAATAAGGCGGTGATAATACCCCACGCGATGAACGCGCCGATATTTGGCATCACCATATTGCTGAGGAATCGACCAAAGCTCTGCACTTTGATCTTGATATCGGATGACATAAAAACACCCCTTCTTATGTTTGCTGTCGCGCAGGCCAGAAGCCCGAGGTTTGTTGTTAATATAGCGGCAGAGGTAGCCGGACCTTGTTGATGATGCGAAATCTGGCACTGAATCGTTCAACTGTCCAGTTAGTGCTCTTTTGTGTGATTGTCATCACGCTATTGTGGGGGTGGCCGTCTAATTTGTAGTGATCTTCATCACAAAATGGCCGTGTAGAAAAAATACACTTGTGCAAAAAACACCCTAAATTGATTTTTGATGTGACATTGATCATGTTTTTGTGGTGTGCTTTTTTTCTTGGTGTGTGATTAACATCACATACTATTTTTCGCTGCGCCTCGCCGACTGTGATCGGGCTCAAGATTGTTCGCCGCACCGGATAAGCGTTGAAAGTTCGCTACATTTCACTGAAAAAGACCTTGCGGGGTAAATGGCGAGAAAACGTCCGCTGGCTTATGCTTACTCTGAACCGGGCTCAAAGGCGTGTTCACGGCACTTTCCTGAACTTATAGCGTAGAAGAGGCAGCTATGTTTCTTAATTACTTTGCGCTGGGTGTTCTTATATTTGTTTTTCTGGTGATATTTTATGGGATTATTATTCTCCATGATATTCCCTATCTTATTGCTAAATCTCGCAACCACCCCCATGCCGACGCAATCCACGTTGCAGGATGGGTGAGCTTATTTACGCTGCATGTCATTTGGCCATTTCTCTGGATTTGGGCCACGCTTTACCGCCCGGAACGGGGCTGGGGAATGCAGCACTCACCACAATCAGAGCAGTCGCAAGAACCTCAAGCGCCACAGGATGAAACGCTGGCAGAGCTGAGACAGCGCATCGAAGCGCTTGAGCAAAAACTTAATTCATAACCTTTTCTTGTGAGTACACCACTATGGATCTGCTCATTATTCTGACCTATGTCGCGCTGGCGTGGTCAATATTTAAGATCTTCAAAATTCCCGTTAATAAATGGACGGTGCCCACCGCGGCGTTGGGCGGCGTATTTCTGGTCGGCGCCCTGATTCTGTTTATGAACTACAACCACCCTTACACGTTCCTCGCCCAGAAGGCGGTGATTTCTATTCCCATCACGCCGCAGGTTACCGGAGTCGTCAGTGAAGTTACCGATAAACAAAATACGATGATTCGCAAGGGCGAAGTGTTATTTAAAATCGATCCGGCGCGTTACCAGTCGCGAGTGGACAGGCTGCAGGCGGATCTGGTGACCGCTATCCATAACATCGAAGCCATGAAGGGACAGCTGGCCGAAGCGATTGCCGATACCGAGCGGGTTTCCGCCGAGCGCGATCGTCTGTTTAAGGACTATCAGCGCTACCTGCAGGGCAGCCGGGCGAAGGTGAACCCGTTCTCACAAAGCGATATCGATAACGCCCGTCAGAACTTTCTGGCGCAGGATGCGATGGTGAAAGCGTCGCTGGCAAACCAGGCGCAAATTAAGAGCCAACTGGAAAGTATGCAGAACGGGGAGCAGTCGCAAATCGTCAGCCTGCGCGCCCAGCTTCGGGAAGCGCAGTATAACCTCGATCAGACAACGATTCGCGCGCCGAGCGATGGTTACGTCACTCAGGTGCTGATTCGCCCCGGCACCTACGCCGCCGCGCTGCCGCTGCGCCCGGTGATGGTGTTTATTCCTGAGCAGAAAAGGCAGATTATCGCTCAGTTCCGGCAAAATTCGCTGCTGCGCCTGAAGCCGGGCGACGAGGCTGAAGCGGTGTTTAACGCGCTGCCAGGCCAGGTGTTTACCGGCAAACTGGATAAGATACTGCCGGTGGTGCCAGGCGGCTCGTACCAGGCGCAGGGGACGCTGCAGTCGCTGACGGTGACGCCGGGTACCGACGGCGTGCTGGCGGTGATTGATTTGGACCCCAATGTGGACGTGGACGCGTTGCCGGACGGCATCTACGCGCAGGTCGCGGTCTATTCCGAACATTTCCATCATTTATCGGTTATGCGCAAAGTGCTGTTGCGAATGACGAGCTGGATGCATTATCTCTACCTTGACCACTAAATAGACGCCCACGGCGAAGGGACCTGCGAACTTCGCCGTGTTGCATCATACTTAGCGTTTTGTTGGCGAAAAGGACCAGATAATGAAACTGATCGGCAGCTACACCAGCCCTTTTGTTCGTAAGATTTCCGTACTCCTGCTTGAGAAGGGTATCCCCTTCGAATTTATCAACGAACTGCCCTACAACGCTGAGAACGGCGTTGCCCGCTATAACCCTCTGGGGAAGGTCCCGGCGCTGGTGACCGATGACGGCGAGTGCTGGTTCGACTCGCCGATTATCGCCCAGTACATTGAGCTGCTGAATATCACGCCGGCGATGGTGCCGCGCGAGCCGAAAGCCGCCCTGCATATCCGCCAGTTGGAATCCCTCGCTGACGGCATTATGGACGCGGGGCTGACGATTGTCCGCGAACTGGCGCGGCCAGCGGCGCAGCAGTCAGAAACAGAGCTGCTGCGCCAGCGCGAGAAAATCACCCGCAGCCTGGATGCGCTGGAGGGGTATGCCGCTGACGGGACGCTGAAGGCCGACGAGACGAACCTGGCGACCATCGCCGTGGCGTGCGCCATCGGCTATCTTAACTTCCGCCACGTCTCCCCGGGCTGGTGCGCCGCTCGCCCGCATCTGGTGAAGCTCGTCGATACCTTATTCCAGCGCGACAGCTTTGCCCGCACAGAACCGCCAAAGGCGTAATGCGATCAATGTCCGCCTGAGCAAAGTCGCAGTACAATCACCGCATGTCGACACCCCTCTCCCGTCGGGAGGGGGCAAACAACAGGCCATCTCATGACAACCGATCATCACCCGCTGTACAGCCAGCTTCCTGCGACCGATCGCCTTTTGCGCGATCCGGCGTTTTCTTCCCTTATTGCGCGTTTTGGCCACAGCCAGCTGGTGGGCGTGCTGCGTAAGCTCCTTGATGAGGCGCGCGAGGCTATCCGCGAGTGCGGCGCGCTGCCTGACTGGTGCGAAGACTGGGCGGCGGCGGCGACAGACGCGCTGTCGCTGGCGGAAAAAAGCCCGCTTTGTCCGGTGTATAACCTGACCGGCACGGTGCTGCACACGAATCTGGGACGCGCCCTGCAGGCCGAGGCGGCGGTAGAGGCCGTCGCACAGGCCATGCGTTCGCCGGTGACGCTCGAATACGACCTGGACGACGCCGGACGCGGCCATCGCGACCGCGCGGTGGCGGAACTGCTCTGCCGCCTGACCGGCGCGGAAGATGCCTGTATCGTTAATAACAACGCGGCGGCGGTCCTGCTGATGCTGGCGGCGACGGCCGCGGGGCAGGAAGTGGTGGTGTCCCGCGGCGAGCTGGTGGAGATCGGCGGCGCGTTTCGGATTCCGGACGTGATGCGCCAGGCGGGCTGTCTCCTGCGTGAAGTGGGTACCACAAACCGCACGCATACCCAGGACTATCTTGACGCGATAAATGACAATACCGCGCTGCTGATGAAGGTGCATACCAGTAATTACAGCATCGAAGGGTTTACCAAAGCGGTAGATGAAACGGAGCTGGTGAATATCGGCAATGCGCGCGGTATCCCGGTGATGACCGATTTGGGCAGCGGCTCGCTGGTGGATTTAAGCCAGTACGGTTTGCCGAAAGAACCCATGCCGCAGGCGCTTATCGCCGCGGGCGTGAGCCTGGTGAGCTTTTCCGGCGACAAGCTGCTGGGCGGCCCGCAGGCGGGTATTATCGTCGGTAAACGCCAGCTTATCGCGAAACTGCAGCAGCACCCGCTTAAGCGAGCGCTGCGGGCGGACAAAATGACCCTCGCGGCGCTGGACGCCACATTACGGCTGTACCTGCATCCGGAGAAGCTTGCGCAAAGCCTGCCGACGCTGCGGCTGCTGACCCGTACGCCGCAGACAATGCAGGCGCCGGGGGAACGCCTCCGGCATGCGCTGGCCGGGCGGTATGACGCTTTTAGCGTCCAGCTTGAGCCCTGCCTGTCGCAGATCGGCAGCGGGTCGTTGCCCGTCGACAGGCTGCCGTCGCTGGCGCTGACGCTGACGCCCAATGACGGACGAGGCGGCCAGCTTGACGCGCTGGCGGAACACTGGCGCAGCCTGCCTGTTCCGATCATTGGCCGTATTTATGACGGTCGCCTATGGTTGGATCTGCGCTGCCTTGAGGATGAATCCGGCTTTCTGGAGAACGTGCTGAAATGATTATTGCCACCGCAGGACATGTGGACCACGGTAAAACAACGCTGCTTCAGGCGATAACCGGCGTCAATGCCGATCGCCTGCCGGAGGAGAAGTCCCGCGGTATGACTATCGACCTGGGATACGCCTACTGGCCGCAGCCGGACGGCCGCGTGCTGGGGTTTATCGACGTGCCCGGGCATGAAAAGTTTCTCGCTAATATGCTCGCCGGGGTGGGTGGGATCGACCACGCTCTGCTGGTGGTCGCCTGCGACGATGGCGTGATGGCGCAAACCCGCGAGCATCTGGCGATATTACAGCTGACCGGCAGACCGACCCTGACCGTTGCGCTGACCAAGGCCGATCGCGTAGAGCCCGAACGGGTGGAGATTGTGCGCCAGCAGGTCGACGCCGTGGTACGGGAGCTGGGTTTTGGCGCGGCGACGGTGTTTGTCACTGCGGCCACGCAGGGGCAGGGGATCGACGCGCTGCGTGCGCATTTGCTGCAGCTGTCGGAGCGTGAACGGCCGCAGCATCAGCGGTTCCGTCTGGCGATTGACCGTGCGTTCACCGTCAAAGGGGCGGGGCTGGTGGTCACCGGCACGGCGCTGTCGGGCGAGGTGCGGGCGGGCGATACCCTGTGGCTGACCGGCGTCGACAAACCGATGCGCGTGCGCGGTCTGCACGCGCAGAATCAGCCCGTTGAGCAGGCGCGCGGCGGGCAGCGTATTGCGCTGAATATTACCGGAGATGCTGAAAAAGAGGGGGTAAGTCGCGGCGACTGGCTGCTGGCGGAACGGCCTGCCGGGCCCAGCGAGCGGGTGATTGTTGAGCTTAACGCCGCCGCTGCCCTGAGCCAGTGGCAGCCGCTGCATATCCACCATGCCGCCAGCCATATCACCGGTCGGGTATCGCTGCTGGAAGGCCAACTGGCGGAGCTGGTGCTGGATTCGCCGCTGTGGCTGGCGGATAACGACCGCCTGGTGCTGCGCGATATATCTGCGCGTACTACCCTGGCCGGCGCCCGGGTGGTCACGCTTGATCCGCCGCGTCGCGGCAAGCGCAAACCGGAATACCTGCAGTGGCTGGCGGCGCTGGCGGCAGCGGATTCGGACGCGGCGGCGCTGAATGTACACCTGCAGCGTGACGCGATGCGCCAGGCCGCTTTCGCCTGGGCGCGCCAGCTGACCGATGCCGGGCTTGAACGCCTGATCCCGCCCACGGTGATTCGCGCCGGAGGCTGTTTGCTCAGCGCCGGGCTGGCGGTCCGCTGGCAGCGTAAGCTGCTGGACGCGCTGGCGGTATATCACGATCAGCATCGCGATGAGCCTGGTCCCGGACGCGAGCGTTTACGGCGTATCGCCCTGCCGATGGAAGATGAAGCGCTGGTGCTGACGCTGATTGAGCAACTGCGCGAAAGCGGCGTTATCGGCAGTCATCACGGCTGGCTGCATCTGCCCGACCATAAAGCCGGGTTTACCGAAGAGCAGTCGGCCGTCTGGGAGAAAGCCCAGCCGCTGTTTGCCGATGAGCCCTGGTGGGTGCGAGACCTGGCGAAAGAGACTGCGACCGATGAAGCGGTGATGCGCGCGACGCTACGGCAGGCCGCGCAGCAGGGGCTGATTACGGCGATCGTTAAGGATCGTTATTACCGCAACGATCGGATTGTGACCTTTGCGCAGCTGATCCGCGAGCTGGATCAGGCGCGCGGTTCGACCTGTGCCGCCGACTTTCGCGACAGGCTTGACGTCGGGCGCAAGCTGGCGATTCAGATTCTCGAATATTTCGACCGAATCGGTTTTACCCGCCGCCGGGGGAACGACCACCTGCTGCGAGACGAGATGCTGTTTCGTTAGCAGTCAGGAGCAGGCGGACGGTGGGCCGCCTGCTCTATCTGCTGGTGAATGATTTTCAGAATTTCATCAAGAATGTACTGTACCCGCCACGGCTGATATTCGCGTTTGCGGTAGATAGCCACCAGATCCAGCCACCACTCGGCCTGATGCGGGAAGCAGAGCGCCAGCTTATTTTCCGCGATATCTTTCTGCAGGCTTTCCTCCGGGGCAAAGACGATGCCCAGACCGTTACGCGCCAGCTCCAGCGCCGTTTGCGTGTTGTCGCAAATGTATTTTCCTGAGACTTTATAGTCTGTGACATCGTTATTTCCGGGGGTATTAAACTTCCAGATATTTGAATCATCAATCATCATGGAATCAATCAGAATACAGGAGTGGTTTTCCAGTTCACTGGGAGAATGAATAGGATTTTTACTGAGATATTCCGGGCTGGCGAACGCGGTGACCGAATACTGTGTAATTCTGCTGGCAATTAGCGATTCATCTTTAGGTTTGGTATAGGTAATAAGCACGTCGCAATCATCTGGGAATTCAACACCTTCATAAAAGGCCTCGCGATCGAGATTACAGGTCTTCAGCTTTATGCTGATATCACCAATATCCGTTAGCTGATGAATCACGCTGCGCGACAGATAGGAGATAATCCCTACCGGAGCATAAATTGATACCTGACCACTTTTTTCCTGCTTATAATCAGCAATGAAATTAACTAATTTTCTGGCGTCATTCAGGGTCGCGTCCACGTAGGGCATCAGCGATTCGCCGAACGGCGTCAGGGCCAGGCTGCGGGTGGTGCGTTCAAACACCTTGAGACCTATTTTAGATTCAAAATCAGAAAGATATTTGCTGACGTTTGCTTGCGCCATACCGAGGATCACCGCCGTCTGGCTGATGCTTTTGGTGGCGGAAATGAGTGATATAATCTTTAAATCCCTGGGTTTAAGCTGTAGCTTATTCATCGTGACATCCATATATATGATTTTTATATACTGCTATATAAATATGCAAGTTACTTGTGCTGTTTTGTAACCATTATTATGGATGCGTTTTCTGTAATATTAAAAGGATTTATTGTAAAGATGTTATCTGAAATGCGGATCAGGATTTCTTTTCCTTTATTTTTGTCACCTGTCTCGAGTACGCTGAACTCGCACTGGGATATATTTTAGAAAGAACCTTACCGCATTGAACTGTGTGATCCGGTAGTTCTGCGCTCCGCCCAAAAGCGGTTCTCAGGGAAGAGGGCTCCTCCCTGAAACCTACTTCCGCGTTATCGCGCAATAAAATGCCGGAGTACCGTCGTAGCTGAACAGATACCCGGCGGCATTTTCCATGGTTAATTTCCAGCGCAGACCTCGTTCTCTGGAGTAAAAGAAATCGGGGGTGTAGGGGTATACCGAACCGGCGGTTTTGGGAATGGCATTGGTCTCATCTGAGATCATCACCAGGGCATCGCCATCCCGCCAGAAAGTGAAGTCAATTTTATTGCTGGTGGGAATTTCTCGCCCCGAGGCGGTGATATATTTGCCTTTCGACTCATACTGGCCGGTATCGCCGGAAAAGCGAAAATGCATAATCAGATCTTCGGTGCCGCGATCGGTCACCAGCGTTATCTGGGCTTCACAGGAGAAATGGTTTTTCTGCCAGTTAACGTAGCCCGCCAGTGCAACAGAGATAACGACAAGCGTAATCAGCAGGTTGAGCAGAAGGCGCACGTTTTTATTTCTCATCGCCTTTCTCCCGGTACAGCCACGAACGGCACTGTGCGTCACTTTGCGCAATATCCTTATCACAAAGCAAAATGGAAGTGCCTTGCTGAAAACGATCTATTGTCAGCCAGGCGATGGATTCCGTTGCGCAGCTTATTGGCGAGCGCAAGCGCAACTCATTGAAAACGGCGATGCTGTACTGTGTGCCGGACCAGGAGGAATAAACCTGGCAATTTTCCACTTTACCTGCGTAAGTGTACTCCGCATAAACCGGGGACGGCGATGCGCGCAGCCAATGGTATTCCCCAACAATAAGCACCAGCACGATGGCCAGCAGCAAATAGAGCCGTGAACGGAATCGCGGCCCGCGCAGCGGCCTTAGCGCCTGGCGGTGTAATACCCTCGCGGGCCGATGCGCGGTTTCGGCAAGGGGTTCTGCATTTTCTGCAAAAGTAAGAATAAAATCCTGTAATTCGCCGGGCGTTATCTTCGCCACGCATTTGAATCCCTGCTTGGGCAGCGTCAGAATCGCTTCTTCGTTTAGCCCGGCGGCCTTAAGCCCTTTACGTACCGAGGCAATGCTCTGATAAAGCGTATTGGTCGACACGACGGTGCCGCGCTTTTCCCATACCTGTTCAAATAACATCTTTTGCGTTACCGGCTCCTGGGCATACTGAACCAGCAGCAGCAGGCAGTCGCTGGCCGGGGCGTGCAGCGTGATGCGCCCCGCAGGGTAAGCTTCGCGGCGATACAGGCTGTATTGCTCCGGGACGAACAAAATTGTGTCATTGATGAGAAACGCGGTTTTCATGGTGTTCCCGTACCGAGCGATGTCTGGAGCCTTATTCGTTCTGTTTACAGCGTTCTGAATCAGAAGAGATCACCTAACTTCACTCCCCTTTTTTGCCGTCTCTTTTATGCTGAATGGCGGTTGAAATGCTGCGAGCCAAGGTTACGGTGAAATAAGCGTTCTGTCATGAGTATAGATGCCCCATACGGGGAAAATATCGCGCATGAGCAGAATATATGACTGTGTTTTTTGTTTATTTTGTTGTTTTATGTTGAGTTGTCACTCTATTGTAACTTTTTGGTGTCATGGGCCGTGATTTTTCGTTTTTGCGGTATTTTCATCTGAAAGCTGGCTATTTAATTGGGTGATGATGCTGTTTACGCTTCATTTGATGAGGGAATTCTTATGCGATGAATATATTGAATGTGATTTTGGTTGCTTTATATTATCCCTCACAAACAGTAATGAATTTGTTACAACAATGTGCGGGTGACAATGGAAAACTAACAAAGCATGGGCAGTAATAATGGAATATCAGCTGTATGGATTTATGATTGGAACAGAGATTCATTTCGACATTCATAATCAACGGGTCTATCGCCTGCCATCTCGCCATGCCGATAAAAGCATCGTGTTCGTCACCATTGCGTTTAACAAAACGATGCTACAGCTTTTTCTCTATCTTCTGATGCACGGACGGAAACGTGCAGTGAGCAAAGATGAGTTGATGCAAAAAATTTGGGAAGAAAATAACCTCAGCTGTTCCTCACAGCGCGTGTGGCAGGTAGTGAATAATCTGACCAAAAAACTGGTAATGCTGGGTTTACCCATCGATTTCATTACCAATATTAAAGGTAGTGGCTACAGAGTTAACTATGAAAGTATTACGCCTGTGTATTGCAAGGGTGATGAGTTACCACAATGTGTATAAGCATCTAACGTATTGCGCGGGAGAGTGATGTCCCCCTAAGCGCTTTTCCCTGGATATTCACGTGTCCAGGGCTTTTTTTATCTGCAGCGGAAACAGATTTGTCGTCTCATAAATAACGGGATGGTTGTATGAAAATATCATCATTTTTATTGAATTTAAAAACAGGCAAAAAATTAACTCTAGGATTCGTCATCATTATTGTTTTGATGATTGTCATCCTGTTAACCAGTATTCTGGGGTTGAAGAATATTCAGGATAAGGTCACCAAAGGAGCATTAAGCGTACAGCTAATTAATGCGCTTTTCGATACGCGTTTAAACCGAACATACTATCAGTACACCAGCGAAGCTCGTTATCTGCAGAAAAATGGCGAAGCGGTCGATCGCATGATGGTCATCCTTAACGAGCTTAAAGCGATGAGCTGGTCGGGAAAAGGCCAGCAGCTGTTGCTCGATACCGAAGAGGCGGTAAGCAACTATATCCGCGACCGCGCGCCGTTCAACGATGCCGTTGGCAAACGGTATCAGCAGAGCCAGCTGCTTAATTCGGAGCGCCTCATTGGCGAATCCCGTGTTTTTGACGGTTTAAGTGAAAACGGCGCGCTGTCCGCTGAGCAAAAGCTGCAGGCGGCGCAGCTGGGATTTATTCTCAATGATATTGATTCCATGCTGACGGACTTTAAAACGACCCCCACGCCGCAGGCGTTGGCCGGAGCGAAAGCGAGGCTGGAAGAGGGGATGGCGCGAACAAAACTGCTGCTACCGGCGCTGTCGGATAAAGAGCGCGCGACGGGGAATAGCGTTATCGTCGCGCTGAGCGGTTTTATCAGCGCCCTTGAGCCCTACCGTAGCGCCTGGCTTGCGGTGGACGGCGCTTCGGTAACGCTGCTGGCAAGAGCCAATGAGCTGACCCAGGCGATTAACACGCTGCATGAGTTTCAGGAGCAGACTGTCGAAAGCATTGTGGTCTCGGTGGAATGGCAGATGCAGCTGGTTGCGCTGATCGGCATCATCATCGGCATTGTGCTGGCCTGTGTCATTACGCGGGCGATTACCCGGCCGCTGAACGCAACGCTGCTGATGGCGGAAAATATTGCGCAGGGCGATCTGACCCAAACCCTGGAAAGCCAGCGTCAGGATGAGATTGGCAAGCTGATGCAGGCCATGTCGCTAATGAATCGCAACCTGAAGAATATTATTCATGATGTCCGCGAGGGCATCGCGAGCGTGGCGCGCTCTTCGACGGAGATTGCCGCCGGGAACGTTGATTTGTCGTCGCGAACGGAACAGCAGGCGGCAGCGGTGGTGGAAACGGCGGCGAGCATGGAAGAGCTGACGTCAACGGTGGCGCTGAACGCGGAAAACGCCGGTCAGGCGCGTCGGCTGTCCGAGCAGGCGGCGCAAAAGGCCGCGCAGGGCTGTCAGGTATCGCAGTCGGTGATTGAAACGATGCGCAACGTACAGGGAAGCGCACACCGTATTTCGGAGATTACGACCGTCATCAACGGTATTGCCTTTCAGACCAACATTCTGGCGCTCAACGCCGCCGTTGAGGCCGCCCGGGCGGGTGAGCAGGGGAAAGGGTTCGCCGTGGTGGCAGGCGAAGTTCGCAACCTGGCAAGCCGCAGCGCGCAGTCGGCAAAAGAGATTGAGAGCCTGATTCAGGAGTCGGTCGGCTATGTGGATACCGGATTCCGGCTGGTAGAACAGGCGGGCAGCGCGATGGCGGATATTGAAACCTCGGTAGCCCAGGTGCGCGACATCATGAGTGAAATCGCCTCCGCAACCGACGAACAGAGCCGGGGCATTACCCAGATTGCTCAGGCGATGTCGGAAATGGACACCACCACGCAGCAAAACGCGGCGCTGGTGGAGGAATCTTCGGCGGCGGCCAACAGCCTGGAAGAGCAGGCGCTGAAGCTGGAAGAAGCGGTGTCGGTATTCCGGGTGTCCGACGATACGCTGCTGACGCCAGGTTCAGCGCTCCATCGGCCGACGCCGGGCGCGGCGGCGAAAGCGCCGGTTAAGCGTCAGGAAGAGGGCTGGACTACGTTCTGAGGCGCGTGAGCGCAAACGCGGCCCGGGAGACAGACCCCCGGGCCGTTCTGGCGCTTACTGTCCGTAATAGGCGTGCTTGCCGTGTTTGCGCAGATAGTGTTTATCCAGCAGGTCTGCCTGCATATCCGGCAGCTGCGGCGTCAGCTGGTGGGAAAACAGCCCCATATAGGCGCACTCTTCCAGCACCACGGCATTGTGAACGGCGTCGGCGGCATTCGCGCCCCAGGCGAAAGGCCCGTGGGAATGCACCAGCACGGCCGGGATTTGCAGCGGGTCGATATCGCGCTGCGCAAAGGTTTCGATAATGACCTCGCCGGTTTCCCGCTCATACTCGCCGTGAATTTCCGCAGAGGTCATCCGCCGCGTGCAGGGAATAGCGCCGTAGAAATAATCAGCATGCGTGGTGCCCCAGGCGGGGAGATCGCGTCCGGCCTGCGACCAGATAGTCGCGTGGCGGGAGTGCGTGTGTACAATGCCGCCGATTCCGGCAAAACGGCGATACAGCGCCAGGTGCGTGGGCGTATCGGAAGAGGGCTTTTTGTCACCCTCCACAACCTTACCGCTGGCAAGGTCGACGACCACCATATCGTCGGCGGTCATTACCTCATAGTCTACGCCGGAAGGCTTAATCACCACGAGATGGCTTTCGCGATCGATGGCGCTGACGTTGCCCCAGGTGAAGGTCACCAGCTGATGCGCCGGCAGGGCCAGGTTTGCCGCCAGCACGTCGGCTTTGAGTTGTTCTAACATACCATGCCTCCTTCCTGCATGCGGGCTTCAATCCAGCGGCGGGCCTGAATGATTTCCAGCACCGGCTCTTTGGCTTTTTCAGTCCACATTTCGATTAAAAACGCGCCGCGGTAGTTCAGCGTTTGCAGCGTGCTGAAGACGGCGGGGAAATCGACGCAGCCGTCGCCGAAAGGCACGTCGCGAAACTGCCCGGGGCTGTCCGGCGTAACGGGGTAAGTATCTTTCAGGTGGATGGCGGCAATGCGGTCGATGCCGAGGGCGAGCTCAGCGCTGACGTCGTTGCCCCAGGCGCTGAGGTTGCCGACATCGGGATACACGCTGAACCACGGCGAAGCGAGCATTTCATCCCACTGTTTCCATTTGGTAATGGAGTTCATAAAAGCCGTATCCATGATCTCCACGGCGAGCATCACCTGGGCGGCGGCGGCCTGTTCGACGGCCCAGCGCAACCCCTCTGCGAAGCGCTGCCGGGTGCTCTCGTCATGCTCCTCGTAATAGACGTCGTAACCGGCAAGCTGAATGGTGCGGATGCCTAAATCGCGGGCCAGCCTGATGGCCTGGGTCATGATTTCCCGCGCCCGTTCGCGCACGGCCTCATCGCGGCTGCCAAACGGAAAGCGGCGGTGGGCGGACAGGCACATCGACGGGATTGCCACGCCGGTTTCCAGCATCGCCGTCACCAGCGATGCGCGCTGGCCGGTGCTCCAGACGAGCCGGGATAAGCGCTCGTCGGTTTCATCGACCGACATCTCGACAAAATCGAAACCGCAGCTTTTCGCCAGCACCAGCCGCTCCGGCCAGCTGAGATCTTTCGGCAGCGCTTTTTCGTAGATACCTAACGGATGACGCCTCATGATCGGTCCCCCCACAGTGTGCGAATTTGATCATGGAAATCGGCCGCGACCTGCTCGGGTTGCGCCGCGCCCGCCAGCGCCCGGCCGGCAATAAAGGCTTTGACGTTGATGTCTTTAAACAGCGGCAGGTCGGCGGGGGTAATACCGCCGGTAATGGACAGCGCGAGGCCGATATCCGACAGTGCCTTCATCCGCGCGAGGTCGGCCTCGCCCCACTGCTGGCCGCTCGCCTGGGCATCGCGGCCGCGGTGATAAATGGCCTGACGAATGCCGATGCGATGCCAGTCGCGGGCGTCATTCAGCGTCCAGTTGCCGAACAGCTCCATCTGGATTTCGCCGCCGTATTCCCGCGCCACCTGATGGCCTTTCTCCACGGTCGCCAGCGGCGCCGCGCAGATGATAGTCATCCAGTTGGCGCCCGCGGCAAACGCCTGCTGCGCCAGGGTTTCTCCGGCATCGGCAACCTTCCAGTCGGCGACGAGGGTTTTACCAGGGCACTGCTGGCGCAGCGCCCGCAGGGCGTTCAGTCCCTCCGTCAGGCACAAAATAGTGCCTGCTTCGACGATATCGACATGGTCTTGCAACCGCGCCACATCGCGCTGGGCGGCCTCAAGCGAGGTGTGATCGAGGGCCAGTTGCAGTAACGGTCGGCTCATAGGTGGTGCTCCTTTATTTGGGCGTGGTAGCCCTGTAGTGCGGAAATCAATAGCTGATAGCGCTGGTATTTACGCTGATAGGCGGCATGGACGTTGGGGTCGGGCCAACGCGTCTGGATATCGTGGCGGATAGCGCGCTGCGCCTCGCGGAAGTCGCGATAAACGCCGGTGCCGGTGAGCGCCGCCAGCGCGGCGCCAAAGCAGCCGGTCTCTTCCACCTGCGGCAGTTCGACCGGCAGGCCGCTGACGTCGGCCAGCATCTGCATCCAGACCCCGGAGCGCGTCGGCCCGCCGGTGACGCGCAGCGCCTGCGCGTTGCTGAACCTTTCCCGCATGCGGTTGAGGTGCGTCATATGGCAGAACACCACCCCCTCATACACCGCCTGCAGCAGGTGGGCGCGGGTGTGAATAGCCTGCATGCCGTAAAAACCGCTGGTCATTTCCAGCCCGGCGTTACTGCCGTACAGGAAGGGAAGAAACAGCAGGTCGCTGCCCGCTTTCGGCAGTGAGGCGACGAGGCGGTTTATCTCTGCGAATGAGATATCGCCCCACTGGGCCGTCAGCCATTCGAGATTGCCGGAAGAGGTCGGGCTGGCCTCATGCACGATGTACTGGCCGTCATTGACGTAGCGGCCATACACGTACGGATGCGGCTCGCCGTGGCGTATACCGTCAGAGATGCCGCTGGTGACCGCCCAGGTTCCCATCACCGCGTTCAGACGTTGTTCATCCCGCAGCCCGGCGCAAAGAGCGGTGGAAACCACGTCAAACAGCCCGCCGACGACGGGAGTTCCCGCCGCGAGACCGGTAAGCGCGGCTGCCTGAGGCGTGATTTCCCCGCAGATGTCGGCAGAGCCCACCACCGGCGGCAGCGCGTCGTCAATCTCGCTGATGCCAAGCCAGGCGGTGAGCCGAGGGTCATATCCCCCCTGCGCCATGTTGTAGAGGTTTGACTCGGAGATATTGCTCTCTTCGCAGCCTTTCACCCCGGTAAGCTGAAAGCGCAGCCAGTCGTGGGCCATCATCACGCAGCCCGTCTGCGCATAGCGCTGGGGCTCGTTTTCTTTAACCCAGCGCAGCAGCGACACCGGATGGCCGGTCCACAGCGTCTGGCGGGTGTGGGGATACAGCTTCTGCGGGATACCGTCCTGCTGCCAGCGGTGGACCAGCGCCATTGCCCGTCGGTCGGACGACAGTATGGCGTTACCCAGCGGCTGGTCCTGCTTATCGAGCAAAAACAGCCCCTTGCCCTGCGCGGAGATGCCGACGCCTTTTACCTGCGCGCCGCTCACCTTCTGCTGGCGCAGCAGGCTGGCGATGGTGCCGACGCAGGTCTGCCAGAGCACGTGCATATCGCGCTCGGCATAACCCGGCGCCGGGCTCAGGGTCTGCAGCGCCTGACGCGCGATGCCGTGCTCGCGCCCCTGGCTATCGTACAAACCGGCTTTCAGATAAGTACCGCCACAATCGATACCCAGCCAGAAGGTCTCATGTTCACTCATCGTTTGGCCTCGTGGTGGTCAGGCGGCGCGTTTGCGCGGCGCGGCGGATGTCGCCGCGCTGCCGGTCGCATCGCATTTGCCGGGCAGCAGCAGGGCGAGTACCGATGCCAGCGCCAGCGAGATAGCCAGGCAGTAAACCCCGGCATCCTTGCTGTAGAGCGTGATTAGCACGCCGACGGCGTACGGGCCGCAAAAGCCGCCAAGGTTGCCCAGCGCATTGATAACGCCGCGCGCGCCGCCGGCCATTTCGGCGCTGAACAACCGCGCCGGGATGGTCCAGAACACGCCGGCGGCGGACTGCAGAAAGAAACCGCAGCCGACGAGGGCGGCATAGGCCATCCAGATATGGGCCTTCAGGGCAACCGACAGGAACATACACAGCGCGAAGCCGATCAGCGGCAGGGAGACGAACAGCTTGCGCTTACCGGTGCGGTCGGAGAGCGACGAGAACAGGAACATCCCGGCAATGGCGCCAACGTAAGGCAGAATGGCGAGTACGCCCACCTGACCGATGCTGGTGTGGGTCAGCTCCTTGAGAATGGTCGGCAGCCACAGGGTGTAGCCATAGATACCGGTCTGGTAGAAGAAGTTGAGCGCAATCAGCTGCCACATCGTTTTGTCGGAAAGCACGGCGCTCAGCGACGCGTTTTTGACCTCTTTTCCGGCAATGGCCTGCTGCTCTGCGGCAAGGGTGGTCACCAGATAGTTTTTTTCCGCCTCGCTTATCCAGCGCGCCTCCTGCGGACGGTCGTAAACCGTCAGCGCCCAGAGCGCCAGCACCACTACCGACAGCAGGCCTTCGATGATAAACAGCCAGCGCCAGTCGAGCGCGGTGATTATCCAGCCTGAGAGCGGCGCGGTAATGATCCCGGCGATGGGGACAAACATAATCACAATCGCGTTCGCACGGCCGCGCTCGGCGTCCGGGAACCAGTTGCTGATCATCGTCAGCACCACGGGCAGCATCCCGCCCTCCGCCACGCCGAGCAGAAAGCGCAGCGCCAGCAGCTGATACTGGTTAGTGACAAGGCCGGTGAGCACGGAGATCACCGCCCAGGCGACCAGCGACCAGCCGATAAACTTCTTGCCGCTGCCGTGTACGGCGATTTTGCCTCCGGGTACCTGCAAAAACAGGTAGCCGATAAAGAAAATACCGCCAGCCAGCCCGGCCATCGTGGCGGAAATACCTAATTCCTGATCCATTCCGCCTGGCATGGCAAACGCAATATTGACGCGGTCCATATACGAGATAATGCAGGCGATCAGAATGGGCGGAATTATTCTTAACCAGCGCTGGCGCGGAATATCCGCAGATGAAAGAGATGCAGAGCTTTTCATAATCAGATTCTCGGTTAGAGGTAAAATGTTTTTATTGTTATTGCGTGGCGATATTCATCGCCTGAATGCCATCACGTAATATCCCGACGCGATGGTCAATATCCGCCTGCGGATCGATTTCCAGTAATTTAATACCGGAAAACTGCAGCGTGGCGGAGCCTGCCGCGGCAAATACCTCGCGGGCGCGTTCTGCAGTGAGCAGGCTTTCCGGACAGCCGGGCGCAAAGGGAGCGTGCAGATCCTGCCAGTCGCCGTAGGCGCCGGACGCGGTGGTGCCGGAGAACATCACCGCGCCGAGTTTTTCCGCACGGCGTACCGCCGCCACCTGCTGTGCGGGCAGCGCCGGATTGCGTCCCTCAATGGCCGATCGCGCCCAGTTGATGCAGACGCTGATGTCGTATCCGGCAATGACCTCAAGCGCATTCGCCAGCGGCAAGAATCCCTTGCGCGGCACGGGCTGGTTCATGGCGTCGCAGTGCTCCAGCACCAGCGCGCAGTCCCAGTCCCAGCCGGCTATCTCGCTTATCGAACGGGCGAAGGCGTCGGTGGCCTGAGCGATACTGGCGTTGCCCGCCAGCGGCGCCGCCTGTAGCTCAAGGGCGATGACTTTGCCGGGAAAACGGGCGTTCACCGCCGCGATTTTCCGGTGCAGATGGCGATACCAGGCCACGCAGGCGCGGCGCTGGGCTTCATCGCTGGAGGCGAGCCCGAAGCCGCCGCTGTCGGCGCGCCGGCGCATGGTTTCCATAATCGCCGTCACCACCATCTGCCAGTCGCCGGGCGTGTGCCTGAACAGCCACTCGTCGCCGAACGGATGCAAATGCTCAAGGCACGGCTGCTCCAGCCCGCGGATATGCGGCGTGTCGGCCAATTGTCGCCAGAAGGCGGCCTCTTCCGTTTCGCTTCTTTGATGAAACGACGGCGCGCAGGGATACGCACCGATAATATAACCGGCGTTTCCTGTCCTCATTTTTTTGCTCCTGCGTTAACGAATTAATTCAGTGCGGAAAGCGCCACCTTAACGACAATTTTACGGATTGGCGTTTCCCGGGTTTTATTACACCCAGGGCGATGGACATCCTGCGGGAAAAATATCGCATAGCTTCCCGGCACCATTTCAAAGAATGATTCGTTCTCACTGTCCTGGTAATAAATAATGTCGCGCGTTTCCAGCAGCGATTCGCTCACCGCGTTGTTGCCGGTATCAATAGCGATACCGATCTCCTCTTCGCCCCAGGCCATAAACTGGATATCAATATACCGGCGGTGCACCTCCGGCTTGAGCATATGGCGCGGTTGGGTGGTGAGATCGAGGATTTGCGCGTAGATATCGCGGCCCTCGATGTCGACAACGCCCGGCTCAAGGGCGCGAAAATCGGTGCTGCGTAAAAACGCCAGCGCTTTTTCAATCGCCGCCGGAAACCGGCAGGGGTTCGGCTGAGAAATATGGCCAAATATCATAATATTGCCCTCACAGCGCCTGGATCTTCGCCCACACACGGTCGTCTACCGTGATGCCGTTGCGGCGGTTTTCCGCCTGCATGCGGGTGAACTCGTGCCCTGGCAGGCGAATGGCGACGTTTTCATCCGCGCGTTCGGCGCTGGTGATGAAGTCCATAATGCGCTGCAGCTTGGCGTCACGCGTGGCGCCATCGATCAGGCGATCGACCTCAATGGCGATGAAAATCTGCGAAACGCCGTACTCATCGCGGTTATCCTGGGTGACCTCCGCCACAGAGGCGCCATCCGACAGCAGAGTGGCTATCATATCCAGCACGATGGAGAGCCCGGACCCCTTCCAGTAGCCCATCGGCAGAATGCGGCGGTTTTTCTCGATAACGCCAGGTTCGCGGGTAAGGTTGCCGTCATCGTCGAAGCCGCCGTCAACCGGCAGCTGGCGCCCGGCGAGGCGGTTCACTTCCAGCATGCCGTAGGAGAACATCGACATTGACATATCCACCATGGTGATGGGATTACCCGGGATCGCGACAATGAGCGGGTTGGTGCCGATGCGGCACTCTTTGGCACCCCACGGCGGCATTACGGCTATCGAGTTGGTCCAGCAAATACCGATATATCCCTGTTCCGCCGCCTGCCAGCCGTAGCTGCCGCCGCGCATCCAGTGGTTGGCGTTACGCAGCGCCACCAGGCCGATGCCATGATCCGCCGCCAGCGAAATGGCCCGGTCCATCATCGCTTTCGCCGTCAGGTTGCCGATGGCGCGCTGGGCGTCCCACTGCTCAATGGCGCCAAGGCTGGTGATGCGCGTTGGCTGCGCGTCGGGAATGATATCGCCGTTGTCGAGCTGCTGAATAAAGCGCGGGAAGCGGTTGACGCCGTGGGAATAGACGCCGGACTCTGTCGTGCGCGCGAACATATCCGCGCAGGCTTCCGCTGTTTCCGCCGCCACGCGGCGCTTAAGCAGTACGCGCTCAAATTCGGCTTTCAGTTCTGTAAAGCTTAATAACATACTGATTCTCCCTTCTGTCTTTGTTTCGCATAGTGAAATCGCATTCCACTAAACATTATTAGGTTGTCAAAACGCGCCGACAGCGAACCGCCGGTGCGTGATAATCAGTCAGAATTCAGCGCTGGATAGCGACGCGGTAGAGCGAGGTTGTCGCGGTAATAAACAGCGTATTGCCGTCCGGGCCGCCGAACGTGCAGTTCGACACGCGCTCCGGCACCGGGATATGTTCCAGCCGCTCCCCCTGCGGCGAGAAGACGATCACGCCGTCATCGCAGCTGCAGTAAATATGGCCTGCGCTATCGACGCAAAACCCGTCGGGAATGCCTGGCTCCACCTGGGCGATGACGTGTGAAAACGCGGCCTCCTCGCCGTTCAGACGGTAGGCGCGCAGCTCCCGTCGCCCCTGGGTCGGAAAATCAATCACCGACATGTCCGCCACGTACAGCCATTGGTCGTCCGGCGAAAAGGCCAGCCCGTTCGGGCGCTGGGTATCGCTGATGGCGATGGCCACGCGATCGCAGCGTTCGTCATAACGGTAGACCCAACAGCCGACGACCTGGCTTTCCGCCCTGTAGCCCTCTTCATCGCCGGTGATGCCGTAGGGCGGGTCGGTAAACCAGATACTGCCGTCGGCGCGCACGGCGACATCGTTAGGGGAGTTGAAGCGCCGCCCATCGATGCGGCTGACCAGCATCCGGTGCGTACCGTCGGTTGCGGTACGGCTGATCCCTCGCCGTCCGTGCTCGCAGGTGATAAGCCGCCCTTCGCTGTCCAACGCGTTGCCGTTGGCATAATGAGATTCGGCGCGAAACAGGCTGACGCCTTCTCGGTCATCCCAGCGGAACATCCGGTTGCCTTTGACGTCGCTGAAAATGACGCACTGTTGCGCGGGCACCCAGACCGGACCTTCCGCCCAGATAGCCGGTGAACACAGGCGTTCAACGCGGTCGACGGCGAACATTACTTCACGCCCCAGATGGCTTTGTAGTGGTCGCGGTAGCCGTTGCCCGGGTCGAACTCATTGTTCTGGCCGCCGTCGGCGGCGATGTTCTCTTTGGTGACCAGATGCGCCGGGGTGACATAACCGGAAGGCTGTTTGCCCGAGAAGGCGCGGTTAAATTCGTCCAGCAGCTGCCAGCCGTGCAGGCGCAGCGGTTCCGGCACCGTGGCGACCTGTCCCTTACCGTCGCGCACGCGCTGGTAGGCGGTGACGGAGCCGTCGCCCGCGGAGATGTTATACGGCGGTTTATCGCCGCTGCCTTTGCCCGCGGTTTGCAGCGACGGCGCCATAAAGTCGAAGTACAGATCGTTTATCGCCAGCGAGTATTCGAACTTATCGCCATATTTTTGCAGCAGGCTGTAGGTCATACCCGGCATGCGGTTTGCGGTGTCCGCCAGCGGCGTGTCGATAAACTCCAGCACCTGGCAGCCGCTGCACTGCTCAATAATCTTCTTCATCGCGTTGGCCTTATCCAGCGCGATTTGGTAGAGAGAATCGGTAAAAATCAGCACTTTGGCCGTACCGTTGGATTTTGCCACCGCGTACAGCGCCGCCATGCGGGAGACGTCGTTGGAGTCCGAAGTGACGTTATAGAAGATGTTGTACGCCGGGACCGGCCCCGGCTGCGGTACGGCGTGCCAGGCGGTCAGCACAATGCCCTCTTTGACCGCCTTCTTCAGCGGGATTTTCGCCACGTTGGGGTTCCAGCCGCCGATGACGATGCCGTCAGGCTTGCGGGCGATGGCCTGGTTCAGCGCCGCCAGCTGATCCTTGACCGACCCCGCGCCGTCCAGCACGTCCAGCGACCAGCCTGCGGCTTTCGCCGCCTCTTCCAGCCCCTGCTTCACGCCGAGCACGCCGCCGTTTTTCATGTCGGAGGCAATAAAGATAATTTTCTTATTAGGTTGTAATGCGGGTCCCTGGGTTGGCCCATCCCACACCGTTACCGGCGCGGTCGCTTTCTCAATGGCGGTTTTCGCCTGCTGAACAAAGGTATCATCGGCCTGGCTCAAGCCGCTTGCCAGCAACAGTCCGGCGGCGAAGAAAGAACAAACCATTTTATTGTACATTTTTCATATCCTTGCGCGGTTGCATTAGGGGGTGACAGAGGCGTTGGGCGACGGCGACTGCGGCCGTTGCACCATTTTTTTATTCAGCGCGCGGCGGCGCTGAGCGTAGCCCGCGAGGGTGATCGACAGCAGCAGGGTGATGCCGTTGAACAGCGGTTCCACCCAGAACGCGCCGCCAAACTGCTGGATACCGGCGATGCCGATAGCCAGCACCGCGATCCCGACCACGGTCCCCCAGACGTTAACCCGCCCCGGACGGATCGTGGTGCTGCCGAGAAACGCGCCGACCAGCGCGGGCAGCAGGTAGTCCATGCCGACGCTTGCCTGGCCGACGCCCTGCTCTGCGGCGATGATCACCCCGGTAAAGCCGGTCAGCGTACTGGAGGCGATAAACGCGCCGATGGTGTAGCGGTTGACGGCAATGCCGTTCAGCGCGGCGGCGACCGGGTTGCCGCCGACGGCGTACATGCAGCGGCCAATGGGGGTGTGCTCGGTGACAATCCACAGCGCCACGGCGGCGGCCAGCACGTAAAACGCCACGACGGGAATACCGAAGACCTCGGTGTGGTGCAGCGCGATAAAGGCGTCGGGCAGATCGCCGACGATTTGCCGACCGCCGGAGTGCCACAGGGCGATGGCGTACAGCACGGTGCCCGAGCCCAGCGTGGCGACAAAGCTGTCGATATCCGCCAGCGCGACCAGGATGCCGTTCAGCAGCCCGTACAGCGCCGACAGCGCCAGTACGATGAGCACCGCGACGGGCCAGGAGAAGCCGTACTCCACCTGCAGCGTGATAGCCAGAATGTGCCACAGCACGATGCCAAAACCGACGTTGAGGTCGATTTTGCCGACAATCATTGGAACGGTGGCCGCCAGCGCCAGCAGGGCGATTTTCGATTTGCTGTCGAGGATCGCCTGCAGCGTCAGCATGGAGGCGAAAGAGGGGGTCGTCAGGGAGAATACAATAACCAGCAGCACGCATATCAGCGGCAGGCCGTAGCGGGTAGCGTATTGACCAAGCCAGGCGGCGATACCGTGTTCCTGCAGCGAAACCCGCGATTCCAGCGCTGTCGACTTCATGGATGTTTTAGCCATAGCAAACTCCGACTTAATGGGTTGTGCCGTCGCCGGACGCCAGCTCCAGCAGCCGGGCGAAGGTGACGTCCTGATTGCGCAGCTCGCCGACGATGCGTCCGCGATTGAAGACCAGCGCCCGGTTGCAGATATGCGCGACCTCTTCCAGATCGTTGGATATCACGAGGATGGCGGTGCCGTTCTCCAGCGCCTGGTTCAGCAGGGCGTAAATTTCCGCCCGTGCGCCGACGTCCACCCCTGCGGACGGATCTTCGAGAATGAGCAGCGGGGCGTTCAGCGACAGCCAGCGCGCCATCACCACTTTTTGCTGGTTGCCGCCGGACAGCGCGCCGATCTCAATGTTGATTTGCGCCGGTCGCACGTCGAACTGGCGAACCTGCTCCCAGCTGCGGGGCGCTTCGCAGGTTTCGTCGTAGCGTGAAAACGGGGAATGGCCCTGCTTGCAGGGGTTGAGGTACAGGTTTTCCCGCACCGTCATGCCGGGCACCAGGCTTTCATGCAGGCGATCCCCGGCGACAAACGATACGCCTGCCGACATCGCCTCCCCCGGCGTGCGCGCCTGAAAAGGGGTTCCGCACAGGCGGATATCGCCGCCGGAGGCGTGCCGACAGGCGAACAGCAGGCGACCGATCTCTTCCTGGCCCGCGCCGCGCAGCCCGGCCAGCGCGACCATCTCTCCCGCCCGCAGCGTAAACGACACCGGGCCGGTATCGCCGACGCGGACGTTATCAAGCGCCAGCTGTACCGGGGCGCTGGCGTCCGGCAGCGGATGACGCTGTCCGTGATTCAGAGATTCGCCGACGATAAGTTCGACCAGCCCGCGCAGGGTGAAGTTGGCGATGTCCCCGCCCCCGGCGTAACTGCCGTCGCGCATGGCGCAGACGGCGTCGGCCATTTCCATGACTTCGTCCAGCCGGTGGGTGATATAAATCATGCCGACCTGCTTTTCGCGCAGTATGTTCATCACGCGGAACAGATGACGCACATCGTCGGCGGGCAGCGAGGCGGTGGGCTCATCGAGCACCAGTACGGCGGCATCCACCGCCACCGCGCGGGCGATTGCAAGCAGGGATTTTTCGGTGCGCGACAGGTCAAAAACGCGGTCGTCCGGGTCGAGGAAAATGCCGATATCTTCCAGCGCTTTTTGCGCCTGGCGGCGGGTGGCCTGCCAGTCAATCAGGCCGAAGCGGCGGGGGAAACCCATTATCATCGCCATGTTTTCCGCGACCGTCATCCACTCGACAAGACCGAGGTCCTGGTGGATAAAGGCGACGGGCCTGTCGCTGCCTTTATGCAGCGCGGAGGCAGAGTCGATCGGCTGGCCGCGAAAGAGGATTTCGCCGCCGTCGCGCGAGTAGACGCCGGCCAGCACCTTGATGAGCGTGGACTTACCGGCGCCATTTTCCCCCAGCAGCGCAACTACCTTACCGGGAAAAATATCCAGGCTGACGTTATTGACCGCCAGGTTGCCGCCAAATCGCTTCACGATGTGGCGCAGTGACAATACCGGAGTTTCGACTGCGGGTTCCGCCATTCGCATGACCTCTCAACGCTGTTGTGAGAACATTACATAAGCTCTAAATTTCACTATACGAAATCTGATTTCAAATATAGCGATCAATTTTTGACAAAGCAACGGCTGACGATTTTTTTGAAATCTATTAAAATCAATGCATTGTGATTTTTCTGTCCAGATCGTGAACTGAAACACACTTTGCGCTACCATCAGAGCGCGATGAAAAGGAGAGAGGCTCGATGAGCGTAAAAGAGAGTGAGATGACGCAGGACAAAGAGCGGCCTGCCGGTAGCCAGAGCTTGTTCCGCGGCCTGATGCTGATTGAAATTCTCAGCAATTATCCTAACGGCTGTCCGCTGGCGCACCTTTCCGGGCTGGCCGGGCTGAACAAAAGCACCGTCCACCGTCTGCTGCAGGGGCTACAGTCCTGCGGGTATGTGACCCCTGCGCCCGCGGCGGGAAGCTACCGCCTGACCACCAAATTTATTGCCGTCGGGCAGAAGGCACTGTCATCGCTCAATATCATTCACGTGGCGGCGCCGCATCTTGAGGCGCTGAACCTGGCGACGGGAGAGACCGTGAACTTTTCCAGCCGCGAAGACGATCACGCTATTCTGATTTATAAGCTGGAGCCGACCACCGGGATGCTGCGCACTCGCGCCTATATCGGCCAGCATATGCCGCTGTACTGTTCGGCGATGGGCAAGCTGTACCTGGCGTTCGGTCATCAGGACTATGTGCAGGCCTACTGGCAGAGCCATGCGGATGAGATTCAGCCGCTGACCCGCAACACCATCACCGGGCTGCCTGCGATGCACGACGAGCTGGCGCAAATTCGTGAGCGCAATATGGCGATGGATAGGGAAGAGAACGAGCTGGGCGTCTCGTGCATCGCCGTTCCGGTTTTCGATATTCACGGCCGCGTGCCGTACGCGATTTCGATTTCGCTTTCCACCTCGCGTCTCAAGCAGGTGGGCGAGAAGAACCTGCTGAAGCCGCTTTGCGATACGGCGAATGCGATTTCGCGGGAGCTGGGGTTTACCGTGCGCGGTTAAGCGCACGGTGAGTGCGGGGCGGGGCTACGGCAGATTATTGACGTTCCAGGCGATTTCGATTTCTTCCGCCAGTATTTTGACGCCTGCCTCAATCTTTTCAGGATCAGGGACATAGTTCATGCGCATGCACTGATGGGTGTGCGGCCAGGGTTTATCCAGCCCCGGGAAGAAGTAGTCGCCTGGCACCATCAGCACGCCGCGCTTTTTCAGCCGCTGGTAGAGCAGTTCGGTGGTGATGGGTAGGTCTTTAAACCATAGCCACAGGAAGATTGCCCCTTCCGGCTTATGGATCAGGCAACGCTCCTGCGGCAGATAGCGGCGGATAATGGCAATGGTTTCCTGCACCCGCTGATAATAAAACGGTTTGATGACCGTTTCCGACAGGCGCAGCAGGTCGTTGCGCTTAATCATTTCGCACATCATCGCCGGGCCAATGCCGCCAGGCGCAAGGCTGATAATGCCGTTCATATTGCTGATGGCGCTGATGATTTTCTCATTGGCGATAATTATCCCGCAGCGGCTGCCCGGCAGGCCAAGCTTGGACAGGCTCATGCACAGCACAATATTCGGGTTCCACAGCGGGCGCGCTTCGCTAAAGATAATGCCCGGGAAGGGCACGCCGTAGGCGTTATCGATAACCAGCGGAATGCCGTGCTGGTTCGCCAGCGCGTCGAGCTTCATCAGCTCATCGTCGGTGATCACGTTGCCGGTCGGGTTGGTCGGGCGGGAAACGCAGATCATCCCGGTCTCATCCGTCACCCGCAGGTGCTCAAAGTCGACGTGGTATTTAAACTGGCCTTCAGGCAGCAGCTCGATATTGGGGCGGGCGGAGACGAACAGATCCTCTTCCAGCCCGGAATCCGCGTAGCCAATGTATTCCGGCGCCAGCGGAAACAGCACCTTACGGGTGGTGCCGTCGGCGCGCCGTCCGGCGAACAGATTGAATAAGTAGAAAAATGCGCTCTGACTGCCGTTTGTTAGCGCAATATTCTGTGGCTCAATATCCCAGCCCAGTTCCTGACGCAGCATCTGCGCCAGCGCCGCCAGCAGTTCCGTCTTCCCCTGCGGGCCATCGTAATTGCACAGCGCGTCAGTGACTTTGCCACTTTCCAGCATCTCTGCCAGCAGCTGCCGGAAGTAATCGTTCATCTGCGGGATCTGCGCGGGATTGCCGCCGCCGAGCATAATGGCGCCAGGAGTGCGCAGGCCGTCGTTAAGGTCTTCCATCAGACGGGTAATCCCGGAATGACGGGTGAATTTGTCGCCGAAAAGTGAAAATGTCATAGCAGGTGTTCTGTTGGTCTTACTGATGAAGTGGCTAACCATAACCCCGTGGCCAGCGTGGTGCAAATCGAAGGGGGAACGCCTTTTCGGTCATTTATTCTGCTTATAAAAGGCCGGCTGGCGTTTCATGCCAGCCGGTTGCGGCTGTTGTTCAGGGCTGCGGTTTTCCTGCCCATACCACCATCACCTTATCGTCGGCGGTCTCGCGTACGAAGCCGTAGCCCTGAGGCAGCGAAAGCGTGGTTTGCCTGCCCGCGCCAATGGCCGGGTGGCGGGCGCGAAACTGCCCCAGCGTCTGCCAGTGCGCGACGCGTGCGGCCGCGCTGCCGGTAACGTCATGCCAGTTCATGTCCGAGCGCGTGCCCTGCAGCGGGTCGGAGCCGGTGGGACCAAACGGACGGGCGGACTCATCGCCGTAGAAGATCTGTACCGCGCCCGGCGCCAGTAGCAGCAGCTCCGCCGCCTCGCTGCCGCCTTCACGGAACAGACGCGTGTCGTGCGAGGAGAGATAGCTCAGGACGTTGAACGACTGCAGCTTTTCCGCCATCTGCTGCCAGGTGGCGTCGATATCCGCAAAGCACGCGACGGCTTTTGCCGCCTGCTCCTGGTAATCAAAATTGATCATCGCGTCGAAGCCGTGGCGATAGTACTCGCTTTGCATCACCCCGTGCCCCCAGGCTTCGCCGGTCATCCAGAAGGCGCCGTCGTCCGGGGATTTTCCGGGGTTTTCTTTTTTCCACTCTGTCAGCGCGGCGCTGGCCTGGGTTTTTAGCTGTTGCCAGGCCGCCTGTTCGACGTGTTTGGCGGTATCAATGCGAAAACCGTCGATACCGTATTCCCGAACCCAATGGCTGAGCCAGTGGGTCAGATAATCGCGTGGCGTATAGCCCGCGATGGCGGTGGCGCGGGTGTCCGGTTTGTGCTGATAAAACGCCGGCAGGCCGGAAGGGATAGTGGATTCAGTTTTCAGATCCGGTAAAAACGCCAGCGACATCGTGAGATCGTCAAAGCCTGGGCTGTCGTAATCGCCGATATCGGTGCGGATCCAGGCTTTACCCCACCATGTATCCCAGGCGGCTTTATCACTGAAGTTGATGTAATCATTAAAGCTGTGCCAGGTTTGCCCCGGGCCGGGCCGCCAGTCTCCCCAGCGCTCGCCCAGCGTCTTTTTCAGCTCGTCGCCCTGCAGATACAGCGCGCCGAACCGGTACTGCTGCATATCGGCAAGGGTGGCGTAGCCGGTGTGGTTCATGACGACGTCGAACAGGATGCGGATGCCGCGTCTGTGCGCTTCGTCGACCAGGTGGCGCAGATCGGCCTCGGTTCCCATATTGGCGTCAAGGCGCGTCCAGTCCATCGGGTAATAGCCGTGATAGGCATAGTGGGGAAAATCGCCGTTGCTGCCGCCGCCAACCCAACCGTGAATTTGTTCCAGCGGCGAGCTTATCCACAGTGCGTTGACGCCCAGCTGCTGCAGGTAGTCGAGCCGGCTGGCCAGCCCCTGCAGGTCGCCGCCGTGGAAGGTGCCAATCTCCTGCATGCCGTCTTTGTGGCGGCCATAAGCGGTGTCGTTGTCCGGGTTGCCGTTGACGTAGCGGTCGGTCAGTACGAAGTACACCGTGGCGTTATGCCAGCTAAAAGGGGCGGGACCGGAGACATCGGCCTGCTCAAGCAGCAGCAGGCCGTTGCTGTTGGCGGCTGGCTGCAGCGTGATGTTGCCATCCTGCACCCGGGCGGTGCGCCCGCTGTAAAAATCCCGCACCAGGCTGCCTTCCGGGAAGGTTCGCCCCAGTGCGACGGTGAGCGGTTTTCCGTCCCAGCGCGGGCACTGGCGCGCTACCGTCTGCGGCGCGCTGTCCCCGGTGCTGGCGACGCTCAGCAGCAGCGTTGGCGTACCCGAGCGGGTGTCGATTTTCAGCTGATAGTCGCCGTCGCGAAAAATACGCCACTGCGGCGGCTCGCCGCGACAGGGCTCCAGCGACAGCATCTCATTGAGTTTAATGGCCGACGTCGGCTGCCAGCACTGCTGGTCAAAATTTATTGTCAAAGGGCGAGTACCCTTCGTCAGCGATTTTTGGCTGATGAATTGACCTGTCCCCGCGGGAGAGAAGTCCGGAAAGCCGGAGGACGTCCATGAGGCAAGCGCCATTGCTGGCAGCATGAGGGTGGCAAAAGCCGCGCGTTTCATCCCGAGCACCTGTGGTTGCTTTTTGCGCAGTTTGCCAGCATTCTGTGCAAAAAAGCTCCTCCATCGCGGGGATGCAGTGGGGAGGATAGCGGGGGAGGAGAGATTGCCGCCCGCGACGCACAGAAAATGTGACCGTCATCCCAGTAATTACAGTGGCTTACGCTGAAACATGCAATTTAGGCGTGACATAGTTTCGGAATTGGACTATTTCTTTGGGTGCGCCAACGGGCTATTTTTGATACAATATGAGATTCAGCTCTCAGTTTTGAGATTAATTAAAGTGTTGGAACGTATACATCCGACCAGGAGATCTAATGATATCGACTCCCATTCGACGATATGGGGCTACGATACTCATGTTACTTACCTGCGTATTTTCAGGTGAGGTGCTGGCAAAGACGCACACGACAACATCGAGTCATAAAGCCCCGGTAACAAAGACAAGTAGTATCAAGGTGAGCAGTAAACAAGAGTATTCTCGCAATAGTGTAAAGAGCAGTCCACTTCCTGATTTGCGACAATACCCTTCCGGAACACCAAGGAAAAAAGCGTTTCTCCGGACAGTGATGCCTTATATTACCAGCCAGAATGCGGCGATTACCGCCGATCGTAACTGGCTTGTGTCAAAACAGTACGATGCCCGCTGGTCGCCGACCGAGCGCGCGCGTATGAAGGATATCACCCAGCGCTATAAGATCAGCTGGTCCGGAAACACGCGTAAAATTCCGTGGAACTCGCTGCTTGAGCGCGTGGATATCATCCCTGGCAGCATGGTGGCGACCATGGCCGCAGCAGAAAGCGGCTGGGGCACCTCCAAACTGGCGCGTACCAACAACAACCTTTTTGGTATGAAATGCGGTAAAAGCAGCTGCCAGAACGGTCCGGGCAAGGTCAAAGGATATTCGCACTTCTCTTCTGTAAAGGAGTCGGTCGAAGCCTACGTGGTGAACCTGAATACCCATCCGGCCTACGCGTCCTTCCGCAAGTCCCGCGCGCAGCTGCGTAAGACGGATCAGGAAGTGACCGCCAGCACGATGATTCACAAGCTGAAAGGCTATTCAACGCGCGGGTCGAGCTACAACAACTACCTGTTCAGTATGTATCAGGATAACCAGCGTCTGATTGCGGCGCATATGTAATCGCCAGCGCGCTGAAAAACGCCTTCCATCGGAAGTAATGCCGATCAGTTAAGGATCGGTTGACCGATCCAGTGGCTGTGTAAGAATCCGGAAATGCTCACCCGTTTCCGGATTTTTTTATGCACATTGGACAGGCTCTTGATCTTGTTTCCCGTTACGATTCTTTGCGTAACCCACTGACTTCTTTAGGGGATTATCTCGACCCTGAACTTATCTCACGTTGCCTTGCTGAGTCCGGCACAGTCACCCTGCGCAAGCGCCGCCTGCCGCTGGAAATGATGGTCTGGTGTATTGTCGGTATGGCGCTTGAGCGTAAGGAGCCTCTTCACCAGATTGTTAATCGCCTGGATATCATGCTGCCGGGCGACCGTCCTTTCGTCGCCCCCAGTGCCGTTATTCAGGCCCGCCAGCGTCTGGGGAGTGAGGCCGTTCGCCGTGTATTCACCCAAACCGCACAACTCTGGCATGGAGCCACGGCACATCCACACTGGTGCGGCCTGACGCTGCTGGCCGTGGATGGCGTGGTCTGGCGAACACAGGATACGCCGGAAAATGATACAGCCTTCCCGCGTCAGACACACGGCGGAAAACCGGGACTCTATCCGCAGGTAAAAATGGTCTGCCAGATGGAGCTGACCAGCCATCTGCTCACGGCTGCAGCCTTTGGCACAATGAAAGAGAGCGAAAATGCACTCGCAGAGCAGCTGATATCTCAGACAGGTGATAACACACTGACTTTGATGGATAAAGGTTATTACTCGCTGGGTCTGCTGAACGCCTGGAGCCTGGCGGGAGAACACCGGCACTGGATGATCCCGCTGAAAAAGGGAGCACAGTATGAAGAGGAGAGAAAGCTGGGTAAAGGCGATCACCTGGTCACGCTGAAAACCAGCCCGCAGGCACGGAAAAAATGGCCGGAGCTGGGTGAAGAAATAACAGCGCGACTGCTGACGTTCACTCGTAAAGGAAAAGTCTGCCATCTGCTGACGTCAATGACGGATGCAATGCGCTTCCCGGGCGGTGAGATGGCAGACCTGTACGGCCATCGGTGGGAAATCGAACTGGGTTACAGGGAGATAAAACAGACGATGCAACTGAGCAGACTGACGCTGAGAAGTAAAAAGCCAGAGCTTGTAGAACAGGAGCTCTGGGGAGTGTTACTGGCCTATAATCTTGTGAGATATCAGATGATTAAAATGGCGGGAAGCCTGAAGGGATACTGGCCGAATCAGCTAAGCTTCTCAGAATCATGTGGAATGGTGATGCGAATGCTGATGACTCTGCAGGGCGCTTCGCCAGGTCGTATCCCGGAGCTGATGCGTGATCTTGAAAGCATGGGACAGTTGGTGAAATTACCGATAAGAAGGGAAAGAGCCTTCCCGCGAACAGTAAAAGAAAGGCCCCAGAAATACAGTAAAACCTGGAGAAAAACAGCCAGTCAGTCGCTTAACTGACTGGCATTACTTCCATCGGAAGGCGTTTTTGTTTTTAGAGCAGGGCTTCCCCGAAGCGTTCCCGGTACTCCCTGGGCGTGGTGTCGTACTCTTTTTTGAACACCGAATAGAAATACTGCAGCGACGGGTAGCCGCACATCTGCGAGATTTCGTTAATCGCCAGCGACGTGGAAACCAGCAGGCTGCGCGCTTTCTCCAGCTTTTCGCTGTGGATCACCGCGTGGATGGTTTCTCCCACCTCTTCCTTAAAGCGCTTTTCCAGATTCGAACGCGAGATGCCGACGGCGTCCAGCACCTGCTCCACTTTGATGCCCTTACAGGCGTTGTTGCGGATGTAGTGCATGGCCTGAATCACCGCCGGGTCGTCCAGCGAGCGGTAGTCGGTCGAACGGCGCTCCACCACGCGCACCGGCGGCACCAGCAGGCGCTGGAGCGGCAGCGGCTCATCATCCAGCAGGCGGTGCAGCAGTTTCGCCGCCTGATAGCCCATCTGCCGCGTGCCCTGCGCGACGGAGGAGAGCGCCACGCGGGACAGGTAGCGCGTCAGCTCTTCGTTATCGATCCCGATGACGCACAGCTTTTCCGGCACCGGAATATGCAGATGCTCGCAGGCCTGCAGGATATGGCGGGCGCGGGCGTCGGTGACGGCGATAATGCCGGTCTGCGGCGGCAGCGTTTGCAGCCAGTCGGCAAGGCGGTTTTGCGCGTGCTGCCAGTTTTCCGGCGCGGTTTCCAGCCCCTGATAGACGACGCCGCGGTATTTCTCCCTGGCGACCAGCTGGCAAAACGCGTGCTCGCGCTCCACGGCCCAGCGCTTGCCGCTGGAGACCGGCAGCCCGTAGAACGCAAAACGGTGCACGCCTTTCTCCTTGAGATGCAGGAACGCGCTTTCGACCAGCGCGGCGTTGTCGGTGGCGATATAGTGGACCGCGGGATACTGCTCCGGGCGATGGTAGGAACCGCCGACGCCGATGATAGGCACCTTCACGTCAGCCAGCAGCGCTTCAATTTCGGGGTCGTCATAGTCAGCAATGACGCCATCCCCGAGCCACTCTTTAATGTTCTCGATTCGGGCGCGAAAATCCTCTTCAATGAAGATATCCCATTCCGACTGCGACGCCTGCAGGTACTCCCCCACGCCTTCCACCACCTGACGGTCATAGGCTTTGTTGGCGTTAAACAGCAGCGTGATGCGGTGACGCTTCTCAAACATGGCATTTTTCCTGAGGATGGCGATAGTGCAGTATCGCCATCCTGAACCCTGTTGTCGCGATCAGGCTCGCCGTTTTGTGGCGGAGTCCATCCAGACAGCCAGCAGCAAAATGGCGCCTTTGACGATGTACTGCCAGAAGGTCGGTACGTCCATCATGCCCATGCCGTTATCCAGCGAGGCCATAATAAATGCGCCCATCACCGCGCCGGCGACGCTGCCGACCCCGCCTGCCAGGCTGGTGCCGCCGATCACGCAGGCGGCGATGGCGTCCAGCTCGGCGATGTTCCCCGCCGACGGCGAGCCAGCGCCAAGGCGCGAGCTCAGGATGAGCCCGGCGATCGCCACCATCAGGCCGTTGATCGCGAAGACGGCGAGCTTGGTGCGTTCGACGTTGATCCCCGACAGGCGCGCGGCCTCAAGGTTGCCGCCGATGGCGTAGATTCGACGGCCAAAGGCGGTGCGGGTGGCCATAAACATGCCGCCGAGCAGCAGCAGCGCGAGCAGCAGCACCGGCGTTGGTACGCCGCGGTAGTCGTTGAGCATCCAGATGGCGCCCAGCACGATGACCGCGGTTAACGACTGACGGCCCACCACGCCCGTTGGGGCGGGCGTCTCAAGCCCCAGCGCCTGGCGGCGCATCCGCCCGCGCCACTGCCAGGCGACGAACAGCATCAGCCCCAGCACGCCGAGGATAAAGCCGACGCCGTCCGGTAAATAGCTCTGGCCAATCTGAGACATGGCGGCGCTGGTCGGCGATACCGTTGTACCGTTGGTGATGCCGATGAGGATGCCGCGAAACGCCAGCATGCCCGCGAGGGTGACGATAAACGACGGCACCTTACGATAGGCGACCCACCATCCGTTCCATGCCCCTAACACCAGGCCCAGCGCCAGCGTCACGATGACCGTCAGCGGCAACGGCCAGCCGAACCAGACGTCAAAAATCGCCGCTACGCCGCCGAGCAGGCCCATCATCGACCCGACCGACAGGTCGATTTCTGCCGAGACGATAACAAACACCATGCCGACGGCCAGAATGCCGGTGATGGCGGTCTGGCGCAGCAGGTTGGAGACGTTGCGCGCGCTCAGGTAAGCGCCGTCGGTGGTCCAGGTGAAGAACAGCATGATTGCGATAATGGCGGCAATCATCACGAAAACCTGAAGGTTAAGGTGTTTAAGCCCGGCGAAGGCGGCGGGGGCCTGCGCGTTGAACTTCAGTTCAGACGGCGTATTTTTCGACATGACGTTCGCTCCTCAATGCGGCTTCCATCACCTGCTCTTGGGTCAGATTGTCGTTGACCAGGTTGGCTTTCAGTTTACCTTCGTGCATCACCAGCACGCGGTCGCTCAGGCCAAGCACTTCCGGAAGTTCGGAAGAGATGACGATCACCGCGATGCCCTGCTGCACCAGTTGATTAATCAGTTTGTAGATTTCGTATTTCGCGCCGATATCAATACCGCGCGTCGGCTCGTCGAGGATCAGAATGCGCGGGTTGAGCAGCAGACAGCGGGCGAGAATGGCCTTTTGCTGGTTGCCGCCGCTCAGGCGGCCAATCGCCAGCGCCTGCGACGAGGTTTTGACCTTAAGGCGCTGGATGGACTGCAAAATACAGTGCTGTTCCGCGGCGTCGTTCAGGCTGCTGAGCGGGCCGGTAAACTGGTCCAGCGCCGCCAGCGTGATGTTTTTCCCCACCGCCATCACCGGGACGATACCGTCTTTTTTGCGGTCTTCCGGCACCATCGCGATACCGTGGGCGATGGCCTGCTGGCAGTTGGTGATTTTCACCGGCATGCCGTCGATGAAAACTTGTCCCTCCCAGCGCCCGCGCCAGACGCCGAACAGGCACTGCACCGCTTCGGTTCGCCCGGCGCCGACCAGCCCCGCGATGCCGAGGATCTCGCCGCGTTTGAGGGTGAAGGAAACGTCGTTAACCCGCTTAATGTGTCGGTTCACCGGATGCCAGGCCGTCAGATGTTCGACCCGCAGGATCTCCCCGCCGTGCTCGTGCGGCTCGTTGGGGTACAGCGCGGTCAGCTCGCGGCCAACCATCATAGTAATGATGTCGTCTTCGCTCATGCCGCTGGCGTCGCGGGTGCCGATATGCTGACCGTCGCGAATCACGCAGATGGTATCGGAAATGGCTTTGACCTCGTTGAGCTTGTGCGAGATGTAAATGCAGGCGATGCCGTGGCGCTGCAGGTCGCGAATAATATTCAGCAGCACCGCCGTCTCCTGCTCGGTCAGCGAGGCTGTGGGCTCATCGAGGATCAGCAGACGCACCTGCTTGTTCAGGGCCTTGGCGATTTCAACCAGCTGCTGCTGGCCGAGACCGAGGTCGCCGACGCGGGTGTTGGGGGAAATCGCCAGGCTGACCTGCGCCAGCAGCTTCTCACAGCGCAGGGTCATCTGGTCGTAGTCGAGCACCCCGTGACGGGTGATTTCCGCCCCGAGAAAGATATTTTCCAGCACGGTTAAGTGCTTAACCAGCGCCAGCTCCTGGTGGATGATGGCGATACCCTTACGTTCGGTATCGCGAATATGGGTCGCCCGCAGCGGCTCGCCGGCAAACACGATGTCGCCGTCGAAGGTACCGTGCGGGTATATGCCGCACAGCACCTTCATCAGCGTGGATTTCCCGGAGCCATTTTCGCCGCACAGCGACACCACTTCGCCCGCATTCAGGCGCAGGCTGACGTTATCGACAGCTTTTACCGCCCCGAAGGCTTTGGTAATGCTCTTCATTTCAAGTAGATAAGGCATACATGCTCCACATCTTTCGGAACACCGTGATGCCCCCGGATGGGGGCATCAGCAATTACAGATCGCTCTTCTTGTGGAAACCGTCTTTGATAACGGTCTCGTCGATGTTGCTCTTATTCACTTCAATCGGCGTCAGCAGGCGGGCGGGCACCTCTTTCAGGCCGTTGTTGAGCGTGGCGTCAGACTTTGGCTGCTGGCCGTTGCCGAGCTCAACGGCGATTTCCGCCGCCGTGGTCGCCAGCTGGGTAATCGGTTTATAGACCGTCATGGTCTGCGTGCCCTGCATGATGCGCTTCACGCCTGCCAGGTCGGCGTCCTGACCGGAAATCGCCACTTTGCCCGCCAGCCCCTGCGCGCTCAGCGCCTGAATGGCGCCGCCTGCGGTGGCGTCGTTCGAAGCCACTACCGCATCGATTTTGTTATTGTTCGCCGTAAGCGCGTTTTCCATAATCTTCAGCGCGTTTTCCGGTAACCAGCCGTCGGCCCACTGGTCGCCAACCACCTTAATTTTGCCGCTGTCGATATACGGTTTTAAGACTTTCATCTGCCCGGCGCGGAACATTTTGGCGTTGTTATCCACCGGCGAGCCGCCCATCAGGAAGTAGTTGCCCGTCGGCACCTTATTCACCAGGCTCTGGGCCTGCATTTCACCGACTTTTTCGTTATCAAAAGAGATATAAAAATCAATATCCGCGTTATTAATCATGCGGTCATAGGCCAGGACTTTAATGCCTTCCTGTTTGGCCTCTTTAATTACGTTACTTAATACCTGGCCGTTATAAGGAATAATAACGAGCACGTCGACGCCGCGGTTGATCATATTTTCAATCTGCGACATCTGTGTTTCTTCGTTGCCATTAGCCGATTGTACAAATACTTTTGCGCCTAACGATTCGGCTTTATTGACAAAAATATCGCGGTCTTTCTGCCAGCGCTCGAGGCGCAGGTCATCGATGGCCATGCCGATTTTGACTTCTTTGGCGATGCCCGCCATGCTGGTTAACAGAAGCGACGAGGCGCAAAGGGTGAGGCAAAGGTTCTTTATCTTCATAGTCTTAATGCCTTTTGTAGGGTTATCGAGGGTTGAGATGAGCGATAAAAGAAACTGGCACGACGTATACGCAGCAAATTTTTAACATGCGAGATGAATCTGGCAATTACAGATTTTTATCTTCTGGTTATGATATTTGGTTTATTTCACGATTTATGACCGCGATCTGATTTTAATACCCTGCAGCGCGCGGCCACAGGACAATATTTTGCGAGTCAGCGCACGTTTGTGGATTCTCTTAATCGCAGTGTGAAATAACGTAATTGAGCGTAGGGAAATCCGCACACAGTATTACTGCACAATCTGATATTTGCCGCGTCCTGATAATGGAGTTCAATATGCAAGCTTATTTCGATCAACTCGAACGTGTTCGTTATGAAGGCCCGAAAACGCAAAATCCGCTGGCGTTTCGCCACTACAACCCGGATGAACTGGTGCTTGGCAAGCGCATGGAGGATCACCTGCGTTTTGCCGCCTGCTACTGGCACACCTTCTGCTGGAACGGAGCGGATATGTTCGGCGTGGGGTCATTCGATCGCCCGTGGCAGCAGCCCGGCGAGGCGATTGCCCTGGCGAAGCGTAAAGCCGACGTGGCCTTTGAGTTCTTTCACAAGCTGAACGTGCCGTACTACTGCTTCCATGACGTCGACGTTTCGCCGGAAGGCGCCACGCTGAAAGAGTATCTGAATAACATTGCGCAGATGGTTGATGTGCTGGCGGAAAAACAGCAGCAAAGCGGCGTGAAGCTGCTGTGGGGCACCGCGAACTGCTTTACCAACCCGCGCTATGGCGCCGGTGCGGCCACCAACCCGGACCCGGAAGTCTTCAGCTGGGCGGCGGCCCAGGTGGTGACCGCCATGAACGCCACCCATCAGCTGGGCGGGGAAAACTACGTGCTGTGGGGCGGCCGCGAAGGGTATGAAACGCTGCTGAATACCGACCTGCGCCAGGAACGCGAGCAGATTGGCCGCTTCATGCAGATGGTGGTCGAGCATAAGCACAAGATTGGTTTTCGCGGTACGCTGTTGATTGAGCCGAAGCCGCAGGAGCCGACCAAGCACCAGTACGACTATGACGTCGCCACCGTGTACGGCTTCCTGAAGCAGTTCGGCCTGGAAAAAGAGATCAAAGTGAACATCGAAGCGAACCACGCGACGCTCGCCGGCCACTCGTTCCATCATGAAATCGCCTCGGCGATTGCGCTGGGCGTGTTTGGTTCGGTGGATGCCAACCGCGGCGACGCGCAGCTCGGCTGGGATACCGACCAGTTCCCGAACAGCGTAGAAGAAAACGCGCTGGTGATGTATGAAATCATCAAAGCGGGCGGGTTCACCACCGGCGGGCTGAACTTCGACGCCAAGGTCCGTCGCCAGAGCACCGATAAATACGATCTGTTCTACGGCCATATTGGCGCGATGGACACGATGGCGCTGGCGCTGAAGGTGGCGGCGCGGATGATTGAAGACGGCGAGCTGGATAAACGCGTGGCGCGCCGCTATGCGGGCTGGAATGGTGAGCTTGGGCAGCAAATTCTCAAAGGCCAGATGTCGCTGGCTGAGATTGCGAAGTACGCTGAACAGCATAGCCTGGCGCCGCAGCACCACAGCGGTCATCAGGAGCTGCTGGAAAACCTGGTCAATCATTACCTGTTCGACAAGTAAATCGCCACCGCGCCGCGAAAACCGCGGCGCGACGTTAAGGAGTCGTCGCTATGTATATCGGGATCGATCTGGGCACCTCCGGGGTAAAGGTTATCCTCGTGGGCGAACAGGGCGAAGTGATTGCCTCGCAGAGCGAAAAGTTAGCCGTTTCGCGCCCGCATCCGCTGTGGTCCGAGCAGGATCCCGAGCAGTGGTGGCAGGCCACGGATACCGCCATCAGGGCGCTGGCGGCGCAGCATTCGCTGCGCGAGGTCAGGGCGTTAGGCATCGCCGGGCAGATGCATGGCGCCACGCTGCTGGATAAACGGCAGCGCGTCCTGCGCCCGGCGATTTTATGGAACGATGGGCGCTGCGCTGAGGAGTGCGCGCTGCTGGAAGCGGCGGTGCCGCGTTCACGGGAGATAACCGGCAATCTGATGATGCCGGGCTTCACCGCGCCGAAACTGCTGTGGGTGCAGCGCCATGAGCCCGAGGTGTTCCGTCAGGTCGACAAGGTGCTGCTGCCAAAAGATTATTTGCGTCTGCGTATGACCGGCGTTTTTGCCAGCGATATGTCCGATGCGGCGGGGACGCTGTGGATGGACGTGGCGAAGCGCGACTGGAGCGACGACATGCTGGCGGCATGCGGGCTTAGCCGCGATAACATGCCGGCGCTGTTTGAGGGCTGCGCTATCACTGGCACCCTGCTGCCTGAGGTGGCGCAGGCCTGGCAGATGTCCGCTGTTCCAGTGGTGGCGGGCGGCGGCGACAACGCGGCGGGCGCCGTCGGCGTGGGGATGTCCGATGCCGGACAGGCGATGCTGTCGCTGGGGACGTCGGGGGTCTATTTTGCCGTCAGTGAGGGTTTTCTCAGCAAGCCGGAGAGTGCGGTGCACAGCTTTTGCCACGCGCTGCCCGGACGCTGGCACCTGATGTCGGTGATGCTCAGCGCCGCCTCCTGCCTTGACTGGGCGGCGAAGCTGACCGGCCTGGGCGATGTGCCTGCGCTGCTGGCCGCCGCGCAAACGGCGGATAGCCACGCCGATCCGGTGTGGTTCCTGCCCTATCTTTCCGGCGAGCGCACGCCGCACAACAACCCTAACGCCAAAGGCGTCTTTTTCGGCCTGACGCATCAGCACGGCCCGGCCGAGCTGGCGCTGGCGGTGCTGGAAGGCGTCGGCTTTGCGCTGGCGGATGGTATGGATGTGGTGCATGCCTGCGGCGTGAACCCCGCAAGCATTACCCTTATCGGCGGCGGCGCGCGCAGCGCCTGGTGGCGGCAAATGCTGGCGGATATAAGCGGTCTGACGCTCGACTACCGCACCGGCGGCGACGTTGGCCCGGCGCTGGGCGCTGCACGGCTGGCGCAGCTGGCCCTGCATCCAGGCAAACCGTTTGCCGACCTGCTGACGCAGCTGCCGCTTGAGCAGTCGCACCGTCCCGACCCGGCGCGAACCGCCCACTATGCGCCGCGCCGAGAGACGTTCCGCAGATTGTACCAGCAGCTGGCGCCGCTGATGTCCTGAGGCGAAAAAGGCCGCAGGATGTTACTCCTGCGGCCTGTTCGGGCGCTTGTTGCCATTACGGCAGCGGTGACGCCCACCCGAGCATTACCTTCTGCTTTCGAGCCAGCCAACGATCAGGCTGGCGATAATAGCCGCGACGGTCGGCGCGGCAATATCGTGCCAGAAAGCGATGCCAAACTGTGCAAGCGTCATGATAGCTGTCCAGTTGCAATGGCAACCGTTCGTGGCTATCCTGTTGTTGTCTGGACAAAGGTTAGCCCCCGTTATGTTGCCTGGTAAATACCAAACAGCGTTCGGGGGTTTTCTCTATCCGACGACTGCGTCGCCAGGTATGACCCCCGCAACGCTGCGCCTCCCTCAGTACCTGAGGTTGACGGGCATCTTACAAAGTCTGAACATCAGCCGCCAACCGCACCAGCGCGATTTACGGCAGAATGTCCGAAACCAACCTTCGCTGCTAACTCACCAGCCTTCGACGATCGACGCGCTGCACCAGCACTGACAGCAGCAGGCTGGCGGTGAGCGTGGCGGCGAAAATCCACAGAATATTAAGCAGCGGCCAGCGGGGAAGCTCGATGCCGCCGGAACGCAGCGCGTTGATGATCAGCGCATGAAAGCCGTAGATACCCAGCGAATGCCGGGAGATGAGGTCAAGCCCCGGCAGCGCCCGCTGGTTGAGGGTGTTTTTCACCAGCGTCAGCAGCGTGACGGCGCAGATAAATACCATCGGGCCGCAGTAAAGATACCAGGTATCGCCGAAGTTTCCCCGCCACTGCAGCTCGTGCAGCGTACCGCGCGAAATCACCCACACCGAGACGGCAAACAGCGCTGCGCACAGCAGCGTCAGCGGCTTTTTGTCGGTATCCATCATGCCGAGCGCCCGCCCGAGCAGGCCGTACAGCACGTAGTAGAAGGTATCGCCGTCGATATACAGATTCACCGGCAGCCATTCAACGCTCCCGACTTTTTGCGCCACGGTGTTGGGGTTCGCCACCACCCCGAGCACGACGGTTAGCGCCAGCAGCATTTTGCCGCTCACGCTTTTTACCTGAATCAGCGGCGAGAGCAGGTAAATCACGAAAATCGCGAAGAAAAACCATAAATGGTAGAACACCGGCTTTTGCAGCAGGTTTTTCAGCGACAGCTCAATGTTGATGCGGGTGAACAGCAGGATATACAGCAGGGCGACGGCGCTGTAAAACAGCAGGCACAGGCCGATGCGCAATAAGTGGCGCGGCTGGGCGCTGCGTTCGCCGAAGAACAGGTAGCCGGAGATCATGAAGAACAGCGGCACGCTGACGCGCGAGGCGGAGTTAAGCAGGTTGGCGATGTCCCAGTTCACCATCCCGACGCTTTGCGCATGGGTGACCGCCCAGGTGGTCGTGTGGATCATCACGACCATTAAACAGGCGATTCCGCGCAAATTCGTTATCCAGTGTATCTTTCCCTGCATCAATTCCTCAATGGTGTTGTCTTAAAGCCGGTGTGGCTGTCCGTGATTTCAGATGTGCCTTTGGAATTTTCCGAGTTTGCCTTTTTCGGCTTGTCTGCGGGCAAAGAGGTACGCACAATGCAGCTTCGACAGCACGCAATGCTAAAGAATTACAATAACAGCCAATTAACACGGCGGTAATAAAAAATGATGATGAAGTATTTCACGCCGGTGCTGCTGTTAGCGCTGCTGGCCGGATGCAGTTCTCCTCCGCCGCCGGAACAGAAAGCGCAGCGGGCAAAAGCCGATCCGCAGCGGTCGCTCAACATGGAGCAGCTGTGCAAGCAGAACGCCGCGCACCGCTATAATACCGGCGCGCAGAAAATCGACATGACCGGCTTTGAGCAGTTCCAGGGCGGCTATGAACTTCGCGGCTTTACGGCGCGCAATGAGGGCTTTGTCTGCTCTTTCGACCCCGACGGTCAATTTTTGCACCTTTCGATGCGCTAAAACGCCGTTTCCGGGCCGGGGAAGGCGCGGCTTTCCCCAATTTTCTTTAAACAAGCCCCTTTCATACTGTATATCTCGCAGCCAGCGGGTATACTCAATGCTTCCTTTAAATCCACACGTATCCAGCACGAAATAATATGCAAAAGTTTGATACCAGGACCTTCCAGGGCTTGATCCTGACCTTACAGGATTACTGGGCTCGCCAGGGCTGCACCATTGTTCAACCATTGGACATGGAAGTCGGCGCGGGTACCTCTCACCCCATGACCTGCCTGCGCGCGCTGGGGCCGGAGCCGATGGCGACGGCTTATGTGCAGCCTTCCCGTCGTCCGACCGATGGTCGCTACGGCGAAAACCCGAACCGTTTACAGCACTACTATCAGTTCCAGGTGGTTATCAAACCGTCGCCGGACAACATTCAGGAGCTGTATCTCGGTTCCCTGAAAGAGCTGGGCATGGACCCGACCATCCACGACATCCGTTTCGTGGAAGATAACTGGGAGAACCCGACGCTGGGTGCCTGGGGTCTGGGCTGGGAAGTGTGGTTGAACGGGATGGAAGTGACGCAGTTCACCTACTTCCAGCAGGTCGGCGGACTGGAGTGCAAGCCGGTGACCGGCGAGATCACCTACGGTCTGGAGCGCCTGGCTATGTACATTCAGGGCGTAGACAGTGTTTACGACCTGGTCTGGAGCGACGGCCCGCTGGGTAAAACCACCTACGGCGACGTGTTCCATCAGAACGAAGTGGAGCAGTCCACTTACAACTTCGAATACGCGGACGTTGACTTCCTGTTCACCTGCTTCGAGCAGTATGAAAAAGAAGCCCAACAGCTGCTGGCGCTGGAAACTCCGCTGCCGCTGCCTGCCTACGAGCGTATTCTTAAGGCCGCCCATAGCTTCAACCTGCTGGATGCGCGTAAAGCCATCTCCGTTACCGAACGCCAGCGCTATATTCTGCGCATTCGTACGCTGACCAAAGCAGTGGCAGAAGCTTACTACGCTTCCCGTGAAGCCCTCGGCTTCCCGATGTGCAACAGAGATAACTAAGAGGCGGCCATGTCTGAGAAAACTTTCCTGGTGGAAATCGGCACTGAAGAGCTGCCACCAAAAGCCCTGCGCAGCCTGGCCGAGTCCTTCGCTGCCAACGTTACTGCGGAACTCGATAGCGCCGGTCTTGCGCACGGCGGCGTTGAGTGGTTCGCCGCGCCGCGCCGTCTGGCGCTGAAAGTCGCCGCGCTGGCCGAATCCCAGCCGGATCGTGAAGTCGAGAAACGCGGCCCGGCGGTCGCCCAGGCGTTTGACGCCAGCGGCCACCCGAGCAAAGCGGCGGAAGGCTGGGCGCGCGGCTGCGGTATCACCGTAGACCAGGCCGAGCGTCTGACCACCGACAAAGGCGAATGGCTGCTGTACCGCGCCCACGTGAAGGGCGAGAGCGCGCAGGCGCTGCTGCCGAATATGGTGGCGACCGCGCTGGCGAAGCTGCCGATTCCGAAACTGATGCGCTGGGGCGCCTCTGACGTGCATTTTGTGCGTCCGGTGCATACCGTGACGATGCTGCTCGGCAGCGAGGTCATTCCGGCGACTATCCTTGGCATTGCCTCCGATCGCGTGATTCGCGGCCATCGCTTTATGGGCGAGCCGGAATTCACCATCGACCATGCCGATCAGTACCCGCAAATCCTGCTGGAGCGCGGCAAAGTGATCGCCGACTACGAGCAGCGTAAAGCCACGATCAAAGCCGATGCCGAAGCGGCGGCGCGCAAGATTGGCGGCAACGCCGACCTGAGCGAAAGCCTGCTGGAAGAGGTGACGTCGCTGGTGGAGTGGCCGGTGGTGCTGACCGCGAAGTTCGAAGAGAAATTCCTCAAGGTGCCAGCGGAAGCGCTGGTGTACACCATGAAGGGCGACCAGAAGTATTTCCCGGTCTACGACGCGGCGGGCAAGCTGCTGCCGAACTTCATTTTCGTCGCCAACATCGTGTCGAAAGATCCGCAGCAGATTATCTCCGGTAACGAGAAAGTCGTGCGCCCGCGTCTGGCGGATGCCGAGTTCTTCTTTAATACCGACCGCAAAAAGCGTCTGGAAGATCATCTGCCGCGCCTGGACACCGTGCTGTTCCAGCAGCAGCTGGGTACGCTGCGCGACAAAACCGATCGCATCGAAGCGCTTTCCGGCTGGATTGCCCGCCAGATCGGCGCGGACGTTAACCATGCGACCCGCGCGGGCCTGCTCTCCAAATGCGACCTGATGACCAACATGGTGTTCGAATTCACCGACACCCAGGGCATCATGGGCATGCATTACGCGCGTCACGATGGCGAAGCGGAAGATGTGGCCGTGGCGCTGAACGAACAGTATCAGCCGCGTTTTGCCGGCGATGAGCTGCCGTCTAACCTCGTGGCCTGCGCGGTGGCGATCGCCGACAAGATGGACACCCTGGCGGGTATCTTCGGTATCGGCCAGCATCCGAAAGGCGACAAAGACCCGTTTGCGCTGCGTCGTGCCGCGCTCGGCGTGCTGCGCATCATCGTTGAGAAGAACCTTTCTCTGGATCTGCAGAGCCTGACCGAAGAAGCGGTGCGTCTGTACGGCGAGAAGCTGACAAACGCCAGCGTCGTCGATGACGTGATCGACTTTATGCTGGGCCGCTTCCGCGCCTGGTATCAGGACGAAGGCTACGCGGTCGACACCATTCAGGCGGTGCTGGCGCGTCGTCCGACCCGTCCGGCGGATTTCGACGCCCGTATGAAGGCGGTGACCTACTTCCGTACGCTGGACGCAGCGTCTGCGCTGGCGGCAGCGAACAAGCGTGTTTCCAACATTCTGGCGAAATCGGATGAAGTGCTGAATGAGCGTGTTAACGCCGCCACGCTGAAAGATCCGGAAGAAGTGGCGCTGGCGCTCCAGATTGTTGTGCTGCGCGATAAGCTGGAGCCTTATTTTGCACAAGGGCGTTACCAGGAAGCGCTGGTTGAGCTGGCGGAGCTGCGCGAGCCGGTCGATGCCTTTTTCGAGAAGGTGATGGTGATGGTTGATGACAAAGAGCTGCGCATCAACCGCCTGTCCATGCTTGAGAAACTGCGCGAGCTCTTCCTGCAGGTGGCGGATATTTCGCTGCTGCAGTAAGCCGCATCCCACTGAAAAACCCGCGCTCCTGCGGGTTTTTTTATGCCTGCGCAGCGGGAAATCCGGCGTGCCGTCACCGTTGACGTTTGATCAACGGTCGTCTGCTGACGAAATTTTCATCTTGTCACTGGCGATGAGTGCCGTTATCCTGTGCCCCGACGACCTCCTCGTCATTTCTGGAGCACACGCTGAAAATGAACAAACACGACTGATGAATTTCGAGCCTTGCTAAACGCGAACGCGTCGGCAGGGGCTGTGTTGATTTCATTCAGGAGTGCTTATGGCTCATTGTGCGCAATCCCCTTCTTTTATCCTGCATCAGGTCACCTGTCAGTTTGCGACGGGCGATACCCTTTTTGGTCCGCTGAGTTTATCGCTGGAGCCGTCGCTGTGCGGTCTCGTCGGGCGAAACGGCAGCGGGAAAACGCGGTTATTGCATCTGCTGGCGGGGCGTGACGCGCCCGCCGCCGGACATATTGAATATTTCACCTCACGGGTGCTGGTCGCTCAGCAGCACGATGCGGCGGCGAAGACGACCCTGGCCGAATGGCTCGGCTATGGCGAGATTTTTGCCGCCCGCCTGCGCATCGACAGCGGCGATTTCCGGCCCGACGATCTCGAACGGCTGGAGGAATTCTGGGATCTACCGGAACGGCTGAACGAGGCTTTTGTCGGGGCCGGTCTGCCGGCCTTTGAGCCGACGCTTGCCGCCGCCTCGCTCAGCGGCGGCGAGCGGGTGAAAGCACTGCTGTGCGCCGCCTTCACCACCAGCGGCGGATTTTTATTGCTCGATGAGCCGACCAACCATCTTGACCGCCAGGGGCGAACGTGGCTGTACGACATGCTCTCCCGTTGGCGGGGCGGCGCGCTGGTCGCCACCCACGACCGCGAGCTGCTGGCGCTCATGCCGCGTATTCTGGAGCTCTCCCCCGCCGGGCTGCGCAGCTACGGCGGCAATTATGATGACTACCAGCGTCAGCGGGACTCCGAACAGCAGGCGGCCCGCGCGGCGCTGGAGCATGCGGCAACGGAGCGCAAACGCGCCCGCGCGCGGATGCAAAAAGAGCATGACGCCAGCCAGCGGCGCTCGGCAAAGACCCTGCGCACGGTAGATACGCTTAATATCGCCTCGTTTGAGCGGGTGAAGTACAAAACGGCGGCCAAAGAGCGTATTGGCGCATGGGGCAAACAGCACCGGGAACAACACGATGCGCTTAGCGCCGCGGTCAATAAGGCGCGGGAGCGCGTTGAGGAAGACAATCCGGTGATTTTTACGCTACCCGGCAGCCATGTCGCGGAGGGAAAACAGACGCTGGTGCTGGAACAACTGGTGCTGCCGCATGTGAATCTTGCTCCGTTTGACTGGCGGATGACGGGACCGATGCGCGTGGCGCTGCGCGGGCCGAACGGCTGCGGAAAATCGACGCTGCTGAAGGTGATTCTCGGCGAAGAGGCGGCGGTATCTGGCTCCTGCGCGGTACCGGTAAACACCGCCTGCCTCGACCAGCATCTGTCGCAGCTGGATCTGTCGCTGTCCGTGATGGCGCACCTCAGCCTCGGCGACACGCCGCTGGAGGAGGGCGTTGCGCGCAGCCGTCTGGCGCAGCTGCAGCTGGGGGCGGATAAAGTGAGGCTGCCGCTGGCGGCGCTGAGCGGCGGGGAGCGTCTGAAGGCGGCGCTGGCCTGCGTGCTCTGGCGGCGCGAGGCCGTACAGCTGCTGCTGCTCGATGAGCCGACCAACCATCTGGATCTCGCCTCGACGCAGGCCATTGAGGCGGCGCTGGCGGAATTTCCCGGCGCGATGCTGGTGGTGTCGCATGATGAGGCGTTTTTACGCGGGCTGAAGCTGACGCATGAGCTGGTGTGGCATGAGGCGGGCTGGCGCTGTGCGGCGTTATAAAACCAAAACCCCCCGCGAAGGCGGGGGGTAAACAAAATACACTTATTCCATCAACTGTTTGCTAAGCATGGGGTTGGCCTGAATCAGGCGCATCAACTTCAATTCGGTGGCTGACGGCTTCTCCCTCCGTGATTCCCACTCCTGAACCATCGCCACGCTAACGCCCATGGCTCTGGCAAAATCATCAATCTTCAGACCTGTGCCTTTACGTAATTGCTCAAACTCACTGATGGCTGAGGACTTTGGGATCAGGGTTGCTGTCTTTGTAACGTCTTTAAAAACAATAGATTCAAGACTACTCAAAAGTTCTGACATCGGATCTTTATATTCCATTGAGAACTCCTCTGGCTCACACTGCGGAACGTGAATTTCTAAGAGCTCATTAAGAATAGTCATTAAAATAGGTGAGGGCGGACGGCAAAAGGGATTATTCGTGCGATCGGCCGATCTGACTCGATTCGGCTTTTTGGCGCCCGGCAGTAATTCGTTGATTCCACATCGCCAACGGCGTCTTTATTTTTTTTTGTAAATCGATATCAGCGCAGCGGCGCCTGGGCAGGCGTTTTTTCCGCCGGAAGAATGCAGTAAGGGGTATCTTGCGAGGCGCTCCTGGACTATCCTTGTCAGCGTCAGGCACGTATGTGTCAGTTTGCGCTTTTTTGGCTGAAAGGAGTAATAAAATGGCGACAGGAAAGTCCTGCTCTCGCTGGTTTGCGCCTGTTGCGGCGTTATTAATGGTGGTTGGCCTGAGTGGGTGTTTTGATAAAGAAGGCGATCAGCGCAAAGCGTTTATCGACTTCCTGCAGAATACGGTGATGCGCAGCGGCGAGCGACTGCCGACGCTGACGGCCGATCAGAAAAAGCAGTTTGGTCCGTTTGTCTCCGATTACGCCGTGATTTACGGCTATTCACAGCAGGTTAACCAGGCGATGGACGCCGGTCTGCGTCCGGTCGTCGACAGCGTGAACGCCATCCGCGTACCGCAGGATTACATGACCCAGCGCGAACCGCTGCGTCAGGCTAATGGCGCGCTGGGCGTACTGAGCCAGCAGCTGGAAAACGCGAAAATGCAGGCCGATGCGGCGCATTCTGCGCTGAAGCAGGCTGACGATCTGAAGCCGGTCTTCGATCAGGTGTACGGCAAAGTGGTGACGGCGCCGGCGAACGCGCTGCAGCCGCTGATCCCGGCGGCGCAGATCTTCACGCAGCAACTGGTGCAGGTGGGCGACTATGTGGCGCAGCAGGGCACGCAGGTAAGCTTTGTGGCGAACGGCATTCAGTTCCCGACCTCTCAGCAGGCAAGCCAGTACAACACGCTGATTGGGCCGCTGGCCTCTCAGCATCAGGCCTTTACTCAGGCCTGGACCGCGACGGTCAACGCCACGCGCTAACGGCTAACGCCGGGTGAGACTGATGTTCACCCGGCGTATCCGAACCTCGAAAATTCACATCACCTGCGGGTTCACGCAGTTTTTCTCCGGCTTACCGTTAAGCGCAGCAATCAGGTTATCGACCGCCGTGGCGGCCATGCTGTAGCGCGTTTCGTGCGTTGCCGAGCCGATATGCGGCAGAGCGACGACGTTGGGCATCGTCAGCAGCGGTGAGTCGACCGCCAGCGGCTCATGTTCAAACACGTCGAGACCGGCCGCATGGATTTCACCGCTGCGCAGCGCGGCAATCAGCGCCTGCTCGTCGACCACCGGTCCGCGTCCCGCATTGATGAAAATAGCGGACGGCTTCATCTGCTTAAACTGCGCGTCGCCGAACAGGTGGCGCGTCTCCTCGGTTAACGGCAGGATCAGGCAGACGAAATCGGCTTCCCGCAGCAGCGTATCGAGGTCGCAATAGCGCGCCTGGAAGCGTTCTTCCGCTTCTTTATGCTGACGGCGGGCGTTGTACAGAATCGGCATGTTAAAACCGAAGCGGGCGCGCTGGGCCAGCGCCATGCCGATACGCCCCATCCCGACGATACCCAGCGTTTTATGGTGCACGTCGGTGCCGAACCAGTCCGCATCAATGCTCCGTTTCCACTCTCCGGCCTTCACCCGCTCTGCTACCTCCACCACACGGCGGGCGGTGCTCAGCACCAGCGCCATCACCGTATCGGCGACGGTTTCCGTCAGCGCGGCGGGGGTGTGCATCAGCAGTACCCGCCGCGCATTAAGGGCCTCGACGTCGAAGTTGTCATAGCCGACGGAAACGGTCGATGCGGCGCGTAGCGCGGGCATTTTCGCCAGCAGGGCGGCATCCACTTTCTCGCTTGACCCCAACAGGCCCACGGCGCTGGCGAAGGCACCGGCATGCTGCTGCACGGTGTCGGGATGCAGGTTTTTCACCTGCGTCACCGTGAAGTGCGCCTCCAGGCGCTGCTGCAGGTCGTCGGGCAGCGTTTTGTAGAGGATAACGGACGGCTTCATTACGTATCTCCGTAAAAAAAGGATTCAGGCGTGACGCGCGCCAACGGGAACCTGTTGATTATTAGCAGGCTTAACAATCAAAGTAAGCCACACGGCGGCGAAGAGCGCCACCCCCATGAAAATATAGGACGCTGACGGGCTGCCGGTCGCGCCGTTGAGGTAGCCGACAAACCAGGAGCCGAAGAACGAACCCAGCGCCCCCATGCTGTTGATAAGCGCCATGGCGCCGCCAGCCACGTTGCGCGGCAGCATCTCCGGCACAATCGCGAAGAAGGGACCGTACGGGGCGTACATTGCCGCGCCGGCGATCACCAGCAGCGTGTAGGAAACCCAGAAGTGGTTGGCGCCAACGGCCCAGGAGCCGATGAAAGCAAGCCCGGCAATCAGCAGCAGCGGCCAGACGAACAGCTTGCGGTTTTGCAGCTTGTCAGAAGCCCAGGAGGCGAGGATCATGGCGATAGTCGCCGCCAGGTAAGGCACAGATGAGAGCCAGCCCACTTCCACCATGCCGAGGTTTTCCCCACCGCTGCGGATGATTGACGGCAGCCACAGCACAAAGCCGTACACCCCGATGCTCCAGGCAAAATACTGCATGCACAGCAGCACCACGTTGCGGGAGCGGAACGCCTCGCTGTAGTTGCGCACCGCTTTTATTCCCTGCTGCTCGCGGTCAAGCTGCGCCTGCAGAGCGGATTTTTCGCTCTCTGACAGCCAGCCTACCTGCGTCGGTTTGTCCTTGGCCAGCACCCACCAGCAGAACGCCCAAATGACGGCTGGGATCCCTTCGAGGATAAACATTTCCCGCCAGCCGAAGGCCTGAATCAGGTAGCCGGACACCACCGACATCCACAGTACGGTCACCGGGTTGCCGAGGATCAAAAAGGTGTTGGCGCGCGAACGCTCCGATTTAGTAAACCAGTTGCTGATATAGATAAGCATCGCGGGCATTACCGCCGCCTCCACCACGCCGAGGATAAAGCGGATCGCCGCCAGCATCGGAATGTTGGTCACCACGCCGGTCAGCGAGGCGCAGCCGCCCCACAGGATCAGGCAGACAAAGATGAGCTTGCGCACGCTGCGGCGCTCGGCGTATACGGCGCCGGGGATCTGGAAGAAGAAGTAGCCGAGGAAAAACAGCGCGCCGAGCAGGGACGAGACCCCTTTAGTGATGCCGAGATCGTCGTTAATACCGGCGGCGGAGGCGAAGCTGAAGTTCGCGCGATCGAGATACGCCAGGCTGTACGTGATAAACACGACAGGCATGATGTACCACCAGCGTTTGGTTGCGTTTGTTGTACTGGTCATAGTCGGGCCTCTGTAGTTGAGGAGATGCCGCCGCTGTATGTAGGGTACAGGGTAGCGTGTTGTTGTGTGTTCCTCACGCTCGCCTCGCGGCGAAAGCGTGAGGGGGAAATCAGTACTCGCCCAGCGTTTCCCGGGTGGGCAAGCCTTCGCTGTCGCCCTGCACCTGGATTGCCAGCGAGCCGATACGGTTGCCGCGACGCACCGCCTGTTCGACGGTTTTCCCTTCCAGCAGCGCGCTGATCGCGCCGACGGCGAAGCCATCGCCTGCGCCGACCGTATCCACGACGTTGTCGACTTTAGCCGCCGCGACGGTGCCCCGTTCGCCGCTGGCGCATTTGAACCATGCGCCGTCGGCACCGGTTTTAATCATCACCACCTTCACGCCGCGATGCAGGTAAAAATCGGCGATCCCTTCCGGGGTTCGCTGGCCGGTCAGAATGATGCCTTCGCCGATGCCGGGCAGCACCCAGTCCGCCTGCACGGCGAGATGGTTAAGTTTTTCCACCATTTCGGCTTCGCTGCGCCACAGCACCGGACGCAGGTTCGGGTCAAACGACAGCGTTTTTCCCTGGGCCTTCATGGCGCACGCCGCCTGTTCAAGCAGGGCATACGAGCCGGCAGACAGCGCGGCGGCGACTCCGCTGAGGTGCAGATGGCGCGCGCGGGCGAAGTAATCGCTATGAAAATCGGCGGTCGACAGATGGCTGGCGGCGGAGCCTTTGCGGAAATACTCCACAATGGGATCGGTTCCATTTTCGACTTTCGATTTCAGCTGAAAGCCGGTCGGGTAACGATCGTCCAGCGTGACGCCTGCGGCATCAATCCCTTCGCGGCGCAGCGTCTCGAGGACAAAATGTCCGAAGCTGTCGTCGCCGACGCGGCTGACCCAGCCGACGTTCAGCCCCAGGCGGGCAAGGCCGGTGGCGACGTTCAGCTCTGCGCCCGCCACGCGTTTGATAAAGCGATCGACCTGGCTTAGCGCGCCGCCCTGCTGCGCGACAAACATGGCCATGGCTTCGCCGATGGTGATAACGTCCAGTTGCCGGGTCATGGTTTACTCCTCGCGTAACAGGGTGACGTAATGGCGGGTGACGGCGGTCAGATCCTGACCTTCCAGCGGAAACTCAATGCCGCGCGGCGCGTCGGCAGGCAGCTGGTTGAGCAGCGCCCGCCAGCGCGGGGCATCGTCTGGCGGCACCGCGTGCCAGCGGTCGGCGTGGGGCTGCGCGGCTTTGACGTGAATATAGCTGACCGTCGGCGCCAGCAGGCTGGCGGCCTCTTCCGGCGACTCGTCGACCCACAGCCAGTTGCCCATGTCGAAAGTCAGGGTGACCGGCAGGTTCAGCCCCTGCACGGCGGCCTGGAAGCGGCGCATCGGCGCCAGCTGTCCGCAGGCGGTTTGATCGTTTTCAATCACCAGCGCCGTACCGCTTTGTGCCAGAATCGCGCGCAGCGGCTCCAGCGCGGCGCTATCGCCAAAGTGTCCGAGCGAGAGCTTCAGCCACAGGGCGTTCAGCGTGCAGGCTTCCTGCAGCAGCGCGGGCAGCCGGGCATTAAGTTTGCCGTCAGGGTCAAACAGCGGCTCCGGCGCAGAGTAGCAGGCCAGCAGCCCGAGGCGCTCAATCTCGCCGGCAAGCGTGGCCAGACGGCTGAGCTCGTCCGGGCCGAACAGCTCGCGGCGAATTTCGACGCCATCGGCGCCCGAGGCCGCGACAAGCGGCAGTACGGCGGACTGACCGCCCAGTGTGCGGATACGGTCGTGACCGTAGGCGGCAGTGACCACAATAATTTTTCTTGCCATCCGGCAGCTCCCCAGCAATACGAAACAGGTGTCTCTGTATTACGCTAGATGGAACCGGTTCCAAAGAAAAGACCGACGCGTCTGATTTATGATCGCCATCACGAAGGGAATTAGCGGCTGGTGGATCCTCTGACGATGAGCTCTCCGGAGAACACCTGTTCGCAAAACGGCTCGCGGTTGCCCTCAATGCGGCGCACCACCTGCTCGACGGCGGTATGGCCTATTTGCCACGTCGGCTGTTTGAGGGTGGTGATGCCCACGCCAGCGAGCTCCGCCCATTCCAGCTCGTCGAAGCCCAATAGTCCGATATCGCTGCCCCAGTGCAGGCCAAGGCGTTTAAGGGCGCGAGCCACCTGCAGGGTGAGCGCGCCGTTGGCGGAAATCACCGCTTTGCGCATGCCGCGATGGCGGGTATGGAACTCACGCAGCGCGCTGTCGATGCGCGCGCAGTCGTTAAGCGGCACCTCGGCGTTTTCCGCCATTACGCCCGGATGGCGGGCGAGGGTGGCGCGAAACGCCTGCAGCCGCTCGCGACGGGTATTGACGGTGCCAAGGGGCTCGCTGAGGAACAGCAGGGCTTCAAATCCCTGTTCGACAAGGTGCTCGGTAGCGGTGGTCGCCGCCTGGGCATTATCCAGCCCGACCACGTCGCAGGCGAAATCGGGAATTTTTCGGTCGATAAGCACCATCGGCAGCGCCGACTGCTGCAGGCGGCTTAACCCCTCTTCATGCATGCCCACGGCGTTGACCACGATCCCTTCCACCTGGTAGCTGCGCAGCAGGTCGAGGTAGTGCTGCTCCTGATCGACTTCGTTGTTGGTGTTACAGACCAGCGGGGTAAACCCCTGCTCGCGACAGGCGGCTTCAATGCCGCTCAGCACGTCGACGGAATAGGGGTTGGTGATATCGGCGATGATCAGGCCAATCAGCCGGGTGCGGCCGTGCTTAAGACCCTGCGCCATCAGGCTGGGGCGGTAGTCGAGCTCAGCGATCGCCTTTTCGATGCGCGCCAGCATGGCGTCGGAAAGCAGATGCTTTTCGCCGTTCAGATACCGTGAAATGCTGGTTTTACCTGCTTTTGCCGCTTTCGCGACATCGCTGATGGTGGCCCGCGCCTTGATCGCCATAACTACTTCCTTCGCCTGAATGTGTGAACACCTTAGCGCGAAAATCTGGCTAATCAAGTAGTTTGCCCGGCGGGCGATACGCCGCCGGGCCGAAGGGTTACTGCAGCGGGCTTAAGGTTATCTCTACGCGGCGGTTCTGCGCTTTGCCTTCTGCCGTGCTGTTGCTGGCGATGGGGTTCGCCTGGCCCATGCCGGTGGTGCGGATGCGGTTAGCGGCAACGCCCTGGGTTATCAGGGAGCTGGCGACGCTGTCGGCGCGCTGCTGGGACAGGCGCATATTCAGGTCTTTGCTGCCGGTGCTGTCGGTGTAACCGACCACGTTCACCGCGGTTTTCTCATACTCTTTCAGCACCATCGCCACGCCGGTCAGGGTGTTAGCGCCAGCGGGTTTCAGGTTCGCGCTGCTGCTGTCGAAGGTGACGTTGTTCGGCATATTGAGGATGATGTTGTCACCGCTACGCGTCACGCTGACGCCGGTTCCCTGCATTTTCTGCCGCAGTTTGGCTTCCTGCACGTCCATGTAATAACCGATGCCGCCGCCGACGGCCGCGCCAGCCGCTGCGCCAATCAGCGCGCCTTTGCCACGGTCCTTCTTCGAGGAGGAGAGCGCGCCGATGCCTGCGCCTGCGAGCGCGCCAAGTCCTGCGCCGATACCGGATTTACCTGCTTCGCGTTCGCCAGTGTAGGGGTTAGTCGTACAACCTGAAATAACCAGCGCGCCGCTGACCATAGCGGCAATCATGAGTACGCGTTTTTTCATCTTCTTTCCTTAATCCTTTTTATTCTTTGCCACAGCGATGTTGGCGGTTGATTATGACGTCCTGATGCGTAGAAAATTCCAGAAACAACGCATATTTTTGTAAACATTATTGAACGGTGATGAAAAAATCGCCGTCGTCACAACCACCTGCATGCGCAGTTCAGGAGCGTACCTTGGCGAGTTCACCTGCAACGAACACCATTCTGACGGCGGCCCACTGGGGGCCGATGCTGGTCGATACCGATGGCGAGAACGTCCTCGCCTCACGCGGGGCGCTGCCCGGAACGTTTGAGAATTCGCTGCAAAGCGTGGTGCGCGAGCAGGTGCACAGCAAAACGCGGGTGCGTTATCCGATGGTGCGCAAAGGCTATCTGGCCTCGCCTGATGCGCCGCAGGGCGTGCGCGGCCAGGATGAGTTTGTCCGCGTCAGCTGGGAGCAGGCGCTGGATCTTATCCACACCCAGCATCAGCGCATTCGCGCCACGTATGGGCCTGCCTCTGTTTTCGCGGGCTCCTACGGCTGGCGCTCAAACGGCGTGCTGCACAAGGCGGCGACGCTCCTGCAGCGCTATATGAGCCTGGCGGGCGGGTATACCGGGCACCTGGGGGATTACTCCACCGGCGCGGCGCAGGCGATCATGCCTTACGTGGTCGGCAGCAATGAGGTCTACCAGCAGCAGACCAGCTGGCCGCTGGTGCTGGAACATACCGATGTGGTGGTGCTGTGGAGCGCCAACCCGCTGAATACCCTGAAAATCGCCTGGAACGCCTCGGATGAACAGGGCATTGTCTGGTTCGACAGGCTGCGCAAAAGCGGTAAGCGGCTGATCTGCATCGATCCGATGCGATCGGAGACGGTGGATTTCTTCGGCGATGCCATGGAGTGGATCGCGCCGCATATGGGCACCGACGTGGCGCTGATGCTGGGCATCGCCCATACCCTGGTGGAGCACGGATGGCACGACAGCGCGTTTTTGCAGCATTGCACCACCGGCTATGACGAGTTCGCCCGCTATCTCACCGGCGAGCGCGACGGGGTGGCGAAAACCGCCGAGTGGGCGGCCGGTATCTGCGGCGTAAGTGCGGACAAAATCCGCGAACTGGCGCAATTGTTCCATGAAAATACGACCATGCTGATGACCGGCTGGGGCATGCAGCGCCAGCAGTTTGGCGAGCAAAAGCACTGGATGCTGGTGACGCTTGCCGCCATGCTGGGACAAATCGGCACCCCGGGCGGCGGTTTTGGCCTCTCCTATCACTTTGCCAACGGCGGCAACCCGACGCGCCGCGCGGCGGTGCTGGCGTCCATGCAGGGCAGCGTGGCGGGCGGTGTGGATGCGGTGGACAAAATCCCGGTGGCGCGCATTGTGGAAGCGCTGGAAAACCCGGGCGCGCCGTACCAGCATAATGGGATGGACCGCCATTTCCCGGATATCCGCTTTATCTGGTGGGCCGGCGGCGCGAACTTCACACATCACCAGGACACCAACCGCCTGATCCGCGCCTGGCAGAAGCCGGAGCTTATCGTGATTTCCGAATGCTTCTGGACGGCGGCGGCGCGCCACGCGGATATCGTCCTGCCCGCCACCACGTCGTTTGAACGTAATGATTTGACCATGACCGGCGATTACAGCAACCAGCATCTGGTGCCGATGAAGCGGGTGGTGGCCCCGCGCGATGAGGCCCGCGACGACTTCGAGGTGTTTGCCGAGCTCAGCGAGCGCTGGGAGGCGGGCGGGCGTGAGCGTTTCACCGAGGGCAAAAACGACCTGCAGTGGCTGGAGACGTTCTACCAGATTGCCGGGCAGCGCGGCGCCAGCCAGCAGGTGACGCTGCCGCCGTTTCGTGAATTCTGGCAGGCCAACCAGCTGATCGAGATGCCGCAGAGCGAACAGAACGCGCGGTTCGTCCGCTTCGCCGCGTTTCGCGCCGACCCGCAGGCCAACCCGCTGAAAACCGATAGCGGCAAAATTGAGATTTATTCCCGGCGTATCGCCGGATATGGCTATGCCGACTGCCCGGGCCACCCGACGTGGCTGGCGCCGGACGAGTGGCACGGCAACGCCCGGGCGGATCAGCTGCAGCTGCTTTCCGCCCATCCGGCGCATCGCCTGCACAGCCAGCTTAACTTTACGTCGCTGCGCGAGCGGTACGCGGTGGCCGGTTGCGAACCGCTGACGCTGCATCCGGACGACGCGCGGGCGCGCGACATCGCCGATGGCGACCTGGTGCGGGTCTGGAACTCGCGCGGGCAGGTGCTGGCCGGCGCGGTCGTCAGCGACGGGATTCGCCCGGGGGTGATTTGCCTGCATGAAGGCGCATGGCCGGACCTCGACCCGCAGGCCGGTGGAATCTGCAAAAACGGCGCGGTCAACGTGTTGACCAAAGATCTCCCCAGCTCACGGCTGGGGAACGGCTGCGCCGGGAATACGGCGCTGGTGCGGCTGGAGAAATACCGTGGGCCGTCGTTGACGCTTACGGCGTTTGATCCGCCTGCCAGTGCATAATCCAGGTCGGCTGGCCGGTTTCTTCCTGCCATGCGCTGTCTTCGATACGAAAACCCTGCGCATGGTAGAAGTTCACCGCCCGGCTGTTTTTCTGGTACACCTCCAGGCTGAGAACCGGATAAAACTGCCGGGCGTAGTTCAGCAGCGCCCGGCCTATCCCCTGACCCAGGGCGTCCGGCGCGACAAACAGCGCGCCGACGAACCGGGATTCCAGGATGCTGATAAAGCCCTTAATTTCCCCTTCGCTTTCCCAGACCCAGGTTTGCGCCGCGGGCAGGTAGACATCCCGCACAATGGCTTCGCTTTCGCGCCAGTACAGCTCCTCAATAAAGGGGTGCGCAAAGATGGTGCTGTCCATCCACAGCTTCAGCAGCGGGGCGGTATCGTTACTTTGCCATTTGTGGATCATCATGGCCTCCCGGATGGCAGAAACACCCCGTAATGTGGTCATTCACCAGCCCGCAGGCCTGCATGAAGGAGTAGCAAATGGTGGAGCCGACAAACTTAAAGCCGCGTTTTTTCAGGGCCTTCGACAGGGCGTCGGAGGCCGGGGTGGTGGTGGGAATCTCCGCCAGGCTGGCAGCGTTGGTCAGCTGGGGCCGGTGGTCGACAAATGACCAGACAAAGTCGGCAAACGCTTCGCCGTTGGCTTCCATCGCCAGAAAGGCGCGGGCGTTGTTGATGATGGCCTGAATTTTACCGCGATGGCGGATTATCCCGGCGTCCTGCACCAGCCGCTCCACGTCGGCTTCCTCCATCGCCGCGACTTTCCGCGGGTCGAACTGGTGGAAGGCGTTACGATAGTTCTCGCGCTTTTTCAGCACGGTTATCCAGGACAGACCCGCCTGCTGCCCTTCAAGACAGATCATCTCGAACAGCTTTTGCTTATCGTGCTGGGGCACGCCCCATTCATTATCGTGATACGCAATGTAGAGCGGATCCTGACTCACCCAACCGCAACGTTCCATCTGATTCTCCCAACTTTACTGATAATGATAAGAAAATGCGCCACCTGGCTTGACGGTAGATAGAAAGCGACAATAGTTATTATGTAAAGCAATGCCGTAAAAATCATAACAACATTGACGGGTCTGGCGCTCTCTGGAGTCGCAATAATGATAATCAAGAAATGCACTGGCTTGCAGGGCCGGCTTTGCGCAGGCTCGGCGATTTTATGGATGTCATGCGCTACATCTTCATGGGCCTGGCAACAGGAATATACCGTTACTGATGGTCAAAGTAATACGGCGGAAAGTTATCGCTGGGATAGCGATCACCAACCGCGTTACGATGATATTCTGGCCGAGCGCATCAGCGCCTCGCAAATGCAGCCCGGCGTCGTCACGAACTACCCCGATGATACCCCGCTCAGCACCGTCCGCACCTGGAGCGTGGGCGTGAATTTTCCCGTCACTGACACCTTAACCACCGGCCCGATCGCCAGCTGGCACTATGACGGTTCAGCGACCGCTATCTGGAATGATTTTGGCGACAGCGGCGGAACGACGGCGTTAACCGACCCGATGTGGCACGCCAGCGTCAGCACCCTCGGCTGGCGCGTGGACGCCGTACCGCTATGGGGGGTCCACCCGTGGGCGCAAATCAGCTATAACCAGCAGTTTGGCGAAAACCAATGGAAGCTGCAGTCGGGACTTAACCGCGTTCCCACCTCAACGCAGGACGGCAGCTGGTACGACGTCACGCTGGGGGCCGATATTCTGCTGAACCAACACTTGGCGGCCTACGCCACGGTGTCGCAGTCTGACAATATGATGACCGGCGAGAACACGCTCTATATTATGGGGATTAATGCCCGCTTTTAGCCTCTCTTTTGCATCAATGAAACATTGTGTTTACGTTTGAAGTACACACTTGACGCATTTCGTGTCGATAGTGAGCGCTAACTTTATTCCGCCGCCTGGGCTGTCCATGTCATTCATTCCCGCCTCAGTGCATTTCATTCCGTACTGGCTGCATTTCATGCCTTTTTTGCCCTGCGGGAAACCACACTTCGCTATCGTGAGCAGCAGTTAATTTCATAAAGGCACATCTGCTATGAACGCTGCAACCCGTCAATCTACCCGCTGGCTTACGCTTATCGGCACCATCATTACGCAATTCGCGCTGGGTTCGGTTTACACCTGGAGCCTGTTCAACGGCGCGCTGTCGGAAAAACTGGACGCGCCGGTAAGCCAGGTCGCTTTCTCGTTTGGCCTGTTGAGCCTTGGCCTGGCGCTGTCGTCGTCGGTGGCCGGTAAGCTGCAGGAGCGTTTCGGCGTGAAGCGCGTGACGATAGCCTCCGGCATTCTGCTCGGCATCGGCTTTTTCCTGACGTCGCATGCCAACAGCCTGATGATGCTGTGGCTGAGTGCGGGCGTGCTGGTGGGTCTGGCGGACGGAGCGGGCTATCTGCTGACGCTGTCGAACTGCGTGAAGTGGTTCCCGGAGCGTAAGGGGCTTATCTCCGCCTTCTCCATTGGCGCCTACGGCCTCGGCAGCCTGGGCTTTAAGTTTATCGACAGCCAGCTGCTGGCGAGCGTGGGTCTGGAAAGCACCTTCATGATCTGGGGCGCCATCGTTCTGGTGATGATCGTGTTCGGCGCCATGCTGATGACCGATGCGCCGAACCAGGCGGTGAAAACGGTCAACGGCGTGGTGGAAAACGACTACACGCTGGCGCAGTCCATGCGTAAACCGCAGTACTGGATGCTGGCCGTGATGTTCCTGACGGCGTGCATGAGCGGTCTGTACGTGATCGGCGTGGCGAAGGATATCGCCCAGGGGATGGTGCATCTTGATGCTATGACGGCGGCCAACGCGGTGACCGTGATTTCCATCGCTAACCTGAGCGGCCGTCTGGTGCTGGGTATTCTCTCCGATAAAATCGCCCGTATTCGCGTCATTACCCTTGGTCAGGTGATTTCACTGATCGGCATGGCGGCGCTGCTGTTCGCACCGCTTAATGCGCTGGGCTTCTTCGCGGCGATTGCCTGTGTCGCCTTTAACTTCGGCGGTACGATTACGGTATTCCCGTCGCTGGTGAGCGAATTCTTCGGCCTGAACAATCTGGCGAAAAACTATGGCGTGATTTATTTGGGCTTCGGCATTGGCAGCATTTGCGGCTCGATTATCGCCTCGCTGTTCGGCGGCTTTTATGTCACTTTCTGCGTCATCTTTGCGCTGTTGATCCTCTCTCTGGCGCTGTCTACCACTATTCGTCAACCGCAGCGCGTTGTGCTTCAGCAGGCGCATGCCTGATACGACGATCGAGACATTTGCGCAGTAAATCATCTCGTTCGGGGCACGTATTTTTGTAAATACGTGCTTCTATCACATTTCGTGCCGCTACTTTTCCCATCCCCTGTGGTCTACTTATCGCGCTTGTAGACCTTTCTGATTAAAGGTCATTTACGCATCATTTAGCCTGCCATGGTCTTTTAACCATTGGCTGGTTTTTTTTATATCCCTTTTACCAGGGTTGCTTGCAATGAAATATGTGAAATCGATGACCCAGCAAAAGCTGTGCTTTTTGCTGGCTGTTTACATCGGCTTGTTTATGAACTGTGCGGTTTATATTCGCCGTTTTGACGGATATGCGCATGCCTTTACCGCCTGGAAAGGCATTGCGGCGGTGATTGAACTTGCCGGAACGGTCCTCCTGACCTTCTTCTTACTTCGCCTGTTGTCCCTGCTGGGGCGTCGCGTCTGGCGGGTGCTGGCGACGCTGCTGGTGCTCATTTCAGCGGGCGCCAGCTACTACATGACCTTCCTGAACGTGGTGATCGGCTACGGCATTGTCGCCTCAGTGATGACCACGGATATCGATCTGTCAAAAGAGGTGGTGGGATGGCGCTTTGTCGTCTGGCTGGCGGTGGTGAGCGTCATTCCGCTTATCGGCATCTGGTGCAATCGGGGGGAAAATACGCTGCTGCGGCAAATGCGCACCCCGGGACAGCGCCTGAAAAATGTGGTCGCGCTGGCGATGGTCGGTTTGCTGGTGTGGGGGCCGATTCGGCTGCTTGAGCAGCGGCAAAAACAGGTGGAACGAACCTCCAGAGTCGATATGCCCAGCTATGGCGGCGTGATAGCGAACTCCTACCTGCCGTCGAACTGGATCTCCGCGTTGGGCCTTTACGCCTGGGCGCAGGTGGATGAGTCATCGGATAACAAATCGTTGATCAACCCGGCGAAGACGTTTACCTATGTTGCGCCGAAGGGGCTGGACGATACCCTGGTGGTATTCATCATCGGTGAAACGACGCGTTGGGATCACATGGGGATCCTCGGCTACGATCGCGACACCACGCCGCGGCTGGCCAAAGAGAAAAACCTGGTGGCGTTTCGCGGCTACTCCTGCGACACCGCGACCAAGCTGTCTCTGCGCTGCATGTTTGTGCGTCAGGGCGGCGTGGATGATAACCCGCAGCGGACGCTGAAAGAGCAAAACGTTTTTGCGGTGCTGCACCAGCTGGGCTTTACCGGCGCGCTGTACGCGATGCAGAGCGAAATCTGGTTCTACAGCAACACCATGGCGAACAACATCGCCTACCGTGAGCAGATAGCCGCCGAGCCGCGCAACCGCGGGAAGAGCGTCGATGATATGCTGCTGGTCGATGAGATGAAGCAGTCGCTGAGCGTTAATCCCGATGGCAAGCAGGTGATTATTCTGCACACCAAAGGGTCGCACTTTAACTACACCCAGCGCTACCCGCGCAGCTTTGCGCAGTGGAAGCCGGAGTGTACCGGGGTGGATGATAAATGCACGAAGGAGGAGATGATCAACTCCTTTGATAACTCCATCACCTATATCGACGCCTTTATTTCCGATGTACTGGATCTGGTGCGGGATAAGAAAGCGATTGTCTTCTATGCGGCCGATCACGGCGAGTCGATCAACGAGCGTCAGCATCTGCACGGGACGCCGCGCAAGATGGCGCCGCCGGAACAGTTCCGCGTACCGATGCTGGTATGGATGTCGGATAAATATCTGCAGGACCCGGCGCACGCGCAGTCTTTTGCCTGGCTCAAGCAGCAGGCGGCGATGAAGCAGCCGAAGCGCCACGTGGAGCTGTACGATACGATTATGGGCTGCCTGGGATATACTTCTCCGGACGGCGGCATTAACGAGAACAACAACTGGTGCCATGTCCCGGAGCGGAAAAAGTAGGGTGAATGGCGAGTTTCTCGCCGATCAAATCCCTTTTTGAGAAAAGGGATTGACGGGGCAGTGTCTCAGCAGTAAGATGCGCCCCGCATTCGGTGATTGGCGCAGCCTGGTAGCGCACTTCGTTCGGGACGAAGGGGTCGGAGGTTCGAATCCTCTATCACCGACCAAATTCGAAAAGCCTGCTCAATGAGCAGGCTTTTTTGCATCCGGAGTTTTATGAGGATGAGAGCCTCCGGGGGCAGGAGGTTCGACTCGAGCGAAGCGAGAGAACGTTGCGCTAGCAACGGCCCGCAGGGCGAGCCACGCAGTGGTGAGTTATCCTCTATCACCGACCAAATTCGAAAAGCCCGCTCTCTGAGCGGGTTTTTTGCATTCAGAGCCTGGCGACTCCAGGGGCAAGTGAAGAAGCGCTGCGCCCGCCAAAGTCACAAAAATCGCTCTTCGCCCGACTTCCCACCATCAGTTAACCATTTTGTGACATATTCCATTGTATTTTTTTATATTTAGTTAGCCCTTTTTTTGCGTTGCTTATAGATAAGCTCAGCATTTTCCCCTGTGCGTTTTAACGTTCACGCTATTAACCGCTCAGATTATCGCCATCCCGCAAGAATTTTTTGTCATTTAGCACAATTGTTAATCACTGGTTGAGCCAAAGTATTGAGATGATTGTGCTGCTGTTGCGCGCGTAGCACAATTTTCCCTGCTGAAAATAGCGGCCTGAAGTTTTTTTAATCTTTGTTTACCAATTCTCACCGTTGGTGGAAATCACGGTTACCTGTATTGACGTTTGCACATTCTGTTGACAGATTGTAATGCGTGAGGGGCAATTCAGGATGAATCCGCACTGCAACTCAGTCACTTCAGTGAAAGGAATCTCCTGTCCCCACATTGCCTTCGGGCGCTCCCGACCAGACCGGGTAAAAAACAAATAAAGGCTGGCGGAAAAACACAACATACAAACATCACATTTGGAGCAGAATAATGAGTATTTCCTTGAAAAAGTCAGGGATGCTGAAGCTTGGTCTTAGCCTGGTGGCTATGACTGTTGCGGCAAGCGTACAGGCAAAAACCCTGGTTTACTGTTCTGAAGGCTCGCCGGAAGGCTTTAACCCACAGCTTTTTACCTCTGGTACTACCTATGACGCCAGCTCGGTGCCAATCTATAACCGTCTGGTGGAATTCAAAACCGGCACCACTGAAATCGTCCCTGGGCTTGCTGAGAAGTGGGATGTCAGCCCGGACGGCAAAACCTATACCTTCCACCTGCGCAAAGGCGTGAAGTGGCAGGACAATAAAGATTTTAAACCGACTCGCGATATGAACGCGGACGATATCGTGTTCTCCTTCGATCGTCAGAAAAACGACAAAAACCCGTACCACAAAGTTTCTGGCGGCAGCTACGAATACTTTGAAGGCATGGGCCTGCCGGATCTGATCAGCGAAGTGAAGAAAGTGGACGACAATACCGTTCAGTTCGTGCTGACGCGTCCGGAGTCCCCGTTCCTGGCGGATCTGGCGATGGACTTCGCGTCCATTCTGTCGAAAGAATATGCTGACAACATGCTGAAAGCCGGTACGCCGGAGAAAGTTGACCTGAACCCAATCGGTACCGGTCCGTTCCAGCTGCTGCAGTACCAGAAAGATTCCCGCATTCTGTACAAAGCGTTCCCGGGCTACTGGGGCACTAAGCCGCAGATCGACCGCCTGGTGTTCTCCATTACGCCGGATGCGTCTGTACGCTATGCCAAGCTGCAGAAAAACGAATGCCAGGTCATGCCGTACCCGAACCCGGCTGACATTGCGCGCATGAAGGAAGATAAAAACATCAACCTGATGTCTCAGGCGGGTCTGAACGTGGGTTATCTCTCTTTCAACACCGAGAAAAAGCCTCTGGATGACGTTAAAGTTCGCCAGGCGCTGACCTACGCGGTGAACAAAGAGGCGATCATCAAAGCCGTTTATCAGGGCGCAGGCGTTGCCGCGAAGAACCTGATCCCGCCAACCATGTGGGGCTATAACGACGACGTTAAGGACTACACCTACGATCCGGAAAAAGCCAAAGCGCTGCTGAAAGAAGCGGGCCATGCGGACGGCTTCACCATCGACCTGTGGGCGATGCCGGTACAGCGTCCATACAACCCGAACGCTCGCCGTATGGCTGAGATGATTCAGGCCGACTGGGCGAAAGTGGGCGTGAAGGCCAACATCGTGACCTACGAGTGGGGCGAGTACCTCAAGCGTGCGAAAGCGGGCGAGCACCAGAGCGTGATGATGGGCTGGACCGGCGACAACGGGGATCCGGATAACTTCTTCGCGACCCTGTTCAGCTGCGCGGCGGCGAAAGACGGCTCTAACTACTCTCGCTGGTGCTACAAGCCGTTTGAAGACCTGATTCAGCCGGCACGTGCGACCGACGACCACAACAAGCGTATTGAACTGTACAAACAGGCTCAGGTAGTGATGCACGACCAGGCTCCGGCGCTGATCATCGCTCACTCCACCGTATACGAGCCGGTGCGTAAAGAGGTCAAAGGCTATGTGGTTGACCCGTTAGGTAAGCACCACTTCGAAAACGTGTCTGTCGAATAATAACCAATGTGTTCCCCCTCTCCCCGCGGGGAGAGGGCATTTACATTTGTGAGCAATACAGACGCAGTGTCGCCAGGCTATGCGTCATTAGAGAGAATACGGGTTATGTTGCAGTTCATCCTCCGACGTCTGGGATTAGTCATCCCAACCTTTATCGGTATCACCCTCCTCACCTTTGCCTTTGTTCATATGATCCCCGGCGATCCGGTGATGATCATGGCGGGTGAGCGTGGTATCTCCCCTGAGCGCCACGCGCAGCTCCTGGCCGCCTTAGGCCTGGATAAACCGTTGTGGCAGCAGTACCTCCATTATATCTGGGGCGTGCTCCATGGCGATTTAGGCATTTCGCTCAAAAGCCGCCTGCCGGTGTGGGACGAGTTCGTACCGCGTTTTAAAGCGACGCTTGAGCTCGGCGTTTGCGCCATGATTTTTGCCGTTGCGGTGGGGATTCCCGTCGGCGTGCTGGCTGCGGTCAAGCGCGGCTCGGTTTTCGATCATACCGCGGTAGGCCTGGCCCTGACGGGTTACTCGATGCCTATTTTTTGGTGGGGCATGATGCTTATTATGCTGGTGTCGGTGCAGCTCAACCTTGCGCCGGTGTCCGGACGTATCAGCGATTCGGTGTTCCTCGACGATACCCTGCCGTTAACCGGTTTTATGCTGATTGACACTGCCATTTGGGGCCAGCCGGGTGATTTTATCGATGCGATCGCGCACATGGTGCTGCCTGCCGTGGTGCTCGGTACGATCCCGCTGGCGGTGATCGTGCGTATGACCCGTTCGGCGATGCTGGAAGTGCTGGGGGAAGATTACATCCGCACCGCCCGCGCAAAAGGCCTGACCCGCATGCGCGTCATCATTATCCACGCGCTGCGTAACGCCATGCTGCCCGTAGTGACCGTCATCGGTTTGCAGGTGGGCACGCTGCTGGCGGGCGCGATCCTGACCGAAACCATCTTTTCCTGGCCGGGCCTTGGGCGCTGGCTGATTGATGCGCTGCAGCGCCGTGATTATCCGGTGGTGCAGGGCGGGGTGCTGCTGGTCGCGACGATGATTATTCTCGTTAACCTGCTGGTCGACCTGCTGTACGGCGTGGTGAACCCGCGTATTCGTCATAAGAAGTAAGGGGCCATCATGTCACAAGTCACTGAAACTAAAGTTGCTGCACCGGTGCCCATGACCCCGCTGCAGGAGTTCTGGCACTATTTTAAGCGTAACAAAGGGGCGGTTATCGGCCTGGCGTATGTGGTGGTGGTAATGATTATCGCCATCTTCGCCAACTGGCTGGCGCCCTATAACCCGGCGGATCAGTTCCGCGATTCCCTGCTGGTTCCGCCATTCTGGCAGCAAGGCGGTAGCCTGGCGCATCTGCTGGGGACCGACGATGTGGGCCGCGATGTCCTGTCGCGCCTGATGTACGGCGCGCGCCTGTCGCTGCTGGTGGGCTGCCTGGTGGTGGTGCTGTCGCTGGTGCTGGGGATTGTCCTCGGTCTGGTGGCGGGCTACTTCGGCGGCATCGTCGACAACATTATCATGCGTATCGTCGATATCATGCTGGCCCTGCCGAGCCTGCTGCTGGCGCTGGTGCTGGTGGCGATTTTCGGCCCGTCGATAGGCAACGCCGCCCTTGCGCTGACCTTCGTGGCGCTGCCTCACTATGTGCGTCTGACGCGCGCGGCGGTGCTGGTGGAGGTTAACCGCGATTACGTCACCGCCTCTCGCGTGGCGGGCGCGGGCGCGATACGCCAGATGTTCGTCAATATTTTCCCGAACTGCCTGGCGCCGCTGATTGTTCAGGCGTCGCTCGGTTTCTCTAACGCCATTCTCGATATGGCCGCTCTTGGCTTCCTTGGCATGGGTGCGCAGCCGCCGACACCGGAGTGGGGCACTATGCTCTCCGACGTGTTGCAGTTCGCGCAGAGCGCCTGGTGGGTCGTGACCTTCCCGGGTCTGGCGATCCTGCTGACGGTGCTGGCATTTAACCTGATGGGCGACGGTCTGCGTGACGCGCTGGATCCCAAACTGAAGCAGTAAGAGGCACGAGATGGCGTTATTAAATGTAGATAAATTGTCGGTGCACTTCGGCGACGAAGGCACACCGTTTCGCGCCGTGGACCGCATCAGCTACAGCGTGAAGCAGGGCGAAGTCGTGGGCATCGTTGGGGAGTCTGGTTCCGGTAAATCCGTGAGCTCGCTGGCGATCATGGGGCTGATTGACTACCCGGGCCGCGTGATGGCGGAAAAACTGGAGTTCAACGGCCGGGACCTGAAGCGCATTTCCGAAAAAGAGCGTCGCCAGCTGGTGGGCGCGGAAGTGGCGATGATTTTCCAGGACCCGATGACCAGCCTGAACCCCTGCTACACCGTCGGTTTCCAGATTATGGAAGCGATTAAGGTGCATCAGGGCGGTAACAAAAAGACCCGTCGCCAGCGCGCGATCGATCTGCTCAATCAGGTGGGGATTCCCGACCCGGCGTCGCGTCTGGACGTCTATCCGCACCAGCTCTCCGGCGGGATGAGCCAGCGCGTGATGATCGCCATGGCGATCGCCTGCCGTCCGAAGCTGCTGATTGCCGATGAGCCGACGACGGCGCTGGACGTTACCATCCAGGCGCAGATCATCGAGCTGCTGCTGGAGCTTCAGCAGAAAGAAAACATGGCGCTGGTGCTGATCACCCACGATCTGGCGCTGGTTGCGGAAGCGGCGCACAAAATCATCGTGATGTATGCGGGCCAGGTGGTGGAGACCGGCGATGCGAAGGATATCTTCCGCGCGCCGCGTCACCCCTACACCCAGGCGCTGCTGCGCGCGCTGCCGGAGTTTGCGCAGGATAAAGCGCGTCTGGCCTCGCTGCCGGGCGTCGTGCCGGGGAAATATGACCGCCCGAACGGCTGTCTGCTGAATCCGCGCTGCCCGTATGCCACGGATAAATGCCGCAGTGAAGAACCGGGCCTGAACGCCATCGACGGCGAGCGTCAGTCCAAATGCCATTACCCCCTTGATGATGCCGGGAGGCCGACCCTATGAGTACGCACGAGGCCACCTCGCAGCAGCCGCTGCTGAAGGCTATCGACCTGAAAAAATACTACCCGGTGAAAAAGGGGATCTTCGCCCCGGAGCGCCTGGTCAAAGCGCTGGACGGCGTTTCCTTCACGCTTGAGCGGGGTAAAACGCTGGCGGTAGTGGGCGAGTCCGGCTGCGGGAAATCCACGCTGGGACGCCTGCTGACGATGATTGAAACACCGACCGGCGGCGAGCTTTACTGGCAGGGGCAGGATCTGCTCAAGCACGACCCGCAGGCGCAGAAGCTGCGCCGTCAGAAGATTCAGATAGTCTTTCAGAACCCGTATGGCTCGCTGAACCCGCGTAAAAAAGTGGGACAAATTCTGGAAGAGCCGCTGCAGATTAACACCGGCCTGAACAAAGAGCAGCGCCGGGAGAAAGCGCTGGCGATGATGGCGAAAGTCGGCCTGAAAACCGAGCATTACGACCGCTATCCGCACATGTTCTCCGGCGGCCAGCGCCAGCGTATCGCCATTGCCCGCGGCCTGATGCTGGACCCTGACGTGGTCATTGCGGACGAGCCGGTGTCGGCGCTTGACGTTTCGGTGCGTGCGCAGGTGCTGAACCTGATGATGGATTTACAGCAGGATATGGGCCTGTCGTATGTCTTTATCTCTCATGACCTGTCGGTGGTAGAGCACATTGCTGATGAAGTGATGGTGATGTACCTGGGGCGCTGCGTGGAGAAAGGGACCAAAGATCAGATCTTCAATAACCCGCGCCATCCGTATACCCAGGCGCTGCTGTCGGCGACGCCGCGCCTGAACCCGGACGACCGCCGCGAGCGCATCAAGCTGACCGGGGAGCTGCCAAGCCCGCTCAACCCGCCGCCGGGCTGCGCGTTCAACGCCCGCTGCCGCCGCCGCTTCGGCCCCTGCACGCAGCTGCAGCCGCAGCTCAAGGACTACGGCGGCCAGCTGGTGGCATGCTTCGCCGTCGACCAGGACGAAAACGGCGAAAAGCCGCTTTCCTGATAGCAAACAGCGAATAGCAAAAAGCAAAAACCGGAGTTCAGGCTCCGGTTTTTTTTCGGGGGTGCTGCACGGGCATTACTGCGGGTAAGGCACCCATTCGCCGCCGTTCAGCCGCACGTACGGTTTGCCCTGGTACTGAATCACCACCGCATTGGAGTTCTCAGAGACCGGCGCCGTTTGCGGCAGGCCGCTGGTGTACTGCTGCCAGTTGACGCTGTCTTCGGTAAACATTTTGCCGTCGACCGCGCGCGCGACCAGTTCGGAAATGGCGAGATAGCTGCTCGGCTGTGCGATTTCAACCGCCGCGCCCTGATGCGGCGCCTTCATGCCGAAGAACTTAATCGCAGCAGGTACGTTGGTAATCGACGGGCTTGGGATATCGCGCAGGCCGGATACCTGCATCTTATCGCCGTGAATCGCGCCACCGTGTTCCGGCACAATAACCACCATTACCTTACGACCCGATTTTTCCAGTTCGGTAAAGAACTGGTCCAGCTCGTCAAACATCTTTTGTGCCCGCATTTTATAATCGGCGGTTTTGCTCTGTCCCGGGAAATGGTTGCCGTCGTGCAGCGGCAGCGTGTTGTAGAAGGTGGCGGTACGGGCGCCGTCCTCTTTCTTCTCGTTGTCGAGCCAGCGGTTCAGCATCGCCAGATCGTCATACACCGGCGAGCCGTCGAAGCCGAGCAGGGTGACCGGGATACCGGTCTGATCCATCAGCGGGCTTTGCAAATCGCCGTAGTTGCGCACCTCTTTGAGGAAATCGCCGAACTGCCCGTTATGACCAAGCATCAGCTGGGACTTAAAGCCCAGGTTCGCCAGGTTATCGAACAGATAGCAGTCCTTTCCGGCCGGCGAGTAGAGGTTGGTGTGCGACGGCTGGCCGCAGCTTGCGCGCAGCAGGCGGATGGCCGCCGGGCCGCTGTAGGAGGTCGCCGAGTTGAAATTCTTGAAGACGATATCAAAATGCTGCAGCAGGGCATGCTGCATCAGGCCCGCGGTTTCAATATCATCCCACGACAGCGAACAGATATTGATAACCAGCAGCTCGAACGGCTGAGCGTCTTCAGGTAGTGCGCCCGGGAAGGTCGTTTTGCGTTTCTCTTCGGCGGCATAGAAGCTGGAAAGCCAGGCGTTCAGGTTGGCCGACGTCGGCGGCGCGGTCTGCGCCGGCATGTCGCCAACCACCGGTTTGGCATCCGCCGTGGCTACCGTAGCGGCAGCGGTGCCGCCCGTGGTGGTCACGGTGCCGGTCGCTTGCCCGGCAGGGAAGAGCGAAAAGCTGGGGCCGATCAGGGTAATCGCGTTCAGCCAGATCATAATGCCGACCACAAATACGGTAACGCGCAGCCACTGCGACAAGAACAGCCAGGCGACCAGCAGCACAAAGAAAGCGCCGACCATCTGCCAGTTGATGAAGCGGGTGACAAGGTCCACCACGTAATCAAAGCTGAAGCCCGCCACCTGCGAGCCCTGGCTCATAATGCTTTCCGGACCGGGCAGCCAGGTATCGTGCCAGAACAGCGCAAAACCAACGGGAATGGCAATCCAGTGGCGCCACTGATGGAGCCTGCGGTTCGGCAGCGGCAGCAGCAGGAACGCCATAAAGACCAGGTTCTGCATGGCGTGAAAATTCAGGTATCCCGCCCACAGCAGGCCGAACTTCACCAGAAAATAGAAGTTCCAGCCGGAAAGGCCGCGCCAGTATTGCCAGCCCGACGGCGGCGGGGCGGTGGTTTTAGAAGAATTAGTCATCTTTTTGCTTTGCCTTGACGATAGCTGGCCGACGCAGTGTGCCCATTGGCCTGGTGTAACGGGGCTTGAAAAACATCAGTCTGATGGTGGTTTTAATACGGCGCCAGTAGTGGCGCGCCATAAAGCCCAGGGGAAAAAAGATCAGGGCGCACAGCACAACCAGCTGAATAATATCGCTAATCGACATCATGCCTTTTCCCCCCTTTTGGTATCGGCAAGACGATGCGGCTCGGGGATCCGGCGCCAGCTTCGCCCGTCATGGGCCGCGTTCATGACCTCGCTTCTGCCAATGGTGAACGGCAGCGGCGTTGTCCAGCGCTCGGCGGTGACGGCCTGCATTTCGACAATTTCCGCCGTGATCTGCTTATCTTCAAACCAAATCATTCGATTGGAGAATATATCGCCGGTCGGCAGCGGGAAAATATGGTTGAGTGCGGTATCGAGGTCATTGACGCGGCAGAAGGTCAAAAACAGCACCAGCCGGTTGTTGCCGATCGTCATAATATCGCCGAAGCGGTTGGGTCGGCACAGCGTAAGCGCCTGCTCAACCCGCAGCCCGGGCACCGGCCGTAGCGCGACCATCACCCCTTTGTTGTCTGCAGGCAACAGGGGATTGTTCATAATATCGTGTACGGCGGCGCAGAACACATCCCATTTCTGGTAGCCGCGCAGCTTGAGCGGCTGGGTCAGCGCCAGAAGGGTGTTTATTTCATCGGGAACGTGGCGGTGGAACTGCTGTTTTTGCACGCTTTCCACCAGCGTCAGGCAGCGGGAGAGCGGGGCGTTCCAGGGCACCACCAGGTTTGCGCCGCAGCCGAGCAGCAGGCGCTCGTCGGTTGCGCGCAGGCTGGCCACCATTTCGCGCACCACTATCTTCAGCGCGGTGCCGCGCTGGCGGCGCAGCGTGTGAATAAAGCGGGCCAGCTGTTCAATCTGGCTGGTTTGCTCTACCGCAAAAATAACCGTCGCGGCCTGCGCGGTGCGCGAGGCATTAAAAATCGCATCGTTGCTGTCGAACAGCGACCAATATTCAGAGAGCGCCGGCGCGCCCTCCAGCACGTTTTTATTGCTCAGCACGACTTTTTCATCGCTGCGTGGCTGAATATTGGTTTCTTCTTTTTCAGCCAGCTTCCAGACGCCGTCGGTGTAGTTAACCTGCAGCTGCTGGCGGGCGCTGAGGCCTTTTTCATTGCCCCAGAAGGCAATGTCAAAAAGGTGATTATCGCCCTGGTAACGCAGGCTTGCTAAACCAGAGAGCGAGCGATGTTCGCCGAGTAACAGCGACAGCTGAGCATCCGTATTGTTTCCTGGATTGAGAATGAGCAGCGAGCAGTGATAGTAATTGGTCCAGCGGCTGGCGTTATTCAACCATGTGCGCAAACGATCTCCTGGAATATTTTTCCAGGCGTTGTCAGCACACATCAGGATAAATAAATAATCACTTGGCTCAATGGAACAGAGCAAATCACGGTACAGCGAGTATAGACCATTTTCGCTTTTCGGCATGGCGAAAAGACGTATTTTTTTAGGTCCATGGGATTCGTGTAATCTTATGATTTTATTTGGTATTTCTCCCATGGTGATCGCCGCGACTTTGGCATCGGCGGATTGTGCGGCGATCGTCTGGTTTAATAGACTCTCCGCATCTTCTCGCCGTTCAACGTTCATCCACCATACGCCGCCTGTGGGCATATGGCTCACCTCGTCCCATAAAGACTGGATTCCAATTGAGAATACAGGGTTCACTGTGTCCCTCATGCGCTAATTTGGCTATCTGTCAGTTTACTAGCAAAAGCGCCAGATTAAACCTAACATTGAAATTAAAGATTAACAGATTTAGCATGTAAACGAATCTTATGTGTTGAAGACAGTGTAGCGAAAAAAGCAAATGTATTATTTTTTGATGCGAAATAAGTCTTCATGATTCGCTTCCTGAATATATCCGATGAAGGGTAATTAAAATGTCTGAGAATGAACTCCGGACATCGTCAGATTCCGCGCTGGGCTATACTTTCCAGAATGATTTTTTGGCGCTAAGCCGGGCATTTTTGTTGCCTGAAATAGATTACACCGATATTTCCCAACGCGAGCAGTTGGCCGCGGCGTTAAAACGCTGGCCCCTGTTGGCTGAATTTGCCGAACAACAGCAGGGAGCGTAAATGACCATTCTTGGACTACAGGGACTGCGTGGGGGAGTGGGTACGACATCGGTAGCCGCGGCGCTCGGCTGGGCATTACAAACGCTTGGCGAGTCGGTCATTATCGTCGATGCCTGTCCGGATAATTTACTGCGCCTGTTTTTTAATGACGCGTTGCACCATCGCGGCGGCTGGGCGCGGGCGCTTATCGACGGCGGCGACTGGCGCAGCGCGGGGATGCGCTACACGTCGCAGATCGATTTTTTGCCCTTCGGCCAGCTGACGCCCGCCGAACGTTTACATGTCCATTCTGACGAGATGGCGTCAGTACTCCACAAGCTCACCGGAATCGTGACGACCCTGCAGCATCTGAACCACTATCAATGGATCCTGCTCGACATTCCGCACGGGTTTACGCCATGGACGCAGTCGCTGATTGCGGCCTGTCACCACGTGCTGACGGTGGTCAGGCCCGATGCCAACTGCCATATCCGCCTGCATCAGCAGGTGATGCCCGCGAACGGACGCGTGCTGATAAACGATCTGCGCATCGGCAGCCAGGTGCAGGACGACCTGTACCGCGTCTGGCTGGAAAGCCAGACGCAGATTCTGCCGCTGGTGATCCACCGGGATGAAGCGATGGCGGAGTGCCTGGCGGCGAAGCAGCCGGTCGGCGAGTACCGCGGCGATGCATTGTCCGCAGAGGAAATGGTCACCCTGGCGAACTGGTGTCTGCTGCACTACGCGCAGGCGGGGAAACCATCATGATTCGCCTTAGCGCCCTGCTGCTCGCTCCAGAGGCCGCAGCCAGCCTGCGGCGGCGCTATCAGGATTACCGTCGCCACCGCGCGACCCGCCTCGGCGCGACGCTGGGCTGCCTGTGGGCGGCGCTTGCCTGGATCGTCTTTCCTCTCGAGAATCCGCGCTGGCAGCGCATTCGCGACCACCATGCGACGTATTTTCCGCATATCAATCCCCATCGTCCTCGTCCTCTCGACCCGATCCGCTATCTGCTGCAGAGCCTGTGGCTGTTGACCAGCCGTCCGCCGGTGGAGAAGCAGAAAACGGACTGGCGCGCCCTGGCGGCGCTGGAAGGGCTGCGCGGTCGATATCATCAGTGGATGGAGACGCTGCCGGACAGGTTCACGCATAAAACCGGTCACCTCGACCACAAAAAAGAGCTGGCGCACCTGAGCCCGAGGCTGCGCAAAATTATCCTCGGCGTGGTGGTGTTCTTTTCGCTGGTGCTGGCGCTGGTCTGCATTACCCAGCCGTTTAACCCGCTGTCGCAGTTCGTCTTCCTGCTGCTGCTTTGGGGCGTTGCGCTGATGGTGCGGCGTATCCCGGGACGTTTCCCGTCGCTGATGCTTATCGTGCTCTCGCTGACGGTTTCGTGCCGCTATATCTGGTGGCGCTACACCTCGACGCTGAACTGGAACGATCCGCTGAGCCTCACTTTCGGGCTTATCCTGCTGTTTGCCGAAACCTATGCCTGGATTGTACTGGTGTTCGGCTATTTTCAGATTATCTGGCCGCTGAACCGTCATCCGGTGCCGCTGCCGGAGAAAATGTCCGACTGGCCGACCGTCGATATCTTCGTCCCGACCTATAACGAAGATCTGAACGTGGTGAAAAACACCATTTACGCCTCTCTTGGTATCGACTGGCCGAAGGACAAACTGACTATCTGGATCCTCGATGACGGCGGTCGTGAGGAGTTCCGGCAGTTCGCCAAAGACGTTGGGGTGGAATATATCGCCCGTACCTCGCATGAGCACGCTAAGGCGGGCAACATCAACAACGCGCTGAAGATGGCGAAAGGCGAGTTTGTCGCCATTTTCGACTGCGACCACGTCCCGACGCGCTCTTTCCTGCAAATGACCATGGGCTGGTTCCGCAAGGACGAAAAGCTGGCGGTCATGCAGACGCCGCACCACTTCTTCTCGCCGGACCCGTTTGAGCGCAACCTGGGGCGTTTTCGCAAAACGCCGAACGAAGGCACGTTGTTCTACGGCCTGGTGCAGGACGGAAACGACATGTGGGATGCGACCTTTTTCTGCGGCTCCTGCGCGGTTATCCGCCGTGAGCCGCTGGACCGGATTGGCGGTATCGCCGTAGAAACGGTCACCGAAGACGCCCACACGTCGCTGCGCCTGCACCGGCTGGGCTACACCTCGGCCTATATGCGCATCCCGCAGGCGGCAGGGCTGGCGACGGAAAGCCTGTCGGCGCACATTGGCCAGCGCATCCGCTGGGCGCGCGGGATGGTGCAAATTTTCCGTACCGATAACCCGCTGTTCGGCAAAGGGCTGAAGCTGCCTCAGCGGATCTGCTACGCCAACGCCATGCTGCACTTTTTGTCCGGGGTGCCGCGGCTGGTTTTCCTGACCGCGCCGCTGGCGTTCCTGCTGTTTCATGCGTACATCATCTACGCCCCGGCGCTGATGATTGCGCTGTTCGTGCTGCCGCATATGATCCACGCAAGCCTCACCAACTCGCGAATTCAGGGGAAATACCGCCACTCTTTCTGGAGTGAAATCTACGAAACCGTGCTGGCCTGGTATATCGCGCCGCCGACCATGGTGGCGCTGATCAACCCGAAAATCGGCAAGTTTAACGTCACGGCGAAGGGCGGTCTGGTCAAGGAAGAGTACGTGGACTGGGTTATCTCTAAGCCCTATCTCTACCTGGTGCTGCTCAACCTGCTGGGGGTAGCGGTCGGCATCTGGCGTCACTTCTACGGCCCGGAGAATGAGGTTCTGACGGTGTGGGTCAGCCTGCTGTGGGTGTTCTATAACCTGATTATCCTCGGCGGGGCGGTGGCGGTGTCGGTCGAAAGCAAGCAGGTGCGCCGCTCCCACCGCGTCGAAATGTCGATGCCGGCGGCGATCGCCCGTGAGGACGGCCATCTGTTCTCCTGCACGCTGCATGATTTCTCCGACGGCGGCGTGGGCGTCAGAATTAACGGTCAGGCGCAGGTGCTTGAGGGGCAAAACGTACAGCTGTTGCTCAAACGCGGGCAGCAGGAGTATGCGTTCCCGACGAAGGTCATGCGCGTGTCCGGCAGTGAGATCGGTCTGCAGCTGCTGCCGCTCTCTACTCGCCAGCATATCAATTTTGTGCAGTGTACGTTCGCCCGCGCCGATACCTGGGCGCTGTGGCAGGACAGCTTTCCGGAAGACAAGCCGCTGGAAAGCCTGCTGGACATTCTGAAACTGGGGTTCCGGGGATACCGTCATCTTGCCGAGTTTGCTCCTTCTTCAGTGAAATACATTTTCCGGTCGCTTATCGCGCTGATCAGCTGGGTGGTGTCGTTTATTCCCCGCCGCCCGGAACGCACGGTGAAAGAGACGCTTTCGGAACCGGTTATCGCTCAACAATGATGATTACACGATGAAAAGAAAACTTTCCTGGATTTGCGCAGCGGCAGTAGGAATGGGATGTTTACTCCCGGTGAGTACCTGGGCCGAACCCACGTCTGATTCGGCGCCAGCAACGCCTGTCGCAGCCGATCCGGCAAGCGGCAATGCGGCAATGGCGGCACCCGTCGTCGTGGAAAATACCCCGTCGCGTGACGTTAAGCTGAGTTTTGCCCAGATTGCTCCGGCGCCGGGCAGCATGGCGCTGCGCGGGGTAAGTCCGACGGGGCGGGTGCAGTTCGGTATGCGCAGCGATGAGGTGGCATCGAAAGCGATGCTGAACCTGGTGTACACCCCGTCGCCGTCGCTGATTCCTGTGCAGTCGCAGCTGAAGGTCTATCTCAACGATGAGCTGATGGGCGTGCTGCCGGTGACCAAAGAGCAACTGGGGAAAAAAGTCGCTGCCCAGATGCCGATTGACCCGCTGTACATCAGCGATCTCAACAACGTGCGGCTGGAGTTTGTCGGCCACTATCGAGATGTGTGCGAAAACCCGGCCAGCAACACCCTGTGGATGGACATCGGGCGCGACAGCTCGCTCACGATGACGCTGCAAACGCTCAACGTGCAAAACGATCTGTCTTATTTCCCGGTGCCGTTTTTTGACTCCCGCGACAACCGTCCGATGACGCTGCCGATGGTGTTTGCCGGTACGCCGGATCTCCCGCAGCAGAAGGCGGCGGCAATTGTGGCTTCGTGGTTTGGCTCCCTGGCGGGCTGGCGCGGCCAGACTTTCCCGGTGCTGTACAACGCCTTGCCGGAGAGCAATGCGATAGTCTTCGCCACCAACGATAAGCGCCCGGACTTCCTGCGCGATTACCCGCAGGTCAACGCGCCCACCATCACCATGATCAACCATCCGGACAAGCCGTACGTGAAGCTGTTGGTGGTGTTTGGCCGTAATGACGACGATTTGCTGCAGGCGGCGAAGGGGATAGCCCAGGGCAGCATTCTGTTCCGCGGCAGCAGCGTGACCGTCGATGAGGTTAAGCCTCTGCTGGCGCGTAAGCCTTACGATGCGCCGAACTGGATCCACACTGACAGGCCGGTGACCTTCGGCGAGCTGAAAACCTACGAGCAGCAGCTGCAGTCGAGCGGTCTCGAACCGTATCCGATTAACCTGACAATCAATTTACCGCCGGATCTGTACCTGCTGCGCAGCAACGGTATCGATATGGATCTGAAATACCGTTACACCATGCCGCCGTTAAAAGACAGCTCGCGCATGGATATCAACCTGAACAACCAGTTCCTGCAGTCCTACAGCCTGAGCAGCACCCAGGAGATCAACAGCCTGCTGCTGCGTCTGCCGGTGGTGCAGGGGCTGCTGGACGGAAAGACCGATGTGTCGATTCCGGCGCTGCGTCTGGGGGCGGCAAACCAGCTGCGCTTTGACTTCCAGTACACCAACCCGATGCCGGGCGGAACCGTCGAAAACTGTATCACCTTCCAGCCGATACAGAATCATGTGGTGATTGCCGACGACTCGACGATCGACTTCTCCAACTACTACCACTTCCTGGCGATGCCGGACCTGCGCGCGTTCGCCAACGCGGGCTTCCCGTTCAGCCGGATGGCCGACCTCTCGGACTCCGCCATTGTGATGCCGGGCGCGCCGACCCAGGATCAGATGAATACACTGCTGGAAACTGTCGGCACCATCGGCGGCCAGACCGGCTTCCCGGCGGTGAATATGACCCTGGTGAACGACATCGGCCAGGTGGCGAATAAGGATGTCGATATCATGATGATCGGCACCATTCCGCCGGCGCTGAAGGACGACAGCAAGATAGATATGCTGGTGGAAGCGACCAAAAGCTGGGTGAAAACTCCGGCGCGCCATAATGATTTGCCGACGGTTAACGTCGATGAGAACGATCGTCAGCCGGACACCAAAACCACCGTGTCGTCCTCCGGCCCGATGGCGGCGGTGATTGGCTTTCAGTCGCCGTATAACGATGAGCGTAGCGTGATTGCGCTGATGGCCGACAGCTCGCGCGGTTCTGAGCTGCTGAATGATGCGCTCAGAGACAGCGGCAAGCGCGCGGTGATGTTCGGTTCTGTTTCGGTTATCCGTGAGTCCGGCGTAAACAGCCTGCGCGTGGGCGATGTGTACTACGTAGGCCATCTGCCCTGGTTCGAACGCGTCTGGTTTGCGCTCTCTAATCACCCGATCCTGCTCGCGATTCTGGCGGCAATCAGCGTGGTGCTGCTGGCGTGGGTGCTGTGGCGTCTGCTGCGCATCATCAGCCGTCGTCGCCTGGATCCCGATGACGAGTAAATCATGATGAACGTTGTACGCCGGGCAGGACTGGCGCTACTGATGCTGGTCACGTTGCAGGCGCATGCCGCCTGCAGCTGGCCCGCGTGGGAGCAGTTTAAAACCGACTATATCAGCGACGGCGGGAGAGTTATCGACCCGAGCGACCCGCGGAAAATCACCACCTCCGAAGGACAGAGCTATGCGCTGTTCTTCGCGCTGGTCGCTAACGACCGCGCAGCGTTCGCTACTCTGCTTGACTGGACGCAAAACAACCTCGCGGCAGGCGATTTGCACGCCCATATTCCCGCATGGCTATGGGGCCAAAAAGAGGCCGACCGCTGGACGGTTATTGACAGCAACTCCGCATCGGATGCGGATTTGTGGATTGCCTGGTCGCTGATGGAAGCTGGGCGGCTGTGGAAGATGCCGCAGTACAGCGATACCGGCAAAGCGCTGCTGGCGCGTATCGCTGCGGAGGAGGTCGTCACGATCCCCAAACTGGGCGCGGTGCTGCTGCCGGGCAAGGTGGGCTTCGCCGACGATAAGGGCTGGCGTCTGAACCCCAGCTACCTGCCGCCGCAGCTCGCCCGCTACTTCGCGCGCGCCGGCGCGCCGTGGCCGGCGATACAGCAAACCAACCTGCGCCTGCTGCTGAAAACCGCGCCAAAAGGGTTTGCGCCGGACTGGGTGCGCTATGACAAAAAGGGCGGCTGGCAGCTGAAACAGGATAAAGGGCTGGTAGGCAGCTACGACGCTATCCGCGTGTATCTGTGGGTCGGCATGCTGCATAACGACGACCCGCAAAAATCCCGCCTGCTGGCCAAATTCAACGCCATGTCCGCGCAGACGGTCCGGGACGGGCTGCCGCCGGAGAAAGTGGACGTTGCGACCGGGAATGCGACCGGCAACGGGCCGGTCGGCTTTTCCGCCGCGCTGCTGCCCTTTTTGCAGGATCGCGACGCGCAGGCCGTTCAGCGTCAGCGCGTTGCGGATAACTTCCCCGGCGCGAACGCCTATTACAATTATGTTCTGACCCTTTTCGGGCAAGGATGGGATCAGCGCCGTTATCGTTTCACCGCTCGCGGTGAATTACAACCAGACTGGGGCCAGGAATGCGCAAGTTCACAGTAAGTCTACTCAGCCTCTCGCTCGGCCTGACGCTGTTGCCAGCCGCCTGGGCCGCGACGCCTTCCGCACAACAGCAACTGCTGGAGCAGGTCAGGCTCGGCGAGGCCAGCAAGCGTGACGATCTGGTGCGTCAGTCGCTGTATCGCCTGGAGCTTATTGCGCCGAACGATCCGCAGGTGATAGCAGCGCGTTTGCGTTATCTGCTGCGCCAGGGCGACAAAGCCGGGGCGCAAAAGCAGCTGGATCGCTTAAAACAGCTGGCGCCGGATTCCGATGCGTATCGCGCCTCGCAAAGCGATATGCAGCTGTCGACAGAAGACGGCCGCCAGGCGCTGCAGCAGGCGCGTCTACAGGTCGCGGCCGGGCATGTGCCGGAAGGGGTAGCGCTGTATGACAAGATTTTTGCCGGCCAGCCGCCGGACGGCGATTTGGCCGTTGAGTACTGGAGCGCGGTCGCCCGTCTGCCGGCGCGCCACAACGACGCGATTAACCAACTGAAGAAAATTAACGTGCGGATGCCGGGCAACACCCAGCTGCAGGCGACGCTGGCGAAAATGCTGTTTGCCGATAACCGGCGCGACGAAGGATTTGCGGTGCTTGAACAGATGTCGCGCTCTGGCGGCGGGCGCAACACGGCGGCGGACATCTGGTACGATCAAATTAAAAACCAGCCGGTAAGCCAGGCCAGCGTGCAGTCGCTGCAGCGCTTTTTGACCGTGTTTACCGAGGGCGAGGTGTCGAATGAGGCGCGCGGGCTGCTGGCGAGCCAGCAAAAACAGCTGGCCGACCCGGGCTTTCGGGCTAAGGCCGAAGGGCTGGCCGCCGTTGACGCCGGGCAGGGCGGAAAAGCCGTGTCGGAACTGCAGCAGGCGGTCAACAGCAACCACAACGACAGCGAAGCCGTCGGCGCGCTGGGGCAGGCCTACTCGCAGCGCGGCGATCGCGCCCGCGCCGTCGCCCAGTTTGAAAAAGCCATCGCCATGGACCCGCAGAGCCCTAACCGCAGCAAATGGGACAGCCTGCTGAAAACCAACCGCTACTGGCTGCTGATAAAGCAGGGCGACGAGGCCCTGAAGGCCAACAACCCGGATCAGGCCCAGCGTTACTACAGCCAGGCGCAGCGGGTGGACAATACCGACAGCTATGCCGTGCTGGGGCTGGGCGATGTGGCCGCCGCGCGCAAGGATAACGCGACCGCCGAGCGCTACTATACCCAGGCGCTGCGTATGGATCGTGGCAATAGCAACGCCGTACGCGGGCTGGCGAACGTTTATCGGGCGCAGTCGCCGGAGAAGGCCACCGCGTTTATCAACAGCCTGTCGGCCAGCCAGCGGCGCAGTATCGATGATATTGAGCGCAGTCTGACCAATGAGCGCCTGTCTCAGCAGGCGGAAGCGCTGGAGAACCAGGGGCGCTGGGCGCAGGCGGCTGACGTTCAGCGCCGTCGCCTGGCGCTTGATCCGGACAGCGTCTGGGTTACCTACCGGCTGGCGAAAGATCTGTCGGCGGCCGGACAGCGGACGGAAGCGGATAACCTGATGCTTGCTCTGGCGCGCAAGAAATCCGGTGATCCGGACCAGGTTTACGCTTACGCGCTGTATTTGTCTGGCAACAATCAGGATCTGGCGGCGCTGTCGCACCTCAACGCGCTGCCGCGCAGCCAGTGGAACAGCAATATCCAGGAGCTGGCCGATCGCCTGCAGGCAGGACAGGTACTACAGCAGGCGAACCTGCTGCACGACAGCGGCCACGAGGCGCAGGCTATCGCGCTGCTCAAACAGCAGCCGCCGTCCACGCGCTACGACCTGACGCTCGCCGACTGGGCGCAGCAGCGCGGCGATACGCAAACCGCCATCAGCGAATATAACGCCGTGCTGGCGAAAGACGCCGGTAACGACGATGCGCATCTTGGGCTTGCGGAGGTGTACAGCGAAGACGGCAATTCGACCACCGCGCGGGAACAGCTGGCGAAGCTGAAAGCGCCCACCCCTGACGCGCCGCGTTCAATCAATATGCAGCGGCGCATCGCGCTGGTGTATGCGGCGCTTGGCGATACCGCGCAGGCGGAGCAGATTTTCAGCGCTATCGCGCCGCAGGCGAAAGCGCAGCCGCCGTCAATGGAAAGCGCGATGGTGCTGCGCGATAGCGCCCGCCTGCAGGCGAAAAACGGTAATCCACAGCAGGGACTGGACAGCTATAAGGACGCGATGGTGGCGACCAGGATAACCCCGACGCGGCCGCAGGATAACGACACCTTTACGCGTCTTACCCGCAATGACGAGCAGGATGACTGGCTTAAACGCGGCGTACGCAGCGATGCCGCCGACCTGTATCGCCAGCAGGACGTGAACGTCACGCTTGAGCATGACTACTGGGGCTCCAGCGGCACGGGCGGCTATTCCGATCTGAAAGCGCATACCACCATGCTGCAGGTGGATGCGCCGCTGTCGGACGGGCGGATGTTTTTCCGTACCGACTATGTGAACATGAACGCCGGCAGCTTCTCCACCAAAAGCAATGGCGGCTATTCGCCGAGCTGGGGCACCTGCGATCTGGCGACCTGCTTCGGCGGCAGTAAAAACCAGAGCGATAACGGCGCAAGCGTCGCGGTGGGCTGGTATAACAATACCTGGAATATGGACATCGGCACCACGCCGATTGGCTTCAACGTGGTGGATGTTGTGGGCGGCCTGAGCTACAGCAACAGCCTCGGACCGTTGGGCTATACCGTCGAGGGCCACCGTCGACCGATCTCCAGCTCTCTGCTGGCGTTTGGCGGGCAGACGGACAACGATAACGACGGCCACTCCGGCACGACCTGGGGCGGCGTGCGGGCCGACGGCGGCGGCATCAGCCTGAGCTATGACAAGGGGGCTGCCAACGGCGTCTGGGCGTCCCTGAGCGCGGACTCGCTGACCGGTCAAAACGTGGAGGACAACTGGCGCGTGCGCTGGATGGCCGGTTATTACTACAAGATCATTAACGAAAATAACCGCCGCGTCACCGTCGGCCTCAATAATATGATCTGGCACTACGATAAGGATCTGAGCGGCTACACCCTCGGTCAGGGCGGCTATTACAGCCCTCAGCAGTATTTGTCGTTCGCCGTGCCGGTCTACTGGCGGCAGCGGACGGAAAACTGGTCGTGGGAGCTTGGCGGGTCGGTATCGTGGTCGCAGTCGCACACCAGCAGGCAGGCGAAATATCCGCTGCTCAATCTGGTGCCGGCGCAATATCGCGATGAGGCCAGCAACGAGTTTGAAAATGCCAGCAGCAGCAGCGGGTTTGGCTACACCGCCCGCGCGCTGATAGAACGCCGTCTGACCTCAAACTGGTTTATCGGAACGGCAATCGACATTCAGCAGGCGAAGGATTATACCCCGAGCCATGCGCTGCTCTATATCCGTTATTCCGCCGCAGGCTGGCAGGGAGATCTGGATATGCCGCCGCGGCCGCTCATCCCTTATGCGGACTGGTAACAGAATAGCCCTAAATACGCGATCTCCTGTCTCCGTATGCGCTCTCTTGACGTATAATGTGCCGCTAATCACTTTACGCCGGGTCTGACTATGCTACCCGGCGTAAAGCTGCCTGGGCTCGTTCCGTGATGTGCCGCAGGGCGAGGTTTTACTCTGGGGAGAGTTACATTGCGCGTAAGCCGCTCACTCACAATTAAACAGATGGCTATGGTGGCAGGCGTCACCATGGTGTTTGCCTTTATTTTTTGCTTCATTCTGCTGTTTCACTTCGTGCAGCAGAGCCGCTTTACCACCGCGACGCAGCTGGAAAGCATCGCCCGTTCGGTGCGCGAGCCGCTGTCTGCGGCGATCCTCAAAGGCGATATCCCGGACGCGGAGGCGATTCTGGGCCGCATTCAGCCTGCCGGCGTCGCCAGCCGCGCCGACGTGGTGCTGCCGAATCAGTTCCAGGCGCTGCGTATTCGCTTTATTCCGGAGCGGCCCGTTCCGGTGATGGTGACCCGCATTTTTGAGCTGCCGGTGCAGATTTCGCTGCCGATTTATTCGCTGGAGCGTCCGGCCAACCCGCAGCCTATTGCCTACCTGCTGCTGCAGTCCGACTCGTATCGCATGTATCAGTTTGTGATGAGCGCGCTTGCAACGTTAGTGACTGCTTACTTACTTTTGGTGCTGATGCTCACCGTGGCGATCACCTGGTGCATCAACCGGCTCGTGGTGCGCCCGCTGCGCGCGATTGCCCGCGAGATTAACGACGTCATGCCGATGGACCGCGTCGGCCATCAGCTGGCGCTGCCGCGTCTGCATCATGACGATGAGATTGGCATGCTGGTGCGCAGCTACAACCGGAACCAGCAGTACCTGCTGCGCCAGCACGAAGAGGCAGGCAGCCACGCGACCCGTTATCCGGTGTCTGAGCTACCGAACAAGGCCTTCCTGCTGGCGATGCTGGACCAGGCCGTCGCCCGTAAGGAGTCGACGGCGCTGATGGTTATCGCCTGCGAAACGCTGCAGGACACGGCAGGCGTGCTGAAGGAGACGCAGCGCGAGATGCTGCTGCTGACCCTGGTGGAGAAGCTGCGTGGGGTGATTTCTCCGCAAATGATGCTGGCGCAGGCCAGCGGCTACGATTTTGCCATTCTGGCCAAAGGCGTCACCGAGTCCTGGCAGGCGATCACATTAGGTAAGCAAGTGCTCACTATCATTAATGAGCGTTTGCCGCTCCAGGGCATTCAGCTGCGACCCAGCGCCAGCGTCGGTATCGCCATGTTCCACGGCGAACTCAGCGCCGAACAGCTGTATCGCCGGGCCTTTTCGGCGGCCTTTACCGCGCGGCGCAAGGGTAAGAATCAGATAGAGTTTTTTGACCCGGAAGAGATGGAGAAAGCGCAGCGTCGATTGACGGAAGAGAACGATATCCTGCTGGCGCTGGATAACCATCAGTTCGCCCTGTGGCTGCAGCCGCAGGTCAATATCGCCACCGGTGAAGTCTGCAGCGCTGAGGTGCTGTTACGCCAGCGGCAGCCGGACGGTAGCTGGGCGCTGCCCTGCGACCTTATCGACAGGATTGAAAACTGCGGCCTGATGGTGACCGTGGGCTACTGGGTGCTGGAGGAGTCCTGCCGTCTGCTGGCGGCGTGGCAGAGCCGCGGCATAATGCTGCCGCTGTCGGTCAACCTTTCCGCTTTGCAGCTGCTGCATGAAAACATGGTGTCGGACATGCTGGAGCTGATGAACCGTTACCGTATCGCCCCGAACACGCTGGTGCTGGAGGTGACCGAGAGCCGCCGTATTGACGACCCGAAGGCCGCAGTCGCCATTCTGCGCCCGCTGCGCAATGCCGGGGTACAGATAGCGCTGGATGACTTTGGGATGGGCTATGCCGGGCTGCGTCAGCTGCAGCATATGAAATCGCTGCCGGTGGATATTCTGAAGATTGACCGGGTCTTTGTGGAGTCCCTGCCGGAGGACGCCAGCATGGTGGCTGCAATAATCCAGCTGGCGCGCAGCCTCAGCCTCAGCATTGTGGCGGAGGGCGTGGAGACGCAGTCGCAGTACGACTGGCTGAAGGCGGCGGGCGTCGACTGCGCCCAGGGGTTCCTGTTTGCCCGCGCCGTGCCGCTGGAAACCTTTGAGCAAAAGTACCTCAGCCTGGCGGGAGAGGATGAAAACGTGTAATTCGTTACGCGCTTGTGCGAGTCAGCTCAAATTTTTTAACATTTCTGTAATTGAATGTTTCTGTAGTGTTTCGTGGATGTTATTTTAAAGCCGCAGGCTGAAAAACCCTACATGGCCTGTGGTTTTACCTTAAGGACATCCTATGAAAACCTCTCTGTTTAAAAGCCTCTATTTCCAGGTCTTAACAGCTATCGCCGTCGGTATTCTGCTCGGCCACTTCTACCCGGAGTTGGGCGCGCAAATGAAACCGTTTGGCGATGCCTTCGTTAAGCTCATTAAAATGATTATTGCACCGGTCATTTTCTGTACCGTCGTCACCGGCATCGCGGGTATGGAAAGCATGAAGGCCGTGGGGCGTACCGGAGCGGTTGCGCTGTTGTATTTCGAAGTGGTCAGTACGCTGGCGCTGATTATCGGCCTTATCATCGTCAACCTGGTACAGCCAGGCGCCGGGATGAACGTCGATCCGGCGACCCTGGATGCGCACGCCGTCGCGGTCTATGCCGAGCAGGCGAAAGACCAGGGCGTGGTCGCATTCTTGCTGGATATTATCCCTTCAAGCGTGATCGGCGCGTTTGCCAGCGGCAATATCCTGCAGGTGCTGATGTTTGCCGTACTGTTTGGCTTCGCTCTGCATCGCCTTGGCAGTAAAGGGCAGCTGATTTTTAACGTGATCGAAAGCTTCTCGCAGGTGATTTTCGGCATCATCAACATGGTGATGCGTCTGGCGCCGATCGGCGCGTTCGGCGCGATGGCTTTCACCATCGGCAAATACGGCGTAGGCACGCTGGTGCAGCTGGGGCAGCTGATTATCTGCTTCTACATCACCTGTATTCTGTTTGTGGTGCTGGTGCTGGGCTCAATCGCCCGCGTGACGGGCTTCAGCATTTTCAAATTTATCCGCTACATCAAAGAAGAGCTGCTGATCGTGCTGGGGACCTCCTCTTCCGAGTCCGCGCTGCCGCGCATGCTCGATAAGATGGAAAAGCTGGGCTGCCGCAAGTCGGTGGTCGGCCTGGTCATTCCGACCGGCTACTCGTTCAACCTTGACGGGACGTCGATATACCTGACTATGGCGGCGGTGTTTATCGCGCAGGCGACGAACAGCCATATGGATATCTTTCACCAGATAACCCTGCTGGTGGTGCTGCTGCTCTCCTCTAAAGGGGCGGCGGGCGTGACCGGTAGCGGCTTTATCGTGCTGGCGGCGACCATTTCCGCCGTCGGACATCTGCCGGTGGCTGGCCTTGCGCTGATCCTCGGTATTGACCGCTTTATGTCGGAAGCGCGCGCGCTGACCAACCTGGTGGGCAACGGCGTTGCGACGGTGGTCGTCGCAAAATGGGTGAAAGAGCTGGACAGCAAAAAGCTGGACGATGTGCTGAATAATCGTACTCCGAGTGAAAAACCGCACGGATTATCCTCTTAATTCCGCCACTTACCTCTGTAATCTGCCCGCAGTCCCTTGATGGACTGCGGGCTCCTGCGCATAATTGACGTTATTTTTCGACAAACGTGTGACTTTTTGCCGTTTGTACGGTCTAAACGACGTATTTAACTCATCATTTTGATAGTGAGTTGTTTTTATAACCAGGATTGTTGATCAGGGGTTCACATGCAGGGCACAAAAATTCGACTCGTTGCTGGCGGTTTGCTGATTATGGCGGCGGCTGGCTACGCGCAGGCAGAAGCGCTCCAGCCAGACCCGGCATGGCAACAGGGAACACTGGCGAACGGTCTCCAGTGGCAGGTGCTGACAACGCCTCAGCGTCCCAGCGATCGTGTTGAGATCCGCCTTCAAATCAACATCGGCGCCCTGAGCGAAAGCGCGCGCCAGAGCGGCTACAGCCACTTTATTCCCCGCCTTGCGTTAACGCAGAGCGGCAGTTTACCGACCATGCAGGCGCGATCGCTGTGGCAGCAGGGGATCGACCCTCAGCACCCGATGCCGCCCGCCGTTGTCTCCTATGATTTCACCCAGTTTAACCTCAGCCTGCCGAACAGCCGCAATGACCTGCTGAAAGAGGCGCTGACCTGGCTTGCCGACGCCAACGGCAAGCTGACCATCACTCCGGAAGCGGTTAAGCATGCGCTGGGCGGCGCAGATATGGTGGCGACCTGGCCCCTGGACCCGAAAGAGGGCTGGTGGCGCTATCGTCTGAAAGGGTCGACCATGCTGGGGCACGATCCGGCGGAACCGCTGAAGCAGCCGGTCGATGTGGAGCAGCTGAAAGCGTTCTACGACAAATGGTATACCCCTGACGCCATGACGCTTCTCGTCGTGGGCAACGTCGACAGCCGCAGCGTGGCTGAGCAAATCAATAAAATCTTCGGCGAGCTGAAGGGCAAACGCGAAACGCCTGCGGCGGTGCCCGCGCTGGCGCCGCTACCACCGCAGGCCGTCAGCATCATGACCGATGCGGTGCGCCAGGACCGGCTCTCCATTATGTGGGACGGCCCGTGGACGCCAATCCGTGATTCCGCCGCGCTGCAGCGCTACTGGCGCGCCGACCTCGCGCGCGAGGCGCTGTTCTGGCACGTACAGCAGAACCTGAGCAAGAACAATGTGAAGGATATCGGCATCGGCTTTGACTGCCGCGTGCTGTACCTGCGCGCGCAGTGCGCCATCAACGTCGATTCTCCAACCGAGAAGCTGGAAAACAACCTGGGGCTGGTCACCCGCGAGCTGGCGAAGGTTCGCAGTGCGGGTCTGCCGGAAGAAGAGTTTAATGCGCTGATTGCGCAGAAGGATCGGGAGCTGCAGAAGCTGTTTGCCACCTATGCGCGCACCAATACCGATATTCTGATCAGCCAGCGTCTTCGTGCGCTGCAAAATCAGGTGGTGGATATCGCGCCGGAGCAGTACCAGAAGCTGCGCCAGGAGTTCCTCAGTTCGTTAACCCTTGAGCAGCTCAACCAGGATCTGCGCCAGCAGCTGTCGCAGGAAATGGCGCTGGTGCTGCAGCAGCCGAAAGGGGAACCGGAATATAACATGAAGGATCTGCAGGCAATCTGGGACAAGCTGATGGTGCAATCCGCCGCCGCGGCGCCCGCCGTCAGCGATGATGCGCACCAGAACGTCACGGATACGCCGCCAGCGCAGTAACTCCCCTTAGCGCCAGGCCCTCTCCCGTAAGGAAGAGGGCCTGCGTTGCTTAACGCGGCATCGCCTCGCGCGGGATAATCGCGCCGCGATACTGAATCACCGTACTCGCGGTCAGATGGCCGCGCGCCGCGGCGGATGCGGCATCGCCGCCGGTCAGGCGTACCGCCAGATAACCGGCGCTGAAGGAGTCGCCTGCCGCCGTGGTATCCACCACTTTCTCTTTCGGCAGCTTCACTGCGGGCACCTCAATCACCGCTTCGCCGGCAATTGCCACCAGGCAGGCGTCGGCGCCGCGCTTAATCACCACTTCCGTCACGCCAGCCGCCTGGGTGCGGGCAATAACGTCATCGACCGGTTTTTCTCCCCACAGCGCATCTTCGTCATCCAGCGTCAGGAAGGCGATATCGGTGCACTGCAGCATCTGCTGGTACACCTGCTGCGTCTCTTCGCGGCTGGCCCACAGGCGCGGACGGTAGTTGTTATCGAAAATCACCTTGCCGCCGTTGGCGCGGCATTCGCGCAGCAAGGACAGCAGCTTGTCGCGGCTGGTAGGGCTGAGGATCGCGAGGCTTATTCCGCTGAGATACAGGTAGTCAAAGGTGGCCAGCGTTTCGCAAATCGCGGCGGACTGCTCGCTCTCCAGCCAGAATTTTGCCGCCGCTTCGTTGCGCCAGTAGTAGAAGGTGCGCTCGCCGGTATCGTCAGTTTCGATGTAGTAGAGCCCCGGCAGGCGGTTTTCCATACGCTGAATCAGTTCGGTGCCGACGCGTTCGCCCTGCCAGGCGTCAAGCATCTGCTGGCTGAAGCTGTCGGTGCCCAGTGCGGTCACATAGTCCACGTGCAGCGCGGCAGGGTCGACCTGGCGGGCGATGTACACGGAGGTGTTGAGTGTATCTCCGCCGAACCCACGGTTTACCGCCGCCCCTTTTTCAGACAGCTCAATCATGCATTCGCCGATCACGGCAATTTTCCTGGACATAGTCTTCAACCCGGTTCTGATGCAAAAAGTAGCGCTAGTGTGCGCTGCGAGAATTTTATGGTCAACCATATTAAAACGGCGTTCCATTATTTTTTTTGAGCTAACGCGTATTCCTTCCATTTTCTCCCGCCGCGGATACGGAAAATGGCCGCGTTGAACATAAAGTTCTCAATGCCGCCGCCGATAACCCAATGACGAGTTTCGACGGATTTATCCCTTTCAACAGGACAGCTGAGATGAAGTTAAAGCAGGTTATCCAACAGCTAAGCATTCCCGACCCAGGTCTCGAAAGCCTGCAGGAGCGGTGCTACTGGCTGGAGTGTGAGCGTGCTTATACTTACCAGCCGATCTACAAAACCGACGGTCGCCTGATGGCCATCGAGGTGCTAACGGTGGTTACCCATCCCGAGCGCCCGGGCCAGCGGATCGCTCCCGATCGCTACTTCTCGGAGGTTGCGGTTCGCCAGCGTATTGATGTGATAAAAGAGCAGCTGGCGGCGCTGAATGAAAAGCAGCGCTTCTTCGAAGACAATGACGTTCTGGCCTCGGTGAACGTGGACGGCCCGACGCTGATGGCGATGCGCCAGGAGCCGCAGCTGCTGGCGCAAATCAGGGCAACGCCCTGGCTGCGCTTTGAGCTGGTCGAGCATGTGCGCCTGCCGCAGGACTCCACCATCGCCTCTATCTGCGAGTTTGGTCCGCTGTGGCTGGATGACTTCGGTACCGGGATGGCGAACTTTTCCGCCCTGAGCGAGGTGCATTACGACTACATCAAAGTCGCGCGCGATCTGTTCATCATGCTGCGGAAAACCCCGGAGGGGCGCAATCTCTTTATCCTGCTGCTGCAGCTGATGAACCGCTATTGCCAGGGCGTGATTGTCGAAGGCGTTGAGACGCTGGAAGAGTGGCGCGACGTTCAGCAGTCCCCGGCCTTTGCGGCGCAGGGCTATTTCCTGTCGCGCCCGGTTCCGCTTGCGACGCTTGAAAACGTGATGCTGAAGCTGGTCTGAAACCCTCATGCCGCGCCGCTGCGCCAGGGTGAGGGTCTCAGGCGGATTACAGCGACTGATGCCGCGTTTCGTGGGTCAGCACCAGCGCAATCAGCGTCAGCACCGCCATACTGGCCAGATAGTAGCCGACATACGCCAGGCCCCAGTTTCCCTGCAGCCACGCCGCAATATAGGGCGCAACCGACGCGCCCAGAATCGACGAGACGTTGTACGAGAATGACGCGCCGGTATAGCGCACTTCCGTCGGGAACAGCTCCGGCAGCAGCGCGCCCATCGGGCCGAACGTCAGCCCCATCAGGCTCAGGCCGATCAGCAGATACGCCATGATAAGCGCCGGATGACCGGAGCCCAGCAGCGGCTGAAACACAAACAGCCCGAACAGAATGATGAGCGTGGTGATAGCGATCATGCTCTTACGACGGCCAAAACGGTCGGCCAGCAGGCCAGCAACCGGCACCATCACGCCAAAGCCAATCACCGCCATCATCAGCATCCACAGCACTTCATTTCGCGGCAGCCCCAGGCCGTGCGGCACCGCGGCGGTGCTGTAGGTCATGGAGTAGACGGTCATGATGTAGAACAGCGTATAGGTCGCCAGCATGATGAAGGTGCCGAGGAGGGTGACGCGCAGGTGCTTGCTCAGCAGGGTGCCGAGCGGGATTTTGACCTGCTTTTTCGCCGCCGCCACTTTGGCGAAGACCGGCGTTTCGTGCAGGGAAACGCGCACATAGAGCCCGATAATGACCAGCACGGCCGAGAAGATAAACGGCACGCGCCAGCCCCAGCTCATAAACTGCTCGTCGGTCAGCAGCCAGGAGAGCAGCAGGAAGGTGCCGTTAGCGAAGAAGAAGCCGATGGGCGCGCCAAGCTGCGGGAACGAGCCGTACAGCGCGCGCTTCTTCGCAGGGGCGTTTTCGGTCGCCAGCAGCGCAGCGCCTCCCCATTCGCCGCCAAGGCCCAGACCTTGACCAAAGCGCGCTAGCGCCAGCAGCATTGGCGCCAGAATGCCGATGGTTTCATAGCCGGGCAGCAGGCCGATAAGCACCGTCGAGATGCCCATCGTCAGCAGCGACGCGACCAGCGTCACCTTACGTCCGACGCGGTCGCCGAAATGGCCGAACAGCGCCGAGCCTATCGGGCGGGCGACAAAGGCGATAGCGAAGGTGGCCAGCGACTGCAGGGTCGCCGCCGCCGGGTCGCCCTGTGGGAAGAAGATATGCGGAAAGACAATAACCGCGGCGGTTGCGTAAATATAGAAGTCGAAGAACTCGATAGCGGTACCGATAAGCGAGGCGACGACCACCTTATTACGCGAGTTTACCGGGGCGATGGAGGGTTCGTTATCGAGCGTTGTGGCGGTTGCTTGCATACTATTTTCTTATTTTTCAGGCGAACGAAGGGTCATATTACGCACAGCAAAAGTGATATTTCAATGTGTAACAAGAGGGTGGTGTGGATAAAAAACAGCCAAAAAGCGGATAATTTTCAGACCAGCAATTTCGCTTCTATGAAATGCTTCACATAAATTTATAAACAGCAGATAAATCCAGTTTTCAGTTAAATAAAAGTTACTAACTGGATTTATCTGCTAATCATTCGGCACGGACTGATATTTCAGGCCGCCAGCCCGTTCAGGGCTGGGTTTTTCCCGGCATTTGCGGGTCGTCTTTATAGTCGGCGGTCGCTATCCATGCGGCGCAAAACAGCGTCAGCCGGGCAAAGAAATAGAAGAACGCCATCAGCCCCAGCACCGAACCGAACGCCGCGCCTGACGGGGATTTCACCAGCGTCGGCAGCGTCCAGGTCATGATCATTTTGATCGCCTCAAAGCCGATCGCGGCAATAAAGGTGCCGCGGATCAGCGCCTTTTTGCGCGGACGCTGGCGCGGCAGCCGCCAGAAGATCCAGAAAAACAGCAGATAGTTGGCGAATATCGAAATCGCCAGGCCAATCAGCCGCCAGGCGGGCTTCAGCCATTCGATGCTGTCGAGGTAGAGGGCGGAGATAATCGTCTGCTGCGCGGCGCCGGAGATGGAGGTTATCGACAGCGTGACGATCAGCGCAAGCAGCAGGCCGATAAGCGAGACAAAATCGCGGAAATAGCGGACCCAGATTTTCTCCCGGTCCTGCGGCGTCCGTTCCCAGACGTCGCGGGACTGGGCGCGGATCGCTTCCCGCAGGTTGCCCATCCAGTTGATGCCGGAGTAGAGCGCGATAAGCAGCCCCACGATGCCGACCGTCGTACGCTGCTGCACCGCGGTGTTGATGGTGCTTTTGAGCGTCGCGGCGAGGGTGGGATCGCTGACGTTCATCAGGATTTTATCGAAGATGTCCTGCAGCAGGGTCGGGTGCGACGCCAGCACAAAACCGGCGGCGGCAAAGGAGACCATCAGGATAGGGATCATGGACAAAAACGAGAAATAGGTAATGGCAGCGCCAAACTGATTCCCCAGACGATCGTTAAAACGCTCCGTTGCGCGCAGCAGGTGGGCGATGACGGGCTGGCGCTGTGCCTTTTGCGCCGTCCCGGCGGCTTTCTTTAGCGCATTGTTGACTTTCGGCGTCATCAGCGACGATTTCCTTCTTTTACAGCGAGATGTAAGCAAAATTATAGCTTAAAGGCGTCGATAATCGGCGAAAACTCGCGATGCCTTAGTCCACATAGCCTTTTAGCAACCCGGTCAGCCACTCCATAAACAGGTGCACGCGGCGGGAGAGGTTGCGACGGTGCGGATAGATAAGCGATACCGGCATCGGCTCGGCGCGGTACTGCGGCAGGATTTCGACCAGCTGGCCGCTGCGCAGCGCGTCGCGTACGCCGATGCGCGGCGCCTGAATAATGCCCAGCCCGGCAAGGCATGCGGCCTGATAGGTTTCGGTGCTGTTAACCGTCAGCACGCCGCCGGTTTTAACCCACCGGACGGCGTTATCCACCTTCATTTCGAACCCCTGCGGGCGCACGCCGATGTTCGCCGAGTAGTGGATCAGCGCATGTCCGGCGAGATCGTCCGGGCGCTCGGGGTAGCCAAAGCGCGCCAGATAGCCCTGGCTTGCGCAGTTGATGATGGTCAGCTTGCCCAGCTGTCGGGCGACCAGACCCGAATCCTTCAGCGCGCCGACCCGCACCACGCAGTCAAACCCCTCGCGGATCACGTCGACCAGCCGGTCGCTGCTGCTCAGCTCCAGCTCAATGCCGGGATACTGCTGCAAAAAGGCGGGTAGCTTAGGGATAACCAGATTTTTCGCCACCGCGACCGGCATGTCCACCCGCAGCCGGCCGCTGATGCTTGAAGGATCGTGCTGAAACATGCCGTCCAGTTCATCGAGGTTGCTGAGCAAATCTTTTGCCCGCTCGTAGTACACCATACCGTCCTGGGTGAGCTGGACGCGGCGCGTGGTGCGGTGGAGCAGGCGGATGCCGAGGTGGTTTTCCAGCGCCTGAATCTGGCGCGATACGCTACCTTTAGGAAGTCCCAGCGTGTCCGCGGCGCGTGAAAAACTCTCCAGCTCCGCCACGCGAATGAACAACTGCATTGCGTGAATTTTATCCATAGATAGCTCGTGTTGTTGTTCAAATTGAAACAGTGAAGCGTAATTCAGCATCTTTATTGATTATTTATCACCTAATAAGCTCTTTCTCAACGTTCACATCCCCGAGATGAGGTGAGTTATGACACAACGTATTGCTTTGATTACCGGCGGCAGCCGTGGATTAGGAAAAAATGCGGCGCTGAAGCTGGCGGCGAAAGGAATTCACAGTGTTCTGACCTATAACAGCAACCAGCAGGACGCGCTGAATGTGGTGCGCGAAATTGAACAACTTGGCGTGAAAGCGACGGCATTACAGCTGAATGTTGCTGATATCTCCCAATTTGACGCCTTTGCGCTTCAGGTACAGCAGCAGCTTCGCTCCCTCTGGCAGTGCGACACCTTTGATTATTTAGTGAACAATGCCGGCGTGGGGCTGTACGGCGCGTTTGCCGACACCAGCGAGGCGGTATTCGATGAGCTGCTGAATATCCACTTTAAAGGCCCGTTTTTCCTGACCCAGCGTCTGCTGCCGTTAATGAAAAACGGCGGCCGCATCCTCAACGTCTCCAGCGGGCTGGCGCGCTTCGCGCTGCCGGGCTATGCCGCTTATGCCTCAATGAAAGGGGCGATGGAGGTGCTGACCCGCTATCAGGCGAAGGAGCTGGGCGCCCGCGGGATTTCGGTGAATATTATCGCGCCTGGCGCTATCGAAACGGATTTTGGCGGCGGGCGCCTGCGCGATAACGAGGAGCTGAATCGCTATGTCGCCTCGCAAACCGCGCTGGGGCGCGCCGGGCTGCCGGACGACATCGGCGGGGCGATCGCCGCGCTGCTCAGCGACGATCTGGGCTGGATGAACGCCCAGCGCATCGAGGTTTCCGGCGGAATGTTCCTGTAAAACACGCCGCGTTCCGCCCTCGCTCTCTGTTTTCGCGCAGCGGGTGAGGGCGTGCGGACGCTATCCTGTGTTATCCCCCGCTTTTCCCTCTCTTTTATCCCGATGGCGCGCGCTTTCCCTGCGGTAAGCTCAGCGAGTAACCCTCTAAAAGAATAAAAAAAACATAAATTTGCCCTAAAAATGGGCCTGGCTGATGAAAGGAACCTCGGGATGCATGCAGTGCCGCATCAACCCATTGAGCAGTTTGAACACTGTCTTGGCATCATTCGCCAGGCAGCGGTAGAGATTCTGCTGCTGTTGAACGTGCATAGCGCAGAAGCAAAAGACCCGCGCTGGTTTCTCGAACAGCTTGAGCAGGCGCGCCTGAACCTGGGCGGCTGGGGGAACGTCGCCCGGCGCCTGAACCTCAATGACGCCGAGCTCAGCGATTTTACCCTTCAGCTTCGCCACCTTCAGCAGGTGGTGCCGGTTTACGATCGCGGCCAGCCGATAAGCGACAACCAGCGGATTGCCGCTCTGCGTTTTGTGGTGGCGCTTGAGTCTGTCCGCCACCGGCAGCCGCTGCTGAAATATTCCTCTACCCTCGGTGAAGAGGGCGGCGACCGCCAGGAGCAGGCCCAGCGGCAGATGCGCGCTATCTCGCTGACGCTAAAGGGCCTGATTAGCCAGGCGCAGCCGGACACGACCCGCCTGCATAACGATCTTAAGCTGCAGTTCGGCGCCAGCAGCGTGCGTCGCTGGCTTGCCAACAGCGAGGCGGGAGACGTGCTGTCCGGCATGCGTTTTAGCGACCTGTCGCTGCTGGTTGTCGATAAAAAAGCCTTTGCCCGCTACTACTCATCGATATTCAACTCTGCGGCATCGCTGACGTTTCTGGCCGAACAGCGCGTGACGCTGCATGCCTTTCTGGATGACTGCCGGGCGATGCGTAACGCCATTATCGCCGGACGTCCGCTGACCGCTGCCGAAATGGCGCTGCTGGGTAACTATCAGCAGCAGATAACCGGACCCGTCCAGCGGGCGTTTGAGCAGGGGCGCACCAGCGTTAATCCGGCGTCGTTTATGGCGGTTGACAGCAGCGAGCTCGGCCAGTTCTGGGAGACGGCGCGAGCGAAAGACAGCGCGCTCGGCGGCGACAGCCTGGCGGTGCGCGAGAGCATTGAGCCGCCGCAGCGGCGGGAAAAGCGCAGCCCGGAGGACAGGGATCAGCTGATTTCCAGCGTGCTATGGGGCGTTGTCGGCGTGTTTGTGCTGGCGATGGCGTTTGGCGGGATCTGGCTGTTCAGCGATCCGGCGCCGCGGAATCAGGCAAACGTCGGGTTTCGCGAGTCGCCCGACGCGCCGGAGCGCGAGCTGCCGTCGCCGCGCGAAAAGCTGGCGAACCTCGGTATCAGCTGGGACGTCAATAGCCTGCGCGCCGCAATCGATCGCAACGATACCAACGTCACGTCGCTGTTTATGCAGGGCGGCATGACCTGGCAGCTGGCCTGGACCGAGCAGGCGCAGTCGGCAAAATATGACGAGGTGCTGGAGCTGCTGCTGCGCTACAAGCTGCAAATGGATGAGCCAAAACCGTGTCGCCGGTTTATCAATACCCTGAGCCACTCGATGAACAACGGCGAATCGATGACGGCGGTTCGCCGGTCGTACCTGAAGGCGTTTTGTACGACCCCTGCGGTTGTTGAGCGCCAGCGTATCAGCGTTGCGCAGGCGCAACGGCGGGCCGAGGCGCAGCCTGACGCGCAGAACCAAAAAGCGCTGTCCGTGCAGTCCGCGATTTACGAGGTGATTCGCTAACGGTTGCGGACTCGCGGCGCGGGTCTCAGGGGAGGGGGGAAGACGGCGATTTCGGATCTTTCACTTTGCAATGCGGTATGAATATCGTTATGGTTTGGCCCTCTTTTTCATCCCGTCATCCGCGGTCGCGCGCAGCAGGAAGGTATAGTGTGAACAGGCCGTTATTCCCCGTTCTGATGGCGTCGATGCTGGCTGCCGGGTGTTCCGGTACGCTCTCGCAAATGAGCGTCCCCTCCGGCGAGATAAGCCAGGTGGCGCAGAACGGCAAACGGTTTTCGGTGGATGCCTTTGTCACCCGCTATATGCAAAGCCAGCAGGTCAGCGGCATGGTCGTGGCGGTGATTCGTCACAACGGCCCGGCGGAGTTTCACTGCTACGGCGTGACCGATGCTAACAATCGCTATCCCATCACCCCGGATACGCTGTTTGCGCTGGGGTCGCTAAGCAAAGGCGTTACCGCGGAGGTGTTCACGCTGCTGGTCAATGACGGGCGGCTGCGCTGGGATGACACCCTGCAAACGCTGCTGCCGCCGGGGACGCCGCTCAGCGATGATGCGAAAAAGATAACGCTGCAGCAGCTGGTGACCCACACCTCCGGCCTGCCGCGCCAGCCGATGAGCATACTGTCGCTCGAACATTTGTTGTCCTATCTGAGCGATGGCGAGAACTTTTATCACGACCTGGATGACGATAGCGTGCTGGACTATCTCCGGGATTTCAACGCGCCGTCCCGGCGGGAGCCGCAGTACTCTAACCTCGGTTATGCCATTCTCGGCTATATCCTGAAATACCAGACCGGCGAGTCCGTTGAGACGCTGGCGTCGCGCCTGTTATTCCAGCCCCTGGCGCTGAAAAATATCAGCTTTGAACCGCAGACGCTGCGAGCGTTTCCCTGGCGTGCGCTGGGGCATGCTGGCGACCAGCCGAAATTTAAGACTCGCGGCGCGTTGACGCCGGACTGGCGCTTCACCAATAACATGGCTGGCGCCGCCAATCTGTACGGTAACGCCCGGGATTTGATCGAATACGCTCGCGCACACTTCTCGCCAACGCGCAGCGCCGCGCTGGATAAGGCGTTTAGCGACGTCGATGTGAACTATTATCCCCGCCAGAGAGAGGCGGCGAATATCGCCTGGATTACCGATACCTACGGTACGCAGAAAATTACTTATCAGGTGGGATACATCGGCGGGTACTCCAGCTATATCGGCTTTGATAAAGCGCAGCAGAACGCCGTGGTGGTGCTGCAAAACAGCTTTAACTGGAGCAACTACATCGGGCACGCGATCCTGCGGCATCAGCAGTAGTCTTTGCTAGCGCGCTGTCGTCAATCTGCGCTAAGGCGGGCATCCCGGCTGTTTACCGAACCATAATCGTCAATATACCGGTAATGTACGGTGCTCGTTGCGTCCGGCGGCGTTTGTCCCTGCAGGCGGAATCGATGTGTCGCATAAGGAGAGGCCATCATATCCACCTGCGACTCCGCCTCCCATGTATGGCCACTGCGTTCCAGCGACAACGCGGTAAAGGAGATATGAAACGGTGTAGGGTTGCGGCACTCTAGAAACCACTGGCGATCGTCGTTGATCAGGCGAAACGTCAGTTTTCCCAGCAGGGCGTCGGGCGAAGCCGGTAAGCCAGCAGGGCGATAAAACACTTTCATCTGTGTGTTCATGGTTAACGCCAGCCGCGGTGACGTTGGTTGGGTGACCGATTGCGGCGGGATTTCGTATAAATTCAGCCAAAAAACCGACTCCCGGTCTTTCGGTAGCGGCGACTGGTTATAGATAATTCGAATACCCTGTCTGGCGCTGGCATCAAGTCGGAACACGGCTGGCACAATGACGAAAGGTGCCGTTGTGTTTTGCGGATCGCCCTCACCGTTGTCGACCCAGCTCTGCACGATGACCGGCCAGACGTTGGTATTCGCCAGCATCAGGGTTTGTCCGGGGGTACCTTCCTGGTAAATCACCCGCGTGCCGGACGCCATTAGCCCGGCCCAGCCCGGCTGGCAAAGGCAAGAGAGCGCCAGCACCATCAGTTGTCGTATTTTCATTGCATTTTCACCAGGACATACGCGGTTGCATACACTTTGCCCGGGGTGACGGTCTGCCCGGCAATCCGTTTGAGTGTGGCGGTGTACAGCTGCTGATACTGCGTGTAGCCAGAGGTAACGCTGCCTGTGGGCGAGGCGCCATCCAGCACGGGATACCATCCGGCGGCGTTACCTCCCGCCGTTGTGAGCGAGACGGTGCCGGGCTGGCCGACAAATATCATCGACGTACCCAGGCTGTTTTGCAGCGTGATGCCGACGCCTGCGGCCATGTTGGTTGTGCCATAGTTATCGGAAACCAGCATAGTGACCCCGCCGCTGGCATTCACCAGCCCCAGCGTTTGTGCGGCCGAAAAAGCGCCGCTGGAGACCTGGAAACCAATCGCTGTCTGGTTCGTTGAGGTTCCGGAAACGGCGGTATTGCTGCATTCCACCTGGACGGAGAAAGAGGCATTCACGCTTCCTCCCGCCATCAGTTGCGGGGCGGATGCGGTGGGAAACATGACAACCGGGGTGGCGTTTCTGGCCACGCAGGTCGCGGTTTGATACAGCGTATTTGCTGTACGCATACCATAGCCGAAGCCGTTGTTGGCGCCCCAAAAATTATACGATGTGTTCGAGTCTGCGCCGATAGCGTCATGGCCGAAAGAAAAGGAGACGCTGCTGCTGCCAGAAAGCTGGATGTAGGCGTTGGGTTGGGTGCAGGTGTAGTTCCGCCCTGTCGTGCTGGCAAGCCCGATACCGTTGCCGTTGGTATTATTGTTGCCGCAGTAAGATGAGCCCGCCGAGGTGCCGGGTAAGGTACTGACGCGATAAAGCTCCGCCAGCAGCGGCGGCACGTCCTGCAGGCGAATCTGGATTTTACTCCCCGACGTGGCGTAGGTCGTGACGGGCACTTTTTGCCAGTAGCGGGTGAGGGTGACGCCCGACATGGTCAACTTCAGCCCGGTATAGCCGAACCAGGTCGCATACGCGCCGGTGATTCCGTCCGTAGCGCCTAAATCATAATAGCCGCCTACGCGATCGTCACCGTTGGTCGCGACCAAAAAATAGATGTTGGGTAAATCGGTGGCATCGCACGTCCAGAGCACGGATGAGGCCGTGGCGCTGTTCGTCGTGTAGTTGGTCGGCGGTACCACGATGCTTGCCAACAGCGTGCCGACCGGCTGCAGATAGGTATCCGTCAGGTTGATTTTCCCAAACGGAATCAGTGCCGTCTGGGCGTCACCGGCGTTGGTGATGCCGGAAAGCGTACAGCTTGCCCGGGCGGCGGAAGGGAGAAACAATATTGCCGCCCACAGCACTAAAATCCTGAATATCGGAACGCGCTTTTTCATAATCTACCTCTTATTTCTTCAGGTATCGTTACCGGCAGACGGCGGCCAGCTTGATAAGCGGCTGGTGCTGCGACTGGTTTTCCACGTTGTAGCGGAGCGTGCAGCGATCGCCTGAAGCATCCCCCCATCGTACGGTCAGCGCCCCTTTCGCACGTTCTGCGCGAACGTAGATTTGTCCCCCTTGTCCGGCCATGCCAATGACCGAACCGCTTTCGTCGAGCACCTCTGCGCCAAGCGGGACGCTGCTGCTGTCTGCCTGTCGGGCTGTAATGAGCAAAGGCATGCCGCTGCGGGTCGTAAAGACGACTTTGACGGCCGCACCGGCCACCGGCGCGACTTCTTTTTCGCTATCAATCAGCTCAGCGCTTTCATCCATGCCCTGAGGATCAAGGATGATGCGATTGAAGCGGTAGGGGGTTACCGCCGGGATCAGCGCATAGCCGCGGCTGTCGATGGTAGTTTGCTGTGAGTTATACACTTTCGCCCCTTCCGCGCCTTTTGCCTCGACCAGCGCAAAGGTATCCCCAAGGTAAGGTCCGAACGTCACGCCGCCGGAATGTACCGCCAGTGCGCCCTGCGCGTTGGCTGAAGCCTGCCAGTAACCGTTGCCGCTGGAAGCGTTCAGGCCGAGGTTCATATCCGGCAGACGTTGTTGCACGCCGGCGCTGAAGGTATTCTGGTGCCCGGTCTGGTCGCGCAGCGCGCTCAGGTTATAGCTGAGCGTTTGATCCTTGTCGGCAATCCCTGAGGCGGTCGTCTGGTACTGATCGCCGGACGAGGTGGTATGCGTCCAGGCGGCGCTGATGGTCGAGGCGTGGTAAGTTCCGCCGCCGAACGGAATGGAGAAAGAGACCGACGTTATGGTCTCTTTCGCTCCTTCGGAACCATACTCACCGGCGGTACGCTGTTTAGCGATAGTCAGGTTAACGCTGATGCCGTTACGGAAGCTGTTGCTGTAGCCAAACTGCAGTTGGGTATCATGGCCGCGGCTATCCCGGTAATTTTGCAGGGAGCCGGTGATGAATAAGTTGCCATACTCCTGAATGCTTTGGTTGAGCGAAAGGTCAAAGCGCGAACTCTGCATCCACGTTGACGATTGCCAGCTGTCGCCGCTGCGCGCTGCTTCCCGCATCCCTAGCACGTCGCTGAGATCCCGATAACCGCTGGCGGAATAACGGTAGTTGGCAAGTGAGACCGTTGTATTGGTGGGCTGGAACGTTTTACTGTAGGACAGGTGCGCCATCCAGCCGCTGGTATCCTGCCCCTCCGGCATTTTCGCCTGCGACCAGGTTAAATCCAGACCCAGCGCGCCTAAAAAGCTGCCATATACGCCGCCGAACATTAGCGCCTGATAGCCGTCCGCCATGCGTAAACCGCTGTTGGCGGTGATAGCGTTGGTCACGCCATGTTGCCAGGTGATATCGCCGAAGAGTGAATTATCGCCGCTATCGCGCGTGCGCCCGAGTGCGACCTGGTAGCGAGAAAGTCCCGGCCGGATAGAGTCAGGAACCGCCGAGAAGGGGACGCTGAAGGTATTGACGGAGCCGTCGGCGCCAGTGACTTTTACCTGTAAATCGCCGCTGTAACTGGTGGGGTAGAGGTCCTTTATTTCAAATGTGCCTGGGGCGACGGTGGTCTGGTAAATTTCGTTGCCGTTTTGGGTGACGGAAACAACGGAGTTGCTGGTCGCCAGCCCGCGAATGATAGGGGCATAGCCGCGCATGGAGTCGGGTAACATACGGTCATCGGTCGCTAGCGCCACGCCGTTGTAGTTCAGCCCCGAGAAAAATCGCCCGGTGGTGATCAGTTGGCCCATGGCCAGTTGACTTTGTATTGACGGCAGCGGGCGCTGGAGATAGCTGCGAATATTGTTCCAGCTGCTGCCGTTTTCATGGGACCAGCTCAGCGTCGACAGTTCCCGATATTGCCACGAGCCGATATTGAGCCCCCCGTTCAGCGAGAGCCAGGCAGAGTCCTGGTTGCTACTCCCGCCTGAGTAGGAGACATGATATATATTGCTGATATAGTTTATAAAACCGAGCGTGCTGCCCGTGTCTAAAGTATCCGGAGGAACATAGCCGCGGGGAAGGTTCTGCATCATGTTTTGCGGAATGCTGAGATTTAAGCGTAATTGCGAAAGATCGAAACGGCTGCTGGCGCCTTTGAATATGGCGTTAAACGGTACGCAATCGGATGTTTTTGCGGATTCTGGCTCGCTGATGCCGCTTTTGTTCAGTTGCTCATGCGTCAGGCAGGGTTGCACCGTATTGCGGGTATCGGCGATAAAGGTAATATCGTCGCTGGCAATAAAGCGACCGTTAATATAGATATCGACTTTGTATCTGCCAGGTGCAATGGCATCGGCTTGAGCCAGCCGGGACAAGGTAGCCTGGCTAAAACGTCCGCCGCGGAACAGAGCAGGATCGAAATAATAGGTTTCAGAAGAAGAGGCCTGCGGCGCATCGCTTTCGCCAGCGATCGCAGGCAAAGACATCAGGTTTATGATGACAAAAGAAAATAAAACAACATTCTTATTATTATACATACCGCTAATTCCATTTTATTTGACGCTTTTCAGAACCTGCGTTCTACTCTCACATCAACGCCGAAATCATTGACCAGCACCAGACGCAGGCGAGCGCCTTTCAGGCTGCCGGGAAGGGCTGCGGCCGTCCAGGATGTGGTGGCTCCTGGCGCGATCATGGTATTAGTCGCCAGCATCATCTCTTTGTTATTGATGATTAAGCTGGCATGGCGAACGGATAAATAATGACTGTCAGGGTTGGTTATTTGAATGCCGTTGCTGGTGGATTGCAGTTTTAGCCCATTAGCGATAAGCGTGACGTCCAGATCGCCAGCTATTGATTTCGGTCGATAGAACACCTTCACTTTGTTAGTAATCGCAATAACTAACTTATTCGTGCTGGCGTCGTTTTTATTCATTGCCGGTAATTGGGTGAAACTAAGATAAAAAAGTGATTCACGGTCTTGAGGAAGATGGATACCGCCCGAATTGATGATGCGTATTGATTGACCTGCATTAGGTTCCATTCTGAAAATCTGCGGCGTAATAACAAATTGCGATAAATCGCCTGTGGCAGACTCGCCGCCCTCAAGTTGTAGTTGTACGATATATGGTGTGCTGTCCATATTCTTTAATTGGACAGTTTTTTCCCTGGTGTTTTCCGGGAATATAACACGTGTGCCAGTCATCACTACGCTGGCATAAGCGATATTGCCAGTAAGGAGTGACAGGAGTAGCGCAAGTAGAGGAAAAACACGCATATTACGTCCTCTTTTTATATTCCAGGAATGGCTGGTACAGATATAAGGCTGTAGACGCTACAGCCTTAATATCGGGCATTAGAAATAACTGACGGTATACTCGGCGACTGCGGTTACCGCGCCTGGCGCTGCCGTACTGGAATCGATAACGTAGTACTGGGCGCCGAAGTCATAGCTGGTGGACGTCGCTCCGGCAGGCAGCACCAGACCCGCGACATTCGTTGGCCCATTGAGCATCACTGGGCTTCCCCCAGTGCCACTGTCGGTCAGCTGGATACCGAAGCCGCTCGCCGCGTTGGTGGCCGCGCGGTTCCCCATCACGCCAGAGGTAGCATCAACGTTATAGCCCAGGAATTTTGTACTAATATTTTGTGGAGAGCCGCTGGCGGTACAGCCGGTGAGAGAAACGGTAAATGGCGTCAATCCGGCGACTTGCCCATTCGCCAGCGTGGCGCCGAAGTCGGTCATTGCTACGGTTGGCAGCATCACAATGGAGTTTGATTGTCCGTTAATCGTGACAGAGCATGTCTGGTCGGTAACCTCCCCCTGAAAGGTAACGGTTGGCGCTGCAAAAGCTGAAGATGAAATTACACCCGCGGCGATGAGAAGGCATATATTTCTCATAGAGCTAGTCATCTGTTGTATCCTTTTTGAATAAGACGCATGGCATTGTTTTCTATTCAGAGGTGAATCATATTATCTCGTGATAATTAGTAATTAATGGATAGTTACATAATGATTCGCTTCTGAAATAAAACTAGCACTGGCGAAGTCGGATCGCAACGAAGAACATAATTCATGGCGCCAGGAATATATAACAAATGAATAGGAAGGATAGAGTAAAAACGGAATTATGGTGGGGTTTTATCCACCGGCCAATATAATTTTATGATGCTGAGTGAAACAAGCGATGATAGCGAATGGATGGCATGAGCAAGAGGAATCATTCATGAAGCTAATAAATAACTTGTGTAATTATATTTTTATCCATAATGTGTTCTGGCTCGCTGATTTTAGATTGCAAGTGAATGACTAGCATCTATAATCAAAAGTTGCAGGTGGTACTTCTATAGTCTTTCTAATAAGCAGGCGATGGAATAAATTTATATTTTTCACTAAGTGGTATTTTTCTGCGTTGAGTTCCCTCCTTGTTTTAACATCTGCTGGTGCTGAGAAATACCTGGTCCGGATTACATCTCATACATTTTATGCCTGGCTCTGCACAGTTGGTAGCATAATCCTATGTATATGTTAAGTCATCTGTATAAATATATTAAATAAATCTGTTATATTTGTGAAAAGTTAAGTTTCAGGGGTGGGTATGTGTAAAGAGAAGCCGTATGAACGCAGCTCTTGTGATAGCATTCTTAATGCTAAGTGTTTAGGTTGTAAAAATGCATGCCTGTTTAAAGATAAGAAAGTCGATGACTGCATCGGAGTTGAATATTATATTTGGCCACAGGAGAATCAATATCTTATTGATGGAATGCAGGAGATATTATTTGATAGCAAAGAGAGGTTAATAAAGCAACCCGTTGTTTTTATTGATTTTAACTATCATAACTTGGGTTTGTTTCTCACCGATAGTTGGCTGGATACTTTTAAAGGCGCACGCCTGATTTTACTTACAGATAAGGTTATGGAGCCTATTGCGCACTACTGGTTTTATCATGATCGTGCCGATACGGTTATTAGTGCAATTATTTTTTATAATGATGATCATCAGGTGGTCTCCAGTAAATCGAGAGCCGCATTTATGGGGCGAGTGCTGAGACCAGCAAAAGGAATAAAGAAACTGACGGATAAAGAGTATGCGCTTTTATCCCATCTGTACCACGGCGAAACCCCCAAAAAAGTCGCGACGAAAATAGGGGCGAACGTTAAGTCGGTCTATGTTACCAAGCTCAGGGGCGAATCAAAGATGGGCGCAAGGCTGCATAGCCTGTTTATCTGACAAGTAACATTCCGGGCGCGAGAGTCTTGCAGCATCAGGCGCCCGAATAACCTCCGCTACCACTTCACATCACGGGCATTCTGCCGACCGGTCTGGCGGTTTTGACGTTTGTCGTGGCGGCACTGCGCGTTGCTCTTGTTATTGCTGGCCACGCAATCACGTTTTTCTTCACGTCCCTGCGTACGGGTTTCCTGACGGACGTTACGCGCATCCTGGCGCTGTTCGCCCTGATAGGTCGCATGGGCGGATAGGGCCGGCATCAGCAGCGCGGCGGTGACCAGAGAAAAAATAATTTTGTTCATAGTAAACAACCTGATAAAGATAAAGACATAATGTAAGAACCTGTCAGGCTCCGACGATATTGTTACGTGTCGCTGGAAGGCACGTCGGTGCAATTGGTGTGTATGACCCGGCTATTTTGTTTACTTTTAAATATAGCGGATAAAAAAAGCCCCGCGCAGGCGCGGGGCTTCAGGGAAGTGCAGGCTAATGCCTTAGCGCATGGTCACGAACTCTTCCGCCGCCGTCGGGTGAATCGCAACGGTGTTGTCGAAGTCCTTCTTGGTGGCACCCATCTTCAGCGCGACCGCGAAGCCCTGCAGCATTTCATCCATGCCGAAGCCGATGCCGTGGATGCCGACAATTTTCTCTTCCGGACCCACGCAGACCAGCTTCATGCGGCACGGCTGGCGGTGAGAGGTTACGGCGGTATACATGGCGGTAAACGCGGATTTATAGACTTTTACCGCCTCGTCGCCGTACTGCTCGCGCGCCTGTGGTTCGGTTAAGCCCACGGTGCCGATAGGCGGGTGACTGAAGACTACGGTCGGGATGTTGCTGTAGTCCAGGTGCTCTTCCGGCTTATTGTTAAACAGGCGCTCGGACAGACGGCGGCCCGCCGCCACGGCGACCGGGGTCAGCTCAACGGCGCCGGTGTTATCGCCCACCGCGTAGATCCCCGGAACGCTGGTGTTCTGGAATTTGTCGACGACGATATAGCCTTTGTCGTTGGTTTTAACGCCGGTTACCGCCAGGTTGACGTTGTCGTTGGCTGGTTCGCGGCCAATCGCCCAGATCAGGCAGTCAACGGTCTGGCTGCGGCCATCTTCCAGCTCAAGGGTCAGGCTGCCGTCGGCGTTCTTCACTACCGCTTTCGGCACGGCGTGCGTGTGCAGCTGCGGGCCTTCAGCGTTCATCACTTCAACCAGCGTTTCGATAATGAGCGGGTCAAAGCTGCGCAGCGGCGCGTGTTTACGCACGAACAGATGCGCCTGCGCGCCCAGGCCGTTAATCACGCCCGCCAGCTCAACCGCGATGTAGCCTGCGCCGACGATCGCCACGCGCTTCGGCAGCGCCGGCAGCGCGAAGAAGCCATCGGAATCAATACCGTATTCCGCACCCGGAATGTTCGGGTGGCTCGGACGGCCGCCGGTGGCGATCAGGATGTGGTCGGCGGTAATGATTTCGCCGTTCACTTCGACGGTTTTCGCATCGACGAAACGGGCGAAACCGTGGATGACATCCACCTTATTTTTACCCAGCACGTTGTCATACGAGGTATGGATACGGTCGATGTAGGCGCTACGGCTGGCAATCAGACGCTCCCAGTCAAAGTGATTGATGGTGGTGTCAAAGCCATAGTCCGGGCCGTACAGATGAATCGCTTCGCGGATTTGCGCCGCGTGCCACATCACTTTTTTCGGCACGCAGCCGACGTTAACGCAGGTGCCGCCCAGTTCCTTCGCTTCAATCAGCGCACACTTCTGGCCGTACATAGCCGCGCGGTTGATGGAGGCGATACCGCCGCTGCCGCCGCCGATAGCGATGTAGTCATAATGCTTAGTCATAGCTTGTATCCTTGATCGTTGATTGCCGCGATTGTATACCGGGTATTAAAAGGTTCCACCGATGGCTGCGATTACTCAGGCACTATCCAGCTAACGGAAGTGTGGCCGATGCCGGACGGGACCAGCGTTTTATGCAGCCACGGCAGCACGCTGTTCATCTGCGCTTCCAGCTTCCAGGGCGGGTTAATGACGATCATGCCCGATGCGGTCATACCGCGCTGATCGCTGTCCGGACGCACCGCCAGCTCAATCTGCAGGATTTTACGAATACCGGTAGCCTCAAGATCTTTGATCATGCGCTTGATCTGCGCGCGCAGCACCACCGGGTACCACAGCGCATAGGTGCCGGTCGCAAAGCGCTTATAGCCTTCATTGATGCCGGAGACTACCGCCTGGTAGTCGGTTTTGATCTCGTAGGGCGGATCGATAAGGATCAGCCCGCGTCGCGAAACCGGCGGCAGTTTAGCTTTCAGCTGCTGGTAGCCGTCCGCTTTTTCCACGCGGGCGCGCGCATCCTTCTGAAACTCGGATTTCAGCAGCGGGAAGTCGCTCGGGTGCAGCTCGGTCAGCTGCAGGCTGTCCTGCTCGCGCAGCAGCTGACGGGCAATCAGCGGCGAACCCGGGTAATAGCGCAGCTGGCCGCTGCGGTTGAAATGCTGGACTACGCTGATGTAAGGCTCAAGCTCGGCGGGCAGGTCGTCCTGCTGCCAGACGCGGGCGATACCTTCCAGATATTCGCCGGTACGCTCCGCGTGCTCACCGCTCAGCTGATAGCGTCCGGCGCCCGCATGGGTGTCGAGATAGAGAAATGGCTTATCTTTCTCTTTCAGCGCTTCAATGATCAGGCTCTGGACGGTGTGTTTGAGGACGTCGGCATGGTTGCCGGCGTGAAAGCTGTGGCGATAACTGAGCATCAGGAGTTCCGAAATTAAAAACGATGCCGACAGTTTACCGCAGATTGCGATGGATTACCGCTGATGCGCGGCGCCCGTCGTGATGAAGGAAAAGCGTTGCTAAACATAACGGTGTCATAAAACGGTCAATTACCCGCGCTAGCGTCGGTAAAAAGCAAGGTAATCAATTGAATAAAAGGAATAAAAAATGAAAAAACGTCTTACGTTGTTAGCGGTATCGTTCGTTTTTGCGTTCCCGTCGCTGGCAAAAGAGGTGTCGCTGAACGCCGCGGCGGCCATTGCCGCCAGCGTGACGCCCGCCTCCCCCAGCGCGTCGTATGATGCGCTGGAAAGCCAGTCGCTGGCGGCGCTGCGCAATGCGCTGAAAGGCGATTCGCCGACGCTGAGCCGCGAGCAGCTGGGGCATTCGACGCAGTCCGCGACGCTTGCGGATACCGCGTGGCTGAAGGCGCGAGGGTATGATTTCCAGAGCAAAGCCCGACAGCAGGCGGGGATCTCGCTCCTCTCGGCGTTCACCGCGCAGCCGTCGCCGGTGCTGGCGGCGAACCTGGCGACCGTCACCGCCATCAACCGCGACGCGACGGCGGCAACGCGCCAGCAGGCGCTGGCGGATGCCGAAGGGATAAGCTACCTCTATTTCCTCAGCGACGCGCTGGGGCCGCGCCTTGGCAAGGCGTTTATCACCGCCTATGACAAGGGCGAAATCGGCAAAGCGGCGGCGCTGATTAAAGCCAGCGAGGTCAGTACGGGGGCGGCGAAGAAGCATTTCAACAACCCCCGCCCGTTCCTCGTCAGCGGCAATACCATCCACCTGGTGCCTGACGACACGGTAGCGAAAGACCAGACGCCGTACACCGCCGACGGCGGTTCGTTCCCGAGCGGACACGCTAATACCGGCTACACCGACGCGCTGCTGATGGCCCAGATGCTGCCGGAGCGCTATGAGGCGCTGGTGACGCGCGGGGCGCGCTACGGCTATTCGCGGCTTGTGCTCGGCGTACATTACCCGCTGGACGTGATGGGGTCGCGGATGGTGGCGCAGAGCAACGTGGCGCACTATCTGAACGATGCGAAATACCGCGCGCTGTTTAACGAAGCCCGCGATCAGCTGCGCAGCGCGCTGGAAAAAGAGTGCGGCATGGCGCTGGCCCAGTGTGCGAAAACCGACGGGAAAAACGATCCGTACCGCGACCCGGCGATGCAGACGCTATACCGCTTCACCATGACCTACGGCCTGCCGCAGCAGAAAGGGGAGCGCGCGACGCTTGTCGTGCCGGCAGGCGCCGAGGCGCTGCTGGAGAGCGCCCTGCCGCAGCTTTCCGCCGCCCAGCGCCGCGCGCTGATGGTGAAAACCGCGATTCCGGCGGGGTATCCGCTCTCCGGAACGACGCCGGAACAGCAGTTCTGGCAGCGTCTGGATCTTGCTGCGGCGTATGCGGCGGCAAAGCAAGCCCATTGAAATCCTCTACACTTACCCCCATGCTACATCTCATCTGACAGGCGCTGGAATACGCGCCTGATTCATTCTTTTCAACAGGACGCGCTTATGACCAATCCATTACTGACGCCTTTTGAGTTGCCGCCTTTCTCCGCCATCAAGCCGGAGCATGTCGTGCCTGCCGTGACCAAAGCGCTGGACGACTGCCGCACCGTGGTGGAGCAGGTCGTGGAGCAGGGGGCGCCGTACAGCTGGGAGACGCTGTGCCAGCCGCTGGCGGAAGTTGACGATGTCCTGGGGCGAATTTTTTCTCCGGTAAGCCACCTCAACTCGGTAAAAAACAGCCCTGAGCTGCGCGAAGCCTATGAGCAGACGCTGCCGCTGCTGTCCGAATACAGCACCTGGGTTGGGCAACACGAAGGCCTGTACAACGCTTACCGCGACCTGCGCGACGGCGACAACTATGCCGCGCTGAACCTGGCGCAGAAGAAAGCCGTAGATAATGCGCTGCGCGATTTTGAGCTGTCCGGTATTGGCCTGCCGAAAGAGAAGCAGAAGCGCTATGGCGAAATCGCCGCGCGCCTGTCCGAGCTTGGCAACCAGTACAGCAATAACGTTCTCGACGCCACCATGGGCTGGACGAAGCTGATTACCGACGAATCTGCGCTGGCCGGGATGCCGGAAAGCGCGCTGGCGGCCGCCAAAGCGCAGGCCGAGGCGAAAGAGCAGGAAGGCTGGCTGCTGACGCTCGATATACCAAGCTATCTGCCGGTCATGACCTACTGCGAGAATGGGCAACTGCGGGAAGAGATGTACCGCGCCTATACCACCCGCGCGTCCGACCAGGGGCCGAACGCCGGGAAGTGGGACAACAGTCCGGTGATGGAAGAGATCCTCGCGCTGCGCCACGAGCTGGCGCAGCTGCTGGGCTTTGAAAGCTACGCGTTTAAATCGCTGGCGACCAAAATGGCGGAAAACCCGCAGCAGGTGCTGGACTTCCTGACCGACCTGGCGAAACGCGCCCGTCCGCAGGGCGAAAAAGAGCTGGCCCAACTGCGCGCTTATGCGAAAGCCGAGTTTGGCGTTGACGAGCTGCAGCCGTGGGATATCGCCTGGTACAGCGAAAAGCAGAAACAGCATCTGTACAGCATCAGCGACGAACAGCTGCGCCCCTATTTCCCGGAGAACAAAGCCGTTAACGGCCTGTTCGAGGTCGTTAAGCGCATTTATGGCATTACGGCTAAAGAGCGCACCGACGTTGACGTCTGGCACCCGGAGGTCCGCTTCTTCGAGCTGTACGACGAAAGCAACGCGCTGCGCGGCAGCTTCTATCTGGATCTCTACGCGCGTGAAAACAAGCGCGGCGGCGCGTGGATGGACGACTGCGTCGGCCAGATGCGTAAAGCCAACGGCACGCTGCAAAAGCCGGTCGCCTATCTGACCTGTAACTTCAACCGCCCGGTCAACGGCAAACCGGCGCTGTTTACTCATGATGAAGTGATCACCCTGTTCCACGAGTTCGGCCACGGTTTGCACCATATGCTGACCCGCGTGGAGACCGCCGGCGTTTCCGGTATCAGCGGGGTGCCGTGGGATGCCGTCGAGCTGCCGAGCCAGTTTATGGAAAACTGGTGCTGGGAGCCGGACGCGCTGGCGTTTATCTCCGGCCACTATGAAACCGGCGAGCCGCTGCCGAAAGCGCTGCTGGATAAAATGCTGGCGGCGAAGAACTACCAGGCGGCGATGTTTATCCTGCGCCAGCTGGAGTTCGGCCTGTTCGACTTCCGTCTGCATGCGCAGTACAACCCGGCGCAGGGCGCGAAAATCCTCGATACGCTGGCCGAGATTAAAAAGCAGGTCGCCGTGGTGCCGGGGCCGTCCTGGGGCCGTTTCCCGCACGCCTTCAGCCACATCTTCGCCGGCGGCTATGCGGCGGGTTACTACAGCTACCTGTGGGCCGACGTGCTGGCGGCGGACGCCTTCTCCCGCTTTGAAGAGGAGGGGATCTTCAACCGCACGACCGGGCAGTCGTTCCTCGACAACATTCTGAGCCGCGGCGGTTCCGAAGAGCCGATGACGCTGTTCAAGCGCTTCCGCGGCCGCGAGCCGCAGCTGGATGCGATGCTTGAGCACTACGGAATTAAAGGCTGAGATCCTGCGTGAAGATTTGCTTAGTTGATGAAACAGGCGCCGGAGACGGCGCCTTATCTGTTCTTGCCGCCCGCTGGGGCCTTATCCAGGACGATGACAATCCGATGGCGCTGGTGATGACGCCAGAGCACCTTGAGCTGCGTAAGCGCGATGAACCAAAGCTTGGCGGCATCTTTGTCGATTTCGTCGGCGGCGCAATGGCGCACCGACGTAAATTCGGCGGCGGCCGCGGCGAAGCGGTGGCGAAGGCGGTCGGCATTAAGGGCAGCTATCTGCCCGACGTGGTGGACGCCACCGCCGGGCTTGGACGCGATGCGTTTGTGCTGGCGTCCGTCGGCTGTTGCGTGCGCATGCTGGAGCGAAATCCGGTCGTCGCGGCGCTGCTCGACGACGGGCTGCGTCGCGGCTATGCCGACCCGGAAATCGGCGCATGGCTGCGGGAGCGCCTGCAGCTGATCCATGCCTCCAGCCTGACCGCGCTCACCGACATTACCCCGCGCCCGCAGGTGGTGTACCTCGACCCGATGTTTCCCCATAAGCAGAAAAGCGCGCTGGTGAAAAAAGAGATGCGGGTGTTTCAGTCGCTGGTGGGGCCGGACCTCGACGCGGATGGCCTGCTGGAGCCCGCCCGTAAGCTGGCCGTTAAGCGCGTGGTGGTGAAACGGCCGGACTATGCGCCGCCGCTGGCGGACGTCGCGACGGTAAACGCGGTAGTGACCAAAGGGCATCGGTTTGATATTTATGCGGGGACGGCGGAGTAACGCTCCTCTCCCGGCCGGGAGAGGAGATCTTGGAGGATTCGCTACCGGTTGGTCGCCGGAGTATTAATCATCCGGTTGAGCCACGGCACCAGAATCGCCATCACCACCGTGACGGCAAGCGTCACCAGGCCGATTTTGCTGAACACGTTGGTATAAATCGGCAGCGTCTGCAGCGGGTCGGTAACGTTTTCCGGCACCGCCGTGAAGGTGGCGACATAGCCGCCGAGCAGGAATGCGGCGGCCTGGGTCAGGAACCACATCCCGAGAATAAAGCCCATCAGGCGCTGCGGCACCAGCGCGGCGACCATCGCCAGCCCCAGGGCGCTAATCAGCAGCTCGCCCAGACTCTGGAACAGGTACACCAGCACGATAAACCATGGCGACGTCAGCCCCTGCGGGTCGGCAAACCACAGCCCTGCCGCGGCGGCGGTCAGAAAGCCGAGCGAGCATAAAAACATGCCGAGGGTGAATTTCATCGGCATCGACAGGTCTTTGCCGCGGTTGCCAAGACGCGTGTAGATAGCCGCCAGCACCGGGCTTGCGACCACCACCCAGAACGGGTTCAGGGCCTGGAAGCTGACCGGGTTAATGGTGATACCGAGAATGTCGTGGTGCACGTTGTTGATGGCGAAGAAGTTCAGCGAGGTGGGCATCTGCGCGTACAGGATGTAAAACAGCACCGCTTCGATCATCAGAATAAACGCGACGATCATCTTGTTGCGCCCGGTGTTATCGAGGCGGAACGCTTCGCGGAAGAAGAAAATCGTCACCACGATGGAGAGGACGATCAGCACCAGGTTGGCCACTTTGACGTTGTGCATCAGCCAGGCGCAGATAAATACCGCCACCACCGTACCGGCCAGCACCATCAGCAGGTTTTTGACGTTCAGCGGCCGGTGGTCCGGGTCGGAACCAATGTCCTTCACCATGCCGCGGCAGGCAAAATAGACCAGCAGGGCGACGATAAGCCCGGCGCCGCACAGGTTATAGGTCACCGCATAGCCAAACTTATCGGCAATCACCGGCGCCAGCGACAGCGACAGCAGCGAACCGATATTGATGGACATATAAAACAGGGTAAACGCGCCGTCGAGACGCGGGTCTTTCGGCGGGTAGCATTTGGAGAGCAGGCTTGCCGGGTTGGCCTTAAACAGCCCGTTGCCCACCGCAATGGTGCCGAGCGCCAGGAAAATCAGATCGGGCTTGAGCAGCGAAAGACCGGTCATGAAATAGCCGAACGCGAGCACAATGGCGCCGAGCACCAGCGTTCTTTTAGTGCCGAGCAGATGGTCGCCGACGAAGCCCCCGAGGGAGATCAGGCCATAGACCAGCGCGGCGAAGGCGCCGAAGGTGATAAACGCCTGCTCCTGGGAGAAGCCCAGCTGCTTGACGAAAAAGACCGCCAGGATGCCCTGAACGCCGTAATAGCCGAACCGTTCCCATAGCTCGACAAAGAAAATCATAAAGAACGGCCGCGGCTGCTGCAGTAAACCCGCGGAGGGAGATGTGTTCATGTTTTATCGTCCTTATTAGCCAGCCCAAAAAAGTATGCGCACTCGCGTAAAAATGTGCGAAGAAGGTGTCATTATTGAAATACAATGCTGTTATAAATTTCGAGTGTAGATTATTCGATTGGTTGGTGGCGAAACAACTGGCTGATCACACTAATTGTTTTCAAACCATCAAAATATTGTATCTGTGAGCAGGCCATAAAAACGAAAACGCCCGCAAATGCGGGCGTTAAGCGGTACCGACAGGGAGGAGGATTAATCTTCTTCTTCGTCGCGCAGCGGAACGATCAGCATGTCGACGTGAACGGTGTTGATAAGCTGGCGCGCGGAAGACATCAGCTTGCTCCAGAAATCCTGATGATGGCCGCAGACGACCAGGTCCATGTCATATTTTTTAATTGCGTCAACCAGCACCTGACCCAAATCGCCGCTGCCGCTCAGGGTTTCGGTGATGGGATAGCCCGCGTTGGTAGACAGCTCGGTCAGCGCGTGGTGGGTTTCTTCGGAAATGCGTTTTTGCATGTCGCCCAGATTTACGTCAATTAAACCGGTGTAGAGATCGGAGTAGTTCACATCGACATGAATCAGGGAAACTTTCGCGTTATAGGGGCGAGCCATAGAAACGGCTTTGTCCACCAGCACTTTGCTTTCTGGTGAGAGGTCTACCGCGATAAGAATGTGTTTGTAAGCCATAGTGTTACTCCTTCCTTAAGTGGTTAATGACTATACCCGTCATACTTCGAGCTGCATGGGCGTTGGCTGCGCTCGTCGCCTTCATGCAACTCAAATGCGTTAAGGTATCATTGTAGACAATTCAACCTTAAAACGACCCACAAGTTACGTCAATGTACCTTGATCACCAATTAGTTAAACAAATTTTTTCGTTTCGGCTATTGATAACGGTTAACCTTGTGGCAAAAAAATTAACGGATCTCCTACACTATTTAATGAACCGATCGAAAGCGTTATTGTGATCGGGTTCTCACTCTTTGACTGAACTGTCTGTTGGTTATCGGGGGAGCGGTAGCCCCGGAGGTGTCTCCGTGGGTGGGTCGCCGGGGAGGAGGTATGGTAAGCACTGTCGCGCTGTTTTGGGCCTTATGTGTCGTGTGTGTAGTGAATATGGCGCGCTACTTCTCATCATTGCGTGCCCTGTTAGTCGTGCTGCGTGGTTGCGATCCCTTGCTCTATCAGTACGTAGATGGCGGAGGTTTTTTTACTTCCCATGGTCAACCCGGTAAACAGATGCGCCTGGTATGGTACATCTACGCGCAGCGTTATCGCGATCATCATGACGATGAGTTTATTCGCCGCTGCGAGCGTGTGCGCCGCCAGTTTATTCTGACCAGCGCATTGTGCGGGCTGGTGGTTGTCAGCCTGATAGGCTTAATGATTTGGCATTAAGCAAAAAAAAACGGGCCAGTTTCCTGACCCGTCGTTTTTCGCTTTGCTCGCTTAGATGATTTTCAGCGCAATCCAGTACAGGAGGCCTGAAAGCACAATCGCGGCGGGCAGGGTAAAGACCCAGGCCATCAGAATGTTGGTCACGGTTCTGCGCTGCAGACCGCCACCGTCGACGATCATCGTCCCCGCGACCGAGGAGGAGAGAACGTGGGTGGTGGAGACCGGCATACCGGTGTAGCTTGCCAGGCCGATAGATACCGCAGCGGTCATCTGTGCGGACATCCCCTGCGCGTAGGTCATGCCTTTTTTACCGATTTTCTCACCGATGGTGGTCGCCACGCGGCGCCAGCCGATCATCGTACCAATACCCAGCGCCAGCGCGACGGCCATGATAATCCAGATTGGCGCATACTCGATGGTGCTCAGCATGTCGGTTTTAAACTTCTTCAGCAGGCGCTGATCGTCGCCGCTTACGCCCGGCAGCTTCGCCACTTTATCGGTGGTGTCGGAGATGCACAGCATGATGCGGCGCAGCTGGCCGCGCTGTTCGACGGACAGCTTATCGTAGCTCTCGACGTTCGCCAGCATCCCTTTCGCGCGATCAAGCGCGTTGATGGTGTTGGACGGGTGGCAATGGAACTCGGTCTGCGTCGCAACGCCCGGCGTGGCGGACGGCTGGATCTGCTCGACGCCGGTGGCCAGCTTGAGCAGGTCCGGGTGCTGCTGGAAGTACGTTTCGACATTGTTCACGGCATCACGGGTACGGGTGATTTCGTAACCGGTCGCGTTCATATTGACCACGAAGCCTGCCGGCGCCACGCCGATGAGCACCAGCATGACCAGGCCGATACCTTTCTGCCCATCGTTAGCGCCGTGAGAGAATGACACGCCGATAGCGGACAGAATCAGGGCGATACGCGTCCAGAACGGGGGCTTTCTCTTGCCGTCCTGCTTTTCACGTTCTGCAGGCGTCAGGTGAATGCGGGCACGTTTTTTGGTCCCGTTCCAGTAACGACGCAGAAGGAAAATCAGACCGCCCGCAATCACCAGGCCGACGATTGGCGAGACGATGAGCGAGGCGAATATACCGAGAACCTTCGGGATATTCAGCGCATCAACCACGGAGGTGCCGGTCATCAGCGCATTGGTTAAACCAATACCGATGATGGCGCCGATCAGGGTGTGCGAGCTGGATGCCGGAAGGCCGAAGTACCAGGTTCCGAGGTTCCAGATAATCGCTGCCAGCAGCATCGAAAAGACCATGGCGAGACCATGCGCAGAGCCCATGTTCAGTAGAAGGTCCGTCGGCAGCATATGCACAATGGCATAGGCCACGCTCAGGCCGCCTAACAGCACGCCAAAGAAGTTGAACAGCGCCGCCATAACCACCGCCACTTGCGAACGCATCGCGCGGGTGTAGATGACGGTTGCGACTGCGTTTGCAGTATCATGAAAGCCGTTGATGGCCTCATAAAACAGAACAAAACCCAGAGCAAGCAATAACAAAAGCCCGGTATGTAAATCCAGACCAGTAAACAAATGTAGCATAGGACGTTACGCCATTTGGGGGACATGAACGCGGCGCATTATCCAGGACAAATGCAGCGCGGGCAAAGAGAAATATAGACTTTTATTGATTTTTGTTCAGACTCTGAAAACGGACGTCAAGAATTATCCTATATCTTTCAATAGAATGCCTGAGAAAGGAAAATTCTCAGTGGTCGTACCGTTGGGGAAAATTTACAATTCCCGACATTCAAGACGAGAGGAACAGTGTGTGGAAAGGTTTGATGCCATTGTGGTCGGCGCGGGCGCGGCGGGAATGTTTTGTGCAGCGCAGGCGGGGCAGGCCGGGGCGCGGGTATTGTTGCTGGATAACGGCAAAAAACCGGGGCGTAAAATTCTGATGTCCGGGGGCGGCCGCTGTAACTTCACTAACCTTTATGTCGAACCCGCCGCATATCTCAGTCAGAACCCGCATTTTTGTAAGTCGGCGCTGGCGCGTTACACCCAGTGGGACTTTATCGACCTGGTCGGTAAGTACGGAATCGCCTGGCATGAGAAAACCCTCGGTCAGCTTTTTTGCGATGATTCCGCCGAGCAAATTGTGGCGATGCTGACGGCCGAATGTGAAAAAGGCGGCGTCATCACCCGACTGCGCACGGAGATCCTCAGCGTGGCGCGTGACGACGACGGCTATACGCTGCAGCTGAACGGCGAGACCGTGGCGGCAAAACGGCTGGTTATCGCCAGCGGCGGGCTGTCGATGCCTGGCCTGGGCGCATCGCCGTTTGGTTATAAGGTAGCTGAACAGTTTGGGCTGAAGGTGCTGCCGACCCGCGCGGGGCTGGTGCCGTTTACCCTGCATAAACCGCTGCTAGAGCAGCTCCAGGTGCTCTCCGGCGTCTCCGTGCCGTCGGTCATTACCGCGCAGGACGATACCGTATTTCGTGAAAACCTGCTCTTTACCCACCGCGGGCTTTCCGGTCCGGCGGTACTGCAAATCTCCAGCTACTGGCAGCCCGGCGAGTTCGTCACCATTAATCTGCTGCCGGACTGCAGTCTGGACGCCTTCCTTGACGAGCAGCGCGCGGCGCACCCGAACCAGAGCCTGAAAAACACCCTGTCGATGCAGCTGCCGAAGCGGCTGGTGGAGTGCCTGCAGCAGCTTGGGCAGATCCCGGACGTGCAGCTCAAACAGCTGAACAGCAAAGCGCAGCAGCAGCTGTGCGAGACTTTAACCTGCTGGCGCGTACAGCCGAACGGCACCGAGGGCTACCGCACCGCCGAGGTGACCCTTGGCGGCGTGGATACGAATGAGCTGTCCTCGCGTACCATGGAGGCCCGTAAGGCGCCGGGGCTGTACTTTATTGGCGAGGTGATGGACGTGACCGGCTGGCTTGGCGGCTATAACTTCCAGTGGGCGTGGTCGAGCGCCTGGGCGTGCGCGCAGGCGATCGCCGAGGTGGAATGACAAAGATAAAAAAGCCGACAACATCGCTGTTGTCGGCTTTTTTCATTCCAGTCGCAATCAGGCGCGCTGCAGCTGCTGCCCACAGGCGGTCACGCTCGCCAGCAGAACTTTCACGTCTTCCAGGCAGACCGTTGGGTTGAGCAGCGTCAGCTTCAGGCAGGTGACGCCGTCAGCTTCCGTTACGCCAACGTTGGCGCTGCCGGAGGCCAGCAGCGCATCGCCGATACGCTGGTTCAGCAACGCAATCCCGGCGCTGTCGCCGTTTTCCGGGCGGAAACGGAACAGCACGCTGGCCAGCTGCGGCTGCATGACCAGCTCCAGCTGCGGCTGTTCAGCCACAAACTGCGCCACCTGCTGCGCCAGCGTTACGCCATTATCAATGATCTCGGCATACTGCTTTTTACCCAGCGCTTCGAGGCCCATCCACAGTTTCAGCGCATCGAAACGGCGGGTGGTCTGCAGCGACTTCGAGACCAGGTTCGGTACGCCGTGCTCTTCGTCGAAATCAGAGTTCAGGTACGCCGCCTGATAGCGCATCAGCTGATAGTGACGCGCATCTTTCAGCAGGAACGCGCCGCAGCTGATGGTCTGGAAGAACTGCTTGTGGAAGTCGAGGGTGACCGAGTCCGCGAGCTCCAGGCCGTTCAGGAAGTGGCGATACTTCTCGGAAAGCAGCAATGCGCCGCCCCAGGCCGCATCCACATGCACCCAAATCTGCTGTTCTGCCGCCAGCGCGGCGATGTCGGCTAACGGATCGATAGCGCCCGCGTCGGTAGTGCCGGCGGTGGCGACAATCGCCATCACCTGCTCGCCGTTGGCTTTCGCCTGCGCCAGCTTCTCCGTCAGATCGTGAAGATCCATCCGCGAGAATTTATCGGTTTTCACCAGCGTGACGGACTGATAGCCCAGTCCCATCAGCGCCATGTTCTTCTGCACGGAGAAGTGCGCGTGTTCGGAACAGAACACCTTAATTTTGCTGAGGTTGCCGGTCAGACCATGCTGCTGAACGGAGTGGCCCTGGCGGGCGAAAAAGGCGTCGCGCGCCAGCATCAGGCCCATCAGGTTGCTTTGCGTACCGCCGCTGGTGAAGACCCCGGCGTCGCCCGCCGGGTAGCCTACCTGCTCGCGCAGCCACGCAATCAGCTTCATCTCGATGATGGTCGCCGACGGGCTCTGGTCCCAGGAATCCATGCTCTGGTTGGTGGCGTTGATCAGCACTTCCGCGGCCTGGCTAATGACCAGGCTCGGGCAATGCAGATGCGCCACGCACTGCGGATGGTGCACGGACAGGCTGTCTTTGAGGAAATACTCAACGGCGCGCTCAATCGCGGCCTGGTTGCCCAGGCCCTCTGCGGTAAACGCTAACTGGATGCGATCGCGCAGTTCCGCAACGGTTTTGCCCTGGTACATCTCAGGCTGCTTAAGCCACTGCACCACCGCTTGCGTGCTCTGTTCAATGGCTTCCTGATAGGCGGCAATACTCTGCGCGGAGCCGGACAGGATCGGATTTAAATCAGACATTCGCTCATTGGCTCCGATTAAACAGGCTGCACGCCAGCGCTCAGCAGCGCGTTTTCAAACTTATCGAGGAAAATCTCCAGCTCGTCGTTGCTGATAAGCAGCGACGGCAGCAGACGCAGCACGCAGCCGCCACGGCCGCCGCGCTCGAGGATCAGGCCTGCTTCGAAGCATTTTTTCTGCAGCAGCGCGGACAGCTCGCCGTCCGCCGGGTAGCAGCCCATGTGATCCTGCGCTTCCTGCGGCTTAACGATTTCAATACCGATCATTAAGCCCAGGCCGCGTACGTGGCCAATCACCGGGAAACGTTTTTGCATTTCAGCCAGTTTGCCTTTCAGCCATTCGCCCTGTGCGGCGACTTTATCGGCAATGCGGTCCTCTTTGAGGATCTTAAGCGTGGTGAGGCCAGTCGCCATCGCCAGCTGGTTGCCGCGGAACGTACCGGTGTGATGACCCGGCGCCCAGGCGTCGAACTGTTTTTTAATGCCCAGTACCGCCAGCGGTAAACCGCCGCCGACCGCTTTGGACATCACGATGATGTCCGGCTCGATCCCGGCGTGTTCGAAGGCGAACAGCTTGCCGGTACGGGCGAAGCCTGCCTGAACTTCGTCAAGAATCAGCAGAATGCCGTGTTCTTGGGTCACTTTACGGATGCGCTGCAGCCACTCGACCGGCGCCGGGTTCACGCCGCCTTCGCCCTGTACGGCTTCCAGAATAACGGCAGCCGGTTTACGCACGCCGCTTTCCACGTCGTTGATCAGGTTTTCGAAGTAGTAGGTCAGCGCTTTTACGCCGGCTTCGCCGCCGATGCCCAGCGGGCAGCGGTACTGGTGCGGGTAAGGCATAAACTGCACTTCCGGCATCATGCCGTTAACCGCTTCTTTCGGCGACAGGTTGCCGGTCACGGAGAGCGCGCCATGCGTCATCCCGTGATAGCCGCCGGAGAAGCTGATCACGCCGGAACGGCCGGTCACTTTTTTCGCCAGCTTCAGCGCCGCTTCAACGGCGTCCGCGCCGGAAGGCCCGGTGAACTGCAGGCAATATTCTTTGCCCTGACCCGGCAGCAGAGAGAGCAGATAAGCGGAAAACTCATCTTTTAACGGCGTGGTCAGGTCAAGCGTATGTAACGGTAAGCCACTGGTAATGACGCTTTGGATGCTTTGAATCACATCAGGATGATTATGGCCCAGCGCCAGGGTGCCGGCGCCCGCAAGACAGTCAAGATATTGTTTACCTTCGACATCGGTTATCCAGACGCCCATCGCTTTAGCGATCGCCAGCGGCAATTTACGCGGGTAGCTTCTGACGTTGGACTCAAACTCAGCTTGTCTGGCTAAAAAGGTCTCATTGCTTTGCGGTAATGAATTAGCAGTCAAAGAATCAATACGGACTTTATCCGTCATCATATCTCTCCTACAACCTGGAATCCTTTTAACTCCGGGTTGAATAAGGGTTAAGGGGGGTAAAAAAACGCGGCTAATATATGCGTTTTCAGCAGCGGACTCAATCTTTTATTTTGTGTGGGCTTTTATGTCATTTTCTTTAAAAATCAATGACAAAGTGATGTTTGCGTGCGGTGAGATAACCGTATGAATTGTAACCAATTACTGTTACAGGGCGAGTGCTGGCTGAAATGTGTACAACGTCATGATAAGACTCAGTTTTTAATATTTACGGTTTTCTTATGTTATTAGAAGGTTATTTAAAGCAAACTTCGCCAGCAGCTTGTCATTAAATAATGAGATTTTCCATTGGCTTATCGTAAATGTTGAGGAAAATATCGATCCTGCGGATTAAATCACTTACTATGCCCGCCTTAAAAATCCCAAAACGAAAAAAGGAAGTCACTATTTAGCTATTCATGCGCATCACACCCGGTAACCCGTGAGCGGCAACACAGGTTATCGACAACGGGAGCTGAATCCTGGGTTTTAAGCAGAAATGTTCGCGGGCGGACGTTTCGTAAGGTGAAGAGCACTTCCCTTATGCCGAAATGAAAATTTTCATGCCATATGAGTATGGCGCCCTGATATGAGATTGTTATGACTCGCATTTATCCACACATCATCGTTGCCAAATTTGGCGGCACCAGCGTCGCTGATTTTGACGCGATGAGCCGTAGCGCCACCCTCGTCCTTGCTGATAAAAACGTTCGCCTGGTGGTACTGTCTGCCTCCGCTGGCGTCACTAATCTGTTAGTCGAACTCGCTTCCGGTCTGGAAGGCCCTGTCCGGCTGGACAAAATTGAAACCCTGCGTACCCTGCAATACAACATCATTTCACGTCTGAAGCAGCCCGACGCCATTGGTCAGGAGATCGATCGTCTGCTCGACAACATTAGCCGTCTGGCCGAAATGGCGGCTGATTCCTGCTCAGCCGCGCTGTGCGATGAGTTAGTGAGCCACGGCGAGCTGATGTCTTCCCTGCTGTTTGTCGAAGTATTGCGCGAGCAAGACGTAGAAACGCAGTGGTTTGATGCCCGTAAAGTCATTCGCACCAATGATACGTTTGGCTGCGCGGTACCGGCGACAAGCGCCATTGCAGAGCTGGCGGAAAAACGTTTACGCCCGCGCATTGAACAGGCGCTGGTGGTGACGCAGGGCTTCATCGGCAGCGACGCGACCGGGCAAACCACGACGCTTGGCCGCGGCGGCAGTGATTACACCGCCTCCCTGCTGGCGGAGGCGCTGCACGCCTCACGTGTGGATATCTGGACCGATGTCGCCGGGATTTATACCACCGACCCGCGGATCGTCGCCCAGGCGAAACGGATTGATAACCTCTCGTTTTCCGAAGCCCGGGAAATGGCGACCTTTGGCGCCAAAGTGCTCCATCCGGCCACGCTGCTGCCTGCGATGCGCAAAAATATTCCGGTGTTTGTCGGCGCCAGCGGCAATCCGTCAGCGGGCGGAACGCTGGTTTGCCGCGACGTGCTGGAGCCGTCGCGCTATCGCGCGCTGGCCGTGCGCCGTCGGCAGACGCTGTTAAAATTATCCAGCGTCAAAGCGCAGCCCGCGCACCGCTTTCTGGCTGACACCTTTGGGATTTTGTCACGCCACGATATGGCGCTCGATCTGGTCACCACGTCGGAAACCAGCATTGCGCTGATTCTTGACTCGACCAGCTCTACCTCAGGCGAGGCCGATACGCTGACCACCGCGCTGCTCACCGAGCTGTCGTCGCACTGCCATGTTGAGGTCGAGACCGGTCTGGCGCTGGTTTCGCTGATTGGCAACGCGCTTGCTCAGGCGACGGCGGTGTGCCAGGAGGTCTTTGCCGAGCTGGAGCAACACGCTGTGCGTATGATTTGCCACGGCGCATCCAGCCACAATCTCTGCTTCCTGCTTCCGGCGGAATCCGCTGACAGCGCGGTCAAAGCGCTACACCGCCGCCTGTTAGAATAACGGCGATTGCCCTGAGCGCGAACGCTCAGGGCGTGCCAACGTTGGTTGGTTTGCCCTGCATTTACCTGTAGCCGCCTATATTAATGACATGTGTTGTGGTGATTAATGTAGAGATAATGGAATGAGTAGTCGTTTTGTGGCGGTCTGGGTGCTGGGATATGCGCTGTTGTGGACATTTGCCACCGTGTTGCTTGATCCGACGGTGCCTTATGATGCCGTTGAGGCCCTGAACTGGGCGCAGAATGCGGACTGGGGCTCCCCGAAAAACCCCTGGCTGGTAGGGATGGCGATGCGGCCTGCGCTGTGGCTGCCCGTGTCGCTGAGCGTGTACTGGTACGCCAGCCATTTTCTGGCGATAGCCGTCGGGATGGCGGGCGTCTGGGTCCTCGCCCGAACCCTGAGCGGCAGCGACCGGCTGGCCTGGCTTGCGCTGCTGACGCTCAACCTTTCCGGCCTCATCAACTTCGATATTATCAGCTACAACGATAATTACCTGCTGGTGATGCTGTGGCCGTGGATGATGCTGTGCTTTTATCTCGCCATTACGCGTCATGCTAACTGGTGGCTGGCGTTCGCCGCCGTTGCCGGGCTGGCGGCCATGGCGAAGTATTCTACGCTGGCGTTTGTCGGCTTTGTCTTTTTGTCGACGCTGGCGGTGCCGCGTATCCGCTCGTGCTACCGACAGCCCGCGTTTTATGCCGCTCTGCTGCTGGGGCTGCTGCTGATTCTGCCCAACCTTATCTGGCTGTGGCAGCACGATTTCGCCGCCTTTAGCTGGGTCGACTCGCAGATCAAAAACCGCTTTAACCCGGAACTGTTCAGTAAGGCCTTCACCGTCTTTTACCCCCTGCTGATTCTGTGGTGGATCCTGCATCGGCAGGGCATTCGCCTCGTGCTCCCGCAGTCGTGGGCGCTGCGGGTCATGCTGGCGGTCTATCTGCTGCCCCTGATGATAATTTTCGCCTGGTTTTTATTTCATCAGGGCGGCCGCCTCACGGAGTGGCTGCAGCCGTTCTTTATCCTGACGCCCGCGCTGCTGGTCAGCTGCGCCAGCCGCCATCCTGAACAGCTTTCGCGCGGCGTCTGTGCTTCGCTGTTCGGCGCGGCGGGACTGGTGCTGGCGGGGTATATCGGCGTGCTGTGGGGGAACGTGGCGAACGCGGGCCAGGATAAAAGCAATATCATTCCGTTCAGCCAGCTGTTGGACCAGCAGTGGCAGGCGCGCTACGGTACGCCGTTGCGCTACGTCGGTGGGGAATACTGGTCGCAGTGGCTGACCTTTTATGCGCCGTCTCGCCCGCTGACGATAACGCCATGGGATAACGACGCGCGGCCTAACGTTTACAACGTGCATATTACGCAGGCGCAAATTCAGCAGCAGGGGGCGCTGCTGGTCGGGCGGTTGGGGACAGCCTGCGAGCAGGAGACATTTCGCGCAGCGTTAACGCCCTGGCCGGATCTACGGATCGACGATGTTCGCCAGATGATGTTCCAGGAAGACAGCGTGAAGCCGCTTCGTCCGCTGTGTATCGCCTTTGTGAAACCGGCAGAGGCGTAGCCGGCGCACAGCGCGTCGGTCTGACCGCCGCAGCGGCCAGACCGACGGCGGTCAGTTCAGCCCGAGGAAGTACTGGGCGATTTTGAAGTAGATAATCAGCCCGGTGCCGTCGATAAGCGTGGCGATAAACGGCGCCGAGACGACCGCCGGATCGATCCCCACGCGTTTTAGCACCATCGGGATGACCGACGATACCACCGCGCTCCACAGCGTAATGCACACCAGCGTCAGGCTGACGATAAGCGTAATGTCGGCGCCGATACCCATCATCCAGGCGCGTACGCAGCCCGCAAGACCGAGCGTCAGCGCGATAAGCAGCGACGTCGACACCTCTTTGCGGATAACCCGCCCCATATCGCGCAGCCGCACTTCTCCCAGCGCCATTGCGCGCACCAGCGTTGAGGTTATCTGCGTGCCGCTGTTGCCGCCGGTGCCGATCAGCAGCGGGATGAAGAAGGCCAGCGCGATGGCCGATTCCAGCGACGCCTCAAAATGCTGAATTACGCTGCTGGTGTAGGCTTCCGCCACAAACAGCAGCAGCAGCCAGACCGAACGCTTTTTCCACAGCGTCAGCGGGCTGGTTTCCAGGTAGGGCTTTTCCAGCGGCAGCGTAGCGCCCTGGCGCTGCACGTCTTCGGTAACGTCGTCCTCCAGCAGGTGGGCTATCTCTTTTTCCATCAGGCAGCCGACCAGCACGTCGCGTTCGACAACGGGCACGAGGTCAAGCTCGCGCTCCGCCAGCTGTAAGACGACCTGCTGGCGCTCGTCGTCCGGCTTGACGCGAAAGAGGCTGCCGTCCATCAGATAGCGGATGGGCTGCCCCGGGTCGCTTTCCTGGAGCAATTTTTTTATTGATAAAATACCGCGCAGCTTCTCCCCGGCGACGACAAATACGTGGCCGGGGATGTCGTCGGTGCGTAGCTGAGAGATAAAGGTCTCTCGCGCCTCATGTACGCTCAGATGGTCGGCCAGGGTGATGAAGTCGGTACGCATGTACTGGGCGATGGCGTCGCCATCAAACGCGGCGTTCGCCTGGTGGGCGGCGCATAGCTGGAGCTGTGACATAGATATATTTCCCTATAGAAATATCTCATAGGGGCGAACAAGACAGGAATAGCGAAAGCGGATCCCTACGTCCTGGTTTTAGCACTGTACAACGTATCTCACGGCGGGTTACGCCGTCAGAAGTTACCTTGGCAACACCTTGATTCGATGGATGCCTGTATTTCCCTGTGTGGTCTCTCTCGATACCATCAGGGCGGTAACTTATATTTGTACAGGAGCCTCGCCATAACGAGATCGTTAACATGAGCCGCCAGTATAGGGTGATAGACGCTTTCGGCGAGCGTCCCGGGTCGTTGGTTTATCAATCGTTGATAAACTGCACGGCAAATCGGGGAAAAATAAGGAGAAACCGACTCTTTTGTTGAGCTAAGTCACATATTTTAGCGCGCAGCGTTTGTCATCCCTGGTGAAAGAGGGATATTCGTAACATGAAAACAAAATTAAATACTGACATATTAGTAATGGCATCATAAAAAACTGCTTTATTGTCTCCCGTTGACCTTTTGTTAAGGTTATTAGCCGGTTTTTCATATGGCGCATTTCAGATGCGGTTTTTCCGTCGTATGCCGGGTTGTACCTCGAATAGCTAAGCGTGCTAACTTGTTGAAATGGGGCTAAAATGTGTTTTTGGTCCATCGTATTTCTTTATTCTTAAGACTATCCTAAGCTAGTTGCGATAATTTGCGTTGCGTTAAGCTCGTTTGAAAAGTAAGGTCCTCCAGACATTTTATTTTTACTTCGTTTAACTCTGTGGGCGCAGGATAGTTGCGGAATAAGATCCTAAAAAAACAGGGTAAGGAAAAATATGAGTGAATTTTTGCCCTTCTCCCGCCCTTCGATGGGTGAGGAAGAATTCGCTGCGCTGAAAGAGGTGCTGCAGTCCGGGTGGATTACCACCGGTCCGAAGAACCAGCAGCTGGAAGAGGCGTTCTGCGCCCTGACCGGCAACCGCCACGCGATAGCAGTCAGCTCAGCCACCGGCGGGATGCATGTCACCCTGATGGCGCTGAATATTGGGCCGGGCGATGAGGTTATCTCGCCGTCGCTGACCTGGGTTTCCACCCTCAATATGATCGAGCTGCTGGGCGCCCGACCGGTGATGATCGATATCGACCGCGACACGCTGATGGTCACCCCGGAGGCTATCGAAGCCGCTATCACCCCGCGCACGAAAGCGATTATTCCCGTGCACTATGCCGGCGCGCCTGCGCAGATCGACGCGATCCGCGCCATTGGCGAGCGTCACGGCATTCCGGTTATCGAAGACGCTGCGCATGCGGCGGGCACTTACTACAAAGGCCATCACGTCGGCGGGCAGGGGACGGCGATTTTCTCGTTCCACGCCATTAAAAACATGACCTGCGCCGAAGGCGGGCTTATCGTCACCGATAACGACGAGCTGGCGAACCGCATCCGCAGCCTGAAGTTCCACGGTCTGGGCGTCGATGCCTACGATCGCCAGACGCACGGCCGCGCGCCGCAGGCGGAGGTGATTTCCCCGGGCTTTAAATACAACCTCGCAGACATCAACGCCGCGCTGGCGCTGGTGCAGCTGAAGAAGCTGCCGCAGGCCAACCAGCGCCGCGGCGAAATCGCGCAGCGCTACCTGAAAGAGCTGGCGGATACGCCGTTTCAGCCACTGTCGCTGCCGGCCTGGCCGCATCAGCATGCCTGGCATCTGTTTATCATCCGCGTGGATGAAGAACGCTGCGGCATCAGCCGCGATGCGCTGATGGAGCAGCTGAAAGCCCAGGGGATTGGCACCGGTCTGCACTTCCGCGCCGCCCATACGCAAAAGTATTACCGCGAACGCTATCCGGACCTGGATCTGCCCAACACTGAGTGGAACAGCGCCCGCATTTGCTCATTACCGCTTTTCCCGGACATGACCGATGACGATGTGACTCGCGTTGTTTCCGCACTCCATAAGCTTGCAGGTCGTTGATATGTTTGAATCTCCTAAGATCGAGAAAGTATCGATTGTTATTCCGGTGTTTAACGAACAGGACAGCCTGCCTGAGCTTATTCGCCGCACCGACGCCGCGTGCGCCACTCTGAACCGGGATTACGAAATCCTGCTGGTGGACGACGGCAGCAGCGACGAATCCGCGCGCATGCTCTGCGATGCCGCAGAGGAGCCGGGCAGCCACGTGGTGGCCGTACTGCTCAACCGTAACTACGGCCAGCATTCGGCGATCATGGCCGGGTTCAGCCACGTTACCGGCGACCTGATCATTACCCTCGACGCCGACTTGCAAAACCCGCCGGAAGAGATCCCCCGCCTGGTGGAAAAAGCCGATGAAGGCTACGACGTCGTCGGCACCGTGCGTCAGAACCGTCAGGACAGTGTGTTCCGTAAAACCGCGTCGAAGATGATCAACCGCCTGATTCAGCGCACCACCGGTAAAGCGATGGGCGACTACGGCTGCATGCTGCGCGCTTACCGCCGCCACATCGTGGAAGCGATGCTGAACTGCCACGAGCGCAGCACCTTTATCCCGATTCTGGCGAATACCTTCGCCCGCCGCGCGGTAGAGATCCCGGTGATGCACGCCGAGCGTGAGTTTGGCGACTCCAAATACAGCTTCATGCGTCTTATCAACCTGATGTACGACCTGGTGACCTGCCTGACGACCACGCCGCTGCGCCTGCTGAGCGTTGTGGGCAGCGTTATCGCCGTGCTGGGCTTTGCCTTCTCAATCATGCTGGTCGTACTGCGACTGGCGTTCGGCCCCCAGTGGGCGGGCGACGGCGTCTTTATGCTGTTTGCCATTCTGTTTATGTTTATCGGCGCGCAGTTCGTCGGTATGGGGCTTCTGGGCGAATATATTGGTCGTATTTACAACGACGTACGTGCCCGTCCCCGCTACTTTATTCAACGTGTTGTTCGCCAGGAATCCCTGGCTTCTGAAGAGGAAAATCGTTCATGAAAGCTGTTGTATTCGCCTATCACGACATGGGCTGCACAGGTATACAGGCCCTGCTGGACGCTGGATATGACATCGCGGCGATCTTTACTCACCCGGACAACAGCGGCGAGAACCATTTCTTTGGTTCCGTAGCGCGTCTGGCGGCCGAGCAAGGAATTACCGTTTATGCCCCGGAAGATGTTAACCACCCGCTGTGGGTCGATCGTATTCGCGCTATGGCGCCGGACGTCATTTTCTCTTTCTACTACCGTAATCTGCTGAGCGACGACGTTCTCAGCACCGCGCGCCACGGCGCGTTCAACCTGCACGGCTCCCTGCTGCCGAAATACCGCGGCCGCGCGCCGCTGAACTGGGTGCTGGTGAACGGTGAAAAAGAGACCGGCGTTACGCTGCACCGGATGGTGAACCGCGCCGACGCGGGCAACATCGTGGCGCAGGAAGTGGTCGCTATCGACGATAACGATGTGGCGATGACCCTGCATCGTAAGCTGTGCGCCGCGGCGCAGACCGTGCTGCGCGACGCGCTGCCGGCGATCCGCGACGGTAAGACCAAAGAAACCGCTCAGGACGACAGCCAGGCCACTTACGTCGGCCGCCGCACGCCGGAAGACGGTCGTCTGGAGTGGGAAAAATCCGCCGAGCAGCTGCACAACCTGGTTCGCGCGGTGAGCGATCCGTGGCCGGGCGCGTTTGGTTTCGTAGGCACCAACAAGTTTATCGTCTGGAAATCCCGCGTGCGCCATGACCTGGCCGCGGCGAAACCGGGGACCGTGCTGTCCGTTGCGCCGCTGACGATTGCCTGCGGCAAAGGCGCGCTGGAAATCGTGACCGGCCAGAGCGAAAACGGCGTCTACATGCAGGGCGCTCAGCTGGCGCAGGCGCTGGGCCTGGTTGGCGGCGCGCTGCTGAGCAGCCGCCCGTTCGTGGCGGTTAAGCGTCGCACCCGCGTGCTGATTCTCGGCGTAAACGGCTTTATCGGCAACCACCTGACCGAACGCCTGCTGGCCGACGACAACTACGAAATCTACGGTCTGGATATCGGCTCTGACGCCATCAGCCGTTTCCTCAACAGCCCGCGCTTCCATTTCGTGGAAGGGGATATCAGCATTCACTCCGAGTGGATCGAGTATCACATCAAGAAATGTGACGTCGTTCTGCCGCTGGTGGCGATCGCGACCCCAATCGAATATACCCGCAACCCGCTGCGCGTGTTTGAGCTGGATTTCGAAGAAAACCTGAAAATCATCCGCGACTGCGTGAAGTACAACAAGCGCATCATTTTCCCGTCCACCTCTGAAGTGTACGGCATGTGCACCGACAACAGCTTCGATGAAGACACCTCGAACCTGGTCGTTGGGCCGATCAACAAGCAGCGCTGGATCTACTCGGTGTCCAAACAGCTGATGGACCGCGTAATTTGGGCCTATGGCGACAAAGCGGACCTGAAGTTCACCCTGTTCCGTCCGTTTAACTGGATGGGGCCGCGTCTGGACAACCTCAACGCCGCGCGTATCGGCAGCTCCCGTGCGATCACCCAGCTTATCCTCAACCTGGTTGAAGGTTCGCCGATCAAGCTCATCGAAGGCGGCAAGCAGAAGCGCTGCTTCACCGATATCTCTGACGGTATCGAAGCGCTGTTCCGCATCATCGAGAACAAAGACGGCCGCTGCGACGGGCAGATCATCAACATCGGTAACCCGGACAACGAAGCGAGCATCAAAGAGCTGGCTGAAATGCTGCTGGAATGCTTCGAGCGTCATCCGCTGCGCAACAACTTCCCGCCGTTCGCCGGTTTCCGCGAAGTGGAAAGCAGCGACTACTACGGTAAAGGCTACCAGGACGTTGAGCACCGTAAGCCGAGCATTCGCAACGCTAAACGCTGCCTCGACTGGGAACCGACTGTTGAAATGCAGCAGACCGTTGAAGAAACGCTGGACTTCTTCCTGCGCACCGTTGAGCTGTCGGATAGCGCTAAATGATGAGAAAAGTTGGCTTACGCGTTGATGTGGACACCTTTCGCGGCACCCGCGAAGGCGTTCCGCGCCTGCTGGAGACCCTTCGCCGGCACGACATTCAGGCCAGCTTTTTTTTCAGCGTCGGACCGGACAACATGGGGCGCCATCTCTGGCGCCTTATCAAGCCGAAGTTCCTGTGGAAGATGCTGCGCTCGCGCGCGGCATCGCTCTACGGTTGGGATATTCTGCTGGCCGGCACCGCTTGGCCCGGCAGAAACATTGGCTTTGCCAACGCCGATATTATTCGCAATACGGCGAAGGTGCATGAAGTCGGTCTGCATGCCTGGGATCATCACCGCTGGCAGATGTGGAGCGGCGTGTGGGATCAGGCGCAGCTGGAAAAGGAAATTGAGCGCGGTTTGCAGGCGCTGGAAACCATTACCGGCAGCGGCGTTACCTGCTCGGCGGTAGCGGGCTGGCGCGCCGATCAGCGCGTCGTGAAGGCGAAAGAGCGCTTCGGTTTCCTGTACAACAGCGACTGTCGCGGTACGCGTCCATTCCTGCCGAAGCTTGGCGAGGGTGTGACGGGCACCGTACAGATCCCGGTGACCTTACCAACCTGGGATGAAGTCGTAGGCAATAAAGTCAGTGTAGAGGATTTCAACGATTATCTGATTGATTGTATTCATAAAGATAACGGTGTGCCGGTCTACACGATCCATGCGGAAGTAGAAGGGATTATCGGCGCGGATCAGTTTGATGCCCTGCTGAGCCAGGCGGCTCGCGAAGGCATTACGTTTTGCCCGCTTAGTCAGCTGCTCCCTGAAGATTTCAGCACCCTGCCTGTCGGCAAAGTGGTGCGTGGCGAACTGGCTGGCCGTGAAGGCTGGCTTGGACAGGAACAACTGTTGGGCTAAGGTCTATGAAATCCTTACGTTTTAGCGCTTCTCTGCTGTTTTTATACGCGCTCTATTACCTGGTTCCATTAAATTCTCGCTTGCTATGGCAGCCGGATGAGACCCGATACGCGGAAATCAGCCGCGAAATGCTGGCCACTGGCGACTGGATTGTGCCGCATTTCCTCGGATTGCGTTATTTTGAAAAACCGATTGCCGGATACTGGATCAACAGCATCGGGCAGTGGCTATTCGGGCATGACAACTTCGGCGTGCGCTTTGGCGTGGTCTTCGCCACCGCCTGCACCGCCGCGATGGTGGCGTGGTTAGCCTGGAAAATCTGGCAGGACAAGCGCACGGCGGTGCTCTCCGCGGTGATTTTCCTGACCGCATTCCTGGTGTACGGCATCGGTTCTTACGCGGTGCTCGACCCGATGATCGCGATGTGGCTGATGCTGGCGATGTGCAGCTTCTGGAGCGCGTCTCAGGCGCAAACCCGCAGCGGTAAGATTGGCGGCTATGTCCTGCTCGGCATCGCCTGCGGCATGGGGGTGATGACCAAAGGCTTCCTCGCGCTGGCAGTCCCGGTTATCGGCGTCCTGCCGTGGGTCATCATGCAAAAACGCTGGAAAGAGGTGCTGCTGTACGGCTGGCTGGCGGTGGTGGTCTGCGTGCTCACGGTGCTGCCGTGGGGGCTGGCTATTGCTCAGCGCGAACCGGATTTCTGGCGCTACTTCTTCTGGGTGGAGCATATCCAGCGTTTCGCCCAGAGCGACGCCCAGCATAAGGCACCGTTCTGGTACTACATCCCGTTCCTGATTGCCGGCAGCCTGCCGTGGCTGGCGCTGCTGCCGGGCGCGCTGAAAACCGGCTGGAAGGGGCGCGGCTCCGAGCACGGCGCATTTTACCTGCTCGGGTGGGTGGTGATGCCGTTCCTGTTCTTCAGCATCGCCAAAGGCAAGCTGCCGACCTATATCCTGCCGTGCTTTGCGCCGCTGGCAATCCTGATGGCGCGCTACGCGCTGGCGGCGGTTGAACGCGGGGCGAAGGCGCTGCGCGTAAACGGCTATATCAACATCGGCTTTGGCCTGATTGGCCTGGTGGCGGTGCTGGTGGTGTCGCCGTGGGGCTTCCTGTCCAAACCGGTGTGGAGCAACATCGAGCTGTATAAGTGCCTGCTGGCGGCGGTGGCGTTTGGCGCCTGGGCGCTGGTGGGGTGGCTCTCTATCCGCGACGGCGTGAAGCGCTGGACGCTGGCCGCCTGCTGCCCGCTGGCGCTGGCGTTGCTGGTCGGTTTCGCCATTCCCGATCGGGTTATCGACAGCAAGCAGCCGCAGTTCATCACCGATATTGTGAGCGAACAGCTGGCCCCGAGCCGTTACGTGATGTCGAACAGCGTGGGCATCGCCGCCGGACTGGCGTGGGAGCTTAAGCGCAGCGATATCATCATGTTCAGCGAGCACGGCGAGCTGGAATACGGTCTGGACTATCCTGATGCGAAAGATCGTTTTCTGCCAAAAGGCGACTTCGAAACCTGGCTGGCGGCGCATCGCTCTGAAGGCCCGGTCTCTTTGGTTCTGCAGCTGAAGAAAGGGCAGAAGCTTGAAGATCTGGGGTTACCGAAGCCTGACAACGTCTACACGCTGAGCCGTATGGCCTTTGTGCAGTATCTGCCGCAATGATAACGGTCCTCTCCCTGCTGCTGGCGAGCCTGCTGAGCTGTATTGGGCAGCTCTGCCAGAAGCAGGCCACCCGCCCGGCGAAATCCGGGCGGCGTGGTCAGCATATCGCCGTGTGGCTCGGGCTGGCGCTGCTGGCGCTGGGCAGCGGCATGGCGCTGTGGCTGGTGGTATTACAGCGCGTGCCGGTGGGCATTGCCTATCCGATGCTGAGCCTGAACTTCGTCTGGGTGACGCTGGCGGCGCGCTATATCTGGCGTGAGCCGGTCTCGGTCCATCACTGGGCAGGCGTTGGGATGATTATTGTCGGTATTATGGTTCTCGGAGGAAGCTACTGATGGGCTTTATCTGGGCGCTGTTGAGCGTTGCGCTAACCAGCGCCGCGCAGTTGACCCTGCGATCGGCGATGCTGCAGCTGCCGCCGGTGGCGGATCTGTGGGCGCTGCTGATGCATCTGCTGCACGGCCAGGCCGGAACCCTTGCGCTGTTTCTCGGGCTGTGCGGCTACCTGGCGTCGATGGTCTGCTGGTTCTTTGCCTTAAAACGGCTGCCGCTGGCGAAAGCCTACGCGCTGCTGAGCCTGAGCTATATCACCGTGTGGGCCACGGCGCTGTGGCTGCAGAACGACGCCTTCTCATGGCGAGGGCTCGCCGGGGTGCTTATCATCATGGCCGGCGTGATGGTGATTTTTATGCCGTCAGGCCGTGCACAACCTCAATCAGCGAATGTGAAACGCTAAACGGCGTCGGCGTACAGACCGCAAGGCTGAGTTCGGCGGTCTGGTAGTCGCTGACGTGCAGATGCAGCGGCGCGGTGCTGTCGATGCTGACGATCTGCCAGGCGCTGCCGCCGCGCTGCTTCACGATGGCCTCTTTTCTTGTCCAGATCCGCCAGAACACCGCCAGCCGTTGCTCCTGCTGCTCGCGCTCAATTTCGTCGTGCTCGTTGGCGGTGAAAACGACGTTGGCCAGCTGCTGCCAGTGCGGGCGCGGACGAATAGCTTCGATATCGCACCCGACCGGGCCTTCGTCGCTCAGCAGCAGGGCGATATCGTCGCCACTGTGGCTGAGGTTGAACCACAGCGGCATCTCCTCGGCAAAATCAGGTTTCCCCTGATCGCTATAAAAAATCTCCGGCAGCGGCGAGACGGCATGGCACAGCAGCGCCCGGCCTGCCAGCCACGCGTTACGGCGCACGCCTTCCGGCGCCAGCCCGGACAGCGCCGGGGGCAGATCGGCGACGCAGAGCGTCGAAATTTTCCCGAGAAACAGCCGATACATCGTTACTCCCAACGCTTAATGACAATCGAGGTATTGATCCCGCCAAAGGCAAAATTGTTGCTTTGCAAAAACTCGCAATCAACTGCGCGTAACTCTCCCATAATGTAGTCCAAATCGCCACATTGTTCGTCAGGCTGGCGCAGGTTTATCGTCGGCGCGAACCATCCCTCACGCATCATCTGCAGGCTCATCCATGCCTCCAGCGCGCCGCAGGCGCCCAGCGTGTGGCCAAAATAGCTCTTCAGCGAGGAGACGGGCGTCCGGTTGCCGAAAACGGCGGCGGTGGCGAGGCTCTCCGCGATATCGCCGCGATCGGTGGCGGTGCCGTGGGCGGAAATATAGCCGATATCCTGCGCCGAAAGCCCGGCCTGGCGCAGCGATTGCTCCATGCAAACCTGCATGGTTTCCCGCTGCGGCTGGGTGATATGCGCGGCGTCGCAGTTGGTGGCGAAGCTGATTATCTCCCCGAAGATGGTCGCGCCGCGCGCTTTGGCGTGCTCAAGCTCTTCAAGGATAAGCGTCCCGGCGCCTTCGCCGATCACCAGACCGTCGCGGCTGGCGTCAAACGGCGAGGGGGTCACCTCGGGGGCGTCGTTGCGCTGGCTGGTGGCGAACAGCGTATCGAAGACCGCCGCTTCCGACGGACAGATCTCCTCTGCGCCGCCGGCGACCATCACCGTCTGGTAGCCGTGGCGGATAGCCTCAAAGGCATAACCGATCGCCTGGCTGCCGGAGGTGCAGGCGCTGGAGGTCGGGATAACGCGGCCGCGCAGGCCGAAGAACAGCCCGGTGTTGACCGCCGTGGTGTGCGGCATCATCTGCACGTAGGTCGTGCCGGTGATGTTATTGGTGTGCTTTTCCGTCAGCATGGTGGCGAACTCGCTCACCGGCCCAGTGCTGCCGGTCGACGAACCGTAGGCAATCCCCGTTTCGCCGTTGGTCAGCACCGGGTCATCGATAAGCCCCGCCTGTTCCAGCGCCAGCTCGGTAGCGCGAGTGGAGAGCTGCGAAACGCGGCCCATCGCCCGGATGCGCTTGCGGGTGTAGTGGGCGGGGAGGGTGAAATCATCAATCGGCGCGCCGAGCAGCGTGTGCAGCCCGTCGTACTCCTGCCATTCCGGCATTTTACGCACCGCATTGCGGTAGTCGCGAAGCCGCTGCGAGACGCTCTGCCAGCTATTGCCAAAAGCGGTTACGCCGCCCATGCCGGTTATCACCACGCGACGGTTCATAGCATCCCCCCGTTGATGGAGATAACCTGGCGGGTGACATAGCCTGCGATGTCGGACATCAGATAGCTGGCAAGCCCGGCGACCTCTTCCGCCTGGCCCATGCGCTTCATCGGGATCATGCTCATGGCCTCGGTCAGCGCGGCCTCTTCCATGGCGATCATCCCGGTATCAATCAGTCCAGGCGCAATACAGTTGACGGTGATTTTGCGCTTCGCCAGCTCAATCGCCAGCGCTTTGGTGGCGCCGATAATCCCCGCTTTGGCGGCGCTGTAGTTAACCTGGCCGCGGTTGCCCATCACCCCGGAAACGGAGGAGAGCGTCACGATGCGTCCACCCTTGCGCGCGCCGATCATCGGCATAATGCAGGGGTGGATGACGTTATAGAAGCTGTCGAGGTTGGTATGGATGACGCGGTCCCAGTCGTCATCGCTGAGCGCCGGAAAGGCGCCGTCGCGGGTAATCCCCGCGTTGCTGACGATACCGTACCAGGCGCCGTGCTGTGCCATGTCGGCCTCCAGGACGGCGCGGCACTGCTCGCGGTTGCCGACGTCGAACTGCAGCAGGCGCCCGGTGCCGCCCGCATGCTCGATGAGCTGCAGCGTTTCGCGCGCGCCCGCCTCGTCGTGATGGTAATGCACGCCGAGGGTAAAACCATCGGCGGCCAGCTGACGCGCGATGGCGCGCCCAATGCCCTTACTGGCCCCAGTAACCAGAACAGAACGGTTCATGTTGATATTCCCTGTTGAAACAACGTTGTAAGCTCAGCCTCTGTGGGCTGGAAAGTGGTCACTCGTCCGTGGGCGAGCGTGGCGCCCGCGCAGGCGATCGCGCCGTCAAAGCTGGCTAAACGCGAGTCCTGTATTAAGCACTGAACGGTGATATCTAATATGGCGCCTGCGGCAAAATGCCCGGCGCTGCAGCGTAAATCCCTTGCGCCCAGCACCATGCCGAGCGATGACGCGCAATCGCCATTATGCAGGCGATGCCAGCCGGACCACACGCCAACGGTCTGGGCGATAAGCTCCAGCGCGTACCAGCCCGGCAGGTTGCCTTCGCCGTCCAGAAACGGCGCCAGAACGCCGTCGGGACCGACGGTAACCCGACAATGCGCCCAGGCGTCGCCGACCTCAATGACCTGCTCAAGCAGCAGCATCGGCGCATCGTGCGGCAGATAGTGGTCAGGGGAAAGGAACGGCGTCATGTGTTTCTCCCTAACAGGATAGCGGCATTATTGCCGCCGAAGGCGAACGAGCTGGAGAGGATGGTCGGGCGCGTCAGCGGCTGCGCGGCGCGCAAAATACCGCACGCGGGCAGGGTGTCGTCATACGGCGACCGGCTGAAATCCTGCGGCGGCAGCGGCAGGCCGTGGGTCAGAATCAGCATCGACAGCGCCGCTTCGGTTATCCCGGCGGCGCCTAGCGTATGGCCGGTCAGATGTTTGGTCGAGCTGCACGGGACGCGGTCGCCGAACAGCGCGTGAATGACCTGCGATTCCATCCGGTCATTGAGCGGCGTGGCGGTGCCGTGCAGGTTGATATAGCCCACGTCATCCGGCGTCAGTCCGCTGTCCGCCAGCGCCTGACGAATGGCGCGAATCGCCCCTTCGCCCTGCGGGTGCGGGGCGGAAATATGGTGCGCGTCGCTGGATTCGCCGACGCCGAGCAGGGCTACCGGCTGCGGTTCGCGGGTCAGCAGCATCAGCGCGGCGCCCTCGCCGATGGTGATGCCGCAGCGGTCGCGGCTAAAGGGCTGGCAGCGCGTTATCGAGAGCGACTCCAGGCTGTGAAAACCGTTTACCGGCATCCGGCTTAGGGTGTCCGCGCCGCCGACGAGGGCCACGTCCGCCAGCCCCGCCTCTATCAGGCGTTTGCCGCTGATTATCGCGCGCGCGCTGGAGGAGCAGGCGGTGGAAAGGGTGTAGGCCGGGCCGGAAAGGCGCAGCCAGTTGCGCAGAAAACGCGACGGGTCGCCGAGCTCCTGCTGCGGGTAGCGCCAGCGGGAGCCGTCGAGATGATTCAGCGTTTTCGTCACGTGACGGTCGCCCTCATCCAGCCCGGAGGTGCTGGTGCCCATTATCACCGCCACCCTGTCGCGGCCATAGCGTGCGATAGCCTCATCCACCTGCGGCTGGATCTGGGCGAGCGCCGCCAGCAGCAGCTGGTTGTTGCGGCTGCGGTGAGCGGCAAAGGCGTCCGGAATGGCCGGTAATTCGCCATCCACTCCGCCCAGCACCGCCGGGGTATCCCCCCGCAGCCAGCCTTCGCGCGCTCGCATGCCCGGCGCGACGCCGCGCGTCAGGTTGCGGGCGATTTCATCCGGCGCGTTGCCCAGTGCGTTGATCGTGCCTGCGGCAGAAATAAAGATCATATCAGTCGCCCAGATATTGAATGGTGATGTGGTAGTTGAATACGTGCTGCTCAATGCTGACCGGCTCGCGTTTCCCTTTGCGCTGCAGGTAGGTGATTTCGGTCACCAGCCTGCCGCGAGCATCGCGAAGTTCACGTTTATCACCCTTATCAAGCAGCGTCCAGCCTTTCGGCAGCTGCGGCTGCCAGGCGCTGAGCGGCCAGTGGCTGAGCATCACGTCCGCCAGCACCTGGCCTGCGGGCGGCAGCTGCGGCGCGACGACGGACTGCTCGGTGTGAATGCCGCGGTCGTCGTAGGTGGCGAGAAACAGGCGAATACCGACGGACGACAGCCCCGCGAGGGTCACTTTTTTATCGTCGGCATTGAGCATCACCAGCAGCGACTGGCTCTGGCCGTTAAAGCGGCCGGTTAACAGCTGCTGCGAGCTGATGGCCGGGGCGATGCCCGGCGGCGGCAGCGTCACGTTGACGCCCGGCGCCAACCACGCCTGCGGGCGGCCGTTGTCCGGCGACGAGTGGCTGCACCCGGTGAGGATAAGCGCGGCGACCAGTGCGAGGACGCGGCAAACGGGGCGTATCATCATCGTGCTTTCTCTTTTTTGTGATGGGTTTTGCGGCTTTTCACCGGCATCGCCAGCGGCGAGAGAACGAATGCGGCGAAAATACCGCTGACCAGTACGATGCCGAAGCTGCCGATCGCCTGGGTGGCGCTAAACACCAGCATGCCCAGCGTCAGCAGGGTCGTCATCATCGCCAGCGTCACCGCCAGCAGGGAGGTCAGCGGCGTGCCGCGCGGATTGCTGAAAAAGAGCGTGTAGTTAATGCCGATCCCCAGCACCAGCGCCAGCGCCAGCATGGAGAACAGGTTAACGGTATGGCCGGTCACGGTCAGCACCGCCAGGCCGCAGCCCAGCGACAGCAGCGACGGCAGCAGGCTTATCAGCCCTCTGCGCGCGCCAAGGCGCAGCATGGCGCCGCAGGCAATCACCAGCAGCGCGACGCCGAGCAGGCCGCTCAGCAGCAGGCGATACAGGGCGAAAAGCGCGTCGAAGCTGGCCTTGCGATCGACCCATACCACGCCGGCGGCGCGTTCGGCGAGCGCCTTCAGCGCCGCGCTGTGGGCCACGCCATCGACCGGCACCAGTACGCCGCTGCGGCCGTCTGGCAGCGACAGCCAGAGCAGGCGCCAGCCTTCGCTTGCCGGACTGGCGAGCCAGTCGTCAACGCTCACCGGCATCGGCGAAAGATCCGGCGCGACGCGCGGTACGCCCGCGCCCTGTAGCGCTTTGGCGATAGCCGGCGCGGCGTCGCGCAGCAGGCTGAGGTCGTCCCGCTGGCGCGCCAGAGAGTTCAGCGGCACCGTACGGTAGCGGGCCATCAGCCCTTCCCGCTGCGCGCGGGCAAGCGCTGGCGTAAAGGCCTCCAGCCGCTCCAGCGTCTGCTGCGGGCTGTCGCCCCATACCACAAACCACTTCTGGTCGACGCTCTGGCCGGTCAGCCGCGTAATGACTTTTTCCTGCGCGAGCAGGTGCTGCGGCAGCGCCTGCAGCTGAGAGATATCGTCATCCACCCGCATCATCGCCAGCCCGGCCAGCGAAAACAGCGCCATCGCCAGCGGCAGGCCGACCGTCAGCGCTTTATTGCGCCGCCAGGCCGCCAGCCAGCGCAGCAGCAGCGCCATGGCTGGTACCGGGCGCACCGGCAGGCCGCGGCACAGGTAGGGGTGCCAGAAGATAACCGTCAGGCAGGAGGCGCTCAGCCCCGCGGCGGCAAAAACCGCCATCTGGCGAATGCCTGGGAAGGGGGCGAGCAGCATGATGAGCCAGGCCGCCACCGTGGTCAGCAGCGCCAGCAGCAGCGCGCCGCGCACCTTCTCAAGGCTTTGCCACGGCGAGGTCGACTCGCCGTGCACCATGCGTTCGGTCAGGTAATAGAGCGTGTAGTCCGCCGAAATGCCGATGATGCTCATGCTCATCACCAGCGTCATCAGGTGCAGCTCGCCGAACAGCAGCAGCGTAACCACCGTGCCCGCCAGCGCGCCGATGGCGATCGACAGGACAGACAGCAGCAGCGGGCGCGGGGAGCGGAAGACGGCAAGGATCAGCAAAATGACGCCCAGCACCGTCGCCGTGCCGAGGGTGGCGATGTCGTGCTTCGCCTGCTGGCTGGCGTAGTCGCTGTAAAAAACGGTGCCGCGGGAGAGCAGCTGCGCCTGCGGATACTGCGCCTTCAGCTCGGCCTCCAGCGCGGAGAGACGCGTGACCAGCGCGTGGGTTTGCCGCATATCAAACGACGACCCTTTAAGCTCGCCGTGCAGCAGGTACCAGAAATTGCCCTGCGCGTCCTGAGCGACCAGCCAGCCGTCCATCAGCCGCAGCGTCTGGCCGTTCTGCGCCATTGCCAGCTGCGCGCCGCGCGTCAGCATCAGCGGATCGTTTTGCAGCTCTTTGCCGCTGACGCCGGAAAACGCCGAGTACAGCTGGGAAAGGATCCACTGCGCCTGCGCCTCGCCGCCGTGGTCCAGCCGCGTGCGGGTGGCGCTGTCGACGAGCCCGTTGCGGTGCTGCCAGAAGAAAGCGCCCCACGCCTGCTGGCGGCTGGCGTCCATCGGGCCTTTCACCTCGCTAAGCTGGCCCGAGCCTTCCAGCAGCGACAGCCAGCGCTGCGCCACCGCCGGGTCGGCGCTTTTGCCGGAGCTGACCAGCCAGACCAGCTGCTTATCCAGCCGCTGCAGGAAACCGTCGTTCAGCGCCGGAGGGATAGCCCCCAGCGTCTGGTTCGGCAGCATCGCCAGCACGCTGCTGTTCAGCCGCGCGCCGGGCAGCAGCGCGCAGAGCAGGCCCAGCAGCAGCAGGCAGATGGCGCCCCAGGCGAGGGCGAGCGGGCGGGCCTTAGCGGGCGGCAAAACGTTGGCGTTCGTCATCGGTTAATGTGGTCGGGGTCAGGCGATGCTGCGAGAGCGTGATATCTGTTTTATCGCCCTGTTTATCATTAAGTTTAATACTTTCAAGATATTGCTGTCCCGCCAGGTCGATGGAGCTGAAAATTTTGTCCAGCGGCGTGGTGGTGGGCGTCAGGCGCAGCGTCCAGCGGTCGTCGCCTTTGTCCTGAAAATCGATGCGGAAGTTTTGCTCCAGCACCCTGCGGTCGGCCTGGAACAGCGCGCGCAGCAGATGGTTTAACTGGAACATCTGCGGGTTGTTGTCAGCGGTAATGACCTGCGGCGGCTGGCCGTTGACCGACTGCACCATCCGCGCATCATTCAGCATCAGCTGCATCGGGAACGGCGTTTTTTGATCCCATAAGAGCCCGGTGTCGCGGGCGATCAGCATCTCGCCGGAGGAACGCAGCGGCTGCGGCAGATCCTTGATGGTGCGGGTCTGTTCAAAGTGCGCGCGGATAACCGGCTGCCGGGTGAAACGCTGCTGCAGCGTATCCAGGGTGATGGCCTGCGCCAGCGGGGCGAGCAGCAGGACAATGAGCGGCCAGAATTTCATGGCGTCACCCCCATACGTTCAAACAGGATGTCAGGGCTGACAAAGCACATTTCTTTGCTGGCGATATCGACGGCGACCTGAACGGTGTAGCCGGTGGTGGTGCGCTTGCCGGTCTGTGCATCGAAAATCTGATAGACGATGCGCAGGCGGTTTTCATATTCGTCGATGTGCGCCCGCACGCGGATACGCTGCTCGAAGGTCACCACATCGCGGTATTTCACCCGCGTATCCACTACCGGCCAGACGTAGCCGGAATCCCGCATCTGGCGGTAGCCGTAGTTAAACTGGTTCAGCAGCGCTTCGCGGGCTATCTCAAAATAGCGAAAATAGTTGCCGTGCCAGACCACGCCCATCATATCCACGTCGTGGAAGGGGACGGTCAGTTCGACTTCGGTGGTAAAGCGGGGATCGTTAAGCACCCTTTTACTCCTTATCCGTGGTATCCGGCAGCCGCCAGAAATCAAAAAAGTTAAACCAGTCAAGCGGCGACATCAGCGCGTAGTGCTCAAGCCGCTGGGCGTAGCGGTCGACGGCCTGCTGCAGCGCCGCCTGGCGCGCGTCGCGGGGCAGCGGCAGCGGGTCGGCGAAGCGTTCGGCGTAGACCCGCAGCCTGCCCTGCTGCTTGAGCGCAAAGATGAGCACCACCGGGCAGCGTAGCACGGAGGCCAGAATAAACGGCCCCTGCGGAAACGGCGCCGGCTGGCCCATAAAGTCGCTCCAGACCACGCGCCAGTCGCCACCGCGCTGCGGGTTCACGGCGATGCGGTCGCCGACGATGGCGACCCATTCCCCGCGATCCAACCTTTCCTTGAGCAGCATGGCGGTATCCGGTCCGATATCGGTTACCGGGATCAGGTTCATGGCCGACTGCGGCGCGGCCTCCTGCATGATCTGCTTAAAGCGCTGGGCGTTATCGCTGAACACCAGCGCGGTGATGGTTTTCGTACTCAGCGCGCGGCAGGCCTCGATATCGCCCAGATGCGACGCGAGGATCAGTTTGCCGGTCGGCGAGGCCATATCCAGCGCGGCTTCGGCGCCATCGGCAAAGACGACGTCGCGCCCCGGCCTGAGTTCGCCGCGCCAGCTGGCGATTTTATCGAGCATGGCGTGGCCGAAGCGCAGAAAGTGGTGAACGCTGTTGAGCCGCGCGGGCAGGGGCTCGCCGCGCGCGGCGAGCGTCCGGCGCACCCGGGCAAGCCACTGCCGCGAGGCCTGACGCTGGGCGGCGGCGGTAAGCCAGTAGACGGCGGTCACCGGCCACAGCAGGCAGGAGAACGCCTTACGCCCCAGCACGCGCCATACCCACAGCATCAGCCGCATCCCCCATAGCCCTTTCAGCTCCTGCTGGCGCGCCCAGTGCGCGTGGCGCCGACGGGCCAGCAGCGACGGAATACGCGGCAGCATGCCGAGGAACAGCCGGGTGTGCATCCAGGAGATGCGCAGGTTGTCCTTCAGCGCGTCAAAATGCGACACACCGTCGGCGGGATAGGTAACCCGAGTGGGGACAAAATAGCTGGTATTGCCCTGCCAGTAGAGGCGCACCATGACCTCGGTGTCGAAATCCATCCGGCTGCCGAGCGCCACGCGCCCGGCAAGGGCCAGGGTGGGCGCCACCGGGTAGACGCGAAAGCCGCACATGCTGTCTTTAAGCTGTAGCGACAGCGTTTCTATCCATACCCAGACGTGCGTAACCCAGCGGCCGTACAGGCGCGAGCGGGGAATGGAGTCATCGTAAACGGGCTGGCCGGAAATCAGCGCCTCGGGATGGGCGTGGGCGAGCGCGAGCAGGCGCGGAATATCCTCAATGGCGTGCTGGCCGTCGGCGTCCACCTGCACCGCGTGGCTGAACCCGGCGCGTTGGGCCTCCTGCAGACCGCGAACCACCGCCGCGCCCTTACCGGCGTTTTGCGCCAGGCGCACCAGCGTTATACCGTGGCGTGCGGCGGCAAGCTGCTCCAGCGTCCGGCGCGTCACGTCGTCGCTGCCGTCATCGACGATGATGCAGGGCAGGTCGAAGCCCTGCAGCCGCGCCAGCACCTGCGCCATCATGGCGCCGTGGTTATAGCAGGGAATGAGCACGCACGGCGTGAAGGTCACTGGCATAAGCGGATCTTCCCGCTGCTGGCGGTGTGGCGCGCATCGCCGTCGTGACGCTGGTAGCGGAAGCTGAGGGTCTCGCGCTCGGGCTGCCACGTCAGCGTCAGCGTCACCGTGCTTTCCGGCAGCTGCGGGGCCTGGAATTTCACGTTCGGGATGCTGTGAAAGCGGTAGCCGGGGGCGAGCAGTTCAATGCCGTAACGGACGGCCCACTCCACCTGGGCGACGCCCGGCAGCAGCGGCTGAACGGCGAAATGCCCGCGGAACCAGAACATCGCCGGATCGAGCCAGAGATCAATCTCTATCGTATGAGGCTGAACCTGTCGCCGGGCGAGCTCATGGGGCATCATTGAATAGCTCCTGTAGCTTGTCGTACACGCGCTTGTTCAGGCTGTTGACCGGAATCGCGTCGACGACGCGCCAGCAGCGCGGTATCGCCACCGGTTCGAGCCAGCGGCGCAGCGTCTGGCGCCACTGCCGTTCGGTTTCGCCGGGGTGCTGCCGCCACTGCGCCAGGGCGGCTTCATCAAGCACCAGCACCGCCCCGGTGGTCTGGCGGCTGCGGTGAAGCAGCGGCACGACCGCCGCGTCGCGGACGCCCTCCAGGGCGCGCAGGCGTTGCTCAACGTCGCTGAGCGAAACGCGTTTTTCCTCAATCTTCACCACCCGATCGCGGCGTCCGGTGATGCGAAAACCGTCGCTGACGAACTCCAGCCTGTCGTCGAGCGGCAGGCCTTCGCTATCGGCAATCAGCGGCGACAGCACGCGCCAGCCGTCGCCTTCCGCCCGCAGGATAACGTCGGGAAACAGCTGCCAGGCGGTGCTGTTGTCGGTGCGCTGGCGCCAGGCGATGACGCCCGTCTCGGTGCTGCCGTAAATCTCATCGGCCCAGACGTTGCACCAGGCCGCGGTGCGCTTAACGTCAGGCCAGGCGAACGCGCCGCCTGCCGAGAGCAAAAACGCCAGCGGCGGCGGCGTAAGGGCAGGGTCGAGCCGTTTGAGAAACGCCGGGCTGCTGATAAAGGCATAGGTATGGGCGCCGTCGAGCGCCGCCAGCTGCTCCGGAAACTGCAGCATTGCGGCATGCAGCGGCAGGCCCAGCGCCATCGGCATAAACAGGCGGAACGTCAGGCCGTAGAGGTGCTGCGGCGTGACCGAGGAGACCACGCGGCAGCCATCGAGCCGGGCGGCGAAACGTCCGGCCACCAGCGACGCCTCGGCGTCCAGCAGGGCGACCGGTTTGACCACCCGCTGCGGTTCGCCCGTAGAGCCGGAGGTGTAGAGCTCAATTGTCGCATTCGGGTCCACCGGCGGCAGGGGATGCGCGGGGTTCTCGCCGCATTCCACCGTGATTACCGTTTTGCTGAAGGCGACCGGCGTCTCGCTGATTACGCCGTCGAGACGGTCGCGCTGCTCCTCCAGCCATGCCGGGCGCTGATGGCCCGGGATGACCGGCGTCTTTCCGCTGTGCAGCAGCGCCAGCAGGGCGACAAGGAACAGATAGCTGTTTTCCGCGCACAGCGCCCAGCGCATGCCGGGGTGAGCCTGCAATTGGGCCTGCAGGCGAGCGACATCGCCGCGCAGGTTTTTAAGCGTCCACTGCCGCGCGCCTTGCCAGGCCACCAGCGTATCGTCGGGCCTGTCCGTACTTAACCATTGTGAGAGCGGAAGCGTCCTGCTCATAAGTGTTCCCGTTTTCTGACCCGTTGGCGCACGCACCACTCGCCGGCCATCAGCAGGCCGATCATCACGTAGGAGAGAGCGCCGTTCCACGCCGACCAGAGCCGCATATCGCCATGCGCCGCGGTCAGCAGCGCAATCGAGCCGTTGGCGATAAAAAACAGGCACCAGACGCGGGTAACGTTACGGGTATAGCGCACGGCGGCGGGAGGCAAATCAGGCTCACGCAGACGGGCGATGCGCTCGACGAGCGGCATGGATGTCCACAGCGAGCCGCCAAACACCGTCAGCAGCGCAAGATTAATAACGACCGGGTAGTAAAGCAGCCACTGATGGCTTTTGAGTATCCAGCTTGCAACGCACAGCGTCGCGCCCAGCAGCGCGGTCGTCAGCGTAAGATAGCGCAGCGGCCCGGCCTCGCGCCGGGTTTGCCACAGGCGCAGCAAAAACACCAGCGCAAACAGCGGCAACAGCCAGTTCAGGCTGTTGTGCGCCAGGCCGCTGCTGATGGCTAACGGCCAGGCGATAATCATCACCATCGCCAGCAGCCGAAGCGCCTGCTGTGCGTGCTTCCCGGTCATGACGCGTCAGGCGTCCGGTAGCATACGGCCTACCGCATCCACCACGTCCTGCACGGTACGCACCGACTTAAACTCCTCGGGCTTGATTTTCTTACCGGTTTTTTTCTGCAGGTGCACGATCATATCAACGGCGTCGATACTGTCGAGATCCAGATCCTCATTCAGGCGGGATTCCGGCTTAATGTCCTGAGGGTCGATTTCAAACAGGTCGCTGAGCAGCGTTGAAACCTCGGCGTAGATGGTTTGTTGTTTTGTCATAACGAACTCGTTTTCAGGCACGCTGTGCGTGGATAAAAGACGCCAGAGTGGCAACGGAGTAGAAATGCTGGCGCACCTCTTCGCTTTCGGCGGAGAGCGTCACGCCGTACTGGTTTTTCACCGCCAGGCCCAGCTCAAGCGCGTCGATGGAGTCCAGACCTAAGCCGTCGCCAAACAGAGGGGCATCGGTATCGATATCGTCCGCTGACAGTTCATCAAGGTTTAGGGTACTGATGATGAGGTTTTTAATTTCCAGATAGAGCGATTGCATCATTAACTCCTGCCAAAATATTGTAACTGACGCAACAGTTGTCGGTTTAGCTGCCGTGCGGCCACCGTCGGTTCTTGTTGAGCTGCGTCGTAAAAATCGCTGATGGCGATCCGCTCACGTACGTCCACCACAAAATGCGGTTTGGTTGGCGGGGCATCATACCATTTGCTGTGTTTATCCAGCATGCGTTCAGTGCAGCGGATGGTGACCACGCGGACATCGCAGCCGCAGCGGATGGCGATATTGGCCGCGCCGCGCTGCAGCTTCATCTCTTCGCCCGGGCGCGTTCGGGTGCCTTCCGGGAAAATAAGGATCGTATCGCCGCGCGCCAGACGCTGGCGGCTGGCGGGCAGCAGCGTGTCGCCCTGGCTGTTGACCAGATAGTCCGCGCTGCGGATCACGCCGCTGACGAACGGGTTGCTCAGCAGCGCGCTTTTCACCAGGCAGTCGGTCTCCGGCATCACGGAGGCCAGCATCACATAGTCAATCAGCGACGGGTGGTTGGCGACGACCAGACAGCCGCTGTCCTGGCGTAGCGCCTCGACGCCGCGAATCTCGTAGTCCAGCACGCCGACGCTTTTGACCACCCAGAGGAAAAAGCGAAAGCTGGCGGCGATACTGCGGCGGGCCAGACGGCGGCGGCGCTGCGTATCGCGAACCACGAGCAAAAGAATATTAAACCAGATTAACGACAGCAGCAGGCCGCCGATACCGAAGAGCGTAAAGCACGCTCCGGTCATTAGCGCCCGCCAGAGGCGGTTTAACGTGGCGAAAGGGCTGCGCATTATCGGCTCCAGCGCCATTGCGCGGCTTCACCGCTAAGGGTGAACTGCGGCGTGTTGTTCAGGTAGTGCTGTAAAAACTGCAGGCTTTGCGGCAGCGCGGGCTCGACATCATCGCCGCCGGGCGACGTGGCGCAGGTCAGGGTGTTCCCGGCCTCAAAGACCATGGCGACCGCCCACGGCCAGGTTGGCATGGCGGGCGGCAGCGCCGGGTGGTAGAACGCGGGCAGCGCGCCGTCAAAGTCGACCATCAGCACGCGCTGGTGGCCTGCATGCAGCAGGCTTATCACCTCCAGCAGCCCCTGCTGGAAGGTATCTCTGCCGGCGGAAAGCGACGAGGACACCAGCGGTTTTTGCGCCACAATCGTCAGGTTGCCGACGGCGGAGTTATGCACGGAAAGCGCAAAATCGGTAGGAGAGACGTCCTGACCGGTCGCCAGCGCTTCCAGGATCCGGTAGTTGCGCTCCAGTTCACCGTGACGGCTGGTATAGAGTACGGCGTCTACGGCGTGTTTGCGCACCATCGACAGGCCGCACTCTACCGCCAGCCTGCTGCCGGAGCTCAGGCGGCGGGCCGCCATCATCGGCAGCGCGGTGAGCTTTGCCTGCGGCGCCGCCGGGTCGATGGGCGTCTGCTGCTGCGCCCAGGCGCACCACTGGTCCGGGTCGCTAAGCCCCGGGGCCATGGCCTGCCAGTCGGTGAGGTGTAGTGCAAATTTCATTAGTGTGCGTCTGTGAGTGTTCTTTTCTGCTCTTTAATTCTTTAATACCCGGCGATTCCAGATACCGATATAACGGCGTGCCATCAAATACTGGTGTTAGCAGGAAAAGGCGTGTCGCACAGCATATCCCTGGGGAGAGGCGACAACGATGAGATAAACCTGCTTTTTGAGGCCGCGGCACAGTGACCATTTTGAGTATTGCTGGCTGTATCGTACCGTGTTGTTGGCTGGCTTGCGAATATAGATATCAATTCAGCGTCAGCGCGGGCCGCCCGGCGACCCGCGCTGATATTACTGCTGCGCGCCTGCGGAGAGGTTTAACTGAATGTCCTGGTTAAGGTTTTGCACCCAGCGGTTATAGCTTTTGTGGATCTGGCCGTCTGACGCCATCAGGTTCAGACTGCTGACATAGTTGATTGAATAACCGGTCGCGGAATACGGAATGCTTATTTCGGCAGTGTGGTCGCGCGCCTGCAGGCGACCCTTAATGAGGCCAGGACCCGCATCGGACATGACCCACTTACGGTTCAGACCGGCCTTAAGAATGGCGGCGCGGACCTGATATTCCGTGTGGCCTGCGCTGACGGTGCTCTTTACCTGCGTGACCGGCGCTGTACGCGCGCATCCTGCCAGAAGCCCGACGATTGCCGCCGCGACTAACCACTTCATCCTCTTTTTCATCAAAAACTCCATCTCAATTGAATGAAACAATTACCTGAACCGCTGGCGAATACGGATGCATCATCTGCAGATTATTTATCCCGGATACGCCATGGATCAGGGCACTTAAGATAAATTTATTATTATCAATGGGTTTAATGCGCTAATTGTAAAATGATAAGGGAATGCGAATATCCCGGCAAGCCAAAAGAGAATACAAAAAATAGCGGGGGGATTTCCGTTAAGTGGATATTGTGGAAATGTTGCTAAGGCGATTTAAAGAAACAGCGGCGACGGGATCTTTATTTGCGAATAAAATAAAGAGGCCCTCGAATTCTGAATCCGGGGGCCTCTTAGTCAACGAATTAAATTAGTTGATGACGATAGTATTGATAATGCTCTCAGCGGCGGACTGCGCCTGCTGCTGGTTATCCGCGGGAAGGGTGACCTGCAGGGTCAGCAGCTTGTTATCGACTTTGCCCAGCACAACGGAAGAGTAGGCGGTCTGGCCTTTTGCCGAAATAATGCTGTCCAGCTGCTGCAGGGTGTGGCCTTTCAGCTCGATGGATTTATTCGTGACGACCTGCAGCTGCGGGTCGCGGCTGCGCTGCTGGTCTTCCAGGCGTTTCGCCATGGCGGCCAGATCTTCGCTGGTGTTATCGCCGACGATAACGATGACCGCTTTCTGACCGGTGGCGTCGGAATACACGTGCATATTATTAGACTGCGTCCCCAGCTTGCCGCTCTGATCGGTCATATCCGCAGGCAGGGAGAAGCTGAGCTTTCCGTCCAGCAGGCTTACCGGCTGGCTGGCCGCTTTGCTTTCCGCTGACGCGCCCTGAGCAGGTGTTTTGCTGTTGCTGTTGTCACAGGCCGCAAGCCCCATCACCAGCAGGCCAATACCGACATATTTAACCAAATTGCGCATTGACATCTTCCTTTCGATAAACGGCCACTAACGGCACATTCGCCTATCTTACCACAACCCGCGAAGCGAACCCTTAACCTGGCTGAAATGCCGAGATTTCAGATTTGTCTGCCAGCTTTTTCAACAGCATATTGAGCAGTACGCCGTACATCGGTAGGAAGAACACCATGCTGATAAGCACCTTAAAGGTGTAATCCACCAGCGCAATTTCTACCCAGTGCGCCGCCATAAACGGATCGGGGCTGCGCCAGAAGGCGATGAAGAAAAAGGCCAGCGTATCGCTGACGTTGCCAAACAGCGTGGAGGCGGTCGGCGCCAGCCACCAGCGGCGGCTCTGACGCAGGCGGTTAAACACATGGACGTCAAGGATCTGCCCCAGGGCATAGGCCATAAAGCTTGCCGCCGCAATGCGCGCCACGAACAGGTTAAAGCTGCCCAGCGCGGCAAAGCCCTGCCATTCGCCCATATAAAACAGCGCAGAAACCGTATACGAAATCAGCAGCGCCGGCATCATCACCGCAAAGATAATCCGGCGCGCCAGCGGGGCGCCGAAAATGCGCACGGTCAGATCGGTGGCGAGGAAAATGAACGGAAAACTGAACGCGCCCCAGGTGGTATGAAAACCAAAAATGGATACCGGCAGCTGTACCAGATAGTTGCTGGAGGTGATCACCAGCAGATGAAATAGCGATAGCCAGACCAGCGCGTGTTTGCGCTGTAATACAGAAAACGTCGTCATATTGTGACCTTTTTGGCGGTTGGGGTGAGGGAACCCAATAAAAACCGCCGCATAATACTGCTTTGGGCGGGTAATGCAATGGCTAATTTTCACGCAATCGTTAACCTGCTTGCGTCCTTGACCTGGCCGCGTAAACTAGGGGCGTTTTTTTTCGACGCGAGATAATAATGAGCGATCTGTTTTCCAGCCCCGACCATACGCTTGACGCCCAGGGCCTTCGCTGCCCGGAGCCGGTCATGATGGTGCGCAAAACCGTGCGCAATATGCAGGTCGGCGAAACGCTGCTGATTATTGCCGACGATCCGGCGACCACCCGCGATATTCCCGGTTTTTGTCGGTTTATGGAGCATGAGCTGGTGGCGCAGCAGTCAGAATCGCTGCCTTACCGCTATTTGATTCGTAAAGGGCACTAACCGACGGCGCACGCCCCTTCCTGCTGGCGCGCGCCGTTGTGTTTTACTTCTTACGCAGCAGCCGCAGGGCGTTGGCGGTCACCAGTACGGTCGCTCCGGTATCGGCCAGCACCGCCAGCCACAGCCCGGTGATGCCGAGCAGCGTGGTCACCAGAAATATCCCCTTCAGACCCAGCGCAATGGCGATGTTTTGCCGGATATTGGCGTGGGTGGCGCGCGCCAGGCGGATCATCTGCACCAGCCCGGTCAGACGGTTGCCGGTGAGCGCCGCATCGGCCGTTTCCAGCGCCACGTCGGTGCCGCCGCCCATGGCGATGCCGATGGTCGCCGCCTTCATGGCCGGGGCGTCGTTGATGCCGTCGCCCACCATCGCCAGCGGCGCGCGGGCATTCAGGGCGTTCACCTCGGTGACTTTATCCGCCGGCAGCAGACCGGCGCGGTAATCAAGCCCCAGCTCTGCGGCGATAGCCGCCGCGGCGCGCGGGTTATCCCCGGTCAGGATCACCCCCTGTACGCCAATCTGATGCAGCGCGTCCACCGCTTCGCGGGCGTCGGCGCGCAGCGTATCGCGCAGGGCGAGGAGCCCCAGCAGAGTATCGTTTTGCGCGACGATAACCACCGTTTGCCCGGCGTTCTCCAGCTGCTGAACCTGCTCGTCCCACTCCGGCGCCGGAAATTTACCGGCGGCGCAGATAAGCACCTTCTGCCCGTTCACCTCGGCCTCAATCCCTGAGCCAGCCAGCGCGCGCTGGGCGGCGGCGGCCGGGATGGTGAGCTGCCGAGACTGCGCCTCCTGCACGATGGCCTGCGCCAGCGGGTGCGAGGAACCCTGTTCCACCGCGGCGGCGAGGGCCAGCAGATCATTGTTGTTCATCGCGTTTGCGCCGATGATGGCGGTCACCTGCGGTTTGCCGACGGTCAGCGTACCGGTTTTATCGAACGCCACCTGGCGTACGCGGCCCAACTGCTCCAGCGCGGCGCCGCCTTTAATCAGCGCGCCGCGACGCGCGGCGGCGGCAAGCCCGGAGGTAATGGCCGCCGGTGTTGAAATCACCAGCGCGCACGGACAGCCGATCAGCAGCAGCGTCAGCCCTTTGTAGATCCACGGCAGCCAGGCGGCGGACATCATCAGCGGCGGCACCACGGCAACCAGCAGCGCCACCAGCATAATCGCCGGGGTGTAAATACGGCTGAAGCGGTCGATAAAACGTTCGATCGGCGCGCGGCGCTCTTCGGCTTCCTCTATCAGCTTAAGAATGCGGTCGATGGCGCTGTCGCCGGGCTCGGACACGACGGTGAGCTGGGCCAGGCGGTCGACGCTGGTGGCGCCCGCGGCAACGCGCTCGCCGGCATTGCGATCCACCGGCACCGATTCGCCGGTCAGGGCGCTTTCGTCAAAGCTGGCAAACGGCGACAGCAGGGTGGCATCGGCCGGAAGACGTCCGCCAGCGGCGACTTCAATCACATCGCCGGGACGCAGGTCGCGTTGGGCGACGGTTTCACGCTGCCCGTCGCGAACCCGCACGGCGATTTCCGGTTTTAGCGCCATCAGCGCGCTAACCCCCTGACGGGCGCGGCTGGCGGCCCAGGCTTCGAGGCGCTCGCCAATCAGGAACAGCAGCAGCACCATCGCCGCCTCCGCCGTCGCGCCGATAAACAGCGCGCCGATGGCGGCAATGCTCATCAGCGTTTCAATGGCGAACCAGCTGCCGCTTTTGATCAGGCGCAGCGCCTGGCGGGCAATCGGGAACAGGCCGACCAGAGTGGTGGCGACAAACGCCAGCTGGCCCGCCGGGTGGTTGATCTGCTCAAGCCCCCAGCTCAGCGCCATCATGATGATGAGAGAGATAAGCGGCAGGTTTTCGCGCAGGCGTGACGGCGCAGCCTCCTGGGGGGCGTCGGTATTGCGCAGCTGGTAGCCCGCGGCGGTAACCGCGTTTTCCACCTGCTGGCGGACGTCGCGGTCGGCATCGACCAGCAGCTTTTCGGTGGCGAAAACCACCTGCACCTGGCTGACGCCGCTGACCTGGAGAACGGCATTTTCCACCTTGCGGGCGCAGGCGGCGCAGTCCATGCCGTTGACGTTCCAGCTAAAGCGGCTGCCCTGAACGCTCTTTGGCGCGGAAGTGGCGGGCGCCTCGCAGGCGCCGTCGCAGCCGCAGGCGTCATCGTTTTGCGCCGCAGCGGGAGAAAAGCGCAGCGATGAAAACTGCGGGGCAGGTTTACGGTTTGAATCGGGAGTCGACATGTATCCTCCTGGTAATAATTCTCATTAACGAGGATCATACACTTTGGAGTCGACTCCAGAGTCAAGGGCAATTTTACAGATAAAGCGCCCGAACGATAAAAAAGTGCCCGGCAAAGTAGCAGGCGGCGGCGATGGCGTTATCGGCGCGGAAACGGCGGCGGTAGTGGCTGCCTAACCAGACGATGTTGCCGATAAGCAGCAGCGACGCGCCGAGGAAGCCCGACAGCGCGGTATCCGTTGGCCGGAGGAACCACAGCTCGCCTGCCAGCCAGACCATCACCAGCGTCATGCCGATGAAAGTGCATACCGGCATCCGCAGCTCTTCCAGACGACTCCAGATGACGGCAATCAGCAGCGCGCCGATCGCCAGCAGCACCAGCGGCAGCGGCCAGAAGAACGACAGCGTCATTTGGCTGGCGAACCAGATGGTGTACAGCAGGTGGGAGAGAAAGTAAGCCCCGACGGCGTACAGCAGGCGCTGGCGCGGCAGCAGGGTGAGCGCGTCGCCAATCAGCGAGGCGCACAGACCGGCCACCACCAGATAGCTGATGGCGTTGAAGATAGGCGCCTGCCAGACCAGCACCAGCAGCAAAATCAGGGTGATCGGTTTAAACACCCAGCGTTGCCAGGCCGGACCACGGTAGCTGGCGTCAACGTACAGCCAGGCGGAAAAACAGACAGCAATAAATGACCAAAGCATAGTAAGTCCCTGTCTCTGTTCGTGTTGAATAATCAGATTCTGAACCAGTGTAGTGGCTTGGGCAGGCGGATGACAATGCCGGCCAAAGCGGGGTATCCTGATTTCCGCATAATCTGATGGGATTTAACAATGAGCAAGATGCCGCTTTTTTTCATCGTCGTCGTGGCAATTATCGTTATCGCCGCCTCTTTTCGCTTTGTGCAGCAGCGGCGGGAGAAGATGGACAACGACGCCGCGCCGCTGCTGCAAAAGCGGGTAGTAGTGAGCAATAAGCGGGAAACGCTGCGCAACGACCGGCGCTCGCGCCAGCAGATCGTCGCCCCGGCGGGCAGCGATCTGCGCTATGACGTGAGCTTCCGGCCGGAGAACGGCGGGCTGGAGGTGACGTTCCGCCTCGACGAGAAACCTTATAACCAGCTGACGGTGGGCGACAAAGGCACCCTGAGCTACAAAGGGACGCGCTTCGTCGCGTTTACGCCTGACCCGTAAGCGCTACTTTTTCTTCGGAGTGAGTTTTTTCTGCCAGGCAATCAGCTCAAACACGCCGAACAGGAAAATTCGGATTTGCTCGCTTCGGCTCATCGGCGGCGCGTCCTTTGGCAGCGTCGCCTTCAGCAGCGTCATCTGCAGGCCATGCATCAGGATCATAAAGAACAGCGCGACGTTGACGAAAATGTTCAGCGGCCGTGGAAACGGCTGGAACAGGTTAAGCAGCAGAAACGCCCAGACGCACAGCATGAGTAAACGTCCCAGATTAAGCAGCATCGTTTTCTCCCTGCTGTTGACGATGGTAGAGGCGATACGCGACCTGTCCGGCCACCTTCTCGCGGTGTAGTTCCCAGCTTGCCGGCACCGGCGGCAGACCGTTTTCCACTTCACTTTCGACGTAAATCAGCGCATCGTCAGCCAGCCAGCCGTTGCTTTCCAGCAGGCGCAGCGTTTCATCCAGCAGCCCTTTGCGAAACGGCGGGTCGATAAAGACCACGTCGTGCGGCGTGCCGGGCGCGGCCAGGAAGGCGAGCGTATTGGCGTTGACCACGCGGGCGTTGGCGGCCTTTAGCGTCGCGAGGTTTTTTTGCAGCTGCTGCGCGACGTTGCGCTCCATCTCCAGCAGCGTCGCGCTGGCGGCGTAACGCGATAAGGCTTCAAGCCCCAGCGCGCCGCTGCCGGCAAAGCAGTCGAGGCAGCGGGCGTCGACCATGTGCGGCGCCAGCCAGTTAAACAGGGTTTCACGTACGCGGTCGGTTGTCGGGCGCAGGCCCGGGCTGTCCGGTACCGGTAACTTCCGGCCGCGCCATTGTCCGCCGATGATGCGGATCTGGCCGCTGCCGGTGTGGTTAGGTTTCTTCATATCGTTTTCATTGCTCAGCTCAGCGCTGCCTTACTATTCCAGGCGGTGATGTGCGTTAAGTAAAGTGATAGACTATTTCATCATTTTTTTAGCTTCCATGTACATAGCGGGAACGCGGTGCCGGGAATCAACAGCGAAGAGTGTGGTCGCAGATGGCAAAAGACAAAAAACGTGGTTTTTTTTCCTGGCTCGGCTTTGGACAGAAAGAGCAAGAGGCCCAGCAACAGCAGCAACCCGAAGCGCAGCAAACGCCCGCCGAGCCTGCCGTAGAGCAGGTTGTCGAGCCTGAGGCGGAGCACGTCGCGCACAGCGAAGAAGAGGCCCGGGATTTCGCCGATGAGGTGGTGGACGTCACCGAAAATGCGGCGGAAAGCGAAAAGCCGCAGCCGTCCGAAGAGCCTGAACCGGTAGCGGTTGCCGCGGAAGTCATCGAGGAACCGGCGGCCGAACCTGTGCCGGAAGCGGAACCTGAAGCAGAGCCGGAACCTGAACCGGAGCTCGAACCGGAAATCGACGCGATCGCCGGGCGCGTTGACGACGAGGTTATCGACGAGGACAGCCTGATTTCCGACGACGAGCTGGAAGCCCAGGCGCTGGCGGCGGAAGAACAGCCTGAAGAGCAGCACGACGAGGTGCAGCAGGAGCAGGAAAAACCGACGAAAGAGGGCTTTTTTGCCCGTCTGAAGCGCAGCCTGCTGAAGACCAAAGAAAACCTCGGTTCCGGATTTATCAGCCTGTTCCGCGGCAAGAAAATCGACGATGATCTGTTTGAGGAGCTGGAAGAGCAGCTGCTGATTGCCGACGTTGGCGTAGAGACCACCCGTAAGATCATCGCCAACCTGACCGAAGGCGCGAGCCGTAAGCAGCTGCGCGATGCGGAAGCGCTGTACGGCCTGCTGAAAGACGAAATGGGCGAAATTCTCGCAAAAGTCGATGAACCGCTTAATATTGAAGGCAAAACCCCGTTCGTCATTTTGATGGTCGGCGTTAACGGCGTCGGTAAAACCACCACTATCGGCAAACTGGCGCGCCAGTTTGAGCAGCAGGGTAAATCGGTGATGCTGGCGGCAGGGGATACGTTCCGCGCCGCCGCCGTTGAGCAGCTCCAGGTCTGGGGCCAGCGCAACAACATCCCGGTAATTGCGCAGCATACCGGCGCGGATTCCGCCTCGGTGATTTTCGACGCCATTCAGGCCGCGAAGGCGCGCAATATCGACGTGCTGATCGCCGATACCGCAGGGCGTTTGCAGAATAAATCGCACCTGATGGAAGAGCTGAAGAAAATCGTCCGCGTGATGAAAAAGCTCGATGAAGAGGCGCCGCACGAGGTGATGCTGACCATCGACGCCAGCACTGGACAGAATGCGATAAGCCAGGCGAAGTTATTCCATGAGGCGGTGGGCCTGACCGGCATCACGCTGACCAAACTGGACGGCACCGCAAAGGGCGGGGTGATCTTCTCTGTTGCTGACCAGTTCGGCATCCCGATTCGCTACATCGGCGTCGGCGAACGTATCGAAGACTTGCGTCCGTTCAAGGCGGACGATTTTATAGAGGCACTTTTTGCCCGAGAGGATTAACAATGATTCGCTTTGAACACGTCAGCAAAGCCTATCTCGGCGGGAGACAAGCGCTGCAGGGGGTGACCTTCCACCTGCGGCCGGGCGAGATGGCCTTTCTGACCGGCCACTCCGGCGCGGGGAAAAGTACCCTGCTGAAGCTCATCTGCGGCATCGAGCGCCCGAGCGCAGGGAAAATCCTGTTCGGCGGTCACGATATCAGCCGCCTGAAAAACCGTGAGGTGCCGTTTTTACGCCGCCAGATCGGCATGATCTTCCAGGATCACCATCTGCTGATGGACAGAACCGTGTTTGACAACGTGGCGATTCCGCTGATCATCGCGGGCGCCAGCGGCGACGATATTCGCCGCCGCGTCTCGGCGGCGCTGGATAAGGTGGGGCTGCTCGACAAAGCGAAAAACTTCCCGATTCAGCTCTCCGGCGGTGAGCAGCAGCGCGTCGGGATCGCCCGCGCGGTGGTGAACAAACCGGCGGTGCTGCTGGCGGACGAACCTACCGGTAACCTTGATGAAGCGCTGTCGGAAGGGATTTTACGTCTGTTTGAAGAGTTTAACCGCGTAGGGGTGACGGTGCTGATGGCGACCCACGACCTGGGGCTTATCTCCAGCCGGTCCTACCGCATGATGACCCTTAGCGACGGCCATTTGCACGGAGGCCACACCAGTGAATAAACGCGAGGCACTCAATCAAATCAGGCAGTTTGGCGGCCGGCTCGACCGTCTGCGCAAATCTGCCGGTGTCGGCGGCGACGGCGGGCGCAACGCGCCGAAGCGGCCGAAAGCGGCGCCGAAGGCGAATTCGCGTAAATCCAACGTCTTCAACGAACAGGTTCGCTATGCCTGGCACGGCGCGCTGCAGGATCTGAAAAGCAAGCCGCTTGCCACCTTCCTGACGGTGATGGTGATCGCTATTTCGCTGACGCTGCCGAGCGTCTGCTACATGGTGTACAAAAACGTCAACACCGCGGCGTCGCAGTACTATCCGTCGCCGCAGATAACCGTTTACCTGCAAAAGACGCTGGACGATGACGCCGCGGCGAAAGTGGTGGGACAGCTGCAGGCGGAGCAGGGCGTGGAGAAGGTCAACTACCTTTCCCGCGACGAGGCGCTGGGCGAGTTCCGCAACTGGTCCGGTTTTGGCGGCGCGCTGGATATGCTCGAAGAGAACCCGCTGCCAGCGGTAGCTATCGTCATTCCGAAGCTGGATTTCCAGGGCACCGAAGCGCTGAACAGCCTGCGCGACCGCGTATCCCGTATTCAGGGAATTGATGAAGTACGCATGGACGACAGCTGGTTCGCCCGTCTGGCCTCTATCACCGGCCTGGTGGGGCGCGTGTCGGCGATGATCGGCGTGCTGATGGTGGCGGCGGTGTTCCTCGTCATCGGCAACAGCGTGCGCCTGAGCATCTTTGCCCGCCGCGACACCATCAACGTGCAGAAGCTCATCGGCGCGACCGACGGCTTCATTCTGCGCCCGTTCCTCTACGGCGGCGCGCTGCTCGGTTTCTCCGGGGCGTTTTTATCGCTGATCCTCTCCGAGATTCTGGTGATGCGCCTCTCCTCGGCGGTGACCGAGGTGGCCAAAGTCTTCGGCACCCAGTTTGAGCTGACGGGACTGGGGCTGGACGAGTGCCTGCTGATGCTGATTGTCTGCTCGATGATTGGCTGGGTCGCGGCGTGGCTGGCGACAATTCAACATTTACGCCACTTTACGCCTGAGTAATACCCGGCCGCTAAAAGTCTGATATACTCTCTCCCTGCTGCAATGAGTTCCTGTCCGCAGGGAGAGAGTTTGCAACCCATCCGCTTTTCCTGCCTTCAACAATCATCATCGTGGTGTCACATTTTGTGCGTAATTTATTCACAGCGTTGCATTGAACTTGTGGATAAAATCACTGTCTGATAAAAGACTGAATGATAATCTCGTTGCTCGTAAGATTCTGGCCCGATTGTTGCCCGATGGGGGGCGCTCAGGCCAGAACGGAAATTGAGAGGATTTGAATGACCAAAGAAATGCAAAATTTAGCTTTAGCCCCTGTTGGCAACCTGGAGTCGTATATCCGGGCGGCGAACGCCTGGCCGATGTTATCGGCTGATGAAGAGCGGGCACTGGCTGAAAAGCTGCATTACCAGGGCGATCTGGAAGCAGCTAAGAAGCTGATTCTGTCTCACCTGCGCTTTGTTGTTCATATTGCTCGTAACTACTCGGGCTATGGCCTTCCGCAGGCGGATCTGATCCAGGAAGGTAACATCGGTCTGATGAAAGCCGTGCGCCGTTTTAACCCGGAAGTGGGTGTGCGCCTGGTTTCCTTCGCCGTTCACTGGATCAAAGCCGAAATTCACGAATACGTTCTGCGCAACTGGCGTATCGTAAAGGTTGCGACCACGAAAGCGCAGCGCAAGCTGTTCTTCAACCTGCGCAAAACCAAGCAGCGTCTGGGCTGGTTTAATCAGGACGAAGTGGAGATGGTCGCTCGCGAGCTGGGCGTTTCCAGCAAAGACGTGCGTGAGATGGAGTCGCGAATGGCGGCTCAGGACATGACCTTCGATCTGGGGCCGGACGACGACGCGCAGGACGGCCAGCCGATGGCGCCGGTACTCTATCTGCAGGATAAATCGTCTAACTTTGCCGACGGCATTGAAGATGATAACTGGGAAGAGCAGGCGGCTAATAAGCTGACCGATGCGATGCAGGGTCTGGACGAGCGTAGCCAGGACATCATCCGCGCCCGCTGGCTGGACGAAGACAACAAGTCCACGCTGCAGGAGCTGGCCGACCGCTACGGCGTTTCCGCAGAGCGCGTGCGTCAGCTTGAAAAGAACGCGATGAAAAAACTGCGCGCCGCGATCGAAGCATAAGCCGAAATCGCACCGCAAAGAAGCCGGGTTATGCCCGGCTTTTGCTATTTATACACGCCACTAACACCTTAAACGCGCCCTCCATCTCCTCTTCCTTCATGGCGGCAAAACCCATCAGTAGCCCGCGCTGCGGCGTATCGCCCAGGTAATAGCGCGACAGCGGGCGCACCAGCACCCCTTTGTCATTGGCGGCCTTCGCCAGCGCGACGTCGTCACAGTCGTCAGCCAGCTTTAACACCAGATGCAGCCCGGCGTTGTCGTTAAACTCGCTGAGCGCCGCTTTGCCCAGGTATTGGCTAATCAGCGCGGTCAGGCGCTGGCGTCGGCGGGCGTAGAGCAAACGCATCCGGCGGATATGGGCGGTGTAGTGCCCTTCGGTAATAAACTGCGCCAGCGCCTCCTGGTCGAGCAGGCGCCCGCCGCGGTACAGCTCGGCATGGGCGGTTTTGAGCGCCTGCGCCAGCGGCTGCGGCAGTACCACGTACCCCAGGCGCAGCCCGGGCCACAGGGTTTTGCTGAAGGTGCCGATGTAGATGACCGGCGCATCCTCCACCAGCCCCTGGAGGGCGGGAATGGGCTGGCCTGAGAAGCGGAATTCGCTGTCGTAATCATCTTCCACAATCCAGCTGCCGGTTTGCCGCGCCAGCGTGAGCAGCCGCTGGCGGCGCTCGAGGCTCATGACGCAGCCCAGCGGATACTGGTGCGATGGCGTGACAAAGATAAGCCGCGGCGGGGCGTCGCCCGGTTCCGGCGGGTTCATGCCGCTGAGATCGACGTTGATGGCCTGCAGATCCACGCCGTTCATCTGCAGCACGTTGCGGATCCCCCAGTAGGCCGGTTCCTCGATCCACGCGCGATCGCCGGGGTTGCACAGCATCCGCGAGACCAGATCGATAGCCTGATGGATCCCTTCGGTTATCAGGATCTGCTCCGGGTTGCAGCGTACGGAGCGCGCCACCCGCAGGTACTCCATCAGCGCCTGCTGAAGCGTTGGGCTGCCGCCGGACGGGCTGTAGGAGAGCTGCACGGCGGGCGGGCGGCGGCTGAGGCGGGTGTAGATTTTGCGCAGCAGGGCGTGCGGGAACTCGCTGACGTCCGGTACGCCGGGCAGAAAAGCGCCCCACTGCCGGGAGCTGGCGCGGCTGTGCGTCAGCAGCGCTTCGCCACGCGCCGACAGTATCGCCTGCTGCGGCGCATGCCGGCTTTGCGGGGAGGCGTCAGAGGAAAACAGCAGGCTGTCCGGGACGGTGCGCGACACAAAGGTGCCGCTGCCGGAGCGCGAAACGACATACCCTTCCGCCAGCAGCTGTTCGTACACCGTCAGCACCGTGTTGCGGGACAGGGCCAGCTGGTTTGCGAGATCCCGCGAGGGCGGAAGCCGGCTTTGCGGCGGCAGGCTGCCGTCGAGAATCGACAGCCGGATGGCGTTATAGAGCCGCTTATGCAGCTTACCGTCCTTTTGGTCATCCAGGCGCAGCTGCAGGAGATCGCACACTAAAGAACGCAATTGGATCCCTCAATTATTCAAAACTGGTACTCGATTATAGGACCGCTCAGGAGGTAAAACCATGACATTGTTTCAAAGTTGTTAACGCTAAACGAATCAATAAATGGGGTAAGGTCGATGAAAAATAACGAACTGAATCAGCGCCGCCTGCAGGCGACGCCGCGTGGGATTGGCGTCATGTGCGGGTTCTATGCCGAAAAAGCGGAAAACGCCACCCTGTGGGATACGGACGGCAACGAGGTCACCGATTTCGCGGCCGGTATCGCCGTGCTCAACACCGGCCACCGCCACCCGAAGGTGGTCGCGGCGGTTGAAAAACAGCTGCGCGCCTTTACCCATACGGCCTATCAGATTGTTCCTTACGAAAGCTATGTGTCGCTGGCCGAGCGTATTAACGCCCGCGTTCCGGTCAACGGTCCGGCGAAGACCGCGTTCTTCACCACCGGCGCGGAAGCGGTGGAAAACGCCGTGAAGATTGCCCGCTTCTACACTAAACGTCCGGGGCTGATTACCTTCGGCGGCGGCTTCCACGGCCGTACCTTTATGACCATGGCGCTGACCGGCAAAGTGGCGCCGTACAAGATTGGCTTCGGGCCGTTCCCGGGCTCGGTGTTCCACGGGCAGTACCCGAACCCGCTGCACGGCGTCAGCACCGCCGATGCGCTGAAAAGCCTTGAGCGTATTTTCAAAGCCGACATCGCCCCGGATCAGGTGGCGGCCATTATCCTTGAGCCGGTGCAAGGAGAGGGCGGCTTTAACGTGGCGCCAGCCGATTTCATGCAGGGGCTGCGTAAGATTTGCGACACCCACGGCATTCTGCTGATCGCTGACGAAGTGCAGACCGGCTTTGCCCGTACCGGTAAGCTGTTCGCGATGGAGCACTACGACGTCAAGCCGGACCTGATGACCATGGCGAAGAGCCTGGCGGGCGGTATGCCGCTGTCGGCCGTCGCCGGTCGCGCGGAGGTGATGGACGCCCCGGCGCCAGGCGGTCTGGGCGGCACCTACGCCGGTAACCCGCTGGCGATCGCCGCGGCGCATGCGGTGCTGGACGTCATCGACGAAGAGAAGCTGTGCGCCCGTTCCGCCGAGCTGGGCCACCATCTGGTGGAAGTGCTGAACAACGCGAAGGCCGATTGTCCGTATATCGCCGACGTCCGCGCGCAGGGCTCCATGGTGGCCGTGGAGTTCAACGACCCGCACAGCGGCGAACCGTCGCCGGAATTTACCAAACAGTTCCAGGATAAAGCGCTGCAACAAGGTCTGCTGCTGCTGAGCTGCGGCGTCTACGGCAACGTTATCCGCTTCCTTTACCCTCTGACCATCCCTGAAGCCCAGTTCCGCAAGGCGCTGGACATTATTCGACACTCCCTCAGCCGCTAATGGCGGGCCGCTCTCAGGAGCGGCTTTTTTTTCGTCTTTTTTCTGTTACAGAATCGTCAAATTTCTCGTTCCAAATTCTGAAAAATGGGGTATGTTTTAGCAGAGTATGCTGAAAAAGCGCGATTGGCAGACCATAAACTGAAATAAAGCGCTAAAAAACAACATCACAACAAACGCAATAACCATAACAATGGGGAATCTCAGGATGAAAATGAAGGGTAAAGCGTTACTGGCAGGATGTATCGCGCTGGCGATGAGTCATGCGGCATGGGCTGAAGATATTAAAGTTGCCGTCGTCGGTGCGATGTCCGGTCCGGTTGCGCAGTACGGTGACCAGGAGTTCACAGGGGCTGAGCAGGCGGTTGCCGATATTAACGCCAAGGGCGGCATCAAAGGTAATAAGCTGCAGATCGTAAAATATGATGACGCCTGCGACCCGAAACAGGCGGTTGCGGTGGCTAACAAAGTGGTTAACGACGGCATCAAATACGTTATCGGCCACCTGTGCTCCTCTTCCACGCAGCCGGCGTCCGACATCTATGAAGACGAAGGCATTCTGATGATCACCCCGGCAGCGACCGCGCCGGAGCTGACCGCGCGCGGCTATAAGCTTATCCTGCGCACCACCGGCCTGGACTCTGACCAGGGCCCGACCGCGGCAAAATATATCCTGAATACGGTGAAACCGAAGCGTATCGCCATTGTTCATGACAAGCAGCAGTACGGCGAAGGCCTGGCGCGCGCGGTACAGGACGCGCTGAAAAAGGGCAACGCCAACGTGGTGTTCTTTGACGGTATCACCGCGGGTGAAAAAGATTTCTCTACCCTGGTGGCGCGCCTGAAGAAAGAGAATATCGATTTCGTTTACTACGGCGGCTATCACCCGGAAATGGGGCAGATCCTGCGCCAGTCCCGCGCGGCGGGTCTGAAAACCCAGTTTATGGGCCCGGAAGGGGTGGCGAACGTATCGCTGTCTAACATCGCCGGTGATTCTGCTGAAGGGATGCTGGTGACCAAGCCGAAGAACTATGACCAGGTTCCGGCGAACAAACCTATCGTAGAGGCGATCAAAGCCAAGAAACAGGATCCAAGCGGCGCGTTCGTCTGGACCACCTATGCGGCGCTGCAGTCGCTGTCAGCGGGCCTGAACCAGAGCAATGACCCGGCGAAGATTGCCGAGTGGCTGAAAGCCAACAGCGTTGATACCGTAATGGGCCCGCTCTCCTGGGACCAGAAGGGCGACCTGAAGGGCTTTGAGTTTGGCGTGTTCACATGGCATGCCAACGGTACGGCGACAGACGCTAAATAACATTGATGACCCTCGCCCTGGCCTGAAAGCGCCGGGGCGAGGGGGGACCGCTAGCGCTTCACCCAACCATCCGCCTGGTCCGCAAACCCCAGCGCCTGCATAAAGGCGGCCATGGTCGCGCGGTCCTCCACGCCAACATCCGCCATCCACCAGTCGCTAATCTCCGGATTATCCGCAAGCACTTCTTCGAGCAGGTATTGCCCAACGCCGCGGCGACGGGTGATGTCGCGCACCCGCAGGGAGTCGAGCGCGCCCTGGCGGCCGCGCAGGGTAACGCGCACCGCGCCGAGCAGGCGTTCATTAAAGCGCGCCGCGTAGATCCGGTGCGTTTCGTCCACCTTCAGCGACGAGGCGCTGTATTCCGGCCAGATCTTACCCAGATCGATGCGGTCCTGTTCGCTAAAGGTGTTCAGCCTGATGATCGTCAGTTTCATGTGAAGCTATCCCGAAAAAAAATTTATCCAAAGTGTACCCAATTTCACGTCTTACGCGTTTCTCTTTTTGCTCGCGATCCCAGGGGATTCGTTTTCCCCCTTTCTTCGCCGCAGAGCAATGCGTCATGGATCGAAAATTAAGCAGAATTTTAACCTAATGGGTAGTGATTTATTCGGCTCTTTATGCCCTTATTTTATGCTGAAAACTGGACTTTTTTTTGTTTATCTCTGCTTGAATACAGAATATTATCTTTGCTTAATAGACTGAAAAATAGAGATTTTAGCCTTTGTTTTCGCTAAAAGCCTCGCTAAATCATTAAAGAGACTGGTAAAAATAGCGTTGTTCATTAAAAGTACAGAATGCTTTTTAACCAAATAAAAACAATATTTTTACGACACATCACGAGTGGGGATTTGACATGAAACGCAACGCGAAGACACTGGTCGCGGGGATGATCGCACTGGCGATGTCGCACACGGCTATGGCGAAAGAGATTAAGGTCGCCGTGATCGGGGCGATGTCCGGCCCGGTCGCGCAGTGGGGCGACATGGAGTTCAACGGCGCGCGTCAGGCGATTAAGGACATTAACGCCAGCGGCGGCATCAAGGGAGATAAGCTGGTCGCCGTGGAATATGACGACGCCTGCGACCCGAAGCAGGCGGTGGCGGTGGCCAACAAAGTGGTTAACGACGGCATCAAATACGTTATCGGCCATCTGTGCTCTTCTTCCACGCAGCCGGCGTCCGATATCTATGAAGACGAAGGCATTCTGATGATTACCCCGGGGGCGACGAACCCTGAGCTGACCCAGCGCGGCTATCAGCACATCATGCGCACCGCGGGCCTCGACTCTTCCCAGGGGCCGACCGCCGCGAAATACATCCTTGAGAAAGTGAAGCCGCAGCGTATTGCTATTATTCATGACAAGCAGCAGTACGGCGAAGGCCTGGCGCGCTCCGTGCAGGATGGCCTGAAGAAGGGCGGCGCGAACGTGGTGTTCTTCGACGGCATCACCGCCGGAGAAAAAGATTTCTCTGCGCTGATTGCCCGCCTGCAGAAAGAAAATATCGATTTCGTTTACTACGGCGGCTACTACCCGGAAATGGGCCAGATGCTGCGCCAGGCGCGCGCCGTGGGTCTGAAAACCCAGTTTATGGGGCCGGAAGGCGTGGGCAACGCCTCGCTGTCGAACATTGCGGGCGACGCGGCGGAAGGCATGCTGGTCACCATGCCGAAACGCTATGACCAGGATCCGGCCAACAGCGCTATCGTTGCCGAGCTGAAAGCGCAGAAGAAAGATCCGAGCGGTCCGTACGTGTGGATCACCTATGCGGCGGTACAGTCGCTGGCGACGGCAATGGACCGTACCGGCAACCAGGAGCCGCTGGCGTTAATTAACGATCTGAAAGCGCACGGCGCGAAAACCGTGATTGGGCCGCTGAACTGGGATGAGAAAGGCGATCTGAAGGGATTTGAGTTTGGTGTCTTCCAGTGGCACGCCGATGGGTCTTCCACGGTCGCCAAATAACCATTATCCCACCGCCCGGCGAGTCCGGGCGGGTTTAGAAAGGTTACCTTATGTCAGAGCAGTTCCTCTATTTTCTGCAGCAGATGTTTAACGGCGTCACGCTGGGAAGCACCTATGCGCTGATCGCCATCGGCTACACCATGGTCTACGGCATTATCGGCATGATTAACTTCGCCCACGGCGAGGTTTACATGATAGGCAGCTATGTCTCGTTCATGATCATCGCCGCGCTGATGATGATGGGCATTGATACCAGCTGGCTGCTGGTGGCGGCAGGCTTTATTGGCGCTATCGTTATCGCCAGCGCCTACGGCTGGAGCATTGAGCGGGTGGCATACCGGCCGGTGCGTAGCTCCAAGCGCCTGATCGCGCTGATCTCGGCGATCGGCATGTCTATCTTCCTGCAAAACTACGTCAGCCTGACGGAAGGGTCGCGCGACATCGCCCTGCCGAGCCTGTTTAACGGCCAGTGGGTGGTGGGCAGCAGCGATAGCTTCTCGGCCAGCATCACCACCATGCAGCTGGTTATCTGGGTCGTTACCTTTATCGCGATGCTGGCGCTGACGCTGTTCATTCGCTACTCCCGTATGGGGCGCGCCTGCCGCGCCTGCGCGGAAGATCTGAAAATGGCGAGTCTGCTCGGCATCAACACAGACCGCGTCATCGCGCTGACGTTTGTTATCGGCGCGGCAATGGCGGCGGTAGCGGGCGTGCTGCTCGGTCAGTTCTACGGGGTGATTAACCCTTACATCGGCTTTATGGCCGGGATGAAAGCCTTCACCGCGGCGGTTCTCGGCGGTATCGGCAGTATTCCTGGCGCGATGATCGGCGGCCTGGTGCTGGGTATCGCCGAAGCGCTCTCCTCCGCCTACCTGAGCACCGAATATAAAGACGTCGTGGCCTTCGCCCTGCTGATTGTGGTGCTGCTGGTGATGCCGACCGGCATCCTGGGTCGTCCGGAGGTAGAGAAAGTATGAAACCGATGCATTTTGCAATGGCGCTGCTCTCTGCCGCCATGTTCTTCGTGCTGGCGGGCGTCTTTATGGGCGTTCAGCTTGAGCTGGACGGCACCAAACTGGTGGTGGCGAAGGCGGCGGATATCCGCTGGCAGTGGATCTTTATCGGCACCGCCGTGGTCTTTTTCTTCCAGATGCTGCGCCCGTTGTTTCAGAAGGGCCTGAAAAGCGTGTCCGGGCCGAAGTTTATTCTGCCGGCGATCGACGGTTCTACCGTTAAGCAGAAGCTGTTCCTGATTGCCCTGCTGGTGATTGCCGTGGCGTGGCCGTTTATGGTGTCGCGCGGGGCGGTGGATATCGCCACCATGACCATGATCTACATCATTCTCGGTCTTGGCCTGAACGTCGTGGTTGGCCTTTCCGGCCTGCTGGTGCTGGGCTACGGCGGCTTTTACGCCATCGGCGCGTACACCTTTGCGCTGCTGAACCACTACTACGGTCTCGGCTTCTGGACCTGCCTGCCGCTGGCCGGGCTGGTCTCTGCGGCGGCGGGTTTTCTGCTGGGCTTCCCGGTGCTGCGCCTGCGCGGCGACTATCTGGCGATTGTCACCCTCGGCTTTGGCGAGATTGTTCGTATCCTGCTGCTTAACAATACCGAAGTGACCGGCGGCCCGAACGGCATCAGCCAGATCCCGAAACCGACGCTGTTCGGCCTGGAGTTCAGCCGTACCGCCCGCGAAGGCGGCTGGGACACCTTCAGCAACTTCTTTAACGTCAAGTACGATCCGAACGACCGCGTGGTGTTCCTCTACCTGGTGGCGCTGCTGCTGGTCGTGGCGACCCTGTTCGTGATTAACCGCCTGCTGCGCATGCCGCTGGGACGCGCGTGGGAAGCGCTGCGTGAAGATGAGATTGCCTGCCGCTCGCTGGGTCTGAGCCCGACGCGCATCAAGCTGACCGCCTTTACCATCAGCGCGGCGTTCGCCGGGTTCGCCGGTACGCTGTTTGCGGCGCGCCAGGGCTTCGTCAGCCCGGAGTCGTTCACCTTCGCCGAATCGGCGTTCGTGCTGGCGATTGTGGTGCTGGGCGGTATGGGCTCGCAGTTTGCGGTGATCCTCGCGGCGATTCTGCTGGTGGTATCGCGCGAGCTGATGCGCGATCTGAACGAGTACAGCATGCTAATGCTGGGTGGTTTGATGGTGCTGATGATGATCTGGCGTCCGCAAGGCTTGCTGCCGATGACCCGTGTGCAACTGAAGCTTAAAAACGGGCAGACCAAAGGAGAGCAGGCATGAGTCAGCCATTATTATCCGTGAGCGGTCTGATGATGCGCTTTGGCGGCCTGCTGGCGGTCAATAACGTGTCGCTGGAGCTGCGCCCGCAGGAGATTGTTTCCCTTATCGGGCCAAACGGCGCCGGAAAGACGACGGTTTTTAACTGCCTGACCGGTTTTTATAAGCCGACGGGCGGCACCATTATGCTGCGCGACCAGCATCTGGAAGGGCTGCCGGGGCAGAAAATCGCCCAGATGGGCGTGGTGCGTACCTTCCAGCACGTGCGCCTGTTTCGTGAAATGACGGTGATTGAAAACCTGCTGGTGGCGCAGCACCAGCAGCTGAAAACCGGGGTGTTCTCCGGCCTGCTGAAGACGCCGTCGTTTCGCAAAGCGCAGAACGACGCGCTTGACCGCGCGGCGGCCTGGCTTGAGCGTATCGGCCTGCTGGGGCACGCCAACCGCCAGGCCGGTAACCTGGCCTACGGCGATCAGCGCCGCCTGGAGATTGCCCGCTGCATGGTGACGCAGCCGGAGATCCTGATGCTCGATGAGCCTGCGGCAGGGCTTAACCCGAAAGAGACCAAAGAGCTGGACGAACTGATCGTCGAGCTGCGTACCCATCACAACACCACCATTCTGCTTATCGAGCATGATATGAAGCTGGTGATGGGCATCTCCGACCGTATTTACGTGGTGAACCAGGGGACGCCGCTGGCAAACGGCACGCCGGAACAGATCCGCAACAACCCGGACGTCATTCGCGCTTACCTGGGTGAGGCATAAGATGGAAAAAGTCATGTTGTCTTTTGACAAGGTCAGCGCCCACTATGGCAAGATTCAGGCGCTGCACGAGGTCAGTCTGCACATCAAGCAGGGCGAAATCGTCACGCTTATCGGCGCTAACGGCGCCGGGAAAACGACGCTGCTCGGCACGCTGTGCGGCGACCCGCGCGCCAGCAGCGGACGTATTGTCTTTGATGATAAAGATATTACCGACTGGCAGACCGCCCGCATCATGCGTGAAGCGGTGGCTATCGTCCCGGAAGGGCGCCGCGTATTTTCCCGGATGACGGTGGAGGAGAACCTGGCGATGGGCGGCTTTTTTACCGACCGCGCCCAGTACCAGCAGCGCATCAAGTGGGTCTACGAGCTGTTCCCGCGCCTGTGGGAGCGCCGTATTCAGCGTGCAGGCACCATGTCCGGCGGCGAGCAGCAGATGCTGGCCATCGGCCGCGCGCTGATGAGCCAGCCCCGGCTGCTGCTGCTGGATGAGCCGTCGCTTGGGCTGGCGCCAATCATCATTCAGCAGATTTTCGACACGATTGAGCAACTGCGTAAAGAAGGGATGACCATCTTCCTGGTGGAGCAAAACGCCAACCAGGCGCTGAAGCTTGCCGATCGCGGCTACGTGCTGGAAAACGGTCACGTGGTGCTGGAGGATACCGGCGACGCGCTTCTGGCCAACGAAGCGGTGCGTAGCGCGTATTTAGGCGGTTAATCGCGTTTCCCCCTCACCCTAACCCTCTCCCACGGGGAGAGGGAACCGATCGCTTTTCTCCCTCTCCCCGTGGGAGAGGGCTGGGGTGAGGGCATCAGGCAACTCCTTACCCCAAACCCCTTCACACAACCATCATCCCTTTGCCGTTTTTTTGTCATCGTTCTGTAATTAAAAGGTTATTTTTCTGTCATTCGCGCATGTCATGTTACCTCGCGAGCATAAAACGCGTGATTTCGCGCATCCGGCACAACAAGAGAGATATCCGAATGACATCGTTACGACATACAGCTTTGGCAGTGACGCTGGGTCTGGCCTTCGCCAGTCAGGCAATGGCTGCCACGACAATACCGTTCTGGCATTCCATGGAAGGCGAGCTGGGTAAAGAGGTTGACTCCCTGGCGCAACGTTTCAATGAAACCCATCCGGATTACAAAATCGTCCCGGTCTACAAAGGCAACTACGAGCAGAGCCTGGCCGCCGGGATTGCCGCTTTCCGTACCGGCAACGCGCCTGCCCTGCTGCAGGTGTATGAAGTCGGCACGGCAACCATGATGGCCTCGAAGGCGATTAAACCGGTATACGAAGTCTTTAACGATGCCGGCATCAAGTTTGACGAGTCCCGGTTTGTGCCGACGGTTGCCGGGTACTACACCGACTCGAAGACCGGCCATCTGCTGTCTCAGCCGTTCAACAGCTCCACGCCGGTGCTGTACTACAACAAAGACGCCTTCAAAAAGGCGGGTCTTGACCCTGAGCAGCCGCCGAAAACCTGGCAGGATCTGGCTTCTTATACCGCGAAGCTGAAAGCCGCGGGCATGAAGTGCGGCTACGCCAGCGGCTGGCAGGGCTGGATCCAACTGGAAAACTTTAGCGCCTGGCACGGCCTGCCGTTCGCGACCAAAAACAACGGTTTCGACGGCACCGACGCGGTACTGGAGTTCAACAAGCCGGAGCAGGTGAAGCACATCGCGATGCTTGCCGATCTGAACAAGAAGGGCGATTTCAGCTACTTCGGGCGTAAAGACGAATCCACCGAGAAGTTCTACAACGGCGATTGCGCCATTACCACGGCCTCTTCCGGCTCGCTGGCGGATATCCGTCAGTACGCGAAGTTCAACTATGGCGTGGGGATGATGCCTTACGACGCCGAGGTGAAAGGCGCGCCGCAGAACGCCATCATCGGCGGGGCGAGCCTGTGGGTGATGCAGGGCAAGGATAAAGACACCTATAAAGGCGTCGCCGAGTTCCTCGACTTCCTGGCTAAACCGGAAATCGCGGCCGAATGGCACCAGAAGACCGGCTATCTGCCGATCACTACCGCCGCCTATGACCTGACCCGTAAGCAGGGCTTCTATGATAAGAATCCGGGCGCCGATATTGCGACGCGTCAGATGCTGAACAAGCCGCCGTTGCCGTTCACCAAAGGCCTGCGTCTGGGCAATATGCCGCAGATTCGCACCATTGTGGACGAGGAGCTGGAAAGCGTTTGGACCGGCAAGAAAACTCCGCAGCAGGCGCTGGACGCGGCCGTCGAGCGTGGTAACCAGCTGCTGCGTCGCTTTGAGCAGTCCACTAAATCGTAATTTGTGACTTGCCCGGTGGCGCTGCGCTTACCGGGCCTACGATGTGCCACATGTAGGCCGGGTTGGGCGTAGCCGCACCCGGCATTGTTCAGGAACCAAACCTCAATGTCTTCATCCCGTCCGGTGTTCCGATCCCGCTGGCTGCCCTATCTTCTGGTCGCGCCGCAGCTGGTCATCACCGTCATTTTCTTTATCTGGCCCGCAGGCGAGGCGCTGTGGTACTCGGTACAAAGCGTCGATCCGTTTGGGCTTTCCAGCCATTTTGTCGGCCTGGATAATTTCACCACGCTGTTTCGCGACAGCTACTATCTGGACGCCTTCTGGACCACCATCAAGTTCAGCAGCCTCGTGACGTTCAGCGGGCTTCTGGTCTCGCTGTTTTTCGCCGCGCTGGTGGATTATGTCGTGCGCGGCAGACGCGTTTACCAGACGCTGATGCTGCTGCCGTACGCCGTCGCCCCGGCGGTGGCCGCCGTGCTGTGGATCTTCCTGTTTAACCCGGGACGCGGTCTGGTCACGCACTGGCTGGAAGGCATGGGCTACTACTGGAACCACGCGCAAAACAGCGGCCAGGCGATGTTCCTGGTGGTATTCGCGTCGGTGTGGAAGCAGATTAGCTATAACTTCCTGTTTTTCTTCGCCGCGCTGCAGTCGATCCCGCGTTCGCTGATGGAGGCCGCCGCGATTGACGGCGCCGGGCCGGTGCGCCGCTTCTTTACGATTTCGCTGCCGCTGATAGCGCCGGTGAGCTTTTTCCTGCTGGTGGTGAACCTGGTGTACGCCTTCTTCGATACCTTCCCGGTGATCGACGCCGCGACGGCGGGCGGCCCGGTACAGGCCACGACCACGCTTATCTACAAAATCTACCGTGAAGGGTTCGCCGGGCTGGATCTCTCCTCCTCCGCGGCGCAATCGGTGGTGCTGATGGCGTTGGTGATTGTGCTGACGGTGGTGCAGTTCCGCTATGTGGAAAGTAAGGTGCGTTATCAATGATTGAGAATCGTCGCGGGCTGACCTGGTTTAGCCACACTATGTTGATTCTGGGGATTGCGGTGATCCTGTTTCCGCTGTACGTCGCCTTTGTGGCGGCGACCCTGGATAACAAAGCCGTCTTCGAAACGCCGATGACGCTCATGCCAGGCGGGCATCTGCTGGAAAACATGACAACCATCTGGCTGCAGGGCGTGGGCGTGAACAGCGCGCCGTTCTGGCTGATGTTGCTCAACAGCTTCATCATGGCTTTTACCATCACGGTGGGCAAAATCGCCGTGTCGATGCTGTCGGCGTTCGCCATCGTCTGGTTTCGTTTTCCGCTGCGCAACCTGTTCTTCTGGATGATTTTTATCACCCTGATGCTGCCGGTCGAGGTGCGTATTTTCCCGACGGTGGAGGTCATCGCTAACCTGAGGCTGCTCGACAGCTATACCGGGTTGACGCTGCCGCTGATGGCCTCCGCCACGGCGACCTTCCTGTTCCGGCAGTTCTTTATGACCCTGCCGGATGAACTGATGGAGGCGGCGCGTATCGACGGCGCATCGCCGATGCGTTTTTTTCGCGATATCGTGCTGCCGCTGTCGAAAACCAACCTGGCGGCGCTGTTTGTTATCACCTTTATCTACGGCTGGAACCAGTATCTGTGGCCGCTGCTTATCGTGACCAATGTCGATTTAGGCACGGCGGTGGCGGGCATCAAAGGCATGATTGCCACTGGCGAAGGCACCACCCAATGGAACCAGGTGATGGCGGCGATGTTGCTCACGCTCATCCCGCCGGTCATGATTGTTTTAGCCATGCAGCGCGCGTTCGTGCGTGGTTTAGTGGACAGTGAGAAATAAGATGGCAGGTTTGAAATTACAGGCAGTAACCAAAAGCTGGGACGGCGGCAAAACGCAGGTGATCCAGCCGCTGACGGTGGACATCGCCGACGGCGAATTCATTGTGATGGTCGGGCCGTCCGGCTGCGGTAAATCGACGCTGCTGCGCATGGTGGCGGGTCTTGAGCGCGTCAGCAGCGGCGATATCTGGATTGATAATCAGCGCGTGACCGAGCTTGAGCCGAAAGAGCGCGGTATTGCGATGGTCTTTCAGAACTATGCGCTCTATCCCCATATGAGCGTGGAAGAAAACATGGCGTGGGGGTTAAAAATTCGCGGCATGGGCAAGGCGCATATCGCCGGGCGCGTGCAGGACGCGGCGCGGATCCTCGAACTTGAACACCTGCTTAAGCGTCGTCCGCGCGAGCTGTCCGGCGGCCAGCGCCAGCGCGTGGCGATGGGCCGCGCCATCGTACGCGACCCGGCGGTATTCCTGTTTGATGAGCCGCTGTCAAACCTCGACGCCAAGCTGCGCGTGCAGATGCGCCTTGAGCTGCAGCAGCTGCACCGTCGTCTGAACACCACCAGCCTGTACGTCACCCACGATCAGGTGGAGGCCATGACCCTCGCCCAGCGGGTGATGGTGATGAACAAGGGCATTGCCGAGCAGGTCGGCACGCCGGTGGAGGTGTATGAGAAGCCGGCCACCCGTTTTGTCGCCAGCTTCATCGGCAGTCCGGCCATGAACCTGCTTGATGGCAACATCAGCGCATCGGGCACCCATTTTGAGATCGATAGCGGAATGGCGCTGCCGCTGAACGGGCAATATCGCAGCTATGCCGGGCGCAAAATGACGCTGGGTATCCGCCCGGAGCATATTGCGCTAAGCTCGCAGGCGGACGGTGGCGTACCGATGGCGGTGGAGACGCTGGAAATTTTAGGGGCGGATAACCTGGCGCATGGCCGCTGGGGTTCACAGAAACTGGTGGTACGCTTACCGCATCAGCATCGCCCGCAGGCGGGCAGCACGCTGTGGCTGCACCTGCCGGGGAATCATCTGCACCTCTTTGAGGGTGAAACAGGACTACGACTATGAGCAACTGGCCTTATCCCCGTATCGTCGCCCATCGCGGCGGCGGCAAACGCGCGCCGGAAAATACCCTGGCGGCGATCGACGTGGGGGCGCATTACGGCCACACGATGATTGAGTTTGACGCCAAGCTGTCGAAGGACGGGCAGATTTTCCTGCTGCATGACGACAGCCTTGAGCGCACCAGCAACGGCTGGGGCATTGCCGGGGAGCTGGTGTGGGACGATTTGCTGAAGGTCGACGCCGGAAGCTGGTACAGCGGCGAGTTCAAAGGCGAACCGCTGCCGCTGCTTTCGCAGGTGGCCGGGCGCTGCCGCGAGCACGGCATGATGGCTAATATCGAAATCAAACCTACCACCGGCACAGGGCCGCTGACCGGCAAAATGATTGCGCTGGCTGCCCGTGAGCTGTGGCAGGGGATGACGGCGCCGCTGCTGTCGTCATTTGAAATCGACGCCCTTGAGGCGGCGCAGCAGGCTGTACCGGAGCTGCCGCGCGGTCTGCTGCTGGACGAATGGCGGGATGACTGGCGCGAACTCACCGCGCGGCTGGGCTGCGTGTCGATTCACCTGAACCACGCGCTGCTCGATGAGGCCCGGGTGCGTCTGCTGAAGGACGCGGGTCTGCATATTCTCGTCTATACCGTCAACGCGCCCCAGCGGGCGGCAGAGCTGCTGCGCTGGGGAGTCGACTGCATTTGTACTGATGCGATTGACGTCATCGGCCCGGATTTCCAGGCCTGATCCCTTCCGGCCGCCGCCCGGCGGCCGTCTAATTTTGCGGCAGCATGTGCTGCTGGCCGCTGGAGCCGCCGCCGTTGAGCATTCCGCCGTTGCTGTTAGGCAACATCTGCTGGCCCGGCTGCAGGTCAATCACCCGCTGCTGATTGTTGTTCAGCTGCGACTGCAGACGCTGCTGCTGCATCTGCGACTGGTTTTGCACCTGCTGATTCAGCATCCCTTGTTGTTGAATCTGCTGACTTTGCATCTGATTTTGCATCCGCTGCTGGCTGGGGATGATATATCCCGGCTGATTCGGATTGTTGGTCACGTTCAGCGGCTGCGCGAGGACGGTAAACGGCAGTAACGCCGCAAGCAGTAAAAGTCGTTTCATTTCCCTTTCCCCCTTGTGAGGTCTTCTTTAAGTTTACCCCGCTTTCACCCAGCACGATGATTTTTTAAGCGTTGTGAACCAGGATTAAGCGGGAGCATAACCCCTTTCACCTGGAGAATAACAATGATGAAACCAAGATTCTGGCGGTGGGTCGCCATTGCGGCATTAATGGCTGGCGGAACGTTCAGCGTGGCGGCCAACACGCCGCCGCCCGCAGCGCCACCGGTCTCCTACGGCGTTGAAGAGGACGTCTTTCACCCGGTTCGCGCCGCGCATGGGATGGTCGCTTCTGTCGATGCGATGGCGACCCAGGTTGGCGTCGATATCCTGAAGCAGGGCGGTAATGCGGTGGATGCCGCCGTGGCGGTTGGCTTCGCGCTGGCGGTGACCCACCCGCAGGCCGGAAACCTGGGCGGCGGCGGCTTTATGCTGCTGCGCACCAAAGACGGCAAAACCACGGCGATCGATTTTCGCGAAATGGCGCCGGCACAGGCCAGCCGCGATATGTTCCTCGACGCTCAGGGCAACCCTGACAGCAAAAAGTCGCTGACCTCGCATCTGGCCTCCGGGACGCCGGGGACGGTGGCCGGCTTCTCGCTGGCGCTGGAGAAATACGGCACGCTGCCGCTGAACAAGGTGATTCGCCCGGCGATGACGCTCGCCAAAGAGGGCTTTGTCGTGAACGATGCGCTGGCCGACGACCTGAAAATCTACGGCAGCGAGGTGATACCTCAACATGACAACAGCAAAGCCATCTTCTGGAAAAACGGCGAGCCGCTGAAAAAGGGCGACCGGCTGGTGCAGGCGAATCTGGCGAAAAGCCTGGAGCTTATCGCGGAAAACGGGCCCGACGCGTTCTATAAAGGGCCGATTGCCGATGAGATAGCCGCCGAGATGCAGAAAAACGGCGGGCTTATCACTAAAGAGGACCTGGCCGGTTATAAGGCAGTCGAGCGGACGCCCATCAGCGGTCAGTACCGCGGCTATGAGGTCTACTCCATGCCGCCGCCGTCCTCCGGTGGGATCCACATCGTGGAGATCCTCAATATTCTGGAAAACTTCGACATGAAGCAGTACGGCTTCGGCAGTGCGGACGCCATGCAGATCATGGCCGAGGCGGAAAAACATGCCTATGCCGATCGTTCTGAGTACCTGGGCGACCCGGATTTCGTCAAGGTGCCGTGGCAGGCGCTGACCAACAAGGCGTATGCAAAGGCGATAGCCGCGGAGATAGACCTCAACAAAGCGAAACCCTCAAACCAGATCCGTCCGGGAAAACTGGCGCCGTATGAGAGCAACCAGACCACCCATTTTTCCGTGGTGGATAAAGACGGCAATGCGGTGGCGGTCACCTACACGCTGAACACCACCTTCGGTACCGGCATCGTGGCGGGCAACAGCGGCATTCTGCTGAATAACGAGATGGACGACTTCTCGGCGAAGCCGGGGGTGCCGAACGTTTACGGACTTGTCGGCGGTGATGCTAACGCCGTGGGGCCGAAAAAGCGTCCGCTGTCGTCGATGTCGCCGACGATTGTGGTCAAGGACGGGAAAACCTGGCTGGTGACCGGCAGCCCTGGCGGCAGCCGTATCATCACCACCGTGCTGCAAATGGTGGTGAACACCATCGATTTTGGGATGAACGTAGCGGAAGCGACCAATGCGCCGCGCTTCCATCATCAGTGGCTGCCGGACGAGCTGCGCGTGGAGAAGGGCTTTAGCCCGGACACGGTAAAACTGCTCGAGCAGAAGGGGCAGAACGTGGTGGTGAAAGAGGCGATGGGCAGCACGCAAAGCATTATGGCAGGGCCGGACGGCATGCTGTACGGCGCGTCCGATCCGCGCTCGGTGGATGACTTAACGGCGGGGTATTGATTCCTGGCTGATTGCCGGACAGGCGTCCGCGCCGTCCGGCAAGTTCAGTTAATGCGGTTTCACCCGCGCCATGTAGTACGCGTCCACGTACTCACCGTCGCGCAGGGCAAACTGTTTGCCGGTGCCTTCGATTTCGAAACCGAACTTGCGATACAAAGCGATTCCGGTAGCGTTATCGGTAAACACCGTCAGTTCGATGCGCTCGATGCGCAGCCAGTTGTCGCAAAGATTAATCATTTCTCGCATCAGCGCGCTGCCCACGCCCTGATTTTGCACATCTGCCGCAATGCCAATACCAAAGGTTGCGACGTGGCTACGACGAGGGTTCTCCATGACATCCAGCACCAGATGCCCGACCACGTTGGAATCAATGCATGCGACTAGCTGCCGTCTTCCGGGCTTGCGCATGACCCTTTCATGCCACATGTCCATTGAAGGATGAGGAATTTGTAGCGTGGAGTGATACACATCGTGGTGAGCATTAATCTGACGTAAGGCATCTGCATCGCTGGCTTCGACGTGGCGTATCACTATGTCACTCATTCCTCATCTCCTTTTCGGTTAGTTGTCCCTTTTAACATCACCGAGAAGCGAAATGCCGTCAATACACATTTTTTGCAAAAAGTAGTAGACAGGTGCGAATGATAATGATTATTATTAACTCGCGTTCAGGGAGACCCTTGCGGAGAACCTGAAAGCACGACATTGCTCACATTGCTTCCAGTATTATTTTTATAGCCAGCCTCGCGCTGGCTTTTTTTTCAGCCTGGTTTACTTGCCATTTTGTCCCCGGGAAGTGCTCGCCATCCTCACGTACGCGGAGTACGCTCCGGTGGCTGTGCGCTTTCCGTGAACAAACTGGCTGCGCCACCGACGGCAGATATCAGCCCGCATTTGCGCTAAGGTATCTTCAGACCACTGAAAAAGGACTGAATCATGACTCTGCACTGCGCATTTATCGGGTTCGGTAAAAGTACCACCCGCTATCATCTTCCTTACGTTCTTAACCGCCGGGACCGCTGGCATGTGGCGCATATTTTCCGCCGTCACGCGAAGCCGGAGGAGCAGCATCCGCAGTACTCCCATATTCATTTCACCAGCGACCTGTACGAGGTGCTGGACGACCCGCAGGTCAAACTGGTCATCGTCTGCACCCACGCCGACAGCCATTTTGACTACGCCCGCCGCGCGCTGGAGGCGGGTAAAAACGTGCTGGTCGAGAAGCCGTTCACTCCGACGCTCACCGAGGCGAAAGTGCTGTTCGAGCTGGCGCAAAGCAAGGGTTTGACGGTCACGCCGTATCAAAACCGCCGCTTTGACTCCTGCTTCCTGACCGCCAAAAAAGCCATTGAGAGCGGTAAGCTTGGCGATATCGTCGAAATAGAGAGCCATTTTGACTACTACCGCCCGGTGGCGGAAAGCAAACCTGGCCTGCCGCAGGACGGCGCGTTCTACGGTCTTGGCGTGCATACCCTCGATCAAATCATCTCGCTGTTTGGCCGCCCGGACCACGTCGCCTATGACATCCGCAGCCTGCGCAACAGGGCGAATCCGGACGACACCTTCGAAGCGCAGCTGTTCTACGGCAATCTGAAGGCCATCGTCAAAACCAGCCACCTGGTGAAAATCGAGTACCCGAAATTTATCGTGCACGGGACCAAAGGCTCGTTTGTGAAATACGGTATCGACCAGCAGGAAACCAGCCTCAAGGCGAACATCATGCCGGGCGAGCCGGGGTTTGCGGTGGACGATTCCGTCGGCGTGCTTGAGTATGTGAATGTCGACGGGGTGAGCGTGCGCGAAGAGATGGTGCCGGAGACCGGCGACTATGGCCGGGTCTATGATGCGCTGTACGAGACGCTGGTTAACGGCGCGCCAAATTACGTCAAGGAATCTGACGTTCTCACCAATCTTGAGATCCTCCAGCGCGGTTTCGAACAGCCGTCTCCGGCGACGATAGGCCTGTCAAAGTAGTGCAGTAAGCTCCTCTGTTCTTATTCATATTTTTTGAACAGAGGAGTCAATTTTCACCCACTATCATCCTGAGCGGTTCGGGTCCACACTACATCCATCGAAACGAACACGGGGTGAACATCATGATCTACTTACGCAAAGCAAACGAACGCGGTCACGCGAACCACGGCTGGCTGGACTCCTGGCATACCTTCTCTTTCGCCAACTACTATGACCCGAACTTTATGGGGTTCTCGGCGCTGCGGGTGATCAACGATGACGTGATTGAGGCAGGCCAGGGTTTCGGCACCCACCCGCACAAGGACATGGAAATTCTGACCTATGTGCTGGAAGGCGCGGTAGAGCACCAGGACAGCATGGGCAACAAAGAGCAGGTGCCTGCGGGCGAGTTCCAGATTATGAGCGCCGGTACCGGTATTCGTCACTCTGAGTACAACCCGAGCGACACCGCGCGTCTGCACCTGTACCAGATTTGGATCATTCCGCAGGAAAACGGCATTACGCCGCGCTACGAGCAGCGCCGCTTCGACGCCGCCCAGGGCAAACAGCTGGTGCTCTCGCCGGATGCCCGCGACGGTTCGCTGAAGGTGTACCAGGATATGGAGCTGTACCGCTGGGCGCTGGCGAAAGACGAGCAGTCGGTGCATCAGATTGCCGCTGACCGCCGGGTGTGGATCCAGGTCGTGAAAGGCAACGTGTCCATCAACGGCACGAAAGCGACCACCAGCGATGGCCTGGCCATCTGGGACGATCAGGCGATTTCGGTGCACGCCGACAGCGACAGCGAAATTCTGCTGTTCGACCTGCCGCCGGTCTGATAATTCATAAATAAATACCCAACCTTCCTTTTTGACAGGGGAAGGTTGGGCTTTGTCCGTGATAAACTGAAAGAATGTCTCCCCGTTTATCACAGTCAGGACGATGAAAAAGAAAAGACCCGTACTTCAGGATGTGGCCGATCGCGTCGGCGTGACCAAAATGACGGTCAGCCGGTTTTTACGTAACCCGGAACAGGTTTCCGTGGCGTTGCGTGGCAAGATAGCCGCCGCTCTTGATGAACTGGGTTATATCCCCAACCGCGCGCCCGATATTCTCTCCAACGCCACCAGCCGCGCGATTGGCGTCCTGCTTCCCTCGCTCACCAACCAGGTGTTCGCAGAGGTGCTCAAGGGCATCGAAAGCGTCACCGATGCGTACGGCTATCAGGCGATGCTGGCCCACTACGGCTATAAGCCGGAAATGGAAGAGGATCGGCTGGAGTCGATGCTGTCGTGGAATATCGACGGGCTTATTCTGTCGGAACGTACCCATACCGCCCGCACCCGCAAAATGATTGAGGTGGCGGGAATTCCGGTGGTGGAGTTGATGGACAGCCGGTCGCCGTGCCTTGATATCGCCGTCGGCTTCGATAACTTTGAGGCGGCGCGACAGATGACCGCCGCCATTATCGCCCGCGGTCATCGTCATATCGCCTATCTTGGCGCGCGTCTTGACGAACGTACTATCATGAAACAGCAGGGCTATGAGCAGGCGATGCGCGACTCGGGTCTGGTGCCTTATAGCGTGATGGTGGAGCAGTCCTCTTCTTACTCATCGGGTATTGAACTGATGCGCCAGGCGCGGCGGGAGTATCCGCAACTTGACGGTATCTTTTGTACCAACGATGACCTGGCGGTCGGCGCGGCGTTCGAATGTCAGCGCCTGGGTTTGAGCATTCCGGGCGATATGGCGATCGCCGGTTTCCACGGCCACGATATCGGTCAGGTGATGGAGCCGCGGCTAGCCAGCGTGCTGACGCCGCGTGAGCGGATGGGGCGCATTGGCGCAGAACGCCTGCTGGCGCGCATCCGTGGCGAAACCGTTACGCCAAAAATGTTAGATTTAGGTTTCACCTTGTCACCAGGCGGATCTATTTAGTCTGACAAGTTTGAAGTAGATCACACATATTCATTTCACACGCGTTTGGATATTGCTTCTCTATAGCCCCGGCAGGACAATGTTACCGATAACTGTTACCCGTAACAATTGACTGAGGGGCCTGCTTTGAGCACGACAAACCACGATAACCACGTTTACGTCCTGATGGGCGTATCCGGCAGCGGGAAATCAGCCGTTGCCAGCGAAGTGGCGCATCAACTGAATGCCGCGTTTCTCGATGGCGACTTCCTTCACCCGCGCCGCAATATTGTCAAAATGTCCTCCGGCGAACCGCTGAATGACGACGATCGCAAGCCGTGGCTGCAGGCGCTGAACGATGCGGCTTTTGCTATGCAGCGTACGAATAAGGTGTCGCTTATCGTCTGTTCCGCGCTGAAAAAATCCTATCGCGACCTCCTGCGCGAAGGGAACCCCAACCTCTCTTTCATCTACATGAAAGGCGACTTCTCGGTGATTGAAAACCGTCTGAAGGCGCGTAAAGGCCATTTCTTCAAAACGCAGATGCTGGTGACCCAGTTTGAAACGCTGCAGGAGCCGGGCGCGGATGAGAAAGATGTGCTGATTGTCGATATCGATCAGCCGCTGGACGGCGTCGTCGCCAGCACCATTGCGCTGATCAACCAGGGCCGTAAAGAGTGAGTACATTAACGCTGGTTTTAACGGCAGTCGGCTCGGTGTTGCTGCTGCTGTTTTTAGTGATGAAGGCGCGTATGCACGCCTTCGTCGCTTTAATGGTGGTATCTATTGGCGCAGGACTCTTTTCCGGTATGCCGCTCGATAAGATTGCGGCAACCATGGAAAAAGGGATGGGCGGCACCCTGGGTTTTCTCGCGATCGTGGTCGCGCTGGGGGCGATGTTTGGCAAAATTCTTCATGAAACCGGCGCCGTCGACCAGATAGCGGTCAAAATGCTCAAATCCTTCGGCCACAGCCGGGCGCATTACGCCATTGGTCTGGCGGGGCTGATTTGCGCGCTGCCGCTGTTTTTCGAAGTGGCGATCGTGCTGCTGATTAGCGTGGCGTTCTCCATGGCGCGCCATACCGGCACGAACCTCGTGAAGCTGGTGATCCCGCTGTTTGCGGGTGTAGCCGCCGCCGCGGCGTTTCTGCTGCCGGGACCGGCGCCGATGCTGCTGGCGTCCCAGATGCACGCCGATTTCGGCTGGATGATCCTGATTGGTCTGTGCGCGGCGATTCCGGGCATGCTGATCGCCGGGCCGCTGTTCGGCAACTTTATCGGCCGCTACGTTGAGCTGCATATTCCTGACGACGTCACCGAGCCGCACCTTGGCGAAGGCAAAATGCCGTCCTTCGGCTTCAGCCTGGCGCTGATCCTGCTGCCGCTGGTGCTGGTGGGGCTGAAAACTATCGCCGCCCGCTTCGTGGCGCCGGGCTCTACTGCGTACGAGTGGTTCGAGTTTATCGGCCATCCGTTTACCGCCATTCTGGTGGCATGCCTGGTCGCGATTTACGGCCTGGCGATGCGTCAGGGCATGGCGAAAGATAAGGTCATGGAAATCTGCGGTCACGCGCTGCAGCCGGCGGGCATCATCCTGCTGGTGATCGGCGCAGGCGGCGTGTTCAAGCAGGTGCTGGTGGACTCCGGCGTCGGCCCGGCGCTGGGCGAAGCGTTGACCGGCATGGGGCTGCCGATTGCGATTACCTGCTTTGTCCTTGCCGCGGCGGTGCGCATTATTCAGGGCTCGGCGACAGTGGCCTGCCTGACGGCGGTGGGGCTGGTGATGCCGGTGATTGAGCAGCTGCACTTCAGCGGCGCGCAGCTGGCGGCGCTGTCGATTTGCATCGCGGGCGGCTCTATCGTGGTCAGCCACGTCAACGACGCGGGCTTCTGGCTGTACGGCAAATTCACCGGCGCGACCGAAGCGCAAACCCTGAAAACCTGGACGCTGATGGAAACCATTCTGGGCACCACCGGCGCGGTGGTCGGGATGATTGCCTTTACGCTGCTGAGCTAAGCGTTTTGCCCGGCGGCGGACTACCGCCGGGCCTGACTTATCCCTTCATCCACACCCGCACGCCGTCGAGGAACATCTGGGTCGCCATCATCACCAGAATCAGTCCCATCAGGCGCTCCAGCGCGTTCACCCCTTTCTCGCCCAGCAGGCGCAAGAACAGCGTCGACTGCAGTAAAATCACCACCGTACCGCCCCAGGCCAGCATCAGCGCGATGACCAGATGCCCCATCTGGTTCGGATACTGGTGCGACAGCAGCATCAGCGTCGCCAGCAGCGACGGCCCGGCGACCAGCGGGATCGCCAGCGGCACGATGAAGGGTTCGTCACCGGCGGGCAATCCGCTGCTGCTGCCCTCGGCGCCGGGAAAAATCATCTTTATGGCGATCAAAAATAAAATAATGCCTCCGGAGATGGAAACCGTCTCCGCGCTGAGGTTCAGAAACGCCAGAATCTTCTCTCCGGCGAAGAGGAAAATCAGCATTATCAGAAGTGCGATGAATAGCTCACGTATCATGATCGCCCTGCGGCGCCTGGGTTCCGTGTGTTTCAGCACCGACATAAAAATCGGTAAGTTTCCTAATGGATCCATAATCAGGATCAACAAAACGGCCGCGGAAAGGATTTCACTCATCACTCAATTTCCCTGATAATTGCCCGGATTTTTGCTATGCCTGGCGGGCATAACTGAAATATAAATAAGTTGCTTTACTTAATGATTACGCATCATTGATTATTTTCACTTGCGACTTTGGCTGCTTTTTGTAATGTGAGGGATATCCCAGTATCAATCTGAATAAATGGGTTCAGAACAAACAGCACACACCTCTGCAGGAAAACACGCTATGAAAAATGTTGGTTTTATCGGTTGGCGCGGTATGGTCGGCTCCGTACTCATGCAACGCATGGTAGAAGAGCGCGACTTCGACGCTATCCGCCCGGTCTTCTTTTCCACGTCTCAACATGGTCAGGCTGCGCCTGCGTTTGGCACAACCACCGGTGGAACGCTTCAGGATGCTTTCGATCTTGACGCGCTGAAGGCGCTCGACATTATTGTCACCTGCCAGGGCGGCGATTATACCAACGAAATTTATCCAAAGCTGCGTGAAAGCGGATGGCAGGGGTACTGGATTGACGCGGCCTCCTCGCTGCGCATGAAAGATGACGCCATCATTATTCTTGACCCGGTCAACCAGCACGTCATCACCGACGGCTTAAACAGCGGCGTCAAAACCTTCGTGGGCGGCAACTGCACCGTCAGCCTGATGCTGATGTCCCTCGGCGGCCTGTTTGCCCATGACCTGGTGGAGTGGGTTTCGGTCGCCACCTATCAGGCGGCATCCGGCGGCGGCGCGCGCCACATGCGCGAGCTGCTGAGCCAGATGGGCCAGCTACAGCATCACGTGGCGGACGAGCTGGCGAACCCGGCCTCGGCGATTCTGGATATTGAGCGCAAAGTGACCCAGCTTACCCGCAGCGGCGCTCTGCCGACCGATAACTTCGGCGTACCGCTGGCCGGTAGCCTGATTCCGTGGATCGACAAGCAGCTCGACAACGGCCAGAGCCGCGAAGAGTGGAAGGGCCAGGCGGAAACCAACAAAATTCTCGCCACCCGGAAAACCATCCCGGTGGATGGCCTGTGCGTTCGCATCGGCGCGCTGCGCTGCCACAGCCAGGCGTTTACCATCAAACTGAAAAAAGATGTGTCGATTCCGACGGTGGAAGAGCTGCTGGCGGCGCACAACCCGTGGGCGAAAGTGGTGCCTAACGATCGCGAAATCACCATGCGCGAGCTGACCCCGGCCGCGGTGACCGGCACCCTGACGACGCCGGTAGGCCGTCTGCGTAAGCTGAATATGGGGCCGGAGTATCTCTCCGCCTTTACGGTCGGCGACCAGCTGCTGTGGGGCGCCGCCGAGCCGCTGCGCCGCATACTGCGGCAGCTCGCGTAAAAGAAAACTGTAAAAAGGGGTGCGCTGTCACCCCTTTTTTATGTCTGCAACTTTATACGTAGTACAAGGAGTAAATACGTATGCCTAAATTTTTACCAGGAGTCAGATAGCGTCTTGGCTATGCTTTAAGGGAGCGTTTTCCCTGAAGGTGGGATGGTGCAAAAGCAACGTAATGTATTGCACCGTCAGGTCAAAAAAAATGTCGCCGTAGGAACAGGAATGTGGCGACACATAAAACAGGATGATGAACATGTCCGATCGTATCGATAGAGACGTGATTAATGCCCTTATTGCCGGCCACTTTGCGGACCCATTTTCCGTGCTTGGCATGCATAGTACCGACGCAGGACTGGAAGTCCGCGCACTCTTACCTGACGCCACCGACGTGTGGGTCATTGAGCCGAAAACCGGGCGTAAAGTGGGCAAGCTGGAGTGCCTCGATTCGCGTGGTTTCTTTTGCGGCGTGCTGCCGCGTCGTAAAAACCCTTTCCGCTACCAGCTGGCCGTCATGTGGCATGGCCAGCAGAACCTGATTGACGATCCGTATCGCTTTGGCCCGCTGCTGCAGGAGATGGACGCCTGGCTGCTGTCGGAAGGTACGCACCTGCGGCCGTACGAAACGCTGGGGGCGCACGCGGATACCATGGATGGCGTGACCGGCACCCGCTTCTCCGTCTGGGCGCCAAACGCCCGTCGCGTCTCCGTGGTGGGTCAGTTCAACTACTGGGACGGCCGTCGTCATCCGATGCGCCTGCGCGCGGAGTCCGGCATCTGGGAGCTGTTTATCCCCGGCGCGCAGCACGGCCAGCTGTATAAGTTCGAAATGATTGATGCGCACGGCAAGCTGCGCATCAAGGCCGACCCGTACGCCTTTGAAGCGCAGATGCGCCCGGAAACCGCCTCGCTTATCTGCGGACTGCCGGAGAAGGTCGAGCAGCCGGAGTCGCGCCGCAGGGCCAACCAGTTCGACGCGCCGATTTCCATTTACGAGGTGCATCTCGGCTCCTGGCGCCGCCATACCGACAACAACTTCTGGCTGAGCTACCGCGAGCTGGCGGATCAGCTGGTGCCCTACGCGAAGTGGATGGGCTTCACCCATCTCGAGCTGATGCCGGTTAACGAGCATCCGTTCGACGGCAGCTGGGGCTATCAGCCTACCGGGCTGTATGCGCCGACGCGCCGTTTCGGCACCCGCGACGACTTCCGTTACTTCATCAACGCCGCGCACGCCGCCGGGCTTAACGTCATTCTTGACTGGGTGCCGGGGCATTTCCCCTCCGATGATTTTGGCCTGGCGCGCTTTGACGGCACCGAGCTGTACGAGCACAGCGACCCGCGCGAAGGCTATCACCAGGACTGGAATACGCTTATCTATAACTACGGTCGCCGCGAAGTCGCCAACTATCTGGTGGGCAACGCGCTGTACTGGATCGAACGCTTCGGCATCGACGCCCTGCGCGTGGACGCGGTGGCGTCGATGATCTACCGCGACTACAGCCGCAAAGAGGGCGAGTGGATCCCGAACGAGCACGGCGGGCGTGAAAATCTGGAAGCTATTGAGTTCCTGCGCAGCACCAACCGCATTCTTGGCGAGCAGGTGCCGGGCGCGGTGAGCATGGCGGAAGAGTCGACCGATTTTGCCGGCGTCTCGCGCCCGGCGTCGATGGGCGGCCTCGGCTTCTGGTTCAAGTGGAACCTTGGCTGGATGCACGACACGCTCGACTACATGAAGCTCGATCCGGTGCACCGTCAGTATCACCACGACAAGCTCACCTTCGGCATGCTCTACAACTACACCGAGAACTTCATCCTGCCGCTGTCGCACGACGAAGTGGTGCACGGTAAGAAATCGATTCTCGACCGGATGCCGGGCGATGCGTGGCAGAAGTTCGCCAACCTGCGCGCCTACTACGGCTGGATGTTCGCCTTCCCGGGTAAAAAGCTGCTGTTTATGGGCAACGAATTCGCCCAGGGACGCGAGTGGAATCATGACAGCAGCCTTGACTGGCATCTGCTGGAGGGCGGGGATAACTGGCACCACGGCGTACAGCGCCTGGTGCGCGACCTCAACCACACCTACCGTCACCATAAAGCGCTGCACGAGCTGGATTTCGAGTCGTACGGCTTTGAGTGGCTGGTGGTCGACGATAACGAGCGTTCGGTGCTGGCGTTCGTGCGCCGCGACCGCCAGGGCAACGAAATCATCGTCATCAGCAACTTTACGCCGGTGCCGCGTCACCATTACCGCTTCGGTATTAACCAGCCGGGCCGCTGGCGCGAAGAGATGAACACCGATTCGACGCACTACCACGGCAGCAACGCCGGTAACGGCGGCGCAGTGCAGAGCGATGAGATAGCGAGCCACGGCCGCCAGCATTCGCTGTCGCTGACGCTGCCGCCGCTGTCCACCCTGTGGCTGGTGCGGGAGGGGGAATGAAAAAACTCACGGCGGGAACACCTGCGCCTCTGGGCGCGCGTTATGACGGCAACGGCGTGAACTTCACGCTGTTTTCCGCCCACGCGCAGCGGGTGGAACTCTGTGTGTTTGACCAGGACGGCAATGAGCATCGCGAGGACTTGCCGTCACGGACCGGCAACGTCTGGCACGGCTACCTGCCGGCGGCGCGCCCCGGTTTGCGCTACGGCTTTCGCGTTCACGGACCGTGGGAGCCTGCGCAGGGGCACCGCTTTAACCCGGCGAAGCTGCTGCTCGACCCGTGCGCCTGTCGCGTATCGGGGGAGCTCAAGGATGAGCCGCGCCTGCACGGCGGTTTCGATGAGCCTGACCACCGCGACAGCGCCCCCGTGGCGCCGAAGTCGGTGGTGGTGGATCTGCACTACGACTGGGGCGGCGATACCGCGCCCCGTACACCGTGGGGCAACACGGTTATCTACGAAGCGCACGTGAAGGGGCTGACCTTTCAGCATCCCGCTATTCCTCAGGAGATACGCGGCACCTATAAGGCGCTTGCGCATCCGCAGATGCTCAGCTACTTCAAACAGCTGGGCATTACCGCGCTGGAGCTGATGCCGGTCGCCCATTTTGTCAGCGAGGCGCGCCTGCAGCGCCTCGGGTTGTCCAACTACTGGGGCTATAACCCGCTGGCGATATTTGCGCTCGATCCCCGCTATGCGACGGCGGCGGCATCCGCGCTGAGCGAGTTTCGCGATGCGGTTAAGGCGCTGCACAAGGCGGGGATCGAGGTGATCCTCGACGTGGTGCTGAACCACAGCGCGGAGATCGATCTGGAAGGGCCGACCTTCTCCCTGCGTGGAATTGATAACCGTAGCTATTATTGGATAAGGGAAGACGGCGATTACCATAACTGGACCGGCTGCGGCAACACCCTCAACCTGAGTGCGCCTGACGTGGTGGAGTACGCCCGCCAGTGCCTGCGTTTTTGGGTGGATGAATGCCATGTCGATGGTTTTCGCTTCGATCTGGCCTCGGTGATGGGGCGCACGCCGGAATTTCGCCAGGATGCGCCGCTGTTTGAGGCTATCCGGCGCGATCCGGTGCTGTCGGCGGTCAAGCTGATTGCCGAACCCTGGGATATCGGCCCGGGCGGCTACCAGGTCGGCAACTTTCCGCCGCTGTTCGCCGAGTGGAACGACCATTTTCGCGACAGCATGCGGCGCTTCTGGTTGCAGCAGTCGCTTTCGCTTGGCGATTTTGCTCAACGCTTTGCCGCCTCAAGCGATCTGTTTCAACGCAACGGGAGACCGCCTTCGGCGTCCATCAATCTGATCACGGCGCACGACGGTTTTACCCTGCGCGACTGCGTTTGTTTCAATCAGAAACATAATGAGGCAAACGGAGAGGAGAACCGCGACGGTACTAACAATAACCATAGTAATAACCATGGTATAGAAGGATTAGGCGGTCGTCTTGATGTGATAGAGCGGCGGCGGGCCAGCCTTCATGCGCTGATAGCGACGCTGCTGCTTTCGCAAGGGACGCCGATGCTATTGGCCGGTGATGAGCATGGGCACAGCCAGCATGGCAACAACAATGCCTACTGTCAGGACAACGCCTTAACCTGGCTTGACTGGGAACAGGCGAATGCCGGGCTCACTACGTTTACCGCGGCGTTGATCCACCTGCGCCAGAAGATCCCGGCGCTGACCGGCGATCGCTGGTGGCAGGAGGGCGACGGCAGCGTTTGTTGGCTCAATAAGGATGCGCAACCTCTGAGCGCAGAGGAGTGGCAGCACGGCGTTCCGCGCATGCAGATCCTGCTTGCGCAGCGTTGGCTTATCACCCTCAACGCCTCTGCGGAGGTTGCAGAAATTGTGTTACCCACTGGGAACTGGCGCGCCATTCCCCCGTTCGCCGGAGAGGACAATCCGGTCATTATGGCTGTCTGGCATGGACCCGCGCACGGAGTGTGTGTCTTTGAAAGGTCAATGTTCTGAAGAGTATAAAAGGAGTTAATCATGGTAGGCCTGGAAAAAAATGATCCGTTGATGCTGGCTCGTCAACTGCCGATTAAATCAGTGGCGCTGATCCTGGCGGGGGGACGTGGTACCCGCCTGAAGGATCTGACGAACAAGCGCGCAAAACCCGCAGTGCACTTCGGCGGCAAGTTCCGCATTATCGACTTTGCGTTATCTAACTGTATTAACTCCGGTATTCGTCGTATTGGCGTTATCACGCAGTATCAGTCCCATACGCTGGTGCAGCACATCCAGCGCGGTTGGTCGTTCTTTAGCGAAGAGATGAACGAATTCGTCGATCTGCTCCCCGCCCAGCAGCGCGTGCACGGTGAAAACTGGTACCGCGGTACGGCGGATGCGGTGACGCAGAACCTCGACATCATCCGTCGCTATAAGGCGGAGTATGTCGTCATTCTCGCGGGTGACCATATTTACAAACAGGACTACTCGCGCATGCTGATCGACCATGTCGAAAAAGGGGCGCGCTGCACCGTGGCCTGTATGCCGGTGCCCATTGAGGAGGCAACAGCCTTCGGCGTGATGGCCGTCGACGAGCGCGAAAAGATTATCGACTTTGTGGAAAAACCGGCGAATCCGCCTGCGATGCCTAACGATCCGAACAAATCGTTAGCCAGCATGGGGATTTATGTCTTTGATGCTGATTATCTTTATGAGCTGCTGGAAGAGGACGACCTCGACGAAAACTCCAGCCACGATTTCGGCAAAGACATCATTCCTAAAATCACCAAAGCTGGCATGGCGTATGCACATCCATTCCCGTTGTCCTGCGTGCAGTCCGACCCGAACTCGGAGCCGTACTGGCGCGATGTGGGAACTCTGGAAGCCTACTGGAAAGCGAACCTCGACCTCGCATCCGTTATGCCGGAGCTGGACATGTACGATCAGAACTGGCCGATTCGCACCCATATGGAACCGCTGCCGCCGGCAAAATTCGTTCAGGACCGTTCGGGCAGTCACGGTATGACCCTGAACTCGCTGGTGTCCGGCGGCTGCATTATCTCCGGCTCGGTGGTGGTGCAGTCGGTGCTGTTCCCGCGCGTGCGGATTAACTCATTCTGTAACATTGATTCGGCAGTCTTGCTGCCGGAGGTGTGGATAGGCCGCTCGTGCCGTCTGCGCCGCTGCATTATCGACCGCGCCTGCGTTATCCCGGAAGGCATGGTCATTGGTGAGAACGCGGAAGAGGACGCTCGTCGCTTCTATCGTTCTGAGGAAGGTATCGTGCTGGTTACGCGCGAAATGCTGCGCAAGCTGGGGCACAAACAGGAGCGATAATGCTGGTCTTACATGTATGTTCAGAGATGTTCCCGCTGCTGAAAACCGGCGGGCTGGCGGACGTCATTGGCGCATTACCGGCCGCACAGATCGCCGATGGGGTGGATACCCGCGTGCTGCTGCCCGCGTTTCCGGATATTCGCCGCGGGGTGCCGGACGCGCAGGTGGTGACGCGACGCGAGACGTTCGCCGGGCGCATTACGCTGCTGTTCGGCCACTTCAACGGCGTCGGCATCTATCTGATCGACGCGCCGCATCTCTATGACCGTCCGGGGAGCCCCTATCACGACACGAATCTGCATGCGTATACCGACAACGTGCTGCGATTCGCGCTGTTAGGGTGGGTGGGCTGCGAGATGGCCTGCGGGCTGGACCCGTTCTGGCGCCCGGACGTCGTGCATGCGCACGACTGGCATGCCGGGCTGACGCCTGCCTACCTCGCCGCCCGCGGGCGGCCGGCGAAGTCGGTGTTTACGGTACATAACCTGGCCTATCAGGGGATGTTCTACGCCCGCCATATGAATGACATTCAACTGCCATGGTCGTTCTATAACATGCATGGGCTGGAGTTCAATGGGCAGATATCGTTTCTCAAAGCGGGGCTCTATTACGCCGACCACATTACGGCGGTGAGCCCGACCTATGCGCGTGAAATTACCGAGCCGCAGTTCGCCTACGGAATGGAAGGGCTGCTGCGCCAGCGCCATACGGAGGGGCGTCTGTCCGGTATTCTCAACGGCGTTGACGACAAAATCTGGAACCCTGAGCACGATCTGCTGCTGGCTTCGCGCTATATGCGCGATACGCTGGAGGAGAAAGCGGAAAACAAGCGCCAGCTGCAGATTGCGATGGGGCTTAAGGTGAATGACAAAGTCCCGCTGTTCGCCGTCGTCAGCCGCCTGACCAGCCAGAAAGGGTTGGATCTGGTGCTGGAGGCCTTGCCAGGGCTGCTGGAGCAGGGCGGTCAGCTGGCGCTGTTGGGAGCGGGCGACCCGGTGCTGCAGGAAGGGTTCCTTGCCGCTGCGGCGGAGCATCCGGGCCAGGTGGGCGTTCAGATTGGCTACCATGAAGCCTTCTCGCACCGGATCATGGGCGGCGCGGACGTGATTCTGGTGCCGTCGCGCTTTGAGCCCTGCGGGCTGACCCAGCTGTATGGTCTGAAGTACGGCACGCTGCCGCTGGTGCGCCGCACCGGCGGGTTAGCGGACACCGTTTCCGACAGCTCGCTGGAGAACCTGGCGGACGGTATTGCCAGCGGTTTTGTCTTTGAAGACAGTAATGCCTGGTCGCTGCTAAGAGCGATTCGGCGTGCGTTCGTGTTGTGGTCGCGCCCGTCGCTCTGGCGTTACGTGCAGCGTCAGGCAATGAGCATGGATTTTAGCTGGCAAGTAGCGGCGCACGCTTACCGCGAACTTTATCAACGCTTGATGTAATGACAGGAACCATTTCTATGAATGCACCCTTTACGTATGCATCACCGACACTCAGCGTTGAGGCACTGAAGCACTCTATTGCCTATAAGCTGATGTTTATCATAGGGAAAGACCCGGCGATTGCCAACAAGCACGAATGGCTGAACGCCACGCTGTTTGCCGTTCGTGACCGTCTGGTGGAGCGCTGGCTGCGTTCTAATCGTGCGCAACTTTCTCAGGAGGTTCGTCAGGTTTACTACCTGTCGATGGAATTTCTGATTGGACGCACCCTTTCCAACGCCCTGCTGTCGCTGGGGATTTACGATGACGTGCAAAGCGCGCTGTCGGCGATGGGGCTGGATCTCGAAGAGCTGATTGACGAAGAAAACGACCCGGGCCTTGGCAACGGCGGTCTGGGGCGCCTGGCCGCCTGCTTCCTCGACTCGCTGGCCACCCTGGGGCTGCCGGGCCGCGGATACGGCATTCGCTATGACTATGGCATGTTCAAGCAGAACATTGTCGACGGCCGTCAGAAGGAGTCGCCGGACTACTGGCTGGAGTACGGCAACCCGTGGGAGTTTGAACGCCACAATACGCGCTATAAGGTCCGTTTTGGCGGGCGCGTTCAGCAGGAAGGCAAGAAAAGCCGCTGGATTGAGACCGAAGAGATCCTCGCCGAAGCCTACGACCAGATAATCCCCGGTTACGATACCGATGCGACCAACACGCTGCGGCTGTGGAGCGCTCAGGCGAGCAGCGAAATCAACCTTGGTAAATTCAACCAGGGCGACTACTTCGCGGCGGTGGAGGATAAAAACCACTCCGAAAACGTCTCGCGCGTGCTCTATCCTGACGACTCGACCTACTCCGGGCGCGAGCTGCGCCTGCGCCAGGAGTATTTCCTGGTTTCCGCTACCGTGCAGGACATTCTGAGCCGCCATTACCAGCTGCATAAAACCTACAGCAACCTGGCGGACAAAATAGCTATCCACCTCAACGACACCCATCCGGTGCTGTCGATTCCTGAGCTGATGCGCCTGCTTATCGACGAGCACCGGTACAGCTGGGACGATGCCTTTGAGGTGGCCTGCCAGGTGTTCTCCTACACCAACCACACCCTGATGAGCGAAGCGCTGGAAACCTGGCCGGTGGATATGCTTGGCAAAATTCTGCCGCGCCACCTGCAGATCATCTTTGAAATCAACGACTACTTCCTGAAAACGCTGCAGGGGCAGTATCCGAACGACACCGGGCTGCTGAGCCGCACGTCGATCATCGATGAGTCCAACGGCCGCCGCGTGCGTATGGCGTGGCTGGCGGTGGTGGTCAGCCACAAGGTCAACGGCGTTTCCGAGCTGCACTCGAACCTGATGGTGCAGTCGCTGTTTGCCGATTTCGCCGCCGTCTTCCCGATGCGCTTTACCAACGTCACCAACGGCGTGACGCCGCGGCGCTGGCTGGCGCTGGCGAACCCGCCGCTCTCGGAGGTGCTGGATGAAAATATCGGCCGCACCTGGCGTACCGACTTAAGCCAGCTGAGCGATCTCGAACAGCATATCGATTACCCCACCGTTAACCAGGCTGTGCATCATGCCAAACTGGAAAATAAGAAGCGGCTGGCGAACTACATCGCCCAGCAGCTGAACGTGGTGGTGAACCCGAAATCGCTGTTTGACGTACAGATCAAACGCATCCATGAGTACAAGCGTCAGCTGATGAACGTGCTGCATGTGATTACGCGCTACAACCGTATCAAGTCCGATCCTGACGCCGAGTGGGTGCCGCGCGTGAATATCTTTGCCGGTAAGGCGGCGTCGGCGTACTACATGGCGAAGCATATTATCCACTTGATCAACGACGTTGCGGCGGTGGTGAACAACGACCCGGAAATTGGCGACAGGCTGAAGGTGGTGTTCATTCCAAACTACAGCGTAAGCCTTGCGCAGGTGATTATCCCGGCGGCCGACCTCTCTGAGCAGATTTCGCTGGCGGGCACCGAAGCGTCCGGCACCAGCAACATGAAGTTCGCGCTGAACGGCGCGCTGACCATCGGCACGCTGGACGGAGCCAACGTCGAAATGCTCGAGCACGTAGGGGCCGACAATATCTTTATTTTCGGCAACACGGCGGAAGAGGTTGAGGCGCTGCGCCAGAAGGGCTACAAGCCGCGCGACTATTATGAGCAGGATGAAGAACTGCATCAGGTGCTGACGCAAATCGGCAGCGGCGTGTTCAGCCCGGCGGAACCCGGACGCTACCGCGACCTGGTGGATTCGCTGATTAACTTCGGCGACCACTATCAGGTGCTGGCGGATTACCGCAGCTATGTGGACTGTCAGGATAAGGTGGACGATCTGTACCTGAACCCGGAGGAGTGGACCACCAAAGCGATGCGCAACATCGCCAATATGGGCTACTTCTCATCAGACAGGACTATTCAGGAGTATGCGGATCACATCTGGCATATCGATCCGGTGAGGCTGTAAATGTACGTTGCCCGACCCCGGTATGCGGGGTCGGGCAATAAAGAACTATGACGCTAACGACAGTTCACGCTTTCCCGCATGCTGTAACAGCCACTGCGCGACGCGCGACTGCTCCTCCGCATTCAGCCACATCCCCTGTTTCGTGCGACGCCAGATGGCATCGTCCAGACGGCGCACCCACTCATGCTCCACCAGATAGCGCAGCTCGGCTTCATAGAACTCGTGGCCGAAATGTTCGCCGAGATCCGCAATATCTTTCGCTTCGCCAAGGATTTGCTCGCTGTTGCTACCGTAGGTGCGGGCAAAGTGGCGGGCTAATGATTCGCTGATGAACGGATAGCGACGGCGCAGTCTGGCGGCAAAATCGTCGCGATCGCCGCCGATCTCTCCGCCGGGCAGCACCGCGCCTTTGGTCCACGCCGGGCCGATGCCCCGATAGTACGGCGTCAGTTTTTCCAGCGCGTGTTCCGCCAGCTTACGGTAGGTGGTGAGCTTACCGCCAAAGACCGACAGCAGCGGCGCTTTGCCGTGGTCGTCGTGGATGTCCAGCGTATAGTCGCGGGTGATGGCCTGCGGCGAGTCGGATTCATCATCGCACAGCGGACGGACGCCGGAGTAGGTCCAGACGATATCGTCACGGCCAAGCTGCTTGTTGAAATGCGCGTTATAGACCTTCAGCAGGTAGCTGATTTCGCTCTCGTCGATCTCAACGTTTTTCGGGTCGCCTTTATATTCCACGTCCGTGGTGCCGATGATGGAGAATTCGTCCATCCACGGGATCACGAACACGATGCGTTTATCTTCGTTTTGCAGGATATAGGCCTGCTTCTGGGTGTGAACGCGCGGCACTACGATATGGCTGCCCTTAATCAGGCGGATGCCGTACGGCGACGGCAGGTGCATGCCGTCGTCAAAGAATTGTTTCACCCACGGGCCGGTGGCATTGACCAGGCCTTTCGCCTGCCAGCTGTATTTCTTGCCGGTATCGATATCTTCCGCGTCGACAATCCACAGGCCGTTTTCGCGACGGGCGGCGGTTGCGCGGGTGCGGGTCAGCACTTCGCCGCCTTTTTTCACCACCATCTGCGCATTAGCCAGCACCAGACGCGCATCATCCACCCAGCAGTCGGAATATTCGAAACCGCGCACAATTTCCGGCTTGAGGACCGATTCTGCGCCAAATCGCAATCCGGCAGAGCCCGGCAGGCTGGTGCGTTTTCCGAGGTGGTCGTACATAAAAAGACCAATGCGGATCATCCACGCCGGACGCAGATGCGGACGGTGGGGCAGACGAAAACGCATCGGGAAGGCGATGTGCGGCGCCATCTTCAGCAGCACTTCACGTTCGGCCAGCGCCTCGCTCACCAGGCGGAATTCGTAGTGTTCAAGGTAGCGCAGACCGCCATGAATAAGCTTCGAACTGGCGCTTGAGGTGGCGCAGGCAAGGTCCTGCGCTTCGAGCATCAGCACGGATAAACCGCGTCCAGCGGCGTCTGCCGCGATGCCGGCACCGTTGATGCCACCGCCTATCACAATCAGATCTTTGGTTTCCATGCTGCACCCTCGTGTACTTTCGTTAAAGCTCATAAATGTTCGATATCGCTCATCATAGCAAACAAACGCGCTTTTAGTAACATCAAAAAAACATTTCAGAGTGATGCGTATAACAAATTAGTGTTTATCTCCCGTCAGGACGTACACTAAAAGGTAAAATAGTGCGCTGGTTTTGCCCGCACCCACCTGAACAACATCAAAGAGAGCGTCATGGAACAATTCGAGTGTATTAATGTAGAAGAAGCGCATCAGAAGCTGCAGCAGGGCATGGCGGTACTGGTGGATATCCGCGACCCGCAGAGCTATGCGCTTGGCCATGCGCCCGGCGCGTTCCATCTGACCAACGATACGCTGGGCGCGTTTATGCGCGATCACGATTTCGATACCGTGGTGATGGTGATGTGCTACCACGGCAACAGCAGTAAGGGGGCGGCGCAGTATCTGTTGCAGCAGGGCTATGACCAGGTCTACAGCGTTGACGGCGGGTTTGACGCCTGGCATCGCCATTTCCCGGCAGAGGTGGCGCGCGACGCATGACGGCGTATACTGTCTCCTTTTGTGTGGAATAAGCGACTCTCTGCATGTTGATGATCACCTCTTTTGCAAACCCGCGCGTCGCCCAGGCGTTTGTCGACTATATGGCGACGCAGGGTATTATCCTGACCATTCAGCAACATACTCAGAGCGACATTTGGCTCGCCGACGAAAGCCAGGCCGGACGGGTTCAGCAGGAGTTGGCCTGCTTTCTGGAAAACCCCGCCGATCCGCGCTATCTGGCGGCGAGCTGGCAGTCGGGCCATACCAACAGCGGCCTGCACTACCGCCGTTTCCCGTTTCTCGCGACGTTGAAGAACAACGCCGGACCTTTTACCTGGTGCATCATGATGGCCTGCATTCTGGTGTTTATCGTGATGAACATCGTTGGCGATCGGGCGGTAATGGGCTGGCTGGCGTGGCCGTATGATCCCTCTCTGAATTTTGAGCTCTGGCGCTACGTTACCCATGCTTTTATGCATTTCTCGCTGCTGCATATCCTCTTTAACCTGCTATGGTGGTGGTATCTTGGCGGCGCGGTCGAGAAGCGCCTCGGCAGCGGCAAACTCATTGTGATTACGGTGATAAGCGCGCTGCTCAGCGGCTTTATTCAGCAGAAATTCAGCGGACCGTGGTTCGGCGGTTTATCCGGAGTGGTTTACGCGCTGATGGGGTACGTCTGGCTGCGCGGCGAGCGCGACCCGCAAAGCGGCGTGTATCTGCAGCGCGGGTTGATACTGTTCTCCCTGCTGTGGCTGGTCGCCGGCTGGTTTGATCTATTTGGTATGTCGATTGCAAACGGCGCCCATGTGGCCGGGCTGGCCGTTGGCCTCGCCATGGCGTTTGCGGACACTCAAAATGTGCGAAAACGAACATAATTTTCCAGGGATATTTCATGAAACAAACACAACGTCATGACGCGATTATCGAGCTGGTAAAAAAACAGGGTTATGTCAGCACGGAAGAGCTGGTGGAGCAGTTCGCCGTCAGCCCGCAAACCATTCGTCGCGACCTGAACGATTTAGCCGAGCAGAAGATGATTCTGCGCCACCACGGCGGAGCGGCAATGCCGTCCAGCGCGGTGAATACCTCGTGGCAGGACCGCCGTACGACCCAGGCGGCGGAGAAAGAGCGCATCGCCCGGAAGGTGGCAAGCCAGATCCCGGACGGCGCCGCGCTGTTTATTGATATCGGCACCACGCCGGAAGCGGTCGCTCATGCGCTGCTGCACCATTCTGACCTGCGTATCGTGACCAACAACCTGAACGTCGCCAATACCTTAATGGCGAAAGACGATTTTCGCATTATCCTGGCCGGCGGCGAGCTGCGCAGCCGGGACGGCGGCATCATCGGCGAAGCGACGCTCGACTTTATCTCCCAGTTCCGCCTGGACTACGGCATTCTGGGGATTAGCGGCATCGACAGCGACGGCTCGTTGCTGGAGTTCGACTACCACGAGGTGCGCACCAAACGCGCGATCATCGAGAACTCGCGCCATACGATGCTGGTGGTGGATCACTCGAAATTTGGCCGTAACGCAATGGTCAATATGGGCAGCATCAGCATGGTGGATGCGGTGTATACCGACATTATGCCGCCCGCAGGCGTGATGCAGGTGATTGCCGAGCACAACATCCAGCTGGAGCTGTGCTGACGTCAGCCGCTACACGCCGTATCCCATCATTTTAAGCAGCCGCTGGGCGTGCAGGACGGCGTCCTGGCGGTGCGCAACCCCGAGTTTCTGATACAGATTGCGGATATGGGTTTTGATGGTCGTGGCCGCGACGTCAAGCTCGCCGGCGATCTGCTCGTTGCTGTAGCCGGAATAGATTAACCCCAGCACCTGCCATTCGCGCTGGGTCAGCGGGCTGGTGCGGATAAGCTCCGGCACTTCCGGATGATTCAGTAGGCGTTCGACGAAATTCTCGTCAAAATGGGCGAACTTATGCCGATGATGCTGGTTAATCTCGCGCAAAATACGCTGGGCGCGATGCTGCTCCAGCTCCGGCAGCGTGTTGAGCTGGATAAGCTGGCGCAGCTGCTGCGCCATGGCTTCACCCTCAATGACAAAATGACTGATAAAGCCGGTGCGGTTGGCCAGGGTGAGCGCCTCCAGCAGCATGCGCTGAGCGTCGGTTTTTCGGTTCGACTGCCAGTACAGCTGATTGAGCAGCAGCAGGTTGCGGTTGAGATCGCTCATCAGGCGCAGCGAACGCGCGTTGTCGTTGAGCTCCTCCAGCACCTCTTGCGCGGCGTCAAACTCGCCCAGCAGGATTTGCGCCCGGGCGATATTGCGCCACTGGCCCTGCAGAAAGTGGTTATTAGCGAATGCAGGCTTCGGCGTCTGGCGCAGCCAGTTGGCCGCCGCCTTTTTGTCCCCCGTCATCTGCCAGTAGATCACGCGCACCTTGTCGGCGTTGGAGACCCAGTCGCTGTGGTACTGGCCGTTGCCGAGCAGGTTTTCTAAACGGTTCAGGTGGTTGCGGGCATTGTCCAGATTGCCGCGGGCCAGCGAACTCTGCACCAGCAGGGCCAGACACTGCAGCTGCTGCTGAGGCTGGTAGTCGGCAAGCACCTCCATACCGTGACGCGCGCTGTGCTCGGCTTCGTCCATTCGCGCCCACGCCCACAGCAGCTGCGCGCGAATGCGCAGCAGGAACTCGTGCATCGGCAGCTGTTCCAGATGCTGGTCGCGGATAAGCTGAAAGGCTTTCTCCTGGGTTTCCCAGGACGCCTGTAAAAATCCCTGGGCAAACAGAATTTCGCTTTGCTGAATCAGGCTCCACAGCGCGTAGTGCCAGACGTCATGGCGGCGGGCCATCTGTTCCGTCTGCTGCATCACCGTCAGCGATTTACTGAGCTGGCCTTTACAGTGCAGCACTTCGCCGTGCACCGATGTCGCGACGATACGGCTGTAGTAGCTGGCGAGCGGCAGCTCCTCCAGCGCGACCATCGCCAGACGCTCGGCCTCCTCCTGGTCGCCGTCGTTAATGGCGACCTGGGCGCGCAGGGCGTTAAAGTCGCCGTGCAGGGAGGCGTCCATATCGACCGGCATCTCCTGCTCGGCGCGCGCCAGCAGGGTGTTCACTTCGCTGTAGCGGTGCTGGCTTTGCATCAGCCAGGCCTGCAGTAGCACCAGGCGCGGGTTCTCCAGCAGGCTCTCCCAGGGGAGCGCCGCCAGCGACTCTTCGAGCAGCGCCAGTTCGCTGTGGTGGAACAGGCCCCAGGCGTGATTCAGCAGAATATCGCGCAGCATGTGCGGGTCGCCCGCCGACAGCGCGTGATGGATGGCCTCGCTGGGAAAACCCTGCGCCATCCAGCTCTCTGCCGCCGCGCGGTGAATTTCCGGCAGCTCCGTCGCCAGCTCCCACTGGCAGCGCTGGCGCAGGAAGCTGCCGAACAGCGGATGGTAGCTGAACCATTCGCCGGAGTTGTCCATACGCTGTAAAAAGAGCCCCTGGCGCTCAATCTCTTCCAGCCGCATTTGACCGTTTTCCTCACCGGTCACGCGGACGATCAGCGCATCGTTCATCGAGCGCAGCAGCGAGCTTTTCAGCAGAAAGCTGCGGGTTGGCGCGTCAACGTTATCCAGTACCTCATCCACGAGGTAGTCGGAGAGATGGCTGGCGTTGATACCGGCAAGGCGGCGCGCGGAATGGCTTGCGGCGCTGTTGTTCTGGCGGGCGGAAAGGGCAATCAGCTGCAGCGCTGTCGCCCAGCCGGCCACGTCATCGCACATCTGGCGGCTTTCTTCGGCCTCGATTGGCGAGGCGAGGCGGCAGTCGAAAAACTGCTGGGCCTCCTGATGGTTAAACGCCAGCAGCTGGCTGCCGATCTCCAGCAGCTGATCGCGCACGCGCAGGTTGGCGATGCCAAGCTGCGGCAGATTGCGCGACATCACCAGCAGGGTCATATTTTCCGGCTGATGGCGCAGGAAAAAGCGCATCGCGTCATGGATGACCGGATTGGTGATGAGATGGTAGTCGTCAATCACCAGATACAGCGGGCGCTGCCACGTCGCCAGCTCGATAAACAGCTGCGCGAACAGCGACGTCAGGCTGGCGTACTGGCGTTTTTGCACCATGGTTTCACTGGCGGCGCAGTGGCCGCCGGTGGCCTGCTGAATGGCGGCAATAAGATAGCTGGCGAAACGCTCCTGCTGATTATCTCCCTCATCCAGCGAGAACCAGCCGAGATCGTGCTTTCCCGCCGCCCACTGTGAAATGAGCGTTGTTTTGCCATATCCCGCCGGGCTGGTAATTAGCACCAGACGGTAATTGTTCGCGCCGGAAAGTTTGGCCAGCAGACGTTCCCGAACCACGGTGTGCTCAAGACGAACCGGACGACTTAGTTTGGACGGAATCAACATAAGCTAATCACTTCACTGTGAGGGGAGGAGATATTTTTTTCGCGCTTCGTAATTAATGTTTGCTACGTTCGGATAAACAGAAATGTATTGCAAGTTATGTCCAAATTTAATGCTTGCGAATTTGCGCTCTGTCACAAATCCTTCGATTTGTTAAATGCTGTCGCTGAAACCGGCGCCAGTGCGCGTAAAACCTGGCGGCGCAGGGGGATTTAATGTTGCGAAATCGTTGCTCTACGATATTACGCTGGCGGGTCGTTATTTAAAATTGTGTCATTGTGCCGACATAAATAACGAAAAAGGCCGACATCTGCCAGGGAATGCGTATTTAACGCTTGCCGCATTTCCGTTCCTGCCGATATTTTGCAAAATAACCTTTCACTTTTTGTCATCCAGAGCCGGTAAAACAGGGCAGATTTACCGTGAAAGGCTAACGTTAAGGTGGCCGCGATCACACTTTTTGCTCATCCCTGCTGCTCCTCCCTGCCTAATCCCCGGCAGGATGAGGACGCTGGCGGGGCAGCCTGAGACACTAACGACAACGTGTTAATTAACAGGATTTGATTACTTATGTCACAGACGATCTTCAACCAGGAACAGTTTCAGGCAGCGCTGACGCGTCAGTGGCAGCGTTTGGGTTTACAGACCGCGCAGGAGATGACGCAGCGCCAGTGGTGGCAGGCCGTGAGCGCCGCGCTGGCGGAAATGCTGGCCGCTCAGCCGGCGGTGAAACCCGCTAAAGAGCAGCGTCACGTGAACTACATTTCGATGGAGTTTCTGATCGGCCGCCTCACCGGCAATAACCTGCTGAACCTCGGCTGGTATCAGGCGGTGAGCGATGAGCTGAAAGGGTACGACGTTAACCTGAGCGACCTGCTGGAGCAGGAGACCGACCCGGCGCTGGGCAACGGCGGCCTCGGTCGGCTGGCGGCCTGCTTCCTCGACTCCATGGCGACCGTCGGGCAATCGGCGATCGGCTACGGCCTCAACTACCAGTACGGGCTGTTTCGCCAGTCCTTCGCCGACGGGCAGCAGATGGAGGCGCCGGACGACTGGCAGCGCGGCAGCTACCCGTGGTTTCGCCACAACGCGCAGCTTGATGTGCAGGTGGGTATTGGCGGCAAGGTGTCGAAAAGCGGCCACTGGGTGCCGGGCTTTACCCTCGTCGGCGAAGCCTGGGATCTGCCGGTGCTGGGCTACCGTAACGGCGTCGCGCAGCCGCTGCGCCTGTGGCAGGCGAAGCACGCGCATCCCTTCAACCTGACCAAATTTAACGACGGCGACTTCCTGCGCGCCGAGCAGCAGGGCATCGACGCCGAAAAGCTGACCAAAGTGCTCTACCCGAACGACAACCACCTCGCCGGCAAAAAGCTGCGCCTGATGCAGCAGTATTTCCAGTGCGCCTGCTCGGTGGCGGATATTCTGCGTCGCCATCACCTGGCGGGGCGCAAGCTCGCCGAACTGCCGAAATTCGAGGTTATTCAGCTTAACGATACCCACCCGACGATCGCTATTCCGGAGCTGCTGCGCGTGCTTATCGATGAGCACCAGCTGAGCTGGGACGACGCATGGGCCATCACCAGCCGGACCTTCGCGTACACCAACCACACGCTGATGCCGGAAGCGCTTGAGTGCTGGGATGAGAAGCTGGTGAAAGCGCTGCTGCCGCGCCATATGCAGATAATCAACGAGATCAACGAGCGCTTCAAAGCGCTGGTGAAGAAAACCTGGCCTGGCGATAAGGCCGTGTGGGCCAGGCTTGCGGTGGTGCATGACAAACAGGTACGCATGGCGAACCTGTGCGTGGTGAGCGGCTTCGCCGTCAACGGCGTGGCGGCGCTGCACTCCGAGCTGGTGGTGAAGGACCTGTTCCCGGAATATCATGAGCTTTGGCCGAACAAGTTCCATAACGTCACCAACGGCATCACGCCGCGCCGCTGGATCAAGCAGTGCAACCCGGCCCTGGCCGCGCTGTTTGATAAGACGCTGAAAAAAGAGTGGGCCAACGATCTGGACCAGCTTATTCATCTGGAAAAACAGGCCGACGACGCGGCGTTTCGCAAGCAGTATCGCGAGATTAAGCAGGCGAACAAAGTGCGTCTGGCGGCATTCGTCAAAGCCCGCACCGGGATTGATATCAACCCGCAGGCCATCTTTGATATCCAGATCAAACGTCTGCACGAGTACAAGCGTCAGCACCTGAACCTGCTGCATATTCTGGCGCTGTACAAAGAGATTCGTGAAAACCCGAAGGCGAACCGCGTCCCGCGCGTGTTCCTGTTCGGCGCCAAGGCGGCGCCGGGCTACTACCTGGCGAAGAACATCATTTTCGCCATCAATAAGGTCGCCGAGGCGGTGAACAACGACCCGCTGGTGGGCGATAAGCTGAAGGTGGTGTTCCTGCCGGACTACTGCGTATCGGCGGCGGAAATGCTGATCCCGGCGGCGGACGTGTCGGAACAGATTTCGACGGCCGGTAAAGAGGCCTCCGGCACCGGCAACATGAAGCTGGCGCTTAACGGCGCGCTGACCGTAGGGACGCTGGATGGCGCCAACGTGGAAATTGCCGAGCAGGTCGGCGAAGAGAATATTTTTATCTTCGGCCATACCGTGGAACAGGTTAAAGCCCTGAAGGCCAAAGGCTATGACCCGCTGAAGTGGCGCAAAAAAGATAAGCTGCTGGACGCGGTGCTAAAAGAGCTGGAGAGCGGCAAGTACAGCGGCGGCGACAAGCACGCGTTTGACCAGATGCTGCACAGTATCGGCAAGCAGGGCGGCGATCCGTACCTGGTGCTGGCGGACTTTGCCGCCTATGTCGAGGCGCAAAAGCAGGTCGACGTGCTGTACCGCGACCAGGAGGCCTGGACCCGCGCGGCCATTCTCAACTCCGCGCGCTGCGGGATGTTCAGCTCCGACCGCTCCATTCGCGATTATCAACACCGTATCTGGCAGGCAAAACGTTAAGGAAACGCTATGGAGAGCAAACGTCTGGATAATGCCGCGCTGGCGGCGGGCATCAGCCCGAACTATATCAATGCCCACGGCAAACCGCAGTCTATTGGTGCCGACACCAAACGGCGCTTGCTCGACGCTATGCACCACGCCACCCAGGGCCGTCCGGCGGCAGTTACGCCGGTACCTAACGTGACGGTGTTCACCCACGGGAAAAAGATGGCGCTGGCGGTAGAGGGGCACGGCGAATACCAGTGGCTGCTGACCACCGAAGAGGGCGTACTGCACCAGGGGGTTGCCAGCGGCGGGAAGGCGCTCAACCTGCCGGCCCGTCTGCCGGAAGGCTATCACTCCCTGACGTTGACCCAGCAGGCGCATCGCTGGCACTGCCGGGTCATCGTCGCGCCGGAGCGCTGCTACGAGCCGCAGGCCCTAAAGCAGGGGGAGAAGCTGTGGGGCAGCTGCGTGCAGCTGTATACCCTGCGTTCGGCACATAACTGGGGCATCGGCGATTTCGGCGATCTGCAGGCGATGCTGCCGGAGATTGCCCGTCGCGGCGGCGCTTTTATCGGCCTGAACCCCATCCATGCGCTCTATCCGGCGAACCCGGAAAGCGCCAGCCCCTATAGCCCATCGTCCCGCCGCTGGCTGAACGTTATCTACATTGACGTCAACGCCGTCGACGATTTTCGCACCAGCCGCGCCGCGCAGGCGTGGTGGCAGCTCCCCGCCACGCAGCAGGCGCTGCGCGCGGCGCGGGAGGCTGAGCAGGTCGATTACACCGCGGTGACCCGGCTGAAGATGACGGCGCTGCGCATGGCGTGGGAAGACTTTTCCGCCCGCGATGATGAGCCGATGGCGGCGTTTCGCCGCTTTGTGGCGCAGGAGGGCGAAAGCCTGTACTGGCAGGCGGCGTTTGACGCCCTGCACGCGCAGCAGGTGAAGCTCGACCCGCTGCGCTGGGGGTGGCCGGCGTGGCCGAAGGCGCTGCAGGACATTAGCAGCCCGCAGGTGCGCGCGTTTTGCGAACAGCACGCCGACGAGGTGGATTTCTTCCTCTGGCTGCAGTGGCTGGCCTGGAGCCAGTTTGCCGCCTGCTGGCAGGAGAGCCAGCGGCATGAGATGCCCATCGGCCTGTACCGCGATCTTGCGGTCGGCGTTGCGGAGGGCGGCGCTGAGACCTGGTGCGACCGGGAGCTGTACTGCCTGAAAGCCTCCGTCGGCGCGCCGCCGGATATCCTCGGTCCGCTGGGGCAAAACTGGGGGCTGCCGCCGATGGATCCGCACGTGATGGTCGCCAGAGCCTACGAGCCGTTTATCGAACTGCTGCGCGCCAATATGCAAAACTGCGGCGCGCTGCGTATCGATCACGTCATGTCGGTGCTGCGGCTGTGGTGGATCCCCTACGGTGAAACGGCGGACCACGGAGCGTATGTGCAGTACCCGGTCGATGCGCTGCTGTCAGTCCTTGCGCTGGAGAGCAAACGCCATCAGTGCATGGTGATCGGCGAAGATCTGGGCACCGTGCCGGTAGAGATCGTCGGCAAGCTGCGTAAGAGCGGCGTTTATTCCTACAAGGTGCTGTATTTCGAAAACGACGCCGGGAAGACCTTCCGGGCGCCGAAGGCGTATCCGGTCCAGTCGATGGCGGTCGCCACCACCCATGACCTGCCGACGCTTCGCGGCTACTGGGAGAGCGGCGATCTGACGCTTGGCAAAACGCTGGGGCTCTACCCGGACGAGGTCGTGCTGCGCGGGCTGTATCAGGACAGGGAAAAGGCGAAGCAGGGGCTTTTGAATGCGCTGCACAAATACGGCTGCCTGCCGAAACGCGTCGGGCGCCACGCCTCGCTGATGGGGATGACCCCCACGCTTAACCGCGGGATGCAGCGCTTTATTGCTGACAGCAACAGCGCCCTGCTGGGGCTACAGCCGGAAGACTGGCTGGAGATGCCGGAGCCGGTGAACATTCCCGGCACCAGCGATCAGTACCCGAACTGGCGTCGCAAACTTTCCACCTCGCTGGAGGCGATGTTCGCCGATGACCGGGTCAACAAGCTGATTAAGGATCTGGATAAGCGCAGGAAGGCATTGGGTAAGAAGCGGTGATTTTCCCTCTCCGTTGAAGGAGAGGGAAGGAAGTGCAGGCCGGGTAAGGCGCAACCGCCGCCCGGCTTTTTACATCAGATAGCCATATTCAGCAGCAGACAGCCCACCAGACCGCACACCGAGATAATGGTTTCCAGCATCGACCAGGACTTAATGGTCTCGCCGATAGTCAGGTTAAAGTACTCTTTGAACAGCCAGAAACCCGGGTCGTTGACGTGAGAGAAAATCACGCTGCCGGAACCTACCGCGATAACCATCAGCTCCGGGCTTACGCCGGTAGTGGCGATGAGCGGGGCGACGATACCGCCTGCGGTGATAGCCGCAACGGTGGCTGAACCCAGCGCGACACGCAGTACGGCGGCAATAGACCAGGCCATAAAGATCGGCGATACGTTAGTTTCCTGCATCATAGAGGCGATGTATTTATCCACGCCGCTGTCGACCAGTACCTGTTTGAACGCGCCGCCGCCGCCGATGATCAGCAGCATCATGGCGATGATTTTAATGGAGGAGGTCAGGGTATCGTTGATCTGATCCATCGAGCGGCCACGGTTGAGACCGAAGGTGAACATCGCAATCAGTACGGCAATCAGCGTCGCCATGACCGGGTCGCCCAGGAACTCGGCAACGGACAGGAACGGGTGGCCTTTCGGCAGGATCATTTCCGCGACGGCGCGCATCGCCATCAGGATAACCGGTACCAGAGAGGTCCAGACGCTGACGCCAAAGCCCGGCATCTCTGCTTCAGTGAAGGTTTTTGCGCTGTACAGACCTTCCGGGATCGGCTTGTCGATGCCCTTCAGGAAACGCGCGTACACCGGACCGGCCAGAATAACGGTCGGGATAGCGAGGATGGTGCCGAACAGCAGGGTTTTGCCCATATCGGCATGGAAAATCGTCGCGATAGCGGTCGGGCCCGGGTGCGGCGGCAGGAAGCCGTGGGTCACGGAGAGCGCAGCAGCCATCGGTACGCCGACGTACAGCAGCGGGATATTCGCGGCGGCGGCGATGGTGAACACCAGCGGCAGCATCAGCACGAAGCCCACTTCATAGAACAGCGCGAAGCCCACGGTGAAGCCGGTTAATACCACCGCCCACTGGATATGCTTTTTGCCAAATTTGGCGATAAGCGTGGTGGCGATGCGCTGCGCGCCGCCGCAGTCCGCCAGCATTTTGCCGAGCATAGCGCCGAAGCCCATGATCAGCGCAAGGCTGCCGAGGGTTCCGCCTACGCCGTTTTTGATGGAGACGATAACTTTAGCCAGCGGCATGCCTTGCATTAAGCCGACGGCAAGCGCCACCAGCACCAGTGCGATAAATCCGTTCATTTTGAAGCGGATCATCAACAGTAATAACAAGACGACACCGACAGCGACGATGACTAATGGCATGATTAACCTGGCCTTTGTTTTGTTATGGGTAACGTTAATGTTTCAGCAACAGCGTCCAGATGCTGAATCCGGGTAATTAAGTAAATCAGGCACCGCTTCAGTCTTCCTTCCATCCCCAGGGGACGGTTGGCTATTTTTCTTGCAACAGTACTTGCTGTGAATGATACGGGTAACATTCGGTGTTTGAGAATCACCTGAGGCGGCAAAATGTTCATTATGGGACGCAGGTCAAGTTATTGCGTTGAGGCAGTCTGAGGAGGGAAGGGAGGGAAGACGGCGCCCCGACGGGCAGAACGCCGCCGGGAACGTCGGGGAAACTTAGTAGTAGGAGTGCTCGCCGCGCTGGTGTTCGGTCAGGTCGCGTACGCCTTTCAGCTCCGGGAATTCGTTCAGCAGCTGCTTTTCAATCCCTTCTTTCAGCGTCACGTCAACCATTGAGCAGCCGTTGCAGCCGCCGCCGAACTGCAGAATGGCATAGCCTTCGTCGGTTATCTCCATCAGCGACACTCGGCCGCCGTGGCCTGCCAGCTGCGGGTTGATTTGCGACTGCAGCAGGTACTCCACGCGCTCCATCAGCGGGGCGTCGTCGGAGACTTTGCGCATCTTGGCGTTCGGCGCTTTCAGCGTCAGCTGAGAACCCAGCTGGTCGGTCACGAAATCAATTTCGGCATCTTCCAGATACGGAGCGCTCAGCTCATCGACATAGGCGGTAAGCTGTTCAAACTCCATTGCAGTATCGGTGGCTTCCACCGCATCCGGCGGGCAATAGGATACGCCGCACTCAGCATTCGGGGTGCCCGGGTTAATCACAAATACGCGGATTTGTGTCCCTTCTTCCTGATTTGCCAGCAGTTTGGCAAAGTGCGCTTGTGCAGCATCGGAAATACGGATCATAGCGTTGGCCTAATAGTTGACTATTTTACTGGGTTATAATACGCCCATTACCGGGGGTCTACAAGGTGCGACACAGGCACCATACCTGAACTGACGCCGCGCCGCTTTGCAAAAGCAGGCGGGAAATCTCCGCTGCGGTCGCGCCCGTCGTGACGACATCGTCCACAATGGCGATATGGTGTCCCGCGACCGGAATATCAAGACGAAAGGCGTTTTTCAGGTTCCGTTTGCGCAGCCTGGCGGAGAGCTGATGCTGGGTGGCGGTAGGGCGGATGCGCCGCAGCGCCTCGTCGGTATAACCGCACCCCAGCCAGCGCGCCAGCGGGCGGCAGAGCAGGTCGCTTTGGTTGTAGCCGCGCCGCCAGCGGCGAGGCTGCCACAGGGGAACCGACACCAGCAGGCTGGGGCGGATTATCGCGGAGCGCGCTTTTACCTGTAGCAGAAGAAGGCGGGCAAGCGCCGCGGCAAGCTCCGGCCTGGCGCTGAATTTATACTGTGCGACGAGCGGGCTTAAGGGCGCGGCGTAGTCATTCACCGCGACCAGGCGCTGCCACGGCGGCGCTTTTTGCAGGCAGCGCCCGCAGGGCAGGTGCGGGTGAGCGGCCGTTAACCCGCACTGCGGGCAGCGCAGGCGCGGTCGGCACAGGACGCGGGTACAGAATGAACACACTCCCCAGTGCGCCATCGCCAGCGGCATTTGGCATAGCCAGCACAAGCCGTGGGCTGTTAGCATATCTTCACTCCCTGAAAAAATAGTGAATGAGAACAATAGCTGATGAACAACATCTGGTGGCAAACCACAGGCGAAGGAGATTGTCATCTTGTGCTGCTGCACGGATGGGGGCTGAATGCACAGGTATGGGATTGCATTACGCCGGAACTGAGTACGCATTTTACGCTGCACCTGGTCGATCTGCCCGGCTATGGCCGCAGCCAGGGATTTGGCGCGCTGACGCTGGACGAGATGGCGCGTCTGGTGCAGGCCCAGGCGCCAGCGCGGGCGATTTGGCTCGGCTGGAGTCTTGGCGGCCTGGTCGCCAGCCGTATTGCGCTGGACGCGCCGCAGCGGGTCCAGGCGCTGGTGACGGTCGCATCATCGCCGTGCTTTAGCGCCCATCAGGACTGGCCGGGCATCAAACCGGACGTTCTGAGCGGCTTTCAGCAGCAGCTGAACGAAGATTTCCAGCGCACCGTCGAGCGCTTTCTGGCGCTGCAAACGCTGGGAACCGAGAGCGCCCGGCAGGATGCCCGGAAGCTGAAAAGCGCGGTGCTGGCGCTGCCGATGCCGCCGACGGAGGTGCTGAACGGCGGGCTGGAGATCCTGAAGACCGTCGATCTGCGCGAGGAGCTGACCGCGCTGCAGGTGCCTTTTCTGCGCCTGTACGGCGCCCTCGATGGGCTGGTTCCACGTAAGGTGGCCGCGCTGCTCGATACGGCCTTGCCGCAGAGCCAATCCCTCATTGTCGAGAAAGCGGCGCACGCGCCGTTTATCTCCCATCCACAGCTGTTTTGCGAGACGCTGCTGTCGCTAACCTCGCGGTTAAGCTGATTTTTTTGCCACGGACTGGCGAAAATGACGTACCAGAACAATACTTAGGACGATGTTACGGTTACCGCTGGGTTTAACGTTATTCATCATGTTTCACATGACCACTATAAATCTATGGAGAGTTAGGCTATGAAACTGGTTAAGGGTATTGTTGCAGCACTGGTGATGGGTTCCGTCTCTTTTGGCGTGTTTGCAGCCAAAGAAATCAGCAAAGAAGATGTGGCGAAAATGCACCTGACGAAGCTGGGTTCTATCACCACCTCTAAAACCACATCCCCGATGGACGCACGACACGATCTGTCGAAAAAAGCCGACGAAATGGGCGGTAAGTACTTTGTGGTGATTGCTGGCGAGAAGAACGAGAAAACCGTTCACGCCAATGCGGACGTCTACAAATAATAAAAAAAGCGGGTGCTGAACCCGCTTTTTCTTTTCGCGTTACTGCAGCACCCACCATTCCGGCTGGCAGGCTTTGCCCTCCGGGCAGCTACGGCAGCTTCCTGAAAGACAATTCTCAGCATCCTCCTGAACGCGGCGCGCTTTACCCATGGCCTCCAGGCGAGCGAGCATGGCGTCGACCATCGGCTGCGGCGTGCGCAGCGCGCGGCTGAGCTGCTGGGCGTTCATCCGCCCCTGGAGCGCCAGCATATCCCGCAGTTCAATTAGCGAAGCCATCGTCTCTCCTTAGTGGCAGTTGCCCGCCGGGCTGTCGCAGCAGCTGCTGGCGGTTTTCCTCGTCGCCAGAAGATTGACATCCACGCGGCTGCGCGCGCGACGCAGCAGGCCAAGCACCACAATGTTAAACAGGATAACCGCCAGAATACAGACCGTGCTGTACTGCGGATGCGTGCTGAAGCTCGAGACCTGGTAGAACACGGTGGCCAGCGAATAGGCGATGTTCAGCCCCCACAGGATGGAGAAGAACATCCAGCCGCGGCTGGACTCGCGCGAGATAGCGCCCATCACCGAGATGCAGGGGATATAGAGCAGGACGAAAATCAGGTAGCTGTAGGCTGCCGCCGCGCTGCCGAACTTGCTGCTCATGACGCCCATTGCGCCAGTCCCCATTTCGCCGTCGCCTTTGCTGGCTTCGATGGGGTTCGCCAGAACGCTTAGACTGAACGTATTTTTCAGGCTCTGCCAGGTTTCGTCGACCGCCGCGCCCAGCTCGCCCAGCAGGTTAAACTCAGCCGGGTTGAACGCCTGGGACTGAATGTTTTCTGCGGTATAGAGCGTGTTCAGCGTACCGACGACGACCTCTTTGGCCATGGCGCCGGTAAACAGACCCACCGTCGCCTGCCAGTTATCCTCATGCACGCCAATCGGCTTAAACAGCGGCGTAATGACGCGGCTGACGGAGGCCAGCGCCGAGTCGTTGATGTTATCGGCCGCTTTCCCGCTCAGCGTGAAGCTGTTCAGCGCGCTGAGGAAGATGCTGACGATAACGATGACCTTACCGGCGCGCAGGACGAAGCCTTTCAGGCGCTGCCAGGTCTGAATGATCAGGCTTTTAACGTGCGGCACGTGGTAGACCGGCAGCTCCATAACGAACGGCGATGCTTCGCCGCGCATGATGGTGTGCTTGAGCATCAGGCCGGTGAGAATGGCCATGACGATCCCCAGCACATACAAGGAGAAGACCGCCAGCGCCCCCTGCTGACCAAAGAATGCCGCCGCAAAGACGGCGAAAATCGCCAGGCGCGCGCCGCAGGACATAAACGGCGCCATCATAATGGTCATCAGGCGTTCACGCGGGGCATCGAGGGTGCGGGCGCCCATCACCGACGGAACGTTACAGCCGAAGCCGACAATCAGCGGCACAAAGGATTTCCCCGGCAGGCCGAGGGACTGCATCAGACGGTCCATCACGAACGCCGCGCGGGCCATGTAGCCGGAGTCCTCCAGGAAGGAGAGGAACAGGTACATCATGCCGATTTGCGGCACCAGCGGCAGCACGGTGTTGATACCGCCGCCGAGCCCCTGGGCCAGGAAATTGGTCAGCCATTCCGGGAAGTGCAGCAGCGCCCCGAGCCACTGGATACCGTGGATAAAGATAGCCACGGAGCCGGCGTCGAAAATAGGCTGCAAGGCGCCGCCGATGTTGATCGCCATCAGGAACATCAGGTACATCACGAATAAAAAGACAGGCAGACCGAGGAAGCGGTTGAGAATGATTTTGTCTATTGCCGCCGTGAAACGGCTCGGTTCCGCCGTCAGCGTGTTGCTGACCGCATCGCAGATAGCGGCGATAGTTTGATAGCGGGCGTCGGCGATATGCAGCGCCGGGTCGTCAATCTCTTCGCTCAGGCGCGCCTGGGCGATGCCCAGCTTGTGCGCGGCGTCGCCGGCGTAGGCGCGGCTATAGATATCGCCTTCAAGCATCTGCAACCCTAACCAGCGGCGCTGCTTTTGCGGCATTTCGTGCGAGATCTCTGCCGCCAGCCAGTCGGCCTCACGCAGCAGCGGTTGGGGGTAGTGCACCAGCTCCAGCTCGCGGTTAGCGCGATGGCGGTCAATGGCCATTTTCAGCGCTTCAATGCCGCGGCCGCGGGTGGAGACCAGCGGAATCACCGGGCAGCCGAGACGGGCGGACAGGGCGTCAACGTCGATGCGAACCTGCTGCTTTTCAGCGATATCCAGCATGTTCAGCGCCACAACGCAGGGGATGCCGAGCTCCAGCAGCTGCAGCGTCAGGTAGAGGTTGCGTTCGAGGTTGGAAGCATCGACGACGTTGATCAGCAGGTCGGCGTCGCCGCTGAGAATGTAGTGGCAGGCAATCTGCTCATCCAGCGACGTCTGCGACGAAATCGTCGTCAGTGAATAGGTGCCTGGCAGGTCGACAAGCGTGACCTGATGGTCGGTGGTCGAAAAATGCCCCTCTTTGCGCTCGACGGTAACGCCCGCCCAGTTGCCCACGCGCTGGCGCGCGCCGGTTAGCTGGTTAAAAAGCGTCGTTTTACCGGAGTTTGGATTACCAATAAGGCCAATGGTCAATTTTTTCATTTTTCTGGGCTCGCTGTTGCCAGAGGCGTATTAGCGGTTCAACGCTTCGGTTTCTATTAACGCCAAATCTTTTTTACGTAATACCAGGCTGACGCGGCGCGTTTCGATATGAACGGGGTCGCCGAGCGGCGCGACGCGCACGACATGAAATGAGGAGCCGGGCAGCATGCCCAGTGAAAGCAGTTTTTGCCGATAAGCCGGGCTAATTTCACGGGAGAACCCGGTGATTTTCCACGTACTGTCAGGAGTGAATTGCATAGGACCTGCTTCTTTCGTTAACCGAAAATCCCTTCATACGCGCGGGGTGCGCATGAAACCAACGTAATACCCACGGGAAAAAGAATAAAACATCAACGCATACAATGATAATGAGAATGGTTTTTATCTTCAATCGATAAACTGTGACGGGATGTGGAATTAGCCAATAATCCGCGGGACTTTTGACATTGCTCAATTTTTGGCAGACAGCGAAATTGTCCGGAATGTTAATGGTGTAAGAAATGGCGTTCTAATATTTCATGGATGCAATGAAGGTTAATGTTTCTTAATCATTGCCAGCGGGTAAGCCTTCTCATAAATAATGAGAAGGCTTATTGCGGATGTATTATTTCTTCTTACCAAACGCCGCGGACAGCGCGTCCATCATTGCGCTATTGCCCGCGGGCTGGGCGTCGCGGCCGCGCGGTTTGGCCGCTTTTGCCGCCGGACGCGCGCCGTTTTGCTCGCGCGCGCCGCCGCCGCCACGGCGCGCATTGCTGTCGCCGGGCTGCTCGTCCAGACGCATGGTCAGGGCGATGCGCTTACGCGGCAGGTCGACCTCCAGCACCTTGACCTTCACGATATCGCCCGCTTTGACGACGGTGTGCGGATCTTCCACAAACTTATCGGCAAGAGAGGAGATATGCACCAGCCCATCCTGGTGTACGCCAATGTCGACGAAGGCGCCGAAGTTGGTGACGTTGGTGACCGCCCCTTCCAGCACCATTCCCGGCAGCAGGTCGTTCATGGTTTCCACGCCGTCGGCAAACTGCGCCGTTTTGAATTCCGGACGCGGGTCGCGGCCCGGCTTTTCCAGCTCTTTGATGATGTCGGTCACCGTCGGGACGCCGAAGCGGTCGTCGGTAAAATCCACCGCCTTCAGGTCGCGCAGCGCGCTGCTGTCGCCCATCAGATCCTTCAGCGCCTGTCGGGTGGCGGCAAGGATGCGTTCGACCACCGGATAGGCTTCCGGGTGGACGGTTGAGGCATCGAGCGGGTTATCGCCATGGTTGATGCGCAGGAAGCCCGCGCACTGCTCGAAGGCTTTTGGCCCCAGACGGCTCACTTTCAGCAGCTGCTGGCGGTTCTGGAACTGGCCGTTCTCATCACGCCACGCCACGATATTCTGCGCCATCATGCGGGTTAAGCCCGCCACGCGGGTCAGCAGCGGCACGGAGGCGGTATTAAGGTCAACGCCGACGGCGTTTACGCAGTCTTCCACCACCGCATCGAGCTTACGCGCGAGCTGCGTCTGGCTGACGTCGTGCTGGTACTGGCCCACGCCGATCGATTTCGGGTCGATCTTCACCAGCTCCGCCAGCGGGTCCTGCAGACGACGGGCGATAGACACCGCGCCGCGCAGGGAGACGTCGAGGTCCGGGAATTCCAGCGCCGCGAGCTCGGAGGCGGAATAGACCGATGCGCCGGCTTCGCTGACGATAACCTTTTGCGCCGTGACCTTCGGAAACTGCTTTTGCACGTCGAGGTAAAAACGCTCGGTTTCGCGCGAGGCGGTACCGTTGCCGATAGCCACCAGCTCCACGTTATATTTTTCGCACAGCGCGGCGATGGCCACCGCCGCTTTGGCCGCCTGGCCGGTGTGCGGATAAATGGTGTCGGTCGCCACCAGCTTGCCGGTACCGTCAACTACCGCCACCTTCACGCCGGTACGCAGACCAGGATCGAGTCCCATAGTGGCGCGCAGCCCGGCGGGAGCGGCCATCAGCAGATCGTGCAGGTTGCGGGCAAAGACGTTGATCGCCTCATCTTCCGCGCGCTCGCGCACGGTGCCCATCAGTTCGGTTTCGAGGTGCATCAGCACCTTGATGCGCCAGGTCCAGCTCACCACGCCGCGGCGCCAGCTGTCCGCCGGGGCGTTGTTCAGACGCAGGTCGAGATGGTTGATAATGATCTGTTCGCAGTGGCTCTCTTTCGGCGGCTCGTCGAACTGCGGGTCAGGGTTAAGCGACAGCTGCAGTACGCCTTCGTTGCGCCCGCGGAACATCGCCAGCGCGCGGTGCGACGGGACGGTCGCGATCGGTTCATGGTGGTCGAAGTAGTCGCGGAACTTCGCGCCTTCATCCTCTTTACCGCTGACCACGGCGGCAACCAGGTGCGCGTTTTTCCACAGGTAGTCGCGCACTTTCGCCAGCAGGGCGGCATCTTCGGCAAAACGCTCCATCAGGATGTAGCGGGCGCCATCCAGCGCGGCTTTGCCGTCAGCGACGCCGTTGTCGGCGTTGATATAGTTTGCCGCTTCGGCGTCCGGATCGCGCGAGGGCTCGTTCCACAGCAGGTCGGCCAGCGGCTCCAGACCGGCTTCAATCGCGATTTGCCCGCGGGTGCGGCGCTTGGGCTTATAGGGCAGGTAAAGGTCTTCCAGCTCGGTTTTGCTCAGCGTGCCGTTGATGGCCTTCGCCAGCTCGTCGGTGAGCTTACCCTGTTCGCCGATCGATTTGAGAATCGCCTGGCGGCGATCTTCCAGTTCGCGCAGATAGCCAAGACGGGTTTCCAGCTGGCGCAGCTGCGTGTCGTCCAGCCCCCCGGTAACTTCCTTACGATAACGTGCGATAAACGGCACGGTGTTCCCTTCATCAAGCAAGCGAACGGCAGCTTCTACCTGTTCGTTTCTGGCCTGAAGTTCACCCGCAATAATGCGGCAGAGCGAATCATTCATCATGGCTATTTTTCATCTTGTGGATCGAAAATCAGGGGATAGTTATACGGACTGGCTGACAAAAATGCCAGCCGTCCGGGGCGGCAATCGGAGTGTTCCGGGCAGGCTACTTCACATATTCGATGTCGTTCACATACCAGGTCGCTTCGCCGCCCGGGGTCTGTACGGTCGCCAGGTCGCCCACCTCTTTTTTCAGCAGCGCCCGCGCCATCGGCGAATCGATGGAGATGTAGTCCTTTTGACCAAAAATTTCGTCGTAGCCGACGATGCGAAAGCGCTTGATATCGCCGTCGTCGTTTTCAATTTCAACCCAGGCGCCGAAGAAGACTTTGCCCTCCTGCTGCGGAGAGTAATCGACAATTTTCAGATGCTCCAGACACTTGGTCAGGTAGCGTACCCGGCGGTCGATTTCGCGCAGGCGTTTCTTGTTGTACTGGTAGTCAGCGTTTTCGCTGCGATCGCCAAGGCTTGCCGCCCAGGTCACTTTTTTCGTCACCTCCGGGCGTTCTTCACGCCAGAGGTAGTCCAGCTCTTTCTTGAGTTTTTCATAACCCTCGCGGGTGATCAGCGGCGTTTTCATCGCGTTCCGTTACCTTCTGCTGCCTGAACTTGCGCACAATACGTCTCACATCATAATCCAGTTGAGTGAAAAATGGTTTATTGTGATGAAATGTACAGATAAGCTGCTGTTAAATATGCTTTGTAACAATTTCGGCTAGAATTTATACCAGATTTAGCTGGAGCGCGGCGTACGCTTTTTTGAGAATACGCACTCATGATTGTTGTGAACCTTTGGGAGTAAAAACGATGCAAGAGAATTATAAGATTCTGGTTGTTGATGACGACATGCGTCTGCGTGCGTTACTCGAGCGTTATCTGACCGAGCAGGGCTTCCAGGTTCGAAGTGTGGCGAATGCGGAACAAATGGACCGCCTGTTGACCCGCGAATCTTTCCACCTGATGGTGCTGGATCTGATGCTGCCTGGCGAAGACGGACTGTCTATTTGCCGCCGTCTGCGCAGCCAGAGCAACCCGATGCCGATCATTATGGTAACGGCGAAAGGCGAAGAGGTTGACCGCATTGTCGGTCTCGAAATCGGCGCCGATGACTATATTCCTAAACCGTTCAACCCGCGCGAGCTGCTGGCGCGTATTCGCGCCGTGCTGCGCCGTCAGGCGAACGAACTGCCGGGCGCGCCGTCGCAGGAAGAAGCGGTTATTGCCTTCGGTAAGTTCAAGCTTAACCTCGGCACCCGTGAGATGTTCCGTGAAGACGAGCCGATGCCGCTCACCAGCGGCGAATTCGCGGTGCTGAAGGCGCTGGTCAGCCACCCCCGCGAGCCGCTGTCCCGTGACAAGCTGATGAACCTTGCCCGTGGCCGCGAATATTCCGCGATGGAACGCTCCATCGACGTGCAAATCTCCCGCCTGCGCCGCATGGTGGAAGAGGATCCGGCGCATCCGCGCTATATCCAGACCGTGTGGGGCCTGGGCTACGTGTTCGTACCGGACGGCTCTAAAGCATGAGGCGAATGCGCTTCTCGCCGCGAAGTTCGTTTGCCCGTACCCTGCTGCTTATCGTCACCCTGCTGTTCGTCAGCCTGGTGACGACCTACCTGGTGGTGCTTAACTTCGCCATCCTGCCGAGCCTCCAGCAGTTTAATAAGGTGCTGGCGTACGAAGTCCGTATGCTGATGACCGACAAGCTGCAGCTGGAGGACGGTACGCAGCTGGTGGTGCCGCCGGCGTTCAGGCGCGAGATCTACCGCGAGTTGGGCATCTCGCTCTATTCCGACGAAGCGGCGGAAGATGCAGGGCTGCGCTGGGCGCAGCACTATGAATTTTTAAGCCAGCAGATGGCGCAGCAGCTGGGCGGCCCGACGGAAGTGCGCGTTGAGGTCAACAAGAGCTCGCCGGTGGTGTGGCTGAAAACCTGGCTGTCGCCCAATATCTGGGTGCGCGTACCGCTGACCGAAATCCATCAGGGCGACTTCTCGCCGCTGTTCCGCTATACGCTGGCGATTATGCTGCTGGCTATCGGCGGCGCGTGGCTGTTTATCCGCATCCAGAACCGACCGCTGGTCGACCTGGAGCACGCGGCGCTGCAGGTCGGTAAAGGCATTATTCCTCCACCGCTGCGTGAGTATGGCGCGTCCGAGGTGCGCTCCGTGACCCGGGCCTTTAACCATATGGCCGCAGGCGTGAAGCAGCTGGCGGACGATCGTACCCTGCTGATGGCGGGGGTCAGCCATGACCTGCGCACGCCGCTGACGCGCATTCGTCTGGCGACGGAAATGATGGGCGAAGAGGATGGCTATCTCGCGGAGTCGATTAACAAAGACATCGAAGAGTGTAACGCCATTATCGAGCAGTTCATCGACTACCTGCGCACCGGCCAGGAGATGCCGATGGAGCTTGCGGATCTCAACGCGGTGCTGGGTGAAGTGGTGGCGGCGGAAAGCGGCTATGAGCGGGAAATTGAAACCGAGCTTCAGCCGGGCGACATCCCGGTGCGTATGCATCCGCTCTCCATTAAACGCGCCGTCGCAAATATGGTGGTGAACGCCGCGCGCTATGGCAACGGATGGATCAAGGTCAGCAGCGGCCGCGAGCCGAATCGGGTCTGGTTCCAGGTGGAGGACGACGGTCCGGGCATCAAGCCTGAGCAGCGCAAGCATCTGTTCCAGCCGTTCGTGCGCGGCGACAGCGCCCGCAGCACCAGCGGCACCGGCCTGGGGCTGGCTATCGTGCAGCGGATTATCGACAACCATAACGGCCTGCTGGAAATTGATACCAGCAAGCGGGGCGGGCTGTTGATTCGCGCCTGGCTGCCGGTTCCTGTCGCGAAAGTGCAGGGGCAGACGAAAGAGAGTTAAAAAAAAGGCCGGGCAGCGATGTCGCCTGCCCGGCCGGTGCCTGAACGGTTGGTCGGGCGCGCGTCGCGCCCCCGACCCGTTCTTTACAGTTTCGGACCCGCACTCACCAGCGCTTCGCCTGCCGGGGTATCGGTATACTTCTCAAAGTTCTCAATAAACAGCTTCGCCAGCGTTTCCGCTTTCTCACGCCACTGCTCCGGTGAACCGTAGGTGTTGCGCGGGTCGAGGATATGCGTATCCACGCCTGGCAGCGCCGTTGGGATCGCCAGATCGAACATCGGCAGAGTAAAGGTTTCGGCGTTATCCAGAGAGCCGTCGAGAATGGCATCGATAATGGCGCGGGTATCCTTAATGGAGATACGTTTGCCGGTGCCGTTCCAGCCGGTGTTCACCAGATAGGCCTGCGCGCCGGACGCCTGCATACGCTTCACCAGCACTTCTGCATACTGGGTCGGGTGCAGGGAGAGGAACGCTGCGCCAAAGCAGGCGGAGAAGGTTGGCGTCGGCTCGGTGACGCCGCGCTCGGTACCGGCGAGCTTCGCGGTAAAGCCAGAAAGGAAGTGGTACTGCGTCTGGTTCGCCGTCAGGCGGGAAACCGGCGGCAGTACGCCGAAGGCGTCCGCGGTCAGGAAAATCACCTTGGTGGCGTGCCCGGCTTTCGACACCGGCTTCACGATGTTGTCGATGTGGTAAATCGGGTAAGAGACGCGGGTGTTTTCCGTTTTCGACGCATCGTCGAAATCGATGGTGCCGTCGGCCAGCACGGTGACGTTTTCCAGCAGCGCATCGCGGCGGATGGCGTGATAGATGTCCGGTTCCGCTTCTTCTGACAAACGGATGGTCTTCGCGTAGCAGCCGCCTTCGAAGTTGAACACGCCGTCATCGTCCCAGCCGTGTTCGTCATCGCCGATCAGGCGACGTTTCGGGTCGGTGGACAGGGTGGTTTTACCGGTGCCGGAAAGCCCGAAGAACACCGCCACGTCGCCTTTCTCGCCCACGTTAGCGGAGCAGTGCATCGACGCGATGCCTTTCAGCGGCAGCAGGTAGTTCATGATCGAGAACATCCCTTTTTTCATTTCGCCGCCGTACCAGGTGCCGCCGATAAGCTGAATACGCTCGGTCAGGTTGAAGGCCACGAAGTTTTCGGAGTTCAGCCCCTGCGCCTGCCACTGCGGGTTCACGCACTTCGCACCGTTCATGACCACGAAATCCGGCTTGAATGTTGCCAGCTCTTCGTCGGTTGGGCGAATGAACATGTTTTTCACGAAGTGCGCCTGCCAGGCCACCTCGGTGATAAAACGGACGCACAGACGCGTATCGGCGTTTGCGCCACAATAAGCGTCGATGATAAACAGTCGCTTGCCGGAAAGCTGATGAGTCACCAGCTGCTTCAGGTGCTGCCAGGTCTCCGGGGAGAGCGGTTTGTTATCGTTCTTCCCTTTACCTTTATCTGACCACCACACGGTATCCCGTGTCGTGTCGTCGCGGACAATATACTTATCTTTCGGCGAACGGCCGGTAAAAATACCGGTGTCGACGGCGATAGCACCAAGATTCGTTAACACACCGCGCTCGTAACCTTCCAGGTTGGGATTGAGCTCTTCCTGATACAACGTATCGTAGTCGGGGTTGTAGACGATATCCTGAACGTCGTTGATTCCATAAGCCTTGAGATCCTGCGGGGTTATACCTTTAACGCGCATTTCACTGCTCCTTAGCCAATATATACTGCTAATGATTGTAGGGTTGTCATGGGTCGATTGACCGCGACCAGGCTCATAGATTTACGTATCCGGAAAAACCGCGTACTTACGAAAAACTCTGTGACTCCTGTCTCGAAGGAGACGGATTATGTCAGGAATGGCGCTTTATTTGGGGGAAATGTTCTTAAATGGTTAAAGAATGGTTTAAATAACTGCGTTAATGTGAAGGTAATCGCATTCCTGAAAGAAAATAACGAAAAACTTTCAGGGAAAATCGATTCAGGTCGCGGGGGCCATCAACCCTTCTCCGGCAGAGGAGAAGGGCAGGCGCGCGGCTGGCTTAGTGGATCTGCGGATCCGCCGGGGAGGCGTTGTTGCGGATCTCGGCGATATCCATCGCGTTGAACACGTAGTGGTTGCCGCAGTAGTCGCAGTGCATGTCTATCTCGCCGTCATCGGCGAGGATGCTGTCGACCTCTTCATCCGGCAGCGTTCTCAGCGCATCGGCGCAGCGCTCGCGGGAGCAGGTGCACTTGAACTCAACGGACTGCGGGTCATAAAGCGTCACTTCCTCTTCATGATACAGGCGCCACAACACGTCGTTGGCCGGCAGCGTAAACAGCTCTTCGGCTTTGATGGTTTCCGTCAGCGTCGCCAGGTGTTCAAAATCCTGCGTCTGCGCGTTCTGCGCCGGCATCACCTGCAGCAGCATACCGCCCGCCGCGGGCTTACCGTCGTGCTCGCCGGTACGGATAATCAGACGCGTCGGCAGCTGCTCGGAGCGCATGAAGTAGTCTTCCAGGCAGGCCGCCAGGGTATCGCCTTCCAGACCGACGACGCCCTGGTAGCGTTCACCCTCTTCCGGCGCGATGGTGATGACCAGGAAGCCGTTGCCGACCAGCGTTTTCAGCGACGCATCCTGCGGAATGTCGCCCTGGATACGCGCCACGCCGCGCAGCTGCTGGTTGTGGTTGCCGTTAATCACCGCCAGGGACATGGGGCCATCGCCCTGCAGCTGCACGGTGATGTCGCCTGCGAATTTCAGGGTGGCGGTCAGCAGGCTAGTGGCGACCAGCAGCTCCGCCAGCACGGTTTTCACCGGCTGCGGGTAACTGTGGTTTGCCAGAATCTGGTCCAGGGTTTCCGATACGGTAACCAGCTCGCCGCGTACGGCAACGTTTTCAAACAGATAGCGATGTAATTGATCGTGTTGAATCATCATTTTCTCTCTCGGGGAGCCAGTTATTCACTGTTTCCAGATTTAAATCTCATCAGGTCGCGGCGCTCTTTTTTGTCCGGACGACGGTCAGGATGCGGCATGGTAAGCGCGTTCATTTTGCGCGCCAGCGCCACTTTTTCCCTTTTCTCAATACTTTGCGCCGTTTCTTCGTATAACAGCGCGGCTTCGCTTGCCGGGCGCCGCTGCTCGGTAATGCCTTTCACCACCACCGTGCGCTCGTCGTTTCCCTGGCGAAGAGTCAACGTCGCGTTCAGCTCCACCACTTTGCTGGGCTTGCTGCGCTGGCCGTTGTAGTGCACCTTTCCGCCTTCGATCATCTCGCGAGCGACCGCGCGGGTTTTATAAAACCGGGCTGCCCACAGCCATTTATCGAGACGCACGGCCTCGGCGGGTTTGTCATTCATGACGGCTCCTTCACCTGAGCGCAGGGATCAGGCGGCGATAATCATTTAACCCCGGATGACGTTGGTAGGTCTTTTCCGCCAGCCCAGAATCCGGGTTGGTGACGCCCAGGCAGTAGCGAATGCCAAACCGGGCCGCGGCATCAAGAATCGGCTCGCTGTCGTCGATAAACAGCGTTTTGTCTGCGTTGAGGCCGGTTTCAGACGCCACCGCCTGCCACAAGCGCTGATCCTCTTTCGGATAACCAAATGTGTGGGTGGAAAGCAATAAATCAAGGTGCGAGGCAAGCCCGGTATGCTCCAGCTTGACCGCGAGGTTATGCGGGTGCGCGTTGGTGAGCAAAATCCGCTTCTTACCGCAGGCTTTCAGGGCGTCGAGAAACGGTACGGTGTCGTCGCGCAGCACGGCGCGCGGGCCTTCCCGGGTCGTCATGGCGCAGATATCCAGCCCCAGGCGTTCGCTCCAGTAATCCAGACAGTACCAGTTTAGCGTATGCTGCACGGCGTGGTACTCCTGGCGGATAGCCAGCTGCGCTTCCTGCGGGGAGATACCGAGCCGTGCGCCGTAGGTTTCCGGCACCAGCTTTTGCCAGAAATAGTTATCGAACGCGAGATCGAGTAGGGTGCCGTCCATATCAAGCAGAACGGTATCGACCTCCTGCCAGGCAATATTCAGATGCATGCTAAACCTCCGCGGAAGAATTGCGCGACAGGGTATCACAACCTGCCGCGCTTCAGGAGTTCGGGCGTCAGCGATCGGGCGTGTCCGAATGCAGCGATTCGGGTGAAGGGATAAGCACCGGGTTCATACAGCTGTCGTAGTATTTCTGGATCTCAGCCACGCGCTCGCGATGGCGCTGATAGCGGCGAAGCGCAAGCACGCCGTTCCAGGCGGCGCAGACCAGCATCGTCAGCATCAGCAGCGTGGTGCCGAGATAGCGCCACAGCCCCGCTCTGTCGAGAATACGGTGCAGATTGATATGCTGCGTGCCGTTGGCGTCGGTGTAAACGCTGGTCACAATGCCTTCGGCGCTGAACGGCGTATGCATCAGCATCCCCGCCAGCCGCTGGAACTCGCCCCACTGTTCATGGGCTGGATAATCGTACAGCGAAACCGCAGGCCACGGCTGCGATACTAAATCGCTGCCCTCGTCGCTGCTGATAAGAAAACCGCCGGGCGCCGGGCTATTGAGCGCCTGGGCCGCGCGGGCGGTCTCCCGCATCACGAACGGCGCGGTCGAGGTGGTGACCAGATTTTCCAGCGACTCGGCGCTTACCGGACGCAGCAGCACATTGACGCCGTCCAGCTTCCCGGCGCTGGCACGCTTGGTGAGCGTCTCCCAGTCGCGGGTGTTGCCGAGGTTCACCAGCGCGTTTTTCAGCCGCGCGCATTCGTCTTCTCCTGCGCATAAATCCTGGGTTTTCAGAACGATATCCGCAAAATCATCCAGCAGCACCATCCCGGATTTTTGAATGGCTGAGCGCAGCGCCGGGCTGACGCGCGAGCTGTCGTCGGGGCTTGGGTGCAGCTGACGGTTTACCGCCTGCATCAGCGCGGTGGCTTTGGTCACGGTGTCAGATTCCGGCAGCGGCAGCGGCGGGGCGTCGTTCCAGATGATCTGCGAGCAGTCAAACGGGGTAAACGGCGAGTTTTCCTGGGCAGTCCACGAGCCCGGGGTGCGAATGTTGCACATCCCGGTCCCCTTCAGATGCAGGGTATCGCCGATTCTGACGCCCGCTTTCTCCAGCTGATTGACCGTGGTGGCCTCGATGGTCTGGGCGCCCTTAAGCCATGAGAGGGTGAATTTGAACGGCATGCCGAGCGGTACGCTTACCCACAGCATAATGACGATGAGCAGAGCGCCGCCCGCGATGACGGCGCTGCGCAGCCAGTGCTGCAGCGGGAAGTTCTTCACTTCATCATGCAGCGATAAAAAACGCCCCTGGCGGACGACATGCCTGTCGAGGTAGATATCGATATCCGTCTGCTGGCCGAGATCCTGCGCAATATACGGCTGCCAGTGGCGTGGGTAGATGAGATCGATAATGCCGAGCGAAATATTGTTAATCTGTTCCTGATCGTTTTCACCGAACAGACCCCAGCGCTTCGGCGTACCGCGCAGGCAGTGGATTTCACGTAGCGCCGTTTTAGGCGGCGGGGCGAACAGCCCCCACAAACCCGCGGCCAGCAGCAGGGTAGCGCCGCCGACCAGCCATGGCGCAAAAACGTCGGGGGCTATCAGGCAGCAGTAAAACAGCGCGAAGGCGCTGACGACCAGCAGCGCTTCGCGCAGGCCGTCAGGGCGGCCAAGCGCATACTCTTCGTGGGTTTCCTGGCGAATGTTCAGCAGCTCTATCTGCTCGCTCTCTTCGCCGCGAATGGAGGCCTGGGTAGCGGAGCGCTGCTCCAGCGCGTAGCCGCGGGCCTCCTGCTTGTGATCGCGAAGGGTGTGGCCGTTCAGGGAAATAATCAGCGGCATCGCATCGGTATGGATTAGCTCAACGCTGTTTTCATCCGTGATGTACTGTTCCCAGAAGGGCGGCAAATGGACTTCGACGGCATCAAGGAAGTAGCGCCATTTATGCGGATCGTCGGTGGTGATGCCGTAGCGGGTGATCGCGCGGGTGACGGCAAAGACGGTATGGCTTTGCGCCGTGAGCGCCATGGCGTCAGGCGCGGCGCCGGACGCCGGAACCTGCAGTACATGGTTCAGACCATCGAGATAGCCTTCAACGGCGCTGCGCTCTTCGTCCGTCAGCTTACGCGTTGTTGCGCCGGCAAAGGCATGCAACAAGGGGAGGCGTCGGCGCTGCGCGCGCAACCGGAATAACCACCCTGCAAGCAATGCGCAGGCCAGCATAGCAGCGAAGAAAATCAAAAATGTGCCCATGCTTTTCCCATCATACTTATTCTTACAGGTTTCGTCGGTTGACCATTAACGCTGAACGTGAGCCCGTAGTTAGCTATCGGCACGTGTCGCACAGAACGTTACACATTCTGAAGCAACGTTTAAGAGTATCAAAGGCCGACGCAGGGGAATATCAGCAAATTCTCAAAACCTTTGCAACCTCTTGACTTTTTGTCTAAAAAAGGAGTTGATGCTAAAGGTTGCAGAAATGTAAATATCAGATGATAGGAATTGCCGAAACCGTGCGGTATGTCGCACAATTACCCTGTTTCCACAGCAAAGACCCGGCACTATGGATAAACCACTAAAAAAACCCACCATTCTGAATGTTGAAGCGGTTGCCCGCTCCCGGCTGTTTACCGTTGAAAGTGTGGACCTGGAATTCAGTAATGGCGAGCGTCGCGTTTATGAGCGCATGCGTCCTTCTTCGCGGGAAGCCGTGATGATTGTGCCGATTATTGACGACCATCTGATCCTGATCCGCGAATACGCCGTCGGCACTGAATCCTATGAGCTCGGGTTTTCCAAAGGGCTTATCGATCCGGGCGAGAGCGTGTTTGAAGCCGCTAACCGCGAGCTGAAAGAAGAAGTCGGCTTCGGCGCGAACGACCTGACGTTCCTGCGCAAGCTCGGCATGGCGCCGTCGTACTTCTCCAGCAAAATGAACATCGTGGTCGCGGAAAACCTCTACCCGGAATCCCTGCCGGGCGATGAGCCTGAACCGCTGCCGCAGGTTCGCTGGCCGCTTACGCATCTGATGGACCTGCTTGAGGACCCGGACTTCAACGAAGCCCGCAACGTCAGCGCGCTGTTCCTGCTTCGAGAGTGGCTGCAGGCGCAGGGAAAACTGTAACCCAATAAAAAAGGCGCCAGCGGCGCCTTTTTCGATCAGAACAGCTCGTGGGTCTCGCCGTTATCGATAAGCGTGGTTCCCACCTCATGCACCGCCTGCTGCGTCGGCTGCGTGCCCTCAATAAAGTACTCTTCACGGCTGTTGCCGCCGTTGGCGAGCTGCCCGGTGCTGCGGTCGATATTGACCGTCACCACGCCGGTAGGCGGCGTCAGCGGCTGCTCAGGAACGCCCTGAAGCACACTCTTCATAAAGGCATCCCACGCCGGTTGCGCGCTTTTGGCGCCGCCTTCGTAGCCGGAGATCTGATCCTTAATGGCGCCCGACGCCGTCGTCCGGCCCAGGTCGCGGCGGTGATCGTCAAAGCCAATCCACACCGAGGTGACGACGCCCGGACCGTAGCCGGAGAACCAGGCATCTTTCGAGCTGTTGGTGGTACCGGTTTTCCCGCCGATATCCTTACGCTGCAGGTCGCGGCCTGCACGCCAGCCGGTGCCCTGCCAGCCCGGTTCGCCGAAGATGTTGGTGTTCAGCGCGCTCTTGATCAGAAACGCCAGCGGTGTGCTGATGACGTGCGGCGCATATTCCTGGCCGCCGCTGCGGGCGACTAAGGCCTGGTTGGCCTGCTCAAGGCTGGGCATTGGCACGTTGGCGTTCTGCGGCTCCTGGGAGATAGCCACATCTTCAACATCTTTGTTTTCCAGCACGTTAGATTTCGGCGTATCGCCGTAAATTACCGGGATATCGCAATCGGCGCAGGCAATTTTCGGTTTGGCCTCAAACAGCACGTTGCCCTGGTCATTTTCAATCTTGCTGATGAAGTAGGGGTCTATCAGGAAGCCGCCGTTGGCCATCACCGAATAGCCGCGCGCGACCTGCAGCGGCGTAAAGGAGGCCGAACCCAGTGCCAGCGATTCGGTGTGGACGATGTTGTCGGCCGGGAAGCCGAAGCGCTGCAGATACTCAGCGGCATAGTCAACACCCATCGCGCGCATGGCGCGAACCATCACCACGTTTTTCGACTGCCCCAGGCCCTGGCGCAGACGGATAGGACCGGCATACTCCGGCGGCGAGTTTTTCGGCCGCCAGTCGGAGCCGGCGCCCGCATCCCAACGGGAGATCGGTACGTCGTTGAGTACGCTGGCCAGCGTTAACCCTTTGTCCATGGCGGCGGTGTAGAGGAACGGCTTAATGTTGGAGCCGACCTGGCGCAGCGCCTGGGTGGCGCGGTTGAACTTGCTCTGGTTAAAGTCGAAGCCGCCGACCAGCGCGATAATCGCGCCGTTTTGCGGATTGACGGAGACCAGCGCGGAGTTCACGTCCGGCACCTGGGCCAGCCACCAGCTGTTGTTCACCTGGCGGATCCAGATCTGCTGACCGGTCTGCACCACATCGGTCACCTTGCGCGGCGTGGCGCCCTGCAGGGTGTCCGAACGATACGGACGCGCCCAGCGCATACCGTCCATGCTCAGCGCGGCAGAGGTGCCGTCCGCCATCATCACCGTCGCTTCCTGCGGACCTGTCGCAGTCACCACCGCAGGCTCCAGCGGCCCGTAGGTCGGCAGGCTTTTCAGCGAATCGGTGATTTTCTTGCTGTCCCACGGCGTTTCGCCCACTTTCCACAGCACGTTTGCCGGGCCGCGGTAGCCGTGGCGCATGTCGTAATCCATCACGTTGTTACGTACGGCCTGCTGGGCGGCCAGCTGATCCTTACGGGTGATGGTGGTGTAGATGCGATAGCCGTCTTCGTAAGCTTTATCGCCGTAGCGGTTGACCATCTCCTGGCGCACCATTTCGGTCAGGTACGGCGCAGAGAAGGCGATTTCCGGGGCATGGTAGCTTGCGTCAATGGGTTCGCGACTGGTTTCATCGTACTGCGCCTGCGTGATGTATCCCTCGCTCAGCATACGCGAAAGCACCACGTTCCGACGCGCGGTGGCGCGATCCATGGAGTACAGCGGGTTGAAGGTCGACGGCGCTTTCGGCAGACCGGCAATCACCGCCATCTCGTTGAGCGTCAGCTGGTCGACGGTTTTCCCGAAGTAGACCTGGGCCGCCGCCCCGACGCCGTAAGCGCGATAGCCGAGGTAAATCTTGTTCAGATAGAGCTCAAGGATTTCGTCTTTATTCAGCAACTGCTCGATGCGAATCGCCAAAAACGCTTCCTTGATCTTACGCATCAGCGTCTTTTCAGGGCTGAGGAAGAAGTTACGCGCCAGCTGTTGGGTAATGGTGCTGGCGCCCTGCGACGCATGGCCGGAGAACAGCGCCACGCTGGCCGCACGGAAGATCCCTACCGGGTCGACGCCGTGGTGCTCATAGAAGCGGCTGTCTTCCGTCGCGATAAACGCTTTCACCAGGGTTGGCGGTATCTGGTTCAGCGTCACGGGAATACGACGCTTCTCGCCATACTGGGCGATAAGCTCGCCTTCAGCGCTATAGACCTGCATTGGAATTTGCAGGCGTACATCCCGCAGCGTGGCGACGTCGGGGAGCTGGGGCTCAATATACTTGTAGAGGCCGTAGATCGAGCCTGCTCCCAGCAGAATGCAACAGACTGCAAGGATGAATAAATACTTTACGAACTTCACCGGAGATTTCCCATTTCGTTTCAATTGGGCAGTTTATAAACAAACGCGCGGTAGTATAAAGGCAAGCCAGAAGCATTGATATAGCCGGAATGGTTTGACGGATAAGGAGATCGTAAGAATGGCTTACAGGCGCTGGCATGTCGGACTGCATATCCAACCAGATTGTGTTCTCAGCGTGGCGCTGCAGCGTACGCGGGCCGGATGGGCCCTTCGCCGCTGGTGGCGGCTGCCTCTTGAGGGCGAGCCCGGCGATGCTGTTCGTCTGCGGCAGTGGCGGCAGGAGCTCCCGCTGCAGCATCGCATCATGCTGGCGTTTCCCGCCGCGAAAACGCTGCAAAAAACGCTTCCCAGGCCGCAGCTGGCGCTGCTGGAGAGCGATGAAAGCCGGTGGATAGCCGCTACGCTGGCGCAGCATCTGGACATGCCGCAGGCGGATTTGGTCTTTGATTACACTGCCCGCGATACGACTGAATTTACCGTGACGGCGGCCCGTAAGCGCGATATCGCGCAGCTACAGGAGCCGCTCGCCGCGGCGGGCGTCCGGGTGGACGCTATCACGCCCGATGCCTGCGCTTTGCAAAATTTCCTGCCGTGGCTTGCGGATGACCAGCCGGGCGTGACCTGGCATAACGGCGAACAGTGGCTGTGGGCGACCCATAGCGGCTGGGGATGCAGCCAGGAGGCCGAACCGGGCCTGCTGCAGTGCGCGGCCGATCCTGATGAGCGTCGCTACTTTAATCCCTGGAAGACGGTAAGCCAGCTTTATCCTCCGTTGCCGCAGGCGGCGGATGACTTTGCGATAGCCATCGCCCTGGCGGCAGGGGGGCACTGATATGGCGGCGATGGTGAACCTGCTGCCCTGGCGGGACGCCCTACGGCGGCAGCGCCTGCGCTTCTGGGCGCTCATGTTTATCGGCGGGCTGCTGATGGTTGCCCTGAATCTTGCCGTAAACGTGGCGATGAATATGTCTGACCGCGCCTTGAATACGCTCTGGGTACAGGAGGCGCGCCGTTTACAGCAGGCGCTGACCGTACGTGAGCAGCGGCTGGCCGCAGATGCCGCACAGCGCACCGCGCTGGCGCAAATTCTGGTTCGCCAGCAGGAGACACGACGCTGGTCGCTGTGGCTTGCGGCGATAGGCGACGCGCTACCGGAACAGGCCTGGCTTACCGCGCTTGAGTGGCAGGGAGGCGCGCTGGCGCTGGCGGGCAAGGCGAATCGCTTCCCGGCGCTGGCCGCGCTGGATCGCGCGCTTGCGGAGCTTCCCGGGCTGCGGCGAGGAAAACCGGGCGCAACGCTGCGGGATGCCGACGGCCGCTGGCAGTTTAACGTACAGCTGTTGCCAGGAGACGCGAATGCGACATCTCCCTGAACGCTGGTGCCGCTGTTCGGCGAAAATCCGCTGGGGAACGTGGTGCGCCGTTTTACTCCTTGCGTATGGGGCGGGAGAGGTCGCGGTGAGCCGGGATATTCCGTCTGTAAATGCGCAGCCGGCGCTGCGGGCGCAGTGGCGTAAAACGCTGGCGCTGTCGTCGACCCGCAATGAAAAAGCGCCGGAAAGGACGCTGGCATTTTCCCCCGTCGATTTTCAGATGCCGGGCAGCACGCTGCTGCGCTGGTTGCCTGACGACAGCGGCGGGGAGCTGGCGCTTGGCGTGGAGTGGCCCGTCGTCCCCGACATTTTCACCGCACTCACCCGGCGAGGCATGGCGGTAAAAAGCTTTCGGCTGGCGCCGGAAAACGGTCGGCTGCAGCTGACGCTGCGCCTGGAGTCGCTCGATCGTGGCTAGCGGGCGCGTCGTGCTTCTGGTTTTTCTCCCTTTGCTGCTGGCGATGCGCGACCCTTTCCAGCCCGCGGTAGACACCTGCGCCGTGGCGCAGGTGTCCCAATGGCGCTATCGCGGCGTCGTCAGCAGCGAGCGGTTTGCGATTGGCCTGGTGATGGATAACGCGGGGAAATGGCAGCGGCTAATCCAGGGGCAGGTACTGGAAAACGGCTGGCGGATAATCCGGCTGTCGCCAGAGGAAATTGAGGTGCGGGCCGGAGAGCGCTGCGAGTCCGCCGCGTGGCGCTGGCAAAAAGAGGGAGCGAACAATCATGAAAACCACAGACGTGTTGCTGACGCTGCTGCTGGCGACAGCGCCCGCGAAGGGAAAGGTCAACGCCGTCACGCTGACCGTCGATGAGGTGCCGGTGGCGCAGGTGCTGCAGACCCTGGCGGCGCTGGATGGGCGGAATATCGTTATCGGTCCGGAGGTGGATGGCGTTTTGTCGCTGCAGCTTACCAACATCCCCTGGATGCAGGCGCTGCAAACCGTACTGAGCAGCGCCGGGTTGACGATGACCTCGCAGGGCGCGGTGCTGTTTATCCACAGCCATGCCTGGCAGGAAGCAAAGCAGTCGCGGCTTGAAACGGAGCAGGAGAAGCGTCGGCAGACGCTGCCGCTGCGCGGGCAGAGCATCGCGCTGCGCTATGCCGATGCCGGAGAGCTGGCGAAGGCCGGGGAAAAGCTGCTCAGCCCCCGCGGCGCGATGACGGTGGATAAGCGGACAAACCGTCTGCTGGTGCGCGACGACGAGCGCCATCTTAGCGATATTCAGACCTGGGCGGAGGAGATGGACAAGCCCGTCGGGCAGGTGGAGCTGGCGGCGCATATTGTGACGATGAATGAGAAGAGCCTGCGGGAGCTTGGGGTGAAGTGGACCCTGGCGGATGCCGACAGCCCTCCCGGGCGGGGGAAATTCACCACGCTGTCGAGCGATTTATCCGTAACGGATGCCACCAGCCGGGCAGGGTTTAATATCGGACGTATCAACGGGCGCCTGCTGGAGTTTGAGCTTTCGGCGCTGGAGCAACAGCAGCAGCTTGAGATTATCGCCAGCCCGCGCCTGCTTGCCTCGCATCTGCAGCCCGCCAGCATCAAACAGGGGAGCGAAATTCCCTATCAGGTATCCAGCGGCGATAGCGGCGCGACGTCGGTTGAATTTAAAGAGGCGGTGCTGGGGATGGAGGTCACGCCCACCGTTCTGGACGACAGGCGCGTGCGCCTCAAGCTGCGCATCAGCGAGAACATGCCGGGGCAGGTGCTGCAGCAGGCTGACGGCGAAGTGCTGGCCATCGACAAACAGGAAATTGAAACGCAGGTTGAGGTTAAAAGCGGAGAAACGCTGGCGTTGGGCGGGATTTTCTCGCAAAAAAACAAATCAGCGCGCGACGGCATCCCGCTGTTGGGAGACATCCCCTGGCTTGGGCAACTTTTCCGCCACGACGGGAAAGACCATGAGCGGCGCGAGCTTGTCGTCTTTATCACGCCGCGTATCATTTCTGTACAGTAGGGGATTCGTACCCGGAGTTTTTCTCGCTGAACACGTTTCAGGTGTTTGACGTGAGGCCGGATTTAGCATACAAGGAGTACCGATTTGAGAGTCTGTCTCCCGCAAAATCCGGCGATGTATGCTCACAATAATTCGAGTTGCCAAACCTGTCGGAGTATTGAGATAATTTTTGATCTGACTCTCGCACTATCGCATATGAGGTTTCAGTTCATGTCCTGCGGCGCTGGGTATCTGCGTCGCGGGTTTATTATTAACGAATAGTCTTAGTAGTACCGAAAAAATGGCAGAGAAACGCAATATCTTTCTGGTTGGGCCTATGGGTGCCGGCAAAAGCACTATTGGGCGCCAGTTAGCCCAACAGCTCAACATGGAATTCTACGATTCTGATCAAGAGATTGAGAAACGCACTGGTGCTGACGTAGGCTGGGTCTTCGACGTTGAAGGCGAAGAAGGTTTCCGCGATCGTGAAGAAAAAATCATCAATGAGCTGACGGAAAAACAGGGTATTGTGCTGGCAACTGGCGGCGGCTCTGTGAAATCCCGCGAAACGCGCAATCGTCTCTCCGCCCGCGGCGTTGTGGTGTACCTGGAAACCACTATTGAGAAACAGCTGGCGCGCACGCAGCGCGACAAGAAGCGCCCGCTGCTGCAGGTTGCGACTCCGCCGCGTGAAGTTCTGGAAGCGCTGGCTGACGAACGCAATCCGCTGTATGAAGAAATCGCTGATGTCACCATCCGGACTGACGATCAGAGCGCGAAAGTCGTCGCGAACCAGATTATTCATATGCTGGAAAGCAACTGATTCTGGTTGACTAGCTTAACATCAGTGAATTTAAGCAACTAAGGTGGATGTCGCGTTATGGAGAGGCTCACAGTAACTCTCGGGGAACGCAGTTACCCGATTACCATCGCGGCTGGTTTGTTTAACGACCCAGCTTCCTTCATGCCACTCAAGTCGGGCGACCAGGTCATGCTGGTCACCAACGAAACGCTGGCGCCGCTGTATCTGGACACGGTTCGCGCCGTGCTGGAGCAATCGGGTGTTAAGGTCGACAGCGTCATCCTCCCTGACGGCGAGCAGTACAAAACGCTGGCGGTGATGGACACGGTATTCACCGCATTGCTTAAAAAACCCCACGGCCGCGATACAACGCTGGTCGCGTTGGGCGGCGGCGTGGTGGGCGATTTAACCGGATTTGCGGCGGCGAGCTATCAGCGAGGCGTGCGTTTTATTCAGGTTCCGACCACGCTACTGTCTCAGGTTGATTCTTCCGTTGGCGGTAAAACGGCGGTCAACCATCCCCTCGGTAAAAACATGATTGGCGCCTTCTGGCAGCCCGTTTCGGTTGTGGTCGATCTCAACTGTCTGAAAACGCTGCCCGCGCGTGAACTCTCTTCCGGCCTCGCTGAGGTGATTAAGTACGGCATCATTCTGGACGGCGAGTTCTTCCAGTGGCTGGAAAACAACATCGATGCGCTAATGGCGCTGGATGAAAAAGCGATGGCGTACTGTATTCGCCGTTGTTGTGAGCTGAAAGCCGAAGTTGTTGCTGCAGATGAGCGCGAAACCGGCTTACGTGCTTTACTGAATCTTGGGCATACGTTTGGTCATGCCATTGAAGCGGAAATGGGCTACGGAAACTGGCTCCACGGTGAGGCTGTTGCCGCCGGTATGGTGATGGCGGCGCGCGCATCGGAGCGTCTTGGCCAGTTTAGCGCGCAGGATACGCAGCGCATTATTACGCTGCTCAAGCGTGCGAAGCTGCCGGTGACGGGTCCGCGGGAAATGTCAGCGCAGGCGTATCTGCCGCATATGATGCGTGATAAAAAGGTGCTGGCTGGCGAGCTGCGTTTAGTGCTGCCGCTGGCGATAGGTAAAAGTGAAGTGCGTGGCGGTGTCGCGCACGATGTCGTACTTGGCGCGATTGCTGATTGCCAGCAGGCGTAACGAATAAGAAAGGTCAGGCCGCGCCATGCGGCTTTATAACTTCAGGTGATGTGCAATTGTCGTTGGCATAAGCCTTTTAGTGGGGTGTTAAATGGATGAATTCAAACCAGAAGACGAGCTGAAACCCGATCCCAGCGATCGTCGTGCTGGTCGTTCCCGTCAATCTTCCGATCGCGATAGCGAACCGCAGATCAACTTTGACGAGCTGGATCTCGATGCGGATGAGCCTCGCCCGTCACGCACCCGCAAAGTTCGCGAAACACGCGCGCGCGACGATGAAGAAGAATATCACGCATCGGATGACGACGAAGGGTCTGAAGAGGCCGTAGAGCGTCGTCCGCGTAAACGTAAAAAATCACCGCCCCGCAAACCTGCCTCTCGTCAGTACATCATGATGGGGCTGGGCATTCTGGTTCTGCTGCTGCTGATTGTGGGTATTGGTTCTGCGCTGAAAGCGCCGTCCGCGCCTTCCAGCGAGCAGGCTTCCACAGCGGAAAAGAACATCGATCTGTCCGCGAATAGCGCAGCGAGCGCCGATCAGGCCAACGGCGCGCAGCCTGCGCCTGGCGCGGCGGCTCCGGCAGGCCAGCAGACCGCTGGCGCGCCTTCGCAGGATGTCTCTTTACCGCCAATCTCTTCTACCCCAACGCAGGGGCAAAACGCCGCAGCGCCTGAAGGCCAGCAGCGTGTCGAGGTTCAGGGCGACCTGAACAATGCCTTAACGCAGCAGCAGGGTCAGGTTGACAGCGCGGTGAACTCCACGCTGCCAACGGAACCGGCAACCGTCGCGCCGGTTCGCGGCGGCAGCGCGCCGCGTCAGGTAACGACGACCAGCGAGCCGCGCACCGAAGCCGCTCGTCCGGAACGTAAACATGCCGTTATCGAGCCGAAGCCGCAGACCAAGCCTCAGGCAACGGCGAAAACGATGACCGAACCGAAGCCGGTTGCACAGCCGAAACGTACGGAAACGACCGTTGCGGCAACGCCAGCGCCCGTGAAGCAGACGGCACCGGTTACGGCGCCAGCGCCGACGAAACCGGCGGCTACGACCTCTGCTCCTGCGGCAACCGCGGCGCCAGCCGCAACGGCGGCAACGGCAGCGACGGCAGCGCCAACGGCGGCAGGCGGGAAAGAGGCCGGCGATGTCGGTTCGCTGAAGTCCGCGCCGTCAGGCCACTATACGCTGCAGTTGAGCTCCTCTTCTAACTACGACAATCTCAACAATTGGGCGAAGAAAGAGAATCTGAAGAGCTATGTGGTTTATCAGACGACCCGCAACGGTCAGCCGTGGTATGTGCTGGTGAGCGGCATGTATCCGACTAAAGAAGATGCGAAACGCGCGGTAGCGACTTTGCCAGCCGATGTGCAGGCGAAAAACCCGTGGGCGAAACCGCTGCATCAGGTACAGTCCGATCTGAAGTAATGTTAAGCGCAGGATGCTGTCGGAGCTTTTTCTCCACAGCCGGAGAAAGTGGTAAGCAGTCAGACAGCATGAAAAAGAAACGCGCTTTTCTGAAGTGGGCAGGGGGGAAATTCCCCCTGCTGAACGATATCGAAAAACATTTGCCGAAGGGCGAATGTCTTGTCGAGCCCTTTGTCGGGGCCGGATCGGTGTTCCTGAACACCGATTTTTCACGTTATATCCTTGCCGATATCAACAGCGATCTCATCGATCTCTATAACATCGTTAAAACGCGTACCGATGAATACATCGCGGCGGCGCAGGCGATGTTCTCCCCGACAACTAACGATGCGGACGTCTATTACCAGCTCCGCGACGAATTTAATCAAAGCCAGGACGCGTTTCGCCGCGCGGTGCTGTTTTTGTACCTGAACCGCCACGGTTACAATGGCCTGTGCCGGTACAACCTCAAGGGTGAGTTTAACGTGCCGTTTGGCCGTTATAAGAAGCCCTATTTCCCGGAAAATGAGCTGCGCCACTTCGCGCACAAAGCGCAGAACGCGGAGTTTTACTGCGAGTCGTACGCCCAGAGCATGGCGCGAGCCGACGCCAGTTCCGTGGTGTACTGCGATCCGCCCTATGCGCCGCTATCGGCGACGGCCAACTTTACCGCCTACCACACCAACAGCTTCAGCCAGGAGCAGCAGGCTCACCTGGCTGAAATAGCGGAAGAACTGGTCAGCAAGCGGATCCCGGTGTTAATTTCAAACCATGACACGGCGCTGACCCGTGAATGGTATCAACAGGCCAACAAACTGCACGTCGTGAAGGTACGACGCAGCATCAGCAGTAATGGCGGCACGCGTAAGAAGGTGGATGAACTGCTGGCGCTGTATCGCCCGGCCACCAAAAGCAAAAAATAGTTTTCAAGGAGATGCGGATGAAACAGTTTTTGATTGCCCCTTCAATTCTGTCGGCCGACTTTGCCCGTCTGGGTGAAGATACTGCGAAAGCGCTGGCAGCGGGTGCGGATGTGGTGCATTTCGATGTGATGGATAACCACTACGTGCCCAACCTGACCATCGGCCCGATGGTGCTGAAATCTCTGCGTAAATACGGCATCACTGCCCCGATTGACGTTCACCTGATGGTGAAACCGGTCGATCGCATCATTCCTGATTTCGCCGCGGCGGGCGCCAGCATTATTACCTTCCACCCGGAAGCCTCTGAGCACGTCGACCGTTCGCTGCAGCTGATTAAAGAACACGGCTGTAAAGCGGGCCTGGTCTTTAACCCGGCGACGCCGCTGAGCTATCTGGACTACGTGATGGATAAGCTGGACGTGATTCTGCTGATGTCGGTGAACCCGGGCTTCGGCGGGCAATCTTTCATTCCGCAGACGCTGGATAAGCTGCGTGAAGTGCGCCGTCGTATTGACGAATCCGGCTATGATATTCGCCTCGAAGTGGACGGCGGTGTTAAAGTGAGCAACATTGCAGAAATCGCAGCGGCAGGCGCAGACATGTTTGTCGCAGGCTCCGCTATCTTCGATCAGCCCGACTACAGGAAAGTGGTTGATGAAATGCGCCGTGAACTGGCAAAGGTAAGTCATGAGTAAATTACAGGCAATTCGGGGTGTTGCGTTCGACCTCGACGGTACGCTGGTTGATAGCGCGCCGGGTCTGACCGCGGCTGTGGACAGCGCGCTTTACGCGCTGGAGCTGCCGACGGCGGGCGAAGAGCGCGTCGTGACCTGGATTGGCAACGGCGCCGATGTGCTGATGGAACGCGCCCTGACCTGGGCGCGTCAGGAGCGTGCCGTTCAGCGTGCCGCGCAGGGTAAACCGTCCGTCGAGGGCGACGATATTTCAAAGCCTGAACAGCAGCGTATTTTGCGTAAGCTGTTTGACCGCTACTATGCCGAGTTTGCCGAAGAGGGCAGCTTCCTGTTCCCGGACGTCGCCGATACGCTGGGCGCGCTGCATGCCAAAGGCCTGCCGCTGGCGTTAGTAACCAACAAGCCGACGCCGTTCGTTGCGCCGCTGCTGGAAGCGCTGGATATCGCCAAATATTTCACCGTGGTGGTGGGCGGCGATGACGTGAAGAACAAAAAGCCGCACCCGGAGCCGCTGCTGCTGGTGGCCGGAAAATTATCCCTGAAACCGGAAGAGCTGCTCTTTGTCGGGGATTCGCGCAATGATATTCTCGCCGCTGCGGCGGCCGGCTGCTGCTCCGTCGGCCTGACCTACGGCTATAACTACGGCGAGGCGATTGCGCTCAGCAATCCGGACTTCCTCTTTGACCATTTTAACGATTTATTGCCCGCTCTCGGGCTCCCGCACAGTGAACATCAGGAATTAAAAAATGACTAAGCCCATCGTTTTTAGCGGCGCACAGCCTTCAGGTGAACTGACCATCGGTAACTATATGGGTGCGCTGCGTCAGTGGGTAAACATGCAGGACGACTACCACTGCATTTATTGCATTGTTGACCAGCATGCGATCACCGTGCGTCAGGACCCACAGGCGCTGCGTAAAGCGACGCTGGATACGCTGGCGCTGTACCTCGCCTGCGGCATCGACCCGGAAAAAAGCACTATCTTCGTCCAGTCTCACGTGCCGGAGCACGCGCAGCTGAGCTGGGCGCTGAACTGCTACACCTATTTCGGCGAACTGAGCCGTATGACCCAGTTTAAGGACAAGTCCGCGCGCTATGCCGAAAACATCAACGCCGGCCTGTTCGACTACCCGGTGCTGATGGCGGCGGACATTCTGCTGTATCAGACCAATCAGGTGCCGGTCGGCGAAGATCAGAAGCAGCATCTGGAGCTGAGCCGCGATATCGCGCAGCGTTTTAACGCTATCTACGGCGATATCTTCAAGGTGCCGGAGCCGTTTATTCCGAAATCCGGCGCGCGCGTGATGTCCCTGCTGGAGCCGACGAAGAAGATGTCCAAGTCTGACGATAACCGCAACAACGTTATCGGCCTGCTGGAAGATCCGAAGTCGGTCGTGAAGAAAATTAAACGCGCGGTGACGGATTCCGACGAGCCGCCGGTGGTTCGCTACGACGTGCAGAACAAAGCGGGCGTTTCCAACCTGCTGGATATCCTGGCCGGCGTCACTGGCAAGAGCATTCCGGAACTGGAGCAGCATTTCGAAGGCAAAATGTACGGCCATCTGAAGGGCGACGTTGCCGATGCGGTATCCGGTATGCTGAGCGAGCTGCAGGAGCGCTATAACCGCTATCGCAACGATGAAGCCTTCCTGCAGAACGTCATGAAAGAGGGCGCCGCCAAAGCGCGTGCCCGCGCTTCTGAAACGCTGAAGGCGGTGTATGAAGCGATCGGTTTTGTGGCACATCCGTAATTACGACGAGCCGTTGCTAACCGTACCGGGGTCCACTCAGACCCCGGTTTTTTTATCCCTGCACCTGCCTGAAAGAGAATAATTCCGTATTGTGTGACCCCATTCACCCTTTGCGCTATTGGGGCTTGTGCCTTATTTTCATTTTGTTGAAGATATAAATATTCAAAATACTGAAGATAAAAGATGCATCGGACGTTTATAAAAAAAGAAGGAATGACGTTAACCACGCTGGCTCGCTATTTGCTGGGTCAGGAGCGCGGTAACCGATTAAAAACCATAGAAGAACTGGCAGCTGAATGCGGCACGTCCGTTGGGCTGACGCAGGCTGCCCTGAAAACGCTGGAGGCGGGCGGAGCAATTCGCATTGAGCGCCGCGGTCGCAACGGTAGCTTTCTGGTGGATATGGACAACAAGGCGCTGCTGGCGCATCTGGATATCAGTAGCGTGGTTTGCGCGATGCCGTTGCCCTATACGCGTCTGTACGAAGGGCTGGCGAGTGGGTTAAAGGCGCAGTTTGAGGATATCCCGTTCTATTACGCCCATATGCGCGGTGCCGATATTCGCGTTGAATGTCTGCTTAACGGCGTATATGACATGGCGGTGGTATCGCGGCTGGCGGCAGAAAGCTATCTGACGCATAACGGCCTGCATATCGCGCTGGCGCTGGGGCCGCATACCTACGTCGGCGAGCATAAGCTGATTTGCCGCAAGGGAGAGGCGGATACCGTCAAACGTGTCGGACTCGATAACCGCTCTGCGGACCAGAAGATTATGACCGAAGTTTACTTCGCGGGTCGCCCCGTTGAGCGCGTTGATCTCTCGTACCATGAGAGTTTGCCGCGCATCGTGAAGGGGGATATCGATGCCGTTATCTGGAACGTCGCCGCCGAGGCTGAGCTGACAATGTTAGGACTTGAAGCCATTGCGTTAAGGGAGGAACCGCAGTTTTTGCAGGCAACGGAGGCGGTTATCTTAACGCGTGCCGATGATTATCCCATGCAGCAGCTGATCAGGGCCGTGGTGGATGAAAATGCGCTGCTGGCGCACCAGCAACGCGTGGTGAACGGCGAGCAGGAACCCAGTTATTAATATGAAGGCGAATGAGATGGAAAACAGGCTCAATCTGCTGTGTGAAGCAGGCGTCATCGACCGCGATATCTGTAGCGGCATGCTGAAGGTGGTTCAACGGCTGGATAAAGAGTGGCAGCTTCCGGTCTATAGCGAGCAGGGGGCGATGGCGGTTACCCACATGGCCAGCGCGTTGATGCGCAGCCGCCGCGGGGAGGTTATCGAACCTCTTGATGGCGATCTCCTGCAGGAGATAAGGCTATCCAGCATCTGGTCTCAGGTACACCAGGCACATTGCGCCCTGCTACAGGAGTTTGCGGTCACCGTACATGAAAATGAAGAAGGATATCTGCTGGCAAACCTGTACGGGTTGTGGATGGCGGATTAACTCGCTGACGTTGACGTTTTTAGGTTAAATATTCAAAAAAATGAATATTTGTCTGGTAAATGGATATGGGGCAATACGATGTTTGTTGAAGCATTAAAGCGCCAGAACCCTGCACTCATCAGCGCCGCGCATCGGCTATGGCAGCAGGGCAAAATCGCACCGGATAGCTGGGTCATCGACGTCGATCAGGTACTGGAAAATGGTCGATTGCTGGTTGATGTCGCACGACGACACGGCATTACGCTGTACCTGATGACCAAGCAGCTGGGGCGGAACCCCTGGCTTGCGCAGAGGCTTCTGGAGCTTGGCTATCAGGGCATTGTCGCAGTGGATTACAAGGAAAGCCGGGTAATGCGTCGCGCCGGTCTGAAAGTGGCTCATCAGGGACATCTGGTGCAAATCCCGTCGGCGCAGGTCGAGGCGGCCGTTCGGGAGGGGACGGAGGTGATTACGTTGTTCTCGCTGGAAAAAGCCCATGAAGTTTCCCGTGCGGCGGTACGGGCGGGAGTGACGCAGTCCGTGATGCTGAAGGTCTACGGCGAGCAGGATTTCCTCTACCCGGGACAAGAGAGCGGATTTGCGTTGTCTGACCTGGCCGCCGCCGTAGAGGCGCTGCAGGTAATGCCTGGAATTCAGCTGGTCGGTCTGACGCATTTCCCCTGTCTGCTTTGGGACGATGCGCTAGGGGAAATTATGCCGACGCCCAATTTGCACTCGCTGGTGAGCGCGCGCGATACGCTGCTGGCGCAGGGGGTAGCGTTAGCACAGTTAAATGCGCCATCGGCGACCAGCTGCACATCGTTACCTTTGCTTGCTGGTTACGGCGTGACCCACTCTGAACCCGGACATGCGCTGACGGGGACGATTCCGGCCAACCAGAGAGGCGATCAGCCCGAGCATATCGCCATGCTTTGGCTGAGTGAGATCTCGCATCACTTTCGCGGTCGCAGCTACTGCTACGGCGGCGGCTATTATCGCCGCGGGCATGCCAGAAACGCGCTGGTGTTTACGCCGGGAAGCGACAGCGCCTGCGATGCGCGCCTGGGAACAATCGACGACAGCAGTATCGATTACTACCTGCCGCTTGAGGGCAACTATCCGGTGGGGAGCGCTGTCCTTTTTTGTTTTCGCACGCAGATATTTGTGACCCGCAGCGATGTGGTGCTGGTTTGTGGGGTACAGCAGGGGGAGCCCTGTATCGCGGCGCGTTATGACAGTCTCGGCAATAGTCTGGAGGCGTAATGGCGCGATTCGTGGTGGTGGTGATAGACAGCTTTGGCGTTGGCGCAATGGCGGACGTACCGCAGGTTCGCCCCCAGGATATCGGCGCAAATACCTGCGGACATATTCTGGAGGCCTTTCCCGCGCTGAGTCTACCGACGCTGGAGAAACTGGGGCTGATAAATGCGCTCGGCTATACGCCTGGCATGATGCAACCATCTCCTGACGCCGTCTGGGGTGTCGCCGAGCTACAGCATGAGGGGGGCGATACGTTCATGGGGCATCAGGAGATTCTCGGTACCCGACCGCGTACGCCGCTGCGTATGCCCTTTAGCGCGGTCATCGATAAGGTTGAGTCGGCGCTCCGTATAGCGGGTTGGCACACGGAACGGCAAGGTGAGGGGTTGTCGTGGCTGCTGGTGGATGGCGCCGTGGCGGTGGGGGATAACCTCGAGGCCGATCTGGGGCAGGTCTACAACATTACCGGCAATCTCAGTGAGAAAAGCTTTGACGAGGTGAAAGCCATCGGCCGCGTGGTGCGTGAGCAGGTCGAGGTTGGTCGCGTTATCGCTTTTGGCGGGAAGCTTGCCAGCACGCGGCAAATTTTCGCTGCCGTTGAGGAAAAAGAGCAGCGTTATGTTGGTATCAATGCGCCGCGTTCGGGGGTGTACCAGCACGGCTTTCAGGTAGTGCATATGGGGTATGGCGTAGACGAGACGGTGCAGGTTCCGGCCCGTCTTCATGACGGTGGCGTTACGACCGTGCTGGTTGGCAAAGTGGCAGATATCGTCAGTAACCCGCATGGCGAAAGCTGGCAGAACATAGTGGATAGTCAGCGCATTATGGACATCACCCGCCAGGCCTTTACGGCCAGGGAAACGGTTTTTATCTGTACCAATATTCAGGAAACCGACCTCGCCGGGCATGCGCAGGATACCGCACGCTATGCCGACAGGCTACGGCTGGTCGACCGTGAACTGGCTCTGCTCATTGATGAGATGACGCCCGACGATTGTCTGATAGTGATGGCTGACCACGGTAATGATCCTACTATCGGGCACAGCAAACACACCCGCGAAAACGTTCCTCTGCTTATCTGGCGGCCGGGACAGGCCCCGGCCAGGCTTGGCTTGCGCGCCACGTTGTCTGATGTCGGCGCTACCGTCTGCGCGTTTTTTGGCGCCGAGGCGCCCGAGAACGGTCGCTCTTTTCTTCCGCTCATCATGTCCGCGAGGAATTCGAAAGATGATTGATCCCTCTGGCTACACCTATGCTCACGAGCACCTGCATATTGATTTATCGGGCTTTAAGGGCGACATCGATTGCCGCCTGGATCAGTACGCGTTCATTTGCGACGAAATGCACACTCTGGTACAGCGTGGAGTGCGCAATATCGTTGAAATGACCAACCGCTATATGGGGCGTAATCCACAGTTTTTACTGGATTTAATGCATGATACCGGCATCAACGTGATTGCCTGCACCGGATATTATCAGCACGCATTCTTTCCTGAGCATGTTGCAGAGCGCTCTGTCCGGCAGTTGGCGCAGGAGATGATCGATGAGATAGAAATCGGCATCGACGACACCGGGCTGAAAGCGGGCGTTATTGCTGAAATCGGCTCCAGCAAAGGTGTAATCACCGGGCTTGAGGAGAAGGTGTTTTATGCCGCTGCCGTAGCGCACAACGAAACCGGACGTCCCGTCTCAACCCATACCTCTTTCAGCACGATGGGACTTGAACAGATTGCGCTGCTGAAAAAATACAGCGTAGATCTCTCACAGGTCGTGATCGGTCATTGTGACCTGAAAGACAACCTCGACAACATTCTGCGCATGATTGATTCCGGCGCTTATGTGCAGTTCGACACTATCGGTAAAAACAACTACTACCCCGACGAAAAACGCATCCAGATGCTGAGTGCCTTGCGCGAGCGCGGGCTGTTGGGGCACGTAATGCTGTCGATGGACGTGACGCGCCGTTCTCACCTGAAGGCCAATGGCGGTAATGGTTACGACTATCTGCTGACAACCTTTGTACCGCAGCTTCATCAGGCCGGGTTTAGCCAGGCTGACGTGGATCTGATGCTGCGCGATAACCCTGCTCGTTTTTTCCGGTAAGGATAACAAGATGAAAAAAATTGGTGTTGCTGGCTTACAGCGTGAACAGATTAAGAAAACCATCGAAACCACGGCGCCTGGCTGCTTTGAGGTGTTTATTTACAACGATATGGAAGCGGCGATGAAGGTGAAATCCGGCCAACTGGATTACTACATCGGCGCTTGTAACACCGGTGCTGGCGCGGCCTTGTCGATTGCCATTGCAGTGATTGGTTTTAACAAAAGCTGCACCATTGCCAAACCGGGTATTAAGGCGAAAGACGAACATATCGCCAAAATGATCGCGGAAGGGAAAGTGGCGTTTGGCCTCTCTGTTGAGCATGTCGAACATGCGATACCTCTGCTTATCAACCACTTAAAATAAAAAGGCTCACGTATGGCGTTCTATATACAACTTATTGTGGTCGCCTGTCTGACCGGAATGACGTCGCTGCTGGCACACCGCTCCGCCGCCGTTTTTCACGACGGTATACGACCCATTTTGCCGCAGCTGATTGAGGGTTATATGAACCGTCGCGAGGCGGGGAGCATCGCCTTTGGCTTGAGTATTGGCTTTGTCGCGTCGGTTGGGATCTCGTTTACCCTGAAGACGGGGCTACTCAATGCGTGGCTGCTGTTTTTACCGACGGATATTCTGGGCGTGCTGGCCGCCAATAGTATTCTGGCGTTTGGCATGGGGGCGGTGTGGGGCATTCTGATCCTGACCTGCCTGCTGCCGGTGAACCACCTGCTTACCGCGTTGCCTGTCGATGTGCTGGGCTCGTTGGGCGAACTAAGCTCTCCGGTAGTGTCGGCATTTGCGCTGTTTCCGCTGGTGGCGATTTTCTACCAGTTCGGCTGGAAAAGCGGGCTGGTTGCTGCTGTCATCGTACTGATGACCCGCGTAGTGGTGGTGCGTTTCTTCCCACACCTGAGCCCGGAGTCCATTGAGATCTTTGTTGGCATGGTCGTGCTGCTGGGTATTGCCATTACCCGGGATTTACGCCACCGCGGCCAGGGTGAAGAGGATGCCAGCGGTATGTCGGTATTTGAGGAGCGAACCTCACGCATTATTAAAAACTTACCTTATATCGCGATTGTGGGAGCGCTGATTGCTGCTGTCGCCAGCATGAAAATTTTCGCGGGTAGCGAGGTCTCTATCTTTACGCTGGAAAAAGCCTATGCAGCGGGCGTTACGCCGGAGCAGTCCCAGTCACTGATTAACCAGGCGGCGCTGGCGGAATTTATGCGCGGTCTGGGGTTTGTGCCGATGATTGCGACTACCGCGCTGGCGACAGGCGTGTACGCGGTGGCGGGGTTTACTTTCGTTTATGCGGTGGGATATCTGGTGCCAAACCCGCTGCTGGCGGCCGTGCTGGGTGCGCTGGTGATTTCTGCCGAGGTGCTGCTGCTGCGCTCTATCGGCAAATGGCTGGGGCGCTATCCGTCGGTACGCAACGCCTCGGACAACATTCGTAACGCCATGAATATGCTGATGGAACTGGCGCTGCTGGTGGGTTCCATCTTCGCGGCGATTAAAATGGCAGGCTATACCGGTTTCTCTATCGCGGCGGCGCTGTATTTCTTCAACGAAGCGCTGGGACGTCCGGTACAAAAAATGGCGGCTCCGGTGGTGGCGGTGTTGATCACCGGCATTGTACTGAACCTGCTGTACTGGCTTGGTTTATTTATTCCGGCATAAGGTTTAGATAACGCGATGAAAACGTATCCGTTACAGAGCATGACGCTGGTGGAAGCGCAGCATAAGCAGTTCGCGCTGGTGGACGCGATTTGCCGACATTTCCCTGGCGCTGATTTTCTTGGCGGCGGCGACCTGGGGCTGGTGCCCGGTCTGAACCAGCCCCGTACAACGCAGCGGGTGGAGGCTGTGTTGGCAGAGGTCTTTCATGCCGGGGCGGCGGTTCTGGTGCAGGGCGCCGGGACCGGCGCGATTCGGGCCGGACTGGCGGCGCTGACAGGCCCAGGGACGCGATTATTGATTCATGATGCGCCCGTTTATCCGACGACGGCGGTCATCATCGAGCAAATGGGGCTGACGCTGACGCCCGTCGATTTTAATGACCCGGCCTCACTTGCCAGCGCCATTGAGGAGCAGCGACCAAATGCCGCGCTGGTGCAGCATACCCGTCAGCGTCCGGAGGACAAGTATCGGCTGGATGCGGTGCTGGGACTGCTCCATACGGCCGGTATTCCCACGCTGACCGACGATAACTATGCGGTGATGAAGACGCCGTCTATCGGCTGTGAATATGGCGCCACGCTGTCTACCTTTTCCAGTTTTAAGCTGTTCGGCCCCGAGGGCGTTGGCGTAGTCGTGGGTGATACGGAGGCCATTGCCCGCATCCGCGCCACGATGTACTCCGGAGGTAGTCAGATTCAGGGGGCGCAGGCGCTGGAGGTACTGCGCGGGCTGGCGTTTGCGCCGGTAATGCACGCGGTGCAGGCGGGCGTTACCGAGCGCCTGCAGATCATGCTGAACAACGGCGCTGTTCCTGAGGTGAAGCAGGCGGTGGTGGCTAATGCGCAGTCAAAGGTACTGCTGGTGGAGTTTCATCGGCCAATCGCTATGCAGGTGCTGGAGCACGCGCAGCGCCTGGGGGCGCTGCCGTATCCGGTGGGGGCGGAGTCAAAATATGAGATCCCGCCATTGTTCTATCGGCTGTCCGGAACCTTTCGCGAAGCGAATCCCGGGATAGAACGCTACGCAATCCGCATTAACCCTAATCGCAGCGGAGAAGAGACCGTACTGCGGATTTTACAGCAGAGCTGCGCAGCCTCTGGCGGTTAATGGTGTGAAAACCAGTTCAGCTTCTCGCGCAGGGCTACGACGCGCCCGACGATGATAAGCGAGGGGCTGACGACCTGGCCTGCCAGTTCGTTCAGGTCGGCCAGCGTCCCGTCGACCACGCGCTGCTGGACGGCGGTGCCGTTTTCAACCAGCGCGACGGGCATTTCTTTCGGCATACCGTGCTCGATCAGCTTCTGCTGGATAGTGGCGGCCTGGTTAAGCCCCATGTAAAACACCAGCGTCTGTTTCTCTGCCGTCAGATTTTGCCAGTCCAGCTCTGCGCCGGTTTTCAGGTGTCCGGTAACCAGGCGCACGCTCTGGGTATAATCGCGATGGGTCAGCGGAATGCCGGCGTACGCTGAGCAGCCTGAGGCGGCGGTAATGCCCGGCACCACGGAGAACGGAATGCCCGCGCTGCACAACGTTTCCAGCTCTTCGCCGCCGCGGCCGAAAATAAACGGGTCGCCGCCCTTCAGGCGCACCACGCGTTTTCCCTTTTGCGCTTCGCGCAGCAGGATCTGGTTGATCTCTTCCTGGGGAACGCAGTGGTAGCCCGCGCGCTTGCCGACGAATATGCGGTCGGCATCGCGGCGAACCAGATTCATGATCTCATCGGAGACCAGGCGGTCATAGACGACGATATCCGCCTGTTGGATCTGCTGCAGGCCCTTGAGGGTTAACAGTCCGGCATCGCCGGGACCGGCGCCGACCAGCACCACTTCACCGCGATGCTCCAGCGGCTCGCGAAGCAGCGTTTCGGTCGTGTCCTCAATCGCTTTAAGGTCCTGATTCGCCAGCGACTGCGCCAGCCTGTCGTTAACAAACAGCTTTTCCCAGAAGCGGCGGCGCTCGCCGACGGTGGCAAACTGCCGCTTTACGCGGGCGCGCAGCGCTCCTGCGTAATGCGCCACCTGCCCGAGGTGCTGAGGGAGCAGAGATTCCAGCTTTTCCCGCAGCAGGCGCGCCAGCACCGGCGATGTGCCGCCTGACGAGACGGCGACCATCAGCGGCGAGCGATCGATAATCGACGGCATAATGAAGCTTGCCTGCTTCGGCGCGTCCACAACGTTGCAGAAAATACGGCGAGATTCGGCGGCCGCGCTGACGCGCGCGTTGACGGTGTCGCTGTCGGTGGCGGCGATCGCCAGCCAGCTGGCGTCCAGCAGCGCTGCATTAAACTCACCTTCGACCAGCGTCAGCATGTCGGCGTCGGCCCAGACGCGAAACTGAGGGACGAAATCGAGGGCGTTAACCGTCAGCTTCGCGCCGGCATCCAGCAGCAGACGCGCTTTCCGTTCGGCAACATCGCCGCCGCCAACCAGCAGGCAGTCGCGGCCGCGCAGCTGGCAAAAGATGGGTAAATGATCCATAGGAATCTCGCACAAGGAGTAAAGACCCGGCGACAGGGGCCGCCGGGCTACGCTATCAGGCTTTCAATTGTACCTGACCGTCCTTCACGCGCGCGTCGAAATGTGCAACGGAGCGGCTTTCATCTTCCATGCACAGGCCGTCACGCAGACGGAAACGCTGTTTTTTCAACGGGCTGGCGACCCACAGCTCACCATTGTGTTCTGCGATAAGGCCGCGGGAGAGCACGCTTGCGTCGAAGAACGGGTCTATGTTGCTGATGGCGAAGACCTGTTCATCATGATGTGGACGGAAAATCGCGACCTGCGCATTGCCCAGCAGCGCGCACACGCCGGTCGCTGGCAGAATATCGTCGATGTTGCAGATGTTTACCCACTGGCTCATGCGTTTTCCTCCACCAGCGTGACCGGAATACGCTCGTACGGCGTGGCCGGACGGTGCTGCTCGCGTTCAGGGACAATCTGAACGTTCGGATCGCGCTGGGTGCTGTTGATAAAGTGTTTGAAACGGCCCTGAGCGGCAGGGTTGTTGACGGTTTCGGTCCACTCGCAGGCGAAAGCCTCGCGCAGGCGCGCCAGCTCTTCTTCGAGGTGGGCGTTCAGGCCGAGCTTATCGTCGATGATGACGCTCTTAAGGTAATCAATACCGCCTTCCATGTTGTCCAGCCACGGCGCGGTACGGGTCAGCTTATCGGCGGTGCGGATATAGAACATCATAAAGCGGTCGAGGTATTTGATCAGCGTCTCGCGATCGAGGTCCGCCGCCAGCAGGTCGGCGTGGCGCGGCTTCATGCCGCCGTTGCCGCAGACGTACAGGTTCCAGCCCTTTTCGGTGGCGATAATCCCGACGTCTTTGCCCTGGGCTTCCGCACATTCGCGGGTACAGCCGGACACGCCGAACTTCATTTTGTGCGGGGTGCGAATCCCTTTGTAGCGGTTTTCCAGCTCGACGCCGAAGCCGACGCTGTCGCCCACGCCGTAACGGCACCAGGTGCTGCCGACGCAGGTTTTCGCCATGCGCAGCGCTTTAGCGTAGGCGTGACCGGTTTCGAAGCCCGCCTCAATCAGCTGGCGCCAGATTTCCGGCAGATCGTCTTTTTGCGCGCCGAACAGGCCGATGCGCTGGGAGCCGGTAATTTTGGTATACAGGTTAAATTCGCGCGCGATACGACCGACGGCCAGCAGCCCTTCAGGGGTAATCTCGCCGCCCGCAGAGCGAGGGATAACCGAGTAGGTGCCGTCTTTCTGGATATTGGCCAGGAAGTTATCGTTGGTGTCCTGCAGCGGCGTGTGCTGAGGCTTGAGCACATACTCGTTCCAGCAGGATGCCAGCAGCGAACCGACGACAGGTTTACACACTTCGCAGCCGTAGCCTTTACCGTATTTCGCCAGCAGCTCGTCGAAGGATTTGATCCCTTCCACGCGAATCAGGTGATACAGCTCCTGGCGCGAGAAGGCAAAGTGTTCGCAGAGGTTGTTGTTGACTTCGATGCCCTGTCTGGCGAGCTCGGCGTTCAGCACCTGCGTGACCAGCGGGATACAGCCGCCGCAGCCGGTACCGGCTTTGGTTGCGGCCTTCAGCGCGGCTACGGTATGGCAGCCTTTGTTGATGGCGGCGACAAGCGCGCCTTTGGTGACGTCGAAGCAGGAGCAAATCTGCGCGCTGTCCGGCAGTTTATCAACGCCGATAGCCGGTTTGCCGTGGCTGGCGTGCGCCGGGAGAATCAGCGAGTCCGGGTTTTCCGGCAGTTCGATGGCGTTCAGCACCAGCTGCAGCAGGTTGCCGTAGTCGCTGGTATCGCCGACCAGCACCGCCCCGAGCAGCGTTTTGTTGTCCTGGCTTACGATGAGGCGCTTGTAAACTTCTTTGCTTTCGTCGAGGTAAACGTAGCTGCGGGCGCCCGGCGTACGGCCATGGGCATCGCCGATGCCGCCAACGTCGACGCCCAGCAGTTTGAGCTTGGCGCTCAGGTCGGCGCCCTCAAAGGTATTTTCCGTCCCAAGGATATGGTCAACGGCGACCTGCGCCATCTTGTAACCGGGCGCGACCAGGCCGTAAACACGACGGTTCCAGCTCGCGCATTCGCCGATGGCGTAAATATCCGGATCGGAGGTCTGGCAGGTATCGTTAATCATGATCCCGCCGCGTTCGGCGACCGTCAGACCACACTGGGTGGCCAGCTTATCGCGCGGGCGAATGCCGGTGGAGAATACGATGAAGTCGATTTCAAGGTGGCTGCCGTCGGCAAAGCGCATGGTTTTACGCGCGTTGCTGCCTTCCTGAACGATCTCTTTGGTGTTCTTGTTGGTGTGAACCTTCACGCCCATGCTTTCAATTTTGCGCTTCAGCTGCTCGCCGCCCATCCGATCGAGCTGTTCCGCCATCAGCATGGGGGCGAATTCGATCACATGGGTTTCCACGCCGAGGTTTTTCAGCGCGCCGGCCGCTTCGAGGCCCAGCAGGCCGCCGCCGACGACGGCGCCGCGCTTGCTGCGGCGAGCGCAGGATTCGATGGCGTTGAGGTCTTCAATGGTGCGATAAACAAAGCAATCCTGCGTCTCCGCGCCCTTGATCGGCGGGATCCACGGGTAAGAGCCGGTCGCCATGATCAGCTTGTCGTAAAACACGGAACGGCCCGCGCTGGAGTGGATCACTTTTTCCTGACGGTTGATAGTGATCGCCCGTTCGCCGACCAGTACCTTGATGCCGTGCTTCTCGTAGAAGCCCTCGCGTACCAGCGACAGCTCTTCCGCCGTGTGGTGAGAGAAGTAGGAGGAGAGGTGGACGCGGTCGTAGGCGATACGCGGCTCTTCACAGAAAACGGTAATATCGAACTGGTCCGCCGGTGCTTTATCGAGAAGATCCTCAATAAAGCGGTGGCCGACCATGCCGTTACCGATAATAGCGAGTCTGACTTTGCTCATTTTTGCCTCGATTTCTTTTCTATTACCGCCTACCTTAACGATTCAGCTTGCGCGCTTATTGATGCAAATCAAATACGGCTTTACCTACCACTTAATGGGTATGCGATTGATTTGTCAGGAAATTTATAAGTGACGGAATTCGCTGGCTTTTCACGCCTGTCGGATTTATGTACAAAAAGCAGGGGTTTTGACGTAAAAAATAGGCAGAGCGTTCAACATGCAGTACGGGGAGATGAGGATGAGCACGACACCGTTGTGGCTGATTGAGAATGTGCGTTTGGCTGGGCGTGACGGACTATGGCAGCTGGGCATTGAGGGCGGCCGCTTTCGGTCGATTACTCCGATGGGGGAAAGCCGGCATGAGAGTTTAGAGGTACTTAACGCGCGCGGCGGTCTGGCCGTCGCGCCGTTTATTGAGCCGCATATTCACCTGGATACGACCCAGACCGCCGGGGAGCCGCGCTGGAACGAATCCGGCACGCTGTTTGAAGGTATCGAATGCTGGGCGGAGCGCAAGGCGCTGCTGAGCCACGAGGACGTGAAGGCCCGGGCCTGGAAGACGCTGAAGTGGCAAATCGCCAACGGTATTCAGTTCGTCCGCACGCATGTGGATGTTTCCGACCCGACGCTCACGGCGCTGAAGGCGATGCTGGAAGTAAAGCAGGAGGTGGCGCCCTGGGTGACGTTACAGATAGTCGCTTTCCCGCAGGAGGGGATTCTCTCTTACCCCGGCGGCGCTGGGCTGCTGGAAAAGGCGTTACAGCTGGGGGCGGACGTGGTCGGCGCAATCCCTCACTTCGAGTTTACCCGCGAGTATGGCGTGGAGTCGTTGCATATCGCCTTTGCGCTGGCGAAGAAGTATGACCGCCCGCTGGACATCCACTGCGATGAAATCGATGACGAACAGTCGCGGTTTGTGGAGACGGTTGCGGCTCTGGCGCTGAAGGAGGGAATCGGCGCGCGGGTGACGGCGAGCCACACCACGGCGATGCACTCCTACAACGGTGCCTATACGTCGCGGCTGTTTCGCCTGCTGAAGATGTCCGGTATCAACTTTGTGGCGAACCCGCTGGTGAATATCCATCTGCAGGGGCGGTTCGACGATTATCCGAAACGCCGCGGCATTACCCGGGTAAAGGAGCTGCTCGACGCGGGAATCAACGTCTGCTTCGGCCATGACGATGTCTTTGACCCATGGTACCCGCTGGGTACCGGCAACATGCTGCAGGTGCTGCACATGGGGCTGCACGTTTGCCAGATGATGGGATACCCGCAAATCAACGACAGCCTGAAGCTGATTACCGACAACAGCGCGCGCGCCTTTGGCCTGACGGAGTACGGTATCGCCGAGGGGAATCCGGCGAATCTGGTGATTTTGCCTGCGGAAAACGGCTTTGAGGCGGTGCGCTGCCAGGTGCCGGTGCGCTGGTCGATTCGCCAGGGGCGGGTGATTGCCAGCACCCAGCTGGCGCAAACCTGGATCCAGATGGATAACGGCGGCGAAGAGATGTTTTTTACCCGAAACAGCCCCTTCACCGACAGCAAAGGGGCGTAAGCAAGGCGCTTAGTGGGCGGACGTCGCCGCGTTGTGCTGGCGGTGACGGGTAACAAAACCGAGCGCGAAACACATGATAAACACCACAGCATACAGGCCGTTTGCGGTCATCAGCGCGGCCTGCGGGCCGCTATGCGCCACGATAGGGCCGGTGACCACGAAGGTCAGCATGGTGCCGATGGTGCCGCAGGTGAGCACAAAGTTAACCAGCTTCGGCGAAGCGACTTTCGTCTGCAGAGAGCCGAGCGTGATGATGGAGGTGTAGATAGCGCTGGAGAAAAAGCCCAGCGTCAGGATAAACCACGGCATATTTTCCGGGCTGGCGTGGATGAACAGATACATCAGCACCGCCGCCATACCTGCCAGAACGGTCAGGATGCGCTGCAGATCGAAGAAGCGCAGGATAAAGCTGAACGCCCACATGCCGAACATATACGACATCCAGAAATCGCTGACCAGCTTACCGGCGTCGTTCAGGCTCATGCCGAGGCCTTTCGCATATTCCGGCACCCAGGAGATAAAGCCCAGCTGGCCGAGGATGTAACAGAGCGCGGCAATAGACAGGAACAGCACGCCGACGCCCCATTTCTCTTTCGCTACCGGCTGGTCGGCTTCCGGCTTCGCCTGTTTGCCCAGCACCGGGAACTCACAGCCCAGGGTCAGCACAAAAATCGCGACGTAGACCAGGCCGATGCAGGCGTACACCCAGTACCACTCAATGGTGCGGGCCAGCAGCCAGGCGGCTACCATTGGGAAAATCATCCCGGCCATGCTGAAGAAGGAGTCGGTAAACAGCAGGCGCGCGCCGCGCTGACGGCCTTCATACATGTGGGTAATCAGGAAGGTGCCAATCGACATGGTGATCCCGCTGACCAGGCCCAGAACAAACATCGACAGCGAGAACAGCGTCAGGCTCTGGCCGAACATCAGCCCCAGCACCGCCAGTACCATCAGCAGGAAGCCAAAGCGCAGCTGCGTTTTCAGCGGCACGATCTCCATCAGCCAGGCGTTAAGGAAAATAGAGATCAGGATCCCGGCGTTGAGGAAGGTAAACGTGTTGCTCATACTGGAAACGGGTAAATGGAAATAATCGGCAATATTTCCCATTACCATCCCGGTAACAATCACTAACGCACCGGTGAGGGCGTAGGAGAAAAAGCTGATCCATGTGAGCTTAATACGATTGCTGTTAGTCATGACTGGCCTGTGAATAGAAACGTAAAGCGCATTGACAATGCGTTGGGTGGGCGGATTTTATTCATTATAGTGACGGCGGCAAAGGTTTATTCTGTAATTCATGAAAAAATACATTCGTGAAAGTGATGTTTGTCACATCTAGCTATTTGTCGTGGGGCGGCACTGACGTTACAACTATTTCTAATGCGTAAAATTAAGTAAAAGGCTGGCCTGCCAGCCGATCGCCTTTTAGAATCAAGCCACTTGCTTTTTCTACTGCTCCCGTTAAGGAATTTACATGCTCAAATCTACGCTCGCTGCCGTGGCGGCTGTTTTTGCAATCTCGGCGATTTCTCCCGCTGCGCTGGCCGCGAAAGGCGACCCGCACGTGCTGCTGACGACCTCTGCGGGCAATATTGAGCTGGAGTTGAACAGCCAGAAAGCGCCAGTATCAGTAGAAAACTTCCTGAAGTATGTGAACAGCGGTTTCTATAACAACACCACATTCCACCGCGTGATCCCGGGCTTTATGGTTCAGGGCGGTGGTTTTACCGAGCAAATGCAGCAAAAGCAGCCTAATCCGCCAATCAAAAATGAAGCGGATAACGGGTTACGTAATACCCGCGGCACCATCGCGATGGCGCGTACTGCCGATAAAGACAGCGCGACCAGCCAGTTCTTCATCAACGTTGCCGACAACGCTTTCCTCGATCACGGCCAGCGTGATTTTGGCTATGCGGTGTTTGGTAAGGTGGTAAAAGGGATGGACGTGGCGGATAAAATTTCCCAGGTTCCGACTCACGACGTCGGCCCGTACCAGAATGTGCCGTCCAAGCCGGTGGTTATCCTGTCTGCAAAACTCCTGCCGTAATCGCCTCCTGCGCGGGTAAGCCGCCCGCGCAATTTCCACCTTCCTGCGCAACCTGAAATTGCTGCTTATACTTGTGGCAAAAGGGGAAGCGTCAGGGAGGTTCAGATGAAAAAACTCACCGACAAGCAGAAGTCCCGGCTCTGGGAACACACCCGTAATGCCAATTTTCAGGCCAGCCGTCGCCTTGAAGGGGTCGAAATCGCCAGGGTCATACTCACCGACGAGCAGGCGCGGGAACGTCTTGAGGCGCTCAGGAGGCACTATGAGCGATAAATACGGCGACGATCGCGATCCTTACCTGTATCCCGGTCTTAACGTGATGCGCAACCGGCTGGGGATCCACCAGACGCGCAAACTTGAGCAGGCTGCCTGGGAATTTACGGCGCTGCGTGCCGCGACGCTGACGTTAGGCCCGCAGGTGCGAGGGCTTCCCTGGCTCTGCGCCATCCATCACGCGCTGTACCAGGATATTTTCGACTGGGCGGGGAAATACCGCGAAGTCGATATCTACCAGGGCGATACCCGCTTCTGCCACTTTGCCTGGATAGAGAAAGAGGGCAATGCGCTGATGCGCGCGCTGGAAGAGGAGGCATACCTTTCCGGCCTCGATAAAACGGCGTTTGTGGCGCGGCTGGCGCATTACTACTGCGAGATTAACGTTCTGCACCCGTTTCGCATTGGCAGCGGGCTGGCGCAGAGGGTGTTTTTCGAGCAGCTCGCCATTCACGCAGGCTACCTGCTCGACTGGCAGGGAATAACGCCCGAGGCGTGGAGCCAGGCAAATCAAAGCGGAGCGATGGGCGACCCGGCGCCCTTAACGGAATTGTTCACTAAAGTGGTGAGCGAAGCGCAGGATTCTGAGTAGAATAGCGCGGTTTGCTGTCACCGGAGCCGTCATGATCCTGCTTATCGATAACTATGATTCGTTTACCTGGAACCTCTACCAGTATTTCTGTGAACTGGGCGCGGAGGTGCTGGTGCGGCGTAACGATGAGGTGACGCTTGCGGAGATTGCCCGCCTTCAGCCGACGAAAATCGTCATTTCGCCGGGGCCCTGCACGCCGGATGAGTCCGGCGTTTCCCTTGAGGTGATTCGCCATTACGCCGGTAAAACGCCCGTTCTTGGCGTCTGTCTCGGCCATCAGGCGATAGCGCAGGCGTTCGGCGCCGCCATCGTGCGGGCGGCAAAGGTGATGCACGGAAAAACCTCCCCGGTCAGCCATTGCGGCGAGGGCGTTTTCCTCGGGCTGAATAATCCGCTGACGGTGACGCGCTACCATTCTCTGGTGATAGACCCGGCCACCCTGCCAGCGTGTTTTGAGGTGACGGCCTGGAGCGAGAGCGGCGAGATTATGGGGATCCGCCACCGCGAGTGGGATCTCGAAGGCGTACAGTTTCACCCGGAGAGCATCCTGAGCGAACAGGGGCACGCCCTGCTGGCGAACTTTCTGAATCGTTGAATTCTGGTTGCCATGTAATGATTTTTTATGCATATTTTGTGATTATATTTTCATAATCACAGCAGCATAAGAGGACCGACATGGCGACCGTTCAACCCGCAATTACCCGCGCGACTTTTGATGAAGTGATCCTCCCTATCTATGCCCCGGCGGAATTTATTCCGGTGAAAGGGCAGGGAAGCCGTGTGTGGGATCAGCAGGGCAAGGAGTATATTGATTTCGCGGGCGGCATTGCCGTAACGGCGCTGGGGCACTGCCATCCGGCGCTGGTGGAGGCGCTCAAGCGCCAGGGCGAAACCCTGTGGCACACCAGCAACGTGTTTACTAACGAACCGGCGCTGCGTCTGGGGCGTAAGCTGATTGATGCGACCTTTGCCGAGCGCGTGGTGTTTATGAACTCCGGGACCGAGGCCAATGAAACCGCCTTTAAGCTGGCGCGCTACTATGCCTCAACCCGCCACAGCCCGTATAAAAGCAAAATTATCGCCTTCCATAACGCCTTCCACGGGCGCTCGCTGTTTACCGTCTCCGTTGGCGGACAGCCGAAATACTCCGATGGCTTCGGTCCCAAACCGGCCGATATTATCCATGTGCCGTTTAACGATCTGCACGCCGTTGCCGCGGTGATGGATGACCATACCTGCGCGGTGGTGGTGGAGCCGATTCAGGGCGAAGGCGGCGTGACGGCGGCGACGCCCGCGTTTTTGCAGGGTCTGCGCGAGCTGTGCGATAAGCATCAGGCGCTGCTGGTGTTTGATGAGGTGCAGTCCGGCATGGGGCGTACCGGGTCGCTGTTTGCCTATATGCACTACGGTGTGACCCCGGATATTCTCACCACCGCGAAAGCGCTGGGCGGCGGTTTTCCGGTCAGTGCGATGCTGACCACACAGGATATCGCCAGCGCCTTTCATGTGGGGTCGCACGGCTCAACCTATGGCGGCAACCCGCTGGCCAGTGCGGTCGCCGGGGCGGCATTTGACATTATCAATACGCCTGAAGTGCTGAACGGCGTGAGCGCCAAACGTGAGCAGTTCGTCGGTCATTTGCAGCAGATAGACGCGCAGTTTGATGTCTTCAGCGAGATCCGCGGGATGGGGCTGCTGATCGGCGCCGAGCTAAAACCGCAGTACAAAGGGCGCGCGCGCGAGTTTTTACACGCGGGCGCGCAGGCGGGAGTGATGGTGCTTAACGCCGGGCCGGACGTAATGCGCTTTGCGCCGTCGCTGGTGGTGGAAAGCGCGGACATCGATGAAGGGATGGCGCGCTTTGCCCGTGCGGTCGGCGCGGTGGTTAGCGCTCGCTAAGCCGGGTGCGCAGCCAGATCCCATGACGCGGGCGCTGGCGCCAGGCCACCGACGAAATGGTGTGCATGGTGCTGAGGTGGCCAAGCACGCGCTGCAGGTGCTGCTCCATGGTGCTTAACGGACCATGGGACAGCATTTCAGGCGACTCCATGATGTTGGCATCGTTACTGCCGCCGGGCTCGTCATACTCAAGGCGCTGCTGGCAGCGCTGCAGAGCGATTTCGCACGACTGCAGGTAGCGCTCGGCCAGATCCGGCGTCAGCATATTATGCTCGCGCGCCAGCGTGGTCATGGCGTTGATATGTTCGACGATAAACTGGCTGTGGGTCACCCACAGCTTCATATCCGCCAGATAGTGCGAATTGAAGCCGGGCTCCTGCATGGCCTGGTTGAGCGAGTTAAACAGCGCGTTGTGAGCCTGATTGACCCGCATACGCTGGTAGGCGAGCGTCGGCGCCTGCGGGTCATCGCTCAGGATCAGACGCATCGCGTCCTGGTCGGCCTCCAGCGCGTCGTGGGCGTTTTTGCGCAGCAGGCCGCTCTGCCACTGCGGCCAGAGCCAGACCATCCCGCCAAGCGCTATCAGACAGCCTATTACCGTATCGATAAAGCGGGCGACGATAAACTGCTCGCCGTTGAGGGTCAGCAGCTGCAGCGTGTACACCGCCGTGACGGTAAAACCGACCATCGCCCAACCGTAGTTTTTCCGAATCGTCAGGTAGCTGATGAGCGTAATGAGCAGCATCGCCGCCAGAGTGTAGCCTTCCGGCACGTGGAAATGCAGAGCCCCGGCGGCGATAACCAGTCCGACCAGCGTTCCCGCCGCCCGGTGAAAGATTCTGACCCGGGTCGCGCTATAGCCGTTTTGCGTCACAAACAGCACCGTCATCATTATCCAGTACGGCTTCGGCAGATGCAGCGCCACCCCCATCAGGCTGGCGACGCTCAGCATCACGCTGATGCGCGCGGCGTTGCGAAAGGCCGGTGATTTAAGCGACAGATAGCTTCTGAGCGCAGGGATCAGCGGCAGGCGACGCTCTTTATCCGCCATAAGATTGCGCGGGTACAGCGGCCGCTGGAGGCGCAAAACGCGCGCGATCCGGCTGAAGTGCCAGGCGCAGAACTGCCCGACCGGGTTATCCGGATGCTGGCGGGCGATTTTTTCCAGCGCGCCTATTTGTTTGTCCATTGAAAAGCGCTGCGGGAAGCGGTGGTAGAGGATATCGTCAGCCATTACCCGCAGGCGCGCGGCGACCGTCTGCGCGTTCCAGCGGATCACCGCTTCGGCGTGGCTGCGTTCGACCAGCTTCTGCACCTCTTCCGGCAGGTGCAGGCTGACGGAGATATGCTCCTGCAGATCCATCGCCATCTGAAAAGCGCGCAGCAGGCGCTTATATTCGCTGTTCTTATTGGCCGCGAGCATGTGCAGCTGCTGGTAGCACTGGGTGATCAGGTCAACCGCCTTTTGCTGGCGGTTCAGCAGCGGCGGCAGCGCGGTCGACGGGTCGGTATGCTGGGTCAGCAGGCTGTATTTGGCTTCGCAGTAGTCGGCAAGCTGGCGGTAGAGCAGGCTGAGGGATTCTCTTAGCGGCTGCTCGCGCCACAGGGTGAACCAGAACCAGTTAAATACGCCGTACCAGAGGGTGCCGCAGGCGTAGATCAACAGCGGCTCCCACACCGGCATATTGCCCGCAAGGCTGAGCGTAAAGATGGCGGCGATGAGCGAGGCCGGGAGCAGGCGCGCGTGCAGGCTGCTGAGCTCGGCGGTGACGCCGAGCGTCATGGCAAGCCCGGTGAGGATCAGCGGCAAAGGAACGTCCTGCGCCAGCAGCAGCTGTACCGCCAGGCTGCAGCCGGCAAACAGCGAGCCGCCGATAATCAGGCGCTTGAAAAAGCGCTTATGGGGCGTGTCGAGGCCGGCGACGTTGCAGCAGGCGGGGACCAGGGAAAACAGCAGACCGTAGTTCAGGTAGCCCAGGAACAGGCCGACGGCAACCGGCAGGCAGAGCACCAGCGTCTGCCGCAATGCGTAGTTAACTTCGGGGTGATAAATCAGTCGGCGCCACATGAGTATAAAGACAAAAACGGCGTGTTGCGGGGGCAATACGCCGTGTGGTGGACTTAGCGGGTACCGTAAACCACGATGGTTTTACCGTGGGCGGAGATCAGGTTCTGATCTTCGAGCATTTTCAGGATACGGCCTACCGTTTCGCGAGAACAGCCCACGATTTGACCAATTTCCTGACGGGTGATTTTGATCTGCATACCGTCCGGGTGCGTCATGGCGTCCGGCTGTTTCGCCAGGTTCAGCAGGGTTTGCGCGATACGACCCGTAACGTCCAGGAAGGCGAGGTTGCCGACTTTTTCAGAGGTCACCTGCAGGCGACGAGCCATCTGAGAAGAGAGGCGCATCAGAATATCCGGGTTAACCTGGATCAGCTGACGGAATTTTTTGTATGAAATTTCAGCCACTTCACATGCAGTTTTAGCACGTACCCAGGCACTACGCTCTTGACCTTCTTCAAACAGGCCTAATTCACCGATGAAATCGCCCTGGTTCAGGTAAGAGAGGATCATCTCTTTCCCTTCTTCATCCTTGATGAGTACTGCAACGGAGCCTTTCACGATGTAATACAGCGTTTCTGCTTTTTCACCCTGGTGAATCAGCGTGCTCTTCGATGGGTACTTATGAATGTGGCAATGAGACAAGAACCATTCAAGAGTCGGGTCTGTTTGCGGTTTGCCAAGCACCATGCGCGGTTATCCTCTGTTATAAGCTTTCTCCAGCGGCAGCAATGAGATTGCCACTGGCTTTGCAATCGTATCCTTCCCTGTACCTGGGAAGTCGGCTGTCGGATTTTGATGCAGCCTGTAATTGAGATGTCCTCTGCATACATGCAGTACTTCAATGTATTACTGTAGCATCCCGACTGTTTTAGCATAGCTTTCGCCGCATGTCTCCTGGTGTCTCGCTTCAGCATGACGCAGGTCGCCTTCCGTTGCGAGAAATGTTATGTACGCGTAATCTGTCAGAAAAAATGCAACCAGGAGTTAACGAATATGCAAGCGCGAGTGAAGTGGGTCGAAGGTTTAACCTTTCTGGGTGAGTCAGCTTCCGGCCACCAGATCCTGATGGATGGCAACTCCGGTGATAAAGCGCCAAGCCCGATGGAAGTCGTGCTGATGGCGGCAGGCGGCTGTAGCGCTATTGACGTGGTGTCGATTCTGCAAAAAGGGCGCAACGACGTGACCGACTGCGAAGTGAAGCTGACTTCCGAGCGCCGCGAAGAGGCGCCGCGCCTGTTTACCCACATCAACCTGCACTTCATCGTGACAGGCAAAGCGCTTAAGGATGCGGCCGTATCGCGCGCGGTGGATCTTTCGGCGGAAAAATACTGCTCGGTGGCGTTAATGCTGGAGAAAGCGGTGAATATCACGCATTCATACGAAGTGATTGAGGCGTAATGGAGGGGGCATCGTGCGCGTTGATGCCCTCATCCTGACCCTCTCCTGACCGGGAGAGGGACTATGATCAGGCGATCCGCTTCCCTTCCATCAGCCGCTGCACCAGCGGCGTCATGATAAGCTCCATTGCCAGCCCCATCTTGCCGCCCGGCACCACCAGCGTATTCATATGTGAAATGAATGAGCCCTGCAGCATGGCCAGCAGCCATGGGAAGTCAATGTCTTCCAGATTGCGGAAATGAATCACCACGAAGCTCTCATCCAGCGAGGGGATGCCTTTGGCGGCGAACGGGTTCGAGGTATCGACCGTCGGCACGCGCTGGAAGTTGATATGGGTGCGCGAAAACTGCGGCGTGATAAAGTTGATGTAGTCTTCCATTGAGCGCACTACCGAATCCATCACCGCTTCGCGGGAGTGGCCGCGCTCGCTGGTATCGCGAATGAGCTTTTGGATCCACTCCAGGTTGACGATGGGCACCACGCCGACCAGCAGGTCCACATGGCGCGCCACATCGTGCTGCGGCGTCACGACGCCGCCGTGCAGCCCTTCGTAGAACAGCACGTCGGTAGGCTCCGGCAGCGGTTGCCAGGGGGTAAAGGTTCCCGGCACCTGGTCCCAGGGTACCGCTTCATCGTAGGTGTGCAGGTATTTGCGCGACTGGCCGCTCCCCGTTTGCCCGTAGGTGGTAAAGGTCTGCTCCAGCAGGCCAAAATCATTAGCATCCGGACCGAAGTAGCTGATATGACGGCCTAAATCGCGCGCCTTACGGATGGCCATGTCCATCTCCGGACGGGTGTAGCGGTGAAAGCTGTCGCCTTCCACTTCCGCCGCGCGGAGGTTCAGTTGGGCAAAGATTTTACGAAAGGCGAGGCTGGTTGTGGTGGTTCCTGCGCCGCTGGAGCCGGTTACGGCGATCACCGGATGTTTGGCTGACATGTCGAACAACTCCCTGAATAAGCAATTGTTTTAGTATAGTCAGCCGCGAAACTGGGTGCGGGGCATAATATTGACCGTCTCGTGCAGTTCTGACCACACCAGTACGGCTTCCCCGCGTTGTAGCTGTTGTTTGACGTCGGCGACCTTGTCTTCAAGCGTTCGTTCATGTTCACCATAATCGGTGCCTTCACGCAAGACAAAGCTTTCAATCAGATTATCCAGCGTCTGCGGATCGAGTTCCTGCCAGGGAATGATCATGGCGCGGCTCCTAACCAGCGCGTCAGCCAGTCCGGAATGCGTTGTTCCAGCCACATCTGCGGGCGCCGCGGGGTGCCGCCGACAAAGCCTACGTGACCGCCATGCTCCGTCAGCTGATACTGAATATTCGCTGGCAATTCTTCCTGAGCGGGAATGGAGTGATGATCCATAAACGGATCGTCCTTCGCGTGGATAATCAGCGTCGGATGGGTTATCTGGCTCAGCACCGGCATTGCGCTGCACTGGCGATAGTAGTCTATCGCATCGGCAAAGCCGTGGATTTTCGCGGTGATCAGATCGTCGAAGTCGCGGATGCGGCGCACGCTCTTGAGCTGTTTAAGATCGACGGGCAGCGTGCCGGGATACGCTTTGAGCTTGCGCGAGGCGTTCGCTTTGAGCAGATTCAGCAGATAGCGCTGGTAGACCCGCGAGAAGCCTTTATCCATGTGGTAGCTGCAGGCCTCGAGCATAAACGGCGCGGAGACGATAACCGCGGCATCCAATGGCGCGCTGGCGCCCTCTTTGGCCAGCAGGCAGGCGAGCATATTGCCCCCCAGCGAGTAGCCGACGGCCGCGGTCGGCACCGTACCGAATTCACGGCGCAGCCAGTGTAAAAACCAGGTGCCGTCTTCTGTTTCGCCGGAGTGGTAAATTCGCTGATTGCGGTTAGGTTCGCCGCTGCAGCCGCGGAAATGCATCACCACGCCGAGCCAGCCGCGCTGTTTCGCGGCATGAATCAATCCGTGGGCGTAGGGGCTGTATAAGCTGCCTTCAAGGCCGTGGAACACCACCAGCCGCGGTTTGTGTCTCGCCTGCTGCGGGTCTTCACTCCAGGCGAGATCGACAAAGTCGCCGTCGGGAAGATCAAGCCGCTGCCAGTGCGGGGTGAATTTTAACCGACGGCGGATCAGCCGCGGGATCATCGTTTGCAGGTGGCGGTTACGCACACCCCGCATCGGGATGAAATCAGCGCTGTTTGCGGGCGGTAGTTCGAAATCTACTGGGGTAATTTGAGCCATAACGGTGCGATGTTATCAAGATTCTACGTTTTACTATACCGCCAGACAGATTTCGTGTTTATGAATTCGAGCCAGAATTAACTTTCCTGCATCATTTGCTCAAGCTGCTCCTGCGCGTCTAACCAGGCCATTTCACACTCTTCAAGCCCGGATTTCGCGCTGGCCTGCTGCTGTAAGCACTCTGCCAGTTCCGCTTTTCGCTCGACATCATACAGCCCGCTGTCTCCCAGCTTCTCTTCCGCTTTCGCCAGCTGCGCGTGCAGCTTTTCCATCTCTTTTTCCAGACGGGCAATCTCTTTACGCAGCGGCTGCGTCTGGGTACGGAGCTCCGCTTCCCGGCGCTTCTGGTCTTTACGCGCCTGGGCGCTGTTGGCGTTATCCTTTGGCGCGTCATCAGGCTGGCTTTCCTGCTTTTGCAGGTCGCTCAGCCACTGCTGGTAATCCTCCAGGTCGCCGTCAAACGGCTCAACCTTGCCGTCGTGGACCAGATAGAGATCGTCGGTGGTGGAGCGCAGCAGGTGACGGTCGTGCGAAACGACGACCAGCGCGCCTTCGAAATCGATCAGCGCTTCGGTCAGCGCCTGGCGCATATCCAGATCGAGGTGGTTGGTCGGTTCGTCGAGCAGCAGCAGGTTCGGACGCTGCCAGACGATAAGCGCCAGGACCAGACGCGCTTTTTCACCGCCGGAGAAACGCTCGGTGTTCTCCGTCACCTTATCGCCCTGAAAGCCGAAGCCGCCGAGGTAGTCGCGCAGCTTCTGCTCCAGCTCCTGCGGCGCCAGGCGCGCCAGATGCTGCAGCGGAGACTCATCGGCGCGCAGATACTCGAGCTGATGCTGGGCGAAATAGCCGAGCTTGATGCCCTTCGCCAGGCCAATCTCGCCGTGCATGGGCTGCAGCTCGCCGGCCAGCAGCTTGATAAGCGTGGATTTACCGGCGCCGTTACGCCCCAGCAGACCGATGCGCGAACCCGGCACCAGGTTGAGCTTAATGGAGTCCAGAATGGTGCGTTCGCCGTAGCCGGCGCTGACTTTCTCCATCTTCAACAGCGGGTTGGGCAGGCTCTCCGGCGCGCGGAAGCTGAAATGAAACGGGTTATCGACGTGCGCCGGGGCGATCATCTCCATGCGCTCCAGCATTTTGATGCGGCTCTGGGCCTGTTTGGCCTTTGAGGCTTTCGCCTTAAAGCGGTCGATAAAGCTCTGCAAATGCGCCACTTTTTGCTGCTGGCTTTCGTACATCGACTGCTGCTGGGCAAGGCGAGTCGCGCGCTGAATCTCAAACGATGAGTAGTTGCCGGTGTACTCGAACAGGGTCTGCTGTTCGATATGAATAATTTTGCCCACCACCGGATCGAGGAAGTCCCGGTCGTGGGAGATGAGGATCAGCGTGCCCTGATAGCTCTTCAGCCACTTCTCCAGCCAGATAACGGCGTCGAGATCGAGGTGGTTGGTCGGTTCGTCGAGCAGCAGCAGGTCGGAGCGGCAAATCAGCGCCTGCGCGAGGTTGAGGCGCATACGCCAGCCGCCGGAGAAGTCGCTGACCGGGCGCTCCAGCTGTTCGTTGCTAAAGCCCAGACCGTGCAGCAGGCTGGAGGCGCGCGAGCGGATAGTCCAGGCGTCGATGGCGTCGAGCTTGCCGTGAACGGTGGCAATGGCGTGGCCGTCGTTGCGCGCGTTGGCGGCATTCAGTTCGGCTTCCAGCTGGCGATATTCGCGATCGCCGTCAATGACGTACTCCAGCGCCGGTTGCGCCAGCGCCGGGGTTTCCTGGTTGACCCAGGCCAGCTGCCAGTTGCCGGGAAACGTAAAGCTACCGGCATCCGCGGCTATCTCGTTTTTCAGCAGCGACAGGAGCGTGGATTTCCCACAGCCGTTTTTGCCCACCAGGCCGACTTTTTGGCCCGGGTTAATGGTGGCAGTGGCGTTATCCAGCAGGACGCGCACGCCGCGACGAATTTGTAACGAGGAGAAAACAATCATAAGGCGCCGTATGTTCAGACTATGTTAAATTGTCATTATGATAATGTAAGGTGTGGTTCCATTGCCGCACCGGGGCGCCATGGTAGCCCAAAACGACAACAATACACAAAACCGGGAGGGGGTGATGTCAAAGACAGCGAAAGTTTTGCTGCTGTATGCCCATCCGGAATCACAGGACTCGGTGGCAAACCGGGTTTTGCTCAAGCCGGCGCGGCAATTAGAAAATGTGACCGTACACGACCTGTACGCGCACTACCCCGATTTTTTTATCGATATTCCGTATGAACAGGCGTTACTGCGCGAGCATGACGTTATCGTGTTTCAGCACCCGCTTTATACCTATAGCTGCCCGTCGCTGCTGAAAGAGTGGCTCGACCGGGTATTAAGCCGCGGTTTTGCCAGCGGAGCCGGGGGGAATCAGCTGGCGGGAAAGTACTGGCGTAGCGTCATCACCACCGGCGAGCCGGAGGCGGCGTACCGCTACGATGGCCTCAACCGCTATCCGATGAGCGATATTCTGCGTCCGTTCGAGCTGACGGCCGCAATGTGCCGTATGCACTGGATGACGCCCATCATTATCTACTGGGCGCGCCGTCAGCCGCCGGAAGAGCTGGCAAGCCATGCCAAAGCGTATGGCGAATGGCTGGCGTCACCCATTACCCCGGGAGGCCGATGATGGAAGGAACAGGTCTTCTGCTGGCGGGCGTGCTGTTTTTGTTCGCCGCCGTTGTCGCAGTGCCGCTGGCGGCGCGCATCGGTATTGGCGCTGTGCTGGGGTACCTGCTCGCCGGGATCGCTATCGGCCCCTGGGGGCTTGGGTTTATCAGCGATGTGGAGGAGATCCTTCATTTCTCCGAGCTTGGGGTGGTGTTCCTGATGTTTATCATCGGCCTTGAGCTGAACCCCTTGAAGCTCTGGCAACTGAGACGCTCGATTTTTGGCGTTGGCGCGCTGCAGGTCGCCATTAGCGCCGCGGTTCTCGGCGGTTTGCTGATGCTGACGAATTTTTCCTGGCAGGCGGCGGTCGTCGGGGGGATCGGCCTGGCGATGTCCTCAACGGCGATGGCGCTACAGCTGATGCGGGAAAGGGGGATGAACCGCAGCGAGGTCGGGCAGCTCGGCTTTTCCGTGCTGCTGTTCCAGGACCTGGCGGTGATCCCGGCGCTGGCGCTGGTGCCGCTGCTGGCGGGGAGCGGCGATGAGCATCCGGACTGGCTTACTCTTGGTCTGAAGGTGCTGGCGTTCGCAGGTATGCTGATTGGCGGGCGCTTTCTGCTGCGCCCCGTTTTCCGCTTTATTGCCGGCTCCGGCGTCAGGGAGGTGTTTACCGCCGCAACCCTGCTGCTGGTGCTGGGCTCGGCGCTGTTTATGGATTCCCTGGGGCTGTCGATGGCATTGGGCACCTTTATCGCGGGCGTTCTTCTGGCGGAAAGCGAATACCGCCACGAGCTGGAAATCGCCATTGAACCCTTCAAAGGGCTGCTGCTGGGGCTGTTTTTTATCTCGGTCGGTATGGCGCTGAACCTCGGCGTGCTGTATCACCACCTGCTGCTGGTGGTCGGCGGCGTTGTGGCGCTGGTGATGGTGAAAACGCTGGTGCTGTACGTGCTGGCGCGCGTCTACGGCCTGAGAAGCTCTGAGCGTATGCAGTTTGCCGGGGTGCTGAGCCAGGGCGGCGAGTTCGCCTTCGTGCTATTTTCTACCGCGTCGTCGCAGCGGCTGTTCCAGCATGACCAGATGGCGCTGCTGCTGGTGACCGTGACGCTATCGATGGTGACGACGCCGCTGCTGATGAAAGCCATTGACGCGCTGCTGGCCCGTCGCCTGAACGGCCCGGAAGAGGAAGGTGAAGCGCAGTGGGTGGAAAACGATAAACCCCAGGTCATCATTGTCGGTTTCGGGCGCTTCGGCCAAGTGATAGGTCGCCTGCTGATGGCCAATAAGATGCGTATTACCGTACTGGAGCGCGATATCGGCGCCGTCAACCTGATGCGTAAATACGGGTATAAAGTGTATTACGGCGACGCCACGCAGCTTGAGCTGCTGCGCTCCGCTGGCGCGGAGCAGGCGCAGTCTATCGTGATAACCTGCAATGAGCCGGAAGATACGATGAAGCTGGTGGAGCTTTGCCAGCAGCATTTTCCCCACCTGCATATCCTTGCGCGCGCCCGCGGCCGCGTGGAGGCGCATGAGCTACTGCAGGCGGGGGTCAGACTGTTTTCCCGCGAGACGTTTTCCAGCGCGCTGGAGCTTGGCCGGAAGGCGCTAATCTCGCTGGGGATGCATCCGCATCAGGCGCATCGCGCCCAGCTGCACTTTCGCCGTCTGGATATGCGGATGCTGCGCGAGCTGATGCCGGTGCACAGCGATACGCAGCAAATTTCCCGCGTGCGGGAAGCCCGGCGAGAGCTGGAAGAAATTTTCCACCGGGAAATGCAGCAGGAACGTCGCCAGCCGGACGGTTGGGATGAATTTGAATAAGAAGGTGAGTGATGGCGGTACGTAAACGTTTTATTGCCGGAGCGAAATGCCCGGCCTGCCAGGCGCAGGATTCACTGGCCATGTGGCGCGAGAACAATGTCGATATTGTTGAATGCGTTAAGTGCGGTCACCAGATGCGCGAAGCGGATAAAGAAGCCCGCGAGCACGTACGCAAAGACGAACAGGTGATTGGCATTTTCCATCCGGACTAGCGATCTCCAGCGCCTTTTTTTAAGCTAAGGGGTACACGGCTGCAGAATTCCGCTACAATCTGCGCCACTATTCTTCCCATGCTCAGGAGATATCATGAAAGTAGCAAAAGACCTGGTGGTCAGCCTGGCCTATCAGGTACGTACAGAAGACGGTGTGTTGGTTGATGAGTCTCCGGTGAGTGCGCCGCTGGACTACCTGCATGGTCACGGTTCCCTGATCTCCGGCCTGGAAAATGCGCTGGACGGTCACGAAGCGGGCGATAAGTTTGACGTTGAAGTTGGCGCCAACGACGCCTACGGTCAGTATGATGAAAACCTGGTACAGCGCGTACCGAAAGACGTCTTCATGGGCGTTGACGAGCTGCAGGTGGGTATGCGTTTCCTGGCGGAAACCGACCAGGGTCCGGTACCGGTTGAAATCACTGAAGTTGAAGATGACCACGTGGTCGTCGATGGCAACCACATGCTGGCTGGCCAGAACCTGAAGTTCCACGTGGAAGTCGTGGCGATTCGTGAAGCAACGGCGGAAGAACTGGCTCATGGCCACGTTCACGGCGAGCACGATCACCACCACGATCATGACCATGACCACGACGGTTGCTGCGGCGGCCATGGCCACGGTCATGACCACGAGCACGGCAAAGGTGGTTGCGGCGGAAACGGCGGCTGCGGCTGCCACTGATTTCGCCTTCAGGCATAAAAAAAGCGGGGAAACCCGCTTTTTTTACGTCTCAATAGTGCGGCGGCGGCGTTTCTTCGGACTGTGAGGCCATCAGCGAGGGCTGCGTCGCCTTCAGCTTTTCCGCCATCAGGCGAATATGGTCGCGCAATTTCGCCATCTCCATCTCGTGCGCCGTGACGGTTCGGTTGAGATCTTCAATGGTGATTTCCTGAAATGCCAGCCGGCTTTCCAGTTCTGCCAGACGCGTTTCCAGTGCGGTATCGTTCATCTTTCACCCCTTTTCCCAATTCGGTGGCGGATTCTACTTAACTTTGTCGCCGCATGCAGCTTTATCCGCGTGAAGAGGAAACTAATTTACACAAAAATAGTCTGAAAAGATCTGACATTCAGAAGCGTGCGTATGTAGATTTCTTCTACAACGTTTTATAGTACGCTTCTCATTGACGTTAACCCTGGGGTGAGATGCCCCGGCCCTGGAGAAATGGATGAAATCACTGTTTAAAGTAACGCTGCTGGCAACCACGATGGCCGTTGCGCTGAATGCACCGTTGACCTTTGCCGCCGATGCGGCCGCAGCAAAAGCGGCACCGGCTGCCGACAGCAAAGCAGCATTCAAAAATGACGACCAGAAATCCGCCTACGCACTGGGCGCTTCGCTGGGTCGTTACATGGAAAATTCCCTGAAAGAGCAGGAAAAACTGGGCATCAAACTGGATAAAGCGCAGCTGATCGCCGGTGTTCAGGATGCTTTTGCTGATAAGAGCAAGCTCTCCGACCAGGAAATCGAGCAGACTCTGCAGGCCTTTGAGACCCGCGTGAAGACCGCAGCTCAGGATAAAATGGAAAAAGACGCTGCTGATAACGAAGCGAAAGGCAAAGCCTTCCGTGACGCCTTCGCCAAAGAGAAGGGCGTGAAAACCTCCTCTACCGGCCTGCTGTACAAAGTAGAGAAAGAAGGGACCGGCGATGCGCCCAAAGACAGCGACACCGTCGTCGTCAACTACAAAGGCACGCTGATTGACGGTAAAGAGTTCGACAACTCTTACACCCGCGGCGAACCGCTCTCCTTCCGTCTTGATGGCGTTATCCCGGGCTGGACTGAAGGCCTGAAGAACGTCAAGAAAGGCGGCAAAATCAAGATGGTCATCCCACCGGATCTGGCCTACGGCAAAACCGGCGTTCCGGGTATCCCGGCTAACTCTACGCTGGTCTTCGACGTAGAGCTGCTGGACATCAAACCAGCGGCGAAAGCGGATACCAAAGCGGATGCAGCGCCTGCCGCCGCCGCAGACAGCAAAGCCGCAGCAGACGCCACGAAAAAGTAAGTCTGTGAAAGCCGCCGTCCGAAAGGGCGGCGGTTTTTTATTGGGCGCAATATAATTAACGCTGGAAAGCGTCTGGTGCGCGTATTACTTTAGATGCCTTATTTTTGATGATGATAATGAGCCTGCCCTGACAACCTAACGACAGGCTCCTGAAAAGGAGTGCTTTTTTCATGTCCAGGTCGCTATTAACCAACGAAACCAGTGAGCTTGATTTGCTGGATCAACGTCCTTTCGACCAGACCGATTTCGATATTCTGAAGTCGTACGAAGCGGTGGTGGATGGGTTAGCGATGCTCATTGGCTCTCATTGCGAAATCGTGCTGCATTCCTTGCAGGATCTTAAATGCTCCGCCATTCGTATCGCTAACGGTGAACATACCGGCCGCAAAATTGGGTCGCCGATTACCGATCTCGCGCTGCGCATGCTGCACGATATGACCGGGGCGGATAGCAGCGTTTCCAAATGCTACTTCACTCGCGCCAAAAGCGGCGTATTGATGAAGTCGGTGACGATTGCGATTCGTAATCGCGATCACCGGGTCATCGGTCTGCTGTGCATCAACATGAACCTCGATGTCCCGTTCTCGCAAATCATGAGCACCTTTATTCCGCCGGAAACTCCGGAGGTGAACTCCCAGGTTAACTTCGCCTCGTCCGTTGAGGACCTGGTAACCCAAACGCTGGAGTTCACTATCGAAGAGGTCAATGCCGATCGAAACGTTTCCAATAACGCTAAAAACCGTCAGATCGTCCTTAACCTTTATGAGAAAGGGATTTTTGATATTAAAGACGCGATTAACCAGGTCGCCGACCGTCTGAATATCTCGAAGCACACGGTGTACCTCTATATTCGCCAGTTCAAGAGCGGTGATTTCCAGGGGCAGGACAAGTAATGCGCTTTGCCCTGATGGTGACGGGCCCGGCCTACGGTACGCAGCAGGCCAGCAGCGCCTGGCAGTTTGCCCGGGCGCTACTGGCGGAAGGCCATGAGCTCATCAGCGTCTTTTTCTACCGCGAAGGGGTGTATAACGCCAACCAGCTCACGTCGCCCGCCAGCGATGAGTTCGATCTTGTGCGCGCCTGGCAGGCGCTGCACGAGGAGCACGGCGTGGCGCTACATATCTGCGTGGCGGCGGCGTTACGGCGCGGGATCGCGGATGAAACCGAGGCCGGACAGCTGGGGCTTGCGACGTTTAACCTGCAGCCAGGCTTTACGCTGAGCGGTCTTGGGGCGCTGGCCGAGGCGTCATTAACCTGCGATCGTATGGTGCAATTCTGATGAAACGTGTCGCTATTGTGTTTATGAGCGCGCCGCACGGTTCGAGCGCGGGCAGGGAAGGGCTGGACGCGCTGCTGGCGACGTCCGCATTAACGGAAGATATCGGCGTCTTTTTTGTCGGCGACGGCGTGTTCCAGCTGCTCAAAGATCAGCAGCCCGCCGGGATCCTCGCCCGCGACTATATCGCCACCTTCAGGCTGCTGCCCCTCTACGATATTGAAAGCTGCTGGCTGTGCGCCGCCTCCTGGCGGGAGCGCGGTCTGCCCGACGCCCTGCCGCGGGTGGTCGACGCGCAGGAGCTGGAGCCGGACGCGCTGCGCCAGCGTCTTGACGACTACGATGTGATTTTACGATTCTGAGGCCGACATGCTGCATACGCTCAGCGATTCTCCCTGGCAAAACGATCTTGTAGCTAAACTCCGTCTCGTCAAAGAGGGCGACGCGCTGCTGCTACTGTCGGATGGCGTTGTCGCCGCCCTTGAGGGGAACCGCTTCCTTGATATTCTTCTCGCCGCCCCCATAACCTTGTATGCCCTGCAGGAAGACATTGAAGCCCGTGGGCTTTCCGGTCAAATTTCGAGCAGCGTTGTCAGGGTTGACTATACTGATTTCGTCAGACTTGCGGTTCAGCATCCGGCGCATCTGGCCTGGTAATGGCGGGATCGTTGTATATTTCTTGACACCCTTTCGGCATGGCCCTAAAATTTCGCGTCCTCATATTATATGAGGCGATTTATTACGTGTTTACGAAGCAAAAGCTAAAACCAGGAGCTATTTAATGGCAACAGTTAACCAGCTGGTTCGCAAACCACGTGCTCGCAAAGTTGCTAAAAGCAACGTGCCAGCGCTGGAAGCCTGCCCGCAGAAACGTGGTGTATGTACTCGCGTATATACCACCACCCCTAAGAAACCGAACTCCGCACTGCGTAAAGTTTGCCGTGTGCGTCTGACTAACGGTTTCGAAGTCACCTCCTACATCGGCGGTGAAGGTCACAACCTGCAGGAGCACTCCGTGATCCTGATCCGTGGCGGTCGTGTTAAAGACCTCCCGGGTGTTCGTTACCACACCGTTCGTGGTGCGCTTGACTGCTCCGGCGTTAAAGACCGTAAGCAAGCTCGCTCCAAGTACGGCGTGAAGCGTCCTAAGGCTTAATGGTTCTCCGTTAAGTAAGGCCAAACGTTTTAACTTAAATGTCAAACTAAACTCGTAGAGTTTTGGACAATCCTGAATTAACAACGGAGTATTTCCATGCCACGTCGTCGCGTCATTGGTCAGCGTAAAATTCTGCCGGATCCGAAGTTCGGATCAGAACTGCTGGCTAAATTTGTCAATATCCTGATGGTAGATGGTAAAAAATCTACTGCAGAATCAATCGTATACAGTGCTCTTGAGACCCTGGCTCAGCGCTCTGGTAAAAATGAACTGGAAGCCTTCGAAGTTGCGCTCGAAAACGTGCGCCCGACCGTCGAAGTTAAGTCCCGCCGCGTAGGTGGTTCTACTTATCAGGTTCCAGTTGAAGTCCGTCCGGTTCGTCGTAATGCTCTGGCAATGCGTTGGATCGTTGAAGCTGCTCGTAAACGCGGTGATAAATCCATGGCTCTGCGCCTGGCGAACGAACTCACTGATGCTGCAGACAACAAAGGTACTGCAGTTAAGAAACGTGAAGACGTTCACCGTATGGCCGAAGCCAACAAGGCGTTCGCTCACTACCGTTGGTAATCCCTTCGGAGTCATAGTCACCAGGCGGGCGCTTCAGGTAAGCCGCCCGCTCTGGATAACTTAACTGAACGCCTAAAGAAATAAACGAGGAATCAAATGGCTCGTACAACACCCATCGCACGCTACCGTAACATCGGTATCAGTGCGCACATCGACGCCGGTAAAACCACTACTACCGAACGTATTCTGTTCTACACCGGTGTAAACCACAAAATCGGTGAAGTTCACGACGGCGCCGCTACCATGGACTGGATGGAGCAGGAGCAGGAGCGTGGTATTACCATTACCTCTGCAGCGACTACTGCATTCTGGTCTGGTATGGCTAAACAGTATGAACCGCACCGCGTAAACATCATCGACACCCCGGGGCACGTTGACTTCACTATCGAAGTAGAACGTTCCATGCGTGTTCTTGATGGTGCGGTAATGGTTTACTGCGCAGTTGGTGGTGTTCAGCCGCAGTCTGAAACCGTATGGCGTCAGGCTAACAAATATAAAGTTCCGCGCATCGCGTTCGTTAACAAAATGGACCGTATGGGCGCTAACTTCCTGAAAGTTGTTGGTCAGATCAAAAGCCGTCTGGGCGCGAACCCGGTTCCGCTGCAGCTGGCAATTGGTGCTGAAGAAGGTTTCACCGGCGTTGTTGACCTGGTGAAAATGAAAGCCATCAACTGGAACGATGCAGATCAGGGCGTTACCTTCGAATACGAAGATATCCCGGCTGACATGCAGGACCTGGCTGACGAATGGCACCAGAACCTGATCGAATCCGCAGCTGAAGCTTCTGAAGAGCTGATGGAAAAATACCTGGGTGGTGAAGAACTGACTGAAGAAGAGATCAAAAAAGCTCTGCGTCAGCGCGTTCTGAACAACGAAATCATCCTGGTAACCTGTGGTTCTGCGTTCAAGAACAAAGGTGTTCAGGCAATGCTGGATGCGGTAATTGATTACCTGCCGGCGCCGACTGACGTTCCTGCGATCAACGGTATTCTGGACGACGGTAAAGATACTCCGGCTGAGCGTCACGCAAGCGACGACGAGCCGTTCTCTGCGCTGGCGTTCAAAATCGCTACCGACCCGTTCGTTGGTAACCTGACCTTCTTCCGTGTGTACTCCGGTGTGGTTAACTCTGGCGATACCGTACTGAACTCCGTGAAATCTGCACGTGAGCGTTTCGGTCGTATCGTTCAGATGCACGCTAACAAGCGTGAAGAGATCAAAGAAGTTCGCGCTGGCGACATCGCTGCAGCTATCGGTCTGAAAGACGTAACTACTGGTGACACCCTGTGTGACCCGGATGCGCCGATCATTCTGGAACGTATGGAATTCCCGGAGCCGGTAATCTCCATCGCAGTAGAACCGAAAACCAAAGCTGACCAGGAAAAAATGGGTCTGGCTCTGGGCCGTCTGGCGAAAGAAGACCCGTCTTTCCGCGTATGGACTGACGAAGAATCTAACCAGACCATCATCGCTGGTATGGGTGAACTGCACCTCGACATCATCGTTGACCGTATGAAGCGTGAATTCAACGTTGAAGCGAACGTCGGTAAACCTCAGGTTGCTTACCGTGAAGCGATTCGCGCGAAAGTTACCGATGTTGAAGGTAAACACGCCAAGCAGTCTGGTGGTCGTGGTCAGTACGGTCACGTTGTGATCGACCTGTACCCGCTGGAGCCGGGCTCTAACCCGAAAGGTTACGAGTTCATCAACGACATCAAAGGTGGTGTAATTCCTGGCGAATACATCCCGGCCGTTGATAAAGGCATCCAGGAGCAGCTGAAAGCAGGTCCGCTGGCGGGTTACCCGGTAGTTGATCTCGGCGTGCGTCTGCACTTCGGTTCTTACCATGACGTTGACTCCTCCGAGCTGGCGTTTAAACTGGCAGCTTCTATCGCCTTTAAAGAAGGCTTTAAGAAAGCAAAACCTGTTCTGCTTGAGCCGATCATGAAGGTTGAAGTAGAAACGCCGGAAGAGAACACTGGTGACGTTATCGGTGACCTTAGCCGTCGTCGTGGTATGCTGCGCGGTCAGGAAACTGAAGTGACTGGCGTTAAGATCCACGCTGAAGTACCGCTGTCTGAAATGTTCGGATACGCAACTCAGCTGCGTTCTCTGACCAAAGGTCGTGCGTCATACACCATGGAATTCCTGAAGTATGATGATGCGCCGAACAACGTTGCTCAGGCCGTTATTGAAGCCCGTGGTAAATAAGCCGCAGGGTTAAAACCAAAGTCCCGTGCTCTCTCCTGAAGGGGAGAGCACTATAGTAAGGAATATAGCCGTGTCTAAAGAAAAATTTGAACGTACAAAACCGCACGTCAACGTCGGCACTATCGGCCACGTTGACCATGGTAAAACTACCCTGACCGCTGCCATCACTACCGTTCTGGCTAAAACCTACGGTGGTTCCGCTCGCGCATTCGACCAGATCGATAACGCGCCGGAAGAAAAAGCTCGTGGTATCACCATCAACACCTCTCACGTTGAATATGACACCCCGACTCGCCACTACGCGCACGTAGACTGCCCGGGCCACGCCGACTATGTTAAAAACATGATCACCGGTGCTGCGCAGATGGACGGCGCGATCCTGGTTGTTGCTGCGACTGACGGCCCGATGCCGCAGACCCGTGAGCACATCCTGCTGGGTCGTCAGGTAGGCGTTCCGTACATCATCGTGTTCCTGAACAAATGCGACATGGTTGATGACGAAGAGCTGCTGGAACTGGTTGAGATGGAAGTGCGTGAACTGCTGTCTCAGTACGATTTCCCGGGCGACGACACGCCGATCGTTCGTGGTTCTGCTCTGAAAGCGCTGGAAGGCGAAGCAGAGTGGGAAGCGAAAATCATCGAACTGGCTGGCTTCCTGGATTCTTACATCCCGGAACCAGAGCGTGCGATTGACAAGCCGTTCCTGCTGCCGATCGAAGACGTATTCTCCATCTCCGGTCGTGGTACCGTTGTTACCGGTCGTGTAGAGCGCGGTATCATCAAAGTTGGCGAAGAAGTTGAAATCGTTGGTATCAAAGAGACTGCGAAGTCTACCTGTACTGGCGTTGAAATGTTCCGCAAACTGCTGGATGAAGGCCGTGCGGGTGAGAACGTTGGCGTTCTGCTGCGTGGTATCAAACGTGAAGAAATCGAACGTGGTCAGGTACTGGCGAAGCCGGGCACCATCAACCCGCACACCAAGTTCGAATCTGAAGTGTACATCCTGTCCAAAGACGAAGGCGGCCGTCACACTCCGTTCTTCAAAGGCTACCGTCCGCAGTTCTACTTCCGTACAACTGACGTGACTGGCACCATCGAACTGCCGGAAGGCGTAGAGATGGTAATGCCGGGCGACAACATCAAAATGGTTGTTACCCTGATCCACCCGATCGCGATGGACGATGGTCTGCGTTTCGCAATCCGTGAAGGCGGCCGTACCGTTGGCGCGGGCGTTGTAGCGAAAGTTCTGGGCTAATAATTTATTATCCCCGAATTAAAAAGGGCGCTTCGGCGCCCTTTTTGTTGTCTGTTATTTACGACGACACATTTGATCGCATTTTATTGGCGTCTCACCGCACCGGTTCCTTATTTGTGCTATTGTAATTATAACTATTCTCATTTACACTTTGCGCATAAATTGAACGGGAGCGATCATGTACGTTTGTTTGTGTAATGGTGTAAGCGATAAAAAAATTCGCCAGGCTGTACGTCAGTTCCATCCGCAATCCTTCCAGCAGCTCCGTAAATTTATTCCTGTGGGAAATCAATGCGGTAAATGCGTTCGCGCCGCGCGTGAAATCATGCAAGATGAATTAACGCAGATGCCGGAATATAAAGAGATTGCCTGAGGTCTAATCTTTTTTTGACATCCCGGTAGCCCGATCTACGCTTCAATGAGTGGAAGCGGAGGGACTACAAAATGAAAGGTGATGTTAAGGTCATAAATTATCTCAATAAATTATTGGGAAATGAGCTTGTCGCGATAAACCAGTACTTTCTCCATGCGAGAATGTTTAAGAACTGGGGCCTGATGCGCCTCAACGATGTTGAATATCACGAATCCATTGATGAAATGAAGCACGCCGATAAATACATCGAGCGTATTCTGTTTCTTGAGGGGATTCCCAATCTGCAGGATCTCGGTAAGCTCGGGATTGGCGAAGATGTCGAAGAGATGCTGCGTTCCGATCTGGCGCTAGAGCTGGATGGGGCAAAGAACCTGCGTGAAGCGATCGCCTATGCTGACAGCGTGCATGACTACGTCAGCCGTGACATGATGATCGAAATTCTGAAGGATGAAGAAGGGCACATCGACTGGCTTGAAACCGAGCTGGATCTGATAGGTAAAATCGGCCTGCAAAACTACCTCCAGTCGCAAATTAAAGTGGAAGAATAAGCAGGTTCTTCCACCCGCAGATAAGACCCGCTGCCGCCAGATATGGCCCAAACGGCAGCGGGTTTTTTATTGCCTGCAGGGATCGCCTGCGGGCCATCTGAACCCCCAGAGTCAACAGCGCCAGAGCCGACGCCAGCGTGACAAGACAGGGAAGCAGCGACCCGCCATGCCAGGCGCCCAGCGCAGCCAGCAGTTTAACATCGCCGTATCCCAGCCCTTCCCGTTTTCGAATGAGCTTATATCCCCAGTACACCGCTGCGAATGCGCAATAGCCGGCGATGGCGCCGAGGACGGCCTGCGGCAACCGCGCTTCATGGCAGACAAGATTAAAAAGCAGCCCGAACCAGAGCAGCGGGCAGGTAAGCGCATCGGGCAAAAGGTGACGTTTGAGATCGCAAAGGCTCAGAGCGACATTCAGCATCAGGTAAATCAGCAGGAAGGGGAGGGCGGTTATCATCATGGTTGTCCAGCAACAGCGTTGCCAGGAGTGTGAGGGCGTACGTCCCGGTCTGGCAAACGTCCGTTACCGACAATGCGTGAGGGCTTCCGCTCATACTGCCTGCGTTACATGACTTGCCGTCGCGCCGGGAATCACCGCCGCACTTCAGCGTTGCTGATTTTATAAACACCGCTTGCTTCGCGCTGTAATTTGCGTATAATGCGCGGGCTTGTCAAAATTGACGGCAGGTTCGATATGAACCCTGACAGTAAATTTTACTGTCAAACAATGTTCCCAATCGGGGAACTACGCAAGAACGGTTACACTCACCCATCAATCGTAATGGGCTAGAGGAGTAATCATTTTCGTTTATAAAATAATTGGAGCTCTGGTCTCATGCAGAACCAAAGAATCCGTATCCGCCTGAAAGCGTTTGATCATCGTCTGATCGATCAATCAACCGCGGAAATCGTCGAGACTGCTAAGCGCACTGGTGCGCAAGTCCGTGGTCCGATCCCGCTGCCGACCCGCAAAGAGCGCTTTACCGTTCTGATCTCCCCGCACGTTAACAAAGACGCGCGCGATCAGTACGAAATCCGCACTCATAAGCGTCTGGTTGACATCGTTGAGCCAACCGAGAAAACCGTTGATGCTCTGATGCGTCTGGATCTGGCTGCCGGTGTAGACGTGCAGATCAGCCTGGGTTAATCAGGTCATCGAGCGATTGAGAGGTTGATACAATGATTGGTTTAATCGGTAAAAAAGTGGGCATGACCCGCATCTTCACTGAAGATGGCGTTTCTATCCCAGTAACCGTAATCGAAGTTGAAGCAAACCGCGTTACTCAGGTTAAAGATCTGGCTAACGACGGCTACCGTGCTATCCAGGTTACCACCGGTGCTAAAAAAGCTAACCGTGTAACCAAGCCGGAAGCGGGTCACTTCGCTAAAGCTGGCGTAGAAGCTGGCCGTGGTCTGTGGGAATTCCGTCTGGCTGAAGGCGAAGAGTTCACCGTAGGTCAGAGCATTAGCGTTGAACTGTTTGCTGAAGTTAAAAAAGTTGACGTAACCGGCACCTCTAAAGGTAAAGGTTTCGCTGGTACCGTTAAGCGCTGGAACTTCCGTACCCAGGACGCTACTCACGGTAACTCCTTGTCTCACCGCGTTCCGGGTTCTATCGGTCAGAACCAGACTCCGGGCAAAGTGTTCAAAGGCAAGAAAATGGCAGGTCAGCTGGGTAACGAGCGTGTAACCGTTCAGAGCCTGGACGTAGTACGTGTTGACGCTGAGCGCAACCTGCTGCTGGTTAAAGGTGCTGTCCCGGGTGCAACCGGTAGCGACCTGATCGTTAAACCAGCTGTGAAGGCGTGAGGAGATAGCAATGGAATTAGTATTGAAAGACGCGCAGAGCGCGCTGACTGTTTCCGAAACTACCTTCGGTCGTGATTTCAACGAAGCGCTGGTACATCAGGTTGTTGTTGCTTACGCAGCTGGTGCTCGTCAGGGTACTCGTGCTCAGAAGACCCGTGCTGAAGTAACTGGTTCCGGTAAAAAACCGTGGCGCCAGAAAGGTACCGGCCGTGCGCGTTCTGGTTCTATCAAGAGCCCGATCTGGCGTTCCGGTGGCGTAACCTTCGCTGCTCGTCCGCAGGACCACAGTCAAAAAGTTAACAAAAAGATGTACCGCGGCGCGCTGAAAAGCATTCTGTCCGAACTGGTACGTCAGGATCGTCTGATCGTTGTCGAGAAGTTCTCTGTTGAAGCGCCGAAAACCAAGCTGCTGGCACAGAAACTGAAAGACATGGCTCTGGAAGATGTGCTGATCATCACCGGTGAGCTGGACGAGAACCTGTTCCTGGCCGCACGTAACCTGCACAAGGTTGACGTACGTGACGCGACTGGTATCGACCCGGTTAGCCTGATCGCCTTCGACAAAGTCGTAATGACTGCTGATGCTGTTAAGCAAGTTGAGGAGATGCTGGCATGATTCGTGAAGAACGTCTGCTGAAGGTGCTGCGCGCACCGCACGTTTCTGAAAAAGCGTCTACTGCGATGGAAAAAACAAACACCATCGTTCTCAAAGTTGCTAAAGACGCGACTAAAGCAGAAATCAAAGCTGCTGTGCAGAAACTGTTTGAAGTCAAAGTTGATACCGTACGTACCCTGGTTGTTAAAGGCAAGGTGAAGCGTCACGGACAGCGTGTCGGTCGTCGTAGCGACTGGAAAAAAGCTTACGTCACCCTGGAAGAAGGCCAGAATCTGGACTTCGTTGGCGGCGCTGAGTAAGTCGGAGGAGTAATACAATGGCAGTTGTTAAATGTAAACCGACATCTCCGGGTCGTCGCCACGTCGTTAAAGTGGTTAACCCAGAGCTGCACAAGGGCAAACCTTTTGCTCCGCTGCTGGAAAAAAACAGCAAATCCGGTGGTCGTAACAACAATGGCCGTATCACCACTCGTCACATCGGTGGTGGCCACAAGCAGGCTTATCGTATTGTTGACTTTAAACGCAACAAAGACGGTATCCCGGCAGTTGTTGAGCGTCTTGAGTACGATCCGAACCGTTCCGCGAACATCGCGCTGGTTCTGTACAAAGATGGCGAACGCCGTTACATCCTGGCCCCTAAAGGCCTGAAAGCTGGCGACCAGATTCAGTCTGGCGTTGATGCTGCAATCAAAGCAGGCAACACCCTGCCGATGCGCAATATCCCGGTGGGTTCTACCGTTCATAACGTAGAAATGAAACCAGGTAAAGGCGGTCAGCTGGCACGTTCCGCTGGTACTTACGTTCAGATCGTTGCTCGTGACGGTGCTTATGTCACCCTGCGTCTGCGCTCTGGTGAAATGCGTAAAGTCGAAGCAGAGTGCCGCGCTACTCTGGGCGAAGTTGGCAATGCTGAGCATATGCTGCGCGTTCTGGGTAAAGCAGGTGCTGCACGCTGGCGTGGTGTTCGTCCTACCGTTCGCGGTACTGCGATGAACCCAGTCGACCACCCACATGGTGGTGGTGAAGGTCGTAACTTTGGTAAGCACCCGGTAACTCCGTGGGGCGTTCAGACCAAAGGTAAGAAGACCCGCAGCAACAAGCGTACTGATAAATTCATCGTACGTCGCCGTAGCAAATAATTTTAGAGGATAAGCCATGCCACGTTCTCTCAAGAAAGGTCCTTTTATTGACCTGCACTTGCTGAAGAAGGTAGAGAAAGCGGTGGAAAGCGGAGACAAGAAGCCCCTGCGCACTTGGTCCCGTCGTTCAACGATCTTTCCTAACATGATCGGTTTGACCATCGCTGTCCATAATGGTCGTCAGCACGTTCCAGTATTTGTTTCCGACGAAATGGTCGGTCACAAACTGGGTGAATTCGCACCGACTCGTACTTATCGCGGCCACGCTGCTGATAAAAAAGCGAAGAAGAAATAAGGTAGGAGGAAGAGATGGAAACTTTAGCTCAACATCGCCATGCTCGTTCTTCTGCTCAGAAGGTTCGCCTTGTTGCTGACCTGATTCGCGGTAAGAAAGTGTCGCAGGCCCTGGATATTCTGACCTACACCAATAAGAAAGCGGCTGTACTGGTCAAGAAAGTTCTGGAATCTGCCATTGCTAACGCTGAACACAACGATGGCGCTGACATTGACGATCTGAAAGTTGCGAAAATTTTCGTAGACGAAGGCCCGAGCATGAAGCGCATTATGCCGCGTGCAAAAGGTCGTGCAGATCGCATCCTGAAGCGCACCAGCCACATCACTGTGGTTGTGTCCGATCGCTGAGACTCTGGAGACTAGCAATGGGTCAGAAAGTACATCCTAATGGTATTCGCCTGGGTATTGTAAAACCATGGAACTCAACCTGGTTTGCGAACACCAAAGAATTCGCTGACAACCTGGACAGCGACTTTAAAGTACGTCAGTACCTGACTAAGGAACTGGCTAAAGCGTCCGTATCTCGTATCGTTATCGAGCGTCCGGCTAAGAGCATCCGTGTGACCATTCACACCGCTCGCCCGGGCATCGTTATCGGTAAGAAAGGCGAAGACGTAGAAAAACTGCGCAAGGTCGTAGCGGATATCGCTGGCGTTCCTGCACAGATCAACATCGCCGAAGTGCGTAAACCTGAACTGGACGCAAAACTGGTTGCTGACAGCATTACTTCTCAGCTGGAACGTCGCGTTATGTTCCGTCGTGCGATGAAGCGTGCTGTACAGAACGCAATGCGTCTGGGCGCTAAAGGTATCAAAGTTGAAGTTAGCGGCCGTCTGGGCGGCGCGGAAATCGCACGTACCGAATGGTACCGTGAAGGTCGCGTTCCGCTGCACACTCTGCGTGCTGACATCGACTACAACACCTCTGAAGCGCACACCACTTATGGTGTAATCGGCGTTAAGGTATGGATCTTCAAAGGTGAGATCCTGGGTGGTATGGCTGCTGTTGAACAACCGGAACCGGCTGCTCAACCTAAAAAGCAGCAGCGTAAAGGCCGTAAATAAGGAGCGTCGCTGATGTTACAACCAAAGCGTACAAAATTCCGTAAAGTGCACAAAGGCCGCAACCGTGGTCTGGCGCAGGGTACGGATGTTAGCTTCGGCACTTTCGGTCTGAAAGCTGTTGGCCGTGGTCGTCTGACTGCACGTCAGATCGAAGCAGCACGTCGTGCAATGACCCGTGCAGTTAAGCGTCAAGGTAAGATCTGGATCCGTGTATTCCCGGACAAACCGATCACCGAAAAGCCGCTGGAAGTTCGTATGGGTAAAGGTAAAGGTAACGTGGAGTACTGGGTTGCCTTGATTCAGCCGGGTAAAGTCCTGTATGAAATGGACGGTGTTCCGGAAGAGCTGGCCCGTGAAGCCTTCGGCCTGGCAGCAGCGAAACTGCCTATCAAAACCACCTTTGTAACTAAGACGGTGATGTAATGAAAGCAAAAGAGCTGCGTGAAAAAAGCGTTGAAGAGCTGAACACTGAGCTGCTGAATCTGCTGCGCGAACAGTTCAACCTGCGCATGCAGGCTGCAAGTGGCCAGCTGCAACAGACTCACCTGTTGAAGCAAGTGCGTCGTGATGTCGCACGCGTTAAGACTTTACTGACTCAGAAGGCGGGTGCGTAATGACCGATAAAATCCGTACTCTGCAAGGTCGCGTAGTTAGCGACAAAATGGAGAAATCCATTGTTGTTGCTATCGAACGTTTTGTGAAACACCCGATCTACGGTAAATTCATCAAGCGTACGACCAAACTGCACGTACATGACGAGAACAACGAATGCGGTATCGGTGACGTGGTTGAAATCCGCGAATGCCGTCCGCTGTCCAAGACTAAGTCCTGGACGCTGGTTCGCGTTGTAGAGAAAGCGGTTCTGTAATACAGTACGCATTCTCGATACGAATAAACGGCTCAGCGATGGGCCGTTTATTTTTTCTACCCATATCGTTTGAGCGGTGTTATAATGCCGCGCCCCCGATATGGGGCTTTTTTAACGACCTGATTTCGGGTCTCAGTAGTAGTTGACATTAGCGGAGCACTGAAATGATCCAAGAACAGACTATGCTGAACGTCGCCGACAACTCCGGTGCACGTCGCGTAATGTGTATCAAGGTTCTGGGTGGCTCGCACCGTCGCTACGCAGGCGTAGGCGACATCATCAAGATCACCATCAAAGAAGCAATTCCGCGTGGTAAGGTCAAAAAAGGTGATGTGCTGAAGGCGGTAGTGGTGCGCACCAAGAAGGGTGTTCGTCGCCCGGACGGTTCTGTCATTCGCTTCGATGGTAATGCATGCGTTATTTTAAACAATAACAGCGAGCAGCCTATCGGTACGCGTATTTTTGGGCCGGTAACTCGTGAACTTCGTAACGAGAAGTTCATGAAAATTATCTCTCTGGCACCAGAAGTACTCTAAGGAGCGAATCATGGCAGCGAAAATCCGTCGTGATGACGAAGTTATCGTGTTAACCGGTAAAGATAAAGGTAAGCGCGGTAAAGTTAAGAATGTCCTGTCTTCCGGCAAGGTCATTGTTGAAGGTATCAACCTGGTTAAGAAACACCAGAAGCCGGTTCCGGCTCTGAACCAACCGGGTGGCATCGTTGAAAAAGAAGCTGCTATTCAGGTTTCTAACGTTGCAATCTTCAATGCGGCAACCGGCAAGGCTGACCGTGTAGGCTTTAGATTCGAAGACGGCAAAAAAGTCCGTTTCTTCAAGTCTAACAGCGAAACTATCAAGTAATTTGGAGTAGTACGATGGCGAAACTGCATGATTACTACAAAGACGAAGTAGTTAAGAAACTCATGACTGAGTTTAACTACAATTCTGTCATGCAAGTCCCTCGGGTCGAGAAGATCACCCTGAACATGGGTGTTGGTGAAGCGATCGCTGACAAGAAACTGCTGGATAACGCAGCAGCTGACCTGGCAGCAATCTCCGGTCAAAAACCGCTGATCACCAAAGCACGCAAATCAGTTGCAGGCTTCAAAATCCGTCAGGGCTATCCGATCGGCTGTAAAGTAACTCTGCGTGGCGAACGCATGTGGGAGTTCTTTGAGCGCCTGATCACTATTGCTGTACCGCGTATCCGTGACTTCCGTGGCCTGTCCGCTAAGTCATTCGATGGCCGTGGTAACTACAGCATGGGTGTCCGTGAGCAGATCATCTTCCCAGAAATCGACTACGATAAAGTCGACCGCGTGCGTGGTTTGGATATTACCATTACCACTACTGCGAAATCTGACGAAGAAGGCCGTGCTCTGCTGGCTGCCTTTGACTTCCCGTTCCGCAAGTAAGGTAGGGTTACTGAATGGCTAAGCAATCAATGAAAGCACGCGAAGTAAAGCGCGTAGCTTTAGCTGATAAATTCTTCGCTAAACGCGCTGAACTGAAAGCGATCATTTCTGATGTGAACGCTTCCGACGAAGATCGTTGGAATGCTGTTCTCAAGCTGCAGTCTCTGCCGCGTGATTCCAGCCCGTCTCGTCAGCGTAACCGCTGCCGTCAAACTGGTCGTCCGCATGGTTTCCTGCGGAAGTTCGGGTTGAGCCGTATCAAGGTCCGTGAAGCCGCAATGCGCGGTGAAATCCCGGGTCTGAAAAAGGCTAGCTGGTAATTGTCACCAATTGAATCACGGGAGTAAAGACAGATGAGCATGCAAGATCCGATCGCGGATATGCTGACCCGTATCCGTAACGGTCAGGCCGCGAACAAAGCTGCGGTCACCATGCCTTCCTCCAAGCTGAAAGTGGCAATCGCCAACGTGCTGAAGGAAGAAGGTTTTATTGAAGATTTTAAAGTTGAAGGCGACACCAAGCCGGAACTGGAAGTGACTCTGAAGTACTTCCAGGGTAAAGCTGTTGTAGAAAGCATTCAGCGTGTCAGTCGCCCAGGTCTGCGCATCTACAAACGTAAAGATGAGCTGCCGAAAGTTATGGCGGGTCTGGGTATCGCGGTTGTTTCTACCTCTAAAGGTGTTATGACTGATCGTGCAGCGCGCCAGGCTGGTCTTGGTGGCGAAATTATCTGCTACGTAGCCTAATCGGAGGAAAAAATGTCTCGTGTTGCTAAAGCACCGGTCGTTGTTCCTGCCGGCGTTGATGTAAAAATCAACGGTCAGGTTATTACGATCAAAGGTAAAAACGGCGAGCTGACTCGTACTCTCAACGATGCTGTTGAAGTTAAACATGCTGATAATGCTCTGACCTTCGGTCCGCGTGATGGTTACGTGGATGGCTGGGCTCAGGCTGGTACCGCGCGTGCCCTGCTGAACTCAATGGTTATCGGTGTTACCGAAGGCTTCACTAAGAAGCTGCAGCTGGTTGGTGTAGGTTATCGTGCAGCGGTCAAAGGGAACGTAGTAAACCTGGCTTTAGGTTTCTCTCACCCAGTTGACCATCAGCTGCCGGCGGGTATCACTGCAGAATGTCCGACTCAGACTGAAATCGTGCTGAAAGGCGCTGATAAGCAGGTGATCGGCCAGGTTGCAGCAGATCTGCGCGCCTACCGTCGTCCTGAGCCTTACAAAGGCAAGGGTGTTCGTTACGCCGACGAAGTCGTGCGTACCAAAGAGGCTAAGAAGAAGTAAGGTAACACTATGGATAAGAAATCTGCTCGTATCCGTCGTGCGACCCGCGCACGCCGCAAGCTCAAAGAGCTGGGCGCAACTCGCCTGGTGGTACATCGTACCCCGCGTCATATTTACGCACAGGTAATTGCACCGAACGGTTCTGAAGTTCTGGTAGCTGCTTCTACTGTAGAAAAAGCTATCGCTGAACAACTGAAGTACACCGGTAACAAAGACGCGGCCGCAGCTGTGGGTAAAGCTGTCGCTGAACGCGCTCTGGAAAAAGGCATTAAAGATGTGTCCTTTGACCGTTCCGGGTTCCAATATCATGGTCGTGTCCAGGCACTGGCAGATGCTGCCCGTGAAGCTGGCCTTCAGTTCTAAGGTAGAGGTGTAAGATGGCTCACATCGAAAAACAAGCTGGCGAACTGCAGGAAAAGCTGATCGCGGTAAACCGCGTATCTAAAACCGTTAAAGGTGGTCGTATTTTCTCCTTCACAGCTCTGACTGTAGTTGGCGATGGTAACGGTCGCGTTGGTTTTGGTTACGGTAAAGCGCGTGAAGTTCCAGCAGCGATCCAGAAAGCGATGGAAAAAGCCCGTCGCAATATGATTAACGTCGCGCTGAACCACGGCACCCTGCAGCACCCGGTTAAAGGTGTTCACACGGGTTCTCGTGTATTCATGCAGCCGGCTTCCGAAGGTACCGGTATCATCGCCGGTGGTGCAATGCGCGCCGTTCTGGAAGTCGCTGGAGTTCATAACGTTCTGGCTAAAGCGTATGGTTCCACCAACCCGATTAACGTGGTTCGTGCAACTATCGATGGCCTGGAAAATATGAATTCTCCAGAAATGGTCGCTGCCAAGCGTGGTAAATCCGTTGAAGAAATTCTGGGGTAATGACCATGGCAAAGACTATTAAAATTACTCAAACCCGCAGTGCAATCGGTCGTCTGCCGAAACACAAGGCAACGCTGCTTGGCCTGGGTCTGCGTCGTATTGGCCACACCGTAGAGCGTGAGGATACTCCTGCTGTTCGTGGTATGGTCAACGCGGTTTCCTTCATGGTTAAAGTTGAGGAGTAAGAGATGCGTTTAAATACTCTGTCTCCGGCCGAAGGCTCCAAAAAGGCGGGTAAACGCCTGGGTCGTGGTATCGGTTCTGGCCTCGGTAAAACCGGTGGTCGTGGTCACAAAGGTCAGAAGTCTCGTTCTGGCGGTGGCGTACGTCGCGGTTTCGAGGGTGGTCAGATGCCTCTGTACCGTCGTCTGCCGAAATTCGGTTTCACTTCTCGTAAAGCAATGATCACGGCAGAAATTCGTCTGTCCGATCTGGCTAAAGTAGAAGGCGACGTAGTAGACCTGAACACGCTGAAAGCAGCTAACATTATCGGTATCCAGATCGAGTTCGCGAAAGTGATCCTGGCTGGTGAGGTAACTCGTCCGGTAACTGTTCGTGGCCTGCGTGTGTCTAAAGGCGCTCGTGCTGCTATCGAAGCTGCTGGCGGTAAAATCGAGGAATAAGTAGCAGATGGCTAAACAACCGGGATTAGATTTTCAAAGTGCCAAAGGTGGCTTAGGCGAGCTGAAACGCAGACTGTTGTTTGTAATCGGTGCGCTGATTGTGTTCCGTATTGGCTCTTTTATTCCGATCCCTGGTATTGATGCCGCTGTACTTGCCAAACTGCTTGAGCAACAGCGAGGCACCATCATTGAAATGTTCAACATGTTCTCTGGTGGTGCTCTCAGCCGTGCTTCTATCTTTGCTCTGGGTATCATGCCGTACATTTCGGCATCGATTATTATCCAGCTGCTGACGGTGGTTCACCCGACGCTGGCGGAGATCAAGAAGGAAGGGGAATCTGGCCGTCGTAAGATCAGCCAGTACACCCGCTACGGCACTCTGGTGCTGGCGATATTCCAGTCGATCGGTATTGCTACCGGTCTGCCGAATATGCCTGGTATGCATGGCCTGGTGATTAACCCAGGCTTTGCATTCTATTTCACCGCTGTTGTAAGTCTGGTCACAGGAACTATGTTCCTGATGTGGCTCGGCGAACAGATTACTGAGCGTGGTATCGGTAACGGTATCTCGATCATTATCTTCGCTGGTATCGTTGCGGGTCTCCCGCCAGCCATCGCCCACACTATCGAGCAAGCGCGTCAAGGCGACCTGCACTTCCTCCTGTTGCTGTTGGTTGCAGTATTAGTATTTGCAGTGACCTTCTTTGTTGTCTTCGTTGAACGTGGTCAACGCCGCATTGTGGTAAACTACGCGAAACGTCAACAGGGTCGTCGTGTCTATGCTGCACAGAGCACACATTTACCGCTGAAAGTGAATATGGCGGGGGTAATCCCGGCAATTTTCGCTTCCAGTATTATTCTGTTCCCGGCGACCATCGCGTCATGGTTCGGGGGCGGTACTGGTTGGAACTGGCTGACAACAATTTCGCTGTATTTGCAGCCTGGGCAACCGCTTTATGTGTTACTCTATGCGTCTGCAATCATCTTCTTCTGTTTCTTCTACACGGCGTTGGTCTTCAACCCGCGTGAAACAGCAGATAACCTGAAGAAGTCCGGTGCATTTGTACCAGGAATTCGTCCGGGAGAGCAAACGGCGAAGTATATCGATAAAGTAATGACTCGTCTGACCCTGGTCGGTGCGTTGTACATCACTTTTATCTGCCTGATCCCGGAGTTCATGCGTGATGCAATGAAAGTGCCGTTCTACTTCGGTGGGACTTCGCTGCTTATCGTTGTCGTCGTGATTATGGACTTTATGGCTCAAGTGCAAACTCTGATGATGTCCAGTCAGTATGAGTCTGCATTGAAGAAGGCGAACCTGAAAGGCTACGGCCGCTAACTGGTCGCCCGAGAAGTTACGGAGAGTAAAAATGAAAGTTCGTGCTTCCGTCAAGAAATTATGCCGTAACTGCAAAATCGTTAAGCGTGATGGCGTCATCCGCGTGATTTGCAGTGCCGAGCCGAAGCATAAACAGCGCCAAGGCTGATTTTTTCGCATATTTTTCTTGCAAAGTTGGATTGAGCTGGCTAGATTAGCCAGCCAATCTTTTGTATGTCTGTACGTTTCCATTTGAGTATCCTGAAAACGGGCTTTTCAGCATGGTGCGTACATATTAAATAGTAGGAGTGCATAGTGGCCCGTATAGCAGGCATTAACATTCCTGATCAGAAACATGCTGTGATCGCATTAACTTCGATCTACGGCGTCGGCAAGACCCGTTCTAAAGCCATCCTGGCTGCTGCGGGTATCGCTGAAAATGTTAAGATCAGTGAGCTGTCTGAAGGACAAATCGACACGCTGCGTGACGAAGTTGCCAAATTTGTCGTTGAAGGTGATCTGCGCCGTGAAATTAGCATGAGCATCAAGCGCCTGATGGATCTTGGTTGCTATCGCGGTTTGCGTCATCGTCGTGGTCTCCCGGTTCGCGGTCAGCGTACCAAGACCAACGCACGTACCCGTAAGGGTCCGCGCAAACCGATCAAGAAATAATCGGGGTGATTGAATAATGGCAAAGGCACCAATTCGTGCACGTAAACGTGTAAGAAAGCAAGTCTCTGACGGCGTGGCTCATATCCATGCTTCTTTCAACAACACCATCGTTACTATTACTGATCGTCAGGGTAACGCATTGGGTTGGGCAACAGCCGGTGGTTCCGGTTTCCGTGGTTCTCGCAAATCCACTCCGTTCGCAGCTCAGGTTGCTGCAGAGCGTTGTGCAGATGCCGTTAAAGAATACGGTATCAAGAATCTGGAAGTTATGGTTAAAGGTCCGGGTCCAGGCCGCGAATCTACTATTCGTGCTCTGAACGCCGCTGGTTTCCGCATCACTAACATTACTGATGTGACTCCGATCCCTCATAACGGTTGTCGTCCGCCGAAGAAACGTCGCGTATAACGCTTCGTTTTCCAGGTTTGTTGGAGAAAGAAAATGGCAAGATATTTGGGTCCTAAGCTCAAGCTGAGCCGTCGTGAGGGCACCGACTTATTCCTTAAGTCTGGCGTTCGCGCGATCGATACCAAGTGTAAAATTGAACAAGCTCCTGGCCAGCACGGTGCGCGTAAACCGCGTCTGTCTGACTATGGTGTGCAGTTGCGTGAAAAGCAAAAAGTTCGCCGTATCTACGGTGTGCTGGAGCGTCAGTTCCGTAACTACTACAAAGAAGCAGCACGTCTGAAAGGCAACACCGGTGCAAACCTGTTGGCTCTGCTGGAAGGTCGTCTGGACAACGTTGTATACCGTATGGGCTTCGGCGCCACTCGTGCAGAAGCACGCCAGCTGGTTAGCCACAAAGCAATTATGGTAAACGGTCGTGTTGTTAACATCGCTTCTTATCAGGTTAAAGCGAATGACGTTGTCAGCGTTCGTGAGAAAGCGAAAAAGCAATCTCGCGTGAAAGCCGCTCTGGAGCTGGCTGAGCAGCGTGAAAAGCCAACCTGGCTGGAAGTTGATGCTGGCAAGATGGAAGGTACGTTCAAGCGTCAGCCGGAGCGTTCTGATCTGTCTGCGGACATTAACGAACACCTGATCGTCGAGCTTTACTCCAAGTAAAGCTTAGTACCAAAGAGAGGACACAATGCAGGGTTCTGTGACAGAGTTTCTAAAACCGCGCCTGGTCGATATCGAGCAAGTGAGTTCGACGCACGCCAAGGTGACCCTTGAGCCTTTAGAGCGTGGCTTCGGCCATACTCTGGGTAACGCACTGCGCCGTATTCTGCTCTCATCGATGCCGGGTTGCGCGGTGACCGAGGTTGAGATTGATGGTGTACTGCACGAGTACAGCACCAAAGAAGGCGTTCAGGAAGATATCCTTGAAATCCTGCTCAACCTGAAAGGGCTGGCGGTGAGAGTTCAGGGCAAAGATGAAGTTATTCTTACTCTGAATAAATCTGGCATTGGCCCTGTGACTGCAGCCGACATTACCCACGACGGTGATGTCGAAATCGTCAAGCCGCAGCACGTGATCTGCCACCTGACTGATGAGAACGCATCTATCAATATGCGTATCAAAGTTCAGCGCGGTCGCGGTTATGTGCCGGCTTCTGCCCGAATTCATTCGGAAGAAGATGAGCGCCCAATCGGCCGTCTGCTGGTCGACGCCTGCTACAGCCCTGTAGAGCGTATTGCCTACAATGTTGAAGCTGCGCGTGTAGAACAGCGTACCGACCTGGACAAGCTGGTCATCGAAATGGAAACCAACGGCACAATCGATCCTGAAGAGGCGATTCGTCGTGCGGCAACCATCCTGGCAGAACAACTGGAAGCTTTCGTTGACTTACGTGATGTACGTCAGCCGGAAGTGAAAGAAGAGAAACCAGAATTCGATCCGATCCTGCTGCGCCCTGTTGACGATCTGGAATTGACTGTCCGCTCTGCTAACTGCCTCAAGGCAGAAGCTATCCACTATATCGGTGATCTGGTACAGCGTACCGAGGTTGAGTTGCTGAAAACGCCGAACCTGGGTAAAAAATCTCTTACCGAGATTAAAGACGTGCTGGCCTCTCGTGGTCTGTCTCTGGGCATGCGCCTGGAAAACTGGCCGCCGGCAAGCATTGCTGACGAGTAACCGGATCACAGGTTAAGGTTTTACTGAGAAGGATAAGGTCATGCGCCATCGTAAGAGTGGTCGTCAACTGAACCGCAACAGCAGCCATCGCCAGGCTATGTTCCGCAATATGGCAGGTTCACTGGTTCGTCATGAGATCATCAAGACGACCCTGCCTAAAGCGAAAGAGCTGCGTCGCGTAGTTGAGCCGCTGATTACTCTTGCCAAGACTGATAGCGTTGCTAATCGTCGTCTGGCATTCGCCCGTACTCGTGATAACGAGATCGTGGCAAAACTGTTTAACGAGCTGGGCCCGCGTTTCGCGAGCCGCGCCGGTGGTTACACTCGCATTCTGAAGTGTGGCTTCCGTGCAGGCGACAACGCGCCGATGGCATACATCGAGCTGGTTGATCGTGCTGAGCCGAAAGCAGAAGCAGCTGCAGAGTAATCTGCAGTGAATTAAAAAAACCCGCCCCGGCGGGTTTTTTTATATCCTCAGAGCCCCCACTTACCTACAATATCTGTATTCTTTTTGTTCACCTCGGGGTGTTGCCATGTGGTTGCTCGACCAGTGGGCGGAACGTCATATCGTTGATGCTATGCGCAAGGGCGAGCTGAATAATCTTCCCGGCAGCGGTGAACCGCTGGCGCTGGATGATGATTCCCATGTCCCTATCGAACTGCGCGCGGGCTATCGGTTGCTCAAAAATTCCGGCTGTTTGCCACCGGAGCTTGAACAACGCAAAGAAGCGATCGAGTTACTCGACATACTGAAGGGTATTCGACGGGAAGATCCGCGGTACCAGGAGGTCAGCAAACGTCTGACGCTGCTTGAAGTGAAGCTGCGGCAGGCCGGGCTGAGTACGGATTTTCTTCATGGCGCGTATGCTGATAAGCTCACGCATAAAATCTCCGAGGAGTAATACTATGTATCGCATTGGCGAACTGGCGAAGCTGGCGGGCGTAACGCCGGATACCATTCGTTATTACGAAAAGCAGCAGATGATGGATCATGATATTCGCACCGAAGGCGGCTTTCGCCTGTATACGGACAGCGACCTGCAGCGCTTGCGTTTTATCCGTCACGGCCGTCAGCTCGGATTTACCCTTGAGGCGATCCGCGAATTATTGTCGATCCGTATCGATCCTGAACATCATACCTGTCAGGAGTCGAAAGGGATCGTTCAGGCACGGCTAAGCGAAGTGGAAGCGCGTATTGAAGAATTACAAACGATGCGGCGCTCGCTGCAGCGACTGAACGACGCCTGCTGCGGCACCGCGCACAGCAGCGTTTACTGCTCGATTCTTGAAGCCCTTGAGCAGGGCGCGGAAACCAGCAAACCTGGGTGTTGATTATTTTCAGACCCAGGACTACACTCGCGGCGATTTACACTCACATCTGGAGACACCATGAGCCGGTATCAGCACACCAAAGGGCAAATTAAGGATAATGCGATAGAAGCGTTATTGCACGATCCGCTGTTTCGACAGCGCGTGGAGAAAAATAAGAAGGGGAAAGGAAGCTATCAGCGCAAAGGAAAACAAGGTAACCGGGGTAACTGGGAGGCCAGTGGCAAGAAAGTGATTCGCTTTTTTACCACTGGCCTTCTGCTTTCTGCGGCCTGATTACGAACGCTTGTTTTGTTCTTTCAGCAGATCGCGAATCTCGGTAAGCAGAACTTCTTCTTTTGACGGCGCTGCCGCGGCTGCGGGCTCTTCTTTTTTACGGTTGAGCTGGTTCATCAGCTTAATTGCCATAAAGATGGCGAAGGCGACGAGGACGAAATCAAAAATATTCTGAATAAATACGCCATAGTGCATGACGACGGCCGGTACATCTCCCTGCGCTGCGCGTAGCGTGATGGCGAACTGTTTGAAGTCTACACCGCCAATCAGAAGCCCGAGCGGCGGCATAATAATATCGGCAACCAGCGACGAGACAATCTTACCGAATGCTGCGCCGATAATGACACCCACCGCCAGGTCGACAACATTTCCACGCATCGCGAATTCGCGAAACTCTTTAATAAAGCTCATTTTATTCTCCTTGAACCTGCTGACATTTATTAGTTTAACAAATGTTTAGTCATTTTCCATTACACAGCGTTGCTCAGCAGATAATTATTAACCCCTTCATATTTCAGGGGTTAATAAAAAGGGCGCCGTTGGGGCGCCCTGGGGAATTACAGGAAGAAGGGGCTTGGCTGGAAAAGCCGCTCGACGTCGGTAATAAATTTTTTATCCGTCAGGAACATAATTACATGATCGCCCTGCTCGATACGCAAATTATCGTTCGCAATAAGAACCTCATTACCCCGTACGACGGCGCCAATAATCGTACCCGGCGGCAGCTTAATATCGTCGATAACCCGGCCAACCACGCGTGACGTGCTTTCGTCGCCGTGGGCCACCGCTTCGATGGCCTCAGCGACGCCGCGCCGAAGCGAAGACACGCCGACGATATCCGCTTTACGTACGTGGCTCAGCAGAGCCGAAATGGTTGCCTGCTGAGGCGAGATAGCAATATCAATGACGCTGCCCTGCACCAGGTCTACATAGGCGCGACGCTGGATGAGTACCATCACCTTCTTGGCGCCCATGCGCTTGGCGAGCATGGCGGACATAATATTGGCCTCGTCATCGTTGGTGACGGCGATAAACAGATCGACCTGATCGATATGCTCTTCTGCCAGCAGCTCCTGATCCGACGCATCACCGTAGAAGACGATGGTATTCTGCAATTTTTCAGCCAGCTCAGATGCCCGCTGCTGATCGCGCTCGATAAGCTTCACGCTATAGTCTTTTTCAAGACGACGCGCGAGCCCTGCCCCGATGTTCCCTCCGCCGACCAGCATAATCCGCTTATACGGTTTTTCGAGACGCTGGAGCTCGCTCATCACCGCGCGAATATGCTGCGAGGCGGCGATAAAGAAGACCTCATCGCCGGCTTCGACAATGGTTGAGCCCTGGGGACGGATAGGTCTGTCATGGCGAAAAATCGCCGCGACACGGGTGTCGATATGCGGCATGTGTTCACGCATGGTCGACAACGCGTTACCGACCAGCGGGCCGCCATAGTAGGCCTTCACCACCGCGAGGCTCACTTTGCCTTCGGCGAAGTTAACCACCTGCAGCGCGCCCGGATACTCAATCAGACGGTATATGCTGTCAATGACCAGCTGTTCTGGTGCGATAAGGTGATCGATGGGGACGGCATCGGAATTAAAAAGCTTCTCCGCATCGCGGACATAGTCCGGCGCGCGGATGCGCGCAATGCGGTTTGGCGTATTGAACAGGGAGTAGGCCACCTGGCAGGCGACCATGTTCGTTTCATCTGAACTGGTTACGGCAACCAGCATGTCGGCATCGTCCGCCCCCGCCTCGCGCAGGACGCGCGGGTGTGAACCATGGCCCTGAACGACGCGCAGGTCAAACTTATCCTGCAGGCTGCGCAGACGATCGCCATTGGTATCGACAATGGTGATATCGTTGTTCTCGCCTACCAGGTTTTCTGCCAGCGTACCGCCGACCTGTCCGGCCCCAAGAATGATAATTTTCATCAGTCGTCGCCCGTTATCCTGTTACCGTTTGATGAGCTTAGCGTAAAAGAAGCCGTCACCTTCATCTGCCGCCGGGAGATTTTGCAGCCCGGGTTGCTCCGGCGTTCCTGTTTCGCTGAGTACCGCGTCGCCGGTACGCTTCAGGAAGGCCGCGATCTGCTCCGCGTTCTCCTCCGGTAAAATGGAGCATGTCGCATAAACCAGCGTACCGCCAGGCTTCAGGTGTGGCCAGACGGCATCCAGAATTTGCGCCTGCAGCAGCGCAAGCTCGGCGATATCGCGGTCGCGGCGCAGCCATTTTATGTCGGAGTGACGGCGGATAACGCCCGTCGCGGAGCAGGGTGCATCCAGCAGAATACGATCGAACTGTCGCCCATCGCACCACTGCGACGGATAGCGGCCGTCACCCTGCTTAACCTCGGCCTTCATGCCCAGACGCTTGAGGTTGTCATACACGCGGGAAAGCCTTTGCTCATCAATATCGACGGCCAGAACGTTCGCCTCAGGAGCCACTTCCAGAATATGGGTGGTCTTACCGCCGGGCGCCGCGCAGAGATCGAGGATTGTCTCCCCGTTTTCCGGCATCAGAAAACGCATACAGCCCTGGGCTGAGGCGTCCTGCACGGTGACCCATCCGGCATCAAACCCGGGCAACGCCTGAACGGACGTCGGTGTTTCGAGCCTTACCGCGTCTGGGTAGCGTGGATGGGTATACCCTTTAAGCCCGGACGTTTCCAGCAGAGTCAGCCAGGCATCACGGGTATGATGCGTGCGGTTGACGCGCAGCCACATTGGCGGGCGCTGGTTATTGGCCTCCAGAACGGCCTGCCACTGCTGCGGGTAGGCTTTTCTGATGCGTTTAACCAGCCAGTCCGGATGCAGGAAGCGGCTGTCGCTGGTCGCGAACTCGGCCAGCAGCGCCTCCTGCTGACGCTGGAACTGGCGCAGTACGCCGTTTATCAGCCCTTTTAGCTGAGGACGTTTGATAGCGACGGCGCCCTCAACCGTTTCGGCGAGCGCGGCATGCGCAGGGATACGGGTATGCAGCAGCTGGTACAGACCCACCATAATCAGATAGTGGACGGTGCGCTGTTTTCCGGTCATCGGGCGGGACATCAGTTGAGTAATCAACCAGTCCAGCTGTGGGAGCGTGCGTAGCACGCCAAAGCTCAGCTCCTGCAGCAGCGCCCGGTCTTTGTCGGCGACTTTCTGCTGTAAAGGCGGCAGAACGTTGCTTAACGACTGGCCCTGCTCTACGACTTGTTCAACGGCCTGGGCGGCCAGGCTGCGTAAGTTTTGATGTTTTTTCATAAGCGCAAAAATGAAAAGGCCCGGCAGTACCGGGCTTTAGAGATAATTAATATCAGGCGAGACGGTTACCGGGAATAAACCACTCCCGGCGTGAATTCAACAGATCCTGGGCGCTCATCGCTTTTTTGCCCGCAGGCTGGAGCGATTGCAGACTCAGAATACCGTCGCCTGTTGCGACCTGAATACCCTGCTTGCTGGCGTCGAGGATTGTGCCCGGCTCGGCGTTGACAGGGCCCGGGAGCGCCGCCGCTTGCCATACTTTTACCGGTTGACCGTCGATTTCCAGCCAGCTCATCGGCCACGGATTAAATGCCCGGATGCAGCGTTCAATTTGAGCCGCGGAAAGCGTCCAGTCGACGCGGGCTTCCTCTTTGCTCAGCTTCTCCGCATAGGTAACCTGTGATTCATCCTGAACTTCGGGTCGCGTTGCGCCCTCCGCCAGCTGTTTTAGCGTGGCGATAAGCCCCTGCGGCCCCAGTTCGGCCAGTTTGTCATACAGCGTCGCGCTGGTGTCCTGGGCGGTAATCGGGCAGGACAGCTTGTAGAGCATATCGCCGGTGTCCAGACCAACATCCATCTGCATGATGGTCACGCCGGTTTCGGCGTCGCCAGCCCACAGCGAACGCTGAATTGGCGCCGCGCCGCGCCAGCGCGGCAGCAGCGAACCATGAACGTTGATGCAGCCCAGGCGCGGCATATCCAGCACGGCTTTAGGCAGAATCAGGCCATAGGCCACCACAACCATAACGTCGGCATTGAGCGCGGCAACGAGCTGCTGGTTTTCCTGCGCACGCAGCGAGACGGGTTGGAAAACCGGCAGACCTTTTTCTTCCGCCAGCACTTTGACCGGGCTTGGCATGAGTTTTTTACCGCGGCCCGCGGGCCTGTCGGGCTGAGTGAACACGCCGACGACCTGGTGGCCGGACGACAACAGCGCGTCAAGATGACGCGCTGCAAAGTCAGGGGTACCAGCGAAAATGATGCGAAGTGATTCTGACACGTTAGTTCTTGTCCTTAAGCACGGGCTTTCATGCGATCCAGTTTTTCGACCTTCTGGCGAATACGCTGCTGTTTCAGCGGGGACAGATAATCGATAAACAGCTTACCTACCAGATGATCCATTTCGTGCTGGATACAGATAGCCAGAAGGCCATCGGCGTTTAATTCAAACGGCTTGCCGTCACGATCGAGCGCGCGGACTTTTACCGTTTCGGCGCGAGGCACCAGCGCGCGCTGTTCAGGGACGGACAGACAGCCTTCTTCGATGCCCGTTTCGCCGTCTTTCTCAATCAGCTCAGGGTTAATCAGGACCAGCTGCTGTTCGCGATCCTCAGAAACATCGATAACGATGATACGCTGATGGATATCCACCTGGGTAGCAGCCAGACCAATGCCTTCTTCGGCGTACATCGTTTCGAACATATCATCAACGATACGCTGAATCTCTGCATTTACTTCTTGTACCGGCTCGGCGACTTTGCGAAGGCGCTCGTCCGGAATGTGTAACACTTGCAAAACTGCCATAGTTATCCAGAGTTGAGTTCAGGAGTTGGAAAGATTATTACCTCTATTCTAGACAAATCCCCCTCTGATTGACAGCATCACTGACCAATCGCAAGGATTGCCGGAGCCGCTTATGGCAAGGAGAGAGGGAGATGGCGCCCACTGAAATTTGGATTCGTCTAATGTCGGTCAATGGGTTATACGGCGAGCGGATGCGTGAGGCTGCCGAAAAACTCATTTCCTTAGCCGCAGCCGGGAAGCTGGTGCCTGAAAACGCCCCTCTGACGGCAAAACAGTTTGCCCAGTTTATGGCGTTTCCTGAATCGTCAGTGGAAAAAACGCTGCGCTGGCTTGATGCGCACGATCGCCATCTGCTGCTGGCGACGGACCCTTTATACCCCGAGTCGCTTCGCGCTATCGTCGATTACCCCGCCGCGCTTTTTGTCGCCGGGCCGCCGGAGCTGCTGTCATCCCAGCAGCTGGCCGTCGTCGGCAGCCGCAATCACAGCTGGTATGGCGAACGCTGGGGATGCGTGTTTTGTGAAACGCTGGCGAGGCATCAGCTGACGATAACCAGCGGGCTGGCGCGGGGTATCGACAGCGTCGCGCACCGTGCCGCGCTGGCCGTCGGCGGTAAAACCGTTGCGGTTCTCGGCAATGGCCTGTTTCATCACTATCCTCGCTGTCACGCATCGCTTGCCCAACACATCCTCGACAGCGGCGGTGCGCTGGTGTCGGAGTTTCCTCTCGATCAACCGCCACGGGCGCCGCATTTCCCCCGACGCAACCGGATCATCAGCGGGCTCAGCCGGGGCGTGCTGGTGGTTGAAGCGGCGATAAAAAGCGGCTCTTTAGTGACGGCGCGCATCGCCGCCGAACAGGGAAGGGAGGTGTATGCGATCCCCGGGCCGCTGGGCAATCCAGGCTGTGAAGGACCGCACTGGCTGATCAAGCAGGGCGCCACGCCGGTGACGTCGGCGGAGGAGATTCTTGAAAGCTTGCAGTATGGTTTACGCTGGTTGCCAGACAGGACTGAATTCTCAAATTATTCCATAGATACGGAAGAGGTAGCATTGCCATTTCCGGCACTCCTGGCTAACGTAGGAGATGAGGTAACACCTGTTGACGTTGTCGCTGAACGTGCCGGCCAACCTGTGCCAGAAACGGTAGCCCAGCTGCTTGAACTGGAGTTAGCAGGATGGATCGCAGCTGTACCCGGCGGCTATGTCCGATTAAGGAGGGCATGCCATGTTCGACGTACTCATGTATTTGTTTGAGACTTATATCCACAATGAAGCAGAAATGCGGGTGGATCAGGACAAACTGACACGGGATCTTACCGATGCGGGGTTTGATCGGGAAGACATTTATAACGCTTTGTTATGGCTTGAGAAGTTAGCTGATTATCAGGAAGGCCTTGCCGAACCGATGCAGCTCGCTTCGGATCCGCTCTCCGTACGTATTTATACGGCTGAAGAGTGTGAAAGGTTAGATGCCAGTTGCCGGGGATTTTTGTTATTCCTGGAACAGATTCAGGTGCTGAACCTCGAAACGCGTGAAATGGTGATTGAGCGAGTCATGGCGCTGGATACCGCAGAATTTGAGCTGGAAGATCTGAAATGGGTCATTCTGATGGTTCTGTTTAATATCCCGGGCTGTGAAAATGCGTATCAACAAATGGAAGAGTTACTCTTCGAAGTGAATGAAGGTATGCTGCACTAATTTTGCAGCTACAAGAGTTGTTATGGCCAAATCAGCACTGTTTTCGGTGCGTAAACATGAGCCCTGCCCGCAGTGCGGGGCCGAACTGGTTATTCGGTCCGGTAAGCACGGACCGTTTCTCGGTTGTTCCCATTATCCAGAATGTGATTATGTCCGTCCCCTGAAGAGCCAGGCGGACGGACATATCGTTAAGGTTCTGGAGGGGCAGCTATGTCCTGCCTGCGGCGCTGAATTGGTGCTTAGGCAGGGGCGCTTCGGGATGTTCATCGGCTGCAGCCGCTACCCGGAGTGTGAGCATACGGAACTTATCGATAAGCCTGACGACACCTCCATCGCGTGTCCGCAGTGCCATGAGGGCCATCTGGTTCAGCGCCGTTCGCGCTTCGGTAAAACCTTCCATTCCTGCGATCGCTACCCGGATTGCCAGTTTGTTATTAACGCTAAGCCTGTAGCCGGGGAGTGCCCCGAGTGCCATTACCCGCTGCTTATTGAAAAGAAAACGGCACAGGGCGTGAAGCGCTTTTGTGCCAGTAAACAATGTGGAAAGCCGATACCGGCGGAACAAATCAGTGAACAGTAACCTGCAAACAGAGTCCATCGCGCGTGCCGTTGCGGCGCTGAACAATAAAAATGTTATCGCCTATCCCACCGAAGCCGTATTTGGCGTCGGATGTGATCCGGACAGTGAAACTGCGGTCATGCGCCTGCTTGAGCTTAAGCAACGTCCCGTCGAGAAAGGGTTGATTCTGATCGCGGCGAGCTTTGAGCAACTGAAGCCCTATATTGATGACTCAGTGCTGACGCCGGCGCAGCGCGAGGCGGTATTCGCCCGCTGGCCGGGTCCGGTCACCTTTGTCTTTCCTGCCCGTGAGCAAACGCCGCGCTGGCTTACCGGCAAGTTTGATTCTCTTGCCGTACGGGTTACCGACCATCCGCTGGTGGTGGCGCTATGCGAGGCCTATGGCAAACCGCTGGTTTCCACCAGCGCGAACCTTACCGGGCTCCCGCCGTGCCGGACAACGGCAGAGGTGCTTGCGCAGTTCGGTGAGCATTTTCCGGTCGTTGTCGGTGAAACCGGAGGGCGCCTGAACCCTTCTGAAATTCGCGATGCCCTGACGGGCGAACTCTTCCGCCAGGGGTAATACGATGGAAACTTACGCGGTATTTGGTAACCCGATTGCTCACAGCAAGTCGCCCTTTATTCATCAGTGTTTTGCGCAGCAGCTGAAGATTGAACATCCTTATGGTCGCGTACTGGCGCCGCTGGATGATTTCCTGAATACCCTTGATGCGTTCTTTCGCCAGGGCGGCAAGGGCGCCAACGTGACGGTGCCGTTTAAAGAAGAGGCCTTCGCCAGAGCCGATGAGCTGACCGAGCGCGCGGCGCTCGCCGGAGCGGTGAATACGCTCAAGCGTCTGGAGGATGGCCGCCTGCTGGGGGACAACACCGACGGTATCGGCCTGCTAAGCGACCTGGAACGGCTCTCCTTTATCAGGCCGGGCTGCCGTATTTTGCTGATTGGCGCTGGCGGCGCGGCGCGCGGCGTCATTTTGCCGCTTTTATCGCTGAACTGCGCGGTAACGATCGCCAACCGTACCTTTTCCCGGGCGCGCGAGCTGGCGAACCTCTTTGCCCACACGGGGAGCGTCGGGGCGATAGCGATGGAGGCGCTGGCGGAGTGTGAATTCGACCTCATCATTAATGCGACCTCCAGCGGAATAAGCGGGGATGTCCCGGCCATTCCAGCATCGCTGATCCACCCGACCGTCTACTGTTATGACATGTTCTATCAGAAAGGAACCACGCCGTTCCTTGCATGGTGTGAGCAGCACGGGGCAAAACATTGTGCTGACGGGCTCGGTATGCTGGTGGCCCAGGCGGCGCATGCGGTTTTACTGTGGCATGGCGTCTTGCCGCAGACGGAGCCGGTGATCGCTGCGCTTGGGCAGGAGCTTGCCCGATGAATCAGGCGATCCAGTTTCCCGATCGAGAAATGTGGGATGCGCAAAAGCATTGCATCTGCTTCCCGGCGTTGGTCAACGGGATGCAGATGACCTGCGCCGTCGGCGCTGTGACGCTGGCGCATCGCTTCGGTGGGGATACGCCAGCACAGTGGTTAGAGGCTTTCAGGCTTCATCGCTGGGATCTTGAGGATGAAGCGGAAGCGGCGATTCGTGATAATTGCGAAGACGATCAGGGCTGGATCTGGTTGTCCTGATCCAGATACTCGTCTTTCCATTTCACATAGTTGTTCGCCGAGTATTTCAACCCCTCCCGTTCGTCGTCTCTTAACGGCCTGATCTGTTTTACTGGGCTGCCGAGGTAAAGGTAGCCGCTTTCCAGGCGCTTGTTTTGCGGCACCAGGCTACCTGCCCCAATCATGACATCATCTTCAATCACCGCGCCGTCGAGTACGATAGACCCCATCCCGACAAGCACCCGATTTCCTATGGTGCAGCCGTGCAGCATGACCTTGTGTCCAACGGTGACGTCGGCGCCGATAACCAGCGGGTTACCTTCAGGGTTATAAGAGGATTTGTGGGTCACGTGCAGAACGCTGCCATCCTGAATATTGGTGCGAGGACCGATCCCGACATAGTTAACGTCGCCGCGAATCGCGACCAACGGCCAGATACTGACATCGTCGGCAAGACGGACGTCGCCAATGACGACGCTGGTGGCGTCGATCATTATGCGCTGGCCCAGAGTGGGGCATATGGTTTTATAGGGACGGATATTTGCAGACATGATTACCTCAATTACGATCGCTCAGAAGGGTATTATCGCCTTATAAGGGCGGGATTCGCCTCAAAAAATAAGCAGATCGTACGGGATCGCAGCAAAAAGAGTGAAAAAACAGCAGTTGGAAAAAAAGATCTAAAAAACACTTGTGCTAAAAACTGGGATCCCTATAATGCGCCTCCGTTGAGACGACAACGTGAAACACTTCACCAGATGGTCGTAGCAACGAAGAGAAAAAATCCTGAAAATCAGGGTTGACTCTGAAAGAGGAAAGCGTAATATACGCCACCTCGCGACAGAGCGCTGAAGCGCGTCGCAACTGCTCTTTAACAATTTATCAGACAATCTGTGTGGGCACTCAAAGTGACATGGATTCTTAATGTCCTCGGACACTAAATGAATACCAAGTCTCTGGAGTGAACACGTAATTCATTACGAAGTTTAATTCTAAGAGCATCAAACTTTTAAATTGAAGAGTTTGATCATGGCTCAGATTGAACGCTGGCGGCAGGCCTAACACATGCAAGTCGAACGGTAGCACAGAGAGCTTGCTCTCGGGTGACGAGTGGCGGACGGGTGAGTAATGTCTGGGAAACTGCCTGATGGAGGGGGATAACTACTGGAAACGGTAGCTAATACCGCATAACGTCGCAAGACCAAAGTGGGGGACCTTCGGGCCTCATGCCATCAGATGTGCCCAGATGGGATTAGCTAGTAGGTGGGGTAACGGCTCACCTAGGCGACGATCCCTAGCTGGTCTGAGAGGATGACCAGCCACACTGGAACTGAGACACGGTCCAGACTCCTACGGGAGGCAGCAGTGGGGAATATTGCACAATGGGGCGCAAGCCTGATGCAGCCATGCCGCGTGTATGAAGAAGGCCTTCGGGTTGTAAAGTACTTTCAGCGAGGAGGAAGGCATTGTGGTTAATAACCGCAGTGATTGACGTTACTCGCAGAAGAAGCACCGGCTAACTCCGTGCCAGCAGCCGCGGTAATACGGAGGGTGCAAGCGTTAATCGGAATTACTGGGCGTAAAGCGCACGCAGGCGGTCTGTCAAGTCGGATGTGAAATCCCCGGGCTCAACCTGGGAACTGCATTCGAAACTGGCAGGCTTGAGTCTCGTAGAGGGGGGTAGAATTCCAGGTGTAGCGGTGAAATGCGTAGAGATCTGGAGGAATACCGGTGGCGAAGGCGGCCCCCTGGACGAAGACTGACGCTCAGGTGCGAAAGCGTGGGGAGCAAACAGGATTAGATACCCTGGTAGTCCACGCCGTAAACGATGTCTATTTGGAGGTTGTTCCCTTGAGGAGTGGCTTCCGGAGCTAACGCGTTAAATAGACCGCCTGGGGAGTACGGCCGCAAGGTTAAAACTCAAATGAATTGACGGGGGCCCGCACAAGCGGTGGAGCATGTGGTTTAATTCGATGCAACGCGAAGAACCTTACCTGGTCTTGACATCCACGGAATTCGGCAGAGATGCCTTAGTGCCTTCGGGAACCGTGAGACAGGTGCTGCATGGCTGTCGTCAGCTCGTGTTGTGAAATGTTGGGTTAAGTCCCGCAACGAGCGCAACCCTTATCCTTTGTTGCCAGCGGTTAGGCCGGGAACTCAAAGGAGACTGCCAGTGATAAACTGGAGGAAGGTGGGGATGACGTCAAGTCATCATGGCCCTTACGACCAGGGCTACACACGTGCTACAATGGCATATACAAAGAGAAGCGACCTCGCGAGAGCAAGCGGACCTCATAAAGTATGTCGTAGTCCGGATTGGAGTCTGCAACTCGACTCCATGAAGTCGGAATCGCTAGTAATCGTGAATCAGAATGTCACGGTGAATACGTTCCCGGGCCTTGTACACACCGCCCGTCACACCATGGGAGTGGGTTGCAAAAGAAGTAGGTAGCTTAACCTTCGGGAGGGCGCTTACCACTTTGTGATTCATGACTGGGGTGAAGTCGTAACAAGGTAACCGTAGGGGAACCTGCGGTTGGATCACCTCCTTACCTTAAAGAACCTGCCTTTGTAGTGCTCACACAGATTGTCTGATGAAAAGTAAAAAGCAAGGCGTCTTGCCGAAGCAGACTTCAGTGTCCCCTTCGTCTAGAGGCCCAGGACACCGCCCTTTCACGGCGGTAACAGGGGTTCGAATCCCCTAGGGGACGCCACTTGCTGGTTGTGTGAGTGAAAGTCGCCTGCCTCAGTATCTCAAAACTGACTTCCGAGTCACGTTTGAGATATTTGCTCTTTAAAAATCTGGATCAAGCTGAAAATTGAAACGACACATCTTTAATGGTGTGTTCGAGTCTCTCAAATTATCGCAAGCCGGTGATGAATCGAAAGAAACATCTTCGGGTTGTGAGGTTAAGCGACTAAGCGTACACGGTGGATGCCCTGGCAGTCAGAGGCGATGAAGGACGTGCTAATCTGCGAAAAGCGCCGGCGAGGTGATATGAACCTTTGACCCGGCGATGTCCGAATGGGGAAACCCAGTGTGATCCGTCACACTATCATTAACTGAATCCATAGGTTAATGAGGCGAACCGGGGGAACTGAAACATCTAAGTACCCCGAGGAAAAGAAATCAACCGAGATTCCCCCAGTAGCGGCGAGCGAACGGGGAGGAGCCCAGAGTCTGAATCAGCGCGTGTGTTAGTGGAACGGTCTGGAAAGTCCGGCGATACAGGGTGACAGCCCCGTACACGAAAATGCACACGCTGTGAACTCGAAGAGTAGGGCGGGACACGTGGTATCCTGTCTGAAGTATGGGGGGACCATCCTCCAAGGCTAAATACTCCTGACTGACCGATAGTGAACCAGTACCGTGAGGGAAAGGCGAAAAGAACCCCGGCGAGGGGAGTGAAAAAGAACCTGAAACCGTGTACGTACAAGCAGTGGGAGCCTCTTAATGGGGTGACTGCGTACCTTTTGTACAATGGGTCAGCGACTTATATTCTGTAGCAAGGTTAACCGAATAGGGGAGCCGAAGGGAAACCGAGTCTTAACTGGGCGTTAAGTTGCAGGGTATAGACCCGAAACCCGGTGATCTAGCCATGGGCAGGTTGAAGGTTGGGTAACACTAACTGGAGGACCGAACCGACTAATGTTGAAAAATTAGCGGATGACTTGTGGCTGGGGGTGAAAGGCCAATCAAACCGGGAGATAGCTGGTTCTCCCCGAAAGCTATTTAGGTAGCGCCTCGTGAATTCATCTTCGGGGGTAGAGCACTGTTTCGGCTAGGGGGTCATCCCGACTTACCAACCCGATGCAAACTGCGAATACCGAAGAATGTTATCACGGGAGACACACGGCGGGTGCTAACGTCCGTCGTGAAGAGGGAAACAACCCAGACCGCCAGCTAAGGTCCCAAAGTCATGGTTAAGTGGGAAACGATGTGGGAAGGCACAGACAGCCAGGATGTTGGCTTAGAAGCAGCCATCATTTAAAGAAAGCGTAATAGCTCACTGGTCGAGTCGGCCTGCGCGGAAGATGTAACGGGGCTAAACCATGCACCGAAGCTGCGGCAGCGACACTATGTGTTGTTGGGTAGGGGAGCGTTCTGTAAGCCGTTGAAGGTGGCCTGTGAGGGTTGCTGGAGGTATCAGAAGTGCGAATGCTGACATAAGTAACGATAAAGCGGGTGAAAAGCCCGCTCGCCGGAAGACCAAGGGTTCCTGTCCAACGTTAATCGGGGCAGGGTGAGTCGACCCCTAAGGCGAGGCCGAAAGGCGTAGTCGATGGGAAACAGGTTAATATTCCTGTACTTGGTGTTACTGCGAAGGGGGGACGGAGAAGGCTATGTCATCCGGGCGACGGTCGTCCCGGTTTAAGCGTGTAGGTGTGTGTTCCAGGCAAATCCGGAGCACTTCAACACTGAGGCGTGATGACGAGGCACTACGGTGCTGAAGTGACAGATGCCCTGCTTCCAGGAAAAGCCTCTAAGCATCAGGTAACACGAAATCGTACCCCAAACCGACACAGGTGGTCAGGTAGAGAATACCAAGGCGCTTGAGAGAACTCGGGTGAAGGAACTAGGCAAAATGGTGCCGTAACTTCGGGAGAAGGCACGCTGATATGTAGGTGAAGCCCCTGCGGGTGGAGCTGAAATCAGTCGAAGATACCAGCTGGCTGCAACTGTTTATTAAAAACACAGCACTGTGCAAACACGAAAGTGGACGTATACGGTGTGACGCCTGCCCGGTGCCGGAAGGTTAATTGATGGGGTTATCCTTAGGGAGAAGCTCTTGATCGAAGCCCCGGTAAACGGCGGCCGTAACTATAACGGTCCTAAGGTAGCGAAATTCCTTGTCGGGTAAGTTCCGACCTGCACGAATGGCGTAATGATGGCCAGGCTGTCTCCACCCGAGACTCAGTGAAATTGAACTCGCTGTGAAGATGCAGTGTACCCGCGGCAAGACGGAAAGACCCCGTGAACCTTTACTATAGCTTGACACTGAACATTGAGCCTTGATGTGTAGGATAGGTGGGAGGCTTTGAAGTGTGGACGCCAGTCTGCATGGAGCCAACCTTGAAATACCACCCTTTAATGTTTGATGTTCTAACGTGGACCCGTGATCCGGGTTGCGGACAGTGTCTGGTGGGTAGTTTGACTGGGGCGGTCTCCTCCCAAAGAGTAACGGAGGAGCACGAAGGTTGGCTAATCCTGGTCGGACATCAGGAGGTTAGTGCAATGGCATAAGCCAGCTTGACTGCGAGCGTGACGGCGCGAGCAGGTGCGAAAGCAGGTCATAGTGATCCGGTGGTTCTGAATGGAAGGGCCATCGCTCAACGGATAAAAGGTACTCCGGGGATAACAGGCTGATACCGCCCAAGAGTTCATATCGACGGCGGTGTTTGGCACCTCGATGTCGGCTCATCACATCCTGGGGCTGAAGTAGGTCCCAAGGGTATGGCTGTTCGCCATTTAAAGTGGTACGCGAGCTGGGTTTAGAACGTCGTGAGACAGTTCGGTCCCTATCTGCCGTGGGCGCTGGAGAATTGAGGGGGGCTGGCTCCTAGTACGAGAGGACCGGAGTGGACGCATCACTGGTGTTCGGGTTGTCATGCCAATGGCATTGCCCGGTAGCTAAATGCGGAAGAGATAAGTGCTGAAAGCATCTAAGCACGAAACTTGCCCCGAGATGAGTTCTCCCTGACTCCTTGAGAGTCCTGAAGGAACGTTGAAGACGACGACGTTGATAGGCCGGGTGTGTAAGCGCAGCGATGCGTTGAGCTAACCGGTACTAATGAACCGTGAGGCTTAACCTTACAACGCCGAAGATGTTTTGGCGGATTTGAGACGATTTTCAGCCTGATACAGATAACAGAATTTGCCTGGCGGCAAAAGCGCGGTGGTCCCACCTGACCCCATGCCGAACTCAGAAGTGAAACGCCGTAGCGCCGATGGTAGTGTGGGGTCTCCCCATGTGAGAGTAGGGAACTGCCAGGCATCAAATTTAGTGTGCTGATATGGCTCAGTTGGTAGAGCGCACCCTTGGTAAGGGTGAGGTCCCCAGTTCGACTCTGGGTATCAGCACCAGTTTTTAAGGTTAAAGTTCGGCAAGTTAAAAAGAATTTGTCTGGCGGCAAAAGCGCGGTGGTCCCACCTGACCCCATGCCGAACTCAGAAGTGAAACGCCGTAGCGCCGATGGTAGTGTGGGGTCTCCCCATGTGAGAGTAGGGAACTGCCAGACATCAAACAAGCAAAAAGGCCATCCGAAAGGATGGCCTTTTTGCTTTCTGCTAATGCAAAACCTGCGACAGAAATGCCCGCGTACGTTCTGATTTCGGGTGGGCAAAGAATTCGTCTGGCGGCGCCTGTTCCACAATTTCACCGCGATCCATAAAGATAACCCGGTCAGCAACGGTTCTGGCAAAACCCATCTCATGCGTGACGCAGAGCATCGTCATCCCCGACTGCGCAAGACCAATCATCGTATCAAGTACCTCTTTTACCATCTCCGGGTCCAGCGCGGAGGTAGGTTCATCGAACAGCATAATTTTCGGCTTCATGCACAGCGAACGCGCAATGGCGACACGCTGCTGCTGGCCGCCGGAGATCTGGCCAGGAAACTTGTTGGCGTGCTCAGTAATACGTACCCGCTCCAGGTAGTGCATCGCCAGGGCTTCCGCTTCCTTTTTCGGCATTTTTCGCACCCAAATAGGGGCCAACGTGCAGTTTTGCAGCACGGTCAGGTGGGGAAATAAATTGAAGTGCTGAAACACCATCCCGACTTCCTGACGGACGCGCTCGATATTGCGGATATCCTCGTTGAGCTCGATGCCATCGACAACAATCCGCCCCTGCTGATGCTCTTCAAGATGGTTAATACAGCGGATAGTCGTCGATTTTCCCGATCCTGAGGGACCGCACAGCACAATACGCTCACCGTGCTTAACGTTCAGGTTAATGTCTTTTAATACATGGAACTGGCCGTACCATTTATTCACGTTTTCCAGCGTAATCATCGCGTCGGCCGGTTGTAAGATCGTTTGACTCATAGTGTCCTCAGTGCGGTGTACGCCCGGTGTTAAAGCGCTTTTCCAGGTGCTGGCTGTAGCGCGACATGCTAAAGCAGAAGATCCAGTAGATCAGTGCGGCAAACACATATCCCTCGGTGGACATCCCAAGCCATACCGGATCAACGGTAGCCTGCTGCACGCTGCTGAACAGATCGAAAAGCCCGATGATGATCACCAGGCTTGTGTCTTTAAACAGGGCGATGATGGTATTCACCAGCCCTGGGATAACCAGCTTCAGCGCCTGAGGTAAAATCACCAGCCCCTGCGTTTTCCAGTATCCCAGCGCCAGCGATTCCGCAGCTTCATATTGCCCTTTTGGTAAGGCCTGCAGGCCGCCGCGCACGACTTCCGCCACATAGGCTGACTGGAACAGAATCACGCCGACCAGCGCGCGGATAAGCTTGTCGATGCTGGTGCCTTCCGACATAAACAGGGGGAGCATCACCGAGGACATAAACAGTACGGTGATGAGCGGCACGCCGCGCCAGAATTCAATAAAAATAACTGACAGAATGCGGACCACGGGCATGGTCGAGCGACGCCCCAGCGCCAGCAGAATGCCCCAGGGAAGCGCGCCGGCGATGCCCACCGAGGCAATAATCAGCGTCAGGGTCAGTCCGCCCCACTGCCGGGTCTCAACGCGATCGAGGCCGAAAAAGCCGCCATACAGCAGCCACCAGACGATCAGCGGATACAGCACGGCCCAGCAGGCAATATAACGTCCGCGCTGCGGGAGCCTTTTCAGGAACATCGGGATAATCGTCAGCACGCCGATAACCAGCGCCAGGTGGATTCGCCAGCGCTGATCGTGCGGATAGAGCCCATACATGAACTGTCCGAAGCGCTCACGGATAAAGACCCAACAGGCGCCGGATTTCGTACAATCCGCTCTGGTGCTGCCGACCCAGTTCGCCTGCAAAAATACCCAGTCGATCAGCGGCGGCAGAAGCTTCCACAGCAGCCACAGGCAGAATAGCGTCAGCAGAGTGTTGGACCAGCTGGAGAACAGGTTTTTACGCGCCCAGACAACCGCCGGGTTTTTCCCTGCGCCGACGGGGCGGGAAGACGGTGACAGAAGTGCTTTTGTCATCATGGCTCCTTAACGCTCAATCAGCGCCATACGGCGGTTATAGATATTCATCAGCAGCGAAATGCTCAGGCTGATAATCAGGTATACCGACATAGTAATGGCAATCGTCTCAATAGCTTGTCCGGTCTGATTAAGCACGGTTCCGGCGAACAGGGACACCATATCGGGATAGCCGATGGCCGCCGCCAGCGAGGAGTTTTTGACGATATTCAGGTACTGACTGGTGAGCGGCGGGATAATCACGCGCAGCGCCTGCGGGATAATCACCTGGCGCAACGTCACCGGGTTCGGCAGGCCCAGCGAACGCGCCGCCTCATGCTGCCCGTACGGAACGGCCTGAATACCGGCGCGAATTATCTCGGCAATAAACGCTGAGGTATAGACCGACAGCGCCAGCGTCAGCGCCGCCAGCTCCGGGATCAGGGCCATACCGCCGAGGAAGTTAAAACCGCGAAGCTGCGGGATATCCCAGTGTATCGCTGCGCCAAACGTCCAGTGCGCCAGCAGCGGCAGGAAAATGAGCAGGCCGAGCGCCGTCGGCCAGGTGCGGCGTAGCTGCCCCGTTTTGATCTGGTGCGTTTGGTTATAGCGGTACAGTCCGATGGAAATCACGATGGCGAGAAGCACAGCGCCGGTAAATGCCAGCAGGCCTTCGCCGAGCTGCGGCGCGGGGATATATAGCCCGCGGTTGCTCAGATACACAAGGTCGAAGGCGTCAACCGCCTGCCGCGGCCCGGGGAGGTTGCGCAGTACGGCGAAGTACCAGAAGAAAATCTGCAGCAGGGGCGGAATGTTGCGAAAAACCTCAATGTACAGCGTGGAGAGTTTGCGCAGCAGCCAGTTTTCCGACAGGCGGGCCAGCCCCAGAAAAAAACCGATGATTGAGGCAAAAACAATGCACAACGCGGAGACCAGCAGGGTATTCAGTAATCCGACGACGAACACGCGGCCATAGGTATCGCCTTCCTGATAGTCAATCAGATGTTGCACGATACCGAACCCGGCGCTGCGATCGAGAAAAGCAAATCCCGAGGTGATACCGCGGTTGTTCAGATTCGTAATGGTGTTATGTATCAGATAAATAACGATGCTGGCGATCGCCACGACGGCGACAATCTGAAACAACCAGGCGCGAACCGTAGGGTTTGAAAGGGAGAGCGATCCTTTCACGGTCAGGCGGCGATGGGACATAAGAAAACCTCAGCAACCAGGACTTCAGAGTGGGCACCGCTGACGCGATGCCCGTTACCGCAACTGCATTAACGTACCGGCGGAGCGTACTGAATACCGCCGTTATTCCAGAGGTTGTTCTGTCCGCGCTTAATCTTCAGCGGACTGTCGGCACCTACGTTACGATCGAAAATCTCGGCGTAGTTGCCCACCTGCTTGATGATGTTATAGGCCCACTTGTTATCCAGCTTCAGGTCTTTGCCGAAATCCCCTTCTTTACCCAGCAGGTGCGACATATCCGGGTTTGACGGATTTGCCGCTTTTTCGTCGACGTTCTTCGAGTTGATGCCCATCTCTTCGGCGTTCAGCATGGCGAACAGCGTCCAGCGAACGATGGCAAACCACTCGTCATCACCACGGCGAACGACCGGCCCCAGCGGCTCTTTAGAGATAACTTCTGGCAAAACCACCCATTCGGTCGGCTTACTCAGCTTGATGCGCAGCGCATACAGCTGAGACTGATCCGAGGCCAGCGTATCGCAGCGCCCGGACTCCAGCGCTTTCGCCGATTCATCAGAACGGTCAAACGTCACCGGGGTGTATTTCATGTTGTTGGCTTTAAAATAATCCGCCACGTTCAGCTCGGTATCGGTACCGGCCTGAATACAGACGGTCGCGCCATCCAGCTCTTTCGCGCTTTTAAGCCCGGCCTTGTCGTGCGTCAGGAAGCCAATGCCGTCGTAATAGGTTACGCCGGTAAAAGACAGGCCCATTCCGGCATCACGCGATGACGTCCAGGTGGTATTGCGCGACAGCAGATCCACTTCGCCGGACTGCAGCGCCGTGAAGCGCTCTTTCGCCGTCAGCGGGGTATATTTCACCTTGCTGGCATCGCCAAATACGGCAGCGGCAACGCCGCGGCACACGTCAACATCAATACCGGTAAATTTGCCGTCAGCGTCGGCATAGGAGAAGCCAGGTAAACCATCGCTAATACCGCACTGCACAAAACCTTTTTTCTTTATTGCGTCAAAGGTGGCACCGGCATGCGCCTGGGAGGCAATGGCGAACAGCACCCCCGCCGCGACAAAACTGGCGATTGTCGTCTTTTTCATAAAGCATCCTGTGTGGCGAAATTTATCGTTATAAATGAGACGCTCAGAAGAACGTCAGACCTTGTCTTTGGCTGTGGCCATTCCTGTTCAAGCAAAGGGAATGCCAGAATTGCAATCGACCAAATGCTAAGTAGCCGAGAGGCAATAAAGTGAGTGTAGACAGGAAAGAAAAAAACAAGCGCCCCGCAGTGGTGCAAAATTACAACCTGCGCCACAAATTGGAGCGAAATAGTTTTGTGACGGGGGATAAATAAAAATTGATTTCTCAGGTGAATATTAATCTGAAAATGAATGGCTAATGTCGTATGAATTAGCGTGCGGAGAAATAAGAAAGCAATAAGAGAAAAGGACTATTTTACGAGAATTAACATGGGTTAATTGTCTGGAAAGGCAGATAGGGCGCTGGCTTTCTGAATTAATACAAAACGTTGTGCTCAGAGATGGCGCAAAGCGCGGGAGAACCCGCGCTTTACCGGTTATTTGGTTAACGCCACAATGCCTAACGTCAGGCCTGCCAGCGCGGCGGCGCCGCCGGCAATTGCCCCTGCGGTTTCCCAGTTATCCTGAGTGGTGCCTTTCATACAGGTATTGGTATGAACCAGTCGGCCCTGGTCGTCATAAACGGGGACACAGGGAGAGTCATGGGCGCAACCCGCCAGTAACGTCGTTAGCAGCGTCACTAAAATTAATTTTTTCATAATGTTACCTCTGAATAATCCGTCTCTTACACCAGCGTATGGCGCATTACGGAATAGCTTATTTTACCACTGCTGATAAGGGGGATGGGCAGAGGAAATAATCTCAATTTATGAGCTTCGTAAACATCGTGGAGAAACGGTCAGGCCGACGCGCTAATTATGTAGAAATGATGCAGGCGAAAAAAAAGGCGCCGGGAAGGCGCCTGTTGGTGATGGGGAATTTAGTCGGCGTGTTTGGTGAACCGCCGCCTGACGACGACGAAAAACACCGGAACAAAGAAGATGGCCAACAGCGTTGCGGTCAGCATCCCGCCCATCACGCCGGTGCCTACCGCATTCTGCGCGCCGCTTCCCGCACCGCGGCTGATCACCAGCGGCATTACGCCCAGAATAAACGCCAGTGAGGTCATCAGAATCGGGCGTAATCGCATACGCGATGCTTCAAGCGTGGCTTCGATGATGCCCTTACCCTCTTTTTCCATCAGGTCCTTGGCGAACTCGACGATCAGGATGGCGTTCTTCGCGGACAGGCCGATCGTCGTGAGCAGGCCAACCTGGAAATAAACGTCGTTATTCAGACCGCGCAGCGATGCGGCCAGCAGCGCGCCAATGACCCCCAGCGGCACGACCAGCATCACCGAGAAGGGAATCGACCAGCTTTCATACAGCGCGGCCAGGCACAGGAACACCACGATCAGCGAAATAGCGTACAGGGCAGGCGCCTGGTTGCCCGAGAGCCGCTCCTGATAAGACATTCCGGTCCAGTCATAGCCGATACCCGTTGGCAGCTGGCCCGCCAGCTGCTCCATCAGGAGCATCGCATCCCCGGTACTTTTACCCGGCGCCGCTTCACCGAGCAGCTCCATCGACGGCAGACCGTTGTAGCGCTCCAGGCGCGGCGAGCCGTACACCCAGTGCGAGGTGACGAACGAGGAGAACGGCACCATCTCGCCGTTGGCGCTGCGAACGTACATATTGTTGATATCGCCAGGCAGCATACGGAAGCGGGCGTCGGCCTGGACGTAGACCTTCTTCACTCGACCATGGTCAAGGAAGTCGTTGACGTAGTACCCGCCGAGCGCCGCCGAAATGGTCTCGTTGATATCGGAAAGCGAAATGCCCAGCGCCTGCGCTTTTTCCTGATCCACATCGAGCTTAAACTGCGGCGTATCTTCGAGGCCGTTCGGACGAACGCGGACCAGCTGGTCCGGATGTTGTTTCACCATACCAAGCAGCTGGTTACGCGCCTGGGTGAGCGCATCGTGGCCCAGGTTGCCCTGGTCGATAAGCTCGAAGTCAAAACCGGTGGCGGTGCCCAGCTCGATAATGGCCGGCAGGTTGAACGGGAACACCATTGCGTCTTTTATCTGGCTAAAGGCCATGGTGGCGCGCTTGATGATCGACTCTACGTTGTTGGCCGTACCGCTCCGCTCTTCCCAGGGCTTCAGGCTGACAAACGCCATCCCGGAGTTTTGTCCCTGACCGCTGAAGCTAAAGCCGTTAACCGTAAAGACGCTTTCAACGTTGGCTTTCTCATTATTCAGGTAGTAGTGAGAGACCTCATCCAGCACCTTTTGCGTACGCTCCTGCGTGGCGCCGGAAGGCAGCTGGATCATGGTCATGAATACCCCCTGGTCCTCTTCCGGCAGGAAGGAGGTGGGCAGGCGCATGAACAGTACCGCCATTCCGGCGACGATGAGTACATAGATGAGAAGATAGCGCCCGGTGCCGTGCAGAATGCGGCTTACGCTATTGGTGTAGTGGTTTACGCTGTTATCGAACTTCGCGTTAAACCAGCCGAAGAAACCCTTCTTCTCGTGGTGATCCGCCGCCGCGGGTTTCAGCAGGGTGGCGCACAGCGCCGGGGTCAGGATCAGCGCCACCAGTACCGACAGCGCCATCGCCGAGACGATGGTGATAGAAAATTGGCGGTAAATCGCGCCCGTGGAGCCGCCGAAGAAGGCCATTGGCACAAACACGGCCGACAGCACCATGGCGATGCCGACCAGCGCGCCCTGGATTTGCGACATCGATTTTTCGGTCGCTTCTTTTGGCGGCAGCTTGTCTTCGACCATTACGCGCTCGACGTTTTCTACCACCACGATGGCGTCATCGACGAGCAGGCCTATCGCGAGCACCATCCCGAACATCGTTAACGTATTGATGGAGTAGCCAAATGCCGATAATACTGCGAAGGTCCCTAGCAGCACGACGGGTACGGCGATGGTTGGGATAAGCGTGGCCCGCATGTTCTGCAAAAACAGATACATGACGAGGAAGACGAGGATTATCGCTTCAAACAGCGTCTTCACCACTTCGTGAATGGAAATCTTCACGAACGGCGTTGTGTCATACGGATAAACCACCTTCATTCCCTGGGGGAAGAAGGGCTGCAGTTCGGCGAGCTTCGCCTTAATCGCCGCCGCCGTGTCGAGGGCGTTGGCGCCGGTGGCGAGCTTGATACCCAGGCCAGAGGCTGGTTTATCGTTGATGCGGGCGACGACGTTATAGTTCTCGCCGCCAAGCTCAATGCGCGCCACGTCCTTCAGATGAACGACGGAGCCGTCGGCATTTACCCGCAGCGTGACGTTACCGAACTCTACCGGGTCCTTCAGGCGGGTCTGGGCGATTATCGAGGCGTTGAGCTGCTGCCCTTTGACCGCCGGCGTTCCGCCGAGCTGGCCTGCGGCAATCTGATCGTTCTGGATTTTCAACTGGTTGATAACGTCGACCGGCGTCAGGTTGTATTTGTTCAGCAAATTGCCGTCGAGCCAGATACGCATTGCATACTGCGCGCCAAACAGCTGAACGTCGCCCACGCCGTTGAGACGACTGATGGCGTCTTTGACGTTTGAGGCGACGTAGTCGGAGATATCATCCTGAGAGGTGGTCGGGTTATCGGAAATAAACCCGGCGACCAGCAGGAAACTGCTGCTCGACTTTTCAACGCTGATCCCCTGCTGCTGAACCTCCTGCGGCAGCAGCGGCGTCGCCAGCTGTAGCTTATTCTGCACCTGTACCTGGGCGATATCCGGGTCGGTCCCTGATTTAAAGGTCAGCGTGATGGTGACGCCGCCCGCGGAGTCGCTGGTGGAGGACATATACATCAGGTTATCGATACCGTTCATATTCTGTTCGATAACCTGGGTCACGGTATCCTGTACCGTCTGGGCGTCTGCGCCGGGGTAGGTGGCGGAAATAGCTACGGCAGGCGGCGCGATTGTCGGATATTGGGCGATAGGCAGCTGCAAAATCGCAAGGCCGCCCGCAATCATCATGATAATTGCCAGCACCCAGGCAAATACCGGTCGGTAGATAAAAAACTTAGACATAGCGTGATCCGTACCTTATTGCGCGACAGACGCCGCGGCGTCCTCTTCAGCCTTCACGGTTACGCCCGGGCGCACTTTTTGCAGGCCGCTGACGATTACTTTGTCGCCGGGCTTAAGGCCGCTGGCGATAAGCCACTTGTCGCCGATGGCCTGCGTGGCCACGACGGTACGCGCTTCGACCTGGTTTTTGTCATTGACCAGCATCACGGTCGCATCGCCGCGCGGCGTACGGGTTACGCCCTGCTGAGGGACCAGAATGGCCTGCGGGTCGACGCCCTCATCAATGCGCGCGCGGACAAACATGCCGGGCAGCAGCGTGTGCTGCGGGTTCGGGAAAATAGCGCGCAGGGTAATGGAGCCGGTGCTTTCATCCACCGTGACGTCGGAGAACTGCAGCGACCCTTTCAGCGCATAAGGCTGGCCGTTTTCCATCAGCAGCTGCACGCTTTTGGTATCGCTGCCCCGCTGCAGGCTTTCCTGCTTCAGACGCATGAAGTCGCTGCTGGACTGCGTGACGTCGACATAAATGGGATCCAGCTGCTGGACGGTCGCAAGGGCGGAAGACTGACCGTTGGTGACCAGCGCGCCTTCCGTTACGTTGGATTTACCGATACGGCCGCTGATGGGGGAAGAGACTTTGGTATACGCCAGATTGATGCGGGCGCTTTCAACGGCGGCTTTCGCTGCCAGCACGGCGGCATCCGCCTGACGCGCGTTGGCGACGGCCTGATCGTAATCCTGGTGGCTGACGTACTGGGTACCCAGCAGCGGAGCATAGCGCTTCACGGTCAGGTGAGCGATAGTCGCCGCCGCTTCGGCTTTGGCTTCGTCGCTTTTGGCGCTGTCCCAGGCCGCCTGATAGGTCGCCGGGTCGATTTGATAAAGCGACTCGCCCGCCTGGATATCGCTACCTTCGACAAAGTTGCGATGCAGAATGATGCCGTCTACCTGCGGACGAACTTCTGCAACGCGAAACGCGCTGGTTCTGCCCGGCAGCTCGGTGGTGACGGAAATGGGCGCCTGGCTTACCACATGAATGCTAACCTGCGGCGCCTGAGCGTGAACTTGTTGATTTCCCGAGCCATCGCACCCGGTAAGCAGTACAGCCGAAACTATCAGGCTGGTTAATAAAGTAATCCTGGCGTGAGTCGTCATTGCAAGTCCTTAATAACCGACGTAGCGAAAAACGACTGCGTCGGTGAAAGAGAAAATAAAAACAGCTTGCTATGCTACAAATAAAAAACACAGGATGTAAGTGATGATATTTTTAATATGGCGGCAAAAGCACGCATAAACAAAAAAACGACGGCGGTCTCTTTATAAATCGTTGAGCGCTAATATTTATTTGTTCCGTGAATATGTTTGCTTGTTTTATTTGTTGTCTTTATATATTGAGAGGATATCGACAATGTGTTTTTTCTGGTTAATAATCCGCTTCGGATAAATCAGCGATCGAAATATTATTGCTTTCCCTATCGTTCTGTTCTGCAACTCAGAGGTTATGCTATGGCCAGGAAAACAAAGGCCGATGCACTGCTAACGCGGCGACTGCTCATTGAGTCCGCTATCGAGCAATTTGCGCTGCGCGGCGTGTCCGACACGACGCTGACAGATATTGCCGATGCCGCTGGCGTCACGCGTGGCGCAGTGTACTGGCATTTCAATAATAAAAACGAGCTATTTAATGAAATATGGCGAGAACAAATTCCCTTTCGTGACATCATTGAACACAGCTTGATACAATGCGAAAAGGATAATCCTCTTGAATATATGCGTGAGCTATTTGTTGTTTCGCTGATATATATTGCGGTGACGCCGCGCATGCGGGCGTTGATGCAAATTTTGTATCATAAGTGTGAATTCAACAAAGATATGATGTCTGAAAGTGAAATACGGCAACGAATTGGCTTTCGCTATGACAACGTACGTCATTTACTGCAGGCCTGTATCCGTAACGGCAGTATATCTGCTGACACCAATGTCGAGTTAATGCTAATGATATTGCACAGCTTCTTCAGCGGTGTGGTAAAAAACTGGCTGATGGATCCGGAAAGATTCAACCTTCAGCAGCAGGCGCCTTTGCTGGTGGATAATATACTGGCGACCTTTGCGTCTTCCCATTTGCCGCTCTCCTCCGTCGGGAAAATCTCCTCTCCCGTCGTTATGCGGGCCGCCAGAGCGGGGTGAGCGCATCTCTTCGCGCGGTAATACGACGTTACCGCGCTATTTGAGCTCGGCGCAGTTGACCAGCTTGAGCGGGTTGACGGAGTCCATGTTGCGGCACTTCTCGTAGTCGGTCGCCAGCAGCTCAATCCACTGCATGATGAGAGTGTCAAACAGGAACATAAACAGCGTGAAAACGATGAGCCACCCGTACTTACGGAGCATAACGGCACCTGATGATTGATTGCGTGAATGGCTGGCAATATACACGAAAACGGGGGCTGGCAAGAGAGGAGAGAGAGGCGGCGGTAATAAAAAAGGCGCTTCCCCATGCCGGTTAGCGCCTTTTTATCCGTCATAAACTGAATCAGTTCATGCCGTATTTTTTCAGTTTCTTACGCAGAGTACCGCGGTTGATGCCCATCATCAGGGCTGCGCGGGTCTGGTTACCACGGGTGTATTGCATCACCATGTCCAACAGGGGCTGTTCTACTTCAGCCAGTACCAGCTCATAGAGGTCATTAACGTCCTGACCATTCAGTTGAGCAAAATAGTTCTTCAGTGCCTGTTTTACCGAGTCACGCAGAGGTTTTTGAGTTACCTGGTCCTGAGAGTTAACGGTAGAAACGGTCAGTACGTCAGAATTTACGCGTTGTTCGAACATAGTTCTGTCAGCTCTTTATTTCTGTTTACGCAAAATTTTCGAAGTATGCCTCCAACGCCTCCAGCTGTTCGCTGGCGTCCTCAATGGCGTTGAATGTGCGCCGAAACTGGTCATCCGGAGCATGTTCCTGGAGATACCAGGAGACATGTTTTCGCGCGATTCGGTACCCTTTTGCCTGGCCATAAAAGTCATGCAATTCCCGAACATGTGCGCAAAGTAAGCGCTTCACCTCTGCCAGAGGCAGGGGAGGGAGCAGCTCTCCAGTGTCCAGATAATGCTGGATTTCCCGAAAGATCCAGGGTCTTCCCTGAGCAGCACGTCCTATCATCAGGGCATCCGCCCCCGTATAGTCCAGTACCGCTCTGGCTTTAAGCGGGTCAGTAATGTCGCCATTCGCGATAATCGGAATGGAAACTGTCTGCTTAACTGCCCGAATGCTGTCGTATTCAGCGTCTCCGTTAAACAAGCAGGCGCGAGTGCGTCCGTGAATAGTCAGAGCCTGAATGCCACAACCTTCAGCCAGCTTGGCAATCTCTACACAGTTACGGTGTTCCGGCGCCCAGCCAGTGCGAATCTTGAGAGTGACAGGAACGTCCACTGCCTTCACCACCGCGGTCAGGATCGACTCCACCAGACTCGGGTGTTGCAAAAGGGCTGAACCTGCAAGCTTGCGATTCACTTTCTTTGCCGGGCAACCCATATTGATATCAATAATTTGGGCGCCGCTTTCAACGTTAATACGCGCGGCTTCCGCCATCTCTTCAGGCACGCTACCGGCAATTTGCACGGTACGAATACCTGGTTCATCAACGTGCACCATCCGCAGACGGGACTTGTCGCTCTCCCACACCTGTGGGTTGGAGGACATCATCTCGGAAACGGTTAAACCGGCTCCCATCTCGTAGCACAGCGTCCTGAATGGTCTGTCTGTAATGCCAGCCATAGGTGCTGCGATCAGGCGATTTCTGAGCTGGTAGTGTCCGATGCGCATGAGTTAAGAAATGACCATACTGTGACTGCAAGGCGGCGTATATTACGCATTTTTTGCACGAGATGAAAGGCCAAACTTTGAGCAATCCCGTGTTGTAGATCAATGAATCGCCGGGAAAGGGAAATTCATATGGTAAATAATCATATTAATCATTAGGTTATTTTTTTATGATGGTTTTATGTCCAATTATAAAATCGTACAACTTCTCATTTTTTGTTGTTTCAGAAGTCGTTTATGTGGAATAAAACGCTGTTTTTGTGAGCAAAAAAGGGCATCGTAATGAGATGTGGCTCCCATTTTTGTCAATTATCCGGTAGGGGCAAAACGACATGCGGCCCGCAGGCCGCATGCGGAAATTACTTACGCTGACCCGTAATACGGCACCATTCTTCTTTTTCCACGACCGGGTCGAGGCGGAAGAGATCGGCGTACGCTTCGCACACGCTGTCGGCCTGGCTTGCAAGGATACCGGAAAGGCCCAGCAAACCGCCCTCAACGGGCAGCACGCTGATTAACGGCGCCAGCTCGCGTAAGGGGCCAGCCAGGATGTTGGCGACCACCACATCGGCTCTCATGGCCTCTGGCTGGTCCTTCGGCAGATACAGCTCCAGACGCTCAGAGACGCCATTACGCTCGGCGTTATCGCGGCTGGCCTGGATGGCCTGTGGATCGATATCGATCCCGATAGCCTTTGCCGCGCCAAGCTTCAGCGCGGCGATGGCGAGGATCCCGGATCCGCAGCCAAAATCGATCACCGTCTTGCCGTTCAGATCGAGGCCGTCCAGCCACTGCAGGCACAGCGACGTTGTCGGATGCGTGCCGGTGCCGAACGCCAGGCCCGGATCGAGCATGACGTTAACCGCATTCTTGTCCGGCACGTCGCGCCAGCTCGGGCAAATCCACAGGCGTTCGCCAAAGCGCATCGGGTGGAAGTTATCCATCCATTCGCGCTCCCAGTCTTTGTCTTCCAGCTGCTCGATCTTATGCACAAAACCTGCGCCAAGCAGCGGGTGATGCTCCAGGATCGCCACCACCTCTTTCATGTCGGTTTCAGCGTCAAACAGCCCGATGACGTCGGTATCGCCCCACAGGCGGGTTTCACCCGGCAACGGCTCAAATACGGGCGTATCGTGGGTATCCTGAAAAGTGATGGAAACGGCGCCCGCTTCCATTAGCGCATCGCTAAGCTCTTCAGCATTCGCACCCGTGGTATTCAGTTTCAGTTGGATCCATGGCATGGCAAAACTCTTTTAGTCATTAACAGTGATGCTGGCGGCCTGCGGTACGGGGTGACCGAAACGGTTCCCGATAACGAAAGCCAGCAAGCTAAGCAGTAACGATGGGACGATCGGATGAAAGCCCAGATACTGTATTTTCAGGGTGGCGAGCACGGCATACAGCACGCCGCCGACCAGCATGGCGCTGAGCGCCCCAGCGGCGTTGGCGCGCTCCCAGTACAGCCCGAGCACCAGCGGCCAGAGGAACACCGCTTCAAGCCCGCCGAAGGCCAGTAGATTCAGCCAGATTATCATTTCCGGCGGACGCCAGGCGGCCAGCATCATCAGCACGCCGATGACGAGCGTCGTGGCCGTTGAGATGCGCTTCAGACGCTGCTCATTATGCAGTTTAGCGGGATGCGCGCTGAGCCACAGGTCTTTGATGATGGTCGCGGACGCCTGCAGCAGATGCGCGTTCACGTTGGACATAATCGCCGCCATCGGCGCTGCGAGGAAAAGTCCCGCCGCCCACGGCGGCAGTACCTGCAGCATCAGGGTTGGGATGACCAGATCCGGAACCGTGAGGTCAGGAATCACGGCGCGGCCCAGGGCGCCGGCCAGATGCATCCCCAGCATCAGCAGCGACACCACGACGGTGCCGATAAGAATGCCGCGATGGACGGCCTTACTGTCTTTATAAGAGATACAGCGCACCGCCGTGTGCGGTAGCCCAATCACCCCGAAGCAGACCAGCACCCAGAAGGAGGTCATAAACGTCGGCGTCAGGATATTATCCGCCCCCTGCGGCGTCACCAGCTGGGGATTGATGTGCTGGAGCTTGTCTACGGCGCTGTGCAGGCCGCCTGCGGCATGAATGACGCCAACCAGCAGGACGATAGTCCCGACCAGCATTACCATCCCCTGCATGGTGTCGTTCAGCACGCTGGCGCGAAAACCGCCAAAGGCGGTATACAGCGCGATGGTGATCCCGAAGATGAGCAGCCCGGTCTCATAGTTGATCCCTGCGGCGGTCTCCAGCAGTCTGGCGCCGCCGATAAACTGCACCGCAATCGCGCCGACAAACGCGACCAGCAGGCTGATACTGGCGACCCACACCACCACGCGGCTCTGGTAGCGCGCCTGCAGCATATCGTTCAGCGTAATGGCGTTATAGCGACGGGCGAGGATGGCGAACTTCTTGCCCAGAATCCCCAGCGACAGCCAGATAGTCGGCACCTGGATCATGGCCAGCAACACCCATCCCAGGCCGTACTTATAGGCGGCGCCCGGCCCGCCGATAAACGAGCTGGCGCTGATATAGGTGGTGGTCAGGGTCATGGCGAGCACGAATCCGCCCATTGAGCGACTGCCGAGGAAGTATTCGCTCAGGAAGGTGCCGGTTCGACGCTGGCGCATGGCGTAAATGGAAAGGCCGAACACAACCAGCAGATAAATGATTAGCGCGGCGATAACTTCATGCTGCATCGTTATTCTCCAGGGAGATGTCGCGGAACACAAAACGCACCATCAGCCAGCATAGCAGGATGAATACCAGCGGGATCAGCAGGCAGGCAAGCTCGAACCAGTGCGGTAAACCGGTGATACCCTGCTGAGAATCAGGTAAGTAAGCAAACACTAACCATGCTGCAAGATAAAGAAGGGTTAGCCCCAGCGCCCAGCGTGCTTCTTTGTGGGCCTGAACAAAACGCTTGTCCATGGATATTCCCTAAGTGTCAAGAAAGCGGGGATTGTACCGCATGGGAAAAATACGGGCGAAAAAAAAGGCCGGTAGGCCGGCCTTTTTCTCTACGCGTCAGGATCACTTATCGTGAAGACCGAGTTTTTTCTCCAGATAGTGGATGTTAGTCCCACCATGCTGGAAGTTCTCGTCGTTCATGATGCGAGTCTGCAGATCAACGTTGGTTTTGATGCCGTCGATGATAAGCTCCTGCAGCGCGTTCTTCATGCGGGAGATAGCCACCTCGCGGGTTTCGCCGTAGCAAATCAGCTTGCCGATCATTGAGTCATAGTACGGCGGTACGGTGTAACCGGCGTAGATATGCGATTCCCAACGCACGCCAAAACCGCCAGGCGCGTGGAAGCGGGTGATTTTGCCCGGGCTCGGCAGGAAGGTGTTCGGGTCTTCGGCGTTGATACGGCACTCTACCGCATGGCCTTTAACCACCACGTCTTCCTGCTTGATGGACAGCGGCTGACCGGCCGCAATACGCAGCTGCTCTTTGATCAGGTCTACGCCGGTAATCATCTCGGTAACCGGGTGTTCAACCTGAATACGGGTGTTCATTTCAATGAAGTAGAACTCGCCGTTTTCGAACAGGAACTCGAAGGTGCCTGCGCCGCGGTAGCCGATATCAATACACGCTTTGGAGCAGCGCTCGCCGATGTAGCGGCGCAGTTCCGGGGTGATGCCCGGCGCCGGCGCTTCTTCGACCACTTTCTGGTGGCGGCGCTGCATGGAGCAGTCACGTTCAGCCAGGTAGATGGCGTGGCCCTGGCCGTCAGCCAGCACCTGAATCTCGATATGACGAGGATTTTCCAGGTATTTTTCCATGTATACCATATCGTTGCTGAACGCAGCTTTTGCTTCAGCTTTGGTCATGGAAATGGACTGCGCCAGCTCGGCATCGCTGCGTACAACGCGCATACCGCGACCGCCGCCGCCGCCGGACGCCTTGATGATAACCGGATAGCCGATGCGTTTGGCATGAGCGCGGTTAGCATCCATATCGTCGGTCAGCGGGCCGTCAGAGCCTGGTACGGTCGGAACGCCTGCTTTTTTCATCGCGGTGATCGCAGACACTTTGTCGCCCATCAGGCGGATGGTGTCGGCTTTCGGGCCGATGAAGATAAAGCCTGAACGTTCAACCTGCTCGGCAAAGTTGGCATTTTCGGACAGGAAGCCGTAACCCGGATGGATAGCGACTGCGCCGGTAATTTCAGCGGCGCTGATGATGGCCGGGATGTTCAGATAGCTTTTCACGGACGGAGCCGGGCCGATACAGACCGTCTCATCCGCCAGCAATACGTGTTTTAAATCGCGGTCCGCGCTTGAATGCACGGCGACGGTCTTGATGCCCAGCTCTTTACAGGCACGAAGAATACGCAATGCGATTTCGCCGCGGTTGGCGATAACAATTTTATCCAGCATGTACGCCTCGTTACTCGATGACGACCAGCGGCTCGTCAAATTCTACCGGTTGACCGCTTTCGACCAGGATGGCTTTCACCACGCCCGATTTGTCGGCTTCGATCTGGTTCATCATTTTCATCGCTTCAACGATGCACAGGGTATCGCCTGCATTCACTTTCTGGCCAACTTCCACAAACGCTTTCGCATCCGGGCTTGGCGTACGGTAGAAAGTACCAACCATCGGGGAACGTACGATGTGGCCACTGATTTCCGCTTTTACTGGCGCTTCAGCAACTGCTGCTGGCGCGGCGACGGCGGCCGGAGCCATCTGCGGCTGCATCATCGGCGCCGCATAAGCCTGCTGCATCATCGGGAAAGCGTTTGCTGCCGGCGCACGGCTAATACGTACAGACTCTTCGCCTTCAGAAATTTCCAGTTCAGCGATGCCTGATTCTTCAACCAGCTCGATCAGTTTTTTAATCTTACGAATATCCATGAGTGGGTTCCGTACTCTTTGTTTAGTGTGATTGTGACAGGCGTTTTACTGCCGTCTGTAAAGCGTATGAATAGCCGTCAGCGCCTAATCCGCAGATGACGCCAGCGGCGATGTCAGAGAGATATGAATGGTGCCGGAAAGGCTCCCGCGCGTGCACGTTGCTCAGGTGAATCTCGATAAACGGGATACTCACCGCCAGCAGCGCATCACGAATCGCCACGCTCGTGTGCGTAAACGCGGCCGGATTGATCAGGATATAGTCAATAACGTCTTTAGCCTGATGAATTCGGTCGATGATGACGTACTCAGCATTGGACTGCAAATGGTCGAGCGACACGTTCAGCGCGTCAGCTTCTGCCGTCAAACGGTTAACAATTTCCGTGAGCGTGAGGGTGCCGTACTTCTCCGGCTCGCGGGTTCCGAGCATATTCAGGTTCGGTCCGTTCAAAAGCAAAATGCGAAACTTGTCTGCCATTATGCAGCTATCTCCTGCAACTCTCCGGTAAAAAACAAAATATACCTTCGATACGCACTTGTCACCTTTTCAGAGGAGAAAATCCCCTGTCAGGAAAACCAAAGTCGCACATTATAACGATTTCGTAGCATTTGGCAGCTAAATACTGGTCTTATCAGGGAAGATAATCAACCGCCTGTCCGAAAAAGTTCAGCATCAGGCGGAAGATCTGCGGGAAATCGCACAGAATCGTGCATTAACGGAACCACTGGCGGAACTTCTTGTAGCGCCATCCCAACAGGATAACGGCAAGAAAGGCGTAGATGATAGGCTGCGGCGACAAAATTTTCACCGACCAGAGGTAGTGGATGGGGGCGAGGATCGCCACCAGATAGACGAAGTTATGCAGTTTCTGCCAGCGCGAGCCAAGTTTTCGCTGGGCAAGCTGAAGAGAGGTTGCCGCCAGCGCCAGCAGGATAACCCAGCTTATCAGCCCGAGCGTCAGGTAGGGGCGGTTGACCACCTCCTGCCCCAGCAGCCCCAGATTATGGATCCCCAGCTCGAGCAGCGCATAGCTGGTTAAATGCAGCGTCGCCCAGGCAAAGCACCATAGCCCCAGCAGGCGGCGGGTGCGGATTAGCAGCGGCTGTTTCGCGTAGCGCGCCAGTGGCGATACCAGCAGCGTCGCCAGCAGCAGTTTTAGCGCCATCCTGCCCGTAAAATGCTGGATGTCTTTTGCCGGATCGGCGCTGAAATAGCCCTGATAACCCGCCCAGAAGAGCCAAAGAAAAGGTAAAAATGCCGCTAAGTGCAGCGCGACCTTGAGCCAGACGACCTGTTTTGCCGTTAAACGCACTCAGAAATACTCCCGTAAATTCAGGCCGCGATACAGCGGCGCGACCTGCTCGGCATAACCGTTGTACAACAATGTCGGCTGGCGCTTGACGTCCAGCAGGCCGCCAGGACCGATAAAGCGCTCTGTCGCCTGCGACCAGCGTGGGTGATCGACGTGCGGGTTCACGTTGGCGTAAAACCCGTACTCGTTCGGCGCCGCCAGGTTCCAGGTGGTTGGCGGCAGTTCGCGGGTCAGCGTGATGCTGACAATCGACTTAATCCCCTTAAAGCCGTATTTCCACGGCACCGTCAGGCGGATGGGGGCGCCGTTTTGCGGCGGTAGCGCTTTGCCATAGACGCCGACGGTGAGCATCGTCAGGGGGTGCATGGCCTCATCAAGCCGCAGCCCTTCGACATAGGGATACTCCAGCCCGCCGCCGATGAAGCGGTCTTTCTGGCCCGGCATTTGTTCCGGCGCATAAATGGTTTTAAACGCCACGTATTTGGCATTGCTGGTGGGTTCGACCTGCGCCAGCAGCTTATGGAGGGGGAAACCTATCCATGGCACCACCATGGACCAGGCCTCGACGCAGCGCATCCGGTAAATGCGCTCTTCCAGCGGGAAACGTTTGGTGAGGGCATCGTGGTCGAGCGTCAGGGGTTTGGCGACTTCACCGTTAATCGTCAGCGTCCACGGGTCGGTTTTCAGGCTCCCGGCATTGGCCGCCGGGTCGGCCTTATCCAGACCAAACTCATAGTAGTTGTTGTACCCGGTCACTTTGTCTTCCGGCGTAAGCGTCAACGAGTTTTGCCATTCGGCGGGGCGCGTAAAATCGAGCGGTTTACCGGAGGGGGCCGGCGGGCGGTCGTGCCCTTTAAACCAGCTCAGTAAATCCGCCTGCGCGCTGGGCGACAGGCTCAACGCGGTGGCGCTGATCCCCAGCATTTTCAGCACCTGGCGGCGCTGCAACAAAAATACGGATTCCGCCGTTACATCGGCTTCCGTCAACTTTTTCGGCTTCATGGCGCCCTCCGTCATACGTTTTCCTAAGCATGACGGAGGGCGGTCATTTACGCGAATATGTCACGAAAATTTGAAGATTAGGCGATTTTTACCAACGTGCGGCCCTGGGTCTGGTTGTTCATGATGCGCGCGGCATACTCCGGCGCCTGCGCCAGCGTGATTTCGGTCGCGCTCTGGGTATAAAAAGAAGAAGGCAGATCCTGTACCAGGCGCTTCCATGCCCGTACGCGCAGCGCGGCAGGCGCCATCACCGAATCGACGCCCTGCAGACGCACATTACGCAAAATGAACGGCATCACCGTGGTCGGCAGCGCAAAACCGCCTGCCAGGCCGCAGGCGGCAACGCAGCCGCCGTAGTTCATTTGCGCCAGAACTTTCGCCAGCACCTTATCGCCCACGGTATCAACCGCACCGGCCCACAGCTGTTTTTCCAGCGGACGAGTTTCGGCGAACTCTTCGCGGCCAAGGATCCGGTTTGCGCCCAGCTGGCGCAGGTAGTCATGGGTGCTTTCGCGACCGGAAACGGCGACGACCTGATAACCCAGCTTATGCAGGATAGCCACCGCCGCGCTGCCGACGCCGCCGCTGGCGCCGGTCACCACGATTTCACCGTCCTGCGGACGAATACCGGCATCCTCCAGCGCCATCACGCACAGCATGGCGGTAAAGCCTGCGGTGCCGATAATCATCGCCTGGCGGCTGCTTAGCCCTTCAGGTTGGGCTACCAGCCATTCGCCCCTGACGCGGGCGCGCTGAGCCAGTCCGCCCCAGTGGTTTTCCCCAACGCCCCAGCCGGTCAACACGACCTGCTGGCCGGCATGAAAACGCGGATCTTCACTGCTGTGCACAATACCTGCGAAGTCGATGCCGGGCACCATCGGAAAGCTGCGGATAATTTTACCCTTGCCGGTGATCGCCAGCGCATCCTTATAATTCAGGCTGGACCACTGGATGTCGACCATCACATCGCCCTGCGGCAGCTGGTCATCCGTGATGGATTGCACCGACGCCTGGGTTTTACCGTCCTGCTGTTCCAAGATTAATGCTTGCATAGCCCTTCCTCAGTTGAACAACGATTGGAAAATAATTTCTGATGACTATACTCGCTAACGAAAAGTTGATGCCGACTTATCGCAATAAATTGCCAGATCTACTCTCTCTGGTAGTATGCTGAGTTCTTCAGGAAAGTTAGTGCTTACTCATTTTTTGCGTCAATGCGGGCGCCGGATGCGAGTCCGGGATGTTTTTAACCAACGGAGTTAATACAGGGATGCGATTAACGACGAAATTTTCAGCCTTTATGACGTTGCTGACCGGTCTGGCTATCTTTGTCACGCTTATCGGCAGTTCATTGAGCTTTTATAACGGTATTCAGTACAAGCTAGAGTACCGCGTCCGCGCCGTTGCGACCGTTATCGATTCCCGTCTGTTGACCACCTCTTTTGATAAGATAGACAACCAGCTGGACGAGCTGCTGGTGCCGGTTGACATCGTCCGTATGGATGCTGTCGTCAACGACAAAACCGTATTCAGCCATTCGCGCGCCAGCAGCTATCGGCCGATGGGCAGCAGCTACCAATACCGTGAAGTCTCCGTCCCGTTGATAAAACACCCTGGTATGACCCTTCATATGGTGTATCAGGATCCGATGGTGAACTACTTTCATTCGTTGTTAACCACCGCGCCGTTAACGGTCGCTATCGGCTTTATGGTGCTGGTGATCTTCTTTTCCGTACGCTGGCTGCGTAACCAGCTTTCCGGCCAGGAGCTGCTGGAGCTGCGCTCAACGCGCATTCTTAACGGTGAACGCGGCAGCCAGGTGCGGGGCAACGTGCATGAGTGGCCGGCCCGTACCAGCAGCGCGCTGGATGCCCTGTTGTCTGAAATTCAGTTCGCCAGCGAACAGCGCAGCCGCATGGACACGCTGATTCGCTCCTACGCCGCGCAGGACACCAAAACCGGCCTGAACAACCGCGCGTTCTTCGATAACCAGCTGGCGACCTTGCTTGAGGACCAGGAAAAAGTCGGCGCGCACGGCATTGTGATGCTGATTCGCCTGCCGGAGTTTGATCTGGTCCGCGACAACTGGGGGCGGGCGGCCGCGGAAGAACACTTCTTTACCATTATTAATCTGCTCTCGACCTTTATGATGCGCTATCCCGGCGCGCTGCTGGCGCGTTACCACCGCAGCGACTTCGCGGTATTGCTGCCGCATCGCACCTTAAAAGAGGCCGACAGCATCGCGGGCCAGCTGCTTAAAGCGCTGGATGCGCTGCCGGCCAGTAAAATTCTCGACAGCGACGACATGATGCACATCGGCGTCTGCGCCTGGCGCAGCGGGCAGACTCCGCTGCAGGTTATGGAGCATGCCGAAGCCGCTGTACGTAACGCGGTCCTGCAGGGCAGCAACAGCTGGGCCGTATACGACGACACCCTGCCCGAGAAAGGGCGCGGCAACGTGCGCTGGCGCACGCTTATCGAACAGATGCTCAGCCGCGGCGGTCCGCGTTTTTATCAGAAGCCCGCCGTCATGCGCGACGGATACGTCCACCATCGCGAGCTGATGTGCCGCCTTTTTGACGGTAAAGAAGAGGTCAGCGCGGCGGAGTATATGCCGATGGTGCTGGAGTTCGGTCTGGCCGAAGAGTATGACCGCTTGCAGATAACCAGGCTCCTGCCGTTCCTGACGTTCTGGCCGGAGGAGACCCTCGCGCTACAGGTCACGGCAGAGGCGTTGATTCGCCCTCGCTTCCAGCGCTGGCTGCGTGATACGTTAATGCAGTGTGAAAAAGCGCAGCGTAAACGGATTATTTTTGAACTTGCAGAGGCCGATGTTTGTCAACATATCAGCCGTTTGCAGCCCGTGATGCGTTTAGTCAATGCGTTAGGGGTGAGAGTTGCGGTGATCCAGGCGGGTTTCACGCTGGTCGGGACGGGCTGGATCAAGCAGTTGACGGTGGAGATCATCAAGCTCCATCCGGGGATCGTGCGTAATATTGAGAAACGTAGTGAAAACCAGCTGCTGGTGCAAAGCCTGGTCGAGGCCTGCAAAGGCACCCCGACCCGGGTATTCGCCACCGGTTTACGTAGTCGAAACGAATGGCAGGTGCTTGCTGAGTGTGGTGTCTCTGGTGGTCAGGGCGAATTTTTTGCCGCGTCACAACCACTTGACACGAACGTGAAAAAATATTCGCAAAGATACTCTGTTTGACCTGCCGTTTAGCGTGAATTCACGTAGAATAACGCGCGCTGTTTCTCCGGGGATATGCATGTCTGCCCGTCCGGTGATTCGAGCGAAATGACGGTGATCGTCCTTTGACAGGTTGCAATGTCAGCGAGGAGCGCTGCGATCCTGAGGATATCGGATCGAATTTGTAACAAAGGAAACGAACTGCACTAATTTTCACCGTAGCAGATGATTTTTGCGCCTTGTCGCTGCTGCGTGTGGTTGGTAAAGTAAGCGGATTTTGTTTTCCGCCCCAGCTTTCAGGATTATCCCTTAGTATGTTGAAAAAATTTCGTGGCATGTTTTCCAATGACCTGTCCATTGACCTGGGTACCGCGAATACCCTCATTTATGTGAAAGGACAAGGCATCGTACTGAATGAGCCTTCTGTTGTGGCCATTCGCCAGGATCGTGCCGGTTCGCCGAAAAGCGTGGCAGCGGTCGGTCATGATGCTAAACAGATGCTCGGCCGTACACCGGGTAATATCGCAGCGATTCGCCCGATGAAGGACGGCGTTATCGCTGACTTCTTCGTCACGGAGAAAATGCTGCAGCACTTCATTAAGCAGGTGCACAGCAACAGCTTCATGCGCCCAAGCCCGCGCGTACTGGTTTGTGTGCCGGTTGGCGCCACCCAGGTTGAACGTCGCGCGATCCGTGAATCCGCTCAGGGCGCTGGCGCTCGTGAGGTTTTCCTGATTGAAGAACCGATGGCGGCAGCTATCGGCGCCGGCCTGCCGGTGTCTGAAGCGACCGGCTCTATGGTGGTGGATATCGGTGGCGGTACCACTGAGGTGGCGGTTATCTCCCTGAACGGCGTGGTGTACTCCTCTTCTGTCCGTATCGGCGGCGACCGTTTCGACGAAGCCATCATCAATTACGTTCGTCGTAACTACGGCTCCCTGATCGGTGAAGCGACCGCTGAGCGTATCAAGCACGAAATCGGTTCTGCTTACCCGGGCGACGAAGTGCGCGAAATCGAAGTTCGCGGCCGTAACCTGGCTGAGGGCGTGCCGCGCGGCTTCACCCTGAACTCGAACGAAATTCTGGAAGCGCTGCAGGAGCCGCTGACCGGTATCGTGAGCGCGGTGATGGTGGCGCTGGAGCAGTGCCCGCCGGAACTGGCTTCCGATATTTCCGAGCGCGGTATGGTTCTGACCGGTGGTGGTGCGCTGCTGCGTAACCTCGACCGCCTGTTAATGGAAGAGACAGGAATTCCTGTCGTAGTTGCAGAAGATCCACTGACCTGTGTCGCGCGTGGCGGCGGCAAGGCGCTGGAAATGATCGACATGCACGGCGGCGACTTGTTCAGCGAAGAGTAGTCAGCCTGAAGTCTGGGGTAACGATGCCGTTGCCCCTTGATTTCACTGACACGAGAATACGCATAGCCTATGAAGCCCATTTTTAGCCGTGGCCCGTCGCTACAGATTCGCCTTATTCTGGCGGTGCTGGTGGCGCTCGGCGTCATTATCGCCGACAGCCGCCTCGGTACGTTCAGCCAGATCCGAACGTACATGGATACCGCCGTCAGTCCTTTCTACTTTGTTTCTAACGGTCCCCGTGAATTACTGGACAGCATCTCGCAAACGCTCGCCTCTCGCGATCGGCTGGAGCTGGAAAACCGTGCGCTGCGCCAGGAACTGCTGCTGAAAAACAGCGATCTCCTGATGCTGGGGCAGTACAAGCAGGAGAACGCCCGCCTGCGCGAGCTTTTAGGTTCGCCGCTGCGTCAGGACGAGCAGAAAATGGTCACCCAGGTGATTTCAACCGTTAACGATCCCTATAGCGATCAGGTTGTTATCGACAAGGGAAGCGTGAACGGCGTTTACGAAGGCCAGCCGGTGATCAGCGACAAAGGCGTCGTCGGTCAGGTGGTCGCCGTAGCAAAACTGACCAGCCGCGTGCTGCTGATTTGCGATGCCACCCATGCGCTGCCGATTCAGGTGCTGCGTAACGATATCCGCGTAATTGCGGCGGGTAACGGCTGCACGGACGATCTGCAGCTTGAGCATCTGCCAGCCAACACCGATATTCGCGTCGGCGATGTGCTGGTGACCTCCGGCCTTGGCGGTCGCTTCCCGGAAGGCTACCCGGTTGCGGTGGTCTCCTCCGTGAAGCTGGATACCCAGCGCGCTTACACCGTGATTCAGGCGCGTCCGACGGCGGGGCTGCAGCGCCTGCGCTATCTGCTGCTGCTGTGGGGCGCCGATCGCAACGGCAGCAACCCCATGACGCCGGAAGAGGTTCACCGTGTGGCAAACGAGCGCCTGATGCAGATGATGCCGCAGGTATTGCCGCCGGCTGACACCATGGGGCCTCCGGCGCCTGCGACCGGAATGTCGCAACCTCCTTCCCCAGGAGGGCAATAGTGTCGAGCTACCGTAGCCAGGGACGTTGGGTCATCTGGCTTTCGTTTCTGATAGCACTTTTGCTGCAAGTTATGCCCTGGCCGGATACGCTGATCGTATTCCGGCCAAACTGGGTGTTGTTGATCCTGCTTTACTGGATTCTGGCGCTGCCGCATCGGGTCAATGTCGGCACGGGTTTTATCATGGGTGCCATACTGGATCTGATCAGTGGCTCAACGCTGGGCGTCCGCGCCCTGTCGCTTAGCATCATTGCGTATCTGGTCGCGCTTAAGTATCAGCTGTTCCGCAACCTGGCGCTGTGGCAGCAGGCTCTGGTGGTCATGCTGCTGTCGCTGGCGGTGGATGTCGTTGTTTTCTGGGCAGAGTTTTTAGTGATCAACGTCTCTTTCCGACCGGAAGTGTTCTGGAGTAGTGTAGTTAACGGCGTACTCTGGCCCTGGCTGTTCCTGCTGATGCGTAAAATTCGCCAGCAATTCGCGGTGCAATAAGCAATAAAGGTTTCTATGACTATGCTGTATCTTGCTTCCGGCTCTCCCCGTCGTCAGGAGTTGCTGACCCAACTGGGCGTCACCTTTGAACGTCTGGTGCCCGGTATTGAAGAACAACGCCAGCCGCAGGAAAGCGCGCCGCACTACGTTGCCCGACTGGCGCGTGAGAAAGCGCAGGCGGGCGTCGCGCTGGCCGCGCGCGACCTGCCGGTGCTGGGAGCGGATACGATAGTCGTGCTGAACGGCGAAGTGCTGGAAAAGCCGCGTGACGCGGCGCATGCCGCGGCAATGCTGCGCCAGCTTTCCGGGCAAACGCATCAGGTAATGACGGCGGTGGCGCTGGCCGACAGGCAGCAGGTCATCGACTGCCTGGTGATGACAGACGTGACGTTCAGAGTATTGTCAGACGAGGAGATCGCCGGCTATATCGCCAGCGGTGAACCTATGGATAAAGCAGGTGCATACGGTATTCAAGGGCTGGGTGGCTGTTTTGTCAGGAAGATAAATGGCAGCTATCACGCCGTAGTCGGCTTACCGCTGGTGGAAACGTATGAGTTGCTCGGTAACTTTAACTCACTGCGTGAGCAAAGGGATAAACATGACGGCTGAATTATTAGTAAATATCACGCCATCGGAGACGCGCGTGGCGTACATCGACGGTGGCATTCTGCAGGAAATCCATATTGAGCGCGAAGCGCGGCGCGGAATAGTAGGCAATATCTACAAGGGTCGCGTAAGCCGTGTCCTACCGGGTATGCAGGCGGCTTTTGTAGATATTGGTCTGGATAAGGCCGCGTTCCTCCACGCCTCGGACATCATGCCGCATACCGAATGCGTTGCCGGCGAAGAGCAAAAGCAGTTCGCGGTCCGCGACATTTCCGAACTGGTGCGCCAGGGGCAGGATCTCATGGTGCAGGTGGTGAAAGACCCCCTCGGCACGAAAGGCGCGCGCCTGACGACCGACATTACCCTGCCGTCACGCTATCTGGTGTTTATGCCCGGCGCCTCGCACGTTGGGGTCTCCCAGCGCATTGAGAGCGAAGCCGAGCGCGAGCGTCTGAAAAAAGTGGTCACCGACTACTGCGATGAGCAGGGCGGCTTTATTATCCGTACCGCGGCGGAAGGGGTGTGCGAAGAGGATTTAGCCTCCGATGCCGCCTATCTTAAGCGGGTATGGACCAAGGTCATGGAGAGGAAAAAACGCCATCAGACCCGCTACCAGCTGTACGGCGAGCTGGCGCTGGCGCAGCGCGTGCTGCGCGATTTTGCCGACGCGCAGCTTGACCGCATCCGCGTAGACTCCCGCCTGACGTTCGACGCGCTGCTCGAGTTTACCGCCGAGTACATCCCGGAGATGACCAGCAAGCTGGAGCACTACAGCGGGCGTCAGCCGATTTTCGATCTCTACGATGTCGAAAATGAAATTCAGCGCGCGCTGGAGCGCAAGGTCGAGCTGAAGTCCGGCGGCTATTTGATCATCGATCAAACCGAAGCGATGACCACCATCGACATCAACACCGGGGCGTTCGTCGGCCACCGTAACCTTGACGACACGATTTTCAATACCAATATCGAAGCGACGCAGGCCATTGCGCGCCAGCTTCGCCTGCGCAATCTTGGCGGCATCATCATCATCGACTTTATTGACATGAGCAATGAAGATCACCGTCGTCGCGTGCTGCACTCACTGGAACAGGCGCTGAGCAAAGATCGCGTGAAAACCAGCATTAACGGCTTCTCGCAGCTGGGGCTGGTGGAAATGACCCGCAAGCGCACCCGCGAGAGCGTGGAACATGTGCTGTGTAACGAATGTCCAACCTGCCATGGCCGCGGGACGGTGAAAACGGTCGAAACGGTCTGCTACGAAATTATGCGCGAGATTGTTCGCGTACATCATGCCTATGATTCCGACCGCTTCCTGGTCTATGCGTCTCCGGCGGTTGCAGAAACCCTGAAAGGGGAAGAGTCCCACGCGCTGGCGGAAGTTGAGATTTTCGTCGGCAAACAGGTCAAAGTACAAATTGAGCCGCTCTATAATCAGGAGCAGTTTGACGTAGTAATGATGTAAGTACGCTGCTTGCCGTTCGGTTAACAAGGAGAGATGCGTGAGGCGTTTGCCGGGGATTATTCTGCTCACCGTTGCAACACTGATTGTCGCCGTCGCGCTGCTGGTGAGTGGCCTGCGTCTCGTTTTGCCGCATCTGAACGACTGGCGCCCGCAGCTGCTGGCGAAAATTTCGCAGGCCACCGGCCACCGGGTGGAGGCGTCTGAGCTTACGGCAAACTGGCAAAACTTTGGGCCGACGCTCGACGTTCGCGACATCAAAACCGAGCTTAATGACGGCGGCACGCTCTCGGCGCGGCGCGTGACGCTGGCGCTGGACGTCTGGCAAAGCCTCCTGCATATGCGCTGGCAGTTCCGCCAGCTCACCTTCTGGCAGCTGCAGATTCGCACCAACACGCCGCTGCAGCGCAATACCGAAGGCGAACCGCTGAAAACCGATCGCATCGGCGATCTCTTTTTACGCCAGTTCGACCATTTCACCCTGCGTGACAGCCACCTGAGCTTCCTGACCCTTTCCGGGCAGCGGGCCGAACTGTCGATCCCACAGCTCACCTGGGTTAACGGTAAAAACCGTCACCGGGCCGAGGGCGAGCTCAGCCTGTCGAGTCTGACCGGGCAGCACGGCGTGATGAAGGTGCGCATGGATCTGCGCGATGAAAACGGTCTGCTGAACGAAGGGCGCGTCTGGCTGCAGGCCGATGATATCGACGTGAAGCCCTGGCTTGGCCGCTGGATGCAGGACAATATCGCGCTGACGTCGGCGCGGTTCAGCCTTGAGGGCTGGATGACGCTGGATAAAGGCGATATCGCCAGCGGCGACGTCTGGCTGAAGCAGGGCGGCGCCAGCTGGAAAGGCGACAAACGCACCCACGATCTTGTTGTCGATAACCTGACGGCCCATGTCTCCAGCGAGCAGGGCGGCTGGCAGTTCCGCATTCCGGATACCCGCATCGCGATTGACGGCAAACGCTGGCCGCAGGGCGCGCTGACCCTGGCCTGGTTCCCGAATCAGGCGGTGGGCGGTAAAGACCGCGCGCGAAGCGACGAGCTGCGTATTCGCGCCAGCAACCTTGAGCTGGGCGATATGACCGGCCTGCTGCCGATTGCGGCGAAGCTTTCGCCGTCGCTTGGCGATATCTGGCAAACGATGCAGCCCAGCGGGCAGATTGACACGCTGGCGCTGGATATTCCGCTAAGCGCAACCGAGAAAACCCGTTTTCAGGCCGCGTGGAGCAACCTGGCATGGAAGCAGTGGAAGCTGCTGCCGGGCGTGGAGCATCTTTCCGGGCGCGCGCAAGGCAGCGTTGAAAACGGCGCGCTGAACCTGACGGTGGCGCAGGCTAAAATGCCGTACGAAACCGTATTCCGCGCGCCGCTGGAGGTTGCCAAAGGCGTGGCCAACCTGCAGTGGGTGAAGAACGAAAAGGGTTTTATGCTCGATGGCCGCGATATTGACGTCCAGGCGACCGGCGTACGCGCGCACGGCGGGTTCCGCTGGCTGCAGCCGGAGGGCGACGAGCCCTGGCTTGGCATCCTGGCCGGTATCAGCACCAACGACGGCGGTCAGGCCTGGCGCTACTTCCCGGAAAACTTGATGGGCAAGGCGCTGGTGGATTACCTCAGCGGCGCCATTCAGGGCGGGCAGGCGGAAAACGCCACGCTGGTGTACGGCGGTAACCCGCATCTGTTCCCGTATAAGCACAACGAAGGGCAGTTTCAGGTGTGGGTGCCGCTGCATAAGGCGACCTTTGCTTTCCAGCCCGACTGGCCTGCGCTGACGAACCTGGACATCAACCTCAACTTCCTTAACGACGGTCTGTGGATGCAGTCGGATAAGGTGGGGCTTGGCGGCGTCACGGCATCGAACCTGACGGCGAACATTCCCGATTATGCCGACGAAAAGCTGCTGATTGATGCGGATATCAACGGTCCGGGTAAGGCCGTCGGTCCGTACTTTAACGAGACGCCGCTAAAGGATTCGCTCGGCGCAACGCTTGATGAGCTTCAGCTGAGTGGCGATGTGAATGCTCGCTTACACCTTGATATCCCGCTCAATGGCAAAAAGGTGCTGGCCACGGGCGATGTCCGCCTGAAGGACAACGATCTGTTTATCAAGCCGCTGAACAGCACCTTAAAGAACCTGCGCGGCCAGTTCAGCTTTGCCAATGGCGATTTGAAAAGCGGGCCGCTGACGGCGAACTGGTTTAATCAGCCGCTGAACGTCGGTTTCACCACGACCGAAGGCGCGAAGTCCTATCAGGTATCGGTGAATATGGACGCCGACTGGCAGCCCGCGCGCACCGGTCTGCTGCCGAAGGCGATGGACGATACCCTTAGCGGCAGCGTGCCGTGGCAGGGAAATGTCGCTATCGATCTGCCGTACCACGGCAGCGTGAACTACAAGGTCGCGCTCACCGGCGATCTGAAAAATGTAAGCAGTCGCTTACCGGCTCCGGCAGACAAAACCGCGGGTAAACCGCTGCCGATGAAAATTAACGTCGACGGCGGTCTGAATCAATTTGATCTGACGGGCAATATCGGCGGCAATAACCACATCAACAGCCGCTGGCTGCTGAATAAGAAGCTGACGCTGGATCGCGCCATCTGGGCGTCGGACAGCCGCAGCGTACCGCCGCTGCCGGATGCGGCGGGCGTTGAGCTGAATTTGCCGCCGATGGACGGCGCGCAGTGGCTGGCGCTCTTCCGCCAGGGGGCGGCAGACACCGTCAGCGGCGCCGCGGTCTTCCCTGAACAGGTGACGCTGCGTACACCGGCGCTGACGATGGCGGGACAGCAGTGGAACAACCTGAGCATCGTCTCGCAGCCGCAGGCGAACGGCACCCGGGTGGAGGCCCAGGGACGTGAAATCAACGCCACGCTGGCCATTCGCAATAACGCGCCGTGGCAGGCGACGATTCGTTATCTCTACTACAACCCGTCGGCGGTGTCGTCGAACAACCTGACGGCGGTAGATGCCGCGCCCGGCGATAAGCGAATTAGCTTCCGCGGCTGGCCCGATCTGCAGCTGCGCTGCGCCGAATGCTGGCTGTGGGGACAGAAATATGGCCGCATCGACGGGGATTTCGCGGTAAAAGGCGACACGCTTTCGCTGTCCAACGGTTTGATCGATACCGGTTTTTCTCGCCTGACGTCCGACGGTGAATGGGTGAACGCGCCGGGCGGCGAGCGGACGTCGCTCAAGGGCCGGGTAAAAGGTAAAAACCTGAATACGGCGGCTGATTTCTTCGGCGTTTCCACCCCGATTCGCGGCTCATCGTTTGATGTGGACTACGATTTGCACTGGCGCGCCTCGCCATGGAAACCGGATGTCGCGTCACTGAACGGCATCCTGAAAACCACGCTGGGGAAAGGCGAGTTTACCGATATCAGCACCGGCCACGCGGGTCAGCTGCTGCGCCTGCTGAGCGTGGATGCTCTGCTGCGCAAACTGCGTTTTGATTTCAGCGATACCTTCAGCGAAGGCTTCTGGTTTGACTCCATTCACAGCACCGCGTGGATCAAAGACGGCGTGCTGAATACGGACGATACCCTGGTGGACGGTCTGGAAGCGGATATTGCAATGAAAGGCTCCGTTGACCTCGTTCGCCGCCGGCTTGATATGGAGGCGATCGTTGCGCCGGAAATCTCCGCCACGGTGGGGGTCGCTACGGCGTTTGCCATTAACCCGATCGTCGGCGCGGCGGTCTTTGCCGCCAGTAAGGTGCTGGGGCCGCTATGGAGCAAAGTCTCCATTCTTCGCTACCGCATTGTCGGCCCAATCGATCAGCCGCAGATCAACGAGGTGCTGCGTCAGGCGCGAAGCGACAACAAAAAGCAATGATTTGACGGGCGTAGTAAATTACCCCACTCTCAATAGATAAAACTGATTTTCCGCCCTGTTAGCGGTCACCGAAGAGTAGCAAAACGATGAGTCTGAACCTGGTAAGTGAACATCTGCTGTCGGCAAACGGCCTGAGTCATCAGGACCTGTTTGCCATACTTGGCCAACTGGCTGAGCGCCGTCTTGATTATGGCGATCTCTATTTCCAGTCGAGTTATCACGAATCCTGGGTGTTAGAAGACAGCATCATTAAAGACGGTTCGTACAATATTGACCAGGGCGTCGGCGTTCGTGCGGTCAGCGGCGAGAAAACCGGTTTTGCCTACGCCGACCAGATAAGCCTGCTGGCGCTGGAGCAGAGCGCGCAGGCGGCGCGGACCATCGTGCGCGACAGCGGCGACGGGAAGGTGAAAACCCTGGGCGCCGTGGCCCATTCGCCGCTCTATACCAGTATCGACCCGCTACAGAGCATGAGCCGTGAAGAGAAGCTGGACATCCTGCGTCGGGTGGATAAAACCGCTCGCGCCGCCGATAAGCGCGTGCAGGAAGTCACCGCCAGCCTGACCGGCGTCTATGAGCTGATTCTGGTGGCCGCCACGGACGGTACGCTGGCGGCGGACGTTCGTCCGCTGGTGCGTCTGTCCGTCAGCGTGCAGGTGGAAGAGGACGGCAAGCGCGAGCGCGGCTCCAGCGGCGGCGGCGGACGCTTCGGCTACGACTATTTCCTGGCCGACCTCGATGGCGAGGTGCGGGCGGACGCCTGGGCGAAAGAGGCGGTGCGTATGGCGCTGGTTAACCTCTCCGCCGTGGCGGCGCCTGCGGGTACGCTGCCGGTCGTGCTGGGCGCGGGCTGGCCGGGCGTGCTGCTGCATGAGGCGGTAGGGCACGGTCTGGAAGGCGACTTCAACCGCCGCGGCACCTCGGTCTTCAGCGGGCAGATGGGACAGCTGGTGGCCTCTGAGCTGTGCACCGTCGTGGACGACGGTACGATCGCCGATCGTCGTGGCTCTGTGGCCATTGATGACGAAGGTACGCCGGGGCAGTACAACGTGCTTATCGAAAACGGCGTACTGAAAGGATATATGCAGGACAAGCTCAATGCGCGCCTGATGGGGGTTAACCCAACCGGCAACGGGCGGCGTGAATCGTATGCGCATTTGCCGATGCCGCGCATGACCAACACCTATATGCTGGCGGGCAAGTCCACGCCGCAGGAAATCATTGAATCCGTAGACTATGGGATTTATGCGCCGAACTTCGGCGGCGGCCAGGTCGATATCACCTCCGGTAAGTTTGTTTTCTCGACCTCCGAAGCGTACCTGATTGAAAAAGGCAAAGTGACCAAAGCGGTGAAAGGCGCAACGCTTATCGGCTCCGGCATTGAGGCGATGCAGCAGATCTCGATGGTCGGCAACGACCTGAAGCTCGATAACGGCGTCGGCGTCTGCGGCAAAGAGGGCCAAAGCCTGCCGGTCGGCGTAGGGCAGCCCACGCTTAAGGTGGACAACCTCACGGTAGGCGGAACCGCCTGACGGCGATAATGCCCGCGTTTTGCGGGCATTTTTTTAGGGAGAGGCGGTGTGAAAGCTGAGCGCCAACAGGCCATTCTTGAGCTTCTGCATCAGGCGCAGAGCCTGACGACCGAATCGCTGGCTGCCCGGCTGAACGTCAGTATCGAGACGATCCGCCGCGATCTCAGCGCCCTGCAGCAGCGCGGTATGATCCAGCGCAGCCACGGCCAGGCGAGGATTATCCGGCATGATAATCACAACAACGAATCCCCCTTCCAGACTCGCCTCAAGCGCCATTACGCCCACAAGTCAGATATTGCCCGACACGCGCTGGCGTGGATAGAACAGGGCATGACCATCGCCCTTGATGCCAGCTCCACCTGCTGGTTTCTGGCGCGCCAGCTGCCGGATATCGCGCTGACCGTCTTCACGAACAGCCATCCGGTTTGCGTCGAGTTAGGCAAGCGCGAGCGCGTGCAGCTCATCAGTTCCGGCGGGCAGCTGCAGCGTCAGTTTGGCTATTACCTGAATCCGGCGCTGGCCTCGCAGCTTAAGGGGCTGGAAATCGATCTGTTTATTTTTTCCTGCGAAGGCGTGGATGGCGACGGTATCCTGTGGGATTCCAGCGAGCATAACGCCCGCTTTAAGTCGCTGTTGCTGAAGCGGGCGTCCCAGTCGCTCCTGCTGATGGATAAAAGCAAGTTCAACCGCGCGAGCGTGGTGCGCATTGGCCCGCTGAGCGAGGTCACGCACCTGGTTTCCGACGCGGAACCGGAGCTGGCGCCCTAAACTTTCCCACGGCTGCGCGCGTCCTGAAAAAGCTGTGAGACCTCCACAAAATAGTCGCTCAGCGCGTCGAGGCAGACCTGCACCTTCAGCGGCAGTTTATCCTTTTCGGTATACACGGCGTACACCGGGCGCGGGTCGGACTGGTAGCGGGACAGCAGGATCTCCAGCTCGCCCCGGTTGATCTCATCGATCACCCACATCAGCGGCACGTAGGCGATTCCGGCGCCGGCGTTTAGCCAGCGGCTCAGCGTCATCGGATCGTTGGTGACGAAGCGGCCTTGCGGGGTAAGACGGGTGGCGATCCCCTCCGGGCCGATAAGCTCGAATTCATTGTATGGACGAACGCTATATTCAAGCCAGGAGTGGCTGGCGAGGTCGGCGGGCTTTTCCGGCGTCCCCGCCTGCTGCAGATAGCTTTTGGCGGCGCAGACGACCATCGGCATGGAGCCGATGCGCCGTGAAAACAGGCTTGAGTCCTGCAGCGCGCCGACGCGGATGACGACATCCAGACCGTCGGCGATAAGGTCGGGCGCCGGGATGCCGGTGACCAGGTTGACCGTCAGTCCCGGGTACTCTTTCAGCATCTCGGCGGTGATTTTTGCGAGCACATTTTGCGCCATGGTTGAAGAACAGCCGATGCGCAGCGTGCCGATGGGGGTGTTGTTAAAGGCGTAAAGCTGCTCGTGAACATCCTGAACTTCATGCAGCATCCGGCGGCAGCCCTGGTAGTAGATTTTACCCGCTTCCGTCAGGCCAATGCTGCGCGTACTGCGGTTCAGGAGCTTGACCTGCAGCTCATCCTCCAGCCTGGAGACCGTCTGGCTGATGGAGGAAACGCTCATCTGTAGCTGCTTTGCGGCGGCGGTAAACGAGCCAAACTCAACCACTTTGGCGAATACCGACATGCGTTTTAATCGTTCCATTATTCACTCTGGCTTAAAAGTGATTTAGATCACACATTATAGATAACCGACTCACAGTTACGTTAAAATACTGTTAGCTGAATAATAAAAGCATCGCTTCTCACCTGCTCTCTAAGTCAAGGTCAACATGAGTCTCTTTCCCGTCATTGTGATTTTCGGCCTCTCGTTTCCGCCGATCTTCTTTGAGTTGCTATTGTCGCTGGCCCTGTTCTGGCTACTGCGTCGGGTGCTGGTCCCTACCGGGATTTACGACTTTGTCTGGCATCCGGCGCTGTTCAATACGGCGCTGTATTGCTGCCTGTTTTATTTGATATCGCGCTTGTTCGTCTGAGGTCGTTGTGAAAACACTAACAACAAAAATTTCCCGTACCGCCATCACGCTGATTCTGGTGCTGCTGGCGTTCATCGCTATCTTTCGCGCCTGGGTCTATTACACCGAATCCCCGTGGACCCGCGACGCCCGATTCAGCGCCGACGTCGTGGCTATTGCGCCTGATGTCGCCGGGCTTATCACCGACGTTGAGGTCAAGGATAACCAACTGGTGCGTAAAAATCAGGTGCTGTTTACCATCGATCAGCCGCGCTATCAGAAAGCGCTTGAGGAAGCCGATGCCGACGTTGCCTACTATCAGGCGCTGGCCTCCGAAAAGCGCCGCGAAGCGGGGCGTCGTAATCAGCTTGGCGTTCAGGCCATGTCGCGCGAGGAAATAGACCAGGCGAACAATATTCTGCAGACCGTCGAGCATCAGCTTGCTAAAGCGCAGGCGACGCGGGATCTGGCGCGTCTGGATCTCGAGCGGACCGTGATTCGCGCCCCCGCCGATGGCTGGGTGACGAACCTGAATGTATATAGCGGTGAGTTTATAACCCGCGGCTCAACGGCGGTGGCGCTGGTAAAAAAAGACTCTTTCTACGTGATGGCCTATATGGAAGAAACCAAGCTGGAAGGCGTCCGTCCCGGCTACCGGGCGGAGATTACGCCGCTGGGCAGCAGCCGGGTTATCAAAGGTACGGTGGATAGCATGGCGGCGGGCGTGACGAATGCCAGCAGCAGCCGCGATGCAAAAGGCATGGCGACCGTTGACTCTAATCTTGAGTGGGTGCGCCTTGCCCAGCGCGTTCCGGTGCGTATTCGTCTTGATGCGCAGCAGGGGGAGCTCTGGCCTGCGGGCACGACCGCGACGGTGATTATCACCGGCGAGAAAGACCGCGATACGCAACAGATGACCGTCTTCCAGAAGCTCGCCATGCGCCTGCGTGAGTTCGGTTAATCGCGATGGGGATCTTCACTATTGCCCCCCAGCACCTGCGCTTTGCGGTTAAGCTCGCCTGCGCCATCGTGCTGGCGCTGTTTGTCGGCTTTCATTTCGAACTGGAAACGCCGCGCTGGGCGGTGCTCACCGCGGCGATTGTGGCGGCAGGCCCGGCGTTTGCCGCAGGCGGCGAACCGTGGTCCGGCGCCATCCGCTATCGCGGGATGCTGCGTATCTGCGGCACGTTCATCGGCTGTATTGCGGCGCTGACGATTATCATTGTGATGATCCGCGCGCCGCTGCTGATGATCCTGGTCTGCTGCCTGTGGGCCGGTTTCTGTACCTGGATCTCTTCCCTGGTGCGGGTAGAAAACTCCTACGCCTGGGGGCTGGCGGGATACACCGCGCTTATCATTATTATCACCATTCAGAGCGCGCCGCTGCTGACGCCGCAGTTTGCCGTTGAGCGCTGCAGCGAAATCGTGATTGGCATTGTCTGCGCGATCGTCGCCGATCTGCTCTTTTCTCCCCGATCCATCAAACAGGAGATCGACCGCGAACTGGACGCTCTGCTGGTGGATCAGTACGCCCTGATGCAGCTTTGCATCCGTCACGGCGACAGCATTGCAGTGGATAACGCCTGGAGCGCGCTGGTGCGGCGTACGCAGGCGCTGGACGGCATGCGCAGCAACCTGAATATGGAATCTTCCCGCTGGGCGAAAGCCAACCGCCGTCTGAAGGCGCTGAATACGCTGTCGCTGACGCTCATCACCCAGGCGTGTGAAACGTACCTTATTCAGAATACGCGCCCCGAGCTGATTACCGACGCCTGGCGCGAAATGTTTAACGCGCCGGCGCAAACGGCGCAGGACGTGCATAAACAGCTCAAGCGTATGCGCCGTATCCTGAGCTGGACCGGTGAACACGATACGCCGGTCACCCTGTACAGCTGGGTCGGGGCCGCGACTCGCTATCAGCTGCTCAAGCGCGGCGTCGTCGGCAATGCGAAGATTAGCACCCGTGAAGAGGAGATTCTGCAGGGCGAAGTGGTAGTGAAGGCGGAGTCCGCTGAGCGCCACCACGCAATGATCAACTTCTGGCGTACCACACTCTCCTGCATGCTCGGCACGCTGTTCTGGCTGTGGACCGGCTGGACATCCGGCAGCGGCGCTATGGTGATGATCGCCGTTGTGACCTCGCTGGCGATGCGTCTGCCCAACCCGCGTATGGTTGCCATCGACTTTCTGTATGGCACGGTCGCCGCGCTGCCGATTGGCGCTTTTTTCTTCCTGGTGGTTATCCCCTCGACGCAGCAAAGCATGCTGCTGCTCTGCCTGAGCCTGGCGGTGCTGGCGTTCTTTATCGGTATTGAGGTGCAGAAACGGCGGCTGGGGTCGCTGGGCGCGCTGGCCAGCACCATTAATATTATCGTGCTTGATAACCCCATGACCTTCCACTTCAGCCAGTTTCTCGACAGCGCGTTGGGCCAGCTGGTGGGCTGCTTTGTGGCGCTGATGGTCATTCTGCTGGTGCGCGACAATTCGCAGTCGCGCACTGGGCGCGTGCTGTTGAACCAGTTTGTGTCGGCGGCAGTCTCGTCGCTGACGACCAATACGGCGCGTCGTAAGGAAAACCACCTGCCGGCGCTGTACCAGCAGCTGTTTTTACTGCTGAATAAATTTCCCGGCGATCTGGCGAAGTTTCGCCTCGCGCTGACGCTCATCATCGCCCATCAGCGCCTGCGCGATGCGCCGGTGCCGGTGAATGACGACCTCTCATTGTTTCACCGCCAGATGCGACGGACGGCGGATAAGCTGATTTCCGCCAGCAGCGATGACCGGCGGCGCCGCTACTTTAACCGCTTGCTGGAAGAGCTGGATGTCTACCAGGAGAAGCTGCGAATCTGGGAGGCGCCGCCGCAGGTGACGGAGCCTGTGGAGCGCCTGGCGGGGATGCTGCGCAAATACCAGCGTGCGCTGACGGAAAGCCAATAGCGAGAACCGACGCCGAAAGCGTCGGTTTTTTTATCGCTATACTTACTCGTTAGTAAAAGGCATAACCAGGCCGGGGGCGACCGTCTGTACATCGGGGGATGGTGAGCGATAAAGGTCAGGGCGGCCACGGCTGCCCGTCGGGGGAGGAGAGCGCAGGCTATGAAAATCTACACGTTTGATTTTAATAAGATAGACACTCAGGGGGATTTTTATCGCGAGTTTTCTCAGGTATTTGCCTTGCAACGCGATGATGTCAGCGATCTTGATTCACTCTGGAAGGTCGTCACCCGCAGCGACCTCCCGCTTCCGCTGGAGATAGAGTTTATCCATCTGGCGGAAAAGCAGCGTCGGCGCTACGGTGCGCTGATTTTACTGTTCGATGAGGCGGAGGAAGAGCTGGAAGGGGCGCTGCGTTTTAACGTACGTCACCGGTAAAGCGCAATAAACCCAAAAAAAAAGCCCCCGACAGGCGGGGGCAAGTCGTCGGATTAGACGACGAGGGTTTATTTGTACAGTTCTGCAGTCGCATGCCAGGTGTCGCCGGTATGCGCTTCAATAATACGGTAGCTGCTGGCGCCTTCCTGCTGGGCTTTTGCTGCCAGCTCCTGACGCATATCCATCGGCGCGCTGCCAATCTGGGAGACAGAGATAGTCCCCATAGACTGCAGGTTTTGCGCCTGCTCGGCGGTAACCTGATGTACTGCAGCGCCTGCGCTAAAGGAAAGAACGGAAGCCAGGCCCAGTGATGCGATGATAAGTGCTTTTTTCATGATCTTTACTCCGGAATAGGGTGCTCATTGCGGCAAGAAGGTGTGAACAGCGTTTTTTTATGCCTGGTGCCGCAACGGAAAATTCAACATGTATGTCCGACTATCGGAAAACCTTATTTGTACAGTTCAGCAGTCGCGTGCCAGTGGTCGCCGGTGCGTGCTTCAATGACGCGATAAGAAGAAGCGCCTTGCTCCTGCGCTTTTTGATTCAGCATGTCGTGCATGTCCATCGGTGAAGACCCTACTGCGCCCACGGATACGGTACCGAGGGACTGGCGGTTTGCCGCCTGATCTGCATTGATGGAATCTGCTGCGAAAGCGCCGAAAGAGAGAACGGAAAGGATGCTCAGAGCGGCAACTGTGGTTTTGATTTTCATAATATTCACCTCGTCGAATTTTTTATCAGGGCCTTTGTTTCGTGACCCTCATCACAAAATCAAGTATACACTAGTCACCGCGTAAATTAATACTCTGCTAATTGTTGCTTGGGTAATTAAATGTCAAAAAACGTCATTTTTATAACGCAAAAGAATTAAAAATGTGATTAACAGGCATGGAATTGAAAATATTTATAATTAAATCATGGCGATAAGTGGGTTTGATGTTTTGTGCGATTTTGCTTAGTTGTATTCACTGGGTGAATGATTTTGGGTGGTGAAACGCACTAAATGTTAAATAAACAGCGGGGGAATGTAGCGGCTGCGTTGGCATCAGTAACGGGAAAACTCTCCGACCCAGGCCGGAGAGTGAAGGGGGATCAGAGCTCTTGTTCGAACAGCACCAGAATGGCTTCGTAGAGATCTTTCACGGTAAAACCGCGGGCGGGCGTCGTGAAAATCGTGTCGTCACCGGCAATGCTGCCGAGGATACCTTCGGCTTTGCCCAATGAATCCAGCAGGCGGGCGATAAGCTGCGCGGCGCCCGGGCTGGTATGGATGACGACGACGGCATCGTTGTAGTCGATATCCAGCACCAGGTTTTTCAGCGGGCTGGAGGTGGTCGGAACGCCAAGCTCCGCCGGGAGGCAATAGACCATCTCCATTTTGGCGTTGCGGGTACGCACGGCGCCAAACTTCGTTAACATGCGGGAGACCTTGGACTGATTGATATTATCGAAGCCCTCCTCCTGCAGCGCCTGGACTATCTCTCCCTGAGAGCTGAATTTTTCTTCTTTAAGCAGCGATTTGAACGCCTTGATTAATTCTTCTTGCTTCGCCGAGCTTCGCATAAGTCACCCGTGTAATGGCCGTAAAAACAACATTATTATGCATATGGATGAATTTTTATGCAAACTATCTGCCGTGATAATGGCTGAAATAATGTTATGAAAGCCGCAGATTTTATCAAAATTTGTTATCGAGAAACATGCTTTCGTCACGGGACGCAAATAAGGGAAAAAGTAAACCAATTGTTATAAAAATGATGTTGTTTTGCCGCAGTTGCCGGGTGTATTGTAACCAGCAGTCTACCGATTACGTTGTCGCGGATACCTGTCACAGGTTGCAGAATGTGCGATGACATGCATTGCTGCGGGGAACCCCGCATTCTTCTGCTAAGTTTATTGTCATTATTAACCTCGTGAATTAAGGTTGCCGCAACGGAGTTACGGTAGATGAAATTAACCATAATAAGGAGTTTAGGATGAAAGTCGCAGTCCTCGGCGCAGCTGGCGGTATTGGCCAGGCGCTTGCCCTACTACTTAAGACCCAACTGCCTTCCGGCTCAGAACTTTCTCTGTACGATATCGCGCCAGTGACCCCTGGTGTGGCAGTTGACCTCAGCCATATCCCGACCGCAGTAAAAATCAAAGGCTTCTCCGGTGAAGATGCAACACCGGCGCTGGAAGGCGCAGACGTGGTGCTGATCTCCGCAGGCGTAGCGCGCAAGCCTGGGATGGATCGCTCCGATCTGTTCAACGTTAACGCCGGCATCGTGAAAAACCTCGTGCAGCAGATTGCGAAAACCTGCCCGAAAGCCTGCATCGGCATTATTACTAACCCGGTTAACACCACGGTGGCTATCGCGGCCGAAGTGCTGAAAAAAGCGGGCGTTTACGACAAGAACAAACTGTTCGGCGTCACCACGCTGGACATCATTCGTTCAAACACCTTTGTGGGCGAACTGAAAGGCAAGCAGCCGACCGACGTTGAAGTGCCGGTTATCGGCGGACACTCCGGCGTGACCATTCTGCCGCTGCTGTCGCAGATCCCGGGCGTAAGCTTCTCCGAGAAGGAAGTCGCTGACCTGACCAAACGTATCCAGAATGCGGGTACCGAAGTGGTTGAAGCAAAAGCGGGCGGCGGTTCGGCAACGCTGTCTATGGGCCAGGCGGCAGCTCGTTTCGGCCTGTCTCTGGTGCGCGCCATGCAGGGCGAGAAAGGCGTGGTTGAATGCGCCTATGTAGAAGGTGACGGCCAGTATGCGCGTTTCTTCTCTCAGCCGCTGCTGCTGGGCAAAAACGGTATCGAAGAGCGTCGTGCGATTGGCGCCCTGAGCGCGTTTGAACAGCAGGCGCTGGAAGGCATGCTGGACACGCTGAAGAAAGATATCACCCTGGGCGAAGAGTTCGTGAACAAATAAGCGAAGCGCGTCCTGAAAAAAACCGGAGCTGAAATGCTCCGGTTTTTTTATGGCTGTCAGTTGGTTGCCGGATATTCCTGCACGGTAACCTTCAGGGTTATCTGCTTGTCGTCACGCATCACCACCACCGGGATATCGGAGCCCGGGCGGATCTCTGCAACCTGGTCCATGGTCTCCAGCGCCGAGATGGCCGGTTTGCCGTTGACGCTGATGATGACGTCGTTCACCTGGATGCCTGCCAGCGCGGCCGGGCCGCCTGGGGAGACTTCATTCACCACAATACCCTGAATCTGATCGAGCCCGCCGCCCTGCGGCGCGTGCATTGGCGTAATTTCGCGGCCGCCAATGCCGATATAGCCGCGGATAACCCGCCCGTCGCGAATCAGCTTATCCATGATCTTGGTCGCCAGCTGGAAAGGAATGGCGAAGCCGATCCCCTCCGGTGTTTCGCCGTCATTGCTCTTGTCAAACGACAGCGTGTTGATGCCCATCAGCTCGCCCAGCGAGTTAATCAACGCGCCGCCGGAGTTGCCGTGGTTAATCGACGCATCGGTTTGCAGGAAGTTTTGTCGGCCCGACGGGTTTAAACCAATACGCCCGGTGGCGCTGATAATCCCCTGAGTCACGGTTTGTCCGAGGTTATAGGGGTTGCCGATGGCCAGTACCACGTCCCCAATGTGCGGTATGCGTTTTGGGTTGATGGGGATGACCGGAAGACCGCCGGCGGCATTGATTTTCAGCACCGCAAGGTCAGTCAGGCTGTCGGAGCCGACGAGCAGCGCTTCGAAGACGCGGCCATCCTGCAACGCGACAATAATTTGGTCGGCATCGTTGATGACGTGTTTGTTGGTGATGATATAGCCGCGTTCATCCATGATGACGCCGGAGCCAAGCGTGCGGATCTCCAGCCGGTTATTGCTGCTGGAATTCACCCCGCGGTTATAGACGTTCACCACCGCAGGCGCCGCGCGTTTTACCGCCGGGTTATAGCTCGCCGGCGACTCATCGGCGCTGTCGTAAGGGACCGACGACAGCGCGTTAAACTGGCGTAAAGAGGGCATAGCGACCAACAGCAGGCCGCCGACAATCAAACCGATTGTGACCGAACGTAAGAGCTTTACAAACATGATGCAGTTATCGCTGGTAAGGAAACTGGCGCAGCATACCACGACTTAACCGGACATCACACGCGGGCGATGTCCGTAAGCGTGCAGCCGTTAGCGCAGGATCAGGTAGAGGCTCTGATTACCGCGCATGACGTTCAGCGCAATAATCGCCGGTTTTGCCTCCAGAAGCTTACGCATTTCGGCAATCGACTGTATCCGCTGGCGGTTGATGCCAATGATCACATCGTCCTTGTGCAGACCGGCCTGAGCGGCGGGGCTGGCCTTGTCGACGTCATTAATGACAATACCTTTGGTGCCATCCTTCATCTGGCCGTCGCTGAGCGACGCCCCCTGCAGCGACGGCGAGATAAGCTCGGCGCTGGCGGTCGACGAGGTGCTCTTATCCAGCGTGACCTCAACGTCCAGCGGTTTCCCGTCGCGCAGCAGGCCGAGTTTCACTTTGGTGCCCGGCGCCGTCGTGGCGATGCGCGAGCGCAGCTCGGAAAAGCTGCTGAGCGGCTTGTCGTTGAGGCTGACGATAACGTCCCCGGATTTAATACCTGCTTTCGCTGAGCCGGAGCCTGGCAGCACTTCGCTGACGAAGGCGCCGCGCTGAACGTTGATATTAAAGGCCTTCGCGATATCTGCGGTCATCTCCATGCCCTTGATGCCCAGCAGGCCGCGCTTGATTTCGCCGTACTTAATCAGCTGATCGGCGAGCGTCTGCGCCATATTGCTCGGGATGGCGAAGCCAATGCCGATGCTGCCGCCGCCGGGCGCCAGAATCGCGGTGTTGATGCCGATGAGTTCGCCGTTAAGGTTCAGCAGAGCCCCGCCGGAGTTGCCCCGGTTGATAGAGGCATCGGTCTGGATGAAGTTTTCCAGGCCTTCAAGGTTCAGGCCGCTGCGTCCCAGCGCGGAGATAATGCCTGAGGTAGCGGTTTGCCCAAGGCCGAACGGGTTGCCGACGGCGACGGCGAAATCGCCGACGCGCAGTTTGTCGGAGTCGGCGATGGCTATCTGCGTAAGGTTGCTGGGGTTTTGAATCTGAATCAGCGCGATATCGCTCTGGTCGTCGCTGCCGACCAGTTTGGCGTCGAATTCACGGCCGTCGTTGAGCTGAACGCTGATTTTCTGCGCCTGGCTGATAACGTGGTTATTGGTCAGCACATAGCCTTTTTTCGCATCGATGATGACGCCCGAGCCCAGCCCTTCGAAAGGCTGCGCCTGCTGACTGTCCGGCCCCCCTTCGCCAAAATACTTTTTCAGCTCTTCCGGTATCTGTTCACGCTGAGCGGGCGTGGCGGTTCCTTCAACCTGCACGCTCACGACAGCCGGGAGAACCTTTTCCAGCATCGGCGCAAGGCTTGGCAGCTGACCCTGACCCGGGACCTGCGTCGGCAGAGAGGCGGCGACCGGCGCAGCGGCGCCGAGAGATAATCCAACACTTAACGCTAATGCACTTAATAGTAATGTATTTTTCTTCATCGATGCTGGCTCTCGTAACCTGAGGTGTGAGAAAAAGACCGCCTAAAACAATCCGATGTTATTGAATTTTCAAACGGCTAACAATGAGGCTGGTGATTAAATAATAGCTGGGATGAGTCGGGAAGGGCGGGCGCAGCGGCTGCGCCCGTAAAAAATAACTGTAATAAGGCGTTAATCGCGTTTTGCGCCGCTGCGCAGCAGGCCAGAGGCGCCTTCGGAGTAGTCGCGCGGCATCTGCACCGGCGCCTGATCGTTGCCGGCTTCGGATTCGGCCAGACGGTTGCGGAACGGATTGGACTCCGCGCTCATTTCCGGCAGCAGGCTACTGGAGCTTTTCGCCATGTGCTGATACAGCTGGCGGTAGTCGTGAGCCATCGTGTCGAGCAGCTCCGCGCTGCGGGCAAAATGGCTGACCAGCTCTTCACGATACTCATCCAGCTCTGCTTTGTTTTTTTCCAGTTCGTACTGCAGTGCCTGCTGTTGACGCAATTTGCGGTTACCAAAACGCATCGCGACGGCGCCAATGATGATACCGACGACTAATCCAATTAGCGCATATTCCCAGGTCATGAACTTCTCCCGTTATTTTGTGGTTCCGTAGGGTGGCTCTGAGGCTCTTCGCCTGCGCCCGATAGTGCCACTATAACCGCTATTCCCTTAGAAGTGGAATCCCGGGCGCACATCGCGTAGTGTAGAACGGCCTTTTTTTCGACAACCGTGAACTACGGCACGTTGCTTTTCAGGGAATAACAACAACTTATGCAAAGCATTACCCCTACATCGCGATATCTGGAAGCCCTGAGCGCGGGCAGCCATCAGCCCGATGACGTCCAGCAAGAGGCGGTTGCCAGGCTCGAGGCTATCTACCAGGCGCTAACGTCTCGTCCACACTCCGCAGCGGTAACGAACAACGGAGGATTGCGTGCGACGTTCAGCAGGCTGCTGGGCAAACGCGAACCCGTCGTCGTGCCGTCAGTGCGTGGGCTATATATGTGGGGCGGCGTTGGGCGGGGGAAAACCTGGCTGATGGATCTTTTCTACCATAGCCTGCCGGAGGGGCGCAAACAGCGGCTGCACTTCCATCGCTTTATGCTGCGGGTGCATGAGGAGCTAACGGCGCTGCAGGGGCATACCGATCCGCTGGAAATCATTGCCGACCGTTTTAAGGCCGAAACGGACGTGCTGTGCTTTGATGAGTTCTTTGTCTCCGATATTACCGATGCAATGCTGCTTGGCGGGCTGATGAAAGCCCTGTTCGCCCGCGGCATCACGCTGGTGGCGACATCCAATATTCCGCCGGACGAGCTCTACCGCAACGGGCTGCAGCGCGCGCGCTTCCTGCCCGCTATCGAGGCGATTAAAACGCACTGCGAGGTAATGAACGTCGACGCCGGCGTTGACTACCGCCTGCGCACCCTGACCCAGGCCCATCTGTGGCTGTCGCCGCTGACGGCGTCAACGCGCCAGCAGATGGACAAGCTGTGGCTGGCGCTGGCCGGCGCGCCGCGAGAAAACGCGCCGTTGCTTGAGATAAACCACCGACCGCTGCAGACGATGGGCGCAGAGAATCAGACGCTGGCCGTCTCGTTTAGCACGCTGTGCGTCGACGCCCGCAGCCAGCATGACTACATCGCGCTGTCGCGGCTGTTTCATACCGTAATGCTGTTCGATGTGCCGGTGATGACTCCACACTCAGAGAACGAAGCGCGCCGGTTTATCGCGCTGGTGGATGAGTTTTATGAGCGCCACGTAAAGCTGGTGGTGAGCGCGGAAGTGCCGCTGTACAACATTTATCAGGGCGAGCGTCTGAAGTTCGAGTTTCAGCGCTGTTTATCGCGCCTGCAGGAGATGCAGAGCGAAGAGTACCTTAAGCGCGAACACCTGGCGGGCTAAAAACCCGCTGGAAATCACATTTAGGGGTCGATCTTTAACCTCGACTTCTCTATAATCTTGCGACCCCACGTTACGAGAAGGTTTTTTTCCCGAAACTTTCTATGTGTCGGCATAGGCTATTCGAAGGGGTAGGTTTGCCGGACTTTGTCGTGTGAACCTCAACTGACTAAACGTTTGGGTGTTCACCAACGTGTAACTAATTATTTGGGTAAGCTTTTAATGAAAACTTTTACAGCTAAACCAGAAACCGTACAGCGCGACTGGTATGTTGTTGACGCGACCGGTAAAACTCTGGGCCGTCTGGCTACTGAACTGGCTCGTCGCCTGCGCGGTAAGCATAAAGCGGAATACACACCGCACGTTGATACCGGTGACTACATCATCGTTCTGAACGCAGAAAAAGTTGCTGTAACCGGCAACAAGCGCGAAGACAAAATGTACTACCACCACACCGGCCACATCGGTGGTATCAAAGAAGCGACCTTTGAAGAGATGATTGCTCGCCGTCCTGAGCGTGTGATTGAAATCGCGGTTAAAGGCATGCTGCCAAAAGGCCCGCTGGGTCGTGCTATGTACCGTAAACTGAAAGTTTACGCGGGTAACGAGCACAACCACGCGGCACAGCAACCGCAAGTTCTTGACATCTAATCGGGATTATAGGCAATGGCTGAAAATCAATACTACGGCACTGGTCGCCGCAAAAGTTCCGCAGCTCGTGTGTTCATCAAACCGGGCAACGGCAAAATCGTTATCAACCAGCGTTCTCTGGAACAGTACTTCGGTCGCGAAACTGCCCGCATGGTAGTTCGCCAGCCGCTGGAACTGGTCGACATGGTTGAAAAACTGGATCTGTACATCACCGTTAAAGGTGGTGGTATCTCTGGTCAGGCTGGTGCGATCCGTCACGGTATCACCCGCGCTCTGATGGAGTACGACGAGTCCCTGCGTTCTGAACTGCGTAAAGCTGGCTTCGTTACTCGTGACGCTCGTCAGGTTGAACGTAAGAAAGTCGGTCTGCGTAAAGCACGTCGTCGTCCGCAGTTCTCCAAGCGTTAATTGTTTCTGCTTCGGCAGAACATTTGGCGAAAAAACCCGCTTCGGCGGGTTTTTTTATGGATAAAACCGCCCTTATCCACAACCAAACCGCCTGTTTTCGCCACTTATTTCAGCATTTCCAGAATCCCTTCACCACAAAGCCCATAAAATCTGGTAAACTATCATCCAATTTTCTGCCCAAATGCTGGTGATTGTTCATTTTTTGTTTGGTTCGTGAACAGAAATGCCGTTCATTGCTACCCGGGCTTAACATCTGGCTGGCCACGCGGTGGCTGGCAGCAGTACAAAAATTCTGAATATACCTGGAGGTTTTCATGGCTGTCGCTGCCAACAAACGTTCGGTAATGACGCTGTTTTCTGGTCCTACTGACATCTATAGCCATCAGGTCCGCATCGTGCTGGCTGAGAAAGGTGTCAGCTTTGAGATTGAGCACGTGGAGCAGGGCAATCCGCCACAGGATCTGATCGACCTCAACCCGAATCAAAGCGTACCGACACTGGTGGATCGCGAGCTAACGCTGTGGGAGTCCCGCATCATCATGGAATATCTTGATGAGCGTTTCCCACACCCGCCGCTGATGCCGGTTTATCCGGTTGCCCGCGGTGAAAGCCGTCTGTATATGCACCGTATCGAGAAAGACTGGTACACGCTGATGAACACCATCCAGACCGGCACCGCCGCTCAGGCTGATGCAGCGCGTAAACAGCTGCGAGAAGAGCTGCTGGCGATTGCGCCAGTGTTCACGCAGAAACCCTATTTCCTGAGCGATGAGTTCAGCCTGGTTGACTGCTACCTGGCGCCATTGCTGTGGCGTTTACCGGTGCTGGGCGTTGAGCTGGTTGGCACGGGTGCGAAAGAGATGAAAGGCTACATGACGCGCGTGTTTGAGCGTGACTCTTTCCTCGCCTCTTTAACTGAAGCCGAACGTGAAATGCGTCTTGGCCGGGGCTAACTGAATGGATGTATCACAACTGACGCCACGCCGCCCTTATCTGCTGCGAGCCTTCTATGAATGGCTGCTGGATAACGAGCTGACGCCGCATCTGGTGGTGGATGTGACGCTGCCAGGGGTTCATGTTCCGATGGAATATGCGCGTGACGGGCAAATTGTGCTGAATATTGCGCCGCGCGCGGTCGGTAATCTTGAGCTCTCCAACGACGAAGTGCGCTTTAATGCGCGCTTTGGCGGCGTTCCTCGCCAGGTATCGGTGCCGCTGGCGGCCGTACTGGCTGTCTATGCGCGTGAAAACGGCGCGGGCACCATGTTCGAGCCGGAAGCTGCGTATGATGAAGAGGTCGAGAGCCTCAACGATGACGCAGGCGCGAGTGCCGAAAGCGATACGGTGATGTCGCTTATCGATGGCGATAAGCCTGATGATCACGATCCGGACGATACGCCGCCGCCGCGCGGTGGCCGTCCGGCACTGCGCGTTGTCAAATAGTCGTCCAACAGGCCCGCTCGGGCCTGTTTTTTTATCCGCGTTTTAATAAAACAGTGCGATGGTGGCGATCATGTTCACCGCAAACCCTACCGCCATCGGGATCGCTGTACGCTTCACCACGTCAAATGGCGAGACGCCGGCAATCCCTGACGTCACGATAATCACTGCGGTAATTGGCGATACGGCACGCGCCAGCGTGGTGGCAAAGTGCATCGGCATAATCATCACCACGGCGGGAATGTGCAGACCGGCTGCGATATCTGGGATCAGGCTGGCGAAGGACATAAACGGCGCGTTGCCGGAGCCCATCACGATCGCGCAGGTGGCAATGACCAGCGCCATGATGATCATCACGCCGATGCCGCCCAGACCGGAATGTTCCGCCCCCTTAATTACCGCATCGACGGTTCCGATGGTGGTTAAGCCTTTCGCGAAAATTTCGCCCGCCACTACCAATGTCACGACGTTAGCAAACTGCGTCCCCATGCCGTCGAAAAAGGCCTGTACGTCAGCCATCGTTTCACGCAGATCGTGCTTGCGGAAAAATTCCACAAACATGCTCAGCGTCATACTCATCAGCATCACCACCACCAGATTCAACTCTGCCTTCATCAGACCTTCATGGGTGAGAAACAGCGAGCCGAGCATCAGGATCAGCGGCATGACCGGCAGTATGGCGTAATAGGACGGCGGCACATTTTCCAGCGCCTTTTGTTCCGCGCTGTCAGCTTCGGCGAGTTTCGCTTTCTTATCAAATGCGCGCTGGACGAAAAAGTGCGTGATGGCGACGGCGAGAATCACGCAGGAGGCGACCGGCAGCTGGTAGTTAAAGAAGTAAGTGGCAATCTTCATCCCTGCCACCTGGGCGGCAAAAATGGAGTTAGTTTCCAGGATCCCCCATTCAATCGACATCGTTGTTGCGATGACCGCCACGGCAGAAAGGCGGCTCACGCCCAGGCTAATGAGGGTGGGGAAAAGCGTTACCATCAGCAGCATACCGAGTCCGGATGCGCTGGTGATGAACTGCGCCATAATCTGACCAATGATATAGGTCGCGGCAAGTACAATATAGGGTGAGCGGATATGCTTCAGCGGGCGGCTTAGCAGGCTGACCATGGCCCTGCTGGCCCCAATTCGCTCCATGTAGCGGGCATAGCCGCCTACCGCCATGATGGAAAGCCCCAGCCCCATGACACGGTTGGCGAGCATCCGCTGAATTTCGTTGTAGATATCGACTAACAGATAGCCGCTGCTTTTATCGGGAGCGAGCAGTGCGCCGAACCCCAGCCAGACGCCGCACAACATCAGGAAGATCCCGGCTGCGGCCAGCACGACCTGCGGTTTGTAATTTTTAAGGATCAAATAACCCATCGTAAATAAAACGATGACAGAGATAATGATGCCGAACATTGTTGCACTCCATGCCAGAAAAGAAGAAAAATTAGGTAAAAAGGTGATATGAAAACGGATGTTATATTTTTTCTGGCTGATTTTATGGCGTGCACATCTTATTTTTAAACTGCTTGTTTTGTGATTTATGGTTATAAACCATGCTGTTATGATAAATTATCAACTTCACATTCGCAGATTTCATCAAGTGGGTGAAAGGTCAGATGAATTAAAATAACTATGGTTAATCTGGCAAAGAATAATATTTGTATTTTATATGATTTCTAATCATCGACCGTGGTCTGGCGGGTAGACAGGAAATAAAAAAACGCCCGGCAGGTTGCCTTGCCGGGCGTTTTTCAGGCCTGATTCGTCTTACACTTCCAGATAGCTCATGATCCCGTCCGCCGCCTTACGGCCTTCGGCAATCGCCGTCACCACCAGGTCGGATCCGCGAACGATGTCGCCACCGGCAAAGATTTTTGGGTTGCTGGTCTGGAAAGCGTTGTCGCTGCCTTCCGGGGCGATAATGCGGCCCTGGGAATCCAGCTCGACGCTGTGCTTCGCCAGCCATTCCATGCTGTGCGGACGGAAACCAAACGCCATCACCACCGCATCGGCCGGAACAACGTGCTCGGAGCCGGCGACGATCTCCGCGCGACGGCGGCCCTTCGCATCCGGCTGGCCCATTTCGGTGCGCGCCATCTTCACGCCGCATACCCGTCCGTTGGCGTTGATTTCCACGCCCAGCGGCTGCACGTTGAACTGGAATTCGACGCCCTCTTCGCGGGCGTTCTTCACCTCGCGCTTCGAGCCCGGCATGTTCTCTTCGTCACGACGGTAGGCGCAGGTGACGTGAGTGGCGCCCTGACGCACGGAGGTACGCACGCAGTCCATGGCGGTATCGCCGCCGCCGAGCACGACAACGCGTTTCCCTTCCATGCTAACGTACGGCTCGTCGGCAGTTTCGCCATAGCCCATCATCTGTTTGGTGTTGGCTATCAGGAACGGCAGCGCATCGAAGACGCCGTTCGCGTCCTCGTTCTCCAGCCCGCCGCGCATGGACTGATAGGTACCGACGCCAAGGAACACCGCATCGTACTCTTTCAGCAGATCATCCAGTTGCACGTCGCGACCCACTTCGGTATTGAGTCTGAACTCGATACCCATACCGGTGAAGATCTCACGGCGGCGGGTCATCACCTCTTTTTCCAGCTTAAAGGCCGGGATGCCGAAGGTCAGCAGACCGCCGATTTCCGGGTGACGATCGAACACCACCGCTTTGACGCCGTTACGGGTCAGCACGTCGGCGCAGGCGAGGCCCGCCGGGCCTGCCCCAATGATGGCCACGCGTTTGTCGGTTTGCTTCACGCCGGTCATGTCCGGGCGCCAGCCCATTTCGAACGCTTTATCGTTGATGTAGCGCTCGATGTTGCCGATAGTCACCGCGCCGAACTCTTCGTTCAGGGTGCAGGAACCTTCACACAGGCGGTCCTGCGGGCAAACGCGGCCGCAGACCTCCGGCAGGGTGTTGGTCTGATGCGACAGCTCGGCGGCTTCGAAGATACGCCCCTCGTTGGCCAGCTTCAGCCAGTTCGGGATGTAGTTGTGCACCGGGCATTTCCATTCGCAGTACGGGTTGCCGCAGGACAGGCAGCGGTCTGCCTGCGCTTTGGCCTGGCCTTCTGAAAACGGCTCGTAGATTTCCACAAATTCGATTTTACGGATCTTCAGCGCTTTCTTTGGCGGATCAACACGCTGTAAGTCGATAAATTGGTATACGTTTTGACTCATGACCACAACCCCTTACTGCGCCTGCACGCGCAGCTCTGCTGCGCTACGACTACGGTGACCCAACAGCGCTTTCACATCGCTGGACTTCGGTTTAACCAGCGCGAACTTCGCGGAGAACGCCGGCCAGTTCGCCAGGATCTCTTCGCCGCGCTGGGAGCCGGTAAGCTGTACGTGCTCGGTAATCAAGCCGCGCAGATGCTCTTCGTGGATAGCCAGCGTGTCGACGTCCAGCACCTCTACCAGCTCCGGGTTGACGCGTTTACGGAAGTCGCCGTCTTCGTCGAGAACATAGGCGAAGCCGCCGGTCATCCCTGCGCCGAAGTTGACGCCGGTCTTCCCGAGAATGCAGACAATACCGCCGGTCATGTACTCACAGCCGTTGTCGCCGATACCTTCCACGACGGTGATGGCGCCGGAGTTACGCACGCCGAAACGTTCGCCAGCGCGGCCTGCGGCGTACAGGCGACCGCCGGTCGCGCCGTACAGGCAGGTGTTGCCGATGATGCTCGCTTTATGGCTGAGGAAAGACGACCCCACCGGTGGGCGAATTGCGATCAGTCCGCCCGCCATACCTTTGCCGACGTAGTCGTTAGCGTCGCCGATCAGGTGCAGCTCAACGCCGCCCGCGTTCCAGACGCCGAAGCTCTGGCCCGCGGTACCGCTAAAGTGCGCAGTAATCGGGTCGCCCGCCAGCCCCTGGTCGCCGTGCGTCCGGGCGATATAGCCGGACAGCGATGCGCCAACCGAGCGGTCGGTGTTGCGAATATCGAACCAGAACGTTTTGCTCTGCTTGTCGTCGACGTACGGCTTTGCCTGCTGCAGCAGCTGCGCGTTCAGCACGCCGTTGTCGAACGGCGGGTTGTTTTCAGTGCAGTACAGCGCTTTACCCGGGTGAGGTTCTGCCGTTTCCAGCAGCTTCGCCAGGTTCAGCTTTTGCTGCTTGGCGGTAAATCCGTCCAGCTCTTTGAGCAGGTCGGTACGGCCAATGAGATCCACCAGCCGTTTGACGCCCAGCTGCGCCATCAGCTCGCGCACTTCGCGGGCGATAAATTCAAAGTAGTTAGTCACTTTGAACGGCAGACCGTGGTAGTGGTTCTTACGCAGTTTGTCATCCTGGGTCGCTACGCCAGTGGCGCAGTTGTTCAGGTGGCAGATACGCAGGTATTTACAGCCCAGCGCCACCATCGGGCCGGTACCGAAGCCGAAGCTTTCCGCGCCGAGAATCGCCGCTTTAATGATGTCGAGCCCCGTCTTCAGGCCGCCGTCGACCTGCAGGCGAATCTTGTGGCGCAGGCCGTTAGCGACCAGCGCCTGCTGGGTTTCCACCAGCCCCAGCTCCCACGGGCAGCCCGCGTATTTCACTGAGGAGAGCGGGCTTGCGCCGGTGCCGCCGTCGTAACCGGCAATGGTGATGAGGTCCGCATAGGCTTTGGCGACGCCGGTGGCGATAGTGCCCACGCCCGGCTCGGAGACCAGCTTCACGGAGATCATCGCCTGCGGGTTGACCTGCTTGAGATCGAAAATCAGCTGCGCCAGGTCCTCGATAGAGTAAATATCGTGGTGCGGCGGCGGGGAGATAAGCGTCACGCCCGGTACCGAGTAGCGCAGTTTGGCGATGTACGGGGTGACTTTATCGCCCGGCAGCTGACCGCCTTCGCCCGGCTTCGCGCCCTGAGCGACTTTAATCTGAATGACGTCGGCGTTGACCAGGTACGCTGGCGTGACGCCGAAGCGGCCGGAGGCCACCTGCTTGATACGGGACACTTTGCTGGTGCCGTAGCGCGCCGGGTCTTCACCGCCTTCGCCGGAGTTAGAGAAACCGCCGATGCTGTTCATCGCTTCCGCCAGCGACTCATGCGCTTCCGGGCTCAGCGCCCCAATGGACATGGCGGCGGTATCAAAGCGTTTAAACAGCGCTTTTGCTGGCTCCACGTCGTTGATGCTCACGGCCTCATCGCCAGGGTTCAGCGCCAGCAGGTCGCGCAGGGTGGCGGCAGGACGCTCGTTCACCAGCGCGGCATACTGCTGATAATCGCTGTATTCGCCGCTCTGCACCGCCTGCTGCAGCGTGCGAACGACGTCCGGGTTGTAGGCGTGATATTCGCCGCCGTGGACGTACTTCAGCAGGCCGCCCTGGGACAGCGGCTTACGCGCCAGCCAGGCCCGTTTGGACAGGTTCAGCAGATCCTGCTGGAAGTCATCAAAACCGGCGCCGCCGATGCGGCTGACCACGCCCTGGAAGCAGAGGCTGGCGACGTCGTCGTGCAGGCCGACGGCTTCGAACAGCTTCGAGCAGCGGTAGGAGGCGATAGTCGAAATGCCCATTTTGGACATGATTTTGTACAGGCCTTTGTTGATGCCGTTGCGGTAGTTGAGCATCACATGGCGGTAATCTTTTTCAATCGCTTTGCTGTCGACCAGCTTCGCCAGGGTCTCATAGGCGAGGTACGGGTAAATCGCGGTCGCGCCAAAGCCCAGCAGCACGGCGAAGTGGTGCGGGTCGCGGGCGCTCGCGGTTTCCACGATGATGTTGGCGTCGCAGCGCAGGCTCTTATCGACCAGACGGGTCTGGATCGCGCCCACGGCCATCGGCGCCGGCACCGGCAGGCGGTTTTTCGCAATATTGCGGTCGGACAGCACCAGCAGAACCGTACCGTTGCGGACCATCTGCTCCGCCTTGTCGCACAGCGCTTTCACCGTCGCTTCAAGGCTCGCTTCGCTCACGTCGAAGGTGATATCGAGCGTGTCGGCGCGATAGTGCTCCTCCTGCATGGTGGTCAGCTGTTTGAAATCGGAGTACAGCAGGATCGGCGATTTGAAGCTCAGGCGGTGGGCCTGGCCTTCCGCTTCGCAGAAGACGTTCATCTCACGGCCGATGCTGGTGGCCAGCGACATCACGTGCGCTTCGCGCAGCGGGTCGATCGGCGGGTTGGTGACCTGCGCGAACTGCTGGCGGAAATAGTCGTAAATGATGCGCGGCTGGCTGGAGAGCACGGCGAAGGGGGTATCGTCGCCCATTGAGCCGACCGCCTCCTGGCCGTTCTCGCCCAGTACGCGGATAACCGAGTCGAGCTCTTCAGCGCTGTAGTTAAACTGTTTCTGGTAGCTGGCGAGTATGTCATCGCCCATCTCGCGGCTGCCCACGTCCTCGTCCGGCAGATCCTCAAACGGCACCAGGCGGCGAACGTTCTTCTCCATCCACTCTTTATACGGGTGGCGGATCTTCAGGTCATGGTCGGTTTCCGCAGAGTGCAGAATACGGCCGACGCGGGTGTCGATGACCATCAGCTCGCCGGGGCCAACGCGGCCTTTCTCGACCACTTCGTCAGGCTGGTAGTCCCAGATGCCGACCTCAGAGGCGCAGGTGATGAGCTTGTCTTTGGTGATGACGTAGCGCGCCGGGCGCAGGCCGTTACGGTCGAGGTTACAGGCGGCGTAGCGTCCGTCCGACATGACGATACCTGCCGGGCCGTCCCACGGCTCCATGTGCATGGAGTTAAAGTCGAAGAAGGCGCGCAGGTCCGGGTCCATATCCGGGTTGTTCTGCCAGGCTGGCGGCACCAGCAGGCGCATCGCGCGCACAATGTCCATCCCGCCTGCCAGCAGCAGTTCGAGCATGTTATCCATCGAGCTGGAGTCGGAGCCGGTTTCGTTCACGAACGGCGCGGCATCGTGCAGGTCGGGAATCAACGGCGTCTGGAACTTGTAGGTACGCGCCCGTGCCCACTGGCGGTTGCCGGTGATGGTGTTGATCTCGCCGTTATGTGCCAGATAGCGGAACGGCTGCGCCAGCGGCCAGCGCGGCACGGTGTTAGTTGAAAAGCGCTGGTGGAACAGGCAGATGGCCGATTCCAGGCGCAGATCCGCCAGGTCCAGGTAAAAGCGCGGCAAATCCGCCGGCATACACAGACCTTTGTAGATATTAATCAGGTTTGACAGGCTGCAGACGTAGAAGTCTTTATCGCCCAGCAAACGCTTTTCGGCGCGGCGACGGGCGATGAACAAACGGCGCTCCATATCGCGCGGGCGCCACCCGGCAGGCGCGTTGACAAAAATCTGTTCAATACGAGGCAGCGAGGAGAGGGCGATTTCACCGAGAACGCCTTCGTTGGTCGGCACGTCGCGCCAGCCAACAATCGACAGGGTTTCACGCTGAAGTTCTTCTTCAACAATGCGGCGGGCCGCGCTTGCCAGCTCAGGATCTTTATTCAGGAAAATCATCCCGACGGCGTAGTTTTTGGCTAAACGCCAGCCGCGCTCTTCGGCCACCAGGCGGAAGAAACGATCCGGTTTTTGCAGCAGCAGGCCGCAACCGTCGCCGGTTTTACCATCAGCGAGGATCGCGCCGCGGTGCTGCATGCGGGCCAGTGCGTGTATCGCGGTACGCACTACCTTGTGGCTAGGTTCGCCTTCTATGTGGGCGATCAGGCCGAAACCACAGTTATCCCTCTCAAGGGATTTATCGTACAACATATCAGTGAACCTCCCCAGGCTCTACGGGATCCCCATCCGGTACCGATTGCGCGCAGGCACAGCAAGAGCATGGCGATGGAGTCAAAACCTCGCATTCGCCCTCTTAAAATCCTTTCGCACAGGTCAAACAAGTATTGCGGACTTGCTTCAGAGGGAATCTCAATTACTGCATAAATATGATGAGCAGACCGCTCATCGAGAAAGCTTCCAGCGGATTCTCAACTTATCGGGAATCTGGACACAGGTCAAATGGCAATCTTATTGATACAAAAATGTGCTATAGAGTGGTTAATTTACTGAAATGTAATAATTTTCAGGCTTTTTCACATTGTGATGAACCTCGAATAATTGGCGACTGAGTGTGATCTGTCTCACTATCTCATGGCGCTATTATTACTTATCTGTGCTGATGTGGTGGTTTAACGCAGAATTTTCATCTACCCGTGCGGGGTAACTCGCGTGATGACACTGTTTTTCACTATGGCGCGGAGAAACGGAAAAATGGGGGCGGGCATAAGGAAATATTATCAGCGGCAGCGTGCATGAAATCACGTTTATTTTGACTGATTATGCAATAAATAAAAGGCCTCCGCGGCGTTTGATCCAGGTCATCGCCGAAAGAGACTAAAAATGGCAGGCTTGGCCCCTTTGCTTCAGGCCGGTCTATCAGATTATGCAGTTACAGAAATTAGTCAATATGTTTGGTGGGGATCTTACGCGTCGCTATGGCGAAAAGGTCCATAAGCTGACGCTGCACGGCGGTTTTAGCTGCCCCAACCGCGACGGCACGCTGGGTCGCGGCGGCTGCACGTTCTGTAACGTCGCCTCGTTTGCCGATGAGGCGCAGCAGCATCGCTCCATTGCCGAACAGCTGTCGCACCAGGCGGCGCTGGTGAACCGCGCCAGACGCTACCTCGCCTATTTTCAGGCGTATACCAGCACTTTTGCCGAAGTGCAGGTGCTGCGCGCCATGTACCAGCAGGCGGTGAGCCAGGTCAGCATCGTCGGGCTGTGCGTCGGTACGCGTCCTGACTGCGTGCCGGAGGCGGTGCTTGATTTGCTCTCCGGGTATAACGATCGGGGGTATGAGGTGTGGCTGGAGCTGGGGCTGCAGTCGGCGCAGGACAAAACGCTGCGCCGCATCAACCGCGGACATGATTTCGCCTGCTATCAGAAAACCACGCGGCTTGCCCGCGAGCGGGGGCTGAAGGTATGCACGCACCTTATCGTCGGCCTGCCGGGCGAGGGAGAGCAGGCGTGCCTGCAGACCCTGGAACAGGTGGTGGATACGGGCGTCGACGGCATAAAGCTGCATCCGCTGCACATCGTGACCGGCAGCATTATGGCGAAAGCCTGGCAGGCGGGCCGGCTCGACGGCATCACGCTTGAGGACTATACGCGTACCGCCGGGGAGATGATCCGCCACACGCCGCCGGAGGTGGTGTATCACCGGATTTCCGCCAGCGCCCGCCGCCCGACGCTGCTGGCGCCGCTGTGGTGCGAAAATCGCTGGACCGGGATGGTTGAGCTGGATAAATACCTCAATGAACACGGCGTGCAGGGTTCGGCGCTGGGGACGCCGTGGGTACAGCCGATTCAGGCTTGCGAACCCCCTCGCGACTGACAGGCGCGGCGCCATCCGGTCTGCGGTTCTGATCCGACCTTTACCTCATTTTTCGCACAACCTTCAACGCATTGCTCAGAATTGGGTATGATTGAGCGATGTTGTGGTGAAGGAATTCCCTATGAAGCAAATCCGAATGCTTGCGCAGTACTATGTCGATCTGATGATGAAGCTTGGCCTGGTACGCTTCTCAATGCTGCTGGCGCTGGCGCTGGTGGTGCTGGCCATTGTCGTGCAGATGGCGGTGACCATGGTGCTGCATGGTCAGGTCGAGAGTATTGACGTCATCCGCTCTATCTTTTTCGGCCTGCTGATTACGCCCTGGGCGGTCTATTTCTTGTCGGTGGTGGTTGAGCAGCTTGAGGAGTCGCGCCAGCGCCTGTCGCGGCTGGTTGAAAAGCTGGAGGAGATGCGCGAGCGCGACCTGAAGCTCAACGTGCAGCTGAAAGACAACATCGCCCAGCTTAATCAGGAAATCAGCGATCGCGAAAAGGCGGAGGCCGAGCGTCAGAGCACGCTTGAGCAGCTCAAAGTGGAGATGCAGGAGCGCGAAGAGACGCAGATCCAGCTTGAGCAGCAGTCCTCTTTTCTGCGTTCGTTTCTTGACGCCTCGCCGGACCTGGTCTTTTACCGCAACGAAGATAAAGAGTTTTCCGGCTGTAACCGGGCGATGGAGCTGCTGACCGGCAAAAGCGAAAAGCAGCTGATTCATCTGCATCCGCAGGACGTCTACTCCCCGGAGGCGGCGGAGAAGGTGATTGAAACGGATGAGAAGGTCTTTCGCCACAACGTGTCGCTGACCTACGAGCAGTGGCTGGACTACCCGGACGGGCGCAAAGCCTGTTTCGAAATCCGCAAAGTGCCTTACTACGACCGTGTCGGCAAGCGCCACGGGCTGATGGGATTTGGCCGCGATATCACCGAGCGTAAGCGCTATCAGGACGCCCTGGAGCGCGCCAGCCGCGATAAGACCACGTTTATCTCGACCATCAGCCACGAGCTGAGAACGCCGCTGAACGGCATTGTCGGCCTGAGCCGCATCCTGCTCGACACCGACCTGACCGCCGAGCAGGAAAAATACCTGAAAACGATCCATATTTCGGCGGTGACGCTGGGCAATATTTTCAACGATATCATTGATATGGATAAGATGGAGCGGCGCAAGGTCCAGCTCGACAACCAGCCGGTGGATTTTACCGGCTTTATGGCGGATCTCGAAAACCTCTCCGGGCTGCAGGCGCAGCAAAAAGGCCTGCGCTTCGTGATGGAGCCGACGCTGCCGCTGCCGCATAAGGTGATTACCGACGGCACGCGTCTGCGCCAGATCCTCTGGAACCTGATCAGCAATGCCGTCAAATTTACCCAACAGGGGCAGGTGACGGTACGGGTTCGCTATGACGCCGGCGATATGCTGCGCTTTGAGGTGGAAGACTCCGGGATCGGTATTCCGCAGGAGGAGCAGGATAAGATTTTCGCCATGTATTACCAGGTCAAAGACAGCCATGGCGGCAAACCGGCGACGGGGACCGGCATTGGTCTGGCGGTATCAAAACGCCTGGCGAAAAATATGGGCGGCGATATCACCGTGAGCAGCCTGCCGGGGAAAGGCTCCACCTTTACCCTGACGGTCAACGCGCCGGCGGTTATTGAAGAGGGCGCGGATACCCAGGACGATGACGACATGCCGCTGCCGGCGCTGCACGTGCTGCTGGTGGAGGATATTGAGCTGAACGTTATCGTGGCCCGCTCGGTGCTGGAGAAGCTGGGCAACAGCGTTGACGTGGCGATGACCGGGAAAGAAGCGCTGGAGATGTTCTCGCCGACCGAATACGACCTGGTGCTGCTCGATATTCAGTTGCCGGATATGACCGGGCTGGACATTTCACGCGCGCTGAAAAAACAGTACGCCGCCGATGAGCTGCCGCCGCTGGTGGCGCTGACCGCCAACGTCCTGAAGGACAAAAAAGAATATCTCGATGCCGGAATGGATGACGTGCTGAGCAAGCCGTTGGCCGTACCGGCGTTGACGGCAATGATTAAGAAATTCTGGGATACCTGTGACGATGAGGAGAGCCATGTGACAACGCAAGACAGCAGTAAAGCGCAAAGCGTGTTGGATATAGCGATGCTTGAGCAGTATATCGATCTGGTGGGACCGAAACTTATCACCGACGGTCTGGCGGTATTCGAGAAAATGATGCCTGGCTATCTGGCCGTGCTGGAGTCGAACCTGACGGCGCGCGATCAGAAAGGTATCGTTGAAGAGGGGCACAAAATTAAAGGCGCGGCAGGCTCCGTGGGGCTGCGTCATATCCAGCAGCTCGGCCAGCAGATCCAGTCACCCGACCTGCCTGCCTGGTGGGATAATGTTGGTGAATGGGTTGAAGAGATGAAAACCGAATGGCCGCAGGATGTGGCGACGCTGAAGGCCTGGGTTGCCAGCCGGTAGAAAAAAATGACCCCGGATGAACCGGGGTGCGCGAATACTGCGCCAACACCAGGGAAATCGTGGCTGCGCCGGAATCGTTAGAATAGTTTTTGGCAAGGACGCAACCCTGAAAATAAGGCCGCACGCTCATAAGATAGCAAAGCTTAAAATATTTGTTATGCAGATCAGTAAAATATGTGAAGCGTAGCGGTTAAATTAAATTTTTTAATGGGTTTCATACAGTTGCAAAGAAGGATTTAGGCGATGAAAAAAATAGGCGTGGTGCTGAGCGGGTGTGGCGTTTATGACGGTACGGAAATTCATGAAGCGGTCATTACGCTGCTGGCGATTGCCCGCAGCGGCGCGCAGGCGGTCTGTTTTGCTCCGGATAAAAGCCAGTCGGATGTGATTAATCATCTCGCGGCTGAGCCGATGGCGGAAAATCGTAACGTCCTGATTGAAGCCGCGCGTATTGCCCGCGGCGAGATCCAGCCGCTGTCGCAGGCTCGTGCTGCGGATCTCGACGCGCTGATTGTGCCCGGCGGATTTGGCGCGGCGAAGAACCTCAGCAACTTTGCCGCCGAAGGCGTCCAGTGCACGGTTGACAGCAGCCTGGCGCAGCTCGCCCGTTCACTGCACCAGGCGGGAAAACCGCTGGGATTTATGTGTATTGCCCCCGCGCTGCTGCCGAAAATTTTTGATTTTCCGCTCCGTCTTACCATCGGTACCGATATTGATACTGCAGAAATGCTTGAGGATATGGGCGCTGAGCATGTGCCGTGTCCGGTGGACGATATTGTGGTGGATGAAGACAACAAAGTGATCACCACTCCGGCCTACATGCTGGCGCAGAACATTGCCGAAGCGGCGACGGGCATTGAGAAACTGGTGGCCCGCGTGCTGGCTCTGTGCGCATGAGGATTCGCTTTTCCCCGCTGGCCTGGTCAAAGCGGCTCTTCCTGCGCGCGGCGCTGGTGCTGGCGGTATTCTGGGGGGGCGGTATCGCCCTGTTCAGTATTGTGCCGGTACCCTTTTCCGCGGTGATGGCAGAACGCCAGATCGGCGCCTGGCTGCGGGGGGATTTTCACTATGTCGCGCATGCTGACTGGGTGAGCATGAGCGACATGTCGCCATGGATGGGGCTGGCGGTCATTGCCGCCGAGGACCAGAAGTTCCCCGATCACTGGGGGTTTGACGTCACCGCCATCGAGAAGGCGCTGGCGCATAACGAGCGTAATGAAAACCGCATCCGCGGCGCGTCTACGCTGTCGCAGCAGACGGCCAAAAACCTGTTTCTCTGGGACGGTCGCAGCTGGGTGCGTAAAGGGCTGGAGGCCGGGTTAACGCTCGGTATTGAAACCGTCTGGAGCAAAAGGCGTATTCTGACGGTGTACCTGAACATTGCGGAATTTGGTGAGGGGGTATTTGGCGTAGAGGCCGCCTCGCAGCGTTATTTTCATAAGCCCGCCAGTCGGTTGACGATGTCTGAAGCAGCGCTGCTCGCCGCGGTGTTGCCGAATCCCATTCGCTTTCGCGCCGATGCGCCGTCAGGCTATGTCCGCAGCCGCCAGGCGTGGATCCTGCGCCAGATGCGGCAGCTCGGTGGGGAAGGGTTTATGACGGAAAATAAGCTGTACGCGAAGTGAAAAATATCGCGGTTAGTCTTCGTCGAATCCGGCGTTAAAGAGGGCAATCACCGCCGACAGCGCTTCCTGCTCCTGCGGACCGCTGGCCTCAATCTCTATCTGCCGTCCTTTGGCGGAATCCAGCATGAGCAGGGCAATGACGCTGCTGGCTTCCGCTTCCGTGCCTTCGTCGTTACGCAACAACACCTCTGCATCAAAGCCTTGCACCAGCTCAAACAGCTTCATCGCCGGGCGCGCATGCATGCCCAGCTTATTAGTGATTTCAACGGTTTGCTTTACGGTCATGTTTTGCGTTTTTCCAGCGTCCGGTGACGAGACTGCACGTTTTTACCGCGCGAGCGGAAATAGTCAGCCAGCTGCTCGGCAATGTACACCGAGCGGTGTTTACCGCCGGTACAGCCTATAGCGACCGTCAGGTAGCTACGGTTGTTGGTTTCCAGCATAGGTAACCATAGCTCAAGATAGCTGCGGGTCTGGTAGATAAAATTGTGAACTTCTGTATGCCGGTCAAGAAACGCCGCGACGGGCTTATCGAGGCCGGTCATCGGTCGCAGCTTCGGGTCCCAGTGCGGGTTGGGCAAAAAGCGGACGTCAAAAACGTAGTCGGCATCGATAGGGATGCCGTGCTTAAAACCAAACGATTCGAACACCATCGTCAGCTCGCGCTCGCGTTTGCCCAGCAGGCGCGTTCTGAGCATCTCGGCCAGCTCATGCACCGACATCTCTGAGGTGTCGACGATCAGGTCGGCCCGGGAGCGCAGGGGCTCGAGCAGATCGCTTTCCTGGTCGATAGCGCTTTCCAGCGACAGGTTTTTGCTGGAGAGCGGGTGCAGGCGGCGGGTATCGCTGTAGCGACGAATCAGCGTATTGCGATCGGCATCGAGGAACAGCAGCTGCGGTGAGAACGCTTCCGGCAGGTTCTGCATCGCCTGTTCGAAAATTTCCGGTGATTCCGGCATGTTGCGCACGTCGATGCTTACCGCTGCGGAGATGTTTCTGTCCACCAGGCTTTTTGCCAGTTCAGGCAGCAAGATGACCGGCAGGTTATCTACACAGTAGAAGCCCATATCTTCCAACGCGCGCAAGGCGACGGATTTCCCCGAGCCTGAACGACCGCTGACGATCATCAGTACCATCTACTGTTTCTCCTCACAACAGGGTTCCTCATTACGCGTCATCGCTGCCTTCTTCTCCCGTGATTATCTGGTACAGCTCTTCGTCGCTCTGCGCGCTGCGCAGGCGGCGGCAGATAGTTTTATCGGCCAGACGCTTTGCCACCAGAGAGAGCGTATGCAGGTGCGTTTTGGTTTGATCGGCCGGCACCAGCAGGGCGAACAGCAGGTCTACCGGCTGGTTATCAATGGCGTCAAACGGGATTGGCGTTTCAAGCTGTACAAAGACGCCGACGGCGCGCAACGTATCCTCCTCCAGCTTACCGTGAGGGATGGCGATGCCGTTGCCGATGCCGGTACTGCCCATTTTCTCGCGGGTCAGTATGGCCTCAAATACCACCTGAGGCGGCAAACTGAGCTGTTTAGCAGCCAGTTCGCTGATGATTTCCAGCGCACGTTTTTTACTCTGGCAGTGAACAGCACTGCGGGTACATTCCTGGTTAAGGACATTGCTCAGTTGTAGAGCGGAATCGTTGTTCATCATAATTTCACCTGCGTTTCGCCCGACGCGCACTATGGCATCAGGCGAACGCCCGGACAATTAGTGTTGTTTCAGTTTATCTTTATGTTTGGTCAACTGTCGCGCCAGCTTATCGATAAGACCGTCGATAGCGGCATACATATCCTGCCCTTCCGCACTGGCATGGATTTCACCACCGTTAACATGCAGGGTGGCGTCCGAGATATGAGTCACTTTTTCCACTTTTAACACAATATAGACCTGATTAATGCGTTCGAAGAACTGCTCCAGCTTAGCGAATTTCGAGGTAACGAAATCGCGCAGAGCCTCAGTAATTTCGACATTGTGTCCTGTGATATTGAGCTGCATAGTGTCTTCCTTATCGGTTGTGTCAGACCAGTTGTTTACGCTGGTTAGACGGCGGAATGGATAAAGACTCTCGGTACTTTGCAACGGTACGGCGAGCCACCATGATACCCTGTTCACAGAGCATGGTGGTCAGCTTACTGTCACTCAGCGGTTTCGCGGGATTTTCCGCGGCAATTAACTTCTTCACCAGCGCGCGAATGGCCGTGGACGAGGCTTCGCCGCCGCCCTCGGTATTGACGTGGCTGGAGAAGAAATACTTAAGCTCAAAAATGCCACGCGGACTGTGCAGATACTTCTGCGTCGTGACGCGTGAAATCGTGGATTCGTGCATCTCGACGGCCTGGGCGATATCCGCCAGCACCATCGGCTTCATAAACTCTTCGCCCTTTTCAAAGAAGGCCTGCTGCTGTTCGACGATGCAGCGGCTGACGCGCAGCAGCGTATCGTTACGGCTTTCCAGGCTTTTAATCAGCCAGCGGGCTTCCTGCAGGTTGCTGCGAATGAACTGGCTGTCGGCATCGTTGCGGGCGTTATTGCACATCCCGGCGTAATGCTGATTTATCTGCAGACGCGGAAGGCTGTCGGCGTTGAGATCCACCGCCCAGCGATCGTTGACTTTGCGCACCAGAACGTCGGGGATCACATACTCAGGCTCGCCGGTCTGGATCGACTGGCCGGGGCGAGGATCCAGCGACTGAATCAGCGCTACCGCCTCTTTCAGCACCTCTTCCTTTAACCGGGTTACGCGCATCAGCGTGCGGAAGTCATGGTTGGCGAGAAGATCGAGATGATCGCTGATGATGAGCTGGGCTTCTTCCAGCCACGGCGTCTCCCTGGCAAACTGCGAAAGCTGGATCAGCAGGCAGTCGCGCAGATCGCGCGCCGCAACGCCGACGGGATCGAAACGCTGGATTCGCTTGAGCACCGCTTCCACTTCGTCGAGCCCAATCTCTTCATCGCCCATGCTTTCAAGGATGTCGTCCAGCGTTACCGTCAGGTAGCCCGTCTCGTCCACCGCATCAACAATGGAAGTGGCGATAGCCCGATCGGTATCGGAAAAGGGCGTCAGCTCGACCTGCCACATCAGATAATCCTGCAGCGTCTGCGTGGTTTCGCCCTGATAGACCGGAATCTCGTCGTCCTGATAATCCGCGCCGGTCCCGGAAGGGGTTCCGGCGGTATAGATCTCGTCCCAGCTGGCGTCCAGCGGCAGCTCCTCGGGCATCTCTTTTTGCTCGAGCGCGTCGACGGTATCGAGCGTTTCGCTGTCCTGGACTTCCGTAGACGCAACTTCATCGTGGAGCTCGGTTTGCTCAAGCAGCGGGTTGCTCTCCAGCGCCTGCTGAAGTTCCTGCTGAAGTTCCAACGTGGACAGCTGCAGCAAGCGGATGGCCTGCTGCAGTTGTGGTGTCATGGCGAGCTGTTGGCTGAGCCTTAATTGCAAACCTTGCTTCATGGTCAGGGCAAATGTCTCCGGCTAATACGTCTATACCTGATACCCTATCAGAGTCTGAAGTCTTCCCCAAGGTACACGCGCTTAACCTGCTCGTCTTGCAGGATTTCTTCTGGCGTACCGTGGGCGATAAGGTGACCCTGGCTAACAATGTAGGCGCGTTCACAGACGGCCAGCGTTTCTCGCACGTTGTGGTCGGTAATCAGCACGCCAAGACCGCTGTCGCGCAGATGTTCAATGATGCGTTTGATGTCGATAACAGAGATAGGATCGACGCCGGCAAAGGGTTCATCCAGCAGGATGAATTTCGGGTTTGCCGCCAGCGCGCGCGCAATTTCCACACGGCGGCGCTCCCCGCCGGACAGCGCCTGCCCCAGGCTGTCGCGCAGATGCTCGATATGGAACTCTTCCATCAGCTCGTTGGCGCGATCCTCGCGCTGCTCGTTGCTTAAATCATCGCGAATTTGCAGCACCGCCATTAGGTTATCAAATACGCTCAGGCGGCGGAAAATCGAGGCTTCCTGCGGCAGATAGCCGATACCGCGACGGGCGCGGGCATGCAGCGGTAGCAGGCTGATATCGTCGCCGTCGATGATAATGTTGCCGGCGTCGCGCGGCACGATGCCGACCACCATGTAAAAGGTGGTGGTCTTCCCGGCGCCGTTTGGCCCCAGCAGACCGACAATCTCACCGGAGTTAACGGTGAGGCTAACGTCCTCGACCACCCGGCGGCCCTTATAGGCTTTTGCGAGATTTTTTGCAGTTAATGTTGCCATAGCGAATTAGTTACTCTTTTTCTGCGGCGCCGGAGCCTTGTTGTTGCCTTTATCCTGCAGCTGCGACGGTACCAGCACCGTGGTCACGCGTTTGCCTTTATCGCTGAACGCCTGCATTTTCTGCTCTTTCACCAGATAGGTAATCTTGTCGCCTTTGATGTTGCTGTCGAGCTGCTCCAGATAGGCGTTCCCCGTCAGCACCACGAAATCATTTGCCGTTTCATAGTGCATTTTGGAAGAGTGCCCCTTCACCGGCTTGCCGTTGTCCTGCATCTGGTAGAAGGTGGCCGGGTTGCCGTAACCGTCGATGGTTTCTTTCCCTTTTTCACCGCCCGGGCGAGTGACGACGACCTTATCCGCATTAATCTTGATACTGCCCTGGGTGACGATAACGTTGCCGGTAAAGGTGGCGACGTTACCCTGCATATCCAGCGACTGCTGATCGGACTCGATATGAATCGGTTGATCGGTGTCGCCGGTTAGCGCCAGCGCCGGCAGGCTGGCCGCCAGCAGGACGCTGGTAAGAGCAAGCTTAAGGCTGAGTTTGTTTGTTTTGAATTTCATAAGAGGTTCTCACCTTTTCAATCAGCTCTGCGTTTTTGCTGCGTAAGTTGCCGCGCATTTTCAGGCCGCTGGAATTAAATGTCGTCCCATACAACGTCACCAGATCGTCTGAACTTACGTCTTGCGTTATCAGATTTACCATGGCGTTATCTGTTGTTATTTTGCGCAGTTGAGAGTCCGGCGTTAGCGCGTTGATTTCAACATGCCCATAAAGATACAGCATACGGTCGTTCGTCAGCTTGGCGCGATCCGCTTTGATGGACCATGTCGCAACCTTGTTGACGTCATACGTGGTCAGCAGCGGGTGCTCAAACCACGAAACGGCGTCATCGGAAAAATACTCCACATGTTCCGCAATCAGGCGATAGTTAAGCGCGCCTTCCGGGCTGTAAACGAGCGTATCGGTATGCTCGCTTTTGTAAGTCGGGTCATTGCTGTTGGCGATTGGGTGCACCGCATCGTCTTTATTCACGAAGTTATAGCCGATCAGCACCAGCGCGACCAACGAGAGCAGAATGATAACCCAACGTCTGGTTTTACTCATATGGATTGCCCTTTGGCCTCATCTAGCTTGCCCTGAGCCAGCAGCAGCAAATCACACACCTCCCGCACAGCGCCTTTACCCCCCGCAATATGCGTGACGTAATCCGCACGCGGAATGAGCAGCGGATGCGCGTCAGCCACGGCAACGCTCAGGCCGACCTCCGCCATCACCGGCCAGTCGATCAGGTCGTCGCCAACATAGGCGACCTCTTCCGGGCGCAGCGCCAGCGTCGCGAGCAGCTCTCGATACGCGATAAGCTTATCGGACTGCCCCTGCCAGAGACGGGTGATCCCCAGCGTTTTACAGCGGTCTTCTACCAGTTTAGCCTTTCGCCCGGTGATAATGGCGACTTCAATATCGGAGGTCATCGCACAGCGAATACCATAACCATCGCGTACGTTGAAGGCTTTCAGCTCTTCGCCGTTATTGCCCATGTAGATAAGGCCATCAGACAACACGCCGTCAACGTCCAGAATCAGCAGGCGGATGTTTGCCGCACGCTGAATAATCTGCGCGCTGACCGCGCCATAGCAGGTCGTCACCGACGCACCAGCATTACTCATTGTTTTATCCTTACTTATACTACGCCTGCGCGCAGCAGATCATGCATATGTACCACACCCAGCAGATGGTCGCCATCAGCAACCATCACGCAGGTGATATGGCGGGACTGCATCAGGTTCAGCACATCCACGGCAAGCGTGCCGGAACGCACCCGGATGCCGCCGTGGGTCATGACGTCCGCGATGCTCAGGCTGCGGACGTCCGCGCCCATGTCGAAGACCCGACGCAGGTCGCCATCGGTGAAAATACCATCGATAGTCATCTGGTCGTCGCAGATGACGGTCATACCCAGATTTTTACGGGTGATCTCCAGCAGCGCGTCGCGAAGCGATGCCGCTTTATTGACGCGCGGAATTTCATCGCCGGTGTGCATGATATCGTTCACCCGCAGCAGCAGCTTACGGCCCAGCGCGCCGCCCGGGTGCGACAGGGCGAAGTCTTCGGCCGTAAAGCCACGCGCTTTCAGCAGCGCGACGGCGAGCGCATCGCCCATCACCAGCGCGGCGGTAGTGCTGGAGGTAGGCGCCAGGCCCAGCGGGCAGGCTTCCTTCTGTACCTTCACGCACAGGTGAATATCGGCGGCTTTCGCCATGCTGCTGTCCGCACGGCCGGTCATGCAGATAAGCGGCACCTGCAGACGCTTAAGCACCGGGATCAGCGCGAGGATCTCATTGGATTCGCCAGAGTTGGAGAGGGCAATCACCACATCCTGCGCCGTCACCATTCCAAGGTCGCCATGCGCCGCTTCGCCCGGGTGGACGAAAAACGACGAGGTGCCGGTACTGGCGAAGGTCGCGGCCATCTTGCGGCCGATATGGCCGGATTTACCCATCCCCATAACCACGACTTTGCCGCCGCATTTGAACATTCTCTCGCAGGCGAGGGCGAAGTCCTGGTTGATGTATTGATCGAGCTGGGCCAGACCTTCACGTTCAATCTCCAGTACCTCAAGGCCTGCTTTCTGAAAGTCAAAATCCGGCTGCAAATCTATTTGCGACATAATGTTATTCCGATTCACTCTGCGAAAAACGGCGTGCCCCAGTAGAGAAACGCCAGCCAAACAATAAACCCGCTGGTTAACAGCGCTCCGGCGACTTTGCCTATCCGCAGGCGGCGGCGCCAGCACAGCAGGGCGAAGATGACGCTGACCAGCACCATCACGCCATAATCACGGTGAAACGCCAGGGGATTAAACGCGCCTGGCGCGATGAGCGCGGGTAAACCGAGCACAATGGCGATGTTGAAGATGTTGGAGCCTATTATATTGCCAATCGCGATATCGCCTTCACCTTTTCGGGCGCCGGCAATGGTTGTCGCCAGCTCCGGCAGGCTGGTGCCAATGGCGATGACCGTCAGGCCAATGGTGAGCTCACTCATGGCGAAATAGTTCGCCAGCACGGTGGCGTTGTCTATCACCATGCGGGTTGCCATTGGCATAATAATCAAGGCGATGCCGAGCCACAGGCAGGCCACCGGCAGCGACCCCTCGCGAGGAAGTTCGGCCATCTGCTCGCGGGTCAGGCTGTCGGGGCCCTGGTGCTCCGCAAGCCGGGCTATTTTCACGATGAAAAACAGCCACAGCGCCGCCAGCGTAAGCATAAATACGCCGTCGAGCCTCGAAAGCTCGCCATCATACAGCACATATCCCGCCAGCAGGCTCACGATTAACATTAGCGGCAATTCACGGCGCAGGATATCGGAATGGACGGTAAATGCGTGGAACAGGGCGGCAAGACCAATTATCAGCAGGATATTGATAATATTGGAGCCGATGGCGGTGCCGATCGCCAGATCGATTTGCCCGTGAAAGGAGGCGGCGACAGAAACGATTATTTCAGGCAGCGATGTCCCTATGCTGACCACGGTCATACCGATAATCAGCGGCGGAACGCCCATGGTGCGACAGAGGATAGACGCGGCAAAAACCAGACGATCGGCGCTGTAGACCACCAGAAGTAAACCAATTATTAACAGAGCCGTCGCTAAAAGCATCTAAAGTCCTTTCTTCAGGTATAATCGCCGGTCCGCGCTTACCGGGTGCGGGACGTAGACGAATTCTTAATTTTGACTTTATGCGGCTAAAAAGTAAAACAAATGCCTGCTTTCGCTAACCATGGCAGGTAAGTTTCTGTAAAAATGATGGGTTAGGGGCGCTGCTGCGCGCCATGCTTAACCTTATGCGTTTTTTGTAAGGATGAACCTATGAGCCAGACTCTGGCGAATTTGGTCGACGTTCAGAACATGAGCTTCTCACGGGGCCAGCGAACTATCTTCGACAATATCTCGCTCTCAGTGCCGCGGGGTAAAATCACCGCGATTATGGGACCGTCGGGCATTGGTAAAACGACGCTGCTGCGGCTCATCGGCGGGCAGATCCCGCCGGACAGCGGCGAGATTTTGTTTGACGGCGAAAACGTGCCGGAGATGTCGCGCTCGAGGCTTTATGCGGTGCGTAAACGGATGAGCATGCTGTTTCAGTCCGGCGCGCTGTTTACCGACATGAACGTCTTTGACAACGTCGCCTACCCGCTGCGCGAGCATACCCGCCTGCCGCCGCCGCTGCTGAAAAGCACGGTGATGATGAAGCTTGAGGCGGTCGGTTTGCGCGGCGCGGCGAAGCTGATGCCGTCTGAGCTTTCCGGCGGGATGGCGCGCCGCGCGGCGCTGGCTCGCGCGATAGCGCTGGAGCCGGATCTCATTATGTTTGATGAGCCGTTCGTCGGGCAGGACCCGATAACCATGGGCGTGCTGGTCAAACTGATCTCCGAGCTCAACAGCGCGCTGGGCGTAACCTGCATCGTCGTATCGCACGACGTGCCGGAGGTTCTCAGCATTGCCGATTACGCCTATATCGTCGCGGACAAGAAAATCGTTGCTCACGGCAGCGCGCAGTCGCTGAAGGTCAATGACGACCCGCGCGTACGCCAGTTTCTTGACGGTATTGCCGATGGGCCGGTGCCGTTTCGCTATCCGGCGGGCGACTACCGCCGCGATTTATTAGGAACAGGGAGCTAAGTTACTCATGCTGTTAAATGCACTGGCGGCGTTGGGCCATCGGGGGATCAAAACCACCGCCGCCTTCGGCCGCGCCGGGTTAATGTTATTCAATGCCGTGGTCGGCAAACCGGAGTTTCGCAAGCATGCCCCGCTGCTGGTGCGCCAGCTGTATAACGTCGGCGTGCTCTCCATGCTGATCATTATCGTGTCTGGCGTCTTCATCGGCATGGTGCTCGGGCTGCAGGGCTATCTGGTGTTGACGACCTACAGCGCTGAAACGAGCCTCGGCATGCTGGTGGCGCTGTCGCTGCTGCGCGAGCTCGGGCCGGTGGTCGCGGCGCTGCTGTTTGCCGGGCGCGCCGGTTCGGCGCTGACGGCTGAAATCGGCCTGATGCGGGCGACAGAGCAGCTCTCCAGCATGGAGATGATGGCGGTCGATCCGCTGCGCCGGGTGATTTCGCCTCGCTTCTGGGCGGGCGTTATCTCCTTGCCGTTGCTGACCATTATCTTTGTCGCCGTCGGCATCTGGGGCGGTTCGCTGGTGGGGGTGAGCTGGAAGGGCATTGATGCCGGCTTCTTCTGGACGGCAATGCAAAATGCCGTCGAGTGGCGCATGGATTTAGTGAATTGCCTGATTAAAAGCGTGGTGTTTGCCATCACGGTGACATGGATTGCGTTATTCAACGGCTATGATGCGATCCCTACTTCTGCCGGGATCAGCCGCGCGACGACTCGCACCGTCGTGCACTCTTCTCTGGCGGTGCTTGGGTTAGATTTTGTGCTGACTGCATTGATGTTTGGGAATTGAGTTCATGCAAACGAAAAAAAGTGAAATCTGGGTGGGCGTTTTCTTACTGGTGGCGCTGCTGGCGGCACTGTTCATCTGTCTGAAAGCAGCCGACCTTACCTCGCTGCGTACTGAGCCGACCTATCGCGTCTATGCGACCTTCGATAACATCGGCGGCCTGAAAGTGCGTTCTCCGGTTCGCATCGGCGGGGTGGTGATTGGCCGCGTGGAAGAGATAGCATTAGATCCGAAAACCTATCTGCCGCGCGTTACGCTGGATATCGAAGACCGCTATAACCAGATTCCGGATACCAGCTCGCTGTCGATTCGCACCTCCGGCCTGCTGGGCGAGCAATTCCTTGCGCTGAACGTCGGTTTCGACGATCCGGAAATGGGGACGTCTATGCTTAAAGACGGCAGCACCATCCAGGATACGAAGTCCGCCATGGTGCTTGAGGACCTGATCGGCCAGTTCCTTTATAGCAACAAGGGCAGTGAGAATCAGAATTCTGGCGATGTGAAAGCGCCGGATGAGGGACATACTGACGCTGTACCGCCTGCTGGCGCGTCGCACTAATTTCGGGAGAATCAACGATGTTTAAACGTTTACTTATGATAGCCATGCTGGCGATCGCCCCCCTGACCGCGGCGACGGCTGCCGATCAGTCAAACCCGTATACCCTGATGAATCAGGCCGCGAAAAAAACGTTTGATCGCCTGAAGAACGAGCAGCCAAAAATTCGGGCGAATCCGGATTACCTGCGCGTGGTGGTCGATCAGGAGCTGCTGCCGTATGTTCAGGAAAAATATGCCGGCGCGCTGGTGCTTGGCCGCTACTACCGCGACGCCACGCCGGCGCAGCGCGAGGCCTATTTCGCCGCGTTCCACGAATATCTGAAGCAGGCCTATGGCCAGGCGCTGGCGATGTATCACGGCCAGACGTATCAGATTGCGCCGGAGCAGCCGTTCGGCGAGGCCAGCATTGTGCCTATTCGCGTCACCATTGTGGACTCGAACGGTCGTCCGCCGGTACGCCTGGACTTCCAGTGGCGTAAAAATACCCAGACCGGCAACTGGCAGGCGTATGACATGATCGCGGAAGGCGTCAGCATGATCACCACCAAACAGAACGAGTGGAGCGATCTGCTGCGCACCAAAGGGATCGACGGCCTGACGGCGCAGCTGCAGTCAATCGCGAAGCAGCCGATCACCCTGGAACAGAAAAAATAATGACGCCATCTCTGGGTTGGACGCGCGATAACGATCGCCTGCGGCTGCAGGGCGAGCTGGATCAGGACGTGATCCCGCCGCTCTGGGACGCCCGCGCAGAGGCGACGGTGGGGGTGAGCATCCTCGATCTGAGCGACGTTACGCGCGTGGATACGGCGGGTGTGGCGCTGCTGGTGCATTTTGTCGCGCTGATCCGCGCGCAGGGCAAAACGCCTGAGATCGTGGGGAAGAGCGAAAAAATGCAGACGCTGGTGCAGCTGTATAACCTGTCTGACGATCTAATCCCGTAATTATTCAAGATGTTATTATTTAAAGCCCCCGCGTTTTTAACGTCGGGGCTTTTTGCTTATTTCAGACCGCCTCACTTTCCTCTAAGATGTTGGGCTTGTTTTCACTACCAGATAAAAAGACGCCCATGGAAAATCATGAAATTCAGACCGTGCTGATGAACGCACTCTCCCTTAAGGAAGTCCACGTCTCCGGCGATGGCAGCCACTTTCAGGTTATCGCTGTGGGTGAGATGTTTGACGGTATGAGCCGGGTCAAAAAGCAGCAGGCCGTTTATGCGCCGCTGATGGAGTATATTGCGGACAACCGCATCCATGCCCTGTCGATCAAGGCGTATACCCCGCAGGAATGGGAACGCGATCGTAAACTCAACGGTTTTTAAGCAGCCGCACTAGCCCGGCTGCACAGAATCAATCTACAAGAGACCAGAATTAATGGACAAATTTCGTGTACAGGGGCCGTCGCGCCTCCAGGGCGAAGTCAGCATTTCAGGCGCTAAGAATGCTGCCCTGCCTATCCTCTTCGCTGCGCTGTTGGCCGAAGAGCCGGTAGAAATTCAGAACGTGCCGAAGCTGAAAGACATCGATACGACCATGAAGCTGCTGAGCCAGCTCGGCACCAAAGTGGAGCGTAACGGCTCGGTGTGGATCGACGCCAGCGACGTTAACGTGTTTTGCGCGCCCTATGAGCTGGTGAAAACCATGCGCGCCTCTATCTGGGCGTTGGGGCCGCTGGTGGCGCGTTTCGGTCAGGGCCAGGTGTCTCTGCCGGGCGGCTGCGCTATCGGCGCGCGTCCGGTGGATCTGCATATTACCGGCCTTGAACAGCTCGGCGCTGAAATCAAGCTGGAAGAAGGTTACGTCAAGGCCTCCGTCAACGGCCGCCTGAAAGGCGCGCATATCGTGATGGATAAAGTGAGCGTCGGCGCGACGGTCACCATCATGAGCGCCGCGACGCTGGCGGAAGGAACGACTATCATCGAAAACGCCGCGCGCGAGCCGGAAATCGTTGATACGGCGAACTTCCTCAACGCGATGGGGGCAAAAATCACCGGACAGGGCACCGATCGAATCACCATCGAGGGCGTTGCGCGCCTCGGCGGCGGTGTTTACCGCGTGCTGCCCGACCGTATTGAAACCGGCACGTTCCTGGTCGCCGCCGCGATTTCGGGCGGCAAAATCGTCTGCCGTCACGCCCAGCCGGATACGCTGGATGCCGTGCTGGCAAAACTGCGCGAAGCGGGCGCCGATATCGAAGTCGGCCAGGACTGGATAAGCCTGGACATGCACGGCAAACGTCCGAAAGCGGTTAACGTGCGCACTGCGCCGCACCCGGGCTTCCCAACCGACATGCAGGCCCAGTTCACGCTGCTGAACATGGTGGCTGAAGGGACCGGCGTGATCACCGAAACTATTTTCGAAAACCGCTTCATGCATCTGCCGGAGCTGATCCGTATGGGCGCTCACGCGGAGATTGAAAGCAATACGGCGATTTGCCACGGCGTGGAGAAACTTTCCGGCGCGCAGGTTATGGCGACGGATCTGCGCGCGTCCGCAAGCCTGGTGCTGGCGGGATGCATCGCGGAAGGGACTACGATTGTCGATCGTATCTATCATATCGATCGCGGCTATGAGCGCATTGAAGACAAGCTTCGTGCGCTGGGCGCCAATATCGAGCGCGTGAAAGGCGAATAACCTCCCGTCTCGTTCGCAGCCCCCTGTCCCTGCGACAAGGGGGTTGCACTTCTGCTTTATTTCTCTTTAGGCCGGCGCACCAGCTGCGTTCTGTCGATAAATGCATGGGTGATGGGATCGTGATAGCGCGATGGCCAGATGACCCAGGGGTCCGTATCCAGCGCGCGGGCGATGATGACCTCCCCCTTTGGCCAGGGGCGCGTGAGCGCATTTGCCAGCGTTGATGAGTTAAGGCCGTTTCTGCGGGATTCCGCCGCCAGTGAAGTACCTTTCTTACGCAGCCCGGCAATAATATCGGCGGGATGCCAGTCGATAAATTTATCCATACCTTTTCCCTGTTGATAACGATACGCCATCCACTTCAGATGGTTGAGACACTATAGCGCCGAATGTCGTTAAGTTCTAAAAAGTTCAAGTAAAGGAAAGGGATATTCGGAATATATCAAGCTGGCAGGAGCAAGAAGGGGTTAGCTGGTTTTTACTGGAACTCTCCCGCGCGGCGCGCGGGAGAAGGATTAACGATCGCGCTGTACGGCGATGTGCGCCAGGGAAATCAGCGCTTCGCGCCATGGGGTATCGGGTAAAACGCTGAGGGCGGCGATAGCTTTGTCCGCTTCTTCTTCGGCGCGCTGGCGCGTCCATTCGAGCGACCCGCAATCGGCCATCGCCTCCAGGACCGGCTCCAGTAAATGGCGGCCGTTGCCTTCTTCAATCGCCTGGCGAATCATCGCGGATTGCGCGGCAGAGCCGTGACGCATCGCGTGGAGCAGCGGGAGCGTCGGTTTGCCTTCATTGAGGTCGTCGCCCACATTTTTACCCAGCGTCTCGCCATCGGAGCTGTAGTCCAGCAAATCGTCGATGAGCTGGAACGCGGTGCCAAGATAGCGGCCATAATCCTGCAGGCCCTTCTCTTGCGCGTCCGAGCAGCCCGCCAGCAGGCCGGAACACTGCGCCGCCGCTTCAAACAGACGCGCGGTTTTGCTGTAAATCACCCGCATGTAGCTCTCTTCGGTGATATCCGGGTCGTTGACGTTCATCAGCTGCAGAACTTCGCCTTCCGCGATCACGTTCACCGCTTCGGACATCACCTCAAGAATTTTTAGCGACCCGAGGCTGGTCATCATCTGAAAGGCGCGGGTGTAGATGAAGTCGCCGACCAGTACGCTTGCCGCATTGCCAAATGCCGCATTCGCGGTGGCTTTGCCGCGCCGCATATCCGACTCATCCACAACATCGTCATGCAAAAGCGTAGCGGTGTGGATAAACTCGATAAGGGCCGCAATCGTGACGTGCGCATTTCCCTGATAGCCCACAGCTCTCGCCGCCAGCACCGCGATCATCGGACGAATGCGTTTACCGCCGCCGCTGACGATGTAGTAACCTAGCTGATTAATCAGCTGGACGTCTGAATTGAGTTGCTCAAGGATTGCCGCATTGACACCCGCCATATCTTGCGCGGTTAACTCATTGATTTTTTCTAAATTCATCGCAAATGCCGGGCCAAATGTCCTGTTTACCGCTTATCCAAAAGGGATAACGTAGAGTCTGGGTTACAATTGTAGCCCCGATTGTACTGAAAAAATGGCGCAGATAAACGATACCTTGCGCGTTGTGTTTTTTTTCTTCATGGATTGACGATCGCTCTTGTCAAAGGCTCTCGTTTTGCGTAATATTCGCGCCCTATTGTGAATATTTATAGCGCACTCTGAATCACACGAGGATGTGCGCGGAAGCGGAGTTTATATGTACGCGGTTTTCCAAAGTGGTGGTAAACAACACCGAGTAAGCGAAGGTCAGACCGTTCGCCTGGAAAAGCTGGACATCGCAACTGGCGAATCTGTTGAGTTCGCAGAAGTTCTGATGATCGCAAACGGTGAAGAAGTCAAAATCGGCGTTCCTTTCGTTGATGGCGGCGTTATCAAAGCTGAAGTTGTTGCTCACGGTCGTGGCGAGAAAGTTAAAATCGTTAAGTTTCGTCGTCGTAAACACTACCGTAAGCAGCAGGGCCATCGTCAGTGGTTCACTGATGTGAAAATTACTGGCATCAGCGCCTAAGACCTGAGGAGAGATTTAAATGGCACATAAAAAGGCTGGCGGCTCCACTCGTAACGGTCGCGATTCAGAAGCTAAACGCCTGGGCGTTAAGCGTTTCGGTGGCGAATCCGTTCTGGCGGGTAGCATTATCGTTCGTCAGCGTGGCACCAAGTTCCACGCGGGTACCAACGTAGGTTGCGGTCGCGACCACACTCTGTTTGCTAAAGCAGACGGTAAAGTGAAATTCGAAGTTAAAGGCCCGAAAAACCGTAAATTCATCAGCATCGTTGCTGAATAAGTTTTTCGCGTCCCGGTAACGGATGAAAGCCCCGCAATACGTTGCGGGGCTTTTTACATTAGAAGTCCGGAAAATTTTCTGTAGGGAAAACGGGCATGAAGCAGCAGGCGGGCATTGGTATCCTTTTGGCACTCACTACGGCGGTGTGCTGGGGAGCGTTGCCAATTGCAATGAAGCAGGTGCTGGAGGTCATGGAACCTCCCACCATCGTGTTTTACCGCTTCCTGATGGCAAGCATCGGCCTTGGGGCCATTCTGGCCGTCAAAGGTAAGCTGCCGCCGCTGCAGCTGTTCCGCAAGCCGCGCTGGCTGGTATTGCTGGCGATTGCGACCGGCGGGCTGTTCGGCAACTTTATTCTGTTCAGCTCTTCCCTGCAGTACCTCAGCCCAACGGCGTCACAGGTGATAGGCCAACTCTCGCCCGTGGGGATGATGGTGGCAAGCGTAGTCATTCTCAAAGAGAAGATGCGCGGGACCCAGATCGTTGGTGCGCTGATGTTGCTCTGCGGCATGGTGATGTTCTTTAACACCAGCCTGATGGAGATTTTTACCCGCCTGACCGATTACACATGGGGCGTCATTTTCGGCGTCGGGGCGGCGACGGTCTGGGTGAGCTATGGGGTCGCGCAAAAGGTGTTATTGCGCCGTCTGGCCTCACAGCAGATCCTCTTTTTGCTGTACACTTTATGTACAATAGCGTTGCTGCCGCTGGCCGACCCGGCGAAGGTACTGGCCCTGAATGACTGGCAGCTGGCCTGTCTTGTTTTCTGCGGCCTGAATACTCTGGTAGGCTACGGCGCGCTGGCGGAAGCGATGGCGCGCTGGCAGGCGGCGCAGGTAAGCGCGCTGATTACACTGACGCCGCTGTTTACGCTATTGTTTTCAGATTTGTTATCTGTGGCCTGGCCCGATGTCTTCGCCAGACCGATGTTGAACCTTTTAGGTTATCTCGGTGCGTTTGTCGTGGTTGCGGGCGCGATGTATTCCGCCATTGGTCATCGTCTATGGGGACGGTGGCGTAAGCGTGAAGCGGTAGTACCGCTACCCCGCTCAGGCGAATGATTTACGGAGAGTAAGATGAAGTTTGTTGATGAAGCAACAATCCTGGTCGTGGCCGGGGACGGCGGTAATGGTTGCGTGAGCTTCCGCCGCGAAAAATATATCCCGAAAGGGGGCCCTGATGGCGGCGACGGCGGCGACGGCGGCGACGTCTGGCTGGAAGCCGATGAGAACCTCAATACGCTTATCGACTACCGTTTCGAGAAGTCTTTCCGCGCCGAGCGCGGCCAGAACGGCCAGAGCCGCGACTGTACCGGTAAACGGGGTAAAGATGTGACCGTTAAGGTCCCGGTCGGTACCCGTGTTATCGATCAGGGCACCGGTGAAACCATGGGCGACATGACGAAACACGGTCAGCGTCTGATGGTCGCTAAAGGCGGCTGGCACGGCCTGGGCAACACCCGCTTTAAATCGTCCGTTAACCGTACGCCGCGCCAGAAAACCATGGGCACGCCGGGCGATAAGCGCGATCTGCAGCTGGAACTGATGCTGCTGGCCGACGTCGGGATGCTGGGCATGCCGAACGCCGGGAAATCAACATTTATCCGCGCCGTCTCCGCGGCCAAACCGAAAGTCGCGGATTATCCGTTTACCACCCTGGTGCCGAGCCTCGGCGTGGTGCGTATGGATAACGAGAAGAGCTTTGTGGTCGCCGATATTCCGGGGCTTATCGAAGGCGCTGCGGAAGGCGCAGGCCTGGGGATTCGCTTCCTGAAGCACCTTGAGCGCTGCCGCGTTCTGCTGCACCTGATCGATATCGATCCGATCGACGGTTCCGATCCGGTGGAAAACGCCCGCATTATTATCGGCGAGCTGGAGAAATACAGCGATAAGCTGGCGGCTAAACCGCGCTGGCTGGTCTTTAACAAAATCGACCTGATGGATAAAGCGGAGGCGGAAGCCAAAGCGAAGGCGATTGCCGAAGCCATGGGCTGGGAAGAGAAGTATTACCTGATCTCCGCAGCAAGCCAGGTGGGCGTAAAAGATCTGTGCTGGGATGTGATGACGTTCATCATCGAAAACCCCATCGTTCAGGCGCAGGAAGAATCGCAGCCTGAAAAAGTGGAGTTTATGTGGGATGACTACCATCGTCAGCAGCTTGAAGAAGCGGAAACGGAAGACGACGAAGACTGGGACGACGACTGGGATGAGGACGACGAAGAAGGCGTCGAATTCATCTACAAGCGCTGATGACCAGCCCCTCATAACGAAAAGGCTCCCGACGGGAGCCTTTTTTGTCGCTTAGTTATTCTGATAAAGGTCTTTGTACAGCCGGCTTTCGAAGCGCACCAGCGGGATACGGCGGTTGCGCTGGTCGGCGGGCTCGACGGCATAACCCGACAGATACTGCACGAACGCCATCCGCTGTCCGCTCGCCGTAGTGATGAACCCGGCCAGGTTGTAGACCCCCTGCAGAGAGCCGGTTTTCGCCGACACTTTGCCATCCACTCCCGCCTGATGCAGACCCGCGCGGTACTGCAGAGAGCCGTCATAGCCCGCCAGCGGCAGCATCGAGATGAAGTCCAGCTGGCTGTCGTGCTGCGCGATGTATTGCAGCACCTGCATCATGGTCGCTGGCGCAATCAGGTTGTGGCGGGAGAGACCGGAACCATCGGCGATAATGGTATTGCCCAGGTCAACGCCCGCCTGCTGGCGCAGAATCTGGCGTACCGCATCAGAGCCTGCCCGCCAGGTGCCGGGCACACCGAAACGGGCATGGCCAATGGTACGAAAGACCGTATCGGCAATCATGTTGTCCGATTTTTTCAGCATGATCTTCAGCAGGTCATGTAAAGGCGCGGACTGCTTGCTGGCGATGACCGTTCCGGGGTCGTTAGGGAGCGTCTGACGCAGCAGCGTGCCGGTCCAGGTGATTCCTGCCTGTTTGAGTTCGTCTTTGATGATTGCGCCCGCGTAGCTGGCGCCGTCCTGAATAGCGAAGGCCAGCGGCAGCGGGTCCGCGCGTTGCGGCAGGCAGCCGGTCAGCGTATAGCGGTTTAAATCGCCGGGAACGACGTCCAGCTCGCAGTACTGCGCATCGGCTGAGCCACGAGCCAGCGTGCGAACCTGGCTGAACATGGTGACCGGGTAGTACGACGCCACGCGGATAAACGCCAGGTCGCCCGGTTTTTGCGCGCTGTAGAGCGAAACGGAAAAACAGTTGCGATCGACAATGGCCGCCGCGGGCGGTGCGCTAAAACACTGGGTTAAGTCGTTCCACGGCCAGCCGGGAGCCTTATCGTGGCTGGCGAAAACGGAGGTATCAATCAGCACGTTGCCATCGATTTGCTGGACGCCCGATTTTTTCAGCACCGCGACCATATTGCGAAGATCCTGGCGTTTTAGCGTCGGATCGCCGCCAAAGCGCGCAATGAGGTCGCCTTTCAGCACACCGCCATTCAGGCTGCCCTTCGTTTCAAGCGTGGTGGTGAAGCGAAAATCCGGGCCAAGCTGCAGCAGGGCGGCGAGGGCGGTGATCACCTTCTGGGTACTGGCGGGTAGCGCCATCTGCTGCCCGTGATAATCTATCTCCGGCGCCTGCGACCCGACTTTCTGCACCATAAGGGCAAGGTTTGCGCCGGCGGGGAGTTGGCTAATGTACTCCTCAACGTTCGCTGCCTGAACGCTAAATGCTAAACTGGTAGTCAATCCGATGATAAATCTGGAAAATCGCATAATCTCGCGCTAACAACCTGGAAACAAGCCGTCATACTACGGCGCATCGCCCTGTAAAGTAAACGATGACCCATAGTGAACTTCAGGGTAAAATACGTATCAAACAAAAAAATTGCTGCTGGCCTGGAATTTTGTGTCCGGGTCAGTTTTCTTTTTGCTTCTTTCCTGCCCGCTGCGGTCCTGGGAAGATAGCGGGGGCAGCGGTATGCTGCGCCTGAAGGAATGATTAAGAGGTATAACTAATGCAAGCTATTCCGATGACCTTACGTGGTGCCGACAAACTGCGCGAAGAACTGGAGTACCTGAAATCCGTTCGCCGTCCTGAAATCATCGCCGCCATTGCCGAAGCGCGTGAGCACGGCGATCTGAAAGAAAATGCGGAGTACCACGCTGCGCGTGAACAGCAGGGCTTCTGTGAAGGCCGTATCAAGGATATCGAAGCGAAGCTGTCGAACGCGCAGGTTATCGATATCAGCAAGATGCCGAACAACGGTCGCGTCATTTTCGGCTCCACCGTCACGGTGCTGAACCTGGACAGCGACGAAGAGCAGTCGTATCGCATCGTGGGCGATGACGAAGCCGACTTCAAACAAAACCTGATCTCGGTAAACTCGCCGATCGCACGCGGTCTGGTCGGTAAAGAGCAGGATGATGTCGTCACCATTCGCACCCCTGGCGGCGAAGTGGAATACGAAATCGTTAAGGTTGATTACCTGTAATGATGGCGCATCGCGCAAGCGTTGCGACAATGTAAAGATAAGAAAAAGGCCGCATAGCGGCCTTTTATCAACGCCAGGAGCGTGGCATTTTGCTCGTCTGTTTGCGCAAATCCCTCGTTTTACACAGAAATCGTGTTTAACTCAGGATATTCTTAGCGCGGCAGCGAGATTTTTCGCTCTGCGGTCGGGCGATAAAGCACCAGCGTTTTACCGATGACCTGTACGTTACAGGCGCCGGTTTCGCGCACGATAGCTTCCACGATCAGGGTTTTGGTTTCTCTGTCTTCAGAGGCGATCTTCACCTTGATGAGCTCATGGTGCTCTAACGCTTGTTCAATCTCGGCTAGCACCCCTTCGGTCAAACCATTATTGCCAAGCATAACTACCGGCTTGAGCGGATGTGCCAGACCTTTCAGGTGCTGTTTTTGTTTAGTACTCAGATTCATCGTATATTTTTGCTTACGTTGGGATTGAAAACGGTTCATTCTACCGCCATCTCCCTAATATCGCCAAATTGCCGCGTCGAAATTTACGTCGCTGGATACGATGAACCCGGATGGAATGTGAAATGACAGGTAAAAAGCGTTCTGCCAGCTCCAGTCGCTGGCTCCAGGAACACTTTAGCGACAAATATGTTCAACAGGCGCAGAAAAAGGGGTTACGTTCCCGTGCCTGGTTTAAACTTGATGAAATACAGCAAAGTGACAAACTTTTTAAACCGGGAATGACGGTCGTCGATCTCGGTGCGGCACCGGGGGGCTGGTCACAGTACGCGGTGACGCAGATCGGGGGTAATGGCCGCATCATCGCATGCGATCTTTTACCGATGGATCCTATCGTTGGCGTTGACTTCCTTCAGGGCGATTTTCGTGATGAATTAGTCCTGAAAGCGTTACTCGAACGCGTAGGTGATAGTAAAGTACAAGTTGTCATGTCAGATATGGCACCAAACATGAGCGGAACACCGGCGGTGGATATCCCCCGCGCCATGTACCTGGTGGAGCTGGCGTTGCAGATGTGCCGGGATGTCCTGGCGCCGGGCGGCAGCTTTTTAGTGAAGGTGTTCCAGGGCGAAGGTTTCGATGAGTATCTTAGGGAAATTCGCTCCCTGTTTACGACGGTTAAAGTTCGTAAGCCGGACTCTTCGCGTGCGCGTTCACGCGAAGTGTACATTGTAGCGACCGGGCGAAAACCATAACCGACGGATGCCGGACGGCAGCTTTCGATGCTGCGGTTTGAATTTTGGCGGATATAGAGTAACCTGACGCTGTTATTAACACAGTTGTAATAAGAGGTTAATCCCTTGAGTGACATGGCGAAAAACCTAATACTCTGGCTGGTCATCGCAGTGGTGCTGATGTCAGTGTTCCAGAGCTTTGGGCCCAGCGAGTCTAATGGCCGTAAGGTGGATTACTCTACCTTCCTGCAGGAAGTCAACCAGGATCAGGTTCGCGAAGCGCGTATCAACGGACGTGAGATCAACGTTACCAAGAAAGATAGTAACCGTTACACGACTTACATTCCGGTTAACGATCCGAAGCTGCTTGATAACCTGCTGACCAAGAACGTGAAAGTGGTTGGTGAACCGCCTGAAGAGCCGAGCCTGCTGGCTTCTATCTTCATTTCCTGGTTCCCGATGCTGCTGCTGATTGGCGTCTGGATCTTCTTCATGCGGCAGATGCAGGGCGGCGGCGGTAAAGGCGCTATGTCGTTCGGCAAGAGCAAGGCGCGCATGCTGACCGAAGACCAGATCAAAACCACCTTTGCTGATGTTGCGGGCTGCGACGAGGCGAAAGAGGAAGTGGGCGAGCTGGTCGAGTACCTGCGTGAGCCGAGCCGCTTCCAGAAGCTGGGTGGTAAAATTCCGAAAGGCGTCCTGATGGTCGGCCCTCCGGGTACCGGTAAAACGCTGCTGGCGAAGGCTATCGCCGGCGAAGCGAAGGTCCCGTTCTTTACGATTTCCGGTTCTGACTTCGTGGAAATGTTCGTGGGTGTCGGCGCCTCCCGTGTGCGCGACATGTTCGAACAGGCCAAGAAGGCGGCGCCGTGCATTATCTTCATCGATGAAATCGACGCCGTCGGCCGCCAGCGTGGCGCCGGTCTGGGCGGCGGTCATGATGAACGTGAACAAACGCTGAACCAGATGCTGGTTGAGATGGACGGTTTTGAAGGCAATGAAGGGATCATCGTTATCGCGGCGACAAACCGCCCTGACGTTCTTGACCCTGCTCTGCTGCGTCCAGGCCGTTTCGACCGTCAGGTTGTGGTTGGCCTGCCGGATGTTCGCGGTCGTGAACAGATTCTGAAAGTACACATGCGTCGCGTACCGCTGGCGCCGGATGTTGATGCCGCGATTATCGCGCGCGGTACTCCGGGCTTCTCCGGTGCGGATCTCGCCAACCTGGTGAACGAAGCGGCGCTGTTTGCGGCACGCGGCAACAAGCGCGTGGTATCGATGGTTGAGTTTGAAAAAGCGAAAGACAAAATCATGATGGGTGCGGAACGTCGCTCCATGGTGATGACGGAAGCGCAGAAAGAATCCACCGCGTACCATGAAGCTGGCCACGCGATTATCGGTCGCCTGGTGCCGGAGCACGATCCGGTGCACAAAGTGACGATTATCCCGCGCGGTCGCGCGCTGGGCGTGACCTTCTTCCTGCCGGAGGGCGATGCTATCAGCGCCAGCCGTCAGAAGCTGGAAAGCCAGATTTCGACTCTGTACGGCGGCCGTCTGGCGGAAGAGATCATCTACGGCGTAGAGCATGTTTCTACCGGCGCGTCGAACGACATTAAGGTCGCGACCAACCTGGCGCGCAACATGGTGACCCAGTGGGGCTTCTCCGACAAACTCGGTCCGCTGCTGTACGCGGAAGAGGAAGGCGAAGTATTCCTCGGCCGCAGCGTGGCGAAAGCGAAGCATATGTCCGATGAGACCGCGCGTATCATCGACCAGGAAGTGAAGGCGCTGATTGAACGTAACTACGGTCGCGCGCGTCAGATCCTCAACGACAACATGGATATCCTGCACGCGATGAAAGATGCGCTCATGAAATATGAGACCATCGACGCGCCGCAGATCGACGACCTGATGGCGCGCCGCGATGTGCGCCCGCCGGCGGGCTGGGAAGATCCTGCTGCGTCCAATAACTCTGATAACAACGGTACCCCGCGTGCGCCGCGTCCGGTCGACGAGCCGCGTACGACGAACCCGGGCAATACGATGTCAGAGCATCTGGACGACAAGTAAGATTTCCGCCTTTGGATACGCTGTCGTTACCCGTTAAAACCCTGGGGCTTGCCCCGGGGTTTTTCTTTTCTCTTTAACCTTTTATCAGACCAGGGACATTGTCATGAAACTATTCGCTCAGGACACCACCCTCGATCTCTCGCATCCGCACGTCATGGGGATCCTCAATGTGACTCCCGATTCCTTTTCGGATGGAGGGTCGCACAATCAGCTTGTGGACGCCGTTAAGCACGCGAATCTGATGATCAACGCCGGCGCGACGATTATCGATGTCGGCGGGGAGTCCACCCGTCCAGGCGCCGCCGATGTGAGCGTGGATGAAGAGCTCTCGCGGGTCATTCCGGTGGTTGAGGCGCTAGCCCAGCGGTTTGAGGTGTGGATTTCGGTCGACACCTCAAAACCGGAGGTGATCCGCGAGTCCGCGCGGGCTGGCGCGCATATCATTAACGATATTCGCTCCTTAACCGAACCGGGCGCGCTGGAAGCCGCTGCGGAAACCGGGTTACCGGTATGCCTGATGCACATGCAAGGGCAACCCAAAACGATGCAGGAAGCGCCGAAGTATGATGATGTCTTTGCGGACGTGAATCGCTTCTTTATTGAGCACATCGAGCGCTGTGTGCAGGCGGGAATCTCAAAATCAAAATTGCTGCTCGACCCGGGGTTTGGTTTCGGTAAAAATCTTACTCATAATTATGCGCTTCTCGCACGGTTGTCGGAGTATCATCACTTCGGCCTGCCGCTGTTGGTTGGCATGTCGCGTAAATCGATGGTGGGCCAGCTGCTGAACGTCGGCCCATCTGAGCGCCTGAGCGGCAGCCTGGCGTGCGCTGTGATTGCGGCAATGCAGGGCGCGCAGATTATCCGCGTCCATGACGTCAAAGAAACTGTAGAAGCGCTGCGCGTGGTGGAAGCCACACTCTCCGGGAGGGAACACAAGTACTATGAGTAACCGTAAATATTTTGGCACCGATGGGATCCGCGGCCGCGTTGGCGATGCCCCCATTACCCCTGACTTCGTTCTTAAACTGGGCTGGGCCGCCGGAAAGGTTCTGGCTCGTCACGGTTCTCGTAAGGTCATTATCGGTAAGGATACGCGTATTTCCGGCTACATGCTGGAATCCGCGCTCGAGGCTGGCCTCGCGGCGGCAGGCCTGTCCGCGTCCTTTACCGGCCCGATGCCAACGCCGGCCGTTGCCTACCTGACGCGCGCCTTCCGCGCGGAAGCCGGGATTGTTATCTCCGCCTCGCACAATCCGTTTTACGATAACGGCATTAAGTTTTTCTCAACCGAAGGCACCAAGCTTCCGGACGATATCGAGAAAGCGATTGAGGATGAGCTGGAAAAAGAGATCAGCTGCGTCGATTCTGCCGAGCTAGGCAAAGCCAACCGTATCGTTGACGCCGCGGGGCGCTATATCGAATTCTGTAAAGGGACCTTCCCCAACGAACTGGACCTCAGCGATCTGAAAATTGTGCTGGACTGCGCGAATGGCGCCACCTACCACATTGCGCCGAATGTGTTCCGCGAGCTGGGCGCGAAAGTTATCACCATTGGCTGTGAGCCAAACGGCGTTAACATCAACGAAGAGGTCGGGGCAACGGACGTACGGGCCCTGCAGGCGCGCGTGCTGGCTGAAAAGGCCCATCTGGGTATCGCCTATGACGGCGACGGCGACCGCGTCATTATGGTCGACCACGAAGGCAACAAAGTCGATGGTGACCAGATCCTCTACATTATTGCCCGGGAATCGCTGCGCCAGGGACAATTGCGCGGCGGCGCGGTGGGTACCCTGATGAGCAACATGGGGCTTGAGCTGGCGCTGAAGCAGCTGGGCATCCCGTTTGCCCGCGCGAAGGTGGGCGACCGCTACGTGCTGGAAAAACTGCAGGAAAAAGGCTGGCGCATCGGCGCGGAAAACTCCGGCCACGTGATTTTGCTGGATCAAACCACTACGGGCGACGGCATTGTCGCGAGCCTGCAGGTGGTCGCCGCGATGGCCCGCAATCATATGAGCCTGCACGACCTGTGCAGCGGCATGAAAATGTTCCCGCAGGTGTTAGTGAACGTTCGCTATCAGAACAGCGCAGACAACCCGTTGGAGCATGAGAGCGTGAAAATCGTTACGGCGGAAGTGGAAGCCGCGCTGGGTAACCGCGGGCGCGTGCTGCTGCGTAAATCGGGCACTGAGCCGCTGATCCGCGTCATGGTGGAAGGCGAGCACGAAGAGCAGGTCAACGCCTTCGCGCATCGCATCGCCGATGCGGTGAAAGCCGTCTGATATCGCGCGTGAAGTGTCTGAAAAGGCGACAATAGTCGCCTTTTTATTAGGCATAAATGACTTCTTTGCTGTTTTTTTCCGCAGTTGATACAATAGCGCGAAATTGCCCTTGCGAAGCCCATTCGCTTTGGTTAGTATTCACACCCGCTTCAGTGGGAAACGTTGAAACCTCCCGCTTTATTGGTTGAAGCAATTGGTATGCAGTAATGCTGCAAGGAACAGGTTGATTATGTACGAAGCTCTTCTTGTCGTTTTCCTTATTGTTGCGATTGGCCTCGTAGGTCTGATTATGCTGCAGCAGGGTAAAGGCGCTGATATGGGAGCCTCCTTCGGAGCAGGCGCATCCGCTACGCTGTTTGGTTCAAGTGGTTCTGGTAACTTCATGACCCGTATGACCGCGATTCTGGCGACGCTGTTCTTCATCATCAGTCTGGCATTGGGCAACATCAATACCAACAAGACCAATAAAGGAAGCGAGTGGGAAAATCTGACTGCGCCGAAATCGGAGCAGACTCAGCCAGCAGCGCCGGCGCAGCCGAGCAGCGATATCCCGCACTAAAAGCAGTAACTCTGTGCCGAGGTGGTGGAATTGGTAGACACGCTACCTTGAGGTGGTAGTGCCCGATTGGGCTTACGGGTTCAAGTCCCGTCCTCGGTACCAATATTTAAGAAAAAGACGTCGAAAGACGTCTTTTTTGCATTCTCCCGCCGTTTATTAATAAACAAACTTTCACTGGTCGGAATCCCTGCAAAATCGATAAAGTCTGTGTCTATTTTTACGTCACTGATGCAGGTAAACGACGTCGTGAATATTTACAGAACCTTTATTATTGCCGGTGCCTTCGCCATCGCAGGATGTAGCAGTTCGTCATCCTCTTCTTTAAATACCGTCAATGAAATAAACGGTACCGCCATTCCGGTTATTCATGCGAATAACCGCGCAGCGGCGAGCACAGAGCAGGCGTCCGTCACCTCATTTTACCAGGAAAACTCCCTGCAGATTTCTAAGCTCAGCCATTCGCTTAAAAGTGAATGGCTGCAGGACGTGAAGCCAGCGGAAGTGTTCGACCAGAGCAGCAATGTCAGCCACGTCTATGCGGCATTATCGAAGCTTGAGGAAATGTCGGAGATGAACGAGATATACCGTAAAGATAATAATATCGAGGGGTTAAAGGCAATTAATCTGGCGCTGAAGCCGTGGAAGGTTAATGCCTGAAAAACGGTTGCCGGGTTCCGGCAACCGCATATCGCGATTAGAACTTAAAGTTGAAACCCGCGTAAGGGCCATCGGCCAGCGTGTTGTCTTTATTCCCATCTTTACCCGCCATCTCAATATAGCGATAGCCAGCATCAATACTCATTGATTTGGTAAGGTTAAAACGTACGCTGGCGTTCGCTTCAACATAGTCTTCGACACCGCTTGAGAGTGAGTCCGGCGAATAGTAGTACTCTCCCATCAGCGTAATGAAATCGCCTAACGGCAGCTGCGCGCCGCCGCCGACGGCGACGGCATAGCCTTCGTCGCCATTATTAGGGTTCAGGTACACGCCGCGTCCGCCGAGGGTCAGGATCACCGAGCCAAGCGGGAAGTTGTATCCCATGCCCAGACCGGCAATATCGCCATCGTTATCGCTGTGCGCCCAGTTACCGTTGAAGGTGAACCCCGGTTCGCTGCCGCCAAACGTCGCGGATAGGTTGGTGTAGTTTTCGCCAGCATCGCCATGAAGATTGACGGAGGCGCTGGCGGCCCCGCTAACAGTGAGCGCCGCTATCAGCAACGCAGCTTTCGTTTTGAGCGTGTTCATTGTATGTCCCTACAGGTAAAAAAAGCCCGATACTGACGATCGGGCAAATAAGACAAGGTGTGCTGGTACGTGCGCAGATTACTGACCGGAGATCTGCACCACTACGCGACGATCCGGAGAGAGGCAGTTTTTCAGCGCGCTGCCGGTCATGTTGTCGCAGGTGTTGCCGGTGACAGAGTCTGTCGCACCGCGGCCTTCCGTGCGGATGTTTTCCGCAGACATGCCGAGACCGATCAGCTGCTCAGCAACGGCCTGAGCGCGACGTGCGGACAGCGCCTGGTTGTAGGATGCGCTACCGGTGCGGTCGCTGTAGCCAATGACGAGGGTGGTATTGCCGGTTGCAGACTGCAGATCCGGAGAATGGTACAGCTGGTTGATAGCCGCTTTACCTTCGTTTGTCAGCGTTGCGGAGTCGTAGCCGAACATCACGTCTGATTTCAGATTGAATGTCTTCGGCGCTTCAGCTACCGGCGCAGGCGCTGGCGCAGGGGCGGCAACGGGCTCTGGCGTATTTTGACCAAAGCGGTAAACGATACCCGCCGTGACAGAGCTTGCGTCTGCGGTCATACCGATCTGGTTTTCATTACCCACATTGCTGACCCACTGGTATTCGAGGCGGCCCGCCAGGCTTGGCGTGAACGCATACTCGGTACCGACCGCCAGCAGAGGGCGTACGCCGGTGTCGAAGGTGCTGTGGCCAGCCGCTTCGGTTTCCGCGCGATAACCCATGGCGCCTGCGCGGCCGTAGAGATCCCAGCTATCGGAAAGGCCATAGCTGGCTTTCAGAGAGAGCTGCAGGCCCTGGCTTTTCATTTTGCCGCCAGCCGCGCCGTTGTTGCCGTTGAACTGCATGTTGCCGAGGTAGTCGTAGCCCCCTTCAACCGCCAGCCAGTTGTTAATCTGATAGCCGCCGAAGATGCCGCCGCCAACGTTGTCGCTGTTGGTATCGAAATCCGTCGCCTGACGCATGTTGTCATTGAAATCATTATTTGCACTGGTGTCAGAATAATGGGACCAGCCAAATTTTGCACCGCCGTACCAGGTACCAGCATCAGCGGCAGCAAATGCCGTAGACATTGTGCAAGCATTTAAAATCGTCAGAGCGACAAGTGTTTTTTTCATTTTCTAGCCTTGATTCTGTTATAACGTAGTTGGAGCTACGTGGAATGGTCTTATAGCGCAAGCGGCTAAGATATAGATGTTTTTTAAATCAGTTAATGATTAGTTTGTTTATTTTTAAATTGTTTTTAACTGTTTCAAAATATATTTATAACAGAAGGGAGACCGCCACCGCTTGAGATATTCATGCGGCGGTGGAAGAAATGTCAGAATTTTTCAGGCAGGGTAGTAATGCTTTGCAAATATCCGCCGCGGATGAATTGAATATATTTCCCTTTCTTAAGTGCGGATAATACGTTTAACACGCTGCTGCGTGATAAGTGCGTCCGATCCTGAATATAATCCAGCATTGAGGTACGCATGCGGGTTTCTTCCGGCAGCAGGATCATCTCCAGCAGGTGGTTGCGAATAACCGAATAGGTACGCTGCTGAAGGACCAGCGTGTCGCGGTAGCCCATATAGGCCGTGTGGTATGCCAGAAGGGCGGTCACATCCTGCCAGAGGTTCTTTTCGGTAAAGATGCGCATGGCGACATCGCCGTCAATTCGCAGGACGGTAGACTCAATCTCCGCGCGCAGAGCATGCCCCCGCATGGGTTGCAGCATCTCCGCTACGCCGAAAAGATGCGGCTCGTAAACGGTGACCATTACCAGTCCATCCGACGCCCGTAAAATAGAGATCTCACCTTCTTTAAACAGGTAAAGCTGAGGTCCGCTTTTGTGATCCCAGGACAGTTTTTTCCTGGCCACGGCCTTGAGTGGGGTGGCATACGGCTCCAGCTCGGCAATCAATCGATCAATTGAAGGCTGCGGTCGTACAGGCTGCGAAATATGCATAGAATTCCTCATAAGAAAAATGATGAAATCTTCCGTCGGAAATTACAGACGAGCATGTTAATGCACAATGGAAGGCGAAAAGGCGAGATTGCCTCAAACCCGGCTATTTTAATGGATGGTTTGAGGTTGGCAAATTTTTTTGTTTATAAAAACACACTGATTGGAATATTCCAATCAGTGTGTCTGAATGTGTTACTTTTTATTACCGAGTTCCAGATTCTCAACCTGCGGCAGGCCGTTGGTCGATGATGCAGAGAGCAGTCCGCTATTCGCATAGGTAAACAGTTTTTCACGCGTATCGGTAATATCAAGATTGCGCATGGTCAGCTGCCCGATACGGTCGTCCGGAGAGAAGACGGAATCCCCTTTTTCCATGGTCAGACGCTCTGGCTTATAGGTCAGGTTGTCGGAAACGGTATTGAGGATCGAATAGTCGTTGCCGCGACGCAGCTCAAGCGTGACCTCGCCGGTGATGGCGCTCGCGACCCAGCGCTGCAGGGCATCACGCAGCATCAAGGCCTGGGAATCAAACCAACGGCCCTGATACAGCAGACGGCCTAACTGACGGCCATGCGCGTGGTACTGCTCAATAGTGTCTTCGTTATGAATACCGGTCAGCAGGCGCTCGTAGGCGATGTGCAGCAGCGCCATGCCCGGGGCTTCATAAATGCCACGGCTTTTGGCTTCGATGATCCGGTTTTCAATCTGATCGCTCATGCCCAACCCGTGACGACCGCCGATACGGTTGGCTTCCATCATCATTTCGACGTCGTCGCTGAAGGTGTTGCCGTTGAGCGCTACCGGGTGGCCTTTTTCAAAGCGAACCGTGACTTCTTCCGCCGGGATTTTCACGTTTTCGTCCCAGAACTTCACGCCCATGATCGGGTTAACAATCTTGACGCTGGAGTTCAGAAACTCGAGGTCTTTCGCTTCGTGCGTCGCGCCCAGCATGTTGGAATCGGTGGAATAGGCTTTCTCAACCGACATTTTGTAATCGAAACCGCAGGCAATCATAAACTCGGACATCTCCTGACGGCCGCCGAGCTCGTCGATAAAGTCGGTATCGAGCCACGGTTTGTAAATTTTTAGCTCGGCGTTGGTCAGCAGACCGTAGCGATAGAAGCGCTCAATATCATTTCCTTTATAGGTGCTGCCGTCGCCCCAGATGTTTACGCCATCTTCTTTCATTGCGGCGACCAGCATGGTGCCGGTGACCGCACGCCCCAGCGGGGTGGTGTTGAAGTAGGTCAGCCCGCCGGTGGTGTTGTGGAATGCGCCGCACTGGATAGCGGCGATCCCTTCGGCGACAAGCTGCTTACGGCAATCGATCAGGCGGGCGTTTTCTGCGCCGTATTCCATCGCGCGGCGGGGAATCGCGTCATAATCCTCTTCATCAGGCTGGCCCAGGTTCGCCGTGTATGCATACGGCACTGCGCCTTTTTTTCGCATCCACAGCAGGGCGGCGCTGGTGTCCAGACCACCGGAGAAAGCGATACCAATACGTTGACCAACCGGAAGATGCTTGAGAATCGTCGTCATAAAGTAAAACCCTGATTGCCAGATTATGATGGAGTGATTGCTTAACGCTTATTGCATTTTTATGCAAAATAAATGAGTTTTCATTTAAACACCTTTTCACCTTCGCGGGAAGAGATTCGTGTGTTTTTCGTGAAAAATTTGTTTTCTCAATACGTTAATATTATGCATAACAGCGGAATTTTTATGCTGACGCCACCCTCAGGATGAATAGGTTGACACGGGGGGCGATACTTCAATATACTGAACGCCGGTTTTACGTCCCGTCCTCGGTACCAAATCCCAGCAGTATTTGCGTTTTTTACTCAAAATGAGTAAAATATGCCACGTTTCAGGCGCGGGGTGGAGCAGCCTGGTAGCTCGTCGGGCTCATAACCCGAAGGTCGTCGGTTCAAATCCGGCCCCCGCAACCACTTTCCCTTTGAGTTCTTTTTCAAATATACTCTTCGTAGCTGGATTTGAAAAAATTCTCTCGGAAAGTACTCCAGACCGCATTTGCGGTTATAGGGTTCAGTTATCTAAAACCCCGATTTATCGGGGTTTTTTGTTATCTGACTAAAGAATAACTGGGCTTTACGCCCTTTTTTTATGTCTTGGGGGTGGGCTTGTCCACTTTAGAACAGAAATTAACAGAGATGCTTACGGCGCCGGTTGAGGCTTTGGGCTTTGAGCTGGTTGGCATCGAATTCGTTCGCGGTCGCACATCCACGCTGCGCATCTATATTGATAGTGAAGATGGCATCAATGTTGATGACTGTGCTGATGTGAGCCACCAGGTCAGTGCCGTCATGGATGTCGAAGATCCCATCACCGTTGCCTACAACCTGGAAGTTTCCTCTCCGGGCCTCGATCGCCCTATGTTCACCGCTGAGCACTACACGCGTTTCCTCGGTGAAGAGGTTTCGCTGGTTCTGCGCATGGCGGTACAAAACCGCCGCAAGTGGCAGGGCATTATCAAAGCGGTAGACGGTGAAATGATCACCGTAACAGTCGAAGGCAAAGATGAAGTGTTCGCGCTGAGTAACATCCAGAAGGCGAACCTGGTTCCCCACTTTTAACAGTCTGGATTGAGGTGAAAGGCCCCGATGAACAAAGAAATTTTGGCTGTTGTTGAAGCCGTTTCCAACGAAAAGGCGCTGCCGCGCGAGAAAATTTTCGAAGCGCTGGAAAGCGCGCTGGCGACGGCCACCAAGAAAAAATACGAACAAGAGATTGATGTTCGCGTAGAAATCGATCGTAAAAGCGGCGACTTCGATACCTTCCGTCGCTGGGTGATTGTAGAAGAAGTTACTCAGCCGACCAAAGAAATTACGCTGGAAGCCGCGCGCTTTGAAGACGAAAGCCTGAACGTAGGCGACTACGTTGAAGATCAGATCGAATCTGTCACCTTCGACCGCATCACGACCCAAACCGCGAAGCAGGTTATCGTGCAGAAGGTCCGTGAAGCCGAACGCGCAATGGTCGTCGACCAGTTCCGCGATCAGGAAGGCGAAATCGTCACTGGCATGGTGAAGAAGGTTAACCGCGACAATATCTCCCTGGAAATCAAATCCGAGGGGATGGCCGGTAACGCTGAAGCGGTGATTCTGCGTGAAGATATGCTGCCGCGTGAAAACTTCCGCCCGGGCGACCGTATTCGCGGCGTTCTGTATGCCGTTCGCCCGGAAGCGCGCGGCGCACAGCTGTTCGTGACCCGTTCTAAACCGGAAATGCTGGTCGAGCTGTTCCGTATCGAAGTACCGGAAATCGGCGAAGAAGTTATTGAGATTAAAGCGGCGGCCCGCGATCCGGGTTCTCGCGCCAAAATCGCCGTAAAAACCAACGATAAGCGTATCGACCCGGTCGGCGCCTGCGTCGGTATGCGCGGCGCGCGCGTTCAGGCGGTTTCTACCGAGCTTGGCGGCGAGCGTATTGATATCGTGCTGTGGGACGACAACCCGGCGCAGTTCGTCATCAACGCCATGGCGCCGGCAGACGTCGCGTCTATCGTGGTTGACGAAGATAAGCACACCATGGATATCGCGGTCGAAGCGGGTAACCTGGCGCAGGCGATCGGCCGTAACGGCCAGAACGTCCGCCTGGCCTCGCAGCTGAGCGGCTGGGAACTCAACGTGATGACCGTTGATGACCTGCAGGCGAAGCATCAGGCCGAAGCGCACGCGGCGATCGATACCTTCACGAAGTATCTCGATATTGATGAAGAGTTCGCTACGGTGCTGGTGGAAGAAGGTTTCTCCAGCCTGGAAGAACTGGCCTATGTGCCGATGAAAGAGCTGCTGGAAATTGACGGTCTGGATGAAGACACCGTCGAAGCACTTCGTGAACGTGCGAAAAACGCACTGACTACGCTGGCGCTGGCCCAGGAAGAAAGCCTTGGTAATAACAAACCGGCTGACGATCTGCTGAACCTTGAAGGTCTGGATCGCGCGATGGCATTCAAACTGGCCGCCCGTGGTGTTTGTACGCTGGAAGACCTCGCCGAACAGGGCGTTGATGACCTGGCTGATATCGAAGAGATGACCGACGAAAAAGCCGGCGAGCTCATCATGGCAGCCCGCAACATTTGCTGGTTTGGCGACGAAGCGTAATAAACTGTAGCAGGAAGGAACAGCATGACCGATGTAACTGTAAAATCGCTGGCTGCCGAGATTCAGACCTCCGTGGACCGCCTGGTACAGCAATTTGCTGATGCAGGGATCCAGAAGTCCGCTGATGACTCGGTGACCGCGAACGAAAAACAAACCTTGTTAGCGCACCTGAACCGTGAACACGGTTCTACGCCTGACAAGTTAACGCTGCAGCGCAAAACGCGCAGCACGTTGAATATCCCTGGTACTGGTGGCAAAAGTAAATCGGTACAAATCGAAGTCCGCAAGACGCGCACCTTTGTAAAACGTGATCCGCAAGAGGCAGAGCGCCTCGCTGCGGAAGAGCAGGCACAGCGTGAAGCGGAAGAACAAGCTCAGCGTGAGGCGGAAGCAACTGCTAAACGTGAGGCAGAACTAAAAGCTGAACGTGAGGCCGCAGAAAAAGCGAAACGCGACGCAAGTGATAAAGCAAAGCGTGACGCTGCGGAAAAAGACCAAGTGAGCAATCAACAGACAGACGAAATGACCAAAACCGCCCAGGCAGAAAAAGCCCGTCGTGAAAATGAAGCTGCTGAGCTCAAGCGTAAAGCGGAAGAAGAAGCGCGCCGTAAGCTCGAAGAAGAAGCTCGCCGTGTCGCTGAAGAAGCGCGCCGTATGGCAGAGGAAAACGAGAAGAACGGTGTGAATACCGCTGAACCGACTGAAGATACCAGCGATTATCATGTAACGACTTCTCAGCACGCGCGTCAGGCAGAAGACGATAATGACCGCGAAGTGGAAGGCGGCCGTGGCCGCGGCCGCAATGCGAAAGCGGCGCGCCCGGCGAAAAAAGGCAACAAGCACGCCGAATCTAAAGCTGACCGCGAAGAAGCGCGCGCAGCGGTTCGCGGCGGCAAAGGCGGCAAGCAGCGTAAAGGTTCTTCTCTGCAGCAGGGCTTCCAGAAGCCGGCGCAGGCCGTTAACCGTGACGTGGTGATCGGCGAAACCATCACCGTCGGCGAGCTGGCTAACAAGATGGCGGTAAAAGGTTCTCAGGTCATCAAAGCGATGATGAAGCTGGGCGCCATGGCGACCATCAACCAGGTGATCGACCAGGAAACCGCGCAGCTGGTGGCGGAAGAGATGGGCCACAAGGTTATCCTGCGTCGTGAAAACGAGCTGGAAGAAGCCGTAATGAGCGACCGTGATACGGGCGCAGCGGCTGAACCGCGCGCGCCGGTTGTGACCATCATGGGCCACGTTGACCATGGTAAAACGTCGCTGCTGGACTACATTCGCTCCACGAAAGTGGCCTCCGGCGAAGCGGGTGGTATTACCCAGCACATCGGTGCGTACCACGTAGAAACCGAAAACGGCATGATCACCTTCCTGGATACCCCAGGCCACGCCGCGTTCACCTCCATGCGTGCTCGTGGTGCCCAGGCGACAGATATCGTTGTTCTGGTCGTTGCGGCGGACGACGGCGTGATGCCGCAGACCATCGAAGCTATCCAGCACGCAAAAGCGGCGCAGGTGCCGCTGGTTGTGGCAGTGAACAAAATCGATAAGCCAGAAGCCGATCTGGACCGCGTTAAGAACGAACTGTCTCAGTACGGCGTTATGCCGGAAGAGTGGGGCGGCGAAGCGCAGTTCATCCCAGTTTCTGCGAAAGCCGGTACCGGTATCGACGATCTGCTGAACGCGATTCTGCTGCAGGCGGAAGTTCTGGAGCTGAAAGCAGTTCGTAAAGGTATGGCGAGCGGCGCGGTAATCGAATCCTTCCTGGATAAAGGCCGTGGTCCGGTTGCCACCGTGCTGGTGCGTGAAGGTACGCTGCACAAGGGCGATATCGTACTGTGTGGTTTCGAATATGGCCGCGTGCGCGCGATGCGTAACGAACTGGGTCAGGAAGTGCTGGAAGCGGGTCCGTCCATTCCGGTGGAAATCCTGGGTCTGTCCGGCGTACCGGCTGCGGGCGACGAAGTGACCGTGGTACGTGACGAGAAGAAAGCGCGTGAAGTGGCGCTGTACCGTCAGGGTAAATTCCGTGAAATTAAGCTGGCTCGCCAGCAGAAATCTAAACTCGAGAACATGTTCGCCAACATGACCGAAGGCGAAGTTCACGAAGTGAACATCGTGCTGAAAGCGGACGTTCAGGGTTCTGTGGAAGCGATTTCCGACTCGTTGCTGAAGCTGTCTACTGACGAAGTTAAAGTGAAGATCATCGGTTCTGGCGTAGGTGGTATCACCGAAACCGACGCGACCCTGGCTGCGGCGTCCAACGCCATTCTGGTAGGCTTCAACGTTCGTGCTGACGCGTCTGCGCGTAAAGTTATCGATGCGGAAAGTCTGGATCTGCGCTACTACTCCGTCATCTATAACCTGATCGACGAAGTGAAAGCGGCGATGAGCGGTATGCTGTCTCCGGAACTGAAACAGCAGATCATCGGTCTGGCTGAAGTTCGCGACGTGTTCAAATCGCCGAAATTCGGCGCCATCGCGGGCTGTATGGTTACCGAAGGCGTGGTTAAACGTCACAACCCGATCCGCGTCCTGCGCGACAACGTGGTTATCTATGAAGGCGAGCTGGAATCCCTGCGCCGCTTCAAAGATGACGTTAACGAAGTCCGTAACGGCATGGAATGTGGTATCGGCGTTAAGAACTACAACGACGTGCGCACTGGCGATATGATCGAAGTGTTCGAGATTATCGAGATCCAACGAACCATCGCATAATCTTCGTAATGCCCGGTAGCACTTCGTTTACCGGGCCTACGGCCGGGTTGTTGGCCTGATAAGCGTAGCGCCATCAGGCTTCAAAGCGCCACCCGGTATGAATTTCAAAAGGGGCTGAATGCCCCTTTTTTGTCTGGAGAGTTTTATTATGGCGAAAGAATTTGGTCGCCCACAGCGCGTTGCCCAGGAGATGCAAAAAGAGATTGCTATCATCCTGCAGCGTGAAATTAAGGACCCGCGTCTGGGAATGATGACCACGGTTTCCGGCGTAGAAATGTCTCGCGACCTGGCCTATGCCAAAGTGTTCGTGACCTTCCTGAACGATAAAGATGAAGCGGCCGTTAAAGCCGGCATCAAAGCGCTGCAGGAAGCTTCCGGCTTCATCCGCTCGCTGCTGGGTAAAGCCATGCGCCTGCGTATCGTGCCGGAACTGACCTTCTTCTACGACAACTCGCTGGTCGAAGGTATGCGCATGTCCAACCTGGTGACCAGCGTGGTGAAGCATGACGATGAGCGTCGTGTGAACCCAGCGGACGACAGCAAGGAGGACTGATGAGTCGTCCTCGTCGTCGCGGCCGCGATGTCCATGGCGTGCTGTTGCTGGATAAACCGCAGGGGGCGTCCAGCAACGATGTGCTGCAGAAGGTAAAGCGTCTCTATAACGCGAACCGCGCAGGGCATACCGGCGCGCTGGACCCGCTGGCAACCGGTATGCTGCCGGTGTGCCTCGGTGAAGCCACCAAGTTTTCCCAATACCTGCTGGATTCCGATAAGCGTTATCGCGTCATTGCGAAACTGGGCCAGCGTACGGATACCTCCGATGCCGACGGGCAGGTGGTGGAAGAGCGTCCGGTCACCTTCAGCGCCTCTGCGCTTGAGGCGGCGCTGGAGAGCTTTCGCGGCGATACCCAGCAGGTACCGTCGATGTATTCGGCGCTGAAGTACCAGGGGAAGAAGCTGTACGAATATGCCCGCCAGGGGATTGAGGTGCCGCGTGAAGCGCGTCCGATTACCGTGTACGAACTGCTGTTTATTCGCCACGAAGGGGACGAGCTGGAGCTGGAGATCCACTGTTCTAAAGGGACGTATATTCGCACCATCATCGACGATCTTGGCGAGAAGCTCGGCTGCGGCGCGCACGTGATTTACCTGCGCCGCCTGGCGGTCAGCCGCTACCCGGTCGATCGCATGGTGACGCTGGAACAGCTGCAGGCGCTGGTCGCCCAGGCGGAAGAGCAGGGGATTGCGGCAGCCGAACTGCTGGATCCGCTGCTGATGCCGATGGACAGCCCGGCGGCGGACTACCCGCTGGTGAATATTCCGCTGACCTCCTCCGTGTACTTTAAGAACGGCAATCCGGTACGCCAGTCAGGCGCGCCGCTGCAGGGTCTGGTGCGCGTAACGGAAGGGGAAGAGGGAAAATTCATCGGCATGGGTGAAATTGATGATGAAGGGCGCGTCGCCCCGCGCCGTCTGGTCGTCGAGTATCCGCAATAACTGCCCGTATTGCGATAACAGGTCGCTGCGAGTAGAATATTGCCGCTTAGCGTCTGCTCATTTGTTTAACAATTGAGGCAGGCGTTACCTCAGGGCCGCTGAATTAGAGATCGGCGCCCTTTATTTCTTTTAATTTTGGAGTTGAAAATGTCTCTAAGCGTTGAAGCTAAAGCGAAAATCGTTTCCGAGTTCGGTCGTGGTACTAACGACAGCGGTTCTACCGAAGTTCAGGTTGCCCTGCTGACTGCACAGATTAACCACCTGCAGGGTCACTTTGCAGAGCACAAAAAAGATCACCACAGCCGTCGTGGTCTGCTGCGCATGGTTTCTCAGCGTCGTAAACTGCTCGACTACCTGAAACGTAAAGATGTAGCACGCTACACTGCGCTGATCGAGCGTCTGGGTCTGCGTCGCTAATTCTGGCGAGTTTCAGAAAGAGGGGCCTTCACGGCCCCTTTTTTCAACCAGATGGCAGCAATTCGCCGGAAACTCATGTATTGTTTGTATTGTTGCAATAAATGATCTTCATTGCAGAGGTTCGCGCGGCTAATGAGAGGCTTTACCCGCCAGGGTTAAGGTTGTCATTAGTCGCGAGGATGCAAGAAGATCGGGTTCTGAGCGGCACGCCGAAGGCGTGCCGTCACTCATCAAGACAAGAAAGGATAGAATTTTGTTAAATCCGATCGTTCGTAAATTCCAGTACGGTCAGCATACCGTTACGCTGGAAACCGGCATGATGGCACGTCAGGCGACGGCAGCCGTTATGGTGAGCATGGATGACACCGCCGTTTTCGTGACCGTTGTTGGTCAGAAAAAAGCAAAACCGGGCCAGGACTTCTTCCCGCTGACCGTTAACTACCAGGAGCGTACCTACGCGGCCGGTAAAATCCCGGGTGGTTTCTTCCGTCGTGAAGGCCGTCCAAGCGAAGGCGAAACCCTGATCGCGCGTCTGATTGACCGCCCGGTTCGTCCGCTGTTCCCGGAAGGCTTCGTGAACGAAGTTCAGGTTATCGCCACCGTGGTTTCCGTTAACCCGCAGGTTAACCCGGATATCGTGGCGATGATTGGCGCCTCTGCCGCACTGTCTCTGTCCGGTATTCCGTTCAACGGCCCAATCGGCGCTGCGCGCGTGGGTTATATCAATGACCAGTACGTACTGAACCCGACGCCGGAAGAGCTGAAAGTCAGCAAACTGGATCTGGTGGTTGCCGGTACCGAAGCGGCCGTGCTGATGGTGGAATCCGAAGCCGAGCTGCTGAGCGAAGACCAGATGCTGGGCGCGGTCGTTTACGGCCACGAGCAGCAGCAGATCGTTATCCAGAACATCAACGAGCTGGTGAAAGAAGCTGGCAAACCGCGTTGGGACTGGCAGCCGGAAGCGGTTAACGAAGCGCTGAACGCCCGCGTTGCCGCACTGGCTGAATCTCGCCTGAGCGAAGCCTACCGCATCACCGACAAGCAGGAGCGTTATGCTCAGGTTGACGTCATCAAATCCGAAACCATCGACACGCTGGTTGCGGAAGATGAAACCCTGGACGCTAATGAGCTGGGTGAAATCCTGCACGCTATCGAGAAAAACGTCGTTCGTAGCCGCGTACTGGCAGGCGAGCCGCGCATCGATGGCCGCGAAAAAGACATGATCCGTGGTCTGGACGTTCGTACCGGCGTGCTGCCGCGTACTCACGGCTCCGCACTGTTCACCCGTGGTGAAACGCAGGCGCTGGTTACCGCGACGCTGGGTACCGCCCGTGACGCGCAGATCATCGATGAAATCATGGGTGAGCGTACTGACACCTTCCTGTTCCACTACAACTTCCCTCCGTACTCTGTCGGCGAAACCGGCATGGTCGGTTCACCGAAGCGTCGTGAAATCGGTCACGGTCGTCTGGCGAAGCGCGGCGTTCTGGCCGTTATGCCGACGATGGAACAGTTCCCGTACACCGTTCGCGTGGTGTCTGAAATCACCGAATCCAACGGCTCTTCTTCCATGGCTTCCGTGTGCGGCGCGTCTCTGGCGCTGATGGACGCAGGCGTGCCGGTGAAATCCGCCGTTGCGGGTATCGCGATGGGTCTGGTGAAAGAAGGCGACAACTTCGTAGTGCTGTCCGATATCCTGGGCGATGAAGACCACCTGGGCGACATGGACTTCAAAGTTGCGGGTTCCCGCGACGGTATCTCTGCGCTGCAGATGGATATCAAAATTGAAGGCATCACCAAAGAGATCATGCAGGTTGCGCTGAACCAGGCTAAAGGCGCGCGTCTGCATATCCTGAGCGTGATGGAGCAGGCGATCAACGCACCGCGTGGCGATATCTCTGAATTCGCACCGCGTATTCACACCATCAAGATCAACCCGGACAAGATCAAAGACGTGATCGGCAAGGGTGGTTCTGTGATTCGTGCGCTGACCGAAGAGACCGGCACCACCATCGAAATCGAAGACGACGGTACTGTGAAGATCGCAGCGACCGACGGCGACAAAGCGAAACACGCTATCCGCCGTATCGAAGAGATCACCGCAGAGATCGAAGTGGGCCGCATCTACAACGGTAAAGTCACCCGTATCGTAGACTTCGGCGCCTTCGTCGCTATCGGCGGCGGCAAGGAAGGTCTGGTACACATTTCTCAGATTGCCGACAAGCGCGTTGAGAAAGTGACCGACTACCTGCAGATGAATCAGGAAGTACCGGTTAAGGTTCTGGAAGTCGATCGTCAGGGCCGTATCCGTCTGAGCATTAAAGAAGCGACCGAGCAGTCTCAGCCAGCAGTCGCGCCGGAAGCTCCGGTAGCAGAACAAGGCGAGTAAGGTTGCCATTTGCCCTCCGCGTTTGCGGAGGGCGTATTCCGGGCAGGACGCTTGTTTGCAGCCGGGGAACAGGACGTTCATCCAATTGTTGTCTTCGGGAGTGGGAAATGAAGCCTTTTTTGCGCTGGTGTTTCGTTGCGACAGCACTCACGCTGGCAGGATGCAGCAACTCTGCCTGGCGTAAGAGCGAAGTCCTCGCGGTGCCATTGCAACCGACTTTGCAGCAAGAAGTGATTCTGGCACGCATGGAACAAATTCTTGCCAGTCGGGCTTTAACCGATGACGAACGCGCGCAGCTTTTATATGAGCGCGGAGTGTTGTATGATAGTCTCGGTCTGAGAGCTTTAGCGCGCAATGATTTCTCGCAAGCTTTAGCAATCCGACCGGATATGCCGGAAGTATTCAATTACTTAGGCATTTATTTAACGCAGGCAGGCAATTATGATGCTGCCTATGAAGCGTTTGATTCTGTACTTGAGCTTGATCCAACTTACAATTACGCGTACTTAAACCGCGGCATCGCGCTGTATTACGGTGGCCGTGCTAAGTTAGCGCAAGATGATCTGCTGGCGTTTTATCAAGACGATCCCAACGATCCTTTCCGGAGCCTATGGCTTTACATCGCTGAGCGGAAGCTCGACGAAAAGCAGGCGTTAGTCGCTCTCAAACAGCGCTACGAAAAATCCGATAAAGAGCAATGGGGATGGAACATTGTCGAGTTCTACCTCGGCGACATTAGCGAAGCAACGCTGATGGATCGCCTGAAGGCTGACGCAACGGATAACACCTCGCTCGCTGAACATCTCAGTGAAACCAACTTCTATTTAGGTAAGTACTACCTAAGTCTGGGGGATAAGGACAGCGCTGCGGCACTGTTCAAACTGGCGGTCGCCAACAACGTTCATAACTTTGTTGAGCACCGATACGCATTGTTGGAATTAGCGCTCTTGGGCCAGGAGCAAGACGACCTGGCAGAATCGGACCAGCAATAGCTGACGAACAACTCAGCCCGTAATCTTTTTTTGATTGCCATCACCTTCGCGGGTGAGGGCTTTATTGTTCGTTAATTCAACTAATTTGAGCCGGTTCACACTTTTCAATGAAAATTGCCCTTAGTTTTCACGATGAGTTATGTAGACTGGCCGCCATTGATTTTGAGGCACACGTACTACATGGCTGAATTCGAAACCACTTTTGCAGATCTGGGCCTGAAGGCTCCTATCCTTGAAGCCCTTAACGATCTGGGTTACGAAAAACCATCGCCGATCCAGGCGGAATGTATCCCGCACCTGTTGGGTGGCCGCGATGTTCTGGGTATGGCCCAGACCGGTAGCGGTAAAACTGCAGCGTTTTCTCTGCCGCTGCTTAACAATCTCGATCCTGAACTGAAAGCACCCCAGATTCTGGTGCTGGCACCGACCCGCGAACTGGCGGTCCAGGTTGCTGAAGCGATGACGGATTTCTCTAAACATATGCGCGGCGTAAACGTGGTAGCCCTGTACGGCGGCCAGCGTTATGACGTGCAGTTACGCGCCCTGCGTCAGGGGCCGCAGATCGTCGTCGGTACGCCGGGCCGTCTGCTGGACCACCTGAAACGTGGCACCCTGGACCTCTCTCGTCTGAGCGGTCTGGTACTGGATGAAGCTGACGAAATGCTGCGCATGGGCTTCATCGAAGACGTTGAAACTATCATGGCGGAGATCCCGGACGGTCACCAGACCGCGCTGTTCTCCGCAACCATGCCGGAAGCGATTCGCCGCATTACCCGCCGCTTTATGAAAGAGCCGCAGGAAGTGCGCATCCAGTCCAGCGTGACCACGCGTCCTGACATCAGCCAGAGCTACTGGACCGTCTGGGGCATGCGTAAAAACGAAGCGCTGGTGCGTTTCCTGGAAGCGGAAGATTTTGACGCGGCCATCATTTTCGTGCGCACCAAAAACGCGACGCTGGAAGTGGCGGAAGCCCTGGAGCGTAACGGCTACAACAGCGCGGCGCTGAACGGCGACATGAACCAGGCGCTGCGTGAGCAGACTCTGGAGCGTCTGAAAGACGGTCGTCTGGACATCCTGATCGCAACCGACGTTGCGGCGCGTGGTCTGGACGTTGAGCGCATCAGCCTCGTGGTTAACTACGATATTCCGATGGATACCGAGTCCTACGTTCACCGTATCGGTCGTACCGGCCGCGCCGGTCGTGCCGGTCGCGCGCTGCTGTTCGTGGAAAACCGCGAACGCCGCCTGCTGCGCAACATCGAACGCCTGATGAAGCTGACCATTCCGGAAGTTGAGCTGCCAAACGCAGAGCTGCTGGGCAAACGCCGTCTGGAAAAATTCGCCGCTAAAGTTCAGCAGCAGCTGGAAAGCAGCGACCTGGATCAGTACCGCAACCTGCTGACGAAGCTGCAGCCGGAAAGCGCTGAAGGCGAGCTGGATATGGAAACGCTGGCCGCCGCGCTGCTGAAAATGGCGCAGGGCGAACGTCCGCTGATCCTGCCGCCGGATGCGCCGATGCGTCCTAAGCGTGAGTTCCGTGACCGTGACGATCGTTTCGAGCGTCGTGGCGACCGTAACGACCGCGGCCCGCGCGGCGATCGTCCGGAGCGTGGCGGTGAAGATCGTCCGCGTCGCGAGCGTCGTGACGTTGGCGAAATGGAGCTGTACCGTATTGAAGTGGGCCGTGATGACGGCGTTGAAGTTCGTCATATCGTTGGCGCGATTGCTAACGAAGGCGACATCAGCAGCCGCTACATCGGTAACATCAAGCTTTTCGGCACCCACTCCACCATCGAGCTGCCGAAAGGCATGCCGGGCGAGGTTCTGCAGCACTTTACCCGTACCCGCATCCTGAACAAGCCGATGAACATGCAGCTGCTCGGCGATGCGCAGCCGCGCACTGACCGCGGCGGTGAGCGTCGTGGCGGTGCTCGCAATGGCGAAAGCCGTGGTTTCGGCGGTGAGCGTCGTGAAGGCGGTCGTGGCGATGGTCGTCGCTTCTCCGGCGAACGTCGTGAAGGCCATCGCGGTCAGCGTCGTGACGACAACGGTGCGCCGCGCGCCCCGCGTCGTGATGACAACGGCAGCCGTCGTCGCTTCGGCGACGCATAAGGTCAGCGTAAAAAACTGCTCTTAACCGCGTAAAGTAATATATACAGCCCCGATCGTCGCGATTGGGGCTTTTTTTATTTCATTTGTACTCGTGTACTGGTACAGTGCTTCGCGTTGAGCTGAATATGATTTCCTGGAGACAAGCGCAGATGGCGACACTCACTACCACAGCAACCCGACCGTCCCTGTTTGGCGGCGTGGTGATTATCGGCGGCACCATTATCGGCGCGGGGATGTTCTCCCTGCCGGTGGTCATGTCCGGCGCGTGGTTTTTCTGGTCGCTGGCGGCGCTGGTGTTTACCTGGTTCTGCATGCTGCATTCCGGGCTGATGATCCTTGAGGCGAACCTCAACTACCGCATCGGTTCAAGCTTCGACACCATCACCAAAGATCTGCTCGGCAAAGGCTGGAACGTGGTGAACGGGGTTTCCATCGCGTTTGTACTTTATATCCTGACCTACGCCTATATCTCAGCGAGCGGTTCGATTCTGCACCACACCTTTAATGAGCTGTCGCTGAACGTTCCGGCACGGGCGGCGGGCTTTGGTTTTGCGCTGCTGGTGGCGTTTGTGGTGTGGCTGAGCACCAAAGCGGTCAGCCGGATGACGGCGATTGTGCTGGGCGCCAAAGTGATTACCTTTTTCCTCACCTTCGGCAGCCTGCTCGGCCATGTGCAGCCGGTCACCCTGTTTAACGTGGCGGAGAAAAACGCCTCGTATATGCCGTATCTGCTGATGACGCTGCCATTTTGTCTGGCCTCCTTCGGTTATCACGGCAACGTGCCGAGCCTGATGAAATACTACGGTAAAGATCCGCGCACCATCACCCGCTGCCTGGTGTACGGCACGCTGCTGGCGCTGGGGCTGTACGTCATCTGGCTGCTGGGGACGATGGGTAATATTCCGCGTCCTGAGTTTATCGGCATCGCGCAGCAGGGCGGTAACATTGACGTGCTGGTGCAGGCGCTGAGCGGAGTGCTCAACAGCCGTAGTCTGGATTTGCTGCTGGTGGTGTTCTCCAACTTTGCGGTCGCCAGCTCGTTTCTCGGCGTGACGCTGGGCCTGTTTGATTACCTGGCTGACCTGTTCAAGTTTGATGACTCTGCGCTGGGACGCTTTAAGACCGCGCTGCTGACCTTTACGCCGCCGGTGGTTGGCGGTCTGCTGTGGCCGAACGGGTTCCTCTACGCTATCGGCTATGCGGGCCTGGCCGCCACTATCTGGGCGGCAATTGTTCCGGCGCTGCTGGCGCGCGCCTCGCGTAAACGCTTCGGCAGCCCGCAGTTTCGCGTATGGGGCGGAAAACCGATGATTGCGCTGATCCTGATTTTTGGCGTCGGCAATGCGCTGGTGCATTTCCTGTCGAGCTTCAATGTGCTGCCGGTGTATCAGTAAACGTCTCCCCAGGCCCTCTCCTTTGCCGGAGGGGGCCGCCAGATGAAGAATGCCCTTCCGCTTCCCCGCTTCCCCTCCCGTGTTTGTATTCAAAAGTAATAAAAACCATAAAAACCACCAACAAATTTTGAACATCACAGCAACAAAAATTAAACACTAACGCCTATTATATCTTCACCATCATGTGTTCTGGACGCTGCGCCGCAGGGTCATAAAAGGCACAACGGCTGTTTAATGCGCTAATGGAATGGCTCCTTTCTGAAAATTAACGTTGCATAAGGAGTACTTTGTCTATGGCTTTAGAAAAACAGGCCGGTATCCAGTTTTCCGGTGTGACAAAACGGTTCCCTGGCCGTGATGGCGTAGAGCGAACCGTCCTGCACGATGTAAACCTGGTCGTCGAGCCCGGCATGTTTTGCGCGGTTGTCGGACCGACGGGGTGTGGTAAATCGACAACCCTGACGTTAGCCGCTGGGCTGTATCGTCCCAGCTCCGGCGTTGTGCGCGTGTCGGGGCGTGTGGTCGATGGGATCACCGATGGCGCCGGTTTTGTCTTCCAGAATGACGCGCTATTACCGTGGAAATCGGTACTCAAAAATGTGGCGTTAGGTCCCGTATTTCGCGGCGTACCTAAAAAAGAGGCGCAGGAGCAGGCGCGTGAATGGCTGCGGGTTGTTGGCCTTGCCGGTTTTGAAAATTATTATCCCTGGCAGCTTTCAGGCGGCATGCGTAAACGCGTCAGTCTTGCCGCGGCATTGATCAACAAACCGTCCATGCTGCTTATGGATGAACCCTTCTCCGCGCTTGATGTGCAAACGCGCGCCATTATGTCGAATGAGCTACTGGACCTGTGGGAAAAAACGCGGCCTTCCGTGCTGTTTGTCACTCATGACCTGGAAGAAGCGATAGCGCTTGCCGACCGGGTTGTGGTTATGACGGCGGGGCCCGCAACGGTGAAGGCCATTTTTGATATCGATTTGCCAAGACCCCGCGGCGAAGTCCAGGCCATCCGTTTCCAGCCCCGATTTTTAGAACTCTACCAGCAAATCTGGCACTCCTTGCGGGATGAAGTGGAACGCGCTTACTCGCAAACGACTCTGGTGAAAACAGGAGCGGCACGATGAGCAAGGTAGATCTGGACTCTCCTATGACCCGTTCGAATCCGGCGGCGCTGACGCCGCAACAACGCGCGCAGCGGCGCAAACTTCATGTGCTACTGGGACGCGCAGGCCTGTTTCTGCTGATTGTCGGCGGCTGGCAGCTGGCCACGGTGCTCGGCTGGCTGGATCCTTTCTTCTTTGGCTCGCCGAAAGGGATTGTGCTGCGCTTATGGGACTGGGTACAGCACGGTACGGCGTATGGATCTATTTGGCTGCAGATCTGGGTAACGCTCGAAGAGTCGTTAATGGGCTTCGCCGTGGGCGTTATCGGCGGCATCCTCTTTGGCGTTTTGCTGGGGGAGATCCCTTACCTGGCCGATGTATTCGGCCCCTATATCAAGATAGTCAACGCATTACCGCGCATTGTGCTGGGCTCAATCTTCGTGATGTGGCTGGGGCTGGGGATGTCTTCGAAAGTGGTACTGGCGGCGGTACTGGTCTTTTTCGTGGTGTTCTTTAACGCCTTCCAGGGGGTACGTAGCGTAGACCGCAATCTGGTCTCCAATGCCCGTATTTTGGGCGCTTCACGGTTCGATGTTGTTTTACATGTTGTCTTCCCCTCGGCCATGACGTGGATTATCGCCAGCCTGCACGTCGCGCTGGGCTTTTCAATCATCGGCGCCATCGTCGGCGAATTTCTCGGAGCGCAAAAAGGGTTGGGATTGGTGATCGCCACGGCGCAGAACACCTTTGATGCGAATGGCGTATTTGGTGCCATGTTGATTATTGGCGCCATTGCGCTGAGCGCTGAAGTGTTGATGTCCCTCATCGAGAAGAGATTACTCTCCTGGCAGCCGCCGTCGGCTGCTGAAAGCAATACGCCAGGCGTTTAACCTCGTTTCATCTCGTGTTTTCCGTGTTTTCTTAATGAACATATTGATTATCAGGAGATCGGAGCACTATGAAGAAATACTTTAAACTATCAGCGTTAGCCGTAGCGGCAGGGCTTTTCAGCGCGCATGGGATGGCGGCAGCCGGCGCTTTGCCTCAGGTCACCATGATGGTGGGCGGTATTGATAAGCAAATTTATCTGCCTTACCAGCTGGCGCAGAATCTGGGGTTCTTTAAGAAATACGGCGTTGATATGCAGTTAAGCACGGAGCACAGCGGCGGCGTTGGCGCGGAAGAAGCGATGCTGTCAGGCCAGGTGGATATGTCGGGAGCCTGGTATGAACACACCATCGAGTTCCAGCAGATGGGCAAAGATGTTATCGACATCGTGCAGCTCAGCGGGGCGCCTGGCGAACGCGAGATGTGTACGTCGGCGTCGGGAATCAAAACCCCTGCCGACTGGAAAGGTAAAACGGTCGGCGTCACTGACCTGGGGTCGGGCACCGATGATTTGACGCTGTATCTGGCTTCCCGCCATGCCCTGGCGTCAAAAGATTTTACCCGTGTCGGCGTCGGCGCAGGGCCGACGATGATTGGCGCCCTGCAGCATGACAGGATCGTTTGCGGCATGACGACGCAGCCAACCGTAAACGCCATTGAGAAAATGAAGGTCGGCTACTCGGCAATTGACCTGGCCACTGGCGACGGCGTTAAAAAATGGCTCGGAGGCTATCTCCCCTCGGCCAGCGTGCTGGCGCGCGCGGACTGGGTAAAAGCGCATCCGGTGGAGACGCAGGCGGTGGTCAATGCGATGGTAGCGACGATGCGCTGGATAAGCACCCACAGCGCCGCGGAGATTGCCGATAACCTTCCGGCCGATTTCGTCAGCAACCCGCTGTCAACGCGTGAGGAATACATTAACGCGCTGACGAAAGACAAAGGACAATTTTTGCCTGACGGCATGATGCCGAAAGGAGGGCCGGAAACGGTGCTGAAGATAGAACAGGCGGTAGGTAAGATAACGAAGCCGGTGAATCTTGAGACGACATATACTAATGCGTATGTCATCAAAGCAAACGCAATGCTGGATGCCGAGGCGAAAGCCGGTAAATAGCATGGACGGGCATCATGGCCTGATTGGCCAGGCCATGATGCTTCCCGGCGCGTCCTTACCCCAACAGCGCCTCCCTCACTTCCATCGTCAAATCAAACGAATGCAGGCGCGCTTGGTTTTCGAAAATCTGGCCGTTGACCATAATTTCATCCGCCTGGGTTTCGCGCAGCACGGCCTCCAGCCCATGGCGTACTTTCGCCTTATCGCCGACCAGCGACATGCTCAGCGCCTGCTGTACTCCGTACTGCTCTGAGGCAGACCAGAGCTGATGCATATTCTCTACCGGCGGCGGAAGCTGTCCCGCCTCGCCGCGGCGCAGCTTGACAAACGCCTGCTGCATCGAGGTAAACAGGAATTCCGCATCGCGGTTGCTGTCGGCGGCAATGATGTTGATGCACACCATGGCGTACGGTTTTTCCAGGCGCTCAGAGGGCGTGAAATGCGTGCGATAGAGATGGAGGGCCTGGTGCAGCATATCCGGCGCGAAGTGGGAGGCAAAGGCGAACGGCAGGCCGAGCTGCGCCGCCAGCTGCGCGCCGTAGAGGCTGGAGCCCAGCAGCCACACCGGGATCTTCTCGCCGAAGCCGGGCACCGGACGCACGTGCGGGTTCGGATCGCGGGCGTCGAACCAGTCGACCAGCTCGGCAACGTCGCGCGGGAAGCTGTCGATATCGGCGCTCATATGGCGGCGCAGCGCGCGCATGGTCGGCTGATCGCTGCCCGGGGCGCGGCCCAGCCCTAAATCAATACGGCCAGGATAGAGGGTATTGAGCGTACCGAACTGTTCGGCAATCACCAGCGGCGAATGGTTCGGCAGCATGACGCCGCCGGAACCGAGGCGCAGCGTCGTGGTGTTGGCGGCGAGATAGCCTATCAGCACCGAGGTTGCCGCGCTGGCGATACCGACCATGTTGTGGTGTTCCGCCAGCCAGTAGCGATGGTAGCCGCGTTTTTCCGCGAGACGGGCGAGATCCAGAGAATGTGAAAAGGCCTCTTTTGCCGAGGCTCCCTGCGGGATCGGCGCCAGATCCAGCACCGAGAACGGAATGTTTTTGTCAGTCATAACAGCTCGCTTTGTCGACAGCATATTCTTTGATAATGCATTAAAAAATAGTAACTGTTGTTAACAAAGCGAGCTTTTATTATGCCTGCAGCGCCAGCCCGGCGAGGCGTTTCCAGTAGCCGTTGCAGTCGCTGTTTGCCGTCAGCGGCAGCGGAGCGGCGCCGTTTTCATTGGCGCGGAAAGCGTCAATCATGGCGAATGTGTCGTTACCCAGCGGCGACAGGCGCACCATGTCGACCAGCCCCTGCATCGAGGCGAGCTCGTTGCCGAGGTTGTAGACGTAGCCGCTCATGGTCTGAATGCCGTTGAGCACAAACACCTGCTGATTCTCCTGCGACAGCACGCTGCGGCCGTTCGGGTATTTGATGCAGCAGGTTTCGCACTCGTCTTTCGGGCGGTCTTCCGAGCGGGCGGTAAAGCAGCGCGCGGAGTACGCCAGCGGCAGATGACCGTAGCTCAGCACCTCCACCTCAAACCGATCGCGGATCCCCAGCTCGTCGCACTGGTTAAGTAGGTTCACCAGCCAGTCGCGGGACAGCTCGACCGGCATACACCAGCGCACCATGCCCTGTTTGAGCAGCAGGCGCAGAGTGACGGCGTTATAGCAGTTCAGCGCGTGCCCGGCGACGAACGGCAGCTTGCGCTCGGCGCACAGATTGACCACGCCAAGATCGCTGGCCTCAAGCAGAAATTCGCCGTTGTCGACATAGCGCTTCAGCTCGCCCAGCTCCGACGACGCCTGCACCAGCGCCAGCGTGGACAGCACCACCTGCTTACCGCTCCCGGCCAGGCTTTTCGCCATGTCGAGCCAGTCGCCGACTTTGGTGGCGCGACGTTTGCTGCAGACCGCCTCGCCGAGGTAAATCACATCGGCGCTGCTGTGCGCCGCCTGCTGGTAAAACGCCTCCAGCGTCTCTTTTGACCAGTAGTAGAGCACCGGTCCTAATGAATATTTCATCGCGTTACCTACTGCCATTTACGGTGATATGCGCCAAGGGTCGTCTGGGTGCCTTCGGACATCGAGCCAAGCGCCTCCATCCACGCGGACTGCGGGACAAAGCTCTGCGGGTCGGCCATACAGCGGTCAATCGCCTGGCGCCACACTTTGGCGACCTGGCTGACGTAGGCCGGGCTGCGCTGGCGGCCTTCGATTTTCACCGAGGCGATATTAGCCGCCAGCAGCTCCGGCAGCAGCTCCAGCGTGTTGAGGCTGGTGGGCTCCTCCAGCGCGTGATAGCGTTCGCCGTCCACCAGATAGCGGCCTTTGCACAGCGTCGGATAGCCCGCGTTTTCACCGTCCTGGTAGCGGTCGATCAGCACTTCATTGAGGCGCGATTCCAGCCCCTGCGGCGTTTGCTGCCAGCGAACGAAGCGGGCGGGCGAGCAGGCGCCGACGGTATTGGGCGACTCCCCCGTTAAATAAGAGGAGAGATAACAGCGTCCTTCCGCCATAATGCACAGGCTGCCGAACGCAAAAACTTCCAGCGGCACTGGCGTGCTGCGCGCCAGTTGCTTAACCTGATGGATGGACAAGACGCGAGGAAGCACAACGCGCGCGACGTCGAAGTGACGATGGTAAAAGCGAATCGCCTCTTCGTTGGTGGCGGAGGCCTGTACCGACACGTGGCGCTCAATATGCGGATAGCGCTCCGCGGCGTATTCCAGCATCGCGAGGTCGGCGAGGATCAGCGCGTCGGCGCCGAGCTGCGCGGCCATATCCACCGCGCGCTGCCAGCGGGCGTAGCCGTCGGGATGCGCGAAGGTATTAATGGCGATGTGCAGCTTGCGGCGATGCTGATGCACAAAGTTGACCGCTTCCTGCAGTTTTTTTTCGGTGAAGTTAAGACCGGCAAAGTGGCGGGCGTTCGTATCATCTTTCAGCCCGATATACACGGCATCGGCACCGTTTTCGATGGCCGCCTTAAGCGCCGGGAGGTTTCCGGCAGGGCAGAGCAGCTCCATAATATTTCCTGAAGGCAGCGACCCGCAGGGCCGCAGAATTGTTAACGAGCTGGGATTTTAGTTAACCCATCGGCGACAATTTTTGATTTAAGGCAGTTAAAAGCGTATTGATGGCGCTAATAATGGGGCCAGGCTCTTACAGAATTGTTGATTTACGCCGCTATGTCGTTTATCTGATATGGCAAAATAACAGGACTTTTGCATTGAGGGAGTAAAGCTCGTGTTGGATAAACTGCGTTCACGCCTGGTACAGCTGGGCCCGACTCTGATGAGCGTACCGGTAAAAATGACGCCGTTTGCGCTTAAACGTCAGGTGCTGGAACAGGTATTGAGCTGGCAATTTCGCCAGGCGCTGGCTGACGGGGAGCTGGATTTCCTTGAAGGCCGCTGGTTAAGCATCGAGGTGCGCGATATCGGGCTGCGGTGGTTCACCTCCGTTGACCACGACAAGCTGGTGGTCAGCCAGTCCGCAGAGGCCGACGTGAGCTTCAGCGCCGACGCCAGCGATCTGCTGATGATCGCGGCACGCAAACAGGATCCTGACACGCTCTTTTTCCAGCGCCGTTTAGTGATTGAAGGCGACACGGAACTGGGGCTGTATGTCAAAAACTTGATGGACGCCATTGAGCTTGAGCAGATGCCAAAAGCGCTTCGCGTGATGCTGCTACAGCTTGCGGACTTTGTGGAAGCGGGGATGAAAACGCCTTCGCAAACCAGACACACATCGGTAGGTGAGCCATGCTGATACGAGTGGAAATCGGGATTGACGCGCCGGGGATTGATTCCCTGCTGCGTCGCGCCTTTGGCGGCGACGCGGAGGCAAAGTTGGTGCATGATCTGCGGGAAGACGGCTTGATCACCCTCGGCCTGGTCGCCACCGACGACGAGGGCCAGGTGGTCGGCTACGTGGCTTTTAGCCCAGTGAGCGTGGAAGGCGAAGAGCTGCAGTGGGTCGGGCTTGCGCCGCTGGCGGTGGATGAAAACTATCGCGGGCAGGGCATTGGCCGCCAGCTGGTGTATGAGGGGCTGGATTCGCTCAATGAGTTCGGCTATGCCGCCGTGGTGACGCTCGGCGATCCGGCGCTGTACGGTCGTCTGGGCTTCGAGCAGGCATCACGTTTCGACCTTCGCTGCCGCTGGCCGGATACCGGAGACGCGTTTCAGGTGCACCGCCTGGCCGACGATGCGCTCAACGGCGTTCACGGTCTGGTGGAATACTGCGATCATTTCAATCGTTTTTGAGCTGCGCCAGCAGCATCTCAAACGCGTCATCTCCGGCGACGAGGCGCTCTTTCTGGCGCTTCGTCAGCTGCTTAATGCGGTACTCGAGCCGCAACGCCAGCGAGCGCTCACCAACCTCCGCGGAAAAGGCCAGGCTGAGCTCGCCCTTGCCGCGCAGGGCTTTGGCGCCTTTCCCGCGCTGATGCTGCTCCACGCGGCGCGCGACATCCGTTGTAATGCCGGTATAGAGGCGATTATCCGCCGTGCGAATCAAATAGACGAACCAGCACACGCTATAGCTCCTGTGTTAAGGTGACCGCACCATAGCACGCAGGAGAGGAAAAATGGAATCACTGGCCGCCATCAGCCGTTGGCTGGAGAAGCAGCACGTTGTCAGCTGGAGCGTGGCGCAAAACGGCGAGCTGTGGGCCGCCTGCGCGTTTTATCTCTATGACCGCGAAAAGGTCGCTTTTTACCTCCTGACGGAAGAAACCACGCGCCATGCCAGGATGAGCGGCGCGCGCGCGCCGGTCGCAGGAACCGTCAGCGGCCAGCCGAAAAGCGTGGCGCTGATTCGCGGGGTGCAGTTTCGCGGCGAGATCCGCCTGCTTGACGGTAAAGAAAGCGAAAGGATGCGCGCGCGCTACAACCGGCGTTTTCCCGTCGCCAGAATACACCTGGCTCCCGTGTGGGAAATTCGTCTTGATGAACTAAAATTTACAGATAACACGCTGGGTTTTGGCAAAAAGATCCATTGGCTACGCCAGGAGTAAACCATGGCAAACGTACTGATTACCGGAGCGACGGGGCTGGTTGGTGGTCATTTACTGCGTTTACTGCTGCGAGAGCCTGGCATTACCTCGATAACGGCGGCAACCCGTCGCCCGCTGTCGCCGATGCCCGGCGTCACCAATCCCCATAATCCGCAGCTCCTGAAGGCGCTGGCGCAGGTTCAGGGGCCAATTGATATTGTGTTCTGCTGTCTGGGCACGACCCGACGGGATGCGGGCAGTAAAGCCGCGTTTATTCATGCGGACTACACGCTGGTCGTGGAGACTGCGCTGGCCGGGCAGCGCCTGGGCGCCACCCAGATGCTGGTGGTGAGCGCCATGGGCGCCAACGCCCGTTCGCCGTTTTTCTACAACAGGGTGAAAGGGGAAATGGAGGGCGCGCTTATCGCGCAGCGCTGGCCGAGGCTGACCATTGCCCGACCGTCGATGCTGTTGGGCGAGCGAAAGGCGCACCGGCTTAACGAGTCGCTGCTGGCGCCGCTGTTCCGGCTGCTGCCGGGGAACTGGAAGTCGATTGAAGCAAAGGATGTGGCGCGGGCGCTGCTGGCGCAGGCGCTATCGCCGGGAGAGGACGGTGTGGCTATCCTTTCCTCGGCCCGGCTTCGCCAGATGGCGGCCCGGCAGCGTACCGCCGGGTAGCTATCGCTAGTTGATATAGGTAAATGCGGTGGTGACGTGCTTCACGCCGCTCACCCGGCTGGTGATATCCGCCGCCGCTTTCCCTTCACGGTTTGTCACCAGACCCATCAGGAACACTTCGCCATTTTCCGTGGTGATCTTCACGTTAGAGGCTTTTACCTGATCGGTGCTGAACAGCTGTGAACGCACTTTGGTAGTTATCCAGGTATCGGATGAAGCGGTGCCCAGGCCGATCGGCTGACCCTGGCGGATCTCGTTAAACACCTCGGTCGTCCCCTCCACGCCCATTGCAATCTGCTTGGCGCGAGAAGTGAGGTCCGCAGACGGCGACTGGCCGGTCAGCAGCACTTTGCCCTGATACGCCATTACGTTAATGCGCGCTTCTTTTTTGATCTGCTCATCTTTCTGCAGGGTATTGTTCACGCGCAGCTCAAGCGTACTGTCGTCCACCTGGGTCCCCACGGAGCGTGGGTCGGTTGCCGCTTTGGTGCCAACCGCTGCGGTACCGACGACCGCCGCCGCGACACATCCCTGCAGCAGCAGAGCGGAAGTAAGGATTGCGAGGGGCGTTAATGCCTTCATAGGTACTCCTTAATCGTCCTGGTGTGGGAAAAGGGTGTTATCAATCAGATCGCACAGACAGTTCACCGTCAGCATATGCATTTCCTGAATACGCGCGCTGCGGTGAGACGGAATGCGAATTTCCACATCCTGCTGGCCCAGCAGGCCCGCCAGCTCACCGCCGTCGTACCCGGTCAGCGCGACGATGGTCATATCGCGGGTGACCGCCGCTTCTACCGCCTTCACGATATCGCGGCTGTTGCCGCGGGTCGAAATCGCCAGCAGCACGTCGCCGGCATGACCGAGCGCGCGCACCTGCTTGGCGTACACTTCATCATGAAGCCGGTCGTTGGCGATGGCGGTCAGTACTACATTATCGGTATTCAACGCAATGGCGGGTAAACCGGGGCGCTCTGTCTCGAAACGGTTGATCATGCAGGCAGCAAAATGCTGTGCGTTGGCGGCGGAGGTGCCATTGCCACAACAGAGGATTTTGTTGCCGTTAAGTAAGGATTGCACCAGCGTCATGGCCGCCCGGGAAATAGCGTCCGGGAGTGCTTCCGCTGCTGCGATTTGGGTTTGGATGCTTTCCGTAAAGCAGGCTTTAATTCTGTCGAGCACGATTTCCCTTAAATTATCTGGTCAGGCTATTCGCCAAAGGCGTTTTTGAACCATTCGATTCGACCGCCGGTGAAGGCTATCACATCGAACCGGCAATCCACAGTCTCAAAACTCCCATTGTGGCGGGCGAGCCACAGACGGGCGGTATGTAATAGTTTTATCTGTTTGCTGCGGGTCACGCTTGCCGCTGCGCCACCATAACATGCGGACGCCCGATAGCGCACTTCGACAAACACGGTGACCGCACCGTCTTGCATGATGAGGTCGATTTCGCCGCCGCGGGCGCGTACGTTGGCGGCGATAAAGCGCAAACCGTTATGCTCCAGCCAGCGACGCGCCTGCTGTTCCCACGCGTCGCCGGTCTGTTTAGGGCTTAACTGGCCGGGACGATTTGCCCCTGCTGGTATTTGAGCCATGACAACTTCCTGTTGATCACACAATCCTGATTAGCGGTTAGATCGCCCGTGTTGCCATTAAGTTCAAATCCAGGTACCTGACGCATCTGCGAGAAGTGGTTTGCCAGCGCCCAGGCATCGACGCCCATAGCGTACAGGCGAGCCAGCGAGTAGTCATTATGCACGGCGCTCAGCGCCTGCTGCATCAGCGCCGGGTTGCTGCCAGCCAGCATTGGGATTTCGCTATACTGCAGGCCGTCCATTTCCAGACGGAAATCCGGGCCTGCGGTTCCCTGCGCGCTACGGGAGCTGGCGTACAGCGTGACGCCTCCGTCCTGGCTGCCGTTACGCATGGCGATCATCGGCTTGATATAGGCAATCTCTTCCGGCGTCGCCACAATGTAGGCGGCGTCGACTTTACCGCCGCCGGTAATCTGCGCATCGCTCGGCGGCGCCGGGATGTTCAGACCGCCGATGGTTACGCCCTGCTGCTGCGGCAGGCTGGCGCCGATCGGGCTGCCGCTCAGCGCAATGCCCGCACCGCCGTTGACGCCCATTTTCAGCTCGGACGTGGAGCCAAATTTTTGCTGCAGCACAATGCCGCCGCCGAGTTTCTGCCACTCCTGGGCAAACGCCGTAGCCACGCGATCGCCGAGCGCGCTGCGCGGGAGCAGCAGCAGCGGGGCCTGTTTGCCCTGGTCGTGGATATGGCGCGCCGCATCGCGGGCCTCGTCTTCCGGCGAGAGGGCGAAGTAGCAGATATTTGCGCGGTTTTCGACGTTTTCCGGCTGGTTAAGCGCCAGCACGTTCAGGCTGGTATTGCTTTTCGCCAGCTCATCGACGTTATTTTTCAGCAGCGGGCCGACCACGATCGACGCGCCGTCCTGCTGCGCCTGGGCGAGAAGCTGGTTCAACGGGGCGGTCGTGGTATCGTAAATCTTCAGTTCGGCCGCCGGGTTAGCGGCCGCAGCGGCGACCGCCTGCGGGGCGGCAGGCGACGCTGGCTGCGCAGCCGTCGGTGCGGCTGGGGTCGCGGCGGCGGGCTGTACGGCGTTTGGCGCCTGCACGGGCTGCGCCTGGGTTCCCTGCGGCGCCTGTACCGGCTGAGCCTGCGTAACGGCAACGGCCGGCGCGGATGCGGCCGGCTGCCCGCCGGTCAGATCGCTGACTTCAGCCTGCGCCGGGCTGACGACGTTGCTGTTCGCCGCCTGCGCGACCTGCTGAGGGACCGCGCTGCCGCTGACCGGGCTGGCGCCGCCGTTTTTCGCGGCTTCAAAACCCTGCTGGATAGTGCGGCCGAATACCGCCGCCTGGCCGTTTAACGGCAGCAGCAGGGCGATTTTCGAGGTCGACGCCGGTTTGAAATTCTGGACGTTGGTCAGCTGCGTCGGCAGCATTTTCGCGCCCGGGTTCTGCGGATAGCGCGTCTGCCAGTCCTTAATGGCGGCTTTCATCATATCCGGATCGTTGCGGTTATCGAACCATACGCGCTGGAGATCCAGCCAGCCCTGCAGCACGTTTTCATCGGCATTGATCACCAGCGCGCCCGCCTGCTCTTTACTCATGGACGACAGCGCCTGCCAGGTGGCGTCGATGTTTTTCTGCTTCTCCTGCGGCGAAGCCAGCAGCGGCTCTTGCGCTATCAGCGCGCGCAGCAGCGGCAGGGACGGTTTTCCCTGCTCAGAGGCTATCGTATCCTGCCAGAAACGCGCCTGCTGGTTAGCGCTCAGCGACGCGGGCGTGATTTTCGCCAGCAATGCCTGCGCGCCGGCGAAATCTTTCTGGCTCAGCTTGATTTCGACCGCCAGCAGAGACTGCTCCTGACGCTGTGCGTCATTCAGATTCTGCGGCAGCTGGCCGAACAGCTCCATCGCCTGCTGATTTTTGCCCTCTTTCAGCAGTGCACGAATGGCGAGTAATTGCCAGTTGGTCTTGCTATCATCTGAGCTTTGCTGCATCTGCTGCAGGTAATAACCTGAATCAGCCTGCGCGCTGCCCTCAAAATGGGCGGTGCTTTGATCGGCGCTCTTCTGAGTGCCACAGCCGGCGAAAAGAAACGCTGCCAGCACGACGGGCAAGCAGCGCGCGGCTTTAGAACGACGAAATGTTGACGGTACCATACGTATCCAGTGATATTTTTTAGCTCAATGCTCAATATTAAATCGGCAATACGGACTAAACAATGAAACAACGCGAATCTGCGGACAATTCTCAAGGGCAGCTTTATATTGTGCCTACGCCCATCGGCAATTTGGCTGACATTACCCATCGCGCGCTTGAGGTGCTGCAAGCTGTTGATCTCATTGCTGCTGAAGACACCCGCCATACCGGTTTACTGCTGCAACATTTCGCGATTAATGCCCGTTTATTTGCGCTGCACGACCATAACGAGCAGCAAAAGGCTGAAACACTTCTGGCGAAGCTTCAGGAAGGGCAAAACATTGCGCTGGTGTCCGACGCCGGAACGCCGCTGATTAACGACCCGGGCTACCATCTGGTGCGCACCTGCCGCGAGGCCGGTATTCGCGTGGTGCCGCTGCCGGGGCCATGCGCGGCGATAGCGGCGCTGAGCGCGGCCGGGTTGCCGTCCGATCGTTTTTGTTATGAAGGCTTTTTACCAGCGAAATCCAAGGGGCGCCGCGACACGCTGCGCGCGCTGGAAAACGAGCCTCGTACGCTGATTTTCTATGAGTCCACGCACCGGTTGCTGGAGAGCCTGGACGATATCGCGGCCGTGCTGGGCGCATCCCGCTATGTGGTGCTGGCTCGCGAGCTGACAAAGACCTGGGAGTCGATTAACGGCGCGCCGGTGGGCGAACTGCTGGCGTGGGTGAAAGAGGATGAAAACCGACGCAAAGGCGAGATGGTGCTGATCGTCGAAGGTCACAAGGCGCAGGAAGAGGAGCTGCCCGCCGAGGCGCTGCGTACGCTGGCGCTGCTGCAGGCGGAGCTGCCGCTGAAAAAAGCCGCCGCGCTGGCCGCCGAAATCCACGGCGTGAAGAAAAACGCGCTGTATAAGCACGCGCTGGCGCAGCAGGAAGCGTAATTCATGAGCCGCTACCAGCCGCCGTTCGCTATTACCTCTTCAATACTCAACAATGTTGTTGAAATCGGTGAATTGCTTGGGCACTGGGCGGCTCAGTCAGGTCGCACGTCTCCGCTTTTGCGCAAAGAAAACAGGATCAGAACCATTCAGGCTTCGCTGGCGATTGAACACAATAGTCTGTCGACAGAACAGGTTACGGCGTTGATGGAAGGTAAGCGTGTGCTGGCGCCAGCAAAGGATATTCAGGAAGTTCGTAACGCGATTGACGCCTATGAGCAAATGCCTGGCTGGAAAAGTCATCGCCTTCAGGACCTGTTAACCGCACATCGAACGCTGATGATTGGGTTAGTCGATAATCCTGGCGTTTTGCGCAGCGCCGATGTTGGTATTTATCGTGGTAATAAGGTGGTCCATATGGCGCCACCAGCGTCACAGGTTCCCCGGCTTATTGCCGACCTGCTGACGTGGAGTCAGCAGACCGATCTTCACCCGCTGGTTGTGAGTTCGGTGTTCCACTATGAATTTGAATTTATCCATCCTTTTACTGACGGTAATGGCCGCATGGGACGCCTCTGGCAGACGCTGTTGCTGAGTGAGTGGCGTCCGGAAATGGCATGGCTTCCTGTCGAAACCCTTATTCATCACCAGCAGGGGCAGTACTATCGGGTGTTAGGGGAGTGCGATAAAAAAAGTGACTGCACAGCGTTTGTCGAATTCATGTTAAGCAACCTCGCCGCCGCCCTGATGGAAGGGGTACATCAGACCTCAATATTGTCGGAAGAAATGTCGGAGGAAATGTCGGAGAAAACCGCAGATTCTCTTTCATCACAAGAGCAGCTGGTTTTGTTGATACTGGCCGTACAGCCGCGTCTTTCCGCCCTCGCGCTGTCGCGCATGCTGAATGTTTCTTCTCGCACCGCTGAGCGCTATCTGAAATCATTACAGCAGAAAAATAAGCTGCGGCGGATTGGCGCGACGAAAGGCGGATACTGGCAGGTTTCCCCGACGTCAGAGAGATAACAGGTGAAAAAGGACACCTCAGGGTGTCCTTTCTGCTCTTACCGCCTATGGACGTTATGCATCCGCTCCAGCGCCTGTTCAAGCCGGGAGCGCTGCGTGCCAAAGTTTATCCGCAGATAGTTTTCGCCGTTCTGGACATAGTGACTGCCGTCCTCTATCACCACCCCGGCGCGGCGGGCGAAGTGTTCGGTGAGCCCGGTGGCGCTCATCGTGTCTTCGCTGATATCGATCCACGCCAGGTATGACGACTCCGGATTCATCATCCGCCAGTGCGGGAAATGGGTTTTGATGGCATCCGCCAGGTAGCGGGCGTTGCTCTGCAGATAGCCGTTGAGGGCATCCAGCCACGGCAATCCCTGCTGGTAGGCGAGAATAATCCCCCATACGCCGAAGACGTTCGGCGAGGTTATCGAGTTTTTTTCCAGCTGCTGGCGAAAGCGCTGTCGCAGGGCGTCATCTGGGATCATCGCGTAGGAGGTTTTCAGGCCGCCCAGGTTGAACGCTTTATTCGGCGAGGTCAGCACGATCAGGTTATCCAGCGCCGCGCCGCCAGGCGTCAGGCAACTGACAAACTGCCCGTCGAGAATATGCTCGGCGTGAACTTCGTCCACCATTAGGATTACGCCGTAGCGTTTGCAGAGATCGGACACCAGACGGATTTCGTCCGCCCGCCAGATGCGCCCGGACGGGTTGTGCGGCGAGCAGAAGAACCACAGCTTCGGCCGCTCGGTGTTGAGCTGGTGTTCAATCAGTTCCACATCCAGCTCGTAGCGGTTATCCACGGCCTTAAGTGGGTTAGCCAGCACCCGAACGCCCTGGCGCTGCGCCGCCATGGCGAAGGGGTCGTATACCGGAGTGTTCATCATGATGCAATCGCCCGGCTGGCAAAACGCCTGGACGGTATAGTGCAGCGTGGAGACGGTGCCGTAGGTCAGCGTTATCCAGCTTTTGTCGACCGCCGCCTGGTGGCGGTCGCGCTGAAAGCCGATTACGGCGTCGTAAAACTCATCGAAGCACCAGGTGTAGCCGAAGGTGCCGTGCTGCACGATGCGCTGAAAACCGTCGATCACCGCGGGCGGCGACATAAAATCCATATCGGCAATCCACAGCGGGATAAAATCAGCCGGCACATCGCCGAAACGGGAGCAGACAAACTGGTGGTCCCATTTTCGGCACTTATCGCTTTTGCGCTCCACGAGCGTGTCAAAATCAAACACCTTAACCTCCTGTTAAATTAACGCTTCAATACCCGTCTTCACGCTTTGTACCTGCGGTCCGATAATCACCTGCACGCTGTGCGCATCCAGCACCACCACCGACAGCGCACCGGCGTCTTTCAGCGCCTGCTTATCCAGTTTGCTCATATCTTTGACGACCAGACGCAGGCGGGTAATGCAGTTGTCCAGGGAGTCGATATTGTCCTTACCGCCCAGCGCGCGGAGGATAACTTCATGATCGTATTTCGATTTTCCGCGTGCCTTACGGTTTGCGTCCACCGCCTGCGCGGCGCCGTCAGGATCGATTTCACGACCCGGCGTTTTGATGTCGTGCCGGATGATGTACCAGCGGAAGACAAAGAAGTAGATGGCGAACCAGACGATACCCACCGGGAAGACCAGATACCACTTGGTCGACAGCCCCTGCATCACGCCGAAAATAAGCAGGTCGAGGATCCCGCCGTCGGTGTTGCCGATGGTGACGCCGAGCAGGGCCATAACCAGTAACGCCAGCCCTGACATGATAATGTGGAAGACATACAGCGCCGGGGCGATAAACAGGAACAGAAACTCAATCGGCTCGGAAATCCCGGTCACGACGGAGACCAGCACGCCGGAAAGCAGCAGCCCCTTGATGACCGGGCGGTTTTCCGGGCGCGCGGTACGGTAGATGGCGTAGGCCACCGCCGGTAAACCGAAGATAAAGGTCGGCATAAAGCCCTGAGACAGGAAGGCGGTCACGTGAGGGCTAAACGGCAGACCGGCTTTCAGCTCGGCATAGAAAATGTTCAGCGCGCCGGCCACTTCGTGTCCGTTAACGAACTCGATACCGCCCGCAGGCGTGAAGCGCACCATCGCCAGCAGGATATGGTGCAGACCGAAAGGCTTGAGCAGCAGCACGCCAACACCGTAGAGGAATGGGCCAAACACGCTGGTGCCCTGGATGATGTGGCCGATCCCGGCGATGCCAAGCGCGACATATTTCCACAGCAGCGGGATAAACAGCCCTACCAGCGACAGCGTCAGCGCCGTCATGATCGGCACAAAGCGAATGCCGCTGAAGAAGGCGAACGCGTCGTGCAGCACGGTGTCCTGAAAGCGCTCATGCAGGAAGTAGGTGATAACCCCCACCACGATCCCGCCCAGCACGCCCATCTCCAGGGTCTGAATGCCGAGCACTACCGACTGTCCGACCTGCTTCATGGTGGCGGCATCGGCGAGCTGGTGGGTGACGGTCAGGTAGTAGTTGATGCTGAGGTTCATCAGCATATAGCCGACAAAACCGGAGAAGGCGCCCACCGCCTTGTTGCGTTTCGCCAGCCCCATGGGGATAGCCATGGCGAACATCACCGGCAGGTAGGTAAAGGCGAAACCGCCGACCATGGCGATAAAACCAAAGGTGAGCTGCGTTAATTCGCCGCCAAGAAAGGGAAAGCTTTTAATGGTGGAAGGACTGGTCACCGAGCTGCCGATACCGAGCAGCAATCCCATGAAGGCCAGTAAGGAAACCGGGAACATAAAGGTTTTTCCCAGGCTTTGAAAAAACTCCCACACTTTTGATTTGAATGACTTTTCCTGTGTCACGTAGGGTACTCCTCGATAAGTATTATGGTAGCAGACGAGGCATTCCGGTTTAAGAATGCCTTGCCGCTTTTGCGAGGTTTATAGTTATTTTTTGGTAATCGGATATGGCGCTAAATGAAGCTTAGACTTCGGCGGTCTGGTGCAGACGATTTTCTGAACCGCAAACGCGGATTTTGCTACGCACAACGTCTTTCATCGCATCCATGCCGACGCGCATGTAGTAGCGCGGGTCGTTGCCATCCGGGTTGTCCTTAAACCAGGCTTTTACCGCGCCGGCAAAGGCGATTTTCAGCTCGGTGGCGACGTTGACTTTGCACACGCCAAGCTCAATGGTGCGGCGGACGTATTCATCCGGTACATCGCTGGCGCCGTGCAGCACCAGCGGGACGGAAACCACTTCGCGGATTTCGCCCAGGCGCTGGAAATCGATCTTCGGACGGTGCGGGTACAGGCCGTGAGCGGTACCGATAGCGACCGCAAGGCTGTCGACGCCGGTCTGCTCAACGAAGCGGCGGGCCTCCTGCGGGTCGGTCAGGAAGGCGCTCTCGGCGTCAACGCTCATGTCGTCCTCCATGCCGCCCAGACGGCCCAGCTCGGCCTCTACGCTGCAGTCGTTCTGGTGACAGAAATCCACCACCGACTTCACCAGCTTCACGTTTTCAGCGAACGGGAAATGGCTGCCGTCAATCATCGCGCTGCGCACGCCGGCATAGACTTTACGGCGGATATCGTCCAGCGATTCATGATGGTCGAGATGCAGCGCCAGCGGCATGTCGTAGCTTTCAGAGTAGGCGCGGCACAGCGCGTAGATCTCTTCAAACGCAATGTGTTTATAGGTGCCCGGCGTCCCGGCGAGGATCACCGGCGACTGCATCTCTTTACAGACTTCGAGGATGGCCTGAATGGTTTCGGCGTTGTGGATGTTAAACGCCGGAACGGCATAGCCGTGCTTCTGCGCATCCTGCAGCAGATATTTGGTCGAGATAATGCCCATGTTATGCCTCCTCCGGGGTCCAGGGGTGAATGACGACGCCTTTAACGACGCGGTTGACGGTGCCGCTGGCGGAAGGTGTATCCGGCGTGATGCCCGCTTTGAGCGATTCGGTCAGGGCGAATACCTGCGCATACATCAGGAAACAGAAGGCCTGCTCAACGTCGATAAACGCGCGCGCGGCGGGCAGAATAATGTGCGGACCGGCGGTGACTTCCGCGTCGGCGGTAGCGGAGATAGCCACCACGCGCATCGCCTGCTTGTCGCGGCGCAGTTCGGCCAGCAGGTCAAGGTCGTACCGGCGGGTATACGGGTGTGAAGAGACGAACACCACCACCAGCGTTTTGTCATTAACCAGCGATTTCGGGCCGTGGCGGAAGCCGGTCGGGGAGTCATAAAACGCGGCCAGCTTGCCAGCGGTCAGCTCCAGCACCTTAAGCGAGCATTCACGCGCGGCGCCCTGCAGCCCGCCGCTGCCGAGATAAACCACCCGCTGCCAGGGGGAATCGCCGAAAACGCCGTCGCTGAAGTCGCCCAGAGAGGCGATGATCGCCTCGCAGCGGCGCGCGACATCGTCAAAGCTGCGGCTGTTGATCGTCTCCGGGGCGAACACGGCGAGGCAGCTTGCCATCATGGTTGAAATGCTGCTGGTCATTGCAAAGCCGCGGTCGTGGGTCTCTGCCGGCATCAGCAGCGGCCAGGCGCGATCGTCGTTCACGGCGTTTTGATACAGCGCGCCGGCTTCATTACAGGTGATGATCAGGTGATGGCACTGGCGGACGCACTGGTTGGCCAGATCGACGGCGGCGACGCTTTCCGGGCTGTTGCCGGAGCGGGCAAAGGAGATAAGCAGGGTCGGCTGGGTTTCGTGAAGATAGTCAACCGGGTTAGTCACCAGATCGGTCGTCGGAACGGCGACAAAATTTTTCCCGGTATGGCGGGAGAGCCACGGCGCAATAATGTCGCCGATAAACGCCGATGTACCTGCGCCGGTCAGTACGATTTTTAGCGCCGGGTCAGCCAGCAGGGGCGCAAGAAAAGCGTCCAGCTCCGCGCGCTGCTGCGCGATATTTTTCAATGATGCTCTCCAGCAGCCCGGCTGCTGGCGGATCTCTTTTTCAGTCCAGGTTTGTGTTCCGGTAGGGCACCCGGTCAGGGTCTCACTCATAACGTCATCCTTCATCAAGGTATTTCACTTCAGAAAGCAGCTGATGCTTTGCTTCCTTTCGTTTTGTTTCTCTTTACTGATATTGTCATTAACTGAAATCTATTAAAAAGAAAACGAAAGGTCAATGTCAGAAAGGAAATAAAACGAAAAGCGTGATCCGCAAGGCAAAAGAAAAAGGCGATTGTATGGAGGGTATGAAAAGGAAAAGAAAGGAATAAAAAGGCATGCCGCGGTAGTGCGGCATGCAAAGACGTCATGAAAAAGAGGCTACAGGGGGAGAGCCTGACCGTGAATCCAAACGTGTTGCACCAAAAGAGCGCTGTTGAGGGCGATGAGGCTGGCGCGTTTGCCGATGGCAATCGACCCCAGCCTGTCGTCAACGCCCAGCATTCTGGCCGGGTGCAGCGACGCCATGCGAATGGCGTCCTCCGGCGGACATTGCGCCAGCGTCACCATGTTGCGAACGGCGGCGTCCAGCGACAGCGTGCTGCCCGCAAGACCGCCCGTCGCGGTGCGTACGACGCCATCGCGCATTTCGACGTCGTAGCCGCAAATATCATAGCGCCCGTCCGGCATACCGGCCGCCCGCATGGCGTCGGTAATGAGCAGGGTCCTGTCGCCCGCGCACTGACAGCACAGCCGCATCGCCGCCGGGTGCACGTGGTGGCCGTCGGCGATAAGCTCCAGCCAGGCGCGGGCGTCGGTTAGCCCGGCGCCGACCATTCCCGGTTCGCGATGGTGCAGCCCGGTCATGCCGTTAAAGCAGTGCACCAGGCCATCGGCGCCCGCGTCCAGCGCGGCGATGGTCTGCGCCCAGGTGGCGGCGCTATGGCCGAGCATGACCCGGACGTCACGGGATTTCAGGTGGCGGATGGCCTCCAGCGCCTGGTTTTTTTCCGGCGCCAGCGCCACAACCCGCAGCGTCTGGCGCGAGACGGCGATAAGCGCATCCAGCTCTTCCTCGCACAGTTCGCGAAACAGCTCAGGCGGGTGCGCCCCTTTATTCAGCGGCGTGAAGTACGGCCCTTCCAGATAGCTGCCCAGCACCTCCGCCCCCGGCCCGCCGTTTTCGCAGCGTGCGGCGATACGCGCAAGTGCCGCATGGATAGCCGGTAGCGGGGCGGTGACGGTGGTGGGAAGCCACGCGCCAACGCCTTCCCGCGCTTTGTGCATCGCCAGCGCGTCCAGCGCGCCGGGTGCCTCGTCCATTACGTCGACCCCGTCGCCGCCGTGCACGTGGGTGTCGATGTAGGCCGGGCAAAGCAGCTCCGCATCGCGTACCGATACTCCGGCGGGAATCGGCTCGATGGCGCGAATTACCCCGTCATCAATACGCAGCTGATGGTCGTCCAGCCAGCCCTGTTCCGTCAGCAGGCGTCTGGCGCGCAGCAGCTGAGTCATATGCCTTCACCAATCTCGCAGTCTTCTTCGCGGCTGCGGGCCAGTTCGTCCACCAGAGAGGTCAGCCCGCGGTGTCCGCACTCCAGCGCCTGAAGACGAAACTCTTCGCCGCTCAGCCCTTCGCGCTCCAGCGCCATTTCCAGCAGCAGCTGCAGGTTGGTGCCGGTAATCACTTCGCAGCCCGGCGCCTGCATGGCAAGCGTCGAGGCGACCCGAAACGGCGTACCGCCAAGCAGATCGGTCAGAAAGACGATCCCTTCACAGTCGCTCAGGGTCTGCGTGGCTTCCGTTAGCTGCGCCGTCAGCCGCGCGGTGGTGGAACTCTCCGGGAAATCAACCGCCACAAACTGCGGCTGCTCGCCGAGAACCTGCTTCATGGCTTGCGCCAGGCCACTGGCGAATCCGCCGTGGCCGGTAAGAATAATGCCTAACATCATGCTCCCTCATCATTACAGGAAATGCGCAAATTTACCGACAATGCCCAGAACGACGGTAATGCCGATCAGGCGCAGCGGGCTCCAGCCGCGGCGTACCAGCCAGAACATGGTCAGGGTATAGACCAGCGGCAGGAAGGCGGGCATCAGCTTATCGATAACGTCGCTTTGCAGCTTAACGACGGCGTCGCCCGCGGTAATTTCCAGCGTGGTGGCGAGCCGTACGTAGGTCGCTACCAGCGCGCCAATGACCGTCATCCCAACGATGGATGCCGCATGGCCGACCTTTTTGGTGTTGGCTTTGATAAGCGGGATAGCCGACACCCCCATCCGGTAAGCATAGTGCGCCAGACCGAAGCGCAGGCCCAGATGCACGACGTTAAACATCACCAGGAAGACTATCGCCCCGAGAATCGAGCCCTGCAGGGCAAGGCTTGCGCCGATACCGCCGCAGATGGGCAGCAGCGTCAGCCAGAACATAGCGTCACCGATGCCGCCCAGCGGGGCGCCGACGGCGATTTTGGTGCTCTGGATGCTGTTGACGTCCTGCTTGGAGCGCTCCATCGCCAGAATAATGCCGATAACAAAGGTCACCAGGAACGGGTGGGTGTTAAAGAACCCCATATGGCCCTTCATGGCCCGCGCCAGGTCGCGCTTGTTGGTATGGATCTTCTTCAGCGCCGGCAGCAGCCCGTAAAGCCAGCCGGAAGCCTGCATACGTTCATAGTTAAAGGATGCCTGCAGCAGCATGGAGCGCCACGCGACCCGGTTGATGTCTTTTTTGGTTAACTCCGCGCCGAGCGTCTGGTCTTCATAGACGTTTTCATTGACGCCGGTAAGCAGCGTCTGCTCGTCGTCCGCCGCGGCCGGCAGCGTGGTGTGATTAGATGCCATCTTCGAATTCCTCTTCTTGCTGCGCGCGGGTAGCGGCAGGTTGCGGGTCCTTACGGAGCAGGTCGATCAGCGCCATCGCCAGCGCGGCGGCCGCTATGGCCAGTACCGGGAGCTTCAGCCAGGCCGCTGCCACAAAGCCGATAATGAAATAAGGGATGTACACGTTTTTCATCATGATTTTCAGCAGTACGGCAAAGCCGATAGCCGGCATGATGCCGCCCGCGACGCCGAGGCCGTCAATCAGGCGCGCAGGCAGCACGTCGATGGCGGTTTTGGCGTGTTCCGCGCCGAAGTAGATTGGCAGAAACGCGCAGAGAAAATAGAACGTGCCCAGCGCCAGCAGCGCGAGGTAGTTGACCCGCTCAATCCCGTTGGCGTCGGCGTTAGCCGCCATGCGGTCGCAGCGCGACATCACGCCGGACATGACGGAGAACAGGAAGGTAATGCCCATCTGCACGGCGACGGCGAACGGTACCGCAACGCCGACCGCGACATCGGGTTTGACGCCCGTGGTGATAGCAAACGCCGTCCCGACGATGGTGCCGATAATCACGTTAGGCGGCTGCGCCCCGGCCAGTGGCGCCAGGCCCATCCAGACCAGCTCCAGGGTCCCCCCGGTAAGAATACCGGTGTGCAGGTCGCCCAGAATCAACCCGACCAGCGGCCCAAGCACCACCGGGCGGTGCATGTGCGTCAGGCCGTTAAACATATCCAGGCCCGCGATAAAGGCGAGAATGCCCAGTGCGGCTGCCTGTAACAAACTGATTTCCATCGCGATCTCCTTCAGAGTAGTTTAAACAGATCCTGCGCGGGCTCAGTCGGTACGCCCTGAACAAAGCAGGCGACGCCCGCGCTTTTCAGCCCGTTGAATGCCGCAATGTCGTGGGCGTCAACGGACACCGTTTTGGCGATTTGCTGCTTACCGTCGGCGTAGTGCATGTTGCCGACGTTGATCCGGGTGACGGGGACGCCGCCCTCAACCAGCTTCAGGAAATCCGCTGGCGTTCTGCACACCAGCAGAATTTTTTGGCGGTCGGCCGCGCGGTGGATGTTGTCGATCACCTTTTGCAGCGACCAGAAGCGAACGGCGATACCTTCCGCCAGCACCATTTCCATCAGGTTTTGCTGCACCGGATCCTCGGCAACTTCATCGTTGGCGACCAGCACCAGGTTCGCGCCGGCAAATCCTACCCACTGAACGCCAACCTGACCGTGAATCAAACGCTCATCAATACGGCTTAAGACAATATTTGGCATAACGTAATCCTTCGCTTTTATTATTCGTTGTTACCCTGACAGGCGGTGTGATACTGGCGTATAACGTCCTGAATATGGTCGATAATTAAGGCATGCGGCGTGGCGGCGATATCGCCTTCGCGCACGCGGGTGTACTGAAGCGGCAGATACTGGCTGATAAGCGGCAGCGGCAGCTCCTCATCCGCGAGGTTGCGCACCAGGTGCGCTAAGGCGTCGTCGATCTCTTTGTCCGGCCAGTAGTAGCGCACGCGGTCAGAGTAGCTGTAGCCCCGCGCCAGGCGGCGGGCGTGGCTGTCGCCGTGGTAATGGCTTTGCCAGTAGCCCGGCTTATCCAGCATGACGTTTTCCAGCACCGTGCGCAGCCCGGAGCAGGCGCGGGCGGGTACCAGCTCTTCCTCTATGCTTGCCAGCGCAAACAGCGCTTCACGGAGCGCAAAGGTTAACGCCGGGCCGACTTTCAAAATGGCGAAGTGATCGCGAACCAGGCGCTTCAGCGCCTGCGGCGTCTGGTAATCCGTGGAGTGCGCTTCGTAGATTAAGGTGTCGAAGTCTTCCACCATTTTGCTGAGCGCAACCGCTTTTTCCGGCACGTAATCAATGACGTGGGTATGGTCGAATTCAACGCCTGGCTGAACCACCAGCCCGATAATCCGCGGCCATATTGCGCTAAGTCCCTGTTTCTCAAAGGCGCTGAAGTGTGCGCGTAGCGTTGCCTGCGCGGCCTGCGGCGTGGTGACTTCCAGGGTATTGAGGGTTTCGTGAGCGCCGCCCGGAACCGGTACTTCGGTGCCGATAACGTACACCAGATCGCAGACGCCGAAGGTTTGCTGGCAGGTGGCTTCCGCAATTTTCGCCAGCCGCGCGGCGCGCTCGGCCACGATATCGTCGGTCAGCGGCGTAGGGTCGTCGGCGCAGGACATGCTGCAGTCGAGGTGGATTTTCTTAAACCCGGCGGCGACGTAGCTTTTAATCAGATCTTCCGCATGCCCCATGGCCTCGGCGGCCGGGGACTGCTGCCAGCGGTTCGGGCCTAAATGGTCGCCGCCCAGAATAAGCTGCGCTTCGGGGTACTCCAGTTCTGCCGCCAGCGACAGTACGAAACGGCGAAAATCAACCGGCGTCATACCGGTATAGCCGCCGAACTGATCCACCTGGTTGGAGGTGGCTTCGATCAGCAGCGGCGTGCCGTGGTCGCGGGCAAAGCGGATCGCCGCTTCGAGCACGCGGGGATGCGCGGAGCAGACGGCATAAATCCCGTTTTCAACGCCTTGTTTATGATGCTCAACCATTTCTGTCAAATGTTTCACTTTCCTCTCCGCAGTCGACGAATTTGATTATTATCTTTCGTTTTGTTTCGAATAATACTGCATCAGGATGTACTAAAAATAAAATGAAAGCATTTAGAAGTGAGATTTGTTTCACAAAAGAAACATAATGAAAGCATTCAGCCTGCTGAAAACGCATGCCGCTGCGCATCGCAGGCTTGCTTTCTGGTAAAGGAAAGGCGTTAATAGGTAAAACGAAATGAAACGAAAGATTTTTGGTAAGGATTAGCTTATGAAAAGCGCAGAGGCCTCCGTCGATAAACGCATTCCAGGCACCAGCGAAAGGCGGGAGCAGATTATTCAGCGGTTGCGCCAGCAGGGCAGCGTGCAGGTAAATGACCTGGCAACGACGTTTTGCGTTTCCACGGTCACTATCCGTAATGACCTGGCGTTTCTGGAGAAGCAGGGAATTGCGGTACGCGCCTACGGCGGCGCGCTGATCTGCGACAGCCATACGCCGTCGACGGAGCCGTCGGTAGAAGATAAAAGCTCGCTCAATATTGCGCTCAAGCGCAGTATTGCCCGGGTGGCGGCCGAGATGATTTTGCCGGGACACCGGGTGATTCTCGACTCCGGGACCACCACCTTTGAGATTGCGCGCCTGATGCGCCAGCACAACGACGTGATCGCCATGACCAACGGTATGAACGTCGCTAATGCGCTGCTGGAGGCCGAAGGCGTTGAGCTGCTGATGACCGGCGGGCACCTGCGTCGCCAGTCGCAGTCGTTTTACGGCGACCAGGCCGAGCAGTCGCTGCAAAACTACCATTTCGACATGCTGTTTCTCGGCGTGGATGCCATCGATCTTGAGCGCGGCGTCAGCACGCACAATGAGGATGAGGCCCGTCTGAACCGCAAAATGTGCGAAGTGGCGGAACGGATTATTGTGGTGACGGACTCCAGTAAATTTAACCGCTCCAGCCTGCACAAGATTATCGATACGCCGCGCATTCACACGATCATCGTCGATGAGGGAATTCCTGATGAGAGCCTGGAAGGGCTGCGTAAGCTTGGCGTTGAGGTGGTGTTGGTAAAACAGCAGTGAACAAACGGTAAAAATGTGATGGCCTTCAACGCCTGTGAAAAACCCGCTCAGCGCGGGTTTTTTTATCTGCGGCTTTCGCTTTTCCTGCGTCAGGCCTGAATCGGCGCGGCGGTCGGCGGCCGTCGTGCTTTCACTGTTAGCGTTTTGTCCTTTCGATTGGCACAAAACGAAACAATAGCGACGATTTCAGTCGGAAAAGAGGCGCTGCAACGGTGCTCACAAATTCACCTTTTGGCTTCTGATGTAATATATTCGAAAGACAATGAAAGCGTGTTAACGCCAAAAAAATAAAAGTCGTTTGCAAACCTGATGGAGCTTAAGCAATGTTAGATAGCGTAAAACGTCGCGAGCAGATTATCGATCTGCTGTGCGATCAGGGCAGCGTGCGGGTCGAACCGCTCAGCGTCCACTTTGGCGTCTCGTGCGTGACGATCCGCAACGATTTGCGCTATCTCGAACAGCGCGGCTGCGCGCTGCGATCCTACGGCGGCGCGGTGCTGAACCACCATTTCGCCTTCGATCGTCCGCTGCAGGATAAGGACAGGCTTAACCGCGACGTCAAATCGCAAATTGCTGAAAAAGCGGCGAGTTTCGTCAAAGACGGCGACACGCTGATCCTCGATTCCGGTTCCACCACCACGCTGATCCCCGCTTTTCTCAAACACCGCCGCGATTTAGTGGTGATGACCAACGCCCTGAACATCGCCTGGGAGCTGGCCAATTTTGAGCGTGTGGACGTGATGCTGCTGGGGGGCAACGTGCGCCAGAGCGTCTTTTCGCTGTACGGCCCGTCGGCAGAGCATCAGCTGCGCCAGTACCGGTTCGATAAGCTGTTCCTGGGGGTCGACGGTTTCTGTCTCGATGCCGGGATCACCACGTCGCATCCGGGCGAAGCGCACATTAACCGGGTGATGTGCCAGGTGGCGCAGGAAGTCACCGTGGTGGCGGATTCCAGCAAGTTTGGCCGCAAAAGCTTTTGTATGATCCGCGAAGTCGGGGAGATCCATCGGGTGATCACCGATAGCGGTATCCCCGGACACTACCGCCAGGCGCTGGAGAAAATGGGCGTTGAGGTTGTGCTGGCCGATGAGTAGCGCGCGTTAAAAGAGAGGGGAAGCACCGGCTTCCCCTGGTCGTTTAGCTTTGCAGCGCGTACGGTTCCGCCTGCAGCAGGGCGGCGCCGCGCACGCCGCTGGTGGCGCCGTGGACGGCCGGCAGGATCTTCGCCGGCTCCAGCCCCGGGAACAGATAACGCGTCATCGCCTGCGGCAGCAGGCTGTAGATAGCCTCGACATTCGACACCCCGCCGCCCAGCACGAAGGCGTCGACATCCAGAATCAGCTGCAGCTGCGCCAGCGTACCGCCGAGCATATCCACCCACGCCGTAATGGTAGCGACCGACTGCGGCTCCTGCTGCCGATACCCCTCCCACAGCGCGTCCATGGTCACCGTTTTACCGCTAAAGTGGCGGTGCAGCCCGAGCAGGCCCGGGCCGGAGAGGTAGCGCTCCACGCAGCCGCTCAGGCCGCAGCCGCAGGCAAGCTCGGCCAACTGATAGCGGCGGGCGAACTGTGCGGCGAGGGGCAGGTGGCCAAACTCGCAGGCCATCCGGTTGCGTCCGCGGTACAGCTGCCCGTCGATCACCAGCCCGCCGCCCAGCCCGGTGCCGATAATGGCGCCGAAAATGCGCGGATACTGGCGCGCCTGCTGGGTATGGGCTTCCGAAAGCGCAAAGCAGCAGCAGTCGTTATCCACCGCGATGGGGCGGCTGACGCGATCGATAAGATCGTCGACAATGCGCCGTCCGGTCAGGCAGGGGACGTTGGAGGACAATAGCTCGCCGGTGTGTCTGTCCATCAGTCCGGGCATGCCGATGCCGATTTTCCCCTGGGCACCGGTCGCCCAGTCGGCGGTATCGATAAGCGATGAAAAGGTGGATAAAAACAGCTCGTAGTCCTGTACCGGCGTGGCGACGCGCTTGCGCCAGCGAATCTGCATCTCGTCATCAAAGGCAACGATTTCCGTTTTAGTGCCACCAATATCAATGCCGTAAAACATGCCGCGTCTCCTCAGGCGTTACAAATCAATCAGACGGTTTTCCTTGCGCGCCCGCTCGGCGGCAAACACCATCAGGTGGCTTTCCAGAGATTCATCCGGTCCGGAGAGGATCAGGCTTTGATCGCCCGCCATCACCGCGTGGATGAATTTATCCATCAGGTAATAGTCGCCGCCGCCGTGGCCGCCCATCTGCGTTTGCGTACCGTCCGGGATCTCATCCACGGTATGTACCGTTTCGCTGTCGGTCAGGAAATCAAAAACGCGGATCGTTTTACCGTTCCCCTCCAGATAGCCGCGGGTACCGAACAGGCGCGTCTGGCGATCCTCCATTTTGGTGAACGCCGTCATGGTAAAGGTGACCGTCTGCTGGTGGGCAAAGCGGAAGTTGACCACCTGATGGTCGACCACGTCGTTATCGCAGCGGTAGACGCAGCGGCCGTAAGGGCCATCGCGTAGCGCCTGGCGCACGTTCTCTTCGGTCGGATCGGCGGTCAGCACCCGGCGAAAATGCGGCGTACATTTGTGGTTATCGCCAAGATAGATTTTGCTGGCGGACCAGGGGCAGGCGGCTTCGACCTGGCAGTCGAGGCAGCGGTCGGCGGCGCCCGTGGGCTGGTTCTCCGGCACAAAGTGGCTGAGGCTGCCGAAGGAGCTGACCTGACGGCAGTTATCGCCCATGATGTAGCGGATCCAGTCGAGATCGTGACAGGATTTTTGCAGCAGCATAAACGACGACTGCGCCTCATTGCGCCAGTTGCCCCGCACGAACGAATGGGCCTGATGCCAGTAGCCGACCGGCTCCAGGTGCTGCATGCTCAGAATATCGCCAATGACGCCGTCGTTGAGCAGCGCTTTCAGCTTCTGCGTATAGCGGGTGTAGCGCAGCACGTGCGCGACGGCCAGCAGCACGTTGTTACGTTTAACCGCGTCGATGATGGTTTCGCAATCTTCCGGCGTCGGCGCGATCGGCTTTTCAAGCAGAATATGGTAGCCAAGTTCGGCAAAGGCGACGGCGGGCGCTTTGTGCATGTTGTCCTGGGTGCAGATCAGCACCACGTCGGCCATGCGCGGGCGCTGCGCGGCGTCCTGCCAGTCGGTGAAGACGTGGCTGTCGGCAATCTGATGCTGTTCGACAAACTGCTGGCGATAGCTGTTGCGCGGTTCGGCAACGGCGACAACCTGCATTCTGTCAGGGTGCTCCAGCGCATAGCGTGAATAGATTTCACCGCGGGCGCCTGCGCCCACTACCAGTACCGTGACTTTCTTTGCACACATAAAACCTCCCAAATAGCGCCCCTTGCGGGCGCGCTGCGTTTTCTCTGGTGTTATTCGTTAATTCAGGGCTAAGTTTTCTTCATCCGTCTTGCCGAACAGGTAGGCGGCGTTGAGGTTGAATTTGACGTTGATCTGCTCGCCGGGCTGCGGCGCCCAGTCGACGGTCGCGTTAACGCGTAAAATCATGCGCAGACTGCCGATATCGAAATGCAGCAGATCCTCATTGCCCATACGTTCGACGTTGGCGATACGCACAGACTGCGCCCCGGGGTCACCAGCGGCGGCCAGCGAAATCGCCTCCGGGCGAATACCGAACCAGACCTGCTCCTCGCGGTAGCCTTCCAGCAGCGAAACCATCGCGGGCGGCAGCGGCAGCGTCGTCTGCCCGCCAAGCGCCAGGGCGGTGTTGTGGTCGGTCAGCGGCACAAGATGCAGGTTCATGGCCGGGTTACCGATAAACCCGGCGACAAACTTGTTCTTCGGCTGATGGTAGATTTTCCCCGGCGTGTCGACCTGCATAATCTGGCCGTTGTTTAACACGCAGATGCGATCGCCCATGGTCATGGCTTCAATCTGATCGTGGGTAACGTAAATCATGGTCGCGCTGACCCCTTCATCGCGCAGCTGGCGATGCAGTTCGGTTAAGCGCACGCGCATCGACACGCGCAGCTTGGCGTCGAGGTTGGACAGCGGCTCATCGAACAAAAAAACCTCCGGTTTACGGACGATAGCCCGCCCAACCGCCACGCGCTGGCACTGGCCGCCGGAGAGCTGCCCCGGCTTTTTGCCGAGCAGGTTTTCGATTTCCAGCTTGCGGGCCGCCTCGCGTACGCGCTTATCAATCTCCTGATCGTTCATTTTACCGAGCAGGCTGAAGGCCATGTTTTTATAGATGGTCATGTGGGGGTAGAGCGCATAGTTCTGAAACACCATCGCTACGCCGCGCTCTTTGGGCAGCAGATCGTTGACGTGGCGCTCGCCGATGGTGATGTGCCCGTCGGTAATATCTTCCAGCCCTGCGACCATGCGCAGCAGCGTGGATTTTGCGCAGCCGGAGGGGCCAACGAACACCATAAATTCGCCATCATGGATGTCGAGGTTAATTCCCTGAATGGCGCGAAAACCGTTGGGATAGACTTTGCTCACGGACGTAAACTTTATCGCTGACATAAAAACCTCTTACCCTTTAATTCCGGCACCGGCGATACCGCGGATGAAGTAGCGCTGGAAGAAGATGTAAAGCAACAGCATGGGAATAATGGCCAGCAGCGCGCCTGCCATCAGCATCGGATACTCCACCCCGGAACGACCGGAGAGCGAGGCCAGCCCCACCGGCAGCGTCATCTTGTTCATGGAGGTGTTCACAATCAGCGGCCACATCAGGTTGTTCCAGCTCCACAGGCCATTGATGATGACGCAGGCGATGATCCCGGGCTTAATCAGCGGCAGCATGATTTTGAAAAAGATGGTCAGATGGTTGTAGCCATCCATGATGGCCGCCTCCTCTAGCTCCTTAGGCACCGACATAAAGAACTGACGCAGCAGAAAAGCGCTGTAGATACTGAATAAGCCCGGCAGCACCAGCCCGGGAATCGAGTTCAGCAGGCCGAACTTCTCAATGGTTAAAAACTGCGGGATCAGGAAGATTTGCCCCGGCACCATCAGAATGGAAATGCAGATCATGAAAACCGCATCGCGTCCTTTAAAGCGCAGGCGCGAGAAGCCGTACGCCGCCATGGCCGCAATCAGCGTCTGCAGCACCACGATAAGCAGCGTGGAGACGATGGAGTTGAAATAAAAGCTGGCGAACGGCATTTCGCGCAGCACTTTGCCGTATGCCTGAAAGCCCGGGTTTGCCGGTAGCAGCACCGGCGGTACGGCTATGCTTTCAGCCTGGGTTTTCAACGAGGTAATCATCATCCAGATGAACGGCACGACGGTTAATAGCGTTGCCAGGATCATCAGGCCGTAGGTTATCCATTTTTCGCGCTTGCTCATAAACATAGTGCTACCCCTGCCGTGCTTTCAGTCGTTTACCTACCCAGATTTGCAGCAGCGTAAGCGCCATCGTCAGCAGGAAAATCACTACCGCAATGGCCGACGCATACCCCTTCTCCTGATAGATAAAGGCATATTTATAAAAGAGATACGCGATGGTCATGGTTTGATCGTCAACCATCGACGAACTGCCGAACAGCAGGTACACCACGTCGAAGATCTGCAGCGTTTCGATAAAGGCAATGACCAGCACAAAAAACAGCGTCGGGATCATCAGCGGCAGCGTGATGGACCAGAAGCAGCGCAGTTTGCCGATGCCATCAAGCGAGGCCGCTTCGTAAATCTGTTTGGGGATCCCCTGCAAACCGGCGAGCAGGATGATCATCTTCAAGGCAATCGCCGACCAGATAATCACGACTGAGGCGCTCAGGCGTACGACGTCAGGGTCGGAGAGCCAGCCCACGGCGGGCAGGTGAAAAAAGCCCAACAGCTGGTTTAACAGACCGAAATTGCGGTTCATCAGCCACTGCCACACCATAGCGATAGCGGCGGGCATGGTGACGGCGGGTAAAAACAGCAGGGTGCGAAATAACCACTGGCCGCGTATAGCCTGATTAAGACCAATCGCCAGCAGCAGAGACAGAAAGGTAATCAGCGGTACGCAAATCGCGACATAAATTAAGGTATTGCCGACGGCAGAAAGAAATTCGGCGTCGGACCATAAATTAATATAGTTATCGAAGCTGATAGTATTCCAGATCTGAAATTCGCCGAGATCGGTAAAGCTGTAAAATACGTTTTGAATAAATGGAATAAAATAAAAGACGGTCAGCCCGGCAATCAGCGGCAGGATCATCACCCAGCCCCAGAAACGCTCCTCTTTTTCCCGTCGGCTCAGGGCGTTCTTTTTGGTTTGGGGCGCTGAGAGCAATGGACGGCTTGTTTCATCGGAATAACTCATATTCACTCCAGCACGGCGGTGAGAGGATATTCAAAGCGGGGAGCAGGGCTCCCCGATGATTATTTTTGCATTTCCCGTTCCATGCGTTGCGCAACGCCCGGCATCACCGTTTGCGGGTCGGCGCCCATCCATACTTTCTTCAGCCCATCGTTAAAAATACTGCTCCATTTCGCCGTATTGGATCCGGCCGTCGGGTATTTATGGGAGAACGACAGGGAATCGACGTAGGCCGAAACATCGATCGTTTTAAAGGCGGCGGCCCAGTCTTTGGCGACTTTTTGGTTCGCCGGGATCACCACTTTGCCGCTGGCCAGAGTTTGCTGAGCATGCTCGGAGCTCATAAAGGCGATAAATTTCCAGGCCGCTTCTTTATGCGCGCTCTTTGACGACATGGCGAAGGCCAGACTGTGAGAGACTCCGGCTTCCCGCGCCATTTTCGGCATGGGCACGACGCCGATATGATCTTTGATGAGCTCGTTTTGCGAGAACGGCAGCGCCCACCAGGAGCCGGCATAGACCATCGCCACTTTGTTTGACTGGAAGACATCGGCGGCTTCGGTTTCGCCCGGCGGTTGGATCAGCCCGGTTTTCAGCATCTCCTGGACCTGACGATAGGTGCCGAAGGCTTTGTCGTTCGCGACATCGGTTTTACCGCCTGGCAGCACAATGTCGTCGCCCGCCTGCAGTAGCAGGTTGAAGTAGCTGTCCTGACCGCTGCTTAGCTCCATCGCCAGCGGGTAGGACTGCTTATCAAGCCCTTTACGCAGCTGCTCGCTTTTTTGCTTGAGGGTATCCCAGGTCCAGCCCTTTTCCGGGTAGGAAACGCCGGCTTTGTCGAACAGGTCTTTGTTATACCAGACGGCAATCGCGTCAATATCGCGAGGAATTGCGTACTGTGCGGACTGGTACTGGTAGGCATTGACTGAGCTTTTCACAAAATCATCAAGCTGCGGCGCGCCGGGCGTTTTTAAATATTGGCTTAATGGTTCCAGCATGCCGTTTTTTACATATTGCTGGAAGTTTGGCATGTTCATCCAAAATACATCTGGAGCAACATTTCCACCCACCGCTGAGCTCAGCTTAATAAAATACTGGTCGTAAGGTGTTAATTCCGCTTCGACTTTAATTCCAGGGTTTTCTTTCTCAAACTCATTAATTAACTGCTGTTCTCCGGGGAGCTGATTGCGGTCCCACAGCGTGTAGCGAATAGTCACTGGAGCATCCGCGGCATTAACCATGGCGGGCACGGCTAATAAACATGAAATGAATCCGGCGACAAGCGTAGTGTTATTTTTAATAGAGTACATAACTTCCCTCTGTTCAGAAGGTTGATGAGGTAAATTACAGGCGCAATTGGATAATCGTGGCGCTCATGGATAAAGTCAAATAAGGGAAAAATCGTGAATTATCGCTTCAAAACGTCTTTCGCTTTCGGTGTGTTTCTGTTTTTTCAAACTGAAAGTCTTCTGTTCGAAAGTAACGGCGTAAAGGATATCTGATTCATAGAGTTAGGCGCGAAAGTCGCCGGGAAATCGAAAAAAAGCGGGTATAATAAAAAACATTCGATTGTGTGAGCGCAATCATTTTTTTATCTGGCCGCGCCAGCCTCCGTGGCGGACAGTGTGCAGAGGGTGACATTGCGGTGCAAACCCTCTATACTGCGCACCGAAGCTGACCAGACAGTCGCCGCTGCGTCGTCGTCCTTTCGGGGAGACAGGCGCAGGGGAGGAAAGTCCGGGCTCCATAGGGCAGGGTGCCAGGTAACGCCTGGGGGGGAAACCCACGACCAGTGCAACAGAGAGCAAACCGCCGATGGCCCGCGCAAGCGGGATCAGGTAAGGGTGAAAGGGTGCGGTAAGAGCGCACCGCGCGACTGGTAACAGTTCGCGGCACGGTAAACTCCACCCGGAGCAAGGCCAAATAGGGGTTCATAAGGTACGGCCCGTACTGAACCCGGGTAGGCTGCTTGAGCCAGTGAGCGATTACTGGCCTAGATGAATGACTGTCCACGACAGAACCCGGCTTATCGGTCAGCTTCACCCTATTCTAAAACAATGCGTTGGTGTATCCCAGTTTTTTGAAATAAAGAATGGGATACACCAACGACTGTTGCCTTCCTGTTGGAAAGAGTTAGCAGTGGAGTGTCATACACTCCAGTCACAATTCGATACTTGGTTAGTTGATAGCAAGAGAGTTCGCAAAGACAATAAGACCAGCATTGGTATGTTGAGGTGAAGCTATACTGGCTACAGCCCTTCATTTTCTTTATATTTATTAATAGCTTCTGCAACTGAGTCGTAATAGTTTATGTTGTTGTGTCGACCTATAAACAATGCGGCATCGCAATATTTCTGCAATACAGCCATACTATGTGAGACCATCAAGAAATTAGATTCTTTATGGCGTGAATTAAAAAGTACATCACATTTTTTTTTGAATTTTTCATCACCAACAGAAGTGACTTCATCCACAAGGTAATAATCAAATTTAAATGCCATGCTCAACCCAAAACCTAATCGTGACTTCATACCAGATGAATACGTTTTTATAGGCATATCAAAGTATTTCCCCAATTCGGAGAACTGTTCAACAAAATTAATTTTGTCGTATAATTCATCTTTCTTTGAAAAAAGCCTGGATACAAATTTTACATTCTCTCGCCCTGTCAAACTTCCCTGGAATCCACCCGATAAGCCAACGGGCCAGGATATTGTCTGGTCAGTCAGAATGGAACCGCTGTCTGGTCTATCTGCACCACCTATCATTCTCAATAACGTGGATTTGCCAGCCCCATTACGCCCAATCAATGCAATACTTTTTCCCGTTGGGAGTGTCACATTCAGATTCTTAAAGACGTAATGTCGACCTTTTGGTGTTCTGTAGGATTTTGTCAAGTTTTCAATTTTAATCATGAGGTTAACATCTCTCTTTCTCTGAGGCGATATGCGGCTAAACCTAGTGTGGTAATGAGTAAGGAAACGACTGCTAAATAATTAATGTCGGCACCTTCACTAATATATCCAACACAAACGGCTTCACGACTAATTTCAACGATGTGAATGATAGGATTCCATAAGAGATAGGGCCAATAATCTTTTGGTACAGAATGAAGGGGGAACATGATACAAGAAATAAAATAAAGTGGTTTCACTATGATCGGTAAAAATTTTTCTGTTTCTGGGAATGAATGACCTATAACCATAAAAATCATTCCCATACCACAAGACAGGAAAAACAACATAAACCATGTAATAAATAAGGTGACGATCTTGATGATTGCCATATCCTCACCAAGAATCTTGAGGATTACCATGAGTACAATATAGACAAAAATATAAATTATGGTTTCTAATATGGCCCTTGCAAGTATAGTATCAATAGGTTTTACTGGTCGATAATTAAACAACCCTTGATTTGCTTCAATTGCATTAATGCTGCGTGAGGTAATATTGCTAAAAATAAAAAAAGGGATAATGCCATTAACCAAAAAAACTGGGAACGAGATATCTGGCATTGTACGATGCATTACGTAACCAAATATTCCAACCAATACCATCAAATGTGCAGCGGGTTCAAGTATCGCCCATAGGTAACCTAGTCGATATTTTCCAAAGCGGGTTTTCATTTCTCTCATGAACAGTGCTTTTATTACCGCTCGTTGTACTTCAATGCCTCGTCTTGCCATTTTTCATCCACATATTTAAAATTTTAAATTTGTACTACTATTTTTCTCCACACTTATTGGGTTCCTCCTGGAAAATACAAGAAAGAGCCTGGCGAAGAATGTCATTGCTGCGACGAAGATTTCGGTTTTCGCGCTCCAGTTCTTGTAAGCGCAGTCGTTCACTGGTGGTGAATTTAGTGTTGGCATCACCATTTATATCTCTGTCATACTGGCGTATCCAGGCCCGTAGCGTATTGGAATGACAACCAATATTTGAGGCGATGACACGAATGGCACTCGACTCGGAGTCATAGTTATCACGATTATCCAGAAAGACTTTAATTGCGAGTTCACGTAACTCGGATGGATAACGGTCTGCGGTATTTGATTTCATTTAGAGTAACCTTCAACTAATTTTTTGCTTCCAGCAATGTGCCGGTGAATTATGATTTAATGGTAAGAGGATTTATTATGTTGTTTTTAATATTGGAGATACCAACTCACAGCTTAAAAAATACAGTATTTCATTCATGGAGTTTCTAACAACGTTGTTGTGTCGAGTAACATATGATTCGTCATTATGGTAAACTATTAATTCACTTTTTTTCACTGAATTGATTTCCATTACCAGTTGGGGAATATGGTCAAGGTATGTTTCATCATTCCTGGAGGTGACTAAATATATTCGAGAAGGATGGTGTAATGAATTTCTGATAACATCTCTTAGATGAACAGAATATAATACTTTGTCATCAATTGTAGCATTGTCAGGATAAATATAAGAAAGATAGCTCTTGTATCTGTCAATCCATTTGACCAGATCGAACTGAGGAATTGCACAGATCACGGCACCGACACCTATTTCATGTGAAAAGAGTAATGCCGCATATCCTCCTTTAGAAAAACCTAGCATGACAATATTTTCTTTTAATAGTTTATAATCTCTTATTTTTTCATTTATAAAACATATTACAGCTTCTTTAGTGTCCAGACTTCCGTTGATACCAAGGTAATAATCGCCAACTAACCCACGATCATCTTTTATATATATTTTTCTGGAATTAAAGTATTTTAGTCCAGCCAAAAGTGTGTAGGGATAACGTTTGTCCTTATCACTTGACTTCTCATCACCTAAAGACTGAAAAATAAAAATCAATTTACTTTCACCACGATAATTTTCTACGGGGAACGGGTCTTCTATATATGTTAGGGTAACGCCATTTTTAGCTTTGTATTTTTTTTCATTAAATCCCATGACAACCTCTTATTGTTGAAAGTATACAAATATATTTTCGTATAAATTGTTAATGCTACAGGCAGCCATAAAATCTCTTTGCGAACTCATTGAACTCATCATGACAGTTTATTTTCGGGAATTCATTAGAGCTAAAATCATTTGCACAAAAAGAATGAGGTCGGTTGTTAGTTGTCTTTGCATCTAATAAGCGGTTATAGAAAAAGGATGCCGCTGGAGAGCGAATGTTAAAATAATAGCTGATATCAATCATAGGGGACGCAGCACTAAAAAGAAACTGTAAGTATGGAACAAAAAATGTAGCCATATTTAGATCTGTTTCTGCTCTGAATTTATTCGAAAGAAAAGAAAATATTTCATCTTCCCAAAGTTTATAGGCTAATAAGTAATAACTTTTTCTCAGAGGGACATAAGTATGGATGAGATATTGGCTAAATGTCTGGCCAAATCTTTCCAAAAAAAGTCTATTGCAATTATTACACGCCACTGATGTTGCTGTGGTGTTGTTGCCTCTATCTATCCATTTGTTACCAATAAATATACTTGCAATATCATTTGACTGAAAAAAATGCGAGGCACTAACTTCTCTCGATACAAAAAAATCGTCATTAAAATAAATAAAATGTTCAGATAGTCCATTGATTTTATGTAAACATGCTTCAATTACATGAGAATTGAACGTTGGTAAGAATTTCTCTGGAATTATTTGCTTATGATCAATAATGAATGTTTTATCTCTAATGGTGGTCGGAATGACTGGGAGCTGTCCATCGGTAACAATATATATATTACGAACCCAGGGCATAAATTTGCTGACGCTGATGAGTGAATAATAAATTTCACTATGATCATCAAATCGTGATTCTTCCATTGCAAATGGAACTGTTCGCCCACTCCATTCAACAGAGCAGAGATCTCGCTTTTTTCGCCATTTGTCATCTTTGCTGGTTACCCAAGTGTATACAATATCTATATCGAAGTCAGGCGAGAATGGTGACTCGATGCAATTGCAAATGTCAATGATATGGTTTTCACCTAAAAAAATACCTCCCCCTTGAGTTAAGTGAAGCGGGTATTTATTTAGCAACGAGTCTCTAAGATAAATGTGTGGTTTAGTAATGGCCTTTTTCAATTTTCTGAGCATGATGAAATCCTGAATGAAATAATTAATACTGAAACCACACATGTAAATATAATGCTATGATAGAAAATGATCTAATAATTATGTGTTGCTGACTAATACATTAGTAGTAACATTAACGAAGATTTCCTCTTCCAGCCTGGAACTATGTGGTGTAATAGAATCAAGAAATTCTATATACCCTTCTGTATCATCATTCAGTTTGTTGAACGTGACGGCTAATGGACATCTTTCAGAACCATGAACTGTTTGAATCCACATAAATTTTTCGTAGTATCCACCGCTAAGATTCGCAAACTGTATTTTAGTTTCTATACAATTGCTGCCATAAGAGTTTGCGGCATTTATGATTGGTAAAAATGTGAATATGTAGGTGTCTAAGTGGTTAATCTTAGATAATAACTGATGGTATTGATTTAAAAGAGTATTATCAACACAGCAATAGTTTTCAGTAGGCTTGAAGTTATATTTAAAATCATCATAAATAGAGTTGAAAATATCTTGCAGGGTATCATTATCGGCTATTTGTTTCTTAACGTAGGTGATTGCAGAACGATGTTCATTAATAAAGTGATTTACGTTTGTTTCACGTAAGAAGAAAAAATTCAAGCCAATGAAAACAAAATATTCTATTTTTGGAGGTAGTCTTGAAACTATATTATCGTAAAAATCGGAATATGTACTGTAAACAACATGACTACTGTTCGTACTTGTAATAGAATCAGATATATAATATATTCTATTGAAGTTAGTATATTTCTCTAATGTTCTGCACTGATATTTTAAAGCATTTGTCTTATTCATACAGCTATCATTAATGTTGTCTATGATAACTAAATTAACTCTTGGTGCTCCCTTATATACTGATAATGCTTCTTGTGCCTGAACTATCTCTGGCGTAATACCAATATTTTCTATCATTTCCATTACTGATGTTTTCCTTTTCTCTATAGCGTCGACAAAAAACAGTCGTGGTTTTGTTAATAACTTACTTAATTTTGTCATTGAGAGCACTCTGCAATGAATTTTCTCATGATCTTGGATATTTCATAATGCTGTAGATATGTCTTTCTCGCACCAATACCGAGCTTTCTCAGCAATTCCTCATCTGTAATCAGCATTTCCATTTTTCGTGAAAAATCGGTTGTGTCGAAACAAGGGGAAATAAGAGAGTTGTAGCCGTTTTTTAAAAACTCCTTTGGACCATAGCCAATGTCGTAGCTCACGACGGGTTTTCCCATGCTGAAACTTTCAATATATACCATACCAAAGGGTTCTTTAAATGCAGTGAGGGCACAAAATGAACTATCGTAGAGCTCTTCGTATACCAATGACGTTGGTTCGCAAATTCTAACTTGATCGGCTAGGTTGAGTTCTACGACCATCGCTAACAGCAATTCTTTTTGGTCTCCATCACCATAAATATCCAGTTTCCAGTCTGGATATTTCGAGGCAATTAATGAAAATGATTCGATCAATAAATGAAATTGTTTTATTTCAACAAGGCGTCCAAACGATACAATTCGTTTTGGCCATAGACTCTTATTACACCCTTTCATTAAAGATAGTTTATCTTCAATACCATTAGGAATGTTTGTTACATTATGTATGCCTTGGCTAATATATTCTTCTTTTTGGAATTTGGTCAATGCAATAACTTTATGTGCTTTATGATAACATGCCTGAATGGACTTCTGGATTTCACTACTATGAGAACTAAATTCTTTATGCTCCTGAACCATAACGACATTAGACTTATGGCTATGCTTAATTAAATTAACGCATAAGCCCGGGAATGTACCCACGAGCGTACATCCTCGAAATGTTCTTAATATCAATAGCAATTTAATGTCAGTGAGGAGTGATAATCCAGAATATAAGTCTTCAGTTTTTTTGAATAGACGGGAACTAAATTTCGCCAGTATATTTTCATAACATTTACGAAATTTACCTTTACTTCTGGCATCATTCAAATATTCCAACCTAACGCTGGGATCCAAGTGAAGTTTAGGGATATTTCCCGTCCTGCGTAATGAGATTATAGTTACCATGTATCCTATAGATACTAAATAATTAGCCTGATTAATGACGGTCTGAACTGTTCCCCCTACACCATATAAATTGTAGCAAAAATATACAATATGATTTTGCTTCTCTTCGAGTAATTTATCTATTATATGATTTGTTTTTCCATAATTTGTATAGTCCTGCCTGACAATAGCTCTATTGTTTTTTGCCATCAGTTTGATTTTTTTATCCAGTTCATTGGATGAAAAAACCGCTTCAAGCTCATCAATTGTTCTAACCGTAATTCCCAGAAAGTCATTTGGTGAATTCATAAAATGACCTCTTGCATGTTTATAAAGGTCATAGTCAAATTGAAGGAAAATGACAGGTGTGTTTAGCAAATTGAATTCAAAGGAAACCGACGAATAATCTGTGACACATAATCTGGTGCCTTTCAATACGGCACTAAAATCATTTTGGCCGACAAACTCAATATTACCATCAAAGATAGTGGCAACGTCATTTTTTAAATGTAAAATCTTCTCATGTAGGTAGAAGACAATCTTTAAATTATGATTGCTGGCATATTCAAGAATACTATTGCTATCTTTTATTTTTTTTGCAAGCGCAAGAAATGAATTATCTTTGCTTTTGATGATCCAGTCATCTCTCCATGTAAAAAAGAACAAAATATTTTTGTTTGTTTTGTGTATTGATGGAAGGTTTTCATGTCTGGATAGCCCACTATTTATAAGCCTGCAAGGTAAAAAACCAATATTATTTATCAATCGCTTTAACGTCTGAAGGTCATCTGGATCAACAGAATTTTTGTCACTATAATAACGGGACAGTAAATATCGATAGAAGATACGTAGTTCATCTCTTTCAAAATGGCTTTTTAAATGCGGTATTTTGTACTTTAAAACTATTCTGTATGTTGACTTTATATCCTGATGTGATTGAAGAATATCAGAAACAATTTTATATTCCGATTTTAGTGAAGTGTGAAAATATCTAATTCTGCCATTGTAATGGCCTTTGCAGAAATGCACCTTTTTATATGAAATAATACCATGCTGTAGATAGACAATAGGAGCCCATCCTCTGCTAAGAGGCTTCTCTTTAAACGTCGGGAAAACATCCAGATAGCCGTCGTTGAGTAAAAGATAATCAGCCCTGTAGAATAAGCGACGATGTTTTAGGCTATCTTTAACTAAAAGATAATCGGCATAATGTTCTAACTTTCCTATATCGATATTATTTTTTTTATAAACGTAATAGGTATTTTTGAAGCCTTTGTTAATACGATGTGAGAAGTAAGCAAACCCATTGTCTCTGGCTTGTTCGCCACCTTTTTCACTAATCAAAATGAGAAAATCATCTTGTTTTTTAATATTATTTTGCATGTAAACAAATACCTTGTTTTCACAGCGCAACAGTTATAGCTGGTCGGAAAAGGTAGTATGATAGACAAGTACGACTGATATCCACTATCCACCCGGTTGGGGATGGGGTATACGTGTCAAAGATATTATCTGTTGATACGCTACCGCCCCTGGCTTTACCGCAGCCACAGTGCGAAAATATTGAAAAAAGCAAATGTACACCCTTTGTATTTAATTGAATGCTAATCATATGTAATAATGAAATCACGTGTGGTCATACACATGCTTATATGTCAGAGGATGCTAGTCTCAGTGAAATTAATTTGCAATAAAAATGTATTAATATTATATATGTTCAACCGGGCATTGTATTTTTGGTGCTTATTGATGAAGTGGCTTTATGTCAGTGCGGTGCTATAAGTAATAAATCTGAAGAATGAGTGCATCTGATTCTTCGATCACGATAGAATAAAATTAGGATTATATTTAGGGGGGGTGTCGGTGCAAGACTTTAGTCCGAAAGGTCTTACCTGAATCAGACATATGAGTGTAGACTCTAAAGGGATGGAAACTCATTCTCGTATACGTATACTCGTGCCGTAAATCCTACCCTGGTGCGGTTTGTCCATTACCCGGGCCAAAAAAGGTCTACTGGCCAAGCTGCGCTCAACTGAACCTTACCTGCCGGATCTTATGTCGATGCGATGTTTTTGCTGTTTGACGGGATTCCGTTACCCATTGACATCACTTCTCCACAATCCTGCCACAAAGATTAAACGACTTTGCATTTGTCCGCTTTCGGGTGACCGACGACGAGTCATACTTATTAACGTAGATGTCGAGTCATGAGGAGATTGAGAAATGAAAGCGACTTCTCTGCTTACCGGTGTGGTGTTTATACTGCTTTCTGGTGCTGCTCTGGCAGCGGGGCCAAAACAGGTAAATTCCGAACAGGCGGCGCAATTGCAGGAAATGGGAACCGTCCAGGTTTCCGGGATTGAAGGCTCAACCGACGACGCAATCCATGCGCTGAAAGCGAAAGCGGCGCAAGAGCATGCGGGTCACTATCGGATTGTTGCGCTGGGCAACCCATCAGACTCCAGCCAGTGGGATGGTACGGCCATTTTGTATAAATAACGGACCCTCGCCTGAAAGCCCCATTTCTCCAGATGGGGCTTTTTTGTGCCTGCTTTTGGGGATGGTTATGCAATTGTTTTATTTTTCACTCAATTGTTATTGTTGTTTTAATTTATTGATAATGAAAACCCGCCAGGCGATGAATGAGTAACAACTCATGTGATGGCAATCGTATTTATAATGAATCTTTTATTTTCTTTTTAAAATAATTTTATTTTTTAAAATTATAATATGGTTAGGTGAGTAGAGTTTATCCTTAAATCGTTTGAAATATAACCAGTTGTGACTTTTTTAAATAAAAAGTGACTGGAATTTTATCGCCATAAAATAAAGTTATTCCCATGTCATTTATTGACTAGCGTCAGGCAATCGTCTGTTTTGTGCTCAGTTAATTTATTGAATATAAAAGATAAAATTGTTTTCTGTGACCTGTGTTGGACAGGGGTTCAGGTAAATTGTGAGTCATCGCACATACCTCGATGCAGGTTATTTACTAGAATTCACGGCGAAAAATGGAATATGGAAAACGTGCTATGGATAATGTTCTTCTGCCAAAGACACAACACCTCGTTGTTTTTCAGGAGGTCATTAGATGCGGTTCTATCGGATCTGCGGCTAAACAGCTTGGGTTAACCCAACCGGCGGTAAGTAAAATTATCAGCGATATTGAAGCCTATTTTGGCATTGAGCTGATGGTGCGCAAAAATACCGGTGTGACGTTAACCAGCGCAGGTCAGGTCCTGCTGGCATACTCCGAGTCCATTACCCGGGAAATGAAAAACATGGTCAGCGAGATGAACAGCCTGAGCTCGGGTAGCGTCGTTGACGTGTCGTTCGGTTTTCCGTCGCTGATTGGTTTCACCTTTTTGCCGGGGATGATGAAAACCTTCAAAGAGGTGTTTCCTACAGCGCAGGTGTCCATGTTTGAAGCGCAGCTCTCATCCTTCCTGCCCGCACTGCGTGACGGGCGCCTGGATTTTGCCATCGGCACGCTGGATGACGAGATGCAGCTGCAGGACCTGCAGGTTGAGCCGATGTTTGAATCGGAGTTTGTGGTGGTCGCCAGTCAGTCCCGAACGTGCGCCAGGGAGATAACGCTGGAGTCGTTGAAAAACGAACAGTGGGTTCTTCCGCACACCGAAATGGGATACTACAAAGAACTGCTCGCCATCCTCCAGAAACACCACATCAACATCGAAAATATTGTCAAAACCGATTCCGTCGTCACAATTTACAACCTTGTACTGAATGCCGATTTCTTAACGGTTATTCCGTGCGATATGACAACGCCGTTCGGTTCCGATCAATTTATTACCTTACCCGTTAAGGATATTTTGCCGGTAGCACGCTATGCCGCAATATGGTCAAAGAATTATCGACTTAAAAAATCCGCCTCGGTGCTGGTAGACCTGGCGAAACGTTATTCATCACAAAATTGCAGAAGACGAAGACAGCTGGTCGAAGATATTTAATTTTAATTTAATCTGGAATTGACGAGGTTCTGTATAACAGACCTCTATGCCCTGTTATTACCTGAAATCAGAAGAATTCCTGAAAAGAGGATAATATGCACATTACTTACGATCTCCCGGTAACCCTTGAAGATATTCAGCAGGCCAAGCAGCGCCTTGCAGGTAAAATATATAAAACAGGTATGCCACGTTCTAATTACCTGAGCGAGCGTTGCAAAGGTGAAATATTTCTCAAGTTTGAAAATATGCAGCGTACCGGGTCGTTTAAAATTCGCGGCGCTTTTAACAAACTGAGCTCTTTAACCCAGGAAGAACGCCGCAAGGGCGTGGTGGCCTGCTCGGCGGGCAACCATGCCCAGGGCGTGTCTCTCTCCTGCGCCATGCTAGGTATCGACGGCAAAGTGGTGATGCCGCGCGGCGCGCCGAAATCCAAGGTCGCGGCAACGCAGGATTACTCCGCGGAAGTGGTGCTGCACGGCGATAACTTCAACGACACCATCGCGAAAGTCAGTGAAATCGTCGAAATGGAAGGCCGTATTTTCATTCCGCCGTACGATGATGCGCAGGTGATTGCCGGCCAGGGCACTATTGGTCTGGAAATTCTGCAGGATCTGTATGACGTCGATAACGTTATCGTACCGATCGGCGGCGGCGGCTTAATTGCCGGTATCGCGACGGCCATTAAGTCGATTAACCCGACGATTAAAATCATCGGCGTTCAGTCTGAAAACGTCCACGGTATGGCCGCCTCCTGGCAGGCGGGCGCAATTACCAACCACCGTAACAGCGCAACGCTTGCCGACGGCTGCGACGTCGCGCGTCCGGGAAATCTGACGTTTGAAATCGTCAGTGAGCTGGTTGATGACATCGTGCTGGTCACCGAAGACGAAATTCGCGACAGCATGATTGCGCTGATCCAGCGCAACAAGGTGATCACCGAAGGCGCGGGCGCGTTGGCCTCCGCTGCGCTGCTCAGCGGAAAACTGGACGACTACATCCAGCGCCGTAAGACCGTCAGCATTATTTCTGGCGGCAATATCGACCTCTCCCGCGTATCACAAATTACCGGATTTGTTGGGGCGTAAGCGCCCCACACCAGAACCTGGTACGGAACATTTTTGCTAAGGACACGATATGAGTAATACAGATACCCTCGTCGCCAGCCAGGCAAAAACATCGGCATGGCGTAAATCAGATACCACATGGACGCTCGGGCTTTTCGGAACCGCAATCGGCGCCGGTGTTTTGTTCTTCCCCATCCGCGCAGGCTACGGCGGCTTAATTCCAATCCTTATCATGCTGGTGCTGGCGTACCCCATCGCCTTCTATTGCCACCGCGCGCTGGCGCGCCTGTGCCTGTCGGGGAAAAACCCGTCCGGCAACATTACCGAGACGGTGGAAGAGCACTTCGGTAAAACCGGCGGCGTGGTCATCACCTTCCTGTACTTCTTTGCGATTTGTCCGCTGCTGTGGATCTACGGCGTGACGATTACCAACACCTTTATGACCTTCTGGGAAAACCAGCTGGGCTACGCGGCGCTGAACCGCGGGGTGGTGGCATTATTCCTGCTGCTGCTGATGGCGTTTGTCATCTGGTTTGGTAAAGACCTGATGGTGAAAGTGATGAGCTTTCTGGTCTTCCCGTTTATCGCCAGCCTGGTGCTGATTTCGCTCTCCCTGATCCCGTACTGGAACTCTGCGGTTATCGATCAGGTCAACCTGAGCGACATCGCCTTTACCGGTCATGACGGTATTCTGGTCACCGTGTGGCTGGGTATCTCCATCATGGTGTTCTCTTTTAACTTCTCGCCGATCGTCTCTTCTTTTGTGGTCTCCAAGCGTGAAGAGTACGAAAAAGACTATGGTAACGACTACACCGAACGGAAATGCTCGCAGATCATCTCCCGCGCCAGCATGCTGATGGTCGCCGTGGTGATGTTCTTCGCCTTCAGCTGCCTGTTCACGCTCTCTCCGCAGAACATGGCGGAAGCGAAAGCGCAGAACATTCCGGTGCTCTCCTATCTGGCGAACCACTTCGCCACCATGACCGGCACTAAATCCACGTTCGCTGTTGTGCTGGAGTTCGGCGCGTCCATTATCGCGCTGGTCGCTATCTTCAAATCCTTCTTCGGCCACTACCTCGGTACGCTGGAAGGCCTCAACGGTCTGATCCTCAAGTTTGGCTACAAAGGCGATAAAACCAAAGTCTCTACGGGCAAACTGAACACCATCAGCATGGTCTTCATCATGGGCTCCACCTGGGTGGTGGCTTACGCCAACCCGAACATTCTGGACCTGATTGAAGCCATGGGCGCGCCGATCATCGCCTCTCTGCTGTGCCTGCTGCCGATGTACGCCATTCGTAAAGCGCCGTCGCTGGCGAAATACAAAGGCAAACTGGACAACGTGTTTGTCACCGCGATTGGCCTGCTGACCATTCTGAATATTGTCTACAAACTGTTCTAATCACTTATACCCGTCCACGTTCAGGCTGCCGCGCTGCAGCCTGAATCCTTCAGGTATACAGAGCTCAAAATAAGGATGAGCGGAGAATCCGAATGATTGAATTCCCTGTAGTGTTGGTCATTAATTGCGGTTCATCGTCGATTAAATTTTCGGTCATGGATGCACAATCGCAGGATGTATTACTGACAGGTATTGCGGAAGGTATTAATACCGAACGGGCGACATTAAGCCTTAATGGCGATGAGCCTGTTGAATTACCCCAGCAGAATTATGAGTGTGCGCTCGGCACGATTACCGTTGAACTGGAAAAACGTAATTTAATGCAGAGCGTGGCGCTGATTGGCCACCGTATTGCCCACGGCGGCAGCATTTTTAATGAGTCCGTTTTAATTACGGATGAGGTTATCGAGTTAATTCGTCAGGTATCGCCGCTGGCGCCATTGCATAACTTCGCCAACCTGAGCGGCGTGGAGTCGGCGAAGCATCTGTTTCCGGGCGTGAAGCAGGTGGCGGTATTTGATACCAGCTTTCACCAGACGCTGGCGCCGGAAGCCTATCTCTACGGCCTGCCGTGGCGCTACTTCGAAGAGCATGGCGTGCGCCGCTACGGCTTTCACGGGACGTCGCACCGCTATGTCTCGCAGCAGGCCCATGCGCTGCTGAATCTCGACGAGCAGGACTCCGGGTTGGTGATTGCTCACTTAGGTAACGGCGCCTCTATTTGCGCGGTGCGTAACGGCAAGAGCGTGGATACCTCAATGGGGATGACGCCGCTCGAAGGGCTGATGATGGGCACCCGCTGCGGCGATGTGGACTTCGGCGCCATGAGCTGGATTGCCAGCCAGACCGGCCAGACCCTCAACGATCTGGAGCGGGTGGTGAACAAAGAGTCCGGCCTGCTCGGCATCTCGGGGCTCTCGTCCGATCTGCGCACACTGGAAAAAGCCTGGCATGAAGGGCATTACCATGCCCGGCTGGCGATTAAAACCTTTGTTCACCGTATTGCCCGCCATATCGGCGGACACGCCATGGCGCTAAAACGCCTCGATGGCATTATTTTTACCGGCGGCATTGGCGAAAACTCGACGTTAATTCGCCAACTGGTCGTTGAACATTTGCAGGTGTTAGGCGTTACGCTTGACCCCGCCAAAAACCAATTACCGGGTAAAGCCGGGGAGCGAATTATTTCTCAGGCGGATTCACTAACGGCCTGCGCCGTTATTCCAACCAATGAAGAAAAGATGATTGCGTTGGACGCCATTCATTTAGGAAAAATTAACGCTCCAGCTGAATACGCTTAATTTACAGAGAGACTATTTTCATGAAGGTAAATATCGATACCAGCGATATGCTGTATACCGACGCCTGGCAGGGATTTAACGGTTCGGCGTGGAAAAACGAAATTAACGTTCGGGATTTTATCCAGAATAACTACACCCCGTATGAAGGCGATGAATCCTTCCTTGCCGACGCCACGCCTGCGACCACCGCGCTGTGGGAAAACGTCATGGAGGGCATTCGCCTTGAAAACGCCACCCATGCGCCGGTGGATTTCGACACCAACGTCGCGACCAGCATCATTGCGCACGCGCCGGGCTATATCGACAAGCGCTTAGAAACCATCGTGGGTCTGCAAACGGATAAGCCGCTCAAGCGCGCGCTGCATCCGTTCGGCGGCATCAACATGATCAAAAGCTCGTTCGACGCCTATGGTCGTGAGATGGACCCGCAGTTTGAGCATCTGTTTACCCATCTGCGCAAAACCCATAACCAGGGCGTCTTCGACGTCTATTCGCCGGATATGCTGCGCTGCCGTAAATCCGGGGTGCTCACCGGTTTACCGGACGGCTACGGCCGCGGGCGCATCATCGGCGACTATCGCCGCGTGGCGCTGTACGGTATTGCGTATCTGGTGCGCGAACGCGAGCAGCAGTTTGCCGATCTGCAGCCCCGCCTGCAGCGCGGTGAAGATCTGGAGGCGACCATTCGCCTGCGCGAAGAGCTGGCGGAGCACCGCCGCGCGCTGCTGGAGATCCAGCAGATGGCGGCAAGCTACGGCTGCGATATCTCCCGTCCGGCGCAAAATGCCCAGGAGGCTATCCAGTGGCTGTACTTCGCCTACCTCGCGGCGGTGAAATCGCAGAACGGCGGCGCGATGTCGCTAGGCCGTACGGCGTCGTTCCTCGACATCTATATTGAGCGCGATATGCGCGCCGGGCGTCTGAACGAAACCCAGGCCCAGGAGCTTATCGACCACTTCATCATGAAGATCCGCATGGTGCGCTTCCTGCGCACGCCGGAGTTTGATTCGCTGTTCTCCGGCGACCCTATCTGGGCGACGGAGGTCATTGGCGGGATGGGGCTGGATGGCCGCACGCTGGTGACGAAGAGCTCGTTCCGCTATCTGCACACGCTGCATACCATGGGGCCTGCGCCAGAGCCTAACCTGACGATCCTCTGGTCAGAAGCGCTGCCGATCGCGTTTAAAAAATACGCCGCGCAAATGTCGATTGCGACCTCCTCGCTGCAGTATGAAAACGACGATCTGATGCGCGCTGACTTCAACAGCGACGATTACGCCATCGCCTGCTGCGTCAGCCCAATGGTCATCGGCAAGCAGATGCAGTTCTTCGGCGCCCGCGCCAACCTCGCAAAAACGCTGCTGTACGCAATCAACGGCGGGGTGGATGAGAAGCTGAAAATCCAGGTCGGACCGAAAACCGCGCCGTTAATGGACGACGTGCTGGACTACGCCACGGTGATGGAGAGCCTGGATCACTTCATGGACTGGCTGGCGGTGCAGTACATCAGCGCGCTGAACCTTATCCACTATATGCACGACAAGTACAGCTACGAGGCTTCGCTGATGGCGCTGCACGACCGCGATGTGCACCGCACGATGGCTTGCGGTATCGCCGGGCTGTCGGTGGCGGTGGATTCGCTGTCGGCGATTAAGTACGCGAAGGTGAAACCGGTTCGTGACCACAACGGGCTGGCGGTCGATTTTGTCATCGAGGGCGAGTACCCGCAGTACGGCAACAACGACGAGCGCGTGGACAGCATCGCCTGCGACCTGGTCGAGCGCTTTATGCGTAAGATTAGCGCGCTGCCGACCTACCGCAACGCGGTGCCGACGCAGTCGATTCTGACCATCACCTCCAACGTGGTGTACGGCCAGAAAACTGGCAATACGCCGGATGGCCGCCGGGCGGGAACGCCGTTTGCGCCAGGCGCTAACCCGATGCACGGCCGCGATCGCAAGGGCGCGGTGGCCTCGCTGACCTCGGTGGCGAAACTGCCGTTTGCCTACGCCAAAGACGGGATTTCCTACACCTTCTCCATTGTCCCGGCGGCGCTGGGCAAAGAGGACAGCGCGCGGAAAACCAATCTGGTGGGGCTGCTTGATGGCTACTTCCACCATGAGGAGAGCATCGAAGGCGGACAGCACCTCAACGTTAACGTCATGAACCGCGACATGCTGCTGGATGCCATTGAGCATCCCGAGAAGTACCCCAACCTCACGATTCGCGTTTCCGGGTATGCGGTGCGCTTTAACGCGCTTACCCGTGAACAGCAGCAGGACGTGATCTCCCGAACCTTCACCCAGGCGTTATAACGCCGGAGGAACCATGAGAAAAAATATTGAAACACAGCGCGCGCCCGGGGCCATCGGCCCCTACGTGCAGGGGATCGATCTGGGCGGCATGGTGTATACGTCAGGCCAGATCCCGGTGTGTCCGCAGACGGGGGATATCCCTGCCGATGTGGTCGATCAGGCGCGTTTGAGCCTGGAAAACGTCAAGGCTATCGTCGTTGCCGCCGGGTTAGAGGTGGGCAGTATTGTGAAGACGACCGTGTTCATCACCGACCTGAACGATTTTGCCGCCATTAACCAGGTCTATCAGCAGTTCTTTGATGAGCATCAGGCTACCTATCCGACGCGCAGCTGCGTGCAGGTCGCCCGCTTGCCAAAGGATGTGAAGCTGGAAATTGAAGCCATCGCGGTACGCGGCGCCTGACCGAGCCTCTGCGGGGCGCAGCTTCGGCTCGCCCCGCCTCCATGAAGAGTGTGAAACCTGGTCTTCACTGAACGGCTATCCGAGGGTGTGGATATGATTAGCGCATTCGATATTTTTAAAACAGGTATTGGACCTTCCAGTTCCCATACCGTAGGGCCCATGAACGCGGGCAAGTGTTTTATCGATCTTCTGGCAAACTCCGGCGCTCTGCCGGCAACGACCCGAATTTCCGTCGATCTCTATGGTTCGCTGTCGCTGACCGGCAAAGGTCATGCGACCGATAGCGCCATCATGATGGGGCTGGCGGGCAGCTCGCCGCAGGATGTGGATATCGACAGCATGCCTGCTTTTATTCAGGAGGTTACGCGCAGCGGACGCTTGCCGGTGGCGAACGGCGCACATGTGGTTGATTTTCCCGTCTCTGACAGCATTGTCTTCCATCCCGACGCCCTCCCGCGTCATGAAAACGGGATGCGCATCACCGCGTGGCGTGCGCAGGAGATGCTGTTGAGTAAAACCTATTACTCCATTGGCGGTGGTTTTATTGTTGAAGAGGAGCGCTTTGGCCAGCGGCATGAGGTCGAAACGCCCGTTCCGTATGGCTTTCGCTCTGCCAGCGAGCTGCTGACGCTGTGTGAACGCAGCGGGTTGTCGGTTTCCGGACTGATGCTGCAAAATGAGCTGGCGCTGCGCAGCAGAGAAGAGATTGACGCCGGGTTTGCCCGCCTCTGGGCGGTCATGCAGGCCGGAATTACGCGCGGTATGAACACCGAAGGCGTGCTGCCGGGGCCGCTCAACGTGCCGCGTCGTGCCGTTGCGTTACGCCGGATGCTGGTCGCCAGCGATAGCCTGTCCAGCGACCCGATGAACGTTATCGACTGGATTAATATGTTTGCGCTGGCCGTCAGCGAGGAAAATGCGGCCGGTGGGCGGGTCGTCACGGCGCCGACCAACGGCGCCTGCGGCATTATTCCCGCCGTACTGGCCTATTACGACAAGTTCCGCCGCCCGGTTAACGCCAACTCAATTGCCCGCTATCTGCTGGCCGCCGGCGCGATTGGCGCCTTGTATAAAATGAACGCGTCCATTTCCGGAGCGGAGGTGGGCTGTCAGGGCGAGATAGGCGTCGCCTGTTCGATGGCGGCGGCGGGGCTGACGGAGCTGCTGGGCGGCAGCCCTGGGCAGGTGTGTATTGCGGCTGAAATTGCGATGGAGCATAACCTTGGGCTGACCTGCGATCCGGTCGCCGGGCAGGTGCAAATTCCGTGCATTGAGCGCAACGCCATTAACGCCGTAAAAGCGGTCAATGCGGCGCGGATGGCGCTACGCCGGACGTCTGAGCCTCGGGTATCGCTGGATAAAGTCATCGAGACGATGTACGAAACCGGTAAGGATATGAACGATAAATATCGTGAAACGTCGCGCGGCGGGCTGGCGATTAAAGTTGTCTGCGTCTAATAGCAACCGTCATTACATACAAAATTGTATAAATAATTCATTACATACATTCACGGTAGGGTGAAAAATAATAGGCTGTTTTTTGGCAAGCTCTCTACAGGATGAAATGATGAAAAAGATGACGCGTGTTGCTGTGCTGCTGCTTTCCGCTGCGGGTTTCTCCATGACTGCTCAGGCGGCTGACGTGGCGCCAGCGCCTTCGCAGGACCCGATTGTTCAGCACCTGAAGCTGAGCAACGAGCAGGTAACGAAAATCAAAAGCCTGCACGATCAGATGGCGAAAAGCGTTGAGCAGGTTTCCATGAAAGACGTTAAGGACGGCGCGCTGATCGATGTTATCCAGTCCGGGAAATGGAACGAGAAAGCGGTGAAAGATCAGCTGGCCGCATTTAGCAAAGTGGATCAGCAGGTGCGCTACTACCGTGTGAAATACTATTTCGACGTCAACCAGGTACTGACGCCGGAGCAGCGCAAGCAGGTTCGCGACGATCTGGTCCAGGCCGCGACAAACTAAGCATGATGGAAATACCCCGGTCATTATGGCCGGGGTATTTTTTTACCCATAATTTCGTTGTGTGATCTCCTTCTCACATACGGCGTTGGTAGAATAGTTTTCTATTTTCATTCCTCGTTATAAAAACTTTTCCCCGGGATAAGCAAATTATCACCATAATGGCGATTTTTTTCTCCGTCCTCGCGAGTATGATTTTCTCATTCCAATAACTCGCCTGCGCTACGCGCCGCGCATCGCCTTGACGCGGTTCGAAAAAATAATAAAACCTCTACCTACAAGCGAGATCTTTATGGAAACGGCTACAAACACTAGCGTCGTTGTGGATGGTATTACGCCCGGCCGTCGGGTAAATATGACGGAGAGCGAATGGAAGGAAGCCATTAAATTCGATAGCACGGATACCGGTTGGGTCATTATGAGTATCGGGATGGCTATCGGCGCGGGCATTGTCTTTTTACCGGTACAGGTAGGATTAATGGGGCTGTGGGTCTTTTTGCTCTCCTCCATTATTGGCTACCCGGCCATGTATTTATTCCAGCGCTTATTTATTAATACCCTTGCAGAATCCCCTGAATGCAAAGATTACCCGAGCGTGATTAGCGGTTATCTGGGTAAAAACTGGGGCATTCTGTTAGGCGCGCTCTATTTTGTGATGCTGGTTATCTGGATGTTCGTTTATTCCACGGCGATCACCAACGACAGCGCGTCCTATTTACACACCTTTGGCGTGACCAGCGGCCTGCTGTCCGACAGCCCGTTCTACGGTCTGGCGCTTATCTGCATCCTGGTCGCTATTTCGTCGCGCGGCGAGAAGCTGCTGTTCAAAATCTCCACCGGCATGGTGTTGACCAAGCTGCTGGTGGTCGCGGCGCTCGGCGTCTCGATGGTCGGCCTGTGGCATCTGTACAACGCAGGGTCGTTGCCGCCGATGGGGCTGCTGATTAAAAACGCCATTATTACGCTGCCCTTTACCCTGACCTCGATTCTGTTTATTCAGACCTTAAGCCCGATGGTGATTTCCTACCGCTCTCGCGAAAAGTCGCCGGAAGTGGCGCGCTATAAGGCGCTGCGGGCGATGAACATTGCCTTTGTCATTCTGTTTGTGACGGTCTTTTTCTACGCGGTGTCCTTTACCCTGGCGATGGGTCATGAAGAGGCGGTTAAGGCCTACGAACAGAATATCTCCGCGCTGGCTATCGCGGCGCAGTTTATCAGCGGCGACGGCGCCGGTTGGGTAAAAATCGTCAGCGTTATCCTGAATATCTTTGCCGTGATGACCGCCTTTTTCGGCGTGTACCTCGGTTTTCGTGAAGCGACCCAGGGCATTGTGATGAACCTGCTGCGCCGTAAATTTCCGGCGGATCGGATCAATGAAAAGCACGTCCAGCGCGGGATCATGGTGTTTGCCATTCTGCTCGCCTGGAGCGCCATCGTGCTTAACGCCCCGGTGCTGAGCTTCACCTCTATCTGCAGCCCTATTTTTGGCATGGTGGGTTGCCTGATTCCGGCCTGGCTGGTCTACAAGGTGCCTGCGCTGCACAAGTACAAAGGCGTTTCGCTGATGATAATCATCATCACCGGTCTGCTGCTGTGCGTATCGCCGTTTCTCGCATTTTCCTGATGCGGGAAAGTCTGTTCCCTGAGTAAGAGTGAAGGTTGATTGTATGTTGAACCCTGAATGTTCTCCGTTATGGAAAAAGTTTATCCGCGCCGTGCAGGAAGAGGTGAAGCCTGCGCTGGGTTGCACGGAGCCTGTTTCACTGGCGCTGGCAAGCGCCGTGGCGGCCGCGCAGCTGGACGGCGAGATTGAACGCATTGAAGCCTGGGTTTCCCCTAACCTGATGAAAAACGGAATGGGGGTCACCGTTCCTGGAACCGGCATGGTGGGGCTGCCCGTCGCCGCTGCGCTGGGTGCCCTGGGCGGCGACCCGCAGGCCGGGCTGGAGGTGCTCAAACGGGCGACGCCGGAGGCCATCACGCAGGCAAAACGCCTGCTGGCGGAGGGGAAGGTGTGCGTCCGGGTCGAAGCGTCCTGCGACGAGCTGCTGTACTCCCGCGCGAAAGTCTGGTGCGGGGAGCGCTGGGCGAGCGCCACCATTGCCGGCGGCCACACCCGCGTTATCGCCATCGAAAAGCAGGGCGAAACGCTGTTCACCCACGAGGACCCGGCGGATGCGCAGGAGGATAGCGATCCGCTGGCCGTGATGGCGCAGACCTCGCTTGCCGATATTCTCAATTTTATTGAGCATGTTCCGTTCGAGGAGATCCGTTTTATCCTCAATGCGGCGACGCTGAACGATGCGCTTTCTCGTGAAGGTCTGCTGGGTAAGTGGGGGCTGCACATCGGCGCGACGCTGGAAAAACAGTGCGAGCGTGGGCTGATGGCTTACGATCTCTCCTCGGAGATAGTGATTCGCACCGCGGCGGCGTCGGATGCGCGCATGGGCGGCGCCTCGCTGCCGGCGATGAGCAATTCAGGATCAGGGAATCAGGGCATCGCCGCCACCATGCCGGTGGTGGTGGTCGCTGAGCATTTCAACGCCGATGACGAACGTCTCGCCAGAGCGCTGATGCTGTCCCACCTGAGCGCCATCTACATCCACGCCCAACTGCCGCGCCTGTCCGCGCTCTGCGCGGCGACCACGGCGTCAATGGGGGCCGCGGCGGGGATGAGCTGGCTGGTGGACGGGCGGTACGAGACGCTGGCGAAAGCGATCGGCAGCATGATTGGCGACGTCAGCGGGATTATCTGCGATGGCGCCTCCAACAGCTGCGCGATGAAGGTTTCCACCAGCGCGTCGTCGGCCTGGAAAGCGGTGCTGATGGCGCTGGATGATACGGCGGTCACCGGGGATGAAGGGATTGTGGCGCACGACGTTGAAGACTCGGTATCGAACCTCTGCGCGCTGGCCTGCAACGCCATGCAGCAAACCGACCGGCAGATCATCGACATCATGGCGAAGAAGGCGTCATAAACGTAATAAACCCCGGCTTGCCGGGGTTTATCTCATCATGCCAGGGCAGCTTCCTGCGCCAGCCTGACTTCGGCTTCGGCGACGATAGCCTCCAGCTCGCCGAGCATATCTTCAAAACCGAAGACCGCTGAAACGGCGGTTTCCGGCGTTTCAGGTGCTGTAACAGCGTTAAATTGCGCTGTTTTCTTCGTGTGCTTCTTACTCACTAACTTCCGCCTCCGTGTGTAATCACTACACCGGTAAATCTATCAGCAAAGCGCGCAGCGGCGTATCGGCAACCAGCGTAATGTTAGCCTCATCACGAATAAAAGCGCCATCGCCGCAGGTCAACGCCTCTTTCTCTTCCTGCGGCGTTAACGCATGCACCGTGCCGTGGATGGACTGCAGGTAGGCGCGCGGGCCGTGAAGCTGGAAGCTCAGCTGCTGTCCCTTCTCCAGCTGGATCTGGTGGAGCCACACCTGCTGGCGCAGCTGCAGGCTGCCCTGGCTGCCGTCCGGCGAGGCCAGCAGCTGTTGGGCGGCGTCGGTCAGCGTCAGCTTCTGCACCAGCGCGTTTTCACGCTCCGGGCAGGCATCCAGCCACAGCTGCATACGGGTCAGCGGGCGTTCTTTACTCAGGTTATGTTCGCTATAGCTCACCCCTGGCTGGGTGGCGATAAGCAGCGCTTCGCCCGCTTTCGCCTGAACGTGGCGGCCTTCGCTGTCGCGGTACTCCGCTTCGCCTTCCAGGATCAGGTTGAGAATATCGACCTTCGGATAGGCGCGCGGCTGGAACGACGCGCCGGGGGCGAGGACCTCCTGGTTGAGGACGCGCAGGGAGGCATAGCCGAGCAGCTTCGGGTCGAAGTAGTGTCCAAAGGAAAAGGTGTATCGGGCCTGTAGCCAGCCGAAATCTGCTTTTCCGCACTGTTTGGCTGTTCGTGTCGTAATCATAGTTCTTGACCTCTCTTTACTTCCTTTTATGTTAAGGGGCTGGACGCTGCATTGTTAGCCAGATATTCTGCCTGGTATGTTCAAATTTACTGAATGAGAACGCTATGGCTAAAGAAAGAGCATTAACGCTGGAAGCGCTGCGGGTGATGGACGCCATCGACAGACGCGGCAGCTTTGCGGCCGCGGCGGATGAGCTGGGCCGCGTGCCTTCAGCCCTCAGCTATACCATGCAGAAGCTGGAAGAGGAGCTGGATGTGGTGCTGTTTGACCGCTCCGGCCATCGTACGAAATTTACCAACGTCGGGCGGATGCTGCTGGAGCGCGGCCGCGTTCTGCTGGAAGCAGCGGATAAATTGACGACCGATGCCGAAGCGCTGGCGCGCGGGTGGGAAACGCACCTGACTATCGTTAGCGAAGCGCTGGTGCCAACGCCCGCGCTGTTCCCGCTGGTCGAAAAGCTGGCGGCAAAGGCCAATACCCAGCTGTCGTTTATTACCGAAGTGCTGGCGGGCTCATGGGAGCGCCTGGAGCAGGGGCGGGCGGACATTGTCATCGCCCCCGACATGCATTTTCGCTCGTCATCGGAGATAAACTCCCGCAAGCTCTACTCGGTGATGAACGTATACGTGGCTGCGCCTGACCACCCCATTCACCAGGAACCGGAACCGTTATCCGAAGTGACGCGCGTGAAGTATCGCGGCGTGGCGGTGGCGGATACCGCCCGGGAGCGTCCGGTGCTCACGGTGCAGCTGCTCGACAAGCAGCCGCGTCTGACGGTCAGCACCATTGAGGATAAGCGCCAGGCGCTGCTGGCAGGTCTTGGTGTCGCGACCATACCCTATCCGCTGGTCGAACAGGATATTGCCGAAGGGCGGCTGCGCGTCGTCAGCCCGGAGTACACCAGCGAGGTGGATATCATTATGGCCTGGCGACGCGACAGCATGGGCGAAGCCAAAGCCTGGTGCCTGCGCGAAATTCCCAAACTGTTCGCCGGGAAATAGCGTAACCGGCAAGATGAACCGGGCGGACGAGCGCCGCCCGGCGAATCATGACGTCAGGCGCTGAGTTTCGGGTCAGGACCAAAGCGGTTATCGGCAGGCGTTCCGCTCTGGCAGTTGAAGATCAGGATAACAATCCAGCCGACTACCGGGATAAGTAGCAGCAGGAGCCACCACGCCGAGCGGTCGGTATCGTGCAGACGGCGAAACTGCACCGCCCACGTCGGGATCAGCACCAGCAGCCCGTACACCGACGTCAGCACGCCTTCACCCGCCGCCCGCTCCCAGCCCAGCATTTTATCGATAATGCTGAGTACCGCGGCAAGAATGAAGCTCACCAGTACGAACATCCAGTATTCCTTACGACGCGCCCGCCCGCCAAAACCGACATAATTTTTCAGTACTTTTAGATACCAGTCCATGTTCCTTGCCTCATTCAACGGTTAATCACTTGTTTTTTAAGCGATCGAAGTAAGGATAGACGGTGATGGCGAAATAAAAAAGGGCATCTGGTGATGCCCTGAATGTTTTAAGCGAAGCGGGCGTCCCGTCCATGCGGCGCGTCGAGATCCTGCCACGGGCCGACCGAGATAATGCCGGTCGGGTTGATCGTCTTGTGGCTGCGGTAGTAGTGGCTGCGGATGTGGTCGAAATTGACGGTTTCCGCAACGCCCGGATGCTGGTAAAGATCGCGCAGGAAGCCGTACAGGTTCGGGTAGTCGCTAATGCGGTGTTTATCGCATTTGAAGTGGGTGACATACACCGGGTCGAAGCGTACCAGCGTGGTCCACAGGCGAATATCCGCTTCGGTCAGCTGACTGCCGGTCAGATAGCGGTGCTGGCCGAGGATCTGCTCTAACCTCTCGAGGGCGGTAAAGACGCTGGCGACCGCCTCGTCATAGGCCTGCTGGCTGGTGGCGAACCCGGCTTTATAGACGCCGTTATTGACGTTGTCGTAGATCCAGCCGTTAAGCTCATCAATCTGGCCGCGCAGCGCCGGCGGATAGTAATCGCCCGCCCGCGCGCCCTGGGCGTCGAAAGCGGTATTGAACATGCGAATAATTTCTGCCGATTCGTTGCTGACGATGGTGTGGTTTTTCTTATCCCACAGCACCGGCACCGTTACGCGGCCGCTGTAGTGCGGGTCGGCGTGCAGGTACAGCTGATAAAGAAACTCATGCTGATAGAGGCTGTCGCCGGTCGCCGCGGGGAAGTCGTCAGCGAAGGTCCAGCCGTTTTCCAGCATCAGCGGATGCACCACGGAAACGTCAATAAACGGCTCCAGCCCTTTCAGCTTGCGCATGATTAAGGTGCGGTGCGCCCACGGGCAGGCAAGCGAAACGTACAGGTGGTATCTGCCTTTTTCTGCGGCAAAACCGCCTTCGCCAGAAGGACCGGCAGCGCCGTCGGCCGTCAGCCAGTTGCGAAATGCCGAAACTGAGCGCCTGAACTGTCCCCCGGTGGATTTGGTGTCATACCAGACATCATGCCAGACGCCGTCAATCAGTTGTCCCATGTTTCTTTCCTCCTGCAGATGGCAAAAGCGAGGAGATTTCTCCTCGCTTTTCTCTGCATCAGTATAGATAGCTTACCACTTTTTGTTCAGTACGCGGTCAAGGCTGAAGGCGCCCGGTCCGGTCAGCGCCAGCAGCAGGAAGCCGCCTGCGATGGTCAGGTTTTTCATGAACATCAGCGAGTTAACGCCCTCAGCAAAGTTGCTGTGGAAAAGGAACGCGGTCAGCAGCGTAAAACCTGCGGTGATAATTGCCGTAGTACGGGTCAGGAAACCGAACAGGATAGCCAGACCGCCGCCAAACTCGAGCAGGATAGTCAGTGGCAGCAGCGCGCCCGGGACGCCCATGGCTTCCATATACTGTTGGGTACCCGCATAACCAGTGATTTTTCCCCAACCTGCGGTGACAAACAGGATTGGCATCAGAATGCGTGCTACCAGTACACCAACATCTTCTAATTTTTTCATCTTACTCTCCAGATAACCCCATGGGCGGCTGTATTGATTTAGCGTGCAATTTCGCGGGGATACCGCGTAGTTGCTGTCGATGGAGAGAAGTGTAATCGGGGTGTGTGACGATTGTTAGCAAGGAAAACTGTCGTTCTTCTTCAAAGATATTGAGTGATAGCGGGAAGGGGGGCGGGTTTAGCGCAGCAGGTTGCGGACCAGCCGCCAGGTGCTCCAGACGCCGACGCCGCGTTTCGCCCAGCGCACCAGCCGCCGGGGATGGCGTACGGACCAGACCGCCAGCGCGCTGCTGCCGGCCAGCGCCCACGAGCGCAGGGTCAGCAGTGTGTTCCAGCCGCGATCCAGCGGCTGCGACGCCTCAAGCCAGTCGCGGCGGCTGGCGGCGAGATCGAGGCGCTGCTGCTGGATCTGTCGCAGCAGCAGCGTTTTGCGCCGCTGGCGTTCCTTTGCGCTACTCACGGGGGTTCTCCAGCAACTCGCGGTCGTTCGCCAGCTCCCGGCGGGTCAGGCGCAGCAGGGTTGAGCGCCGCGCGCGGCGAAGCGTCAGCAGCCCGCCGATCAGCGCCAGCGCCAGCAGCGCCACCGTGGTGATGATAAGCGCATTAAGGCGATACTGCGGGTCGATGCCCCAGATGACCAGCACCAGCAGGCTCATCAGTCCGAAGGTGGTAAACAGCAGGGTCAGCCCCAGCAGCAGCAGCAGCCCGACAAGGTTGGCTTTTTCCTCTTCCAGCTCAACGACGGCCAGCCGCAGGCGGGTTTCCACTATCCCGACGACCAGCGTGACGATGCGTTGTCCGATGCCGAAAAGGTTCTTGCCAGGCCCTTGCGCGTGATGTGACTCAGACATGATTAGCGACGCGTCAGCAGTACGCCCAGCACCAGGCCGACGGCCGCGCCGATGCCAACGCCGGTCCACGGGTTGTCATGTACGTACTCATCGGCGCGGGCAGCGGCTTCGCGGGTCTGTTTGGCAATGGCGTCGCTGGTTTCGCCCAGGCGGTTACGGCTCTCTTTCAGCGCGCGCTCGGCTTTGCTGCGCAGCTTGCTGACCTCTTCTTTCGATTTGTCCGAAGAGCTGTTCAGCACCTCTTCCAGCGTGTCTGCCAGGGATTTCAGTTCAGCGCGTAAGTTTTCAGATGTGGTATCTTTTGACATGATCCTCTTCCTCTCTTTCCGTTGCTTAGTAATCGCGGGATTCAAGCGCTTTTAACTCTTCCTGCGCTTCATTGAGCTTATGCTCACGTTTGCTGATTTTGTCCGCGTCGCCTTTCGCTTTGGCTTCATCAAGCTCGCGGCGGCGCTCGGCGATTTCGTCTTTTTGCCTGTCGATTTTCTTCTGATGCTCAGCGCGCAGCTGGCCGTCGTTGCACTTCGCTTTGACTTCACGTAACGCTTTGTTCAGGCCATCAATACGACTCTGGTTGTGATGCTTTTCGGCGTAGTGGATCTCGCGCTGGATGTCCTGCTGCTTTTCCAGGCACGGTGATGAGGCGTAAGCACCGGCGCTCAGGGAAACCAGGGCCAGTGCCAGAACAGTGCGGTATGTCATAGGTGAAACCTTCCGTTGTGCAAGGGCGTCGCCGCTGCGTTGCCCAGACCAGTCATTATCATAGTACTGGTTGCTCCCAATTACTCAATGATAGTGAGTAAACGCGAAATCACCAACGCGGATGCGCAGATTCAGAATCCTGGAGGGGCGTACTACCCCAGGCGGTGCGGTGCGTCGCGCAGGCGCGAAAGCCACTGCGGCGCGATCGCATCATCTTCTTGCAGCGCAATGACATAGCCGTGGGGCAGCGAACGGTCGAGCACCTCTTTCGCCGCGGCGCTCTGCTCGCTGGATTCAAATTTAATGACTAACGCATCGTCCTGCGGCGTGATGCTTTTAAAGCGGATACCGTTAGCGTCGAGGTGGTGCCAAATGGAAAAACCGTCCGGCATGCTGGTGTTCGGCGTGACCGGTCGGATAGCCAGGCTCGACTCCTGTTGCTCCAGCGCCGCCCATAGCCACAGCAGCGCGCACAGCAGCAGCAGGGCGCTCATGCTGAGGGTGAAGCGGCGTAAGGTCATGTTCTGCAAACCCATGCTCAGCCCCGTTGACCGTATTTTTTCTTCCACAGGACGACCAGCGAACCTATCAGGCCAAAGACCAGAAGGACAACCGGCAGCAGCATCAGGCACGACATCAGCTGGTCTTCATATTTCTGGAAAACGGGCGTTTTGCCCAGCAGGTAGCCGAGGGCCGTGAGAATGAGCACCCACAGCAGGCCGCTCATCCAGTTGAAGAACTGAAAGCGGGCGCTGCTCAGGCCAGACAGCCCGGCAATGGTCGGCAGCAGGGTGCGTACGAATGCGATAAAGCGGCCAATCAGCAGCGCGGAAAGCCCGTGCTTGTGAAACAGATGATGGGCGCGCTGGTGGTAGTGGGCGGGCAGATGGGACAGCCAGTTTTGCACTATCCGGGTATTGCCTAGCCAGCGCCCCTGGATATAGCTCACCCAGCAGCCGAGGCTTGCCGCGACGGTCAGCAGCAGTAAGGTTTCCGGGTACCCCATTGCGCCTTTGGCTATCAGTACGCCAACCAGCACCAGCAGGCTGTCGCCTGGCAGAAAAGCCGCGGGTAACAGTCCGTTCTCAAGGAACAGGATCATAAACAACACGAAGTAGAGCATGCCGATCATGGAGGGGTTGGCCAGGGTTTCAAAATCCTGGCTCCATAAGGCACTCAGCAATTGGGTTAACAGTTCCATTCACGATTCCTGGTACATCGATTAACGTCACGCCTGAACGCAAAACACAACATGCGACAGTTATCATCTTTTTATTATGGTCGCTCGCAGCGCGTGCTGAACTTTTCCATGTCTGATGTGGGTCTGCGCCGGGCAGGCTCACCACAAAATGCGTCTAAGTGTAACAAAGGCTCTGCGCGTGCGTCAGAGAAAATGTTATCTCATACGTAACGATTTTGCGGATTGTCGGGGAGTGTGGCGAGGGATTTTACACATGCTGACACAATTAATGCTTTTCTTACCCACCCGCCGCGCCGGTGGGCAAGAAAACGCGTTATTTCGTGCCGTTGGCGGCGGTATCGAGGTGAACCACCGGATTTTCCGCAAACAGATAGCGGTCGGCGTTGAATTCGAAATCATCGCTGGTTTCGTTAAACAGCATCTGCTTGGTGTTTTCCAGGTGCTGCCACATGGCCAGTTTCGCCGCGTGCGGATCCTTGCGGATCAGCGCTTTTAAGATCTCGTCGTGATCGTCGCACCAGTTATCTACGGTGCGTAAATCGATATGCTCGTGGAGTTTTTTCCAGTACGGGTTATGCACGCGCTGGGTCCACATTTTCTCGACGATCGCCGCGAGCGCGGTGTTCTGGGTCGCCAGCGCCACCTGAACGTGAAACTGTAAATCCCATTCGGAGTCGCGGAAGCATTTTTCGTGGCGCGCTTTCTCCTGGATCTCCATCAGCTTCATGATGTCCTGTTTGGTGACCTGGGTCGCGGCGAATTCAGCGATGTTGCTCTCAATCAGCTGGCGCGCCTGCAGCAGCTCAAACGGTCCGTAGTTGGCGAATTCCAGGGACTCATCCGGCGCGTGGTAGTGCTTCGGCTGGTTGGAGATGACGTGAATACCGGACCCTTTGCGCACCTCAACATAGCCTTCCACTTCAAGCATGATGATCGCTTCGCGCACGACGGTACGGCTGACATTTTTTTCGTCGGCAATAAAACGTTCTGCAGGCAGTTTATCGCCCACAAGGTAAACGCCTTGCTCAATGCGATCTTTCAGCTCGGCAGCAAGCTGCTGATACAATCTACGGGGTTCCGTGATTTCCATATACGCTCCAGACAGGGGTCGTCACATTAGATTTGTTATACCACTTTTACTAAGGACTCTCCAGCGCGGGACATGAAAAAGCCGCCCTGGTCGGCGGCTTTTTCACAAGATGTGATAGGACGATTAATTCTGCGTCGCCGGTTTGCCGACGGTTGGATCCAGTTCGTTGGCCGGTTTGTTCTTCAGCACGGTCCAGATAACCACGGCGCCCATCAGGTCGAACACCGCCAGGACGGCGAACAGCGGGCTGAAGCCGATGGTATCGGCCAGCGCGCCGACCACCAGAGCGAACAGGGTGCTCGCGGTCCATGCCGCCATACCGGTCAGGCCGTTCGCGGTCGCCACTTCGTTACGTCCGAAGACGTCGGAAGAGAGCGTAATCAGCGCGCCGGACAGCGCCTGGTGGGCAAAGCCACCGATGCACAGCAGGCCGATTGCCACATACGGGCTGGTGAACAGACCGATGGTGCCTGGGCCAATCATCAGCAGCGCGCCCATGGTGACTACCATCTTACGGGAAACGATCAGGTTTACGCCAAACCAGCGCTGGAACAGCGGCGGCAGGTAGCCCCCGACGATACAGCCGAGGTCGGCGAACAGCATCGGCATCCAGGCGAACATTGCGATTTCTTTCAGGTTAAAGCCGTAGACTTTAAACATGAACAGCGGGATCCACGCGTTGAAGGTCCCCCAGGCCGGTTCAGCCAGGAAACGCGGCAGCGCGATGCCCCAGAACTGACGGGTGCGCAGGATCTGCCACGGCGACATTTTCTTCGCGTTGTTGGTCTGGTGCTGCGCTTCCTGGCCGCCGATGATGTAAGCGCGTTCTTCGTCGCTCAGCTTTTTCTGGTCGCGCGGGTGTTTGTAAAGGAAGATCCACGCCAGCGCCCAGGCAAAGCTCAGCACGCCGGAAATGATGAACGCCATCTGCCAGCTGTGCATCACGATAGCCCACACCACCAGCGGCGGCGCAATCATTGCGCCAATCGACGAACCGACGTTGAAGTAGCCGACCGCAATCGAACGCTCTTTCGCCGGGAACCATTCGGAGCTGGCCTTCAGGCCGGCCGGAATCATCGCCGCTTCCGCCGCGCCTACCGCGCCGCGCGCCAGCGCCAGGCCGCCCCAGCTGCCCGCCAGCGCGGTAGCGCCGCAGAAGACAGCCCAGGTGATAGCGAAGAAGGCGTAGCCAATTTTGGTGCCCAGGATGTCCAGCACGTAGCCTGCCACCGGCTGCATGACGGTGTATGCCGCGGAGTAAGCCGCGATGATATAGGAGTACTGCTGCGTGGAGATGTGCAGCTCTTGCATCAATGTTGGCGCTGCCGCCGCCACGGTATTACGCGTCAGGTAGCCCAGCACGGTGCCAAGCGTCACCAGTGCTATCATGTACCAACGTAACCCTTTAATTTTACGCATGTAAAACCTCATCGTTATGTTATTTCCGCGCCAGAGCACGATGACATCTCAACCGGTGTCGGCAGGTGTCTTTTAACGGGAGGGCGTCGCCGGGGGAAACTCCCGGAGCGGCCCGAACCTTGCCCTATCTGTATGTGCATGAGTCGGTATCCGTACCGCTAAATCCGATGTCTGAGACACCGGCAATGCATTCCGTCGGTTTATATGTTGCGACGGCAAAAAGATAACTTGTCATACAACTTTAAAGGGTGAGTGACATCACAAATGTGTGAATCTTTGTGTGGTCATTATCTGCGGTATGGAAAGCCAGAAACGGCGCGGTTTGCGACGATTTTTACTCCTCTGGTGAGGATTTTTTTGTCGACGTTTATTGATCTAACTCACGAAATAATTCTCTGTAACTGGAAATTGGTGTGATAACTTTGTCAGCATGACAGTTAAGCATCTCATCACTCGTTAAGAGGAAGACGATAATGACGCCGTTTATGACCGAAGATTTTCTGCTTGATACTGAATTTGCCCGCCGTCTGTACCATGATTACGCCAAAGACCAGCCGATTTTCGACTATCACTGCCACCTCCCGCCGCAGCAGATTGCCGAAAATTATCGCTTCAAAAACCTGTATGACATCTGGCTGAAAGGCGACCACTACAAATGGCGCGCGATGCGCACCAACGGCGTGGCTGAACGCCTGTGTACCGGCGATGCGTCGGACCGCGAGAAGTTCGACGCCTGGGCGGCGACCGTACCGCACACCATCGGTAACCCGCTGTACCACTGGACGCACCTCGAACTGCGCCGCCCGTTTGGCATTACCGGTAAGCTGCTCTCTGCGTCGACCGCGGATGAGATCTGGAACCAGTGCAACGACCTGCTGGCGCAGGACGCCTTCTCCGCGCGCGGCATTATGCAGCAGATGAACGTGAAGATGGTCGGCACCACCGACGATCCGATTGATTCGCTGGAGCACCATGCCGCCGTCGCCAAAGACAGCAGCTTCAGCATTAAGGTGCTGCCGAGCTGGCGCCCGGATAAAGCGTTCAACATCGAACAGGCCACCTTTAACGACTACATGGCGAAGCTGGGCGCGGTCTCCGATACCGATATCCGTCGCTTCAGCGACCTGCAAACCGCGCTCTCCCGCCGCCTGGATCACTTTGCCGCCCACGGCTGTAAAGTTTCTGACCATGCGCTGGACGTCGTGCTGTTCGCCGAGGCGAGCGACGCCGAGCTTGACGCGATCCTGGCCCGCCGTCTCTCCGGCGGGACGCTCAGCAAGCACGAGGTGGCGCAGTTTAAAACCGCCGTTCTGGTCTGGCTGGGGGCGGAGTATGCCCGTCGCGGCTGGGTGCAGCAGTACCACATCGGCGCGCTGCGCAACAACAACCAGCGCCAGTTCAAGCTGCTGGGGCCGGACGTCGGTTTTGACTCCATCAACGATCGCCCGGTGGCGGAAGAGCTGTCTAAATTGCTGAGCAAGCAGAACGAAGAGAATCTGCTGCCGAAAACCATTCTCTACTGTCTGAATCCGCGCGATAACGAAGTGCTTGGCACCATGACCGGCAACTTCCAGGGCGAAGGGATGCCGGGCAAGATGCAGTTTGGTTCCGGCTGGTGGTTCAACGATCAGAAAGACGGCATGGAGCGTCAGATGACCCAGCTGGCGCAGCTGGGGCTGCTGAGCCGCTTCGTCGGTATGCTGACCGACAGCCGCAGCTTCCTCTCCTATACCCGTCATGAATATTTCCGCCGCATTCTGTGCCAGATGATCGGCCGCTGGGTGGCGGCTGGCGAAGCGCCTGCGGATATTCAGCTGCTGGGCGAAATGGTGAGAAATATCTGCTTTAACAATGCGCGTGATTACTTCGCCATTGAACTGAACTAAGGCCTGAGGTTGGTTGATATGCAATACATCAAGATCCATTCGCTGGACAACGTTGTCGTCGCGCTGGCCGATATCGCCGCGGGCACCGGGGTGACGGTCGACGGTCAGACGGTGACGCTACGGTCCGACGTAGCGCGCGGGCATAAGTTCGCCCTGCGCGCGATTGCGAAAGGGGAAAACGTCGTTAAATATGGTCTGCCCATCGGTCATGCGCTGACGGACATTGCGCCCGGGGAACATATTCACTCCCACAATACGCGGACTAACCTGAGCGATCTCGACGAGTATAGCTATCAGCCGGATCTTCATGCGGCTGCGGCGCTGGGGGCGGATCGCGATGTGCAGATCTACCGCCGCGCCAACGGCGAGGTCGGGGTACGCAACGAGCTGTGGATCCTGCCGACCGTCGGCTGCGTCAACGGCATCGCCCGGCAGATCCTGACCCGGTTTTTGAAGGAAACCCACGATGCCGAAGGCACCGACGGCGCGTTCCTGTTCAGCCATACCTACGGCTGCTCCCAGCTCGGCGACGATCACCTCAACACCCGCACGATGCTGCAGAACATGGTGCGTCACCCCAACGCCGGGGCGGTGCTGGTGATTGGCCTGGGCTGCGAGAACAACCAGGTCGACGCGTTCCGGGAAACGCTGGGCGAGTTCAGTCCTGAGCGCGTACGCTTTATGGTCTGCCAGAAGCAGGACGATGAAGTCGAGGCCGGGCTTGAGCTTATGCATCAACTGTATGAGGTGATGCGCCACGACCGGCGCGAGCCGGGCAAGCTGAGTGAGCTGAAGTTTGGTCTGGAGTGCGGCGGCTCCGACGGCCTGTCGGGGATCACCGCTAACCCAATGCTGGGGCGCTTCTCGGATTACCTGATCGGCCACGGCGGTACGACGGTGCTGACCGAAGTGCCGGAGATGTTCGGCGCCGAGCAGATCCTGATGAGCCACTGCCGCGACGAAGCGACGTTTGAGAAAACGGTCACCATGGTGAACGACTTCAAACAGTACTTTATCGAACATAATCAGCCTATTTACGAGAACCCGTCGCCGGGCAACAAAGCGGGCGGCATTACTACGCTTGAGGAGAAATCGCTGGGCTGCACGCAGAAGGCGGGCTCAAGCCAGGTGGTTGACGTCCTGCGCTACGGCGAACGGCTGAAGACCCACGGTCTTAACCTGCTGAGCGCTCCGGGTAACGATGCGGTCGCCACCAGCGCGCTGGCGGGAGCCGGGTGCCATATGGTGCTGTTCAGCACCGGACGCGGTACGCCGTACGGCGGCTTTGTGCCGACGGTAAAAATCGCCACCAACAGCGAGCTGGCGGCGAAGAAAAAGCACTGGATCGACTTCGATGCCGGGCAGCTGATTCACGGCAAAGCGATGCCGCAGGTGCTCGACGACTTTATTGATACCTTAGTCGAGTTCGCCAACGGCAAACAGACCTGCAACGAGCGCAACGATTTCCGCGAACTGGCGATATTTAAAAGCGGCGTCACGCTGTAAAACGAAAAAACGGCGCTTATGCAGCGCCGTTTCAGACTGATGACAAACGCGAAATTGCCTGATGCGCTACGCTTATCAGGCCTACAGGGTTTGCGCAATATATTGAATTTTCAATATTTTGTAGGCCGGATAAGGCGTTTACGCCGCATCCGGCATGAACAAAGCGCACTTTGTCAGCAACCTGAACGGCGCTTATACAGCGCCGTTTTTTATTACCTCTTCGAAAACGCTTAGCTACGCAGCGCGTTTCTTGCCAGACGCTCGTCTTCCGCCTGGCATGCCGCTGCGGTAAACAGCACGTCGGTGGAGGAGTTCAGCGCGGTTTCGCAGGAGTCCTGCAGCACGCCGATGATAAAGCCGACGGCCACGACCTGCATGGCAATATCGTTAGGAATACCGAACATATTGCACGCCAGCGGGATCAGCAGCAGCGAACCGCCCGCCACCCCGGAAGCGCCACAGGCGCACAGCGATGCCACGACGCTCAGCAGCAGCGCGGTCGGCAGATCCACCGGAATACCCAGCGTATAAACGGCCGCCAGGGTCAGCACGGTGATGGTGATCGCCGCCCCCGCCATGTTGATCGTCGCGCCCAGCGGAATGGAAACCGAATAGGTGTCGCGGTCCAGGTTCAGCTTTTCCGCCAGCGCCATGTTGACCGGAATGTTGGCCGCCGAGCTGCGGGTGAAGAAGGCATACACGCCGCTTTCACGCAGGCAGGTCAGCACCAGCGGATACGGGTTGCGGCGGATTTTCCAGAATACCAGCAGCGGGTTTACCACCAGCGCGACCAGCAGCATACAGCCAACCAGCACCATCAGCAGCTGCGCGTAGCTCCACAGGGTTTCAAAACCGGTGGTGGCAAGCGTCGAGGAGACCAGACCGAAAATCCCGATGGGCGCAAAGCGAATCACCAGCTTCACCATAAAGGTCACGGCGTTAGAGATGTCGTTGACCAGGTTTTTGGTGGATTCGCTGCCGTGGCGCAGCGCAAAGCCCAGACCCACGGCCCAGACCAGAATGCCGATGTAGTTGGCGTTCGCCAGCGCGGTTATCGGGTTCGATACCATGCTCATCAGCAGGCCGCGCAGTACCTCCACAATGCCCGACGGCGGAGAGATATCGGTGGCACCGGTGGTCAGGTGCAGCGTTGATGGAAACAGGAAGCTGAACACGACCGCCGCCAGCGCCGCGGAGAAGGTGCCCAGCAGGTATAAGAACAGAATCGGGCGGATACTGGTTTTCTGCCCGTGCTGATGATTAGCGATAGACGCCATCACCAGCATCAGCACCAGCAGCGGCGCCACGGCCTTCAGCGCGCCGACGAACAGCGTACCCAGCAGGCCGGCGGCCTCAGCGGCGGGTTTTGAGATCCATGCCAGTAAAATGCCCAGAATCAGGCCGACGAGAATTTGCTTAACCAGGCTGCCTTGCGCAACGCGCTGCAACAGCCCCGAATGACGTTGAGAAGTCATAGGCTCTTCCTTTGAGTGTGATGTGATTGCATCCCGGCGGCTCTCTGGCCACGTTTAACAGGATGTAACATGTGTTTGCCTGGTCGAGTATAAGGAAGATGCCGCGCCGGGAAAGGACAAAATGTTGTTTTTTTCGGTGGTGTCTTATTTTATAACTAATTTGCAACATTATTTTGACATGCTGCGCATTCGTTCCGCCCGGCGGCGCGAGCCGCCGGGGGAGGGACATTATTCAGGAAGGCGCTTGTGCTTTTTATCGTTCTGGTGGTTTACCCACGCGTTAATGACCAGCGTCAGGACCAGAATTCCAAACACGACCCCGAGAGAAATGGCGATCGGGATATGGTAGAAATCGACGATCAGCATCTTAATACCGATAAACACCAGGATAACCGACAGCCCGTACTTCAGCATGGAGAAGCGCTCCGCCACGCCGGCCAGCAGGAAGTACATCGCGCGCAGCCCCAGAATCGCGAACAGGTTTGAGGTCAGCACGATGAACGGGTCGGTGGTGACCGCGAAAATCGCCGGGATGCTGTCGACGGCGAAAATCACGTCGCTCAGTTCTACCAGAATCAGCACCAGCAGCAGCGGCGTTGCGAACAGCAGGCCGTTTCTGCGGATAAAGAAGCGCTCGTTTTCAATTTTGTCGGTCATCCGCAGATGGCCGCGCAGCCAGCGTACCAGCGGCTTATCGCCGATGGCGCCGCCGTCTTCTTTCGCCAGCGCCATCTTCACGCCGGTAAACAGCAGGAACGCGCCGAAGAGGTACAGCAGCCACTCAAACTGGGAGATAAGCCAGCTGCCGGTGAAGATCATGACGGTACGCAAAACGATCGCCCCGAGCACGCCGTAGACCAGCACCCGACGCTGCAGCGCCGCCGGAACGGCAAAATAGCTGAACAGCATCAGCCAGACGAAGACGTTATCCACCGCCAGCGATTTCTCGATCAGGTAGCCGGTGAGAAACGCCATGGCCTGAGTGTCCGCTACCGCGCGGCCCTGGGTCGTCGCCAGATACCACCAGAACGCCAGGTTAAACAGCAGCGAAAGGGTGACCCAGACGATGGACCAGCCCGCAGCCTGCTTCATGGTCATGGTGTGGGCGCCGCGGCGTCCCTGTAGCAGCAGATCGATAGCCAACATGATGACCACCACCACAGCGAATCCGCCCCACAGAAGCGGTGTGCCGACTGTATTCATAGTTTTTCCTTACACATAAAACAAAAACGGCTGACGTCAGAAGACGACAGCCGCAGCGTTTTATGCATAGACCTCGCCTTCCGGCAAGGTCTCACTTACAACGTAAAAGGAATACGCTGACGTATTCCTTTCTGGTTGCCCGGCGACCGGATGCGGTTTTGCACGCATCGTAATGACGATCCACCGGCAAGGAAGTTACTCCCCTTTGCGTGTGACAAAATATTACAGGCCATCGATTCCGTCAATGGATCAAGGGCCCGTAACCTCTGTTTTACATTCCTTTACGCGGGAGTCCCCGTTGTCAGGCGTCGGCCGGGAAGGTGACGCCGGTCTGACGACGGATTTCGGTCGAGAGTTTTGCCGTAATGCGGCTCACCTCAAGCCCCGGATGGTTAACGTCACCGGTTTCCACCAGCCGGGCGAAGGTGTCCGCTTCATACAGCATAGTATTGATATGCTGCGGCTGGGTGAGCTCCTGCGCTTTGCTGCCGCGCGGCACAAACGACACCTTCTGGCACTCGGAGATTTTCTCGATAACCAGCGAGCCGGCCTCGCCCTGGATTTCGCTTGGCAGCACCGAATCGCTGACCTTGGAGTGCTGCAGCGTCACGCTGAAGTCGCCGTACTCCAGCACTGCGACGCCGTGCGCGTCAACGCCGCTGTCCAGCAGGCTGGCCGTGGCCTTAACGCTCAGCGGCTCGCCCCACAGCGCCACCGCGGCGGCGAGGCAGTAGAAACCGATATCCATAATCGAGCCGTTGGAGAACGCCGGGTTAAAGGTGTTGGGGTTCTCGCCGTCCAGGTAGCGCTGGTAGCGCGAGGAGTACTGGCAGTAGTTGAGCAACGCCTTGCGCAGTTTGCCCACTTTGTTCAGCGACTGCTGCAGCTGCAGGAAGTTGGGCAGGCTGGCGGTTTTGAAGGCCTCGAACAGCACCACCTGGTTTTCCCGGGCGCAGGCGATGGCGGCTTCCGCTTCACGCAGGTTGGAGGCCAGCGGCTTCTCGCAGATAACGTGCTTTTTATGGCTGAGGAACAGTTGCGTTTGCGGGAAATGCAGCGAGTTCGGGCTGGCGATATACACCGCGTCAATCGCTTCGCTCTGCGCCATCTCCTCAAGAGAGGTAAACAGATGCTCGACGGGGTAATCGCTGGCGAAGATTTGGGCCTGTTCGAGGCTGCGGGAATAAACGGCGGTGAGCTTGTATTTACCCGTCTCATGGGCGGCATCAACGAACTGGCGGGTGATCCAGTTGGTGCCAACGACTGCGAAACGTATCATGGACGTTGTCGTACTCCGTAAAAGGGAAACTGCCGCCACTGTAGCATGCCAACATGACAAAACCAGTGCGCTGCTACGCAGAACCTTTTAACGAAAGGTGCGTCAGCCACAGGCGGGTATCGAACTCCAGCTGGTGGTACTGCGGCTCCATATGACAGCAGAGCTGGTAAAACGCTTTGTTGTGATCTTTTTCTTTCAGATGCGCCAGCTCATGCACCACAATCATCTTCAGGAAGGCTTCCGGCGCGTTGCGAAACACGGTGGCGACGCGGATTTCCGCTTTCGCCTTCAGCTTGCCGCCCTGCACGCGCGATACGGCGGTATGCAGCCCTAACGCATTTTTCAGTACGTGGATTTTGTTGTCGTACATCACCTTGTTGACCGGCGGCGCGCTGCGCATATAGCGGTTTTTCAGCGCCTGAGCATAGTCCCACAGCGCGCCGTCACTGGCGATGCTGTGCGTGTCGGGATAGCGCTTTTGCAGCACCTCGCCGAGCCGGTTCTGGTCGATCAGCGTTTGTACCTGCGCCAGCAGTGATTCGGGGTAGCCCTGGAGATATGTCAGCATAAAAAGGTTTACTTATGGGGTCAATTAAGCGATAAAACGCGCGAATTTTAGCATCCCGGAGGGGCGATGAGCCAGGCAGAGTTAAACGGCGAGTTTTACACCTTAGACAGATTCCCGCCAAATATTGAAGACGCGTCGTTACAGGCGTGGGACGCGGCGGATGAATACCTGCTGCAGCAGGCGGGTGAGGTTGAGGGTCCCGTACTCATCGTCAACGACAGCTTTGGCGCGCTGGCCTGCGCGCTGGCGGCGCATCATCCGGTAAGCATCGGGGATTCTTACATCTCCGAACTCGCCATGCAGCACAACCTGCGCATGAACGGCATTGAAGAAACCTACGTTACGTTTCAGGACAGCCTGAGCCCGCTGCCGGACGCCCCGGCGCTGGTGCTCATCAAGGTGCCGAAACAGCTGGCGCTGCTGGAGCAGCAGCTGCGCGCGCTGCGTCAGGTCGTGACGCCGCAGACCCGCATTATTGCGGGCGGTAAAGCGCGCGATATCCATAACTCCACCATGGCGCTGTTCGAGAAAATCCTCGGCCCGACCACGACCTCCCTGGCCTGGAAAAAAGCGCGGCTGATCCACTGCGCCTTCAGCGCTCCGGCGCTGGACGATGCGCCGGAAACCCTCAGCTGGACGCTGGACGGCACCGGGTGGAACATTCACAACCACGCCAACGTCTTCTCCCGCAGCGGCCTTGATATCGGCGCGCGTTTCTTTATGGCGCACCTGCCGGAGGGAATCGAAGGCGAGATGGTCGATCTTGGCTGCGGCAACGGCGTTATCGGCATGCAGCTGCTGGCGCAAAACCCGGGTAAGGTGCTGTTTATCGACGAGTCCTACATGGCGGTGGCGTCGAGCGAGCTGAACGTGGAAACCAATATGCCGGAGGCGCTGGAGCGCAGCGCGTTCATGGTCAACAACTCGCTGTCCGACATCGAGCCGGACCGCTTTGACGCCGTGCTGTGCAACCCGCCGTTCCACCAGCAGCACGCGATTACCGATCACATCGCCTGGCAGATGTTTAACGACGCCCGCCGCAGCCTGAAGTACGGCGGCGCGCTGTACATCGTCGGCAACCGCCACCTCGACTACTTCCGTAAGCTCAAGCGCGCGTTTGGCAACTGCACCACCCTTGCCACCAACAACAAGTTTGCGGTGCTGAAAGCGGTGAAAACGCGGACGAAGCGATAGGACGTTTCTCCCTCTCCCAAAGGGGAGAGGGAACACATCAGATACCTAACGCCAGCGCCGTCCCCTGCGCGATCGCGCGTCTTGCATCCAGCTCCATCGCCACATCGCAGCCGCCGATCAAATGCACCGTCTTACCGGCGGCGCGCAGCGGATCGAGCAGATCGCGCTTTGGCTCCTGCCCGGCGCATAAAATAATATGATCGACGGGCAGCTGCTGCGGCGCACCGTCGATCAGCACATGCAGCCCCTCATCGTCGATCTTCTGATAGCTGACCGCCGGGATCATCTTCACGCCGCGGGCGAGCAGGGTGGCGCGGTGGATCCAGCCGGTGGTTTTGCCCAATCCTTCGCCCGGCTTGCTGGCCTTGCGCTGCAGCATCACAATCTGACGCGGGCTTTTCGGCAGATGCGGGCCTTCCGGACGCAGGCCGCCCTGCTGCTGCAGGCTGGTGTCGATACCCCATTCAACGCAAAACTCGGCGATGTTCTGGCTGGTGGCTTCGCCCGGCTGGCTCAGGTACATCGCGGTATCAAAACCGATGCCGCCGCAGCCGATAATCGCCACCCTCTGCCCGACCGGCCTTTTGTCGCGCAGCACGTCGAGATAGCTCAGCACCTTCGGGTGATCGATACCGTCGATAGCGGGCGTACGGGGCGTAATGCCCGTGGCGAGGACGATTTCGTCGAAGCCCAGCAGCATGTCGGCGGTGACCCTGGCGTTCAGGCGCAGCGCCACGCCGTTGAGCTCCAGCATCCGCCGGTAGTAGCGCAGGGTTTCATAAAACTCCTCTTTGCCGGGGATCTGTTTGGCGATATTAAACTGCCCGCCGGGCTCGGCGGCGGCGTCAAACAGCGTCACCTGATGGCCGCGCGCGGCGGCGTTCACGGCAAACGCCATTCCGGCCGGGCCCGCGCCCACCACCGCCAGCGTTTTACGTGTGGCGGCGGGGAGTATCGGCATGCGCGTTTCGTGGCAGGCGCGCGGGTTCACCAGGCACGAGGTCACCTTGCCGACGAAGATCTGGTCGAGGCAGGCCTGGTTGCAGCCGATGCAGGTGTTAATCTCATCGGGACGGCCGCTTTGCGCTTTGGAAAGCAGCTCGGCGTCGGCAAGGAACGGGCGCGCCATCGAGACCATGTCGGCATCGCCGCGATTGAGGATCTCGTCGGCCACGGCGGGATCGTTAATGCGGTTGGTGGTGATAAGCGGTAACGAAACGCGGCCCTTCAGTTTGCGGGTCACCCAGGTGAACGCGCCGCGCGGCACCGGCGTGGCGATGGTCGGGATCCGCGCCTCATGCCAGCCGATCCCGGTATTAATGATCGTCGCCCCGGCGGTTTCGATGGCCTGCGCCAGCTGGACGGTTTCGTCGAAATTGCCGCCGCCTTCGACCAGATCGAGCATCGACAGGCGGTAGATAATAATAAAGTTTTCGCCCACGCGCTGGCGGACGGCTTTCACCACCTCAACGGCAAAGCGCATGCGGCGGGCGTAATCGCCGCCCCAGCGATCGTCGCGGTGGTTGGTGCGGGCGACGAGGAACTCGTTAATCAGATACCCTTCGGAGCCCATGACCTCCACACCGTCATAGCCCGCTTCCCGCGCCAGCAGCGCGCACTGGGCGAAATCGTCGATAAGACCCAGGATCTCTTCGTGCGTCAGGGCATGGGGTATAAAGCGGTTGATCGGCGCCTGAATGGCCGACGGCGCGACCGGGCGCGGCTGGTAGCTGTAGCGTCCGGTATGCAAAATTTGCAGGGCGATTTTTCCCCCCTCTTTATGCACCGCGTCGGTGATGAGGCGATGGTGCGCGAGCTGGCTGGCGTCGTTAAGCACCGCGCCGCCCTCCATCCCGACGCCGGACGGCGCCGGGGCGACGCCGCCGGTGACGATCAGCGCCACGCCGTGGCGGGCGCGCTCGGCGTAAAACGCGGCCAGCCGCTCGGCGCCGTCAGGGCGCTCTTCCAGCCCGGTATGCATCGAGCCCATCAGCACGCGGTTTTTAAGCGTAGTGAAGCCCAGGTCGAGCGGGGCGAATAACGACGGGTAGTAGCTCATAAGCGGTTCCAGTATGTAAAATTATTGTTATGTGGTCGGATGAGTTACTAATTTAGCCGCCGTGGTGCAAAAGGGAAAAAGGGAATGTAGCGATTGTGATGGAATTCAAAAATTGTCTGACCCCCTCCCTCAGGAGGAAGGGGAGCGCACCAGCCCCGGCGCCTGCCACATTGACGTGGTCAGCCCGCTGTCCACCAGCCCAAGCTGGTCGGCGTACACCGCCTGCCATTTCGTCATCATCTCCTGATACAGCTCGCGGTGCGCCGGGTTTGGCGTAAACACCCGGTGCCAGCTCACCAGCTTTTCGCCCGCCGCCGCCATGTCGCCATACAGCCCGGCGCCGGTACCCGCCGCGATGGCGCAGCCCAGCGCGGTGGCCTCTCTGACCTCCGGCACGCGGACCGGCAGGCCGGTAACGTCGCTGAGGATCTGGCTCCAGAGCGCGCCTTTCGACCCGCCGCCGGCGAACACCAGGCCGTCAAAGGCGACGCCGGAAAAGCGGGAGATTTGCGCCAGGTTACAGGCGGAGACGATCGCCGCATTCTCCTCCAGCGCGCGAAACAGCGTGGCCTTGTTGCATTTTTCCGGGTCGATGGAGAGGTTAATAAACGACGGCGCCGCGTGGTACCACTGCTTAAAATGCATGGCGTCGGAGAAGATGGGCATGACGCCGTGGGAGCCCGCCGGTACGCGGGTCGCCATCTCTTCCAGCAGGCTGTAGGCGTCGACGCCGAGCCGGTCGGCAATCAGCTTTTCCTCCGCGCAAAACGCGTCGCGGAACCAGCGCATGGTCAGGCCGGTAAAGAAGCTGATGGATTCCGCCTGCACCATGCCCGGGATCACGTGCGGGTTAACGCGAATGTTCATCTCCGGGTCGGTGCGCACTTCCGGCAGGTTGACCACCTGCTGCCAGAAGGTGCCGCCCAGCACGGCGGTTTGCCCGGCGCGCACCACGCCTAAGCCCAGACAGCCCAGCTGGACGTCGCCGCCGCCCATCACCACCGGGGTGCCCGCCCGCAGCCCGCTCTGCTGCGCCGCGGCTCTGGTCACCGCGCCCAGCAGGCTGCCGGTCTCTTTTACCGGCGAGAGGATATCGGCACGCAGCCCGGCCATATCGAGCAGCGCGGGGCGCCAGTCGCGGCTGAAGAGGTCGAGCATCCCGGTGGTGCCGGCGTTGGAAGGGTCAACCGCCAGCTCGCCGGAAAGCTTTGCCGCCAGCCAGTCGCTGATCATGGTGATGGTGGCCGCCTTGCGGTAGATATCGGGGCGATGGTGAGCCAGCCACAGCAGGCGCGGCATGGCGCTCAGGGCCAGCGTCTGGCCGGAAACGCCGTACACTTCGGCTTCAAAACGGTAGTCGTGGATCTCTTTGAGTTCTGCCACTTCGCGGCTGGCGCGGGCGTCAACGTTGGCGCAGGCCCAGATGGCCTCGCCGTTGCGGTCATACAGCACAATGCCTTCGCGCATTGAGCAGCAGGCGACGGACTGAATATCGCCCGGGGAGAGCTGCGCGGTCGCCAGCGCCTGGCGGATGCACTGGCAGGCCAGCTGCCAGTTGGTGGTGAGGTCGAACTCCATGGAGCCTGGCACATTGTCCACGCTCAGGTGCTTCCATTCAGCCTGACCGACGGCTATCTGACGGCCATTGATATCGAAAATCACCGCCCGGATGCTGCCAGTCCCGGCATCTAACGCTAACAGGTAACCCATGACGTGCGCCTCGCTGTTGTTGCGCGGCGCCGGGCCGCTTATGAGGCCAGCGCCAGCACCGCGCGTGCTGTTGTCTCTTCCGTTACCAGGCCGTTGATCCGCTTACCCGCCAGGGCGGCGTAGATGGCCTGCGCTTTTTCGATACCGCCGGCCACGCCGACGATCGTCGGCAGCTGCGCCAGCTCGTCCAGCGTGACGCCGAGCAGCTCCCGGTGGATCTCCAGCCCGGCAACGGGCCGGCCGTCGGCCTGCAGGAAATAGCCGAGGATGTCGCCCACGGCGCCTTTACGGGCGTACATCAGCTGTTCGCCCTCGCTGATATACCCCGAGCGCAGGATCGTCGCGCCGCGGCGCTGATCGATAGCGCCAATGCCGACCACCGCCGCATCCGCCGCGGTAGCGGCCAGAATGACGTCGCGCACGCTCGATTCCCGACGCAGGATCTCCGCCACATCGGCCGACGATACCCGCAGCGGCGCCGGGATCATGCTGACGCTACAGGCGGCGTCCAGCTGGCCGATGCCGGTCATGTACGGCCCGACGCCGCCGGATAGCGTCACCAGCCGCACCTGCTGCGAGCTGATAAAGCCGCTTAAATGCTGCAGGCAGCTCATGGTGGTTTCGCCAAAGCCCACCGCCAGCAGCTGCCCTGGCTCCAGCACCCCCATCAGCGACTGCGCCGCGCCAATGCCCAGCCGCACGCTCATCGGCGGCGTATTAAGCGCCGGGAGGACGCGGGCGATCTTCAGGCCGAAGCGCTGCTGCAGCTCGGTTTCCAGCGCCAGGCACCCCTCGTAGCGGGAGTTGATCTGTACGCGGATCACCCCGGACTGACGGCCTTTCTCCAGCAGGCGGGAGATCTTCAGGCGCGGCAGTCCCAGGCGCTCGCCGATGTCGTTTTGCGTCAGCCCGTCGTGGTAGTAGCACCAGGCGACGCGGGCCACCAGCTCCTCTTCTGACAGTGTCAGGCCAGCGAAGCGGCTTTCATCCATTACTCGTTTTTCGCTCATGGTGTGAACTCTTATAAAATTTTAGATCAAATGTTCTGTTTTGCGATCGATGAAAATGTGAGCAGCACGGCAAAACAAATCTTTTGTCGGCTGCACAGCATTAAAAACGATTTGAATGGCGGAAATTGTGATCTCCACACGGTTATTAATATAGTTCACCGCCTACGCTTTTTGAACATAGTTATTTTTAAATATCATATGTTCAATTCCGGAGCCGTGATGACCCCACTTATTGAAGCCCGCGATATCAGTAAGCAGTTCTCAGGCGTGCCGGTGCTGAAAGGCATTGATTTCACGCTGCTTGCAGGCCAGGTGCATGCGCTGATGGGGGGTAACGGCGCAGGAAAATCGACGCTGATGAAGATCATCGCCGGAGTAGAGAGCGCGGACAGCGGTGAGCTTTACGTCAACGGTACGCCGTTTGCTCGCCTGAGCCCTGGTCAGGCGCACCAGCTCGGCATCTACCTTGTGCCGCAGGAACCCATGCTTTTTCCCAACCTCACCGTACGGGAAAATATCCTTTTTCGTCAGCCGCGGGCAAAAGAGACCGGGCAACGCCTTACCGACAAACTCCGCCAGCTGCAGTGTCAGCTCAATCTTGACGCTGCGGCCAGCACGCTAGAGGTAGCGGATCAGCAAATGGTGGAGATCCTGCGCGGGCTGATGCGCGAGGCGCGGATCCTGATCCTCGACGAGCCGACCGCCTCGTTAACCCCCGGCGAAACAGAGCGGCTGTTTCGCCAGATCCGCGCGCTGCAGGCGCTGGGGGTCGGCATCGTGTTTATCTCGCACAAGCTGCCGGAGATCCGCCAGATTGCCAGCCACATTTCGGTGATGCGCGACGGCGCGATGGTGCTGAGCGGCGAAACGGCGGCGTTTGACGACGGACAGCTGATTAGCGCCATGACGCCCGCCAACCGCGAGCATGCCCTGAGCGACGCGCAGAAGCTGTGGCTGGCGCTGCCGGGCAATCGCCGCACTCAGCCGCAGGATTTTCCGGTGCTGCGGGTGGAGGCGTTGACCGGCGAAGGGTTTATCGATCTTCAGCTTGAGATCTACGCCGGCGAGATAGTCGGGCTGGCCGGCCTGGTGGGATCCGGGCGCACCGAGTTTGCCGAAACGCTCTACGGCCTGCGGCCGGTACGCGCCGGGCGGGTGTGGCTTGAGAACCGCGACATCAGCCGCGACAGCACCCGCGCGCGGCTGGCGGGCGGGCTGGTGTATCTGCCGGAAGACAGGCAGGCGTCCGGGCTGTTTCTCGATGCGCCGGTGCGCTGGAACACGGTGATGTTTAACCAGCCGTCGCTGTGGCAGCAGGACAAACGCGAAGCGGCGGTGGTGGAACGCTATCACCGGGCGCTGGGAATCAAGCTGAACCACGGCGAGCAGCCGGTACGCACGCTCTCCGGCGGCAACCAGCAGAAGGTGCTGCTGGCGCGCTGTCTGGAGGCCAATCCGCTGCTGCTGATCGTCGACGAGCCGACCCGCGGCGTCGACGTCTCCGCCCGCGCGGATATCTACCAGCTGCTGAAAAGCGTGGCGGCGCAAAACGTGGCGGTACTGATGATCTCAAGCGATCTTGACGAATTCGTCGGGCTGGCCGACCGCGTGCTGGTGATGCACCAGGGGCGGCAGAGCGGCGAGCTGGCGAAACAGGCAGTCAGCGTCGAGCGGATGATGACGCTGGCGTTCGGGGGGCAGGCATGAAAACGTTATTAAAAAACCGCGAGCTGAGCGCGTTTCTCGCCATTCTGGCGCTGTTCGCGGTGCTGGTGGCGCTTAACCCTGCGTATCTCAGCCTGCAAACGCTGGCGATGATCTTCGCCAGCTCGCAGATCCTGTGCCTGCTGGCGCTGGGCGCGACGCTGGTGATGCTGACCCGCAATATCGACGTTTCGGTCGGCTCCACCGTCGGTCTGTGCGCCATCGCCGTCGGCGTGGCGCTCAACAACGGTTACGGGCTGGCGGCGGCGATCGCTTTTGCGCTGGCGATCGGCGCGCTGGCCGGGGCATTTAACGGCGTGCTGGTGGTGGGGCTGCGCATTCCGGCGATCGTCGCCACCCTGGGGACGCTGGGGCTTTACCGCGGCGTGATGCTGCTGTGGACCGGCGGTAAGTGGATTGAGGGGCTGCCCGACAGCCTGAAGCTGCTCTCGGCGCCGGCGTTTATCGGCGTATCGCCGCTCGGCTGGCTGGTGCTGGCGCTGCTGCTGGTCGGGGCATGGCTGCTGTCGCGTACCGCCTTTGGCCGCGATTTCTACGCAGTGGGCGATAACCTGGCGGCGGCGCGCCAGCTCGGGGTCGCGGTCAACCGCACGCGGATAGCGGCCTTCACCCTGAACGGCATGCTGGCGGCCTGCGGCGGCATCGTCTTCGCCGCGCAGATAGGCTTTGTGCCCAACCAGACCGGCAGCGGGCTGGAGATGAAGGCCATCGCCGCCTGCGTGCTGGGCGGCATCTCGCTGCTCGGCGGCACCGGGACGCTGATAGGCGCGTTCCTCGGCGCCTTCTTCCTGACCCAAATCGACACCGTTCTGGTGCTGTTCAAGCTCCCCGCCTGGTGGAACGACTTTATCGCCGGTCTGGTGCTGCTCGGCGTGCTGGTGCTCGACGGGCGCCTGCGCCAGGCGCTCGCGCGTCACCAGCGGGCGCTGAAATACAGCCGCTTTCAGCCCGGTCATAAGGGGGGAAAGCGCGTGACCCCGTTTCCCGGACGTAAAAACAAAGAGGTGGCGTAAATGAAGCTTAACTGGGAAAGCGCGCTGCTGATTTTACTGGTGCTGGAGATCCTGCTCTTTGGCGCCATCAACCCTCGCATGCTGGATATCAACCTGCTGCTGTTCAGCACCAGCGACTTTATCTGCATCGGCATTGTGGCGCTGCCGCTGACCCTGGTGATTATCAGCGGCGGCATTGATATTTCGCTCGGCTCCACCATCGGCCTGTGCGCGATTGCGCTGGGCGTGATGATGCAGGCGGGCTGGCCGATGAGCGCGGCGGTGCCGCTGACGCTGCTGCTCGGCCTGCTGTGCGGGCTGTTCAACGCTGCGCTGATCCACTACACCGGCATCAGCCCTTTGGTTATCACGCTCGGCACGCTGTACCTCTACGGCGGCGGCGCGCTGCTGCTTTCCGGCATGGCGGGCGCCACGGGCTATGAGGGCATCGGCGGGTTCCCGGACAGCTTCACGGCATTCGCCAACCTGACGCTGCTCGGGCTGCCGGTGCCGCTGGTGCTGTTTATGGTTATTACCTTTTTATTCTGGCTGCTGGCCCACCGCGGGCGCTTTGGCCGGCATCTGTTTTTACTCGGCCAGAACCCGCGCGCGGCGCGCTATGCGGCGCTGTCGGTCAACGGCATGCCCTACGCGCTGTACGGGCTGGTCGGCGTGGCTTCCGCAATTGCCGCGCTGGTGATGGTTTCCTATTTTGGCTCGGCGCGGTCGGATTTAGGCCGCGACCTGCTAATGCCGGCGCTCACCGCCGCGGTGCTCGGCGGGGCCAATATCTACGGCGGTTCAGGTTCGGTTATCGGTACTGCGCTGGCGGCTCTGCTGGTGGGGTATCTGCAGCAGGGTTTACAAATGGTCGGCATCCCCAACCAGGTGTCGAGCGCGCTGTCAGGGGCGCTGTTGGTTGTGGTGGTGATGGGACGTTCGCTGAGCTTGCACCGTGAATGGGTGCGTTCTTTCCTCACAAAAAATACCCGGAGCGTAAGATGAAAACAAAACTGATAGTCCTGGCGCTGGCAATGAGCGTGGCGACGGCGCAGGCGGCGGATCGCATTGCGTTTATTCCAAAGCTGGTCGGCGTCGGCTTCTTTACCAGCGGCGGCAACGGCGCGAAAGAGGCGGGGAAAGCGCTTGGCGCGGACGTTACCTACGATGGGCCGACCGAGCCGAGCGTCTCCGGCCAGGTGCAGCTCATCAATAACTTCGTCAACCAGGGCTATAACGCGATTATCGTCTCCGCCGTGTCGCCGGACGGCCTCTGCCCGGCGCTGAAGCGGGCGATGCAGCGCGGCGTGAAGGTGCTGACCTGGGACTCCGACACTAAGCCGGAGTGCCGCAGCATTTACATCAACCAGGGCACGCCGGAACAGCTCGGCGGCCTGCTGGTGGAGATGGCTGGTAAGCAGGTCGCTAAACCTGACGCCAAAGTCGCCTTTTTCTACTCCAGCCCCACCGTCACCGACCAGAACCAGTGGGTGAAAGAGGCGAAGGCCAAAATCGCCAAAGATCACCCCCAGTGGCAAATTGTCACCACCCAGTTTGGCTATAACGACGCGACCAAATCGCTGCAAACCGCCGAGGGGATCTTAAAAGCGTATCCGGATCTGGATGCGATCATCGCCCCGGACGCTAATGCCCTGCCAGCGGCGGCGCAGGCTGCGGAGAACCTTAAGCGCCAGGGCGTGGCGATTGTCGGCTTCAGTACGCCGAACGTAATGCGTCCGTACGTTGAGCGCGGCACGGTGAAAGCCTTCGGCCTGTGGGATGTGGTGCAGCAGGGCAAAATTGCGGTCAATGTCGCCGATCGTTTACTGAAAAAGGGCGATCTTAACCCTGGCGACAGCATTGAGGTGAAAGATCTCGGCACGCTGAAGGTCGAGCCGAACAGCGTACAGGGCTATCAGTATGAGGCGAAAGGCAACGGCATTGTGCTGCTGCCTGAGCGCGTGGTGTTTACCAAAGAGAACATCAACAACTACGACTTCTGACGGGGGATGAGATGGCAGATTTAGACGACATCAAAGACGGTAAGGATTTTGGCCTGGACACGCCGCAGAAGAACGCGCTCTACACGCTGAAAGGCTGCGGTTCGCTGGACTGGGGCATGCAGTCCAGGCTTGCGCGGATATTTAACCCGCAGAGCAACCGTACGGTGATGCTGGCGTTTGACCACGGCTATTTTCAGGGGCCGACCACCGGGCTTGAGCGCATCGACCTGTCGATTGCGCCGCTGTTTCACGATACCGACGTGCTGATGTGCACCCGCGGCGTGCTGCGCAGCCAGGTGCCTGCGGCCACCAACAAACCGGTGGTGCTGCGCGCCTCCGGCGGCAACTCGATTTTAAGCGAGCTCTCCAACGAGTGCGTGGCGGTGGCGATGGAGGATGCGCTGCGCCTTAACGTCTGCGCGGTGGCGGCGCAGGTGTATATCGGCAGCCCGCACGAGCACCAGTCGATCAATAACATTATCAAACTGGTGGATGCGGGCAACCGCTACGGCATGCCGGTGCTGGCGGTGACCGGCGTCGGGAAAGAGATGACCCGCGACGCCCGCTATTTCTCGCTGGCCAGCCGTATTGCCGCCGAGATGGGCGCGCAGTTCGTGAAAACCTATTTTGTCGATGAAGGCTTCGAAAAGGTCACCGCCAGCTGCCCGGTGCCGATAGTCATTGCCGGCGGTAAAAAGCTGCCGGAGCACGAGGCGCTGGAGATGTGCTGGCGCGCCATCGACCAGGGGGCGTCCGGCGTGGACATGGGGCGCAATATCTTCCAGTCCAGCGCGCCGCGCGCCATGCTGAAGGCGGTGAAAAAGGTGGTGCATGAGAATATGAACGCCCGCGAGGCTTATCAGTTCTGGCAGGAGGAAAAACAGGGAGAGCTGAAATGAACGTGACGCTGGTGGAGATCAACATCAAGCCGGACCGGGTCGATGAGTTTCTGGCGGTTTTTCGCGCCAACCACGAGGGCGCTATCCGCGAGCCGGGCAACCTGCGTTTCGACGTCCTGCAGGACCCGCGTGTGAAAACCCGTTTCTTTATCTATGAGGCTTACAGGGACGATGAGGCGGTGCTGGCGCATAAGCAGACGCCGCATTACCTGGCCTGCGTCGACAAACTGGAGGACCTGATGTCGGAGCCGCGGAAAAAGCGGACGTTCATCGGGCTGCTGCCGGAGATGTGAGGTTTCCCTCACCCCATAGGGGTGAGGGGAGAAACCTACGGCTTACGGAAAAACTCGTTATACAGCATATACAAATGCGCCGCGCTCCAGGAGAAGTTCGGCGCGCCCTGCTGGGCGCCGGTGAGCGGGTTGTAGTTCTCCTGAATCGGCCCGTCGCCGGTTAACCCTTTGGCGTGCTTAAAGAACGCATCGGCCAGAGTTAACGCCTCGTCACGATAGCCGTAGCGCGCCATTCCTTTGAGCCCAAACCAGAACTGATCGACCCATACCCGGCCGCGCCAGTAGATATCCGGGCCAAACGCCGGGTTGCTGAGCGCCGCGGTGCCGAGCGGCACGAAGGTGTTGAACTCTTTCGGGTCGAGCATCACTTTCACCACCGCATCGGCGTGCTGCTGCGTCGCCGCGCCGTTGAACAGCGGCGACCAGCCCTCCGGCCCCTTGCCGCGCTCGACGATGGGTTTCCCGGCGCAGCCGTTGGCCAGCGGTTTATCTTCAATGCGGATGTCGTAGTAAAAGCCGCTCTGCGGGTCGAACATGCAGGTGTTGATGTAGTCCGCGAGCGTTGTCGCCAGCGTCTGGTAATGTTTTGCCTCTTCCTGCTTGCCGAGCAGCGCCGCCATCTGCGCCAGATAGTGGTTATCGCTGTACATGTAGCTTGCCTGATCGACCGACTCCTGCAACAGGGAGTAGCCGAGCAGCGCGCCGTTCTGGCTGCGGTTTTCGGCGAATTTCACCGTCCAGTCGCTGCGCTTGCCGCCGTTCGCCACATAGCTATCCAGCTGGTCTTTATCGATAAAGCCAAATACCGCCGCGTTGTCGCGACCGGATTCCCAGGAGGCGGCGGTCTGAATGTCGCTGTCGGTCTTATTTCCCTTATCGCGGGTGGCGCCATATTCCGGCACGCCGTTGCCGTTGTGGTCGCGGTTGCGCAGCCACCAGTCGTGGTAGGCCACCAGTTTGGGATACATCTCCTCAAGCCACGCCTTGTCCTGGGTGACGTTATACACTTCCATCACCGACCAGGCCGCCAGGCTTGGCTTGGTGTTGCGTTCGTTCCAGTTGCCACCGTCGCCGCCGCGCTCGGGGCTGGGGTTCCAGGCGATCAGGTCCGGCACGAAACCGGCATCCTGCGGGCGCAGCGGATCGTCAGGCTTCACCTGCCAGGAGAAAACCGCGCGGATATTGTCTTTGGCGATAGCCGGGTTGAAATGGGCCATTGCCCAGGCCTGCTTCCAGGTATCCCACGGCCAGGTCTGGTTACCGGAGAACCAGCGGCCGGTCACCGACGGCGTTACGGTGTTGTACTTCACCGCGCCACCGGGCGAGCGCCAGTTGCCGTTGAGGGTTTCAATCGCCTTGACCGCCACGCGGGTTTGCTCCGCGGTGGCATTCGGGTTGGTTAGCCCTTTTTGCAGATAGCCGTCCCAGCGCTTGCGCGAGGCGTTCAGGTACCATGACGGGCGCGCAAGAATATCGCGGATCTGCGCCTTCTCGTGCCGCGCCTCGGCGGCGGTCAGCAGGTGCGACCAGGTGGTGTATATCGTCGTCGAGCCGTTCACCTGCGCGGTGCTGGTAAAGCGATGCCCGTCGATGCGGGTCTGCGCGGGTATCGAGCGGTGTACCTGATATTCCGACTCGCCGGAGGTCATCAGGTCGGAAGCGGCGCGCACTTTACCAAACGTGACCGTCAGGCCGTCGTGGGTGGCGACCAGCTGCCGTCGGTAGTCCGGAAACGCGTCGTCGATGGTTTTATCCGACTGCGGTTTGCCGTCTTTGGCCTCCAGCTTCTCCAGCAGTTCGCCGTCCCATACCAGCGTCAGCGGGCCGCTGCTGGTGATGCGGGTCTCCAGCAGCGAGGTGTGCGGGCTGGCGAAGCGCAGGGTCATCATCACCCTGACGCCCCTGGCGGTCAGGCTCTGGAACAGCGCGCCGGGCTCGCTCCACGCCTTCAGGCTGAAGTCGACTTTTTTCCCGTTGCGGTACACCGTCAGGCGATCAAAATTGGTCGCCATAAAGTTGATGTACTCTTCGGTCAGCAGCGCCGGCCCGGGAAAGCCGCCCATGGTCGCCGGACCGTCCGGCAGCAGGTGCCCATGCCAGGCGCCAAGATCGAAAAACGGGCTAAAGCGCTGGTGGTCGTCGCTATCGAAATCGCGCATGTACTGCGGCGCGCCGGTGCGGTTGATGACGTTTTTAAAATCATCCGCCGTCGCCGCGTGCGCCGATACGCTCAGCAGCAGCGCGGGGAGCAGCGGCGTCAACGAAGGGGTTATCTTCATGCTGTTCCTTAATGCGTATGTGACGCGGGCGAGGCTTCAATCTGCTGCTCTTCTCGCGACAGTCCCTTGATATATTTACTGTATTTCCACCAGGCAAAGCCGAGGAAGATAACAATGCCGCCGACGTTATAGAAAACGATCGTCAGGATGTTGCCGCCGGTCGGGAAGGTGGAGGCGATAAAGCCGACGGTGAAAATCACGATCAGCATCGACACCACCACGATCCCTGTGCGGCGCGAACCCATGGTGAAGTCGCGCGGCAGATGATCGAGCTTCAGGCGCAGGTTGAGGTAGGCCAGCATGATGAACAGCGGCGGCAGCATGGAGGCCGCGGCGGTCATGTTGATGATGGTGTTCATCAGATCCTGCACCGTGTTGGAGCCCATGGTCGGGATTATCATCAGCGGAATGACGATAAGGTACTGGATCCACGCCGCGCGCGCCGGGACGCCGTTCTCATTCAGCTCGACGGTCTTTTTACCGAAAATGCCGGACGGGATTTCCGAGAAGAAGATTTTCACCGGCGTGGCGGTCCACATCAGCAGCGAGCCGAACATGGCGGTGAAGGAGACCAGGCCCACGAAGCGGTTCATCAGCACTTCCGGCAGGCCGAAGTACGTCGCCAGGCCGTGGAATACCTGCACCGAACCGCCGGTGTATTTCAGCTCCTTACTGTGCACAAAGACGTTAATCAGCACGGAGGAGATGGAGTAGAGCACGCCGATGAAGATCCCGGCGAGGATGATCACTTTGACGAAGGACTTCGAGCCGCCCTTGACGTCGTTTACGTATACCGCCACGGACTCCGCGCCGCCCGCGGCCATGAAGATCCACGTGGTGATCCCGAGGAACGCCCAGTTAAAGTTCGGGATCATCGCCTCGACGGTGATTGGATCCGCAGGCTGGATCCCGCCCGCCAGCGCGGCGCCGGCCAGCAGGATGTAGGAGAGGGTCAGCAGCAGCATCAGCGTGGAGGTGACCGAGGTAATCGGCCCCAGCATTTTCGCGCCGTTGGTCGACACCCACGTGGAGAAGGCGAACAGCACCATGCTCAGTACGGTGGTGGCGAACGGCGTAAGGATATATTCATAGCCGAGGAAGGCATAGGACGCGTAGGCGATAACGCGCGGCAGCAGCGAGGTAAAAAAGAACAGGTTCACAAACCAGTAGGTGTAGGCGGTGATAAACGCCCAGCGCCCGCCGAGCGAGCTTTTTACCCAGGCGTAGACGCCGGCTTCCGAGTTTTTATTCAGCGACACGAACTCGGCGATAATCAGACAGAACGGGATGAAGTAGAACAGGGTCGCCAGAAAGAACATCGGCGCTGACGCCAGCCCCAGCTCGATATTGTTATTAATGACGTTGTTAAAACTATAAACGGCGGCGAAAGTCAGCGAAAGCAGGCCGAACTTGCCGATTGTATTACGTTTGGTATCAGACATAACACATCTCCACACAATGTCCCTCAGAGGGTAGCTGAAGGGGTTTGTGTCGTTTGTAGGATAGAGGCGGTCAATGATTAATGTGTATTTTAGTAAATATTTTAGTAAATAAAATCAGTAAAATTTGTTTGCTTTAACTCGATCACGAAATTTCGTTTACAAGCCCGCAAACTCCCGGCATAAAAAATCCCGCCAGCGACCGGGGACGCTGACGGGAAACCGGAAACCTTATTTTGTCGCCTCAGGCGCGGCGGACAGGCTCGCGAGCTGCTGCTTTTGTTGTTTTTTCTCAAATCGGGTGATCCACCACCACGCCAGCCCTGAGAAGACCGCGGTCATAAAGACGTTGATAAAGAAGGCGTTCACCAGGTCAACGCCCGGCGGGAAGGCGGAGGCGGTCATGCTGACCACAAAAATCACGATAAGCATTGAGACCACGCTCATCCCCACGGTCTTTGAGCCCATGCGGAAATCGCGCGGCGTGTCGTCGTGTTTCCAGCGGAAGACGAAGTAGGCCACCATAATGAACAGCGGCGGCAGCATGGCGGTACCCGCGGTCAGGTTAATCGCCGTGTTCATCATTTGCTGAACGCTTTGTGAACCAAAACCGTTGATAATCAGCATGATAAAAACGAAAAGGAACTGCCACCACGCGGCGCGCACCGGTACGCCGTGGGCGTTAAGCTCGGTGGTTTTCTGGCCGTAGATCCCCTTTGGAATTTCCGAGAAGTGAATTTTTACCGGCGCGGCGGTCCACATCATCATGCTGCCAAAGATAGCGATGAACAGGATAATGCCGACAAAGCGGCCCATCAGCAGCTCAGAGATATGGAAATAGGCGCCCAGCCCGGTGAAGATCTCCACCATCCCGCCCGCGTAGGTCAGGTTTTCACGGGCGACGAAGACGTTGACCAGCAGCGATCCCAGCGCGTACATCCCGCCAATCAGCACCCCGGCGAAGATGATGACCTTAATAAAGGATTTCTGCCCGCCTTTGGTATCGTTGAGGTACGCCGCGACGGTTTCCGCACCGCCGGCGGCCTGGAAAATCCAGCACATGATGCCAAGCGTCGCCCAGTTGATGGTTGGCTCCATCGCCGCGAGGGTGATGGGCTGCGCCGGAACGTGGCCGGAGCCCAGCGCGGTAAAGGCGCCCGCTACATAAATGGCGAACAGCGCAAACACGCCGTAGGCGACGCATTCGGAAATTTTACCCAGCCAGGTCGCCCCTTTGGTGGAGATGTGGGTCGCCATGGCGAACAGCGCAATCGATATCACCGAGGTGACCATCGGGGAGAAGGGTACGGCGTACCCCATAATGGCGTAGGAGGCGTAAGCCACCACGTTCGGCAGCAGCGAAATGAAGAAGAACAGGTTGACGAACCAGTAGAGGAACGACCCTAAATACGCGGCGCGCGTGCCTAACGGCTGCTTCAGCCAGGCGTACATCCCGGATTCGGAGTTTTTATTGGCGGAGACGAACTCGGCGATAATAAAAACGAAGGGAATGAAGTACACTACGGTGGCGAACAGAAAAATGGGCGCGGAGCTGAGCCCCAATTCGATGTTGTTGTTAACGATATTACGTACGTTAAACACCGCGGTGAACGCCATCGAAAGCAAGGCGAATTTACCTATTTTGGCGCGAACTGATTCGGACATACGTCCTCCGGAAAAATCATAATACCCCCTGCGGGGCTGGTGCCAGGAAGGTCAACGGCTGCGCCGTCGGCCTTCCGTCCTGCATCACACGGCAATCACTTATTCAGAAAATAACCGTCCTCAATGGTGACTCTGAGCACCACTTTCTTCACCGGGGCGTCGCAGATAAAGCGGTAGGCCTCGCTGTTGTCGCAGACAATCATCTGCCCCTCGTGCACCTGCACGGTATCGCCGATGCCCTTCAGGTACTCCCTGTCGGTTTCGTCGCGGTAGCACTCCACCGTCTGCAGCTGCGCTTTCGGCGCGTACTCAATTTTCTGCTGCCCCTGCAGGTAGTAGTGCACCTCAAAGTAGCGGCGGTGGCCGACGAACAGCGCGTCGGTCGTGCTGTCGGCCTCCACGCGGTACGACAGTGAATCGCCGATGGAGTGCGCCACGCCCGGGCGGATGTTGTCGATGTTGCTGATGGCTTCCACGCAGCGCTGCCACTTGCGTCCGCTGTGATAAACCTGCTTAAAGTGTTCTAAATTATCGAGAATTCTCATTTTTCAGCCTCGCTGTGCGAAACGGGGGAAAAGAAATCGGCGCCGAACGCGTGGTTCGCCAGCACCTGCGAGGTGCTGCATCCGCCCTCCAACGGCAGCAGCGTAAAGCCGTAGTTGAACGGTTTGAGCCACACGCGCCAGCTGTCCAGCACCTCGCTGCCCCAGGAGTTGGAGCCGAGGCCCAGCAGCTGGTCGTCGAGGTTCAGCGTGATGTCGTCGCTGCGCTGCAGCTCGTTGCAGTGCTGGGCGGCGTGGATATTTTCCGCGGTATAGTGCCAGGCGCTGACGTTAATCGGCCTGCGCGGGACCACCAGCAGGCCGTTGCCGTGACGGCTGGTGAACGAGGCCCAGCGGACGTGCTGGCGGTTGCCGTTGTTCTGCGGGAACGGGTAGTTCACGAACATCTCGTCTACGGTGGTGCGCCAGATGTCGATAATGTTGCACTGCTGGCTGTCGGCGTAGTTTTCGCCCGGGCCGCGGCCGTAGTAGTTCACCTGCTCAAACTCGCCGTTGATGCCCAGCATAAAGCCGATGCACGGGACGATGTGCGGGTAGTCGCCGTAGCGTTCGCCCTGCAGCTCCACGTTGATGTGTCCCTGCGGCGTTATCTGCCAGCGGTAGGTGCAGCGCATGCCGAAATCAAACACCGGCGGCGCAATGATGCTGCGGGTGGTAACGATAACGGTATCGCCCTGGCGCTCGGTGTGAAATTCGCGCAGGTGCTCCTGCATGATTTGCAGGTGCGCCGGTTGCCACAGCCCCTCGTATTCCTGCTTGTGGTTATCAATCATCGGCTTGAAGAAGTTGATCTTCGGCTCGCGGGTGACCTGATCGACGCCGTTAACCTGCCAGTGCGTCAGCTTGCCGCTGACTTTGGAGAACACCGCGCGGAAGTTGTGGCCGCTGATGGTGTAGCTCAGGCGATCGTCGGCAACGCTCAGCGGCGTGGCGCTGGCGTTAATAAGCGGCGTTTTTACCGCCGTTCGCGCTTTCAACGGGAACTGATAGACGGCGATGGCGTGGTTGGCGTCGCTGTACGGTGTGCGGGAATCCTTCGTCACCATCACGTTAACGAACGCTTCGCGCTCGTCGAGCGCGGGCATCGTAATCCGGACCTCGCGGCCGCTGTTCGGCGCCAGGTCGCGCACCTTTAGCACTTCGCTGGAGAGCGTTTCGCCTTCGGCGCGGACTTCCACGCGCAGGGTGTAGTCGTCCAGGGTAGAGAACCACAGCTTGTTGTCGACGCGCAGCTCGCCGCGGGCAAGATCCGTGGCCTGAACCTTCACCGGCGCGATGACCTGTTTGTACTCCCTGAGCCCCGGCCCCGGGGTCTGGTCGGAGAAAATCAGCCCGTCGAGGCAGAAGTTATAGTTGTTCGGGTAGTCGCCGTAGTCGCCGCCGTACTTGTACCACACCGCGCCGCTGTCGTCGGTCGCCTGAATGCCGTGATCGCACCACTCCCACACGTAGTGGCCCTGAATGCTGTCATGCTGGTAAAAGACGTTCTGGTATTCCGTCAGCCCGCCGGGGCCGTTGCCCATGGCGTGGGCATATTCGCAGATAATGCGCGGCTTGGCGTGCGGGTACTCGCCAAACTCGTTCATCAGCGGCACGCGGGTATACATCGTGGAGATGATATCCACCACTTCGGCGTCGCGGTCCTCTTCATAATGCACCAGCCGGGTATCGTCCAGCGCCCTGGTGGCGTGGTACATCGCGCGGATATTGCAGCCGTAGCCGGACTCATTGCCCAGCGACCAGATGACGATCGACGGATGGTTTTTCTGTGCATGGACGTGGCGCACGATGCGCTCGACGTAGATATGCTCCCAGGCCGGGTCGTCGGTAATGGCGCTCAGATTGCCGACGTTGGCGAAACCGTGGGACTCCACGTCGGTTTCCGCCATCACGAACAGGCCATAAATATCGCACAGCTCGTAGAAGCGGGGATCGTTCGGGTAATGGGCGGTACGCACTGAGTTGATGTTGTGCTGCTTCATCAACTGCAGGTCCTTTTCCACCCGCTCCATGCCGACGGCGCGCCCTTTCAGATGGTCGTTATCGTGGCGGTTCACGCCGTGCAGCATGACGTAACGGTTGTTGATATAAAACAGCCCATCGCGCACTTTGATGTCGCGAAAGCCCACGCGCTGCGGGATGATTTCCAGAACCTCGCCCGCTGCGTTTTTCAGCGTCATCACCAGGTGATAGAGGTACGGGTTTTCCGCTGACCACTGCTGCGGCGCTTTCACGTCGATGGCGAAGTGGGCGTGCGCCGTCTGGTCTACCGCGATGCTGCCGGTTTTCCCCTGATACAGCGCCTGTTCGCCGTCGAACAGAACGTACTCCAGGGTGGCCGCGTCGGGCCGTGCGGCGAGGTTTTCCAGCTGCAGCTGGCAGGAGAGGGTCGCATCGCGGTAGTCGTCGTTAAAGTCGGTGCGGACGGTGAAATCCTGCACGTGCAGCGGGGTTTTCCCGACCAGGTAAACGTCGCGGAAAATGCCCGCCGACCACCACATGTCCTGATCTTCAATGTAGGTCGAATCCGCCCACTGCATGACCCGGACGCACAGCAGGTTATCGCCGGTTTTCACCGCGGCGCTGATATCGAATTCCGCCGTCAGACGGCTGCCTTTGCTAAAGCCGATGTACTGGCCGTTAACGTAGACCTCAAAATAGGTTTCGACACCGTCGAATTTAATCAGGGTTTGCTTGCCCTGCCAGCCTTCGCTGAGGGTGAAGGTGCGCTGATAGGCGCCGGTTGGGTTATCCGTCGGGACATAGGGAACGTCAATCGGGAACGGGAAGCCTTCATCGGTATACTGCAGCTGGCCGTGGCCTTCCATCTGCCACATGCCCGGCACGGTAATCGGCTCCCAGCCGCTGATGTACTGCGAGGTAAACGCCTCGGGCACCAGCAGCGGGTTGCTGAAAAAGCGAAAGTTCCATTGTCCGCTGAGGGACAAAAAGCGGCTGCTGGTTTCGCGGGCGAAGGTCCGCGCCTGCGCCGTCGAATCGTACGAGAAGAAGTACGCGCGCGGCGGCAGCCTGTTTTCATGAGTGAGCTGAAGATTTTCCCAGCGATTCATATCGCCTCCCTGAACGGATCTGAGTAGTTACTCGGTATTTTAGTAAAACTTTTACTAAATAAAATGAGTAAAACCGATTTACTTTAACGCGATCACAAAATGAACGCTGGAGGGGGCCAGGAGAAGGAGCTGCCGGAAGCGCGGCTGGCGCGCTCCGGAATCAGGCGTCGTTAACGGGTGGTGCCGCGCAGCTTGAGCTTGCTCGGCACAAAGACGTTCAGCGGCAGCGCGCGGCCGTCGCGGGCTTTTTCAAACAGCAGGTTAACGCCCTGGCTGCCCATCATTTCTGAATGAATGCGCACAGTAGAGAGCGGCGGGAAGGTGAAGCGGGCGGTCGGGATATCGTTGACGCTGATCAGCGAAATATCCTGCGGGATAGCCAGCCCGCGCTCGTGGATAGCGCGCAGTACGCCGATGGCGATAGAGTCAGAAGCGACAAACAGCGCGTCCGGATAGTCTCCCTTTGCCAGCATGGTTCTGGCGAGTTCATAGCCTGACGAGCTGGAGAAGCCGCCCCGCCAGATGTCGGCGTCGGATACCACGCCTTTGAGATGGCCATACTCGACGAACGCCGCCTCGCGGATATCCGCTTTGCCGGGCTCGTCTTCGCCGCCGATAAACCCGATACGGGTGGCGCCCTGGGCGATAAAGAAATCGATAACCTCTTTGGCGATGCGCACAAGGTCGATGTCCACGGCGTCATAGTCGCTGCCCGGCTCGTGGAAATCGATATAGCAGATGTTATCGGTAAGCGATGTGGCGGTGTCGCGAATCGCCTGCGAGGGCTTGCCGACAATCAGCACACCGGTGGTTTTTTTCAGGTCCGGCTGCGTATTGTTGAGATAGCAGTTGGTGAGCTCAATCCCCAGCTTTTCGCACTGCGTTTCGATGCCGTGACGAATAGCGAGGTAGTAAGGATCGTTGATTTCCAGCTCCTGCTGGTAGCTGTAGAGCGCCAGAATATGATGATGACCGACCGCGTGCACCTGGGTTTTGCGCGAACTGCTGGTTCTGTACTCCAGCTTTTCGGCGATCTCCAGGATGCGGTGCTTGGTGGCTTCTTTGACGTTCAGGGTCGGGTCGTCGTTCAACACCCGCGAGACCGTGGCCAGCGAAACGCCTGCTTCGGCTGCAATATCTTTTAATGTTGCCATCTTTTTCCTTAACTGACGTAAGCGCGCATCCATTGTAAAGCAAGCGCCGGTTCATGCATCTGTTTTCAGTAAACATCCCGCGCTTTACTTTACGCGAACCGAAGGTTTTTTCCCGCGGAAAAGAGTGATGGACGTAGCATTCCTGCCAGCATGATACTGAACTCTGGAAAAAGTTTGCTATATTTTACTAAACTTTTACCTGGAGGGGAAAGATGGAGACTGTTGCTTACGACGATTTCGCCAGACTGGAAATCCGTACCGGAACGATAACCGCGGTGAAACGCCATGAGAACGCCGATAAGCTGTACATCGCGCAGATTGACGTCGGCGGGCGCACGCTGCAGACCGTGACCAGCCTGGTTCCTTATTATCAGGAGGAGGAGCTGTTGGGCAAACACGTCGTGGTGCTGTGCAACCTGGCGAAGGCCAAAATGCGCGGCGAAGTGTCGGAATGTATGCTGCTGTGCGCCGAAACCGATGACGCCAGCGAGAGCGTCCTGCTGACGCCGGAGCGCGTGATGCCGGCAGGTATTCGCGTGGTCTGACTTTTCATTTTCCTCCCCCGCTTGCGTTCGGGAGCGGGGGAAGGCCAGCACATTTTATGAACAAAACGTACAAAAAAATGTACACACCTGCCTGCGCTTATTTTCTCCAATGCTAAAATCCATAATATTAATGCAGAAATAACCTGTGCCATAATTCGCCGGTTTTTTTTAGTGCAGCCATTTATTTCTGTTACTGATTATTCTCTTTTATTTAAGGATTTAACGCATGGATTTTCATACCATTAATGACGTCAATGGTGACGTCATGCATGCCTTTACCTTCGCGCAGCAAACGAGGCCGCTATCGGCCCAGCAGGTTTTGTTTAATGCGCTTACTCCGGTAAGCCAGCCCTTTTTTATCGCGGCAGGCGAGACGTATCAATTTAGTCCGGATCGGGAAAGCGCCGGGATCGTGCTGTTATCCACTGGAATTGGCTCGGTATGCCATAAAGAAAATCATCTCTACATCTCTTCCGCATTTGCCCCCACCGTGCTGGGATTAATTGACGGCTATAGCCTTTATTACAATGTCCCGGCCCGGCCGCAGCATTATTTTTATGCTGAAACGGATTGCGAAGGTTATTTCGTGCCGCTGAATAAGTTTGTTGAGATTGCGGATGAACAAAACCTCTGGCATGACGTTGCCCGGATTCTGGCGCACCGCTTAATTGTGATGAGCGCGCGCGAGCAGGAGCTGGTCGGTGTTGATTCCTATCTTAAGGTGCGCTCGCTGATTCTGGAGCTGTGGACCTACCCGGAGGAGTATCGCAAAGGGATTAATGTGGTGAGCTTCATACAGCGGCGTACCGGGCTGTCGCGCAGCCGCACGATGACGTTTTTGTCCGAGCTGCGTAAGGGCGGCTATATTACTATCGTGCGCGGTAAGCTGACCTCGGTGGATCAAAAGCTTCCGGTCGCCTATTGAGCGTTAACGGCGCTAACCTCATCTTTAACGTTATCCTTAATTTTATATTGCAGCGGTCACTTAGAATATATTATATCTTCTATATAAGAAGTCTTTTGCGTGTGCCAGAGATTGGCTTGATTATATTAACACTAACGAATAATAGGCCGTCAAAAAAACATACGGAAACAATGCGTTAAGAAAGATCCTATATAGGACAAATATTGGCATTGAAACGCCGCTGGCGCTTCCTGATAATAATATCACTTTAGTTTGGCTATTCTTCTGGTGTTTCGCACTGAAATGCTGTGTGAATATTGTCTCTGCAATCGGATTTGGACGTTTATGAGGCCATGAAATCTCCGTCAGACCGTCATAACTAAAGCGTTACCGGCATCATTTGATAATAAGTCGCATCAGCGATTCGGGCCTTTCATTGCCTTAAAAAAATGATTCCGGATTTTTATTTTTTAATTTCAGGAAAGAGCTTGTATGAAAAAGCATGTATTAGCAATGGTGGTTACTGCAATGATGGCGGGGGGCGCGGCGACGGCGGCGCAGGCGGATTCAACGACCGTATCCGGCGGTACGGTGAATTTTGTCGGCCAGGTGGTTGATGCCGCCTGCGCCGTCTCCGCGGACTCCACCGATCAAACCGTCACGTTAAGCCAGGTGCGTACGGCGAAACTGACCACGGCGGGCATGACGGCAAACCAGAAAGAGGCGTTCAGCATCAAGCTTGCGGACTGCGATACCACGGTTAGCCAGAATGCGGCGGTTATCTTCAACGGGCAGCAGGACAGCATTCAGGTTGGCGCGCTGGCGAATACCGCGGGCGCTGGCTCAGCGACGAATGTTGCGCTGCAGCTCTACGGTCCGGATGGTCAGACGCTGAACGTGGGCGATACCTCCGCGGCGATCGTTCTGGTGGACGGTTCAAACACCCTTCCTCTGAGCGTGGACTATATCGCCACCGGTGCGGCCACCGCAGGCAACGTCGCGGCGACCGCCACCTTTAACATGGTGTATTCCTGATATGGCGCGCCCCCGGCCAGCCCGGCGGGGGTTCTCCTGACGCTGTTGTAAGAGGAGTACGTTATGCGGCTGGACGCGCATCGTCCCGTTTTTCCCTTGCTGCTTTCCCTTGTCGCCGCGCCGTCTGCCTATGCGGGCAACCATCACTACGTGAATATTCACGGCGGCGATGTGCATTTCTTTGGCCAGGTGGTGAACGCCGCCTGTTCGGTCAGCGCCGACAGCCGGAACCAGACCGTGCAGATGGGGCAGGTTCGCAGCAACCAGTTTGCCTCGCTGGGCGACTGGGAAGACCCGCAGCCTTTTCAGATAGCGCTGGAGGATTGCGATACCGCCGTCAGCCAGAACGTCGGCGTGCTGTTTACCGGCGAATCAGACGGTAAAGATCCGCTGGTGTTTCGCGCAGGCTACGGCGCAGGCGCGGCTCATGGCGTCGGGATCGGCATCTTTGACGGCGCAGGCAACCTGCTCGTCCCCGATACCCGGCCTCCCTGGTTCGCCCCGCTGCAGGAGGGCGAAACCGTACTCAGCTACACCGCCCGCTACCGCGCCACCGACCGCCGGGTGAAAGCCGGCAGCGCCAGCGCCCAGGTATGGTTCAACGTGATTTATCAGTAAATCGCGACTCACGACTAAAGAGACTGACATTCTAATGAAAGCCAAATTACACCGCCGCCAGCCGGTCTGGCCGCGCATGTGCCTGTTCGCCGCCACCCTGGGGATTGCCGCCGGGGCCCATGCGGGCGGCGTGGCGCTGGGCGCAACCCGCGTTATCTATCCGCAGGGCGAGAAACAGGTTTCGCTGCCGCTGACGAACTCATCGGAAAACAACGACTTCCTGATCCAGTCATGGGTGGCGAACCCGGACGGCGCAAAGTCGCAGGACTTCGTAATAACGCCGCCGCTGTTCGTGATTCACCCGAAAAAAGAGAACACCCTGCGCATTATGTACGTCGGACCCGGCCTGCCAGAGGATCGCGAAAGCGTGTTTTACCTCAACAGCAAGGCCATTCCGTCGGTGGATAAAAGCAAACTGGCGAGCAATACCCTGCAAATCGCTACCCAGAGCGTGATCAAACTGTTTATTCGTCCAAAGCGCCTGCCGACGCCGTCGGTCGACGCGCCGAAAACGCTGACCTGCCGGCAGGGCGGCGGCAAGGTGACGGTGAACAATCCCTCGCCTTACTACGTCTCGCTGGTGCAGTTCTATGTCGGCGGCGCGCGGCTGCCGAACTCCATGGTGGCGCCTAAAAACAGCCTGACGGTGGCGGTGCCCGGCGGTCAGGACGGCAAAGTCAGTTTTCAGACCGTCAACGATTTCGGCGCCAATACGCCAACCCAATTCTGCTCGGGTTAATCCCTGCAACCTGAAGGCAAGGTTATCAGCGCATGAAGCGTCATCTATACAGAGAACATCTGCTCGCGGCCCGGTCGCCGCTCCCCCCGGCAGCGCTGGCGCTGTTGGGTACGCTGGCGGCGCCGAACGGGGTCGCCGGGGATTATTTCAACCCGGCGTTTTTGTCGAGCGAACCGGGCGCCGTTGCCGATCTCTCGCGCTTTGAGGGCAACGGCCAGGCGCCCGGCACCTATCGCGTAGACGTCTGGCTGAACGGCACGTTTCTCGCGACCCGCGATGTCACGTTTAATGCCCGCCCGCAGGCCGCCGCGAAGGCGAAGCAGGCGGATGATACCGGCCTCGCGGCGTGCCTGACGCCGAAGGCGCTGGACGCCATGGGCGTCAACCTGCAGGCGTTCCCGCCGCTTGCCGGCGCGAAACCGGACAGCTGCGTGGATATTGCCGCGGCGATCCCGGCGGCCGCGGCGGCGTTTGATTTCGAACACCAGCAGCTGAACCTCAGCGTTCCGCAGGCGGCGATGCGCAACAGCGCCCGCGGCTATATTCCGCCGGAGCAGTGGGATGAGGGGATTAACGCGCTGCTGTTCAACTACAGCTTTACCGGCTCTAACAGCAGCGACCGCAGCGAAGGCGGGACGGCGGACAACAGCTACTTCCTCGGGTTGAACAGCGGGCTGAACCTGGGGGCCTGGCGCCTGCGCGATTACTCGACCTGGAACTATGACAGCAGTAGCGAAGACGGTAAAAGCGACTGGCAGCACATCAATACCTATGCGCAGCGCGACGTTATTCCGCTTAAAGGCGAGCTGACGCTGGGCGATAGCTATACGCCATCCGACGTGTTTGACAGCCTCGCCTTTCGCGGCGCGCAGCTGGCGTCGGATGACAACATGCTGCCGGACAGCCTGCGAGGCTTCGCGCCGACCCTTCGCGGCATCGCCAAAAGCAATGCCCAGGTCACCGTGAAGCAGAACGGCTACACCATCTACCAGAGCTATGTGCCGCCCGGGCCGTTTGCGATAAACGATCTCTACCCGACCTCCTCAAGCGGCGATCTGACCGTTGAGGTGAAAGAGTCCGACGGCAGCACCAGCAGCTACACCGTTCCGTACTCTGCGGTGCCTATCCTGCAGCGCGAAGGGCGGGTGAAGTACGCGATGACCGCCGCGCAATACCGCAGCAACGGCGACCAGCAGGAGGATGTGAACTTCGCTCAGGGCACGCTTATCTGGGGGCTGGCGCACGGGATGACGGTGTACGGCGGCGCGCAGCTGTCGGAGGACTACACGGCGCTCGCCGTCGGTTCCGGCGTCAATATGGGCGACTACGGGGCGCTGTCGATGGATATCACCCAGGCGACCAGCACCCTGGCGGACGACAGCACCCACCACGGCTCCTCGGTGCGCTTTCTGTACGCCAAATCGCTCAACGACTACGGCACCAATTTCCAGCTGCTCGGCTACCGCTACTCCACGTCCGGGTTCTACACCCTGGAGGATACCGCCTATAAGCATATGGACGGCTACGTGGTGCAAACGGAAGATGGCGACGTCAGCAAAACGCCGGACTGGACGGATTATTACAACCTGTACTACACCAGGCGCGGCAAGGTACAGATCAACGTTTCGCAGCAGCTGGATGGCTATGGTTCGGTGTTTATTACCGGCAGCAAGCAGAGCTACTGGCATACCGATGAGACCGATACGCTGCTGCAGCTTGGCTACAGCGGCACCTGGGACGGCATCTCGTACAGCGTAAGCTACAACTACAGCAAAGCGCCGGATGCGCCGCAGGGCGATCAGATCTACGCCGTTACTCTCTCTTTGCCGATCGGCCAGTGGCTGCATCCGGCGACCGACGTGACCCAGAGCAGCCACAGCGCTTACGCCACCTGGAGCATGAGCACCGACAAGCACGGCAACGCCACGCAGAACGCCGGGGTCAACGGCACGCTGCTGGCGGACAACAACCTGAGCTATAGCGTGCAGCAGGGCTATCAGAATCACGGCAGCGGCGCCAGCGGCACCGCCAGCGCAGAGTACGACGGCGCTTACGGCAAGGCCAGCGTCGGCTACAACTACAGCAGCAACGGCGACTATCAGCAGGTCAACTACGGCCTGAGCGGCGGCGTTGTCGCCCACCGCAACGGCATTACCCTGAGCCAGCCGCTGGGCGATACCAACGTGCTGATCGCCGCCCCTGGCGCCAGCGACGTCAGCGTGGAGGAGCAGCCCGGTATCCATACCGACTGGCGCGGTTACGCCGTGGTGCCCTACGCCACCACCTACCGCCAGAACCGCATGGCGCTGGATACCAACTCCCTGAGCGACAAGATGGATATTGACGATGCGGTGACCAACGTGGTGCCGACCCAGGGAGCGCTGGTGCGCGCCGCCTTTAACGCCCGCGTCGGCGAGCGGGCGCTGCTCACGCTGATGCACAACGGCAGGCCGGTGCCGTTCGGCGCGGTTGTCACCCGCAGCGACGGCGGCGGCGACACTATCGTCGGCGACGGCGGTGAAACCTACCTGTCCGGCCTGACGGCGCAGGGCTCCCTGACGGCGCAGTGGGGCGACGGCGCGGCGAAGCAGTGCACCGCAAACTACCACATACCCGAAAGTAATCAGCCTCTGGTGCGCCAGAAGGTGGAGTGTTCATAACATGAGAACGTCTGTTGTTTTATTTTTCGTACTGTCGGCATTGCTGACCGAAAAGAGCGTCGCGGCGGTCTGCAGCAATGCCAGCGGCAGCCCCACCCAGGTCAGCTACGACCTGACGTCGACGCTCACCAAGGACCAGAACCAGCCGGGGCAGGGGACGCAGCTGGTGAAAAGCCAGGACGTCAATATTCAGGCGGTGTGCCCGTCGGGCTCGTCCTCCGATAACAGCACCTACCGCTCCTATGTCACTAACTTTCCTGTTGTCGATACCGATGGCAGCTGGCAGTACCTGCGTCTGGACCCGGACTATATTGAAGGGGCGATGAAGATTCACGACTCCTCCGCTGGTGATTTTTACCCTCCGGTGAAATATACCCATATGGGCGTCGACAGTAACGTCAATCAGGGTAAACCGTTTAACGTTCGCGACTCGAACCTGATTTTTAAAATCAGGATCGTGAAGTCGTTTATCGGCACCGTCACTATTCCCCAGCAGGTCATGTTTAACGTGTATGTAACCACCCATAGCGGCGATCCGTTATCCACCGTGGTTTATCAGATTACCTACAGCGGCACGATTACCGTGCCGCAGAGCTGCGAAATCAACGCCGGGCAAACGGTGCTGGTGGATTTCGGAACGCTCTACAGCGGCGATTTCAAAAACGCCGGACAAAAGCCGGACGACGCGCCGGTAAAAACCTTCAATGTGCCCATCCAGTGCAACGGCAGCATTAACTATCCCGCTAACCTGACGCTGCGCGTCCAGGCCACGGCGGACGCCCATTTTACCCAGGCCGTCGCCTCGGATAACGCCGACGTTGGCGTGGTCATCGCCGACCCGGGCGGCAAGGTGCTAACGCCGAACGACCTCAACAGCAATATTCCATTTACCACCGATGCTTCCGGGAAGGCGAACGTCAGCCTGCAGGCGTACCCCATCAGCACGACGGGGAAATCGCCCGCGGAAGGCGTCTTTACGGCGCTGGCGTTCCTGCGCGTCGACTTTGCGTAAATCAGGTGAAGATGATGAAAAGTTACGTCTTATCAGGTCTGTGGCTCTGCGGGGCGTTTGCGGCCCATGCCGATGACGGCAGCTATAACCTGAAGCTTACCGGCACCATTGTGGCGGAAACCTGCAATGTGGATGCGTCAAGCGAGACGCAGACCGTCAGGCTCGGGCAGTTCTCCACCGCCGATTTCCCCACCGTCGGCTCGACCTCCCGGTCTGCGCCGCTGCCGATTACGCTGACGGGCTGTACGCAGAATATTACCGGAGGGCAGGTGTGGTTTACCGGCACCGCCGATAGCGACGACCCGTCGCTGCTGGCCCTTTCCGATACCGGAATGGGCGCCGACGCGCAGATGGCGACGGGCGTGGCGGTGCAGATCCTCGACGGCAGTCAGTCTCCGGTCAGTATCAATAACACCCATTCTGCGGTGTACCCGCTGCACGCGGGAGATAACGTCCTGACCTTCAACCTGCGCTACATGTCGACGAAAAGCCAGGTAACCGCCGGGAACGCCACCGCGGTGATGTACTTTGACCTTCAGTATCAGTAAGGGGCCAGCATGAAACGGTTTGCTTTAGCGGCTTGCGTAAGCCTGGCGATGATGGCGCAACCCCAGGCGCACCAGGGAACGGTGTACGTCACCGGCACGATTACCGATAACACCTGCGCCGTATCGCCGGATTCGAAAAACCTGACCGTGCCGATGGGCGATGTCTCCAGCAAGCAGTTTTCCCGGGCGGGCGACGGCTCGCGCTATGAGCCTTTCGTCATCAACCTTGAGAAATGCGGCGGCGCGGCCAGCGGCGTCACCGTTCATTTCGCAGGGACGTCAGACAGCAGGAATCCGGCGCTGCTGGCGCTGACCGGCGGCGCGGGGTATGCCGCCGGCGTTGGCGTGGGGATCTACAACCCGGATAAGTCGCTCATCCCGTTGGGCGCAGAGAGCGGCAATACGCCGATCTCGCCCAACCAGGCGACGGTCGCCCTGCACTTTTACGCCCGCTATATCGCCGATGGCGACAGCGTCGCCGCCGGTACCGCGAATGCTTCCGCCACGTTTGTCCTTACCTATGCGTGACCGCTCGCTGATTTTTCCGCTGCTGCTGTGCCTGGCGGGGGCGTTGCTGCTGTTCAGCGCGATAGTGCAGGCGGGGGTGGTGATCGGCGGCACCCGCTTTGTGTATGCCGGGGGGCAAAAATCGATAAGCGTTTCAGTACGCAACAAATCGCAGGCGCCGTTTCTGGTTAACGCCCGGGTGGCTACGGGCGGCGAGTGGCAGGGCGTGGCGCAGGCTGATGGCGGGGCCGCGCCGTTTGTCGTCACGCCGCCGCTGCTTGTTATCCAGCCGCAGCGGGAAAATATCATCCGGATTATCTATACCGGCGGGCCGCTGCCTGCGGATCGCGAAAGCCTGTTTACCCTCAGTATTGCCGCCATTCCCGCCAGTAAGGCGCAGGCCAACAGCGTGCAGCTGGCGGTGCGTTCGGCGCTGAAGCTGATTTATCGCCCGACCGGGCTTAAGGGGGATGCGGCGTCGGCGTACAGCAACCTGCGCTGGCGGCGGGACGGCGCGGCGCTGCGGGTCAGCAACCCGGGGCCGTATTACGTCACGCTGTTTCAGCTCAGCATCGCCGGGAAAAGCCTGGACAATGCGGGCGTCGTCGCGCCCTTCGGGGAGCGTCGCTTTAGCGGCTGTCCGTCTTCTCAGCCCTGCCGGATTCGCTGGCAGTCGATCAATGATTACGGCCGGGTTATGCCGCCGGCAGCCGCCTTACTTCAACCGTCAGGCCGCTGATCGTGCAGCAGAGGTGACGCAGTCCGCATCGGCGGGCGAGCGCAGTACAGGAGGGGGTTCGGGAAAACAGACCCTCTCCGGTGAAGGAGAGGGTCAGGTGAAGGCGTCTTACGCCTGCTCCACGCTGATGCGCATCGCCGCGAGGGCAAAGCGCGCCGCTTTCAGCACATGCTCACACTGCTCAACGGTCAGCGTCAGCGGCGGCTCAATGCGGATGGTTTTCGCGTTGTTCAGGGTACCGGCGACCAGCACGTGCTGGCGGAACATTTCGCTGGCAAAGCTGTAGCCAATCTCGTTATCGACAAACTCGATGGCCATCAGCATCCCTTTACCGCGCGCCTCCTGGACCAGGTCCGGGTATTCACGGGCCAGAACGCGGAAGCCGTCCAGCAGCATATCGCCTTTCTGCTCCGCTTGCGCAGGCAGGTTCTCTTCCAGCAGAACGTGGATAGTCGCCAGCGCCGCCGCACAGGCCAGCGGGTTGCCGCCGAAGGTGGTGGTGTGCAGGAACGGATTATCGAACAGCACCGAGAACACCTCTTCGGTCGCCACGGTCGCGCCAATCGGCATCACGCCGCCGCCCAGCGCCTTCGCCAGGCACAGAATGTCCGGCTGCACGTTTTCATGCTCGCAGGCAAACATCTTGCCGGTGCGGCCCATGCCGGTCTGCACTTCGTCGAGGATCAGCAGCACGCCAAACTCATCGCACAGCTTACGCACGGCGGGCAGGTATCCCGGTGGCGGCAGGATCACGCCGCCTTCGCCCTGGATGGGCTCAAGGAGCACCGCCGCGACGTCGTCGCCGGTCTTCTTGCATTCGGTCAGCACTGAGCGCATGGCGCTGATATCGCCAAACGGAATGTGACGGAAGCCCGGCAGCAGCGGCATGAACGGCTTACGGAAAGTGGATTTCGCCGTGGCCGACAGCGCGCCCAGCGATTTACCGTGGAAAGCGCCGCTGGTGGCGACAAAGGTAAATTTCCCGCGCGGAGACTGATACGCCTTGGCGAGCTTAATCGCCGCCTCGACCGATTCCGTGCCGCTGTTGCAAAAGAAGCTGTACTTCAGCTTGCCCGGCGTCAGCGCCGCCAGCGTTTTCGCCAGCATTGCGCGAAGCGGATCGAGAAGTTCCTGGCTGTGAAGCGGTTGTTTTTCGAGCTGATGCTGTACGGCGGAAACCACAGCTGGATTACGGTGCCCTACGTTGAAAATACCAAATCCACCCAGGCAATCGATGAACTCCTGTCCCTGAGTGTCGACAAGCGTGTTCAAACTTCCCGCCTGCCACTCTACGGCTCCGTAATCCCCGCCTGCTGTTACAGATTTTCGGTACTCAAGAAACCCCGGATTCACATGCTCCTTAAAATACTCTTTGACCTCCTGATTCAGTGCTTTCATTTCCTCATGAGACAGCGTTTGTTTCTCAATGAGACTCAGTGCGTGCGCGCTGCAGGCTAACGCTGAGGCGCTGGAAGGTAACCTGTTCAAAGTATGCTCCTGGGCATCGCGTATCACATGATACTGGTTTAAGTATTGCAGGGATTACGCCAGTCCGGAGCGAAGCGAGAAAATCGGGATAAACGCCAGGTAGATATTATATGTAACAATATTTAATCATTTCGTTAACATTGTTGCAGGTTTTACTCCTGCCGCCTCAGCATAAACGCGGCGATTGGGCGAAAGAGATGCATCATCGTGGTGCAATGGCCGCACCTGCGGAGGGAAAGCGCACAAATTATAAGGTTTAAACGCAAATTGCGATCTACATCAAATTTAACAACTAAAGATAAACTGTTTATCGCCGAAATAACAATAAGCCAAAGAATAAGTAACTTAACAACCTGCATAGGACGCACGTATGTCTTCCCATCCCTACGTCACTCAGTGTGATTATGCGCTCGATGATGACACCACTCTCATGTCCACCACCGATCTGAATAGTTACATCACCCACGCCAACGACACCTTTGTGCAGATAAGCGGCTACCGGCTCGACGAGCTGACCGGGCAGCCGCACAATCTGGTGCGCCACCCGGATATGCCGAAAGCGGCATTTGCCGACATGTGGTACACGCTGCAAAAGGGCGAGCCGTGGAGCGGCATCGTCAAAAACCGCCGAAAGAACGGCGACCACTACTGGGTGCGCGCCAACGCGGTGCCGATGGTGCGCGACGGCAAAATCAGCGGCTATATGTCGATTCGCACCAAAGCGCAGCCGCAGGAAATTGCCGCCGTTGAGCCGCTCTATAAGGCGCTGAATGACGGCCGCTGCAATAAGCGGGTGCATAAAGGGCTGGTGGTCAGCAAGCGCTTCTGGGGAAAACTGCCGGCAATGCCGCTGCGCTGGCGGACGCGCTGCGTGATGGCCGCGCTGTACGCGCTGCTGGCGGCGTCGCTGCTGGCGACTGGGGCGCACTGGCTGTCGCTGCTGGTCAGCGCGCTGATGCTGGCGGTGGGAACGCTGATTTTTGAATGGCAGATTGTGCGTCCGGTCGAGAACGTGGCGCGCCAGGCGCTGAGCGTCGCGACCGGCGAGCGCAACAGCGTTGAGCACCTCAACCGCAGCGATGAGCTGGGGCTGACCCTGCGCGCCGTCGGGCAGCTCGGGCTGATGTGCCGCTGGCTGATTCACGACGTATCGGGGCAGGTGGCCAGCGTCCGCCAGGGCAGCGATACCCTGGCGAAAGGCAATGACGACCTGAATGAGCGCACGCGCCAGACGGTGGTCAACGTTCAGCAGACGGTCGCGACCATGAGCCAGATGGCGACCTCGGTGCAGAACAATTCGGCAACCGCCGCCGCTGCCGATAAGCTCTCTATTGCTGCAAGCGACGCCGCGACCCACGGCGGGCAGGCGATGCAGACGGTGGTGAAAACCATGGACGACATCGCCGACAGCACCCAGCGCATCGGTTCGATCACCGCCCTGATTAACGACATCGCGTTTCAGACCAATATTCTGGCGCTGAACGCGGCGGTGGAGGCGGCGCGTGCCGGCGAGCAGGGCAAAGGGTTTGCGGTGGTGGCCGGTGAGGTGCGCCATCTCGCCAGCCGCAGCGCTAACGCCGCCAACGACATCCGCAAGCTGATTGACGCCAGCGCCAGCAAGGTGCAGTCCGGCGCCGATCAGGTGCATGAGGCGGGTAAAACCATGGACGATATCGTCGAGCAGGTTCGCAACGTGACGCAGCTTATCGCGCAGATCAGCCACTCCACGTCGGAGCAGGCCGCCGGGCTGTCGGATCTGACCCGGGCGGTGGCGGAGCTGGACGCGATTACGCAGAAGAACGCCGGTCTGGTGGAGGAGAGCGCGCAGGTCTCCGCCATGGTGAAATACCGCGCCGGGCGGCTGCAGGACGCGGTAACCGTGCTGCATTAATCCAGTTGAGAGATATCCAGCGCCGCGCGGTCGATAATGCCGATTATCTGTTTGAGCTGCGCGTCGCTGAGCTCCTGCTGGTTAACCTTAAGATCCAGCACGGCCTTAAAGTTGTCCAGCGCGCGCTTCATCTGCGGATTTTTACGCAGCGCGTGGCCGACCATCCGCGCTTTCAGCCGCTCCTGAATATGCTTCAGATGCTCGTGGTGCGCCTCCAGCCACAGGCTGCCGTCATCGGTAATCGCAATTTTTTTACGTCCGCCGTCTTCCACATCAATAGTGATAAGCCCTTGATCCTGCAACAGCTCAAGGGTCGGGTAAATCACCCCCGGACTTGGGCTGTAGTTGCCCTGGGTGAGGTTCTCAATCTCTTTGATGAGCTCGTAGCCGTGGCTGGCGTTGCGGGTCAGGATATCCAGGATAACCAGCCGCAGCTCGCCGTGGCCGAAGAAGCGCTGGCGCCGTCCGCCGCCGTGCCCAGGCTCGCCGAACCCGTGTCCGCGCTCGCCAAATCCACGCCCGCCGCACGCCGGTTCATCACACCCGCGAGAATCATGTCCGAAGCCAAAACCGTGACGATGTCGCATCGTATTGCTCCTGTGTAATTTGATATATCTAATTTATATCTAAATTTTAAGATTTGCCAATAATGAGCTGCGACTATTTTTTAATTATTTGATTATATTGGTTTTATAGTGTTGCGTTAACCATTGTGGCGGTTATATCAAAAATTCGCTTGCTTTCCACTTAATTAGCAATCATTATCATTTGCGTCAAATTTAGATATATCTTTTTCTCTGCTTATGAGGGCGAACGATGACCGATTTAACCCAGGCGACCCGCTATCCACGGCGCGTGCGCAATGCGCTGCGTTTTCGCACGCTGACCGTCAGGCGCGTTGAGCGCATTAGCGCCTGTTTTCAGCGCGTGGCGCTGGGCGGCGACGCGCTGGAGGGGTTTTCCTCCTGCGGATTTGACGACCACACGAAGCTCTTTTTCCCGCCGCCGGGCCACGATTTTACGCCGCCCACGGTGACCGACGACGGTATCGAATGGGGAGAGGGCGTGCGTCCGCCGTCCCGCGACTACACGCCGCTGTATGACGCCGCCCGCCATGAGCTGGTATACGACTTTTTTATTCATGACGGCGGCGTGGCGAGCCAGTGGGCGCTGGCGGCAAACGTGGGCGATAGCCTGACCGTCGGCGGTCCGCGCGGTTCGCTGGTGGTGCCGGAAGACTATGCCTGGCAGCTGTACGTCTGCGATGAGTCCGGTATGCCTGCGCTGCGCCGTCGTCTGGAGGCGCTGCGCGCGCTGCCGACGCCGCCGCAGGTCAAGGCTATCGTGACCGTTGGCGATGCCGCCTGGCAGGATTACCTCGCCGACTGCGGGTTCGCCATTGACTGGGTCGTAGGGCACAGCGCGTCGGCGGTGGCCGCGCGGCTGGCGGCGCTCAGTGTGCCGCAGCAGGATTATTTTCTCTGGATAACCGGTGAGGGCGAGGCGGTGAAATCGCTGGTTACGCGCTATGAAGCGCAGGGCGTTGACCCGCAGCTGCTGCGCTACCAGGCGTACTGGCATCGCAAATAGCCCGCGCGGGGTTACGCCACTTCATCAAACCCGGATTCGATAATCTGTTTTTGCAGAGTGGCGATGGTGTTGGCGAGCGCTTTTTCCTGCTGGCGGAAATAGGCCTCCGGGTCGGACAGCGAGGAAATCAGCAGCCAGGCTCTCTCCCGCTCCAGGGCGCGCAGCTCCTGCAGCAGACCGGCGATTTGCTGCTTAATGGCGGTCATTTTCCGCTGCAGCAGCGTCAGGTCGTTGATAGCGTCGTGCGAGGTCAGCGGCTGCTGGCCGCGCATCAGGCGGGCCAGCAGGCTGCGAATGGTGGTGAGGTCGCCGCGCTGGCGCGCCTGGTTAAGCTGTACCATCATGTCGTTGGCCTGCGCTTTTAGCGCAGCGTCGACCAGGTCCGGATGGCAGAGCTTGCTGGCCTGTCGCCACAGCCGTTTCAGCTCCTGGCGGTCGGCCTGCGGCATGTTTTCCTGCAAATCGCGGCGCTGCTGCGCTTTTTGCTGCTGTTCGCGCCAGGTTTCATACTGCTCGCCCGCTTCGTCGCGGGCCGGGTCGACGGCGGGCTCGTCGCGACCTGTGCGCAGCTCCGCCTCCTGCCGGCGCAGCGTGGCTTCGGCCAGCGCTTTGCGCAGCCGCAGCACGTCGGTCATCAGCGGCCCGAGGCGCGACATATACAGGTCGTTAAATTCGTCCAGCCGGGCGATGCGCGCGTTGCGGGTGTCGAGCAGAGCGCACAGCTGCTGTTCCAGCGTTTTCAGCTCCAGCTTGCTGGCCGCGATGCGCGGGTCCTGCCAGTGAACCATAGCGCGCTGGTGCTGCAGCCAGGCGATAATATCGGCCATCGCCTCGCCGTAGCGCTGCTCTTCCAGCGCCAGCACGATAGCGAGCAGCGCGCCGTCCCGGGCGTCGTTTTTCAGGTGCGGCAGCTGGCTGGCGATGATGTCGGCATCTTCCAGTTCAATGGCGTTTTTGATGATTTCCAGTCGTTTGATGGGATTGCTCATGGGACGCCCGCTCAGACTCCATACCCTGCGATGGGTGGCAGATTACCATTCACGCCCCCGTGCTGCCAGCCGATAATTACATTACAAACCGCATTATTTCAATGCCTTAATCATTCAGCAGGAAATAAATCTTTAACGGAAATCCGCGTCCGAAAATGAGGGTTAAGCGCCGGTTTTCGCGCTTAACCCAGGCGGGATTACGCCAGCTCAAACGCCTGCAGCAGGTCGGCCTTCAGGTCGTTCACATCCTCAATGCCGACGGACAGACGGATCAGCTGCGGCGTAATGCCGTTGGCGAGCCGCTGCGCCAGCGGGATAGAGGCGTGGGTCATGCTGAACGGCTGGCTGACCAGGCTCTCCACGCCGCCGAGGCTTTCCGCCAGCGTAAAGAGCTTCAGGCGCCTGATAACCTGCGCGGCATAGCGCTCATCCCCGTTGACGATAATTGAGATCATCCCGCCCGGCAGCGCCATTTGCCGACGGGCCAGCGCATACTGCGGATGCGATTCCAGCCACGGAAACAGCACGCGCTCCACCTGCGGCTGCTGGGTAAGCCACTGCGCGAGCGCCAGGGCATTGCTGCTGTGGCGCTCGACGCGCAGGCTCAGGGTGCGAATGCCGCGCAGCGTCAGGAAGCTGCTGAACGGGTCGAGTACGCCGCCGACGGCGTTTTGCAGATAGCCGAGCTGCTGCGCCAGCGCGTCGTTGTCGCCCACGACCGCAAGGCCGGCAACCACATCCGAATGGCCGTTCAGGTATTTGGTGGCCGAATGCACCACGATATCAAACCCCTGGGTTAACGGCCGCTGGATAACCGGCGAGGCGAAGGTGTTGTCGACAACGCTAATCAGCGCGTGGCGGCGGGCGATAGCGGCGATGGCCGCCAGGTCCGCCAGCTTCAGCAGCGGGTTGGTCGGCGTTTCCACCCAGATCATCTTCGTCTGCGGGCGGATAGCGGCCTCCAGCCCGGCGAGATCGTCCGGCTTCACCCAGCTGACCTGCAGCCCGGCGCTGCGGCCGCGCACGTTTTCGATGAGCCGCCACGTGCCGCCGTAGACGTCGTCGACGGCGATGATGTGGCTGTCTTTATCCAGCAGCTCCAGCACCGTTGAGACGGCGGCAAGACCGGAGGCGAACGCGTAGCCGCGCTTACCGCCCTCGAGCTCGGCGATAGCGGTCTCCAGCGCGTGGCGCGTCGGGTTGCCGCTGCGCGAATACTCATAGCCGGTATGCTGCCCCGGCGCGGGCTGCGCGAAGGTGGAGGTGGCGTAAATCGGCGGCATGACCGCGCCGTACGCGTCGTTAAAGGTTCCGCTATGCACGCTTTGCGTGGCGAGGTTTTTCATGGTGCTTTCCTTATTGCTGTGGGCGGCGGTTGCGCCAGGCGGTTAAGACATCAGAGCGGGTAATGAGCCCTAAAAACTGGCGATCGTCGACGACGACCGCCACCTGGCCCCGGTCGAAAATGGCGTTCAGAGCCTGTTCCGGGGCGCGTTTATCCAGCAGTTCGACGCTGCGGGTCATGGCGGCGGTGACCGGCAGCGTGAAGCGTTCGCTGTCGCCCTGCACGTAGCGGACCAGATCCCACTCGTCGATGATGCCAACCACCTGACCTTCCTCCAGCACCGGGAGCTGTGAGATATCGTACAGCCGCATGCGGTTGAGCACTGCGGCCAGGGTGTCGTCAGGAGAGGCGGTGACCGTCGCGCCCTCGTCGTGGCGCAGGGCGATAAAATCGCTCAGGTCGCCGACGGCGGGACGGGAGAGCAGCCCCTGCTGGCGCATCCAGTCATCGTTGAACATTTTCGACAGGTATTTATTGCCGCTGTCGCAGGCGAAGGTGACCACCCGTTTCGGTGTGGTCTGGGCGCGGCAGTAGCGCAGGGCCGCCGCCAGCAGGGTGCCGGTCGACGACCCGGCGAGGATCCCTTCAACTTTCAGCAGCTCGCGGGCGGTAGCGAACGCCTCGCCATCGCCGATGCGAAACGCGGTGCGCACCTGCTCAATGTGCGCCAGCGGCGGAATAAAGTCCTCGCCGATCCCTTCGACCAGCCAGGCGCCGGGGTTGCCATAGCGTCCGGTTTCCACCCGATCGGCAAGAATGGAGCCTGCCGGGTCGGCCAGCACAAACTCCGTGGCCGGCGAGTGCTGGCGAAACCAGGCCTGCAGGCCGCCCAGCGTACCGCCGGAGCCGACGCCGACCACCACCGCATCAACCTGGCCGCCGAGCTGGTCGAACAGCTCCGGCGCGGTGGTGCTGGCGTGCGCCAGCGGGTTGGCGTCGTTGTTGAACTGATCGATATACAGCGCGTCAGGGATGCTTTTGCTCAGACGCAGCGCGTAGTCCTGGTAATAGGCCGGGTGGCCTTTGCCGACGTCAGAGCGGGTCAGCACCACCTGCGCGCCGAGCGCCCGCAGATGGAAAATCTTCTCACGGCTCATTTTGTCCGGCACCACCAGGATAAGCGAATAGCCCTTCTGCGCGGCAATCAGCGCCAGCCCCAGCCCGGTATTGCCCGCCGTGGCTTCAATTAGCGTGCCGCCGGGCTTGAGGCGGCCGCTTTTCTCCGCCTCGGTAATCATCGACAGCGCCACGCGGTCCTTAATGGAGCCGCCGGGATTCTGGTTTTCCAGCTTCAGGAACAGCTCGCAAACGCCGGTATCCAGCTTGTGCAGCTGGATTACCGGGGTGTGGCCAATCAGGTCCGTTACGGAATGATAGATAGTCATCAGATGTCGCTCTGTAGAGAGAAGATGACCCGATGGTAGGGCGGCGAAATTTTTCCGATAAAGAATTTTTCACTGCCTTTTAGCGCGAAAAGGAATATGACGTGCTGTTTTAGCGGTCGGGATGGCAAGCCGTACGGCAGTGTGGAAGTGTCGATGTCTGAATAGAGCAAAAAAGGCGTTTTTTTCGCCATTTTTGCCCTGTTGTATCCGTGCGTATGCCGTTTTCAGCATAAACATTGCCGATATTTTGCTAATGCGGAGCAAACCCCTGTGCGGGCGCTTTAGCGCTGAGAAGTATAACCATATTCCATTTATTTCTTTGAATTATAAGCCGCACTCCGGCTATCGTCTGGACGTCCATACTTCTGAATGTCCATAATAATGATTGTACTCGAGCGTATTAATAAAATTTTTGACCACGGCAAGACGCCCATTACCGCCGTGGACGACGTCAGTCTGCGCGTCGAAAAGGGGCAAATTTACGGCATTATCGGCTACAGCGGCGCGGGTAAGAGCACCCTGATTCGCCTGCTTAACGGCCTGGAAAAGCCGACGACCGGCAGCGTCACGATTAACGGCCAGCAGATCTCCGCCGCCAAAGGCGAGGCGCTGCGTCGGGCGCGGCTGAAGATAAGTATGGTGTTCCAGCACTTTAACTTGCTGTGGTCGCGTACGGTCAGCGAAAACATCGCCTTTTCAATGCAAATTGCCGGCGCGCCGAAGGCGCAGATCGCCGCCCGCGTGGCGGAGCTGATTGCGCTGGTAGGGCTGACCGGGCGCGAGAGGGCGTATCCGTCCCAGCTTTCCGGCGGCCAGAAACAGCGCGTCGGGATTGCCCGCGCGCTGGCCAATAGCCCGGATGTGCTGCTGTGCGATGAGGCGACCTCGGCGCTGGATCCGCAGACCACCGATCAGATCCTTGAGCTGCTGCTCGACATTAACCGTCGTTTCGGCCTGACCATCGTGCTTATCACCCACGAGATGCACGTGGTGCGCAAAATTTGCGACCGCGTGGCGGTGATGGAAAACGGCAAAGTGGTGGAAGAGGGCGAGGTGATTCGCGTGTTCACCCACCCGCAGCAGGCGATCACCCGCCAGTTCGTGCGTCAGGTGAGCCAGTACGCGGACGACGAAGATTTTGACCCTGAGCTGACCCGCGACCTGCAGGGTAGCGTGATTAAGCTGACCTTTACCGGGCACAGCACCCACCGGCCGGTGGTCGGGGAGCTGACCCTGCGCTACGGCCTGCCGTTTAACATTCTGCACGGCAAGATGACCCAGACCGCCAACGGCGCGTTTGGCCAGCTGTGGGTGCACGTCAGCGCCAGCCAGGAGCAGCTCGCCAACATCCTTGCGGATCTTCAGCGTAGCGATATCGACGGCGAGGTGATTGCCCATGGCTGAACAATGGTTTCCTCATTTGCAGTGGGACCTGCTGCTGGCGGCGACCCAGGAGACGCTGTATATGACCGCGCTTGCCGGCGCGGCGACGTTTGTGCTCGGCATCACGCTGGGGCTGACGCTGTTCCTGACGGCGAAAGGCGGCCTGTTTCAGCACCGGACGGTGTACAGCGCTATCTCGCTTCTGGTGAACGTGTTCCGCTCGATCCCGTTCATCATCCTGATAGTTCTGCTGATCCCGTTCACCAAGGCCATCGTCGGCACCATTCTGGGAGCGGATGCGGCGCTACCGGCGCTGATAGTCGGCGCGGCGCCGTTTTACGCGCGGCTGGTCGAAATCGCCCTGCGCGAAGTGGACAAAGGCGTGATTGAGGCCACCCGTTCGATGGGGGCAAAACTGTCGACGCTGATTTTCCGCGTCCTGTTGCCGGAATCGTCTCCGGCGCTGGTGTCGGGGATTACCGTCACGCTGATTGCGCTGGTGAGCTACAGCGCAATGGCTGGGGTGATTGGCGCAGGCGGCTTAGGCAACCTCGCCTATCTGGAAGGGTTTCAACGCAACCATAACGACGTCACGCTGGTGGCGACGGTGACCATTCTGCTCATCGTTTTCATCATCCAGCTTGTTGGCGACGTCATCACTTCTCTTTTAGACAAACGATAATACTTTGGGGCCATACCATGAAAAAAACACTGACGTTGATTGCCGCAGCAACCCTGAGCGTACTGAGCGCCGCCTCCTGGGCCGATACCCTGACCGTGGGCGCCTCGAACGTACCGCACGCCGAAATTCTCGAGCAGGCGAAGCCGATTCTGGCAAAAGAGGGGATCGATCTGGAAATCAAGCGTTTCCAGGACTACATCCTGCCGAACACCGCGCTGGCGGGACGGGAAATTGACGCCAACTACTTCCAGCATATTCCGTACCTCAACAGCGTGCTGAAGGATCACGCCGGGGATAAAGAGTATGACTTCGTTAGCGCGGGCGCGATTCATATTGAGCCGATCGGCATCTATTCGAAAAAATACAAATCGCTGAAGGACTTGCCGGAGGGCGGCAAGATCCTGCTGCGCGACGCGGTGGCGGAAGAGGGGCGTATTCTCTCGATCTTTGAAAAAGAGGGCGTGATTACGCTGAAGCCGGGCGTTGATAAGGTGAAGGCGCGCATCAGCGATATCGTGGAGAACCCGAAAAAGCTGAAGTTCCTGCCGAACGTGGAGGCCTCTCTGCTGCCGCAGATGTATAAAAACAACGAGGGCGACGCGGTGGTGATTAACGCCAACTACGCCATCGACGCCGGTCTGGACCCGGTGCACGACCCGATTGCGGTCGAAAGCGGTGAAAATAACCCGTATGCCAACATCATTACCGTGCATCGCGGCGATGAGAAGAAAAAGGATATCGTTGCGCTGGTCAATGTGCTGCACTCCAAAGAGATTCAGGACTGGATCCGCAGTAAATATAAAGGCGCGGTGATCCCGGTGAGCAACTGATCACCGGCGCGCGTCCTCTGCGTGAGGCAGAGGGCGCGTTCCGCTGAAGACACTTCTTTACAGCATTACCATTGCCAAAACGCGCTCACCCTATAAGATAAGCCTCGTGAATAATTGAGGCCGATCATGATCAAGCGACAGCGAAAAGCCATTCTTCTTGTAGTCCTTGCCTGTCTGGTGGTGCTGGTATGCACCGCGCAGCGGATGGCGGGCCTGCACGCGCTGGTCATGAACGCCGCCGCCGTGACGCAGACCGCGTCGCCAACTCCGGACCGCGCCGAGGCGCCGGTTTCCCCCTGCGAGCTGAGCGCGAAGTCGCTGCTGGCCTCGCCGCCGGTGCTGTTTGAAGGGGCGATGGTCGCTATCGCGCTGCTGCTGGCCGTACTGGCGGCGATACCCTCGCGGCCTGTACGCCTCTGGCCTCCCCGCGTTATTTCCCCGCCCCGGCTACGGGTGCATCTACGATTATGCGTTTTCCGTGAATGAGCATTGGCCTGACAACTCAGGTTAATCAATCATTTATGGAGAATTTTCATGCATATTTTATTCAGGCGGCTGCTGGTCTGCCTGCTATGGTTATGGCTGCCCGTCAGCCAGGCCGCCGACAGCGGCTGGCTGCGCGCGGCCGATAATCAACACGCCAGCGTCAGGCTGCGCGCCCAGACGCAGGACAGCGGCGAAACGCGCCTGCTGCTGGATGTCGCCCTCGAAAAGGGCTGGAAAACCTACTGGCGTTCGCCGGGAGAAGGGGGGATTGCGCCCGCCATCGCCTGGGAGAAACCGCTGGCGGTTACGTGGCGCTGGCCGACGCCGCAGCGTTTTGAGGTGGCCGGGATTTCGACCCAGGGCTATCACGGCAACGTCAGCTTTCCGATGACGATAGCCGGCGCGCCGCCGGTGCTGAAGGGCGTGCTGACGCTTTCAACCTGCAGCAACGTCTGCATTCTGACCGACTATCCCTTCTCGCTGGATATGTCCACGCCCGCGGGAGACCGCTTTAGCTACGACTTTACCCGCGCCATGGGCACGCTGCCGCGCCCTGACGGTCTGACCTCGCAGCTTAGCGCGTCTTATGCGCCAGGCACGCTGACGGTGACCGCCGTGCGCAGCGCAGGCTGGCCGCAGCCGTCGCTGTTTTTCGACAGCATGGAGGATGTGGATTTCGGTCGCCCGACCTTTTCCGTGACGGGCGATACCCTCACCGCCACTGTGCCGGTCAGCGACAGCTGGGGCGACGCCGCGCCGGATCTCAGCGGCAAGCGCGTGTCGCTGGTGCTGGCGGACAGCGGTCAGGCGCAGGAGAGTACGGTTACGCCCGGCACAGGCTCGCCCGCGGCTGGCGTTTCGCTGGGCTGGGCGCTGCTGATGGCGCTGGCGGGCGGGCTAATCCTCAACGTGATGCCCTGCGTACTGCCGGTGCTGGCGATGAAGCTGGGCTCGCTGGTCCAGACCCGGACCGCGGAGCGCGGCGCGGTACGGCGGCAGTTTCTGGCCTCCGTCAGCGGCATTGTGGCGTCGTTCCTTGCGCTGGCGCTGATGATGACGCTGCTGCGGCTCGGCAACCAGGCGCTGGGCTGGGGCATTCAGTTTCAGAACCCGTGGTTTATCGGCGTGATGGCGCTGGTGATGGTGCTGTTTAGCGCCAGCCTGCTGGGCTTCTTTGAGCTTCGCCTTTCCTCCGGCGCCAGCACCTTCCTGGCGACGCGCGGCGGCAGCGGGCTGATGGGGCATTTCTGGCAGGGCGCCTTCGCCACGCTGCTGGCGACCCCTTGTACCGCGCCGTTTCTCGGTACCGCCGTGTCGGTGGCGCTGGTGGCGCCGCTGCCGCTGCTGTGGGGGATATTTCTGGCGATGGGCATCGGTATGAGCCTGCCGTGGCTTTTGATTGTCGCAAGGCCCGGGCTTGCGCTGCGACTGCCGCGCCCGGGACGCTGGATGAACGTCGTGCGTATCGTGCTCGGGCTGATGATGCTCGGATCGTCCCTGTGGCTGATAAGCCTGCTGACGGCGCACATTGGCCGCGGGCCGGTGCTGGGGCTGATGGCGGCGCTGGCGGCGTTGCTGTGGCTGGCGACGCTCTGGCGCTACCGCTGGCGTACGGCGCTGCGGGCGGGCGCGCTGGCGCTGGTAATTGCGGCGGCGGCTGGCGCGGTCTCCTGGCCTGACGGCTCAGAGACGTCGCGCGATCGGGTCAACTGGCGGCCGCTCAGCGAGCAGGCGATAGCCGATGCGCTGGCGAACCACCAGCGGGTCTTCGTCGATGTCACCGCCGACTGGTGCGTGACCTGTAAAGCCAATAAATACAACGTCCTGCTGCGTGATGACGTGCAGGATGCCCTCTCTGAACCGGATGTGGTCGCGCTGCGCGGCGACTGGAGCCGCCCTTCTGAAACCATCAGCCGGTTCCTGACCGCCCGCGGCAGCGCGGCGGTGCCGTTTAATCAGATCTATGGACCGGGGTTACCGCAGGGCCGCGTGCTGCCTGCGCTGTTAAGCCGCGAAGAGGTTATGACCACCCTGTCCGATGCAAAAGGAAAATAATGATGAAACTGTTGACTGCACTTCTCCTGCTCTGTTTTTCGGCGTTCAGCGTAGCGGCGCCCGCCGCCCCGGCGGCAGAGGACCCACCGCCAGCGGATTCCACGCAGGCGCAGCTGGAAGCGCTGCTGTTTAAAGATCCCAGCAGCCCGCGCATGGGGGCTGAGAAGCCGCGCCTGATCATCGTGACTTTCACCGATTACAACTGTCCGTACTGCAAGCAGTTCGATCCGATGCTGGAGAAGGTCGTGCACGATAACCCGGACGTGCAGCTTATCGTGAAGCTGCTGCCGTTCAAGGGGCAGAGCTCGGTCAACGCCGCGAAGGCGGCGCTGTCGACCTGGCGCCAGCAGCCGGAACGGTTCTGGCCGCTGCACCAGCGCCTGATGGCGAAGAAAGGGTATCACGATGACGCCAGCATCCTCGCGGCGCAGAAGAAGACCGGTACCGACGGCATCCGTGTGGATGAAAAAACCATGGAGCCGCTGAAGATGAACCTGATTTTGTCCCAGGTGCTGGGCATTCAGGGCACGCCTGCGACCCTGATCGGCGATCAGATGGTGGCGGGCGCTATCCCGCAGGATGAACTGGAGGCGCTGGTGAAAGAGCAGCTGGCGAAAGCGCGTGCGGGCTAAACTGCGCCGCTGGCTGCGTGAAATCCTCATGCTGCTGCTGATTGCCGCCGCGGCGATGTGGGCGATGGATACCCTGCGCAAACCCGCGCTGCCGCAGGGGTTTATCAGCACGCCACTGCATACGCTGGACGGCGAACAGGTTTTCCTGGCGACGCTGAGCCGCGAGCGGCCGTTGCTGGTTTACGTCTGGGCGACGTGGTGCGGGATTTGTCGCTACACCACGCCGTCCGTCGCAACACTGGCGCAAGAGGGCGGCAACGTGATGACGGTGGCGCTGCGTTCCGGCGATAACAGCACGCTGGAAAAATGGCTGTCACGCAAGGGATACGCGATACCCGTGGTTAACGACGCAACGGGTCAGCTTGCCCGTCAGTGGGATGTGCAGGTCACACCGACGCTATTGGTAATCGATAACGGCGAGGTGACCTCCATCACCACCGGCTGGACCAGCGGTTGGGGGATGCGTTTGCGGCTGTGGCTGGCATCGTGAAGCGGTAAATGGCGCTGGGCCTGTTCATTACGGGCCTGGCGTCAAAAAGGCAGTAGTAAAGTTTAGAAATAAACGGTCTGAAGCACGGAATGCTACGAAGCACGATAAAGGACAGTATACTTTATGAGCAGGTTAAATTTTGTACATGAGGTTGACGTGATGGATGATGCTGTACTGCATAGCGCAGGGTTAGACGAACTGTTGAGAATGCACCTGGACCGACACTTGCAGGGCGAAATACCGTACCTGCGGGCGCTGGAATTAGCCGTAGTGGAACTTAGCCGGGAAAACCGGGATATGAAAGCGCGACTGCTCGAATATTATAACGTGCAGGCTGGCGGACATTAATACCATTATTGTCATCGGCAGGGGCGGGACGTCCTTGCCGGCCGTGGAAATACACAAGTACAGATGACGGTAGCCTGGCGCTGGACGGGTTATATATCATTTCCTTTCTTCCTATTTAAAAATGTAATCATTATTAACATCCAATGCTACTCTGTTTAAAGTTAAACGGAACGTTTCCTGTTTTTTCTGAAAAAGATACGTTGGCGCTCGGCTGTTTTATGTGATTAATGTCGTTAAATATATCCTGATTCATTCATCATGGGAATGTTGAAAATAAATCGATCGGTTATGTCTATTATTCCTGTACGTAAAAATGCAATGAATTTCCGATTTTGGTTTTACAATTAAGCGAAGTGAGGTTATTCCTGGAGGGAAATAAAACCGTTAAAACATAGCGCCAATAAAATATTCTAAGGAAATTCTTATGCGCTATACATCCCGGTTGTCGCTATTATCACATTGCATTCTTTTATCGTTGACCTCTTTTGCCGTTCAGGCCAGCGCCACGACGCCATCCGTTCCCTGCGCCGGAGGTGATATAACGCAGACCTGCGGATTAAGCGTCTACACGGATAATAATTTCTATCAGGGAAGCGGTGATAAAGACGCGGTAATGGCGCAGGCGACCGCGACGAATATTTATATGGATGGCAACCGACGCGCTGGCGATACCCAGTCGCTTATCGTTAACGGTACGGATATGTCCGGGGCCTATATTCAGGCCAGCAAAGGGGGCACGGTTAACATCACCATGATCGACGGCGCCAGCGCGGATATGATCGAATCCGGAGATGCCGGACAGACAACCAATACCGCGATTACGCTTGACGACGCGGTGCTAAAGGGGGAAGACGATTCAATCGCTTACACTCCGGGAGATGCGGCGGGCGACAAGGCGTACATGATGGGCTCGGCGATTTTTATCGACCCGCTGGATGCCGGAAACCACAGCGTCGCAATTACCGACGGTAGCCTGGTGCAGGGGAGTATCGTGAGCGCAGGGGCCGGTGTGCAGACGATTGCGCTGAATAACAGTTCGTTGGTGAACGGAGGAATATATACCGGAAGCAATGCGTCAGCGACCACGATTGCCTTAACGAATTCGGTGCTGGACGCCAGCCAAAGTGAAATAGCGCAGCAGGCCGGGGAAATCGTCGCTGGGCTGAATGAAAAAGGCGTTGGACCTTTCAGCAATATAAATGTCCAGGAATATGATGACGTGGGTATTGCTGTGTACGGTAAATCTGCGATGGCGTTGAGCCTTAATAACAGTACGCTGACCGGCGATATTGCGCTGCTAAACGAAGGTAATGATGCAGGGCCGGGAAGTATCAGCGTGACGATGGCGAATAATACCACCGTTAACGGTGATATGACCCTGGTTGGCCAGTCCAGTAATACCATTACGCTTACCGACGACAGCACCCTGAATGGCGACGTCGATGCGGCGAATAATAGCGGCAATACCGCCCTCACTCTGGATAATTATTCTCGCATCAACGGCAATATCGCCCTCGGCAGCGGCAATGATACGGTGACGCTGACCCATGACTCGCAGGTGAACGGCGATGTGGATGCGGGCGCGGGCGACGATACGCTGTCAATGGATGAGGGCAGCACGATTAGCGGCCAGATTAGCGATTTTGAAACGGTGAATACGGCGGGCAATAACAATATTAAGACCGACGCCATCAATGATACCAGCACCTGGAACCTGCAAAACGGTTCTCAGCTTACCGCACAGGAGACGGGCAGCAATGTTCAGGTCAATATGAGCGCCGACAGCTATGTTGACCTGGGGACGGTGACCGGGACAAATGATGAGATCGTGGTGAACAGCGTAACGGCGGCGTCGGTGAACCAGCAGGATCAGGAGATTGGCACCTTCACAACGGCGGGGGATGCCCCTCAAACCGCGGCGGCGGCAGCGTTTAGCAACGGCGAGCAGCAGGTGGAGAGCCGCAGCGGCGCCTACAACTACAGCAACAGTCTGGACGTGGTTGCGGCGCAGAGCGCGCTGCTCACGGCCAGCGATACCCAGAGCTGGGACATTTTGTTCAGCAGCTCCCGCAGCTCGCTGGCAAGCGATGTTCAGGGGCTGATGGCCGGGCTGGACGCGGCGGAACAGGCAGGCCAGCTCATTACCGACGACATCGCCAACCACATGACGCAGATCCACCTGCAAAACCTGCGCGGGCACGTCGTCGGGGGCGCGCAGCTGTGGGGCGATTTCCTCTATCAGAACGGCGACGTCAGCGACGACGTTGATTACAACAGCATTACCCAGGGCGCGCAGGGCGGCGTGGACTGGACGATACCGCTCGCCAACGGCGACAGCCTTACCGCCGGTATGGCGTTAGGCTGGACCCGCAGCCGGGTTGAGGACAACAGCGGCGGCGAGAACCGCTTTAAGGATACCGTTTACGGCAATTACTACAGCCTCTACGGCGGCTGGCAGCAGGCGCTGCGCGATAGCCGCTGGGGGATGTTTATCGACGGCAGCGTCAGCTACGGCGACATGCGCTACTCGCTGTCGGCACAGAACGTTACCGGGAATACCAGCGGAATGACGGAGGCGCTCAGCGGCTCCACCCGCGGCGACCTGTACGTCGCACAGGCGCGTACCGGGGTGAATATCCTGCTGCCGGCAGAGACGGTGCTGCAGCCGTACGTCACGCTGGGGTGGGATAAAGCCGCTGCGGACGGCTACGCCGATAGCGAAATCGCGTTCAGCGATAGCCACGTCTCCTCATGGAACAGCAGCGTTGGTGTGCATCTCTCCACCACGGTGGCCTGTCTTGCGAAAAACACGACGCTGACGCCGTGGCTGGATATGCGCTATCAGGGACAGTTTAGCGATAACACCGATATCCGTGCGGCGGATTACCACAATACCGATGGTCATAACCTGTCGCTGGGGATTTTCGGCGCCGGGATCAGCGCCACGATCGCCCACTCGGTAGCGCTTAATACCGGGGTCTATTTCGGGACCGGCGATGTGGACAATAATGCCAGCGTTCAGGCAGGTATCAGCTACCGTTTCTGAAGCGAACACCCGGGTCACGCCGGGTGTTTTCAAAGGGAGACAGCACGATTGCTCTATTTGAAGAGTTTGAGCAGTTCGGAGAGAACGATTACGCAGATAGCGAAATAAAGTATCGCCCATATGGCTGAAAACCATGCAAAATTCATCCATTCCATCATTTTCCATGGGCTGGATAGAATCCTGCTCATGATAATACCGGGCGCGCGGATAAGCGGGACGCCTTTCGGCCATGCCGCCCAGAACATAATGCAAAGTACCAGAATAGCGAGCAGCGAGACGAGCGCCATTGCGCCATGTCCGGAGGGCGGGATGGCGATCACAGCGGCAAAAAAGAGCCCGCCGAAGAACAGCTGAATGACAATGAGCGAAAGCATAAACTCCACAAAAAGGAAGCAGCTCAGCCATCGTGGCCTGTTACTTAATCCCATCATGAGAATGTCGCTGAGATACAGGTAAAATACGACGATGACGATAGCCGTTATGCTGACGGCATGATGAACGTCCGGTAGCTGGAATAACGCGTTGAAGGCCAATCCCCAGAACACTAGCAGAAATATGCCCTGCCAACTGAGCGTCAGGCGTCTCTGGCGCATAAACGTCAGCATCGCGGGGTTGAGCCGTTCAGCGATCTCGGGGTAGTAAGACGTAAGATGTTGAGCCTGGGAAACGAGCGCCTGCAGAAGTCCTGGCATCAGGCGAACCCAAAACGGCACATGATCGCGATCGCTTTTCAGTAGCCGAACCGCCGCTTTCGTTAGCAGCGTACCATGCGTTTCCTCGTTTGACATTTGCTGCCAGGCGCGGTTAATTTCCGTCTCCCGCAGGCGCTGCTGGATAGTGTGTTGTATCGGCGCGGGAATAATATGGCTGTAATCATATTCGTCAATCCCCCACGTCAGTAGTCCAGATACTCGTTCAAGAAGCCCTTCCGTGAGCCCTTGCTCTTCAGAGAGCGCTGCAGCCAGATGCTGGTGGAACTGTTGCTGCTGTAGCAAACTCCCCTGCGATGCGACTTTTGCCCATAGCCGGTTCATCGCCACGATCCCTGACATCTCCGTGTTAACCAACCGATGCGCCAGCGCCTGCATTTCTTCGGCGGTATAGAACGTTTTCGCCGTAGGGAGCGTCGCCTCGTCGGCGGAAGTCTGGGGTTGGGGAGGCGTCTCAATCTGTATTGGGGTGGCGCCGCCCCGAGCCTGCTGTTTGGCCGCATCAAAGGCTTCGCGCAATTGTTGATATCCTGTCGGGTCTCTGTCAGGGCGATGCGTTTTGAGCTGCTGGGCGTAGGCGCGACGGATTTCTGCTTCATCGCGTGTCGGGGCGATCCCAAGAACTTGCCAGATATTCACGAGCGTATTTCCTCATCATATGGTCGCAGAAATTGTTCTACGTACCCGCGAATCGTTGCAATACGACGAACATCCTGACTTTCCAGGGCCTGTTCAAACGCCGTCAGTAGCTCGTCAATCCGCTGGCGTTCTTCGCCGAGCAGATGTTCGTACAGGCGTGCGCAGCGTGTCAGTAATACCTGGTTCTCCTGACGATCCCGGGGATGCAGCTTCAGGTCAGTTAGCTTTTGCAGACTGGCGGCTATCTGCTCTTCGCTCATTTGTCCGGGGATTTTTTCGATAACCAGTCGCGATACCGTTGGACTGTTCTTGTAATGGCACTCGACTTCCAGCAGCCCGTCCAGCGTGTAAGTGAAGCGCACGTCGAGCGCCACTTCACCGGCGGGACGGGGCGGGACCTCAACCTGCATTTCTCCAAGGAACACGTTATCCTGCACCCGGCGTCCCTCTCCCTGGTAAATTTTCAGCAGTACCGTGGTCTGGTTATCTTCAACCGTGTTAACGGTCTCCATTTTGCTTACCGGCAAGAAGGTATTGCGCTCAATGAGTGGTAGAAAGAACCCGGGCTCGAGCAGGCCAGCGTGACGTTTAGCCACTTCGACGCCAAGCGAAAAGGGCATGACATCGGTAAGGATAATGTCTTCAACGGCGCTATCAGCCATCACCATTCCCGCCTGCACGCCCGCTCCCAGCGCTACCGCTTCATCAGGATTCAGGTCATGGCGGGGAAAGCGACCGAAAAGCCGGGCGACGGTCTGACGTACGAGGGGCATTCGCGTCGCGCCGCCGACCATCAGGATATGGTCGAGGTCATGCAGTGAGAAGCGGGCATCGTGCAACGCCTGTTGAACCGGGCGCTGTAGCCGCGTCAGCAGCGACTGGCAACAGTCCGCCAGCGCGGCTTCCGTTAGCGTCCAGTGCCATTGGCGACCATCCCACTCAAGGGTGGCTGGCGCATTATCTTCGAGGCTGAGCGTCTGCTTCATGGCATCCGCCTTCGCCAGTAATTCAGCCCTAAGCGCTGGCGATGGCGGTTTGAGTTCAGGGTGCTGGCGTAGCATCCACTGTACGATGGCTTCTGAGAAATCATCCCCACCCAGCTGCACGTCGCCACTGCTGGCACGCACCTCAACCACGCCTTCAAACATATCGATTATGGACACGTCGAAGGTGCCGCCGCCGAGGTCAAAGGTAAGATATTTTTGTTCGCGGTTGTCCAGCAAACCGAAAGCGAGGGAGGCGGCAGTTGGCTCATTGAGCAGGCGCGCGACCTCTAATCCGGCAAGACGGGCCGCATTTTTGACGGCACGCCGTTGCACGTCATTAAAATAGGCCGGGACAGTAATTACCGCTCTGGTCAGCGGTTGTCCAAGCCAGGCTTCTGCATCCTGTTTTAGCTGACGCAGCAGTAGCGCAGATAACTCTTCAGCGCGGAACTGGCGTGTCCCGAGCGAAAGGGTAGCATCGGTTCCCATATACCGTTTAAAGCTTGCCTGCGTCAGCTGCGGAAAGCGCTGCAGGCGGTCACGCGCCGGACGGCCGATCAAAATATTGCCCTGTTCATCAAGACCAATGACTGACGGGGTGAGCACCTCTCCCCACTGGTTTGGGATCAGAACCGATTTACCGTTCTGCCAGAGACTTACCGCGCTGTTGGTTGTCCCGAGGTCAATCCCCATGACCTGCATGGTTGTCATTATTATTCCTTAGATCGCGAAGTCAGATAATAAATGCCCCGCCCGAGCGTGTCGCAGGGGGTAGGGCTGATTTATGCGCCTGTTTCTCTTGTCAGACGACTCACTGCTAATCAGAGGATGATAATATCAGATTGACCACAAAGACTTTCTGGAGATAAACGGCGTTAATTGGGCGTAATCTGCGATGGAGTATGTAAGGTCTCCATATGCGTCAGCGCAGCACTGCATATTTTCAGAAGCTATAGCCCATCTTCAGATAGATACCCGAGTTGTTGTCTTTGCCCATCGCGTATTCGAGGTTGGCGACGATACCCGCTTCCGGTTTAAGCACATACTGGATACCGGCGCCCCAGGCGGGATAGACGTTTTCGCGATCGCCGCATGACAGCTTTTCGCCGTTGACCGAGTCCCCGTACAGGCAGGCGACGCCGACAAACAGGGTCGCCGTCCAGCGTTCCGCCAGCTGGTAGCGCTCCTCGACTTCTACTGACGACATATGCTGCGCCAGGTATTCGCCGGGCGTATAGCCGCGAAGATAAACCGGAGAATAGGCGCCAACCGGCGCGCCGCTGGAGAACTGGTGACGGCTGCGTACCGCCAGCACATTGCCCTCGCCGTGCTGCCAGTAGCCGCGGTAGTCGACGCGGTAAATATCGAAATCCTGCTGTCCGCCCCAGGCGTCCAGATAGGCCATGTTGTTCAGGTTGAGGTACCAGCCTTTGGTTGCCTTGAAGTCGCTGTCGCGGGAGTCATGCATCACTACCGCGCCGACGCCGCCGGATTTGTAGCCCACCAGCCCCATCTCATCAAGGATATCGCTGGTTGCCGGGTCCTGCCCCTGGAGCTCATAGTTGGAAGACGCCGCCTGCGCGCCGATAAACCAGTCGCCCTCCACGCGGTAGAGGTAGCGAAAGAAGGCGAAGCTGTAGTTATCGTTTGTCGCCAGCGACTGGCCGGAGCCGAGGTAGTTTTCGTAATCGTTATTGATATTCCCCACCATCGCGCCGCCCAGGATCCGGTGGCGATCCTCGCCGAAGGATGTTTTCGCAAAGACGTTGGCGATAAGCGATTCCGAGGTGGTGTATTTGGCCGAAACGCCAAACATCGAAGGGCGCGATTTTTCGTCAAAGCGGTGCATATACCCCACCATCAGCCCTCCCGCGGTGTCCAGCTTCGGGCTGGAGCTTAATAAGGGAACGAACAGCCAGGGCGAGGGGGCCTTCTTTTCTTCGCCGTTGTTGGTTTCCGTCCCGGCTGCGGCCGGAAGCGGCATAGCAATAAAGGTGAGCGCCATGGCCAGGCTGAGCGCGAGAATCATAATGGACATCGAAAGCAGAGGCTCCGCAGAAAATGAACGAGAGGTTATTGGTCGCGTCGCATGTCGCGCCGGATGGTATACAGTACCGCTAACCCGGCAACAGAGGTGACGAGCAGGGTGATAAATATCGTGTCGGCAATCAGCCAGTAAGCCTCGGTGTTGAACATGCTCAGGTCCCATAACAAGAAACCCGCGCATTCTGCATGGGTTTATCCGCGAGTTCTTGCGCTTTGGGTGCTAATGGGCAATGAAATGTTTAGCTATTCTTTTTGATTATTTGTGCAGGCGCAGGGCGCTACATACCGGAGAAGAGGTTCATGATGAGGCTGCCGGAGATTATCAGCATCATGGCGAAGACGGCGGGAAGGTCCGGCTTCTGCTTGTAGAGGATCATGGCACACACCGTCACGCCGACGATGCCAAAACCGCACCACAGCGAGTAGGCTATGCCTACCGGAATGGTGCTCATCGCGCGGGTCAGCGCGAAGTAGCACAGCCCATAGGCGCAGACGACCAGCGCCGACGGCGCCGGTCGGCGAAACCCGCGGGTCTTTTTAATCATCGACGTGCCGACAATTTCGGCGCTGACCGACAGCGCCAGCCATAAAAATCCGGGATTACTCATGCGCTTTGTCACGCTCCTCGCGGCCCATTCGGGAAAACAGGTTCATGATGACGATCCCGCAGGCGATAACCACCATACCGACAATGGCGGCGGTATCCGGACGCTGGCCGTAAAACAGCATCCCCAGGGTTGAGACCACCAGGATGCCGGCGCCGGACCAGGTTGCGTACGCCAGGCCGACGGGGATCGTTTTAACCGCCCGGGAGAGCGCGTAGTAGCAGAGACAGTACAGCAGCACCAGCAGCCCCGGCAGCACGATTCTGGTCATGCCTTCGCTGGCGCTCACCATTTTAAGGGCCGAGGTGGCGGAGGTTTCAGCAAGGATAACCAGCAGCATCCATAGCCAGCATTTTGTTTTGGACGACAAGGGGTAAACTCCGGTTAGCGGTCAGGGCGGTATTGCGCAGCATTAGCGGCGCGATTATGCACGAGGTTTGTGACAACCAGATAACGGCGGGGCGCATCAACCGGTGGTTGCGCCTGCCGTCATGTTGACCACCGTCGCCGTCATGGCGCTGGCGCTGTCCGACGCCAGAAACGTCATGACGTCGGCTACCTGCGCAAGCGTCGGCAGGCGTTTTAGCAGAGTGCTGTGCGCGGCGCCGTCGACCCATTCCTCCACCGTGATGCCCATCGCCTGCGCCTTCGGCGCGAAGACCTCAGCGGTGTAAGAACCTGCCTGCACCGCGCCGACAATGGCGTGCGAGCGGACGCAAACAACGCGGATATTGTCGGGAGCCAGTTCGCTGGCGAGCGCCATTGAGAACGCTTCGATACCCGCGCAGCCGACGATGTGCCCGGAATGACCCGGCACCGCCATGGGGCCCGCAGGCGCCACCACCGTGATGAGCGCTCCGGCACGTTTCCCCCCCATATGGGGCGCGACGGCTTTGGCGATGTTGAAGTAGGCGGACAGAAACGGGGTGATGCCCTGCATGAACTCCGTCAGGGTGAGCTCTGCGAGGGTTTTCCCCTGATCGTGCGCAAAGCCGGTCGCATTGACCACGATATCGATACCGCCGATCCTGCGGGCCAGCAGCGCCGTCTGCTGCAGCATGGCCTGTTCATCGAGAACGTCGATGATGCCGATGTCGGCCCTGCCGCCCGCCGTGCGGATGCTGTCCGCCACCCGCTCCAGCCGGTCCTGACGGCGGGCAATGAGACACACCTGCGCCCCTTCGCGCGCCATCGCCTGCGCCACCGCGCTGCCAATAGCGCCGCTTGCGCCGAAAATGACGGCGACTTTGCCTGCGAGCAACATAGCCTGTCTCCTGTCTGCCAGAACCCAGCAAAAGTATGGGTGATAACACGGGTGATGCAAGCGAAGCGGGGTGATGGCGTCCGGCCAGACATTTTACCGCGAGAATGAGAGGTAAGAGACATTTTCCAGCCCGGCGGCGTGATACCTGTAAAGGTGAACCACCCGCGACAACACGGAGAGTTAAAACGATGTCAGATTCTCACACGCTACCAAAATTCGACAGCAGCACCTCATTTACCGGGCTGGATTTTCTCGCCCGCAGCCTGATCAGAATGGAGCAAAACGGCACGCGCCTCGAACCCGGTGATATGGCCGGTAACATGACCGACGAGCAAAGAGAGATTTTTATGGCGCGGGTGGCGTTTCATCGGGATTGCCTGAGCCATAAAAACAGGTAGCGGCTCCGGGGCGCTTTTCACCCACGATACGGCTCGTTAGCGGTATTCTTCATTCATAGCTCACATTTGATCAATTAAATAGGGATTGAATGGATAAACCTTTTGATACCGAAGCAAAATGTAGTCCATATTATAGCCTTGTACATCTCATGGATATTTTAAGGAAAGAATATGTCAGCGGTAATTGATAAAGCACTGGATTTTATTAATGGGATGAACACATCATCTTCAGCGCCACACTCAATGGATGAAAGCACGGCTAAGGGCATTTTCAAGTACCTTAATGAGTTAGGCGCTCCGGCCAGCGCGGCTGATGTCTTTGCCCGAGGCGATCAAGAAGGCTGGAACCCTGGGTTTACTAAAACATTAGCGGGATGGGCGGAACGAATTGAGTCCGGTGAGCGTCTGGTTATTAAGAATCCTGAATACTTTTCATCTTACATGAAGGAAGAGCTGCGCGCCCTGGTATGAGGGGCCACTCTTTAAGAACTTCATTTAGCCAGGTGCTCTCACCTTCGATGTGAGGGCGCCGATATCCTCGGGCCTGTACATAAATTTGTGTAATTACCTGATTTTGATATGTTCAATCCAACATCAAAAGCAGGTTAATTTATGGACGAAAAACAGTTGCAGGCTCTGGCTAACGAACTGGCCAAAAATCTCAAAACCCCTGACGATCTCAGGCAGTTCGATCGCCTGCTCAAGAAAATCAGCGTTGAGGCAGCTCTCAACGCTGAAATGTCCCACCACTTCGGCTACGATAAAAACCAGACCCGGATCACCGGCATGGATAACCAGATCCTGTCGCTGTACGCCAATGACCACCCGCGAGATAGCGGCTGCGTTCAAAGAGCTGTATGACGCTGATGTCTCACCGGTGCTGGTATCGAAAGTGACTGATGCCGTTATGGAACAGGTAATCGAATGGCAAAACCGGCCACAGGATGCGGTGTACCCCATTGTTTATCTTGACTGTATCGTCCTGAAAGTCCGGCATGACAGTCGTGTTATCAACAAATCTGTGCTCCTGGCGCTGGGCATCAACATCGAAGGCCAGAAAGAACTACTGGGTATGTGGCTGGCCGAAAACGAGGGCGCGAAGTTCTGGCTTAACGTACTGACAGAAATGAAAAATCGCGGACTAAACGATATCCTCATCGCCTGTGTTGACGGACTGAAAGGGTTCCCGGATGCTATTAACACAGTCTATCCGGAGGCAAGGATCCAGCTGTGCATCGTGCATAGGGTGCGTAACAGCCTGCGGTTCGTCTCCTGGAAGGACTACAAAGCCGTCACCCGCGACCTGAAAGCCATCTATCAGGCTCCCACGGAAGAAGCAGGTCAGCAGGCTCTGGACGCGTTCGCCGCAGCCTGGGACAGCCGCTATCCACAGATAAGCCGCAGTTGGCAGTCGAACTGGGCCAACCTGGCGATGTTCTTCGCTTACCCGGCAGATGTCCGCAAAGTCATCTACACGACCAATGCCATCGAGTCGCTGAACAGCGTAATCCGGCGTGCCAGCAAAAAGCGTAAGGTGTTCCCGACGGATGACTCAGTGAAAAAGGTTGTGTGGCTGGCAATCCAGGCGGCCTCACAGAAATGGACGATGCCGCTGCGGGACTGGCGTATGGCCATGAGCCGCTTTATTATCGAGTTCGGTGACCGCCTGGACGGCCACTTCTGAGAAAAGGCATTTACACAGGATCGTGTACAGGGTCCGCCATTTACGACATCACCGTCTGGTACAACAGTTTATTCAACGTATGGACATCATCTTCCCGGCTATCCGGCAGGATGGGCGGGATCTCGCCTCGCGCCAGTTCTGCACGGATAAACGCATGCAGTCGCGGACGACGCGGACCATATTCCGCTTCACCCGCCCGCCGTTTGTGTACCAGCAGTTCATCGATCTCCTGACGCAGCGGCGCATCCAGTTCACTTCCCGCCAGCAGTTCAGCAAAGCGCATCGGCGGTACACCCTTACCCGCTTCCACCCAACGTACAGCCAGCAGCGGGCGCAGCACATAGAAGTATTTTTTCAACCGCACGTCCTCGCCCTGCAGGTAGCCGCGAAAGTTTTTCCGCGCCATCGAATAGTAGTGCCAGCGCGCACGAAGCGGTGAGAACCATTGCGGGACCAGCGCCTTCAGCGCCGCGACCGTCTTCTCTTCCTGCTGATAGACGACCGGCGAATCCAGCCACTCGATTAGCGTCGGGTTCGCCCCTTTCAACAACCCCAGGGCTTTGCGCCATTCCCAGCCACAGACGTCCAGTTCATCGTCTATGGGCAGTTCGATCACGTCCCGTGACGCGTTTACCCGCAGATACCATTCCGGCGGATGGACGTATAAAAACCGCACATCGTAATCGCTATCCGGCGAGGCGAATCCCCAGCCGCGACTACCGGATTCGCAGGCATACAGCACCCTGACGCCAAAGCGTTCCTCCACTTCTTTAAGCTGCCGCGATACCCGCTCGCGCATCGCGGCGCTGACTGCATTTCCGGTCATTTTTTTATCCTTTTACACACACGACCTGCCGCAAGGTGTGAACCACCTCCACCAGCGAAGCCTGCGCCGCCATAACGGCATCAATGTCTTTGTAAGCCATCGGAATTTCATCGATCACCTCGCTGTCTTTCCGGCATTCAACATGGGCAGTTGCGCGGATGTGATCGGCCACGGTGAAACGTTTTTTGGCCGCTGTCCGGCTCATGGTTCTTCCGGCGCCATGACTACAGGAGCAGAAACTCTCTTCATTCCCCAGTCCGCGCACGATAAAACTTTTTGCCCCCATTGAACCGGGGATAATCCCCATCTGGCCTTTCTGCGCCGAAACCGCGCCTTTACGCGTCACCAGCACCTCTTCGCCAAAATGGTGTTCTTTCTGGACATAGTTGTGATGGCAATTCACCGCCTCTTGTTGGGTCATAAACGGTTTGCTGACGATACGTGACAGTGCCGCCAGCACGCGGGACATCATCACTTCCCGATTTTGCCGGGCGAAATCCTGCGCCCACTCCACCGCTTCAATGTAATCGTCATAATGACGACTCCCTTCCTGGAAATAGGCCAGGTTTCTGTCCGGCAGGTTCGCAATATGCTGCTGCATATCCTGCTGCGCCAGCGTGATAAACACGTTCCCGATGGCATTCCCCACGCCACGGGAGCCGCTGTGCAGCATCACCCATACGCGTTGTTGTTCATCCAGGCACACCTCAATAAAGTGGTTGCCGGTTCCTAACGTTCCCAGATGCTGATGGTTATTGGTTTTCAGCAACTGCGGGTATTTATCGGTCAGGCGTTTAAAACGCGGCGCCAGTTGCCCCCAGTGAGCACTCACTTCTTCCGGCGGTGTTTCCCATGCGCCTTTATCGCGACGGGAACGCGTATTGGTGCGCCCATGTGGCACCGCCTGCTCAATCGCGCTACGCAGCCCGTTGAGGTTATCCGGCAAATCGCCAGCCAGGAGCGAGGTGCGCACGGCTATCATGCCGCAGCCAATATCCACCCCTACCGCCGCAGGAATAATCGCCCCTTTGGTCGGGATAACGCTGCCAATGGTTGACCCTTTGCCGAGATGCACATCCGGCATCACTGCCAGATGTTTAAAAATAAACGGCATTTTCGCCGTATTCAGCAATTGCTGGCGCGCCTCAGGTTCCACAGGGACCCCGTGGGTCCACATTTTCACCGGCGCCGCGTTTTGCGACGCCAAAAGCTCATACTCGTTATGCGGCATACTCTTATCCTTTAATATTCACTAAGCCGTGCAGAACCTGGTCCAGACCACCGAATACCGATATTTTATCGATACGTTCCGCCACTCTTTCGAGGGTTTCCAGCTCTTTTAAACGCAGCGCCACCGGATTGTTTTCCATCACTTTTGCGGTGTTCAACAGCGAACGCGTCGCCGCAGTCTCTTCACGTCGGCGGATCACGTTGGCCTGCGCCGATTTCTCCGCTTCAACCAGACGGGAGAGTATGGTTTTCATATCACCCGGCAACACGATATCTTTCACCCCTAGCGAGGCCACCTCGATACCATAAGGCGTCATACGGTTTTTCACCTGTGCGCTCACCACGTCGTCAATGATCTGCTTATCTTCCAGCAATTCATCCAGGGTTCGCGTTCCGACGGCCTCACGCAGGGCAAACTGCAATTCACGGTAGAGGTGATCCAACGGTTTGGTGAGCTGCGCAAATGCCTGTAACACATCGCTATAGCGCCAGTTCGCCGCCAGATTCAGACGCAGATTGACCTTATCCTTGGTCAAAATCTCTTGCCCACCCACTTCCAGCACCTGTAAGCGGGTATCCACCACTTCCACGTCAACCAGATGATTGACCTTCCAGTACGCCGTCAGACCTGGCGGCAACAAAGCCTGCGTCTCGCCATCAATTTTCAGTACACCCGCATGCCAGGCGGGAACCTGCACGGCGAGCATCGCATCACGGCCTTTTACGGCGCCACTGCGTCGTGGTTGCAGCACCGCATTCATCACCCCGGCAGGTACCTGAACCTGACGGGTATCCATTCGTACCAGTTTCAGCGCCTCGTCAGCCCGCCAGTACAAACGGCGTGTTGAGGGCGGTACGATCTCCTGCAACACGTCGTTCATGTACAACGCACCCACTTCGGCATCGGTTAAATCCACTGCCAGGCTGTAACGCGCAACCCACTCAGGCTGAAAGCGACGTAAGTACTCTGCCAGCGTTTCCGGTACTTCACTGCCATCCAGATTAACGACGAGCACCTGCGGCGTGCTGAACCACGGCAGACGGTGTTCTCCGGCCTCCAGAACCTGATAGTAGTCGCCATTTTTAGCCAGTAACCCTAACTGGCCTTTACGTATAGTGATTTTCTTAGCCATAACTTTTTTCCTTTTAAAAAATCAGATGCGGGTGCAGAGGCGAAGCCACAGGGGAATTCCTTTTTGCCTGCGACACGGCGACATTACCGGCTACCTGTCTTTGGGAGGTTAACCATCCAACACCCCGTTTTTACTTCTTTGATTAACAACCAGTTTCATTGGGAGTATGAATCGGGAATCGAACCCATTGTTCAGGTGTCATCGGTTGACGGAACACATCGGGAATACAGCCTGTGCCGTTCCTGAGGTGCCGGCGGGGTTCAACCCCCTGCGCTTTCAACGTATTGACAGAAAAGTTATTGCCAGAAGCGTGCCAGGAACAAAGATTTGCAAAATAATTTACTATTTAATTGATTTATAATGAATTATTTTTTATCCGGAGATTAAGGATTGCGGCGCTGAGTAGATTTTTTTATCTTTATATATCGATATTTATCCTGTGAGATAAAAATGAAAAAACGGCGGGTGGTGATTGGCGTTCTGGGGACGGTGCTGGACAGGCGAGGCAAACGGACAAATCGCTTTAAAAAATGGCGGCCCACGGTCGGCCTGTGCCAACAACCAGATATGCCGGTCGATCGTCTGGAGCTCATCCATCAACCACACGATGCCGGGATGTGCCAGCAACTGATTGAGGACATCAATTTACTCTCACCGCAGACGGCAGTGCGTTCGCATGCCATTGCCATCTCAGACCCGTGGGATTTTGAAGAGGTCTACGCCGCATTTCTCGATTTCGCCACTCACTACGACTTTGATACCGAAAACGAAGAGTATCTGGTGCATATCACTACGGGGACTCACGTTGCGCAGATATGCTGGTTTCTGTTGACGGAAGCCCGCTATCTGCCAGCCAGCCTGTTGCAAACCGGCCCGGCCGTCAGGGGTGCCACGGAGGAGGCGATCCCTGTGGGTATCTGCTCGGTGATCGATCTCGATTTAAGCCGCTATACCACGCTCACCAGCCGCTTTCAGCGCGAACAGCAGCAGTCGGTTTCTTTTTTGAAAGCCGGTATTGATACGCGTAATGCCACGTTCAACAAGCTGATTGACCGTATAGAGCGCGTGGCGCTGCGTTCCGGCGATCCCATTCTGCTGACCGGTCCCACCGGGGCGGGTAAATCCTTCCTCGCCAGGCGTATTTACGAGCTTCGCCAGTCCCGGCACCTGGTTGCCGGAAAACTGGTCGCCGTAAACTGCGCCACTCTGCGCGGCGACAACGCCATGTCCACGCTGTTTGGTCATGTGAAAGGCGCTTTTACGGGGGCGCTGACACCCCGTAGCGGTCTTTTACGTGAAGCCGATGGCGGCGTGTTATTTCTCGACGAGATCGCCGAACTGGGGCTGGATGAACAGGCGATGTTGCTGAAAGCGATTGAGGAAAAAACCTTTTTCCCGTTCGGTTCGGATAAAGAAGTTCACAGCGATTTCCAGTTGATTGCGGGAACCCACCGCGATATGCCGCAGTGGGTCGCAGAGGGGCGTTTTCGTGAAGATCTCTATGCCCGTATTAACATGTGGAGTTTTGCCCTGCCCGGACTTGCGCAGCGACGGGAAGATATTGCCCCCAACGTGGAGTTTGAACTTCAGCGTTTTTCCAGCAGTCAGCAGACCCAGATTCGTTTCGATAAAGAGGCGCGTGAACGCTATCTGACGTTTGCCTGTTCAGCGCAGTCGCAGTGGCGCGGTAACTTCCGCGAGCTGGGTTCATCCGTTGCCCGCATGGCAACGCTGGCCGAACAGGGACGCATCACGACAGACCTTGTTGACGAAGAAATTGCCTTACTGAAGGCGAGCTGGCAGGTCACGCCATCGCAACCAGCACTGGAGATGGAGATTGACCTTTTCGATCGCCGCCAACTGGAAACCGTGCTTGAAGTGTGTCGTCGTAGCACGTCATTGTCGGAAGCCGGTCGTGAACTGTTCGCGGTTTCCCGTCAGAAGAAAACCAATCCCAACGATGCAGATCGCTTACGTAAGTACCTGGCGCGTTTTGGAATGCGCTGGGAAAATCTCAAATAAGGGAATTGAGTATAATTTGTTTGAATAATCCCCCTCCGCGCGATAAATAATAACTATGGTCAGGTTCGATCCTGACCGGTTTATAACAAGCAAACACCCCATACGTGCAAGGAAAACAGCAATATGATCCTACCTACGTAATGTGGACACAGCTCTAAGCGAGGTTCTGGTTTTCAAATTGCTCCGGGCTTAGACCGCCGCACGCACTGTGGCGACGCCAGCGATTGTAGTCACACTCAATATAATTAAACACCGTCGTCCGCATTATTTCTCTGCTGGTAAAGTGTTCTCCGTGAATACATTCCACTTTCAGCGAATGAAAGAAGCTTTCCACACAGGCATTGTCATAACAGCAACCTTTTGCGCTCATGCTCCCCCGCAGATTATGGCGTTTCAGTAACGTCTTATAATCCGCTGAACAGTACTGACCACTGCGGTCCGTGTGAACAATGACATTTTCCGGACGTTTACGCCGTCAGAGCGCCATTTGCAGTGCATCGCAGACAAGTTGTGCTGTCATACGCGACGACATTGACCAGCCGATGACAGCACGCGACCACAGATCTATGACCACCGCCAGGTATAACCAACCTTCATCTGTACGTAAGTAGGTGATATCACCTGCCCACTTCTGGTTTGGGCCACTGGCGTAAAAATCCTGTTTCAGCAGGTTCTCTGACACGGGCAAGCCGTGCTCACAGTAACTGACCGGACTGAACTTGCGGGCCGCTTTCGCCCGCACTCCCTGACGACGCAGGCACCAGACATACCAACCGCTGCGGGCAACCCGAAGCACCCGGCACATGGCTTTGACGCTGAACTCTGCCCGGTGGTTTTCGATAAAGACATACTTCATTTCAGGCGCTTCGCGAAGTATGTCGCGGCCTTTTGGAGAATGGCGAGTTCCTCAGCCTGCTCCGCCAGTTGCTGCTTGAGGCGTGCATTTTCAGCAGCCAGTTCACTTTCACGCTCCGACGAGGTCATTTGTTGATGTTGTTTGCTGGGCCTGGCATAAAGCTGAGATTCATAGAGACTAAGTTCACGGGCTGCGGCAGCCACACCAATACGCTCAGCAAGCTTCAGGGCTTCATTGCGAAATTCAGGTGTGTGCTTCTTACGTGTTTTTTTGCTGGTTAATGCTGGTTTTGTCATGAGTTACCTCTGGTTGAGAGTTTACTCACTTAGTCGCGTGTCCACTATTCGCGGGTAGGATCAATTGACTGTTACTAGAAGTCCAGAGACAAAATCCATGAATTGTTCACCGCCTTTTTATCGCCACTCAAAAAAAGATAACAAAAAGGCCACTCAGGAGAGTGGCCTAACTGTATGTATTTAATACTTAAATTTGGTGGCCCCTGTTGGGTTTGAACCAACGACCAAGCGATTATGAGTCATAAAATAGGCATGTTTCTAATCGTTCGCTATTGACGCTTATTGTATTTTTAATTGTCTATAATCAATCGGTTATGATGTTGTTTTTGTTTCTGATTGGTTGTCTCGTCTCCCCATTGTACTATCGTTACCTGACCCATTACCTGACCCAAAATGGGCATCGGGTCAGGTAACGCTTATCCTTAGAAAGGTAACCTCATGGCCGCTAATCTTACCGAGACTGCTATACGCGGATTGAAGACAAAAAGCACGTCGTACTACGTGTGGAACAATAGTGCTCAGCGTGGTACCGGCAGGCTTGGCGTTAAGGTTCAGCCTTCAGGCAGCAAAGTTTTTTATTTCCGTTACTACGTTGAGAAAGGGAAGAAAGAGAAATTCATTCAGTTGGGCATCTGGCCTGAGATGAAACTGGTGACGGCCAATGAGCTGGCGAAAAAATATGGTGCCTGGCTTATTGAAGGAAAAGAACCTCAGCAAGAGCTTGAGCAACAGCGCCTGGCCGAGCAGCACATCATGCAGCTTCATCGCTCGCAGGGCTCGTTTAAAGAGCTGGTACATGGCTACGTTAACAAGATGAAGCTCGACAATAAGCGGACCTGGGCCGATGTTCTGAAGCGTCTTGAAAAAGAGTGCTATTCAGTCATTCCTCGTGAGACCAAAGCGAAAGATGTCACGCCCTTACAGATCAAAACGATCTTGTCAGCCATTATCCAGCGTGATGCGGTGGTCCATGCAAACCGAATTCGTTCCTATCTGATGGCGGCATTCAACTACGGGCTTAAAGCCGATAACGATCCGATGAATACTAGCGTGGGCATTACGTTTGGGCTTGAAGTTAATCCGGTATCGGCTATACCGAAGCAGTCCTCAGCGGAGAAAGTCGGTGATATATGGCTAACGCTGGAAGAACTACGAGTCGTCATGGAGCAGTTCGCTAAGGCAACTAACGTTGGGCCTTTGATGCAGCATCTCATCCGATTCTGTGTTTATGCGGGCGGGCAGCGTCCATTCGAAATGATTGCCAGCCAGTGGAGCGCGATTGACTGGCAGCAGAAGACGTTGCTGGTTATTGCCGATGTATCGAAAAACAAGCGTGAACACCTGATCCCGCTGACTGAATCGGCGTTACAGGAATTAGCCTCAGTGAAAGAGTTGACTAAGGAAAGTAACAGTCCCTACATCTTCCCACTCTCGACTAACGGCGAGCGACCGGTGCGCACCGACAGTCTGGCGCGTTCCATCATGTATTTCAGAGCTTTTAATCCTGAATTTAAAGTATTCACAGCGCGAGATTTACGTCGGACCTGTAAAACGTTAATGGGGGAAGCAGGGATCAGCAAAGAGATCCGCGACCGTATCCAGAATCACGCTTTGAATGACGTCAGCTCGAAACACTATGATCGTTATGATTACTTACCTGAAAAGCGCAGGGCGCTTGAGATCTGGGAAGATAGGGTCAACAACTATCAGCGACAGCAGGAAAATAACGTTGTGAACTTGTTTGGACGGAGGCAAGAGCTTGGCAAAATATGAGCTTAATTCAGCAGAAGAGCGGTATCAACCGGGCTCTGGAGACTTGGTGCTGGCTAATAAGTTAGGGATCACTGATGAAGAGGAAATGGAGGCGCTGGAATCTGGCTTGCTGCTGATGCTTTATGAACAGCTATTTATCGAAGGCCAGCCGCCAGCGGCGCTGGCTTTTGAGCATATCAGTGGCTGGCATCGTCAATGGCTGGGGAATGTATACGACTGGGCGGGGAGATTGCGTAATGCCAACTTAACTAAGGACGGTTTCCAGTTTGCCGCTGCCGACAGAATTCCACTGCTTCTGGATGGTTTCGAGAGGCAATTTCTCTCTAGGTCTGGTGAGCTGAAATCTCTGGCTCGTCCAGAGCTGGTTCGTTATCTGGCTGAATGTCATGTGGAATTTATTTTGATCCATCCATTCAGAGAAGGTAACGGGCGTCTGTCGCGGCTTCTTTGCGATGTGCTGGCTGTGTTGGCGGGGAAGGGCTTACTGGACTATAGCCTGTGGGATGAGCACAAGGCATTTTACTTCAAGGCGATACAGGCAGGCGTATCAGGGAACTACAGCCCCATGATGCAACTGGTGAGCGATATATTGCCAGATTAACGGGCGAGGCCAACGGCTTTCGCCTGTGCCTGATTTTTTTTGAGTTGCTGCTCAATCTTTTGCACAGAAGCACCGGTTTCTATCGCGGTCGAGCTGGCAACGGCGCGGTAGATTTGAGCTTTTGTGATAGGCGATTTTTTCATGTAGTCATGTCTCCTTGCGTTATTCTGGAAATTTTAGAGGGTAATGAGAATGCTTGCAAGGTATAGACTGAGTTCCACTTTAAGTTATATAAATCAATATATAAAGCACGTATAGTGCAAGCGGCGAAGCATCACACAGGACGACCAGTTAAATGACCTCAAAGCAGCCCGACTTTTACCCTCTGTCTATGGCATCTGAAAAGTATCATATCATGCCTGACAATATACTGAATGACTGGCTTGATCATAAGGTTCCACTCTACATTCGGTTGGATGCTTTGCCATGCCGGATTGTCCGATATATTGGCGGTGACAACTTTCTTTTGAAACATTGGAAACAGAAAATAAAAAGCGGAGTAGATTATTATCAGCACGAAGCCATGCCGGAATTTAAGATAAGGCAGTTTTACCCAGAGAAAAATGCAGAAATAGAGGCCCAACTTTTGGAAGGGGACCTGGGATTATGCCGTTATACCTATAATGGGCTCGCACATGGTTACTGGCGGGTAAAGGCTACACCTGTAACCCGTTTTGCTGAAGGTCCTTATGTGCTGACAGATATGGATACTGTCAGAGAAAATAATAATATTGCAGGTGCGATTGCGGTATATGGTAAAGACAACTGGGATTATTTGATATTTCCGAGTGAAGTTTTCCGAGATAAATCAGAACTGTTTTTTAATGCAAATGAGTTGCCACTACAAAGCGGAGAAAACATGTCCGGTGAGAAAAAAGAAAAACAAACCCGCATTTCAAGGCCAGAAAGAATAGCTCTGTATGTCATGCTGAAAGAGCATTATCTTGATGGCAATGGTGAGGTTAATTTTTCAAAAATGGCGGAAATGCTTACGGTGACTGCCGGAAAACATGGATTTAGTGACTCATTTAGTGATGACACCATCGCTAAGTGGATAAAACGTATTGAGAATGAAAATCAATAGCTAGCCTTCCGTTGGTAATGAAACGTCAGAATGGCGCGTCGTCCACTTTAAAGATGAAAAAATAATCAACATGTGACCGCGCCAGTTGAATAGTGAACCACAGAAACCGCATTAAGTCCCGCAATAAGCGTTGACACCTTAATAAGGTGTCCGCTGCTTTCATTCAGTTACCCATCTGCGACATGCTGCTTCCACTGAAACAAAGGAGGCAGTATGAGTACAACATTTATTACACCTACTCCGGAAGAACGCCTGAAAGTCCTGCGTAATTACGGTGAGCAAAGCGAGCGTCTGGTTCGTGAACGGGAGCGTCAGGTCATCACATCCATTTCTCGCTCTACCGCGTGGAAGCTTGAAAAGGCTGGCAAGTTTCCGCAACGTAAATCACTTGGGGTGAAGTCGTGTGGTTGGTTGCTTAGCGATCTTCTTTACTGGATAAACGAAAGGTAGTGGCTAAACATCTCCTAATTCAGCATTTATTTTTCTGACCCAAAATAGAGGATGGATAACATGCATGTTTAAAAGAACTAAGAGTAAGCAGAATAGAGAACTTTGCTTGGAGTTTCAGACGCTCCCCACTTTTGTACAACGATTGATACGCTATATACATTATAAAACAGGTGCCGCAGTTGAGCTTATTTTAATAGTGTTGCTTGGTGTAATGGCGTATGCCTGTCAGGATAAATTTGATGTTCAGCTTAAAAATGGGAAAACCTTTACATCGCTTTACCTCCTATTTTTAGCAAGATCAGGTAGCAGGAAATCAACCGTCTTCAGGTTATTGATGGAGGAAATCTATCGGCTGGAAAAAGAACTGAAAGATGATTTCCTGTTAAAGGAGAAAGTTTATGAGCAGAAATTCGCATCTTGGGAAGTAGAATTAAAAGAGTATAAAAAACAATACAGTAAAGCTATTCGTCAGAAGAGCGGTGTAACTGAAGCACTTGAAGCACAGGAGGAATGCCATGCAAGAAAACCAGTTGCACCGATAAGAAAGTATCTTACTAAAAACGATTCAACAAGTGAGGGACTTAGAAAGGTATTGGCGCAGGGCTCTCCGTCATTGATGCTCGGGTCTGATGAGGCCGGAGGGTTATTCGACGGTAATCTTTTCCGTAATACACCAGTACTCAACTCTCTTTGGGGAGAAGGGAAAATAGCAGACAGCAGGGCATCACGCGACAGCTACGATGTTGATGACGCACGGCTAAGCATGTTGCTAATGATGCAACCTGGTTTGTTTGATTACTATCTTGGAAAACAGGGAAAAATTGCAAAAGACTCAGGATGGTTAGCTCGTTTATTACCAATTGACATGGAACAAATACCTGAACTATGCATCATCCCTGATGATGCCTGTTCATGGTCTGATGAGCCAGAGCTTGAAGAATTTTTCTCTATTCTCACTAAGCATTTGCAAGATGGAATGAGACGTAGAGGAAAAAATGAAGAAAGAATCTGTATTACTTTATCTGAAGAGGCGAAAACGTTATGGGATAAACAAAGTCAACGAATTCGGGAACTAATGAAACTAGGAGAGGATCTGCACCACTACGATGATTTTGGTGCCCGATTTATGGAGCATGCTTCAAGAATTGCAGCAGTAATGCAAATGTTTATTACACCTGATTTACCAATAATTACTAAGGAGACATTAGTGTCAGCCTTTAAAATAACTGAATGGTGTCTTAATCATTTAATTGTAAAAATAGACGCTACCAGAAAGCCTAGTGACTCTGAAATATTGCTATTTTGGCTTGAGGAACATGTTATCAGTAATCAATCTTACGATTTCAGGAGACATAGTATTCGTAGAGATGGTCCAAATTGTCTTAGGAACATCGAGCGCCTGATATCTGTTTTAAAAAAGCTTGAAAGTGAGAGGAAGGTTCAGTTATTCAAGGAGGGGGGCGTTGATTACGTGAAATTTATAGGTTCAGAAATGAAACCTGAAAATCTAGCAAATGTATTAAAAATACCTACACTTTCATCTGGATCAGTTGCTTTTAATAAGTTACCACGACCTGAATAACTTCAGAGTAACTGAGGTTATCCAGATTGATATTTTTTGTTCCTAAGGTCAGTAACGCTGCGGCTTTAGTTTAAATTATTAGGGAGGGCAATTAATGGGTTTTAACTGGTATATGTAATATACCTTCATTAATGTTCTAATCTTATATCTGTACATCCCCCTGCAGGGATTATATCCAACATCACATGGGTAGCGTGAGGGCTACCCATTACCTAATGATTAATATTTACAGAATGAAGGATTATTATGGAATCACAATATTTGCTTACCGACGAAGAAATTGTCATGCTGACAACGGAAACCTCCAGAATGTATGACTCGCCCATTGATGGCTATATGCTTAACAAAGCACTTAACATGGTCTATAACAGCTTAGAACAGCATAAACGGATATTGGCTATTCGTACTGACCCGAGATTTGCAATGTCTCATGTACCGGGAGAACCTGATCTACCAATATGCTTCCAACAAGATGATCCACAGGCAATCACTCGTTTCTTCGAGTCACTGAAAAGTCAGTTACGGGCGGATCACAAACGCTCTCGGAGAGCAGGAGATCCAACACTACCATCTTATGTGTGGTGCAGAGAACGCGATACCGGGGAGCACCCACATTATCACCTGATGTTGCTGTTTAATGCAGATGTGTATGGATACTTGGGCAATTACCAAGAACTCAATGCTAAAAATATGGCAACCCGAATACAGAAAGCCTGGTGCAGTGCTGTAGGGCTTGCTCACGAAGATTACGCAACATTAACTGAATTCCCACCAAATGCTGTTTATAGGTTTAGCATCTTCGATGCTTTGGATCGTAACTCAGTCTACTGGGATTTCCTGATTCGACTGGCGTATCTGGCGAAAACCAGAACAAAGGATGTTCACAGCGGTTACCGCAACTTTGGCACAAGCCAGTGTCCACGCTTAAGCGGATTAGCCTGCTAATAGCACTCTGGGTGAGGATAAATACCTCACCCAGTCAATTAACATAATTGATACATTTCTAGGTAAAAAATTCGATACAGTGTCTCGGTACCCTGCTACAACCTGCTACATGTAGCAGCTGTAGCAGTTCCCAAGAAGCAGCACATACATTTTGGGTCTAAGAGTTACTGGTATGATGTAGTCAACGACACCTGCAATTAACCGATCGATTATGATACAAAGGTGTCATTGATGGCACACGAGATGTTGACTGTAGCCAGTTTGAAATAATCTTTTTCACATGTATGGCCTTTCTTATAGGAGAGGCCAATCTGAATCAACGATAATCATTATTTAAATAATCTGCGTTTCGGACGAAAAAATAGCATTCAGAACTTTGGTCGATTGCAATAACGTCTCTAGTGCAGTCCTCAGTGGAGAAAATACTTCATGTTCCACTGGAAATTCACCATACTCCTTCCAGCAATCAGTAAGTAATTTTGGATTAATGATAACAGGAAGAAAATAGTTACCTTTCCCCTTATCCAATAGCCCTAACTCCCTAAGTTGCTCACGGTATTGCTGTTGAATAGTACTGGTATAGCTCGTAAGCTTTCTGGCCCCACCAAAAAATCCTGCATTCAATTTAAACTCAAAACCAAACTGCCCCTGCTCGGTTCCTGTACCAGTCAGAACGGCTAAAATATAATCATTTCCATCAGTAACTGTCGAACTGTTTTCAAACCAATATTTGCAGTTAACGCCTTCAATGACCCAGGCTGGATGGCCTAGCCAGCAATAGTCCTGATGTTCATAATTTGCTTTACCTACCCAGTTGTTGTCTTTCATAAATCGTTCAACACACTGATCAAAGCTTTTCCAGAAGGCAGGGCTTAAATGCTGTTCAAAATAAACAACAGCTTCGTTAAACATCTTTAGTTGCGAAAGAATCAGTATACCGGCCTGACGTTCCGCATCGCTGTGTGGATTCATGTCTAATCCCTTAAATTAAAATGTACGAACTCGATTAAGAAAGCAAAATGCGGCATGGGCAGCCATTTGGCGTGAAGGCGAGTTTTCATTGGCAGAAATGAATTCTTTGTAATGTGCTTGCAACGAAGACACTAAAGCTGTGGCGAGATGTCGCCAAGAAATACAAGGAACATCCTCTGGTTTGAAATCTAAGCCACAGGTCAGCGGTTTTCCGCCACGAGGCGTTAAAAAGATAACGGCCCAAGGACGTGAGATTGCGCGCAATTTAGCATCAGAACAGTATCGGGCGACTTGTTCTGGCTGTTCATACGCATCAATTTTCACCTCTATAAGCAGGAAAAAATTATCCGCATTGATTTCTACATCAACACGATTGGTATTATCGCCAGTAGGATTAGTTTCAACCCGCACCCGACAATAGTGAAGGTAATCTTCAGGGATATCATTTCTGCTGTGCCGTATTGCCTGCAGGAATGCCTGTAAAGGTAGTCTCCCGAAACCATGAGTCCCCTCGGGATCAAGAAGCCAGGCAAGAACAGCTGTGTTACGAACTTCTTTACGCCCAAGACCTGCTACTTCCCAGGGATCAAAAGATAAAGATCGATGCTGAACAACTTTCAGTGGTTCAGAGAGCAGGCTGAAGAACTCAGTTAGCTGAGATGCATCAATATTTGTTTTTTTATCTTTTTCTCTGGCCCACTCCAGGTTTTTTGGCCATTGGTGAAAAAATTCCGGTAGCAACTCAGCCAGTGAAGAATTGTCATGTTCCATTAGATGCCCACTTAAAAAAGACGAATTGTTCATACTAGCGGCAATTCAAAACACTTCACCGGTTTCCCATCCTGCATTTCTACCAGTAACCGTGCAGATTGTGGTTGCTCTACCAGCAATCCCTGTTGGAATTGCCCGAACGACAAATGGGCTTCTTCAATAGCCATCTTTTGCTGCAGTAAAGTCGTTGTGGTCCATTTCCGCAGCAATACTTTATTGGCATTTGTCGTATTACTCTGTTCCGCCAGGGCACTGATGCTTTGTATTCTCTGCTGTAGCTGACGCTCAACATTTTCAATCACGCCGTCGAACTGCTGATAGGTATCTGCAATGGTTCTATGGCGCTGCTTGACGAGTTTCGAGTTCCGTTCGGCATGTGTCAGAAGATGCAACGCTTGCGCACGCACTTTCATGGTAAGGTCCCATTCGTGGATGCGCTCCTCAAGGACATTTTGCTGGTTTTGGATTTTTTGCGTAATTTCCGTACTGCCAAAGAGCCCACGATCTTTCAGCGATTGAATTTTGTCGCCAGTATTTGAAATATCAGTCAGCAAGTGTGCCTGCAGGGCGGAGAACTGGACTTCAATATCCTCCAGTTTTTGGCGTATTGCTGGCGAACATTGCTCCTCAATAACCACGGGAGTAATTTGCTGCAAATACTGTATGGCCCCAATGATCTCTGACTTGCGCGCGTTATTCTGGAATGCAGAAACTTCACGTACCGCCTCAACAATTTCCGTCAATTTCTTGCTGATATCAGCCAGGTGCTTTTGCGCTAGCACGGCAGAAGCAACATTCAACAACATACCGGCGTTAACAAGCTGACTGAGTTTGTCAGGATTCAGCAGAACGGCATGTTCTTTAATCCCTTTTTCTCCCAGGCTGAAGCCTCGGAAACCTGGGCCATCTTTTACACTCGCCAGAGGACCATTAATAATGACCTCCATATATTGATGGCTGGCAATATGTGTAGAGGCCGCCAGAGAGGGTAATGTTTGCAACAGTGGGCTCAACCGTGAAATACCGGTAATATCCTGCTCCTGCATCGCACCGGTGTTGATACTTTCCGAAGGTGGAATTGTAGCAACCGTAAGCGCAGGTTGGTGAATATCATGCCCAAAACCCCAGCGTTGATCGTATATGAGAGCAGGCATCGTGGCGGATGATGGCCGGGTGGCAAGCCGGAACTGGCGGGAGTTTTTTAAGCGAATCCAGGCAATTTGCACCACGCAAGGCAGTGTCACTCGAAACGCGGGGTTTGAGATATCATAGGCCGTATACAAGCCGGTAATAGCCAGGCCAACTGGCCCTGTTAATACACCCAACACACGCCCGATGCCAAGCCCTGCAATTAAAGGTAGCACTTTGCCTGCTGTCGTTTGAGCAAGGCCATTGGCAACTAATGCCGCTTTCTGCCAGACGGGGATGTCCAGACTGACAGAGGCGCTAATGCCCATACCACGCAGAATCTGGCGGCGCTCATCATCCGACATTTTTTTCCATGATGAGGTAAAGACACAGTCAATAATCAGCGCTTCTTTTTCTTCTACCGATGCAGCGGCCTGAACCTTCATCTTCAGATGGCTGGCAACGTCATCTACAATTTCGCTGTAGCTGACGCCATTGCGACGAAACAGATTCACGAACGTATTACCACCGAAATGCTGTAACTCCCGTACAAGCAGGCGCAGAGTTTCTTCATCAGGTATATCCTGGTGTTTGGCGTCCTGTAATACGGCCTTTACGCTGTCTGACATGGAAAAACCAAACTTACCGGTGTTAGTGACGTAATCGATCAGCAGATCTATATCGCCTTTATCTGCGTTCAACAGCAGTTGAACCAGCGCTTCATCACCCTGGATATCTATCTCACTCATGAAAATACCTCTGCCATATTCATCACCAAAATCTATTAAAACCCGCGCATCCCATTGATAAATGTTTCAATCACATCACGCACACGGTCATAGACACGTGCCCGCACGTTTTTGCGTTCCAGAATCTTCGGCGTCCAGGTCAGCGTTTCTGCCACTTCATCCTCTCGCGGCATCACGTCGGTAAAGAGGTAGTTATCCAGTAAGCCGGTCAGTTTGATGGAGTCGAGTCGCTCTTCGCTGCACAGGGTAGCCAGCGCCTTACCTTTTTCCTGTTCGACATAGGCTTCAAACACCTGAGTGATATCTTCGTCATGCGAGGCATGCAGCAAACTTTTTTCAATAAAGTTATCGATAAGCTCACGTTTACTGCGCAGCGTGACGTCGCTGTCGACAATATCCATGATCTTTTTCTTCTGCTCCTGCTGCTCTTTTGGCGGCATCGCCTGAATGCCTGCCAGCAGACGCAGAATGTAGCCGACGTTAATTTCGTCGCGATGAATCAGCGAGACTTCAAAATCCACGTCTTCAAGAATCGAGACTTTCTCTTTACTGGAGTGCTTTTTCACCTTGTCGTGAATATCGAGGTACTTACTGGTGAAATCCGCCAGCGTCTGGTCCGATAGCGGTTTAGCCGCATCGTCAAAATCGGCAAAGCTTTCGAGGATGTTTTTCAAACGCATCACATCGCGAAATGCTGTTACAAATGCCAGCTGTGCCTCTTCATCCGGTAAACCGTCCACGCTCTCCACCGTTGGCGTCAGCGCTAACAAACGATCTACAGCGTCCTGATAATCCCCAAAGTACTCGTCAAAGGGCTTCACCAGCACCACAGAAGAAGCATCTTTGTTCGAGAACAGGGCAATAGCATCGTCGGTCGCTTTCTTCAGATTACGAAAGCAGACAATATTCCCGTGGCTTTTCTTTTCGTTAAGGATGCGGTTAGTGCGGGAAAACGCCTGTACCAGGCCGTGAAAACGCAGGTTTTTATCAACATACAGCGTGTTCAGCGCAGGGCTGTCGAAGCCGGTGAGGAACATATTCACTACCAGAAGAATATCGATGCCTTTCTCTTTGGTGCGCTGAGCAATATTTTTGTAGTAATTGTAGAAGCTCTTTGAATCATTGGCCGAGTAACTGGTGCCATACAGCTCGTTATAATCCTCAATAAAACTATCCAGATGATCGCGACTTGAGGTGTCAACTTTCGCCCCCTGCGGCAGGCTGATATCTTCTTCATCCAGCAGGCCGTTTACCGCCTCTTTATCACTTTTGTCCGCTTCATTGGCGGCGTAGGTGAAGATGGTGGCAATCTTTAACGGCTTGTAATTGGCATCCGCCGCTTGCAGTGCGGCCTGCTTTTCTTTAAAGAGTTTGTAGTAGGTGATCAGCATATCGACTGACCCGACGCAGAACATAGCGGTGAACTCGCGATTGCGAGTCTTGGCGTTATGATGAGCAAGGATATAGTCGGTGATTTTGCCCAACCGGATGTCGCTTTCCATTACCTCTTTGGTGTCGATATCTTCCACATCAATATCGATCTCATTGCTGCTCTCTTTGCGCTTGTACGTACCGACATATTCCACGGCAAAGCGCAGAACGTTTTCATCCCGGATAGCGTCGACAATCACGTATTTATGCAGGCATTTATCGAACAACAGTTCGGTGGTCTGTTTGACACCGTTGGTGATATTGACGTTATTGGCAAAGATTGGCGTCCCGGTAAAACCAAACAGCTGAGCATTCTCGAAGAAATTCACGATCGCTTTATGCGTATCACCGAACTGGCTGCGGTGGCATTCATCGAAGATAAAGACGATGCGCTCTTTGCGCAGGTGTGCGAGCTGCGCTTTATACCCTTCATGGGTGATAGCGTTATTCAGCTTCTGAATAGTGGTCAGGGTCAGTTTGGTGCTGCTTTGCTTAAGATGTTTTATCAGCGTACTGGTGTTGTTGGTGGTATCCACGCTGTCTTTCGCAAAGCCGTTGAACTCTTTCGCCGTCTGATAATCCAGATCCCGGCGATCGACCACAAAAATGACCCGATCCACTTCTGGCATTTCCATGATCACCTGACTGGCTTTGAACGAGGTCAGCGTTTTACCGGAGCCGGTGGTGTGCCAGATATAGCCGTTCTCCGGCCGTCCCTGCTTGTGGAGATTGTCCTTCACATGGTGGATCATCGCCTCACAGGCGTAAAACTGATAGGGGCGCATCACCATCAGGCACTTACGGGTTTCGTTCAGCACTGTGTAGTGAGTGATCATTTTGGCGATGTGACACACTTTCAGAAATGCGTCGGTGAATTTCTCCAGCGCTTTGAGCGGATTATTCTTTTCATCGGTCCAGAAGAAGGTCTGCTCGAAATGGTTGGCGCGGTTGTTGGCGTAGTATTTGGTATCCACGCCGTTGCTGATAATAAAGATCTGCACATACTGGAACAGGCCGCTGCCGACCCAGAACGCATCGCGATGATAACGATTGATCTGATTAAAGGCTTCTTTCAGCCCCAGGCCGCGACGCTTAAGTTCGATCTGCACCAGCGGCAGTCCGTTGATCAGCAGCGTGACGTCGAAGCGAGTTTTGCGTGTGTTTTGCTCGGCGTTGAACTGCTTCACCTGACTCGTTACCTGAAACTCGTTCTGGCACCACTCCTCTTTATTGATAAAGCTGAGCCATTTCTCGGTGCCGTCATCTCGCAATAACTGGTAGCGATCGCGCAGGATCTTAGCGCGATCGATGACTTCATTGCCTTTGGTTAGATGCAAAAAAATACGGTTAAATTCGCTATCAGTTAGCGGAGCTTGCTCCAGCCGGTTGTGAATTTCGATCTGCTTTCGCAGGTTGGCTTTCATACTAGCTTCATCGGTGACATTCACCCGTTCATAGTGCATGCCCACCAGCTGCTCCACCAGCTGCGTTTCTAACTCGTATTCGCTTTGCGTTGCCATCAGTGTGTAGTGCCTTTTATTATTTTGTAGGCCCGGAGTTGGTCGGGCCGGATGATTTTTATACAAACATTTGCTGGAGCAGGCCTTGCTTCCAGGTTTTCAACTTGTCCAGTTCTGCTTTTTTGACGGCGATTTTATCGTCAAGAGCAGAGAGGAAGTTGGCGATTTTGCTTTGTTCTTCCAGACATGGATAGAAAACAAATGTTGATGAAATGGTATCCCAATCAGCTCGTGGCATTTTAGAACCTGTTGATTTATTAGCTAGATTAATAAAAAAATCAGTCTGAATAAATTGGTACAAATAAGAGTTGTTTATTAAAATCCCCTTGAAAACCCAAATTTCAGAAGAACATACGCCATCAAAAGTAGCTAATATGTATTTTCTGAGATACGGACGTAGTTTCCCGAAAAGAACATCTCCTTTTTTAAATACATTCTTTATGCTTTGCTGCTGTGTTGAATCCAACGTGGTTAATAACTGCCCATCCCTCTGCGAAATACAGTCCATTTCGATGCAAGGATAATTTATCCCACTTAGGGGATTGTATTTTTTACTTTTATTAGAGAATAAAGATGAGATTTCATCGTAATTCCACTCAGGAAACTCTTCCCCATTCTCATCTTTAAACCGTAATTCCTGATTAAAAATCTTCTGCATCATGCCTTTTTTGTACTGGCATAGCAGGTCGTACTGCTGGTTCAGTAACGTGATTTTATCGTCAACCGAGGAAAGAAAATCAGCGATTTTGGTTTGTTCATCATATTGGCAAAGGGGGATTTTTATTTTCCCTATTTCTTTTAGGGATAAAAAAGGTTGGGCTCCACCAGAGGTTAGCTCATGAAATAATTTTTTAGCATTTTTTCTTTGAACCTGAAGCAAATAAAAAGGATATATTTTGTTTTTATTAGGCTTTACCAATGCGACATTTTTCAAACTAAATTCGTAATCCACGGTATTTAACGCACAAGTGCCCGTTCCAGCGCCAATATTAACGATTAAGAGATCATTTTTTTCTGGATTACATCTTTTATAAATAAATGAATGGGTTAACTTATCAAGATAATAGCAATTTTTATAATCGATATAACCATCTTTAACATGGATTGCTGTTAAATAAGGAACCCCTTCACTCGTAGTATCCGGCGTATCGTGAGTACCATCAGTAATCTTTGTCGCTAATTTCGACAATAGAGTCATCGTCCATTCTTCTTTAAACCCCCCAAACCGCAACTTCGGCACCATTACTTATTCCCCTCCGCCAATGTAAACGGCGAATCAATCCCCAGCGCCTTGCAGAACCCGGCAATAGTCTTATCAATCTCCGCCACTTTCCCTTCCAGATCACGGATTTCCTGCGCCACGGCGTTGAGATCAATCTCTTCTTCCGCTTCAAAGGTATCGACATAGCGAGGAATATTTAGGTTGTAATCGTTGTTACGGATCTCTTCCAGCGTCGCGATATGGCTGTATTTCTCGAGTGCTTTCCAGTCGTTGTAGGTATCGGCGATTTTATCGATATGCTCGGGCAACAGTCGGTTCTGGGTTTTCACCTTCTCAAAATCGTTGCTGGCGTCGATAAACAGAATACTGTCGTTGTGCTTACGACACTTGCGCAGTACCAAGACGCAGGTCGGAATGCTGGTGCCGTAGAAGATATTGGCAGGCAGGCCGATCACCGCATCGATGCAGTTCAGCTTCTCAATCATAAACTGACGAATATGGCCTTCCGCTGCGCCACGGAATAGCACGCCGTGTGGCAGAACCACCGCCATGGTGCCGTCATCTTCCAGGTGATGGAACATATGCTGTACAAACGCCATATCAGCCTTGCTGGACGGTGCCAGTTTGCCGTACTGGGCAAAGCGGTCATCGTTCATAAATAGCGGACTAGCGCTCCACTTGGCGGAGAACGGTGGGTTGGCGACGATGGCGTCAAATTTCAGATGCGTATGCTGCGGGTGTTCCAGCGTATCTTCCTGAATGATTTCAAAATCGGCATAGTGAACCCCGTGCAGGATCATGTTCATACGCGCCAGGTTGTAGGTGGTACGGTTCATTTCCTGACCGTAGATTTTACCCACCGATGAGGCTTCACGCTTCACGCGCAATAACAAAGAGCCAGAGCCACAGGTCGGGTCATACACATTTTTGAGCTTCAGCTTGTGAGTGGTGACGATTTTAGCCAGCAGAGTGGAAACCGGCTGTGGGGTATAAAATTCACCTGCTTTCTTACCTGCGCCTGAGGCGAACTGGCCGATCAGGTACTCGTAGGCATCCCCCAGAATGTCGGAACTGGCTTCGCTCAGGTTAAAGCTCAGTTTGTCGAGTTCAGTGACGACTTTGCCGATCAATTCGTTTTTCGCTTTCGCAGTATTACCAAGCTTGCTTGAGCCTAAATCGAGATCTTCAAACAGGTTGCTGAAGTCATCCGCAGAATCAGTGCCCAGCGTGCTCTGTTCAATGTTGCGTAGGGTAGTGGCGAGGTCTTCCAGAATAAAGCCAGTACCTGTGCCTTTGGGGTCTTTAGCCACACGTTCTGCCATGGTGTGGAACAAATCCGTTGGCGGTAGGAAATAGCCTAAAGTTTGGATACTGTCCTCTTTTACCGCATCAACGATATCCTGATACGCCGGATGTTCCGCAGTCAGTTCATTGTACTGAATGCCATCTTCCGCCAGAATTTTGTTCGCATACGCGACAAATTTTTCTGACAGGTATTTGTAGAAGATAAAACCTAGGCAGTAGTCGCGGAATTCATCGGCATTCATTTTACCGCGCAGGGTATCGGCGATATTCCACAGGCGGCCTTGCAGTTCACTTAAATTTTGCGCTTCAATCTGGGGAGACATAGTTCTTCCTGTTGTTTTTCTTCGTCACAAGGGATGACGTAATGAGTCAAATCATACCACTGAGCAGGCTCAGGATCTGTTGTTCACTCAGGGCAGCAATCTGCTGCTGATAAAAGCGTTTTTCTCGCGCCGCCAAATAGAGCCCTCCCATCGCTTTTTGCTGTGCGAGTGGCGGGAGGGAGACGGTAAAATTTTTCAGTTCATTAACAGCGATACGCTGTACGACGGTAGAACCCTGTGTGGTCTGAATCCGCTGACGTCGTCCCTCCGGGCTTTCATTGAAATGCCAGAGGAACCACGCGGCATCAATCCGGCTGGTATCCACATCCACTTTGACGTAGTTATTACCTAAGATACGCCCGGCATTTTCGGCACTCACACGAACAGCCTTGCCATGGATCAGGCTGATGACAACATCTCCTTTCTGCGTAATCACAACATCCTGATGTGTTTTAACCCACTGCTCTTTCTCCGCGGACACAAGACCTGACTGCCAGTCATCTACCAGAAACTGTTCGGTCGCATAGAAACGAAATGCGGGCCCATCTGCACTTTGCTGGATACGGCTGATGTGCGAGCCTGCCGTAAACGTAGCTATTTCCTTGTAGGTGAGCAGCATTCAAACTCCGAATAAAGATAAATTACATATGCTTTGTGCGGTGTAGCATACTCATGCTGAATAGATTAAATCAAGTAATTTAAATTTATTACGCGTGCTCGTGATCAAATTTTTTCTGGTAAGAATAGCGTTATATAGTGCTCAGATATCAGGTTGAACACCAAAAAAATCATTCATAACTTCAAGTTTTAAAACATGAGAACCCTAAATGGCTTGCTGATGTTAAATGTTATTGAAATTAATGATTTTTATTGGCAAGGCAGTCTTTCATTAAAGGATAATGAGAATGCATTTGAGAAAGCTGGCAGTCCGTAATTTCAGAAGGCTGCACGATGTTGTTATCGATCTTGCGTCAGACATTTCAATTTTCGTAGGGGCGAATAACAGTGGTAAGACTTCTGTCGGTCATGCACTTCAACTATTCACCGGTAAAAGCCGATTCAATATTCATGACTTCAATGCTGAATGTTGGACTGACATTGTCACATTTGGAGAAGGGGCGGATGCTGCGTCGCTACCTTCACTGGAACTTGATATTTGGTTTGAAGTAACACCGAATGATGTTCATCGTGTAGTCGATCTTCTCCCCAGCCTATCGTGGTCAGGTTCTCTGGTTGGAATGCGCGTTGCTTTTTCCCCCATCAATCCTGAAGAAATCCGTTCGCGCTTCCTCGCAGTACGTCAGCTTGCTATCGATGCCACACCTAAAGATGAAAATGGAACTCTCAAATACGATCCTTCACCTCGTAATCTTTGGGAATATCTTCGCGATAGACTCAATGACGAATATGAACTCCGCTATTATGTTCTTGATCCCGCACATTTCAATGCGGAAATGATATCCGAGGAAGGCTATGAGCCTACTCCGCTCACAGGGCGTGATCGAAGTGGTCGCGAAATACTGAACAGCCTTATCCAAATCAACTTTTTGAATGCTCAGCGTCATCTTTCAGATGGTTCCGGAGGTTCCCGTTCGGAGGATCTTTCTCGTGTTCTCAGCCGTTTTTACGGACGAAATCTTGAACAAAAAGGTGAAGATTACGAAGCATTAATTGCTTTAGCTGCGTCTGAATCAGCTTTCAATCAGCATCTTGAACGCGTTTTTGCACCTACGCTGAAAAGTCTGGCGAAACTCGGATACCCTGGACTTTCAAACCCACGCATGATGATTCGTTCGGCCTTAGATCCGGCGCAGATCATGAACAACCAAAATGGGGCCGTAATACATTACGCGCTGGGGGAGGATGACGGTAATCCTACCCCACCAACACTACCCGATAGTTATAACGGGCTTGGATTTAAGAATCTGATCTTTATGGTTGTTGAATTACTCGACATCCACAACCAATGGTTAGCAATAGAAGAGAATCGACCACCGGTTCACCTGATTTTTATTGAAGAGCCAGAAGCTCATCTCCACGCACAGTTACAGCAGGCTTTTATACGCAAGATAATGGACCTTCTTGCCATGGAGAGTCAGGAGCTTATGCACTACACCACTCAAGTGGTGGTGACTTCTCATTCAACTCATATTCTTTACGAACGTGGTTTTCGGCCGATCCGTTACTTTCGGCGGAAGCGTTCATCAAATATGTCGGCAACAGATGTGCTCAATCTCTCTGTTTTTTATGATAATACTGATCCTGAAATTCGAGATTTTCTTGAGCGTTACTTGAAGCTGACCCATTGTGATTTGTTTTTTGCCGACGGGGCTGTACTTGTAGAAGGCAATGTTGAGCGGCTACTGCTCCCGCAAATGATTGCTACCGCCGCACCTAGATTAAAATCCTCTTACCTAACAGTCCTTGAGATTGGCGGTGCTTTTGGCTATCGATTCCAAAAACTAATTGAATATCTTGGGCTTACTACACTCATTATTACTGATCTGGATAGTGTGTACTGTACCCCTCCGGAACAGGATGCAACAGAAGCTCGAGCAGATGAGTTAGATGGTCTTGCAGAAAATCCGGCTGCAAATGATGATGGCGAGGAACCTGATGATGATGAGGAAGAACAGGCCAACACAGAAACACCAGGAAAGGCTTGTATTGCCAGTCATCCTGGAGCTATGACCTCTAATCAAACACTTCGGCAGTGGTTACCGAAATGTGACACCGTTGTCGCTTTATGGGAAGCAACTGAGGAAATGAAAATACAAAGCCGCACAGCTGAGTGTGACGCTTTGGTTCGTGTTGCTTACCAGTGCCAGACAGATGTTACATGGAAAGAGGAAACACTGGCACTTGCTGGTCGTACTTTAGAGGAAGCTTTTGCACTTGAAAACCTGTCTTGGTGTCAGGATGTGAGCTGTAAGCCACTCAAGCTACGCATTGCCAGAGCTGTAAGTATGGACCTACTGCAACTGGCCCAGCGCATTCACAAACGCGTGCAATCAAAAAGCTTCAGTAAAACTGATTTTGCTCTGAATTTACTTCTTAAAAAACCGGATGAATGGTCTGTCCCAACATACATTGCTGAAGGATTAAAATGGCTCGAAGCTGAAATAGCCCCGCCGGAACTAGAAGTTGCAGAAGGTCAGGAAGAGAATGTTCAGGATATGTCCGTCGCTCTGGCTGAAACTGATGGTGGGAGGGTTGCATGACCAGTCGCATTGGTAGCCCTGATACACAGGCAGATATTGATGTTCGTATTTGTCTGGATAGCTCGCCACCACGTTCATTTGTCATGGTGGCTGGTGCTGGTTCAGGTAAAACAACATCTCTTATTAAAGCCTTGGCACATTTGGCTGATACCCGTGGTTCTGCTTTACGTCGTGCCGGGCAAAAAATATCCTGTATAACGTATACAGAAGTAGCTGTTGGTGAGATTGCCGCTGACGTTGGTAACTCACAGTTATTTCATATTTCAACCATTCATAGCTTTCTTTGGTCGATCATCCGACCTTTTCATTTAGATATCGCAAAGTGGGTCGTAGCGCGAATACATGAAAAAATAGCTGAAAAGCAAGCCCATTATGATAAGCCCAGAACACAAGCTAAAACAAAATCTCGTCTTGAAGATGAAATTGCCTATCTCTCTGCTCAACTTGAGTGCATTGATGATATTGATAAATTTATCTACGGGACAGGAAGTAACTATGCTAAGGGTATTCTAGGACACGATGATATTCTTAAACTCGTCCCTGCTTGTGTTGAGGCTCATCCACTTTTGAGAAGGATTGTAGCCAAGCGCTTTCCATTTGTTTTTGTCGATGAAAGTCAGGATACCGATCCTGATGTGATCTCTGCGCTTCGAACTATTGCTAATGACAATCCTGACATGTGCATAGGATTTTTTGGTGATCCGATGCAGAAAATCTATATGAGCGGAGCTGGTGCTATTCCGTTAAGTGATGGGTGGGCTGAAATTACAAAACCAGAGAATTTCAGATGTCCGACGTCTGTACTTGGTGTTATCAATTCGATTCGAGCTTCTGGGGATGGCCTCCAACAAATTCGTGGCCGAAAAACTATCGTAGATGGTGTTGAACAGACTGTATTAGGCACAGTGAATCTTTTCATCTTGCCTTCAAATGTGGAACGAAGTGCCTATCTCACATCTGTCAGACGTTACCTTGCAAATGAAACTAGCGATGAACAATGGCTAAGTGATACACGCGAAGGTGATGTTCGTCTGCTTGTTTTGGTGCATCGTATGGCAGCTAATCGACTGGGATTCCCTAATTTATTTTCTGCCCTTACTGATAAAGCACCGATGAGCTTGAGTGAAGGGGTGAACGATGGGTCAGCTTGGCCGCTTCGCCCATTTGTCCAGCATATCCTTCCAATTTTTGCGGCGGCTCAGGCAAACGATCAATTTCAGATTATGTCGATTATGCGTAACGAGTGCCCAAAGCTGGAGCCATCACGACTGCATGGTCAAGCTATGGTGGCAGTCTTAAATGAACTACAACAAGGCATCAATGGCCTGCTTGCACTGTTGGAAGATGGATCGCAAGCAACAGTTCGGGATATATTGCGACACGTTAGAGACTGTGAACTGCTACGTCTTGACGATCGTTTTGATAATCATTTAAGTGATGAACCTGTGAACGATGGTAATGATGACTTCGAAAATGTTCAGAACTATCTAAGATGCAATGCCCATGAACTTTGGGCGTACCGACGCTACCTTTCAGAGGAATCACCTTTTGCCACTCATCATGGTGTAAAAGGTGCACAGTTCGAGCGAGTGTTGGTTGTTATCGATGATGAAGAGGCTCGCTTCAGCCAATATTCGTATGGAAAATATTTTCAATACATTCCCCTATCCGACAATGATCTAGCCAATCTTGAAGAGGGGAGAGAGTCAGTACTCGACCGTACTCGTCGTCTTTTTTATGTATGTTGCTCCCGTGCACTGAAAGACTTGGCTGTTGTCATCTTTGTTCCAGATGTCGCCGTCGCTCAAGCGGCAATTATTGCGCAAAATTTATTCCCGGCATCGGTAATTCTAAGGGCGCACGATCTGGTCTAGCATGAATTTTATACGGACAATAATGGGCAACAACTACTACACGCATGACCGGATATAGTGCTGGTTTTGTTAAAAGACACCTGCATTCTAAAATTTTTCAGACATATATCATTTTCCTGAACGCAACATCATTACGGCGAATTCCTCAAGGATTCGCCTTTTTTGTTTTATTTGTCTCAGGAGATGTCATGAGAAATCGGGAAGGCCTGCAGCCGCTGCAGAACTCACTTTCTGGCTTGCCGCAATGGGTTTCTGAACGCATTTTGCACCAGGTAAGCCAGTTAACCAACTATGTGCCAGTGATCGGTATTATGGGCAAAACCGGAGTAGGTAAATCATCCCTTTGCAATGCTCTTTTTGCCGATAAGGTGTCACCTGTCAGCGATGTTACTGCCTGCACTCGCGACCCCTTATGCTTTCGCCTGCAGGTGGGCGAACATGCTATGACTATCGTCGATTTACCTGGTGTCGGAGAAAGTGGTGCACGTGATATTGAATACGCTGCACTTTACCGCAAGCAGCTTCCCCGACTCGACCTGATACTGTGGCTGATTAAGGCCGATGACCGAGCGCTGGCGGTGGATGAGCACTTTTATCATCAGGTGATTGGTGAAGCATACCGGCATAAGGTGTTGTTTGTTATCAGCCAGTCCGACAAGGTTGAACCCGCCTGCGGTGGTGAAAAGCTGTCCACAGAGCAGAAACAAAATATCGGCCGCAAAATCTGTCTGCTGCATGAGTTGTTCCAACCTGTAAACCCTGTCTGTGCGGTGTCGATACGTTTGCAGTGGGGGCTGCGGGTGATGACTGAACGGATGATTCGGTGCCTGCCACGGGAGGCCAGTAGTCCGGTGGCGGTACAGCTTAGTGCTCCACTTCGTACCGATGCCGTTAATAAAAAAGCACGTGACGATTTTGGTGAAACGGTCGGCTCGGTACTGGACACAGTAAGTTCCATGCCCCTGATACCGGCCCCGGTTCGGACAATTATCCAGGCTGTACGCGACATCGTAGTATCAGTCGCTCGTGCAGTCTGGAATTTCTTCTTCTGAAAATTAACCCTTCTAACCTGTAGTTTCCTGAGCCCTGCCGCCATTTTGCGGCAGGGCTTTTTTGCTTTTATTTATCCATCATGAGGAGTCTGCTTATGACCCGTCTGGCTTCGCGCTTTGGCGCAGCAAACCTTATTCGTCGTGATCGTCCGCTAACCCGTGAAGAGCTGTATCTCGTGGTACCCAGTGTGTTCAGTGAGGATAAACACGAGTCACGTAGTGAAAAATACACCTACATACCCACCATATCCCTGCTGGACAGTCTGCAGCGCGAAGGCTTTCAGCCCTTTTTTGCCTGTCAGACCCGCGTGCGTGACCCAGGGCGTCGTGAGCATACAAAGCATATGCTGCGCCTGCGTCGGGAGGGGCAAATTACCGGCAAACAGGTGCCGGAAATTATTCTGCTCAACTCCCATGATGGCACCAGCTCATATCAGATGCTGCCGGGGTTATTTCGTGCGGTGTGTCAGAACGGCCTTGTTTGCGGTGAGTCGTTTGGCGAGGTGCGGGTGCCGCACAAAGGAGATGTGGTGAGTCAGGTGATTGAGGGAGCGTATGAAGTGCTGGGGATTTTTGACCGTGTGGAAGAGAAGCTGGATGCCATGCAGTCGCTGATGCTGCCGCCACCTGCACAACAGGCTCTGGCACAGGCTGCACTGACGTACCGTTTCGGTGAGGACCACCAGCCGGTGACAGCGCCTCAGATACTCTCCCCACGCCGCTGGCAGGATGAGAGTAATGATCTGTGGACCACCTACCAGCGTATTCAGGAAAACCTGATTAAAGGCGGGCTCACTGGTCGAAGTACAAAAGGTGGGCGAACACATACCCGCGCCGTGCGTGGTATCGACGGCGATGTGAAGCTTAACCGGGCACTGTGGGTGATGGCGGAAGCCATGCTCAGTGGTTTCCGGCCTGCGTGAGTTCACATTTTACCTCTGGCATGGTTATTAAAATGTGAATAAATGACACACCCTGTCATTTCGGGTGCACAGAACTTGCCGGTTAAATCATCAGAAATCCACGCAGGTCTGATAATCACTGGCTTCATGCGCTTCCCAAATTAATTCCCGTCGTGGACATATCCTGTCACCCCTCTCCTTTAGAATCTTATTTCTTTCAGTCAGTTAACAATGCGGAGGAACTTCCATGCCACTGACAGAGCGCCGCTACGACAGGCTGGCGGTCAGGCTGTCGCTGATTATCAGCCGTCTTGTGGCGGGTGAAACGTTAGAGATGCAAAAACTGGCAACCGAGTTTGATGTGTCGGTCCGTACCCTGTACCGGGATTTTCGCGAACGACTGATGTATCTGGACCTCGAGTGTCATCAGGGATGCTATCGCCTGCGGACCGGTGCAGGTCCGCAGGGTGAACTGGATGTGCTGACTTTTGCATACCGGGCCGGGCTGGCCGATATCTTTCCGGGGCTGGACCGGCGTCTGGCGGGCGCACTGCTGGCATCGGATGGAACCCCTTGCCTGGTGTGGCAGTCACCACAGCCGATAACGGCCACCAGCCCGCTGGTATTTTATCGGCTGGTCAGCGCCATCACCGGCAGCCAACGTGTATTGCTGCTCGCGGATGGTGAACGTTGTGACGGACTGGCTCCGTACCGTCTGATATTTCTCGACGGCTGCTGGTACCTCACCGGTGAACTTAACGGGCATATAACCGTGCATCCTCTGGCGACCATCCATGCAGTGACAATCCTGAACACCACTTTTACCCCGCGAAAACGTCTCAGCCAGTTAACCACACAGGCGGGCTTTATCCGGGCCCTTCCGCACTTCAGCTGTATTCGCGAAGTCCTGTCACTGGGGCCTTCTGATGAAGAGCCTGGCAGAACTTTGGCTCAATGACTTATGTTAAGAAGGAAAAACAATGACCTGGCATTACGAGAGAAATGGAATACGTCGCGATAATGTACCTGAAGACGACATCACCGACCTGATTATGCTCGGTGAACCGACCACTGGCATCTGCTATATAGACAGGAGGTCATCGAACTGAAACTGAATTCATCTCACTGTTAGCATTTGTGTTAATGCATAAAACATACTCTCAGCTAACGACCAAATTTAAAGTAGTGGTTACCACAGCCGATACTTACCATCTGATCTTTCTACATTTTCAAAAAGGATACTCATGAAAATATTATTTATTGCCCTGACACTTTTTTTAAGCTTTTACGTAAGCGCCTCAACGATGGAAGATGCCGCCAAATGCACAGATAATTGCCCTTATCCAAGGGAACTGTACAAGTCTGACAAAAATTTTGCGGCAGAGCTAAACGATAACTTGAAATCTATTGGTATTAAGAATCCACTTTCTCCTGAGGGCTTACTGAACGGTGTTGAAACACCAGTAGAACGTTATGGAGATGGTAAAAATTTTATACTGGTAGGTAGTATATGTGGAAGTGATTGTTTCACCAGTTTCAAATTTCTTTTTGATTTAAATACACAGAAAATGAAATCAGCCTTGATTGAAAATGGCAAAGTAACTCTTATGGGTAACCCAACTCAAGATATAGTTAATTTTCTGCTTAAAGACGAAAATGTGGTTATTCCTAAAGTGCAAACTGCTACTGCAGAGCGCAATGATATTCCTGCTAACACTATTTGGTCATTCAAGGATCCAAATGGGCGTGTGCTGTGGGATGTATGCGGTGGAAAACAAAGTTCATGTACTATAGTTTTAGCCGCTACTAACAGAGTGGCAGTTGTTAACCGCAAGTCTACCAACGGTTGTGCGCTGGGCGATTTCTATGTCGTAGCAAAACCAGAAAAGACTTGGAATCAATACGATACAGGAACTTGCAGTAGCAATGCCTACTTCAGTCAAGGCACGATGAATAACGGTCAATATCGTACTGTTGATGTCCGTCTTAACGGTGAACTCGTTAAGCGATTTCCTGTAGAGTATTGGTCGTTGGTTAAATCATTTTCTGGTGAAAATCGGCCAAAATGGAAAGAAAAAACCACAGGGAAACAATTTTTTGAAACTAATGAGTGAGAATTTCTATCATGACAATAGACTGTGATTTACTGATTTAAAAAATAGATTACCCTCAGTTTAAATTGGCGTAGAAAATAATCAAAAAAGTTCATCTAGTCTGTCATCCTCATGCCCCACAACCAAGTTGGGGGGCATGCCAGTTAAACTAATAATGTCTATTCAAGTATCATTTTTAGTTTTATTAAAAATTAATAAAACTCATTTTTAAAAATTCTTTTATTACCTATACACCAGCCATCGTCGCTGGCGTTTTTATTGACGGAGAATATCCATGACGACACAAACGCAATGCGAATTGATGTCCGCTAATGAACCTCAATTTGACCTTACTTCAACACCAGTACCTGACGAACAGCGTCTCGATTTCTGGCCGCTGTACTTTGGCGATATCCCGCAATGGATATCGCTGGAACCCCGTATTTTCGCCTGGATGGAGCGCTTTTGTGATGAGTACAGCGGTGGTATCTGGTCCTTTTACACGCTCAGCAGCGGCGGCGCGTTTATGGCCCCTGATGCTGACGGGGACGATAAATGGCATCTGTTCAACGGCATGAGCGGCAATGGTGCGGAAATGAGCGCGGAAGCCGCAGGTATTGCTGTCTGCCTGATCGAATACAGCCATCACGCTTGTCGCACCGAATGCGATGCCATGACGGAGCACTATTACCGCCTGCGGGATTACGCCCTGCAGCACCCTGAATCCAGCGCCATTCTGCGCATTATTGATTAAGGATACTCATGATGGAACAGTCACTTATCCCACAGGCTCCGGCACTTCCATTGACCGCACAGCGCACGGTAAAACGCGCTTTAACGCTGCTTGACCGACACCTGCGAGAAACAGGTGTAGCATTCACCTCCACTCAGGCTGCCCGTGACTGGCTGAAACTGAAAATGGCGGGACTGGAGCGCGAAGAGTTTATGGTGCTGTATCTGAACCAGCAGAACCAGTTGATTGCCCATGAAATCCTGTTTGCCGGTTCTATTAGCAGTACCGAGGTACATCCTCGTGAGGTGGTCAAACGCGCCCTGTACTTCAATGCGGCAGCAGTGATACTGGCGCATAACCACCCTTCCGGCGACACCACGCCCAGCCAGGCAGATAAGACCATTACGCAGCGTCTGGTGCAGGCGCTCCAGCTCATTGATATCCGTGTGCCTGACCACCTTATCGTCGGTGGCTCGCAGATATTGTCGTTCGCCGAACATGGTCTGCTCTGAGGTATTACATGAAAATTATCAGTAAACGCCGGGCGATGACGATTTACCGCCAGTATCCGGCCTCCCGCATTTTTCGATACTGCACCGGCAGATACCAGTGGCACGGCAGTGTCTGTCATTACACCGGTCTGGCCGTTCCTGACATTCCCGGCGTGCTGGCTGTATACGCTGAACGCCGCCAGGACCGCGACGGACCTTATGCCTGTCTGATGAGTATCACTCTGAACTGACAATAAAGGTGGTTATAAATGAGCAACATTACATGGGGCCTGCAGCGGGATACCACGCCGCGTCTGGGAGCCCGTCTGGTACAGGAGGGCAACCAACTGCATTATCTGGCTGACCGGGCCAGTATCACCGGTAAATTCAGTGACGCCGAATGCCGGAAGCTGGATGAAACATTCCCGCACTTTATCAGCCAGATGGAATCGATGCTGACCACTGGTGAAATGAATCCTCGCCATGCCCACTGTGTCACCCTGTACCACAACGGTTTTACCTGCGAAGCCGATACCCTTGGCAGTTGCGGCTACGTATACATCGCTGTTTACCCCATCCAACGATAACGAATTTCACGAGAGAAAGCATGAAAACTCTACCTGCTATAATTTCGCGGGCGGCGAAGCCCTGTCTGTCGCCCGTTGCAGTCTGGCAAATGCTACTTACACGCCTGCTGGAAAAACACTATGGTCTGACCCTGAACGATACGCCGTTCTGTGATGAAACCGTTATACAGGAACATATCGATGCCGGTATTACGCTGGCTGATGCCGTTAATTTTCTGGTGGAAAAATACGGACTGGTTCGTATCGACAGGAATGGATTTATCTGGCAGGAACAATCACCTTATCTTCGGGCCGTTGATATTCTGCGAGCGCGGCAGGCAACTGGCTTATTGCGACAAAGCCGTAACAACGCAATACGTTGAATATTGCGTACAACCTTCCCGAATTACATTCCTGATCTTTCTCCCTTGTTTACTTATTGCATAATGCGCCTGCCATTACTTGGTGGGCGCGTTTGCTTTTTACGGACAAACTATCATGCAAACAGAAGCTGAAGTATTAACCGAACATAGCGAGCTAATTTACTCGACCAGTATTGAACGCATAGTGACAGGCCGCGATACAGCACTAAAAAAGATCGAGCAACTCATCCAACAACTTGATGCCATCTCACGGTTAACCTCAGAAATTGGCGGGGGTACAGCGCAAGACTGGGCGATGAAGGCCGGGCACCGTTACGATAGCTGGATGACCGAAAAGGTAGATAAAGCGCTGCCTGCCGTCACCCGCAATATTGACTGTAGTATCTGGCGAGACTTGATGTTGAAGTCTGGCATGATGGCCTTGATGGATGCTCAGGCCCGTGACCAGTGGCATAAGAACCTGGAGGAGGGGGAGCTACCCGCCATTAGCGAGGCGAATATCCTCAGTACTTTTGAGCAGCTACATCTGAACAAAATGGATGTATTTGAGCGTGGCATTATCAATGTCTTCAAAGGGCTGTCGTGGGATTACAAAACCAATAGTCCCTGCAGCTTTGGTAAAAAGATCATCGTCAACAATTTGGTGACGCATAACCGCTGGGGATTTAGTTTGAATTGGGGTTGGCGTAGGGATCAACTGGCGGATCTGGAGCGAATGCTATTTCTGCTGGATGGTAAACCGATACCCGAAAACCGTGGCGATGTTACTACACGGTTGATGGAGCATATTCGGGACAACCCTTCGAAGGATGTCTACGAAGATGATTTTTTCAGTATCCGTTATTTTCAGAAAGGAACCGCGCACATCACTTTTAAGCGGTACGATCTGACAGAAAAGATGAATGATATTGTGGCGAAGCACTATCCGGGGATGCTGGCAGCGAGATGAAGAGGGCAGGGAGGCAATTCCTTACCTGACCCATTACCTAACCCATTACCTAACCCATTACCTAACCCATTACCTAACCCATTACCTGACCCATTACCTGACCCAAATCGCATCCAAAGAAAAAGGAGTCAGACGATTTCTCATCTAACTCCTTGTTTTATTTGGTGGCCCCTGCTGGACTTGAACCAGCGACCAAGCGATTATGAGTCGCCTGCTCTAACCACTGAGCTAAGGGGCCGTGGCGGGGAATTATAATGGAACTGCCGTAAGCAATCCAGCGTAAAGCGCATGGTTGCTGTTTTTATAAACAATGTGTTTTCAATCCTTTATACTCACCGCACGCGTAATCAAAACAGGAACTGTCATGATCAACGATATCCTGACCTCTGGGCTGCGGGTGGTGTTCTGCGGCATTAACCCGGGGAAGTCCTCGGCGCATACCGGCTTTCATTTTGCGCATCCGGGAAATCGCTTCTGGAAGGTCATTCACCAGGCCGGGTTTACCGACCGACAGCTGAAGCCGGAAGAGGAGCAGCACCTGCTGGATACCCGCTGCGGGATAACCATGCTGGTGGAGCGGCCAACGGTGCAGGCAAACGAGGTCGCGCTGCATGAGCTGCGCAGCGGCGGGCGGGAGCTTATCAAGAAAATCGAGGACTACCAGCCTGCGGCGCTGGCGGTACTGGGCAAGCAGGCGTTTGAGCAGGCGTTCAGCCAGCGCGGCGCGCAGTGGGGAAAACAGCAGGCGGCGATCGGCGCCACGCAGGTGTGGGTGCTGCCGAATCCCAGCGGCCTTAACCGCGCGTCGCTGGAGAGCCTGGTGGCGGCCTACCAGGAGCTGGATGAGGCGCTGGCGGTGCGGGGGCTGTAGTGACCAAATAAAAAGCTCCCCGCAGGGAGCTTTTTCGTTCAGAACGGGGATTAGTCGTCCAGGAAGCTACGCAGCACTTCAGAGCGGCTCGGGTGGCGCAGTTTACGCAGCGCCTTCGCTTCGATCTGACGGATACGTTCGCGGGTTACGTCGAACTGTTTACCCACTTCTTCCAGCGTGTGGTCGGTGTTCATGTCGATACCGAAACGCATACGCAGAACTTTCGCTTCACGGGCGGTAAGGCCCGCCAGCACGTCGTGCGTTGCCGCACGCAGGCTCTCGGTGGTGGCAGAATCCAGCGGCAGCTCGAGGGTGGTATCCTCGATGAAATCCCCCAGATGCGAATCTTCATCGTCGCCGATCGGCGTTTCCATGGAGATAGGCTCTTTGGCGATTTTCAGCACTTTACGGATTTTGTCTTCCGGCATCAGCATGCGCTCGGCCAGTTCTTCCGGCGTCGGCTCGCGGCCCATCTCTTGCAGCATCTGGCGAGAAATACGGTTGAGCTTGTTGATGGTCTCAATCATATGCACCGGAATACGGATGGTGCGCGCCTGGTCTGCGATAGAACGGGTGATCGCCTGACGGATCCACCAGGTTGCGTAGGTGGAGAACTTGTAGCCACGACGGTATTCGAACTTATCAACCGCTTTCATCAGGCCGATGTTGCCTTCCTGAATCAGGTCGAGGAACTGCAGACCGCGGTTGGTGTATTTCTTGGCGATAGAAATAACCAGACGCAGGTTCGCTTCCACCATCTCTTTCTTCGCACGACGGGCTTTCGCTTCGCCGATAGACATACGACGGTTGATGTCCTTAACCTGCTCGATGGTCAGGCCGGTCTCTTCTTCAATCTGCTGCAGCTTCTGCAGGCTGCGCTGAACATCTTCAGTCACATCGTGCAGTTTTTCGGACCACGGCTTGTTCATCGCGATAGCCGCGTTGAACCAGGTCTCGCTGGTTTCGTTGCCGGTGAACAAGGTGATGAAGTTTTTCTTCGGCATTTTGCACTGCTCAACGCACAGCTTCATGATGATACGTTCCTGAATACGAACGCGCTCCATCATGGTACGCATGCTGTTGACCAGATAATCGAACTGTTTCGGCACCAGGCGGAACTGCTTGAACACCTCGGAAAGCTTCAGGATCTCTTCCTGAGCGGCAGCGTGGCTGCGGCCTTTGGCTTTGATGGTGTCACGCGTCACTTCATACTGGGCGCGCAGCTCGCCGAATTTCTCGCGGGCCAGCTCCGGGTCGATGCTGTTGTCGTCGTCGCTGGAATCGCTGTCGCTGTCTTCGTCTTCATCTTCTTCATCGTCGTCATCCATCTCTTCCTGAGACAGCTCGGAACCGACGTGCGTGGCGGTAGGCGCCATGTCTTCTTCGGCGTTCGGGTCGACAAAACCGGTGATCAGATCGGAAAGACGGGCTTCAGCCGCTTCAACGCGGTCATACTGCTCAAGCAGGTAGGTGATCGCTTCCGGGTATTCGGCAACGGAGCACTGGACCTGGTTGATGCCATCTTCAATACGTTTGGCGATATCGATTTCGCCTTCGCGGGTCAGCAGCTCAACGGTACCCATTTCACGCATGTACATGCGTACCGGGTCGGTGGTGCGCCCGATTTCAGATTCAACGCTGGAAAGCACCTGCGCGGCAGCTTCGGCAGCATCTTCGTCCGCGGTGTTTTCGGCGAGCATCAGATCATCGGCATCCGGTGCTTCTTCCATCACCTGAATGCCCATGTCGTTGATCATTTGGATGATGTCTTCGATCTGATCGGAGTCGACGATATCTTCCGGCAGATGGTCATTGACCTCGGCATAGGTCAGATAGCCTTGCTCCTTACCACGGGTGACAAGAAGCTTCAGCTGTGACTGCGGGTTTTGCTCCATAAGACGGTATCCACACTTAATTCGTTTGATTGGTGTCGGTCGGCGAAACGAACCGCCAACTTTTAAAACGAGGGCTAATTTATATTTATGCCGCTGCGCCTCGTGCGGCTGTCGGGGGCTTCCCGAACGATATTCGGCACTTAAGCCGTTAAATTCACTTTTTGGCCAGTTCCTGGCTGATAGTCCAGAGTTCCCGGCGTTCTTCGCTGCTCAAACCGTGTGTGCGATCACGGGCGATAAGCTCTTCCTGTCGCAGTTCAAGCATCGAATCAAACATATGATTGAGCGAGTCGGTGAACGTTTTCTCAGCAATCTCTTTATCTGCTATATCGTCCCACATCGACAATTTTTCAAGGGTCGCGGCCGCTTTTGTACCGCGGTACTGCTCGAGCAGCTGCCCGGTGGTCAGGCCCGGCTGCGCTAAGCAGCTATTCACCAGCTCGCTAAACAGAGCCAGACCAGCCATCTTTTCCGGGTTAAGCCCGGTCAGCGGCGGCACCAGAGCGGCCAGCTCCGGGTTTTGCACCAGTAACCCTATCAGTATACGCATGGTTGTGCGTTTTAGCTGTGGAACGGGGCGGGGCGCGCTGTTTTCCGCCTGCTTTGGCATTAAACGTTCAAGCTGCGCATCGTCGAGAATGCCCAGCTTGTTTCCCAGCTCCTGGCGCAAATAAATGCGCAACGTTTCGCCCGGCACCTGGCTGATGAGCGGCAGCGCCAGCGTGCTGAGCTGCGCGCGCCCGTCCGGGGTGCTCAAATCGACCTGCGGCATCAGGCTGTTAAACAAAAACGTGGAGAGCGGCTGAGCCTGCTCCATCCGCGCTTCGAACGCTGCCTTGCCCTCTTTACGCACCAGCGTATCCGGGTCTTCGCCGTCGGGCAGAAACATAAAGCGTAGCTGACGTCCGTCCGTCATGTACGGCAATGCGGTTTCCAGCGCGCGCCAGGCGGCGTCGCGTCCGGCGCGGTCGCCGTCGTAGCAGCAGATGACGTTATTGGTCACCCTGAACAGGAGCTGAATGTGGTCGGCGGTGGTGGAGGTGCCCAGCGACGCGACGGCATAGTTAATGTCGTACTGCGCCAGCGCCACCACGTCCATATAGCCTTCAACCACCAGCAGCCGCTGCGGTTCTGCTACCGCCTGCTGCGCTTCATAAAGGCCGTACAGCTGGCGGCCCTTATGGAAAATATCGGTTTCCGGGGAGTTGAGGTATTTCGGCAGGGCATCGCCCAGCACGCGACCACCAAAACCCATTACCCGGCCACGCTTATCGCGAATCGGGTACATCACCCGCTCGCGGAAGCGGTCGTAGCTGCGTCCCTGATCGTTGGTCACCAGCATGCCCGCATCAATCAAAGACTGGCGGTTTTCAGGGTTGGCGCCAAAACGTTTTAATACGTTATCCCAGCCGGGCGGGGCATAGCCGATCGCGAATCGGGATATGACCTCGCTGCTTAAACCGCGCTTTGTCAGATACTGACGCGCCGGTTCGGCGGCAGGTTGGTTCAGGGATTGTTGGTAAAACGCATTCAGACCATCCATTAACTGATAGAGATTCTGCCGTTGATGGCGTTCTATCTGGCTTGGTCCGCTACCTGCTTCAAACGGCACTTCGAGGTTGTGCATGGCCGCCAGCTCTTCGACGGTTTCGACGAACTCGAGTTTGTCGTAGTTCATCAAAAAGTCGATAGCGTTGCCGTGCGCACCGCAGCCGAAGCAGTGGTAAAACTGCTTTTCACCGTTGACGGTGAACGAGGGAGTTTTTTCGTTATGGAAGGGACAACACGCGTGCCAGTTTTTGCCCTGTTTTTTTAGCTTCACCCGCGCGTCGATAAGATCGACGATATCGGTTCTCGCCAACAGGTCATTGATAAAAACACGTGGAATACGTCCGGCCATAAGCCCCGTTAATTTTTAGCAACTCATGAACGAAAATAAGCCGCGCATTCCTTCCGGAAGCACGGCCTTTACAGCTAGAACTCAGTCTGAATTGAGGACGTGCGTCCTCAACAGATTAGTACAGACGAGTGCGGCGTGCGTTTTCGCGAGCCAGTTTCTTCGCGTGACGTTTCACAGCAGAAGCTTTAGCGCGCTTACGTTCGGTAGTCGGTTTTTCATAGAACTCACGACGACGAACTTCGGCCAGAACACCTGCTTTCTCGCAGGAACGCTTGAAGCGACGCAGTGCTACGTCGAACGGCTCGTTTTCACGTACTTTAATTACCGGCATGTAACTCTCACCTTTATAAATTCGGTTTGCCGCTGGCATCGACGCCAGCTTATTTCAAAATGGTGCGGAATTTTACTGCAACTACTGCTGCTTTGTAAAGCACCAATGCCGTCTTTGAACGGGACTTTTGTAAGGGAGCAGAGTATACACGAAGTCGGGTCTCAGGGTATACATCCAACCGCATTCGCCCTACACTGCGCGGTATTGAAACGAGGTAAAACGAACCATGCGTGTACTGGGAATCGAAACATCCTGCGATGAAACCGGCATTGCTATCTACGACGATGCTCAAGGGCTTTTAGCCAATCAATTGTATAGTCAGGTGAAATTACACGCTGACTACGGCGGCGTGGTGCCGGAGCTGGCCTCCCGCGACCATGTCCGCAAGACCGTACCGCTGATTCAGGCGGCATTAAAAGAAGCGGGGCTGACCGCTAAAGATATCGATGCCGTGGCGTATACCGCAGGCCCGGGCCTGGTCGGCGCGCTGCTGGTCGGCGCAACCGTCGGGCGTTCGCTGGCGTTCGCCTGGAACGTTCCGGCGATTCCGGTTCATCATATGGAAGGCCACCTGCTGGCGCCGATGCTGGAAGATAATCCGCCGCAGTATCCGTTCGTCGCGCTGCTGGTATCCGGCGGCCATACCCAGCTGATTAGCGTCACCGGGATTGGCGAGTACGAGCTGCTGGGCGAGTCGATTGACGATGCGGCCGGCGAGGCCTTCGACAAAACGGCGAAACTGCTGGGGCTCGATTATCCCGGTGGCCCGATGCTCTCTAAGCTGGCCTCGCAGGGCACGGCGGGGCGCTTCGTCTTCCCGCGCCCGATGACCGACCGTCCCGGGCTCGATTTCAGCTTCTCCGGGCTGAAGACCTTTGCGGCGAACACCATTCGCGACAGCGGCACCGACGAGCAAACCCGCGCCGACATCGCCCGCGCGTTTGAGGATGCGGTCGTGGATACGCTGATGATCAAATGCCGCCGCGCGCTGGATCAAACCGGCTTTAAGCGCCTGGTGATGGCGGGTGGGGTCAGCGCCAACCGTACGCTGCGCGCCAGGCTGGCGGAGATGATGCAAAAACGCCACGGCGAGGTGTTCTACGCCCGCCCTGAGTTTTGCACCGACAACGGCGCGATGATCGCGTATGCCGGGATGGTGCGCCTGAAGGCTGGCGCCCGCGCCGACCTCGGCGTGACCGTCCGTCCGCGCTGGCCGTTGGCGGAGCTGCCTGCGGCCTGATCAAAAAGCCGGATAGCGTTTCCGCTTATCCGGCTCTCTTCACTCTTTTTTCTTTCTCTTCAGCTTCAGCCTCGACCAGATTTTCGTCTCCTGACGTCGCCATAAGCGCTGAATGTTGTCATGATGACGCAGCAGGATCAGGCAGGAGAGCATCGACACCGGGAAGGTGTACTGCGGCTTGAACCACCAGACGTAAAACGGCGCCACCAGTGCGCTGACGATAGCGCCGAGCGAGGAGTAGCCGCTCAGCAGAATGGTCAGCAGCCAGGTGCCGGCCATGACGCCGGTGAGGTCCCAGCCGATGGGCGCGATGGCGCCGAAGGCGGTCGCGACCCCTTTACCGCCGCGAAAGCCGAAAAACACCGGCCAGATATGGCCCAGGCAGGCGGCAATGGCAACCATCCCCAGCCAAAAGGGCGTCAGCCCGAGCGCATAGGCGCCCCAGGTCGGCAACATTCCCTTCAGAATGTCGAATATCAGTACCGCTACGGCTGCTCCTTTGCCGCCAATTCGTAAAACGTTGGTCGCCCCGGGGTTGCCGGAGCCGCAGTCGCGTGGATCGGGCAAACCGGCGATGCGGCAGACCAGAATGGCGCTGGATATTGAGCCGCAAAGGTAGGCGAGGATAACCATTCCAGGCGCGATTGCACTCATAACGCTGTTCCGTTTTGAAAATGTATCTGTATTCTCTGCATCTGTGGATAATACGCATATTTTGCCGGAAGTGGTATCCGGCCAGGGCAAAAAGCAGGCAGGTCGTGATGGATATTGTATTTATAGAGCAACTTTCGGTAATCACCACCATTGGTGTTTACGACTGGGAACAGACCATCGAGCAGAAGCTGGTGTTCGATATCGAAATGGCGTGGGACAACCGCAAAGCCGCCGGTAGCGACGATGTCGCCGACTGTCTGAGCTATGCGGATATCAGCGAGGCGGTCGTCGGCCATGTCGAAGGCGCGCGTTTTGCGCTGGTGGAGCGGGTGGCGGAAGAGGTCGCTCAGCTTCTGCTGTCGCGCTTCTCCTCGCCGTGGGTGCGCATTAAGGTCAGTAAGCCTGGCGCCGTGGCGCGCGCGGCGAACGTCGGAGTGATCATCGAACGTAGCCAAAATCTGAAAGAAAACCAATAACGTCATCATTGTTAAACCAACAGGGTGTAAACCGGTCTTATCTCCGGACTCATTCATGTGGTTTTTTTATCTTTCTTAGGGGTTAATTTGATGGGCGATATGCATTCGCTGCTGGTGGCGGCAATACTGGGTGTTGTCGAAGGACTGACGGAGTTTTTACCGGTGTCCAGCACCGGGCACATGATCATCGTGGGCCACCTGCTGGGGTTCGAAGGGGAAACGGCCAAAACGTTTGAAGTAGTTATCCAGCTCGGGTCGATTCTGGCCGTGGTGGCGGTATTCTGGCGTCGTCTGTTTGGCCTTATCGGCATTCATTTTGGCCGTCCGCCGGTGCATGAGGGCGAAGGCAACGGCCGTCTGTCGCTCATCCATGTGCTGCTGGCGATGTTTCCGGCGGTGGTGCTGGGGCTGGTGCTTCACGATGCCATCAAATCGCTGTTTAACCCGATAAACGTGATGTATGCCCTGGTGGTCGGCGGCGTGCTGCTGATCGCCGCGGAAGTGCTGAAGCCGAAAGTGCCGCGGGCGAAAGGGCTGGACGATATGACCTGGGGCCAGGCGTTTCTGATTGGCTGCTTCCAGTGTCTGGCGCTGTGGCCGGGTTTTTCCCGCTCAGGGGCGACCATCGCGGGCGGGATGCTTCTCGGCGTCAGCCGCTATGCGGCGGCGGAGTTTTCGTTCCTGCTGGCGGTACCGATGATGATGGGCGCCACGGCGCTGGATCTCTACAAGAGTATGGGGTTCCTGACCGCCGCCGACGTTCCGATGTTCGCCGTCGGTTTTATCACCGCGTTTATCGTGGCGCTGCTGGCGATTAAAACCTTCCTGCACATCATCAAACGCATCACCTTTATTCCGTTCGCCATCTATCGCTTCATCGTGGCGGCGGTGGTGTACGCGGTCTTTATGTAACCGGCGGACAGCGCTGGTCTTTCCATTGCGCGACGGCCTGAATGCGCCGTCGCGTAAGCTCCTCCCGCACCTCCGCGCCCTTAAACCCGGCGTCGATCACCGCTTTGGTCGGCACCGCTCTGGCAACTTCCCAGGCTTCGCGCAGCAATCGTCCCTGCGGGTAGTCACAGGCTTCAAAGCCGGTGCGTCCGCGTACGTCGGCTTCGCTGGTCAGCGCGATCTGCTCCACGCGCTGCGGCTTGCGCCAGGCGTCGATGGCATCAAACAGCTTCACGATGGTGGCCGGTTTGAGGATCGGAAAGGTGTGGATCAGATCGTGGAATTCGGCGACAAGCTTTGCCAGGTCGCGGATCTCATTGGGTACCCGCAGCCGCGCGCAGAGCTGCTCGACCAGCTTAACGCCCGCCGGGCCGTGGCCGTGATGGCGCGGCCAGAACGCTTTCGGCGTCAGCCCCTTGCCGAGGTCGTGACACAGCGTGGCGAAACGGACGTCGACCGCCGGTGACAGCATCGCGGCCATAGTGAGGGTCATCAGCGTATGCACGCCGGTGTCGATTTCCGGGTGCCATTTCGCCGGCGCCGGTACGCCATACAGCGCGTCCACCTCCGGAAACAGCACCTTCAGCGCGCCGCAGTCGCGCAGCGTCTGAAAGTAGACCTGCGGGTTGCGGGTGGTGAGCGCGCTTTCGGTCTCTTTCCATACCCGCTCCGGCGTCAGGTGCGCCAGCTCTCCGGCGGCGGTCATGTCGCGCATTAGCGTCATCGTTTCGTCGGCGATGCGAAAGCTCAGATGGGCGTAGCGGGCGGCGAAGCGCGCCACGCGCAGCACGCGCAGCGGGTCTTCGCTGAAGGCGGGGGAGACATGGCGCAGCAGGCGGTTTTGCAGGTCGCGCTGGCCGCCGTAGGGGTCGATTACCGTACCGTCATCGTCCTGGGCCAGGGCGTTGACGGTCAGGTCGCGGCGCAGCAGGTCCTGCTCCAGAGTGACGTCGGGGGCGGCATAGCAGGTAAAGCCGGTATAGCCAGAACCGGATTTCCGTTCGGTGCGGGCCAGCGCGTACTCTTCGTGGCTGTCCGGATGCAGGAATACGGGAAAATCGCGGCCTACCTGCTGGTAGCCCGCGTCGAGCATTTGCTGCGGCGTGGCGCCGACGACGACCCAATCTCTGTCTTTGACCGGCAGGCCTAACAACGCATCACGAACAGCACCACCGACCAGAAAACGCTTCACGCCTCACTCCCTTTCACTTTTATAACCGCAAATAACTGCACGATGATACGAAAGTATAGGAGAGAAGGCGACGCGAAATTAGTTCATCCAGCGGTCTTTGCGCTTGCGGCTCGGCACCAGATGCGGCAGCACCAGGCCCATAATCAGGCCGACGCCCAGCACGCCGCCGCCGTACATAAACCACTGCATAATGATGGTGCGCTGTTTGTCGTCAAGCTGCAGGTTGGCGACGCTGACCTTTTTTTGCGCCACGATCAGCTCGTTTTTCAGCTTCTGATTTTCATCCTTCAGGCTGTTAATCACGCCGTCGCTCTGCGCGACCTTTTTCTGCATATCCGCCGTGCGCTGGTTCCAGGTGGCGTCGATATTGTTCAGCTTATCGGTCAGGGTTTTGACCTGGTTTTCCAGATCCGGCACGCGGGTTTTCAGGCTTGGGGTGGTGCTCAGCTCTTTTAGCGGGATCCACGCGGTGCGGCCGCTGCTGTCGCGTACCTGACCGTACTGGCTGCCATCGTTGGTTTGCAGCAGGCTGACTTCTTCACCGGCGTTGACCGTGCCGACGAGGCGATAGTTATCGCCCGGACCGCTGCGTACCCAGGTATTCAGTTCGTCCGAAACGTAGCGTTTCTCTTCGGCGTGGGCCAGTCCGGAAACGCTAAGCGCAAGTAAAGTTAATCCAATCAGTCGTAATTTAGGCATCAGGTCATCGTTATTGTCATAAAAGTGGAACGATAGTAGTGGCATCAGTCTGACGATGCCAGACATTCTACGGCAATCGGAATCTTCCAGGAGGAGGAGGTCATTGCATGGTCGTTTGCCGCGAAATACACTCTACTGACAAAAAAGATGCGCGTAAGTTCGCGACAACCCGCATTCCCGTCAACGCAACCATAAGAAATCAGCGATGGATCAGGAAATCGAATTAAAGTTTATCGTGCGGCACGACGGCGTTGAGACGCTACGCCAGCATCTCAACACCTTCTGCGCTGAGCATATTCCTCCCGCGCAGCTGCTTAATATCTATTACGAAACCGCCGACAGCTGGCTGCGCCGTCATGACATGGGGCTGCGCATCCGCGGCCACAACGGCCAGTATGAGATGACGATGAAAATCGCCGGTCGCGTGGTGGGCGGGCTGCATCAGCGCCCGGAATACAATATTGCGCTGGAAAAGCCGGAGCTGGCGCTGGAGAAGCTGCCAGCCGGGGTGTGGCCCGACGGCGCGCTGCCTGCCGGGCTCAGCGAGCAGGTCGGCCCGCTGTTCAGCACCGATTTCCACCGTGAAAAATGGCTGGTGCAGCAGGGCGAGAGCCGCATTGAAATCGCGCTGGATCTCGGCGAAGTGAAGGCGGGCGCGCATCATGAACCCATTTGCGAGCTGGAGCTTGAGCTGCTGAGCGGGCGCGTTGACGACGTGCTGGCGCTGTCGGCGCAGCTGCTGGATCTCGGCCTGCTGCGTCAGGGCAGTCTGAGCAAAGCGGCGCGGGGGTATCATCTGGCGCAGGGGAATACGGCGCGCCAGATTAAACCGTCGGCCCTCAGCGGCGATGATAACGCGGCGCTTGACGCGGCGCTGGCGCACTGGCAGTACCACGAAGAGCTGTGGCTGCGCGGCAACGCGGCGGCTAAAGGGGAGGTCCTGCAGGCCGTAGAGGCAATTCAGGCCATTGCCGCCCGGCGCGATGCGCAGGCAGGCGAACGCTTCGCTCAGGTGCAGCAGCAGATAGCGGCGGCGGATGACGCCGCAACAATCGCCTTTAACCCGCAGGTCGCTCAGGCGAAGCTGCAGCTTACGACCTGGCTGGTATCAGGACACTAACGCATACGAGGCTTCCCGATGACGCCGCTTTCTTCGCAGTTACAGCAGCACTGGCAGACGGTTGTTGAGCGCCTGCCCGACGATATTATACCGCACACGCTGAGCGCCGACGCGCAGGCGGTGCTGGTGTTTAGCGAATTTGTCCAGCACAGCCTCGCGGCCCATCCTGAATGGCTGGCGGCGCTGGAGAAAGCGCCGCCGCAGCCTGACGAATGGCGGCATTACGCCGCATGGCTGCAGGCGAAGCTTGCCGACGTCAGCGATGAAGCCAGCCTGATGCGCGAGCTGCGCCTGTTTCGCCGCCATATGATGGTGCGCATCGCCTGGTCGCAGGCGCTGGCGCTGCACCCGACCGAAAGCAGCCTGCAGCAGCTCAGCGAACTGGCGCAGACCCTGATTGTCGCCGCGCGCGACTGGCTGTACGACGCCTGCTGCCGGGAGTGGGGTACGCCCTGTAACGCCCACGGCGAAGCCCAGCCGCTGCTGATCCTCGGTATGGGCAAGCTGGGCGGCGGCGAGCTTAACTTCTCCTCCGATATCGACCTGATTTTCGCCTGGCCCGAGCATGGCTCAACCCAGGGCGGGCGTCGCGAGCTGGATAACGCGCAGTTTTTTACCCGCATGGGCCAGCGGCTGATCAAAGTGCTCGACCAGCCCACCATGGACGGCTTCGTCTATCGCGTGGATATGCGCCTGCGTCCCTTCGGCGACAGCGGTCCGCTGGTGCTGAGCTTTGCGGCGCTGGAGGATTACTACCAGGAGCAGGGGCGCGACTGGGAGCGCTACGCGATGGTGAAAGCGAGGATCATGGGCGACAACGACGGCGCTTATGCGGGAGAGCTGCGGGCGATGCTGCGGCCGTTCGTGTTCCGCCGCTATATCGACTTCAGCGTGATCCAGTCGCTGCGCAGCATGAAGGGGATGATCGCCCGTGAGGTGCGCCGCCGCGGCCTGAAGGACAATATCAAGCTTGGCGCGGGCGGTATTCGCGAAATTGAGTTTATCGTGCAGGTCTTCCAGCTGATCCGCGGCGGGCGCGAGCCGTCGCTGCAGGGGCGTTCGCTGCTGCCGACGCTGGAGGCCATCGACGCGCTGCGCCTGCTGCCGGAAGGCGACGCCGGGCACCTGCGCGAAGCGTACCTGTTCCTGCGCCGCCTGGAAAACCTGCTGCAAAGCATCAACGACGAGCAGACGCAGACCCTGCCGGAGGACGCGCTGAACCGCGCGCGCCTGGCGTGGGGCATGGGGTTTGCCGACTGGGCGGGCATGTATGAGCGCCTCACCGCGCAGATGGCGCAGGTGCGGCGGATTTTCGACGAGCTTATCGGCGATGACGACGACGCCTCGCAGGATGAGCAGCTCTCTGAAAACTGGCGCGAGCTGTGGCAGGACGCGCTGCAGGAAGACGATACCACGCCGGTGCTGGCGCATCTGACCGATGACGCGCGTCGCCAGGTGCTCTCGCTGGTGGCCGAATTTCGTAAAGAGCTGGATAAACGCACCATCGGGCCGCGCGGCCGTCAGGTGCTGGATTTCCTGATGCCGCACCTGCTCTGCGAGGTGTGCAGCCGCGACGATGCGCCGGTGCCGCTGGCGCGCATCATGCCGCTGCTGACCGGCATCATCACCCGCACCACCTACCTTGAGCTGCTGAGCGAATTTCCGGGGGCGTTAAAGCACCTGATTCGCCTGTGCGCCGCATCGCCGATGGTGGCGAGCCAGCTTGCGCGTTACCCGCTGCTGCTGGATGAACTGCTCGACCCGAACACGCTCTATCAGCCGACGGCGATGGACGCCTATCGGGACGAGCTGCGCCAGTACCTGCTGCGCGTGCCGGAAGAAGATGAAGAGCAGCAGCTGGAAGCGCTGCGCCAGTTTAAGCAGGCGCAGCTGCTGCGTGTGGCGGCGGCAGATATCGCCGGAACGCTGCCGGTCATGAAAGTGAGCGATCACTTAACCTGGCTTGCGGAGGCGATCATCGACGCGGTGGTGCAGCTGGCGTGGACTCAGATGGTGGCCCGCTACGGGCAGCCGCGCCACCTCGGCGAGCGCCAGGGGTGCGGGTTCGCGGTGGTCGGCTACGGCAAGCTCGGCGGCTGGGAGCTGGGCTACAGCTCGGACTTGGATCTGGTGTTTTTGCACGACTGTCCGGCGGACGTCATGACCGACGGCGAGCGGGAGATCGACGGCCGCCAGTTTTACCTGCGCCTGGCGCAGCGCATCATTCATCTGTTCAGCACCCGAACATCCTCGGGCATCCTGTACGAAGTGGACGCTCGCTTACGTCCCTCCGGCGCGGCCGGTATGCTGGTGACGACCGCCGATGCGTTTGCTGATTATCAGCAGCACGAAGCATGGACCTGGGAGCATCAGGCGCTGGTGCGCGCCCGCGTGGTGTACGGCGATCCGCAGCTGCACACCCAGTTCGACGCGATTCGCCGCGACATCATGACTCTCCCCCGCGACGGCGGCAAGCTGCAGACCGACGTCCGGGAGATGCGCGAGAAAATGCGCGCGCATCTCGGCAATAAGCACCGGGACCGCTTTGACATTAAGGCCGATGAAGGCGGGATCACCGATATTGAGTTCATCACCCAGTATCTGGTGCTGCGCTACGCGCACGAGAAGCCGAAGCTGATTCGCTGGTCGGATAACGTGCGCATTCTCGAGCTGCTGGCGCAAAACGACATTATGGACGAGCAGGAGGCTCAGACGCTGACCCGCGCCTACACGACGCTTCGCGACGCGCTGCACCACCTGGCGCTGCAGGAGGAGGCCGGGCACGTGCCGCCTGACGCCTTCAGCGCGGAACGCCAGCACGTGACGGCGAGCTGGCGGAAGTGGCTGGTTACGCCCTGAAATGTGCTATTATCGCGCGCAATTGATGAATCTTTCTGGAGTCAGGAATGAAAGTTACGCTGCCAGCGTTTGAACGTGCGGGTGTCATGGTTGTCGGTGATGTGATGCTGGATCGCTACTGGTACGGTCCGACCAGCCGCATTTCGCCGGAAGCGCCCGTCCCGGTCGTCAAAGTGGATACCATTGAAGAACGCCCTGGCGGCGCGGCCAACGTGGCGATGAACATCGCTTCGCTTGGCGCGCACTCCCGTCTGGTCGGTCTGACCGGTATTGACGACGCCGCGCGCGCGCTCAGCAAAGCGCTGGCGGACGTCAACGTGAAGTGTGACTTTGTTTCCGTGCCGACGCACCCGACCATCACCAAGCTGCGCGTGCTGTCGCGCAACCAGCAGCTGATTCGTCTGGATTTCGAAGAGGGCTTTGCGGGCGTTGACCCGCAGCCGATGCATGAGCGCATTCAGCAGGCGCTGGGCCACATTGGCGCGCTGGTGCTGTCCGATTACGCCAAAGGCGCGCTGACCAGCGTGCAGACTATGATCCAGCTGGCGCGCAACGCGGGCGTCCCGGTACTGATCGACCCGAAAGGCACCGATTTTGAGCGCTATCGCGGCGCGACGTTGCTGACCCCGAACCTGTCTGAATTTGAAGCGGTCGCCGGGAAGTGCAAAGACGAAGCGGAAATCGTCGAGCGCGGCATGAAGGTGATTGCCGATTACGACCTTTCCGCGCTGCTGGTGACCCGCTCAGAGCAGGGGATGACGCTGCTGCAGCCGGGGAAAGCGGCGCTGCATATGCCGACGCAGGCGCAGGAGGTGTATGACGTCACCGGCGCCGGCGATACGGTGATCGGCGTGCTGGCCGCCACTCTTGCGGCGGGCAACAGCCTGGAAGAAGCCTGCTACTTCGCAAACGCGGCGGCGGGCGTAGTGGTGGGCAAGCTGGGGACGTCGACCGTTTCGCCCATCGAGCTGGAAAACGCGGTGCGTGGTCGCGCCGATACCGGCTTTGGCGTGATGAGCGAAGAGGAGCTCAAACAGGCGGTGCTGGCGGCGCGTAAGCGCGGCGAGAAGGTGGTGATGACCAACGGCGTGTTCGATATTCTGCATGCCGGACACGTCTCGTACCTCGCCAATGCGCGCAGGCTGGGAGACCGGCTGATCGTCGCGGTCAACAGCGATGCTTCCACGAAACGCCTCAAGGGCGAAACCCGTCCGGTGAACCCGCTAGAGCAGCGGATGATCGTGCTCGGGGCGCTGGAGTCCGTCGACTGGGTGGTCTCCTTTGAGGAGGATACCCCGCAGCGGCTGATCGCCGGGATCCTGCCGGACCTGCTGGTAAAAGGCGGCGACTATAAGCCGGAAGATATCGCGGGCAGCAAAGAGGTGTGGGCCAACGGCGGCGAGGTGATGGTGCTGAACTTTGAGGACGGTTGCTCAACCACCAACATCATTAAGCGTATTCAGAAGGATAGCGGCAAGTAATTTGCCGGTCATGCTGGATGTAAAAAACGGGCCAACTGGCCCGTTTTTTTATGGCTGCTCGTCAACAGGCGGAATGGCCGGTGCAGCGGTCGCCTGGCTCTGACGGCTTTCCAGCTCGCTCAGACGCTGCTCGAGCAGCGCCAGCTTTTCACGGGTGCGCAGCAGCACCTGCGTCTGCACGTCAAACTCTTCGCGGCTCACCAGATCAAGACGGGTCAGCTGAGACTGCAGCACCTGACGGATTTTTTTCTCCACATCGTCTCCGAAGTCGCGAAGGCCTTTCGGCATCGACTCGTGGACCTGGCGTGCAATCTGCTCAATTTTCTTCGGGTCAATCATTATCGTTTCTCTGATCTGCTCGTTTTACCGATTATTGTAGTGCCTTATGTACAGGCGATAAACCAGAAATGTTTGAAGTTCGTACCATTACGGCCATTGCCGGAGATAGTCATTAGCGTTATAGTTATCTCGCTTATTCTCAGGGCGGGGCGAAATTCCCCACCGGCGGTAAATCAGCGAACGCTGAAAGCCCGCGAGCGCTTTGGGTTTCGACTCAAAGGTCAGCAGATCCGGTGAAATTCCGGGGCCGACGGTTAAAGTCCGGATGGGAGAGAGTAACGATTCAGTCGGGCAACGGCCCGCTCGCGTTATTTTTTTGCCGCGTTAGCGGCGCTCCTAAGACTGCCCTGATTCTGGTAACCATAATGTTAATGAGGTTTTTTTACCATGAATCAGACGCTACTTTCCTCTTTTGGCACTGCTTTTGAACGTGTAGAACATGCATTAGACGCGCTGCGCGAAGGCCGCGGCGTGATGGTGCTTGACGATGAAAACCGTGAAAACGAAGGCGATATGGTTTTCGCCGCCGAAAATATGACCGTTGAACAAATGGCGCTGACCATTCGTCACGGCAGCGGCATCGTGTGCCTGTGTATCACCGAAGACCGCCGCAAGCAGCTTGAGCTGCCGATGATGGTGGAAAACAACACCAGCGCGTTCGGAACAGGTTTCACTGTAACGATTGAGGCTGCCCACGGTGTGACTACCGGTGTTTCCGCGGCTGACCGTATCACCACGGTACGCGCCGCTATCGCCGATGGCGCGAAGCCGTCAGACCTGCACCGTCCTGGCCACGTTTTCCCGCTGCGCGCGCAGGCGGGCGGTGTGCTGACCCGCGGCGGCCACACGGAAGCGACCATCGATCTGGTGACCCTGGCGGGCTTTAAGCCGGCGGGCGTGCTGTGCGAGCTGACCAACGACGACGGTACTATGGCGCGTGCGCCGGAGTGCATCGCGTTTGCCCGTCAGCACAATATGCCGGTGGTGACGATTGAAGACCTGGTGGCCTACCGCCAAAAGCATGAACGTAAGGCCAGCTGAGTCATGCTGTCAGTCACGAAAGCCGGGGAATCCCGGCTTTTTTGTGGCTAGTGATAGTTAATTTTGACGATCAGGTCTTTGCTGAAGGGTCCCATGGTGAGCGCGGCTCCGGGTTTTTTGGTCAGTTCGGCAATGTAGTCATGGGTCACTGTCGTCGCCCCTTGCCCCGGGATGTAGGTGGTGAATGTCTGATACTGGTTGTATTCGATATCCCCTCCCGCTGTTTGATCGCTTATCCGCATGAGCAGCCCATTGCCCATTTCCAGATGCGTATTGTCATATAGCGTGTCATCAGTATAGAAACTGGTGGCGACGTCAAACTGTTCGGTACAGTTGGCGGTGGCGTCTTTAATGGTCGATACGCTAAACGCCGCTTTGGCGGGCTGGGTTGGGATGGAATTCTCAAAAACCTGCCCGAAGTTAACGATCTGGTTATCCGGGTAAATGCGGATATCGACACTGCAATCGAGAAAATGGACGTTGTCCAGCCCGTCAATGTAGTAGCGCAGGTTTTTGGCGCTCGGGATAAGGTTAGCCCCTCCTGCGCCGTCAAACTGCAGGACGTTGACCTTGCCAAAGCTCCACGTCATATCTGCCGGCGGAAACGTTTTGAGCTTGACGTAGAGGCGAAAGCGGGCATTAAAGGTAATGCTTTTTTGTAGTGTGCTGCCATTACAAACCGGGTTATGGTAAATACCATCATAATAAGGTTCATATTTATCCAGGCAGGCGTGGCTGTCGATACCTTCGCCATTGATCTCATGATCGACGCCAGCATAGGTGACGCCGAAGGTTAAATACGGGTTATTAAGGATGTCGTCGCTGTTGAACGCCGACAGCTTGATCCAGGCAAAAATGTCTTCGGTCTGATTACTCTGGCTCCAGCCTGAAGCGTTATCACAATAAACCGTGACGTTGATATCCGGGCTTTCCCAGATTTTTTGTCCAGGCGTCGCATTGGCCGGAACGGTAAATGTCGGTAGCGTGGCCGTCATGGAAGTGGCGCCGCCTTTGTTGTTTTGATAGCAATCGACAGCAAACGCCGAAGCGTGAAAAAAGACGCACAATACCGCCAGCAGGCGAATGAAATTCAGCATGGTTATCCCTTTTTCTCTGGCGTGCTCTGGCAGGTGGTTTGCACCGAATTGCAGCTGACTTTCATCATTTCAAGACCGCCATAATCGCTGATAAAACCAATCTGGAACTGGGCGGGCAAATTTTTCAGTTTTTCGCTCGCCTTGCTGAACGGGGCAACCATAATGCTTTCGGCGCCCGGCATCAGCGTTTTGCCGTTGGTGCCCAGATAACCGACCGTCATGTGATAAGGGGTAGGGTTGTTGAGCGTGAGCTCTGTGGCGGTTCGCGAGAGGGCGACTTTCTCCAGAGGAAGCAGTTGCCCCTCTTTAAGCACAATGGCTTTAGGGCGCCAGAATAGCTTCATTCGGCTTTGCATCGCGATTTGCATGACATTTTTTTCCTGCGGTTTCGGCGGAATTTCTCGCATGTTGTAATAAAACAGCGTTTCCCGATCCTGCGGGAGCTGTGCCAACGTTGGTTGCCCCATTAAGCGGACCTGGGCCTGCTCGCCGGGCTCGATACGCATCATTGGTGGAAGCGGGGAGATGAAATCACGGGTTTTTTTACCGTTGATATCCTCAATCCACGACTGGGCCAGATAAGGTTCGGTTTTGCTCTGGTTGGTTAAACGGACAGAAACGCTCTTATCGGAAGCGTTAAATACAATGCGCGTTTTGTCGGGAGAGACGGTGGCGTGGGCGATACCGCACACGCCAAACAGACATAAAAGTCCTTTTGTGATCAATGCGTGTTTCATACTATTCATCCTGAATTAATGTACTGTTTTACAAGGTAAAATAATGGCGCTACTGCCAATGTTGCTCTGATTTGGCGGGGTGACTTCGCAAACCTGGTCGCCCCACTTCAGACGTAAGGTGCTGTTTTCCTGAATACCGCTGAGGTAGACAAAACCGTCTTCTGCCACCAGCCCTGTCTCTTTGCCTGAGGCTTTATCTTCTACGCTGACGCCCAGCGGCGGAAAGCGGCCATCTTCCCGGCGAATGACGCCGATAATCTGATATCCGGTTGTGGCGTTCAGTTTGGCGTAACCGATAGCGCCTTGGGTGAGGGTGGTGCGAATCACGGAGTTGTCGACATCCACGCCATCAGGTAGGTTGTTCGCATTCACACGCACTGTGGCGGTGGTGTAATTTGACAATGACGGAATCACGGCGATACCCATCGCGTTAGTGACCGTACGATTGGAATTTACCTCAACGCCGGAAACACCATCCGCATCAACCATCATGCGGGCGTTATCGCCCGGGCTGTAATCATGCAGCGCCATACCATGGCGGGTGGCGGTAAATGAACCATTCCAGCCTGCGGTGATGGAGCGATATTGGCTGGGTTGAACGCTGCCGTTAAGGTTTAAACGACCATAGGGCGAATAGTGCTGGTAGTTGCCGCGCAGAGACGGTTCGCCATTACTGATATCGTCCTGTGTCGCCGATGCGGAGAGGTTCCAGGTGTTATTACGATCCGAGGAATCGTAATAAGAGGCCATATGCGATGTATCGCCGCCGCCTGTCTGTTGCATGCTGTAGGTAATGTTGCGGTTCTGCTGTAAAGGCAGCGACAGGGAGAAGTAATATTGATTCTCTTCGTCATTGTCCCAGCGTGCGCGGCTTATCGCCAGTGAGGCGGAAATTCCCTTGAAATCGCCAATATCAAAATTGTGGCTTAGCGACAGTGAATAGTTGGTCGTGCTGCTGCTATCCCAGTAAGTGTTGCGAGTGATATTGATATAGGCGTTCAGCGCCAGCGCATCGATATACTGGCTGAGAGAAGCGACATAACTTTCTTTTTCGTTGCTCGTGCTGTCATCGCCATTACGTGAGGAGAGATACTCGCTCATGGAGACATATTCCTTATCGGAGAACCGGTAACCGGCGAAGGTGACCTGGCTTCCGGTGGACTCAAAGCGCTTGGCGTAGTTGGCGCGATAGCTGTAGCCACGCTGCGTGTTGCTATTGTCCTGGCGCAGGTTGGCCTGCGCGCTGGTCACATCGAAAGAGAGTGAGCCGAAGGCATTGAGGTTAAAACCCACCCCTGCAGTTGCAGCCTGGTAGTCATCGGCGGTGAACATGCCGCCGCCGTACAGCGATACGTCATTTAACCAGCCCCATGACGCTTCCCCGGTCCAGAAGAACGGGTTATTGACGTCGTTATGCCCCACAGAAGTGGGTTTGCCCGTGGAGGTTTTATAACGTACCTGTCCTTTACGGGTTAAAAACGGAATGGTGGCGGAACCGACCTGGAAGGTGCTCTTTCGGCCATCTTCCTCTTCCACCGTCACATCCAGTTGCCCCTGGAAGGATTGACCTAAATCCGAAATGGTGAACGGCCCTGGTGGAACTGTCGTCTGGTACAGGACGCGACCGCTTTGTGAAACCGTCACTTTGGCGTTGGTTTGCGCTATACCGGTGACTTGCGGCGCGTAACCCTGTAAATCCGGCGGCAGCATGCTGTCATCGCTCTCCAGTGACGCGCCGGTAAAGTGGAAGGTATCGTAAAGATCCGAGCTTAGATCGTATTGCCCCATGGTGAATTTTGATGACAGCGCGGGAATGGGGCGATACAGATAGGTTCGCGCCAGACTGCTGTCGTGGCTGGTGGAATGTCCGTTGGTAAAATACTGGCTGTATTGATAATCCGAACGCAAACGCCAGGCCCCGAGATTGAACCCCAGGGTGCCGTAAGAACTAAGGTTTTGCGTGCTGTCGCCGTCATTCGGGTTGTACTGGCTGGCATAGAGGTTGTAATCCAGAATCAGACCTGCGATACCTTCATCCCAGTATTCCGGCGGCGTCCAGTTTTTTGCCTGGTATTTCATCCATGCCTGCGGGACGGCCAGCGTCACCACCATGGTCGACTTATCCAGGCTACTGGACAGTTCGGGAGTGTGGCTGAGATCGACGCACTCCATGCCCTTAAGGTCAGAAAGCCGGGCGATAAAATCAGGCGCCAGGCCGAAATCAGCGAGCGCCTGCTTTGTCAGACAAAGCTGTGAACCACTCTCGGTGTCAGCTTTGATCCACTCCAGCGTCCAGGCTTTGGGTAGCATATTTTTATTGACGTTGACACGTACCAGATATTTTCCAGGCGAGATGTAGCCCTTTTTTTCAAACTGAGAGATATCGATATTCGAACGATCTTCCGCATCGATCATGTCGGTGTTGAATTCAACCGCATAAACAGGCGAAACAAACAGCGCCGTATAACAGACAGTGCGCAGGACGTTTTTTATTAAAAGGGATAGCTTATTGGGCTGACGATTCTTTCTTTTGTGCATAAAAATCCATTTCTTTTAATAAAAAAGACCCAAGAAGCCGATGAATTCTTCACCGGCTTTGGATAATTTATAAATAATTCAGCGACTGACTGGGGATTATTTATAATCCAGCACGTAGTTCGCCTGAGCTTTAAGGTTACCAGGCGTTGCGTTATTAGTGAGGGACTCCATACGAGCCTGGAAATTCAGTTCCTGATAAGCGTTTGTCGTGGTGAAAGCTACAGTAACCGGAGTACCCAGAGTGACCTTATTGCTACCCGCATCCAGCAGTCGTACGCCAACTCCGCTTGCACCACCGACGTTACCCTCATAGGTGTTTTTCATCAGGTTAGGATCAGTCGCATCAACGCCTGGAGAGGTAAAGGTTACTTTCACTTTATCGATGGTATTGGTGCCATCACTCAGAATACAGTCCTGCAGGTGAATAGTTACAGGCACCGGCAGAGAGTATTGTCCAGCAGTGTTCAGGACGGTATCTGCCACTTCACCCAGCTTAATGGTTTGATCTTCATCGCCCGGTGCGATAGAGCACGGCGCGCTGATCACTTCTCCGGTGAAGGTGATTTTACCAGAACCCTGGTTGTCATCAGCCGATGCGTTAAATGATGCCCCAACCATCAGCGTTGCAGTGACGGCAGCTAATAATGTTTTATTGAACATGAATATAATCCTTTATACATATTTATTTGCTAAATGAAGATCTACCATGTATAAAAATGGCAATCTCCGATATTAATTGCGAAACGAAAGGTATCATCTTGGCTTTTGGTATGCTTGTTAGTTTTTTTTACATGAAGATTAAGTTATATTTTTTATATTGTTGTGATTTATTTATTTTTCACAGTAAAGCAAACGGTAAAGAGGGGTGAGTGAGCGGCGGGAAGCGGTGATAACACCAGGGACAACAGAGTATGACGCAGGCTAACTGATTGAAATTGTCTTTTTATTTCCTTAAAAGCCATTTGATTAATAAATATTAATAAAATAATTTTTGTGTTACGAAAAGTGTCGTGTAATTGGATTTATAAATATTATCTATGTATCAACAGGTATGCGCTGCCAAACGCCCGATCGATATTGCGGCTGCCGGGTGACCGGCAACACGCCTCTGACGTTCAAATTTCCTGATGATCTACATCATTGTTATCAGCGTTTCTCCACAAAGGAAAGCGCGTAATCTACGATCAATAAACCGATACCCGTTGTAAGGAAATCACCATGTCTTCTTCTCGTATGCCCGCCCTGTTTTTAGGCCACGGTAGCCCGATGAACGTTCTGGAAGATAACGTCTATACTCGCGCCTGGCGTCATCTTGGCGATACGCTACCGCGTCCGAAAGCGGTTGTGGTCATCTCTGCGCACTGGTTTACGCGCGGTACCGGGGTGACGGCAATGGAGTCGCCGAAGACGATCCATGATTTCGGTGGTTTCCCGCAGGCCCTGTATGATACGCACTACCCGGCACCAGGGTCCCCTGAGCTGGCGCAGCACCTGGTGGATCTGCTCGCACCGGCGCCGGTCGCGCTGGATAAAGAAGCGTGGGGGTTTGACCACGGCTCCTGGGGGGTGCTTATCAAAATGTACCCGGACGCGGATATTCCGATGGTGCAGCTCAGCATCGACAGTACCAAACCGCCGGTGTGGCATCTGGAGATGGGGCGCAAGCTGGCCCGCCTGCGCGACGAGGGCATTATGGTGATCGCGAGCGGCAACGTGGTGCATAACCTGCGCACCGCGCGCTGGCACGGCGAGAATACCCCGTACCCGTGGGCGACATCGTTTAACGAATTTGTGAAGGCTAACCTGAACTGGCAGGGCGATGCGCAGGCGCATCCGCTGGTGAACTACCTTGAACATGAAGGCGGACAGCTGTCGAACCCGACGCCGGATCACTACCTGCCGCTGCTATATGTGCTGGGGATGTGGGACGGTCAGGAGCCGATTACGCTGCCGGTCGACGGTATTGAAATGGGCAGTTTGAGTATGCTTTCCGTGCAGATTGGCTAACAGATGCCCGGCCGCTGGCCGGGCATCTTCGCTATTCGACACTATTCGACAAAAATGTGCGGATAGAAGCGGGAGAGATCCTGCGTGATCAACGCCCGGTCTTCGCGAATGCCGATCCCGGCGGGAAGATCGTTAATCAACCAACTGCCGATAAGCGTGTAGCTATCGCCGAACTTCGGTAGCGGATAAAACTCCTGTACGATCATCCCTTCCTCGCCGTATGGCCCTTCCACCGCTTCCAGCACCGTACCGTTTTCGACGATCGAGACGTTGGCGCCTTCGCGGGAGAAGATCGGTTTTACCACGTATTTCGCCAGCGGCGGATGATCGTCCTCGGCAAAGTACGCGGGAAGCAGGTTCGGATGGTTCGGGAACATCTCCCACAGCATCGGCAGCAGCGCCTTGTTGGAGATAATGCTCTTCCAGGCCGGTTCCAGCCAGCGCACGCCCGCATCTTCAAGCTTGGTGGAAAACACCTCGCGCAGCATGAATTCCCACGGATAGAGCTTAAACAGGTTGCCGATCACCTGATCCTGCAGATCGGTAAACTGGCCTTTTTCGCCAAGGCCGATGTCCTCGATATAGAGAAATTCGCTGGCGACGCCCGCCTCGCTGGCGCAGTCCTGCAAATACTGCACGGTGCCGCGGTCTTCTACCGTATCGCGACAGCAGGCGAAGTGCAGCAGGTTGAAGCCGAACTGCTCGCGCAGCTGCGCAAACCGCTCGATTATCTTCTCCTGCAGGCTGTTGAACTGATCGCTGCCGGCGGGCAGCTTGCCCGCGTTAAGCTGGTCTTCCAGCCAGATCCACTGAAAGAACGCCGCTTCGTACAGCGAGGTCGGCGTATCGGCGTTGTTTTCCAGCAGCTTCGGCTCGCCGACGCCGTCCCAGGCCAGATCGAGGCGGGAGTAAAGTGACGGCTGGTTGGTTTTCCACGACTGGCGAACAAAACCCCAGGTGTGCTTCGGAATGCGGAATTTGGTCATCAGCGCGTCGCTGTCGATAACCTTCTCCACCACCTTCAGGCACATCTGGTGCAGCTCCGCGGTGACCTCTTCGAGCTTATCGACCTGGGCTAAGGTGAGCCTGTAGTAGGCCTCCTCGCTCCAGTACGGCTCGCCGTACATGGTGTGAAAATTAAAGCCGTATTCGGCGGCTTTTTCACGCCAGTCCGGACGCTCGGCAATACTGATTCGTTCCATGCTTAGCCGCCCATTGAGCGCGTGGTGGTGCCGGAAGCGCTACGCTGCATGGTGGACTGCTTGGCCACGGAGTCGCCAAAGCCGCCGCGGGTAATGGTGCTGGTGGTCGCCGGTTTCGGCGCCATAGCGGTTTTCGGCACCGTCATCGTACGGCCCGGCTGCGCGGCGCCATAGCCTTTACCGCTGGCGTCGGTGTACTGACCATAGGCCGGGCTGGCCGGGTTTTTCGAGCTGAACAGCGGCTGCTGCTGAAAGCCCGCGCCGCCGCCCATCAGGCGACCCATCATGTAACCGGCCATCAGCGGCATCCAGAAGCTGCCGCTGCTTTGCGCCTGCGCCTGGTTTTCCGGCGCGGTGCCTGCCTGGGCTGGCGCCTGCTGGCACTGGCCTTCGCCGAACTCGGCGACGCAGTCTGCGCGGGAGGCGTATTTCGGCGCGGTGCGCTCGGCTTCTTTTAGCGCATTGTTATAGGAGGCGGTACATTCGGCGCTTTTGCCCGGGTTCGCCGCCGAGCAGTCATCGGCATTCTGATACAGCGAGACGGTTTCGTCACTCTTTTCACAACCTGCGAGCATAAAGACGGCGGTGATCGCCAGCGCCACCGGCGTAAGGTGGCGCGCGCCCCAGTTCTTGCGGAACGAAGCGTGATTAATTGATTTTGTCCGTTTCATTAATAATCTTCCTGGACCCAGTGGTAAGCGCCCTAGGATAGAGGATGGGTGGTTGAAAATGAAGCGATGAGGGCGAAAAGGCGGGAGGCTTTACGTTGCCTTACATTTTATGCTGGTACAGAAGAAAAATCGGGCCTGCAAGGTCTGCAGGCCCGACGCATTTTACGCGGCAACCGCCATCAGTCAGTTACGAAACGGATTCGCGCTTTTGCTGCTGGAGGTGCTGGTGGTCGTGGTGCGCACCGACGCCGGTTTGGCTGTCGGCGTCGTGTTGGCGTAGCCATCAGCGCTGGCGTCCTGCTGCGGGTTTTCCGGCGCCACGGCGTCCGCTGACGTCGAAATCGGTTTACCCAGCGCGCCGTTCAGCGCCAGCAGGTCGTTTTCGTTGAGCGTACCCAGCGCGGATTTGATGTTCAGCTGGTTGATGAGGTAGGTGTAACGCGCGCTGGAGAGCTGCTGCTTGGCGTTATACAGCGTGGTGGTCGCGTCCAGCACGTCCACGATGGTACGAGTACCCACCTGATAACCGGCTTCCATCGCGTCTAACGAACTCTGAGCGGAAACAACGGCCTGTTTGTAGGCGTTGATGCTGCTGATGGAGGCGTTGATGTTGTTAAAGGACGAACGCACGGTCTGTACGACGCTGCGGTGCGCGCTTTCCAGCTGCTCGCTGGCGCCGACGAAGTTGTACTGCGCCTGTTTAACCTGCGAGGTCACGGAACCGCCGCTGTACAGCGGCAGGCTGAAGTTCAGGCCAATCTGGTTCTGACCGATGTTGCGGTCAGTGTACTGGCTGCTGGTGGCATTGTTGCCGTTGTATTTGGTGTCGGAGATGCCGGTCGACGCCGTCAGGCCAACGGTCGGCATATGGCCCGTTTCCGCGTAGCGAATCTGCTCACGCGCCAGATCCTGGCTCAGACGCGCCTGCAGCAGCGCCAGGTTGCGGTTTTCCGCTTCCTTCAGCAGGGCGTTCACCGCCTGCGGCTTGTCGGTCTTGAAGTTGGTCACGTTGAGCGACGCCAGCTCCGGATAGTAGTTGCCGGTCACCTGACGCAGCTGCTCTACCGCGTTGTCCAGGTTGTTGCGCGCGGTCACTTCGTTCGCCAGCACGGTGTCGTATTGGGAACGGGCGTTCTGCACGTCGGTGATCGCCACCAGGCCGACGTTAAAGCGCTGGGTGGTCTGATCCAACTGACGGTATACGGCCTGTTTCTGCGCTTCGGTGAAGGAGAGCGAGTCAATGGCGCTCAGCACGTTGAAATAGGCCGTGGCGGTATTGAGGATCAGGGTCTGCTGATCGGTCTGGTAAGAGACGTCCTGAATACCGGCCGTTTTTTCCTGCAACGACAGCGCGCGCCATTTCGACATATCGAAAATGGTCTGCGTCAGCGTTAACGCCGCGCTGGTGGCATTAGAGTTAATCCCGTTGTTATCGCGAAAGCCGTTGGTATAGGTATAATCCGCGCCTAATCCCAACTGAGGCAGTAATGGGCTGCGAGCTTCGTTGATTTTTTCGAATGCAGCATCACGATCGGCCGCGGACTTACGCAGATCCGGGTTACTTATGCGTGCCTGCTGATAAACCTGCATCAGGTTTTCTGCATGGCTTATTGTACTGAGACCCGTCAGGCTCAGGCCGATAAGGATGGGGAGCAATTTCTTCATTTGCATTCCTTGTTGTGAAGCATCTAGCACTGATCTAATTCAAAAAGATACGCCGATTGTATCAGAGTCTACTCATGTAAAAAGTTGGCGTATCGTGCCATCTGGCGTTAAGTTGCACCAATCTACCACAGCGTTAGTAAAACAGTAGCCAAACCGCGCGGAAATCCATAATTTCATCACTATTACCGCTAAAGGAACCCATGATGACTAAGCCCACGCGACAGGTCGTAACCTGGTCGAAAAATGATGTAGAAATTATTGCACGGGAAACGCTATATCGCGGATTTTTTTCGTTAGATCTCTATCGCTTTCGTCATCGGCTGTTCAACGGCGAGATGAGCGGCGAGGTCAGGCGGGAAATTTTTGAGCGCGGTCATGCCGCAGTCTTGCTACCCTTTGACCCAGTGCGCGATGAAGTTGTGCTGGTCGAACAGATCCGTATCGCCGCTTACGACACCAGCGAGAGCCCCTGGCTGATGGAGATGGTCGCCGGGATGATCGAGGAAGGGGAAAGCGTCGAAGACGTCGCGCGCCGGGAGGCGGTGGAAGAGGCCGGGCTGCAGGTGGGGCGTATGCGCCATGTGTTGAGCTATCTGGCGAGCCCGGGGGGCACCAGCGAGCGCCTGACCATTAAGGTCGGCGAAGTGGACGCCACGACCGCCAGCGGAATTCACGGTCTGGCTGATGAAAACGAAGATATTCGCGTTCATGTGGTAAGTCGGGAGCAGGCTTATCAGTGGGTTGAAGAGGGGAAAATCGATAATGCGGCTTCTGTCATCGCCCTGCAATGGCTGCAGCTGCATTATCAGGACTTACGAAACGAGTGGACAAAATGAAGCGTTATACACCTGACTTCCCTGAAATGATGCGCCTGTGCGAGACCAATTTCGCGCAATTGCGCCGCCTGCTGCCTCAAACTGACGCACCCGGCGAAACGGTAAGCTATCAGGTGGGAAATGCGCAGTATCGGTTAACGATAAGCGAGTCGACCCGCTACACTACGCTCGTCGAGATTGAGCAGACGGCGCCGACGATTAGCTACTGGAGCCTGCCGTCAATGACGGTGCGCCTCTATCATGATGCGATGGTCGCTGAAGTGTGTTCGAGTCAGCAGATCTTTCGCTTCAAAGCGCGATATGATTATCCTAATAAAAAGTTGCATCAACGCGACGAAAAGCATCAAATTAACCAGTTTCTTGCGGACTGGTTACGTTACTGTCTGGCACATGGAGCGATGGCGATTCCGGTTTGTTAGCGTCGAGAAACCTACCTAAGGACACCATTTGGAAAGCCTGTTAAACCTTCCTCTGGCTGGTGGGGCCAGGGTGAGGATATTACAAATTACTGATACTCACCTGTTTGCTGAAAAACATGAGACGCTGTTAGGGGTGAACACCTGGGATAGCTATCAGGCCGTACTGGCCGCTATTCACGCCTCACAGCGCGAAAGTGACCTGATCGTAGCGACAGGGGATTTAGCACAGGATCACTCGTCTGCGGCCTATCAGCTGTTTGCTGAAGGCATCGCCGGGTTTGCTGCGCCTTGCGTCTGGCTGCCGGGCAATCACGATTTCCAGCCTGCGATGTACAGCGCGCTGCAGGATGCGGGCATTTCGCCGGCAAAACGCGTTCTGTTGGGCGAAAACTGGCAAATTTTGCTGCTGGACAGCCAGGTCTTCGGCGTTCCGCACGGCGAATTAAGCGATTTTCAGCTCGACTGGCTGGAGCAGAGGCTTTCTGAATCCACCGAACGTCATACGCTGCTGCTGTTGCACCACCACCCGCTCCCGGCGGGATGCAGCTGGCTCGATCAGCACAGCCTGCGTAACGCCGGCGCGCTGGATCAGGTGCTCTCCCGCTATCCGCAGGTGAAAAATATGCTGTGCGGCCATATCCATCAGGAGATGGATATCGACTGGAACGGACGCCGGATGATGGCGACGCCGTCGACCTGCGTGCAGTTTAAACCGCACAGCGCGAATTTTACCCTTGATACCATTGCCCCCGGCTGGCGCTGGCTGGAGCTACACGCTGACGGCACGCTGACCACCGAGGTCTGCCGTCTGACGGGGGCGCAGTTCCGCCCGGATACGGCTTCAGAAGGTTACTGATGTCTACGCTTCTCTATCTGCACGGTTTTAACAGCTCGCCGCGCTCGGCAAAAGCGACGGCGCTGAAGTCGTGGCTGGCGGTCAATCACCCTGAGATCGACATGGTGGTGCCGCAGCTTCCCGCCTACCCGGGCGAAGCGGCCGAGCTGCTGGAAAAACTGGTGCTGGAACACGGCGGCGAAACGCTGGGCGTCGTTGGGTCGTCGCTTGGCGGTTACTACGCCACCTGGCTTTCGCAATGCTTTATGCTGCCGGCGGTGGTGGTTAACCCGGCGGTACGCCCGTTTGAGCTGCTCACCGCGTTCCTTGGGCACAACGAGAATCCCTACACCGGGGAACAATATGTGCTAGAGTCACGCCATATTTACGATCTCAAAGTGATGCAAATTGACCCGCTCGAAGCCCCGGATCTCATCTGGCTGCTGCAGCAAACGGGTGATGAAGTGCTTGATTACCGCCAGGCTGTGGCGTATTACGCCTCCTGCCGCCAGACGGTTGAGGAGGGCGGTAATCACGCATTTATCGGCTTTGACGATCATTTCACACAGATTATCGATTTTCTGGGGCTGCACTGATCGGCCCTTACTACCTGTGAACAAACCATGACGCAATCTTCTTACAACGCTGATGCCATTGAGGTACTCACCGGGCTTGAGCCGGTTCGCCGCCGCCCGGGGATGTACACCGACACCACTCGTCCTAACCATCTGGGTCAGGAAGTTATTGATAACAGTGTGGATGAGGCACTGGCGGGCCACGCAAAGCGCGTGGAAGTGATTTTACATGCTGACCAGTCGCTGGAGGTTATCGACGACGGTCGCGGTATGCCGGTCGACATTCACCCTGAAGAGGGCGTGCCAGCCGTTGAGCTGATTCTCTGTCGTCTCCATGCGGGCGGTAAGTTCTCGAACAAAAACTACCAGTTCTCCGGCGGCCTGCACGGCGTGGGGATCTCGGTGGTTAACGCCCTGTCTAAGCGCGTAGAAGTGAACGTACGCCGCGACGGGCAGATCTACAGCATCGCCTTTGAAAACGGCGAAAAAGTGGAAGAGCTGCACGTCACCGGTACGGTGGGTAAACGTAATACCGGCACCAGCGTGCACTTCTGGCCGGACGAAAGCTTCTTCGACAGCCCGCGTTTTTCCGTTTCCCGCCTGACGCATCTGCTGAAAGCGAAAGCGGTGCTGTGCCCGGGCGTAGAGATCGTCTTCAAAGACCGGGTAAACGACAGCGAGCAGACCTGGTGCTACGCCGACGGTCTGAACGACTACCTGTGCGAAGCGGTCAACGGTCTGCCGCTGCTGCCGGAAAAACCGTTTGTCGGCAGCTTTGCGGGCGACACCGAAGCGGTCGACTGGGCGCTGCTGTGGCTGCCGGAAGGCGGCGAGCTGCTGACCGAAAGCTACGTTAACCTGATCCCGACCATGCAGGGCGGTACGCACGTCAACGGCCTGCGCCAGGGCCTGCTCGACGCCATGCGCGAGTTCTGCGAATACCGCAATATCCTGCCGCGCGGCGTGAAGCTGTCGGCGGAAGATATCTGGGATCGCTGCGCCTATGTGCTGTCGGTGAAGATGCAGGACCCGCAGTTTGCCGGGCAAACCAAAGAGCGTCTGTCGTCGCGCCAGTGCGCGGCGTTCGTCTCCGGCGTGGTGAAAGATGCCTTCAGCCTGTGGCTTAACCAGAACGTGCAGGCCGCCGAGCTGCTGGCCGAAATGGCGATTTCCAGCGCCCAGCGCCGTCTGCGCGCGGCGAAAAAAGTGGTGCGTAAAAAGCTGACCAGCGGCCCGGCGCTGCCGGGGAAACTGGCCGACTGCACCGCGCAGGATCTCAACCGTACCGAGCTGTTCCTGGTGGAAGGGGACTCGGCGGGCGGCTCCGCCAAGCAGGCGCGCGATCGTGAATACCAGGCGATCATGCCGCTTAAGGGCAAGATCCTTAACACCTGGGAGGTCTCTTCTGACGAAGTGCTGGCCTCGCAGGAGGTTCACGACATTTCGGTGGCGATCGGTATCGATCCTGACAGCGACGACTTAAGCCAGCTGCGCTACGGCAAGATCTGTATTCTGGCCGATGCGGACTCCGACGGCCTGCATATCGCCACGCTGCTGTGCGCGCTGTTTGTGAAGCATTTCCGCGCGGTGGTGAAAGAAGGGCACGTTTATGTCGCCATGCCGCCGCTCTACCGTATCGATCTCGGCAAAGAGGTCTATTACGCGCTGGACGAAGAAGAGAAAGCGGGCGTGCTGGAGCAGCTTAAGCGCAAGAAAGGCAAACCGAACGTGCAGCGCTTTAAAGGTCTCGGCGAAATGAACCCGATGCAGCTGCGCGAAACAACGCTTGATCCAAACACTCGCCGCCTGGTTCAGCTGACGATCAGCGATGAAGATGAGCAGCAAACCGACGCGGTGATGGATATGCTGCTGGCCAAAAAGCGCTCAGAAGACCGCCGTAACTGGCTGCAGGAAAAAGGCGATATGGCGGATCTGGAAGCCTGATCCTGTATTGACTGTACACGTCGCAGCCCATGCCGGGCTGCATGAAGAGGAATGTGTATATCCATTCTATCAATAAGCGGGGAATATGTTATTTCCCCGCTTTTTTATTTCATGCAGGAGTGAAAGAAAAAAAGAGCATCCTCGTCGCGTTTATTCATTTCATTTTTCTTGTTTCATAAATTTCAAAACTGAAACGCTTTTTTGTTTTTATGTTTTATCTCACAGAACGCCCTCTGCATTTCCTTCATATTGAACCCCGGCAAGCACTTTTTTGTTTACGACACGGCATGGGGAAATGACCTCTGTGTATTCCATGTCGCCATAATAATACCTGGAAACGGAGTGGTTTTATGCTGAAGAACAAACTCGTATTTAGCCTGATATCGCTGTCTTTATTAATGGGGAGCGCCACTGCGATGGCGAAAACCGTTTTTATTGCCTCCGATGTACATCCGGCAGATTACCCTACAACTGCTGCGGTTATTCATATGGGGGAAAAACTCAGTCAGCAAACCGATGGGCGTTTATCTATTAAAATGTATCCGAATGGACAAATGGGGGATGAGGGAGCCACGCTTGAAAAAACGCGCGCTGGCGCTATTGATGTACTCCGCGTTTCTATGGCGCCTGTCGGCGGTATTTTGCCGGAAGTCAGCGTCTTTAATATGCCGTTTGTGTTCCGTGATGCAGAACACCAGCACCATGTCCTGGATGGTAAGATTGGCGACGGGCTGGCGCAGAAAATTACCGATAGCAACCTTGGGTTGGTATTCCTGGGCTGGATGGATGCGGGTTCCCGTAGCCTGATTACCAGGAAGCCCGTCACCAGCCTTGCCGACCTTTCTGGTGTGAAGATCCGTCTGCAGAATAACCCTATCGGCCTGGATTCCTTTAAAGCTATGGGCGCTAATCCAGTCGTGTTGCCGGTAGGCGATGTTTTTGCCAGCCTGCAAACCGGCGTTATTGACGCGGCGGAAAATAATGAGCCAACGTTTGATACTGAAAACTACGCGGTAGCTGGCACAAAATATTTCGATATGACGGAGCACTTTATGATTCCTGAAGTGCTCGCATTCTCTAAAAAGAAATGGAACAAGCTGTCTGCTGACGATCAGGCTTTAATAATGAAGCTGGCCAAAGAGGCTCAGGCCGAAGAACGTGTATTGTGGACGCAATACGTCGATAAATCGGTAAGTAAGCTGCAATCGCAGGGCGTGAAATTTATCAAAGTAGATAAACAACCGTTTGTCGAGGCGACGGCGCCAGTTCGTGAAAAATACGGTAAGCAGTTTGGTTCATTAATGCAGGAAATTCAGGACACGCAATAACGCATCCCCCTGGCAGATGAGTAAAGCGCTTATCTGCCGTCCTCAGGAGACGATGATGAAGAATAACTATATCCGGGCTATGGATGTGGTGTACCGGATTTGTATCTGGCTATCAGGGATGAGTTTGTTATTTATGACCTTTATATATCTGGTCGGTATTTACGCCCGCTTTCGTCCAGATTTTCCTGGATGGCTTGGCTTTTTACCTCATGCCTCTACCAGCTGGCCGGAACCGTTATCGCAAATATGCATGATCACCTTCTCGTTCGTTGGTGCCGCTGCGGCCTATCGGGCCGGGGGGCATATCGCGATTACCATGCTGGTCGATAATATCTCTCCAGCCGCCAGAAAAGGCGTTCAGTTCTTTGTGGATATGGCCATGCTGGCCACCTGCTTATTTATTATTCATTGGGGGGTCATAGGATGTATGGACGCATGGGATGATATCGTGCCCTCGCTGCCTTTCCTCAGCTCCGGGATCACCCATTTACCCGTGCCGTTGGGGTCTTTTTTCACGCTGCTGTTTGTGGTTGAAAAACTCGTCTGTGGTTCACAGTCCCATCGTGAGCTGGTGCAGTTTGGTTCCGCAAAAGCGGGTCACTGAGGACAGGTGAAATGGATATGACGTTGCTCGTGTTTCTGGTGACCTTTGTGGTGTTGATGGCGGTGGGAATGCCGGTGGCTTATGCGGTAGGGTTAACTGCCGTGGTGGTCACCGCATTTGCTGATTTTTCGCTGGATGGCCTGATTATTACTCTCTTTCACAGCACCGATAACGTGAATCTGCTAACCATTCCGTTTTTTGTGTTTGCCGGCGCCATTATGGCCGAAGGCGGTATGGCGAGGCGGTTAGTGGATTTTGCCGGGCTTTTCGTCGGTTGGATACGGGGTGGGCTGGCGCTGGTGAATATTCTGGCGTCAACGCTGTTTGGCGCCATTTCGGGATCATCAGTTGCCGATACGGCATCGATTGGCTCTGTACTCATTCCGGAAATGGAGCGTAAAGGGTATCCGCGTTCGTTTGGCGCGGTACTTACCGCCAGCGCGTCGGTGCAGGCGATTTTGGTTCCGCCGAGTCATAACTCGGTGCTGTTCGCTATTGTGGCCAATACCGCTGCGGTGACGATCCCGGCGATGTTTCTGGCGGGGATCATCCCGACGCTGGTGCTATGCGGGACGCTTGTCGTGCTGTGCCTTATCGCTGCACGCAAAAATAATTACCCCAAAGAGCAGCGTCTTGAACTTCGCCGTCAGCTCAAAATCGCGGCCGATGCTATCTGGGGGCTTATCACGATAGTGATCATCTCCGGGGGAATTCTTTCCGGCTTCTTTACGCCGACGGAATCCGGCGCTATCGCCTGCGTATGGGCGATGTTCGTGACCTTCTTCGTGTATCGTGAATATAAGATTAAGGATTTCCCAAAGCTGATTCACCGAACGATTAAGACCGTGACCATGGTCATGGTGCTTATCGCGTTTGCGGCGGCGTTCGGTTCGGTCATGATGCTGGTGGGGATCCCTCAGCAAATCACGTCCGCGCTGCTGTCGTTGTCAGAGAATAAATACATCATTTTGATGATCATCAACATCATGTTGCTGCTGTTAGGACTATTGATGGATATGGCGCCGTTGATCCTCATCCTGACGCCGATTTTGCTGCCGGTCATTACGAAAGTGGGGATTGATCCGGTACATTTCGGCATCATCATGATGACCAATCTGGGGATCGGCTTAATTACGCCGCCGGTCGGGTCGGTATTGTTCGTCGCCAGTGCGGTCAGCGGGTTGAAGGTGGAGCAGGTGGTGAAATCAATGATGCCGTTTTATCTGGCGCTTTTTTTAGTGCTGATGGCTGTCACCTACATGCCAGTGCTCTCTTTGTGGTTACCGACGACATTCCGTTAATCGATAATCCCCTCCCGGAGATGGGAGGGGAGAAGACAGAAGGCGATTAGCGATCGTGATTGGCCATATGCTGAGGTGTCGTACTGAACGCGCTATTACAGTTAGACGCCGCGGACGAGCTGCAAAGGCCCTGACCATAAACATGGGCGATATCGCCGTCATTTTCATCGCCGGAAAACTGGCTTATCGTGGCGCGCTGAACCTTCTGCTCGGAGCCTGATGATTCCGCCAGCGGCTTTTCCTGAAACGCCAGCGCGCTGGTGGAACACAGCGCGATGGCTAACGTAAACGCAAGATGAGTTTTCATGTCGAGTAATCCCAAACGGATGGGGGGCATCATGAAAGTATCAGCTGGCGAAAAATTTGCCACAACGGCGCATCAACGCTCATCTTTTGTTACCAAAAAGCAGGCGTTAGGGGGCAAAACGCAGACCCTCCCCGGGCCGGAGAGGGGGAGGGGACGGCGGGCTTAAACGCCCTGTTCCAGAATGCGGATATGGCTTTCCAGCACGTTGCCTTTAACCTCTTCGCTCCACGCCTTCATGTGCGCGGTTTGCAGATGGGCTTCAAGGTGCGCCACGGTTTCCCACCGCTCTACCATCACGATAGAGTCCGGCGCGGTAGCCTGGAAACTGACGCCAGCAGCATGATCCACCATCGGCACGTAGCCGTGGCAGCCTTCTTCCCTGAGGACGGTCGGGATGATTTTGGCAAAAGCATCCAGAACGGCCTGGCGATGGTGCTGGCCCGGACGGGTACGAATCTCAGCAATCACTGTTAACATGGTAAAACTCCTTCTTTGAACCTGACAGGCCAGGCCTGTATCCAGCTAACCAGTTAAGCAAAAATCGCGGCAAGATGCTTGCGATATTCTTCAGCATAGTGCGCAACGTTCGGCATTTTTATGACGTCGTTAGCGATAAAGGTGGCCAGCGGCTCCATTCCCAGGAACTGGTTGGCTTTATGGAACGGCAGGTAAACGCCGTCAACGCCCACGCCGTGGAAGAACTGGTCTTTTTCGGTAAAGGCTTCCATCGGCGCGTTCCAGGTCAGCGACAGCATATATTTTTTACCCTGAATCAGGCCGCCGGAGCCGTATTTTTTGCTGGCGTCGGAGCGGGTGCGGCCATCGCTGGCGTACAGCGAGCCGTGACCGGCGGTAAAGACGTCATCGACGTATTTTTTCACGCTCCACGGCGCGCCCATCCACCAGCCCGGCATCTGCCAGATAACCGTTTCGGCCCACAGGAAGTTTTGCACCTGCTGTTCGACATCGTAATCGCTGTCGGCGCGAACGACGCGAACATCATGCCCGACGTCGCGCAGAAAGCTGTGTGCGACCTCAGTCATGGTGTCATTAAGCTGGCCATTGGAGTGACCGAATTTTTTACCACCGTTGATGATCAGAATGTTGCTCATGATGAGTCCTTAGCAAAAATGACGTTTGCGCCATTTTAACGCCGACGCCGCAGCGGAGAAATTAGCAAAATGTGCAAAGTCTTTTGCTGTATGAGCAATAATTCCATTACCAGCTGAGGGTGGCGATAAAGCCGCCGTCCGGGGCGTTGCCGAACGTCACCGTCATCTGGTGCAGGGTGGCGATGCGCTGGACGATAGACAGCCCCAGGCCGCTGCCAGGCGCGTCCTGGCCGGGCGGGCGGTAGAAGCGTTCGCCGATGCGGGCGAGCGCCTCGGCGCTAATGCCAGGCCCGTTGTCGCGCACCGTAAAGCGGCGGGCGTCGAGGGTTACGTCGACCTGGCGGCCCGGCGGGCTGTAGCGGATGGCGTTATCGAGCAGATTGCGCACCAGCAGGCTTAGCAGCAGCGGCTGGCCCAGGCGCATAGCGTCGGGGGCGTTGAGGTGCAGGCGCACGTCAATCCCCGCCTGCTGCGCCGGATGGTAGATATCCATCACCGCCGACTGCAGCAGGTCCGCCAGCGGAATCTGTTCGATATCATCGAGCTGAGAGAGGGAGTCGAGGCGCGACAGGGTCAGCAGCTGTTCCACCAGGCGCGTCGCGCGGTCGATCCCGGCATGCAGCTGGGAGAGGGCCTTCTCGCGGCTTTCGGGGTCATCTATCGACAGCTGCGCCACTTCGGTTTGCACCTTCAGCGCGGTCAGCGGGCTTCTCAGCTCATGGGCCGCATCGGAGGTAAAGCGCCGCTCGCGCACCATCACTTCATGCGAGCGGGCGAACAGCTGGTTCAGCGCATCGACCAGCGGACGTACCTCGCCGGGCACGCCGTCGGTGCTGAGCGGGTCTGCGGCCTCCGGCGAGCGGGTGCGCAGGGTGCGGGTCAGCTTTTTCAGCGGCGCCAGCTCCCGGCTTAACAGCACAATCAGCAGGATAAACATCAGCGGTAGCGCCACCAGCCACGGCGTTAGCTGGGAAGTGACGATATCGAACGCCATTCCCTGACGGTAATCCCACTCCTGGCCGACGACGATGCGGTATTTCCCATCGGTGGTGGTGAGCCATAAAAAGCGCCAGGGGTCATCGTCGCCGTCCAGCGAAGCGTCTTCATAGCCGTCACGGTGATAGTTGTAAGGGATATCCTGCCCGTTTTCGCCGTCATGCAGCACTTTGCGGCCATCGCTGGTGAAGATGGCAAAGGCGAGCGCGTCATCGTCGAGATGCCCGTGTTTGAACTTCTGCTGGGTGCGTACCGGCAGGGCGGTGGGCGCGTGCAGGTCGTTAAAGTCTATCGCGCTCAGCCGTTTGGCGAACAGCATCTGCTGGGTGTCGAACAGCTTGTCGAGCTTATGGGTGGTCTGCTGCCAGGCGATAAAACTGGCGCAGATCCAGGCGACCAGCGTCAGCAGCAAAAACAGCAGCGTCAGGCGCAGGCGCAGGCTAAGGTGGCGAAAGAGGCTCATGCTTCACCCAGCGTGTAGCCGATGCCGTGTACGGTGCGAATAAAGTCGCTGCCGAGCTTGCGACGCAGATGGTGCACGTGAACCTCCACGGCGTTGCTGGAGACGTCGTCGTCCCAGCTATAGAGCTTTTCCTCAATCAGCTTGCGCGGCAGCACCCGCCCGGCGTTGCGCATAAGCAGCTCCAGCAGAGCGAACTCTTTGGGTTTGAGCGGCAGCGGCGCGCCGTCGAAGGTGGCGGTCAGGCTATCGGGGTTCAGCGTCACCTTGCCGTGCTGCAGGGCGTTGGTGGCCTGGCCGTGCGCCCGGCGGATAAGCGCTTCGAGGCGCGCGGCGACTTCAATCAGGGCGAAGGGTTTGCACAGGTAATCGTCGGCGCCGAGCCGCAGCCCTTCTACCCGCTGGGCGAGCGCGTCGCGGGCGGTCAGGATCAGCACCGGCTCCTGACGGCCCTGGGCGCGCCAGGCGCGCAGGATATCCAGCCCGTCGATACCCGGCAGCGTGAGGTCGAGGATAACGGCGTCATAAGGGGCGGCGAGCAGCGCGGCTTTTCCCTCCTCGCCGCGGGTGAACCAGTCGAGGGTAAAGCCCATTTTTACCAGCCCGGCACGCAGGCCGTCGCCGATCAGTTTGTCATCTTCTACCAGTAAAATTCGCATCCTTAGCCCTTAAATACGGCCCGATTTACGGCCAGTAAAGCGTTGTGGACGGCCGCTGTACAGCAAAAGTTTATCTTTTTTACCCTTAAGAAGTTGTTAAGTTTTATCCTGTGTAATGGCTTCGAATTACGATAAAAGGGAGAACATTTTTATGAAAAAATACGCAGCCATTGCCGCCATCATTGCTATCGTTTCCGCACCGGCGTTTGCCGCCAATACCCAGGGCGGTTTTACCGGCCCGTCGGCCACCGCTTCCGCCAGCCAGACGCCGGCGCAGAGCGGCGGCTTTGTCGATGCCAACGCCAATCTGACCACCGCGGCGAAGGTCAAAGAGATGAAGGACGACAGCTGGGTTAAGCTGCGCGGCAACATCGTTGAGCGCCTTTCTGACGACCGCTACCTGTTCCGCGACGCCAGCGGCACGGTGAACGTGGATATCGACCACAAGCGCTGGAACGGGTTGACCGTTTCCCCGCAGGATAAGGTTGAGCTGCAGGGTAAAGTCGACAAAGAGTGGAGCGACGTTGAGGTCGATGTGAAGCAAATCAGCAAAATCGGCCAGTAATCCTCGCGGTCATCGCCTTCTGGCGGCATGGTCATTGTGCGCAAGATCGGTCAGGAACAGGATCTGGCGCCGTGGCAAAGTATGTCGCCAGGAGGATGCGATGAACGATGCATTAACAACCGCGTACCGCGAGCGGTTCGCCATGGTGTGCGACTATATCGCCCGCCATCTCGATGAGCCGCTGACGCTGGATAAGCTCAGCGCGCTGGCCCACTGCTCGCCCTACCATTTTCACCGGCAGTTTGCGGCGTTTAGCGGCCTGCCGCTGTATCGCTATATCCAGTGGCTGCGCCTGCGTCATGCCTCATGGCGGCTGGCGTTCAACCCGCAGGATAAGGTTATCGACATTGCGCTGGATGCCGGGTTTCAGAACCCGGAATCGTTCAGCCGCGCCTTCAAAACCGCGTTCGGTAAAAGCCCGCGTCAGTTTCGCGTAGCGCCTGACTGGCTGGACTGGCACCAGCGCGTTCCCATGATGGCCTCACAGGAGCAACAAAGTATGGATGTGCAGATTGTCGATTTTCCGCCGACGCGCGTGGCGATGCTACAGCACCGCGGCAGCCCGGCGCTGGTGAACGCCAGCGCGGCGAAATTCATCGAATGGCGCAAGCAGAGCGGCCTGTCGCCGGTTAAACAGAGCAAAACCTTTGGTATTGCCTGGGATGACCCGCAAAGCACTGCGCCGGAGGCGTTTCGCTTCGATATCTGCGGCAGCGTCAGTGACGCCGTGCCGGATAACGCCTTTGGCGTGATCAACGGTGAGATAGCCGGCGGGCGCTATGCCGTCGCGCGTCACCTCGGCTCGCTGGATAACCTGTCGCAGAGCGTGTGGGCGATGTTTCGCGAATGGCTTCCCGCCAGCGGCGAAAGCCTGCGCGACGCGCCAGTGTTTTTCCACTACCTCAACTTCGTGAACGATGTGCCTGAACACGCGCTGCAAACCGATATTTACCTGCCTCTGAAGTAAATCCCCGCGCCGCCGGACATCCGGCGGTCGCCCTGTGACTCCGCACGTCAGATAGGGTATTATCGCCCGAAGTTTGCTGTCTGCACCCCAACGGCGCACAGATTGAGGAATCAGAATTAATGAGCGATATGGCAGAGCGCCTTGCGCTACATGAGTTTACGGAAAAAGCGTACCTTGACTACTCCATGTACGTCATCATGGACCGCGCGTTACCGTTTATCGGCGACGGCCTGAAGCCGGTACAGCGCCGCATCGTGTATGCGATGTCCGAGCTGGGGCTGAGCGCCAGCGCAAAATTCAAAAAATCCGCCCGTACCGTCGGCGATGTGCTGGGTAAATATCACCCGCACGGCGACAGCGCCTGCTATGAAGCGATGGTGCTGATGGCGCAGCCGTTCTCGTACCGCTATCCGCTGGTCGATGGCCAGGGGAACTGGGGGGCGCCGGACGATCCGAAATCTTTCGCCGCGATGCGTTACACCGAATCTCGTCTGTCGAAGTATGCCGATGTGCTGCTGGGCGAGCTGGGCCAGGGAACCGTTGACTGGGTGCCGAACTTTGACGGCACGATGCAGGAGCCGAGGATGCTGCCTGCGCGCCTGCCGAATATTCTGCTGAACGGCACCACCGGCATTGCGGTCGGGATGGCGACCGATATCCCGCCGCACAACGTGCGCGAAGTGGCGCAAGCGGCGATCGCCCTGATCGACAAACCGGCCACGACGCTGGATGAGGTGCTGGATATCGTTCAGGGGCCGGACTACCCGACCGAAGCGGAAATCATTACCTCGCGCGCCGAAATTCGCAAAATCTACCAGAGCGGCCGCGGCTCGGTGCGCATGCGCGCCGTGTGGACCAAAGAAGATGGCGCGGTGGTGATTAACGCGCTGCCGCACCAGGTGTCCGGCGCCCGCGTGCTGGAACAAATCGCCGCGCAGATGCGCAATAAAAAGCTGCCGATGGTCGATGACCTGCGCGACGAGTCCGATCACGAGAACCCGACCCGCCTGGTTATCGTGCCGCGCTCCAACCGCGTGGACATGGAGCAGGTGATGAACCACCTGTTCGCCACTACCGATCTGGAAAAAAGCTACCGCATCAACCTCAACATGATCGGTCTGGACGGTCGTCCGTCGGTGAAAAACCTGCTGGAGATCCTCACCGAGTGGCTGGCGTTCCGCCGCGACACGGTGCGCCGCCGTCTGAACTACCGTCTGGAGAAAGTGCTCAGGCGCCTGCATATCCTTGAAGGTTTGCTGGTGGCGTTTCTCAATATCGACGAGGTTATCCATATCATCCGCACCGAGGATGAGCCGAAGCCGGTGCTGATGTCGCGTTTTGCCATCAGCGAAACCCAGGCCGAAGCGATCCTTGAGCTGAAGCTGCGCCATCTCGCCAAACTGGAAGAGATGAAGATCCGCGGCGAGCAGAACGATCTCGAAAAAGAGCGCGATCAGATTCAGGCCATCCTCGCCTCCGAGCGCAAGATGAACAACCTGCTGAAGAAAGAGCTGCAGGCCGACGCTGAGGCGTTTGGCGATGACCGCCGTTCGCCGCTGCACGAGCGCGAAGAGGCGAAGGCGATGAGCGAGCACGACATGCTGCCGTCAGAGCCGGTGACCATTGTGCTGTCGCAGATGAGCTGGGTGCGTAGCGCCAAAGGGCACGACATCGACGCCAAAGGGCTGAGCTACAAAGCGGGCGACAGCTGGAAAGCGTCGGTGAAAGGCAAGAGCAACCAGCCGGTGGTGTTTATTGACTCCACGGGCCGCAGCTACGCGATTGACCCGATCACGCTGCCGTCCGCCCGCGGGCAGGGCGAGCCGCTGACCGGCAAGCTGACGCTGCCGCCGGGGGCGACGGTCGACCATATGCTGATGGAGGGCGATGAGCAGAAGCTGCTGATGGCCTCCGACGCCGGCTACGGTTTCGTCTGTACCTTCAGCGACCTGGTGGCGCGCAACCGCGCGGGCAAGGCGCTGATTACGCTGCCGGAGAATGCGCGCGTGATGCCGCCGCTGGTCATTGAGGACGAGTCCGACATGCTGCTGGCGATCACCAGCGCGGGTCGTATGCTGATGTTCCCGGTGAGCGACCTGCCGCAGCTGTCGAAAGGTAAGGGCAACAAGATAATCGGCATCCCGACCGCCGATGCGGCGAACGGCGCCGACGGGCTGGCGCATCTCTATATCCTGCCGCCGCAAAGCACGCTGACTATCCACGTCGGCAAGCGCAAGATCAAGCTGCGCCCGGAAGAGCTGCAGAAGGTGACCGGCGAACGCGGTCGCCGCGGCACGCTGATGCGCGGCCTGCAGAAAATCGACCGTGTGGAGATTGATTCGCCGCGAAACTCAAGCGTTGGGGATAGCGAAGAGTAATTTTATCGCCCCGCCGCTCCGGCGGGGCAGTGAAAATTTGCGGCAAAATCGTTGTTAATTCGTGCGTTGCGATTAACATACCCTTTTCAGGGACCTGCAAGTCACACTCCTGTCCGGTATATAATTCTAAACGGTTAGGGTTTTTGAGGTAGTTATGCTATTGATTTTTCGCGCAATTATAGTGGTCATTTACTGCATCCTGGTATGTGTTTTTGGCTGTATCTACTGTCTGTTTAGCCCACGGAATCCAAAGCACGTCGCGACGTTTGGCCATATGTTTGGTCGGCTGGCGCCGGTTTTCGGCCTGAAGGTTGAAAAGCGCATTCCGGCGCAGGCGGGCAGTTTTGGCAACGCTATTTATATCGCTAACCATCAGAACAACTACGATATGGTGACGGCGGCCAATATCGTTCTCCCGCCGACGGTGACCGTGGGAAAAAAGAGCCTGCTGTGGATCCCGTTTTTTGGTCAGCTATACTGGCTGACGGGCAACCTGCTGATTGATCGCAATAATCGTACCAAGGCGCACGGTACCATTGCGGAAGTGGTGAATGCGTTTAAAAAGCGCAAAATTTCTTTTTGGATGTTTCCGGAAGGTACTCGCAGCCGCGGTCGTGGTTTATTGCCATTTAAAACCGGCGCTTTTCATGCGGCGATTGCGGCAGGTGTGCCAATTATTCCTATATGCGTTTCCAATACATCGAATAAAATTAACCTCAATCGCCTGAACAACGGACTGGTGATCGTGGAAATGCTGCCGCCGGTGGACACCAGCCAGTGGGGGAGAGATCAGGTGCGCGAACTGGCGGCCCACTGCCGCGAGCTGATGGCTGCCCGTATTGATGAACTGAATAAAGAAGTCGCCGCGCGCGAAGCGGCGGCAAAAAAATAGCTATTGTGGGGAAAGGTTTCCCTGTGCATCGTTGTTAGTCATGGAGTTTATATGTCACTCAGTCGGCGTCAGTTTATTCAGGCATCAGGGATTGCGCTGTGTGCAGGTGCGGTGCCGCTGAGGGCGAATGCGGCGGGGCAGCAGCAGCCCCTGCCGATCCCGCCGCTACTGGAATCCCGTCGCGGACAGCCCCTGTTTCTCACCCTGCAGCGCGCCCACTGGTCGTTTACGTCCGGTACCCGTGCGCCAGTGTGGGGCGTTAACGGCCGCTATCTGGGGCCGACCATCCGCGTATGGAGCGGCGACGACGTCAAGATGATTTACAGCAACCGCCTGACGGAAAACGTGTCGATGACCGTCCGCGGCCTGCAGGTGCCGGGGCCGCTGATTGGCGGCGCGGCGCGTATGATGTCGCCAAACGCCGACTGGGCGCCGGTGCTGCCGATCCGCCAAAGCGCGGCGACCCTCTGGTATCAGGCGAACACGCCCAACCATATGGCGCAGCAGGTCTATAACGGCCTGGCGGGCATGTGGCTGGTGGAGGACGACGTCAGCAAATCGCTGCCGATACCGAACCACTACGGCGTCGACGATTTCCCGGTCATCATCCAGGACAAGCGGCTGGACAACTTCGGCACGCCGGAGTACAGCGAGCCGGGCAGCGGCGGCTTCGTCGGCGATACCCTGCTGGTCAACGGCGTGCAGGGGCCCTACGTTGAGGTGTCCCGCGGCTGGGTGCGCCTGCGCCTGCTCAATGCCTCCAACTCGCGTCGTTACCAGCTGCAGATAAGCGATGGCCGCGCGCTGCACGTTATCTCCGGCGATCAGGGCTTTCTGCCCGCGCCGGTATCGGTGAAACAGCTGTCGCTGGCGCCGGGCGAGCGTCGTGAAATTCTGGTGGATATGACCAACGGCGATGAGGTGTCGATTACCTGTGGCGAAGCGGCCAGCATCGTTGACCGGATCCGCGGGTTCTTTGAGCCATCCAGTATTCTGATCTCCACGCTGGTGCTGACGCTGCGTCCGACCGGCCTGCTGCCGCTGGTGACGGACAGCCTGCCGATGCGCCTGTTGCCGACGGAAATTATGACCGGCACGCCGATCCGCAGCCGTGATTTCACCCTCGGCGACGATCCGGGCATCAACGGCCAGCTGTGGGACCCGCAGCGTATTGACGTCACCGCCCAGCAGGGGAGCTGGGAACGCTGGACGGTGCGCGCCGACCGGCCGCAGTCGTTCCATATTGAGGGAGTAATGTTCCAGGTGCGCAACGTCAACGGCGCGATGCCGTTCCCGGAAGACCGGGGCTGGAAAGATACCGTCTGGGTCGACGGACAGGTTGAGCTGCTGGTCTACTACGGCCAGCCTTCCTGGCCGCACTTCCCGTTCCAGTTCATGAGCCAGACGCTTGAGCTGGCCGACCGCGGATCGATTGGCCAGATGCTGGTAAACCCGGCGTCGTAAACATTTCCCCTCACTCCGTCGGCGTGAGGGGGCATCCCCAGAACATATCCCTTCATTTCCCGCCTTGATCCAGCGTATAATCCACGCCCTTTGATTATTTTTTCTTCGGAAGCATTATGAGCGCAATTTCCCTGATCCAGCCGGATCGCGACCTTTTCTCCTGGCCCCAGTACTGGGCGGCCTGCTTCGGCCCGGCGCCGTTCTTACCGATGTCGCGGGAGGAGATGGATCAGCTCGGTTGGGACAGTTGCGACATTATCCTCGTCACCGGCGACGCCTATGTCGATCATCCCAGCTTCGGCATGGCTATCTGCGGGCGTATGCTCGAATCGCAGGGGTTCCGCGTCGGCATCATCGCGCAGCCGGACTGGAACAGCAAAGACGACTTTATGCGTCTGGGCAAACCGAACCTGTTCTTTGGCGTGACGGCGGGCAACATGGACTCCATGATCAACCGCTACACCGCCGACCGTAAGCTGCGCCATGACGATGCCTATACCCCGGATAACGTCGCCGGTAAGCGCCCGGATCGCGCAACCCTGGTCTACACCCAGCGCTGTAAAGAGGCCTGGAAGGATGTGCCGGTTATTCTCGGCGGGATTGAAGCGAGCCTGCGCCGTACCGCGCACTATGACTACTGGTCCGATACCGTGCGCCGTTCGGTGCTGGTGGACTCCAAAGCCGATATGCTGATTTTCGGCAACGGCGAGCGTCCGCTGGTGGAAGTGGCGCACCGCCTGTCGCAGGGCGAGCCGGTCGCGCAGATCCGCGATGTGCGCAACACCGCGATCATGGTGAAAGAAGCGCTGCCGGGCTGGAGCGGCGTGGACTCCACGCGTCTGGATACGCCGGGGAAAATCGACCCGATCCCGCATCCGTACGGCGAAGATCTGCCGTGCGCGGATAACAAGCCGGTTGAGCCGAAGAAAACCGAAGCGAAAAGCATTACCGTACAGCCGCCGCGTCCAAAGCCGTGGGAAAAGACCTACGTTTTGCTGCCGTCCTTTGAGAAGGTGAAGGGCGATAAAGTGCTGTATGCCCACGCGTCACGCATCCTGCACCATGAGACCAACCCGGGCTGCGCGCGCGCGCTGATGCAAAAGCACGGCGAGCGCTACATCTGGATCAACCCGCCGGCGATTCCGCTTTCAACCGAAGAGATGGACAGCGTTTTCGCGCTGCCGTACAAGCGCGTGCCGCACCCGGCGTACGGCCAGAGCCGTATTCCGGCCTATGAGATGATCCGCTTTTCGATCAACATCATGCGCGGCTGCTTCGGCGGCTGCTCCTTCTGCTCGATAACCGAGCACGAAGGCCGCATTATTCAGAGCCGCTCCGAAGATTCGATCATCAACGAGATCGAAGCGATTCGCGATACGGTGCCCGGTTTTACCGGCGTGATTTCGGATCTTGGCGGCCCGACGGCCAACATGTACATGCTGCGCTGTAAGTCTCCGCGCGCGGAGCAGACCTGTCGCCGCCTGTCGTGCGTCTACCCGGATATCTGCCCGCACATGGACACCAACCATGAGCCGACGATCAACCTCTACCGCCGCGCCCGCGATCTGAAAGGCATCAAGAAGATCCTCATCGCCTCCGGCGTGCGTTACGACATCGCCGTGGAAGATCCGCGCTATATCAAAGAGCTGGCGACGCACCACGTCGGCGGCTACCTGAAGATTGCGCCGGAGCATACCGAAGAAGGCCCGCTGTCGAAGATGATGAAGCCGGGGATGGGCAGCTACGATCGCTTTAAGCAGCTGTTTGACACCTACTCGAAGCAGGCGGGGAAAGAGCAGTATCTGATCCCGTACTTCATCTCGGCGCACCCGGGAACCCGCGACGAAGATATGGTGAACCTGGCGCTGTGGCTCAAACGTCACCGCTTCCGTCTGGATCAGGTGCAGAACTTCTATCCGTCGCCGCTGGCGAACTCGACGACCATGTATTACACCGGCAAGAACCCGCTAGGTAAGATTGGCTATAAGAGTGAGGATGTGGTGGTGCCGAAGGGCGATAAGCAGCGTCGTCTGCACAAAGCGCTGCTGCGCTACCACGATCCGGCCAACTGGCCGATGATTCGTCAGGCGCTGGAAGAGATGGGTAAAAAGCACCTGATAGGCGCGCGTCGCGACTGCCTGGTGCCTGCGCCGACGCTGGATGAGATGCGCGAGGCGCGTCGTCAGAATCGCCATACGCGCCCGGCGTTGACCAAACATACGCCGATTCAGCATCAGCGCCGTAACGGCGCCGCTGCGCCTGCGCGCGCGAATACGAAAAAGAAAGCGTAACCTGCCTTAGATTACCGCTCGCGGGCGTTCAATGCGCCTGCGAGTGGCTTTCCGTAATAACGATGCGCGCCAGCTGCTGGATCAGGCTGCCTTTCTGCGGATCGATATAGTCATCAATCAGCCAGCGGCCGCCCAGATTCACCAGATCGATATCCTGGGTCTTCTCAGTGCCATTCGCGAGAGTAAAACGGGCATGCACCCGCGTTCTGCCGCCGCTTTCCGCTTTGGTCTGCACGTCCTTAAGGGTGGCGGTGGTCGGGTCATCGCAGCCACACAGCGGGTTGCTGTTCCAGATATCCGGCAGCGCGTTCTTCTCCTGATCTTTGGGTGAGATATCCGCCGTCATGTCGGAAAAGCTGTCGACGATTTTCCGCGACGTCGGGGCCAGCAGCAGCGTCCAGGAGAGGGCGTTGGCATCGTCGCTGGTAAACAGGTTACGGATAAAATCGCCGGGCAGAGGGCGCTGCAGACCGTCCAGCATCTCCTGCTGCTCGTGGTTGCTCTTGACGACCAGCTGATAGACGCTTTGATCGTCGTTCATGATGTCATCAATCAGCCAGCGGCCGTTTTCATTCACAAAAGAGAGCGAAATGGTGTTGGTTTGCGGGTTGTTGGCCGACGGACGCACGCGGACAATCGCCGTGGCGGTTTGCGCGTTTTCATCAAGAAGCTGAATGTTATCAACCACCAGCTTGTCGTAATCCTCACAGCCGCAGAGCGGGTCGTTATCGAGGGCGCCGCCGTCGCCCGGCGCCGTCAGTTCACTGTCGGTTTGCAGCACCGCCGCCAGACGCTTTGAAACAATGCGGTTTTCGCCGGTGTCGTAAATCGAGACCGGGTCGGTATTGAGGCCGTATGGCTTATAAATTTGCTCAATGGTTTCTTTAAGGGAAACGACCGGCTTCTGGGCGAACGCCGTTATGTTGATAGTCGCCAGGACGATAAGAAACCACCTGCTAAGGTACCGCATTGCTTCTCTCCATGAACGAAAGCACCAAGGATACCACTAGCAGGTAGAAACGCGTATGACGTTAACGCGTAGTCGGGCGATTATCCGCCAAATTGATCGGGGTCGGGTCCGAGGCGTTTGCCCTTATCCAGCTTCGCGATTTCGCTAAGCTCATCTTTGTCGAGGCGGAAATCCCAGACGTCGAAGTTTTCGGCGATACGCGAGGGGGTAACGGATTTCGGGATCACCACCAGGCCGTTGTCGAGATGCCAGCGAATGACGATTTGCGCCGGGGATTTGCCGTATTTGTCCGCCAGCTCGCGAATGATTTTCTGATCGAAAACGCCTTCACCGCCCTGCGCCAGCGGGCTCCAGGACTCGGTCTGAATTTTATGGGTGGCGTTCCATGCGTGCAGCTGACGCTGCTGCATCAGCGGGTGCAGCTCAATCTGATTGATGACCGGCGCGACGCCGGTTTCGTCTATCAGCCGCTGCAGATGATGCACCTGGAAGTTGCACACGCCGATGCTGGTCGCCAGGCCCTGTTTTTGCAGCTCAATCATGCCAAGCCAGGCATCCACGTAGTGGTCAATGGCCGGTACCGGCCAGTGGATCAGGTATAAATCGACGAACTCGAGCTGCAGCTTGCGCAGGCTGTCTTTCAGCGCCTGCGCCGGATTTTTCTGGTCGTCATTCCACAGCTTGGTAGTGATAAACAGCTCGTCGCGGGGAACGCCCGCGCTCTTTAACGCTTTACCGACGCCGCTTTCATTCTGATAGGCGGCGGCGGTATCTATCGAACGATAGCCGACCTCCAGCGCCTTATGGATCGCGGAAATAACCTCCTCGTTGCCTGCTTTCCACACGCCAAGACCCAGTTGCGGCATGACGTTGCCGTCCTGAAGTTTAATTACGGTTGGATGTGTCATGCATTCCTCCTTAGATGAAGCTCACCGGGGCGAACCCGGTGAGGCAGTAGCATTAAGTGTGGACGAACCCGCCGAAAATGAAAGGTTACCCGGCAAACCCTTAGCGTGCGGCCTCGTAAATGCGGCGGCTCACGTCGAGAGTAATGTCATGATTTTCACCCAGTTTTGTCATGCCGTGCTCGTCGAGTTTTTTCAGCAGCGCCGGGATAGAGCTACCGTCCAGGCCATAGCCGGACAGACGGGTCGGCACGCCGAGCTGTTCGAAGAAGCTGCGGGTTGCGGCAATGGCGGCATCAATACGCGCGTCTTCAGCGCCTTCGGTGATGTTCCACACGCGCTCGGCGTACTGCAGCAGCTTGGCGCGCTTCACGTCGCGTTTTTCGCTCCACAGCGCGGGCAGCACTACGGCCAGCGTCTGGGCGTGGTCGAGGCCGTGCATCGCCGTCAGCTCATGGCCCAGCATATGGGTCGCCCAGTCCTGCGGCACGCCTGCGCCAATCAGGCCGTTCAGCGCCTGAGTCGCCGCCCACATCACGTTGGCGCGCACATCGTAGTTTTCCGGCTCTTTCAGCGCTTTCGGGCCTTCTTCAATCAGCGTCAGCAGAATGCCTTCGGCGAAGCGATCCTGAATTTTGGCGTTAACCGGGTAAGTCACGTACTGCTCAACGGTATGTACGAAGGCGTCCACCACGCCGTTCGCCACCTGGCGCGGCGGCAGGGTGTAGGTGTAGACCGGGTCGAGCACCGCAAAGACCGGCTGGACGTGCGGGTTCATAAACGCCTGCTTGTCGCCGGTGGTTTTACGGGAAATCACCGCGCCCATGTTGGACTCAGAGCCGGTTGCCGGCAGGGTCAGGATGGAGCCCATCGGGATGGCGCTGGTAATTTTACTACCGCGGGTTTGCAGAATTTCCCATGGATCTACGCCGTCGGCATAGTGGGCCGCCGCGGCGATAAACTTAGTGCCGTCCAGCACGGAACCGCCGCCGACCGCCAGCAGGAAAGTGACCTTCTGCTCGCGGGCAATCTTAACGGCGTTCATCAGCGTTTCATACGACGGGTTTGGCTCAATGCCGCCAAACTCCAGCACGTCAAGGCCGTCCAGCGCGCTCAGCACCTGATCCAGCACGCCGGTTTTCTTCACGCTGCCGCCGCCGTAGGTGACCAGTACGCGGGCGTCAGCCGGGATTTGCGCACGCAGGTCGGCAATGGCGCCTTTGCCAAAGATGATGCGGGTTGGGGTATGCAGATTAAAATTAAACATGGCTCGTTCCCTTTTATTGCGGGTGAAAAAGAGGGCAGTCCAGGGCTGCCTGATGTGGCGTATTGTGGTCCCGTCGCCCCTTTCGCCTCAATGCACATTCCTGCCAATGTCTTGCCCATTTCTACAGAGGGCTGGAGAATATGCGGTTTCCTGGCCACAATGTCGGCACTGTTATCCAGGGCCTGAGCGATGCGCGATGAACCGTGAAGAAACCTGTCTGCTGTTAGCGGATAAAATTAATGTACTGAAAAATAAAGAAGAAAATCTTAGCGCCCGGCTGCCGGATATTCGCCTGCTGTACGGGACTGAGCCCTGCGGGCGCATGCCGGTGATGTATCAGCCGGGTATCATATTTCTCTTTTCCGGCCATAAGATTGGCTATATTAACGAGCGAACGTTTCAGTATGATGCCAGCGAGTATCTTTTATTGACGGTGCCGCTGCCGTTTGAGTGCGAGACCTTTGCGACGCCCGAGGTGCCTCTGGCCGGGATGCGTCTCAACATCGATATCCTGCAGCTGCAGGAGCTGCTGATGGATATCGGCGAAGATGCGCTGTTTCAACCGGCGATGGCCGCCAGCGGCATCAACTCCGCGATGCTTTCCGACGAGATCCTTTGCGCTGCCGAACGCCTGCTGGACGTGATGGAGCGCCCGCTCGACGCCCGTATCCTCGGCAAGCAGATTATTCGCGAGATCCTCTACCACGTGCTGCTGGGGCCGTGCGGCGGGGCGCTGCTGGCGCTGGTGAGCCGTCAGACCCACTTCAGCCTGATAAGCCGCGTGTTAAAACGCATTGAAAGCCAGTACACCGAGAACCTGAGCGTGGATCAGCTGGCGGCGGAAGCTAATATGAGCGTCTCGGCGTTCCACCATAACTTTAAGTCTGTAACCAGCACTTCGCCGCTGCAGTACCTGAAAACTTATCGCCTGCATAAGGCGCGGATGCTGATGGTGCACGACGGGCTTAAAGCCAGTACCGCCGCCATGAAGGTGGGTTACGAAAGCGCGTCGCAGTTCAGCCGGGAATTTAAGCGTTATTTCGGTATGACGCCGGGGGAGGATGCGGCGCGCATTCGCGCCATGCAGCTTATCTGATGTTTCCCTCTCCCGACGGGAGAGGGCGGGGAATCAGGCGTTGGAGTATTTCTTCTTCAGCACCACAATCACTGTGCCTAACAGGCCGGAAACCAGCAGGAAAATCGGCAGCACCATCAGGAAGGTCATCACCTGATCTTCGTGGCGCTTTACGAACGGGATCATGCTCAGCGCGTAGCCGAAGCTGGTGACCACGCCGACCCACAGCAGGCCGCTCAGCCAGTTAAAAAACTGGAAACGGCGGTTGGAGAGGCCGGAAATCCCCGCCATGGTCGGCAGCAGGGTGCGAACAAACGCCAGAAAGCGCCCGACCAGCAGCGCCAGCAGGCCGTGACGGTCGAACATGCAGGTTGCGCGCTGATGGTATTTAGCCGGAAGCTGCGCCTGCCAGCTTTTGACGATGCGCGTATTGCCGAGCCAGCGGCCCTGAATATAGCTTAACCAGCAGCCGAGGCTGGCGGCAGTTGTGAGGATAACCACGGTGGGTAAGAAGCCCATGACCCCTTTGGCAATCAGGGCGCCGGCGAGCAGCAGCAGGCTATCGCCCGGCAAAAAAGACGCCGGAAGCAGGCCGTTTTCCAGAAACAGCGTTGCAAACATGACCATATAAACAACCCCCACGACGTGCGGGTCCGCCAGTGCGGCAAAATCATGCTGCCAGAGCGCGGCGACAATTTCTTGAATAACAACCATGGACTTTCCTGTGGAACAACATTTTGGGCGTATTGTACTCCTGAATTGCCCGGGACGCCTTGATCCCGGACGCAACTCCAGCAGACTTTTTAATCACTCCGTGTCCGCGAATCTGTCCATACCCTCTCACTTTACACGATGCGGGCAAAACCCGCCGCTAAATCGTCCATCAGATCGTTAACGTCCTCTAAACCGATGTGCAGGCGAATCAGCGTGCCGGTAAAGTCAGGCGAACCTTCGGGGCGGATCGCGGCGATATGTTCCGGCTGGTTAGCCAGAATCAGCGATTCAAAACCGCCCCACGAATAGGCCATGCTGAACAGGCTGAAATGATCGAGATAGCGGGACATTTCATCATCGTTCAGGCGCTTTTTGAGTACGAATGAGAAGAGGCCGCTGCTGCCTGTAAAGTCACGTTTCCAGAACTCATGCCCTTTGCTGCCGGGAAGTGCAGGGTGATTTACCCGCTCGACCTGCGGATGCGACGCCAGCCATTCGGCAATTTTCAGACTGCTTTCATGATGCTGGCGCAGGCGCACGCCCAGGGTGCGCAGCCCGCGGCTGGTCATATAGGCGGTGTCGGCGTCGAGCATTTGCCCCATCAGGTAGGCGTTTTCCCGCAGCGTATCCCAACAGCGCGCGTTGGACACCGCAGTACCGGCCATGCCGTCGGAGTGGCCAATCAGGTATTTCGTCCCGGCCTGAATGGAGATATCGATACCGAAATCCAGCGCCTTAAACAGCACGCCCGCCGCCCAGGTGTTGTCGATCATGATAATGGCGTCAGGCGCTTTGCGGCGGACGGCGGTGACAATCGCCGGGACGTCGTGCACTTCCATGGTGATAGAACCCGGCGATTCCAGGAACACGACTTTGGTATTGGGCTGGACCAGGCGCTCGATATCCGCGCCGATCAGCGGGTCGAACCAGCGGGTGGTGACGCCGAGTTTTGCCAGAATTTTGCTGCAGAAATCCTGGCTTGGTTCGTAGGCGGTGTTGGTCATCAGCACCTCGTCGCCCTGTTCGACGAAGGCCAGAATGGTGTTGGCGACGGCGGCTGCGCCGCAGGGAAAAAGCGCGCACCCGACGCCGCCTTCCAGCTCGCACATGGCTTCCTGCAAGGAGAAGTGGGTGAGCGTACCGCGGCGACCGTAGAACAGTTCGCCTTTGGCGCGATTACGGGTGGCCTGCTTTTTGGCTTCCACCGTATCGAAAACAAGGGAAGACGCGCGCTGAATCACGCTGTTTACCGAGCCCTGGGTATATTTTTTACGGCGCCCGGCGTTCACCAGTAGGGTATCACGTTGCTTTTCTGACATGGTCGCTCTGCCTGTTTTTATACGTCTGGACGTCTAAACTATCATGATTGCTCAGGCGTGTACCCGCGTTTTATTGATAAAGCGTAAAATTTTACGCGGCGGCGGCAATGCGCAATTTTACTGTGTGAGCGCAAGGAAAAGGAGTGATGATTGTTGCACTATGTAAATAGTAATGAGAACCACTATCAATTCGACAATGTTTTGATATGATTACGCGCAGAATTTGTGATTTAGATCCTGGAGATACAGAGTGGGTAATAATTTGATGCAGACGGATCTCTCCGTTTGGGGTATGTATCACCATGCCGATATTGTGGTAAAGGTGGTGATGATAGGCCTTGTACTGGCGTCCGTTGTCACCTGGGCCATTTTCTTCAGCAAAAGCGCCGAACTTATCTCTCACAAACGCCGCCTCAAGCGTGAACAGCAGCTGTTAGGCGACGCCCGCTCCCTCAATCAGGCCAGCGATATCGCCGGCGCCTTTGAGGCGAAAAGCCTGAGCCGCCAGCTTATCAGCGAAGCGCAGAACGAGCGCGAGCTCTCCGCTGGCGCTGAAGATTACGAAGGCATCAAAGAACGTACCGGTTTTCGCCTCGAACGCCGCGTGGCCGCGGTGGGGCGTCATATGGGCCGCGGTAATGGCTATCTGGCCACTATCGGCGCGATTTCCCCGTTTGTCGGCCTGTTTGGCACCGTCTGGGGGATCATGAACAGCTTTATCGGCATCGCGCAGACGCAGACCACCAACCTGGCGGTCGTCGCGCCGGGGATCGCCGAAGCCCTGCTGGCGACCGCGATTGGCCTGTTCGCCGCCATTCCGGCGGTGGTTATCTATAACGTCTTTGCGCGCATGATCGGCAGCTACAAAGCCCTGCTGGGGGATGTGGCGGCGCAGGTGCTGCTGCTGCAAAGCCGCGATCTCGATCTTGGCGCCAGCGGCGCGCAGCCGGTACGCACCGCGCAGAAATTACGTGTAGGGTAATGTCCGATGGCAATGCGTCTTAATGAAAATCTGGACGATAACGGCGAAATGCACGAGATCAACGTGACGCCGTTTATCGACGTCATGCTGGTGCTGCTGATTATCTTCATGGTCGCGGCGCCGCTGGCGACCGTGGATGTGAAGGTGAATCTGCCTGCCTCCTCCAGCCAGCCGCAGCCGCGTCCGGAGAAACCGGTTTACCTGACGGTCAAGGCGGATAAATCGATGTTCCTCGGCAACGAGCCGGTCACCGATGGCAACATGGTGGCGGAGATTACCGCCCTGACGGAAGGCAAAAAAGACACCACCATCTTCTTCCGCGCCGACAAAACCGTGGACTACGAGACCATAATGCGGGTGATGGATACCCTGCACCAGGCAGGTTATCTGAAGATTGGCCTGGTGGGCGAAGAGACCGTCAAAGCGCAGTGACGGCACCCTATATGCGACAAGGCCGGCAAACGCCGGCCTTTTTTACATCTGCTTTTCGGCGTTTTCATCCCGCGCGACGATATTGACGCAGGCGCTGCGAAAATCGCCGTCGGAGAGGCGGCGGGTCAGGCGCAGAGTGGCGGTCTCGCGTGAACGGATATGCTGATAGCTGGCCTCAATGTGGGCGAGTATTTTCTCTTTCAACTGAGGGTTACGCGCTATCACTTCCGCCAGCGCTGCGCCGTAGATCTCTTCTTTGACCTGCCAGGCGTAAATCTCGCGGCGGTTCTGCCACTTCATGCGCACCAGCGCCGCGGGGATGGACACCAGCGCCTTGGCGGTTTCTTCAATGGCGGCGTTTCTGGCGTTCACCAGCGCCTCAAGGTTATGTTTGAGAATGACTTCATCGCTGTTTCTGTCGTCCAAAGTCAAATAAACGTTATTATTCTCAACCGCTTTCATTTTTTTTACTCAGCCTGAAATTCATAGAATAACGCTGACGTTTTTTCTCGGGTGATTAAATTAAGCCAAATTTCATTTCCGGCTTCGTTAATTTTCTCGGTTTTTTCTGCAATAATTTGACTTAATGTCTGGGCATCAATTTCGCCCTCGATTTGTAAGTCATTGAGCACGCGGGCAAAGGTCTCAATTTTTACCACACGAAACAGGCGGTCTTTTAAATGACGGTCGCGCTCTTCGAGCAGCATATTGCGTGACTGGCCATTATGGCTAATAGCCGTCAATATTTCAGATTCATAATCTTCGAGCGTTGTCTTGCCTTGAGGTAAACTGGCGTTATTTTCTGCTTTCCCGGCATCCTGCTCTGCGGCGGATATGTGGAAGCAAGCCGGGATGAGCGTCTCGGGTATCATGCCTGATGTCCTTTTAGTTTCAACAAGATAAGTGCGTTGAAGAAGTGAGTTCGTTGACAATATCATGGTGGAATTTTAAAATCAAAAAAAATGGAGTAAACCATGAACAGTATTATCTATTTCGTGATAGCGCTGCTATTACTTACCGTTGTTATTCTTTTATTTATCTCTGATTTTACTAAAAAAGGCGCTGGCAATACGGAAACGGTTTCCCCACCGGTTAAGTTACTGAGCAAAGAAGAGGGCGAAGATCATTTTTCGGTATTGATGAATGCAATCACGCCGGTATGGTACTGGCGCGTAAATCATGAATATATTGACTTTCTTCATGCGTCTATTAAACGGATGAGTATTGCAGAATTAAACGCCACACCGGGTTTATTTGATGCGCAACGGCGTTGCAGCGACCTCAATTCGGCGGTGTACAAATATTACGACAATATTAAAAAGCGCTGCCTGAACGGCGAGAAGGTTCCGCGCGGCGATCTGGACGTGCTCAACCTGCAGCAGTGTTTTCAGGAGTTCAGCCTGGACGCCTATCCGTCGCTGGTGGCGCTGGTCTGGCCGGAGTATCAGCGTCCGCAGGTGCGTCCGGAGGATATCTGACGCCGACGCAGCGGCCCCCCTTTGGACAAAGAGGGGCCGGGCGAGCTTACTTATTCGATGACGCCTGCCACAGGTTGAGCTGACCGTCCGCCACGTACTGGTCGATCTGCGCCAGCTCTTCAGCGCTAAACTGCAGGTTGTCCAGCGCCTTGACGTTCTCTTCCAGCTGCTCCGGCCGGCTGGCACCGATCAGCACCGAGGTGACCCGCTTGTCTTTCAGCAGCCAGCTCAGCGCCATTTGCGCCATCGTCTGTCCGCGTTTTTCCGCCATCCCCTGCAGCAGACGCAGGCTGTTGAGGTTGCTTTCGCTCAGCATGTTTTCCGTCAGGCCGCGCGCCTTTTTACCCTCCACCTGCATGCGCGAACCGTCCGGAATGCCGTTAAGGTATTTCCCGGTAAGCAGCCCCTGCGCCAGCGGGGTGAAGGCGATGCAGCCGACGCCGTTGTCGGCAAGCGTATCCAGCAGCCCGGTTTTATCGACCCAGCGGTTGAGCAGGTTATAGGACGGCTGGTGGATAAGCAGCGGGATTTTCCACTCGCGCAGCAGGCCGACCATCGCCTGGGTGCGCTCGGTGGAATAGGAGGAGATGCCCACATACAGCGCTTTGCCGCTCTGCACCGCCTGAGCCAGCGCGGCGGCCGTCTCTTCCATCGGCGTGTTCTCATCGACGCGGTGCGAGTAGAAAATATCGACGTAGTCCAGCCCCATACGTTTGAGGCTCTGGTCGAGGCTGGCCAGCAGATATTTACGCGACCCGCCGGAGCCGTACGGCCCTGGCCACATATCGTAGCCCGCCTTGGTGGAAATAATGAGCTCATCTCGCAGGGTGGCGAAGTCCTCGCGCAGCAGGCGGCCAAAGTTTTCCTCAGCGCTGCCCGGCGGCGGGCCATAGTTATTGGCGAGATCAAAATGGGTGATCCCCAGATCGAAGGCCTTACGCAACAGCGCGCGCTGGGAGTCAAGCGACTGGATATGGCCAAAGCTGTGCCATAACCCTAACGACAGCGCGGGCAGCTGCAAACCGCTGTTGCCGCAATAACGATACTGCATATGGGAATAACGATCCGGACTGGCTAACCAGGACATGAGCACTCCTTCAGATAATCGTTTTGAAACGTCGTTTCTATCTTATCCTCTCCAGCATAAAGCAGAAGCTTGCGCGATCACAGTGTGAGCGATTTCCGCATTCGCAGACGTTATTAACAAATGAAAACGATTTCAGTGAAAAATTATCACAAATCGTTATAACTTCCTGACGCGCTGCCGATAACTCCTTAATTGTGATGAATATCACATTTACCTCGTAACGGTCAGGAGAGCCTATGTACCTGCTTCGCAACTTCACTATCCGGATGGTCATGCTGACTATCCTGGGGACTTTTGCCCTTCTTTGGTCCGGCGTCGGGCTTTACAGCGTGTTTTCGTTATCCAACGTCGCTGAAGGCAATGCGGTCGACAGAGAGCTGGTGACGCAGATGACCCTGCTCAGCCAGGGCAACGATCAGTATTTCCGTTTTGTGACCCGCCTTAGCCGGGCAATGGAAAGCAAAGCGGCCGGGGAGAACCCGGATTTCGCCCCGGTTCAGCAGGCGCTGGACAATATGCGCGGCAAGCTTGAGGCGCTGAAAAAAATCTCTCCCGGCCCGATGGATGCCGCCCTTTCCGCCCAAACGCTGGCTAACTGGCAGGCGCTGCTCGATAACGGCGTTGTTCCGCAAATGAAGCTGGCGACCCAGGGCACCGCCGAACAGTATCGCCAGCAGGCGACGACGGTAACCCCGGCGCTCAGCCGCGCGTTTGGCGCCAGCACCGAGCAGTTTAACGCCGCCGCCAGCACCCGGCTGGATAACACCCGCGTGGTGGTAGACGGCCTGACGACCGCGACCCGTTCGTTAATTATCGCGGCGGTGATCGTCGGCTTACTGCTGCTGTTGTTTACCGACCGCTATCTGGTCGCCATGCTGGTGAAACCGCTGGCGACGCTGCGCCACCACTTTAAGCAAATCTCCCAGGGCGACCTGAGCCAGCCGGTGGCCGAGATTGGCCGCAACTGTGTCGGGCAACTGGTGCCGCTGCTTAACGCGATGCAGGACAGCCTGCGCGAGGCGGTGAGCAATATCCGCCGCGGCAGCGAGAACATCTGGCGCGGGGCGGCGGAAATCTCCACCGGCAATAACGATCTGTCATCGCGCACCGAAGAGCAGGCGTCCGCACTGGAAGAGACGGCCGCCAGCATGGAGCAGCTCACGGCGACGGTGCACCATAACGCCAGCAACGCCCAGCAGGCGAGCGAGCTTGCCGAAGCGGCGTCGGAAACGGCAAGCCAGGGCGGCGAGCTGGTCAGCGCGGTGGTGAGCACGATGTCCGGCATCTCGGCGAGTTCGAAGAAAATCTCCGAGATAACCGGCGTTATCAACAGCATTGCGTTCCAGACCAACATTCTGGCGCTGAATGCCGCGGTAGAGGCGGCGCGCGCGGGCGAGCAGGGCCGCGGTTTTGCGGTGGTCGCAGGCGAAGTTCGCAATCTGGCCCGCCGCAGCGCCGACGCGGCGAAAGAGATTGAAAACCTGATAACGGATTCGGTCTCGCGCATTGATAAAGGGGCGACGCTGGTCAATGAAACCGGCACCACCATGGATGCCATCCTGCGGGCGGTACAGGAGGTGACGGCCATCATGAAGCAGATCGCCAGCGCCTCAGCCGAGCAGAGCAAGGGCATTTCGCAGGTAGGCGTCGCCATTACCCAGATGGACAGCGTGACCCAGCAGAACGCCTCGCTGGTCGAGCAGGTTTCTGCCGCCGCCGCCGCGCTGGAGCAGCAGACCGACGATTTGCAACGCTCGGTGCAGAAATTCCGCCTGGCGGAAAACGATACGGCCGCAGTAAAGGCAGCGCCTGCCGTGGGTAAAAAATCCGCGCCCTCCCAGGAATGGGTAACCTTCTAAATAACGCTGGCTATCGCTCAAAATATCGCTATATAATTTTTTATATAGCGTTTGAGAGGTAGCAATGGAAAACCATTTTGGCAAAGGGCTTATGGCGGGGCTGAATGCGCCTCATGCCGACAGCGCCCGCGAGGTTGCGCATTTTTGCGCCGACTATAAGCGGGGCTTCGTGTTGGGGTACAGCCACCGGATGTACGAGAAAACGGGCGATCGCCAGCTTAGCGCGTGGGAGGCGGGGATCCTGACCCGTCGCTACGGGCTGGACCGGGAGATGGTGATGGACTTCTTTCGTGAGAATCCGTCGTCGCTGGCGGTACGTTATTTTATGGCAGGCTATCGGCTGGAAGGGTAGTCACTCGCCGACGGCGGAGAGCGAAACCAGCGTGTTGCCGATGGCGGCGCCGTTTTTGCCGGTGCGTTTAATCTGATACATGGCAAGATCCGCCCGGCGCAGCGCGCTGACGAAGTCGTCGCCTGCCTGCACTTCATGAATGCCGACAGAGGCGCCGACGCTGGCGGTGCCGTGCTCAAGCTCGAACGGCGATAGCGCCGCGCGCAGGCAGTTGTGCGCGGTGCTCCACACCAGCAGGCTGTTGAGCGCGAAGGGCAGCAGCAGCACAAACTCATCTCCGCCAAGCCTGCCGACGATGCTGCCAGGCGGGCAGGCGTCGTTCAGCCGCTGGCTGAGCTGGATCAGCAGCTCATCGCCGCAGCGGTGGCCGAAGGTATCGTTGACCATTTTAAAATCATCCAGATCGATAAACGCGATGCACAGCGCGTTTTCATCTTTCATGCGGGCGAAGTGTCTGAGCAGCGCATGGCGGTTGGCAAGGCTGGTCAGCGGATCGTGGTTGGCCAGCTGCGCCAGCTGCTCCTCGTACTGCTTCTCCTTAGTCATGTCGATATGGGTCCCGGTCACCTTGAGCGGTTTCCCGTCGTCATCCCACTCGCTGACTCGTCCGCGGTCCAGCACCCAGGTGATGCTGCCGTTTTTGTGCAGCATGCGGTGCAGCGCTTCATAAAACGGCGTTTTTCCCTGCAGGTGACCGTAAAACGCGTCCAGCACCCATTCTTTGTCCTCAGGATGCAGATGTTCCCGCCAGACGTCGAAATTGGCGCTAAGAGCCTTGGGCTGATAGCCGAGCATCGCTCCCCAGCGGCGGTTGTAAATGATCAGCTTGCCGCTTGGCACGTCGAGCTGCCACAGGCACAGACCCGTTCCGTCCAGCGCAGCGCTAAGCTTACTTTGGGTATCTCGCGCAATTCGCAAAAGGCGGGCGTTATGCTTTTTCAGATTTTGAATCTGCTGTTTCAGCGCCTGTTCTGACATTGGGAATAATCTGAAGGGGAATTGAAATTATTCTTGTCAGTTTCTCGGCGGTTGTAAATATGGCGCTGAAAAAAAGAGGTAACGACGGGGAGTATTGACGATATTCTGGGGGGGCATTTTGACATCACCGATAAATGACCGGTGCCAGGGAGCGTTGCGCGGAGTCTCCCCCCTCACTCTTGACCCTCTCCCCAACAGGGAGAGGGAATCGCGATCAGTGCGTCGCTTCGCCAATCAGTGCGCCGGTACCGGCGCCGACGGCCGCGCCTTTCAGCACGTTGTTGCCGGTCACGGCGGCGGCGCCTGCGCCGACAGCGGCACCAACGGCGCCGCCTTTGCGCGCCGCTTTGCCTTTGTCGCCGTTTTTGAACATCGCCCCGGTGCCCGCGCCGACGACGGCGCCGCCGACGGTCGATTTCACGTCTTTACCCGTTGCCGCGCCGATGGCTGCGCCGGCAACGGCGCCTGCGGCAGTTTTGTCCATCGCCAGGCCTGAGGCGGAGAAAACCAGCGTGCTGATAATCAGCGTTGTTTTAATTAACTTCATGACAGTTCCTTTGTGACTATCGGTGGAGAAAATCTGCGTCGCTCGCAGGAGGCGAGCGGCGACAAGATCCTGCCAGCAACATGGGGTAAACCATTAGGCTAATGATGCCCCATGTTGCAAAAGTGTTGATCACGCCTGACGTTTATCTTCCGTCATGGTGTCGAAATCGCTGGCGTGATGGCGCTCGTGCAGCTGTTCTGCCTGTTCGCCGAAGGTGCGGTTGACCATGCGCCCGCGCTTGACCGCCGGGCGGTTGCCGACGTCGCGGGCCCAGCGCAGCACGTTGCTGTAGCGCTCTGCATCCAGGAACTCTGCGGCGTTATAAACGTTACCCAACACCACGTTGCCGTACCACGGCCAGATAGCCATATCGGCGATGGTGTACTCCTCGCCCGCCACATAGCGGCCGCGCGCCAGCTGTTTGTCCAGCACGTCGAGCTGGCGTTTGGCTTCCATGGTGAAGCGGTCGATAGCGTACTCAATTTTAACCGGCGCATAGTTAAAGAAATGGCCGAAACCGCCGCCGAGAAACGGCGCGGAGCCCTGCAGCCAGAACAGCCAGTTCAGGGTTTCGGTTCTGGCCGCGCGGTCTTTCGGCAGAAAATGGCCGAATTTTTCCGCCAGGTACAGCAGGATGTTGCCGGACTCAAACACACGCAGCGGCGGAGTTTCAGAGCGATCGCTCAGCGCCGGAATTTTTGAGTTCGGGTTGACGTCGACGAAGCCGCTGGAGAACTGATCGCCTTCACCGATGCGGATAAGCCAGGCGTCGTATTCGGCCCCGGTCACGCCGAGCGCCAGCAACTCCTCCAGCATGATGGTGACCTTCTGGCCGTTGGGCGTTCCCAGCGAATAGAGCTGCAGCGGGTGGCTGCCGACAGGGAGCGTTTTTTCATGAGTCGGGCCGGAAACCGGGCGGTTGATGTTGGCAAACGCGCCGCCGTTGTTTTGTTTCCATTCCCAGACTTTCGGTGGTTGGTAGCTATTGTCTGACATGTGAACCTGCCTTTTGCGTGAGGTGTTGAGGGAGTGTAGCAGGCGGCGGAACAACGGTTTAGCCGGATGAGGGTTTATTCGCCAGCGCGCGTAATTCATGCGCCAGGTCGATAAACGCCCGCAGTCCCGGCGGCACATGCCGTCTGCCGGGGTAATAGAGGCGCAGCCCACCGAAGGCCGGGCACCACGCTTCCATCACGCTTTCCAGCCTGCCAGCGGCAAGGTCTTCCCGGACAAACCCATCGGAAATAAACGCCAGCCCCACGCCGCTCAGCGCGGCGCGGTGGATGGCGCGCATTTCGTTGAGCACAATGCGCGGCGGCACGTTGACCGTCAGCTTTTGCTGATGGCGCTCCAGCTCCCAGTGATACAGGCCGCCGTGCGACATGCGCATACCGATGCTGCGGTGCGTAAGCAAATCGTCCGGCGTCTGCGGTTTACCGTGGCGGGCGAAATACTCCGGTGTGGCGACAATCAGCATCTTCAGGTCGCCGGTCAGCGGCACGGCAATCATATCCTGCGGCACCGATTCGGCGAGGCGGATCCCGGCGTCATAGCCTTCCGCGACGATATCGACCATCCGCGATTCGCTGGTAATGTCGAGGCGCATCTGCGGGTAGCGCAGCAAATAGGGCTGAATCAACGGCTCAAACAGCAGCGACACGCTCTCCTGCGGCGCGTTGATGCGCAGGGTGCCGCTGGGGGAATCTGGTTCCGCCATGATCTCTTCCGATGCCCGCTGGATTTCCGCCAGCGCGGGCGCAATGCGCTCGACATAGCGCTGCCCGGCGGGCGTCAGGGCGACGCTGCGGGTGGAGCGATTAAACAGCCGCACCTTCAGGCGGCTCTCCAGCCCGGCGACGGCATTGCTGACGGCGGTGGCGGACATCCCCAGCTCGCGCGCGGCGGCGCGAAAGCTCTGGCGGTGCGCGACGGCGAGGATCACTTCCAGTTCGGTCAGGCCGGTACGGTGCATAGATTATCCCGATTATCGGTACAGACCGTAAAGGATAGGCCCGCTTATCGCGGCAGTCACGGTTTTCTATACTCTGCTGCATCAATGAGAATAGGGAGAGAACACCATGCAGCAGATAGACACGATTTATATTAACGGCGAGTTCGTGACCCCGCACGGCGAAGCGCGTTTTGCCCTGCACAACCCGGCGACGGAGGCGGTGATTGGCTCTGTGCGTCTGGCCGATGAGCAGGACGCCGAACGGGCGATCGCCGCCGCAAAAGCGGCATTTGTCGGCTGGTCGCAGACCGGTAAACGCGAGCGTATCGCCGTGCTGAAGCGGATGCATAAGGCCGTCGCGGCGCGGGAAGACGCGCTGATGGAAGCGATTGTTACCGAGTATGGCGCGCCCAGGGTGCGCGGCCGCTGGATGGCGCAGTACCCGGCCGAGGTGATTGCGCAGGCCATCGAGGCGCTGGAGGCGTTTGACTTTGTCGAGCAGGCCGGGAGCGCGCAGGTCATTATGACGCCGGTCGGCGTGGCCGGGCTTATCACGCCGTGGAACAGCGACGCCGGGTTTATCTGCAACAAGCTGGCGACCGCCATGGCGGCAGGCTGTACGGCGGTAATTAAGCCAAGCGAAATGAGCGCCATGCAGACGCAAATTATCACCGAAGCGCTGCACGAGGCGCAGATCCCGGCGGGGGTATTCAACATCGTGACCGGGCGCGGCGACGTGGTGGGCGATGTGATTAACCATCACCCGGATATCGCTAAAATCTCCTTCACCGGTTCAACCGCGGTGGGGAAACATATTGTACAAAGCGGAGCGCAGACCCTTAAGCGCGTCACGCTGGAGCTTGGCGGCAAGTCGCCCACGCTTATTCTCGACGATGCCGACGTTGCGCAGGCTGTTCCGCTGGCGCTGGGGGCGGGCTTTATGAACAGCGGCCAGGCCTGCGTCGCCGGTACGCGTATTCTGGTGCCGCGCCGTCGTCAGGCGGAGTTTGAACAGGCGATTGCCGCGGCGGTGGGCAACGTCAAATCCGGCGATCCCCGCGATGCGCAGACCGACCTCGGTCCGATGGTCAGCCAGAAGCAGTGGCAGCGGGTGCAGGACTATATCCGCCTTGGCCTGCAGGAGGGCGCGCGGCTGTTGACGGGCGGGGAAGGGCGCCCGGCGGGCTGCGAGCAGGGGTGGTTTGTCAAACCGACCGTGTTTGTCGGCGACAACCGGATGCGCATCGCCCGGGAGGAAATTTTTGGCCCGGTGCTGGTGATTATTCCCTATGACGACGACGCGCAGGCGATCGCGATTGCCAACGATACCGCGTACGGCCTGAGCGCGCTGGTGCTGAGCGGCGACCGCGAGCGCGGTGTCCGGATGGCCGCGAAAATTGAGTCCGGTCGCGTGCTGGTCAACACCCTCGCCCATGAGCCGAAGGCGCCGTTCGGCGGGTTTAAGCAGTCCGGTCTGGGCCGCGAGATGGGCAAATGGGGGATGCTGGCGTACCTCGAACCGAAGACGGTGCTGGTGGGGTAAACCCCGCCGCCATAGCCCTCTCCTTCGCCGGAGAGGGCGACAAAACATTACCCCCCCGCTTCGCTCTGGGTGCTATCATAGCCGCAACTCAGTTGGCATAGTGAAGGTCAGGTTGATGAGTAAAGGAACAACAGGTAGTGACGCCCCGTTTGGAACATTACTGGGGTACGCACCGGGCGGTGTAGCCATTTATTCCTCGAATTACGGCAGTTTAGATCCCCGCAATCCCCCCGACGACGTCTCATTTCGCAGCTATATCGATAACGAATACATGGGCCATAAGTGGCAGTGCGTCGAGTTCGCCCGTCGTTTTCTGTTCCTGACCTACGGCGTGGTGTTTACCGATGTCGGTATGGCCTACGAAATTTTCTCGCTGCGCTTTTTACGCCAGGTGGTCAATGACAACCTGCTGGCGCTGCAGGCGTTTGCCAACGGTTCGCAGCGTGCGCCGCTGGCGGGCTCGCTGCTGATCTGGCAAAAGGGCGGCGAATTTAACGATACCGGTCACGTGGCGGTGATCACCCAGCTGGTGGGCAATAAGGTGCGCATTGCCGAGCAAAACGTCATTCACTCACCGCTACCCCAGGGGCAGCAGTGGACGCGCGAGCTGAAGCTGGTGGTGAAAGACGGCCGCTACACTATTGAAGATACCTTCGATGATACGACGATCCTCGGCTGGATGATCCAGACCGACGATACCGAACACAGCCTGCCGCAGCCGGCGCTGCCGGGCGCGGCAATGGTCATCGAAGGCGCCCGCCTCGCCAACCACGGACAGTACGACGGTCACTGGCTTAACGAGCAGGATTCGCTGCAGGCGGCCTACGTCAGGGCCAACGGTCATTTCATCAATAAAGATCCCTGCCAGTATTTCACCATCAGCGAGTGCGCCGAGCAGGAGCTTATCAAGGCCACCAACGAGCTGCATCTGATGTACCTGCATGCCACCGACAAGGTGATGAAGGACGATAACCTGCTGGCGCTGTTCGATATTCCGAAGATCCTCTGGCCGCGGCTGCGCCTTTCATGGCAGCGCCGTCGCCACGATATGATCACCGGGCGTATGGATTTCTGTATGGATGAGCGCGGGCTCAAGGTCTACGAGTACAACGCCGATTCCGCCTCCTGCCACACGGAAGGGGGGCTGATACTCGAGCAGTGGGCCAAAACCGGCTACGCGGGGAAAGGACACAACCCGTCAGAGGACCTGCTGAGCGAGCTTATCGGCGCGTGGAAGCACAGCACCGCCCGGCCGTTCGTGCATATCATGCAGGATAAAGATCTGGAGGAGAATTATCACGCCCGCTTTATGCAGCGTGCGCTGACAGAAGCCGGGTTTGACAGCAAAATCCTCTACGGGCTGGACGAGCTGCACTGGGATGCCGCCGGGCAGCTTATCGATGGCGATAGCCGCCCGGTAAACTGCGTGTGGAAAACCTGGGCGTGGGAAACCGCGATCGAGCAGGTGCGCGAAGTCAGCGAAACCGAATTTGCCGCGGTGCCTATTCGCACCGGCCATCCGCATAACGAGGTGCGCCTTATCGACGTCCTGCTGCGCCCGGAGGTGATGGTCTTTGAGCCGCTGTGGACGGTTATTCCTGGCAACAAGGCGATTCTCCCGGTGCTGTGGCAGCTTTTCCCGCACCATCGCTATCTGCTGGATACCGACTTCGTGGTGAACGAGGAGCTGGCGAAAACCGGCTATGCGGTGAAGCCTATCTCCGGACGCTGCGGCAGTAATATCGATCTGGTGAGCCATGACGATGAGCTGCTCGATCAAAGCTCCGGCAAGTTCTTCGATCGCAAGAACATCTACCAGCAGCTGTGGTGCCTGCCGAAGGTGGACGGGAAGTACATTCAGGTATGCACTTTTACCGTCGGCGGCAACTACGGCGGCACCTGCCTGCGCGGCGACGATTCGCTGGTTATTAAAAAAGAGAGCGATATTGAGCCGCTGATGGTTGAGAAACGCTAATCTTACCGTTCTGTCCTTATCCTGCTCCGGCGGCGCTGCCCGCCGGAGCATTCCTCATCATTCTGGAATAATAGTATTCATTGTTTTGTATATTTTAACTGTTTATCTTTTTTGTGGTTTTGTTACTCTTTAACGCAGACCCTGAATCTGGGCGCGGGTGCAATGCCTGAGCGACGCCAGAAAACGGAATTGTTTATAAATACATAATTGTTTGCGTAATTTAAATAATTTAAAAAATTGTGGTTATTAGTGCAATTGTTTAAGGTAGAGAACCAATGCGCTATATCTGTTCGATATTCATGTGATAGTTGAACGGATGTTATTTGTTTTGAAAAATATCCGATATTAAATTGTTTATATTTAGTTATTTGAAATGCTTATCTTTTATGTTGTTATGAGCTTGCTTCTATTAAGTGATTAAAGAGAAAATAAAAATGCTGGAAAAGCCTGATTTTGAATATCTTAAAAATATTGATTTGAATTCTGTACTCTATTTTTCAGCGGTGATGAGTTATAAAACTATATTTAATGCCAGCGTGGTGATGAACTGCTCTGCGCCGACGGTGAGCATTATGCTCAAGCGGTTTTGTTCCTACTTTCCGGTTCCGCTTTTCGAGCGCGAAGGACGCTGTCTGAAACCGACAAAATATGCCGTTGAGCTGGATAAAATGATCAGCGAAACGTTTTTTAACTTCCGCTATACGCTGGCGGGCAGCAAGCCTGTACGGGTGATGGACGAAATCTGATCCCGGTACTTATGCTGGAACCGCTTCCCCGTCGTTTGCCATTAGCTCAATAATATAGTCTAACGACGACTGTACCCGGAATGGCAGGTTTTTTCTGCTGCGGTATATGACATAGCAGTCAATATAAATCCCCCATTCAGGCGGCAACACCGGCCGTATTTCGCTGACGTCCTGCAACAGCAGCTCGGAGGCGACCATATAGCCCATTCCTTTTCTGCAGCAGTTGACCGCCGTGTAAAGATTATCGAACTTCAGTTTTCCCGTCACCGCGACGGATTTGACGTCTGTTGTGTCTGTCTGAGTGAATTCGAACACATTCTCATAGCTGTTGTTCGCCATGGCGCTCAGCAGGATGAACGGATGCCGGGAAAGCTCTTCCGGCGTGGTAAATGGATGCTGCTCATGAAATGCCCGGGTGGCAAACACGTCCAGCCTGATGCGTTTTACCTTACGGGCGATCAGATTGTGATTATGCGGTGGTGAATAAGAGATCAGAATGTCGCAGGAGTTATCGAAGCTGATACCTTTAAAATAGTCCGCCTGATGCAGGTTAGAGGTGGTGATCGTTACGTTCAGCTCCGGAAAGCGGTGCAGCAGGGGGGGCAGAATAGTGTCGGCAAGGTAGGCCTGCATACCCGAAGGCGAGTAGATATTCACTTCCCCGACAGGCGCCTTTTTATAGTTTTCGACCAGCTCAAAGAGCTCGTCATTTTCATGGATATGCTTTTTGATGTGGGGCAGCAGCGTTTCGCCAAAAGTGGTGAGCCCTATCGGGCGCTTTTCCCGCTCGATTATCTTAATCCCCAGCGTTTCTTCTACCGCCGCAATGCTCTTGCTAATGCTGGCCTGGGTCAGCCCGATGTTTTTCGCTGACAGGCTAAAGCTTTGCGTTGCCGCAACGTCCAGGAGGATTTTCAGATCCTTAATTTTTAGCTGTTTCATTATGTCTGTACGTAGTGACGGTGGAGCCTGCTATTAAGTGTAGCTGAGCTGCGACTTCAGGTGATTATCCAGGGAAACGCCAATGTACTGTTTTGATGCCTGAAGCGCATTACAGCTCCCGCCCAGCATTTGCCGTACCGAGCTTAATCCCAGCTTCTTTAACGCATTATGGCGGTGGCTGTAAAAGGTTTTTATTGAAATCTTCATCCGGCGGCAAACTTCCTCCACCCCTGACTCCTTCATCGAGGCCAGCAGCACCAGGCGCTCGCGCGGGGTCAGGTTTACCACGTTTTGTCGATAAGGCCGCTGGCTGGCGGCCGGACCGGTCCACGCCGATACTTGGTCATAGACCGTTTCGGGCGGCAGGCAGGGAGAGAGCAGCTGCTGGGGAGAAACCCCCCAGCGGTTAAGAAAGAAGTGCTGCTCGGGCGTGCCAAGCAGCGTGGTTCTTTTCACTCCGCGCTGGATGGCGCTTTCGAAAACGGAGAGCAAATCCAGCAGCGAGCTGCCCGGGGAAGCCACGACCAGCAGGCGCGAGCTGGTGCGCTGCGGCGTCAGCAGCCATTCAGCGAACGTCGTTACCTCCGTTTTTGATGCCGCAAACAGATGCTTCAACGCCAGTAGGGAAAACCGACACTCGCTAATAATGGTCAACATGGCACCCTCCGGGATAAAACCGACAGTGAAAAACGCGCTTAGTGATCCAGGTAGAGGTAGTGCATCCAGCTGGTCATTCGCAGTAAAACCTTACGCATAATGGCGACGTGGGAAAAATGGTCGGAATAGACCGCCACCTGCGCATAGATACCGTCCGGCAGCGCGTCGATGCTTTCGTTAGCATCCAGCTCAATCATTGCGAGCACGCCGTCGGTACCCGGGGCAATCGTCAGCGACTGCAGCGTACCCTGCGCCTGGTAAGAACCCCCAGGGATAACCGGCTGTATCGCCGTGAGCTTGCCGCTAAAGACCTGGCCCGGCAGCGAATTAAAGACGATCTCCGCTTCATCGCCCGGTTTCAGACGCAGCAGCGAGTTCTGGCGGAACTGCGCGATAATCTGCCGTTTTTGCTGCGGAATAAACACCATCACCGGACGCAGCGGCAGCGCGGCGGCAAAGGTGCCGGGGCGAATCAGCACCTGGCTTACGTAGCCGTCGCTCGGGGCGCGCACGACCGTCTGCTCGACATCGTATTTCGCTTCAGCAAGCTGGGCGCGCAGGCTGGCGATTTGCGACTGCTCACCGTTCATGACGCTATCCAGCTGGCTTTTGATCTGCGCCTGCTGCGCCAGAGCCGACTTCACCATGGCGTCCTGCGCGAGATAGTTCTGCCGGGCGTTGTCGATATCGCTTTCAGAGAAGGGGTTAACCTTGGCTTTGCTGCCCTGCAAATAGCGCTGGTAATCTTTATACAGGCGATCGCGCTCTGCGCTGGCCTGCGCGGTGTTGGCTTTCGCCTCATCCAGCTGTCCCTGCAGCGACTCGGCGTTATGAATCGCGGTGACCAGGTCCGCTTCCAGCCGCGACACGCGCGCCTGATAGCGGGTTGGGTCCAGCTCGAACAGCACCTCGCCTTTTTTTATCAGCGTGTTTGTCTTATCGGTCACTGTTCTGACGATACCGGTGACCTGCGGGGTAATCGGTACCGACACCACCGCTTTTTGCGCCTGGAAGGTGTACGGATGGTTATAGTTCATCAGCAGAATCAGTGCGCCAACCAGAAAAATACCGCCGAGCGCCGCGGTTGGAATACTCCACTTATTGACCGGAATCTTAAAGATTTTGAAGACCAGCCAGGCGAAGGCGACGTAAGTAAGAATAATTAATAAATCCACAATTAATTACCTTGAGTGTTATCAGTGTCAGAACGTTGTTGTGTTTTTATCTGCCGTTCGAGTTCGGCAATACGTAGCTGCAGGTTTTCATACTGTAGCTGCGACTGTGGGTTGGATTGCATACCCCATCCGCGATCGGGACGGTACAGCGTGGCCCAGATCCACAGGAACGGCCACAGCACGTGCAGGGTAAACAGGCTAACCCAGCCCGCGACATGAATAGCGTCGGCGTGCGGGTGGTTACGCTTTTTGGCTATTTCATAGGGAATATCGTGGATGATGATGATGCCGTAAAAGATGACGAGGAACACCACGATTAAAACGCCAAGTGCAAAATAATTAAGAAACATACAATCCCTCTTTCCAGGCTCTGTTGTGCGGTCGCGCGATGGGGGACAAAGTGGTTATGCATTGCAGGGGGCTGAGGCCTGTTACGCTGTTTTCATTCAGTTTTGTTTTGGTAAATATGATGTTAATTTCTCAGCTGTTTTATTCGACGGGAAACCTTCATTAATAATAATGGGTGCAGGATACCTTATTATATTAGGGACGGTAGCGTTAAACGTTTAGTAAAACCTAATGATTTAATAATTCCTATGGAAGTGTTTATAATTAAATTGCCTGCTAATTGATGAAATATATATTTTTGTCAGGATTGTTATATTGGCTGTCATTTTTCATAAAAATAAACGTAAATGCCGGGGTGAGCTTTTTCTGCGGCAAATTAAAATAGTTACAATATTTTCAGCGGCTGATGCGTTTGTTTACGATACTGCAGCGGCGTTTGCTGCATCATTTTTTTAAAACAGGTGATGAAGTAGGTCACTTCGGCAAAGCCAACGTCTGCGGCAATGGCGTCTATGCTCAGGCTGGTGGTGCGCAGTAAATCGCAGCTGCGCTTGATCCGCCGGGTCAGCAGGTATTCGTGGATGCTGCCGCCGGTTTGCTGGCGGAAGATGCGCGAGGTATAGCTCCGGGAAAAACCGATATCCCCGGCCAGCGTATCCAGCGAGAACTTCTCATGGTAGTGCGTTTCCACCCACTGCATGATGCGCGCGGAGGCGGTTTGCTGCTGCGGTTTGAGCTCCAGCGGCTGAGCGGGCAGCAGAGCCATTATCTGCATCACCAGGAACGCTACGTCATCCTCCGCATACTGGCCTGCGGCCGTCAGCGCATGGAATCTTTCCAGAATCGCTTCGATAAACGCCGACTGTTCGCTGAGATCGTAGGCCTGCGCTGGCGCGTTGCTCGCCGCTACCCGGGAAAACTGCGTCTGAAAGCGGGGAAACTGTTGCAGCGTGCTTCCCACGACCGACTGCTCAATATGCATGGTGGTGCGGCGGTAGTGGTTGGACTCGCTGTCGTTGACGTGCACCTTATGCAGGCGAAACGGCGGGAAGATAAACAGCCTGCCGGGACGGGCGGTGTAGTGCTGGTTATCCATCACGACGATGCCATATCCCTTTGAGATATAAAGAAACTCAACGCACTGATGCCAGTGGTAATAAATAGCGCTTGAGCCCTGAAGCCGATTAAACGAGATGATTCGACGTTCAAGAGTAATTCGCTCCAGCAACTGCGCTTCGTTCATTTCGCCACCATGACAACAGAATTAAGTTTTTAGACTACGGTTTGCAATTTATGACCCCCGCGGATTAAAAAATCCAGTCGAATTGAAATAGGGGTTCATTTTTGTGAGGCGGCTCACTTAGCGCCAAAGAGAAAAGCGGCTACGCTTGTTTTCGCAGCGTGTGTACTGCGATAAGAATTATTTAATAACAATAACTTAATTAAATCTCGTGTCAGACGGGAGGATATCGTGCAACCTGATAATATTACCTTTGCCAACCCACTAAAAACGCGAAGCGACCTGACCCAATGGGTCAATGAAGTACTGAATGCGGTAACCCCTTATTTTAAAAAAGCGTCCAGTCGTGTCGACCTGGCGAACTTTACCGCGCACTACGGCCAGCCGGTTGCCGGTATGGAGGCCTTCTCGCGTTTACTGTGGGGCGTAACGCCGCTGCTCGCCGGCGGACAGGAGCCTGCCCGGCTGTCGCTGTATATCCAGGCTATCAAAGACGGCACGAATCCGGCGCATCCCGATTACTGGGGACAAATTGGCGACAGCGATCAGCGCGTGGTGGAGATGGCGGCCTACGGCCTGCTGCTGGCGATTGCGCACCAGCCGCTGCTGGCACACTTTTCGGCGGACGAAAAACAGCACCTCTGGCAGTGGCTTAAGCAAAGTGAAACCGCCGCGATTCCCGACAACAACTGGCACTTTTTTCCCATTCTGGTGCAGGTCGGCTTTCACCGCTGCGGTATGCCGGTCAACCATGAGGCGCTTGAAAGCCACTTTGCCGCGATGGAGCGCTACTGGCTGGGCGAAGGCTGGTACAGCGACGGCCCCGATCGCCCGCGCGATTACTACATCTCCATGGGCTTTCACTTTTACGGGCTTATCTACGCACAGCTGATGGCGGACGTTGACCCGAACCGCTGCGCCGAATTGCGCCAGCGCGCCGCGGCGTTTGCCGCCGACTTTATCCATTTCTTCGCCGACGACGGCGCCGCCGTTCCATTTGGCCGCAGCCTGACCTACCGATTCGCCGAGGCCGCCTTCTGGAGCGCGGCGGCGTTCGCCGGGCTGGAGGTCTACTCGCCCGGAGTGGTGAAAGGCATCGTGCTGCGACACCTGCGCTGGTGGATGCAGCAGCAGCCCTTTGACCGGGACGGTGTGCTGAGCGTCGGCTACAGCTATCCAAACCTGGTGATGGCGGAGGACTACAACGCGCCGGGTTCCCCATACTGGGGGCTGAAAACCGTGCTGGTGCTGGCGTTAGGCGAGGACGACGCGTTCTGGCGGGCGGAGGAGCTGCCGCTGCCGCCGCAGACGTCGCCCCATGCTATCCCCCACGCCGCGCAGGTACTGGTGCATCAGCACGATCATCTGTGGATGCTGACCTCGGGCCAGCTCGAGCTGAACAACTTTGTGAACACTGAAGCCAAGTACTGCAAGTTCGCCTACTCCACGCGCTTTGGCTTCACCGTTGAGCGCGGGCGCTACGGGCTTGCCCACGCGTCGGCGGACTCCATGCTGCTGCTGTGCGAGCACGACAACTACTGGCGCGGCCGCCGGGAGTGTCAGCAGGTGGTGGTCGGGGATAACCATATCTACAGCCGCTGGCTGCCGTGGCGCGATGTGACGGTCGACAGCTGGCTGGTGGCGCTGGGCGACTGGCAGGTGCGTATTCATCGCCTCGTCAGCGCCCGCGACCTCGCCTGCGCCGAAGGCGGGTTCAGCCTGTCCGCCCGCCCGCAGCCGGAGCAGCAGGCCGAACCGGGCTTCTGTCGCCTGCAGAATGACGCCGACGCCAGCGCGATTTACTGCCTGAGCGCGCAGCCGCGCTGCGGCGAGGTGGTGCTGACGCCGCCAAACAGCAACCTGCTGTTTGCCGACCGGGCGGCGGTACCGGTGCTGCGCGGCGCGCTTGCCGCCGGAGAGCATCTGCTCATCAGCGCCGTCTGGGCCGGTAGCCGCGCGGATTTTGCGCCGCAGACAAGACCGGATGTCGCTATTTCCGGGGATGAAATCCGCCTGACGTCTGCCTCCCATAATACGCTGCTGACCCTTGCAGCTCTGCCGTGAAGCCCAGGAGAACATCATGACGACCGTATCCACCATGCGCAGCGCGCAAGTCAAAATGAGCAGCTTTATTTTTCTCTACTTTTTTACCTGGTCCTCGAGCTTCGGGCTATACGCCCTGTGGCTCAGCCAGAAGGTAGGGCTGGACAGCATTACCATCGGCAGCGTGTTTGCGATTAACGGCGTGTTCGCCGTGATCCTCAAACCGGTGTACGGCTATATCATGGACAAGATAGGCATGAGCAAATGGCTGCTCTACTTCGTCTGCGCCGTGTCGGCACTGATGGCGCCGTTCTTTGTCGTCGTCTACCAGCCCCTGCTGTTGAGCCATACCATGGTCGGGATTGTGGTCGGCGCGCTGTACTTAAGCCTCGGCTGGTACGCCGGGGTGGCGGCTTCTGAATCTTATGCCGACCGTTTTAGCCGCCTGTATGGCCTGGAGTTTGGCCGTATTCGCATGTGGGGTTCGCTTGGCTGGGCGCTGGCGGCATCGGTTTCCGGTGTGTTGTTTAACTTCACGCCGCTGGCCAACTTTCTCGTCAGCAGCAGTACCTCCGTCCTGATGCTGCTGGTGCTGGTTAGCCTGAAGATAGGCGATGAGCAGCTGCGCAATAACAACGTCATTTCCGATAACAAAATCGTGTTTGGCGACGTCGTTATGCTGCTGAAAAACCGCAAATTCTGGATGTTCAGCCTGTATGTAGCCGGGGTGGCGTGGATGATGTTTATCGCCGAGCAGCAGTTCCCGCGCTATTTCGTCTCGTTTTTTGACACCAAAGCGCAGGGCAACGCCTGGTACGGCTACCTGAGCACCGTTCAGTCCGGCACCGAGTTCCTGATGATGATGGTCATCCCGCTGCTGGTGAACCGCTACGGCGCGAAGAAGGGGCTGTTGTTCTGCGGCGTGGTCGTCGGGCTGCGGCTTATCGCCTCCGGGCTGACCACCGATCCGGTGATGATCTCCATCATCAAGCCGCTGTATGGCCTGGAGATTTCGCTGCTGCTGATTTCGGTTTTCAAATACATCGCCGAGCATTTCCACAAGAAAATCAACGCCACCATGTACCTGCTGGGCTACCAGGCGATGATCTACGTCGGCTCGGTGGTGGTCGCGCCGCCGGCCGGGTATCTGTACGACAAAATCGGCTTCGAACACACCTACCTGATGATGGGCGGCTGCGCGCTGTTCTTCACCCTGGTTTCCGCATTCACGCTGTCGCGCTGCAAAACTGAACGCGACGGCGCCCATGACTATACGCCGGCGCTGGACGCCGAGCCGGCGAAACATTAACTGAGGAGATGTTATGACCCGTTCTGTCGTTACCGAGCCGCTGCGCCCCGTTGAGCTGCATGCCATTGACCGCCTGGCGCTGCGCCAGAGCCTCGATGCCGCGCTTGAGCGCGTGATGCGCAGGCTTGATAAGAACATTGTCGCCTTCGGCGACCGCTTCCCGGGAGAGGCCTGCGAAAACGGCGTCTGGCCGCGCACCGACAACGTAGAGTGGACCACCAGCTTCTGGCCGGGCCAGCTGTGGCTGGCCTGGGAGATGACCGGCGAGGCGCGCTACGCCGAAGCGGCAGAGCGCTATCTGCCGTCGTTCGCGAATCGTATCGAGCAGCGGATCGATACCGCCACCCATGACCTGGGGTTTCTCTACACGCTCTCCTGCGTCAGCGCCTGGCGGCTGACCGGTAATGAGGAGGCCAAACGCAGCGCGCTGCTGGCGGCGGATGCGCTGATGGAGCGCTACAACCCGACGGCGAAGATAATCCAGGCGTGGGGCGATCTCAACGATCCTGAACAGCAGGGGCGGATGATCATCGACTGCAACATGAACCTGCCGCTGCTCTACTGGGCCAGCGAGCAGACCGGCGATGCGCGCTATGCCGATGCGGCGACCGCCCACGTGCGGCAGGCGGCTGCCTACATTGTGCGCCCGGATGCCTCGACGTATCACACCTATTACATGGACGTGACGACCGGCGAGCCGCGTTTTGGCAATACGCATCAGGGGTATAGCGACAGTTCCTGCTGGTCGCGCGGGCAGGCGTGGGGTATTTACGGCTTTATGCTGAGCTACCTGCATACCGGCGATAAAAGCCTGGTCGAGCTGTCCCGCAGCCTGGCGCACTACTTTATTAACCGTCTGCCGGAGGACGACGTTTGCCACTGGGATCTGGCGCTGCTCGGTACGGATGCCGTACGCGACAGCTCGGCGGCGGCGATTGCGGCCTGCGGCCTGCTTGAGATGGTAAAAGCGCTTCCGGCGCTGGACAGCCATCGCGCGCACTATGAAGAGATGGCGCTGCGGATAGTGAAATCGCTGACCGAGAACTATCTGTCCGCCGACGATGAGCCGTGCGAGGGGCTGCTAAAGCACTCGGTGTACCACATGGCGAGCGGTAAAGGGGTGGATGAGTGCTGTAGCTGGGGGGATTATTTCTACCTGGAAGCGCTGGCGCGCCTGCGCCAGGTGTGGAACCTCTACTGGTAAGGAGCCCATGATGAAAACGGTAGCCGTACTGCTGGCGCCTGGCTTCGAAGAAGGGGAAGCCATCGTCACTATTGATATTCTGCGTCGGCTGAATATTCAGGTGGAAACCTTGTCCTGCGTGGAGTCGCGGGCGGTCACCAGCTATCACGCCATCACGATGGCGGCGGACAGCACGCTGAGCGAACGCGCTGACGCCACCTACGATGCGGTGGTGCTGCCCGGTGGCCCGGAGGGCAGCCGGTATCTGGCGCAAAGCGCCAGCGCGATCGCCTTTGTGCGCCGTCACGACGAGGCCGGAAAGTGGATCTGTCCGCTCTGTTCCGCCGCGGCGCGCGTGCTGGGCGGCAACGGGCTGCTGAAAGGCCGCCGCTACGTCTGCTCCGGCGACCTGTGGCAGCAGGTTACCGACGGCGTGTATGTCGATGCGCCGGTGGTCGAGGACGGTAATCTGCTCAGCGGCAAAGGGCTGGGACGGGTATTTGATTTTGCGCTGACCGTTGCCGCACGGCTGGAGGGCGATGACGCCGCCGCGCGGGAGCACGCGGAGCATATTTATTATGCGTGGCCATAATGATGGCGCAATAAATACGCGTTAGTGGCAATAAAGGTATATTTCTCAGGATTATACGCTTTCGCTAAGTGCCTTTCTATAACCCCTGATGAGTACCGGCAGGGGTTATTTGCTGAGGCGCGGAAAAATTATCAAGTAAATCACCGCCTTTGGCGATTCATTATTATTTTAAGATACGCGGCTAAAGACCCTGGCGCTATGAAGGGAATGTTCCTGATATATAAACAGGTATATTATCTGCAACATATAGCTATTGTATGAGGCCGAAGTATGCAGCGTATTATCATCCCCACGCATTATGTTCAGACCCGCAGCACGCCAATGTGGACCAAAGAGACGGCGCCAGCGTCCATCTGGAAACGCCACCTTGATGCCGGGACGCGGCAGGGCGTTTACCCTCGTCTGTCGGTCATGCAGGGAGCGATTCGTTATTCAGGCTATGCCGACGAAACCAGCCCTGAGCCGGTTGAAACGCTGACCATTGAGGCCGGGCAATTTGGCGTATTCCCGCCGGAGAAATGGCATCGCATTGAGGCATTGTCCGACGATACGGTATTTAACGTCGATTTCTACGTTGATCCTAACATTTTGATTGAAGGCTGAGGTGGTGAGATGGAAAGTGAAAACGCCGGGTATACCTTAACAATTACCGATAATACAACGCGTGATAAACAGGAGCAGGTCTACCTCAGACCGATGGCTCTGTACGTACCGGAGGTTGCCGTTAAGGCGGTGGCGGCGCTGATTGCCCAATTACCCGCTGACCGCGATGCGGATAAAGGCCTGACGCTTACGGTCAGCAACAACAACAACGGCGTTTCCGTCGATAAAGAGTTTGCCGCGCGGGCGATGCTGGAAGAGCCGACGACCGCTGCGGACGCGGTGAAGACGCTGGTGAATATCGTGCGCGGCTACGATACGGATGAGGATACTAACGTGTGCGGCTGGTGATCGTGGCTGCCGCCAGACAATCTGGCGGCGATAATGCCGGGCTTAACCGCGGTTCTCTTCAATATAGCGAACCAGATCCGCGGGGGTCTTCAGGACGTTGGCGACCTCCGTTGGCGGGATCATGCAGCCGTAGACATCCTGGACTTCCAGCACCAGATCGACGGCCAGAATAGAGTCAAGGATATCGGATTCAATCAGCTCATCGTGAAAGCCGACTTTACGGGATAAAACCCTTTCAAAAAGGGCGAGTATTTCTTGTTCCATCATTTTTTCCTGGGTGATTAGTGCGTACGAGCCTGAGTATCCAGCAGTTTTCGGTCAATCTTGCCGTTAGAGTTCAGCGGCAAAGCGTCTTTAGTGATGATTTGCGAAGGCACCATATAGGAGGGAATCACCTTCGAGAGAGAGGTTTTAATCACCTCAGGGGCCAGGCCTGTTACGCAGAAAGCCGCAATACGCAAAACGCCGCCTCCCGGCTTCATCAGCGGCAGGACAACGGCTTCGCTGATGCCGGACATATCCAGCAGGCGGTTTTCAATCTCGTTGATTTCAATGCGGTAGCCGTTGAGCTTGATCTGGCTGTCATTACGCCCCTGGCAGTAAAGAAGTTCGTCCAGATAGCCCAAATCACCGGTTTTATAGCCCCGGTATTCTTCACTTTCCCGACGGAGTAATTTCGCCGCGTTCTCCTGCGGCAACCCGAGATAGCCGCGCATCACGTTTTTTCCCCAGATAATCAGCTCACCTTCAGACGTAATTTCCATCCGGGAATCCGGCATCATGGTGCCGATGGGCAACAGGTCGTTTTCGCTGTTCAGGATGCTGTCGGTAATCTCAACGACGGTGGTCGCGATAGTCGCTTCCGTCGGGCCGTAAGAGTTGAGGATTTTAGCCTGAGGAAAGCGTCGGCGTAATTGTTTGACCAGCGCTTTATTCAGCACTTCGCCAATAAACACAAAGACGGCGAGCTCGGGTAAATATTCGCTATTGAACTGGGGAGACAGCAGCCTCTGGTAGGCAAACGAGGGGGTTGAAACCCAGACGGAAACGCCATGGTTTTTCAACCGCTCCAGCCAGTTTGCGTCGGCGATGTCCTCTTTTGCATTGAGAACGATATGCCCCCCCATCGCCAGATTTGCCAGCAGCGGGATCAGCGAGAGATCGAAGCTGAAGACCGCATGGTTCATCAGCACGGGAAGGGCAGGCAGCGAAAAGTCCTGGCGCACCCACTGCATAAAGTGCCACAGGCTTTCACGCCCAATCTGTACGCCTTTAGGCTTTCCGGTACTCCCGGAGGTGAACATGATATAGGCAAGGTCCTTTTCAGCCAGCACCTGGCCCGTCTCGCCTGTCGCGATGAACTGTTTCGTCGCCACGTTGTAGTAATAAGGCGCATTTGCCAGCTGGCAGATCTCTTTGAGCCGCTCCTGAGGATAGATACAGTCCACCGGGATATAGGGAATGTTGTGCAGCAGGCAGCTATAAATCGCCACGGCAAACTCGGCCTGCTGATGGCCGTATAGCACAACCGGAATCCCCGCAGGCTGGCGGCAGTGCTGGTAGCGCTGCGCCCAGTAGGTAACAGCGGCGGACAGCTGCTGCCAGGTGAGGCTGGTATCGCTACCGCTCACCGCCGGCTGATGCGGGTTTGCGGGCTCGAGTAAAGCCCCACGCAGGAAATCCTGTAGTTTCAGAAGATCGGGATGAGTATTCATAGAGGAGACATTCCGCTAAAGATGTAAAGAGAGGCTGCTGCGCTTGCCAGCGTCAGAATTCGTCCCAAAAAAGCAATCGTCGGATAGTGCAGCCAGACGTTCAGTACGGGGCTGCGTTTGGCTGACCATTGCAGCATGTTGTGAGCAACGGAAATGGCGCCAAATAGCGCTCCGCTGATGACGTAGTGTCGCTCAAGCCCGTTCCATGCTCCCATGCAAAACAGGGTGCAGAAGATGCCGATGTTTTGCGCCAGCGTTTTGTTCTGACGGAAAAAATTCAGCTTCATCAGGTTCATGTAAATCGGCATAAAAACCACATCCCTCAGCCATTCAGACAAGCTGATGTGAAAGCGTCGCCAGAAATCCTGCGGGTTTTTAGCCAGAAAAGGCATGTTGAAGTTCGCCGGGATAGTCAGACCAAATAAACGGCCCGCACCAATCGCCATATTGCTGTAACCGGCGAAGTCAAAATAGAGATAAGCACTGTAGGCCAGCGACATGACGATACCCACGCTTAACGTAAACGGACGATGGGCCCATGACTGGATAATCAGGTTATCAATTAGCATGGCTAATAAGAACTTTTGGATAATGCCGGTAAAAATTTGCTCCATGGCCAGCAGAAACTGCTCGCGGGTGATGCGAAAGACCGGCTTATTAATGTCGTTAATCCATGTCCGCCAGCGGTACATTGGGCCAGCCAGGATAATAAACGGCATAAAAAGGTAGCAGAAGTAATGCAGGAAATTCTGACCATCTTTTTTGGTGCGATACAGCAGTACGTCAATGGCCCGGAAGGTCATAAAGGATAACCCAATCATGCCCCAGTGGTTGTTGAGGTGCAGTTTCACCAGCAGCAGCGGGAGCAGGGTCAGGCTGACCGCCTGCCAGGTTTTTAACCATCCTCTGTCTTTTAATGTGACGATAATATAAAAGCTAAAGAAAACCGCCACCGGGACAATAAAATCGTCCTGAAAGAGATATCCCCAGGCTGCCGCGGTCAGCACGCTGAAGGCAAACAGATAGGTCAACTGATAGCGTAATACGCGATTAATCAGCGCAAACAGCAATGCTGATGAAAACAGAAAGAAAAAAAATGTTCCGGAGCTATACATTATTTATCCTTCAAAACTTTTGATATTCAAAATGCACTTTTAAATTCATGCTTTCATCAACGGATGACCAGGCGATGATGGTGACCGCCAGAAAGAGGTAAAGGAAAAAAAGGCGAATAGCGTATTTCATCATTTAAAACTCTCAGCGATAAAACGGTCCATGGGAACCCATGCCAGCTCCGTCGGGTGCAGGCGATCCCAGTTCCAGCCGTTCTGATAAGGCTGCGCATACATATCAAGATAAGGCACCTGATTTTCCTGCAGGATAGACCTGATTTGGTTATCCACCGGCCGGAACGTCTCTGTGTTTTTCAGCGCCCACGGATTAATGGGATCGATAATGGCCACGACCTGGACGTGATGCGCTTTCAGCAGCTGGATTGTCTGCTTAAAGACGCGAATTTGCAGCGGAACGATCGGGGTGTCGTCCCACACTTCCGGCGTATCTCCGTCTTCATAAACGGACTTATCCATCCACAGCGTTGCGGCGCTTTGCTGGCGAGACTTGTTCAACTCGCGGGCGTGAGCCAGTTCCTGCCCCCAGTCGGGGCTTGGGCTGGCGGCTGGCTGAGGGGGCCAGGGTTGCGCAGGCTGAGGGACAATATGCAGCATTGCCAGCCAGCCGTCTTTAATCATCGTGCAGAAATTAGCAAATTGAAAACTTACTTCTTGCCAGATATTTTCCAGATGCCAGCCGTAGACGGCCATTTCGCCGAAGGATAAATGGCTGATGTCATCGGGATTAATATGGTGCAGGTAGTTGACCAGCAGAGGGCGAGCCTGCGCATCCTTCATCAGGGGGTTAAACACGGATGCCGGGAAATTGTCGGCAAAGATGGCCGGTGGGACACCGTTGGAATAAAAGCTATCGGGCGCAAGCAGCAAAACCACCTTGCTATTTGCGTTAAGATCATTTTTAAAGCGTGAGAACAGTAAAAACTGCGTGCTGTCATCAACAAAGCTATCACCATAGGCCACCACCGGCCGATGTAGCTGATTGTTAAAGTAATTATACACAGCGTAATGTTCATTTTCGGACGTAGCGACTTCCGACGCGCCGATGAAAAAAATCGCATTTCCCTGCAGGGCATGGGAAATCGTGGCTATTTTTTCCTTCTGTTCTTTCGGCGTACCTTCCATTGTTTTAATCAGCGGCTGGAATTTTAGCGCGGGCGTAAGGCTAGCTACCAGCGGAGGTATACAAAGGAACAAAACAGCCAGAACAGCCATCATCAGATGAATGCAAAGAGTATTTTTAAGTTTCATTATAAAAGTAAAAACATATGATCTGAATTCGTTTAAAAATTGTTTTTTTTATCTTCACAGCAAACGGGTTGATGTGTTTATCGACACTATATACCAGACGCTGCGTCGATGATGAGTGTTGCTGTGTAACGGTATGTACATGTCTGGTTGGCAAGCGCATTATGCAGGTCTGGCTGAGTGAGCTTTCAGTCAGTAACGGGATCGCGGCGGCCTCTTCAGGGCCCTCTTCACGAAGGCCCCTGAAAGCGAACGGTACCGTCAGGGGAGTTGTTACAAAAATCAGATATAATTGAGAGGTGGTAAATTCGCCTGCAATAACTGACTTTCATTCACAGGTTGCTCCATCATCCGACCAGGAGTGTACTCGATGGAAATGTATCTCAGTAATATGACAGATGAGTGGACTAATTTAGTTGAAAATACCGCTCCCCGGATCCGCTCCCTGGCTTCAGAAATATCAAGACTTCATGCCCACAATCTCAGTATCGAGTTTTACAACACGGTACTTACCGATCCTCACGCCGAAGAGTTCCTGAGCAACGAGCAGGTCGAGCGCCAGTTAAAAGCGGCTCTGGCACGGTGGATAACCGACGTACTCTCTGGCAAAACCGAAGACGTTAACCGGTTGGTTGCGCTACAGCAGACCGTTGCAAATGTACATGCACGTATTGGGATTCCGGTTGAGCTGGTTGAAATGGGCTTTCGGGTACTTAAAAAGCTGTTTAGCCAGGTGATCATAGACAGTGAATGTGACCCTTCGGATAAACTGCAGGTCTATCATTACGTTATGAACAGTATCGATCTGTCCATGGAGGTCATGTCCCGGGCTTTTTCCTTCAGCGAAAGCAGTACCACAAAGGAAGATGAAAATTACCGCATATTCTCATTGCTGGAAAATGCGGAAGAGGAAAAAGAGCGTCAGACGGCAGCCCTTTTAACGTGGGAGAGGGAGGTTGTTTATAAGGTTATGCTGGATGTCGGACCTGAACGCAGCTTGCCGTTGAACCAGTCTGACTTTGGCCTCTGGTTTAACCATAAAGGCCGCCATTATTTCAGTGGTTTTGCCGAAGTTGGCCTCATTTCCAGGTTAATTCAGGAACTTGACGGTTTTTTCAGCCATACCCGCGACACAGCGAAAGCATTCAGCGACAAAAAGCAGCGTGGCAATTTTTTGCTTAAGGTAAGAAATACCGTTTCGCAAATAATGACGTTATTACGCGAGCTGTTTGAAGAGGTCGCCCGCCAGGAGGTTGGGATCGATGTCCTGACGAAGCTCCTTAACCGCCGGTTCCTGCCGCCGATTTTTAAACGGGAAGTGGCCTATGCCAGCCGTACCGGCACCCCTCTGTCGATACTGGTGATTGATGTTGATAAATTCAAAGGCATCAATGACACATGGGGGCACCATACCGGTGATGACGTCCTGCGCAGAATCTCTCAGGTATTTTACGATAACGTCAGAAGCAGCGACTACGTTTTCCGCTATGGCGGCGATGAGTTTATTGTCATGTTGACGGAAGCCTCAGGGAGCGAAACGCTCCAGCTTGCTGAGCGTATACGCCGGCGCGTTGAGAAAATCAAAATGCAATCCCCGACGGGTGACGCCATCCCGCTTTCCCTTTCCATTGGGGCGGCCATGTTCTCCGGACATCCAGACTATGAGCATCTGATTCGAAATGCCGATGAAGCGCTCTACATTGCCAAAAAGCGTGGGCGAAACTGCGTCGAACTGTGGAAACCGACCGCATAAGCCGACAGCGGGCCCGGTCGTGTCGTGAGGTGTTATCAAAGAACTAATGCCATACTGTTCGTAGCAGATTTCTGCGTCTTTGCGTACCCGTCTGGCAACAGGGCAGATAAATAGCGGGAGGATGGATCGATGCTGAAACAATCCGGGATATCGCGCCATGCCGACTAAAAAGATCCGCGCGGCGGCAGAGGTCCATCACAACGATACGCTCCTTTCTGCGCTTGAACAGAATATTCTGGGGGTCATCCTCATTGATGAGCTGGACAAGATTATTTTTTTCAACAGCGCAGCGGAAGAGCTCTGGGGTTACCGCCGCGATGAGGTCCTCGGTCAGAACGTGTCGGTGCTTGTCCCGTCGTCTTTACGTACTGCCCATCCGCAGTATATTCAGCATAACCGGGAAGGCGGTCAGTCGCGGGTAGAGGGGATGAGCCGGGAGCTCCTGCTGGAGCGCAAAGACGGTAGCGGCCTCTGGACCCGCTTTGCCCTGTCCCGGTTCAGCGCATCGGGAAAAACGGGCTATCTCGCGCTGGTTCGTGATGCCAGCCAGGAGGTCATTCAGCGCGAGCAGTCGCGCCTGCTGCTGCTGGCGGTCGATCATCTCACCAAACCGGTCGTGGTGATGGATCCCGAGTTCCACATCGTGCAGTTCAATCGTGCATTTGCGGGGCTGTCGGGACTCAGCGGGCACGACGTCATGGGGAAACGTCTGGACGAAGCCTTGACGATCCCCGCATCCTGGACCCGCGAGCAGCAAAAATTACAGAAATTGCTGCACAACAACGTCAGATCCAGAGAGGAGTTCCAGGCTGTTGATGGCTCAGGCGAAGCGGTCTGGCTCAACGCGTCGCTCAACCCCATTTTTGATAAGGATAATCAGGTTCAGAATCTGGTCGTGACCTTTTACGATGTTACGGAAGAGCGAAAAATCCGCGATTTTGAAAGTACTCTGCTCTCTGCTATCTGCAACTATCACCCGTTTGACGAACTGTGTGACATTCTCTGTCAGAGCATCGTCAGCGTTATTGGCGGTTCTCAGGTCGCGTTTGAGCTGATGTCTCCGCACAGGGTGTTTATCGCGGGGGAGGCGCCGCCTCTGCCGGGGACGAAGCATACGGTAACCATCCCGCTACCAGACAAGCAGCCTGGCGCCGTACTGACGGTGCATACGCCGGCCGGGCTCGGGGGCGCGGTGCTTACCGAACGCATGATTTCTATCAGCCAGTATATGGCTACTCTGCTTCTTGCCCAGGAGCACAGCCGTCAACAAATTGACAGCCTGATTAAATTTGACCGACTGACGGGGCTGCCAAATCGTAATCATATGCACCATTTCCTGGATCAGCTTATTCTCAACGGGGAAGGCGCTGCACCGGTTATCTTTTTGATGTCGATTGACCATTTTCAGGATGTGATTGACAGCCACGGCTATGCGGTTGCCGATCAGGTTCTGGTGACGGTCGCCAACCGCCTGAGCGGTATTTTAAGACCCGGCCAGTACCTCTGCAGGACCGAAGGGGCTGAGTTTGTTCTTATCGACCAGGAAAGCGACCTCAGCAATATGACCCGGGTTTCGGAAGCGCTGGAACATCTCATCAGCGCGTCGTTTCAGATAGACGGTCTGTCCTTCTTTCTGACGCTAAGCATCGGTATCAGCCATGAAGCGGGCAGGAGCCAGGACTGGTTACTTTCAACGGCGCATCGCGCGATGGAGCTCGTCCGCAAAACCGGCGGGAATAACCGCGAGTTTTTCAGCCCGGAGCTAAGTAAGGCGGTGAATGAACGTTTGCTGCTGGGAGCGGCTCTGAAACGTGCCGTATCAGATAGTCATCTGCGGCTGGTATATCAGCCGCAAATTTATGCCAATACCGGCGCACTGTATGGTTGTGAAGCCCTGATCCGCTGGAACGACCCGGAGCACGGCGAAGTCCCGCCATCGCGGTTTATTCCGCTGGCTGAAGAAACCGGCGAATATGAAGAGATTGGCCTCTGGGTAATACGCGAAGCCTGCCGACAGCTGGCGGAATGGCGGGCGCTCAGGATCGATATTCCGGTGATTTCCGTCAACCTGTCGGCAAGACACTTTCAAAACCGCCGGTTTCCGGACCAGGTGCTGAGCGTCATGAAGGAGTTTGGCATACCGGGCGAACAGCTGATGCTGGAAATTACCGAGAGCATGATGCTGACAGATGACGAAGAGGTGCTCCGGCGCATTCAGATTTTACGCAATGCGGGGCTGGGGCTGTCAATTGATGATTTTGGCACCGGATTTTCCGGACTTTCCCGTCTGGCGAGATTTCCTGTCACGGAAATTAAAATAGACAAGAGTTTTGTTAGCGGATATCCGGAGGATAACAGGCAGCGCTCCCTGCTCGAAGCGATTATCGGTATTGGACAAAGCTTCAGCCTGAACGTGATTGCGGAAGGTGTGGAAACCAGTGAACAATTTCAGCTTCTCCGGGAGCTCGGCTGTCCGGTGATTCAGGGATATTATTATTCCAGACCCATACCCGCCAGCGAGATACCGGGCTGGTACAGACGAGTCTCCCATCTGCCGGGGAATTAGCGTAACCATCTCGGGAACGTTGCGCCGTTTTATCCGGTGCTCAGGCAGACCTTCACCGCCCTGAACTGCATTCTGTTGCCAGCGTTTGTAGTTTCGCCTTCAGCCAGCGAGTCGCACCTCGCTTGCCGCTGCGTTTATGCGAATAAATCTTCACTTCAAACGCGGGTATCGCAAACGGTAGGGCAAAAATCTTTATCTTGGTTGCCGGAATCAGCTTCTCGGCGGCAAAACGGGGGATCGCCATCAGCAGGTCGCTTTCGGCGACAATAAACGGCGCGCTGAGCATGGACGGTGTTTTGATCGCGATTTGCCGCGTATAGCCCATCTGCTCAAGCTGTATATCCAGAACGCCTTGCTTCTCGTTCCAGGGCGTCACCACCAGGTGGCGGGCGGCGAGATAATCCTTCAGCGTCAGCTGTGTTCGGTCTGTATTGCTGATAACGACATATTCATCCTCGAACCAGCCGATCTCTTCCAGTTCCGGATGCCGGATATCATCCGGTGTACTGAATCCCAGCGCCAGATCGACTTCGCCCGCCAGCAATTCCGTCAGCGCCGGGTTGTGCGGCAAATAGCGTAACTCAAAGCGCAAGCCGGGGGCTTCGTACTGTAGCTTGTGCATCAGGGCAGGGAAAATGCAAAACGCGGTGAAATCCGTAATCGCAATCTGCAAATGCTCCGTACTGCTGGCGGCTTCAAATTCCGGCTGCGGAGTCAGCTCCTGCTCGAGACGATTCAGTACCGAAGCAACAGACGGCGCGAGCTGTGTGGCATACACGCTGGGGCACATGCGGTGGCCTTCCCGGTAAAACAGCGGGTCATTGAGCGTGATGCGTAACCGCGACAGCGCATGGCTTAGCGCCGATGTGCTCATCGCCAGCTCATCCGCCGCCAGGCGAACGGAGCGGTGGCGGTAAATAGCGTCAAAAACGGGCAGAAGGTTTAAATCAAGACGCCTCAAAGATGGATGCATGATATTCATCATTCAGTGATTTCATTGCACTTAATTCTTCTGACGATACCTCTTATGCTGAGTGCTATCAATGTCGATTCAGTGCAGAGAAACAGGAAAACCCATGAACGTGATAATTCGCCCGGCTCGTCCGGAAGATGCAACGGCAATTTACGATATGATTTATGAGCTGGCCGTGTATGAAAAAGCGCCGGAGGAAGTGGTCACCACGCCGGATGAGATCCGGGAAACGCTTTTTGGCGCAGGCAGTAAAACCGAAGCGCTGATCTGCGAGATGGACGGTAAAACCGTCGGGTATGCCGTTTTCTTCACCAGCTACTCCACATGGCTTGGCCGCAACGGCATCTATATGGAAGATCTGTACATTTCCCCTGAGTATCGCGGCAAGGGCGCGGGGAGGGCGATGCTGAAAAATATCGCGCAATGCGCAGTGAAGCGCCAGTGCGGCCGTCTTGAGTGGAGTGTGCTGGACTGGAATCAGCCCGCCATTGATTTTTACCTGAGCATCGGCGCGCTACCGCAATCTGAATGGGTTCGCTATCGCCTGGATGGTGAAGCCCTGCTGAAATTTGCCGAATAAAAAAGCGCGTCTTGCGGTTTGAACCGGGAGCGGCCTGAAATAACAACGCTGAGGCGGGTGGCAGGGTTGGTACTAAGTCTGGTCGCTCCTGGTATTATGCAGCATCGCGAAAGTTCGGCGTGGTAAAATCGTATTATTGCCAAAAATATTTTATTGTAGAAAATTCCTGGCGCTATGGTAAATACTCTCTATTAGACCGGGTTGTTTACAATAAATAGCGGGTGTAACGCGGATGTGTTTTAAGACTTTATTTAATTGCGCGATCCGTAGATATAAATCAGTTGACGCATTCATAAAATATTAACAGTTAATATATTGTGTTAATGATAATTTGAGGTGGTTGTCACCTGGAGCAAGAGTGGCATCGTATTATGTTCGTTAATTACCTCAGGAGCGTTAAATGAAAAAATTAATTATTGCTTTATTTCTTTTTCCCTTCGCATTTACCTCTTTTGCCGCAGAAATGAGCCCATCCTGCCAGCAGTACTTTAAGGCCATTGATGACTACCTGGAAATGGCGGGTAAAAATGAAGCAATGAAGGCGCAACTGGATACAATGAAAGGACAATACGAGCAGGGTAAGCAGCAGATGGTCTCGCTGCCTGCTGAATCTCAGGAACAGGCCTGTAAACCTGCGCTGGCCTCCATTGAGCAGGCAATGACCCAACTGAAGTCAATGCAGTAATCCTGTTTATACACAACAGTCCCCGGCAAAGACCTTGTAAAAGAGAACTCTCAACGTTCTCTTTTTCGCGTTTCCGCTGGTCTTATCCGGTGAACCGTCTTGAGGTATACCCGTCCACGGGAGTGGATGTAGGCAGAATCTGATGGCGTTAAGTCGAATGGGGGACTGTGCTGATTTTATGCGGAAAAGCCAAAGCAAAAACGGACCTCCGTGGAGGTCCGTTAATATGAATTAGTGGTGCCCGGACTCGGAATCGAACCAAGGACACGGGGATTTTCAATCCCCTGCTCTACCGACTGAGCTATCCGGGCAACGGGGCGCATTAAACCCGATTCAGCGCCCCCCGTCAACGAAATTTGTCATTTTCGTTGCGGACTGCACAAACTCTCGCCATTTCAGGCAAAAAACAGCGTCCAGGCGGCGGAAAGCGGCATCGCGAGCAGCAGGGCGGGCAGCATATTGACCACCGCAAACATCTTGATGCCGCAGATGCGCAGGCCCGTCGCCAGCAGCAGCAGGCCGCCGACGGCGGTGAAATCCGCCATCATCGCCGGCGTGGTGAGCGGCATGATAAGCGTTGCGCTGGCGGCAAGCGCAAGCTGGATAAGCAGCATCGGCACGCTGATAGCGGCCACGGCCATGCCGAGAGTGCAGGCGAAGATGGTGGCGGTAAAAAAGTCGAGAAACGCTTTGGCGATCAGAATGCTGGGATCGCCGGTCATTCCTTCGCGAATGGCGCCGAAAATGCCGGTGCCGCTGGCGCAGAACAGCACGATGATGGCGACAAAATTCTGGATATAGGTATCGTGGCTGGGATTGTGCTTTTTCCCCGGACGGACGAGCATCTGCCGGGCGCGGGCCACCGCGACGTTAATCCCTTTTTCCAGATAGCAAAACTCGCCGATAAGCGCGCCAAGCAGGGTGGCCAGCACCATCACCGGCAGGTTCGCGCACTTCATTACCAGCAGGATCCCAATACCCAGCGAGGCCAGGCCAAAAATAGAGGTCATGGAAACGCGGATGCGCTCCGGTAGGCGCTGGCTCAGCAGCGCGCCGATAACGCCGCCTAAAAGGACGGCGCTGGCGTTGATAAAGGGTCCTGTGACCACGTGACTCTCCTGTTATCTATACATCTGTGTTGCATTATTATTATTTAAAACCGCATTTTATACGGATTTATTGCGTAAGGCGTGCATACGCATTTCATCTTGCGCCCTGCGGGGAATGGTGCCATGATTGCGCGAATTTTCTCCTTTCCATACCTAGGGTCGCCAGTATGTTTGATTCTGTAAAGCATCCGCTGCACGCGTTCGCGATATCGCAAAGGCGCCCCTGCATCATACCTTCATCCGCCGTTCGCATCATGCGGTGAGGGTCACGTACGCTCACTGCCGGACAACAGTAAGACCAGACGCGTTCTGTTTTTACTGATGTCTTGCGGTCGGAGCTGGTCACCAGTCGGACCCTGACAGTTTGTGGGCGAGGTCATTACCTGGCCCGGGCCTTTTACTCTCCCGAATCGGGTATTCGCGCTTATGAAATTAATGCACATTGCCGCCAGCCTGGAGCTGGTTTCCCGTCTGTCCACCCATCGCCAGGTGGTGGCGCTGGACGGTACCGATTTTACCGATGTGGCGGCAGTCGTCATTACCGTTGCGGACAGCCGCAGCGGCATTCTGGCCTTACTGAAACGCACCGGTTTTAACCTGCCGGTATTCGTGGTATCGCAAGAGGATATCGAAACCCCGGACGGCGTCGAGGCGGTCATTAGCGGCAGCGTCCAGCAGTGGCTGGAGGTGGAAGCGGCGGCAACCCGCTATGAGGAAAAGCTGCTGCCGCCGTTTTTCGACACGCTGACCCGGTATGTTGAGATGGGCAACAGCACCTTTGCCTGTCCGGGCCATCAGCACGGCGCCTTCTTTAAAAAACACCCCGCCGGGCGCCAGTTTTTTGATTTCTTCGGGGAGAATATTTTCCGCGCCGATATGTGTAACGCCGACGTCAGGCTTGGCGATTTGCTGATCCACGAGGGCGCGGCTAAGCACGCGCAGAAACATGCCGCCAAAGTGTTCAACGCCGACAAAACCTGGTTTGTGCTGAACGGCACCTCGGCGGCGAATAAGGTCGTGACCAACGCGCTGCTGACGCGCGGCGACCTGGTGCTGTTCGATCGCAACAATCATAAATCCAACCACCACGGGGCGCTGATTCAGGCCGGGGCGACGCCGGTGTATCTGGAGGCCGCGCGCAACCCGTTTGGCTTTATCGGCGGCATTGACGAGCACTGCTTCGATGAGAAATACCTGCGGGAGCTTATCGGTGAGGTGGCGCCGCAGCGGGCGAATGAGCCCCGGCCGTTTCGCCTGGCGGTGATCCAGCTAGGCACCTATGACGGCACGGTGTACAACGCGCGCCAGGTCGTCGACAAAATCGGCCACCTGTGCGATTACATCCTGTTTGATTCGGCGTGGGTAGGATACGAGCAGTTTATCCCGATGATGGCGGACTGCTCGCCGCTGCTGCTCGATCTTAACGAAAACGATCCGGGGATCTTCGTCACCCAGTCGGTGCATAAGCAGCAGGCGGGTTTCTCACAGACCTCGCAGATCCACAAAAAAGATAACCACATCCGCGGCCAGGCGCGTTTTTGTCCCTATAAGCGGCTGAATAACGCGTATATGCTGCACGCCTCGACCAGCCCGTTTTACCCGCTGTTTGCCGCGCTGGACGTCAACGCCAAAATTCACGAAGGGGAGAGCGGCCGCCGCCTGTGGGCCGAATGCGTGACGCTGGGCATTGAGGCGCGCAAGGCGATCGTCGCCAGCTGCAGGATGATTAAACCCTTTATCCCGCCGGTGGTGGCCGGGCGGCCGTGGCAGGATCATCCAACCGAGATCATTGCCCGCGAACGGCGCTTCTTTAGCTTTGCGCCGGGCGAGCGCTGGCACGGTTTTGCGGGGTACGCGCAGGATCAGTATTTTGTCGATCCCTGCAAGCTGCTGCTGACCACGCCCGGGATCGACGGCGATACCGGGGAGTACACCGGTTTCGGTATTCCGGCGACCATTCTGGCGCACTACCTGCGCGAAAACGGCATCGTGCCGGAGAAGTGCGATCTGAACTCGATCCTCTTCCTGCTGACGCCTGCCGAAAGCGCGGAGAAGATGGCGCAGCTGGTGGCGATGCTCGGGCGCTTCGAACAGCATATCGAAGACGACACGCCGCTTGCCGAGGTGCTGCCGACGGTCTACCACAAATATCCGGTACGCTACCGCGACTACACCCTGCGCCAGCTGTGTCAGGAGATGCACAACCTCTACGCCAGCTTTGACGTAAAGAGCCTGCAAAAGGCGATGTTCCGCAGGGCCAGCCTGCCGCAGGTGGTGATGAACCCGCAGGATGCCAATATCGCGTTTATTCGCGGCGACGTCGAGCTGGTGCGCCTGAGCGACGCCGAAGGCCGCATCGCCGCCGAAGGCGCGCTGCCGTACCCGCCTGGGGTGCTGTGCGTGGTGCCAGGCGAGGTCTGGGGCGGGGCGGTCCAGCGCTATTTTCTCGCGCTGGAGGAGGGCGTCAATCTGCTGCCGGGCTTTTCGCCGGAGCTACAGGGCGTCTACAGCGAGAAGGACGCCGACGGCATCATGCGGCTGTACGGCTACGTGCTGAAGTAATCTTTCTGCGACCCTCTCTTCCCGGAGAGGGTCAGGCCCGCTTATACAGCCGTCGCGGATGGCCAATCTTGCCGTACAGCATCTCTACCTGTAAAAAACCGCTCTCCACGCAGTGCTCCAGATAGCGGCGGGCGGTGGTTTTGCTCAGGCCGGTTTCGCTGACCACCTCATCGACCGAAAAGCAGTAGTCGCCGCGTTCCTGGAACAGCGCCTGCACCAGCGTCAGGGTTTTTTCCTCAATGCCTTTGCTGCCGTTGTCCTGACGGTAGTTTTTCGCCTGCAGCTGGTAGAGCGAGTCGACGTTCTGCTGGTCGACAATCTTCCACTCCCGCTGCTGGTCGTGGAACTGCACGAAGCGCTCCAGCGACTGGCTAAGACGCTTCCAGGAAACGGGTTTGAGGATATAGTCGAACGCGCCGTTGCGAATGGCCTGGCTACAGGTATCCATATCGCTTGCCGCGGTGATAAAAATCACCGAGCAGTTAGCGCGGCTCAGCAGCGGGTTGCTAAGCATGGTAATACCTTTGCCGTCAGGCAGATAGTTATCCAGCAACACCAGCTGCGGCTGTTTGTCGTTCAGCAGCGTCTGGGCCTGGGCGAGCGAGGAGGCAATGCCAACAAGCCGCAGGCGCGGGTGTTTCTGGATAAGTTCCGCGTGGAGCGCCGCCAGCTCGTTCTCATCTTCAACGATGGCGACATCAATTAATGCTGGTTGCATAGTTCATCTCTCGCTGGAGGGTTTACCGGTATAAATACGGAAAAAATAGCGCCGCGCGGGGCGTTGTCGGCCACCTCGATGGTGCCGCCCGCCTGCGTGACGTAGCTGTCGATAAGATACAGCCCAATGCCGTGATCGCCATGGGTTTTTGTCGTGACGCCGCGTTCAAATATATGCTCGCGGATCGCGGGCGAGATGCCGATGCCGCGATCGGCCACTTCGATGATCAGCTCGCGCTCGTTCAGCAGGATCAACACTTCGACCGGATCGTGCGGCAGCGGCGCGCGCTGGGTCGCCTCAATGGCGTTATCCAGCAGGTTGCCGATGATGGAAATAGCGTCGGACTCCGCCAGCTCCGGCATTGGTTTATCCATCCCGCAGGCCGGGTCGAACACCAGCTCAACGCCTTTCTCCCGCGCCCGCGCCGCTTTGCCGAGCAGCAGGCCGCACAGCGTCGGCGAGTTAAAGCGCGAGGAGAGGAAATCGAGCAGCTCCTGCGCGTGTTCGGACTGCGCCTGAATATAGCGAATGGCCTCATCATAGCGCCCCATGTGCAGCAGTCCGGACAGGGTGGTCATGCGGTTAAGCTGCTCGTGGCGCATGATGCGCAGGTTATCGACGTAGCGTTTGACCTGGCTAAGCTGGGCGCTGAGCGAGTCAATTTCATTGCGGTCGCGGAAGGTGATTACCCATCCCTGCAGCGACTCTTCGAGCATGATCCGCACCCGGCTGGCGAGTACCGTACGCTGGTTGAAGTGGCACACCTGATCGTGGGTATCTTTTGCCAGCATCAGCTGCGGGTCGAAAAACGGTACCGGGGCGATAAGCTCGTGAAGGGACAGCCCGCGCAGCCGCCGCGTCGACTGGCTGAGGCCTAGCAGCTTGCGCGCCGCCTGGTTAATCACCTCGATGTTGAGGTTTTTATCGATGGCGATAACCCCCTCATAAATGGACTCCATCATCGCCTTCTGCTGGCGCACCAGCAGGCCGATTTCGCGCGGCTCCAGCGAGAAAATCTGTTTTTTAATGCTGCGGGTAAAAAACCACGAGAAGATAAACAGGGCGATCAGCAGCAGCACGGCGGCGATCAAAATATTGACCATCTTGTTCACGGTAATGGTATCCAGGTAACTGGTCAGATACCCCACCGACACGATGCCGATGACTTTACCATCATCGCTAAAAATAGGAACTTTGCTGCGCAGCGAAATGCCCAACCCGCCTTTGCGAATGGTGATGATGCTTTTCCCCGCCAGCACTTCCTCGTTGTCTCCGCCGACAAGCCGCGTGCCGACGCGGTTGGCAAAGGCCGAGTGGTACAGGTGCATGGCGTGGTCATCGCCAATAACAATAAAGCTGGCGTCACTGTGCTTTACCAGTTTTTGCATAAATGCATTGATGGCATTAATATCTTTAGCCTGCACCTGCTGGCGTAACGTCGGAATAAGCGCAATCTCTTCTGACTGTATTTTCGCCCGGGCGCTCATTTCCTGATAAAGCTGACGACCGACGTCGACATAATAATAACTGCCCAGCAGCGCAAACAGGATCGAGAAAAAAGCAACCAGCGATATAAACAGTTTTATCTGAAAAGAGAGCTTCATCATCAGTACGCGCATAGCCAGGACCAACGCGCACTGTACCATCATTTCCAGTCCCGGCGCGGGTTTTGACAAAAACTTGTGATCTTTTGCACACCCGTTTGCGGCCCGGCGGCGTGTGGAATAAAAACCATAAAAACCACGCTAATAAATAAGGCGTTTATCACAATTAATAATACAAACCATAAAAACCATAGGGACCATTAAAACTTCGGTTCTAATATGGATTTCCTCACATAACGTACGTCTATGGTCCTTTACGCTTACCGTGCAAAATAACTAAGGGGCTTAATAAATGAGCACGACTGATGATTCTTTCTCTGTTACCCACGATCCGATAAATATCCAGAAAACATCGCTGAAGGAAAAGTGGTGGCACATTATGGACACCTGGAAAGTCGGTATTATTCCTCTGCCGCTGTTCCTGCTGGCGGGGGCGCTCATCGCGATTGACTGTCTGGGCGGCAAGCTGCCGAGCGACATTGTGGTGATGGTCGCGACGCTGGCGTTTTTTGGTTTTGCCTGCGGCGAATTCGGTAAGCGTCTGCCGGTGGTCGGCAAGCTCGGCGCGGCGGCGATTTGCGCCACCTTTATCCCGTCGGCGCTGGTGTACTACGGCCTGCTGCCGGACGTGGTGGTGGAGTCCACCACCAAGTTCTATAAATCCACCAACATTCTGTATCTCTACATCTGCTGCATCATCGTCGGCAGCATCATGAGCATGAACCGCACCACGCTGATTCAGGGCTTTCTGCGCATTTTCTTCCCGATGCTGTGCGGCGAAATCGTCGGCATGCTGGTGGGAATGGGCGTCGGCATGGCGCTGGGGCTGGAGCCGTTCCAGATCTTCTTCTTTATCATTCTGCCGATCATGGCGGGGGGCGTTGGCGAAGGGGCTATCCCGTTGTCCATCGGCTACGCCGCGCTGCTGCATATGGACCAGGGCGTTGCGCTGGGCCGCGTACTGCCGATGGTGATGCTGGGCAGCCTGACGGCGATCGTCATCTCCGGCTGCCTGAACCAGCTCGGCAAACGCTACCCGCACCTGACCGGCGAAGGCCAACTGATGCCGGATCGCGGCAACGGCAACGGCACCGAAAGCGCCGCGCTGAGCGCGCCGTCCTCCGGCAAAGCGGACGTCACCACCATCGCTTCCGGAGCGCTGCTGGCGGTGCTGCTGTATATGCTCGGTATGCTCGGCTACAAGCTGATTGGGCTGCCTGCGCCGGTCGGCATGCTGTTTATCGCGGTGTTTATCAAGCTGGTGCACGGCGTTTCTCCGCGCCTGCTGGAAGGCTCTCAGGTGGTGTACAAATTCTTCCAGACCTCAGTGACCTATCCGATCCTCTTCGCGGTTGGCGTGGCCATCACCCCGTGGAATGAGCTGGTCGCCGCCTTCACGGTGAGCAACCTGCTGGTGATTATCAGCACCGTCTCTGCGCTGGTGGCGACCGGCTTTTTCGTCGGCAAAAAAATCGGTATGCACCCGATTGATGTCGCCATCGTCTCCTGCTGCCAGAGCGGGCAGGGCGGAACCGGCGATGTGGCGATTCTGACCGCGGGCAACCGTATGAGCCTGATGCCGTTCGCCCAGATTGCGACCCGCATCGGCGGGGCGATTAACGTTTCGCTCGCGCTGCTTTTTCTTGGCAATTTCCTTGTTTGATTGATGTATTCAGGAACGATTATGAAACTCGCAAGTTTTATCCACCAGGGCAAGCGCAGCTACGGCGTCGTCACCGCCGCAGGTGTGATTGATTTAGGCCGGCGCCTGGGCTCCCGCTACCCCGACCTGAAGGCGCTGCTGGCGGCGAACGCACTGGCGCAGGCCAGCCGGTACGCCGCTGAGCAGGCTGATTTCAGGACCGAAGAGCTGGAGTTTTTGCCGGTGATTGAGCACCCGGAGAAGATCCTCTGTGTGGGCATGAACTATGCCGAAAAGCGCAAAGAGTTCGATCAGCACAACCCGGCGCCGACGCTGTTCATCCGCTTCCCGGATTCGCAGACCGGCCATAACGCGCCGGTGCTCAAGCCGCGACACTCGCGGGAGTTTGACTATGAGGGCGAGCTCGCGGTGATCATCGGCAGGCGCGGGGAGAATATCTCCCGCGACCGCGCGCTGTCGCACGTGGCGGGCTACAGCTGTTACATGGACGGTTCGGCGCGCGACTGGCAGCACAGCTGGTTTACCGCCGGGAAAAACTGGCGGCAGACCGGGGCGTTTGGGCCCTGGATGACCACGGCGGATGAAATTCCCGATCCGCACAGCCTGGCCATCCGCACCTGGCTTAACGGCCGCATGGTGCAGGAGGACACCACCGCCAGCATGATCCACAAGGTGGCGGAGCTTATCGAGTACATCAGCACCTTCACGCGTCTGAACGCCGGCGATGTGATAATCACCGGCTCTCCGGGCGGCGTCGGGAAAAAACGCAATCCGCCGCTGTTCATGCAGGCCGGGGATCGCATTGAGGTTGAGATTGAGGGGATCGGTCATCTCAGCAATGTGATTATGGACGCCCCAGCGCACGCGCTGACGGCGGCGCATTAAGCGGAAAGCGCAATGACGATGCAACAGGCCATCGATTTTCGGGTCACCGACGTGCTTCGCCATCCGCAGCGGATGAGTCAGATCCGCTATCTGCTGGCGGACAGCGGCCTTGGGATGGACGGCGACATTCGCTGGGTGGTGGAAGCCCGCCTCGGCGAACAGCTGGTGGGCTGCGCCGGGCTTGCCGCCAACGTCATCAAGTGCGTGGCGGTGGATGAGCGGCTGCGCGGTGAAAACCTGAGCGCGCGCCTGCTGGCCGAAGTCGAAAACCTCGGGCTGTCGCAGGGGCATTTTCACCTGTTTTTATGCACGCGTCCGGCAAACCGCGAGCGCTTTACGCGCTGCGGTTTCTGGCCGATTGCCCACAGCGGCGATAACGCGGTGCTGATGGAGAATACCCCGCAGGGCATTCACCGTTACTGCCGCGGCCTGCGCACGCTGCGCAAACCCGGCGAAAGGATTGGCGCTATCGTGATGAACGCCAATCCTTTCACCCTCGGGCATCGTCATCTGGTGGAGCATGCCGCGAACGCCTGCGACTGGCTGCACCTGTTTATCGTGCGGGAAGACGCCTCGTTTATTGCGTTTCGCGACCGGCTGACGATGGTGAAACAGGGCATTGCCCACCTGCCGAACGTCACGCTGCATGAAGGGTCCTCCTACATCATTTCGCGGGCGACCTTCCCGGCTTATTTCCTCAAAGAGACGGGGCTGGTGCAGCGGGCGTGGAGCGAAATCGACGTGCTGATTTTTCGCGACTACATCGCGCCTGCGCTCGGCGTGACCCACCGCTTTATCGGGTCTGAGCCGTTTTGCGACATCACCAGCCAGTACAACCAGACCATGCACGCGCTGTTGGCGGCGCAGATTACCGTAGAAGAGATCCCGCGGGCGAAGGCTGCCGGCCAGGCGATCTCCGCATCAGAAGTAAGACGACTGCTTAAAACACAACAGTTTTCCCGGATTCGGGAAATCGTACCGGAAACCACCTTTGCGCATCTGGCTGCCCGGTATGCCGACTGCGCCGAGGTGGCTTAACACCAGGACACGTTTATGAAGATTGTAAAGGAAGCGCTGGCGGGCACCATGGAGTCCAGCGACTTGATGGTTAAGATTGCCCCCGCCGACGGCGAGCTTGAAATAACCCTCCACAGTGAAGTGATCAAGCAGTTTGGCGACCAGATTCGCCAGGTGGTAGAGGAGACGCTACGCGCCATGGACATCCGCGAAGGGCTGATAATGATTGATGACAAAGGGGCGCTGGACTGCGTGATTCGCGCCCGATTGCAGAGCGCTATTTTGCGCGCCGCCGACGTCCGCGATATCGACTGGGGGAAACTGCAATGAAAAAACTCCGTCGCAGTATGCTGTTCCTGCCGGGCGCCAATGCCGCCATGCTCTCCACCGCGTTTATCTACCGCCCTGACTCCATCATGTTTGACCTGGAAGACGCCGTGGCGCTGCGCGAGAAAGACACCGCCCGCCTGCTGGTCTTCCATGCGCTTCAGCATCCGATGTATCAGGATATCGAAACCGTCGTACGTATTAACCCGCTGAATACGCCGTTTGGCCTGGCCGATCTCGAGGCGGTGGTGCGCGCCGGTGTGGACGTGGTGCGCCTGCCGAAAACCGATACCCCGGACGATATTTACGAGCTGGAGGGCCATCTGGCCCGAATTGAGGCCGAGTGCGGACGCGAACCCGGCTCTACCAAAGTGATGGCGGCGATTGAGTCGGCGATTGGCGTGATTAATGCGGTGGCGATTGCCCGCAGCTCGCCGCGGCTCATCGGCATTGCGCTGGCGGCGTTTGACTACGTGATGGACATGCAGACCGAGCGCGGTGACGGCACTGAGCTGTTCTACGCCCGCTGCGCCGTGCTGCACGCCGCCCGCGCCGCCGGGATCGACGCTTTCGACGTAGTGTGGTCGGACGTTAACGACGAAGCCGGCTTCCTGAAAGAGGTCGCGCTGATTCGCAAAATGGGCTTCAACGGCAAGTCGCTTATCAACCCAAGGCAGATCGATCTGCTGCACAACGCCTATGCGCCGACGCAGCAGGAGGTGGATCACGCGCGCAGGGTGATTGAGGCCGCCGAAGAGGGCGAGCGTAACGGTCTGGGCGTGGTATCGCTCAACGGTAAGATGGTCGATGCGCCGATCATTAATCATGCGCAGATGGTGCTGGAACGTGCGGCCGCGTCCGGCGTACGTCGATAAGGACAGAACAATGAATCAGACAGAACTTCTTCACCGCCAGTTTTCCCATTTGCGCGACCTCAAACCGTTTGATACCGCGCACAGCGCCACGCCGTGGCTGAGCGAGCCGGACAGCAGGCTGCACCGTAAAATGTGCCAGTCGCTGCAGGAGGCCATTGAGCGCAGCGGGCTGCAGGACGGGATGACCATCTCGTTTCACCATGCGTTTCGCGAAGGCGACCGGGTGATTAACCGCGTAGTGGCGCAGCTGGCCGATATGGGCTTCAAAAACCTGACGCTGGCCTCCAGCTCGCTGATGACCTGCAACGATGCGCTGATTGAGCACATCCGCAGCGGCGTGATCCGCCGTATTTATACCTCCGGGATGCGCGGCAAGCTGGCGGAGGCTATTTCTCACGGGCTGATGGACGAACCGGTGCAAATCCACTCCCACGGCGGCCGCGTCAAGCTGCTGCAGGACGGCGAGCTGAGCATCGACGTGGCGTTTCTCGGCGTGCCGTGCAGCGATGAGTTCGGTAACGCCAACGGCACCGGTGGCCACGCCAGCTGCGGCTCTCTCGGCTACGCGATGGTCGATGCCCAGTTCGCCCGCAAGGTGGTGCTGCTCACCGAAACGCTGGTGCCTTATCCCAATATGCCCGCAAGCCTGGTGCAGGATCAGGTGGATTATGTGGTGCAGGTGGAAAGCGTTGGCGACCCGGCGAAAATCAGCGTTGGCGCCGCCCGCGTCACCAGCAACCCGCGCGAGCTGATGATCGCCCGCGACGCCGCTGACGTCATTGAGCATTCCGGCTATTTCCGCAACGGCTTCTCGATGCAGACCGGCTCCGGCGCGGCGGCCACCGCCTGCACGCGCTTTATGGAAGAGAAAATGGAGCGCAACGGCGTGAAGGCGCGCTTTGCGCTCGGCGGCATCACCGGAGGCCTGGTCTCTCTCCATGAGAAAGGGCTGATTGAAAAGCTGCTCGATACCCAGTGCTTTGACGGCGAGGCGGCGGCATCGCTGGCGCGCAATCCGAACCACGTTGAGATCTCCACCAACGTGTACGCGAACCCCGGCAGCAAGGCGGCCTGCTGCGACCGCCTCGACGTGGTTATCCTCAGCGCGCTGGAGATAGATGTGGATTTCAACGTTAACGTCATCACCGGCTCCGACGGCGTGATGCGCGGCGCGTCCGGCGGGCACTGCGACGTGGCCGCCGCCGCCAACCTGACCATCGTGGTGGCGCCGCTGCTGCGCAGCCGTATTCCGACGGTGGTTAAACGGGTCACCACCCGCCTGACGCCGGGAGAAAGCATCGACGTGCTGGTCACCGACCACGGCATCGCGGTTAACCCGGCGCGCCCGGAAATTCGCCAGCGCCTGGAAAATGCCGGGCTGAACGTGGTGGATATTAACGCGCTGTACGAGCGCGCCATTTCCCTGACCGGCGTGCCTAAACCCATTGAGTTTACTGACAAAATTGTAGGCGTGATCCGCTACCGCGACGGTAGCGTGATCGATGTGGTTCATCAGGTAAAGGAATAGTCATCATGACAACACAGACACCCGCCAGGCCGGGTGTCAGTCTTGACGCGCTGCTGGCGGCGAAAGACCGCCGGGCGCTGCGTCAGGCTGACTGGCTGAAGCATTACCAGCAACCGGTGATTTCACTGACGCTGGTCACCCCCGGCGAAATGAAGGACAGCATCCGCTATCGCAATACGATGGGCGTGGCGCTACAGGCCTGCGACCAGCTGCTGTGGCAACACCGCTGGCAGGTGCTGGACCGCCAGGTGCTATGGCTGCCGACCGGCCCGGAGGCGATGTGGTGCGTGGCGCACCCGGCGGCGGAGATTAAGGCCCACAGCGCGGCGCTGGAACAGACCCATCCGCTCGGGCGGCTGTGGGACATCGATGTGATTTGTCCGCAGAACGGGCCCGTCGGCCGCCAGTCGCTGGGCGGCAGCCAGCGCCGCTGCCTGCTGTGCGATGAGCCCGCGCACGCCTGTTCCCGCTCGCGCCGCCATCCGCAGGCGCAGGTGATCGCCCGCGTGGAGAAGCTGATCGATGACTGGTTTGCTCGCGACTAAACCGCGCCGGGTTGATATTCCCGCGCTGGCGCAGGAGGCGCTGTGGCAGGAGCTGGAGCTGACGCCAAAGCCCGGGCTGGTGGATAAGCTTAACAACGGCTCGCATCGCGATATGGATCATGCGCTCTTTGCCCGCAGCATTGCGGCGATCGCGCCGTGGTTCTCGCGCTTCGCGGAGCTGGGCGCCGAACATGCGGCAAAAGACGCCAGCGAACAGTTGCGCCTGCTGCGCCCGATGGGCATCGCCTGCGAGCAGGCGATGTATGCCGCGACCGGCGGAGTGAACACTCACAAGGGCGGGATCTTCGCGCTGGGGCTGCTCTGCTTTGCCGCCGGACGGGTGCGGGAGGTGACGGCGCAAAGCCTTTGCCAGGAGGTGAGCGCGATGTGCCAGGGGCTGGTGACGCGCGAGCTTGCGGCGCGCGGCGGCGCGGCAACGGCGGGGGAGCGTCAGTTCCGACAGTTCGGCCTGACCGGCGCCCGCGGCGAAGCCGAGAGCGGTTTTGCGACGGTGCGGCGCGTCCTGCCGCACTGGAACCGTCACCAGCTGCACGAGACGCTGCTGCGGCTGATAGCGGTGAACCCGGACAGCAATCTGGTCTCACGCGGCGGTATGGACGGTTTGCGCTATGCGCAGCGGTACGCGCGTCAGCTGCTGGTTAACGGCTGGGACCGCGAGGCGCTGGAGATGATGGACCGCGCGCTTATCGCGAGGAATCTGAGCCCTGGCGGAAGCGCGGATTTACTTTCGGTGGCGTGGGTGCTGGGGGAGTGCTGACAGCACTCTCTCCCGGGAGGGAGAGAGTGAGGAGGACACATCAGTGCGCGATGGTCTGCGCGCCGGCGGCCGTCGGGACATGTTTGTATTTGAACAGCGCGATGAAAGCGAAGGCCAGTACCAGCGAGTAGCCGGCGAAAATCAGCCATACGCTATGCCAGTCGGTGATGCCGTCGGCGGTGTAGATCTCAACCACTTTACCGCTCGCAATACCGCCGAGGATACAGCCGAAGCCGTTGGTCATCATCAGGAACATCCCCTGGGCGCTGGCGCGGATTTCCGGTCTCACCTCTTTTTCCACAAATACCGAACCGGAAATGTTGAAGAAGTCGAAGGCGCAGCCGTAGACGATCATCGACAGCACCAGCAGCACGGTGCCGAACGGGGTCGGGTCGCCCCAGGCGAACAGACCGAAGCGCAGCATCCACGCGAAGATACTGATCAGCATGACGTTCTTGATGCCGTAGCGGCTTAAGAAGAACGGGATGGTGAGGATGAACAGGGTTTCGGAGATTTGTGAAATCGACATCATCACCGACGCGTGCTGCACGATAAAGCTGCTGGCGAACAGCGGGTCTTTATCGAAACTGTGCAGGAAGGTGTTACCGAACATGTTGGTGATCTGCAGCTCGGCGCCCAGCATCATGGAGAAAATGAAGAAGATAGCCATGCGTTTGTTTTTGAACAGCGCGAAGGCGTCCAGGCCGAGCATTTCGCTCCAGCTCTGTTTCTCTCTTTGGTTAGAGACCGGAATATGCGGCAGGGTCAGGGTAAACAGCGCCAGCACCAGGGAGAGCGCTGCACCGATGTAGAGCTGCATATGGCTCAGTTCGAAACCGGCGAAGCTGACGGTCCACATCGCGATGATAAAGCCGATGGTGCCCCAGATACGGATTGGCGGGAAGTCCGTCACGATCTCCATACCCGCGGATTTCAGGCGATAGTAGGAGATAGTGTTCACCAGGCCGAGCGTTGGCATATAGGCCAGCGAGTTCAGCAGGATTATCATGAACATCGCCCCGGGCGTGGTGACTTCCGCCGCCATAAACAGCGTACCGGCGCCCACCAGGTGGCAGAAGGCGTACACCCATTTCGCGCTGATCCATTTATCGGCGACGATCCCGAGCAGCGTCGGCATGAAAACGGCGGCAATACCCAGAGAGCTGTACACGGCGCCAATCGATGCGCCGTCGAATTTGAGCGTTACGAACATATAGGAGCCCAGCGTAGTCAGCCAGCTCCCCCATAAGCAGAACTGCAGGAACGACAAGATTTTAAGCTGCAGTTTAAGGTTCATGTTAATTTCCTCACAAGGGATGGGGGGATATGTTGTTATTAAAACATTTATGGTTGTGATTTGATGCGATTCTATCGATCGCGGGCGAGACGTTTTGTTACCTTCCGCAAAAAAATGCAATCAATGTTTTTTTGCAGAGCTAATTAGTGACGCAGTTAACGTTTTGTTGTGAGGAGAGCGGCTGCGCGTTTCCCCCTCACTCCCGCGAAGCCGCGAGCGTGAGGGGGGAAGCGAAGGGGTTACTTACGGCGATAGCCTTTCTGCGCGGTGTTGACCTTATACAGGTAGCGCCGGGATTCCGAAGACGGATGACGGGTGGTCAACGTCTGGTAGACATCGCCTGGCGCCATACTGTTGATGATGTTCGCCGCCTGGACTTTATCATCGGCAAAAACGCGCAGCACGCTGCCGGCGCCGCCGTTGTAGGCGGTGATTACCGCATAGCGGCGCGAGGTCGGGTTATCAATACCGGACAGATAGACGTTGTTAAGCATCGCCAGGTAGGCGGTGCCGGTGTCGATATTGCTCGCCGGATCGAACAGGAAGCTGCGGCTTGGCGTTCCGGATTTACCCTGTGAGCGGTACACGTCGCGACCGGCGCTGTGCTGGACTACCTGCATCAGGCCGAGCGCGTCCGCGTTGCTGACCGCGTACGGGTTGAACGACGATTCGGTCTGCATAATCGCCAGGATCAGCGACTCGTCGACGCCGTACTTGTGCGACGCCTGACGCACCATGCCGATGTATTTATGCGCACGCTTATCGAGGTGGTTCGGCACCAGATTAATGGTGACGCTATAAATGATATGCAGGCCGTTGTTGCGGCTTTGCAGGCGGTTTTTCAGCAGCCAGTCGGCATAGTTAGACGCCCGGCCCTGCCAGCGGATGGGCTGCCCGGTGTTATCCACCACCTGGCCGTACAGGAAGGGCTCTTTGGAAATCTGAATGTCGTCGGCGTCGGAGTAGAGATCGACCGAGCTCGGGTCATCGCCCATCAGCAGCGTTTTGATGATGGTCTGGCGCAGGCGGCCCGTTGGGTCCGTCCCGGCGATGGTCTCAACGGTGATGGTACCCTCGTCGAAGTTGATGTGGCTGCGCGTCTGGTACTGGTCGGTATATTTCACATAGTCTTTCGGCCCGGCGACCAGAACTTCCTTGTACCCCCAAATGTTTTCAATATTATGGGCAAACTGCCCCATCAAAATGTCAAAGCCGTTGGTGTCCTTGTCCCACTCTTCGTTATAGGCAGCGCCTTTTTTATTCGAGCTGGAACACGAAATGAGCAACGGCGCAATCAGAGCTAGCGCTAAAAATTTTTTCATCATTCCGGGAGTGCGTGTTGTGTTGTTATAAAGGGTCCGCAGACCCTTATTGTTTTTCTGGCGGCGTGTAGCCTTCGATGTGTACGTCTTTACCTTCAAACAGGAAGCTTATCATCTCCTGCTCCAGCAGCTTACGGTGCTCAACGTTCATCATGTTGAGCTTCTTCTCGTTGATCAGCATGGTTTGCTTATGCTGCCACTGCGCCCAGGCTTCCTTGGAGATTTCGTTATAGATGCGTTTGCCGAGCTCGCCCGGATAAAGCTGGAAATCCTGGCCCTCAGCATCGCGCTGCAGGAAGGTACAAAAAATGGTTCTGCTCATTATCAATCCTCTTCTTTGGCCGGAGCGTTTACGCCAGCGCTCCGGCGCGTAACTGCTGTAACAGGCGCTCCACGGGAGCCGCCAAACCGACGGACGGCGGCTGGGCTAAGTTATACCAGAGAGCGCCGCCTTCATCCATGCATGCGGCGCTGGAGTGCACGGTAAGCCACATCGGAACGATATCCAGATGGAAGTGGCTGAATGTATGGCGAAAGGCGGTAAGCTGGGTCAGATTATCGGCCTTTATCTGGCGCTGCGCCAGCCACTCGCGCAGCGCCGCTTCATCGGCGAACTGCGGGAAGCAAAACAGCCCGCCCCACAGACCGCTGGGCGGACGCTGAAGGAGCAGCACGTCGTTATCCTGCTGCATTAGCAGAAAATAGCCGCTGCGTTCCGGCAGGGTCTGCTTTGGTTTCTTGCCGGGATACTGCGCCCAGCTGCTGCTGGCTTTGGCTTCACAACCGTTGCCGAGAGGGCAGAGCTCGCACTTTGGTTTTGAACGGGTGCAGACCATCGCACCAAGATCCATCATCGCCTGGTTAAAGCGTTCAACGCCTTTTGCCGGGGTGACCGCTTCGCTTATCTGCCACAGGCGGTTTTCCACCTCTTTTTTCCCCGGCCAGCCGCCGACGGCATAGCAGCGCGCCAGCACGCGCTTGACGTTGCCGTCGAGGATGGGGAAATGCTGACCGAGCGAGAGCGAAAGAATCGCGCCCGCGGTGGAGCGCCCGACGCCCGGCAGCGCGGCGACCTCATCAAACGTTTCCGGGAACTGCCCATTGTGCAGCGTGGCGACCTGCTGCGCCGCCTTATGCAGATTACGCGCCCGCGCGTAGTAGCCGAGGCCGGTCCACAGGTGCAGCACCTCGTCGAGCGGCGCGTTGGCGAGGTCGGTCACCGTCGGGAAACGCGCCATAAAGCGTTCAAAATAGGGGATAACCGTGGCGACCTGCGTCTGTTGCAACATCACCTCAGAGAGCCATACTTTGTAAGGCGTCTTCTCTATTTGCCAGGGGAGGGTCTTACGCCCATATTTGTCGTACCAGTCCAGCACCTGGGCTGAAAATTCTGAGGGTTGCATGGTCACCGCTTCGCATTGACTAAGGACGCAGATTGCAGCACAGCGACCCCATCGTGTAAACAGGATCTTTCCCATGCTTGCATAGTATCTTTAACTTTGGATAATGCCCGTTTCCCGAACAATCAAACAAGCAGACTGAATTTTTATGATTAACGACGTCATCTCACCGGAATTTGATGAAAACGGCCGCCCGCTGCGCCGTATTCGTAGCTTCGTCCGCCGCCAGGGCCGCCTGACCAAAGGGCAGCAGCACGCGCTGGACCATTACTGGCCGGTGATGGGCGTTGAGTTCAGCGAGCAGCCGGTCGATTTCGCGGCGCTGTTTGGCCGTGCTGCGCCCATTACCCTGGAAATCGGGTTTGGCATGGGCGCCTCGCTGGTCACGATGGCGAAGGCGAACCCGGAACAGAATTTCCTCGGTATTGAAGTGCATTCCCCGGGCGTCGGCGCCTGCCTCTCCTCCGCCCATGAAGAGGGCGTGGAAAACCTGCGCGTGATGTGTCACGACGCAGTCGAAGTGCTGCACACCATGATTGCGGATAATTCCCTTAACATGGTGCAACTCTTTTTCCCTGACCCATGGCACAAAGCGCGTCATAATAAACGCCGTATCGTTCAGGCGCCGTTTGCCGAACTGGTAAAAAGCAAGCTCAAGCTGGGCGGCGTATTCCACATGGCGACCGACTGGGAAGCGTATGCGGAGCATATGCTGGAAGTGATGTCCTCTCTGGACGGTTATAAAAACCTCTCTGAGAGCAATGACTATGTACCGCGTCCGGATTCGCGTCCGGTCACCAAATTTGAACAGCGTGGCCATCGTCTTGGCCACGGCGTATGGGACTTAATGTTCGAGAGGGTAAAATAATGGCGAAGAACCGTAGCCGTCGTCTGCGTAAGAAAATGCATATCGACGAATTCCAGGAATTAGGATTTTCGGTCGCGTGGCGTTTCCCGGAAGGTACCAGCGAAGAGCAGATCGATAAAACCGTTGATGAGTTTATCAATGAGGTAATTGAGCCGAACAAGCTGGCGTTTGACGGCAGCGGCTATCTGGCATGGGAAGGTCTTATCTGCATGCAGGAAATTGGCAAATGCACCGAAGAGCATCAGGCCGCCGTGCGCAAGTGGCTCGAAGACCGCCAGTTCGGCGATGTTCGTCTGAGCGAACTTTTTGACGTCTGGTGGGACTAAGTACGCACAAGGGGCCAGCAAATGCTGGCCCGTTTTGTCTTTACAGGAGTAACTATGATGCGCAAAACGCTGCTGGCGGCGGCTCTTTCCGTAACGGCATTCGCGGCACAGGCGGACTATCAGTGCAGCGTCACCCCGCGTGACGATGTGATCCTCAAGCCGCAAACCGTCCAGGTTAAAGGAGAGAACGGCGACCTGGTTATCACGCCGGATGGCAACGTGACCTATAACGGCAAGCAGTACACGCTCAGCGCGGCTCAGCGCGAGCAGGCGAAAGATTATCAGACCGATCTGCGAAGCGCGCTGCCGTGGATTGACGAGGGCGCGCGTTCCCGCGTCGAGAAGGGGCGTGTGGCGCTGGATAAGATAATCACCGAGCAGGTAGGCGCCAGCAGCAATATGCACGGCCGTCTGACCAAACTCGACGCTCAGCTTAAAGAGCAGATGAACCGCATTATCGAGCATCGTTCCGATGGCCTGACGTTCCACTACAAGGGCGTCGACCAGGTTCGCGCCGACGGGCAGCAACTGGTGAATCAGGCGATGGGCGGCATCCTGCAGGACAGCATCAACGAGATGGGGGCGAAAGCCGTACTGAAAGGCGGCGGTAACCCGCTGCAGGGTATTTTAGGCAGCCTCGGCGGCCTGCAGACGGCCATTCAGGACGAATGGAAAAACCAGGAAGCGGATTTCCAGAAGTTTGGTAAAGACGTGTGCGGCCGCGTGACCGCCCTCGAACAGAGCCGCAAGGCGCTGGTGAGTGGGCTGAAGTAAGCTGACGGGGTTCCCCTCACCCTGGCCCTCTCCCTTTCAGGGAGAGGGGACTGGCTTGCAGTGCTCCCTCTCCCTTTCAGGGAGAGGGGCGGGGTGAGGGTAATCGCGCCTGCAAACTTTCATAAATCGTTAGCAATACGCCCTCTTCGTTTTCCCATAACTCATTATTCCAGAAACGTAAAACTCTCCAGCCTTGCTGGCTCAGCCACTGCGTGCGTCGGACATCATAACTCTGGTGTTCGCTGTGTTGCCCTCCATCAAGCTCAATGCAGAGCCTGGCCTCGCAGCAGGCAAAGTCGAGAATATAGCTACCCACCGGGTGCTGGCGCCGGAATTTACAATGCGCGAAACGCCGGCTGCGTAATAAATACCAAAGCCTGCGTTCTTCCTGGGTCAGTTCACGCCTGAGGCATCGTGCGTGTATTCGAATTTTTTCCATCCCCTTACTCTGCCAGACGCTCCTTTTCCCGCCAGCGCAAAAGATAAAAAATGGAATCCCGCTTCCAGCGATTTTATTCTCGATATGTATCAATTGTTCCAGAAATGATTTCAGGAATATATTGTCATTCCCTGCCGCTTTGGTATCCATCTCTAAAAATAGTAAATCTAAAAAGATATTTATCTGGTTAGTAGGCCGCCGTCACGTTATTCATCTTTGACGCTGGGATAATGCGACAAATTCACATAACTGGAGAAATAACATGGAGTTTTTTGGGAAAACGGCGCTTCTCACGGTAGTTATGGGGTTCAGCGGTGCGGCCCTCGCTTTGCCTCACGTCACTATTCTGGCAACCGGTGGGACCATTGCCGGGGGCGGTGATTCGGCAACGAAATCCAACTATACCGCCGGTAAAGTCGGCGTAGAGAATTTGGTTAACGCGGTGCCGCAGCTAAAAGAACTGGCGGTGGTGAAGGGCGAGCAGGTCGTTAATATCGGTTCGCAGGATATGAATGATCAGGTCTGGCTGACGCTGGCGAAGAAAATTAACGCCGACTGCGATAAGACCGATGGGTTTGTTATTACCCACGGTACCGACACCATGGAGGAAACCGCCTATTTCCTCGACCTGACGGTGAAATGTAATAAGCCGGTGGTGCTGGTTGGCGCAATGCGTCCGTCGACCTCCATGAGCGCCGATGGTCCGTTTAACCTCTATAACGCGGTCGCCGCTGCCGTTGACCCGCAGTCGGCCAACCGCGGGGTGATGGTCGTGATGAATGATACCGTGCTGGACGGGCGCGACGTCACCAAAACCAATACCACCGATGTTGCGACGTTCAAGTCCGTCAACTTTGGCCCGCTGGGCTATATCCATAACGGCAAAATTGATTATCAGCGCACCCCGGCGCGTAAGCACACTACCTCTACGCCGTTTGACGTATCGAAGCTGAGCGAGCTGCCGAAGGTGGGCATTATCTATAACTATGCCAATGCCTCCGACCTGCCGGCGAAAGCGCTGGTGGACGCCGGCTACGAAGGGATCGTCAGCGCCGGTGTCGGCAACGGTAACCTGTATAAGACCGTGTTCGATACCCTTGCGACCGCCGCGCATAAGGGCACCGTCGTGGTTCGCTCATCGCGCGTGCCGACAGGCTACACCACCCGCGATGCGGAAGTGGATGATGCGAAATATGGCTTTGTCGCCTCTGGTTCGCTGAACCCGCAAAAAGCCCGCGTGCTGCTGCAGCTGGCGCTGACCCAAACCAAAGATCCGAAGCAAATTCAGGAAATGTTTAACCAGTACTAATCCGTACGCTCGCCCTGGCCGTCCGGCCAGGGCATCACAAGAAGGGGTTACTCGGCGAGGAACAGTTCCAGAAGGGAATTCAGGAACAGCTTACCGTGCTCGGTAATTTGCCAGCACTGCGCGTCCTCAGTCAGATAGCCCTGCGCGATGGCTTCATCAAGCTGCCCGCGAATCACGCTTTCGCAAAGCCCGGTATAGCGCGCGAATTCGGCGCGCGGCGCGGGTTCCAGTAAACGAAAACGGTTCATAAAAAATTCAAACGGTTTGTCGGCATCGTCGACGTCGCGCTGGTTTTCCAGATACCGCCCCTGCATATAGCCGCGCGGGTGGCGCGTTTTGGTGGTACGCAGAATGCGCCCGTCCGGAAAGGTGATCTTGCCATGCGCGCCGCAGCCAATGCCCAGATAGTCGCCGAAGCGCCAGTAGTTCAGGTTGTGCTGGCACTGGAAACCCGGTTTCGCATACGCCGAGGTTTCATACTGCTGGTAGCCTGCTGCCGTCAGCAGCTGATGACCCTGCTCGAAGATGTCCCACAGCGCGTCGTCGTCCGGCAGCACCGGCGGTCGCGAGCCAAACAGCGTGTTCGGCTCAATGGTCAACTGATACCACGACAGGTGCGGCGGGTTAAGCGCAATGGCCTGGCGCAAATCATCCAGCGCCTCTTCCAGAGACTGGTCCGGCAGACCGTGCATTAAGTCGAGATTAAAGCTGCGAAGCCCAAGGCCGCTTGCCAGATTCGCCGCGCGTTTGGCTTCCTGCGGCCCGTGGATGCGCCCCAGACGCTTAAGCTTAGGCTCGCTGAAGCTCTGCACGCCTATCGAAATACGGTTCACGCCGGCGCGCTGGTAGTCGACAAAGCGATCGGCCTCCACGGTTCCCGGGTTGGCCTCCATGGTGATTTCCGCATCCGCCGCCAGGTTCAGGCGCGCGCGCACGCCGTCGAGCAGCGTCTGCATCGCCGCGCCCGACAGCAGGCTGGGCGTTCCGCCGCCGATGAAAATGCTCTTCACGTCACGTCCCTGCGCGTACGCCGTCTCGTTATCCAGATCGGCAAGCAGATGCTGGACGTAGTCGTCGTGCGGCACTTCGCCCTTCAGCGCGTGCGAGTTGAAGTCGCAGTACGGGCATTTCTGCACGCACCAGGGAATATGAATGTAGAGGCTCAGAGGCGGTTTGTGCATAAATCAGCCATTACGTAATGCGTTTAGTAACTGTTTCAGCGCCTGCCCGCGGTGCGAGATGGCGCTCTTTTCTTCACGGGTTAACTCGGCGGCGGTTTTACCTTCGCCCGGTACGTAGAAAATCGGGTCGTAGCCGAAGCCGCCGTTGCCGGAAGGGGCGTGGGTAATTACGCCAGGCCAGCGTCCGAGGCAGACGATCGGTGTGGGATCCTCCGCATGGCGCAGATAGACCAGCGCGCAGTGGAACTGCGCCTGGCGCTGCGCGTCGGGGACGTCTTTCAGCGCCACCAGCAGCTTCTCAAGGTTTTGCCGATCGGTGGCGTCAACGCCTGAATAGCGCGCGGAGTAGATCCCAGGCGCGCCGCCCAGCGCATCGACCGCCAGCCCAGAGTCGTCGGCAATGGCGGGCAGGCCGGTAATCTGCGCGGCGTGGCGCGCTTTCAGTATGGCGTTTTCGAGAAACGTCAGGCCGGTTTCTTCAGCGGATTCAACGTTCAGCTCGGTCTGGGCAACGACGTCCAGACCAAAATCGCTCAGCAGCGAGGCGAGCTCACGCACTTTACCGGCGTTACCGGTGGCGAGGACAACTTTTTGCATGGGATACCCTAATTCGTTAGCGCCGCGACGTTCGTCGGGATCTGGTGCGGATGAATAATTCTGACCTGCTTGTGGCGACCGAGCTCGCCTTTCTCGATTATCACCTGGCTTTTCGCCACGCGAAACTGTTTAGCGAGGAATTTGACCAGATGCGCGTTGGCCTGTCCGTCTACCGGCGGGGCGGTAATGGCGACTTTGAGTTCGTCGCCATGCAGCCCCACCAGGCTGTCGCGGCTGGCTTTCGGCTGAATATACAGCCGTAAGATAAGCCCGTCGCTACAGGTTTCGACAGCACTCATAGCGCCATCCACAGCCCCGGCAGCAGCATGTTGCCCGTGGCCTGTAGCAGTTCGGCGATGCCCATGTTAATCACGTACAGCAGCAGGACAAGGATCATCGGCGAGAAATCAATACCGCCCATTGACGGCAGCAGGTTGCGAATCGGGCGCAGCAGCGGATCGGCGAGCTGCATCAGCACAAACTCTACCGGGCTGCGGCCCTGGCTTACCCAGCTCATCACCGCCATCACCAGCAGCACCCAGAAAATCAGCAGGCCGATGGTTTTCAGCAGAATCAGAACGGCGGCAATCCAGATAATCGGCTGGAAGGTGATGACCATGAACAGCACGATAGCCTTGAGAACGCACAGGACGAACGCTACCAGCAGCGAGGAGCTGTCAATCGGCCCCATGGACGGAATAACGCGGCGCAGCGGCCCGACGACGGGCTGGGTCGCCTTCACCACAAACTGGGAGAAGGGGTTGTAAAAATCACAGCGCGCCCACTGCAGCCAGACGCGCAGCAGCATCACCATCGTGTACAGCTCAATGACCGTTGAGAGCAGGAAAGTCAACGTCTTCATGGCGTTCCTCAGTTTTCCTTATTGTTTTGTGTAATCGCGGGCACCGAAAATGGCGGTGCCAATGCGAACCATCGTGCTACCCGCCGCAATCGCGGCTTCCATATCATCAGACATGCCCAGAGAGAGCGTATCCACCGTGGCGTATTGCGCTTTCAGTCGCCCGAATGCTACCGCCATTCGCTGGGCTACCGCAAACTGCCTTACATATTCTGACTCTGGCGCCGGGATGGCCATTAACCCACGAAGCACCAGGCCGGGCAGCGCCGCCACTTCGGCGGCCAGTTCATCGACGGCCTCAGGGGGAATGCCGGACTTGCTGTCCTCATCGCTGATATTGACCTGAATCAGTACGTTAAGCGGCGCCATGTCCGCCGGACGCTGCTCGCTCAGGCGGCTGGCGATACGCAGCCTGTCGACGGTATGGCACCAGTCGAAGTGCTCGGCGACCAGACGGCTTTTGTTGGACTGCAGCGGGCCGATAAAGTGCCACTGCAGGCCCGTCGCTCCGGCCTGCTGGAAATGGCGGATTTTCTCCACCCCTTCCTGAACGTAGTTTTCGCCAAACGCGCGCTGACCTGCGGCGATGGCTTCTTCGACGGCGCTTACAGGTTTCGTTTTACTGACTGCAAGCAGCGTCACTTCTTCTGGAGCGCGGCCGCATTGTGCCGCGGCGGCTGAGATTTTATCCCGGACCTGTGCCAGGTTATGCGCAATGTCGTTCATTTTCAGGATGATCATATGGATATGCAGGAAATTGTGTCCCTTAGTGTAAAGCATAACGTTTCGGATCTACACCTGTGTAGTTGCATGCAGGCGCGCTGGCGGCGAGAAGGGCGTCTCGAGCCCGCGCCTTTTCCGTCGCCGGATCTCCCTATGCTGCTCGACGGCTGGCTTAATGCGGCGCAGCAGCGGCAGTGGCGCGAGGATCGCCAGGTGGATTTTGCCGTGGATGCCGGAGGCGGTCAGCGCCTTCGCGGCAATGCGTCCGTGCACTGTCGGGGCGTTTCGGTGGTTCTGCGCCTGCTGCCGGTCTCCTGCCCGCAGCTTTCGACGCTGGGGGCGCCTGCGGCGATCCCTTCGCTGCTCGACGCCGAGAGCGGGATTATTCTGGTGACCGGCGCGACCGGCAGCGGCAAGTCCACGACGCTTGCCGCGATGGTGGATTCTCTTAACCAGCAGCGGGACGGGCATATTCTCACGCTTGAAGATCCGGTGGAGTTTGTCCATCACAGCGCGCGGTGTCTGATTGAGCAACGGGAGGTGGGTTTGCACTGCGCGTCCTATGCCGCCGCGCTGCGAAGCGCATTGCGCCAGGACCCGGATGTTCTGCTGCTGGGAGAGCTGCGTGATGCTGAAACTATCCGTCTGGCGCTGACGGCGGCGGAAACCGGCCATCTGGTACTGGCGACCCTGCACACCCGCGGCGCGGCGCAGGCCGTGGAGCGGCTCATTGACAGCTTCCCTGCCGGGGAAAAAGAGACCGTCCGCAGCCAGCTTGCCGGTAGCCTGTGCGCGGTGCTGGCGCAGAAGCTGCTGCCCGGCAGGCTGGGGGGAAGGGTGGCGCTGTATGAGCTGCTGATCAACACCGCGGCGACCGCTAGCTTGATTCGCGAGGGGAAAACGCACCAGCTGGCAGGCGTGATGCAGACAGGGCAGCAGGCCGGGATGCAAACCTACGCCCAAAGCCATCAGCAGCGGATTGCCGAGGGAAAAATGTAACGTCAATTTTCCGGGGTGTGAAAAATACGAAATCCTGTCGGTAAGCTTTATACTTAATTAACGTTAATGTTATATTAATGTTGATATTAAGGCTGGCTAATGCAATCGGATATTTACGAATAATTACTCAGGACTATAATAACTGTTGAATAAACAACCTCTTTGATACATGTGTTGTGCATGTTCGTGTTATGCGTGAGATTATATTGTTGAATGCTAGAAAAAAAGGATGATTCTCTTTTGACACCTCTTGGGTATTCGTTCTATCCTGTTTGCGGAAATAGGATATTTCTCATGAAATAATGTTTCATTTTGTAAGATTTATTTTCAAATATTAATGTAAGTTGTTTGTGTTTTTTTGAACCATTTAATCGCCATGACGGTGAAATTCAACTACGGAGAGTTTTTAAATGTTTGATTCTTTAGAGAATGCAGGCGAGTCACGACAGCTATTTCTTATCACCCATCCTTCCGTTCAGGCAAATGCATTTGCTAGCTATCTGTCTGATATTCTTTCAGTTTCTGTTGATGTGCATAATATTAATAAGCCACTGGTGCAGCATGTCGCTCGCGGCACGGTGATCCTGTTTGATATCGCCGTGTCGAATAAAAAACTGAATGGGATCTGGCGGGATATTATTCAATCGCAGGTAGAGAATCCACGTTTGCTTATTATTAATAGTGAGCAAAAGTATGAGCTATACGAAATGGCGAAATGGCCTGCGCTGTATGGCGTATTCCGCCATGACGATGATGGATCGCGCTTAATTGAGGGCGTCAAGGCCGTGCTGAACGGCGAGCAGACGGCTGAATTGAGCGTGATGCACCCGGCGATGTATGCCGCGGAACAATCATCAGGCGAGGCTGAGAATATTCCGCTGACGGAGCGGGAGTGTGAGATCCTTAACGAATTACGCTGCGGCGCAACAAATATGGATATTGCGCGTGCGCTGTTCATTAGCGAAAACACGGTGCGTACGCATCTTTATAATGTTTTTCGTAAGTTAAGCGTTAAAAACCGCACCCAGGCGGTCAGCTGGGCGAACGAGAATCTGCGCCACTGATGGGGCGTTTTCCTCTCAGCCCTGCGGCTGAGAGGAATCTTTAGTAACCCTGCTCGAAATAACTTTCGAGGATAATGACCGCCGACGCCGAATCGACGCGGCCTTTGTTCAGCGCCCGGTAGCCGCCGTGTTCAAACAGCCCAGCGCGGGCTTCAACCGTACTTAACCGTTCGTCGTGCAGCTCAATTTTGACGCCAAAGCGGCCATGCAGCTTGTTGGCAAATTTGCGCGCGCGCGCGGTCAGCGGCTGCTCGGTGCCGTCCATATTCAGCGGCAGCCCGACGATAACCGCGTCCGGCTGCCACTCGGTTAAAATTTTCTCAACGGCGTTCCAGTCGGGGGTGCCGTCCTGGGCTTTTAGCGCGCTGAGCGGGCGGGCGGTGCCGGTAATGCGCTGCCCGACGGCAACGCCAATACTTTTGGTGCCAAAATCGAAGGCTATCAGCGTACCGCTCATCAGGCGTGCCCCGCGACGCCAGGCATCGTCTGGATATCAATACCGATAAGCTTTGCCGCGTCGCGCCAGCGGTCGGCGATCGGCGTTTTAAACAGAATATTCATGTCCGCAGGCGCGGTGAGCCAGGTGTTATCGAGGATCTCCTGCTCAAGCTGGCCCTTTTCCCAGGAGGCGTAACCAAGCGCGACCAGCACTTCAGAGGGCTGCCCGGCGGTACCGAGCGTTTCCAGTACGTCGCGGGAGGTGGTAATCACGGTGTTGTCGGAAATACGAATGCTGGAGGAAAACATCGCCGGAGGCGTATGCAGGATAAAGCCGCGATCCTCCGCCAGCGGGCCGCCAAGCATCACCGGTTTATCCAGTTTGATCGCCGGGTCGCGCGACTCTGGCGCGATCTTCAATTTTTCCAGAATCCCTTCAACCTTCAGATTTTCCATTGGTTTATTGATGATGATCCCCATTGCGCCATCGTCGTTATATTCACAAATGTAGACGACGGAGCGACGGAACATCGGATCCTGGAGAGCAGGCATGGCAATCAGAAAGTGGTGCTGTAAATTCATTGTCAGAGGTTCTGTTTCCTGGTTTAAAAAGCAGCACCCAGTATGCGGGGAAACCTGGGTGCTGTCGAGTTCAGAGGGCATCCTTGCCCTCCGGGCGGTTACTTTTGCAGACGCTTTTCGATTGCGTCCATCAGCATACCGGTGATGGAAATCGGGAATTCTGCTTCGATTTCGCGGATGCAGGTAGGGCTGGTGACGTTAATTTCCGTCAGGCGATCGCCAATGATGTCGAGGCCGACGAAAATCAGGCCTTTTTCTTTTAGCGTCGGCGCCACCTTACGGGCAATCTCCCAGTCGCTCTCGGAGAGCGGGCGCGGTTCGCCGCGGCCGCCTGCGGCCAGATTGCCGCGGGTTTCTCCGCCCTGCGGAATGCGCGCCAGGCAGTAAGGCACCGGCTCGCCGTCAACCACCAGGACGCGCTTGTCGCCGTCTTTGATGGCCGGCAGGTAGTTCTGCGCCATGCAATAGCGGCTGCCGAGCTCCGTCAGCGTTTCGGCAATCACCGACAGGTTCGGGTCGCCCTGCTTCACGCGGAAAATCGACGCGCCGCCCATGCCATCCAGCGGCTTGAGGATGATATCGCCGTGCTTTTCCCAGAACGCTTTCAGCTGCGCCTTGCTGCGGGTCACCAGCGTTTCCGGCGTCAGGTCGGCAAACCAGGCGGTAAACAGCTTTTCGTTGCAGTCGCGCAGGCTCTGCGGCTTGTTGACAATAAGCGTGCCTTTCTCTTCGGCGCGTTCAAGGATATAGGTGGCGTAGATATACTCGGTATCAAACGGCGGATCCTTACGCATCAGGATAACGTCGAGATCGGCCAGGGCCAAATCCTGCTCGCCGGTAAAGCTGTACCAGCCATCGTAATTTTGCTCGACGCTCAGGGTGCGGGTATGGGCGCGGGCCTCACCGTTGATGAGGTAGAGATCGTTCATCTCCATATAGTGGAGTTCGTAGCCGCGACGCTGCGCTTCCAGCAACATAGCGAAGCTGGAATCTTTTTTGATGTTGATCTTCGCGATGGGGTCCATCACGATGCCGAGCTTAATCATTGTTCTTCTCCTTTAGCCCAGGTCGCCGAAGCGCACCTGCAGTGCGGTAATGGCGGTGAGCGCAGTGGTCTCAGTACGCAGAACGCGGGGTCCCAACAGGATATCAGTAAACCGGTAGCGGGCGGTCATGGCGATTTCATCCGCCGACAGCCCGCCTTCAGGGCCGATCAGCAGACGTACGCGCTCGACCGGCTGCGGCAGCGTGTTGATGCTGGCGCTGGCGCGAGGATGCAGATTGAGCTTTAACGCGTCATCCTGCTCGGCGCACCACTGTTCCAGATCCATCGCCGGACGGATCTCCGGGATCCGATTGCGGCCGCACTGCTCGCAGGCGGCGATGGCGATCTTTTGCCACTGTTGGATCTTTTTGTTCAGACGTTCAGCATCCAGTTTAACGCCGCAGCGCTCGGAAAAAAGTGGCGTAATGAGGCTTACACCCAGTTCGATCGATTTCTGGATGGTGAATTCCATTTTTTCGCCGCGGGACATCACCTGGCCCAGGTGGATATGCAGCGGCGATTCGCGATCGTCGGTTTCCCCCTTCAGCACCGTAACCCGTACGCTTTTTTTATCGGCGTGGACAATTTCGGCGTCAAACAGCTGATTACTGCCGTCGAACAGCTGAATAGCCTGGCCGATGCCCATGCGCAGCACGCGGCCTACATGGTTTGCGGCGTCGTCGGAAAGGGCCATCTGCTGGCCCACGGTGACAGGTTCAGGGTGATAGATGCGGGGAATGCGCATAGCTCTTCGTATCCGGTGGTAATGAACAATTGCCGCTAGTGTAGGTTAGCTCTTTTGCGCCTGGCAAGCGCGCTGGACGTATGGGTTGTGGTTGCCCTGGACTGCGGCGATGCGTTCGTCGCGCTGGCACTCCCAGCCGGTGACCGGATATTGTTTATCCCAGGCGGTGAAAAGCTGCGTTTGCTGGCGGGAGAGCGTCAGGTTATAGCGGTCGCGCATGTAGAAGTAGGTGCGGGCGATGGCGCCGCGGGCGCGCTCGGGCGGCTCGGCGACCTTGTCTTTAAAATCCACCTTCATTGCGCACTGGCCGTACTGGCCTTCACCGCCGTTCCACTGGCCGTACATAAAGTTGCCGCGATCGCCGTTCACTTCGCCGACGGCAGGCTGCAGGTTGTGCATATCGCTTTCCATCTGGCGATAAACCGGGTCTTTGGCGCAGTTTTTCCGCCCGCCGTCCTGCCAGCACTGGCGCTGGTGGCCAAACTGCCAGGCGGGAACCACATGCTCCCATTCCACCCGGCTGGCGCGATCCTCGTTTTTGCGCACTTTGTAGCCGCAGGATTCCAGGTCGATAACGCCTTTCTTACCCTGCCAGTTGATTTTACAGCCGCAGTAGAAATCGCCGGGTACGTCGGCATTCACTTTGACCCCCGCGGCTTTTGCCTGCGAGAAGCTGTTGATGCCCTCGGCCAGAGCCTGGCCGGAGAGCGTAGTGGCGATGAGCGTCATCGCGAAAATGGGGAAACGGGACATCACGAACTCCGTGTCAAAACGAGCCCGCAACGTAGCGAATGCTGTTGTCAGATGCAATCAGTCAGATCAGAAAACTTCCAGTTATTTCCAAAGGTTACTTTTCCGCCACCAGCGGATCGCCGCAGCGAACGCAGCGGTAAACGGCTTCGCCGCGCACGACGCGGTTATGGCGGCGGACGGTGAGCTGATGCTGCTGGCACCGGCAGCGGTAGGGAAAGGTGTTTTTGCGCACGGAGTCCAGTTCGAACTGGTGAGTGCGTCTGGCGGGGACGCCGAGCACGCTCTCCATCATCCATTTCCACTCCTTGCCGTGCGGCGCGACGCGGCCAAAGTGCTTCCACACCAGCAGGTGCGCCAGTTCGTGGGGGACGACTTCCTCAATGAACGCCTGCTGATTTTCCAGCAGCAGCACCGGGTTGAGGCGAATTTCATACTCCTGTAGCCACGCCGTACCGGCGGAGGTGCCGCGCTGTTTCCAGCTCAGCGCAGGTTCAGGATAAGAGCGGCCAAGTCTGAGGTTTGCCTGGGCGAGCTTTTCCCGCAGGCTGCGCATAACGGCCTGTTGCAGGGCGAAAGGAAGACGGGGGGTTTTCATAGGGGCAGAGCATAGAGCGGCGGGCGGGGGAGCGCAAGGGGAAGCTTCCTCCCGTGAGGGAGGAAGCGCTGCCGGTTAGTCGCGGGCGCCGATTTCGCGCAGCGGACGGCCCTGCATCAGATTGCGTTCGATATGCTCCAGAGACACGTTTTTCGTTTCCGGAATGAGCCACAGCGTCAGGACGATGAACAGCACGTTCAGCGCGCCGTACACCCAGAAGGTATTGGCGCTGCCCAGCGAGTTGAGCATGGTCAGGAAGGTAGCGCCGACGATCATGTTAGCGATCCAGTTGGTTGCGGTAGAACAGGTAATACCAAAGTCGCGGCCTTTCAGCGGCTGAATTTCAGAACACAGCACCCAGATAAGCGGCCCGGCGCTCATTGCGAAACCGACGATAAACAGCAGCAGCATCAGAACGGCGACATACTGCATGGCGGCGGAGTGGATGCCGATATGCATCATGCTGCCCAGCACGCCCATGCCGACGGCCATCACGATAAAGCCGAGGATAAGCGTTGGCTTACGCCCCCAGCGGTCAACAAGGCCGATAGCGATAAAGGTTGCCAGCACGTTGGTCAGGCCGACGATAACGGTGCCCCACATCTGCTCGTTGGTATTGGCGTAACCGGCCAGTTCGAAGATTTTCGGCGCGTAGTACATGATGACGTTCATACCGGTAAACTGCTGCATCACCTGCAGCAGCACGCCGAGGAACACTGCGCGGCGGAAGTTGCTGTTGTCTTTGAACAGCGCCCAGCCGCTCTGTTTTACCTTCAGGCTTTCACGGATTTCATCGAGCTCTTTTCTCGCTTCAGCGCTGGTGTCGCGCAGACGCATCAGCACCCGCTCCGCATCGTTAAAGCGGCGCTTTGCCGCATACCAGCGCGGGCTGTCGGGCAGGAAGAAGACGCCGATCAGCAGCAGGATCGCCGGGATGATGATAACGCCGAGCATCCAGCGCCATTCGCCGCTGTAGCTGAAAGCGGTATCGGACAGGTAAGCGCCGAGAATACCGATGGTGATCATCAGCTGATACATGGAAATCATGCTGCCGCGGATTTTCTCCGGCGCGATTTCAGACAGATACAGCGGCGCGGTGTAGGACGCCACGCCGACCGCGAGACCCAGCAGCACGCGGGAGATAATCAGCACTTCGACGTTCGGCGCGGCGGCGGAGCACAGCGAGCCGATGACGAACAGGATGGCGCCGATCATCAGGCTTTTCTTGCGTCCCATACGGTAGGAGAGCCAGCCGCTGCCGATCGCGCCGACGGCGGCGCCGAACATCATTGAGCTCACGACCCACTCCTGGGTGTGGGGGCTTATCTGAAATTCGTGGGTGATAAACGGTAAGGCCCCCGCAATCACGCCGATATCAAGGCCGAAAAGAAGTCCTGCCAGGGCGGCGAGAAAACAGACAAAGAACGTAATCGCCTTGTTCGAACGCCCCTGTTTTATATTGCCAGGCATGATGCCCTCCACGTGGTTTTGTAAGTTTTTGTACAGACGAAGGGTAGGGGAACAGGACGTAAAAATACGTGAATAAGATCACATTAGTGTAATCGTTTACATTTGTTATTGTGTCTAATTTGTGGGTTATTTTTTATTTATCAATAATATAAAATTTATTTTTGCGACGTAAAATCATTATCTTCAGGATTCATGAAGAATGTATGTAATCGCTTTCATGTGAGCAAAGCCAAGAAATAGCCGGGGCGGGAAATAAAAAAGGCCAGCGGACGCTGGCCTTACGGAATGGGAGAGTCGGGCTTATTTCAGACCGGCCGCGTCACGCAGCTGCGCTGCTTTGTCGGTTTTTTCCCACGGGAAGTGTTCGCGGCCAAAGTGACCGTATGCCGCCGTTTCTTTGTAGATCGGATGCAGCAGATCCAGCATCTGGATAAGTCCGTACGGACGCAGGTCGAAGAACTCGCGGACCAGCCCAATCAGCTGCTCGCCCGGCACTTTCTCAGTACCAAAGGTTTCCACCATGATGGAGGTCGGTTCTGCAACGCCGATAGCGTAGGAAACCTGAATTTCACAGCGGTCAGCCAGACCGGCGGCAACGATGTTTTTCGCGACATAACGCGCCGCGTACGCTGCAGAACGGTCAACTTTGGACGGATCTTTGCCCGAAAACGCGCCGCCGCCGTGACGTGCCATACCGCCGTAGGTATCAACGATAATTTTACGGCCGGTCAGACCGCAGTCGCCCATCGGGCCGCCGATGACGAAACGTCCGGTCGGGTTGATGAAGAACTTGGTGGCGCTGCTCAGCCATTCGGTCGGCAGAACCGGCTTGATAATTTCTTCCATCACTGCTTCTTGCAGGGATTTCTGATCGATATCTTCCGCGTGCTGAGTTGACAGCACCACCGCGTCGATACCGATGATTTTACCGTCATCATACTGGAAGGTGACCTGGCTTTTTGCATCCGGGCGCAGCCACGGCAGGGTACCGTTTTTACGTACTTCGGCCTGACGCTGCACCAGACGGTGCGCATAGGTCACCGGCGCCGGCATCAGCACATCGGTTTCGTTGGTTGCGTAACCGAACATCAGGCCCTGATCGCCTGCGCCCTGCTCCAGCGGGTCAGCGCGGTCAACGCCCTGGTTGATATCCGGGGACTGCTTGCCAATAGCGCTCAGCACGGCGCAGGAGTTGGCGTCAAAGCCCATATCAGAATGCACATAGCCAATTTCGCGAACCGTGTTGCGGGTGATCTCTTCGATATCGACCCACGCGCTGGTAGTGATTTCACCACCTACCAGCACCATGCCGGTTTTGACGTAGGTTTCACATGCTACGCGCGCCTTCGGATCCTGTTCCAGGATTGCATCCAGAACGGCGTCGGAGATTTGGTCAGCAATTTTGTCAGGATGCCCTTCAGATACGGACTCGGACGTAAAGAGGTGTTTTGCCATGTTTATTTCACCTGAATGAATACGGGGAGCTCAAACTATCGTGTGGTAGGGCCATCAACGGGATAATCCTCTCTGGCATATAGGTTAAGCCACAAGAAGTCTGAGTGTTAATCAGTATAGATGGATTAACATCTGGACGGCTATTTTAGGTCAGATATTCATCCAATTTCCAGCTTTTTTTGACGTCGGTCGCAAAGGCGTTTTTCGGCGGGTGGAAATATTTCCTGACGGAGACATTTTTTACACATTTTTATTTTGCATTTTGGCGTCCGAATCGGTATAAAACGCCGCGCGCGGCTCATCAAAAAAGCGCACGATACCAGGTTATCGTGACGCCACTTCCAGCCGGGTTAAGCAGTGGACTTTTAGCTTTGGCTTGTCGCTGGTCTCAGGAGGCTGGCGTGGAGGTGATACGAGATAATGAACCGTCTTTTTTCGCTGAATCAGTCGCGCCGTTCTGGCGTGCATTTGTCCCCCATTACCTGCATTTCTGCTATTCAAATCTGCCGAAGTTATACCCATCTCGGCGCTACTCAGGATTCCAGGGCCGGCACGGCGCTGTGAGGACTGGACAAGGGCTCTCCTTTTTATAAAGGGGTTTTCTCGTGGTTTCTCCGGGCGGTCCTTCAAACCCCGGGTACGTGTTTTACAATCATATGAACAAGAAACCGGTCGCACAGACGGTGTTTCAGCATACCGTGCTGGACATTCAGGCTGTTTATGGGTTGTTATCGCAGTGTGACATTGCGATAGTAGTCAACTGTCTTACACTTTCGACAACATTTGAGGTTCGCTATGTCTGACGACATGTCCGTATTTTCGCCTTCGTCAGCGGGCGAACAAGGTGTACTCCGTTCTATGCAGGAGGTGGCAATGAGCTCTCAGGAGGCCAGCAAGATGCTGCGCACATACAACATTGCCTGGTGGGGCAATAACTACTACGACGTGAACGAACTGGGCCATATCAGCGTTTGCCCGGACCCGGACGTTCCGGACGCCCGCGTCGATCTCGCCAAGCTGGTGAAAGCCCGCGAAGCCCAGGGGCAGCGTCTGCCGGCGCTGTTTTGCTTCCCGCAGATCCTGCAGCACCGTCTGCGTTCGATTAACGCCGCGTTTAAGCGCGCGCGCGAATCCTATGGCTACAACGGCGACTACTTCCTGGTCTACCCGATCAAGGTTAACCAGCATCGCCGCGTCATCGAATCGCTTATCCACTCCGGCGAGCCGCTGGGCCTGGAAGCGGGCTCCAAAGCGGAGCTGATGGCGGTTCTGGCGCACGCGGGCATGACCCGTTCGGTTATCGTGTGTAACGGCTATAAAGATCGTGAATATATCCGCCTGGCGCTGATCGGCGAGAAGATGGGCCACAAGGTCTATCTGGTTATCGAGAAGATGTCCGAAGTCGCTATCGTGCTGGAAGAAGCCGAGCGCCTGAACGTGGTGCCGCGCCTTGGCGTGCGTGCGCGTCTGGCCTCTCAGGGCTCCGGCAAATGGCAGTCGTCCGGCGGCGAAAAATCCAAGTTCGGCCTGGCGGCGACGCAGGTTCTGCAGCTGGTGGAGATCCTGCGTGAGCATGGTCGCCTCGACAGCATTCAGCTGCTGCACTTCCACCTCGGCTCGCAGATGGCCAACATTCGCGATATCGCCACCGGCGTGCGTGAATCCGCCCGTTTCTACGTTGAGCTGCACAAGCTTGGCGTGAATATCCAGTGCTTCGACGTCGGCGGCGGCCTGGGCGTGGATTACGAAGGTACCCGTTCGCAGTCCGACTGCTCGGTGAACTACGGCCTGAACGAGTACGCGAACAACATTATCTGGGCTATCGGCGACGCCTGCGAAGAGCACGGCCTGCCGCACCCGACGGTGATCACCGAGTCCGGACGCGCGGTGACCGCGCACCATACCGTGCTGGTGTCCAATATCATCGGCGTGGAGCGCAACGAATACACCGAATCCACCGCGCCGGCGGAGGATGCGCCGCGCGCGCTGCAGAGCATGTGGGAAACCTGGCAGGAGATGCACGAACCTGGCACCCGCCGCTCCCTGCGCGAGTGGCTGCACGACAGCCAGATGGACCTGCACGATATCCACATCGGCTACTCCTCCGGCACCTTCAGCCTGCAGGAGCGCGCCTGGGCCGAGCAGCTCTATCTGAACATGTGCCATGAAGTGCAAAAACAGCTCGACCCGAGCAACCGCGCGCACCGTCCCATTATCGACGAGCTGCAGGAGCGTATGGCGGACAAAATGTACGTCAACTTCTCGCTGTTCCAGTCGATGCCGGATGCCTGGGGTATCGACCAGCTGTTCCCGGTTCTGCCGCTGGAAGGGCTGAACCACGCCCCGGAACGCCGCGCGGTGCTGCTGGATATCACCTGTGATTCCGACGGCGCTATCGATCACTACATCGACGGCGATGGCATTGCCACCACCATGCCGATGCCGGAATACGACCCGGAAAACCCGCCGATGCTGGGCTTCTTTATGGTCGGCGCCTATCAGGAGATCCTCGGCAACATGCACAACCTGTTCGGCGATACCGAAGCGGTCGACGTGTTTGTCTTCCCTGACGGCAGCGTCGAGGTTGAGCTCTCCGATGAAGGGGATACCGTGGCGGACATGCTGCAGTACGTGCAGCTCGACCCGAATACGCTGCTGACGCAGTTCCGCGATCAGGTGAAAAACACCGGTCTGGACGAGGCGTTGCAGCAGCAGTTCCTCGAAGAATTTGAGGCGGGTCTGTACGGATATACCTATCTCGAGGACGAATAAGCCCGAGGCTTGACCCGGTTAAAATTTTGGCGATAATCGCCTTAACAAGCTGTACACACGAACGCAATCCCTTCCTCGTCGGGCCTAACGACGCGGAGGGGATTTTTTTTCATCTGCTTTTAAACACGACGATTTTAAAAGAGGTCAGCACATGAGCACCTTAGGTCATCAGTACGATAACTCCTTGGTATCTAACGCCTTTGGTTTTTTACGTCTTCCGATGAACTTCCAGCCGTATGACAGCAACGCTGACTGGGTCATCACCGGCGTGCCGTTCGATATGGCGACATCCGGCCGCGCGGGCGGCCGTCATGGCCCGGCGGCGATCCGCCAGGTATCGACCAACCTCGCCTGGGAACACAACCGTTTCCCGTGGAACTTCGATATGCGCGAGCGCCTGAACGTCGTGGACTGCGGCGATCTGGTGTATGCCTTTGGCGATGCCCGCGAAATGAGCGAAAAGCTGCAGGCGCATGCGGAAAAACTGCTGGCGGCCGGTAAGCGTATGCTCTCTTTCGGTGGCGACCACTTTGTAACCCTGCCGCTGCTGCGCGCGCATGCGAAGCACTTCGGTAAAATGGCGCTGGTGCATTTCGACGCCCACACCGATACCTATGCCAACGGCTGCGAGTTCGATCACGGCACTATGTTCTTTACCGCGCCGAACGAAGGGCTGATCGATCCTAACCACTCCGTGCAGATCGGGATTCGTACCGAGTTCGACAAAGACAACGGCTTCACCGTTCTCGACGCGGGCCAGGTCAACGATCGCAGCGTTGACGACGTTATTGCGCAGGTGAAAAAGATTGTTGGCGATATGCCGGTGTATCTGACCTTCGACATCGACGCGCTGGATCCGGCCTTCGCGCCGGGCACCGGTACGCCGGTCATCGGCGGCCTGACCACCGATCGCGCCATTAAGCTGGTACGCGGTCTGAAAGATCTGAACATCGTGGGGATGGACGTGGTGGAAGTCTCTCCGGCGTACGATCAGTCTGAGATCACCGCGCTTGCCGCGGCGACGTTGGCGCTGGAAATGCTGTATATCCAGGCCGCGAAAAAAGGCGAATAATGACCTGTTGCCCGGTGACGCTGGCTTACCGGGCCTACAGGGTAATGCGTAGGCCGGATAAGGCGTTTACGCCGCCATCCGGCACTGTTCAACGGTTACTTGATCCCGTCCGCCGCCATGCGATCGCGGATATGCTGGGCGCGCTCCTCCGACGCCGGGTGATCGTCAAGCATCGAGCTCTGGCGACCCGCTTCCAGTTTCGCCAGCTTTTCGAAGCTGGTGGCCAGCCCTGACGGATTAATTCCGCGTTTGCGCAACAGATCGTACGAATAGTCGTCCGCTTCCGACTCCTGGCGCTGGGAGAACTGCGCGTTGACCAGTTTTTCGCCGAGATCGCCAAGCTGCGACTGCGACAGGCTGCCGATCATTCCGCCCGCTGAGGCGGCAATCGCGCGCAGGGCGTTGGTGCCGAGGGCGACCTGCATCCCTTTCTTGACGTGACCCAGGGCGACGTGGCCCATCTCGTGACCAATAACCGCTTCAACCTCGTTGTCGTTCATGATGTCCATCAGCCCGCTGTAGACGCGGATGCAGCCGTTAGCCATGGCGAATGCGTTCACATCTTTGGTCACGTAAACCTTGTAGTTCACCGGCTGGCCGTTGATGTTATCGCCGAGCGCGGCGGCGATTTTGTTCAGCCGTTTGCTGTAGTCACTGTCCGCCGGGGCGATGGTCGCTTTGCTGTCCATCTCTTTGCAGGATTGATCGCTTAACGCTTTTATCTGGGCGTCGCTGAGCGAGTAGGCCTGAAAAGCTTCGGCGCCGGAGGTCATCAGCCCGTTTGAATCCATATTCTGACAACCGGTCAGAGCGGCTGCCACGCCAATGGCAAGCAACGCAGAGCGAAGTTTCATGTTTATCTTCCGCACGATTTGAGTGATCAAAATCCGAAAACATCCCGGGCGCATAGCGTCGTGGGATTTCAAGCAAAGTATAAAGAAAATAACGATAAGCAGGCGAGGGGATTGCGCAACATGCGCGCACGATCCAGAGATTTCTGAGGCGGTACCCGGATGCTCCATGTACATGCCTTGTCGCTTGGGTTACATTGTTCACACTTTTTTCTGGCGTAGCCTAAAACGCGCTGTCGTCAAGCCGTTCTGGCGTTGCCTTCAACAGTCCGATCTGGAGTCAAAATGTCCTCACGTAAAGAGCTTGCTAATGCTATTCGTGCGCTGAGCATGGACGCAGTACAGAAAGCCAAATCCGGTCACCCGGGCGCCCCGATGGGTATGGCTGACATTGCCGAAGTCCTGTGGCGTGATTTCCTGAACCACAACCCGCAGAACCCGGCCTGGGCTGACCGTGACCGCTTCGTGCTGTCCAACGGCCACGGCTCCATGCTGATCTATAGCCTGCTGCACCTCACCGGCTATGATCTGCCAATCGAAGAGCTGAAAAACTTCCGTCAGCTGCACTCCAAAACCCCAGGTCACCCGGAAGTGGGCTACACCGCTGGCGTAGAAACCACCACCGGCCCGCTGGGCCAGGGTATCGCCAACGCCGTAGGTATGGCTATCGCGGAAAAGACGCTGGCGGCGCAGTTTAACCGTCCGGGTCACGATATCGTGAACCATTACACCTACGCCTTTATGGGCGACGGCTGCATGATGGAAGGCATCTCCCACGAAGTGTGTTCCCTGGCGGGCACGCTGAAGCTGGGCAAGCTGGTGGCATTCTATGATGACAACGGTATCTCCATCGACGGCCACGTTGAAGGCTGGTTCACCGACGACACCGCTAAACGTTTCGAAGCGTACGGCTGGCACGTCGTGCGCGGCGTAGACGGCCACAATGCCGATGCCATCAAACGCGCAGTAGAGGAAGCGCGTGCGGTGACCGACAAACCGTCTCTGCTGATGTGCAAAACCATCATCGGCTTCGGCTCTCCGAACAAAGCGGGCACCCATGACTCCCACGGCGCGCCGCTGGGCGACGCTGAAATCGCGCTGACCCGCGAAGCGCTCGGCTGGAAACACCCGGCGTTCGAAATCCCGTCTGAAATCTATGCGCAGTGGGATGCGAAAGAAGCCGGTCAGGCGAAAGAGTCCGCCTGGAACGAGAAATTCGCCGCCTATGCGAAAGCGTTCCCGCAGGAAGCTGCTGAATTCACCCGTCGTATGAAGGGTGAGATGCCGTCTGATTTCGACGCGAAAGCGAACGCATTCATCGCTAAACTGCAGGCTAATCCGGCGAAAATCGCCAGCCGTAAAGCGTCGCAGAATGCTATCGAAGCATTCGGCCCGCTGCTGCCAGAGTTCCTCGGCGGTTCCGCAGATCTCGCGCCTTCCAACCTGACCCTGTGGTCCGGTTCTAAAGCCATCAACGAAGATACTGCCGGTAACTACATCCACTACGGCGTGCGTGAATTCGGTATGACCGCGATCGCCAACGGTATCTCTCTGCACGGCGGTTTCCTGCCGTACACCTCCACCTTCCTGATGTTCGTGGAATACGCCCGTAACGCGGTGCGTATGGCGGCGCTGATGAAGCAGCGTCAGGTGATGGTCTACACCCACGACTCCATCGGTCTGGGCGAAGACGGCCCGACGCACCAGCCGGTTGAGCAGGTAGCGTCCCTGCGCGTCACCCCGAACATGAGCACATGGCGTCCGTGCGACCAGGTTGAATCTGCGGTCGCGTGGAAATACGGCGTAGAGCGTCACGACGGCCCGACCGCGCTGATCCTCTCCCGTCAGAACCTGGCGCAGCAGGACCGTACCGAGCAGCAGCTGAAAGACATCGCCCGCGGCGGCTATGTGCTGAAAGATTGCGCAGGCCAGCCGGAGCTTATCTTCATCGCCACCGGTTCTGAGGTTGAGCTGGCGGTTGCCGCATGGGACAAACTGACCGCAGAAGGCGTGAAAGCCCGCGTGGTGTCCATGCCGTCTACCGATGCGTTCGACAAGCAGGATGCCGCATACCGTGAATCCGTACTGCCGAAAGCGGTCTCCGCTCGTGTGGCGGTGGAAGCGGGTATTGCTGACTACTGGTTCAAATACGTAGGCCTGAACGGCGCTATCGTCGGTATGACCACCTTTGGTGAGTCTGCGCCAGCGGAACTGCTGTTCGAAGAGTTCGGCTTTACCGTAGAGAACGTGGTCGCCAAAGCGAAAGCGCTGCTGTAATCCGAAAAGCGATATCTGAAGCCGGGCGAATGCCCGGCTTTTTAATGTTCGAGATCACTAAAATTAATAGTGGCAATAGATAAAATGTGATCTGCATTGCAATTATTTGATTTATGTTTTTGATGTATTTGTAGTTAAAGTCACATTTATATAGTTGCAATTTATTACTCTTAACTTAATTCATTGATATTTATAAGAACGTAAAACCCACTCCCTGTCACGTCTCATCAACTACCCCTGTTTGCTTTCGGCAAGTGCCACGCGTATTTTATTTTTAGAACTGTACTGTACCTAAAAATAAAAGAAGAGGGCGCATATGCGGCTAATTGACTATTTCCCTGAATCCTCAATCTCAATACATAAATCAGTGGCAGACTGGCAAAGTGCAGTTGATCTTTGTATGGCGCCACTGTTAAACCATCATTACATAAATCATCAGTATATTTCAGCAATCAAAGAATCTACGCTGAATAATGGCCCATATTATATTCTGGTACCGGGTGTCGCTATGCCGCATACCCGACCCGAATATGGCGCCATGAAAACCGGTATGACATTAACGCTGCTGAAGGAAGGCGTATTTTTTGCTGAAGGCGGAGAACCTGTCACGTTATTAATCGGTTTGTCTGCGGCTGATTCAGATTCTCATATTGGTGCAATCCAGGCGCTGAGTGAACTGCTGAGTGAAGAAGAACAGCTGAATTTATTACTCACCGCGCATAATGAAAAACAGCTAGCGGATATTATTGCTCACGCATAATTCCCGTTTCCTTTACAGGATAATATCATGGAAAATAAGTCTGCTCGTGCAAAGGTCCAGGCTTTTGGGGGCTTTTTAACCGCAATGGTGATTCCCAATATCGGCGCATTTATTGCCTGGGGATTGATTACCGCATTGTTTATACCAACCGGCTGGCTGCCCAATGAGCATTTCGCCAAAATCGTTGGACCGATGATCACCTACCTGCTGCCGGTAATGATTGGCTCTACCGGCGGTCATCTGGTCGGCGGCAAGCGCGGCGCGGTGATGGGGGGAATCGGTACGATTGGCGTGATTATCGGCGCCGATATTCCTATGTTCCTGGGCTCAATGATCATGGGGCCGCTGGGCGGTCTGGTGATTAAATATATTGATAAAGCGCTGGAGAAGCGTATTCCCGCCGGTTTTGAGATGGTTATCAATAACTTCTCACTAGGTATCGCCGGTATGCTGCTGTGCCTGCTGGGGTTTGAAATCATTGGGCCTGCGGTGCTGATTGCCAACAACTTTGTTAAAGAGTGCATTGAGGCCCTGGTGCATGCAGGCTATCTGCCGCTGCTGTCGGTAATCAATGAACCGGCAAAGATCCTCTTTCTTAACAACGCCATTGACCAGGGCGTCTACTACCCGCTGGGGATGCAGCAGGCGTCCGTCGAGGGGAAATCGATCTTCTTTATGGTGGCGTCGAACCCGGGGCCGGGCCTGGGACTGCTGTTAGCCTTCTCCTTTTTTGGCAAAGGGATGAGTAAACGCTCTGCCCCCGGCGCGATGATTATTCACTTCCTGGGCGGGATCCACGAGCTGTACTTCCCGTACGTGCTGATGAAGCCGCTGACGATCGTCGGCATGATTGCGGGCGGGATGTCCGGCACCTGGGTGTTCAACATGCTGGGTGGCGGTCTGGTTGCCGGGCCGAGTCCGGGCTCGATTTTCGCCTATCTCGCCCTGACGCCGAAAGGGTCGTTTATGGCGACAATTGCCGGTGTGACGGCTGGTACGCTGGTGACCTTCCTTATCACCGCTCTCATCCTGAAGATGGAAAAAACGGCGGCAGCGGAAAGTGAAGACGAGTTTGCCCGCTCTGCTGGCACCGTCAAAGCCATGAAGCAGGAAGGGGCGTTTTCCCAGCGCGGCGTAGAGCGAATCGCTTTCGTTTGCGATGCGGGGATGGGATCCAGCGCGATGGGGGCAACCACCTTTCGCAAGCGTCTGGAAAAAAGCGGTCTCACCATTGATGTGAAGCATTACGCCATTGAAAACGTACCTGACGATGCGGACATGATAGTGACGCACGCAAGTCTGGAAGGGCGGGTAAAGCGCGTAACCGACAAACCATTAGTGCTGATAAATAACTATATTGGTGACCCGCAGCTGGATACGTTATTTAAACAACTTACCGCTGAACACCAGCATTGATTCACCGAGGTTAATTATGAAGACTAAAGTCGCTGCGATATATGGCAAGCGGGATGTTCGCATCCGTGAATTTGATCTGCCGGAAATCACCGATAATGAGCTGCTGGTCAGCGTGATTTCCGACAGCGTCTGTTTATCCACCTGGAAGGCTGCATTATTGGGCTGTGAGCATAAGCGCGTACCGGATGATTTGGAAAACCATCCGGTTATTACCGGACACGAGTGCGCAGGGGTTATTGTCGAAGTCGGAAAAAATCTGCAAGGGCAGTATAAAAAGGGGCAGCGTTTTGTATTGCAACCGGCAATGGGGCTGCCAACCGGATATTCAGCAGGGTACAGCTATGAATATTTTGGCGGGAACGCCACCTATATGATTATTCCGGAAGTGGCGATTAATCTGGGCTGCGTTTTACCGTATCACGGCTCTTATTTCGCGGCGGCGTCGCTGGCGGAACCGCTGTGCTGCATTATTGGCGCCTACAATGCGAATTACCACACCACGCCCTATGTGTACGAGCACCGAATGGGGATAAAACCCGGAGGCAATCTGGCGTTGCTGGCCTGCGCAGGGCCGATGGGGATTGGGGCTATTGACTATGCCATTAATGGCGATATCCAGCCTTCGCGCGTGGTGGTGGTGGATATTGACGATGCGCGTCTGACGCAGGCGAAGACGCTGTTGCCGGTCGAGTGGGCGAAGGAGAAAGGTATTGAGCTTATTTACGTCAATACCCGTGATGACGACGATCCGGTCGGGATGCTACGCGCACTGACCGGCGGCGCCGGGTTTGATGATGTCTTCGTCTATGCGGCCGTGCCGTCGGTGGTGGAAATGGCTGACGAGCTGCTTGCGGAAGACGGCTGCCTGAACTTCTTCGCCGGGCCGCTTGATAAGGCGTTCAAGGTGCCGTTCAACTTTTACAACGTGCACTACAACAGCACTCATGTGGTGGGGACCTCCGGCGGTTCGACGGAGGATATGAAAGAGGCTATTGCGCTCAGCGCCACCGGGCAGCTACAGCCCTCCTTTATGGTGACGCACATCGGCGGGCTGGATGCCGTACCGCATACCGTGCTGAATCTGCCCGATATTCCCGGCGGTAAAAAGCTTATCTATAACGGTGTGACGATGCCGCTGACGGCGATTGCTGAATTCGGGGAAAAGGGAAAAGCCGACCCGTTATTCAGGGCGCTGGCGGATCTGGTGGCGCAGACCCACGGTATCTGGAACGAAAAGGCCGAGCGGCATCTGCTGGCGCACTTCGGCGTGGATACCGGGGAGGTACCGGCATGATGTCTCTGGCATGGCTGCTGTTTCGTGTGACCGAACAGGCGGCGCTCGCCGCCTGGCCGCAAATCGGCTGCGGCGACAAGAATAAAATTGACGGTCTGGCGGTTGCCGCAATGCGCGAGGCGCTAAACGACATTGCGTTTCAGGGGCGGGTCGTCATCGGCGAAGGAGAGATCGACCGCGCGCCGATGCTATGGATTGGCGAACAGGTCGGCACCGGCGTTGGACCGGAAGTGGACATCGCCGTGGATCCCATCGAAGGCACCCGGATGGTGGCGATGGGCCAGAGCAACGCGCTGGCGGTGATGGCGTTTGCGCCACGCGGAACGCTGCTGCACGCGCCGGATATGTACATGAAAAAGTTGGTCGTGAACCGTCGGGCGCAAGGGGCGATCGACTTGGCATTACCGCTGGCGGATAATTTGCGCAACGTGGCGCAGGCGCTGGACAAACCGCTGGAGAGGTTGCGGATGGCGACGCTCGATAAGCCGCGGCTACGTCCGGCGATTGAGGAAGCGACTCGGCTGGGTGTGAAAGTGTTCGCCCTGCCGGACGGCGATGTGGCGGCAAGCGTGCTGACCTGCCGGGAGGAGAATCTCTATGACCTGATGTTCACCCTCGGCGGCGCGCCGGAGGGGGTTATCTCCGCCTGCGCGGTAAAAGCGCTGGACGGAGATATGCAGGTCGAGCTGGTTGATTTTTGCCAGGCGAAAGGGGAGTCGGTCGAAAACCGCCGGATTGCCGACAGCGAACGTCGCCGCTGTGCCGCGATGAACGTTGAGGTAAATCGCGTCTATTCACGGGATCAACTGGTCGCCAGCCGGGAGATTCTCTTTTGCGCAACCGGGGTGACGGGCGGCGAGCTACTGAACGGAATACGCCAGGGCGCGGACGGTCTGCGTACGCAAACATTACTGATCGGCGGCGCGGACCGAACGTGTAATATAATAGACTCCCTGCATTCCTGGTGATTTATTGAGAAACGAATGGCGACGATGACAGAGGATGATGTACTGGAGCAACTGGATGCTCAGGAAGATTTACTCGCGTTTATGGCGAAGGCAAATGACATTTTGCTGCTGGCCGTAAAGCGTTTCCTGCCGTCGTTGTTCGTGAATAATGATGAAGAAATCGTGGAATATGCGGTGAAGCCGCTGCTCGCCAGGCGCGGGCCGCTTGACGATATCGACGTGGCGTTGCGTCTGATTTATGCGCTGGGAAAGATGGATAAATGGCTGTATGCCGACATTACCCATTTTTCCCAGTTTTATCAGTACCTGAAAGGACAGGATGATATTCCCGGTTTTGCCGACGATATCACCTGGGACTTTATCAGCAACGTAAACTGCATTACGCAAAACGCGACCCTGTACGGCGCGCTGAAATCGATGAAGTTCGCCGATTTCGCCGCCTGGTCCGAGACGCGTTTTGTCGGGATGGTCAAAACGGCGCTGGCGCTGGCGATAGCGACGATCTTTAAGGAACTTGATACGTGAATTTAACGTTGCAGATTAACGGGCTGGAAACCAACGCCTGGTACGATGATGATGAGATTGAACGCGTACACAAACCACTGCTCGCCCGCCTCGGGCGACTGCAGGCCAGTGCTGGCCATCGACGCCTGATTGTCTTTCTCAGCGCGCCGCCGGGAACAGGGAAATCAACCCTCACCACCTTCTGGCAGTATTTGTCGCAGCAACATCCCGAACTGCCCGTGGTGCAGACGCTGCCTATGGACGGTTTTCACCACTATAACGTCTGGCTTGACGCGCACGGGCTACGGCAAAAGAAGGGGGCACCTGAGACCTTCAACGTGGAAAAATTCGCGCGCAACCTGCAGCAAATCCGCGACGGCAACGGCCGCTGGCCGCAGTACGATCGTCAGCGTCATGACCCGGTAGAAGAGGTCATTGAGGTGACTGCGCCCGTGGTTATCGTTGAAGGTAACTGGCTCCTCTCTACTGATGCCGAATGGCGGACGTTACGGGAATGGTGCGATTTCACCCTTTTTATCCGTGCACCGGAGAGCCTGCTGCGCCAGCGTCTGATCGCGCGCAAGCAGGCGGGCGGCCTCTCTGCGCAGGAAGCGCAGGCGTTTTATGCCCGTACCGACGGGCCGAACGTGCATCGCGTGTTGCAACACAGTCAACGCGCCGACCTCACTCTGGAAATGACGCCAGAGGGGGGATACCGGCAGGCGGCGGACTGAGCGCGATTCCCCCGACTGGAATAATTTTTTTAGCGAATGGCCTGGGAAAATGTGACCTGTGTCAGATATCTGTCCAGTTTGTCTGGACAATCGTTTCTTTTATTCCTTGTTTCGCTTATTCTAGCTGAAGCGTTTCAGTTGCTTAAGCGTTCGACAAATAATCAATCAGTCGCAGTTTGTGACTGGCGAGGATTCCCCTCGGTGCGTTGCTGGATTACTCTGTCAGCCACCTCAACTCAGGGATAGCCTTGCAGGAGACCTATGACCGTACGCGTAGCGATTAATGGCTTCGGTCGCATTGGACGTAACGTGGTTCGTGCTCTGTATGAATCCGGACGTCGTGCGGAAATCACCGTGGTGGCAATCAATGAACTGGCGGATGCTGCGGGCATCGCGCATTTGTTGAAATATGACACCAGCCATGGGCGCTTTGCCTGGGATGTTCGCCAGGATCGTGAGCAATTGTTTGTCGGCGACGATGCCATTCGCCTGCTGCACGAGCGCAGTATTGACGCTCTGCCATGGAGCGAACTGAATATTGACGTGGTGCTGGACTGTACCGGCGTGTACGGCAGCCGTGCCGATGGCGAAGCCCATCTGGCTGCCGGGGCGAGAAAAGTGCTGTTCTCACACCCGGGCGGCAACGATCTTGATGCGACGGTGGTGTATGGCGTGAACCATGACCAGCTTGCTCCCGAACACCGTATCGTCTCAAACGCCTCCTGCACCACCAACTGCATTATTCCCGTCATTAAACTGTTAGATGATGCCTGGGGCATTGAATCGGGGACCGTGACGACTATTCACTCTGCCATGCATGACCAGCAGGTGATTGACGCCTACCACCCTGATTTACGACGCACCCGCGCGGCCAGCCAGTCTATTATTCCTGTGGACACGAAGCTGGCGGCGGGTATCACCCGTATTTTTCCGCAGTTTAACGATCGTTTTGAAGCCATCGCCGTGCGTGTGCCGACCATAAATGTGACGGCAATCGATCTTAGCGTGACGGTGAAAAAACCTGTAAAAGCCTGTGAAGTCAATGCGTTGCTGCAAAAAGCAGCGCTGGGGGCATTTCATGGTATAGTTGACTATACGGAATTACCGTTGGTCTCAACAGATTTTAACCACGATCCGCACAGCGCCATTGTCGATGGCACGCAGACGCGGGTGAGTGGTTCGCACCTGATCAAAACGCTGGTCTGGTGTGATAACGAATGGGGTTTCGCTAACCGGATGCTCGACACGACGTTAGCGATGGCCGCACAAGGTTTCAGGTAAAGCGCTCAGGCGCTTGCAAAACTTTATCAAGAATCAACGAGAGGATTCACCATGTCTGTAATTAAGATGACCGATCTGGATCTGGCTGGTAAACGCGTTTTCATCCGTGCCGATCTGAACGTACCGGTTAAAGATGGCAAAGTTACCAGCGACGCGCGTATCCGTGCCTCCCTGCCGACCATCGAGCTGGCCCTGAAGCAAGGCGCTAAAGTGATGGTGACTTCTCACCTGGGTCGTCCGACCGAAGGCGAGTACAACGAAGAATTCTCTCTGCTGCCGGTTGTTAATTACCTGAAAGACAAGCTGTCCAACCCGGTTCGCCTGGTCAAAGATTACCTGGACGGCGTTGACGTCGCTGCCGGCGAGCTGGTGGTTCTGGAAAACGTTCGCTTCAACAAAGGCGAGAAGAAAGACGACGAAGCGCTGTCCAAAAAATACGCCGCGCTGTGCGACGTGTTCGTCATGGACGCTTTCGGCACCGCGCACCGCGCGCAGGCGTCCACCCACGGTATCGGCAAATTTGCTGACGTTGCCTGTGCAGGCCCGCTGCTGGCGGCTGAACTGGACGCGCTGGGCAAAGCGCTGGGCAACCCGGCTCGCCCGATGGTGGCTATCGTTGGCGGTTCTAAAGTGTCTACCAAGCTGACCGTTCTGGATTCCCTGTCTAAAATCGCCGATCAGCTGATCGTCGGCGGCGGCATCGCGAACACCTTCGTTGCCGCTCAGGGCCACAACGTGGGCAAATCCCTGTACGAAGCTGACCTGGTTGACGAAGCGAAGCGTCTGCTGACCACTTGCGATATCCCGGTTCCGTCTGACGTGCGCGTAGCGACCGAGTTCTCTGAAACCGCAACCGCAACCCTGAAATCTGTTAACGACATCAAAGATGAAGAGCAGATTCTGGACCTCGGCGACGTTTCTGCGCAGAAACTGGCTGAAATCCTGAAAAACGCAAAAACTATCCTGTGGAACGGCCCGGTGGGCGTGTTCGAATTCCCGAACTTCCGCAAAGGTACTGAAATTGTTGCTAACGCCATCGCCGACAGCGACGCGTTCTCCATCGCAGGCGGCGGCGACACTCTGGCGGCTATCGACCTGTTCGGTATCGCCGACAAAATCTCCTACATCTCCACTGGCGGCGGCGCATTCCTCGAATTCGTGGAAGGCAAAGTGCTGCCAGCTGTGGCGATGCTCGAAGAGCGCGCTAAGAAGTAAGTTTGTTCAGGCGGGGAAACCCGCCTGTTTTTCAGCGCGCTGAAAGGCTCGCTTACCCGTTTCAACGGTCGAAGATACAGATACAGGACTACGTAACATGTCTAAAATTTTTGATTTCGTAAAACCGGGCGTGATCACTGGTGATGACGTTCAGAAAGTGTTCCAGGTAGCAAAAGAAAACAACTTTGCTCTGCCGGCAGTTAACTGCGTGGGCACTGACTCCATCAACGCTGTTCTGGAAACTGCGGCAAAAGCGAAAGCGCCGGTTATCGTTCAGTTCTCCAACGGCGGCGCTTCCTTCATCGCGGGCAAAGGCGTGAAAACCGACGTTCCTCAGGGCGCGGCGATCATGGGCGCTATCTCTGGCGCGCACCACGTTCACCAGATGGCTGAGCACTACGGTGTTCCGGTTATCCTGCACACTGACCACTGCGCGAAGAAACTGCTGCCGTGGATCGACGGTCTGCTGGACGCGGGCGAAAAACATTTCGCTGCGACCGGTAAGCCGCTGTTCTCTTCTCACATGATCGACCTGTCCGAAGAGTCTCTGGAAGAGAACATTGAAATCTGCTCCAAATACCTGGCGCGCATGTCCAAAATGGGCATGACCCTGGAAATCGAACTGGGTTGCACCGGTGGTGAAGAAGACGGCGTGGACAACAGCCACATGGACGCTTCCGCACTGTACACCCAGCCGGAAGACGTTGACTACGCGTACACTGAGCTGAGCAAAATCAGCCCGCGTTTCACCATCGCGGCATCCTTCGGTAACGTACACGGCGTTTACAAGCCGGGCAACGTGGTGCTGACGCCGACCATCCTGCGCGATTCTCAGGACTATGTTTCTAAGAAACACAACCTGCCGCACAACAGCCTGAACTTCGTCTTCCACGGCGGTTCCGGTTCTACTGCAAAAGAAATCAAAGACTCCGTAAGCTACGGCGTAGTGAAAATGAACATCGATACCGACACCCAGTGGGCAACCTGGGAAGGTATCCTGAACTACTACAAAACCAACGAAGCTTACCTGCAGGGTCAGCTGGGCAACCCGAAAGGCGAAGACCAGCCGAACAAGAAATACTACGATCCGCGCGTATGGCTGCGTGCCGGTCAGACGTCTATGATCACCCGCCTGGAGCAGGCATTCAAAGAACTGAACGCGATCGACGTTCTTTAATCTTTGTCTGAAAAATAGACGAAAGCCCGCTGCAAAGCGGGCTTTTTTATTGTCTGTACCGCAGAATGATAGCGTCCATTTTTGTGACCAACTTGGCAAAATCAACGATTATTGTTTACTCTTAGCCGCTCACCTGTCATCCCGGTAGGGTATTTATTGCCCGGCGGGCAGCCATAAAAGGAATATGTAATGGAAGATTTAAACGTTATCGACGGCATAAATAACGCAGGATCGTGGTTAGTACGCAATCAGGAATTACTGCTGAGCTACGCGGTGAATATCGTCGCGGCAATCGCAATTGTTATTGTCGGTCTGATTGTCGCCCGCGTGGTGTCCGGTACGGTAAACCGCCTGATGCTGGCGCGTAAAATCGACGCCACCGTCGCAGATTTTCTTTCCGCGCTGGTGCGTTATGCGATTGTTGCCTTTACCCTGATTGCGGCGCTTGGCCGCGTCGGCGTGCAGACGGCCTCCGTGATCGCGGTGCTCGGCGCCGCCGGTCTGGCCGTCGGTCTGGCGCTGCAGGGCTCGCTGTCAAACCTTGCCGCTGGCGTATTGCTGGTGATGTTCCGTCCGTTCCGCGCCGGTGAATATGTCGACCTTGGCGGCGTGGCCGGTACCGTGCTGAGCGTGCAGATTTTCTCGACGACGATGCGTACGCTGGACGGCAAAATTGTCGTTATCCCCAACGGCAAAATTATCGCCGGCAACATCATCAACTTTTCCCGTGAGCCGGTCCGCCGCAACGAATTTATTATCAGCGTGGCCTACGATTCGGATATTGATAAAGTGAAGCAGCTGCTGACCGCGATTATCGAGTCGGACGATCGTATTCTCAAAGACCGTGAAATGACCGTGCGTCTGAACGAGCTTGCGGCATCCTCCATTAACTTTGTCGTACGCGCCTGGAGCAAGAGCGGCGACCTGCAAAACGTGTACTGGGACGTGCTGGAGCGTATTAAGCGTGATTTTGACGCTAACGGCATTACCTTCCCGCATCAGCAGATGGATGTCCATTTTAAGAACGCGCAGAAGCCCGTTAACGAATAAAACGCAAAGGCCGGAGCGGTTCCGGCCTTTTTTCTGTATCGCATCATTAATATCACTTATTAATGATTAATATTATCAATTTCCGCTAATAATTTTCTCGCGCTATAGTCTGCACCATTAACGAACTGGACGAGAAACTCATTGTGATATCCTATTTTTTTCAAGGGCTTGCTCTCGGCGCCGCCATGATCCTTCCATTGGGGCCGCAGAATGCGTTTGTCATGAATCAGGGCATTCGTCGGCAGTACCACGTGATGATCGCCTTTCTGTGCGCCATGAGCGATATGCTGCTTATCAGCGCCGGGATCTTCGGCGGCAGCGCGCTGCTGATGCAGTCGCCGTGGCTGCTGGCGCTGATCACCTGGGGCGGTGTGGCGTTTTTGCTGTGGTACGGGTTCGGCGCGTTTCGTACGGCGCTGGGCAGTAATATTGAGCTCGCCAGCGCGGAGGTGATGAAGCAGGGGCGCTGGAAGATTATCGCCACCATGCTGGCAGTAACCTGGCTTAACCCGCACGTCTATCTGGACACGTTTGTGGTGCTGGGCAGCGTCGGCGGGCAGATGGACGTTGAGCCGAAGCGCTGGTTTGCGCTGGGCACCGTCAGCGCCTCGTTTCTGTGGTTTTTTGGCCTGGCGCTGCTGGCGGCCTGGCTTGCGCCGCGTCTGCGTACTGCCAGGGCGCAGCGGATAATCAACCTGCTGGTGGGAACGGTGATGTGGTTTATTGCCTTCCAGTTAGCAAAAGAGGGCGTCCTGCACGTTCACGCATTGTTCAACTAATCCTTATCTTATGGACATTAACCCGTCACAGGCTAAGCTTGCTGGCATGCGTCCCGTTTCGGGTGAATACGTAACATGGAGGAACGACAGTGAAGTTTAAAGTGATGGCCCTCGCGGCATTAATCGGAGTAAGCGCGATGTCGGTACAGGCAAACGAGTTGCCGGATGGTCCGCATATTGTCACCTCAGGTACCGCAAGCGTTGATGCCGTACCGGATATTGCTACGCTGGCAATCGAAGTTAACGTCGCGGCGAAGGATGCGGCATCCGCCAAAAAACAGGCGGATGACCGCGTCGCTCAGTATCTCTCGTTCCTGGAGCAAAACGGCATTGCCAGGAAAGACATCAACTCCGCGAATCTGCGCACCCAGCCTGACTACGACTACCAGAACGGTAAAAGCATTCTGAAAGGCTACCGCGCCGTACGTACCGTTGAGGTGACGCTGCGCCAGCTCGATAAGCTGAACTCGCTGCTGGACGGGGCGCTGAAGGCCGGTCTGAACGAGATTCGCTCGGTATCGTTGGGCGTTGCGCAACCGGAAGCGTATAAGGATAAGGCGCGCAAGGCGGCGATTGATAACGCTATTCATCAGGCAAAAGAGCTGGCGTCCGGCTTTAATGCGACGCTTGGCCCGGTCTATAGCGTGCGCTACCACGTTTCTAACTATCAGCCGAGCCCGATGGTGCGGATGATGAAGGCCGATGCGGCGCCGGTTTCCGCACAGGAAACCTACGAGCAGCCGACCATCCAGTTTGACGACCAGGTCGACGTCGTCTTCCAGATGCAGCCTGCGGCAACCCCGCAGCAGGTCAAGCAATAAACTTCTGCGCCCGGCAGCGCTGCCGGGCTTCCTCGTTATTCTGTGTACAACTGTAAAAATGCGACGTCGCATCCAGTCTTTTTCTTTGCCGTCATGAGGATATGCATAGCGATTAATGAGGGATAGCCATGGATATTTTTATCTCAAAAAAGATGCGTAATTTCATCCTGCTGGCGCAAACCAATAATATTGCCAGGGCGGCTGAGAAAATACATATGACCGCATCGCCGTTTGGTAAAAGCATTTCGGCGCTGGAGGATCAGATTGGCTATACGCTGTTTACCCGCAAAGATAACAGCATCAGCCTGAACAAGGCGGGGCAGGAGCTGTACCAGAAACTGTTTCCGATTTATCAGCGCCTGTCGGCGATTGATAATGAAATTCACCACGCTGCGCACCGCTCGCGCAATATCGTGATCGGCATCGATAACACCTATCCGACGATTATTTTCGACCAGCTGATTAGCCTGGGCGATAAATACGACGGGGTGACCGCGCAGGCCGTCGAGTTCAGCGAGAATGGGGTCATCGACAACCTGTTTGACCGTCAGCTCGATTTTATCATCTCGCCGCAGCACGTCTCGTCGCGCGTGCAGGAGCTGGATAACCTGAACATCAGCGAGCTGGCGCCGCTGCGTCTGGGGTTTCTCGTTTCCCGTCGCTACGAGGAGAGGCAGCCGCAGGAGCTGCTGCGCGAACTGCCATGGCTGCAAATGCGCTTCCAGAACCGGGCCAATTTCGAGGCGATGCTGGATGCATATATGCGCCCGTGCGGCATTAACCCGACGATTATCTATCGCCCCTACAGCTTTATGGCGAAGATAAGCGCAGTCGAGCGCGGACAGTTTCTGACCGTGATCCCGCACTTTGCCTGGCGGCTGGTGAACCCGGCGAAGCTGAAATACTTTGATGCCCCCGGCAGCCCGATGTATATGCAGGAATACCTGTATTCGCTGAAAAATCACCGGTATACCGCCACGATGCTTCAGCATATTGCCGAAGATCGCGACGGTGAGGTGGGTTAGCCGAGCATCGAACCGTGTTCAAGAAGGTTGTGGTGCAGATCGAACGCGTGGCTGAGATCGTGATGGATGTGCCCGCCGGGCGCATTATCCAGATAGCGGTGCAGATAGTCCCGATAGAGCGGATGCGCGCAGTTGTCGATGATCGTCCGCGCGCGTTGCAGCGGCGAGAGTCCGCGCAGATCGGCGATCCCCTGCTCGGTGACGATCACCTTCACGCTGTGCTCGCTGTGGTCGACGTGGCTGCACATCGGGACGATCGTTGAGATCTTACCGTCTTTGGCGATAGACGGCGCCATGAAGATAGACAGGTAGGCGTTACGTTCAAAATCACCGCTGCCGCCGATGCCGTTCATCAGATTAACCCCAGCCACGTGCGTGGAGTTGGCGTGGCCGTAGATATCAAACTCCAGCCCGACGTTCAGCGCAATCACCCCCAGGCGGCGGATAATTTCCGGATTATTGGAAATTTCCTGCGGACGCAGCACAATCCGGCTGGCGAAGAAATCCATGTTATCGTAAATCTTTTGCAGGGAGTCGGCGGACACCGTCAGGCTGGAGGCGCTGGCGCCGGTGATTTTCCCCGTTTCCAGCAGGTGCACCACCGATTCCTGCAGCACTTCCGAATACATCATGAAGGACGGAATGTCCGGGTTTTCACCCAGCCGCGCCATCACCGCGTTGTTAATATTACCCACACCGCTTTGCAGCGGCAGGAACTCGGGCGGAATGCGCCCGCGCGCCATCTCTTCCAGCAGAAAGGTCACCACGTTATCGGCAATGTCCTGACAGATGGGATTGGTTTTATTGAGCACGTTTCCGGCATCGGGCAGTTCAGTATCCACCACCGCGACAATCTTCGCAGGATCGATGTGTACGTACCGGGTACCTACGCGATCCAGCGCATGGAAAATAGCCACGCTGTTACGCCGCGGCGGCGCGCCGGGGATCACGATATCGGCCAGTTCGGCCACGCGCGGGCTATGGTAATGATTAAGCTCAATGATCACTTTCCTGGCCCGCAGCAGCCACGTGGGCGCGTTGCCGATCCCGCTGGTGAGCCAGACCCGGCCGTCCGGGGCGATGGCCGAGGCTTCGATCACCGCGACGTCAATATCGCCAAAGAAGCCATAGTTGACCATCTGCGCCACTTCGCTCAGGTGCAGGTCTACAAATCGTACCTGCCCTTCGTTGATTTTTTGCCGCAGCCCGGAGGAGGTCTGATAAGGCGCGCGCCACGAGACGGCATCCGCGTCCGACAGGGCGTCATCGGCGGCCGCGCTGATGGACGCGCCCGTCAGCAAACGGATCTGAAAAGGCGTTTGCGCCTGATGCAGTTCGCGGGCGCGGCGGGCGATCGCCGCAGGCAGCGCCTTGGGCGATCCGGCGGGGGTAAAGCCGCTGAAGGCGACCATTGCGTTGTGCTCAATGAGCTCAGCCGCCTCGTCGGCGCTGAGCCGCGGCCAGGGTTCTTTCATCGCTATCTCCTTCCGCCCGGGTTAATGGCCCACGAAGTTGGGTTTACGTTTTTCCAGAAAAGCGTTCATCCCTTCCTGATAATCTTCGCTGTCGTAAACGGCGCGGCGCATCCCCTGAATTCGCTCGAACTCATCGGAATTCATAGTGTGCGCTTCGCCGAGCACGCGCAGCTCCTCCTTAATGACCGCGATCGCCAGCGGCGCTTTTTCCGAAATGTGGTGCGCCATCTGCAGCGTGAAATCCTCCAGCTCGTCGGCAGCGACGACGTGGTTGAGAATACCGACCGCCAGCGCGCGCTGGGCGGTGATAGGGGAGGCGGTGAAAATCAGCTCTTTGACGATATGGAAACCGGCGTCGCGGGTCAGGTTGTGGATACCGACCAGATTGTACGGAACGCCCAGGTTGACCGGCGTCATGGAGAACGTGGAGGTGCTGGCCGCGATGATCAGATCGGAGCTCATGATCATCTCAAACGCGCCGCCCCAGACGCTGCCCTCGACCATTGAGATAACCGGTTTTGGGTACTTCTGAATCATGCGGGTGATCTGGCGCAGCGGATCGTCATAAGAGAGCGGATCGCGCCGCCCGGTGGGCAGTTCATGGATGTCGTGACCGGCGGAGAACACCTTCGCGCCGCTGGGCGCGCGCAGGATAATGCAGCGAATATCCGGGCGATTGAGGTCGCTGAGCGCCAGTATAAGATCGTCAATAAACACTTTGCTCAGGGCGTTCAGCTTACGGGCGTAATTAAACTCAATGACCGCCACTTTCTGGATGATGACAACATTTACATATTGATAAGACATGATTTTCTCTTTATTCAAAGTAATGATTCTGAAGGTATTCGCTGATATGCCGCAGTCCGGTACGCGGTGAGAGGCTGTTGTTTTTAACGGCCTGCAGCGTCTGACGGTAGTAGCGGTCGAAATCGTCGCGGGCGAACAGCAGCTCTAGGGCCTGCGCTTCGGTCTGTTTTTGCAGCCAGTCCACCGCCTGCTGCTGGCGTACTTGCTGCAGTCGCCCGCTGGCGCCGAGCTGCGCTCTGAAATTGCAGATGGCCTGCCAGACCTCGTCGATTCCGCGCTTTTCCAGCGCGCTACAGCTCAGCACCTGCGGCTGCCACTCGGCATATTTACGCCGCAGAATGTGCAGCGCGCTCTCGTACATATGGCGGGCGATGGCGACGCGGTTATGGTTTTCACCGTCGTCCTTATTGATGACGATCAGGTCCGCCATCTCCATGATCCCTTTTTTGATGCCCTGCAGGTCGTCGCCGCCGCCGGCTATCTGCAGCGACACAAAACAGTCCACCATCCGGGCGACCTCTGTTTCCGACTGGCCGACGCCGACGGTTTCGACGATCACCACGTCGAAACCCGCCGCTTCGCACAGCAGCATCAGCTCCCGCGCCCGCAGGCAGGCGCCGCCCAGATGACCGCCGGAGGGCACCGGGCGGATAAAGGCGCCCTCTGCGCGCGCCAGTTCGGTCATTCGCGTTTTGTCGCCGAGAATGCTGCCGCCGCTGACTGGGCTGCTGGGGTCGACCGCAATCACCGCCACCCGCAGCCCCTGGCGGATCAGCAGCATGCCGAAGGCTTCCAGAAAGGTGCTCTTTCCGGCGCCCGGCGTGCCGGTGATGCCGAGGCGCAGCGCCTTGCCGCTAAAGGGCATAATGGCATCCAGCAGCCGGGTGCTCAGCGCCTGATGGCGAGGATGCTGGCTCTCGACCAGCGTCATGGCCTGGGCGAGGGTGGCCCGCTCGCCCAGACGCAAGCGCCGGACGGTGTCCGCAAGCGTCGCGTCGTTAATCATGATGTTGGCTTATCCGCATCAGCACGTCGCGCACGCTCTCCAGCATCGGCGTACCGGGGCCGTAAATGGCCGCCACGCCGTGCTCCTGCAGGAAGGCGTAGTCCTGCGGGGGGATCACGCCGCCGGCGATGACGCAGATATCGTCGCGTCCCCATTTTTTCAGCGCGGCAACCAGTTCAGGGATCAGCGTCTTGTGACCTGCCGCCAGCGAGGAGGCGCCAACCACGTGCACGTCGTTCTCTACCGCCAGGCGGGCTATCTCTTCCGGCGTGGAGAACATCGGGCTGAGATCGACATCGAAGCCGAGATCGGAATAGGCGCTGGCGATCACCTTGGCCCCGCGATCGTGGCCATCCTGGCCCATTTTGGCGATCAAAATGCGCGGACGCCGGCCGTTATCAGCCAGGAACCGTTCGGTTTGCGCAACAATGGCGTCAAACTCCTCGGCGGATTTATCGGACTGATGGTAGCTCTGCGCAATCACGCCGGTGACGCACTGGCTGGGGACCAGATAGCGGTCAAAGGCGGCTTCCAGCGCGTCGGAAATTTCGCCAAGCGTCGCGCGAACGCGGGCGGCGTTAACGGCGGCGGCCAGCAGGTTCTCATTGTGCTGCGCGGCGTGGGTCAGCGCCTTCAGCGCCGCTTTTACCGCGGCGTCGTCACGGGTGGCGCGGATGCGCTCCAGTGAGGAGATTTGCTCGTTGCGCACTTTGACGTTGTCGATTTCCAGTACCGCCGTGTCGTCTTCTTTCTCCAGCTTGTACTTGTTGACGCCGACGATAACGCGCTTGCCCTGGTCGATCAGCGATTGTTCCCGGGCGGAAGCCTCTTCAATCATCCGCTTCGGCAGCCCGGCTTCAATGGCTTTGGCCATTCCGCCCGCCTCGTCGATCTGCTGAACGATCGCCCGCGCCTGCTTCACAATCTGATCGGTCAGGGATTCGACGTAGTATGACCCGGCCAGCGGATCTACCGTGCGGCAGATCTCCGACTCTTCCTGAATGATTATCTGGGTGTTACGCGCAATGCGCGCGGAGAAGTCGGTGGGCAGACCGAGCGCTTCGTCAAACGCGTTGGTATGCAGCGACTGGGTGCCGCCAAGGGTGGCGCCGAGCGCTTCGATGGTGGTGCGGATCACGTTGTTGTACGGATCCTGCTCGGTCAGGCTCCAGCCGGAGGTCTGGCAGTGGGTGCGCAGGGCCAGGGATTTCGGATCGGTCGCGCCAAAGCCTTTGACCGCTTCGCTCCACAGGTAGCGGGCGGCGCGCAGCATCGCGACGTTCATAAACAGATCCATACCGATGCCAAAGAAGAACGACAGACGCGGGGCGAAGTCGTCAATTTTCAGCCCGGCGGACAGCGCGGCCTTGATGTATTCAATGCCGTCGGCCAGGGTAAAAGCGACCTGCTGCACGCAGTTGGCGCCCGCTTCGCCCATATGGTAGCCGCTGATGCTGATGGTGTTAAAACGCGGCATGTTGCCGGAGCACCAGGCGATAATGTCGGCAATAATGCGCATCGAAGGCTTCGGCGGGTATATGTAGGTGTTGCGGCACAGGTACTCTTTCAGAATATCATTCTGGATAGTCCCGGTGAGCTGCTCCGGCGCGACGCCTTGCTCTTCTGCCGCCACGATATAAAACGCCATCACCGGCAGCACCGCGCCGTTCATGGTCATCGAAACGGACATCTTATCCAGCGGGATCTGGTCGAACAGCACCTTCATATCTTCAACAGTATCAATCGCCACGCCCGCTTTGCCGACATCGCCCGCCACGCGCGGGTTATCAGAGTCATAGCCGCGGTGGGTGGCAAGGTCGAAGGCGACGGAGAGCCCTTTCTGCCCGGCGGCGAGGTTGCGGCGGTAGAAGGCGTTGGACTCTTTGGCGGTAGAAAACCCGGCGTACTGGCGAATGGTCCACGGCTGGGCGGTATACATGGTGGCGCGCGGGCCGCGAACGTAGGGCGGCAGGCCGGGAAGGGTGCCGGTGACTTCCAGATTATCGAGATCGGCCGCGGTGTACAGCGGCTTGATGGCAATACCTTCCGCCGTCTGTTTAACCAGCGCGTCGACGGTTTTTCCCCGCCGGCTGAGTTCCTTATTGGCAAGGGTTTGCCACTCCAGCAAGTCTGACATTTTTTGCTCCGTATTCCGCAATAAAAGTAGGGTATTGCAGATACGGTGAGCTTTTTACGCCACCTTGTCGCCAGCAAAAAATAGCCAACGATGCGTCGTTTTTTGCCGGGTGATATTATTTATTTTGTGATGAATTTCAAAGACGTGAAAAGAAAAAGAGAGGATGGCGAATAAGACGCGAAGCCTCTTACCCGCCGTTGCCGACGACCGGGTGCGGTCGGCGTTAATCCTGCCGCAATACCTTGTGCCCGTACTCCAGCAGCGCATCGGTGACGCGGCGCATCATGCGGCTTTCCGGCGCAAAACGGTGCCAGTACAGCATCCGGCGCTGGAACAGGCCCGGCGTCAGGTTAATCAGCTCGCCGCTTTCCAGTTCTTTCTCAATCTGCAGATGCGGGATCATACAGCAGGTGGTGCCCTGACGCGCCAGCTGCACGAATGCCTCAGAGGAGTTGACGATATGGCAGGGTACGCTGCCCGGCGGTAGGTCGAAGTTCTGCTGTAAAAACGCCTGGTGCATGTCGTCCAGGTGATCGAAGGCGACAACCGGCGCCTTTAGCAGGGCGGAGCGGGTGACGCCGTTTGGAAAATAGCGTTGCGCAAACGGCTTCGATGAGACGAACAGGTAGTCAAGCGCGCCAAGCTGATCGACCAGGCAGCTCGGCAGCGCCTGCGGCTGGATACTCACGGCGCCGACCACTTCCCCACGGCGCAAGCGCTCCTGGGTGCGGGTTTCATCTTCCACCTGCAGGTTGAGGCGGATAGGGGAGTCAGCCAGCACGCCGGCCAGCGCCGGCAGCAGCCAGGTCGCCAGGCTGTCGGCGTTGACCGCCAGCGACAGCAGCAGCGGCGTGGAGCCGGTTTGCTCATCGCCAAGCCACTCCTCTTCCAGCAGTTCTACCTGGCGCAGCAGCGCCAGCAGCTTTTGTCCCTGCTCGGTTGGGCGCGGCGGTACGGTACGCACCAGCAGAGGTTGCCCGAACATATTTTCCAGCTGTTTTATTCGCTGGGAGACGGCGGACTGCGTGATACATAGCTTTTGGGCGGCGCGTTCAAATCCACGTTCCCGAATGACCGCATCCAATGCCTGTAGTGTTCTGTAGTCCGGACGTTTCATCGCTATGATGGGCTCCTCAGTTGTGCGTTTGTATTTTCGTTTTTCAGCACTATGACATAAATTTCGCTTTGATACAGACCAAATTGCTGAACGCATCTGCCACATGGATTTCATGAATGTTCTATAATGCGCGACATCTGAAACAGCACAGGCAAAAACCATGACACAGGATGAACTGAAAAAAGCAGTTGGCTGGGCAGCGCTTCAATACGTACAGCCGGGCACGATTGTGGGGGTCGGCACCGGTTCTACCGCGGCGCATTTCATTGATGCGCTGGGCACCATGAAAGGTCAGATTGAGGGCGCGGTCTCCAGCTCGGATGCTTCTACCGCCAGGCTGAAAAGCCTGGGGATCACCGTGTTCGATCTCAACGAAGTCGACAGGCTTGGTATCTACGTTGACGGCGCGGACGAAATCAACGGCCATATGCAGATGATCAAGGGCGGCGGCGCGGCGCTGACCCGCGAGAAAATCATCGCCTCCGTGGCGGATAAATTCATCTGTATCGCAGATGCGTCCAAGCAGGTCGATATTCTGGGTAAATTCCCGCTGCCGGTTGAAGTGATCCCAATGGCCCGCAGCGCGGTTGCCCGCGAGCTGGTGAAGCTGGGCGGCCGCCCTGAATATCGTCAGGGCGTGGTGACCGACAACGGCAACGTCATTCTGGATGTGCATGGCCTGGAAATTCTTGACGCGGTTGCGCTGGAAAATGCGATTAACGGCATTCCGGGCGTGGTGACCGTGGGGCTGTTCGCCAACCGCGGCGCGGATGTGGCGCTTATCGGCACCGCCGACGGCGTGAAAACCATCGTGAAATGATCTGACGGGAGCCGTTCTGGCTCCCGTAAAAAATTTTTCCCAGGTGAAATTCGGTGACTTGTGTCACATTTTCTCTCTGCGCCTGGCGAACAACCTGTGCTTATTCTCAGACCCAGCATTTTATGCTGTCTTTTTCCGCTGGATGATATTTCTTCAGGCGGCCGACGCAAACGTTCATATTGCTGCAATAGTTTTTTTTGATATGTTGCTGAGGTGGACTTTCGTTCAACACAACATCAGAAATAAGACAGACAGGGCGGGGAAATGGCTAAGGTATCACTGGAAAAAGACAAAATTAAGTTTCTGCTGGTGGAAGGCGTGCATCAAAAAGCAATCGATAACCTTCGTGCGGCAGGGTACAGCAACATCGAGTTTCACAAAGGTGCGCTCGACAGCGAACAGCTGAAAGAGTCGATCCGTGATGCCCATTTCATCGGCCTGCGCTCCCGTACGCATCTGACGGAAGAGATTTTTGCCGCGGCCGAGAAGCTGGTTGCGGTGGGCTGCTTCTGCATCGGCACCAACCAGGTGGATCTTGACGCGGCGGCAAGGCGCGGCGTTCCGGTATTTAACGCGCCGTTCTCTAATACTCGCTCTGTGGCTGAGCTGGTGATCGGCGAGCTGCTGCTGCTGCTGCGCGGCGTGCCGGAGGCCAACGCCAAGGCGCACCGCGGCCTGTGGAATAAGCAGGCGGTCGGCTGTTTTGAAGCGCGCGGTAAAAAGCTGGGCATCATCGGCTACGGGCATATCGGCACCCAGCTGGGGATTCTGGCGGAATCGCTCGGGATGCACGTCTATTTTTACGATATCGAAAACAAGCTGCCGCTGGGCAACGCCACCCAGGTTCAGCACCTTTCCGATCTGCTGAACATGAGCGACGTCGTCAGCCTGCACGTGCCGGAAAACGCGTCGACCAAAGATATGATGGGGCACCAGGAGCTGGCGTTGATGAAGCCAGGCTCGCTGCTGATCAATGCCTCACGCGGCACCGTGGTGGATATCCCGGCGCTGTGCGATGCGCTGGCGCGCAAGCATCTCGCCGGGGCGGCTATCGACGTCTTCCCGACCGAACCTGCGACCAACAGCGATCCGTTCACCTCGCCGCTGTGCGAGTTTGATAACGTGATCCTGACACCGCATATCGGCGGTTCCACCCAGGAAGCGCAGGAGAACATCGGTCTGGAAGTGGCCGGCAAGCTGGCGAAATACTCCGATAACGGCTCAACGCTCTCCGCGGTGAACTTCCCGGAGGTATCGCTGCCGCTGCACGGCGGGCGTCGTCTGCTGCACATCCATGAGAACCGTCCGGGCGTGCTGACCTCGTTGAACCAGATCTTTGCCGACCAGGGCGTGAACATCGCGGCTCAGTATCTGCAAACCTCGCCGAAGATTGGCTACGTGGTTATTGATATTGAAGCGGATGAGGATATTGCGGAAAAAGCGCTGCTGAGCATGAAGGCGATTCCGGGAACCATTCGCGCGCGTCTGCTGTACTGATCTTGCCCGTGTGCCGGGTATGCGTCAGCGTACCCGGTCGTTATTTCACCAGCGCCACACCTTCGACGGCGTCACTACCGCAGGCAACGGAATATCCCATTTCTCCACCGGCAGGTCGTCGACCTGCTGGCAATCATGCGCATAGCCTACCGGATGCAGGCCATACTGCCGCCAGTTTTGCAGGGTCCTGTCGTAAAACCCGCCGCCCATGCCCAGACGCTGTCCGCTGGCATCGAACGCGACCAGAGGGGTTATCAGCACATCCAGCCGCTGCAGCGGCAGCACGTCGCGCACATCCAGCCGGGGCTCCTGAATTTTCAGACGATTGACCACCAGCTCGGAGGCCGGGTGATAATTGAGAAACAGCAGATGGCCCGGGCTAAACGGGTGCAGCACCGGGAGATAGACCCGTTTGCCGCTGCGCCAGAGCTGTTCAATCAGCGGCCGGGTGTCGAGCTCGCCGTCAAAAGAGAGAAACAGCGCGACCGTATGGGCCATGACCAGCGGCGGATACGCCATCATGCGGGCGGCGGCCTGTCGGGCAAAGTGCGTTTGTTGTTCGATGGTGAGCGCGCGGCGTCGTTGCCGGATGAGCTGGCGAATATGCTGTCTTGCTGAAGGGATATCAGACGATGCGATCATGGTAGTAGTATAAAGAAGGGAATCTCCGAGATGCCGCCGCAGGCTGTAACCCTTGAACCCTTGGTTCAAGGTGAATGCGTCGTCACAGTCTTAAGGCTTCTCGGACGAACCGAGCGTGCTCACCGACCGTGGAGCGCCACATTCTTGTGGTATGAAATATCGGCTCAGGGGACTGGCCCGCTTGCGAACATCTCAGAGAAATTTTGTCTTCAGGGTCACTCTACCACAGTTGGCCATGAAGTGTTATTCAAACTTTGGACCCGTTCGTTCGGTTATGCGACCCTGATCAAGCAATGCCTGTTCTATGGTCTGTTGGAGCATCCGAATACGTTGTTCCATGCTTGACGCGTAGTCACGCGTCTTCGCTCTTTCCTGAGTCAATTCATAGCTGATGTTGAGTGCGGCAATGAACACCAGCTGCTCAGTATTTGTGACTCTAGTGCGTTCTTTCAGATCTTGCAACCGCTGATTCAGATCGTCCGCGGCCTGATTCAGGGCATCCCTTTGTTCAGGCGGGCAATTCACTCGCAGTGAACGGCCAAAAATTTGGATATCGACGGGTTGTGCAGACATGCCACCTTCCTGCTGATTGACTGCGCGGCCTTCACGTCCCGTAGCGGGGTCTGCGAAGGGGCGACACTATAGCTACCCTGGTGTGAAGATACAAGCCCTTTTCTGGTATCACCAGGGTCCAAAGTGGTAGCATAACATGATATCCCTCCCAACGACGACGAATGCGCATGTCTATACAGAACGAAATGCCTGGTTACAACGAGTTGAACCAGTTACTGAACCAACAAGGGGTAGGCTTAACGCCTGCCGAGATGCATGGCCTGATCAGCGGCATTCTCTGCGGCGGCAATCAGGACAGCAGCTGGCTGCCGCTGGTCCATGACCTGACCAACGAAGGCCTGGCGTTCGGGCACGACCTGGCGCAGGCGCTGCGTAAAATGCATGCCGCAACCAGCGATGCGCTGGAAGACGATGGCTTCCTGTTCCAGCTGTATATGCCGGACGGCGACGACGTCAGCGTCTTTGACCGCGCCGACGCGCTGGCAGGCTGGGTGAACCACTTCCTGCTCGGCCTTGGCGTGACGCAGCCGAAGCTCGACAAAGTGCAGGGCGAGACCGGCGAAGCCATTGACGATCTGCGCAATATCGCCCAGCTCGGCTATGACGAAGACGAAGACCAGGAAGAGCTGGAGATGTCGCTGGAAGAGATCGTGGAATACGTCCGCGTTGCGGCGCTGCTGTGCCACGATACCTTTACGCGTCCGCAGCCGACGGCGCCGGAAGTACGCAAGCCGACGCTGCACTAAGAGAATGTGAATGGAGGTGTCATGAAACAGCAGGAATTTGACCGTCGACGCCAGGCGCTGCTGGCGCAAATGCAGCCGGGCAGCGCGGCGCTGATTTTTGCCGCGCCGGAAGCCGTGCGCAGCGCGGATACGGAATATCCCTATCGGCAAAATAGCGATTTCTGGTACTTCACCGGCTTTAACGAGCCGGAAGCGGTGCTGGTGCTGATTAAAAGCCATGACACCTACAACCACAGCGTTTTGTTTAACCGCGTGCGCGATCTGAGCGCGGAGATCTGGTTCGGGCGCCGCCTGGGCCAGGAAGCCGCTCCCGCGAAGCTGGGTGTCGATCGCGCGCTGCCTTTTAGCGAAATCAACCAGCAGCTGCATCAGCTGCTCAACGGGCTGGATGCCGTTTACCACGCCCAGGGCGAATACGCCTGGGCCGACGGCATCGTCCATGATGCGCTTGATAAGCTGCGCAAAGGCGCCCGGCAAAACCTGAAGGCGCCTGCCGTCATCATCGACTGGCGGCCGCTGGTGCACGAAATGCGCCTGTTTAAATCCGCCGCCGAGATTGAGATGATGCGTCGGGCGGGGGAAATCAGCGCGCTGGCGCACACCCGGGCGATGGAGAAGTGCCGTCCCGGTATGTTCGAGTTTCAGCTTGAAGGCGAGATCCTCCACGAATTTAACCGTCATGGCGCGCGTTTCCCTTCCTATAACACCATCGTAGGCGGCGGGGAAAATGGCTGCATTTTGCACTACACCGAAAATGAAGCGCCGCTGCGCGACGGCTCCCTGGTGCTGATCGATGCCGGCTGCGAGTTTAACGGTTATGCCGGCGACATCACCCGCACCTTCCCGGTCAATGGCCGGTTCACCCCGGCGCAGCGCGAGATTTACGATATCGTCCTTGAGTCGCTGGAGACGGCGCTGGCGCTGTACCGGCCGGGCACCAGCATGCAGGAGGTGACCCGCGCGGTGGTGCGCGTGATGGTTACCGGGCTTGCGCGGCTTGGCATCCTGAAGGGGGAGCTTGACCAGCTGATTATCGACAACGCCCACCGTCCCTTCTTTATGCACGGCCTGAGCCACTGGCTGGGGCTGGATGTTCACGACGTCGGCAACTACGGCGCGGACCGCTCGCGCCTGCTGGAACCGGGTATGGTGCTGACGGTTGAGCCGGGGCTGTATATCGCGCCGGATGCCGATGTTCCGGCGCAGTATCGCGGCATCGGCATTCGTATTGAAGACGATATCGTCATCACCGAAACCGGCAACGAGAACCTCACCGCCAGCGTGGTGAAAAAGGCCGACGATATCGAGGCGCTGATGGCGGCGCGTCAATCATGAGCGTGATTATCGTCGGCGGCGGCATGACCGGCGCGACGCTGGCGCTGGCGATTTCGCACTTAAGCCGCGGCCAGCAGCCGGTGCATCTGATTGAGGCGGTGGCGCCTGAGGCGCAGCAGCATCCGGGGTTTGACGCCCGGGCGATCGCGCTTGCCGCCGTCACCTGTCAGCAGCTGGCGCGCGTCGGAATCTGGCAGGCGATCGCCGATTGCGCAACCGCCATCCGTACCGTTCACGTCAGCGACAGGGGCCATGCGGGTTTTGTGACGCTGGATGCTCAGGACTACAGTCTGCCCGCGCTGGGGCAGGTTGTGGAGCTGCACGATGTCGGCCAGCGCCTCTTTGCGCTGCTGCGCAAAGCGCCCGGGGTCACGCTGCACTGTCCGGCGCGGGTGGCGGGTTTTACCCGCAGCCAGGCGCAGGTGAGCGTGACGCTGGACAGCGGCGCTACGGTGACCGGCAGGCTGCTGGTTGCGGCGGACGGCTCACGGTCCGCCCTCGGCGAACAGTGCGGCATCAGCTGGCAGCAGCAGCCGTATGGGCAGCTGGCGATGATTGCCAACGTTACAACGGCGCAGCCGCATAACGGCCGGGCGTTTGAGCGCTTTACCGAACATGGCCCGCTGGCGATGCTGCCGATGTCGGACGGACGCTGTTCGCTGGTGTGGTGCCACCCTCAGGCGCAGCGCGAGGCGATTCTCGGCTGGTCTGATGAACGTTTTTGTCATGAGCTACAGCAGGCGTTCGGCTGGCGGCTGGGGCGCATTACCCACGTCGGCGTTCGCCACGTCTACCCGCTGTCGCTGACGGTGGCGAGCAGAACCATTTCCCACCGTCTGGCGCTGGTCGGCAATGCGGCGCAAACCCTGCATCCGATTGCCGGGCAGGGCTTTAACCTCGGCCTGCGCGATGTGATGACCCTCGCGGAGATGCTGTCCCAGGCCGAAGACCCGGGCGATTACGCCCTGCTCGGTCGCTACCAGGACCGGCGCGCTGATGATAAAGCCGCGACCATCGGGGTGACGGATGGTCTGGTGCACCTGTTTGCCAACCGCTGGGCGCCGCTGGTGGCCGGGCGCAACGTCGGGCTGATGGCGATGGAATTATTTACTCCGGCGCGCGATGCGCTGGCGCAGCGTACCCTCGGCATGGTGGCGAGATAAGGAGTTACAGAGTGCAGAATGTTGATGTCGCGATTGTCGGCGGCGGTATGGTGGGGCTGGCGGTGGCCTGCGGGCTACAGGGGTGCGGGCTGCGGGTTGCCGTGCTGGAACAGAGTCAGCCGCAGCCGCTGGCCGTCGATGCTCCGCCCGCGCTGCGCGTGAGCGCAATCAATGCCGCCAGTGAAAAGCTGCTGGCCCGGCTGGACGTCTGGTCCGCTATCGTCGCACAGCGCGCAAGCTGCTATCACGGCATGGAGGTCTGGGATAAAGACAGCTTCGGGCGGATCGCGTTTGACGACCAGAGTATGGGGTTCAGCCATCTTGGACACATTATTGAAAACGCGGTGATCCATCAGGCGTTGTGGCAAAAAGCGCAGCGCTGCCAGGACGTGACGCTGCTGGCGCCCGCCGAGGTGCAGCAGGTCGCCTGGGGTGAAAACGAGGCGTTTCTGAGCCTCAAAGACGGCGACATGCTGACCGCAAGGCTGGTGGTCGGCGCCGACGGCGCGAACTCGTGGCTGCGCAACAAGGCGGATATCGCGCTGACCTCGTGGGACTATCGCCATCACGCGCTGGTCGCGACCGTCCGCACCGCCGAGCCGCATCAGGCCATTGCGCGCCAGGCGTTTCACGGCGACGGTATTCTGGCCTTCCTGCCGCTAAACGATCCGCACTTGTGCTCTATCGTCTGGTCGCTGTCGCCGCTGGAGGCCGAACAGATGAAAAATGCCGATGCCGCGGCCTTTAATCAGGCGCTGAATATCGCCTTTGATAATCGCCTGGGGCTGTGCGCCGTAGAGGGCGAACGGCAGGTGTTTCCGCTTACCGGACGTTACGCCCGGCAGTTTGCCGCGCATCGTCTGGCGCTGGTTGGCGACGCGGCCCACACCATCCATCCGCTGGCGGGACAGGGGGTCAATCTGGGCTTTATGGATGCCGCCGGGCTGATTGAAGAGCTCCGGCGCCTGCACGGGCAGGGCAAAGATATCGGCCAGCATTTCTATCTGCGCCGCTATGAGCGCAGCCGTAAACACAGCGCGGCCGTGATGCTGGCTGGAATGCAGGGATTCCGCGAACTGTTTGCCGGCGCCCATCCGGCGAAAAAGCTGCTGCGCGATATTGGCCTCAAGCTTGCCGATACGCTACCCGGCGTGAAGCCGCAGCTGATCCGCCAGGCGATGGGCCTCAACGATCTCCCCGCCTGGCTTCGTTAACTCCGTCACACTTCTCAACCCGGCCCTGGCGCCGGGTTCTTTTTCCTCGTTTGAAATATTCTAATTTCACCTCTTTTTTCGCATTAGTTTTATTTATCTGGCAAAAAATAAGATTGGGAAATTTAGGCTGATTTTCCGCATTAAATGTCACTCCGTGCGTAATTACATTCCTTGATGTTAATTTTATGTGGCGTTTATCGCAGTAAGGCAGTCAATCGTTCTGTAGAGTTTCCCGCGTATTTTGGTCATAAGCTAATGTGATGACCCATTTTCTCTTATGGTTTACTGCCGATATCGGTGGTAAGTTCAGACGAAAGAGAACGTTTGCGTCGGTACCCGGGAGCGGTGTCGACGCTGGGTTTCGTCGGTGAAAAATCGCCGGTGAAACGCCCGGTAGCCCTGTTTACTCAACGAGGAAAAGATGGCCCAACAGACGCCTTTGTATGAACAACACACGCTGTGCGGCGCACGTATGGTGGACTTTCACGGCTGGATGATGCCGCTGCATTATGGTTCGCAGATAGACGAGCACCATGCGGTTCGCACGGGGGCCGGTATGTTCGATGTGTCTCACATGACCATTGTCGATCTTCATGGCAGCCGCACCCGCGAGTTCCTGCGCTATTTGCTGGCCAATGACGTCGCGAAGCTGACCAAACCGGGCAAAGCGCTGTACTCCGGTATGCTCAATGCCTCCGGCGGGGTGATTGATGACCTGATTGTCTATTTCCTTACCGAAGATTATTTCCGCCTCGTCGTTAACTCCGCCACCCGTGAAAAAGACCTCGCCTGGATTACCCGGCATGCCGAACCGTACGGCATCGAGATCGTCGAGCGTGACGATCTGGCGCTGATCGCCGTTCAGGGGCCGCAGGCGCAGGCGAAAGCCGCAATGCTGTTCAGCGATGCGCAGCGCAGCGCCGTTGAGGGTATGAAGCCGTTCTTTGGCGTACAGACGGGCGATCTGTTTGTGGCGACCACGGGCTATACCGGTGAAGCGGGCTATGAAATTGCCATGCCGAACGAAAAGGCGGCGGATTTCTGGCGGGCGCTGGTGGAGGCCGGGGGGCAGCCCTGCGGTCTGGGCGCGCGCGATACGCTGCGTCTGGAAGCCGGTATGAACCTGTACGGCCAGGAGATGGATGAAAGCATCTCTCCGCTGGCGGCAAACATGGGCTGGACCATCGCCTGGGAACCGGCAGAGCGTAATTTTATCGGCCGCGAGGTGCTTGAAACGCAGCGCCAGCACGGTACCGAACAGCTGGTGGGTCTGGTGATGACCGAAAAAGGCGTACTGCGCGGCGAGCTGCCGGTCCGCTTTACCGACGCCCAGGGCAACCAGAAAGAAGGCATTATCACCAGCGGCACTTTCTCACCGACGCTGGGCTACAGCATTGCGTTGGCGCGCGTTCCTGCGGGCATTGGCGAGACTGCCGTGGTGCAGATCCGCAACCGTGAAATGCCGGTGAAAGTGACGAAACCCGTATTTGTACGCGGCGGCAAAGCCGTTGTGTAACTGATGATTATTTTTTGGAGAAAATTCAATGAGCAATGTACCTGCAGAACTGAAATACAGCAAAGAACACGAGTGGCTGCGTAAAGAAGCGGACGGCACCTACACCGTGGGCATCACCGAGCACGCTCAGGAGCTGCTGGGCGATATGGTTTTCGTAGACCTGCCGGACGTTGGCGCAACGGTAGCCGCGGGCGATGACTGCGCGGTAGCGGAATCCGTGAAGGCGGCATCCGACATCTACGCGCCGATTGGCGGGGAAATCGTGGCGGTTAACGAAGAGCTGAACGACTCTCCGGAACTGGTGAACAGCGAGCCGTACGCCGCAGGCTGGATCTTCCGCATTAAAGCCAGCGACGAAAGCCAGATTGCCGCCCTGCTGGACGCCAGCGCGTACGAAGCACTGTTAGAAGACGAATAACCGTTTGTCTCCCTCTCCCGCCCGGGAGAGGGAAAACCAAATTCACTGCACGTTTCAGGAATCATCGCTCATGACACAGACTTTAAGCCAGCTTGAAAACCGTGACGCCTTTATTGAACGTCACATTGGGCCGGATGCTCAGCAGCAGCAGGAGATGCTGAACACAGTTGGCGCGGATTCGTTAAACGCACTGATCGGCCAGATCGTGCCAAAAGACATCCAGCTTGCAACGCCGCCGCAGGTGGGTGAAGCCGCTACGGAATACGCCGCGCTTGCCGAGCTGAAAGCGATTGCCGGCCGCAACAAGCGCTTTAAGTCTTACATCGGCATGGGCTACACCCCGGTGCACCTGCCGCCGGTAATCCTGCGTAATATGCTGGAAAACCCGGGCTGGTATACCGCCTACACCCCGTATCAACCGGAGGTGTCGCAGGGGCGTCTTGAAGCGCTGCTCAACTTCCAGCAGGTTACGCTGGACCTGACCGGGCTGGACATGGCTTCGGCCTCCCTGCTGGACGAAGCGACCGCCGCCGCAGAAGCGATGGCGATGGCGAAGCGCATCAGCAAACTGAAAAACGCCAACCGCTTCTTTGTCGCAGCGGATATCCACCCACAGACGCTGGACGTCGTACGGACCCGCGCGGAAACCTTCGGTTTTGACGTGATTGTCGACGATGCGGAAAAAGCGCTCGACCATCAGGACGTGTTCGGCGTGCTGCTGCAGCAGGTGGGCACCACCGGCGAAGTGCATGACTACAGCACGCTGATTGCCGAACTGAAAGCGCGCAAAGTCGTGGTCAGCGTGGCCGCTGATTTTATGGCGCTGGTGCTGCTGACGGCGCCGGGCAAGCAGGGCGCGGACATCGTGTTCGGCTCAGCGCAGCGTTTCGGCGTACCGATGGGCTACGGCGGCCCGCACGCGGCGTTCTTCGCGGCAAAAGACGAATTCAAACGCTCCATGCCTGGCCGTATTATCGGCGTATCGAAAGATGCCGCTGGAAACACCGCCCTGCGCATGGCGATGCAGACTCGCGAGCAGCATATCCGCCGCGAGAAAGCGAACTCCAACATTTGCACCTCGCAGGTGCTGCTGGCCAACATCGCCAGCCTGTACGCGGTATATCACGGGCCGGTCGGCCTGAAGCGTATCGCCACCCGCATTCACCGTTTTGCCGATATTCTGGCGACGGGCCTGCAGCAGAAAGGGCAAAAGCTGCGCCATGCGCACTTCTTTGACACTCTGTGCGTGGAAGTGGCCGATAAAGCCGCTGTGCTGGCGCGCGCGGCCGCGGCTGAGATAAACCTGCGCAGCGACATTCATAACGCCGTTGGCGTGACGCTTGATGAAACCACCACGCGCGACGATGTGATGGCGCTGTTCGCCGTTATCCTCGGCGACAGCCACGGTCTGAACATTGATACTCTGGATAAAGACGTGGCGCTGGACAGCCGCTCCATCCAGGAAAGCATGCTGCGCGACGACGCAATCCTGAGCCATCCGGTATTCAACCGCTACCACAGCGAAACCGAGATGATGCGCTATATGCACGAGCTTGAGCGTAAAGATCTGGCGCTGAACCAGGCGATGATCCCGCTCGGGTCCTGCACTATGAAGCTGAACGCGGCGGCGGAAATGATCCCCATTACCTGGCCGGAATTTGCCGAGCTGCACCCGTTCTGCCCGGCAGAGCAGGCGGAAGGCTACCATCAGATGATTAGCCAGCTTGCCGACTGGCTGGTGAAGCTGACCGGTTATGACGCGCTGTGCATGCAGCCGAACTCCGGCGCCCAGGGGGAATATGCCGGCCTGCTGGCGATTCGCCACTACCACGAAAGCCGCAACGAAGGGCATCGTGATATCTGCCTGATCCCAAGCTCCGCGCACGGTACTAACCCGGCCTCCGCCCAGATGGCCGGTATGCAGGTGGTGGTTGTGGCCTGCGATAAGAACGGCAACATCGATCTGGCGGATCTGCGCGCCAAAGCGGAGCAGGCGGGCGACAACCTCTCCTGCATCATGGTGACCTATCCGTCCACCCACGGCGTGTATGAAGAGACTATCCGCGAAGTGTGCGAAGTGGTGCACCAGTTTGGCGGCCAGGTATACCTCGACGGCGCAAATATGAACGCGCAGGTGGGAATTACTTCTCCGGGCTTTATCGGCGCGGACGTGTCGCACCTTAACCTGCACAAAACCTTCTGCATTCCGCACGGCGGCGGCGGCCCGGGCATGGGGCCAATCGGCGTGAAAGCGCACCTGGCGCCGTTCGTGCCGGGGCACAGCGTGGTGCAGATCGAAGGTATGCTGACCCGTCAGGGCGCGGTTTCCGCGGCACCGTTCGGCAGCGCCTCTATTCTGCCGATCAGCTGGATGTACATCCGCATGATGGGCGCGCAGGGGCTGAAGCAGGCAAGCCAGGTCGCTATCCTCAATGCCAACTACATCGCCAGCCGTCTGAAAGAGGCCTATCCGGTGCTCTATACCGGCCGCGACGGTCGCGTGGCGCACGAATGTATCCTTGATATTCGTCCGCTGAAAGAAGAGACCGGCATTAGCGAGCTGGATATTGCTAAACGTCTGATCGACTACGGCTTCCACGCGCCAACGATGTCTTTCCCGGTGGCAGGTACGCTGATGGTGGAGCCGACCGAATCTGAAAGCAAGGTTGAGCTGGACCGCTTTATCGACGCGATGCTGGCTATTCGCGGCGAAATCGACCGCGTGAAGGCGGGCGAGTGGACGCTTGAAGATAACCCGCTGGTGAACGCGCCGCACACCCAGAACGAGCTGGTGGCGGAGTGGAACCACGGCTATACCCGCGAGCAGGCGGTGTTCCCGGCAGGCGTGGCGGACAAGTACTGGCCGACGGTGAAGCGTCTTGATGACGTTTACGGCGACCGCAACCTGTTCTGCTCCTGCGTGCCGATGAGCGAATACCAGTAATTATTCTGCAGTAACAAGCCTACGTAGGCCGGGTGAGCGTTAGCGCCACCCGGCTTTTTTATTGGGAGAAGACAATGGCAATTGCACTGGTCACTGGCGCCAGCCGCGGAATAGGTAAAGCGACCGCGCTGCAGCTGGCTCAGGAAGGCTACACCGTGGCGGTGAACTATCACCACAATATTCAGGCCGCGACGGATGTTATCAACGCGATAACCGCGGCAGGCGGCAGGGCATTTGCGCTGCGAGCGGATATCAGCGATGAGGCGCAGGTGCTGGCGATGTTTGAGCGCATCGATCGCGAAGGCGAACCGCTCACCGCTCTGGTCAATAATGCCGGTATCCTGTTTACGCAGTCCACCATCGAAAATCTGTCCGCTGAACGCATCAACCGCGTGCTGGCGACCAATGTTACGGGCTATTTTCTCTGCTGCCGTGAAGCGGTAAAACGCATGTCGTTCAGGCATGGCGGACAGGGTGGGGCAATTGTTAACGTCTCATCGGCGGCGTCGCGGCTGGGTGCGCCTTTCGAATATGTTGATTATGCGGCGTCAAAGGGGGCGGTGGATACGCTGACCACCGGGCTGGCGCTTGAGGTGGCGGCACAGGGTATTCGTGTGAACGGCGTACGTCCCGGTCTTATTTATACTGAAATGCATGCTTCCGGCGGCGAGCCGGGGCGCGTGGACAGGGTTAAGTCGATGCTACCGATGCAGCGCGGCGGGCAGCCGGAAGAGGTGGCGCAGGCGATTGTCTGGCTGCTGAGCGAAAAAGCATCCTATGTGACGGGGAGTTTTATTGAGCTGGCGGGTGGGAAGTAGGCATTGATTGCCGGATAGCGCTGCGCTTATCCGGCAGCCGCTCACAGGTTTTCGCCGTTGCTGGCAATCACTTCTTTATACCAGTTGAAGCTTTTCTTGCGCGAACGCGACATGTCGCCGGTGCCGTCATCGTGCTTATTCACGTAGATAAAGCCGTAGCGCTTGCTGTACTGCCCGGTGGTGAAGGAGACGCAGTCGATGCAGCCCCACGGCGTGTAGCCCATCAGATCCACGCCATCCCAGGTTACGGCTTTTATCATCTCTTCCACGTGCGCGCGCAGGTAGTCGATGCGGTAGTCGTCGTTGATGCTGCCGTCCTCTTCCACCTTGTCATACGCGCCAAAGCCGTTCTCAACGATAAACAGCGGCTTCTGGTAGCGCTCGTACAGCTCGCACAGCGCATAGCGCAGGCCAACCGGGTCAATCTGCCAGCCCCAGTCGGAAGCTTTCACGTGCGGGTTTGGCACGCTGCCTTCAAAGCCGGAAATGGCATCGCCGCTGCCGCCTTCGGCTTTCACCGCGTTGGTCATGTAGTAGCTGAAGCCAAGATAGTCGCAGGCGCCTTCGCGCAGAATGGCCTCATCGTCGGCGTCCATCCTGATGTTAAAGCCGCGGCGCGCCCACTCGTTGAGCACATAAGACGGGTAGTAACCGCGCAGCTGCACGTCGGTGAAGACATAGCGTTCGCGCATCGCTTCCTGAGCGAACATGACATCTTCCGGCTTACAGGAGAACGGATACAGCGCCACCATCGCCAGCATGCAGCCGACCTTCATCTCCGGGTTGATGCGCCGCGCCGCCTTCACCGCCAGAGCGCTGGCGACAAACTGGTGGTGCAGCACCTGGTACATGGTCTCTTCCGGGTTTGCATGTTCGGTGTAGACCACCCCGGAGCAGCAGTAGCCGAACAGCGGCGCGCGCCAGTTACGCTGGTTGTTGATTTCGTTAAAGGTCATCCAGTATTTGACCTTGTGTTTATAGCGCTCGAAGACGACGTCGGCGAAGCGAACAAAGAAATCCACAACCTTACGGTTAGTCCAGCCGCCGTATTCCTGCACCAGGTGCAGCGGCATTTCAAAGTGGGAGAGGGTGATGACCGGTTCGATGCCGTATTTGAGTAATTCATCGAACATGTCGTCGTAGAATTTCAGCCCTTCTTCGTTAGGCTGCGTCTCATCGCCCTGCGGGAATATTCGGCTCCAGGCGATGGAGGTACGGAAACATTTGAAGCCCATTTCGGCAAACAGGCGGATGTCTTCCTTATAGTGGCCGTAGAAATCGACCGCCTCGTGGTTTGGGTAGTATTTGCCTGGCTCGACCTGCTGGGTGATTTCACGCGGTACGCCGTGCGCGCCGCCGGTCAGTACGTCGCAGATGCTCGGCCCTTTACCGCCTTTATTCCAGCCGCCTTCCACCTGGTGCGCGGCAACGGCGCCGCCCCATAAGAAATCTGTCGGTAAGGTCAGTTTTTTCATCGTAGATAATCCCGTTATATTACTCTGTTGGTTTTAAGTCTAACAAAGCGGAATTAAATGTCACGATATAACAATTCACGGTAAATGTGATTTGTTACATCGAAAAAACAACCTGTTTTATTCTGCCAGCTTCTTCGCCAGCTTGCGGCCAAGCGACTCCAGAATATAAATAACCGGTATTTGCGTGGTAATATCGTAGACGCCGCCGATGCGCGTTTGCGGAATATGCCAGGAGAGATTAAAATCGGCAAGCTTCGCGAGGCGTGAGCGTTCATGGCTGGTGATGGACAGCACCTTGCAGTGGTGCAGGCTGAACTGGCTGGCGAAACGCAGGATCTCCTCCGTTTCGCCGGAAACGGAAAGCACGATCGCCAGCGCATTTTTCGCCATATCGTTCGTCACTGGGAAATAAGGGTCGTCAATATGGTTGCTGAATTTTCCGACGTTAGAGAAAAAGCGTGCGCCATATTTTGCCAGGGCCCCTGAAGTGCCCGCACCGACAAATATAATACGCTCTGACGATAATATAATATCGACGGCGCGATCCAGCAGCGTATCAAACTCGTCGTTGTTGACGCCCTTGAAAAAACTGATAATTTCACTGGCGCCGAAATTGCTCTGCTGGGGTTCGTTTTGCTCTAAATATAATTTAAATCGTACGCGGAATTCCGAGTATCCCTCACAGCCCAGCTTGCGACAAAAGCGCAGCACCGTCGTCGTGGAAACCCCGGCCGCATCGGAAAGCTCGCGAATGGTCATATACATGACCTTGTCACGATTTTTGATGACATAGTGGTAGACCATCATCTCAAGATTGTTGAGACTGGCGACAGCGGCGTGGGAAAAAATACTCACGATAACGGCAACTCATAAAACCCATTCAGATACAGGAATCATAACATGGCGCCAAACGACATCACTTTTTTTCAGCGCTTTCAGGAAGACATCCTGGCCGGACGTAAAACGATAACCATCCGTGACGCCAGCGAGTCCCATTTCAAAACCGGCGACGTCCTGCGCACAGGACGCTATGAAGACGACGTCTACTTTTGCACGATAGAGGTCACCGGTACTTCAACCGTTACGCTGGATACGCTGACCGACACCCACGCGCAGCAGGAAAATATGACCCTCCGCCAGCTGCGCACCGTGATTGAAGAGATCTACCCCGGACAGAATCAGTTTTATGTTATTGAATTTAAATGTCTTTAATGAAAACAGGAACATCTGTTAGCTGAAGTATATATCTAATGCATTGATATTTATTGATTTGTGAAAAGTTACCTTTTTATTTTAGCTAACATGTGTTCACTGGAATCATTCTCAGCTACGCTAGGTGAGCGTTAAAAGTGACTTTGTTCTCCTGGAGTTCAGTATGGTTCGTAAACCATTAATTACACAGGGCTATTCTTTGGCAGAGGAAATTGCCAACAGCATCAGCCACGGCATTGGACTGGTGTTTGGTATCGTCGGCCTGGTGCTGTTGCTGGTACAGGCCGTTGACGCCCGCGCCAGCGCGATGGCGATCGCCAGCTACAGTTTGTACGGCGGCAGCATGATCCTGCTGTTTCTGGCATCCACGCTGTATCATGCTATTCCGTATCAGCGGGCGAAGGTATGGCTTAAAAAATTCGACCATTGCGCCATTTATCTGCTTATTGCCGGTACCTATACGCCGTTTCTGCTGGTGGGCCTGGATTCCCCTCTGGCGCGCGGGCTGATGATTGTTATCTGGAGCCTTGCGCTGCTTGGGATCCTGTTCAAGCTGACCATTGCGCACCGCTTTAAAATTCTCTCGCTGGTGACCTATTTAACCATGGGGTGGCTGTCGCTCATCGTGGTGTATCAGCTGGCGGTGAAGCTGGCGGCGGGAGGCGTGACGCTGTTGGCGGTTGGCGGGATAGTGTATTCGCTGGGCGTCATTTTCTACGTCTGCAAGCGTATCCCATATAATCACGCTATCTGGCACGGCTTTGTGCTCGGCGGCAGCGTATGCCATTTTCTGGCGATTTATCTGTACGTCGGGCAGGCGTAAAGAACGTTGCCCGGCAGGCGTAATGCCGCCGGGCAGCTGAATTACTCTTCTAACGAATAGGGAAGCGGCTCGATCCGCAGCGTGCTGTTCGCGTCATCGCGGACGCGGAAAATGCTGTCCGGCTCCATATCGTTATTCATCACCACCTGCACCAGCAGGCGTCCGTCATCAAGCGCTACGGCGGCAAGTACGCTACCGGTGCGCCGCCAGTTGTCGCCCATTTTCAGCTCAAGCTCTTCACCGGCTTCCGGTACGCGGTGGGCAGCGCCCGCCAGATACCACAGCGCGCGCTTGTTGGCGCCGCGGAATTTCGCCCGCGCCACCATCTCCTGGCCGGTATAGCAGCCTTTTTTGAAGCTGATGCCGCCCAGCGCCTGAAGATTGGTCGCCTGCGGGATAAACTGCGCGCTGTTGGCAGGGTCGATAACCGGCAGACCGGCTTCAATATTCAAGGCCAGCCACTGCTGGCTGTTGTTTCGCTGCGCTTCGCCGCGCAGCGCGTCGGCAACGCGTTCGGCGGCGTCGGCTGAGACGATCAGCAGAAAACGCTCGGCCGGGTGTTCAAACCACAGCAGGGTGCTGTCGTTCTCGGTGACCGCTGGCATATCGCGGTCCGGCAGTTGGCTGAACAGGTTGGCCAGCGCGGCGCGCGCCTGGAAACCCGCGACGCCCAGCAGTACCCGGTCATCGTTCGGGGCGATAGCCACTTTGGAGAATACCGCGTACTTTTTCAGCTCCGTCAGCTGCGCGTCCCGTACGCTGCGGCGCTCGATCCAGGCAAAGCCCTCCTGCTGGCGGAACAGGCGCAGGTTGCTCCACATTTTGCCTTTGGCATCGCAATGCGCCACCAGCAGGTGCTGATGTTCGGTCAGCTGCGCGACGTCTGCCGTCACCTGACCCTGAAGATATTTTTCGCTGTCCTGGCCGGTGATGGTTGCCAGCGCCCAGTCGTCGAGCGTCATCAGGGTCAACGGCAGACGGGCAGACGCTGAAGGCTGACGCGGAGGAAATGGAGTAAAAGCCATAATAATGTCCTGAATAGCTTAACGCAGAGTTAATGACTAATGGTAAAAGAGCTATAGCGCATTGCAAGCGCTTTCAGAAGCCCATTTGTGCCGTTATCCTGCTTTACGAGAAAGCACGGAAAACGATGTAAAACCTTGCAAAGACGAAGGGTTTTCAGGGAAGGCGCGCCGCAAACCGCAATATTCCTGTAAAGTAAGTGCAAGAAACGCGTTAAACTACTCTGTATCGATATGCAGGAAGGTCAACATGGACATTACTAATAAAGCCCGTATCCATTGGGCATGCCGCCGCGGTATGCGTGAGCTCGATATTTCCATCATGCCGTTCTTTGAATATGAATACGACACGTTGAGCGACAGCGATAAGCAGCTCTTTATTCGCCTTCTGGAGTGCGACGACCCCGATCTTTTCAACTGGCTGATGAACCACGGGAAGCCAGCGGACGCGGAACTGCAAAGGATGGTGCAACTCATTCAGACACGGAATCGGGAACGTGGTCCTGTGGCAATCTGATCTTCGCGTCTCCTGGCGCGCTCAGTGGGTGTCTCTGCTGCTCCACGGCCTGGTGGCGGCGGCGATATTGCTGATGCCCTGGCCGCTGAGCTACACCCCGCTCTGGCTGGTGCTCCTGTCGCTGGTGGTGTTCGACTGCGTTCGCAGCCAGCGCCGCATCAACGCCCGTCAGGGGGAAATCAAGCTGCTGATGGATTCCCGCCTGCGCTGGCATAACCAGGAGTGGGAAATTCTTGGCACCCCCTGGATCATCAAAAGTGGGATGATGCTGCGCTTACGCAGAATCGGAAGCTACAAGAGAATACACCTGTGGATTGCGGCTGACAGCATGGATGCCGGAGAGTGGCGGGATTTGCGCCGGACAATATCGCAGCAGCCGGCGCAGCAGTAGGTGGCCGTCAGGAAAACTGTTCGGCCATTTCGCCAAGAATCTGCTCGCACCAGCTTTGCAGGCGCTCATCGCTCAGATCGTATTGATTGGTTTCGTCCAGCGCCAGGCCGACAAACAGCTGACCGTCGGCGATAACCGGCTTTTTGCTCGTAAATTCGTAGCCTTCGGTCGGCCAGTAGCCGATGATTTTCACCGCCTTAGTCACCAGCTTGTCATGCAGCATGCCGAGCGCGTCCAGGAACCATTCGCCGTAGCCGAGCTGGTCGCCCATACCGTACATCGCAATGATTTTACCCTCAAGCTTCAGCGTATCCAACTGCTCCCAGACCGCTTCCCAGTCTTCCTGGATTTCACCGAAATCCCAGGTTGGAATGCCGAGGATCAGCACGTCGTACTGCTCCATCAGCTGCGGGGAATCATCCTTCAGGTTGTGTAGCGTCACCAGCTCCGGGCCGATAATGTCGCGGATTTTTTCCGCTGCCATTTCCGTATAGCAGGTGCTGGAACCATAAAACAGGCCAATTTTCATCGCAAAAACTCTCAGTGCTTGCTGTAACTTTGCGCTAGTGTATCAGAAAGGTGACGCCTTAAGGCATAATGGCCCGATTGCAGCACTGAAGAGGCGAATGTGGAAAAGGATCTCGCACAAATAGAGCAATTTCTTGATGCGCTGTGGCTTGAGAAGAACCTGGCCGAGAATACGCTAAGCGCCTATCGTCGCGATCTGACCATGGTGGCGGCATGGCTGCAGCATCGTGGGCTATCGCTGGAAACGGCGCAACCCGGCGATCTGCAAAACCTGCTGGCCGAACGCGTGGACGGCGGCTACAAGGCGACCAGTTCGGCGCGGCTGCTCAGCGCCATGCGCCGCCTGTTTCAGCACCTCTACCGGGAAAAAATCCGTCCGGACGATCCCAGCGCGCAGCTGGCGTCGCCCAAGCTGCCGCAGCGGTTGCCAAAAGATCTGAGCGAAGCCCAGGTCGATCGCCTGCTGCAGGCGCCGCTGGTGGATCAGCCGCTGGAGCTGCGCGATAAAGCGATGCTCGAAGTGCTTTACGCCACCGGGCTTCGCGTTTCTGAGCTGGTGGGCCTGTCGATGAGCGATATCAGCCTGCGTCAGGGCGTGGTCAGGGTCATTGGCAAAGGCAACAAAGAGCGGCTGGTGCCGCTTGGCGAAGAGGCGGTCTACTGGCTGGAGAACTATCTGGAACATGGGCGTCCGTGGCTGCTCAACGGCGTCTCCATCGATGTGCTGTTTCCCAGCCAGCGAGCGCAACAGATGACGCGACAAACGTTCTGGCATCGGATAAAACATTATGCCCGGCTGGCGGGGATCGACAGCGAAAAGCTGTCGCCGCACGTCCTTCGCCACGCGTTTGCGACGCATCTGCTGAACCACGGCGCGGATCTGCGCGTGGTGCAGATGCTGCTGGGGCATAGCGATCTTTCCACTACGCAGATTTATACGCACGTCGCCACCGAGCGGCTGCGTCAACTTCATCAACAGCATCACCCGCGGGCGTGATGCTGAAACTATGGGATGGGTTATGAAAAAAGGTTTACTGACATTCTCTTTGCTGGCCGCCGCGCTGTCCGGCGCCGCGCACGCTGACGATGCCGCCATTCGCCAGTCGCTGGCTAAACTGGGTGTGCAGAGCACGGATATTCAACCTGCGCCGGTTGCCGGTATGAAAACGGTGCTGACCAACAGCGGCGTGCTGTACGTGACCGACGACGGTAAACACGTCATTCAGGGGCCGATGTACGACGTCAGCGGCGCTCAGCCGGTGAACGTCACCAACACGCTGCTGGTTGGCAAGCTGAACGCGCTGGAAAAAGAGATGATCGTCTACAAGGCGCCGCAGGAAAAACACGTCATTACCGTGTTTACCGACATCACCTGCGGCTATTGCCACAAGCTGCATGAAGAGATAAAGGACTATAACGCGCTGGGGATCACCGTACGCTATCTGGCGTTCCCGCGTCAGGGCGTGCAGAGCCAGGCGGAGCAGGATATGAAGGCTATCTGGTGCGCGAAAGATCGCAATAAAGCCTTTGACGACGCCATGAGCGGCAAAGGCGTCCAGGCGGCGAGCTGCAATATCGATATCGCCAACCACTACGCGCTGGGCGTGCAGTTTGGCGTCAACGGCACCCCGGCCATCGTTCTTAACGATGGCTACGTGGTGCCAGGCTATCAGGGACCGAAGGAAATGAAAGCGTTCCTGGACGAACATCAGAAACAGACCAGCGGTAAGTAATCGGCGTGAAACAACCAATTCCCCTGCGGCGTCGGGAGGTCGATGAAAGCGCCGACCTTCCGGCAGACCTGCCGCCGCTGTTAAGACGGCTGTATGCCAGCCGAGGCGTGCGTACAGCCGCCGATCTGGAGCGCAGCGTGAAAGGCATGCTGCCCTGGCAGCAGCTGAACGGCGTCGAAAAAGCCGTTGAAATGCTCTACGGCGCGCTTCGCGAAGGCGTGCGGATTATCGTCGTCGGCGACTTTGACGCCGACGGCGCGACCAGCACCGCGCTGAGCGTCCTGAGCCTGCGCGCGCTGGGCTGCCGCAACGTGTCGTATCTGGTGCCGAATCGCTTTGAGGACGGCTATGGGCTGAGTCCGGAGGTGGTCGAACAGGCCCACGCTCGCGGCGCTCAGATGATAGTGACCGTTGATAACGGCATCTCGTCTCACGCGGGCGTTGAGCGCGCCCATGCGCTCGGGATCCCGGTGCTGGTGACCGATCACCATCTGCCGGGCGACACGCTGCCGGACGCGGACGCCATCATTAACCCCAACCTGCGTGACTGCGAGTTTCCCTCCAAATCGCTGGCGGGTGTCGGCGTGGCTTTTTATCTGATGCTGGCGCTGCGTACCTGTCTTCGCGATAAGGGCTGGTTTGACGAGCAGGGGATCGCGCCGCCGAACCTGGCGGAGCTGCTGGACCTCGTGGCGCTTGGCACGGTGGCGGACGTTGTTCCGCTTGATGCCAACAACCGTATTTTGACCTGGCAGGGGCTGAGCCGTATTCGCGCCGGCAAGTGCCGTCCGGGGATTAAAGCGCTGCTTGAGGTCTCGAACCGCGACGCGCAAAAGCTTGCCGCCAGCGACCTCGGCTTTGCGCTCGGCCCGCGCCTGAACGCGGCGGGACGGCTGGACGATATGTCCGTTGGCGTGGCGCTGCTGCTGTGCGACAACATCGGCGAAGCCCGAATGCTTGCCAGCGAGCTTGATGCGCTGAACCAGACGCGTAAAGAGATTGAGCAGGGCATGCAGGCCGAAGCGCTGGCGCTGTGTGAAAAGCTTGAACACAGCCACGAAACGTTGCCCGGCGGCCTCGCGATGTATCACCCGGAGTGGCATCAGGGCGTGGTCGGCATTCTGGCCTCGCGAATCAAAGAACGTTTCCATCGGCCGGTCATCGCATTCGCTCCGGCGGGCGACGGTACGCTGAAAGGGTCGGGCCGCTCCATTCAGGGGCTGCATATGCGCGATGCGCTGGAGCGCCTCGATACGCTGTTCCCGGGTCTGATGCTCAAGTTTGGCGGTCACGCGATGGCGGCGGGATTGTCGCTGGAAGAGGCTAAATTCGCCGAGTTTCAGCGTCGTTTTGGCGAACTGGTGACCGAATGGCTGGATCCGTCGCTGCTGCAGGGGGAGATTGTTTCCGACGGCCCGCTGTCGCCATCGGATATGACGCTTGAAGTGGCGCAGCTGTTGCGCGATGCTGGTCCCTGGGGGCAAATGTTCCCGGAGCCGCTGTTCGACGGACGCTTTCGTCTGCTTCAGCAGCGGCTGGTCGGCGAACGGCACCTGAAGGTGATGGTGGAGCCGGTCGGCGGCGGCCCGCTGTTGGACGGTATTGCGTTTAATATCGACACTGCCTGCTGGCCGGATAACGGCGTGCGCGAAGTTGAGCTGGCCTACAAGCTGGATATTAACGAATTTCGTGGCAACCGGAGCGTACAGCTGATCATTGACAACATCTGGGCGGGTTAACGTCAGTAATCGCTATAAAAAAGGGGGGAAATCCGCTAAAATTCCGCCCCTATCACCGTATTTTGACTAGTCCATAAAAGAAATCAGACCATGTTTGAAATTAATCCGGTAAAAAACCGAATTCAGGACCTCACGGAGCGCTCAGACGTTCTTAGGGGGTATCTTTGACTATGATGCCAAGAAAGAGCGTCTCGAAGAAGTAAACGCCGAGCTGGAACAACCGGACGTCTGGAACGAGCCTGAGCGCGCGCAGGCGTTGGGGAAAGAGCGTTCCTCTCTGGAAGCTATCGTCGATACATTGAATCAAATGGCGCAGGGGCTGGAAGATGTCTCCGGTCTGCTGGAGCTCGCCGTCGAAGCCGACGACGAAGAAACCTTTAACGAAGCCGTTGCCGAACTGGACGTGCTGGAAGAGAAGCTGGCCCAGCTCGAATTCCGCCGTATGTTCTCCGGCGAGTACGACAGCGCCGACTGCTATCTCGATATCCAGGCCGGTTCCGGCGGTACGGAAGCGCAGGACTGGGCGAGCATGCTGCTGCGTATGTATCTGCGCTGGGCGGAAGCGCGCGGTTTCAAAACCGAAGTGATTGAAGAGTCTGAAGGCGAAGTCGCGGGCCTGAAATCGGCGACGATCAAAATTTCCGGCGATTACGCCTACGGCTGGTTGCGTACTGAAACCGGCGTACATCGCCTGGTGCGTAAGAGCCCGTTCGACTCCGGCGGCCGCCGCCACACCTCCTTCAGTTCCGCGTTTGTGTACCCGGAAGTGGATGACGATATCGATATCGAAATCAACCCGGCGGACCTGCGTATCGACGTTTACCGCGCCTCAGGGGCGGGCGGTCAGCACGTTAACCGTACGGAATCTGCGGTACGTATTACCCACATTCCGAGCGGGCTGGTGACGCAGTGTCAGAACGACCGCTCACAGCACAAGAACAAAGACCAGGCCATGAAGCAGATGAAAGCGAAGCTTTATGAGCTGGAGATGCAGAAGAAGAATGCCGAGAAGCAGGCGATGGAAGACACCAAGTCCGATATCGGCTGGGGTAGCCAGATTCGTTCCTATGTCCTGGACGACTCGCGCATCAAAGATCTGCGTACTGGTGTAGAGACCCGCAATACCCAGGCCGTGCTGGACGGCAGCCTGGACCAATTTATCGAAGCAAGTTTGAAAGCAGGGTTATGAGGAACCAAAATGTCTGAAATACAAGCACAAGGTGCCGATGAGGCCATTGACCTTAATAATGAACTGAAATCCCGTCGTGAAAAGCTGGCTGCCCTGCGTGAAGAGCAGGCTGTCGCGTTCCCGAACGATTTCCGTCGCGATCATACCTCTGACCAATTGCACTCTGAATTCGATGCCAAGGAAAACGAGGAACTCGAATCCCTGAACGTTGAAGTCTCTGTTGCTGGTCGTATGATGACCCGCCGCATTATGGGTAAAGCCTCCTTTGTCACGTTGCAGGACGTGGGTGGCCGTATCCAGCTGTACGCGGCGCGTGACGATCTGCCGGAAGGCGTTTATAACGATCAGTTCAAAAAATGGGACCTCGGCGATATCATCGCCGCGCGCGGTAAGCTGTTTAAGACTAAAACCGGCGAGCTGTCCATTCACTGCACCGAACTGCGTCTGCTGACAAAAGCGCTGCGCCCGCTGCCGGATAAGTTCCACGGCCTGCAGGATCAGGAAGCGCGCTACCGTCAGCGCTATCTGGATCTCATTGCCAACGATGAATCCCGCAACACCTTTAAAATCCGCTCTCAAATCCTGGCCGGAATGCGTAAGTTCATGGTCGGCCGCGGCTTTATGGAAGTAGAAACGCCGATGATGCAGGTGATTCCGGGTGGCGCATCCGCACGTCCGTTCATCACCCACCACAACGCGCTGGATATGGACATGTACCTGCGTATCGCGCCGGAACTGTACCTGAAGCGTCTGGTGGTTGGCGGCTTCGAACGCGTCTTCGAAATCAACCGTAACTTCCGTAACGAAGGTATCTCCGTTCGTCATAACCCTGAGTTCACCATGATGGAACTCTATATGGCGTATGCGGACTACAAAGACCTGATCGAGCTGACCGAATCCCTGTTCCGCACCCTGGCGCAGGACGTTCTGGGTAAAACCGAAGTGCCTTATGGTGAACACACCTTCGACTTCGGCAAGCCGTTCGTGAAACTGACCATGCGCGAAGCTATCAAGAAATACCGCCCGGAAACCAACATGGCGGATCTGGATAACTTCGACGCGGCGAAAGCCATCGCAGAATCTATCGGCATTCACGTCGAGAAGAGCTGGGGTCTGGGGCGTATCGTGACCGAAATCTTTGACGAAGTGGCGGAAGCGCACCTGATTCAGCCGACCTTCATCACTGAGTATCCGGCTGAAGTGTCTCCGCTGGCGCGCCGTAACGACGTGAACCCGGAAATCACCGACCGCTTTGAATTCTTCATCGGCGGCCGTGAAATCGGTAACGGCTTCAGCGAGCTGAACGATGCGGAAGACCAGGCTCAGCGCTTCCTGGACCAGGTAAACGCGAAAGCCGCAGGCGATGACGAAGCAATGTTCTACGACGAAGACTACGTGACCGCGCTGGAACACGGTCTGCCGCCGACCGCTGGTCTGGGTATCGGTATCGACCGTATGGTTATGCTGTTCACCAACAGCCACACCATCCGTGACGTTATCCTGTTCCCGGCACTGCGTCCGGTGAAGTAACTCCTCGCCTTTGGTGAGTAAAAAGCCCGGTAGCCAGTCGCTTACCGGGCTTTTTTTTAATCTCAGGATGCCCCGATTAGCATTGGCATCCTGACCTGGACTGTTATCATAGGCATTCTTATTTCCACCGATGAGGAATCGCTTTGCTTGCAGGACGCCTGATTCGACATCCATTCCGTCTTCTTCTGTGCCTCACGCTGGGGCTTATTCTCGTGGGGTGCTCCTCGGATTCCGGCGATGGCTCGACGTATACCGTCAAGCGCGGCGATACGCTGTACCGCATTTCGCGCGCGACCGGCACCAGCGTCAGCGATCTGGCGCGGCTCAATAACCTGTCGCCGCCGTATACCATTGAGATAGGGCAGCGTCTGAAGACCAATGGCAGCGCGGGAACGTCGAAGAGCGGGAAACCGAAGGGCAGCACCAGCACGGCGAAGGTCGTTCCTTCTTCGGCAGTACCGCAATCCTCATGGCCGCCGGTAGGTCAGCGCTGCTGGCGCTGGCCGACGAGCGGAAAAGTGATATTGCCGTATTCCACCGCCGACGGCGGTAATAAAGGGATTGATATCGCGGGTTCCCGTGGGCAGCCGGTTTATGCCGCTGGCGCGGGGAAGGTGGTTTACGTTGGCAACCAACTGCGCGGTTATGGCAACCTGATCATGATTAAGCACAGTGAGGATTACATCACGGCTTATGCGCATAATGACAAGATGATGGTGAATAACGGCCAGAGCGTGAAAATTGGCCAGCAGATAGCCACCATGGGCAGCTCGGACGCGGATACCGTGAAGCTTCACTTCCAGATTCGCTACCGCGCGACGGCTATCGATCCGCTGCGCTATCTGCCGCCGCAGGGCAGTAAACCTAAGTGTTAACAGGCGATTTTCTCGCCAGTTAAGCGAAGCGAGTCTTGTCAGACAGTGCGTAAGGTTTATAATACCTTACGCACACCAAAGCGGGCGTAGTTCAATGGCAGAACGAGAGCTTCCCAAGCTCTATACGAGGGTTCGATTCCCTTCGCCCGCTCCATTTTCAACTCTCCTGAACTTCATCACCCTCAATTACCCTTTTTAAACCAACAGTTATAGCTTCTGTTAGTCAATTGAACGCAATGATACTCTCTTAGACCGTTTTATTACTGATACACATTTCGCCAGATATCTTCAGTGGGGTGCCACCCCAACCGAAATCCCCATGGCGTGATTGGCCTTCAGATTAGTATGTTTCGCGGCTATGCTTAATGTTCAGTACCTGATCATAATTTCCGGCAACAAACTCCAGAATTTGACGGGCATAAAACTGTTCATGCTGTGAAATGTTACTTCCTGGTATTATCACTGACATCAACATAGTACTGATGGTGATGGAGTTTAAGGTTCACTATAAACAGTGGGGCCTTTTCTGTGTGAATATTCTTACTCACTCTGGTGGGATAGCTTGTCTTGACGCTCCTGTCTGCTCCTGGTAATTCAATTTCGTTTTTGGCTTGCCCTAAAAAATAATAATGTGACGTGGATTGCAAATATAAAAACAGCATGCATATCATTGTGTTATGCGTAATGGTGTTTTTTGTTTATTGATATTTATCAATAATCTTAAAATGGATATATGTTTTCTGAATACCCCAACAAAAAAACAAATTATTCAGGGTTCTGTCGATTGGTAATCTTGCTCATGACGACAAAAAGGAGGTTCTATGAGCACAGATTGTCAAAACAGAAATATTGTTATATTGGTTGTGGTAGCGGCCATCGTTACAGTTATATCTGAATTCGTTGGTGTCATTAAAATTGATGCGTTTGGAGTAAAGTTCAGTTTGTTGCCAATGTTGTATGCGGTTATTCTTGGCGTTTTGGTGACGCCTGATTTACTGGGTAAAGTAATTAAGCCGCTTGGTCGGGTATTAACACCTGACACTATCAAAATGACTGGCAACATTGTCATGCTGGCACTTCTTCCTCTTGGGGTTAAATACGGTACGCTTGTTGGACCTAACGTGACAGAGGTTATTAAAGCCGGTCCTGCGCTGATATTACAGGAACTGGGAAACCTGGGTTCAGTACTGATCGCCATGCCCCTGGCGTTACTGCTGGGAATGCGTCGCGAGGCAATTGGCGCATGCTCCAGTATATCCCGAGAACCGTCACTGGGCGTTATTGGTGAGAAATATGGGATAGACAGCCCTGAGGGGACTGGGGTTCTTGGTACCTACATTGTGGGAAGCGTAATTGGTACGGTTTTCTTCGGTATTATCAGCCCTCTTGGGTTGTCACTCGGCCTGCATCCGCTGTCATTGGCTGTCGCCTGTGGTCTGGGCTCAGGGAGTATGATGGCTGCAGCCTCTGCTTCGCTCGCAAACGCTGTCCCGGAACTGTCCGGACAAATCCTTGCTTTTGCTGCAACCAGTAACATGCTGGCTGCTGTTACGGGTATGTATGCGTTGATATTTCTTGCGCTCCCACTCAGCAATTTTCTCTACAAAACGTTCATGCGCGAGCAACAGGTGGATGTGAAATCATGAATATCAAAGAATTCTCTGACAACTCAAAAATCATCCTCCCGTGCATTGCGCTGGTATTACTGGCGCAGGCGGTTGGTAAAGGAATGTCACCGGTTGCGGCTCTGCCTGGTGCCGCGGTAATGTTCGTTGTCATTATCGCATCCCTGCAGATCAAAATGTGGCTTCCGAAAGTACCTCTGCCTGCATTTGCATGGTCAACATTGATTGCACTGCTGCTGAGTATGCCGTATTCGCCGGTTAGTGAAGTGTTCATGAATATGACAAATAAAATCGATTTCCTTGCAACGACAACACCATTATTAGCATTTGCGGGTCTGTCTGTCGGGAATAGCCTCGATAAATTAAAATCGCTGAGCTGGAAAATTGTTGTTATTTCTCTTGTCGTATTCACCAGTGCGTTTTTGGGCGCGGCATTTGTAGCTGAACTGATTCTGAAATATCAGGGCATTATTTAATTAGTATGGAGCAGTTGGAGTAAATAAATGAAAGATTACCAGATATCCGATAAAATAAAATATCTTGAAGATTTCAGTCGGGAAACCCGGCATTATTTGCACACGATCCCTGAGGCTTCTGGTGTTGAACATCTGACGTCCCGTTACTGCAAAGAACTGATGAAAGCTAACGGTTACAGGATAACTGAAAGCAGCAAATACACAGGTTTCTGGGCCGATCTGCATCTGTCTGATGATTTCCCTCGCATTGCGTTCAGAGCCGATATGGATGGTCTGGAAATGCCGGATCTGAGCGATGTCAGCTATAAATCACGCCATGACAACCTGTCACACAATTGCGGGCATGATGCTCATATGGCAATAGCGCTCACCGCTGCACGTTATATGGCTGAACACCCCGGAGAGCTGTGCTTCAACATTCGCTTTATCTTCCAGATGGCAGAAGAGGATATGCGTGTGCCGGGAGCTGAACTGATGGTGGCAGAAGGTTGTATGGAGGGTGTGGATGAGGTTTACGCGCTGCACAACGATGCATCAATGGATGTGGGCGAGGTGAGAATCAATAACAACATTATGTCCTCCTGGGGGGCGGCGTGGACACTGGATGTTCGTGGTATTTCTGCACATGGCTCCACCCCGCAGAAAGGTCTGGATGCCATCAGCGAAACGGTGCGTATCATTAACGATCTGGATTACATTGTTGCGAAAAAAACCAGTCCCTTCAGCCCGGCAGTATTTGGTTGCGGCATGATCCACGGCGGCACTGTACCAAATGCAATTCCTGACTACGTGCAGGCTCGTGGCACCATCCGTTCAATGGATGAAGAGACTGATGCTATTCTAAAAAACAGCTTCTCATCGATAATTCAGGGCAGTGAGTTACGTGGCTACAAAACCACAATGACCTGCACCGGATATCCGGCAATCATAAACCACCGGGATGCCTACAACCGGGTTCTGGCTGCAGCCACTGGTTTTCTGACGCGTGTCGACAAAAACTGTAAACCAATGACCGGCAGCGAAGACTTCAGTTACATGATTAACGCCCAGAAACAGCAGAAAGGTGCGTTCTTTTTTTTGGGGAGTGGCTGCAGGGAAAAAGGGATCTCGAATTACCTGCATTCAAATCCTTATTACCTTGACGACGATTGCCTGCTGATTGGCGCGCAGATTTTTATTGCGCTGGCGACGCACCGCTCCTGCTAATTTCATTGATGGGGGGCGTGCCCCCCATTTCTACCAAAGATTCGCCGGGCATCGTTCCCTGATAATGTTCATGAATCCTTCGAGAAACACAGAAGGGAAACAGCTTTTACTGTGGATGAAGTGATAGTCGGCAACAGGCAGCTCCTCGGCGATTTTTACCTCATAAAGAGAAAGGTTTTTGTTCCTTCCACCTCCCATTTGCCGGGCAAGAACTGTAAGGTAGTCAGCCCTCGTCACCAGGCTCAGAATGGAAGAGATGGAGTCGGTCCGGATAGCCGAACTGACATCAATACCATATTGTTCGAGGTAACTGTTGAGCTGGTAATAATATCCAAAACGGGTCTCAGGCAGCACCCATTTCGCGGTCCTCAACTCTTTGAGGCTTCTGGCTCTGGCATATGGACTAAGTACTGATGAGAATACCGCAAATCGGCTACTGAACAGCTTCTCAGAGTGATATTCACAGGCCAGAGAATTTCCTGATACGGTACCAATTGCGCAATCCAGCGTCCGGTTATTAATCATCGGCAGCAGGCTCGAAAGCTGGCCCTCGTGGATATTAATCGTCACCCCCTTATTAACCATCTTGAATTCGTTGATGACATCCGGGAGGATGATATAACCCACGAGCGATGAGTATCCTACTGAGAAAGACTCACCGCGCTGACAGAATTCGCGCTGAACATCCGATACCGCGCGTTGCATGCCGTGCACATAGGCAAGGGTGTGCGTGTGAAAAAGAGTACCGGCGTGGTTCAGAGAAACACCGACGTTCGTTCGTATAAACAGCGGAGTGCCGATATAGGTCTCCAGCTCTTTGATTACCCGGGTTACCGATGGCTGTGTCATATTCAGTGAGCGCGAAGCACTCAGTATTCCGCCACTGCGGGCCACTTCTAAAAATACCTGTAGATGTCGACTTTTGGGGAGCTCTTTCATAGTGGTGCCAGAATAAATTTATAGACTGTGAGTACTTTGCTTATTTTGTTTTTATCCATACGGTTAGAGTGGTTATTAGTATACAGGATTACGGCCCCGGTAGTGATCATATATCTTTGTGTCCGGAATCTCATTTTTGTAATAAGTCTGGCGGAAAATGTCTAAGCGACCCAATATGATCCTGCCATAGTCAGAAATAACCGGCTTTCGTCAAACAGCGCATCGGAGACAAAATCCACGCCCAGACGTAATTCGGTTATCTCTCTGACCCATTCGCGCAGGCGTGCCCAGTTCGATCCGTTTCATCCTAGCTCTTAAGAACGATAGTCAGCATTTTCCTTCCTTCTCTATAGTGAATCTCAGTCGCTAACCCGCGGCTGGAAGTCACCCGGCGTCAGCGTCCGTTAAGCGCCTTTCTTATGATGGGAAAACTCATGGTGAAGCGAAATGAAGAGAGTGGTTGTGATTACCGGAGGGGGAACCGGCATTGGCGCCGCCTGCGCTCAGCTGCTGGCGCAGGAGGGTGACCGGGTATTTATCATCGGACGCAGAGCGGAGCCGCTGAAATCGCTGGCGGCCCGCATTGGCGTACAGGCCCTGGTGGGCGATGCGGCCAGCTCAGCCTGTTGGCAGGACGAGCTGCTGCCCGCCATTTTGCAGGATACCGGGCGGATTGATTGCCTGATAAGCAGCGCGGGCGGTATGGGGCTTGGGCGCATCACCGACATGGCTGACGCCGACTGGCAGCGCGCGCTGGACAGCAATCTGAAGAGCGCGTTCGCCAGCGCCCGGGCCTGCCTGCCTTCGCTGATTCAGAGCCGGGGAAATATGGTGCTGCTTGCCTCGATTGCATCGTTGGCCGCAGGTCCGCAGGCGTGTGGGTATATCACCGCGAAACATGCCCTGATCGGCCTGATGCGGTCGATTGCCCGGGATTATGGCCCTCTGGGTGTGCGCGCTAACGCGGTCTGCCCGGGCTGGGTAACCACCCCGATGGCGGATGAAGAGATGCAGCCGCTGATGCAGGCGCATCAATTAAGTCTTGAAGAGGCCTATCAGCGGGTGTGCCAGGATGTACCGCTGCGCCGCCCGGCGAGTGCCGAAGAGATTGCCAGAGTCTGCCGTTTTCTGGCCTCCCCCGACGCCTCCATCGTTACGGGAGCCGTATTGGTCGCCGACGGCGGATCCACGATTGTCGATATCCCCACGTTAGCATTTACGTCACTGTAAGGAGCATCCTATGAGTTCAGAAGCAATTTTTATTCAGGTCGGCGCATTGGCTGATGGTTTCGCCCCTCAGAGCAATACCCTGGAGAAGCAGAACGGGCTGGCGGGAAAGCGCCTGACGCTCCATTTCAGCAACGGTGGTACCGCAGAGTGCCAGTTTAATGATGAAAGCACCCTGAACTGGGGGGAGCATCAGGACATTGCCTACCGTGCCACCAGTATCCGCCCGGAAATCCTGTTCGTCGATTTTCTCGACCCGGCGCGGGAAAACGCCACCCTCACGCTGGTCGCTGATTGCCGGAAGGGAGGCTTCACTCTGGTGTACGGCAAACTACCCGATGAAACGCAGGCGCGTCTGGATGCCTTTAGCCGGGTAGAGCAGGGGTTGCCGTTGACCGCCGTAGAGGTTGAATTCCGCTTCGGCACGCTCGACGACGCCATCGCTACGCCGCCAGGCTTTACGGATGAGCTGATAGGTATGCGCAACATGTATATCTACAGCCCCACTGAGCGCTACGAACATATCTACCTGAATGATAATTTCTATGCCTGGCAGTGCCTGGAGGGGGTGGAAAAAGGGCTGGCGGATGTTGATCGCTGTCACTACGTTAAAGTGACCGAACAGCTCTACCTCTTTGTGTGGCGGGAGAAAATTATTCCTACGCTCGGCGTAGTGATGATTGACCTGCAGGCGAAGCGCACGGACGGCAAGATTTTGGGCTATCAGGCGAACGACTTTGCGGCGTTGAGCAATTTTGCGGTAGGCGCTTACGCGCAGGTATTAAATACCACCGTTTACCCGCGGGGATAACGCGATGCTGAGGCCTGACGTGTATCCAGATTTTAGCGGTAAGGTGGCGCTGGTCACCGGCGGGGATCCGCGTCAACGGCGTCGAGCCCGGGATGATTCGTACGCTGGCGATGAGTAATCTGGGAGGAGACTAACCAGTCCATCTCAAATGTCGTTCCGCTTGGGCGGCTGGGGGTTTTGGGCAGTGGAATTGAAGGACTCCGGAAAGTTTGTTGGCAGCGTTGGCCTACACTACCCGCCGGGCAGGGGCTGAGGAGGGCGTAATGACATCCTCATTTGAGGCATTGTGCCGCTCCCGGCGCTCCCCCCATCTTTATCCTCACGACCAGACACTTTCTTTCGCGCCAGGCGCCACATCATATCGCTGTCATTACGGTGATTGTTAAATATTTGTTTCATTGATCACAAAAAACAAACATATTTCGCATTTTTATGCGCATTTCATAAAAATGTAGATATTTTTAATTTATGGCTACGAAATGAACATCGCAATGTCCCCCTGAGTCTCTACTGAGAGGTTTGATTCTGATGAACACACTGACTGCCGTAAAACAGCATGCCGCCGACGTCTCCCGCAGCGCGAACGGTTTTACCGTTGCGCCTTCCCGGCAATCGCCGCGGATGCTGGAGCTGACGTTTTCCGCCCAGGTGACAAAGAAATTCCTGCAACAGGTCGAGCAATGGCCGGTGCAGGCGCTGGAGTACAAATCGTTTTTGCGGTTTAAGGTGGGCAAAATCCTCGACGACCTTTGCGGCAATCAGCTGCAGCCGCTGCTGCTTAACACCCTGCTGAACCGCAGCGAAGGCGCGCTGCTGATTGGGGCCGAAGGGATCGATAACGTCGCCCAGGCCGATGAGATGGTCAAACTGGCGACCGCCGTGGCGCACCTGATTGGGCGCTCGAACTTTGACGCGATGAGCGGGCAGTACTATGCGCGCTTTGTGGTGAAAAACGTCGACAGTTCGGACAGCTATCTGCGACAGCCGCACCGCGTGCTGGAGCTGCATAACGACGGCACCTACGTCGAAGAAGTCACGGACTATGTGCTGATGATGAAAATCGATGAGCAGAACATGCAGGGCGGGAACTCGCTGCTGCTGCACCTGGACGACTGGGAGCATCTGCAGCGCTATTTCACGCACCCGCTGGCGCGCCGCGCGATGCGCTGGGCCGCGCCGCCGAGCAAAAACGTCAGCCACGACGTGTTCCACCCGGTTTTTGATGTCGACGCTCAGGGGCGCCCGGTGATGCGCTATATCGATCAGTTCGTCCAGCCTAAAGATTTTGAAGAAGGCGTCTGGCTGAGCGATCTGTCGGATGCGCTGGAAAACAGCAAGAACATTCTTTCCGTACCGGTGCCCGTCGGGAAATTCCTGCTTATCAACAACCTGTTCTGGCTACACGGGCGTGACCGCTTTACGCCGCATCCGGATCTGCGTCGTGAGCTGATGCGCCAGCGCGGTTATTTTGCGTATTCCACCCCCCACTACCAGACTCATCAATAAGCGTTATCAGACGAAGGAAGTGAGCGGATGTACGATTTTGTAATTATTGGCGGCGGCATCATCGGCATGTCCACCGCCATGCAGCTGATTGACGTCTATCCTGACGCCAGAATTGCGCTACTGGAAAAAGAGTCCGCTCCGGCCCGTCACCAGACGGGCCATAACAGCGGGGTCATTCATGCCGGGGTGTACTACACCCCGGGGAGCCTCAAGGCGCAGTTTTGCCTGGCCGGCAACCGGGCCACCAAAGCGTTTTGCGATCAAAACGGTATTCGCTATGACACCTGCGGAAAAATGCTGGTCGCCACATCGAGCCTGGAAATGGAGAGGATGCGGGCGCTGTGGGATCGCACCGCGGCGAATGGGCTGGAGCGTGAATGGCTGAGCGCCGCAGAACTGCGGGAGCGGGAGCCCAATATCACCGGCCTTGGCGGCATTTTTGTCCCTTCAAGCGGAATCGTCAGCTATCGTGAGGTGACCGCGGCGATGGCCAAAAACTTTCAGGCCAAAGGCGGTGAGATTGTGTATAACGCCGAGGTCAGCGCCCTGCACGAACATGCGGCAGGGGTGGTTATCCACACCCGCCAGGGGCAAGAGTTTGAAGCCGCTACCCTGATAAGCTGCTCGGGCCTGATGGCCGATCGGCTGGTCAAAATGCTGGGCGTCGACCCTGGCTTTATTATCTGCCCGTTCCGCGGCGAGTATTTCCGCCTGGCGTCGCAGCATAACCAGATAGTTAACCATTTGATCTACCCGATCCCGGATCCGGCGATGCCGTTTCTCGGCGTCCACCTTACCCGCATGATCGACGGCAGCGTGACGGTCGGCCCTAACGCGGTGCTGGCGTTTAAACGCGAAGGCTACCGTAAGCGCGACTTCTCGCTTGCCGATACGCTGGAGATCTTCGGCTCCTCCGGCATTCGCCGCGTGCTGCAGAAGAACCTGCGCTCTGGGCTTGGCGAGATGAAGAATTCGCTGTGCAAAAGCGGCTATCTGCGGCTGGTGCAAAAGTACTGTCCGAGCCTGACGCTCAGCGATCTGCAGCCCTGGCCCGCGGGCGTGCGCGCGCAGGCGGTCTCGCCGGACGGCAAGCTGATTGACGACTTTCTGTTCGTCACCACGCCGCGCTCCATTCACACCTGCAACGCGCCTTCTCCGGCGGCGACGTCGGCCATTCCTATCGGCGCCCATATCGTCAGCAAGGTGATGGCATTGCTGGAAAGCCAGAATAATCCCGGCCGCACGCTGCGCGCCGCACAGAGTGTGGATGCGCTGCATGCCGCATTCACCCGTTCATCTTCTTAAAACAGGAAAAGAGAATGCAATTTCGCGATCCCGAGTTGTTCCGCCAGCAGGCCTTTATCGATGGTCAGTGGCGCGATGCGCATAGCGGCGAGGTGACGGCGGTCGTCAACCCCGCCAACGGACAGCGTCTGGGCAGCGTCCCTAAGATGGGCGCGGAAGAAACCCGCGAGGCGATCGATGCCGCTAACCGCGCGCTGCCGGCCTGGCGCGACTTAACGGCGAAAGCCCGCGCCACCGTGCTGCGCCGCTGGTTCGATCTGATGATGGAAAACCAGGAAGATCTGGCCCGGCTGATGACGCTTGAGCAGGGCAAACCGCTGGCGGAAGCCAGAGGAGAGATTAGCTATGCCGCTTCGTTTATCGAATGGTTCGCCGAGGAGGGCAAGCGCATCTATGGCGATACGATCCCGGGCCATCAGGCCGATAAGCGCCTGATCGTTATTAAGCAGCCGATCGGCGTCACCGCGGCCATTACCCCGTGGAACTTCCCGTCGGCGATGATCACCCGCAAGGCGGGACCGGCGCTGGCGGCTGGCTGCACGATGGTGCTAAAACCCGCCAGCCAGACGCCGTATTCTGCGCTGGCTTTGGCGCATTTAGCGCAGCGCGCCGGGATCCCCGACGGCGTGTTTAACGTGGTTACCGGCTCGGCGGGCGCTATCGGCGACGAGCTCACCCACAACCCGATCGTGCGCAAGCTGTCGTTTACCGGCTCAACGGAAATCGGCCGCTTGCTGATGGCGCAGTGCGCAAAAGATATCAAGAAGGTGTCGCTGGAGCTGGGCGGCAACGCGCCGTTCATTGTTTTTGACGATGCCGATCTCGACAGCGCGGTGGAGGGGGCCCTGGCCTCGAAGTTTCGTAACGCCGGGCAAACCTGCGTATGCGCCAACCGCCTGTACGTTCAGGACGGCGTGTACGATCGCTTCGCGGAAAAGCTCCAGCAGGCGGTCGCTAAACTGCAGCTGGGCGACGGTTTACAGCCCGGCGTGACCACAGGACCGCTGATTGATGAAAAGGCGGTCGCCAAAGTGCAGGAGCATATCGCCGATGCGCTGGAGAAAGGCGCTCAGGTTGTGGCGGGCGGTCACGCGCACGCGCTGGGCGGCAATTTCTTCCAGCCCACCATCCTGGTGAACGTTCCGGCGAATGCGCGGGTGGCAAAGGAGGAAACCTTTGGTCCACTGGCGCCGCTGTTCCGTTTTCACGATGAAGCCGAGGTGATTGCGCTGGCCAACGACACCGAGTTTGGCCTGGCGGCCTACTTCTACGCCCGTGACCTGAGCCGCGTGTTCCGCGTCGGCGAAGCGCTGGAGTACGGCATCGTCGGCATTAACACCGGCATTATTTCCAATGAAGTTGCCCCCTTTGGCGGGATCAAAGCCTCGGGCCTTGGCCGCGAAGGTTCTAAATATGGCATCGAGGATTATTTAGAGATCAAATACATGTGTATTGGTCTCTGATCCCGAATCGATGTCCGGACGCGTGCCCCGACGCGGTAATGTCGGGGTGCTCTCCCAAGTGAATCAAAACAACAACACATTGAGAGGGTAATAACTATGGGGCAATTGTCACCATCGCATGCACTGGGCGGCGGGCTGAAGTCACGCCACGTCACCATGCTATCCATCGCCGGCGTTATCGGCGCGAGTTTATTTGTTGGCTCCAGCGTGGCTATCGCCGAAGCCGGGCCTGCCGTTCTGCTGTCCTACCTGTTTGCCGGTCTGCTGGTGGTTATGATCATGCGGATGCTCGCCGAAATGGCGGTCGCTTCTCCGGATACGGGCTCGTTTTCGACCTACGCCGATAAGGCGATCGGCCGCTGGGCCGGGTATACCATCGGCTGGCTGTACTGGTGGTTCTGGGTGCTGGTGATTCCGCTGGAGGCCAATATTGCGGCGATGATCCTTAACTCGTGGATCCCCGGCGTTCCCATCTGGCTGTTTTCATTGCTGATAACCCTCGCGCTGACCGGAAGTAATTTGCTTAGCGTTAAAAACTACGGTGAATTCGAATTCTGGCTGGCGCTGTGCAAGGTGATCGCCATTCTGGCGTTTATCGGCCTGGGCGTGGTGGCGATTAGCGGCTTCTATCCTTATGCCGACGTCGGCGGCATATCCCGCCTCTGGGATCACGGCGGCTTTATGCCCAACGGCTTTGGCGCGGTGCTGAGCGCGATGCTTATCACCATGTTCTCGTTTATGGGCGCGGAGATCGTCACCATCGCGGCGGCAGAATCCGATACCCCGGACAAGCATATTGTGCGGGCGACCAACTCCGTCATCTGGCGTATTTCGCTGTTCTATCTGTGCTCTATTTTTGTGGTCGTGGCGCTGATCCCCTGGAACACTCCGGGACTTAAAGAGGTCGGGTCGTACCGCTCGGTACTTGAGCTGCTGCATATCCCCTACGCGCGGCTCATTATGGACTGCGTCATCTTGCTGTCAGTGACCAGCTGCCTTAACTCCGCGCTGTACACCGCATCACGGATGCTTTACTCCCTGAGCCGCCGTGGCGATGCGCCGGAAGTGATGGGGCGGACCAACCGCAGCAGGACGCCGTACATCGCGGTATTGCTCTCGACCGGCGCGGCGTTTTTAACGGTTATCGTCAATTACTATGCGCCCGCCAAGGTGTTTAAGTTCCTGATAGACAGCTCCGGCGCCATTGCGCTGCTGGTGTACCTGGTGATCGCGGTGTCGCAGCTGCGGATGCGTAAGCAGCTGGCGGGCCGGGAAAACGCCCTCAAACTGAAGATGTGGCTGTATCCGTGGCTGACCTGGCTTGTCATCGCTTTTATCACCGTGGTGCTGGTGGTGATGCTGTTCCGGCCGGGACAGCAGCTGGAGGTGCTTTCGACCGGGCTGCTGGGGCTGGGGATCATTTGTACGGTGCCCATCATGTCCCGCTGGAAAAAACTGATGTTGTGGCAAAAATCGGCGTGGCAGAATACGCTGTAGCCTTGTTCTCCCGGCCGTCACTGGCCGGGATTTTGCCATTTAGGGCGCACATCGCGTTGCGCCTTAAGAGACGGGAGTTTTGCCCATGACTGCCAATCCCCAACCGACAGCCATTGACGGCTACCGGTGGCTGAAAAACGACATTATTCGCGGTGAATACCTGCCGGATGAGAAGCTGCGGATGAGCCTGCTAACCTCGCGCTACGGACTGGGCGTGGGGCCACTGCGGGAAGCGCTCTCGCAGCTGGTCGCCGAACGGCTGGTCACCGTGGTCAATCAGAAAGGCTATCGCGTCGCGCCGATGTCCGGCAGCGAACTGCTCGATATTTTTGATGCCCGCGCCAATATGGAAGCCATGCTGGTGCGGCTTGCGGTCGAGCGCGGCAGCGACGAATGGGAGGCCGAGGTGCTGGCGCGCGCGCATATGCTCAATAAGCTTGAGGCCAGCGAGGCCAGCGAAGGGCTGCTGGAGGAGTGGGATCTGCGTCATCAGGCGTATCACACCGCCATCGTCGCCGGATGCGGTTCCCAGTATTTGCTGCAAATGCGCCAGCGTCTTTTCGACCTGGCGGCGCGCTATCGCTTTATCTGGCTGCGCAAAACCGTACTGTCCGTCGAAATGCTCGAAGACAAACACGTTCAGCATGAGGCGCTGACGCAGGCGATTCTCGCCCGCGACGCGGCGTTAAGCAGCGAACTGATGCGCCAGCATTTATTAACGCCGATCCCCGTTATTCAGCAGGCGATGGCGCTGAATACGCCGCGGGAAAACGCGGACTGACGTCTTGTACAATTCGTCACAAGCCGTAACCACATCCTCACTGATGAAATGACTTCTCTGGCGTAGAGTTATTTCATCGCCCTGATGCAGGGGCTGAACTGAAAAAAGAAACTGAGGATGTTGCCATGAAAAAAGTATTAGCCCTGATGATCGCTGCCACTATGGGACTGTCTTCTGCCGCTTTCGCAGCCGGTACCACCACTACAGCACCTGCAGCGGCACCGACCGCAGCAGCACCAGCGGCCGCGGCTGCTAAGGCGCCGACCACCGTTAAGCATCATAAAAAACATCACAAAGCAGCAGCCCCGGCGCAAAAAGCCCAGTCTGCGAAAAAACATCACAAGTCCACTAAGCATCACAGCGCTAAACCGGCCGCTAAACCAGCCGCGTAACCGGACGCGCTAAATGGCGCCAGCTAACTCTGATGCCCGGTAATTACCGGGCATTATTTTTTTCAGAGGTGTTATCAAATGCGCAGATACTCATTTGAAATCATGCTGGGCATACTACTGCTGTGCGGTGTTATCGCCGCGATAATACTGCTTTCTACCGTTTTTACCCCGGCATGGCCGTGACGGATTATAAATGCGGCTGCGTGTAGCGCTTCACCGCATCCAGCGCTTTTTGGATATGGCTGCTGGGATCGTTATCCGTGTAGCTCAAGAGGATCTTGCCGTCAGGCGCAATGACAAACGAGGTACGGCCTGAGACGGTCGCTCCTTTTAGCTCCATTAGCGTCTGGTATTCGGCGGCCACTTTGGCGTCAGGGTCGGCGGCGACGGCGAATTTGTCGCGGCACTCCTGTTTTGAAAACTCCCCGACCTGGTCGATATTTCCCGCCGTCACGCCAATGACGGTTGCCCCCAGCCGTTTGAAATCATCAGCAGCATTGGCAAACTCGTTGGCCTCAATGGTGCAGCCTCGGGTGAACGCCGCGGGGAAGAAGTAGAGCACAACCGGTCCTTCCTGCAGCGCTTGCTGGAGGGAAAAGGTCATTGGCTTACCGTCAATGGCGCCACGCAGGGTGAAATTCGGGGCTTGTTCGCCTACCTGAAGGGCGGCTTCCGCCGTCATTGCCAGCGCGGAAAAGCTAAGTATGACGGCCCCGGTCAGATAACAAAGGCACTTCTTTAAACGTTTCATGGCAAATCCCCCATACCACCCATACTTCGGGCTGGCGAAAAAATAAACGCGCCAGTTCTTTTAGTTTCGCCTGGTAGCGAAAAATTTCCTGTTTTTAACCAGAAAAAACATCCGCAAGGGGGATTGCGGATGTTTCATTGCCAGGTTACTCCAGCGCCTGCGGGATAGTATTCAATGCCTTGACCGCATCGGCAGGCAGCGTCAGCGAGGCTGCCGCCAGGTTTTCCTGCAAATGGTTAAGCGATGAGGTGCCGGGGATCAGCAAAATATTGGGCGAACGCTGTAACAGCCAGGCCAGTGCCACCTGCATGGGCGTCGCTCCCAGGCGCGCCGCAACGTCGTTTAAATCCTGCGACTGCAAAGGCGTGAAACCGCCGAGCGGGAAGAACGGCACATAGGGAATATTTTGCGCCGCCAGCGCATCAATCAGCGGGTCATCCTGACGGTTGGCCACGTTATAAAAGTTTTGCACGCAGGCGACAGGGGTCATCTTCAGCCCGTCTTCAACCTGTTTGGGCGTTACGTTGCTCAGGCCGATATGACGAATAAGCCCGCGTTCTTTGAGTTTGATAAGCGTGGTCAGCGGCTCTTCCAGCGAGCCTTCCGCCGGGCCGTGGGTGCTGAACATGCTGCGCAGGTTAACGACGTCAAGCGCCTCTAATCCCAGATTGCGCAGGTTATCTTCAACGGCCTGCGTCAGCTCCGGCGCCGACATCGCCGGCAGCCAGTTGCCCTGCTCGTCGCGGCGGGCGCTGACTTTCGTCACGATGGTCAGGTTATCGGAATAGGGGTGCAGCGCTTTACGGATGAGCTGGTTGGTGACGTGCGGGCCGTAGAAGTCAGAGGTATCAATATGGTTGACGCCTGCCTCGACCACCGCCTGAAGCACCTTTACGGCCATTTGCGGATCTTTAGGCGGGCCAAACACGCCGGGACCGGCTAGCTGCATCGCGCCGTAGCCAAGACGATAGACCTCGCGTTCACCGAGCGTGTAGCGGCCGGACTGTTTAACACTGGACATAACGGTTTCCTCATCTCATAGGCTGACTAACCGAATAAGTGTAAACCCGTTCTAAGGCCAGGGTGTGACAAACGTTGTCGGAATGTGCGGCAGAGAACCTGCCGCACACAAGAGTCAACCGAAGAACATCACCGACACGCAAAGCAGGCCGACGATAAGCGTAATCAGGCTGCCGATGGAGCGATACGGTTTTAGCGCCGGGATCAGGTACGTAGAGAGCGTCGGCATGATAAACAGGATCATGGCGATAAGCGGTCCGCTGATGGCGTAAATCATCGAGATGGCGTTAGGGTTAATGCAGCAGACGGCGAAAGTGACCACCGACACCAGCATAATTGACATGGCCCGGTTAAACGCGCGGCTCTTATGGACGCCCACCTGGTGCAGCCCTGCTTTGACCATTTCGCTGGCGCCCTCAATCACGCCGAAATAGGTGCCGAGAAACGATTTCGACATCGCCACAATCGCCACGATAATTCCTGATACCGCCAGCCACTGCGGCGCGGCGGGCATCATTGCCAGCGCGGAAAGAATGGTGACGCCTTCTTCTTTCGCCGAGGTGATATAACCCTCCGGGATCGCCAGCAGGCAGCTGAACACGAAGAACAGCACGCTCAGGCAGATGACGAGATAGGCTACCCGCATAATTTTTTTGCATTTATCCATGGCCCGATCGCCAAACTTCTCCCGCCGGTCGATGGCGAAGGTGGAGATAATCGGCGTATGGCTAAAAGCGAAAACCATCACAGGGATAGAGAGCCAGACCTGGTGTAGCGTATGCGGTGTCAGGTTCAGCTGTTCGCCGGAAAACAGCGACGGCTGCCAGCTGCCCGTCAGATACAGCGATAAAAACAGGAAGTAGGCAATCAGCGGAAAGACCAGAAAACCCATGACCTTCAGCGTGACGTGACGCCCCATCAAGAAGATCAGGTTGAGCACCAGCACCACCGCGAGGCTAACCAGCATCCTGACGCCGGTCGTTACCGTCATCTGTTTTGCCAGCTGCTCCGTCAGCGAGTTGGTAATGGCGACCGCGTAGATAAGCACCACCACGAAGAAGGCGATGAAGTACAGCGCGGTAATCAGACTGCCGATTTTCTTGCCATAGTAGTGGCTGACCGCGCCGGTGATGCCGACTCCTGCCGGGGTATTCGACGACAGAATAAACTGGCACAGCGCCCGGTGCGGCCAGTAGGTGAGCGGCCACGCCACCAGCGCGGTAATGATAAGCACCATCGCTCCGGCGGAGCCTAACTGAATTGGCAGGAACAGGGTGCCAGCCCCTACCGCAGTACCATATAAGGCGAAACTCCAGAGAGTGTCGTCTTTTGACCATATTTTCGACATTACTTAATTTTTTACACCGTGAAATCTCAAAAAAGAGGGCGAATTTACCATATTTTGCGGTGGTTCGGGGGATCGGTTTGCATTTCCCGCCGCGGAAGGGAATAACGAGGCCGTGCAAACGATGAACAGGCTTTGTGATAACTCTCACTTTTTTAAACAATTGCGATAATTGTTGATAACAATGCCGCTACTATAGCGGTGTTTATTTACGCTGAGGTCGAGATGAAAGACGTCGTTATCGTAGGTGCGGTTCGCACTCCCATCGGTTGCTTCCAGGGCGCATTGTCCGGCTTTACCGCCGTGGAATTAGGCTGTCTGGTTGTGCGGGCGCTGGTCGAGAGAACAGGGATTGATCCCCACAGCGTAGACGAAGTGATCCTCGGCCAGGTGCTAACGGCGGGCGCCGGGCAAAACCCGGCCCGTCAGTCGGCCATCAAGGGCGGTTTGCCTAACACCGTATCGGCTATCACCATCAACGACGTCTGCGGCTCGGGCCTGAAGGCGCTGCATCTGGCGACCCAGGCTATCCAGTGCGGGGAGGCGGATGTGGTGATCGCCGGCGGTCAGGAGAACATGAGCCGCGCGCCGCACGTGCTGACCGACAGCCGCACCGGAGCGCGTCTTGGCAACAGCCAGCTTATCGACAGCCTCGTCCACGACGGGCTGTGGGATGCCTTCAACGACTATCACATGGGCGTCACTGCGGAAAACCTGGCCCGGGAGTACGGCATCAGCCGCGAGCGTCAGGATGCCTGGGCGCTCAGCTCGCAGCAGAAAGCGCGCAGAGCGATTGACTCCGGGCGCTTTCGCGATGAAATCGTTCCGGTCGTCAACGTGCAAAAAAACGGCGTCACCCGGATTGTCGATACCGACGAGCAGCCGCGTACCGACGCCAGCGCGGAAGGGCTGGCGAGCCTGTCGCCTGCGTTTGAAAGCGCCGGTTCCGTGACCGCGGGGAATGCCTCTTCCATTAACGACGGCGCGGCGGCGGTGATGATGATGAGCGAATCAAAAGCGCTGGCGCTGAACCTGCCGATCCTGGCGCGCATTCGCGCCTTTGCCAGCGTTGGCGTCGATCCGGCGCTGATGGGCATTGCGCCAGTCTACGCAACCCGCCGCTGCCTGGAGCGGGTGGGCTGGCATCTTGACGAGGTAGACCTGATTGAAGCCAACGAGGCTTTCGCCGCGCAGGCTATCTCCGTTGGCAAAGTGCTGGAGTGGGACGAACGGCGGGTCAACGTGAACGGCGGCGCCATTGCGCTCGGACACCCCATCGGCGCTTCCGGCTGCCGCATCCTGGTTTCGCTGGTGCATGAGATGATAAAGCGCGATGCCCGCAAGGGGCTGGCGACGCTGTGCATCGGCGGCGGGCAGGGCGTTGCGCTCGCCGTGGAGCGTGAATAGCGCTAAAAAAAGCCCTTCGGGTGAAGGGCAAGGCCAGTTACAGAAACATCGATTACCGTATCAAAACGCTGTTTCACTTCATGTGACGACGGGCGCATTTCGCTAAACGCCCCTGTAACCCTCCTGCATTCCCAGCCGATAACGGCCGCTCTTCGTTTTTCAGCCGCTTTTTCCGCATTGCGCATCAGTTTGTCGGGCCATCTCAACTCTCTGTTTTAAATGTTTATTTTTAATGCTGAATCGGATTGCTGTACGGATGTTCGTGATCGGTATGGCATTTTTGCTATTAATAAACATAAAAAATGAAATATCGTTTTATTTATAATTGAAAAGCCGATCGCAGAGGGATAAGATGACCACAACGGAAAACGAAACAGCATTTCGAACACCCGAAAACTACATTCCCGGAGGTTATCGTGGACGTCAGACAAAGTATTCACAGCGCGCATGCTAAAACCCTGGATACCCAGGGGCTGCGTAACGAATTTTTAGTTGAGCAGGTCTTTACCGCCGATGAGTACACCATGGTGTACAGCCATATCGATCGCATTATCGTGGGCGGCATTATGCCGGTTCAGCGTACCGTGTCGGTGGGTGGTGAAGTCGGTAAACAGCTGGGCGTCAGCTATTTCCTTGAGCGTCGCGAGCTGGGCGTTATCAATATCGGCGGACCGGGTACCATCACCGTGGACGGGCAGTGCTTTGAAATTGGCCACCGCGATGCGCTGTACGTGGGGAAAGGCGCCAAAGAGGTGGTGTTCGCCAGCATTGATAGCGCGAAGCCGGCGAAGTTCTACTACAACTGCGCCCCGGCGCATACCGCATACCCGACGAAAAAAGTGACGCCTGCCGACGTCGCGCCGGTCACGCTTGGCGATAACCTCACCAGCAACCGCCGCACCATCAATAAATATTTCGTTCCCGACGTGCTGGAAACCTGCCAGCTCAGCATGGGGCTGACGGAGCTGGCGCCGGGCAACCTGTGGAACACCATGCCGTGCCATACCCATGAGCGCCGGATGGAGGTCTATTTCTACTTCAATATGGATGACGACGCCTGCGTGTTCCACATGATGGGACAACCGCAGGAAACGCGCCATATCGTGATGCATAACGAACAGGCGGTCATCTCTCCGAGCTGGTCGATTCACTCCGGCGTAGGCACCCGCGCCTACACCTTTATCTGGGGCATGGTTGGCGAGAACCAGGTCTTCGATGATATGGACCATGTTGCGGTGCGCGATCTGCGCTAGTTGCCGGTAAACCACTATAGTTACGCCTGTCGAGAACAGGCTTGAAAGGGTAAGGAACCATTATGATTCTTGATACATTCTCTCTGGCTGGCAAAGTTGCCGTTGTGACCGGTTGCGACACCGGCCTGGGGCAGGGAATGGCGCTTGGCCTGGCGCAAGCGGGCTGCGATATCGTCGGCATTAACATTGTTGAGCCGACGGAAACCATTGAACGCGTCACCGCCCTGGGGCGTCGTTTTCTGAGCCTGACCGCCGATCTCCGCCAGATTGACGGGATCCCGGCGCTGCTCGAGCGCGCGGTAGCGGAGTTCGGTCACATCGATATTCTGGTCAACAACGCCGGTCTGATTCGCCGCCAGGACGCCATTGAGTTCAGCGAAAAAGACTGGGACGACGTCATGAACCTGAACATCAAGAGCGTGTTCTTTATGTCCCAGGCGGCGGCGAAGCATTTCATTGCGCAGGGCAACGGCGGCAAAATCATCAACATCGCGTCGATGCTCTCCTTCCAGGGCGGGATCCGCGTCCCGTCCTACACCGCCTCGAAAAGCGGCGTTATGGGCGTCACCCGCCTGCTGGCGAACGAATGGGCGAAGCACAATATCAACGTGAACGCCATCGCGCCGGGCTATATGGCGACCAACAATACCCAGCAGCTGCGCGCCGACGAGCAGCGCAGCGCGGAAATTCTCGACCGCATCCCGGCCGGGCGCTGGGGCCTGCCGGATGACCTGATGGGACCGGTGGTATTCCTTGCCTCCAGCGCGTCCGATTACATCAACGGCTATACCATTGCCGTGGATGGCGGCTGGCTGGCGCGGTAATTCGCCCCGTTGTGTCGCTAAAGATAAGCCCCTGCCTGTCGGCGGGGGTTTTGTTTATGGGCGGCGAGTGGAAAGTTTGCCGCAACTCTGTTTCACTGTCAGACACCATCACGGCAGAGGATCGGGCATGAAAACCATCGGGTTACTGGGCGGCATGAGTTGGGAATCCACGCTTCCTTATTATCGGTTGATCAACGAAGGCGTCAGGCAGCGTCTGGGCGGGCTGCACTCCGCGCCGCTGCTGCTGCACAGCGTCGACTTTCATGAGATAGAGGCCTGCCAGTCCGCCGGGGAGTGGGAGAAAGCCGGGCAGATACTGGCGGAGGCCGCCGCCGGGCTCGAGCGCATCGGCGCCGAGGGGATTGTGCTGTGCACTAACACGATGCACAAGGTGGCGCAGCAGATTGAATCCCGCTGCCGGGTGCCGTTTTTGCATATTGCCGACGCCACCGGGCGCGCGATTGCCAGGCAGGGAATTCGCAATGTGGCGCTGCTGGGCACCCGCTACACCATGGAGCAGGATTTCTATCGCGGGCGTCTTGAACGGCAGTTTTCGCTGACGACCCTGATCCCCGAAGCCGACGATCGCGCGAAGCTTAACCAGATTATCTTTGACGAGCTGTGCCAGGGGCAGTTCAGCGAAGCCTCCAGACGCGACTATCTGCAGGCGATCGACCGGCTGGTGGCGCAGGGCGCGGAAGGGGTCATTTTCGGCTGTACCGAAATCGGCCTGCTGGTGCCGGCAGAGCGCTGTCCGGTGCCGGTCTTCGACACCGCCGCGCTGCACGCCAGCGACGCGGTGGAGTTTATGCTTTCCTGACCGCGTTGAGCACCGCGTCCAGCGGCGCGACGAGGCGGTCCAGGCTCGACTGCAGGTGCGCGACAAAAGCGTCCACCAGCGCCGAGCCGGGGCGGTGCAGCGGGCGCACCAGGCTTACGGTGAAGGGGACGTCCACGCTAAAGCGCCGCACCGCGATGCCGCTGTCGATATAGTCCAGCGCCGTCAGCGGGTTGACGACCGACACCCCCACCCCGGCGCGCGCCATCGCGCAAATGGAGGCGGCGCTGTGGGTTTCCACCACCATCCGTCGCTTTACCTGGCGCTCGCTGAACAGGTTATCGAGCAGCTGCCGGTAGCTGTCGGTACGCGACAGGCTGATGTAGTTCTCGCCCTGAAAATCCTCCGGCGTCAGCACCGCGTTAGCGGCCAGCGGGTGGTTCGCCGGCAGCACGCACACCTCGTTTAGCGTCAGCAGCGGCGTGCGCTCGGTGCCCGCCGGGGCGTGCAGGGTCTCCGTGATGCCTAAATCGTGACGCTGGGCGGAAAGCCACTCCTCAAGCAGCGGAGACTCCTGGGGCACAATCTGCAGGCTGACGTCGGGATAGCGCTGCAAAAAGGGGTGTAGCAGCGCCGGAAGGAAGGACTGCGAAAAGACCGGCAGGCAGGCTACCGACAGCTCTCCCTGACGGAAGTCGCGCAGGCTTTCGGCGGCGCTGACGATGCGGTCCAGCCCGTACCAGGAGCGCTGGACCTCTTCAAACAGGCGCAGCCCCTGAACCGTCGGGTGCAGCCGCCCGCGGCTGCGTTCGAACAGCGTCAGCCCCAGCACTTTCTCAAAACGCGCCAGCTCGCGGCTGACCGTCGGCTGCGAGGTATGCAGCATCTGGGCGGCTTCCGTCAGGTTGCCGGTGGTCATCACCGCGTGGAAGATTTCGATATGGCGCAGGTTGACGGCGGGCATGGCGGCTCCTTTATTCCGGTAATCCATATCATTTTTGCATAGAGTCTCGATAAAGCGATATTTTTTATTCTCTTCCGGCTGTGGCGTAATCAGGAAAAATCCTGATAACGCCGGAGTACGCCATGCCACGCCCCCTGAACAGCACCGATACCGATCTGACCGCAGAGAATCTGCTGCGCCTGCCCGCCGAGTTCGGCTGCCCGGTCTGGGTTTATGACGCGCAGATTATTCGCCGCCAGATAGCGCAGCTTGGCCGGTTCGACGTGGTGCGCTTCGCGCAAAAGGCGTGTTCAAATATTCATATTCTGCGACTGATGCGCGAGCAGGGCGTGAAGGTGGATTCTGTTTCGCTCGGGGAGATCGAGCGGGCGCTGGCGGCCGGGTACGCGCCGCAGACCCACCCCGACGATATCGTGTTTACCGCCGACGTGATTGACGAGGCGACCATCGCCCGGGTTAGCGAACTGCGCATTCCGGTTAACGCCGGCTCCGTCGATATGCTGGCCCAGCTCGGCGCCGTGTCGCCGGGCCACCCGGTCTGGCTGCGGGTGAATCCGGGGTTTGGCCACGGTCACAGTCAGAAGACCAATACCGGCGGCGAAAACAGCAAGCACGGCATCTGGTACAGCGACCTTCCGGCGGCGCTGGCGGTGATTCAGCGTTACGGGCTGAACCTTATCGGCATCCATATGCACATCGGTTCCGGGGTGGATTACGGCCATCTTGAGCAGGTATGCGGGGCCATGGTGCGCCAGGTTATCGACTTCGGCCAGGATCTGCAGGCGATTTCCGCGGGCGGTGGTTTGTCGATTCCGTACCGCGAGGGCGAAGAGGCGATCGACACCGATCACTACTATGGCCTGTGGAACGCGGCGCGCGAGCAGATTGCCCGCCATCTGGGGCATCCGGTGAAGCTGGAGATTGAGCCGGGCCGTTTTCTGGTGGCCGAGGCGGGCGTACTGGTGTCGCAGGTGCGCAGCGTGAAGCAGATGGGCAGCCGCCATTTCGTGTTGATTGACGCCGGGTTTAACGACCTGATGCGACCGGCGATGTACGGTAGCTATCACCATATCACCGCGCTGGCGGCGGATGGCCGTGATCTAACCCTGGCGCCGCTTGTCGAGACGGTAGTGGCCGGGCCGCTGTGCGAATCCGGTGATGTGTTTACCCAGCAGGAAGGGGGAAAGGTGGAGACGCGCGCGCTGCCGCAGGTGGCGCCAGGCGACTATCTGGTGCTGCACGACACCGGCGCGTACGGCGCCTCGATGTCCTCAAACTACAACAGCCGCCCGCTGCTGCCTGAAGTGCTGTACGACAACGGCAGCGCGCGGCTGATTCGCCGTCGCCAGACTATTCAGGAGCTGCTGGCGCTGGAGCTTTGCTGAAACCAGGGGCCGGTGGTGACCGATTCCCGCAGCACCAGGGTGCCGGTGAAGGGCGGCAGCGCTTCGATAGGCTGCCCGCTGGCGAGCTTAATGGCCTGATCGATGGCGGTGGTTATCATGTTGTCGATAGGCAGATAGACCGTGGACAGACCCGGCTCCAGCCACTTCGCGCTGGGCGCATCGTCAAAGCCGAACAGCGAGATATCCTGCGGAATGCGCAGCCCGGCCTGGTGCAGCGCTTTTGACGCCCCGAGCGCCATGTCGTCGTTACAGGCAAACAGCGCGCTGAAGCGCACCTTTTCTTCCAGCAGCTGGTGGCACAGCTCATAGCCGCGGCTCATTCCGGCGTCGCCGTATTTGACCTTTGCCGGGTCCCAGGCGATGCCGTGTTTCTCCAGCGCGCGGCGGTAACCTTGCAGGCGCGCTTTGCCGGTCGGCGTGTGGATTGGCACGGTGATGCAGGCGATGTCGCGGTGTCCCTGGGAGATGAGGTAGTCAACGGCCTGAAACGCCGCATCCTGCTGCTCGAAGAAGATGCAGCGGTCGCGGGCCTGCACAACGTCGCGGTTAATAACCACCAGCGGCATGGCGATGGCGTCGATGAGCCTGAGGATCGCCTTTTCGCTCATAAAGCGGGTGTATAGCACAATGGCGTCGCACTGACGGTCTGCCAGCATTTGCACCGCCTGCTCCTCACGCTCCGGCGTGTCGTGGCCGTCGGTGACAATCAGCTGTTTGCCGTGGGTTTCCGTCTGGCGGGAGGCCTGCTGCAGCAGACGGCCGAAGTAAAAACCGTCAAAGGTGGAGACGACCAGGCCAATGCTGTTGCTGGTCCGGTTGGCCAGCGAGCGCGCCAGAAAATTCGGGCGATACCCCAGCTCTTCCATGGCCTGGAATACCTGCTGTCGGGTGCTTTCCTTCACCTGACCTGTGCCGTTCAGTACGCGAGAGACGGTCGCTTTGGAGACGCCTGCGCGCAGTGAGACATCCAGCATCGTTGCCATTGTGTATTCCTGTGCTACGAGATGGAGAGCATTTTATCACAGTCATTCCGGGGCATATCGCCTGCGGACGCCGCAAATAACCATCGCGATCACGCTTTTTACTGCGCGGCGCCGACGGATGGGCAAAAAATGCCCTGACGGGCGCCGCATCGCCCCGGCGGGGCAATTTTTGCTACTATGGCGCGGCTTTGCTCTTCGGCCGCGTTATTGCCACGTGAAGAGCGTATTTCCCGGGAGAAACAGACGTGAAAATCCAGCCGCTTTACGATGTGCCACATCATGCCCGGCAGGTGACTGACTGGCTATGGCAGGCTTTCGGCGGCGTCGCGCAGCCGCGTGAGCTCTTCGCCAGCATTGTTGAACACAGCCAGACGCCAGACGCGCTGCCGCTGACCTTTGTGCTCACCGACGCGGATACCCCGCTCGCCACGGTTGGCCTGTGGCGCTGCGATCTGCTAAGCCGTCAGGATCTTTTTCCGTGGATGGCGGCGCTGTATGTGGATGAATCGGCCCGGGGACAGGGGCTGGCGGGCATGCTGCAGGAGCATGTCATAGGCTACGCTCGCGCAAAGGGGTTTAAGGACCTGCATCTCTATTCGGCCTGCCGCAACTTTTATGAACGCTTCGGCTGGCAGTACGTCGGCGACGGCATTGAGTCTCCCGCCACCAACGTTCACCTCTATCGCTACGCGCTCTGATGCTCAACCGGCGCGCTGACGGAATGGCGCCGCACCAGGGTTGGGTTGAAAACATGGGTAATTTCCGGCGCCGGGCGTTTTTCCGCCAGCGCCAGGGCCAGCTCGGCCGCCTGCGTCGCCATCGTGACGATAGGGTAGCGTACGGTCGTTAAGCGCGGGCGCACGTAGCGCGATACCAGTACGTCATCGAAGCCAATCAGCGAGATCTCGCCCGGGACGTCGATACCGTTATCGTTCAGTACGCCCATGGCGCCCGCGGCCATCGAATCGTTATAGCAGGCCACGGCGGTAAAATGGCGGCCGCGCCCGAGCAGTTCAGTCATCGCCTGTTCGCCGCCGCTCTCATCCGGTTCGCCGAAGGTCACCAGCCGCTCGTTGCAGGGCAAGCCGCTCTCTTTGAGGGCGTCGTAATAGCCGCGCAGGCGATCTTCGGCATCCGAAATCGCGTGGTTAGAGCAAAGGTAGCCGATTCGGGTATGGCCCTGCTGAATCAGGTGCCGTGTCGCAAGCCAGGCGCCGTAGCGATCGTCCAGCGCGATGCAGCGCTGTTCATAGCCGGGCAGAATGCGGTTGATCAGCACCATGCCGGGGATCTGCTTCATCAGCGAGGCGAGATCGCCATCCGGGATCATCTTGGCGTGTACGACGAGCGCGGCGCAGCGGTGGCGGATCAGCTGTTCGATCGCCTGCCGTTCTTTCTTTTCGTTGTGGTAGCCGTTGCCGATCAGCAAAAAATTGCCGGTGTGGTAGGACACCTGCTCGACCGCTTTGACCATCGCGCCGAAAAAAGGATCCGACACGTCGCCGACGACGAGGCCAATGGTGTCCGTCGACTGCTGCGCCAGCGCGCGGGCGTTGGCGTTAGGGTGGTAGTTTAGCGTCTCCATGGCGCTAAACACGGCCTGGCGTGAGGCATCACTGGCTTTCGGGGATTCGTTGATGACGCGCGAGACCGTGGCGACCGAAACACCTGCCAGCCGGGCTACATCCTTTATTGTCGCCATATCGTGCCTTCTTAGAGGGAAAACGTTTACACCGCTACAGTGTTACGGAAAACGCGGGGGTATTCAAGGCGAAGCCCCGGATTACGCGGACAAATGTGATGCAGGCAATAGCGGCGGTGTAAGGGTTACACTCCGGCGGGTAGCGTAATTAAGAATGAAAGCGGTGAATCCAAATCTTTGGTTACACTTTGCGAAGGGCTGTTGCGAATGTTCGCTGGAGGAGTCATCAGCCACATTGATAATCTGGACGTCCCAGAGGTATTGATTGGTGAGATTCTTAAGTGCGGTTTTCGTACTTCTTCTCTTACACCGACCTGCGCAGATGCGCAGGTTTTTTTTGCCCAAAATCCCGCTCCTGCACTGCTCTTACGCCAGCTTCTCGTGTACCCTGCAAAAAATCCTTCTCTGGCAAATGGAGTTGTTATGCTTTTTGGGCTTTTTCGATGGCTTTTCAGGATGATGTTCCGGGTTCGTTTAACCGGAAACACGGATGCGCTCTGGCAGCAAAAAGTGTTGATCACCCCGAACCACGTGTCGTTTATCGACGGCATCCTGGTGGCGCTGTTTTTGCCCGTACGCCCGGTGTTTGCGGTGTACTCCTCCATCAGCCAGAAATGGTTTATGCGCCTGCTGGCGCCGCTGATTGATTTTGTCCCGCTCGATCCCAGCAAGCCGATGTCGATTAAACATCTGGTGCGGCTGATAGAGCAGGGGCGTCCGGTGGTCATTTTCCCCGAAGGGCGCATCTCCGTGACCGGTTCGCTGATGAAGATCTACGACGGCGCGGCATTCGTAGCGGCAAAGTCTCAGGCGACAATCGTGCCGCTGCGTATCGAAGGCGCCGAGCTGACCTTCTCGAGCCGTCTGAAAGGGCTGGTCAAACGCCGCCTGTTCCCGCGCATTCAGCTGCATCTTTTGCCGCCGACGTCGATTTCAATGCCGGACGCGCCGCGCGCCCGCGATCGCCGCAAAATTGCCGGTGAAATGCTGCATCAGATAATGATGGAAGCGCGGATGGCGGTCCGCCCGCGCGAGACGCTTTACGAGTCGCTGCTGGCGGCGCAGTCCCGCTTTGGCGCAAAAAAACTGTGCGTGGAGGATATCAACTTTCAGCCGGACAGCTACCGTAAGCTGCTGACCAAAACCCTGTTTGTGGCGCGTATTCTGGAAAAATACAGCGTCAGGGGCGAGAAAATCGGCCTGATGCTGCCCAACGCCGGAATTAGCGCCGCGGTGATTTTCGGCGCCATCGCCCGCGGACGTATCCCGGCGATGATGAACTATACCGCTGGCGTGAAGGGGCTCAGCAGCGCCATCACCGCCGCCCAGCTCAACACGATTTTTACCTCCCGCACCTTCCTTGAGAAAGGCAAGCTCTGGCACCTGCCGGAGCAGCTTACCCAGGTGCGCTGGGTGTTCCTCGAAGATCTGAAAGGCGATGTGACGGGGCGCGATAAGCTGTGGATTTTCAGCCGCCTGCTGATGCCGCGCCTCGCCCAGGTGCCGCAGAGCCCGGAAGACCCGGCGATGGTGCTGTTCACCTCGGGTTCTGAAGGCAACCCAAAAGGCGTGGTGCACAGCCATAAAAGCCTCCTGGCCAACGTTGAGCAGATCAAAACCATCGCTGATTTTACCGCCCGCGACCGCTTTATGTCGGCGCTGCCGCTGTTCCATTCGTTTGGTCTGACCGTCGGGCTGTTTACGCCGCTCCTGACCGGCGCGGAGGTGTTCCTCTACCCAAGCCCGCTGCATTACCGCATCGTGCCAGAGCTGGTGTATGACCGCAACTGCACCGTTCTTTTCGGCACATCGACATTCCTCAGCCACTACGCGCGCTTCGCCAACCCGTATGATTTTTACAAGGTGCGCTACGTGGTGGCGGGCGCGGAGAAGCTGCAGGAGAGCACGAAGCAGCTCTGGCAGGACAAGTTCGGCCTGCGCATTCTGGAAGGCTACGGCGTCACCGAGTGCGCGCCGGTGGTGTCCATCAACGTGCCGATGGCGGCGAAGCCGGGCACCGTTGGACGGATCCTGCCGGGGATGGACGCACGCCTGCTGGCGGTGCCGGGCATCGAACAGGGCGGTCGTTTGCAGCTTAAGGGGCCGAACGTGATGAACGGCTATCTGCGCGTTGAGGCGCCGGGCGTACTGGAAGCGCCGACGGCGGAAAACGTCAACGGCGAGCTGGAAACCGGCTGGTACGACACCGGGGATATCGTCACCTTTGATGAGCAGGGCTTTGTGCAGATCCAGGGGCGCGCCAAGCGCTTCGCCAAGATTGCCGGTGAAATGGTGTCGCTGGAGATGGTCGAGCAGCTGGCGATGGCGGTCTGTGCGGATAAGCTGCACGCGACCGTTGTTAAACAGGATGCCAGCAAAGGCGAGGCGCTGGTGCTGTTTACCACCGATACTGAGATGACGCGCGATAAGCTGCTGCTGCAGGCTCGCTCAACCGGCGTGCCGGAACTGGCCGTGCCGCGCGACATCCGTCTCCTCAAACAGCTGCCGGTGCTGGGCAGCGGGAAACCGGATTTTGTCACCCTTAAGGGCATGGTCGATTCAGATGGAACAACATAATGCGTGAGTCCGTTCAGGCTAGCACTGCGCTGTGGTCAAGAGGTATGGCGGCGGTCATCTGCGCCCAGTTTTTGTCGGCATTCGGCGATAACGCGCTGCTGTTCGCGACGCTTGCGTTAATGAAACAGCAGTTCTACCCGGACTGGAGCCAGCCGATTTTGCAGATGGTGTTCGTCGGCGCCTATATCCTGTTTGCGCCGTTTGTCGGGCAGTTCGCCGATAGCTTTCCGAAAGGAAGGGTGATGATGGTCGCCAACAGCCTGAAGCTTATCGGCGCGGCCGGCATCTGCGTGGGGGTGAACCCGTTTATCGGCTACACGCTGGTGGGCGTTGGCGCGGCGGCTTACTCGCCGGCGAAGTACGGCATTCTGGGCGAGTTGACCACCGGCGATAAGCTGGTGAAAGCCAACGGCCTGATGGAATCCTCCACCATCGCCGCGATCCTGCTGGGTTCAGTGGCGGGCGGTATTCTTGCCGACTGGCACGTGCTGGCGGCGCTCGGCGCCTGCGCGCTGGTGTACGCGGGCGCGGTGGCGGCGAACCTGTTTATTACCCGCCTGCCAGCGGCGCGCCCGGGGCAGTCCTGGCGGTTTAACGCCATGACCCACAGCTTCTTTTTCGCCACCCGTGCGCTGTGGCGCAACCGCGAAACCCGCTTTTCGCTGGTGGGGACCAGCATGTTCTGGGGGGCGGGCGTTACGCTGCGTTTTCTGCTGGTGCTGTGGGTGCCGGTGGCGCTCGGCATCACCGACAACGCCACGCCGACCTACCTGAACGCGATGGTGGCGGTTGGGATTGTGGTCGGCGCAGGGGCGGCGGCAAAGCTGGTCACCCTGGAGACCGTCGCGCGCTGCATGCCCGCCGGTGTGCTCATCGGCGTGGCGGTGGTCGTGTTCTCGCTGCAGCAGGCGCTGCTGCCTGCCTATGCGCTGCTGCTGCTCATCGGCATGTTCGGCGGCTTCTTCGTGGTGCCGCTGAACGCGCTGCTACAGGAGCGCGGCAAGCATACGGTGGGCGCGGGCAACGCGATTGCGGTACAAAACCTGGGTGAGAACAGCGCGATGCTTTTCATGCTCGGGCTCTATTCGCTGGCGGTTAAGGTTGGCGTGCCGGTGGTTGGCGTCGGGATTGGCTTTGGCGCGCTGTTCGCGCTGGCGATCGTCGCGCTGTGGATCTGGGGGCGGCGTCATTAACGCAGCGCCCGGCTGGCGGTGCCTGCCGGGCAGTCTGTGGGTTACGGTGCCGGGTAGGTATAGACCTGATGCACCGCTTCAATCTCCGCCAGTACCTCTTCGTTCAGCTCAAGATGCAGGCTTTCGACGTTAGCTTTCAGCTGCTCCATCGTGGTGGCGCCTAACAGGGTGCTCGCCACGAACGGCTGACGACGGACGAACGCCAGCGCCATCTGCGCCGGATCTAGGCCGTGCCGTCTGGCGATCTCCACATACGCCGCCACGGCTTTCTGCGACTGCTCGCTGCTGTAGCGGGTAAAGCGGCTGAACAGCGTATTGCGCGCCGCGGGGGGCTTCGCGCCGTTCAGGTATTTACCGGTGAGGGTGCCGAACGCCAGGCAGGAGTAGGCCAGCAGCTCAACGCCTTCGTACTGGCTGACCTCCGCAAGACCGACCTCAAAGCTGCGGTTGAGCAGGCTGTAGGGGTTCTGGATAGTCACGATGCGCGGCAGATCGTGCTTATCGGCCAGATGCAGGTAGCGCATCACGCCGAAGGCCGTTTCATTCGACACGCCGATATAGCGAATCTTCCCGGCGCGCTGGTACTCCGTCAGCGCCTCCAGCGTTTCCAGCAGGGTGATCACCGGCTGCGTTTCGGTCCACTGATAGCCGAGCTTGCCGAAGCAGTTGGTCGGGCGCTGCGGCCAGTGCACCTGGTATAAATCGAGGTAATCGGTCTGCAGGCGCTTAAGGCTGTCGTGCAGCGCTTCGCGGATGTTTTTGCGATCCAGCGCCTGGTTCGGGCGAATGCCGCTGTCGTTGTTGCGCGGCGGGCCGCTGATCTTCGAGGCGATCACCAGCTTTTCGCGGCTGCCGTGGCGGGCCAGCCAGTTGCCGACGTAGGTCTCGGTCAGGCCCTGGGTTTCCGGGCGCGGCGGCACCGGGTACATCTCGGCAACGTCAATCAGGTTAATGCCGTGAGCGACGGCGTAATCGAGCTGTGCGTGGGCGTCGGCTTCGCTGTTTTGTTCACCAAACGTCATGGTGCCAAGCCCAAGGGTGCTGATTTCAAGTGAGCTGTGGGGGATACGGTGATAGTGCATAGCCGGCTTCCTTTTTATCAACAACGTCAGGGAGGTCCTGACAAAGGAATATAAACATGGCAGAAGGGAAGAAAAAGCGGAAGTAAAAAATGAGAAAAGGCCAGGTAGGCTGACCTCTTTTCTTTTAGCGCTTAATGATTTGGGATACGTCGTCCCGGTTGATCTGCATTTTATTGCCCTGCTGATCTTCGTAGCTGATAAGACCGGTATCGTCATCCACTTCCGGTTTTCCGTCCGTCAGGATCATACGACCGTCTTTTGTCGCCATCACGTAATCGCTGCTGCAGCCGGAAACAGCAAATGCCAAACCGACTGCGGAAATCAGTACTGCCCATTTTGTCATCGTCATCGTCCTCATCTGGCCGCAACCTCTATAAGTCTAGTAATAACCCGATGTCCGGTAACTAAAAAGCAGTAAAATCTTAAAAAGTATGAATTAGCCCGCAAATACGGGCTAAAACAAGGGATCACAGCGGGTTCTTTTTGTTTCGCAGCAGGTTAAGGCTCTCCACGGCGATTGAAAAGAACATGGCGAAGTAGATGTAGCCCTTCGGAATATGGATGCCGAAGCTTTCCAGCATCAGCGTAAAGCCGACGAGGATCAGGAACGCCAGCGCCAGCATCTTCACCGACGGATGACGGTCGACGAAATCGCCGATGGGGCGGGCGGCGAACATCATCACGCCTACCGCAATGACCACGGCGGCCATCATAATGAACAGATGATCGGATAGCCCGACGGCGGTGATCACCGAATCAAGGCTGAAGATAATATCCAGCAGCATGATCTGGACGATCGCGCCCATAAACGAGTGAACGTGGGTTTTTAGCCCCTCTTCCTCACCTTCAATGGATTCGTGGATCTCCTTACTGGCTTTCCAGATAAGGAACAGCCCCCCCGCCAGCAGGATGAGATCCCGCGCGGAGATCGCATGATCGAAGACGGTGAACAGCGGAGTGGTCAGCCTGACGACCCAGGCGATCGACGCCAGCAGCGCCAGCCGCATCAGCATCGCGGCCATCAGCCCCAGACGACGCGCGTGATTGCGCTGCGCGGTGGGGAGTTTGGCGACAACCAGAGAGAGGAAAATAATATTATCAATCCCAAGAACGATTTCCAGAATCGTTAGCGTTCCGAGCGCCATCCAGGCGTTGGGATCGGTTACCCATGCAAATAACATCGTGAAGTCCTGCCAAAAAAATCAAAGGCGTCATTATATGCCTGCCTGACAGTCACGACAAAACTAATACGTTTTTAAAAAGAAATGGCGCGCCAGCAGCGCGGCGGTGAAGTTCTTTTTCAGATAAAAACCGCGCGGCAGGGTGAGGATCGGCTCGCCGTGCGCGCCGACCGCTTCGGTCAGCGCTTTGCTGTTGGCGGCTTTCGGGCGCAGCTGCAGCACTTCGCCGTGGCGGGCGGTGACCCGCTCAACCTCGCCAAGGACGATAAGATCCATCAGCTCCTCCCAGTCCATGCGCAGCTGACGCTCTTCGTCCTCGTTTGGGCTCCAGAGCAGCGGGGCGCCGACGTGCCGCTGCGCCAGCGGAATATCCCGGCTGCCTTCCACCGGTATCCACAGGACTCGCCTGAGCTTATGGCGCACGTGGCTGGTCTCCCATGAGACGCCGGTGTTGCCGGTCAGCGGCGCGACGCAGACAAAGGTGGTCTCCAGCGGACGGCCTGCGCCGTCAATCGGAATGGTTTTCAGCTCCACGCCCAGGGCGGCGAAATCCTGCTCCGGTTTACTGCCCGCGCTGGCGCCGAGCCAGACCTCCAGCAGCACGCCGATCCAGCCCTTATCGCGCTTTAAATCACGCGGAATGGGCAGCCCCGCCATCGCGGCCAGTTCGCCCAGCGTACGGCCCGCCAGCTGCTGAGCCTGGGCCAAAAGCTGCGCTTCGGAATGGGGCGGATGGGCAAGTGGCGTCATAGACGACATAGCAAGATACCTTTGGTGAAAAAATGAGCGGGGTTTTTCCCCGTTGTGGACAGAGTTTACCGCTTTCTGAATAACAAGGGCAATTTTATGATTTTATAGTGTTTTTTTATTTTTCCCTGCCGCTTCGCTGAGCGGTGAAAGAGGTTTTCCAAAACTGGTCACTGACAATAAACAGGATCTTACACCATGTTATCCACAGAAAAATGGGATAACTGTGAAAAAGGACCACTACTGTTTCCATTTACAGCCTTGACGTGCGACGAAAATCCAATTTTCACACAAAAAGTGCCTAAGTTAGTGGCACAATCTGTGGATAAAAACGGCGTTGCTCGATCTTTCATCAGTCAGAGGATCGCTCATGTGATGATCATCACGTTATATGACAATTTGATGAAATCAATCGGCACAATGCCATGAATAACAACGCATTATTTTACCCGTCGAGGGCTAAGCGTTTTATGTTGCCCCAGGTTTTCCCGCGTTAATTCCGTACTTCTTCACAACTCTATCCACAGAAAAAGTGAATAAAATCGGCCGCGCAGCGGATCTGCTGTTTATAACTTTGATGATTACTGTGAGTTATTCAAATGTTATCCGGCGTTATCGCCATAACAGAGTGGTTTACCGTTTCCGGCGAGTGTGAAACAATCATTCACATTGAAGATTATTTTGAGGTAGTCCGGTGATTGATGACGATGGCTACCGCCCAAACGTAGGAATTGTAATCTGCAACCGTCAGGGCCAGGTGATGTGGGCCAGACGATATGGCCAGCACTCCTGGCAGTTTCCCCAGGGCGGGATCAACCCGGGCGAATCTGCTGAACAGGCGATGTATCGGGAACTGTTTGAAGAGGTCGGGTTAAGCCGTAAAGATGTGCGGATCCTTGCCTCTACCCGCAACTGGTTGCGTTATAAATTACCAAAACGTTTGGTGCGTTGGGACACAAAGCCGGTGTGTATCGGCCAAAAACAGAAGTGGTTTCTGTTGCAGTTGATGAGCAGCGATGCCGAAATCAACATGCAAACCAGCAGCACACCGGAGTTCGATGGCTGGCGCTGGGTAAGTTACTGGTACCCGGTACGTCAGGTGGTGTCGTTTAAACGCGATGTCTACCGTCGGGTGATGAAAGAATTCGCAAGTGTCGTGATGTCGCTGACGGAGGCCCCTCCCAAGCCGCAAAGCGCGCCTGCCTGGCGACGTAAAAGAGGTTAAGCCACGCACATTATGCTCACCCGGTTGCGAGAGATTGTCGAGAAGGTCGCCAGCGCCCCTCGGGTTAACGAGGCGTTAGATATTCTGGTAACAGATATCTGCCAGGCGATGGAGACGGAGGTCTGCTCGGTATATCTTGCCGATCATGACCGACGCTGCTATTACCTGATGGCGACTCGCGGGTTGAAAAAGCCGCGAGGCCGCACGATTACGCTTGCGTTTGATGAAGGTATCGTTGGCCTGGTGGGACGCCTTGCCGAGCCGATCAACCTTGCTGACGCGCAAAAGCACCCCAGCTTTAAATACATCCCGTCCGTAAAAGAAGAAAAGTACCGCGCGTTTCTCGGCGTACCGATTATTCAGCGCCGCCAGCTGCTGGGCGTACTGGTCGTCCAGCAGCGCGAGCTTCGTCAGTATGATGAAAGCGAAGAGTCGTTCCTGGTAACCCTGGCGACGCAGATGGCGGCGATCCTTTCGCAGTCGCAGCTGACGGCGCTCTTCGGCCAGTATCGTCAGACCCGCATCCGTGCGCTGCCCGCTTCGTCCGGGGTGGCTATCGCTACGGGCTGGATGGACGCTACCCTGCCGCTGATGGAGCAGGTCTATCAGGCCTCCACGCTGGATACGGCGCTGGAGCGAGAACGGTTGACCGGCGCGCTGGAGGAGGCGGCCAACGAGTTTCGCCGCTACAGCAAACGCTATGCCGCCGGCGCCCAGAAAGAGATGGCGGCTATCTTTGACCTCTACTCGCACCTGCTGTCGGACGCCCGTCTGCGTAAAGAGCTGTTCGCCGAGGTAGATAACGGTTCGGTCGCGGAATGGGCCGTCAAAACGATCGTCGAAAAATTCGCCGCCCAGTTCGCAGCGCTCAGCGACGGGTATCTGAAAGAGCGCGCGGGCGATCTGCGCACCCTCGGCCAGCGTCTGCTGTTCCACCTTGATGACGCGATTCAGGGGCCAAACGCCTGGCCGGAGCGCTTTGTGCTGGTGGCGGACGAGCTCTCGGCAACGACGCTTGCCGAAGTGCCGCAGGACCGCCTGGTCGGCGTTGTGGTGCGCGACGGCGCGGCAAACTCCCACGCCGCCATTATGGTGCGGGCGCTGGGGATCCCGACGGTGATGGGCGCGGATATTCAGCCCGCGGTGCTGCATAACCGCATGCTGGTGGTGGACGGCTATCGCGGCGAGCTGCTCGTCGACCCGGAACCCGTTTTGCTGCAGGAATATCAGCGCCTTATCAGCGAGGAAAACGAGCTCAGCCGCATTGCGGAAGATGACGTCGACCGGCCTGCGCAGCTGAAAAGCGGCGAGCGGGTGAAGGTGATGCTCAACGCGGGCCTCAGCCCGGAGCATGAAGAGAAGCTCGGCAGCCGCATTGACGGTATCGGGCTCTACCGCACCGAAATCCCGTTTATGCTGCAAAGCGGCTTCCCGTCGGAAGAAGAGCAGGTCGCGCAGTACCAGGGCATGCTGCAGATGTTCAACGACAAGCCGGTAACGCTGCGTACTCTTGACGTGGGCGCCGACAAGCAGCTGCCGTATATGCCGATAAGCGAGGAGAACCCGTGTCTCGGCTGGCGCGGCATCCGTATTACTCTCGATCAGCCGGAGATCTTTCTGATCCAGGTCAGGGCGATGCTGCGCGCTAACGCGGCCACCGGCAACCTCAGCATCCTGCTGCCGATGGTGACCAGCATTGAGGAGGTCGACGAAGCGCGGCGGCTTATCGAGCGCGCCGGACGCGAAGTGGAGGAGATGATCGGTTACGCGATCCCGAAACCGCGCATCGGTATTATGCTCGAAGTACCGTCGATGGTGTTCATGATGCCGCACCTGGCGAATCGCGTGGATTTTATCTCGGTCGGGACGAACGACCTGACGCAGTACATTCTGGCGGTCGATCGCAACAACACCCGCGTTGCCAGCATCTACGACAGCCTGCACCCGGCAATACTGCGCGCGCTGTCAATGATTGCGCTCGACGCCGAGCGCTACGGCATCGATCTGCGGCTGTGCGGCGAAATGGCGGGCGATCCTATGTGCGTCACGCTGCTCATCGGCCTGGGTTTCCGCCACCTGTCGATGAACGGCCGCTCCGTGGCGCGTGTGAAGTATCTGCTGCGCAACATCGAGTTTGACGAAGCGAAAACTCTGGCGCAGCGTAGCCTGGAATCCCAGCTTGCGGCCGAGGTGCGCCATCAGGTCGCCGCCTTTATGGAGCGTCGCGGCCTTGGCGGCCTGATCCGCGGCGGCCGCTAGCGCGTTGTGCGCCTCTCTTCTTCTCCGGGGGAGAGGCAGCCTGAAGGATGACGCGCATACATATCTTTTACATCTTCACGGCATCACCCGTAGTCACCTTATGCTATTATTCGCTCCTTTGGAGCAGCCTGCTGGCTGCGCGTGTCTACCGCTGTCCACTTTCGGCGGAATAACAAGTATTTGTGGTGACAGATGAATAGTGGTTATCTGCGTTTCCCGGAGTTTGATCCGGTGATTTTTTCCATTGGACCGGTTTCTCTCCACTGGTACGGATTGATGTACCTGGTGGGGTTTGTTTTTGCCATGTGGCTCGCAACCCGCCGGGCGAACCGTCCGGGCAGTGGCTGGACAAAAAACGAAGTTGAAAACCTGCTCTATGCCGGGTTCCTCGGGGTGTTCCTCGGCGGCCGCATCGGCTATGTCCTGTTCTATAACTTCCCGGTATTCCTGCAGGATCCGCTTTATCTGTTCCGCGTCTGGGACGGCGGCATGTCGTTCCACGGCGGGCTCATCGGCGTTATCGTGGTGATGATAGTCTTCGCCAGACGCACTAAGCGCACCTTCTTCCAGGTTTCCGACTTCATTGCGCCGCTGATTCCGTTTGGCCTCGGCTGCGGCCGTCTTGGCAACTTTATCAACGGCGAACTGTGGGGGCGCGTTGACCCGAGCTTCCGTTTCTCCATGCTGTTCCCGGGCTCCCGTGCGGAAGATCTGGCGCTGCTGCCGTCGCATCCGGAATGGCAGTCCCTGTTCGATCAATACGGCGTCCTGCCGCGCCACGCGTCGCAGCTGTATGAGCTGGCGTTGGAAGGCGTGGTGCTGTTTATCATTCTCAACCTGTTTATCCGCAAACCGCGCCCGACCGGCTCCGTGTCCGGCCTGTTCCTGATTGGCTACGGTCTGTTCCGCATCATCGTCGAGTTCTTCCGCCAGCCGGATGCGCAGTTTACCGGCGAGTGGGTGCAGTACATCAGCATGGGGCAAATTCTCTCCATTCCGATGGTGCTGGCGGGGATTATTATGATGGTCTGGGCGTACCGTCGTCGCCCGCAACAACAGGTTTCCTGAGGACGTATGAAACAGTATCTCGAACTGATGCAGAAGGTGCTCGACGAGGGCGCTCAGAAAAATGATCGTACCGGTACCGGCACGCTCTCCATTTTTGGCCACCAGATGCGCTTTAACCTGCAGGAAGGTTTTCCGCTGGTCACCACCAAGCGCTGCCACCTGCGCTCTATCATTCATGAACTGCTGTGGTTCCTGAAGGGCGACACCAACGTGGCGTATCTGCATGAAAACAACGTCACTATCTGGGATGAATGGGCCGACGAGCAGGGCAATCTGGGGCCGGTGTACGGCAAGCAGTGGCGCGCCTGGCCAACGCCGGACGGACGCCACATCGACCAGATCACCACGGTCATCAACCAGCTGAAAAACGACCCGGACTCCCGCCGGATCATCGTCTCGGCGTGGAACGTGGGCGAGCTGGATAAAATGGCGCTGGCGCCGTGCCATGCCTTTTTCCAGTTCTACGTAGCGGACGGCAAGCTCTCCTGCCAGCTGTACCAGCGCTCCTGCGATGTGTTCCTCGGCCTGCCGTTCAACATCGCCAGCTACGCGCTGCTGGTGCATATGATGGCGCAGCAGTGCAGCCTTGAGGTTGGCGATTTTGTCTGGACCGGCGGCGATACCCACCTGTACAGCAATCACATGGAGCAAACCCATCTGCAGCTGAGCCGTGAGCCCCGCGCGCTGCCGAAGCTGGTTATCAAACGCAAGCCAGAGTCTATCTTCGATTACCGTTTCGACGATTTCGAGATTGAAGGCTACGACCCGCACCCGGGGATTAAAGCGCCTGTCGCGATTTAACCCCTGCGACGTAAACCGGCCCACCGCGGCCGGTTTACTTTTTCTGAAGCCCGCTTCCTGAATACGTGTAACGTCCTGCAATAACCGCCTTCTTTTCTGAACGACTCCCGTAATCCCGAAAACCGCCTCTCGCCTGATGTTGCGCAGGCGCCGATACTCCCGCCATGAATAAAGAACAGGGTTACACCCTCACTGAAACCCTGCTGGCGGTTGCGCTGCTGGTGATTCTCGGCGCGACGGGAAGCTACGGCTGGCAGGCGTGGCAGCAACAGCAGCGGCTGCTGCAAAGCGTCTATCAGGTGCGCGATTTTCTGCTGTGGCTGCGCGCCGATGCCAACGCCTACCGGCGTAGCCGGACGCTGCGGTTGCAGCAAACGGCAAGCGCCTGGTGCCTGGTGGCGACGTTCCGGGAAGTGGAAGGCTGCCCGGCAGATGTCTTTGTCCTGCGCCCTGGGTGGCCTGAAGTCGCGGTGACGGATATCACCCCGACGCTCGGGTTTTATGGCCTGAGAAACACCGCCTGGCCCGGGCATATTCAGCTGCAAAGCCCGGCCGGAAGCTGGAGCGTGATTGTCTCGGGCTGGGGGCGTGTGCGCATATGCGAAAAAGCGGGAGACAAAACGTGTCCGTAGACGAACGGGGTTTTTCATTGCTGGAAGTGCTGATCGCTATGGCCATCAGCAGCGTGCTGCTGATGGGCGCGAGCCGCTTTTTGCCCGCATTGCAGATGGCGATTGCCAGGCAGACGCAGCGCCAGGCGCTGGAAGAGGAGCTCTGGCAGCGCCTGCAGGCGGTATCGGGCCAGCTGCAGCGCGCGGGCTACTGCCGGGGAACGTGTCAGGGGGAGGCGCTGCACCTTGAGACGCAGTGCGTGCTGGTACGCTGGGACGCCAATGCGAACGGCGTGTGGGAGGAAACCCCGACATCGGCGGCGGAGGTGACCGGCTTTCGTCTGCAAAACGGCGCGCTGGAAACGCTGCGCGGCGCGCTAAGCTGCAGCGGCAAAGGCTGGGAAAAAATGACCGATCCGCAGGCCATTACCGTCGACGCGTTTAGCGTGGAGCGGCGCAGCGTTTCCGGCTACCCGCCCGTGCTTTCCGTCTCGCTCGCCGCCCGGCTTGCGGCGCGAGACGATACGAGGGCTGAGGCGCGTTATCACGTGACGGGGCATAATCTGTGAATCGTCAGCGCGGCGTTTCATCACTGCTGATGGTTCTGCTGCTGCTAGCCTTAGGCAGCCTGACGCTGCAGGGGCTCAGCCGCCAGCATCAGGCGCAGCTGTCCCTTGTCGGCCTTGAGGTAAAGGCGCTACGCGACGGCGCAAATGCGGATTCCCTGCTGGAATGGGGGCGCATGCAGTCGTGGGACGGGCTGGCGCCGGAGCAGTGCCGTCAGGTCGCCGCCTTGCCCGGGCGCCTGTGCCTGCGTCTTTTTAGCGATGATGCCGCGCTGCTGATGGCCGGGAGCGGCGAGCAGCTGCGCTGGTGGTCGGGCAGCGTGCAGAATGGCCGGGCGCATTTTGATGCCCACGGCTGGAGTGATTTTTGCCCCCGGCGAGAGGAGGCTCAGTGTCAGCTTCCCTGAAGCATGAGCAGGGCTTCAGCCTGCCGGAGGCGCTGCTTAGCATCGTACTGCTGGTCATGGTGGTCGGCGCGCTGGCAGGCTATCAGAAAAGCCTCGCCGTCGGCGCGGCCGGGTTGCAGCAGTACCGGCAGCTGTGGCGCTACGCCTGCGAGCAAACGCTGATGCAGTCTGACGCGTTACCGGAGGGGTGGCGCCAAACCCGCGTGCAGACAAGCCGGCAAAGTTGTGTCAGCATCACGGTTACCATTGCTACGCCGACCGGCAGGCAGGGGCAAATGTCACGGCTGCATTGCCCGAGAATTCACCAGGATTAACGCATCGCCTCAGGAGCCACTATGTTACGGGTCTACCACTCCAACCGTCTGGACGTGCTGGAAGCATTAATGGAGTTCATTGTTGAGCGGGACAGGCTCGACGACCCTTTTGAACCTGAGATGGTGCTGGTGCAAAGCACCGGTATGGCGCAATGGCTGCAGATGACGCTGTCAAAGCGCTTCGGTATTGCCGCTAATATTGAATTCCCGCTGCCGGCGAGCTTCATCTGGGACATGTTTGTTCGCGTGCTGCCGGACATCCCAAAAGAGAGCGCTTTTAACAAACAAAGCATGGGCTGGAAGCTGATGACCCTGCTGCCGTCGATGCTTGAGGACGAGGCCTTTACGCTGCTGCGCCACTACCTGCACGACGACAGCGACAAGCGAAAGCTGTTTCAACTGGCCTCCCGCGTGGCCGATCTCTACGACCAGTACCTGGTCTATCGCCCGGAGTGGCTTACCCGCTGGGAAAACGATGAGCGTATTGACGGGCTGGATGCGGCTCAGGCATGGCAGGCACCGCTGTGGAAAGCGCTGGTTGAACAGACCGCGGCGCTGGGGCAGCCGCTATGGCACCGCGCCAATCTTTATCAACGCTTTATCGCCGCGCTGGAAAACAGCGAGCGGCCGCCAGCCGGGCTGCCGCCGCGTGTGTTTATCTGCGGGATTTCCGCGCTGCCGCCGGTCTACCTTCAGGCGCTGCAGGCGCTGGGCAAACATATTGACGTCTTTGTGCTCTTCACCAACCCCTGTCGCTATTACTGGGGGGATATTAAAGATCCCACATTCCTGGCGAAGCTGCTGGCGCGCCAGCGCCGCCACCATCGCGACGCGCGCGAGCTGCCGCTGTTTCGCGACCCTGAATGTGCGGCGGGCCTTTTCAACGAGGACGGCGAGCAGGATGTCGGCAACCCGATGCTGGCCTCCTGGGGCAAGCTGGGGCGTGACTATATCTATTTGTTGGCCGGGCTGGAGCGCTATGAAGAGCTGGACGCGTTTGTCGATATCGAGCCCGACACCCTGCTGCACAATCTTCAGTACGATATCCTGGAGCTGCAAAACAGCGCCATCGCCGGGCGCACCGCCGAGGAGTTCGCCCGCAGCGACAAAAAGCGCGAGCTCGACCCCAACGATCGCAGCCTGACGGTACACCTGTGCCACAGCCCGCAGCGGGAGGTCGAGGTGCTGCACGACAGGCTGCTCGCCATGCTGGATGACGACCCCACGCTGACGCCGCGCGATATTATCGTGATGGTGGCGGACATCGACTGCTACAGCCCCTTTATTCAGGCCGTCTTCGGCAGCGCCTCGGGCGACCGCTACCTGCCGTATGCCATCTCTGACCGCCGGGCGCGGCAGTCCCATCCGGCGCTGCAGGCGTTTATCACGCTGCTGTCGTTACCCGATAGCCGTTTTACCAGTGAGGATGTGCTGGCACTGCTGGATGTTCCCGTGCTGGCGGCGCGTTTTGAGATCGATGAGGACGGCCTGCGCTACCTGCGCCAGTGGGTGAACGAATCCGGCGTGCGCTGGGGAATGGATGATGACAACGTCCGCGAATGGGATCTTCCTGCCACGGGACAGCATACCTGGCGCTTTGGTCTGACGCGCATGCTGCTGGGGTACGCGATGGACAGCCAGCAGGGCGAGTGGTGCTCGGTGCTGCCCTACGATGAATCCAGCGGACTGATTGCCGAGCTTGTCGGGCATCTGGCGTCGCTATTGATGCAGCTTAACCGCTGGCGCCACGCGCTGGCCCAGGCGCGAACGCTGGCGCAATGGCTGCCGGTGTGCCGCGATATGCTTAACGATTTCTTCCTGCCGGATCCGGATACCGAAGCTGCGCTGACGCTTATCGAGCAGCAGTGGCAGGCGATTATTGAGCAGGGGGTTGAGGCGCACTACCACGACGCGGTACCGCTCTCCTTGCTGCGCGACGAGCTGGGACAGCGCCTCGACCAGGAGCGTATCAGCCAGCGGTTCCTCGCCGGGCCGGTCAATATTTGTACCCTGATGCCGATGCGCTCGATCCCGTTTAAGGTGGTTTGCCTGCTTGGCATGAACGACGGCGTTTATCCGCGCGCCCTGTCGCCGCTGGGCTTTGATCTCATGAGTCAGAAACCGGTGCGCGGCGATCGCAGCCGCCGCGATGATGACCGCTATCTGTTCCTTGAAGCGCTGATGTCCGCAGAGCAGAAGCTCTATATCAGCTATATCGGTCGCTCGATTCAGGACAACAGCGAGCGCTACCCGTCGGTACTGGTGCAGGAGCTGGTGGATTATATCGGCCAGAGCCACCGCCTGCGCGGCGATGAGTCACTGAACTGTGACGACAGCGAGCAACGCGTGAAAGCGCATATTACGCACCAGCACACCCGCATGCCGTTCGATGCCGCCAACTTCCGTAGCGGGCAGGAGCAAAGCTTTGCCCGCGAGTGGCTGGCCGCGGCGGGCCAGCAGGGGGAAGCCCACGGCGAATTCATTCAGCCTCTGCCGGAGCAGCCGTTTGACGCGCTGCCGCTGGAGCAGCTGCAGCGTTTCTGGCTGCACCCGGTGCGCGCCTTCTTCCAGATGCGCCTGCGGGTGAACTTCCGTCTGGAAGAGAGCGATATTCCCGATATGGAGCCGTTCGTGCTGGAAGGATTAACGCGCTATCAGCTGAACCAGCAGCTGGTGAATACCCTGGTGGAGCAGCGCGACGCCGAAGCGATGCACCGCCGTTTCCGGGCGGCGGGCGAGCTGCCCTACGGCGCCTTTGGCGATATCTCCTGGGATGAACAGTGCCGGGAAATGCAGGCGCTGGCGGACCGCGTTGTCTCCCTGCGCCAGCCTGCGCAGAGTATGGAAATTGATTTGCAATGTGACGGTGTCAACATTACCGGGTGGCTGTCGCAGGTACAGTCGGATGGTTTGCTGCGCTGGCGGCCGTCGCTCGTCAGTATGTCGCAGGGCATGCAGCTGTGGCTTGAGCATCTGGTCTATTGCGCCAGCGGCGGCCACGGCGAAAGCCGCCTGCTGCTGCGTAAAGACGAGGCCTGGCGATTCCCGCCGCTGTCTGTCGACGAGGCGATGCAGCATCTGTCGCAGCTGGTCGCGGGCTACAGGCAGGGGATGACGCAGCCGCTGCTATTTATGCCAGAAAGCGGCGGCGCGTGGTTAAAAGCCTGTTTTGATCCTGAAAATAATGTCATTTTAAGAGATGACGCGACGCAGCAAAAAGCGCGCGGTAAATTCATGCAGGCCTGGGAAGGCAACATGATGAAGCGTGGCGAAGGGGACGATATCTGGTATCAGCGCCTGTGGCGTACCCTGGAGCCAGAGACGTATGAAGCGATTACCGAGCAGACGGCAAAGTACCTGCTGCCGGTGCTTCGTTTCCATCAGCCATAACCGTTGTATAAAAATTGCGCAAATGAAGGGATTCCATTATGATGCGCAACTTGTCACGGACTGATGTGTCATAAGCGGTACTGCCTGGCGCAGAACGCAGAGAAGTTTGTTAATGATGAGGTCCGTGAATGCCCCGCAGCACCTGGTTAAATATTGTTTTCGTAGCGATCTTTGCCCTTTGGGCACCCTTAAGTCAGGCAGAGGATGGATGGAAACCGGTTCAGGAAACCATCCGCAAAAGCGAGAAAGATCCGCGCCAGTATCAGGCCATTACGCTTGATAACGGCATGGTGGTTCTGCTTGTGTCCGATGCTCAGGCCGCAAAATCCCTGTCGGCGCTGGTGGTGCCGGTAGGTTCGCTGGAAGATCCCGACAGCCACCCCGGCCTTGCGCACTATCTTGAGCATATGACGCTGATGGGCTCAACGAAGTATCCGCAGCCCGACAGCCTTGCCGAATACCTGAAGATGCACGGCGGCAGCCATAATGCCAGCACGGCGCCTTACCGTACGGCGTTTTATCTGGAAGTGGAGAATAACGCTCTGGAAGGGGCGGTAGACCGTCTTGCCGATGCGATAGCCGAGCCGCTGCTGGATAAAAAGTATGCCGAACGCGAACGCAATGCCGTGAACGCCGAGCTGACGATGGCCCGCAGCCGTGACGGTATGCGGATGGCGCAGGTGAGCGCGGAAACCAGTAACCCGGCGCACCCGGCGTCGCGCTTCTCCGGCGGCAACCTGGAGACGCTGAGCGACAAACCCGGCAGCCCGGTGCTGGAGTCGCTTGTCGCTTTCCGCGATAAATACTATTCCGCTAACCTGATGAAAGCGGTCATCTACAGCAATAAGCCGCTGCCTGAGCTGGCGCAGATTGCGGTACGCACCTGGGGCCGGGTGCCGAATAAGAATATCGACCGTCCGCAGATAGACGTGCCGGTAGTGACCGATGCGCAGAAGGGCATCCTCATTCACTATGTGCCCGCGCTGCCGCGTAAGGTGGTGCGCGTCGAGTTTCGTATCGATAACAACACCGCGCAGTTTCGCAGCAAAACCGATGAGCTGGTAACCTACATGATCGGCAACCGCAGTCCGGGTACGCTCTCCGACTGGCTGCAAAAGCAGGGGCTGGCGGAAGGCATTCGCGCCGACTCCGACCCGGTGGTCAACGGCAACAGCGGGGTGCTGGCCATCTCCGCGACCCTGACCGATAAAGGCCTGGCGAACCGTGACCAGGTGGTGGCCGCGATTTTCAGCTACCTCAACCTGCTGCGTGAAAAGGGGATTGATAAGCGCTATTTCGACGAACTGGCGCACGTGCTGGATCTCGATTTCCGCTACCCGTCCATCAACCGCGATATGGACTACGTCGAGTGGCTGGCGGATACCATGATCCGCGTACCGGTGGAGCACACCCTCGATGCGGTGAATATTGCTGACCAGTATGACGCGCAAGCGGTAAAAGCGCGCCTGGCGATGATGACGCCGCAGAACGCCCGTATCTGGTATATCAGCCCGAAAGAGCCGCATAACAAGACGGCCTATTTCGTTGAGGCGCCGTATCAGGTCGATAAAATAAGCGAGCAGACCTTTGCCGACTGGCAGCAGCAGGCCAGCGCGATTGCGCTGCAGCTGCCGACGCTGAACCCCTATATCCCGGATGATTTTACGCTGATTAACGCGGAGAAGGTGCCTGCGCATCCTCAGCTTATCGTGGATGAGCCGCAGCTGCGCGTGGTGTATACCCCGAGCCGCTATTTCGCCAGCGAGCCGAAGGCCGACGTCACGATGGTGCTGCGCAACCCTCACGCAATGGACAGCGCGCGCAGCCAGGTGCTGTTCGCGCTCAATGACTACCTGGCCGGGATCGCGCTTGACCAGCTGAGCAACCAGGCGGCGGTGGGCGGCATTAGCTTCTCCACCGGGGCGAATAACGGCCTGATGGTGAACGCCAGCGGCTATACCCAGCGCCTGCCGCAGCTGTTTGACGCGCTGCTGCAGGGGTACTTCAGCTATCAGCCGACGGACGAGCAGCTGGCGCAGGCGAAGTCCTGGTACACCCAGATGCTGGACTCCGCCGATAAAGGCAAAGCGTTCGATCAGGCGATCATGCCGGTACAGATGCTGTCGCAGGTGCCCTATTTCCAGCGCGAAGCGCGCCGGGCGACGCTGCCGTCCATTACCCTTAGGGATGTGCTTGAGTGGCGGGATAAGCTGAAAGCGGGCGCGCGGCCGGAGTTTCTGGTGGTGGGCAATATGACCGCCGAACAGTCGACGGCGCTTGCGCGCCAGGTACAAAAACAGCTTGGCGCCAACGGCACGCAGTGGTGCCGTAACCGCGACGTGGTGGTGGATAAAAAGCAGTCCGTCATCTTTGAGAAAGCGGGCAGCACCAGCGATTCCGCGCTGGCCGCCGTATTCGCGCCGCCGAACGTGGACGAATACAGCAGCTCGGCGGCGAGCAGCCTGCTGGGGCAGATTATTCAGCCGTGGTTTTACACCCAGCTGCGTACGGAAGAGCAGCTCGGCTACGCGGTGTTTGCCTTCCCGATGAGCGTGGGACGCCAGTGGGGAATGGGCTTCCTGCTGCAAAGCAGCAATAAGCAGCCGGGCTTCCTGTGGGAACGCTTTAAAGCCTTCTTCCCGACGGCTGAGGCGAAGCTGCGGGCGATGAAGCCCGAAGAGTTCGCGCAGATCCAGCAGGCGGTCATTACGCAAATGCAGCAGCCGCCGCAGACGCTCGGCGAAGAGGCCTCACAGCTGAGCAAAGATTTCGATCGCGGTAATCTGCAGTTTGATTCACGTGATAAAGTAGTGGCTCAGATTAAACTGCTGACGCCGCAAAAGCTTGCCGATTTCTTCCATCAGACGGTGGTGGAGCCGCAGGGCATGGCGATCCTCTCTCAGGTCTCGGGTAGCCAGAACGGGAAAACAGAGTATGTTCACCCGCAGGGCTGGAAGGTCTGGGAAAGCGTCAGCGCGTTGCAGCAATCCATGCCGCTGATGAGAGAGAACGAATGACCGCAACCGCCGAGACTTTAGATCCCCTGCGCCTGCCGCTAACCGGCGAGCGCCTGATTGAAGCCTCTGCGGGCACCGGAAAAACCTATACCATCGCCGCACTCTACCTGCGGCTGCTGTTGGGCCTGGGCGGCGATGCCGCCTTTCCCCGCCCGGTAAACGTCGAAGAGCTGCTGGTGGTGACGTTTACCGAAGCGGCGACCGAAGAGCTGCGCGGGCGTATTCGCAGCAATATCCATGAGCTACGGATAGCCTGCCTGCGCGACAGTACCGACAACCCGCTCTACGCCAGCCTGCTGGCGGAAATTCCCGATAAACAGCAGGCGGCGCAAACGCTGCTGCTGGCCGAACGGCTGATGGATGAAGCCGCCGTTTTTACTATCCACGGTTTTTGTCAGCGCATGCTGAGCCTCAACGCCTTTGAATCCGGCATGCTTTTTGAGCAGCAGCTGATTGAGGATGAATCCCGGCTGCGCTTTCAGGCCTGCGCCGACTTCTGGCGTCGGCACTGCTACCCGCTGCCGCGCGACATTGCGCAGATTATCCACGCCCGCTGGAAGGGGCCGCAGGCGCTGCTCAGCGATATCGATCGCTATTTGCAGGGCGAGGCTCCGCAGCTTAAAACCCCCATGAGCCAGGAGACGCTGGCGTCGCGCCATCAGCAGAATATGGCGCAGATCGCGGCGTTCAAGCAGCAGTGGCGGGCAAGTGTCGACGACATCGTCGCTATCCTCGAAAGTTCGGATATCGACCGGCGTAAGTTCAACCGCGGCAATCAGGGGAAATGGATCGATAAGATCGGCGAATGGGCCGGTGACGAGACGACCGGCTATCAGCTGCCGGAAGCGCTGGAGAAGTTTTCGCAGTCGTTTTTATATGAGCGCACCAAAGAGGGCGGCGTAGCGCCCGTCCATCCGCTGTTTGACGCGGTTGAGGCGCTGCTGGCGGCGCCGCCGTCTCTGGACGATCTGGTCATTTCCCGGGCGATGGTCGAAATCCGCGACGCGGTGGCGCGCGAGAAGCAGCGCCGCGGCGAGCTTGGCTTTGACGACATGCTCAGTCGTCTGGATAAGGCGCTGCAGGGGGAGAGCGGCGAGGCGCTGGCGGGCGCGATCCGCAGCCGTTTTCCGGTGGCGATGATCGATGAATTCCAGGATACCGACCCGCAGCAGTATCGTATTTTCCGCCGCATCTGGCGCCAGCAGCCGGAGACGGCGCTGCTGCTGATTGGCGACCCGAAACAGGCGATTTACGCCTTTCGCGGCGCCGATATTTTCACCTACATGCGCGCCAGAGGCGATGTCGCCGCCCACTATACGCTGGATACCAACTGGCGTTCCGCGCCGGGCGTAGTGCAGAGCGTCAACAGGCTGTTCGGCCTGTCCGAAAACCCGTTTATGTTTCGCGAGATCCCGTTTCTGCCGGTCAACGCGGCCGCCAAAAATCACGGCTTACGCTTTGAGTTGCAGGGGGAAACCCAGCCGGCGATGAGCCTGTGGCTGATGCCGGGCAACGGCGTTGGCGTCGGCGATTATCAGCACTTTATGGCGCAGCTGTGCGCCGGGCAGATCCGCGACTGGCTCAGCGCCGGGCAGCGCGGGGAGGCGCTGCTGTGGCGGGACAGCGCGTCGCGGCCGGTGCAGGCGTCGGACATCACCGTGCTGGTGCGCAACCGTCTTGAGGCCTCGCTGGTGCGCGATGCGCTCAACGCGCTGGCGATTCCGTCGGTCTACCTCTCTAACCGCGACAGCGTGTTTGCAACGCCGGAAGCGCAGGAGCTGCTGTGGGTGCTGCAGGCGGTGCTGGCGCCGGAGCGGGAGAGCCTGCTGCGCAGCGCGCTGGCGACCGCCATGTTCGGCCTCACCGCCCGGGATCTTGAGGCGCTTAACCTCGACGAACAGGCCTGGGATGATGTGGTTGAAGAGTTTGCTGGCTACCGCCAGCTCTGGCAGCAGCGGGGCGTAATGGCCATGCTGCGCGCGCTGATGAGTGCGCGTCATATTGCCGAAAACCTGCTGGCGACCCAGGGCGGCGAGCGCCGCCTGACCGACATCCTGCACATAAGCGAACTGCTGCAGGAGGCGGCGGGGCAGCTGGAAAGCGAGCATGCCCTCGTGCGCTGGCTGGTGGTGCAAATCGCCGGGCCGGATGACGGCGCCTCCGGCCAGCAGATGCGGCTGGAAAGCGATAAGCACCTGGTGCAAATCGTCACTATCCATAAATCCAAAGGGCTTGAGTATTCGCTGGTCTGGCTGCCGTTTATCGCCCATTACCGCAAGCAGGAGCAGGCGTTCTACCACGACAGGGACTCTTTTGCCGCCGTGCTTGATTTGCACAACGGCCAGGAGAGCCTGGAGCTCGCGGAAGCCGAACGCCTGGCGGAGGATCTTCGCCTGCTCTATGTAGCGCTGACCCGCGCCATCTGGCACTGCAGCTTAGGGATAGCCCCGCTCAGCTCCCGGCGCAGCGATAAAGCCGCCGAGACCGATCTGCACCAGAGCGCGCTGGGCAGGCTGGTGCAAAACGGCGAACCGAAAGATGCGGCCGGGCTGGAACAGTGCCTGCGCGCGCTGTGCGACGAGCATATCGCGCTGTACATCCCTGAACTGCCGGACGCAGGACGCTGGCAGGCGCTGGCGGACGCGCTGCCGGCGCTGCAGGCGCGCGATATGCGGCGGCGTATTGTCGATGACTGGCGGGTGACCAGCTATTCCGGCCTGCAGCAGCGAGGCCATAGCGTAGCGCAGGATCTGCTGCCGCGGCTGGATATTGACGCCGCAGGGGTAGGGCTCGTCGCGTCGGAGCCGGCGCTGACGCCGCATCAGTTCCCGCGCGGCGCCTCGCCGGGCACCTTTCTGCACAGCCTGTTTGAAGAGATGGACTTTACTCAACCGGTTGCCGCCGAGTGGGTGCAGGAGAAACTTGCGCGTAACGGCTTCGACGGGCAGTGGACGCCGGTGCTGACGCAGTGGTTAGAGGGCATTCTGCAGACGCCGCTGACCGGCGCAGGCGTTTCGCTAAGCCAGTTGAGCGACAAAGACAAACAGGTGGAGCTGGAGTTTTATCTGCCCATTGAGTCATTGCTGGAGCCACAGCAGCTGGATGCGCTGATTCGCCGCCATGATCCGCTGTCCGCAGGCTGCCCGCCGCTCGATTTTCGCAGGGTCAGCGGCATGCTGAAGGGCTTTATCGACCTGGTATTCCGCCATGACGGACGCTACTACCTGCTGGATTACAAATCCAACTGGCTGGGCGAGAGCCATGAGGCCTATACCCGCCCGGCGATGGAACAGGCGATGCAGTCGCACCGCTACGATTTACAGTATCAGCTCTACAGCCTTGCGCTGCATCGCTATCTGCGCCACCGCCTGGCGGACTATGACTATGAACGTCATTTTGGCGGCGTCATCTACCTGTTTCTGCGCGGGATGGACGGCAGCGATAGCGGGCAGGGCATTTTTACCACCCGGCCATCGCAGGCGCTGGTCGACGGCCTCGACGCGCTGTTTGCCGGACAGACGCAGGAGGTGGCGTAATGGCGCTGGCCGCATTATTGATGGAAGCGCAGCAGCTGAAGCTGCTGCGCCCGCTTGACGTCCAGTTTGCGCTGACCGTTGCGCACAACGACGGTCCGGCGGTGATGCTGGCCGCCGCGCTGCTCAGCCATGACGCCGGGGAAGGGCACGTGTGCCTGCCGCTGTCGCGCCTGCGCCCCGAGGCCTGGAGCGGTACGAAATCACCGACGCTCTGGCCGCAGCTGTTTGCGCTGGCGGGGAGCGAGGATGAGCGGCTGCGCCAGCTGCAGGCGTCGCCTGCGGTAAGCGACGGCGATACGCCAGCGCCGATGGTGCTCAACGAGGGGCGCCTGTACCTCAACCGTATGTGGCGCAGCGAACAGGCGATCGCCCGTTTTTTCAATCAGCCCCAGCCGCTGCCGCTGGCGGATGAGGCGACGATAGCGCAGGTGCTGGCGGATCTGTTTCCGGCAAGCCATGAGGTTGACTGGCAGAAAGTGGCGGCGGCGGTGGCGCTGACCCGGCGCATTTCGGTGATTTCCGGCGGCCCGGGAACGGGTAAGACCACCACCGTCGCCAGGCTGCTGGCGGCGCTGATCCGTCTGTCCGGCGATCGGCGATGCCGTATCCGCCTTGCCGCGCCAACCGGCAAAGCGGCGGCGCGCCTGACTGAGTCGCTCGGCGCGGCGCTGCGCAAACTGCCGCTGACCGAACAGCAAAAAGCGATGCTGCCGACGGAGGCGGGGACGCTGCACCGTCTGCTGGGCGCCCAGCCCGGCAGCCAGCGCATGCGCTATCACGCGGGCAACCCGCTGCACCTCGATGTGCTGGTGGTCGATGAGGCCTCCATGATTGACCTGCCGATGATGGCGCGGCTGATTGACGCGCTGCCGCCCCATGCCCGGGTTATCTTTCTTGGCGATCGCGATCAGCTGGCCTCCGTCGAAGCTGGCGCGGTGCTGGGCGACGTCTGCGCCTGGGTGAACGACGGTTACACCCATGCGCGCGCGCTGGAGCTCAGCCGTCTGACCGGAACGCCGGTGCCGGCTGGACGCGGCGAACTGGCCGGTCAGCTTCGCGACAGCCTGTGCCTGCTGCAAAAAAGCTACCGCTTTGACGAAAGCTCCGGTATCGGCCAGCTGGCGAAAGCGGTGAATGAGGGGCGCGCTGAGGCAATGCGCGCTGCATTTCGGCACGGATTTACCGATATTTCGCTGAGCGCCCTGCGCACCGCGCCGGAGTATGAGGCGATGCTGGAAGACGCGCGGGCAGGCTATGACGACTACCTGCAGCTGCTGAAAGCGAAGGCGGAGCCGGAGGCGATTCTGGCGGCGTTTGGTCACTATCAGCTGCTGTGCGCCCTGCGCGAAGGCCCCTATGGCGTAAGCGGACTCAATACCCAGTTTGAGCAGCTGCTGGCGCGAAAACGGCAGATTGCCATGCTGCGGCACTCGCCGTGGTATGAGGGACGGCCGGTCATGATCGCCCGCAACGACAGCGCGCTGGGGTTATTCAACGGCGATATTGGCGTGGCGCTCGAGCGCGGCAGCGGGCTGCGGGTGTGGTTTCCGATGCCGGACGGCCGCATAAAGTCCGTGCAGCCGAGCCGCCTGCCGGAGCATGATACCGCGTGGGCCATGACGGTGCATAAGTCCCAGGGCTCGGAGTTTGCGCATGCGGCGCTGATCCTGCCCGCGCAGCCAACGCCGCTGGTGACCCGTGAGCTGGTGTATACCGCCATCACGCGCGCTAAAACGCGGCTGTCGATGTACGCGGATGAAAAACTGCTGGCGCAGGCTATCACCGTGCGCACCGAACGGCGCAGCGGGCTGGCGGCGCTGTTTGGCCGTCAGGAATAAGATTCCCCTCACCGGCAGGCGAGGGGGGCGGAATATCAGGTTAAATCGGCCATCAGCACTTTGGACTTACGCTGGTAGTTGTACATCTCTTTCTTACTTTCCGGCAGCAGGTCGACCTCTACTGGCGTAAAGCCGCGCTCCTGGAACCAGTGGATGCTGCGGGTCGTCAGGACGAACAGCTTGCTGAGCCCCATCTGTTTCGCCTGAGCGGCAATGCGCTGCAGCAGCACCTCGCCGCGCGACGAGCTGCGGTAGTCCGGGTGCACCGCCACGCAGGCCATTTCGCCGATGCTCTCTTCCGGAAAGGGGTAGAGGGCGGCGCAGGCGATGGTCAGGTTATCGCGCTGGATAATGGTGAACTTGTCGATTTCCATCTCCAGCTGCTCGCGGGAGCGGCGCACCAGAATCCCCTGCTGCTCCAGCGGGCGGATCAGTTCAAGAATGCCGCCGATGTCGTTAATGTTGGCGCGGCGGATCTGCTCGGCGCTTTCCATGACGATCTGCGTGCCGATACCGTCGCGTGAGAACAGCTCCTGCAGCAGCGCGCCGTTTTCCTGATAGCTTATCAGGTGGCTACGGCGCACGCCGCTGCGGCAGGCTTTGACCGCGCCGCGCAGGAAGCGAACCGTACCGGAGTGGTAGTCGCCGTCGGCTTCGAGCGCATCCACTCTGGCCTGCGCTTCGTTCGGGAACAGCTCCGAGACGATTTCCCCCTCTTCGTTACACACCCCCTGCGACGAGCAAAAGCCGATCATTTTTTCCGCTTTCAGCTTGATGGCCAGCTGGGTGGCGATTTCTTCCGAGGTCAGGTTAAAGCTTTCGCCGGTCACCGATACGGCGACCGGCCCCATCAGTACGATAGCGCCGCTGTCGAGCTGGCGGTGGATAGCTTCCTCATCGATGCGGCGAATACGTCCGCTGTGGCAGTAGTCGACGCCATCATCCACGCCGAGCGGTTGGGCGATGATAAAGTTGCCGCTGACAACGTTGATATGCGCGCCCTGCAGCGGCGTGTTGTTCAGGCTCATCGACAGACGGGCGGTGATATCCAGCTGCAGCGTTCCGGCCGCCTGCTTAACCAGCTCCAGGGTTCTGGCGTCGGTCACTCGGGTATGCTTGTGGTAAATCGGTTCGTGATGGTGTTCGGCAAGATTGGCGTCAATCTGCGGCCGCGCGCCGTACACCAGCACCAGACGTATGCCGAGGCTGTGCAGTAATCCTATATCATGGACAATGCTGGAAAAGTTTTCATGCTCGATGGCTTCGCCTCCGAGCATGATGACAAACGTTTTCCCGCGATGGGCGTTGATGTAGGGAACTGAGTGACGAAATCCTTCAACCAGCTCTGTTTTACGTTCCTTCACCACGGCACAACCTCTCAGTGAATGATTATTCGAAATTAGTGTATTTTTATTCTGTTTTTGTCATGAGCGCAAGTCACAATTTTGCAAAAGCGGCTGCAGCCCGCCGCGCAAAAATCGTAGATCTAAGGAATGTTTACCCTTTTATAGATGACAGGTTATACGGCTTTGGTTAAAGTTTTCGGTCAAACAAGCCGTTTAAATAATCGATTAAAAATTTTTGCTCGGGAGAAGCATGTCCGGAAGTCAGTCAGGAGTAAGCCGTCGGCGTTTTTTGCAGGGGGCGGGCGCAATGTGGTTATTGAGCGTAAGTCAGGTGGGGATTGCTGCCGTCAGTCAGGTAGTGGCCGTGCGCGTCTGGCCGTCGTCGACCTATACCCGCGTGACGGTGGAATCCAATCAGGTGCTGAAGTATCGGCAGTTTGCATTGAGCAACCCTGAACGGCTGGTCGTTGATCTCGAAGGGGTAAACCTCAACTCGGTGCTCAAGGGCATGGGGGCGCAGATCCGCGGCGACGATCCTTACATCAAGTCCGCCCGCGTCGGGCAATTCGATCCGCAAACCGTGCGTATGGTGTTCGAGCTTAAACAAAACATTAAGCCGCAGCTGTTCGCGCTGGCGCCGGTGGCCGGGTTTAAAGAGCGCCTGGTGATGGATCTCTACCCGTCCTCCGCAACCGAGATGCAGGATCCGCTGCTGGCGCTGCTGGAAGATTACAACAAGGGCGATCTTGAGAAGCAGGTTCCGCCTGCGCAGAGCGGGCCGCAGCCTGGGAAAGCCGGGCGGGATCGGCCGATCGTCATCATGCTTGACCCAGGGCACGGCGGCGAGGACCCGGGCGCCATCGGCAAATACCGCACGCGCGAAAAAGATGTGGTGCTGCAGATTGCGCGCCGCCTGCGGGCGCTGATCGAGAAAGAAGGCAACATGAAGGCCTATATGACGCGTAATGAAGATATTTTTATTCCGCTCAAGGTCCGGGTGGCGAAAGCGCAGAAGCAGCGCGCGGACCTGTTTGTCTCTATCCACGCCGACGCGTTTACCAGCCGCCAGCCGAGCGGTTCATCGGTATTCGCTTTATCGACCAAAGGCGCAACCAGTACGGCGGCAAAATACCTGGCGGAAACGCAGAACGCCTCCGACCTTATCGGCGGGGTCAGTAAGAGCGGGGACCGCTATGTCGACCACACGATGTTCGATATGGTGCAGTCGCTTACCATCAATGACAGCCTGAAGTTCGGTAAAGCGGTGCTCAATAAGCTGGGACGGGTAAACAACCTGCATAAGAACAAAGTCGAGCAGGCGGGCTTCGCGGTGCTAAAAGCGCCGGATATTCCGTCTATCCTCGTGGAAACCGCGTTTATCAGCAACGTGGAAGAGGAGCGTAAGCTCAAGACCGCGACGTTCCAGCAGGAGGTGGCGGAGTCGATTCTGGCGGGGATTAAGGCCTATTTCGCCGATGGGGCGACGCTGGCCCGGCGGGGATAAACGAATCCCCGGGAGCGTACATCAGTACGTGACTGGGGTGAATGAAGAAAGCCAACAACGGTGCCGCGTAGAATGACGACGCTGAAAACAAAAAAACACCCGTAAGGGTGTCTATTGTTTTACTGAAGATTGGTTGCGGGGGCCGGATTTGAACCGACGACCTTCGGGTTATGAGCCCGACGAGCTACCAGGCTGCTCCACCCCGCGTCCGTCATTTACTCTTCCATCGAGTAAATCTTTTTCTTCATATTTTAATTGGTTGCGGGGGCCGGATTTGAACCGACGACCTTCGGGTTATGAGCCCGACGAGCTACCAGGCTGCTCCACCCCGCGTCCGTGGATGCGCACTATACTCTGCTAACTTTTTGATGCAACCTTTTTTTATCCCTAATTGCTAATTTTGCAAACGAGTGGATAAAAATCTGCCATTCCGCCGCTTTTTTACGCAAAACTTGCTGCCCGTTGCGTTATCACATTTCATTAGCCCTGGGGGTTTGTTATCTTCATCACGCACTGATGGTCAGTAATGAAGATGAGACACCATGAAAGGACGTTGGACAAAATATCTGGTAACAGGCGCCATGCTGACAATGCTTGCCGCCTGTTCCTCTAAACCGACCGATCGCGGTCAGCAGTATAAAGACGGAACGTTCAATTCGCCTTTTTCCCTGGTTAACAAACCTGATGCCGTCGGCGCGCCGATCAACGCCGGCGATTTCGCCCAGCAGGTGAGTGAGATTCGTAACGCGTCGCCACGCCTCTATGGTAGCCAGAGCGACGTCTATAATGCTATTCAGCAATGGCTGAGCGCCGGCGGCGATACCAGCGCGCTTAAGCAGTACGGTCTGGACGCCTGGCAGATGCAGGGCGCCGATAACTACGGCAACGTCCAGTTTACCGGCTACTACACCCCGGTGATTGAAGCGCGCCATACGCGTCAGGGCGAGTTCCAGTACCCGATTTACCGCATGCCGCCGAAGCGCGGCAAGCTGCCGTCCCGCGCCGGTATCTACGGCGGCGCGCTAAGCGACAGCTACGTCCTGGCCTACAGCAATTCGCTGATGGATAACTTCATCATGGACGTACAGGGGAGCGGCTATATTGATTTCGGCGACGGTTCGCCGCTGAACTTCTTTAGCTATGCCGGGAAAAACGGCTGGCCTTACCGCAGCATCGGCAAAGTGCTTATCGATCGCGGCGAGGTGAAGAAAGAAGATATGTCGATGCAGGCGATTCGCCACTGGGGTGAAACCCACAGCGAGTCCGAGGTGCGCGAACTGCTGGAAGAGAACCCGTCTTTTGTCTTCTTCAAGCCGCAGTCCTTTGCGCCGGTGAAAGGCGCGAGCGCGGTACCGCTGATCGGCCGGGCTTCCGTGGCCTCCGATCGCAGCATTATTCCGCCGGGCACCACGCTGCTCGCCGAAGTGCCGCTGCTGGATAACAACGGCAAATTCAACGGTCACTATGAGCTGCGCCTGATGGTGGCGCTGGATGTCGGCGGCGCTATCAAAGGACAGCACTTTGACATCTACCAGGGTATCGGCCCGGATGCCGGACACCGCGCGGGATGGTACAACCATTATGGTCGCGTATGGGTGCTGCGCAGCGCTGCGGGCAACGGTAACGTATTTAGCGGTTAATCCAGTCGTTTGAGGTTTTATGTCAGTGGTTCTTAGCGATGCCTGGCGCCAGCGTTTTGGCGGCACGGCGCGTTTGTACGGTGAAAAAGCGCTGCAGCTGTTTGCGCAGTCGCACGTGTGCGTCGTCGGTATCGGCGGCGTTGGCTCCTGGGCGGCGGAAGCGCTGGCGCGCACCGGTATCGGCGCTATCACGTTGATCGATATGGATGACGTTTGCGTGACCAACACCAACCGGCAGATCCATGCTCTGGGCGGCAACGTCGGGCTGGCGAAGGCGGAGGTGATGGCCGAACGTATCCGCCAGATTAACCCGGAGTGCCGGGTGACGGTGGTCGATGACTTCGTGACGCCTGACAACGTCGCGCAGCATCTTAACGCCGGTTTCAGCTACGTCATCGACGCTATCGACAGCGTGCGGCCGAAGGCGGCGCTGATTTCCTGGTGCCGCCGCTACAAAATTCCGCTGGTGACGACCGGCGGCGCGGGCGGGCAAACCGATCCGACGCAGATCCGGGTCGCCGATCTGGCGAAAACCATCCAGGATCCGCTGGCGGCGAAGCTGCGCGAGAGGCTGAAAAGCGACTTCGGCGTAGTGAAAAATGGAAAAGGTAAGCTGGGCGTGGACTGTGTTTTCTCAACGGAAGCGCTGGTGTATCCGCAGGCGGATGGCTCCGTGTGCGCGATGAAAAGCACTGCGGAAGGGCCGAAGCGTATGGACTGCGCCGCCGGTTTCGGCGCGGCGACGATGGTCACCGCGACCTTCGGTTTTGTGGCGGTATCCCACGCGCTGAAGAAAATGATGGCAAAAGCCGAGCGTCAGGCCTCAGCCTGACGCGCTGCCTGAATGACGGCGTCGCACAGCGCCGTCAGCCCCTGGCTGCGCGAAGCGCTAAGCTGCGCGCGCAGCCCCAGCTCGTCAAAGAGCGCAAGCGGGTCCGCCGCCAGCAGCTGCTGGGGACGTTTCCCCTCAACGGCGGTCAGCAGTACCGCCAGCAGCCCGCGGACGATTCGCCCTTCGCTGTCGCCATAGAAATGCAGCCTGCCGTCCGGCAATAGCGCATGACCCAGCCAGACGCGGTTTTCGCAGCCGGCAATTTCCTGCGCCTGCGCTTTCAGAGAATCCTCAAGAGCGGGCAGCTGTTTGCCCAACAGAATCAGCTGGCGATACTTTTCTTCCCACAACGTCAGCGGGCCAAAGAGCTCACGCAGCGTCTCCTGCGTGACGGTTGCGCCGAACGGATGTCCGGCAAAGGCTGGACTTGTCATTTAATCCACCAATAGTTCGAGCGCGCGATCGACGGCATCGATCAGCGCATGGACGTCGTCCTGAGTATTATAAGGGGCGAATGAGGCGCGCAGCGTGCCGCTGACGCCGAGCGCCGCCAGCAGCGGCTGGGCGCAGTGCTGGCCCGCCCGTAACGCGATGCCGTATTCGGCGAGCAGCGTGACCATATCGCTGTGGTGGACGCCGGTAAAATCGAACGCCAGCAGGCTGGAGTCCTGACAGCGAAATGAGCGAAAGCCCGGACGCTTCGCCAACTCCTCTTCGGCCAGGGTGGCCAGCCCCCGGCTCCAGGTCTCCGCCTGAACGATATCCGTTTCGGATAGCCACTCCAGCGCGGCGCTAAGGCCAATCACCCCCGCCACGTTTGGCGTACCCGCCTCAAGGCGATAGGGTACCGGCTGCGTTTTAAAACCGTCAAACGTCACTTCGGTTATCATTTTACCGCCGCCGAGCCACGGCGACATGGCGTCAAGCAGTTCGGCTTTCCCGTACAGCGCGCCGATGCCGGTCGGGCCATACAGCTTGTGGCCGGAAAACGCATAAAAGTCGATATCCAGCGCCTGCACGTCGGCGGGAAAATGCACAACGCCCTGTGCGCCGTCGACCATCACCACCATACCGGCCGCATGGGCGAGGGCTATCGCGCGAGGGAGATTCGGACAGCCGCCGGTGACGTTCGACATCTGGCCGAGGGCGAGAATACGGCTGCGGGAGGTAATCAGCCCGGAAAGCTGCTCAACGTCCGGCAGGCGGTCAGGGCCCAGCGGAAGCGCAACGATGCGGGCGCCGGTTTGTTCGGCGACCATCAGCCAGGGGACCAGGTTGGCGTGGTGTTCGGCCTGGCTGACGATGATTTCATCGCCGGGCTGCAGGCGCGGGCGCGCATAGCACTGGGCGACCATGTTAATGGCCTCCGTTGTACCGCGGGTCCAGACGATATTTTTGCCGTCAGGGGCGTTGAGCAGGGCCGCAACCCGATCGCGGGCGGCCTCGTAGCGCGCGGTGAGCTTTTGCGCGGCGGCGTACTGGCTGCGGTGAACGTTACCGGCGCTCAGGCTGTAAAACTGCTGGCTGGCGTCAATCACCGCCTGGGGCTTCAGGGCGGTGGCGGCGCTATCAAGGTAAATACCGGCATCGGCCAGCGCCGGAAACTGGGCGCGAAACTGCGCCGGATTGAAAGCGTTCATGATTATCCTCGTTGCAATATCAGGATCGTCGCGCAAATTTCCGGGCAGGGCAAGAGGATGCTAACAGCTAAAACGCAGAGTAAAAAAAAGCACCGCAATCTGCGGTGCTACATTAATCACTATGGACAGACAGGGTAAATGTACAGGAAGTGAAAAGGGGTAGTCTTGCTACCGAGGTCTGAAAGGCAGACCAATTGCAAACACAACAACACAACATCACAACCGTAAGCCAAAAGCTCATCAGAACACGCATTCCGAAAAAAGCTTCTCGTTCCGGCTCAGGAAGTGCCGCCACTATAGGTATTTGCTGGTAGAACCTCAACGGACAAATTATAATGTCTCAGATAAAAAAAACTAATAGGTTACACGGTGTTGCCTATATGTTAAATGGCGTTAACATCTGAGTCAGAATCACCATGTCAAAGCGTTTACCACCTCTGAATGCATTACGTGTATTTGATGCAGCCGCCCGTCATTTGAGCTTCACCCGCGCAGCGGAAGAGCTTTTTGTGACCCAGGCCGCAGTCAGTCACCAAATCAAGTCTCTTGAGGATTTTCTGGGTCTCAAGCTGTTTCGTCGGCGCAATCGTTCTCTGCTGCTGACGGAGGAAGGACAGAGCTATTTTCAGGATATTAAAGAGATCTTTTCGCAATTAACGGAAGCAACGCGTAAACTTCAGGCGCGCAGCGCTAAAGGGGCGCTGACGGTCAGTTTATTGCCAAGTTTTGCCATTCACTGGCTGGTGCCGCGGCTGACAAGCTTTAACTCAGCTTATCCGGGAATCGACGTCCGGATCCAGGCCGTAGACCGTCAGGAAGATAAGCTGGCGGACGACGTTGACGTGGCTATTTTCTACGGTCGCGGCAACTGGCCCGGCCTGCGGGTGGAAAAACTCTACGCCGAGTATTTATTGCCCGTTTGCTCACCGCTGCTGTTAACGGGCGAGAAGGCATTGAAAACGCCGATGGATTTGGCGCAACATACGCTATTGCATGATGCTTCCCGCCGGGACTGGCAAACGTATACGCGCCAGTTGGGTCTGACTCATATTAATGTTCAACAGGGACCGATTTTCAGCCACAGCGCGATGGTGCTGCAGGCGGCAATCCACGGACAAGGTATCGCACTGGCCAACAACGTGATGGCGCAGTCCGAAATTGAGGCAGGCCGTTTGGTCTGCCCGTTTAATGATGTTCTGGTCAGCAAAAATGCGTTTTACCTCGTTTGCCATGACAGTCAGGCAGAACTGGGTAAAATAGCCGCTTTTCGGCAGTGGATCCTGTCGAAGGCGGCCAGCGAACAAGAAAAATTCCGCTTTCGTTATGAACAATAAGTGATTTTAGGACACTGACATGACCAGTCGTTTTATGCTGATTTTTGCCGCGATCAGCGGTTTTATCTTTGTCGCGCTGGGTGCTTTCGGCGCGCATGTTTTAAGTAAGTCTTTGGGCGTTGTGGAAATGGGCTGGATCCAGACCGGTCTCGAATACCAGGCGTTTCACACGCTGGCGATATTCGGCCTGGCGGTCGCGATGCAGCGTCGTATCAGCATCTGGTTCTACTGGAGCAGCGTGTTTCTTGCCCTGGGGACGGTGCTTTTCAGCGGCAGCCTGTACTGTCTGGCGCTGTCTCATTTACGCCTGTGGGCGTTCGTTACCCCCGTCGGCGGCGTAAGCTTCCTGGCGGGGTGGGTATTGATGTTGATTGGTGCAATTCGTTTAAAGCGTAAAGGTGTCGCGCATGAATAAGGTTGTCCTCTACAGCCGTCCAGGCTTTGAGAAAGAGTGCGCCGCAGAGATTTCTGACAAGGCCTCGCGCCTCGGCGTGTACGGCTTTGCCCGCGTAAAAGATAACTCGGGCTATGTCATTTTTGAGTGTTACCAGCCCGGCGAGGCGGAGAAGCTGATTCGCGAACTGCCGTTCAGTTCGCTGATTTTCGCCCGCCAGATGTTCGTTGCCGGCGAGCTGCTGCAGGACCTGCCGCCGGAAGACCGCATCACGCCGATTGTTGGCATGCTGCAGGGCGTGGTGGAGAAGGGGGGCGACCTGCGCGTTGAGGTGGCCGACACCAACGAAAGCAAAGAGCTGATGAAGTTCTGCCGTAAGTTCACCGTACCGCTGCGCGCCGCGCTGCGCGAGGCGAAAGTGCTGGCGGCGTATGAGACGCCGAAGCGCCCGGTCGTGCATGTGTTCTTTATCGCGCCAGGCTGCTGCTACACGGGCTATTCGCTGTCGCATAACAACTCGCCGTTCTATATGGGCATCCCGCGGCTTAAGTTCCCGGCGGATGCGCCAAGCCGCTCCACCCTGAAGCTCGAAGAGGCGTTCCACGTCTTTATTCCGGCCGATGAGTGGGATGAACGCCTGGCCAACGGCATGTATGCCGTTGACCTTGGCGCCTGCCCTGGCGGCTGGACCTATCAGCTGGTCAAACGCAATATGTGGGTCGCTTCAGTGGATAACGGCCCGATGGCGCAAAGCCTGATGGATACCGGACAGGTAACCTGGCTGCGCGAAGACGGCTTCCGCTACCGGCCAAACCGCAACAACATCTCGTGGATGGTGTGCGATATGGTGGAGAAACCGGCAAAAGTGGCGGCGCTGATGGCGCAGTGGCTGGTTAACGGCTGGTGCCGTGAGACCATCTTTAACCTCAAGCTGCCGATGAAAAAGCGGTATGAAGAGGTGTCGCAAAACCTGGCGTATATTCAGACGCAGCTTGATGAGCATGGCATTAACGCGCAGATTCAGGCACGCCAGCTGTATCACGATCGCGAAGAGGTGACGGTTCACGTCCGCCGTCTGTGGGCCGCCGTTGGCGGCCGTCGGGACGAGCGTTAATCACTTCCCCTCAGGCCATCTGGCTGAGGGGCCCCGCGTTTTACCAGACGCAGCTGTTGCAGGTTACCGTCCAGCTGCAGGTCCGTTTGCAGCCGCGCGACGTCGCGGCAGATAAACGCCATCTCTTGATGGGCCTCCAGCTTCTTGCGCCACTTCTCCGGCACGTCGTCCAGCCGGGCGTAAATACCTTCCAGGCTCTGAAATTCGTTCAGCAGCTGCGCCGCGCTTTTGGGCCCGATGCCCGCGACCCCAGGCACTCTGGAGCTGCCGATCCCCGCCAGCCCCCAGTAGTCCGGCAGCTGCTGCGGCGCGACGCCGAACTCGCTGGCGATAAACGGGGCGTCCAGCCAGCGCTTCTGGAAATAATCGCGGATGCGGATCGTCGGCGAAAGCAGCTGGCAGTAGCCTTTGTCGGTTGAGACAATGGTGGCCTGGTGCCCGGCGTTGGCCACTTTTATCGCCAGCGTGGCCGCCAGATCGTCCGCTTCATTGCCCTGTGCGCCCCAGCAGGGAACGCCGTACTGTTCGAAGGCGGCGCGAATGGCGGGCATTTCGCTGTGCAGGTCGTCGGGCATTGGCGCGCGCCCGGCTTTGTAATCGGGCAGCCGCTGGTGCCGCCAGCCGCTATTGCGCGCCTCGTCGTCAAAGACCGCGACGGCGTGCGTCGGCTGGCTATGGCGGATAAGCTGCTCCAGCGCGTGCAGGCAGGTGTCCTTACAGGGCGTCCCCTGAACCGCATGAATTCGGCGAATCAGGTTTAGCGCGTCGACAATCAACAGATGAACAGCCACAGATAATCTCCCTTCCGGCTTACAGGCAAAGGGTAACATTGTCGGCGCTCTGAAACGAATAATGGTGGGATAAATGGGAAGAAGCCTCGCAAAACGAGGCTTCTTTAGAGGCTTAATCGCAGGTGACTATCTTCATCGCCAGACCGCCGCGGGAGGTTTCGCGGTATTTGGCGTTCATGTCTTTACCGGTTTCGTACATGGTCTCGATCACTTTATCGAGGCACACGCGCGGCTCGCTGGTACGGCGCAGCGCCATGCGCGCGGCGTTGACCGCTTTCACTGAGGCTATCGCGTTACGCTCGATGCACGGCACCTGAACCTGACCGGCGACCGGGTCGCAGGTTAAGCCAAGGTTATGCTCCATACCGATTTCCGCTGCGATGCAGACCTGCGTCGGGCTGCCGCCGAGCAGCTCGGCAAGACCCGCGGCCGCCATTGAGCAGGCAACGCCCACTTCGCCCTGGCAGCCCACTTCGGCGCCGGAAATGGACGCGTTCATCTTGTACAGAGAGCCGATGGCGCTGGCAACCAGCATATAGCGCGCCAGCGAGTTGGCGTTCACTTCACGGATAAACTTATCGTAATACGCCAGCACCGCCGGGACGATACCGCAGGCGCCGTTGGTCGGCGCGGTAACCACGCGGCCGCCTGCGGCGTTTTCTTCGTTCACGGCAAGGGCGAACATGTTGATCCAGTCCACTACCGCCATCGGGTCGGTCGTGGTTTTATCGCTGCTTACCAGCATACGGCGCAGCGCGGCGGCGCGACGCGGTACGCGCAGTTTGCCCGGCAGAACGCCTTCGGTGGTGATGCCGCGTTCGATACCGCTGCGCATCACTTCCCAGACGTTGGCGAAGTGCTGCTCAAGCTCTTCTTTGCTGTGCAGCGCCAGCTCGTTTTTCATCATCAGGCCAGACAGCGACAGGCCGGTTTCTTGGCAGTGACGCTGCAGGTCCGCCGCGTTTTTGTACGGATAAGGCACCGCCAGCGGGGCGCTGTTGGTCTTACCGAAGTGTTCTTCGTCGACGATAAAGCCGCCGCCGATAGAGTAATAGGTTTGGCTGTAAACGGCCTTGTCGCCGCTGAGCGCGGTAATGCGCATGCCGTTTTCGTGCAGGGAGAGGTTGTCGGCATGAAAGTTCATGCACTGGTCAACCGGGAACTCAACTTCGTGCTGACCGTCAGCCAGCAGCAGGCGGCCATGGGTGTTGACGTCCTGGATAAAGCCAGGGATAGCGTCGATATCAACGGTGTCCGGCAGGTTGCCCGCCAGGCCCATGATAATGGCGATATCAGTGTGGTGCCCTTTACCCGTAAGAGAGAGCGAGCCGTAAACGTCGACGACGACGCGGGTCACGTCATGCAGGATCCCGCGTGCAATCAGGTCGTCCGTGAATTGCTTGCCCGCTTTCATTGGTCCAACGGTGTGGGAGCTGGAAGGACCAATGCCGATTTTGAAAATATCGAATACGCTGATCATGATGCATCCATTGCTGTAAAGAAAAACGCCGCCCGAAGGCGGCGCGGGAGATTATCAGAACATGGTGTACAGGGAGTAGAAAATCGCGGAGATGGCGATAAGCCCCATAATGACCACGAAGACGTTGCTGATGTGGCCGCTGTACTTGCGCATGGCCGGTACTTTCTGAATCGCATACATCGGCATCAGGAACAGAATCATCGCGATAACCGGACCGCCCAGGGTCTCAATCATGCCGAGGATGCTCGGGTTCAGGGTCGCTACAATCCAGGTGGTGACCAGCATGAACAGCGCGGTCAGCTTGTTCAGACGGCTGATTTCAATGCTCTTGCCGCGGCTACGCAGGGATTTAATCACCATACCGTTGAAGCCTTCGCGGGCGCCCAGGTAGTGGCCGAGGAAGGACTTGGTGATAGCGATAATCGCGATGATCGGCGCCATCCAGGCGATAACCGGTGCGTTAAAGTGGTTAGCCAGGTAAGACAGGATAGAGATGTTCTGCTCTTTTGCTGACGCCAGGTCCGTCGGGGACAGGCTCAGAACGCAGCTGAACACGAAGAACATCACGGTCAGTACCATCATGATGTGCGCGAAAGCCAGGATCTTAGCGCATTTCTTCTCTGCGCCAGCGCCGTACTCTTCACGTTTCGCCACGGCGAAGGAGGAGATGATCGGCGAGTGGTTAAAGGAGAACACCATCACCGGGATAGCCAGCCACAGGGTCATCCACAGGCCGTTGCCGGTCGCGCTTGCGCTGCTCAGGGACAGCGTTTCCAGCGCCGCGCCGTTCCACTGCGGGATCAGGTAGCAGGCCAGCAGCATCAGCGCGGCAACAAACGGGAATACCAGGATGCTCATCGCTTTTACGATCATCTGCTCGCCGAAGCGAACGATGGTCATCATACCGATGATAAGAATCAGCGACAGAATGGCGCGCGGCGGCGGCGTCATGTGCAGCTGGTGCGTCATGAAGCTTTCGACGGTGTTGGTGATAGCAACGCTATATACCAACAGAATCGGGTAAATCGCGAAGAAGTAGAGCAGGGTAATCAGCTTACCTGCGCCAACGCCGAAGTGTTCTTCTACGACTTCAGTGATGTCTTCGCCCGGGTTTTTGCCGGACAGGACAAAACGGGTGAGGCCTCGGTGTGCGAAAAAGGTCATCGGGAATGCGATGATCGCCATGATGATAAGCGGGATCATGCCGCCTACGCCGGCGTTGATTGGCAGGAACAGAACGCCCGCGCCAATCGCTGTGCCGTAAAGACCCAGCATCCACATGGTATCGGTTTTACGCCATGAACTTCGGGTTTCTACCGAAGCAATGGTGCTGGTTTGAGTGGTTTCCATCTGTGTTTCTCCTGGAGGAAGCAATTTGTCAGTTTTTTAGTCAAATCCAACGATTAAATGGCTGACGGTAAAATAAAATTCGTTAAATCGGGGTGTTTTTTATGATTTTTTCCCGTATCTATTGGCGGCGGAAAGATACATTTAAGTTATCAATGTATCAGTGATCCCGATCTCAAATGCAATAAAACACTTTCAATCTGGGTGTTTTTAGACCATCAGACTGGAATTTTACCATTAGCGGAAATTTATGGGCGCGAAGGCTACCATTGACAGTGACGACATGGGAAGTTTGTGGCGTCTAAAACGTCATTTTTGCTAAAAAAAGTTATGTAAATGGCGGTTTCTCGCGTTCTAACATAACTTTAATGAATAAATAACGCTTTTACCCGGCAGGCAATTGTTTATTTCGCGGGAAATGATAAGGGCGGCTTATTGTGCCGCCCTGAAGGTCAGGAGCAGATTTCGTAGCAGGGAATATAGGCGGAGCCGGGCAGCTTCATGCGGTGCTGGGCGACAAAGCCCTGCAGCAGATCGTCCATCCGACGCATCATCTGTCGGTCGCCGTGAATTTTATACGGGCCGTGCTCTTCGATAGCGCGGATGCCCACTTCTTTCACGTTACCGGCGACAATGCCTGAGAACGCACGACGCAGGTCGGCGGCCAGCACTTCCACCGGCTGCTCGGGATACAGCTTCAGGTTCGCCATGTTTTCATGGGTCGGCTCAAACGGCATCTGCAGGTCCGGCGCAATGCGGATTGACCAGTTGAAGCTGTAGGCGTCTCCGGTATCACGACGGTTTTCTTTGACCAGCGGCATCGCTTTCTTCATCTGACGGGCCACTTCTGCCGGGTCGTCGATGATGATGCGATAGTGGCGGCGCGCGTTTTCTCCCAGCGTATGCACGATAAAATCGTCCAGCACGCGGAAATAGTCGGCGCTCTCTTTCGGGCCGGTCAGAATGAGCGGCAGCACCTGGTTTTTGTTGGCCGGGTTCATCAGGATCCCCAGCAGGTACAGCAGCTCTTCCGCCGTCCCCACGCCGCCAGGGAAGATGATAATCCCGTGGGCGATACGGACAAACGCTTCCAGACGCTTTTCGATATCCGGCATGATGATGAGTTCGTTCACCAGCGGGTTAGGCGGCTCGGCGGCGATAATCGACGGCTCGGTCATACCGATGAAGCGACCCTCTTTATAGCGCTGCTGGGCGTGGCCGACTGCGGCGCCTTTCATCGGCGCTTCCATCGCTCCCGGCCCGCAGCCGGTGCAGATATTCAGTTCGCGCAGGCCGAGCTGCGTACCGACGCGACGCGCGTACAGATACTCGTTTTCGTTGATCGAGTGGCCGCCCCAGCAAACCACCATGCTCGGGGCTTCGCCGACGTGCAGCGCGCGGGCGTTGCGCAGAATAGAGAACACCAGGTTGGTGATATGCGTTGAGCTTTCCAGGTCGAGATTCGGGAAGCGGACGGTGTTATGGATTTGGCCGTAAACAAACAGAATATCGCGCAGGACGGCGAACAGGTTCGCCTGCAGGGAGCGGATGATACGTCCGTCGACAAAAGCCTCTTCCGGCGGGTTGATCAACTCCAGTTTGACGCCGCGTTCGCGGCGCAGGACGTTGATATCAAAACTTTCAAAGCGGGAAAGCAGCTCTTTACTGTTGTCGGTCAGACTACCTGAGTTAAGCACTGCCAGTGAACAGTTGCGGAACAACTGATAAAGGTCGCTGCTGGCGTTGCTTTTCAGCATATCAACTTCCAGCTGCGACAGCATATCCATTGAGCCAAGCGGGCTAATATGTGTAATCAAGTTAACTCCTTACGGGACGAGTATCGTCTTCCCTGTTGATTACAATAGCCTCGCCGACTTGCTTTCCACAAGCTAAAGCGCAGCACATGCCGTGCTTTATTGTGAAAAAATAATTAACTCACTGGCGAACCAGACGCCCGGTCGCGGGCACGAAATCGGTATTGGTGCGCCACGGGTTGATGTCGAGACCGCCGCGTCGGGTATAGCGCGCATAAACGCTCAGCGTTTCCGGCTTACAGAAGCGCAAGATATCGTTGAAAATGCGCTCCACGCACTGCTCGTGGAATTCGTTGTGATGGCGGAAAGAGACAAGATAGCGCAGCAGCTTCTCGCGATCGATCTTCGGTCCGCGATACTGGATCTGCACGGAACCCCAGTCCGGCTGGTGGGTAATCAGGCAGTTGGATTTCAGCAGATGGCTGACCAGCGTTTCCGACACTACGTTACCGCCTGCGGCATCCTGCAGATAGTCGGCGCTGAACCGGTAGTTATCAATCTCGATATCCTGGTCGTCGATGCAGGCGCCGTGGAAGTGGGCGACAGGCTGGCCTTCCAGCTCGTCCAGGCGATACAGCGCCACGCTGACCTCGCCCTGAGCGCAGGCGCTGAGGTCGCGCTGTAGCGTCGCACGGACTGTCTCCCAGTCGGCGAAACGCGTCTGGTTGAAGCTGTTGAGGTAGAGCTTGAAGCTTTTAGACTCCACCAGATTGACGCTGGTGTCGCTCAGCTCGACGTGGCCGACCGCCACCTGCGGCAGCCCGTTGGCGTTAAGCCAGGAGAGCTCATACAGCGTCCAGATATCGCCGCCGCGAAAGGGCAGATTATCCGCATGCAATCCCAGCGGGTCGCGGTTGAGGCTGCGGGGAACGCCCTGCAGCAGGCTGGCGTCGTAGGTATCGCGGTAGTCAGTGGCTTTTCCCAGCGTCAGGCCGGAGAGCGCCTGATGGTTTTCATAAGAAGACATGTTTCACCGTCATGAAGTAAACTTTCCGGCTAGTGTATCCTGGCTAATGTGAAGAGAGAAACTGGTGGACCATCAAACTGCAGACGCCTTACAGGCATTCACCCAACGTTATTGCGATGCCTGGCAGCAGCGCTATCAAAGCTGGCCGCGCAGCGAAGAGCTGTACGGTATTCCGTCGCCGTGTATTGTGGCGAGCGAGGATGACGCTGTGACCTGGCGGCCGCAGCCGTTTACGCTGGCGCAAAATGTAAACGCGGTTGAACGGGCGCTGGATATTGTGGTACAAGAGCCGCTTCATTCTTATTATACCACCCAGTTTGCGGGTGATATGCATGCGCGGTTTGGCGAGCAGGCGCTGACGCTGCTGCAGGCCTGGAGCCCGGATGATTTCCAGCGAGTGCAGGAAAATCTGATTGGTCACCTGGTAACGCAAAAACGCCTTAAGCTGTCGCCGACGCTATTTATCGCCACGCTGGACAGTGAACTCGACGTCATTTCCGTCTGTAACCTGACGGGGGAAGTGGTTCTCGAAACCCTCGGCACGCGCAAACGCACCACGCTTTCTGACTCCCTTGCGAGTTTCCTCAATCAGCTTGAGCCCCTTCTGTAATCCATATGCCTGGTGTGTTTGTGAGAGATCTCTTACACGCGCTGTGAGAGATCGCCTGGCTGTGAGTGAGACACTGTCGACGGAACCTTGATTGATGTTTTTATAAATCAAGTATTTATGCTTTATTTGACCTGCTTTCATATGAAAATAACCCTTTGGGCTTTTCTGTAGGTGGGTTGTAAGACGAAGCGGAATAAGAGATTCTATGCACGTCGACAGGGAGTCGCACAGCGAAGTGAACATCAGGATGATGACGCTTCACAAGGATTCGCCAGGATGGCGCTTCAGGGAAAGGCTTCAGGATGAAGCGAATGGATGATGCAGGATGCGTCAGAAGGACACCTCCAGGAAGGAGAACGAGAGCCGGTCAGGATGCCCGGTGGATCAGGAAGATCGGGACACGCTTAAGGATAAGCGCAATCACATCGGGGTGGTGTGAGCAGGATGCAGCTGTTTATGGATGAACGGGTCAGGAGACCACAGGAAAAGTTGTCAAGGATGAGCAGGGAGCACCAAAAGTAGCCGGACTGCTGCGAAACGAACCGGGGAGCACTGTTAACTCAGTGCTCCCTTTTTTTATTTCCGCATTTGCCCATGATATCCTGCGCCGCAGTTTTGTTTTCTTCGAGGTTTCCATGACTCTTCACGATAGCGTCCGCCATCGCCTTAACACCCTTGAAGCGCTGATGCGCGAACACCGACACTGGCAGGAGAGCATGCCGGACGACAGCGCTTTTGCCAGCACGCAGCCGTTTTGCATGGATACGCTTGAACCGCTGCAGTGGCTGCAGTGGGTGCTGATCCCGCGCATGCATCAGACGATCGACGCCGGGCTGCCGCTGCCGCAGAGCTTCGCCGTAGCACCGTATTACGAGATGGCGCTGGAGGCGGCGCACCCGTTTCGCGATACGCTTTTGCCGGAACTGCAGCGGCTTGACGCCCTGTTTGCGGACGATAACGCCTGATGCTGGAGATCGTTTATCAGGATCAATGGCTGGTCGCCGTTAATAAGCCGTCAGGCTGGCTGGTGCACCGCAGCTGGCTCGATCGCGATGAAAAAGTGGTGGTGATGCAGACCGTGCGCGACCAGATTGGCCAGCACGTTTTTACCGCTCATCGCCTTGACCGGCCGACCTCCGGCGTGCTGCTGATGGGCCTCTCCAGCGAGGCCGGACGCCTGCTGGCGCAGCAGTTCGAGCAGCACCAGATTCACAAGCGCTACCACGCTATCGTGCGCGGCTGGCTGAGCGAAGAGGGGATCCTCGACTACCCGCTGGTGGAGGAGCTGGACAAGATTGCCGATAAGTTCGCCCGCGAGGATAAGGGGCCGCAGCCGGCGGTGACGCACTACCGCGGGCTGGCAACCGTGGAAATGCCGGTCGCCACCGGACGCTATCCCACCACCCGCTACGGGCTGGTCGAACTTGACCCGAAAACCGGGCGTAAGCATCAGCTGCGCCGTCACCTTAAGCATTTGCGCCACCCGATCATCGGCGACAGCAAGCACGGTGATTTGCGCCAGAACCGCAGCGCGGCGGAACATTTCGGCTGCGACCGCCTGATGCTGCACGCCAGCGAGCTTCGCCTGACCCACCCCTTCACCGGCGAGCCGCTGGTCATCCGCGCCGGTCTTGACGAGGTCTGGATGCAGGCGCTGTCACATTTCGGCTGGCGCGGCCTTCTCCCTGATAATGAGAGGGTTGAGTTTACGCCGCACAACGGTCAGGATGACCATATAAACGGTTAATTCAGGGAGATAACAGATGGCAGACGTCGGTATTTTTGTCGGTACCATGTACGGAAACGCGCTGCTGGTGGCGGAAGAGGCGCAAACCCTGCTTGAAGCGCAGGGCCACACGGCGAAAGTTTTTGAAGATCCTGAGGTGAGCGACTGGGAGTCTTACCAGGGCAAATACGCGCTGGTGGTCACGTCCACCACCGGGCAGGGCGACCTGCCGGACAGCATTGTGCCGCTGTTTCAGGGGATTCAGGATATGTATCAGCCGCACCTGCGCTACGGCATTATCGCGCTAGGCGACAGCACCTATGCAAACTTCTGCGGCGGCGGCAAACGTTTTGACGCCCTGCTGCAGGAGCAGGGCGCGCAGCGCATCGGCGAGATGCTGATGATTGACGCCAGCGAAGACCCGGAGCCGGAAACGGTCTCTAACCCCTGGGTCGAGCACTGGGCGACGCTGCTACGCTAGCTCCGACCCTCTCCGCTGCGGAGAGGGCGGGCGTTAGCCGATAATCCGGCGCGCTTCCCGCACCACGTTATCCATCTCATCCAGCAGCTCAAGAAACTCCGGCTCCAGCTCTTGTGGCGCGGTGCCGCCGCGCAGCTGCCCTTCAATCAGGTTGCACAGGTTCTTCAGCCGCGGCACGCCGCTGTAGCCGCAGCTGCCGTGCAGCTTATGGATGGCGTCGATCAGGTTTTCCGGCTCTTCGCCGACCAGCTGTTCTTCCACTTTGTTGCGCACTTCCGGCAGGAAGGCGATCAGCATCTGCAGCATTTCCCGCGCCAGATCGGGCTTATTGGCTGCCTGGCGCATCGCCAGCTGCCAGTCGAGGGTGGCGTTGAGGTTGACCGACGGTATCGGCTCGACGCTGTCCGGCAGCGGTACGTTCAGCCCGGGCCTATAGCGCAGCAGCAGGCTGCGCAGCTTGTTCTCTTCAATCGGCTTCGCCAGATAGTCGTTCATCCCAGCGCTCAGCAGCTTCTCGCGCTGTCCGGCCATGGCGTGGGCCGTCACGGCAATGACCGGCGTTTTCTGCTGGTGCGGCAGCTGATGAATCAGCTCACAGGCGCGGATGCCGTCCATTTCCGGCATCTGAATATCCATCAGGATCAGGTCAAACTGCATCTGCTTGGCGCGGTTAAGCGCCTGCTGGCCGCTGTCGCACAGCTCAACGTGCTGCACCTGGTCTTCCAGCAGCACGCCGATAAGCTTGAGGTTCGCCGGGTTGTCATCCACCGCCATGACGGTCATCGGCAGCTTATTGTTTTCAGGCAGCGCTGTCGGCTCCGGTTGCCTGAGGGCGCAGTAATCCGTCAGCGCCGGCAGCAGGCGGGTTGAGGTCAGCGGTTTAAGCAGGCAGGCCGCCGCGCCGTTTTGCTTGAGCGCTTCAGCATCGACCTGGGCGTGGCACGGCAGCGCCAGCAGCAGGTAGTCGGTCATCAGGCAGGCCTGCATCAGCTTCTCTTTGTGCAGCTGCAAATCGCGCATCGATACCGGGATCGCCACCAGCAGGATGTCGTAGCGATCGTCCGGCAGGGCGGAGAAGGTTGGGCTGTAGACCACGTCCAGCGGCGTGGTCGCCAGCAGGTCGAGCGTCGCCTGGGCGGCCGTCGCGTTGGCCTCGACGTAGGCAAGACGCTTACCCGCCAGGCAATCGGTCGCCGGGCCTTCGCTGACCACGTTAGGATTCAGATCGAGATTAATGTGGAACCAGAACGTGGAGCCGCGGTTCGGCTGGCTGTGGAAGGAAATATCGCCGCCCATCTCCTTGACCAGTTTTTGGGTGATGACCAGCCCCAGCCCGGTGCCGCCGTGGCGTCGGGAAATACTGGCGTCGGCCTGGCGGAAGGCCTGGAACAGCCGCGACTGATCGCTTTCCGGAATACCGATGCCGGTATCGCGGATCTGCACCTCGACCTGCACCTTGTTATTGCTGAGGGCGCGCTTCTCCACCAGGATATCGATGTTGCCGCTTTCGGTGAATTTAATCGCGTTGCCGACCAGATTGGTGATGACCTGCTGCAGGCGCAGCGGGTCGCCGATCACGTTGTCCGGGACATCGTTTTTGATATTCAGCGTCAGCTCAAGTCCCTTATCGTGCGCGGAGTGCGCGAGCAGCGTGACCACTTCATCCAGCGAATTACGCAGCGGGAAGGGGATGCTTTCGAGAATAAGCTTACCGGCCTCCAGCTTGGAGAAGTCCAGCACGTCGTTGATAATCGCCAGCAGGTTATTGGCGGAGCGCTCGATCGTGTTCAGATGATCGCGCTGGGTCGGGTTCAGGTCGGTTTTCAGCGTCAGGCGGGTAAAGCCTATCACCCCGTTGAGCGGCGTGCGCAGCTCGTGGGACATATTGGCCAAAAACTCAGATTTAATCCGCGCCGCTTCCTGGGCACGCTTTTTCGCCAGATCCAGCTCAACGTTCTGGATCTCCATCTGCTCGAGCGTTTCGCGCAGATCCGAGGTGGCCTGGTCGACGTTGTGCTGCATCTCTTCGTGGTAGGCGGCAAGCGACATCGCCATCGAGTTGATGCCGTTTTTCAGCATGTCGAGCTCGCCGAGCATAAAGCCCTCCACCCGGCTGTCCAGCTGACCGCGGCGAATGCGGTCAACGGTATTCACCATGTTGCGTATCGGCCCGGTGACGTCGCGCATCAGGCGCCAGCCGAAGACCAGCGCGATACCGATGCAGAACAGCATCATCACGCTGGAGATAAAAATCTCTTTGTACTGCTGCAGGCGAACCGATTTGAGATCCAGCTCCAGCGCCACGTAGCCCAGCATATTGACCGGCGTTTTGGCTTCCGACATCGGCGATTCATCCGGTGAATAGCTTTCCGAAATGATCGGCGTGCGGAGGATCATGATATCGCCGCTGCGGTTGACGCTCAGCCGACGGGGTAGCGGCGCGCCTTTGGGCAGCTGCAGTACACCGGGATCGAGCTGGTAGTTGGAGGTCACAAACAGGCGGTTATGCTCATCGTAAACCGAAATGGCGCGGACGATGTCCGAATGACGGCGGTGCAAGACGCTAATCAGCTGGCCGATTGACTCACGGTTTTGCAGATTCATGCCATATTCACTGGAGACCGCGAGCGGTTCAATAATGCTGGCGCCGGCGTCTTCCAGCTGACGCTGCAGGTCGTTGTAGCGATGCACGACGAAGAAGATGCTGAGCAGCAAACCGATAAGGACGGTCGGGGCCAGAATCAGGATCATCATACGCGCACGCAGGCTGTAGTTGGTCATGGAGGTCCGTTATGGGAGAATCAGGGTTAACATGTTTGTTTGAGAAAAATCTCTACGATGGCGCAATTCTACTCTGCAAAACGGCGCGTGACGACGCGCCAGATCATAACCGTAACGGTCAATGACCTCGATCCCTTCGGTCAGGGCGTGGCGCGCCATAACGGAAAGGCGCTGTTTATCAATGGATTATTACCCACAGAGAGCGCGGAAATCCAGATAACGGAAGATAAAAAACAGTACGCCCGCGGGCAGGTGAAGCGTCGTCTTAATGACAGCCCTGAGCGCGTTGCGCCGCGATGCCCGCACTTTGGCGTCTGCGGCGGCTGCCAGCAGCAGCATGCCAGCGTCGCGCTCCAGCAGCGCAGCAAGCAGGCCGCGCTGGCGCGGCTGATGAAGCACGACGTCGATGAGGTAATTGCCGCAGAGCCCTGGGGCTACCGGCGCCGGGCGCGCCTGAGCCTGAGCTATCAGCCGAAGTCCCAGCAGCTGCAGATGGGGTTTCGTAAGGCGAACGCCGCCGACATCATCGACATAGTGCAATGCCCCGTTTTGGTGCCCGCTCTTGAGGCGCTGCTGCCCGCCGTGCGCGAGTGTCTGTCGGGGCTGAAAGCGCGGCAGCATCTGGGGCACGTCGAGCTGGTGCTGGCGGATAACGGGCCGCTGATGGTGCTACGGCACACGGCGGCATTGCCGGCGACGGATCGGGAAAAACTGGAACAGTTTTCGCATTCTCACCAGCTTGCGCTGTATCTGGCGCCGCAAAGCGAAGTCCTCGAGCGCGTGAGCGGGGAAGACGCGCCCTGGTATAGCGCAGACGGGCTACGCTTAACGTTCAGCCCGCGTGATTTCATTCAGGTCAACGACGGCGTGAATCAGAAGATGGTGGCGACGGCTATCGACTGGCTTGATATCCAGCCAGACGACCGCGTGCTTGACCTGTTCTGCGGAATGGGCAATTTTACGTTGCCGCTCGCCAGACGCGCCGCAAGCGTTGTCGGCGTGGAGGGCGTGCCCGCGCTGGTGGAGAAGGCGCAGCAAAACGCCGCGCGTAATGGTTTGCACAATGTGACATTTTTTCATGAAAACCTGGAGGAAGATGTCACGCGCCAGGCCTGGGCGAAAAACGGTTTTGACAAAATTTTACTCGATCCTGCGCGGGCGGGAGCATCAGGCGTCATGCAGCACGTTGTAAAATTAGCGCCCCGGCGGGTGGTCTATGTATCCTGTAACCCGGCGACCCTGGCGCGCGACAGCGAGGCGCTGCTGGCGGCGGGATACCAAATTCAGCGTATGGCAATGCTTGATATGTTCCCGCACACTGGGCATCTGGAATCAATAGTGCTGTTTGAACACAAATAATGAATCAAGGCTTGTCGAATCCGACAGGCCCGGTCCCAAAAGGAGAGGACAATGGTTGCGGTAAGAAGTGCACATCTAAATAAAGCTGGAGAATTTGATCCGCAGAAGTGGATCGCAAGCCTGGGTATTGCCAGCCAGCAGTCATGTGAACGCTTAGCCGGGACCTGGACCTATTGTCGGGAGCAGACGCAGGGCCATCCCGACGCCGACCTGCTGCTGTGGCGCGGCGTGGAAATGGTCGAAATCCTCTCCATGCTGAATATGGATATCGACACGCTGCGGGCGGCGATGCTGTTTCCGCTGGTCGACAGCGGCGTGGTCAGCGAAGAGGCGCTGACGGAGTTCATCGGTAAGTCAGTGGTCACTCTCATTCACGGCGTGCGGGATATGGCGGCAATACGCCAGCTGAAAGCGACGCATATCGACTCCGTCTCCGCCGAGCAGGTGGATAACGTGCGCCGTATGCTGCTGGCGATGGTGGATGATTTCCGCTGCGTGGTGATTAAGCTTGCCGAGCGCGTCGCCCATCTGCGCGAGGTGAAAGACGCGCCGGAAGACGAGCGCGTGCTGGCGGCGAAAGAGTGCACCAACATCTATGCGCCGCTGGCGAACCGTCTTGGCATCGGCCAGCTGAAGTGGGAGCTTGAGGATTACTGCTTCCGCTACCTGCACCCGGCGGAATACAAGCGCATTGCGAAGCTGCTGCACGAGCGCCGTATCGACCGCGAGCACTACATCGACGAGTTTGTCGGGCATCTGCGCGCGGCGATGAAAGAAGAGGGCGTGAAGGCCGAGGTGTACGGTCGTCCGAAGCATATCTACAGCATCTGGCGCAAGATGCAGAAAAAGCATCTCTCGTTCGATGAGCTGTTCGACGTGCGTGCGGTGCGTATTGTGGCTGAGCGGCTGCAGGACTGCTACGCCGCGCTGGGGATAGTGCACACTCACTATCGCCACCTGCCCGATGAGTTTGACGATTACGTCGCGAACCCCAAGCCGAACGGCTATCAGTCGATTCACACCGTGGTGCTGGGCCCGGGCGGTAAAACCGTCGAAATCCAGATTCGCACTAAGCAGATGCACGAAGACGCCGAGCTGGGCGTCGCGGCGCACTGGAAATACAAAGAGGGCGCAGGCTCCGGCGGCGGCCGCGGTCATGAGGACCGTATTGCCTGGCTGCGTAAGCTTATCGCCTGGCAGGAAGAGATGGCCGATTCCGGCGAAATGCTCGACGAAGTGCGCAGCCAGGTGTTTGACGACCGGGTCTACGTCTTTACCCCGAAAGGCGACGTTGTCGACCTGCCTGCCGGCTCCACGCCCCTCGACTTTGCCTACCACATCCATAGCGATGTCGGGCACCGCTGCATCGGGGCGAAAATCGGCGGACGCATCGTGCCGTTCACCTACCAGCTGCAGATGGGCGATCAAATTGAAATCATCACCCAGAAGCAGCCGAACCCGAGCCGCGACTGGCTGAACCCGAACCTCGGCTATGTGACGACCAGCCGCGGACGCTCGAAAATCCACGCCTGGTTCCGCAAGCAGGACCGGGATAAAAACGTTCTCGCCGGACGGCAGATCCTCGACGACGAGCTGGCGCAGCTAGGCATCAGCCTGAAGGAGGCGGAGAAGTTCCTGCTGCCGCGCTACAACTTCAACGAGCTGGACGAGCTGCTGGCGGCCATCGGCGGCGGCGATATTCGCCTGCACCAGATGGTCAACTTCCTGCAGTCGCAGTTCAACAAGCCGAGCGCAGCGGAGCAGGATGCGGCGGCGCTCAAGCAGCTGCAGCAGAAAACCTACAGCCCGCCGAGCCGTAAGAAAGACGATGGCCGGGTGGTGGTCGAAGGCGTCGGCAACCTGATGCACCATATCGCCCGCTGCTGTCAGCCGATCCCGGGTGATGAAATCGTCGGTTTTATTACTCAGGGTCGCGGCATTTCGGTGCACCGCGCCGACTGCGACCAGCTGGCGGAGCTGCAGGCGCATGCGCCGGAGCGTATTGTCGATGCCGTATGGGGCGAAAGCTACTCGGCGGGCTATTCGCTGGTCGTACGCGTGGTGGCCAATGACCGCAGCGGCCTGCTGCGCGACATCACGACCATTCTCGCCAACGAGAAGGTCAACGTGCTCGGCGTCGCCAGCCGCAGCGACACCAAACAGCAGCTCGCCACGATCGATATGACCATTGAGATCTACAACCTGCAGGTGCTGGGCCGCGTGCTCGGCAAGCTGAATCAGGTGCCGGACGTGATCGACGCGCGCCGTCTGCACGGTAATTAATTATTTGTAGGCCGGATAAGGCGTTAGCCGCATCCGGCAATATCGCAATGCCCGATGGCGCTTTGCTTATCGGGCCTACGTTTTCAGGACTCACCAATGAACCAAATTGACCGCCTGCTCGGCATTATGAAGCGCCTGCGCGACCCGGAAAACGGCTGTCCGTGGGATAAAGAGCAGACGTTTTCCACCATCGCGCCCTATACGCTGGAAGAGACGTACGAGGTGCTCGACGCCATTGCGCGTGAGGATTTTGACGATCTGCGCGGCGAACTGGGCGATCTGCTGTTTCAGGTCGTGTTTTACGCCCAGATGGCCCAGGAAGAGGGGCGTTTTGATTTTAACGATATCTGTTGCGCCATCAGCGATAAGCTGGAGCGCCGCCATCCGCACATTTTTGGCGACGCGACGGCGGAAAACAGCCGCGAAGTGCTGGCGCGCTGGGAAGCCATCAAAAGCGCGGAACGGGCGGAAAAAGCGCAGCATTCGGCGCTGGACGATATCCCGCACAGCCTGCCTTCGCTGATGCGCGCGCAGAAAATTCAGCGCCGCTGCTCGGCGGTGGGCTTCGACTGGACGTCGCTCGGCCCGGTGCTGGATAAAGTGTATGAAGAAATCGACGAGGTCATGCACGAGGCGCGGCAGGCGGTGATCGATCAGGCTAAACTCGAAGAGGAAGTCGGCGACCTGCTGTTTGCCACCGTGAATTTATCCCGTCATTTGGGGGTAAAAGCCGAAACGGCGCTGCAAAAAGCTAACCTGAAGTTTGAGCGACGCTTTCGCGAAGTCGAGCGAATTGTGGCCGAACGCGGCCTGGAAATGACCGGCGTAGACCTCGAAACGATGGAAGGCGTGTGGCAGCAGGTAAAACGGCAGGAAACTGATCTCTAACGAGTTTTCGTGATCAAGCGCTATTTGTGTGATTTTTAAAATGACAAGCGCTTGATTTACGTCAAAAACATTTACCCAAAAGGGGCTATTTTCTCACTCCCTGCGTTTGCATGAGCCTGATGAAGAGGAGGAATAATGAAAGTTTGTGGCGCCTGCCATGATCGGGTATACTGCTTTCCCGTCCTGGTTATTCCATCGTCTTTTAAACCTAACTTCTCAGGTTCAGCATGACAACGAACTATATTTTTGTGACCGGCGGGGTAGTTTCCTCTCTGGGTAAAGGCATTGCCGCAGCCTCCCTCGCAGCCATTCTTGAAGCCCGTGGCCTCAACGTGACCATCATGAAACTGGATCCGTACATTAACGTCGATCCGGGTACCATGAGCCCGATCCAACACGGGGAAGTGTTCGTTACTGAAGACGGCGCTGAAACCGACCTGGACCTGGGTCACTACGAGCGCTTCATCCGTACCAAGATGACGCGCCGCAACAACTTCACCACCGGCCGTATCTACTCAGACGTCCTGCGCAAAGAGCGCCGTGGCGACTATCTGGGCGCGACCGTTCAGGTTATCCCGCACATCACCAACGCGATTAAAGAGCGCGTCATCGCCGGTGGCGAAGGCCACGACGTGGTGCTGGTGGAGATCGGCGGCACCGTCGGTGATATCGAGTCTCTGCCGTTCCTTGAAGCGATTCGGCAGATGGCGGTTGAAGTTGGCCGCGAGCATACGCTGTTTATGCACCTGACGCTGGTGCCGTACATGGCCGCTGCCGGTGAAGTGAAAACCAAACCGACGCAGCATTCGGTTAAAGAGCTGCTTTCTATCGGTATTCAGCCGGATATTCTGATTTGCCGCTCCGATCGCGCCGTACCGGCGAACGAACGCGCCAAAATTGCTTTGTTCTGCAACGTTCCAGAAAAAGCCGTTATTTCTCTGAAAGACGTCGATTCCATTTATAAAATTCCGGGCATGTTGAAATCTCAGGGCCTGGACGATTATATTTGTAAACGATTCAGCTTGAACTGCCCGGAAGCAAACCTGTCAGAATGGGAGCAGGTGATTTACGAAGAAGCCAATCCGGCAGGCGAAGTGACTATCGGTATGGTCGGCAAGTACATTGAGCTGCCGGACGCCTATAAGTCCGTGATTGAAGCGCTGAAACACGGTGGTCTGAAAAATCGCGTTACCGTCAACATCAAACTTATCGATTCGCAAGATGTTGAAACACGCGGCGTCGAGATCCTGAAAGGTCTGGATGCTATTCTTATCCCTGGCGGCTTCGGCTACCGCGGTGTAGAAGGCAAAGTCGCCACCGCACGCTATGCGCGTGAAAACAATATTCCGTATCTGGGCATTTGCCTGGGTATGCAGGTTGCGCTGATTGAGTTCGCGCGTAACGTCGTCGGAATGGAAAACGCCAACTCGACGGAATTTGTGCCAGACTGTAAGTACCCGGTCGTGGCGCTCATTACCGAATGGCGTGACGAAAACGGCAATGTCGAAGTTCGCACTGAGAAGAGCGACCTCGGCGGCACGATGCGTCTGGGTGCGCAGGCGTGCCAGCTCAGCGATGACAGCCTGGTTCGCAAGATGTACGGCGAGCCAACCATCACCGAGCGTCACCGTCACCGTTACGAAGTGAACAACCTGCTGTTGAAACAAATTGAAGCTGCGGGCCTGCGCATTGCGGGCCGTTCCGGGGATGATCAGTTGGTCGAGATCATCGAGGTGCCGAACCACCCATGGTTCGTCGCCTGTCAGTTCCATCCGGAGTTTACTTCTACGCCGCGTGATGGACATCCGCTGTTTGCTGGCTTCGTGAAAGCCGCCAGCGAGTACCAGAAGCGCCAGGCGAAGTAAAAAAAAGTTAGAACGGCAACGCGTACCTTTGGTACGCGTTGTTTGTCTGGAGTTTTAGTTTAACTTGTACTGAGGAAAATCTAATGTCCAAAATCGTTAAAGTCATCGGTCGTGAAATCATCGACTCCCGTGGTAACCCGACTGTTGAAGCCGAAGTACACCTGGAAGGTGGTTTCGTCGGTATGGCCGCTGCTCCGTCAGGTGCTTCTACTGGTTCCCGCGAAGCGCTGGAACTGCGCGATGGCGACAAATCCCGTTTCCTGGGTAAAGGCGTAACCAAAGCTGTTGGCGCGGTTAACGGCCCGATCGCTCAGGCTATCCTTGGCAAAGACGCTAAAGACCAGGCTGGCATCGATAAGATCATGATCGACCTGGACGGTACTGAAAACAAATCTAACTTCGGTGCGAACGCAATCCTGGCTGTGTCTCTGGCAAACGCCAAAGCTGCAGCAGCGTCCAAAGGCCTGCCGCTGTACGCACACATCGCTGAACTGAACGGCACCGCGGGTAAATACTCCATGCCGGTTCCGATGATGAACATCATCAACGGTGGCGAGCACGCTGACAACAACGTCGACATCCAGGAATTCATGATTCAGCCGGTTGGCGCTTCAAGCGTTAAAGAAGCTATCCGCATGGGTTCTGAAGTTTTCCATCACCTGGCTAAAGTGCTGAAAAGCAAAGGCATGAACACCGCTGTTGGCGACGAAGGCGGCTACGCGCCGAACCTGGGCTCCAACGCAGAAGCGCTGGCTGTTATCGCTGAAGCGGTTAAAGCTGCGGGCTACACGCTTGGCAAAGACATCACTCTGGCGATGGACTGCGCGGCGTCTGAATTCTACAAAGACGGTAAATACGTTCTGGCTGGCGAAGGCAACAAAGCGTTCACCTCTGAAGAATTCACCCACTTCTTGGAAGATCTGACCAAACAGTACCCGATCGTTTCTATCGAAGACGGTCTGGACGAGTCTGACTGGGCCGGTTTTGCTTACCAGACCAAAGTACTGGGCGACAAAATCCAGCTGGTTGGCGACGATCTGTTCGTTACCAACACCAAGATCCTGAAAGAAGGTATCGAGAAAGGCATCGCTAACTCCATCCTGATCAAATTCAACCAGATCGGTTCTCTGACCGAAACTCTGGCTGCTATCAAGATGGCGAAAGACGCGGGCTACACTGCCGTTATCTCTCACCGTTCTGGCGAAACTGAAGATGCTACCATCGCAGATCTCGCTGTTGGTACCGCTGCAGGCCAGATCAAAACCGGTTCTATGAGCCGTTCTGACCGCGTTGCTAAATACAACCAGCTGATTCGTATCGAAGAAGCGCTGGGCGAAAAAGCGCCGTACAACGGTCGTAAAGAGATCAAAGGCCAGTAATCACGCTGCCTGAGACAAAAATGCCAGCCTCGCGGCTGGCATTTTTTTTGGCTATTTGGTTATTTGAAATCAACCGCCATCTGTTCAGGGATGGTTAACCCTTGAGTGGTTTGTACGCAGCGGGCGATATAGTCGGTAAAACGCGGCGGTTTACGCATTCCCATGCTCAGCAGCTTGTCGTTGCTGAAGCGGACGTTAAGCGTGGCGAACGCGCCGTAAAGCCGCATGGCTTTCAGCATCAGGCGCTCGTTGCAGGGGCCGAAAATATCCTTCAGCTCACGGCGCATTTTAACCAGCGTCTCGTAGCTCACCTGGGCGTATTTATCGCCAACCGGCGCTTTTTCTAGCGCCAGCGCCATACCGCGGTCGATATCGGCAAACTTAACGCTGTTCTCTTCACCCGCAGAAATGTGCACCACTTCGCCATTCTCGGCCTGGCTGTTCAGTAGCATCAGCAGGGCATCTGCGCAGTAGTCTACCGGGATGACGTCAATACGGTCTTCCATTGAGCACATGAATTTTTGCAGCATCAGGCCCATGCTGAACACCCAGAAGATGCTGCTGGATGGCTGGCAGCCATGGCGCGTGTGGCCGACGACGATAGACGGGCGGGCAATCAGCAGCGGCAGCTGTGGACACTGCTCGCGCATCAGGCGCTCGATAGTTGATTTCGAATGGGTATATTCGACGAGGTGCTCGGCGTTTTCCCTGAATTCCGCGCTCTCCGCCACCAGGGAGTCCGGCTCCGGCGCGCAGGACATTGCGGTACCGACATGCAGGAAGCGCTGTAATCCTGTTACCTGAGCCATGCGCTGCGCAAGCGCCAGCGTGCCTTCCACGTTCACTTTCCAGATAAGCGGGTTGTTGCCAAAAGAAGCGACCGCGGCGCAGTTGAGCACATGGGTCACCTTATTCAGGCGCGCATCATCGAGAAAGTCTTCTGGATTGCCGAGATCGCCGAGAAGAATGTCATCTTCGGTCAGGGCATTCAGCTTGTCATCACGGATATTAAACTTGCGCATGTTTTCTTTGACACGCTCAAGGCCCTTCGCGCGATCGCTCGCCCGCACTAACAGCAATAGATTTACCGGCTGGTTGTCGTTGAGAATTTTTTCCAGCGCCGCCCCGCCGAGAAACCCGGTAACGCCCGTAATTAATAATGTATTCATGAATGCTATCTCATCATGGTAGGTCAGGCGGATTTTAGGCAGGCGAAATTAAACGGCGTATCAATAAAACGATGTGGTGACCAGGCGCGTCTTAAGCTTATTTTAAGGAAAGTAAAAACAGAGGATGTATTTGACCATCTTAAGAATAAAAAAATTCCTTTTCTTTTGTGAAAAGAATTATTTTATTGATTTGTATGGTTTTATTTATTTTTATATAAAACCGTTAACTAATTCAAATTGTAAAATTAATAATGTTTTGTTACATCATTTGTCCATGTTGTATTTGCGTCATAAATAATTAAAAAATGACTTATTGATGCATTGTTTAATTATTTAATGGCTGTTTTATGATAAAGGCCTCGTCCGGACAAGGCCGTTAAAAATAATGCGAATTACAGCAGCAGCGGCAGCGTGGCGCTGGCGGTTTGCTGGCTGACCTCGCTGTAGTGACCGTCGAGCGCGATAAGCGATGTGGTCAGCAACTCGACCAGCAGCATCACGCCCACCTTGGCGGTCAGGGCGCCGGCGCTCAGCGGCCCTTCGGGTTTTGCGGCGACCAGCAGCATATCGCTAAGGGTCGCCAGCGGGCTGCGCGGGGTGTTGCTCAGGGCGAGCACCCTGGCGCCGCGCTTGCGCGCCAGCTTTACCACATGCAGAAGATCGCGGGTGGATCCGGAGCTGGAAATCGCGACCACCAGATCGTCCTTTGTCAGGGTTGTCGCATTCATCGCCGCGCGGTGCATATCGCTGAACAGCTGCGCCGGTTTTCCGAGACGCAGCAGCTTGTAGTGCAGGTACTCGCCTAAAATTGCGCTGGCAGCGACGCCGTAGATTTGCACCGATCGTGCCTGGTGGAGCGCACCGGCGGCCGTTTCCAGCAGCGCTCTGTCCAGCAGAGTGGCGGTATCCTGTAACGCCTGAACGGACTCGCTGACGACGCCGTCTATCTCATCGCCCACCGGCTGCGGCGCCTGGTTTTGCTGAATATCCAGCGCCAGCGCCATTTTGAACTCGTTATAGCCTTTGCAGCCCAGGGTGCGGCACAGGCGCGTCACGCTGGCTTCGCTGGTCTCGGTTTCGCGCGCCAGTTCGGTGATGGTGAGGTAGAGCACCTTTGCCGGCGCGCTCAGCACAAACTCCCCCAGCTTTTGCTGCGTCGGGCTGTACCCGGAGACTTCCTGGCGCAGCCTCAGCAGCAGATTTTCATTTTCTGACATGCACACATCCCTTAATGCCTTCTCTGCCGTTAGTGTGGGGAAAGCCTGTTGAAGATGCCAGTCATTTTAAAAAAGTATGATCTGCCTCGCGATAATTGGTGATAATTTTCGCTTTTAATTTTATATGTGGTAAAAATTTTCATCATAACCTGAAGTCGTGGAGATTTTTTTATGTCACTTTTTAACGGTGCGTCATCCGGGGCGCTGTTTGAAAAAGCGCAGCGGTTCGGCAAATCCTTCATGCTGCCCATCGCCGTATTACCGGCGGCGGGCCTTCTGTTGGGCATTGGCGGGGCGTTATCGAACCCGAATACGCTGACGGCGTATCCTTTTCTGGACGTCGGCTGGCTGCAGGCAATCTTTACCATCATGAGCAGTGCGGGTTCGATAGTTTTTGCCAACCTGTCGGTGCTGTTCGCCGTAGGGGTGGCGGTCGGGCTGGCGAAGTCGGACAAAGGCACCGCCGGGCTTGCCGCGCTGCTGGCGTTTCTGGTGATGAACGCCACCATTAACGCGCTGCTGATCCTGACCGGCAAACTGGCGCATGAGAACCCCGGCGCCGTTGGCCAGGGGATGACGCTCGGCATTCAGACGCTGGAAACCGGGGTGTTTGGCGGGGTGGTGATTGGCCTGGTTACCTGCCTGCTGCACAACCGGTATAACAAGATAGCGCTGCCGCAGTTCCTCGGGTTCTTCGGCGGCTCGCGCTTTGTGCCGATAGTCAGCTCTTTTGCGGCGATCTTCGTCGGCGCGCTGATGACCGTTATCTGGCCGCATTTCCAGAAGCTGATTTTTGGCCTGGGCGGCCTGGTGGAAGCCACGGGCTATGTCGGTACGCTGCTGTACGGTTTTATTCTGCGTATGCTGGGCCCGTTCGGCCTGCACCATATTTTTTACCTGCCGTTCTGGACGACGGCGCTGGGCGGCAGCGAGATGATCAACGGTCATCTGGTTGAAGGCACCCAGCGTATTTTCTTTGCCCAGCTCGCCGATCCGAATACTCAGCATTTCTACATCGGCACCTCGCGCTTTATGTCCGGGCGCTTTATTACCATGATGTTTGGCCTGCTGGGCGCCTGTCTGGCGATGTACCACACGGCGAAACCGCAGAACAAAAAGCGCGTGGCGGGCCTGCTGCTCTCTGCGGCGCTGACCTCGTTCCTGACGGGGATCACCGAGCCTATCGAGTTCTCGTTCCTGTTTATCGCGCCGGTGCTCTACGTGATCCACGCGCTGTTTGACGGCCTGGCCTTTATGCTCGCGCATATTCTGCATATCACTATCGGGCAGACGTTCTCCGGCGGCTTCATTGATTTCGTGCTGTTCGGCATTTTGCAGGGCGAAGCGAAAACCAACTGGATGTACGTGCCGCTGGTGGGGATCCCGTGGTTCTTCCTCTACTACTTTACCTTCCGTTTCCTGATTAACCGCTTTGATTTTGCGACCCCGGGCCGTGAGAAAGAACCGGTCGCCGAAAGCAACGTCGCGCAGAGCGAACGTGCGCAGGCCATCATTACCGCACTGGGCGGCAGGGCGAATCTGGAAGAGGTGGACTGCTGCGCGACCCGCCTGCGCATCACGGTAAAAGAGGGAAGCAAAGTCGATGAGCAGGCCCTGAAAGCGACGGGCGCTCGCGGGGTGATTGTTCGCGGCAACGGCGTGCAGGTGATTTACGGGCCGCACGTCACCATCATCAAAAACGAAGTTGAAGAGATTTTAGCCTAATGAAAACCATGTTAGAGACGGTAAAAGGGAAACTGATTGTCTCCTGCCAGGCGCTGGAAAACGAACCCTTACACAGCGCGTTTATTATGTCACGGATGGCGGTCGCAGCGGCAGAAGGCGGGGCAACGGGCATCCGCGCCAATAGCGTTGTGGATATTAAGGCGATCAAAGAGCAGGTGAGCCTGCCGGTTATCGGCATCCTGAAGCGCGATTATCCGGGCAGTGAGGTGTTTATCACCGCCACGATGCGTGAGGTTGACGAGCTGATGGCGGCGGAGCCGGAGATGGTAGCCCTGGACGCCACCGATCGTCCGCGCCCGGATGGACAACCGCTTGCGGAGATGGTGGCGCAGATCCGCGCGCGCTATCCGTCGCTGCTGCTGATGGCGGATATCTCAAGCGTAGAGGAAGCCAAAACGGCGCAGGCGCTGGGGTTTGACTGCGTCGGCACCACGCTGTACGGCTACACCCGGGCCACCAAAGGCCATTCGCTACCGGAAGACGACTGCCGTTTCCTGGGCGAGGTGCTGGCCGCGGTGTCGGTTCCGGTTATCGCCGAAGGCAACGTGGAAACGCCGGCTATCGCCGCACGCTGTCTGGCGCTGGGTGCGCACGCGGTGGTGGTCGGCGGCGCGATTACCCGCCCGCAGCAGATTACCGGGCGCTTTGTGGCGGCGATTGCCGGGGAAAGCACCAATCAGGCATGACCGTTGACGCGGGATCTGCGATAATTACTGTTTACCCCCTTAACAGAGACGATTATGCAGTACCCGATTAACGAAATGTTCCAGACCCTGCAAGGCGAGGGTTACTTCACCGGCGTTCCTGCCATTTTTATTCGATTGCAGGGATGTCCGGTGGGCTGTGCGTGGTGCGATACCAAACATACCTGGGACATGCTTGAAGATCGGGAAGTGTCGCTGTTCAGTATTCTTGCGAAAACCAAAGAGAGCGACAAATGGGGGGCGGCAACCGCCGAAGACCTGCTGACCGCAATTACTCGCCAGGGCTGGACGGCGCGCCACGTCGTCATCACCGGCGGCGAACCCTGCATCCATGATTTAACGCCGCTGACCGCGCTGCTTGAGCAAAACGGCTACAGCTGCCAGATTGAAACCAGCGGAACCCATGAGGTGCGCTGTTCCCACAGCACCTGGGTCACCGTATCGCCGAAAGTGAACATGCGCGGCGGCTTTGAAGTGCTGTCGCAGGCGCTGCACCGCGCGGATGAGATTAAGCATCCCGTTGGCCGCGTGCGCGATATCGAAGCGCTGGACGAGCTGCTGGAAACGCTGAGCGATGACAAACAGCGGGTGATCGCGTTACAGCCGATAAGCCAGAAAGATGACGCCACGCGCCTGTGCATCGAGACCTGCATTGCCCGCAACTGGCGTCTGTCGATGCAGACGCATAAATATCTCAATATTGCCTGAAAAAATAGCCCGGCAGCGATGGCCGGGCCCTGATATCCGGGCACAACGGGCAGGTGTTAGCGCCTGCCCGACGATACTCACTCCCCGCGATAAACGCAGCCTGCGGTACAGGTTTCTTTGACCATCACTGCGCTCAGCAGCGGCACCTGTGGTTTCATCTGATCCCAGATCCATTTCGCCAGCACTTCGCTGGTCGGGTTTTCCAGTCCGGGGATGTCGTTCAGATAGTAATGATCGAGACGATCGTAGGTGGGCTTAAACGCCGCCTTCAGCTCCGCAAAATCCATGATCCAGCCGGTATACGGATCCACCTCGCCGGTGATTTCCAGACGAACCATAAAGGAGTGGCCGTGCAGGCGACCGCACTTGTGGCCTTCCGGTACGTGCGGCAGGTGGTGGGCGGCTTCAAAGGTGAAATCTTTAAACAGGGTGGTGGACATCATGGACTCTCAAAAATGCGGAAAAAACCGGCGCATGATACCGGAAAGCGTTTTTTTTCGCATTGACTAAAACCGCCATTTGCGTTGGTTGCCCGTCTCTGAAGGTGAAATATGGATAATTACTTTATTTTTCAATTAATTGATTTATCTGTTTTGCAGGTAAGAACAATAACTAAAACTGGTTAGTTCATTTGGTTATTTATTATTTCTATCCTTTCTTTAATTGTTATTATCCCCGCCGTTAACCTTAGCTTCAGTTTGGGTTTTCTCGCTTAAATTCGGCTTTGCTACTGGAACATAACGACGCATGACAACACAGGCCCCCTCTTCCGCATTGCTTCCGCTAAACCCGGAGCAGCTGGCACGCCTGCAGGCAGCCACTACCGATTTTTCCTCCACCCAGCTTGCCTGGGTCTCCGGCTATTTCTGGGGCATGCTGAACCAGCACCCGGGCGCAGTGGCGTCAGCGCCCGCGCAGGCGGCTGAGGTTCCGGCAATTACGCTGATTTCCGCCTCTCAGACCGGCAACGCCCGCCGCGTGGCGGAGGCGCTGCGCGATGACCTGCTGGCGGCGAAGCTGAACGTGACTCTGGTTAACGCCGGTGATTATAAATTTAAGCAAATTGCGTCAGAAAAACTGCTGGTGGTGGTGGCGTCTACCCAGGGAGAAGGCGAGCCGGCGGAAGAAGCGGTCGCCCTGCACAAATTCCTGTTCTCGAAAAAAGCGCCGAAGCTCGACAATACCGCGTACGCAGTGTTTGGCCTTGGCGATACCTCCTATGAATTCTTCTGCCAGGCAGGTAAAGATTTCGACAGCCGTCTGGCGGAGCTCGGCGGCGAGCGCCTGCTGGACAGGGTCGATGCCGATGTTGAATACCAGACCGCGGCGGCGCAGTGGCGCGAGCGGATTGTGGCAGCGCTGAAGGCCCGCGCGCCGGCGGCGACGGGCGTTATCCCGGCGAGCGCAACCGGCGCCTTTAACGAGGTCCATACCAGCCCGTATACCAAAGAGGCGCCGCTGACGGCGACGCTCTCAGTAAATCAAAAAATCACTGGCCGCGATTCCGAAAAAGACGTGCGCCATATTGAAATCGACCTGGGCGATTCCGGTCTGCGCTATCAGCCCGGCGATGCGCTGGGTGTCTGGTATCAGAACGATCCGGCATTAGTGAAAGAGCTGGTAGAGCTGCTGTGGCTGAAAGGCGATGAGCCGGTAACCGTTGACGGCAAAATGCTGCCGCTTAGCGAAGCGCTGCAGTGGCACTTCGAACTGACGGTCAATACCGCCGCCATCGTTGAGAACTACGCCACCCTGACCCGCAGCAAAGCGCTGCTGCCGCTGGTGGGCGATAAAGCGAAGCTTCAACGCTACGCTGCCGAGACGCCAATTGTTGATATGGTGCGTTTCTCTCCGGCACAGCTGGATGCAGACGCGGCGATTGGCCTGCTGCGTCCGCTGACGCCGCGCCTGTACTCCATCGCATCCTCACAGGCGGAAGTGGAGAGCGAAGTGCATATCACCGTGGGCGTGGTGCGTTATGACATCGACGGTCGGGCTCGTACCGGCGGGGCGTCAGGGTTCCTGGCTGACCGCGTAGAAGAAGAGGGCGAGGTCCGCGTCTTTATCGAGCACAACGACAACTTCCGTCTGCCGACGAACCCGCAGACGCCGGTCATTATGATTGGCCCGGGCACCGGTATTGCGCCGTTCCGCGCCTTTATGCAGCAGCGCGCGGCTGACGGGGCGGCAGGTAAAAACTGGCTGTTCTTCGGCAACCCGCACTTTACCGATGATTTCCTCTACCAGGTGGAGTGGCAGCGCTATGTTAAAGAAGGCGTGCTGAACCGCATCGACCTGGCCTGGTCGCGTGACCAGAAAGAAAAAGTATACGTACAAGACAAACTGCGCGCACAGGGCGCAGAGCTGTGGCGCTGGATCAATGACGGCGCCCACATTTATGTCTGCGGCGACGCTAATCGCATGGCGAAAGACGTTGAGCAGGCTTTGCTGGACGTGATTGCCGAATTCGGCGGTATGGATGCCGAAGCGGCGGATGAATTTTTAAGTGAGCTGCGCGTAGAGCGCCGTTATCAGCGAGATGTCTACTAATGAGCGAAAAACACCCAGGCCCACTGGTGGTCGAAGGCAAACTGACTGATGCCGAGCGCATGAAGGTTGAGAGCAACTACCTGCGCGGCACCATTGCCGAAGATTTGAATGACGGTCTGACCGGCGGTTTCAACGGCGACAACTTCCTGCTGATCCGTTTCCACGGTATGTATCAGCAGGATGACCGCGATATCCGCGCGGAACGTGCTGAACAAAAGCTGGAGCCGCGCCACGCGATGCTGCTGCGCTGTCGCCTGCCGGGTGGGGTTATCACCACCAGACAGTGGCAGGCAATCGACAAATTTGCCCATGACAACACGATTTACGGCAGCATCCGTCTGACCAACCGTCAGACCTTCCAGTTCCACGGCATTCTGAAGAAGAACGTGAAGCCGGTACACCAGATGCTGCACTCGGTCGGGCTGGATGCGCTGGCGACCGCCAACGACATGAACCGTAACGTGCTCTGCACCTCGAACCCGTATGAGTCTGAGCTGCACGCCGAAGCGTACGAATGGGCGAAGAAGATCTCCGAGCATCTGCTGCCGCGTACCCGCGCCTATGCGGAGATCTGGCTCGATCAGGAGAAAGTCGCCACTACTGACGAAGAACCGATCCTCGGCCAGACCTATCTGCCGCGTAAGTTCAAAACCACAGTGGTGATCCCGCCGCAGAACGATATCGATCTGCACGCTAACGACATGAACTTCGTGGCGATTGCCGAAAACGGCAAGCTGGTGGGTTTTAACCTGCTGGTAGGCGGCGGTCTGTCCATCGAGCACGGTAACAAGAAAACCTATGCCCGTACCGCCAGCGAGTTCGGCTTCCTGCCGCTTGAGCACACGCTGGCCGTGGCGGAAGCGGTGGTGACCACTCAGCGCGACTGGGGCAACCGTACCGACCGTAAAAATGCGAAAACCAAATACACCCTGGAGCGCGTGGGCGTTGAGACGTTCAAAGAAGAAGTGGAGCGTCGCGCCGGCATCAAATTTGAGCCGATCCGCCCGTACGAATTCACCGGCCGCGGCGACCGCATCGGCTGGGTAAAAGGCATCGACAATAACTGGCATCTGACGCTGTTTATCGAAAACGGCCGCATCCTTGACTACCCGGGACGTCCGCTGAAGACCGGTCTGCTGGAGATCGCAAAGATCCATAAGGGCGAGTTCCGCCTGACGGCGAATCAGAATCTGATCGTCGCCAGCATTCCGGAAAGCGAAAAAGCGAAGATCGAAAAGCTGGCGCGCGAGCATGGGCTGATGAATGCGGTGAAACCGCAGCGTGAAAACTCGATGGCCTGTGTGTCGTTCCCGACCTGTCCGCTGGCGATGGCGGAAGCGGAACGTTTCCTGCCGTCGTTCACCGACAAAGTAGAAGCGATCCTGGCAAAACACGGGATTCCTGATGAACATATTGTGATGCGCGTCACCGGCTGCCCGAACGGCTGCGGCCGCGCAATGCTCGCGGAGATGGGGCTGGTCGGTAAAGCGCCGGGCCGCTACAACCTGCATTTGGGCGGCAACCGCATCGGTACGCGTATCCCGCGGATGTACCGTGAAAATATTACCGAATCAGAGATTCTTGATTCGGTCGACGAACTGGTCGGGCGCTGGGCGAAAGAGCGCGAAGCGGGTGAAGGCTTCGGCGACTTTACGGTGCGTGCGGGCATCATTCGCCCGGTGCTCGATCCGGCCCGGGATTTCTGGGAGTAACATGAATTGCCGCTTCTGCTCGGTTTTGTAGGCCTGATAAGCGAAGCGCGATCAGGCACTGTGACACCTTTTGCCGGATGCGGCGTGAACGCCTTATCCGGCCTACTTAACCCGCAAGGCAAACAGTGAGGAACTTATGTCCAAACTCGATCTAAACGGCCTGAACGACCTGCCAAAAGTCGAGCGCATCCTTGCGCTGGCGGAAACCAACGCCCAACTGGAAAAGCTCGATGCTGAAGGCCGCGTTGCTTGGGCGCTGGAAAATCTGCCGGGTGACTATGTGCTGTCGTCGAGCTTTGGTATTCAGGCGGCAGTCAGTCTGCATCTGGTGAATCAAATTCGTCCGGACATTCCGGTGATACTCACCGATACCGGCTATCTGTTCCCGGAGACCTACCAGTTTATCGATGAGCTGACGGATAAACTCGGGCTGAACCTCAAGGTCTATCGCGCAGAGCAAAGCGCGGCCTGGCAGGAGGCGCGCTACGGCAAGCTGTGGGAGCAGGGCGTTGACGGTATTGAGAAATACAATGAGATCAACAAGGTCGAACCGATGAACCGGGCGCTGAAAGAACTTAACGCGCAAACCTGGTTTGCCGGTCTGCGCCGCGAACAGTCCGGCAGCCGGGCGAACCTGCCGGTGCTGGCAATACAGCGCGGCGTGTTTAAAGTGCTGCCGATTATCGACTGGGATAACCGTACGGTGTACCAGTATCTGCAAAAACACGGGCTGAAATATCACCCATTATGGGATGAAGGATATTTATCGGTTGGCGATACTCATACAACCCGTAAATGGGAGCCCGGTATGGCGGAAGAAGAGACGCGCTTCTTTGGGCTGAAGCGGGAGTGCGGGCTGCACGAAGGGTGAGGCTTGCATTCCGTAATGCGGTCACCTTTCCAGAATCAGACATGAGCTGGTTAATGACTGTTGGCCAGGGAGATATCGGACGTAAAATGGCGGCGGGTGCTTGAGGCTGACTGGCCTCGGGCATTTACCCGGATCCAGATAGACGAAAGCCCCAGGAGATATTTCTATCAACCCGAGGCCAACGTATGAACCTAGCAATTCGGATGTTAGTCTCTTCTTTGCAGGGAGGCAAGACATGCTGACAAAGTATGCCGTAGTGGCAATCATCGCGCTGTGTATTACGGCGCTGGGATTCACGCTAATGGTACGAGACTCGCTGTGTGAGTTGAGTATTAGAGAGCGTGGTATGGAGTTTAAAGCTGTTCTCGCTTACGAACCGAAGAAGTAGCGGCAACGCGGGGGAAACCCCGCGTTCTGGATAGTGACGGTTTTTCCTCCGGCACCCTGTTATATTTTCCCCGCTTTCGCCAGCTCTTTCACCAGCGGCAGCATCACTTTCACGACATCGCGTCCGCGGTGCTCAATGCGTCCGGGCAGGGCTTTGTCGATATACTGCTGGTTATCCAGTCGGACATCGTGCCAGCTGGTGCCATCCGGAAACGCCCGCGATTTGGCGCGCTGCTGAAAACCATCCTTATGGCCCAGTGACCAGTTGGTTGCCTCCACCGACAGCACCGGGATACCCGCGTTATCAAACACCTCGGCATCGTTGCAGCAGCCGGTACCCTTCGGATAGTTCGGGTTAAGCCCCGGGTTGCTCGTGGCCTGAACGCCGTGGCGGTGGGCAATCTGCAGCGCCCGGTCGCGGGTAAGCTTGCGAACGGAGGTCGGGGTGGTTTTGCCGCTGTTGAAATACAGCTTGTCGCCGACCACCAGGTTGTCGAGATTAATCACCAGCAGCGTGTTTTTCTTCTCCTGAGCGCTCATGCGCTGGAGGAAGTTCTCCGCCCCCAGTTTTCCCTCCTCTTCGCCGCTGGTGGCGACAAAGCGGATGCCGTACTGCGTCGGCACGTTTTTCAGTCGCTCGGCCAGCTCCAGCATCACGCCAACGCCCATCGCGTTATCGTCAATCCCCTGCAGCGTCAGGCCGCCAAGGTTTTTCTCCGTATCGGCATCGCTGTGCGGCGCGTAGGTATCAAGATGCGCCATCACGATAATCTGTTGCTGCGCCTTCCCTTCATGAGCGGCGATGACCGTACTGCCGGTGACGTTATGCCAGTTTTTACGATTATTCTGGCTGGTATAGATGTAGCGGCTGTGGAAGGTGCGAATATCGCTCTGGTAGCCCATCTGGCTGAACTGCTGGCGTACATAATCCGCTGACAGCATCTCCGCCGGGCTGCCGGTCATCCGGCCTGGGAAATAGGTGGCGATATAACGGGCTTGCTGGCTGGCGATATCGCCCGCAGATGGGGTCGCGGCCAGAGCAGAAAATGCGAGACATGCGCCCGGCGCCAGTACAACGAGACGGCGGCAGAGTGCGGAAAGCATAGTGTGTCCTTACATCGGGGCAGAATTATTAACCCTGCTAGTATGAAACTGTGATCGCCACAACACAATTTCAATTCGTCTGAAAGCGGCGAATTTTCACGCATTAAGCACCTTTTGAGCTTTACTTTTTCGCTGTGTTATTCCTTTGCGGAACTACTCATTCCATTTCGTAATTTCATTTGCTCTAAGACGCACCCTATAGTCGCGTTATGACTGACTATGGTGCGTTATTGTTCTATGGACTACCTTCCTCTTTTTGCTGCTATTAAAGACCGTCCGGTGCTGGTTATCGGCGGGGGCGATGTCGCGACCCGCAAGATTTCGCTGCTGCGCCGCGCCGGGGCGCAGGTGCGGGTTGTTGCCAATACGCTTACCGCAGAGCTGACGACGCTGTGCGAGCAGCGGGAAATTGTCTGGCTGGCGCAGGCGTTTGACGAGACGCAGATCGACCCGGTGTTTTTAGTGGTCGCCGCGACGGACGATATCGCGCTGAACCAGCGGGTGTTTGCCGCGGCGGATGCCCGGCAGCGGCTGGTGAACGTCGTGGATAACACCGCGCTGTGCACGTTCACCTTTCCGGCGATTGTCGACCGCTCCCCGCTGCTGGTGGCCATCTCCTCCGGCAGTTCGGCGCCGGTGCTGGCGCGCATTCTGCGGGAAAAAATCGAAGCCTTGCTGCCCACTAACCTTGGCCGCATGGCGTCGGCGTCCAGCTACTGGCGCAACCATTTAAAGACGCGGCTAAAGAGCGTTGCCGAACGCCGTCGCTTCTGGGAGCGCGTGTTTAACGGGCGTTTTGCCAGCCTGATGATCGCCGGTAACGACGCGGCGGCGCAGCGGGCGCTGGAAGAGGAAATTGACCGTCCTGAGCGCACCATCGGCGAGATAGCGCTGGTCGGCGCCGGGCCGGGCGATGCCGGGCTGCTGACGCTGCGCGGTCTGCAGCTTATCCAGCAGGCGGATGTGGTGTTCTATGACCACCTCGTCAGCGAAGCGGTGCGCGAGCTGGTGCGCCGCGATGCGGAGACAATCTGCGTGGGTAAACGCGCCGGCAGCCACAGCGTACCCCAACATGAAACCAACCGCTTACTGGTTGACGCCGCGCTGCAGGGGAAAAGCGTGGTGCGCCTCAAGGGCGGCGATCCGTTTATTTTTGGCCGCGGCGGCGAAGAGCTGCAGGCGGCGGCGGAGGCCGGTATTCCGTTTCAGGTCGTGCCAGGGGTCACCGCTGCCGCCGGCGCGACGGCCTACGCTGGGATCCCGCTGACGCACCGCGATTTCGCCCAAAGCGTCACCTTCGTTACCGGGCATTACAAACCCGACAGCGCGCCGTTTGACTGGGCGCATCTGGCGCAAAGCCGCCAGACGCTCGCCATCTATATGGGCACGATGAAGGCTGCCGAGATTAGCCAGCAGCTGATTCAACACGGCCGCGACAGCGCCACGCCGGTGGCGGTGATTAGCCGCGGCACCTGCGCCGATCAGCAGGTTATCACCGGCACATTACAACAACTGGAAACCCTGGCAAAAGACGCGCCGATGCCTGCGCTGCTGGTCATCGGCGAGGTGGTGCAGCTGCACCATCAGCTGGCCTGGTTTCAACATACCCTCGACACGGGGAGCTTCGCCTCTTCTGTGGTGAATCTGGCTTAAGGAACGGTTATGGACCAAAAACGACTCACTCACCTGCGGCAGCTGGAGGCGGAAAGCATCCATATTATCCGCGAAGTCGCCGCCGAGTTTTCCAACCCGGTAATGATGTATTCCATCGGCAAGGACTCAAGCGTCATGCTGCACCTGGCGCGTAAGGCGTTTTACCCAGGCACGCTGCCGTTCCCGCTGCTGCATGTCGATACCGGCTGGAAATTCCGTGAGATGTACGCGTTTCGCGATCGCACGGCGAAGGCCTATGGCTGCGAGCTGCTGGTGCATAAAAACCCGGAAGGGGTGGAGATGGGCATTAACCCGTTCGTGCACGGCAGCGCCAGGCATACCGACATCATGAAAACGGAAGGGCTGAAGCAGGCGCTGAACAAATATGGTTTTGACGCCGCGTTCGGCGGCGCCCGCCGCGATGAAGAGAAGTCTCGCGCAAAAGAACGTATCTATTCGTTTCGCGACCGCTTCCACCGCTGGGACCCGAAAAACCAGCGCCCGGAACTGTGGCATAACTACAACGGCCAGATCAACAAAGGCGAGAGCATCCGCGTGTTCCCGCTCTCCAACTGGACCGAGCTGGATATCTGGCAGTACATCTATTTAGAGAATATCGATATCGTCCCGCTGTACCTGGCGGCCGAACGCCCGGTGCTTGAGCGCGACGGCATGCTGATGATGGTGGATGACGATCGTATCGATCTCCAGCCTGGCGAAGTCATCAAAAAGCGAATGGTCCGTTTCCGTACGCTTGGCTGCTGGCCGCTGACCGGCGCCGTAGAGTCGAACGCGCAGACGCTGCCGGAGATTATCGAAGAGATGCTGGTGTCCACCACCAGCGAGCGTCAGGGGCGGGTCATTGACCGCGATCAGGCAGGCTCGATGGAGCTGAAAAAACGTCAGGGGTATTTCTAAGGAGCCGCGATGAACACGACGATTGCACAACAGATTGCCGATGAAGGCGGCGTAGAGGCCTATCTTCACGCGCAGCAGCACAAAAGCCTGCTGCGCTTTTTAACCTGCGGCAGCGTGGATGACGGTAAAAGTACCCTGATTGGCCGCCTGCTGCACGATACCCGCCAGATCTACGAAGATCAGCTCTCATCGTTGCACAGCGACAGCAAACGTCACGGCACCCAGGGGGAAAAGCTCGATCTGGCGCTGCTGGTGGACGGCCTGCAGGCCGAGCGCGAGCAGGGCATCACTATCGACGTGGCGTACCGCTATTTCTCGACCGAGAGGCGCAAATTCATTATCGCCGATACCCCGGGTCATGAGCAGTACACCCGCAATATGGCGACCGGCGCGTCAACCTGCGAACTGGCTATCCTGCTGATTGACGCCCGCAAAGGCGTGCTCGATCAAACCCGCCGCCACAGCTTTATCTCCACGCTGCTGGGGATTAAGCACCTGGTGGTCGCCATCAATAAGATGGATCTGGCGGGCTACCGCGAGGAGACGTTCTCCGCAATCCGCGATGACTATCTGACCTTTGCGCAGCAGCTGCCGGGCGAGCTTGATATCCGTTTTGTGCCGCTGTCGGCGCTGGAGGGGGATAACGTCGCCAGCCGGAGCGCGCAGATGCCGTGGTACAGCGGCCCGACGCTGCTGGAGGTGCTGGAAACCGTTGATATTCAGCGCACGGCAGAGCAGCAGCCTGTCCGTTTTCCGGTTCAGTACGTCAACCGTCCTGACCTCGATTTTCGCGGCTATGCGGGAACGTTAGCCTCCGGGACCGTGCGGGTCGGCCAGCGGGTCAAAGTGCAGCCGTCCGGCGTTGAGTCGGCCATTGCCCGTATCGTCACCTTTGACGGCGACCTGCCGCAGGCGAGCGCCGGGGAGGCGATTACCCTGGTGCTGAAAGATGAAATCGACATCAGCCGTGGCGATCTGCTGGTCGACGCCGCCGACGCCCTGCCGGCGGTACAAAGCGCCAGCGTGGACGTGGTGTGGATGGCCGAGCAGCCGCTGCAGCCGGGGCAACGCTATGAAATCAAAATCGCCGGTAAAAAGACCCGCGCCCGGGTGGACGGTATTACCTATCAGGTAGATATCAACAACCTGACCCGCCATGAGGTCGCCAGCCTGCCGCTGAACGGTATCGGGCGGGTCGAGCTGACCTTTGACGAGCCGCTGGTGCTGGATAAATACCAGCATAACCCGGTCACCGGCGGCTTAATTTTTATCGATCGCATGAGCAACGTGACGGTGGGCGCAGGTATGGTTCATGAGCCGCAGGCGGCGAAGCCGCTGCAGACCTCCGGTGATTACAGCGCGTTCGAGCTGGAGCTCAATGCGCTGGTGCGCAAGCACTTCCCGCACTGGAACGCCCGCGATTTGCTGGGTAGCCGCTGATGGCGCAGCATGACGAAAACGTCGTCTGGCACGACCACGCGGTAACGCAGCCGGAGCGCGAGCAGCTCCACGGACATCGCGGCGTGGTGCTGTGGTTTACCGGGCTGTCGGGTTCGGGTAAATCCACCGTGGCCGGCGCGCTGGAGGCGGCGCTCCACGCGCATGGCGTCAGCACCTACCTGCTGGATGGCGACAACGTGCGTCACGGGCTGTGCCGCGACCTCGGCTTTAGCGATGCCGACCGTAAGGAGAATATCCGCCGGGTGGGAGAGGTCGCTCGTCTGATGGTAGATGCCGGGCTGGTGGTATTGACCGCGTTTATCTCTCCCCATCGCGCGGAGCGCCAGATGGTGCGCGAGCTGGTTGGGGAGGGGCGCTTTTTCGAGGTGTTCGTCGATACGCCGCTGGCGATTTGTGAAACGCGCGATCCGAAGGGGCTATATAAAAAAGCCCGCGCCGGCGAGCTCAGGAATTTCACAGGCATAGATGCGGTTTACGAGACACCAGAAAAACCTGAAATTCATCTGGATGGCGAACAATTGGTAACAAATTTGGTTAACCAATTATTAGACCTAATGAGACGGGGCGATATTATCAGATCCTGAGACAGTGTCGGGTTTATGCCGGCCGGTCAGCACACAGGATTTGATATGCGCAATACCCAGAACATTAGCATGACCCCATCGGAGCCCATGACGCTGGAGGCAGAAGAGACGACCTGGTCCTTCTCCGGCGCCGTCGTGGGCTTCGTCGCATGGCTGCTGGCGCTGGGTATCCCCGTTTTGTTCTATGGCAGCAATACGCTGTTTTTCTTTCTCTACACCTGGCCCTTCTTCCTGGCGCTGCTGCCGGTGTCGGTGGTTATCGGCATTGCGCTGCATTCGCTGGTCAATGGTAAGCTCATCTATAGCGTTCTGGCGACGCTGGTTACGGTAACCGCGCTGTTCGGCCTGCTGTTTTTATGGCTGCTGGGCTGACGGCCTCGCGCAGTTGCAACAGAATGCAATGAGACGTACAACTCAGTGGGTAAAATGTGGTACATTCCCCGCGATAGCGGCATCGTCCGCGGCCCGAGTGGAGTAGCCGGGCAAGTTATGGGATGATGATGCCGTTTTTCAGGGGGCAGGATGGGTAAACTAACGCTGCTATTACTGGCTTTACTGGTCTGGCTACAGTACTCGCTGTGGTTCGGCAAGAATGGTCTTCATGACTACAGCCGGGTCAGTGATGACGTGGCCTCGCAGCAGGCAACGAACGCCAAACTCAAAGCGCGTAACGATCAGCTTTTCGCCGAAATCGACGATCTCAACGGCGGTCAGGAAGCTATCGAAGAGCGCGCGCGCAATGAACTCAGCATGACCCGTCCGGGCGAGACGTTTTACCGTCTGGTGCCGGATGCGTCTAAACGCAATCAGGGTTCGGGGCAAAATAACCGATAAACAGGCCCAGGATTTACGATATGGCAGCAACTTTTCCGGGCGTTTGCGCCGTGGTGCCGGCCGCCGGATTTGGCCGCCGCATGCAGACAGAGTGCCCGAAACAATATCTCTCAATCGGTAACAAAACGATTCTCGAACACGCAGTGGCGGCATTACTTGCTCACCCCCGCGTCCAGCGGGTGATTATCGCCGTAAGCCCAGGCGACAGCCGCTTCCCTCAACTGCCGCTGGCAGGTCATCCTCAAATTACCGTTGTCGACGGCGGCGCTGAGCGCGCGGACTCCGTTCTGGCAGGCCTGCGCGCCGCGGGCGATGCGCCGTGGGTGCTGGTGCACGACGCCGCGCGTCCATGCCTGCATCGCGACGATCTTGAGCGTCTGCTTACGCTTAGCGAGACCAGCCGCGTCGGCGGTATTCTGGCGGCGCCGGTGCGTGACACCATGAAGCGCGCCGAGCCGGGGACGACCGCGATTGCGCATACGGTCGACAGAAACGATCTCTGGCACGCCCTGACGCCGCAGTTTTTCCCGCGTGAATTGCTCTTTGACTGCTTAACCCGCGCGCTTGACGAAGGGGCGACCATCACCGATGAAGCCTCGGCGCTGGAATATTGTGGCTTTCATCCCGAGCTGGTCGCCGGTCGCGCTGATAATATTAAAGTGACCCGTCCGGAAGACCTGCAGCTTGCAGAATTTTACCTTACCCGTAGCGGACTTCAGGAGAAGGCGTAATGCGAATTGGACACGGTTTTGACGTACATGCGTTTGGCGGCGCTGGCCCGATTATCATCGGCGGCGTACGCATTCCTTACGAAAAAGGCCTGCTGGCGCACTCCGACGGTGATGTGGCGCTGCACGCTCTGACCGACGCGCTGTTGGGTGCTGCGGCGCTCGGCGACATCGGCAAACTGTTTCCGGATACCGACCCGGCGTTCAAAGGCGCCGACAGCCGCGCGCTGCTGCGCGAAGCCTGGCGTCGGATTCAGGCCAAAGGCTACCAGCTGGGCAATGTCGACATCACGATAATCGCCCAGGCGCCGAAAATGCTGCCGCATATTCCGCAGATGCGGGTTTTTATTGCCGAAGATCTCGGCTGCCATATGGATGATGTCAACGTGAAAGCGACCACCACGGAAAAGCTCGGCTTTACCGGGCGCGGCGAAGGTATTGCCTGCGAAGCGGTCGCTCTGCTGCATAAGGCACAACCATGATGATGTTTGATCAACTGACCTACCTGCACGGCAAGCCGCAGGGGCAGGGGCAGCTTAAGTCCAGCCCGGAAGATTTTCTGGTGGTGGAGGATTTAGGCTTTGCCCCCGACGGCGAAGGCGAGCACCTGCTGGTGCGCATTCTTAAAAACGGCTGCAATACCCGTTTTGTCGCCGATGCGCTGGCGAAGTTCCTGAAGATTCACTCCCGCGAAGTCAGCTTCGCCGGGCAGAAAGATAAGCACGCTGTCACCGAGCAGTGGCTGTGCGCGCGCCTGCCGGGCAAAGAGATGCCGGACATGCGTCAGTTCCAGCTTGAAGGCTGCCAGGTGCTTGAATATGCGCGCCATAAGCGCAAACTCCGTCTTGGGGCGCTGAAGGGCAACGCGTTCACCCTTATCCTGCGGGAAGTGACCGATCGCGATGATGTGGAGAAACGCCTGCAGGCGGTAGCGGAACAGGGCGTGCCGAACTACTTCGGCGCGCAGCGTTTCGGTATCGGCGGCAGCAATCTGCTGGGCGCGCTGCGCTGGGCGCAGAGCGATGCGCCGGTGCGCGATCGCAATAAACGCAGTTTTTGGTTGTCGGCGGCACGCAGCGCGTTGTTTAATCAGCTGGTCAGCGCGCGTTTAAAAAAAACAGACTTTAATCAAGTTGTTGACGGCGATGCGCTACAATTAGCGGGGCGCGGCAGCTGGTTCGTGGCGACGGACGACGAGATGTCCGAACTTCAGAGCCGCGTCGCGGCGCGTGAGCTGATGATTACCGCCGCGCTGCCCGGAAGCGGCGACTGGGGAACCCAGCGCGCGGCGCTGGCGTTTGAGCAGGAGACCCTTGCGGAGCAGGGCGACCTGCAGTCGCTGCTGGTGCGTGAGAAGGTTGAAGCGTCGCGCCGGGCGATGCTGCTGTACCCGCAACAGCTTAGCTGGAACTGGTGGGATGACGTAACGGTAGAGCTACGTTTCTGGCTGCCGGCGGGCAGTTTTGCCACCAGTGTGGTAAGGGAACTTATCAACACAACAGGTGATTATGCGAATATTGCTGAGTAACGATGACGGGATCCATGCGCCAGGCATTCAGACGCTGGCGAAAGCCTTGCGGGAGTTTGCCGAGGTGCAGGTTGTCGCTCCCGATCGTAACCGCAGCGGCGCGTCGAACTCGCTGACGCTGGAGTCTTCGCTTCGCACCTTCACGTTTGACAACGGCGATATCGCCGTGCAGATGGGAACCCCGACGGACTGCGTCTATCTGGGCGTCAACGCGCTGATGCGCCCGCGCCCGGATATCGTCGTGTCAGGGATCAACGCAGGCCCCAATCTGGGCGATGACGTTATCTACTCGGGAACCGTCGCCGCGGCGATGGAAGGCCGCCATCTGGGTTTTCCTGCCCTTGCCGTTTCGCTTAACGGCTATACGCACTATGACACCGCTGCCGCCGTTACCTGCGACATTCTGCGCGCGTTAGCCCGCGAGCCGCTGCGTACCGGGCGCATTCTGAATATCAACGTGCCCGATCTCCCGCTATCGGAGATCAAGGGCATTCGCGTGACCCGCTGCGGCAGCCGTCATCCGGCCGATCAGGTGATCCCGCAGCAGGACCCGCGCGGCAATACCCTGTACTGGATTGGCCCGCCGGGCGAAAAATTCGACGCCGGACCGGATACCGATTTTGCCGCCGTCGAAGAGGGTTACGTGTCGGTAACGCCGCTGCATGTGGATTTAACCGCGCATAACGCCCGCGGGGTCGTATCGGGGTGGCTGGATCGCGTAGGAGTCGACGCGAAATGGTAAGTAAACGCGTACAAAGTCTTCTTAATCAACTACGTAACCAGGGCATTCTCAACGAGCATGTCCTGGAAGCGATTGCCGAGGTTCCGCGGGAAAAGTTTATTGATGAAGCCTTTGAACACAAGGCATGGGAAAACGTCGCGCTGCCGATAGGCCAGGGACAGACGATTTCTCAGCCCTATATGGTGGCGCGGATGACCGAGCTGCTGGAGCTGACGCCGGAGTCCCGGGTGCTGGAAATCGGCACCGGGTCGGGTTATCAGACGGCGATTCTGGCGCATCTGGTGCACCATGTTTGCTCCGTCGAACGCATCAAAAGCCTGCAGTGGCAGGCGCGTCGGCGTCTCAAACAGCTGGATTTACATAATGTTTCAACTCGCCATGGCGATGGATGGCAGGGATGGCAGGCAAAAGCGCCATTTGATGCCATTATTGTCACGGCGGCGCCGCCGGAAATTCCGCAGGCGCTGATGTCGCAGCTGGCGGAAGGCGGCATCCTTGTTTTACCCGTGGGAGACGAGCAGCAGGTTTTGCAGCGCATTCGTCGGCGGGGGAGCGAGTTTATTATTGATACCGTGGAGGCCGTTCGCTTTGTACCGCTGGTCAAAGGCGAGCTGGCGTAATTACAGGAGTTTTCCTGTTTATTTCAACGCGAGTGATGGCGTAGGGTGTGCGCATTTGCGATATGCCTGAGCCGACGCGTTGCGCGGTAATTACGTTATTGGTAGTTAACACATTCCTGGGGGATAAATGAGCGCGGGAAGCCCGAAATTCACCGTAAGCCGTGTTGCGGCAGCATCACTGATTTCACTTTGGCTGGCAGGATGTTCAAGCTCCAGTAATCCACCGGCGCCGGTCAGCACCGTCGGCGGCGCGCCGTCATCCAGTTCGGATTCCGGCATGCTGATTACGCCGCCGCCTAAAATGGGTTCGACCGCGCAGCCTGCTAAGCAGGTTCAGCCGGCACAGCAGCCGCAGATGCAGACGGCCCATCCTCAGGCGATGGCGCAGGAGCCCGTAGAGACCGTCAACGGTCGCATCGTCTACAACCGCAAATATGGCAATATCCCAAAAGGTAGCTATGCCGGCGGCAGCACCTACACCGTCAAACGCGGCGACACGCTCTTCTATATTGCATGGGTCACCGGGAACGATTTCCGCGATCTGGCGCAGCGCAACAATATCCCGGAACCGTATGCGCTGAACGTGGGGCAAACCTTACAGGTCGGCAACGGATCGGGGCAGTCGATCACGGGAAATAATGCGGTTGCAATGGCCAGCGTTGCGGCGGCGGGATCCGCTTCAAAAGCTGCACAAAATTCCTCCGCAGTGGTTGCGTCTCAACCAACAATTACGTATTCTGAGGATTCAGGTGAACAAAGTGCTAACAAAATGTTGCCCAACAACAAGCCTGCGGCCCCGGTCACAGCGCCTGTTACGGCACCTGTTGCAAGCACAACCCAACCGACTGCAAGCAGTACGTCTACCAGTTCGCCGATCTCCTCATGGCGCTGGCCGACTGACGGCAAAATTATCGAGAACTTTAGCGGAGCCGATGGCGGCAATAAAGGCATCGATATCGCAGGCAGTAAAGGACAGGCTATCGTCGCGACCGCAGATGGGCGCGTCGTCTATGCCGGTAACGCACTGCGCGGTTACGGTAATCTTATTATCATCAAACACAACGATGATTACCTGAGCGCCTACGCCCATAACGACACAATGCTGGTCCGGGAACAACAAGAAGTTAAGGCGGGGCAAAAAATCGCTACCATGGGTAGCTCCGGAACCAGTTCAACACGCTTACATTTTGAAATTCGTTACAAGGGGAAATCCGTCAACCCGCTGCAGTACTTACCGCAGCGATAATTTGGCGAAACATGCTTAAGGTGTGTTTCGTCCAGGGATCACGGGTAGGAGCCACCTTATGAGTCAGAATACGCTGAAAGTTCATGAAGTAAATGAAGACGCGGAATTTGATGAGAACGGAATGGAGGCTTTCGACGAGAAAGCCTTGAGTGAAGAGGAACCCAGTGATAACGACCTGGCTGAGGAAGAGCTGTTATCTCAGGGTGCCACACAGCGTGTGCTGGATGCGACTCAGCTTTACCTTGGGGAGATCGGTTACTCCCCATTGTTAACGGCCGAAGAAGAAGTTTATTTTGCACGCCGTGCACTGCGTGGCGATGTCGCCTCAAGACGCCGGATGATCGAAAGTAACCTGCGTCTGGTGGTGAAAATTGCCCGCCGTTATAGCAATCGTGGTCTGGCGCTGCTGGATCTGATTGAAGAAGGCAACCTGGGGCTCATCCGCGCCGTCGAGAAGTTCGACCCGGAGCGTGGGTTCCGTTTCTCAACGTATGCAACCTGGTGGATTCGCCAGACGATTGAACGGGCTATCATGAACCAAACCCGTACGATTCGCCTGCCTATCCATATTGTCAAAGAGCTTAACGTTTATCTGCGTACTGCGCGCGAGTTGTCCCACAAGCTGGACCACGAGCCGAGCGCAGAAGAGATCGCTGAGCAACTGGACAAACCGGTTGATGACGTCAGCCGTATGCTGCGTCTCAACGAGCGCATCACCTCAGTCGACACCCCGTTAGGTGGCGATTCTGAAAAAGCGCTGCTGGATATTCTGGCCGATGAAAAAGACAACGGTCCGGAAGACACCACGCAGGACGATGATATGAAACAAAGCATCGTCAAATGGCTGTTCGAACTGAACGCCAAACAGCGTGAAGTGCTGGCGCGTCGTTTCGGTCTGCTGGGGTATGAAGCGGCAACGCTTGAAGATGTCGGCCGTGAAATTGGCCTGACTCGTGAACGCGTTCGCCAGATTCAGGTTGAAGGTCTGCGTCGCCTGCGCGAAATTCTGCAGGGGCAAGGGCTGAATATCGAAGCGCTGTTCCGCGAATAACCTTATTTTGGTCAAAAAGGCCAGTCGAGAGACTGGCCTTTTTCTTTTCGCTATCTGCGCAGTATTTTCTGAATGCGTTTCTGCTGCCACTTCTCAATTAAGCCGCCAAAAATAAACACCCGCAGGCCGCGGATAACCAGCAGGGCGCCCCAGATGCCAGCGACCCAGAATGACCAGTGGCCGTCAGGGGAGGTGGTGCGATTAATGGCGTACAGAAAAATGCAGACGACAACGGCCGTCAGCACCGAGCGGTAAAACCGCCCCTCCTGGGCGACTTTTGTCCGCACCTGCACAATACGTTCATCCAGCGCTTCGCCGCCCGAGGCGCCATCATTGGTGAGTTCGCTGACGCTGACCTCAAACACGGCAGCCAGCGCGCTTAGGGTTTCAAGGCTTGCCTGCTCGCCGTTTTCAATACGCTGCACTGTGCGGGTGCTCAGTCCGGCCATTTCAGCCAACTGCTCCTGAGACCAGGCGCGGGCAAGGCGATACTCTCTGAATTTACTGCTCATATCGGTATCTCCAGGATAGTGAGTTGTCGGATGAAAGTATTGCCTAAATGTATCGACAGCGACACGACCTCACCCCGACAGCAGCACGACACGATGGCGACAGCCGCGGCGGGCCTGGCCTGGAGAAACCGTACAGGCCCGGTAAACGCTACCGGGCACGGCGGCGTTAAACCAGACTCTTCAGCCGATAAATCCACTCCAGCGCCTGGCGTGGGGTCAGCGAATCCGGATCGAGGTTATCCAACGCTTCCACGGCAGGAGAGGTTTCTTCGGCGGGCGCCAGCAGCGACATCTGCGTACCGTCAATCTGGGTCGCGGCGGCATTGGGCGAGAGGCTTTCCAGCTCGCGCAGCTTCTGCCGCGCCCGCTTGATGACCTCTTTCGGCACGCCCGCCAGCGCCGCCACGGCAAGCCCGTAGCTTTTGCTGGCCGCGCCGTCCTGCACGCTGTGCATAAAGGCGATGGTGTCGCCGTGCTCCAGCGCGTCGAGGTGCACGTTGGCCACGCCCTCCATTTTTTCCGGCAGCTGCGTCAGCTCGAAATAGTGGGTGGCGAACAGCGTCAGCGCTTTGATGCGGTTGGCCAGGCTTTCCGCACAGGCCCATGCCAGCGACAGGCCGTCGTAGGTCGAGGTGCCGCGGCCGATTTCGTCCATCAGTACCAGGCTGTTTTCGGTCGCGTTGTGCAGGATATTTGCCGTCTCGGTCATCTCCACCATAAAGGTCGAACGGCCGCTCGCCAGATCATCCGCCGCGCCGACGCGGGTGAAGATGCGATCGATTGGGCCTAGCTCAGCCTTCTGCGCCGGTACGTAGCTGCCGATATAGGCCAGCAGCGCAATCAGCGCGGTTTGCCGCATGTAGGTACTTTTACCGCCCATGTTCGGGCCGGTGATGATCAGCATCCGGCGCTGGGGCGACAGGCTCAGCGGGTTGGCGATAAACGGTTCGTTCAGCACCTGCTCTACCACCGGGTGGCGGCCTTCCACAATGCGGATGCCGGGCTTGTCGCTAAATACCGGGCAGCTGTAGTTAAGGGTGTACGCCCGCTCGGCGAGGTTAACCAGTACGTCGAGCTCCGCCAGCGCTGCGGCGCTTTGCTGCAGTTCGGCAAGATGCGGCAGCAGCAGGTCGAACAGCTCGTCGTAGAGCTGTTTTTCCAGCGCCAGCGCTTTCCCTTTCGAGGTCAGCACCTTGTCTTCGTACTCTTTGAGTTCCGGAATAATGTAGCGCTCGGCATTTTTCAGCGTCTGGCGGCGCACGTAGTGAATCGGCGCCATATGGCTCTGGCCGCGGCTTATCTGGATGTAATAACCGTGTACGGCGTTATAGCCGACCTTCAGGGTATCCAGCCCCAGACGCTCGCGCTCGCGGATCTCCAGGCGGTCGAGGTAGTCCGTCGCGCCATCGGCAAGGGAGCGCCATTCGTCAAGCTCTTCGTTATAGCCCGGAGCAATTACGCCGCCGTCGCGCACCAGCACCGGCGGCGCCTCAATGATGGCCCGCTCCAGCAGCTCGCGCAGCCCGGTAAACTCGCCCATCTTCTCACGCAGCGCGAGCACCGGGGCGCTGTCGACGCCAGCCAGCAGCTCGCGCAGCTCCGGCAGCTGCTGGAAGGCGTGGCGCATACGGGCGAGATCGCGCGGACGGGCGGTGCGCAGCGCCAGCCGCGCCAGGATACGCTCGAGGTCGCCGACCTGGCGCAGCACCGGCTGCAGCAGCTCGACGCTGTCCTGCAGCGCGCCAATAGTCTGCTGGCGGTCGAGCAGCACGGCGGTATCGCGAACCGGCATGTGCAGCCAGCGCTTGAGCATACGGCTGCCCATCGGGGTTACGGTGCAGTCGAGCACGGCGGCGAGGGTATTTTCCACGCCGCCGGCCAGGTTCTGGGTGATCTCCAGGTTACGGCGGGTCGCCGCATCCATGATGATGCTGTCCTGTTGGCGCTCCATGGTGATGGAGCGAATATGCGGCAGCGCCGTACGCTGGGTGTCCTTCACGTACTGCAGCAGACAGCCCGCCGCGCACAGCCCGCGCGGGGCGTTTTCGACGCCAAAGCCGACCAGGTCACGGGTGCCAAACTGCAGGTTCAGCTGCTGGCGCGCGGTGTCGATTTCAAACTCCCACAGCGGGCGACGGCGCAGGCCGCGACGGCCCTCAATCAGCGCCAGCTCGGCAAAGTCTTCGGCATACAGCAGTTCGGCCGGGTTGGTACGCTGCAGCTCGGCGGCCATGGTGTCGCGGTCCGCGGGTTCGCTCAGGCGAAAGCGGCCGGAGCTGATATCCAGCGTCGCATAGCCATAGCCTTTGCTGTCCTGCCAGAGGGCGGCGAGCAGGTTGTCCTGGCGCTCCTGCAGCAGCGCTTCGTCGCTGATGGTGCCAGGCGTCACGATGCGCACTACCTTACGCTCAACCGGACCTTTGCTGGTGGCCGGGTCGCCAATCTGTTCGCAAATCGCCACCGACTCGCCGAGGTTCACCAGCTTCGCGAGGTAGTTTTCAACCGCGTGATGGGGGACGCCCGCCATCGGAATGGGCTCGCCCGCCGAGGCGCCGCGTTTGGTCAGCGAAATATCAAGCAGCTGCGATGCGCGTTTCGCATCGTCATAGAACAGCTCGTAGAAGTCGCCCATCCGGTAGAACAGCAGAATTTCCGGATGCTGGGCCTTCAGCTTCAGATACTGCTGCATCATCGGCGTGTGGTCTGAATAGTCCATTTCTGATGAGTTAACCATTGGATTTTACCCGCAATATCAATTCTTTTATTTTCATTCGGCCAACCTTAGCCAGGCGTTCCCGATGGGGGATAATCCCCGGAATAGCCTGCCGGTTTTTGCATGACGGGTAGTGTGACGAAAAAGCGAAACGTTATCCAGCGAAGAGTGATGCCAGAACGGACGGGGGAGCATGGAGAGCAAAAACCGGGCGCCCGAGGTGCAGGCGCCCGCAACGTCCTGATTTACGAGTTAAAGAACGCCAGCGTCTGCTCCAGTGATTTCGCCTGGTCTTCAAGCGACATGGCGGCAGCGGATATCTGCTGCACCAGCGAGGCGTTTTGCTGGGTGGTGCTGTCGAGCTGGTTTACGGCGGTGCTGACCTGATTGATGCCCCGGGTCTGCTCGTCCAGCGCCTGGACGATGTCGTTGATCACCAGGCGCACGCTGGAGACGGCATCGATGATCTGCTTCATCATGCCGCCGGTTTCGTGCACCAGCTCGACCCCCTTGCTGACGCGGCTGGAGGATTCCCCGATCAGCTGGGAGATCTCCTTCGCCGCGTCGGCGCTGCGCTGGGCGAGATTGCGCACTTCGCCCGCCACCACGGCAAAACCGCGCCCCTGCTCACCGGCGCGCGCGGCTTCCACCGCGGCGTTCAGCGCCAGAATATTGGTCTGGAATGCGATACCGTCGACGATACTGTTGATCTCGCCGATTTTGCGCGCGCTTTCGTCAATCCGGGTAATGACGTCCACCACTTCGTTAACCAGCACCTCCCCGCGCCCGGCGATATCGGCGGCTTTGCTGGTGAGATGCGTCGCCTTGTGCGCGTTATCGGCGTTGTTTTTCACCGTTACCGAGATCTCCTCCATGCTGGCGGCGGTCTGCACAATAGCCGCCGCCTGCTCCTCGGTGCGTGACGCAAGATCGAGGTTGCCCGCGGCAATCTCGCCGCTGCCGCCGTGCACGGAGTGGCTGGCATCGTTGATATTGCCGACGATGCGCTTTAGCTGCGCCTGCATGGTATGCAGCGCAAAGAAGATGCTGCTGCTGTCGCCCTGGCGTACGGGGATGGTGTTGTTCAGCTCGCCTCGCGCCACCGCCAGCGCAATTTCAGAGGCATCCGTTGGCTCGCCGCCGACCGGACGATCCACTTTGCGGGTGAAGACCTGCGCCATCACCACGCTGACCACCACGATGCTCAGCGCCATCAGGGCCAGCGCTTTCATCAGGTAGCGCCAGGCCTCGGCCATCACGTCGCTGACTGGAGTAATGATGGCGAGCTTCCACGGCGTCCCGCTGTTGCCGACGTCGATTTTCTGCCAGGTAATAAACGCCGGTTCCTTGAGCAGCGGATCGTCAACGCGGGTCACTTCGCTGCCGGATACCGTACCGCGATAAGGTTTGCCGATGGCGGTTTTCTCTGGGCTGGAGACCACCCTGTTGTCCGCCGACAGCAGCACCGCGTAGCCCGCGCCGTTCCATGGCCGGATGGCGCCGATAAGACCCTGCAGCGTCGCCAGCGAAAAGTCGGACGTCACCGAACCTAAAAATTTACCGTCGCGCATGATGGGAGCGGCAATGGAGGTCAGCATCACATCGACGCCGTTATAGGGGTAAATGTAGGGTTCGATGATCACCTCTTTTTGCCGTTTGCGCGGCAGCAGGTAGTAATCGCCGCTGCCCGGCGTTTCGTAGTCCACCAGATTGTGCAGCGCGGGCGTTCCGGCGTTATCGCGATCGACATAGCGCGCATAGCGTCCGGCCGGGTCTTCGCCGCTTTGACCGGCAAACGCCGCATCTTTGCCGTCGAAGGCGTCAGGCTCGAAGGCCATCGACATCGACAAAAACTGCGGGTGCGCGCTGAGGTATTGGCTGAGCAGATGATTCAGTCCCTGGCGGTCGAGAATTCCGGCATCGCGCAGCGCCAGGGCGCTGTTGCCCATATCCCGGGCGGCCGCCAGCGCGGAATCAAGCCGTTGGCTGACCTGTAAGGACTGCGCCAGCGCAATCTGCTGGAAGTGTTTTTTGGCCAGCGATTCCTGCTGCGCCATGGATTGCCAGATCAAAAAGCCAATCGTCACCGTAAAGCCGACGGTGATAGTGACGAAAATGGATAACAGCATTAGCGTTCTGACTCGTACCTTCTTTTTTCTAAACGTCGCGTCTTTCATCGTCTTTTCCCCATAATGTCACTCGCACGCTGCGCGTGTTTATCATTTATCGGAAAAAAAGCGGCGCTGCTGTATAGCGGTTTCTTCTTTTATTTATTTTCTAATGTGAGGAGGAATACTAATGTCAGGATGTTTTACCTATAGAGACTCAATTTGACGCTATACTTTTATAACTCATTTTCTGTATCTGTTTTTATACTAATAATCAAGAGGTTGCTTGTGGCGATAACGTCTGTTTCGACAGGCCGGAAAGGGACGCTCACGGTTATCATTGGTGGTGGATTTGGATTGTTTTTTTCAATGCTGTCACATGCCAGCGCACTTTATTTCTATGAAATAGGTACGGAGGACACGGCGCTGGCTGGCGCAGGTCAAGCCGCCCGGGCCCAGGATGCATCGACCATTGTGAGCAATCCCGCGGGGATGACGCGCCTGCCGGATCACATGTTTACCGGAGGGCTGCAGTTGATGAACGGTAATATCGATTATCAGCTCGATAACCCATCGTTAAAACGCCCGGGGAATGTCATGAAAATATTCCCTAACGCCAGCGGTTTTTATAGTCAGAAAATGAACGACAGCCTGTATGCCGGGCTGGGCCTTTACGGCAACTATGGGTTAGGAATTGATTTTGGCGACTGGGCGGGGGACAGGCTTATTAAAAAAAGCACCATGGTGGCGATGACGCTGAGCCCGTCGCTGGCATATAAACTCAACGATCGTCTCTCTCTTGGCGCTTCCGCCAATATTAACTATGGTTTTTTATCGCTGACGCGCAGCGTTGATGGCAGCGATGAGAAAGATCAGGACCACGACTGGGCGATGAGTTACCGTCTGGGCTTGCTGATGGCGCTCACTGAACGCACCCGCGCGGGCATCACCTGGAACAGCAAAACGGATTATGACTTTAATATTGATGGAAAAGCACGCTTCCCGAATTTGCCTGATGTTGAATATACCCTGCCGATTTCCGCACAGGTCCGCGCGCCGCAGCAAATTATGCTGAGCCTGGTGCATGACCTCAATACGCAATGGTCAGTGATGGGCGATTTGGGCTGGCAGGACTGGAGCCAGTTTGGCGCCCCGCAAATTACCGTCAGCGGTCAGACGCTGGATAAAAGTAACCGGATGACGGATACCTGGCATACCGCACTGGGCGTGCAATACCGGCCCACTGAACAGTGGCGTCTTAACGCGGGCGTGGCTTACGACAGTTCGCCATACCGCGACCAGAGCGACGCGGCAATGACGCTGCCCACCGGCGACGAATGGCGCTTTGCTACTGGCGCGCAGTATCAAATCACCCCGGCAAGTAATATTGGTTTTGCCGTGGAATATCTGCATATGCAATCGGCGCAGGTGCAATCTCCCGCAGTGTTTAAAGGGGGTTATGACAACCCGTATTTGTGGTTCGCCAGCGTTAACTACAGCTATCAGTTCTGACCCTGGAAGGATGCATGATGAGGAAATCCGTACTTCTCGGCACGCTGCTGCTGAGCTTCGGCTGCTCGGCAAACTCCGATGCGCTGCCAGCCTGGAATGATACGCCGACAAAACAGGCTATCGAAAAATGGATTCAGGAAACAACCCGCGACGGGAGTCCTGACTTTATTCCGCTGAATAAGCGTTATGTGGTCTTCGATAATGACGGTACGCTTTGGCCGGAAGCGCCGCTGACGTTTCAACTGCAGTTTGCGGTGGATGAAATCAAACGGATGGCGCCTGAGCATCCCGAATGGCAGAAAGACCCACTGATTGCCGCCGTGTTGGAAAATGACCTGAAAGCCGTGGCTGCGTCCGGCGAGAAGGGGCTACTCAGGCTGGTAGCGCTGACGCACAGCGGTATGACCACTGAAGCTTTTGCCGCGCGCGTTCGCGACTGGCTTGATACGCACAAGGATAAACGGACCGGTTGCCGCTATGATCGTATGGGCTATCAGCCGATGCGTCAGCTTCTTGATTACCTGCGGGCTAACGGTTTTAAAACGTGGATTATCTCCGGCGGCGGCATCGATTTTATGCGGGTGATGTCGGACAGCATGTATGGCATTCCGCCGGAGCAGGTGGTCGGGTCGTTCTCGCTGAGTGATTACTCGCTCGGCGAAAAAGGCGTTGAATTGCAAAAAACCATGAAAGGGGCGTTCAATGATGATGGCGCATCGAAGCCCGTCGCCATTCATCTGTTTATGGGGCAGCGTCCGGTCGCCGCTTTTGGCAATAGCGATGGCGACCTCGCGATGCTGCAATATGCTGCCAGCAACCCCGATGCCAAAACGTTTGGCCTGCTGGTGCATCACACGGATGCGGCGCGGGAATATGCCTATGACAGCCCCCCGACGGCCAGCGGTAAGCTTGTCGAAGGATTATCCCTGGCGAAACAAAAAGGCTGGGTGGTGGTGGATATGAAGCAGGACTGGAAAACTGTGTTTGATCCCAGTCTTTGCTCCGGGAAGTGAAAAGACAGGCCGCAGCCGCGGCCAGTTACGATGCTATTTCAGCATCGCGGCGATTTTCTCGAGGGTGGGTTTTACCGTTGCGTAAAAATGCTTAAAGCCTGGGCACAGGTAGTTGAGGCCTTCCTCGCCGTCGGGGGCTCTGACTATCCGGTTTTTCGGGCACTCGCCCCAGCACAAATTCAGGTGTGGGCAGCTCTTGCAGTAAGCGGGCAAGGTCTCTTTTTTACCCATCCCGAAGGTTTTCTGCCGCTCTGAAAAGACCATATGCGCCAGCTTGTGGGCGCGGATGTTACCGAGCTTATACTCCGGGTATACGTAGTGATCGCAGGAGTAGACATCGCCGTTTTTCTCGATCGCCAGCGCTTTCCCGCAAAACGGCGCGGTGATGCACAGCTGAGACGGTAGCCCCATCGTTTGCACCACGGCGGTTTCAAACAGGTTTACCTGAACTCGCCCCAGATCGTGCGTAACCCATTCATCAAAGGCTTCTGTCAGGAACGTGCCCCAGTCGTCGGGATCGACGGACCAGTCGGTGACGATCGAGTCCAGATCGCCGGGTTTAGCCCGGCGACTGCCGGTCAGCGGAATAGTGTCTTCCTGCCAGAACTGCGGCGCGGTGGTTTTAAAGTCAACGGGTTCAACGCAGGGCGTAAACTGGATGTAGGTGGAGCCGAGGGTCCTGGTCAGAAAGCGGTAGACCTCACGGGGAAAGCGCGCATTGATTCGGTTAACCACCACCAGAGTATTAAACGGTACGCCGTGGCGTTTTAACGTCTCAATCGCCTGCATGACTTTCTGAAAGGTAGGTTTGCCGCTGCGGGTGACGCGAAAACGGTCATGCATCTCCTCAGGCCCGTCAATTGAAATACCGACCAGAAAGCGGTGTTCTTTTAAAAAGGCGGCCCATTGATCGTTAAGTAAAATACCGTTGGTCTGTAGGTCGTTTTCGATACGTTGGTGCTTAGGCTGATATTTCTGCTGCAGGGCAACCACTTTTTTAAAAAACGCCAGCCCCATCAGCGTAGGCTCGCCCCCTTGCCAGGAAAAGATAATCTCTTCACCGTCCTGGCTTTGAATATACTGACGGATAAAGTTTTCCAGCACCTCATCGCTCATGCCCTTATCTCTTTCCTGGTGCAGCAACTGCTCTTTGTGCAGATAAAAGCAATAGTTGCAGTCGAGATTACAGGTCGAACCGGAGGGTTTGGCCATCATGTGATAGCGGCGTTTATAGGCGGGCAGATATTTCCCCTGATTCTGTAACGGCGTCAACGGGATTGTGGTGCTCTTTTTCATTGGCGACATCCTGCATCATTCATTGCGCACATAAAAATGCGGCCCGGGCAGCCAAACTGCCGGGCCGTTTTCTAATGTTAATTGCCGGTAGGCATACTCAGCTGGAAACCTTTTTGTTCAAGCTGGTCACGGATATTTTTAAAACGCTCATATTGCGACAGGGTAATCGGGCCGCTATAGGCCTCACTTTGCGGTTTACGCGGTGGATACTTCACATAGCTTTGCATCAGTTCTTTGATAGCCTCGTTAAAGGTCACCAGCGTCCAGGTATGCTCGGTATAGTTATTCATGAAGATATCGTAGCGTTCCTGTGGGTCCTGCCAGAGGTCAAAAATCTGCGGTACCGTTGCGACGTAGGAAGACGGTCCTTTCCAGCCGAGGTTGGTATCTACCGCCAGTCCGCCCGTTTGGGCGCCATCGTCGCCGCGCAGGTTGAAGACCGCTTTATAGTGGCCGACGCGAACGGCCCCCGGGGTCAGTTCATCCTCGGTGAAATAGAACCAGGAGGTTCGCGGGTCTTTTCCTGTGCCAAACAGCACCGGAGAGATGTCGTAGCTGTCGAAGACAATCGGCTGTCCGGCGCGATCTTTTTCCGGAAGCTTGATTCCGGCGACAGAGGCAAACGTTGCCATCAGGTCAAGACCGCCGACGATATCGTGGTTGCGGCTGTGATCCTTAATTTTCCCTGGCCACCAGGCAATAGCCGGTACGCGAGTACCCCCTTCGCGATCGGTGCCTTTAGTGCCGCGAAACGGCGTGTAGCCAGCATCAGGGTAGACGTCCTGCCACGCGCCGTTATCCGTGGTCCAGACAACCAGCGTGTTTTTATCAAGCCCCAATTCGCGCAGCTTATCCATGATGTGCCCGACGCGGGCATCCATCTCGACCATTGAATCCGCATATTTGCTTTTCGACATCGATTTGCCGATGTAGTCCGGATCCGGCATGTTAGGCTGGTGGTTCTTCATGAAGTTGATGCTCATAAAGAACGGCTCTGAGGATTTGGCGTTAGCATCCAGGAAGTCCAGCGAGGCTTTCTCAACGTAGCGATCAAAGAACGGAATACCCACCACGCCCTCTTTACCGTCAACCTCCGGCGTATTGACATACTGGCCGTTGATTTTGAACTCTTCTTTCGGCGTTTCGCCCGCTTTACCGGACAGCGCGCCGCGAGTCACTTTGGCAAACATTTCACGCAGTTTCGGGTCCATATCCGGGAACCATGTCGGGTCGGCGTAAGTGTAGGCGTTAAGATGGTACAGACCGGCGTACTTCATTTCGTCATAGCCCTGAGCGTTGGGTAGGGCGTAGTCCGCCTCTCCGAGATGCCACTTGCCGGTAAAGAAGGTTTTGTAGCCGCCCGTTTTGAGTACCGAAGCCAGCGTCCACTCTTCTTTCGGCAGACCGCCGCCCTGGCCCTGGAAGGCCACCGTGGTCATGCCGCTGCGGTTAGGGATACGCCCTGTCTGCATCGCCGCGCGCCCAGGGGTACTGCTGGGCTGTCCGTAGAAATCAAAAAATGTCATCCCCTCATCCGCCATACGATCAAGGTTCGGCGTCGGCATGCCTCGTCCTTCACCGCCGCCGTAAACGCCCAGATCGCCATAGCCTGTATCGTCAGAGACAATCAGAATGATGTTTGGCTTCTTTGCGCCAGCGTCCGGTTGCGTAGCTGTCTGGTCGGCGGAGTGCGCAACGCCTGCCGGCATAAGCGAACCTGCGGCAAACGCAAGCACACCTATTCCCTTGTACGTATTCTTCATACTCAACTCCTTTGTTGTCGTATTCGTCAGGGGGCATTCTTTTCAGGACTGATTCATTCAATGAGACCAGGGGCCAGGTGCACGGCAACCATTGGCGCAGCGCAGATCGCTACTCCCTTTGAGTAAGGCATTGTCAAGTGAAGTACATAAAAGTAAAAAACTCCAGTAGTGGGATACCACCGGAGTTACTCTGAAGCAGAGAGGACGTAATCAGGAATCAGCACGCATTACCAGATGCTGATGCCGTAAAGCGCGGCGGCTACGCCGAGATTCATGGCGATTAAGCGAACGGCGGAGAGGCGTTTTTCAATAAACGCGTAGCTGATAACCCCCATCAGCAGCGATACCAGCAGCGCCAGTACCATCGATAGCCCGGTTATCTGCCGCTCGAAAAGGTAGGTTGCCCCGACGATAATCGGCCAGTGCCACAGATAGAGCGAGTATGAAATCAGCCCTACCGGCGAGAGCGTGTTCAGGACCCTCTGCGCGGGGGATTCCGGCAGCAGAATTATCAGCGCTGCGGCGAGACAGGGGACGATTGACCACAGCGAGGGGCTTGCATTTGCGTTGGTGTAGAGGAAACCACAGGCCACGATAGCGGCAACGGCCGCAGCATACAGCAGCGAAGAAGGTACTCGCGCCAGCTGCCGCGCGGGAAGGTAGGCTATCGCGCCGCCAAGCGCAAACTGCCAGAGCCTGTCGGTCAGGCCGTAATAACCCATTCCCCAGCCTGCCTGGCTTGACAGCAGCGAGCCTGCGCCTATCAGACACAGCGCAAGCCATCCCTGACGCGCCATGCCGAGCAGCAGGATTAAAAGATAAAACTGCATTTCTACCGACAGCGACCAGGTATGCAGGAAGGGATACGCCAGCGATTGCCCGGCGAAGTATCCCGCGTGCTCGTGAGCCCAGAGGTTCGAAAAATAGAGCAGCGCCGTCATCCCGTTTTGCGCAATATCAGCTCTGTCGCGGGGGAGCAGCCACCACAGCATGGCGGCGCAAACCAGCGCAACCATGAACAGTAGCGCCGGCAGCAAACGCTGCAAACGGTGGGTGATAAAGGTCCACGGCGAAAACGACGCTGACATCAGGGCCGTCTGGCTCATGTAGTACCCGGAGATCACGCAGAACACGTCGACGCCGACAAAGCCTCCGGACAACCACCCCGCATGAAAAAACATCACCAGTACAACGGCGAGGCCGCGCAGGCCGTCAATGTCGTGACGACGGTGCATCATCAGCCTTTGTTCTCCGTCGTTAGTGCCGGCAGGGTGGCGTTAACAATGCCCGCGCCCCAGGCCTTATAGCTCTCCGGCGTTAAATGGAGGCCATCCACGGTTTTCACGGCGCTACTCTGCATAAACGACGTGCCGTCAATGTAGGTGCACGGACGGGTGTGGGTGCTCAGATATGCCGCGATGCGCCGGGTCTTTTCTTCCGTTTTGCCGTAGCGCGGGTTGAAGGTGCCCCAGGTCGGGCCGACCCAGATGCAGCTCGTTTTGCTGCTGATAGCCGCCGTCAGCGGGCCGATCTGCGCATCTATCCATTCGCCAGGCAGGGTATCCGCGCCGTAGGAGCCGATAGTGTCGCCGTACACCACGATAACCGCCGTGGGGTTCCATTTTGCTATCAGGCTGTTGATGTCAGGGAAAGGAAAGGGCGCCGCAAACGGGTCTTTTACCGGCTCGGTGCCCATTCTGAGCGCACCGCCGCAGCCGTCGTCTTCCGGCCCTTTTAGCCATTCGTTCGGGGCCGAGGAGCAAACGCCGTAGGTCACGACCTTCGCGCCTAATTTTTCATACGATTCCGGCAGGACGGAGAGTAATGAATCCTGGAAGGTGACGTGGCTGTCTCCTAAAATGAGCAGCGTGACGCCCGCAAGCAATGTCTTCACGTTTTAAAACTCCCTTTCTGCTGACATAAAATAAGAGGTTTATTGGTGACAATATTTAAACGAACAGGATTAATTTAAATATGAGGGTGGTGCTGTTTTAAAAAACGCCGGAAGTATACTACGATTCCCGGGGAAACGACACCGGCATTATGGCCGGGCCTTGGGGGGCGATACGGCGGAAAAAAGACTGCCGTACAGGTAATGCGCAAGGCGAACTTAACGGGCTGGAATAATTTAACGGAAGAATTATTTCCGACAGAAAAGTAATATTGCCTGCCGTTTTTATATTAACGGGAGAAAAAACGCGTTTTCTCCCCGTTGTTTTTACACTGGCATATTACTGGCCAGCAGCAGGCAGCATATATTATCCTCAGGGCTTCTGGAACGTTGTGCTCAACGTCCGCCATTCGTGCGGGTAGCGCGCCGGGATAAAACGCAGGGTCAGCAGCATCAGCCCGACCACGCACAGAGCATGCAACGCCCAGTCCAGCAGAAAATCACCGCTCAGACTTCTCAGCACGCCAGACAGGAACGGCGACAGTCCCGCCACAATAAAGCCGATACCTTGCATAAAGGCGACCAGCCGCCCGGCAATCGCCGGATGCGGGGAGTGATCCAATGCCAGGACGAGACAAAGCGGGAACGCGCCGCCGAGACCCACGCCGCAGAGCAGCGCCCAGAGTACGGGCTGCGAGAGCGGAAGCATAATAAAGCCGCAGAACCCCGCCAGCTGTAGCGCCAGTGCGAAAAACAGCAGCCTGCGCCGGTCCTGCCGGCGGGCAAATATCGGCAGAAGCAGCGCCCCGGCGGTTTGCCCGACGGTCATCAGCGCCAGCAGCGTACCGCTGGCCTGGGCGCTGGCGCCAAGCTGTATGTAGTAAGGCGGTAGCCAGGCAATCAGGCTTGCATAACCGCCGTTGATCAGCCCAAAGTAGAGACCAAGCGTCCAGGCGCGTGGGGTGATGTGCACCCGCAGCGGTACGGAGGCGGCGGCGTGCGCGGGTTGCGCCAGCGTTTTACTTTGCGGCCACCAGCCAATGAGAGCGATAAGCGCCGGCAGCGCCCACCAGGCCAGCGCGTGATACCAGACGCTGCTGTGCTGCGTAAGCCAGGGGGTGATGGCGGCGCCCAGCCCGCCGCCGCCCATCAGCGCCGCCGACCACAGGCCCATAACCTGCGGCATTCGCTGATGAAACAGACGCTTGATAACGGTTGGCATAATGGCCTGTACGATCCCGATACCGATCCCGCCCAGCAGCGCGCTGCACAACAGAATGCCGCTATGGGGCGCCGTTTCACGCAGCAGCGCGCCAATGGCGATCATCAGCAGGCTCAGGGCCACGCTGTTGCGCTCGCGGATATGACGGTCTATCCAGCCTCCCGCCAGCGCCAGTACGCCCATTGCGATAACCGGTAGGGCGGTCAACAGCGCGGCGACGGTAAAGCTCATGCCGCTTGCCAGACGCAGCTGGGGCAGCAGCGGGCCGACGGAGGTCAGCAGCGGGCGCATATTAAGGCCCGTGAGGACTAACACCAGCAGCATCAGGCTCTGTTTTTGTTTTTGGCTCATGACCGTACCTGACGCTGCGCAAAATAAAGAAGATCAGACATGGATTCTCCCGAAGGGGGCGGCTGATACTAAACGTCAGCCGCGTAAAAGGCGATAATCAGAACGGTTTTGTCGGCAGGTATTTGCCGTCCAGCACGATCACCGCGCGATCGCCGCCTTCTGGGTCGGCCACTTTTTTCACCTCAAGCTTAAAGTTGATGGCGCTGATGATCCCGTCGCCAAACTTCTCATGGACCAGCGCTTTCAGGGTCGTGCCGTAAACCTGCAGCATTTCGTAGAAGCGGTACATCGTCGGGTCTGTCGGTACCCGGTCCTCGATGCTGCCGCGCAGTGGGATTGTCTGCAGCAGCGCTACGGCATCATCATCCAGGCCCAGCGTCTTGCCCACATGCTGCGCCGCGGCGGCCGGAAGCGCGTGCTGTCCCAGCAGCGCGGCGGTAACAAAGGCTTCAGACAGCCCGGTTCCTTCGGCAATCTCGGCGAAGGAGAGATCTTTTCTGGCCTTCGCCAGCAAAATGGCGTCGGCGAGGGTCAGGCGAACTTCTCTGCTGATTTGAGACTGAATCATAGTAAACCTCTTTTTTTGTTAAAGATGAACGCTATATCGCTGCGGGATGTGCGGGAGCGACCGCGCGAGTACGCGGGTGATCCGCTAATGAAACAAAGCGGCCGCTGGCGCCGTCGAAGGCGCTGACGCTCCCGCTTTCGATGTCATAGATCCAACCGTGCAGCGCGACGCGTCCTTCCGCTAAGGCCAGGCGCACGCAGGGGTGGGTCTGAATATTCGCCAGCTGGGCGAGGACATTCTCGCGCACCATTGATGCGGCTTTGGCGTGAGCATCCGCGTGGCTGCGAGCCTCGTTAACCACCCGCGCGGAATCGGCATAGCGCAGCCAGTGGCTAACGGCGGGCATGTGGTCAAGGCAGGCGCAGGAGGAGATTGCCGCCATGGCGCCGCAGTCTGAATGTCCGCAGATAACGATGTCGGATACCCGCAGCGCCGCGACGGCATATTCGACAGAGGCGGAGACGCCGCCGGGCTCAGGGCCCCAGGAGGGAACAATATTGCCAGCGTTGCGAATGACGAACAGTTCTCCCGGCTCGCGCTGGGTGACCAGTTCGGGAACCAGGCGGCTGTCGGAGCAGGAGATAAACAGCGCTTTCGGATTCTGCCGGGTCGCCAGCCCCTTAAAGAGTTCGGCGCGTTCCGGGAACGCATCACGCTGGAATTTAAGAATGCCTTCAACGATCTCTTTCACGGGCGATCCTGTGTCTTCGGTGTCAATAAACGGCAGGTTACGCGCCTTCTTTTATAAGATAAAAGACTCATTTATGATGGGTTCTATTGGTATTTCTTATAGGAGGTTGCATGCTGCTACGGCACATCACCTATTTTCTGGCGGTGGCGGAACACCACAGCTTCACCCGCGCCGCGCTGGTGCTACACGTATCGCAACCGGCGCTGTCGCAGCAGATAAAGCAGCTGGAAGAGAGCCTGAATACTCAGCTCTTCGATCGAACCGGGCGCGCCACGCGTCTGACGGATGCGGGAGAGGTGTATCTGCGCTACGCCCGGCGGGCGCTACAGGACCTCGAGGAGGGCAAACGCGCCATCCATGATGTGGGCGATCTCAGCCGCGGTTCGCTGCGCGTCGGCGTGACGCCGACGTTTACCGCCTACTTTGTCGGGCCGCTGATCGAAGCGTTTTACCACCGGTATCCTGGCGTCAGGCTGACGGTACATGAGATGTCTCAGGACAGAATGGAGAGCCTGCTCATCGACGATATGCTGGATGTCGGCATCGCGTTTGAAGAGGGGCACTCGCAGGACGTCGAAACTCAGCCACTGTTGACGGAGACCCTGGCGCTGGTGGTGAATCAGCGCCACCCTCTGGCTTCGCGTCGGCGGGTAAGCCTCAACGTACTTAATAATGAGCACCTCATTCTGCTGAGCGCAGAGTTCGCGACGCGAGAGCAGATCGATCGCTACTGCCGGCAAAACGGCATCTGGCCGCAGGTGATGATGGAGGCGAACTCAATCAGCGCGGTCATCGAAGCTGTTCGCCGGACATCGCTGTCAACGCTGTTGCCTGCGGCTATCGCCAGCGAGCACGAGGGGCTGGTGGCTATCCCTCTCAACCCGCTGCTGCTGCAAAGAACGGCTGTCATTATGCAGCGCAGGGGGGCCTATCAAAGCGCGGCCCTGCGTGCGTTCATTGCCTGTGCTCATCACCTTTCTTCAGCGCTGGGCGCATGATGCCTTATTCCACCTCCACCGGGCTTAAGATAAGCCTGCCCCAGGCGACGGAAACGGCGACCGGCGTACCTGTGGGAAACCCGGCCTCCTCCAGCCAGTCGCCGCTCAGCACCAGGCTCGGGTGGCGGCTCATCCTGCGGGTACGGAAGGTTTCTGGGTCCTGATGACGTTTTCTGACATAGCTTACGGTGACCTGACGGGAGGTTTTACTCACTCCCTGATGAGGCTGAGACTGCATAGCGGTTTCCCCCTTGCCGTTACATGCTGACAGTACAAATACTGTATATAAAAACAGGTAAATAATACGATAAGCCTGCTTTTTGTCTATGCAGGGCAGCATCCGCTTTCGGACTGAGTGCGGTCATTGTCGCTGGAGGGGATATCAATAAAGGTGTATTATTTATGCAACTTATTAGTCAGGATATCGTGATGGCTGGAACACGCATTCTTCGGGAAAAGCTGACGATCAAAAAGATGATTGCTCTCTATGCGCGTCAGTGCCCGCAGGCTTCCGACGGGGAGGGGTATTATCAGGCGCTAAACGCCTATGCCGATAAACGGCTTGATAAGTGCGTCTTCGGCGAGGAGAAACCCGCCTGCAAGCAGTGTCCGGTTCACTGTTATCAGCCGGCCAAACGGGAAGAGATGAAGCAGATTATGCGCTGGGCGGGGCCGCGAATGCTGTGGCGACACCCCATTCTGACGATTCGCCATCTGCTGGACGACCGGCGTCCGGTGCCGGAGCTACCGGAAAAATATCGACCGAAAAAATAAGCGACACGCCGCATGTGCGCGGCGCGCGCAGCGCATTACGCGCGGGTGGCAATCAGAATCGCCGAGGCCTTAATCAGCGCGATAACGCGGCTACCTGCCGTCAGCTTCATCTCGTGCTGGCTTTCGTTAGTGATAACCGCCACCAGCTCAAAACCAGCGTCCGTTTTGACGTGAACGGTGGCGTTGACCGCCCCTTCGGTGACCTGGGAGACGCTGCCGGCAAACTGGTTGCGGGCGGAGAACTTGAGTCCGCAATCTTCCGTCGCCAGCGTTACCCACGGCGCTTTAATCAGCGCAATCGCCTCTTTGCCGTCCTTCAGACCCAGCGCTTCTTTGCTGCTGTGGGTGACGATAGCCACCAGCTTTGCGCCGCCTGCGAGGGTCAGCTCGATCTCATCATTCACCGCGCCGGTGGCTACGGCGCTTACTTTCCCGGTTAATTGGTTGCGTGCAGATACTGCCATGATGCCTCCTTTCTGTTGAACGTGCACAGAGTTATAGCCTGTAACAGCCGCTTACACCAGCATGTCTTTGTCGATGCCAAGGCGCTTCATCCGCGAAAGCAGAGTGGTGCGCTTAAGCCCCAGGCGCTGCGCGGCGCCTTTCGGCCCGGCGACCACGCCGTTGGTCTCTTTCAGCACCCGCAGAATTTGCTGCGCTTCGTCCTCGCCGTCGAGCGGTTTTTCCGCCGCCAGCTCCGGGGTGTCCGACTCAATGCTGATTTCCGGCAGCGAGAGCTGCAGCACGCTGCCCCGGGTCAGCAGCACCGCCCGCTCAATCACGTTTTCCAGTTCGCGGACGTTGCCCGGCCACTCCATACGGCTCAGGGTTCGCAGGGTTTCCGCCGGAATACTGTCGATTTGCCGCCCGAGGCGGCGGGCGATTTTCGTGGTAAACGCTTTCACCAGCAGGGGGATGTCGTCCGGCCGTTCGCGCAGCGGCGGCAGGTGGATTGGAAACACGTTCAGGCGGTAGTAGAGATCGCTGCGGAACTCGCGATCGGTCACCATTTTTTTCAGATCCCGATTAGTGGCGGCGATCAGCCGGACGTCGGTCTGGATCAGCTTATTGCTGCCAAGGCGCTCGAACTCCTGCTCCTGCAGAACGCGCAGCAGCTTCGGCTGCAGCTCAAGCGGCATGTCGCCCACTTCATCAAGAAACAGCGAGCTTTTATCCGCCAGCTCGAAGCGGCCGATACGCTGGGCGCTGGCGCCGGTAAAGGCGCCGCGCTCGTGGCCGAACAGATCGCTTTCCAGCAGCCCTGCCGGCATCGCCGCGCAGTTCATTTTCACCATCCGCCGGCCGTTGCGTCCGCTAAGGTTGTGGATGGCGCGGGCGATAAGCTCTTTACCGGTGCCGGTTTCGCCGAGGATCAGCACCGTGCTGTCGCTCTGGGCCACCATCTCCACCTGCTTCAGTACGCTGTACATCGCCTCGCTGCGGCCGATTATCTCGCCGAATTCGCTGTCGACGTTGTTCAGCTGTTCGGTGAGCGCCAGGTTTTCGTCGACCAGCCGTTCTTTCAGGCGATGGATCTCCTGGTAGGCCAGCGCGTTGTCCAGGGCAATCGATACGCGTTCGGCGATCTGGCGCAGCAGCTTGAGATTGGCGGTGTTGAACACCTTCTCGTCGCACTGGGCGAGCTTCAGCACGCCCAGCATTTTGTCGCCCGACATCAGCGGCAGCAGGCACAGCGTCTGTAGCTGGTTGCCCCACATGTTGAACAGCATCCGCTCGTAGGGGGCGAGCGCGTCGCCTTCGTGCAGCTTCAGCAGCAGCATCTCTTTGCTTTTGAACACCCGTTCGCTGAGGGTGCCTGCTTCGTCAACCACGCTTTGATCGTGAACCGGCTCGTTCTCATCGAGGTAGTGGCTGGAGTAGATGTTCAGCTTGCCCTTGTGGTTGCTGCGCAGCACGATGCTGATGGCATCGATGCAAAAATAGTGGTGGATCTCTTTGGCGACTTCGCTCACCAGCTCATCGATATCCAGCCGCGACAGTACGGCGTTGGTGATAGCCACCAGAATGCGGAAGTTATCGCGCTCATGGCACAGCAGATCGTAATCAACGTTGTTGCTGACCCGGCTCTGGATCTGCTCGGTCACCACCGCAACAATCTGCGCCAGGGTGTGCAGACGCTGAAACTCTTTCTCGGTCCACGGGCGCGCATCGTTGCGGATAAACTCGCAGCCGCCGAAAATTCGGCCTTCCGCGGCGAGCGGCAGCAGGCAGTACTGCGCGAAGGGATCGTACAGCCCGCTTTCGGCCAGCTGCGGCCACGCTTCGCTGAACTCATCGTGGCTGCAGTACAGCGCGTCCGGGCGCGACAGCAGGCGGCGCACCGGACCGTAAGCCAGATACGTTTCGTCTTCGTATTCGATGGGAGCGCCTGGCTGCGCGCTGGCGTAATAGCGGGCGCGGTGGTTTCCCGGCTGCCAGAGGATGATTGCGGCTCTGTCCGCCAGCGCGGATTGCTTTGCCAGCCGCGTCAGCGCTTCGCTGACGCCCGCCAGGTCGGCCTGTTGTAAAAGAGTCCGGGTGATGTCGAACAGCCCATGCTGTCCGAGATCGCCCATCGGTGTATATGACATTGCAATTATCCAAAAAGCAGCGGTTAACCCGTGCAAAATAAAACGTGTCGATGATTATAGAAAAGATGTTTCGCGCCGCCGGGTTAACAAATGCGCGGCAGCGGCTCCGCGTGCGGCAGTTCAAGCGTGCGTTTCACGCCGTAAATCCCCGCCAGGCGTACGCCGGTTCGCTCGCTCACTTCCCCGATAATTGCCGCATCGCGCCCGAGCGGATGACGCTGCAGCTGCTCCAGCACTTCGTCCGCCGCATCGGGACGGACGCCGATAACCAGTTTGCCTTCGTTGGCGAAGTTCAGCGGGTCAAGGCCCAGCAGCTCGCAGACGCCGCGTACCGCCGGTTTGATCGGCAGACGCGCTTCATGCAGCTCAATGCCGCAGCCGCTGGCGGCGGCAAACTCATGGGCGACGGCGTTGACGCCGCCGCGGGTCGCGTCACGCAGCGCCTTCACGCCCGGAATATCGCGCAGGGTCTGAATCAGCGGCGTCAGCACCGCGCAGTCGCTCTGGAGATCCCCCTCCAGCCCCAGCCGCTCGCGCAGGTTTAAAATAGCGGCGCCGTGATCGCCCAGCGTGCCGCTTACCAGCAGCACATCGCCCGCCGCCAGCTGCTGCGCGCCCCAGCGAACCGTCGCCGGGATCGCGCCGATCCCGGCGGTATTGATAAACAGCTTATCGGCCGCGCCTCGCGGCACCACTTTGGTATCGCCGGTGACGATGGCGATGTTGGCCGCCGCCGCCGTCTGCGCCATGCTGGCGACGACCGCCTCCAGCGTGGCCATCTCCAGGCCCTCTTCCAGGATAAAGCCGCAGGACAGAAAGCGAGGGATAGCGCCGCTGACGGCGACGTCGTTGGCCGTGCCGCAGACCGCCAGCTTGCCGATATCGCCGCCGGGGAAGAACAGCGGGTCGATAACGTAGCTGTCGGTGGAAAACGCCAGCCGGTCGCCGCTGGCCGTGAGCTGGGCAAGGTCAATGCGCGCCTGGTCTTCCTGTTCGGCAAGCCACGGGTTGGCGAAAGCCTGCATAAACAGGTCGTTTATCAGCTGCTGCATCGCCTGACCGCCGCTGCCGTGCGCTATCTGAATGCTTTTCATGCGTTGTGTTCCTGACGTCGATATTGATACCACGCCGCGCAGGCCCCTTCCGAGGAGACCATCAGCGCGCCGAAGGCGCTTTGTGGGTTGCAGGTCGTACCAAACAGCGGGCACTGATGCGGCTTGCAGCGTCCGGTGAGCACGTCGCCGCAGCGCGCGTTAGGATCATCGCATACGCGCTGCGGCGCCGGGCGAAAATGCGCCTCGGCGTCAAAATGCTGATAGCCGGAGGTCAGATGTACGCCGGAGTCGTTGATAAGCCCGAGACCGCGCCATTCGCTGTCGCCGTTGACGGTAAACACCTCGGCGATGGCGGCCTGCGCCAGCCGGTTGCCTTCATCAGGCACCACCCGGCGATACTGATTCTCGACCTGACTGTGACCCGCTATTTTCTGCTCAACAAGCATGCTTACGCCTTGCAGTAGATCAAGAGGTTCGAAACCAGCGACCACCAGCGGGCGTTTATAGCATCCGGCGATGAAATCATAAGCGTCGGTGCCGATGACCATGCTGACGTGACCCGGCGCCAGAAAAGCGTCAATACCGTTATCCGGCTGTTCCAACAGGCTTTGCAGCGTGGGAATCAGGGTGATGTGCTGGCAAAAGAAGAAGAAATTGGTCACGTTTTGCCGACGCGCCTGCTGCAGCGTGATGGCGGTGGCGGGCATGGTCGTTTCAAAACCCAGACCGAAAAAGACCACCTTGCGCTGCGGGTTCTGGCGCGCCAGCGTCAGGGCGTCCATCGGCGAGTACACGACCCGCACGTCGGCGCCCCGCGCTTTCGCCTGCATCAGCGATCCCTGCCTGCCGGGCACGCGCATCGCATCGCCGAAGGTGCAGAAGATAACCTCCGGGTGAGCGGCGATTTCGATACAGGCGTCAATGCGCCCCATCGGCAGCACGCAAACCGGGCAGCCCGGACCGTGGATAAATTCGATGTTATCCGGCAGCAGCTGGTCTAAGCCAAACTTAAAAATGGCGTGGGTATGCCCGCCGCAGACTTCCATAATGCGCAGCGGGGCGGCCGCGCTGTAGGGCAGGTGGCGGGCGCGCTCCCGCAGGCTGTCGATAAGCTTCATCACCTGTTCCGGCGCGCGGTATTCATCAACAAAGCGCATCATTGCTCCTCGCCGTACAGCAGAGCGCCGACGTCCGGCTCTACCTCAAACATGTTTTGCAGCGCCTCAAGGGTATCGCGCGCTTCTTCTTCATTAATCACGCTCATGGCGAAGCCGACGTGAACCAGCACCCACTGCCCGAGGCGCGGCTGGCCGTGTTCGTCGCTGGCGCCGACCAGCGTCAGGTCAACGTCGCGTTTGATGCCGTTGACGTCCACTTTCGCAAGCTGGCCGTCGATGGCGCAGATTTGCCCGGGAATGCCTATGCACATTGCTGCGCCTCCAGCCAGTTAAGCCACGCGTCCATCCCTTCACCGCTGGTCGCGGACACCAGGATGACCTCCAGCGCCGGGTTTACCTCCCGGGCGCAGGCGATGCATTTCTCCACGTCGAACTGCAGATACGGCAGCAAATCGACTTTATTCAGCAGCATCAGCGAGGCGGCGGCGAACATGTGCGGATACTTCAGCGGCTTGTCCTCGCCTTCGGTCACCGAGAGCACGGCGACCTTGTGACGTTCGCCGAGGTCGAAGCTTGCCGGGCAGACCAGGTTGCCGACGTTTTCAATAAACAGGATGCCGTTGTCCGCCAGCGGCAGCCGCGGGGCGGCATCGGCAATCATCTGCGCGTCCAGGTGGCAGCCTTTGCCGGTATTGACCTGAATCGCCGGGGTGCCGGTGGCGCGGATGCGGGCGGCGTCGTTAATGGTTTGCTGATCGCCCTCAATCACCGCGCACGGCGTTTTTCCTTTCAGCCGCAGCAGCGTTTCCGTCAGCAGGGTGGTTTTGCCGGAGCCGGGGCTGGAGACCAGATTCAGCACCAGCTGCCCGCGGGCGGCGAAGCGGGCGCGGTTGCGCGCCGCCAGGCGGTTGTTTTTGTCCAGTACGTCGATTTCCACTTCCAGCATTTTGCGCTGGCTCATTCCCGGCGCGTGGGTGCCCGCCTCGCCGTGTCCGTAGTGCAAATCGCCCAGGGCCGACCGCTGCGGGCTGAAGTCAGATTTTATCGCGGTGATGCGCATCGCCGGGCGCGTCGCCAGTGCGAAAGGGGCGCTGCGAAAGGCCGAATGCGGGTTGCGCTCGTCGCCTTCAATATATCGGTTGCCTTCGGCGCAACCACAGGTGGTACACATAACGGACTCCTGTTACTCAACTTCAATACGCTGGATCTGCAGGCCGTCGTCGGCCACGATCCGTAACTCATTGCTCTGGCACTGCGGGCAGCGCCGGACGTGGGAAGAGAGCAGATGGACATACTGCTGACAGGACGGACACCAGCACTCCGCCTGCTGCTCCTCTATATGCAGGGTGCTGCCTTCGGCAAGCGTGCCGCGGCAGACCAGTTCGTAGCAAAACTCAAGCGCCGCGGGCTCCACGCAGGAGAACGCGCCGACTTTCAGCCAGACGGCCGTCACCCGCGACGCGCCGCTGCCGGCGGCCTGCTGTTCGACAATTTCCAGCGCCCGCTGGCAGAGCGTAATTTCGTGCATGCTGCCTCCCGATACGTAATCCGTATCAGATTTTCAGTACCTGATGCGCAGTGAATGCAATATTGATGCCAGATAGTAAAAACTGACGATGACGACGTCACGGTGACGAAAATGACATGTCGCTGCAGAGAGGTCATGGCTATGTTTTTAATAAAAATCAATATGTTAAAAATTGGCATGGAACGTGCTTAACCGGTAAGTCTCCATTTAACCGGATAACCTGACATGACAATTTGGGAAATTAGCGAAAAGGCGGATTACATCGCCGACCGCCATCGTCGCCAGCAGGATCACTGGCATACCTACTGCAACTCGCTGGTCCAGGGGATAACCCTGTCGAAAGCGCGCCTGCATCACGCGATGAGCTGCGCGGCGGAGAAGGATCTGTGCTTTGTGCTGTTTGAACACTTTCATATCTCCGTGACGCTCGCCGAAGGCTTCAACAGCCACACCATCGAATACTACGTCGAGAGCGTGGACGGTTCAGATAAGCAGCTGATTGCACAGGCGCAGCTGAGCGCCGACGGGCAGGTTGACGGGCGTATCAGCAACCGCGACCGCGAAAAAGTGCTGGAGCATTATCTGGAGAAAATCGCGTCGGTTTACAACGGGCTGTATACCGCCATCGAGCGTGACCAGCCGGTAAGCCTGCCGCAGCTGTGCGGACAACAGGCGCAACTGGCCTGAACTTTCAGAGGTGTCGACGTGCGTCAAAAATGACGCCGTGCCGCCTGTTTTCGTCAAAAATGACTGTCACCTGAGGATGACCTGGTGAACCGTTTTGTAATCGCTGACTCCACCGTATGCATCGGCTGCCGCACCTGCGAAGCGGCGTGCGCCGAAACCCATCGCCAGCATGGCCTGCAGGCGATGCCGCGCTTACGGGTGATGAGAAATGAAAAAGAATCCGCGCCGCAGCTGTGCCATCACTGCGAAGACGCGCCCTGCGCCGGGGTATGCCCGGTCAACGCCATTACCCGCATCGACGGTGCGGTACAGCTGAATGAAAGCCTGTGCGTGAGCTGCAAGCTCTGCGGCATCGCCTGTCCGTTTGGCGCCATCGAGTTTTCCGGCAGCCGTCCGCTGGATATCCCGGCCAACGTGAACAGCCCGAAAGCGCTTCCTGCGCCGCCGGCGCCCGCGCGCGTCAGCACGCTGCTGGACTGGGTTCCCGGCGTGCGCGCCATCGCCGTGAAGTGCGACCTGTGCTACTTCGACCCGCAGGGACCGGCCTGCGTACGCACCTGCCCGACCAAAGCGCTGCTGCAGGTTGATATTCGTGACATCGCCCAGGTCAGTAAACGTAAGCGCGAGCTGAACGTGAACGTCGATTACGGCGACTTGTCGTTATTTCAGGCTCTGGATGGAGGCGCAAAATGACGGCTCTTCTTTTAACCAACAGCGCCGTGGCCTGGTTTGCCGCGGCGGCCATTTTCTCCGGGCTGCTGTCCTTTCATAAAACGCTGAGCGGCGCGGTTGCCGGTATCGGCGGCGCGGTCGGCAGCCTGTGCGCGGCGGCGGCGGGGATTCAGACGTTAGTCCACGGCGAGGTGACCGACGGCCTGATGCCGCTGATTCATCACAGTGTTCTGCTGACGCCGCTGAATGCCATCTGGTTGATTACCCTGGGCGTATGCGGCCTGTTCGTCAGTATTTATAACATCGACTGGCACCGTCATCCGCAGACCAAAAGCAACGGCCTGCTGCTTAACCTCCTGCTGGCGGCAGCGGTCTGTGCGGTGGTCGCCAGCAGCCTTGGCGCGCTGGTGGTAATGGCGGAAATCATGGCGCTGTGCGCCGCGTTTCTTACCGGTTGCGCGCAGTCGGGCAAGCTCTGGTTCGCGCTGGGGCGTCTGGGCACGCTGCTGCTGGCGCTGGCCTGTTGGCTGGTGTGGCAGCGTTACGGCACGCTGGATCTGAGCGCGCTGAACGTGCGGGCGCAGATGCTGCCGCTCGGCTCTGATATCTGGCTGCTCGGCGTGGCGGGTTTTGGCCTGCTGGCGGGCATTATTCCGCTGCACGGCTGGGTGCCGCAGGCGCACGCCAACGCCAGCGCTCCGGCCGCCGCGCTGTTTTCCGGCGTGGTGATGAAAATCGGCCTGCTGGGGATCCTGACGCTGTCGCTTATCGGCAGCCATCAGCCGCTGTGGTGGGGCGTGGCGCTGCTGGCGCTGGGGATGGTGACGGCGTTTGTTGGCGGGCTGTATGCGCTGATGGAGCACAACATCCAGCGACTGCTGGCGTATCACACCCTGGAGAACATCGGCATCATCCTGCTGGGGCTGGGCGCCGGGGTGACCGGCGTGGCGCTGCAGCAGCCGGTGCTGGTCGCGCTGGGGCTGACCGGCGGTCTGTACCATCTTTTCAACCACACCCTGTTTAAAACCACGCTCTTTTTGGGCGCGGGCAGCGTCTGGTTTCGTACCGGCCATCGCGATATTGAAAAGCTTGGCGGTATTGGCAAAGGGATGCCGGTGATTTCTCTGGCGATGCTGGTGGGGCTGATGGCGATGGCCGCGCTGCCGCCGCTGAACGGTTTTGCCGGCGAATGGGTCATCTATCAGTCCTTCTTCAGACTGGGCGAGAGCGGGGCGTTTGTTGGCCGTCTGATCGGGCCGCTGCTGGCCGTCGGCCTGGCGATTACCGGCGCGTTAGCGGTGATGTGTATGGCGAAGGTGTACGGCGTCACGTTCCTCGGCGCGCCGCGCAGCAAGGAGGCGCAGCAGGCCTGCTGCGCGCCGCTGCTGATGGCGGCCTGCACCGTGGCGCTGGCGCTGTGCTGCGTGATTGGCGGGGTCGCCGCGCCCTGGCTGCTGCCGCTGCTGCAAAACGCGGTGCCGCTGCCGCTGGAGACCGCGCATACCGCCGTATCGCAGCCGATGATAACCCTGCTGCTGATCGCCTGTCCGCTGCTGCCGTTCCTCATCATGATGCTGATGAAAGGCGATCGCCTGCCGGGCCGTTCGCGCGGCAGCGCGTGGGCGTGCGGCTATGAGCACGAGTCCGCGATGGTTATTACCGCCCACGGCTTCGCGATGCCGGTGAAAGAGGCGTTTGCGCCGGTGCTGAAGCTGCGCAAATGGCTGAACCCGGTGTCGCTGGTGCCCGGTTGGGAGCGGGCGGCGGTGCCGGCCATCTTCCACCGTCTGGCGCTGATTGAGCTGGCGGTGCTGGTGGTGATTGTGATTTCCCGAGGAGCCTGACAAATGAGTGTGCTGTTTCCGATAATTCAGGCGCTGGCGCTGTTTGCCGTCGCGCCGCTGCTGTCAGGCGTGACGCGCGTGCTGCGCGCCCGGCTGCACAACCGCCGCGGTCCTGGCGTTCTGCAGGAATACCGCGATCTGATAAAGCTGCTGGGGCGCCAGAGCGTCGCGCCTGCGGCATCCGGCTGGGTCTTTCGCCTGATGCCGTTCGTAATGGTCGGCGTCATGCTGACCATCGCCATGGCGCTGCCGGTCATTACGGTCGGTTCACCGCTGCCGTCGCTCGGCGACCTGATCACCCTTATCTACCTTTTCGCCATCGCCCGTTTCTTCTTTGCGATTGCCGGGCTGGATACCGGCAGCCCGTTCACCGGGATTGGCGCCAGCCGCGAGGCCATGCTCGGCGTGCTGGTGGAGCCTGTCCTGTTGCTGGGGCTGTGGGTGGCGGCCCAGGTGGCGGGCTCGACGCACATCAGCAATATTGCCGACACCCTGTATCACTGGCCGCTGCCGCGCTCGGTGCCGCTGGTGCTGGCGATGTGCGCCTGCGCGTTCGCCACCTTTATCGAGATGGGCAAGCTGCCGTTTGATCTCGCCGAAGCCGAGCAGGAGCTGCAGGAAGGCCCGCTGACCGAATACAGCGGCAGCGGGTTTGCCATGCTCAAGTGGGGCATTAGCCTGAAACAGCTGGTGGTGCTGCAGATGTTCGTCGGCGTTTTTCTGCCGTGGGGACAGATGGAGCAGATTACCGCCGCAGGCGCGGCGCTGGCCGTGATTGTCGCCATCGTGAAGCTGCTGCTTGGCGTGGCGGTGATTGCGCTGTTTGAAAACAGCATGGCGCGCCTGCGTTTTGCCGCGACCTCGCGGGTTACCTGGGCCGGGTTTGGCTTTGCCTTTTTAGCGTTCGTCTCCTTGCTGGTGGCGTGATTTAAGAGAGTTTCTACATGTCTGAAGAAAAAACAGGTCAACATTATCTCGCGGCGCTGCACCAGGCCTTTCCCGGCGTTGTGCTCGACGAAGCGTGGCAGACCAAAGACCAGGTCACCCTTACCGTAAAGGTTAACTATCTGCCGGAAGTGGTGGAGTTTCTTTACTACCAGCAGGGCGGCTGGCTGTCGGTGCTGTTCGGCAACGATGAACGTAAGCTGAACGGCCACTATGCCGTTTACTACGTGATGTCGATGGAGCAGGGGACGAAGTGCTGGATAACCGTACGCGTTGAAGTGGATGCCAATAAGCCCGAGTATCCGTCCGTCACGCCGCGCGTGCCTGCCGCCGTGTGGGGCGAGCGTGAGGTGCGCGATATGTACGGGCTCATCCCGGTCGGCTTGCCGGACGAGCGTCGTCTGGTTCTGCCGGATGACTGGCCGGATGAACTCTATCCGCTGCGAAAAGACAGCATGGACTACCGTCAGCGCCCGGCGCCGACCACCGACAGCGAAACCTACGAGTTCATCAACGAGCTCGGCAGTAAGAAAAACAACGTGGTGCCGATTGGCCCGCTGCACGTCACCTCGGACGAGCCGGGGCATTTCCGTCTGTTCGTCGACGGCGAAAACATTATCGATGCCGACTACCGCCTGTTCTACGTCCATCGCGGGATGGAGAAGCTGGCGGAGACCCGCATGGGCTACAACGAAGTCACCTTCCTCTCCGATCGCGTCTGCGGTATCTGCGGCTTCGCCCACAGCACGGCGTATACCACCTCGGTGGAAAACGCGATGGGCATCGTGGTCCCGGAGCGCGCGCAGATGATCCGCGCCATTCTGCTTGAGGTGGAGCGCCTGCATTCGCATCTGCTCAACCTGGGGCTGGCCTGCCACTTCGTCGGCTTCGACTCCGGCTTTATGCAGTTCTTCCGCGTGCGCGAAACCTCCATGAAGATGGCGGAGATCCTCACCGGCGCGCGTAAAACCTACGGACTCAACCTGATCGGCGGGATTCGTCGCGATCTGCTGAAAGATGACATGATCAAGACCCGCCAGCTTGCCCAGCAGATGCGCCGCGAGGTGCAGGATCTGGTCGACATGCTGCTCAGCACGCCGAACATGGCGCAGCGCACCGTCGGCATTGGCCGTCTTGATCCGGAGATTGCCCGCGATTTCAGTAACGTCGGACCGATGGTGCGCGCCAGCGGCCACGCCCGCGACACCCGCGCCGACCATCCGTTCGTCGGCTACGGTCTGCTGCCGATGGAGGTGCACAGCGAGCAGGGCTGCGACGTTATCTCCCGTCTGAAGGTGCGTATCAACGAGGTCTATACCGCGCTGAACATGATCGACTTCGGCCTCGATAACCTGCCTGGCGGGCCGCTGATGGTTGAGGGCTTTACCTATATACCGCACCGTTTCGCGCTCGGTTTTGCCGAAGCGCCGCGCGGCGACGATATCCACTGGAGCATGACCGGCGACAACCAGAAACTCTACCGCTGGCGCTGCCGCGCGGCGACGTACGCCAACTGGCCGACGCTGCGCTATATGCTGCGCGGCAACACCGTCTCCGACGCGCCGCTGATTATCGGCAGCCTGGACCCATGCTACTCCTGCACGGACCGGATGACGGTGGTAGATGTGCGTAAGAAGAAGAGCCAGACGGTGCCGTACAAAGAGCTTGAGCGCTATAGCATCGAGCGTAAGAACTCGCCGCTGAAATAAGTTAACGGAGCCATCATGTTTACTTTTATCAAAAAAGCGTTAAAAACCGGCACCGCTACGGCCGCGTATCCGCTGCAGCCTATCGAGGTGGATAAAAACTTCCGCGGCAAACCGGAGCATAGCCCGCAGCAGTGCATCGGCTGCGCGGCCTGCGTTAACGCCTGTCCGTCCAACGCGCTGACGGTAGAAACCGACCTCGCCGGCAATGCGCTGGCGTGGCAGTTCAACCTGGGGCGCTGCATTTTCTGCGGCCGCTGCGAAGAGGTGTGTCCGACGGCGGCCATCAGGCTGTCTCAGGAGTATGAGCTGGCGGTGTGGAAGAAAGAAGATTTCCTCCAGCAGTCGCGCTTTGCGCTGTGCAGCTGCCGCGTATGCCAGCGCCCGTTCGCCGTGCAAAAAGAGATTGATTACGCCATCGCGCTGCTTAAGCACAACGGCGACAGCCGCGCGGAAAACCACCGCGAAAGCTTTGAAACCTGCCCGGAATGCAAGCGCCAGAAATGCCTGGTGCCGTCCGATCGTATTGAACTCACCCGCCACATGAGAGAGGCCAGCTGATGAGCAATCTGTTAGGGCCGCGCGATGACAATGGAATGCCGGTGCCGATGACGGTGGACGAGTCCATCGCCAGCATGAAGGCGTCGCTCCTGAAGAAGATCAAACGCTCCGCGTACGTATACCGCGTTGACTGCGGCGGCTGCAACGGCTGCGAAATCGAGATTTTCGCCACCCTGTCGCCGCTGTTTGACGCCGAACGCTTCGGGATCAAAGTGGTGCCGTCGCCGCGCCATGCGGACATTTTGCTGTTTACCGGCGCGGTGACCCGCGCGATGCGCTCTCCGGCGCTGCGCGCCTGGCAGTCTGCGCCGGACCCGAAAATTTGTATCTCCTACGGCGCCTGCGGCAACAGCGGCGGCATTTTTCATGATCTGTACTGCGTCTGGGGCGGCACCGATAAAATCGTCCCGGTCGACGTGTATATTCCCGGCTGCCCGCCGACGCCTGCCGCCACGCTGTATGGTTTCGCGATGGCGCTGGGGCTGCTGGAGCAGAAAATTCACGCCCGCACGCCGGGCGAGCTGGACGAGAAACCTACCGAAATTCTGCATCCGGAGATGGTACAGCCGCTGCGCGTACGCATCGATCGCGCCGCGCGTCGCCTGGCGGGCTACCGCTATGGCCGCCAGATTGCCGATGACTATATGCGCATGCTGGGGCAGGGCGACCATCAGGTACTGCGCTGGCTGGAGGCGGAGAGCGATCCGCGCCTGACCGAGATCGTCACGCATCTTAATCAGGTGGTTGAGGAGGCGCGCATCCGATGAGCGAAACGGTGGTGTTCAGTCAGCTGAGCCGCAAGTTTATTGATGAAAACGACGCAACGCCCGCGGCCGCGCAGCAGGTGGTTTACTACAGCCTCGCGATTGGCCACCACCTTGGCGTCATCGACTGTCTTGAGGCGGCGCTAAGCTGCCCGTGGCCGGAGTATCTGGCCTGGATCGCGACGCTGGCGGAGGGCAGCGAAGCCCGGCGTAAAATGGAGGGCGTGCCGAAGTACGGCGAGATAGTCATCGACAGCAATCACGTCAATATGCTGGCGCGCGCCTTCGATGACGCGCAGGCGCGACAAACCCCGCAGCAGCAGGCCTGCAGCAAGCTGATGCTCAGCATGCTGCACGATATTTACCAGGAAAACGCCATCTACCTGATGGTGAGGAGGCTGCGTGACTGACGTTTTGCTCTGCGTGGGCAACAGCATGATGGGCGACGACGGCGCCGGGCCGCTGCTGGCGGAAATGTGCGCCGCCCGTCCCCAGGGACAATGGCGGGTTTTTGACGGCGGCAGCGCGCCGGAAAACGAGGTGGTGGCGATCCGGGAGCTGCGCCCGCAGCGGCTGCTGATCGTCGACGCCACCGACATGGGGCTAAATCCGGGCGAGATCCGCATCGTGGATCCCGACGATATCGCCGAAATGTTTATGATGACCACCCATAATATGCCGCTGAACTACCTGGTCGATCAGCTTAAAGAGGACGTCGGCGAGGTGATTTTTCTGGGGATTCAGCCGGATATCGTCGGTTTTTACTACCCGATGACGCCGAAAATTAAAGAAGCGGTGGAAGTGGTGTATCAGCGCCTGGCCGCGTGGGAAGGCGACGGCGGCTTTACACCGCTCTGAGCCGGGCCGGGCGGCGCGATGCTTGCGCCGCCCGGCACAGCGCATTACGCCAGGTCCGCCCCGTTACTGGCAATCACCTTCTTATACCACCAGAACGACTTCTTGCGTTTTCTGTCCAGCGTACCGTTGCCCGCGTCGTCGCGATCGACGTACACAAAGCCGTAGCGCTTGCTCATCTCACCGGTCGAGGCCGACACCAGGTCGATACAGCCCCAGGTGGTATAGCCGATAAGCGGTACGCCGTCGGCAATGGCCTCGCCCATCGCCTGGATATGCTCGCGCAGATAGGTGATACGGTAGTCGTCGTTGATCTCGCCGTTGGCCTCCACCACGTCCTTCGCGCCCAGCCCGTTTTCCACCAGAAACAGCGGCTTCTGATAGCGGTCATACATCATATTCATGGTGATGCGCAGGCCGAGCGGGTCGATGCCCCAGCCCCATTCGCTGGCGCTGATGTACGGGTTTTTCAGCGATTTCACTACGTTGGCCGCGCTGGTGTTCTGACTGTTCATCTCCGCCGAGGCGCAGCGGGAGGCATAGTAGCTAAAGGAGACGAAATCGACGGTGTTTTTCAGGATGTCGTCATCTTCCGGCGCTTTTTCGATGTTTATCCCTTTTTCACGAAATACGCGGGCGGAGTAAGCCGGGTAGGCGCCGCGCGCCTGCACGTCGATAAAGAACAGGTTTTCCCGGTCTTTTTCCAGCGCCGCCCAGACGTCTTCCGGCTTGCAGGACCAGGGGTAAAAATTACCGCCCGCCAGCATGCAGCCCACCTGGTTTTGCGGGTTCACCTCGTGGGCGATGCGGGTCGCAAGGGCGCTGGCCACCAGCTCGTGGTGCGCGGCCTGGTATTTCACCTGATCCTGGTTTTCGCCCTCTTCGAACACCAGCCCGGCGCCGGAGAAGGGGCTGTGCAGCATGATGTTGATTTCATTAAAGGTGAGCCAGTATTTCACCAGCCCGTCGAAAGCCTCGAAGCAGGTGCGGGCATAGCGGGTGAAAAACTCAACCATTTTGCGGTTGCGCCAGGAGCCGTACTCCACCACCAGATGCATCGGCACGTCGAAGTGGCAGAGCGTGACCAGCGGCTCAATGTTGTATTTCTTGCACTCTTCGAACAGCGCGCGGTAAAACGCAATACCCTCCGGGTTTGGCGTCAGCTCGTCGCCTTTCGGGTAGATGCGGCTCCAGGCGATGGAGGTGCGAAAGACCGTAAATCCCATCTCCGCCATCAGCGCGATATCTTCCTTATAGCGATGATAGAAATCGATGGCCTGATGGCTGGGGTAAAACTCGTCGTCGCGCAGGGTAAAGCGCTTTTCCAGGCCCAGCTTCACCGGCATGCGCCCGGCGCCGTGCGGGATAGTATCGACGGTGGTTAAGCCCTTTCCGCCCTCCCGCCATGCGCCTTCAGACTGGTTGGCGGCCAGTGCGCCGCCCCATAAAAATCCTTGCGGAAAACTCGACATGCATTACCTCGTGAATCAGTGTCAATAATTAGCAGGCGTCGTGACGCCCTGGGCGCGACGGGCATCCGCCGCGTCCTGTTCAACCGGAATATCCTCAAAGCCCAGCAGCAGGGTCAGGACGAAAGAGAGCACCACCGCCAGCGCCATCACCCCAAAGACCCAGACGATGCTCATCGGGTTGGCCGGGTCGAAGAACTGCACGCTGGTGAACAGCCCCGGCGCCGCCATCGAGTGGCTGGCAAGCCCGGCGATGCCCGCCACCGCGCCGCAGACAAACCCGCTTATCAGGCTGGCAATCAACGGGCGCTTCAGACGTACCGCCACGCCGTACAGCGCCGGTTCGGAGATCCCCGCCAGAATGGCCGAGGCGGCGGCGGCCAGCGCCGTCTGGCGCAGCTCCGGGTTTTTGGTTTTCCACGCCACGGCGAGCGACGAACCGCCAAGCGACAGGTTGGCGCCGATTTCCGACGGCATCACCATGCCTTCCCTGCCGGTTTCGGCGATGGTCTGAATGATGGTGGGGGTGAACACGCGGTGCATCCCGGTCATCACCAGCAGCGGCCACAGCGCGCCCATGATGGCGACCGACAGCCAGCCCAGATAGCCGTGAATGGTGTACACCAGCGCGGAGATGGCGCTGCCGATCCAGATACCGACGGGGCCAATCAGCAGGATGGCCAGCGGGGCGGCGATCAGCACGATAAGCATCGGCTTGAGGAAGTTTTTGGTGACCGCCGGGGTGATACGGTCCACCCAGCGTTCGATATACGACAGACACCAGGTCATCACCAGCGCCGGGATCACGGTGTAGGTGTACTTCACGGCCGTCACCGGGATAAGGGCAAACTCGACGTGCTCGCCCTGCGCGGCTTTCGCCATCAGCTCAATAAAGCTCGGGTGCACCAGCACGCCGGCGATGGCGATGGCCAGCGACATGTTGGTTTTAAATTTGATGGCGGCGGAGGCGGCCACCATCAGTGGCAGGAAGAAGAAAGCGCCGTCGCCGATGGTGGTGAGGATGGTCAGGGTCGGGGAGCCTTTCGGCAGCACGCCGCTCATCTCCAGCACCATCGCCAGCAGCTTGACCATCGACCCGCCGATAATCGCCGGGATCAGCGGCGACATGGTGCCAATCAGCGCATCGAGGATGCCGGCGCCGATCCGGCGCAGCGTCAGCGGCGGTTTGCCCTGGGGTTCGGCGGGCTGCAGGTTTTCCGGCAGCAGCCGGACCACTTCCCGGTAGGCCTGGGACACGGTATTGCCGATAATGACCTGGCACTGGTTGTCGCTGCGCACGACGCCCATCACGCCCTTAATATTTTTCAGCGCCGCGCTGTCCGCGAGGGTCGGGTCCTGCAAAACAAAGCGCAGGCGGGTCATACAGTGGGTGGCGGCGACAATGTTGCCCGCGCCGCCCAGCGCCAGCACAACGTCGCCGGCCAGCGCGGCATAGTTTTTAGACATCGGATTTCTATCCTGTGTTATCAGTAAGGGACATCTGCACGCCTGCAAGGACAGGGATGAAACGTCATGTAGGAAACCGGTTCCACAAAATCATGATTAGTTTCATTGTGTGATGCAAGATATGTTTTGATGTTATTTCTCTTTCGTGAATAAGATCACTTATCGTGACCGGGTGCTGAAAATCGCCGGGGGCTGAAGTACACTGCCTGCACTTTATTCTTTAAGGACGACGCAAGATGGCAACCATGCTGGAGGTAGCAAAACGCGCGGGGGTGTCGAAAGCCACCGTATCCCGGGTCTTGTCGGGCAACGGCTATGTCAGCCAGGAGACGAAGGATCGCGTGTTCGAGGCTATTGCTGAAAGCGGCTATCGTCCAAACCTGCTGGCGCGCAATCTGGCGACCAGCAGCACGCAGACCCTGGGGCTGGTGGTGACCAACACGCTGTATCACGGCGTGTACTTCAGCGAACTGCTATCCCACGCTGCCCGGATGACCGAAGACCGGGGGCGCCAGCTGATCCTTGCGGACGGTAAGCACAGCGCCGACGAGGAGCGGGCCGCGATTCAGTATCTGCTCGACCTGCGCTGTGACGCCATCATCATCTACCCGCGCTTTCTCAGCGTAGAGGAGATGGACGAGATAGTTGAGCAGCACCAGCAGCCCATTATGGTGCTCAACCGCCGTCTGCGCCGCCACGCCAGCCACTGCGTGTGGTCGGATCACAAGGCCTCAAGCCAGGCCGCTGTGGAAAAGCTGATTGCGCTCGGGCACCGGGATATTGCGTTTATCACCGGCTCGCTGGATTCGCCGACCGGGGTGGAGCGCCTGTCCGGCTACAGGTCGGCGCTGGCGCAGCACGACATTGCGCTGCGCGATGAGCTGATTGTGGAAGGGAAGTGGACCCCGGAAACCGGCGCCCGCGGCGTCGAGACGCTGCTGGCGCGCGATGCGTCCTTCAGCTCGCTGGTCGCCAGTAATGACGATATGGCGATAGGCGCCATCAGGCAGCTTCACCTGCGCGGCATTCGCGTGCCGCAGCAGGTGTCGGTGATCGGTTTTGATGACATCGCGCTGGCGCCCTATACCGTGCCGTCGCTGTCCAGCGTCAAAATCCCGGTGACCGCCATGATTCAGGAAACCATCAACCGCCTTATCTTTATGCTCGACGGCGGCGAGTTCAACGTCCAGCAGACCTTCCCCGGCGAGCTGTGCCTGCGCGAGTCGGTGACGGCGGGACCGCGGGCCTGACGCTGTCATCGTCAGAAGTGACGATGACAGCGTCAGGTATTGCGGATACCTCATCTAACCGCATGAGAAACAAGTAGTTAAAATATGGCGCGAATTATGCATACCGTTACGGGTTAATGATTTCTGCTGGAGATTTTGATGAACCGTTTCATCATCGCTGATGCAAGCAAGTGCATTGGCTGCCGGACCTGCGAAGTGGCGTGCGTGGTATCGCATCAGGAAAATCAGGACTGCGCCGCGCTGACGCCGCAGAGCTTCCTGCCGCGTATTCATGTGATCAAGGGCGTGAATATTTCTACCGCTACCGCCTGCCGCCAGTGCGAAGACGCGCCCTGCGCGAACGTCTGCCCGAACGGGGCGATAAGCCGCGATAAGGGGTTTGTCCACGTGATGCAGGAGCGCTGCATCGGCTGTAAAACCTGCGTCGTCGCCTGTCCGTACGGGGCGATGGAGGTGGTGGTGCGCCCGGTTATCCGCAACAGCGGCGTGGGGCTGAACGTGCTGGCGGAAAAAGCCGAAGCCAACAAATGCGATCTCTGCCATCATCGTGCGGAAGGTCCGGCGTGCATGGCGGCCTGTCCGACCCATGCGCTGATCTGCGTGGATCGCAACCGTCTGGAACAGATGAGCGCCGAAAAACGCCGCCGTGCGGCGTTTGCCGGATAAGGAGCAGAATGAACGGGGTGGCCATCCGCATTCGCGGCAAAGTGCAGGGCGTCGGGTTTCGCCCCTTTGTCTGGCAGCTGGCGCAGCAGCTTAACCGCCGCGGTGACGTCAGCAACGACAGCGAAGGGGTGCTGGTGCATCTTGTGGGCGCCGATGCGGGGTTCGTGGCACAGCTCTACGCCCGCTGCCCGCCGCTGGCGCGCATCGATGCGGTACAGACCACGCCGTTCAGCTGGGACGAGCTGCCGGAAGACTTTACCATCCGTCAGAGCGAGGCGGGCAGCATGAGCACGCAGATTGTGCCGGATGCGGCGACCTGCCCGGCCTGCCTGGCGGAGATGAACGATCCCGATAACCGCCGCTACCGCTATCCGTTTATCAACTGCACCCACTGCGGGCCGCGCTTTACCATCATCAACGCCATGCCCTACGACCGCCCGTTTACGGTGATGGCCGCCTTTCCGCTGTGCCCCGCCTGCGAGGCCGAATACCGCAACCCGCACGACAGACGCTTCCATGCGCAGCCGGTGGCCTGCGCCGACTGCGGTCCGGCGCTGACCTGGCGGCACGGCGGCGTCAGCCATCGCGGTGAGGCGGCGCTGCTTGCTGCGGTGAATCTGCTGTCATCGGGCGGCATTGTGGCGGTAAAAGGGCTGGGCGGGTTCCATCTGGTGTGCGATGCCGGTAACGATGAGGCGGTTGCAACGCTGCGGGCGCGCAAGCGACGGCCGGCGAAGCCGCTGGCGGTGATGATCCCTGACGCCAGCCACCTGCCTGCCAGCGCCAGGACCCTGCTGGCGCTGCCCGCAGCGCCTATTGTGCTGGTGGCGAAAGCGGCCGTTGACGGCGTATGCGCAGGCATTGCGCCAGGGCTGGCGGAGGTGGGCGTGATGCGCCCGGCGAACCCGGTTCAGCATCTGCTGATGCAGGCGTTAAAGCGCCCGCTGGTGATGACGTCCGGCAACCTGAGCGGCAAACCGCCCGCGCTCTGCAATGCGGATGCGTGCGATGATTTAGCCGCTATCGCCGACGGTTTTTTGCTGCATAACCGCGATATCGTGCAGCGGATGGACGACTCGCTGGTACGGCAGAGCGGCGAAATGCTGCGCCGCGCGCGCGGCTATGTGCCTGACGCGCTGCCGCTGCCGCCGGGCTTTACCGACGTTCCGCCGCTGCTGTGTCTTGGTGCCGACCTGAAAAACACCTTTTGTCTGGCGCGCGGCCAGCAGGCCGTGCTCAGCCAGCATTTTGGCGACCTTACCGATGAGGGCGTGGAAACGCAGTGGCGCAGCGCGCTGACGCTGATGCAGGCCATCTATGATTTTACTCCGCAGCAGGTCGTGTCGGATGCGCATCCGGGCTACCGCTCCAGCCAGTGGGCGCGCGCGATGCCGCAGCCGCACATCACCGTTTTGCACCACCATGCGCATGTGGCGGCCTGCCTGGCCGAACATCGCTGGCCGCTGGAGGGCGGCGACGTTATCGCATTGACGCTGGACGGCATCGGCATGGGGGAGGACGGCGCCCTGTGGGGCGGCGAGTGCCTGCGGGTGAACTACCGCGAGTGCGAACGCCTTGGCGGGCTGCCCGCCGTGGCGCTGCCCGGCGGCGATCTGGCCGCGCGTCAGCCGTGGCGCAACCTGCTGGCGCACTGCCTGGCGTTTGTGCCGGACTGGCAGCAGCTGGAGGCCGCGCACGCGCTGTTGCGGCAGCCCTGGCTGCCGCTGGCGAGGGCGATCGAACGGGGAATTAACGCGCCGCTGGCGTCGTCCTGCGGACGGCTGTTTGACGCGGTCGCCAGCGCGCTCGGCTGCGCGCCCGATACGCTCAGCTACGAGGGCGAAGCGGCCTGCCTGCTGGAGGCGATGGCGCTGCAGTGCGGCGGCGTGACGCATCCGGTGACGCTGCCGCTGCGGGACGGCGAGCTGGATCTGGCCGTATTCTGGACGCAGTGGCTGCGCTGGCAGGCGCCTGCGGCGCAGAAAGCCTGGGCGTTTCACGATGCGCTGGCGCAGGGGCTTGCCGACCTTGCCCGCCACCACGCCGCTCAGCGCGGTATCACCACGATTGCCTGCAGCGGCGGCGTGCTGCATAACCGGCTGTTAAAATCGCGTCTGGCGGTCAGGCTTGCCGATTTTACGCTTCTCTTTCCGGCGCTGCTGCCTGCGGGCGATGGCGCGATTGCTTACGGGCAGGCGGTCATCGCCGCCGCCCGGCTTCAGGGGTAAGTACGCCATGAGGATGACCCGACGACTCCGCCTGCAGCCGCGCGCGGCGCTGCTGATTTTCCTGCTGCTGGTCGCCAATCTGCTGGCCTGGTGCTGGGCGTGGCGGGCTTTCGGCCACAGCGGCGCGCTGATGGCGGCCAGCCTGCTGGCCTGGGGCTATGGCCTGCGCCATGCGGTGGATGCCGACCATATCGCGGCGATTGATAACGTCACGCGCAAAATGATGCAGCAGGGCAGGCGCCCGTTCGGCGTTGGAGCATGGTTTTCGCTCGGCCACTCGTCGATTGTGGTGCTGGCCTCGGCGGCGATTGCCGCAACGGCAACGGCCTTCAGCCGGGATATGGCCTGGCTTCACGACGCCGGTAGCCTGATCGGCACGGCGGTGTCTTCCGCGTTTTTGCTGGCGATGGCCTTCGTCAACCTCGTGATTTTGCGCAGCGTCTGGCACAGCTTTCAGGCGTTTAAGCAAGGGAAGCCGTTTAGCGAGAGCGTGGCGACCGGCGGCGGCATGATGAGCTGGCTGTTCGGCAAAACGTTCCGCCTGGTGAACAAGAGCTGGCAGATGTATCTGGTGGGTTTTTTGTTCGGCCTCGGGTTTGATACGGCGACGGAAATCGGCGTGCTGGGGCTGTCTGCGGCCAGCGCCTCCAGCGGTATCGCTATCTGGTCGATCATGGTGTTTCCGGCGCTCTTCGCCAGCGCCATGGCGCTGGTCGATACGCTCGATAACGTGCTGATGGTCGGGGCCTACGGCTGGGCGTTCAACAAGCCGCAGCGCAAGCTGTACTACAACATGACCATCACCGGCACCTCCGTTGTCGTGGCGCTGTTTATCGGCGGCCTGGAAGCTCTGGGGCTGGTGAGGGATAAGTTTGCGCTCAGCGGCGGCGTGTGGGCGTGGATTGGCGCGCTGAACGAGAACCTCGGCAACGCCGGGTTTATGGTTATCGGCCTGTTTGCGCTGTGCTGGGGCGTGTCGATGCTCAACTACCGCTGGCGGGGATACGATTCGCTGGCGGTCCGGCACTGATACCGGCAGGGGCGGTTGAAAGGGGATACGTAAATGAGCGTAAGGGAAGACGTTTTTCCCTGTGCTCGTTGTTATTATAAATTATGTGAATAATCAATGAATTATTCATATAAATTTTATATATCACCTTTTAACCAGGCATATGGAAATGAAAAAGTATCTGCTTCCCTTCGTTGCTCTGTTACTTTCGTTTGGCGCACAGGCCGCTTCTTACTCTGATGGAAAAGAGTTCGTCTCTCTGAAAAAAACGGTGCAGGATGCGCCCCCCGTGCTTGAGTTCTTCTCCTTTTATTGCCCCTCCTGCTATCAGTACGATGAAGTGATGAAAGTGGCTGACAGCGTGAAGAAAAAGCTGCCTTCCGGCGTGACGTTAACGCAATACCACGCCAGCTTTATGGGCCCATTAGGCGAAGATCTTACCCACGCCTGGTCGGTCGCAAAACTGTTGCAGGTAGAGGACAAGGTCAAGCCGCTGATGTTTGAAGCGGTGCAAAAAAATCGGTCGGTTAACACCGTTGACGATATTCGCGCTGTTTTCGAAAAAGCGGGGGTTAATGCCAGTGACTTCGACGCGGCATGGAATAGCTTTGCGGTGAAATCCTTAACGGCAAAGCAGAACGCCATGGCGCAGGCGGTTGAGCTATCCGGCGTGCCCGCCATGTTTGTTAAAGGGCAATACCAGGTAAACCCGAAAGGGCTTAATACCCAGGATGTCAGCGCGTTTGTGACGCATTTTGCTGAGACGGTTGATTACCTTTTGACTACCCGTTAATGGCCGCCCCGCTGTTGGCTATTTATGCAGTAATGCCAGCAGCGGGGACCTGACCGCTGCTTTGTTATATCTCTACCTAATACGCCCTATTCCCTTTCCCGCATTAATAATGCATCCATCTTACTATGTGCTCCAGCACTTGACTGTATCCGTGAGGTGCTCCTGGTACCGTAACAAGTTTGGTCAGCTGCGATTCCTTTACTATTTAAAATACTGCCATTGCTTTTTCGATCTTATTATTCGGTTTTATCGAATTAGTGCTATTTAATATCTGAAGAAACAATTTCGTGGAAAATTAAATTATTGGCATTTGCTTAATCCAGTTTCGCATAAATAAGTAAAGTATTAATATTGCGATAATTTGTTAATTTATTTTTATGTAATATAAAAAAACATAACTGGTGTTAAATTTAATGGATTGTATAGATTTTTGTGTGTCATTTTGATGTTTTCAACTTAATTTTATGTGTTTGTTGGTGTTTTGTGCTTTTGTTTTGACTGTTTGATTTGTTATTGGTCTGATTATTGTATTTACGCAAGATAATCGATCGGGTAGGGTATTACCTACATAAGAAGTGAGGGAATGTTGAGCTAATATTTAATCTTTAATAAAGAGCACGCTCATTACGTGTTTTTAAAGAGATTATTTTAGTTAGCTGGTTTGTTTATATTAATATTGTCAGTGCTCTTTTTATTAATGTGAGTGAATGCCTCGGGCGGTAAGTACCTATAGGGACTGAGAAAGCTAAAGTGAGAAGGAAGAAAACCCTTTATGTTAAGTCTAAAAACTGAACTTAAAAATATTTTAGCCATAGGTGCACACCCGGATGATATCGAGTTTGGATGTGGTGGAAGCCTGGCTCACTATGCCGATATCGGGGTTTCAATAATTGCAATCGTTCTAACTGAAGGAAAAGCAGGATGCCATGAAAGTGTTAACAGGGTTGCTGAAACAAGAACAGCATTAGCACATTTAGGTATCACGCAGGTAATTAACTTCGATTTTGATGATACACGTCTCGGAATGCAGTTAGATGCTGTTATTAAAGCATTGGAAGACGCCATCTACGGACATATCCATCTAGCGGAGGGGGTATCGCGAGTTTACACAATGTGTCGTAGCGATCGTCATCAGGATCACCGTATTGTTTATGATGCATCCATTGTTGCCTGTCGCATGGCTCGGCAAATTCTATGTTACGAAACACCGAGTACGTGGGCATCTTTTGCTCCGCACGTATATGCCGAAATAAGTCAGGATAATATGGATAAGAAAATAGTTGCTTTGCAGGCACATAATAGCCAATTGCACCGAAACTATATGCAACCCGATCAGGTACGTGCTGTTGCCCGTTTTCGAGGACAACAGGTGGGATGCGAAATGAGTGAAGCATTCAGTATTCATAAAATGGTGCTTTAAGCATGAAAACGTTAATTTTCATGATGATGTGTATGGCAATGCTGCTTTATCTTCTGGTTATCCTGCGGCGAAAGCCTAGCCAGAATCTGGATTCTGTTGAAGCTATTATCCCTGCATTTAATGAAGCTCCATGCCTTGAGGCTTCTCTGACGAGTTTGCTGAATAATCGATATATAAAGCGGGTCATTTGCGTTAATGATGGTTCGACAGATGATACGGCAAAGGTACTGGAAATGATGGCTGCGAGGTGGGGAGAACGACTGTTAGTTATTCATCAAAAAAATACGGGTAAAGGAGGTGCGCTGATGAATGGCGTAAAACATGCAACAGCGGAACATGTATTTCTTAGCGATGCCGATACGCGTATTCCTTCTGATAGTGATGGACTTGGTTTTTTGTTGGCAGAAATTGAACGGGGCGCGGATGCTGTTGGTGGAATACCTTCTTCAGATTTAAGAGTTGCAGGGGTTCTCCCGCATATTCGCGCGACAGTTAAACTCCCAATGATTGCGATGAAGCGTACGTTACAACAGGTTTTGGGCGGAGCTCCATTTATTATCAGTGGGGCGTGCGGCATGTTCCGCACGGAAGTATTGCTGAAACATGGCTTTTCCGATCGAACAAAAGTAGAGGATCTCGATCTGACATGGACATTGGTTCAGAGAGGGTATCGCATCCGGCAGTGTAACCGTTGTATTGTTTACCCTCAGGAGTGCAATACATTACGTGAGGAGTGGAAGCGCTGGCGTCGCTGGATTGTCGGTTATGCTGTCTGCATACGTTTACACAGAAAAATACTGCTTACGCGTTTTGGTTTATTCAGCATTTTACCTATGTTCTTTGTGGTTGCCTTCGGTGTACTGATTTATCTGACTGCCTGGGGAATGTCATTATTGGAAAGTGATATCGCCGGCGTATTTCAGACCATCTTTCCTCTGTTATGGGTAACCATAGTATGCAGTATAGGTTTTTTAAGCGCGCTGCTACACCGATCGTTGTCTTTGGTTGTGCTGGCACCTTTGTCAGTACTGTATGTTCTTCTTTCCTATGCAATATGGATGATTCATGGAGTTCCTGCATTTTTCACCGGCCGAGAGCCCACAAGGGATAAACCCACAAGATATACACATATGGTGGAATCGACTCACCCCGTTGTCGATAAACAAACGACTGCAGCAGCATCAAAATCTGAATCTGCAACAAGGTCCGAAATATCCCGGTGTTAATATTTCTATCGGTGCGGTTATTGATGAGAAAAATGGGCCTGTATTGATTGGTCACGGTAGCAGAATATGCCATGGTGTGGTTTTAGAAGGACCCGTAGTAATAGGCTCAAACTGTCTTATTGGTAATTATACATTCATTCGCGCAGGAACTTTTCTCGGAAACGACGTACGAACGGGGTTTGCTGCTGAGATCAAAGGGTCTGTAATTGAAGACGGTGTGCGAATTGGTCCGCAATGCTTTATTGCGGACAGCGTACTTGAACCACGCGTATATCTTGGTGCGCAGGTCAGAACCAGCAACCACCGCCTCGATGGACGTACAATCAGTGTTCATGTTGGCAACCAGATAATTGACTCCGGAAGAGAGAAACTCGGTTGTCTGATCGGCGCGGACTCAGCTTTAGGAGTACAAGTCATTATTTTACCAGGAAGAATTATCCAGCCAGGAACCCGTCTGGCGCCGCGAATTACCGTTGAGCGTAATTTGCCCGTTGGTGATTACCGTTTGCGACAGGAATTGATAAATGTAGAGAGGAAGTCATGAGGAATACCCTGTTTTTTCTTCCTTGTATGATACTAACCCTGCCCGCATATGCGGCTGGGGAAGTTTCTGCAGGATATGAATATACTGATTATAGCTCGCAATATGGAAAGCGTAACGTTGCGTTTATAGAGGCCGTTAATCGACTGGAAAATAATGGTGCCGTTGCACTAAATGTAGCTCATGGGAAGCGAGAATATAATGGTGGCGTATCGTTTGAGGGAACTCGAGGCAGAGGGACTCTGTGGTATAACTGGACACCAGCTATTTCTACTAGGTCTGGCCTGTCAGTTGCTGATAATAGTCCCGTTTTTGCTCAGCGCGAGGTATTTGGCGACATTAACGTTAAAGTACTTAAACCAGTAGTACTGACGTTAGGTGGGAAGCATTCGGAATATTATGGAAACACGGAAGTAAACTCCTGGTCAGTTGGCGGGAGTGTATATACCCGCTCGTTAATTACGTCATATCGCTATTCACATTATTACACGGTCGGTTCTGGAGATAGTGATAGTCATTTACTATCTTTAAAAATAAAGGATTTCACCGGAAAAGGGAGTACACAGTTATGGATAAGTACGGGGACTGGCGCGTATGTTTATGACTGGATGCCAGGTGTTCAACGTGGAAAACTTCATAGTATCAGTCTAAAACGTAATCAGCCATTAACAAACGATCTGGCGCTAGGGGTGTTATTGGGAAAACAATGGTATGAAACACCTCTGTATAGCTACAGCGGACTTTCTGGTCATGTATCATTGAATATTAGGTGGTAATGCGATTTTTATCCATGAGCTATTTCACTTTTAATGGATGTTAAAGTGAATATGCTGGTTTATTGCTATTTCTGCTTAAGGAGGGAGTATGGGAAACTATTATTTAGCGGAAGTATCTGGTCTTGATTCAATGCAGGTACAACCCAGGAATATTTGCACGCTATCATCATCGTGCATAAGCAAACCGCGTGAGGCTATTTTAGTAGATAATCTCTGCGTGACTTCATTTACGTTAGTTTGCATCAGAAGTGGAAATATAAAAATAACAACTGAAAGCAAACAAATCATTGAATGTGAAGCTCCCGGAATGATTGTTCTTGAAAAGGAACAAACAGTAAGTGTGCTCCTCGAAGATATCAATGGGCATCTTTCATTTGAAGTATTAGAAGTACCGCATAATATATTGATGAGCACGTACGAGTTGCTGACTGAAAATCTACAAGCTATACCAACAGGGGTAATCAACCATCCGAGGGTGGTTTATACCGAGGATTTCCCGGCCAGACGCGAGGTATTTGATTCATTAAAAAATAAATTAATTTGTCAAGATAAACAACATTCGCCAGGCGAGTTCAAAAGCGATAGCATAGATAGTGGCTTAGTTCCTAATTCTTTACTCTTTGTATTATCATTTTTTATTCGCCATCCGGTGGCGGCAGGAATGTTATCGCGTTCTATAAAAATGAGTGTCAAAGATAAGGTCTATAGTATTATTTACGCAGAACCAGAAAGACAGTGGAAGTTGGCTGATGTTTCATCAATGATATTTATGAGCGCATCGACACTAAAGAGAAAACTTGCTGTAGAAGGAACAACTTTCAGTGAGCTTTACCTTACTGCCAGAATGAACTTGGCAACAAAGCTATTGCGCGCTGGAAAACACAGTGTGAGTACAGTTGCTGTTTTATGCGGTTATGACAGCGTCTCATATTTTATTTATTGCTTTAAAAAAAGATTCAATATTACACCATCAGCATTTATGCGTTCGATAAATCATTGATTAACTATGTTTTATTTTTATTTAAAACGCTGCGGTGCGATGTTTTTCTTTATTCTTTATTGCAATTCAGTTATCGCGGATTGTTTCGAGAATGCAGGGCGTGATAGTTATATCGACCCGGATCTTTTACGTGCAATAGCCAGGGTTGAATCAAATTTTGATCATTTAGCTATCGGCAAAAACCCTACAAAGGGATTCGGCGTTGGGATTATGCAAATTGATTCGCAGCACTTTAGCTACCTGCAAAAATTTGATGTTAGTCCTGAACTGTTGCTGGATAAATGTATAAATATTTATGTTGGTACATATTTCTTAAAGCTGGCCATGAACAGAGTTGGGAATAACTGGGATGCAGTCGGTGCATACAATGCGGGTTTTTCAACCAAGCCGCGACAAATAAAAAAGCGACAGCAGTATGCGAAAAAAGTGCGCAAGCACTATCAGATCATAAAGCGAAAAGAAAAACCTGGCATGTGAGCTTAAAATTACACTATCGGCTCTGTTAACGATAACGTTACAGGATGTTAATTTCTATAATTATCGTGTTAGTGAATTTCAGTGATGAATCATTGCTAATGAAATGGATGAATGTAAAAAACCATAAATGGATAGTCTATCCGGGAAAGGTTGGGTGTGGTTTTCTTATGGGAGTTATCTATTTACTGATGCTTTCATGGGTAAATCCATTGATCTTTGATGAGTTTATATTCTGGTCCCATGATCTTTTTAATATCCTCAAGAGCAGTTCTCTTGAGATAGTATCCTCAAAGGAGTAGTTATGATCGTTGTTTATAATAAAACTCAGGCATTGAAGGAACAAGCTCGTAAAAAACTGGCGCAATATCAGGAACTGCGTAAGCAGCGTGGTATGAGCCTCCTGGAAGTTATTATCGTTCTCGGTATTATCGGTACGATTGCTGCAGGCGTGGTGGTGCTGGCACAGCGTGCGTTTGATTCTCGCGCGGTGACTGAACTGGTTACCAACACCAATACCGTGCGCGTTGCAATGAAGGATGCTTACCAGCGTGATGGTAGATACCCTGCATATGTATCACCATTGACGTTAACGGGCGATACGATTAAGACTACAACCGATGCAATTTCCGCAGCTCAGCTGACGCAGCTGGGTAAAATCACTCCGGATGAAGTGCGTAATAATATTTCTGGTGACTTCATCGGCATCGGCGGTGCGATTACCGTAGCTGGTGCAACTGGTCCAAATGCCCTTAAAGGGTTTGCCATGGAACTGAATGGACTGAGTCAGGAACAGTGTCGTTCCATTCTGGGCCAGGTTGGCAACAACTGGGAATACGTAGCTGTAGGGACGTCTGGTTCGGGCAACTACTCCCTGACTGCAGGCGGTGTTGATATGACTGCTGCATCAGATGGCACTGCTATTCTGCGTAGCCTTGGTGCGGATGGTCAGGAGTCTCTGAATTCTGCCAAGCTCCTGGCTACCTGTACTGCTACCGTTAACTCCATTACGCTGGCAAGCCGCTAATTATTATTAACCCTGAATACTGGTTTTCCATCCGGAGGACCAGTATCTTTACTCAGGAATTAGTTATGAGAATGAAGGGTTTCACGCTTCTGGAAATGATTATCACGCTCGCTATTATGGGCGTGGCTATGATGTCGATTGTAAAATATAAAGAAAAGGAAGCGAACGAAGCCAGGAGACAGATTGTTTCTAATGCATTAATTTCTGAGATTGATGGTATTTTAAAGTTTGTTTCCGATGAGAAAGTGTTGGTAGGGCGCCCGGGTAAAGAACAAGAGATAATTAACCCATTGTATAGTGATACACCCAACAAACCTTATACAAACCGTACAAATAATAAAAGGTTAGAGGATTCCCTGTCAGTTAATGCTAATGAGATCATTAACTGGGGGGCGGGTAAATCGACCCGAATTCATTTTACACGGAAGTTTTGTATCAGTACGGGCACACAAGGTAAGTATGACTTCACGAATGATTACATACCCTGTGATGAGCCGAGTGTGTTAACCAATAGTGATTTTCGTATCAACCGAATAGACTTCGTAGGAAAAGATGCTTCTATCGGGAGTGCAATAGATCGCGTCGATTTTATACTTAGCTACGATAAACTAAGTCCTGATGATGCATTCTCTTTTACCAACTATGTGAATAGTCTTGAGAAAGCGGCAGAAAAATACTCTATCACTTTAAAGGACATTTATGTACTCGAACGCAGCTCCACTGGCGTGACTGGATGGGGGTTGGCTACTGTGGCCGGACAGCCCGTTACGTTGGCAAGTCTGGCGAAAAATTTAGCTTCTTTAGATAAAAACAAGAATTATGGCCTTCGGTTAAGTATCGATCCGAATAGTGGAAAATTTTTACGCGCCGATGGTCGTGTTGGAACTGATAAAGTGTGCTGGAATATAGCGAGCAAAATGTCCGGCCCCTGTCTGACGGCTGATGATACAGGTAATAACTTGGTGCTAACTAAAGGTTCTGGCGCAAATAACAATGAGCCAGGCTTGTGTTGGGATCTAAATACAGGTACCAGCAAATTATGTCTTACGCAAGCGGTAGGTAGCGATAGCAATAACAATGATGCTTCATTGCTAAAACTCAATGATGATGCAGGTAATCCGGCGACGCTGTTGGCGAATGTTTTAGTGGAAGAGACTTCTTTAACGGATGCAGGGAAAAAAGTATACAGGACAATTCCCAATACAATCTATTCTGCATTTGGAAACAGTACTGAAAATCATCTGGTAATAACAAATCCGGACAATTATACCGGCAATGTGACTACTGAAGAAGGACGTATTGAGCTCAATATTCAGGAGTGTCCTGTAGCCCCGGACGGTACAACACTCCATCCACGGCTGACGGCGTCAGTATCGTCTATTGTTGCCGATACAAGGGATGGGCAGGGGGGATATAAAGCAGACTTCAGTCAACTCTCTATTAACAGAAACAGTGGCGGGCAGTTGGGTCAGTTATCAGGTACAGCTATTCAGGTGAATCAATCTGCAGGGAAATGGTATATCACAGCGACCATGGGAGTATTTAACCCTATAGATAACTCGGCATTGGTATATTTAAATCCAAGGTTTTTATCTGTCAATATCACAACCTGGTGTAGTACTGAAGAACAAAATTAATTTCACGGAGAAAAATATGCAAGCAAAATGGAGTTTAGCCATTATTTTGGGTGCGTTATCTTTACAGGCGATTGCATCTCCTGTTGCATCAAATAATACAAAGAAAATAGCTAATCCAGAAAGCCCTTTTAGCGTTGACCGTCTATCTGAAGCCAATGTTATAACTGAAAGAGCTAAAGTTAATAACAATGGCATGGGGTCTTCCATTACGCTTAATGAAGGCGCTCTCTTGAGCCAGGAAGTTAAAAAATGGGCTGTTACTCAAAACTATAAGCTGCTCTGGGGTAGTGATAAAGACTATATTATCTACAGAGAAGTTAAGTTTAACGGAAAGTCTAATGAAGACATTCTGCGGTCGTTGGGAGAACTTTTTTCTTCAGAACAATATGGATTGGTGGTGAAACTGTATACCGGGAACAACGTGCTGGTTATAGACTCTCAGTAATAATAAGGTGTAACAAACATGAAGTTAAAAATATCAGTAATGCTTATGGCGATTGCATTGCAGGGATGCTCGTCTTTTGATGAAAAGTTTTCGATAGAAAATAAACTCGCTCAAAGCCCTGATATTCTGGAAGCAGAAGAGGTAAAATCTTCTCCTTTTACAATTTACAATACCCCTTTTTTGGGAAAGCCGGTTGCTTACAGTGAGGAGAAAAAACGTCTCCTGGAGCAGAAAATTTCTATTACCAGTTTCGATATAATGAGCATTGAGACGGTGATGAGTACTGTTGCCGCTCAGGCAGGGTTGACCTATAGAATTAAAGAAACCTACCCAGGGCAAAAGAAAGATGATGTGCAAAAGGAACTGCATAATGTAAATTTTAATGGGACGGTAGATGAATTTATCCGTTATGTATCAGCACTGTATGATGTTAGTGTAAAGCTTGATAAAAATAATATTTTAAACATTTCCTATTATGAGCATTATGCTATCAAGTTGGATTTTTATGGGGAAAATAATAAGTTTGAAACCAGCATCGATCTTTCTGGTAATGAAGCTACATCTAGCGGTGGATTGAAAGGAAAGACGGAGCTGAAGTTTGAATCCAGCTTTTGGGATGATGTCGATAACATGGCTAAACAGTATGTAAGTAGCGGTAATTATAATATTATTAAGGACGCTTCTGTTTTGGCATTCATAGGCCGCCCATCGGAGCATCGTATGCTGGAAGAGGTGCTGAAAAAGCATCGTGAAGATAACAATCGCCAGTTTGTATTGACCTATAAAATATTTACCATTGACAAAAAGAAGGTCCAAAAGCTTGGTGCAGCCGCTAATGTTAACTATCTCAATGGTGGTACAAATTTAGGTATTGATCCCAGTTTACTCACGTCACTAACGGGAGCGAGTTTTGGGCGTGATTTCTGGACTCCGTTAGAAAGTAAACAAAAATTCAATATTTCGGGGAAAATTGAAGCGATCTATCAATTGACCGGGAAAAACGTACTGCAGAGCGGGACATTTATTACGCGGAATAATGTGCCTGTACCTGTAAATTTAACTCAAACACAGAACTATATTTCTGGAAGAACGCAGACGACTAATTCACTGACATCTGTCGTTGATACCACTATTGAAACTGATAAGGTAGTGACGGGTTCTAGTTTTATATTAACACCACGTATATTATCTAATGGTACTATTGAGGTTGTTAGCGCATTTACTAAAAAGACGCTCAACTCTGTGGAAAATTTTGAATCTGTTCAGTTGCCAAATGTCAGTACGACGGAAATGTTTAATACCTCTGTTCTTAAACCGGGAACGCTTATGGTTGTTGCTAAATACGAAGGTGGGGAGGAGAACGACGATCGTGGTGCAATGATATTTGGTGGCAATTATAACCGAGAGAATAGTGATAACACTATCGCAATGATTGTTGGGATAGATTATTATCGAGCTCCCGTAATGGCGCCATAAATTATGAAGCTTGAGCAGATTGCAGATGAAAAAATAGCATTGGGAGTCGTTTGGGTTTCATCGGAAAATACGACAAAAAAACTGACGGATGCCAGACAAAGGAGCTGGAGGCGCGTAGCAGAAAAACACCATCGGCGGATTGAGTATCTTAATGCAGACAAGAAAGTGTGTTCAGGTTACAGTTCAGAAGTTTACGCTCTAGGTGAACCCTTCGCGCTCTACGTCCGTAATGTTTTTGGTGACGGTATTTACTATACAAATGATTCTGACGACGAGAACTATCTGTTAGCAATTTACAACGGCGAAGTTATTGAAGGAACTGATATTTTTTTAGATGGTGCATTTTTTGAATGTTATCGTGAGTATATACTATCGAGCGATTATGCATCTTTGTCATGGAATTGCTTAACCATTGCTCATATTGAAGAGGTGCTGGAAACCAATCACAATTATAAAAAGAGTGTTAGCAAGAAGAAAGTCACGTATTTATCTATGATGCTTGGAATAGGTGTGCTCTTTTTATCATTATTTGGTGTAGTGCTTAAGGTTTTCATAGGGACTTGATATGAGTTTATCTAATTCAAACTGGAAAAATTATATAGCCAAGATTCAACGACAGTCGTATCTGATCATTGGCATGGTCTCATTTATTCTCTTTGGACTCATTGCTGGCGGCGCATGGTACTATTTCCAGCATCAAGAATCTTTAATGGAGGCAGAGAGAGTAAAAACGGAGCAGGAACTTTCAAGGAAAAAAAAGTCAATTGATGATTATTACTTCAGGATCTTAAACGGCGCGCCATTATCGCAATTTGTGAATTCACTTTTAGAAATTAACAAAAGCAGTATTCCGTTGTCTTTATCTGGGTTTAATCTTGATAGCTATGTTTGCGATCTATCGAAATGTACTTTTAGCTATAAATCTTTAAGTGGCAGAATATTTAATGTTCAAGAACTATCTATATTCAATAATAACTTCAAGGCAAATATTTCAGACAAAGGATTAGAATATATGGTTAGCCCATCGTTATTGAGTAATGATAGTTTGATTGAAAAATACAAGTTAAGAAAGCCTATCGCCGTCGCGAAATGCAGTGAGCTAGTGAACTATGTACATTCATTTAACTCTATGGTCGCTGATGGCAAAAACAAGGTAAACATTTCTGGTTACCCCCAGTCTGAAATTAGTGCTGTGGAACATATTCTACCTGATGTGAAGAATCTTTATGGGTTCCTCAATGTGCAATGGACTACCATATTACCTGACAATATACGAGAGATATCATCTTTTTTGGGGCGTCAGGCTTATAATGAATCTTTTCTCGTGAATAAAGTAGAAAAGAAAAAATCATCCGAAGTAGAGGTTTCAGGAACTTTATTATGCGCCAACTAAATATCATATCAGTTTTTAGTATTGCAGTAGCGACATTATCTGCATGTGCAAGCGTTGCGGCGCAGGAAGTAAATGGTGCTTCTTCATTGGCCAGCCCTGGTCAGGAGCAAATTGTTCGCCTGTTGGAGGAAGATTTCAACTTTGAGGCACAGAAAAGGCAGCTCAGTAACCAACTCGCATTAGAAAAATTACGCAATGAACTAAATAAATTAAAGGCAGACGGCCAGGTAATACCACAGCTTTCTTCTCCGGCGGTGACTGATAGTACAGCAGAGCTTAAACCGGTGATTGCCACTGAGGTACCGGCTATTTTATTAATATCCGAAGTCGCCGGCTTACCGAGAATTCTTGTTAAGGATGGGGACAATATCAAACTTCGTAAACCATCTGATATTTTTGTTGCAGATAACGCCAAAAAATATAAGTTTGTTTCACAAGGGAGCCAAAAGTTCCTTTTGAAGGAAATACAATAGTGGATAAAATAGAACTTAGAAATATCAATAGTCATGCCTATAGAAACGAGTTTTGGCAATTTTTTATAGTGGAAGAAGAAATTCTTATTGGTAAGCAGGATGAGCATTTCTACTTTATTTTAAAAAATACCGATGAAATCGTTCCTGGGAAAATTCAATCTGACTTGAATTATATTTCTTTCGTTCATAAACAGCATGTGCGCGGTGTCGCTATTGTTGACTCTGTTTTATATTTTGAACTTATTGAGAATATCTCATTAGAAAACACTAAACGACGCGATCTTAACTCCAGTACTATCCAACAAGAATTGGAAGCAATGTTGTTGCATGCGGTAAAGCGCGGAGCTAGTGATTTACATATTACCCGTAGCGATGTGATGGCAAAAGTAGAGCTTAGAATTAATGGCGTACTTATGCTTGATAATCAGATGCTATCTACAAAATGCGATGAATTAATTTTTGTGCTTTATAATGTTCAGGCATCAACGCGTGATACAACATGGAATAGAGCAATTGCACAAAGTGCAAACATACTATATACATTGAATGAGCGTAGTTATCGCTTTCGCTATGAACACTATCCAATTTTTGGTGAAGTAGAAGGGTGTTACCACTGTGTGTTACGTATTATTCCTTCTGGATTATCGACAGTAGTAAATCCTGATTTAGGGAAGATAGGTGTCTCAGAGGATGAAATTAATGATGTAAAGAAAATCCTTAGTAATCCATACGGCGTCTATTTTATTGCTGGAACCACAGGTTCTGGTAAGTCAACAACGTTGAAGAATATGATGGAATGGATGCAGGTCAACCGGTATGGCGACAAAGGCTGTTTTCTCACAGTAGAGGATCCCGTTGAGTATCAGATATATGGAGCCAAACAGAGTTCTGTTTTAGACGGTGAAAGCGGTGGGTTTCACACGGCGATAAAGTCATCGTTACGGCGCGATCCTGATGTTTTAATGGTAGGAGAGATTCGCGACCCTGTATCTTCCAATGCATTAGCTGGCGCTGTTGAGAGCGGTCACTATTGTTTCACAACCGTCCATGCGGGGAACATCGTGACATTGCTGCAGCGACTCTCAGCGTTGGGAATTAGCAGTGATAAACTGTCTACCCCTGGTTTTATTGCTGGTTTACAGTGTCAAAAACTTATTCCAGTGCTCTGTCCAAATTGTAAAATAAAGCATGATGTAAATATTCTTGGTAAAGAATTTGAGTTGTATAAAGCAAATGATGATGGATGCGGGAATTGTAATTTTACCGGGGTGAAATCCCGTCAGCTGGTCATGGAGTATTTAATACCAACACATCGAGAACTGGACGCATTGGCAAATCGGCAGTGGCTGAATGTTTATTCTATCTGGCGAGAAAAACGTCTTACATCTCCAGGGATCTCTGAAGGTTTTGATATTAAAGAAAAAGTATTTATGCATGTCCTGCGAAAACGAGCGTGTTATCACTGGTTTATGATGGAGTTCGGTCAAATCCAGGATGCTGATATGGAGGTATTACTTGAAAAAATTTAATAAAAAGCAACGAGTTTATCTTTATCAGTTTTGCGCAGATATGCTGGAATCTGGCTTACCAATTTACGATTCTATTGAAAAGCTACGCTCTGAAGGAGAGGCCCTGCTGGGAAAGGGATTTTCAAAGAAGCTTGATACATTGATGACTCGAATGAAAAAAAGTCCGTCGGTATCATCTTCATTTGAAACGCTAATACCAATGGAGGAGTTGAGCGCCATTACGGCTGCTGAGAATAGCGGTAGCCTCGCTCAAGGTTTTGCCAGCATGGTTATGACTATCAACTATCAGCAAAAATTAAAGAGCCAGCTGATTAAGTCAGTGACTTTCCCTGCCATTATGATGGTCCTGGCATTAGTGGTCATCGCTGGTTATGCCATAAAAGTTTTTCCGGCGTTTGAGAAAGTCGTTGCGGTAAGTCGCTGGCCTGGCGTGACGCAAAACCTCTATCATTTTGGTACTGCTTTATATAATGGATTATGGGTGACTTTTTTAATTGTCATTGTGGCTGCGATAGTCATCATTCGTTTTGTTATGTTCAATATTCATGGGGAGTTCAGGAATAAAGTTATTGATAGAGTTATTCCTTTTTCTATTTACAAGAAACTGGTTGCTACCGTTTTTATTAACGACTTGTCTCTAATGATTAAAAACAGAATTCCAATTGCAAATTGCCTCATTATTATTGAGAGAAATGCCAACCGCTGGGTTAAATCGCATATACAGAAAATGCGAGACAATATGGCCAGAGGGCTCAACTATGGCGATGCGTTCAAAACGGGTTTGTTGGGCGGCGATGAATTACTGAATATTAGCTTATATGCCAGTTTACCCTCGTTTGACCAGGTGCTGGTCACTGTCGCTGATAAAGCAAAAGAGAAAATCGATCAAAATATCAATGCGCTGGCGGGTATGTTGAAGTCCTTTTCGACGATGATTCTGGGTGGGTGTGTAGTTTGGGTGTTTATTGCGCTATTTGCGCTTTCTGATGAACTATCAAAAATGACTGGTTAACAAAAGAGGTTAATATGAAAATGAGAATGCAGTATGCGTTATTGATGACAGCGATGTTTGCATCGTTTCCAGGTGGAGCAGCTCCTTCTGGAGGCTCAGAAGGAGGGGCTTTTACGGTGAACACTCCGAAGCCTTCCAGCGTTGATGAGATTCGGGGATGCCCCACGCTTGAAACTCCATTACGATTAACATTTACGGAAGCTATTAAACCGACCCATACCCTTTCTGGGGGGCTGGATCTTTGGATGGATCCATGGCGTGGAATGTCTGAATCTATTGAACCATGGGTTCCTGCCTGGGGAAGCAGAGGTCCAGATGCACATGAAATCCATGTTTATGTCGAGCTATTTAAAACACCAACTAACCGTTTTGCTAACCGAGATGGCGTCTTTTCTTACGCCGATCCTACAGGTGTATTGCATACCAATGGACAATATGAATGGAAACATGTACCTGAGCTGGGAAAACATGTTTATAAGGCGGTGATCGACTCTTGGAATAAAGGACAAACTAAAGATATTTATTTGCCTGGGCGGGATTTTAAATCAGTAGATGTATTTTATTTTCAAAATAACAGGCCGAACTGGAATGCCAGACATGATTATAAGAAAATGGTTGATCTGGTAGGGAGGATGAATAAATCGTACTCAGAAAAGGTAGTATGGCTTAAATATAATGCGATTGAGGTTCCAATCGAACAGGATGATGAATCACAAGCCCTTTTCCTTTATCAAAAACTAAGCCGGAGTAATGTCAAAGACAGCAAGATTGATTATTATCAATTCAGAGGGTTGTTGTACCCTCGGTACTCTGGTGCCGCTGCTAGAAACTTTATCTTATTCGGAGGGGCTGATACTGAGAAGTTACGTTATCAACCAATTCCTAAAAGAGCATCGTATTCAATGGAGGACCGAGGCTCATTTAAAAACGCAATGAAAATTGATAGCATAGATATGAAGATTATGGAGTCTACCATTATTGGCGTTGCTGGATCCGGCAAACCGCATACCCGAGATCATGGTACCTTTATTGCTGATTATAGCCGTAGTGATTTTAGTATGACGCCAGAAAACCTCAAAGCATGTGGTCTTGAGTAATAGATATGTTAATTGAAAGCGGCATCCTCCTCTTTTTTTTAGTAACAGGTTTATGTATCGGTAGTTTTTTAAATGTTGTTATCTACCGTATTCCTGTTGCGTTGCTGGCCCCCGGAAGCGAGGTGTTTAATATTGCATGGCCACCTTCGCATTGCTGTTCCTGTAAGTCTGCAATTCAGAAGCGCGACAATATCCCGGTTATCAGCTGGGTGCTTTTAAAGGGGAGATGCCGCTTTTGCGGTAGCGCGATCTCATCACGCTACCCGCTAATGGAGGTTACTACTGGTGTAGTTTTCTCTCTCATTGGCGTCTGGATGGTTGCGTTTTGTGGACAAAACCTGCTGTCTACGCTACCGGTCCTTTTTTTATTTGCCGTGCTGTTATGTCTGGTTGCGATAGATGTTGATCACCTGTTGCTGCCTGACAGTCTGGTATTCACCTTGCTGTGGGGGGGGCTGGTATTTGCTGTTGGTGGATTAACGCCAGTCAGCCTCAGGGATGCAGTGCTTGGTGCGGTGATAACCTGGTTGTTTCTCTCGGCTGTTGTGTTGATTTTTAGCGTTGTGCGAAAAAAAGAGGGGATGGGAGCGGGAGATATAAAATTGTACGGTGCGCTAGGGGGATGGTTAGGCTGGCAGCAGATGCCTGCCTTACTGGTGTTATCTTCAGTTTTGGGGATGCTTATGTTTATGCTACTTAAGAAGAGAAGAGTCAGCGATATCGACACTGACGGACACATTTATCAGGTGATCCCTTTTGGGCCAGCAATTGCGACAGGCGGTTTTTCTCTTTATCTCATTATGCTCATTCGCACACTCTCTAGTTAATATATTTTTGATATTTGTGCATGCGTTATTTATATTTATCTGGTCTGTCGGTGGTGGGTGCTTTTTTGAGATAATCGATCGCTAATCTATTCGTGTTTGGTTTTTTATGTTGTTTTGTTTTAATTTCATTTAATTTTTTATCTGTATTTTATTTGGTTTCTGGTCTTTTCATCTGGCACGTCTTGTTTGCGCGGGATAAAAAAATATGTACTATTTTATCAGGTGGTGAGACAGATTGGTTTGTCGCGATTGTTTTTATTTCATATGCGGTTTTAGCGTCGCTATTTTTATGCGTGTTCTGAAGGTGGTTTTATTGTATTTGTTTATCTTGTTTAATGTTCTTGGCGTATTGTTTTTACGGCAGTTTCCTGTGTTGTACCGTGAAATAAAATCGGGGGAGTTATGTCCTTGACGATGCCGGATGTCCGAGACGCTTTGCATAATAACTGGTTTATTCCCTTCTTTCAGCCTGTACATGATACGGTGGGTAATGAATGCGTTGGTGCCGAGGTATTAGCCAGACTGTCTCATCCTTTATTGGGTGTTTTACCTCCGTCTGAGTTTTTACCACATATGCGCGATCAGCAGGACCTGGCGGTATTAACCCGAGCGCTAATGACCGAATCATGCCACCGGTTTGCCGGACAGGCGCTACCTGCGGGGTTTATGCTGACGTTTAACGTCACAACCGACATGCTTGAGCAATCATGGTTGCACGCTTCCTGTGAGGCCCTTATCGCTGCCCTGGGGGGGCGGGTTACCGTTATTCTTGAAATTCTTGAACATGCCTCATTTGAGGAGTTTCACCAGCAGCTCCTTTCCTCCGTCTCCCTCCTGAGACGTAAGGGAGTAAGGCTTGCTTTGGATGATTTTGGTACCGGCTATTCGGGTCTGGCATTGTTACATCAGGTTGGCGGGGATTATCTCAAGATCCCTCGCGAGTTTATTGCGGCAATGACCCGAGAGAAAACGGCGGACTGCATTATCGATAATATTGTCCATCTGGCGGATATTCTGCAGCTAGGCATTATTGCTGAAGGGGTTGAGTGTCAATCCCAGATCTCTGCATTATCTGCGAAAGGTGTCACTCTTGTTCAGGGTTTTTGCTATAGCCCACCTATTGATGGTGATGAATTTATTACCTATTTACGGCAGACGGGCAGCGCTATGACTTCCGAAGATGCAACGGTGAATACGATAACCAGACATATGACGCCTGAACTCCTGCATCGCTGTGCTCGTCTTCATCGCCTTTCTCCGCGTGAAACGGAGGTTATTACGTTAATTGCCCTAGGGAAAAAGCTAGCCTTAAGTTCAAAAAATAGCGTCCGCAGCGTTAAAACAATGTCCGTCCAAAAGCTGAGCGCCTATAAAAAAATAGGTGTCAAAAATGACGTCGAATTTATTCATTATCTGTATTGCCTGGCAGATAATACGGAAGTTGCGTGAGTATTCGTTCTGGTAAAAGCCCCAGCAACTGGGGCTAAAACGACGCTCAGGCCGACAGGCTTTTCAGCAGCGCGAAAGCTTCTTTCATGTTGTCTTCACTGACGACAAACGCGCGCAGCTTGCCCTCTTCATCAAGACCTTTCGCCACCATGCCGCTGTGCCGGTTGACGAGATGCCAGCACAGGTCGCGGCGGTGGCTCTCGCCCGCCAGATGCAGGGGCATATCCGGCGTTTTGACCTTCACCAGCATCGGCGGCAGCGTGAGGGCGCCGGGCTGGCCGAGCAGATTTTTGGCAAGGCACAGGGCGCTGAGCAAAATCGGCTGCAGGAAGGGCAGAACCCGGCCATTGATTTCCGCGCAGTCGCCGAGCGCGTAAATATGCGGGTCGCTGGTCTGTAGCGCGCCGTTAACCTCCACTCCGCGCTGAACCCGCAGCCCGGCGCGGCGGGCGAGGGCGGTATCCGGGCGCAGCCCGGCGGCGGCCACTACCGCATCCACATTGACGCTGCGCCCGTCGTCCAGCGTGGCGCGAATGCCGTTTGCCGTTTCCTCAAGCAGGGCAAGCTGGCTTTTCAGCAGCAGATGGACGCCCATGTCGATGAGACGATGCTGCAGACGGCTGCTGACCTCTGGCGGCATCAGCGAGGCCAGAATGCTGGCGGCACTATCCACCAGCGTCACCTGCTTGCCGGCGCGGCAAAAATCCATCGCCAGCTCGGTACCGATGAGCCCGCCGCCGACAATAAGCACCCGCTTAGCATCAAACAGACGCTGCTGCGCGGCGCCGTACTCGCGCTGGCTGTTGAGGGTCAGCATCAGTTCATGCCCCGGCACCGGCGGAACGAACGGCGTCGCGCCGGTCGCCAGCACCAGCTTATCGTAAGACCACTGCGCGTCACGGCTTTTCACCACGCGGGCGCTGGCGTCGATATCCGTTACCGTGGCGTGGGGAAACAGGCGCACGGCGTACTGCTCTGCGAACGCCCCTGCGGGCTGTAGGGTCAGGTCGTCGGCGCGCTGGCCGCGGCTGATGACGTGGCTGATATCCGGTTTGTTGTACTCGTCGATGCTGTCGGCGGCGATAAGCGTAAGCGGTACATCGGCGTTCTGCTTGCGGATATTTTTAACCACCTGGCGGGCGGCGAAGCCCGAACCGATGATAACGATGCCGTGGTTCATTTTGCCTCCGTCGCCAGTACGTCAAAGACCTCTTTCCCCAGCGAGCATTCCGGGCACAGGAAGCTGTCCGGTACTTCGCGCCACGGCGTGCCCGGCTGGACGTCCTGGTTCGGTTCGCCCGTTGCCGGATCGTAGATCCACTGACAGACGCTGCACTGCATGCTGGGGCCAAGGTCAGCCGCTGCGGCGGCGGCACAGGCGCAGGCCTGCCCGGCGGCGCTGGCGGTTTTACCCGCCGTCGGCAGCGGGGCGAGCGCCCACTGGCGGGCGATTTCGCGACCGTGCTCGCGGCACAGCTCCAGCGCGTCGATATCCGGGTGCCATTTGGCCTTCAGGCTCAGCGACATCTCAAAACCGGCGTCCTGCAGGCGGGTGGATAACCGGTCTACCGCGCCGCCGCTCCAGCCGTGGGAGCCGAAGGCGCTGGCGCGCTTGTTGCGAAAGCGCAGGCCCGTCATCTCCTCCACCAGCCCGGCGATTTTCGGCATCATGACGTTGTTCATGGTGGAGGTCCCCACCAGCACGCCTTTGGAGCGGAACACGTTGGTCAGAATGTCGTTTTTATCGCTGCGCGCCACGTTGAAGATTTTCACCGCTACGTTCGGGTCCACTTCGTTGATGCCCTGGGCTATCGCGTCGGCCATCATGCGGGTGTTGTTGGACATGGTGTCGTAGAACAGGGTGATCCGGTCTTCCTGATAGTCCGCCGCCCACTTCAGGTACAGCTCGACTATCTGGGTTGGGTTATCGCGCCAGACCACGCCGTGCGAGGTGGCAATCATATCGACCGGCAGGTTAAAGCCGAGGATCTCGGTGATTTTCGGCGTCACCAGGCGGCTGAACGGCGTCAGGATGTTGGCGTAGTAGCGCTGGCACTGTTCAAACAGCTCAGCCTGGTCCACTTCATCGTTAAACAGGCGCTCGTCGCAGTAGTGCTGGCCGAAGGCGTCGTTGCTGAACAGTACCGCGTCGCCGGTCATGTAGGTCATCATGCTGTCCGGCCAGTGCAGCATCGGGGTTTCCACGAAGATAAGCTGTTTGCCGTTGCCGATATCCAGGCTATCGCCGGTTTTCACCACGTTGAAGTTCCACTCCGGATGGTGGTGATGACCGTTGATAGAGTCGATGGCGTTGGCGGTACAGTAAATCGGCGTATCCGGAATGCAGGACATCAGCTCCGTCAGCGCCCCGGCGTGATCTTCTTCGGCGTGGTTGATGACGATGGCATCGATATCTGCGAGGTCGATTTCCATGCGCAGGTTCTGCACGAACTCGCGGCTGAACTTGTGATCCACGGTGTCGATCAGCACGTTTTTCTCTTCGCGGATCAAATAGCTGTTATAGCTGCTGCCTCGCAGGGTTTTGTACTCTGTCCCGTGAAAATCACGGACTTCCCAGTCGCGCTGTCCAACCCAATGAATATTATTTTTAACCTGAATAGCCATAACAACCTCAATCAGTAATGCGTTTTTCCAAAAAGATGTCTGGCTATAATCAAATAGCGTGCCATTTTTTTATTTGATTGATTTTTAAAGGTATTGATATTTTTTGCTTTACGGGTTGTTGTCATAATGACTATGATTGCCGCTGTCAATGTGACAATGGTCACGGTCAAAATGACAATGAGGCAGCAATGAGTTTTTCCGTACAAGAGCTGGCGAAGATAGCCATTGAATTGCAAAGTGATATCGGCCACGCCGACCGCTTTGCCCGCCTGATCGCCACGCTGCGCCAGCTGCTTGGCTGCGATGCCTCCGCGCTGCTGCGCTATGAAGCGCACCAGTTTATTCCGCTGGCGATCGACGGCCTGGCGCAGGACGTGTTGGGCCGACGCTTTACCCTCGACGGGCACCCGCGGCTGGAGGCGATCGCCCGCGCGGGCGACGTTGTGCGCTTCCCGGCCGACAGCGACCTGCCCGACCCGTATGACGGGATGATCCCCGGGCAGGAAAGCCTGAAGGTTCATGCCTGCGTCGGGCTGCCGCTGTTCGCCGGACAGCGGCTTATCGGCGCGCTGACCCTCGACGGCATGGATGCCGAGCAGTTTGACAGCTTCAGCGACGAAGAGCTGCGGCTGGTCGCCGCGCTGGTGTCCGGGGCGCTGAATAATGCGCTGCTTATCGCGCGCCTCGAAAGCCAGAATGCGCTGTCCGGCGGCGAGGCGACCGACAGCGCGCCGACGCACACGGAGATGATTGGCCTTTCCGCGCCGATGCAGCAGCTGATTAAAGAGATAGGCATTGTCGCAGCCTCAGATCTTAACGTGCTGATTACCGGCGAAACGGGAACCGGCAAAGAGCTGGTGGCGAAAGCGATACACGAAGGATCGGCCCGCGCCGCCAGCCCGCTGGTTTATCTCAACTGCGCCGCGCTGCCGGAAAGCGTGGCGGAAAGCGAGCTGTTCGGCCATGTGAAGGGCGCGTTTACCGGCGCTATCAGCAACCGCAGCGGGAAGTTCGAGACGGCGGACAACGGGACGCTGTTTCTTGATGAAATCGGCGAGCTGTCGCTGGCGCTGCAGGCCAAGCTGCTGCGGGTGCTGCAGTACGGCGACATCCAGCGCGTAGGGGATGATCGCAGCCTGCGGGTGGACGTGCGCGTGCTGGCGGCGACCAACCGCGACCTGCGTGAAGAGGTGCTGGCGGGGCGTTTTCGCGCCGACCTCTATCATCGGCTCAGCGTTTTTCCGCTGCTGGTGCCGCCTCTGCGCGAGCGTGAGGACGACGTGGTGCTGCTGGCGGGGTATTTCTGCGAGCAGTGCCGGCTGCGGCTGGGGCTGTCGCGGGTGGTGCTGACGCCCGCGGCGCGCGCGCGGCTTACCGGCTATGGCTGGCCGGGCAACGTGCGCGAGCTGGAGCATGCGATTCACCGCGCGGTGGTGCTGGCGCGGGCGGCAGGCACCGGCGATGAGGTGCTGCTGGAGCCGTCACATTTTGGCGCCGGACAGGAGGCTGCCACCGGGGCCGCGCCGTCCGTACCGGCGATGGAGGGGATGAACCTGCGCGATGCGACCGATGCGTTTCAGCGGGAGGCCATTACCCGCGCGCTGACGGCGAACCAGAATACCTGGGCCGCCGCCGCCCGCGCGCTGGAGATGGACGTTGCCAACCTGCACCGGCTGGCAAAACGTCTGGGGCTTAAATAATCCCGGCGTGATAGAAGTTTTGCAGGTTGATGGCGCCGGTGAGATAGCCGTTCTCATCGACCACCGGCGCGGCGCTGATCTTATGGCGCATCAGGATCTCTTTGGCGTCGATGGCCCGCTCCTGCGACTGCAGCGTGACGCCGCCCGTGGTCATCGCCTCGCTGACAGCGTCGTTGAGCGTGCCGCCGCGCACCAGCCAGCGGCGCAGATCGCCATCGGTGAAGACGCCGCTGACCTGACCGGCGCTGTCGCAGACCGCAACCAGCCCTAACCCGGTTCTGCTGAGCTCCAGCATCGCGTCCATCACGTTGGCGTCGACGGTCACCTTTGGCACCTCATCGTCTTTACGCATCAGGTGATGCACCTTGTTCAGCAGACGCGCGCCGAGGGCGCCTGCCGGATGCGAGCGGGCGAAATCCTCTTCGCTGAAGCCGCGGGCCTGCATCACCGCCATTGCCAGCGCGTCGCCCAGCATCAGGGTATTGACGGTGCTGGAGGTGGGGGCCAGGCGCATCGGACAGGCTTCGCGCGCGACCGAAATATCCAGCACGGCGGCGGCGGCCAGTGCCAGCGGAGACTGCGATTTCCCGGTCATCGCCAGCAGCGCAATCGACTTTTCCTCCAGCCGCGGAATAATCAGCTCCAGCTCTTTGGCGCTGCCGGAATAGGAGATAAACAGCATCACGTCCTGGCTTTCGAGCATGCCGAGGTCGCCGTGCAGCGCTTCCGCCGGGTGAACGAAAAACGCCGGGGTGCCGGTGCTGGCGAAGGTGGCGGCGAGCTTTTTGCCGATATGCCCGGATTTGCCGATACCGGAGACGACCAGTTTGCCTTTGCAGCTGATGATGGTTTGCGCGGCGCGCACAAAGCTTTCGTCCAGACGATCCGGCAGCCTGCTTGCCTCCTGAAGCTCAAGCAGCAGCGTCTGGCGGCCAGCGTTCAGTAAAAAATCACTCATGAGATTCTCCGGTAATAATGACGTCAATTCCCTTGTCTTCCAGCGCCTGGCGAAACGCCGGGTCGATATCGGCGTCGGTGATGAGCTTGTCGACGCTTTCCAGCCCGCAGACGACGTTGGGGCTTTTGCGGCCGAACTTGGAGGAGTCAGCCATCAGAATGACCTCCCGCGCCGCGTTGCACATGGCTTTGCTGACGGTATACACCTCGTTGAAGGTGGTCACGCCCGCGTTCAGGTCAATGCCGTCGGTGCCCATAAACAGGCGGTCGAAGCTGAAATGTTCAAACGCGTTTTCGGCAAGCTGCCCGTGAAAAGAGGCGGATTTTTTGCGGAAGGTGCCGCCCGGCATCAGGATGGTCTGCTCGTTATCAAATTCGGACAGCGCATTGACGATATGCAGGCTGTTGGTCATTACCGTGATGTTGTTGAAGCGGCTTAACAGCGGCACCATCTGCAGCACCGTGCTGCCGGCGTCGAGGATGATGGAGTCGCCGTCATGAATAAACTGTACGGCGGCCTGGGCGATCAGCGCTTTTCTGTGCGTGTTGATCAGCGTCTTATGATCGATGGGCGGATCGGCTTCATCTTTGTTCAGCACGACGCCGCCGTAGGTGCGAATGACCGTCCCGGCGTTTTCCAGGGCGACTAAGTCTTTACGGATAGTGGTGCCGGTGGTGGCAAAGTGGTGCGCCAGCTCTTCGACCGAACACTTCCCCTGTGTTTGTAAATATTCGATGATGGCTGCCTGGCGCTGGCGAGGTTTCATAGGCGTCGGTATCCTGCGGTCAGATTTCGAAATGATAATTTCGCAAGATATTTACGTTCAAAACGAAATTACCCATGTTTCAGTTTAAGCGCCAATGATAGTGCATTCTGACTGAGAGGATCATGGGGAAAGATCACATCAGGTTGCAAATCCTGCAAAGACTTCCCCTGTAAGGCCGCTATTTTTTGCGGCCTGGCAAAGACCGTTAGTCCCCGCATCAGCAGCGTATCGACGACGTTATTCTCGTTATCCAGCGCGATCGCCACCACCACGCGCGGCTTGAAGCGCCCGCCGGAGCGGCCAACGCCGACGCGCCCCTGCTGGCAGAGTTTATCGAATGCGCGATTAAACTGGCGTATCTGCCAGCCACCGAGCGCCAGCTGGGCAAGCCAGGCGATAACCGCAATGGTGATAAGGCTTGATACCATCTTTTCTCTCCGTAATAACGGCCCCTTGCGGGGCCGGTGTCATCAGAACATGACCTGTCCGCCGGTGATGTTGATCGATTGTCCGGTGCAGTAGGAGGCCTTCGGGCTTGCGTAAAACAGCAGCACGTCCAGCACGTCCTGGTAGTCGCAGCCGCGTTTCAGCGGCACTTTGTCGACATAGTATTGCTCAACCTCATCCGCGCGCAGACCGAGCTTGGCGGCGTATTGCGGCAGGAGAGACTGGAACATCGGCGACTTCAGCAGGTTGCCGAGCATCAGCGCGTGAACGGTAATGCCATATTCGGCGAGATCCAGCGCCAGAGACTGGGTCAGACCCACGCCGCCGAATTTGGCCGCGCTGTAACCGGAGTTGTGCTTACTGCCTACCTTGCCGGATTTCGAGTTGATCTGAATAATGCGGCCTTTAATGCCATCGCGAATCATCAGCCGCGAAAACTCCCGGGCGCAGAGGAAATAGCCGACCAGGTTCACCTGCAGCGAACGGTCGAAATCCCCGAGGGTAAAATCGCTGATAAACGCGGCTTTGGCGATGCCCGCGCTGTAAATCAGCAGGTCCACGCGGCCGAAAATCTCATCGACGCCGCGCGCCAGCGCCTCGACGCTGGCCTCGCTGGTGGCGTCCGATCCAAACCCCCAGGCTGACCCTTCGCCAAATTCGGCGTTAATCTCCTGGGCGATGTGGGTGGCTTTATCGCTTTGTATATCCACCACCGCAACGCGGTACCCTTCGGCGGCAAGCCCACGGCAAAGGAACGCCCCCAGGGTTTGTCCTCCGCCAATGACAACGGCAACCTGACTCATACATTTCTCCTTACGGCTTAAGCAACAAACTTCAGTTCACAACCTGGCGCGATATCTTCCGGTACCGGCCCGCGGACGTGAACGGTACCCGGAAACTCTGGGGTGCTCTGGCCGTCAAAACGCACCGTGATATGCCCCAGCTCGCGTAAATTTTGTTCCGCCACATCGCCGACGGCGGTGACCGGATAACACTGTCCGCCGAGCTTCAGCGCGCTGGCAGCGCGCAGAGAACCGGCGAGATCCCCATGGCAGTGGATAAAGCAGAACTCTTCGATATCGGCCGGGGCCCCTTCGCGAAAAGTGATAAGCATCTGTTCATCCAGCGCCAGGCGCGCGCTGGCGCCGATATGGGTAATGGTGGTCTGATAAATCACGGTCATGGCGAAACCCCTTATTGATAGATAAATCCGGAAACAAACCAGGCGATCAGCACCGTCGGCGCGCCGGTCAGGAAGCGGCTGACCAGCACCGACGGGACGCCGACGCGTACGGTCTCCTGACGCGCTTCGGCAAGCGACAGCCCTACCGGAATGAAGTCGCAGGCGGCCTGGGCGTTGATGGCGAACAGCGCCGGCAGCGCCAGGTGCGGCGGAATATTCCCCAGACCAATCTGCACGCCGATCAGCACGCCGATGACCTGCGCAATCACGGCGCCCGGGCCGAGGAAGGGCGAGAGCAGCGGGAAGGAGCAGATTAGCGCCAGCGTCACCAGGCCCAGCGGGTGGCTGGCGAGCGGCGCCAGGCCGTGGGCAATCCAGTCGCCCAGACCGGAGGCCATGATGATGCCGATAAGCGCCGAGACGAACGCCATAAACGGCAGGATGGTTTTCAGCACGGTGTCTATCGTTTCGCGCCCCGCCTGAAACAGCACGGCAACGGCTGACCCCATTCCCATCCCGACTTTGGCCAGCAGGCCGTCGCTCTGCTCGGTGATTTTCTTGCTGGCGTCATAGTCGCGGTGCACCGTCGCGGAGGCCGTTTGCGACGCCTGTCCGACGGGCTGAATGTTGTTTTCCTTCACCCCGGAGACATAGATGTCTTCCATGATGAACTGAGCCAGCGGGCCGGATTTCCCCGTGGCGTGGATATTAATGGTCGGGATCCGCCGCTTGGGGTAGATCCCGCAGCGCAGCGTGCCGCCGCAGTCAATAATCGCCACGCCGATCTCTTCTTCCGGCGGTTCGCCCTCTTTGAAGCCGTCCACGGCCTGCCAGCCGGTAAGCTGCGCGAGGCGGTCGACGATCGCCGGCCGGGTGCCTGCGGTGATGTACACGATTTTTTTGTCCTGCGTGGCGTCTAGCTCAAGCGGGCCGCCCCAGCCGCCGGCGCCTTTTTCAATGCGAATGCGCGTCATGATGCCGCTCCTGTTAAATGCACTTTCTGTTCAAGCTGAATCGCCATCTTTTTCTCGAAAATCGCGGTCGTCAGATCGGTGACCCAGCCGCGGAAAAAGTTAGTGACCAGGCCAACCAGCAGGTAACTGACCGCCAGCGGGCCGAGCGGTAGGCCGAGCGTGGTCAGACCGCTGGCGATGCCGAGGTAAACGAAAAGCTCGCCGGGGTTGATGTGTGGAAATAAACCGTTCATGGAGTGACAGCTGTAGGAGGCCGCCGCATAGTAGCTGGGTTTGTATTTTTCCGGCATAAAGCGCCCGAGACTCAGGGTCATCGGGTTGCAGAACACGAAGGTGCCGATGCACGGTAGCAGCATGTAGCGGGTCAACGGATTCCCCGCACACTTTTGCGCCAGCTTCTCAATTCGCGCCTGGCCGATAAAGTTGATCAGCGCGTTCATGATGACCAGCAGGCTGATCAGCAGCGGAAGGATCCCGGTGACCATACCGGTAAACACTTCTCCGCCTTTCTGAAACAGCCCGATGAACCACTCGGCGCCGTGGGTGATGGTTTCAATCATTCTTCTTTCTCTCCTCAAAGGGTACCTGTTCTGTCTGCAATATATTTTAATCACTTTGAAAGGTTTAAAAGTGTTATTTTGATCGCAAAATGAAAGATAAATCTTTTGAAGTGAAAGTTTGTTGGTGTGATGTATTTGAGATGAAAAAGACGCCAGGACGGCGCATTGCGCTTAAGGGCAGAGAATTTGGCGCTGAAGGGGGACTACCGCTTCTTGTCATTCGCGGTATGCTTTACCATACACCCCCCCTTGCTGAAATTGTTAAACGGATGTCCCATGTTGAAGCGTCGTTACCTGGCTTTACTCCCTTTGTGTGTCCTGCTCGCTGCCTGTAGCAGCAAACCCAAAACGCAGGCCGCGCCTCAGACCACCTCGTCCGGGGGCTTCCTGCTGGAGCCGCAGCATAATGTCACGATGAGCGGCGGCGATTTTGCCAATAATCCGGCGGCCGAACAGTTTATCGACAGCATGGTGAGTAAGCATGGTTTTGACCGCCAGCAGCTGCATGAAATCCTCTCCCAGGCGAAGCGTCTGGACTATGTTCTGCGCCTGATGGATCGCCAGGCGCCGACCGTGCAGGCGCCGACCGGGCCGAACGGCGCATGGCTGCGCTACCGCAAACAGTTCATCACCCCGGATAATGTGCAAAACGGCGTGGTGTTCTGGAACGAGCATCAGGATGCGCTGAACCGCGCCTGGCAGGTGTACGGCGTACCGCCGGAAATTATCGTCGGTATTATCGGCGTGGAAACCCGCTGGGGCCGCGTGATGGGGAAAACGCGCATTCTTGACGCGCTGGCGACGCTGTCGTTTAACTACCCGCGGCGCGCGCAGTATTTCTCCGCCGAGCTGGAGACGTTCCTGCTGATGGCGCGCGATGAGCAGGACGACCCGCTCGATCTGAAAGGCTCCTTCGCCGGGGCGATGGGCTACGGGCAGTTTATGCCGTCGTCCTACAAGCAGTATGCGGTGGACTTCAACGGCGACGGTCACATCAACCTGTGGGACCCGGACGACGCCATCGGCAGCGTGGCGAACTATTTCAAACAGCATGGCTGGGTGAGCGGCGACCAGGTGGCGGTGAAGGCGATGGGCCAGGCGCCGGGGATGGAAAACGGCTTTAAGACCAGCTACAGCGTGTCGCAGTTGACCGCCGCCGGGCTGACGCCGACCCAGCCGCTCGGCAGCCATCAGCAGGCGAGCCTGCTGCGTCTGGATGTCGGCACCGGCTATGAATACTGGTACGGTCTGCCGAACTTCTATGCCATCACTCGCTATAACCACAGCACCCACTACGCGATGGCGGTCTGGCAACTGGGGCTGGCCGTGGCGCAGGCGCGCACGCAGCAGTAGCCCGCAGGTCCCTCCTCGCCCAGGAGGGACTGACACATTTCGATCGACGCGGCTGGCGTCTGCCCGGTCGCCTCGCGATTTTTCTGAAGACGCTGCGCAAATTTGTTCCCCGCTCTCCACCTTCTTTTAGAAAGTGCTATCTTGATGCCCATCTTTTTTTGGTCGCGAGGGATAACCATGACAGACAGTGAACTGATGCGGCTCAGCGAGCAGGTCGGCCTGGCGCTGAAGGCCCAGGGCGCGACGGTGACCGCCGCGGAGTCTTGCACCGGCGGCTGGATAGCCAAAACGATAACCGATATCGCCGGCAGCTCCGCGTGGTTTGAGCGCGGGTTCGTCACCTACAGCAATGAGGCGAAATCGCAGATGATCGGCGTGCGGGAAGAGACGCTGCTGGACCACGGCGCGGTCAGCGAGCCGGTGGTTGTCGAAATGGCGATTGGCGCGCTGCGGGCGGCACGGGCGACCTACGCGCTGTCGGTCAGCGGTATCGCCGGCCCGGACGGCGGCAGCGAGGCGAAGCCCGTCGGCACGGTGTGGTTTGGCCTTGCCTGTGCGAACGGGCAGGGCTTTACCCGCTGTGAATGCTTCGCCGGAGACCGCGAAGCGGTACGCAGACAGGCCACCGCGTATGCGCTGCAGCTGCTGTGGCAACAATTTCTACAAAATGCTTGATACTGTATGACTATACAGTATAATTGCGTCAACAGAACAGTATTCACGCGGTAACACCCGGACAGGAGTAATAATGGCTATCGACGAAAACAAACAGAAAGCGTTGGCGGCAGCACTGGGCCAGATCGAAAAACAATTCGGTAAAGGCTCTATCATGCGCCTGGGTGAAGACCGCTCCATGGATGTGGAAACTATCTCCACCGGCTCGCTTTCGCTGGATATCGCCCTGGGTGCCGGCGGTTTACCGATGGGCCGTATTGTTGAAATTTACGGGCCGGAGTCTTCCGGTAAAACCACGCTGACCCTGCAGGTGATCGCGGCAGCGCAGCGCGAAGGTAAAACCTGTGCGTTTATCGATGCCGAACACGCGCTGGACCCGATTTATGCCCGCAAGCTGGGTGTCGATATCGACAACCTGCTGTGCTCCCAGCCGGACACCGGCGAGCAGGCGCTGGAAATCTGTGATGCGCTGGCGCGTTCCGGCGCGGTCGACGTTATCGTCGTCGACTCCGTCGCGGCGCTGACGCCGAAAGCGGAAATCGAAGGTGAAATCGGCGACTCTCACATGGGTCTCGCGGCGCGTATGATGAGCCAGGCGATGCGTAAGCTGGCCGGTAACCTGAAGCAGTCCAACACGCTGCTGATCTTCATCAACCAGATCCGTATGAAAATCGGCGTGATGTTTGGCAACCCGGAAACCACCACCGGGGGTAACGCGCTCAAATTCTACGCCTCCGTGCGCCTGGACATTCGTCGTATCGGCGCGGTGAAAGAGGGTGAAAACGTCGTCGGCAGCGAAACCCGCGTGAAGGTCGTGAAAAACAAAATCGCGGCGCCGTTTAAACAGGCTGAATTCCAGATCCTCTACGGCGAAGGGATTAACTTCTTCGGCGAACTGGTCGATCTCGGCGTGAAAGAGAAGCTGATCGAAAAAGCGGGCGCCTGGTATAGCTATAACGGTGAAAAAATCGGGCAGGGTAAAGCTAACGCGATTGCCTGGCTGAAGGAAAACCCGGCCGCCGCAAAAGAGATCGAAAAGAAAGTTCGCGAACTGCTGCTCAACAACCAGGATCCTACTCCGGCGTTCACCGTTGACGATAACGACGTCGCGGAAACCAGCGAAGATTTCTGATAGAGTGTTGAAAGTGACGAAAAGGGCTGCTGATGCGGCCCTTTTGTTTTTGTTCCGTTGTCGATAAAGGCCCGCTATGACCGACAGTTCCTCACCCCGCCGTTCCGCCTACGCGCGTTTGCTGGACAGAGCGATTCGCATTCTGGCGATGCGCGATCACAGCGAAAAAGAGCTGCGCCGCAAGCTGGCGGCGCCGGTGATGGGGAAAAACGGTCCGGAAGCGATGGAGGCGACCCCCGAGGACATCGACAGCGTTATCCAGTGGTGCTTCGAAAGCCGCTATCTTGACGATGCGCGCTTCACCCGGCTGTTTATCGCCAGCCGCAGCCGTAAGGGCTACGGTCCGGCGCGTATCCGCCAGGAGCTTAACCAGAAAGGGATTGCGCGGCAGGAGATCGAGCAGGCGATGTATGAGTGCGAGACCGACTGGCAGGCGCTGGCGCGCGAGCAGGCGGAGCGGAAATTCGGCACGCCGCTGCCGACGGTATTTGCGCAAAAAGTGAAGGTACAGCGCTTTTTACTCAACCGCGGCTATCTGATGGAGGATATCCAGGCGCTCTTTACCTCCCGATTTGTATGACGTCTCATACGTCATCCGTCACGAAACGCGACTATTTGGCGTATTTTTGCAGATAGAACCATCCTGGATTTTACTTCCCTCTAAAGAAAACTTATCTTATTCCCACTTTTTTCCGCCAGGTGGCCTGACTGTCTAAAAACCGGTCAATCGCGCCTGCAACAATCCGTTAGCTTGATTTCAGGATAATTATGAGCAAGAGCACCGCTGAGATCCGTCAGGCGTTTCTCGACTTTTTCCATAGCAAGGGACATCAGGTAGTTGCCAGCAGCTCCCTGGTGCCGAACAACGACCCGACCCTGCTGTTTACCAACGCCGGGATGAACCAGTTCAAAGACGTGTTCCTGGGTCTCGATAAACGTAATTATTCCCGCGCAACGACCGCGCAGCGCTGCGTGCGCGCGGGCGGTAAGCACAACGATCTGGAAAACGTCGGTTACACCGCGCGCCACCACACGTTCTTCGAAATGCTGGGCAACTTCAGCTTCGGCGACTACTTCAAGCATGATGCGATTAAATATGCCTGGGAACTGCTGACCGGGGATAACTGGTTTGCGCTGCCGAAAGAGAAGCTGTGGGTCACCGTCTATGAGACCGATGACGAAGCTTTCGACATCTGGGCAAACGAAGTGGGCGTTCCGCGTGAGCGTATTATCCGCATCGGCGACAACAAAGGCGCGCCGTACGCCTCTGACAACTTCTGGCAGATGGGCGACACCGGTCCCTGCGGCCCGTGCACCGAGATTTTCTTCGATCATGGCGACCACATCTGGGGCGGACCTCCGGGCAGCCCGGAAGAGGACGGCGACCGCTATATCGAAATCTGGAACATCGTCTTCATGCAGTTTAACCGCCAGGCTGATGGCACCATGGAACCGCTGCCGAAGCCGTCCGTGGATACCGGTATGGGCCTTGAGCGTATTGCCGCGGTGCTACAGCACGTTAACTCTAACTACGACATCGACCTGTTCCGCACGCTGATTCAGGCCGTGGCGAAAGTGACCGGCGCGACCGATCTGAGCAACAAATCGCTGCGCGTTATTGCCGACCATATCCGCTCCTGCGCGTTCCTGATTGCCGACGGCGTTATTCCGTCCAACGAGAACCGTGGCTACGTGCTGCGCCGCATCATTCGCCGCGCCATTCGTCACGGTAACATGCTGGGCGCGAAGGATACCTTCTTCTACAAGCTGGTTGGGCCGCTGGTTGAGGTAATGGGTTCCGCAGGCGATGACCTGAAGCGTCAGCAGGCGCAGGTTGAACAGATTCTGAAAACCGAAGAGGAGCAGTTCGCCCGTACGCTTGAGCGTGGCCTGGCGCTGCTCGACGAAGAGCTGGCGAAACTGTCCGGCGATACGCTGGACGGCGAAACCGCGTTCCGTCTGTACGATACCTACGGTTTCCCGGTTGACCTGACGGCGGACGTTTGCCGTGAGCGCAATATCAAAGTTGACGAAGCCGGCTTCGAAGCCGCGATGGAAGAACAGCGCCGCCGCGCGCGTGAGTCCAGCGGCTTTGGCGCTGACTATAACGCTATGATCCGCGTTGACGGCGCGTCGGAGTTTAAAGGCTACGACCATCTTGAACTGAACGGTAAAGTGACCGCGCTGTTCGTCGACGGTAAAGCGGTTAACAGCATTAACGCCGGTCAGGATGCGGTTGTCATTCTCGATCAGACGCCGTTCTATGCGGAATCTGGCGGTCAGGTCGGCGATAAGGGCGAACTGAAAGGCGCAGGCTTTGGCTTTGCGGTCAGCGACACGCAAAAATATGGTCAGGCGATTGGTCATCTCGGCAAACTGAGCAACGGCAGCCTGAAGGTGGGCGACGCCGTACAGGCTGATGTTGACGAGGTCCGCCGCGCGCGTATCCGTCTGAACCACTCGGCGACGCACCTGATGCACGCCGCGCTTCGCGATGTGCTGGGTACGCACGTGGCGCAGAAAGGTTCGCTGGTGAACGACAAAGCGCTGCGCTTCGACTTCTCCCATTTTGAAGCCATGAAGCCGGAAGAGATCCGCGCAGTGGAAGATCTGGTCAATGCGCAGATCCGCCGCAACCTGCCGGTCGAAACCCACGTCATGGAGCTGGAAGACGCGAAAGCGAAAGGCGCGATGGCGCTGTTCGGCGAGAAATACGACGATCGCGTACGCGTGCTGAGCATGGGCGACTTCTCCACCGAGCTGTGCGGCGGTACGCATGCCTCGCGCACTGGCGATATCGGTCTGTTCCGTATTACCTCTGAATCCGGTACGGCGGCGGGCGTTCGTCGTATTGAAGCGGTAACGGGCGAGGGCGCAATTGCCAGCCTGCACGCTGAGAGCGATCTGCTGAGCGACGTTGCGCAGCTGCTCAAAGGCGACAGCCATAATCTGGCGGACAAAGTTCGTACCGTGCTGGAGCGTACGCGCCAGCTGGAAAAAGAGCTGCAGCAGCTGAAAGAGCAGGCGGCAGCGCAGGAGAGTGCGAGCCTTTCCAGCAAAGCGGAAGAGATTAACGGCGTTAAGCTGCTGGTAAGTGAGCTTGCCGGCGTTGAGCCGAAGATGCTGCGCACCATGGTTGACGATCTCAAGAACCAGTTAGGTTCTACCGTCATCGTACTGGCCACGGTCGCAGAAGGTAAGGTTTCTCTGATTGCGGGCGTCTCTAAGGATGTGACGGACCGTGTGAAAGCCGGAGAGCTGATTGGTATGGTCGCCCAGCAGGTGGGTGGTAAAGGGGGCGGTCGTCCGGACATGGCGCAAGCCGGTGGTACTGACGCAGCGGCTCTTCCTGCAGCACTGGCCAGCGTAAAAGGCTGGGTTAGCGCAAAACTGTAATAACAATAACGCGGCAGACGCCTTACGCTCCGGCGTTTTGGCGTCTCGCCGTCGCAATACTGATAACGATAAAGTCAGGTTGAAATTGTGTAAATCGGCTAAACTTACGTTTAACAGAATGTGATGCCGTGACTGCTTACACGTTTACGTGTTTGTCATCGCTTACTTTTTGGCGTTATATGACGGATAATGCCGGGATACAGAGAGACCCGACTCTTTTAATCTTTCAAGGAGCAAAGAATGCTGATTCTGACTCGTCGAGTTGGTGAGACCCTCATGATAGGCGATGAGGTCACCGTGACAGTTTTAGGGGTGAAGGGCAACCAGGTGCGCATCGGCGTAAATGCCCCTAAAGAAGTCTCTGTCCATCGTGAAGAGATCTACCAGCGTATCCAGGCTGAAAAATCCCAGCAGTCCAGTTACTGATTTCTCTGCGTCTCACTCTACGGTGAGACGCAATCCTCCAGCGTTACCCCTCTGAATATCCCTTTTCTTCGCTCATCCTTTTTCTCGTGACGCCGCAGATCTATGTTGATTAATCGCTCTTTTTGCCGCTTTTGCAGGCTAATTGAACGTGAAGTGTGCAAACGATAAAAGTGCTGGAAAAATTGTTTGACTTATAAGTCCCAGAAAGTAATATGTGCGCCACGCAGCGACGATGAGCTTAAACAAGTTCTTCGAAGCACTCGTAAGAGGCGTGTGGTGAGGTGGCCGAGAGGCTGAAGGCGCTCCCCTGCTAAGGGAGTATGCGGTCAAAAGCTGCATCCGGGGTTCGAATCCCCGCCTCACCGCCATTTTGCATCCGTAGCTCAGCTGGATAGAGTACTCGGCTACGAACCGAGCGGTCGGAGGTTCGAATCCTCCCGGATGCACCATCTCTTACCTGGTGTGGTTTTAGTAACGACGCCAGATATCAGTAGTAAAGCAGTAATCCCGATGCATCCGTAGCTCAGCTGGATAGAGTACTCGGCTACGAACCGAGCGGTCGGAGGTTCGAATCCTCCCGGATGCACCATCTTTTACGCGATACGTGATATCAGTAGTAAAGCAGCAATCCCGATGCATCCGTAGCTCAGCTGGATAGAGTACTCGGCTACGAACCGAGCGGTCGGAGGTTCGAATCCTCCCGGATGCACCATATTCTCCAGGATAACAGCGGCAAAGACTGTGTCATGGTCTGCGCGATAATCGCCAGCACCAGGGAGGATAACGTTGCGTAAGCAACGGCCCGTCAGGGCGAGGCGAAGCCGAGTCATCCTCCCGGATGCACCATATCGCGTTATTCGTAATATCAGTAGTAAAGCAGTAATCCCGATGCATCCGTAGCTCAGCTGGATAGAGTACTCGGCTACGAACCGAGCGGTCGGAGGTTCGAATCCTCCCGGATGCACCATCTCCTCCCTTCTTAATGCCCCTGTCTCTGAAGATTTTCCTATTTCCGTTGCGCTAAAATGCGCTTAATCATCTGATTCTCATTGGCAATTTTCTCCTTTCAGGCTAGTTTATAGTAGTTATCATTCTGCATTCAGGTAGCAAGGAGAGAAATCCATGAAATGGCTCAAAGCTGTGTCTGCGTTTTGCGCAGCGATAATTGTCGCGTTTTCGCTGGCGGGCTGCGCTGGTTCCTCAACGAAGGAAAGCACCGGCGGCTATATCGATGACACCGTGATCACCACCAAAGTGAAATCGGCTCTGTTCAGTGATAAAGACATCAAATCCTCTGAAATTAGCGTAGTGACCTTTAAGGGGCGCGTGCAGCTGAGCGGCTTTGTCACTTCTCAGGCTATTGCTAACCGCGCTGTTGAGATTACCCGTGGCGTAACCGGGGTGCGTGTCGTCGAGAACGGCATGCGGGTTAAATAGCGCAATACAGACATTCCTCCCCTAAAGGCACCGGATGGTGCCTTTATTGTTTGTGCCGCGGGCGGCGACAACTTCCCCTCTTTTACGCTAAAGTAGCGTTCCGTTACCCGGTTTGTGAGGATTCGATGTACGAACGTTATGCAGGGCTGATTTTCGACATGGATGGCACCATCCTGGATACCGAACCGACCCATCGGCAGGCCTGGCGTGAGGTGCTTGGCCGCTACGACATGCGTTTCGATGAGCAGGCAATGGTGGCGTTGAACGGCGCTCCAACCTGGCGGATTGCGCAGGCGATTATCGAACAGCATCATGCCTCCCTCGACCCGTATGCGCTGGCGCGGGAGAAAACCGATGCCGTGAAAACCATGCTGCTGGATACCGTCCGTCCGCTGCCGCTGATTGATGTCGTCAAAGCGTGGCACGGCCGACGTCCGATGGCGGTCGGCACCGGCAGCGAAAGCGCTATTGCTGAGGCGCTGCTGACGCATCTGGGGTTACGCCACTATTTCTCCGCCGTTGTGGCGGCGGATCATGTCAAAAATCATAAACCTGCGCCTGATACCTTCCTGCTGTGCGCCTCGCAGATGGGGGTTGAACCCGGCCGGTGCGTGGTGTTTGAAGATGCTGATTTTGGCCTGCAGGCGGCTAAAAGCGCGGGAATGGACGCTGTGGACGTGCGTCTGCTGTGAGCGACGCATTAGCGCTGTTTTCGCTGTTTGCCAGCAGCTTTCTGAGCGCGACGCTGCTGCCAGGCAATTCTGAGGTTGTTCTGGTCGGCATGCTGCTGGCGAAGGTCAGTCACCCATGGCTGCTCGTGTTAATAGCAACAATGGGTAATAGCCTTGGAGGGGCAACTAACGTTATTCTTGGACGTTTGTTCCCGTTGCGTGAGAAATCACGCTGGCAGGATAAAGCGGTGGGTTGGCTCAGGCGCTACGGCGCCGCCACGCTGCTGCTGAGCTGGATGCCTGTCGTGGGCGATCTGCTCTGTCTGCTGGCAGGATGGATGCGCATTTCGTGGGGACCGGTACTTTTTTTCTTATGCCTTGGCAAAGCGCTGCGCTACGTGCTTCTTGCGGCCGCAACGCTTCAGGGTATGACGTGGTGGCACTAATTGGACTGATTGTGACCTTTAATCGTCAACCATTACAATTATGCTTAATAGAATGATTTCGACAGGCGGGAGGTCAATTTGATCCCGGACGTATCACAGGCGCTGGCCTGGCTGGAAAAACATCCTCAGGCGATTAAGGGGATCCAGCGCGGGCTCGAGCGCGAAACGCTGCGTGTCAATGCAGATGGCACACTGGCAACGACAGGACATCCACAGGCGCTCGGTTCGGCGCTGACGCATAAGTGGATCACCACCGATTTTGCGGAAGCGCTGCTGGAGTTTATCACTCCGGTGGATGGCGATATCGATCATATGCTGACCTTCATGCGCGATGTGCATCGCTATACCGCGCGTAAGCTGGGCGATGAGCGCATGTGGCCGTTGAGTATGCCGTGCTACATTGCGCCGGGCCAGGATATTGAGCTGGCGCAGTACGGGACGTCCAACGCGGGACGGCTGAAAACGCTGTACCGCGAAGGGCTGAAAAACCGCTATGGCGCGCTGATGCAGACTATCTCCGGCGTGCACTACAACTTCTCGCTGCCGATGGCGTTCTGGCAGGCGAAGTGCGGCATTGATGATGCCGAGAACGACAAAGAGGCGATTTCCGCCGGCTACTTCCGCCTTATCCGCAACTATTACCGTTTCGGCTGGGTGATCCCCTATCTGTTCGGCGCTTCTCCGGCCATTTGCTCTTCGTTCCTGCAAGGGAAGCCGACGACGCTGCCGTTTGAGAAAACCGAATGCGGGATGTATTACCTGCCGTATGCGACGTCGCTGCGCCTGAGCGATTTGGGCTATACCAATAAATCGCAAAGCAATCTCGGAATTACGTTTAACGATCTGCACGGCTATGTGGCAGGATTGAAGCGGGCGATTAAAACACCGTCGGAAGAGTACGCCAGAATCGGCCTGCAGAAAGACGGCAAGCATCTGCAGATTAACAGCAACATTCTGCAGATTGAAAACGAGCTGTACGCGCCGATTCGCCCGAAACGCGTGACCCGTAGCGGCGAAACGCCGTCGGACGCGCTGCTGCGCGGCGGCATTGAATATATTGAAGTGCGCTCGCTGGATATTAACCCGTTCTCGCCGATCGGCGTCGACGAACAGCAGGTGCGTTTCCTCGACCTGTTCATGGTCTGGTGCGTGCTGGCGGATGCGCCGGAAATGAGCAGCGACGAGCTGCTGTGCACGCGCACGAACTGGAATCGCGTGATCCTTGAAGGGCGTAAGCCGGGCCTGACGTTAGGTATCGGCTGTGAGACCGCGCAGTTCCCGCTGCCGAAGGTGGGGAAAGACCTGTTCCGCGATCTCAAGCGCGTTGCCCAGACGCTGGACGGCATTGACGGCGGTCAGGCGTATCAGAACGTGTGCGACGAGCTGGTCGCCTGCTTTGATGACCCGGAATTAACGTTTTCGGCGCGCATTTTGCGTTCTATGATTGATCAAGGAATCGGGGGGACGGGGAAAGCGCTCGGCGATGCATACCGGACTCTGCTGCGGGAAGAGCCGCTGGAGATTCTGAGTGAAGCGGATTTTGACGCAGAGCGGGAAGCATCGGTGGCGCGTCAGCGTGAAATCGAGGCGGCGGATAGCGAGCCGTTTTCCGCGCTGGTTGCGCGTTTTGCCTGACAGAAAAGAAAAAGGCCACATCACTGTGGCCAAACATTTCATCTCTGAAGTCAGGGATGATGATAACAAATGCGCGTCTTTCATATACTCAGACTCGCCCCGTACGAAAGAGTTCAATTTTTTTTAAAAAAATCACTATCGGAGGTGACGAATGCCGTTATTAGATAGCTTCACGGTCGACCATACCCGAATGGAAGCACCTGCAGTTCGCGTAGCGAAGACCATGCACACCCCGCACGGCGATGCGATCACCGTATTTGACCTGCGTTTTTGCGTACCTAACAAAGAAGTGATGCCGGAACGCGGTATTCACACCCTTGAGCACCTGTTTGCGGGTTTCATGCGCAATCACCTCAACGGCAACGGCGTGGAAATCATCGATATTTCGCCGATGGGCTGCCGTACCGGTTTTTACATGAGCCTGATCGGCACGCCGGATGAAACCCGCGTGGCCGAGGCCTGGAAAGCGGCGATGGCCGACGTGCTGAAGGTGAAAGACCAGAGCCAGATCCCTGAGCTGAACGTCTACCAGTGCGGCACCTACACTATGCACTCGCTGGAAGAAGCGCAGGAGATTGCTCACCACATTATCGATCGCGGCGTACGCGTGAACAGCAATGAAGAGCTGGCGCTGCCGAAAGAGAAGCTGCAGGAACTGCACATCTAGTCTCGTTCCTGATACAAAAAAAGCCAGTTCATGATGAACTGGCTTTTTGCTTTCTAGTGCGCGCCTCCGCCGCCACCGCCCGCGCCGAACGGGGGTTTGGCGAACCAGACAAGCCCCAGCAGGATGAGAAAGATCCCCGCCGACATCCAAAAGATCTCGTTAGCGGAAATGATCAAACCCTGGCTGGTGATCTGCTGGGCTATCCAGCCGGAAGCCTGCTGCTGGGTCATCCCCAGCGACTGCAGCTGATCGTACATTTGCTGCGCGTTACTGTTGAACGGCGTCACCGACTCGGTAAGCTGCGCATGGTGCATCGCTTCCCGGTTAGTCCACATGGTGGTGGTAATCGATGTGCCGATAGAGCCCGCCAGCGTACGGGTAAAGTTTGACAGGCTCGATGCCGCCGCCAGCCGCTCCGGCGGCAGGCCGGACAGGGTAATGGTGGTGAGCGGCATAAAGAAGCAGGCCACCGCGAAGCCCTGAATAAACTGCGGCCACGCCGACGCGCCGAAGTCCATTCCCGGCTCAAACGTATAAGCGCGCCAGTAGAAGCACACGGCATACATAATAAAGCTGAAGGTGACCAGCCGTCGCATGTCGAGCTTATGGGCGAAACGGCCGATAATCGGCGACAGGATAACCGGGATCACCCCAACCGGCGCCGACGCCAGCCCGGCCCAGGTGGCCGTATAGCCATAGACCTCCTGCAGCAGCTGCGGCAGCAGTACGATAGCGCCGAAGTAGAGCATGTAGGCGAGGCTGATGCACAGACAGCCGATGGTGAAGTTTCGCGACTTAAACAGCGACAGGTCGACTATCGGGTTATCGTCGGTCAGCTCCCAGACGATCAGGAAGCTGATGGCGATCACCGCCACGACCGTCAGCACCACCACTTCCGTTGAGTTAAACCAGTCCAGCTCTTTACCGCGGTCGAGCATGATCTGCAGGCTGCCGATACCGATCACCAGCAGCGCCAGGCCGATGGCGTCAATGCGCCGCTGCTCGGTGCGGGTTTCGCGCCCGCGCAGGCTTTGCAGCGTCATCAGCACCACCACGCCGCCGATCGGCACGTTGATGAAGAAAATCCAGCCCCAGTGATAGTTGTCGCTGATATACCCGCCGAGGATCGGGCCGCAGATGGGCGCCACGATCACCGTCATCGACCACAGGGCCAGCGCGACGGAGCGCTTCGCTGGCGGGTAGTTGTTCAGTAACAGGCTCTGGGAGAGCGGGATCAGCGGCCCGGCGACGATACCCTGGATCACGCGAAAGAAGATAAGCATCGTCAGGCTGTTGGAGACGCCGCACGCCCAGGAGGCGATAACAAACGCGATCGTCGACCAGAGAAACAGCTTCACTTCCCCGACGCGTTTGGCGAGCCAGCCGGTAATCGGAATTGAAATGGCGTTCGCCACGCCGAACGAGGTAATCACCCAGGTCCCCTGGCTCAACGAGGAGCCAAGGTTACCGGCGATCGTCGGGATAGCCACGTTAGCGATGGTGGAGTCCAGCACCTGCATAAACGTCGCCAGCGACAGCGCGATGGTCATGATGACCAGCTGCGCACCTTCCAGTGGTTTCTGCGGTTGTTGCTGTTGCATTACGCCCACCCCGGATTAGTTCGCGTTCGCCTGGACGATGCCATTAATCAGTTTATTCACCGGATCGAGGCTGATTTCGCGGGCATTACTTTCGTAAACCGGGCTGCTGCGCACCTGGCTTGCCAGTATCTGACCGTCGCGGTTGGAGGTATCTACCTCAACCAGGGTCGACAGACCGATACGCAGCGGGTGTTCCGCGAGCTGTTTGGCATCCAGTTCAATACGCACCGGCAAACGTTGTACCACTTTGATCCAGTTGCCGGTTGCGTTCTGCGCCGGAAGCAGGGAGAACGCGCTGCCGGTACCCATGTCCAGACCGACGACTTTACCGGTGTACTTCACGCTGTCGCCGTAGATGTCGCTGGTGATGGTGGCGGGCTGGCCGATACGCATATGCGCCAGCTGCGTTTCTTTAAAGTTAGCGTCCACCCACAGGTCTGACGCCGGAACCACGGCCATCAGCGGGGTGGTCGGGCTTATCTGCGCGCCAGGCTGCACGGAGCGGCGGGAGACGTAGCCGGTCATCGGACTGACGATTTTGGTACGTTCCAGCGCCAGCCAGGCGTTGCGCACTTCGGTGGCGGCCTGCTGCACCGCCGGCTGTTCTTCCAGCTTCGTGGCCAGCACCATCGCCTGGTTGGCGTTGTATTGCTGGATAGCCACGTCCAGCTCCGCCTGCGCGCTGGCAACGGCGTCACGGGCGTGCTGCAGCTCTTCACGGCCAATCAGGTTGGCGGTGCCGAGCGGAATACGGCGGTTGAGATCGGTTTGCGCCTGCGAGAGCGCAGTTTTCTTCACGTCGATATTCGCCTGCAGCTGTTTGCTGTTGATCATCAGCTGGCGGGTCTGACGGACGCTGGAGGCCAGCTGCGTCTGCGCTTTCTCGAACGCCTGTTTAGCATCGGTGGGGTCAAGGCTGACGAGCACGTCGCCTTTTTGCACATAGTCAGTGTTATCAGCCCAGACTTTCGTCACGCTGCCTGACACCTGCGCCATGATTTGCACCTGATTCCCTGCCACGTACGCGTCATCGGTCTCTTCGTAATGACGCAGTACCAAAAACCAATAAATCCCATATGCCACGGCAATAAGAATAAAGAGCAAGGTCAGCAGCAGAAGGGCGCCCTTGCGTTTGCCCTTCTTGTTCGCTGGTTGCTGCGGGGTTTGGGTCTCCGCATTCGCGCTCATGTTTTTCTCCACGATCTTATTATTTCACATCGGCTGGGCCGACCTGTTCACCAGAAAGGCCAGCAGTTTTTCGCTGCCGGCCCGTCAGTTTTCGTTATGTAATCAGGATATTGAGCGAGTATGGCGCTTAGCGCAGCGCCTCTAAAACAGCACCGTCTTCATCCATCCGATCAAGGCGGGTAAGAAGCTTACGGGTGATGCGCTCAAGTTGATCTTTCTCTTCTGCAGTCAGCGATGACCAGAGTTGATGCAGACAGTTATGCTGCGGCGGCAGAACTTCACGCAAAAATTGATGGCCTTTATCGGTTAACTGCAGATGCAGGCAGCGGCGATCGTTATCGCTTTCGCGACGTTCGATCCAGCCGCGTTTTTCAAGTTCATCAGCGATTCGCGTGGCGTTAGTCCGCGAGGACCCCAGCGCACAGCTCAGCTCTGACGGCTGAATACTATGATTTTCCTGAGACTCCAGCGTGATTAACGCCATAAATAATGTCTCGTTAATCCCTTGAGCTTTCAGCATTTTATTGCGGTTTTCCAGCAGCTTGCCCTGCATGTGCATACACAGGCGGGTCAGAAGAATTTCCTGGTACGGGAAATCCTCATGGCGGCTGGCGCGAAATTTTAGCATTTGTTCAATGGGCGTAAACGAACTATCCATTTGGGCATGACCTCATTAATTTCAGCCGATATAGTAACGATAGTGACAAATAAAGTAAATGAATTAATCAACCAAACCCATGTGTTCGGACAATTGATCCAGCACGGAATTTGTCTGGCGGAAAAGGGTGGAATCAACGGCTATCGGCGCTTTCATCACGGTATATAAATTATTTCCCTGTGAAACAGTCACTCTGATAACCAGTTGATATAACCTTAGCAGACTCAGGGGGGCCTTAACACCCCGGTCACATAATGAGGCCATCGCCAGGTGGCAATTCAGGCTGCCGCCTCCTGACGGTGGAAGCCACGCCACCAGACCAGCAGGTTCAGCGCCGCCATCGTTACGCCCACGAGGCAAACGCCGGACCACCCCGCATGTTGCCAGGCGGATGCCGACAGCAGCGAGCCTGCGGCTCCGCCGATGAAGTAGCTGGTCATGTAACCTGCCGTCAGGCGGTTACGCGCCTGCGGCTGCACGCGATAAATCACCGTCTGGTTGGTGATATGCACCCCCTGCACCGTCAGATCCAGCACCAGAATACCGACGATCAGGGCGATGACCGAGCTCTGCCCGTACCAGATGGCGCCCCAGGAGAGCAGCAGCAACAGCAGGCCGCTGGTGGTGGTGAGGTGCGATTTGCCCTTATCCGCCAGCCCGCCCGCCGGACGCGCGCCGAGCGCCCCCGCCGCGCCCGCCAGGCCGAACAGGCCGATAACCCCTTCGGAAAAGTGAAACGGCGCGCCGGCCAGCAGAAAGGCCATTGACGTCCAGAGAATGCTGAAGTTGGCGAAGGTCAGGCAGCCGAGCAGGGCGCGGGTGCGCAGCAGGCGGTCATGGATAAACAGGCTGAACACCGATCCCAACAGCTGCGGGTAATTCAGATGGGTTTCCTGCTTCACCTTCGGCAGGCCGCGCCACAGCGCAAACGCCATCAGCGCCATCAGCGCCGACGCCAGCCAGTAGACCGTACGCCAGCCGCCAAGGTCGGCGAGTAAACCCGCCACCGTACGGGCAAGCAGGATCCCCAGCAGCAGCCCGCTCATGATGGTGCCGACCACTTTACCGCGCTTATCCGGCGTGGCGAGGGTGGCCGCCAGCGGCACCAGAATTTGCGCCACCACGGAGAAGAGCCCCGTCAGCGCGGTGCCGAGGATCATCACGCCGAGCGACTGGCTGCTGGCGGTGATCAGCATACCGCCAGCGGCCAGCAGGGTCATGAAGACGATCAGCGCGCGGCGTTCAAACATATCGCCGAGCGGCACCAGAAACAGCAGGCCCGCGGCGTAGCCGAGCTGGGCGGCGGTCACGATAAACCCGGCCTGTCCGGCGCTGAGGGAAAAGGCGCGCGCGATGGTATCGAGCAGCGGTTGCGCGTAGTAGTTGCTGGCGACGGCAAGGCCGGTCGCGACGGACATCAGCAGTATCAGCGAAGGGCTAAGCCCGTGAGCGTGTTTCGTCATTGTGTTCAGGAATCGTTTACCAGGTGATTATGTTTCCGGAAACTCATCATAACGAAGGTTTGTGAAGGGCGTTGATTTGTCGCGTGTTGTTTTGTGCGGTTAAGGCGTCATCCCCTCTCCGGCGAAGGAGAGGGCATCGGCAGGTGGGTTATTTCTGTGCCGCCAGCGCCTGCTGGATCCAACCGTCGAACAGCTGCTGATGGGCGCCGATCCAGCCGTCAACATGACCCTGGATATCCGCTTGCGAAGCGTGGCCTTCATGCATCATCGCGTTCTGGGCGTTGATATCGGCAATCGGCAGCTTCATCAGCGAGAACAGCTTCGCCGCCGCCGGGTTTTTCTCCGCCCAGGCCTTATTCGCCACAATATGCATGGTGTTGACCGGGAAGCCGTAGTTGGCGCCGTTCGGCAGTTTGGTATCGATATCCTTCTGCTCGCCTGGCATGGAGGAGAACGGCACCTGCAGCCAGACCACGTCCTTGCCCGGCTTCAGCACATCGCTTACCCAGTAGGGCGTCCAGGTGTAGTACAGCACCGGTTTGCCTTCTTTATAACGGGTGATGGTATCGGCCATCATCGCTGCGTAGTTGCCCTGGTTGTGCACCACGGTGTTGCTCAGGCCGTAGGCGCCAATCTGGTGGTTAATGACCGCTTCGCAGCCCCAGCCAGGCGTACAGCCGGTGAGATCCGCTTTGCCGTCGCCATTGGTGTCGAACAGCCGGGCGATTTGCGGATCCTTGAGCCTGTCGATACTGGCGATGTGATACTTCTCGGCGGTTTTCTTATCGATAAGGTAGCCCTGCGCCGCGCCGGTCACGAAAACACCCTCGCGATAAAACTTTTTATCCCCGCCCGCGGCGGCGTACATGTCGTCATGCAGCGGCTGCCAGTTCACGGCGGTAAAAGTGGCATCGCCAGAGGCAATTGAGGTGTAGCCGACGTTGTAATCTACTTCGCTCGGCGCGTTAACGGTATAGCCCAGCTTCTCCAGCGCGCGGCTGACCAGCAGCGTCTGGAAGGTCTCTTCGGAGATGGTGCTCTGCACCGGCTGGACGGTAATGCCTTTACCAGGCAGCTCAGCCGCGACGCTGCTTGCAGAGACAAAGGCGGCAAACGCGGTGGCAAAGATGAGGTGATGTCGCATCGTTGTTCCTTATTTTCAGGTGGGACGCTGTAGACCCGGCGACAGTCGCCGCCGGGGGAGCTACATCGTTACTTAGTGAAAGGGCGGGTAAACAGCCCTACGGGGCCGGTGGTGTACCAGCGACGGTTCCCTTTGCTGCGGGAGTCGCGACCCACCGCCTGGGTCAGGCGATCGAGAATAATCGCGAGAATGACGATGCCGACGCCGCCGATGGTGGCAAGGCCCATATCAAGACGGCCGATGCCGCGCAGCACCATCTGGCCCAGGCCGCCGACGGCGATCATCGAGGCGATCACCACCATGGAGAGCGCCAGCATCAGCGTCTGGTTTACCCCGGCCATAATGGTCGGCATCGCCAGCGGCAGCTGTACTTTGAACAGCATCTGGCGCGGGCTGGCGCCAAACGAGCGCGAGGCCTCGATAAGATCGGCCGGTACCTGGTTAATCCCGAGGATCGTCAGGCGCACGATCGGCGGCAGGGCAAAGATAATGGTGACCACCACGCCCGGCACGTTGCCGATGCCAAACAGCATCACAATCGGCACCAGATAGACAAACGCCGGGGTGGTCTGCATCGCGTCGAGCAGTGGACGAATAATTTTCGCCGCCCGCGGGCTTCTGGCAAGCCAGATGCCGAGCGGCAGGCCGATGATCACGCAGAACAGCAGGGCGGTCAGCACCAGCGCCAGCGTCACCATCGCCTGCGACCAGGCGCCGATGGCGCCGATCAGGAAAAGCGACGCCAGCGTGGCGACCCCCATCCCGGCGCCGCCGATTTGCCAGGCGATCAGCGCGAACAGCACGATCGCCGCCGGGGCGGGCATGCCGAGCAGCAGCTGCTGAAAGGCGCTGAGAATATAATCCACCGGCACGCGGATCCCCTGAAACAGCGGGCGGAAATGCATCACCACCCAGTCGATGCCGTGGGTGACCCAGCTGTCGAGCGGGATCAGCGTCTTATGGAACGGATCCATAATATTGAAGTGTTCGGCCTGCGGCGCGGGCGCACTGGTAAGCCAGTCGGCGCCGCCGTTGGCTGTCGGCGCTGCCGTCGGCGAGCCCCAGGCGTCGGCGGTTTGCGCGGCGCTGTCCGCCGCCGGTGTGGTTACCCACGGATTGGATTGATCAGCCATTGGTTGCCCCCTCGCGATCTAAAGCCTGCAGCAGCATTCGTTTTGAAATGATGCCGACGTACTGTTGTTCTTCATCGGTGACCGGCACGGCGCAAGGCGCCTGGCCGACGTGGGAGAGCAACTCGCTGAGCGGCGTTTGGGCATCAACGGCCTGCGGGACGTCGAGCAGCGCGGTATCGATACCCTGGCCGTCGGCCAGCGCTGTCTTCAGGGAGTCGATAGACACAATGCCCACAAACTTATTTCCACGCTCGATGACATAACCAAACTCCCGGTCTTCATCCTGCAGCAGTTTGAGGGCCGAGCGCGGGCCAAATCCCGGCGTTTTGCGAATAAGACCCACCGGAGTTCGGCGGGCAATATCTTTGGCGCTGAATACCTGGCTAATATCCACACCGCGGAAGAAGGTCCGGACATAATCATTTGCCGGATTATTGAGAATTTCATCCGGAGTGCCGACTTGTATCACCTCGCCGTTTTGCATAATGGCGATACGGTCGCCGATGCGCATGGCTTCGTCGAGATCGTGGGAAATAAAGACAATGGTGCGCTGATGTTTCGCCTGCAGCTTTACCAGTTCATCCTGCATTTCGCTGCGAATTAAGGGATCGAGCGCCGAGAAGGCCTCATCCATTAATAAAATATCCGGATTAATCGCTAACGCGCGGGCCAGGCCAACGCGCTGGCGCATACCGCCGGAGAGTTCATCAGGATAGGCCTGCGCGTAATTACCAAGCCCCACCTGCTGTAGCGCATCGAGGGCTTTTTCCTGGCGTGCTTGTGCCGGTACGCCAGCTAACTCCATACCGAAGGCGGTATTATCCAGTACCGTCATATGCGGCATCAGAGCGAATGACTGAAAGACCATAGCAATCTTTTTTCTGCGCACCTCGCGAAGTTCAGTATCTGATATTTTGGCGATATCTACGCCGTCAATCAGTACCTGTCCGCGGGTAGGTTCAATCAGGCGATTGAGAAGGCGTACCAGGGTTGATTTACCCGAACCGGATAATCCCATGATGACAAATATCTCGCCTTCTTCAATGGCCAGACTGGCGTTTTTGACGCCAAGCGATAAGCCCGTTTTCTCCAGAATTTGCTCTTTGGATAAGCCTTTTTCAATATATTTAAAGGCGCGCTGCGGATGCTCGCCAAATACTTTATATAAATTTTTGATTTCTAATTTAATTGACATGCAATAGAAAATTTCCTGTTGATTATTTATGTCGATATATTACCTGATGAAAATAATTGACTGGCTATACCCTAACATACTCAGATTCTGAAACAACCCTCAATTTCCCGGCCTTGTGCTAATGATCGGTAGCGCGTTAAGGCGATATCCCCCGTGATATAAGGGCTGAGGACGAATACGCGGAAGTCGATATTTTTTTGTCAATGCGCAGGAATTGAACGAGAACTGAGAGAATTCGCCGGAATATGTCACATAAATGACGATGCAACTTTTTTTTGTTTATTTTTGTGATAAAGCTCGCTCCCGGGGGAAATATCCGGGAGCGATCCAGGGTGATATATGCCAGAAAATGGCGGGTTAAAAATCCCAATCCTCGTCGTGGGTCCCGACCGTTTTACCCATCACATATGACGACCCTGAGCCGGAAAAGAAATCGTGGTTTTCATCCGCATTGGGCGACAGCGCGGCGAGGATCGCCGGGTTGACGTCCGCCATTTCCGCCGGGAAGAGCGCCTCGTAGCCGAGGTTCATCAGCGCCTTATTGGCGTTGTAGCACAGGAAGCGTTTCACCTCTTCCGTCCAGCCGGTCTGCGCGTACAGCGCCTCGGTGTAGGCCAGCTCGTTCTCGTACAGATTCATCAGCAAATCCACGGCCTCATTCCTGAGCGCTTCTCGCCGGGCGGGGGGTATTTTTTCTAGCCCTTTCTGATACTTATAGCCAATGTAATAGCCGTGAACCGCCTCATCGCGGATAATCAGTCGGATAAGATCGGCGGTGTTGGTCAGCTTGCCGCGGCTGGACCAGTACATCGGCAGCCAGAAGCCGGAGTAAAAGAGGAACGACTCAAGAAAGACGCTGGCGATTTTGCGCTTCAGCGGGCAGTCGGCCGCATAGTGCCCGAGGACTGTCCGCGCCTTTTGCTGCAGCGGCGCATTTTCTTCGCTCCAGGCATAGGCGGCGTCAACGTCTTTGCTCTGGCAAAGCGTGGAGAATATCGAGCTGTACGAGCGGGCGTGCACCGCCTCCATAAAGCCGATATTCGACAGCACCGCCTCTTCATGAGGCGTGAGCGCATCCGGCATCAGCGACGGCGCGCCGACGGTATTTTGTACGGTATCCAGCAGCGTCAGGCCGGTGAAGACGCGGATAGTCAACTGCTGCTCGGCGTGGCTCAGGCTTTGCCAGGCCGGGATGTCATTGGACAGCGGAATCTTCTCCGGCAGCCAGAAGTTGCTGGTCAGGCGGTTCCAGACCTCCAGGTCCTTCTCGTCCTCGATTCTGTTCCAGTTAATAGCGCTGACGCGTGTTAATCGGTTCATCATGGCTCCTTACAGCGCGCAGGACACGCAGCCTTCAATTTCCGTGCCTTCCAGCGCGAGCTGGCGCAGGCGGATGTAGTACAGCGTTTTGATCCCTTTCTTCCAGGCGTAAATCTGCGCCCTGTTGATATCGCGGGTCGTTGCGGTATCCGGGAAGAACAGCGTCAGCGACAGCCCCTGGTCGACATGCTTTGTCGCCTCGGCGTAGGTATCGATAATTTTCTCCGGTCCGATGTCGTACGCGTCCTGATAGAGGTGCAGGTTGTCGTTGGTCATAAACGGCGCCGGGTAGTAAACGCGCCCGGTTTTGCCCTCCTTGCGGATCTCAATCTTCGACGCGACGGGGTGAATGCTGGAGGTGGCGTGGTTGATATAGGAGATAGATCCGGTGGGCGCAATCGCCTGCAGGTTCTGGTTATAAATGCCGTAGCGCATCACCGCGTCGCGCAGCTGGCGCCACATGTCGCGCGTCGGCAGGGTAATCCCGGCGCGCTGAAACAGCGTGCGGACCACCTGCGTTTTCGGCTGCCAGTCGCCCTCCAGATAGGCAGCAAAGTACTCGCCGCTGGCATAGCGCGACTGCGCGAAACCGGCAAAGCTTTGGCCGCGTTCGCGCGCCAGCAGCATTGAGGTATTCAGCGCATGCCAGGTGATGGCGCAGAAATAGAGGTTGGTAAACTCCAGCGCCTCGGGGCTGCCGTAGGCGATACCTTCCCGCGCCAGATAGCCGTGCAGGTTCATCTGCCCAAGGCCGATGGCGTGCGAGGCCGCGTTGCCCGCCTCAATCGACGGCACTGCGCGGATGTGGCTCATGTCCGACACCGCCGTGAGCGCGCGTACGGCGGTTGCCACGGTACGTCCGAAATCCGGGGAGTCCATGGTATGGGCGATGTTCAGCGAACCGAGGTTGCAGGAGATGTCGCGCCCGACGCGGGCGTAGTCCAGGTTTTCATCAAATTCAGAGGCGCTGTTGACCTGCAGGATCTCGGCGCACAGATTGCTCATGTTGATGCGTCCGGCCACCGGGCTTGCGCGGTTCACCGTATCTTCAAACATGATGTAGGGGTAGCCGGATTCAAACTGGATCTCGGCCAGCGTCTGGAAAAACTCGCGGGCGCTGATCCAGGTTTTACGCACCCGCGCGTCGGCGACCAGTTGCTCGTACATCTCCGTGACCGCAATATCGCCAAAGGCTTTACCGTAAAGGCGTTCAACGTCATAGGGCGAGAACAGCGCCATCCGGGCATTTTCCCTGGCCAGCCGGAAGGTGATGTCCGGGATAGTCACCCCCAGCGACAGCGTTTTGATGCGAATTTTCTCATCGGCATTTTCCCGTTTGGTATCGAGAAAACGCAGAATGTCCGGGTGGTGAGCGTTGAGGTAGACCGCGCCTGCGCCCTGGCGCGCGCCAAGCTGGTTGGCGTAGGAGAACGCATCCTCCAGCATTTTCATCACCGGGATCACCCCGGAAGACTGGTTTTCAATCCGCTTGATCGGCGCACCCGCCTCGCGCAGGTTCGACAGCAAAAACGCCACGCCGCCGCCGCGTTTTGACAGCTGCAGCGCGGAATTCACCGCCCGGCCGATCGACTCCATATTGTCTTCGATGCGCAGCAGAAAACAGGAGACCAGCTCGCCGCGCTGCATTTTGCCGCAGTTCAGGAAGGTCGGCGTGGCGGGCTGAAAGCGACCGCTGAGCATTTCATCGGTTAACTGGCGCGCCAGCGCTTCATCGCCCTGAGCCAGCGTCAGGGCCACCATTACCACCCGATCGGGGAAATGCTCCAGATAGCGTTTGCCGTCGAAGGTTTTCAGCGTATAGCTGGTGTAAAACTTCCAGGCGCCGAGGAAGGTCTGAAACTGGAAGCCGTACGCGCTGGCGCAGGCGAAAAGGTCGGTGACGAATGCCTGTTCGTAGCGCGTAAGCACCGCCTCGTCGTAATACCCCCCGGCAACCAGCCAGTCGAGCCGCTCCTGCGCGGAGGCGAAGATGGCCGAGTTCGGCTGGACGTGGGCGCTCATGAATGCCGCGACGGCGTCGCGGTCCTTGCTGAACTGAATGCGGCCTGACGCATCGTACAGGTTCAGCATGGCGTTCAGCGCGTGGTAATCCGTCGTGTTTTGCATCACGCGTTCTGCGGTGGTGGTTGCCAAAATTCGTTCACTCCTTTTCGCACATTGTCGATATCGCGCCGGGTGCCCATCAGCTCGAAGCGGTAGAGATACGGCACGCCGCATTTTTGCGCGATGACGTCTCCGGCGCGGCCATAGGCGTCGCCAAAGTTCCGGTTGCCCGCCGCAATGACGCCGCGAATGCGCTGACGGTTGTGCGGGTCATTTAAAAAATGAATCACCTGGCGGGGAACCGCGCCTGCCGTCCCCCCGCCGCCGTAGCTCGGCACCACCAGGATATAGGGCTCATCGACCCGGATACGCTCGCGCCCGTTGAGCGGAATGCGCACCGCGGGTAGCCCCAGACGCTGCATAAAGCGGTGCGTGTTTTCGGAGCTGCTGGAGAAATAGACGAGGGTGGTCATGCGCAGGCGGCATCAGGAGGCAGACGGTTAATCATGTCGGGACGAAAGCCTGACCAGCGGTGCTCGCCGGCGATCACCACCGGCAGCTGGCGGAACCCTTCGGCGCGCAGGGCTTCCGCCGCTTCAGGATGCTGGTCGAGATTGACGGTGTCGAAGGTGAAGCCGCGGCTGTCCATCGCCCGCTTTGTGGCGTGGCACTGCAGGCAGTTATCTCGAGTGTAAATAGTAATACGCATGATTTGTATTTCCGTTCATGGTGACAAAACGGCGCAAAAGCGAGCGTCGGTAAGTGCGGGTAGTGATAACGGAAATACTAGATGTAGATTTATAAAACATCAACCATACAATATATGGTATTTATTTTCGAAGTAGCCCCATCGCAAGGCGCAATGGGGCGGGGGGATTTTGCAGGCAATTACATGCGCATGCTGACGGCGAGGCGGTTAAAAGCGTTCATCAGGCTGATGGCGAACGTCAGGTCGCTAATCTCGCGCGGGGTGAAATGTTCCTCCAGCGGCTGATAGACCGCATCCTCGGCGCGGGTACGCGCGATATCGGTTAACTCCTCCGCCCAGGCCAGCGCCACGCGCTCGCGCTCGCTGAACTGGTGGCTGACGCGCCAGCCTGCCAGAGCATCCAGCTTCAGCGGGTCGACGCCGCGTTTGCGCAGCGCTTTGCTATGCATTTCAAGGCAGAAGGCGCAGCCGTTTATCTGCGATACCCGCAGGTAAACCAGTTCGATAAGCGTCAGATCCAGTTCGCTTTTTTCCAGCGCCTTCTTGGCCTGGCCAAAGGCGTTATAGACTTCCGGGCTCAACTCGTAATAGGGCTGACGTAATGTGGTCATGGCTTACTCTCCTCTTAAGATGCGCAAAATGTAGCACTATAATGGACTGCTAAAGAGAGCCATCTTTGCGTGGAAAAAGCAGACCATGAATGAAGCGAATGCAGGCCCGCGCTACCGGCAGATAGCCCGGCGGCTGAAGGCGGCGATTGAGTCCGGCGAGCTGGCGCCGGGCAAACGGCTACCGGCAAGCCGCGTGTACGCCCAGGAGCTCGGTGTGTCCCGGGCGACCGTTGAGGCCGCCTACGGCGAGCTGGTGGCGCAGGGATGGCTGGAGCGGCGGGGGCAAGCCGGGACGTTTGTCAGCGATCGTCTGGCGCCTGCGGCGCCCGTCGCCCCGGCAACCTGGTTTGGCGGCGAGCAGCCGCATCCTCAGCCGTTTCAGCTCGGGTTACCGGCGCTGGATCTGTTCCCGCGCGCGCTGTGGGCGCGGGTCATGGGGCGGCGGCTGCGTACGCAAACGCGCTTTGCGCTCGCGCTGGGCGACGTATGCGGAGAAGGTGAGCTGCGCAGCGCCATCGCCGGGTATCTGCACTTCTCCCGCAGCATCGAGTGTCGGCCGGAGCAGATCTTTATCACCCCCGGGTATGCGGCCTCAATGACGATGATTTTGCAGACGCTGGCAAAGCCCGGCGACATCATGTGGCTGGAGGACCCCGGCTTCCCGCTGATTCGCCCGGTGATTGCCCGCCACGGCGTGAGGTTTTATCCGGCCGCGGTGGACGAGGAGGGGCTGGACGTCGAGGCCGCCATCCGCGAGGCGCCGGAGGCCCGTTTTGCTCTGCTGACGCCCGCTCATCAAAGCCCGTTGGGCGTGGCGCTGTCGCTTGCAAGGCGCAGACAGCTGCTCGACTGGGCGGCGCATCGCGATGCCTGGATTATTGAGGATGATTACGACAGCGAGTTTCGCTACCAGGGAAAACCGCTGCCGCCGATAAAAAGTCTCGATGCGCCGCAGCGGGTGATCTACGCCGGTACGTTCAGCAAGTCCCTGTTTCCCTCGCTGCGCGCCGCCTGGCTGGTGGTGCCGCTGCCGCTGGTGCCCGCTTTTCGCGAGCAGGCGGCGCTCACGGCCTGTAGCGTACCGCTGCTCTGGCAGCTAACGCTGAGCGATTTTATCCGCGAGGGGCACTTCTGGCGGCACCTTAAACGTATGCGTCAGCGCTACGCCCAGCGGCGGCACTGGCTTGAGCAGGCGCTCAGCGCGCAGGGATTTCGCGTTGTGGCGCAGCAGGGCGGCATTCAGCTGCTGGCGGCGGTTGACGGTAACGACAGCGTCCAGGCGGCGCGAGCGCGCGAGGCCGGGCTTGCGGTCCAGGCGCTGAGCGACTGGCGGCTGACCTCGCGTGGCGCGGGAGGGCTGCTGATGAGCTTTACCAACATCATGAGCGAAGAGCAGGCGCAGCAACAGGTACAGCTGCTGGCGCGGGCGATAAAATAATGCCCCTGCAAACCGAAGCCTGCAGGGGCTGACGCGTATTTATTATCTTCACTATCAGTAACAGTATTAGAGGGAATTCAGAATTTCGCCAATATTCGCCGACGGCCCAACGGAAAATGTCTGAAGTAAATCACGCCGCCATGGACGCTTTATGGATTTTTCTGAAAGCGGCGTTAATGCTGAATACGGTAAGGTGGCGTGGCAGTAGAAGATAACGAGGAATGATTATGTATTTACGACCCGATGAGGTGGCGCGCGTTCTTGAAAAAGTTGGCTTTACGATGGATGCCGTAACGCAAAAAACGTATGGTTATCGGCGTGGCGACAATTATGTTTATGTCAATCGTGAAGCGCGTATGGGCAGGACGGCGCTTATCATTCATCCGGCGTTAAAAGAGCGAAGTTTTTCGCTGGCGGAACCCGCTTCGGATATCAAAACCTGCGATCACTACCTGCAGTTTCCGCTTTATTTAGGCGGTGATGCCCGGGAGCATTACGGTATTCCGCACGGGTTCAGTTCGCGAGTGGCGCTGGAGCGTTTTCTGAATGGGTTGTTCGGCGACGGGCAATAAGTTGACGACTGGCGTAATGCCAGTCGTCAGCATTCAGGCGTACTGGCTGACCCGAAACAGGCGGCGGCAGTAATCGAGAAAATAGCCGTAGACGGCGCCCATCATCATCGATACCACGATATTCGAACTCACCGCCGCGGCGATCTGGTGCCAGTCGGCGCCTACCGACAGCAGGATCACGACATATACCGGCGACTGGAAGGTGACATAGGCCAGCACGTCGGCCAGGTTCTTCATCCATTTCGACGGGCTGATGCGCAGAGCGCGGCGCATTACCCAGTCGCGATAAAAACCGTACGGCCATGCAATGAGTATGTTGACCGGGATCGCCACCAGACGCGAAGAAAGCGACTGCTCAAAGCTCATCCCGGAGAGAAAAACTTCAATCAGCATGTTCACGACGGAACAGTAAACCACCATCGCGAACGTATCTGCTGCCGCATGACGCAGGCGTGACTGCGCAGAGAACATGGGTCTGATCCTCGAAAAAAGTGGCGAAGTATCGGCTAAGATTGCGTTCTGTCAGAGTAATGGGTTGTCTGACTTTGTGTGTATAGCGTATCTATCTATAATAAAACTAACAACTAGCTAAATATTTTTATTTAATGGCTTTTTGTCGATAAAATACTCTGCAATCGTTCGTTTTTTACTCGCGGCGCTATTTTTGTTGCTGCCGGCTCATTTATATTTATGAATCAATGGATTATGCTGTGTCTGTTTTTTTCTGCCGGAGAGCGTCAGCGGTTACTGAGGCGCGGTATTGAGATTCCTGTCACAAACGGTGTTTTTAACCAGGATGTAACACTAGTCTGGATAATGATGCTAAATCAGCCAGTGATTTTTTATGCGATTAATATGGGTGGTTATGTAAAACTGGCTGTAAGGTCCGCTAGGCTGCGGCGCATTCGCGTACAAATAATATCGCTGAGGCGCTGAAACGGTATTCAGGTCATACAAAGGTATTCATCCTTTTATATATATAAAACTGTCGTCCATTATTATTAAATATAATCAGAATAATGTTGAAATTAGCCATGATGTACTCTGGTGGCTGGAGTCTGCATGACAAATATAATACACTCGGCGCTGTAGTTTGCTTTTGCCAACACCTCAAAGGATTTAAATAATATATGTCACTCATGTTAAATAAATTGAATAACATGCGCTTATTACGCGCGATGTCACGGGAATTCTCCATTGACGTTCTTGACGAAATGCTGGAAAAGGTCAGGGTCGTCACTGAAGAAAAACGTGCGCAGGCGCAGGAGCATCGCCAGAGTCAGGCGCAGAAGCAGGAAAAAATCTCCACCTGGCTTGAGGCGATGCAGGCGGAAGGTATCTCCGTGCAGGATCTTTTCACCACCGCGCCGGGCGTCTGTGACGGGGTGAAAAAACGGGCGCCGCGTCCGGCGAAATATCGCTACACCGATGTGAACGGCGAAATGAAAACCTGGACCGGACAGGGCAGAACGCCAAAACCCATCGCACAGGCGCTGGCTGGCGGCAAATCGCTGAATGATTTTTTAATCTAATTCGTTTTGCGGTGAGGGATGTGAGTATTTGTTAAAAACATGTAAAACAGGGTAAACGCACCGGACAACCCAACCATGCTGACGCATAATAGAAATGCTTAGAGAGAGGTCTCTTTTTTTTCATTGGCTGTTTGTGTGGAGTGTATATGGGTTTCTGGCGCATTGTTTTTACTATTCTGATCCCGCCGCTGGGTGTTCTGCTGGGCAAAGGGTTTGGCTGGGCGTTCATTATTAACATCATTCTGACGCTGCTTGGTTATATTCCTGGACTGATTCACGCATTCTGGGTACAAACCCGCGACTGATTTAACGCAAACGGGGCGGCGCTGGCCGCCCCGCTGCTGTGATTACCCTTCCGGTTACCTGCGCATCACCCCTTCGTAAATCAGCTTCAGCGCGAAAACGCCGATCACCGCGCCGATCGCCCGGCTGGCGATACGCTGAACCCGGGCGTAGCCGCGGCGCACGGCGGGCAGCGAGAAGGCCTGGCTGAGAAAGAGCCGCCAGATGACCGAACTCAGCACAATTCCGCACCACGCCAGCAGCTTGGCCCATGTCGGTGTGGCGGCGCTGAGCGTGACGGAAAAGATACTGATAAAAAACAGCACGGTCTGCGGATTCGACAGGCAGGTCAGCAGGCCGCTGCGTAAAAATACGTGCCACGGCGCGGCAATGGGCTGCAGCAGCGCGGAGGACTGCGGCGAAGGCTGGCGCTTCATGCTTTTTATTGCGAACCACAGCAGATAGCCGCCGCCGACTATCTTTATGATCGAAAAAAGCCCTTCGCACTGGGTGATGAGCGTCGCCATGCCGAACAGGCCTAACCCGGAGTAAAACGTATCCCCCAGCGCCACGCCGAGGCCGGTCAGCGCGCCCGCCCGTCGCCCGGAAGCCAGACTGGTTTGCACCACGACAAACAGGTTTGCGCCGGGGTTGAAAAAGGTGAGGACGAACAGGCCCACCGTCAGGACGATGGCGTGCAGCGGTTCCATAGGCAAAATCATCCACGCAGGTTATCAGCTACCAGAATACGGGCTGCGCTTTCGCCATGCTGCGAGAAGCATCACAGCCGGAAAATATAAAAATGAGCGCCGCAAAATATGACAAATGGCTATTTTCAGGCAAACCCCCTCCATTTATTTTCTGGCGATGTATTATCTGCCCGTCCGACATATTCAGTGGTGCCGGTGGTATTTTGCATAGCCTTATTATGTGTTTATGGAGTGTATTATGATTAACAAATTTACCCTGTCTACGGCAGGTATTTTTGCCGCAGCCGTGCTGGCTACCGCCAGCGTCAGCGCCGTCTCTAAGGACGTCACCCCTAAGAACATGAACTGCCAGGAGTTCATCGACCTCAACCCGCAGACCATGGCGCCTGTCGCGTTCTGGATGCTGAATGAAGACGAAGATTTTAAAGGCGGCGACTACGTGGATTTCCATGAAACCGAGACGACGGCGGTTCCGCTGACCATCGAACTTTGCAAAAAGAACCCGCAAAGTCCGCTGAAGAATATTAAAGATGAAGTGAAAAAAGAATTAAAAAAATAGCCATGCTGACGGTTGCTAAAAATAGTCCCCCCTATTTTTAGCATCTGGTTTACCAGACGCCTGGCGACCGTCAGGCTCACGCCCCCTCGCCTGCGAGGGGGCGCGTTCGTCCGGCGCTAGGCGCGGATATCCGCGTAGGCGGGCGTTGTGTCGAACTCGTGCTTCGCAAAGGGGCATAGCGGGATGATTTTGCGGTTTTCCTTACGCATCTTCTCCACGACTTTCGCCACCAGCTGTTTACCCACGCCCTGGCCCTTCAGGCTGACGTCGACATCGGTGTGCTCGATGATGGCAAGATGGTCGCCCGTCGGGACGAACACCACCTCCGCCAGCGGGTTGCCGGCGGCATCATTGACGTAAAAACGGTTGTGACCTTCCAGAATTTCCATTTTTCCCTCACCAGGTATTATTTGTGACGATACTTCAGCGCGCCGCTGGGGCAGGTGTCTATCACCTTCATTACCGTCTGCGGGTCGACGCTGTCGGTCGCAATCCACGGCTTGCGCTTGAGGTTAAACAGCTGGCTGCTGCCCCGTACGCAGTTCCCCGAGTGCTGGCAGAGCTGCGTGTTGAAATAGATATCTATCTTTTCACCGCGGTAGAGCCGGTATCCGGCATCGATAAGTTCTTTATCCACGACATTGCCTCTGAGGGTTATTGTTCTTACCCGGTTAAGCATAGCCCCGTCCCCGGCGTTTAAAAAGGAAAACCCAGGGCGGAAAAGGGATATTGCGCCGCGACGGGCTAATCTAAACGAATCCTCTCCGGCTGGCCTTTTTTACTTTACTTACTCCGATGCCTGACTATAATGACGACAAATTCATACAGGAGTAATACGTTGGACAGTCACCCTTATTTAATTTACAAGGCAAGCTAACGCGACGTATTCCTGCCGCTGCTTGCCGAACTGGCGGGCAGCAATCCCTTCTTATTGACGATTGCATTCCCGATAAATTTGCACAACGCGACGTATCGCGAGGTTTATCGTCATGTTCATGTTCAAACACTCATTATTCCCTCCGCCGTCGGCGCGACGTTAATCACCGTTTAAGGTGACAATTTGTCGTGTGCTGAATACAGCACGTATTTATTCTTCCAGAAAAAATGGAGGAACATATGCTGATGTTTCCTTATATCTCAAATTTACTGGCGGCGATGCTGCTGGGGGCGCTGATCGGCGCCGAAAGACAATGGCGTCAACGTATGGCGGGGCTGCGGACAAATGCGCTGGTCGCCACCGGCGCGGCGGTCTTTATTCTTAGCTCCATGTCGGCATCGCCTGACAGCCCCGGCCGTATTGCCGCCCAGATAGTCTCCGGCATTGGCTTTCTTGGCGCTGGCGTCATCATGCGCGAAGGCATGAACGTGCGCGGCCTCAATACCGCCGCCACGCTGTGGTGCTCGGCGGGTATCGGCGTACTGTGCGGGCTGGGGCAGTTCTGGAATGCGGCGGCGGCCACGCTCATTATTTTGTGCGCCAATATTTTACTGCGTGAAGCGGCGCAGCGTATTAATCAGTATCCCGGGGCGGCGGATGAAGAAAAGCGCTACGTCCTGAAAGTTACCTGCAGGAATGATAATGAAAGCGCGGTCCGTCAGCTTTTATTAAGTGTGGCAAAAGAGTTTGCTCTGAGCGTGCAGGGATTAGGCTCGTCGTCGCTGGATGAACCCGGGCATAAAGAGATTCATGCCGAGGTTATTAGCGGTGCGGATTCCCGGAAAACGCTCGACCTTATTATGAGTAAAATCGGCGTTAATGAAAGTATCACTTCTGTGCGCTGGAGCATTGTGGGGAACTGATACCCTGCGGCCGTCAAATAATATTATCTGAAACAAGGAGGGAATGATGGAGATTCCCATAAGCGTAAAATAAACGCGCCGTACTGAGTCATATCATAAAAAATTATGCATAGCTTTTTATGCAGGGATAAACACGTCTTAAAGTGGGGAAAAATCATGACTGACATGAAAGTAGAAAACCGGAAATTAAACCGGCTGACGTCAGAAAATGATAAGCAAAATAAGAAAAGCTTTCCGATTGAAGCGGAAGCGTTTAACAGCCCGGAACATACGCTTTCACGGCTGGAGAGCGATCGTCGCGGCCTGTACGTCGATGACGCCCGCGAACGGCTGCTGGCGTATGGCCGCAACGAGGTGGCGCACGAGCAGGCGCCGCCCGCGCTGGTGCAGCTGCTGCAGGCATTCAATAACCCGTTTATTTACGTTCTGATGGCGCTGGCCGTCGTGAGTTTCTTCACCGACTTCTGGCTTCCACTGCGCAGCGGTGAAGAAACTGACCTGACGGGGGTGACGATTATTCTGACCATGGTCAGCCTGAGCGGCCTGCTGCGTTTCTGGCAGGAGTTTCGCACCAACAAGGCCGCCCAGGCGCTGAAGTCGATGGTCAGAACAACCGCCACGGTGCTGCGTCGCGGTGGTGAGGGCAACGAGCCGCTAAAAATGGAAATCGCCGTTGAGGAGCTGGTGCCGGGCGACATTATCTTTCTCGCCGCGGGCGACATGGTGCCCGCGGATGTCCGGCTGCTGGAGTCCCGCGATCTGTTCGTCAGCCAGTCGATTCTCACCGGCGAATCTCTGCCGGTAGAAAAATATGACGTGATGGCGAGCGTCTCCGGTAAGGACAGCCAGCAGCTGGCGGCGCCCGATCGCAGCAAAAGCCTGCTGGAGCTGGGCAATATCTGCCTGATGGGCACCAACGTGACCAGCGGCAGGGCGCAGGCGGTCGTGGTGGCGACCGGCGGCCAGACCTGGTTCGGCTCGCTGGCGAAATCCATTGTCGGTACACGTACGCAAACGGCGTTCGACCGCGGCGTGAACAGCGTCAGCTGGCTGCTGATCCGCTTTATGCTGGTGATGGTGCCGATAGTCTTGCTGATCAACGGCTTCAGCAAAGGCGACTGGGTCGAAGCCTCGCTGTTTGCGCTGGCGGTCGCCGTCGGCCTGACGCCGGAGATGCTGCCGATGATCGTCAGCTCCAACCTGGCGAAGGGCGCCATCGCCATGTCGCGCCGTAAAGTGATCGTCAAGCGGCTGAACGCTATCCAGAATTTCGGCGCTATGGACGTACTGTGCACCGATAAAACCGGCACCCTGACCCAGGACCACATTATTCTCGAGCATCATCTGGATGCGGCGGGCGCTGAAAGCAGCCGGGTGCTGACGCTGGCCTGGCTCAACAGCAACAGCCAGAGCGGCACCCGCAACCTGATGGACCGCGCGATTTTGCGCTTTGGCGAGGGACGACTGGCGGCGGGAGTTAAGGAGGGGTTCGTTAAGCTCGATGAGCTGCCCTTCGATTTTGTGCGCCGCCGCGTGTCGGTTTCCGTGGAAGATGTGCGCGACGGCCGCAGAAGCCTTATCTGCAAAGGCGCGGTGGAAGAGATGCTGATGGTCGCCACGCACCTGCGCGAAGGGGAAAACGTGGTGGCGCTGGACCAGACGCGCCGTGACCTGCTGCTGGCAAAAACGCAGGATTACAACGCGCAGGGGTTCCGCGTGCTGCTGGTGGCGATGCGTCATCTGGACGATGCCTCCCTCACGAGGCCGCTTTGCACCGACGATGAGCAGGGCCTGACGATTGAAGGGATGCTGACGTTCCTCGATCCGCCGAAAGAGAGCGCGGAAAAAGCCATTACCGCGCTGCGCGATAACGGCGTGGCGGTAAAGGTGCTGACCGGCGACAACCCGATAGTCACTACCCGTATTTGCCTGGAGGTGGGGATTGACCCGCACGGTATTCTGACCGGCCCGGAAGTCGAGGCCATGTCGGATAGCGAACTGGCGCAGGCGGTGGAGCAACGCGCTGTGTTCGCCAAACTGACGCCGTTGCAAAAATCCCGCATTCTGAAGGCGCTGCAAAAGAACGGGCATACCGTCGGTTTCCTCGGCGACGGCATTAACGACGCCCCGGCGTTGCGCGATGCCGACGTGGGGATTTCCGTCGACAGCGCAGCAGATATTGCCAAAGAGTCATCGGATATTATTTTGCTGGAAAAAGATCTTGGGGTGCTGGAAGAGGGGGTGATCAAAGGCCGCGAGACCTTCGGGAATATCATCAAGTACCTGAATATGACCGCCAGCTCCAACTTCGGCAACGTGTTCTCCGTACTGGTGGCCAGCGCGTTTATCCCGTTCCTGCCGATGCTGGCGATTCATCTGCTGATCCAGAACCTGATGTACGACATTTCCCAACTGTCGCTGCCATGGGACAAAATGGATAAAGAGTTTTTACGTAAGCCGCGCAAGTGGGACGCCAAAAACATAGGCCGTTTCATGCTGTGGATCGGGCCGACCTCGTCCATTTTCGATATCACTACCTTTGCGCTGATGTGGTACGTCTTTGCGGCAAACCACGTTGAAGCTCAGGCGCTATTCCAGTCCGGCTGGTTTATTGAGGGGCTGCTGTCGCAAACGCTGGTGGTACACATGTTAAGGACGCAGAAAATCCCGTTTATACAGAGCCGCGCGACGCTGCCGGTGCTGCTCACCACCGCCTGCATTATGGTCATTGGTATCTATATTCCCTTCTCGCCGCTGGGCGCCATGGTGGGGCTTGAGCCGCTGCCGCTAAGCTACTTCCCGTGGCTGGTGGCGACGCTTCTGAGCTATTGCCTCGTGGCGCAGGGGATGAAGCGCTTTTATATCAAACGCTTTGGTCAGTGGTTCTGACCTGGCCGGGAGGGACGTATGCGTAAACGTAGCGTGGAGCCTGTGTTCATCCAGGTCATTATTTTCGCGGTCCTGATTATTTTACTCACGGTGTTTGTTCGTTAACCCGGAAGCGGGGACGCGCAGGGCGCGTCCCTTTTTCACTTTCCGGCTGATTATAATATTTATCATATATTCATTATCCTGCCGTATCGTTTGGGCTATTATCCCTAATATTATAGTGTCTTTCGGATGACAGTTTTCAGGTGGGATATGAGTGAGTTTGAGGCCCGCACAGCAATCATTGTCGATGATCATCCCCTGGCGCGCGTCGCCATTCGCGGTGTACTTGAAAAACAGCGGATTACGGTGGTCAGCGAGTATGAGGATGGGATGACGACATTAAGAGCATTGACAAAAAATACAGTAGATATTGTCATTGTAGATGTCGAAATACCCGGCATCAATGGCGTGGAACTGGTCGAGAAGCTCAGATCGCAGCAGTTCTCTGGAATATTAATCGTCGTCTCAGCTAAAAACGATCGTTACTACAGTAAACGTTGCGCGCAAGCAGGCGCTAACGCGTTCATCAGTAAGAAACAGGGAATGGAGAATATTCTTGCTGCTATCAATGCCGCGCAAGCTGGCTACAGCTACTTCCCATTTTTTCCGGAGGAGTCGTCGGCAACGCTCACGGATGCACAACGTCTGGAATCGCTTTCTACACAAGAGATGAAGGTCATGAGCTATGTGCTAAACGGGCTTGATAATACTCAGATTGGCGATGTCATGCATATCAGCGGCAAAACGGTCAGTACCTACAAAACCCGGTTAATGGATAAGTTAGGCTGCAAATCGCTAATTGAGCTGCTCTCATTTGCCCATCAAAATAAGCTGACCTGATGATGATGAGGCGATGGCTTGCGATAGCGCTTATGCTGTTGTCGATAATCGGATGGCGCGCTGATGCGCGAGATGATGCTCCGGTTGAACTTGAGCTGTCAGGCTACAACTATATCACGCCGGTACCCGTATTTTTGACCGAGGATGATAAGCGCTGGTTGCAGCAGAAAAAGAGGCTTAATGTCGCGGTTTATCAACCGGAACAAGCCCCCCTCGTTCAGACAACTCTCACGGGGCGCTATCGGGGGATGAATGCCGATTATCTTGCACTGATTCAACATTCGCTGAGTATTCGTATCAACGTTATGGCATACCGCAGCGAGGCGGATGCGATTAGCGCGCTAAAAGCGGGCAAAGTAGACATGGTATTAACCGGACTCGACAGCCACCCTTTTACGGATGATGGTCTTCAGTCCTCACAGCCGCTGGTGTACTCCTGGCCAAACCTGGTGACGTCGCTGACCAATGTTATGGCGCCGCTGCACAGTGCGCAAAGTACTCGTATTGCTATTGTCAATCACTACCCGGATGATGATTTTATTCATCAATCATTCCCCAATGCGGAGATCGCCAATTACCCCAGCTATCAGGAGGCGCTGAGTTCTGTTGCTAACGGTGAAAACGCCTGGTTCTTTGGAGACTCGCTGACAACCAGTACCTGGCTGTCCCAGGAGTTTAGCCAGGCGCTCAGTACGGTTAAATACTGGCCTGCGCCGCAGAAAACCAGCGTTTTTTTATTTTTACCTACCGGGAAGCGCCTGCTGTCGATTGTGAATAACACAATTGGGGGGATTGATGAGAATATACATGGGCAAATTGCTCAGTCGATGATCGATAAAGGTAATTTGTCATTTCTGATTGAACCGTTGAAGCTGACTCCGCGTGAAAAGCTGTGGCTTAAAAATCATAAAACGTTGCGGGTGATTATTAACCCGTGGTTCGCGCCGTACACGATGGTAGACAGTAACCAGGAAATACGCGGTGTAGTGGGGGATATCCTTAATCTGGTTAGTCTGCAAACCGGTATACAATTTGAAACCGTTGTCGTCAAATCGAATGAGCACATGGTTTCTGAAATGAAAAAAGATAACTGGCATATTGTACAGGCAGCAACCTACGATTTGAGCCGTGAAAATTATCTCTCCTTCACCCACCCGTTTATCACGACGCAATTTGTCACCGTTGTCAGAAAAGGGAGTGCGCAGGAGACAATGCTGCGGGCGGGAAAACGGATTGCAATTAGCGCCGATCATACGTTGCTGGTCCGGTTAAAAGCCCGCTATCCGGGCATTCAGTGGGAAGAGGTGGATAACTCCAGTGTGGCGTTAAATCTTGTCGCGACTGAAAAAGTGGATGCTGCAATTTCGAACCAACTTACCGCCCGCTACCTGACTGAACATTATTATCCTGACCGGCTCACCTGGTTCTCAATTCCGGGAGAAGACCCGGCGGCCATTAGTTTTGCCGTTCCTCGATCCGAACCGGAGCTGCGACAGATCCTTGATAAAGCGCTGGATGATATTCCACACAAAGAAATTTTGCAGATTGTCAGCAAATGGATCCGTTTACCTGATGTCAAAATAGATACCTGGGAACTGTATAATAAGCCTTTCTACCTGGTGACAATGCTGGCCGTGTTGCTGGTGTTGAGCATGTTGCTGTGGGCAATTTATCTGGTGAGGGACGTCCAAATAAGAAAACGTTCTCAGCGTTTACTGGAGGTTGAGCGAAATAAAGCGCAGCAGGCAAATGAGGAGAAAAGAGCATTTCTCTCACATATGAGCCATGAGATTCGTACTCCGGTCAGCGCTATTATGGGATTTCTGGAACTCCTGCAATTGTCCCCCGCACATTTCACTCCGGAAGATAAAGCATCGATTGATCAGGCGGCTCAGGCATCACGTTCATTGCTAAAGCTGATCGGCGAGATTCTTGATCTGGAAAAAATTGAGTCTGGTCTGTTGGAAGTGGTTCCGCAATGGGTATATCCGGATACTTTGGTCATGGAGAAGATGTCTCTGTTTAGCGCGTTGGCTGCGCAAAAAGGGATCGAGCTGCGTTATGACTCGCGTTTAGATTCGAAGGAAACAATGCGACTCGATCCGCAGCTGTTGGGCCAGGTACTCACTAACCTTATTGGTAATGCGGTAAAATTTACTTCACAGGGACATGTCCTGGTTTCGTCAATGAAGCTTCGCGATACGCTGGTGCTTTCCGTGAGTGATTCCGGTCCCGGTATTAGTGCTGAGGAACAAAAGCGACTATTCACGGCTTTTAGTCAGGGGACGGTTGGGGAGCAGCATAGCGGTTCTGGCCTGGGTCTGGCAATCAGTCGGGCCCTGGTAACACAAATGGCCGGAACAATCGTACTGCAAAGCGCAATAAACCAGGGAACTACCGTGACGCTGAATTTGCCGGTACTGACGTCATTTGAAGCCATTCCCGTACCTGCGCAATCTACGTCTATTCCTTCGGTTATTCGGGGGGAGCTGCGGGTGCTAATTGCTGACGATCATCCCTCCAGCCGATTGCTGTTAAAACGCCAGCTTGCCATGCTGGGTATTGCTGCGGATGAGGTTGATAATGGAGCCGCAGCATTACGCTATATACAGCAAGGTCATTATGATTTGCTGATTACCGATTTTAATATGCCGGTAATGAACGGAATTGAACTGACTCGACAGATACGAAGGTTCGATCCTGAACTCACCATCTGGGGACTGACGGCGACGGCTCAGGAACATGAGCGCGACCGAAGTCTCGCGGCAGGCATGAATGCTTGTCTTTTCAAGCCGATCACATTATCGCAAATTTCACAATTACTTTCAGACTATTACGATACAGGTGATACTACCTTCGATATCGAACGCCTCGCTTTATTGGCGCAAGGTAATCGAACGTTGATGCTCCGGGCGTTGCAAGATGCGCAAGACGAAAACCGTCGTGATTTAGTTTTGGCCCGGCAAAAAGCGCAGTCAGGAGACTATTCGACTGTAAAACAGCATATCCATCGTATCAACGGAACGGCTCAGCTTCTGGGCGTTGAGATGTTAATGAATGCTGCGCAATCTCTGGAAAATAAATTGCCTGACGGTATTCCGGCGGCGGTCCTTGCTGCTGAACTTGATCATATCGAACGCCTACTTACCGAGCTGGATCTCGCCATCAAGAAATTTACTCCATAACTTCCTGTCCTACGCCTGTAGGCGGCACCTGACAGAATAATAAGGCGTCGCTGATGTTGCTCCACTGTTAACCAGGTAAAATGAGCCCTGTGTTAGACAGAACATGTTTCGTTAACGGCTCTAGGGATATTTCCTAAGAAAAATCCATTTTTCCGTTTATTCCAAGTTTTGGCTATCAAACAGACTTGGATCATTAAACCAGGCCTATCTGTGGCAATAGTCTTAAATTTACATAAATGGATTTTAAATGGTTTTTTATTCTGAATTTTTGGATTGTTAATGGATTATTAATCTTTAGGTCGTGAAAAGTTAGAAGAAACGATCGTTTTTAAGATTGTATTCAAAATCCATTATTTTTGTGGTGTCATCTGGAGTCGTTTTCTGTAAATTTTACAACCGAGCATGAAGTGTGTTTCTGACACAAAATAAGCAAAGAGGGTATGCCGAAAAGGAAATTTTATGGATTTATCAGATTCCATTTTTTCTGATGATTACTTTTTTATCGTCGGCATCAGTGCGTTATTAACGTCGGAGTTGATTGATGAAAACTACTACATAGTAGATGTTGAAGCGACAAACCTTCTGCAAATTAAAAGGCATTTATTTCCTGGTCGGAAGATAATTGCATTTATAACCAATGATCTGGACTACTATGCACTAAAACACATACAGAATATTATGTTTGTTGATAAAAGGCGCAGGTTAAATGAAATATTATCTTGTCTGTTTGTCAAAGATTCCCGTTTTAGATACCGAGTGAGGTATACGCTTTCGTTGCGTGAAAATGAAGTGCTTTCATGTATGCAAAAAGGGCTTGATGCGAGTGAGATTGGGAAATGCCTGGGGATAACTGTTAAAACCTTTTATACCCACCGCCGCAGTTTGATTTTTAAGCTTCAGGCCGAAAACCGTATATCGCTATACCGTAATATTGCTCGGGCAGAAAGATATAAACGGAATACTTGTGAATATAATCTGTTGTGAACAGAGAATTGGATTTGCCTGAAGTGTTACTCACTAGAGGGTATTGTTAAATATCACTAAATGTTACAGCGCGTTATTATAAAACATTTTAACTTAATCACTGGATTTCATATGAAGAATATATCGTTAGTCTCTGCGATTTTATCGCTCTCTGTGCTGCAGGTGGCTAATGCTGCCGATGGCATGATCAATTTTACCGGTAATATCACCGGAACTGCATGTGTTGTTGATACTACATCAGTTGCCGTCGATCTTGGAACTGTTTCTGCTTCGGCATTTTCAGGGGGTGCTGGCACGACAGCAGCAGCCAAACGTTTTAACATTGTGCTGAAATCCTGCCCCGCCAGTATTTCCAGCGCCAGTATTCGTTTTGACGGTACCACAAATACTATCAATCCATCTATTTTAGCGCTGAGTACCGGTGAGCCGGCGTCGAATGTTGGAGTGGCAATTTATGAGCAGGATAACGCTACACTCATTCCGATTGGCTCTGCGTCAGCTGATGTGGCGCTGTTAGCAGATGTCAATAATACGCTGACCTACTTTGCCAAATATATGTCAACGGGTACAACCGTTGGTGTTGGATCGGCAAGGTCGTCAACCGCATTTACCGTTACGTATCAGTAAAAAGCAGGGCCATTCGTGGCCCTGAACAATTAATCCAGGATGTATTCATGCTTCAGAAAATATATAGAGTAGCGGCGGTTGGGGTTTTGTTTAGCTCTACTGTGGCCATCAGCGGTGTGGAAATAGGTGGTACTCGTGTTATCTATAACGGTAGTGCAAATCAGGCGGCAATCAGCGTTAACAATCCGGATAATAATCCGTATCTGATTCAGTCGTGGGTGAGTAAAAATGAAAATAGCGATGACGGTGACAGCGCATTTACCACAACGCCACCCTTATTTAAGCTGAATCCGCATGCGCAGAATTCGGTGCGTGTAATGCTCACCAATAACTCAGTACCTAAAGACAGAGAGAGTGTTTACTGGTTGAGCATAAAGGCAATTCCAGCGTCATCACCAGGTGCGAAAAATGAACTGCTGATCGCAGTGAAAAGTAAGATGAAGCTGTTGTACCGCCCGGCAGGATTAAAAGGTGATCCCTCACTGGCATATCAAAAATTAACGTTTTCACGTGAGGGTGGAAAGTTAAGTGTTCATAATCCATCGCCTTATAGTGTGTCGCTTTATGACGTTAAGGTAAATGGAAAGCAATTAGCAAAACCTCCAATGGTTTTACCATTTCAAACGATATCGCTATCTCAGTCGGCGGTAACGGGTAGTGAAGTTTCATGGCGTGCGATTAATGACTTCGGAGGTATTACGGCTGAGCATAAATTTAAAATGTAGGTTAGGGTTTTATGCCGCAGGTCAACATCATTCCAGGTCTTGCTAAGTTAACTCAGTTATCTTTGTTTATTTATCTGTGCATTAATATCTCTGATGTGTTAGCGGATGATTATTTCTATCCAGACTTTGTTGAGGTTCGTGGAAATACTCCTCAGGGTATAGATATTTCTCATTTTAATAAATTAAATGGGCAAGCACCAGGCATTTATCACGTTGATGTCTATCTGAACGGAGTTTATATAGAAGCACAGGATATTACATTTATCGATAATGGTAGCGGACTGACGCCGACGTTGACGCGTGCAGAACTGATTAAATGGGGTATTAAGCGCAATGCGCAACCTGCATGGATGACCATGGAGGATGCTACAAACATTAAAAATCTCAGCGCACTTCTCCCAGGTAGCCAGATAGCTTTCCTGTTTGATGAGATGCGGTTGGATCTTTCCATTCCGCAGGAATACCTGCAGCGGGATCCCCGCGGAACAGTATCGCCGGAGCAATGGGATGATGGGCTGAATATGATGTTTCTGAACTACAACTTCTCTGCAGCTAACAGCCATAGTAGCGGCAAATCGAGTAATGACAGCTATTTGAACCTGCGAAGTGGGATTAATGTTGGGCCGTGGCGGTTGCGTAATTACTCAACCTATAACAACAGCGCAAATACGGACAGTTGGAACACGATTAATACCTCGCTGGAACGCGATATTAAGTCACTGAAAAGCCAGTTCAGCCTCGGTGATGGTTATACGCAGGCCGGGGTGTTCGACAGCGTAAATTTCCGTGGCGTGCAGCTGTATTCGGATGATGCCATGTTACCGGACAGTGTGCGAGGTTTTGCCCCTGTGGTACGTGGAATCGCCATGAGCAATGCGCAGGTCACCATTCGTCAAGGTGGAAACGTTATCTGGCAATCTTATGTACCGCCAGGTCCGTTTGTTATTGACGACCTCTATCCGACCACCGCCAGCGGAGATTTGGATGTGGCGGTTCGTGAAGCGGATGGCTCTGTGCATCAATTTATTCAGCCATTTTCGGCAGTGCCGGTGATGCAGCGTGAAGGTCAGTTCAAGTATGCACTGGCGGCGGGAAAATATCGTGCGGCTAATAATAAGGACAAAGAACCAGCGTTTTTGCAAAGCACAATGAGTTACGGCTTGCCGTGGGATAGCACAATCTATGGCGGCATGCTGCTCTCTGCTGATTACAGCGCTGGTGCACTGGGTATAGGGAAGGGGTTTGGTGATTTTGGCTCTCTCTCTTTTGATACCACTTTTGCTCATACGACGATGCCTGGAAGAACGGACGAAGGGGTATCGTTTCGTGCGCAATATGCCAAAGATTTCGCATCGACAGGTACCTCATTCAGTTTAATGGGATATCGCTATTCCTCTTCCGGCTTTCATGATTTTCAGGAAGCAAATGGTGATGTGGATGTTTATCGGATGGGCTATGACGGCATGCAGGAAGGTAATAGCTGGCGTTATGAGCGAAATAAACGCAGCAAGGCACAAGTTACGTTGAGCCAGAAGCTCGGTCTCTGGGGGAATTTAAATCTCTCCGCCTGGCAGCAGGATTACTGGGGGGGGGATGCCGAGCGCAGTATTAATGTGGGTTACAACACCAGTATTAACAATATTAACTATGGTCTGAACTACAGCTATTCCCGCGGTCCCTGGCAAAATGACAACGATCATATCGTCGCATTCACGATGCAGATCCCGCTGTCACGTTTTTTGCCTGATAGCTGGATGACGGTCTCCGGAAACACCAATAAAAAAGGCGACACGACGTCGCAGGTGGGGCTGTCAGGTTCGTCGCTGGAAGATAAAAACCTGAGCTGGAACGTGCAGCAAGGCTACAACAGTAAAGGCGCGGATGTACAGGGGAACGCCTCGGTTAACTACAAAGGCCGCCATGGGGAGTATCAGGTTGGTTACAACTATTCCCGTGATAACCGCCAGATGTCTGTCGGGGCGATGGGGGGGGTGGTGGTTCACCCTTATGGCATCTCGGCTACACAGCCTCTTGGCGAGACTATGGCGCTGGTGAAAGCCGACAATGCGGCAGATGTGAAAGTCGCAAATAACAGCGGTATCTATACCGACAGCAAAGGTGTTGCCGTTGTGCCCGATGTGACGCCATATCGAAAGAATAATCTGTCTTTGGATACCGCATCACTCAATAAAAATACCGACGTTCTGAATGACACTCGTACCGTTATTCCGACAAAAGGTGCGCTGACGCTGGCGGATTATCCAACTGTCACCGGCTACAAGGTCATGCTCCAGTTAACCGGGGAAGAAATTCCCTTTGGTGCAACGGTCAGCATTAGAAACCACGATAACCTTCCAGAAGGCATTGTTGACGATCGCAAGCGTGTCTGGCTTAACGGCGTTCCGGATAAAGGAACTGCGATAGTGAGTTGGACGGGGGGAGGTTGTCAGGCGACTTATCAGATAACGCAGATTTCTGACAAACCGCAAACAATCACTGAGCAATGTCATTGATCCGGAGAGAAATATGTATCGACTTTTATTTATCATAATATTTGCTGCTGTGGGATTGTTTTCTCAAGCAGCTCTGGCATGGCAATGTAATACGGTAACGACGATAACAACAGTGTCGCCGCAGAATATTACGATCTCCCAGGACCTGCCTGTGGGCTCGGTCATTGGTACCCAGATAATTACGCCAACCATTAATGCGTTTAGCTGTTACAATTCTGACCAGGGAAATATTGTTAATCAAACTTTCGGCGTTAAGGGCATTGGAACATATGACTCTATGCTTAATAGTCGTCGGATATATAAAACGGAGGTTAGTGGCATCGGATATTCCATATCGGGTTCAACGGCGAACTGTGCAGGAGGAACTGCAGTGGTCACAGGGAGTAATACCATCCGTGGTCTGGTGGATACGGTCAAACTTTGTGAAAATACCAGTGGGATGATAAATCCCACACTAAATGGCACTGTTACGGTAACGTTTTATAAGACTGCATCAGAAACAGGGTCAGGAACAATAACGGCAAAAACGGTTGGTTCTCTGATTTTGTTAAGTAATTCGTTATTGTGGCAGTCACCAGAGGCGACCGTCGATATCAATGCATTTACGATCACTACGCCTGCTTGTAAAGTGACGACACAGTCTATCTCTGTGGATATGAAAGACGTAAATAAAAATGAGTTTAATGGTAAAAATTCTACGCCAGGAAATGTGCATACACAATCCTTCACTCTGCCAATGACCTGCAATGCAGGTACTCAGGTTAGTGTGAAAATGGAGGGTAATATCTATGATGCGACTAAAGGAGTGATTAATATAATCAGTAATGCGAATGCGGCGACAGGTGTCGGGATCCAATTACTTTATAATAACCAGCCTTTAACGCTAGGGACTAATTTTCCTGTAGGTTCTTCGTCTGCGGGGGGGAGCTTTTCGGTTCCGCTGCAGGCCAGGTATTATCAGACAGGTGACTCGATCACTACCGGTTCAGCCAATGGTGTATTAACTTTTACCATGAGTTATCAGTAATTATAGTGATGATGACGCTGTTATATGGATGATTTTATCCTGATACAAATATAAAAATATTCTTTTGAAGGAAATAATTTTAACGTGATAAAAATAGGACGTGGTTTTTTTAATTTTATTTTAGAGCCGGTGGTCGATAATTCTATTGGGGAAGTAATTGGTTATGAAATTCTTTGCCGCTCATGTGACTCCCCGGTTGATAATGAAGTATTTTTCAGGAACCTTGCTATTGAGGAATTGAAAAAGGTTTTTTTTGCCCAGATTGATTATTTTCTCCAGGCTCTTATTGAAAATAAAATTACTGCAAATCAATTATTTGTTAATGCTCCGGTTGCGTTACTGCTGGATGATGAGATCATATGCTCTCTGGCGAGAGTTAAAAAAAATATGGTGGTTAATGTTGAAATTGAATTGGATTTTGAGTCAAAGGAGTGTATCCAGCAAATCATCTTAGGAAGAAACAGATTAATGGCGTCGGGGGCAAGCGTACAAATATGGCTGGACGATGTTACAACTTCACGATTTTTTTCTTTGAAAAAGTGGGCCGATTTAGGATTTAATATAAAGGTAGATAAGAAGTCATTTTGGTCTTTTTATGAGTCAAAAAAAATCCCCCGACAGCTTTTAGCTTTACCAGAGCATCGTTTTATTATTGAAGGAGTTGAATCTATCGAACATGTCAATTTTTTAAGGGGACATAAAGTAAACCTGGTGCAAGGCTATTTTTGGCCAGCTTTAATATGTGATTTATAGCTGATAGTTGTACTATTTACTTTTTTGTACCGTTCAATAGATCGTCAGATATTTCCTGTGTAGCCCTCGGTCACGCTGCCTTTCTTCATATTCTACTAACGTTTGGCAGCTATTGGTTTTGGGGGCAAGTGGACGGCTCAGTTGTTCTTGCAGATGCTCCTGTGCATCAATTCTTTTCTCCAGAGAAGTGTAGAGCTTTACCCGGTAGCTCCGGGCATTGGCAAGGGTAACTGATGAGTAGCTCAGGGCCATCGCCATCATCGAGAACGTAGTCCGCTTTCCTAAATTTGGCGGATGCGATTTACTTAGTGGGCCTGAAAAACAGAGGCGCCTGAAGCTTCAGATTTTGCGGGACACGCAGCGGGTACAAAAAGCCCGTAGGGCTTTCCGCGCAACGGCATGGAGGGTAATGACACCGGCACCGTTTCATATCGGGTGCCAAAAAGAAGCTGATAACCGTGTTACCGGTGTAGGCCACCAGCACCGAACCGGTGAACATGGTCGCCAGCATGGCGAGCGCGACGGTTTGACCCTGACCCAAAAGCAGCTCGGTGCTAAATCAGGGATTTGCGTCATTGTTATGGTTATTTAATAGGAATGCTCTTATTTATTGAAAATAACACCAGCATGAATTGATAAGCATCTTTTAAATAAAAAAGATAAAGCAAGTTTATACGCTATAAAAAGAAAGGTTAAATTTTTAATTATATAAATAATATTGTGATCAAAACTCACGAAGTATCTATGATACGAGAAAAATCGCATCGCCATATCCGATCTCCGTAACGTAGAGAATCTTATAGGACTGAGTATGAAACTGATTAATTTTATTGGCCTTTTTACTCTCACGTGTAGCATGTCAGCGTTTGCTGAAACGGCCAGTTTTGAACAGCGCCATGATATTCGTGAGTCGGTACGGGAAGGAAAACACGATGTGCGTGAAGGCACCCGTGAATATCGTGTAGACAATAATACGGGTATTGGCGACAACTCCAATATCGATGAACGCCATGAAATTCGTGAAAAAAGTCGGGAAACGCATCACGATATACATGAGGCAAGCCGTGAGAATCGTATAGATAATGCGCCGAAGTGGAATGGCAATAACGGTGAGCGTCTGGAAAATATTGATGGAAACCACGACAGCCGTCAGGATAATCGCAACAAAGACCAGGTTAAACGAAATCATGATCGTAACCAGGATCAGAGCAAACGAAATCATGACAGAAACAAAGATCAGAGTAAACGCCAACACGACCGCAACAAAGATCAGAGTAAGCGTTAATAAAGAGTGCGACCTGCTCCCAAAGACCCTGTAAATAATTCTGTGTAACTGCCCACTCATTAAAGGTGATCGCTCAGGCGGTCACCGAACTCGATAATAAAGCGACTCATTGCCAGCCGCCAGTTCTGGATCGGCATACTCCATTTTTTTGACGCCTCTTTGATAGCCAGATATATAACTTTTCGCACCGAGTCGTCTGTCGGGAACACCTTGCGCTTCTTGATGGCTGCGCGGATCACGCTGTTCAGCGACTCGATGGCATTCGTCGTGTAGATGGCCTTGCGGATATCGGGCGGATAGTTGAAGAACATATTGAGGTTTTCCCAGTGCGCGCGCCAGCTTTTACTGATCTGCGGGTATTTATCGTCCCAGGCATCCGCGAAGCTATCCAGCTCCATCAGCGCCGCTTCTTCTGTCGGGGCCTGATACACCGTTTTCAGCCCGCTGGTGACAGCTTTATAGTCTTTCCACGCCACATATTTCAGGCTGTTGCGCACCATATGGATGATGCACAGCTGGATGTGAGTCTGCGGATAGACGCTGTTTATCGCATCCGGGAAGCCCTTCAGACCGTCCACGCAGGCAATCAGGATGTCCTGAAGGCCGCGATTTTTAAGTTCCGTCAGCACGTTCAGCCAGAACTTTGCGCCTTCGTTTTCAGCCAGCCACATCCCCAGAAGCTCTTTCCGGCCTTCGGTATTGATGCCCAGCGTCAGGAACACCGCTTTGTTTATCACGCTGCCGTTCTGACGAACCTTTACGACGATACAGTCCATATAAACAATGGGATAGAGTGCATCCAGCTGGCGGTTCTGCCATTCGGCGACCTGTTCTTTAACGGCATCGGTGACTTTTGAAATCAGCGCAGGTGACACATCCGCGTCGTACATCTCTTTGAACGTAGCGACGATTTCCCGAGCGGTCATGCCTCTGGCATACAGGGACAAAATCTGGCTGTCCATCTGCGTGATACGCGTCTGGTTTTTCTTGATTAGCTGCGGCTCAAAGGTGTTTTCACGGTCGCGCGGCGTGTTCAGCTCGATTTCACCGTCGTCGCACAGCAGCGTTTTGGAAGAGTAGCCATTGCGGGTATTGGTGCCGGTTTTCGGCGCGTTTTTCTCATACCCGAGGTGGTCGGTCAGTTCAGCATTCAGCGCCGTTTCGACGGTTAACTTCGTCAGCATGCGGGAAAATGCGTTGAGGTCAGCTTCGGTTTTAAGACCTTTAGCCAGTTCAGCCGCGAGGGCTTTAAGCTTCTTCTCGTCCATAATTTGCCTGTCTCCGTAGTTGGGAGGAACATATCAAAAACAGGCAATTACACAATTTTAATTACAGTCTCCTCCCAAAGGATTGACTCGTGGTGGTGCTTATAACATCTGCCCATTGCCCGGTTGCCATAATGTTATGGCACCTCAAAAGCAATCATGCTTTATGAGGTGCCTGAAGCTTCAGATTTTCAGACTTTGCGGAACTTCTCTTCACGTCATGAAGGAGTTAGGGTCATGACCCCGGCGCCGTTTCATACCGGGTGCCAAAACGTGTCCAGCGGGGAATGATGGCAAAGATGATGGCCATCATCAGGCACGACAGGTTAAACAGCACATACGGCGCATAGTCGAGCGTCGCCACGCCGAGCGTTTTCGCCATAAACATCCCGGATATCGTCCACGGAAACAACCCTTCCAGCAGCGTGGCCCCGGACTCCATCGCCCGCGACATGTTGACCATATGCAGGTTTTTCTCCTTATAGCAGGGGTCGTACATGCTCTTGACGATAAAGAAGCTGATAACCGCGTTACCGGTGCAGGCTACCAGCACTGAACTGGTGAACATGGTCGCCAGCAGGGTGCGCGTGACGGTGTTAAGCATCTTCACCAGGCGCCTCAGGATGACCGCCAGCGCGCCCGAGACATCCAGCGCCGAGGCGAACATAAATGCGCATAGCATCACCACAATTGGGCCGGTCATGGAGTACATGCCGCCCCGGTTCAGCAGCACGTTAATGTTGCGTCCCGTCGCTTCATCCAGCGCCATCCCGTGCAGGCCGGGCAGCATCTCAGATGTAAAGCCGTTGATGGCGGCGCTGATGATGTCGGCAAGCGTAATCTCCTGAAACAGCACCGCCAGCACGATGCCGGACAGGGCCGAGGCCACCAGTACGATCGTCGAGTCCCACTTCTTGACGGCCCCGACAAACACCAGCAGCGCCGGGCAGAGCAGCAGCGGGTTGAGCCAGAACAGCTGCGACAGCGCGTCTTTCATCACCGCAATCGCCTCCATCTGCGCGCCGGTGCCGTCGTGGAGCCGGCTGCCGAGGGCGTAAAACCCTGCACAGGCCACGGCGAAAGCGGGCAGCGCGGTATAGAGCATATTGCGGATGCTCTGGTACAGGTCGGCCCCGGCGGCGATAGCAGCCATGTTGGTGGTGTCGGACAGCGGCGAGAGCTTATCGCCAAAATACGCGCCTGATATCACCGCGCCCGCCGTGACCGGCAGCGAAACGTCCATGGCCGACGCGACCGCCATCAGCGCCACGCCAATGGTACCCGCTGTTCCCCATGAGGTGCCGGTGAAGGTGGAGATACAGACCGTGACCAGGAAGGCGGTCAGATACAGGTACGCCGGGTTGATGGCCGCCAGCCCGTAGTACACCATCAGCGGAATGGTGCCGGAGACCATCCAGCAGCCAATCAGCATCCCGATGGACAGCAGAATCAGAATGGCGGGCACCGCATCCTTAATTTTTCCGACCAGCGAGGTCATCACTTCGCTCCAGCTACCGCCGTAGTAGCGGGCGTAGAAGCAGGTGACGATGGTGATGCAGAGTAACGTGAACTCAACCGGATAATTCAGCAGGCCAATACCGGCGGCAAAAATAATAAATATCACCACCAGCAGACCAATTGCGGAGCCGAAGGACGGCGCGTTGCGTGCAGCCATTATGCCTCTCCTTTATGCATGCCCGCGATGGCGGCGAAGGCCGTGTCCTGGTCGTCAGTCAGCAGCGCCGGGCTTTCCTGGCCGACGGACAGGCGAATCAGACCGGGGGCGATATGGTCAGCGGCAAGCCCCGCTTCGTTATAGCCCCGGTTGGGGGAGATAATCAGGCTTTCATAGCCGCCCCAGCTGCAGCCGACTTTGAATATCCGGCAGGCGTCGATAAACCGCTTCACCGTCGCAAAATGCCCGCCGCGGATTTCGAAGGAGAAGAGGCCAGAGAAGCCGGACATCTGCTGGCGGATAATCGCCTGCTGCTCCGGGGTTGCCAGACAGGGATGACGGATGTTTTCCACCTCCGGGCGGGTGGCCAGGTATTCAATCACCCGCAGCGCATTCTCCTGATGGCGCGGCATCCGCACCGGCAGGGTGCGCAGCCCGCGCAGCAGCAGCCAGGCGGCGAACGGCGACAGCACCGCGCCCAGCAGCTGGTGGGAGAAGTCGCGGATAGCCGCCATCCGTTGCTGCGAGGTGATCACCGCCCCGGCGATTAAATCGCTGTGGCCGCCGAGGTATTTGGTGCAGGAGTGAATGACGATATCGAAGCCGAGCGTCAGCGGCTTCTGGAACAGCGGGGTGGCCCAGGTGTTGTCGATGGCGCTGGTGATATTGTGCGCCCTGGCAAGCCGGGCGATGGCGGCCAGATCGACAACGTTCATGGTCATTGTGCCGGGGGATTCGGCGTAAATCATCCGGGTGTCGGGGGTGATTTTACGGGCGATGCTGTCCAGGTTGCCGTCCAGCACTACATCGTATGTTATGCCGAATTTTTCCGCCATCTGCCGGACCAGCGCCATGGCCGGGCCGTAGACGTTGTTCACCAGAATAATGTGATCGCGAGCGTTCAGGTTCGCCATCAGCACCGCGCTGATGGCGCCCATCCCGGAGGCGAAGCAGCGGCAGGCCTCACCGCGCTCAAGTTTCGCCAGCTTCTGCTCCACCATCTGCACCGTGGGGTTTAACCCCCGGGAATAGATAAAGCGCTCGGCCTCATGGAGCATATCATCGCAGTAGGCCTGGTAATTTTTCTGCACAAACAGGCTGGTCTGGATAACCGGCGGACTGACCGCGCCAAAATACAATTCATGCGGTTCGTCCAGCCCGGAGCAGGCCAGATTATCGTCGGCGGCAACGTCATCGTTGCTGAGTAACATCTTACTGATTTCCATATTAAATTTCCTGGTGAGTGGCCCTGTGCGCCTGAAAAACACACAGGGTGGCCTTTGCGGGCCGTGTTGGTCCGCATGTATCGGGTATGTCAGAGACGGGCGGTCAGGCAGCTATGGTCTGCCGCGTACTGGACGGGGGGCGGGTGGCCCGGTTTTCACGGCCCGGAGGCGAAGAACCGCCGGAAGGGAGGCCTGCCTTATGCGGCCCGGCAGGGCGAAGGACGGGTGTGGCTCAGTGGGCATAAACAACTCTCCTGTCAGATGGCGTTGATTAATGCGTCCTGTCACTCACGGCGCGGGGCGTGATGCCCCGGAGTTACGGGGTTATGTTTTAACGGTGAAGCTGGTTACGGGGTAAACGGGTGTCGCGGCAGTTGCGGTAGCGACCGGGCCAGATATCCGACGGGTGCCTGTCCAGGGCGGCGGCAATCAGCCATTCGCCTTTTGGCCACGGACGCGTCAGCACGTTCGCCAGCGTTGACGAGGCCAGCCCTGCCTGCCGCGAGAGCTTCGCCATGCTGGTGCCGCGCTTGTGCAGAGCGGCAATGATGTCGGCGGGGTGCCAGTCATGTTTGGTCATTCCGTTTACCTTTTATTGTTGACTATAAGTCACAAATTCATGCTAGCACGCATTTTATGTGACTCATAGTCCGTGGAACAATAATCAACAAAGATTGATGCTGGTCTGATGAAAAATACGGGATCAATCAAAAAGATACTGGGTGAAAGAATCAGGACGCTACGCCTTGATATGGGGCTGTCCCAGGAAGCATTCGCCGATAAATGCGGCATCGATCGCACATATATGAGTGGAATTGAGCGCGGAGTACGGAATCCTACACTTATTGTCATTTGTGCGATTTCGGATGGACTAGAGATGGATCTCAGCCATTTGTTTATGTTTGCCGATGGTGCACATGCTGACAACGAAGCACCCTGATGTGACTTATAGTCCGTGGTCTGATAGGCAACGGAAGTTCATTTTATCTGGATGAAAAATTCATCCAGCATCCAGGCGCAGTTTGGCGCACATCTCAAAAAACTCAGGCTTCAGTCCGGCCTGTCTCAGGAAGCATTCGCGGATAAGTGTGGACTTGACCGTACTTATGTGAGCGGTATTGAGCGAGGAGTAAGGAACCCAACCCTTGAAGTAATAGGCGTTTTGGCAAAAGGGTTGGGTATGGATATTAAAGAATTATTCAGCTTTGAAAGATTGGTTTAACTGTTAGTTGCGACTTTGTTTGCAGCGACTCTGGGTACTTGGCTACCAACCTCACGAGTACCCTCATTTGTTGACAGTCCGTCTTTTGGCGAAAATCGGCCTGCAATATCTTTCATATTTATGACTGTTTTGAGCAAGGAGCGGACATCTACAATGCTCCTCACAACTAACGGAAGCATTACTAACATCATGATGTATTCATGAGTGGGGAGCAGGTCATAGGAGTAGGTGATTGAGTAGTGCTTATTTGGGAGGTGCGACTATACTTAAAGATGAAATATAATTGACTGTGATCTACATCTGCAAATGTATTCATGAAGCTTTTTTAAATTTAAAAGATATGTTAACCTCAAGACATAAATATTTTCATTTAACGGATTAAGGTTTTGATATGTATATACGAGGAGAGAGCATTGATGATGTTTTAAATAAATTATATAACAAACTCCTATCCAGAAAAAGTAACATACACCCTTCAAAAGGTAAGGCGACAGAAATAACAGGTGTATTAATAAAAATAAATAACCCAAGGGCTAGGCTAAGTCGTACGGAAGGAAAGGGTAAGGTTTTTAGTGCTCTTGGAGAATTATTGTGGTACATGTCTGGTTTACATGATTTGGAATTCATTCGTTACTATATTCCAAAGTATAATTGTTTTTCCGACGATAATAAAACGATTTACGGCGGTTATGGTCCGAGGATTTTTGGTAATGATAATCAGTTTATGAGAGTAATCCAATTACTTCGGGAAAAGAAAGACTCTCGGCAAGCAATAATTCAAATATTTCATTCAGATGATTTGAAAGAGAAGCACAAAGATATTCCATGCACTTGTACGTTACAGTTTATTTTGAGGAATAACAAGCTTTCGTTGATTGTAAATATGCGTTCTAATGATGTTTTTCTTGGTTTTCCCCATGATGTCTTTGCCTTCACTATGATCCAAGAATATGCAGCTTCAATTCTAGGATGTGACTTAGGTGATTATAAGCATTTTGTAGGTAGTTTACATCTATATGATGAGCATAGGATTAAAGCTCAAGGTTATATAAATGAAGGTTGGCAGGAAGTAATTGAAATGCCATCAATGCCAAAGGATAATGTTGAAAACAATTTAAATATTCTTTTAAAAAAAGAAAATGAGATCAGAAATAATATCGACATTGATATTGATAAATTAGAACTAAATGACTATTGGAAAGATATAGCTTTAATGTTGCTCTATTTCAATGCTAGAAAGTATAAAAAAGATCATAAAGTAATTAATTCTATTATGGATAGAATAAATAGTAGTGCTTTTAAAGTGTATATAAAGCAGAGAGAAGATGTAATTAAAGAAGGTCCTGCTGATTATGACTTAGATGGTTACCGCACGATTACGCGTATGCTAGTTAGATCTCTCAAGGATAAGGATCTCATATCTTCAGGAGTTATTTTAAATGGCAGCCCTATTCCAGCATTTGGTAAAATCTCTACAGCAATAGTTGCAACTCTAGGCTTAAATCCTAGCAATAATGAATTTTTAGATTCACAGGGGAATGAACTTGAGTCCGATTTGAGACGTTTCCATACACTAAAATCACTATTTTTAAATGACTGGAATACCATAGATGATCAAACTCTAGATATGATTATAGAGTCCTGTGATCTATATTTTGAAAGAAATCCATATGATAGGTGGTTTAAACCATTAGATAACTTATTATCTCAATCTGGTTTTAGTTATTATGGAAAAGAAAGTAATGCCTGTCATTTAGATTTAGTCCCATTTGCCACTTATAAAAAATGGTCTTATTTAAGTGGATATCAACGAGAAGTATTATTAAAAAAAATATCATCATCTCTGGGGGTTATCATAAAAAACTCAAAGATAAAATTGCTTTTATTAAATGGTAGAACTGTTGTTGAACATTTAAAGTTAATATCTAATATAGAGATCTGTGAGAACGGTGTATCCTCTCTGAGTTTGAAAAGAAAGTCTGGAAATGATATTAAAGGGTTTGAGTATACGGGGAAATTAAGTAATATATCAGGTGTTGATATAGGTAGGGATATATATATATATGGATTCAATCATAATGTTCAAAGTAGTTTTGGTGTGTCTAATCTTGTGAAAGAAGAAATAAAGAAAAGATTTAATAACTATTGGATGACATTAAACCATGAATTATAATGATCGTGTATTTGCTGATAGAATAAGAAATAAACTTATTGAGTACAGTAATACAGAAAGAGAATTAAGAGGTATAAGGCATGAAGATAACTTAGAATCATTATTAGGCCAAATAGTTGAAAGTAAAAGAAGGGTTGACTTCGTAAGAATTATAGATAATCAGGATATGAGTGTCGAGAGAGCTAATCCAAATAGTAATATGTTCGATCCAATAAAAGCTGCTGTTATAATGAAGAAAAATGGAAATATTGATGAAGCATGTTGGCTAACTTTTCTTGCAATCCATTTTGGTAAACATTCTAAATACAAATGGAGTTTAGTGAAAGGAGTTTATGGGTCATTAGGGAGTGGTTTTGTTTGGGCCTGGGATAATGTAATAACCTATCCTAATGATTTCATGCAGTGGTTGATATTTAATCATTTTCAGCTCGCATCTCAAGGTGCTTTTGGTAATCACAGAAAATATGAATCTTTAAATCCTGCAAGAAAAAATTGGAATGGTGCAATTATTCAAAGTTATATTGATTGGGTAAGACTATTTGGTGACCATAAAACAATGCTCTTTCGTTTTGAAAAAGACTATCCCAACAAAAAAGAAAGATTTAGAGCTTTATATAAATCTATGGATAAAGTTTTGAGGTTTGGCAGAACAGCTAAGTTTGATTTTCTTACAATGCTTGAAAAACTTAGTATAACAGACATTGAGGCCGATTCCACGTATATGTCAGAAGCTACTGGACCTAAAAGGGGGGCTAACCTATTATTTGGAGGGACAACTTTAGATGTATTTAGTTCTGAGCAATTAGAGAAATGGATTGCTGAGCTGGATCTGTACTTAAATGTAGGTATGCAAGTAATTGAAGATTCATTGTGTAATTGGCAAAAAAGCCCCAATAAATTTATTAGATTTAGGGGCTGATATAGATTAGCTTATGACCACTTGAACTTTGTTTTTAAGTTATTCAGGTGGTTATAAGGTATTATTGATTTTTTTTGCAACTGTCCGACAACTATTCCAGGGGCTATACCTATTCTTCGAGCAAAGTATAATATTTCTTTTCCATTATTGGATATTCTATATAGTTCCTGTTCATACTCTCTTGGAACCAAAGTGTTTTGAGCAAATTCATTTGCTTCATCTTCTAACAGAGAGTTTATATTAAGTGAGTCATCATCAATAAATATTAGGTTACTGTCGTGTAATATTAAATGACCCATCTCGTGAAAAAATGTAAACCAGAAATGATCATCTGAAAGATGGCGAAAACTAAGTATTATCATTGCCTTATTTTTCGCTATAAATTTTGTAGCTCCACTAGCTCGGCAACCATTTGGTGCCTTAACTATAACTACGGCAACACCACATGTAGCACAAATTTCTTGTATTTTAGGTAAGAAATCTGAAGGTGATTTCTTTCTTGTTAATAAACGAATTTCGGGTAATAGGCTGATGAATGCATCTTTATTCCATGAGGCGCATTTTATATTTTTTGATGCTATTTCACCTTGTCTAATCCACACATCAAGGGAACCTTGAGTAGAACTAAAGCTTTGTGAGGATTTAAATGCAACGGATGAATGAAAATTTCTATATTTTAGCTCCCATTCAGAAATGCTTTGGACTCCGAAAAAATCAAGGCAATATAAAAACTTCTGGAATTTATATATTGTCTTTGGAAGCCATTCCTGTTTTTGCATATCTCCGGTAGGTAAATTTTCTAACCATGAGTTTTGGGCAGAGTCTAACTCCATATTAATATGTTGTAATGCTTCACGATATTGTTTATCGCGTTCTAGCCAAAATGATTGAGATGCACCAAGAACGTTAGATAAACGTTCTGCTATATATTCATTAATGAGTAACTTTCCAGTAATTAATTGTGTTATCTTAAATTCAGACATATCCAAAAGATTTTTTAATTCATCGATTGATATTTTTCTTTCAATCAATATGTCGGAAATTGTCTCTCCTGGAGAACTTATCCAAGTAGGAGTGTAGTTTGTGCTTGTGCTCATAACTTTTCGATCCCAAGAATTTTAATTCGGCTAACTTTTGACCAATCGACAGCACCTGTAGAAAGTAGTGGCGTTGTTGGATGAGACGAACTGAAAATTAGAGAATAACCGTTACATAGATCTATTATATACTCACCTGGGGGAAGTGCATTGGTTTCTCTGGGATTACCTACGAGCAAATCATTGAGACTAGATACTGCACGTAAGTCCGCTAGCCTGTTGATCAGGGTCTTGACTACGTCCCTAGGCAAACTTTGCCAAGCTATTACCTCTTTAGTACAGAGGTTCCGGATTTTTTCACTATCATAAGATAATATAATCGCCATTTATCCCGTAAAAATCCCTATGTCGATGATAATATTGAAGTTTATGTATATCTTGAATAGGATGTGAACCTAGTTAGGATACCGGAATGTTCATTTTTTTTAAAGCAACTATTTTGAATAGTGTCAACTTTAAACACTTTTATTTTTTCGCACGGAGGGTTACAAATACGATATTAAAGGGAGGCTGCTTGGATCTCTCCGCCGTGGCTGTAATCGATTGACGTTTCTGATAAAAATCTACGATTTCTGGATACAGAAGCGATCTGCAAAGTTTTGAGGTAAAAGCGTCGTTCTCAAGTCTGGGCTTGTAAGTAAGATAAACTGTTGGTCAGATCTCAACTATACCTATAAAAACACGAGAGGGTAAGGAGTGGAAAAGGAAATGGTGCGTCGTAAACGATAGCTTCATACGCTGAACTGTTTTGAAAAACCGGTTACGTATGAGTTTGTGTGCAATCATCTAGTCTGATACCCTCATTGTAACATTATACCTATCAAATTTTTTAAAGTGTAACAAGTCTAGTTCAAAAACTAGCAAGTAATAGAGTTAGAAATGTACTACTTAACTGAGTGTGGAACCAAAAAGGTGCTCGATGAGATGTCAACTTATATGCAGAGTTTAGTTAATACATTTGAGAAGTTAGCACTTGAAGATAGTGCAGCTTCAATTTTGAAGCTGCAACAGTATTTGGAGATACGAGATGCTGGAACGTATGAAAAGCATATAATCCCTTATTTGGCTTGCCGAGCATTAATTTATAAGGGAGTAATTGGTATAGATAAAATTGCTGAAGTTCTTCCTACTGCTCCTGGACATATATATTCGATGGCGATACTTTCTAGTCTTTTGCAAGCAAGTGAGGGAGAGCATGCAAAATTCATGTATGAGCTCACCGAAGAAAGTGCTGTACTTTCTAAACCAATTATTGAAGATGTTAGAACTGCTGCAAAGAGTGTTTTCTGGGCTTTCTTAGATGACTGTAGAGCTGATTCGGATTCTTTTTATAGACTAATAAATCTACTGCACCATGTTCAATTTTACTCTATGTATGAATTAGAGTCTTCTAGTAGTTTTAAAAAGGTGGTTTTTAATATATTTTCAAACTCAACCCTTAGAGTATCAGATAGAAAAATTAACCAGTTGGGTGAGCTAATTTCCTCCGAGTTCCGAGAGGAGGAATATCAAAAATTCTTCACCGAAAATCCTGCTTTTCTAAATCCACTTGCCAGTAAACTTATTAGTAAGCATAAACTGGGTAATGAGTTTATTACGGACTATGTACTGGAAACATTAACTGGAGATTATATTGCAGTTGAAATAGAAAAACCTACCGATTGTATTTTTACCAAGTCAAATAACTTTACTCACACATTTACTCATGCATTCGGACAAGTTATTGATTTTATAGAATGGATTGAGCAAAATATCTCATATGCACAGAAAAAACTTCCAGGAATTTCCTCACCGTCAGGAATGTTAGTTATTGGTGTTCGTACCACCCTCAATAAAGAACAAGAGGATAAACTTCGCCGTTTTAATAAGAATAGCAATTCGATTGAAGTTGTTACTTTTGATGACTTGTTGGCAAAAGCGCGAACACTTCAGGCAAATATTATACATAGAACAGAACTCTTATAAATAGTACTGGCTGTTTTTTTGATACATATTCTACCGGGAGACTGTAATTAAAATTGTGTAATTGCCTGTTTTTGATATGTTCACTCCAACAACGGAGACAGGCAAATTATGGACGAAAAGAAACTTAAGGTGGACTGACCCCGCCCCGGTAGACGATCCTGCCCTATAGTTGGACTGACCCCACCCCAGTAGACGATCCTGCCCTATAGTTGGACTGACGCACCGTAGCGGCTTCTATGAGGATGAAAGACGACTCGAACCGAGTCATCTTTAGCCTTATAATGCCTTTCTGTTCCCTGACACTTAGGTTTATGGCCAGGGTACTTTCTGGCCTTATATTTTCACCAGCTTTGCACACATGGGGTCATAGATATACTCAATGATGCTACCATCCTTGATACGTTTAACCGCCTCGTCGATGACGAACAACGGAACGAGGAACCATTCCTCGGGCTGAACAGGATGGCCGAAACGGTCGTGAATGGTGATGTTAAGTCGTGCGGGTGCGAACAGCCTGTGAAAAAGGTTTTCCATCCGCGTGCGGTTGATACCTGCGAGCTTGTATGAAGCGACCACCTCGACCTTCGCCAATAAATAGGTGGAATCGTGTTCAGCGTTGGCTATGCGCGTCTCTACCTTGCCGCCGGTCACACCAATCTTGTGAATGACATCGCGATGCTCGGCCACATAAGGATTTTCAGATAACGAGCGCAACACATAAATGGTGCCACTTTCTAGATCGCTCTCTTCTAGAGAATCGCTGAACAAGGGTCCCATGTCTGGATCGGTAATTCGGCGTGCTGTTTCGTCTTTGTACAAAGCACGAACCAGTGATAGTCGAAGAAGATTACTTTCCGTACCATTTGAGAAAATGACACGCAGCCGAGCATCCTTCTTACCCTGTGGCGAGTCGAACTCTGTTCCTTCCTCAGATACATAAGCTGTTTGACCATCTAGGATGAACCAATGACCCACTTCAATAGTTGCATACTGTCCAAATGGTCGAGTCACCCTTAACCCTGAACTCAGATCGCTGCGCACTTGCTCAAATAGCGGCTTAAACGTATCAAAGTCCTCACACGGCTTGCGATCCGCGATCCCTTTTGCAGCACGCTTTTCGGTGCTGGTACGAACATGACGTAAGACTGTTATGTCTTCCTCGCTGGTAACATCCGCCAGTTCGGCAGCCAAATCATCGAGGTCAATAATTGCGTCCGCTAACTCCGCTACGACGCCTTCCCCAGCTAAGAGGCCCTGCTTATCTATCGGCGTAAGCAAAGCATGCCAGCTAGTGAGGCGACGTAGACGGTCGAGCCGCACGGCATATAAACGCTCGAAGATATCGCGATCTTCACCATGTTGCGGAGTACGCCCATGTTGCTTAACGAAGCGTTGAATTTCCTCAAAACTGGCTATGACACGCTCCTCGCTGGCTGAGTATCCTTTTTTCTTCTCAGGTGGTGCAAACTCGGCAAGTTCGGCCGCCAAATCGTCTAAATCAGAATTACTCATAACGCCCCTCCGCCCTGAAACGCATAAACGCGGCTGCGCCTTCGGCAAGGTGTTTTTCCCAGGCATCCGACGAAGTTAACGATGGAAGTCGCTCACGTTCACGCTTGAATTCAGCGGCACGCTTGGCGATCACTTTAGCATCTTCAGGCGTAATAGAGGTGCGCTTGGCGGAGATGGCCGCCGCGACCTGCTTCAAACTATCTTCGCTCATCGCCTTAGCAAGGATGGCATAGGCTTCACCGAAGGGGTTGATGCGGTCGATAAGATCTATGTCTAAATCGCGTACGTCCATCGCAAAGCGACGCACTCCGTCAATAAGAGCAGTATTAAGCGTCCCATCGTTCTCTCCGGTGACAAGCTGCTTGGCCTGCTGCGTGAGGTTAAGGGCGGCGATAGCGTGCTGACGGACAGCCTCCTGATCTTCAGCGTCAAGTTCAGGATACTTTTCTTTGATGATCTTACCCATACGAACCTGAGTTAATTCTTCGGGAATCAGCTCTTCATCGAACAGACCTCGTTCGAGGGCTGGCTTGTCCTGCACGAAGGCCGCGATCACTTCGTTTAAATCTTCCTGACAGATGCGTGCAGCCTCTTTGCTTTTGGGCTCGGTAAGTCCCTTAATCTCAATTTGATACGTCCCTGTCTGCTCATTAACACCAATATTACAGCTATCCGGGTCATACCCTCCATCACCATAGTCAAAACCTGTAGTCGGGCCGCTTTCTGGATTCTTGGGCTTGAACTCGAAGCGCGGAGCCAATACCTGCTCCATCAGCAGGCTTGCCGCAATGGCTTTTAAGGTATCATTGACGGCCTCGGTGACTGCGCCCTCTACAGCGTCCGGCTCGGCGATCAGGTTAGTAAATCTCGCGTTGGTTTTACCCGGCGCATCACGAGTGGCGCGACCGATGATCTGTACGATCTCAGTTAAGCTGGCACGGTAGCCAACAGTCAGTGCATGTTCACACCAGATCCAGTCAAAACCTTCCTTCGCCATACCGAGTGCAATAATGATGTCCACATAATTGCGGTCTGTCTTCATATCTACAGCACGGAGACTTTCCTGAATCTTGCCTTGGCTTGTTGGGTCCACTAAGTCAGCGATACGCAACACTCGGCCATCAAGGCATTTGACTAGTTGAAAACCAGTCATAGGGTCTGCTCCTTGCCAATCTCCAAGCTCACCAAGAATGTGCTCGACCTCCTTGATCTTATCCTTCGTGCTCTCACGTGAATTGACGTTCGGAATGTGGATAATGGTCTTCTGTGCAGGATCGAGAACATTGAGGATGTCATCGACGTAAGAGTCACTGTAGAAGAAGTAACCGATGTCGAGTTGTTTGAGGTACTCGTAACCGTTGAGCTGTTCGTAGTAGGTATAGGTGACAGTATCGAACTTGGATTCATCCTGTGGTGCTAAAACGGCTTCCGCATCACCTCGAAAGTAGGATCCTGTCATGGCGACGATGTGTGTCTTGTCCCGCTCGATGAACTGTCCCAGATGCTGACCGAGCTTGTTATCCGGGTTGGCTGAAACATGGTGGAATTCATCAACAGCAATCAGGCGGTTGTCAAACGCTTCAACGCCATAAGTATCGACCGCGAAGCGAAAGGTTGCATGTGTGCAAACCAGTACCTTGTCGCTACTTTCAAGAAAAGCACCGAGAGATTTCACCTTACCGCCGTTGTCGTTACCCGGTGCGTTACACAAGTTCCATTTAGGTTCGACCTGCCAATCAGCCCAGAAGCCATAGTGCGACAGCAGTTCATTGTTGAAGCTAGAGCCGATGGATTTCTCTGGCACGACGATGATTGCCTGCTTGATCCCTTGGTTTTCGAGTTTATCGAGCGCGATGAACATCAGCGCTCGACTCTTACCGGAAGCAGGCGGCGACTTGATGAGGAGGTATTGTTCTCCGCGTTTCTCATAGGCCCGCTCTTGCATAGGCCGCATCCCAAGCACATTAGCCTTGGTAGATGCACCATGCCGGGCATATTTAACGGAAACAGACGGTACAGGTTTTTTCTTGCCGCTCATTAGTTAGCTCCCATCATGCGCTTTTTGCTCTTTGCAGATGCAGTCGAAGAGGTCATTTTGGTATAGAGGTCAAACAGCTTTTCCAGCCGCTCAGTATTATTCTTGAAACGCCGGCCGATGTAGATGCGTTCCAGCACTTCGTCATTACGTTCGTGCGCCATACGCAGGTCAGGAGGCATCTTCTCCTGGTCGTAGAGATCTGCAATAGTCGCGGGAAAGTGATGTTCCCGCGCCAAAAGGATATCCTCTGCACAACGGGTTAGATCAGCCTTATTCTTTTCTGTCAACTCCGGTACGGGAAATGTATTATAGCCAAGCACATTGGAATAACTTATTCGTTCTTCTAGTTTTCCACATACTGCTTCTACCCAAACCCGATGAAGTTTGGACGAACAAAGAGCAAATACGTAAAGGTCTGGCTCATATACAGCAAATAATTTATTGGTAGCAATGCTTTCTTCATCAAGAATGCCACAGGGAATATATTCCCTTTTCTCTGACGATACTTCTGGAACAACCATGGCACGTTTTCCATAATCCTGAATTTGAATAAAGCGGTGTGCATCATTTGCTCGTTTGCGAGTAGATTGTGCTGGGCTTTGAAGGCGAGCTTGGGTGACCCCCCCCAAACGGCGAGATATTTCGGTTATGCTCCTGGCATCTTTCAGTTCGTAATCTTCAATCCAGATGCAGTATCTGTCCACTCCGTCAATGAGTTCCTTAGAGCCATATAATTTTCGAAGGTAAATTTCCGCCTCTGGATTTCTTCGAAGTAGATCACGCTTCTCCCAAGGTGCGAGGATTAAGTTACCTCCATCAGTAGGTTGATTTCCTTTTAGCATCTTGGGTAGAGACGAAATGGACTCACTATGTCTAGGGATAAAGACATCCGCAAACTCCAAGAGGTAAGGATTAATTCGAGTCACCTCTTTCCGGATATTATCAAAGTAAATAAATTTACTGCCAGGCTTTATTGCGCGAATGCCCACAATTACGCACGTAACCCCTGCTTTATTCTTCGCTAAGTTACTCCACTTAAAAGATGTATGTGCGAAGTATATTTCCATGTTCTTATTAAGAAGCGTCGGCCACAGTAAGTTGACTTGCTCACCTTGACAGATTGAATTAGTCGTTACAAAAGCTGCCGCGCCATTGACGTCCTTACAAAACTTCGACGCAAGCCAGAACCAGCCCGAAATATAGTCGAGATTTTTGTATTTTATATTACTAGCCTCAAAAAGTTTCTGGATATCGCTTTTTTGAGCCGCCGACTGCTTTGAACTACCTACATAAGGAGGATTTCCGCAAATATATGTTTCGCCGCCTTCGTTCTCGAAGTCGATCTCGGCTTGATTGAGCGGTGACTGAAGAAGGTTATCCGAAACCAGCTTCACACCTGAACCACCTACATCCATCAAACTTAACCAATCGAGTCGAAGAGCATTATCGCACGTAATCCAATTATCGTATCTAAGAGGCAGGAACTCAGCTAAAGCCAACCTCTGCCCACGATAAAGCACATCGCACTGATATTCGGCAATGACTAGTGCGAGGCGAGCAATCTCTGCCGGGAAATCACGCAGCTCTATGCCCCGAAAGTTGGTGATTGGTATCTCCGACTTTCGATCCGGCTCGTCGCGACGCCGATTGATTTCCGCTTCGATAGCACGCATTTCTTTGTAGGCAATGACTAAGAAATTGCCCGAACCGCAGGCTGGATCGAAAATCCTTATTCTAGCAATACGCTTTCGTAAGTTAAGTAAGGCCCTCGCATTGTCGTCAGCCTCTTCCAGCTTCGTACGTAAATCATCAAGAAAAAGAGGATTAAGCACTTTCAAAATATTGGGAACGCTGGTGTAATGCATTCCCAGCTCACCTCGCTCTTCGTCTTCCGCAATTGCCTGAATCATCGAACCAAAGATGTCCGGATTAATCTTGGTCCAGTCAAGGCTACCCACATGTAGGAGGTAGGAGCGCGCAATCTTACTAAACCGTGGCACATCATCGTTTCCCGAGAACAAGCGTCCGTTAACATAAGGAAACTCGTCAGCCCAGCGCGGAATTCCTGCGGCCGCTCTCTCTTTACGGTTGGTATTCATGGTACGGAACAGGATGGCAATGACTTCGTGAGTATTCGACGAATCTCTCAAGCTCATTTGCTCAATAGTTTCAGTGAAGCGGCCCTTACCGACGAAAATGTCAGTATCTTCAGCAAAAAAACAGAAGATAAGCCGCGCCATAAACTTATTCATGTCGTGGCTACGCTCAGCTGTACCCCAGATGGGATTTTCTTTCAATAACTCGACATATAATCGGTTCAGACGGCTAGTTGCACGTATGTCAAAGGCATTCTCGCTAATCTGACGGACGGTGCTAATACCCGCCAGGGGTAGGAAGAAGCCGAAGTGATCAGGAAAATCTTTGAAGGCACAGGCCACAGTCTCGCCGCTTGTCAGGTCTTCAGCTTCTAAGTAAAAACCGTCAGTAGCAAGGACGAATTTTGCTTTGGCCTTGGCTGTTACCGGACTAGCTTTGAGAGCTGCTAGCGCCTGCGTTACCTTACCTGTTTCGCAGGTTAGGAGATGAATGTTGTTTGTCTGAAGTACTCCACCGAGGTCAGACTTGTTCGAAGTTCCCGCTCTTAGGCGCTTAATGGTCGTCGACTTATTGCCAAAAGCTTCAAGAAATTGGTACGGAAACTCAATAAAATCAAAAGGCTGCTCAGCAAGGTCAGTAATGGCTTGTTCAATTTCTATGGCGTTCATTGACGTACACTTCTCCATAGTGGCATAGCCGCTTGGCTACTCTCATTCTGCATTGAACTCATGTCTTGTCCTGCGTTTTCTTGGAAATTTTTGGCAAGAAGTTTAACAGAATTGAATCCGGCTCTGTAGCGGATTCGGCCCTCTACTCAATGCTTCGCGAAGCACTGTGACCTGTTTAGAGCGAGTATTGTCGATTAGATAAAACTTCAAAAAAAGTACAAACTGCCATGACATCATAGGAAAGCAAATCTCATGATATATGAGGTAGTATCTTAGAAGTTACTTCCTCTATTTTTTTTGTGTTCTTAGAATATCTAAAAGTTGTACCAGAATATTTCATTGGTATCGAATGTGACTGACTTGCACTCTGGCGAACTAAAGAAACAATGATACAAGTCTTGAACATACAACTCAGGAGCATTCCTTGTTCTAACCACAGTGTGGATATCTAACCAAGTTGTCACCATCCATCGGCTGAACTTAGAGCTAGCAGCAGTCAGGCACTGAGCTACAGCACTCACGAACTGAAATAATAAGATATATATTATGGTGAACCCGTAAGGGGAGGGACCTCACGGGGGAGGGGTTTATAATGGCTATTAATACGCAGTATTAATACCTGATTTCTTTAATATAACGATTGATAGCACAACAGGGTCTGACAACTGATTGTCAGACCAGATATTGTTCAATCGAAATTAGTACTTCATCAGCCAGTCCCCCTGTGACCTGCCCCCAGGATTAGATACAACCTTCAGTTAGTAATGTCAGTTGGTTGATCCTGACCCCGAATATGCTCCAGTCATAATCAGGAATAACCGGCTTCTGATCCTGACCCCGAATATGCTCCAGTCATAATCAGGAATAACCGGCTTCATGTTGGCTGCATATTCTGGCAACCGACAGATTTTTCTGCAAATTCGGACGGGGTCATCCATCCCAGCGCAGAATGGGGACGCCTCTGATTATAGTGTATGCGCCAGGCCTCGATTTTGCACCGTGCGTCCTCCAGGGACATGAACCAGTTCTCGTTCAGACATTCCTGTCGCAGCCTGCCGTTGAACGACTCCACCGTGGCATTGTCCGTCGGTGTTCCCGGCCGTGAGAAGTCTATTCGGATCCCTCGTTCATACACCCATTTGTCCAGCATTTTCCCTGCAAATTCAGAGCCGTTATCGGTTTTCAGTAACTGCGGCAAGGGGCGTTTGAGCGCAATACTGTTCAGCATTTCGGCAACCTCCGTTGAGCGCAGATTCTGGCCCACGCAGATCCCCAGACTTTCGCGCGTGTAGAGGTCAATGACCGTCAGCAGGCGTAACCGACGCCCGTCAAACAGGGCGTCAGAAACAAAATCCATGCCCCAGACATGATTCGGATACAGCCCCTGAGGCTGGGGCTGTCGCCGCTGGGCCGATTTATTCCGACGCGGACGCTTGAGACGCAGGGACAGCCCCTGCTCGCGGTAGAGCCGGTAAATGCGTTTATGATTATCGCGCCAGCCCTCCCGCCTGAGCATAACGTGAACCCTGCGGTAGCCATAGTGGACCCGGGTTTCGGTGATCTCCCTGATACGAAGGCGGAGCGCGCTGTCGTCTGCCGCCACAGAACGGTAGCGGAAAGAGCTGCGGCTGATCCGTAGCGCAAAGCAGACCTGCCGCTCGCTGGCCCCGTAGCGTGCCTGCAGGTCCCGGACCCATTCGCGCAGGCGTGCCAGCGTCAGTTCTTTTTTGCCAGAACATCCTGCAGCATGGCCTTGTCGAGGCTCAGATCGGCAACCAGCTTCTTCAGCCTGAGGTTCTCTTCCTCAAGCTGGCGCATGTGCTTCAGCTCAGAGGGCGAAATGCCACCGTATTTCTTGCGCCACGTATAAAACGTGGCATCGGAAATACCCAGTTTGCGACAGACGTCCGGCACGGACGTCCCCAGTTCAGCCTGTTTCAGGGCAAAAACAATCTGCTCTTCGGTGAATCGTGATTTTTTCATCGGCACCACCTCCGTTCAGGGAGTGTAGATCATGCCGGAATTCTGTTTCTGAATGGCACAGGATTTCGGGTCAGGGTCATTTTCGTACAAAGCTGCCTGCTATTTCATCCCGCTGTTCACATAGCTAATTTTCCGTTACTGGATGACGCAAAGCTAGTAAATGCAAGGCAGTATCAGGACGAAAAAATTATCGCGCAAAGCGAGAATATTGATGCTCGTCCTGTGCAGGACTTTATTATTAACATCATGGAAGGAGGCCTAGAGGTCTTCAACCTGTGCAAGGAGGTTTATAACCGATGGAAACAACAGAGCTCATCGACTCCTTATTGAGGTCGGGTACTGCCGATATCAGTTCAAGGCTGGTATCGCTAATGTTGATGTTTTGGCAATCAAAAGAATGGCCTTCAGCAATAAACCATGACCTGCTCCCCGTTGATTAATAAACCACTATGCTAGTTTGCGAAGACTATTACAGCGTTTAGGAGATGCCATGGGTGTTGAATTTCACATAACGAGAGCTAAATTTTGGGCAGATAATGATGATGCGCAGATAACTGCTGATGAATGGCTTAACTACATTAATAACGATAATGAATTAAGCAAATATATTATAAACGGCGATTACCACGTCTTGTGGTCAGGTCCCTCGTCGTACGAAGACTCATGGCTTGACTGGAGCGCAGGAAATATTTATACCAAATGGCCAGATACATACCTGTACAGAAAGATGTTGAGGATTGCAAGACACCTCAATGCCCAGGTAATGGATGATGATGGTACGATTTACAGGGACGAATCACAGTGGGAGTACGATCCGTCAACTAACACTTAACGTCCGCTGTTGGCACACAAGCGACATCTAGGTCTCTCCGGCCACGGCATGAAGGGGCGCCAGTTCATACCGCTGCAGGCAGGTCCTCAGCCGCACCGGCCTGGACGGTGCAGTGATTCTGTCCAGTGCTGGCATTCCGCAAGCTGCAGCTGCGCGGCCAGCCTGAAATCTGCTGGCATACTTTACGCTCGATGCGCCGGTGAACACGGCCCGCAGCTGGCATCTTTACACATAACCAGTACTGTAAAAGTCCCGTAATACCGTGTCGCCCGGACATTTTATGTACCGTTTGGCCGCTACCATTCAGTACTTTCACTGTTTTTATTCATTTTTTTCCCAGGAATCGCAGAAAAAACCCCGCCACGCCTGTCTTATTTCGTCGATATCAGAGCAAAACACCCGAATATCGGCCATCTTGGCCAAACCTCGCACCCGGCATTTCAGAGTGTGAGGTTTGTAAAATAACTATTATTTATCAATGGCTTGTAGCGTTGTTGCTCTAAGCGTAAATCCATATGGCGGCGAGATACTTGCCCTGAAACAAAATCCGGTATTCGGATGGATTTGGGGCCATCTGCCCGCCATATAGTTTTATAAGCTGATACATATACATTTCCTCATTATCAGTACTGTAAAAGTCCCGTAATACCGTGTCGCCCGGTCATTTTCAAACCACCGTTTGGCCGCTACCATTCAGTACTTTTCGTCCTGCTGACAGATGCGCCATCGCAGCTGCGCGGCCAGTCTGAAATCTGCTGGCATACTCTGCGCCCGGTGCGCCGGTGCGGTCGCAGAACTTCTGGCAGACTGTCCTTTCTTCATTTTCCCGCTACCTGGACACAAAGCGCTGTACGTCCAGTTCGGGTGCGAATTATGATTAGACAGGCTCCGGCAGTGCTCCCGGCTCTGTCAAAACTGTCACATGCGATGAAGGATGCGTATGGAACCAGATAGTGAATTTTGTTACCCCAATATTATAGATTTTTTTGGCACAACACTCTGCCATATCTGTCATTTCACTAAGTCAGATCTTTTTGATTACTCAGCATATAATCAATATGCAGAAAGCAATATAAAACAAAGTGACAGAATGATTTCTGATGAAGTTTCTCAACATTTGAAAAATAATGATGAAATTCATCATGAGGATATTATCAGCAGTTACAGTCGGGAATTTCAGGAGTTTGGTGACATTTACCCAGCGATGCATCGAAAGTCTATGGTTATCGCGCTTTATAATTTTTTTGAACACCAGATAAAGACTTTGTGCACGGAGATAAACAAACTGCTTCCGCTGGATGTGAGTGACAAATACTTAAAGGAAATAAGCATAAAGCGTTACCGCCAGTTTCTTCGGCGTGAAGCCAGTTTTAATATCAATCAGGGGAGCACCTTGTGGGAACTGTGGGAAGATATGCTTAAAGTGGAGCAAATACGGCACGTTTTAGTTCACTCCGAAGGTGAAATAGAAAATCACCGCGCTGACCGGCTTTCGCATATTGACGGATACTGCAAAATTAAAAAAAACATCAGGTTGATCCGGAACAGAATCATAATTGATGATGGGTTCGTGGCGGCCCTGATCACTGACCTAATCACGCTGTTTGAACAACTCGACAGGCAGGTTTCCGCATTCATCCGGCGATATGAAATCGCGCATGGCAGTTACGAAGTTCCGCTTCCTCCGGGAGCCTCACGAACACCACTTTGACTTATTGAGGGCAGGATGGACAGAGTAAGTTATATGAAATGGCTAGCCGCTGAATCCCCTTCCACGGAGCTGCAGCTTCTTGCCTGGCTCAACAGAGCAAAGCATTACAACTGCGATATGAAGGAGCACCGTGCTGGGGTACAGATTGAAGAGCATGGCATTATCGTCGTGCTGCGGCAGAGTTCAAACCTGTACGACGGCGACTGCCTGACCATTCACAATGTTCAGCTTCCTGAAGAGATACAGCATAGGGGCTGGTTTAAATCATTTCTGAAACTATGCTGTGAATCTAATCCGTGGAGCGATGTGGTTATTGAGGATGTAAAAAATCCACATCTTCTGGCATTCTGTAAACAATATGATTTCACAGTGCTGGCTGATTTTTATCCGGACACTTATATTGTTAACCGTGGAAGAATACTGTCTTTAGATATACCTCCGTTAAAACGTTATGATGACTATTTAAATTGAGCTTGCAGGTGAAAATGGAACGAGAAATTAAAACAATCATTCATGCCTTCCGGAATGCTCTGGTAATGGCTTCGGATACACATTCCCATGCGTGTTTCTTTATGCCGAGATGGCATCAAGAACTGAATGGCTTCCCTAGCGGGAGTTGCGACCTGGCAAGTAACTTCCTGGCGAGATATCTAACTGAACATGGCTACCCAGCGTGGATTATACGATTTTCATGTTCACATGAAATTAATAAATATATAAAGACTCACGTAGTGGTTAAGTATGATGATTATTATATCGACCTGACGAGGAACCAGTTTGCCGATTACAATAACAGGGTGTTAATTGAAGATAAATATGGTTCGATAGCTACCCTGCTGAGAGATGTAAAAAAAGACGAGTTTCTTACCTTTAAAGAGGAAGATTTTTGCATCGATAACGCGACTGATAGTGGGGATCAACTTTACTGTTATGTAAAGCAGTTAGCCGACGGACTCGTTAAGAAGTGAGCTGGACAGAGTAAACTTTGTATCCAGATAGTGCGTAAATGTTAACGGGGGTGTTTTCCAGCAGTTCAGCGACCGCATCGGCGCATTGATTCCGGATTATGCCAGCAGTTATTCAGATGACCGCTCAGCTGCAGTTAGCGAAACGCCAGCAATGGACAGAAAAACCTACAAGTTCTAAGAGCGCGCAAACATGCCAAAAAATCAGCACCTGAACGTCTGCTCCTGGCACGGAGCGGACTGAAGCCAACATCATAAGGTCTGCATGGAGCTAACAGCAGACAGTCGAACTATCTTGTTATTAGACAATAAATATACGTGGAAAAATAGCTTTCTTCGATTTAAAATGTATCTTATTAGTAACTTCCTAACATTAAGGGAAAAATTTCATGGAGTTTTTATCTTCTGCAATACTTTCTGGCTTTGTTTATGACATGCTCAAACACCAAGTTTCGATTACTGCAACTTCAATAAAAGAAAAGTTAAAAGGTTGGGTTATTGATGAGGCCGTAGCTCCCGCTTTGGCGGAAGAAATTGAAAAACTGTCTTTAAACGATGAAATGAGCGAAAAAGCAATTGAAAGAAAACTATTGGATAGTGGTGAAATTCAACAAATACTCTCGTCTATAAAACCTAACAATACTACTGTTATTATGCAAAACCATTATGGTACTGGTGATAATGTTGGTGGAAATAAAATTACGAGGTAGTGTCTATGGATAACTCTTATAGCGGTAGTTCAGTTAGTCAAAATCATACTGGAACAGGCCATAATGTTGCTGGTGACTTAACTATATATAATATTGACAATGTTGATTTGGCGACTGAGTTAGCAGTTGCTGTTTTAGTTGGTTGCTGGGATGAAAAAAATGATGGTGATATTGAGGTAATTACAAGACTTATTGATGAATCGTATGAAAGTTGGATCAAAAAATTAAGAATAATTGAAGGAATGCAAGATAGTCCCTTGATTCATGAGCGAGGCTCTTGGAGTTTTAAAGATAGAACACAAGCATTCCAAACGGTATCATCAAGATTATTCGATAATCATTTAGATTTATTTCAGGCGGTTGCTACATCCGTTTTTAAAACTATCGACCCACAGTTTGAACTGGCACCTGAAGAGCGTTATGCAGCAGCAATTTATGGGAAGGTTTTGCCACACAGTCGATTAATAAGGAGAGGGTTATCCGAAGGTCTGGCATTAGTTGCAACAAAGCAAGAGTTACTTACCAACTGCTCAAAGTATAAAGGACAATACTGCGCCTCAAGTGTGGTTAAAGAGGTGTTTTCTGCCTCTAGTTGGCAATTATGGGCTAGTACGCAAGATATTCAAATTATGCTTGCAGAAAGCGCTCCTGATTGTTTTATCGACGAAGTAGAAAGGGCTGTATCTCATCAAGACAAACCGTTCGATTCACTTTTTGCACAGGAAGGTGTCGGTGGGATTTCAGGTCGGAATTATATGACGGGACTGCTATGGGCTATTGAAGGATTAGCTTGGGCACCTGAGTATTTATCCCGCTCTTTAGTAATATTAGGGGAACTGGATAGCCATGACCCTGGTGGCAACTGGGCTAACAGGCCACTTAATTCGATTATCGACATATTGTTACCATGGCGTCCTCATACTACAGCCGATATAGATAGGCGTATTGCTGCTTTTAAAGCCTTGGAAAGGGAGTATCCCGATACAGCATGGCGTGTTTTAGTTCAGTTGCTACCCAATGATATGAGAACAACCTCTGGTACACATATACCAACTTTTAGGAATTTTATTCCTAACGGCTTTAACAAAGAGCCATCTAGTGATGAGTACCGGGCTCAGATTGAAATATATAGCCAATTAACAATCGAATTGGCAAGTAAATCTTCATTAAGGCTTGTTGATTTAGTTGAAAACATTGACAGTTTAGCACCGTTAAAATTCGATGATGCAATTAAACTGTTATATGACTTTTCTAAAAAATCAGATAGTGACGAATTAAAATTAGAGTTATGGGAAAAATGCTTAAAGGTCTATAACAAACACAAAAGATTTTCAGATGCTCATTGGGCAATACAACCAGAGCAAAATAAAAAAATTAAAGATGTTTCTACAGCCTTAAAACCAGAAGATCCTATGCTTTATAGCAAACGACTTTTTGGTCAAAGAAGTTATGACTTATTTGATGAAAATGGGGACTGGCGAGCCCAAGAAGAAATATTGGCAAAAAAACGAGGTCAGTCAATATCTGAAATATATACCGTTAATGGCATTGAAGGAGTCTTAGAATTTTCGCGGGGTATTGAAAGGCCTGATATTGTTGGCAACAGTCTTGTTACAGAAAATCTAGAGATCCCTTTGGATATACTAAAAAAACTTATTCTTAGCGATATTAAAGAGGAACATTCTCTTGCTTCTGGCTATGTACGGGCCAAGAATTTCAAGGAAGGAAATTCATGGGTATTGGCTGCTGTTAATAACTGGAATATTCCAGAAAAAGTTGGTTTTTTTCTTTTATTACCGTTTAAAAAAGAAACATGGGATATGTTGAAAACATCATTTGATGATTTCCCTTATGAGTATTGGAAAAATACCATTGCTAACGCATATCACTGTGATTCAACGGAAGAAATTTATTTTGCAGTAGATTGCTTGATTAAAGTAGACCGTCCAGTATCAGCAATTGATTGTTTATCTCGAATTCTGCATATCGATAAGGTAGTTGATAGCAGCAAAGTTGCAGTTGCTCTATTACAATCTATTAAAACTACAGAAGATGTTAAGCGGTTTGATATTCACTCATTTAACGAACTTGTTCAATATCTTCAAAATGATGATACTGTTTCAGATGATGACTTGGTGAAAATTGAATGGGCATACCTACCTATAATTAATAGGGGCGCTAATGATTCGTTACAGCCTCAAGTTTTAGAGAAAAAACTTGCAAATGAACCAGGTTTTTTTTGTGAGATCATTCGATACGCGTATCGGTCAAAATTTCAAAAAGAAAAGAACGAACTATCTGAAAGCGAAAAAAATATTGCCAAAAACTCACGCTATCTACTTGATGAGTGGAGTAAGATTCCGGGTATAGATGCAGAGGGTAAATTTGATGTCAATGCGTTTAATAACTGGTTTAATTTAGTTCAAACAGAATGTGAAGAGTCAGGGCATTTAGAAATTGCTTATCAAATAATTGGAAACGTATTAATTTTTAGTCCTGCAAATGACGAAAATTGGATACTTCCTGAACTTGCTGAATTTTTGAATAGGCGTGAACTTGAAAAGGTGCGTACTGGTTATAAGATCGCGATAAGAAATTCGCGTGGTGTCCACTTCGTTGACCCAGAAGGCAAACCGGAATTGGAATTAGCCCAAAAATATCGCACTAAGTCTGATGAAATAGAACTGCTAGGCTTTCATCGATTTGGTAGAACTCTTCGAGAGTTAGCTGATGGATATCAAGCGGAAGCAGAGTCGATAATAGAACAACATAGTAAAAACAACGATTGTTGATTTTTAGTGTAGCGCTTGTAACTTCGGAGAAATACTTTAGCTGAGAATAAATTTTCGCTCACAAGGATTCGAAGTAACTGGTTACACTGTTGCCAATTCCGATTCGTTTCGGTGTAAAAGCGAGTTACACTTGACCGTCCGCTTCTGGCACAGGGCTGCTGTTGCAGCCCTGATAACCTTAGACTTCAATCGACTCAGAGGTCTCTAACGCATCATCGACTTCAATGCCCAGATAACGGACTGTGCTTTCCTGTTTCTTATGGCCCAACAGAAGTTGGATCACCCGGAGATTCTTGGTTTTCTTGTAGATTAGGTAAGGTTTTGTTCTTCTTATGGAATGTGTGCTGTAAAGCGAATCTTCGAGACTAGGCTTTTCTACCCCCCCATGAAGAATTCGGTTGCATTGCCGGGTTGATATGTGCCGGTTAGTTCCGACTCGAGACCGAAACAAGAAGTCTTTACTATGCAAATTGCCAAGCTTTATTAATGCAGCAACAGCTTCTCTTGTCCCTTATGAGTGAAAAATGAAGTTCGCAAGGCATTACTTACATCGCTATGCCTTGAATAACGAGGAAGTCAGTTCATTCACAAACTATAAAATGAAACTCATTAAACAAGACAAGGACAGCTTTATCCTTGTCTTTATCTTTTAATTTGCACAGTAAATAATTGGGATCACCGAAGCATCTCTCGCAGCATGAGAGAAGGATGACAATATCCAAAGAAGCTGAATAATATGTCCCCCAACTTTTTGTCCTTGTTTAATTTTGAGGAGTTCAGTTCTAATTGTACCCTCTGAAATAAATGAACAGCTTATAATACATTTTCGATGTAGTTTGTAGTCAGTAAATAATGCATTCAAATAGTTTTGAAAGTTGGCTAAATTTCCTTTTCTTGTCCTACTAATTTTAGTGAGACATTTATTAGCTTTATAAAACTGTGAAAATGTACTCGTGGCTTTGCTATTAAAATCATCTACACTGGAGTTCATATACCCTAAGTTTTTGATAGCTTGCCCAACGATATCATGAAGGTTGCTGGCTGATGTACTTTTAAGTCCATGCTTAGAATGGATGAAATTGATACAAGAATCTTTTGCATTAAATGTAATATGATCAGCCCATTCAGTACCTAAATCATCACAGAATATATAATTATCTTTCCTGTGAACATGCTCGACTAAATTGAACATAGAATTTCTAGAAAAGTTGACACTGTTACTTTTGAACACTCCTTTCTCGCTTGATACATTGGTCATTCCGTTTATAGGGTGGAGCATTTTTAGTATTGCTTCGATCTCTGAAACTCCAGAGACGTCTTCAAAACAGTTTCCAAGGTAGTACATGAACTTATGATCTGTAAAAGTAACACTATAGAATCCATTCTTCATTATGTAGTTTTGCAATGTTATATCTTGACCGCCAACATGAACTTTAAGCGTTCTCAAAAAACTCGAATCAAATGTAATTGTTTTATTTACATTTATACGAGCATTGCCTAATGCACAAATTATTTTACCCTGAGAATTAATTGGAAAAACCCGTTCGAGGTAACGAAGAAGGTTTTGCTCTTGTTTGTCAGTCAAAGTAGTCTGAGTTTTTGTTCCATTAACAGTAGATGGATATTTAATACTTAACTTATTTTCTTTTAGATGATCGTATAAAGATGAACTCTCAATTAATATAGCATTAGGAGCAACCCCACTTTTTATTACTTCCTTGAGGTCTTTAGCCTTTGCAAAGGCATCTAAAAAAGCCTTGTCGTGCCCGCCATTTTTTATTAAAATTAATTGTTGATGCACCCACGATGCAATATGGTCAAATGAAACTCGATGACTTGATTCAACAAGACGTCCAGTTCCTGATATAGTTTTTATTGTTGTGCCATGACGATATTTTATAAAAGATGGTATAGACCTCCCTGCTGCGTGTGTTGAAAATGTTCCTTTCAGATCTGCTGCTTCGTAGGAACGACTTCTAATAGCTTTGTCTGATACAGTCATATTACGGAGTGATATTTTTTGATAAGCGACATCTGAATCATTGAAAGTATTAGTAATGGCACTTCCGGAAAATAATTGGAAGTATTTATCAACGCAATCAGATATATTAGAGCAGCTTTTCTTGACTATTGCAAAATGTTTATCAAATTCAAATATAATAATGTATGCATATATACGATCTTGATACTTGGTATCAAACTCATCACTATCAAAAAAATAAACATCTTTTAGCGTAGGGAAAACAAGAATGGAGTAGATATATGGTATATTCTCATCCATAAGAACACCTTCACTTCGTGTCACATCAATGATTTTACCTTCATTTTCATCAATATTTAAACATGACTCGCTTAATATTTTATTAATAATGTTTTCGATAGTCTCATTTAAATCATCCTTCAGCACATAAAACTGTGCATTTTTAGTTAATACTAATTGATCTATCATTGCTGTGACCTTAATTGTAGAGTGTAAAAATTATATAAGCGGTTAATTATAGTGGGTTTTGTGAAAAAGTATGCCTGCTTTAAATAGTAGTTTCGTACTATCAAAAATGGTTAAAAAAGCTATCAATGTCGATAGCATAATCAGTAATACCTATCAATTAGAGAATGAAATTACCATTTTATTCTTTTCTTTTTGTCTCGTAATACAAAATAGGTGTAAACAGGAATAGCTGTAATTCCGAAAAATCATGGGAAAAGGATGGTAATAGAATACATTAATATATAACAATCAAATGCATAGTCCCCAATCATGATAATAACAATAGGGAAAGCCAAAAATCTAGAGGCGCTTGGAATCATAGACGTGTACAACGGATTTATTGCCATCTGAAACTGAATTCTCATCGCATAGGAAAACAACATCTGCCGATGCGTAATTTAGTGCCGCTGACAATACCGGAATCTCTGAACTAGGGCTGGTCCAACTTTTTCATGCACGATGCGCTGGTCTGTGGCAGACGCTCAGAACCTTCAATGTGGTGGGGGATTTTAACCGTGAGGCACTGGCGATAAAAATCGACATTTTGGACTGAAGGTTGTATCTAATTCTGGGGGCTGGTCAGTAATGTCCACTTCACCAACCAGTCGCAATGTACGTTGTTAAGATTACAAAACGGTCAGCAAACATGGACATTCAGGCGGGTCGAGTTAGATGGCCTCATTCTCAACTCAAAATGAATATTCCGACCTCTGAAGGCTGCTACAGCTGCTACATGTAGCAGGTTGTAGCAGGTTGTAGCAGGTTGTAGCAGGGTACCGAGACACTTTATCGAATTTTTTACCGCGAAACGTATCAATTATGTTAATTGACAGGGTGAGGATAAATACCTCACCCAGAGTGTTGTTAGCTGGCTAATCCGCCTAAGCGTGGACACTGACTTGTGCCAAAGTTGCGGTAACCGCTGTGAACATCCTTTGTTCTGGTTTTCGCCAGATATGCCAGCCGAATCAGGAAACTCCAGTAAACTGGGTTACGATCCAAAGCATCGAATCTGCTAAACCTGTAAACAGCATTTGGTGGGAATTCAGCTAATGTCGCGTAATCTTCATGAGCAAGCCCTATAGCACTGCACCAGGCTTTCTGTATCCGAATAGCCATGTTAGCGGCATCGAGTTCCTGGTAATTACCCAGATACCCATAGATATCTCTATTGAATAGCAACATCAGGTGATAATGGGGATGTACGCTTGTGTCACGTTCCCTACACCACCCATAAGAAGGTAACGTCGGATTACCCGGTCTCCTGGACCGGTTATGATCTGCCCGTAGCTGGCTTTTCAGTGACTCGAAGGAGCGAGTTATTGCCTGCGCATCATCGCGCTGGAAGCACAGGGGTAGATCAGGCTCTCCCGGTACATGGGACTGGGCAAATCTCAGATCAGTACGAATAACCAGTATCCGTTTATGCTGCTCCACTGTGCCGTAGACCATGTTAAGTAGTGGGTTAAGAATATCGCGGTCGATAGGTGATCTATACTTTTTGGAGGCTATTTCTACCAAGTCATCAATTTCTTCGTTGGTAAGTGAATATTTTGATTCCATAATAATCCTTAATCTTGTAAATATTAATCATTGGATAATGGGTAGCCCTCACGCTACCCATGTGATGTTGGATATAACTCCTGCAGAGGAGTTACCACTGATATAGAATTAGACAAAGAGATATATTACATATACCAGCTAAAATATATTCACCACCCTCTTAATAAATTAGACTGAAACCGCAGCATTACTAGCATTAGGGTCAAAAAACATTAATAAGAAAAAGTTAATTTACTCTGAAGTTATTCAGGTATAGGAAGCTTACTCATCGCAAGTGATCCAGAGTGTAAAAGAGGAGTATTTGTTTTATCAGCCATTTCTCTAACCTCCATTTTCGACTTGGTGAACTTGACATAATTAACCCCACCTCTTTCGAATAATTGAACAAACTCTTCATCTTCAAGTTTATTCAAAGCAGGCATTAGCCGTTCTGACCGCCTCAATGGATATGGACCTTTTTTGATAAGGTCATTCCTCCTAAATTCGTAAGAACCGTTATTGACAAGATTATCCTCAAGATACGTCAATAGTTTTTCAGCATCTGTAGGCTCTCGGGTAGATTCAACCTTAGAGATAAAATGATTCATAAACCATTGTGTTATTTTCAAAGCTGACATAAATACATCCTTAGTAATTATTCGTGAATCAGGTGTAATAAATACTTGCATTACTGCTGCAATTCTCGAAGCATGCTCCATAAATCGAGCACCAAAATCATCATAATGCTGCAGCTCTCCTCCTTTTTTTATTTTTTCCTGAATGTTTTCACTCTGGGAGTTCCAGACGGCTTCTGCCTCCGAAGAAAAAGTAACACAGATGCGTTCTTCATTTTTTTCTCTACGCCTCATACCATCCTGCAAGTGCTTAGTGAGAATAGTGAAAAATCCTTCAAGTCCAGGCTCATCAGACCATGAACAGGCATTAGGGATATCGCACAGTTCAGGGAGCTGCTCCATGTCAATATGTAATAAACGAGCTAACCACCCTGAACCCTTTGCCTTTCTTCCCTGTTTATCAAGAAAGCAATCAAACAAACTAGGTTGCACCATCAGCAGCATGCTTAGCCGCGCATCATCAACATCATAGTTGTCACGTGAAGCCCTGCTGTCTGCAATCTTCCCTTCTCCCCAAAGAGAGTTGAGTACTGGTGTATTGCGGAAAAGATTACCGTCAAATAACCCTCCGGCTTCATCAGAGCCGAGGAGCAACGACGGAGAGCCCAGCGCTAATACCTTTCTAAGCCCCTCACTTGTCGTATCGTTTTTAGTAAGATACTTCCTTGCTGGAACTTCTGGCTTTCTTCTTTGGCACTCCTCCAACGCCTCAAGCGCTTCTCTTACATAAGTCTTCTGACGAATAGCTTTGCTATATTGCTTTTTAAGCTCTTTTAACTCGGTTTCCCAAGAAATTAACTTAAGCTCATAAAATTTCTCCTTTAACAGAAAATCATCTTTCAGCTCTTTTTCCAGCCGATGGATTGGCTCCATCAACAGCCTGAATACGGTTGATTTTCTACTACCTGATCTTGCTAAAAATAGAAGATAAAGTGATGTAAAAGTTTTCCCATTCTTAATCTGAACATCAAATTTATCCTGGCTGGCATACGCCATTACTCCAAGTAATACGGTGAAAATAAGCTCAGCAGAAGCTTCAGTTTTAAAATGTATATAACTTGTTAATCGTTGTGCAAAAGCGGGTAGCGCCTGAAACTCCAGACAAAGTTCTTTATTTTGCGTTGAACTGTTTTTTTTAGACATACATCCTATCTAACTCCTCTTTAGAATTAATTAATAAGACTACGATGTAACAACCATTCATCAATTTCTGATTCAAGCCATCCAACTGATTGTGTTCCAAGCTTTCTTTTCTTCGGAAAAGTTGGATCATATCGTGGCGACCTCGGGTTCAACCAGTCATAAATTGTAGCTCGCGAGATACCTGTTTTATGGATAACAGCAGGTAAGCGGAGTATCCTGACTGCTGATGAAGTGTTCATACTAGTTTGCCTCTTATTAGCTCAGTTTGGTTCCAGCAAAGAATAGCTGCAAGGATTCTTCGAAAAAATACGGCTAGCAAAGGTTTATTTTTAACAGGTTTAACTTGTTGATATTGTGGGGATAAATGTTTTCTATTAAAATTTTTAGTGAAGAAATTAGTCGAAAACGCAGTACTCTCTCCAGTGAGATGAAAGACTGTGAATGGAGCATGTATGCCCAAATTCTGGATGAAAAACATACAGGCATGCAGGCTGAGTTGACTATGATGAAAGAGCGGGTCTGGAACTCCAAGAAGTTTGGTCCCGGAATATTATTGTATTCATCATCTTATTTGAAGGAGCATAGGTACAATGACTCTCATAAGGACTTTCCAACAAATGAGAAAAGCATCGAGTTAGCTAGGCTTATTGAACGTTATTGGAGTACATTGGAGGCTGAACTTCTGAGAGATAATGTTGCTGTCATTATCCCTGAATATATCTCTATGGATGAACTTTTTAAATTTCACCTTAAGTATGCACAGAAGTGCTATAAATGGGGTGAATTAGTTATATCAGACAATGAGGATGTTGCATTTGAAGCATTTAAAAAAGCATCTGAGTTATTTGATAAAAGCATGGGGATGGTTTGGTATAAGATCTCTGTAGATAAACAAACTAAACTTTTATCTACCAGGAATAGATCAGGAAGAAAAGGTGGGATAAAAAAATCTGAAATGTATCGTCCTATTCAGGAAAAACTAGTGGAACTTATAAATGATTTGGCTCCTGAAGAAAGATGGAGAAGTAAAGCTGCGGCGGTGAATGTTCTCATTGAACCTTTGTGGTTATTTATAGAGGAGTCAAAATTGAATGTTAATAAGCACGATAAAAAATATCGAATGCCAACTACCAGTCAGGAAGCCTTAGCCGATACTATTTTAAAATCGTGGTCTACAAATGTTGAAAGTGTGAAGCAGGCTTTCGAGGACACTGTAAGCAGAAAAAAAAGAACTGGTCAGGTGTAGTAATCTTTTATGTGAATTTGGATAATAAGAATAAGCGCTCCCTTTTAAGCGCTTATTCGTGTACTAGCCGACAAGCCTTATACCTCGAATGCCATTTCCAATCATACTTCCGTGCTCAGCAGCCATAACGAAGTCAGCCCACCATTGCATCATCGGGCGACGCTGTTCCAGGTAATCGCTGCGGTTATAAGCACGGCGAACCTCATTCTTATCCACGTGGGCCAATGCAGCCTCAATCACATCAGGCGGAAAACCTTGCTCGTTGAGAGCTGTACTGGCAATAGATCGCAAACCGTGTGAAACGAGCACCCCACCAAAACCTGCGCGTTTCAGCGATGCGTTAACGGTTTGACTGTTCATCGGCTGATTTGTCTTGATGTGGCTGGGAAAGATAAATTCTCGACTTCCACTTAACGGCTTCATCATCTCCAGTATCGCAATTGCTTCATCTGACAATGGAACCGTATGGTCCCGGTTCATCTTCATTCGAGCAGCAGGAATTTTCCATTCGCTAGCATTGAAATCGATCTCATCCCATCGAGCCTCAGCAGCTTCGGCAGGGCGGGTAATGGTGAGAAGCTGCCACATGAATAGGCAGCGCGTGGACAGGCTAATACTTGCCGTACGCATAGTCTGCATCAATTGTGGAAGTTGATCCGGGCGGATGCTTGGCATGTTTTTCTTCTGAGGTTTCTCGAATGCTTTCCCGATGTTTACGCTGGGAACCGCATCAATCAGGCCCGTGTTTTGCGCATAAATCATGACTTCGTTAATACGCTGACAAAGGCGGCGAACAGTCTCTAATGCACCTCTGGCCTGAACTGGCTGCACTGCTTTAACCAGAGTATGAGCCTTAATCTCAGTGACACTGATATCACCGATTGCTGGGAAGACATCTCTCTCAAGTGAGCGCCAGATATCTTCCGCATAGTCCTCTGTCACACTAGCTTTCTTCACATTCCACCAACGTTCCGCTACGAGCTGGAAAGAATTGGTTTTGGCTTCTAGCGAACTGCGAAGCTGTTCTTGCTGATGTTCCTGTGGATCGATTTGTTTCGCCAGGAGAGAACGGGATTCTGTCCGATAGCTTCGAGCATCGGCAAGCGTAACTGACGGGTAGGGGCCTATGCTCTTCTTCGCTCGTTTCTTGGTGACAGGACGAATGTAGCGAAACTGCCAGATTTTACTCCCGCTGGATTTGATAAGTAGCTCAAGGCCATCGCCATCATAGAGAACGTAGTCCGCTTCCTTGGGTTTAGCAGATTCGATTTCTTTAACGGATAGAGGTTTGGTTTGTCTTGCCATTGCCGGGTTTCCATAGTTTTAGGCACCTCAAAAACAATAAAGCTTTATGAGGTGCCTAACAAGGTGCCTAAAAGGTTCGGATTCAATTAGTTCTCTTCGGACTTCGCGGGACAAATTGAGGACACAAAAAAGCCCGCAGGGCTTGCGCCATGCGGGCTCTTAGGACTTCATCGGATGACTCTGGTAATCACCGATGGAGAATTTTGGTGGAGCTGGCGGGAGTTGAACCCGCGTCCGAAATTTCTACATCCTTGGCACTACATGCTTAGTCAGTCTTTACATTCGCCTGGCACCTGCGGACAGACACGCCACTACCAGACTAGCCTGATTAGTTTTAACGCTTCAACCCCAGGCAGGGCCTCCACGCGATCTCTTTTGGGTTTGACCTCTCTTTGATCCCCGTCTTAAGAGCGGAAGCTAGGGAGAGAGGGCTCAGAGCAGGTTATTAAGCTGCTAAAGCGTAGTTTTCGTCGTTTGCGACTATTTTTTGCGGCTTTTTACGAGGCCAACCGCCCCTCGGCATGCACCTTGGGTTTCGCAAATCCCGTCGAATCCAGAATCAGCCCCTTAGTGTTAGCGTAAGTATAACACTTTTGTGACTCGCGATGCCAGCCCCTGCAAGGGTGAGATGCCCGATGATTATCGAATTAAACTGCTGAATAAGATGAAAGAGGTGCTGAGGGAGGGGGAACCGGCTCTTACCCGCGATGCAGGCGAGAGCCGCGCGGGTTAGCGGCCCGCGTTTTTCATGATGCGGGCTTTATCCAGCTGCCATTCGCGCTCTTTCACGTCGGAGCGCTTGTCATGCTGTTTCTTACCCTTCGCCACGCCGATTTTCACCTTGCACCAGGCGTTCTTCCAGTACAGCGACAGCGCGACGACGGTATAACCTTCGCGGTTAACGCGCCCGTACAGGGTGTCGAGCTCGCGCTGGTTCAGCAGCAGCTTGCGGGTGCGCGTTGGGTCGCAGACGTAGTGCGAGGACGCCACCGCCAGCGGCGTAAAGTTGGCGCCGAACAGGTACGCTTCGCCGTCTTTCAGGATAACGTAGCTGTCGCCGATGTTGGCTTTACCGGCACGCAGGGACTTTACTTCCCAGCCCTGTAGCGAGAGGCCGGCTTCGAATTCGTCTTCGATAAAGTATTCGTGACGGGCGCGTTTATTCAGCGCAATGGTGGCTGATCCAGGTTTGTGGGCTTTTTTCTTGGTCATAATATCCTGAAGTCATCTTTATCTGTTCATTGCCTCAAGCCTTCCCGCGAGGCGCAATGCGGTATCTTAGCACGAGTTATGGCCTGGCGTTTTTTTTAACAGGCAATAAATGATATTATTTGCGCCGTGTAAGAGAGTGGGAATTGCTATGCCTCAGATTAGCCGTACTGCGCTGGTGCCCTATAGCGCGCAGCAAATGTATCAACTCGTGAACGATGTGAAGTCGTATCCTGCCTTTTTACCGGGCTGTACCGGTAGCCGCGTCCTGGAAGCCGGGCCAACGCAAATGACGGCCGCGGTTGACGTCTCAAAGGCGGGCATCAGCAAGACGTTCACGACCCGTAATACCTTAACCAGCAACCAGAGTATTTTAATGCACCTGGTCGACGGGCCGTTTAAGACGCTGATCGGTGCCTGGAAGTTTACGCCGCTGAGCGCGGACGCCTGCAAAATCGAGTTTCATCTCGACTTTGAGTTCACTAACAAGCTTATCGAGCTGGCGTTCGGCAAAATCTTTAAAGAGCTGGCGTCGAACATGGTGCAGGCGTTTACCTCCCGCGCCCGAGAGGTCTACAGTGTCGGCTAAAATCACCGTCGAGGTGGCCTATGCGTTGCCGGAAAAACAGTATCTGCAAAAGGTGACGCTGGACGCGGGAAGTACGGTTGAGCAGGCGATTATCGCCAGCGGGCTGCTGACGCTGCGTACCGATATCTCGCTCGACAGGAATAAGGTGGGGATCTATAGCCGTCCGGTAAAGCTGCAGGACGAGGTGCAGGACGGTGACCGGGTGGAGATCTATCGCCCGCTGATTGCCGACCCGAAAGCGCTCCGCCGCCAGCGGGCCGAGAAAGCCGGAAAATAAAAAAGCGCTCAGAGAGCGCTTTTTTTACGTCCGTCGCGGGCTTACTGATTGGTCAGCGCCGGCTTGTTGTCGATATTGGTCAGCACGCCGCTGCTGTTAAAGGTCAGCGTCAGCGTCTGCTGGGTCGCTTTTTCATGACCCGGCTGCTGGCGGAAGACGTAGAACCAGGTGTTGGTACCGAACGGATCGGACATCATCGGGGTGCCCAGAGCATAGGCAACCTGCTGTTGCGTCATGCCGACACGAATTTTAGCAACATCGTTTGGTGCCAGATAGTTACCCTGGTTGATGTCGGGACGGTAAACCACTCGTTCCAGAGTGGAACAGCCTGCGGTCAACATCAGAAGAACCGCTGCGGCAGCAGTCAGCATTTTACAGCGCATAGTGATTTGATTCCTTTTCGGGCCCGAGCAGTACGCGGCTCATTTGTAATATGCCGATGATAATAGACCTTTCACCACTTTAAAACCTCTGACGTTTGGTCTTACGGCGTTTTTTATCGTTCTCTATGACCCTGCGTTACCGAAAAAGTTTATGCGGCCAGCAACTCTTTCGCGTTTGCCAGCGTATTTCGGGTGACTTCGCTACCGCCCAGCAGGCGTGCCAGCTCCTGTAAACGGGCGCGTTTATCCAGCGGCTGCATGTGCGTTTCGGTCATCTCGCCGTCGGTTTCTTTGCTGACGAAGAAGTGGTGATGACCACAGCCCGCGACCTGCGGCAGGTGCGTCACGCACATCACCTGCGTTGACTCGCCCAGCTCGCGCAGCAGGCGGCCAACCACGGCGGCGGTCGGACCGCTGATGCCGACGTCCACCTCATCGAAAATCAGCGCCGGGGTTTCCATTTTACGGGCGGTGATCACCTGAATCGCCAGCGCGATACGGGAGAGCTCGCCGCCGGAGGCGACTTTGGCAATCGGCTGTAGCGGCTGCCCCGGGTTGGTGGTGACGCGAAACTCAATGCGATCCGCGCCTTCGGCCGTCAGGTGGCACGCTTCAAAGCTGACGTCGATGGTGAACAGACCGTGCGGCATCGACAGTGAGTGCATACTGTCGGTGATAAGCTGCGCCAGCTCTGCGGCGCAGGCGCAGCGCGATGCGTGCAGCTGCTGCGCGGTCTCCAGCGCCAGCTGATGGTGCTGCTGCACCGTGGCGCTCAATGTCTCCAGGGTGTCGGCCTGGGCGTCGAGCTGCTGCTGCTCATCAAGCAGCGACTGGTGAAACGCCGGCAGCTCTTCCGGGCTGATATGATGCTTGCGCGCCAGCGAAATCTGGCGGGAAATGCGCTGTTCAAGCTCGTACAGGCGGTTCGGATCGAGGTCGAGGCGGTCGCAGTAGTGACGCAGCTCGTCGCTGGCCTCGCTCAGCTGAATGGCGGCCTCTTCCAGCATATCCAGCACGCCGGAGAGCCTGGCATCCATTCCCGCCAGTTCGCTCACCAGCTGGCGCGCCGAATACAGCTGGCTTTGCAGATTGGCCTCTTCGCCGTCGGCGAGCAGGGTAAGGGCGTGCTGGCTGGTAGAGAGCAGCTGCCCGCTGTTGGCGAGACGCTTGTACTCTTCGTCTATCTGCTCGAACTCGCCCGGCTGCGGGCTGAACTCGTTAAGCTCTTTTAGCTGGTACTGCAGCAGCGCGGCGCGCGCGGCGCGCTCCTGGCTCAGCTGCTGATGCTGCGCCAGATCGCGGCAGCTTTGATGCCACAGGCGGTAATGCTCCGCCATGCGCTGAGTAAGCGCATACTCACCCGCATAGCCATCCAGCAGGGTTTTCTGATGTTCGGGACGGGTTAACAGCTGGTGGGCGTGCTGGCCGTGAATCTGGATGAGCAGTTGCCCAAGCTCGCGCAGCTGCGACAGCGGTACGGCAGTGCCGTTGATGAAACCGCGCGAGCGCCCGTCGCTGCTGATGACCCGGCGAAGTAAACACTCACGACCGTCCTCCAACTGGTTGGCTTCAAGCCAGCGCTGCGCGGCAGGGGTATCCTTCAGGGAGAAGCGGGCGCAGAGATCGGCTCGCGTGGCGCCTGCCCGCACCATGTCGCCTTCCGCCCGGCCGCCGAGGCACAGCCCGAGCGCATCAATGGCAATAGATTTGCCCGCCCCGGTCTCCCCGGTGATGGCCGTCATGCCGCTGTGAAAATCGATTTCCAGCTCACGTACGATTGCAAAATTGCTGATGGTCAGTTGTGCCAGCATTGTTGTCTTCCTGTATGAAAAACCATAACTGTGTTTACGTACAGTATAAACTGGTTTTTTATACAGTAAAGCGCCATATCTGAAATCAGAACAATTTTTTCGACCAGCCGAGTTTAGAGCTTAATGTGTTGAAATAGCTATAGTCTTTGGGGTGAATCAGGTTGAGATGGTAGTCGCAGCGGCGGATTAAAACGTCTTCACCTTCCTGAATCGGCAGCGCTATCTGGCTGTCGCAGCTGATCTCAAGATCGCTGCGGCGGTGCGAAAAGCGCAGGCGAATCGTACTGCTGCTGTTGATGACCAGCGGACGCGCCGAAAGGGTATGCGGGAACATCGGCACCAGGGTGATGGCGTCCAGCGACGGCGTCAGAATCGGGCCGCCCGCCGACAGCGAGTAGGCGGTAGAGCCGGTCGGCGTTGAGATAATCAGCCCGTCAGAGCGCTGGGAAAAGGCAAACACTTCGTCAATGTAGACTTCAAATTCAATCATATGCGCCACTTTGCCGGGGTGGAGCACCACTTCGTTGATGGCGGTACTGATGCGCTTCTGGCAGTCCTGCTGGCACACCTGCGCCTCCAGCAGGAAGCGTTTTTCCGCAATGTAGTGGCCTTCGAGTACGTCCGCGAGCTGCTGGTGCGCGTTATCCGGGTCGAGGTCGGTCAGAAAGCCCAGATTGCCGCGGTTGATGCCGATAACCTTGATGTCGTAGCGCGCCAGCGTGCGCGCGGCGCCGAGCATATTGCCGTCGCCGCCGACCACCACCGCGAGGTCCGCCTGCTGGCCGATTTCCGCCAGCGTGCCGGTTGCGACGTTTTTGAGCTGTAGCTCGTGGGCGATCTGTTGCTCCACCATTACCGTGTAGCCTTTGGAGCACAGCCAGCGATAAAGCATTTCATGTGTGGTGAGCGCGGTAGGGTGACGGGGATGGCCGACAATACCGATACACTTGAAATGATTGTTCATTTTCTGGAGGTCCTTGTGCCGAATGAATGATGACAATGTGGCGGCTTCCCTTGAAACCCGCAAACCGATCCCCATAATAAGCGAAGTCAGCGAGATGAATACGAAAAAACGCGGAGAAATTCATGAGTAGTAAAGAACAGAAAACGCCTGAGGGGCAAGCCCCGGAAGAAACTATCAAGGACCAGCACGAAGAGGTTGAGGCGGTAGAGCCTGGAGCTTCTGCTGAGCAGGTGGATCCGCGCGATGAAAAAATTGCGAATCTGGAAGCTCAGCTCGTCGAGGCCCAGAACCGCGAGCGCGACGGCGTCCTGCGCGTTAAGGCAGAGATGGAAAACCTGCGTCGTCGTACTGAACTGGATGTCGAAAAGGCGCATAAATTTGCGCTGGAGAAGTTTGTGAACGAACTTCTGCCGGTTATCGACAGCCTGGATCGCGCACTGGAAGTGGCTGATAAATCAAACCCGGACCTGACGCCGATGGTGGAAGGTATTGAGCTGACGCTGAAGTCGATGCTCGACGTGGTGCGTAAGTTTGGCGTGGAAGTCGTGGGCGACATCAATGTGCCGATGGATCCGAACGTGCATCAGGCGATTGCCATGGTTGAGTCTGACGACGTGGCGCCGGGCAATGTCCTGATGGTGATGCAGAAGGGCTATACCCTGAACGGGCGCACGATTCGCGCCGCGATGGTGTCTGTCGCGAAAGCCAAAGGCTGATATTACCGTTCGCCGTATGCAAACCCCCTCCGTCGCGGAGGGGGTTTTTTGTTATTCCGCCACGCTTTCCCGCAGCGATTTTACCGGCACCACTTTCACCTGCTTAATCATATTCTCCTGCACATCAAGAATATCGATGTCGTAGTGGTTGATGCGCACGCGCGTGCCGATGGCGGGAATTTCCTCCAGCGCTTCCAGAATGATGCCGTTAATCGTACGGGCGTCATCCTCCGGCAGGTGCCAGTTGAAGGCCTTATTCAGCTCGCGCACGTTGGCGCTGCCGTCGATAATCACCGAACCGTCGTTCTGCGGGGTTACCTCCTCCGCCAGCGAAGGCGACATCGAGGTGGTGAAATCGCCGACGATCTCTTCAAGGATGTCCTCCACGGTGACCAGCCCCTGAATATCGCCGTATTCATCGACCACCAGGCCGACTTTCTTCTTATTGCGCTGGAATTTGACCAGTTGCGTGCTGAGCGGGGTGCCTTCCGGCACGAAATAGATTTCGTCGGCGGCGCGCAGCATTACCTCTTTGGTGAACTCATTTTTCTCGGTCATCAGGCGGTAAGCCTCGCGCACGCGCAGCATGCTGATGGCGTCGTCCAGAGAATCGCGGTACAGCACAATGCGGCCATGGGGCGAATGCGTCAGCTGGCGGACAATCGATTTCCAGTCGTCGTTGATGTCAATGCCGACAATTTCGTTGCGCGGCACCATGATGTCGTCAACGCTGACCTTTTCCAGATCCAGCACCGACAGCAGCATGTCCTGATTGCGCCGCGAGATCTGCGAGCGCGATTCGTTAACGATGGTGCGCAGCTCATCTTTGCTTAACGCCGCGCTCATCGCGGCATCGGTCCGGATACCCATCATGCGCATCAGAATGCGGGTGATGGTGTTGAGCAGCCAGACCAGCGGCATCATTAACACCTGCAGCGGCGCGAGCAGGAAGCTGCTGGGATAGGCCACCTTTTCGGGATACAGCGCGGCGATGGTTTTTGGCAGGACCTCCGCGAACACCAGCACCACGAACGTCAGCACGCCGGTGGCGATTGCGACGCCCGCATCGCCGTACAGACGCATCCCGACGATAGTGCCCAGCGCCGAGGCCAGAATATTGACGAGGTTGTTGCCGATAAGCACAAGGCTAATGAGGCGATCGGGCTTACGCAGCAGCTTTTCGACGCGTTTTGCCGAACTGTTGCCCTGCTTTGCCATATGACGCAGGCGGTAGCGATTGAGCGTCATCATGCCGGTTTCCGAACCGGAGAAATAAGCGGAAATGACCACCATGATGATCAGCGTGACGATCAGCGTAGTGGTAGAGATATGTTCCAACTGAGATTCCTTTAGTGCTTAGCCTACGAACTGCTGCAGAACGCGGCTGCCAAAATAGGCCAGCGTCAGAATGCCGGCGCCGGCCACGTTAAACCAGACGACGCGGCGCCCGCGCCAGCCTTCATGATAGTGGCCCCATAACAACACGATATAGACAAACCACGCGACAATAGAAAGGACGGCCTTGTCGATATTTTCCGTGCTGAACAGGTTATGCATATAAAACAGGCCGGTACACAGCGTCAGCGTCAGCAGTACGACGCCGACCTGGGTGATATGAAACATCTTGCGTTCAATGCTCATCAGCGGCGGCATTTCGCTACTGAAGGCCAGCTTTTTGTTTTTCAGCTGATAGTCTATCCACGCCAGCTGCAGCGCGTAGAGCGCGGCGATGATGAGCGTCGCGTAGGCGAAGAGCGACAGGCCGATATGCACCATCATGCCGGGCGTCGCCTCAAGGTGCGTGATGAACTCATTGGGCATAAAGGTGGCCAGCGCCAGGTTTATCAGCGCAAAGGCGTAGACAATCGGCAGCAGCAGCCAGCCGCGGTTGCGCGACGCAACGATGGTCATTACCGTACAAATCATCAGGCTGACCAGCGAGCCGACGTTGAGCAGGCTCAGGTTTTGTCCGTTTTCGCCGCCCGGCAGGATGCGCGCCTCGAGCGCGAAGGCGTGGCAGATGAGCGCGATGACGGCGGATAAAATAGCCATGCGCCGCCAGCCGCTGTTTTTTTGCAGCAGGCCGGGAATGATCAGCGCGAGGCTGATGGAGTAGGCGACAAGCGCGAGCAGGGCAAAAACAGGCATAAAGATGTCGACGTCGGCGTGTTATGAAAGAGAATCAGTATAACGTTACGTGACGTCTGCTCCAACCGTTGCATCACAACTCGCATGGTGTCGTGTTATACTGCGGCAAATTTCTGTCTATGTGTCGCGATGGCGACCACCGTTTCCACCTCAGGCGAGAGACAATGTTTGATAATTTAACCGATCGTTTATCGCGTACGCTGCGCAACATCAGCGGCCGTGGACGCCTTACTGAAGAAAACGTTAAAGAAACGCTGCGCGAAGTGCGCATGGCGCTGCTGGAGGCCGATGTCGCCCTGCCGGTCGTGCGCGATTTTATCAACCGCGTTAAAGAGAAAGCGGTTGGTCATGAAGTCAATAAAAGCCTGACCCCGGGCCAGGAATTCGTCAAAATCGTCCGCAACGAGCTGGTGGCGGCGATGGGCGAAGAGAACCAGAGCCTGAACCTGGCCGCGCAGCCGCCGGCCGTCGTGCTGATGGCCGGCCTGCAGGGTGCGGGTAAAACCACAAGCGTCGGTAAGCTCGGTAAATTCCTGCGCGAGAAGCACAAGAAGAAGGTGCTGGTGGTGTCCGCCGACGTTTATCGCCCGGCGGCGATCAAACAGCTGGAAACGCTGGCGCAGCAGGTCGGCGTGGATTTCTTCCCGTCCGACGTCGCACAGAAGCCGGTCGATATCGTTAACGCGGCGCTGAAAGAGGCGAAGCTGAAATTCTACGACGTGCTGCTGGTGGATACCGCCGGTCGTCTGCACGTCGATGAAGCGATGATGGATGAAATCAAACAGGTTCATGCGTCCATCAATCCGGTAGAGACCCTGTTTGTCGTCGACGCCATGACCGGCCAGGATGCGGCGAATACCGCGAAAGCCTTTAACGAAGCGCTGCCGCTCACCGGCGTGGTGCTGACGAAGGTTGACGGCGACGCCCGCGGCGGCGCGGCGCTCTCGATTCGCCATATCACCGGTAAGCCGATTAAATTCCTCGGCGTCGGTGAGAAAACCGACGCGCTGGAGCCGTTCCACCCGGACCGTATCGCCTCCCGTATTCTCGGCATGGGCGACGTGCTGTCGCTGATCGAAGATATCGAAAGCAAGGTTGACCGCGCGCAGGCGGAAAAGCTGGCGTCTAAACTGAAGAAGGGCGACGGTTTTGACCTGACCGACTTCCTGGAGCAGCTCCGCCAGATGAAAAATATGGGCGGTATGGCGAGCCTGATGGGCAAGCTGCCGGGCATGGGCCAGATTCCGGACAACGTTAAAGCGCAGATGGATGACAAAGTGCTGGTGCGTATGGAGGCTATCATCAACTCGATGACCCTCAAAGAGCGCGCTAACCCGGAGATCATCAAAGGCTCCCGTAAACGCCGTATTGCCGCCGGTTGCGGCATGCAGGTACAGGACGTTAACCGTCTTCTGAAACAGTTCGACGACATGCAGCGCATGATGAAGAAAATGAAGAAGGGCGGCCTGGCGAAAATGATGCGCGGAATGAAAGGGATGATGCCGCCGGGCTTTCCGGGGCGCTAATCGCTTTAGAGATTGCAATTCGTACGAAAATGAGTAAAATTTTCGGGCTTTTAATATGACACCGGGCTCCGTTCCTCGATGGGGCCCGGTTGTTTTATTCACACAAGAGGATGTTATGGTAACTATTCGTTTAGCACGTCACGGCGCTAAAAAGCGTCCGTTCTACCAGGTTGTCGTTGCAGACAGCCGTAATGCACGCAACGGTCGCTTCATTGAGCGCGTTGGTTTCTTCAACCCGATCGCTTCTGGCGCGGAACAAGAAACCCGTCTGGATCTGGATCGTATCGCTCACTGGGTTGGCCTGGGCGCTACTGTTTCCGATCGCGTTGCAACGCTGATCAAAGCAGCAAACAAAGCAGCTTAATCTGTCACGGTGGTCATGATGAGCAAGCAAGACGCCGCGAAAGCGCCCGTTGAACCGATTGTTCTCGGAAAAATGGGTTCTTGCTACGGTATCCGTGGTTGGCTCAGAGTGTTTTCCTCCACCGAAGACGCCGAAAGCATTTTTGACTATCAGCCCTGGTTTATCCAGAAGGCGGGTCAGTGGCAGGCTGTTGAGCTGGAAGGCTGGCGCCACCACAATCAGGACATCATCATCAAGCTGAAAGGCGTTGACGATCGTGATGCCGCGAATCTGCTGACCAATTGCGAAATTGTCGTGGATTCTTCGCAGTTGCCGGAGCTGGAAGAGGGTGACTACTACTGGAAAGACCTGATGGGCTGCCAGGTAGTGACCACCGAAGGCTACGATCTCGGTAAAGTCATCGACATGATGGAAACCGGGTCCAATGACGTTCTCGTCATCAAGGCAAACCTGAAAGATGCGTTTGGTATCAAGGAGCGGTTGGTTCCGTTCCTCGATGGGCAGGTTATCAAGAAAGTCGATCTCACTACGCGTACTATCGAAGTAGATTGGGATCCTGGTTTTTAAAACCTCCGGATTAACGGTAAAAGACGGCACTATGGGGATTGGCTTGTGTTTATTGGTGTAGTTAGCCTGTTTCCTGAAATGTTTCGCGCAATTACCGACTACGGGGTAACTGGCCGGGCAGTAAAAAATGGCCTGCTGAGCATCCACAGCTGGAGTCCTCGCGACTTCGCGCATGACCGGCACCGTACCGTGGACGATCGTCCTTACGGTGGCGGACCGGGGATGTTAATGATGGTGCATCCCTTACGGGATGCGATTCATGCAGCAAAAGCCGCGGCAGGTGAAGGTGCAAAGGTGATTTATCTTTCGCCTCAGGGACGCAAGCTTGATCAAGCGGGCGTCAGCGAACTGGCTACCAGTCAGAAACTGATTCTGGTGTGCGGTCGTTACGAAGGGATAGATGAGCGTGTAATTCAGACCGAGATTGACGAAGAATGGTCTATCGGCGATTACGTTCTCAGCGGTGGAGAGTTACCGGCGATGACGCTGATTGACTCCGTCGCCCGGTTTATTCCGGGCGTGCTGGGCCATGAAGCCTCTGCAACGGAAGATTCCTTTGCAGATGGGTTGCTGGACTGTCCGCACTATACCCGCCCTGAAGTGTTGGAAGGCATGGAGGTTCCGGCAGTGTTACTGTCTGGCAACCATGCTGAGATACGTCGCTGGCGCCTGAAGCAGTCGCTGGGCCGTACCTGGCTGAGAAGACCTGAACTTCTGGAAAACCTGGCTCTGACTGAAGAGCAATCGAGGTTGCTGGCCGAGTTCAAAACTGAACACGCGTCGCAGCAACATAAACATGATGGGATGGCTTAAAGCCCCTAATATCAGTTTACCCAGGATAAGAGATTAAATTATGAGCAACATTATTAAGCAAATTGAACAAGAACAGATGAAGCAGGACGTACCTTCCTTCCGCCCGGGCGATACCGTGGAAGTGAAAGTATGGGTTGTTGAAGGTTCCAAAAAACGTCTGCAGGCATTCGAGGGCGTGGTTATCGCTATTCGTAACCGCGGTCTGCACTCTGCATTCACTGTTCGTAAAATTTCCAACGGCGAAGGCGTTGAGCGTGTCTTCCAGACTCACTCTCCGGTAGTTGACAGCATTGCTGTTAAACGTCGTGGTGCTGTACGTAAAGCTAAACTGTACTACCTGCGTGAGCGCACTGGTAAGTCTGCTCGTATCAAAGAGCGTCTTAACTAAGATTCGCTTATGCGACATCCCGCTTGAAAAGGGCTGGCCGAAAGGCCGGCCCTTTTTTCATATACCGCGGCTCTGAGATAAAAAAACCTGCGGCTGCAGGCTTTTTAGAGAGAACTACGCCTGGCGCGTTTCATGGACGGCCAGGGCTGGTTTTACAATATAACGCGCCAGCGTCTCGTGGGTGACAAAGGTACAGCCACACTCAATGTTGCGACACTGATGGTAGCGTTCCTTCGTTTCTGAGCTCAGATAGCGACTGGAACGGGCGTGCGCGGTCTGCTGACAAACAGGACAATGCATCATCATACTTCCCCTTTCAAACGATTCAGGGATAATCATAAACCTATAACTTGCAATTGCAAGTTATGGTTTGCAATTTAGTCTTCAGCGATCTCATATTCTACATCCGAGGCCTGGAGTTCAAGTTCCACGCTAGTGGTAAACCCGCTGCTGGTGAGGGAGTGGGTAAGCTGTGTGATATTCCAGGCATGATCATCAATAATGCGTTTAAACCCGCGCACGCTGACCGGGGTATCAGGCGACAGCATGACCCTGGCCTGGGCTAGCGTAATTTTGAATGACGCCGCTTCCCGCTGGAGCCTGTCCCACTCCGCCTTTGCCGCATAAATCGCTTCCTCTTTGCTACCGCATTTTTTGGCGATCAGAAAAATATTATCCTTATCGCCAGACGTGTAATCCGCCGATGATTTCCGCTGCAGATGAATTTTGCGCTGCTGTTTTTTGGGATCGGCAGTATCTTCCCAGGTAGCGATGACGCCGGTGTAGGCGTCACGATCGGCAATGGTGAAGCTGTGCGTATGACCATCGCTGCGGTGAATCAGGGTTGGTTCTAACGCCTGACTTCCTCCCATTCGCGCGCTCCCGGCTTTGACAATCAATAGCACATCTTTTTTTACGGAAACCTCACCGCCGTAGATGTGCGCCACGCGGGTGATAAAACTGATATCGGACTCCTGTGATTGATCGATATGGCCGATTGCGGTGGCAGCCAGCGCCGGGAATACGTTAGCGGTCAGATTATTACGACTAGCTATCGCCTCGGCGATATCGCCAAGCGTGGTGTCATGCCAGGATTGCTCCCGCGCGGTATTCATCGCGCCGCGAAAGTTGGCGCTTTTGGCGATGATTTCGACGTAATCCGGGGCGCCAGCATGGGTGATTTGATCGACGGTGAAGGAGCCTTTGCCGATCAGGGCAAAACCCTTATAGCCGAGGTAGAGTCGAATAACGGTGCCTCGTCTGGGGAGCTCAATCAGACCGTCGGCATCGTTCAGCCTAATGGTCACTGTATCCGCTTCATATCCGCGATTGTCGGTCATCGTCAGACTGATGAGGCGCGGACCGAAGTTATGAGTCACGTCGCGTTCATCTACCAGCAGCATAAAATCGGGCGTCATCGTCCCCGCGAGGCCATTGGTTAAGGCGTCCAGCATCAACTTACCCCCACGGCTGCCAGCTTATCGGCAGCATCGTTCATCAGCCGTGTAGCCTGATCTTTGAGATTGCCAAACATGGCGGTAAGTGATTCATCCACGCGGGTTAGGGTCAGGGTAAAATCAATTTTGCGGGGTTGACCATCGGAATAAAACTCGGTTCCTGTCTCCTCGATATTCTTGATGACATACATTCCATAAATTACGCCATTGCCGCCGATAAGCGGCCAGGCGTTACCCTGTTCAGCCATCAGGCGTAGCATGCTTAACGAGATGCGCCCGCCGGTAAGTTCCGGATACAATGCGCCCGAAACGGTAATTTCTTCGATTCCCGCACCAATAAACTGATAGGCGCTTCGTTTACCCACCTGAGCGTTGGATGCCCAGCCGTATTCTGCGCTGTGCCGCATGGAGTGATAGGGAAGGGTGCGTCGTTCGAAGACAAACATGCCCAGAGCAAGCATCATGATTAATCCTCCCGATGGTTAATAGATAAATGCCGAAGGTGACCGATATGTGTGATCATCCAGATAGCCCGCCACTTGCTGACCAATTTGCGCACCCGCGGCCCGATCGCCCTGAACGGTCACATATACATTGCGTGTGCTGTTATCGGTAAAGGTGCGGTTAGCACCGGCGACAACTGGCTGGTAAGCGAACTGGCTCTGTCTCGGAATATCGCCAGTTGCCGTTAACGTATGGGTCTCTTCCGGAGAGGGCGCTGAGTCGCCAGCGCTGCTGTTGCCCCAGCCCAACTGCTGGCTGACCCAATTAACACTTTGATTTAACCAGCTAAAGCTGGCGCGTAATTTGTTAAACATATTCAGGGGAAGCATCAGCGCATCCGCCAGCGCCTGGCCGAAAATAGTGCCGGCGTTCCGACAGCTGTCGAGCGTTTGCTGGCTGGCCTTGATAGGGGTGATTAAATTGTTGAACCACTGCCAGGCCTGCTGCAGTACTTCTCCAAGCCAGTCAAATTCGGGTCTGAGCGGTTCAAATACCCCAGAAAAGAAAGCGCTAAGCGGCTCCCAGTATTTGCGGATCAGTAGCGCCGCGCCGACGAGCGCGGCAACAACGGCGGCGGCTGGTAAAGAAAGACCTGCGACGGTAAAAGAAAGCCCCTCAAACAGCGGGCCAAGAAGTTGGGCCGCGGAGATAATCATATTTATTCCAGAAACAACGGGACTGGCGACATAGCCGATGACGCCCACTACCCCCATGACGCCCGTGGCGACGAGAGCGATAGTGCCTAATGTTTGCACCAGATTGCCGTTTTTTTGCCCCCAGCTATCCAGTTTTTGCAGGTATTCCGTTGCCGTTTGCACCAGCTTGCGCAACGACGATTCCTGTTGAACAAACAGATTCGTGCTAAGCGTCTGCCAGGCCGCGTTGAGCTTATCAATATCGCTTCCCAGACTTCCTGCGCCGGCCGACTGTGCTGCCTGGGGGGGATTGCCTGCGGCGGCGCTCTGTTCTGCGGCCTGATAGCCGGGTTTTAGTAGCGTCATTGCACCTTTTACCATCGTACTGGCGCCGCGTATTCCGCCCATTCCCACCGCTTTTACATTACCGGCGATGGCCTGGGTGCTGTGAAAGCGCTGCTTAATCTGCGCTAATTTCTGTTGCCGCGTGTTGGCTTTCTCCTGCGCCTGCTGCTGCGTCAGATGGTGGGTTGTTTGGCGAATATTGCCCTGCAGCTGTTGTTCATCGCCCGCCAGATTCTGAGTATTAATACCTGCATGTGTCAGCGCCTGGCGATGGTGCTGTAAGGCGAGCCGCAAACGGATTTGCCGCTCCGTCAGCGCATTAACGCTGCCGCGTGCTGCACTAAAGGCTTGCGCCTGAATGTGCGTCGGCTGCTCGAGTTTTTTAAACGCAATGGCCAGATTCTGTGTCTCGATTCTGGCGTTAATAAGCTGCTGTCCGGTCAACATCAGCTGTTCCTGGGTTGTACGGAACGCCTCGATCCGCGAGACGCTGCGGTTTAGCGCCTCCAGCTGACGTTGGGTTGCGGCTATTTCTTCAGACAGTGGGCTTCCGGCAGCCGATAAGGATTTGAACGGCTGTTTAGCTCTGCCAACTGCGCTGAGTAGCATCTGAATCGGGTTGCTGTTACTCATTTATATGTCCGCTTCGCTGTAGCGCTTTTTCGCGCCAGATGATGAGTTCGGTCAGACTCATTGGATAGAGCTCTGATGGCGGCCAGTGAAAAATCGCTGCAATATCCGCCATCAGGTCATCAACTGATAACTTTTCAGGAAACGTTACGACGTCGACATCGGTGACAAAAAACCAACCACCTTGCCAGCCAGGGCGACCAGATCGGGTAATTCCAGCGCGGCAACCTCCTGCTCAGTCAGCGAAGGGGAGGTCATTCGCGGCAGAACTTTGATGAGAGCATCGACTTCAGCATTGGCAACCGAGGCAAGACTTACGCCGCGCAGGGTGCCGGCAGTGGGCTTCAGCAGGGTGATAGTCTCAATCTGCTGTTCGCCGCGTTTCAGGGGTTTATCAAGGGTAACTACGTCATCAGTATAAGTGGTCATGCTGGAGTTCCTTCAGTACAGGGAGATTCCGGCCAGCGAGGCTGGCCGGGAGGGGTTAAAGGCCGATATTGCGTCGATGCTGCTCAAGGCGATCGACGCCGTTGATTTTTTCGACCATATTGATCGTGTCGATTTCAACCAGCTCGGCGCCATCGATGGTCAGCTTGAAGTAGGTGCAGACGACAGAGATTTTTGCTTCGGTGTCTTCGCCAGGTTTGTTTTCGCCAGTGTCGATTTCTTTCTGACGGCCACGCATCATGACTTCAACAGCGACGGTATCGCCGGTGTCGTCACGCTGATAAGAGCCTGCAAAACGAATAGGTACAGCATCCATCCCGGTTGCGGAGTACATTTCCCAAATCACCGCATCGGGGAATCCGCCGAGTGACCATTCCATGGCCAGGGCGTCGTCGTCCAGCCCCATATCAATTGGCGCGCTACCGTTCATCCCCGCGCCACGATAGTTTTCGATCTTGCGGGTCAGCTTTGGCAGGGTGATAGACTTGGCCACTCCCTGGTAGCTGTAACCGTTGAGAAACACGTTCATTAATTTCAATTTACGCGGCATTGCCATCCGTTGAGTTCCTTATTTGCTGTTAACTGAGGAGACCAGATTCGCCAGATATTTGTCGGTAATCCGCTGGCGTAAGGTCAGGTTTTCCAGCGGCGGAACCGGCGTGTAGTCGTAGTCGATATAGAGTTTTCCGGCCTTCAGCGTTTCTGCATCGTTAGCCTCTTCATCGAACCAGCAGGTGGCGTCGACGATATAACCGCTGGTTTTCAGTTCGCGGAATTTGGCATTGATCCCATCAATAATGTCGCGAATCAGGGTTGCCGTAATCGGCTTATCGATCGCCCACATATGCGCTTCCGCCATGGTATCGGCAATGACCTGCGCGGTACGGGTATAGTTTTCAAACTGGAACAGCGGATCGTCGGCGCAGGTGCGGTTGCCCCAGAAGCGGAAACCGTCTTTTCGTACCAGGGTGGTGATGCCCGCGTTATTGAGCAAATCAGCATCGGTGCCAGGTTCCTGAAGATCCCAAAAGACCGAAGCGCTGATGCCGGTAACGCCATTTACGCCAACGTTGGACAGGGTTTTATGCCAGCCGACGCTCTGATCAATAAAGGCGCGCAGGCCAAGCGCTCGCGCAGTGGCGAAGGCTGTCGCAGTCGTATTGTTGAGCGTATCCCAGGCCAGAAAATCCGGCCAAATGAGCATAAGTTCGCGTTGGCTGAAGTTTTCACGATAGGTAATTGCCTCGGACAGCGTTTTACACTGCCAGGCGCTGATGTAGCCGAAAGCGCGCAGTTTCTGACAGACAGGCGCCAGAGCGGTTGCCACCTGCTGGGTATCCAGACCGGGAACGCCCAGAATCCGTGGCTTCACGCCGGTTACCGCTTCCGCAGTGAGCAGCGCCTTCAGGCCGGTATAGTTTCCGTTCTCATCGGTGGTGCCGATAATGTTGGAGACGGTCTTGGCAAATGCCGCTTCTTTATCGTCGCCAGTGCTTTCTTCGACGCGTACAACGACGATAACCGGTTTGGCCTGGTCAGCAATCGCCTGCAGGGACGTTGACAGGGTTCCTTTCGTGCCTGCTTTCGAAATAGCGCTTTGCACGTTTGTGATTAACACAGGCACGTTCAGCGGGAAGGCTGAAGCGTCTGCGTCGTTGGCGGTACAAACCATACCAATAATCGCGGTTGATACAGTAGAGATGACGCGGGTGCCGTCGTTAATTTCGACAACCTGAACGCCATGATGGTAGTCACTCATCCAATTTACTCCGTGGTGTTGGGGTGAGAGTGATTTTCCGGCGAGTTGATATAAAAGACTATTTATCGGAGTTGGTCGGAGTGTGGCACAACAGCGGGTCGCTATTTGATGCCGGGAATTTTTTGTAGAGCGTCGAGAGCCCGACGTCAAAAATCAGCGCCACGCGCTGACGGGATTCACCGGCGGCAATCAGTCTTCCGGCCTGCGCCCATTCCTCGGCAGTCAGCTTTGGCCTTCTGCCGCCGATGCGTCCTTGCGAGCGCGCCACCTCTAACCCTGCACGCGTTCGCTCAATAATGAGCTCACGCTCCATTTCCGCGAGAGCGCCCATGACGTGAAAGAAGAAGCGACCCATTGGCGTTGAGGTGTCTATGCTGTCAGTTAAACTGCGAAAATTAACCCCTCGCTGGCGCAATTCTTCCGTCAGGCTGATGAGATGGCGCATGCTGCGTCCAAGCCTGTCTAATTTCCAGACGACTAACGTATCGCCATCATTTATTTGCTTAAGCGCTCGTTTTAATCCCGGCCTGTCCGCAGACTTTCCGCTCATTTTATCTTCAAAAATCTGTTCACAACCTGCGCTCTCAAGAGCATTTCGCTGTAAAGCGGTATTTTGGTCATTTGTTGATACGCGTACGTAGCCAATAAGCATTTTTTATCTCTCCTGAAAAGCCGCGATCATGCCATTTGCGCGCAATAACTGCATTTTCTAAAAGGTTGGTTTGGGAGAGGGTTCCGCTTTGTCGGTTGGCGTACCTGTTCCGTGGCCGGTAGCAACGGCGCCTGTTGGCTGGCTGAAATGCAACGGAGCTGCCTTTACTGCATCGCAATATCCGAAACTGGCACTGGCCTATCCAGCGCTCAAATTACCTGATCTACGTGGTGAGTTTATCCGTGGATGGGATGATGGTCGTGGTGTGGATACCAACAGGGCGATCGGGCAATGGCAGGGAGACGCACTCCAGGACCATACGCACCAGTACTATACAATCTACCCAGGTGGCGATAATGACAGGGGATCGCAATCATCAGTATTTTCAATTGATGATGCTACTTGGGGGACTACAGCAGGGGTTAATGCCGCCCGGGCGTCGTCAGAAACCCGTCCACGTAACATTGCATTTAACTACATCGTGAGGGCTGCATAATGGAGAAGGCAACGCTGGATAAAAGTGGAATTGCCGCAAAAGCCGGTAATATAACAGTCTATAACTACGACCGTGAAACACGTGAGTATCTGTCGTCGACAGTGGAGTTTCTTGCGGTAGGCGTTGGTATTCCCGCTAACTCCTGCACCGAAACACCAGTAGATGCTAAAAGCGGTTTCGCCGTGTGCAGGAGTCCTGAAGGGTGGGAATATGTTGCAGACCATCGGGGCGAAACCGTCTGGTCAACGGCTGATGGCAGCGCTTCAATGGTTGGCTACATCGGGGAGATAAAAGAGGGATTCACAGGGGGAGCACCGTCGACACCGTATGATGTGTGGGATGGTAACTCGTGGGTGACGGATACAGCCGCGCAATATGCTGCAGACATGGCAGCAGCAGAGCAGCAGAAAACAGCGCTGCGCACGAATGCCGATAACGCGATAGCCTGGCGTCAAGACGCGGTTGATACGAGGATAGCAACGGCGGAGGAAACCGCCGCGCTGGCAGAATGGAAAAAATATCGGGTACTGTTGATGCGTATCGATACCTCAAAAGCTCCCGCTATTGAATGGCCTACACCGCCGGGCGCTCAGGCCAGTTAATGTCCGGCGCGATGCTGGTATCTGTCGCCGTCACCACATCGATATAGTCCAGCGTAGCATTCAGCTTTATCGTTTCGGCCGGAGTGAGTTTTCGCCCGGCCTGCAACTTCAACTGGATGACGCCGATTGACTGCATAGCTTTATCTATCAGTACCTGCCGTTGCCGCTCCGCTGCGGCAACCATTTCATCATACGTTGGTGCAGGCAAATCAACCCACGTGGGGCGACCTGCGACTCTCCCCAGCATTTGCCTAGATGGTGGCGTTTTCTTCCAGTACGTAGCAACCTCCTCGTCAGTCGCCAGCACGGCATCATCAGGCCAGGTATCTTCGCTATAGGTGCCATCAGATTTCCATTCCACAGGAATGAAGGACAGTATGGAAGGACAGAAATATGCAGTTGTCATCGTTAATAACCCATAACAAAAATGTCGGCGGTATAATTCGCGGCGGAATCAGTAGAACCCAGTGTCATTAAAAAGCAGCCCGTCGTGGAGCGAGATTTCACTTTCCATTGAGTAATTGCTGAAGCCGATGTACCCGTGTCCTGCACGAGGATGCAGCGACAAGCCTGGGTGAACGGAACGGGCCATGTGACGGGGACGTTATCTGAGTTACCAGCAGTATTCCCCAGCGATAAATACTGGATAATCAGCCCACCCGGTACATCCGGTATGCGAACAAAATCATTTGTAGAAAATACGCGTTTGCTGAATAGGCTCATCACTGCCGCCACCGATGGCAGCAGGTTAGTTGCAGTCCCGGACTGCATCTGCGCCGCCGTCGCAACGCCCTGTTTTGCCGCCTCTCCCAAACCAAGGTTTTTGAGAACCTCGTTAACCAATCCCGCATCAACCATTTCCTTCAGAGCATTTGCTATGAGTGGATATTGTGGGTGTGGATTGATTGCATCGACGTGTTTTTTCATGACGCTGTCGGTGTACTGCTTGACTTCAATGACGCGATCGTCAACGTACTGCCGCGTTGCTAAAACAACTGACGGATCTACTTTTAACGTTATGGTTGCGGTGTTAGATACCACGAGAATCATGCGGAGAGTTTGCGTACGACCGCTTCCTTCCTGCAGCTGAGGTTTATACGTTTCTGGGCTATTTGCGACAGCAATTAACACCCCTTCATCGTCATAGAGACCAATTTCTCGGATCCAGAAACCACCTTCATTTTCGGGGATAACCTGCTCGGCAATAATCTGATCTGGATTATTAGGGTCAATGGAAAGCATATTCAGTGGCGCAATACGCTTCTGATTGATCAGTTTAGTTTGTGCTGGGTCGGGAGTCGGGAATATGCCGTTTGCGTCACCCACGGCCATTTGCGTTAAATTTAGTTTAGTTCCCAATGCGGCCGCGTTAGCTAACCTCGCCGCCCCCTGGTTGGTCAGAATTGCATAGTACTTTGTCGTCATGCGCTCACTCTCAGATTGTCGATGACATGAACGGCCGAAGCCGTAAAAAATGATCCATTAGTGACAACCACCTCGGGGAAATAGGGGAAAATTGTCAATGAATCACCCAGATAGCAGCCTGAGCCAGCAAAAAAAGAACCGACTGTGCTCAGGTTTAGTGCAAGACCGGTAAGATGGCGGCTGGCAGGTTTTGCATCATCAATCAGGCGCTCGAGCTCTTGATACATCTCGTCGGTGATGCCGTTTTCTCTGACATCGACAATCAGACGGAACGTACCTGGAGCCTCATCGAGTTGCCACCATTCCTTAATATCGATGAGGAAGCCGAGCGGCTCTACCGCACGGCGGAGGGCGCTGATAGTGCCTTTGTGCTGGTGAACGAAAAATGCGCTGGCAATGACATTGCGCTTAGTAAACTCTGACCAGCGTTCATCCCAGCGATCGACGGACATTGTCCAGGCCAGATACGGCAGCAGGTTCACCGGGCAGGACTGTGCGTCCCAAAGCTGGCGCACGGGAACAGGAAGGTCGGTTATTTCAGCCGTAGCGCTTGCGCAAGCAACTTCCAGTACCGATGAACCCACGGGCAACAGGCGGTCATTACTCATCCGTCCCTCCTGATGCGATGGTATATTGTGTGCAATAAGAGGCTTGATGCTTGTCCAGGATAATGTCGGAGGCAGGGGCCGTCAGTTCTACACGCTGCACACCTTCGACATGCAGAGCTGCATAAATCGCGGACTGGCGAATATCTCTGCCGAGCCTGTGCTGGGCGTTGACGTAGGACGCAAGTTGCGTTTGCGCGGCTTGTCGAATCGGCTCAGCTTCAGGGCCTGGATAAAAGTAGATAGTTGCGTCAATCGAATAGGGCACGATTTCCGCGCTTTGAACGGTCACCCGGTCGCCGACGGGTCTTACGTTTTCCGCACTGAGTTTGTCCTCAACCTTACTCAACAATTCAGCGCTGGCGGTACCATCGCCTTCTCTGGACAACACATTGACAGTCACGGCTGCTGGGCTGGGGCTAATGACCGAAATATCAGCCACACGCCCGTCAGCGCTGCGGCCGTGATATTCATAAGCTGCGACTGGCCCTGCAACGCTTAGCCCTTCAAATGCCTGCTGAGTACGTAATCTCAGGTCGCTATCCGACTCCATTACCGCAGGTAATGGCGGGAAAATGGTATTGTCTGCAGGCGTAATAACCAGTCGTTGCGTATTGTTGTTGGCTGCAATGACGTCGAGATCCTGCTGTGTCGCATATGCCAGCATGACCGCCCGGGCGGCTTCGTTGACTCGCTGGCGCAGCAGGAGTTCGCGATATGCATTTTCCTCAAGCAGTTTTACGAGCGGTTCTGACTCTAAGGTCAGCGTTCGGGCAATAGCCTCCTGCTGATCTTCCGGATACAGCGAAACCAGCGTCGCCTTGCGTTCAGCAAGAATGTTTTCAAAATTAAGCTCTTCCACCACATTTGGGGCAGGTAGCTGGCTCAGGTCAATAATCGGCATGGTTTATCTCACTGGTAGGGTTAACGAAAGCGATTCGCCGGTGTCACGGAACTGTCCTTCGAGATTGACGACCATGCGCCCATCGAAGTGGCGCTCTGTCGTCACAGTGTTCAGGGTGACGCGGGGTTCCCACTGTAGGACCGCCATATAGCAGGCCACCATAATTTGCAGTTCTAACGCCGGCGTTTGCGGCTGGTCTATCAGCTCAGACAGCAGCGAGCCGTAATTCCGCCGCATCACCCGGGAACCGATGGGGGTACGCAGAATGTCGCTTACGCTCTGGCTGATATGTCTGGTATCGCCGATCGTCAATCCATTGCCACGATCCATCCCGATGTAACGTAGTGTCATAGTGGTGCTCCTGTGGTGCCGCCGCTGTCGCCCGGGTGCCTGTGGGTATGGAGGACCTTACCGTTCGAACTTAACGAACCGCCATGGTGCTCAATATCGCCGCTCATTTTTCCGCCTTGCTGGATCTCCAGTGTTCCGGCGATAAGTTTTTGGGTGCATATGACCTCTGGCGTATCCAGGGTGATGCGGGTCGTGGCCTTGACGGTAATCTCGGGAGCCGTGACGGCGGCGGACTCCGTGGCATTGAGTTGTGCGGTTTTTATTCCGGTGACCTTCAGCGCACTGGATTGGGGGTCGTATTCCACAATGGCTCCATCCGGGAAGACGATGTGAAGTGCCTGTGCCGATGAGGATGGCGCCGGGGCATCATCTGAAAAAATACCCGGTAGTACGAATGCGGTGTGTAGCTCGCCGCCGACGGCTAGCACGAGAACCTGTTCGTCGACGGAAGGCGCCCACCAGCTACGCGCCTGCCCGGCCCGGTGGGTTATCCACGGCAGCCAGTCGGTCAATAAACCGCTGGTTTGCACACGGCAACGTCCCCGGGAGAGGTCGAGTTCTTTAATAATCCCGGTGCGGATGCTATTACGCATGGCTCGGGCAAGATCCTGAATTTGGGTATGTATGTTCATAGAGAAAAGGATGCCGTCAGGAGTGAATGGGAGCAATCGAATGGCATTGGACGGTAGTCCACACAACAACGTGTGAGTTCAAAAGGCTATTCCTCCCATCGGCTGACCAGTTCGCCATTGATGTACAGCTCCATCGGGCGAGAGACGGGCGCCGCCGGCAGAGGCTCCGGCAGATCTTTCGCATGCAGCTGCTGCTCCTCTTCCCATACCTGGGTACGTTCGGTAAGCGCAAGCGTGAGGGTGACGTTGAAGCTGCCATCCGCGTTGTTTTGCATCTGCCAGGTGAAACCCTGCGTTGTTTCTGCGGGGCCGGACATAATGTCGGGCTGGTTATCCCGACACCATGCCAGTACCGGCACCAGCAGGGTGTTGAGATCGTCGGTAAAATTATTTACCGCTATGGTCAATGGATAGCGCTTTTCGAAGGAGAGCGAGGCGGCAAGGGTCGATGCGATATAGCCATTGTGGACGAGCAATGAAAGACTATCTGGGTTAGCGCTCAACGATGGAATCGCCTTGAGCAAGGCGCTACGTAAGCTAAGGGGTTTCTGCATAAGAGGTCTCCTGACACTGTTTAATGATTTCAACCTGAAGCGCACAGCGTGCAAGCGCCCGCTCCAGCTGTCTGATGTCGGTGCTCAAATCGCCGTTAGTCTCGGGGGAGCTGGCGGGCATTGGGCACAGGCTGACCTGCGGACAACGCAGGCTCACAATGGTTGGCTGAGGCGCAGGCGGCCCGCTGGTGCACCCGACGGACAGCATCAGGAAGAGCAGAGACGTACCAGCTGCGAAATTCTGCATTTTCATTAAGGAGCCTCGATATGGTTTGCTCTTGCCGGAACGCGCGTTCTTCGATATCGCTCAGCTTTTGCCGCCATGCTTGCTGCAGAGCGTCGTTTTGCCGATTCTGCTTTGCCAAAACAGCCCGTTGAGCAGTGAGCGCTGTAATCGTTGCTTTTTGCTCGTGGGCGACGAGGTTAGCTTTGTCGAATGATTGTCGTAGGACGCGATTTTCATGGCCCACGAACAGCAGCACGCTTGTTACTATCATCAGTAATATGGCCAGAACTCGCATCACACGCCCCTCAGACAATAGGCCCGCTCACGCTGCCGGCGGTTCTCAAGGCCCTGGCTCTTTATGCCGTTGATAAATACCCAGCGGGGAAGCTGGTCGCAGGCATTGCGCCATTGCCGTTGATTGACGAAGTACGCCAGGGTAGATGCGCAAGCCGCGCTGGCGCCAACATTGAAGGCGAAACTGACCAGCGCGTCATACACTGGCTGGGGGATCTCTGCGGGTGTGCAGGCGTTCAGGCGTTGTTCAACCTTGATAACGTCATCGATCAGGTTATGTGCGGCTTCGCGCTCGCTAATATCGCGCGCGGGCGATACGCCCGCCGTATGCCCAATGCCTGAGGTCCAGACGCCGGCGCTGCACTGGTAGGGGCGTAAACGGCATCCTTCCAGATCGGCGAGCAGGGCGAGCCCGTCAGGTGATGTGCGTAACAGATGATAATCGGGCAGCAGCGCGGCCAGCGCGAGTATGGCGGCGACGCTGCAGCGTTTGATCATTGTGCTCATGCGTCTCGTTTCTCCTGGCATGTCGCCGCAAGAAAGCGCCAGGTTTTGCGCCGATACCAGAAGTTCACCAGCGCAGTGAAAATGGCGCAGAGGCTTCCCACCAGTAACGCCAGTTTTTCCGGCGTTTGCGCACCAAAAAAAGCCAGCAAGACAGACAGCCAGTAGGTGATAAAAGTGCTGATTTTATCGATGGTTAATCCCATAGATTGATGCTCCTGACGGTGGGGGATGAGTTGACTTCGGGGAGTTCAATCATGGTGCCGTGGGGCAAGACAGGACCGGATTCAGCCAGTCGCGGATTGGCGATGAGCACCGATTCAACAGCACCTTCCGTACGTCCGTAGTAACGAAGGCAGATGGCATCGAGGGTATCCCCCTGTTGTGCAATGACTTGCATAGGTTTTAGCTCGCGGTGTTGGTGGCGAAACGTGGGTTTCGTCATGGGTGGAAATGCGGGTGGAGATAGTGTCCTGCGGAAGCCTGGAGGAAGCGATGAGTTCGGGGTGGGTTATCCCTGACACAACAGTGTCAGGGGGATATGGATGCAGTGTGGTTATTCCGCCGGATAAAAGAGGGTGTTGTCCGGTTCGTCGTTTTCACTGTTGGCCAGATCGGCGATGAGACTCAATGCGAGCTTGAGGTCTGAGGGTTTGCAATTCGCGATCAAAGAGACCTCCGCGATAAATTGCACGCACGCCCATCTGTGCTGCGTTCGGTTGAACTGTTCTCCAACCATGAATCTCTCTCCATATAATCACTGTATATCCATACAGTATCACATGTGATTTGCTGATGTGAAGGAAAAATTAAAAGATGAATAATCATTTCTCAGCAGAGGGTTACGTTGAGAAATGGGGGCGTGACCCGCCTGGGGAACAGGTACGGCGCAGCCAGGATGTTAATTTTTGTCGTTGTCGGCGATTGAGGGGGATTGAAAAATCCCATGCGGGTGATGGTATTTCATTTGCCGTACAGTTATTGACAGAACTCCAAGACGTACAGGCCGCGTCTGGCGAGGTGTGTTCCTCTGAGCGAACGAGGCGCGGTACGATTTTCCACCGTTTTGTCCGGGTAATAATGGGCGAACCGGCGCCGATCTGTGAATCATAGACGCCCCGAATTGAAACGATTCTTTCGCCAAAGCGATTAAACTGCGGCTGGGGGAGGTAGAGGGTGCGCACCTGAAGATCGTCTCGTCTAACGAAGGGGCCCCCCTGGGCGTTGACATAGTCCGCCCAGTCGCCGTTATCGGCGGCATGATGTACATCGGCGAATTCAATACTAAGACCTCTGGCCGTCTCGTTATCCCTAAGACGCCGCAGTTCCCGATATACGGTCACCGGCGCGCCGCCGATAAACTGAAACTGACGGATATGCCAGCGCGCCGCCCATGCAGATACGGCAATGGCGGTTTCTTTTAGCGGTTTACCGTTCTCCTTATCCACCTCATTATCAAGCGCATACCCATCGATATTTTTGGAGATGTATTTTGCGATATAGCCGGTGGCGCTTCCTTTTTTAGGGTCGATCTCCTCTGCGTGGAAGCGTGTATTTCTACGAGTCAGTTCCTGCTGTTCTTCCTGGCAGGCATACTCTTCGAAAACCTGGCGGATGTGCGCTTTGTCATGCGGATGCATAAATATCAGCATATGCCAGTGTGGTGTACCGTCGTGATGCGGCTCAGCGACACGGATACCGAAAATCCGTCGATTATCCCGATGCAGCTTCGCCCGAATGCAGGCCCATAAACGGTTAAACCAGCGTTGTGTTTCTGTTGGGCTGGCGCCGCGCCATTTTGGATTGAAATGACCGGTTCTTAGCGTGGCGTGAAACTTTGCTGGCGCCGTCAGTGTGTAAAATTCTGCCACGTAGCCCAGCGTGTCGCAGATCGTTTCGAATCCTCGAATACGTCTCATCAGCTCGCAGCGACGAATCGCTGGGTTGGCCAGCGAGCCGTCGTGCTTGTCGATAAGGTTTATTCGATTACCCTCTTCATCTTCCAGCTCCATTCCTTTCAGGAATTCGCGCGTGCGCCGCTTTTGCTCACGCCAGTCCCGCTGGCAGTTTTTGCTGGCATAGGTGTGAACATGTTGACTGACGCGTCCCAGGGCGATAAAAAGATGCTCCCGCCACTGCGCGGCAATACGTCGTAAATGCATGCGCCACCAGCCTTCATTGAACATGCGCATAACGGCGGGAGCCATTTGATCTTTATCCACGATTTTCCGGTTTACCTGTTGCCAGCGCGGCGGCGTGATATTGAATTGCTGACAGAGAGCGCCAGCCTGCATATACCAGGTATGAAGCGTTTTTAGATCGCTGGCGTCCGGGGTATCACAGTGAGCGAGTTCGGAACGAATAAAGTGGGCAATATCGTCAGAGAGCAGGTCTACATCGGCTTTTGCCATATCGGGTAGCTGGTTGTAGCGTGTAACTAAGTTAACCAACCTGTCGGCGATAAACCGCTGCGTCTGACCGTCAAAGCGGGCATGAAATACCGCGCCTGATACCCGGCGCATGAGCGCCGGAATATGCCACTGCTGGGTCACTAAGGCGATACGCGGCAGTGTTTTTTTCACAAAGAATAAGTAAAAGGCGCGGGCACGCGTCGCGCCATAGCGTGATTCCAGCCAGTCGGCGTGCTGGTAAACCTCCCTTTTGAGGCATTCCGGAAGCAGGGCGATCGCCTGCTGCGCTTCTGTCAGGGCTGCATATTGACGCTGGCGGCTGTATTGCTCTTGCCATGTCAGTTCGGGAAACGTGATAGCCTGACGCGGCGCATTCCATGGAAAGGCGAAGCGAGCCGTGGTCATGCTGGTCTCCGATAATGCCGGTTTTTCAGCTCCAGCAGGTTCTGGCAATGAACACATAGCGTTACGCCTGGAATCGCAATTCGTCGGGCTTCGGGAATTGGTGTATCGCAGTCTTCACAGGTTAAACGGCCTGGCGCAAGATGAGCCCGGCGCGCATGCCGAATTTGGCGCTCGCGTTCTTCAAGTTCGTATAACTGTGCTTGATCCATTGTATCGCCCATCAGCAGCACTCCTCATTTTCAGTACGGATCCTTTCCGCCTCCTCTTCCAGAAGCGCGGTGGCTTCTATTGCTGAGAGTTGCAGGCATGTAATATGGGCTGCCAGTGAAGATAAACGCTGACAGAACGCTCGCGACAGACGCGTGCGCTCTATATTTCTGAGTTCAATCAGCTGCATGGCAATGTGTTCATCGCTATACGATGATAATTGGGTCATCTGTAATCTCCTGAATTAGGGCAAAAGGATGCCCGGCGGGTTGACGCCATTGCATAATTTGCGGGTTTATAAAGGCATGGTCAGCCGTTTAGGAAACAGGCTCACCATGGCGCGGCATTGATTCATTGCCTGTATAAGTGCGCGCTTTTCCTGGGCGGTGAGCTCGTTCAGCGCGAGTTCGTGACGAGAAGACGGAATATTTGCCAGAAAAAAAAGGGCGGATAGCGCCCGGCGGTTTTCCGTACTTAAAGGATCCCGCCTGTCACGCATGTCGTCGATAAATCGTTGTAATGCTTTTCCGTCATCTCCCCAGTGCTGCATGCGGATTTCTGCGATCCGGTTTAACCCTTCTGTCCGCTTACCCACGCTGAGTTCTGCCGTGGGAGAATAGAGTATCGCCATGCTAAACCTCGCGTTCAGTTTGCATAATCGAATCTTGTTCGTGTATTGATGCGCCTGGCATTCTGGCAGGAGGTTTATACGGCCTGCATGAATGTGCGGATTCGCATTTTAGACTTACATAAATTGCGCAATAGCGTTGCTTTTGTCTCGCTCATCCCTCAATATCTCCGGTAAATTGAGTTAATTTGTACTGCTCACATGGTGATTTATGTAGAGCAATATAATTCACAAATGCGATCTTGTAAATCGCTTTTTTGATTTAGTGGTGTCCATGCTCGAAGAAAACTTGAATGCGCAAGCGATTATTGAACGGATCAGTGCGGCCTATGGAGTCACCAGCCAAAAGGCGCTCGCTGAGGCGTTAGATGTACCTGCGAACAACATCAGCACATGGTTGCAGCGTGACAGTATTCCTTATAAAGCGATTGTGAAGTGCGTGCTGGATACGGAGGTCAGTCTCAACTGGCTGGTGAAAGGCGAGTTTGCAAATGCAAAATCGCTGGCCGCAGAGGAGCTGCATGGAAAATCGCTCTATGAAGAGATCCTTTCCACCGGAGGGCGTCCCGTTCTGCGCCGTATCCTGGAGGCTTATGGCTTCCAGATGCAAAAGGAGCTCGGCGATCTGCTGGACATTTCCTCTGGAACAATCAGCACCTGGGTCCGGCGCGAATTCTTTCCCGGCGATGTCGTTGTGGCCTGCGCCCTTGATACGGGGGTTTCTTTACGCTGGCTGGCGACAGGTAAAGGCGACATGTTTGACGGTGCTGCTGTGTCATCTTCTCCTTGCCCTTCCGCATTGGCAGTGACGAAGTTTCGGCTGGAATCTGGCGAGCTTAAGGCCGCCGGTGAGTGGATGCTGGATGCTTCCCTGGCGCCTTCTTCAACCGTCGGGCTTATCTTTGTTCAGGGGCTGAATGCCGCGTGGCTGGTCGATACAACGACGCAGAAGATGAGCAATGGCCGCTGGCTTATCAGTATTGATGAGGTATTCGATATCTTTGATGTCGTCCGCCTGCCAGGCGGAAAAGTGCGTCTCACGAATACCGCCGCAGATTTCGAATGTAATGTATCTGATATTGTCCCCTCTGGTCTGGTTACGCTGACGCTGGAGAAGCATGTATAACCAAAGGTCAGGCAGGGTAACGCACCTGTTCTGCGTTGCCGAAAGGCCGGCCCTTTTTTCATGTTTTACGCCGCAATTGTTAACGGTTTTGATATAAATCATTTACAATGCCCCCACTTCAGGAGGGGGCGTGTCGGTCGCAATTTTTCAACGTACAAACAGTCTACGCCGCGCGGTATGGCTCGCGATGTTTGCCGTTGCGCTGATTCTGGTTGCGCCGTTAATTTCCGTTTCCCTGCAACAAGACCCGATGGCGGCGATGCCCGGCATGCACCACGATATGCCGATGATGAAGGCGTCGCATCACGCTTCGCAAAAACCGGTGCTGATGCCGGTCGACAGCGCGGAAGCCTGCGGCTACTGCGTGCTGCTTGCCCATGTGCCTGGCGTGCTGCTGGCGCTGGTATTGCTGGTGTGCGCGCTGCTGTTGCCGGTGCGAACGACGCCTGCGCGTATTACCGTTCAGCACCGATTTTTCTTCCCCTGGCTGTACCCTGAGACCCGCGCGCCGCCGCGGCGGTCTGCTTTTACCTGCGAATAAAAAAAGTGCGCTTAAGCGCAACAGATCTTTTTTGCTTTTTATTAAGGAAAAGTATGACCACCTGCACCCCGCGCGCGGCATGGGTTAACCTGCTGCGACGCCTCCATTTCTATATTGGCCTCTGCGCCGGACCGTTTATCTTCATCGCGGCGCTGACCGGTACGCTGTATGTTGCCACGCCACAAATTGAAAACCTGATCTATCGTCAGGCGCTGACCGCAGAACCCCAGGGCGAGCGGCTTCCGCTCGCTGAACAGATAGCGGTGGCCCGACGGGCGATCGGCGGGCACGCTCCGGTTTTTGCGGTTCGTCCGGCGTTAACGCCTGGTGAGACAACCCGGGTGATGTTCAGCGATCCGGCCCTCGGCGAGTCAGAAAGCCGGGCGCTGTTTATCGACCCGGTGACTCTCGCGGTGAAAGGGGATATGACCGTGTACGGCACCAGCGGCATTCTGCCGCTGCGCCAGTGGATTGACTATGCGCACCGTTCGCTGCTGCTGGGCGATGCGGGCCGTCTGTACAGCGAGCTGGCCGCTTCCTGGATGTGGGCGGCGGCAATCGGCGGCATTGTCCTGTGGTTCTTCACGCGGCCGAAGCGGCGTATCCGTAACCGTCAGCAGAACGATCGTCGCCTTCATTCGACGCTGGGCTGGTGCCTGCTGGGCGGAATGCTGCTGTTCTCGGCCACCGGGCTTACCTGGTCACAGTGGGCGGGCAGCAACGTGGATGCACTGCGCGCGGCATTTGGCTGGCTGACGCCGCAGGTCAACACCCGGCTCCATGCCCAGAGTGCGAACCCGGACCCGCATGCGGAGCACCAGAGCCGCCATGACGGTATGGTGATGGGGATGTCGATGCCGCTGAACCGCTATGATGAGGTGCTGGCTGCGGCGCGGCATGCCGGGCTGTCGGCGGATCGTCTGGAGATCCGCCCGCCGAAAGACCGCGACAGGGCATGGACGGTGACGGAAATCGACAGGCGCTGGCCGACGCAGGTGGATGCGGTCGCTATCGACGACAGCCGGATGCAGGTTATCGATCGCACCCGCTTTGCTGATTTCCCGCTGATGGCGAAGCTCACCCGCTGGGGCGTTGATTTTCATATGGGCATTCTGTTCGGGCTGGCGAATCAGCTGCTGCTTATCGCCTTCGGCGTGGCGCTGTGCGTGACGATCGTTATCGGGTATCGGCTGTGGTGGCGGCGCAGGCCCGCGGCGGGCGCGCAAAATCCGCTGTTCACGCTGACGCAGAGCTGGCTGCTGCTGTCGGCGGCGGGTAAGGGCGGAGTGCTGCTGATGGCGGTTCTGCTGGGGCTGGCGATGCCGGTACTGGGTGGAAGCCTGCTGCTGTTCGTCGCCGTGGATGTGCTGCGCTGGCGGATGTCCAGCGCAGCGGTTCGCGAGACCGTCGCGGAATAAGGCTGTCTCAGGGCTCGCTGATGACAATCGTCACGCGACGGTTTTCCGAGCGGCCCTGCGCGGTTGCATTACTGGCCACCGGGTATTTTTTACCAAGACCCTGCGTGGTCAGGTTGCCGCGCGGGATACGGGCGCCTTCCGCCCAGGCGTCGGCCACCCGGTCGGCGCGCTTGAGCGACAGCGCTTCGTTATAGCTGTCTTCGCCGTAGTTATCGGTATGGCCATCCATACGCGCGTGGGTGATGCCGGTCGCTGCCAGGCGGGATGCCATAGCGGCAATCTGCTGACGGCTTTGCGTATTCAGCTGATAGTCATTAGTGCTGAACAGAATTTTGTCCGACAGCCCTAAAGACCAGTCTCCTTCACTTTCGCTAAATCCCAGTGATTTCATTGCGGCCACCTGTTCCGGGGAAAATTTTCCCTGTGGCGCCTGGCAGCCCGTCAGAAAAAAAACGGCCAACAGCACGGGAGCAATAAAACGCTTAAGCATAGTGAATTCCTTATATTTTATGAGGGAAATTCTGCTCGCTTATTCTTCATGACATACATGTTCCGATCGGCCCGTTCCAGCAGGCTTTCGACCGTATCATGCTCACAGGTTAGCGCGTAGCCGACGCTCAGTGAGAAGGGGGCTAAATGGCCGTTATGCATGTCGAAAAGACGAACAAATTGCTGTGTAAGAGCGGCGCAAATACGCTGCACCTGATATTCATTGTCAATGTCATTCAGTATTACGGCAAACTCATCACCTCCAAGACGAAATGCCATATGGCGTTTACCGCCGAATTCGATCAGCCGGTTGGCGGTTTCTGTCAGCACGCTATCGCCTGCCGCATGTCCCCAAGTGTCGTTGATATGCTTAAAGTTGTCACCGTCAAGGAACAGTAGCGCAGAATGCGTGCGCGAGTTTTTATTTTTCATCAGCGCGGTAATGGCGGCGCGGAACGAGGCGCGGTTAGGCAGCCCCGTCAGCGGATCGTGCATCGCGGTCCGCAGAAGCTGAGCGTTGGTCGCCTGCAGCGTACGCTGCCATTCCTCCATTTCATCAAGCAGGCTGTTGAAATCCTGGGCAAACTGCTGGAATTCTTCAATCCGCTCCTGAGAAACCCGGCGGGAAAAGTTGCGGTTGGTCCGAACATCGTGCGCGACGTCGGTAATATTCTGCAGTGCCGTCACCACGTCATAATGCAGGTGGCGGGAAATAATCATCGCAATGGCGGAGGCAATCAAAATACAGGCCGTTAATACCGCAAGCGATGTCCAGATAAAATGGCTGATCAGGCTGTCGCGGGCCGTGAGCTTTATCTGGCCGATGACGATTTTATTATGCATCACGGGCTGCATCACCGGCTGTGGGAACAGCCAGTGGCTCACCAGCTTATTAAACTGCTCGCTATTTTTATCCGTGTTGAAGGACCAGCGGGCGAAGAGGTTATTATTCTTGTCATAGACTTCGGCGAGGGAGTATTGCCCCTGTTTGCCAAGCGTGGCAAGCGTATCGGCAGCGGCGGCTTCATCGCCAAATACCAGCGCGGCTTCGAGGCTGGTGCTCATGGTGGCGCCCGTCAGCTCCAGGTTCTTTTGCGCGTATTGCTTTAACGTCACGACGGAAACCACGCACAGCAGCAGCCAGATAAGCGTCATGGTGATGACGATGCTTACCATGCTGATTCGCCGCAACGTGCGTTTAAACGTCGGGCGCTGTATGGAGGAAAGATCCTTATTCATGCTTTTTATTCCGGGCAAGCATCAATACATCGGGGTTTACCCTGACGCCGCTACGAGAAAGCGCGTCGAGATTCACTGAGAACTTGACCCGTTCTGAATTAATCGCCAGACAAAATGCGCTACCCACAATGCATTGCGGATTTTGTTCAGCAATAGAAAGTAGTGCTCGGGGTTGATAACGCTGGGTTATTTTCTGCTGTTCTTCCGGTGACTCACTGCCAAAATAAATGGCATTACAGTTTGCATTCAGCGCCTCCTGTTCGGTGCTGACAACGACCGCCTGCCAGGGCGTTGGGCTGATATCTCCTGAACTTAATACGCTGACGTAGCGTGATGAGGAAAATATACAGAGCCTGGGAGGCGTTGTGAGGCTTGTCGGCCATCGGGTATAGCTGATTATCCCGGACACAATAGCGCGAACAGATTTATCCGTCTCAGAAGGCGTTGCTGCGTAAAGCGGGGCGCCCGTGGTCCACAATACGGGGGCCAGCAGGAGTGGACACAATAGTTTTCGCCGGGTGTTCACCTGAGTCCGCCATGCATTCAGAGCGTTAAAAATTCGGATTATTACGCAGCAGGATATCATTTTTCTCGTTATCAGTCATTAGAGCTATTTATGATTTAAGCGCAACTTAAATTAAATTACAGGACGTTATCTACTGATTTTCGCTGAGTCGCGTTAATTTTGGATATTTCCGAACGAGTGCTACGTAAGGTGTTGCTGTGCGCTGATTCTCGCCTTGCGGCGCAAAGCAGAAACGGTGTGTGTAATTTTATCGTTACACTCTAGCTGGGCTTTAAATGATGAAAAATGGCCTTGTGTAACGAAAAGTTTACGTATTGTGGATTGATATCTTTACTTTGTGTGGTATCGTAAGTGCACCCTCACTGAGGAAAACACTATCGCAAACGAGCTATACAGGTAAGTAATCATGCAAAAAGACGCGCTGAATAACGTACATATCGCCGACGAACAAATTCTTATTACTCCGGAACAGCTGAAAGCGGAATTTCCGCTGAGCGCCGCCGAGGAAGCGCAGATTGCGCAATCCCGCCAAACGATTTCTGACATCATCGCTGGCCGCGATCCGCGTCTGCTGGTGGTGTGCGGCCCTTGCTCCATCCACGATCCGGAAGCTGCGATTGAATACGCTCGTCGGTTTAAAACCCTTGCCGCAGAGGTCAGCGATAGCCTCTATCTGGTAATGCGCGTCTATTTTGAAAAACCCCGTACCACCGTCGGCTGGAAGGGGCTGATTAACGATCCGCACATGGATGGCTCGTTTGACGTTGAGGCTGGCCTGAAGATTGCGCGTCGTCTGCTGGTTGAGCTGGTCAGCATGGGGCTGCCGCTGGCGACGGAAGCGCTGGATCCGAACAGCCCGCAGTACCTGGGCGATCTGTTCAGCTGGTCCGCCATCGGCGCGCGTACGACGGAGTCGCAGACCCATCGCGAAATGGCGTCTGGCCTGTCGATGCCGGTAGGTTTTAAGAACGGCACCGACGGCAGTCTGGCGACGGCAATTAACGCCATGCGCGCCGCGGCGATGCCGCACCGTTTTGTCGGTATCAATCAGGCCGGGCAGGTGTGTCTGCTGCAGACCCAGGGCAACCCGGACGGTCACGTGATCCTGCGCGGCGGCAAAGCGCCGAACTACAGCCCGGCAGATGTTGCGCAGTGCGAAAAAGAGATGGAGCAGGCAGGACTGAAGCCATCGCTGATGGTAGATTGCAGCCATGGTAACTCCAATAAAGATTACCGCCGTCAGCCCGCAGTGGCGGAGTCCGTTGTCGCGCAGATCAAAGATGGCAACCGGTCGATTATCGGTCTGATGATCGAAAGTAATATTCATGAGGGCAATCAGTCTTCTGAGCAGCCGCGTTGTGATATGAAATACGGTGTGTCGGTGACGGATGCCTGCATCAGCTGGGAATCCACCGATGCGCTGCTGCGCGAAATTGATAAAGATCTGCGCAGCAATCTGGCGGCTCGTCTGGCTTAAGAGGATTGTTATGGTTGCTGAACTGACCGCGCTACGCGATCAAATTGATGAGGTGGACAAGGCGCTGCTGGGGCTGTTGGCGCGCCGTCTGGAGCTGGTTGCCGAAGTGGGCGAGGTGAAAAGCAGGTACGGCTTGCCCATTTACGTTCCCGAGCGTGAGGCCTCTATGCTGGCGTCGCGCCGCGCTGAAGCGGAATCGCTTGGCGTACCGCCTGACCTTATTGAAGACGTGCTGCGCCGGGTAATGCGTGAGTCCTACTCCAGCGAAAATGATAAGGGCTTCAAAACCCTGTATCCGCAGCTGCGCCCGGTCGTCATCGTTGGCGGCGGCGGGCAAATGGGGCGTCTGTTTGAAAAGATGCTGACGCTCTCCGGCTATCAGGTGCGGATCCTCGAGAAAGAGGACTGGGGGCGCGCTGAGGAGCTGGTGGCTGATGCCGGGATGGTTATCGTCAGCGTGCCGATTCATGTCACCGAGCAGACCATTGCGCGGCTGCCGGCGCTGCCGGCAGACTGCATTCTGGTCGATCTTGCGTCGGTGAAGGCGGGGCCGCTGCAGGCGATGCTGGCGGCGCACAGTGGGCCAGTGCTGGGTCTGCATCCGATGTTCGGGCCGGACAGCGGCAGCCTGGCCAAGCAGGTGGTGGTGTACTGCGACGGCCGTCAGCCGGAGGCGTACCAGTGGTTCCTTGAGCAGATTCAGGTCTGGGGCGCGCGTCTGCACCGCATCAGCGCGGTGGAGCACGATCAGAACATGGCGTTTATCCAGGCGCTGCGCCACTTTGCGACCTTCGCCTACGGTCTGCACCTGGCGGAAGAAAATGTGCAGCTTGAACAGCTGCTGGCGCTCTCGTCGCCCATCTATCGCCTTGAGCTGGCGATGGTCGGCCGTCTGTTTGCCCAGGATCCGCAGCTGTACGCCGACATTATTATGTCATCGCAAAGCAATCTGGCGCTGATCAAACGCTACTACACCCGTTTTGGCGAGGCGATCGGCCTGCTGGAGCAGGGTGACAAGCAGGCGTTTATCGACAGTTTCCGTAAGGTTGAGCACTGGTTTGGCGATTATGCTCAGCGTTTTCAGAGCGAAAGCCGTACGCTGCTGCGCCAGGCGAACGACAGCCGGCAATAAGCAGGCTGCCTGATGGCAGCCCCGGCGCGTCTTATCAGGCCTACAAAAATTGTATGAACTGTAGGCCGGATACGCCTGGCGCCATCCGGCATTACTGAACGTCAGCTCGGGTCGACGGGCACCACGTTTTCGCTCGGATAGCAGCCGAGTACCTTCATGGAGCGGGTAATGTCGCCCAGCTCCTTCAGCGCCTTCTGCATTGCCTCTGACTCCAGGTTGGCCTGGATATCCAGATAGAACATCTCTTCCCACGGGTTGCCGTAAATCGGGCGCGATTCCAGTTTGGTCATGATGAGCTTATGGTTGCGCAGGACCAGCAGCGCCTCAACCAGCGCACCGGCCTGTTGCCCGGTGGCGATAAGCAGCGTGGTCTTCGCCGGAACCTGATCGGACACGTTGATGGCCTTACGCGCCAGCACCACAAAGCGGGTAATGTTCTGCTGCTGGTTGGCGAGGTTGCGCTCCAGCACCTGCAATCCGTACAGCGCGCCGCCGGCTTCGCTACCCAGCGCCGCGACGCGCGGCGAGTTTGCCTGCGCGACCTTTTCCATCGCCGCGGAGGTGCTCTCCGTGTACTCAATTTTCCAGTGCGGGTAGCGGTTGAGGAACTGGCTGCACTGCTGGAACGGCTGTGGATGGCTGTACACCGTGTCGATGCTGTTGAGGTCGGTCGAGCCGGAAACCAGCACGCAGTGATCGATTGGCACCGTCATTTCGCCGACGATGGACAGGCTGGTGTGCTGCAGCAGGTCGTAAACGTCGTTGATGGCGCCGGAGCTGGTGTTTTCAATTGGCACTACCGCGTAATCGGCCTGGCCGGTCTCCACCTGGTTGAAGATATCGGCGAATTTTGTACACCCGCTTTCGATAAACTGCTCGAAATGACGGGCGGCATACTGGCGCGCCGCCAGATGGGAGTAAGAACCTTTAGGGCCGAGAAAGGCGACGCGGGCGGAGTGTGGGTTGATTTTATTCAGATGCTGCTGCAACAGCGCCTGCTGAGTGAGAACGGAGTCTTCGATAATCAGCTGGAACAGGCGGGTGATGTAATGGGCATCAAGGTGGTGCGCTTTGCCAAGCGTAATCAGGCGTTCCAGCAGATCGCGCTCGCGGTCAATATCGCGCACCGGGCGATGAGAGGTGAGTTTTGCCTTACCGACTTCAACAGCCAGCTCGCGACGCTCGGCAAGCAGCGTCAGCAGTTTTTCATCCAGCGTGCTTATCTTTTCACGCAGCGCCAGTAACGGGTTTTCCGCAGTCATAATGTTGCCTTTCTTGTTATCAATAAAAAAGGCCCCCCGGAGTGGGAGGCCTTATTGTTCGTCTTCGCATTCTTTATCACATGACGAATCGCCTCCCGTTCAGGGGAAGGTAAAAAAGAATGCGAAGAAAAACGGGAGCAGTTTCATCAGAGATTCTCTGGCTGTTGATGTCGTTAAAGTAACCGTACTGTTTTCACGCTGTCAATAAAAAACGCGCCCGAAGGCGCGTTGACTAAACACAGTTGTTAAGGATTACTCTTGTTCAACGAAGTTGACGTCTTTCACCGATGCGTCGGCGCGACGTGCTTCCCCTTTGTGTTGCACTTTATTGAGCTGCCTTTCCAGCTTGTTGATCAATTCGTTAATTGCGACGTACATATCTTCATGTCGTGCGCTGGCGACCAGGTGGCCGTTCGGCGTATTGATAGTGGCATCGGCGATAAAGCCCTGCGGTTCTTTAGACAGAATGATATGTGGGTTAATCAAATGCGTTTGCCACTTATCCAGTTTGGCGAGACGGTCTGCGACATGCTGGCGGATTGCCGGAGTAATTTCCATTTGTTTACTGGTAATGTTCATTGTCATAAATTTTACCTCTTGTCTTTCCCGTCTTGGTGATTCCAGCATACCGTTCCTAATGTCAAAATGTGTGATTTGCATCACGTTATTTTGTCACTTTTTGTCAATGAACATGTTTTGTGAGACAGGACAGGAACAGGCGATCTTTTACTTGAGGAAGTGGGGAAAGGCGGTCATAGTTGATAAGTTAACTCACCGCTAAACCGGTTCAGCGGAACATAAATTATGCTAAAAAAATGGCAGCCATCGCGGCTGCCATTTTTTCATTCAGAGTGGTCGGTGCATCAGGTCTTGCTACCGTTCGCGGCGATGATTTTCGCCACTTTGTCCGCCTGCGCGTTCATCTGCATCTGGCGATATGCGTTTTCCATTTTCGGCAGGGCATCGCGCGTTGCCTGGGTATCCGGATAATCACGCAGCATGCCTTCTACGCGGTTGACAACGGCAACCCATGCGCCGCGGTCGGTGTAGTAATCCACGACGGAAAGCTCATACTTCGCCAGACGATCTTTCAGGAACACCATGCGTTTGTAGGCATCGGTGGCGTACTGGCTTTGCGGGTAGCCGCGCACCAGTTTGGTGAAGTCGTTAAACGCATCGCGGGCGTGCTGCGGATCGCGGTCGGAGCGATCGACGCCGAAGAAGCCTTGCAGGGCGCTGTCATCCAGCGCCATGTTCGTCAGACCGCGCATATAGATAACGTAATCAATATTCGGATGCGTCGGGTTCAGACGCATAAAACGATCGATGGCGGCCTGAGCCAGCGGCAGGTCGGCATTTTTGTAATACGCATAAATCAGATCCAGCTGAACCTGCTGGGAGTAAGGGCCAAACGGATAGCGGTTATCCAGCGCTTCCAGTTGCGTTATCGCCTGTTTCCAGTTACCGTCCTGCAGTTTTTGTTGAGCAGTCGCGTAAATTTCATTTGGCGGGTTATCTGGCACCTCTTCCTTTGAACCGGAGCAACCCGCCAAAGCCAGGCTCAGTGTGGCGGCAGCCACCAGGTATTTCATGCGCGTCATGACGTTTTGACTTTCCTCAGAATGTTTATGCGGGAGATTATCGTTCCTGCTCCCGATTAAGACCAGCTACAATAGCACACTATATTAAACGGCAAAGCCGTAAAACCCAACGTTAACGAAGAAGCTGTATATGGCACAACGAGTACAACTCACCGCAACGGTGTCCGAAAACCAACTTGGTCAACGCTTAGATCAAGCTTTGGCCGAATTGTTCCCGGATTATTCGCGTTCGCGCATAAAAGAATGGATCCTCGACCAGCGCGTGCTGGTGAATGGCAAGATGTGTGATAAGCCGAAAGAGAAAGTGTTGGGGGGAGAAAATGTCGCCATCAACGCTGAAATCGAGGAAGACGTGCGCTTCGAAGCGCAGGATATCCCGCTGAACATCGTCTATGAAGATGACGATATCATCGTTATCAACAAGCCGCGCGATCTGGTGGTTCACCCAGGCGCCGGTAACCCGGACGGCACGGTGCTGAACGCGCTGCTGCACTATTATCCGCCGATCGCTGACGTACCGCGCGCGGGCATCGTCCACCGCCTGGATAAAGACACCACCGGCCTGATGGTGGTCGCCAAAACGGTCCCGGCGCAAACGCGTCTGGTGGAGTCGCTGCAGCTGCGCGAAATCACCCGCGAGTACGAAGCGGTGGCTATCGGCCATATGACCGCAGGCGGCACCGTGGAGCAGCCTATCAGCCGTCACCCGACGAAACGCACCCATATGTCAGTGCATCCGATGGGGAAACCGGCGGTAACGCATTACCGCATTATGGAGCATTTCCGTGTGCACACGCGTTTGCGCCTGCGTCTGGAAACCGGGCGCACGCACCAAATCCGCGTGCATATGGCGCACATTACCCATCCGCTGGTGGGCGATCAGCTGTACGGCGGCCGTCCGCGCCCGCCGAAGGGCGCTTCTGACGAATTTATTACGGCACTGCGCAAGTTCGACCGCCAGGCGCTGCATGCGACCATGCTCCGCCTGTATCACCCGATCAGCGGCATTGAGATGGAGTGGCATGCGCCAATTCCTCAGGATATGGTGGATCTGATTGACGCGATGCGTGCCGATTTTGAAGCCCATAAGGATGATGTTGACTGGCTATGACAAAGGTAATCGTTCCGCAGTGGCCTGTGCCGAAAGGTGTAGCGGCCTGTAGCTCTACGCGCGTTGGTGGTGTGAGTTTAGCGCCCTGGGATTCCCTGAACCTCGGGGCCCACTGCGGCGATGACCTGGCGCATGTCGAAGAAAACCGTCGCCGTTTTTATGCGGCGGCGGAACTGCCGTCGCGCCCGGTCTGGCTCGAGCAGGTGCATGGCAAAGCGGTGTTGCGCCTCACCGGAGGCGAGTACGCGTCAAAACGGGCGGATGCGTCCTACAGCAATATTCCCGGCCAGGTCTGCGCGGTGATGACGGCGGACTGCCTGCCGGTGCTGTTTTGCAATAAGGCCGGTACGGAAGTGGCGGCGGCGCATGCCGGCTGGCGCGGACTCTGCGATGGCGTGCTGGAGGAGACCATTGCCTGCTTCAGCGACCGTCCGGATAACCTTCTTGCCTGGCTCGGCCCGGCAATCGGTCCTGACGCGTTTGAAGTTGGGCCGGAAGTTCGCGATGCCTTCATGACGAAAGATGAACGTGCGGATAGCGCGTTTCGTCCTGTGGGCGAAAAATACTATGCGGATATTTATCAGCTTGCACGGCAGCGCCTGGCGCGCGCCGGGGTCACGCAGGTTTTTGGCGGTGAGCGCTGTACGCTACGTGAAAAGGATGATTTTTTCTCTTATCGACGCGACAAGAGCACCGGGCGTATGGCAAGTTTCATTTGGCTGATATAACCTAAAGAATCAAGACGATCCAGAAGGCAAACTTATTTTTCGCATAGTTCAGGTCTTTAACCTTGAATAATTGAGGGATGACCTCATTTAATCTCCAGTAGCAAATTTGACCTGTTATGGGAGGAGTTATGCGTCTGGATCGTCTTACTAACAAATTCCAGCTTGCTCTTGCCGATGCCCAGTCGCTCGCACTTGGGCACGACAACCAGTTCATCGAACCTCTTCATTTAATGAGCGCCTTGCTGAATCAGGAAGGGGGATCGGTACGTCCTTTATTAACCTCTGCTGGCATTAATGCCGGCCAGTTGCGCACCGCCATCGATCAGGCGCTGAGCCGTTTACCGCAGGTGGAAGGCACCGGCGGCGACGTGCAGCCGTCGCAGGATCTGGTCCGCGTACTGAATCTTTGCGACAAGCTGGCGCAAAAACGTGGGGACAACTTTATTTCGTCAGAGCTCTTCATTCTGGCGGCGCTTGAATCACGCGGCACGCTGACCGACCTTTTAAAATCCGCCGGAGCAACAGCTGCCAACGTGACCCAGGCGATCGAACAAATGCGCGGAGGTGACAGCGTGAACGATCAGGGTGCTGAAGACCAGCGTCAGGCGTTGAAAAAATATACGGTCGATCTGACCGAGCGTGCCGAGCAGGGCAAACTTGACCCGGTGATCGGCCGTGATGAGGAAATTCGTCGTACTATCCAGGTGTTGCAGCGCCGTACTAAAAACAACCCGGTGCTGATTGGCGAGCCGGGAGTCGGTAAAACTGCCATCGTGGAAGGTCTGGCGCAGCGTATCGTTAACGGCGAAGTGCCGGAAGGGCTGAAAGGCCGTCGGGTGCTGTCGCTGGATATGGGCTCGCTGGTGGCCGGGGCGAAATACCGCGGCGAGTTTGAAGAACGTTTAAAAGGCGTGCTCAACGATCTGGCGAAGCAGGAAGGCAACGTCATCCTGTTTATTGATGAATTGCATACCATGGTCGGCGCCGGTAAAGCCGATGGCGCAATGGACGCAGGCAACATGCTGAAGCCTGCTCTGGCGCGCGGCGAGCTGCACTGCGTGGGCGCAACGACGCTGGACGAGTATCGTCAGTACATTGAAAAAGATGCGGCGCTGGAGCGTCGTTTCCAGAAAGTGTTTGTCGCCGAGCCTTCGGTCGAAGATACCATCGCCATTCTGCGTGGTCTGAAAGAGCGCTATGAGCTGCACCACCATGTGCAGATTACCGATCCGGCCATCGTGGCGGCGGCGACGCTGTCGCATCGCTATATTGCCGATCGCCAGCTGCCGGATAAAGCCATTGATCTTATTGATGAGGCGGCGTCCAGCATCCGTATGCAGATTGACTCGAAACCGGAAGAACTGGACAGGCTCGACCGCCGGATTATCCAGCTCAAGCTGGAGCAACAGGCGCTGAAAAAAGAGTCTGATGAAGCCAGCCGTAAACGTCTGGATATGCTGAATGAAGAGCTGGACGACAAAGAGCGCCAGTATTCGGCGTTAGAAGAAGAGTGGAAAGCTGAAAAAGCGTCACTCTCCGGAACGCAGACCATCAAGGCCGAGCTGGAGCAGGCGAAAATCGCTATTGAGCAGGCGCGTCGCGTGGGTGACCTGGCGCGGATGTCCGAGCTGCAGTACGGTAAAATTCCTGAGCTGGAGAAGCAGCTTGCCGCCGCTACGCAGTCTGAGGGCAAGACCATGCGTCTGCTGCGTAATAAAGTAACCGACGCGGAAATTGCCGAAGTGCTGGCGCGCTGGACCGGTATTCCGGTTGCCAGAATGCTGGAGGGCGAGCGTGAAAAACTGCTGCGTATGGAGCAGGAGCTGCACAGCCGCGTGATTGGGCAGAACGAAGCCGTCGAGGCGGTCTCTAACGCCATTCGTCGTAGCCGCGCCGGGTTGTCCGATCCTAATCGCCCGATTGGTTCATTTCTGTTCCTGGGGCCAACCGGCGTCGGTAAAACCGAGCTGTGCAAAGCACTGGCTAACTTTATGTTCGACAGCGACGACGCGATGGTGCGTATCGACATGTCCGAGTTTATGGAGAAACACTCCGTGTCCCGGCTGGTCGGGGCGCCTCCGGGATACGTCGGCTATGAAGAAGGCGGTTACCTGACGGAGGCGGTACGTCGTCGCCCTTATTCCGTCATCCTGCTGGATGAAGTGGAAAAAGCGCACCCGGATGTGTTCAACATTCTGCTGCAGGTGCTTGACGATGGTCGTCTGACGGACGGGCAGGGGAGAACGGTCGATTTCCGCAACACGGTGGTTATCATGACCTCGAACCTGGGCTCCGATCTGATTCAGGAGCGTTTCGGCGAGCTGGACTATGGCCATATGAAGGATCTGGTGCTGGGCGTTGTCAGCCACAGCTTCCGTCCGGAGTTTATTAACCGTATCGATGAAGTCGTTGTGTTCCATCCGCTGGGTGAGAAACACATCGCGTCTATCGCGCAGATCCAACTGCAGCGGCTGTATAAGCGTCTGGAAGAGCGTGGCTATGAGGTGCATATCTCTGACGAGGCGCTGAAGCTGCTGAGCGAAAATGGTTACGATCCGGTGTATGGCGCGCGTCCGCTGAAGCGTGCTATTCAGCAGCAGATCGAAAACCCGCTGGCGCAGCAAATCCTGTCAGGTGAGCTGGTTCCGGGCAAAGCCGTGCAGCTGGTCGTCAAAGACGAACACATTGTCGCAGTGCAGTAAGTCACAAAACGAATAAAACGGGCCCTCAGGGGCTCGTTTTTGTTTAAAAACCAGGCAGAAATGGCGCTTCGCGCTGATGTTTGCCTGAAAAGTGAACGAACGAAAGGTTTTTTGAAATTTCCTCTTGTCACTTCAGAATTACTCCCTATAATGCGCCTCCACTGACACGGAACAACGGCATACAGGCCGCCGGGTCAGCGGGGTTATCCGGCGAAAGCCAGCGGGAACACCACAGAGAAAAGCAAAAATAAATGCTTGACTCTGAAGCGGGAAAGCGTAATATGCACACCCCGCGCCGCAGCGAAAAACAGCGCGGCACTGCTCTTTAACAATTTATCAGACAATCTGTGTGGGCACTCAAAGTGACATGGATTCTTAATGTCCTCGGACACTAAATGAATACCAAGTCTCTGGAGTGAACACGTAATTCATTACGAAGTTTAATTCTAAGAGCATCAAACTTTTAAATTGAAGAGTTTGATCATGGCTCAGATTGAACGCTGGCGGCAGGCCTAACACATGCAAGTCGAACGGTAGCACAGAGAGCTTGCTCTCGGGTGACGAGTGGCGGACGGGTGAGTAATGTCTGGGAAACTGCCTGATGGAGGGGGATAACTACTGGAAACGGTAGCTAATACCGCATAACGTCGCAAGACCAAAGTGGGGGACCTTCGGGCCTCATGCCATCAGATGTGCCCAGATGGGATTAGCTAGTAGGTGGGGTAACGGCTCACCTAGGCGACGATCCCTAGCTGGTCTGAGAGGATGACCAGCCACACTGGAACTGAGACACGGTCCAGACTCCTACGGGAGGCAGCAGTGGGGAATATTGCACAATGGGCGCAAGCCTGATGCAGCCATGCCGCGTGTATGAAGAAGGCCTTCGGGTTGTAAAGTACTTTCAGCGAGGAGGAAGGCACTGTGGTTAATAACCACAGTGATTGACGTTACTCGCAGAAGAAGCACCGGCTAACTCCGTGCCAGCAGCCGCGGTAATACGGAGGGTGCAAGCGTTAATCGGAATTACTGGGCGTAAAGCGCACGCAGGCGGTCTGTCAAGTCGGATGTGAAATCCCCGGGCTCAACCTGGGAACTGCATTCGAAACTGGCAGGCTTGAGTCTCGTAGAGGGGGGTAGAATTCCAGGTGTAGCGGTGAAATGCGTAGAGATCTGGAGGAATACCGGTGGCGAAGGCGGCCCCCTGGACGAAGACTGACGCTCAGGTGCGAAAGCGTGGGGAGCAAACAGGATTAGATACCCTGGTAGTCCACGCCGTAAACGATGTCTATTTGGAGGTTGTTCCCTTGAGGAGTGGCTTCCGGAGCTAACGCGTTAAATAGACCGCCTGGGGAGTACGGCCGCAAGGTTAAAACTCAAATGAATTGACGGGGGCCCGCACAAGCGGTGGAGCATGTGGTTTAATTCGATGCAACGCGAAGAACCTTACCTGGTCTTGACATCCACGGAATTCGGCAGAGATGCCTTAGTGCCTTCGGGAACCGTGAGACAGGTGCTGCATGGCTGTCGTCAGCTCGTGTTGTGAAATGTTGGGTTAAGTCCCGCAACGAGCGCAACCCTTATCCTTTGTTGCCAGCGGTTAGGCCGGGAACTCAAAGGAGACTGCCAGTGATAAACTGGAGGAAGGTGGGGATGACGTCAAGTCATCATGGCCCTTACGACCAGGGCTACACACGTGCTACAATGGCATATACAAAGAGAAGCGACCTCGCGAGAGCAAGCGGACCTCATAAAGTATGTCGTAGTCCGGATTGGAGTCTGCAACTCGACTCCATGAAGTCGGAATCGCTAGTAATCGTGAATCAGAATGTCACGGTGAATACGTTCCCGGGCCTTGTACACACCGCCCGTCACACCATGGGAGTGGGTTGCAAAAGAAGTAGGTAGCTTAACCTTCGGGAGGGCGCTTACCACTTTGTGATTCATGACTGGGGTGAAGTCGTAACAAGGTAACCGTAGGGGAACCTGCGGTTGGATCACCTCCTTACCTTAAAGAACCTGCCTTTGTAGTGCTCACACAGATTGTCTGATGAAAAGTAAAAAGCAAGGCGTCTTGCCGAAGCAGACTTCAGTGTCCCCTTCGTCTAGAGGCCCAGGACACCGCCCTTTCACGGCGGTAACAGGGGTTCGAATCCCCTAGGGGACGCCACTTGCTGGTTGTGTGAGTGAAAGTCGCCTGCCTCAGTATCTCAAAACTGACTTCCGAGTCACGTTTGAGATATTTGCTCTTTAAAAATCTGGATCAAGCTGAAAATTGAAACGACACATCTTTAATGGTGTGTTCGAGTCTCTCAAATTATCGCAAACCGGTGATGAATCGAAAGAAACATCTTCGGGTTGTGAGGTTAAGCGACTAAGCGTACACGGTGGATGCCCTGGCAGTCAGAGGCGATGAAGGACGTGCTAATCTGCGAAAAGCGCCGGCGAGGTGATATGAACCTTTGACCCGGCGATGTCCGAATGGGGAAACCCAGTGTGATCCGTCACACTATCATTAACTGAATCCATAGGTTAATGAGGCGAACCGGGGGAACTGAAACATCTAAGTACCCCGAGGAAAAGAAATCAACCGAGATTCCCCCAGTAGCGGCGAGCGAACGGGGAGGAGCCCAGAGTCTGAATCAGCGCGTGTGTTAGTGGAACGGTCTGGAAAGTCCGGCGATACAGGGTGACAGCCCCGTACACGAAAATGCACACGTTGTGAACTCGAAGAGTAGGGCGGGACACGTGGTATCCTGTCTGAATATGGGGGGACCATCCTCCAAGGCTAAATACTCCTGACTGACCGATAGTGAACCAGTACCGTGAGGGAAAGGCGAAAAGAACCCCGGCGAGGGGAGTGAAAAAGAACCTGAAACCGTGTACGTACAAGCAGTGGGAGCCTCTTAATGGGGTGACTGCGTACCTTTTGTATAATGGGTCAGCGACTTATATTCTGTAGCAAGGTTAACCGAATAGGGGAGCCGAAGGGAAACCGAGTCTTAACTGGGCGTTAAGTTGCAGGGTATAGACCCGAAACCCGGTGATCTAGCCATGGGCAGGTTGAAGGTTGGGTAACACTAACTGGAGGACCGAACCGACTAATGTTGAAAAATTAGCGGATGACTTGTGGCTGGGGGTGAAAGGCCAATCAAACCGGGAGATAGCTGGTTCTCCCCGAAAGCTATTTAGGTAGCGCCTCGTGAATTCATCTTCGGGGGTAGAGCACTGTTTCGGCTAGGGGGTCATCCCGACTTACCAACCCGATGCAAACTGCGAATACCGAAGAATGTTATCACGGGAGACACACGGCGGGTGCTAACGTCCGTCGTGAAGAGGGAAACAACCCAGACCGCCAGCTAAGGTCCCAAAGTCATGGTTAAGTGGGAAACGATGTGGGAAGGCACAGACAGCCAGGATGTTGGCTTAGAAGCAGCCATCATTTAAAGAAAGCGTAATAGCTCACTGGTCGAGTCGGCCTGCGCGGAAGATGTAACGGGGCTAAACCATGCACCGAAGCTGCGGCAGCGACACTATGTGTTGTTGGGTAGGGGAGCGTTCTGTAAGCCGTTGAAGGTGGCCTGTGAGGGTTGCTGGAGGTATCAGAAGTGCGAATGCTGACATAAGTAACGATAAAGCGGGTGAAAAGCCCGCTCGCCGGAAGACCAAGGGTTCCTGTCCAACGTTAATCGGGGCAGGGTGAGTCGACCCCTAAGGCGAGGCCGAAAGGCGTAGTCGATGGGAAACAGGTTAATATTCCTGTACTTGGTGTTACTGCGAAGGGGGACGGAGAAGGCTATGTCATCCGGGCGACGGTCGTCCCGGTTTAAGCGTGTAGGTGTGTGTTCCAGGCAAATCCGGAGCACTTCAACACTGAGGCGTGATGACGAGGCACTACGGTGCTGAAGTGACAGATGCCCTGCTTCCAGGAAAAGCCTCTAAGCATCAGGTAACACGAAATCGTACCCCAAACCGACACAGGTGGTCAGGTAGAGAATACCAAGGCGCTTGAGAGAACTCGGGTGAAGGAACTAGGCAAAATGGTGCCGTAACTTCGGGAGAAGGCACGCTGATATGTAGGTGAAGCCCCTGCGGGTGGAGCTGAAATCAGTCGAAGATACCAGCTGGCTGCAACTGTTTATTAAAAACACAGCACTGTGCAAACACGAAAGTGGACGTATACGGTGTGACGCCTGCCCGGTGCCGGAAGGTTAATTGATGGGGTTATCCGTAAGGAGAAGCTCTTGATCGAAGCCCCGGTAAACGGCGGCCGTAACTATAACGGTCCTAAGGTAGCGAAATTCCTTGTCGGGTAAGTTCCGACCTGCACGAATGGCGTAATGATGGCCAGGCTGTCTCCACCCGAGACTCAGTGAAATTGAACTCGCTGTGAAGATGCAGTGTACCCGCGGCAAGACGGAAAGACCCCGTGAACCTTTACTATAGCTTGACACTGAACATTGAGCCTTGATGTGTAGGATAGGTGGGAGGCTTTGAAGTGTGGACGCCAGTCTGCATGGAGCCAACCTTGAAATACCACCCTTTAATGTTTGATGTTCTAACGTGGACCCGTGATCCGGGTTGCGGACAGTGTCTGGTGGGTAGTTTGACTGGGGCGGTCTCCTCCCAAAGAGTAACGGAGGAGCACGAAGGTTGGCTAATCCTGGTCGGACATCAGGAGGTTAGTGCAATGGCATAAGCCAGCTTGACTGCGAGCGTGACGGCGCGAGCAGGTGCGAAAGCAGGTCATAGTGATCCGGTGGTTCTGAATGGAAGGGCCATCGCTCAACGGATAAAAGGTACTCCGGGGATAACAGGCTGATACCGCCCAAGAGTTCATATCGACGGCGGTGTTTGGCACCTCGATGTCGGCTCATCACATCCTGGGGCTGAAGTAGGTCCCAAGGGTATGGCTGTTCGCCATTTAAAGTGGTACGCGAGCTGGGTTTAGAACGTCGTGAGACAGTTCGGTCCCTATCTGCCGTGGGCGCTGGAGAATTGAGGGGGGCTGCTCCTAGTACGAGAGGACCGGAGTGGACGCATCACTGGTGTTCGGGTTGTCATGCCAATGGCATTGCCCGGTAGCTAAATGCGGAAGAGATAAGTGCTGAAAGCATCTAAGCACGAAACTTGCCCCGAGATGAGTTCTCCCTGAGACTTTAAGTCTCCTGAAGGAACGTTGAAGACGACGACGTTGATAGGCCGGGTGTGTAAGCGCAGCGATGCGTTGAGCTAACCGGTACTAATGAACCGTGAGGCTTAACCTTACAACGCCGAAGATGTTTTGGCGGATTTGAGACGATTTTCAGCCTGATACAGATAACAGAATTTGCCTGGCGGCAACAGCGCGGTGGTCCCACCTGACCCCATGCCGAACTCAGAAGTGAAACGCCGTAGCGCCGATGGTAGTGTGGGGTCTCCCCATGTGAGAGTAGGGAACTGCCAGGCATCAATCAAGTGAAGAGCCCATCCTGACGGATGGGCTTTTTGCGTTTTTGTCTTTTGATCCGTAAATCCGGTAAGTGCAGCATCACCGGACAAAAACGGGTCGCACCGTCAGTCCCTCTACGTTATATCTCAGTTTGTGATCGCGCTAATAAAAAGCGTGCTATCCGACACGCTTTTGGTTATAACAAATAAATAACATTTACTGATTGAATGCCTTGCTGTAGAGCGTAAGCGCCTGCGGCGGATCGGGCTGGAGTACGATGGTAATGGCTGAAAACACTATCGCCACGCGCGAGTCGCGTACCGGTGGCGATACTGGCCGTCGCATATGGGCGATTGTGGGAGCGTCATCCGGAAATCTGGTGGAATGGTTCGACTTCTACGTCTACTCCTTCTGCTCGCTCTATTTTGCGCCTCTCTTTTTTCCTGCCGGGAATACAACCACCCAGATGCTGCACAGTGCCGGGATATTTGCTGCCGGCTTTCTGATGCGCCCAATCGGCGCCTGGCTGTTCGGACGCATCGCCGATCGCCATGGCCGTAAGCTCTCAATGATTATCTCGGTGTATATGATGTGTCTGGGATCGCTGGCCATTGCCTGTTTGCCCGGATACGCCGCCATCGGTACCTGGGCTCCGGCGCTGCTGTTGCTGGCAAGAATGCTTCAGGGGCTTTCTGTCGGCGGGGAATATGGCGCCATCGCGACCTATATGAGCGAAGCGGCGCCAGCAGGGCGCAAAGGATTCTTTGCCTCGTTTCAGTACGTCACGCTCATCAGTGGTCAACTGCTGGCATTACTGGCGGTAGTGATATTACAGCAGTCGTTAAGCAGCGAAGCATTACACGCATGGGGCTGGCGGATCCCGTTTGCGCTCGGCGCGGCGCTCGCCGTTGTTGCGCTCTGGCTTCGTCATCGGCTGGATGAAACCTCGCTACAGGAAAATCGGGTGCTGCGTGAGGCGGGGTCTTTTAAGGGGCTATGGCGCGAGCGCCGGGCATTTTTACTGGTACTGGGTTTTACCGCGGGCGGCTCACTCTGCTTTTACACGTTTACCACCTATATGCAGAAATATCTGGTGAATACGACGGGGATGAGCGCCAATACCGCCAGCGTGGTGATGACCGCTGCGTTACTGGCCTATATGCTGGTACAACCGCTTTTTGGCGCGCTGTCGGATAAGATAGGCCGCAGAACCTCAATACTCTGCTTCGGCGTGCTGGCCACGCTCTTTACCGTGCCGCTGTTAACCGCCTTGCAGCATGTCTCATCCCCACTGATGGCGTTTTTACTGGTGATGTGCGCGCTGCTGATCGTGAGTTTTTACACCTCCGTCAGCGGATTGATGAAAGCCGAAATGTTTCCGGCGAAAGTGCGGGCGCTGGGCGTCGGGCTATCTTATGCCGTGGCGAATGCGCTCTTTGGCGGTTCAGCAGAGTATGTTGCGCTGTCGCTGAAGTCGGTCGGTAGTGAACACCTCTTTTTCTGGTACGTCTCGCTGATGGGGGCGCTGGCGTTTATGGTGTCGCTCAGGCTGCATCGTAAAGGCGGTGGGCTGCGTCTGTAGCGGTCAGCGCGCCAGCTGCCACACCGCGTAACCGGTTGTGGCGCCAGCAATGTCCCATGCAAAATCTTTCCAGCTCCAGCCGCTACCGGACGGACGGCTGTCCCACAGCTCTTTTCCGGCGCCAAGGCTTACGGAAAACATGAATCCGTACGCCGCGCTGCGGTCGCGGCTGAGCCCCTGATGCTGCGCATACTCATTACCGGCGGCGGAAAGTATGGCGGAAGCGATAAAGTGCTGCGCCTTATCCTGCCCGGTCCATGCGTCATTGGCCGTATGGCTACAGCCGCACAATGACGCAGATGCCAGTAAAAGCAGTAAACGCATGGTAAAACCCCATAAAAAAGCCCCGGCGTCTGCGGGGCTTCGGATTACAGAATACGGCTGATAAGCTTATCGATGCGGATCCGGCGAAGACGGCGGATAAGCTTGCGGACTTTCACCGGATAATCTGAAATGCTTTGCAGGTCCCGGTAATGCTTCACCACCGTGGTATGCGTACGGATAAGTGCCAGCTCTTTCTCGCGGCATTCGCGCAGCTGATGCTGCGGGTCGTGGATGAGAATCGCGTTCTCCAGATCCAGCCGCCATGCGCGTGGGTTGAGGTTATTGCCGGTCAGCAGGATCCACTCGTTATCCACCCACATTCCTTTGAGATGATAGGTGTTGTCATCATCCTTCCACAGGCGGACAACCAGCTGGTCCGTATTGACGTAGTACTGCAGACGGCTCAGGAAACGGCGCAGGTTTATCTCGTACAGATACGGCAGAGCGCCGATTATTTTAAACGGCTCGTCTTCCGGGATGTAGAAATCATTAGCGGTTTTATCGCCAACGATGATCTCCACCTTTTTCCCCTGGCGCAGTAAATCAATGATGCAGCGGACCAGAACGGCTGGCAGGTTGAAGTAGGGGGTACAGATGGTCAGCTTATGCTCAGTGCTGGGCATAAGGTTTGCAATCGTTTTATTCAGTACGCTGGTTTTTCCGAGCCCGACCAGCGGCGTCACCGCAAGCTGTTCGTTATCGGCATCGCCCTGGAAATGATAGCTGGTATCGCGCAACTCCTGGCGAAACTGGCGGATATCATTTTTGATTTCCGGGCTCTTCGGACGGTCGCAGCTGTCGAGGCGATTGACGCCGCGACCGTGCACCAGGTTCCTGTCTGCCCAGTTGAACATGATATCGGCCATCTGCGGATTGCGAATGCACTGGTAGCGGTCGTAGCGGTATTTGTCGTGCTGATGCAGATAAACATCGTTCAGGCTGGCGCCGCTGTAGAGGACGCTGTCATCAACGATGAAGCCTTTGAAATGCAGCACGCCCAGCGCTTCACGGGTATTTACCGGCACGCCATAGACGGGGACATGCACATCCGGGTTTTCCTGCGCGACGCGGCAGTACCAGTCGGCATTGGTATTCGACGCTGCGGCGCCAATACGCCCGCGCTGTGCGCGATGCCAGTCGACCAGCACGCGCACGTCAAGCTCGGGGCGCTGACGCTTGGCGTCATACAGCGCCTGCAAAATACCTTTACCGCCGTCGTCCTGCTCGAGGTAAAGGGCGACGATACAGATGCGGCGCGTGGCGCTGGCGATTTTGGCCAACAGTGCTTCCCGGAAATCTGCGGGAGCATAAAAGAACTCGACATCATCAACTGACTGAGAAAGCTTAGGTAGTTGAGCAAGGTGTTGTTGATGCTTGTTACGCTTAAATTTTGACAACATCACAGTGCGTTTCTTCTCTGTTTAATCAAGGGTCTTCTGTACCATGCAGACGACATAAGCGAGCAATAATACCATTACTACCCGCTAAAGTGGTCAACATTTCCAGCAGCTTATACGCAGAATATCTACTCTGACAGCTTAAGCGTCAGTCCGACAATCCCGTCTTCCAGCTGAATATCAACCTCAAAACCCAGTTTTCGCGCCAGCGCAATCATGCCCTGGTTGTTAGGCATCGTGATGCCGTTCAGGCGCAGCAATCCGTGCTCTCGGGTGTAATTAATCAGCTTTTCCAATAAACGTCTGCCCAGCCCCAGTCCTTTTAGATCGGAACGCACCAGCACCGCAAACTCCGCATCAACGTTATCCGGATCGGAAATCGCGCGGGTAACGCCGAGGATCTCGCTGCCAGTAGCCGACGAAAGCACAGCAACAAACGCCATTTCACGATCGTAGTCGATCTGCGTCATGTTAGCTAAGTCGTCATGGGTAAATTCATTGATTTCACTAAAGTAACGGTAATAAAGATCTTCTTTTGTGACCTGCGCAATAAACTGCTGAAGCAGCGGCTCATCTTCAGGAAGAATTGGGCGAAACAGGCAGCGATCGCCGTTTTTCATCACAACCCACTCTTCAAACTGCTGCGGGTAGGGGCGAATCGCCAGGCGGCTTGCGCTATCGCCGCTAAAAGGGGCGATATCCAGCGTAACGTCGAGGGCGGTAAACTCATTGCCGGACGCCAGAAGAGGATGGATATCCAGCCGCTGAATCTCCGGACAGTCGACAATCAGGTTCGATACCTGTACCAGAAGCTGGCTGAGTCCGGCGATATCCAGCGGGCGGAGCGCGCTGCGCCCGCGTATTTTCTTCCCTTTAATCGCCTGAATCACCAGATAGCGGGCCAGGTTCATGTTCAGCGGCGGCAATGCCACCGCCGCCTGTTCTTCCGCTCGCCACTCAACGCCGCCTTCACCGAGCATGATAAGCGGGCCGAAGAGCGGGTCGTGCTCCACCACCACTCTCAGCTCCTGCGCCCCGGCGCGGTTCGCCATGCTCTGCACCAGCAGCCCGTGGATCCGCGCCTGCGGCCAGGCCATTTTCACGCGATCGAAAATGGCGTCCGCCGCCCGCTGAACTTCAGCGGCGGTGCGTAAATAGAGCATCACCCCCTGAACTTCCGATTTGTGCGGAATATCCGGCGAACGCAGCTTCAGCGCGACCGGGTAGCCAATTTGCTCGGCGATATGGACGGCTTCCGCGCTGTCGGCGGCAATCCAGGTCGGAAGGGTATGTAAGCCATAGGCCTGCAGAACGGGCTGAACCTCATGCGTATCCAGCGACGTCGCGCCGTCGGCAATAGCCTGCTGGAGAAGCTGATGGGCATCGCTGGCATTTGCCGTCAGATTAACCGGCAGGGCAGGCGTTTCCCGCAGCTGCTTCTGGTTGCGGCGGTATTCCACCATGTGCATAAAGGCGGTAATCGTGCCTTCCGGCGTCCGGTAGGTAGGGATGCCGGCATCGCTGAAAAGCCGACGGGCCTCCTGCGAGGAGAATTCGCCGCACCAGTTGGTCAGGATAGTCACATATTTGCCGCGCGGGTGCTGGCTCAGGGTCTCGATCAGCGCCTGGGCGCTCTCGGTTCCGGGCGCGGCGGCGCTCGGCGAGTGGATAATCAGCAGGGCGTCATAGTCCTGGCTGTCGAGCAGAATGTTCAGCGTTTTCTGGTAGTGCTCGCAGCTGGCGTCATCGCGCAGATCGAGCGGGTTTGCCGCTTCGACGCTTGCCGGTAGCGCCTGACGCAGCGCAGCAACCGTCTCTTCGCTGAGCGTCGCCAGCTTGCCGTTGCGCAACCATAGTTCATCAAGGGCCAGCGCCGCAGGCGCCGCGCCGTTGCTGACAATCATCAAACGCTCGCCGCGCAGCGGGCGCATATGGCTTAAGGTTTCAACCGCGGAGAACAGCTCGTGCGTATCCTGCACCCGCAGCAGCCCCGCGCGCTGGATGGCGGCGTCCCAGGCCGGGTCCATTCCGGCGTTGACGTGCAGCAGGCGCTGGGCTGCCGGGCTGCGGCCGCTTTTAATCACCAGAATCGGCTTATTGCGTGAGGCGCTGCGCGCGGAGGAGACAAAATGACGGGCGTCGGTCAGATGCTCCAGATAAAGCAGGATGGCGCTGGTTTTACTGTCGCGGGCAAGATAGTCGAGCAGATCGTCAACATCGATATCCAGGCTATCGCCGAGCGCGATAAAGTACGAAAACCCCATTTCGCGCTGCTGGGCCCAGTCGAGGATCGTATTGGACACCGCCGCAGATTGCGAAATGAAGGCCAGCTTGCCGCGGCGTATCGGCACCGGGGAGAAGCTCGCGTTCAGCCCCTGCCAGGGGGCAAGCAGCCCGAGGCTGTTCGGGCCAAGCAGGCGCATCTGGTAGCGTCCGGCGCAGGCCAGCAGGTCGGCATTCTGCTCCGGCGGGGCGGAAAGAATAATGCAGGTTTTACAGCCTTTTTCGCCCAGCGCCTGCAGCAGTTCGAGGTTGCGTCTGGCGTGGGTGCAGATGACGGCGAGATCGGGAGTAAAAGGCAGACTTTCGATAGTGGGCCATGCCAGTACGCCAAGTACCGCCTTCCAGGTGGGGGTGACCGGCAGCACCGGCCCATTGAAACCGCCGCCCAGTAAATTGCGCATCATCAGATAGCCCGCGCGCTGCGGCTTCATTGATGCGCCGATTACGGCTATCGACTTAGGCCTCAGTAACGCTTCCAGTCCCCGTTGGCTCATTGCGGTCTCCCTCAGACACAAGTGACCGAATGATTTTAAACGTTTTCTGCCTGCTCTGCTGTGATGCTCCCCGAATGCTGGGTTTTTCCTGCCAGATAACGGGTGCGAAAGCGCTGGAAGTGCTCGCCAAGTGCGCCCGCGGCCCCGGTGTCGCCCGCCAGATCCAGCAGCGCGATCGCGACTTCCGCCGTGCAATACTGGCCTTCGGCGTGAACTTCACGCAGGTGATAGGCCGAGACGCGGGATAAATCCACAGAGATAACCGGCAGATTATCGAGGTACGGGCTTTTACGGAACATTTTTCGCGCCTCCGTCCAGGTGCCGTCGAGCATAATGAACAGCGGCGGTTTACCCGTCGGCGGCGCGGTTACTACCTGGCGTTCCGCCCCCGCGTAGGAGGCCGGAAACACCACCAGCGGCTGATAATCCGGATTCTGCACCAGCTCAAGGAGCGCCTGCGGCGGCTCGGTGCGCGACCATTGAAACGCCTCGGTATTAGGCAGAATATCGGCGATCAGGCGCCCCGTATTGCTGGGTTTCATCGGCTCGGTATCAAACATCACCAGACAGAACCGGCTTTGCGCATGGCCCGGAGAAAGGGTATCGCAAAGGCAAAGCTTGAGCGGCAGCAGGCAGCGCTGACAGCGGCGGATGCGGTTGCCGCGCGCAAGAAACGGGCGTGTGGCGCGAGCCAGGCGTTCGGCGCGCAGGCGAAGGACAGCGTTTTCAGTCATGGGGAGTCGTACGGAAAAAACGCCATTGTCGCAGAGGCGGCGGTGGGGCACAAGCTGTGCCCCTCCGGGTCAGGAGCGGGTCGCGTCGTTCAGCCAGCTGTCGAACGGCGCTTTCGGAACGGCGCCGTTAAGCATGTCAACCACCTCGCCGTTTTTGAACATCATAATGGTCGGGATGCTGCGGATGCGAAAACGTGCGCTCAGCGCCTGCTCAGCCTCCGTATTCACCTTCACAAAGCGCATTTTACCGCTGCGCTCTTCGGCAACGTCCTCGAAAATGGGGGCGAAGCTACGGCAGGGACCGCACCATGGCGCCCAGAAATCAACGACCACCGGTAAATCGTCTTTCAGTAATTTATCCAGCGTGGCGTCCGTGGCGTTAACCACTTCACCATCAAATAGCGCATGACCGCAGCGTCCACACTTTGCCGCATCATCGTTAATACGTGAGTCCGGGATGCGATTGAGCGCCTGACAATTGGCACAAACGGTATTCATAACTAACCTCTGGGTAAGCGGGGGATGGTCGGCGGTGTCGCCGGAATGTTTCTTTAATGTTACGTATTATCGATGAGAGCGCGTTAAACAACAATCTGGTTTATTCAATGAATATAATAGTCACCGTCTTTGGTATGAAATCATGGCGAAGCGCTGGCACATCGGGTAATCTTCGCGCTTCGCGCAGCGCAGGTGGAGAATGAAATGAACGACGAACTGAAAAACAAAAGCGGCAAGGTCAAAGTGATGTATGTCCGCAGTGATGACGACTCGGATAAACGCACGCACAACCCGCGTACCGGTAAAGGCGGTGGACGCAGCACGTCCCGCACTGAAGGTGGTCGTCGTCCTTCCCGCGAGGGTAAACCTGGCCAGGAGCGCCGCTCTGCGCCTGGCGGTGAACGCGGTCGCGATCGCGATGCTTCCCCGTGGCGCACGGTATCGCGCGCACCTGGCGAAGAAGCGCCGGTTAAAGCGGATCACGGCGGCATCAGCGGTAAAAGCTTTATTGACCCGGAAGTGCTGCGTCGTCAGCGCGCCGAAGAGACCCGCGTCTACGGTGAAAACGCCTGTCAGGCCCTGTTCCAGAGCCGTCCGGAGTGTATCGTGCGCGCCTGGTTTATCCAGAGCGTCACGCCGCGCTTTAAAGAAGCGCTGCGCTGGATGGCGGCAAACCGCAAGGCGTACCACGTGGTGGACGACGCGGAGCTGACGAAAGCGTCAGGCACCGAGCACCACGGCGGCGTTTGTTTCCTGATCAAAAAGCGTAACGGCACAACCGTACAGCAGTGGGTCAGCCAGGCCGACGCCGACGACTGCGTTCTGGCGCTGGAAGACGTGGGTAACCCGCATAACCTCGGCGCAATGATGCGCAGCTGCGCGCACTTCGGCGTGAAAGGCGTGCTGCTGCAGGATGCCGCGCTGCTGGAGTCCGGTGCGGCTATTCGCACCGCGGAAGGCGGCGCTGAGCACGTACAGCCGATCACGGGCGACAGCGTGCTGGAGGCCATCGAGCAGTTCCGCAGCGCGGGCTACACCATAGTGACGACCTCCAGCCATGAAGGTACGCCGCTGTTTAAAGCGACGCTGCCGCGTAAAATGGTGCTGGTGCTAGGCCAGGAACGTGATGGCCTGTCCGATGCCGCGCTGTCCAGCGCTGACCTGAGCGTGTCAATTAACGGGACCGGCAACGTTGAAAGCCTTAACGTCTCCGTTGCGACCGGCGTACTGCTGGCCGAATGGTGGCGTCAGAATAAGGCCTGATGAAAAATGCCAGCGCAACGCTGTAATGCCGATCAGTTAAGGATCGGTTGACCGATCCAGTGGCTGTGTAAGAATCCGGAAATGCTCACCCGTTTCCGGATTTTTTTATGCACATTGGACAGGCTCTTGATCTTGTTTCCCGTTACGATTCTTTGCGTAACCCACTGACTTCTTTAGGGGATTATCTCGACCCTGAACTTATCTCACGTTGCCTTGCTGAGTCCGGCACAGTCACCCTGCGCAAGCGCCGCCTGCCGCTGGAAATGATGGTCTGGTGTATTGTCGGTATGGCGCTTGAGCGTAAGGAGCCTCTTCACCAGATTGTTAATCGCCTGGATATCATGCTGCCGGGCGACCGTCCTTTCGTCGCCCCCAGTGCCGTTATTCAGGCCCGCCAGCGTCTGGGGAGTGAGGCCGTTCGCCGTGTATTCACCCAAACCGCACAACTCTGGCATGGAGCCACGGCACATCCACACTGGTGCGGCCTGACGCTGCTGGCCGTGGATGGCGTGGTCTGGCGAACACAGGATACGCCGGAAAATGATACAGCCTTCCCGCGTCAGACACACGGCGGAAAACCGGGACTCTATCCGCAGGTAAAAATGGTCTGCCAGATGGAGCTGACCAGCCATCTGCTCACGGCTGCAGCCTTTGGCACAATGAAAGAGAGCGAAAATGCACTCGCAGAGCAGCTGATATCTCAGACAGGTGATAACACACTGACTTTGATGGATAAAGGTTATTACTCGCTGGGTCTGCTGAACGCCTGGAGCCTGGCGGGAGAACACCGGCACTGGATGATCCCGCTGAAAAAGGGAGCACAGTATGAAGAGGAGAGAAAGCTGGGTAAAGGCGATCACCTGGTCACGCTGAAAACCAGCCCGCAGGCACGGAAAAAATGGCCGGAGCTGGGTGAAGAAATAACAGCGCGACTGCTGACGTTCACTCGTAAAGGAAAAGTCTGCCATCTGCTGACGTCAATGACGGATGCAATGCGCTTCCCGGGCGGTGAGATGGCAGACCTGTACGGCCATCGGTGGGAAATCGAACTGGGTTACAGGGAGATAAAACAGACGATGCAACTGAGCAGACTGACGCTGAGAAGTAAAAAGCCAGAGCTTGTAGAACAGGAGCTCTGGGGAGTGTTACTGGCCTATAATCTTGTGAGATATCAGATGATTAAAATGGCGGGAAGCCTGAAGGGATACTGGCCGAATCAGCTAAGCTTCTCAGAATCATGTGGAATGGTGATGCGAATGCTGATGACTCTGCAGGGCGCTTCGCCAGGTCGTATCCCGGAGCTGATGCGTGATCTTGAAAGCATGGGACAGTTGGTGAAATTACCGATAAGAAGGGAAAGAGCCTTCCCGCGAACAGTAAAAGAAAGGCCCCAGAAATACAGTAAAACCTGGAGAAAAACAGCCAGTCAGTCGCTTAACTGACTGGCATTACAGCGCAACGCTGGCATTTTTTTTACTCGCTTTCGGCCGGTAGCACCGGCATCCAGTCAATGGGCGCTTCGCCCTGTTCCGCCAGCCACTGGTTCGCCAGCACAAAGTGGTTGCAGCCGAAAAAGCCGCGGTGCGCCGACAGCGGTGACGGGTGCGGCGCCTTCAGCACGTGATGACGCTGACGATCAATAATCGCCCCTTTTTTCTGCGCATGCGATCCCCAGAGTAAAAACACCACCCCTTGCCGGTGTTCATTAATCAGGCTGATAACTTTGTCGGTAAACGTTTCCCAGCCGAGGCTGGCATGCGAATGCGCCTGGCCTGCTCTCACGGTCAGTACGGTATTGAGCAGCAGTACCCCCTGACGCGCCCAGCTTTCCAGATACCCGTGCGGCGGGCGGCTAAAGCCGGGGATGGTTCCCTCCAGCTCTTTATACATATTGAGCAGCGACGGCGGCGTGGCGATGCCTGGCCGTACGGAAAACGCCAGCCCGTGCGCCTGGCCCGGGCCGTGGTAGGGATCTTGTCCGAGGATAACGACCTTGACGTCGCCAAGTTCGGTGTAGCGAAAGGCGTTAAATACATCCTTTTGCGGCGGATACACCGTGATGCCGGACTGGCGCTCGTTGGCGACCGTGGTCAGCGTATTAAGAAAGTAGGGCTGCTGTTTTTCACCGGCCAGGACGTCATGCCATGTTAACGGAGTGGTCATCTCGCTCTCCTGCGAATAGTCATGGCCATAGCTTAACGGCTTCTTTGTGGAGAACAAAATTTCGATCCGCGCTTTTTCCGGTTTATGCAAAAAAAGTTGAATGTTTACAATGATTTTTGTTCGATTGGTGGCGAATAAATTGATCTGAAACAATAAAATCAGCACATAACCATCATGGTGGTGTGGTTTTTATTGATTTAAATCAATGAATCAAGGGTGTGCGACTGATATATATACACTCAAGCAACAATGGTTTTACCAATTGGCCAGGACCCGGTCAGTTAAAAACGAATATACAGAGCCCAAGGGAGGCATCAAATGATTACTGGTATCCAGATTACTAAAGCTGCCAACGACGACCTGCTGAACTCATTCTGGCTGCTGGACAGCGAGAAAGGCGAAGCTCGTTGCCTGTGCGCAAAAGGCGGTTTCACTGAAGATCAGGTTGTCGCAGTCAGCAAGCTGGGCGACATCGAATACCGTGAAATTCCGGTAGACGTGAAGCCGGAAGTGCGTGTGGAAGGCGGTCAGCACCTGAACGTTAACGTGCTGCGTCGCGAAACACTGGAAGATGCGGTTAAACACCCGGAAAAATACCCGCAGCTGACCATCCGCGTTTCCGGTTATGCGGTGCGTTTCAACTCTCTGACGCCAGAGCAGCAGCGCGACGTTATTGCCCGTACGTTTACCGAAAGCCTGTAATTTCTCAGGGGTGGGAAATATAAGGTATCGGGAATATCGCGCAGTAACCCGATAGCGTATCGCGGAGAATGCCCAGGGCATTCTCCGTTTTTTTATGCGTGTCAGCAGGCTAGTAGAAAATCCGCACCGCGCAGTACACCAGCAGCAGCGCCAGAATTATGTTCAGCTCCCGGCCGTAGCGGCGAAACAGCCGTTGAAAAAGATGTCCGGCCAGCGCCCAGCACAAATTACCCAACGACCCGATCGCCGCCAGCAGCACACTGATGCCGACCACCCAAACCAGCTCCCGGGTGTGGGGCAGGACGAAGGTCGACAGCGCGGTAATACCGTAAAGCATGATTTTGACGTTCACAAACTGCAGGCCAAAGCTCGCCCAGAAGCTGACGGGCCGGGACTGAACGGCGGCATCCGTCGGCGGGCTTGTCGCAATACGCAGCGCAAGCCACAGAATATACGCGGCGCCTGCCCAACTGAGGATATGGATCAGCGCCGGGTCGAGGGTCGCCAGTGAAAACGCGATGCCCGCGCAGAGCAGCATAATAATCAAAAATCCGAGGCTCATTCCTGCCAGCACGCGCGAGCTCTGGCGCAGGCCGTGCGAGGTCACAGTGCTGAGCGCGAGGATATTGTTTGGCCCAGGGGTCAACGCGGTAATCAGCGTATAGGTCCAGAAAGCGCTAAAAAGGGTGGTGGTCACTTGTCTTCTCCTCTGTTTTGGCAGACAGTAGCCGATACAGAGGATTTAAAAAATTGAATGTTTTTTAATTCTGAATTCGATAGTTTCGATGTATTGGAGGCAGGATGGATTTGCGCCGTTTCATAACCCTGAAAACGGTGGTGGAAGAGGGCTCGTTTGTTCGCGCCGCCAACAAGCTCTGCTGTACGCAATCCACCGTGACGTTCCATATTCAGCAACTGGAACAGGAGCTCTCCCTGCAGCTGTTTGAGAAGATCGGCCGACGGATGTGCCTGACCGAAAGCGGTAAAAAGCTGATGCCGCACGTGCACGAACTGACCCGGGTGATGGCATCGATTCGTCAGGCGGCGCAGCAAAATAGCGAACCGGAGGGCGAGCTGCGCGTGGCGACAGGCGAGACGCTGCTGGCCTATAAAATGCCGCAGGTGCTCCAGCGCTTCAAAGAAAAAGCCCCCCGCGTGCGCCTGTCGCTGCAGTCGCTGAACTGCTACGTTATCCGCGATGCGCTGCTCAACGATGAGGTGGATCTCGGGGTATTTTATCGGGTAGGCAACGACGAGGCGCTGACGTGCAACGCTATCGGCGAGCAGACGCTGGCGCTGGTGGCCTCTCCCGCGCTGCTGGGCGCAGATTTTACCCGAACGGATCAGCATCTTCCGCTGAGCTTCGTGATTAACGAACCGCAGTGTATCTTTCGCCAGCTGTTTGAAAGCCAGCTTCGGGCGCGGCGAATCACCCTGGAAAATACCATTGAGCTCTGGAGTATTGAGAGCATCAAGCTGTGCGTGGCGGCTAATCTGGGCGTGAGCTTTTTACCGCGTTTTACCGTTACGCGCGAACTGCAGGACGGTACCCTGGTCGAGCTGCCGTTTAGCGATCCGCCGCTGTCGATTACCGCGCTGTGCGCACATCATGCCGGGAAGGTGGTCAGCCCGGCGATGCGGGTATTTATGACGTGCGTCGAGGAGTGCTGCGCTGCGGGGAAATAAAAACGCCGGGCGAACCCGGCGTCGTTTTACTCTTCTGAACCCGATGACTCCACCTTCGCGGCGCTCGGTTTGCGGCGTTTACCAATGTTTTTGGTATCGCGATGGCGCTGCTTCACGCGCGGTTTTTCTTTCTCTTTTTCTTTCCGCTTCTCTTCGCGTTTAGCGAGCGCTTTTTTCGACGGTTTGCCGGTCATTTTCTCGCTCGGTGGGCGGGTGACCGGGCGCAACTCGTCGATCACGCGGGGCTTCAGCGGCTCTTCGATGTAGCGGCCGATTTTCATCAGCAGCAGATGGTCGTGCGCTTCCACCAGCGAAATCGCCGTGCCTTTACGTCCTGCGCGACCGGTACGGCCGATACGGTGCAGGTAGGTGTCTCCGCTGCGCGGCATGTCAAAGTTAAAGACGTGGCTGACGTCGGGAATATCAATGCCGCGGGCCGCAACGTCGGTAGCGATCAGCACATTGACGCGACCGTCGGTCAGGCGCTTGATGCCTTCGACGCGTTTTGCCTGCGCCATCTCGCCTTCCAGATAGCAGTTATTGATCCCGGCCGCGCGCAGCAGTTCGGCCATTTCGTGCACGCGCTCGCGCTTGCGCACAAAGACGATGGAGCGGGTGACGTCATCCTGCTTCAGCAGGTGCTTGAGCAGCTCAAGCTTGTGCTCGAAGTTATCCGCGCGGTAGTACCACTGGTGGATTTTTTTGCGCTCGCGAGTCGACGGCGTGGCGGAAACCTCTACCGGATCCTCCAGCAGGCGCTCGGCGAAATCTTTAATCGCATCGCCTTCCAGCGTTGCGGAGAACAGCATGGTTTGTTTGCGCCAGCGGGTCTCCCCGGAGATGTGCTCGATATCCTGGGCAAAGCCCAGATCCAGCATACGATCCGCTTCATCCAGGATCAGTGTTTCGACGGCGCGGCAGTCGAAGTTTTCTTCTTTAATGTACTGCAGCAGACGCCCCGTCGTCGCCACTACGATATCCTGGTTTTCGCTGAACACTTCGGCGTGGTTCATATAGGCGACGCCGCCGGTGATCGTCGCGATGTCGAGGTGCGTATGTTTCGCCAGCTCGCGGGCGTGATCGGCGACCTGCATCGCCAGCTCGCGGGTCGGCGTCAGAATCAGGATGCGCGGCGGCCCGGATTTTTTACGCGGAAAATCGAGCAGGTGCTGCAACGCTGGCAGCAGGTATGCCGCCGTTTTACCGGTGCCTGTCGGCGCAGAACCGAGTACATCACGGCCTTCGAGCGCAGGCGGAATGGCAGCAGCCTGAATGGCGGTTGGGCGTGTGAAGCCTTTATCCTGGAGGGCGTCCAGCAGGCTTTCGTCGAGTTCGAGTTCGGAAAAAGTCGTTACAGTCATGATCTACCTCTGTGTGGGCCGCTGATTATAGACGTTACGGCTGTAATCTTCATCTGTTTGTATGGCTATCTGTTCTCAGGTATTGTGCATAACCCAACGCTCAGTTGGTATTTCCAGAAAGGTTGTTGACTATGATTCACTCTAAATCCGTGCTTCGCCGCAATGGATTTACGTTTAAGCAGTTTTTTGTCGCGCACGATCGCTGCGCGATGAAAGTGGGCACTGACGGTATTTTGCTCGGGGCGTGGGCGCCCATCGCGCGCGTAAACCGGATCCTCGATATCGGTACGGGAAGCGGTCTGCTGGCGCTGATGCTGGCGCAGCGTACGGAAGCATCGGTGACGCTGGATGCCGTTGAGCTTGATGTCGACGCGGCGGCTCAGGCGGCAGAAAACGTTCAGGAGTCGCCGTGGGCGCAGCGGATCGCTGTCCATCAGGCAGATGTCCGGGACTGGATTGCCGGGCAGAACAGCCGCTACGATCTTATCGTCAGCAATCCGCCTTATTATGAGCAGGGCGTGGAGTGCGCCACGCCGCAGCGTGAGCAGGCGCGTTACACCACGTCGCTGGATCATACCGCGCTGCTGGCCTGCGCCGCCGATGCGATAACCGAAGAGGGTTTTTTCTGCGTAGTGCTGCCGGAGAACATTGGCAATAGCTTTACCGAGCAGGCGCTGGCGATGGGCTGGCATCTGCGGCTGCGTACGGACGTCGCCGAAACCGAGCTGCGCCTGCCGCACCGCGTTCTGCTGGCATTTTCTCCCGCGGTGGGCGAGTGCTTTATGGACCGGCTGGTGATTCGTGGGCCAGAGCAGCAGTATTCCGAAGGGTACGCCGCGCTGACCCAGGCCTTCTATTTATTTATGTGAGCCAGCGGCGACAGCACCGACGGGCCGGAGCGCTCCGCCAGCTGCGGATAGTCCAGCGTATAGTGCAGCCCGCGGCTCTCTTTACGCATCATGGCGCAGCGGACGATAAGCTCTGCGACCTGCACCAGGTTACGCAGCTCCAGCAGGTTGTTGGATACCCGGAAACGGGAGTAGTACTCGTCGAGCTCCTGCTGTAGCAGGGTGATACGGCGCAGCGCGCGTTCAAGACGCTTGGTGGTGCGCACGATACCGACATAGTCCCACATGAACAGCCGCAGCTCGTGCCAGTTGTGCTGGATAACCACCAGCTCATCTGAGTTTTCCACGCGGCTTTCGTCCCAGGCCGGCAGCGCGTTGACCGCGCGGGCATACGGCATCCGCTTACTGATATCTTCTGCCGCCGACCAGCCGTAGACCAGACACTCGAGCAGCGAGTTCGACGCCATACGGTTGGCGCCGTGCAGACCGGTATAGCTGACTTCGCCAATCGCATACAGCCCATCGACGTCGGTACGGCCAAAGTCATCGACCATCACGCCGCCGCAGGTGTAGTGCGCCGCCGGGACAATGGGTACCGGCTCTTTGGTCAGGTCGATGCCCAGCCCCAGCAGCTTCTCGTAGATCATTGGGAAGTGCTGGCGCACAAACGCTTCCGGCTTGTGGCTGATATCGAGATACATGCAGTCGGCGCCGAGACGCTTCATCTCATGATCGATCGCGCGGGCGACGATATCGCGCGGCGCAAGCTCTGCGCGTTCGTCAAAATCCGGCATAAAGCGCGAGCCATCAGGGCGCTTGAGCAGCGCGCCTTCGCCGCGCAGCGCCTCGGTGAGTAAAAAGTTGCGCGCCTGCGGGTGATACAGGGCCGTCGGGTGAAACTGATTAAACTCCAGGTTTGCGACCCGGCAGCCAGCGCGCCAGGCCATGGCGATGCCGTCCCCGGAGGAGATATCCGGGTTGGTGGTGTACTGGTAAACCTTGGATGCGCCGCCGGTAGCCAGCACGACGGACTTCGCCTGGCAGGTTTCCACGGTTTCTTTATTGCGATTCCAGATCCACGCCCCGACCACGCGGCGGGTGCCGGGCAGGCCAATCTTGTCGGAGACGATCAAGTCCACCGCGTTGCTGCGCTCAATCACCCGAATGTTAGGGTGGCTCAGCGCTTTGCTGACCAGCGTGGTTTCCACCTCTTTACCGGTTGCGTCGGCGGCGTGCAGGATCCGGCGATGGCTGTGTCCGCCCTCGCGGGTTAAGTGGTAGCTCTCTTCGCCGTTGGCCTGTACCTGGGTGTCAAACAGCACGCCCTGATCGATAAGCCACTGCACGCAGTGGCGGGCGTTGCTGGCGACAAAGGAGACCGCATGGCGATCGCAGATGCCGGCGCCGGCGACCAGGGTGTCTTCAACATGGGACTCAATGCTGTCGGTTTCATCAAACACCGCGGCGATACCGCCCTGGGCATAAAACGTCGATCCTTCGCTGACGGGGCCTTTGCTGAGTACGATCACCGAATGGTGCTCAGCGAGGCGCAGCGCAAGGGATAAACCAGCAGCACCGCTGCCGACGATGAGGACATCACAAGAGAGATCGGGAGTTGTATTCAGCATGTTGTTTAATTTACTAAACAGTGTTTGTTCAGCATAGCACCATAAAGCGACGAACAGCACGCAATTTTTTCTTGTGCGTTGAGCTTGCTAAACAGAGGGGCGGCGACGGAAGAACTGTAAAGGTAAGAAAATAATTGCGAAGCAGATCGTTAGCTTCAGATTTTATGATGAAAAAAAGCCTGTGTTACGTTACTCTGCTGGTTGATTTCAGACGTCTATTTGCGCACCTGACTCTTCATTAAGTATTGGTAGACTTATAATGAGTGATAATGAACGGTCTACTGTGATTAGCAAAAAGTAAAAGCGTAACTGAACTTTAAGGCAACCGCGCACTCTAACCTCGTGCTTGCTCATAGTGCAGTGATGGAGTGGCGTTCTGATTACGCATGGGAATTTGGTTTGAGGAGACATTACCTCGGATGAGCGAGCAGTTAACGGATCAGGTCCTTGTCGAACGGGTCCAGAAGGGAGATCAGAAGGCGTTTAACCTGCTGGTAGTGCGTTATCAGCATAAGGTGGCGAGCCTGGTTTCCCGCTATGTGCCGTCGGGCGATGTACCTGACGTGGTGCAAGAGTCTTTTATAAAGGCCTATCGTGCGCTGGATTCTTTCCGGGGGGATAGTGCTTTCTATACCTGGCTGTACCGTATCGCCGTCAACACGGCGAAGAATTATCTGGTTGCTCAAGGGCGACGTCCGCCATCCAGCGATGTGGATGCCATCGACGCAGAAAACTTCGAAAGTGGCGGCGCACTGAAAGAAATTTCGAACCCTGAGAACTTAATGTTGTCAGAAGAACTGAGACAAATAGTTTTCCGTACCATCGAGTCGCTTCCGGAAGATTTACGCATGGCTATTACGTTGCGGGAGCTGGATGGCCTGAGCTATGAAGAGATAGCCGCTATCATGGATTGTCCGGTGGGTACGGTACGTTCACGTATCTTCCGTGCGCGGGAAGCTATTGATAATAAAGTTCAACCGCTAATCAGGCGTTGACGATGGCGGAATACTGGAAAAGGTATTAGGCATGCAGAAAGAAAAACTTTCCGCTTTAATGGATGGGGAAACGCTGGATAGTGAGCTGCTCAACGAGCTTACTCATTCCACTGAAATGCAAAAAACGTGGGAGAGCTACCATCTCATCCGCGATACTATGCGCGGGGATACGGCAGAAACTCTGCACTTTGATATCTCAGCAAGCGTGATGGCGGCCATCGCGAACGAACCTGTTCGCCAGGCAACGCCGCTCATCCCTGAAGCCCAGCCAGCGCCGCACCAGTGGCAAAAAATGCCATTCTGGAACAAAGTTCGTCCATGGGCGAGTTCATTAACCCAAATGGGTGTTGCGGCTTGTGTTTCACTTGCAGTCATCGTGGGCGTCCAGCACTATAATGGACGATCTGAAACTTCCCAGCAGCCAGAGGCGCCGGTGTTTAACACCCTGCCGATGATGGGCAAAGCTAGCCCGGTAAGCCTGGGGGTGCCTGCAGATGCTAACGCCGGAACCGGTCAGCAGCAGCAGGTGCAGGAGCAGCGTCGTCGCATCAACGCAATGTTGCAGGACTACGAATTGCAGCGTCGTCTGCACTCCGAACAGCTTCAGTTTGAACAGGCACAGACCCAGCAGGCTGCGGTCCAGGTGCCAGGATATCAAACGTTAGGAACGCAATCGCAGTAATGAAGCAACTTTGGTGTGCCATGTCCCTTGTGGCTGGTAGCCTGTTCTTCTCCGCTAACGCCTCGGCAGATGTATCGTCCGGGGCGTTGTTGCAGGAGATGAATATGGCAAGCCAGTCTCTCAACTACGAGCTGTCCTTCATCAGCATCAACAAGCAGGGCGTAGAGTCGTTACGCTATCGTCACGCGCGTCTGAATAACCAGGCGCTGGCGCAGCTGCTGCAGATGGACGGACCGCGACGTGAAGTTGTGCAACGCGGTAGCGAAATCAGCTATTTTGAGCCTGGTCTCGATCCCTTCACGCTCAACGGCGATTACATTGTCGACTCGCTGCCTTCGCTTATTTATACCGATTTTAAGCGCCTCTCGCCGTACTATGATTTCATCTCCGTTGGCCGCACCCGCATTGCGGATCGGCTGTGTGAGGTTATTCGCGTGGTGGCGAGAGACGGCACGCGCTACAGCTATATCGTCTGGCTGGATGCGGAAACCAAGTTGCCGATGCGCGTTGACCTGCTGGATCGCGATGGCGAAACGCTGGAGCAGTTCCGCGTGATTTCGTTTTCCGTCACAGCGCAGGTGAGCGACTACATGCAGAACCTGGCGAAAGCCAGCCTGCCGCCGCAGCTCTCCGTACCGTCCGGCGATAAAGCGAAGTTCAGCTGGGCGCCCGCCTGGCTGCCGCAGGGGTTCGTCGAGGTGGCGGAGAGCCGCCGTACGCTGCCGACCATCGATTCGCCGGTGGAGTCCAAGCTCTATTCCGACGGGTTGTTCAGCTTCTCGGTGAATATTAGCCGCGCCACGCCGACCAGCAGCGAACAGATGCTGCGCACCGGCCGTCGTACCGTGAGCACCACGGTGCGCGATAACGCGGAAATCACCATCGTCGGCGAGCTGCCGCCGCAGACGGCGAAGCGCATTGCCGACAGCATTAAGCCTGGAATTTCGCCATGATCAAAGAGTGGGCAACCGTCATCTCCTGGCATGACGGCTTAGCGCAGGTAAGCTGCGACGTGAAAGCTTCCTGCAGCAGCTGCGCTTCCCGCGCGGGCTGCGGCAGCCGGGTGCTTAACAAGCTCGGACCGCAAACCCAGCACACCATCAGTGTGCCAAGCGCGCAGCCGTTAGTCGCCGGGCAAAAAGTGGAGCTTGGCATTGGCGAAGGCAGCCTGCTGACCTCCGCGCTGCTGGTTTACATGACGCCGCTGCTGGGGCTTTTCACCGTCGCTGCGCTGTTCCAGCTCTGCTTCGGCAGCGATCTGGCGGCGCTGACCGGCGCGCTGCTCGGCGGCGTCGGCGGTTTTCTCATTGCCCGCGGCCTGTCGCCGAAGCTGGCGGCGCGTGACGCCCTGCAGCCGACAATTTTAAGCGTTGGCCTACCGCCCGAACTGCTGCGCATCGATACCGCTTCTTCTGAAATGGGCCAGTGAATTCACTGGCTTTTATCTTTATTTACATCTGCCGCGAGATCTCCTTTCTGCTAACCGCTATGCTTGCCGGAAGAGCATTTCCTGGTGACGGAGATGTAGTGTAGAATGCGGCGTTTTCGAACGATCAATACGTCAGGCGCAGAACAGCGGCCTCCAGGAATTCGTAAGGCATAATTAACTCTAATATGAAGAATATACGTAACTTTTCGATCATTGCTCACATCGACCACGGTAAGTCGACGCTGTCTGACCGTATTATCCAGATTTGCGGTGGCCTTTCTGATCGTGAAATGGAAGCCCAGGTTCTTGATTCTATGGATCTGGAACGCGAACGCGGCATCACTATCAAAGCGCAAAGCGTGACGCTGGATTACAAGGCCGCCGACGGTGAGACCTACCAGCTGAACTTTATCGATACCCCGGGCCACGTTGACTTCTCGTATGAAGTGTCTCGTTCCCTGGCGGCCTGCGAAGGCGCGCTGCTGGTGGTTGATGCCGGGCAGGGCGTAGAAGCGCAAACGCTGGCGAACTGCTACACCGCGATGGAAATGGACCTGGAAGTGGTGCCGGTTCTCAACAAGATCGACCTGCCTGCGGCCGACCCTGAGCGCGTGGCGGATGAGATTGAAGATATCGTCGGCATCGACGCCCATGATGCCGTGCGCTGCTCGGCGAAAACCGGCGTTGGTGTGCCCGACGTGCTGGAGCGTCTGGTGCGCGATATTCCGCCGCCGGAAGGCGATCCGGACGCGCCGCTGCAGGCGCTGATCATCGACTCCTGGTTCGATAACTACCTTGGCGTTGTCTCGCTGGTGCGTATTAAAAACGGCACCATGCGTAAAGGCGACAAAATTAAGGTGATGAGCACCGGCCAGGTGTATAACGCCGACCGTCTCGGTATCTTTACCCCGAAACAGGTTGACCGCACCGAGCTGAAATGCGGCGAGGTAGGCTGGCTGGTTTGCGCGATTAAGGACATCCTCGGCGCGCCGGTGGGCGATACCCTGACCGGCGCGCGTAATCCGGCGGAGAAAGCGCTGCCGGGCTTCAAAAAAGTGAAGCCGCAGGTTTACGCGGGTCTGTTCCCGGTCAGCTCCGATGACTATGAAAACTTCCGCGATGCGCTGGGCAAACTGAGCCTGAACGATGCCTCTCTGTTCTACGAGCCGGAAAGCTCTACGGCGCTGGGCTTCGGCTTCCGCTGCGGCTTCCTCGGCCTGCTGCATATGGAGATCATTCAGGAGCGTCTGGAGCGTGAATACGATCTCGACCTGATCACCACCGCGCCGACGGTAGTCTACGAAGTTGAAACCACCTCGAAAGAGGTTATCTACGTTGACAGCCCGTCCAAGCTGCCGCCGCTGAATAACATTCAGGAACTGCGTGAGCCGATCGCCGAATGTCATATGCTGCTGCCGCAGGCGTTCCTCGGCAACGTGATTACCCTGTGTATTGAGAAACGCGGCGTTCAGACCAACATGGTCTACCACGGCAACCAGGTGGCGCTGACTTACGAAATCCCGATGGCGGAAGTGGTGCTCGACTTCTTCGATCGTCTGAAGTCGACCTCGCGCGGCTATGCGTCTCTGGACTACAACTTCAAGCGTTTCCAGGCGTCCAACATGGTGCGCGTGGATGTGCTGATCAACGGCGAACGCGTCGATGCGCTGGCGCTGATCACCCACAACGATAATGCGCCATACCGCGGCCGCGAGCTGGTGGAGAAGATGAAAGAGCTGATCCCGCGCCAGCAGTTCGATATCGCGATTCAGGCGGCCATCGGCAACCACATTATCGCCCGTTCAACGGTGAAACAGCTGCGTAAAAACGTTCTGGCAAAATGCTATGGCGGCGACGTCAGCCGTAAGAAAAAACTGCTGCAGAAGCAGAAAGAAGGTAAGAAACGTATGAAGCAGGTCGGTAACGTTGAACTGCCGCAGGAAGCGTTCCTCGCCATTCTGCATGTCGGTAAAGACAGTAAATAACCTTTAAGGAGTTGGCATGGCGAACATGTTTGCCCTGATCCTGGTCATTGCTACCCTGGTGACGGGCGTCTTATGGTGCCTGGATAAGTTTATTTTTGCGCCAAAACGCCGTGAACGTCAGGCCGCCGCGCAGGCGGCGACGGGTGATTCGCTTGATCCTAAGACCCTGAAGAAGGTCGGTCCGAAGCCGGGCTGGCTGGAAACCGGGGCATCGGTATTCCCGGTGCTGGCGATCGTGCTGGTGGTGCGCTCGTTTATCTATGAGCCGTTTCAGATTCCTTCCGGCTCGATGATGCCGACGCTGCTGATCGGGGATTTTATTCTGGTGGAGAAATATGCCTACGGAATTAAAGATCCTATTTATCAGAAGACGTTAATCGAAACGGGTCATCCGAAACGCGGCGATATCGTCGTGTTCAAATATCCTGAAGATCCGCGCCTGGACTATATTAAGCGCGCGATTGGCGTTCCCGGGGATAAGGTTACCTACGATCCGGTGGCGAAAGAGCTGACCATTCAGCCGGGCTGCAGTTCAGGCCAGTCCTGCGGCAGCGCGCTGCCGGTGACCTACTCAAACGTTGAGCCGAGCGATTTCGTCCAGACGTTCGCCCGTCGTAACGGCGGCGAAGCGACCAGCGGTTTCTGGCAGCTGCCGAAGGGCGAGCGCAAAGAAAACGGCGTACGTCTGACGGAGCGTAAAGAGACGCTGGGCGACGTAACTCACCGCATTCTGACGGTGCCTATCGCGCAGGATCAGCTGGGGATGTATTACCAGCAGCCGGGCCAGCCGCTGGCGACCTGGGTGGTACCGCCGGGTCACTACTTCATGATGGGCGACAACCGCGACAACAGCGCCGACAGCCGCTACTGGGGCTTTGTCCCGGAAGCGAACCTGGTGGGTAAAGCGGTCGGTATCTGGATGAGCTTTGAAAAACAGGAAGGCGAATGGCCGACCGGCGTACGTTTAAATCGTATCGGCGGCATCCATTAATTTCGCGTTTTTTGTTCATGCCGCCGCCAATATGCGGCGGCATGAAATATTTAGAATATAAATTCCTTCAGACTAACGACATCCCCCCCCGTTGCGTATAGAATATCCCCCCGAAGTTTTAGGTTGGCGCCCGCTCGGGAGCCACGGCACACGAAACCGCGTTGGTTATTTCAGGTCGGTTTCGTGTGCTGAATTTTTGACGCATTCATTTTATTGGTAACGCATGAACCCCATCGTAATTAATCGGCTTCAACGTAAGCTGGGCTACACTTTTCATCATCAGGAGTTGCTGCAGCAGGCATTAACTCATCGCAGTGCCAGTAGCAAACACAACGAGCGTCTGGAGTTTCTCGGCGACTCCATTTTAAGTTACGTCATCGCCAACGCGCTGTATCACCGTTTTCCGCGCGTTGACGAGGGCGATATGAGCCGCATGCGCGCTACGCTTGTCCGCGGCAATACGCTGGCGGAAATCGCCCGTGAGTTTGAGCTGGGCGAGTGCCTGCGTCTGGGGCCGGGTGAGCTGAAAAGCGGCGGTTTTCGTCGCGAGTCTATCCTCGCGGATACCGTCGAGGCGCTGATTGGCGGCGTATTCCTCGACAGCGATATTCAGACCGTTGAGCAGCTGATCCTTTCCTGGTATCAGAGCCGACTGGATGAAATTAGCCCGGGCGATAAGCAAAAAGATCCGAAAACCCGTTTGCAGGAATATTTACAGGGCCGCCACCTGCCGCTGCCGTCTTATCTGGTGGTGCAGGTTCGTGGCGAAGCCCACGATCAGGAATTTACTATCCACTGCCAGGTCAGTGGCCTGAGTGAACCGGTGGTTGGCACGGGTTCCAGCCGTCGTAAGGCGGAGCAGGCTGCCGCCGAACAGGCGCTGAAAAAACTGGAGCTGGAATGAGCGACAACAAAACCTATTGCGGATTTATCGCCATCGTCGGACGACCGAACGTTGGCAAATCCACCCTGCTGAATAAACTGCTTGGGCAGAAGATTTCGATCACCTCCCGTAAAGCGCAGACCACGCGTCACCGTATCGTCGGCATCCATACCGAGGGCGAGTATCAGGCGATTTATGTCGATACTCCGGGCCTGCATATGGAAGAAAAACGCGCGATCAACCGCCTGATGAACAAAGCGGCGAGCAGCTCCATCGGCGACGTTGAGCTGGTGATTTTCGTTGTGGAAGGCACCCGCTGGACGCCGGATGACGAAATGGTGCTCAACAAGCTGCGCGAAGGCAAAGCGCCGGTGATCCTTGCGGTGAACAAAGTGGATAACGTGCAGGAAAAAGCGGATCTGCTGCCGCACCTGCAGTTCCTGGCAAGCCAGATGAATTTCCTCGATATCGTGCCGATTTCCGCGGAAACCGGAATGAACGTCGATACCATCGCGGGCATCGTGCGCAAGCATCTGCCGGAGGCGATCCACCACTTCCCGGAAGACTACATTACCGACCGCTCGCAGCGCTTTATGGCGTCTGAAATTATCCGCGAGAAGCTAATGCGTTTCCTCGGCGCCGAGCTGCCGTACTCCGTGACCGTTGAGATCGAGCGCTTCGTGACTAACGAGCGCGGCGGCTACGACATCAACGGGCTTATCCTCGTTGAGCGCGAAGGGCAGAAAAAGATGGTCATCGGCAACAAAGGCGCCAAGATCAAAACCATCGGTATTGAAGCCCGTAAGGATATGCAGGAGATGTTCGAAGCCCCGGTTCACCTGGAGCTGTGGGTGAAAGTGAAATCCGGCTGGGCCGACGACGAGCGCGCGCTGCGCAGTCTCGGTTACGTTGACGATCTCTGAGTAAACGCTCATGGAGGGCTGGCAGCGCGCTTTCGTCCTGCATAGTCGCCCCTGGAGCGAAACCAGCCTGATGCTGGACGTCTTCACGGAAGAGTCGGGCCGCGTGCGCCTTGTCGCCAAAGGCGCACGCGCCAAACGTTCTAATCTGAAAGGCGCCCTGCAGCCTTTTACCCCCCTGTTGGTCCGCTTTGGCGGGCGCGGCGACGTTAAAACGTTGCGCAGCGCGGAGGCGGTCTCGCTGGCGCTGCCGCTCAGCGGCATCACGCTGTACAGCGGCCTCTATGTTAATGAGCTTATCTCCCGCGTTCTCGAACATGAGACCCGCTTCTCTGAACTCTTTTTTGATTATCTGCACTGTATTCAGGCGCTTGCTGGCGCTACCCGTTCCCCTGAACCGGCGCTCCGGCGTTTTGAACTCGCGCTACTCGGCCACCTGGGCTACGGCGTCGATTTTCTGCACTGCGCCGGCAGCGGCGAAGAGGTCGATGACGGCATGACCTACCGCTACCGTGAGGAAAAAGGGTTTATCGCAAGCGTCGTGATCGATAACAGCACCTTTACCGGGCGGCAGTTAAAAGCGCTTGATGCGCGAGAATTTCCGGATGTTGATACATTGCGCGCCGCGAAACGCTTTACCCGTATGGCGCTAAAGCCGTATCTTGGGGGCAAACCGTTAAAGAGCCGGGAGCTGTTCCGGCAATTTATGCCAAAATGCGCAGTGAAAACGAATAATGATTAACGAGGATTGTCATGGCTGAATTACTGTTAGGCGTCAACATTGACCACATTGCTACTTTACGTAACGCGCGCGGAACGGCGTATCCTGACCCGGTGCAGGCGGCGTTTATCGCCGAGCAGGCCGGCGCAGACGGTATCACCGTGCATTTACGCGAAGATCGCCGCCATATTACCGATCGCGATGTGCGCATTTTGCGCCAGACGCTCGATACCCGCATGAACCTGGAGATGGCGGTCACCGAAGAGATGCTGGCTATCGCCTGTGAAACCAAACCGCATTTCTGCTGCCTGGTGCCGGAGAAGCGTCAGGAAGTGACCACCGAGGGCGGTCTGGACGTGGCCGGCCAGCGCGATAAAATGCGCGACGCCTGCAAACGCCTGGCGGATGCCGGTATTCAGGTATCGCTGTTTATCGATGCCGATGACGAGCAGATCAAAGCCGCAGCCGAAGTAGGCGCCCCGTATATCGAAATCCATACCGGCTGCTATGCCGATGCCGAAACGGAAGACGCGCAGGCTAAGGAGCTGGCGCGTATCGCCAGAGCCGCAACCTACGCCGCAAGCCTGGGGCTGAAGGTAAATGCCGGTCACGGCCTGACCTACCATAACGTCAAAGCTATTGCCGCGCTGCCGGAAATGCATGAGCTGAACATCGGCCATGCGATTATCGGCCGCGCGGTGATGAGCGGCCTGAAAGAGGCGGTTGCTGAGATGAAGCGCCTGATGCTGGAAGCGCGCGGGTAATGGCCATTCTTGGTCTGGGCACCGACATCGTTGAAATCGCCCGCGTCGAAGCGGTGATCGCCCGCAGCGGCGATCGCCTTGCGCGACGGGTGCTAAGCGATAACGAGTGGCTCATCTGGGAGGCGCACCAGCAGCCGGTGCGCTTTCTGGCAAAACGCTTTGCGGTCAAAGAAGCCGCGGCAAAGGCGCTGGGCACTGGCATTCGCAACGGCCTGGCGTTCAATCAGTTTGAGGTTTACAACGACGCGCTGGGCAAGCCGAAGCTGCGTTTGTGGGGCGAAGCGGAGAGCCTGGCGCAGCGTTTGGGCGTAACGCATATTCACGTCACGCTTGCCGACGAGCGCCACTATGCCTGCGCTACGGTGATTGTGGAGAGCTAAAGCTTATCGGCGTGATGCAGCAGGACGAACTTGTCCCACAGCTGTTCTTCGTTTTCCGCATGCGCCGGATCCTTAATAATGGTATTCGGGATCGGGCATACCTTCTGGCAGGTCGGGGTGTCGTAATGGCCGATGCACTCCGTGCAGCGGTCGCTGTTAATCTGATAAATGCTGTCGCCCATTGAAATCGCCTCGTTCGGGCATTCCGGCTCGCACATATCGCAGTTGATGCATTTTTTGGTGATTAACAGCGCCATCAGGAAACTCTCAGAAACAACACAAACAGGGCGGGCATTATACGCTCATTCTCTGTTCAGACCAGTTTTTTCACCAGCGCCTCGCTGTGGCGAATACGGTCCGGCGCATTCTCCAGATCCTGCTGCACCAGCCCCATAAACAGAAGATCCGTCAGCATCATCTGCGCGCTGGTGGACGAGATAGCCGCACTGCGGGTCGCCTGCTCCTCGGCAATGGTATACAGGCAGTGCGAGGCCCGCTGCTGCAGCGCGTTGGGCGAAAAGCCGGTGATCGCCAGGATCTTCCCGCCGACGCGCAGCGCTTCATCCGCCGCGAGGTTGATCTCGCGCCGCTCGCCGGAGTAGGAGATAGCCAGCAGCAGATCGTCCTGCGCCATCGCCTGCACGGTCGCCAGCAGCGCATGCATGTCCTGCTCCGCCACGGCGTTAAAGCCGATTTTCATCAGCTTCCAGCTAAAATTACGCGCCACCAGGCCGGAGGCGCCGATGCCGGTGATGATAATGCGCCGGGCGTTGCGCAAAAGCGTCACGCTCTCCAGCAGCTTATCCTCGCTGTTTACATCGAGCGAGGCATGCATCGCGGCGATATTGTCTTTGATAAGCTTCTCGCCGACCAGACGCAGCGGATCGTCGCCGCGGATCTGGTTGTGTACCGGCATCGAGTGCGGGTTCGGGTTACTCGCCAGCGCTTCGCTTAGCGCCAGCTTGAGCGCCGGAAACCCTTTGAATCCCATTTTTTGGGCGAACTTCACCACGCTTGACTGGCTTACGCCCGCCTCGCTTGCCAGCTGCTGCGAGCTGAGATGGCGCGCCTCATCGGGCTGCGCCAGAATAAAATCGGCCAGTTTTTTATCGCTCTGCGCAAGCCCCGGGTAGCGCTGGCGGATGCGGATTAAACAGTTCATTTGCTCTCCAGAGGACCAGGGGTCGGCCGACTGCCAGAATTTTTTATTCGATTATAGAGGATTATCGTACTTAACAATGCGGCCGCAGGGGAAAATATCGGCGAAAAGTTAAGCGATTCATTATTTTTATCAACAGGATACGCCCTCATTATGGAGAGTTAAAGACACATTGCCGAACGTTTTAACAAATGTGAGGTGCTATCTGATAGGCTATTTATCAGCAATAACGATGACACCGTCATGATAATGAAGCGGAGCGCGAGAGTGGGTAACAGGCGTCGGGTGGTTTTTTTTGATCTTGATGGCACGCTGCATCAGCAGGATCTTTTCGGCGCTTTCCTGCGCTATCTTGTCCGACGCTCGCTGCCGAATGCGCTGCTGGTGCTGCTGCTGTCGCCGGCTATTGCTATGGGGCTGCTCATCAACGGGCGCGCGGCGCGTTGGCCGATGAGCCTGCTGCTGTGGGGCGCCACCTTTGGTCACTCTGAGTCGGCGCTCAGGGCGCGGGAGGCCCGCTTTGTGGCGCGTTTTCGCGACAGCGTCACCGAGTTTCCCGCCGTACATCAGCGCCTGACGCACTACCTTAGCTGTGCGGATGCTGACGTCTGGCTCATTACCGGATCTCCGCAGTCGCTGGTGGAGCAGGTCTATTCCGACGCCGCCTGGCTGTCGCAGGTCAATCTTATCGCCAGCCAGATGTCGCGCCGTTACGGCGGCTGGGTGCTGACGCTGCGCTGTCTGGGGCACGAAAAAGTCGCGCAGCTGGAAAAAAAGCTGGGCGCCCCTTTGCAGCTGTACAGCGGCTATAGCGACAGCGATCAGGACAATCCGCTGCTCTATTTCTGCCAGCATCGCTGGCGGGTGACGCCGCAGGGAGAGCTGCGGCAGCTGGAATTATTTAGGGTATAAAGTATCGCTGCTATGTATAATGCGCCCCGCTTTTTCTGCCGGAGTGACCGCTGTGTCCGCTATTGAACTGAACCATGAATACTGGATGCGCCATGCGCTGGGGCTCGCTCAGCGGGCCTGGGATGAAGGGGAGGTCCCGGTCGGCGCGGTGCTGGTGTATCAAAACCAGGTGATTGGCGAAGGCTGGAACCGACCGATTGGCCGCCACGATCCTACCGCCCATGCGGAGATCATGGCGCTGCGCCAGGGCGGGCTGGTGCTGCAAAACTACCGGCTTATCGATACCACGCTGTACGTTACCCTTGAGCCCTGCGTCATGTGCGCGGGGGCGATGGTGCACAGCCGCATTGGGCGCGTGGTGTTCGGCGCGCGCGACGCCAAAACCGGCGCGGCAGGGTCGCTGATGGACGTGCTGCATCATCCGGGAATGAACCACCGGGTCGAGGTCACCGAAGGCGTGCTTGCGGGGGAGTGCTCCGCCATGCTGAGCGATTTCTTTCGGGCGCGCCGGGCGCAAATCAAGGCGCAAAAACGTCCCGAGCAGCCCTAACGGCGCCGGGCGTCAACCAGCATATTCGGCGCCTTCACTTCTATCTGGCCGGAGCTTTCGTCCGGCGATAGCGAAAGAAACGGCAGCATGCCAAAGTTATTGCGGTTCAGCTCGTTCGGGCTGACGGCGGGATAGTCCTGGGCGATTTCTATCGCCTTCGCCACTTTCTTCTCTTTTTCGACCAGATAGCCCACGAGGCTTATCTGGTACTTACGAATATTTTCCACATAAGCATAAGCCTCATGCCCGCGCGCATAGCCGTAGGTCAGCTTGCTGTAATACGGCTTCTGGCTCAGCAGCGGCAGGCGCTGCTTCACGTCGGCCCAGCTGTCCGGGTCGCCCTTTTGTTTCGCCGTCAGGGCGCGGGCGTCCAGCATGTGGGCATAGCCCATGTTGTAGGCCGCCAGCGCAAACCAGATGCGCTCGTCTTTGGGGATCGTATCCGGCACTTTGCCCATCATGTCCTGCAGGTAGCGCATGCCACCGCTGACGCTTTGCTCGGCGTCGGTGCGGTCGGTCAGCCCCAGGCTTTGGGCGGTGTTTTTGGTCAGCATCATCAGCCCGCGCACGCCGGTCGGGGAGGTCGCCTGCGGATCCCAGTGCGATTCCTGCCAGGAGATAGCCGCCAGCAGGTGCCAGTCTATTTCGGTAGCATACTTCTGGAACAATGGCTGCAGATCGGGCAGCACGCTGTCGATGGCGCGCAGAAAGGTACGGGTGTCGACGTAGTCGAAGTCATCGCCGTGCCCCAGGTACTTCTCCTCCACGCGGGCGAGGGTGCCGTCCTCATTAATGTTATTGAAGAAGTCGAGCATCGCCGCAGGCAGGGTGTTGTCATCGTCTTTCAGGCTGAACCAGGTGACCGGCTGCTCGTCGGTGATATCCAGCGCTACCGCCAGCTCCGGGTGGACGCGCTGAAAGAGGCTTATCGCCACGGAGTCGGCGATGGTGTACTCGAGCTTGCCTTCCAGCACCGCCTCCATTAGCTCGGCGCTGCTGCGTTTGTCATCCACGGTCCAGGCAAGCTTTGGGTATTTTTTCGCTTTCAGCGCCTGCAGGTCGTTAATGGCGACGTGTCCCGGCGCGATGACCAGCTGCTGCTGCGTAACGTCCGCCAGCGAGCGCGGCCGGAAGCTGCCTTTGCGATAGACCAGCTGCTGGGAGACGGAATAGTACGTCGGGCCTGACTGATAGCGCTTAACGCGCTCGCTGTTATAGACCAGGCCTGCGGCCAGCATATCGGCATCGCCGCGATCGAGGTCGTCAAACAGCTGGCTGATGTTCTGGCGTACGGTCACCTTCAGCTTAACGCCGAGGTAGTTGGCAAACTGCTGCGCCAGCTCATAGTCCAGGCCATAATCTTTTTCATTGATATTGGTAAAGGTCAGCGGCGTGGCGATGGTGCTGACGCGCAGCTCGCCGCTCGCCTGAATCGCGGCGATACGGTTCTCTGGTTTACTAAACCAGGGAATAGAGGGCCATAACGCCGCTGCCAATAGCAGGGTGACTATGCCGATAAACAGATAATTAATCTTTAATTTTTTCAATTAGTTAATTCTCTGTGTTCCAGGCAGGTTCAGCCAGCAATTACCATATTAAAGTACGACGTTTGGATGAGTTGAGCGGCATTTTGCTTAACATTCCGCCAATTGGCAACTGATTAGTGAGGTTAGTCACATCGATTGATAAAAGGGGCGGGTGATTTTATTTCGACGCAAACGGTTTCGTCGGCGCTCAGGATTCACTATAATGACGCCCGTTTTCCGCCATTGCGCAAACTGAAACCCAGAAGACGAGAGACTTATGATGGAAATTCTGCGTGGTTCGCCTGCACTGTCTGCATTTCGTATTACCAAACTGCTGGCACGTTTTCAGGCAGCCCACCTTCCGGTCAGCAATATTTACGCCGAGTATGTGCACTTTGCCGAGCTGAACGCTCCGCTCTCAGACGATGAGCATGCCCGTCTGGCGCGTTTGCTGCAGTATGGCCCGGTGCTGCAAAGCCACACTCCCGCCGGAAAACTGCTGCTCGTCACCCCCCGCCCTGGCACCATCTCCCCCTGGTCTTCAAAAGCTACCGATATCGCCCACAACTGCGCACTGACGCAGATAAGCCGCATTGAGCGCGGCGTGGCGTACTATATCGACGCGCCGACCCTGACGCAGGCGCAGTGGCATGAGGTTGCCGCTGCGCTCCACGATCGCATGATGGAATGCGTATTCGGCGCTCTGCAGGAGGCGGAAAAACTCTTTGCCCATCACCAGCCGACGCCGGTCTCCAGCGTCGACGTGCTGGGGCAGGGACGTCAGGCGCTGGCCGACGCCAACCTGCGCCTCGGCCTTGCGCTGGCGGATGACGAGATTGACTATCTTCTCGATGCGTTCACGACCCTTAAACGCAACCCGAACGATATCGAACTGTATATGTTCGCCCAGGCGAACTCCGAGCACTGCCGCCATAAGATTTTCAACGCCGACTGGGTGATTGACGGCGAGCAGCAGCCGAAGTCGCTGTTCAAAATGATCAAGAACACCTTCGAAACTACGCCGGAACACGTGCTGTCAGCGTACAAAGATAACGCTGCCGTCATGGAAGGATCGAGCGTCGGGCGTTTCTTCGCCGATAGCGACGCCAGCCGATACGATTTCCATCAGGAGCCGGTACATATCCTGATGAAGGTTGAAACCCACAACCACCCGACGGCGATTTCTCCGTGGCCGGGGGCGGCGACCGGCTCCGGCGGCGAAATTCGCGACGAAGGGGCTACCGGGCGCGGCGCCAAGCCGAAAGCGGGCCTGGTCGGTTTCTCGGTTTCGAACCTGCGCATTCCAGGCTTCGAGCAGCCGTGGGAAGAAGATTTCGGTAAACCGGATCGCATCGTTAACGCGCTCGACATCATGACCGATGGCCCGCTCGGTGGCGCGGCGTTTAACAACGAATTTGGCCGTCCTGCGCTGAACGGCTACTTCCGTACCTATGAAGAGAAGGTCAATAGCCACAACGGCGAAGAGCTTCGCGGCTACCACAAGCCGATTATGCTGGCCGGCGGTATTGGCAACATCCGCGCCGACCACGTGCAGAAGGGCGAGATAACGGTCGGCGCGAAGCTGATTGTGCTGGGCGGCCCGGCGATGAATATCGGCCTGGGCGGCGGCGCGGCGTCGTCGATGGCGTCCGGCCAGTCCGATGCGGATCTGGATTTCGCCTCCGTACAGCGCGACAACCCGGAGATGGAGCGCCGCTGCCAGGAAGTGATTGACCGCTGCTGGCAGATGGGCGAAGAGAACCCGATTCTGTTTATCCACGACGTTGGCGCGGGCGGTTTGTCGAACGCTATGCCGGAGCTGGTGAGCGACGGCGGCCGCGGCGGGCGCTTTGAGCTGCGCGATATTCTGAGCGACGAGCCGGGAATGAGCCCGCTGGAAATCTGGTGTAACGAGTCACAGGAACGCTATGTTCTGGCCGTCGCGCCGGAGCAGCTGCCGCTGTTCGATGCCCTGTGCCGCCGCGAACGCGCGCCGTACGCGGTGATCGGCGAGGCGACAGAAGAGAAGCACCTCAGCCTGCACGATACCCATTTTGATGACCAGCCCATCGATCTGCCGCTGGACGTCCTGCTCGGCAAAACGCCGAAGATGACCCGCGATGTGTCGACCTTAACCGCGAAAGGCGAGGCGCTGGATCGCCACGGTATCAGCATTGCCGATGCCGTGAAGCGCGTGCTGCATCTGCCGACGGTGGCGGAGAAAACCTTCCTCGTCACCATCGGCGACCGTACCGTGACCGGCATGGTGGCGCGTGACCAGATGGTCGGCCCGTGGCAGGTGCCGGTGGCGAACTGTGCGGTGACTACCGCCAGCCTCGACAGCTACTACGGTGAAGCGATGGCGATAGGCGAACGCGCGCCGGTCGCGCTGCTGGACTTTGCCGCCTCCGCGCGTCTGGCGGTCGGCGAAGCGTTGACCAACATCGCCGGTACGCAGATTGGCGATATCAAGCGCATCAAGCTGTCGGCGAACTGGATGGCCGCGGCCGGTCATCCTGGCGAGGATGCGGGCCTGTACGCCGCGGTGAAAGCCGTGGGCGAAGAGCTTTGTCCGGCGCTGGGGCTGACCATTCCGGTGGGTAAAGACTCGATGTCGATGAAAACCCGCTGGCAGGAAGGCAGCGAGCAGCGCGAGATGACCTCGCCGCTGTCGCTGGTGATTTCCGCGTTTGCCCGCGTTGAGGACGTGCGCGGCACCGTGACGCCGCAGCTCTCTACCGAGGATAACGCCCTGCTGCTGATCGACCTTGGCAAAGGTCACAACGCGCTGGGCGCAACGGCGCTTGCTCAGGTGTACCGCCAGCTTGGCGATAAGCCTGCCGACGTTCGCAGCGTTGAGCAGCTGAAAGGCTTCTACGACGCGATGCAGGCGCTGGTCGCACAGCGTAAGCTGCTGGCCTGGCATGACCGTTCCGACGGCGGCCTGCTGACTCTGCTTGCTGAGATGGCGTTTACCGGCCACTGCGGCGTTGAGGTCAACATCGCTGCGCTGGGCGACGACCATCTGGCGGCGCTGTTTAACGAAGAGCTGGGCGGGGTGATTCAGGTGCGCGCGCAGGATCGCGAGGCGGTGGAATCCCTGCTGGCCTCTCACGGCCTGGCCGACTGCGTGCACTATCTGGGTAAAGCCGTGGCCGGGGATCGCTTCACCATCACCGCCGGCGGGCATCCGGTGTTTAGCGAAAGCCGCACGACCCTGCGCGTCTGGTGGGCGGAAACTACCTGGCAGATGCAGCGCCTGCGTGACAACCCGGAGTGCGCCGACCAGGAGCACCAGGCGAAAGCGCACGATAACGACCCGGGCCTGAACGTGAAGCTGACGTTCGACCTGAATGACGACGTGGCGGCGCCTTACATCGCCAAAGGGGCGCGTCCGAAGGTGGCGATTCTGCGCGAGCAGGGTGTGAACTCGCACGTCGAGATGGCGGCCGCCTTCCACCGCGCGGGGTTTGACGCGATTGACGTTCATATGAGCGACCTGCTGGCGGGGCGTCGTGGGCTTGAGGCGTTCCAGTCGCTGGTGGCGTGCGGCGGTTTCTCCTACGGCGATGTGCTGGGCGCGGGCGAAGGGTGGGCGAAGTCCATTCTGTTCAACGATCGCGTACGCGATGAGTTTGAGGCCTTCTTCCACCGTCCGCAGACGCTGGCGCTGGGGGTCTGCAACGGTTGCCAGATGATGTCGAACCTGCGCGAGCTGATCCCTGGCAGCAGCCTGTGGCCGCGTTTCGTCCGCAACCATTCGGATCGTTTCGAAGCCCGCTTCAGCCTGGTCGAAGTCACCCAGAGCCCGTCGCTGCTGCTGCAGGGAATGGTGGGATCGCAGATGCCTGTCGCCGTATCGCACGGCGAAGGGCGCGTTGAAGTCCGCGATGCCGCGCACCTGGCGAAGCTTGAAAACGAGGGGCTGGTGGCGCTGCGCTATGTCGATAACTTCGGCAAGGTGACGCAGTCTTATCCGGCTAACCCGAACGGTTCGCCGAACGGGATCACCGCCGTGACCAACGAAAGCGGACGCGTGACCATCATGATGCCGCACCCGGAGCGCGTGTTCCGCACCGTGGCCAACTCGTGGCACCCGGAAAACTGGGGCGAAGACGGTCCGTGGATGCGTATCTTCCGCAATGCCCGTAAACAGCTGGGCTAAACCAGTTACCGGATAAAACCCTTCGCTATCGCGAAGGGTTTTTTTTTGCCCGCAGGAAAAACGTGTCGGGAAAACGCGACACAGGGGAAATTGAGTGTCGCCAAATGGCGACATTTATTTATTTGATATTATTGAATTTATTATTTCACATGAGAAGGTGTTGTCATTTGGCGACACTCTGCTAAAAATTCGCCCAGCCGCATAATCTAAAAATAAACATGAAAATCGTTATTTATCATTGCATTAAATAATTTCTTTTTATTGTGGCATAGATGCTGCATAATAATTGGCAGTGGCTCATTCACCTGATTATGTCAGCCCCTTCGGGACGCGCTACATAAAATTCGAATGACGCACAAACAGGTGCCTGCCGTCCAGCATTCTGATATCAGCATAGCTATATCAAACTTCGGGCGAAACGTTGAGTTAGGCACCGCCTTATTCCATCACAAAGCCGGGTTTTTACCCGGCTTTGTTGTATACTCTTCATCCTTCGCGCTGCCTCTGCGTTGGCTTCACCTGCTCGCCCCAGTCACATAGTTACCTGTGCTCCCGGGGACTTCACAGGTTTGCCGCCTTGATGCAGCGTGAATGATTTTGAGTAGCTCTGCGCCACGTCCTCAGTTAGCATTCCTGAAAGTCCTCATGTTGAGACGAACCCTTTGAAACGCTGGTCTCTTTTTCCCCGCTCGCTGCGTCAGCTGGTCATGCTGTCGTTTCTGCTGATCCTGATCCCGCTGCTGGTGCTGGCCTGGCAGGCGTGGCAAAGCCTCAACGCCTTAAGCGCCCAGGCGGCGATGACCAACCAGACGACCCTGATCGATGCCAGACGCAGCGAGGCGATGATCAACGCCGCGGTCGAGATGGAGCGCAGCTACCGCCAGTACTGCGTGCTGGATGATGCCACGCTTGCGACGGTGTATCAGGGGCAGCGCAAGCGCTACAGCGACATGCTGGACGCCCATGCGGGCGTTTTGCCGGATGACAAGCTGTACCAGGCGCTACGTAACGATCTGGACGCGCTAACGCAGCTGCGCTGTAAAAACAGCGCCCCGGAAGCAGCCTCGGCGGCGAATCTGGACGCGTTTGCCGCGGCAAACAGCGAGATGGTGCAGGCAACGCGGGCGGTCGTCTTCTCCCGCGGGCAGCAGCTTCAGCAGGAGATTGCCGAACGCGGGCGCTTTTTCGGTTGGCAGGCGCTGGTGCTGTTCCTGGTCAGCCTGACCCTGGTGCTGCTGTTTACCCGGATGATTATCGGCCCGGTGAAGGGCATTGAGCGGATGATAAACCGCCTTGGCGAAGGGAAATCCATCGGCAGCGCCGTGATGTTTACCGGCCCCCGCGAGCTGCGTTCGGTCGGCCAGCGCATCATCTGGCTGAGCGAGCGTCTCTCATGGCTGGAATCGCAGCGGCACCAGTTTTTACGCCATCTTTCCCACGAGCTTAAAACCCCGCTCGCCAGCATGCGCGAAGGCACGGAACTGCTGGCCGACGAGGTCGTTGGCCCGCTGACGCCGGAGCAGAAGGAGGTGGTGTCCATTCTCGATGGCAGCAGCCGCAATCTGCAAAAGCTTATCGAGCAGCTTCTGGACTACAACCGCAAGCTGGCGGATACCGCAATCGAGCTGGAAACCGTTGAAATTGCGCCTCTGGTGGAGATGGTTATCTCGGCAAACAGTTTACCGTCGCGCGCTAAAATGATGCATACTGGCATTAGGCTGGATGCGGCGTTTTGTCAGGCAGAACCCATGCTGCTGATGAGCGCGCTGGACAATCTCTATTCCAACGCGGTGCACTATGGCGCTGAATCCGGTAACATTTATATCCATAGCCGCCTGCAGGATAGCAGGGTGTGGATCGAGGTCGCCAACAGCGGCACGCCCATTCCCGATGCGGAAAAAACCTTAATTTTCGAGCCGTTTTATCAGGGTAGCCACCAACGTAAGGGCGCGGTAAAAGGCAGCGGTCTGGGGCTAAGCATTGCCCGCGACTGCGTACGGCGAATGAAAGGGGAGCTGCGCCTGGTTGATAGCCCATCCGGCAATGTCTGTTTTCGCATTGAATTACCTGCTATCACAGCGGATAAACCCACAAAATGAAACGACGTCTGGTGAATATGTCCCATAGTCCGATCGCATTTTTTTCCCGGTCCGCGCGGCGTTGCCGCATACTGATGAGCGCGTGCTGCCTGCTGATGGCCGGCTGTTCTTCATCAGCGTTACCGGGACAGGCGCACAGCAGTGAAGAACAACTACCGCAGCAGCAGGTCGCTGATTTCCTCTCGACCGACTGTGCGGACGTCTGGGCCTTGCATGGCGAGGTTACGGAAAAAAATCCGCTTTACTGGTTGCGCGGCATGGACTGCGCCCAGCGCCTGTCGCCGGAGCTGCTGCGCAGCGAAGCCCGCGCGCACGATGAAGAGCGCTGGCAGGATGCCTTCCGCCGCGGCATTTTGCTCGCGAATGCCAAAATCACCCCCGTCGAGCGCCGGGAGATGATGGCTCGTCTGGATACCTTCAGCCCGCAGATGCCGGCCCAGGTGCGGCCGCTGTACCAGCTCTGGCGCGACGGCCAGGCGCTGCAGCTGCAGCTGTCGGATGAGCGCTCACGCTACAGCAAGCTCCAGCAGTCAACGGACGGCGAACTGGACACGTTGCGCCAGCAGCAGCAGCACCTGCGCAACCAGCTCGATCTGACCACCCGCAAGCTGGAAAGCCTGACGGACATAGAACGCCAGCTCTCCAGCCGTAAGCCGTCCAGCAGCCATACCGCCTCTGAGGCAGGTCAGGCCGCATCCGCCGACGAGGTGAAGCCATGATCGGACGCAAGCCCGCGCATCTGCTGCTGGTGGATGACGACCCCGGCCTGCTTAAGCTCCTCGGCCTGCGCCTGGCCAGCGAAGGGTTCACCGTGGCGACGGCGGAAAGCGGCCATGAGGGCCTGCGCGTCCTGGCGCGGGAAAAGGTCGACCTGGTGATAAGCGATCTGCGGATGGACGAGATGGACGGCCTGCAGCTGTTCGCCGAGATCCAGAAGCGGCAGCCGGGAATGCCGGTGATCATTCTGACCGCCCATGGATCGATTCCCGACGCGGTCGCCGCGACGCAGCAGGGCGTGTTCAGCTTTCTGACCAAACCCGTTGATAAAGATGCGCTGTATAAGGCCATCGACGAGGCGCTGGCGCATACGGCGGCGGCGACGGACGATCGCTGGCGCGAGTCGATTGTCACCCGCAGCCCCGTTATGCTGCGGGTGCTGGAGCAGGCGAGAATGGTGTCGCAATCGGACGTCAGCGTCCTGATCCACGGCCAGAGCGGCACCGGGAAGGAGATTTTCGCGCAGGCCATCCATAACGCCAGCCCGCGTCATTCGTCGCCTTTTATCGCCATTAACTGCGGCGCGCTGCCGGAACAGCTGCTGGAGTCCGAACTGTTTGGCCACTCTCGCGGCGCGTTTACCGGCGCGGTCAGCAGCCGGGAAGGGCTGTTTCAGGCCGCGGAGGGCGGCACGCTGTTTCTGGATGAGATCGGCGATATGCCCCTGTCGCTGCAGGTGAAGCTGCTGCGCGTACTGCAGGAGCGCAAGGTGCGCCCGCTGGGCAGTAACCGCGATATCGACATTAACGTGCGCATCATTTCCGCCACCCACCGGGATTTGCCGAAAGCGATGGCGCGCGGCGAATTTCGCGAAGATCTCTTCTATCGCCTGAACGTGGTCAGCCTGAAGATCCCCTCGCTTGCCGAGCGTACCGAAGATATTCCGCTGCTGGCGAACCACCTGCTGCGGCAGGCCTCCGATCGGCACAAGCCGTTCGTGCGCGCGTTTTCCACCGATGCCATGAAGCGGCTGATGACCGCAAGCTGGCCGGGCAACGTGCGCCAGCTGGTAAACGTTATCGAACAGTGCGTGGCGCTGACCACCTCGCCGGTGATTAGCGATGCGCTGGTGGAACAGGCGCTGGAAGGGGAGAACACGGCGCTGCCGACCTTCGTTGACGCCCGCAACCAATTTGAGCTGAACTACCTGCGTAAGCTTTTGCAGATAACCCGCGGCAACGTCACCCACGCCGCGCGCATGGCCGGGCGCAACCGCACCGAGTTTTACAAGCTGCTGTCGCGCCATGAGCTGGATGCGAATGATTTTAAAGAGTAGCACCGCGACTTGCCCGACGTTATGATACGCAGAGCAACCGGTTACGCGTTTAAAAAGACAGGACACCATGAAAAAGATTGATGCGATTATTAAACCCTTCAAACTCGATGATGTGCGTGAAGCGCTGGCGGAAGTCGGCATCACCGGGATGACGGTAACGGAAGTGAAAGGTTTTGGCCGTCAGAAAGGCCACACCGAGCTGTATCGCGGTGCGGAATACATGGTGGATTTTCTGCCGAAGGTGAAGATTGAAATCGTGGTTTCCGACGATATCGTGGATACCTGCGTGGATACCATCATCCGTACGGCGCAGACGGGTAAAATCGGCGACGGTAAGATTTTTGTGTTCGACGTGGCGCGCGTGATTCGTATCCGTACCGGCGAAGAAGACGACGCGGCAATTTGACGCTCTCCCTCGCCGCAGGGAGATGTTCTCGCTGCCCGCGTCCGGGCAGCGAAAAACGCCTTAATCTTGCGGTGTTTCAGGCAGGCAAACGGCCGTACTGCTCAGCATCCGTCTGACGATAATCACCGCGACAATCGCGACCACCACGCCCAGCGTCCATTCCCCCATTTGTGAGAAAAAGTGCCCATAGGCGGCAATCGCCGTTTCGCTAATCTGTGATTCGGTTGTGCGTTGCGCCACGACGCCCGCCAGCCAGTTGGCGACCGCGCCCGTCGCCAGCATGTAGATACCGGTCAGCACGCCGGTGACGCCCGGCATATTGAGCCGCGTTATTTGCGCCATCGCTACCGGGTCGATAAACAGCTCGGCAAAGCCCATCAGCGCCAGTCCGGCGACCATCATGCCCATCGACGCCTGGTCGTGCAGCTCGCCGCGCCGCGCGTTCAGCGCCAGCAGCATAAACCCGCCGCCCATCAGCGCCAGACCGAAAGCAAACTTTAGCCACACCCGCAGCGCCGAACGTACGCTGCCCTCCGGTCGCACAAGCCAGGCCAGCGCCACGCCAGCCGCCATGACCGCCACGGCGTTGACGGACTGGAACAGCGCGGTGGGCACCTCGATATCCAGCAGGTGACGGTTCACAAAGTGGTCGATAAACAGGCTAATCGAGCTGCCGCCCTGTTGGGCCAGCACCCAAAACAGCGTACCGGTCAGCATCAGCAGAACGATTTGCCACAGCGCGCGGCGGTGCTCCGGATTTCTCATCATAATACGTGCGACCATCTGCGCGGCGAAGACGCAAACCACCGCCAGCAGATAGCCCGCCCAGTCATTTTCCAGCAGCAGCGTAAAGAACACCGGCGCCACACAGAGCATCACCAGCAGCCATCCCCAGGTGGGGAGCGCAAACTTCACCGCCCGCAGCGCCGGTTTATCCACGCCGCGCGTATGGCGAAAGTGCTGGCGGCCGCTTAAGAAGATCAGCAGCCCGATAAACATACCGACGCCCGCCAGGGCAAAGCCGACGTGCCAGCCGTACCACTGGGCCGCCAGCCCGCAGGCTATCGGCGCCGCGATCGAGCCGACGTTGCCTGCGGCGTACAGCAGCGAAAAGCCGCCGTCGCGGCGGCTATCATCAGGGGCGTACAGTTCGCCCAGCAGGCAGCTGATGTTGGATTTAAACAGGCCGTAACCGCAGATGATGATCGCCAGCGCGGCGTACAAGCTCCAGGTTGAATCGGATTCGACGCCCAGTACCACATGGCCAAGCGTCATCAGCAGCGCCCCGGCTATGACCGCCGTGCGGTTGCCGAGCAGGCGGTCGGCAAGCCAGCCGCCGAGAATAGGGGTAACGTAAACCAGTGAGGCGTAGGCGCTGAACAGGCTGATGGCGTGACTGTCATCGAAGCCGAGCTGGTGGGTGAGATAGAGGATGAGGAGGGCACGCATGCCGTAAAAGCTGAAGTATTCCCAGATTTGAATCGCCACGATGTAATAAATCGCGCGCGGTTGTGAGGGTGTTTTCATATCATCTCCTGAACGGCGTGAAAAAAGGGAAGTGGCAAGCCACTTCCCTTTGATGCTTCAACTTATTTGGTGTTTTCTTTCAGCACCTTAACGGTGTAACGACCATCCGCCTGACGGTATGCGCCGTGGATATCGGTTTCGAAGCCCGGGTAGTGAGCGCCGATTTCGCACAGCATCTGCAGGAACTCCAGTACCGGACGGCTTTCTTCGGTGATCATTTCGCCCGGCATCACCAGCGGAACTCCCGGAGGATACGGCAGGATCATGTTGGCGTTGACGCGGCCAACCATCTCTTCGAGATAGACTTCTTCAGTCTGACCGTGCAGCTCTTTCTGGAACGCGGTGTACGGGGTCATGACCATGGCCGGCAGCACTTCGAAGGCGCGGAACATCAGGTCCGGCAGGTTGTGATGCTCAATCAGCTTGTGGATGTTCTGCGCAAGGTCCTGAATACGCATGTCTTCATAGAATTCAGGGTCTTCGCGATACAGCGACGGCAGCATGTTTTTCACGCGCAGGTTCAGGTCGAACGCGCGTTTGAAGTCGGTCAGCGCGCGCAGCAGGCTCAGCGCTTTGGTTTTGTCGATACCGATGCTGAACAGGAACAGCAGGTTGTACGGACCGGTTTTCTCGACCACGATACCGTGCTCGTCGAGGTATTTCGCCACGATGCTGGCCGGAATACCGAAGCCGCTCATGGTGCCGTCTTTCTGCATCCCCGGGGTCAGAATAGTGACCTTGATCGGGTCGAGATACATGTGCTCGTTATCGATGTTTTTGAAACCGTGCCATGCGCTGTCAGAACGCAGCGGCCAGCATTCCGGGCCATCGATATGTTCCGGCTGCCATACGTCGAAGAACCAGCCGTCGGATTCGCCTTTCAGGCGTTTGATCTCTTTACGGAACTTGATAGCGCGCTCGATAGAACCGTCAATCAGACGCTTACCGGCATTACCCTTCATCATCGCCGCTGCGGTTTCGGTGGATGCCACGATACCGTAATGCGGAGAGGTGGTGGTGTGCATCATGTAGGCTTCGTTAAAGGTCTCTTCGTTGACGTCGCCTTTAACGTGGATCATGGAAGCCTGAGAGAACGCCGCCAGCAGTTTATGGGTGGACTGGGTTTCATAAATCACTTTCCCTTCCACACGGCCGCCGCTCATACCGCATTTACCTTCGTAAATCGGCGAGAAGTTGGTGTAAGGCACCCAGGCGGAGTCAAAGTGGATGGATTTCACATCCAGCGTGTTTTTGATGAAATCGGTGTTGTACAGCAGGCCGTCATAGGTGGAGTTGGTGATAACCGCGTGTACCGGCCAGGTCGCATTCGGCGTCTCTTTGACGCGTTTGGCGATGGTCGCGTGCTGGAACTCGCTCTGCGGAATACCGCCGAGGATGCCGTAGGCGTTACGGGTCGGACGGAAGTAAATCGGCGTAATGTCGCTCATCATCATCAGATGGGTCAGCGATTTGTGGCAGTTACGGTCGATAAGAACGGTGCTGCCTGCCGGAGCGGAATACATACCGACGATTTTGTTCGCGGTAGACGTACCGTTGGTCACCATGTAGCTGCGTTCAGCGTTGAAGACGCGGGCGATGTACTCTTCGGCTTCTTTATGCGGACCGCTGTGGTCGAGCAGGGAGCCCAGTTCGGACACGGAGATGGAGATATCGGACTTCATGGTGTTCGGGCCAAAGAAGTCGTAGAAAATGCTGCCTACCGGGCTTTTCTGGAACGCGGTACCGCCCATGTGGCCTGGAGTACAGAAGGTGTATTTGCCTTCGCGAACGTATTTGAACAGCGCCTTGGTCAGCGGCGGCAGAATGGTGTCGATATATTCGTCGGTGTTCTGCTTGATTTTAGCTGCGATATCGTCTGCTGCGCCCAGTGCATATTCGAAGAAGCGTACCTGCATGCGCAGGTCATTGAGGCTGACGTCGAGCGTAGAGTAGGCGTTGGCGAAAGCATACTGCGGCATGTATTCGTTCAGTTTGCTGATTTCTTCGCACAGTTCGAGGTTGTATTTATCCCAGTCGAAGATAACGCCGCACAGGCGGGAGTTATTTTCAATCAGCTTGAGTAAGTCTTCGCGGTCGTTCGGGTAAACAATGCGAAAGTCCAGACGCTCAAGGGCGCGGTGCAGTTCACGGATAGGTTCTTCTTTAAAGTAGACACCCATGTGATTCATGATTGCGATAACGTTCATAGTCGTATCTCCAGGTGTAGAAAGGCCCCTCCCGTCACGGTGTGACAGGTGCAGGAGGAGCACAGAGAAAAGGGTTAGAAATTAAAGGGCGTCTGCGGTGTCGCGTTCGGCGGCGTCATTGCTGTGCTGACGCTGGTGCATTTTACGGCCGTAGAACATCAGGATGACCAGGCTGACGATGAAGGTGCCGGCCAGCTCGAAGGAGCTTGCGCCCATCAGCGCGATGAAGCAGAACGCGCAGCCCAGTACGGAGCAAATCAGGCTAATCATGTTGCGGGCGTTGACGCCTTCGAAGCGAATCAGGTCTACGCAGGAGTAGAAGTACGGCAGCATGGTCAGCAGTACGGCGATACCGGTCAGCTCACCGAACAGGTCAGAGGCTTTACCACCGCTGGAGTTCATGATGGTGATGATGATCATCAGACCGGTCATTTTGAAGCCAGCCAGCAGCAGGCCTTTTTTCGGAATGCCGTTGTCGTCGAGCTCACCGTACACTTTCGGGAAGTTGCCATCGTTAGCGGCGCGAACACCCGCCTGGCCAACCAGCATCATCCAGGAACCCAGAGAGGTCAGGCAGGCAAACGCGGTGAAAGCGGAAACCACTGGCGCAGCCCAGCCGCCGAGCATCGTTGAGGCGCTGACGGCGAACGGTGCGCCGGAGGCCGCCATCTGAGATGCAGGGAACATCCCGGCGATAACCTGAGTTGCGGCGATATAGACGATACCCGCCATAGCGGTACCCAGCATCGTTGCCAGCGGTACGGTACGTTTCGGGTTTTTCACCATACCGGTGCTGACCGCTGCGGATTCAACGCCGACGAAGGCCCACAGGCAGAGCAGGATACTCTTCACTACCGCGTGAGTGTCAGTCGTGGATGAGGTGTTCCAGTTAGCCTGGTAGGTAGCAACGTCAAACCAGTGCCAGCCGATGACCGCGGTCATCACGACAGGGATAAGCACCAGCACCAGACCGATAGTCGTCAGGCGGCTTACCCAGGTTCCGCCGAGCATATTCACAAAGGTGAATATCCACACGATGGCGATACAGGCGATACCGGCCGGAATCGGGTTATTTAAAATTGGGAAGAAGGTAGACAGGTAAGATACTGCGGTAATCCCGATTGCCAGGTTACCAATCCAGTTTGCATGATAATAAAGTACGCCGGTCTGGAAACCGAATGCTGGAGATAATTCCCCGGCATAGGCGATAGGGCCGCCCTGTTGTGGGTTTTTGGTTGCCAGTCGGGCATAAACATAAGCCAGAGACATCGCACCAATAATAGAGATTACCCAGCCCCAGATGGCAATACCACCGATGCTGGCGAGGTTTGCAGGTAATAATGCAATCCCGCTCCCCATCATATTACCGGCGACTACGCCGGTACAGGCAAATAGCCCGATCTTTTTGGCAGAACTCATGTTTTGTTTCTCCTGAGTATTATTTGGAGGTGCAGATCATGATGCAGAACCATTTATTGATCCGACCGACTGCCAACAAGATTAATGATCTGGATGGGAGAAGTCCTAAAGATAAAGTGAAATAACGGCAAACATCAGACAAATGATGTCTTGAGGTTTTTCTATTAACATATAAACATGGCATGTTGACATCATAAAAAGATAAACATCTTTTATTTACAGTGATTTACGAATGTATAATGACGTTAATGATGTGTTGAATTGCAGCGCTGGCAGGTTAAAAATAAATAACATTACGGGGGTTTATGAGAAACATAAATTTAACCTCATCATGCCCGAAGGACTGGGCATGATGAGGTTTTACTTATTCTGAAGAGAGGAAGTTGTCGAGATATGGAACCACGCGAGTGACGGAGGTCTGGAAGACGCCGTTTTCAATCCAGTACAGCGTATTCTCACCTGGTCGTAAATTGAACGCCGTTATGTAAGCATCTGCAGCCAGTCGGTTCTCACCCTTCATCTCGTGGACTTTACCCAGCAGTACATAATTCAGCCACGACATTTCCAGGTCGATACCGGTATTAATGGCATCGTAGGCCCCGTTGACATTACCTTTGCCTAACAGGTCGATTGTTTTTATTTGGTAAAATACCGATGTCGCTTTAATTCCCGGCATTTCACTGACCCGGTTAACTTCCGCATACAGATCCGCCAGCTGTTTATCGTCAAGCGGCTGCTGGGAGTGGCGTAATACATCTACCAGCGCCTTTTCCGCCCAGGCATAGGTAAACTCCGGAGACTGCTTAATAATGCCGTCGAGAATGCTGCTGGCTTTACCTAATGAATCGACATCGCCATTCATCAGCAGCTGATGCGCCTCGTAGAAGTGCGACAGCGACATGCTTTGCAACGGTTGAAACTGCTTTAGCATCGCCTGCATGCGCTCCGGCCACGGCTGCGTCAACGACTCCGACAGGCTGTTCATCAGGTCGTTCTGAATTGACAGCTGGTTGTCGTTAGTAATGAAGTAGCGCTTATCGAGCATCACCGAACCATCGGCATTATCCACCAGCTGTACCGACATAAAACACTGCTGTGCGCGGTAGTGGCGCTGATTGACGAACTCAATGGTCAGCGTTTTCCCTGAGCTGCTGGGCTCATTGATGTTGTAGTTGGTTTTGTCATGCACCATAAAGGTGGAAAAGGTGTTCAGCGAGGTGGTGATAAGGCTGCCCAGCCCCACCGCGTAGGAACGCTGCGACGCCCAGTTGTTGCACGAGTTGCCGTTCATCAGGCGGATATCGATATCGCGCGGGTTCAGCAGCAGCCGGGTCTTGGTGACCGGCGGGTGCGAGCTGATGGTTGAAAGAGCGACCAGCGCCACGCAGGTGCCTAACGCCAGCAGGAACAGGCACCAAACCCAAAAGGTCGCGATGCGCTTGCGTTTTTCCGGCTTCTGGCCCGGCGCTTCCGCGGCCGGCGCGTATGCCGCTGCCGGCAGCGCGGCGCCAGGCGGCGGCGCTTCAGGTAAAGGAAGAACCGGCGTTGGCGGCGTCGACGTCAGCTCTACGCCTTCTTCGCTGCACCATATCACCGTCGCCGTCAGCTTGTAGCCGCGTTTTGGCACCGTGACAATGTATTCCGGGCTGCTGTCGTCGCCGTCTTTCAGCGACTTACGCAGTTCGGAAATGCTCTGTGTGACGACGTGGCTGGTCACCACGTTGCGCGTCCAGACGTTGTCAATAAGCTCGTCACGGCTCAGCACTTCATCCGGGTGATGGGCGAAATAGACCAGAAGATCGATTAAACGAGGTTCAAGCGTTAGCTGGCGTCCCTGACGGCTAATTTGATTTATGGACGGTGTAACCAGCCACTCGCCAATGAGTACAACAGGTTGTTGCATAAAAAAGAAGCCCAAGACAAATCGGGAAAACCGCAATCATAACACAATTCCTCCCCGCATTTTTTTGACAAGGTCCATGGCCTTTGGCGTTATCGGCGGGTTTTGCGGCGTGAAAGCGGGTAAAAATGCGGCGATAGCGCGGGCAGCCTCAGGATGATGCTGCCCGGTATATAAATGAAGAGGGGGAGTTACAGGACCTTATGCGGGCCAAAGCATTCGTAATGAATGTTCTCTGACGTTACGCCTAACGCCAGCAGTTGTCTGGCGGCGAACTGCATGAAGGCGACCGGGCCGCACAGATAAAACTGCATGCCCGGCGCGCTGAACCGCCCTTCGTACTGGCTGAGCGCCATTAGCCCTTCGCTGTCAAAGCGCGCGTGAGCGCGGTCGTCCGCCGTCGGCTGGCGATACCAGGTATGGGAGGTGAAGCGCGGTAGCGTTTCGCCGAGGGCGCTGACCTCCCCGGCAAACGCGTGGACATCGCCATTTTCCGCCGCATGGAACCAGTTGACCTCGGCGGTATGACCGGCTCTGGACAGCGTATCGAGCATCGCCAGCATCGGGGTCTGACCAACGCCCGCGGAAATCAGCGTCACCGGGGTATCAGCGTCAACGGCCATAAAGAAGTCGCCCGCCGGGGCGGCCAGCTGAACGATATCGCCAACGCGCGCGTCGTTATGCAGCCAGTTAGAAACCTGGCCGCCGTCTTCGCGTTTAACCGCGATGCGATAGCCTTTGCCGTTGGGTTTGCGGGTCAGGGAGTACTGACGGATTTCCTGATGCGTGAACCCTGCGGGCTTCAGCCAGACGCCGAGGTACTGGCCCGGCTGATAGTCGGCCACGCTGCCGCCGTCTACCGGCTCAAACTCAAAGCTGGTGATAAGGGCGCTGCGCGGGGTTTTGTCGGTGATGCGAAACGCGCGGGTGCCTTCCCAGCCGCCGGTTTTGCCCGCGTTGTCGCTGTAGATCTGCGCTTCACGGTTGATGAACACGTTCGCCAGCACGCCGTAGGCTTTGCCCCAGGCATCCAGTACCTCCTGGCCCGGGCTGAACATCTCGTCAAGCGTCGCCAGCAGGTGGCCGCCGACGATGCCGTACTGCTCGGGTTTGATCTGGAAGCTGGTGTGTTTCTGCGCGATTTTCTCTACCGCAGGCAGCAGGGCCGCCAGGTTTTCAATATTGCTGGCGTAGGCCGCGATGGCATTGAACAGCGCTTCGCGCTGGTCGCCATTACGCTGGTTGCTCATGTTGAAAATCTCTTTGAGCTCCGGGTTATGCGTAAACATGCGATCGTAGAAATGGGCGGTGAGTTTAGGACCGGTTTCGACCAGCAGGGGGATCGTGGCTTTTACGGTGGCGATGGTTTGGGCGTCAAGCATAGCAACTTCCTTCCAGTGTTATCATAATGATGTATTTTAAATGCATCTTATGAAAATACCCCTGCGTTGTAAATGGTTCTTTGTCGCTTTGCATGATGTTCGTTGCAACATGAATTATTTGCATCACAAACCTGAAAAGAAATCCGTTGAAAATGGCAAGGCGCTGATTCCTCAACCCCTTGTGCTGACTGGACGAAAACGATTGCGTAAATTCGTTTGTCAAGACCTGTTATCGCAGAACTAATCAGTTATACTGTTGGCCGTTGTCCATCAGGGCTTAAAAATTTTACTGTTAGCTGAGTCAGGAGATGCGGATGTTAAAGCGTGAAATGAACATTGCCGATTATGATGCCGAACTGTGGCAGGCTATGGAGCAGGAAAAAGTACGTCAGGAAGAGCACATTGAACTGATCGCCTCCGAGAACTACACCAGCCCGCGCGTAATGCAGGCGCAGGGTTCTCAGCTGACCAACAAATATGCTGAAGGTTACCCGGGCAAGCGCTACTACGGCGGCTGCGAATATGTGGATATCGTTGAGCAGCTGGCGATTGACCGCGCCAAAGCGCTGTTTGGCGCAGACTATGCCAACGTGCAGCCGCACTCTGGCTCTCAGGCTAACTTCGCGGTTTACACCGCGCTGCTGCAGCCGGGCGACACCGTTCTGGGTATGAACCTGGCGCAGGGCGGCCACCTGACTCACGGTTCCCCGGTTAACTTCTCCGGCAAGCTGTACAACATCATCCCTTACGGTATCGATGAGTCCGGTAAAATTGACTACGAAGACATGGCGAAGCAGGCGCAGACCCACAAACCGAAGATGATCATCGGCGGCTTCTCTGCTTACTCCGGTATCGTTGACTGGGCAAAAATGCGCGAAATCGCCGACAGCATCGGCGCATACCTGTTCGTTGACATGGCGCACGTCGCAGGCCTGATCGCCGCAGACGTTTACCCGAACCCGGTTCCGCATGCTCACGTTGTCACCACCACCACCCATAAAACCCTGGCGGGTCCGCGCGGCGGCCTGATCCTGGCGAAAGGCGGCGACGAAGAGCTGTACAAAAAACTGAACTCTGCCGTTTTCCCTAGCGCTCAGGGCGGCCCTCTGATGCACGTTATCGCGGCGAAAGCGGTCGCGCTGAAGGAAGCGATGGAGCCAGAGTTTAAAGTTTACCAGCAGCAGGTAGCGAAAAACGCCAAAGCGATGGTGGAAGTGTTCCTGAACCGCGGCTACAAAGTGGTGTCTGGCGGCACTGAAAACCACCTGTTCCTGCTGGATCTGGTTGATAAGAACCTGACCGGTAAAGAAGCTGACGCTGCCCTGGGCCGCGCCAACATCACCGTGAACAAAAACAGCGTGCCGAACGATCCGAAGAGCCCGTTCGTGACCTCCGGTATCCGTATCGGTTCTCCGGCGGTGACTCGCCGCGGCTTTAAAGAAGCGGAAGTCAAAGAGCTGGCGGGCTGGATGTGCGATGTGCTGGACAACATCAACGATGAAGCCACTATTGAGCGCATCAAAGGGAAAGTGCTGGATATCTGCGCCCGTTTCCCGGTTTACGCATAATCTGCGCTGAGTCGCGATAAAAAAGGCCGCTGATGCGGCCTTTTTTGTCTTTATCGGCGATCGAGCGATATTGCGCCGGGGCCGGTTATCGCCAGCAGAATGAACCCGCCGGCAATACTGATGTTTTTGTAGAAGTTAATCATATTCGGGATAACGTCATTCCCGCTCATGTGCCAGAACGCGTGGCCGATGAAGGCCGTGCCCAGCGTATAGAAAACAAAAATGACCGCCAGAGGACGGGTGAAGAAGCCAAGCGCAATCAGGATAGCGGCCGGCACCTCCATCACGACGGCGACGATCGCGGCGAGCATCGGCGCGGGCGCGCCAAGCGAGGTCATATACTGCACGGTCCCGCTAAAGCTGGTCATTTTCGGAATGCCAAAAATAATAAACAGCACAACGATCAAAATGCGGGCGATCAGCAGCATCAGATGGCGCGATTGTCCAAACTCGAAATAGCGGATAGCGTTCATAGCAGGCTCTTTTTGTGAGAGAGATAACATAACGTTAATACACAATCCCCCGTCTCGCCATTTCTCTTGTCAACCGCGCATCAACGGCCTGAAGGCGTTGGGATTCGCGTAAATATCATTCATAAAGGTAAATTCTCTGCAATTTATGCTGCAGGCGGCAGGAGGAGTTCCCGGCGGCGTGACATTATTTTTTTATTTCGCGGCCTCCTGCATACGTCAGCGGCGGTGTGTAAGATCGCCTCTTTTATATTGGCAAGGGAACAGATATGCAGTGTATAAATTGTCGGCAACAAGAGGCTAATAAAGAGTCCGGACTGTGCGACAGCTGTGAAACGCTCGATAAGCAAAAAATTAACGGTTTGCTGTATTTACCGGCGGCGGGATTGATTATCAATATCCTGTGTATCCCGTACGGGTTTTATGCCTTCATTGGCGCCATTATTAACTTTCTGCGGCAAACCGGGATAATTAGCTGGTATGCCATCGGCGGCGTCGCGGTGATGCTGATTGATGCGGTGATGACGCTGACCGCCAGCTGGTATTTCTTCCGGCGCAAGAAGGGCATTCGCAAAGTGCTGGTCGCATACTATCTGCTGGGCGTGGCCTATATGCTCTATTTTGTCGTGGTTCCGGCGTGGTTGTATGGCGCATATATCGACGGCAACGACATCCGCAACGCGCTGTTCCCGGTGATTGGCGCGGCCGTCTGGATCCCTTATTTCCTCTACTCCCGGCGAATCAATACGGTATTTTGCCGTTAGGCCCGCGCACTATAAAAAGGCTTCCGTTGAGAAGCCTTTTTATCACTCATCGCGCAGCGTTTAGCGGATGCTCCCAACCCGCAACCATCCACGACTCATGCATCCTCCTGCATCAGCTGCCGGTATTTCATGTGATCCTGATACATTTCGTGGAACACCTGATACTTACGGTCATAGTACCGCTTGATGCTGTTGGTCTGCGGCGTCACCGTTTTGCCGATACGGCTCATGGACGACATCGCTTCCGGGAAGGTGTCGAACACGCCCGCCGCGACGGTGCCCATCATCGCGCCGCCGAGCAGCATCGCCTCGCTCTCCTCCGGCAGAAGCATCGCGCAGCCGGTAGCGTTGGCGTGCTCCTGGACGAAGACCGGGTTTTTGGTGCCGCCGCCGCTCGCCATCACGGTATCGATGGTGTAGCCGCTCTGGTTCATGGTCTCGATAATATGGCGGGTGCCCAGCGCAATCGCCTGAATAGTCGCCAGATACTGCAGCGCCATATCTTCCGGGGTGCGCGACAGCTTCAGGCCGGTTATAGCGCCGGTCAGGGTCGGGTTCGCCCGCGGCGAACGGTTGCCGTGGAAGTAGGGGAGAATATGGATATCGCGGGTCAGGAAGGCGATATTCTCCGGCTCTCCGGCCATTTTACGCAGCAGCGCGTTCAACACTTCATAAATGGTCTGTCCCTGGCTTTTCGCCTGCGCAAGCAGGGTTTCATAGCAGGGATGCGACTGAATGATATGGTCGATAAGCGCGCCGGTGGCCGACTGCCCGCCTTCGTTAAGCCAGTAGTCCGGCAGCACCGCCGAATAGTAGGGACCCCACACGCCGCCAATAAAGCGCGCCTGCTTCGAGATGGCCATATGCCCCGTTGAGGTGCCGCCGATGAGCGCTATCCTACGGTCGAAATCCGCTACCTCGCCGGAGACGCCGCTGGCGCCCAGCGTGCCGAGGGTACCGGCATGGGCGTCAATAATCGACACGCTGACCGCGGTTCCCGGAATAAGCCCCATTTCGCTGGCGGCGCGCTGCGTGAGGCCGTGGCCGAGCGGTTCGCCCATGGTTTTCACATAGCGGCCGATTTTCTCCGCGTCGTGGTCGAGTAAATCCTCAAGCCCAATCTGGCGGAAATAGCTGGCATCCCATTTATCCTCGTGGCCCATGTAGGTCCACTTACAGACGGTGGAGCACAGCGAGCGGGTATCGTCGCCCGTGGCGCGCCAGGTGAGGAAGTCCGGCAGGTCGAAATAGTAGCCGGCGTTTGCCCAGGTGTTCGGCATATGCTGTTTCAGCCACAGCAGTTTCGGGGTCTGCATTTCCGGGGAAATGATCCCGCCGACGTAGTCCAGCACCCGGTGATGCAGGGCGTTGATGCGCTCGGCCTGGGTGATGGCGCGGTGATCCATCCACACAATGATGTTCTGTTCGCTGCGCCCGGACGGGCTGATGGTCAGCGGTTTGCCCTCTTTATCCAGCACCACCAGCGAACAGGTGGCGTCAAAACCCAGCCCTTTCACCTGAATCGGGTTGATGTCGGCCTGGTTGACCGCATCGCGTACGGCGTTGCAGACTGCCTGCCAGATGTTATCCGACGACTGCTCAACGAAATCGGCCTGCGGGCGGTAAATCTCAATCGCCCGGCTGGCCTGGCCGACCATTCTGCCGCTCAGGTCAAACACGCCTGCACGGGCGCTTCCGGTTCCTACATCCACACCAATGAAGTAACTCGCCATAATTTTTTCTCCTGAAATCAGGCTTTACGATTCTGTAATGCGATAAAGAGGATCAGCACCGCGCCCCACAGCGCCATGGTCAAATAGCTGCTGATCCCCAGCAAATTAAAGCCGCTTTCCAGCATTTGCAGCACAATAAGCGCCAGCACCAGGCCGACGATGCGCCCAAAGCCGCCGTCCGGGTTAATACCGCCGAGAACGGAGGCCAGAATGGTGACCAGCAGATACGATTCGCCGTATCCCGCTTTCGCCGAGTTGAATTTCGCCATCATCAGTATGGCCGCCACCCAGCCGAGCAGCGCGGAGATGACGTAGACGGAAATTTGCACCCGTACGGTGTTGACGCCGCTGTAGCGCGTGGCCTGCTCATTCGAGCCGACGAGATACAGGCTGCGCCCGAGCGTGGTGTGTTCAAGCAGCACCCACAGCAGTGCCGCCACCAGCAAAAAGAGCAGCAGGGCGACCGGAATGCCCGCTATCGTCGCGTTACCGAGATACTGAATAGCCGCCGGGAAGCCGGAGATCACCGTCCCGTTGGAGAGCAAAATATTGAGACCCGAGATCAGCGTCATGGTGCCGAGGGTGGCGAGGATCGGCGATACGCCGACCCAGGCGATCAGCGCGCCGTTCAGCGTGCCGATCGCCACCGCTACCGCTGCGCCAGCCAGCAGCGCCAGCAGCAGAAAGAGGGGGTTATCGGGATGGCTGACGATCACCGCCGCCATCACCAGCGAACAGGCGTTGGCGCCCGCGATAATCGACAGGTTAATGCCCCCGGTCAGCATGGTGATCCCCATGCCCAGCGCCAGCATGCCGAGGATCGGCAGCTGCGATCCGATAGACTGGAAGTTGGCGATGCTGAAAAAACGGCTGCCCAGCAGCGCCGAAAAGACGACGGCCACCACGATAATAATCACGCACTGCAGGCGGATGATGGCATCTCCAGGTAAGAGTCTTGCGAACGCGTTCATCTCAAAGCTCCCTTGCGAGTTTGCGTTTTTCGTTCCAGGCCGTGGCGCTGATGCTGACCAGGATAATGGCGCCGCTGAAGACGGTGTGCCAGTAAGAGGAGACGCCGAGCAGCGTCAGGCCGTTTTGCAAAAAGGCCAGCAGGACAACGCCGAGCAGGGTGCCGATAAGCGTACCGCGCCCGCCGCTCATGCTGGTGCCGCCGAGCACCACCGCCGCCAGCACCGTCAGCTCGAAACCGAGCAGCGAGTTGGGCGCCACCGACTGGGTTATCTGCGCCTGCACCACGGCGGCGATACCGGCAAGAATGCCCATGTAGCCGTAGACGTAAAAATGCAGCTTCAGCAGGTTCAGCCCCAGGCGCGACGCCGCATCGCGGTTTCCGCCCATGGCGTAAATTTGTCGGCCAAGGCGGGTGCGGTTCATCAGTACGGCGGTAAAGAGGATGGTGCCCGCCAGGCACAGCAGCGGCAGGGTCAGGCCGTAGTCGTAGCCGTCCGCCGCGGTGAAGGAGAACCAGTTGATGCCGGCCATGAACCAGTCCGGAAAGCCGTACAGCCAGGTGCCTTTCGTGGCGTACACCAGCAGCCCGTAGTAGACGTTCAGGGTGGCGATGGTGATGATAATTGCCGGAACGCGCAGCCAGTAAACCAGAAAGCCGTTGAGCAGCCCGAGCAGCAGCCCGACTGCGATGGCGATAGCCAGCGCCAGCGCGAAGTTGCCGCCGTGGGCGATGACCCAGCTTGCCATCACGTACTGGGCGATCGCCGTCATCGCCGGAAAGGAGATATCGATACCGCCGGAAATCAGCACCACGAACAGCCCGCAGGCGAGAATGCCGAGGATGGCATAGCTGGTGGCGACGTCCGTCAGGTTGCCGAGCGAAAGAAACTCGTCGGTTCCCACGCTCAGGCCAACCGCCAGCGCGACCACCAGCAGCCCCAGCCAGAATTCATGTTGCCCGACCAGACGGGAGAGACGTACGTTATTCATTGACCACCTCAGCAATCTCCGCTTCGCTACAGCGATGGGGATTAAACTCCGCGACCAGCTCGCCGCGGCGCATCACCAGCACTCGGTGGCTGTTGTAATACGCTTCCGGGATTTCATCGCAGATCATCAGCACCGCCATCCCCTGTTCCGCGAGGCTGCGGGCTATCTGATAAATACCTTCTTTATTGGCGATATCGACGCCGACGGTCGGGGAGTCGAGAATCAGTATCCGCGGATGCGTCGCCACCCACTTGGCGATGGCAATGCGCTGGGCGTTGCCGCCGGACAGGGTTTTTACCGGCAGCTGCGGATCGGAGACCTTAATGTTCAGCTCGCGAATCAGGTCGGCGACCAGCGTTTGCGCTTTATCATGGTCGAGCAGGCCGCTGCGGGTATGGAGCTTATCGAACACCGTGACGATGGTGTTATCGTAGATAGACTGTTCCATGATAAGCCCCTGGGTCAGGCGGTCCTCCGAGACGTAGCCGATACCGCGCCGGATAGCGTCATGGTTGTTGCGAAACGTCACCCGCTCGCCGTTAATGCGGATATCGCCGCTTTCCGGATGCGTCATACCGAACAGGCTCAGGCACAGCTCGGTGCGTCCGGCGCCCAGCAGACCGACGATCGACACAATTTCGCCGCGATTAAGCGACAGGCTGATGTTGCGGTATTTTCCCTTGCGGCTGAGGTTGCGCAGCTCCAGCATCGGCGTGCTTTCCACCGGCGGTTTTTCGGCCAGCGGGCTGTAGTGAAAACGCTGTCCGGTCATCTGGAAGGCCAGCTCGTGGCTGTCGAGCGCCTGGGCCGGAAAGGTGCCGACGAGTTTACCGTCGCGCATGACGCTGATGCGGTCCGCCACCTCCATTACCTCGTCGAGGCGGTGGCTGACGAAGACCACGCAAATGCCTGCGGTTTTCAGCTCGTTGACCACCCGCAGCAGGCCGTTAACCTCCTGGCGGGTCAACGAAGCGGTCGGCTCATCCATGATAACCAGCCGGGCGTCCGCGGCGATAGCGCGGCAAATAGCGACCAGCTGGCGGTCGGCAATCGACAGTTTTTCCACTTTTTTATCCGGATCGATGGTCACGCCGATGCGCTTCATCGCCGCCAGCGCCTGCTGCTTCATGGCGCCGCGGCGGACCCAGATATCCCCGCCCGGCAGGTAGCGGTTGACGGCAATGTTCTCCGCCACGCTGAAGTTAGGAAATAGCGAAAGATCCTGGTAGATAACCTGAATACCGTAATGGGCGGAGAGCTGCGGCGTCAGATGGTGGAACAGCTTACCGTCGAGCTGAATCTGCGCCCCTTTCTCCGGCTGATAGACGCCGGAGATCACTTTTATAATGGTGCTTTTACCGCAGCCGTTCTGCCCCGCCAGACAGTGGACCTCCCCTTTTTTTAGCGTCAGGTTCACGTTATCCAGCGCCAGCACGCCCGGGAATTGTTTGCTGATATTCTCAAGAGTGATAAATGCGGTGGTGTCTGTCATGGACAATACCCCTGCGAGCGCCCCGAAGGGCGCGACTGTGCGTCTTAGCGATATTGCCGGCCAGACGGCCGGCATTGTGGTTCCCTGGTGTTGGCTGAGGGCCTTAGAAACCGAGCGATTGTGCGTTGTCTTTCGTGACTTCGAGGATCTTGTTAAAGCGGATCACTTTCTTATCCATGTCGACATCGGCTTTCCCTAAACCGTCAATAGTCAGATCGGGCGTTACGGCTTTGCCCTTCAGCAGCTGGTCGGCGACCGTCACCAGCGCGTAGCCGGCATCTTTCGGATCCCACAGCAGCGCTTTTTTGATATCGCCGCGCATCAGGTAAGGCGCTGCCTGACCCGGCATGGCGATGCCGACGACGGCGACTTTATCCTTAGCGCGTTTTTTCTGCACCGCCTGGCCTGCGCCAATGGGGCCCAGAGAGCCAAAGCCGATGATCCCTTTCATTTGCGGATAGGTTTTCATCAGATCAAGCGTTGTGGAATAGGACTTATCGATGCTTTCCGCCACCGGCAGGCGCGAGGTGACTTCAAACATATCCGGATACTTTTCTTTCTGGTACTTGATGGCGGCATCAGCCCACGCGTTGTGCAGCGGCACGGTTAAGGAGCCAACATAAATGGCGTAACCGCCTTTGCCGCCCATATCCTTCGCCAGCTCATCAACGTTGGCCTGCGCGTATTTTTGGCTATCGATAGTTTCGATATCCCACTGACCGATTTGCTGATCCGGGGATTCGTGGGTCAACACGACGATGCCCTTATCGCGCGCTTTTTTCAGCACCGGCTCCAGCACTTTCGCGTCGTTTGGCACCACGATAATTGCGTTAACGTTCTTGGCGATCAGATCTTCAATAACCTTCACCTGCTGGGCAGGATCCGGGGTAGAAGGCCCGGTCTGATAGGCGTTGACGTCGAGCTTTTTCGCGGCGTCGTTGACGCCGACTTCCATACGGTTAAACCAGGGAATTCCGGTGACTTTCGCCACCACTGCGATTTCATACTTTTCCGCCGCAAAGGATGTACCGGACAACATGCATGCAGAAACCAGAGTTGCGCTGAGTAATGCGAGTTTGAATTTCATCGTTGTACCTTTTGGGAAGACAGAGGCATGTCACGGGGAGAAGGTTATCAACGAAGGGAAGAGGGGAAGAATCGCAGTTTGAAAAAATGTGATAAATGCCCAACGGTGTGATTATCTGGATAAATTAGTGTTAAATAACGGTTAATTTTTATTATTGTTGTACTTTTTGTAAGGTCTATAATGTTGCAAATCAAGAGTTATGAAACTTTGATTTAACATTTAATTATCATTTGACGGTTGCAACGGCGCTATATTTCGCCCATCGGGAGTCGTCGCCGCTAAAAATGTTTCTATTTTGTGAACTGAATCGAGCAAAGCGACGACGGCATTCCGGCCAGGGGATTACCGTTCGTTCAGCTGCGATTCCACATACAGGTAGCCGATGCCCAGAATCTGCTGTGCGCGATTCAGGGTTCCGAAACCGATGTGGGTGGCTTTCGCCCGCGGGCCGTCATCCCGGTCAAAGGGGTTAAAGCCCGTTTGCCGGATGATGGTGCTGAGCCAGCTGTCCCCGAAGGCGCAGCTGCGTCCGTACAACCATATCTGGTTGATATTCAGGATATTCAGAAAGTTGTACAGGCTCAGACCGATGGCGTTTGCGGCGTTTTCAACCCACGCCTGAACACGAACGTCGCCTTCCTCCCAGGCGCGGATAAGCGCCTGGGTCGTCAGCTGCTCCGGCGACAGCTCTGCGCCGGGCTGCGTTTTGAGCCACACTCTGGCCTGCTTTTTCAGCGCGCTCAGGGAGGCAACCGTTTCGAGGCAGCCGTAGCGGCCGCAGTCGCAGGCTGTACCATCCGGGTTGACGATGGTATGCCCAATCTGTCCGCTGCCGTACAGGCTGCCGCGATAGATCTGATCGTTTATGACGAACGAGGAGCCAATGCCGTAGTCGACGTTGATCACGCAAAAATCCTGCTGCGCCGCGCGATTCTGCCATTTTTCCGCCAGCGCCAGCATGACGCAGTCGTTATCCAGCCTGACCTGTACTCCCAGCGCCTCTTCCAGCAGATACTTCATCTCGACCGGCGCCTTCCAGCGCGCCTGGGGCATGGTTTGCGACACGCCGGTGACCGGATCTACCTGTCCATGAACACCCAGCGCCAGATTGATGTGCTGGGTCGGGTAACGCTGATTATAGCGTCGCCAGCAGTCGGCAATGGCTTTTAACAGCGCTGCGGGAGACGGAGCGTCAACGGCGACGCGCTGATGTTCGCCAACGGCCAGCAGCCGGGCATCGGCCAGCTGGCACTCAATGCTGGTCGGGGAGACCGTCATACACAGCGTCCACGGGCCGTGCCCGGGTACCTGATAGCTGCCGCTGTTGAGTCCGCGCGAGCTCATTTTTTCAGCTGAGTGGCTGATGCGTCCTTCATCAAGCAGCTCTTCGAGAATATTGCTGACCGCCGGAATCGACAAACCGGTAAGCTGCGCGAGCTGCGATTTGCTCAGCTGTTTTTCTCGCCACAGGTGCGAGAGAAAAATCGCTTTATTCGCCTCGCGAACCCGCGCGTTATTGAGACCAGGTCGCAACATATACTTAACTCCCTTAACTGTATTGCGTGAACATTGCGCATTTTAGCAGCTAATCAGCAATATAAACTCACCGTATTCCATTTTTTTACTTTACTTCATTTAGTGGAGAGCGGTATGTACGGTTCAGTTAAGGTCTGGCAGGAAACAGTCTCATTACCGACGTGGACGACGGGCGCTGAAGATCTCAATCCCATGTTCCTTGAAAAGCGCGTTTATCAGGGATCGTCCGGCGCCGTCTATCCCTATGGCGTTATCGACACGCTGACCGGCGAGCGCGAGATGCGCGACTACCAGGCGATATGGATGGAAAACGACTTCATTCGTATCATGCTGCTGCCAGCGCTGGGGGGACGTATCCACCGCGCTTATGACAAAGTGAAGCAGCGGGATTTCGTTTACTACAACGAAGTGGTGAAGCCGGCGCTGGTCGGGCTGCTGGGGCCGTGGATTTCCGGCGGCATCGAGTTCAACTGGCCGCAGCACCATCGTCCGACAACCTTTATGCCGGTTGACTTTACGATTCAGGAAAACGAGAACGGCGCGCAAACCGTCTGGATGGGGGAGGCGGAGCCGATGCGCGGCCTGCAGGTGATGACCGGGTTTACCCTTTACCCTGACCGCGCGCTGATCGAGATAACCGGCAAAGTGTTTAACGGCAACGCCACGCCGCGTCACTTCCTGTGGTGGGCGAACCCCGCGGTGAAAGGGGGCGATGCGCATCAAAGCGTTTTTCCGCCGGACGTGACCGCGGTATTCGATCACGGCAAACGCGACGTCTCCGCGTTTCCGATTGCCACAGGGACTTACTACAAAGTCGACTACTCGGCGGGTGTCGACATCTCCCGGTATAAAAACGTGCCGGTGCCCACCTCGTATATGGCGGAAAAATCGGCTTACGATTTTGTCGGCGCGTATCACCATGCAGAAAGAGGCGGTCTGCTGCACGTAGCCGATCACCACGTCTCGCCGGGTAAAAAACAGTGGAGCTGGGGCTACGGCGATTTTGGCCAGGCCTGGGACAGAAACCTGACCGATGAGAACGGCCCTTATATTGAGCTCATGACCGGCGTCTTCACCGACAACCAGCCTGACTTTACCTGGCTTGCTCCCTTTGAGGAGAAAATTTTTGTGCAGAATTTCCTGCCCTACAGCGAGCTGGGAATGGTGCAAAACGCGAACACCCGGATGGCGATAAAGCTGGTGCGCGATGCGCAGCAGCTGCAACTGGGGCTTTACGCCATCGCGCCGCTGGATGATATTGCCATTGAGCTGAGCGCCGATGGGCTGGTGATTTTTGAAACCCGCCTGACGCTGAAGCCCGGCGAGAGCTGGCAGCAGGCGCTGCCGGACGGCTGCCCGCAGCGGCTGACCATGACGGTGACATCGGCGGCGGGCCAGATGCTGCTGCGCTATCAGGAGCATCTGGCGCAGGAGACGCCGCTGCCTGAGCCCGCGACCGCACCGGCGATGCCGGAGAACATCACCAACAGCGACGAGCTCTATTTTATCGGCCAGCATCTGGAGCAGTACAACCATGCCAGCCGCTATGCGGCCGACTACTATCGCCGCGCTGTTGAGCTCGATCCGCATGATTATCGCAATAACGTCGCGCTGGGCACGCTGGCGCTCAACGGCGCGGACTGGGCGCAGTCGGAGCAGCGCGCGCGCGCCGCGCTGGTGCGCGCTCACCGGTTCAATAAGAATCCGCGCGACGGCGAAGCCAGTATGCTGCTGGCAACGGCGCTGGAGCGCCAGGGCGACGACGATGGCGCCTGGGACTGCTACTACAAAGCGTCCTGGAGCGGCAACTGCCGCGACGCGGCGTTCGGGGCGCTGGCCCGGCTGGCGATGAAGCGGGGAGATGCTGCGGATGCGCTGGAGAAGGTGAACACCAGCCTGCAGGCGAATGCCGGTAACCATCAGGCGATGGGGCTCAAGGCGCTGGCGCTTGCTCAGTGCGGCCGTGAACACGAAGCGCTGGATTTTATCCGCCGCAGCCTTGAACAGTATCCGCTCAGCTATGCGCTGCACTGCGCCCGCTGGGTAATTGCTCAGGATGACGCGTCGCAAGAAGCGCTGCTGCAGGTGACCGGACAGCGGGGTATCAACGCCAGCCTGCTGGCCGGCTGGCTTCTCTCCATCGGGCAGCGCGAGGCGGCGGAAAAAATGCTTATGCTGCTCGACAGCCAGGAAGCGCTGCCGCTGCTATGGCGAGCTTCGCTGTCAAAGGATGCGGCTGCGCGTCAGGCGCTGGTGGCGGCAGCAGAGCGCTGTCATGCCCGGCGGGTGCGCTTCCCGAATACGCTCGATGAAGTGCAGATGCTGCAAACTCTGGGCGACAGCGCCTTTGCCGTCTACCTGCTCGGCTGCTTCTGGTACAGCAAGCGTCGCTATGACGAGGCGGTCTCCTGCTGGCGCGAAACCTTAGCGCAGGTACCGGACTATGCGCCTGCGCACCGCCTGTTGGGGATTTATGCCTGGAATAAGCAGCACGACGCGCGCGCGGCGTTAGCAAGCCTGCAAAGCGCGGTTGACGCCGAGCCGGACAATGCCCGCTTCCTCTTTGAGCTGGATTATCTTAAGAAATTAACGGCAACAGACATCTGCGCCCGGCTCAGCGTGCTGGAATCCCGCCGCGACGTTGCCCTCAGGCGCGACGATCTGACCGCTGAGCTGTTAAGCCTGTGGAACAGCCTGGGCCGCTATGACGACGCCGCGCAGATCCTGCAGTCCCGCGAGTTTCATCCGTGGGAGGGCGGTGAAGGCAAGGTGACGGGACAGTATCTGCTTAACCAGCAGCACCGCGCTTTGCAGGCTATCGCCCGCGGCGAGTTCACGCTCGCGACGCAGCTGCTGGAGGATGCGCTGCGCTACCCGCACAACCTGGGCGAGGGACGCCTGCCGGGGCAGACGGATAACGATATCTGGTATCTGCTTGGCTATTGCGCGACGCAAACCGGCGACGCCGCGCAGGCTCAGGCGTACTTCCAGCGGGCGGCCCTCGGCGGCTCAACGCTTGCCGCCGGGCGCTACTATAACGACCAGCCGGCCGATTATCTCTTCTGGCAGGGGATGGCGCTGCGCGCCAGCGGCAATGCGCAGGCAGCGGAACGCCATTTTCACAGCTTCCTGAGCTGGGTCGCCCATCACCGCGATGACGTTCCCGAGGCCGATTTCTTCGCGGTGTCGCTGCCGGATCTGGTGGTGCTCGACACGCCCGCCGCGCAGCATCACCAGCAGCACTGCCTGTTTATCGAGGCGCTGGGCCGCCTGGGGCTTGGCGAGCTTGCCGCCTCGTCGCAGGCCATGCAGCAGCTACTGACGATCAACCCGGCCCATGATAAAGCGCACCTTATCCGTCATGCGCTGGAAAGCGGTTTGTTTGCCTGAAACCTGAACGGGCGGACAAGACTCCGCCCACAACCTACTGTTCCCTGCGTTTCCCTTAAAGAGGAATCATTATGAATAACGCGCAGACACATCTCAAAATGGGCTACGTCTGGACTATCTGTCTGGTCGCCGCCTGCGGTGGTTTATTGTTTGGTTATGACTGGGTGGTGATCGGCGGCGCGAAGCCGTTTTATGAAGCGTATTTCTCTATTACCGATCCGGCGCAGTCCGGCTGGGCGATGAGCTCCGCGCTGGCAGGCTGCGTGTTCGGCGCCCTGATTTCCGGCTGGTGCGCCGATCGCTTAGGGCGCAAGCTGCCACTGATCCTCTCTGCTATCTTATTCAGCGCCTCCGCATGGGGAACGGCGCTTGCCAGCAGCTTTGATATGTTTGTGGTCTATCGCATTGTGGGCGGCGTGGGGATCGGCCTGGCCTCGGCGCTAAGCCCGCTGTATATCGCGGAGGTGAGTCCGGCGGAAAAGCGCGGCCGCTTTGTGGCGGTAAACCAGCTGACTATCGTTATCGGCGTACTGGCGGCGCAACTGGTGAACCTGATGATCGCCGACCCGGTGCCCGGCGGCGCGACGCAGCAGATGATTCTTGATACCTGGAACGGGCAAACGGGGTGGCGCTGGATGTTTGGCGCCGAGCTGGCGCCTGCGCTGGCGTTCCTGGTGCTGATGTTCTTTGTGCCGGAGTCGCCCCGCTGGCTGATGAAGGCCGGAAAACCGGAGCGCGCCCGCGCCACGCTTGCGCGGGTAGGGTCTGCCGACTATGCCGATCGGACCTTACAGGAAATCGCCCAGACGCTGGAGAAAGACAACCATAAGGTGTCGTACTCCGCGCTGCTGGCGCCGCAGGTGAAGCCGATCGTCATCATCGGCATGGTACTGGCGGTGTTCCAGCAGTGGTGCGGGATCAACGTTATTTTCAACTATGCGCAGGAGATCTTCGCCTCTGCCGGATTCGACATCAACGGGACGCTCAAATCCATCGTGGCGACCGGCATTATCAACCTGGTCTTTACTATCGCCGCACTGCCGCTGGTGGACAAACTGGGGCGTCGCAAGCTGATGCTGCTGGGCGCTTTCGGCCTGACTATCATCTATGTGCTGATTGCAGGCGCCTATGCGTTGGGCATCATGGGCTGGCCGGTACTGCTGCTGGTGCTGGCGGCTATCGCCATCTATGCGCTGACGCTGGCGCCGGTGACCTGGGTGCTGCTGTCCGAGATTTTCCCTAACCGGGTGCGCGGTCTGGCGATGTCGCTGGGGACGCTGGCGCTGTGGATCGCCTGTTTCCTGCTGACCTACACCTTCCCGCTGCTTAACGCCGGGCTGGGCGCGGCAGGGAGTTTCCTGCTGTATGGCGTTATCTGCGCGGCCGGGTATGTCTATATTCTGCGTAATGTACCGGAAACCAAAGGCGTCACCCTGGAGGCGCTGGAAGCGCAGCTGGCGCAGCAGCATACCGCCGCACGCGGCGTCGGGCGCGAGCAGGCCCGCTGATGGCGGCGGTGTTTACACTGGAAAACGCGCATTTGCGGATGCGCGTTGATCCGCAGGGCGGCGTCGTGCAGCGGCTGTATTCGCTGACGCATCAGCGGCCGGTGCTGCAGGACCCGACGGGGATGAGCGCGTTGTTTCCTATGCTTCCGCTGGCGAACCGGGTCGCGGAGAACCGCTTTTCGCTGCATGGGCGTACCATTGCGCTACCGGCAAGCCCCCGGGACAGCGATTTCTTTCTTCACGGCGACGGCTGGCTTAAGGCCTGGCAGGTGGAGTCTTGCAGCGAAACCGCCTGCGTGATGACGCTTAGCAGCCATGATGATTGCGGGTTCGACTATCGGGCGCAGCTGAGTTACGCGCTGATCGACAGCGCGCTTCATGCCCGGCTGACGCTCACGCATTGCGCTCCGGCGCCGATGCTGTACGGGCTGGGTTTCCATCCCTGGTTTTATTTCGATGCGCACAGCACGGCGCAGTTCTGCGCCAGCGGCTACTGGCCAGAAGGGGAGCGGCATTTACCGCAGGCGTGGCAGGAAACTCTACCGGCGCATGTCGATTTCAGCGCCGGGCAATTCGGGCGGGACGAATGGCTGAACATCTGTTACTCGGGGTGGAGCGGCCGCGCATTTGTGCGAAATAATGAGATGGAAGTCACACTTATGTCGCAAGCTCAGTGGTTAATGCTTTTTAGAATGTGCGGTCAGTCATTTTTGTGCCTGGAGCCGCAGAGCCACCCGGTGAACGCCCACCGCATGCCGGGGCAGCCGGGGCTGGTGCTGCTGCAGCAGGGGGAGGAAACGAGCCTGTCGATGACGATTGCGGTCAATTCTGCCGCAGATTCGTGTTAATTCCTTGTTAATTGGCCACTTGCCAGCCGACGCGTTTGTCGCCAGACTATCGCCACCATTTGGGAGGATGTCATGGTTTTGTTTTCAACGCGCTGGCTGGCGCTCAGTTATTTCACCTATTTCTTTAGCTACGGCATTTTCCTGCCTTTCTGGAGCGTCTGGCTCAAAGGGTTAGGGCTGACGCCGGAAACGATCGGCATCCTGCTGGGGGCAGGGCTGGTGGCCCGTTTTCTGGGCAGCCTGCTGATCGCCCCGCGGGTCAGCGACCCCTCCCGGCTGATTACCGCGCTGCGGGTGCTGGCGCTGTTGACGCTGCTGTTTATCCTCGCTTTCTGGGCCGGGACCTCGGTCGCCTGGCTGATGGTGGTGATGGTGGGCTTCAACCTGTTCTTCTCGCCGCTGGTGCCGCTGACCGATGCGCTGGCCAATACCTGGCAAAAGCAGATAACCATGGACTATGGCCGGGTGCGGCTGTGGGGGTCGATTGCTTTTGTTATCGGCTCCGCGCTGACGGGGAAACTGGTCAGCCTGTTTGATTATCACGTAATACTGCTGCTGTTGAGTCTCGGCGTGGCGTCCATGCTGCTCGGCATGCTGCTGCGCCCGTCGGTAATGCCGCAGGGAGAGTCCCGCCACCAGGCGTCGACGGGCTGGCAGGCATGGGCGACGCTGGTGCGGCAAAGCTGGCGTTTTCTTGCCTGCGTCTGTCTGCTGCAGGGGGCGCATGCCGCCTACTATGGCTTCAGCGCCATCTACTGGCAGGGGGCGGGCTATTCGGCGTCGGCGGTGGGCTACCTGTGGTCGCTCGGCGTGGTGGCGGAGGTCATTATCTTTGCCGCCAGCAAAAAGGTGTTTCGCCGCTTCAGCGCCAGGGATCTGCTGCTGCTGTCCGCGGTCTGCGGCGTTGTTCGCTGGGGAATCATGGGCTGGACCACGGAACTGCCGTGGCTTATCGTGGCGCAGATCCTGCACTGCGGCACCTTCACCGTCTGCCATCTGGCGGCAATGCGCTATATCGCCGCACGCCAGGGCAGCGAGGTTATCCGCCTGCAGGCGGTGTACTCTGCGGTCGCCATGGGCGGCAGCATCGCGGTGATGACCGTGTTTGCCGGTTTCCTCTATCAGTACCTGGGGCACGGCGTATTCTGGGTGATGGCGCTGGTGGCGCTGCCTGCGATGGTGCTGCGGCCTAAGGTGGCCGCTCAGCCGGCCTCCAGCATCTGACAAATGTGCTGGCACTGGTTGTCGCTCAGCCGCTCCCCGGCGTGAATAATCGGCGGGGAGAACAGCGGCAATGAGGTCGAGTAGGGCGTGACGACCAGCGATACGCCCTTCGGCGCGCCGTCCTGCTGAAACTCGCGCAGCGTCTGATATTTGATGCTGATCGGCAGCAGCGTCAGCTCGCGCAGCTGCTGCTCTATCTGCTGCTCGTGGTCGGGATCGTCTCCCGTCAGCAGCACCACCTGCTTCTCATGCAGAGAGTCTTCCTGCATCAGCCAGGCGCCAAAAATCACCGCAATCAGCCCCATCTCCTCCATCGAAAAGCGCAGCGCGTGGTCGGCCTCGAATCCGGCCATGGCATCCTGCGTGGTGCGCATCAGCCGGGGGTACAGCCGATGAATTTCGTCTGGCAGGGTGTTGTCTATTCCCACGCCGTAAAGACTGCGGTTCATCGCCTGCGCCAGGTGCACATACAGCTGGTTGCGCAGCCCCTGGCGGTCGGCGAACTGACGGCCTGAGAGCAGCTGAAAGCGGTCGATCAGCTGATTGATGGTGCGCGTCAGGCGGATATCCTGAATATGCTGGTCGCGGTACGGGTCCGGTACTTTTAGCATCATAAACAGCAGCGCAAGGAACAGATGCTCGTCCGGATGCGGCGTTTGCAGCGTGCGCCGCTGCCAGTGGCGCACAATATCGGCCACGACCTGAAACTCGGCGCTGGCCTGCGCCCAGCGGCGCTGCAGCACCGTAAACTGCGGCGCGTTTTGCGGGGTCTGCTGCAGCAGGCAATACTGCAGATAGAGCCGCAGGAAGGCGACGTCCCGGCCGTCGAACTGCCGGTGAAGGCTGCGCGCGCAGCGGTTGACGAGCGCATACAGATTGGTGTCGTCATACAGTATTCGCGAAATGGACGACTGTTTAAGCTGCGTTTTAAGCACCGGGGTAAACTGGTGCGCAATAAACTGCGGGCACAGGCGCAGGGCGCGGCGCAGCCAGTGCAGCAGGCATAAGCGCTGATCAAGTATGGTGCCTTCAATCCTGTAGCTGCCGTCTGCCTGCTTCACGATGTTGAGTCGGTGATAGCGCTGTACCTCATGGCGCGTCTCGGCAATATCCATCCGGGCCATCTCGTCATCGACGTTATTGGCCCGAGCAATGTATTCTTGCGTCACGGACTGCCCTGGCAGAAACAGCATCAGCAGGATCTGACAGCGGCGCTGTGGACTGGAAAGCACAGATGGCGGTTCACTCAGGGTCATCATCTGTCAGAGTCCAGTGGCGATTTTCGATAAGAATAGCCAAAGGATGCGGATGCGAAAGCGGGTGGAGCCATCTTTGCGTAAGGAATGCTGGGGAAGGTCACAGAATTTTTCACTGAGGAAGCGATGAAGAGAGTGAAACTGAGCGCGACGACGGCTTTTTGCATGGTTTTATCGTGGAACGCGGCGGCGCATCCGCACAGTTTTATCGCCCTGCAAAGCCAGCTGGTGGCTGAAAACGGGATGCTTACGGCGATCAAGATGCGCTGGACGATGGATGAAATCACCTCTGCCGACCTGCTGTACGACGCCGGTAACGCAAAGCCGGGCGATGAAGTATGGAAGAAGCTGGCGGCGGAAGTGATGGCGAACGTGCTCGGCCAGCACTACTTCAGCGAAGTCTGGCACGGCGAAGAGAAGGTGAAGTTCAACAATCTGCCCCCTGCCTATGGGCTTTCCCGCGAGGGCCATAAGGCGGTGCTGACCTTTACGTTGCCGCTGGCGACGCCGCAGCCGCTGGCCGGGCAGCGCTACCAGTTCGCAACCTTCGACCCGACCTATTTTGTCGATATGCATTACGACAAGGACGCCGACGTTTCCCTCGCCGCGGGAATGCCCGCCGGGTGCCAGGTGAAGGTGCATACGCCAAAGCCAGGCCAGGATCTCACCGCCTACGCGCTGTCGCTGGATAAAGCCGACGCGCCGCCGGAGGATATGGATCTCGGGAAACAATTCGCACAGCAGGTGACGTTGCAATGTCCTTAATGACTCCGGTATCCCGCCGTTCGCCGCGCTGGGCGCACCTCTGGCCGCTGGCGCTGTTTTTGCTGGCCGTGCTGGCGGGCGGCGCGTGGCTGTGGCATCTCTGGCCGCAGGTGATGCTGAAAAGCATTCTCTGGCAGCGGGAGGTGAATCAGCAGATGAGCGGCCTGCTGCAGGCGGTGGCGCAAAACCCGGCCAGAGCGGGCGGGTCTCTGCTCATATTCAGCTTTGTATACGGCGTGCTGCACGCCTTAGGGCCAGGGCATGGCAAAGTGGTGATCGCCACCTGGCTTGCGACCCATCCCTCCAGGCTTAAGGCCAGCATCGGGCTGACCCTTGCCGCCTCCCTGCTGCAGGGGCTGGTGGCGATCGGCCTGACCGTTATCGTACTGAGCCTGCTGGCGCTGCCCGCGCGGGAGCTGCATCTCAGCAGCTTCTGGCTGGAGAAGGGCAGCTATGCGCTGGTGGGCCTGCTTGGGCTGATGCTCTGCTGGCGGGCGCTAAAAAAGCTGCGTCTCCTGCTGCGCAAACCTACCTTTATCGCCTTCACTCCCCATCATGTTCACCACGCCAGCTGCGGCTGTGGGCACCAGCATATGCCGGATCCGCAGCAGATGACGTCGGATAGCGACTGGCGCGCCCGGCTGATGATTGTTCTGTCGATGGGCATGCGTCCGTGTTCCGGCGCCATTATGGTGCTGCTGTTCAGTAAGGTGATCGGCGTTTTTGCCTGGGGTGTGGCGTCGGCGCTGGCGATGGCGGCAGGCACCTCGCTGACGATTTCATCGCTGGCGCTGCTGGTGCACAGCTTTCGTCGGATAGCGGTACGGATGAGCGGTCATAAAGCGCCCGCGCTGTGGCGGCAGATTGGCTGGACGACGCTGGCGCTGGCCGGCGGTGTGATATTAGTGGTTGCAGCGGTGATAATGTGGGTGAGCGCGGTGCCCGTGGGAAGAGGGATGAGGCCGTTTTGATTTTGCCGGTGGCGTTAGCGCCACCGGGCATTACTGAGATTAACGCTTCAGCGCGTCGCTCAGTTCGTCGCGCATGTTCGCCAGCATGGCTTTCACTACGCGCGGGTTACCGGCAACGAGGTTGCCCGTCATCATGTAGTTGTGACCGCCGGTGAAATCGCAGACCAGCGCGCCTGCTTCGCGGGCGATCAGTTCGCCTGCGGCGAAATCCCACGGCTTCAGGCCGATTTCGAAGTAGCCGTCAACGCGGCCAGCGGCAACGTAGGCCAGGTCCAGCGCAGCAGAGCCGGTGCGGCGGAAGTCGGCGCACTCGGTATACATTTTGCCGAGGATATTCATGTAGGAGGTGGCGTGCTGCTTGGCTTTGAACGGGAAGCCGGTCGCCAGAATGGTGCCGTCCAGATCGCGGGCGTTGCTGCCGCGCAGGCGGTAACCGTTGAGCTGTGCGCCCTGGCCGCGGGTAGCGGTGAACAGTTCGTTGCGCATCGGATCGTAAACTACGGCAACTTCAGTACGGCCTTTAATGCGTACGGCGATGGATACGGAGAAGTGCGGCAGACGTTTTACGAAGTTGGTAGTGCCATCCAGTGGATCGATAACCCATTGAACATCCTGATCTTCACCTGTGTGTTCACCGCTTTCTTCGGTGATAATAGTGTGCTGTGGGTAAGATTTGCGAATGGTTTCGATAATAACGGCTTCTGCGGCTTTATCGACGTTGGTCACAAAATCATTGCTGCCTTTCTGGCTGGTTTCTACGGTATCTGGAGTTTCGTAGTGTTTGGCAATTAAATTACCCGCCTTGCGCGCTGCGCGCACGGCGATGTTCAGCATCGGATGCATCGGTCTCTCTCACTGGATGTTAAAGAACGGGAAAACGGCGCAGAGTATAGCAGCGGGATCGGAATCTGTCTTCCGTTTATGGTAATATGGCCGAATATTCTTCAGACACAGAAAAACTATGCTGCAAAATATTCGAATCGTGCTGGTCGAAACCTCGCATACCGGCAATATGGGCTCTGTCGCCCGCGCAATGAAAACCATGGGCTTAACCAATCTGTGGCTGGTGAATCCGCTGGTGAAACCGGACTCGCAGGCCATCGCGCTCGCGGCTGGCGCCAGCGACGTTATCGGCAACGCGCAGATCGTCGATACCCTGGATGACGCGCTGGCGGGCTGCAGCCTGGTCGTTGGCACCAGCGCCCGCTCACGCACCCTGCCGTGGCCGATGCTCGACCCGCGCGAGTGCGGGCTGAAAAGCGTTGCGGAAGCTGAACATGCCCCGGTGGCGCTGGTCTTTGGCCGCGAGCGCGTCGGTCTGACCAACGATGAGCTGCAGAAGTGCAACTACCACGTGGCGATCGCCGCCAATCCGGAGTACAGCTCGCTGAACCTGGCGATGGCGGTTCAGGTTATCGCCTATGAGGTTCGTATGGCGTGGCTGGCGGCGCAGGAGAACGGCGATAAGGCGGAGCACGAAGAGACGCCGTATCCGCTGGTGGACGACCTCGAGCGCTTTTACGGCCATCTGGAGCAGACGCTGCTCGCAACCGGCTTTATCCGCGCTAACCATCCCGGCCAGGTGATGAACAAGCTGCGCCGCCTGTTCACCCGCGCCCGGCCGGAAAGCCAGGAGCTGAACATCCTGCGCGGCATTCTGGCGTCGATTGAGCAGAAGAATAAAGAGTAATTGTGCGCGTCGTTGCCCGGCGGAGCTTCGCTTGCACGGGCCTACGGTTTTGTAGGTCAGGTAAGCGCAGCGCCACCCGACAAAAAACGGCACAGAAGGTTAAATACCTGACTAAAACAGTCAAGTAAATAGTTGACCAATTTAGTCAGGAATGTCAGACTTGCCCCTGCTATGCAATACCCCCATTTTAATAACAACCCCGGGCAGGGGCGAGTTTGAGGTTAAGTAAGACATGAGACTGACATCTAAAGGGCGTTATGCCGTGACCGCGATGCTGGACGTTGCGCTCAACTCCGAAGCGGGCCCGGTTCCGTTGGCAGATATTTCAGAGCGTCAGGGAATTTCTCTTTCCTATCTGGAACAGCTGTTCTCTCGACTTCGCAAAAATGGCCTGGTTTCCAGCGTACGCGGCCCGGGCGGCGGCTACCTGCTGGGCAAAGATGCCGGCAGCATCGCCGTTGGCGAAGTCATCAGCGCGGTAGACGAATCCGTTGACGCCACCCGTTGTCAGGGTAAAGGCGGCTGTCAGGGCGGCGATAAGTGCCTGACCCACGCGCTGTGGCGCGATCTGAGCGATCGTCTGACCGGCTTTTTGAACAATATCACCTTAGGTGAACTGGTCAATAACCAGGAAGTGCTGGATGTCTCCGGCCGTCAGCATGCGCATGATTCACATCGCAGCACCCGTACGCAGGACGCCATTGACGTCAAACTGCGCGCGTAATAACGATAAAGATTTCAGAATCAGGCCAGGGCAATCAGCGCCCTGTGTACTCGGTCGTACATCAAGCCGGTTGCCTGATTCCTTGCATTGAGTGATGTACGGAGTTTAAAGAGCAATGAAATTACCAGTCTATCTCGATTACTCCGCAACCACGCCGGTGGACCCGCGTGTTGCCGAGAAAATGATGCAGTTTTTGACGCTGGACGGAACCTTTGGTAACCCGGCCTCCCGCTCTCACCGTTTCGGCTGGCAGGCTGAAGAGGCGGTCGATATCGCCCGCAATCAGATTGCCGAGCTGGTCGGTGCCGACCCGCGCGAAATCGTCTTTACCTCTGGCGCGACCGAATCCGACAACCTGGCGATTAAAGGCGCTGCCAACTTCTATCAGAAAAAAGGCAAGCACATCATCACCAGCAAAACCGAGCACAAAGCGGTGCTGGATACCTGCCGCCAGCTGGAGCGCGAAGGGTTTGAAGTGACCTACCTGGCGCCGCAGCGCAACGGCATTATCGATCTCAAAGAGCTCGAAGCCGCGATGCGTGACGACACCATCCTGGTCTCCATCATGCACGTGAACAACGAAATCGGCGTGGTGCAGGATATCGCGACCATCGGCGAAATGTGCCGTGCGCGCGGCATCATTTTCCACGTTGACGCCACCCAGAGCGTGGGCAAACTGCCTATCGATCTGAGCCAGCTGAAAGTGGATCTGATGTCCTTCTCCGGCCACAAAATCTACGGCCCGAAAGGCATCGGCGCGCTGTACGTGCGTCGCAAACCGCGTATCCGTATCGAAGCGCAGATGCACGGCGGCGGTCACGAGCGCGGCATGCGTTCCGGTACGCTGCCTGTTCACCAGATCGTCGGCATGGGCGAAGCCTACCGCATCGCGAAAGAAGAGATGGATACCGAGATGGCGCGTCTGCGCGGTCTGCGTAACCGTCTGTGGGACGGCATCAAAGATATCGAAGAAGTCTACCTGAACGGCTCTCTGGAGCAGGGCGCGCCGAATATTCTCAACGTCAGCTTCAACTATGTTGAAGGCGAGTCGCTGATCATGGCGCTGAAAGACCTGGCCGTTTCTTCCGGTTCCGCCTGTACCTCCGCAAGCCTGGAGCCGTCCTACGTGCTGCGCGCGCTGGGGATGAATGACGAGCTGGCGCACAGCTCAATCCGTTTCTCTTTAGGTCGTTTTACTACCGAAGAAGAGATTGATTACACCATCGCACTGGTGCAGAAATCCATCGGTCGTCTGCGTGAACTCTCTCCGCTGTGGGACATGTTCAAGCAGGGCGTGGACCTGAACACCATCGAATGGTCACATCACTAATCGGTACCCAATAAGGAGAATTCACCATGGCATACAGCGAAAAAGTTATCGATCATTACGAGAATCCGCGCAACGTCGGTTCGTTTGACAACAGCGACGAAAACGTCGGCAGCGGGATGGTCGGCGCGCCGGCATGCGGCGACGTCATGAAGTTGCAGATTAAAGTCAACAATGAAGGTATCATTGAAGACGCGCGCTTTAAGACCTACGGTTGCGGTTCCGCTATCGCCTCCAGCTCGCTGGTCACCGAATGGGTGAAGGGCAAATCGCTGGACGAAGCGCAGGCTATCAAGAACACCGATATTGCTGAAGAACTCGAACTGCCGCCGGTGAAGATTCACTGCTCGATTCTGGCAGAAGACGCGATCAAAGCCGCTATTGCGGACTATAAAAGCAAACGTGAAGCAAAATAATTAAGTTGAGGTTGTTATGTCGATTACCCTTAGCGACAGCGCTGCCGCGCGAGTAAGCACCTTCCTGGCCAACCGAGGTAAAGGTTTTGGCCTGCGTTTAGGCGTGCGTACCTCCGGCTGTTCTGGTATGGCCTACGTACTGGAGTTTGTTGACGAGCCGGCTGATGAAGATACCGTGTTCGAAGACAAAGGCGTGAAGGTGGTGGTCGATGGCAAAAGCCTGCAGTTTCTCAACGGCACTCAGCTGGACTTCGTAAAAGAAGGCCTTAACGAAGGGTTTAAATTTACCAACCCGAACGTCAAAGATGAGTGCGGCTGCGGCGAAAGCTTCAACGTTTAATCGCGTATCACCCAAGAGACCCCACCGCAGATAAGCTGTGCGTGGGGTTTGCTTTAACTGGCTATCCCTGGAATTGTTATGGATTACTTCACCCTTTTTGGGTTACCTGCCCATTACCCGATTGATACCCAGGCTCTGGCGGCCCGTTTCCAGGATCTGCAACGGCAATTCCACCCGGACAGATTCGCCAGCGGCACGCAGGCGGAGCAGCTGGCCGCGGTACAGCAATCAGCGACCATCAACCAGGCGTGGCAGACGTTGCGTCATCCGCTTACCCGCGCAGAATACCTGCTGTCGCTGCATGGCTTTGACCTGGCAAGCGAGCAGCACACGGTACGCGACACCGCATTTCTGATGGAGCAGCTGACGCTTCGCGAAGAGCTTGAGGACATCGAGAAAGCGCAGGACGAGGCGCGTCTTACCGCCTTTATCCAGCGCGTGAAAACGATGTTCGACGCGCGCCATCAGCTGATGGTCGAGCAATTGAATAATGAGGCGTGGAACGCGGCGGCGGATACCGTGCGCAAACTGCGTTTTCTCGATAAACTGCGTAGCTCTGCAGAACAACTCGAAGAAAAGCTGCTCGATTTTTAATTTCGGAAGCAATTATGGCCTTATTACAAATTAGTGAGCCTGGCATGAGCGCCGCGCCGCACCAGCGTCGTCTGGCCGCAGGCATTGATTTAGGCACCACCAATTCTCTGGTCGCGACCGTGCGTAGCGGTCAGGCCGAAACGCTGCCTGATAACCAGGGGCGCCATCTGTTGCCATCCGTGGTTCATTATCAGGCCCAGGGCCACATCGTGGGCTACGACGCGCGCGCCACCGCCGCGCAGGATCCGGCCAATACCATCAGCTCCGTGAAGCGCCTGATGGGCCGCTCGCTGGCCGATGTGCAGGCGCGCTACCCGCACCTGCCGTACCAGCTGCAGGAAAGCGTTAACGGTCTGCCGATGCTGGCGACCGCCGCGGGTCTGCTTAACCCGGTACGTATCTCCGCCGACATCCTGAAGGCGCTGGCCGCCCGCGCGACCGAAGCGCTGGCAGGCGAGCTTGACGGCGTGGTCATCACCGTTCCGGCCTATTTTGACGATGCTCAGCGTCAGGGCACCAAAGACGCGGCGCGCCTGGCGGGGCTGCACGTGCTGCGCCTGCTTAACGAGCCGACGGCGGCGGCGATTGCCTACGGTCTCGACTCCGGGCAGGAAGGGGTGATTGCCGTTTACGATCTCGGCGGCGGCACCTTTGATATCTCGATTCTGCGCCTGAGCCGCGGCGTGTTCGAGGTGCTGGCCACCGGCGGCGACTCCGCGCTCGGCGGCGACGATTTTGACCACCTGCTGGCGGATTACGTTCGCGAGCAGGTGGGGATAGCTGACCGCAGCGACGCGCGTCTGCAGCGTGAACTGCTTGATGCCGCCATCGCGGCGAAAATCGCGCTTAGCGATGCGGATGCGGTGACGGTCGATATCGCCGGCTGGCGGGGGAAAATTACCCGCAGCCAGTTTGACGCGCTCATTGCTCCGCTGGTCAAGCGTACGCTGCTCTCCTGTCGCCGCGCGCTGAAAGATGCGGGCGTTGAGGCCGAAGAGGTCATCGACGTGGTGATGGTCGGCGGCTCTACGCGCGTGCCGCTGGTGCGCGAACGCGTCGGCGAATTCTTTGGCCGTACGCCGCTGACCTCCATCGACCCGGACAAAGTGGTCGCTATCGGCGCGGCGATTCAGGCGGATATTCTGGTCGGCAACAAGCCGGACAGCGAAATGCTGCTGCTCGACGTTATCCCGCTCTCTCTGGGGCTGGAAACCATGGGCGGCCTGGTGGAGAAGGTCATTCCGCGCAATACCACCATCCCGGTGGCCCGCGCGCAGGAGTTCACCACCTTTAAAGACGGCCAGACCGCGATGTCCATCCACGTGATGCAGGGCGAGCGCGAGCTGGTGCAGGACTGCCGTTCGCTGGCGCGCTTTGCGCTGCGCGGTATTCCGGCGATGCCCGCGGGCGGGGCGCATATTCGCGTTACCTTCCAGGTGGATGCCGACGGCCTGCTGAGCGTGACGGCGATGGAGAAATCCACCGGCGTTGAGGCCTCAATTCAGGTGAAGCCTTCCTATGGCCTGACCGATGGCGAAATCGCCAGCATGATTCAGGACTCGATGAGCTACGCCGAGCAGGACGTGCAGGCGCGTATGCTCGCCGAGCAAAAAGTGGAAGCGGCGCGCGTGCTGGAAAGCCTGCACGGCGCGCTGGCGGCAGATGCCGCGCTGCTCAACGCCGACGAGCGTCAGGCGATTGACGACGCGGCCGCGCGCCTGCAGGCCGCCGCCGCGGGAAATGACCCGGAAGCCATTAAAGAAGCGATTAAAAATATCGACACACAAACCCAGGACTTTGCCGCACGCCGAATGGACCAGTCCGTTCGTATGGCGCTGAAAGGCCAGTCCGTGGACGAGGTTTAATATGCCAAAGATTGTTTTTCTGCCTCATCAGGACCTGTGTCCGGATGGCGCTGTGCTGGAAGCGAATACCGGTGAAACCATCCTCGACGTTGCGCTGCGCAACGGCATTGAGATTGAGCACGCCTGCGAGAAATCCTGCGCCTGCACCACCTGTCACTGCATCGTGCGCGAAGGGTTTGACTCCCTGGCGGAAAGTACGGAAGACGAAGACGACATGCTGGACAAAGCGTGGGGGCTGGAGCCGGAAAGCCGTTTAGGCTGCCAGGCGCGCGTGACCGACGAAGATCTGGTGGTCGAAATTCCGCGTTACACAATCAACCATGCGCGCGAGCATTAACAGAGGTTAGTATGGGACTGAAGTGGACTGACAGCCGGGAAATCGGCGAGGCGCTGTACGACGCTTTCCCGGATCTCGATCCTAAGACCGTGCGATTCACCGATATGCATCAGTGGATTTGCGATCTGGAGGATTTTGAGGACGATCCAAACGCATCCAATGAAAAAATTCTGGAGGCGATTCTGTTAGTCTGGTTAGATGAAGCAGAGTAAATCACTTAGCGGGCTGCCTTCAGGCGGCCCGTTTGCTAATAAGGATAAATAAAATGACCGAAGCGATGAAGATTACGCTCTCTACCGAGCCTGCCGATGCGCGCTGGGGCGAAAAAGCCACCTGGAGCGTGAATACCGACGGCATCACCCTGCACCTGAACGGCAAAGACGACCTGGGGCTGATTCAGCGCGCCGCGCGTAAAGTCGACGGCCTGGGGATCAAGCATGTCTCCCTCTGCGGCGAAGGCTGGGATACCGATCGCAGCTGGGCGTTCTGGGCCGGCTATAAAGGCCCGAAAGGCACCCGTAAAGTCGACTGGGCTGACCTCGACGCGGCGCAGCAAACAGAGCTGGAAAACCGCCTTGCCATCATCGACTGGGTGCGCGACACCATCAACGCGCCGGCCGAAGAGCTGGGGCCGGAGCAGCTGGCGCAGCGCGCGGTCGATCTGCTGTGCGGTGTCGCCTGCGACAAGGTGCATTACCGCATCACCAAAGGCGAAGACCTGCGCGAGCAGAACTACCTCGGCATTCACACCGTGGGACGTGGTTCAGAGCGCCCGCCGGTGCTGCTGGCGCTCGACTACAACCCGACCGGCGACGCCAATGCGCCGGTGTACGCCTGCCTGGTGGGGAAAGGCATCACTTTTGACTCCGGCGGCTACAGCCTCAAGCAGAGCGCGTTCATGGACTCCATGAAGTCCGACATGGGCGGCGCGGCGCTGGTGACCGGCGCGCTGGCGTTTGCCATTACCCGCGGCCTCAATAAGCGCGTCAAGATGTACCTCTGCTGCGCCGACAACATGGTCAGCGGCAACGCCTTCAAGCTTGGCGACATTATCCGCTACCGTAACGGCAAAAACGTCGAGGTGATGAACACCGACGCGGAAGGCCGCCTGGTGCTGGCCGATGGTCTGATTGACGCCTCCGCGCAGAAGCCGCAGTTCATCATTGACGCCGCGACCCTGACCGGCGCGGCGAAAACCGCGCTGGGTAACGACTACCACGCGCTGTTCAGCTTTGACGATGCGCTGGCGTCCCGCCTGATGGCGAGCGCGGCGGCGGAAAACGAGCCGTTCTGGCGCCTGCCGCTGGCGGAATTCCACCGCAACCAGCTGCCGTCGAACTTTGCCGAGCTGAACAACACCGCCAGCGCCGCCTTCCCGGCGGGCGCCAGCACCGCGGCCGGTTTCCTTTCTCACTTCGTTGAGAACTATCAGCAGGGCTGGCTGCACATCGACTGCTCCGCGGCCTATCGCAAAGCGGCGGTTGAGCAGTGGGCCGCCGGTGCGACCGGGCTTGGCGTGCGTACGATTGCGAACCTGCTGACCGCAGAGTAATTGTCTTTGCCCGGCGGCGCTGCGCTTGCACGGGCCTACGGGTTTTGTAGGCCGGGTAAGCGTAGCGCCACCCGGCTTTATCTTGAAGTAGCCAAACTATGTCAGAAACCAAAAACGAATTAGAGACTCTGCTGGAAAAGGCGGCGACGGAGCCCGCGCACCGTCCGGCATTTTTCCGCACGCTGCTGGAATCCACCGTCTGGGTACCGGGAACCGCCGCCGAAGGCGAGCAGGTTGTCGACGACAGCGCGCTGGATCTGCAGCACTGGGAAAAAGACGACGGCACCTCGGTTATCCCGTTTTTTACCTCGCTGGCGGCCCTGCAGGAAGCCGTAGAGGACGAGCAGGCGTTTGTGGCGATGCCGGTGCGCACCCTGTTTGAAATGACGCTGGGCGAGACGCTGTTCCTCAACGCCAAACTTCCGACAGGCAAAGAGTTTACGCCGCGCGAAATCAGCCACCTGATCGGCGACGAGGGCAACCCGCTCAGCACGCAGGAGGTGCTGGAGGGCGGCGAAACGCTGCTGCTTTCCGAAGTGGCGCAGCCGCCCGCGCAGATGATTGACTCCCTGACCACGCTGTTTAAAACCCTCAAGCCGGTGAAGCGCGCTTTCCTGTGCTCTGTCAAAGAGCGTCAGGAGGAGACACCGGTTCTGCTGATCGGCATTGAGGCGGACGGTGAGATTGAGGAGATAATCCAGGCGGCGGGCAGCGTGGCGACCGACACGCTGCCGGGCGACGAACCGATTGATATCTGCCGGGTAGTGAAAGGGGAAAAGGGTATCAGCCACTTTATCACCGAGCATATCGCGCCGTTTTACGAGCGCCGCTGGGGCGGCTTTCTGCGCGATTTCAAAACCAACCGCATCATTTAAACAGCAGGGGCGACACGATGTCGCCCCTGTTCGTATCAGGCCGGTTCAATGGGGAGATCGCCGCGCGCGCCCCATTCGCTCCAGGAGCCGTCATACAGCGTCACATCTTCAGCCTCAAGCGTGGCCAGCGCCAGCGCCACGACCGACGCGGTCACCCCGGAACCGCAGCTGACGATAATCGGTTTATCCAGCGCCACGCCCTGACGGCGGAAGATATCCTCCAGCTCGTCGGTGGTTTTCAGCTCGCCGTTAATGACCAGATCGCTCCATGGGACGTTGCGGGCGCCGGGGATATGTCCGCGCCTGAGCCCCGGACGCGGCTCGTCGGCTTCGGCGTTAAAACGCGCCGCCGGACGGGCGTCGACCAGCTGCGCGCTGTTTTCGTGGCTGGCTACCAGCACGTCGGTCAGCCGCCTGACGGCGTCGGCGTTGAATTTCACCTCGAAATCCCCTTCCGCCAGGGCGACGTTCCCCTGCTGCAGCGGCAGCTCGTCGCGCTTCCAGCCCGCCAGGCCGCCCGCCAGAATGGAGACGTTTTCCACGCCGAAGGTGCGCAGCATCCACCAGGCGCGCGGGGCGGAAAACAGGTTGCCCTCGTCATACACCACCAGGTGCCGGTCGTGGTTGACGCCGAGCTCTCGCATGGCGACGGCGAAGGCCTCCGGACGCGGCATCATATGCGGCAGCGGACTGGTGTGATCGGACAGGGCTTCAATATCGAAAAACACCGCATCGGGCAGATGACCGTCGCGATATTCCGCGGCCATATCGCGAAGGTGCTCCTGTCCGGCCGGCGCCATCCGCGCATCGATAATCTGCACTTCAGGGTCATCAATATGTTCCGCCAGCCAGTCGGCGGCGACAAAATAAGCGGTGGTCATGGTTGCCTCCCTTTACCTGTTGTGAATCGGATTGTCGGCGTTTTTGCCTGAGTGGACAAGGTGTCCTCTTTCAGAGTTGCAATCAAAATCAGACTTTTAAGCCTGTTGGTAAAATCAGACATTCCGCATAATACTGTGTTGACGCAAATAGCAGGCTCACCGGGCCCAGGGGTTATAAGGATGAAACCGTTCCGTTTAGCGGCGCTGACGCTGGCGCTTGTCGCCACATTCTCGCTCGTCGGCTGTGATAATAATGATAAACCACAGACCGCCGGGAAGGCTGATTCGGCTCCGACGTCGCAGGCAAAAGCGCCGGCGAAGCCCGACAGCGCGCAGCTGGAAAAGCTGGCGCAGCAAAGTCAGGGCAAAGCGCTGACTTTGCTTGACGCCTCCGAGGTGCAGCTTGACGGCGCCGCCACGCTGGTACTCACTTTTTCCATTCCGCTGGACCCGAATCAGGACTTCTCGCGCCGCGTCCACCTGGTGGATAAAAAGAGCGGCAAAGTCGATGGCGCCTGGGAAATTGCCCCGAACCTGAAAGAGCTACGTTTGCGCCACCTTGAACCGAAGCGCAATCTGGTGCTTACCGTCGATCCGGAACTGGCGGCGGTGAATAAAGCGACCCTTGGCCAGAGCGTGGAGAAAACCTTCACGACCCGCGATATTGCCCCCAGCGTAGGCTTTGCCAGCCGCGGTTCGCTGCTGCCGGGCAAGGTGGTGGCCGGGCTGCCGGTGATGGCCCTTAACGTCAACAATGTGGATATCAACTTCTTTCGCATTAAGCCGGAATCCCTCGCGGCGTTCGTCAGCCAGTGGGAGTACCGCAGCGCGTTGACCAACTGGGAGTCGGACGAGCTGCTGAAAATGGCGGACCTGGTCTATACCGGGCGCTTCGATCTCAACCCGCAGCGCAATACCCGCGAAAAGCTGTTGCTGCCGCTCAGCGACATCAAACCGCTGCAGCAGGCCGGGGTGTATGTGGCGGTCATGAATCAGGCCGGGCACTACAGCTACAGCAACGCCGCGACCCTGTTTACCCTCAGCGACATCGGCGTTTCGGCGCACCGCTACCGTAACCGCCTTGACGTGTTCACCCAAAGCCTCGAAAACGGCGCCGCGCAGTCCGCTATCGACGTCCAGCTGCTGAACGACAAGGGGCAGGTGCTGGCGCAGGCGAACAGCGACGCCCAGGGGCACGTGACCCTGCAGACGGATAAAGAGGCGGCGCTGCTGCTGGCGCGTAAAGACGGGCAGACCACGCTGCTTGACCTCAAGCTTCCGGCGCTGGATCTGGCGGAGTTCGACATTGCGGGCGCGCCGGGCTACAGCAAGCAGTTCTTCATGTTCGGCCCGCGCGACCTCTACCGCCCCGGCGAGACGGTTATCCTCAACGGCCTGCTGCGCGACAGCGACGGCAAGCCGCTGGCCGACCAGCCGGTGAAGCTGGAGGTGGTGCAGCCTGACGGGCAGGTTATCCGGACGGTCATGAGCCAGGCGGTGAACGGTCTGTACGCGTTTACTTACCCGCTTGACAGCGGCGCGGCGACCGGCATGTGGCATATTCGCGCCAGCGCGGGCGACAACCAGAAGCGCGAGTGGGATTTCCACGTCGAGGATTTTATGCCGGAGCGGATGGCGCTCAGCCTGACGCCGCAGAAGCTGCCGGTGGCGCCGGATGCCGACGTTCGCTTTGACGTCGCGGGCTACTACCTCTACGGAGCGCCTGCCAGCGGCAATGCGCTGCAGGGGAAACTGTTCCTGCGTCCGCTGCGTGACGCGGTCGCCGCGCTGCCGGGATTCCAGTTTGGCGATATCGCCGAAGACAACCTGTCCCGCACCCTGGATGAGGTGCAACTGACGCTCGACGACAAAGGCCGCGGGCAGGTGGAAACGCAGAGCCAGTGGCAGGAGACCCATTCGCCGCTGCAGGTGATTTTGCAGGCCAGCCTGCTGGAGTCCGGGGGCCGTCCCGTCACCCGCCGCGTTGAGCAGGCTATCTGGCCTGCCGAAACGCTGCCGGGCATCCGTCCGGCGTTCGCCAGCAAAGCGGTGTATGACTACCGTACCGACACCACCGTGAATCAGCCGATGGTGGATGAAAACAGCAATGCCGGTTTCGACATCGTCTATGCCGATGCCAGCGGACAGAAAAAGGCGGTCTCCGGGCTGCAGGTGCGCCTGATCCGCGAGCGCCGCGACTACTACTGGAACTGGTCTGACAGCGACGGCTGGCAGTCGCAGTTCGATCAAAAGGATCTGGTGGAGGGCGAACAGTCGCTGGATCTGAAAGCCGATGAAACCGGTAAGGTCAGCTTCCCGGTAGAGTGGGGCTCCTACCGCCTGGAGGTGAAAGCGCCGGACGATACCCTCAGCAGCGTCCGCTTCTGGGCCGGGTACAGCTGGCAGGATAACAGCGACGGCAGCGGCGCGGCGCGTCCTGACCGCGTCACCATGAAGCTCGATAAACCGGCGTACAAACCGGGAGAGACCATCAGGTTGCATATCGCCGCACCGGCGGCCGGTAAAGGCTATGCGATGGTGGAGTCCAGCGAAGGGCCGCTGTGGTGGCAGGAGATAGACGTTCCCGCCGAAGGGATGGATCTCGCCATTCCGGTCGATAAAAGCTGGAACCGCCACGATCTTTACCTCAGCACGCTGGTGATCCGTCCGGGGGATAAGTCCAAATCCGCAACGCCGAAGCGCGCGGTCGGGCTGCTGCATCTGCCGCTCGGCGATGAAAACCGCCGCCTGAACCTTACGCTCGACGCGCCGGTGAAAATGCGTCCGAACCAGCCGCTGACGGTGAAGGTGAAAGCCAGCGCCAAAGAGGGACCGGCGCCGAAGCAGGTTAACGTGCTGGTCTCCGCCGTCGACAGCGGCGTGCTGAACATTACCGATTACGCCACGCCGGATCCGTGGAACGCGTTTTTCGGCCAGAAGCGCTACGGCGCGGATATCTATGATATCTACGGTCAGGTGATTGAAGGACAGGGGCGTCTGGCGAACCTGCGTTTCGGCGGCGATGGCGACGAGCTCAAGCGCGGCGGCAAACCGCCGGTCAACCACGTGACGATTATCGCCGAGCAGGCGCAGCCGGTGCAGCTTGATGACAACGGCGAGGGAACGGTCACCCTGCCGATCGGCGATTTTAACGGCGAGCTGCGGGTGATGGCGCAGGCGTGGACCGCAGAGGATTTTGGCAGCAGCGACAGCAAAGTGGTGGTTGCCGCGCCGGTGATTGCCGAGCTGAATATGCCGCGTTTCATCGCCGGTGGCGATACGACGCGCCTGACGCTGGATTTGACCAACCTGACGGACAAACCGCAGACGCTGAGCGTGAAGCTTGCCGCCAGCGGGCTGCTGTCGCTGGAGAGCGCGCAGCCGCAGCCGGTAAACCTGGCGCCTGGCGCCCGCATGACGCTGTTCGTACCGGTCAGCGCGGCGGAAGGCTTTGGCGATGGCCGGGTGGAGGCCACCGTTGATGGCCTGGCCCTGCCGGGCGAAACCTTTGCGCCGTTCCATAAGCAGTGGACGCTCGGCGTGCGCCCGGCATTCCCGGCGCAGACGGTGAATTCCGGCGCGGCGCTACAGCCTGGCGAAAGCTGGACGGCGCCCGCTGAGCAGGTGACGGGTTTCTCACCGGCGACGCTGCAGGGGCAGCTGCTGTTCAGCGGTAAACCGCCGCTGAACCTCTCGCGCTACATCCGCGAGCTGAAGGCTTACCCGTACGGCTGCCTTGAGCAGACCGCAAGCGGCCTGTTCCCGTCGCTGTACACCAATGCCGCGCAGCTGAAATCCCTCGGCATCGTCGGCGACAGCGACGACAAACGTCGGGCGGCGGTCGATCTGGGTATCTCCCGCCTGCTGCAGATGCAGCGCGACGACGGCGGTTTTGCGCTGTGGGATAAAGAGGGGCCGGAAGAGTACTGGCTGACGGCCTACGTGATGGACTTCCTCGTCCGCGCCGGCGAGCAGGGCTACAGCGTACCGGCTGAAGCGCTGGCGAAGGGCAATAACCGCCTGCTGCGCTACCTGCAGGAACCGGGGCTGATGACCATTCGCTACAGCGACGACGCCCAGGCCAGCCGCTTTGCCGTGCAGTCTTATGCCGCGCTGGTGCTGGCGCGTCAGCAGAAGGCGCCGCTCGGCGCGCTGCGCGAAATCTGGGAGCGTCACGCGCAGGCCAAAGCCGGGCTGCCGCTGCTGCAGCTCGGCCTGGCGCTGAAGGCCATGGGCGATGCGCCGCGCAGCGCTCAGGCGCTGCAGCTGGCGCTGACCACCGCGCGCCAGGATAAAAACCAGTGGATGGCGGATTACGGCAGCCAGCTTCGCGATAACGCGCTGATGCTGAGCCTGCTTGAAGAGAATAAACTGCTGCCGGAGGCGCAGAACGCGCTGCTGAACACGTTGTCGCAGCAGGCCTTCGGCGAGCGCTGGCTTTCCACCCAGGAGATGAACGCCCTGTTCCTTGCGGCGAAAGGGCTGCAGGACCTGCCGGGCGACTGGCAGGCGCAGACCTCGCTGGACGCGGCGCCGCTGCACGGCGATAAGGCGCAGTGGCGCACGCTGGATGCTGACCAGCTGGCGTCGCTGAAGGTGACGAATACCGGCACGCAGCCGCTGTGGCTGCGTCTGGACAGCAGCGGCTATCCGGCGTCAGCTCCGCCGTCCGCCAGCAATGTGCTGCAGATTGAGCGCCAGTACCTTGGCGCTGACGGGCAGCCGAAATCGCTCTCCGCGCTGCGCAGCGGCGAGCTGGTGCTGGTTCATCTGCAGGTTAAAGCGAACCAGAACGTGCCGGATGCGCTGGTGGTTGATTTGCTGCCCGCCGGGCTTGAGCTGGAAAACCAGAACCTGGCGAACAGCAGCGCCAGCCTGCAGGAGAACGGCAGCGAGGTGCAGAACCTGCTTAGTCAGATGCAGCAGGCGGATATTCAGCACATCGAGTTTCGCGACGATCGCTTTGTCGCCGCCGTGGCCGTCAGCCCTTACCAGCCGGTAACGCTGGTGTATCTGGCGCGCGCGGTGACGCCGGGCGCTTATCAGGTGCCGGTGCCGCAGGTGGAGTCGATGTACGTGCCGCAGTGGCGGGCGACGGGTGCGGCCAGCGGCCCGCTGATCGTCGTGCCGTAAATGCGTTTTCGGCGCCTGAAAACTTCCCGCTGGCTGCGGCTGGCGGGAGCGCTCGTATTGCTCTGGCTGGCGGTGCTGGCGGCTGACCGCCTGTGGCCGCTGCCGCTCAAAGAGGTTGCGCCTGCCCGGGTGGTGGTGGCCGAGGACGGCACGCCGCTGTGGCGGTTTGCCGACGCCGAAGGGATCTGGCGCTATCCGGTCGCTATTGACGACGTTTCGCCGCGCTATTTACAGGCGCTCATTCAGTACGAAGACCGCTGGTTCTGGGATCATCCCGGCGTTAATCCGCTGTCGGTGATGCGGGCCGCCTGGCAGGATCTGCGCGCCGGGCGGGTTATCTCCGGCGGCAGCACCCTGACGATGCAGGTGGCGCGCCTGCTCGACCCTCATCCCCGTACCTTTGGCGGTAAGTTCCGCCAGCTGTGGCGCGCGCTGCAGCTGGAATGGCACCTCGATAAGCGCCAGATCCTGACGCTGTACCTCAACCGGGCGCCGTTTGGCGGCACGCTGCAGGGCGTTGGGGCGGCGAGCTGGGCGTATCTCGGCAAACCGCCCGCGCGGCTGAGCTATTCCGAAGCCGCGCTGCTGGCCGTGCTGCCGCAGGCGCCGAGCCGTCTGCGTCCCGACCGCTGGCCGCTGCGGGCGCAGGCCGCGCGGGACAAAGTGCTGCAGCGGATGCAGACTCAGGGCATCTGGTCGGCGCGGCAGGTCGATGAGGCGCGGGAGGAGCCGGTGTGGCTGTTCCCGCGGCAGATGCCGCAGCTGGCGCCGCTGTTTTCCCGCAAAATGCTGGCCAGCAGCCGGGATGAAAAGGTGGTCACCACCCTTGATGCCGCGCTGCAGCGTCAGCTGGAAGAGCTGGCGCTGAACTGGAAATCCCGCCTGCCGCCGCGCAGCTCGCTGGCGATGATCGTTATCGATCATACGTCGATGAAGGTGCGCGGCTGGGTGGGGTCGGTGGACATTACCGACGACAGCCGGTTCGGCCATGTCGATATGGTCACCGCCGTGCGATCGCCGGGATCGGTGCTGAAGCCGTTTATCTATGGCCTGGCGATGGATGATGGGCTGATCCATCCGGCGTCGCTGCTGCAGGACGTACCGCGGCGTTTTAGCGACTACCGCCCGGGCAACTTCGACAGCGGCTTTCACGGCCCGGTGAGCATGAGCGACGCGCTGGTGCGCTCGCTAAACCTACCGGCGGTGCAGGTTCTGGAAGCCTATGGACCAAAGCAGTTTGCCGCTCGCCTGCGCAACGCCGGGCTGCCGCTGCTGTTGCCCAACGGCGCGGAGCCGAACCTGTCGCTGATCCTCGGCGGCGCGGGGGCGCGTCTGGCGGATATCGCCGCGGCCTACAGCGCTTTCGCCCGCCAGGGGAAAGCCGGGCGGCTGCGCATGCTGGCGAGCGATCCGCTCATTGAGCGACCGCTGCTGTCGCCCGGCAGCGCGTGGATCGTTCGCCGCATTCTTGCCGGAGAAGAACAGCCGCTGCCGGACGCCTCGCTGCCGCAGACGGTGCCGCTGGCGTGGAAAACCGGCACCAGCTACGGCTATCGCGATGCCTGGGCCATCGGCGTTAACGCCCGCTATGTTATCGGCATCTGGACCGGCAGGCCGGACGGTACGCCGGTGGTGGGGCAGTTTGGCTTTATCAGCGCGATACCGCTGCTCAATCAGGTCAGCAATCTGCTGCTGGCGCGGGCGGCGAGCGTAAAAAACGGGCTGCCGACGGACCCGCGTCCCCCTTCGGTGAGCGCCGCGACCGTCTGCTGGCCGGGCGGCCAGGCGCTTCCTGCAGGCGACAGCAACTGCCGCCGCCGTTTATCGACATGGCTGCTGGACGACAGCCAGCCGCCGACGCTATTGTTACCCGATCAGGAGGGGAGTCGGGGGATCCGCTTCCCGGTCTGGCTGGATGAAAAAGGGGCGCGCGTCGCCGCCGATTGTCCGGGCGCGAAAGCGTCAACGCTCGACGTCTGGCCGCTGCCGCTGGAACCCTGGCTGCCCGTCAGCGAGCGGCGCGCAGCCAGGCTGCCTCCGGCGTCGACGACCTGTCCGCCGCTGCACCAGCAGGATCTTATTCCGCTGACGCTCTCCGGCGTGCGCGATGGCGCGGTCATCAAACGCCTGCCGGGCGAAAATCGCGCCGCGCTGGCGCTGCAGACCACCGGGGGAGAGGGACGACGCTGGTGGTTTGTCAACGGCGAGCCGACGGAAAGCCGCGGAGCCGCGACGACGCTATCGCTGGAGCAGCCCGGCGAATATCAGCTGGTGGTGATGGATGAGGCAGGGCAGGTGGCGACCGCCAGCTTTACCCTGCAATAAGACGCGTTTTGGCGCAGAGACGATAAGTGTTGCTGAAACTCATCTTATTTTAAAAAAATGTTATCTATGTCCATAGGCAAACCGCGTGTGGGTCATTATAATCCGCGCCACAACCTAAACCGCGTAAGCGCTACACAGAACATCATACAGAGGTAAACATGGCTATCGAACGTACTTTTTCCATCATTAAACCAAACGCGGTGGCAAAAAACGTTATCGGCAATATCTTTGCGCGTTTCGAAACCGCAGGGCTGAAAATCGTTGGCACCAAAATGCTGCACCTGACGTCTGAGAAAGCGGCTGGCTTCTACGCCGAGCACCAGGGCAAGCCGTTCTTCGACGGTCTGGTTGGCTTCATGACTTCTGGTCCTATCGTTGTCACCGTGCTGGAAGGTGAAGATGCCGTCCGTCGTCATCGCGAAATCCTCGGCGCCACCAACCCGGCCAACGCGCTGGCAGGCACCCTGCGCGCAGACTATGCCGACAGCCTGACCGAAAACGGCACCCACGGTTCTGATTCCGTTGAATCCGCTGAACGCGAAATCGCCTACTTCTTCGGCGAAGGCGAAGTGTGCCCGCGCACCCGCTAATCGCGCACAAGTGTAATTAGGTTTACACTTTATTTAGCAAATGCCGCGTGCAGGCGTGGCATCTGTGCAGCAGAATTTGTACAATGCCACGCCCCCGGACGAGCAGATGCTCACCGGGGCGTTTCTTTTTCAACCCTCCAGGGGCCATAACGTGTAATAACGAGGCCGGAATAGATTATGTCTGAACAAATTGTCACGCCTGATAACGCCGCTCTGACGGTACCGAATAAAGATGCCAAAATTAACCTGCTGGATTTAAACCGTCAGCAGCTGCGCGAGTTTTTCCATAATCTCGGCGAGAAGCCGTTTCGCGCCGATCAGGTGATGAAATGGATGTATCACTACTGCTGCGATAACTTTGATGAGATGACTGACATCAACAAAGTGCTGCGCGGTAAACTGAAAGAGGTCGCCGAAATTCGCGCGCCGGACGTCGTGGAAGAGCAGCGCTCCTCCGACGGCACCATCAAATGGGCGATTGCGGTGGGCGATCAGCGCGTTGAAACCGTATACATCCCGGAAGACGATCGCGCCACGCTGTGCGTCTCTTCCCAGGTGGGCTGCGCGCTGGAGTGCAAATTCTGTTCGACCGCGCAGCAGGGCTTTAACCGTAACCTGCGCGTGTCGGAAATTATCGGCCAGGTGTGGCGCGCAGCGAAAATTATCGGCGCGGCGAAAGTCACCGGTCAGCGCCCGATCACCAACGTGGTGATGATGGGGATGGGCGAGCCGCTGCTGAACCTGACTAACGTGGTTCCGGCGATGGAAATCATGCTGGATGATTTCGGTTTCGGTCTGTCGAAGCGCCGCGTCACGCTCTCCACCTCCGGCGTTGTTCCGGCGCTGGATAAGCTTGGCGATATGATTGACGTCGCGCTGGCGATTTCCCTGCACGCGCCGAACGATGAAATTCGCGATGAAATTGTACCGATCAACAAAAAGTACAATATTGAGACCTTCCTGGCGGCCGTGCGTCGCTATCTGGAAAAATCGAACGCCAACCAGGGACGCGTGACGATTGAATACGTCATGCTGGACCATGTGAACGACGGTACCGAGCACGCGCATCAGCTGGCGGAACTGCTGAAAGATACGCCGTGCAAGATCAACCTGATTCCGTGGAACCCGTTCCCGGGCGCGCCGTATGGCCGCAGCTCCAACAGCCGTATCGACCGTTTCTCGAAGGTATTGATGAATTACGGTTTCACCACCATTGTGCGTAAAACCCGCGGCGACGACATTGACGCCGCCTGCGGTCAGCTGGCCGGCGATGTTATCGACCGTACCAAGCGCACAATGCGTAAGCGTATGCAGGGTGAACCGATCGCCGTCAAGGCGGTCTGATAAACCGTAGTCCGCGCGTCCGGGATGGCGCGCGGCAGGTAATATGTTTAAGGAGTAGGCGAAACGTACTGATGCGGTTAATAATTACGGTGCGTTTCCGCCATGATTGAGGCAGTATGTAGCGGGGTAAAAAACAGGTCGGGCGCGGGGTTTGTCATCGCTCACCTGGCAGTCTTATACTGTTTATCTTACGTTTACCGAGCAGATGTTTCGGGGTGCGGGTTTCCGACACCAGAACCTTAAATTTACGTACCAGCAGCTGTAGCGAATGAATACTGAAGCCACTCAAGACTCACAAGCAGCACAGACCACGGGAACGCGCCTGCGTAATGCCCGTGAACAACTCGGACTCAGCCAGCAAGCCGTCGCTGAACGCTTATGCCTGAAGGTTTCCACGGTTCGCGATATTGAAGACGATAAGGCCCCTGCCGACCTCGCCTCAACGTTCCTGCGTGGCTATATCCGCTCCTATGCACGCCTTGTCCATATTCCGGAGGAAGAGCTGCTGCCGATGATGGCGAAACAGGCGCCGGTTAAGGCCGCCAAAGTTGCGCCGATGCAGACCTTCGCCTTAGGTAAACGCCGTAAAAAACGCGATGGCTGGCTGATGAGCTTCACCTGGCTGGTGCTGTTTGTGGTGGTTGGCCTGACCGGCGCCTGGTGGTGGCAAAACCACAAAGCGCAGCAGGAAGAGATCACCAGCATGGCCGATCAGTCAAGCGCCGAGCTGAACACTAACGACAGCGGCAGCAGCCAGAACGTGCCGCTGGACACCAGCGCCGCCCAGAGCCAGGCGCCGGATGCAAATGCCGCTGCGCCGCAGGCTACCTCAGCGGATGCTGCGCCTGCCGCGACGGCGCAAGCCAATGCGGCGCCAGCCCCGGCGGCAAACGCGCAGGCCGGCGCTGTGGTTGCGCCGTCTCAGGCGAACGTCGATCCGGCGCCGACCGCACCGGCCGCTGCTGCGGCCAACGGCGCGCCGCTGCCGACCAGCCAGGCGGGCATCACTTCTCCGGCGGCAGACCCTAACGCGCTGGTGATGAACTTTAACGCCGACTGCTGGCTGGAAGTCTCTGACGCAACGGGCAAAAAGCTGTTCAGCGGCCTGCAGCGCAAAGGCGGTACGCTTAACTTAGCCGGCCAGGCGCCGTATAAGCTTAAGATTGGCGCGCCGGCGGCGGTACAGATTCAGTTCCAGGGTAAACCGGTCGATTTGAGCCGCTTTATCAGAACTAACCAGGTTGCGCGTTTCACGCTGAATGCCGAAGCTTCTCCGGCACAGTGATAAACGCGTAACGCGGGAGATTTTTCATGCATAACCAGGCCCCCATTCAACGTAGAAAATCGACACGTATTTACGTTGGGAACGTGCCTGTTGGCGATGGGGCTCCCATCGCCGTACAGTCTATGACCAATACGCGCACCACCGATGTGGAGGCGACGGTTAACCAAATTAAAGCGCTGGAGCGCGTCGGGGCGGATATCGTACGTGTTTCCGTACCGACGATGGATGCGGCGGAAGCCTTTAAGCTTATCAAGCAGCAGGTCAGCGTTCCGCTGGTGGCGGACATCCATTTCGACTACCGTATCGCCCTGAAAGTGGCGGAATACGGCGTTGACTGCCTGCGCATCAACCCGGGCAATATCGGCAGCGAAGAGCGTATTCGCCAGGTTGTCGACTGCGCGCGCGATAAAAACATTCCGATCCGCATCGGCGTAAACGCCGGGTCGCTGGAAAAAGATCTGCAGGAAAAGTACGGCGAGCCGACGCCGCAGGCGCTGCTCGAATCCGCCATGCGCCACGTCGATCATCTCGATCGTCTGAACTTCTCTCAGTTTAAAGTCAGCGTAAAAGCGTCGGATGTATTCCTCGCGGTTGAATCGTATCGCCTGCTGGCGAAGCAGATCGATCAGCCGCTCCATCTGGGGATCACCGAAGCCGGCGGCGCCCGGGCGGGCGCGGTGAAATCGGCGATCGGCCTCGGCCTGCTGCTGTCCGAAGGGATCGGCGATACGCTGCGTATTTCGCTGGCGGCCGATCCTGTGGAAGAGATCAAGGTCGGTTTCGATATCCTGAAGTCGCTGCGTATTCGTTCCCGCGGGATCAACTTCATCGCCTGTCCGACCTGTTCGCGCCAGGAGTTCGACGTTATCGGCACCGTGAATGCGCTGGAGCAGCGTCTGGAAGACATTATCACGCCGATGGACGTGTCCATTATCGGCTGCGTGGTGAATGGGCCTGGCGAAGCGCTGGTGTCGACGCTGGGCGTAACGGGCGGCAATAAGAAAAGCGGCCTGTATGAAGACGGCGTGCGTAAAGACCGGCTGGATAACGACGATATGATCAGCCAGCTGGAGGCCCGCATCCGCGCAAAAGCAAGCATGCTTGATGAAGCGCGCCGGATAGACGTTCAGCAGGTTGACGCAAAATAACGTGTTGGGAAGCGATACGCTTCCCGTGTATGATTGAACCCGCGGCGCTACCTAAGCGTCTGGGTTCATTTTTGTATATATAAAGAGAATAAACGTGGCAAAAAACATTCAAGCCATCCGCGGCATGAACGATTATCTGCCGGGCGAAACCGCTCTCTGGCAGCGCATTGAAGGCACGCTGAAAGAGGTGCTCGGCAGCTACGGTTACAGCGAAATCCGTTTACCGATTGTAGAGCAGACCCCGTTATTCAAACGCGCGATCGGTGAAGTCACCGACGTGGTTGAAAAAGAGATGTATACCTTTGAGGACCGCAACGGCGACAGCCTGACGCTGCGTCCGGAAGGGACTGCGGGCTGCGTACGCGCCGGCATTGAGCATGGTCTTCTGTACAATCAGGAACAGCGTCTGTGGTACATCGGCCCGATGTTCCGCCACGAGCGTCCGCAGAAAGGGCGCTATCGTCAGTTCCATCAGCTGGGTTGCGAAGTGTTTGGCCTGCAGGGGCCGGATATTGACGCCGAGCTGATTATGCTGACCGCCCGCTGGTGGCGCGCGCTCGGCATCTCTGAGCACGTCAGCCTTGAGCTGAATTCGATTGGTTCTCTGGAAGCCCGCGCGAACTACCGTGAAGCGCTGGTGGCGTATCTTGAGCAGTTCAAAGACAAGCTCGACGAAGACTGCAAACGCCGCATGTACACTAACCCGCTGCGCGTGCTGGATTCCAAAAACCCGGACGTGCAGGCGCTGCTGGATAACGCGCCGGCGCTGGGCGATTATCTGGACGACGATTCTCGCGAACATTTTTCCGGTCTCTGCGCGCTGCTTGACGCGGCGGGCATCGCGTATACTGTCAACCAGCGCCTGGTGCGCGGCCTTGACTACTACAACCGTACCGTGTTCGAGTGGGTCACCAACAGCCTGGGCTCGCAGGGGACGGTCTGTGCGGGCGGTCGCTATGACGGCCTGGTGGAGCAGCTGGGCGGCCGCGCGGCGCCAGCCGTTGGCTTTGCGATGGGCCTTGAGCGATTAGTTTTGCTGGTTCAGGCAGTTAACCCGGAATTTAAAGCCGATCCTGTTGTCGATATATACCTGGTTGCCGCTGGTAACGACACGCAGTCCGCCGCAATGCGTCTGGCGGAAGACGTGCGCGACCAACTGCCGGGCGTCAAGCTGATGACCAACCACGGCGGCGGTAACTTTAAGAAGCAGTTCGCCCGTGCCGATAAGTGGGGCGCTCGCGTCGCACTGGTGCTGGGTGAATCAGAAATTGCCGAGCGCTCCGTGGTGGTGAAAGATTTGCGCTCTGGCGAGCAGACGACCGTAGCGCAGGATAGCGTTGCCGCGCATTTGCGCACACTGCTGGGTTAATTGCCCGAATATTATATTCAGGAGAAGGATTGCGTGGAAATCTACAGTAACGAAAACGATCAGGTCGATGCCATCAAGCGTTTCTTTTCGGAGAACGGCATAGCACTGGCGGTAGGTGTGATCCTGGGGGTAGGTGCGCTGGTGGGCTGGCGTTACTGGACGTCGCATCAGGAAAATAACGCCAGAGACGCTTCTCTGGCCTATGAGCAGTCGGTTTCTTCGCTGAGCAGCGGCAAACCTGACGCGCTGAGCGCGGCGGAAAAATTCGCCGCCGCTGAAAAAAATACCTACGGCGCATTCGCGTCGCTGGAACTGGCACAGCAGTTCGTTGATAAGAACCAGCTGGAAAATGCCGAAAAACAGCTGCAGCAGGGGCTGGCGGCCGCATCTGACGATAACCTTAAATCCGTTATCAACATGCGTCTTGCCCGCGTTCAGCTGCAGATGAAACAACCTGACGCCGCGCTGAAAACCCTTGAAGGTATTAAAGGGGAAGGCTGGACGGCGATCGTTGCAGATTTACGCGGCGAAATTCTGTTGAGTAAAGGCGATAAGCAGGGGGCTCGCGCCGCCTGGGAAGCGGGTGTGAAAAGCGATGCTTCGCCAGCACTCAGCGAAATGATGCGCATGAAAATGAATAATTTGTCCATCTGAGAGGGACCCGATGCAACTGCGTAAATTACTTTTGCCAGGACTGCTTTCTGTTACGTTATTGAGCGGTTGTTCACTGTTTAACAGCGAAGAAGATGTGGTCAAAATGTCTCCGCTGCCGAAGGTGGAAAACCAGTTTACTCCGTCTACCGCATGGAGCACCTCCGTCGGTAGCGGTATTGGCGATTTCTATTCCAACCTGCACCCGACGTTTGCCGATAGCGTGGTGTATGCCGCCGATCGTAAAGGCACCGTGAAGGCGTTAAACGCGGACAGCGGTAAAGAAGTCTGGTCCGTGAACCTGGCGGAAAAAGACGGCTGGTTCTCGCACCTTCCGGCGCTGCTGTCCGGCGGCCTGACGGTTTCCGGCGGCCACGTGTACGTCGGCTCTGAGAAGGCGCAGGTTTACGCGCTGAATACCAGCGACGGCTCTGTCGCCTGGCAGACCCGCGTCGCCGGCGAAGCGGTATCTCGTCCGGTGGTGAGCGACGGTATGGTGCTGGTTCATACCGGCAACGGACAGCTGCAGGCGCTGAACGAAAGCGACGGCGCGGTGAAGTGGACGGTTAACCTGGACATGCCATCGCTGTCCCTGCGCGGCGAATCCGCACCGGCGGTGGCCTATGGCGCTGCGATTGTGGGCGGCGACAACGGCCGCGTCAGCGCAGTGCTGATGCAGCAGGGCCAGATGATTTGGCAGCAGCGTATTTCTCAGGCCACCGGCCCGACCGAAATCGATCGTCTGAGCGATGTGGATACGACGCCCGTCGTGGTTAACGGCGTGGTGTACGCGCTGGCCTATAACGGCAACCTGACGGCGCTGGATCTGCGTAGCGGCCAGATTATGTGGAAGCGCGAGCTTGGTTCGGTGAATGATTTCGTCATCGACGGCAACCGTATCTACCTGGTGGATCAAAATGACCGCATTCTGGCGCTCTCTACCGACGGCGGCGTAACGCTGTGGACGCAAAGCGATCTGCTGCACCGTCTGCTGACGTCTCCGGTGTTGTATAATGGAAGCCTGGTGGTTGGCGATAGCGAAGGCTATATGCACTGGCTCAACCCGCAGGATGGCCGCTTTGTGGCCCAGCAGGAAGTGGACAGCTCCGGCTTCCAGACCGATCCGGTTGTGGCCGACGGTCGACTGCTGATTCAGGCGAAAGACGGCACGCTGTATTCGATTACGCGTTAATAACGGCGGTCGTGCATTAATTTAAACGGCTCCTGTCTGCTACAGGGGCCGTTTTCCTGTTTTACGTTTTTAAGAGGTTTTTATCATGGTACCTGTGGTCGCGCTTGTCGGGCGCCCAAACGTAGGAAAATCCACGCTGTTTAACCGTCTGACGCGCACCCGAGATGCGCTGGTCGCGGATTTTCCGGGTCTGACTCGTGACCGTAAGTACGGTCGTGCTGAAGTGGAAGGCCGCGAGTTCATCTGTATCGATACCGGCGGTATCGATGGCACCGAAGAGGGCGTGGAAACCCGTATGGCGGAGCAGTCGCTGCTGGCGATTGAAGAAGCCGACGTGGTGCTGTTTATGGTCGATGCGCGCGCGGGCCTGATGCCGGCGGATGAAGCGATCGCCAAACATCTGCGCGCCCGTGAAAAGCCAACCTTCCTGGTGGCGAACAAAACCGACGGTATCGATCCCGATCAGGCGGTTTCCGACTTCTGGTCGCTGGGCCTGGGCGAGATCTATCCGATCGCCGCTTCCCACGGCCGCGGCGTCACCAGCCTGCTGGAGCACGTGCTGCTGCCGTGGATGGAAGACGTCGACCCGGCGGAAGAAGTGGATGAAGACGCTGAATACTGGGCGCAGTTTGAGGCTGATGAAAACGGCGAAGAGGCTGAAGAGCCGGAGGACGATTTCAATCCACAGGATTTGCCGATCAAGCTCGCCATCGTTGGCCGTCCGAACGTAGGTAAGTCAACGCTAACTAACCGTATCCTCGGCGAAGATCGCGTTGTGGTGTACGACATGCCGGGCACCACGCGCGACAGCATCTATATTCCGATGGAGCGCGATGAACGTGAGTACGTACTTATCGACACCGCCGGGGTGCGCAAGCGCGGAAAAATCACCGATGTGGTGGAAAAATTCTCCGTAATCAAAACCCTGCAGGCGATTGAAGACGCCAACGTGGTGCTGCTGGTTATTGATGCCCGCGAAGGCATTTCCGACCAGGATCTCTCCCTGCTCGGCTTTATCCTTAACAGCGGCCGCTCGCTGGTTATCGTGGTCAACAAGTGGGACGGTCTGAGCCAGGAAGTGAAGGAGCAGGTCAAAGAGACCCTCGACTACCGTCTGGGCTTTATCGATTTCGCCCGCGTGCACTTCATTTCGGCGCTGCACGGCAGCGGCGTAGGCAACCTGTTCGAATCCGTTCGTGAAGCCTACGACAGCTCCACCCGCCGCGTCAGCACCGCAATGCTGACCCGCATCATGAACATGGCGGCAGAAGATCACCAGCCGCCGCTGGTGCGCGGCCGTCGCGTGAAGCTGAAATATGCCCACGCCGGTGGCTATAATCCGCCGATCGTGGTTATTCACGGCAACCAGGTGAAAGACCTGCCGGACTCCTACAAACGCTACCTGATGAACTACTTCCGCAAATCGCTGGACGTCATGGGTACGCCGATTCGCATTCAGTTCAAGGAAGGGGATAACCCGTTCGCCAACAAGCGAAACACCCTGACGCCGAACCAGATGCGTAAGCGTAAGCGTTTGATTAAACACATTAAGAAAAGCAAGTGATTATTCACTGAACATCATCTGCGTTCATAAAAGCCTGAAGCCCGCATTGCGTCGGGCTTTTTTGTTATTAGTGACCCATTGTTCCTTTTGACGTCATTGGATCAGTTCTCAAAGGCAGGTGGTGTTTTTCTGGTAGAGAAGAGGCGCGCGTACACAGGGAGCGGGATAGTCGTCGTATGCAGTAAATCTTATGACTGATTCGATGTTAAACTCATTGGGATAGTCTTTTCCGATATCCTGTCTGTATGAAGGCGAATAACAGCAGGCACAGGCAAATATTGCCCATGCCTTGCATCTTGACCACGGTTAAACGGGATAGGAATTATTGATTTCGAATTTCAGAAGGCATCTGGCTTATTCGGCAATAATGAGTTCAACCTTTTCTTGAGCAAGTAATTGAGTGAATGACGCTGGTGGCTGGGTATCCATAAAGAATGCCGTCACTTCGCGCGCATTACCAATAGAGACTGCCGCTGATGCATCAAATTTGGTGTGGTCAGAAACAAGCAACGTATGGCGTGCATGAGCAATCATACTTTTCGCTACTATCGCTTCATTAACATCGAATTCGAGCAACGTACCGTCCTTGTCTATCGCACCAATACTGGTGATAAGATAATCTGCCCTGAACCCTTCAATAAAACTGACGACACCCGGGCCGACAATACTGCCATTGTGCGATCGCAGTGTTCCACCTGGCACCATGACTTCTAGTTCTGGATTTTTATAAAGAATATGAGCAACACGAAGACTATTGGTGATAATCCGCAGATCTTTTCGTTCCAGTAAGGCACGCGCAACAGCCTCGACAGTCGTACCAACCGTAATGAATACGGTACAGTGTTCAGGGAGATAATCGACGATGGCCTCTGCCATTGCGCATTTTTCCTGGGCCAGGAACATCTCACGTTGTTCTAACGATGTGTTTATCCCTTTGGAAACCCGACCTGCGCCACCATGATGGCGCGTGATTAATCCTTGCTCGCTGAGTTTACGAATATCACGTCGCACAGTCTGTGTTGATACATCAAGCAACTGTGCGAGCTCTTCAATATTCATGTAGCCACGCTCAGCAATGTACTGAACGAGCAGATCGTGTCTCGGATTACCAGTCAGTTCGATGATGCTCATGAACTCTCCTGTTAGTCTCGGTAAAATACCGCTGATATTACCGAAAAAATGACAAAAATGATTCAGTATGCTCACGGTCGGGAATTCCGGCGCGTCCACCGGGCTGAGTGCATTTTAATGCTGCTACGGCACTGGCAAAGCGAATAGCCTGTTCTGTCGTCATTTTTTCGGCAATTCCCAGGGCCATTGCACCATGGAAAACATCTCCGGCACCGGTTGTATCGATAACATTAACCGAAAACGCTGGAAAATGACAAAAATGTTCATCGTCCATCCACAGCGCTCCTTCATGTCCTTGCGTGACATAAACCTTTCCTTCAGTACACGTTGCGGCCTGCTGAAGGCCATCGCGACTATCGGATGTCGCCGTCATAAGTCTGAGCCCGGGAGCTGAGAAAACAGCGTGATCGGCGAGAGCCACCAGCGGTGTAATGTCCTGAGTGGTTACGTCGGCATCCAGAAGCGTCGGAATACGTGCTTCACGCGCCATGCTGAAGGCTTTAAGCGTACCTTCATGCCAGCGTACATCTGCCAGAACGATGTCATATTCCGAAAAATCCACCGCCTCCAGCCATTGGGCATCGACAGGTAAATCTGGGCTGGGGTAGTTAACGATGGCGCGCTCGCCCTCCTTGTCCACGATAATGGTTGCCTGTGATGAACGCGCGTTAGGATACTGACGACACCATTGTGTATTGACTCCCCATCGTTGAAGTTCGGCAATGAGTTTATTGCCGCAATCATCATCACCCACGCGACCTATAAAATCGACCACTCCTCCGAGTCGCGCGATAGCCACAGCAGCAGTAGATGCCGGGCCTCCACCCACCTCCATATAGCGGCTGGCCTGATATTTTCCTCCCCCTGTCGGCAGGGTATCGACTGAGTAAATCCGGTCGTGAACGGCAATTCCCACGCATGCAATTCTGGTCATATCTGTCTATTCCTTTATTGATTAAGTCAGCTTGTGTTCATTTTAATTACATAAATGATCCAATTAGTGACATGTGTCTTGTTTTTGACTTTAAATTACAAATATGATCAAAAAAGACGGTGATTACTCTATGAATGTAACTTTTTGGTCATAAATCGCAGGAGCCAATCATGACAAATATCGCCTTTCTTGGACTCGGCCAAATGGGCAGCCCAATGGCCAGTAATCTGCTGCTGAAAGGGTATCGTTTATGTGTTTTTGACATTAATCAGGATGCAGTAGCGGAGCTTGTAGAGAAAGGCGCCACCCCTGCACAAACCCCAAAGGATGCCGCTTCAGACGCGGACATCGTCATTACTATGCTGCCAAATGGGGACATTGTCAGGCAGGTTTTGTTAGGTGAGGACGGTGCAGTCCACACACTGTCGCCGGACGCACTCGTCATTGATATGTCCACTATTCACCCGTTGCAAACAGATGCTTTGATTCATGACATGCAGGAAAAAGGCATTGCGATGATGGATGCCCCCGTAGGTAGAACGTCTGATAACGCAAAAGACGGTACGTTGCTGATTTTAGCAGGAGGCACACCCGAGCTCGTCGAACGGGCCCGTCCTGTATTGATGTGTATGGGGTCTGAGCTGATTGCGGCCGGTGGGCCAGGGATGGGAATCCGCGTCAAACTCATCAACAACTATATGAGTATTGCGCTGAATGCGCTTTCTTCTGAAGCCGCAGTACTCTGCGAATCACTGGGCCTGGATTTAGCGGTAGCAATCAAGGTGATGAGCGGTACCGCCGCAGGTAAAGGCCACTTTACGACAACGTGGCCCGGTAAGGTTTTAAAAGGCGACCTTTCCCCAGCTTTTATGGTGGATCTGGCGCTGAAAGATCTGCGAATCGCCGTCGATGTTGCAAAACAAACCGGAGTTCCATTAGGCATGGGGCAGGTAGCAGAAACCTATTATCACTCAGCCAGCATCAGCGGGCGTGGTCGTCAGGACTGGAGTGCATTGCTAACACAAATGCGCCAGCAGGCTGGGTTATTTAATTGATGTACAAAAATCGACAATGACAGGAGTAATTATGACTTCCCCTTATACCCTTAAAGATATTTCTCGTCCTAACGGTGGCTTCGCCATGCTGGCAGTTGATCAGCGTGAAGCTATGCGACAGATGTTTGTCGCCGCAGGTCAGCAGAAACCTGTTTCGGACCGTGTGCTCACAGATTTTAAAGTTGCCGCAACCCGTATTCTTTCACCCTATGCATCGGCAGTACTGGCTGACAAGCAATTCTGTTTTGATCAAATTGTTGAACAGGGCGCGGCGGCTGAATCCTGCGGGCTTATCGCCTCTGCAGATTATTTTTATGCTGGTAATGGCGTACCGGTCGACAGTGTGGAAATCGATATGTCGGTCGACCCACATGCCATCCGCGCTATGGGTGGTAAGGCGATGAAGCTGCTGGTGCTGTGGCGTGAAGACGAACCCGCAGAGGAACGACTGGCAATGGTTGAGAAGTATGTTGAACGCTGTCGTAGCGCGGGGTTGGTGAGCATCATTGAACCCGTTGTCAGACCTCCTCGCCGTGGGCTGTCGTTCGATCGTGAGGCCGCAATTGTCGCTGCAGCAACTGAATTAGGTAGTACCGGTGCGGACCTCTATAAAGCTGAAATGCCGCTGTTCGGCAAAGGGGACGACCAAACCGTTATTGAGGCCTGTAAAAAGCTGAGCACGCAAATAAAAATGCCATGGGTCATTCTTTCAACGGGAGTTGAAGCTGACAATTTTGGCCGCGCCGTGCGTCTTGCGATGATGGGAGGAGCGTCAGGCTTCCTGGCTGGACGTGCTATCTGGGCATCAGTGATCGGCGCGCAGGATCCAGACACTGTACTGCGTGAAGTATCAGTCCCCCGGCTGCAGAAGCTGGCAGATATTGTCGATGAGTGTATGTCTCAACGCTAATTTCGAACGTCGCTGGAGAATAAAAATGGACAAGGTTACACAAGTTTTATTTTCTGACATTGGGAAAGTGACGACCCAGTGCATAGAGCAGCCACGCCAGGCACTTAAGCCTCATGAAGTACGTATTGCGCCGGTTTTTTACGGTATTTGTGGTTCTGATTTACATGTACTACAAGGCAAACACCCATTTGCTAAACCACCTGTGGTGCCGGGGCACGAAATTGCCGCACGGATTATAGAGGTGGGCAGTGAGGTGACAACGGTGAACGTCGGGGATCATGTGGTTGTCGATCCTACCATGGCCTGTATGGAATGCCGCGCCTGTAAAGCAGGGCGCTTTAATCTCTGCGAACCTCCACAGGTAGCTGGTTTTCGCGCTCCAGGTTTTGCTCGCTCTTTGCACGTTGTTCCTGCACGTAACTGTCATGTTGCGCCGCCTTCACTGCCGTTAAAAGTGCTGGCATTTGCTGAGCCAGCGGCCTGCGCGCGTCATTGTGTCAGCAGAATGCCGGAAACTGCCATGGAGAGTGTGCTGGTTATTGGCGCTGGGACCATCGGGCTTTCCATTGTGCAGGCGCTCCGCATCATGGGAGCAGGCAAAATTACTGTCATTGAACCTGACGGGGCGAAGCGGGCGCTGGCGCTAAAACTGGGGGCTGCAGACGTTTACGCTCCTGGTGAACTGGATAATGATGCCCGATTTACCGGCGCTATTGATGTTGTCGCCGCACAGAGCACGCTAACTGAAGCCTGCACGCGGGTGATTGCGGGTGGAACCATCGTTTGTATGGGGGTACCGAGTGGTCCACGTGAGATTCCGCTGCCCATGATGCAGCGATTTGAACGCGACTTGCTCAGTTCCGGTATGTATCTGCCAGAGGATTTCGATGCGGTGATTGAGTGGTTAGCTGATGGTCGTTTTGATTCCAGCGATCTGGTGACTGATTTGTATCCCGTTAGCGAGGCCGCCAGGGCCTTTGAGCGGGCTCAGGAGAATGACTCAATAAAAGTGTTACTGCAGTTTGCTGATGCCTGATTGTCCTTACCTCTGTCCGGCGCTGTGAAATGCAGCGCCGCTCTACAACTCTAAAAAGGGATACAGTGATGAGTCATTTCTCGAACCCTGCACTTTATACTATCGGTAGACCTCAGGATGTAATTGATATTGTTAATAAAAACTCAGCAGTGCATGCTAATATAGGCGTTATCCTTATCGCTCTGGGTGGCATTCTGATTGATGCCTATCAGGCCGCGATGGTCGGGTTTGGGAATAAATACATAGCAGCTCAGTTTGGCATATCTCCCGGACTTGCTGCGACAGTCAATGCCTCTGTGCTAGTCGCCGCGCTAATCGGCGGACTATTGTCAAACTATGTTATCAATCGCTTCGGTCAGCGACGCGCTTTTTTGATCGGGATGACGCTTTGCACCCTGGGGGCTGCATTAGTGTCCGTTGCGCCGAACATCTGGTGGGTATTGGTATGTCGCGTCATTATGGGATTTGGATTGGGGATCGATTTCCCTCTGGCGACAAATGCGGTGGCGGAGCTGCGCGGTTCAGCATCAAAAAAAACAGGCACATCCGTTAATCTCTGGCAGATGGCCTGGTATGTATCAACAACGGTCGTATATCTGGTTCTGTTGCCTCTTCTGTTTGCGGGTATTTCAGAAGAGCAGCTCTGGCGTTACGGGATCTTTATCGGTTCGTTGTTCGCCGTCATTATTATGATCCTGCGCTACTTCTTTATCGGTGAGTCTGCGATGTGGGCTGCACGGGTGGGACGCTATGATGATGAAGCCTGCCGAATCCTGAAAAAACGCTACGGTGTCCATGCAAGGGTGGAGGAACAATCGACAGCACAGGTGTCAGAAAAACAAGAAAATGAGCTACGAGGTGGCTACAGGATCTTGTTCAACAGCCGGTATCGTAAACGTACCATCCTTGGTTGTGTTGTTGCCACTATGCAGGCATGGCAGTACAACGCGGTTGGCCTTTATCTGCCGCTGACGTTGGCAGGTATATTGAGCGGTGGATTGACTGGTGCGCTGGCAGGTTCAGCTGTAGTGAATGCGCTGTGCGGTATCTCTGGTGGGCTGATAGGGTCGCTGATCCTTCAACGCTTCGGCACTCGACTGCAGTCGATGTATGGTTTTGCCGTTGTCTCGCTGGCATTAGTTGCGTTGGGTATGTTATCGACGACGAATCCATGGCTTTCTTTGGGGCTGCTGGGCGCTATCATCTTTTTCCACTCTGCGGGGCCTGGTGGGTTAGGTATGACTATTGCGACGCTGTCGTATCCACCCGTAATTCGTCCTACTGGGGTGGGATTTGCTCGCGCCATTATGCGTACAGGTGCTATCGCGGGGCTGATTTTCTGGCCTATGTTGTGGGGAGCACTGAAAACAGACGCATTCTATTGGCTGGCAATCATACCGTTCCTGGGATTCCTGACCTGTGTATTAATCAAGTGGGAGCCGCTTAGTGTGAATGTGGATGCTGAGGATGCTCAGGTTCTGGCAGAGTTGGAAAAATAAAATAATCGCGTACCGGTATGCACCGGTGCGCCATCGAACGCGACTTTCTATTATTTGTGGTGCCCGCACTACAGATTTCTCGCCGTAGCGGAGAGGAAATTATGTCTGAAAGATTACGTGAACCGAGCAAAGGATTATCTGGTAAAGCAATGCGCCGTGTAGTAATTGGAAGTTTTGCTGGCGCGCTACTTGAATGGTATGACTTTTTTATTTTTGGTACTGCTGCGGGCCTTGTTTTTGCGCCTTTATTTTTTCCTGACAGCGACCCCTTAATTGGTTTAATTGCCTCTTTCGCAACGTTTGGTGTAGGTTTTTTATCCCGCCCGTTGGGGGGGATTGTGTTCGGTCATTTTGGCGATAAGGTTGGTCGAAAAATAACGCTTATCTGGACGCTGGGTATTATAGGAACATCAACATTTTTAATAGGATTTCTTCCTGTATACAAGGACATTGGCATTTGGGCTCCTTTGTTGTTGATGTTACTTCGCCTGATTCAGGGGTTTGGACTAGGAGGTGAATACGGAGGCGCTGCTCTGATGACCATCGAATCCGCACCGGAGGAAAAACGCGGGTTCCTTGGATCTTTACCCCAAATGGCTGCATCTGTTGGCATTATGCTGGCAACGGGGGTTTTTACGCTTTGCGATTACTTCCTCACTCAGGAACAGTTTCTTTCGTGGGGATGGCGTATTCCATTTTGGTTATCTGCAGTGATGTTGATCGTCGGTATGTTTATTCGTTTGCACACCGAAGAAACGTTGGATTTCAGAAAACGCCAGCAGTCTAAATCCCAGGAAAAAGCATCGCTGCCATTAATTGAGCTATTTCGTAAACACCCGCGCAATATTCTTTTAGCCACAGGAGCCAGACTGGCTGAAAGCGTCTCATCTAATATCATCAACGCGTTTGGTATTGTGTATATATCTAGCCAATTGGCCTTGTCCAGAGATATACCATTGACAGGGATGCTCATTGCGTCGGTAGTTGGGACGTTGTGCTGTCCGCTGATGGGATGGCTTTCCGACCGCTTTGGGCAACGACTTATTTACCTGATAGGTGCTGGTTTTTGCGTACTTTTCGCTTTCCCATTTTTCATGTTATTGGGAACAAAAAGCACGCTGATTATCTGGTGCAGTATGACTCTGGGTTATAGCCTTGGTCCAACCATGATGTTTGCCGTTCAGCCAACGATGTTTGCACGTATGTTCGGTACAAGCGTCCGCTATACCGGCCTTTCCTTTGCTTACCAATTATCAGCCATTCTGGGGGGATTAAGCCCATTAATTGCCTCCAGCCTGCTGGCACTTGGCGATGGGAAACCGGGGTACGTAGCAAGTTTTTTACTGGTGATCTCTGTCCTTTCCTTTACCTGCACTTGGTTGATTAAGCCACAACATCTCAACGAAAACGTTGTAAGTACATTCACTGATTCTGGATTCGATACAAGGAAACAACCTCATGAGCGATAAAGGAAATGATAAACATCAACGGGCATTAATGCAGGCTTTTGATACTCCCTGGCCGGGGCCGACGGGAATACCTGTGATGCTTGAAAATGAACAGATAAAACTCTGCGTCGTGCCTCAGGATGGAGCGAGGATAACATCCTTGCAGGCGTTTGGGGCCGAGGTACTCAGGCAGTGGCATTCCGAACGCCGTGCTTTTCAGTATGGCTGTTTTCCGATGGTTCCTTGGGTAGGAAGATTAGGGTATTCCACCCTGCGAGTGGGAGATGAAACTTATATCCTGCCTGCCAATAAGCCACCTCATGCACTGCATGGAATGGCGTGTTATTCATCATGGGATATTGTTAGCCAGACATCTGAGACATTGATATTGCGCTGCCATCCAGGTGCACCCTGGCCCTGGAAATGTGAGATCCTGCAGACGATCGCCCTGGCGGAGAATACGGTTGCGCTCAGGCTTGAAATTCATGCGATTGGAGACAGTTTTCCTGCGTCGGCGGGCTGGCATCCCTGGTTCAACAAAAAATTGGGCCAGGGAAATGAGCTACGGGTTTCTTTTTCCCCTGACTGGCAGGAAGAAGCAGGCAACGATGAATTACCGTCAGGGAACAGAGTATCGCCGCAACCCGGTCCGTGGGATGACTGCTTTGGTTTTGAGCAGGGTATTCATGCCACGTTGAGTTGGCCAGGCCGATTACGCATGGAGATGACTTCAGGTTCGCAGAGTCTGGTGATTTTTGACAAGCAACCGGATGCCACTTGTGTCAACCCGATGACTCAGGCACCAAATGCAATTAACAAAACTCCGCAGTTTGTTCACCCGGAAAAGCCTCTGGTTATTGAAAGTTTCTGGACCTTCATTGCCGAAAATGCGGAGTGAATGGGGATATTAATGCGTTGAGTTTTCGACGTGTTGTTTTAACAAACAAAAGCAAATAACGTTTGCTAATCGCCCCTGAAGCCCGCGCCTGACGCGGGCTTTTTTTTGCCCGCAGCGGACCTCTGCCGTCTGCGCGCGATGTCAATCACTATTCCTTTTGGACCACGTTTAAATCTAAGAAAGTAGACAATTGTCGAATTTTCATCTTAAAGTCTCCCTCCTGGTACTAGACAATACTGGTGCTAAGTTATCAAATAGTTAAATAACATTTCGCCGTATGTAAAAAATCGGTCAGGTACATCACTGACCGGCGTACATCGCGGTGCTCACAGGCACGACGACATACTTTTTCGGGAGAATTATGCAATCCTCTGTAAATCAAAAAGAAAGCCGAACTTTCTTCGGTCATCCTTATCCCCTTGGCTCGCTGTTTTTCACCGAAATGTGGGAGCGATTCTCGTTTTACGGCATTCGCCCGCTGCTGATCCTGTTTATGGCGGCCACCGTGTACGACGGCGGCATGGGGCTGGCGCGCGAAAACGCGTCGGCGATCGTCGGTATTTTTGCCGGCGCGATGTATCTTGCCGCGCTGCCGGGCGGCTGGCTGGCGGATAACTGGCTCGGTCAGCAGAAAGCGGTCTGGTACGGCTCGATTCTGATAGCGCTCGGCCACCTGTCGATTGCGCTTTCTGCGGTGATGGGGAACAACCTGTTCTTTATCGGCCTGATGTTTATTGTGCTCGGCTCTGGTCTGTTCAAGACCTGTATCTCGGTCATGGTGGGGACGCTGTATAAAAAAGGCGATGCGCGTCGCGATGGCGGTTTTTCGCTGTTTTATATGGGCATCAACATGGGGTCGTTTATCGCGCCGCTTATCTCCGGCTGGCTGATTAAAACGCACGGCTGGCACTGGGGCTTTGGTATCGGCGGTATCGGGATGCTGGTGGCGCTGGTCATCTTCCGCCTGTTTGCCGTACCGGCGATGAAGCGCTATGACCGCGAAGTCGGCCTCGACTCCACCTGGAACAGCCCGATTGCGAAGAAAAACGGCGTTGGCGGCTGGCTGCTGGCGCTGGCGGTTGGGGTCGCGGTTATTATTACGCTGATAGCCCAGGGCGTGATTGTGATTAACCCGGTGGCGGTGGCCAGCGTGCTGGTTTACGTCATTGCGGCGTCCGTCGCCCTCTATTTTATCTGGCTGTTCGCGTTTGCGGGCCTGACGCGAAAAGAGCGCGCCAGGCTGCTGGTCTGCTTTATTCTGCTGGTATCCGCCGCCTTCTTCTGGTCGGCATTTGAGCAAAAACCGACGTCGTTTAACCTGTTCGCCAACGACTATACGAACCGCATGATCGGTGATTTTGAAATCCCCGCGGTGTGGTTCCAGTCGGTCAACGCGCTGTTTATCATCCTGCTGGCGCCGGTCTTCAGCTGGGCATGGCCGAAGCTGGCGAGCATGAATATTCGTCCGGGCAGCATTACTAAGTTCGTCATCGGCATTTTGTGCGCTGCAGCGGGCTTTGGCCTGATGATGCTGGCCGCGCAGAACGTGCTGCACAATGGCGGAGCGGGCGTATCGCCGCTATGGCTGGTGGGCAGTATCCTGATGCTGACGCTTGGCGAGCTGTGCCTGAGCCCGATTGGCCTGGCGACCATGACGCTGCTGGCGCCGGAAAGAATGCGCGGTCAGATGATGGGCCTGTGGTTCTGCGCCAGCGCGCTGGGTAACCTGGCGGCGGGTCTGATCGGCGGCCATGTGAAAGCCGATCAGCTCAATATGCTGCCGGATCTCTTCGCGCGTTGCTCCGTCGCGCTGCTGATTTGTGCGGCGGTACTGATTGTCCTCATTGTTCCGGTTCGCCGTATGCTGGAAAATGCGCAAACCAAAACTGAGCAAAAGCCGGTAACAAGCGCCTGATAGCAACCCGACTCGGCCGGGGCATGCGTGATGTCCCGGCGTTTTACGACACGAGGAGGGAATATGCAGTTAGGGTTTATCGGGCTTGGCGCCGTCGTTGAAACGGCATACCTGCCCGCATTACGTCATCTGTTTGGCGATTCGCTACGCTGTTTCGGTTTTGATCTCCAGCCCGCCAGGCGGCCTGCAGGCGTAACGCGCTGCGCGACGCTTGCTGAACTTCTCTCTGAGCCCCTTGATACCCTGTTTATTACCACCGGATCCCTGCATCATCTGGAGGTGCTTGAACAGGTTCTGCGCGCGCCTGTCCCGCGTATTGTGGTCGAAAAACCGATAGTCGCCACGCTTGCCCAAATTGCAAAACTGAAAACCTGGCTGGCGATGCCCGGCGTCGCCTCTCGCGTGCTGGCGCTCGATCACTGGATGGCGCGTCTCGGGGCGGTACAGCATGTGCCGATCGGCAACGTTTCCGACATCGTCAGAATCGAAGGATTCCTTCAGGAGCCGAGCGGGTTTAACGCGGCCGGGGAACCGATAGCGCTCAATTTCGCCACCGGCGAGCCGGATACGCGTACGTTCCGTCATCCTGATGGCGTGATTGTGGATATTGGCACCCACGTGCTGGCGATGCTGCGCGAAACGCTACGCTATCTTGGCGGGAGTGATGATATGGCCCTGCGGCTGATGAGCGCCAAAGACCGGCTGGGGCGCGATATCGCCACAGGCGATCTGACCACCGCGGAGGGGGAAGCGCATCTTCAGGGGCATATCAGCGGCGTGCCGGTGGATATCTGGCTCAACAAATATGCAGGCCCGTCAGGCGGCCAGAAAGGGTTACGGCTCTATCTGCGCGATGGGCGCATCATCAGCCACGATCGGCGCGGCGCAGAAGACGTGCTGGCGCTGATGAATGGCGACGATACTGAACGCTGGAGCATTCCAGGAACGATTTACGAGCACTGCCTGGCGGAACACATTTTGGGCGCGAAAAGCCTGTTTGAACGCGATCCGCAGGAGGTAGCGCGCACGACGCTGCGCCGGCTTGAAGAGATTGAATGCCTGCTGCGCCTACAGCAACAGCTGCGTGGCCCTCATTGAGCGCATCGTGTTAACATCAGTACAGTATGAATTTTCTGTAAAGGAGTCACCATGTCGATAACCTGCCCGGATTGCCATGCGGAGCTGGAACCGCAAAACGGTGTGGCGCACTGCGATCGCTGCAATAAAGATATTCCGCTGGAAGCCCGCTGCCCGGAGTGCCACAAGCCGCTCCAGGTGTTAAAAGCGTGCGGCGCGGTGGATTATTTCTGCCAGCACGGCCATGGTTTAATCTCTAAAAAACGTGTCGAGTTCGTACCGGTTTAAACCGGTTTTTTCCGGCGCGTTTTTTTCGCCGTCGTCACACCTTTCACTTCGCTTTCCACCCAGCCGTCGGACAGGCGGGTGGTGAGCAGATCGCCGGCTTTCACCTGTTTGGTTTGTTTCAGCACATTACCGTCCATCGCGGTGGTCACGCTATAGCCGCGCGCCAGCGTGGACAGCGGGCTGACCGCCTCCAGATGGGTGACGGCGTTGCCAAACCGCTCGCGGGTGGCGCTCAGACGGGCGCGCGCGTTTTCCACCAGACGGTATTCCAGCTGCTGAATGCGTGTCTGCGCGCGATGAATGCGCGGCTGCGGGTTTTGCTGATTAAGGCGCTGGGTGATGCGCTGCTGGCGCTGGCCGGCACGCCTGAGCTGGTTATCGAGCGCGAAGGACATCCGCTGGCGCAGGCGTTCCAGCACCGTTTGCTGGCGCGCCAGACGCAGCTGCGGATGCTGCTGCTGCAGGCGATGGTGAAGCTGGGTAAAGCGGCGGGTGCGGTTGGCGAGGAAATAATCCATCGCCATCTCCAGCCGCTGCTGTCCGTTCTGCAGCTGGCGCAACAGCTCCAGCTGATTGCGGCTCACCACTTCTGCTGCGGCCGATGGCGTCGGCGCGCGTAAATCCGCCACGAAATCGGCAATGGTTACGTCCGTTTCGTGGCCGACGGCGCTCACCACGGGGATGAGGCTTGCGAATATCGCCCGCGCCACGCGCTCGTCGTTAAAGCTCCACAGGTCTTCAAGCGATCCGCCGCCGCGCCCGACGATAAGCACGTCGCACTCCTGGCGCGCGTTCGCCAGCTCAATGGCGCGCACAATCTGCCCCGGCGCATCGTCACCCTGCACGGCGGTTGGGTAGATAATAATCGGCAGGGAAGGGTCGCGGCGCTTCAGTACGTGCAAAATATCGTGCAGCGCCGCGCCAGTTTTGGAGGTAATCACCCCGACGCAGCGGGCCGGCGAGGGCAGCGGTTGTTTGCACTGCTGGTCGAACAACCCCTCTTGCGAGAGTTGTGCTTTTAGCTGCTCATATTTCTGCTGCAGCAGGCCTTCGCCCGCAGGCTGCATGCTTTCGACGATAATCTGGTAGTCGCCGCGCGGCTCATACAGGGTGATATTGGCGCGAACCAGCACCTGCTGGCCGTGCTGCGGACGAAACGTCACCCGGCGGTTGCTGTTGCGAAACATCGCGCAGCGGACCTGGGCATTATCGTCTTTAAGCGTAAAGTACCAGTGGCCGGATGACGGCTGCGTGAAGTTAGAGATCTCTCCGCTGATCCAGACCTGTCCCATTTCCTGCTCAAGCAGCAAACGAACCGTTTGATTAAGGCGGCTGACGGTAAAGATTGAGGGGGATTGAGAGGGTAACATGTGAGCGAGATCAAATTCTAAATCAGCAGGTTATTCAGTCGAATATAACCCGCTGAGGAACAAGCGCAAGCATTATTTGCAAAAAAGTGTGGATGCAACCGATTACGCTCTGTATAATGCCACGGCAATATTTAACTACCCCCAGGTCAGAGATATTGCCCATGTTACGTATCGCTAAAGAAGCACTGACGTTTGACGACGTCCTCCTCGTTCCCGCTCACTCCACCGTTCTGCCGAATACTGCCGATCTCAGCACGCAGTTGACGAAAACCATTCGCCTGAACATTCCTATGCTCTCTGCGGCAATGGACACCGTGACCGAAGCGCGCCTGGCTATTGCCCTGGCACAGGAAGGCGGCATTGGCTTTATCCACAAAAACATGTCTATCGAGCGCCAGGCTGCAGAAGTGAAGCGCGTGAAAAAGCATGAGTCCGGCGTGGTGACTGACCCGCAGACCGTGCTGCCGACCACCACCCTGCGCGAAGTGAAAGAGCTGACCGAGCGCAACGGTTTTGCCGGTTACCCGGTAGTGACCGAAGGCAACGAGCTGGTCGGTATCATTACCGGCCGCGACGTGCGCTTCGTGACCGACCTGAACCAGCCGGTCAGCGTCTACATGACCCCGAAAGAGCGTCTGGTCACCGTTCGCGAAGGTGAAGCCCGCGAAGTGGTCTTCGCGAAAATGCACGAAAAACGCGTTGAGAAAGCGCTGGTCGTTGACGGCAGCTTCCATCTGCGCGGCATGATCACCGTAAAAGACTTCCAGAAAGCAGAACGTAAACCGAACGCCTGTAAGGACGAGCATGGCCGTCTGCGCGTCGGTGCGGCGGTTGGCGCCGGTGCGGGCAACGAAGAGCGCGTTGACGCGCTGGTGGCGGCAGGCGTTGACGTGCTGCTGATCGACTCCTCTCACGGCCACTCCGAAGGCGTGCTGCAGCGCATTCGCGAAACCCGTGCGAAATACCCTGACCTGCAGATCATCGGCGGCAACGTGGCGACCGGCGCCGGCGCTCGCGCGCTGGCTGAAGCGGGCTGTAGCGCGGTGAAAGTCGGCATCGGCCCTGGCTCCATCTGTACCACCCGCATCGTGACCGGCGTGGGCGTTCCGCAGATCACCGCCGTTTCCGACGCGGTTGAAGCGCTGGAAGGTACCGGTATTCCGGTAATCGCCGACGGCGGTATCCGCTTCTCCGGCGACATCGCTAAAGCAATCGCCGCAGGCGCCGCTGCCGTGATGGTTGGCTCCATGCTGGCCGGTACTGAAGAATCCCCGGGCGAAATCGAACTCTACCAGGGCCGTTCTTACAAATCTTACCGCGGTATGGGTTCTCTGGGCGCGATGTCCAAAGGCTCCTCCGACCGTTACTTCCAGACCGATAACGCCGCCGACAAGCTGGTGCCGGAAGGTATCGAAGGCCGCGTCGCCTATAAAGGCCGCCTGAAAGAGATTATCCATCAGCAGATGGGCGGCCTGCGCTCCTGTATGGGGCTGACCGGCTGTGGTACCATTGACCTGCTGCGTACACAGGCGGAGTTTGTACGCATCAGCGGTGCGGGCATTCAGGAAAGCCACGTTCACGACGTGACCATCACCAAAGAGTCCCCGAACTACCGTCTGGGATCCTGATTTTCTTCGCCCGACCTCGCGTCGGGCGATTTATTTAATCTGTTTCACTTGCCTCGGAATTAGCGTCAATGACGGAAAATATTCATAAACATCGTATCCTCATCCTGGATTTCGGCTCTCAGTATACCCAGCTGGTAGCGCGTCGCGTGCGTGAGCTTGGCGTGTACTGCGAGCTGTGGGCCTGGGATGTTACGGAAGCACAGATTCGCGAATTCAACCCAAGCGGCATCATTCTTTCCGGCGGCCCGGAAAGCACCACCGAAGACAACAGCCCGCGCGCGCCGCAGTACGTGTTTGACGCTGGCGTGCCGGTATTCGGCGTCTGCTACGGCATGCAGACCATGGCGATGCAGCTGGGCGGCCACGTAGAAGGCTCTAACGAGCGTGAGTTCGGCTACGCGCAGGTTGAAGTGAAAACCGACAGCGCCCTGATTCGCGGTATCGAAGACGCGCTGACCGCAGACGGCAAACCGCTGCTGGACGTGTGGATGAGCCACGGCGATAAGGTGACCGCCATCCCGGCGGGCTTCGTAACCGTTGCCAGCACCGAAACCTGCCCGTACGCCATTATGGCGAATGAAGAAAAACGCTTCTACGGCGTGCAGTTCCACCCGGAAGTGACCCACACCCGTCAGGGTATGCGCATGCTGGAGCGCTTCGTGCGCGACATCTGCCAGTGTGAAGCCCTGTGGACTCCGGCTAAAATCATCGACGACGCCGTTGAGCGCATCCGCCAGCAGGTTGGCGATGATAAGGTGATCCTCGGCCTGTCCGGCGGCGTTGACTCCTCCGTGACCGCGATGCTGCTGCACCGCGCTATCGGTAAAAACCTGACCTGCGTCTTCGTCGACAACGGTCTGCTGCGCCTGAACGAAGCCCAGCAGGTGATGGACATGTTCGGCGACCACTTCGGTCTGAACATCGTTCACGTGGAAGGCGAGAAGCGCTTCCTCGACGCGCTGGCGGGTGAAAACGATCCAGAAGCCAAACGTAAAATCATTGGCCGCGTGTTCGTTGAAGTGTTCGACGAAGAAGCGCTGAAGCTGGAAGACGTGAAATGGCTGGCGCAGGGCACTATCTACCCTGACGTTATTGAATCCGCGGCCTCCGCCACCGGTAAAGCGCACGTCATCAAATCTCACCACAACGTGGGCGGCCTGCCGAAAGAGATGAAGATGGGGCTGGTCGAACCGCTGCGCGAGCTGTTCAAAGACGAAGTGCGTAAGATTGGTCTGGAGCTGGGTCTGCCGTACGACATGCTGTACCGTCACCCGTTCCCGGGGCCAGGTCTGGGCGTGCGCGTGCTGGGCGAAGTGAAGAAAGAGTACTGCGACCTGCTGCGTCGTGCGGACGCTATCTTCATCGAAGAGCTGCACAAAGCTGACCTGTACAACAAAGTAAGCCAGGCGTTCACCGTGTTCCTGCCGGTTCGCTCTGTAGGCGTGATGGGCGATGGCCGTAAATACGACTGGGTTGTTTCCCTGCGTGCGGTCGAAACCATCGACTTTATGACCGCGCACTGGGCGCACCTGCCGTACGACTTCTTAGGCCGCGTGTCTAACCGCATCATCAACGAAGTGAACGGCATTTCCCGCGTGGTGTATGACATCAGCGGTAAGCCGCCGGCGACGATTGAGTGGGAATGATTTCGCGTCTGGCAACAGCCTGCACGTATAAGCAGTAAAACACCTCTAAGCCCGTGTAATAGCGGGCTTTTTTGTTTTCGCATCTGGCTTGTGGTTTAAATATGGTCTATATTAAAACCAGGATATGACCTTCAGGTGGACGAATCATGAAAATAGAGACAATCAGCTACGTTAAAAAAAACGCGGCGACGCTGGATCTGTCAGAACCCATCCTGGTCACGCAAAATGGTGTGCCTGCTTATGTTATAGAGTCCTGGGAGCAGCAGCAGGAACGGGAAAACGCTATTGCTTTGCTGAAGCTGCTTACCCTGTCAGAGAAAGATAAGGCTGAAGGGCACGTCTTCTCAAAAAACCAGTTGCTGGATGGAATTGCGGATTAAACGCAGCGTGCTCAACGTTAAGGGACTTCCATGGAAAAGCAGGTGACCTTTGAGTACACGCTTACGGTAAAGCTCTGCATCGATACAATCGCGGGTTTCCTCCGGCGTGTTGATGTTGAGCCGCGTCCGGTTATCGCAGATATACTCACAGAGTTTGAGCGTACTGTTGGCCAGTTTCCGCTGGGATGCCAGATTTGTCCTGAGCTGCTGAAAATTGGCTGTGCCAGGTATCGGGAGTTTAACCACGCTGAAGGCTACCGGGTTTTATATTCAGTAGACGGAACGTTAGTGACAGCACATGCTGTTTTGTCACATCGACAGGACATCCAGCAACTGCTGTTTAAACGTCTAATCATGGTCTGAAAATATTTCTGCTGGGCTACACAACGTTTGCATGACCGACACAAAGCCAAAACATCGTAGGCCCGGTAAGCGTTAGCGCCACCGGGCGATTGCAGTCAGACTTCCTCTGTCTTTACAGAATTACTTAAATACCGGCGTTTCGGTCTAGAAGCGCGCGCTGCTTCCCTCCGGCGCCAGCCATATCGTGCCCGCAGGGGTAACGCTGGTTGCTGTGGAAGGCCACAGCGCGCAATGGCAGGTGGGGATTGCCTGGAACCCGTTAGTTCAGGATGTGGTGCGGGAGCGTTTTATCGACGCTGTGGTTCAGGACGCCTGACTTTTCGCACTCCCCAGCTGATACGCCAGCGCCACCACCAGCGACTGCACCAGGCACAGCGTGGCGGACTGGGAGCGAAACGCGTCCACCTGCGCCTCTTTCACCACAAAGCAGAGATCGCTAAAGGTGGCGAGCGGGCTTATCTGGCTGTCGGTAATGACTATCTGCCGCGCGCCCGCGCTGGCGGCGGTTTCGCTGACCATCACCGTCTCCTCCGCGTAGGGGGAGAAGCTAATCGATACCACAATATCGCGCGCTTTGATGCGGTTGATCTGCTCGCGCAGCATCCCGCCCATGCCGTCGAGCAGGACGGGGCGGCAGTCGAGGTGGCTCAGCGCGTAGGTTAAATAGGCGGCGACGCTAAACGAGCGGCGCAGACCGGCGATGTAAATGGTGTCGGCTTCCGCCAGCAGCTGCACGGCGCGCTCCAGCATCTCCGGTTCGGCGCGGGCGGCCAGCTGCTGTAGCGCCTGGGCGTTGGAGCGGGCAAACTCCTGCAGGATATCCAGCGGCGTTTCCGGCACGGCCTCGCTCTCCATCTCGCGGAACATCCGCGCGCGGTCGCTGTAGCTGGCGGTTTCTTCCACCAGGTTCATACGAAATAGCTGTTTCATTTCGTTGAAGCCGGTGAAGTCAAACGCGTTGGCAAAGCGGATAAGCGTCGACGGTGGCACCCCGGCGCGCTCGGCGATGACGGCAACCGTATCGAACGCCACGCTGTTGGTATTGTCCAGCACGTAGCGGGATACCTGCTGCAGCCTTTTGCTCAGGCTGTCGTAGCGGCTGCGGATTTGTTGCTGTAGCTCATTCAGGCTGGATGCTGTCGTCATTTTACCCCCATTGCATAGTTCTCTGATTCTAAACGCTACACCGCGTTTTTAAAATGTCGGTCATTCAGACCGCGTAAAAATGAAACAACAGCTTCAGCCAGGGATGGTCTGAATTCTCTGGATCGCGCAGGCGATGACGGTGATGCTGGTCATTAACATAAAAACCCATGCTTGATCACAATAATTAATTTTTGTTTTATTTCAACTTAAAATGAAATGTTTATTTCATGTATGGTGTTCAGGTCACAGTCACATATCAACAGCGAGAGGTTCAGGATGGAGACGGTAGCAAATTTTATTCACGGCGAATGTGTCACCGGTTCAGGCCAGCGCGTGCAGGCAATCTTCAACCCGGCCACCGGCGAACAAATTCGCCAGGTGGTGATGAGCACGGCGCAGGAAACGGAGCAGGCCGTTGCCGCCGCCGCGCGGGCGTTCCCCGCCTGGGCCCGCCAGTCGCCGCTCAAACGCGCGCGGGTGATGTTCCGCTTTAAGGTGCTGCTTGAGCAGCACATGGGCGCGCTGGCCCGGCTCATCAGCGAAGAACATGGCAAAGTGTACTCCGATGCGGTAGGCGAGCTGACCCGTGGTCTTGAGGTGGTGGAGTTTGCCTGCGGGATCCCGCATCTGCAAAAGGGGGAGCACTCCGCTAACGTGGGAACCGGCGTCGACAGCCACTCGCTGATGCAGCCGCTGGGCGTATGCGCGGGGATCACGCCGTTTAACTTCCCGGCGATGGTGCCGATGTGGATGTTCCCGATTGCGCTGGCGACCGGCAACACTTTTGTGCTGAAGCCGTCAGAGAAAGACCCTTCGCTGGCGCTGGCGCTGGCGAAACTGCTGAAAGAGGCCGGGCTGCCGGACGGCGTGTTCAACGTCGTGCAGGGGGATAAGGAGTCTGTTGACGTCCTGCTGACCGACCCGCGCGTGCAGGCGGTGAGCTTTGTCGGCTCGACGCCGATTGCCGAATACATTTATCAGACCGCATCCGCGCACGGTAAGCGCTGTCAGGCGCTGGGCGGGGCGAAAAACCACTGCATCCTGATGCCGGATGCCGATATGGAGATGGCGACCAATGCCATCATGGGCGCCGCGTACGGCGCGGCGGGCGAACGCTGTATGGCGCTCTCGGTGGTGCTGGCGGTGGGGGATAAGACGGCCGATGACCTGTGCGCGCGGCTGGAGACGCAGATTGCCGCGCTGCGGGTCGGGCCGGGGCTCGACCAGACGCCGGAGAATGAGATGGGTCCGCTTATCTCCGCCGCCCATCGCGCTAAGGTGCTGGGCTATATCGACAGCGGCGAGGCGCAGGGGGCGACGCTGCGCACGGATGGCCGCCGTTTTCATGTCAAAGGGCATGAGCAGGGCTATTTCGTCGGCCCGACGCTGTTCGATAACGTCACCGCCGACATGACTATCTACAAAGAGGAGATTTTTGGCCCGGTGCTTTCTGTGGTGCGCGTTGCAGATTACGCCAGCGCGGTGGAACTGATTAACCGTCATGAATATGGTAATGGCACGGCGATTTTCACCCGCGACGGCGGCTGCGCGCGTCGCTTCTGCGAAGAGGTTCAGGCGGGGATGGTCGGCGTTAACGTACCGATTCCGGTGCCCATGGCGTTTCACAGCTTTGGCGGCTGGAAGCGCTCTGTTTTCGGGCCGCTCAACGTTCACGGCAGCGACGGCGTCCGCTTCTATACCCGGATGAAGACCGTGACCGCCCGCTGGCCTGAAATGCAGCAGGATACCGGCGCCGCGTTCTCCATGCCGACACTGGGCTGACAGGAGGGATTATGAACACCGAACGTATGACCATGGCGCAGGCGCTGGTCAAATTCCTTAATCAACAGTATGTCTGCGTCGACGGGCAGGAGACGCCCTTCGTGGAGGGCGTGGCGACGATTTTCGGCCACGGCAACGTGCTCGGTATCGGGCAGGCGCTGGAGCAGGATGCAGGCCATCTGAAGGTCATGCAGGGCTGCAACGAGCAGGGGATGGCGCATATGGCGACCGGGTTTGCGAAGCAGCACCGCCGTCTGCGCATTTTTGCCGTCACCTCGTCGGTCGGCCCGGGCGCGGCCAACATGGTGACGGCGGCGGCGACCGCCACGGCGAACCGCATTCCGCTGCTGCTGCTGCCGGGAGATATTTACGCCAGCCGTCAGCCGGACCCGGTGCTGCAGCAAATCGAGCAGTATCACGACCTCAGCATCAGCACCAACGACTGCTTCCGTCCGGTCTCCCGCTACTGGGATCGCATCAACCGCCCGGAGCAGCTGATGAGCGCGATGCTCAACGCCATGCGCACGCTCACCGATCCGGCGGTCACCGGCGCGGTGACGATTTGCCTGCCGCAGGACGTGCAGGGCGAAGCCTGGGATTACCCGCAAAGCTTCTTCGCCCGCCGGGTGCACTATATCGAACGCCGCCCGCCGGACGCGCAGCGTCTGGCGATGGCGCAGGCGCTGATTGCCCGCAAACGCCGTCCGCTGGTGGTGTGCGGCGGCGGGGTTCGCTACTCGGGCGCGAATGATGCGTTTCGCGAATTCGTCGAGACGCTGCAGCTGCCGTTCGCCGAAACCCAGGCCGGAAAAGGCGCGCTGGCCAGCGATCATCCGCTGAACCTCGGCGGTATCGGCGTCACCGGCGGGCTGGCGGCGAACCGGCTGGCGCCGCAGGCGGATCTGGTGATCGGCGTCGGCACGCGGCTGACCGATTTCACCACCGGGTCGAAAGCGCTGTTCTCCCATCCTGACGTCGACTTCCTGCTGCTCAACGCGGCGGAGTTCGACGCCTTAAAGCTCGACGCCACGGCGCTGGTGGCCGACGCCCGCACCGGGCTTTCGCTATTGACGCAGGCGCTGAAGGGCTATCGCAGCGGCTGGGGCGATGAAACCGCACAGGCGAAAGCCGCCTGGCAGGACGAGTGCCGCCGCCTGTGGGCGCGGGCGTGGACCCCCGGCGAGGCGCCGGAAATCGCCGGGCATCTTGATGCGCAGCTGCGCGAATATGGCGAGACGCTCAGCACCCGGCTGACCCAGACGCGGGTGCTGGGGCTTATCAACCAGCATATTGAAGATAACGCCATTGTGGTCGGCGCGGCGGGCTCGCTGCCGGGGGATTTACAGCGGCTGTGGCAGGTCAAAACGCCCGATAGCTATCATCTGGAGTACGGCTACTCCTGCATGGGCTACGAGATTGCCGCCGCCGTTGGCGCGAAGCTCGCTATGCCGCAGCAGCCGGTCTATGCCATGGTGGGCGACGGCTCGTACATGATGCTGCACTCCGAGCTGCAAACGGCGGTGCAGGAGGGCATTAAAATCACCGTTCTGCTGTTTGATAACGCCGGATTCGGCTGCATCAACAATCTGCAAATGGGGCACGGGATGGGCAGCTTCGGCACCGAAAACCGTCACCGCAACCCGCAAACCGGGCAGCTTGACGGGCCGCTGGTGAAGGTGGATTTCGCGCAGAATGCCGAAAGCTACGGCTGCCGCGCGTGGCGGGTGCACGACGAGCAAAGCCTGCTGGCGGCGCTGGCGGAATCCCGGGCCCATCCGGGGCCAGCGCTGCTGGATATCAAGGTGCTGCCGAAAACCATGACCCACGACTATGCCGCCTGGTGGCGAACCGGCGACGCGCAGGTGGCGGCATCGCCTGCGGTACGCGACGCCGCGGAGCAGACCCAGGCGCAGGTGAAAAACGCGCGTCAGTATTAAGTTTTCCCGCCTTAACGAAATTTTTATTTCATTTTTCTTTCCCCTCACCCTAACCCTCTCCCTCAGGGAGAGGGGACGGCCCGGTGCGGTTTTTACTCCCTCTCCCGTGGGGAGAGGGCCGGGGTGAGGGAAAGATGTACTTCCTTCCGTGTTGTGAGATTGATAACAAAATTTATCTCATTCATCTCAAAACTGTTAACTCACACTCAAAAAACATAATTTTCACTATTTATAAAAATGAAATAAATGTTTTATTTGTGGGGTCGTTAGTTCACCGCATTCACCAACACCGGGAGCCGTTATGTTTAACATTGCTTTACTGGGCGCTGGCCGTATCGGCCAGGTACATGCAGCTAACATCGCCACCCACAAAGCGACGACGCTGTGGTCCGTCGTCGATCCCAACCACGAATTCGCCGCGCGTCTCGCCACGCAGTATCAGGCCCGCCTGCAGAGTATCGACGAGGCGATGGCCGACCCTAACGTTCACGCGGTGCTGATCGCCTCGGCGACCGACACCCATGCCGATCTGATTGAGCTGGCCGCCCGTCACGGCAAGGCCATCTTCTGTGAAAAACCGGTCCATCTGGATCTGGCGCGCGTGCGCGACTGCCTGAAGGTGGTCAATGAGTACGACGTGCCGCTGTTTATCGGCTTTAACCGCCGTTTCGATCCGCAGTTCCGTCGCGTAAAAACCGACGCTCTGGCCGGGCGGATCGGCACGCCGGAATCGCTGGTGATCATCTCCCGCGACCCGTCGCCGCCGCCGGCGGACTACGTGCGCGTGTCCGGCGGTATGTTCCGCGACATGACCATCCACGATTTCGATATGGCGCGCTTTATCATGGGCGAAGAGCCGGTATCGGTGTACGCCCAGGGCAGCAACCTGGTCGACCCGGCTATTGGCGCCGCGGGCGATATCGATACCGCGTTTATCGTCCTCAAGTACGCCTCCGGCGCGATGGCGACCATCGTCAACAGCCGCCGCTCCGCCTACGGCTACGACCAGCGCCTTGAGCTGCACGGCTCGGAAGGGCTGCTGTGCGCGGGTAATATTCTGGAAAACCAGGTGCAGCACTACGGTCAAAACGGCTGCACCAGCGCGTTGCCGGAACACTTCTTCCTGCAACGTTACCAATCCGCCTACGCCGCGGAATGGGAGCACTTTGTCGCTGTCCTGCGCGGCGAAGCGGTTCCTGAATGCAGCGGCGACGATGGTGAACGGGCGCTGTATCTGGCGGATAAAGCGCTGGAGTCGCTGCATAGCCAGCGAGAAGTCTCCCTCTAATAAGACTAATAACTTCCCCTACACAGAGAGACATAACAATGAAAAAGCTGATCTTAGCCGCCCTCATCGCCGTGACATCCGGGGTGGCCCTGGCCGAGAACGAGCAGATTGTGTTCAGTACGCCGAACCTGGCCATGCCGTTTGAAGTTCATATGCAGCGCACGGCGGTGAAAGCCGCCAAAGAGATGGGCGTAAACCTGCAGGTGCTGGACGGGCAGGGCAGCTCGCCGAAGCAGGTCGCTGACCTCGAAAACGCCATCACCCGCGGCGCGATGGGGTTTATCGTTTCGCCCAATGACGTCAACGCCGTGTCCAGCGCGGTCGATGAGATTCAGGATGCGAAGCTGCCGGTGGTGACCCTCGACCGCTCCGTCGACAGCCAGAAAAAGGTGCCGCACTTCGGCGCGAATAACTACAAGGGCGGCCAGGCCATCGGCGACTTTGTGAAAAACAAATTCCCCAACGGCGCGGACATCATTCTGCTGACCGGGCAGCCGGGGTCGTCGTCCAACATTGAGCGCACCAAAGGCATTCGCGACAGCCTGAAGGCGGGCGGGGATAAGTACAAGATCGTCGCCGATCAGACCGGTAACTGGATGCGTTCTGAAGGGATGCGCATTGTCGAGAGCGTGCTGCCGTCGCTGCCGAAGCGTCCGCAGGTGATCCTCTCCGCCAATGACGATATGGCGCTGGGCGCGATCGAAGCGCTGCAGGGCCAGGGGCTGAAGCCGGGCGACGTGCTGGTGACGGGCTTTGACGCGGTGCCGGAAGCGCTGGCGCGCGTGCGCGACGGCTGGATGGCGGTGACGGCGGATCAGCGTCCGGGCTATGCGGTGCAGACCGCGATGAGCCAGCTGGTCGCTAACGTGCGTGAGAAGAAGGCGATCGCGGGCGCAGATTACCCGCCGACGCTCATCACCAAAGACAACCTGCAGCAGGCCGAGCGCATTAACGAGGCCGGTAACTGATTTGTCCTGGGCCGTCGCCGCGGCGGCGGCCCACCATGAAGAAGGAGCAGGTCGATGTCGCAACCTTTACTCAACGTCAGCCATCTGGCGAAAAGCTTCTCCGGCGTCTGGGCGCTGAGCAGCGCGCAGCTGACCGTCGGCGCGGGCGAAATTCATGCGCTGCTGGGGGAAAACGGCGCGGGGAAATCCACGCTGCTGAAGGCGCTGGCCGGGGCGCAGCCGCAGACGAGCGGCGAAATCTGGTTTAACGGCGAAACGCTGTCGGTGGATGACTCGCCGGTAGAGCGGCAAAACAAGGGCATTATTACCATCTATCAGGAATTTAACCTGCTGCCCAACATGACCGTCGCGGAAAACATGTTTCTCGGCCGCGAGCCGCGCAAACGTAATCTTTTCGTCGATGAAAAGGCGGTCAACCAGGAGGCGCAGGTGATCCTCGACTACCTGCAGCTGAACGTTGCGCCGACGACCGCGGTGGCACGCCTGAGCGTAGCGCAGCAGCAGATGGTGGAGATCGCCCGCGCGCTGACGCTGAACGCCAGGCTGATAATCATGGACGAACCGTCCGCGGCGCTGAGCGACAGCGAAGTGGAAAGCCTGCACCGGGTGGTGCGCGAACTGAAGGGCCGCGGGGTGAGCATTATTTACGTCACCCACCGCCTGCACGAAGTCTTCCAGCTCTGCGACAAATTCACCGTGTTCCAGGACGGCCGCTTTACCGGCACTGGCGCGGTGGCGGACACCACCGTAGAGCAGCTGATTCGCCTGATGGTCGGGCGCGACGTGGCGTTCAACCGCCGCCCGGCGAGCGAAACCCACCATGAGGACAAACCCGTACGCCTGGCGGTGAAAGGGCTGTGCCGCGAAAAGCCGCCGCTGGACCCGCACGGTATTGCGCTGCATGACATCAGTTTCCACGTCCACGCCGGCGAGGTGCTGGGCATCGCCGGGCTGGTGGGCGCCGGGCGCACCGAGGTGGCGCGCTGCCTGTTCGGCGCCGACGGTTTTACCTCCGGCAGCTTTGAGCTTGACGGCGTGGCCTACCGGCCGCGCGATCCGCTGTACGCCCTCGATCAGGGCATTGCGCTGGTGCCGGAAGATCGCAAAAAAGAGGGCGCGGTGCTGGGGCTGTCTATCCGCGACAACCTGTCGCTCTCCTGCCTCTCCTCGCTGCTGCGCTGGCGTTATTTTGTCAACACCCGCAAAGAGGATTCCCTTATCGAGTCCTACCGCCAGGCGCTGCAGATCAAAATGGTGAACAGCGATCAGGAGGTGCGCAAGCTCTCCGGCGGCAACCAGCAAAAGGTGATTCTCGCGCGCTGTATGGCGCTCAGCCCGCGCGTGCTGATCGTGGATGAGCCCACGCGCGGTATAGATGTCGGCACCAAATCAGAAGTGCACCAGGTGCTGTTTGATATGGCAAAGCAGGGGGTAGCGGTGATCGTGATTTCGTCGGATCTGCCGGAGGTGATGGCGGTGTCCGATCGCATCATCACCCTCAGCGAAGGCCGGGTGACGGGTGAAATTCACGGTGACGACGCCACTGAAGAGCGCCTCATGATGATGATGGCCATCAACCACAACGCCCTGAACGCGGCATAACGGAGTTTCCCATGACGCAGATAATTTCCAAAACGCAGACGCCGGTAAAGCGTACCGGGCGTATCGATCCGATCGCCTTCTTTGAGCGCTTCGGGGTGCTGATCTTTATGATCCTGCTACTGATTTTCTTTCAGCTGCAGAACAGCAACTTCCTGTCTGAACGCAATATTTTCAACATCCTGACTGAGGTATCCATCTACGGGATCATGGCGGTAGGGATGACCTTCGTGATTCTGACCGCCGGGATAGACCTCTCCGTCGGCTCCATCCTGGCGGTGTGCGCCATGACCGCGGCTTACGTCATCAAAGGCGATAACTTTACCACCGTCGATCCCAACGCCTGGGGCGGTATGAGCTGGCTGCTTGGCCTGGGCATCTGTCTGGCGATGGGAACGGTGATTGGCTTTCTGCACGGCCTCGGCGTCACCCGCCTGCGCCTGCCGCCGTTTATCGTCACCCTCGGCGGGATGACCATCTGGCGCGGCCTGACGCTGGTGATTAACGACGGCGCGCCGATTGCCGGTTTTGACGCCGGCTACCGCTGGTGGGGGCGCGGCGAGCTGCTGGGGATCTCGATTCCTATCTGGATCTTTGCGCTGGTGGCGGTCGGCGGCTATCTGGCGTTGCACAAAACCCGCTGGGGGCGCTTTGTGTACGCCATCGGCGGCAACCCGGAGGCGGCGCGCCTGGCGGGGGTGAACGTTAAGCGCGTGCTGGTGAGCGTATATGTGCTGATCGGCTGCCTGGCCGGGCTGGCGGGCTTTATCCTCAGCGCGCGTCTGGGGAGTGCGGAAGCGGTCGCCGGGATCTCGTTTGAGCTGCGGGTGATTGCTTCCGTGGTGATCGGCGGAACGTCGCTGATGGGCGGCTATGGCCGCATCGGCGGCACCATTATCGGCTCGATCATTATGGGCATCCTGATTAACGGTCTGGTGCTGATGAACGTGTCGGCCTACTACCAACAAATTATTACCGGGTTAATTATCGTGCTGGCTGTCGCCTTTGACACCTATGCCAAGAGCCGCCGCGGCGCACTGTGAGGGAACGGATGATGAAAGACGTACGCATTGGGTTAATCGGTACCGGCTATATCGGCAGAGCGCACGCCATTGCCTATGCGCAGGCGCCGACGGTGTTCAACCTGCGCGGCAGGCTGGTGCGCGAAATGGTCGCGGAAGTCACGCCGGAGCTGGCGGCGCAGCGGGCGCAGGCCTTTGGCTTTAGCCGCTCCACCGGCGACTGGCGCGCGCTGGTCGCCGACCCGAACGTCGATGTGGTGGACATCTGCTCGCCGAACCATCTGCATAAAGAGATGGCGCTGGAGGCGATACGCCACGGCAAGCACGTGTACTCGGAAAAACCGCTGGCGCTGAGCGCGCACGATGCCCGTGAAATGGTCGAGGCGGCGCAGCAGGCCGGGGTGAAAACGCTGGTCGGCTTTAACTACATGAAAAACCCGACGGCAAAGCTTGCGAAAGAGATTATCGCCCGCGGCGAGATTGGCGAGGTTATCCACTTTTACGGCACCCACAACGAAGACTATATGGCCGACCCGCTCTCGCCCATCCACTGGCACTGCTTTAAGGAAACCGCCGGGCTTGGCGCGCTGGGGGACCTGGCCGCGCACATCGTCAACATGGCGCACTATCTGGTCGGCGATATCGAGCAGGTTTGCGGCGACTTAAAAATCGTCGTGCCCGAGCGTCCGGCGCACGCCGGCTCCTCGCAGAAGGTGGCGGTGGAAAACGAGGACCAGGCGCACGCCATGGTGCGCTTTTCCAGCGGCGCGCAGGGCGTGATAGAGACCTCCCGCGTCGCCTGCGGGCGCAAGATGGGGCTGTCGTACGTCATTACCGGCACCAAAGGCGCCATCAGTTTTACCCAGGAGCGGATGGCGGAGCTGCAGCTGTATCTGCATGAGGACCCGGTGAATCGCCAGGGTTTCCGCACGCTGCTGGTTGGGCCAGCACACCCGGAGTATGCCGCTTTCTGCCTGGGGGCGGGACACGGCATCGGCTTTAACGATCAAAAAACGGTGGAGGTTCGCGACCTGGTGGACGGCATTGCTGCCGATGCGCCGATGTGGCCGGATTTCGAAGAGGGCTGGAAGGTGTCGCGGGTGCTTGACGCTATCGCCCTCTCTCACCGCGAAGGCCGCTGGCTGAACGTGATTGACATTGTCTGACGAGGTAGCAACGTGGAAAAGCAGTTTGATGTGATATGCATGGGACGGGTGGCGGTTGACCTCTACAGCCAGCAGATTGGCGCGCGGCTTGAGGATGCGTCGAGTTTTGCCAAATACCTTGGCGGGTCGTCGGGGAACGTCGCCTACGGTACGGCGCGCCAGGGGCTGCGTTCATCGATGCTGGCGCGGGTCGGCGACGAGCATATGGGGCGCTTCCTGCGCGAGGAGCTCAGCCAGGTCGGCTGCGACACCCGCCATCTGATAACCGATAAAGCGCGGCTGACGGCGCTGGTGCTGCTCGGCATCAAGGATCGGGACACCTTCCCGCTGATTTTTTACCGCGACAACTGCGCCGACATGGCGATTACCGCCGACGACGTGGACGAAGCGTACATTGCGTCGTCCCGCTGCCTGGCGATTACCGGCACGCACCTGTCGCATCCGCAAACCCGCGAAGCGGTGCTGATGGCGCTCGGTTACGCCCGCCGTCACGGCGTGCGCACGGTGCTGGATATCGACTACCGCCCGGTGCTGTGGGGGCTGACCTCGCTGGGCGACGGCGAGACGCGGTTTATCGCCGCAGGGCAGGTGACCCGCGAGCTGCAGGAGGTGCTGCATCTGTTCGACGTTATCGTCGGCACCGAAGAGGAGTTCCACATCGCGGGCGGCAGCACCGATACGCTGCAGGCGCTGGCGCAGGTGCGCCGCGTGAGCAAGGCGACGCTGGTGTGCAAGCGCGGCGCGCTGGGCTGCTCGGTGTATACCGAGGCGATCCCGTCCCGGCTTGACGACGGCCTGACCGTCACCGGCGTGCGGGTGGAGGTGCTCAACGTGCTGGGCGCCGGAGATGCGTTTATGTCCGGCCTGCTGCGCGGCTACCTTAACGATGAGGGCTGGGAGCAGGCCTGCCGTTATGCCAACGCCTGCGGCGCGCTGGTGGTATCGCGCCACGGCTGCGCCCCCGCCATGCCGAGCAAAATCGAGCTTGATGACTACCTGTCGCGCGAACGCGACGTGCCGCGTCCGGATCTCGACCCGCGTCTTAACCATCTGCACCGGGTCACCACCCGCCGTCGCGCGTGGCCGGAGCTGTGCGTCATGGCGTTCGACCACCGCAGCCAGCTTGAGGAGATGGCGATGCAGTGCGGCGCCAGCCTGAAGCGCATACCGACGCTGAAAAACCTGATCCTGCAGGCCAGCCGCGAAGCCGCGCAGCGCGCCGGGCTTGAGGGGAAAGCCGGACTGCTGTGCGACGGCACCTTCGGCCAGGATGCGCTGAATGCGATAACCGGCGAGGGCTGGTGGATTGGCCGCCCTATCGAGCTGCCGGGATCACGACCGCTGGAAATGGAGCACGGCAACATCGGCACCCAGCTTATCAGCTGGCCGCAGGAGCATGTGGTGAAATGCCTGGTCTTCTTCCACCCGGAGGATGCGCACGGCCTGCGTCTGGAGCAGGAGCAGAAGGTGGCGGAGGTCTACCACGCCTGCTGTAAGTCAGGGCACGAGCTGCTGCTGGAGGTGATTTTACCGGCCGGGATGCCGCGCAGCGACGAACTCTATCAGCGGGCGATTTCCCGCTTCTACAACTTAGGGATTTATCCCGACTGGTGGAAGCTGCCGCCGCTCTCTTCCGCGGGCTGGGCGGCGCTTAGCGAGATTATCGAACGGCGCGACCCGCACTGTCGCGGCGTGGTTATCCTCGGCCTCGACGCCCCGGCGGAACAGCTGCGCGCCGGGTTTAACGCGGCGGCCGGTCACCCGCTGGTAAAAGGGTTCGCCGTGGGCCGCACGCTGTTTGGCGACGCCTCCCGCGCGTGGCTGAAGCATGATATCGACGATGCGCAGCTGGTGGCGCGCATTCGGGACAACTACCTGCAGCTCATCGCCTGGTGGCGCGAGCGCGGACAAGCATAATTCAGGAGCAGACTATGGCTGTGCAATTAGGTATTAACCCGCTGACATGGACCAACGACGATCTCCCGTCTCTCGGCGCGGAAACGCCGCTGGAAACCTGTCTGAGCGAAGGCAAAGAGGCCGGGTTCGCCGGTTTTGAGCTGGGCAACAAATTCCCGCGGGAAGCGCGCCTGCTCGGACCGATTCTGCAGCGCCACGGCCTGCAGCTGGTGTCCGGCTGGTACTCAGGCCGCCTGCTGGAGCGCAGCGTGGAGGAGGAGATTGCCGCGGTGCAGCCGCATCTGACGCTGCTGCGCGAGCTGGGCGCGAAGGTGATGGTGTTTGCCGAGGTGACGCACTGCATCCACGGCGACCAGCAGACGCCGGTGCACCTGCGCCCGCGTTTTCCGCAGGCGCGCTGGGCGGAGTACGGCGAGAAGCTGACCGCTTTCGCCCGCTACACCCGCCAGCAGGGCGTACAGATTGCCTACCATCACCATATGGGCACGGTGATTGAGTCCGCCGAGGATGTGGATAATCTGATGACGCATACCGGCGACGACGTGGGGCTGCTGCTGGATACCGGCCATCTGACCTTTGCGGGCGCCAATCCGCTGCTGGTCGCCCAGCGCTGGGCGTCGCGCATTAATCACGTCCACTGCAAAGACGTGCGCGCCGACGTGCTGGCGGAGGTGAAAAACCGTAAAACCAGCTTCCTCGACGCGGTGCTGAGTGGCGTGTTCACCGTGCCGGGCGATGGCTGCGTCAACTATGCGCCGATCTTGTCGCTGCTGAAAAAGAGCCAGTATCAGGGCTGGTTAGTGGTGGAGGCCGAGCAGGACCCGGCGGTCGCCCATCCGCTGACCTACGCGCGTCTGGGCTACAACAACCTGAGCCGTCTGGCGCGTGACGCCGGGCTTATCTGAGGAGGCGATATGTCGCGTTTACTCTCGCGCTGGCAGCAGCCGGACGCGCAGGGCCGCACCCAGTCCGTCACGCCGGAGCGCGCGGGCTGGGGCTATGTCGGCTTTGAGGTGTTTGAACTCAGCGAGGGGCAGCAGCTCACGCTGCCTGCGGTCGGCGAAGAGCGCTGTCTGGTGCTGGTGGCCGGACGCGCCTCTGTCAGCACGCCGACCGCGCGGTTCGCCGATATCGGCGAGCGGATGAGCCCGTTCGAGCGGAAAAAACCGTGGGCGGTATACGTCACGCCCGGTGAAACCGTGCAGGTGCAGGCCGTAACCCGGCTTGAGCTGGCGGTGTGCGCCGCTCCGGGCAAAGGCGGCTGGCCGACCCGGCTCATCGCGCCGCAGGATATTGATGCCGAAGCCCGCGGTAAGGGAAATAACCAGCGCTATGTGCACAACATTCTGCCGGAGGACAAGCCCGCCGACAGCCTGCTGGTGGTGGAGGTGTGGACCCGCGAAGGCTGCACCAGCTCCTACCCCAGCCATAAGCACGATACCGACAATCCGCCGCAGGAAACCCGGCTTGAGGAGACGTACTACCATCGCCTCAACCCGGAGCAGGGGTTCTGCATGCAGCGGGTGTATACCGACGATCGGACGCTCGATGAGTGCATGGCGGTGTACAACCGCGACGTGGTGATAGTGCCGAAAGGGTATCACCCGGTGGCGACGATGGCGGGCTACGACAGCTATTACCTCAACGTCATGGCCGGACCGGTACGGCGGTGGATGTTCACCTGGGAAGATGACCACGCGTGGATTAACACCGATTATCCGCGAAAGTGAGCCATCGCGTTTAAGAGGCTACCGCCCTTTGCCTGTCGGCGCAGGGTGGTAGCCTCTGCTCAGACCTCTTAAATATTCAGCATACCGCGGAGACGGTGTTATCCTTTGTTTTATTAAGTCTTTCACTTTGACTCCCGGCACCTCCGATGTACATCTCAACCCGGTTCAAAATCGTTCTCCATCTGTGCGCGTTTCTCGTGGTGTTGTACAGCCTGACGATGATCCCGCCAATGCTGCTGGCGCTGATTGAAAAAGAGCGCAGCCTGTTCGCGTTTTTCTCCACCTTCGTGATGGCGTTCAGCGCCGGGATGCTGTGCTGGGCGGCGACTCGCCAGGAGAAGGTCAGCCTTGAGACCCGCGACGGTTTTCTGATTATCGTTCTGTTCTGGCTGCTGTTTTCTATCATCAGCGCCCTGCCGCTGTGGATGGATGACGGGCTGTCTTTGTCGCTGGCGGACGCGATTTTTGAGGGCGTCTCCGGTATTACCACGACCGGCGCCTCCGTGTTTCACAGCGTCACGCCGTTGCCCAAATCGGTACTCTATTACCGCGCGCAGCTCAACTTCGTCGGCGGCCTGGGGGTTATCGTGCTGGCGGTCGCGGTGCTGCCGCTGCTGGGGATCGGCGGCATGAAGCTGTATCAGTCCGAGATGCCGGGGCCGTTTAAAGAAGAGCGCCTGACGCCGCGGCTTGCCGATACGGCGAAGAGCCTGTGGCTGACCTACATGATGCTTGGCGGCGCCTGTACGCTCGCGTTCTGGATGGCCGGCATGTCGTTTTTTGACGCGCTGTGCCACGGGCTTTCAACCGTCTCGTTAGGCGGTTTTTCCACCCGCACCGAGAGCATTGGTTTCTACCAAAGCGATGCGATTGAGCTGGTGGCCGGGGCGTTTTCGCTGCTGTCGGCGGTTAACTTTACCCTCTATTTTGTCGCCATTACCCGCCGCAGCCTGAAGCCGCTGCGTCACAGCGCGGAGCTGCGCTTTTTTTTAATGATGGTGGCTATCGTGGTGGCGGTGGTGACCGTGGGCGTCTGGCGGGCGGGGATGTATAGTCTGCCGCAGTCGTTTGTTCACGCCTTCTTTCTGACCAGTTCGATGATGACGGACAACGGGCTGGCGACGGCGGATTACGCCTCCTGGCCGCGGGAGATTATCGTACTGCTGCTGTCCGCGAGCTTTTTCGGCGGCTGCGTGGGGTCGACCTGCGGGGGGATTAAAGCGCTGCGTTTTCTGATTCTGTTCAAGCAAAGCCGCCATGAGATTCACCAGCTGGCGCATCCGCGCGCCATCATGAGCATTCGCGTCGGTAAAGCCATCATCAACGACCGCGTGCTGCGTTCGGTCTGGAGCTTCTTTTTCCTCTACATCCTGACCACCTGCGCGTTTATCTGGCTGCTGAATCTGCAGGGATACGACCTGATGACGTCGTTTGCCACGGTGGCGGCGTGCATCAACAATATGGGGCTGGGGTTTGGCGAAACGGCGGCCGGGTTCGCGACATTGAACGATACGTCGAAGTACCTGATGTGTGCGGCCATGCTGTTGGGGCGTCTGGAGATCTATCCGGTGCTTATTCTGTTATCCAGAACCTTCTGGCGCAGCTAGCCGTTGTCAGCGCTGGGCGGGCGTGTCGGAGACCTGGCTTGACTCCTGGGCGGCTTTTTTGTCCTGGTGATGATACCAGGCGCCGACAGAAGAGTAGACAAAACGTCCAAAGAAGAAGAGAAAGCTGATGAGCAAAATGATCCGGGTCATGCGACTGTTAAAGCGGTGTCGTTTTCGCATACTGGTTGCCTGGTTCACAAAGGGTCCTTAAATGATGCCCATTTCCTGGGCGGTTCGTACATTAAGGCACAGCCTTGCGGTGGGGTCAATTGACGGCGATGTAAAATTCCGTCAGAAAAAAGATGACGTAATGTTATATAAAGAATAATTCTCTTCACATTAAAATTTTTTTACCCGATCGAATCCGAAAAACGCAGGATTCATCAATCGTGGTCGTGCTTTTATTGATTTAAGTCAAATGCAATGCCGGGGTGGTAATTAGAATTCCTTATCTGTTCCGCATTATAATTTTTTGCGGCGATTAACGCAGGTTGGATGCCTGTCTGAATATACCCATCAGGAATTGGGGTATCTGTAGAGCATCTATGCGTTTTACTGAATGGTATAAAAATAATCGTGATAAATGGTGGGGATTACCGCTGGTATTGCCCCTGCTGCTGTTGCCCCTTGCCCGCGATGCAAATACCTTTGTTCGTCTCGATAATGGGGTCGTCGCCCTTTATTATATGCCGCTGGCGCTGCTGCTCAGCATGATGCTGTTTTTCGGCTGGGAGGCGCTGCCCGGCATCGTGCTGGGGGTCTGGTGCGTCATTGCCAGAGGCATGAGCCTCGCCGATTCGTTTGGCGTTACGCTGCATTTTCTGATCCCGATTGTCCTCAGCTGGGGCGGCTACCGGATCTTTGCGCCCAGGCGGCACCACGTGTCCCATGGCACGCCAAGGCTGATGGCTCAGCGCCTGTTCTGGCAGATGTTTTTTCCCTCTTCGGTATTTCAGCTGCTGCTGCAGTTCGCGGTGTTTTTCGGCATGCTGCCGGTGACCGCCTCAATGTCGGGAATTGCGCCCTTTACGCTCAACAGCCTGATTAACTATCAGGCGCTGCTGGTTGGCTGTCTGACCGGTGTGCCGCTGTGCTATTTTATTATTCGCGTTATTCGTAATCCACGCCATCTTCGCGGCTTTATTTCCCAGCTGCTCCTGCAGATTGATAAAAAAGTTTCCCCGGTGGAAATTATTATCTGGGTAATAGTATTGCTGTTTGTCTTATCATTGTTATTAATGCCAATGACCGAGTCGAGCACGATATTTAGCACAAACTACACATTATCTTTACTTCTTCCGGTAATGCTCTGGGGATCGATGCGCTTTGGCTATCGGTTTATGTCGGTGCTCTGGACGTCGATATTGATTATAAGTATTCATTATTATTACCGTTATATCCCTGATTTTGGCGGTAACAGCAGCCAGATGGCGATCACCTCGTCGAGCTATCTGGTGTTCTCCTTTATCGTGGTTTATACCTCCATGCTGGCAACCCAGCAGCGCTTAATCCATCAGCGGGTAAAGCGAATGGCGTTTATCGATCCGCTCGTTCATATGCCGAACCTGCGCGCGCTCAGCCGGGCGCTGGCCGCCACGCCCTGGTCGGTTATCTGCTTTTTACGTATTCCCGAGCTGGAGGTGCTGGGCCGTCATTACGGCATGATGCTGCGCATTCAGTACAAGCAAACGCTGGCGCAATGGCTGAACGATTTTCTGCAGCCGGGCGAGTGCGTCTATCAGATGTCGGGCCACGATCTCGTTATCCGGATGAATACCGACGCGCATCAGAAGCGTATTGAGGCGCTGGATATTCTGGTGAAAAAATTCCGCTTCATCTGGGACGGCATGCCGCTGCAGCCCAACGTCGGCATCAGCTACTGCTACGTGCGTTCGCCGGTGCTGCATCTGCCGCTGCTGCTCGGGGAGCTGAGCACCATTGCGGATCTGTCGCTGACCACCAGCCATCCGGAAAGCCTGCAGCGCAGTAGCGCCATGCGCCTGCAGCAGCGGCTTAAAGATAAGATAGCGATGATGAACCGCCTGCAGCTGGCGCTGGAGGAGGGCCGTTTTCGCCTGATGGCGCAGCCCATCGTGGGGATTCGCGGCGATGATTATTACGAGATCCTTCTGCGTATGGTCGGCGATCAGGGGGAGCTTATCGGTCCGGATGCGTTCCTGCCCGTGGCGCACGAGTTCGGCTTGTCGTCGCGCATTGACATGTGGGTGGTGGAGAATACGCTGCGCTTTATGAGCGAACACCGCGACGCGCTGCCAGGGCTGCGGTTGTCCATTAACCTGTCGCCGTCGTCGGTGTGCAATACCCACTTCCCACGCAGCGTCGAAGCGCTTCTGGCGACGTACGGCGTTGAAGCGTGGCAGCTGATTTTTGAGATAACCGAAAGCCAGTCGCTGAACCACCCGGCGCAGGCCTATCAGACGCTGGAGCAGCTGCATTTGCTCGGCTGCCGTATCGCCATTGATGATTTCGGCACCGGCTACGCCAGCTATGCGCGGCTCAAAGAGGTCAACGCCGATATCCTGAAGATTGACGGCAGCTTTATCCGCAATCTGGCGAGCAGCAGCCTCGATCACCAGATTGTGACCTCAATATGCCATCTGGCGCGAATGAAAAAGATGCAGGTGGTGGCGGAGTATGTCGAAACCGAAGAGATGCGGGCGGCGGCTATCGCGCTGGGTATCGATTATCTGCAGGGGTATTGCATCGGCAAACCAGCGCCGCTGGAGGCGCTGGTTGCCGCAGATGCGCCGCCGAAACCCTCAGGCAGCGGCGATATCTGGTGATGCTTCTTCGGTAATTTTCAGCAGCCAGCCGGGCACGCCCTGCCAGTACAGCTGCTCTTTTTCGAGATCCAGCAGCACCAGCGCGTTCTGGCTGAACCAGTCGTGCGGGAAGATGAGCGTCCAGTGATGGGCCTCCATCTTCAGCGTCAGCTTCGGCGGCGTGGTGGTCGCCTGGCGCTGGTTGTTGAGCAGCACGCCGAGGCGCAGCAGCTGAATCATCGGCAGAAACTGTTTTTTCTTAAACAGGGTGAAGCGGGGCAGCTCATCAAGCTTAATCGCTTTGCGATGGCAGCGCACGAGCGTCGCCATCAGTATCTGCTGCTCCTGGTTAAAGCCGGGCAGGTCGCTGTTTTGCAGGATGTACGCCGAATGGCGGTGCATGCCGCTGTGGTTGATGTTAAGCCCCACCTCGTGCAGCATCGCCGCCCATTTCAGCAGGGCCGCCAGCTGCGGATTAGCGAGTTTCGGATTCTGCTCAACCCACTGCTCGTACATCTGCGTGGTGGTCTCCAGCACGCGCCGCGCCTGTTCGCGGTCGATATTGTACTGGCTGGCCAGGCTTTGCGCCGTCCGGCTGCGAATATCGTCGTGGCGGAAGCGGCCTTCCATCTCGTACAGCACGCCTTCGCGCAGCGCGCCGTCCGACAACCGCAGCTCTTTAATCCCCAGCGCGTCAAATACGCCGCAGAGAATCGACAGCCCGGGGACAAACACCGCCTGGCGGTCTTCGGACAGGCCCGGCAGGCTGAGCGCGTCGAAGGATTTGAACTTGAGCACCTCTTCGACCACGCGGTTCAGCCGCTCCGGGGTGATAATGCCGTCTTTTTCGCCCATCTCGATCAGCACTTCGTGGACCGCCTTAATGGTGCCGGACGCGCCGAGCGCGACGTTCCAGCCCTGAATGCGGTACTGCCAGGCGAGGGTTTCCAGCTTCTGCACCGCGGCCAGGCGGGCGCGCTGAAAGTTCTCTTTGCTGATAGCGCGTCCGGCGAAAAAGAGCTGGGCAAAGCTGACGCAGCCCATACGGCGGCTTTCGACCAGCTGCGGCTCAAAGTCTTCGCCGATCACCAGTTCCGTAGAGCCGCCGCCGATATCGATAACCAGCTTGCGGCCTTTTTCCGGCTGCGTATGCTCAACGCCCATAAAAATCAGGCGCGCCTCTTCGTTGCCGGAGATGATTTCAATCGGATACGGAATGATTTTCTCCGCCCGCTTGAGGAACTCCTGCGCGTTCAGGGCCTGGCGCAGCGTGTGGGTGCCGACGATACAAACGCTGGAGGCCGAGAACCCCTGCAGGCGTTCGGCAAACAGCGACAGGCAGCTTAGCCCGCGCTCCATTGCCTCTTCGCTGAGCATGTTGTTTTCGTCCAGGCCATCGGCCAGATGCACGCGCTGTTTCAGGCGACCGATTATCTGCATCGCGCCGTCAACGACGCGCGCAATCACCATGTGAAAGCTGTTTGATCCCAGATCTATCGCAGCGATTTCCTGCGGTCGCGGTGTTTTATTTTTTATGGGCATAGATTAGTCGGGTTGCTCAAGTGATTTGATGTAGTCGTAAATCGCCAGTTGCGCCCGCACCTTGCGGCGGTTGCCGCGGGGCACATAACGATTACTCAGTTCTTTGTCGACGTAGCGCGCTTTCACCGTATCGCTGAACAGAATGTCGATAATGTCCAGAATACGCTGCTTCAGACGCGGGTCGAGCAGCGGCGTCGCCACTTCGATACGATAATCGATGTTGCGCGTCATCCAGTCTGCCGATGACAGCCAGACGGTTTTCTCGCCGCCGTTCTCAAAAATATAGATCCTGTCGTGCTCAAGGTAGCGGTCAACGATGCTAATGACGTTAATATTTTCGCTGATACCTTCCAGCTGCGGGATCAGCGAGCACATGCCGCGGATCAGCAGGTTGACCGGCACGCCGGAGCTGGAGGCGGCATACAGACGATCCACCAGCCCTTTATCGACGAGGTTGTTCAGCTTCAGCGTAATACCGGACGGCAGCCCGTTTTGCGCGTTGGCGATCTCTTTGTCGATCATCTCATACAGCAGGCGACGGGAGTTCTGCGGCGACACCATCAGGTAGTCGAAATTCACCGGACGATAGGGGTTCTCAATAAAGTTAAACACCCGGCGCACCTCGTTGGTGATACGCGCATCGGCGGTAAGCAGCGAGTAGTCGGTGTAAATACGCGCCGTTTTCTCGTTGAAGTTCCCGGTGCCGATGTGGGCGTAGCGCACCACCTCATCACCCTCTTTACGGGAGATAAGGAACAGCTTGGCGTGAATTTTCAGCCCCGGCGCCGAGAAGATAACGTGGACGCCGGCGGCCGTCAGGCGTTTGGCCCAGTGGATGTTGGCCTCTTCGTCAAAGCGGGCCTGCAGTTCCACCACCACGGTGACTTTCTTGCCGTTATGCGCGGCGTGGATCATCGCGTCGATAATGCGCGAGTCTTTCGCCACGCGGTAGATGTTGATTTTGATCGCCAGCACGCTGGGGTCAAACGAGGCCTGACGCAGCAGCTCCAGCACGTGCTCAAAGGTGTGGTAAGGGTAGTAGAGCAACACATCACGTTCACGAATGGCGTCGAAGCCGTTACGGAACTTGTCGAACCAGAGGTGGCGCAGTCTGGGCAGCGGCTTGTTGACCAGGTTGGCTTTGCCGACGTTCGGGAAGCCGATAAAGTCTTTGAAATTGTGATAGCGTCCGCCCGGAACGATGGAGTCGTAGCGCGAAATGGTCAGCTTTTTACGCAGCATTTCGACCATCGCGTCCGGCATATCGCGCTGATAGACGAAGCGCACCGGCTCGGCGGTCAGGCGCTGTTTCAGGCTCGACGACATCAGCTCCATCAGGCTCGATTCCATCTCGTGCACCAGGTCATATTCGGCGTCACGGGTCATTTTCATCGAGTAGGCGTTGAGCGCGTCGTAGTCAAAAAAGCCTTTAAAGATATCATCCAGGCAGTAGCGCAGAATGTTATCCAGCAAGATCATCGGCTTGCGGCGGCGCGGCGTTTCCGGCGGCAGGTTCACGAAGCGCGGAACCTTGTCGGACGGGATCTCCAGCAGCGCGTAGCTAATCTCTTCGCCGCGGATAATTTCAACCGCCAGATAGGTGTAGTCATCTTTCAGGAACTGCACCAGATCGGTTTCGCGGTTGATAAGAATAGGGGTGATATGCTGGCGCAGGTACTGCTTAAAGTAGTGGCGCAGCCAGCTCTGCTGGTTGACCGACAGCTGCCGCTCGTTGATCAGGAAGATCTGGTTGCGCGCCATTTCCAGCAGCAGCTCGTTATACAGGCTGTCAAACTCCTGGTCGGCCTTCAGCACCCGGGCCTGAATTTTGCCCAATAAATGGCGGGAATGCGCGGTAATGCCCTGTTCTTCGCTGATGATGATACGTCGCTTCAGTTCCGCAAATCGTACCTTATAGAATTCATCAAGGTTATTGGAGTAGATTCCCAAAAATCGCATGCGCTCTATCAACGGGTTGCTTTTATCCGCCGCTTCCTGGAGAACGCGCTCGTTAAAGGACAACCAGCTGAGTTCTTTTTCGATATAAAGCTTATCCTGACCCATGAATCCTCAAACTCCGATTGATTGATGCAGCCACTTCATTATGGCGAGCTTTTTACTCCAATGTCCAACTGTGCCAGATCAGTATGACAATATTCTGTTTACAAAGAAGTGTTTGGGTATCTTTTATTTTCAGACGAGGGAAAGCGCGTTCGCCGCAGGAGGGCGAACGCGGGGAAAAAATTACTCTTCTGCGGCATAGCCCTGGGCGGGCAGCCGGTCACCGTCAAGCCAGGCCTGACCGTTCTTCATCTGCAGGCGGCCGTCGACAAACCAGCTGATGACCAGCGGGTAAATTGCGTGCTCCTGCGCCTGAACGCGGGCGGCGATTTCCGCTTCGTCATCGCCGTCGAAGACCGGGACTTTGGCCTGCAGAATAACCGGGCCGCCGTCCAGTTCGTCGGTGACGAAATGCACCGAGGTACCATGCTCGTCGTCGCCGTTTTCCAGCACCTGGCGGTGGGTATGGAGCCCCGGATATTTGGGCAGCAGGGAAGGGTGGATATTCAGCAGGCGGCCCTGATAGTGCGCGACAAACGCCGGGCTTAAGATACGCATGTAGCCGGCAAGCACCACCACATCCGGCGCGTAGGCGTCGATTTCCTGCACCAACTGCCGGTCGAACGCTTCGCGGCTGGCAAACTGGCTGGCGGAAAGGGTATGGGCCGGGATACCGGCGTCGCGCGCGCGCTCAAGGCCGAACGCGTCGGCCCTGTTGCTGAAGACGGCGCGCAGGGTGCCATTGATTTTTTGTTGGTTGCAGGCGTCAATAACCGCCTGCAGATTACTGCCGTTGCCGGAAATCAGCACCACAATGTTTTTCATTATTCGATGACCACACGCTGTTCGGAATCAGAGGCTTTGATATAGCCAATTTTCCACGCGTTTTCACCTTTTTCATTCAGTAAGTTAATGGCGTTGTCCGCTTCGCTGGCCGGCAGGGCGATGACCATGCCGACGCCGCAGTTGAAGGTACGGTACATTTCATGGCGGCTGACGTTGCCTGCGCTCTGCAGCCAGTTAAAGACCGACGGCCACTGCCAGGAGGACTCGTCAATCACCGCCTGGGTGTTGTCCGGCAGTACGCGTGGAATGTTTTCCCAGAAGCCGCCGCCGGTGAGGTGGGCGATGGCGTGAACGTCGGCCTGCGCAATCAGCTCAAGCACCGACTTCACATAGATGCGGGTCGGCGCCAGCAGGTGGTCGGCCAGCGGTTGGCCGTCGAGCTCGGTCGTCAGCGGGTCGCAGCCGCTCACGTCGATGATTTTACGCACCAGGGAGTAACCGTTGGAGTGCGGGCCGCTGGAGGCCAGGGCCACCAGCACGTCGCCGTCAGCGACTTTTGAACCGTCGATAATCTCTGATTTTTCCACGACGCCGACGCAAAAGCCCGCAACGTCGTAGTCTTCGCCGTGGTACATCCCCGGCATTTCCGCCGTTTCACCGCCCACCAGCGCGCAGCCGGACTGCAGGCAGCCTTCGGCGATGCCGCCGATAACGCTTGCCGCCGTATCAACGTCAAGCTTGCCCGTCGCGTAGTAGTCGAGGAAGAACAGCGGCTCAGCGCCCTGTACGACCAGGTCGTTCACGCACATAGCGACCAGGTCGATGCCGATGGTGTCGTGACGTTTGAGATCCATTGCCAGACGCAGCTTGGTGCCGACGCCGTCAGTGCCGGATACCAGCACCGGCTCGCGATATTTTTGCGGCAGTGCGCACAGGGCGCCGAATCCGCCCAGACCACCCATCACTTCCGGACGGCGGGTTTTCTTCACCACGCCCTTGATGCGATCAACCAGAGCGTTACCCGCGTCAATATCAACACCGGCGTCTTTATAGCTGAGAGAGGTTTTGTCGGTCACTGCAAAGTCTCCACACGTTTGCGTTAGCACGTAAAATCGGCGCCATTCTAACAGTCAAAGCAAACGTTTGCGAGCCTGGGTGGCGGATATCTTTTTTTCTTTTCAATCGGTCAATTTTGAAGCGCTTCACGAAAATGAAACCGGGTACATTCTTCATCTTGCATCATGCTGAATAAGCGGACAATATTTTAATGAAACCGGTTTCTTTAATTGTTTTTGCAGCAAATAACGCAGAATGAGGGAAAAGGCATGTCGGGATTCAAAGAAGGATTTCTGTGGGGCGGCGCGGTGGCGGCGCATCAGCTGGAAGGCGGCTGGCAGGAGGGCGGCAAAGGCGCAAGCGTCGCCGACGTGATGACCGCAGGCGCCCACGGCGTGCCGCGGGAGATTACCGACGGCGTGCTGCCGGGGAAAAACTACCCCAACCATCAGGCCATCGATTTTTATCATCGCTATAAAGACGACATTACGCTGTTTGCGGAAATGGGATTTAAATGCTTTCGCACCTCTATTGCCTGGACGCGTATTTTTCCGCTCGGCGATGAGCGGCAGCCGAACGAGGCCGGGCTGAAATTTTACGACGATCTGTTCGATGAGTGCCTGAAACATGGCATTGAGCCGGTGATTACGCTGTCGCATTTCGAGATGCCGTACCATCTGGTTAAAGAGTACGGCGGCTGGCGCAATCGTCAGGTTATCGACTTCTTTGTGCGCTTTGCGAAAGTGGTGTTCGCGCGCTACCAGCATAAAGTGAAGTACTGGATGACCTTCAACGAAATCAACAACCAGGCGAATTTCCATGAAGATTTCGCGCCGTTTACCAACTCCGGCATTAAGTACCGGCCAGGGGAAGATCGCGAACCGGTGATGTTCCAGGCCGCGCACTACGAGCTGGTGGCGAGCGCGCTGGCGGTGAAGGCGGCGCGGGAGATTAACCCGACGCTGCGGATCGGCTGCATGATAGCGATGTGTCCTATCTACCCGCTGACCTGCGCGCCGGACGATATGATGATGGCGATGAACGCCATGCATCGCCGCTACTGGTTTACCGATGTTCACGTGCGCGGTAAGTACCCGCAGCATCTGCTGAACTACTTTGCGCGCCGCGGCTTTGCGCTGGATATCACTGCAGAAGACCGCGCGGCGCTCGCCCAGGGCTGCGTCGACTACATCGGCTTTAGTTATTACATGTCGTTTGCCACCAAAGCCACAGCCGATAATCCGCAACTGGACTACGATGAATCGAAGAGCCTTGTCACCAACCCGTATGTGAAACAATCGGACTGGGGCTGGCAGATTGACCCGGTGGGCCTGCGCTACTCGCTGAACTGGTTCTGGGACCACTACCAGCTGCCGCTGTTTATTGTGGAAAACGGCTTTGGCGCGATCGACGTGCGGGAAAGCGACGGCAGCGTTAATGACCAGTACCGTATCGACTACCTCAGCGCGCATATCCGCGAAATGAAGAAGGCGGTGGTGGAAGACGGCGTCGAGCTGATGGGCTATACGCCGTGGGGCTGTATCGATCTGGTGTCGGCGGGCACCGGAGAGATGAAAAAGCGCTACGGCTTTATTTATGTCGATAAGGACAACGAAGGGCAGGGGACGCTTGCGCGAAGCCGCAAGAAGTCGTTCTTCTGGTACCAGAAGGTGATTAGCAGCAACGGCGAGACACTATAAACGCCATGATGACCAGACCCCGCCCCGGCGGGGTTTATTTTTGCTTTAATTTAGAGCGAGTAACAAAGCGTTAATCACTTTGCTTGATCCGCATCAATGAGAACAGGTATGGCGTTAACGAAAAAAAGCGGTATAATCCCGCGATTTTTTTTGTGGCTGCCCCTCAGAGGAGAAAGAGAATGAAGATTGTGGAAGTGAAACACCCACTCGTCAAACACAAGCTGGGCCTGATGCGCGAGCACGACATCAGCACCAAACGCTTCCGTGAACTCGCCTCAGAGGTTGGTAGCCTGCTGACGTACGAAGCTACCGCCGATCTCGCTACCGAGAAAGTGACCATCGAAGGCTGGAACGGTCCGGTTGAAGTTGAGCAGATCAAAGGTAAGAAAATCACCGTGGTGCCTATCCTGCGCGCAGGTCTGGGCATGATGGAAGGCGTGCTGGAGCACGTGCCGAGCGCGCGTATCAGCGTCGTGGGTATTTATCGTAACGAAGAGACCCTGGAGCCGGTACCGTACTTCCAGAAACTGGTTTCTAACATCGACGAGCGTATGGCGCTGGTGGTTGACCCGATGCTGGCGACCGGCGGTTCAATGATCGCAACCATCGACCTGCTGAAAAATGCCGGCTGCCATAGCATTAAAGTGCTGGTGCTGGTGGCGGCGCCGGAAGGTCTCGCCGCGCTGGAGAAAGCGCACCCGGACGTAGAGCTCTACACCGCGTCCATCGACAAGGGACTGAACGAGCACGGGTACATCATCCCGGGCCTCGGCGATGCTGGCGACAAGATTTTTGGTACTAAATAAGCGATTCATTAAAAAGAGCCGACTTTGAGAGTCGGCTTTTTTTTGACTAAAACACAACAACAATCGACTGAGGAAATAACTATGACGCGCCGTGCTATCGGGGTTAGTGAAAGACCGCCGCTTTTGCAGACCATCCCGCTTAGTTTGCAGCACCTGTTCGCCATGTTTGGCGCTACCGTGCTGGTGCCTGTGCTTTTTCATATTAACCCGGCCACGGTCCTGCTGTTTAACGGCGTCGGAACGCTGCTGTATCTGTTCATATGCAAAGGTAAAATTCCGGCGTACCTGGGCTCCAGCTTTGCCTTTATTTCTCCGGTCCTGCTGCTGCTGCCGCTGGGCTATGAGGTGGCGCTGGGCGGCTTCATTATGTGCGGCGTGCTGTTCTGCCTGGTCTCTTTTATCGTGAAGAAGGCCGGTACCGGGTGGCTGGATGTGATGTTCCCACCGGCGGCGATGGGCGCCATCGTGGCGGTTATCGGTCTGGAGCTGGCGGGCGTTGCGGCGAACATGGCGGGGCTGCTGCCGGCCGACGGCCAGGCCGCTGACGGTAAAGTAGTCACCGTTTCGCTGGTGACGCTGGCGGTCACCGTCTTTGGCTCGGTGCTGTTCCGCGGCTTTCTGGCGATTATCCCGATCCTTATCGGTGTGCTGGTCGGCTATGCGCTCTCTTTCTCCATGGGCATGGTCGATACCGCGGCTATCGCGCAGGCGCACTGGTTCGCGCTGCCGACCTTCTATACCCCGCGCTTTGAGTGGTTCGCTATCTTCACCATCCTGCCGGCGGCGCTGGTGGTTATCGCCGAACACGTAGGGCACCTGGTGGTCACCGCGAACATCGTGAAAAAAGATCTGATCCGCGACCCGGGCCTGCATCGTTCGATGTTTGCTAACGGTCTCTCCACCGTGATTTCCGGTTTCTTCGGCTCCACGCCGAACACCACCTACGGCGAGAACATCGGCGTCATGGCGATCACCCGCGTGTACAGCACCTGGGTTATCGGCGGCGCGGCGGTGATCGCGATTCTGCTGTCCTGCATCGGCAAGCTGGCGGCGGCTATCCAGATTATCCCGGTACCGGTGATGGGCGGCGTATCGCTGCTGCTGTACGGGGTGATCGGCGCTTCCGGTATCCGCGTGCTGATCGAATCCAAAGTGGACTACAGCAAAGCGCAGAACCTGATCCTGACCTCGGTGATTCTGATCATCGGCGTCAGCGGCGCGAAGGTGCACATCGGCGCGGCGGAGCTTAAGGGGATGGCGCTGGCGACCATCGTCGGGATCTGCCTGAGCCTGATCTTCAAACTGATTAGCGTCCTGCGCCCGGAAGAAGTGGTGCTGGATGCCGAGGACAGCGAGACGCCGTCCCATTGATCCCCTGCCGGGCGGCGCTCCGCCCGGTTCTCTCTTCCGCGCTTTTTGTGTTACACTCTGTGCGTTTTTCGCAAGCCCATGTTGAGGTTACTCTGAACGTACCGGCACAGCTCTCTTTGCCACTCTATCTTCCCGACGACGAGACTTTTACCAGTTTCTGGCCGGGTGATAACCCTTCTCTTCTTGCTGCCCTGCAAACGATGCTGCGTCAGGAGCATAGCGGTTACATCTATTTATGGTCGCGCGAAGGCGCGGGCCGCAGCCATTTGCTGCATGCCGCCTGTGCTGAGCTTTCCCAGCGCGGCGATGCCGTGGGCTATGTGCCGCTGGATAAGCGCACGTGGTTTGTGCCGGAGGTACTGGAAGGGATGGAGCATCTGGCGCTGGTGTGTATCGATAATATCGAATGCATCGCGGGCGACGAGCCCTGGGAGATGGGGATCTTCAACCTCTACAACCGAATCCTCGAATCGGGCAAAACCCGCCTGCTGATTACCGGCGATCGCCCGCCGCGGCAGCTGAAGCTGGGGCTGGCGGATCTCGCCTCGCGTCTCGACTGGGGGCAAATCTACAAGCTGCAGCCGCTTTCCGACGAAGACAAGCTGCAGGCGCTCCAGCTGAGAGCGCGGCTGCGCGGTTTTGAGATGCCGGAAGACGTCTGCCGCTTTCTGCTAAAGCGCCTCGATCGCGAAATGCGTTCTTTATTCCAGACGCTCGATCAGCTCGACAGGGCGTCGATTACCGCCCAGCGCAAGCTGACCATTCCGTTCGTCAAAGAGATTCTGAAGCTGTAGCGGTTCCTCTCCCGAAAGAGAGGAACGCCATCACTGCACGATATCATCAAGCAAATGCTGCATCAGCAGCGGGATCGGCCTGCCCGAGGCCACGCTGCGGCCATGCTCGCGCCACAGCGCCGTGCCGCTGACGTCAAGATGCGCCCACGGGATCTCCGCCGGGCAAAAATGGTGCAGCAGCCAGGCGGCGGAAGCGCTGATGGCGGCGTTGTTGCCCGGCGTGTTGCACAGGTCAGCAATGGCGCTGTCGGTTTGTTTTTTCAGCCGTTTATCCAGCGGCAGCGACCACACCTCATCGCCGCTGGCGATACCTGCCGCGGTCAGGGAGGCGCGTAGCGCCTCATTCTGGGTCATCAGCCCGCTGAGCTCGTAGCCAAGCGCTTTTACCACCGCGCCGGTCAGCGTCGCCAGATCGATAATAAAGCGGGTCTGCGGATGGCGCTTCGCCGCCCAGGCGATGGCGTCCGCCAGCACCAGCCGCCCTTCGGCATCGGTATTGTTGATTTCCACCGTCATGCCGTTGCAGGCGCGGGCCACGCTTCCCGGCTGCATCGCCTCAGGGCCAATGGCGTTTTCCGCCAGCGCCAGCACGCCCATGACCCGCACCGGCAGGGCGAGGCGGGCGATGCTGAGCATCAGCCCGAGCACGTTGGCGGCGCCGCACATGTCGTACTTCATGGTGTACATGCCGGCGCCTTCTTTCAGCCACAGCCCGCCGGTATCAAAAGTAATGCCTTTGCCCACGTAGCTGCGAACCGGGCCGTCCTGTCGCCCGTCGTAGTGGATAGCCAGCAGGCGCGGCGGGCGGGAGGCGCCTTTGCCGACCGCGTGCAGCAGCCCCAGCCCTTGTTCGCCAATGGCGCGCTCGTCCAGCACCTCGCAGCGCAGCTGAGGCCAGCTGGCGCACAGGCGCTGCGCCTCTTCCACCACAAACTGCGGCGTGCACTGTTCGGACGGGATATCCGCCAGCCTGCGGGCGGCGAGCATGCCGTGGGCGATAGCGTGCTGCAGGCGGAAAGTTTCCGTAAGTTCCGCCAGCGCCCGGGGCTGGCAATAGCCGGTGAGCTGCGTCACGCGGGTGGTCGGCGCGGTCTGGCTTTTTAACCCCAGGTCGCTCAGCTGATGGTCGAGGTTGAACAAGAAGCGCAGGGTTTTTGCCAGCACGCTGGCGTTCTCCAGCCGGGTGCAGTCCAGCAGCACCTGCGGGCTAGCCGGAGCGGCAAACAGCGGACGCAGGTGGCCGAGTAGCGTATCGGTGAGCGCATCCTGCCAGGCGGCGACCGGAATCAGCGTGATGCGGGCGAACGGCGCGCAGGCGAACTGCGTATCGGCGATGTCGCCCGCCGCGGCGCGATCCACCATCGCGGCAAGCGCCGGGCAGTCGACCTCCGCCAGCAGCGGGCTGCCGGGCCAGCTAATGAGATGGGCCGGCTGCGGCTGCTCCGCCAGACGGGTAATCAGACGATATTCCATGGCTTATTCCTCAATCGGGGCGCGAATGCGCGCGGCGTAGGCCTGCATCCATTCATCGTCCACCGGGACGTAGTGGGTTTTTTCCCGCAGGCGGTCGGCGCGGAACACGGTCAGCGGCTGCGTTTCGCTCGCCACCACAAAGGAGAAGGTTTTGATATTGGTCGCGGCGCCGAACTCGCCGCGGCGGTTCATGCACACGACCGAGAGATCCCCCGCGCGGCCAAAGCGCGACATCAGCCGGTCTTCCAGCTCGCACACCACCGAATCGGCAGCCTGCTGCGGGCTCATCCCGTCCGCCATGCGGCGCACGATCTCGTAGCTGGTGCAGCCCTTCATCAGGTCTTCGCCAACGCCGGTGGCGGTTGCGGCGCCGACCTCGCTGTCGCAATAGAAGCCGGACCCCATAATGGGCGAGTCGCCGAGACGGCCGCGTTTTTTCATAAACAGCCCGCTGGTGGAGGTTGCCACGCTCATCGAACCGTGGCGGTCAAGGCCGATGATCCCTACCGTGTCGTGACCGTCGTACGGGCTGAGACCTTTATCGAGCGTCTCCCGGCAGCGCTTGCGGTAGTGCTGCATCGCGCGTTCGGTCAGCATGGTCTTCTCGCGAAAACCCTGCTCCAGCGCCCATTCCCGCGCCCCCTGGCCGACCAGCAGGCAGTTATAGCGCTGGCGGCTAAGGGCATGGGCAACCCTGACCGGATTGGCGATATCCACCAGGTTGCCCACTGCGCCGAAGGCGAGGGTGTCGCCGTCCATAAAGGCGGCATCCAGCTCCACGTCGCCATTTTCCGTCGGCAGGCCGCCGAAACCGACGGACTTGTACAACGGGAAGTCTTCAACGGCTGCAACCGCATCGACCACCGACGTCGACGCCGCTTTCCCTGCCGCCAGCGCGGACGCGGATTCGCTAACGCCTTCCAGCGCCATTCGCCAGGTTGCAATAATTCCCCACATCATTTACTCCTGTTTTGCCAGCGTGTTGGTCTCGCTTTGCGTGGCGGTTTCCGCCGTGCGGTACTGCTTGTCGACGATGCGCATAAAGGGCAGATACAGCATCGCGCCAATCAGCAGATTGATGATTTGCATCACGCTACCGGATAAATGGCCGGTAACGATAAAGCCGCTGATGACCGGCGGCAGCGTCCAGGGAATAAATACCCCGGTCGTCACCGCAACGGCGCCCACCTTCATGGCGGCATACTGCACCGTCACCAGCACCAGCGGCACCAGGTTGAACGGGATCAGCATAATCGGGTTCATGATAACCGGCAGGCCGAACAGAATCGGTTCGTTAATGTTGAACAGCGACGCCCCCGCCCCAAGACGCGCCACCTCGCGCATGTTTTTACTGCGGGCGAAAATCAGCATCGCGATGACCAGCGAGAGCGTAGCGCCCGCGCCGCCCATCCAGATCATGTCAAAAAACTGTTCGGTAATAATATGCGGCGGGGTGACGCCAGCCTGAATGGCGGCGATGTTGTCGGTCTGGTTTTCCATCCACAGTGGGCGGATGATGCCGTTGATCATCGAGCCGGAGTTAATGCCGACCGACCACAGAATGGTGATGCTGAACACCGTCATCAGCGCGCCGAAGTAAGAGGTTCCGTAATGGCGCACCGGCGTGGCGACCACTTCGTAAATAAACTGGTGAATGGTGCGGTAATGGGTGTTTTCAAAGGCGATGCGGATAGCCAGCACCAGGATCATCACCAGCAGCGCCGGGATCAGCGCGGCGAAGGATTCCTGCACCGCGGGCGGTACGCCGTCGGGCATTTTGATGACCAGCTTTTTGCGCTTCAGCCAGCAGAACAGCTCCGTCCAGAGCAGCGAGCCTATCATCGACACAAACAGGCCTTTGGTGCCGATCCACTCGACCGGCATGACGGTGATGCCGCCGTTCTCCGCAACCTTAAGAAACGGCGTGAGGATCAGAAAGCAGACCAGCGAGAGGATGCCGCAGGAGACGCGATCATCGCCATAGTGCTCCGCCAGACGGTAGGCCACCAGAAAGCTGATAAACAGCGACATGGTGGAGAACACCGCATTGAACGGGATCTCGACGATCGCGCTCCAGCTGTTACCAAAGGTCTGAGACATAAACTGCTGGTAGCCCTGGTTCGGAAACGAGGAGATGACCAGCAGGATTGACCCGACAATAATAAAGGGCATGAACGAGACGTAGGCGCCGCGAATAGCGCCCAGGTGACGCTGCTGCGCGGTCTTTGCCGCCAGCGGCATCAGTTTGGCTTCAAGAAATCCCAGAACATTGTTCATTGTGAGCTCCGTACGAGATCGGCATGGTTATTGTGTGTTATGTATGCGAATTATTAGTGAAACAGGGTGATTGAAAGGTGAATTCGGTCACAATGTATTATTTGTAGTTACATAAGTCTTATATGATTGGTTTCGTTTAGCGCCGAGGAAATACGATGGAAATAAAGCTGCACGCCAATGCCACCACCACGCCGCGCATTCGACGCTACCTGCAGCAGTCGGATAAAAGCGACCGCGAGCTGGCGCGTGAGCTGGGCATTTCCGTCACGACCGTGCGCCGCTGGCGTAATCGCGAGCAGGTTGCCGACCGCCACACCACGCCGCATGTGGTACACAAAGCGATGAGACAAGAGCAAATCGCGCTGGTGAACGCGCTGCGCGATACGCTGCGCTCGCCGCTGGATGAGCTGCTGTTTCTGGTGACGGAGGGGCTGGGCATTTCGCTCTCGCGGGCCACGCTGAACCGCTATCTGCGACCGGCGCATCAGCGCCCCGGCGATCCCGGGCCGCAGGGGATGAAAGCGCTGAAGGCGGGCAGGGCGGCCGACACGCTGACGCTGCACTACCGGCTGCTGTCGCTGGGCATGGACGACGGCGGCGACCACCATCTGCTGTGGGCGCGGGAGCCGATCAGCGGCTGGTGCTATGCCCGCGTCTATAGCGGTATTTCGCAGGCGCTGGTGCTGAACTGGCTTGGCGAAGCCAGGGCGTGCTGCCCGGCTGCTATTCAATGTATTGAGACAGAGCCTGTGAAATGGTTCGCGATAAGCCCGGAAGGGATAGCGGTTCATCCGCGCGAAGGCGCGTCGCCGACGATCGTTTCACTCAGCGAGCCGTTGCACATGATAATCCCGTCGGCGAGCGAACCCGACGCGCTGGCGCAGCGGCTGTGCCGCCTGTGGAATACCGGGAAGACGCAGAAAAAACTCGGCGAGCGTACGCCGCAGGCCTTTCTTCAGGCGCTGCGGCGCGAGGATTAGAGAATGTCGAGCACCTGCTCAGGCGGGCGGCCGATGCGCGCTTTGCCGCAGCTGACCACGATCGGGCGCTCAATCAGCTTCGGATTTTCGACCATCGCCTGGAGCAGCGCCGCTTCGCTCAGCGCGTCGTCGGCCAGGTTCAGCGCCTGATACAGATCTTCTTTTTTGCGCATCAGCTCGCGCGCGCTGGTCATCCCCAGCATCTTCAGCAGCGACGTCAGGGCGACGGCGTCCGGCGGCGTTTCAAGATACAGCACCACCTCCGGCTCAACGCCCTGGTCCTTCAGCAGGCTCAGGGTTTCGCGGCTCTTGGAGCAGCGCGGGTTGTGGTAAATGGTTACCGCATGACTCATCAGGTGTCCTTACATTTTGGTATAGGGTTTGAACGTTTCCTGCAGCTGGCGCAACTGGTCGATACGCGCGTCGTAGCGGGCCTGCTGCAGGCTGCCCAGCTTCACCTGCGCGCTGGCGCCGCTGAGCAGGGAGATAGCCTGGTCAAGACGGCCGACCAGCGCCATGTTTTCCGCGCGGGCGGCCAGCTCCTGATCGCGGTTGCCGAGCTGTGCTTCGGCCTGCGCCAGCAGCTCCCAGCCGTTGGTGTCGTCTTTATAAGTAAAGGTGTAGCGGTTAAGCAGCGTCGCCGCTTCGGCCGGCTGTCCACCCTGCAGCAGGGCGTTGGCGAGGTTCAGCTGCAGCACCGGGTTGGTGCGCAGCTCGCGCGCGGCCTTCAGCCGGTTAATGGCGTCGCTGTTTTTCTTCTGCCCGAGGTCGATATCGGTGGCAAGGTCAATGTACCAGGGGTTTTGCGGATTGGCGCTCAGCAGCGGCTGCAGCAGCTTGCTGGCTTCCGCGTATTTATCTGCGCCCATGGCCTGCAGCGCGCGGCCATACTGGGCGGCATGCTGCTCGCGGATATTGCCCTTCGACCAGTTATCAAGAAGGTCGCTGGTGAGCTTGTTTTGCCCGTTGTTGTACATGCCGAGAACGCGTGCTTTCGCCATGTAGAAATCTTCAGAGGACTGGACGACCACCGGGCGCATCTGGTTGGCGCGGTTGCGGGCGTCGGCCAGACGGCTTTCCGGTAAGGGGTGCGTCAGCAGCATTTCCGGCGGTCGGGAGGCGTAGCGCGACTGGTCAAGCAGCTTATCCATAAACTGCGGCATGGCCTGAGGATCGAACCCCGAGCGCTGCAGCACCTGGATACCGATGCGATCCGCTTCCTCTTCGTTCTGACGGGTGAAGCTGATCATCCCCTGCTGGGTGCCAGCCAGGGTGCCGGTCAGCGCGGCCATCCCCGCCTGGGGACTCGCCATGGCCAGCAGAATAGACCCCAGCGCGCCCACCCACGTCAGCGGCGCGTTACGCCTCTGGTCTTCCATCGCGCGGGCCAGGTGGCGCTGAGTGACGTGGGAAATTTCGTGCGCCATCACGGAGGCCAGCTGGCTTTCGGTATCGGCAAAGCGGAACAGCGCCGAGTGCAGAACGACGTTACCGCCGAAGAAGGCGAAGGCGTTCAGCTCGTCGTTGTTGATCAGGTAGAAGTGAAAGGGCGTTCGCACCGAGTTGGCGTGAGACACCAGCCGCATACCGAGGCCGTTAATATATTGCACCAGCAGCGGGTCGTTAATCAGCGGGGCGCTGCCGCGAAGCTGACGAACGTAATAATCCCCCATCTGCAACTCCTGGCCGATGGAGAGCGTGCTTCCTGCGGTGGTACCTATGTCCGGCAGCGTATCTGCGGAATCGGCAAAGGCTGGCAGCACCGGGCCCAGCGTCAATGATGCTATGAGTGTCGCCAACAGCGTTTTTCTCAACGGCCTGAACATAACCTCAGTTCCTGTCTGTGGGGTGTGCCAGTTTGACCGACAAAGCGCCTTTGCGTTCCCCTGTCGGCTACCAGCAAAGTTTATCCGCCCGCGGCGGCATTGAAAACAAACATTCCATGATTTTGACGTTTAGGGCTTTCCTTATAAAAAGCGGAGTCTTTTTTGTGACAGTTAGATACAATTTACCCGGTTCTTTCGACCCGCTCATATTGGGAACGGTGTAGTTATGCTTGAGATGTTGATGCAGTGGTATCGCCGTCGCTTTAGCGACCCGGAGGCGATAGCGTTACTGGTCATTTTGCTTGCCGGTTTCGGCATCCTTTTCTTTTTCAGCGGCCTGCTGGCTCCGCTGCTGGTGGCGATCGTACTGGCCTATCTGCTGGAGTGGCCGACAATCCGGCTTGAGCGCATCGGCTGCTCGCGCCGCTGGGCGACCTCTATTGTGCTGATACTGTTCGTCGGTATTTTACTGCTGATGGCGTTTGTGGTGATGCCGGTCGCCTGGCAGCAGGGAATTAACCTTATCCGCGATATGCCGGGCATGCTCAATAAGCTCTCAGACTTTGCCGCGACGCTGCCGCGACGCTATCCGGCGCTGATGGACGCCGGCATCATCGACGCCATGGCCGATAACATGCGCAACCGGATGCTGACGATGGGCGACTCGGTGGTGAAATACTCGCTGGCCTCCCTGGTCGGTCTGCTGACGCTGGCGGTATATCTCGTTCTGGTGCCGCTGATGGTGTTCTTCCTCGTCAAAGACAAAGAGCAGATGCTCAACGCCGTACGCCGCATCCTGCCGCGTAACCGCGGGCTGGCGGGCCAGGTCTGGAAAGAGATGAACCAGCAGATAACCAACTATATTCGCGGCAAAGTGCTGGAAATGGTGGTGGTGGGCGTCGCAACGTGGATTGGCTTCCTGCTGTTCGGCCTCAACTATTCGCTGCTGCTGGCGGTGCTGGTCGGGCTGTCGGTGCTTATCCCCTATATCGGCGCCTTCGTGGTGACCATCCCGGTGGTGTGCGTGGCGCTGTTCCAGTTCGGTCTTGGTACCGAGTTCTGGAGCCTGTTCGCGGTGTATCTGATTATTCAGGGGCTGGACGGCAACCTGCTGGTGCCGGTGCTGTTCTCCGAAGCCGTGAACCTGCATCCGCTGGTGATTATTCTCTCGGTGGTGATTTTCGGCGGGCTGTGGGGCTTCTGGGGCGTTTTCTTCGCTATCCCGCTGGCGACGCTGATTAAAGCGGTAGTCCATGCCTGGCCGGACAGCCCGGCGGTTGACGAACCGTAATGCCAATCCGGCAAAGCGTGAACGGCTTCATACCGTCGCGGCTGGCCGACAGATAAGGCAATGCGCGTCCGGTCGGACATTTATTGTCAGAATATCCAAATAATGCCGTCTTGAAGACGGCTTTTTTGTTTTTTTATACTAAGCATTCTGAACTGAATTTCGTTATTTAAGAACGTCCTGCCTGGTTCTCCTGTCGGCTCGAGTGAGAAGCGAGATGAAAAAGCAATATCTGAAGGACTATACCGCGCGCCAGATTGTCCAGCGGGCGATGAGTATTATTCCGTACTCCGTCAACGTGATGGATGAGCACGGCATCATCATCGCCTCCGGGGAGCCGTCGCGGATCCACCAGCGGCACGAAGGGGCTATCCTGGCGCTGAAGGATAACCGGGTCGTCGAAATTGATTCCGCCACCGCCATTACGCTTAAGGGCGTTCGTCCTGGCATCAATCTGCCCATCTCGTTTCATGGGCAGCTGATTGGCGTGCTGGGGATAACCGGCGAGCCCGACGAGGTGCGGGCCTACGCCGAGCTGGTCAAAATGGCGTCCGAGCTGGTGATTGAACATATGGCGCTGATTGAGCAAAAAGAGTGGGACAAGCGCTATCGCGAAGAGCTTATCCACCAGCTCATCATGCGTGAGCCGCCCGCCGAGCGGCTGCATTCGATGGTCTCCTATCTGGGGATTGATCTGCAGCAGCCGATGGTGGTGGCGATTATCGAGCTGCGCCAGCCGGATCGGGAAGCGCTGCGCAACCTGATGGACTATTTTGAAAACCGCGCCCGCGACCATCTGGTGACCTTCACCGATTTCAACGAGCTGATCATCATTAAGCCCATCACCATGAAGGGCGGGCGCTGGGATCTGGGCCAGGAAATGAAGGATCTGCAGTGCTTTAAGTCCTGGGCCAGCAGCTCCGGCTTTAGCCGAATTATCGTCGGCGGCCATTTCCCGGGAGAGAGCGGGCTGCACCGTTCCTGGCAGACCGCCCGCGCCACCCAGGCGATGGTGAAGCGGCAAAAAGTGAAAGATCAGTACGTGTTCTACCATGACTACGCGCTGCCGGCGCTGCTGAGCGATGTGGCCGAAAGCTGGCAGGTGCAGGAGCTGTCCCGTCTGTGGCTGCAGCTGGTGAACCACGACAGCAAAGGGGTGCTGCAGCAGACGCTGCGGGCATGGTTTGAGCATAATTGTGACCTTTCTCAAACGGCGAAGGCGCTGCATATTCATGTCAATACGCTGCGCTACCGCCTGCAGCGCTGTGAAGATATAACACATATAAAAATCAATGACATGAAAAGCGTTCTTTGGCTGTTTATCGGCATGGAGCTGCAGCGTGACGCTGTAGATTCCCACAATTTATCGGCAAAGCGCCCGACGAAAGTTCGTTAAAACCTCCAGTTCAGGGGCCCGGGGTTTTCCCCATACTGCGCCAGTCAATTAACAGGAGCGCAGAACATGACATCGGTATCGACACTGGGAGCCATAGCCGCACTGGTCGTGGCCATATTTCTGATTTTACGTAAGGTTTCTCCGGCCTACGGCATGATGGCCGGCGCGCTGGTGGGCGGGCTTATCGGCGGCGCCGGGCTGGTTGAGACCGTCACGCTGATGGTCACCGGCGCGCAGGGGATCACCAACGCCGTGCTGCGTATTCTGGCGGCGGGCGTGCTGGCGGGGGTGCTGATTGAGTCCGGCGCGGCGAACACAATAGCCGAAACGGTGGTGAAAAAAATTGGCGAGACCCGGGCGCTGCTGGCGCTGGCGATAGCCACGCTGTGCCTCACCGCCGTCGGCGTGTTTATCGACGTGGCGGTGATTACCGTGTCGCCTATCGCGCTGTCCATCGCCCACAAAGCGGGGCTGTCGAAAACCGCGATTCTGCTGGCGATGGTGGGCGGCGGTAAAGCGGGGAACGTGATGTCGCCAAACCCGAATACCATCGCCGCCGCGGATGCCTTCCACGTCCCGCTGACCTCCGTGATGCTGGCTGGGGTGATCCCGGGCCTGTTCGGGCTGGTGGTGGCGTATCTGCTGGCGAAAAAACTGAGCAACAAAGGCAGCCCGGTGACCGCCGATGACGTGATTACGCACGACGCGACGCGCCAGCAGCCGCGTTTCTGGGTCTCCGTCAGCGCGCCGCTGGTGGCCATTCTTCTGCTCTCCCTGCGCCCGATTGCGGGCATTGCGATTGACCCGCTGATTGCGCTGCCGGTTGGCGGCCTTGTCGGAACGCTGCTGATGGGGCGCGCGCGGCAGACCAACCAGTTTATGGTGGCGGGCCTCGCCCGTATGGCGCCGGTGGCGATTATGCTGCTCGGCACGGGGACGCTGGCCGGGATTATCGCGAACTCTGAGCTGAAAGAGGTGCTGATCCACGGGCTGACGGCGTCGGGGCTTCCGGCGTATCTGCTGGCGCCGGTTTCCGGGGCGATAATGTCAATGGCGACGGCGTCAACCACGGCGGGCACGGCGGTAGCCTCCAGCGTCTTCGCGCCAACGCTTATCGAGCTGGGCGTTTCCGCGCTGGCGGGCGCGGCGATGATCCACGCTGGCGCTACGGTGCTCGACCACCTTCCGCACGGCAGTTTTTTCCATGCGACGGGCGGCAGCGTGAATATGCTTATTCGTGAGCGTCTGAAGCTGATGCCGTATGAAACGCTGGTCGGCCTGACCATTGCCGTTGTTTCCACATTGATGTTCGGCGTGTTTGGACTTGCAGGATAACCCTAATGAAGATTGTGATTGCACCCGATTCGTTTAAAGAGAGCCTGTCGGCGATGGGCGTGGCCTGCGCCATTGAGGCCGGTTTCCGTGAAATCTATCCCGAGGCGCAGTACGTCAAAGTCCCGATGGCGGACGGGGGCGAGGGCACCGTCGATTCCCTGGTGGAGGCCAGCGGCGGGCGCTATCAGGACAGCGAGGTCATGGGGCCGCTGGGCACGCCGGTTACGGCGCGCTGGGGAATGATGGGCGATGGCCGGACGGCGATTATCGAAATGGCGGCGGCCTCCGGGCTGCACCACGTTCCGCCGCCGCTGCGTAACCCGCTTAATACCACCAGCTACGGCACCGGCGAGCTTATCGTCGCCGCGCTGGAGCAGGGCGTTGAGCAGATTATCCTCGGCATCGGCGGCAGCGCCACTAACGACGGCGGTGCGGGTATGATGCAGGCGTTAGGCGCGCGTTTGCTGGATGAGAACGGCAAAGAGATCGCCCGCTGCGGCGGCGGCCTGGAGGCGCTGGCGGAGATAGACGTCAGCCGGCTGCATCCGGGACTGGCCAATGTCGCTATCACCGTCGCCTGCGATGTGAATAACCCGCTGTGCGGGCCGCGCGGCGCCTCGGCGGTGTTTGGCCCGCAAAAAGGAGCTACCCCCGAAACGATCGCACGGCTTGATGCGGCATTAGCCAACTGGGGGCGCCTGATGGCGCAAACTACCGGCATTGAGGTGCTGGAGGCACCAGGCGCAGGCGCCGCGGGCGGCATGGGGGCGGCGCTGCTCGGCCTGCTCAACGCCAGGCTGCGGGCGGGGGTTGAGATAGTGGTCGAAACGCTGGCGCTTGAGGAGAAGCTTATCGATGCGGATCTGGTGATTACCGGGGAAGGGCGGCTCGACAGCCAGAGCATCTGCGGCAAGACGCCCATCGGCGTGGCGCGGGTGGCGAAACGTCACCATAAGCCGGTGATAGCCCTGGCCGGCGGGCTGCAGGCCGATCACCCGGTGGTGTTCGGACACGGTATCGATGCGGCGCTATCGATCCTGACGCACGTGGTGACGCTGCCGGAAGCGCTGGAGGAAGCGGAGTATAACCTGCGAACGACGGCGCGCAATGTTGCCGCCATCTGGAAGCTGGCGAGTAAGGCATAAAAAAATAACGCCCCGGTTCGGGGCGTTATCTTAGGATAGTCAGGCGCTTTCTTTCAGCCAGTTCAGCACCACGTCGTGGTGGTTGCTGGTCTTGAAGTCGTCAAACACGTGCTCGACTTTGCCGTCGCCATCCACCAGGAAGCTGATGCGATGGATGCCGTCGTAGGTTTTGCCCATGAAGGATTTCTCCCCCCAGACGCCAAACTGTTCGCAGACCTGGTGGTCTTCATCGGACAGCAGGGTAAAATTAAGCAGCTCTTTTTCGGCAAAACGGGAGAGCTTTTCCGGTTTGTCAGTGCTGATGCCCAGCACCTCAACGCCCGCTTTTTTTAGCTCATCCATATTGTCGCGCAGGCCGCAGGCTTGCACGGTGCATCCTGGGGTCATAGCCTTCGGGTAAAAATAAACCAGAACTCGCTGTCCCTGGAAGTCGGTTAAATTTACTTGCTCGCCGTCTTGATCGGGCAAGCTAAATTTCGGTGCGATGTCACCGGCTTTCAGTGGGTTCATTACTCAACTCCATCCTGTTCATCATGCTGTGAATAATTGACGACGTTTATACTGCCTTGTGCATTCAATTCTGTACATAGGGCTTTGAACGCTTGCTCGATATTTGACGCGTTTTGCGAGGCAGGACTATGAGCGGTAATCTGGATGAAGAGCTGGGCGGGCGCATCTTGCTCGTTCGCCTGCGTGCGCGACACCAGTTCGGCGATGTTCATCTCGTGGGCGTCGAAGAGCCCGGTGAAACGTTCGATAATGTGCGGCGAGTCAGGAACGTCGACCTGTACCCAAACGGTGGAGGGGAGCGCCGGACGCGGACGCGCGGTTGTGCGCTTCATCACAATCAGCAGATCCAGTTCCGCCCCTTTTAACGGCAGGGTGGATTCAATCAGGGTAATGGCGTTCCACGAGCCGGAAAGCAGCATGATAAACGTGAACTCATCGCCCAGCATCGCCAGTCGGCTATCTTCGATGTTACAGCCGCAGCTGCTGACGTGACGGGTAATGGTATTCACGATGCCAGGGCGGTCGGCACCCAGTGCGGTAATAACCAGGTAGTGATGTAATGAGGCTGTCAAACCTGTTCTTCCTTTGCAAAGGTGGGTTAATAACTAGGAAAGCATAAAAAAAACCGGCATACAACATCCGGAGTCGCTCGGGTCGCTTGCTTTTATTACAGTTCCAAACGTACCATTGGAACCTTGTCTGCTCCTGCACTGAGGATGGTCCATGTTCACGGGAAGTATTGTAGCGCTTGTCACGCCGATGGATGAGAAAGGTAATGTCGACCGTTCAAGCCTGAAAAAACTGATTGATTATCATGTCGCCAACGGAACGTCGGCGATTGTTTCGGTTGGGACGACCGGCGAATCCGCCACGCTGAGCCATGACGAGCACGGCGATGTAGTGCTGATGACCGTGGAGCTGGCCGATGGCCGTATTCCCGTGATTGCCGGCACCGGCGCGAACGCGACCGCCGAGGCGATCAGCCTGACCGAGCGTTTTAACAACACGGGCATCGTCGGCTGCCTGACGGTGACGCCGTACTATAACCGCCCGACTCAGGAAGGGCTGTTCCAGCACTTTAAAGCGATCGCCGGACATACTGACCTGCCGCAAATCCTGTATAATGTGCCGTCCCGTACCGGCTGCGATATGCTGCCGGAAACCGTGGGTCGTCTGGCCGAAATTAAAAATATTGTCGGCATTAAGGAAGCGACCGGGAACTTAAGTCGCGTTCATCAGATCAAAGAGCTGGTTTCAGACGACTTTCTTCTGCTGAGCGGCGATGACGCCACGGCGCTGGATTTTATGCAGTTAGGGGGACACGGCGTGATTTCCGTGACCGCTAACGTTGCCGCGCGCGATATGGCGGAAATGTGTAAACTGGCGGCTGAAGGGCAGTATGCGCAGGCCCGCGTTATCAATCAGCGTCTGATGCCGTTACACAATAAATTATTTGTCGAACCCAATCCTATCCCGGTTAAATGGGCATGTAAGGCGTTGGGACTTGTGGCGACCGATACGCTGCGTCTGCCGATGACACCGATTACCGACCATGGTCGTGATGTGGTGGCTTCCGCGCTCAAGCACGCCGGTTTGCTGTAAAGTTTAGGGAGATTTGATGGCTTACTCAGTACAGAAGTCGCAGCTGGCGAAGGTTGCGGGTGTTTCGCTTGTTCTGCTCCTTGCAGCATGCAGCTCAGATTCGCGCTATAAGCGCCAGGTGAGCGGCGACGAAGCCTATCTGCAGGCGGCGCCGCTTTCTGAACTTCATGCGCCGGCGGGAATGATCCTGCCGATTCAGAACGGTGATTACAACATCCCGGTTGCCAGAGGCGACGGTGCAACGGGTAAATCGCTGGATATCCGTCCACCGGCTCAGCCGCTGGCGCTGGTGTCCGGCGCCCGCACGCAGTTTACCGGCGACACGGCGACCCTGCTGGTAGAAAGCGGGCGTAGCGGTTCCCTGTGGCCGCAGGTGGTGAGCATCGTTCAGGCGAAAAACTACACCATCACCAAACGTGACGACGCCAGCCAGTCGCTGAACACCGACTGGGTGCAGTGGAACCGTCTGGATGAAGATCAGCAGTACCGCGGCCGCTATCAAATCTCTGTGAAACCGCAGGGCTATCAGCAGGCCGTGGTGGTGAAACTGATCAATCTGGAGCAGGGCGGCAAGCCGGTGGCCGACGCCGCGTCCATGCAGCGCTACAGCGCCGAAATGCTGAACGTGATTTCCGCCGGTCTGGATAAGAACGCGACCAACGCGCAGAACGCCGCGCAGAGCCGCGCCGGGGCAACCTTCGACGTGCAGAGCGCTGCGGACGATACCGGTCTGCCGATGCTGGTGGTGCGTGCGCCGTTTAATCAGGTCTGGCAGCGTCTGCCGGCAACGCTTGAAAAAGTGGGCATGAAGGTCACCGACAGCACCCGTTCTCAGGGCAGCGTCGCCATCACCTACAAACCGCTGTCTGACAGCGGCTGGCAGGCGCTGGGGACCCGCGATCCGGGTCTGACCTCGGGCGATTACAAACTGCAGGTGGGCGACCTCGATAACCGCAGCAGCATGCAGTTCATCGATCCGAAAGGCCACACGCTGACGCAATCGCAGAACGACGCGCTGGTATCCGTATTCCAGGCGGCGTTTAGTAAGTAATAGACAGGGCCGGAGCGATCCGGCCCTTTTTTCTGCCGGTATACGCAAACGTGTGCGTCGGTAGAAATACAGGGATTTACTGTTAATTTCTCATATCTGGAGTAATTCAAAATGCAAAAGCAAGCTGAGTTGTATCGCGGCAAAGCGAAAACCGTTTACAGCACGGAAAACCCGGACCTGTTGGTGCTCGAATTCCGCAACGATACGTCAGCAGGGGATGGCGCGCGTATTGAGCAGTTTGACCGTAAAGGAATGGTGAACAACAAGTTCAACCACTTCATTATGAGCAAGCTGGCGCAGGCGGGCATCCCGACCCAGATGGAAGCACTGCTCTCCGACACCGAGTGTCTGGTGAAAAAGCTGGAGATGGTGCCGGTAGAGTGCGTGGTGCGCAACCGTGCCGCCGGTTCTCTGGTCAAGCGTCTGGGCATTGAGGAAGGGATAGAGCTCAACCCGCCGCTGTTTGACCTGTTCCTGAAAAACGACGCCATGCACGACCCGATGGTGAACGAGTCCTACTGCGAGACATTTGGTTGGGTGAGCAAAGAAAACCTGGCGCGCATGAAAGAGCTGACTTACAAAGCGAACGACGTGCTGAAGCAGCTGTTTGACGACGCGGGCCTTATCCTGGTCGACTTTAAGCTGGAGTTCGGCCTGTACAAAGGCCAGGTGGTGCTGGGTGACGAGTTCTCCCCGGACGGCAGCCGCCTGTGGGACAAAGAGACCATGGACAAGATGGATAAAGACCGCTTCCGCCAGAGCCTGGGCGGCCTGATCGAAGCCTACGAAGAAGTGGCGCGTCGTCTGGGCGTTAACCTCGACTAACCGCGTTTCCCGCTATTCATCAGAGGATGCTCGTCATCCTCTGATGCCCTCCGCCTTGTTTACTATGGTAATCCTCCGCCGAACCACCTACGATCTAACGAACATTATCAGGACTGATAGAGGTTGTTATGCGTTGGCAAGGTCGTCGCGAGAGCGACAATGTAGAAGACAGACGAAATGATTCCGGCGCGCCGATGATGGGCGGGCGCGGTTTTCGTCTCCCCAGCGGCAAGGGGGGGATTATTTTGCTGCTGGTGGTGGTCGTGGCAGGCTACTACGGCGTCGACCTGACCGGCCTGCTTACCGGCCAGCCGTTGACGTCGCCCGCGACCCAGCAGTCCATCAGCCCGAAAGACGACGAAGCGGCGAAATTCACCTCGGTTATTCTGGCGACCACGGAAGACACCTGGGGGCAGATTTTCCAGAAGATGGGCCGTCAGTACCAGCAGCCGAAGCTGGTGATGTACCGCGGCGCGACCCGCACCGGCTGCGGGACCGGCCAGTCGGTGATGGGGCCGTTCTACTGTCCGGCGGACAGCACCGTCTATATCGACCTCTCCTTCTACGATGACATGAAGCACAAGCTCGGCGCGGATGGCGACTTCGCCCAGGGCTATGTTATCGCCCATGAGGTGGGCCACCACGTGCAGAAGCTGCTGGGCATCGAGCCGAAGGTCCGTCAGATGCAGCAGCAGGCAAGCCGGGCGGAAGTGAACCGCCTGTCGGTCCGTATGGAGCTTCAGGCCGACTGCTTTGCCGGCGTCTGGGGGCACAGCATGAAGCAGCAGGGCGTACTGGAAAATGGCGACCTGCAGGAGGCGCTGAACGCCGCTCAGGCGATTGGCGACGACCGTTTGCAGCAGCAAAGCCAGGGGCACGTGGTGCCGGACAGCTTCACCCACGGCACCTCCGAGCAGCGCTACACCTGGTTTAAGCGGGGTTTCGACAGCGGCGATCCGGCCCAGTGCAACACCTTCGGCAAAGCGTTGTAATCGTTGATGGCGGAGATGGACGCGCTGTCCGCGCTTGCCGCGCGGATGGCTGAAGAAGGCATTCGCCGCCTGCTGGTGCTGAGCGGCGACGGCGGGTGGTGCGAGCGTCAGGCGGCCGCGCTGCGCGCGCGGCTTGGCGATGACGGGCTGTGGATCGGCCCGCAGCCGGTGGCGGCGCCTTATTGCGCGCCCGGCGCACTGAAAACGTGGCTGGGACGCGAGTACCGCCACGCCTTTTTTGATGCCCGCGAGGGCTTTGACGTTGCGGCGTTTGCTGCGCTTGCCGGTACCCTGCGGGCGGGGAGCTGGCTGGTGCTGCTGGTGCCGGATTTTGACCGCTGGGTTTCCCTGCCGGACGCCGATTCGCTGCGCTGGAGCGATGGCACCGAGCCGATTGCGACGCCGCATTTCGTGGCGCACTTCTGCCGTACGGTCGCCGCATCGCCGCAGACCGTGGTCTGGCGACAGGCGCAGCCGTTCCCGGCAATCGACGCTGCGCCGCGACCTCACTGGCATGCCGCGTCGGGGCAGCCGCTGCGCGAGCAGGCGGCTATCCTCCGGTCGCTTGCCGCCATGCCGCCCGGCGTTGCGGCGGTTACCGCGGAGCGCGGGCGGGGCAAGTCGGCGCTGGCGGGGATGCACCTTTCCCGCCTGGCCGGTACGGCCATCGTCACCGCGCCGACCCGGGCCGCAACCGACGTCCTTGCGGCGTTTGCCGGCGATAAGTTTCGCTTTCTGGCGCCGGACGCGCTGCTGGCGTCCGACGAGCGCGCCGACTGGCTTATCGTTGATGAGGCCGCCGCTATCCCGGCTCCGCTGCTGTATCAGCTTGCCTCCCGTTTTCCCCGTACGCTGCTGACGACCACAGTGCAGGGGTATGAAGGCACCGGGCGCGGTTTTTTGCTCAAGTTTTGCGCCCGGTTCAGCCGCCTGCGCCGCTTTACGTTAGAGATGCCGGTACGCTGGGCCGCCGGATGCCCACTGGAGGCGGTGGTCAGCGAACTGCTGCTGTTTGATGACTCGCTCCCGGCCGCCGCTGGCGGTGACGTGCAGATTCAGCCGGTCGGGCAGACGGCGTGGCGGGACAGTCCGGCGCTGCCTGCGGCGATGTATCGGCTGCTGACGGCGGCGCATTACCGCACTTCGCCCCTCGATCTGCGGCGCATGATGGATGCGCCAGGGCAGCACTTTACCGCCGCCCGCCTGACGACGGGAACGCTGGTCGGCGCGCTGTGGCTGGTGGATGAGGGCGGTTTGTCGGCTGAGCTCAGCAAAGCGGTATGGGCGGGGTATCGGCGTCCGCGCGGCAGCCTGGTGGCGCAGTCTCTGGCCGCCCACGGCGGCAGCCCGCTGGCGGCAACGCTAACCGGGCGAAGGATCAGCCGTATTGCCGTACATCCGGACCGCCAGCGCGAAGGCCTCGGGCAGCGGACGATCGCGGCGGCCGTGGAGAATGCGTCAGGCTGCGATTATCTGTCGGTGAGCTTCGGCTATACCGAGGAGCTGTGGCGCTTCTGGCAGCGCTGCGGCTTCATGCTGGTGCGGCTGGGCACCCAGCGCGAGGCCAGCAGCGGCTGCTATACCGCTATGGCGCTGTATCCGCTGTCGTCTGCCGGTCGCCAACTGGCGCAGGACGAGCAGCAGCGCTTATATCGCGATGCCCCGTGGCTTGACCGCTGGCGGGAGCAAAAGCTTGCGCCTGGCCGACAGCCAACGGCTATTCTTACTGATGAAGACTGGCTCGACGCGGCCGGATTCGCCTTTGCCCACCGTCCGCTGCTGGCGGCGGCAGGCAGCCTTAACCGCCTGCTGCTGCAGGTTCACGAGCCCTGCCCGGCGCTGCGCGGGCGGCTGCAGCAGCAGGACGATGAGTCGGCGCTGTGCCAGGCGTTAGGCCTGCCGGGGCGTAAGGCGCTGCTGGCGCGCATGCGTGAAGAGGCGGGCAGGGCGCTGCTGGCGCGCGACCCGCTACGCGCAGCGGCGCTGCGCGAAGAGGTCGGCCAGCTGCAATTTTTTTAACTAACTCATTCAGTTAAATGTCATGGTCATTACCGGTCAACGGCGTAGACTTCTCGCCAATACAGTAAGGAGATTGCCATGAAACACGACCATTTTGTTGTTCAAAGCCCGTCCGCTCCGGCGAAACAGCTGCTGCTGTTGTTTCATGGCGTTGGCGACAACCCGGTGTCGATGGGGCAGATTGGCAGCTTCTTCGCGCCGCTGTTTCCCGATGCGCTGATCGTCAGCATCGGCGGCGCTGAACCCTGCGGGCCCGCCCCGGGGCGTCAGTGGTTTTCCGTTCAGGGCGTAACGGAGGAGAACCGCCAGCAGCGCGTTGACGCTATCATGCCGACGTTTATCGCCACCGTGAAGTACTGGCAGGCGCAGAGCGGCGTCGGGCCGACGGCGACGGCGCTGATCGGTTTTTCCCAGGGGGCGATTATGTCGCTTGAGAGCATCAAGGCTGAACCCGGCCTTGCCTCACGCGTCATTGCGTTTAACGGCCGTTTTGCCACGCTGCCGTCGCATGCCGATACGTCGACCACGATTCATCTGATTCACGGCGGAGAAGACCGGGTCATTGATCTGGCCCACGCCGTGGCGGCGCAGGAGGCGCTGGTGAACGCCGGTGGCGATGTGACGCTGGATATCGTGGAGGACCTGGGGCATGCCATTGACGACCGCAGCGTGCAGCTGGCGCTCGACCATCTGCGTTTTACCGTGCCGAAGCACTATTTCGATGAAGCGCTCAGCGGCAGCACGCCGAAAGATGATGATGTGATTGAGCTGATGTGATTATCGCTCACTCCGTCCTCTTCGTTGCAGGAGAGGGCGGAGTGACGCGCGGGTTACTTCTTCTGCTCTTTCTTCGGCCAGTCGTCGTCATCGTCCCATTTATCGTTAAAATCGCGATGCGGCGGGAGATCCGGTTTATTGGCGAGAAATTTTTTGTGATCCACGCGCTTGAGATCTTTGATGACGTTAATGATAACGCCGACCAAAAAAACCAGCACCAGGGTCCACCAGTATTTAGCCAGCCAGTCCATGTGCAATACCTCTTTGTAATGTCTCGTTAAGCAACCAGCTGTTCCATAATACGCTGATACATGCGGGCCAGCAGCTGCAGGTCGGCCGCGTTCACACACTCATTTATTTTATGAATGGTGGCGTTCACCGGCCCCAGCTCCACGACCTGCGCGCCCATGCGGGCGATGAAGCGTCCGTCGGACGTTCCGCCGGTGGTCAGCAGCTGCGGTTTCACCTCATTATAGTGCTCAATGGCGTTGACGACCGCATCAACGAGCTTGCCGCGTCCCGTCAGGAACGGCTGGCCGGAGAGCCACCAGTCGAGGGTGTAGCGCAGCTGGTGTTTATCCAGCAGCGCCACCACTTTCGCTTTAATCGCCTCGTCGGTCAGCTCGGTGCTGAAGCGGAAGTTGAACTGTACGTGGAGATCGCCTGGGATCACGTTGTTGCTGCCGGTGCCTGCCTGGATATTGGCAATCTGCATGCTGGTCGGCGGGAAATAGTCGTTGCCTTTATCCCACTCGATAGCCACCAGCTCGTTAATCATCGGCGCGGCGCGGTGGACCGGGTTATCGGCCAGATGCGGGTAGGCGACATGGCCCTGGACGCCGTGAATGGTCAGATTGCAGGTGAGCGAGCCGCGACGGCCGTTTTTCACCACATCGCCGACCACTTCGGTGCTCGACGGTTCGCCGACCAGGCAGTAGTCCAGGCGCTCATTACGCGCCATCAGCGCTTCCACCACTTTGACGGTGCCGTGGGTGGCGCTGGCCTCTTCATCGGAGGTTATCAGAAACGCCAGCCGCCCTTTATGGTTCGGGTGCTGGGCGACAAAGCGCTCCGCCGCCACGACCATCGCCGCCAGCGATCCTTTCATATCCGCCGCGCCGCGGCCAAACAGCATACCGTCGCGAATGGTGGGCTCAAACGGCGGGTTGATCCAGCGGTTCGCGTCGCCTGCCGGGACGACGTCGGTATGTCCGGCAAAGGCAAGGGTTTCGCCCTTACCGCGCCACGCCCAGAAGTTTTGCGTGTCGCCAAAGTCCATCGCTTCGACGGTAAAACCAATGGCGCGCAGTCGCTCAATCATCAGCGCCTGGCATCCTGCATCATCGGGGCTAAGGGAAGGGCGGCGAATCAGCTGCTGAGCCAGCTCAATGACCGGGCAAGACATAAACTACACCTCGTTAAAATATGTTTGGTAACTGGAATCGCTGAAACCCAGCAGCATAGGCTTACCCGGCGCGCAGAGCAATGGGCGTTTGATGATTGCCGGCATTTCCAGCATCAGCACGGCGGCGGCATCGGCGTTGGTAATCGAGGCGCGCAGGCTTTCGTCCAGTTTACGCCAGGTGGTGCCGCGGGTGTTCAGCAGCGCTTCCCAGCCCAGTTCGCCGATAAACGCATCCAGCTGCGCGCGATCCAGGCCGTCGGCGCGATAGTCGTGGAAGCGGTATTCCCGCTGCTGCAACTCCAGCCAGCGGCGGGCTTTTTTGATGGTGTCGCAGTTCTTTATTCCGTACATCGTAATCATGTTTAATCCTTTTTGTATAACGCAGGCAAATTACTCAAATTTTTCGATGGAATAATACGCGAATTAGCGCGGGAGGGATAATGTTCTGCGGCGGAAAAGGTTTAGCCCTTATATGAGTAAATTATCAATATAAGTGCATAAATAACGAAATTGGCTGATTTACCTGGGTGTTTCAAAATATTGCGATAAGTCACATTAAATTTATAGGTATAGCACCATAGTTATCTTAAGCCAGTAACCCGCCCCAGGAGGAGCAATCATAGCAATTGGTTAAATGATCTTCACATCGCAAGAGAGTTTCCTTAAACTAACGATAATAATAAGAGAGGCCATTATGATTGAACGTGAACTGGGGAACTGGAAAGACTTTATCGAAGGCATGCTTCGTAAATGATTTTCTGTAGTAAACCACTGCGCTAAATAAAGAGCATGATAAGAAAAGGCGACCGACAGGTCGCCTTTTTTGTGTCTGGCTATTATTCGTGCGGTTCCTTCAGCGGGAAACGGCGGCGAATCAGCACAAAGAACAGCGGGACGAAGAAGATGGCGAGCACCGTGGCGGAAATCATCCCGCCCATCACGCCGGTACCGACCGCGTGCTGGCTGCCGGAGCCTGCCCCGGTGCTGGTCGCCATCGGCAGCACGCCGAAGACAAACGCCAGCGAGGTCATGATGATGGGGCGCAGACGCTGGCGGCAGGCGTGTAGCGTCGCGGCCAGCAGGTCCTGGCCTTTGGCGTTCATCTCGTTGGCGAACTCGACGATCAGAATGGCGTTTTTCGCCGACAGGCCGATAACCGTTAACAGCCCCACCTGGAAGTAAACGTCGTTTTCCAGGCCGCGCATCCAGGTGGCCAGCAGCGCGCCGATGACCCCCAGCGGTACCACCAGCATGACGGAGAACGGTACTGACCAGCTTTCATACAGCGCCGCGAGGCACAGGAAGACCACCAGCAGAGAGATAGCGTACAGCGCGGGCGCCTGGGAGCCGGAGAGGCGCTCCTGGTAAGACATCGCCGTCCACTCAAGGCCAAAGCCGGTCGGCAGCTGGCTGACCAGTTTCTCCATGACGTTCATTGCGGTGCCGGTACTCACGCCCGGCGCGGCTTCACCGATAATCTCAACCGCAGAGTAGCCGTTGTAGCGCTCAAGGCGCGGCGAGCCGGTTTGCCAGCGGGAGCTGGCAAAGGCGGAGAAGGGCACCATTTCGCCGCTGCTGTTGCGTACATACCACAAATTGATATCGTCCGGCAGCATGCGATACGGCGCGGCGGCCTGCACGTAAACCTTCTTCACGCGGCCGCGATCCATAAAGTCGTTAACGTAGTCTGAGCCCCAGGCCGTCTGCAGGGTATCGTTGATATCGTCGATCGACACGCCCAGCGCCTGCGCTTTGCGCTGGTCGATATCCACCTGCAGCTGCGGGCTGTCGTCGAGGCCGTTGTGGCGCACGCGGGTGAGCTGTTCATTATTGCCCGCCAGCGCTAACAGCTTATCGCGGGCCGCCATCAGCGCCGCGTGGCCCTGACCGGCGTGATCCTCAAGCTCCATATCGAACCCCGCCGAACTGCCCAGCCCGCTGATGGCTGGCGGGTTGTTGGCGAAGACGCGGGCTTCGTTTATCTGATTAAACGCCTTTGTGGCGCGTTCGATGATGGCAAAGGAGCTGCCGGTTTTCGGATCGCGCGCATCCCAGTCTTTCAGACGCACAAACATACGCGCCACGTTCTGCCCGTTACCGCCGGGGCCGGAGCCGATCGTGGAAAAGATGGAGGCGACGTTGGCCTGCTCGTGGCTGAAAAAGTAGTTCTCGACTTTTTTAACGACCTTCAACGTCTGCTGTTGCGTTGAGCCGCTGGGCAGCTGTACCGAGGTGAGGAACATACCGCGGTCTTCCTGCGGCAGGAAGGAGGTCGGCAGACGCATAAACAGCACGACCATGCCGCCGAGCAGCAGCACATAGATAAGCATCCAGCGCACGCTGCGGTGCAGGATCCTGCCCACCGCGGTTTCATAGCGTTCGGCGTTGCGGTTGAACACCCGGTTAAACCAGCCGAAGAAGCCTTTTTTGCCGTGCTCTTCCCCTTTGTGTATCGGCTTGAGCAGCGTGGCGCACAGCGCCGGGGTGAGGATCATCGCCACCAGCACCGACAGCACCATGGCTGAGACGATGGTAATGGAGAACTGGCGATAGATGGCGCCGGTCGTGCCGCCGAAAAAGGCCATCGGCACAAAGACCGCCGACAGCACCATGGCGATCCCCACCAGCGCGCCCTGTATCTGCCCCATCGACTTGCGCGTCGCCTCTTTCGGCGAAAGCCCTTCGGCGCTCATGATGCGCTCGACGTTTTCCACCACCACGATGGCGTCATCCACCAGCAGGCCTATCGCCAGCACCATGGCGAACATGGTCAGGGTGTTAATGCTGTAGCCGCAGGCATACAGGATGGCGAAAGTGCCCATCAGCACCACCGGTACGGCGATAGTGGGGATAAGCGTCGCGCGGAAGTTCTGCAAAAACAAATACATCACCAGAAATACCAGCGCGATAGCTTCCAGCAGTGTTTTCACCACATCGTGAATCGACGCCTTCACGAAGGAGGTGGTCTCATAGGCGATTTTGTATTCAAGACCGTGCGGGAAGTAGTGCGACAGCTGATCCAGACGATTCAACACCAGCTCGGCCGTTTGCATCTCGTTGGCGCCGGACGCCAGCTGAATCCCCAGGCCAGAGGCCTGGTTGCGGTTGTAAAAGCTGAGGTAATCGTAGCTTTCCGCTCCGAGCTCCACTTTCGCGACATCGCCGAGCGTCACCAGCGAGCCGTCCTTATTAACGCGCAGGGTGATATCCCGGAACTGCTGCGGCGTTTGCAGCAGCGACTGGGCGTTAACCGTCGCGTTCAGCGCCTGCTTATCGACGGACGGCGTCCCGCCAAGCTGACCGACGGCAATCTGCGCGTTCTGCGAAGAGATGGCGTCGGTGACGTCTTTGGTGGTTAGCTGGTAGCTGGTGAGCTTCGCCGGGTCGAGCCAGATGCGCATCGAGTATTGCGAACCATAGGCCGAAATATCGCCGACGCCGTTAATACGGCTCAGCGGCTCCTGGATATTACTGGCGACGTAGTCGGCGATATCCTGCTTGTCCATACTGCCGTCGGTGGAGACGAAGGCGATGGTCAGGATGTTGGTATCGCCGGTTTTACGCACCGTTACGCCCTGATCCTGCACCGCCTGCGGCAGCTTCTTCATCGCCGATTGCAGCTGGTTTTGCACCTGCTGCATCGCCTCGTTGGGATCTGTTCCGGCGCTAAAGGTGAGGGTAATCGTCGCCTGGCCCGCGGAGCTGCTCTGCGAGGACATATACATCAGGTTATCGAGCCCGGTCATGTTCTGCTCAATAACCTGCGTTACGGTATTCTCCAGCGTTTGCGCCGAGGCGCCGGGATAGTTGGCCGTAACGCGCACGTTCGGCGGCGCCAGATCGGGATATTGTTCAACGGGCAGCGACAGAATTGCCAGGGTTCCGGTCAGGCACAACAGAATGGCCAGTACCCAGGCAAAAATGGGGCGATCGATAAAGAAATTCGCCATTGGAATCAGGACCTCATTTTGCTCATTTTCTTGTTATGACACAGCTTCGCACACTGTAGCGGCATGGCCTGAAGCAAACGTGGAGAAATTAAGGAGATATTGTAAATTATCATGCCGCTTTTGCGCACCGTCATACAAAAACAGACGCTTTCCGGAAAGGCCCGCTGACGACAAACCGGGAGCGGCGGCGTAAGATGTTTATTCACTCTGACGCTGTGGAGACCGTATGTCGTTCAAGATTGATGTTATCAAAGATAAGATCCTGTCAGACAACTACTTCATATTACGCAATATCACCTACGATTTAACGCAAAAAAATGGCGACGTCATCCGCCATAAAAGGGAGGTCTACGACCGGGGCAATGGCGCCACCATTCTGCTCTATAACCCGCGCAAGCAGACGGTCGTGCTGGTACGCCAGTTCCGCATCGCCACCTGGGTTAACGGCAATGAAAACGGCATGCTGATAGAAACCTGCGCAGGCCTGCTGGATGACGACGAGCCGGAAGCCTGCATCCGCAAAGAAGCCATCGAAGAGACCGGCTACCAGGTCGGCGAGGTGCGCAAAGTTTTCGAGCTGTATATGTCGCCGGGCGGCGTGACCGAAATTGTGTACTTCTTTATCGCCGAATACGATGACAGCCTGCGCGCGAACGCCGGCGGCGGCGTCGAAGATGAAGCCATTGAGGTGCTGGAGCTGCCGTTTGCTGAGGCGCTGGCGATGATGAAGCGCGGCGAAATTTGTGACGGCAAGGCGGTAATTCTGCTGCAGTACCTGCAAAACGCGGGTTTAATGGACTAATCCGATTGAGCGTAACCGCCGCGTTACGCCAGGATGACCCCAGAGCATGATGTTTTTTTTCTTCTGGGGTTGTTCTGTGCACTACCGTCTCATTTTCCTTCTTTTTCTGGCCTGGTGCCCGTCGTTTACGTCGTGGGCCGCCCCTGCGCAGCAGGCGTTTGGCGACTGGCTGGTGACCTGCAACAACCAGAATTTCTGTCTTGCCCGCAACGTCGGGAACCACCGCGGACTGGTGATGACGCTTGGCCGCAGCGCTGGCGCTCACACCGATGCCGGTCTGCGCATCGAGCTGGGGGGGCCGGAGAACCTGCTGCCGAAGACGCCGGCCATCGCGCCGCGGCTGCTGTTTGACGGACGCCCCCTGACGCTGGCCGGCGAGCGCTGGCAGGTGGCGCCGTGGCTGCTCAGCACCAGCGACAGCGCGACGATCAATCGCTTTTTGCAGCATATTCAGGACGGGCAGGCGATTAGCCTGAAGCAGGGCAACCAGAGCATCTCCCTGGCGGGGCTGAAGGCGGCGCTGCTGTTTATTGACGACCGGCAAAAGCGCGTGGGCAGCGAGACCGCCTGGATTGGCAAGGGCGACGAGCCGCCGCTGAGCGTGCCGCCCGCCCCGGCGCTGAAGTCGGTCGCCAGAGTCAACCCCACGGCGGCGCCGTTCAGCCGCGAAGAGCTCAACGATCTGCTGGATTACGGCAACGTGCGCATGAACAACAGCGCCTGCTCGCTCGACCCTCAGCGCCGCGAGATTTGGGTCACGCCGTTGACCGATGAAAAGGCGCTGCTGATCCAGAGCTGCGAATCCGGCGCCTACAACACCATTTACCTGGCCTGGCTGGTCTCCCGCGAAAAGCCGTTCACCGCCCGGCAGATAAACCTGCGCCTGCCGTTTCTGCCCCCGGACAGCGACAGCCGCGATATTGAGCTGGTAAATGCCACGTTTGACGGTAAAACGCAGGAGCTGACGACCCTTGAAAAGCTGCGGGGCGCTGGCGACTGCGGCGTACAGACGCGCTGGCGCTATGACGGCCAGCGCTTTCGCCTGGTGCGGTATGCCGGTATGCCGGTATGCGATAACTGGCAGGGGCCAGATGCCTGGCCCACGCTGTGGATCACCCGTTAAGCACTTTTCTCGCCTGAGCGAGCACGTTGTCGACGGTGAAGCCGAAATGCGGGAACAGTTTGTCCGCAGGGGCGGACTCACCGTATTGCCTCATGCCGACGATGGCCCCCTTAAGGCCGACGTATTTATACCAGTAGTCGGCGATCCCGGCCTCTACCGCCACCCGGGCGGTGACGCCTGACGGCAGCACCGATTCGCGGTACTGTTCGTCCTGGGCGTCAAACACGTCGGTCGATGGCAGCGACACCACCCTGACGTTCACCCCTTCCGCCCGCAGCGTTTCGGCGGCCTGTACGGTAATTTCCACCTCCGAGCCGGTGGCGATAAGAATCAGGTCCGGTTTACCGCCCGCGTCTTTTAACACGTATCCGCCGCGGGCGATGGCCTGCACCTGCTCCGTCGAACGCGCCATCTGCAGCAGGTTTTGCCGCGACAGAATCAGCGCCGTCGGGCCGTGGCTGCGCTCGACCGCCGCTTTCCACGCCACCGCCGTTTCCACCTGGTCGCACGGCCGCCAGGTGCTGAAGTTGGGGGTAAGCCGCAGGCTGGCAAGCTGCTCCACCGCCTGATGCGTCGGACCGTCTTCCCCGAGGCCGATGGAGTCATGAGTGTAGACCATAATCTGGTGCGCCTTCATCAGCGCCGCCATGCGCGCGGCGTTGCGGGCGTATTCGACGAACATCAGGAAGGTGGCGGTATAGGGGATAAACCCGCCGTGATGGGCGATGCCGTTGGCGATAGCCGTCATCCCGAATTCGCGCACGCCGTAGTGCAGATAGTTGCCGGCGTGGTCCTCCTTAAGCGAGCGGGAGCCTTTCCAGATAGTCAGGTTGCTGGGGGCCAGGTCCGCCGAGCCGCCGAGCAGCTCCGGCAAGTCGGGGCCATAGGCGTTAAGGGTGTTTTGCGAGGCTTTGCGGGTGGCGATTTTCGCCGGTTCCGACTGCATTTTCGCGATCCAGTCGTGGGTCACCTGCTGCCAGTCGGCGGGCAGCTCGCCGCGCATGCGGCGGCCGAACTCCGCCGCCAGCTGCGGATGCGCTTTCTGGTAGGCGGCGAACTTCTCGTTCCAGCTGTGCTGCGCTTTTTGGCCTTTGTCCCGCGCATCCCAGGCGCTGTAGATTTCTTTTGGGATCTCAAACGGCGGATACTTCCAGCCGAGCTGCTGGCGCGCCAGCGCCACCTCTTCTTCGCCCAGCGCCGCGCCGTGAGCTTCCTCCTTACCGGCTTTGTTCGGCGAGCCGAAGCCGATAATGGTCCGGCACATGATAAGCGATGGCTTATCCGTCACGCGCTGCGCTTCTTCAATGGCCTGCTTCACCGCCTGCGGGTCGTGGCCGTCGATGTCATGAATCACGTGCCAGTGATAGGCTTCAAAGCGTCTGGCGGTATCATCGGTAAACCAGCCTTTGGTCTCTCCGTCGATAGAGATGCCGTTGTGATCGTAAAAGCCGATAAGCTTCCCGAGCCCCAGCGTTCCCGCCAGCGAGCAGGCCTCGTGGGAAATGCCCTCCATCAGACAGCCGTCGCCCATAAATACCCAGGTGTAGTGATCGACGACGTCATGACCCGGCTGATTGAACTGCGCGGCCAGCGTTCGTTCGGCGATGGCCATGCCGACCGCATTCGCCAGCCCCTGGCCCAGCGGCCCGGTGGTGGTCTCTACGCCGGGCGTATAGCCGATTTCCGGGTGCCCCGGCGTTCTGGAGTGCAGCTGGCGGAAGTTTTTCAGCTCGGAGACAGGCAGGTCGTAGCCGCTCAGGTGCAGCAGGCTGTAGAGCAGCATCGAGGCGTGGCCGTTGGATAAAATAAAGCGGTCGCGGTCGAACCAGTGGGGATCGTTCGGGTTGTGTTTGAGGAAATCGTTCCACAGCACTTCGGCGATATCCGCCATGCCCATCGGCGCGCCGGGGTGGCCGGAGTTGGCTTTTTGCACGGCATCCATACTCAGGGCGCGAATCGCGTTAGCAAGCTCTCTTCGGGACATAGTTAACTCCGTGGCAAAAGTTACAGTTTGGCCGCAAGCAGATCTTCCAGTTTGCGCTGATCGACGGCAAACAGGCGGATACCCTCCGCCAGCTTATCTACCGCCATGGCGTCCTGGTTATGCTCCCAGCGGAATTCGGCCTCCTGCATTACGGCAGGGTGTTGAAAGTACAGCGAAGGCGGCACCAGTTTGCGGATGACCGGCGCATCGCTCTCCTGTAGCGATTGCAGCAGCGCGGGGGCGATGGTCAGGCGATCGCAGCCAGCCAGCGCCAGAATCTGTTCGGTACGGCGGAAGCTGGCGCCCATGACGATAGTGTCGTAGCGGTGCTGTTTGAAATAATCGTAAATATTGCGCACGGATTTGACGCCGGGATCCTGGTCCGCCACGTACGGGACCATCGGCTCACGCTGCTGATACCAGTCGTAGATGCGCCCGACGAACGGCGAGATCAGAAATACCCCCGCTTCGGCGCAGGCGCGGGCCTGGGCAAAGGAGAACAGCAGCGTCAGGTTGCAGCGGATCCCCTCTTTTTCCAGCGTCTCGGCGGCGCGGATCCCTTCCCAGGTGGAGGCAAGCTTAATCAGCACCCGCGATTTATCAATTCCCTGGGCGGCGTACAGCGCGATCAGCCGCTGGGCTTTCTTGATGCTTTGTTCTTTATCGAAAGACAGGCGGGCGTCCACTTCCGTTGAAACGCGACCGGGGATGCTTTTGAGGATTTCGATGCCGACGTTGACAGCCAGCTTGTCGCAGGCGTCGATCACGCGCTGCTCGCGGTTGCTGCTCTGCTGTTTCGCCCAGGCCACGGCGTCGTCAATGAGCGGGGCGTACTGCGCAAGCCCGACGGCTTTCAGCAGCAGGGAGGGGTTGGTGGTGGCATCTTCCGGCTGATAATGCCGAATCGACTCGATGTCGCCGCTGTCGGCGACGACCGTGGTGTATTGTTTAATACCGTCTAGCTGGTTCATGAAAAAGACTCCTTAAAAGCGGAGCTTTTGCGCTCGCGTTTCTGGAAAAGTCATGACGTGCATAACAAAAAAGCATAGCAGACGGGGATGGTGTTGCTTTCGATACCCGGTAACATGGACGTTAAAAATTGATAACAAAAAAGCGGCTGTGATGCCGGGAATATGGCGGCCTTCAAAGTTTATGCCGCGCTCAACGGCGATACTCAATGGTTAGCACCAGGAGACGCTAAAACGCATTTCTACCTATAGAACGATACGTGAAAGGAACATCAGATGGATGACCAGTTAAAACAAAGTGCCCTCGACTTCCACGAATTCCCGATCCCAGGGAAAATCCAGGTCTCGCCAACCAAGCCCCTGGCGACGCAGCGCGATCTGGCGCTGGCCTATTCGCCTGGCGTTGCCGCACCGTGTCTCGAAATCGAAAAAGATCCCCTGGCGGCCTACAAATACACCGCGCGCGGCAACCTGGTGGCGGTGGTGTCTAACGGTACGGCGGTGCTTGGCCTTGGCAACATCGGCGCGCTGGCCGGTAAGCCGGTAATGGAAGGTAAAGGGGTGCTGTTTAAGAAGTTCGCCGGTATCGACGTGTTCGATATCGAGGTCGATGAGCACGATCCGGATAAGCTTATCGACGTGGTCGCCGCCCTTGAGCCGACGTTCGGCGGCATCAACCTTGAAGACATTAAGGCGCCTGAGTGCTTCTACATTGAGCAGAAGCTGCGCGAGCGTATGAATATTCCGGTCTTCCACGACGACCAGCACGGGACGGCGATCATCAGCACCGCCGCTATCCTCAACGGCCTGCGCGTTGTCGAAAAGACCATTTCCGACGTCCGGATGGTGGTATCCGGCGCGGGAGCGGCGGCGATTGCCTGTATGAACCTGCTGGTGGCGCTGGGCATGCAGAAGCGCAATATCGTGGTCTGCGACTCGAAAGGCGTTATCTACCAGGGCCGCGAGCCCAATATGGTGGAGACGAAAGCGGCCTATGCGGTGGTCGATGACGGCAAGCGCACGCTGGACGACGTGATTGATGGCGCCGATATTTTCCTCGGCTGCTCCGGTCCGAAGGTGCTGACTCCGGAGATGGTGAAGAAAATGGCGCGCGCGCCGATGATTCTGGCGCTGGCGAACCCGGAGCCGGAGATTCTGCCGCCGCTGGCGAAAGCGGTTCGCCCGGACGCGATTATCTGCACCGGCCGCTCCGACTACCCGAACCAGGTAAACAACGTGCTGTGCTTCCCGTTCATTTTCCGCGGGGCGCTGGACGTTGGCGCGACGGCGATCAACGAAGAGATGAAGCTTGCCGCCGTGCACGCGATCGCCGAGCTGGCGCACGCCGAGCAGAGCGAGGTCGTGGCCTCGGCCTATGGCGATCAGGATCTGAGCTTTGGCCCGGAATACATCATTCCAAAACCGTTCGATCCGCGCCTTATCGTGAAGATTGCGCCCGCGGTCGCCAAAGCGGCAATGGAGTCCGGCGTGGCGACGCGTCCTATCGGAGACTTTAGCGCTTACGAAGACAAGCTGAGCGAGTTTGTTTATAAAACCAATCTGTTCATGAAGCCGATTTTCTCCCAGGCGCGTAAAGAGCCCAAACGCGTGGTGCTGGCGGAAGGGGAAGATACCCGCGTTCTGCACGCCACCCAGGAGCTGATTACCCTGGGGCTGGCGAAACCGATTCTTATCGGCCGTCCGAACGTGATTGAAATGCGCATCCAGAAGCTGGGTCTGCAGATCAAGCCGGGCGTGGATTTTGAAATCGTCAACAACGAGTCGGACCCGCGCTTTAAAGAGTACTGGAGCGAGTACTATCACATTATGAAGCGCCGCGGCATCACCCAGGAGCAGGCGCAGCGTCATGTGATCAGCAACACCACGGTTATCGGCGCCATCATGGTGCAGCGCGGCGAAGCGGATGCGCTGATTTGCGGTACCGTTGGCGACTATCACGAGCACTTCAACGTTATCCAGCCGCTGTTTGGCTACCGTGACGGCGTGCATACCGCCGGCGCCATGAACGCGCTGCTGCTGCCGAGCGGCAACACCTTTATCGCCGATACCTACGTCAACGACGATCCGACGGCGGAGCAGCTGGCGGACATTACCCTGATGGCGGCGGAAACCGTACGTCGTTTTGGCATTGAGCCGCGCGTGGCGCTGCTGTCGCACTCCAACTTTGGCTCCTCCAACTGCCCGGCGGCGACCAAAATGCGCACCACGCTGGCGCTGGTGCGCGAGCGCGATCCGGAGCTGATGATTGACGGCGAGATGCACGGCGACGCCGCGCTGGTGGAGAGCATTCGCCTCGACCGGATGCCGGACAGCCCGCTGAAAGGCGCCGCCAATATTCTGGTGATGCCGAATATGGAGGCCGCGCGCATCAGCTATAACCTGCTGCGCGTCTCCAGCTCTGAAGGGGTCACCGTAGGGCCGGTGCTGATGGGGGTGGCGAAGCCGGTACACGTGCTGACGCCGATCGCCTCGGTTCGCCGTATCGTCAATATGGTGGCGCTGGCGGTGGTCGAAGCGCAGACCCAGCCGCTGTAATTTATTTTTAATTAATTCCGGCGCGGGTTTCTCCCGCGCCTTTTTATTTCCTTTCTTAGTGAGCTACCTCACCTTTTAAATCACCTTGCCGAATTTTGTTATTTACCCCGACAAAAAATTGTCACGATGAGGACAGTTTCAGCGGAGGTGTCAGGCAATGGATAAAGAACGCATCATTCAGGAATTCGTGCCGGGAAAACAGGTCACGCTGGCGCATCTTATTGCGCACCCCGGCGGGGAACTGGCTAAAAAGATCGGCGTTCCTGATGCGGGCGCTATCGGCATTATGACGCTGACGCCGGGCGAAACCGCGATGATTGCCGGGGATCTGGCGACAAAGGCCGCCGATGTACATATCGGTTTTCTCGACAGATTCAGCGGCGCGCTGGTGATTTACGGCTCCGTCGGCGCCGTGGAAGAGGCGTTATTGCAGACGGTCGGCGGGCTGGGGCGATTATTAAATTTCACCCTCTGTGAGTTAACGAAAAGTTAATTGGAGGCGGCGATGAAACGTATTGCTTTTGTCGGCGCCGTTGGCGCAGGAAAAACAACGCTTTTTAATGCGCTACAGGGGAATTATTCCCTCGCCAGAAAAACGCAGGCCGTGGAATTTAATGATAGCGGCGATATTGATACACCCGGGGAATATTTTAGCCATCCCCGCTGGTATCACGCCTTAATTACCACGCTGCAGGACGTGGATACGCTGATTTATGTCCACGCGGCGAATGACCTGGAAAGCCGCTTACCTGCCGGGCTGCTGGATATCGGTTCCAGTAAACGACATATCGCGGCGATCAGCAAAACGGACATGCCGGATGCCGACGTCGCCGCCGTGCGACAGCTGCTGCGCAGGATGGGGTTCGGGGAGCCGATTTTCGCGCTCAACAGCCAGGACCCGCAAAGCGTACAGCAGCTGGCGGACTATCTGGCAGCACTTAGCGAACAGGAGGAAGGGGCAGGTGAAGAAACTCATTACAGCTAACGATATTCGTGCGGCCCACGCACGCGGCGAACAGGAGATGTCGGTTGTACTGCGCGCCAGCATCATTACCCCGGAAGCGCGCGAGGTCGCGGAGCTGCTGGGGTTCGCCATCACCGAATGCGAGGAGTCGGCCCCGGCGACGGCAGCGGTGGAAGACGCCAAAACCGAAAGCCAGCGCATCCGCGAGACCATCATCGCGCAGCTGCCGGAAGGGCAGTTTACCGAAAGCCTGGTGGCGCAACTGATGGACAAGGTGATGCAGGAGAAAAAGTCGCTGGAGCAGGGCGGCATGCAGCCGGGTTTTACATCGGTAACCGGGAAAGGCGGCGTGAAGGTGATTGACGGCAGCAGCGTCAGGTTTGGCCGCTTTGACGGCGCCGAACCGCACTGCGTCGGCTTAACGGATCTGATTACCGGGCAGGACGGCAGCAGCATGGCCGCCGGGTTCATGCAGTGGGACAACGCCTTTTTCCCGTGGACGCTGAACTACGACGAAATCGACATGGTGCTCGACGGCGAGCTGCACGTGCGGCATGAAGGCGAAACCCTGATTGCCAAAGCCGGGGACGTGATGTTTATCCCCAAAGGTTCCAGCATCGAATTCGGCACGCCGTCGACCGTGCGCTTCCTGTACGTGGCCTGGCCTGCAAACTGGCAATCTTTATGAAAGATTTCATTACCGAAGCCTGGCTCAGAGCGAACCACACGCTCAGCGAAGGGGCGGAGATTCATCTTCCGGCGGATAGCCGCCTGACGCCCTCGGCCCGGGAGCTGCTGGAAAGCCGTCATCTGCGCATCAAGTTTCTGGATGAACAGGGAAGCCTGTTTGTTGACGACGAACAGCAGCAGCCGCAGCCGGTGCACGGTTTGACCAGCAGCGATACGCATCCTGAAGCCTGCTGCGAGCTGTGCCGCCAGGCGGTCACGAAAAAGCCGGACGCGATGACCCATCTGACCGCCGACAAAATGGTCGCCAAAAGCGACCCGCGGCTGGGATTTCGCGCCGCGCTCGACGGCACCATCGCCCTGGCGGTGTGGCTGCAAATCGAACTGGCGGAACCCTGGCAGCCGTGGCTTGCGGATATTCGCTCGCGTCTGGGCAACATTATGCGCGCCGACGCGATGGATGAGCCGCTGGCGGCGCAGTCCATCGTCGGGCTTAACGAAGACGAGCTGCACCGGCTTTCCCATCAGCCGCTGCGCTATCTTGACCACGATCATCTGGTGCCGGAAGCCAGCCACGGCCGCGATGCCGCGCTGCTGAACCTGCTGCGCACCAAAGTGCGTGAGACGGAAACCCTCGCCGCGCAGGCGTTTATCTCCCGCCATTTTGACGTGCAGCGTCCGGATATTTTGCAGGCGCTGAACCGCCTTTCGAGCGCGGTCTACGTGATGATGATTTTGTGCGTTGCGAAGCATCCGCTCACCGTTGCCCAGATGCAGCAGCGCCTGGGAGGTGAGCGATGATCATCGAACGCGCCCGAGAGCTGGCTTTACGCGCACCCGGCAGAGTGGTCTTTCCGGATGCGCTGGACGAACGCGTACTGAAAGCGGCGCACTACCTGCAGCAGCACGCGCTGGCGCGCCCTATTCTGGTCGCCAGCCCGTTCGCGCTGCGCCAGTTTGCCTTAAGCCACCGCATGGCGATGGACGGCATTCAGATCATTGACCCGCACAGCAACCGGCAGCTGCGCGAGGCGTTCGCCGGGCGCTGGCGCGCGCGCGCCGGAGAAAAAACGCCGCCGGACGCCGTTGAGAAGCTAAACGACCCGCTGATGTTCGCCGCGGCGATGGTGAGCGCAGGTCAGGCGGATGTCTGCATTGCCGGCAACCTCTCCTCAACGGCCAACGTGCTGCGCGCCGGGTTGCGCATTATCGGCCTGCAGCCGGGCTGCAAAACGCTGTCGTCAATTTTCCTGATGCTGCCGCAGTACGCCGGAACGGCGCTGGGTTTTGCCGATTGCAGCGTGGTGCCGCAGCCGACGGCGGCGCAGCTGGCGGATATCGCCATCGCCAGCGCCGACACCTGGCGGGCCATTACCGGCGTTGAGCCGCGCGTGGCGATGCTGTCGTTTTCCAGCAACGGCAGCGCCCGCCATCCCTGCGTCGCCAACGTGCAGCAGGCTTTGACTATCGTTCGCGAGCGCGCGCCGCAGCTTGTCGTCGATGGCGAACTGCAGTTTGACGCCGCCTTCGTCCCGGACGTCGCCGCGCAAAAAGCGCCCGACAGCCCGCTGCAGGGCAAGGCCAACGTGATGGTCTTCCCCTCGCTGGAGGCGGGCAACATTGGTTACAAAATCGCCCAGCGTATGGGGGGGTATCGCGCCGTTGGCCCGCTGATTCAGGGGCTTGCCGCGCCGCTTCACGACCTCTCCCGGGGCTGTAGCGTACAGGAAATTATCGAACTGGCGTTGGTGGCAGCAGTGCCGCGCCAGACTGACGTGAGCCGCGAATGCGACTCGCACACACTGGTTGTATAGGTCCCGTTCTGGACCCCCTTTGATTAAGAGGAAAACACAATGGAAGCATTAGGAATGATTGAAACCCGGGGCCTGGTTGCGCTGATTGAGGCCTCTGATGCGATGGTGAAAGCCGCACGCGTGAAGCTGGTTGGCGTGAAGCAGATTGGCGGCGGTCTGGTTACCGCGATGGTTCGCGGCGACGTCGCGGCCTGCAAAGCGGCAACCGACGCAGGCGCCGCCGCGGCGCAGCGTATCGGCGAGCTGGTTTCCGTGCACGTGATCCCGCGTCCGCACGGCGATCTGGAAGAAGTGTTCCCGATCAGCTTCAAAGGCGACAGCAGCAACATGTAATGGCTCAATGCCGCATCGGTGCCGGAAGGCGGCGTAAACGCCTTATCCGGCCTACGGGTACGCATTCATCGTAGGCCGGATAAGCGAAGCACCCTCCGGCAAATCTCACCCACGGAGGCGGGTATGAAACTGGCAGTCGTCACTGGACAAATCGTTTGTACCGTACGCCATCAGGGGCTGGCGCATGACAAATTGCTGATGGTGGAAATGATCGATGCCCAGGGAAATCCCGACGGGCAGTGCGCCGTCGCTATCGACAGCATCGGGGCGGGCGCCGGTGAGTGGGTGCTGCTGGTCAGCGGCAGCTCCGCGCGTCAGGCGTACGAGCGCGAATCGTCGCCTGTCGACCTGTGCGTGATTGGCATCGTTGATGAAGCGGTGGCTGGCGGTCAGGTGATTTTCCACAAATAGGACTGAACATCATGAATCAACAGGATATTGAACAGGTGGTGAAAGCGGTGCTGCTGAAGATGAAAGACAGCAGCCAGCCCGCCTGCGCCGTTCATGAAATGGGCGTCTTCGCCTCCCTGGATGACGCGGTCGCGGCGGCAAAAGCGGCGCAGCAGGGGCTGAAGAGCGTGGCCATGCGCCAGCTGGCCATTCACGCTATCCGTGAAGCAGGCGAAAAGCACGCCAGAGAATTAGCGGAACTTGCCGTTGCCGAAACCGGCATGGGACGCGTCGACGATAAATTTGCCAAAAACGTGGCGCAGGCGCGCGGCACGCCGGGCGTGGAGTGCCTGTCCCCGCAGGTGCTGACCGGCGATAACGGCCTGACGCTGATTGAAAACGCGCCGTGGGGCGTGGTGGCTTCGGTGACCCCGTCCACCAACCCGGCGGCGACGGTGATTAACAACGCCATCAGCCTGATTGCCGCGGGCAACAGCGTCGTGTTCGCTCCCCATCCGGCGGCGAAAGGCGTTTCCCAGCGGGCAATCACGCTGCTCAACCAGGCGGTGGTGGCAGCTGGCGGACCGGAAAACCTGCTGGTGACTGTGGCGAACCCGGATATCGAAACCGCCCAGCGCCTGTTTAAGTACCCCGGTATTGGCCTGCTGGTGGTGACCGGCGGCGAGGCGGTGGTTGAGGCGGCGCGTAAGCACACCAACAAACGTCTGATTGCCGCTGGCGCCGGTAACCCGCCGGTGGTGGTCGATGAGACCGCCGATCTGGCGCGCGCGGCGCAGTCTATCGTCAAAGGCGCGTCGTTTGATAACAACATTATCTGCGCCGACGAGAAGGTGCTGATCGTGGTGGATAGCGTCGCCGACGAGCTGATGCGCCTGATGGAAGGCCAGCAGGCCGTCAGGCTTACCGCTGACCAGGCCGAAGCGCTCCAGCCAGTGCTGCTGAAGAATATCGATGAGCGCGGCAAAGGCGCCGTCAGCCGCGACTGGGTCGGCCGCGATGCGGGCAAAATCGCCGCGGCGATAAATCTTCCGGTGCCAGAGCAAACGCGTCTGCTGTTCGTCGAAACCGCCGCCGACCATCCGTTTGCCGTCACCGAACTGATGATGCCGGTTCTCCCGGTCGTGCGGGCGGCTAACGTTGAAGAGGCTATCGCGCTGGCGGTCCGGCTCGAAGGCGGCTGCCACCACACGGCGGCAATGCACTCGCGCAATATCGACAATATGAACCAGATGGCGAATGCCATTGATACCAGCATTTTTGTCAAAAACGGGCCGTGCATCGCCGGGCTGGGGCTGGGCGGCGAAGGCTGGACCACCATGACGATTACCACGCCTACCGGGGAAGGGGTAACCAGCGCGCGCACTTTTGTACGTCTGCGTCGCTGCGTACTGGTGGATGCATTCCGCATCGTCTAAGGAGAGAGAAATGGCGCGCGACGAACAACGCTGGCTCACCCCCAGGCTGCAAAACGCGGCGGATCTGTGCAATCAGCCTCCCGCCGCCAGCGAATCACCGCTGTGGCTGGGGGTTGATTTGGGCACCTGCGACGTGGTGTCGATGGTTGTCGACAGCGACGGCCAGCCGGTGGCGGTGTGCCTTGACTGGGCCGACGTCGTGCGTGACGGCATCGTCTGGGATTTCTTCGGCGCCGTCACTATCGTGCGCCGCCATCTCGATACCCTCGAACGGCAGCTCGGCCGGCGCTTTACCCATGCGGCGACCTCGTTTCCGCCGGGCACCGACCCGCGTATCTCCATCAATGTGCTGGAGTCTGCCGGGCTGAACGTGAGCCATGTGCTGGATGAGCCGACTGCGGTGGCGGAATTGCTGGCGCTCGACAACGCGGGCGTCGTGGACATCGGCGGCGGCACCACCGGGATCGCCATCGTTAAGCGGGGCAAGGTGACGTATTCGGCGGATGAAGCGACCGGCGGTCACCACATTTCCCTGACCCTGGCCGGAAACCGCCGCATGCCGCTGGAAGAGGCGGAACAGTTCAAACGCAGCAACGCGCGCGACATTTGGCCGGTGGTAAAACCGGTGTACGAAAAGATGGCGGAGATTGTCGCCCGTCATATTGAAGGGTAAGGGATCGCGGATTTATGGCTGGCGGGCGGCGCCTGTATGCAGCCGGGCGTGGAGGCGCTGTTTCGTCAGCGCTTCCCGGACTTAGCGGTGCATCTGCCGCAGCACAGCCTGTTTATGACGCCGCTGGCGATAGCCAACAGCGGGAAAGAGAAAGCGGAGGGAATCTATGCAAGCTGAACTGCAGACGGCGCTGTTTCAGGCCTTCGATACCCTGAATCTGCAGCACCTGAAGACCTTCAGCGTTCCGCCGGTGACGCTGTGCGGTCTCGGCGCGCTCAGCGCCTGCGGCCCGCAGGCGCAAACGCGCGGCTTAAGCCATCTGTTCGTGATGGTCGACAGCTTCCTGCACCAGGCGGGAATGACCGCTGGGCTTGAGCGCAGCCTGGCGATGAAGGGCGTGGCGATGACGGTGTGGCCGTGCCCGGTGGGCGAGCCCTGCATTACCGACGTCTGCGCGGCGGTGGCGCAGCTGCGCGAGTCGAAGTGCGACGGCGTGGCGGCTTTCGGCGGCGGTTCGGTGCTGGATGCGGCGAAAGCGGTCGCGCTGTTGGTGACCAACCCTGACCGGACGCTGGCTGAAATGACGGAGCGGAGCGTACTGCGTCCGCGCCTGCCGCTGATTGCGATACCCACTACCGCCGGAACCGGTTCAGAAACCACCAACGTGACGGTGATTATCGATGCGGTGAGCGGGCGCAAGCAGGTGCTGGCGCACGCGTCTCTGATGCCGGATCTGGCGATTCTCGACGCCGCGCTGACGGAAGGGGTACCGCCGCACGTGACAGCGATGACCGGGATTGACGCCCTGACCCACGCCGTCGAGGCCTACAGCGCCCTCAACGCGACGCCGTTTACCGACAGCCTGGCGATTGGCGCGATAGCGATGATCGGCAAGTCGCTGCCGAAAGCGGTGGGCTACGGTCATGATCTTGCCGCGCGGGAGAGCATGCTGCTCGCCTCCTGCATGGCGGGGATGGCGTTTTCCAGCGCCGGGCTGGGGCTGTGCCATGCCATGGCGCATCAGCCGGGCGCCGCATTGCACATTCCGCACGGGCAGGCGAACGCCATGCTGCTGCCGACGGTGATGGGCTTTAACCGCATGGTCTGCCGCGAACGCTTTAGCCACATCGGGCGGGCGTTAACCAACAGGAAATCTGACGATCGCGATGCCATCAATGCAGTCAGTGAGTTGATTGCTGAGGTGGGCCAGAGCAAACGGCTGGCGGATGTTGGCGCAAAAGCAGACCACTACGGCGCCTGGGCGCAGGCCGCGCTGACTGATATTTGTATACGCAGCAACCCACGCACCGCCTCGCAGGAGCAGGTTATCGACCTGTACGCGGCGGCGCAATAAAGCATACCCGTCGCCGCATTGCCTGATGGCGCTGCGCTTATCAGGCCTACGAGCACAGGAAATGTAGGCCGGATAAGGCGGTTACGCCGCCATCCGGCAATGAGGCGACCCATAACAACAGGCAGGGAGAAGGGCTATGGGAATTAACGAAATCATCATGTACATCATGATGTTCTTTATGCTGATTGCCGCCGTGGACAGGATCCTGTCGCAGTTCGGCGGGTCGGCGCGCTTCCTCGGTAAATTTGGCAAAAGCATCGAGGGATCCGGCGGCCAGTTTGAAGAAGGGTTTATGGCGATGGGCGCGCTGGGACTGGCGATGGTCGGGATGACCGCGCTGGCGCCGGTACTGGCGAAGCTGCTCGGGCCGGTGATTATACCGCTGTATGAAATGCTGGGCGCTAACCCGTCGATGTTTGCCGGTACGCTGCTGGCGTGCGATATGGGCGGCTTCTTCCTCGCCAAAGAGCTGGCGGGCGGCGACGTTGCCGCGTGGCTCTACTCCGGCCTGATCCTCGGCGCGATGATGGGGCCAACCATCGTATTCTCCATTCCGGTGGCGCTCGGCATTATTGAGCCGTCCGACCGCCGCTATCTGGCGCTCGGCGTGCTGGCGGGCATCGTCACCATCCCCGTCGGCTGTATTGCGGGGGGCTTAGTGGCGATGTACTCCGGCGTCGAGATCAACGGCCAGCCGGTGGAGTTCACCTTCGCGCTGATCCTGATGAACATGATCCCGGTGATCATCGTCGCCGTACTGGTGGCGCTGGGGCTAAAGTTTATCCCGGAAAAAATGATTAATGGCTTTCAGATCTTCGCCAAGTTTCTCGTGGCGCTGATCACCATCGGTCTGGCGGCGGCGGTGGTGAAATTCCTGCTGGGCTGGGATCTGATCCCCGGGCTCGACCCGATCTTTATGGCCCCTGGCGACAAGCCAGGCGAGGTGATGCGCGCCATTGAGGTGATCGGCTCTATCTCCTGCGTACTGCTCGGGGCCTACCCGATGGTGCTGCTGCTGACCCGCTGGTTTGAAAAGCCGCTGATGCGCGTCGGCGGTGTGCTGAAAATCAACAATATGGCCGCAGGCGGTATGGTCGCCACGCTGGCGAACAATATCCCGATGTTCGGCATGATGAAGCAGATGGACACCCGCGGCAAAGTGATTAACTGCGCCTTCGCCGTGTCTGCCGCCTTCGCGCTGGGCGATCACCTGGGCTTCGCGGCGGCCAACATGAACGCCATGATCTTCCCGATGATCGTCGGCAAGCTGGTTGGCGGCGTGACGGCGATTGGCGTGGCGATGCTGCTGGTGCCAAAAGAGGAAAACATCCCCGCGAAAGCGCAGGCGGAGGCGCAACCGTGAACACGCGCCAGCTACTCAGCGTCGGTATCGATATCGGCACCACCACCACTCAGGTTATCTTCTCGCGCCTGGAGCTGGTGAACCGCGCGGCAGTGTCGCAGGTGCCGCGCTACGAGTTCATCAAACGCGAAATTAGCTGGCAAAGCCCGGTCTTCTTCACCCCTGTCGACAGGCAGGGCGGGCTGAAGGAGGCGGAACTTAAGGCGCTGATTCTGGCGCAGTATCAGGCGGCAGGCATGGCCCCTGAAGCCGTGGACTCCGGGGCGATCATTATCACCGGCGAGAGCGCGAAAACCCGCAACGCCAGGGCGGCCGTGATGGCGCTGTCGCAGTCGCTGGGGGATTTTGTCGTCGCCAGCGCCGGTCCGCACCTCGAATCGGTGATTGCCGGGCACGGCGCCGGGGCGCAGCCCCTGTCGCAGCAGCGGATGTGTCGGGTGCTGAACATCGATATCGGCGGCGGCACTGCCAACTACGCCCTGTTTGAAGCAGGAAAAATTAGCGGCACCGCCTGTCTGAACGTCGGCGGCCGCCTGCTGGAGACCGACGGCCAGGGGCGCGTGGTTTACGCCCATCGGCCCGGGCAGATGATTGTCGATGCGGTGTTCGGCGCAGGTACCGACGCCCGCGCGTTGACTGCGGCGCAGCTGGCGCAGGTGGCGCGCCGGATGGCGAGCCTCATCGTTGAGGTTATCGACGGTTCGCTCTCGCCGCTGGCGCAAGCGCTGATGCAAACCGGATTGCTCCCGGCGGGCGTGAAGCCGGAGGTGATCACCCTTTCCGGCGGCGTCGGCGAGTGCTACCGCCATCAGCCTGCCGACCCGTTCTGTTATTCCGATATCGGGCCGCTGCTGGCCACTGCGCTGCATGAACATCCGCGCCTGCGCGAGATGAACGTGCAGTTTCCGGCGCAAACCGTACGCGCCACGGTGATTGGCGCCGGGGCGCATACCCTGTCGCTGTCGGGCAGCACCATCTGGCTGGAGAACGTTCAGCTGCCGCTGCGCAATCTGCCGGTGGCGATCCCGGCGGACGCGTCGGACCTGGTCAGCGCCTGGCGGCAGGCGCTGATGCAGCTCGACCTGGATCCACAGACTGACGCGTACGTGCTGGCGCTGCCCGCCTCGCTGCCCGTGCGCTACGCCGCATTACTTTCGGTCATCGACGCGCTGCGGGCGTTCGTCGCGCGTTTTCCTAACCCGCATCCCCTGCTGCTGGTGGCCGAACAGGATTTTGGTAAGGCCCTGGGCATGCTGTTGCGCCCGCAGTTACCGCAACTCCCGCTGGCGGTCATTGACGAAGTATCCGTCCGGGCGGGGGACTATATCGACATTGGTACGCCTCTTTTTGGCGGCTCGGTTGTGCCGGTGACGGTGAAATCACTCGCATTTCCTTCCTGAGGGAACGACTTATGAAACTAAAGACCACATTGTTCGGCAATGTTTATCAGTTTAAGGATGTAAAAGAGGTGCTGGCCAAGGCCAACGAGCTGCGTTCGGGGGATGTGCTGGCGGGCGTCGCGGCACAAAGCTCGCAGGAGCGCGTCGCGGCGAAGCAGGTGCTGTCGGAAATGACGGTGGCGGATATTCGCAACAACCCGGTCATTTCCTATGAGGAGGACTGCGTCACGCGCCTGATTCAGGACGACGTCAACGAAACGGCCTATAGCCGTATCAAAAACTGGAGCATCAGCGAGCTGCGCGAATACGTGCTGAGCGATGAAACCACCGTTGATGATATTGCCTTTACGCGTAAGGGGCTGACCTCGGAGGTCGTGGCGGCGGTGGCGAAGATCTGCTCCAACGCAGATCTTATCTACGGCGGCAAGAAAATGCCGGTGATCAAAAAGGCCAACACCACCATCGGTATTCCGGGCACCTTCAGCTGCCGCCTGCAGCCGAACGACACCCGTGACGACGTGCAGAGTATCGCCGCGCAAATCTACGAAGGGCTCTCTTTCGGGGCGGGCGATGCGGTGATCGGCGTCAACCCGGTGACCGACGATGTGGAGAACCTCAGCCGCGTACTGGATACCGTTTATGGCGTGATCGACAAGTTCAACATTCCGACCCAGGGCTGCGTGCTGGCGCACGTCACCACCCAGATTGAAGCCATACGCCGCGGCGCGCCGGGCGGGCTGATTTTCCAGAGCATCTGCGGCAGCGAAAAGGGATTAAAAGAGTTCGGCGTCGAGCTGGCCATGCTGGACGAGGCCCGCGCCGTCGGCGCGGAGTTCAACCGCATCGCCGGGGAAAACTGCCTGTACTTTGAAACCGGGCAGGGCTCCGCGCTTTCGGCAGGCGCTAACTTCGGCGCCGATCAGGTGACGATGGAGGCGCGTAACTACGGGCTGGCGCGCCACTACGATCCGTTCCTGGTCAACACCGTGGTGGGCTTTATCGGGCCGGAGTATCTCTACAATGACCGGCAGATCATTCGCGCCGGTCTGGAAGACCACTTTATGGGCAAGCTGAGCGGCATCTCGATGGGCTGCGACTGCTGCTACACCAACCACGCCGATGCCGACCAGAACCTCAACGAAAACCTGATGATTCTGCTCGCCACCGCAGGCTGTAACTACATCATGGGCATGCCGCTCGGCGACGACATCATGCTCAACTACCAGACCACCGCCTTCCACGATACCGCGACCGTGCGTCAGCTGCTGAACCTGCGTCCGTCGCCGGAGTTTGAGCGCTGGCTGGAAACGATGGGCATTATGGCAAACGGTCGTCTGACCAAACGGGCGGGCGATCCGTCACTGTTCTTCTGATGACGCGGGGATGACAAACCATGGATCAAAAACAGATTGAAGAAATTGTACGCAGTGTGATGGCGTCAATGGGACAACCGCAGCCGCAGGCCCCCGCAGCGTCAACGCCTGCAGGTGAAACGAAACCGTGCGCAGCGCCGTCAGCTGCCGAAAGCTGCGCGCTGGATTTGGGATCGGCGGAGGCGAAAGCCTGGATTGGCGTCGAAAATCCGCACCGCGCGGAGGTGCTGACCGAACTGCGCCGCAGCACCGCGGCGCGCGTCTGTACCGGCCGCGCCGGGCCGCGCCCGCGCACCCAGGCGCTGCTGCGCTTTCTGGCGGATCACTCTCGCTCGAAAGACACCGTATTGAAAGAGGTGCCGGAAGCGTGGGTGAAGGCGCAGGGTCTGCTGGAAGTCCGTTCGGAAATCAGCGACAAAAACCGCTACCTGACGCGCCCGGATATGGGCCGTCGCCTGAGCCAGGAGGCCATTGAGGCGCTGAAATCGCAGTGCGTCATGAGCCCGGATGTGCAGGTGGTGGTGTCCGACGGTCTGTCTACGGACGCGATTACCGCCAACTACGAAGAGATCCTGCCGCCGCTGCTCTCGGGTCTGAAGCAGGCGGGGCTGAAGGTCGGAACGCCGTTTTTCGTGCGCTATGGACGCGTGAAAATTGAAGACCAGATCGGCGAGGTTCTCGGCGCGAAGGTGGTGATTCTGCTGGTCGGCGAGCGCCCGGGGCTGGGGCAGTCGGAAAGCCTCTCCTGCTACGCCGTGTACTCGCCGCGCGTGGCGACTACCGTTGAGGCCGACCGTACCTGTATCTCCAACATCCACCAGGGCGGTACGCCGCCGGTAGAGGCTGCGGCCGTGATCGTGGATTTAGCCAAACGCATGCTGGAGCAGAAGGCGTCCGGCATCAACATGACCCGTTAAGGAGGCATCATGCCAGCATTAGATTTAATTCGACCCTCGGTCACCGCAATGCGCGTGATTGCCTCGGTGAATGACGGATTTGCGCGCGAGCTTAAATTACCGCCGCATATACGTAGCCTTGGTCTCATCACGGCAGATTCTGATGACGTCACGTATATTGCCGCAGACGAGGCGACAAAACAGGCGATGGTGGAAGTGGTGTATGGCCGCTCGCTGTACGCCGGGGCGGCCCACGGGCCGTCGCCAACCGCCGGTGAAGTGCTGATTATGCTGGGCGGCCCGAACCCGGCGGAAGTGCGCGCTGGTCTGGACTCGATGGTCGCGCATATCGAAAGCGGCGCGGCGTTCCAGTGGGCCAACGATGCGCAGGACACGGCGTTTCTGGCGCACGTGGTGTCACGGACCGGTTCGTATCTTTCCTCAACGGCAGGCATTGCGCTGGGTGACCCGATCGCCTATCTGGTGGCGCCGCCGCTGGAGGCGACGTTTGGCATCGATGCGGCGATGAAATCCGCTGACGTCCAGCTGGTGACCTACGTGCCGCCGCCGTCGGAAACTAACTATTCAGCCGCGTTTCTGACCGGTAGCCAGGCCGCCTGTAAAGCCGCCTGCAACGCCTTTACCGATGCCGTGCTTGATATCGCCCGTAATCCGGTCCAGCGAGCGTAACGGAGGTCGCGATGATCAATGCACTGGGGTTACTGGAAGTGGACGGTATGGTCGCTGCGGTCGATGCGGCGGACGCCATGCTGAAAGCGGCCGATGTGCGTCTGCTCAGTCATGAAGTGCTCGACCCGGGCCGCTTGACGCTGGTGGTGGAGGGCGATCTGGCGGCGTGTCGTGCGGCGCTGGATGCCGGAAGCGCCGCCGCGCAGCGCACCGGTCGCGTCATCAGCCGCAAAGAAATCGGTCGGCCGGAAGACGACACCCAGTGGCTGATCGGCGGTTTTAAGCGCGCGTCGGCACGGCCCGCAGCGGCGCCGGACCCGGTAGTATCCGGGGCTGGCGAAGCGCTGCTGGCGCTGCTGGCATCCGTACGTCAGGGAATGACGGCAGGGGAGGTGGCGGCGCACTTTGGCTGGTCGCTGGAAAAAGCCAGGCAGACGCTGGAACAGCTCTTTTCTGACGGAGCGTTGCGTAAACGCAGCAGTCGCTATCGCTTAAAAAATTAACCTGTCGGAGGTGCCGGGCGTGGCAGAGCGCCCGGCTTAAAAGATCATGAAAAAGACCCGTACAGCAAATTTGCACCATCTTTATCATGAAGCATTACCCGAAGACGTTAAGCTTACGCCGAAGGTGGAGGTGGATAACGTTCATCAGCGGCGAACAACGGATGTTTATGAACACGCCCTGACGATCACCGCCTGGCAGCAGATTTACGACCAGCTGCATCCTGGCAAATTTCATGGCGAGTTTACGGAGATCCTGCTCGATGATATTCAGGTGTTCCGCGAATATACCGGGCTGGCGCTGCGCCAGTCGTGCCTGGTATGGCCAAACTCGTTCTGGTTCGGCATTCCGGCAAGCCGCGGCGAGCAGGGGTTTATCGGCACCCAGTGCCTGGGCAGCGCCGAGATAGCCACCCGTCCGGGCGGAACCGAGTTCGAACTGAGCACGCCGGATGATTACACCATCCTTGGCGTGGTGATTTCTGAGGATGTGATTTCGCGTCAGGCAAACTTCTTACATAACCCGGAAAGGGTGCTGCATATGCTGCGCAACCAGTCGGCGCTGGAGGTTAAGGAGCAGCATAAAGCGGCGCTGTGGCGCTTCGTTCAGGAAGCGCTGGCGACGTTCAGCGAAAATCCGGAAAACCTTCATCAAGGCGCAGTGCGTAAGGTGCTGGGGGATAACCTGCTGCTGGCGATGGGGACGATGCTGGAAGACGCCCAGCCGATGGTCACCGCCGAGAGCATCAGCCACCAGAGCTACCGTCGCCTGCTGTCGCGCGCCCGCGAATATGTGCTGGAAAATATGTCGGAGCCGCTGACGGTGCTCGATCTGTGCAATCAGCTGCACGTCAGCCGCCGCACGCTGCAAAACGCCTTTCACGCCATTCTGGGAATTGGCCCGAATGCGTGGCTGAAGAGGATCCGTCTGAACGCCGTGCGCCGGGAGCTCATCAGCCCGTGGTCGCAAAGCGCCACGGTGAAAGATGCAGCGATGCAGTGGGGATTCTGGCATCTTGGCCAGTTTGCTACCGACTATCAGCAGCTGTTTGCGGAAAAGCCGTCGCTGACGCTGCACCAGAGAATGCGGCAGTGGGTGTGATTTGTATGGCGGTTGCGTGATCCGTAGGCCTGATAAGCGTAGCGCCATCAGGCAATGATGCAGCACCAACGCCGGATGGCGGCGCTTTCGCGCCTTATCCGGCCTACGAGCATCGCGCCATCCGGCAATTCATCATCACACCCAATCGCGCACCCGAATAAATTCGCTCAATGCGGCTTCCGGGCTGCCATCTTCCGGCTGGTAATCATATTCCCAGCGCACCAGCGGCGGCATCGACATCAGAATCGACTCCGTACGGCCGCCGGTTTGCAGACCGAACAGCGTACCGCGATCCCACACCAGATTGAACTCCACGTAGCGACCGCGACGGTAAAGCTGGAAGTCGCGCTCGCGCTCGCCGAAAGCCATCGCTTTGCGGCGCTCAACAATCGGCAGATACGCGTCGGTGTAGCCGTTGCCTACCGCCTGCATAAAGGCGAAGCAGCGGTCGAAATCCGGCGTGTTCAGATCGTCAAAAAACAGGCCGCCGATACCGCGCTGCTCCTGGCGATGCCTGAGGTAAAAGTAGTCGTCGCACCACTTTTTATAGCGCGGGTAGACGTCCTCGCCAAAAGGCAGGCACAGGTCCCGCGCCGTGCGGTGCCAGTGAACGGCGTCTTCTTCAAAGCCGTAATAGGGCGTTAAATCAAACCCGCCGCCGAACCACCAGACCGGGTCCGCGCCCGGTTTTTCGGCGATAAAGAAACGCACGTTGGCGTGGCTGGTCGGCACGTACGGATTGTGCGGGTGAACGACCAGCGAGACGCCCATGGCTTCAAAACTGCGCCCGGCAAGCTCGGGGCGATGCGCGGTGGCGGAGGCGGGCATGGCGTCGCCGTGGACGTGCGAGAAGTTGACGCCCGCCTGCTCGAAAACCCCGCCGTTGCGCAGCACGCGGCTGCGTCCGCCGCCGCCGCCGTCACGCTGCCAGTTGTCTTCGCTAAAGGTCTGGCCGTCAACGGCCGCCAGCTGCTGGCAGATACTGTCCTGCAAGGCGAGCAGGAACGTTTTTACCTGTTGGGCATCGGGTTTCATTAACGTCTCTTCACGTGCGCTTTCTGGTTATCGAACCAGTGGAAATAGCTGATGATGCCTGAGGCGATAGCATTGGCTATCTTCTGGCGGAACGCCGTCGTGCCTAACAGCTTCTCTTCGCCCGGGTTGGTGATAAACGAGGTTTCCACCAGCACCGAAGGGATGGACGGCGATTTCAGCACCACAAACGCGGCCTGTTCGGTGCTGCGGCTGTGCAGCTTGTGGACCGGTTTAATCTGTTTGAGGATATGCGAGCCCAGCGTCAGGCTGTTCTTTATGGTATCCGTTTGCACCAGGTCGAACAGCACTTGCTGCAACAGGTGATCCTTATCAAGCGCTTTTTTTCCCGCCAGCTCGTCAACGGCGTTTTCTTTATCAGAAAGGTATTTCGCCATGGCGCTACTGGCGCCGCGGTTGGACAGCGCAAACACCGAAGCGCCCGCGGCGCTCGGGTTGGTAAAGCCATCGGCGTGAATCGACATAAACAGGTCGGCGCCGTGCTGGTGGGCGATTTCCACGCGATCGTACAGCGGGATAAAGGTATCACCGGTGCGCGTCAGGCGCGCGTCGATACCGTTGTTGCGCAGAATAGACCGGACGTTTTTGGCGATGGCCAGCACCACGTGTTTCTCTTTCGAGCCGTTATGCCCGATAGCGCCGGTATCAATACCGCCATGCCCCGGGTCGAGCATGACGATGCGTTTTGCCCCGGCCTTTTTAGCGGCAGGTTTGCTGTGGCCGTTGCTGGTTTTCAGCGTTTCTTCTTTTGCGATGGCGTTCGACATTCCTGACAACGTCAGTGCGGCCAGTCCGGCTTTCAGCACCTGGCGGCGCGAAGCAAGTATTTTTAAGGGTTTAAAAGTGCTCATGCGGCCTGAGTTGTAAAAAGTGGGAGTCCGTGTGTTGTGTTATATCGTATCGCGTATTCCGTGACGACATATTCAGGATGAGAATTGTTTTACTTTTCATTTCAATACGTGACAATACAACATTATGCCATTTTTTTCGCGCTGGCGCGCGGGATGTTGGATAATTAGGACGATCGCGCCATAATCACTGTTTTTAAACCTGAAAAGATGGGCAATACCATGGAGATACGCGTTTTTCGCCAGTCCGATTTTGAAGAGGTTGTCACGCTGTGGGAACGTTGCGACCTGCTGCGCCCGTGGAATGACCCCGAAATGGATATCGAACGTAAAGTGAATCACGACGTCAGCCTGTTCCTGGTGGCCGAGGTCAACGGCGTGGTGGTCGGGACGGTGATGGGCGGCTATGACGGCCATCGCGGGTCGGCGTACTATCTCGGCGTACATCCGGAATACCGGGGCCGCGGTATTGCCAACGCGCTGCTTAACCGGCTGGAGAAAAAGCTTATCGCGCGCGGTTGCCCGAAAATTCAAATTATGGTTCGCGAAGATAACGACATTGTGCAGGGGATGTACGAGCGCCTCGGCTATGAGCATTCAGACGTTGACGTGCTGGGCAAACGCCTGATTGAAGATGAAGAATACTGAATTTTATCCTGACGATTACGATAATTTCGGTCGGCTGCGGTTGCCCGTTTTGTTCTGGTGCATTTTGCTGCTCCAGGCGCGAACCTGGGTGCTGTTCGTTATGGCCGCCGCGTCGCGCCAGCAGGGCGACACGCTGCTGAATCTGTTCTATCCCGACCACGATATGTTCTGGCTCGGCCTGCTGCCCGGCATTCCGGCGGTGGCGGCATTTTTGCTGAGCGGACGACGCCACTTTTTCTCCCGCCTGTGGGCGCTGATGCGCTGGCTGCTGGTGGCGGCCCAGGCCGCGCTGCTGCTCTGGCAGCCGCTGCTGTGGCTGGCAGGCGATCCGCTCTCCGGCATCGGCGTGACGCTGGTGATGCTTGACGGTTTTGCCCTGTGGTGGCTCCTGAGCAGCCGCCGTTTACGCGCCTGTTTTCAGTAACATCGGCATTCAAAGTGCACTTTTTTTCAGATTTGCACTCCAACAGGCGTTGCTTTGATATGAAAGGATCTGGAATGAAATCGATACGTATACTGGCATGCGCGCTACCGCTGGCGCTGACCGGCTGTTCTACGCTCAGCGCGATTAACTGGTCCGCGGCGTACCCGTGGAACTGGTTTGGGTCTTCTGCCGCAGTGAGCGAAAAAGGCGTAGGCGACCTGAACGGTTCGACGCCGCTTGACGAAAAGGCCATCAGCGACGCGCTTGGCGGCGACTATCGCCTGCGTAGCGGTATGAAAACGAATAACGGCGCCGTGGTGCGCTATTTTGAAGCGATGAAAGGCGACACCGTGGCGCTGGTGATTAACGGCGATGCGGGCAGCGTGAGCCGTATTGACGTGCTGGACAGCAAGGTGCCCGCGCCGGAAGGCGTCAACGTCGGTACGCCGTTTAGCGCGATTTACAGCAAAGCGTTCGGCAATTGCCAGAAAGGCAGCGGCGATGATGCCGCAGGCGTTGAGTGTAAAGCGAAAGACAGCCAGCATATCAGCTACCTGTTCACCGGCAGCTGGAGCGGCCCGGTTGAGCTGATGCCACCGGATGACGCGCTGAAAAACTGGAAAGTCAGCAAAATTATCTGGCGCCGTTAATTTGCCCGGGAACAAACCCCGGCGCGTAAAAAGCGGGTAGACTACGACGTATTCATGCCACGATGTCGTGGCATCTTTTTTCAGGAGGAGCGATGTCTCAGGTTCAGAGCGGCATTTTGCCGGAACATTGCCGTGCGGCGATTTGGATTGAAGCCAATGTGAAAGGGGACGTAAACGCCCTGCGTGAATGCAGCAAGGTGTTTGCCGATAAGCTGGCCGGTTTTGAAGCGCAGTTCCCTGACGCCCATCTGGGCGCCGTGGTGGCGTTCGGCCACGATACCTGGCGCGCGCTCAGCGGCGGCGTGGGGGCCGAAGAGCTGAAAGACTTCACGCCATACGGTAAAGGCCTCGCGCCGGCGACGCAGTACGATGTGCTGATCCACATTTTGTCGCTGCGTCACGATGTGAACTTCTCCGTCGCCCAGGCGGCAATGGCGGCGTTTGGTGACGCCGTTGAGGTGAAAGAAGAGATCCACGGCTTCCGCTGGGTGGAAGAGCGCGACCTCAGCGGCTTCGTTGACGGTACCGAAAACCCGGCGGGCGAGGAGACGCGCCGCGAGGTGGCGGTGATCAAAGATGGCGTGGACGCAGGCGGCAGCTACGTGTTCGTGCAGCGCTGGGAGCATAACCTGAAGCAGCTTAACCGCATGAGCGTTCACGATCAGGAAATGATGATTGGCCGCACCAAGGTCGCCAACGAGGAGATTGATGGCGACGAGCGTCCTGAAACGTCGCACCTGACCCGCGTGGACCTCAAAGAGAACGGTAAAGGGCTGAAAATTGTGCGCCAGAGCCTGCCGTACGGCACCGCCAGCGGAACGCATGGCCTCTACTTCTGCGCCTACTGCGCTCGCCTGTACAACATTGAGCAGCAGCTGCTGAGCATGTTCGGCGATACCGACGGGAAGCGGGATGCGATGCTGCGCTTCACGAAGCCGGTAACGGGCGGCTACTATTTCGCGCCGTCGCTGGATAAACTGCTGGCGCTGTAACCGCCGGGAGAGGCAAAAGGCAGCCGCACGGCTGCCTTTTTTGTTCTCTGCATCGTCTACAGCAGCCCTTTATCGATAAAGGTCTGGCGGGTGGCGACGTTAAGATCGTAGCGATGCAGATCCTGCGGGCTGACCCAGGCCACCTCCTGAAACTCTTCATTGAAGGTCACGTCACGGTTGCGGCTTTCGCAGTCGAACATCAGATAGATCATGTAGATCTCCTCCTGCGTACCGTCGGCGTAGGTTTTCATCCGCACGTCGTCGCGAAAATGCCAGGGCGTAATCCGGGTAATGTCCAGCTTCTCGCCCAGCTCCTCGCCGATTTCGCGCAGCAGCGCCTGCTCCATCGTTTCGCCAGGCTCCATACCGCCGCCGGAGATGGCCCACTGTCCGGGGAAGACGCCCCTGTCGTCGGCCATTTTACACAGCAGATAGTCACCGTTGTTCTGAATAATCGGGCAGACGATCGTCCGTTGACGCATGTGGTGTTCCTTTTTAGGTGAAGGGAAGGTGTTGGGGATAAGGGTACCAAAATAGCGCGTAAAAAAATCCTGGCCGCCGCTTATTCCCTTTTAAACTTCCAAATCGCTAAACGGTATATAAAACCGTTATATGTTTGCCACCCGTTATAAATAAACTGGCGATAAGAGAATCAACCTGTTTATAAGGGGGCGTAATGGCCGTTAACTCACTGAAAAAAGGATATCTGGCGCTGGCGGCGTCGGTATTGCTGGTCGCGCAGGCGCAGGCGACCGAGCTGTTGAATAGCTCCTATGACGTTTCCCGCGAGCTTTTCGCCGCCCTCAACCCGCCGTTTGAACAGCAGTGGGCGAAAGATAACGGCGGCGATAAGCTGACGATTAAACAGTCGCATGCCGGTTCGTCTAAACAGGCGCTGGCCATTCTGCAGGGCTTAAAAGCCGACGTTGTAACTTATAACCAGGTCACCGACGTGCAGATCCTGCATGACAAAGGCAACCTCATTCCGGCTGACTGGCAAACCCGTCTGCCGAACAACAGTTCGCCGTTTTACTCCACCATGGCGTTCCTGGTGCGTAAAGGAAATCCCAAAAATATCCACGACTGGAGCGACCTGGTGCGATCCGACGTGAAGCTGATTTTCCCGAACCCGAAAACGTCCGGTAATGCCCGTTACACGTATCTGGCGGCATGGGGCGCTGCGGACAAAGCCGACGGCGGCGACAGGGCGAAAACCGAACAGTTCATGACTCAGTTCCTGAAAAACGTTGAGGTATTTGATACCGGCGGACGCGGCGCGACCACCACCTTTGCCGAACGCGGTCTGGGCGACGTGCTGATAAGCTTCGAGTCGGAGGTCAATAACATCCGCAAGCAGTATGAAGCGCAGGGCTACGAGGTGGTGGTGCCGAAGACCAATATTCTGGCGGAGTTCCCGGTGGCCTGGGTCGACAAAAACGTCAAGGCCAACGGCACCGAGAAGGCGGCAAAAGCGTACCTCAGCTGGCTCTATAGCCCGCAGGCGCAGACCATTATTACCGACTACTACTACCGGGTGAACAACCCGGAAGTGATGGCGCAGCAGAAGGACAAGTTCCCGCAGACGACGCTGTTCCGGGTGGAGGATAAGTTTGGCAGCTGGGCTGAGGTGATGAAAACCCATTTCGCCAGCGGCGGCGAGCTGGACAAACTACTGGCGGCGGGACGTCGCTAATGTTTGCCGCTTCGACGAAACGCGTGTTGCCGGGCTTTAGCTTAAGCCTTGGCACCAGCCTGCTGTTTGTCTGCCTGATTTTACTGCTGCCGCTCAGCGCGCTGGTTATCCAGCTGTCGCAGATGAGCTGGGCGCAGTACTGGGACGTCATTACCAACCCGCAGGTGGTAGCCGCGTATAAAGTGACGCTGCTGTCGGCTTTTGTGGCCTCAATCTTTAACGGCGTGTTTGGCCTGCTGATGGCGTGGATCCTGACGCGCTATCGTTTCCCGGGCCGTACGCTGCTCGACGCGCTGATGGATCTGCCGTTCGCGCTACCGACCGCCGTGGCGGGCCTGACGCTGGCCTCTCTGTTCTCGGTCAATGGTTTTTACGGCGAGTGGCTGGCGAAGTTCGATATTAAAGTCACCTATACCTGGCTCGGCATTGCGGTGGCGATGGCGTTTACCAGTATTCCCTTCGTGGTGCGTACCGTGCAGCCGGTGCTGGAGGAATTAGGGCCGGAGTACGAAGAAGCGGCGGAAACGCTGGGGGCGACGCGCCTGCAGAGCTTTCGCAAAGTGGTGCTGCCGGAGCTCTCTCCGGCGCTGCTGGCGGGCGTGGCGCTGTCGTTTACCCGCAGCCTCGGCGAGTTCGGCGCGGTTATTTTTATCGCCGGCAACATTGCGTGGAAAACGGAAGTCACATCGCTGATGATTTTTGTGCGCCTGCAGGAGTTTGACTACCCGGCGGCGAGCGCCATTGCCTCCGTGATTCTGGCGGCGTCGCTGCTGCTGCTGTTTTCCATCAATACCTTGCAAAGTCGCTTCGGTCGACGGGTGGTAGGTCACTAATGGCGGAAGTTACGCAATTAAAGCGCTATGACGCTCCCCGTATTAACTGGGGAAAATGGGTTCTGATCGGCGCCGGGATGCTGGTTTCCGCCTTCATCCTGCTGGTGCCGATGATCTACATCTTCGTACAGGCGTTCAGCAAAGGGCTGATGCCGGTGCTGCACAATCTCGCCGACCCGGACATGCTGCACGCTATCTGGCTGACGGTGATGATTGCGCTGATTACCGTCCCGGTAAATCTGGTGTTCGGTACGCTGCTGGCCTGGCTGGTGACGCGCTTTAACTTCCCGGGGCGCCAGCTGCTGCTGACGCTGCTGGATATTCCCTTTGCGGTGTCGCCGGTGGTGGCGGGGTTGGTGTATCTGCTGTTTTATGGCTCCAACGGTCCGCTGGGCGGCTGGCTTGAGGCCAACAACCTGCAGGTGATGTTTGCCTGGCCGGGCATGGTGCTGGCGACTATCTTTGTCACCTGCCCGTTCGTGGTGCGCGAGCTGGTGCCGGTGATGTTGAGCCAGGGCAGCAATGAGGATGAGGCCGCCGTGCTGCTGGGCGCATCCGGCTGGCAGATGTTCCGCCGCGTAACGCTGCCGAATATTCGCTGGGCGCTGCTGTACGGCGTGGTGCTGACCAACGCCCGCGCGATCGGCGAGTTTGGCGCGGTGTCGGTGGTGTCGGGTTCTATTCGCGGCGAGACCCTTTCTCTGCCGCTACAGATTGAGCTGCTTGAGCAGGACTACAACACCGTCGGTTCGTTTACCGCCGCGGCCCTGCTGACGCTAATGGCTATTTTGACCCTGTTTTTGAAGAGTATGTTGCAGTGGCGGCTGGAAAATCAGGAAAAACGCGCGCAACAGGAGAGACAGCATGAGCATTGAGATTGCCAGCATTAAGAAGTCGTTCGGGCGCACCCAGGTGCTGAACGATATCTCCCTGGATATTCCGTCTGGCCAGATGGTGGCGCTGCTTGGCCCGTCCGGTTCAGGAAAAACCACCCTGCTGCGAATCATCGCCGGGCTTGAGCATCAGACCAGCGGACAGATTCGCTTTCACGGCACCGACGTTAGCCGTTTGCATGCCCGCGATCGTAAAGTCGGCTTTGTTTTTCAGCACTACGCGCTGTTTCGCCATATGACGGTGTTTGACAATATCGCCTTCGGTCTGACGGTGCTGCCGCGTCGCGAGCGCCCTGACGCTGCGGCCATCAAACAAAAGGTGACGAAGCTGCTGGAGATGGTGCAGCTTAGCGCGTATGCCGACCGTTTCCCCGCGCAGTTATCCGGCGGGCAGAAGCAGCGCGTGGCGCTGGCGCGCGCGCTGGCGGTAGAGCCGCAAATTCTGCTGCTGGATGAACCGTTCGGCGCGCTGGATGCTCAGGTGCGTAAAGAGCTTCGCCGCTGGCTGCGTCAGCTGCATGAAGAGCTTAAGTTCACCAGCGTGTTCGTCACCCACGATCAGGAAGAGGCGATGGAAGTGGCCGATCGCGTGGTGGTGATGAGCCAGGGGCATATCGAGCAGGTCGATGCGCCGGAGCAGGTATGGCGCGAGCCCGCCACCCGCTTCGTGCTGGAGTTTATGGGCGAAGTGAACCGCCTGAAAGGCGTGGTGCGCGGCGGGCAGTTTCACGTCGGCGCGCACCGCTGGCCGCTGGGCTATACCCCGGCGCACCAGGGCGATGTCGACCTGTTCCTGCGCCCGTGGGAGGTTGACGTCAGCCGCCGCACCAGCCTGGACTCGCCCCTGCCGGTACAGGTGCTGGAATCCAGCCCGAAAGGCCATTACACCCAGCTGGTGGTTCAGCCGATCGGCTGGTATGACGAACCGCTTACCGTGGTGATGCGCGACGACGTGCCGCAGCGCGGCGAGCGGCTGTTCGTCGGGCTGCAGCACGCCCGTTTATATAACGACAGCGAACGTATCGAGGCGCGAGAGACGCTTGCTCTGGCGCAAAGCGCCTGATAGGTTAATTTGTATGTTTATCGCCCGGTGGCGTTGCGCTTACCGGGCTTTTTATTGGACTGGGCTTGTGAATACATTAGAACAAACGATCGGCAACACGCCTCTGGTTAAACTGCAGCGCATGGGGCCGGACAACGGCAGTGAAATCTGGGTCAAACTGGAGGGGAACAATCCGGCAGGTTCGGTTAAGGACCGGGCGGCGTTGTCGATGATTGTGCAGGCGGAAAAGCGCGGCGAAATTACGCCCGGCGATGTGCTGATCGAAGCGACCAGCGGCAATACCGGCATTGCGCTGGCGATGATTGCGGCGCTGAAAGGCTACCGGATGAAGCTGCTGATGCCGGACAACATGAGCCAGGAGCGTCGCGCGGCGATGCGGGCCTACGGCGCGGAGCTTATCCTGGTGAGTAAAGAGCAGGGCATGGAGGGCGCGCGCGATCTGGCGGCGGCGATGGCGTCCCGTGGGGAAGGGAAGCTGCTCGATCAGTTTAACAACCCGGACAACCCCTACGCGCACTATACCACCACCGGCCCGGAAATCTGGCGGCAGACCTCCGGGCGCATCAGCCATTTTGTCTCCAGCATGGGGACGACGGGCACCATCACCGGCGTGTCCCGGTTTCTGCGCGAGCAGGAGAAAAAGGTCGCCATCGTCGGCCTGCAGCCGGAAGAGGGCAGCAGTATTCCGGGCATTCGCCGCTGGCCTGCGGAGTATATGCCGGGAATATTTAACGCCTCGCTGGTCGACAGCATTCTGGATATTCACCAGCGCGAGGCGGAAAACACCATGCGCGAGCTGGCGGTGCGGGAAGGGATTTTCTGCGGCGTGAGCTCTGGCGGCGCCGTGGCGGGCGCGCTGCGCGTGGCGAAAAGCCACCCGGGCGCGGTCGTAGTGGCGATTATCTGCGATCGCGGCGATCGTTATCTGTCGACCGGCGTTTTCGGCGAAGAGAGCTACGCGCAGGGCGCCGGTATCTGAGGCAAACCGCCCTGGCCGCAATGTCGGGGCGGCGCGTTTATTTCTGGTGAGCGGCCAGCAGCCTGTCGAGGAAGCCCCACAGCTTCTCGTTCATTTCCTGATAGTTCCACTCGCGCATCTCCTGTACCGGGCGAATAAAGCGTTTCCCCCGGGCCTCCTCCAGCTCCTGCTGCGAGTGCGTTATCAGCCGCTCGACCACCTCGCGGGTAAATTCCATATGGCACTGGAAGCCGTAGACGCTGTCGCCGTATTTCACAATCTGCCGCGGGCAGCCCTCGCTGCTGGCCAGCACCTTCGCCATCGGGGTTAATCCCGGCATGTCGTTATGCCAGTGCCCGACCACCAGCGACGGGCCGAAGTGGGCGAGGTTGTCGTCCTGTAAACCGGCCGTGGTCAGGGTAATCGGATAATGCCCGATCTCTTTTTCCGGACTATGGTGCACCGGCGCGCCCAGCGCCTCGCCGATAAGCTGAGAGCCAAGACAAACGCCGATAACGATGCACCCCGCAGCAATGGCCTGCGCGATAAACTCCTGCTCGGCGCGGGAGTCGAACCAGGGGCACTCTTCTTTGGTGGTTTGCGGGGACTGCGGACCGCCGAGCACGACCAGCATATCGATGCCGTGAGCGTCCTGCGGCAACGGTTCGTCGGCATAGACGCGGGACCATGAGACCGCATAACCATGCTGCTGCGCCCAGGGGAGATACGCGCCAGGCGATTCGAAATGTGCATGGACGATAAAATGGATGCGCATGGGTATTACTCCTGGTTGTGTTGTTGCAATGCGTACTGAATGTCGTCCGCCAGCCGGGCAATATCGCCGTCATTCAGCGTAGAAAGCGAAAGGCGCAGGCCGTGCGCCGGCGTCTGGATGCCAAACGGCTCCCCTTCGCGAACCAGCCATCCCGCCTGGGCTAACTGGAACGCCAGGGGCTGCGAGGGGCCGGCTAGCGGCAGCCACAGGTTGAGGCCGTCGCCGGGCAGGACATGGTTCACGCCGCGGGCGTGCAGCGCTGCGGCCATCTTGCACTGCTGGCTGGTGTAAAAGCGCCGGTTGTCATCCAGCCTCTCCCGGAAGCGATCGTCGGTCAGACAGGCGAACACCAGATCCTGGAGCAGATGGCTGACCCACTGGCTGCCGGGGTTCAGCCGCAGGCGCAGGTGGGCGGAGGTGACGGTATCGCAGGCGATCAGCGCCATGCGCATATCAGGGCCGAGGGCTTTGGACATAGATCGCACCAGCGCCCAGCGGCGGGTGGTATCCGGAATCACCGAATGGTAGTCGGCGGCCGAGAGCAGCGCGAAGTGGTCATCCACGATAACCATCACCTGCGGATAGCGGGCCAGCACTTCGCGCAGGGCGGCGGCGCGGGCCGCGCTCAGGCAGCAGCCGGTGGGATTATGGGCGCGGGGCGTGACGATCGCCGCGCGGGCGCCGTTAAGCAGGGCCGCCTCCAGCGCATCGACCTGCATGCCCTCGTGGTCAACGGCCACCGGCGCGGGAGAGAAACCGGCGTAGCGCAGCATATTGATGCTGCTCAGGAAGCAGGGATCTTCAACGGCGACGCTGTCGCCCGGCAGCAGCTGGGCACTGAGCAGGCGCTCAACGGCATCCACCGCGCCGCTGGCGAGATTTATCTCGCCGCCTGCCGGATGGTCACCGGCCATCCAGTTTTCCGCCCATACGCCCAGACGCGCGTCGACAGCGGCATCGCCGTACAGGCGCGGGGTGGCGTCTATCGCGGTAAAATAGCGACGGACGTCGGGAAGACGGGCCGGGGCCGGATTTCCGCCGGAGATATCGAGAAGCCGGGTCTGCGGCGCATTGCCCTCGCGGGCGGGCCGGAAGTTGGGCGCGGCGATGACCGTACCGTTGCGGCCCAGGCTTTGCGCCAGCCCGGAGGTGACGAGACGCTTATACGCCGCCGCAACCGTATTCCGGTTGATGGCCAGCGACACCGCCAGCTCACGCACCGGAGGCAGCGTATCGCCGGGCTGGAGCTCGCCAGACTGTACATGAAGGCGTACGCTATCAAAAATTTCGTTCGCCGTTTTCCCGTCAATCATTATTGACCTATGACAATGTCAGTTTTAGCATAGGGCGATAATAATGAGCAAACGGCAGACTGTCCAGTGAGGAAAAAAGATGACCAACAAGAGCGATATTCAGTCCGTGCTCTTTCACGATAAAAACAGGGTGCAGCAGGCGGATATTGTCGCCGTACAGTCGCAGGTCGTTTATGGCAGCGTGGGCAACAGCGTGGCGGTACCGAATATCCGCCAGCATCATCTTAACGTCCTGGCGGTGCCGACGGTGCTGTTCAGCAATACGCCGCACTACGATACCTTTTATGGCGGCGTGATCCCCGATGACTGGTTTAGCGGCTATCTGCAGGCGCTGGACGAGCGCGGGGCGCTGGGCCAGCTGAAAGCCGTAACGACGGGCTATATGGGCACCGCCAGCCAGATTGAGATTCTGGCGAAATGGCTGGCGGTACAGCAGGAGAAACATCCCGGGATGGTGGTTCTGGTCGACCCGGTGATTGGCGATACCGACAGCGGTATCTACGTTAAAGCGGAGCTGCCGCAGGCCTACCGGCAACTGTTATTGCCGCTGGCGCAGGGCATTACGCCCAACGTATTTGAGCTGGAGGTGCTGTCGGGCCGCCCGTGTCGCGACTTATCCGCGGCTATCGATGCGGCAAAGAGCCTGCTGACGCCGACGCTGCGCTGGGTCGCAATCACCAGCGCGCCGGTTGATGATGATGGCGAAAATATTCATGTGGTGCTGGTCACCGCCGATGCGGTGCGTATCAGCGCCTGGCCGCGCGTTAAGGCGGAGCTAAAAGGGACCGGGGATCTGTTCTGCTCGGAGCTTATCAGCCGTATCGTGCAGGGGAGCGCGCTCTTTGACGCGGTAGAGGCGGCCGGAAAGCGGGTGGTGGAGGTGATGCGTTATACCCAGCAGCTGGGCTATGACGAGCTGATGCTGCCGCAGGCTTAAAAACAAAATGGCGCCCTGAGGCGCCATTTTTGTGCGGCAAGAATTACTTCTTGATGCGGATAACCGGGGTTTCGCCCACGGTTACGCTACCGGACAGTTTGATCAGTTCTTTGATTTCGTCCATGTTGGAGATAACCACCGGAGTCAGGGTAGACTTGGCTTTTTCTTCCAGCAACGGCAGATCGAATTCGATAACCGGGTCGCCCACTTTCACACGCTGGCCTTCTTCGGCGATACGTTTGAAACCTTCGCCTTTCAGCTCAACGGTGTCGATACCGAAGTGAACGAACAGCTCAATACCACTGTCGGACTCAATAGAGAACGCATGGTTGGTTTCAAAGATTTTGCCGATGGTGCCGTCAACAGGCGCAACCATTTTGTTGCCGGTCGGTTTGATAGCGATACCGTCACCAACAATTTTCTCAGCAAATACAACATCCGGCACGTCTTCGATGTTGACGATCTCGCCAGAGAGCGGAGCAACAATCTCAATAGTTCCGGTGTCTTTTTTATCATCAGAAACCAGAGATTTCAGTTTATCGAACAAACCCATGATCTTCTCCTAAGCAGTAATTTGGGCCGCATCTCTTGGATTAGCAGATTGTTTTTTCTTCAATGAACTTGTTAACCAGCGTCATTAACTCGTCCGTTGTCGGTTGAGCAAGAGCCTGCTCTGCTAACACCTTCGCATCTTCGAAGTTCGTGTTACGAATAATCTTCTTAATGCGTGGGATAGAAATGGCACTCATCGAGAATTCGTCAAGGCCCATCCCCAGCAACAGAAGTGTAGCACGTTCGTCGCCCGCAAGCTCACCGCACATGCCAGTCCACTTACCTTCAGCATGAGAAGCATCAATAACTTGCTTGATCAAGTTCAGGACAGACGGAGACATCGGCTGGTAAAGATGTGAAATCATATCATTACCACGGTCAACTGCCAGAGTATATTGCGTTAAATCATTGGTTCCGATACTAAAGAAGTCAACTTCTTTGGCCAGATGACGCGCAATGGTCGCCGCAGCCGGTGTTTCCACCATCACGCCGATCTCAATGGATTCGTCAAAGGCTTTACCTTCGTCACGCAGTTCCTGCTTGTAAATCTCGATCTCTTTCTTCAGCGCGCGCACTTCTTCAACAGAGATGATCATCGGGAACATGATGCGCAGCTTGCCGAACGCGGAGGCGCGCAGGATAGCGCGGACCTGGTCGCGCAGGATCTCTTTGCGATCCATGGCGATACGCACGGCACGCCAGCCCAGGAACGGGTTCTCTTCTTTCGGGAAGTTCATGTACGGCAGCTCTTTGTCGCCGCCGATATCCATGGTGCGCACGATGACCGCCTGAGAGCCGCAGGCTTCGGCAACGGCTTTGTACGCCTGGAACTGCTCTTCTTCGGTCGGCAGGGCGTCGCGGTCCATGAACAGGAATTCGGTACGGTACAGGCCAACGCCTTCCGCGCCGTTGCGCTCAGCGCCTTCAACGTCACGAACGGTACCGATGTTAGCGCACACTTCAACCTGGTGGCCATCCAGCGTGATAGCCGGCAGGTCTTTCAGCTTGGCGAGCTCCGCTTTCTCAGTCGCAACCTGCTCCTGAACGGCGCGCAGCTGCTCGATAACCTCGTTGGTCGGGTTGACGTAAACCTGGTTGTTTACGGCATCCAGAATCAGATAATCGTCGTTTTTCACCTGAGAGGTGATGCTACCGGTACCCACGATGGCAGGCAGTTCAAGGGAACGCGCCATAATTGAGGTGTGGGACGTACGGCCACCCGCATCGGTGATGAAACCCAGCACTTTTTTCAGGTTCAGCTGTGCGGTTTCGGACGGCGTCAGGTCAGCGGCAACCAGGATAACTTCATTCTGAATCGAGCTCAGATCGATGATGGCCAGACCCAGGATGTTGCGCAGCAGGCGCTTACCGATGTCGCGTACGTCAGCCGCACGCTCTTTCAGGTATTCGTCATCCAGTTCTTCCAGGGCAGTCGCCTGACCTTCGATAACCTCATGAGCCGCTGCGTCAGCAGTCATGTGCTTATCTTTAATCAGGGCTATGATTTCCTGCTCCAGCTCCTCATCTTCGAGCAACATGATGTGGCCTTCGAAGATAGCTTCTTTTTCCTCGCCGAACGTCTCGCCAGCTTTGGTTTTAATGGCTTCCAGCTGCGCAGACGCTTTGGAACGGCCGTTCAGAAAACGTTCAACTTCCTGTTCGACGTTCTCGGCAGAAATTTTCTTCCGGTCGATGACAATTTCATCTTCTTTCAGCAGCAGTGCTTTGCCGAAAGCGATACCCGGGGATGCTAAAATGCCTGAAATCATAACCCTACCTTACTTGTGACTGATTTTTAAAAGAACTCGCGAACTTACTCGAGTTCAGCCATCAGCTTAACCAGATGCTCAACTGCTTTCTGCTCGTCTTCGCCTTCAGCAGAGATACTCACTACGGTACCCTGAGTCAGGCCCAGAGTTTGCAGTTTAAACAGGCTTTTTGCGCTGGCGCTTTTGCCGTTGGAGGTCACAGTGATATCGGAAGTGAAGCCTTTCGCTTCTTTGACAAACTGAGCAGCAGGGCGGGTGTGAAGACCGTTCGGAGCGGTAATGGTAACTTCTTGCTGGAACATTATATTTCCCCAACTTATAGGTTTAGTGTTGTGGAACTAAAGTCTAGCCTGGCGGCCAGACTTTAGCCTGTATTGTTAGCGCCGGTGTTACGGTTACGGCACAGTCGCCTGTTAAACGCAATCCGATGCAGACATTTCTGGCCGTCGACGTATAGCTCGTCATTAAACATTATGCAGCGAAAGCGAGACTTGAACCAAATCATAAAATCGATTCAGCACGCGTAAATCCTGTTTCGAATAATTTCGCGCATCGAAATAAATGTGATGGTTAAATACCAGACCTGACGGGATGAATCAATGATAACAGGGGTGAAACTTTGACGTGCTCCACAAAAAAAGCACTCGGGAGAGTGCTTTTTTACGCAAATTTCACAAACTGGCATTACTGTTGCAGTTCTTTCTCAGTGAAGAGATCGGCAAACAGTGCAGTGCTCAGATAGCGCTCACCCGAAGAGGGTAGGATAACCACAATATTCTTATTGGTAAAGCCCTCATCTTCCTGCAGCTTCAGCGCGGCGGCAACCGCGGCGCCAGAGGAGATCCCTGCCAGAATACCTTCTTCTTCCATCAAACGGCGGGCGGTAGAGATAGCCTCATCGTTGGTGATGGTCACCACTTTATCGATAAGCTTCAGATCGAGGTTGCCCGGAATGAATCCGGCGCCGATGCCCTGAATTTTATGCGGGCCCGGTTTGAGCTCTTCACCCGCCAGCGCCTGGGTGATGACCGGCGAATCGGTCGGTTCGACGGCGACGGTGATCAGGTCGTTTTTACCTTTTGTGCCTTTAATATAGCGGCTGACGCCCGTCAGCGTACCGCCGGTACCCACGCCGGAGATAAACACATCAACCTGACCGTCGGTATCTTCCCAGATTTCCGGGCCGGTGGTTTTTTCGTGGATTTCCGGGTTGGCCGGGTTGCTGAACTGTTGAAGCAGCAGGTATTTCGCCGGATCGCTGGCGACGATTTCTTCTGCTTTCTGAATGGCGCCTTTCATGCCTTTCGCGCCTTCGGTCAGTACCAGGTTGGCGCCCAGGGCTTTGAGCAGCTTACGGCGCTCGATACTCATGGTTTCCGGCATGGTCAGCGTCAGCTTGTAGCCACGCGCGGCGGCAACGTACGCCAGCGCGATGCCGGTGTTGCCGCTGGTCGGCTCAACCAGCTCAATGCCTGCTTTAAGCACGCCGCGTTTCTCTGCATCCCAAATCATGTTGGCACCGATGCGGCATTTAACGCTGAAGCTCGGGTTGCGTGACTCTACCTTCGCCAGAATGCGTCCATTACCGATACGGTTCAGTCGAACCAGCGGCGTGTGACCGATAGTCAGCGAGTTGTCTTCATAAATCTTACTCATGGCCTGTCCTTAACTGTATGAAATTGGGATACCGCCCCAGCATACCTGCTGAGCGGGTAGGGGGAAGTAAGGTTTTTGCATATCGATATGCTGATGTGAAATAAAGGTTATCAGTATGGAATAAGGGGCAGCATAAGCCACCCCTCTTTTACCTTTATTACATTTATATACGGAAAAACGCTACTTCCACATGGCGTGCTTACCGCGGTAGCAGTCCACCCACATGGCGGTCGCGCCGCAGATAGCGACGGGCAGGATAACCAGGTTGAGCACCGGAATCATGGTAAACAGGCTGACCAGCGCGCCGAACTGCATGTTGGTGACCTTTCGCGTACGCAGGGCTTCGCGCATGGTTTTAAACGGCACTTTGTGGTTGTCGAACGGGTAATCACAGTACTGAATGGCCAGCATCCAGGCGCTGAACAGGAACCACAGCACCGGCGCCACGGTCTGCCCAATGCCCGGGATGAAAAACAGCACCAGCAGAACAACGGCGCGCGGCAGGTACCACGCCAGCTTCTGCCATTCGCGCTTCATGATCCGCGGCACATCCTTCATGATGCCGAAAACGCCGGTATCCGGCGGCGTGGCGCCGGTCAGACGCGCTTCCAGCTGTTCGGCGAGTAGCCCGCTAAACGGCGCGGCTATCCAGTTGGCTATCGTCGAAAAGAAGTAGCCAAACACCAGCAGCACCGAAAGAACCGCAACCGGCCACAGCAGGTAGTTCAGCCACTGCAGCCAGCCAGGGACGTGGTTCATTAACGACGGGATCCAGCTTTCGAGTTTTGTGAACAGCCACCAGAATGCTCCGCCCATCAGTATGACGTTGACCAGCAGCGGCAGAAAAACGTAACGGCGGATACCCGGCAAGCCGATCAGTTTCCAGCCCTGAGAAAAATAATAAACGCCACTACGTGCAGCAGGTGCGGAAGATGAAACCATGTTAAGGCGATGCTCCTTTTGTGAAGGCCCTGGCAATCAGCTGACTATATTATCGGGTTGTCAGCCGATCGCCAGTTCAGAAATGTTCGAAAAAACAGCAAAAAGCACGATTTGGTTCATCTTTATTGTCTGAATCCCCGGTACGCACTTGCACTTGACGTAATGGGCAAATACTCTTAGTGAGTAAATGTTTGCCGTGGTGGCAAGGTGTTAGAACAACAGAGAATATAATGATGCAGGATTTGCGTCTGATATTAATCATTGTTGGCGCGATCGCCATAATTGCATTACTGGTTCACGGTTTCTGGACCAGCCGCAAAGAACGTTCTTCTATGTTCCGCGATCGCCCACTGAAACGCATGAAGTCGCGCGACGACGATGAGTCGGATGACGAGGGCGACTTTGATGACGATGTTGAAGGCGTAGGTGAGGTTCGCGTTCACCGGGTGACTCCTGCCCATAACGCACCCTCCGGAGAGCATGATGCTCCCCGCCAGGCGCCGCAGCACCAGTACCAGCCGCCCTATGAGCGTCAGGTACAGCAGCCAGCGCGCCCTCCTCAGGAGGAGCCCGCGCAGCGTCAGGCGCCGGTACAGCCTGCGCAGCAGCCGGTGCGTCAGCCGCAGCAGCATGCGCCAGCCCAGCCTGTCGCGCCGCAGCCGCAGTATCAGCAGCCATCCGCTCAGCCGCAGCCGGTTCACCAGCCGGTGCAGCAACCTGTCGCCGCGCAGCCTGCCGCTCCGCAGCAGCCGGTTGCTCAGCCTCAGCCGGTCGTCGCGCCAGCGCAGACCGCAGCGCCTGAGCCCCAGACAGAGAAGCCTGAGCGCAAAGAAACCGTCATCGTGTTGAGCGTTGCCGCGCATCAGGGGTCGCAGATTAACGGCGAACTGCTGCGCAACAGCATCGAGCAGGCAGGTTTTACCTTTGGCGATATGAATATTTATCATCGCCATCTGAGCCCTGGCGGCGGCGGTCCTGCGCTGTTCAGCCTGGCGAATATGGTGAAACCCGGCACGTTCGACCCGGAAAATATGGCCGATATGGCGACGCCGGGCGTAACTATCTTTATGCAGGTACCGTCATACGGTGATGAGCTGCAAAACTTTAAGCTGATGCTGCAATCGGCGCAGTACATCGCGGATGAAGTCGGCGGCGTGGTGCTTGACGATCAGCGCCGGATGATCACCCCGCAGAAGGTGCGTGAATATCAGGATCGCATCCGTGAAGTGAAAGACGCCAACGCCTGATCGTGCTGGATTGTCGCCACGTTTCCTGAACCCCCGCCTGTCGGGGGTTTTTTATCACTGATGGTGGGATATGGAACCAATCGAACAACAACTAACTGCGCTGCGAGCCACGCTTCGCCATCACGAATACCTCTACCACGTCATGGACGCGCCGGAGCTCCCGGATGCGGAATATGACCGCCTGATGCGCGAGCTGCGTGAGCTTGAAGCAAAACACCCCGAGCTGATAACCCCCGATTCGCCGACCCAGCGCGTAGGCGCGGAGCCGCTGGGTGCATTCAGCCAGGTTCGCCATGAAATCCCGATGCTGTCGCTCGATAACGTCTTTGATGAAGAGAGCTTTCTGGCGTTCAACAAGCGCGTGCAGGATCGGCTGAAAAGTAGCGATAAGCTGACCTGGTGCTGCGAGCTGAAGCTGGACGGCCTGGCGGTAAGCATTCTGTACGAAAACGGCCTGCTGGTGCGGGCGGCAACCCGCGGCGACGGGACGACCGGAGAGGATATCACCGCTAACGTCCGCACCATCCGCGCTATCCCGCTGAAGCTGCGCGGCGACGATGTTCCGGCCCGGGTCGAAGTCCGCGGCGAGGTATTTTTACCGCAGGCCGGTTTTGAGAAAATTAACGATGAAGCCCGCCGTACCGGCGGTAAAGTGTTTGCTAACCCGCGTAACGCGGCGGCGGGCTCGCTGCGCCAGCTCGACCCGCGCATCACCGCAAAGCGGCCGCTGACGTTCTTTTGCTATGGCGTCGGCGTTCTGGAAGGCGGGGAGCTGCCCGCCAGCCATCTTGGTCGCTTGCGGCAGTTTAAATCGTGGGGGTTGCCGGTCAGCAGCCGGGTGACGCTGTGCAATAGCCCGGAGGAAGTGCTTGCTTACTATCGCAAGGTGGAAGAGGACCGCCCGACGCTCGGTTTCGATATTGACGGCGTGGTCATCAAAGTCGACTCCCTGGAGCTGCAGGAGCAGCTGGGGTTTGTCGCCCGCGCGCCGCGCTGGGCTGTGGCGTTTAAATTCCCCGCCCAGGAGCAGATGACCTTTGTGCGCGACGTGGAGTTTCAGGTTGGCCGGACCGGCGCCATTACGCCGGTTGCCCGTCTTGAGCCGGTACAGGTGGCCGGCGTGCTGGTGAGCAACGCGACGCTGCACAATGCCGATGAAATCGAGCGTCTGGGGCTGCGGATCGGCGATAAGGTAGTGATTCGCCGCGCGGGCGACGTTATCCCGCAGGTGGTGAACGTCGTGCTTTCCGAACGTCCGGACGACACCCGGGAGATTGAATTTCCGGCGCATTGCCCGGTATGCGGCTCAGACGTTGAGCGCGTGGAGGGCGAAGCGGTGGCTCGCTGTACGGGCGGTCTTATCTGCGGCGCCCAGCGTAAAGAGTCGCTCAAGCATTTTGTCTCGCGTCGCGCGCTGGACGTCGAGGGGATGGGCGATAAGATAATCGACCAACTGGTGGAAAAAGAGTATGTGCTCACACCGGCGGACCTTTTCCGCCTGACGGCAGGCAAACTGACCGGCCTCGATCGCATGGGACCGAAATCCGCGCAAAACGTGGTGAACGCGCTGGAGAAGGCGAAAGAGACCTCCTTTGCCCGCTTCCTTTACGCGCTGGGGATCCGCGAAGTCGGCGAGGCGACGGCCGCCGGTCTGGCGGCGCACTACGGCAGCCTTGAGGCGCTGATTGCCGCCAGCATTGACGATCTGCAAACGGTGCCGGACGTCGGCATCGTGGTGGCGACCCACGTGTTCAACTTCTTTGCCGAAGAGAGCAACCGCGAGGTGATTCAGCAGCTGCTCGCTGAAGGCATCCACTGGCCCGCGCCGGTGGTGGTGAAGGCGGAAGAAATTGACAGCCCGTTCGCCGGAAAAACGGTGGTGCTGACCGGCAGCCTGAGCCTGATGTCCCGTGACGATGCGAAGGCGCGTCTGGCCGCGCTGGGGGCGAAAGTGGCGGGCAGCGTCTCGAAGAAAACCGATCTGGTGATTGCCGGAGAGGCGGCGGGGTCGAAGCTTGCAAAGGCCCAGGAGCTGGGGATTGCCGTTATCGATGAGGCGGAGATGCTGCGTCTTCTGGGGGAATAACGTGGAAAAAGAGCAGCTGATTGAGATAGCCAATACGGAGATGCCCTTCGGTAAATACAAGGGCCGGGTGCTGATTGATTTGCCGGAAGAGTACCTGCTGTGGTTTGCCCGTAAGGACCAGTTTCCTGCCGGTAAGCTCGGCGAGCTGATGGCCGTTGCCCTGCTTATCAAAACCGAGGGGCTGAGCCATCTGGTTCAGCCCCTGAAACGTCGGCGTTAAGCTTTCGCCTCGCGGGCGGCGTCTTTTGCCTGCAGCTGTTCGGTCTGGCGCTTGTAGCGACGCGCCAGTACCGCACACACCATCAGCTGGATCTGGTGAAAGATCATCAGCGGCAGCACCATCATTCCGAGCACTGACACTGGAAACAGAATATTGGCCATCGGTATCCCGTTTGCCAGGCTCTTTTTCGAACCGCAGAACACAATCGTGATTTCATCGGCTTTACTGAAACCGCAGCGGCGCGCCACAAAAACGTTAATCGCAATCACGATGGCCAGCAGCACCAGACTCACCACGACGATAAACAGCAGCGAGCCGACGCCCACCTTATGCCAGATGCCGTTCACCACCGCCTCGCTGAAGGCGGAATAAACCACCAGCAGAATAGAGGTCTGGTCCGTTTTGCCGATCCACTTCTTGTGACGCGCGACCCATGCGCCGATCCACGGACGCGAAAGATGCCCAAGCACAAACGGCAGCAGCAGCTGCAGCATGATTTTCCCGACCTGCTCAAGGCTGCCTCCGGCGCCGTGCAGGTGCATTAACAGCCCAACCAGCAAAGGGGAGATGAAAATCCCCAGCAGGCTGGAGGCGGATGCCGAGCAGACGGCGGCGGCGACGTTGCCGCCGGCAAGGGAGGTAAACGCAATGGCGGACTGCACGGTGGCGGGCAGAATGCAGAGGTAGAGGAAGCCGCTGTACAGCATCGGGTCGACGTTGACCGGCGCCCAGCGGGCAAACAGCACGCCCAGTACCGGAAACAGCACGAACGTGCTGCACATCACCCATAAATGCAGCCGCCAGTGGCTGCCGCCGGCGATAATCGCCTCTCTGGACAGCTTGGCGCCGTGCATAAAAAACAGCAGGGCGATAGCCGCGGTGGTGAGACCTTCAAAGAACGGGACAAAACTGCCGCGCGCCGGGAACAGCGAGGCCAGCAGAACGGTGGTGATCAGCGTAAGCGTAAAAGGGTCAAGAATGCGCAACAGTTTCATAGAGACTCCAGTAAAACGATATTGCTATTGTGCGTTGTCCGGTTTGAGAAATAAAATTGATTTATTGCATCCATTCATGAATTGAAAAGATGAATTATTCTCTGCGTCAGCTAAAGGTCTTCATTACCGTCGCCCGGGCGAAAAGCTTCAGTCGGGCGGGGGAGATAATCGGCCTTAGCCAGTCGGCGGTCAGCCATAGCGTGAAGGAGCTGGAGTATCAGACGGGGGTAAAACTGCTGGACAGGACCACCCGCGAGGTGGTCCTGACGCCCGCGGGAGAGCAGCTGGCGGTGAGGCTGGAGCGATTGCTTGATGAGCTCAACGGTACGCTGCGGGAGGCCGGGCGCGTCGGCCAGCAGCTCAGCGGCACGGTGCGGATCGCCGCGAGCCAGACTATCTCGGCGCACCTGATTCCGCAGTGCATTGCGTACAGCAATCAGCGCTATCCGGAGATAGATTTTGTGCTGCACGACAGGCCTCAGCAGTGGGTGCTGGAGAGCATCCGTAAGGGGGATGTGGATTTCGGGATCGTTATCGATCCGGGAGCGGTAAGCGATCTGCAGTGCGAAACGGTGCTCTCTGAGCCGTTTTTTCTGCTGTGTCGTAGCGATCATGCCTTTGCCCGGGCGCCGAGCGTGGCGTGGCAGGCGCTGCAGGGTGAAAAACTGGTGCTTCAGGACTACGCGTCGGGAAGCCGTCCACTGATTGATGCGGCGCTGGCGCGGCAGGATATTGAGGCCGTCATCGTGCAGGAAATAGGCCATCCGGCGACCCTTTTCCCGATGGTGGAGTCCGGCATCGGCATCAGTATTTTACCCGCGCTGGCGCTCCCAATGCCCCAGGGAAGCAGGCTGTCTGTGAAGCGGTTGACGCCGGTTGTTGAGCGGCAGCTTATGCTGGTGCGGCGTAAAAACCGATCGCTTTCCGCCGCTGCCGGGGCGCTATGGGAGGTCGTACGCGAGCAGGCGCAGCAGTTGACTGCCGCTCGCGTCGACGATCCGCTGTATCAGATATAGACGTCTATCTGGTGGTCGGCGGACGCGGATTTTACCCCCGTAGCGTTGAAGGCGCTTTGCGTCTGCTGTTCCTGATCTTTTTCCGCCTGCTGGCGCTGGAGCTGCGCCAGTTGAGCTTCCAGCATGGTTATCTGGTCCTGAATTAACTCTGCCTGTTTCTGTTTTTCCTCTGCACTTCCGCTGCCGCTGGCAATGTTTTTTAGCTGCTGAGTCAATTTGACGATTTGCTGGGTTATACGGATGATTTGGGAACCAATATCGTTACCCTGCGGTTCTGCAGCGCTGCTGGTGCTTTGTAACCCAGGCGCAGACGAAGAGGGCAGTGAAATTGTCGCCATGGTGAACTCCTTTCAATCCAGAAAATAGAGTTATCGGCATGAGCGCGGAAGTCTTGAATAGCGACATGAGTAAATCGCAGATAGCAAAAAAGCGCCTTTAGGGCGCTTTTTTACATTGGTGGGTCGTGCAGGATTCGAACCTGCGACCAATTGATTAAAAGTCAACTGCTCTACCAACTGAGCTAACGACCCGAAGTGGTGGGTGATGACGGGATCGAACCGCCGACCCCCTCCTTGTAAGGGAGGTGCTCTCCCAGCTGAGCTAATCACCCACTTCGGTACTTCACATTTTTGCAAGAAATCCAGCTGGCGAGAAAGTGGTGGGTGATGACGGGATCGAACCGCCGACCCCCTCCTTGTAAGGGAGGTGCTCTCCCAGCTGAGCTAATCACCCACTTCTCAATTTCTTGCTACACGGCGGAGACTACATAAAGTAGTTGGTGGGTGATGACGGGATCGAACCGCCGACCCCCTCCTTGTAAGGGAGGTGCTCTCCCAGCTGAGCTAATCACCCCCGCTGTGTGGAGTCGCATTATAGGGAGAGTTGAAAATGAGTCAACGCCTTTTCTAAAGTTTTTGTTTGTTCGTCGTAAAATTAAACAAAACGATCGTGAAACAGGCGATAGCGCATGATTTCTAAACAAAAACGTGTTTCGGGGGCAACAACATTGAGGATTCAGGCGGGAGTGATAGAATGTTGCCGTTCATTTTTTCCAGCATTTGCCGGTTGTCGGCATCTTTATAACGTAAGGCCATTTAATGAAAATCAAAACTCGCTTCGCGCCAAGCCCAACCGGCTATCTGCACGTCGGTGGTGCGCGTACTGCTCTCTATTCCTGGCTTTTTGCTCGTAACCACGACGGTGAGTTCGTGCTGCGTATTGAAGACACCGATCTTGAACGTTCTACACCGGAAGCTATCGAAGCCATCATGGATGGTATGAACTGGCTGAATCTGGAATGGGACGAAGGCCCGTATTTCCAGACCAAACGTTTCGATCGCTACAACGCGGTTATTGATGAGATGCTGGAAGCGGGTACCGCCTATAAATGCTATTGCTCGAAAGAGCGTCTGGACGCACTGCGCGAAGAGCAGATGGCGAACGGTGAAAAGCCGCGCTATGACGGCCGTTGCCGCCATGACCACAGCGAGCATGTGGCTGATGAACCTTGCGTGGTGCGTTTCGCTAACCCGCAGGAAGGTTCCGTTATTTTTGACGACCAGATTCGCGGCCCGATCGAGTTTAGCAACCAGGAGCTGGACGATCTGATCATCCGCCGTACCGACGGCTCGCCGACCTACAACTTCTGCGTCGTGGTGGATGACTGGGATATGGAAATCACCCACGTGATCCGTGGCGAAGACCATATCAACAATACGCCGCGTCAGATTAACATCCTGAAAGCGCTGAATGCGCCGGTACCGGTCTACGCGCACGTTTCCATGATCAACGGCGACGACGGTAAAAAGCTGTCCAAGCGTCACGGCGCGGTCAGCGTTATGCAGTATCGTGATGACGGCTACCTGCCGGAAGCGCTGCTTAACTATCTGGTGCGTCTGGGCTGGTCCAGCGGCGACCAGGAAATTTTCAGCCGTGAAGAGATGATCAAGCTGTTCTCTCTCGGAGCGGTCAGCAAATCAGCCAGCGCGTTCAATACCGACAAGCTGCTGTGGCTGAACCATCACTATATTAATACCCTGGCGCCGGAGTACGTCGCGACTCACCTGCAGTGGCACATCGAGCAGGAAAATATCGACACCCGCACCGGGCCGCAGCTGTCTGAACTGGTGACGCTACTGGGCGAGCGCTGCAAGACGCTGAAAGAGATGGCGGCAAGCTGCCGTTACTTCTATGAAGAGTTTACTGAGTTTGATGCCGATGCCGCGAAGAAGCATCTGCGTCCGGTCGCTCGTCAGCCGCTGGAAGTGGTGCGTGATAAAATCGCTGCTATCACTGAGTGGACCGCGGAGAACGTGCACCACGCCATTCAGGCAACCGCGGATGAGCTGGAAGTCGGCATGGGTAAAGTGGGAATGCCGTTGCGCGTCGCGGTCACCGGCGCGGGCCAGTCGCCGGCGCTTGATGTCACCGTACATGCTATCGGCAAGAGCCGCAGCATCGCGCGCATCAACAACGCGCTGGCGTTTATTGCAGAGCGCGAAAACCAGCAGTAATTGCTGAAATCAGGCGTTGATAACGGCGGCAGGTGAGAACCTGCCGCTTTTTTTATGCGTTCTCGTCGGCTATCTCAAGGCGGCGTAAAAAGCCGCTTAGCCCTTCGCGAACCAGTAACAGGTGGAGATGCTGCTGTTCGTCCGGCGTCATCATTGACAGCGTATCGGTAATTTTCCGCCAGACGGGTTCCAGTTCAGGGGACGCATAGTGCGGCTCCGGCTCCGCTAACTGCCATGAGAGCGAAAGATGGCGCAGTTTGGGCGTTGTCGATAAGAATTCCCTGACGTTCTGGTCGATATGGATAAGCCTGGCACGTCCGCCTTTAACGCCCGGAATAGGTTCAGTGACCCAGCCCTGCTCGCGGATCCAGCGGTTGATCGTCTGTTTCGCCATGCCAACACAGTGCGCCAGTTCCTGGGTGGTCATCTTGCTGTGAAGTATTTTCATCGTGGTTTATGCCCGAATACCCAGACGGAGAAGTAGTCCCGAAATTCCCTCACGTAGCAGCAGGGAAGTGAGCTGCTTTTGCTCACTGGCGGTCATCTCTTTGGCAAGCGTCAGCAGTAAGGCGTCGAAACTGTCATCAACCACGATATTATGCAGAGGTCTCCCGGCTTCTGACGCTCTTTGCGCGCTATGAATAAACGCACGGACCTGTTCATTAACATGAACCAGACGCGCCTTGCCTCCCTGCACGCCAGGACGGGGCGAGGTCTGCCAGCCTTCCTTACGCACCCATTTATTGATGGTTTGCCGGCTATAACCGGTAAGGTGAGCGAGTTCCTCCGGGGTCATTCGTTCCTTGAGCATGCTATTTCCTGAGTGCCAGTGTGGGAATTAGTGATTCATGTTATAGCATCATTTTAGGTGAAAACGTGATGCGTTTAACTCCTGCTTGCGAGAAGCTTCGCAATGTCATTCAGTTGTTTGCTTTTTCAGCGATTGAAATAAAGGGGACCATTTTGCCGTTGACACCTGGCGAGGGAATTCATATTATGCCGCCCGTCAACACGACACGCTTTACGTTACGGGGCTATAGCTCAGCTGGGAGAGCGCTTGCATGGCATGCAAGAGGTCAGCGGTTCGATCCCGCTTAGCTCCACCAAATCCTGTTCCCATCAGGTTTGGTTCGTAAAGATGACTGTGGGGCTATAGCTCAGCTGGGAGAGCGCTTGCATGGCATGCAAGAGGTCAGCGGTTCGATCCCGCTTAGCTCCACCAAAATTCAAACCCTCGCTTCGGCGGGGGTTTTTGTTTTTTTGCAGCCTGTGTCAGTATTTATCAGTTTTCGTCAAACTGTTTCTTGCCGTTTTACGCCATAGTAATAATAAGATAAATATTAGCGTAAAACTTGATTGGCTCAATTAATAAACATATTATGCCGGGAATGCAGTTTATGCCCGATTAAAAGTTTATTAACTACAATGATGTTTAAATTTAACACCTCTACAAAGAAATTTGTGCTGGCGCTGTCGTTAAGTCTTATCGCTATCCCCTTTGCCAGATTTATTTCACCCCGTACGATTATTGATGGCAATGAGATATATCTGGCGTGGTTGCCGCTCAGCGTAATGCTTTCAATGATATTGCTGTTTGGGCGATATGCCGTCCTGCCGCTTATTGCCGCTTTTGCGTTGACCAACGAGTGGATGCTTAATCTGCCGGGCTTGCAGGCCTCGGTGCTGCTGTTTTGTCAGCTATTTGCCGTCTTCTTGTCCTGCGCCATTTTGCGCTATATTTTGGGCAAGCGCTGGCGCTACGGCCTGCCCAGCAAGCATATGGGCGTACGCATCTTCTGGGCCTACTTCTTCGCACCGCTGGTGCTGAAAGCGACGATGTACCTGGCCGGGTATTTCCTCGATTTTCCGCTGTCGGTTTCAAGCTATTTTGGCTCCGGTTCGGTGTTTTATAACGTTGTTGATATACAAAGTCTTATTAGCGCGGCGTTAATATTTACAATACTGTTTTATTATCCGTTAAGGATGATAGTTAATCCTAATTTTGCGAGAAAATTCTGGCGCTACAATATTCAGCCAGCGCTGTGTCGGCAGCAGCGTCTGTTTACAATTAACTGGCTAGTCGCGCTCGGTATTATATTACTGATACTCTGTTCTCCGTATCGCTCAACGCTGATTGCCGGTTACCTGGTGCCGCTAATATTCATTCTTTTCTTTTTTGGGATCAGCCGGTTCCGCTATCAGCTGCTTTGCGTGCTGTGGGCGGCTTCCGCCCTGCTGCTGGTTATCTATAACCAAAATTTTCTGCAGGGCGTCAGTTCAGAATATTCTCTGTCGTTTGTCTTATCTGTCTTAATTTCATTTACGATAAGCATGCTGTACATGTCGCAGATTTACTCGCGCAGCAACGTGCTGCGGCGTAAATGGCATAACCGGGCGATGGAGGATCCTCTCACCGGGCTGCCTAATCTGCGCGCGCTGGAGTGCTATCTGGCGCGGTTTCCGGAGGGGCGCGTTTGCTGCCTGCGTATGGATAACCTCGAGTTTCTGAGCCGTCATTACGGCATGATGATGCGCGTGTACTGTAAGCGGATGATCGCGCAGGACCTGCAGCCGCTGCTGTATAAAAATGAGCAACTGTTTCAGCTTCCGGGCAGCGAGCTGCTGCTGGTGTTGCATGGTGAAGAAACGGCGGACAGGCTCAGTGCGATGATCGATTTCCTCAATAGCCGCAAATATCACTGGCACAACAACGAGCTGGTGCTGGAGTTTGGCGCTTCCTGGGGAGGAATCCAGGGAGAAGGCGAGGCGTTGCACCATACGCTTGGGCAGCTAAGCTGGCTTTCCGAGCAGGCCTGCGCGGCGCGGAAAGTGCTGGCGCTGGACTGCAGTCTTGAAACCGTTTCAGACAATACCACCGAGCGCCTCCACCAGCTTAATCGGGTGAAGAGGGCGCTGGATCTCGGCGAAATATGCCTCTATGCGCAGCCTATCGTGAGCGAAAGCGGGGATGTTTACCATGAAATTCTGACCCGCTTAACCTGTGACGGCGAAATCATCATGCCGGACCGGTTTATTCCGGTGGTTGCCCAGTTCAACCTCAGCAAACGTTTTGATATGCAGGTTGTCGAAATGCTGTTTCGGGCCATGGAAGCGTTCCCCAATGAGCGTTTCTCCGTCAACCTGATGCCGTTTACGCTGATGCAAAACGAGAGCGCGAACGAAATTATTGCGCTGTTTCAGCAGTATAGGATATCGCCACAGTCGATCGTGCTGGAGATAACCGAGGAGCAGGCCTTCTCTGATTCAGAGGTAAGTCTGGTGAACATTCAGCGGCTGCGCGATTTTGGCTGCCTTATCGCCATCGATGACTTTGGCACCGGCTATGCGAATTTTGAGCGTCTGAAGCGGCTGCAGGCGGATATTGTCAAGATAGATGGCTGCTTCGTTCATGACATCATGGAGGACGCGATGGATGCGATGATCGTCAAATCTATCTGCGAGATGGCGCGGGTGAAGAACCTGACCCTGGTGGCGGAATTTGTTGAAACCGACGCCCAGCGGGCGCTGCTGTATCAGCTTGGCGTGGACTATCTGCAGGGATATTTGCTGGGGAAACCGCGGCCTCTGGCGGAACTGCGGAGATAAAAAAAGCCGGGTTGCCCCGGCTTTCGCTGCTTACGATTTACAGTACCAGTGCGGCGATAGACGCAGAGAGTACGCTCACCAGCGTGGAGCCATAGACCAGTTTCAGGCCGAAACGGGAGACCACGTTGCCCTGTTCTTCGTTCAGGCCTTTAATCGCACCGGCGATGATACCGATGGACGAGAAGTTAGCGAAGGACACCAGGAAGATAGAGATAATGCCTTCCGCGCGCGGAGAGAGCGTGCTGGCGATTTTCTGCAGATCCATCATAGCCACGAATTCGTTCGACACCAGTTTGGTCGCCATGATGCTGCCGACCTGCAGCGCTTCGCTTGCCGGAACGCCCATCACCCAGGCCACCGGGTAGAAGATGTAGCCGAGGATGCCCTGGAAGGAGATGCCCAGTACGGCGGCGAACAGCGCGTTCAGACCTGAAATCAGCGCGATGAAGCCGATCAGCATGGCGGCAACGATAATCGCAACTTTGAAGCCCGCAAGGATGTACTCACCCAGCATTTCAAAGAAGCTCTGACCTTCGTGCAGATTGGACATCTGCAGGTTCTCTTCGCTCTGCTCAACGCGGTACGGGTTGATGATGGACAGCACAATAAAGGTGCTGAACATGTTAAGCACCAGCGCAGCAACGACGTATTTCGGCTGCAGCATGGTCATGTACGCGCCGACGATAGACATCGACACGGTGGACATTGCGGTGGCCGCCATGGTGTACATGCGGTTGCGCGACATCTTGCCGAGAATATCTTTATAGGCGATGAAGTTTTCAGACTGGCCCAGAATCAGGGAGCTGACGGCGTTGAACGACTCCAGTTTGCCCATGCCGTTGACTTTGGACAGTACGGTACCAATCGCGCGAATCACCACAGGCAGAACGCGGATGTGCTGCAGGATACCGATCAGCGCGGAGATAAAGACGATTGGGCACAGGACCTTCAGGAAGAAGAACGCCAGACCTTGATCATTCATCTTACCGAAGACGAAGTTTGTCCCCTCATTAGCGAAGCCGAGCAGTTTCTCGAACATCTCGGAGAAGCCTTTCACAAAGCCCAGACCGATATCTGAGTTCAGGAAGAACCACGCCAGCAAGACTTCAATAACAAGCAGTTGAACGACATAACGAATACGAATTTTTTTACGGTCATGGCTGACCAGTAACGCCAGAATGGTCACCACGACAAGCGCGAGGACAAAGTGAAAAACGCGGTCCATATTTGCTCCAAATATGAGGCAGGTTAAATTTCCTTGCACATTCTATGCAACAGGGTAAAAGAAAACGAGATCTTCGCCGCACTATAGTAAGAACCTGTGAGCAATCTCAAAAAAGGTGATCAAGCATACAAATCTGTTATGTTATGTAAAGGTATCTAAAGTTGCGTTAATGTACTAGCCTGATGAAAGGATAGTACGCACCGATCCAATCCTGACAACATGGCTGACATTCTGGCCCGCTATCGTTCCTGCCTATCAGTGAAATCATTATCTCCGCATTAAATGAACTTGATAATCATTCTCACTTTGATAGCATGAAACATAGCAAAGGCTATATTTCCGAGGCAGAAAATGACAAACAGTCGCGTTGAGAGTAGCAGCGGTCGCGCAGCGCGCAAGATGAGGCTCGCATTAATGGGACCTGCATTCATTGCTGCCATCGGCTACATCGATCCAGGCAACTTCGCCACCAACATTCAGGCCGGGGCCAGCTTCGGCTACCAGCTGCTGTGGGTGGTCGTATGGGCCAACCTGATGGCGATGCTGATTCAGGTGCTGTCCGCCAAACTGGGCATTGCGACCGGCAAAAACCTCGCAGAACAGATTCGCGATCGCTATCCGCGCCCGTTAGTCTGGTTCTACTGGGTGCAGGCGGAGATTATCGCGATGGCGACCGACCTGGCGGAGTTTATCGGCGCGGCGATCGGCTTTAAGCTCATTCTCGGCATCTCTTTACTGCAGGGCGCGGTGCTGACCGGGATTGCGACGTTCCTGATCCTGATGCTGCAACGCCGGGGACAGAAGCCGCTGGAAAAAGTCATTGGTGGTCTGCTGCTGTTTGTGGCAGCCGCCTATATCGTCGAGCTGATTTTCTCGCAGCCCGCGCTGGCGCCGCTGGCAAAAGGCATGATTTTGCCTTCTCTGCCGACGTCGGAAGCCGTTTTCCTGGCCGCCGGGGTGCTCGGCGCGACGATTATGCCGCACGTGATTTATCTGCACTCATCGCTCACCCAGCACCTGCATGAGGGGACGCGCAAAGAGCGCTACAACGCGACGCGCTGGGATGTGGCTATCGCCATGACCATTGCCGGGTTTGTCAACCTGGCGATGATGGCGACTGCGGCGGCGGCATTTCACTTCAACGGCCATACCGGCGTTGCCGACCTCGATCAGGCCTATCTGACGCTGGAGCCGCTGTTGAACCACGCGGCGGCGACTATCTTCGGCTTGAGCCTCATTGCGGCCGGGCTGTCCTCGACGGTGGTGGGGACGCTTGCGGGGCAGGTGGTGATGCAGGGGTTTATCCGCTTCCACATTCCGCTGTGGTTTCGCCGGACGGTCACGATGCTGCCGTCGTTTATCGTTATCCTGATGGGGCTCGATCCGACCCGGATACTGGTGATGAGCCAGGTGCTGCTGAGCTTTGGTATCGCCCTGGCGCTGGTGCCGCTGCTGCGCTTTACCAGCGATGCTTCCTTGATGGGCGAGCTGGTTAACTCGACGCTGGTAAAACGCGCTGGCTGGACGATTGTGGTGCTGGTGGTGGCGCTGAACGGCTGGCTGGTGGTCGGTACTGTGCTCGGTCTGTAAAACCCGCGTAACGTCTAAAGATGAAAAAGCAGCCTTCCGGCTGCTTTTTCATGTGGGTTAGTGGTGGTGACCATGTCCGCGCCCGCGTTCCCAGTCGCGGCGATCGTCGCGATCGTCCCAGCCGGCGCGATAGCCGCGCTCATAGGCTTTGTGTTTATCCCAACCGCGGTGCCAGCCATTGTCATGGTGCCACCAGCGATCTCTGCGCCATTCATAATTGCGATGCCAGTAATCGCGGTCGCGCCAGCGATCGCCGTCCCAGTAGTTACCGTAATTATCACGATCGCCAATTTGTAATTTTATAGATGGCAGCAGGGTGATTTCGCCAGCATTTGCCACCAATGGGGCTGAAGCGACTAGTACCGCGGCCAGAATCAGTGACCTGAACATTGTTGTCTCCTTGCTACATACGATCGTGGCCGTAAGTGGCCTGTCAGCGCATCTTACGAGTCGGTAAAGACCCTAAGCATCGGAGCAACTCCTAAAGTACGGTAAATAGCACTTTTTGTTAAAATGCAATGTGTACAGCTTTCTTTCCAGTGTGATTTTTTTGACCGTTCTGGACAGCCGTCAGCGTTCTCCAATACTCAGAGAAACAACGCAGCAAGGGGATGATGGCTATGCAACCGACCTATACCATTGCAGATTATCTGCTGGATCGTCTGACAAATTGCGGTATCAAACATCTGTTTGGTGTACCGGGCGACTACAACCTGCAGTTCCTCGATCACGTCATTGAGCACCCTACGATTTGCTGGGTTGGTTGCGCCAATGAGCTTAATGCCGCTTACGCTGCCGACGGCTACGCCAGGACGCAGGGCGCCGGCGCTCTGCTGACGACCTACGGCGTGGGTGAGCTGAGCGCGCTCAACGGCGTCGCAGGCAGCTACGCGGAGTTTGTGCCGGTGCTGCATATCGTCGGTGCGCCGGGTACGCAGAGCCAGCAGCGCGGCGAGCTGGTTCACCATACCCTTGGCGACGGCGATTTCAGCCATTTTTATCTGATGAGCGAACAGGTGACCGTCGCCCGGGCAAAGCTGACTGCCAGCAACGCCTGCCAGGAAATTGACCGGGTGCTGCGTGAAATGCTGCTGCATCGCCGCCCGGCGTACCTGCTGCTGCCTGCCGATGTTGCAAAAGCGCCCGCGACGGCGCCGGTCAGCGCGCTATCCCTGGGGGAGATGGCGGCGGATGACAACGCCATGGCGGAATTCCTTCAGGCGTCGCGGCAGATGCTTATCGGCTGCCGTCGGGTGTCGCTGCTCGCGGATTTCCTCGCCCAGCGTTACGGGTTGCAGCCGATGATGCGGGAGTGGGTGGCGACGCAGCCCCTGGCGCATGCGACCATGCTGATGGGCAAAGGACTATTTGATGAACAGCAGCCGGGGTTTGTCGGCACCTATAGCGGCGCGGCAAGCGCCCGGCAAACCCGGGAGGCGATAGAGGGGGCGGACGTGACGCTGTGCGTCGGAACCCGTTTCACCGACACCATTACCGCTGGATTTACCCAGCAGCTGCCGCTGGAGAAAACGATTGAGCTACAGCCGTTCTCCGCCCGGGTCGGCGTGCGCTGGTTTAGCGATCTGCCGATTGGTCAGGCGGCTCGCGCGCTGAAGCAGCTTTGCGCTGAACTGTCCGTCGGCTGGGCGCGCTTTGCCGCCTATAGCCAAGAGGCTGACGACGGCGTCGACGGCGCGTTGACGCAACCGCGGTTCTGGCGAACGCTGCAGGCCTTTTTGCAACCCGGCGATATTCTGCTGGCCGATCAGGGCACCGCCGCCTTTGGCGCCGCGGCGCTGAGGCTACCGTCCGATGCGATGCTGATTGTGCAGCCGCTGTGGGGGTCGATAGGCTTTACGCTTCCGGCCGCTTTCGGCGCGCAGACGGCGGCTCCGGAGCGTCGCGTGGTGCTGATCATCGGCGATGGCGCGGCGCAGTTGACCATTCAGGAGCTGGGGTCGATGCTCCGGGATGAACAGCGTCCGCTGATTCTGCTACTCAATAATGAAGGGTATACCGTTGAGCGGGCAATTCATGGTCCGGAACAGCGCTATAACGACATTGCGTTGTGGAACTGGACGCAGCTGCCGCAGGCCCTGAGCCTGGAGTGTCAGGCGCAGAGCTGGCGGGTGACCGAAACGGTCCAGTTCAGGGATGTTCTGGCGCTTGCCGCCGGTCGTCAGCGCCTGACGCTGGTGGAAGTGGTGCTGCCGAAGCAGGAGGTTCCCGCGTTACTGCACGCCATCACGCAGGCGCTGGAAGCCCGTAACAACGTTCACTGATGCGGTTTTGCCATCATCATCGGTTTGCCCGCCAGCAGGAGCCAGGCGGGCAGCATCACAATACACAGCAGGGGCAGCAGCGTTGAGTCCGGCACCACGACGGCCGCCATAAACAGGCTCAGCCAGCCGTCACGGGTAACGACCAGCACCAGGCCTAAAATGGCGCAGGAAACGGTAATTGCCGCCGGAACCGCATCAACGTGGGCATGCAGCATTAGCCCAAGCGCCACCGCCACAAAGACCGCCGGGAAAATACGCCCGCCGCGAAAACCGCTGGCCGAAGCGACGACCAGCGCCGCGAGCTTCATTAAGGCGATAAACAGCAGGTCCGTCGCGCTCAGCGTCTGGCTGAACGCCAGCTGGTGCATTTCATCAAGCCCCTTAAACAGCGTGATATGCCCGCCCAGCGCGCCGATTATCCCCAGAAAAAATCCGCCAAGGCCCAGAACCAGGACCGGATGCTTAAGTCGGTGCATCAGCGCGTGCAGGCGCGGCAGGCACCAGACGGCAATCATGCCGAGGGCGATGGCGATCGCCGCAACGACCGCGCCGCTCAGGATATCGACCAGCCGCATCTGATGGTAGTGGGCAATGGGCAGCGAAAACTGTGGATGAAAGAACAGGCTGGTGGTCAGCGCGCCCGCCGCGGCGGAAATCATCGGGGCGAAAAGCCGGTCCCACAGCGGCACGTCGTTGTTGCTGTTTAGCGTCTGCGAGAAGATCAGCGCGGCGGCGACCGGGGTGCCGAACAGCGCGCCGATGGTGCCGGAGGCGGCGAGGATAGTCCAGTCAAGCGCCCCTACGCGGGGAAAGAGGCGCGCGCCGAGCGCTACCGCCAGCGCGATATTAACGGACATAATCGGGTGCTCAGGGCCCAGGCTGACGCCGCCCGCCAGGCCGAGGATCAGGGCGATGATAAGCCCCGGTAGCGCCGAAGGGGACATCGGCGTGCCAATCAGGGGTTCGGTTGCTGGATCCGGCCCGGCGTGTCCTGGGCTAAAGCGAATCACCAGCCCAACGGCGATACCGGTTGCCGTCAGCATAAAAACGACCCAGGTGCCGGAATCGAACGGCAGGCCTATGCTTGCGGGCAGCGCTGTCCAGAGAATGTTTTGCAGTACCGCGGCGATTTTCATCACCACCACCAGGATAAGGCTGGAGACCACACCGATAATCAGTGCGGGAACGGAGAGCAGCAGCATGGTTCTGGCTCGCGGGTGGAGCATGATGATTTCCTTTTGACGATAAGCGCGCAACACTTTGCCCGTAACAGACTAAACCGTCAGTGCAATTGGTGCTGAAACGGTAAAGTTAATGTGTGAGCGGGATCGATAAATCAGGGGCACTGGCGTATTGCTCATTGTTGTTATGGCGTCATGAATTTACAGTGTGCCGAAGATGTATTTTGACTTTAGCGGAGCCGTAACAGAATGACAAAGTTTGCTTTAGTAGGTGACGTCGGCGGCACAAATGCGCGTCTGGCGTTATGTGAAGTCGCGACGGGCGAGATTTCACAGGCCAAAACCTATTCTGGTCTTGATTACCCGAGTCTCGAGGCCGTCGTTCAGGTCTACCTGAAAGAGCGGAACGTGGACGTCAACGACGGCTGTATCGCCATTGCCTGCCCGATTACCGGCGACTGGGTGGCGATGACGAACCATACATGGGCGTTTTCCATCGCCGAAATGAAGAAAAACCTCGGCTTTGCGCATCTTGAGATAATCAACGATTTTACCGCCGTCTCCATGGCGATACCGATGCTGCAAAAAGAGCATTTGATTCAGTTCGGCGGCGCCGGGCCGGTTGAAGGAAAACCGATTGCCGTCTACGGCGCGGGCACGGGGCTGGGCGTTGCCCATCTGGTGCATGTGGACAAACGCTGGGTCAGCCTGCCGGGCGAGGGCGGCCACGTCGACTTCGCGCCGAACAGCGAAGAAGAGGGCATTATCCTGGAAGAGCTGCGCGCCGAACTGGGGCACGTCTCTGCCGAGCGGGTGCTGTCCGGCCCGGGTCTGGTTAATCTTTATCGCGCAATTGTCCGAGCCGACGGACGTCTGCCGGAAAATCTGCAGCCAAAAGATGTGACCGAGCGCGCGCTGGCCGACAGCTGCACCGACTGTCGCCGCGCGTTATCCCTGTTCTGCGCGATCATGGGGCGTTTTGGCGGCAACCTGGCGCTGACGCTCGGCACCTTCGGCGGCGTTTATATCGCCGGCGGGATCGTCCCGCGCTTCCTGGAGTTCTTTAAATCCTCAGGGTTTCGCGGCGGGTTTGAAGATAAGGGTCGCTTTAAGGCCTACGTGCAGGATATCCCGGTATTTTTGATAGTCCACGATAATCCAGGGCTGCTCGGTTCCGGCGCGCATCTGCGCCAGACGCTGGGACACATCCTCTGAAAAAAGGCGCCGACGGCGCCTTTTTTACAGGTGCATAAGCTGGCGAAACTCTTTGACCTTACTGCGGCTGACCGGTACCTGAAAATCAAGGTCGCGCAGGCGCAGAATATAGGTGTTGTTAAACCAGGGTTCGATTTCGCGAATTTTATTCAGGTTCACGCAGTAGGAGCGGTGGCAGCGGAAAAAGTGCGAGGCGGGCAGCTTGCTGCAGAATTCGGTGATATTCATCGGCATCACGTATGACTCGCGCTTTGTATACACAAAGGTCATCTTTTCATGCGCTTCCGCATAATAAATATCGTTGATGCTGGTCACGATGATCCGCTCATCCTTGATAAGGTTGATAGTATCGCTTTCCCGCGCCGGGCTCCCCTGACTCCCCGGACTGACGTTGCCTGACTGCTGCTGCCACGCGGCCTCGAGCTTTTGCAGCATGCTGATAATCCGCGATTCCTGGTAAGGTTTGAGGATATAGTCAAACGCCTCCAGCTCGAAGGCCTCGACGGCGTGCTCCTTCCATGCGGTGATAAACACGATAAACGGCTTATGGGCGAACTGGCTGATGTTTTGCGCCAGCAGTACGCCGTCCAGCGACGGGATGTTGATATCGAGGAAAATGGCGTCGACTTTGTTGTGCTGGAGAAATTTCAGCACGTCCAGACCGTCCTCAAAGGTACCCACGATCTCCATCTGGCTATGGGCTTTAATCAGCCACGTCAGCTCCTGCTGGGCCAGAACCTCGTCTTCGACAATGATGACTTTCATAATGACTCCGGTTATGACAGCAGGGTGGCCGGGGCGGCGACCGGCGCGCGCTGGTTAGGGACGTAAAACGCAATCTCGGTGCCCGGCTCCAGCCGACGGATGTGCAGCCCTTCGCCGTACAGCAGCTTCACCCGGTGGTGGACGTTGAGCAAGCCAATTTTGTTGCCGGGCATTTCGTCAGCCTCCACGCGGGCGATCACGTTGGGGTCGATGCCGTTGCCGGTATCGCGCACGCTGATGCGCACCCGGTTGCCGCTTTCCGTGATGCTGATGGTGACAACGCCTTTGCCTTTACAGGGTTGAATACCGTGGACAATAGCATTCTCCACCAGCGGCTGGATAAGCAGGCTTGGGATCATGCAGTTCACCTCGTCGTCGATATCGTAGATAACGGTCAGCTTATCACCGAATCTTGCCTGCTCGATGGTGATGTAATCCTTGATTTGGTACAGCTCCTTGCGGATATCTATCTGCTCGTCATCGTTTAATTCAATGTTATAGCGCAGATAGCGCGACAGGTTAAAAATCAGCTGGCGGGCGGTATCCGGATTCAGGCGGATTGACGACGAAATGGCGTTCAGGGCGTTAAACAAAAAATGGGGATTAATTTTACTTTGCAGCGCCCGCAGCTCTGCCTTATTTGCCATTTCGCGCAGCTGTTCCGCGCGGGAGACCTCCAGTTGGGTGGAGATAATCTGCGACAGGCCGATCGCCATCTCCTGCAGGGAAGAGGTTATCTGGTGCGCGTGGCAGTAGTAGATTTTCAGCGTTCCGGTGACGATGCCTTTTTCCCACAGCGGGATCACCAGCATGGAGTGAATTTCCGGCGTCCGGTGCGCTTCATCATTATTTTTTATAATGATATTTCCGCTATCAATGGCCTGGCGCGTGGTGGGGCTGATGATATCGTCATTGTCGCGGTAGTTGAGCTCCCCGACGCCGACATAGGCAAGAACGTGGTCAATATTGGTGATAGCGACCGCATCGGCGTGGATATCGCGACGGATAATATCGCAGACCTGGCGCAGCGACTCGGCGTTGACGTGGCGAAACAGCGGTAGCGTTTTATTGGCGATATCGAGCGCAAGCTTCGCCTGCCGCGCGGCGCTGGCCTCTTTTTCACCTTCTACGCTTTGCACCAGCAGGACAATAAAACCGATACAGACGCTGCCGAGGATCATGGGGATACCTATCTTCGACACGATATCAAGACCCAGCGCCGTGGTCGGCGCCCAGACCACCACGAGGATCATGGTCAGGGTTTCGCACAGCATTCCGGCCAGTATCCCGACGCGCCAGTGCTGGGGTTTGGGAATTTTGCGGTTGATCCAGCCGGAGAGCACGCCGGCGATGATGCTGGTGATAAAGCAGGGGATCGCGGTGACGCCGCCGATATCAATCAGATAGCGGTGCACCCCGGCGATAATGCCGGTAATGATACCCACCCAGGGGCCGAAAAGAATGCCGCCGGACATTACGGCGATAATGCGCACGTTGACCAGCGAGCCTTCGACGGGAACGCCGGACCAGGTACTGAAGAGGGCGAACATCGAAAAAATGGCGGTCACCGCCAGCAGTTCTTTTGGCGTGTGGGCCGTTTTGTGCAGCAGCTCGCGGAACAACCGGATGCGGATCAAAAAGAACAGGCAGATCAGCATCAGGGCCGCTCGGTCGAACACTGCCAGCAGCATATCAAAGGTTTCGTGCATAGAGGCGCCGTGGGTATCGCAGAAAAGGCTATGATAAAAAACCTTGCGTCAGATCACCAGTTAACCTGCCGTCAACGGAATAGGGATAAACCCTGTTTTTAAAAGGGGATTGTAAAGCTTTTCACCGTGGCAGTGTGGGTCATGGAATGTGTCAGGGTTTTCTCGTAAGCCAAAAGATATCATTATGTTATTTAATTGGTTAATTTAAACCAATAATCGGTTGTTCACCAGCGCAGCGCGCTTTCTGTTCTTCCTCTTTTTAGGCCAGTGAATTATTTTTCAGATTACCTCTCGACAGCAGGAAATTTTTCAGGTTATTTTCTGGACATGCCACACGATGTGGTAGCGTCGCTCGGACGGTCCGGGCGCTAACGTAATGTCGAGGAACCTATGGCTGACTTCAGCTCTGAACGCCGTTTTACCCGTATCGATCGCCTCCCTCCCTATGTGTTTAATATCACGGCTGAACTTAAGATGGCTGCGCGTCGGCGCGGCGAAGACATCATTGATTTCAGTATGGGCAACCCTGATGGCGCGACGCCGCCGCATATTGTGGAAAAGCTCTGCACCGTCGCCCAGCGTCCTGATACGCACGGTTATTCGACATCGCGTGGGATCCCGCGCCTGCGTCGCGCTATTTCCCGCTGGTATAAAGACCGCTATGAGGTCGATATCGATCCGGAAACCGAAGCCATTGTGACTATCGGTTCGAAAGAGGGACTGGCGCACCTGATGCTGGCAACGCTCGATCATGGCGATACCGTTCTGGTGCCAAACCCAAGCTATCCCATCCATATTTACGGCGCGGTGATAGCCGGCGCGCAGGTGCGTTCCGTTCCGCTGGTCGAAGGCGTTGATTTTTTCAACGAGCTGGAGCGCGCGATACGCGAAAGCTACCCCAAGCCTAAGATGATGATCTTAGGTTTTCCGTCCAACCCCACCGCGCAGTGCGTCGAGCTGGATTTCTTTGAGAAGGTGGTGGCGCTGGCAAAACGTTACGATGTGCTGGTGGTTCACGATCTGGCCTACGCCGACATCGTGTATGACGGCTGGAAAGCGCCTTCTATTATGCAGGTGCCCGGCGCGCGGGATGTGGCGGTTGAATTTTTCACGCTCTCGAAAAGCTACAATATGGCCGGTTGGCGTATCGGCTTTATGGTCGGCAACCCGGTGCTGGTTAACGCGCTGGCGCGCATCAAGAGCTACCACGACTACGGCACCTTTACGCCGCTGCAGGTGGCGGCGATTGCGGCGCTGGAAGGCGACCAGCAGTGCGTGCACGATATCGCCGCGCAGTACAAACGTCGACGCGACGTGCTGGTCAAGGGGCTGCATGAAGCGGGCTGGATGGTTGAGATGCCGAAAGCGTCCATGTACGTCTGGGCGAAAATTCCCGAGCCGTATGCCGCCATGGGCTCGCTGGAGTTTGCGAAAAAGCTGCTGCAGGATGCAAAAGTCTGCGTATCGCCGGGGATTGGCTTTGGCGACTACGGCGACACGCATGTGCGTTTTGCGCTGATCGAAAACCGTGACCGTATTCGTCAGGCCGTGCGCGGTATTAAAACGATGTTCCGCGCCGACGGCCTGCTGCCATAAGCCTACGGCGGAAAGCGCTGACCGGAAACGCAAACAGGAGCCGAATGGCTCCTGTTTTTTTTTGCATGCTCAGGGTTAGATCATCAGGGCGAAGGTACCGGCCCAGACGATGACCATAAAAGAGATGCCCATAAAGAAATATTTCACGTCTCACCACTCCACGTATCTGTTAATACGCTCTAACGAACTTTGCTCTGACCGAGCATTACGGGCTGACACCTGCAGCATTGAGTCAGGAAACTCCCCTTTATCAGCGCTGGCATCACCCCAGAATTCTGTGCGTTCTGTGCTCCAGATGGCGCTAATGTACGCTTAAAAAAATGGCGAGGCAAGAGGGATTTTTTTATTAATTTTTAGTTACTTATGAGTGTCGTGATTCGGCGACACATTAATTTCAGGGGGTAATAAATTCGCCTCTGGCTAACGCCATTCGCCGGGTTAACTTCATACGATTACCTTATTGAAACTAGGGTTAATTTCCGCTTTAACAGAAAGGGTAAGAGAGAAAAAGCGTGCCAGCGGCAGGGGACGGACGGGCAGCGAAGCGGCGTCGAAAAATGGTAGCGGTCTGGGAATTGTCTTAAAATATAAACAGCAAGGCGTGTAAGAGCTTACGAGAAATCTTACAGCAAAGAGGAGTAAAGACCATGATTTACCTGTGGGTTTTTCTCTCAATCAGTATTCTCTCCGTAAGCGGTTATACAGGTCAGGTACTGGGCGTGGCGTCAGCCGTCACTTCTTTTATCGGCATGAGCGTCCTTGTCGCGTTTATCTATTATTTCACTACGTGGCTGACCGGCGGCGCGGAAATGGTCACGGGGCTGTTCCTTTTCCTGGCGCCAGCCTGCGGGTTGATTATGCGCTTTATGGTTGGGGACGGCAGGCGCTAGACCGGAAAATGAAAGTGCCAGCCTCGATCGCTGGCACTTTTATCGTCGGGCGCGTCGGTAAAACTAGAGCGTAAAGCCGCCGTCGCCAACCTGCGCTCTGGCATACCATGCCATCAGTTCAGCCGTTCCGGCTTCACCCTCTGCAGGCGCCCACGGGGCGGAATCCGGCTCGGTCACCGGCTGATAGCCGCCGTGCTTAACTTCGAAAATCACCCCGCCGTGGTCTAACGACAGGACGGCGTGCCAGGTTCCGGCATCCATCTCCAGCGCCATGCACTCTTCGCCCAGCACGACGCGGCGGGTAACGTTGCCGTTATCATCGAAATTCAGCACCACAAAGCGCCCGCTGAGCGGGATCAGCAGCTCGAACGTGTGCGGATGGCGGTGGGGGCGAATATAGGTGCCAGGTTCCATCGCGATCGCCAGACGCTGGACGGGGTCGCTCAGGTCCGGGTGAAAATTACGGTGTGCGCGTAAACGGGGCGCGTTGGCCGCCGCTTCGCTCTGTTGCTGCAGGTCACTGAGGGTGATTTGTTTCATGTAAGTTGCCTGATATCGTGAGAGTGGGTGGATCAATGCAATAGGAGATAACGCCGTGGCGACATTGTATCTGCTGTCGCAAAAAATGTCGGTGAAAATCGGTGAGATGCGGTGGGAGAATGCAACAGCTGGCGAATGAATGGCGCGAGGGCTTTGCGGCTAATCGGCGTTATCGGCTACCCTTTTTCTATCGTAGCGTCGTTTTCTGCTAATGGGTAGCCTGTCGCTTTAGCCAGCAAAGCCCTCCGGGAATCAGCTTCCGGCATAAATATCAAACGTAAAATACTTAGCGGCTAGTTTTTTATACGTGCCATCTGCAATTATTTGTGCGATAGCGCCATTGATCGCCTGCTGAAGCTCGGTGTCTTCTTTTCTCAAGCCGATGGCGTCGCCGTTGGTAAATAATGTTTTATCCTGTAACGCATTGCCGACAAAGGTAAAGTCTTTGCCCTGCTCTTTGTTTAAGAAGCTGTATTCTGCCATCACGCCAGCCAGAGCGGCAGCATCAATACGGCCGGACTCGAGGTCGGGAATAATCTGATCTGCCCCCTGGTAGGCAACAACATTTACCCCTGCATTTCTCCAGTATTTATTGGCATAGGTCTCCTGGACCGAGCCCTGTTCAACACCGATTGTTTTGTTCTTTAACGCCCCGGCATCGGTTGCCGTAATGGTATTTTTGCGGGCGACGACAAATATCGGACCGCTATAAATCTTATCGCTGAAGGTTAATTGTTCTTTTCTCTTCTCGGTAACGTACATTGCCGACAAAATGGCATCAAATTTTTTTGCCTTCAGCGCCGGGATGATGCCATCAAAATTACTTTCTACCCAACTGCATTTAGCCTGCAGCTTTTGGCAGATGGCGTTGCCGAGATCAATATCGAAACCGACGATATGTCCATCGGTGGTTTTCGATTCAAATGGCGGAAAAGTCGGGTCGACGCCAAAGCGGATCTCGGTAATGCTACCGGCAAACGATGCGCCTGAGACTGAGATCAGCGTAAACAGTAACGGAATCAGTTGTTTTTTCATTGTGGCTCTCTGTAGAGGTTAACGACTGTAAGTATCCCGCATAATCGTGCCATTCACTTTTAGAGATCTTCCGACATACTGAATATGTCCCCTGAGGAGATCGCTATGCGTAAGATCCGTTTCACCGAGCACCAGATCATCGCCGTCCTGAAGTCCGTCGAAGCTGGCAGGATTGTCAAAGATGTGTGTCGCGAGGCCGCTATTTCGGAAGCCAGCTACTACAACTGGAAGGCGAAATATGGTGGGATGGAAGCCGCTGATATCAAAAAAATAAAAGCTCTTGAGGACGAAAATCGTCGTCTGAAGCAGATATTTGCCGATCTCAGCCTTGAATGTCGGGCACTGAAAGACGTTATCGAAAAAAAAGCTTTAAAACCAGCGGTAAAGCGGGAACTCGTCAGCTATCTGACGGCACAGTTTGCTATGAGCGTCCGCCAGGCATGCAGGACATTATCGCTGAGCAGGACGGTGTATTTTTATCAGCCCGATACCCGGCGCGATGAACCGGTGATCCTGGCGTTGACTGAACTGGCAGAACGCTATCCGCGATACGGTTTTAAGAAACTGTTTCAGGTGCTGCGCAGGCAGGGTAACGCCTGGAATCATAAGCGTGTTCACCGGATTTACTGCCTGCTTAAACTGAATTTTCGCCGCAAAGGCAAGCAGCGTCTGCCGGTACGAAACCCTACGCCGCTGGCAACACCTGAGGCACTTAATCAGAGCTGGTCCATCGATTTTATGCACGATGCGCTGGTGTGTGGCAGACGCTTCCGGACCTTCAATGTGGTGGATGACTTTAACCGCGAGGCTCTTGCAATAGAAATCGACCTGAATATCCCGGCGCAGCGAGTCGTGAGAGTGCTCGAGAGGAGAGTGGCGAATCGCGGATATCCACTGAAGATGCGAATGGATAACGGGCCAGAACGGGTATCGCTGGCTCTGGCTCAGTGGGCGGAGGAACACGGGGTGATGCTGGAATTTATCAGGCCGGGTAAACATACGCAGAATGCGTTTATTGAGCGGTTCAATCGGACGTACCGGACAGAAATCCTGTATTTTTATCTGTTCAGGACCCTGAATGAAGCGCGGGAAATCACAGAGCGCTGGCTGGCTGAATATAACAGTGAGCGGCCTCATGAATCCCTGAATAATCTAACGCCGGAAGAGTACCGACTGATGGCCGAAAATCCGGAAATCTCAAAAAGTGCGTGGAACTAAAACGGGTGTACTTACAGAGGGGGGAGGTACCTGAAAATCTATCAGCAGGGAGTGGTTTAATCGATGTTGGATTTAATTAATAACCCCCCCCATGAATATAGCAATCAATTTATATCACTAAAATGTATATTTGAGGTCGTTAATCACATAGCCTATGGTTGTCACTGTTTGCGAATTATGAATATTTTATTATTGCATAACAATTGATGTATAATGCGTTCTTAATGTCTTAGGTTGATTTTTTATAAATTTTGTATCGTTCTTTTGTTTATCTTATGCTGCTTTTTTATTTGTTCGTGATATTTTACTCTATTTTATCCATGTTGAATCTGACTAGGAATGGTGGTAATGGTTAGTAATATTTATGTGAGGGGGTGTGCATGTTATCATCTGTGAAATTTGACAGCGCCTTTACATTTGTTGGATTGGACTTTATCGCCAGAAGCCTAGTGCTGATGGAGGTGAATGGGACCTATATTCCCCCCCTTAATCTGTTGCTGGTAACATGATGAGTGAGCAGCAAGAGATATTAATTATCCAGTGCGTTTATCATAAAGATAGATTATTTATTTCGTAGAGCAAAAAACATATTTATGTTTATTAGTGATTTTTTGATGTGCGTGAAAAAAGCCATGCCGTCAATTATGTGAATTAAATAAGGCAGGAAAAGTGTGCTGGGCGAAAAAAATATCTCCTTCTACAATCGCTTGAGTTTAAGAGCAAAACAGGGTTTGCTTTTGATTCTTGTTATTTTACAAGCCATGCTTCTTGTCGGTTATCTTGTTTATCAATATACCTATATTAAAGGCGAAGCTGCTCGCATATTACGTAATACCACGTTGCTGGAAGCAGAAAACTTTGAAATTACTCAGGATGCAATGCGTTATCAGATACGCGTCATCGGCAATGCTATTCTGTTGAACCATACAGTCACGCCAGAAAATGCAACATCGTTCCTTGAAGAAGAGCTAAAGCGTGAGTGGTTGGATGGTGTGGTAGTGTTTAATGATAAAGGTGATTTTGTTGCCAGTTGTGCTCTTTTTCCGCTTAAAAAGGTGTTCAGCGAAACCACGCTCGCTGAGCTCAGCTTTCGGGAGCGGCCTTTATTCAAAAACCTACGACTCAAGGAGGAAAATGATCGTCTGCTATATTGGCAAAGTAAAGGTACCGATCTAAATATGCATGGGTTTGTGATGTACCATGCAGTACGCGACCTTACAGGACGTTTTCTGGGGGGCGTCCTCGGGTATTTTGACTCTCGGTCAATGATTGAGATGTTTCGCAAACTTGAGCGCAAAGGTTTTTATCTCGGCGCTGGTGGGGCAATGGCGGTACTCGATCGTAGTAATAGAATTCAACTGACTCGGGTGGGGGCAGGTACCGATCAGGAGTTACCCCATTTCAATCCTTATCTCAGCCAGGTAATGCAATATGCCGCCGATTCGGCCCGGGCGCATGAATACAGATCACCAGTTGATGGTACCCCACGCATGGGCGTATTTCTCAATTTAAGCAATCATGAATGGGTGATGGCTGTAGGGTTGGCTGAGCACGAAATCCTGTACGGTTGGTATATTCAGGTCCTGTGCTCGATTATAGCGCTGGTCGTTATGGCGACGACGCAATGGCTCTTGTTGAATTATATGCATACCAACTTCTTACAACGCCAGCAGCTTATTCAGGAAGCTATGTATGATGCGCTGACGGGGTTGGCCAATCGCCGTCATTTTAATGAACGTGTGCAGTGGGCTTGTCGTACAGCACAGCGCAAGCGACAACCTTTGAGTGTTTTAAGCATCGATCTGGACCATTTCAAAAGGATTAATGACTATTATGGTCATAGCGTTGGGGATGAAGTGCTCAGGTGTATAGGGCAACTATTACCGGGGTTGGTCAGGGAAGGGGATATTATCGCACGAGTGGGAGGGGAGGAGTTTGTGGTGGTTATGCTATCCACAGAACTTGAGGAGGCTGGTGTAGTGGCCGAGCATATCCGTGCCAGTTTCGCTAATCAGAGCATTGATTTTCATGGTCGCAAGATTCAGTTCACCGCGAGCTTTGGCCTTACTCAAATAATGCCCGACGAACTGGATGTCAGTGACGGTATCAAAGTTGCCCTTGATAGGGCAGACCGGGGGTTGTATCGCGCTAAACGAGAGGGGCGAAATCGGGTGTGCAGAGTGGATAAGGATTGACGTAATGATATTCCGGCTAGCATCCATTTGTTGCTAAATAAGGATGACATCCGTGTGGCTTCGCTAAGTCTGGCAACGCATAAATCAGACATACGGCACCGGATAGGGCGTTATCTGCACGCTCAAAACCCATCAGACCGGACCATTCGGTCATCTTCACTTTTCATTAATCTCCGCTCCCTGTTATTCAGGTGTCAAATATAAAGCTCCCGTTGCTGTCTGGACGACCCGCGGCACGATGCTGTGGCGGGAGCGCCAGGTCGCGGGCGGCATACCGAACTGGGCGCTGAACCAGCGGGTGAAGGAGCTGGGCATGGAGTAGCCGAGCATGTCGGCGATGTGGCCAAGGGAGTAGCCTGGATTTTGCAGGTAACGGATCACCAGATCGCGCCGTACCTCATTGATAAGTTCGCTGAAGGTGGCGCCGCTCTCCTCCAGATGGCGTTGCAGGGTACGCACATTCATCCCCAGGGTGAGGGAGATCTGCTCTATGGTGGCGCGGCCCATGGGCAGGCGCAGGTAGAGCGACTTGCGCACGTCGAACATCAGGGACTGGCGGCTTTCCACCAGCAGGGAGTCGAGGTAGTTGCGCGCGTGGCGCGCCATGGCCGGGTTGGCCAGCGGGTTGGCAATGTCCAGATCGGCAGCCTGACAGACAATGCCATTAAATTCGCTGCCAAACTCCACCTTGCAGCCGAACAGGCGTTTGTGGACGGAAAGATCCGTCGGCGCAGGGTGGGTGAAGTGGACGCTGATGGGGCGCCAGTTTGCGCCAACGCCGACCTGAGCGGCGCAGAAGCGGTACATGACGCCGACCGCCAGCTCGGCGGCATGGCGTGACGAGGTGGGAAGATCGGTGATCACCTCCTCGCGAATGATGACCGTCTTACCCGCTTCCTCAATGAAGATGGCCAGCGAGTCATTGCACAGGTGGCGATACTGCACTATTCCCTGCAGCGCATCGCGCAGGGTGGGCAGGTGACTGAGCAGCAGGCTTATCTCGCCAAAATCCGACAGCTGACGATGTTCCGCCATCCGCAGGCCCAGGGTATCGCACCCGCTGATGAGGGCAGAATGCTCGATAAGCTTAATGGCGGTGGAGACAGGGATGCGCTGATTAGGCATATCCAGGATAGAAGTACTGAGCCCCACCTGCGCTAATAAGTGCTGGGTATTAAGGCCGAGTTGACGGGTGACGTCCAGATAATTGGTGAGGATGGCGGCTCTGGCTAAGACAGTCATCGTGCAGCTTCCTTAGGTGATTAATCTGTGTCGCAAATAATCGATTAACATTTAATTAGCAGTCATGTAACAAAATGGAAAGTATTTTATCTTCGTTTTGCAACATTGGTGCTTCCCTTTTTTCAGGCGGTGGGGTAGGGCTGGCGCGGGCCTTAGTTTTGCCTGCCCGTGTCGTAAAATGACAAATCGATGGCGTCAAAAGTTAAGCGGCCTGAATGTTGGGGCTTTACTGTTGCGCTTGAGGCGCTGGCCTTTAGCCGGGCCGTCTGGAGAGCAAGGAAAGTCACATGGATAAATTGCATACCAAGGCTACAGTGCTGATCGTTCCCGGATTGCGCGATCATGTGGCAGAACATTGGCAGACGCATCTGGCGGCCAGCCTGGCCAGAGTGCGTTCAGTGCCTCCCCTGACCGAGGACAAGCTCAATTGCCGGGCTCGCGTTGAGGCCATTGCCCAGGCGCTGGCGCAGATCGACGGTCCGGTGATCCTGGTTGCGCACAGCGCCGGTGTACTGATGACGGTGCACTGGGCGCAGCAGCATCAGCACCAAATCAAAGGGGCCCTGCTGGTCACCCCTCCGGATCTTTACGCCAGCTGGCCGGCCCAGTACCCGAGCCAGGAGACCCTGCAGGCCGGCGGCTGGTACCCGCTGCCGCGCACGCGGTTGCCGTTTCGAAGCCTGGTGGCCGTCAGCAGCAACGATCCCCTGGCCAGCGCCGACGCGGTGCGCGCCATGGCCACCGGCTGGGGCAGCGAGCTTGTCGAGCTGGGCGCCGTCGGCCACCTCAATCCGGCGAGCGGCTTCGGACCCTGGCCTCAGGGGCTGGAGCTGGTGCGGCGTCTCGACGCTATGGACGTCATACCGGGCAAACAATAAGTCAAAGAGGAACCTGCATGGTGAAGACCAGAATCATACCGTCAGCGCAGGGAGCTCATGCTTATCCGCTGCTGATCAAGAGCCTGCTGCTGTCGGGCGGGCGTTATCACCCAGGGGGAGAAATCGTCTACGCCGACAGGCTGCGTTACGACTATCGCACTCTCAGGCAGCGCATCCACCGCCTGGCAAACATGCTGACGGCAGCTGGCGTCAGGCCCGGCGACACCGTCGCCCTGCTGGACTGGGACAGCCATCGCGCCCTCGAATGCTTCTTCGCCGTGCCCATGCTGGGCGCCGTTCTGCACACGGTCAACGTCCGCTTTTCGGCGGATCAAATCGCCTACACCATGAATCATGCCGAGGATCACCTGGTGCTGGTGCACGACGACTTCCTGCCGGTGATCGAATCGCTGGAGGAGACGCTGACCACCGTCCGGGGCTATATCCAGCTCAGCGACGACGGCGGGAAGGCGACCCGCCTGCCGGTGCTGGGGGAGTATGAGACTCTGCTGGCCGCGGCGGAGGATCGCTTCGATTTCCCTGATTTCGATGAAAACTCGATGGCTACCCTGTTCTACACCACGGGCACCACGGGCAACCCCAAAGGGGTCTACTTCAGCCATCGCCAGCTGGTGCTGCACACCCTCAACGAGCTGGGCCTGCTGGCGGCCCACGACGGGCAGTCGCTGCTGCGTTCGAATGATGTCTACATGCCGATCACTCCCATGTTCCACGTCCACGCCTGGGGCGTTCCCTATGTGGCGACGATGCTGGGGGTGAAGCAGGTCTACCCTGGCCGCTATGAGCCCGACAAGCTGGTGCGGCTCTATCGCGACGAAGGGGTGACCTTTTCGCACTGCGTGCCGACCATCCTGCAGATGATCCTCGAATGCGGCGAAGCCGCGCGGACCGACCTGTCGGGATGGAAGATGCTGCTGGGCGGCAGCTCGCTGTCCCTTGGGCTTGCGACACAGGCACACCGCAGGGGGATTCGCATCCACGCCGGGTACGGCATGTCGGAGACCTGCCCGCTGCTCTGTCTGACCCACCTGAGCGATGCAGAGCTGGCCCTGCCCATGGACGAGCAGCTGCCCCTGCGGATCCGGACCGGTCTGCCCGTCCCGCTGGTGGATCTGCGCATCGTCGATGGCGAAGGCCGGGAGGTGGCGCAGGATGGCGAGACCCTGGGCGAGATTGTGGTGCGGGCGCCCTGGCTGACCCAGGGCTATCTGAAGGAGCCCGAAAAAGGGGCCGAGCTATGGAGCGGCAGCTGGCTGCACACCGGCGACATGGCGTCCATCGATCCCTCTGGGATAGTGGAGATCAAAGATCGCATCAAGGACGTTATCAAGACGGGCGGGGAGTGGATTAGCTCGCTGACGCTGGAGAGCCTCATCAGCTCGCACCCGGCGGTCAGGTCGGTGGCCGTCGTCGGGATCCCGGACGAGCAGTGGGGCGAACGCCCCCTGGCGCTGGTGGTTTGTAAGGAGGGGGCGTTCCTGGAGCCGCAGGCCGTTGCGGCGCATCTGCAAGGGTTCGTCGACAGCGGCCACATCAATAAATGGGCTATTCCCCGGCAGATCCGGATTGTCCCGGAAATTCCCAAAACCAGCGTCGGCAAGATCAACAAGCGGCTGATCCGGGAAATCGAAATCAGCAACAGGGGCGAGGACCTCTGAGGGGGGCTGCCGCATTAACCGGATAAGGTCAGCGCCTGCAGAATCAATACCTTCCGCCACCAATGAATCGGTGCGGGTCATTGCATGACCCCGCCGATTTTTTTTCATTAAATTCAACTGATTGTCATTTTATAAACAGACATTCTGACGGTCGTTATCCCGGCTAAAGCAATGAATGCGCAGCTATCGTCACGAGATGAAAAGCGGCTGTCGCCCGATGAAAAGCGCAGGTTTACGTAACCTCCTAGATTCAATTCGGTACGAGGCATTTTGCTCACATCGAAGACGAGTTGGAGAACAGAGATGGCCAAAGCCATACGCTTTTATGAGACCGGGGGGCCGCAGGTACTGCGCTACGAAGACGTCACGGTCGGAGAGCCAGGCCCGGGCGAGGTTCGCCTGCGTCAGGTCGCCGTCGGTCTGAACTATGCCGACACCTATTTCCGCAATGGCACCTATCCGATTCCGTTGCCGAGCGGCATGGGCGTCGAGGCGGCCGGGGTCGTGGAGGCTATCGGCGCGGGGGTGACGAACGTGGCGGTAGGCGATCGTGTCACCTACACAGGGTTCCTCAATACCCTCGGCGCCTATGCGACTGAGCGGCTGATCCCGGCCGCTCCGCTCATCAAGCTGCCCGACGACATCACCTTCGAGACGGCCGCCGCCATGACCATGCGCGGGCTGACCTCTGCCTATCTGCTGCGCCGTATCTATAACTTCAGGCCCGGCGACAGCATCTTATTGCACGCCGCCGCCGGGGGCGTCGGCCTTATTGTGGCTCAGTGGGCCAGGCTGCTCGGCCTGACCGTGATCGGCACCGTCTCAAGCGAGGCGAAAGCCGAGGTGGCCCGCGCCCATGGCTGTGATTACACCATCAACTACAGCCATGAAGATGTGGCCCAGCGCGTGCGTACCCTGACCGAAGGCGCCGGCGTCAACGTGGTGTTCGACAGCGTCGGTAAGAATACCTTCATGGGCTCGCTGGACTCGCTCAGGCGTCGCGGCCTGATGGTCTGCGTCGGCACCGCGTCCGGCCCCATCCCGCCGTTCGATCCTGTGCTGCTGGCGATGAAGGGGTCGCTCCATCTGACCCGCCCGGCGCTGGCCGACTACATCGCCGATCCGGCCGAGAAGGCGGCCCTGGCCGCCGAGCTGTTCGACCACGTCGGCAGCGGGCGGATCCGGATTGATATCAACCAAAAATACGCACTGCAGGACGCGGTGAAGGCCCACAGCGATCTCGAATCGCGCAAGACCACGGGCTCATCGATCTTTGTCATCCAGGGGGCATGACATGCGTGTAGAACAACTGACCTGCCATATCGGCGCTGAGCTGAGCGGTGTTCGTCTGGCCGACGCCATTCACGATGCGGGCCTGTTTACCGAGATCCGCGCGCAGCTGCTCAAACACCGGGTCCTGTTCCTGCGCCAGCAGGAGATCAGCCGTGCCGAACACGTCGCCTTTGCCCGATTGTTCGGCGAGCTGGAGGATCATCCGGTGGTGGGCAGCGATCCGGACCACCCCGGTCTGGTGCGTATCTACAAAACGCCGGACGTGGTGAATGAGCGCTATGAAAATGCCTGGCACACCGATGCGACCTGGCGCGAAAAACCTCCGATGGGGTGCGTGTTGCGCTGCGTCGAAAGCCCGCAGGTGGGGGGAGATACGCTCTGGGCCAACATGGTGGTGGCCTACCAGAACCTGCCGGAGGAGGTCAAACAGAAGATAGCAGGCTTGCGCGCCTACCATAGTCTGGAGGCCAGCTTCGGGGCGGTCAAACCCATCGAGCAGCGGCTGGCGCTCAAGGCGCAGTTCCCCGACGCGGAGCACCCGGTGGTGCGTACCCACCCGGACACGGATGAGAAGATCCTGTTCGTCAACGCCTTCACTACGCACTTCAGCAACTACCATACCCCGGAGCATATTCGCTACGGGCAGGACTACAACATGGGCAGCAGCGACCTGCTGCGCTATCTGATAAGCCAGGCCTACCTTCCTGAATACCAGGTGCGCTGGCGCTGGCAGCCCGGCAGCATAGCCATCTGGGACAACCGCAGCACCCAGCACTATGCCGCCATGGACTACCCGGCCTGCCACCGCAAGATGGAGCGGGCTGGGATCATGGGCGACAGGCCCTTCTAAAGTGAACCTCCACTCCGGGCGAAGCGGTCCGGGTGGACCAACGACTCATCAAGACCCTTGCAAGGAGAGAATAGATGCAATTTTTTGACGATTCCCTGCACCCGGAGAACATGGAAAAGATCGTGATCACCGTGGCCCCTTACGGCCCGGAGTGGGCGCCGGAAGACTTCCCGGAAGACATCCCGGTCACCATGGGGGAGCAGATCCAGAAGGCGGTGGACTGCTACGAAGCTGGCGCGACCGTGCTGCACCTGCATGTGCGTGAACTGGACGGTACAGGCTCCAAGCGCCTGTCCAAGTTCAACGAGCTGATAGCCGGGGTGCGCAAGGCCGTGCCGGACATGATAATCCAGGTCGGCGGCTCCATTTCCTTCGCCCCGGAAAGCGAGGGCGAGGCGGCCAAGTGGCTGTCGGACGACACCCGCCACATGCTGGCCGAGCTGACGCCGAAGCCGGATCAGGTCACGGTCGCCATTAACACCACCCAGATGAACATTATGGAGCTGCTCTACCCGGAATACCTGGAAGGCACCTCCCTGGCCAACCCGGGCTTGCAGGCCGCTTACAGCGAGATGACGGTGCCGGCGGGTCCGGCCTGGGTGGCAGAGCACCTCAGACGTCTGCAGGCCCATGGCATCCAGCCGCACTTCCAGTTGACCGGTATGCACGCCTTCGAAACCCTGGAGCGACTGGTGCGCAAGGGTATCTATATGGGCCCGCTTAACCTGACCTGGATCGGCATCGGCGGCGGTTTCGATGGCCCCAATCCGTACAACTTCATGAACTTCGTCCAGCGGGCGCCTGATGGCTGCACTCTGACCGCAGAATCCCTGCTCAAGAACGTGCTGCCGTTCAACATGATGGCCATGGCCATGGGTCTGCACCCGCGCTGCGGCATCGAGGACACCATCATTGGCCAGCACGGTCAGCGCATGAGCTCGGTCGAGCAGATCCAGCAGTGCGTGCGGGTAGCGCACGAGCTGGGTCGCGAGGTGGCGAACGGCAAGGAGGCGCGCGCCATCTATCGTATCGGCGTTCAGTACGACAGTATCGAACAGACCCTGCAGGCCAACGGCATGGCGCCGAACCGCAGGGCTGGCGAGAAAGGCGTGCCGCAACGCGGCTAAACGAGGCGTGCCGCCCCACCACAGCGGATGGGGCGGCCTGACGGGCACGGTTCGCAAAAAGGTCGTTGTCCTGAGCGCTATGCGCCGCAGGTAGATGAATAAGGGGCTTTATGGCTACGTATCATATCAACAACGATGACGAAGCAAGCAACGTTACCGTTTCGCGCCGTTATGCCTGGGTCGTCTTTGCGCTGACCTTTGGGCTGCTGATCTCCGACTATATGTCGCGTCAGGTGCTCAACGCCGTCTTCCCCATGCTCAAGGGCGAATGGGCGCTCACGGATACTCAGCTTGGCCTGCTCAGCGGCATAGTGGCGCTGATGGTCGGGTTGTTGACCTTCCCGCTCTCCCTGCTGGCGGATCGCTTCGGCCGGGTGAAGAGCCTGACGCTGATGGCCATGCTGTGGAGCCTGGCGACCCTGGGCTGCGCCGTGGCCCAGAGCTACGAACAGATGTTCGCCGCCCGCTTCCTGGTCGGCGTAGGGGAGGCCGCCTATGGCAGCGTCGGGATCGCCGTGGTGGTCTCCGTCTTCCCGCGGGATATGCGGGCTACCCTGTCAGCCGCTTTTATCTCCGGCGGCATGTTTGGCTCTGTGCTGGGCATGGCTTCCGGGGGCGTGCTGGCCTCTCTGCTGGGCTGGCGGCTGGCCTTTGCTGGCATGGCGCTGTTCGGCCTGCTGCTGGCGGCGCTCTATCCCATTATCGTCAAGGAAGCGCGCATTTCGCCGGTGGGGGGCGTAGCGCGTCCTGCCCCCGAGGTCTACAGCAAGTCGCTGCGTACCCTCTATTCCAGCCGCTCCGTGATTTCGGCCTATATTGGCAGCGGCTTGCAGCTGTTTGTCGGCGGGACCGTCATCGTCTGGATGCCGAGCTACCTCAACCGCTATTACGACATGGGCACGGATAAGGCGGGGAGCGTAGCCGCCGTCATCGTGCTGTGCAGCGGCGCCGGGATGATCCTCTGCGGCGTCCTGAGCGACAGGCTGTGCCGGGATCGGCCGGATCGCAAGATAAGCCTGGCCATCTTCTACAGCCTCAGCAGTTGCGCTCTGCTGTCGCTGGCATTCGCCCTGCCGACCGGCATGCTGCAGCTGATCCTTATCTGCCTCGGCATGTTCATCGCCACCGGCACCTCGGGCCCGGCGGGCGCGATGGTCGCCAACCTGACCCGCGCCAGCGTGCACGGCACGGCTTTTGCCACCCTGACCCTGGCCAACAACCTGCTCGGGCTGGCCCCCGGCCCCTTCATCACCGGACGGGTCTCCGACCTCATCGGCCTGAATAACGCCTTCCGGCTGGTGCCGCTGGTCAGCATCGTGGTGGCCGCCGTCTTCTTCTATGCCAGGCGCCACTATCACAAAGACATAGCCAGGCTGGAGAGTGATTCACCGCTGCCTGCTGTGCGCGAACCTGGCGTCGGTACCCACACCACGCAGGCGCGGACATGAACCGAATGATGAAAGGAACCGCACGATGACTGTCGGGCAAGTAGACGAACCACAGGAGAGGCATCAATGAACAAGGTTTATCCCAATGCCCACGCGGCCCTCGCGGATCTGGTACAGGACGGTATCACCATCGCCTCGGGCGGATTCGGCCTGTGCGGCATCCCCGAGCTGCTGATCAAGGCGCTACGCGAGACGGGCAAGCAGGGTTTTACCATTATCAGCAACAACTGCGGGGTGGATGAGTTTGGTCTGGGGCCGCTGCTGTACAGCCGTCAGATCAAAAAGATGATCTCCTCCTACGTGGGGGGAAACAAGGAGTTCGAACGTCAGTACCTGGCCGGCGAGCTGGCGCTGGAGTTCACCCCCCAGGGCACCCTGGCCGAGAAGCTGCGGGCGGGCGGGGCGGGGATCCCCGCCTTCTTCACCCGCACCGGCTACGGCACCCTGGTAGCCGAGGGCAAGGAGACCCGTCAGTTCGACGGCGAATGGTATGTGATGGAGCTGTCCCTGACCGCCGATCTGGCGCTGATCAAAGGCGCCAGGGCAGACAAGGCGGGCAACCTGATGTTCAACAAGACGGCGCGCAACTTCAACCCGCTCTGCGCCAGGGCGGGGCGGGTCTGCGTGGCCGAGGTGGAGGAGATAGTCGAGGTCGGCGAACTGGCGCCGGACGAGATCCATCTGCCCGGTATCTATGTGCAGCGGCTCGTCCTGAACCCTCATCCAGAGAAGAATATCGAAGTGCGAACAGTGAGAAAGGACGGATAATATGGCCTGGAACCGTGAACAAATGGCGCAACGCGCCGCTCTGGAGCTGCAGGACGGCTTCTATGTTAACCTGGGGATCGGCTTGCCGACCCTGGTGGGCAACCATATTCCTGATGGTATGGAGGTCTGGCTGCAGAGCGAAAACGGCCTGCTCGGCATCGGCCCCTTCCCCGACGAAGACGAGCTGGATCCGGATCTTATCAACGCCGGCAAGCAGACCATCACCACCTTGCCCGGCAGCAGCTTCTTCGACAGCGCCGAGAGCTTCGCCATGATCCGCGGCGGCCGTATTGACCTGGCGCTGCTCGGCGCGATGCAGGTTTCGGCGCGGGGCGATCTGGCGAACTGGATGATTCCGGGCAAGATGGTCAAGGGCATGGGCGGCGCCATGGATCTGGTGGCGGGCGTCAAGCGGGTGGTGGTGCTGATGGAGCACTGCGCCAGGGACGGGGCGCACAAGATCCTGGCGAACTGCGATTTGCCGCTGACCGGAGTCGGGGTGGTGGATCGCATCATCAGCGATCTCGCGGTGCTGGATATCACCTCCGATGGCCTGCGTCTGGTGGAGATGGCTCCCGGCGTCGAGTTTGAGGCGCTGCAGGCCGCCACCGGCTGCCCCATACTGCGCTGGTGATCATGTTCTCGCCGGTGAGCGTACGCTCACCGGACGAGCTGTGTTCAGGTTTATTCCGTGGGTGCAATTACCTGACGAATCTGCTGCAACGAAGCGGGATCGTCGAGGGTGGTCAGATCGCCAGGGTCGCGGCCTTCGCAGATAGCCTGGATCGTTCGCCGGAGCATTTTCCCGGAGCGCGTTTTCGGCAGCTGTGAGACGAACCAGACGTGAGCGGGGCGACCAAAGTGGCCTATCTGGCTATCCACCAGCGCCATGATCGCGCGCTCTTCACTGTGCGCGACATCGCTATCCTCCAGGGTATCGCTCTGTTTGGGGATGACAAACGCGACCGCCACTTGCCCCTTCAGTACGTCTTTCACCCCAACGACCGCCACTTCAGCCACATTCGGATGGCTGGAGATACTCTCCTCTATCTCCCGCGTACCCAACCGATGTCCGGCGACATTAATCACATCATCCGTGCGGCCGAGGATAAAGTAATAGCCGTCGGCGTCGCGGATCCCCCAGTCAAAAGTGGCATACATCTGGCGTGAAAACTGCGACCAGTAGGTATTGATGAAACGTGAATCATCCCCCCAGATGGTCTGAATACAGCCGGGGGGGAGAGGTCCTTCGATGGCCAGCATTCCTTTCTCGTTGACGCCGCAGGGCGCGCCGGTCGCCTCATTGAGCAGCTGCACGTTGTAACCGTACATCGGTACGCCGGGGCTCCCAAGGCGCGACGGCCTGTCATCCAGCCCACGGGCGATCGCCATAATTGGCCAGCCGGATTCGGTCTGCCAGTAGTTGTCGATAACCGGAACGTCCAGCGTCTGCGTTACCCACGATGCGGTGGGCTCATCCAGCGGTTCTCCCGCCAGATACAGCGCCTCCAGCGAGGAGAGATCGTAGTTGCGGATCTGCGCCGTCGGGAACTTCTTCAGTATCCGGATGGCGGTCGGCGCGGAGAACATCCGGTTGACCTGATATTTCTCCACGATTTTCCACCACACGCTGCAGTCAGGGTAGGTCGGCAGGCCCTCGTAAACAATGGTCGCCATCCCCGCCAGCAGCGGGGCGTAGACAATATAGGAGTGCCCAACAACCCAGCCGATATCCGAGGCGCAAAAGAACACCCCACCGGCTTTGCCGCCAAAAATGGTGTCCATGGAGGTGGCCAGCGCCACCGCGTAGCCGCCGACGTCGCGCTGGACCCCCTTGGGTTTTCCGGTGGTGCCGGAGGTGTAGAGAATGCAGGAGGTTTCGTTAGACTCAAGCCAGGTCACCGGTACCTGCGCGCCGAGGTGCTGCAGGTACAGGGTGGCGAAATCGAGATCGCGCCCGGCAACCCGCGGCATTTTCGCCAGCCCGCGATCCACCAGCAGTACGTGGCGCGGCGGATACTGCGCCTGGGCGATGGCGTCATCAAGCAGCGTCTTGTACGGCAGGGTTTTGCCGCCGCGAACCCCGGCATCCGCCGAGACAATCAGCACCGGCCTGGCATCGTCAATCCGCGCCGCCACGCTGTGCGAGGCAAAACCGCCGAATACCACCGAGTGGATAGCGCCAATGCGTGCGCAGGCCAGCAGCGTAATGTGCGCCTCAGCAATCATCGGCATATAAACCAACACCCGGTCGCCGCGCTTCACGCCCAGCGACAGCAGCATCGACGCCACCACATTCACTTCATTATGCAGCTGACGGAAGGTAAACGTCCGCTCCTCTTCGGTTTCAGAAGAGACGGCGATCAGCGCCAGCGCATCCGGCTGTTTATCCAGCCAGCGGTCGATGGCGTTGTGGCACAGATTGGTCGTACCGCCGCAAAACCAGCGGGCAAACGGCGGATGATGGTGATCAAGCGCCTGTGTAAACGGCTGCTGCCAGTCAATACGCTGGGCCTGTTCGGCCCAGAATGATGACGGCTGCGCAATGGAACGCTGATAAAATTCGCTAAAAGACATGATGTTCTCCTGGTGAACCTACGCCTCATCGCACGCCGCTTTAGATGACATAGAGGTCCATATACTCATTGACCGGCATCTGCTCAAGACGGCTTCTGTCCAGAGAGACCTCCAGAATGCGCTGCTGCTGACGGGACGGGAACTGGCGCGCCAGGTTGATTTTGAATTTCTCGATAAGCTTCGGAATACCGTCTTTACGACGGCGCGCGTGGCCGATCGGGTATTCCACGACCACTTCGTCAAAGCGCGTTCCGTCGGTAAACGTCAGGGTGATGGCGTTCGCGATGGCGCGTTTTTCCGGGTCGTGATAGTCGGCGGTGAAGGCCGGATCTTCGCAGCAGCTCATCTTCTCGCGCAGGGCATCGATACGCTTGTCCTGCGCCACGCCGTCTTCATAATCCGCCGCCGTCAGGCGTCCGAACAGCAACGGGATCGCCACCATGTACTGAATGCAGTGGTCGCGGTCGGCCGGGTTGTTCAGTGGGCCTTTCTTGTCGATGATACGAATGCAGGCTTCGTGAGTGCGAATGGTCACTTTCTCAATATCTGCGGCGGTTTTACCCGCTGCCTGCATTTTCTGATAAAGCGTCATTGCGGCTTCAACCGCCGTCTGCGAGTGAAACTCCGCCGGGAAGGAGATTTTGAACAGCACGTTTTCCATGACGTAAGAACCGTACGGACGCTGGAAGCGGAACGACTCGCCTTTGAAAGAGACATCGTAAAAACCCCAGGTTTTCGCGGTCAGCGCCGACGGATAGCCCATCTCGCCGGTTTTCGCCATCAGCGCCAGACGTACCGCGCGGGAGGTGGCATCGCCCGCCGCCCAGGACTTACGCGTCCCGGTGTTCGGCGCATGGCGATAGGTGCGCAGAGACTGCCCGTCGACCCAGGCCAGAGACACGGCATTAAGGATTTCGTCGCGGGTGAGCCCCAGCATTTCGGCCACCACCGCCGTTGAGGCCACTTTGACCAGCAGCACATGGTCGAGTCCCACGCGGTTGAAGGCATTCTCCAGCGCAATACAGCCCTGAATTTCATGGGCTTTAATCATACCGGTCAGCACCTGCTTCATGGTCAACGGCGCTTTTCCGGCGGCGACGGCGTTACGCGACAGCCAGTCCGCCGTCGCCAGAATACCGCCAAGGTTATCGGACGGATGGCCCCACTCGGCCGCCAGCCAGGTGTCGTTGAAATCGAGCCAGCGAATCATCGCGCCAATGTTAAATGCCGCCTGCACAGGATCGAGCTGAAACTGCGTTCCCGGTACGCGGACGCCGTTTGGCACCACGGTTCCCGGCACAATTGGCCCCAGCAGTTTTTTACAGGCCGGATATTCCAGCGCTTCCAGACCGCAGCCCAGGGTGTCGAGGAGACAATAGTGGGCGGTGTCGTACGCCACTTTCGACGTGATGCTATAGTTCATAACATAGTCAACGATATCAACGATCTCGCGGTCGAATTCCGGACGCGTATTCATAATTTGAGCGGACATAGGGTCGGTTTCCTTTTTTATTTGCGTTGATCCAGAGGGATGAAGGCGCGGTCTTCCGGGCCGGTGTAATTAGCGGAAGGGCGGATGATTTTATTGTCCTGACGCTGTTCGATGATGTGCGCCGCCCAGCCAGTGACCCGGGCGATGACGAACAGCGGGGTAAACATTTCGGTCGGGACGCCCATCATGTTGTAGGAGACCGCTGAGAACCAGTCGAGGTTGGGGAACATTTTTTTCGACTCCCACATGACCGTCTCCAGACGATCGGCGATGTTGTACATCTTCAGCGAACCGCCTTCCTGGGAAAGCTGCTTAGCCACGCGCTTGATCACCTGATGGCGCGGGTCGGCAATGGTGTAGACCGGGTGGCCAAAGCCAATCACGACCTCTTTATTTTCAATGCGTTTGCGGATATCCGCTTCAGCCTCTTCCGGGGTTTCATAACGCTGCTGGATTTCCAGCGACACTTCGTTAGCGCCGCCGTGTTTCGGCCCGCGCAGCGCGCCAATCGCGCCGATAATCGCTGAATACATGTCAGAGCCGGTACCCGCAATCACCCGGCTGGTGAAGGTTGAAGCGTTGAACTCATGCTCGGCATACAGCACCAGCGAAATGTGCATGGCCTTTTCCCAACTGGACGACGGTTTTTCACCGTGCAGCAGGTGCAGAAAGTGGCCGCCGATGGAGTCATCGTCGGTTTCCGGCTGGATGCGCTCGCCGTTGTGGCTGTAGTGATACCAGTAGAGGAGGATGGAGCTGAGCGAGGCCAGCAGCCTGTCGGCGATATCGCGGGCGCCGGAGACGGTATGTCCTTCTTTTTCTGGCAGCGTACAGCCCAGCGCCGAGACGCCAGTGCGCATTACGTCCATCGGATGCGACGCCGCGGGCAGCGCTTCCAGTACCGTACGCACATTTGCCGGCAAGCCGCGCAGCGCTTTCAGCTTGATTTTGTAGGCCTGAAGCTCGTCGCGGTTCGGCAGCTTGCCGTGAATCAGTAAATGCGCGACTTCTTCAAATTCGCAGTGCCGCGCAAGGTCGAGAATATCATAGCCGCGGTAGTGCAGATCGTTGCCGCTTTTGCCCACGGTGCACAGGGCGGTATTTCCCGCAGGCACGCCGGACAGCGCGACGGACTTTTTTGGCTTCATGACCGGGATATTGTTTTGCAGGGTGGTTGTGTCGTTCATATTGTCCTCGTCATTATTTTAATGTGTAGGGTACTGAGGGGGTACGTTTCGTAGGCCTGATAAGGCGCAGTCGCCATCAGGCAATGCCGGATGGCACTACGTTTATCCGGCCTACTTTTTGGTATACAGCGCGTCGAGCCTCTCTTCGTACTGGTAGTAATTGATGCTTTCGTACAGCTCGTTGCGCGTCTGCATGATGTCGATAACGCTCTTTTGCGTTCCTTCCTGGCGCAGCACGTTGTAGACCTTTTCTGCGGCACGGTTCATCGCGCGAAATGCTGAGAGCGGGTAGAGCGCCATCGCTACGCTGGCGCTGCGCAGTTCATCGGTGGTGAACAGCGGGGTGGCGCCGAATTCGGTAATGTTGGCGAGGATCGGCACCTGCACCGCGTCGGCAAACTGGCGGTACATCGCAAGCTCGGTGATCGCCTCCGGGAACAGCATGTCGGCCCCGGCTTCGATATAGGCCCGCGCACGATCGATGGCCGCGTCCAGCCCTTCCACCGCCAGCGCATCGGTACGCGCCATGATCACAAAATCAGGATCGGTACGGGCATCCACCGCCGCGTGAATGCGATCAACCATCTCTTCTTTGGATACGATCGCTTTATTCGGGCGATGCCCGCAGCGCTTGGCGCCAACCTGGTCTTCAATATGCAGCGCGGCCGCCCCGGCTTTGATCATCGATTTCACGGTACGCGCGACGTTGAACGCGGAGGCGCCAAAACCGATATCGGCATCCACCAGCAGCGGCAGCGGGCAAACGTCGGTAATGCGGCGAATATCAGTCAATACGTCGTCCAGGGTGGAGATCCCCAGGTCCGGAAGCCCCAGCGATCCTGCCGCCACGCCGCCGCCGGAGAGGTAAATCGCCTGATATCCGGCCCGCTGCGCCAGCAGAGCATGGTTGGCATTGATGGTGCCGACGATTTGTAACGGGTTTTCTTTGGTGAGCGCCGCGCGAAACGCCTGGCCCGGAGAAAGTTGCGACATAGTTCGTCCTTTTGTTATCAACTTGTTACTTAGGTCGATTAACATAAAGCAAGGGCTATGCCAGAGACGAGTATTGTTAAGCTATTTTGTCGTTAACTCTGATAATTCAATTGATTAGATGATGAAAAAAATATCGCATCGTTTTTCACATGGACAAAAGCGTGTCAGCTAACGTTTCATGAAACAAACTAGATGTTTCATTGAAACATTGATGAAACACGACTAAACCAAAAGCTCGACCCTTTAAACAGAGCCCGAGACTTATGGCAAATACGCACGACGTTCAGCGCGACAATCACGACAAGCCGGTTATCTGGACGGTTTCGGTCACTCGTCTTTTCGAGCTGTTTCGTGATATCAGCCTGGAGTTCGATCACCTTGCGACCATCACCCCCATCCAGCTTGGTTTTGAAAAGGCGGTGACCTATATCCGCAAGAAGCTGGCGACCGAGCGTTGCGATGCGATCATCGCGGCGGGCTCCAACGGCGCATATTTAAAAAGCCGTTTATCCGTGCCGGTTATCCTGGTAAAACCCAGCGGCTTCGATGTTCTGCAGGCGCTGGCGAAGGCCGGTAAACTGACCTCTTCCATTGGCGTTGTGACCTATCAGGAAACGATCCCTGCGCTGATCGCCTTTCAGAAGACCTTCAGTCTGCGCCTGGAGCAGCGCAGCTATATCACCGAAGAGGATGCGCGTGGGCAGATAAGCGAGTTAAAGGCCAGCGGCATTAAAGCGGTGGTCGGTGCCGGGTTGATTACCGATCTGGCGGAAGAGGCCGGGCTGATCGGCATCTTTATCTACTCCGCGGCGACCATACGTCAGGCGTTTAATGATGCCCTCGACATGACCCGGCTGACGCAGGTCACTTTGCAGCGTAACCGTCAGCATCCTTCCGGCAGCACGTTGCGCCCCCGCTATGAACTCAGCGATATGCACGGCCACTCGGCGTCGCTGGAGCAGGTCCGTCACGCGATTATGCTGTACGCCCGCTCAGGCGCGGCGGTTTTGATTCAGGGCGAAACCGGTACAGGTAAAGAACTGGCGGCGCAGGCCATTCATCGCGAATATTTCACCCGCCAGGGTAGCCGCGGCGACAAGCGTTCGCCGCCGTTTGTCGCCGTCAACTGCGGGGCAATCGTCGAGTCGCTGCTGGAAGCGGAGCTGTTCGGTTATGAAGAGGGCGCATTTACCGGCTCGCGGCGGGGAGGGCGCGCCGGATTGTTTGAAATCGCCCACGGCGGGACGCTGTTTCTTGATGAGATTGGCGAAATGCCGCTACCGTTACAGACCCGGCTGCTGCGCGTACTGGAGGAAAAAGCGGTGACCCGAGTGGGCAGTCACCAGCCGATCCCGGTCGACGTGCGGGTGATTAGCGCCACCCACTGCAATCTGAAGCAGGCGATGAACCGGGGGCAGTTTCGTGCCGATCTGTTTTACCGTCTCAGTATTCTGCGTCTCGATCTCCCACCGCTGCGTGAGCGGCAGGCCGATATTCTGCCACTGGCGGAAGAGTTTTTACAGCAATCGCTGACGGCATTAGACGCGCCGTTTTCCGAAATGATGCGTGATGGATTAGCGCAAAACCAATCGTTACTACTCAACTATGGCTGGCCGGGAAACATTCGTGAGCTGCGCAATATGATGGAGCGTCTGGCGTTGTTTTTAAGCGTCGAACCGATGCCCAATCTGAGCACGCATTTACTGCAACACCTGTCACCGGAGCTGGCGATAACCGCTGAGGAGTCACCTTCTGCCTTCCCGGAACAATCCCCGGCCACGGTACATCAAGTTCTCGCCCGGTTTCATGGCGATAAAATGGCCGCCGCGCGGTATCTGGGGATCAGCCGTACCACCCTCTGGCGGCGGTTAAAGCAGGAGTGATCTTTTACATGTAAGGGGAGCTCATTGATCCTACCCACCAATATATGAATCCCAGCTCTATGCCTGGCGAAGCAGGCAGCAACAGCAAATGACATCGTCATAACGTGAAAGTGAACTGGCTGCTGAAAATGCCCGCCTCAAACGCCAGTTGGCGGAGCAGGCAGAGGAACTGGCCATTCTCCAAAAGGCCGCGACATACTTCGCGAAGCGCCTGAAATGAAGTATGTCTTTATCGAAATACATCAGGCTGAATTCAGCATTAAAGCCATGTGCCGTGTTCTTCGGGTTGCCCGCAGTGGCTGGTATGCCTGGTGTCACCGGCGTGTGAGGATAAATTCACGTCAGCAGTTTCGTCTGAGCTGCGACAGCGTTGTACGCGAGGCTTTTACTCAGGCAAAACAGCGCTACGGCGCCCCCACGTCTGACAGATGAACTGCATGCTCAGGGTTACCACTTAGCGTGAAAACCGTGGCAGCCAGTCTTTGTCGTCAGGGACTGCGGGCGAAGGCCTCGCGGAAGTTCAGCCCGGTAAGTTACCGTGAGCATGGTTTGCCGGTGTCGGAGAATCTGCTGAAGCAGGATTTTTACGCCAGTGGCCCGAATCAGAAGTGGTCGGGAGACATCACATATCTGCGCACTGATGAGGGCTGGCTCTATCTGTCGTCATTGACCTGTGGTCACGTGCTGTTATCGGCTGGTCGATGTCGTCACGGATGACGGCACAGCTTGCCTGCGATGCGCTACAGATGGCGCTGTGGCGGTGTAAGCGACCACAAAATGTCATCGTTCACACGGATCGCGGGGGCCAGTATTGTTCAGCGGATTATCAGGCTTTGCTGAAGCGGTATAATCTGCGCGGGAGCATGAGTGCAAAGGGCTGTTGCTACGATAATACCTGTGCGGAAAGCTTCTTCCACTCACTGAAAGTCGAATGCATCCACGGTGAACGCTTTATCAGTCGGGAGATCATGCGGACGACGGTATTTAATTATATCGAGTGCGATTACAATCGCTGGCGTCGTCACAGTACCTGTGGCGGTCTCAGTCCGGAACAGTTTGAAAACCAGAACCTCGCTTAGGGCTGTGTCTACATTACGTGGGTAAGATCACATCGCCACACGACTATTGTTGCCAGACTTTGACACAATTACGCCCTGCATGTTTCGCCTTATACATTGCATCATCTGCCCGACTGATATACACATCTTCAGTCATTGTGTTGTCCGTTGCGGAGTATATTCCCATACTGATGGTGATGCGTTCTGACTGGTGGATATCGGTGTTTTTACTATCGTGTTGACTTACCGCGTGGCAAATTCGTTCGGCGATTATTTTTGCATTTTCTTCATTCACTCCGGGCAGTAGCAGAGCGAACTCTTCCCCCCCAATCCTGGCAAGAATATCATTCTGGCGTAGAAGGCTCTGTATTTTTATGGCGATAAATTGAATTACTTTATCACCATGTTGATGACCATATTTATCGTTGATGCTTTTGAAAAAATCGATATCACATACAATGATGGAAAGAGGATTCTTGACTGTTATGCAGGGAATCAGTTTCATCAACGCATCATAAAAGTAACGTCGATTATATAACATGGTGAGATGATCGCGGATCGAGTTTTGATAAGCATTTTTGTATTTAGTATTTGAGTTTTTGTATAAAATAAATGAGTTTATAAATAGGATAAACACAAATACTAACGTTGATAACACTTCAAGCATTCGTGTGCGATAAAGCATATTGTCTGTAGAGTATTCTGATGTTATCAATTGGAATGACATCAGCATATAGGAAATACATACAAAGTAAATGCCAGTCCAGTACATATTCCTGAATCTGGTTGTAATTATTGCAATAATCAATATCACACACCACGCGACAAACATAACGCCAGGTCGCCAAAATGGGAAGAAGTCACTTATTTTTTGATGGGTTAGATCGATATTTGTTTTTATGTAATAACTTGATGATAGCCATGATAGTGCAACCATAATAATCGATGCATTTATTATGACCCATACGGTAATGATGTTGTTTTCTGGAGAGAGTAACCTGTGTTTACGGAGTCCATAGAGCAACGCTGACATAAGAATAGTAATCATCAGCATAATATTGCGATAAAAATAGCCAATCAGATAATCATTGTAATTAGAGATTGTTATTATTTTATATATAAATCCTTCAGGATAACTTGAAAAGTAATACATATTCAGTACTACTGAGCCAGTAAATGCACATATGACGGGTACTAAAAATAGACACTGTTTATCGCTCAGGTATTTTAATATCATCAGTATTGATATGATTATGTAGGATATAAGTAAAGTAATTGTAATAATTGGCAGAAGTACTGGCGCGATGGATACAGTATTCTGGATAGTATTTTCGGCTAAGGTTTGTAGTATGGTAAAGACAAGTATGGATATTGCTGTAAACTTCTGCAAACTATGTTTGGGAAAATTAAATATATTAGTTAATTTAAACTTACGCGCCATTTCGGACATACCTTTCATCTGTCGATGAATAATCTGATTATTATATTGTGAAGGGTCTTGAGTGTTGATTATTTATCATTGAGTGCTGTTTTGAAAATAAATCAATGATTAACCTGAGGGTAAAAAATAGATGGTTGAATGATGAATATATGTGAAGTTGATACGGAAAATGAATAATGCCTTGTTTTATAATGAAAACATTTATGTAATTAATGAAACGATTTTATCGATGATTATACACCTTGAGTGGATGTTTTGCCTTCTTCATTGAAGAGGGGTCTGATCATCTGGCCAGGGATAGGTTACCGGTTTTTTTCAACCCTGCTGAGAGGACGGGAGTACGGCCAAAGATGGTCATGGTCTCCTGCAGAAAAGCACCGCCTGGCGCTTCTGAGCCGGCCTCAGAACTTTTGCTTCAGCACCTCCTGAGCATCTCCTTGTCCAGACTCAGGTCGGCTACCAGTTTCTTCAGCCGCTGGTTTTCATCTTCCAGCTGCCGCAGACGTCGCATGATCCTATCCGTCACCGCCGGCGCGTAAGGCTCGACTGCGAATGGAAAAACTCCGCCCTTTTATGGAGTACATCGATATGCGTCTGACCGAAAACGTCTGGAATGCCGAAGTGAAGTGGTTTACTAAATTTGGCCACCTGAACAGAGGTGATATGCTCACATCAGAACAATACAGGTGCACCAATGAAACGAAGAAATTTTAGTCCTGAATTCAAACGCGAATCCGCTCAGCTGGTTGTTGATCAAAACTACACCGTCTCTGATGCCGCTAAGGCTATGAATGTCGGTCTTTCCACGATGACAAAATGGGTCAAGCAACTGCGTGAAGAGCGTCAGGGAAAAACACCAAAAGCCTCTCCGATAACACCGGAACAAATCGAAATACGTGAACTGAAGAAAAAGCTACAACGTATTGAAATAGAAAACGAAATATTAAAAAAGGCTACCGCGCTCTTGATGTCAGACTCCCTGAACAGTTCTCGATAATCGGGAAACTCAGGGTGTAGTGGATCGGTAATTCAGGACACCTCGAAATCCTGTTAATGTTAAAACAGTGAAAATGAGGTGATGCATGATCAAAACTCGTCGGACTAAACGCACCTTTTCCCCGGAGTTCAAGCTTGAAGCTATCGGGCAGGTGGTTAAATACCAGCGTGATGTCAGAGAAGTCGCGCTGGCACTCGAGCTCAACCCTGACCATTTGCGCAAATGGATACGGTTGTATAAGCAGGAACTTCAGGGTATTGAGCCCGCTGGTAATGCTATTACCCCTGAACAACGCGAAATTCAGCAGCTTAAAGCGCAGATAAAGCGCCTTGAGATGGAAAAAGAAATACTAAAGCAGGCTGCCGTGCTGATGAGCGAAATCCCCGGGAAGCTGTCGCGCTAATCACACGGCTGAAAGCAAAGTGGCCAGTGCGGGTTCTTTGTCATCTGTTCGGTATTCACCGTAGCGTTTATTACGCGCAGGTGAAGCGTCCTGTTAATGTGCAAAGAATTGAATTACGAAGTCGGGTGAGGGCTTTCCATGCTCTCATTCGTGGCGCAGCCGGTAGCCAGGCAATCAGTCAGATGTTGCGCCAGAGTGGCGTTGATGCAGGCCGGTGGCTGGCACGACGACTGATGTGGGAATGCGGGCTGACAAGTCGACAGCCGGTTAAACATCACTACCGGGTAAACGAAGACAACAGTCCGCCATTGCCAAATTTACTGAACCGGCAATTTAACCCCGCCGCACCAAACCGCGTCTGGTGCGGCGACATCCGTTTTATTCGCCTGCAGGACAAATGGTGTTATCTCGCGCTCGTTGTTGATTTATATTCACGGCGGATTATCGGTTCAGCCCTCTCATTAACCGCTGATGCTGAGTTGGTGTGCAGGGCTTTGCGTAATGCACTGGAAACACGACCGCGTGATGGCCGCCTGCTGTTTCATTCAGATCAAGGTGTTCAGTATAAAAGCAATAAATACAGAAAGTTACTCTGGCGTTATGGGGTAATGCAAAGTATGAGTCGCAGAGGGAATTGCCTGGATAATTCGCCGATGGAAAGAGTCTTTCGCAGCCTTAAAAGTGAATGGCTTCCGAAAGGTGGTTATGGTGATTTTAGCCATGCGGTACGCGATATAAACCAGTGGATTAATGGTTATTACAACGTTTATCGACCTCACACGAACAACGGTGGTTTACCGCCTTGCTTACATGAAGAAAAGTGGAAACAGGTTATCCCGGTGTCCTGATTTTGTGATCCACTACACACCAAACGAATCGGAAAACCGATACTGGAAAAACTCTAACGCGGTGGCCAGTTTTTGTTGACCACTTCAATTTTTAATCTGAAGTGTAGTAAGTGTCACGGAGTATCTCTCCCGAAGTTCTAACAGAGTGAGAGTAACAAAAAGAGATACCTTTGATTGTAGCTTGAGGTGCGATTCGCTGGAAATGGTTAGACATGAAATTAGGCTATAAGCCTTGTCTGGTGCGGTTTTGATGGAGTTGTGAAGAAGGGGGTATTCACGTTCGGAATGTCCCCTGCAGGAATCGAACCTGCAACTAGCCCTTAGGAGGGGCTCGTTATATCCATTTAACTAAGGGGACGAGAAGCGGCAGAAGTATAGCCTTTTTTTAACTGTGCGTTAAGCGTATAGCCCACTGACTGCTTAAAGTGTCGCCATAATGTGCTGAATTTGTTCTTTTCCAGCCCGTATTTCATCTGCCTGCTGTCATCCCTTATTGCGGTGATACTCCTATTTTTCAGGGAATGACATGAATAGCGATGCTGCTATTTCAAAATATGTATAAAATCAGGAGTAGAAGCATTGTTATGTTTACAGGGAGACTTTTATGAACTTTCGCCTGTCAGCGTTAGCTCTAGGCGCGACATTGCTGGTGGGGTGCGCCAGTACGGGTGAACAACAGCAGGGGCGTTCGGATCCGTTTGAAGGCTTTAACCGTACGATGTACAGCTTCAACTTTGACGTGTTGGATCCTTATGTCATTCGTCCGGTTGCGGTTGCCTGGCGCGATTATGTGCCCCAGCCAGCCCGAAACGGAATTGGTAACTTTACCAGCAACCTTGAAGAACCTGCGATCATGGTCAACATGTTCCTGCAGGGCGATCCGTATCAGGGGATGGTGCACTTTACCCGTTTCTTCCTGAACACCCTTCTGGGGATGGGCGGCTTTATTGATGTCGCGGGAATGGCGAATCAGAAGCTGCAGCGCGTCCAGCCGCACCGTTTTGGCAGTACGCTAGGTCGTTACGGCGTAGGCTATGGTCCGTATCTGCAGTTGCCGTTCTACGGCAGCTTTACGCTGCGTGATGAAGGCGGTGATGCCGCGGATACCCTTTACCCGGTACTGTCGTGGCTGACATGGCCGATGTCGATCGGCAAATGGGCCGTTGAAGGTATCGAAACCCGGGCGCAGCTGCTGGATTCCGATGGCCTGCTGCGTCAGTCTGCCGATCCGTACATCATGGTGCGAGAAGCCTACTTCCAGCAGCATGACTTCATCGCCAACGGCGGCAAGCTGAAGCCGGAAGAAAACCCGAATGCGAAAGCAATTGAGGGCGATCTGAAAGATATCGACTCGCAGTAACCCGGCGTGAGAAAAGAAAAAGGTGAGCAATGCTCACCTTTTTTAATGCGCCTGTGCTATCAGAAGCGGTAGTTAAAGTTGGTGCCGAACAGCCAGGCTTTACCTTCAGAACGGAACTCGTACGGACCTTCTTTGATGGTCACGTTCTGGCCGTGCATATAGGAAGCGCCGACGTCAACAGAAGCATCTTTGTTGAACGCATAAGTGGCGCCCGCGCTCAGCCAGAAACGGTCCTGATCCGGGATGGAAATAGAGCGGGTCTGAGCAGGAACCGGGCTATCATCGAAGGCGATACCGGTACGGAAGGTCCAGTTATCGTCGTAGTAGTAGGTGGTACCCAGCGCGATACGCATCGAATCTTTGAAGCTCTCATCCTTATAGAACAGCGTCTGGCCGTTCGAGCCGGTAGCTTTCAGCTCCTGGAACTGGCTCCAGCTGGTGTAAGCCATGCTGTAGTGAACCGCCCACTGCGGTGCAACGCGGTTGTAACCAGATATTTCCCACATTTCTGGCAGATTGAGCGTCAGGGAGCCCGGGATAGTCTTACCGCCGGTTGGATACGGGAAGCCCGGAACTGCGGCGCTCATGTTGCTGTTGTAATTGCCGTCGAAGTCGATTTTAACTTCTGAGCGGTAGGTTAAACCCCAGCGGTTGTTCTTATCCAGCTCATACAGGATACCGGCGTTCCAGCCATAGCCCCACTCGCTGCCTTTCAGGCGCGCGATCTGGGTATCGGCTGGGATAGCGGCCAGCTGCTGCGCTTTAGCGACAGCGGCTGCACGGGCTGGCGCTGGCAGGCTTGGCACCTGGGCCATAATCTGACCGGCGGCCAGCATGCCGGCATCACCCGCATAGCGCTCGATTTTCGCATCGGCATAGACCGCATCAAAACCCAGACCAAAGCTCCAGCTGTCATTCAGACGGTAAGCGCCGCTCAGGTTCAGGTTAACGGTGGTCAGGTCGGTTTTACCGCCCATCGTGCCCGCTGCATAGTTATCGCCATACTCTGTCGCCAGACCAAAGTTAGAGGTAATGGACGCCCCCCAACCAAACTGATCGTTAATAGGTGCAACAAAATGTACGTTAGGAACCCAGGCGCTCGGGGCGATGTTGTTCGCATCCAGGCTCTTACCGGACGGCGATTTGCCAGAGATATTGACATCAGGATCGATATAAACCGCACCGGCGGAGAAGGTCGGGCGGTCGAACATCATAATCAGCGCAGGGTTACGGCTGGCGTTACCCGCATCGTCAGCGATAGCGCCTTCACCAGAGTACGCGCGGCCTAAGCCTGAGGAAGAAAATTCGTTTAATTGAAAGCCTGCTGACCAGGCGTGGGTGGAAACGAGTGCCACTGCGACTGCGAGAGCAGACTTTGTAAAGCGGGTTTTCTGGCTCATGACCATAACCTCATTGAGTTATTTTTATTCAAAATTTGTTACATGCCGTAACAGAAGCGCGAAGTGTAGGGTCTGTGTTACATCAGAGAAATCAGACCAGTGCCGAGAGTATAGGTCTGACCAGCTGTAATGTTGCAAGTTTGTTTATAAGTTTTTTCAAATGTGATCTTAGAAACGCGATCCAGCTGGCAAAAATGCGGCCAGGATGAATCGCCAATTTGGGTGATTTTTGTTTTAGATCATTTTTAATTGTGATTTTGGTCACTTACCGCGGTTCACTGAATTAACAACTGGAGACAGGTCACGCCGGGGCGTAAAATAAGTACATTATTTGTCTGGCACCCTGGGTGCATATACAGAGGAAATCTACGATGAGTAAATGCAGTGCTGATGAAACCCCGGTTTGCTGCTGTATGGATGTTGGCACCATCATGGACAACACGGATTGCACCGCGTCCTACAGCCGCGTTTTCGCTAACCGCGCGGACGCAGAAGCGACCCTCGACGCGCTGAGCGCGAAGGCTCGCGGCGTCGAGTCTGAGCCGTGCAAAATCACCCCGACCTTTAAAGAGGTTGACGGTGGCGTACAGCTGGATATCGACTTTGTTTTCTGCTGTGAAGCTGAAACGCTGATTTTCCAGCTCGGCCTGCGTTAATGCCTGCCTGAAACGCCCCTTTCCGGGGCGTTTTCTTTTTCTCCGCCATGTGTTTTAGCTCCCACTTTTTCGTTTCTCCGATTGGCTAAATGTAAAAAATTAGTTAAGACTGTTATCAGGTCAGACCACTTATTTTACGTTTAACAGGGGAGTGATATGAGTCAGGCATCACCGCTCATTACCCGTCAGGGTGATCGCATTGCTATCGTCAGCGGATTACGTACGCCATTTGCCCGCCAGGCGACGGCATTCCACGGCGTTCCGGCGGTGGATCTCGGAAAAATGGTCGTTGCTGAGATGATGGCGCGTAGTGAAATTCCCCCTGACGCTATCGAACAGCTGGTGTTTGGCCAGGTGGTGCAGATGCCGGAGGCCCCCAATATCGCCCGCGAAATTGTGCTGGGAACGGGAATGAGCGTTCATACCGATGCCTACAGCGTCAGCCGCGCCTGCGCCACCAGCTTCCAGGCGGTAGCGAACGTTGCCGAAAGCCTGATGGCGGGAAATATCCGCGCCGGTATTGCCGGCGGCGCCGACTCTTCCTCGGTGCTGCCGATTGGCGTCAGTAAGAAGCTGGCGCGTATGCTGGTGGATGCCAACAAGGCCCGCACCCTGGGGCAGCGCCTCAAGCTTTTTTCTCGCCTGCGCTTACGCGACCTGATGCCGGTACCGCCCGCGGTGGCGGAGTATTCTACCGGTTTACGTATGGGCGATACTGCCGAACAGATGGCAAAGAGCTGGGGCATCAGCCGTGAACAGCAGGACGCGCTGGCGCACCGTTCACACCAGCTTGCGGCGCAGGCCTGGGCGGAAGGTAAGCTTACCGACGAGGTGATGACTGCGTATGCCGCGCCGTTTCGCGAGCCTTTCGGGCAGGATAACAATATTCGCGGCGCCTCGACGCTTGCCGACTACGCCAGGCTGCGTCCGGCGTTCGATCGCCAGCATGGCAGCGTGACGGCGGCCAACAGTACGCCGCTAACGGACGGCGCCGCCGCCGTGATCCTGATGACCGAATCCCGCGCCAAAGAGCTGGGCCTTACGCCGCTTGGCTATCTGCGCAGCTACGCCTTTACCGCCATTGACGTCTGGCAGGACATGCTGCTTGGCCCCGCGTGGTCAACGCCGCTGGCGCTGGAGCGGGCGGGCATTTCCCTGGCGGATTTAACGCTGTTTGATATGCACGAAGCCTTTGCGGCGCAGACGCTGGCAAACCTGAAGCTGCTGGCAAGCGATCGCTTCGCCCGCGAGGTTTTGGGGCGTTCGCAGGCAACCGGCGAGGTGGATGAGAGCAAGTTCAACGTGCTGGGGGGCTCCATCGCCTACGGCCATCCGTTTGCCGCGACCGGCGCGCGGATGATCACACAAACGTTAAACGAGCTGCGTCGCCGCGGCGGCGGTTTTGGTCTGGTCACCGCCTGCGCGGCGGGCGGGCTTGGCGCTGCCATGGTCCTGGAGGCTGAATAATGGAGATGATGTCTGCGTTTACGCTCACGGAACGGCCTGACAACGTTGCGGTGATCGCCATCGATGTGCCGGGCGAAAAGATGAATACCCTCAAAGCGGAGTTTGGCGCGCAGGTGAGGGCCATCCTGAAGCAGGTTCGCGACAACCGATCGCTGCGCGGCGTGGTGCTTATCTCGGCGAAGCCGGATAACTTTATCGCCGGTGCGGATATCAACATGATCGGCGGCTGCCGCACGGCGCAGGAGGCCGAAGCGCTGGCGCGGCAGGGCCAGCAGATCATGGCGGAAATCCATGCGCTGTCGGTGCCGGTCATTGCCGCTATTCACGGCGCCTGCCTTGGCGGCGGTCTTGAGCTGGCGCTGGCCTGCCATGGGCGCATTTGTACCGACGATGCGAAAACGGTGCTCGGCCTGCCGGAGGTTCAGCTTGGCCTGCTGCCGGGTTCCGGCGGTACGCAGCGTCTGCCGCGTCTGGTCGGGGTCAGTACGGCGCTGGAGATGATCCTGACCGGTAAGCAGCTTCGCGCCCGCCAGGCGCTGAGGGCCGGGCTGGTGGACGAGGTGGTTCCGCACAGTATTTTGCTGGACGCCGCCGTAGAGATGGCAAAAAAGGAACGCCCGGCCAGCCGTCGGCTGCCGGTGCGCGAGCGCCTTCTCGCCGGCCCGCTGGCGCGCAATGTGCTGTTTAGCCTGGTCGGTAAAAAGACGGAGCAAAAAACGCAGGGCAACTACCCGGCAACGGGGAAAATCCTGCAGGTTATTGAAACCGGATTAAGCCACGGCATCAGCAGCGGGTATGAGGCCGAAGCGCGCGCGTTCGGCGAGCTGGCGATGACGCCGCAGTCGAAGGCCCTGCGCGGTATCTTTTTTGCCAGTACCGACGTGAAGAAGGATCCCGGCGCGCCGGTCGAGGCGCTGCCGCTGCGCTCAGCGGCGGTACTGGGCGGCGGCTTAATGGGCGGCGGAATTGCGTTTGCGCTCGCCAGCAAAGCGCAGCTTCCGGTGCGCATCAAGGATATTAACAGCCTGGGCATCAACCATGCGCTGAAATACAGCTGGGAGCTGCTGGATGCGAAGGTGCGCCGTCGCCACCTCAAAGCCGCTGAACGGGATAGCCAGATGGCGCTAATTTCCGGCACCACGGACTATCGCGGCTTCGCGCATCGCGATGTGGTTATCGAAGCGGTGTTTGAGGATTTAGCGCTCAAGCAGCAGATGGTCGCTGACGTCGAACGGCAGTTCGCGCCGCACACGATTTTTGCCTCCAATACCTCGTCGCTGCCGATTGGCGATATTGCCGCCCATGCCGCGCGTGCGGAACAGGTCATCGGCCTGCACTTCTTCAGCCCGGTAGAAAAAATGCCGCTGGTGGAGGTTATCCCGCATGCGGGGACTTCAGACGCGACGGTCGCCACGGTCGTCAGGCTTGCCAGGCAGATGGGCAAAACGCCGATCGTGGTGGCGGACAAGGCCGGGTTCTACGTTAACCGCATTCTGGCGCCCTACATTAATGAGGCCATGCGCATGCTGACCGAGGGCGTCAGCATTGAGCAAATCGATAATGCGCTGGTGAAGTTTGGTTTTCCGGTGGGGCCAATCCAACTTTTGGATGAGGTTGGCATCGACACCGGAACTAAAATTATCCCAGTGCTGGAAAACGCTTATGGAGAACGTTTTAGCGCGCCAGCAAATATCATTAGCGCGATTTTGAACGACGATCGCAAAGGGAGAAAAAATGGTCGCGGTTTCTATCTTTATGGCGCAAAAGGGCGTAAAAGCAAAAAACGGCCCGATCCGGCTATCTATAACCTGATCGGCAACGGGCAAAAATCGTCGCTTACCGACCAGCAGATCGCTGAGCGCTGCGTGATGATGATGCTCAACGAATCGGCGCGCTGTTTTGATGAACAGGTTGTGCGCAGCGCGCGCGATGGCGACATCGGCGCCGTATTCGGCATTGGTTTCCCTCCGTTCCTTGGAGGCCCGTTCCGCTATATGGATACCCTCGGGGCGGGAAATGTGGTGGCGACGCTGCAACGCCTGGCTACCCAATATGGCGCACGGTTTGCGCCGTGCGAGGGAGTCGTCAATATGGCTGAACAACGTCTCTCCTTCTGGCCGAAGGACGAAACTGAGGCGTTAAATTAAGGTCAAAGAAAGGTAAATCCACACAAACGATGATGCTGCTGAGTGGTTAATTTGTAAACAAAGATTGACTATACTTACGCCATTAAGGTAAAAAACAGCGTTTCATTCATTGGATGGATAAGGCACAATGCCCGACCGCCGGGTAAACGACGTTGTTTGTGGTCGGCTTACTTTGGTGCTTCTGGTTAACAAAAGCGGTGCAATATGCAAGTTTTTATCATGCGTCACGGCGACGCTGCCCTTGAAGCAGCTAGCGACTCGGTTCGTCCATTAACCACCTGTGGTTGCGATGAGTCCCGACAGATGGCTACCTGGCTGAAAGGTCAAAAAGTGGATATTGAGCGCGTACTGGTCAGCCCTTTTCTGCGGGCGGAGCAGACGCTGGATGTGGTCGGGGAGTGCATGACCCTGCCCAAAGAGATCGATGTCCTGCCGGAGCTTACGCCCTGTGGCGATGTGGGGCTGGTCAGTGCGTATCTGCAGGCGCTGACCAACGAAGGTATTGCGTCGGTGCTGGTGGTGTCCCACCTGCCGCTGGTCGGCTACCTGGTGTCAGAGCTGTGCCCTGGCGAAACCCCGCCGATGTTCGCAACTTCTGCGATTGCCAATGTTACCCTGGATGCCAGCGGGCAAGGGGTGTTCAACTGGCAGATGAGTCCCTGCAATCTGAAGATGGCGAAAGCCATCTGAGCCGAAAGGCGGGCACAGCGCCCGCCATTTTTTTAGGGCAGCTCGGGCGGCTGCCACTCCTCGACCTCAATCAGCACCAGCAGCGCCGCATCGCCGCCGTACTCTTTCGGCGCCTGATGAAACGCCATCACGTGCGGATGCTGGGCCAGCCATAGCGGCGTCTGCTGCTTGAGAATATGTTTGCCGTGTCCGTGCATCACGCAGGTGCAAAAGATGTGCTCCCGCCGACAGGCGGCAATCAGCGCGCCGAGCTCCTGTTTCGCCTGCATCTGGGTTAAACCGTGCAAATCGAGAAACAGCTCCGGCGAGTAATCGCCCCGACGCAGCTTCTTGAGCTCAAAATGGCTGACGCCGTCGCGTACGTACTTTGTCGCTCCTTCCGTATTCAGCAGCGGCTGGAATTCATCAGAAAAATAGTGGCTGTTATCGGCCTGCTCCTGAATCAGACGTTTTTCCGGCACTTCATGGGTTTTTTTACGTGTTGGCCGGTGGACTATCGTATCCTGTTTGATTTGGCGGGTGCCGGTCATCAGCTGGCGGAACAGCGCCTGATCCTCCTCGCTGAGCGGGTTTTTCTTCTTCATCTCATCTTCTCTGTATCGCTTTGCGACAGTTTACCCGACTCACTGGCGTTGCGGGCAGGGAAAACGCATTTTTCCCCTCCGGTGATGCAAGAGTGCTGATTTATCGCGGACATCATGGCACACTAGCCGCCGAATTTGAGCAAGACATGCCCTGGAGGCGAGTATGGATAAAATTTTTGTTGATGAAGCAGTCAATGAACTGCATACCATTCAGGACATGTTGCGCTGGGCGGTCAGCCGCTTCAGCGCGGCGGGCATCTGGTACGGCCACGGTACGGATAACCCGTGGGATGAGGCCGTCCAGCTGGTTCTGCCTTCCCTGTACCTGCCGCTGGATATTCCTGAAGACATGCGTCTTGCCCGTCTGACCTCCAGCGAGAAGCACCGGATCGTCGAGCGCGTTATTCGCCGCGTAAACGAGCGCATTCCGGTGGCGTACCTGACCAATAAGGCCTGGTTCTGCGGCCATGAGTTTTACGTGGACGAGCGCGTGCTGGTGCCGCGTTCGCCGATTGGCGAGCTTATCAACAGCCGCTTTGCCGGGCTTATCCACCACCAGCCGCAGCATATTCTCGATATGTGCACCGGCAGCGGATGCATCGCGATTGCCTGCGCTTACGCCTTCCCGGAGGCGGAAGTCGACGGCGTCGATATCTCTCCTGACGCCCTGGCGGTAGCGGAGCGCAATATTGAAGAGCATGGCCTCATTCATAACGTGACGCCGATTCGCTCCGATCTGTTCCGCGACCTGCCGCAGGTGCAATACGATCTGATCGTGACCAATCCGCCGTACGTTGATGCCGAAGACATGGCCGACCTGCCGGGCGAGTATCGCCATGAGCCTGAGCTGGGGCTGGCCTCCGGCACCGACGGTCTGAAGCTGACCCGCCGCATTCTTGCCTGCGCGCCGGATTACCTCTCCGACGACGGTATTCTGATTTGTGAAGTAGGTAACAGCATGGTACATCTGATGGAGCAGTATCCTGATGTCCCATTCACCTGGCTTGAGTTTGATAACGGCGGGGATGGCGTCTTTATGCTCACGAAAGCGCAGCTGCTGGCTGCCCGCGAACACTTCAGTATTTACAAAGACTAATAACACTTTCGATCGGAGCTGTGATGGCAGGAAATACAATTGGGCAACTCTTTCGCGTAACGACCTTCGGCGAATCGCACGGCGTCGCGCTTGGCTGCATCGTCGACGGCGTACCGCCGGGCATTCCGCTGACCGAAGCCGATTTACAGCACGATCTTGACCGTCGCCGTCCAGGGACCTCTCGTTACACCACTCAGCGCCGCGAACCGGATCAGGTAAAGATCCTCTCCGGCGTTTTCGAAGGCGTCACGACCGGGACCAGCATTGGCCTGCTGATTGAAAATACCGATCAGCGTTCCCAGGACTACAGCGCGATTAAAGACGTATTCCGTCCGGGCCACGCTGACTATACCTACGAGCAGAAGTATGGCCTGCGCGACTACCGCGGCGGCGGACGCTCCTCGGCGCGTGAAACCGCCATGCGCGTGGCGGCGGGGGCTATCGCTAAGAAATACCTTGCGACAAAATTCGGCGTCGTTGTCCGCGGTTGCCTGACGCAGATGGGCGATATTCCGCTGGCGATCAAAGACTGGTCGGCGGTCGAGCAGAACCCGTTCTTCTGTCCGGATCCGGAGAAAATCGACGCGCTGGATGCGCTGATGCGCGGCCTGAAAAAAGAGGGCGACTCCATCGGCGCGAAAGTCACTGTGGTGGCCGACGGCGTACCGCCGGGACTGGGAGAGCCGGTATTTGACCGTCTGGACGCCGATATCGCGCATGCCTTAATGAGCATCAATGCGGTCAAAGGCGTGGAGATCGGCGACGGGTTTGGCGTCGTCAGCCTGCGCGGCAGCGAAAACCGCGATGAAATCACCCACGCCGGTTTCCAGAGCAACCACGCCGGTGGGATTCTGGGCGGGATCAGCAGCGGGCAGCAGATTGTCGCCCATATGGCGCTGAAGCCGACGTCAAGCATCACCGTACCGGGGCGGACGATCAATCGCTTTGGCGAAGACGTTGAAATGATTACGAAAGGCCGCCACGATCCGTGCGTCGGTATTCGCGCGGTGCCTATCGCCGAGGCGATGCTGGCGATTGTATTAATGGACCACCTGCTGCGCCAGCGCGCGCAGAATGCGGATGTGATGACCTCTATTCCACGCTGGTAAACATGAAAAAAACAGCCATCGCGCTGCTGGCTCTGCTTGCCAGCGGCGCTAGCCTCGCGGCGACGCCGTGGCAGAAAATCTCTCAGCCGATCGCCGGATCGGCCCAGTCGATTGGCGCCTTCTCCAACGGCTGTATCGTTGGGGCGCACGCGCTGCCGATTCAGTCAGATGATTATCAGGTCATGCGTACCGATCAGCGTCGCTATTTTGGCCATCCGGACCTGATCGCGTTTATCCAGCGGCTGAGCGGCCAGGTGCATAACCACGGGCTCGGCACGCTGCTGATTGGCGATATGGGAATGCCGGCGGGAGGTCGTTTCAACGGCGGTCACGCCAGCCACCAGACGGGTCTGGATGTGGATATCTTCCTGCAGCTGCCGAAAGCGCGCTGGACCTCCGCGCAGCTGCTGAAGCCGCAGGCGCTGGATCTGGTCGCGGCCGACGGCAAGCACGTGGTGCCGTCGCTGTGGTCCCCGCAGATAACCAGCCTGATTAAGCTTGCCGCTCAGGATGACGACGTTACGCGGATTTTCGTCAACCCGGCTATCAAACAGCAGCTGTGCCTGGATGCCGGTACGGATCGCGACTGGCTGCATAAAGTACGGCCATGGTTCCAGCATCGTGCGCATATGCATGTGCGCCTGCGTTGCCCGGCGGGCAGCCTGGAATGCGAAGAACAGGCTCCACCACCGCCTGGCGACGGGTGCGGCGCCGAGCTGCAAAGCTGGTTCGAACCGCCTAAGCCTGGCTCAACGAAACCTGAGAAGAAGACGCCGCCTCCGCTGCCGCCTTCCTGCCAGGCGCTACTGGATGAGCACGCACTCTAATGGACAGCTTTGTCGATATCTTTATGGTTTCGCCGCTTTTGCTGGCGACGCTTTTTTTCATCGCGTTATTGGCGGGTTTTATTGATTCAATCGCCGGCGGCGGCGGTCTGTTGACCATCCCGGCGCTGATGGCGGTGGGGATGTCGCCCGCCCAGGCGCTGGCGACCAACAAGCTGCAGGCCTGCGGCGGGTCGGTTTCCGCCTCTCTCTATTTTATCCGCCGCAAGGTGGTGAACCTCGGCGACCAGAAGCTCAATATCCTGATGACCTTTCTCGGCTCAACGAGCGGGGCGCTGCTGGTGCAGCATGTGCAATCCGACATTCTGCGCCAGATCCTGCCGCTGCTGGTGATTGGCATCGGCCTCTATTTCCTGCTGATGCCAAAGCTTGGCGAAAACGACCGTCAGCGCCGCTTGTACGGCCTGCCGTTTGCGTTGGTGGCCGGGGGCTGCGTTGGGTTTTATGACGGCTTTTTCGGCCCGGGCGCCGGGTCGTTCTATGCGCTGGCGTTTGTGACGCTGGCGGGCTATAACCTGGCGAAATCCACGGCGCATGCCAAGCTGCTGAACGCCACCTCGAACCTTGGCGGTCTGCTGCTGTTCATTCTTGGAGGAAAGGTTATCTGGGCCACCGGCTTTGTGATGATGGCCGGGCAGTTTCTCGGCGCGCGGATGGGCTCCCGTCTGGTGCTGAGCAAAGGACAAACGCTGATTCGCCCGATGATCGTTATCGTCTCGGCGGTGATGAGCTCTAAACTACTTTATGACAGCCACGGGGCGGAAATTCTGCAATGGCTGGGACTTCACTAATGCAACAGCAACACCATTATCAGCAGCTGATCGACATTTTCGACGGCTGCTTTGCCCGCGATTTTAACACCCGTCTGATTAAAGGCGACGACGAACCCATTTATCTTCCTGCCGATGACGATGCGCCCTATAACCGCATCGTTTTTGCCCACGGCTTTTACGCCAGCGCGCTGCACGAAATTTCCCACTGGTGCATCGCCGGTGCCGAACGGCGCAAGCAGGTGGACTTTGGCTACTGGTACTGCCCGGATGGGCGCGACGCGATGACCCAGTGCCAGTTTGAGGACGTGGAGGTCAAACCGCAGGCCTTTGACTGGCTGTTTTGCGTGGCGGCGGGATTCCCGTTTAACGTCAGCTGCGACAACCTGGAAGGGGACTTCGAGCCCGACCGCATCGCGTTTCAACGCCGGGTCCACGCGCAGGTGATGGCGTATCTGGACGAGGGCATCCCGGCGCGCCCGGCGCGTTTTATTCAGGCATTGCAAAATTATTATCAGACGCCGACGATGACGGCGGAACACTTCCCCTGGCCGGAAGATCTAAATTGAGGAAAGAAGATGATCGCAGAATTTGAATCGCGCATTCTGGCGTTAATTGATGACATGGTTGAGCACGCCAGCGACGACGAGCTGTTTGCCAGCGGCTACCTGCGCGGCCATCTGACGCTGGCGGTCGCCGAACTTGAAGCGGGCGATGACCACTCGCCGGACGCCGTCTATGAAAAAGTCACCCATAGCCTGGAAAATGCGATCCATGCCGGTGAACTGTCGCCGCGCGACCAGTCGCTGGTGCTGGGGATGTGGGACTCCCTGTTTCAGCAGGCGAAATTCAAATAATCGCTGACGGTACTGCCCTCAACCCGACCGGGAGAGGACAGTACCCGCCTCACGCCATCATCATTTCACCGCTTTACCTTTCAGCAGCTTCCGCACCCACAGCCGGTTAGGGCTGAGCGCCGCCAGCGTTTCAGCATCCAGCGGCAGCGGCTCTTCGCTCATCTGCGAGGCGAGAATCTCCGCCGCCAGCGGCGCCGAGCACAGGCCGCGGGAGCCTAATGCGCCCAGCATAAAGAGCCCCTCATAAACCGGCGCCTGCGCGGCATCCTGCGGGTTATCCGCCAGATGGGCATACTGCGTCAGCGTTTCGTGATAGTCCGGCACGCCGCCCAGCATCGGCAGGTGATCGCGGGTGGCGCAACGTACGCCGCATCGCGCGTCGTTATCGCTCACGTTGACCTCCTGCGCCCACCGGGCCTGCGGGAAGCAGTCGATCAGCCGCTGGCGATTATGCTGCTGATCCGCTGCGCTAAAAGCAGCGTCCGTCTGTCCGCGATGGTAGCTGGCGCCGATGCAGTGCTGGTGATTATTGGGGTTCTGCGGCGTCAGATAACCGTCGTAGCACAGCACCTGGCGCAGCGCAGATAGTGATGGCGTCGTCGGGATATGGCTGACCTGGCCGCCCACCGGATAGACCGGCAGCCGCTGCGTCTGGCTGAACTGATTAATGCGGTGCCCGTTGGCAAGCACGACGGTGGCATGCGGGCGGGTTTCGCCGTGGCTCAACTGCACCAGCCAGCCCGGGTCAAGAGGCGTGAGCTGTTCGACGCCCGCGCGCCAGCGCACGGTCAGCCCGCGCTCGCAGGCAAGCTGTAGCGCCGTGGCGGTCAGTTCGGCCGGGCAGAGCCAGCCTCCGAGCGGGTAGGTGATGCCGCCGCAGCCGGTTTCCACGCCGCACAGCGCGGCGACGTCTTCGGCGCTCACGGCATGGGCGATGACAGACGGCAGCCCCAGCGACAGCATCTGGGCTATCTTTTGCTGGCTCTTGTCATCAAAGCCTGCCTGGGTAACGCCGCACCAGTCGTGGTCAAACCGCACCGGCAGCGCATCATACAGCCGACGGGCAAAGGTAAAGGCCGCCGGGAAAAACTGCGCCAGCGCCGGGTCATGGGCGCTGAGCAGAGGGTAGAGCGCGCCCTGACGGTTCCCCGAGGCGCCCTGAGCAGGCTGCGCATCCTCGCAATACAGCGTCACCTGCCAGCCCCGGCGCAGCAGCGCGAGGGAAAGCAGCGCGCTCGCGATTCCGCCGCCGATGACCGCGACCTCGCGGGCCGAGCTGCCGCGACGCGAAAACCACGGCGTCCGCGGCGCGCTTTCCGCACCTTCCGGCATTTCACCAGTCAGCATTTCGCGCTTGCGGCCAAAGCCTTTGCTCTTGCGCATGGTAAACCCGGCTTCCTGCAGCCCGCGGCGCACGAACCCGGCGGAGGTAAACGTCGCCAGCGTGCCGCCGGGGCGGGCCAGCCGCGCCATGGCGTTAAACAGCCCCGGCGTCCACATATCGGGGTTTTTGGCGGGGGCGAAGCCGTCCAGAAACCAGGCGTCCACCTTCTGGTTGAAGGTATCGTCGAGCGTATCAACAAGGGTATTGATATCGCCGAACCACAGATCCAGCGTGACCCGTCCGTCGTCGAGCAACAGGCGATGGCAGCCGGGCAGCGGCAGCGGCCACTGCGCCTGCAGTTGCTCCGCCCAGGGCGCCAGCTCGGGCCAGTGCTGGTGGGCGAGGCGCAGGTCGTCCGCGCGCAGGGGGAATTTTTCAAAACTGACGAAATGTAATCTTTGTAGCGTAGCGTCAGGATGCGAGGCGCGAAACGCCGCAAACGCCTGCCAGAGCGTCAGAAAGTTAAGCCCGGTGCCGAAGCCGCTTTCGGCGACGACAAAATGCGGGCGTGGGTGCTTGCCGAAGCGTGCGGGAAGCTGATTTCCGCCAAGAAAAACGTATCGAGTTTCTTCCAGTCCGTTATCATTAGAAAAGTAGACGTCATCAAAATCTCGGGAAACAGGTGTACCCTCACTGTTAAATTCGAGGTTGGCGGGTTGTATGGCGTTTTGTTTCACGTAAGTTACTCGCATAGCAAGGCATCGGACGATCTTAACGATGTGTGCGAAGCGGCGCAAATTTATGCATTAATTGTCTGATCGGACTTGTTCGGCGTACAAGTGTACGCTATCGTGCGACACGAAACGTTAAATAGTGCGACTTACAGAGGTATTGAATGAAACGTGCAGTGATTACTGGCCTGGGCATTGTTTCCAGCATCGGTAACAACCAGCAGGAAGTCCTGGCATCTCTGCGTGAAGGACGCTCTGGGATCACTTTCTCTCAGGAGCTGAAAGATTCCGGCATGCGTAGCCACGTCTGGGGCAACGTAAAACTGGATACCACTGGCCTCATCGACCGTAAAGTTGTGCGCTTTATGAGCGACGCATCCATTTATGCTTTCTTGTCTATGGAGCAGGCGATTGCTGATGCTGGTCTCTCTGCAGAGGTTTATCAAAATAACCCGCGCGTTGGCCTGATTGCAGGTTCCGGCGGCGGCTCCCCGAAATTCCAGGTCTTTGGCGCAGACGCCATGCGCAGCCCGCGCGGTCTGAAAGCCGTAGGCCCTTATGTTGTGACCAAAGCGATGGCGTCCGGCGTTTCCGCCTGCCTCGCCACGCCGTTTAAAATCCACGGCGTCAACTACTCCATCAGCTCCGCCTGTGCGACCTCCGCACACTGCATCGGTAACGCGGTAGAGCAGATTCAGCTGGGCAAACAGGACATCGTGTTTGCCGGCGGCGGCGAAGAGCTGTGCTGGGAAATGGCCTGCGAGTTCGACGCGATGGGCGCGCTGTCCACCAAGTACAACGACACTCCGGAAAAAGCCTCCCGTACCTATGATGCGAACCGTGACGGCTTCGTTATCGCAGGCGGCGGCGGTATGGTTGTCGTTGAGGAGCTGGAGCATGCTCTGGCGCGCGGCGCGCATATCTACGCGGAAATCGTTGGCTACGGCGCAACCTCTGATGGCGCAGACATGGTAGCGCCGTCGGGCGAAGGCGCGGTGCGCTGCATGCAGATGGCGATGCACGGCGTGGATACGCCGATCGACTACCTGAACTCCCACGGCACGTCTACGCCGGTAGGCGACGTCAAAGAGCTCGGCGCTATCCGTGAAGTTTTCGGCGACAACAGCCCGGCCATCTCTGCGACCAAAGCCATGACCGGTCACTCCCTGGGCGCCGCTGGCGTACAGGAAGCCATCTACTCTCTGCTGATGCTGGAACACGGCTTTATCGCCCCAAGCATCAACGTTGAAGAGCTGGACGAGCAGGCTCAGGGTCTGAACATCGTGACCAAACCGACCGACGCGACGCTGACCACCGTCATGTCCAACAGCTTCGGTTTCGGCGGCACCAACGCCACGCTGGTGATGCGTAAGCTTTAAGCCTAAAATAACCGACACTCCAGGGAGCCGAATGGCTCCCTTCTTTTTTTTCTGGTTTTACTTTCCTGTTATGAATCCGAACGCTACCACGACGCCGCGCAACCGTTCTAACGCCGAATTATTCCGCATCGCGTTTGCCGTTTTCCTCACCTATATGACCGTCGGCTTGCCGCTGCCGGTGATCCCGCTGTTTGTGCACCAGGAGCTGGGCTACGGCAATACCCTGGTCGGTATTGCGGTGGGCATTCAGTTTCTGGCGACCGTGCTGACCCGCGGCTATGCCGGACGGCTCGCCGACCAGCATGGCGCTAAGCGCTCTGCGCTGCAGGGGATGCTTGCCTGCGCGCTGGCCGGGGGCGCGTGGCTGCTGGCGGCGCTGCTGCCGGTAGCGGCAATGTATAAATTCGCGCTGCTTGTCGTCGGACGGCTGATTCTTGGTTTTGGCGAAAGCCAACTGCTGACCGGGACATTGACCTGGGGGATGGGGCTGGTGGGGCCCGGCCGCTCTGGCAAGGTCATGTCGTGGAACGGCATGGCCATTTACGGCGCGCTGGCGGCCGGGGCGCCGCTGGGGCTGCTGATTCACAGCTATTACGGCTTTGCCGCGCTGTCGGCCGCCACGATGGCGCTGCCGCTGCTGGCATGGGCGTTTAATGGAACCGTGCGAAAAGTACCCGCCCATGCCGGGGTGCGCCCGTCGCTATGGAGCGTTATCGGGCTTATCTGGAAACCGGGGATTGGGCTGGCGCTGCAGGGCGTGGGATTCGCCGTGATAGGCACCTTTGTCTCGCTCTATTTTATGAGTAACGGCTGGCCCATGGCGGGGTTCACGCTAACCGCCTTTGGCGGCGCGTTTGTACTGATGCGAATTCTGTTTGGCTGGATGCCTGACCGTTTTGGCGGCGTAAACGTCGCCATTGTCTCGCTGCTCGTGGAGGCGCTCGGTCTGATTCTGCTCTGGCAGGCGCCGGGGGCCTGGATCGCGCTGGCCGGTGCGGCGCTGACCGGCGCCGGCTGTTCGCTGATTTTCCCGGCGCTCGGCGTTGAGGTGGTGAAGCGGGTTCCGCCGCAGGTTCGCGGTACGGCGTTGGGCGGCTATGCGGCGTTTCAGGACATCTCCTACGGCGTAACCGGTCCGCTGGCGGGGCTGCTGGCAACCTCCTGGGGATATCCGTCCGTCTTCCTTGCCGGGGCGATTTCCGCCGTCGTCGGTATTCTGGTGACCCTGCTGGCGCTCAGAGAACCAGCCAGATAAGCGCAAGCGCGACGACGATAGCGATCAGCATCAGGCCCGGGCGCGCCGACAGCGCCTTCACGTTGTCAATCAGTGGCGCAAACGGGCTGTAGATCGGCTGAATATTGCGAATTTCCAGCGTATCCGGCGAATGTTGTTCGACGCGCTTGAGGAAGATTTGGTTGAGCAGGTCCTGCACCTGCGCGGTGGTCAGAATGGCCTGCGGCGTGACCTGCCAGTTTTGCTGCGCATAGTCGCGAATTGACTGCCACTCGTGGGGCTCCATCGGCTGCTTGAGCGCAGCCTGCACGCTATTGAGCGTAGGGGCGTTCTGCGTACTGAGCGTCTGACGCGCCTGCAGCCAGGTCATCAGCGCGTTGAAGTGCTTCGCCGGAATCAGCTCGCCGGTTTTTACCCCGGAAAGCTCAAGCATTGACTGCCAGATAATTTTGCTGGATTCCCCGGTGGCGGCCGACACCTTATTCACCAGCTGATTGAGCGTGTTGTGCTCCGCGGGCAGCAGGGGGCGCGCGGTTGCCGGGCGCTGCTGCGGCTGCGGAATGTTCAGCTGGTTGTTTTGCAGCAGCTGCAGCACGTTGCGCAGCTGCTCCGGCGTGAGCTGGCTGAGCGCCGTCTGGCCATACTGCTGGCGGATAAAATCGCTGACCGCCTGACGGTTATTGCCAAGGCTCAGAAGCTCCGTCAGCTGGGAAAGCGTCTGGCGCACGCTCAGGTTTTGCTGGGCGTTTTCCAGACGATGGTTAAGGTTCTGCTCTGCCGCCGGGAAGTGGCGCGACAGCAGTTGCGCATCTCCCTTGAGCCCCAAATCATGCTTAACCCCGGCCCACACTTCCGCATTTTGCTGCGAGGTGAGCGCGATCAACCGGGTTACCAGCCGTTCAAGCACCGTACGCTGCTGGGTGGATAGGGGCTGTTCGCCAGGTACCGAGGGGGGAAGACCTTCCGCAGGCGGGCGCGCGGGCATACCAGAGATGGGTTGCGTCATGATGGATCCTGTGTGTCCGACCGGTGTCATCCAGGTTGTCTGTGTTCCTGGCGGCAAGATTATGGCACACTTCCCCGGTTAACTCTCGTCTCACACAGGTACTGTACCGTGAAAATCCTCGTTGATGAAAATATGCCCTACGCCCGCGAGCTGTTCAGCCGCCTGGGTGAGGTAAAGGCCGTTGCCGGACGCCCAATTCCGCAGCATGAGCTGGACGATGCGGACGCGTTAATGGTGCGTTCGGTCACTAAAGTGAATGAAGCGCTGCTTGCCGGGAAACCGGTCAAATTTGTCGGTACGGCAACGGCAGGTACCGATCATGTGGATGATGCCTGGCTTGCGCAGGCGGGAATCGGTTTTTCGGCAGCGCCGGGCTGTAACGCCATTGCGGTTGTGGAGTATGTGTTCTCCGCGCTGCTGATGCTGGCGGAACGCGATGGCTTTTCCCTTGCGGATCGCACCGTGGGGATTGTCGGCGTCGGCAACGTCGGCGGGCGTCTGCAAAAACGCCTGGAGGCGTTGGGGATCCGCACGCTGCTGTGCGACCCGCCGCGCGCCGATAAGGGCGACGATGAGGATTTCCGCACGCTGGATGAGCTGGTGCAGGAGGCGGATATCCTGACCTTCCATACGCCGCTGTTTAAAGACGGGCCCTACCGGACGCTGCATCTGGCGGATGACGCCCTGATCCGCCGCCTGAAGCCGGGGACGATTTTAATTAACGCCTGCCGCGGCCCGGTGGTGGATAACGCCGCGCTGCTGGCGCGCTTGCAGGCGGGCCAGCCGCTCAGCGTAGTGCTGGACGTGTGGGAGCCGGAGCCGGAGCTCAATACCGCGCTGCTCGAACGGGTAGATATCGGTACGGCGCACATTGCGGGCTATACGCTGGAAGGGAAAGCGCGCGGGACCACGCAGGTCTTTGAAGCCTATAGCCAGTTTATCGGGCATCCGCAGCAGGTGGCGCTCGACTCGCTGCTGCCCGCGCCGGAATTCGGTCGTGTCACGCTTCACGGCGCGCTCGACGAGTCTACGCTGAAAAGGCTGGTGCATTTAGTGTATGATGTGCGCCGCGATGATGCGCCGCTGCGAAAAGTAGCGGGAATTCCGGGTGAATTCGATAAATTGCGTAAAAATTATCTCGAACGACGTGAATGGTCGTCGCTATACGTTATGTGTGACGATAAAGCGGCAGCCGAACTGCTGCATAAGCTGGGATTTAACGCAGTTTATACTCACAACCATTCCGTCCGTTAATGTCTTCTTAAGACTCCCCCGTCACTATGCTGGCGGGGCGGTCATTTTATTTCTGGAGTAAACCACCATGTCTGAAGGCTGGAATATTGCCATTTTAGGCGCCACGGGCGCCGTCGGTGAAGCCCTGCTCGAAACACTTGCTGAGCGTCAGTTCCCGGTGGGGGAAATCTATGCGCTGGCGCGTGCTGACAGCGCCGGTGAGCACCTGCGTTTTGGCGGTAAATCCGTCATGGTTCAGGATGCCGCCGCGTTTGACTGGACCCAGGCGCAGCTGGCGTTTTTTGCCGCCGGCGCCGAGGCTTCTGCAACGTATGCCGAAGAAGCCGTTAACGCGGGCTGCCTGATTATCGATCTTAGCGGGCTGTTCGCGCTCGAACCTGACGTGCCGCTGGTGGTGCCGGAAGTGAACCCGTTCGTGCTGGCCGACTACCGTAACCGCAACATCATTGCCGTCCCGGGCAGCCTGTCCAGCCAGCTGCTTGCCGCGCTGAAGCCGCTGATTGATGAGGGCGGACTGTCGCGCATTGCAGTCACCAACCTGCTGTCGGCCTCGGCGCAGGGTAAAAAAGCGGTTGATGCGCTGGCCGGTCAGAGCGCGAAACTGCTCAACGGGATCCCCATCGATGAAGATGACTTTTTTGGTCAGCAGCTGGCGTTCAACATGCTGCCGCTGCTGCCGGATAGCGAAGGCAGCGTGCGCGAAGAGCGCCGCATTGTCGATGAGGTCCGCAAGATTCTGCAGGACGAAGGCGTCATGATTTCCGCGCACTGCGTCCGCGCGCCGGTCTTTTACGGCCACGCCCAGATGGTGAGCTTCGAGGCGCTGCGTCCGCTGGCGGCGGAGGAAGCGCGCGATGCTTTCGCCCGCGGCGAAGATATCGTCCTGTCGGAAGAAAACGAATTTCCGACCCAGGTGGGCGATGCGTCCGGCAGCGCGCATCTGTCGGTGGGCTGCGTACGTAACGATTACGGCATGCCGGAACAGATTCAGTTCTGGTCGGTTGCCGATAACGTGCGCTTCGGCGGCGCGCTGATGGCGGTGAAGATTGCTGAGAAGCTGGTGCAGGAGTATCTGTACTGATGTCTGAAGCGGAACAACTGCCGGTGTATAAAATCGCCCTCGGTATTGAATATGACGGCAGCAAGTATTACGGCTGGCAGCGGCAGAACGAAGTGCGCAGCGTGCAGGAAAAGCTGGAAAAAGCGCTCTCGCAGGTGGCTAACGAGCCGGTAACCGTGTTTTGCGCCGGACGTACCGATGCCGGCGTGCACGGCACCGGACAGGTTGTTCATTTTGAAACCCGCGCGGAGCGTAAAGACGCCGCGTGGACGCTGGGCGTAAATGCGAATTTACCTGGTGACATTGCGGTGCGCTGGGTGAAATATGTCGCCGATGATTTTCACGCGCGCTTCAGCGCAACGGCGCGTCGCTATCGCTATGTCATCTATAATCATCGCCTGCGCCCGGCGGTGCTAAGCCAGGGCGTTACGCATTACCACCAGCCGCTTGATGCCGCGCGGATGCAGCGTGCTGCGCAGTGCCTGCTGGGGGAGAATGATTTTACGTCGTTTCGGGCGGTGCAGTGCCAGTCGCGCACGCCGTGGCGAAACGTTATGCACATTAACGTTGAGCGTTACGGTGCGTATGTGGTGGTGGATATCAAAGCCAACGCGTTTGTACATCATATGGTGCGGAATATTGTGGGCAGCCTGATGGAAGTAGGCGCCGGAAACCAGCCGGAGAGCTGGATTGCAGAGCTGTTGGCCGCGAAGGACAGGACGCTTGCGGCGGCAACGGCAAAAGCGGAAGGGCTGTATCTCGTTTCGGTGGATTATCCGGAGCGTTTCGACCTTCCAAAACCGCCTATGGGGCCGCTGTTTCTGGCGGACTGAATCATGCAGTCATTAAAGGTTAGACAACTATGGATTTGATTCGCTTTTTAATTGATTTCATTCTGCATATTGATGTTCACCTGGCTGAACTGGTCGCCAACTACGGCGTCTGGGTGTATGCCATTCTGTTTTTGATCCTGTTTTGTGAAACGGGCCTGGTGGTGACGCCGTTCCTGCCTGGCGATTCGCTGCTGTTTGTCGCCGGGGCGCTCTCCGCGCTGCCGACGAACGATCTGAACGTCCACCTGATGGTGGCGCTGATGGTGCTCGCGGCGATTATCGGCGATGCGCTGAACTATACGATTGGCCGGGTGTTCGGCGAGAAGCTATTCAGCAATCCGAATTCGAAAATCTTCCGCCGCAGCTATCTCGACAAGACCCACGCGTTTTATGAAAAACACGGCGGGAAAACCATCATTTTGGCGCGTTTTGTGCCTATCGTCCGTACGTTTGCGCCGTTTGTGGCCGGGATGGGGCATATGTCCTACCGCCACTTTGCCGCCTATAACGTGGTGGGCGCGCTGCTGTGGGTGCTGCTGTTCACCTATGCGGGCTACCTGTTCGGCGATCTGCCTATCGTGCAGGAAAACCTGAAGCTGCTGATTGTCGCGATTATTGTTCTGTCGGTGCTGCCGGGGGTTATTGAAATCATCCGTCACAAGCGCGCGGCGGCAAAACAGGCGAAACAGGTGAAATAACGCCACGAGCGTAGTAAAGCAGGGGACAGAAAGGGGTTAGACCACTTTTTTGTCCCATGTTTCTGGCTCTTATGTTTTAATGTGCAACATTTCATGGTCTGTAAGCGGTAAAAATGGCATTATTTGCCGCTTATGGCAAAACTGGCATCGACCAGGTTCAGGCAGAAAGGTTATCAATGAGCTGGATTGAACGAATTAAAAGCAATATAACCCCCACCCGCAAGGCGAGTATCCCGGAAGGGGTATGGACCAAGTGCGACAGCTGCGGTCAGGTTCTGTACCGTGCAGAGCTGGAGCGCAACCTGGAGGTTTGCCCGAAGTGCGATCACCACATGCGTATGACAGCGCGCAATCGCCTGCATAGCCTGCTGGACGAAGGAACTCTGGTGGAACTGGGTAGCGAACTTGAGCCGAAAGACGTGCTGAAGTTTCGTGACTCCAAGAAATACAAAGACCGTCTGGCCTCTGCGCAGAAAGAGACCGGCGAGAAAGACGCGCTGGTCGTGATGAAAGGCACGCTGTTCGGCATGCCTGTGGTCGCGGCGGCGTTTGAGTTCTCCTTTATGGGCGGCTCAATGGGCTCTGTGGTCGGCGCGCGTTTTGTCCGTGCCGTCGAGCAGGCGCTGGAAAATAACTGCCCGCTGGTGTGCTTCTCCGCCTCCGGCGGCGCGCGCATGCAGGAAGCGCTGATGTCGCTGATGCAGATGGCGAAAACCTCTGCGGCGCTGGCGAAGATGCAGGAGCGGGGTCTGCCGTACATCTCCGTGCTGACCGACCCGACCATGGGCGGCGTGTCCGCGAGCTTTGCGATGCTTGGCGACCTCAACATCGCCGAACCGAAAGCGCTGATCGGCTTTGCCGGACCTCGCGTTATTGAGCAGACCGTGCGTGAAAAATTGCCGCCGGGCTTCCAGCGCAGCGAATTCCTGATTGAAAAAGGCGCGATCGACATGATTGTTCGCCGTCCGGAAATGCGCTTTAAGCTTGCCAGCGTCCTGGCGAAGCTGATGAATCTCCCGGCGCCGAATCCGGATACGCCGCGCGAAGGCGTGGTGGTGCCGCCGGTACCGGATCAGGAACCAGAGGCCTGATAATGCAAAGGGCAGGGCCACCAGGCGCTGCCCTTTTTGCTTTTCTTCACCGTTAACAATCGCGGGCATCATGGAAAAAGACCAACTTCCTCTCGCCACGTCGCCCCTGGCCACGTGGCTTTCTTATCTTGAACATCTGCATACAAAAACGATCGATCTCGGGTTAACGCGCGTGAGCGACGTGGCGACGCGCATGGCGGTGCAGAAACCGGCGCCATTCGTCTTCACCGTGGCGGGTACCAACGGTAAAGGCACCACCTGCCGGACGCTGGAGTCCATCCTGATGGCCGCAGGCTTAAAGGTGGGCGTCTACAGCTCGCCGCATCTGGTGCGCTACACCGAGCGGGTACGGATTCAGGGCGAAGAGCTGCCGGAATCGGCGCATACGGCTTCCTTTGCCGCCATTGAAGCGGCACGGGGCGAAACGTCGCTGACCTACTTTGAGTTCGGTACGCTGTCCGCGCTGTGGCTGTTTAAAGCCGCTCAGCTGGACGTGGTTATCCTCGAGGTGGGCCTCGGCGGCCGTCTGGATGCGACCAACATCGTTGATGCTGATGTGGCGGTGGTGACCAGCATCGCGCTCGATCATATTGACTGGCTGGGGCCGGACCGGGAAAGCATCGGCCGCGAAAAAGCGGGGATTTTCCGCGCGGGCAAACCGGCGGTGGTCGGGGAGCCGGATATGCCGCAGACGATTGCCGAGGTGGCGGTGGAAAAAGGGGCGCTGCTGCTGCGTCGCGGCGTCGACTGGCGCTTTGAGGTGGCAAACGACAGCTGGCGGTTTAGCGATAAGCAGGGCGAGCTGAACGGTTTACCGCTGCCGCAGGTGCCGCAGCCTAACGCCGCGACCGCGCTTGCCGCGCTGCGCGCCAGCGGGCTTTCGGTCGATGAGCAGGCGATCCGCGACGGCATCGCCGGCGCGACGTTGCCTGGGCGCTTTCAGATAGTCAGCGCCGCGCCGCGGCTTATTCTGGACGTGGCGCACAACCCGCACGCGGCGGCGTACCTCGCCGGACGTCTCAAAAACTTGCCAAAGACCGGGCGCACGCTGGCGGTGATTGGTATGCTTCATGATAAAGATATCGCGGGCACGCTGGCGTGTCTGACGGAAGTTGTCGATCGGTGGTACTGTGCGCCGCTTGAGGGGCCGCGAGGCGCGACGGCGGAACAGCTGGTGGAACATTTGCGCGATGGCGAAGTCTATGCCACTGTAGCGCAGGCGTGGCATACGGCGATGGCCGATGCCCGCCCCGAAGATACGGTGCTGGTGTGTGGGTCCTTCCACACGGTAGCCCATGTAATGGAAGAGATGGACGCGGGGAGAACCGGTGGCGAGTAAGTTTCAGAATCGTTTAGTCGGAACCATTGCGCTGGTAGCGCTCGGGGTGATTGTGCTCCCCGGGCTGCTTGACGGCCAGAAAAAGCATTATCAGGACGAGTTTGCGGCAATCCCGCTGGTACCGAAGCCTGGCGATAAGGATGAGCCGGATATGCTGCCTGCCGCAACGCAGGCGCTGCCGTCGCAGCCGCCGGAAGGTGCTGCGGAAGAGGTGCGGGCCGGAGACGCCGCCGCGCCTTCGCTGGACGCATCGCGCATGGCGGTTAACAGCGGCGGTAGCGATATTGACCAGACGCCAGAGCCGGTGGCGCCGCCAAAACCTAAGCCCGTAGCGCAAAAACCGCAGCCGCAGCCAAAGCCGGCGCGGGATACCGCCAGCGAGCAGCTGGCGGTGGCGACAGAGTCTGCGCCAGCGCCGCAGAAACCGGTCGCGGATAACATGCCCGCGCCGGTCGGCAAGGCCTATATCGTACAGCTGGGCGCGCTGAAGAATGCCGATAAAGTCAATGAAATCGTAGGCAAATTACGCGGTGCAGGCTTCAAGGTTTACACATCGCCTTCCACGCCGACACAGGGTAAAATTACCCGCATCCTGGTGGGACCGGACGCATCGAAAGATAAGCTGAAAGGTTCGCTGGGTGAACTGAACCGGCTGTCGGGGCTGAACGGCGTTGTGATGGGATATACGCCTAATTAACTCGCCCTTAAGCTGACCCCTCTCCCGCAAGAGGAGAGGGTCTGCGCGAGGGAAACAGGCCGTTACGGCACCTGGCGCTGAACGTTTTTTCAGCGCTTTTTTTATTTTTGTAGGGCACGGAAATCCCTACGCAAACGTTTTCTTTTTCTGTTAGAATGCGCCCCGAACCGGACGACAGGGCGTAACATCGTGGGACACATATGGTCTGGATTGATTACGCCATTATTGCGGTGCTGGGTTTTTCTTGCCTGGTGAGCCTTATCCGCGGCTTTGTTCGTGAAGCATTATCGTTGGTGACGTGGGGCTGTGCTTTTTACGTGGCCAGCCATTACTACACCGACCTGTCTGTCTGGTTTACGGGCTTTGAAGACGAACGGGTTCGAAATGGGATTGCTATTGCGGCGCTGTTTATCGCGACGCTCATCGTCGGCGCTATCGTCAACTACGTGATAGGTCAGCTGGTGGAGAGAACCGGTTTGTCGGGTACTGACAGGGTATTGGGGATCTGCTTCGGCGCATTGCGTGGGGTGTTGATTATCGCCGCTATCCTGTTTTTCCTCGACACCTTTACCGGTATGGCAAAAAGCGCAGACTGGCAGCAGTCGCAGTTTATTCCCTATTTTTCGCCGGTTATCAGATGGTTTTTTGAATACCTTCAAAGCTCGTCAAGTTTCTTGCCCAAAGTATAAGCTTTGGGTCGTTGCTTAACGAGGAAAAGACGTATGTGCGGTATTGTCGGTATCGCCGGTGTTATGCCGGTCAACCAGTCGATTTATGACGCGTTAACGGTGCTGCAGCACCGTGGGCAGGATGCTGCGGGCATCATCACGATTGATGCGAACAACGGCTTCCGCTTGCGTAAAGCGAACGGCCTGGTGAGCGATGTATTTGAAGCCCGCCACATGCAGCGCCTGCAGGGCAATATGGGGATTGGCCATGTTCGTTATCCCACGGCAGGCAGCTCCAGCGCGTCCGAGGCGCAGCCTTTTTACGTCAACTCCCCTTATGGCATTACGCTTGCGCACAACGGCAACCTGACCAATGCGCATGAGCTGCGTAAAAAGCTGTTTGAAGAGAAACGTCGTCACATCAACACCACGTCTGATTCTGAAATCCTGCTCAACGTATTTGCCAGCGAGCTGGATAACTTCCGTCACTATCCGCTTGAAGCCGACAACATTTTTGCCGCCATCGCGGCAACCAACCGCCAGATTCGCGGCGCTTACGCCTGCGTGGCGATGATTATCGGACACGGTATGGTGGCCTTCCGCGACCCGAACGGCATTCGCCCGCTGGTGCTGGGCAAGCGCGATATCGGCGACGGTCGTACCGAATATATGGTGGCGTCGGAAAGCGTGGCGCTGGATACCCTGGGCTTTGAATTCCTGCGCGACGTAGCGCCTGGCGAAGCTATCTACATTACCGAAAAGGGCCAGCTGTTTACCCGCCAGTGCGCGGATAACCCGGTCAGCAATCCGTGCCTGTTCGAGTATGTCTACTTCGCGCGCCCGGACTCCTTTATCGATAAAATTTCCGTCTACAGCGCACGCGTCAATATGGGCACCCGGCTCGGCGAGAAAATCGCCCGCGAGTGGGAAGATCTGGATATCGATGTGGTCATTCCGATTCCGGAAACCTCCTGCGATATCGCGCTGGAAATTGCGCGTATTCTGGGCAAGCCGTACCGTCAGGGATTTGTGAAAAACCGCTACGTCGGCCGCACCTTTATCATGCCGGGCCAGCAGCTGCGCCGTAAGTCCGTACGCCGCAAGCTTAATGCTAACCGCGCCGAGTTCCGCGACAAGAACGTGCTGCTGGTGGATGACTCCATCGTTCGCGGCACCACCTCGGAGCAGATTATTGAGATGGCGCGCGAGGCCGGGGCGAAGAAGGTGTATCTGGCTTCCGCCGCGCCGGAAATTCGCTTCCCGAACGTATACGGCATCGATATGCCGACCGCTAATGAACTGATCGCCCACGGTCGCGAAGTTGATGAGATCCGCCAGATTATCGGCGCAGACGGTCTGATCTTCCAGAATCTTGACGACCTGATCGACGCGGTACGCGCCGAAAACCCGGACATCCAGCAGTTTGAATGCTCGGTGTTCAACGGCGTGTACGTGACGAAGGATGTCGATCAGCAGTATCTCGACTATCTGGATTCCCTGCGCAATGACGACGCCAAAGCGGTGCTGCGTCAGAACGAAGTGGAAAACTTAGAGATGCATAACGAAGGCTAACCTCTTCCGGTCCTCCGCTTGTGACAAAGCGGGGGACTGCGTCTTGCAACTGCCCGACAAATGCGGCACAGTCTGCCCCAGATGAATGGCGGGGCGAAATCATGAAACGACTCATTGTGGGCATATCGGGCGCAAGCGGCGCAATTTACGGCGTACGTTTACTGCAGGTATTGCGCGATGTTCCCGAAGTGGAAAGTCATCTGGTGATAAGCCCGGCCGCCCGCCAGACGTTAACCCTGGAAACCGATTTTTCTCTGCGCGAGGTGCAGGCGCTGGCCGACGTGGTGCATGATGCCCGCGATATCGCCGCCGCTATCTCTTCCGGGTCGTTTAAAACGGCAGGGATGGTAATTTTACCGTGTTCAATGAAAACGCTGTCCGGCATTGTGAACAGCTATACCGACGGTCTGCTGACCCGCGCGGCGGATGTAGTACTGAAGGAGCGTCGCCCACTTGTGCTTTGCGTGCGCGAGACGCCGCTGCATCTTGGCCATCTGCGGCTGATGACCCAGGCGGCGGAAATCGGCGCGACGATCATGCCGCCGGTGCCGGCGTTTTATCACCGTCCGCAGTCGATTGATGACCTGATTAATCAGACCGTTAACCGAGTGCTGGATCAGTTCGACATCACCCTTTCCGAAGACCTTTTTACCCGCTGGCAGGGTGCACGTTAACTGCACTAATATAGTGCATGCGTTGCCGCTTCGCCCTGGAATTGGGCGATTTTGTAGCCCCGATCAAATCCTCAACATTTAATCCCTTTTTTCGCTGTTTAGCGCTGCGGTTTATTTGCCATAGCTGGTATCTTTCATTCTTGAGACATATTTGCAACGTTTTATTAACACGCTAACGGTTGTTTTCAGCCGTGGGTCCAGAGTGGCATAAAACGTGCAGGTCTGGATTGCAATACACAACACGACAAACAACATAACACACGCAACGGCATCACGAGACTTAAGGGTAATGTATGAAGAAGACAGTTCTGGCTCTCTCTTTGTTGCTTGGGATCAGCAGCGCTTCCAGCGTTTTTGCGGCGCTGCCGCATAACGTTCGTATCGGCACTGATGCGACCTATGCGCCGTTCTCATCGAAAGATGCTAAAGGCGATTTTGTCGGGTTCGATATCGATCTGGGTAACGAGATGTGCAAACGCATGCAGATCAAGTGTACCTGGGTAGGCAGCGATTTCGATTCCCTGATCCCTTCGCTGAAGGCAAAGAAAATCGATGCCATTATTTCCTCCCTCTCAATCACCGAAAAGCGCCAGCAGGAGATAGCCTTCTCTGACAAGCTGTACGCGGCGGATTCGCGTCTTATTGCGACCAAAGGCTCGCCGATCGTCCCTACCATTGACTCGCTGAAAGGCAAGCACGTTGGGGTGCTGCAGGGCTCCACTCAGGAAGCGTACGCCAACGAGAACTGGCGTACCAAAGGTGTGGATGTTGTGGCCTATCAGAACCAGGATCTGATCTATTCCGATCTGGCGGCCGGTCGTCTTGATGCGGCATTCCAGGATGAAGTCGCTGCCAGCGAAGGCTTCCTGAAGCAGCCAGCCGGTAAGGACTATGCGTTTGCGGGCCCTTCCGTTAAGGACAAGAAGTACTTTGGCGATGGGACCGGCGTTGGCCTGCGTAAGGACGATGTCGAGCTGAAAGCGGCGTTTGATAAAGCGCTGGCCGATCTGCGCAAAGACGGTACTTACGACAAGATGGCGAAGAAATACTTCGACTTTAACGTCTACGGCAACTAAGACGCTACAGGCCCGGCTTGCCGGGCCTTTCGGGCAAAACAGTGATCTATACAGGTGTGTATTAACCTTTTCCTGCTCTTTTATGGTGCAAAAAGTGCACCATTTTGGTGAGGGTGTGCATAGTTAAGCATTTATAGTGCAAAAAAGTGCTGCGTAACGGGTGGAAAGTTTTGCCTTAATCGCCTAAAAGGTGGCACGATAACTGTTTCAGATACTTCTGTTAAACCCGTAAAAATGACAGTCTGTTGAGGATAGTTATGAAAAAACTGGCGTTGACGCTTTCTCTTGCGCTGGCACTTTCCAGCGTTTCCACGGTATTCGCAGCAATTCCGCAAAAAGTCCGTATCGGTACCGATCCGACTTATGCTCCCTTCGAATCGAAAAACGCGCAGGGCGAACTGGTCGGTTTTGACATCGATCTGGCGAAAGAGCTGTGTAAGCGTATTAATACGCAATGTACCTTCGTTGAGAACCCACTGGACGCGCTGATCCCATCGTTAAAAGCGAAGAAGATCGACGCCATTATGTCTTCACTGTCGATCACCGAAAAGCGTCAGCAGGAGATTGCGTTCACCGACAAGCTCTATGCAGCCGATTCTCGCCTGGTGGTGAAAAAAGGCAGCCCGGTAACGCCTGAGCTCAGCACGCTGAAGGGCAAGCGCGTCGGCGTCCTGCAGGGCACTACGCAGGAAACCTACGGCAACGAACACTGGGCGCCGAAAGGCATCGAAATCGTCTCCTATCAGGGCCAGGACAATATCTATTCTGACCTGACGGCAGGTCGTATCGATGCGGCATTCCAGGATGAAGTCGCGGCCAGCGAAGGCTTCCTCAAACAGCCTATCGGTAAAGATTATCAGTTCGGCGGCCCGTCGATTAAGGACGAGAAACTGTTCGGCGTCGGCACCGGTATGGGCCTGCGCAAAGAAGATAATGAGCTGCGTGAAGCGCTGAATAAAGCCTTTGCACAAATGCGTGCAGATGGCACTTACGACAAGTTGGCGAAGAAGTACTTCGATTTCAACGTATACGGTGAGTAATCACTGCATTAGCCGCCGTTTCTGACGTTTCCAGAGGCGGCGGTACTGAACAGACAGGACAGGCTGAATGCTGTACGGGTTTTCACAAGTCATTTTCCAGGGAGCCCTTGTCACACTTGAGCTGGCTATCAGCTCGGTGGTGTTGGCGGTGCTGATAGGCCTGGCGGGTGCGGCGGCGAAGCTTTCTGGCAATCGCGGGCTGGCGCTGATTTTTGAAGGGTATACCACGCTGATTCGCGGTGTGCCGGATCTGGTGCTGATGCTGCTGATTTTTTACGGGCTGCAGATTGCGCTGAACACAATAACCGACGCCATGGGGATGGCGCAGTTCGACATTGACCCGATGATCGCCGGTATCATCACGCTCGGCTTTATCTACGGCGCGTATTTTACCGAGACCTTCCGCGGCGCGTTTCTGGCGGTGCCGAAAGGGCACATTGAGGCCGCGACCGCTTTCGGCTTTACCAGCCGTCAAACCTTCCGACGTATCCTGTTTCCGGCGATGATGCGCTTTGCGCTGCCGGGGATCGGCAACAACTGGCAGGTCATTCTCAAAGCCACGGCGCTGGTCTCCCTGCTCGGGCTGGAGGATGTGGTGAAGGCGACGCAGCTTGCCGGTAAGAGTACCTGGGAGCCGTTTTACTTCGCTATCGTCTGCGGCGTTATTTATCTGGTATTCACGACGGTGTCGAACGGCGTTCTGCTGCTGCTCGAGCGTCGTTACTCCGTGGGCGTGAAGAGGGCCGACCTGTGATCGATATTATTCAGGAATACTGGAAGTCCCTGCTGTGGACCGACGGCTACCGCTTTACCGGCGTGGCCATTACCCTGTGGCTGCTGATCTCCTCCGTGGTGATGGGGGGCGTGCTGGCGCTGTTTCTGGCGATTGGCCGCGTCTCGAGCAACAAGTACATCCAGTTCCCCATCTGGTTGTTTACCTATATTTTCCGCGGTACGCCGCTGTACGTTCAGCTGCTGGTGTTTTACTCGGGGATGTATACGCTGGAAATCGTGAAAGGCACTGAGTTGCTGAACGCCTTCTTCCGCAGCGGGCTGAACTGTACGGTGCTGGCGTTAACCCTCAACACCTGCGCCTATACCACCGAGATTTTCGCCGGTGCGATCCGCGCCGTTCCGGCCGGAGAGGTGGAAGCCGCTCGCGCGTACGGCTTCTCCAGCGTGAAGCTCTATCGCTGTATTATTCTGCCTTCCGCGCTGCGCATTGCGCTGCCGGCGTACAGCAATGAGGTTATCCTGATGCTGCACTCAACGGCGCTGGCGTTCACGGCCACGGTACCGGATTTGCTGAAGATAGCCCGCGATATTAACTCGGCGACCTATCAGCCCTTTACGGCATTCGGTATCGCCGCGGTGCTGTATCTGATTATCTCTTATGGGCTGATTAGCCTGTTCCGCAAAGCGGAAAAACGCTGGCTGCAACATGTGAAACCCTCTTCGACACACTGAGAACATCATGCCTGACAATAAATTAAACGTAATCGATCTGCACAAGCGCTACGGCGAACATGAAGTGCTGAAAGGGGTGTCACTGAAGGCTAACGCCGGTGATGTGATCAGTATTATCGGCTCGTCGGGGTCGGGGAAGAGCACCTTCCTGCGCTGTATCAACTTCCTCGAAAAGCCGAGCGAAGGCAACATTGTAGTCAGCGGCCAGAATATCTCGCTGGTGCGTGATAAAGACGGGCAGCTTAAGGTGGCGGATAAAAACCAGCTGCGTCTGCTGCGCACCCGCCTGACGATGGTGTTCCAGCACTTCAACCTGTGGAGCCATATGACGGTGCTGGAGAACGTCATGGAAGCGCCGATTCAGGTGCTGGGCCTGAGCAAGCAGGAAGCCCGTGAACGCGCGGTCAAATATCTGGCGAAAGTGGGTATCGATGAGCGCCAGCAGATTAAGTATCCGGTGCATCTCTCCGGCGGCCAGCAGCAGCGTGTGTCCATCGCCCGCGCGCTGGCGATGGAGCCGGAGGTGCTGCTGTTTGACGAACCGACCTCCGCGCTTGACCCTGAGCTGGTCGGTGAAGTGCTGCGCATCATGCAGAAGCTGGCGGAAGAGGGGAAAACCATGGTGGTGGTAACGCACGAGATGGGCTTTGCCCGCCACGTGTCCTCACACGTGATTTTCCTGCACCAGGGACTTATCGAAGAAGAGGGCCACCCGGACGAGCTGTTCGGCAACCCGAAAAGCCCGCGCCTGCAGCAGTTCCTCAAAGGATCGCTGAAGTAATCCGCGTACACCCGGTCACGCGCGTGACCGGGGTTTATCAGCCTGCTGCTGGCGGAATTATTTCACCACGTCCGCCAGCGCTTCTTCTAAGTCATACCAGCGAAACGCAAAGCCGCTGTCTTCAAGACGTTTTGGCAGCGCCCGCTGCCCGCCCAGCACCAGTACCGAGGATTCGCCCATCAGCAGCCGTATGGCGGCGGCGGGCGTGCGGAAGATGGCCGGACGGTTCAGGGCGTGACCCAGCGCGTGGGCAAACTGCTCATTACGCACCGGGTAGGGCGAAACCATATTAAACGGTCCGCTGAGGGGGTTATCGAGCAGCCAGAGAATGCCGTTAACCATATCGTCGACGTGGATCCACGCCAGATACTGGCGCCCGCTGCCAATAGGCCCGCCGAGGCCGAGCTTAAACGCTGGCGTCATTTTCGACAGAATGCCGCCTCTGGGCGCAAGCACCACGCCGGTGCGCAGCAGGCAGACGCGGGTGACGTCGCTTTGCGCCTGCTGGGCGATTTGTTCCCAGCGGGCGCAAAGCTTATGGGTAAATTCATTGTGCGGCGGCTCGTCTTCGGTGACGACCACTTCGCCGAGATCGCCATAATAGCCCGCCGCGGAGCCAGAGATAAAGACCGCCGGGGGCCGGGTGCCCGCCCGCAGTAAATCGACCAGCCTCTGGGTTATCTGCCATCGGCTGTCGCACAACCGCTGCTTTTGCTGCGCCGTCCAGCGCTTGTCGGCGATGGGCTCCCCGGCGAGGTTAATGACTGCATCAATACCATCGAGATTCTGGCAGGCGTCGAGTCCTTTCCATAGCCCGACGCGTGCGTCGAGCCGCTGGCGCGCTTTTTCCGGGCTACGGGTCACCACGATAATCTGGTGGCCGAGCTCAAGCAGACGCGGGATCAGATGACGGCCAATCAGGCCCGTACCGCCGGTAATCAGGATTTTCATGCAACCTCCCGGGTTGCGCCTAGCGTCGCCAGCTCATGGTCATCGACACCGAATCGGCATACCGCAGCGCGTGAAGTTTATCGATCTCTACTTCAGCATAAGTGACCCAGCGATGCTCGCATGCGATATTGAGCACATCCTGAGTTAATTTTTCCAGCAAAGAGAAGCGGTTATTCTCAATATGCTGAATGATGGTTTTGGTGATGGTGCGGTAGTTCAGCGCGTCGTTGATATCTTCGCTGCTGCGCGCTTTTTCGGCCGGGTAGTGGATGGCGACGTTGATAACGACATCCTGTCGGTTGGCGATTTCCTCTTCTTTAATACCGATAAAGGTACGCAGACGCAGGTTTTTAATGCGGATGACGGCATCTGGCTGGGACATAGACATTGCAGGTTTCCTCCTTGTTGTTATCCCAGCCATAATACATGAAAAGCGCGTGATTAAGCTTGCGCCTTCTGCATCGCCAGAACCGTTGCCGGACGCTGGCTGATGCGCTCAAACCAGTTCTTCACCGCCGGGAAGTTATCGAGGTCGATACGCTGGCGCTGGTGGGCGTTGATCCACGGCCAGCAGGCGATATCCGCTATGCTGTAGTGCTCGCCGCCAAGCCACGGCGAGCGCTCAAGGCGCTTATTCAGCACGTTGTATAACCGCAGGGTCTCAACCTGATAACGCTCAATGGCGTACGGCACCGGCTGAGGCGCAAAATGATTAAAATGATGGTTTTGCCCAAGCATCGGCCCCAGCCCGCCCACCTGCCAGAACAGCCACTGCAGGGTAACATGGCGTTCGCGCAGCTCGCCGCTGAGCAGCTTTCCGGATTTTTCCGCCAGATACAGCAATATTTCGCCTGACTCAAACAGGGCCAGCGGCGCGCCGCCGTCCGCGGGAACGTGGTCGACGATGGCCGGGATTTTATTATTCGGTGAAATCGACAGGAACTCCGGGCGGAACTGGTCGCCCTTACTGATATCTACACGTATCAGCCGATAAGCCAGCTGCGCCTCTTCGAGAAACAGCGTGACTTTGTGGCCGTTTGGGGTAGGAGCATAATAGAGATCAATCATCTTAACTCCCGAGCTCAGGTGGTTATTGTTGTGGGCACCGCTTTTCGAGTATAGGCGGCGAAGACCGCTCTGTGAGTTTTCATCAAGTGACAGCCTGTAAAAGACGCGATATGTTGAAGTATTCACCCGTTAGCCCGTTGAGGAAGCTATGAGCCGTCCTGTGATTACGCTGTGGTCTGATTCTCAGTTTTATTCGCCGTATGTGATGTCCGTCTATGTCGCTTTGCAGGAAAAAGGCCTGCACTTTAGCGTGAAAACCGTCGATCTCGATCGCGGCGAACATCTGCAGGATAGCTGGAAAGGCTACGTGCAAACGCGCCGCGTGCCGCTGCTGGAAGTGGATGCGTTCGAACTCAGCGAATCGTCAGCGATTACGGAATATCTTGATGAGCGTTTTGCGCCGCCGCAGTGGGAGCGCCTGTATCCGCACGATCTCGAAAAGCGCGCCCGGGCCCGGCAGGTTCAGGCCTGGCTGAGAAGCGACCTGATGCCGATTCGCGAAGAGCGCCCGACCTCAGTCATCTTTGGCGGCGCGAAGCTGCCGCCGCTGAGCCAGACGGCGCAGGCGAGCGCGGCGAAACTGTTCAGTACCGCCGGGGCGCTGCTGGCGGACGGCAAGCCGAATCTGTTTGGCGAATGGTGCATTGCCGATGCCGATCTTGCGCTGATGATTAACCGGCTGATGCTGCACGGCGACGACGTGCCGGAACGTCTGGCGGATTATGCTGCGTTCCAGTGGCAGCGCGCTTCAGTACAGCGTTTTGCGGCGCTTTCAGCGGCACGCGCAGGCTGAAGCCAGCCGCGTAATCCGCTATGATAGCGCGGTTATTTGTGGAGGAATGATTGATGAAACTGATGTTTGCATCGGATATTCACGGCGCGCTGCCGGCCACAGAACGCGTACTGTCCCTGTTTGCGGAAAGCGGCGCGCGTTATCTGGTGGTGCTGGGCGATGTGTTAAACCACGGTCCGCGTAATGCGCTGCTGCCCGGGTATGCGCCCGCAGAGGTCGCAGAACGTCTGAACACGCAGGCTGCTCGTATTATCGCCGTGCGCGGCAATTGCGACAGCGAAGTGGATCAGATGCTGCTGAAATTTCCCATGACGGCGCCGTGGCAGCAGGTACTGACGCCGAATCAGCGGCTGTTTCTGACGCATGGACATCTGTTCGGCCCGGACAACCTGCCGCCGCTGGCGACTGGCGATGTGCTGGTTTATGGTCATACTCATATTCCGGTTGCCGAAAAACGGGGCGATATCTTCCATTTTAACCCCGGTTCCGTCAGCATCCCGAAAGGGGGATTCCCCGCCAGTTTCGGCCTGCTGGACGGTAATAAATTGCAGGTTTTAGCACTCAATGATCAACGGGTTATTGCAGAGGTGGCAATTAACCCGTAATTTACCCGTCAACTGCACAACGCGCCGCAAGAGCGCATGAGAGAGAAGGTTTTCTGATGGTGGAGCAGAATCATTTGGCAAGCACGGAATGGGTGGATATTGTCAACGAAGACAATGAGGTGATTGCGCAGGCCAGCCGCGAACAGATGCGCGCGCAGTGCTTGCGTCATCGGGCAACCTATATTGTGGTTCACGACGGCATGGGCAAAATTCTGGTGCAACGCCGCACCGAAACCAAAGACTTTATGCCGGGCATGCTGGACGCTACTGCGGGCGGCGTCGTGCAGGCCGACGAGCAGATGCTTGATTCCGCCCGCCGCGAGGCGGAAGAAGAGCTGGGGATTGCCGGCGTGCCGTTCGCCGATCATGGCCAGTTCTATTTTGAAGATAAGCACTGCCGCGTGTGGGGCGGTCTTTTTAGCTGCGTTTCTCACGGCCCGTTTGCGCTACAGGAAGCGGAGGTCAGCGAAGTGTGCTGGCTAACGCCGGAAGAAATCACCGCGCGCTGCGATGAATTCACCGCTGATTCCCTGAAAGCGCTGGCGCTGTGGATGAGCCGTAACGCCGGCAACGATATCCCGGAAGACGAAGAGGCCGAATAAGGCCTCAGCAGCTGTCCCGCTGGCACAGTTTCGCGGCTATCGGGGCGCTTTCACGCCAGTTTCCGTCATTCAGGCGCGCCAGCAGCGCGCGGCCTGCTTCAATACCAATCTGCCGGTGCGGTACCGCAATCGTCGTCAGCGGCGGCTGGCATACGCGGCTGACGTCGCTGTCGCCAAACCCCACAATCGCCAGATCGTCAGGCACCTTAATACGCCTGCGCTGGCATTCGTACAGCGCGCCGCAGGCCAGTTCGTCAGAGACGCAGACCAGCGCGTCCAGCTCCGGCCACGCCAGCAAAAACTCCGGCAGCTGCGCTGCGCCGGTTGAAAAGGTGGGCGGCTCCGCGGCATTGATCACCCGGTTTGGCGAGAGGTGGTAGCGCAGCATCGCCTTGTACCAGCCCTGCAGATGCTGCTGGAAAATCCACTGCTCCTGGTTAGCGCACAGCAGGCCGATGTTCTGGTAACCGCGCTGAATCAGCATTTGCGTGAGCTCAAACATGGCCGCTACGTTGTCGATACCGATGTTCATGTCCAGCGGGTCCGAGCGTACTGCGCCAATCTCCATGACCGGGAGATTACCGCTCGACAGCCACTGACGCACGGTATCGCTGTGCTCCACGCTGAGCAGGATCGCCGCCGCAATGTTTGACGCCATCAGCGTTTCCAGCAGCTTTTCTTCCTGCTCCAGATGATGACGCGATTCCGCCAGCATGATTTGATACCCGGCCGGCTGCAGCACCTGCTGTAGCCCGGCGAACATCTCTGAACATCCCGCTTCGCTAAGGCTGGGCACCACCATCCCGATGGTCCATGAGGAGGCGGAGGCCAGCGCGCTCGCCGCCAGGTTTGGCATGTAGCCCAGCTCCTGAACGGCGGCCTCAATTTTTTCGCGCAGCTTGTCGGATACCTGCTCAGGGGTACGCAATGCGCGGGAAACGGTCATCGTACCAACCCCGGCAAGCTGGGCGACATCCGCCAGCGTGACCTTACCGGTACTGCGGCGTTTTCGGGTCAGAGACATGTTTCTTCCTGATTGAAATCTCAACATAAAGTGCAAGCAGTATACGCCGGAAATCACTGGTTTTGCTGAGTTATTACAGCATGATTACATTTTGATAGCGCTATCACACTTTTCATACGCTTCATTTTGGTAGCGCTATCTTTGTGATTATCATCACAGTCAGAGGCGATGGCCTTGCATAAAGTTTGTTCACCTTCCCACTGAAAGGAGAATGACATGCTCAGGACATGGATCCATGACGGCACCATCAGGTTACAGGAGAGGGTAGAAAACTGGCCGCAGGCGCTGGAGCTGTGCGCAACGCCGCTGCTGGAGGCAGGCATCATCACACCGGACTACATCACCGCGATAATGACGCAGCACCGCAGGCTCGGCCCGTACTACGTGCTGGCACCGGGCTTAGCGATGCCGCACGCGCGGCCGGAAGAGGGGGCTAAGGGGTTAGGTCTTTCCCTGCTCAAATTACAGCACGGCGTTGCCTTCGGCTCAGAAGATAACGATCCGGTGGATCTGATTATACTGCTGGCGGCACCGGATAAGCACAGCCACATCGATATGATAGCCGCGCTGGCGGAATTATTTTCCAGCGACGAGGCTATGCGGGAATTACATCAGGCGACAACCGTTGAGGAGATAAAAAACATCATTAGCCGCTTCTGATAGCTATTTTATACCCTGGCTTTTGACATTTTACCTCCGGGTAAGATGCAGGTTTATTTTGTCTAAAAAAGGTGACGATAATGAAAATTATGGCGATATGCGGGTCTGGCCTCGGCAGCAGTTTTATGGTCGAGATGAATATTAAAAAGGTACTGAAGAAACTGAATATTGAGGCTGACGTCGAGCATTCCGACCTCTCGTCGGCAACGCCGGGCGCTGCCGACCTTTTCGTGATGGCAAAGGACATTGCCGAGAGCGCCAGCGTGCCGGAAGGCCAGCTGCTGGTGATCAACAATATTATCGATATCAACGAACTGGAATCTAAGCTCAGCGCTTATTTCGCCAACCATTAATCCGCAATGAGTGAGGGGCAGCTATGTTTATCCTCGAAACGCTTAATTTTGTGGTAGATATACTTAAAGTACCTTCGGTGCTTGTTGGCTTAATTGCCTTAATAGGCCTGGTCGCACAGAAAAAATCATTTTCTGATGTCGTCAAAGGAACGGTAAAAACCATCCTGGGATTTATTGTTCTCGGCGGCGGAGCAGGCGTACTGGTTGGTTCATTAAATCCGCTGGGCGGCATGTTTGAGCATGCATTTAACATTCAGGGGATCATTCCGAATAACGAAGCGATTGTCTCTATCGCGCTGGAAAAATACGGCGCGGCAACGGCGCTGATTATGGCTTTTGGAATGGTGGCGAATATCGTTGTCGCCCGCTTTACCCGCCTGAAATACATTTTCCTCACCGGGCATCACACTTTCTATATGGCCTGCATGATTGGCGTAATCCTGACCGTGGCGGGTTTTGAGGGGGTGGGGCTGGTGTTTACCGGCTCGCTCATCCTTGGGCTGGTGATGGCCTTCTTCCCGGCGATCGCCCAGCGCTATATGAAACGTATCACCGGCACGGACGATATCGCTTTTGGTCATTTCGGCACCCTGGGCTATGTGCTCTCGGGCTGGATTGGCAGCCGGTGCGGTAAAGGCTCGCGTTCCACCGAAGAGATGAACCTGCCGAAAAACCTGAGCTTCCTGCGCGACAGTTCGATCTCGATTTCGCTGACCATGATGATTATCTATTTGATCCTGGCGGTGTGCGCGGGGCGCGAGTATGTCGAAAGCCAGCTCAGCAGCGGGCAGAACTATCTCGTGTACGCCATCATCATGGCGATCACCTTCGCGGCGGGCGTGTTCATTATTCTGCAGGGCGTGCGTCTGATTCTGGCGGAGATTGTTCCGGCCTTTACCGGTTTTTCGGAGAAGCTGGTGCCCAATGCCCGCCCGGCGCTGGACTGCCCGGTGGTTTACCCCTATGCGCCCAATGCGGTGCTGATCGGCTTCCTGTTCAGCTTCCTTGGCGGGCTGGTAGGGCTGTTCTTGCTCGGACAGTTCAAGCTGGTGCTGATTCTGCCGGGCGTGGTTCCCCACTTCTTTACCGGCGCGACGGCTGGCGTATTCGGCAACGCGACCGGCGGGCGGCGCGGGGCGATGATCGGCGCCTTTGCTAACGGCCTGCTGATTACCTTTCTGCCGGTGCTGCTGCTGCCGGTACTGGGGGCGCTGGGCTTTGCCAATACGACCTTCTCGGATGCCGATTTCGGCGCGGTCGGTATCGTGCTCGGCAACCTTGCGCGCTACCTGTCGCCGATGGTCATTACCGGACTGGTGGTCGCGCTGTTCGCGCTGCTGGTGCTGTTTAACTATCTGACAAAAGGCAAAGCTGAGCCGCAAAACTCGGGGGCGAAATCATGAGCACGCTTGCTGAACTGACTCACCTGGCGCGGGATATTCGCGTCGCCACGCTGAAATCGCTGACCCGGCTCGGCTTTGGCCACTACGGCGGCAGCATGTCAGTGGTGGAAACGCTTGCGGTGCTGTACGGCGAGGTGATGAAAATCGATCCCGCCGACCCGGACTGGCCGGAGCGCGATGACTTTGTGCTGTCCAAAGGCCATGCAGGCCCCGCGCTATACAGCACTTTGGCTATCAAAGGCTACTTCCCGGTGGAGGAGCTGAATACCCTTAACCAGAACGGCACCCGCCTGCCGAGCCATCCTGACCGGTTAAAAACCCGCGGCGTCGATGCCACCACCGGTTCGCTGGGGCAGGGGATTTCCATCGCCGGCGGCATGGCGCTGTCGCACAAGCTGGCCGGACGTCCGAACCGGGTTTTCTGTATCGTCGGCGATGGCGAGCTGAACGAAGGGCAGTGCTGGGAGGCGTTTCAGTTTATCGCCCACCACCGGTTGAACAACCTGACGGTGTTCGTCGACTGGAACAAGCAGCAGCTCGACGGCGAGCTGGATGACATCATCCAGCCGTTCGATCTCGACGAGAAGTTCCGCGCCTTCGGTTTTGATGTGGCGACGGTCAAAGGCGACGACATCGCCAGCTTGCTGGCGGAGGTGAAACCTGTTGTAGCGCCCAATGCCCGTCCGAAGCTAATCATCCTCGACAGCGTAAAAGGCCAGGGGGTGGCGTATCTGGAGCAGCTGGGTAATTCGCACCACCTGCGTCTGACGGAAGAGACGAAAGAGATCCTCAATAACGCGATTCGCCAACTGGAGGCCGCAGATGATTAAGCTTGCACCCGCAGGGCAAAAAGATGCGGTAGAGATGCGTAAGGTGTACGCCGGTTTTGTCGCCCGGCAGATTGAGGCTGGCAGCGGTATTATCGCGCTGGAGGCCGACCTGATGAGCTCGATGGCAATGGACGGCGTGGCGCGGGATTACCCGCAGCACGTGATCAACTGCGGCATTATGGAGGCCAACGTCATCGGCACCGCCGCCGGGCTGTCGCTGACCGGGCGTAAACCGTTCGTGCATACCTTTACGGCGTTCGCCAGCCGGCGCTGTTTCGATCAGCTGTTTATGTCGCTCGACTACCAGCGCAATAACGTGAAGGTTATCGCCTCGGATGCGGGTATCACCGCCTGTCACAACGGCGGTACGCACATGTCGTTTGAGGATATGGGGATTGTGCGCGGGCTGGCGCATTCGGTGGTGCTGGAGGTGACCGACGCGGTGATGTTTGAAGACGTGCTGCGCCAGCTTATTGACCTCGAAGGTTTTTATTGGGTACGCACCATCCGTAAGCAGGCGCCGAGCGTTTATGCGCCCGGCACGACGTTTACCATCGGCAAAGGCAACGTGCTGCGTGAAGGCGCTGATATCACCCTGATAGCCAACGGCATCATGGTGACGGAGGCGCTGGAGGCGGCGCGCCAGCTGGAGCAGGAGGGGGTCAGCGCCGCCGTGATCGACATGTTTACCCTCAAGCCCATTGACCGCATGCTGGTGAAAAACTACGCCGAGAAAACCGGGCGTATCGTCACCTGTGAAAACCACAGCATTCACAACGGGCTGGGGTCGGCGGTGGCGGAGGCTCTTGTCGAAAACTGCCCGGTGCCGATGCGCCGCGTCGGCGTGAAGGAGCGGTATGGCCAGGTGGGGACGCAGGATTTTCTGCAGAAGGAGTATGGCCTGACGGCGCATGACATTGTGTCGGCGGCGCGGGAGCTGCTGTAAATAAAAAAGGCGACCCGTTAAGGGGTCGCCTTTTTGTTGCCCGGCGGCGCTAGCGCTTACCGGGCCTACGGTTTTACAGGCCGGATAAGCGAAGCGCCATCCGGCAAAACATTACTGCTGCTGTGAAGACTGAATCGCGGTCAGGGCGATGGTGTAGACGATATCGTCAACCAGCGCGCCACGGGACAGGTCGTTCACCGGCTTGCGCATACCCTGCAGCATCGGCCCGATGGAGATCAGGTCGGCAGAACGCTGTACCGCTTTGTAGGTGGTGTTACCGGTGTTCAGATCCGGGAAGATGAACACGGTAGCGCGACCGGCAACCGGAGAGTTCGGCGCTTTGGATTTCGCAACGTCAGCCATCACCGCGGCGTCATACTGCAGCGGGCCGTCGATCATCAGGTCAGGACGTTTTTCCTGCGCCAGACGCGTCGCCTCACGTACTTTCTCTACATCGCTACCTGCGCCAGAGGTGCCGGTGGAGTAGGAGAGCATCGCCACGCGCGGTTCGATGCCGAAGGCAATCGCGGAGTCCGCAGACTGAATCGCGATTTCAGCCAGCTGCTCTGCGGTTGGATCCGGGTTGATCGCGCAGTCGCCGTAAACGTAAACCTGTTCCGGCAGCAGCATGAAGAACACGGAGGACACCAGAGAGCTGCCCGGAGCGGTTTTGATCAGCTGCAGCGGCGGACGGATGGTGTTCGCGGTGGTATGAACCGCGCCTGAAACCAGGCCGTCGACTTCGTCCTGCTCCAGCATCAGCGTGCCGAGCACCACGTTGTCTTCCAGCTGCTCGCGCGCGACGGCTTCGGTCATGCCCTTGCTCTTACGCAGCTCAACCAGACGCGCAACGTAGCTTTCGCGAACCACTTCAGGGTCAACGATTTCGATGCCCGCGCCCAGTTCAACGCCCTGAGACGCCGCTACGCGGTTGATCTCGTCCGGGTTGCCCAGCAGCACACAGGTCGCGATGCCGCGCTCTGCGCAGATCGCAGCGGCTTTAACGGTACGCGGCTCGTCGCCTTCCGGCAGAACCACGCGTTTGCCCGCTTTGCGCGCCAGCTCGGTCAGCTGGTAGCGGAACGCCGGCGGGGACAGGCGACGGCTGCGCTCGGAGGTCGCGGTCAGGGATTCGATCCAGTCGCTGCTGATATGGCTGGCGACATATTCCTGAACTTTTTCGATGCGCTCGTGGTCGTCAACCGGTACTTCCAGGTTGAAGCTCTGCAGGCTCAGCGAGGTCTGCCAGGTGTTGGTGTTCACCATGAATACCGGCAGGCCGGTGGCAAAGGCGCGCTCGCACAGCTTGTTGATGCGCTCATCCATTTCGTAGCCGCCGGTCAGCAGGATGGCGCCGATATCCACGCCGTTCATCGCGGCCAGGCATGCGGCAACCAGCACGTCAGGACGGTCTGCGGAGGTCACCAGCAGGGAGCCTGCGCGGAAGTGCTCCAGCATGTGCGGGATGCTGCGCGCGCAGAAGGTCACGGACTTCACGCGGCGAGTATTGATATCGCCTTCGTTGATCACGGTGGCGTTCAGGTGGCGAGCCATATCGATAGCGCGGGTCGCGATCAGATCGAAGCTCCACGGTACCGCGCCCAGAACCGGCAGCGGGCTGGATTCCTGCAGTTTAGCCGGATCGACTTTGATAACTTTCGCTCTGGAGGAGTCGTCAAAGATTTCGGACAGGTCAGGGCGGGTACGGCCCTGTTCATCAACCGGCGCGTTCAGTTTGTTGACGATAACGCCGGTGATGCTGGTGTTTTTCGCGCCGCCGAAGCTGCTGCGGGTCAGTTCGATACGTTCGTTCAGCTGCTCCGGCGTATCGGTGCCCTGAGACATCACGAACACGATTTCCGCGTTCAGCGTTTTGGCGATTTCGAAGTTCAGCGACTGCGCAAACTGGTGTTTACGGGTCGGCACCAGGCCTTCTACCAGTACCACTTCAGCATCGGTCGTGCTGGCGTGGTAGTTGGCGATGATCTCTTCCATCAGCACGTCTTTCTGGTTGCTGGAGAGCAGAGACTCAACGTGGCTCATCTTCAGCGGCTCAGCCGTCGGCAGATTGGAGTTTTTGCGCACAATGGAGGTGGTCTGGTCTGGCGCATCGCCACCGGCACGCGGCTGGGCGATAGGTTTGAAGACGCTCAGACGAACGCCTTTGCGTTCCATAGCACGGATAACGCCAAGGCTGACGCTGGTCAGGCCGACGCTGGTACCGGTAGGGATCAGCATAATAGTACGGGACACGGTTTATCCTCTTTTGGTTACCGCCGCACAGGGCGGGATACAAAACAGCACCGCCAGCGTTGGCTGGCGGTGTGGAATCAGGCAGTCAGACGGGCTGCGTCTTGCGCGATGACCAGTTCTTCGTTGGTTGGGATAACCACCGCAGGACGGGTGCCTTCTTTGTTGATGAAGCCGGACTTGCCGAAACGGGCAGCCAGGTTACGTTCGTGATCAACTTCGAAGCCCAGAACGCCCAGTTTGCCCAGGGACAGTTCGCGAACCATCGCCGCGTTTTCACCGATGCCGCCGGTGAAAATGACTGCGTCCAGACGGCCGTCCATCAGCGCGGTATAGGAACCGATGTACTTCGCCAGACGGTGGCAGTAAACGTCCATGGCGCGTTTCGCGTCTTCTTTGGTGGCGTAGTTGTCTTCAACATAGCGGCAGTCGCTGGTGACTTCGGTCAGACCCAGCAGGCCGGACTCTTTGGTCAGCAGCTTGTTGATCGCGTCAACGCTCATACCCAGCGTGTCGTGCAGGTGGAAAACGATAGCCGGATCGATGTCGCCGGAGCGGGTACCCATCACCAGGCCTTCCAGCGGGGTCAGACCCATGGAGGTGTCAACGCACTGGCCGTTGCGGATGGCGGAAACAGAACCACCGTTGCCCAGGTGGCAGGTGATGATGTTCAGCTCTTCAACCGGCTTGTTCAGAACCTTAGCGGCTTCCTGAGTGACGTAGAAGTGGCTGGTGCCGTGCGCGCCGTAGCGGCGGATGCCGTGCTCTTTGTACAGGCTGTACGGCAGGGCATACAGGTAAGATTCTTCCGGCATGGTCTGATGAAACGCCGTGTCGAATACCGCCACGTTTTTGTCTTTCAGATTCGGGAAGGATTTCAGCGCTTCGGCGATACCGATCAGGTGAGCCGGGTTGTGCAGCGGCGCAAAAGAGGCCGCATCTTTAATACCCTGAATCACGGAATCATCGATAACGACAGAACTGGTGTACTTCTCGCCGCCGTGTACGATACGGTGACCAATTGCGGTCAGCTGAGCAGACAGTTCTGGTTTTTGTGCCAGAATAGTGTTAACGATAAAGTTCAGCGCTTCACTGTGAGCGGCGCCTGCACCTAAAGCCGCTTCTTGTTTGCTGCCGTCCATTTTCCACTTGATACGCGCTTCAGGAAGATGGAAACATTCGGCCAAACCAGAAAGGTACTCGTCACCGTTGAGCGCATCGATGATGGCGAATTTCAGTGAGGAGCTACCGCAGTTCAGAACCAGTACTAACTTACTCGACATGGAAGTACCTATTTATGATACGTGGCTAAAAAAACGTCAGTGAGTCACAGAGCGTAGCGCATGATGACGCTGACATTTATGATTAACATCATGCCTGATACTTTTTTCAGGCATAACGAAAGAAATATCTATTGATTCTATGCCATTTTGCGCAATTTTCAGCCAATGGCAGAATGTGCGATAATTTGACGAATCGTGAATCAGGGTCTATGCCCTGGTCAGGCTGGCACAGGATACCTGATTGCCGCATTCATTGCCAAAATCTTTTGAACGATGTCATGCACAGTTGTTGTTTTACGAATATTTTTGATTTTTTATATGTGAAGTTGAGGTAACGCCATGTCGACATCCGAGAATCGCCCGGTAAACTTTTTCAGTTTGTTTCGCCGCGGGCAGCATTATGCAAAGACGTGGCCCCTGGAAAAACGCCTTGCGCCTGTGTTTGTGGAAAACCGCGTAATCCGCGCCACCCGCCAGGCCATCCGCTTTATGCCGCCCGTTGCTGTCTTTACCCTGTGCTGGCAAATCGCCCTCGGCGGACAGCTTGGCCCGGCGGTCGCCACCGCGCTCTTCGCCCTGAGCCTGCCGATGCAGGGGCTTTGGTGGTTAGGCAAACGCTCGGTAACGCCGCTGCCGCCTTCTGTTTTACACTGGTTTTATGAAGTGCGCGGCAGGCTGCAGGAAGCGGGGCAGGCGCTGGCGCCTGTCGAAGGCAAGCCCGATTATCAGGCATTAGCTGACACGCTTAAGCGCGCCTTCAAACAACTCGATAAAACTTTCCTTGATGATTTGTAATTAACCCCATAAAACGCATATAAAAGAAGGCACACAGTGTGTGTCTTTTTTTATGCTGCAAAGCGCAACAGGAGTAGAAAAATGGAAATGACTAACGCTCAACGTCTGATTTTGTCGAATCAGTACAAAATGATGACCATGCTGGACCCGGACAACGCCGAGCGTTATCGCCGCCTGCAGACGATTGTCGAGCGTGGCTACGGCCTGCAGATGCGCGAACTGGATCGCGAGTTTGGTCAACTGACCGAAGAGACCTGCCGCACCATCATTGACATCATGGAGATGTACCACGCCCTGCATGTCTCCTGGAGCAACCTGAAAGACAGCAGCAGCATCGACGAACGCCGCGTGACGTTCCTGGGTTTTGACGTCGCAACAGAAGCCCGCTACCTCGGCTACGTGCGTTTTATGGTGAACGTAGAGGGACGCTACGCCCACTTCGACGCCGGTACTCACGGCTTCAACGCGCAAACCCCAATGTGGGAGAAGTACCAGCGCATGCTGCACGCCTGGCATGCCTGCCCGCGCCAGTATCATCTGAGCGATAACGAAATTAACCAGATCATCAACGCCTGACGGAGGGTGCGCTGTGCAGTGCAAAGGTTTTTTATTCGATCTTGATGGCACGCTGGTTGATTCGCTCCCGGTCGTCGAGCGTTCATGGTGCCGTTGGGCGGATCGCCACGGGCTTGATCATCAGGATGTGCTGAATTTTATTCACGGCAAGCAGGCGATAACCTCACTGCGTCACTTCCTTCCCGGTCGTTCTGAAGAGGAAATTCAGGCCGAATTTCGTCTTCTTGAAGGCATTGAGTCCAGCGATATCGACGGCATCGCCGCGCTGCCCGGAGCGGTAGCGCTGCTTAACCACCTCGATGAGGCCGGTATTCCGTGGGCGATTGTTACGTCGGGATCGGTGCCGGTCGCTCATGCCCGCCATCGCGCGGCCGGGCTGCCGGAGGCGAAAGTCTTCGTGACGGCGGAACGCGTCAAGCGCGGGAAGCCGGAGCCGGATGCTTATCTCCTCGGGGCGGAGCTGCTGGGCCTTGCGCCGCAGGACTGCGCGGTGGTGGAGGATGCGGTCGCGGGCGTGTTGTCCGGGCTGGCGGCGGGATGTCGCGTTATCGCGGCGAATGTCCCGGCCGACGCGCCTTGCCTCGGTGATGTCGACATTGTGCTGTCATCGCTGGAACAGCTGGCGATTAACAAACGGTGCGATGGCTGGGTGAATGTGTCACTGAACGCCTGAGTCATGATGTAGCCCCGCGTTGTCGGGGCTTTTTTATGCCACACTTCCATTCTCTCTTCAGACAAGGATATGTTGTGAACAGTGAACTGATTTGGGTGCTTTGTCTGCTGGCGGCAGCGGTTATCCTCTTTGCAACCGGCAAAGTGCGCATGGATGCGGTTGCGCTGCTGGTGATTGTCGCGTTTGTCCTGAGCGGCACGCTGACCCTGAGCGAAGCCTTTTCCGGCTTCAGCGATCCCAACGTTATTCTGATCGCCGCGCTGTTTATCATCGGCGACGGCCTGGTGCGCACCGGCGTTGCGACCAGCATGGGCACCTGGCTGGTGAAGGTGGCGGGCAACAGCGAAACCAGGATGCTGATCTGTCTGATGCTGACGGTTGCCGGGCTTGGGGCGTTTATGAGCTCGACCGGGGTCGTGGCAATTTTTATCCCGGTGGTGCTGAGCGTCTGCATGCGCATGAACACCTCGCCATCTCGCCTGATGATGCCGCTGAGCTTTGCCGGGCTTATCAGCGGCATGATGACCCTCGTCGCGACGCCGCCCAACCTGGTCATCAACAGTGAGCTTATCCGCGAAGGGCTTAACGGTTTTAGCTTCTTTAGCGTCACCCCGATTGGCCTGGTGGTTCTGCTGCTGGGCATTGTCTATATGCTGATGATGCGTTTTATGCTGCGCGGTGAAGACCCCGGGCACAAGCACGATAAGCTGCGCTCCTTTCGCGATTTGATTAAAGAGTACCGTCTGACCGGACGGGCGCGCCGCCTGGCGATTCGCCCCGGGTCACCGATGATCGGCCAGCGTCTTGACGACCTGAAGCTGCGCGAACGCTACGGCGCTAACGTTATCGGGGTTGAGCGCTGGCGGCGCTTTCGCCGGGTTATCGTCAACGTGAACGGGGTTTCTGAGTTCCGCGCTCGCGACGTCCTTTTGATCGACATGTCCGCCGCCGAGGTGGATCTCCGGGAGTTTTGCAGCGAGCAGATGCTTGAGCCGATGGTGCTGCGCGGCGAGTATTTTGCCGATCAGGCGCTCGATGTCGGCATGGCGGAGGTGTCGCTTATCCCGGATTCCGAGCTGGTGGGGAAAACCGTGCGCGAGATGGGATTTCGTACCCGTTTCGGCCTGAACGTCGTCGGCCTTAAGCGCAGCGGCAAAGCGCTGGACGGCGCGGTGGTCGACGAGTCCATTGAGCTTGGCGATATTCTGCTGGTGGTAGGCAACTGGAAGCTTATTGGCCAGCTCGCCCGGCAGGGGCGGGACTTCGTGGTGCTCAATATGCCGGTTGAGGTGAACGAGGCGTCGCCCGCGCACAGCCAGGCGCCGCACGCGATTTTTTGTCTGGTGCTGATGGTCGCACTGATGCTGACCGATGAAATTCCTAACCCTATTGCCGCGCTGATCGCCTGCCTGCTAATGGGCAAGTTTCGCTGCATCAATGCGGAAAGCGCCTATAAGGCCATTCACTGGCCGAGCATTATTTTGATCGTCGGCATGATGCCCTTTGCGCTGGCGCTGCAAAAAACCGGCGGCGTCGATCTGGTGGTGAAAGGGCTGATGGATGTGGGCGGCGGGCAGGGGCCGTACCTGATGCTCATCTGCCTGTTTGTCATGTGCGCCACGATCGGGCTTTTTATCTCGAATACCGCGACGGCGGTGCTGATGGCGCCGATTGCGCTGGCGGCGGCGAAGTCGATGGGCGTGTCGCCTTACCCGTTCGCCATGATGGTGGCGATGGCGGCATCGGCCGCCTTTATGACGCCGGTATCGTCACCGGTAAACACGCTGGTGCTGGGGCCGGGTAAATACCGGTTCAGCGATTTCGTTAAAATCGGCGTGCCTTTCACCCTGTTGGTCATGCTGGTGTGCGTGGTGCTCATCCCGCTGTTGTTTCCATTTTAACCGCTTCGCCGCCGGGCGAAACCGCTACAGCGGCGAATCCTGACTAATTTCGTCCAGAGACAGCTGAAAGCTCGGGACAAACACCTGCATGAAATAGTCCATCTCTTCGCTGCGGCGCGACTCGAGGGTTTTCTCCAGCCGCGTTTTGGCTAACAGGAACTCATTATTTCCGGCAGACAGCTCTTCCAGGCACTTAAGATAAGCGCACAGCGCATCCGCCTGCTTGACCAGAGAACGCTCCTCCTCACTGTAGTGATGTTCATCAATCAGCGGGGCGAAGATATCGCGCAAATCGTCCGGCACCATCTCCACCAGCTTCTGCTGGGCGATTTTTTCGATGGCTTTGTACTCCTGGGCAATCTGCGAATTGAAGTATTTCACCGGCGTCGGGAGATCGCCGGTCAAGACTTCGGAGGCGTCGTGGTACATCGCCAGCAGCGCGATGCGCTCCGGGTTTACCTGCCCGTGAAATTTACGGTTCTTAATCGCCGCCAGCGCATGGGCGACCATCGCAACCTGCAGGCTGTGTTCAGAGACGTTTTCGGTGCGCACATTGCGCATCAGCGGCCAGCGGTTAATCAGCTTTAAACGGGAGAGGTGGGCAAAAAAATGGCTCTGACTCATGGGATACCTTTCGTCTGATACAGCACGGAAGTGTATTGTGCGGGCAGGCGGGCCAGGATGCAAATCGGGCTGCCGGCGGCAGCCCGATGAGGCGTTACTGATGATAACCGCTCAGGAAGCGGCCAAAGCGGCTGATGGACATTTCGAGGTCGTCAATCCGCGGAAGGGTGACGATACGCACGTGATCCGGCCACGGCCAGTTAAACGCGGTGCCCTGTACCAGCAGCACTTTTTCCTGCAGCAGGAAGTCGAGCACCATCTTCTGGTCGTCATGAATATTGAAGCGCTTCGCGTCGATTTTCGGGAACATATAGAGCGCGCCGTTGGGCTTCACGCAGCTCACGCCGGGAATATCGTTAATCAGCTCCCATGCGCGGTTACGCTGTTCGTACAGGCGCCCGCCGGGGACGATAAACTCGCTGATGCTCTGGTAGCCGCCGAGCGCGGTCTGGATGGCGTGCTGCGCGGGAACGTTCGCGCACAGGCGCATGGAGGCCAGCATTTCCAGCCCTTCAATATAGCCTTTGGCGTGCTTTTTCGGCCCGTTTAATACCATCCAGCCCTGGCGGAACCCGGCAACGCGGTAGGTTTTCGACAGGCCGTTGAAGGTGACGGTCAGCAGGTCTGGCGCCAGCGCGGCGATGGAATGGTGCTGCGACTCGTCATAGAGAATTTTGTCGTAGATTTCGTCGGCGAAAATGATTAGGTTGTGCTGACGCGCAATTTCGACGATCTCCAGCAGCAGCTCTTTGGAGTAGACCGCGCCGGTAGGGTTGTTCGGGTTAATGATCACAATGCCGCGGGTGCGCGGGGTGATTTTGGCGCGAATATCGTCGAGATCCGGGAACCAGTCAGAGGATTCGTCGCAAAGATAATGTACGGCTTTACCACTGGAAAGCGACACCGCAGCGGTCCACAGCGGGTAGTCCGGCGCCGGCACCAGCATCTCATCGCCGCTGTTCAGCAGCGCCTGCATCGCCTGCACGATGAGCTCAGACACGCCGTTGCCGATATAGATATCTTCGACCGTCACATCGCGCATATCGCGAGCCTGATAATGCTGCATGATGGCTTTACGCGCGGTATAGAGGCCTTTTGAATCGCAATAGCCCTGGGCGGTCGGCAGATTGCGGATCACATCAACGAGGATTTCATCCGGGGCGTCAAAGCCGAAAGGCGCCGGGTTGCCAATGTTGAGCTTGAGTACCTTATTGCCTTCTTCTTCAAGACGTTTAGCTTCTTTAAGTACCGGGCCACGGATGTCATAACAGACATTATCTAATTTGCTGGATTTTTCGATGGGGGACATGAATCTCGACCTTTTAGCTGTTGTTGCCACTCCCTGCCGTGGAAGTCAGCACGGAACAATGTACTCCCCATCCCGGGTATTTTGAAGCCTCTACAGTAGAAGATTTTGTAGAATGCCCGTCAGTGACATGATCTGTTAGACTGCTAATTCGTCCGCTTGATTTGCGATTGCCCTGCGGTTAAGCGGAACATTAGTTATAAATGTCATTAAATGAGCGATTGTGCCGATTTTTATACTGGTCAAAACGGCGCGATGAGCGATGAGACAGACGATGCTGATGGGCCGGGGGGAGACGACAGGGCATTAGGCGATTATACGCGTTAGCGTATTAGGAATAATACTATTTGACTGTGAATGCATTGTTAAGGTTTGTTAATGAAAGAATATTTAAACAATTAATATTTTTTCATTAATTGCAAAGTTGTCTTTTTAAATTGTTAATTATTTAAAGAACTCTGATTTTACAGAGAAAAAGAGTGTAAGATTATACTCATCTAACACTTATAAATATAATGGTTTTAGGTTAGGATACAGGAGTTGCTGGATGACGATACTCATCAGATACTGATGTTTTCGTTGTTCAAATACTATATAACTTTATGTTATTGCTTGTGTTTTTGTTTTCTGGAAATTACTTGCAAAATCTACCTTTAATGTGAATGTTCTCAAAGCAGCACGTGGTTTGTGATTGTTTTTTTTGAATAACCTCACATAAAAGAGTTGAAAATAATAAATTGCAGGTCGACGGAAGCAGAAATATAGCTAAGGGATCTGTTCGTTACGAACAGCAGGCAAATTTAATGCAATAACGCTCTTTCAGGCCATCGTCCGGCTTACCGGGCTGGAGGATATGATTCAAAGGGAATTGCCTGATTATTTAGAGCACAGCATCAACCAGGCACAGGGCGGCAACAGCAGCCTGATAAGTGAAAAAATTATGATAAATGCAAATCGTCCGATACTGAATCTCGACCTCGATCTGCTGAGAACGTTTGTCGCGGTCGCCGATCTTAATACCTTTGCTGCGGCGGCTACCGCCGTTTGTCGTACCCAATCGGCGGTGAGTCAGCAGATGCAGCGTCTGGAGCAATTAGTGGGAAAGGAGCTGTTTGCCCGGCATGGCCGTAACAAATTGCTCACTGAGCATGGTATACAGCTGCTGGGCTATGCCAGAAAGATCCTGCGTTTTAATGATGAAGCATGCACATCGTTAATGTTTAGTTCCCTGCAGGGGATGTTGACTATCGGTTCTTCTGATGAGTCTGCCGACACCATTTTACCGTTTTTACTTAACCGCATTAGCTCGGTTTACCCCAAGCTCGCGCTTGATGTGCGGGTGAAGCGCCATGTGGAGATGGCGGAAATGCTGCAGGCGAACGAGGTTGATCTCGTCCTCACCACGCACCGGCTGGAAAATTTTAATGCGATACCGCTGCGGACATCGCCGACGCTGTGGTACTGCGCGGCAGATTATCTGCTGCCGCCAGGCGAAGCCGTGCCGCTGGTGCTGCTCGATGACCCGAGCCCGTTTCGCGATATGATCATTGAGACGCTGAATGCCGCGCGTATTCCGTGGCGGCTGGCCTATGTCGCGTCCACGCTGTCTGCCGTCCGCGCGGCGGTGAAGGCGGGGCTTGGGATAACCGCGCGGCCGGTTGAAATGATGAGCCCGGATCTGCGCGTTTTAGGTAAAGTGGACGGCCTGCCGGTGATGCCGGATACCGAATATTTGCTGAGCTGCAATGCGCAAAATCCCAGCGAGCTGGTGCAGGCCATTTTCCAGTCGATGGAAAATTACAACAATCCCTGGTACCAGTACCGCGCCTATACCTCCGAAGGGGGAGACGGTTCAGCGATCGCCGAACGGGATTTTGAGTGACCGTTCACAGGGTTATCTGGTAACAAAATGTAAATGTAAAAAAAGGCCACCGGAGCGCAAATTTCATCCAGTGGCTATTTTTTTGTATAAATAATCATCTTCTCTTTTCGCTGGTGAAAATTACCTTTTATTTTTCATCTTCTTGGGTGTTATTTCGCCCGTGTTTTCCCGCTTTCCCTCCCGGCGCCGCCGCGTCCTGCTAATGTTAAAAAAACGGCTGTATTGTTGCTGTTTTCATGTGCCAATTAACAGAAGCGTGTCTCAGATCAAGAAAATACTCCTCATTAGGGGGAGGAATCGTGCGCAAATCCTGTCAAAATAGACGGGTAATCCTTGCTTGCGCCTCAGACGGACACGATTCAACAACGGTAAAAACCTGATGCTGCGATCGGCATAATCGAAGCAAAGGGCATTTAATGTTAATGACACGTGGTCGATGTAAACTAATGTGAGGAAACTTTTGTTAAAGTTGACAAAAGGTTATAGAAAGGAGTAAAAAACCGCATCATTTAGATGTTTAAGCCTGATAAAGGCACATTTTTTGTGGTTTTTTGTTCCTCCCCATGAATCATGTGGCGTGCATCTGTCAGCAAGAGCAGAGGTCTAAACGCTACTTATTTTGGTAAAGCTTTGCGTATGTCAACATCCACTGAAGTCATCGCCCATCACTGGGCATTCGCTATATTTCTCATTGTTGCCATTGGCCTCTGCTGTTTCATGCTGGTTGGCGGTTGGTTCCTTGGCGGTCGCGCGCGCGCGCGTAGCAAAAACACCCCGTTTGAGTCCGGTATCGACTCGGTAGGGTCGGCCCGCTTACGCCTTTCTGCGAAGTTCTATTTAGTCGCCATGTTCTTCGTCATCTTCGACGTGGAAGCCCTTTATCTCTACGCATGGTCAACCTCTATCCGCGAGAGCGGCTGGGTTGGCTTTGTGGAAGCCGCAATTTTCATTTTAGTGTTACTGGCGGGACTGGTTTATCTCGTTCGCATCGGCGCACTGGACTGGACGCCTGCGCGTTCTCAACGCAAGCTGGCGAACCCGGAAAACGACAGTATTACTAATCGTCATACGCAGTAAAAGCGAGGCAATAAGATGGATTATACGCTCACCCGCATAGATCCTAACGGTGAGAACGACCGTTACCCCCTGCAAAAACAGGAGATCGTAACCGACCCCCTGGAGCAGGAGGTGAACAAAAGCGTGTACATGGGCAAACTTGAACACGCTTTGCACGACATGGTGAACTGGGGCCGTAAGAACTCAATCTGGCCTTACAACTTCGGTCTCTCCTGCTGCTACGTGGAAATGGTGACGTCATTCACTGCGGTGCATGACGTTGCGCGTTTTGGCGCGGAAGTACTGCGTGCGTCCCCGCGTCAGGCTGACCTGATGGTGGTTGCCGGTACCTGCTTTACCAAAATGGCGCCGGTTATTCAGCGTTTGTACGATCAGATGCTGGAGCCGAAATGGGTCATTTCCATGGGCGCCTGTGCAAACTCCGGCGGCATGTACGACATTTATTCCGTTGTGCAGGGCGTCGATAAGTTTATCCCGGTCGACGTTTACATTCCCGGTTGCCCGCCGCGTCCGGAGGCCTACATGCAGGCGCTGATGCTGCTGCAGGAGTCTATCGGCAAAGAGCGTCGCCCGCTTTCCTGGGTGGTTGGCGATCAGGGCGTGTATCGCGCCAATATGCAATCGGAACGCGAGCGTAAACGCGGCGAACGTATTGCGGTGACGAATCTGCGGACACCTGACGAGATTTAATTTGCGCCTGCGGGCAGTGGACTGAGCCTTCGTATATCAAAATCAATAGCGCGGAGCCACGCCCGGCAGTCACCACGGACCTTTTGCAATGGTGAACAATATGACCGATTTAACCGCGCATGACGCCCTGCCAGTATGGCAAACCCGTGATCATCTTGACGATCCGGTGATTGGCGAACTGCGCAACCGTTTTGGGCCGGATGCCTTTACCGTTCAGCCGACCCGTACGGGGGTACCCGTTGTTTGGGTTAAGCGCGAACAGTTACTGGAAGTTGGCGATTTCCTGAAGAAACTGCCGAAACCTTACGTCATGCTGTTTGATTTACACGGCATGGACGAGCGTCTGCGCACACACCGTGACGGGTTACCCGCCGCGGATTTTTCCGTTTTCTACCACCTGATCTCAATAGACCGCAATCGCGATATCATGCTCAAGGTGGCATTGTCTGAAAACGACCTGAACGTGCCGACGTTTACCAAACTTTTCCCGAACGCCAACTGGTATGAGCGTGAGACCTGGGAGATGTTTGGCATCACCTTTAACGGCCACCCGAATCTGACGCGCATCATGATGCCGAAGACCTGGGAAGGCCATCCGCTGCGTAAAGACTACCCGGCGCGCGCCACCGAATTCGATCCGTTTGAGCTGACCAAAGCCAAGCAGGATCTCGAAATGGAAGCGCTGACCTTCAAGCCGGAAGAGTGGGGCATGAAGCGCGGCACCGAAAACGAGGACTTTATGTTCCTCAACCTCGGGCCGAACCACCCGTCCGCGCACGGCGCATTCCGCATTATTCTCCAGCTCGACGGCGAAGAGATTGTCGACTGCGTACCGGATATCGGCTACCACCACCGTGGCGCTGAGAAGATGGGCGAGCGTCAGTCCTGGCACAGCTACATTCCGTATACCGACCGTATCGAATACCTCGGCGGCTGCGTGAACGAAATGCCGTACGTGCTGGCCGTTGAGAAACTGGCCGGGATCACCGTTCCGGATCGCGTTAACGTGATTCGCGTGATGCTTTCCGAACTGTTCCGCATCAACAGCCACCTGCTGTATATCTCGACGTTCATCCAGGACGTCGGCGCGATGACCCCGGTTTTCTTCGCCTTTACCGATCGTCAGAAAATCTACGATCTGGTGGAAGCGATCACCGGCTTCCGTATGCACCCGGCCTGGTTCCGTATCGGCGGCGTGGCGCACGATCTGCCGCGCGGATGGGATCGCCTGCTGCGTGAATTCCTTGAGTGGATGCCGAAGCGTCTGGATTCCTACGAGAAAGCCGCGCTGCGCAACACGATTCTGAAAGGCCGCTCCGTGGGCGTCGCCGCCTATACCGCAAAAGAAGCGCTGGAATGGGGTACCACCGGCGCGGGCCTGCGCGCTACCGGTATCGGTTTTGACGTGCGTAAATGGCGTCCTTACTCTGGCTATGAAAACTTCGACTTCGAAATCCCGACCGGCGGCGGCGTGTCCGACTGCTATACCCGCGTGATGCTGAAAGTGGAAGAACTGCGCCAGAGCCTGCGTATCCTTCAGCAGTGCCTTGACAACATGCCGGAAGGCCCGTTCAAAGCGGATCACCCGCTGACCACGCCGCCGCCGAAAGAGCGCACGCTGCAGCATATCGAAACTCTGATCACCCACTTCCTGCAGGTTTCCTGGGGCCCGGTCATGCCGGCCAACGAATCCTTCCAGATGGTTGAGGCGACCAAGGGTATTAACAGTTACTACCTGACCAGCGACGGCAGCACCATGAGCTACCGTACCCGTATTCGCACCCCGAGCTATGCGCACCTGCAGCAGATCCCGGCGGCGATTCGCGGTAGCCTGGTATCCGACCTGATCGTATATCTGGGTAGTATCGATTTTGTTATGTCAGATGTGGACCGCTAATTATGCACGAGAATCAACAACCACAAACCGAGGCTTTTGAGCTGAGTGCGGCAGAGCGTGAGGCAATTGAGCACGAAAAGCACCACTACGAAGACCCGCGTGCGGCGTCCATTGAAGCGCTGAAGATTGTTCAAAAGCAGCGCGGCTGGGTGCCGGACGGCGCTATCTACGCCATTGCCGACGTGCTGGGTATCCCGGCAAGCGATGTCGAAGGCGTGGCAACGTTCTACAGCCAGATTTTCCGCCAGCCGGTTGGCCGCCACGTTATTCGTTACTGCGACAGCGTGGTATGCCATATCACCGGCTATCAGGGCATTCAGTCTGCGATTGAGCAGAAGCTCAACATCAAGCCGGGTCAAACCACGTTTGATGGCCGCTTCACTCTGCTGCCGACCTGCTGCCTCGGCAACTGCGACAAGGGGCCGACCATGATGATTGATGAGGATACTCACAGCCATCTGACGCCGGAAGCCATCCCCGATCTGCTGGAGCAGTATAAATGAAGAACATTATTCTGACTCCCGAAACGCATCCGCTGACCTGGCGTCTGCGCGATGACCAACAGCCGGTATGGCTGGATGAGTATCAGGCGAAAAACGGCTATGCCGGCGCGCGTAAGGCGCTCTCCGGGATGGCGCCGGATGACATCGTCAGCGCGGTCAAAGACTCTGGCCTGAAAGGGCGCGGCGGCGCGGGCTTCTCCACCGGTCTGAAGTGGAGCCTGATGCCGAAAGACGAATCCATGAACATCCGTTACCTGCTGTGTAACGCCGATGAAATGGAGCCGGGCACCTATAAAGACCGTCTGCTGATGGAGCAGCTGCCGCACCTGCTGGTGGAAGGTATGCTGATTTCCGCGTTTGCGCTGAAAGCGTACCGCGGCTACATCTTCCTGCGCGGTGAATACATTGAAGCGGCGCAGAACCTGCGTCGCGCTATCGCTGAAGCAACCGAAGCCGGCCTGCTGGGGAAAAACATCCTCGGCACCGGCTTTGACTTCGAGCTGTTCGTGCACACCGGGGCAGGGCGTTACATCTGCGGTGAAGAAACCGCGCTGATTAACTCTCTGGAAGGCCGCCGCGCGAACCCGCGCTCCAAGCCGCCGTTCCCGGCAAGCTCTGGCGCCTGGGGCAAGCCGACCTGCGTCAACAACGTTGAAACCCTGTGCAACGTGCCGGCCATCCTCGCCAACGGCGTGGAGTGGTACCAGAACATTTCGAAAAGCAAAGATGCGGGCACCAAGCTGATGGGCTTCTCCGGCCGCGTGAAGAACCCGGGCCTGTGGGAGCTGCCGTTTGGCACCACCGCGCGCGAGATCCTCGAAGATTACGCGGGCGGCATGCGCGATGGCCTGAAGTTCAAAGCCTGGCAGCCGGGCGGCGCGGGGACCGACTTCCTGACCGAAGCGCACCTCGACCTGCCGATGGAGTTTGAAAGCATTGGTAAAGCAGGCAGCCGTCTGGGTACGGCGCTGGCGATGGCCGTCGACCACGAGATAGGCATGGTATCGCTGGTGCGTAACCTGGAAGAGTTCTTCGCCCGCGAATCCTGCGGCTGGTGTACGCCATGCCGCGACGGTTTGCCGTGGAGCGTGAAGATCCTGCGTGCGCTGGAGCGCGGCGAAGGCCAGCCGGGGGATATCGAAACGCTTGAGCAGCTGTGCCGCTTCCTCGGCCCGGGCAAGACCTTCTGTGCGCATGCGCCAGGCGCGGTCGAACCGCTGCAGAGCGCGATTAAATATTTCCGCGACGAATTCGAGGCTGGCATTAAGCAGCAGTTCAGCAATACCCATTTAATTGACGGTATTCAGCCGAACCTGCTTAAAACGCGCTGGTAATCTAAAGAATTATTTATTTTTGGAAGCACGCTAATGGCTACGATTCATGTAGACGGCAAAGAATATGAGGTCAACGGGGCGGACAACCTGCTAGAGGCTTGTCTTTCCTTAGGCCTTGATATTCCATACTTTTGCTGGCATCCGGCGCTGGGAAGCGTTGGCGCCTGCCGCCAGTGTGCGGTGAAGCAATATCAAAACGCGGAAGACACGCGTGGCCGCCTGGTGATGTCCTGTATGACCCCGGCATCCGACGGCACCTTTATTTCTATTGATGACGAAGAAGCGAAGCAGTTCCGCGAAAGCGTGGTCGAGTGGTTGATGACCAACCACCCGCACGACTGTCCGGTCTGCGAAGAGGGCGGCAACTGCCACCTGCAGGATATGACCGTGATGACCGGTCATAGCTTCCGTCGCTATCGTTTCACCAAGCGTACCCACCGCAACCAGGATCTGGGGCCGTTCATCTCTCACGAAATGAACCGCTGCATCGCCTGCTATCGCTGTGTGCGTTACTACAAAGACTATGCTGACGGTACCGATCTTGGCGTCTACGGCGCGCACGATAACGTCTACTTCGGTCGCCCGGAGGACGGGGTGCTGGAGAGCGAATTCTCCGGCAACCTGGTGGAAATCTGCCCGACCGGCGTCTTCACCGATAAGACCCACTCCGAGCGCTACAACCGTAAATGGGATATGCAGTTTGCGCCGAGCATCTGCCAGCAGTGCTCCATCGGCTGCAACACCAGCCCGGGCGAACGCTATGGCGAACTGCGTCGTATCGAAAACCGTTACAACGGTACCGTTAACCACTACTTCCTGTGCGACCGCGGTCGTTTCGGCTATGGCTATGTGAACCTGAAAGACCGTCCGCGTCAGCCGGTTCAGCGCCGTGGCGATGACCTGATCGCCCTCAACGCCGAGCAGGCGATGCAGGGCGCGGCGGATATTCTGCGCCAGTCGAAGAAAGTGATCGGCATCGGCTCCCCGCGCGCCAGCGTAGAAAGCAACTTTGCGCTGCGCGAGCTGGTCGGGGCGGAAAACTTCTATACCGGCATCGCGAAAGGCGAGCAGGAACGTCTGCAGCTGGCGCTGAAAGTGCTGCGCGAAGGCGGTATCCACACCCCAGCGCTGCGTGAAATCGAATCTTACGATGCGGTACTGGTGCTGGGTGAAGATATCACGCAGACCGGCGCCCGCGTTGCGCTGGCGGTTCGCCAGGCGGTGAAAGGCAAAGCGCGTGAGATGGCGGCGGCACAGAAAGTGGCTGACTGGCAGATTGCGGCAATCCTCAACATCGGCCAGCGCGCGAAGCATCCGCTGTTCGTGACCAACGTCGATAACACCCGTCTGGACGATGTCGCTGCGTGGACCTACTGCGCGCCGGTTGAAGATCAGGCGCGCTTAGGTTTCGCCATCGCCCACGGCCTGGATGCTACCGCGCCGGCTGTCGAGGGGTTAAGCAACGACCTGAAAGGCAAAGTGGACGTTATCGTGCAGGCGCTGGCAGGGGCGAAGAAACCGCTGATCGTGTCCGGCACCAACGCCGGCAGCCTTGACGTACTGCACGCTGCGGCGAACGTCGCGAAAGCGCTGAAGGCCCGCGGTTCAGACGTCGGCGTGACCATGATTGCCCGCGCGGTCAACAGCGTTGGCCTTGGCATGATTGGCGGCGGCTCGCTTGACGAAGCGCTGAACGAGCTGGAAACCGGCGCGGCAGATGCGGTCGTGGTTCTGGAAAACGATCTGCATCGTCACGCTTCCGCCGCCCGCGTTGACGCGGCGCTGGCGAAGGCGCCGCTGGTGATGGTTATCGACCATCAGCGCACCGCAATTATGGAGAAAGCCCATCTGGTGCTCTCCGCCGCAAGCTTTGCCGAAAGCGACGGTACCGTTATCAACAACGAAGGCCGCGCTCAGCGTTTCTTCCAGGTTTACGACCCGGCTTACTACGACAGCAAGACCATCATGCTGGAAAGCTGGCGCTGGCTGCATTCGCTGCACAGCACCGTCGAAAACCGCGAAGTGGACTGGACGCAGCTTGATCACGTGATTGACGCCGCCGTCGAGAAGCTGCCGCAGCTGGCGGGCATTAAAGATGCCGCGCCGGATGCGTCGTTCCGTATTCGCGGTCAGAAGCTGGCGCGTGAACCGCATCGCTACAGCGGCCGTACCGCTATGCGCGCTAACATCAGCGTGCACGAGCCGCGTCAGCCGCAGGATAAAGACACCATGTTCGCCTTCTCAATGGAAGGGAACAACCAGCCGTCAGCGCCGCGTTCACAGATTCCGTTCGCCTGGGCGCCGGGCTGGAACTCCCCGCAGGCATGGAACAAGTTCCAGACCGAAGTGGGCGGCCATCTGCGTCACGGCGATCCGGGCGTACGTCTGATCGAAGCGTCGGCCTCGGGTCTTGATTACTACACCCACGTTCCGGCGAGCTTCCAGGCGCAGGACGGCAGCTGGCGTATCGCGCCGTACTACCATCTGTTCGGTAGCGACGAGATGTCCCAGCGCTCACCGGTGTTCCAGAGCCGCATGCCGCAGCCGTACATCACGCTTAACCCGACGGATGCCGCGAAGCTTGGCGTGAACGCGGGCGCGAAGCTGGCCTTTAGCTTCGACGGCCAGACCATCAGCCTGCCGCTTATCCTGTCTGATGGGCTGACGGCAGGGCAGGTGGGTCTGCCGATGGGCTTACCGGGCATTGCGCCGGTTCTGGCGGGCGCACGTCTTGACAATCTGCAGGAGGCACAAGCATGAGTTGGTTGACGCCGGATCTTATCGACATTCTGTTAAGTATCCTGAAAGCGGTTGTCATTCTGCTGGTGGTGGTCACCTGCGGCGCGTTTATGAGCTTTGGCGAACGTCGTCTGCTCGGTCTGTTCCAGAACCGTTACGGACCGAACCGCGTAGGCTGGGGGGGCTCACTCCAGCTGGTCGCGGACATGATCAAGATGTTCTTTAAAGAAGACTGGATCCCGCGCTTCTCCGATCGCGTGATCTTTACGCTGGCGCCGATGATCGCATTTACCTCGCTGCTGCTGGCCTTTGCCATTGTGCCGGTCAGCCCGAGCTGGGTGGTGGCGGATCTCAACATCGGGATCCTGTTCTTCCTGATGATGGCGGGTCTCGCGGTGTATGCCGTGCTGTTCGCCGGCTGGTCGAGCAACAACAAATACTCGCTGCTGGGTGCGATGCGCGCGTCTGCGCAGACGCTCAGCTACGAAGTGTTCCTTGGTCTTTCCCTGATGGGCGTTGTGGCGCAGGCCGGTTCATTCAATATGACCGACATCGTCAACAACCAGGCTCACCTGTGGAACATCATCCCGCAGTTCTTCGGCTTCGTGACTTTCGCTATCGCGGGCGTTGCGGTCTGTCACCGCCACCCGTTTGACCAGCCGGAAGCGGAGCAGGAGCTGGCTGATGGTTACCACATTGAATATTCCGGCATGAAGTTCGGTCTGTTCTTCGTGGGCGAGTACATCGGTATCGTCACCGTATCAGCGCTTATCGTGACGCTGTTCTTCGGTGGCTGGCACGGCCCGTTCTTACCGCCGTTCATCTGGTTCGCGCTGAAAACCGCGTTCTTCATGATGATGTTCATTTTGATTCGCGCCTCATTACCGCGTCCGCGTTATGACCAGGTAATGTCCTTCGGCTGGAAAGTATGCCTGCCGCTGACGCTCATCAATCTGCTGGTAACTGCGGCTGTCATTCTCTGGCAGGCGCAATAAGGGGCTAAAAGACCATGACCTTAAAAGAAATATTGGTAGGCTTCGGCACCCAGGTACGCAGCATCTGGATGATCGGCCTGCACGCGTTTGCCAAACGCGAAACCCAGATGTATCCGGAAGAGCCGGTATATCTGCCGCCGCGCTACCGTGGCCGTATCGTGCTGACGCGCGATCCGGACGGTTCCGAGCGCTGCGTTGCCTGTAACCTGTGCGCGGTAGCCTGTCCGGTCGGCTGTATCTCTTTGCAGAAAGCAGAGATGCAGGACGGCCGCTGGTATCCGGAGTTCTTCCGCATTAACTTCTCACGCTGCATTTTCTGCGGCCTGTGCGAAGAAGCGTGCCCGACCACGGCGATTCAGTTGACCCCGGACTTCGAGCTGGGCGAGTACAAGCGTCAGGATCTGGTGTACGAGAAAGAGGATCTGCTGATTTCCGGTCCGGGCAAATACCCGGAATATAACTTCTACCGGATGGCGGGTATGGCAATCGACGGCAAAGATAAGGGCGAAGCGGAAAACGAAGCTAAACCTATCGACGTCAAGAGCCTGTTACCGTAAGGAGAGGGGCAATGGAATTCGCTTTTTATATCTGTGGCCTCATCGCCATCCTGGCCACCCTGCGGGTCATCACGCACACCAATCCGGTGCATGCGCTGCTGTACCTGATCATCTCCCTGCTGGCGATCGCCGGGGTGTTCTTCTCGCTCGGCGCGTACTTCGCCGGTGCGCTGGAGATCATCGTCTACGCCGGGGCGATTATGGTGCTGTTCGTCTTCGTCGTGATGATGCTGAACCTGGGCGGCTCTGAAATTGAGCAGGAGCGCCAGTGGCTGAAGCCGCAGGTGTGGATTGGTCCGGGCATCCTGTCGGTCGTTCTGCTGGCGGTTATCGTCTACGGCATCATTGGTCTGAACGATCAGGGTATCGACGGCAACGCTATCGGCGCGAAAGAAGTCGGTATCGCCCTGTTTGGTCCGTACGTACTGGCGGTGGAACTGGCTTCCATGCTGCTGCTGGCGGGTCTGGTCGTCGCCTTCCACCTCGGACGTGAAGAACGTCAGGGCGAAGTGCTGAGCAACCGCTCTAACGACAGCGCGAAAAGAAAAACGGAGGAGCACGCATGATCCCCTTAACACATGGACTGATCCTCGCGGCTGTCTTATTCGTCCTGGGGTTAACCGGTCTGGTTATCCGCCGCAATCTGCTGTTTATGCTGATCGGCCTGGAAATCATGATCAACGCCGCTGCGCTGGCCTTTGTGGTCGCCGGCAGCTACTGGGGCCAGACCGACGGTCAGGTGATGTATATCCTCGCTATCAGCCTTGCGGCTGCCGAGGCGAGTATTGGCCTGGCGCTGTTGCTGCAGCTCCATCGTCGCCGCCAGAACCTGAACATCGATTCAGTAAGTGAGTTGCGTGGATGAACATGCTTGCCTTAACCATTCTTCTGCCATTGATTGGCTTTGTTCTGCTGGCCTTCTCCCGCGGCCGCTGGTCGGAAAACCTTTCCGCGACCGTCGGCGTAGGGTCTGTGGGCCTGGCGGCGCTGGTGACGGCGTTTGTCGGCGTTGATTTCTTCGCTAACGGCAAACAGGCAATCAGCCAGCCGCTGTGGACCTGGATGTCGGTCGGTGATTTCAACATCGGCGTCAACCTGGTGCTCGACGGCCTGTCGCTGACCATGCTCTCCGTGGTCACCGGCGTGGGCTTCCTGATCCACATGTTCGCCTCCTGGTACATGCGCGGTGAAGAGGGCTATTCCCGTTTCTTCGCTTACACCAACCTGTTCATCGCGAGCATGGTGGTACTGGTGCTGGCGGACAACCTGCTGCTGATGTATCTCGGCTGGGAAGGCGTGGGCCTGTGCTCCTACCTGCTGATCGGCTTCTACTATACCGATCCGAAAAACGGCGCCGCAGCGATGAAAGCGTTCATCGTGACCCGCGTGGGTGACGTATTCCTCGCTTTCGCTCTGTTCATTCTCTACAACGAGCTCGGCACCCTGAACTTCCGCGAAATGGTTGAACTGGCGCCAGCGCACTTTGCTAACGGCAGCACCATGCTGCAGTGGGCGACGCTGCTGCTGCTGGGCGGCGCGGTCGGTAAATCGGCGCAGCTACCGTTGCAGACCTGGCTTGCGGACGCGATGGCGGGCCCAACGCCGGTTTCTGCGCTGATCCACGCGGCAACCATGGTTACCGCGGGCGTGTACCTGATCGCCCGTACCCATGGCCTGTTCCTGATGACGCCGGAAATTCTGCATCTGGTCGGTATCGTGGGTGCGGTCACGCTGGTGCTGGCAGGTTTCGCCGCGCTGGTGCAGACCGATATCAAACGCGTGCTGGCGTACTCCACCATGAGCCAGATTGGCTACATGTTCCTGGCGCTTGGCGTCCAGGCGTGGGATGCGGCGATTTTCCACCTGATGACCCATGCGTTCTTCAAGGCGCTGCTGTTCCTGGCATCCGGTTCGGTGATTCTCGCCTGCCATCACGAGCAGAACATCTTCAAGATGGGCGGCCTGCGTAAGTCTATTCCGCTGGTTTATGTCTGCTTCCTGGTGGGCGGCGCCGCGCTGTCCGCGCTGCCGCTGATTACCGCGGGCTTCTTCAGTAAAGACGAAATTCTGGCAGGCGCGATGGCCAACGGCCACATCAACCTGATGATTGCCGGTCTGGTCGGGGCCTTTATGACCTCGCTCTACACCTTCCGCATGATCTTTATCGTCTTCCACGGTAAAGAGCAGATCCACGCGCATGCAGGGAAGGGGATTACCCATCACCTGCCGCTGATCGTGCTGCTGATCCTGTCCACCTTCGTGGGCGCGATGATTGTGCCGCCGCTGCAGGGCGTACTGCCGCAGACAACCGAACTTGAGCACGGTCGTGTGATGACTCTGGAAATAACGTCTGGCGTTGTCGCGATTGCCGGGATCCTGATTGCCGCATGGCTGTGGCTGGGTCAACGCGCGTTGGTGACTTCGATTGCCAACAGCGCGCCGGGCCGTCTGCTGGGCACCTGGTGGTTCAATGCCTGGGGCTTCGACTGGCTGTATGACAAAGTGTTCGTTAAGCCGTTCCTCGGCGTGGCGTGGCTGCTTAAGCGCGACCCGCTGAATGCGCTGATGAACGTGCCGGCGATTCTGTCCCGCTTTGCAGGCAAAGGTCTGCTGTTTAGCGAGAACGGATACCTGCGCTGGTACGTTGCCTCCATGAGCATCGGTGCGGTTGTCGTGCTGGCATTGCTGATGGTATTGCGTTGATACGTTGGGGAGGATTTTCCTCCCCAGTAGAGAAATGTTGTGCTGTTTTCCTGTTCTGGCTGACGCTTGCCGTTACCGGATAGCTTAATAAGGAAATGAATTGCCATGTTATTACCCTGGCTAATACTGATTCCCTTTATCGGCGGTTTCCTCTGCTGGCAGACCGAACGCTTTGGCGTAAAGGTGCCGCGCTGGATCGCGCTTATCACGATGGGACTGACCCTCGCGCTTGGTCTGCAACTGTGGTTGCAGGGCGGCTATTCTCTGACGCAATCTGCAGGCATACCGCAATGGCAGTCTGAGTTCATCCTGCCGTGGATCCCGCGCTTCGGCATCACCATTCATCTGGCTATCGACGGTCTGTCGCTGCTGATGGTGGTGCTGACCGGCCTGCTCGGCGTGCTGGCGGTGCTCTGTTCCTGGAACGAAATCGAAAAATACCAGGGCTTCTTCCACCTCAACCTGATGTGGATTCTGGGCGGCGTTATCGGCGTGTTCCTTGCCATCGACATGTTCCTGTTCTTCTTCTTCTGGGAGATGATGCTGGTGCCGATGTACTTCCTGATCGCGCTGTGGGGCCACAAAGCCTCTGACGGTAAAACGCGTATCACGGCGGCCACCAAGTTCTTCATCTATACCCAGGCGAGCGGTCTGGTGATGCTGATAGCCATCCTGGCGCTGGTGTTTGTGCACTACAACGCCACCGGCGTGTGGACCTTCAGCTATGAACAGCTGCTGAAAACGCCGATGTCCCACAACGTGGAATATCTGCTGATGCTCGGCTTCTTCGTCGCCTTTGCGGTGAAAATGCCGGTGGTGCCGCTGCACGGCTGGCTGCCGGACGCGCACTCTCAGGCGCCGACCGCAGGTTCCGTTGACCTCGCGGGCATCTTGCTGAAAACCGCGGCCTACGGTCTGCTGCGCTTTGCGCTGCCGCTGTTCCCGAACGCTTCCGCCGAGTTTGCGCCGATCGCCATGTGGCTTGGCGTCATCGGTATCTTCTACGGCGCATGGATGGCGTTCGCGCAGTACGACATCAAGCGTCTGATTGCCTATACCTCCGTTTCTCACATGGGCTTCGTGCTGATTGCTATCTATACCGGCAGCCAGCTCGCTTACCAGGGCGCGGTGATCCAGATGATTGCCCACGGTCTCTCCGCTGCCGGTCTCTTTATCCTGTGCGGCCAGCTGTACGAACGTTTGCATACCCGCGACATGCGTATGATGGGCGGCCTGTGGGGCAAAATGAAATGGCTGCCTGCGCTGTCCATGTTCTTTGCGGTGGCCACGCTCGGGATGCCGGGTACCGGTAACTTCGTCGGCGAGTTCATGATCCTGTTCGGCAGCTTCAAAGTGGTGCCGATGATTACGGTCATCTCCACGTTTGGTCTGGTATTCGCGTCCGTTTACTCGCTGGCGATGCTGCATCGCGCTTACTTCGGTAAAGCGAAAAGCGAGATTGCGGCGCAAGAGATGCCGGGGATGTCGCTGCGCGAGCTGTTCATCATCCTGCTGCTGGTCGTACTGCTGGTGCTGCTGGGCTTTTATCCGCAGCCGATTCTGGATACCTCGCATTCCGCGATGGGCAATATCCAGCAGTGGTTTGTTAATTCCGTTTCTACTACAAGGCCGTAATTCGCCATGACAATAACTCCACAACAACTGATCGCGCTGCTACCGCTGCTGATCGTCGGATTGACGGTGGTGGTTGTGATGCTCTCCATTGCGTGGCGACGCAATCACTTCCTCAATGCCACGCTGGCGGTCGTCGGACTGAACGCCGCGCTTGTCTCCCTCTGGTTTGTCGGCCAGGCGGGCGCCATGGACGTCACGCCGCTGATGCGCGTCGACGGCTATGCGATGCTGTACACCGGGCTGGTGCTGCTGGCGAGCCTCGCCACCTGTACCTTTGCCTACCCGTGGCTTGAGGGTTATCAGGACAACAAGGAAGAGTTTTATCTGCTGGTGCTGATTGCCGCCCTCGGCGGTATTCTGCTGGCGAACGCCAACCACCTGGCGGCGCTGTTCCTGGGTATCGAACTGATTTCGCTGCCGCTGTTCGGCCTGATTGGCTATGCCTTCCGCCAGAAACGCTCACTGGAAGCCAGCATCAAGTACACCATCCTGTCCGCAGCGGCGTCATCGTTCCTGCTGTTCGGTATGGCGCTGGTGTATGCGAACTCCGGCAACCTGTCGTTTGTCGAGCTGGGCAAAGCGCTGTCTGACAACATGCTGCACGAGCCGCTGCTGCTGGCGGGTCTGGGCCTGATGATCGTCGGCCTTGGCTTCAAACTCTCTCTGGTGCCGTTCCACCTGTGGACGCCGGACGTCTATCAGGGCGCGCCTGCGCCGGTCTCCACCTTCCTGGCGACCGCGAGCAAAATCGCTATCTTCGGCGTGGTGATGCGTCTGTTCCTGTACGCGCCGGTGGGCAACAGCGAAGCGGTACGCGTGGTGCTTGGCGTTATCGCCTTCGTTTCCATCATCTTCGGTAACCTGATGGCGCTGAGCCAGACCAACATTAAGCGTCTGCTCGGCTACTCCTCCATCTCTCATCTTGGCTATCTGATGGTGGCGCTGATCGCGCTGCACAGCGGCGAAGTGTCGATGGAAGCCGTCGGCGTGTACCTGGCCGGTTATCTGTTCAGCAGCCTCGGCGCGTTCGGCGTGGTGAGCCTGATGTCCAGCCCGTATCGCGGCCCGGATGCGGATTCGCTGTTCTCCTACCGCGGCCTGTTCTGGCACCGTCCGATTCTGTCTGCGGTCATGACCGTGATGATGCTGTCGCTGGCGGGTATCCCGTTGACGCTGGGCTTTATCGGTAAGTTCTACGTGCTGGCCGTCGGTGTGAATGCGCACCTGTGGTGGCTGGTGGGCGCGGTTGTTATTGGTTCGGCCATCGGCCTCTACTACTACCTGCGCGTGGCGGTGAGCCTCTATCTGAGCGCGCCGCAGCAGCTGAACCGCAATGCGCCGACCAACTGGCAGTACAGCGCAGGCGGTATCGTGGTACTGATTTCCGCCCTGCTGGTGCTGATTCTCGGTATCTATCCGCAGCCGCTTATCAGTATCGTCCAGCTGGCGATGCCGATGATGTAACAATAAAAAAACCCGCTTCGGCGGGTTTTTTTTCAGCAGCGTAAGCTTACGCTGAATGCAGACGGCTAATCAGCGGGCCTTCCTCACGGCGCTCGGCGCGCTCCAGCACTTCTTGAATCACCGACGACAGCTCGTTGATCTCAAATTTCGCAACGTAGCCGTCCGCCTTGACCTTACGGATATGGTCTTCGTTGGCGTTGCCGGACAGCGAAGAGTGGATAACCACCGGAATGTTCTTCAGCCGCGGATCGGTTTTGATCTTGCGGGTCAGCGTGAAGCCGTCCATTTCCGGCATCTCCAGGTCGGTCAGAACCAGCGCGATTTTATCGGTCACCGGTACGCCTTCCGCCTGCGCCTCCTTCGCCAGCTTTTCAATTTTTTCCCACGCCTGCTGCCCGGTGACGTGCATCTGCGCCGGAATATCCATCGCTTTCAGCCCTTTTTCCAGCATTGCGCGCGCGACTTTGGAATCTTCCGCCACGATGGTGGTGGCGCCGGGTTTGATCTGCAGCTTGCGGGTATCTTTCAGACGGGTGGCGTGCAGGTCGTGGTCGGCAGGCACGATGTCATACAGAATTTGCTCAACGTCGATAACCATCGCCAGGTTATTGCTGTCCTGCTCGTTATCCAGGCAGGCGATGCTGGTGATGTACTGACCGTTGACGGCCTTCTCGGCGGTATGCACCTGCGTCCAGTCGAGACGGATGATGTTTTCCACCGACTCGACGGCGAATGCCTGAACGCTGCGGGCGTATTCGGTGATCAGCAGAATGCTCAGGCCGTTTTCCGCTTTGCAGCCCAGCACAGAGGGCAGGTCGATAACCGGGATAATTTGATCGCGAATATTCACCATTCCCATGACCGGCGGCTTAATTCCGGCGGGTTTGGTGTAGCCCGGCATCGGCACGATTTCACGCAGCTTGAAAACGTTGATGCCGAACAGTTCGGATTTGCTGTCGTCCGCCGAAGAGCCAAGGCGGAAAAGCAGCAGTTCAAAGCGGTTAGACAGGGTCAGGTTCGCCCTGTCATCAATGTCTTTCTGGAAATTATCCATGTTGCCCTCAGAGTGAGAAAGTTGCCGAGCCTTAATTTGCGTTATCGGCATCTGCGGGCAAAACGTTATGCCAGACTGAAGACGCTGAAGTCCTCCGCCAGTTCGCAGTCTGTGAACACCTCGCGACACTCGGCGAGCAGCCGACGACAGCCTTCGCGGTCGTAGCGCGAGCTGACGTGGGTGATGATGAGCCGTCTGGCGCCCGCTTCCCGGGCAAGCGCGGCGGTCTGGCGCGTCGAGGAGTGCCCGCGACCGTTGGCTTTTTCCGCCATCGCATCCTCAAGCGTGGTTTCATGCACCATCACATCTACCCCGCGGGCCAGCTCAAACGCCTGCGGGCAGGGCGCCGTATCGCCGAAAATAGCCAGCTTCAGCCCCGGCGTCGCCGGGCCGAGATAGCGGCTGCCGTCGATAAGGCGGCCATCGGGCAGGGTCACGGTCAGCCCCTGCTTAAGCTGCTGGAACAGCGGCCCGGGCCGGATGCCGTCGGCAACCAGGGCGGCGGCGTTCAGGGTGCCCGGCTTATCATGCTCTTCGATGCGGTAGCCGTAGCACTCAACCGGATGGTTCAGCGGATACGCCAGCACGCGATAGCGCCCGTCGTCAAACAGCAGCCCCGGAGAAACCTCTTCAATGGTCAGCGGATAGTCGGTCCAGGAGCCGCTGAGGCGCAGCGCCATCTCGACGAACTCGCGGATGCCTTTGGGGCCATAGATGGTTAACGCCGCCGGGTTGCCCTGCATGGAGCGGCTGCACAGCAGGCCCGGCAGGCCAAACAGGTGGTCGCCGTGCAGGTGGGTAATGAAGATTTTATCGAGCTTGCCCGGATGATGTTCTGTTTTCAGAAACTGATGCTGGGTGCCTTCCCCACAGTCGAATAGCCACATGGCCGCGTGCGTCGGTTGTTGCAAATTGAGCAGTATCGACGTCATATTACGGGTACGGGTCGGCACACCGGCGGATGTCCCGAGAAAAATCAATTCCATAACGCATTTACCTCACCGCCTAAAACAGAGCCTAGTATAACGGAGTCCAGGATGATTGAGTGGCACGATCTGCATCATAGCGAGCTTACGGTTCCCCAGCTTTACGCGCTGCTCAGGCTGCGCTGCGAGGTGTTTGTGGTGGAGCAAACCTGTCCCTACCAGGATGTGGATGGCGATGACCTTATCGGCGAAAACCGCCATATCCTCGGCTGGCGAGACGGCGAGCTGGTGGCGTATGCGAGAATTCTGAAAAGTGACAATGACGTTGAGCCGGTGGTCATTGGCCGGGTGATTATCAGCGCGCTGGCGCGCGGTGAAAAGCTGGGCTATCAGCTGATGGAGCAGACGCTGGCAAGCTGCCGTCGCCACTGGCCTCACAAGGCGCTGTACCTCGGCGCGCAGGCGCACCTTCAGGCGTTCTACGCCCACTTCGGGTTTTCCCCGGTCACGGAAATTTATGACGAAGACGGCATCCCCCATATCGGTATGGCCCGCGAGGCGTAGCCGATGAGGGTTGGCTATAGTTAAGTCTGGCAAACAAGGAGATAACGCATGACATATCATACCTATGACTCCCGGCTTGATGATGACCTGTCCCTGTTGAGCGATACGCTGGAGGAGATTCTGGCATCGTCGGGCGATCCTGCGGATCAGAAATACATTGAGCTGAAGCTGCGGGCGGAAAGCGTGCTGGATGAGGTCAGGGATCGCCTCAGCAGGGCATCGGATACCGGCTACTATCGCGTCAAGCGCGCGGTGTGCCGCGCCGACGGCTATGTGCGCGAACGCCCCTGGCAGGGTATTGGCGTGGGCGCGGCGGTAGGGCTGGTGGTGGGTCTGCTGCTGGCGCGGCGCTAAGTAAGAACGCGGATCCCTCATCTTAGGTACTGCTTTTTCCCGGCAGTACCCTCTATAATATGTGGTTTTTATCCGGGGGAGGTTCGCGTGCTGTCCATTTCCGTTGCGCTGGAAAGCCTGCAGGGTTTTCTGTCTGATGAGCTTCCTGATGCACCCGGAACGCGATTTGTTGATATCCCTTTTGCGTTAAACGACGCTTTCGATCCCCTCGCATGGCTGTGTTGCCAGCCGGTGTGGCCGCAGTTTTACTGGCAGCAGCGCAATGGCGATGAAGAGGTCGCCGCCCTTGGCGCGGTGCGCCGTTTCGCCGCATTGCCGCAGGCGGACCATTTTCTGCAGCAGCCCGCCGCGGCGGATTTACGCGTCTGGGGACTGAACGCCTTTGCGCCGGAGCAGGGCGCGCTGTTTCTTCCCCGTCTCGAATGGCGTCGCAGCGCCGGAAAAGCCTCGCTGCGCCTGACGCTTTCCAGCGATACCTCATTGCGCCAGGACGCCCAACGGGCGCGGGATATGCTGTCGCAGCTTTTGCCGGGCGGCGCGCTGCCTGAGCTGTCGCTGTCGCTGAAGAGCGAGCGGCACCACCCCGATCGCGCTGGCTGGTTTCGCCTCATCGCCCAGGCGACGGATGCCATTGCCGCCGGCGAGCTGGATAAAGTGGTGCTGGCGCGGGCCACGGATTTGCGCTTTAGCCAACCGCTCTGCGCTGGGGCCATCATGGCCGCCAGCCGTCGGGTGAACCTGCACTGTTACCATTTTTATATGGCGTTTGACGCGGACAGCGCCTTTCTTGGCTCCTCGCCGGAGCGCCTGTGGCGGCGGCGGGGCAATCTGCTGCGCACCGAAGCGCTGGCGGGGACGGTCGCCAGCCATCCCGACGAGCGTCAGGCGCAGCATCTGGCGAACTGGCTGATGTACGACGACAAAAACCAGCGGGAAAATATGCTGGTGGTGGAAGATATCTGTCAGCGTCTTCAGGATGATGTACAGGCGCTGGAGGTGCTGCCGCCGCAGGTGGTGCGTTTGCGTAAAGTACAGCATCTGCGCCGCTGCATCTGGACGACGCTGACGTCCCCTGACGATGCGCGCTGCCTGCTGCAGCTGCAGCCAACGGCGGCGGTCGCCGGGCTGCCGCGCGACGTCGCGCGACGGTTTATCGAGCATCATGAACCGTTTGTCCGGGAGTGGTATGCCGGGTCGGCGGGCTATCTCAGCCGCGAGCGTAGCGAGTTCTGCGTGGCGCTGCGCTCGGCGAAAGTCACGGGCGATACCCTGCGTCTCTACGCCGGCGCCGGGATTGTCCGCGGTTCGGACCCTGAGCAGGAGTGGCAGGAAATCACCAATAAAGCGGCGGGATTACGGTCATTAGTCCTCGACGATTAAAACATTACCGACTCATATCAATAACCTGTCAGCCGATATTATCTATACTACGTCGCAAAATTGATACCGGACAATCTCATGTCAGTAAGCGCATTTAACCGACGCTGGGCGGCGGTGATCCTTGAAGCTTTAACCCGCCACGGCGTGCAGCATGTCTGTATTGCGCCGGGGTCGCGCTCGACGCCGCTGACGCTGGCGGCCGCAGAGCACAGCGCCTTAATTCATCATACCCATTTTGATGAGCGCGGACTGGGGCATCTGGCCCTGGGGCTGGCAAAAGTAAGCAGGCAGCCGGTGGCCGTGATTGTGACCTCCGGTACGGCGGTGGCGAATCTGTATCCGGCGCTGATTGAGGCCGGACTTACCGGGGAAAAGCTGGTTCTGCTGACCGCCGACCGGCCGCCTGAGCTTATCGACTGCGGCGCAAATCAGGCTATCCGCCAGCCGGGCATGTTCGCCAGCCATCCGTCGCAAACCCTGTCGCTGCCGCGCCCGAGCGAAGATATTCCTGCGCGCTGGCTGGTGTCGTCCATCGATAACGCCATGGGGCAGCTGCACGCGGGGGGCGTTCATATCAACTGCCCGTTCGCCGAGCCGCTGTATGGCGATATGGACGATACCGGGCTGGCGTGGCAGCAGGCGCTGGGCAACTGGTGGCAGGGCGATAAGCCCTGGCTGCGCGAAGCGCTGCATCTGGAGAGCGAAAAACAGCGGGACTGGTTTTTCTGGCGACAAAAGCGCGGCGTTATCGTCGCCGGGCGGATGAGCGCGGCGGCAGGAAAAAAAGCGGCCGAATGGGCGAATACCCTCGGCTGGCCGCTGATTGGCGACGTGCTGTCGCAAACCGGGCAGCCGCTGCCGTGCGCTGATCTGTGGCTCGGCAACGCCCGGGCGGCCGCCGAGCTTGAGCAGGCGCAAATCGTGGTGCAGCTCGGCAGCAGCCTGACCGGCAAGCGCCTTTTGCAGTGGCAGGCCGCCTGCGAGCCGGATGAGTACTGGCTGGTGGACAACCTGCCGGGGCGTCTGGATCCGGCGCAGCATCGCGGGCGTCGTCTGGTCTGCGATATCGAGCGCTGGCTGGAGCTGCATCCGGCGGAAAAACGTAAGGCCTGGTGCGTGGACATCCCGCGTTTATCTGAGCAGGCCTGGCAGGCGGCCGTCGCGCAGCGCGACGCGTTCGGCGAAGCGCAGCTGGCGCACCGCATCCGCGACTATTTACCCGAGCAGGGGCAGCTGTTTGTCGGCAACAGCCTGGTGGTGCGCCTGATCGACGCCCTGGGACAGCTGCCCGCCGGATATCCGGTCTACAGCAACCGCGGAGCGAGCGGCATTGACGGCCTGATTTCAACCGCCGCCGGGGTGCAGCGCGGCAGCGCAAAATCGACGCTGGCTATCGTGGGCGATCTCTCGGCGCTGTACGATCTCAACGCGCTGGCGCTGCTGCGTCAGGTGTCGGCGCCGTTTGTGCTGATCGTGGTCAACAACAACGGCGGGCAGATTTTCTCGCTGCTGCCGACGCCGGAGGCGGTAAGGTCGCGTTTTTACGCCATGCCGCAGGACGTACATTTCGATCACGCCGCGCAGATGTTTGGTCTGCGCTATGCCCGGCCGCAGAGCTGGGCGCAGCTGGACGAGGTGATGAGCAACGCCTGGCGCCAGCCTGCCGCGACGGTAATTGAGCTGGTGGTCAACGACACGGACGGCGCGCAGATGCTGCAGCATCTGCTGGCGCAGGTAAGCCACCTGTGACCCTGCAGGCCGTCGCCCGAGCGGGGAAAAACGCCGACTGCTGGCTGGTGTTCCTGCACGGTTTCTCCGGTGATGACCGCGAATGGCAGGCGGTGGGAGAAACCCTCGGCGACTATTCGCGGCTGTATGTGAATCTGCCCGGCCACGGCGCCTCGGGCGATGTGGCGGCCCACGGCTTTGCGGCGGTCTGCGCGCAGCTGCAAAGTACGCTTCAGCATTACCATATTCTGAATTACTGGCTGGTGGGCTATTCGCTCGGCGGCCGGGTGGCGATGTATTTCGCCGGTCATGAAGCCCATACCGGGCTCAACGGTATCGTCGTCGAAGGCGGTCATCCCGGATTGCAGGATGACGCGCAGCGGCGGGCGCGGCTGGCCTCCGATGAACGGTGGGCGCAGCGTTTTGCCTGCGAACCGCTGGCAGACGTTTTTGACGCCTGGTATCGCCAGCCTGTTTTCGCCTCGCTCGACGAGGCGCAGCGTCAGGCGCTGGTGCAGCTGCGCGCGCGCAACAGCGGCCCGCGGCTGGCGGAGATGCTGCTGGCCACCTCGCTTGCCGTACAGCCCGACCTGCGGGCGGCGCTGGCGGCCCGCGACTATGCTTTCTGGTACCTCTGTGGCGAACGTGACCTGAAGTTTCGCGCTATTGCGCAGCAGCTTGGCGCGTCATGCCATTTAATTTCACACGCCGGACACAACGCGCACCGGGAAAACCCCGGTGAAGTGGCGGAGCGTCTGGCGCAGATTGTGCATTTCTGATTAAAGGACCCATTATGATCCATCCTGATGAAAACATGCTCTACGCGCCGGTTGACTGGCAGGACTGCTCCGACGGTTTCGAAGATATTCGCTATCACAAGTCGGCTGACGGCATTGCGAAAATCACCATCAACCGTCCGCAGGTGCGTAATGCCTTTCGTCCGCTGACGGTGAAAGAGATGATTCAGGCGCTGGCCGACGCCCGCTATGACGATAACATCGGCGTTATCGTGCTGACCGGGGAAGGCGAGAAGGCGTTTTGCTCCGGCGGCGACCAGAAGGTTCGCGGCGACTACGGCGGTTATCAGGATGACACCGGCGTGCATCACCTCAACGTGCTCGATTTCCAGCGCCAGATCCGCACCTGCCCGAAGCCGGTGGTCGCGATGGTCGCGGGTTACTCCATCGGCGGCGGCCATGTGCTGCACATGATGTGCGACCTGACCATTGCCGCGGAAAACGCCATCTTCGGCCAGACCGGTCCGAAGGTCGGCTCCTTTGACGGCGGCTGGGGCGCGTCCTACATGGCGCGTATCGTCGGGCAGAAAAAAGCGCGCGAAATCTGGTTCCTGTGCCGTCAGTACAACGCCCAGGAAGCGCTGGATATGGGCCTGGTGAATACCGTCGTGCCGCTGGCGGAGCTGGAAAGAGAAACCGTCCGCTGGTGTCGCGAAATGCTGCAGAACAGCCCAATGGCGCTGCGCTGCCTGAAGGCGGCGCTGAACGCCGACTGCGACGGTCAGGCGGGGCTGCAGGAGCTGGCGGGTAACGCTACCATGCTGTTCTATATGACCGAAGAAGGACAGGAAGGCCGCAACGCGTTCAACCAGAAGCGTCAGCCTGATTTCAGCAAATTCAAACGGAACCCGTAATGACAGCGCCTGAGCGTCGTGCCCGGGTCTACCGCTGGCAGATCCCGATGGATGCGGGCGTGGTGCTGCGCGAGCGGCGCCTGAAAACCCGCGATGGTTTACTGCTCTGGCTGCGTCAGGGCGAACGCGAGGGCTGGGGCGAGATCTCTCCCTTGCCCGGATTCAGCGTCGAAAGCCTGGAGCAGGCGCAGGCTGAGGCGGTGGGCTGGGCGCAGGGCTGGCAGAACGGCGATGACGCCGCGCTGCCGACCCTGCCGTCCGCCGCGTTTGGCGTCAGCTGCGCGCTGGCCGAGCTTCACGACGAATTGCCCGATGCGGCCGATTACCGCGCCGCGCCGCTGTGTACCGGCGACCCGGATGAGCTGTTCGCTGTCCTCCAGCAGATGCCGGGGGAGAAAGTGGCGAAGGTGAAGGTCGGGCTATGGGAGGCGGTGCGCGACGGCATGGTGGTCAACCTGCTGCTGGAAGCCATCCCCGATCTACAGCTGCGCCTTGACGCCAACCGCGCGTGGACGCCGCTGAAGGCGCAGCAGTTCGCCAAATACGTCAACCCGGCGTACCGCTCGCGCATTGCGTTTCTGGAAGAACCCTGCCGCACGCGGGATGATTCCCGCACCTTTGCCCGTGAAACCGGCATCGCGATCGCCTGGGATGAAAGCCTGCGCGAGGCGGATTTCACCTTTGCCGCCGAGCCGGGCGTCAGCGCGGTGGTGATTAAACCGATGCTGACCGGCAGCCTGCAAAAGGTGCGCGAACAGGTCGCCGCCGCGCATGCGCTGGGGCTGACGGCGGTGATCAGCTCTTCGATAGAGTCAAGCCTCGGGCTGACCCAGCTGGCGCGGATTGCCGCATGGCTGACGCCGCAGACCATTCCGGGGCTCGATACGCTGAACCTGATGCAGGCGCAGCTGGTTCGCCGCTGGCCGCACAGCGAATTACCCTGTATCGCGCTGGACGGTCTGGAACCGCTGCTATGACCTTCGACGACTGGCCGTGGCGCCGCTGGCGCGATGAGCGCCCGCAGGCCCAGGCGCTGCGGCTGGGCGACCAGACCCTGAACTGGCGGCAGCTTTGTCAGCAGGTAGACCGTCTGGCCGCCGGTTTTGCGCGCCAGCGGCTGCAGACCGGCGACGGGGTGCTGCTGCGGGCGTACAACCATCCGCAGACCCTGCTGGCGTGGCTGGCGCTTCTGCAATGCGGGGCGCGGGTCGTGCCGGTGAATCCCCAGCTGCCGCGCGAGCTGGTGTCCACGCTGCTGCCGTCATTGTCGCTGCGCTTTGCGCTGCTGCTGACCGACGAGCCGGGTTTTGCGGGGCTTGCTGCGCTGGGGCTTCGCGAGGCGGAGGGTGCGTTTGCCGCGCCGTGGCGGGCGGACAGACTCGCCACCATGACCTTCACCTCCGGCTCCAGCGGTCTGCCGAAAGCGGCGGTGCACACGCCAGGCGCGCATCTGGCCAGCGCCGAAGGCGTGCTGGCGCTGATACCGTATGGCGATGAGGATGACTGGCTGCTGTCGCTGCCGCTGTTTCACGTGTCCGGCCAGGGGATCCTCTGGCGCTGGCTGTTGGCGGGCGCGCGGATGACCGTGCGCGAGCGTCAGCCGCTGGCGCAGGCGCTGCAGGGCTGCACGCACGCCTCGCTGGTGCCGACCCAGCTCTGGCGTTTGCTCAACGACAGCGCGCCGCTGTCGCTGAAAAGCGTCCTGCTGGGCGGCGCGGCGATTGCGGTTGAGCTGGCGGAGCAGTCGCGTGCGCGCGGGATCCGCACCTTCTGCGGCTATGGGCTCACCGAGTTCGCCTCCACCGTGTGCGCCAAAGAGACCGACGGCCAGGCTGACGTCGGGTATCCGCTGCCGGGGCGCGAAGTGCGCATCGTGGACGGTGAGATCTGGCTGCGCGCCACAAGCCAGGCTGCAGGTTACTGGCGTGACGGCGCGCTGACGCCGCTGGTTAATGCGCAGGGCTGGTTTGCAACCCGCGATCGTGGCGAACTTCATGATGGCCGACTGACGGTGATTGGCCGGATGGATAACCTCTTTTTTTGCGGTGGGGAAGGTATCCAACCGGAAGAGGTTGAGCGGGTGATTGCTCGCCATCCGCTGGTTGAACAGGTGTTCATTGTGCCGCTGGCTGACCGTGAATACGGCCAGCGGCCGGTGGCGGTGATTGATGGACGCGAAGGGCTGGTCGTGGCGTCGCTGCCCGGCTGGGCGAGCGATAAGCTGGCGCGTTTTCAGCAGCCGGTGCGCTGGCTGATGCTGCCCGCCAGCGTGAAAACCGGCGGGATAAAGATCTCCCGCCGGGCGCTGACGCAATGGGTTAATGAAACGCTGAAAGGTTAACCTGCTTCTACGGTCGCTTTACGCTGGCGCTTGCGCAGGAGGCGCAGCACCGGCGGCACCACGATGACCACGACCGCCATCACCAGCAGCGTTTTCGCCACGCCGCTTCCCCACAAAATATTCATGCTGCCGTTGCTGATCGACAGGGCGCGGCGCAGGTTCTGCTCAAGCATCTCGCCCAGCACGAAGCCGAGGATCAGCGGCGACATTGGAAAGTGCATCTTACGCAATATGTAGCCCAGCACGCCCAGCGCCACCATCAGTACCAGGTCAAAGGTGGTGCTGTGCACCGCATAGACCCCCACGGCGGAGACCGCGGCAATCGCCGGCACGAGGAACCACAGCGGGATGGTCAGCATGCGGGTGAACAGGCCGATCAGCGGGATGTTCATGATAAGCAGCATCACGTTGGCGATAAGCAGCGCCGCAATCAGCCCCCAGACGATGTCCGGCTGCTCGGTAAACATCGCCGGACCCGGGGTGATGTTGTACAGCGTCAGCGCGCCCATCATCACCGCGGTGGTGCCGGAGCCTGGCACCCCCAGGGTCAGCATCGGGATGAACGAGCCGCAGGCTGACGCGTTGTTCGCCGCCTCCGGCGCCGCCACGCCGCGAATGTCGCCTTTACCGAAGCTGTCGCTGTTGCCGCTGATCTTCTTTTCGGTCATGTAGGTGATGGCGCTGGCGATGGTCGCTCCCGCTCCCGGCAGAACGCCGACGAAAAAGCCGATGACCGAGGAGCGCAGCGTAGCGCCCGCGCACTGTACCGCTTCTTTGCCGTTAAACAGCATACGTCCGGTTTTACGCACCAGCGTTTGCCCGCTGCTGGTGCTTTCCAGCATCAGCAGGATTTCGGAGACCGAGAACAGGCCAATCACCACCACGATAAACTGCACGCCGTCGGACAAATGGACGCTGTCGAAGGTAAAGCGGTATACCCCGGTGTTGGCATCAACGCCTACCGTCGCCAGGCCCAGTCCGATCAACGCCGCCAGAAACGACTTCAGCGGATTTTGCGCCATCATGCTGCCGAGGCAGGCAATGGCAAACACCATCAGGGCGAAATATTCGGCCGGACCAAAGGCCAGCGACCATTCCGCCAGCATCGGCGCGAAGAGAATAATGCCGAAAATGGCAATCAGCGAACCGAAGAAGGAGCTAACGGCGGAGATTGACAGCGCCACGCCGCCGCGCCCTTGTTGCGCCATCGGATAGCCGTCAAGGGCGGTCATGATCGCCGCCGCATCGCCGGGAACGTTCAGTAGGATGGATGAAATGCGTCCGCCGTATTCACAGCCGATATACACCGTCGCCAGCAGGATCAGCGCGGATTCTGCAGGCAGGTGCAGGGCGAAGGCCAGCGGCAGCAGAATCGCCACGCCGTTGATCGGGCCAAGGCCCGGCAGCAGCCCGACGATGGTGCCGACGAAGCAGCCAATCAGGGCAATCACCAGGTTTTCCGGGGTCATCGCCACGGCAAACCCCTGTGAGAGATAAATCCAGGTATCCATGTGAATCTCCGTTAGTTCAGCCAGGCACCCAGCGGCAGGGTGACGTCAAGCAGACGGTCGAAGGCGTACCACAGCAAAATACCCATCGCCGCGCCGGACATACCGGCGGCAGGGATCGTGGCGCCAAACAGGGTGCCGATGATGGCGGTGAGGACTGCGGTCGCCAGCGGGAAACCGAGCCATTCGAACCCCCAGGCGTACATCAACAGCACGATAACCATCACCAGTAAGCGCTGCAGCACGCGGCGGTGCGGCCACTGCACCGCATCGGGTTTACGCAGCAGCAGCGCGACGGAGCAAAACAGCATCAGGCCCAGGATCCCCACCGGAAACGGGCGGGGGCCGACGGGTTCGTAGCTGTATTCGCTGTGAATTTGCCAGGCGACCATCAGGCCGCCAACGCACAGCAACAGCCAGATCCCGGCAAAAATACGATCGCTCATGTTGGCCTCCGGGATCACTTCGCCAGGCCGAAGCTTTTGGCCTGCTCGCGGTAGTCGGTCACCTGCTTCTTGACGTATTCATCAAGGGCTTTACCGTTCATGTTGAATTCAAACAGGCCGCGCAGCTCGCGCTGTTTCTTGAATTCGTCGGTCTGCTGGAGCTTCTGGAAGGTCTCCACCCACCAGTTGTACTCGTCGTCGCTGACCTTCGGACCGAGGTAGAACCCGCGGATAATCGGCCATACGAGGTCGTAGCCCTGCTCTTTGGCGGTTGGCACGTTGGCTAACTGGCCCGGCAGGCGGTTTTCAGCAAATACCGCCAGGACGCGGATTTTGTCTCCCTGCAGGTAGGGCACCATCTCGCTGAGATCGCCCGATACCGCCTGCACATGATTGCCCATCAGCGCCGTGACCGGCTCGCCGCCGCCCTCAAAGGCGACATAGCGCATCTTGTGCGGATCGACTTTTGCCTGCTGCGCCAGTTTGGCCGCTTTCATCCAGTCCTGGCTGCCGATGGAGGCGCCTGCGCCAATCACCACGCTGTTAGGATCTTTTTCCATGGCGGTAAGCAGGTCTTTCAGCGATTTCCACGGCGAGTCCGCGCGGACCGCGATCATGCCGTAGTCGGTGCCGACGCTTGCCAGCCAGCGCACATCATCGACGCCATAACGGCCGAACTTGCCCTGCGACAGGTTCAGCAGAGAGCCGCCGGAGAAGGCGACAACGGTACCCGCTTCCGCCGGACGCTGGGCGACGATGGCGTTATAGGCCACCGCGCCTACGCCGCCGGGCATATAGGTCACGCGCATGGGTTTCTCAATGGCGCCGGTTTCCTGCAGGCTGACCTGAATCAGCTTACAGGTGAGGTCAAAGCCGCCGCCGGGCTTCGCGGGGGCGATACATTCGGTACGGCCAGGCGCCTCGACGGCGAAGGCGGCGGTGCTCATCAGTAGTGCGGTAGCGATGACGGTTTGCAGGAGCGTTTTTTTCATTATCAGTCCTCACGCCGGGATGACGTTGTTGATCGGATTCAGAGGTTTTTTGTGATTATGTGAAGCGCTATGTAGCGGTTCAGTTGCGTGATTGTTAAAACAATAACCTTTCAATTCCCTTTCACTACGGCAGAAACTTTACAGGATGTGATATGCGTCTCTTATTAGCGGAAGATAACCGTGAGCTGGCTCACTGGCTGGAAAAAGCCCTTGTGCAGGGCGGTTTTGCCGTAGACGCCGTTAGCGACGGGCGCGCGGCTGACCACCTGCTGCAAAGCGAAAAATATGCGCTGGCGGTGCTGGATATCGGCATGCCGGGGCTGGACGGCCTGGAGGTGGTTCAGCGCCTGCGCAGGCGCGGGCAAACGCTGCCCGTCCTGCTGCTTACCGCCCGTAGCGCCGTGGCCGACCGGGTGGTCGGGCTGAATGCGGGCGCCGACGACTATTTGCCCAAACCGTTCGAGCTGGAAGAGCTCGACGCCAGGCTGCGCGCGCTGCTGCGCCGCGCTGAAGGGCAGGTGCAGGAAATGCAGCAGCTGGGCGAATTAGCGTTTCACGATGAAGGCTATTTTTTACTGCAGGGAAAAAACCTGGCGCTTACGCCGCGCGAACACGCGCTCCTGACGGTGCTGATGTACCGGCGTTTACGGCCGGTATCCCGCCAGCAGCTGTTTGAACAGGTTTTCAGCCTCAGCGACGACGTGAGCCCGGAGAGTATCGAGCTTTATATCCACCGTTTACGCAAAAAGCTGCAGGACAGCAACGTACGCATTACCACGCTGCGCGGGTTAGGCTACGTGCTGGAGCGCCGCGATGAAATGGCGTAAACCGCAGTCGCTGTTCGCCCAGCTGCTGCTCTATCTCGGGCTGCCGCTGATGCTGCTGTGGGGGCTGTCGTCCTTCAGCGGCTACGTCAGCGCGCTGCAGGCGGCGACGCAGGCCTACGATCGCACGCTGCTCTCTTCGGCGAGAACGATTTCCGAACGCTTTGAGGTGCGTGAGGGCAGGCTGCAGGTCAATGTGCCGTGGGTGGTGCTCGACAGCTTTGAGCTCAACATGAACGATCGCCTGTACTACAAGGTGATCGACCCGACGGGCGCGGTGATCTCCGGTTATGACGATTTGCCCGCGATGCCGCCCGCCACCTCGCCAACCAGACTCTATCCGGCGCTGGCATGGTTTTACCACACCCAGTTTCGCGGGGAGGCCATTCGCGTCGCGCGCCTGCTGCAGCCCATTAACGAGGGCGGTATTAGCGGCATGGCAGAAATTTACGTTGCGGAAACCCTGCAGTCGCGGCGCTATCTGGCGCGCCAGCTGCTGCTGTCTTCGCTGTTTACCCAGGGTTTTCTGGTGCTGTTTACCCTGGTGCTGGCGGCGTGGCTGCTGCGGCGGGTGCTGCGGCCCATGCGCCAGCTTTCCGGGATCATGGTACGCCGCGAGCCGGGCGTACTGACGCCGATCCCCGAACTGCTGCCGTGGTCGGAAACGCGGCTGCTGATCGTGGCCTTTAACCGCTACATTGACCGCCTGAGACTGCTGATTTCGCGCCAGGAGCGCTTTAGCGCCGACGCCTCGCACCAGCTTAAAACGCCGCTGGCGATCCTTAAAACGCAGGCGTCGGTGGCGCTGACGAGCCCTCAGCCGCAGGCCTGGCGAGAGAGCCTGGAGGCGATGAGCCACACCCTTGATAACACTATCCAACTGACGGAACGTCTGCTGCAGCTCTCCGCCGTGAAGCGCCAGGAACAAGGGGAGCGCCAGTTTTCGCCGGTCGATCTTCTCGATATCGTCCAGCAGAGCTGCTTCTCCCGCCTGACGCAGGCCAGAAGCAAACACATTGATCTGGGTTATGAAGGAGAGCAGGCGAGCGTACCGGTGGCGGGGGATGCCCTGTTGCTGAGCGAGCTGTGCGCGAATCTGCTCGACAACGCGCTGAAGTATACGCCGCGCCGTGGCACGGTGACGGTCAGCCTGCGGCGGGAGAGGGATGCCGTGCTGCTGGAGGTTGAGGACAGCGGGCCAGGCATTGATGACGCGCTGATAAATCAGGCGCTACAGCCTTTTCAGCGGCTCGACAATGCGGGCGATGTCGCGGGCGCGGGCATTGGCCTTGCGCTGGTTAATGACATTGCGCGTCTGCACCGTACCCATCCGCAGCTGATGCGTAGCCAGAGTCTGGGCGGCTTACGGGTCAGCGTCCGGTTTCTGGTTGTGTAAAATTTGGGTATCTATTTATATAAGCAATATATAACCCATAAATTACAACAATTACCAACATCCATGACTGTAAATATTCAATGAATCATGGCGTTGCCGCGTAGTAACTGGTTACAATCCTGTATCTGAATGTCGCAATTGAGCATTGATTCCACGAGAAACGGCAGTACAATTTTGCCGTTTTGGGTCTTTTATTAATTTGTGTTTGCTGGAACGTTAAAAAATGAAAAAAAGCGTATTGTTAGGTTTGTCCGGGCTGATGTTGGTATCCGCAGCGGCAAACGCGATTAGCGTCAGCGGCCAGGCAGGTGAGCATTACACCAACCTGGGCGTCGGTTTTGGAACGGAGAGCACGGGCCTTGCGCTCAGCGGTAACTGGACGCACAGCGATAACGACGGCGACGTCGCCGGTCTGGGTCTTGGCCTTAACATCCCGCTGGGACCGTTTATCGCCACCGTTGGCGGTAAAGGCGTTTACACCGATCCGAAAAACGGCGACAGCGGCTATGCGGCCGCGGTGGGCGGCGGTCTGCAGTGGAAAATCGGCGACAGCTTCCGCCTGTTCGGCGAGTACTACTACTCTCCGGATTCACTCTCCAGCGGTATCGAAAGCTATGAAGAAGCCAATGCCGGTGGTCGCTGGACCATCATGCGCCCGATCAGCATTGAGGCCGGTTATCGTTACCTGAACCTGGCGGGTAAAGACGGCAATCGTGATAACACCATTGCCGACGGCCCTTATGTCGGCGTTTCCGCCAGCTTCTGAGCCTGCGCGCCTGCTGATGGCCTGGTCGGCGTCGCTGACAGCTGACACAGGCGAAAAAAAAGCGCAGCCTGAAGCGGGCTGCGCATTTTAGAGCGCTCACTGTGGGTCGCAATGATACCCTACGACGGGCGTCCTTTTTTCAGTATCCATTCACCCTCACTGGTATACGTTACGGTTACCGCGTATCCCAGAAAATCAGAAAGCTCAATGGCCTGGGCGCTATTAGATACCGTGGTATAGTCTGCCAGAGTATTTGACGAAAAATCTCCTGTAGTAACAAAGAATTTAAGTTTTGGCGCGATGGCCACAGCTTTATTAGGTCTGGCGCTCCAGGTCATTCCCACAAAACCATTTTTCGTTTCGATACCAAAGGTTTGGCTTGGATACCATTCGTTTAATATAACTTTATCAGGGTTAAATGGATTGTCAGAATACCCAATTTCATTTGGATTGACAGGGCCGTCTGATTTATCCAGGTCCGGAGCCTGATGTTCCGGGCCATCATAGAAAGTGGCCTTCCAGTCGTCGCCCATATTGACATTTTTTAATTGCGATGTAGAGACAACTACGTTTAAACCAACAGCATCGTTAGTTGATTTTGCGCCCAATTTATATTGAACAGGGATACCAAATTTAGCTTCCGGATCTGAGTTGGCGGCAATGGTCAGATTGGCTGCCGAATTTGCATAGATCGTAGAGCCAACATTTAATTGCTGTGGCTTATCAAGGAATAGCCAAAATGTTTCTTTACTTGCCGATTTGTTGACGACATACACGGTGTATGTATCGCCTTGTAATTCGTGGGGCTCCAGCTCGGCCAAACTCCGTGGCGCACCGCATTGAATAATGTCTACATTTTTACATGAACCACCGGATGCGAAGTCGGCATCTTTTCTGTTGAGCCATGAATTAAATAAATCTTTAAAGTCGCGAGGCGCATCAACACAATTACTTTCAATACCAAAGCCAAATACAACTGTATTATTTTCCACCTTCGGAAGATAAAATTTAAAGCGTGTGGTGCATTCGACCATTTTGGTTTTAACGACTTCGGCGCTGCTCTTTGAATCAAACTCCGCAACAGCTTTGCCTTTATTGTGCTCAGGATTCATAAAACACCTCTAATGTAATTAAATATATCTTGATGTTAAGACAAGAACGATATGATTCTCTTGACATGTTGTTTGGTGATTATCGTGGGGAGTCGTTTCCCACCTAAAAATTTATAGAGGCAAACAGGAAATATTGGATGTGCTTTTTTTTCTTTGTCGTTGAACTGTGATACAGATCTCGATACGGTATTTTTTATTGTTACCTATAATGAGCTGATTCCATGCGAATATATTTTAATTATTTTTGTAAATTATTTTATGTTGCTAATTTTATGAGCTTTTAAATACTCATGAATTTTTCGTAGTATGGGCGGTGACTAATGATTTTTACTTGCAATTAAGTAATTGCCAAATAGCCATTGTAATCAACAGGTAAAAATATAGCTCACCAATATGAGGCAATATAATATATCGGCGGAGTCGCAAAGCGTACCGCGAATCGCTGCCCTGGCCGCTGAACAGACTGGCCTCCTGAACATTGCAACAGCGTCAGCTATTTTGTGTATAGTACATCGTCCTCTTAGGCTGGAGAAAACGATGATAAACGTGGAGATGCTGTCCACTGGCGATGAAGTTCTGCACGGGCAAATTATTGATACCAATGCCGCGTGGCTTGCCGATTTCTTTTTTAATCAGGGATTACCGTTATCCCGACGCAACACCGTCGGCGATAATCTTGATGATTTAGTGGCTATTCTGCGCGAGCGCAGCCAGCACGCCGACGTCATTATCGTCAACGGCGGACTGGGACCGACCAGCGACGACCTCAGCGCGCTGGCGGCGGCGACCGCGAAAGGGGAAGCGCTGACGCTGCATGAGCCGTGGCTCGCCCAAATGGAGCGCTTCTTCAGCGAGCGTGGGCGGGTGATGGCGCCGAGTAACCGCAAGCAGGCGGAAATTCCCGCCAGCGCGGAGTTTATCGATAACCCGGTGGGCACCGCCTGCGGGTTCGCCGTACAGCTCAACCGTTGCCTGATGTTCTTCACTCCCGGCGTGCCCTCCGAGTTTAAAGTGATGGTGGAACAGCAGATTCTGCCGCGCCTGCGCGCGCGCTTTACCCTACCGGAGCCGCCGTTGTGCCTGCGGCTGACTACGTTTGGGCGCTCTGAGAGCGATCTGGCGCAAAGCCTGGATCACCTGACGTTACCGCCGGGCGTGACCATGGGTTATCGCTCCTCGATGCCGATTATTGAGCTGAAGCTGACCGGACCGGCCTCTGAAAGCGAAGCGATGCGCAGGCTGTGGCCGGAGGTGCAGCGCGTGGCGGGCGAAAGTCTGATTTTTGAAGGCACTCAGGGATTACCGGCGCAACTGGCGGCTGCGCTTCAGGAAAGAAAACTCGGTCTGACGCTGAGCGAGCAGTTTACCGCCGGGCTGATTGCGCTACAGCTGTCGCGGGCGGGCGCACCGCTGCTGGCAAGCGAAGTGGTGCCTTCCCAGGAGGAGACGCTGGCGCAGACGGCCCACTGGACCGCCGAGCGCCGGGGGAAGCATTTCGCCGGACTGGCGCTGGCAGTAAGCGGGTTCGAGGACGATTGTCTGAACTTCGCGCTGTCCACGCCGCAGGGCACATACGCCCTGCGGGTGACCTTCAGCGCCACCCGCCACAGCCTGCAGGTCCGTCAGGAGGTTTGCGCCATGATGGCGCTGAATATCCTGCGTCGCTGGCTGGCCGGAAAACCGCTCGCCAGCGAGCACGGCTGGATTAACGTCGTCGAGTCGCTGACGTTATAGCCTTTAGCGGGAAGATCTCCTGATCTTCCCGCTATCAGTCCAACCTGTTGTACTCCACGCAAAAAAATCCGTGATTTATTTCTCAATTCTGCCCGTTCTTTCTCCAGAACTCTGGAAGAATGGGCGGATTTGACGGACTTCACAATTTCACCTTCGTGAGCCGATCACACTGATTCCAGTATCTCAGACTGGAGTCCAGTATGTTGGAATCAAGTAAAGTGCCTGCCCTCACCAGGGCGATCGATATTCTTAACCTCATTGCGCGTATTGGCCCCTGTAGCGCCGTCACGATCATTGAAACGCTGGGTATTCCCAAAAGTACCGCCTATCTGTTGCTAAGTGAACTGAAGCGTCAGCGTTTTATCAGTATCGATCACCAGGAAAACTACTGTCTGTGGACCAAGCTGGTCGAGCTGTCGGGGCATGCGCTGAGCAAGATGGATTTACGTGAACTGGCGCGGCCGCGTCTGACAAAGCTCATGGATGAGAGCGGGTTGCTCTGCCATCTGGGGATTATCGACCACGAAAACGCGTATTACATCCTGAAGGTGGAATCTCTCTCCACTATCAGCGTGCGTTCTCATGAAGGTAAAAGCCTTTCGCTGTACCGCTCTGGTATCGGCAAATGCCTGCTGGCGTGGCAGCCGGCAGCCGTACGTAAATCCATTATTGAACAATTGACATGGGAACAGGCAACACCCACCACCATTACCAGTCCACAGCAGTTAGAGGGTGAGCTGGAACGGATCCGTCAACGTGGATGGAGCTTCGATAATGGTGAAGATTATCCCGATGTTCGCTGCGTTGCGGCACCGGTTTTTAACGCCAGCAACAGTTTAACCGCTGCCATTTCGGTGGTCGGCACCCGTTTACAAATCAACGAAGAGAACCGTGACTATCTGGCGGGTAAAGCCATTGCCTGCGCCAAAGATATTTCACGTCTGCTGGGATGGAAAAGCCCCTTCGACTCACTCGCATCATAAAAAGGAGAACATCATGACTCTACCCAAAATTAAACACGTTCGCGCCTGGTTTACCGGCGGCGCTACGGCGGATAAAGGGGCTGGCGGCGGCGATTATCACGATCAGGGCGCCAACCACTGGATTGACGATCACATTGCCACGCCGATGAGTAAATACCGTGAATATGAACAGTCGCGCCAGTCTTTCGGCATCAATGTGCTAGGGACGCTGATTGTTGAAGTGGAAGCCGACAACGGACAGACCGGTTTTGCCGTTTCCACGGCAGGGGAGATGGGCTGCTTTATTGTGGAAAAGCATCTCAATCGTTTTATCGAAGGGAAATGCGTTAGCGATATTAAGCTCATTCACGATCAGATGCTGGGCGCAACGATGTACTACTCTGGCTCCGGTGGTCTGGTCATGAACACCATCTCCTGCGTGGATCTGGCGCTATGGGATCTGTTTGGCAAAGTGGTTGGGTTGCCGGTCTACAAACTGCTGGGTGGCGCGGTGCGCGATGAGATTCAGTTTTATGCCACCGGCGCACGTCCGGATCTGGCGCAAGAGATGGGGTTTATCGGCGGAAAAATGCCAACCCACTGGGGGCCGCACGACGGGGACGCGGGGATCCGCAAAGATGCTGCCATGGTGGCTGATATGCGCGAGAAGTGCGGTCCGGACTTCTGGCTAATGCTCGATTGCTGGATGAGCCAGGACGTGAACTACGCCACTAAGCTGGCCCATGCCTGCGCGCCGTACAATCTGAAGTGGATCGAAGAGTGTCTGCCGCCGCAGCAGTATGAAGGCTACCGTGAACTGAAACGTAACGCGCCAGCGGGCATGATGGTGACCAGCGGTGAACATCACGGGACGCTGCAGTCCTTCCGCACGCTGTCAGAAACCGGTATTGACATTATGCAGCCGGACGTTGGCTGGTGCGGCGGGCTAACCACGCTGGTGGAGATCGCCGCCATCGCCAAATCGCGTGGGCAACTGGTGGTGCCACATGGCTCATCGGTCTACTCGCACCATGCGGTGATTACCTTCACCAACACGCCGTTCAGCGAGTTCCTGATGACCAGCCCGGATTGTTCAACGATGCGTCCGCAGTTTGACCCCATCCTGCTGGATGAGCCAGTGCCGGTCAATGGCCGTATTCATAAGTCAGTTCTTGATAAACCAGGATTTGGCGTCGAGCTTAACCGTGACTGCAATCTGAAACGCCCTTACAGCCACTAATGACCTGTGCGTTGCCGGTGTAATGGCAGCGCCCTCATTTCGTTGAGGAGCTTGCGATGAGTACTCATTTACTTGATGACGTGGTGAAGAAAAACCGCGCCCGTTTGATTCCATTCATGTTAGCGCTGTATGTGCTGGCGTTTCTTGACCGTTCGAACATCGGTTTTGCCAAAGAGACCTATCAGATTGATACCGGCCTGAGCAATGAAGCTTATGCGCTGGGGGCCGGGATTTTCTTTGTGGTTTATGCCTTTCTGGGCGTACCCGCCAACCTGTTGATGCGTAAATTTGGCGCCAGAACCTGGATTGGCGCCACTACATTGCTGTGGGGATTCCTCTCTGCGGCGATGGCGTGGGCGGATACCGAGGCGAAATTCCTGATCGTCCGCACCCTACTGGGCGCCGCTGAGGCGGGCTTCTTCCCAGGCATGATCTACCTGACGTCGCAGTGGTTTCCACAGCGCAACCGCGCCAGCATCATGGGGCTGTTTTATATGGGAGCGCCGCTGGCATTGACGCTGGGTTCGCCGCTTTCAGGCGCGCTGCTGGAGATGCACGGTTTTATGGGCCATCCGGGGTGGTTCTGGATGTTCGTTATCGAAGGTTTACTGGCGGTAGGCGCGGGCGTTTTCACCTTCTTCTGGCTTGATGACACGCCGCAGCAGGCGCGTTTTCTCACCCGTGATGAAAAGGCGGCGCTCATCAGTCAGCTGGCGAGCGAAGAAGAGACAAAGGTCACTTCGCGCCTGTCGGATGCGCTGCGTAATGGCCGGGTCTGGCAGCTGGCGATTGTCTATCTGACGATTCAGGTGGCGGTATATGGGCTGATCTTCTTCCTGCCTACCCAGGTTGCCGCGCTGCTCGGCACCAAAGTGGGTTTTACCGCTTCGGTCGTGACGGCGATTCCGTGGGTAGCGGCGCTGTTTGGCACCTGGCTAATTCCGCGTTACTCCGATCGTACCGGCGAGCGGCGTAATGTTGCCGCGCTGACGCTGCTGGCAGCAGGGATTGGTATTGGTCTGTCCGGGCTGGTTTCACCAGTACTGGCGATCGTGGCGCTGTGCGTGGCGGCCGTTGGTTTTATCGCCGTACAGCCGGTGTTCTGGACCATGCCGACCCAGCTGCTCTCGGGGACGGCGCTGGCCGCGGGGATTGGCTTCGTGAACCTGTTTGGCGCCGTAGGCGGCTTTATTGCCCCCATCCTGCGCGTGAAGGCCGAAACGTTGTTTGCCAGCGATGCGGCAGGTCTGCTGACTCTGTCCGGGGTCGCCATTCTCGGTTCGCTGATTATCCTCACGCTGAGCGTGAACCGCGCGGTTTCACCAACGGGCGCTGCGCATCACTAATCTTATCTACGTTGTAAGGATCGCTATGAACGCATTGTTAGCAAACCCCTTCAAAGAAGGATTACGCAAAGGGGAAGTCCAGATCGGCCTGTGGCTCAGTTCGACCACCTCCTATATGGCCGAGATTGCGGCAACCTCGGGCTATGACTGGTTGTTGATTGATGGTGAACATGCGCCAAATACGGTGCAGGATCTTTATCGCCAGCTTCAGGCGATAGCGCCCTATGCCAGCCAGCCGGTGGTTCGTCCTGTTGAAGGCAGTAAGGCATTGATTAAGCAGGCGCTGGATATTGGCGCGAAGACGCTGCTGATCCCTATGGTCGACAGCGCAGAGCAGGCCCGTCAGGTGGTCTCTGCCACTCGTTATCCCCCGCTTGGCGAGCGCGGCGTCGGCGCCAGCGTGGCGCGTGCGGCGCGCTGGGGGCGCATCAGCAATTATATGGCGCTGGCCAATGAGTCACTCTGCCTGCTGGTGCAGGTCGAGAGCAAAACGGCGCTGGATAATCTGGATGCGATCCTGGAGGTTGAAGGTATAGACGGCGTCTTTATTGGTCCGGCGGATCTCTCGGCTTCCCTGGGGTATCCGGATAACGCCGGGCACCCGGAAGTGCAGAGGATCATCGAAGAGAGCATTCGCCGCATCCGCGATGCCGGAAAAGCGGCCGGTTTTCTCGCGGTCGATCCGGCGATGGCGCAAAAATGTCTGCAATGGGGGGCGAATTTTGTCGCCGTAGGCGTCGATACCATGCTGTATACGGAAGCGCTGGATCGCAGGTTGGCGATGTTTAAGCCGGTCTCGCCCGGGAAGAGTGTGAAAAGTAGTTATTAAGTCAACGCCGGATGGCGCTGGGCTTATCCGGCCTGCTTTCGAAACAGGGGCCCGGTAAGCATCGCGCCACCGGGCGGTAACGTTAACTTAGCGCTCGTGCTAACAGCGTAATGGGGTGTTCACAGCTCAGGCTGGTGGACATCTCAATCTGCCATTTGCAGGTTTCGCAGTCGGTTATCACCATGTCAGCGCCGCTCTCTTCAATCTGGCGGAACAGCGGCGCGCCGATGGCCTGAGAGGTGGGGTAATTTTCGGATTTAAAGCCGTAGGTACCGGCAATACCGCAGCACTGAGAATCCAGAACGATAACCTCCAGCTCGGGGATTTTGCGCAGCAGCTCCAGCGTATAAATCGCCCAGCCCATTTTTTCCATATGGCACGGGGTGTGATAGACCACCTTCATCGGCATCCGGCGCATCGGCAGCGTCTTCCCGGCGTCCAGCTGTCGCCATAGCCAGCGGGTGACAAGCTCAATATTGTCGCGCAGTCCGGCGTTATCGACATCCAGCAGGTGCGGATACTCATCGCGCAGCGTGAAGGCGCAGGTTGATGACGTGGCGATCACCGGCAGCTTTTTCTCCTCCACGGCGGTGCGGATCGCGGCGGTATTGCTCTGCGCCTGCTTGCGGGCTTTGTCTATAAAGCCATTGGCAATCAGCGGTACGCCGCAGCATTTTTCTTTCTCCAGCAGCTGTACGCCGATACCCATTGCGTTCAGGACGCGAATCAGGTCCTTGCCCAACTGCGGGTTGTTGTAATTCACATAGCAGCCGTGGAAATACGCCACCTGCTGCGGAAACTGCGCCTGCTGCGCCGCTACGCTGCGATACCAGCGGCGAAAGGTGCCGAAGCCGTATTTCGGCAGCGTGCGGCGGTGGTCGATTTTCAGCGCAAAGTCCAGCAGCTGGCGCACTGGTTTCAGACCGGTTGTGGCATTGATTACCGGCGCAAACGGCGTGGACAGCGTTCCCATCAGGTCGGTGTGGCTGAGGATAGCGTCGCGCAGGGTCGGCCTGGCGGTACTGTAGTCCGCCCGCGCCCGCTGGATGATATCGCCAATCTTCACATCGGACGGGCAGGCGACCTCGCAGCGCTTGCAGTTAATGCAGTATTTCAGCGCCTCGTCGTACAGCGCGCCGTCTTTCAGACGCAGGCGCTCGCCGTCGGGACCGGCCTGTTTCGGGCCGGGATAGCGCGGGTTGACGCGGCTCACCGGGCAGGCGGTAGTGCACACCGTACATTTGATGCAGCTTTCAAAACGGGTATCGTTCATCACTGATCTCCTGCGCATTCGGCTATCTGGTGGGCAGCGTGCAGGGCGGTAACGACGCTGACGCCGCCGCCGCACCCTTGCGCTATCGGGTCATAGCCGCCAAGCACCGCGCCGATGGCGAACAGATTGTGAAGGCGCTGCCCCTTTCTCTGCGGGCGCAGCGTATCGTCGGTTATCACCCCAAACTGCTGCCAGGGCTGGGGAGAGAAAAAGTCGGCCTTATACCAGTCGTCGCGGGAGGTGGACTGCATGACGTCGAGACCGAGTACCGGCTCCTGAATACCGTCGCGGCTGGCGATCAGCCCGTTGCTGAAGAAGCTGCCGCTGGCCAGCACCGCAAAGCGCGTGCGCAGCTGAATATCCCCGTGATTGCGGGTGCGGATGGCGCGAATATGCCGATCCTCTTCATCGACCTGCACGACCTCATCGCCGGCAAACCAGGTGCCGCCCGTCTTCACGAACTGCCGCTGCAGCTGGTTGTGCAGCCGCATGCCCGGCACGGAGGGCGGCAGCGTCGGCAGTAAAAAGAGCGGGCAGGGGAGCTGCTCGTTCAGCCAGCGCCAGAGCCTGTCGTCTTGCAGGCCAAAGCAGGCGGGAAGCAGCAGCATATCGTAGCGTCCGGCGACGGGGCGAAGCGCGGCGAGCAGGGCGGGCCACTGGGCCTCATCGTCAAGGAAGCGGGCAATGGTAACGGCGCGAAATTCGGACGGGTTATCGCGCAGTACGTCGAGCTGCGGGAGGGCCAGATCTTCCGCCTGTGCCTGGGTGCCGCCGTGGTTGAGCGAGGCGACCGCCAGCTGAGGCTGGAAATCCGGGAATCCGCTGATGCCGATAACGCCAACGCGCGGCGCCAGCTGCTCGGCGACCGGGACCTCCTGCGGGCTTAGCCATGCCAGCCGCCTTGTGCCCAGCGGCGTCAGGCGCGAATGCGTCGACTCTACGACCCCTTTCATGCGGGCGTTGCACTGTCGTAGCAGCTGTTCCGCATCGCGGGCATAGCGCAGAACCTGCTCGGCCCCAAGCCGGGAATAGGGGTGCTGCGGCGCCTGGCGAGGCAGCTCGGCGAGGCTTTGAACAACATCGCTGACCTGGCGGCCGTCGGGCAGATGGCTTAGCAGATCCAGCGAGCCGGAAGAGAAGTGCAGCGCGCTCTGGCCGCGGCTGATTATCGCGCAGCGCTGCCCGTGCTGCTGTAACGCCAGGCCGCATACCAGGCCCGCAAGCCCGCCGCCGATGATGACCGTATCAAAGTTCATGTGGATACTCCTTTTCTAATCCGCATAACCCCTGCCATACCCAGCGGGTAAATTCGCTTTCACGCAGCGCATCCCCCCACGCGATCGGCTGGACGCCTTTCCAGCGCTCGTTAAGAAATTCCGAGAGTTGATTCAACGACTGCGCCGGCGTGGTGACCTGGTAGCGGTTGAGCAGGGCCGCGGCGCGGCAGGCGCACAGCTCGCCCTGGCAGGTGCCCATGCCGACGCGGGTTCTGCGCCGCAGGTCTAGCAGGTTCTTCACCGCCAGATTCTCAACCGCGTACTGTACTTCGCCCGCCGTTACGGCTTCACATTCGCACACCAGACTGCGGTGCAGGCGGGTATCGCCGAGCCAGGCGGGCGTTCTGTCGCCGTGGCGATACACGGCGGAGCCCCGCAGCGGCGCCGGTAATGAGATAACCTTATGCAGCGTTTTTTCCGTCGGCTCCCGGGACCCCGGCAGCGGCGTGTCGGCCGTCGAACAGGTCGCGGCATGGTCAAGCTTGCGGCAGACCGCATCGGTGGCCCACTCGGCCATCAGGCGGTAGGTCATCAGCTTTCCGCCGGTAATGGTGATAAAGCCTTCCAGCCCGTCGCGCTCCGCGTGGTCAAGCAGCACAATTCCGCGGCTGACGTTGCGGCCGCTGGGGTCGTCGTCGCTGGCGACCAGAGGGCGAACGCCGCAGTAGGCGCGTAAAATCCGCGTCTGCGCCATGATGGGCGACAGCTTCTCGCCTTCGCGCAGCAGCGTGTCGACCTCCGCCGCCGTCACCCGGTTATCATCGATATCGCGATAGTCAATATGGGTGGAGGTAGTGCCAATAAGTGAAATAGTGTCGCCGGGCACCAGAATATCGGCATCCGCCGGTTTGCGGCAGCGGTTGATGACGTGCCGGTTGATGCGGTGATCGAAAATCAGCAGCGACCCTTTCGCCGGGAACATACGAATACGCAGATCGGCATATTCCGCGATGCGCTGGCCCCAGATTCCGCCCGCGTTGACCACCATCTGTGCGTAGAGATCTTTTTGCTCGCCGTGGGTTCTGTCGAAAACCGTCACGCCGACGACGCGGTCCTTCTGGCGGATAAGGCCGGTGACTTCGCAGCCGGTGAGGATGGTGGCGCCATGTTCGCGGGCGTCCAGCATGTTGGCGGCCGTCAGGCGGAAGGGATCAACGGTGCCGTCCGGCACCCTGACCGCGCCCAGCAGCGACGGGTTAACGGACGGTTCAAGACGCAGCGCCTCCTGCGCCGTCAGCGGTTCCGCGCTGATACCGGCGTTCCGGCAGGCGTCAATGAACTGGCTTTGCCAGGCCATGCTGTCTTCCGGCAGGGTGATAAACAGGCCGTCGGTGGGTTCGATGCAGTGGCGGGCGATGCGCTTGAGGATCTGGTTTTCCGCGATACATTCCCGGGCGGATTCGCCGTCGGTCACGGCATAGCGCGCGCCGCTGTGCAGCAGGCCGTGGTTACGTCCGGTCGCGCCGGTGGCAATGTCATCACGTTCAACAAGAATGACGCTGAGCCCCCGCAGCGCGCAATCGCGGGCAATGCCCGCGCCGGTCGCACCGCCGCCGATAATAATCACATCGCTTTCATGTTTCTGGCTGAAGGTCATGACATTCCCTCTATTTTCGTTTTCTTCCATTTAGCCATATAAATCGTATGGATTGTTTGATTTCGAGCATATTCGCGCATAAATGGAAAATGAAACGTGATTTCGTGCTCACTATGGAACACATTGTCATAAATCTGTAACATTCTGTGCGATGTTTCACAGTATGAGAGCAACCATTTCCCTACCATCCCGCCCTTAATATGAGAAATCGGAAGTTTATTTGATGTCGTCGTTAAGACGACGGTTAATACCTGTGGCCACGGAGGCTGAATATGTTGAGTATTTTCAAACCTGCACCCCATAAAGCGCGGTTGCCGGACGCAGAAATAGACCCCCTCTATAAGCGTTTGCGCTGGCAAATTTTCCTCGGGATCTTTTTTGGCTATGCGGCCTATTATCTGGTGCGTAAAAACTTTGCGCTGGCAATGCCTTACCTCGTTGAGCAGGGGTTCTCCCGCGGCGATTTAGGCTTTGCGCTGTCCGGGATTTCTATCGCCTACGGCTTTTCGAAATTCATCATGGGCTCGGTGTCCGACCGCTCGAATCCGCGCATTTTCCTGCCCGCGGGCCTGATCATGGCGGCGCTAGTGATGTTGTTTATGGGCTTCGTGCCGTGGGCGACATCAAGCATCATGGTGATGTTTGTGCTGCTGTTCCTCTGCGGCTGGTTCCAGGGCATGGGGTGGCCGCCGTGCGGGCGCACCATGGTTCACTGGTGGTCGCAGAAGGAGCGCGGCGGCATCGTTTCGGTGTGGAACTGCGCGCATAACGTGGGCGGCGGCATCCCGCCGCTGCTGTTCCTGCTCGGGATGGCCTGGTTTAATGACTGGCATGCGGCGCTCTATATGCCGGCCTTTGGCGCCATTCTGGTGGCGATTTTCGCTTTCGCGCTGATGCGCGATACCCCGCAGTCCTGCGGCCTGCCGCCGATTGAAGAGTACAAAAACGACTATCCGGATGATTACAACGCGAAGCATGAAGAGGAGCTGACGGCAAAACAGATCTTCATGCAGTACATACTGCCCAACAAGCTGCTGTGGTATATCGCCGTGGCGAACGTTTTCGTTTATCTGCTGCGCTACGGCATTCTCGACTGGTCGCCGACCTACCTCAAAGAGGTGAAGCACTTCGCGCTGGATAAATCCTCCTGGGCCTATTTCCTGTACGAATATGCCGGGATCCCGGGGACGCTGATTTGCGGTTGGATGTCGGACAAAGTGTTCAGGGGCAACCGCGGTGCGACGGGGGTCTTCTTTATGACCCTGGTCACGATTGCCACCATCGTTTACTGGCTCAACCCGCCGGGCAACCCGACGGTCGATATGATTTGTATGATAGTGATCGGCTTCCTTATCTACGGACCGGTGATGCTGATTGGCCTGCACGCGCTTGAGCTGGCGCCGAAGAAAGCGGCCGGGACCGCCGCCGGGTTTACCGGGCTGTTCGGCTACCTCGGCGGTTCCGTCGCGGCCAGCGCCATTGTCGGCTACACCGTCGACTTCTTCGGCTGGGACGGCGGCTTCATGGTGATGATCGGCGGCAGCATTCTGGCGGTACTGCTGCTGGTGGTCGTGATGTTTGGCGAAAAACGCCACCACGCGGAAGTGCTGGCAAAACGTCAGGAAGGAGCGCAGAAATGAAAAGCACATTGACCCGAATCGCAACCGGCCTGCTGCTGGCAGGCGCCCTGGCAAGCCAGGCGCTGGCGACGGATAAAATCGTTATTGCGCATCGCGGCGCCAGCGGTTATCTACCGGAACATACGCTACCGGCGAAGGCCATGGCTTATGCGCAGGGAGCGGACTATCTGGAGCAGGATCTGGTGATGACGAAGGATGACCGGCTGGTCGTCTTGCACGATCACTATCTTGACCGGGTCACCGACGTCGCGGAACGTTTTCCAGACCACGCCCGTAAGGACGGGCGTTTCTACGCCATCGATTTTACGCTCGACGAAATCCGTTCGCTGAAGTTTACCGAAGGCTTTGAGATTGAAAACGGCAAAAAGGTGCAGACGTTCCCTGGCCGATTCCCGATGGGTAAATCTGATTTCCGCATTCATACCTTTGAAGAGGAAATTGAATTTGTTCAGGGACTGAACCATTCGACGGGGAAAAATATCGGTATCTATCCTGAAATTAAAGCGCCGTGGTTCCACCATCAGGAAGGCAAAGACATTGCCGCGAAAACACTGGAGGTGCTGAAAAAATACGGTTACACCAGCAAGTCGGATCGTGTCTATTTACAGTGCTTTGACGTCAACGAGCTCAAGCGCATCAAAAATGATCTCGAACCGAAGATGGGCATGAACCTCAACCTGGTACAGCTTATCGCCTATACCGACTGGAATGAAACCCAGGAGAAACGTCCTGACGGTACGTGGGTAAATTACAGCTACGACTGGATGTTCAAACCGGGTGCGATGAAGCAAATCGCCCAGTACGCCGACGGTGTCGGGCCGGACTACCACATGCTGGTGACCGAAGGGTCGACGCCGGGACACATCACGCTGACGGATATGGTGAAGGAGGCGCACGCCAGCAAGATGCAGGTGCACCCGTATACCGTGCGCGCCGATAAGCTGCCGGAATATGCCACGGATGTGAATCAGCTTTACGACGTATTGTATAACCAGGCGGGCGTGGACGGACTGTTTACCGATTTCCCGGACAAAGCGGTGCAGTTCATGCAAAAAAAGGGTGAATACCGCTAATCGCTTATCCGGTTAGCGCAACACGGTTTGCGTGAGTTGGCGCAGACACTCTTCAAGCAGCGCCAGCGGGCTGCCTTCCACAGGCGGTTCGCTGGCGATAAGCGAAATGTGACGGTAAAACGCAGGCTCAAGGGCTACTGAGCGTAACGGTTGGGCCAGCGTTTTAAGCGTTAATTCAGGCAGCAATGCGATTCCAAGACCCTGATGAATAAAACTCATCGCTGTTGTCGGGTGGTCAAATTCATATTTTATTTTTGGGGTGATATTCTGCTCTGCAAATAACGACATAATGCTCATCTCATAACGTCCTTTGCTAATAATTAGCGCTTCTTCAAATAAATCCTCTAATTGAAGGGATGTACGCTGAGAGAAGAGGTGATTATCAGGGACTACGGCGGTGAACTTATCCTTATAAACCGGAAATGAGTACATTTCCCGTACCGGAAAATGGACAAATCCGGCATCCAGCTGTTGTGAGCGTACCGCGTCGATGATTTCAGCGCTATTTGCTTCGTGTGGAATTATTTTTACCTGCGGATGATGCATTTCAAAATAACGTACCACATAGGGCAGAATGCTGGCGCAAACGCTGGGAAAGCTCCCGACCCGCAACTGGCGCGCAGGCAAGCGCTTTTCCTGTTCGGCCAGTTCTTTCACCGCGTTGACCTCATGAAGAATGGCCCGCATTCTGGTCACAATGCGCTCCCCGACGGGTGTCAGGCAGGCCTCTTTGCGGCGTTCTCGTTGCAAAAGAGGGATGCCTAATTCCTCTTCCAGCGCCGCAATCGCCTGGCTGACGGCGGATTGGCTCATAAAGCGTTGCTTGCCTGCGACGGTAAAACTACCGGAATCGACCACGGCGAGCAGGACGCTGATTTGTGTTAATGTCATAAGTAATCACTAATTGATAAGATTAAAATGAGTAATTTTACTAATGCCTGAGCGCAGGATACTCTTCTCTTCGTGCTAAATTACAAAAAAGTGTGCGTTATTATTTATATGAATTATGAGTTTTGTTTTCTTTATATTTTTAGTAAATAATTGCTCGCGCTGTACCAACAGGTTGTTTTCAATGAAAGAAAAATTATGGACTAAGGACTTTTGGGCAATTACGATAATTAGCTTCATCATCTTTTTTGTCTTTTACGTTCTGTTAACGCTCCTTCCACTCTATATTGCCGATAATTTACATGCCGCAGCCGACCAGGCCGGGCTGTTGGTGACGTTTTTTTTGATTGCCGCCATTATCATTCGCCCTTTCGCCGGGCAGTGGGTGGGAAAATATTCGAATAAATGGATTCTGATGCTTTCTTCTCTGGCCTTTTTGGTCATTACCGCGCTGTATCCTTTATGTCATTCCGTTGAAGTGCTGCTGTGTGTACGAGTGCTTCATGGTATTACCTTCGGTGTGATAACGACGGTGAAAGGGACGATTTCCGCGCGGTTAATACCGGCCTCCCGACGTGGAGAAGGCATCAGTTTTTTCTCTCTGGCGATGGGGCTGGCGATGGTTGTCGGGCCATGGATTGGCTTGAACATGGCGCGGCATGGTGCATTTATTCCGGCATTCTGGCTGTGTACGGCCGTTGCAGCCCTTGGCATTTTACTCGCGTTGATTGTGAAAGTACCGCCTATCATTCGCCATGCCGATGGCTCAAAACCTAAATTCGGTTTTGCTGCGATGTTCGATCGCGCAGCGCTGCCGTTTGCGACGGTGACATTTTTCATGACCTTTTCGTATGCTGGCGTTTCCGCCTTTTTGGCCCTTTATGCGCGGGAGCTGGGGCTATTGGCGGCAGCGAGTAATTTTCTGCTGTGTTATGCCATATGTCTGATGGTTTGCCGGGCCTTTACGGGGAATGTCTGTGATAAAAAGGGTCCCAAATATGTGGTGTACCCCTGTCTGCTGGCCTTTACCCTCGGTTTAATTGTGTTGGGATACGCCCACGGTAGCGTGATGATGATCGTCTCCGGCGCGCTGATCGGTATTGGCTACGGATCTGTTACTCCGATTTTTCAGACGCAGATTATCAGTTCAGTGGCGCCGCATAAAATGGGCGTGGCGAATTCGCTATTTTTTAATGCTATGGACGCAGGACTGGCTCTCGGTGCCTTTATTATGGGCCTGATGGTGGGAGGTGTAGGGTATCGGGCAATCTATCTGGTGGGCGCTGTGCTAGTGGTGTTTGCGGGCGTTTTATATGTGGTTCAGATGAAAAAACGCGGTACCGTCAGGTTTGTATCCGCGCATGAAGTGCACTAGGCTGGCGCTGGTGGTCATTTTTGCGCAGGACAAGGTGCGAGTGTTGAGGTTTAGCGGGCTAAATGCAACGTGAGTCAGTCTGAAGATTATATGTCGATCTCTATATCGCCTTTTGCCCTGCAGCAGCAGGGCAAAATTTCCCCGTCATTGATAAAGGCCAGCGGCTCGGTCAGCCAGTCCACCTGTCCTGTCACCAGTCGGCAGCGGCAGGAACCGCAGTAGCCTTCGCGGCACTGGTATTCCACCTCGATGTTATGCGATTCCAGCGCCGCCAGCAGCGACGGGTGCTCTTCCCGGCACAATACCTGCGTGCCGGAGAGGCGAAGGGTAACGCGGCTCATCAGAGCTGGAAGCTGCTCAGGTCGTCAGTATCGACTTCCGCATCGATCTGGCCGACCAGGTAGGAGCTGACCTCCACTTCCTGCGGCGCCACCTGGACGTTGTCGGAGACAAGCCAGGTGTTGATCCACGGAATCGGGTTAGAGCGCGTCTGGAACGGCAGATCGAGCCCCACGGCCTGCATGCGGATGTTGGTGATGTACTCGACGTACTGGCACAGAATGTCTTTGTTCAGGCCGATCATCGAGCCGTCGCGGAACAGGTAATCCGCCCACTCTTTTTCCTGCTGCGCCGCCTGGACGAACAGGTCATAGCACTCCTGTTTGCACTCTTCGGCGATCTCCGCCATCTCCGGGTCATCAGAGCCGGAGCGCAGCAGGTTCAGCATGTGCTGGGTGCCGGTCAGATGCAGGGCTTCGTCGCGGGCGATAAGACGAATAATTTTCGCGTTGCCTTCCATCAGCTTGCGTTCAGCGAAGGCGAAGGAGCAGGCGAAGCTCACGTAGAAGCGGATCGCCTCCAGCGCGTTGACGCTCATCAGGCACAGATACAGCTTCTTCTTCAGATCGCGCAGATTAACGGTGATGGTTTTACCGTTAACGCTGTGCGTCCCTTCGCCCAGCAGATGCCAGTAGCTGGTCAGCTCGATCAGCGTATCGTAATACTGCGAGATGCCTTCCGCGCGTTTTTGGATCTGCTCGTTGGTCACGATATCGTCAAACACCGTCGCCGGATCGTTTACGATATTGCGGATGATATGGGTATAGGAACGGGAATGGATGGTCTCGGAGAACGCCCAGGTTTCCACCCAGGTTTCCAGCTCCGGAATCGAAATCAGCGGCAGCAGGGCAACGTTCGGGCTGCGGCCCTGAATGGAGTCCAGCAGCGTCTGGTACTTCAGGTTGCTGATGAAAATATGCTTTTCATGCTCAGGCAGCGCCTGGTAGTCAATGCGGTCGCGGGAAACGTCAACCTCTTCCGGACGCCAGAAGAAGGAAAGCTGTTTCTCGATCAGCTTTTCGAAAATGTCATATTTTTGCTGATCGTAGCGCGCCACGTTGACCGGCTGGCCGAAGAACATCGGCTCTTTGAGCTGGTCGTTTTTCGTCTGTGAAAAAGTGGTGTATGCCATTGAGGTGAGTCCTGTTGAGATTTTATTGCCCGGCGGCACTGCGTTTGCCGGGCCTACAAAACCGTAGGCCGGGTAAGCGTAGCGCCACCCGGCGAAGTACTTAAATCTTACATGCGCCGCTTTCGCAGCCGTCGTCCTGAATGGACGGCGCCAGATCGTCCTGCGCGTCTTCTGCGCCATCACGGGTGTTGTGATAGTACAGCGTCTTCACGCCAAATTTATAGGCGTTGAGCAGATCTTTCAGCAGCTGCTGCATCGGCACTTTTCCTGACGGGAAGCGCGTCGGATCGTAGTTGGTGTTGGCGGAAATCGACTGATCGATAAATTTCTGCATAATGCCGACCAGCTGCAGATAGCCGTCGTTGCTCGGCATTTCCCACAGCAGCTCGTAGGCGTTCTGCAGGTTTTCATAATCCGGCACCACCTGGCGCAGAATACCGTCTTTCGACGCCTTGATGCTGACGTGGCCGCGCGGCGGCTCAATGCCGTTGGTGGCGTTGGAGATCTGCGACGAGGTCTCAGACGGCATCAGCGCGGACAGCGTGGAGTTGCGCAGCCCGTGGGTTTTGATGGCTTCACGCAGTCCGTCCCAGTCGTAGTGCAGCGGCTCGTTAACCACGGCATCCAGATCTTTCTTGTAGGTGTCGATCGGCATGATGCCTTTGGCGTAGGTGGTTTCGTTAAACCACGGGCACGCGCCTTGCTCTTTCGCCAGCTCGTTGGAGGCTTTCAGCAGATAGTACTGAATTGCTTCAAACGTTTTGTGCGTCAGGTTGTTGGCGCTGCCGTCGGAGTAGCGTTTGCCGTGCTTCGCCAGATAGTAGGCGAAGTTAATCACGCCGATGCCCAGGGTACGACGGCCCATCGCGCCGCGTTTCGCCGCCGGGATCGGGTAGTCCTGATAATCCAGCAGCGCATCCAGCGCGCGAACCGCCAGCACCGCCAGATCTTCGAGCTCGTCGAGGCCAGAGATGGCGCCAAGGTTGAACGCCGACAGCGTACACAGCGCAATTTCGCCGCTTTCGTCGTTAACGTCTTCCAGCGGTTTGGTCGGCAGCGCGATTTCCAGGCACAGGTTGGACTGACGCACCGGCGCTACCGCCGGGTCGAACGGGCTGTGGGTGTTGCAGTGGTCAACGTTCTGAATATAGATACGGCCCGTAGAGGCGCGCTCCTGCATCATCAGCGAGAACAGCTCGACGGCCTTGATGCGCTGCTGACGGATGCTGGTATCCTGCTCGTATTTGGTGTACAGACGCTCGAACTCGTCCTGGTCGGCGAAGAACGCGTCGTACAGCCCCGGGACGTCCGACGGGCTGAACAGGGTGATGTCTTCGCCTTTCAGCAGGCGGGTGTACATCAGCTTGTTGATCTGCACGCCGTAGTCCATGTGGCGAACGCGGTTAGCGTCGGTGCCGCGGTTGTTTTTCAGCACCAGCAGGCTTTCAACTTCCAGATGCCACATCGGGTAGAAGAGCGTCGCCGCGCCGCCGCGTACGCCGCCCTGGGAGCAGGACTTCACCGCGGTCTGGAAATGCTTATAGAACGGGATACAGCCGGTGTGGAACGCCTCGCCGCCGCGAATCGGGCTGCCCAGCGCGCGGATACGGCCCGCGTTGATGCCGATACCGGCACGCTGCGAAACGTATTTCACAATGGCGCTGGAGGTGGCGTTGATGGAGTCCAGGCTGTCGCCGCACTCGATCAGCACGCAGGAGCTGAACTGGCGGGTTGGGGTACGCACGCCGGACATAATAGGCGTCGGCAGCGAAATTTTGAACGTCGATACCGCGTCATAGAAACGCTTAACGTAGTCCAGACGGGTCTCACGCGGGTAGTTGGAGAACAGGCATGCGGCGACCAGAATATAGAGGAACTGCGCGCTCTCGTAGATTTCGCCGGTAACGCGGTTCTGGACCAGGTATTTACCTTCCAGCTGCTTCACCGCCGCGTAGGAGAAGTTCATATCGCGCCAGTGGTCGATAAAACCATCCATCTGCTTGAACTCTTCTTCCGTGTAGTCTTCCAGCAGATGATTATCGTATTTGCCGAGCTCAACCATTTTAACCACGTGGTCGTACAGCGCCGGCGGCTCAAACTGGCCGTAAGCTTTTTTACGCAGGTGGAAAATCGCCAGGCGCGCGGCCAGGTACTGATAGTCAGGCGCTTCGCGGGAAATCAGGTCCGCGGCGGCTTTGATGATGGTCTCATGGATGTCGGCGGTTTTGATGCCGTCATAGAACTGAATATGCGAACGCAGTTCAACCTGAGAAATGGAAACGTTGTTCAGCCCCTCAGCCGCCCAATCCAGCACTCGATGAATTTTGTCGAGATTGATGCGCTCAGTCCGGCCATCACGCTTTGTCACCAGCAGACTCTGATTCATGTGCTTTTACCTGTCCGTGAAAAGAAAAATATCCCCCGTTTATCCACAGGACACCGTTGTGACTAACTCTGTGGATAAATACTATATGTAGGGGTTGTTTGATAAGTTAGACGCTATATGGTGAGTATTCTAGTAAGGATTCTTTTGAGTACAAGGGTTGATTTTGACGTTAAATTGAGGTTGCCAAAGCGTAATAAACGCTAAGTCCACGTACCATAAGGCCTGGACGGATTGTCAATATTCGAAGAAAAAAAATGAAAATTTGATCGAGTGCTGATTTCTTCAACGCAGTGGGGAATTGCGCAGCAGAATGCCGCGCAATCTTTATAAGAATATTCTATGACGTTAGTCGTTTTTGGCCTTAGTATGCAACATATAATTAACATCAACCCCCGGCGCGAGCTTAAAGCGGTCGGTCAGAGGATTGTAGTGCAGGCCCGTCATATGCTGTTCGCGCAGCACGGTGCGGTCGACCCAGCCCAGCAGTTCGGCTGGCTTAATGAACTTCTTCACGTCATGCGTACCTTTCGGCACCATGCGCAGGATGTACTCTGCGCCGACGACCGCCATCAGCCACGACTTGCCGTTGCGGTTCAGCGTCGAGAAAAAGACGTGGCCGCCGGGTTTTACCAGCTGCGCGCAGGCTTTCACTACTGACTCCGGATCCGGGACGTGCTCAAGCATTTCCATGCAGGTCACCACGTCATACTGATGCGGATGCTGCGCCGCATGGGCCTCCACGGTTTCCTGAACGTAGTCGACCTGAATACCGGTTTCCAGCGCGTGCAGTCGCGCCACCTGGAGCGGTTCGAACCCCATATCCAGCCCGGTGACGGTCGCGCCTTCGCGCGCCATGCTTTCGGCAAGGATCCCGCCGCCGCAGCCGACGTCCAGCACCTTTTTGCCAAACAAACCCTCGGCGCGGCTGGCGATGTAGCCCAGGCGCAGCGGATTGATGCGGTGCAGAGGTTTAAATTCACCTTCCAGGTCCCACCAGCGTGAGGCGACGGCTTCAAATTTGGCGATTTCGTCACGATCGACGTTTGCCACCGGCGGTTTTTCGGCATTCATGGACGCTATTACTCCTTTTTTATTCAGGCCTGCGAGTATATCAGGTGACAGGCGCGAATAAACTGTATTGGTTTCCCTCTATTCCTGCGGCTGTGTTATAATTTGCGACCTTTGAATCCGGGAAACATGTAGAGGGATAGCGGTTAGATGAGCGACCTTGCGAGAGAAATTACACCGGTCAACATTGAGGAAGAGCTGAAGAACTCTTATCTGGACTATGCGATGTCGGTCATTGTTGGCCGCGCGCTGCCGGATGTCCGAGATGGCTTAAAGCCGGTACACCGTCGCGTACTTTACGCCATGAACGTACTGGGCAATGACTGGAACAAAGCCTACAAAAAATCTGCCCGCGTCGTTGGCGACGTCATCGGTAAATACCATCCCCACGGTGATTCCGCGGTGTATGACACCATCGTCCGTATGGCGCAGCCGTTCTCGCTGCGCTACATGCTGGTCGATGGTCAGGGTAACTTTGGTTCTATTGACGGCGACTCTGCTGCGGCAATGCGTTATACGGAAATCCGTCTGGCGAAAATTGCCCATGAGCTGATGGCCGATCTGGAAAAAGAGACCGTTGATTTCGTGGATAACTATGACGGCACGGAAAAAATTCCTGACGTCATGCCGACCAAAATCCCTAACCTGCTGGTCAACGGTTCGTCCGGTATTGCCGTAGGGATGGCGACCAACATTCCGCCGCACAACCTGACGGAAGTGATCAACGGCTGCCTGGCCTATATCGACGATGAAAACATCAGCATTGAAGGGCTGATGGCGCATATCCCGGGGCCAGACTTCCCGACGGCGGCGATCATCAACGGTCGCCGCGGTATTGAAGAAGCCTACCGCACCGGTCGCGGCAAAGTGTACATTCGCGCCCGCGCGGAAGTGGAAGCGGACGCCAAAACCGGCCGTGAAACCATCATCGTGCACGAAATCCCGTATCAGGTGAACAAAGCTCGCCTGATCGAGAAAATCGCCGAGCTGGTGAAAGACAAACGCGTTGAAGGCATCAGCGCGCTGCGCGACGAGTCTGATAAAGACGGTATGCGCATCGTCATTGAAGTCAAACGCGATGCGGTTGGCGAAGTGGTGCTTAACAACCTCTACTCGCAGACCCAACTGCAGGTTTCTTTCGGCATCAACATGGTCGCGCTGCACCATGGTCAGCCGAAGATCATGAACCTGAAAGAGATCCTCGAAGCGTTCGTCCGCCACCGCCGCGAAGTGGTGACGCGTCGTACGATTTTTGAACTGCGTAAAGCGCGCGACCGTGCGCACATCCTTGAAGCGCTGGCGATTGCGCTGGCCAACATCGACCCGATCATCGAGCTGATTCGCCGCGCGCCGACCCCGGCGGAAGCGAAAGCGGCGCTGATCGCCCGGTCCTGGGATCTCGGCAACGTGTCCGCCATGCTCGAGCGTGCCGGTGATGACGCCGCGCGTCCGGAGTGGCTGGAGCCGCAGTTCGGTATCCATGACGGCAAATACTTCCTGACCGAGCAGCAGGCGCAGGCGATTCTGGATCTGCGTTTACAGAAGCTGACCGGCCTTGAGCATGAAAAACTGCTCGACGAGTACAAAGAGCTGCTGGAGCAGATTGCCGAGCTGCTGCACATCCTCGGCAGCGCCGATCGCCTGATGGAAGTGATCCGCGAAGAGCTGGAGCTTATTCGCGAACAGTTCGGCGACGAGCGTCGTACCGAGATCACCGCCAACAGCGCCGATATCAACATCGAAGACCTGATCAACCAGGAAGACGTTGTGGTGACCCTGTCTCACCAGGGTTACGTGAAGTATCAGCCGTTAACCGATTACGAAGCGCAGCGTCGCGGCGGGAAAGGGAAATCGGCGGCGCGTATCAAAGAAGAAGACTTTATCGACCGTCTGCTGGTGGCCAACACCCATGACACGATCCTCTGCTTCTCCAGCCGTGGTCGTCTGTACTGGATGAAGGTGTATCAGCTGCCGGAAGCCAGCCGCGGCGCGCGTGGCCGTCCGATCGTCAACCTGCTGCCGCTGGAAGCCGATGAACGTATCACCGCGATTCTGCCGGTACGCGAGTACGAAGAGGGCGTGAACGTCTTTATGGCGACCGCCAGCGGTACCGTGAAGAAAACGGCGCTGACCGAGTTCAGCCGTCCGCGTTCTGCCGGGATTATCGCCGTTAACCTGAACGAGGGCGACGAGCTGATCGGCGTCGACCTGACCTCCGGTTCTGACGAGGTCATGCTGTTCTCTGCCGCCGGTAAAGTGGTGCGCTTTAAAGAGAACGCCGTGCGCGCCATGGGCCGTACGGCGACCGGCGTGCGCGGCATCAAACTGGCGGGCGAAGACAGCGTCGTTTCCCTGATTATTCCGCGCGGCGAAGGGGCCATCCTCACCGTAACGCAGAATGGTTACGGTAAACGTACGGCGGAAGGTGAATATCCGACCAAGTCTCGCGGCACCCAGGGCGTTATCTCCATCAAGGTCACCGAGCGTAACGGCTCCGTGGTGGGCGCGGTGCAGGTTGACGACTGCGACCAGATCATGATGATCACCGATGCCGGTACGCTGGTGCGTACCCGCGTGTCGGAAATCAGCGTGGTAGGGCGTAATACCCAGGGCGTGATCCTTATCCGTACTGCGGAAGATGAGCACGTGGTGGGGCTGCAGCGCGTGGCTGAGCCAGTGGATGACGAAGAGCTCGACGCTATCGACGGCAGCGCGGCGGAAGGCGATGATGAAATCGCGCCGGAAACCGACAGCGACGACGATGTTGCGGATGACGCTGACGAGTAATACGCTACTTTAAATACCGCACAGAAGGGAGGCTTTGCCTCCCTTTTTTACATCCTGAATATCACCTTTCCCCTCCTTTTGAGAACCCAGTTTGCATACCAGTATATTTTGCGTATAAAAATACAAAACTAAATGAATAGTTATGTGTTTGTGAGGGTGCTCACTGTTTGTTCAGTCTTTTACCGTTAACTTTCTATTGGCAGAAAACAGATTATCGTGACCCGTTGTTAACAGGAGAACTGAAAATTTTTTAATAAAAATATCTGAGTCTTTAAAGAGTAATGCGTTGTATGCCTTCATCTGTCAGTACGTTCCTGACGGCTGAATATACTTTTACCTGGGTGTTGGGGGTTAACTATGATAGTTGAAATAGCGGAAGGCTTTATCCATCTTTTCCAGAGTGCTGGCAAGATATTCTCAGGGATGATCGTCAGTACTATTCCAATGTTGATAACCTTAATTCTGACTGTTAATTTCATTATGAAGCTAATTGGTCAACAGCGAATGGAAAAGGTCGCAACCCTGATGGGAAAATCTAAAATATTGACCTATGGCATTTTGCCCAGTTTCGCCTGGTTCTTCCTCAGTAGTCCTGGCGCACTGACAATGGGTAAATTTTTACCTGAACGTTGTAAACCGGCTTACCAGGATGCGCTGGGCAGCACCGTACACCCGCTGACCTCATTATTCCCTCACATTGTACCGTCGGAGCTCTTTATCTGGTTGGGGGTTGCGGCAGGTATTACTCGACTCGACTTATCCGTTGCCGACCTGGCATTGCGCTACATCGCGGCTGGTATTCTGTTGGGCTTTATTCGTGGTTTTCTTACAGAATATATCTTCACTCGTCTGGAAAAACGCGAACTTAATCAGGTATAAGGGAAAACAATGAAAGTACTATTTTCTGCTGAGGTAGTAAAAGCTGGAAGGAAAGTGGAAGAGGGGCTGCTTAATGGCATGTTAATTACGTTTAGTGATCGTGCTCCGGAAGACTATCTTGACTATGTGCTAGTGATTAAAGATATTGTTTACGATGCTGCCCCGTTACAAAAAACAGCAGACTATGTTTTACAGATTAATAACCAGACGTGGATTATAACTTGCTGGGGTGAGGCCGCATGGCAAAATTTATGCGAACTAGGTCATATGACGGTGGTATTTGATGGAGCGAAAAAACCGCTAGCCTATGGTTCATTGCACGTAAATAGCCATTGTCCTCCATCCGTTAATGAATTAATTGGCCCATTGAAAATAATGAGGAAAACCAATGAAAACAGTTCTTATTAAAAAAGGTCATTCCGGAATTGGCGACGATATGTATTTATATCGTGACACCAGCAAAGTAATACTGTCGCTGACGGGGAAATCCATTGATCCCGTTGCGAAAAAACTGAGTGAAATGTTGGATATGCCGATTGTCAATGGTTTTGACGCTATGCCCGATGACAAGAAAATCCTTTGTGTGGTGATCAACTGCGGTGGTTCATTACGTTGCGGAATCTATCCGCAAAAGAGAATCAAGACCATCAATGTGCTCCCCACCGGAGCAATGGGGCCGCTGGCGAAGTACATTACTGAGGATATCTACATTTCTGATGTCAGCAATGAATCACTTTCGCTGATAGAAACTATCCACCAGTCCATAGAAACGGATGAAGCCGTTGAGCTCGTTGAGCCATTACCCGCAGGTGACGCTTCGGCTACTGCCTCTGCCAGCAAAGACCCAGGTGCTAAACCGCGCAGTTCAGTGACCAACACGGCACTGGAGTTAATGACGCGTTTTGCAACCAGTATAGGTAACTTTGTCAGCCTGCTTTACGCTTCTGCGCGTGAATCGGTCGAGCTGTGTATTAAAAACGTTATTCCATTCATGGCGTTTATTTCGGTACTGATTGCCCTGGTTCAGGAGACTGCGATTGGTCAGTGGACAGGGAATGCGCTGTCGCCGCTTGCCGGATCGTTAACTGGTCTGTTTGTTATTGCGATTATCTGCGGCCTTCCTTTTATCTCCCCCATTCTGGCACCTGGTGCAGCGATTGCGCAGGTCGTAGGCGTACTGGTTGGAACGTTAATTGGCAGCGGGGCCGTTTCGCCATTGATGGCCTTGCCTGCCCTGTTCGCGATCAACGTACAGGTTGGTGCCGATTTCATCCCCGTCGGGCTTTCCATGCAGGAGGCGAAGGAGAAGACCATACGTCTTGGCGTTCCTTCTTTCCTGTTGTCACGGATGATCACGGCTCCTCTGGCAGTTGCCATCGGTTATCTGTTTTCTTTTGGCTTGTTTAATTGAGGGACTGTGTAATGAACAAAATTAATGCTGCGGTGATTGGAGCAGGTATTTACGGTAAACACCATATCAACGCCTATCACTTTAATCCGTGGGTGAATCTGGTGGGTTTTTGCGAAATAAATCCGGAGATCCGCGCAAAGGTCGAGTCGGAATTTCAGGTTCCCGGCTACGCCTCGCTTGCAGAATTGTTTGCCGCGGTGGACGTTGATTTGGTGTCGGTTGCCACGCCGGACCCTTTCCATTTTGATGCTACTATTGAGTCAATCAACGCTGGTAAACATGTGCTGATTGAAAAACCAATGGCGACGACGTCAGCAGAATGTAGGGAAATCATTCGCTGCGCCGCGGAGCGGGGCGTGAAAATTGGTGTCGATTACCACAAACGTTGGGATGGGATGGCGCAGAGTATCCATCATGAGCTACTGAAGCCCGAAACCGGTCAGGTACTGCGTGGCTACATGAGCATGGACGACATAATTGATGTGCCGAAAAACTGGCTATCGTGGGCAAATGTGAGTTCTCCCGTCCATTTCCTTGGCACCCATTGCTTTGATTTAATTAGGTATTATATGAACGGAGCCAATGCCGTAAGCGTGTATGCAATAGGGCAAAAGAAAAAACTGGTCGCGGAAGGTATCGATTCCTGGGACACAATCCAGTCTTTTGTCACGTTTGACAACGGTGCACAATGGACCGTGGAAGTGGGATGGTGCTTACCCCACTCATTTCCAAAAGCTAATGATGGCCGTAGTTTTGTGATAACCGAGAATAACTATTATCGCGCCGATGCGCAGTTACGGGGTTATGAAATGTTTACACCGCAACGTAGCGCAACACCAAATTATAATTTTATTAATTATGTCAATAATAGGGCCAGCGGATACGGTATTCAACCAATACATGATTTTGTCGAGCATATATTGTTTGACATCCCATATCTGGCAACCGCAGAGGATGGGTTGCAGGCAACATTAATTTGTGAAGCGGTGCATAATTCATTATCGACAGGAAGTGTTGTTCATCTGTAATTAGTATCAACTCTACGTCTCAAAGCATTTTTTTAGCTTTAATTTTTCTGATTAAGGCAGGGTGTTTTTTCCCCCGCACCCTGGTTGATGATCATCGCTTATGAGACGTTTTTTCATTATTTATATTCAAATAGCAGTATTGCAACGCATGAAAAAAAAGCGTGTGCAATGACATTTTCAACGCGGCGAAGCTTAAGGGGCTGGCGCTGAGTTGAGGGGTATACAAGGTAACATCAGCCAGCGTTGCTCCGCTCTGATGGTCGGTGACTGCCAGCGAGGCTGCTTCGTGCTCGCGAATTAATGTAATCAACTGATTATCTGGTTCGTCTTTTATCCCCGGCAACAGAATAACGGAATCACAATCCGTCAGGCTGTTTGCCAGCAGCGAATGGGCATTTTGATACTCAACGGGAATGCATATTTTACCAATGTCACCATAATCCTGAATGATATTGTTGAGAAATGAGTTCAGCTTTCGTGGATGGCAAAAATAAAGATTGCGGCTGGATTTGATAATCTCAAAAAATGTATTGAGCGCTGCAGGGTTATTGTTATTAATAAACTCGCCAAGAATGAAATTGCTTTTGGTTACCTGGGTGGGGAACAGTACTTCTGATTGACTACGCAGACATTTAATTAAATCATATTTAAAGGGGGTAAAACCGGTATAACCAAGAGACTGGGCAAAACGAACGATCGAGGGTTGGCTGATATGGGTGTTTCTTGATATTGCCGTCGACGTCAGTTTTTCCGCTGTCGATAATGTAGCCAGAATGTAGCGGCTAATAGTTTTCTCGGCATGCGAGCCTGTTTCTACTAGTGACTGAAGTTGTTCGATAATGTTCATTGAGATCCCTCGATTTTGTTTATTATGACATATACACTTTTTCCTTCAAGTTGCCTCTGGGTAGGGGGAGGGTGTTTTTGCGCCTCGCCCATAAATTAAGCCGGATGATCGCTCATCCGGCTTAACATTTTAATTCATCCTTTCCACTATCATTGCAATCCCCTGACCGCCGCCGATGCACAGCGTGGCCAGCCCGAACGTTTTATCCCGCGCGGAGAGCGCGTGTAGCAGCGTCACCAGAATACGCGCACCGCTGGCGCCGATAGGGTGCCCGAGCGCGATAGCGCCGCCGTTGACGTTCACCTTCAGCGGATCGAAACCGAGCGTCTTACCCACGGCAAGGAACTGCGCGGCAAACGCCTCGTTGGCTTCGATGAGATCGATATCCGAAAGCTGTAACCCGCTCAGTTGCAGCGCCTTCTGCGTGGCAGGAACCGGCCCCATGCCCATCAATGCCGGAGCCACGCCGCCGCTGGCATAAGCGTTGATCCGCGCCAACGGTTTTAGCCCTGCCGCCAGCGCTGCGGATTCCTCCATCACCACCAGCGCCGCTGCGCCGTCATTGATCCCTGAGGCATTTCCGGCCGTTACCGTGCCGGCCTTATCGAAGGCCGGACGCAATGCGGCCAGACCTTCCGCCGTGGAATCGGCTTTGGGAAACTCGTCGCGCTCAAAAACGATGGTTTTCTTACGGGATGTGACGCTGACCGGCACAATTTCAGCCTGGAATGCGCCGGAATCAAGGGCGGCAACCGCTTTGCGCTGTGAGAGTAGCGCCAGCTCGTCCTGCATCTCCCGGCTGATTCCATACTCACGGGCGACGTTTTCTGCGGTGATCCCCATATGGTAGCCGTGAGTGGCGCAGATAAGGCCGTCGCGAAGAATCACGTCAGACAGCTGTCCGTCGCCGAGACGATAGCCCCAACGGGCTTTAGCATCCAGCAGATAGGGCGCCTGGCTCATATTTTCCATACCGCCGGCGACAAGCGCCTGCGCCTGCCCGGCCTGAATCGCCTGCGCGGCAAGCGCTACGCTTTTGAGGCCGGAGCCGCACACTTTGTTAACGGTAAAGCCGCAGACCGTCTCCGCGAGGCCGCTTTTGAGCAGCGCCTGACGAGCCGGGTTTTGCCCAAGACCGGCCTGCAGCACGTTACCCATGATCACTTCATCCACGCGCTGGGGATCGAGCTGTGCGCGCTCAAGCGCTGCCTTAATCACGATTGCGCCGAGGTCGATGGCGCTGGTGGTCGCCAGCGCGCCGTTAAAGCTGCCTATTGCGGTACGTGCCGCGCTGACGATGACACAGTTTTTCATCTTCTGTTCCTTAAAAGTGAGGGGTTGTCGTCAGAACAAGGTCAACCCAATGACAAAAATGATCCCGGAAAAGAGCAGGGCGGTAATGCAATAGCCCATGATGTCGCGGACGCCGAGACCGGCGATGGCCAGCGCGGGCAGCGCCCAGAACGGCTGCGCCATGTTCATCCACTGCTCGCCATAGGCGATCGCCATGACCGATTTGCCGAGGTCCGCCCCCAGCGCCTGCGCGGCAGGCATCACGAACGGCCCCTGAATAACCCAGTGGCCGCCGCCCGACGGTACGGCAAAGTTAATCAGCGCGGAGCTGAAGAAGGTCATCACCGGGAAGGTGTCTTTGTTGGCGACGTTGATGAAGAATTCAGTGATAAGACCACCGAGGCCGGAGTGCTCCATCATCAGCTGGATCCCGGCGTAGAAGGGGAATTGCACCAGAATACCGGCGGTGCTGCGCGCGGCGGCGCTGATAGCGCGCATATAGGCCATCGGTGTTTTGTGCAGCAGCAGACCGGCAATCATAAACATCAGATTGACGGTGTTAATGGTGATGTTGAATCCCTTTTCAGCGAAGTAGATCCCCAGATAAGCAATTCCTAATACGCCAACGATCAGCGCGAGGATGCGGCTCTCTTCCAGTTTTTCCGACGGCGGGGCGTCAGCCGGCAGCTTCTTCTGAAAATCAGCCTCTTCCAGCAGTAGTTTGGGGTCTACGCTGACGACATCAGACGGTTTTGGCGTCATCATCCGGGTGATAAAGGGCATCACTATGATAAGGCCGAGGGTGATGAAAATATTGAATCCGGTGAACAGGGTATCGCTGACGGGAATTAAACCGGCGATGTGTTCGACCGGGTTGCCCGGCGTTGCTGCCAGCAGAGGCATGGAGCCGGAGAAACCGCCGCCCCAGGTGAGAAAACCGATATAGGCGCAGGCGATGAGCAGCGGATAATCGGAGCCCGGCACGCGACGAGCAACCTCACGGGCAAACATCGCCCCGACCACCAGACCAAAGCCCCAGTTGATCACGCAGGCGACTGACCCAAAGAAGGTTACCAGCATGACGCCCTGTGTCGGCGTTTTAGCGGCGGAAGCGGCAGTGCGCAACAGGCTTTTTACCGGACCGGAGCTGGCCAGCGCGTGGCCCGTTACGATGATAAGCGCCATCTGCATGCCGAATGCCAGCAGGTTCCAGAAACCGTCGCCCCAGAATCTCACCATACTGACCGGCGTTTGTGGCGTCAGCCAGAGGGCAATTCCGAACGTGAGCAGGGTTAACAGCATCGCGAAGATCAGCGGATCGGGAAGCCAGCGGCTGACGATACGCGTCATAAAGCGTGAGATTCGGCCAATCATGCGTCACCCCGCTGGATCACCAGATTATCTGCAACGTCGAAATGCGCTTCGGTTTTCGCACGTAAAGCGTCAAGGTCACACCCTTCGACGATCTCAGTCAGCCACATTTTACCGTCGCGAAAACGGAACACTGCCAGCTCGGTGACCAGCATATGCACCGCGTGCTGGGCGGTTAGCGGCATGGTGCACCGGCGCAGGATCTTCGCTGAGCCGTCTTTTGCGCAATGCTCCATCGCAATAATCACTTTGCGTGCGCCGGTAACCAGATCCATTGCGCCGCCCATACCGGGGACCATTTTTCCGGGAACCACCCAGTTCGCGAGATTTGCCTGCTCATCCACCTGCAGCCCGCCGAGCACGCAGGCGTCAACGTGACCGCCGCGAATCAAGGCAAACGACATGGCGCTGTCGAACATTGCCGCGCCGGGCAAAATGCCGCAGGGCTGTCCGCCCGCGTTCACCAGATCCGGGTGAGCGGTCGTGACGGGGCCCAGCCCCAGAAAGCCGTTCTCAGACTGCAGCGTGATGTGGATACCGTCCGGCAGATAATTTGCGACCATCGTCGGCAGGCCAATACCTAAGTTAACGACGTCGCCATCATGCAGCTCTTGCGCCACGCGGCGCGCAATACGTTGTTTAGCGTCCATTAGTTGCTCTCCTGTGGGATGACGATGTGGTCGATAACGGCGCCAGGGGTGACGATGTGATCGGGCAGCAGCTCGCCTGTCGCAACCATTTCGTCGGGCTCCGCCAGGGTAATGTCGGCGGCGAGAGCGATGAGGGGGTTAAAATTGCGGGCGCTGAGCTGGTAGGTCAGGTTGCCGAGCGGGTCGGCGCGATGGGCGCGGATCAGCGCTAAATCCGCGCGTAGCGGGCGCTCCAGTAGCCAGGTTTTGCCATCAAGCTGCAGCGTCTGCTTTCCGTCTTCAACGACGGTGCCAACGCCGGTTGGGGTCAGAAAACCGCCCAGTCCTGCGCCGCCGCAGCGGATTTGTTCAATCAGGGTGCCTTGCGGAACCAGTTGAACCTCCATCTCTTTGGCTATCATGCGCCGACCGGTTTCCGGGTTTGTGCCGATATGCGAGGCGATAACCTTGCTGACGCGGCCATTCACGATGAGCGGGCCGATTCCTGTGTCGACAAATGCGGTATCGTTGGCAATAAGCGTCAGGTCCCTGACGCCTGAGTCCAGCAAGGCTTCAACAAGGCGAGGCGGGGTGCCTACTCCCATAAACCCGCCGACCATGATGGTCATGCCGTCGCGAAAGAAGCCTGAGGCGTTTCGTAAGGTAATCAGTTTTGTTTTCATTATGTTTCCCTTTTGCATACTCCATTTTGGGTACGCAAAGGGAATAGCAAGCAGGGTGCCAGGATGACTAAACGGAGGGGGAAATTAATTAATACACTGAATATTAAGTATTATTTACGCTATCGCGCGAGATGCCATCGGTGGGAAAGTATGCAGAATTTTGCACAGTGCGCAAAATTCTGCATAGCAAATTCTGGTATCAGAGACCTGCCGGATCGATACCGTATTCCTGCAATTTGTACATCAGCGCGCGTCGGCTGATGCCTAGCATCAATGCGCTGCGCGTACGGTTGCCTTCCTGCTGCTCCAGCACTTCCATAATGATTCGTCGCTCTTCCCGCTTAATCTCTTCTTTCAGGTTCCGCTCACCCGGCTGCGTCGGTTTTACTTCGGCAGCGTGACTTAGCGACTGGCGAAACGGAGCGGGGAGATCTTCTGCGAAAATCACCGCGCCGGTATTCATCACCACTGCGCGCTCGATCACATTGGATAATTCGCGAATATTGCCCGGCCAGGGCCAGGCGTTGAGCAGCGACATGGCCGCCGGGTCGATTTCAATAATATCCCGCTGGTTCTCGGCGCTGAATTTTTGCAAAAAGTGGTTAGCCAGCAGGGCAATATCCTCCCGACGCTCGCGCAGGGGCGGCAGCATCAGATGAATCACGTTCAGCCGATAGAACAGATCTTCGCGGAAAGCGCCTTCTTTCACCATTTCTTGTAGATTTCGGTTGGTAGCCGCAACGATGCGGATATCAACCTGAATGGTCTGGTGTCCGCCAATGCGCTCAAACTCTCTTTCCTGCAGGATGCGCAGCAGTTTAGCCTGCAGTACCAGCGGCATTTCGCCAATCTCATCCAGCAGAAGCGTTCCCTGATGCGCGCGTTCAAACAGTCCCTGGCGCAACGCCTGCGCGCCGGTGAAAGCGCCTTTCTCGTGGCCAAACAGCTCACTCTCTAGCAGTGATTCAGGCAGCGCCGCACAGTTTATCTTGATGAAGGGGCCATTTGCCCGGCGCGAGTTGTAGTGAATGGCGCGGGCAATCAGCTCTTTCCCCGTACCGCTTTCACCGCTAATGAGCACGTTTGCCTGTGAAAGCGCAATTTTCGCTGTGTCCTTGCAGATGTCCATCATCCGTGGACTGTTGGTCAGGATATGTCCCCACTGCCAGCAGGTGCTCAGGGCCTGATGCAGACTACAGATCTCCTGTTTCATTGCCTGCATCTGCATAGCGCGTTGTATTAATAAGTTAAGTTCATCCAGGTCGAAGGGCTTGATTACATAATCGAATGCGCCGCTGCGTAGGGCTTCTACAGCTGTTTCCACTTCAGCGTAGGCGGTCATCAGAATGATGGGGATACGAGGCTGCTGAGCACGCATCACTTTCAGCGTGTCGATCCCATTCATTTCCGGCATGCGGATATCCATAAGCACCACATCTGGCGGGGTGTCGGCAAAATGTTCTAGTGCTGTCCGACCGTTACTGGCGCAGTGGGTTTCATGTCCCTGCAGCGAAAATGCAGTGGCAAGCATGCGGCGAACGTTATCTTCGTCATCGACGATGAGAATACGGTAGCGGGTTTTCATTCTGACGAGGTTTCCTGCGGGTTAATCGGTAAAATAAGGGTAAAGGTCGCGCCGCATCCTGGCGTACTGGTGACGCGTATGTCTCCCTGGTGCGCGTTAATAATGCGCTGGCTGAGCGCCAGCCCGAGACCGGTTCCTGACGCTTTGGTGGTAAAGAACGGATCAAAAATTTTCTTTTGCAGGGCGATATCAATACCACCGCCATTATCTTCAATGGCGATCGCCAGGTGTGTTGCCGTCTCGCGCCAGGTTCGGATGCGGATTGAACCCCGCGCGCCTATCGCCTGTACCGCGTTGATGAGTATATTCAGGAGCACCTGTTTGAGCAGTTCGCGATCGGCGACGATCGTGGGCAGATCGGCATCGAGCTCCGTATTAAAGTCAATCCTTGCCTGAACCCCGGAGGTTTGCACCAGAATCAGCGCTTCTCCGATGAGCGCATTGAGCTGAACCTGCTGCCACTGACTTTGCCGCGGGCGGGAAAAATCCAACAGCTGTTGGATGACTTTGTTGATAGAGTCGATTTCGTTAAGGACGACGGACAGATACTCTTGATGCGCGGGCAGTGTGGTTTGCTGGCGGATAATCTGGACGTAGCCCCGAATGGCGGTGAGAGGGTTGCGAACCTCATGCGCCACGCCCGCCATTAATTCTCCCAGCGTGGCGAGTCTTTCCGTTTGCGCCAGACGGCGCTGCGTCTCTTTACGGGCGGTTAAATCGGAGAAAATCACCAGCGCGCCAATCAGTTCACCGCTGGCGTTATGAATACGGCTGGTAGTGACGCTAAGCTCAATGGTTCGGTCACGCCCAGGGAAGCTGACTTCCTGCGCCAGATGTTCGGTACCGTGCGCCAGCGTGTCGAGAATCGGACTGGAGAAGTGGGTATCGGCGAACAATGTTGCATAAGGCTGCCCTACCAGTTCATCCAGCGTATAACCGGTAATCGCTTCCGCAGCCGGATTCATGGTCGTGACATCGCCCTGCCTGTCGACCGCAATGACGCCGTCCGCTGCGTTTTCAATGATCAGGTCGTTAAGCGTTTTGGTTTCCTGCAATGTCTGCGCCAGCGCATTGACGCTGCGGCTGATTTGTCCCAGTTCGCCTGGCAAATCTGGCAGTTGCGCAGGGGTCTTTTGCGCCAGCGTAGGCAAGCCGTCGGTAATGATATCGATATTTGCGCTAAGACGGCGCGAGAAGAGAACAATCAGCAACAGGCTGCAGAGGAGGCCCGCGGCCAGAACGGCAATGATACGGATATCCATTTTCCATGCTTGTCTGCGGATATCTTCCGTCAGCTCATTGGCCCAGATATAGCCGATAACCTCACCACGGCGGGTTATTGGGATCATGGAATTAAGAATATCGCCGCGTACCTGCCTGCCGGAAAATACTACCGGCGCGTTGGTGCGCATAACTTCTCGCCCTGGATGGTCGTCGGCGATAGTGACACCCACGTTGTTTTGGTACAGAGCCGAAGGGGAGTATGTGATAATCGCGTCAAGCGCCTTATTGTAATAGCCGGCGCCAATCCCGGGGAACGCGCGGGTGATACGTTCAGTGATTGGGGCTAATTCTGCATTCAGCTTGCGGATACGCTCATCGCGCGATAGTGTGCTGTAATGGCTGAAACGCTCACCCAGCGCGTCGTCAAGCAAATGCACGACAGCGGATAATTTCTGCTCTTTTTCGGATAAGACCGCTGCCCGGCCCTCGGTTTCTACGATATAACCAATAGAGAGTGTTGGTACAATGACCATCAGGATAGCCATCAGAATCATTTGATTGCGCAGGCGCCGGGGGTAGATTCTGTGGGCAAACCATTCTATATAACGCATACTGACATCCGTGCCATTCCTCAGTCATCGAGATTATCCTGATATCATGCGTCGCTTTCCCGGTGCTGCATCATATTCCGGTAAACTGGGAGCGTTGCGGCTTATGTCTTTTATCGCTACCTTAATCACATACTTTCTGATCCTGCTGGTGGAGCCCTGTCCTCGTTGAAATACCTTGTCTCCTTCCGTACCACCCTGAAAGTCTCTCGTTACCTGTTTCGGGCGCTGGCGCTATTGCTGTGGCTGTTGATTGCATTTATCACCGTGTTCTACATCGTGAACGCGCTGCACAGCAAAGAGTCGGAGATTCACCAGGAGTTCAACTTAAGCTTCGATCAGGCGCAGCGCTATATTCAGCGTACCTCCGATGTGATGAAGGAGCTGAAGTACATCGCGGAAAACCGCCTCAGTGCGGATAACGGCGTGCTCTCTTCCAGAACGGCGAAGGACAGCGCGGAAGCGCCGGAGTTTGAGCCGCTGTTCCCTGATTCCGACTGCGGAACCCTGAGCACCACCTGGCGCAGCTCGCTGGAGTCGCTGGCCTGGTTTATGCGCTACTGGCGCGACAATTTCTCTGCGGCATATGACCTCAACCGCGTGTTTTTTATCGGCAGCGACAACCTGTGCATGGCGAACTTTGGCCTGCGCGATATGCCCATGGAGCGCGATCAGGCCCTGAAAACGCTGCATGAGCGGATCATGAAATACCGCAATGCGCCGCACGACGAGCGCGGCAACAATCTGTTCTGGATAAGCCAGGGACCGCGCCCGGGCGTGGGGTATTTTTATGCCCTGACGCCGGTTTATCTCGCCAACAGGCTGCAGGCGCTGCTGGGGATTGAGCAGACCATTCGCATGGAAAACTTCTTCACGCCGGGCAGCCTGCCGGTAAGCGTGACTATCCTGGATGAGAACGGGCAGCCGCTGATCTCGCTGGTGGGGCCGGAAAACAAGCTGAAGGTAGAGCCGCGCTGGATCCAGGAGCGCGAGTGGTTTGGCTATACCGGCGGTTACCGCGAGCTGATGATGAAGAAGAACCTCTCGCCGTCGTCGCTCAGCATCGTCTACTCGGTACCGGTTGACGTTGTGCTGGAAAGCATCCGCATGCTGATTCTCAACGCGGTGCTGCTCAACCTGCTGACCGGGCTTGCGCTGTTTACCATGGCGCGGATGTACGAGCGGCGCATTTTTATTCCCGCGGAGGTCGATGCCCAGCGGCTGGAAGAGCACGAGCAGTTTAACCGAAAAATCGTGGCGTCTGCGCCTGTGGGGATCTGTATTCTGCGCACGCTGGACGGCACCAATATCCTGAGCAACGAGCTGGCGCACAACTATCTCAATATGCTGACGCACGAAGACCGCCAGCGGCTTACGCAGATCATCTGCGGCCAGCAGGTCAACTTTGTCGACGTATTGACCAGTAACAACACCAACCTGCAGATAAGCTTTGTCCATTCCCGCTACCGTAACGAAAACGTGGCGATTTGCGTGCTGGTCGACGTCAGCTCGCGCGTGAAGATGGAGGAGTCGCTGCAGGAAATGGCGCAGGCGGCAGAGCAGGCCAGCCAGTCGAAATCGATGTTCCTTGCGACCGTCAGCCACGAGCTGCGCACGCCGCTGTACGGTATCATCGGCAACCTCGATCTGCTGCATACCAAAGAGCTGCCGAAGGGCGTAGACCGCCTCGTTACCGCCATGAGCAACTCGTCGAGCCTGCTGCTGAAAATCATCAGCGATATTCTCGACTTCTCGAAAATTGAGTCCGAACAGCTGAAAATTGAGCCCCGCGAGTTCTCGCCGCGCGAGGTGATGAGCCACATTACGGCAAACTACCTGCCGCTGGTGGTGCGTAAACAGCTCGGGCTGTACTGCTTTATCGACCCGGACGTTCCGCCGCAGATGGTCGGCGACCCGATGCGCCTGCAGCAGGTGATTTCCAACCTGCTCAGCAACGCGATTAAGTTCACCGATATGGGCTGCATTATTCTGCATTTGCGGCAGGACAGCGACTATCTCAGCATCAGCGTACGCGACACCGGCGTTGGTATTCCGGCGAAAGAGGTGGTGCGGCTGTTCGACCCGTTCTTCCAGGTGGGAACCGGCGTGCAGCGCAACTTCCAGGGGACGGGGCTGGGGCTGGCGATTTGCGAAAAGCTTATCAACATGATGGATGGCGATATTGCCGTCGACTCCGAGCCGGGAATGGGCAGTCAGTTTACTATCCGCATTCCGCTCTATGGCGCGCAGCGCGCCGTTGCGCCGTCCTATGACGGGCTGCGCGGCAAATGCTGCTGGCTGGCGGTACGCAATGCCTCGCTGGCCGAATATATCGAGTCGCTGCTGGCGCGCTACGGCGTGACGGTACGCCGGTATGAGGGGCAAACGCCGCAGGCCGATGACACGATGATCACCGATGATGAGCCGCCGCAGGCGTGGGCCGGACGGGCGTCGATTATTTTCTGCCGTCGCCACATCGGTATTCCCCAGGAGCGCGCGACGGGGGAGTGGTTCCAGAGCGTCGCCTCGCCGCATGAGCTGATGCCGCTGCTGGCGCGGATATACCGCATTGAGTCCGATCACGTCGATAGCGCCAGCGCGGCGCTGCCGCCGCCGGAGAGCGCGACCATGGCGAATGACGATATGATGATCCTGGTGGTTGACGATCACCCGATTAACCGCCGCCTGCTGGCCGATCAGCTGGGATCGCTCGGCTATCAGTGCAAAACGGCAAATGACGGCGTCGATGCGCTGAATGTGCTCAGCAAGAACGCGATCGACATCGTGCTGAGCGATGTCAACATGCCGAATATGGACGGCTACCGCCTGACGCAGCGGATCCGCCAGCAGGGGCTGACGCTGCCGGTGATTGGCGTGACGGCCAACGCGCTGGCCGAGGAGAAGCAGCGCTGCCTGGAATCGGGGATGGACAGCTGTCTGTCGAAGCCGGTGACGCTCGACGTGCTGAAGCAAACGCTGACCGTCTATGCGGCCAGCGTGCGTAAGGGGCGGGCATAAAAAAGCCCCGACAGCGTTAGCGGCGGGGTTTTTATGCGGGCAACGCGGGAGCGTTACTCTTTATCGGAAGGCGACAGCGTGACCGAGGAGAGATAGTTCAGCAGCGCGATATCGTTTTCCACGCCAAGCTTCATCATCGCCGATTTTTTCTGGCTGCTGATGGTCTTGATGCTGCGGTTCAGCTTCTTGGCGATTTCCGTTACCAGGAACCCTTCGGCGAACAGGCGCAGAACTTCGCTCTCTTTCGGCGACAGGCGCTTGTCGCCATAGCCGCCAGCGCTGATTTTCTCCAGCAGGCGGGAGACGCTTTCCGGGGTGAATTTCTTCCCTTTTTGCAGGGCGGCCAGCGCTTTCGGCAGGTCAGTCGGCGCGCCTTGTTTAAGCACGATCCCTTCAATATCGAGATCCAGTACGGCGCTCAGGATAGCCGGGTTGTTGTTCATCGTCAGAACGATAATCGAAAGCCCCGGGAAGTGGCGCTTGATGTACTTGATAAGCGTGATCCCGTCACCGTATTTGTCTCCAGGCATGGAGAGATCGGTTATCAGGACATGAGCATCCAGCTTTGGCAAATTAGTGATAAGCGCAGTGGAGTCTTCAAATTCGCCGACGACATTCACCCACTCGATTTGCTCAAGTGATTTGCGAATACCGAACAGTACAATCGGATGGTCATCGGCAATAATAACGTTCATATTGTTCATGTATTAGGCTACCTTGCTACAGCAAGCTCTTGACGTAGACGTCAATGTCGCTGATATATTTTTCTATTCCTGGCGCATCTTGCTCGCGTATCAGATGCTCCAGCGTTTCACATAACTGCTTGCCGGGTATCAGGTTGAGCATGGCAAACACCCCTTTAAGGCGGTGGGCCGTCTGGGCCAGCGCGGCAAAATCACTTGTCGCTGCTTCAGTATACAGCCTCTTAACATCATCCGGTACCGTGTCGGCAAACAGGGCGTAATAGCCGCTGGCATGAAGCTCGGCGTTTTCGTTAACGCCAGCCGGCGACCCCTGTATTTCTCCCTGAGCGAGTTGCTCTTCTATCAGCTGTAGTACCGCTTCCTGCATCGCATTACTGATATTAAAGTTAACCCGCAGCTGGCCTGGGCCGATTTTGCGAATCCCAGCCTCATCATCGCTTAAAAGCAAGCCCGAGGCAGTAAGATTAGACGGATTATCTGTCAAAAAGAGATCGTATTCTTGACTTGTCAGCCTTTCGTCGGGCGTGATGCAGCTGGCGCCCCAGTTTTCAAGCTGTCTGACGACGATACTGCGGATCTCGTTAGAGGTAATGTCGATCATGGCGACCACCTCATCCAGCAGCTTCTCTTCCCCCTCACTCTCCTGCGCGCGGGCGGCCATTTTTACGTGCAGGGAGTAGCGCGTACCCAGCGGTTCCCGGGCTTTAATGTTGAGATGTCCCCCGAGCTTGCGCGCCAGCTGATCGCAGAGCCAGAAGGTCAGCGCGTTGGCTTTACCAAAGCGGTCGCCCTGGGTTTCATTGAGGAACGGGAAGTGCAGGTTATCGATTTCACTGTTGGATATCCCGTTGCCGGTATCCAGAATCCGAAACGTCAGGCGATCGTCCGCGGACTCATCGGTGCTGACTTCAAGCGTAATTCTGCCGATAGGCGTCGTGGTGACCGCATACTGAATCAGCAGCAGCAGGATCCGCTTCAGCGCTTCGCGATCGCCATGGCGCTGCTCATTCGCCGCCAGATGGTTATTGATAAGCAGCTGCAGACCTTTACGCTTAATGGCCGGCAGCACCTCCGGCACCACTTCATCAATCAGTTCCTGAATAGAAAACAGCACGGGGTTGCCTTTCCAGCCGTCGCTTTCCAGCAGGTTCGCCAGTTGGATCTCATCCACCAGCTGTACCAGCGCGTCGGCACGGTGCGCCAGCTGCTGGCTCTCTTTGCCCTCGAGAGCCGCGGCTTCGCGGGCCAGCGTTTTTACCGGCTGTTTCAGCGCTTCCCCGATATTCTGCATAAAGGCGATGCGGCCCTGCTGGTTTTTCTCATACAGCCGCTGCGCCTGCTTGAGCTTTTTGTTCACCAGCACTTCTTTATCCTGATCGCGAATAATAAAAATCTGCATCCGCGGGGAGAACTGGCTGCGGAACTGGCGAATCTCATACTGCTCGTTATTGATCGTTGCCTGAATAACGCCCTGATGCTGATCGGCCATGCTGGTGATGTTTTGCAGGTTCAGGTGCGGCAGCAGGTGATCGGCGATTTTATTGCTGATCACCGTGCGGTTGGATTCCTGGTCGTGCACCAGCAGGCCGAGCGGCAGCAGCGCGACGATCTCCTCATTAATGGCTTTCAGCGCCCGCAGCTCGCCGTTGGCGGCGGACGGCGCGCCGGGCTCGCTGCGCGGGCGTCCGGAATGGTGGCGGAAGGTGGTGTAGCCGAATAGCGCCAGCGCCAGCAGGCCGATGTTCAACAGCAGCGGCAGCAGGATATTTTGCAGCGTATCGAGCAGCAGGGTGCCGAAGGGCACCTGCCAGACCAGGCGCATCCCGGTTGTGTTCACCGAAGAGGTAATTTCAATGCGGGAACTGTTGAAGTTAACGTTCACGCTGTCGGCAAGCTCTTTATCCTGATTCGGCCGTACGTTCTGGGTTGGATCAGGCTCAAGGCGGAAGCTGTCCAGCGCCATACCGGGGGGGATCAGGTCGTTAATCGGCAGATCGAAGGCGACGACGGTCGCCAGATGCCCGGGCTGGTTAAAGGTGGTGCGCAGGGTGAAGTAATGACCGTTTTGCCACGCCAGGCGACGCAGCGACGAAAAGGTTTCGCGCTCATCGAGCGTATTGGCCTGCTGGAGCATTTCCGCACGGCGGGAGTCAACGATACTGCCGATGGTCGACTCTTTAAAACCTGCGGAGAGATCTTTAAGCGGCAGCGTTGAGATAAGAATCAGGCTATTGTCCTGGCCGTTGAGGTAGTACATCGACCACGGCACCGTTTCGGCGCCCCACAGCGTATCCAGATAGGTGGACATCTTCTGCGTCATATCCAGCGTTGAACCATCGTGCGAGCCGAAAATCAGCGCTTCGGTTTTGCGCCGAGGTTTTTCCAGATAATAGACGTCCTGCTTAAGGCGGGTTTCCTGCAGGCCGTCGCTTCCCGACGTGCCGGAGGCGGATGCCGCAATGTTGTCGTAGATCTGCCACGTGGCATACCGCCAGGTGTCGACACGTTTATGAATCGCGTGGGTCATATCGACCACCTGATAGCTTTTATCCTTCAGCCAGGCGTTCACCGCGCTTTGAATCATCACGCCCATCGTGACCAGCAGGACGACAATCAGCAGCAGAAAGAAACGGGTAATGCTTCCGGGTATCAGTGAAAACTTGTTTGGGATCATCGTGTCAGAATGACTCATAAGTATGTATGTAATTCATGATGGCTATCCCCAGAAGAACAACACGACATCATGCCCGCAGTCCTTTCGTTGATGCCTGCCACAGGCGCCATGATGCTATCAGTCCAGGCAGAGTCCAGCAGGCAGTATAAAGGGTAACGCGGCAATTACCATACGCTCAATCGCATTGCGCTGGCGCTGATAATTCCGGGATAAGCGAAACGGGGAATATGTACATTGTTACATTATCTGTACAAATATTTACTTTTGAACTGCTGAATATAGCACGAATAAACAAGAGATTATTTTATTAGTAGTTCCTAACTGAAATTTTGCAAGGTAACATGATTAGTTAATAGTCGTTATGATTTATCGGCGGTAGCACAAAATTACGAGGGTTACGTAAAGAAAGGTAAAAAAAAACCGGATGCGAGGCATCCGGTTGAAATACAGGTAAACAGACATTCAGAACTGAATGACGGTAATAAATAAAGTTAATGATGATAGCGTTAGCTATTCTAGTTGCGGGTGAAGGTTTTGTTTTGACATTCAGTGCTATATGTTAATTTTTGCGTAAGTTGCTGTTTTTGTTGTGATATATTATTTTTTTGATTATTGGTGCTATATTTTTTAGCTTTTCGTGGCATCAAAAAGTTCCCCGATATTAACATCTTGAAACATCTTGCGGGTGGTTTGAAACACCTTAAAAGTTCTCGTATCATTTTCTTATTGGATATTTCTGTAATTTATCGCACAATGGAATTGCCGACTGATTAGATTCTTAGTCAGTAAGCAGTGGCAATAAAAAGGCATATAACAGAGGGTTAATAACATGAAAGTTAAAGTACTGTCCCTCCTGGTACCGGCTCTGCTGGTAGCAGGCGCAGCGAACGCGGCTGAAATTTATAACAAAGACGGCAACAAATTAGATCTGTACGGTAAAGTAGACGGCCTGCACTATTTCTCCAGCGACTCCGGTGCTGACGGCGACCAGTCCTACCTGCGTTTCGGCTTCAAAGGCGAAACCCAGATCAACGATCAACTGACCGGTTACGGCCAGTGGGAATACAACGTCCAGGCGAACAACGCTGAAAGCGCATCTGACAGCCAGGCCTGGACTCGTCTGGCGTTTGCTGGTCTGAAATTCGGTCAATACGGTTCATTCGACTACGGCCGTAACTACGGCGTTCTGTACGACATCGAAGGCTGGACCGATATGCTGCCGGAATTCGGCGGTGACTCCTACACCAAAGCTGACAACTTCATGACCGGTCGTGCGAACGGTGTTGCAACCTACCGTAACAACGACTTCTTCGGTCTGGTTGACGGCCTGAACTTCGCCCTGCAGTACCAGGGTAAAAACGAGAACCCAGGTTCTGGCGAAGGCACCAACAACGGCGATCGTAGCTTCCGTAACGCTAACGGCGACGGTTTCGGTATTTCTTCTACCTATGACATCGGCGCAGGCTTCAGCTTTGGTGCGGCCTACACCACGTCTAACCGTACCAACGACCAGAAAAACGCTAACCTGACCGATCAGCAGTACACCGGTGGTAACAAAGCTGAAGCATGGACCGTTGGTGCGAAATACGACGCCAACAACGTCTACCTGGCGACCATGTATTCTGAAACCCGCAATATGACCCCGTACGGTAAAACTACCAGCTTTGATGGCGGCGGCATTGCAGACAAAACTCAGAACTTCGAAATTACCGCTCAGTACCAGTTCGATTTCGGTCTGCGCCCGGCGATCTCCTACCTGCAGTCTAAAGGTAAGAACCTGAACACCTTTGGCGGCGACTCCGACAAAGATCTGGTTAAATACATGGATATCGGCGCTACCTACTACTTCAACAAAAACATGTCCACCTACGTTGACTACAAAATCAACCTGCTGGACGGCAACGATAACTTCTACAAAAACAACGGTATCGGCACCGACAACATCGTCGCGACCGGTCTGGTTTACCAGTTCTAATCGTTTGTTAATATTGAAAAAGGGTCCTTCGGGACCCTTTTTTTATGCACAATTTTCGCGTTTTTGATGTACCCTTGCGCCTGGTCAAGAGGATAATAACGTATGGACATTACTTTTTTTCGCGCCGCGCTACTGGCGATGGTGGTATTTATCGCTGGTTGTGATAACAGCAGTGCCCCTTCAGCAACCGCTTCCTCTGCGACGGTGCTGGAAGGTAAAACAATGGGCACTTTCTGGCGCGTCAGCGTCATCAATCTTGATAATGACAAAAGCGAGGCACTGCGCAAAAAGGTGCAGGCTCAGTTGGATGCGGACGACATGCTGTTGTCGACCTGGAAAAATAACTCCGCGCTGATGCAGTTCAACCACTCCACTAGCCTGTCGCCGTGGCCGGTGAGCGAAGCGATGGCGGATATCGTCACGGCGTCTTTGCGCATCGGCGCGAAAACCCAGGGCGCGATGGACATTACCGTCGGCCCGCTGGTCAACCTGTGGGGCTTTGGCCCGGATAAACAGCCGGTGAAGACGCCGGATCGGGCGCAGATCGATGCGGCGAGGGCGCGCACAGGGCTGCAGCATCTGACGGTGATTAATAAATCCGGCGGCCAGTATCTGCAAAAAGATATTGCCGATCTGTTCGTCGATCTTTCTACCGTCGGAGAAGGGTACGCCGCCGATCATCTGGCGCGGCTGATGGAGCAGGAGGGGATCTCCCGTTATCTGGTCTCGGTCGGCGGAGCGCTGGTGAGCCGGGGTATGAACGCGGACGGAAAACCGTGGCGGGTGGCTATTCAGAAACCGACCGATCGCGAAAACGCGGTACAGGCGATCGTCGATATCAACGGTCATGGCATCAGCACCTCCGGCAGCTATCGCAACTACTACGAGCTGGACGGGAAGCGTATCTCCCACATTATCGATCCGCAAACCGGCCATCCTATTGATCATAAGCTGGTATCGGTGACGGTGATTGCGCCAACCGCGCTGGAAGCCGACGGCTGGGATACCGGTCTGATGGTGCTGGGGACGGAAAAAGCCAAACAGGTTGTGCGCGAGCAGGGGCTGGCGGTGTATATGATTTTCAAAGAGGGCGATGGCTTCAAAACCTGGATGTCGCCGCAGTTTGAAACCTTCCTCGTCAGCGGACAAAATTAAAAAGCAAGATTGTCAGTTTTTTCCTCCGGCGATTGCATCAGACTCAGGCTAACCTGAACAGAGAGCGGAGGCTGTATGAAACACACTAACCTGAACGACGAGCGCCGCTGGCAGGCGGTGCTCGATCGCGATCCACAGGCAGACGGTCAGTTCGTCTTTGCGGTGCTGACCACCGGTATTTTTTGCCGGCCCTCCTGCCGGGCGCGCCACGCCCTGCGCCAGAACGTCCGCTTTTATGCTGATGCCGCCGCCGCGCGCGACGCGGGGTTTCGCCCCTGCAAGCGCTGCCAGCCGGAAAATGCCGACCCGCAGCAGCAGCGCATCGCGAAAGTCGCCAGAGCCTGCCGGCTGCTGGAGCAGGACACCACGATCCGCCTTGAGGCGCTGGCCCGGGAAGTGGGCGTCAGTCCGTATCATTTTCATCGCTTGTTTAAATCCGTCACCGGGATGACGCCGAAGGCCTGGCAGCAGGCGTGGCGCACAAAGCGTCTGCGCGCAGCGCTGGAAAAAGGCGAACCGGTAACGCAAGCCGTGCTGGCGGCGGGGTTTCCGGCCAGCAGCAGCTACTACCGCGAGGCGGATAACACTCTGGGGATGACGGCGCGGCAGTATCGCCGCGGCGGTAGCGACGTCACGGTACGCTACGCGCTGGCGGCGTGCGATCTTGGTCGCTGTCTGGTGGCGGAGAGCGCCAGGGGGATTTGCGCCGTGCTGCTCGGGGATGATGACGCCAGCTTGATTATCGAGCTGCAGACTATTTTCCCGCAGGCGCAGCGGGAGGAGGGCGATGCGGGCTTCTATGCGCGTCTTGAGACGGTGCTGGCGACGATCAACGGCCAGAATACGGCGCTACAGCTGCCGCTGGATATCCGCGGTACCGCTTTCCAGCAGCAGGTCTGGCATGCGCTGCAGGAGATCCCGGCAGGCGAAACGCGCAGCTACCAGCAGGTGGCGCAGAGTATCGGCAACCCCCGCGCGGTGCGCGCCGTCGCCAGCGCCTGCGCGGCAAACACGCTGGCGATCGTCATTCCATGCCATCGCGTTGTGCGCCAGAGCGGGGCGCTATCCGGCTATCGCTGGGGAGAGGGGCGAAAAGCGCAGCTGCTGCGCCGGGAAACGCAACAGGAGGAGGCATGAGCCTGGATCTCTTTGCCGATGCCGCGCCCTGGCAGGAGCCGTTGGCGCCAGGGGCGGTGATTTTACGGCGCTACGCCGCGGGCTGCGCGGAGCGCCTGCTGGAGGCGATTCACCAGATAGCGCAGCTCTCGCCCTTCCGGCAGATGGTGACCCCTGGCGGGTATACGATGTCGGTGGCGATGACCAACTGCGGCGAGCTGGGCTGGACCACCGATGCCGGCGGCTACCTTTATGCGCCCGGCGATCCGCTGACCGGCAATCCGTGGCCCGCGATGCCTGCGCTGTTTCGCCGTTTCGCGCTGGAGGCCGCAGGAGAAGCGGGCTATGCGGATTTTACGCCGGATGCCTGTCTGATTAACCGCTACGCGCCGGGCGCAAAGCTGTCGCTCCACCAGGATAAAGACGAGAAGGATCTGCGGGCGCCGATTGTTTCCGTCTCGCTGGGGCTACCCGCCGTGTTCCAGTTCGGCGGTGCTAAGCGTAACGACCCCCTGCGTCGGGTGCTGCTTGAGCACGGCGATGTCGTGGTCTGGGGCGGGGCGTCGCGCCTGTTCTATCATGGCATTCAGCCGCTCAAATCGGGGCATCATCCGGCCACCGGCGCGTATCGCTATAATCTGACCTTTCGTCTGACAGGAAACGACAATAAAAATAAGAATTATTCTTGATGTGAATGGCGGGCCGTTTAAACTGCTGGCTGTTTATGTTGTCCTGAAAGGTTGTTATGGAACTTCTTCTGCTGGTCTGGCGACAGTATCGCTGGTCATTCATCGCGGTCATGGCGCTGAGCCTGCTGAGCGCCGCGCTCGGCATTGGGCTGATTGCTTTTATCAACCTGCGGCTTATTGAAAACGTCGATTTCTCTCTCGCGGTATTACCGGAGTTTCTCGGCCTGCTGCTGCTGTTGATGGCGGTCACGCTGGGCTCCCAGCTGGCGCTCACCTCGCTGGGCCACCATTTCGTTTATCGCCTGCGCGGCGAGTTTATCAAGCGGATCCTCGATACCCAGGTCGAGCGTATCGAAAAGCTGGGCAGCGCCGCGCTGCTGGCGGGGCTGACCAGCGATGTGCGCAATATCACCACCGCCTTCGTACGTCTGCCGGAGCTGGTGCAGGGGGTGATTCTGACGCTGGGTTCTGCGGCTTATCTGGGCTGTCTGTCAGGCAAAATGCTGGCGGTGGCCGCCGTGTGGGTGGCTGTGACCATCTGGGTCGGCTTTGTGCTGGTGGCCCGGGTGTACCGGCATATGGCGTCGCTGCGGGAAACCGAAGACCAGCTGTACAACGACTACCAGGCGGTGCTGGAGGGGCGCAAGGAGCTGACGCTTAACCGCGAGCGCGCGGAATATCTTTTCAATCAGCAGTATGTCCCGCACGCCCGTGAGTATCGCCACCATATTATCCGCGCCGATACCTTCCACCTGAGCGCGGTGAACTGGTCAAATATTATGATGCTGGGCGCTATTGGCCTGGCATTCTGGATGGCCAACGGCCTGGGATGGGCGGATACCAACGTAGCGGCGACCTTTTCGCTGACGCTGCTGTTCCTGCGCACGCCGCTGCTTTCCGCCATCGGCGCGCTGCCGACGCTGCTGAGCGCCCAGGTGGCGTTTAATAAGCTCAGGCAGTTTTCGCTGGCGCCGTTCCGGGCGGAGTTTGCGAACGCCAGCGACCGGCCGGACTGGCAAACGCTGGAGCTGCGCGACGTGACCTTCCACTACCAGGACAATACCTTTGGCATAGGGCCGATAAACCTGACGCTTGCGCGCGGCGAGCTGGTATTCCTGATCGGCGGCAACGGAAGCGGCAAGTCGACGCTGGCGATGCTGCTGACCGGCCTCTACCAGCCGGTTTCCGGGCAGATTCTGGTGGATGGTAAACCGCTGGCGGCGGAGCGCCCGGAGGATTACCGCAGGCTATTTTCTGCGGTATTTACTGACGTCTGGCTGTTTGACAAGCTGCTCGGCCCCGCAGGACAGGAGGCGGACCCGAGGCTGACGGATAAATGGTTGTCGCTTCTTAAGATGACCGGGAAGGTTACGCTGGAAAACGGGACGATCCTCGATTTGCGGCTATCGAAAGGGCAGAAAAAGCGTGTCGCGCTGCTGCTGGCGCTGGCGGAGGCGCGTGACATCATCCTGCTTGATGAATGGGCCGCCGATCAGGACCCGCACTTCCGTCGCGAATTCTACCAGGTGCTGCTGCCGCTGATGCAGCAGATGGGGAAAACCGTTTTTGCCATCAGCCACGACGACCACTACTTCATGCACGCCGATCGCCTGCTGGAGATGCGCAGCGGTAAGCTCACGGAGCTGACGGGCGAGGAGCGCCATGCCGCGACGCGCGACGCGGTCTCCCGCACCGCCTGAACCTCATGGCCCCTTCCGACAGGGGCCGTCGGTGGATTTTTCAGCGCTTGCGCGGCCGGTTTATTATTTTTTACATAGCCCCGCGCTATGCTTAGGGGCAGAATTTCCGCTTACCCTCTCAAGGACCGCCAGGCTATGCCCGTTTTCAACAAAAACAGCGCCAGACTGCGTGACGAAGAACGCGCGCGCCTTATCTGGCTACTGACCACCGATAAATCCATCACCTCCGCGTTATCCGGAAAGCTGACCCTGGCGGAGCAGTACGACGAAGGGCAGCTGGTGGACGATATTGCGGAAGTAGGGGCGCTGGTGGCGCACCTTCCGGCGCCTGACCTTGCCGACACCCTGGAGGCGCTGCCTTCCGACGAGCGCCACGCGCTGTGGAACCTCGTGGAGGACGGTAAGCGCGGCAACGTGCTGCTGGAGGCGTCGGAAAACGTCTGGGATGACCTGATCGACGGCATGAGCGACAGGGCGCTGCTGGACGCGCTACAGGCTCTGGATATTGATGAGCAAATCTATCTGGTACAGCACCTGCCGCGCGATCTGACCGGACGCCTGCTGGCCAGCCTGCCGGCGGAAGAGCGCGCCCGCGTGCGCCAGGTGATGAACTATGCCGATGACAGCGTTGGCGCCATCATGGAGTTTGAGGTCATTACGATTCGCCCGGACGTCACGCTTGGCGCCGTCCAGCGCTATCTCCGGCGTCTGGGGAAAATGCCGGAGAACACCGACAAGCTCTTCGTGACCGCGCGTGATAAGACCCTGCTGGGCGAGCTGGAGCTGCAGACCATTTTGCTCAATGCCGCCCATCTCCGCGTGGCGGACGTGATGGAGTCCGAACCGGTAACCTTTCAGCCGCAGGAAGAGGCGGAAAAGGTGGCCCGCACCTTTGAGCGTGACGACCTGCTTAGCGCAGCGGTCGTGGATGAAGACGGGAAGCTGCTGGGCCGTCTGACCATCGATGAGATAGTCGATGTGGTCTATGAAGAAACCGACAACGATATCCGCCAGATGAGCGGCCTGAGCAGCGAAGAGGATGTGTTTGCGCCGGTGACGAAGGCGGTGAAAAACCGCTGGGCCTGGCTGGCCATCAACCTGTGCACGGCGTTTATCGCATCGAGGGTGATTGATGGCTTTGAGCACACCATTTCGCAGCTGGTGGCGCTGGCGTCGCTGATGCCCATCGTCGCCGGGATCGGCGGCAATACCGGCAACCAGACCATCACTATGATCGTGCGCGCGCTGGCGCTTCAGCAAATCCAGCCGGGGAACTTCTCGTTTCTCATCCTGCGCGAAATGGGCGTCGCGCTGATCAACGGCATCGTCTGGGGCGGCATTATGGGGGCCGTCACGTGGTGGCTGTACGATGACCCACAGCTGGGGGGCGTGATGATGCTGGCGATGGTGCTGAACCTGCTGGTGGCTTCCCTGATGGGGGTACTGATCCCGATGATGATGACCCGCATGGGACGAGACCCGGCGGTGGGCTCCAGCGTCATGATTACCGCGCTTACCGACACCGGCGGCTTCTTTATTTTTCTGGGGCTGGCGACGCTGTTTCTGCTGTAGCAAGGGGGTGAAACAGAGGTTATGAATAACCGGGTTTTGATGAACTATTGGCTGTGACAATCGTCACGGAATCGGGGATATTAGCGCTAAGCGTCACACTTTACTAGTCTCAAACCTTATTTTGTTGCCACATTTATTAAACATTTTTATAACAGATCTCAAAATTGAACTTAAACTTTAAACAATATTTAAATCTTTAACCGTCAGTGATAACGTGACCTTCCCGAATCGTTTCACCTGCGCAAAATAAGAACGCGAGTACAGTAAGGCTCATTGACGATGAAAAAAAAGATGGCCGTACGCAGCTCAGCGGCGCCAGGGGTTGAGTCAGACCCTGTCAACGCCCATCATGAGCATGAGACGGATGTATTGTTGATTGGCGGGGGCATCATGAGTGCCACGCTGGGAACCTGGCTTCAGGAACTGGAGCCGGAGTGGTCTATTACCATGGTAGAGCGCATGGAAAGCGTCGCCGAGGAGAGCTCCAACGGCTGGAACAACGCCGGGACCGGCCATGCCGCCCTGATGGAACTGAACTATACCCCGCAGCAGGCGGACGGTTCCGTCAGCATCGACAAAGCTATCGAGATTAACAACGCCTTTCAGATATCGCGCCAGTTCTGGGCGCATCAGGTTACCCGCGGCGTGCTGAAGCAGCCAAAAACCTTTATTAACACCGTGCCGCATATGAGCTTTGTCTGGGGAGAGGAAAATGTGAATTTCCTCCGCGCCCGCTATGCGGCGCTACAGGGCAGCGCGCAGTTTCGCGGTATGCGCTATTCGGAAGATGCCGCGCAGATTAAAAAATGGGCCCCGCTGGTGATGGAAGGGCGCGATCCGCAGCAGAAAGTGGCGGCGACGCGTACTGAAATCGGGACTGACGTGAACTATGGCGAAATCACCCGCCAGCTCATCGCCGCGCTGAAAAAACGCCGCAACTTCTCCCTCCAGCTGAATACGGTGGTTCGCCGCTTCAAACGCAACGCCGACAACAGCTGGACGGTGACGGTAGCGGATGCCGGTAATCGTCATATTCGACGGACCATCCGCGCGAAATTTATCTTTATCGGCGCGGGCGGCGCGGCGCTGAAGCTTCTGCAACAAACCGGCATTCCGCAGGCGAAAGCCTACGCGGGTTTCCCGGTCGGCGGACAGTTTCTGGTCTGCGAAAATCCGCAGGTGGTTAACCATCATCTGGCGAAGGTCTACGGGCAGGCATCGGTGGGTGCGCCGCCAATGTCGGTGCCGCACATTGACACGCGCATCATCGACGGCAAGCGTGTGGTGCTGTTTGGACCGTTCGCGACCTTCTCCACCCGGTTCCTGAAAAATGGCTCGCTATGGGATCTGCTCAGCTCCACCAATACCGCCAATATCGGGCCGATGCTCAGCGTAGGTCTGGATAACTTCGATCTGGTGAAGTATCTGGTCGGTCAGGTGATGCAAAAGGATAAGGATCGGCTGGCGGCGCTGCAGGCGTATTACCCGCAGGCGAAGAAAAGCGACTGGCGGCTGTGGCAGGCGGGGCAGCGTGTGCAAATCATCAAGCGTGACGCGCAAAAGGGCGGCGTCCTGCGGCTGGGGACAGAGGTGGTCAGCGATGATGAAGGCACCGTCGCGGCCCTGCTCGGCGCCTCGCCTGGCGCGTCAACCGCTGCGCCCATCATGCTGCAACTGATGGAGACGGTGTTTAAAGCGAAGTTTGCGTCGCCTGCATGGCAGGCGAAACTACACCAGGTTGTACCCACCTACGGTAGCCGTATGAATCGTGACCCTCAAGTGATTCAACAGGCGCTGGCGTACACCAGCGAAGTGCTTGGGCTGCGCTACGAACCGCAGGTGACTGCGGATATCGCGCCAAAGGCCCAATTTACCCCTCCTAAGGTAGAGCTCAAACCGGTGGCAGACATCGCGTTATAACGAAAAGCCCCGCACTGCGGGGCTTTTTGTCTTAACGGGTCTGCGCGTTGTGGATATCGTCTTCCGCTTTCCAGATACGATATTTCACGTCGACATCTTCGGGGGTGTAGACCACGACAGGTAGTTTGCTGTTGTAACGCAGAAACCCGGCATCACCGAGTCCGGCCATCACAAATTTCTTGGTCTTCTTGCCGTCAGGGCAGGCCATCATTGTGGAGACCGGGGCGGTAACCTTATCAAAAACGTAGTAGTTATAGCCCCAACCTTCAAGGGTCTTACTTTCCAGTTGACCGCCCAGACGGTGCTGATTGCAATCGACCTCCAGGTTCTGACCAATCAGCAGCTCAACTTTATACGCGCCTTCGTCTTTCTGCTCCGGCAGCGTAATCACTTGACGCTTCATCCCTTTTTCCGCTTGCGGATAGGGTGCAATTTTTTCCAGCGGCTGAGTATTGGCAAAGGCCGCGCCGGAGATGCAGGCGAGGGTCAGTGCAGCAGCAAGTGTAATGGTGTTTTTCACTGTTAATCCTTTTGAGCAGTTATCAACCAGATAATAGTATCACCACTTAAGATTTTTTTATGGATTATTTACTTAATTTTTCATATTTGATGGTTATATATCCTGATGGTTGTTGTTTTTCTGGATTCCATGACTTTTCATGCACTCATTATTCAGCATAAATACTGTCAGATGAGACGTGAGTGGGGATTTACCGCGACAAACAGCGAAATACGGTTGATTTTCCACATTTCGTAAACACAGGCTGCGAAATTTAAATACATTTTGAACATAATTATCAATTAATTTATTTTTTTATAAAGTGCTGCTTCTTTCTTTTGATTGCTGCCTGTCTTTCAAATGAAATATTATTTCCATAATCGATAACCATACGTGATAATTAAATTGATATGAGTCAATAAATAACCATTCATCAGAATTATTAATTCGTAATGCGCAATAAGTCCGGTCTATTATCCAAATCGCTAATTGTTTAATAATTTTAAATTGTTTGATTTATATGGTGATGGTGAGATGAACGTTAATAAGATGTTTGCATGTACGGCAGTAATATTAATGGCCGTGTGCTCTTCACAGGTTTTGGCGGCAAAGAAGACATGGCAGTGGGAAGGAATGCATTTAGTCATGACGTCTACCGGGCTTATAGTTGATGGTAAACCCGCGACAATTATTGAGAAAGAACCACAGGCAAAGGTATATCAGCAAGGGCTTTTTAACTACGTTGTGTATTCAAATGGCAAGATTGGCGTAACCGATACCTCAGGCGTATTTAAGGGGTATGCAAAATGAAAAATATCATTTTAGTGCTGATCGCTGCTGTGTCTTTTTCGGCAAATGCCATGAGTGTGTCTAAGGCGAATAAGGCGGTCGTTCATGCTGAGAGACGTTATTCATCGGCATTAGCAAACTATGAAAAAGAAGCAGTTACATTAGGATCTGGTGTTGTGGCTTCTGATGCTGAAAAGAATCTTAATGCAGCTGCGGTGAGGCGTGCTCAGGCCTATTCTGACTTAAGAAGCGCGGAAATGGTCCAGGCAAATTCTCAAGCTACGCGGAGCTCCATTAATGTAGCCGCATCAACGCTTAATCCCTCGACAAAAGTTAAAACTAATCAGGGCATTGTTACGGCTGGTTCATTGCCTGGCAGCACTCAGGTAGCGGTTGCTTATGACAGCGCTTTTCATCGAACGGTTAAGCACGGTGGAAACAATCATGACGTGAACGGGTCCGCTAACCATCATTCGGGGAATGGTAGTGATAATGCTCATGCGTCAGCGTTTCACGATCACAGTGGTTATGGCGGTGGTTTCCATTATTAACAGAAACCCGTAAATCGCAAGGGAGGCGACATGTCTCCCGGTTTCCTTAATTTTTAATGGAATACCTATTAGCCAGAGGTAATAAAAATGTTCAGTAACTTGCAAATAATTTGCCTGCAAATGGTTTCTCTGTTTATTTCATTTTGCTTTTTTGTTCTGAACTCAAGTGCTACTAACGATCACGGTTCAATAGTTGGCTTATCCCTGTCAGGTTTTTTCTTTGTACTGTCAGTGTGGCCTTTTATTTGTGTCATTTTAAGTGGTGATAAAAAATAATTATTTTACATGGTGATAGCGAAAATGAATGGTAAGTCAGTAAAGATAGGATTTGTTTTTTATTTTATTTGCTCCATATCATTAGCTTATGCTGATAATGTTGATGATTTATATTCAAATGCCGTCAGTCAGAGGATTAATTCTCACGAATTTTTTCAGCAGTGGACAACGCTTACTGTCGCGCAACAAAATTACCTCCATGCTCTGGAGCGTAAAAACGGTATTAGAATAACGACGGATATGTCTAATGACCAGTTGAATCAGCATTCTGCTTATAATGTCGGTGTGCCAACATCTACCTACAATCCACCTTCAAGCACTAACAAAACGCCTTATGCAGGGGATTCGCAACGTAGCGGTTACACAGTAACAGTTAAAGAAAATACCACTGTAGTTGATCCCCAACCAACGGTAGCCACGGGAGCAGGAACGCCAGAAACGAACCCACAGCCTACGATGAGCGCTTCTGAAAATGCAGTGGACCTTGTGAACCATGAGCAAAGGATCAGCAGTCTTGAAAAGGGATTGAGTTCACTGAACAGTGAAGTAGACAGCAATCGTAAACGCGCCTCTGTTGGCGTTGCGGGCGTCGCTGCCATGGCGAATATCCCCCAGGTAACAGAAAGCCAGACGTTCAGTATAGGCGCGGGTCTGGGTACGAATGACAGCGATGAGGCTGTTGCGGTTGGATTCTCTGCTCGTCTCACAAACCATATTGTGACTAAAGCTGCCGTGAGCGCGGGTTCATACGGCGGCGCGACGCTAGGCGCAGGTATGGCATATGGCTGGTAGCGACAGACGGTTATATTCTTATGTTTTTAAGTGAAAAATTTAGCGAAAATACGCTCTGTTAGTAGAGCAATAAGAAACCCGCCGCAGGGCGGGTTTCTGTCGTTCGCAGACGTGGCAAATGCAACCCAGGCGGCCGGGTGATAAAAAAGTCAGGCCGTTGTCACTACTATGTCGTTGTCCAATTCTCCTGACTTCATTGCCTGAGGTATGAATCATAAGAATCAACAAGACCGTGTTTGTTAATAGTGACATCTACAGTTTTTACTTCAACCTGGTCGTCACCAGCTCCAGAATCATAATCGTAATCCCAACGGTATTTTTTGTTACCTTGGGAATCAACAGATTGTGATGTTGGAGTGCCAAACATTGACAGCACTGATCTTTCAGAGGTTACCCCCTTTTTTATCGAGTCTATGTCCTTTTGTGCAAAATATGTACTTGTCCCTGTAGAGCATCCCGCTAATGTAGCAATCATAATTGCAGTGAATATTATTTTCATATGGGTACCTTCTGGGTGGAAAGGTTAGCAACTTCCATACAGTTAACACTATGATATTCCATGTGCATTTTATTAAAAATATCCATGCTTATTTACGTCATTTCTATTAGTCAGGCTTGTACACTGGCAGCGACGTATCAATGAATATTTTAATCTATTGTCAAAAAATTTCCTGTCACGAGCATAAGTGAATGAGTGGTCAGATCTGTTAATGAGTAGCACAATTCAGTGATTTTCGATATTGTTCGATCCAATAAAATGCGTTAAAAAAACTAAACATTAAGTTTTGTAAAGAGGTTGTTATATTACTGAGATTATAATAACTGTACTTTGCATTATATAGATAGCGCATGTTGTTATTTCAGTATTATGACGTTTTTATTAATATTTTATTTGTCAAATATAATTTATTTTTAGGCATTAAATTCGGAGACAATTTCTTCAGGAACTGTAAATATCAGCGCCGTTTCTAGTGGTGCCTATAACACCTAAAATTTAATTCTTAAAACATCATATTAATGGATTTTTTATGACGCATTTATTTAAAATCAGTACGTTGTCTTTTTGTTTATTTTCTTTTTCTGTCGGAGCTGTAAGTCTTGACTATAGGCATGAATATAAATCCGATAGTAAAACCAATGCAGACCGTCTGAAAATTAGCCATACTTCAGAGTCTGGGTACTTTGCAAGCGTAGAAGGTAAGTTGGCAGAAGGAACGACAACTCAATCAGATGGATTTAAGGAAAGCAATGGCCATTACAGCGGTAGTGGTAGCGAGTGGGAGTTTGGCCGTAACTATAAAATTACTGATGATCTAACTCTCGCTCCGGCTGTGAATCTGGATATCGGTGATACATATGTTGGCTATCGTGCGCAGATCAAAGCTATTTATAAAATTTCCGATACATGGATGACGACCTTTCGTTGGCGGCCAGGTATTGAAGTGAGCGAACAGTCTGGCACTGATAATAAAAATTACAACCAATTCAACTGGGAGTTTGGCTATACAGGTGAGCAGATCAGTGTAATTGGTGATCTGGAATATCGTACAACTAATTATGAAGACTATAATGGTCACAATTATTATTGGTTGTATAACATTGTCGCAAGCTACAAAATCGATAAAAACTGGACTCCGTATACCGAAATTGGTTATGTACCACGCTACAATGCAGATCATGAAAGCGATGCAATGGAAATGCGCTATCGCTTAGGTGTGAAATACAATTTCTGATTGTAATGCAATAAATTTTCTAAGAATCTCTGACCCTGGTTATTGCCGGGGTTTTCATTTTCAGACTCTGGAAATCATCCTTACCTTAACTTTCATATAAGAACCCGTTCCCATTCCCCCTTTTTTGAGCGCGATCACTGTAATAAAAAGAAGGCTTAATATCCGACTCTGTAACTACGCAGTATCAAGGGAAAGGAATCTGACGGCTCAGGATTGAGAAGACGAGGTATGACAGCAATAATGTCGGCAGTTATTCCCCAGTTTCTCCCCCATCAAATTACAGGCATAAAAAAACCAGCCATAAAAGGCTGGTTCTTAAGGGTTTTTGGTCGGCACGAGAGGATTTGAACCTCCGACCCCCGACACCCCATGACGGTGCGCTACCAGGCTGCGCTACGTGCCGACGCGTGGAGGCAATACTACCGTTTTCAGCGCTGATTGCAAGACGCAACCTCACTGACTGATTCATAAATAATCAATCAGTTAGCAATGAAGCGTTTTTCGTCCGTCAGCACCTGCAGCAGCAGGCTCAGCTGCGGCTTCCTGTCTTTTACCTTTTGGCCGTCGCTGTCCCATGTCCGGTAGCTGCCGTTATGGTCAAGAACCACCGTCACCTGAGGCGTGGTGATGGCCAGCGTATTGCCGTTGGCGGCGCTGACCCAGTAATGGCGGCGCGTCGCGCTGAACAGATCCTGCCCCTGGGAATACTCGCTTGCCGACGTGCTGACGTGCAGCAGACGCTGCATTAGCGTGGTCATCACGTCCTTATGGTCGGTCAGCGTGTTAATCTGCTGCGCCGGAGTGCCCGGCCAGTGGATAATCAGCGGCACCTGTAGCTGCGGGCGCGACCAGTCGAACAGCTTACGCTGTGCGTCCAGCGGTTCGCCGTGCGCAGCGGTGATAATCACCACGGTGTTATCCAGCTTGCCGGACTCTTCCAGCGCGGACAGCACGCGGCCAATCTGTACGTCCACCGCTGCCGCGGCGCGGCTATAGCGGCGAGTGAAGTTCTGCTGCTGGCTTTCGTCAAGGGTCGTACCGTTAAAGGAAACCCATGAGAACCAGCGGTTTTCATCCTGATTGTAGCTGCCAAGCCAGTTTATCCACTGGCTGGCGGTCTGGGCGTCGCTCTGGGCTTTTGACGGCGGCAGCGAGAAATCGGACAGCAGCGCCTGGCGATACATTGGGCTTGCAAAGCCGTCAGACGAGAACAGACCCAGCTGGTAGCCCTGCTGATTAAGCGCAGAAATCAGCGCCGCTGGAACGCGCGCGGAGAGCACGCCGTCCATATAGCTCGGCGAAATGCCGTAGAACAGGCCGAAAATACCGTTGTCCGCGGCGTTACCCGTGCTCATATGCTGGGTGAAATTCACGTTTTTCTGCGCAAAGCTTGCCAGAGAAGGCATGAGCTTCTCGTAGCGCGAGTAGTTCAGATTATCGACGGTGATCAGCAGAACGTTTTGTCCTGTACCCATATCGCTGTAGCGCAAATCGCTTAGCGGATACTGAACGCTCACCGCTTCAGGATCGCCTTGCTCCACCAAACGACGCTGGTAGTCCTGCGCGTCCAGCAGGCCATGCTTCTCCAGAAAGCGGCGTGCGGTCATCGGGTAGGAGAGCGGCAGGTTGGCGCGCTGCATGGTAATCGGGCGATAGAAGTTCGCATCGGCCCAGATGTACATCACGTGGGTGGCGATAAACGCGATAAAGAAAACCCAGGCAACCGGCCGGGCGTAGTGGCGGCGGCGCGTCAGGCTGCGCAGCTTTTGCCAGCTCCAGGTGGCGAACAGCATCTCAATAAGCAAAATGACCGGCACACTGATAAACATCAGCTGCCAGTCGCGGGCCATCTCGTTCTGGTCGGGGTTAATGACCAGCTCCCAGACGACGGGATTGAGGTGCAGGTGAAAACGGGTAAAGACTTCGCTGTCGATTAGCAGCAGCGTCATTCCGGCGGTGGCCAGAATGGCGGACAAGAAGCGCATCAGCCGCTGCGAGATAACGACAAAGGTAAGAGGGAACAGGATCAGCAAATAGGTGGCGAACACCAGAAAGCTGAAGTGGCCGACAAGGCTGATATACGAATACAGGCGACCGGCGAGCGTTGTCGGCCAGTCGGTGACAAACAGATAGCGGCTACCGAGGACCGTGGCCAACAGGATGTTGAACAGGGCGAACCAGTGCCCCCAACTGACCATCTGGGACACTTTCTCACGATAGGGCTGACGATGAGTCACCATAAACTGTTGTACGTCTTCCTTAGTGTGCCGGATCGTCGCTGATGGATGACTGCAGCGCCTGAGCAAAGGAGCGCGCAATCGCCTGACGCTGCGCTGGCGCAACGCTGGTATTGATCAGGTTGGTCACCATATTGCCCAACACCATCAGCGACAGGTCGGTCGGTGCCTTATGTTTTTCCAGTACGTTTACCAGCTCACTGAGCAGCTGTTCAACATGTTCATCACTATAGCGGGAGAGTTGCGGCATAAATCAAAATCTGTTTGTTCATGAAAGGGCAACATATTACCGTAGCAGCATCTTTTTTTCCGCTTTTTTTCGACTTTACACAGTCGCGTCAGCGGTGGTTGAATACCGCCCGGTCTAAAAGGAGAGTTTAACATGAGTCTGGATATCAACCAGATTGCCCTGCATCAGCTGATCAAACGCGATGAGCAAAATCTTGAACTGGTGCTGCGCGATACCTTGCTGGAGCCGACGGCGACGGTCGAAGAGATGATGGCTGAGCTGCATCGGGTCTACAGCGCGAAAAACAAAGCCTACGGCCTGTTTAACGAAGAAAGCGAGCTGGCGCAGGCGCTGCGCCTGCACCGTCAGGGCGAAGAGGATTTCCTGGCGTTCAGCCGCGCCGCCACGGGGCGTCTGCGCGATGAGCTGGCGAAGTACCCGTTTGCCGACGGCGGCGTGGTGCTGTTCTGCCATTACCGCTATCTGGCGGTGGAGTATCTGCTGGTGGCGGTGCTCAATAACCTCAGCAGCATGCGGGTGAACGAAAACCTGGATATCAGCTCGACCCATTATCTGGATATCAACCATGCGGATATCGTGGCGCGCATCGATATCACCGAATGGGAAACCAACCCGGAATCCAGCCGTTACCTGACCTTCCTGAAAGGACGGGTAGGGCGTAAAGTGTCTGACTTTTTTATGGATTTCCTCGGCGCCAGCGAAGGTCTCAACGCCAAAGCGCAGAACCGCGGCCTGCTGCAGGCGGTGGACGACTTTACCGCCGAAGCGCAGCTGGATAAATCTGAACGCCAGAACGTTCGCCAGCAGGTATATGCCTACTGCAACGAGCAGCTGCAGGCCGGTGAGGAGATTGAGCTTGAGTCGCTGTCGAAAGAGCTGTCAGGCGTCAGCGAGGTCAGCTTCCAGGACTTTACCGCCGATAAAGGCTACGAGCTGGAAGAGAGCTTCCCGGCGGATCGCAGCACGCTGCGCCAGCTGACCAAATACGCCGGCAGCGGCGGCGGGTTGACCATCAACTTTGATGCCATGCTGCTTGGCGAGCGGATTTTCTGGGATCCGGCGACGGATACGCTGACGATCAAAGGTACGCCGCCGAATCTGCGCGACCAGCTTTCGCGCCGCACCAGCGGAAAATAAGCAAAAAAAACCCCGCCGGAGCGGGGTTTTTTGACCGGTCGGCGATTAAGCGCGAACGAAGTCGATGTGCGTGACTTTCGGCTTGTACGCGTGACGCTGTACGGCCTGCACTTTCACTTTCTCTTCTTTACCGTCGATAACCAGGGTCAGAACGTCAGAGTAGAACTCAGTTTTAGCCTGAGCGTTAAATACTTTGTCGTGATCCAGTTCGACAGATACCGGAGCAGCTGCGCCACCGTAAATGATAGCCGGAACTTTGTTAGCTGCGCGCAGGCGGCGGCTCGCACCCTTACCCTGCTCTTTACGTACTGCTACATCAAAAGTAAACATTGAAGTCTCTCTTTAAAGTAAATCCTGTTACAGGCGACCCAGCAACAGGTAAGTGTTCTGCTTTGCACATGCAAAAGCGGGCGGCATTATAGCCCTCATTGCAGGGCAGGGCAATGAAAAGCGGGTCTATCCGCGTAATTCATTCGCCCGGCGAAAGCGCCCCTCGTAATCAAACACTTTTTCCCGCACCTGCCAGAACTGGCCTTTTTGCCGGGCGACCACGAAATCCGGATGCCGCAGCAGCGCCTGCTGGCGAAGGATATCGGCGGGGGTTATCCAGCGCAGGGGAATGCCGGGCGTACGGGTGTGCGGGCGGATAAACAGCTGCTCGAAGGCGGTGCGCTGCGCCGGAGTGTGCAGGCGAAAGCGCTCGCTGACGTCGGCGCCGTCTTCATCATAGTAGGTGATTTTGAGCCAGCCGCCTTTTTCATCCTCGCCATGCTCAAGCGTCATACCGCTGCAGCGCAGCACCAGCGCGTCCTTCAGCCTGAGCGCCGCTTTCAGCATGTCGTCCGGGTCGACCAGCACGGTATCGCACTCGCGGCAGCGGCGGGCGGCGATATCGTTTTCCGCGTTGCACTGCGGGCAGTTTTTAAAACGAAAGCGAAAATCGCACTGCTCGCGGTGGCCGTCGTCATCCTCAAGCCACCCCTGACAGCGTCGGCCGAAGTGTTCGATCAGCGTGCCGTCGGCGGTGGTTTTGCCCCAGAAGGTATTGGCAAAACCGCAGGAGGGGCAGAAAACCTGCACCGGCACGTTGTCGCTTTTTCCCTTTGGCGCGCCGACTTCCGGGGCGTAGAGATCGTGCGGGTTTCCGGCATAGTCGAGGATCAGGCAGTCGGTTTTGCCCGGTGCCAGGCGCAGGCCGCGGCCGACGATTTGCTGGTAAAGGCTGATGGACTCCGTCGGGCGCAGGATGGCGATAAGATCGACGTGAGGGGCGTCAAAACCCGTTGTTAACACCGCCACGTTGACCAGATAGCGAAACACCTGTGCTTTAAACTGTTCAATCAGCCGATCGCGCTCGACCCCGGGCGTTTCGCCGGTGATCAGCGCCGCTTCTCCGGCAGGCAGCAGGCCGGTTATCTCCCGCGCGTGCTCGACGGTGGCGGCAAAAATCATGACGCCTTTACGCGTTTGGGCGAACTCCACTATCTGGCTGACGATATGCGGCGTCACGCGCTGCTGCTTTTTCAGCTCGCGGTTAAGGTCGGCTTCGCTGAACAGGCCGTTGCTCTGCGCCTGCAGGCGGCTGAAATCGTACTGCACCACCGGCATGTCCAGCCGCTCCGGCGGGGTCAGATAGCCGTGCTTAATCATGTAGCGCAGCGGCAGCTCGTAGATGCAGTCGCGAAACAGCGCCTTCTCGTCGCCGCGCACCATGCCGTGATAATGGAAGCGGTAAATCCAGCCTTTGCCGAGGCGAAACGGCGTGGCGGTCAGCCCGAGCAGGCGCAGCCCCGGGTTCGCCTGTCGCAGATGGGCGAGAATTTGCTGGTACTGGCTGTCGTCGTCATCGCTGATGCGGTGACACTCATCGACGATCAGCAGGGAAAACGCCGACTCAAAATGCGCCAGATTGCGCGCCACGGACTGCACGCTGCCGAACACCACCTTACTGTGGCTCTCCTTGCGCTTAAGCCCGGCGGCGAAAATATCCGCCTCCAGCCCCAGCGCCAGGTATTTGGCATGGTTTTGCGCAACCAGTTCTTTAACATGGGCGAGCACCAGCACGCGCCCGCGCGCTAATCTTGCCAGCTCGGCAATCACCAGGCTTTTGCCTGCGCCGGTGGGCAGCACAATCACCGCGGGCTGCTGATGCTGGCGGAAGTGGGCGAGGGTGGCGTCAACGGCTTCCTGCTGATAGGGGCGAAGTGTAAAAGTCATAGCCTTGGTGTATTCATTAACTCGCAAATAGTATGCCATGAATCTTTTCGCTTGAGTGGTATCGTCAGGCCGTTATACTTAAACGTTGTTATTGCTTCTTTTTCGGGCCCGTCCCGACACCCGCACTCTTACAGGCTAAAAAATTTCATGCGACTCGATAAGTTTATCGCTCAGCAACTCGGCGTCAGCCGTGCCATTGCCGGGCGTGAAATTCGCGCCAGCCGCGTTACCGTGGATGGCGACATCGTCAAAGATACCGCGTTTAAACTCCAGCCAGAACACGATGTGGCCTATGATGGCAACTCGCTGGTTCAGCAAACCGGCCCGCGCTACTTTATGCTCAACAAACCGCAGGGGTACGTTTGCTCCACGGATGACCCGGATCATCCGACGGTACTCTATTTCCTTGATGAACCGGTCGCCCATAAGCTGCACGCCGCGGGGCGTCTGGATATTGATACCACAGGCCTGGTGCTGATGACGGATGATGGGCAGTGGTCGCACCGCATTACGTCGCCGCGCCATCATTGTGAAAAGACCTACCGGGTGACGCTGGAGTCGCCGCTTGCCGAGGACACGGCGGAACAATTCGCCCACGGCATTCAGCTGCATAATGAAAAAGCGCTGACCAAACCGGCGCAGCTTGAGGTTATCACCGCCACCGAAGTGCGCCTGACCATCAGCGAAGGCCGCTACCATCAGGTCAAACGGATGTTCGCCGCGGTGGGCAACCATGTGGTTGGGCTGCACCGCGAGCGTATCGGGGCCATCGCGCTTGACCCCGAGCTCGAGCCGGGCGGGTACCGTCCGCTGACGGAAGATGAGATCGCAAGCGTTGGCTTGCCGATGCGCTAATTTCAGGAGTTAACTGTGACCAACAGGCAGCACTCGTCGTTGAGTATCGTCTTTATTCTTGGCCTGTTGGCCATGCTGATGCCGCTTTCTATTGATATGTATCTGCCCGCGCTGCCGGTGATTTCCGCGCAGTTTGGCGTACCGGCCGGTAGCGCGCAGATGACGCTCAGCACCTACATTCTGGGTTTTGCGCTCGGGCAACTGCTGTACGGACCGATGGCCGATAGCCTGGGACGCAAGCCGGTTATCCTCGGCGGCACGCTGGTGTTCGCAGCGGCGGCGGTGGCCTGCGCGCTGTCGCAGACCATTGAGCATCTGATCGTCATGCGCTTTTTCCACGGCCTCGCTGCGGCCGCCGCCAGCGTGGTGATCAACGCCCTGATGCGCGATATCTACCCCAAAGAAGAGTTCTCGCGCATGATGTCCTTTGTCATGCTGGTGACGACCATTGCGCCGCTGGTCGCGCCGATGGCGGGCGGGGCGGTGCTGGTCTGGTTCAGCTGGCATACCATTTTCTGGATCCTCGCGGGCGCTGCGCTGCTGGCATCGACCATGATCTTCTTCTTTATTCAGGAGACGCTGCCGCCGGAGCGCCGACAGAAATTCCATATCCGTACCACGCTTGGCAACTTCTCCTCGCTGTTTCGCCATAAGCGCGTGTTGAGCTATATGCTGGCGAGCGGTTTCAGCTTTGCCGGGATGTTCTCGTTTTTGAGCGCCGGGCCGTTTGTGTACATCGAGTTAAACCACGTTTCGCCGCAGCACTTTGGCTACTACTTCGCGCTGAACATCGTGTTTTTGTTCATCATGACCATAATTAACAGCCGCTTTGTCCGTCGCGTCGGGGCGCTGAACATGTTCCGCGCCGGGCTGTGGATTCAGTTTGCGATGGCCGGATGGATGGTGGTCTGCGCGCTGCTGGGCGTCGGCTTCTGGTCGCTGGTGCTGGGGGTTGCGGCCTTTGTCGGCTGCGTGTCGATGGTTTCTTCGAACGCGATGGCGGTCATTCTTGATGAGTTTCCGCATATGGCGGGGACGGCCTCGTCCCTTGCCGGGACGTTTCGTTTCGGCATCGGGGCGATTGTTGGCGCGCTGCTGTCGATGGCGACGTTTACTACCGCCTGGCCAATGCTACTTTCTATCGCGTTTTGCGCCAGCTGCTCAATTCTGTTCTACCTCTACGCCAGCAGGCGGCGAAAAGTCGCGAATTAGTCAGCAAAAAAGGGGCAAAATCAGCCCTTTTTTGATGCACGTCAACCGGGAAAAACGTCGTACGGCTACTATATGTTTCTATAATGTAAATTCAATTAGTGTAAAAAGTCACACTATTGTAGATAAAAAGATTGTTTTAGATCACAGAAACGGGTACATATAGCGCCATCGTGCATCATTGGCGTTTGTCTTGTCGCAATAAATTGGCTCTATTTACCCATACGACCCGGAGTTTCGGCGTTTCTTTTCTGGATGCAGGACGATTTGTCAACAATGTGTTAATATGGATGTGAAATAATTGTGAAGCACTTTGCTTCCGGGGAAAAAGCGTGAGTACATTACAACTTTCCATCGTTCACCGACTGCCGCAGAACTATCGCTGGTTGGCGGGTTTTGCAGGTTCAAGAGTTGAACCGATTCCGCAAAACGGCGCTGACGGTGATAACAGCCTGGTGGCGCTTAAACTGTTGAGTCCGGACGGCGATAGCGCATGGCCGGTCATGCAGAAACTCAGCCAGGCGCTCAGCGATATCGCTGTTGATAGCTCGGTGCTGGAGTGCGAGGGCGAACCGTGCCTGTTCGTCAACCGTCAGGACGAATTTGCGGCAACCTGCCGCCTGAAAAACTGCGGCGTGGCGATTGCGGAACCGTTTTCCGGCAATAACCCTTTCTGACCGTCAGCTCAACTCCAGTAACTGGCGAGTGTAAGCCTGCGCCGGTGAATCAAACACGCGCCGACAATCGCCCTGTTCCACCACCTCTCCCTGGCGCAGCACAATGACCTGATGGCACAGCGAACGCACCACATGCAGATCGTGGCTAATGAAAATGTAGGCCAGACGGTGCTTTTGCTGCAGCGTCTTCAGTAGCGTGAGGATCTGCGCCTGCACGGTGCGGTCAAGCGACGAGGTCGGCTCATCCAGTACAATTAGCTGCGGTTTGAGGATCAGCGCCCGGGCGATGGCGATGCGCTGGCGCTGTCCGCCGGAGAATTCCGCCGGGTAACGCCAGCGGGTTTCGGGGTCGAGCCCCACCTCCTGCATCACGCGCACCACCTCTGCTTCGCGCTGGGCCGGCGTTAGCGTCGGCTGGTGCACGCGCAGGCCTTCCTCAACGATTTGCAGTACGTTCAGGCGCGGGTTAAGCGACGAGTTAGGATCCTGAAACACGACCTGGATGCGGTGGCGCAGCGGCAGCATCTGCTGGCGGTTGCGCCCCTGCAGCGGTTCGCCGTCGAAGACCATCTCGCCCTGAGAGGCAATCAGGCGCAGCAGAGCAAGCCCGGTGGTGCTTTTTCCCGACCCGGACTCGCCGACCAGCCCCAGCGTTTCTCCTGCCCGCAGGGTAAAGCTCAGGTTTTTCACCACCAGGTTGTTATCCACAATGCGACGCAGAATGCCCCGACGTACCGGAAACGATACCTGCAGATTTTCCACCCGCAGCAGCGGAGCGCTGTTATCCGTAAGCGGCACCGGGTCGCCCGAAGGCTCGCTGTTCAGCAGCTTCACGGTATAAGGATGCTGCGGGCTGGCGAACAGCGCGCTGGCGCGGTTCTGCTCGACGCGACGACCGTTTTGCATCACCGCGACGTTGTCCGCCAGACGACGGACAATGCTGAGGTTATGGGTGATAAACAGCAGCCCCATATTCAGCTCGCGCTTGAGCTCGCCCAGCAGCTGCAGAATCTGCGCCTGCACGGAAACATCCAGCGCGGTGGTCGGCTCATCGGCAATGAGCAGCTCCGGCCGGGTGAGCAGCGCCATGGCGATCATCACGCGCTGGCGCTCGCCGCCTGAAAGCTGGTGCGGGTAGTCCGTCAGCCGCTCCCGGGCGCGGCGGATGCCGACGCGATCGAGGCAGTCGAGGATCTCCGCGCGCGCCGCTTCCTTGCGCATGCCGCGATGCAGCGACAGCACTTCGTACAGCTGCTTTTCAAGGTTATGCAGCGGGTTGAGGGAAACCATCGGCTCCTGGAAAATCATGGCGATGCGGTTGCCGCGAATACCGCGCAGGGTGCGTTCGTCCGCCTGCAGCAGCGACTGTCCGTGAAAGCGGATGTCGCCGCCCGGGTAGCTGACCGGCGGCGACGGCAGCAGGCGCAGGACCGACAGCGCCGACACGCTTTTGCCGGAGCCGGACTCGCCGACCAGCGCCAGCGTTTCACCGGCGTCGACCTGCAGCGAAAGGTCGCTGACCACAATGCGCTGCTGCCCCTGGGCGGTAAACGCGACAGACAGGTTATCAATAGCGAGCAGTGGCTGGGTCATCTTATACCGCCTTACTGGGGTCAAAGGCGTCGCGCACCGCTTCGCCGATGAAGATCAGCAGCGACAGCAGTACCGCAACGGATAAAAAGGCGGCGATACCCAGCCAGGGCGCCTGGAGGTTGTTCTTCCCCTGCAGCAGCAGTTCGCCCAGCGACGGCGATCCGAGCGGTAAACCAAAGCCGAGAAAGTCGAGCGAGGTCAGGGTGGTTATCGAACTGCACAAAATAAAAGGCAGAAAGGTCAGCGTCGCCACCATGGCGTTGGGCAGCATATGGCGGAAAATAATGCCCCGATCGTTGACGCCGAGCGCCTGGGCGGCGCGAATATAGTCGAAGTTACGGGTGCGCAGAAACTCAGCGCGCACCACGCCAACCAGCGCCATCCAGCCAAAAATGACCGTAATCGCCAGCAGCCACCAGAAGTTGGGCTGCACCACGCTTGAGAGCAGAATAATCAAAAACAGGGTGGGCATTCCCGACCAGACTTCGATAAAGCGCTGCCCCCAGAGATCTATCTTACCGCCGTAGTAGCCCTGAATCGCGCCCGCCATGACGCCCATCACGCTGGAAAACAGCGTCAGCATCAGGCCGAACAGCAGTGAGATCCGCGTGCCATAGAGGATGCGCGCCAGCACGTCGCCGCCGTTGGCATCCGTCCCGAGCCAGTTTTGCCGCGACGGCGGTGACGGGAAGGGGCGGTCGGTGGCGAAGTTAATGGCGGTGGCGCCAAAGCGGACGGGCGCCCAAAGCACCCAGCCGTTGTCGTTCAGCTGTTTTTGCAGCCACGGATCCTGATAGTCAGCGGCGGTGGCAAACTCGCCGCCGAAGGTTTTTTCGCTATAGGTTTTCAGCGCCGGAAAGTAGAGGCTGCCGTGGTACTGCACCAGCAGCGGGCGATCGTTGGCGATAAGCTCGGAAAAGAGGCTACAGACAAAAATCAGCAGAAAGAGAATAAGCGACCAGTAGCCGCGGCGGTTATGGCGAAAACGCGCCCAGCGGGCCTGGTTGACGGAGCTTAAGCGAATCATCAGCGGCCCTCAAAATCGATGCGCGGATCGACAAGCGTATAGCAAATATCGCTGAGGATATTCAGCAGCAGGCCAATCAGGGTGAAAATGTACAGCGTGCCGAACATCACCGGGTAGTCGCGGGAGACGGTCGCTTCATAGCCGAGCAGCCCGAGGCCGTTCAGGGAAAACATCACCTCAATGAGCAGCGATCCGCTGAAAAACATACTGATGAAGGTGGCGGGAAAACCGGCGATGACCAGCAGCATGGCGTTACGGAAAATGTGCCGCCAGAGTATATTTTTCTCACTGACCCCTTTTGCCCGCGCGGTGACAACATACTGCTTGCGGATCTCATCAAGAAAAGAGTTCTTGGTCAGCATGGTGAGCGCCGCAAAGCCGCCAATCACCGTCGCCAGCACGGGCAGGGTGATGTGCCACAGGTAGTCGGTGATTTTTTGATACCAGGGCAGGGTGGCGAAATTCGCCGACACCAGCCCGCGCAGGGGAAAGAGATCGTAATAGCTGCCGCCGGCAAAAACCACAATCAGCACGATGGCGAACAGGAACGCCGGAATGGCATAGCCGATAATGATGAACGCGCTGCTCCAGGTATCAAAGCGGCTGCCGTTAGACACCGCCTTACGTATGCCAAGCGGAATGGAGACCAGATAGATAATCAGCGTGCTCCAGAGTCCTAGCGTAATGGAGACCGGCAGACTCTCTTTAATCAGCTGCAGCACGCTGGCGCTGCGAAACAGGCTGTCGCCAAAATCAAACCGCAGGTAGTCCCACAGCATGGTGACGTACCGCTCGTGAATCGGTTTATCAAAGCCGTAGCGGTGGGTGATTTCGGCGATCACCTCCGGATCCAGCCCGCGGCCGCCGCGGTACTGGCTTTCGCTGATGTTGCCGACACCGGTTCTGGCGTGCGATGCGCCCATCCCTTCGACACCCGCGCCGGGCAGGCTGCCTTTATTGCCGAATTCGATGGCGGCAATCGCCTGGTCGACCGGGCCGCCGGGGGCTATCTGGACGATAAAAAAGTTGATGGTGATAATGGCCCACAGCGTTGGGATCACCAGCAGAAGTCGACGAATCAGGTAAGCGCCCATGTTCACTCCTTAACGCTTGTCCGCAGGCAGCTTCGCCGCTTTGTTGACGTCATACCACCAGTTATCAAAGCCGAGAGAGTAGATGGGCCGCACGGCGGGGTGGGAGAATTTATCCCAGTATGCCATGCGGTCTGCGGCCATATACCACATCGGCAGCTGGTAATAGTTCCAGGTTAGCACGCGGTCCAGCGCCCGTCCGAGCGGCAGCAGCTTCGCCTTATTGCCCTGCCAATGGATCATCTGCGCGATCAGATTATCGATGACCGGGCTGCTGACTCCCGGGGCGTTGTAAGACGAGTTGATATAGGCCGAGGACCACGAAATTTGCAGGTCGGAGCCGCTGGGCCACGGCATGGCGCGCCACAGGGTCGGCATCATGTCGTAATCCCGGCTGCGCATCCGGTTGGTGAGCTGAGAGATATCTACCTGACGAATATCCATCGTCACCCCGATACGCTTCAGGTTGTGCTGAAACGGCATCACCCACTGGTTATTCCCGGCAGAAGGCAACAGCAGCTCAAAACGCAGCGGTTTGCCAGTGCTGACGTTAACCCGCTGTTGGCCCTTCAGCACCCAGCCCGCCGCCGTCAGCAGCCTGTCGGCTTCGAGCAGATTGTCGCGGTCAAAGCCGTTGCCGCTGGAGACCGGCGGCTGATAAACAGAGGTAAAGACCTCCGGCGGCAGATCCTTTTTCATTGGCGCCAGCAGGGTGAGCTCGTCGGCATCCGGGTAGCTGCGCGCCGCGTATTCCGTGTTCTGAAAATAGCTGTCGGCGCGGCTGTAGGCGCCGTAAAACAGCGCCTTATTCATCCATTCGAAATCAAACGCCAGCCCGATGGCTTTGCGTACGTTACGGTCGGCGAACACCGGGCGCTGAATGTTGAACGTCAGCCAGCGCGTATCCTGCGCCGACTGGCTTTTCTCTTCTTCTTTCACGATAAAGTGGTTGCTGAAGTTTTTACCGATATAGCGCGTGGCCCAGTTTTTGGGGCTGCTTTCGGTGCGAAAATCAAACGCCCCGGCTTTAAACGCTTCGAACGCGACGTTATCGTCCAGATAGTAGTCATAGCGGAGGGTGTCGAAATTCCAGCGCCCGCGGTTTACCGGCAAATCGGCGGCCCAGTAGTCCTTCACCCGGGAATAAATGACGTACTGACCCATCTTCCAGCGGGTGATTTTATAAGGGCCGTTCGCCAGCGGCGGGGTGGAGAGCGGATCGCTAAGCTTGTGGTTGCGCCAGTACTTCTCCGGCATCACCGGTAAAGAAAACAGGCTCAGCATGTCTTCTTTGCTGGGTTTCGCAAGCTCAATACGCACGGTCAGCGGCGCAATGGGCTTCATCGTGGCGCCTTTAAAAATCAGGCGAAACTGCGGTACGCCCTCGGTCATAAATTTGTGAAACGTAAAGGCGACATCGCTGGCGGTAATCGGCGTACCGTCGTGGAAACGCGCGCGCGGGTTGATGGTCACTTCCGCCCAGGAAAAATCAGCGGCGTACCGCGCCCTGTCGGCAATCAGCGGATAGTAGCTGCCGGGCTCATCGTCGGAGGTGGTAAACAGCGAGTCGTAGAGCGATTCGGTACGAACGGCCGCATTGCCGCGCAGGGCAAAGCGGTTAAAGTTATCGAAGGTGCCGATAGCCGCGAGCGTCACGCTACCGCCTTTGGGCGCGGCCGGGTTCACATAGTCGTAATGGTTGAAGTTATACGCGTACTTCGGCTCGCCGATGACCGAAAAGGCATAACTTTCTTTGATAGTCTGTGCGTGTCCCGCTGCGCTGAACAGCGCAACCATCAGCAAACCTACGCGCGCAAAAATCTTCAGGATGCGTTCCTTCTGTTGTCATGTCCGGCTGGCGGCCCCGATGTTCTGAATAATAAGGGAGGCTCAGGTCGTTGGGAAATATTTCGCAGGTTCGCGGTGCGCTTGCTGCAGCTTTTCCAGCGTCAGCGGGCGGCTTATCCAGTATCCCTGCAAGAAATTAACCCCATGCTCGCGCAGCCAGGCCGCCTGTTCAGGTGTTTCAACGCCCTCGGCGACGGTGACCAGCTTCATGCGTCTGGCGAGGGTCAGCACCGCGTCAAGCACCGGCGACGTGACGGTTTCGGTGCCGATGGCGTTAATAAAGCCGCGATCGATTTTGATGTAGTCAAAGGCGTAGCGCTCCAGGTAGATAAGCGCGCTGTGGCCGGTACCGAAGTCGTCGATGGCAATCTCATACCCTTCGTGATGCATCCACTCGAACAGCTTCATGGCCAGATGCTGGTTCAGCATGTCGCGTTCGGTAATTTCGAGCACCAGCTGGAAATAGTTGGCGGGCAGCATCGCGGAAAAATCGCGCAGATCCTGCTGAAAACTCTCGGCGTGCAGGTGGGCCGGGGCGATGTTGATGCCAAGCTTGGCGCCAGGGGGCAGCATTTTTTTCAGCGCCGGCGCGTCCCTGGCGATAAGCTCAAACAGGTGGCGCGTTAGCGGCACGATAAGCTGCTGCGCTTCGGCAAAGTTGATAAATGCGTCTGGCGGGATCTCCCCGGCGGTCGGATGGTTCCAGCGCATTAGGACCTCAACGCCGCGAATCTTCATGGTTTCGGATTCCACCACCGGCTGGTACACCACATAAAACTGGCCGCGCTTAATGGCCAGCGTAATCTCTTTGCCCGGGCGCAGGCGAACCGTCAGCACGTAGTAGCACAGCAGTCCGGCGAGCAGGCCGCACACGGCGCCCAGCAGCAGCGCGTACTGGATATTATCGATGGACCACTCATCGCCATAAACGTTGAGCGTCAGAGGGATGCCGCTGACCTGGGCGCTGCGAACGGGTGAGGCACGCAGCGTTTTGACGTCGACCGGACGGGTGCTGTAGGTCGATATCGCGGTGCCGTTGGCCACCAGCGAGATGCCGCTAAACTGATTCAGACGCGAGGAGTACAGGATGACCGGCATCAGGTTGGCGTTAATTGAGGTCAGAATACCGCGGTTTTCCAGCAGCGGGCTGCGAACCCAAAGCAGAAAGGCGGGGCGGTTCGGCATCATCGGCGTTCCGGGTACGATACGCAGATCCAGCGCCTTGCTGGCGTCAATCTGGGGCACCAGCTCCTTCAGCGGAACGTCCATTTTGCCCGTGGCGGAGGAGCAGACGGCGTGGCCGTCGCTCACCAGCAGGAACGCGCGCACGTTAAGGCTAAACGCCGCCCGGGAGGTAAGCTCCGCCGAAACCTGCTCGCATGGGCTCATGGTCAGCGGCTGGAGCGTATCAATCGTCGTCAGCAGTTCGCCAAAATAGCCGTCAAGGTACTTCTGCAGGTCGTGCGTAATCGTATCGAACTGCTCGGTTCGCTTATGGTGAGAGATCATAAACTGCACGCTACTGGCCAGAAACGCGATGGCGATCCCCAGCGCCAGGCTAAGAAAAAGAATGCGACGGCCAACAGAGAAGTAGCGGGTGAACATACAGGTGTCTTATCCGTGATATTTAACGCTTAAATTAACGGCCAGAGGGCAATTTATATTATCTTCCAGCATAGCCTGGCGAACGGCCATAGTGGGGATGGCGCAGGATGAAAGGCAAAAAAAAGCACTGCGCAGGCAGTGCTTTTATTCTGAATCATGCCGTCAGCCAAGGGAAAACCGACGGCAAGATATGCATCAGGAACGGCTCAGTACGCGACGCGCTTCGTTATAGCGCTTGTTCCAGTACGGCTCGTCCATACTTGAGATCGTCACACCGCTGCTGGTGGAGGCATGAACAAACTGGTTATTACCAATGTAGATGCCGACATGACGCCCGGTTGACCCGGCGCGGAACAGCACTAAATCACCGGTACGCAGCTGGGTTCGCTTAATTGAACGCCCCATTTCCTGCTGCTCAGAGGTAGAGCGCGGCAGTTCCATGCCAAACTGGTCACGGAAGGTGCGCTGTACGAAAGCTGAACAGTCGATGCCGCGTCTGGTGTCGCCGCCGAGACGGTAACGAACGCCTTTCCAGCTCGCATATTGTTCCATCAGGCGCGATTTCACGTCGAGATTACGCACCATGGATTCAAATTCATCCTGAGAGGCTTGCAGTGAAGAAGGATCATCCATTCCCACAGCATGCGTCTCAGAATGCATATTCTTTGCGGTATTGGTAGAACTACATGCAGAAAGCAGTACCGCTACTGCTATTGCGGGAATTGCCCGCAAGACGTATCTCAAAATTGGTTGAGATTTGACCATTTTATTTATTTTCCCTTGAAGTCCTTAACGATAAACACCGTTATAAAAATGCCAAACGTGACGAGACTAAATACCTGCCCACAATGAGACAATTGCTTAGGTTCAAAATTGTGCACCATCGCACAAATTTATTTACCCTTCGAATAATTTAACTCTGTCAGGCAAAACGAGAACGAGGTTACCCGATCGATGCTGGCTTGGCGAGCGCTTTTCCGCGTTTTTTTATAAGAAAATGTGATACAGAAAGTGACAAAACGGCAAAGCCCAAAATAGCGTCAATTTCGCGCGGAAATTAGCCAATCCTTTAAAATCTAACGCGATCATTGTGTCAGGAAGATGACGAAACGAATAAAAAAACGGCAGAGATAGTTCAGCGAAAGAAAACTATCCCTGATGGATACTGTTAATTTGTGTTGGGTGATTGTTTGATTTTTGTTGCTGATTGCGGCGAGAAACGATCGAGCAGGGTGATAATGCCGTCGCTCAACGGCGTCGTCAGTATCCACGCTATACCGGGAGTCTGGGGCAAAAATGCAAAAACCACAAAAATAATCAGGGAAACAAGAAATATCTGATGGTCAAAATATCAGCAGATAAAGAGGGCGCAATTAAGCGCCCCTTGCTGTCAGCTGACCCGCAGTTTCAACAGCGCGGCTTGCAGCATATTCCAGTCGGTATCGCCGTCGTTAATCAGTTCAATTCGGCTGTCAGGCGGCGCGACATTTTGCGTTTCGATATGCAGATCCATTCCCTGGCGGTTAATTCGCACCAGGCCTTCCGCAATACGCATAACGCCTTTTACCCGTGAAACCGGCGCCAGCCGCGCCCATTCAAGCAGGCCGATGGTGTCAAACTGGGTATCGGCGTCGAAAATCCAGCCGCAGGCAACGTAGCCCTGACCACGGTTAACGCTGCGTCGCCAGCGCTGGTGGCCCGGCAGGCTTAACGCCGCCAGTCCCCTGTTCGACGGATGGCCGTGGGCGTGGGCGGCGCTTTCCGGCAGCGGCGCGAGGTTGCGGCGCGGAAGATTCAGCAACCCGCCGTCAATATTGCCCTGGGTCGCCTCCACGCGCAGGCGTTCGCCGCCGTAGGTTTGCCACCACTGCGCGAACGCCTGCTGGCTTTCCGCCGTCGCTTTATCCTGCTTGTTGGCGACGATGACGTCGGCGGCGGCAAGCTGATCGCGGAAATTGTCATTGCTGACGATTTTTTCATCCAGCAGCTGGCGCGGGTCGAGAACGCACAGCGTGGCGCGCAGGTCGATCCACGGTTCGTAGACCGGCGCGGTCAGGATATCGAGAATTTGTTTCGGATGCCCAAGCCCGGTAGGCTCGATCAGCAGGCGATCGGGCTTGCCCTGACGTAGCAGCGTGTTCAGACCCACCTGCATCGGCAGGCCGTTGACGCAGCACATACAGCCGCCGGGGATCTCTTTGAGCAGCGCGCCGCTATCGGCCAGCAGGGCGCCGTCGATGCCGACCTCACCGAACTCATTCACCAGCACCGCCCACTTTTCATTAGCCGGTTTTGTCGCCAGTAAATGCAAAATGGAGGTGGTTTTGCCGCTGCCAAGAAAGCCGGTAATCAGGTTAGTGAGCGTCACGGAAACTCCCGATGAGGTAATTGTAATAATGTAACAGGTGTGACCTATCCTGACGAAAAAAGGGAGAAAAGAGAAGTTTTTAATGCGGACAGAGAGGGAATCTGTCCGCTAAACGGCAGGAATTGTTAAGAATTCAGGGCGCCGCTCACCGCCCGGCGGGCGCCGTTGCGGGTCAGCATAGCCCAGGCGCGCTGCACGGCGGCGGTGAAGTCGGCGTTCTGCGCAAGGTCAGCGCCGAAAATTTCCGTCAACGACAGCAGGGCGGCCACGCGGTCCTCGGGCTGGCTGGCCGCCACCCGCTGGCGGATTTTTTCGACCAGCGGATCGCGCACGTCAATGGCGTCGCCGCGTTCGTCCACCCCGCTGACGTAGCGCATCCAGCCCGCGACGCCCAGCGCCAGCAGCGGCCAGTCGCTGCCGCGCCGCAGGTGAATCCGGATACTCTCCAGCATGCGCTGCGGCAGCTTCTGGCTGCCGTCCATGGCAATTTGCCAGGTCCGGTGCTTAAGCGCCGGGTTGGAGAAGCGGGCGATGAGGCTGTCGGCATAGTCGCTGAGGTTGACGTCTTTGATATCAAGCGTCGGCGCCTGTTCCTGCATCATCAGACGCTGGGCGGCGCGGCGGAAGTCATCATCCTGCATACAGTCGCTGATGTGCTCATAGCCCGCCAGGTAGCCCAGATACGCCAGAAATGAATGGCTGCCGTTGAGCATTCGCAGCTTCATCTGCTCCCAGGGCAGGACGTCTTTCACCATCTGTACGCCGGCGGTTTCCCACGCCGGGCGTCCGGCGACGAAGTTGTCCTCAACCACCCACTGAATAAACGGCTCGCAGCTCACCGCGCAGGGGTCCTCCACGCCAAGGACCTGCGCGATTTCAGCGAGCGATTCCGGCGTTGCCGCAGGCACAATGCGGTCGACCATGGTGCCGGGAAAGCTGGCGTGCGCGGCTATCCACTGCGCCAGCTCCGGCGAGCGCTTTGCCGCCATGCCGAGAACGGCGTTTTTAACCACATGGCCGTTATCGGGAATGTTATCGCAGGACAGGACGGTGAACGGCGGCAGACCGCGTTCACGGCGGCGGGCCAGCGCTTCCACCAGAATTCCCGGTGCGGAGCCTGGCATCGTCGGGTTTTCGAGATCGTGAAGGATGCGCGGCTGCGTGGCGTCCAGCTGGCCGGTGGCCGGGTCGATGCAGTAGCCTTTTTCGGTGATGGTCAGCGAGACGATGGCGACCTGCGGCTCGCAGAATTTTTCAATAATGGCGGCCAGCGAGTCGAGCTTTGCGTTCAGGCACTCGTGCACGGCGCCGACCACAATCGCCCGGTTACCGTCGGCGCCTTTTTCCAGCACGGTATACAGGTGGTCCTGCTGGCGCAGCTGGCTCATCAGTACATCGCCGCTGAACAGGCTGATTTCGCACAATCCCCAGTCGCCGCCCGCGGCGTTGAGTACCCGGTCCGTCAACAGCGCCTGGTGGGCGCGGTGGAAGGCGCCGAAGCCGAAGTGCACAATGCGCGAGCGCAGCCGTTGGCGGTCATACTGCGGCAACTGAACGGTATCCGGCAGGGCGGCGGTGGCGATAGTCTTCATTATATAAACACCTATATAACCATTAATTAACAATGTCAGTGTAAAGTTATATGACAACAAATTAAATTGGTGTGCCGTATTTATCCGGGTAATGTGAGCTGGATCAATCAATGTGGCGGGGCTGTTTGACCATTACGCAGAAGCATGTATGGTAGTCGTCATAAAGTTCGCTATTATTGGTATAACAACTTAAGAGGTGTGGCGATGGAACAAACCTGGCGTTGGTACGGACCGAACGATCCGGTGTCTCTTGATGATGTGCGTCAGGCTGGCGCGACCGGTGTTGTCACTGCACTGCACCATATCCCTAACGGCCAGGTCTGGCCGGTTGACGAGATTAAAAAACGCCAGGCGCTGCTGGCGGAAAAGGGGCTGACCTGGTCGGTGGTTGAGAGCATTCCGGTGCACGAAGAGATCAAGACCCGTTCCGGCGACTATCAGATCTGGATTGCCAACTATCAGCAGAGCATTCGCAATCTGGCCGAGTGCGGCATTGACACCGTGTGCTACAACTTCATGCCGATCCTCGACTGGACGCGCACCGATCTGGAGTATCAGCTGCCGGACGGCTCAAAAGCGCTGCGTTTCGATCAAATCGCCTTTGCCGCGTTCGAGCTGCATATTCTCAAGCGCGAAGGGGCGCAGGCGGATTATACGGAGCAGGAGCAGCGTCAGGCGCTGGAGTACTTCAACGCCGCAAGCGCCGCCGAAATTGAAAAACTGACCCGCAACATTATTGCCGGTCTGCCGGGCGCAGAAGAGGGCTACACGCTGGATCAGTTCCGCCAGCGTCTTGCGGAGTATGACAACATCAGCAAAGATCAGCTGCGCGAAAACATGGCGGTGTTCCTGCGGGCGATTGTGCCGGTCGCTGAAGAAGTGGGCGTACGCTTGGCGGTGCATCCCGACGATCCGCCGCGCCCGATCCTCGGCCTGCCGCGCATTGTCTCAACCATTGAGGATATGCAGTGGCTGAAGGAGACCGTCGACAGCATCAACAACGGGTTCACCATGTGCACCGGCTCTTACGGCGTACGTGCGGATAACGACCTGGTGAAGATGATTGAGACCTTTGGCGATCGTATTCACTTCACCCACCTGCGCGCGACCTGCCGTGAAGACAACCCAAAAACCTTCCATGAGGCGGCGCATCTGACGGGCGATGTCAACATGGTGGCGGTGGTGAATGCCATCCTGACCGAAGAGCAGCGCCGGAAGAACACAGGCGACCTGCGTCCGATCCCGATGCGTCCGGATCACGGGCACCAGATGCTTGACGATCTGAAGAAAAAAACCAACCCGGGCTATTCGGCGATTGGCCGTCTGAAAGGGCTTGCGGAAGTGCGAGGCGTGGAGCTGGCGCTGAAGATGACCAAATTCCCGGATCTGCTGTAACCACGGCGGCTATCCGGCGGGAATAAAAAAGGACGGCATGCGCCGTCCTTTTGGCTTTTTATCAGTCCGCACGTCCCATATAGCGCTTCTCTTCAATATGGATGCGAATCTTCTCGCCAGTGGTCAGGTATTCCGGAACCTGGATCACCAGGCCGGTGGTCAGGGTCGCCGGTTTGGTGCGGGAGCTTGCGGAAGCGCCCTTAATGCCCGGCGCGGTTTCGACGATTTCGAGATCAACGGTCTGCGGCAGTTCGAGCGCCAGCAGCTGGCCGTCCCAGGTCAGCACCTGCATGTCCGGCATCCCGCCTTCCGGGATGAACTGCAGCTCTTCTTCAATCTGGTCTTTGGTGAAGGTATACGGCGTATAGTCTTCTTTATCCATGAACACGTATTCGTTGCCGTCAACGTAGGAGAAATCGACGAAACGGCGGGTCAGGGTCACGGTATCAAGGATATCGTCGCCTTTAAAACGCTCTTCCACTTTCAGCCCGGTACGGACATCGGAAAAACGCATTTTGTACAGCGTTGCTGCGCCGCGGGCGCTCGGGGACTGAATATCAATATCTTTAACAATCAGCAGCTTGCCGTTGTAATTCAGTACCATACCTTTTTTAATTTCGTTCGCTCTTGGCATTGCAGTAATCCTGTTTAACAGAAGTCAAAAATATCGCGTCAAAGTACTCGCGCCGGCCCTTTCAGGCAAGCGGAATTCGCGGGTTTTGCGAAAAGGTGATAAGGTGCTCTGCCTGACTGACGAGAGACCCATCATGGATTGTCGCCCGGACTGTGGCGCCTGCTGTACCGCGCCTTCAATCTCCAGCCCGATTCCGGGAATGCCCAACGGCAAACCGGCAAACACGCCCTGCATTCAGCTTGATGCGCAGCAGCGCTGCCGGATATTCGGCTCGCCGCTGCGGCCAAAGGTCTGCGCCGGGCTTCAGCCGTCAGCGGACATGTGCGGCGCGTCGCGTCAGCAGGCGATGGCGTTCCTTATTCACCTCGAACGGCTGACGACGCCCTAAACGTCCTTGATCCGCAGTAAACCGACGCTGGTGAAAACGCACATCGCCAGCGCAATCCAGAACACCGCATGATAGCTCCAGATTTCGGCCACGACGCCCGCCAGCGACCCGGCGATTATCCAGCCGACGCGGGTGGTATTAGTATATAACGTTGTCGCGGCCCCGGCCTGGCCCGGCATCAGATCCTGAAAATAGAGCATGCCGATCCCGGCGAGGATCCCTATATAGATGGCGTTGAGCGCCTGCATAGCCAGCAGCAGGGCCGGGGTATGCACCGTCAGCATGCCGATATAGAAAAACAGCCCCGCCACCACGGCGATACGCATCAGAAAGCGCTTACCAAAGCGTTTTGCATAATACCCGGCGATGAGCATGGTCGGAATTTCCAGACCGGCCGCGGTGCCCATCATCATCCCCGCCAGCTTCTCCGGCAGGTGCAGCTCGTTAATGATAAACAGCGGCATATTGATGATGTACAGACTGTTGGTGCCCCACATCAGCGTGCAGATGATAAACAGCAGCAGGGCATCGCGACGGTTGGTGCGCGGCGCTTCAAGATGTCTGGCCGTCGCCGCGGGCGTTTTGCGCATACTGGGCAGGAACATCCATACCATCGCGCCGCACACCACAAACGCGACCGCCGCGCTCAGGTACATCACCGTAAAACCGAACCCCATCGCCAGCGCGTAGGCCAGCGGCGGGCCAATCACCCACGCAAGGGAAACCTGCGCACGCAGAATTGAGCTGAACATCACCGCTTCGCGGCCGGTTTTATCCGCATGTTCGCGGGCCAGCGCAAACATCTGCGGGTTGGCGGTAGAGCCGAAGCTGCTCAGAAAGACGCCGACGAACAGCAGAACAAAATAGCTGCGGTTCCAGGCAAACAGGATGCAGGCGAATACGCCGAGCAGGCAGCAGAAGACGATAAGGTGCTTGCGGTCGCCCTGGCGGTCGGAACGTCCGGCCAGAAACTGGCTGACCAGAATGCCGATGATGGCGCTGCCGGTGAAGAAAAAGCCGACCATCGCCGGGCGGACATGCACTTCATTGGTCAGGAACAGGCTTAACGTCGGCGTCTGTAGCGCCCCGGCGATGCCGGTCAGAAAAGCCACGATTAAAAACGCCGTTGACGTTAGATCAAACCCACGCGGGGAGGCGGCAGCGGTTGTGTTAGGCATGTCGATGAATCAGTCACTCAGAAAGAGGCTGGAGTGTACGCTGGCCGTCTGCAAATAAACAGTTGTTCATATCAATATCCGCACAAAAAAATCAAAATAGCATTTCATAATAAATTACCGTTTAGCTGAAGCTGCTGAACGAGGCGGCTGAATTTGCCTTAAGCGTCAGCAATGCGCATGGGGCTGATAACAAAATGTGCAGTACATCTAACTTCTGTAATCAAAAAATCAACTTTTCTTGCACATCGTACGAATAAGTCACAGACTTCTTGAAACGTTTCAGCGTCATCGGCATATTGTCCATACATGAAGGTGGCGCTTTTTTTCTCATGTTGGCTGAAACGATTCAATTCAGCGAGAGAGGAGAACCATGTTCCAGTTATCTGTGCAGGACATTCACCCCGGTCAGCAGGCCGGGAATAAAGAAGAGGCGATTCGCCAGGTGGCGTCAGCGCTGGTGAGCGCCGGCAACGTCGCCGAAGGCTATCTGGCCGGTATGCTGGCTCGCGAGCAGCAAACCTCCACCTTTCTTGGCAACGGTATTGCAATCCCTCATGGCACCACCGAGACCCGCGATCAGGTGCTGAAAACCGGCGTGCAGGTTTACCAGTTTCCGCAGGGTGTCGCCTGGGGCGAAGGGCAGACCGCGTATGTCGCGATCGGCATCGCCGCAAGCTCCGATGAGCACCTTGGCCTGCTGCGTCAGCTGACGCACGTGCTGAGCGATGATGCCGTTGCTGAACAGCTGAAAACCGCCGTCACCGCGGAAGAACTGCGCGCGCTGCTGATGGGCGAAAAGCAGAGCGAGGCGCTGAAGCTGGATAACGACACGCTGACCCTTGACGTTGTCGCCAGCGATCTGGTGACGCTGCAGGCGCTGAACGCCGGACGTCTGAAAGAGGCGGGCGCGGTCGATGCCGCGTTTGTCGCCAGCGCCATCACCGAGCGGCCGCTGAATCTGGGGCAGGGCATCTGGCTGAACGACAGCGCGCAGGGCAACCTGCGTAGCGCCATTGCCGTCAGCCGCGCCGCAGGCGCATTTGACGTTGACGGTCAACCGGCATCGCTGCTGGTGACGGTGGCGATGGCCGACAGCCAGCCGGTGACGGTGCTGAACCGCCTGAGCGCGCTGCTGCTGGACAATAAAGCTGAACGCCTGCTGAAGGCGGATGCGGCAACGCTGCTGGCGCTGCTGAGCGGCGATGATGTTCCGACGGACGATGTGCTGAGCGCGGAGTTTGTCGTGCGCAATGAGCACGGTCTGCACGCCCGTCCGGGCACCATGCTGGTCAACACGATTAAACAGTTCAACAGCGACGTCACCGTCACCAACCTTGACGGCAGCGGCAAACCGGCCAACGGGCGCAGCCTGATGAAGGTTGTGGCGCTGGGCGTCAAGAAAGGGCACCGCCTGCGCTTTACCGCGCAGGGCGACGATGCTGAACGCGCGCTGAACGCGATTGGCGAAGCCATCGCCTCTGGTCTTGGGGAGGGCGCGTAATGAGCAGACGTGTAGCTACTATTACGCTTAATCCGGCCTATGATCTTGTTGGGTTCACCCCGGAAATTGAGCGCGGCGAAGTGAACCTGGTGCGTACCACCGGTCTGCACGCGGCGGGTAAAGGCATCAACGTGGCGAAGGTGCTGAAGGATTTAGGGATTGACGTTACCGTGGGCGGTTTCCTCGGTAAAGATAACCAGGACGGATTTCAGCAGCTGTTCAGCGAGTTGGGCATCGCCAACCGTTTTCAGGTGGTGCAGGGCCGTACGCGCATCAACGTCAAGCTGACGGAGAAAGACGGTGAAGTCACCGACTTTAACTTCTCCGGTTTTGACGTCACCGCCGCGGACTGGGAGCGCTTTGTTAATGACTCTCTGACCTGGCTTGGGCAGTTCGATATGGTCTGCGTCAGCGGCAGTCTGCCGGCAGGCGTCAGCCCGGAAGCCTTTACCGACTGGATGACCCGCCTGCGCAGCCAGTGCCCGTGCATCATTTTCGACAGCAGCCGCGAAGCGCTGGTGGCCGGTCTGAAAGCTGCGCCGTGGCTGGTGAAGCCGAACCGTCGCGAGCTGGAGATCTGGGCAGGCCGTAAGCTGCCGGAAATGAAGGATGTGATTGATGCCGCCCATGCGCTGCGTGAGCAGGGCATCGCGCACGTGGTCATCTCGCTGGGCGCAGAAGGCGCGCTGTGGGTGAACGCGTCCGGCGAATGGATCGCCAAACCGCCGTCGGTTGAGGTCGTGAGCACCGTAGGCGCAGGGGATTCAATGGTTGGCGGCCTGATCTACGGCCTGCTGATGCGCGAATCCAGTGAACATACGTTACGTCTGGCGACCGCGGTGGCGGCACTGGCCGTGAGCCAGAGTAACGTTGGTATTACCGATCGTACCCAGTTGGCCGCGATGATGGCGCGTGTTGACTTACAACCCTTCAACTGACAGCAGGAGAGGCATAATGAAAACGCTGCTGATTATCGATGCCGGGCTCGGCCAGGCACGCGCCTATATGGCGAAGACCCTGCTGGGTGCGGCTGCGCATAAAGCGCGCCTTGAAATGACCGATAACCCAAACGATGCCGAACTGGCTATCGTGCTGGGCACGGCGCTGCCTGCGGACAGCGCGCTGAACGGCAAACAGGTGTATCTCGGCGATATTAATCGCGCCGTCGCGCACCCGGAGCTGTTCCTGAGCGAAGCGAAATCCCATGCCGCGGTGTACAGCGCGCCGGTTGCGGTCGCCGCGCGGCCAGCCGGCGGAAACGGTCCAAAACGTATTGTGGCCGTCACCGCCTGCCCGACGGGCGTTGCGCATACCTTCATGGCGGCAGAAGCGATTGAAACCGAAGCGAAAAAACGCGGCTGGTGGGTGAAAGTTGAAACCCGCGGCTCCGTGGGCGCGGGGAATGCGATTACGCCGGAAGAGGTCGCTCAGGCCGATCTGGTGATCGTCGCGGCGGACATTGAGGTCGATCTGGCCAAGTTCGCCGGTAAACCGATGTACCGCACTTCCACCGGCCTGGCGCTGAAGAAAACGGCGCAGGAGTTTGAGAAAGCGCTGGTGGAAGCCGCGCCGTATCAGCCGTCCGGTAACGCGCAGGCGGCGAAAGAGGGCAAAAAAGAGGCGGGCGGCGCCTATCGCCATCTGCTGACCGGCGTCTCCTATATGCTGCCGATGGTGGTGGCGGGCGGTCTGTGTATCGCGCTTTCCTTTGCCTTTGGCATCCAGGCGTTTAAAGAGCCGGGGACGCTGGCGGCGGCGCTGATGCAGATCGGCGGCGGTTCCGCATTCGCGCTGATGGTGCCGGCGCTGGCGGGCTATATCGCCTTCTCCATTGCCGATCGTCCGGGTCTGACGCCAGGTCTTATCGGCGGTATGCTGGCGGTGAGCACCGGTTCCGGATTTATCGGCGGGATTATCGCGGGCTTCCTTGCGGGCTACGTCGCAAAAATGATCAGCACCAAAGTGAAGCTGCCGCCTAGCATGGAGGCGCTGAAGCCCATCCTGATCATTCCGCTGTTTTCAAGTCTTATCGTGGGACTGGCGATGATTTACCTTATCGGTAAACCGGTCGCCGGGATCCTCGAAGGCCTGACCCACTGGCTGCAGACTATGGGTACGGCAAACGCCGTCCTGCTGGGCGCTATCCTCGGCGGTATGATGTGTACCGATATGGGGGGGCCGGTGAATAAAGCCGCCTATGCGTTTGGCGTCGGCCTGCTGAGTACGCAAACGTACGCACCGATGGCGGCCATCATGGGCGCCGGTATGGTGCCGCCGCTGGCGTTGGGGCTGGCGACTATCGTCGCGCGTCGTAAGTTCGACAAAGCGCAGCAGGAAGGCGGTAAAGCCGCGCTGGTGCTGGGCCTGTGCTTTATCACCGAAGGGGCGATTCCGTTTGCGGCGCGTGACCCTATGCGCGTTCTGCCCTGCTGTATCGTCGGCGGCGCGGTAACGGGCGCCATCTCCATGGCGATTGGCGCGAAGCTGATGGCGCCGCACGGCGGCCTGTTTGTTCTGCTGATCCCGGGCGCGATTACTCCGGTGCTCGGTTACCTGCTGGCTATTATTGCCGGTACGCTGGTTGCCGGTCTCTCCTATGCGGTGCTGAAGCGTCCGGAAGAAGAGGCTGTAGCGAAAGCGGCCTGAGTTCATCCTCCGTATCACCAGGGGCAGAGTTGACTCTGCCCTTTTTTATTTCCCCCCTTAATGTGCTTTCCATCCCAATTTTTTTGCTGAGAACAAACTGTATCGGTAAAAAATTGTGATTCTGTTCATATTCATTTCACAATCCTGCCGGTGATCCCTTTACTTTGTTTTTGTCCGCTATAGATTAAACACATGTTCACATATGAACATGTGTTTGTAAGGGGTGGGTTAGCGACAGAACACGATTGAGATTTACTTGAACATTCCTTTGTCCGGGCGTTTTGTATGCCAGAGGGTATTTCTATGCCTGAAAATAAGTACATCGTTACCATTGGTTCAGCAAATATGGACGTGGCCGGATATTCTCACGCGTCATTAAATTATGCCGACTCCAATCCGGGAAAAATAAAATATACGCCGGGCGGCGTAGGGCGGAATATCGCTCAGAACCTGGCGCTGTTAAATAAAGACTCGTGGCTGCTGTCGGTGGTTGGTGATGATTTTTATGGTCAATCGCTATTAGCGCAAACGGCAACATCCGGCGTGCATGTCGATAAATGTCAGGTCGTTCCCGGGGAAGGAACCTCGAGCTATTTGTCGCTGCTCGATAATACCGGGGAGATGCTGGTCGCTATTAACGATATGAGTATTACGGAACATATTACGCCAGCGTTTTTACAGCAGCATCTCGCCTTTATTCGCGGGGCCACGGTGATCGTCGTGGACTGCAACATCAGTGAAGACGCGCTCGCCTGGTTGATGGGCAATGTGGGCCAGACGCCCGTGTTTGTCGACCCGGTGTCGGCCTGGAAATGCGTCAAAATTCGCCAGCATCTGGGGCGCATTCACACGCTGAAGCCAAATCGACTTGAGGCGGAAACGCTGAGCGGGATCTCGCTGTCCGGCAGCAGCGAGGTCAGTAAGGTTGCGGACTGGTTCCACCTGCATGGCCTGCGACGCCTGGTGCTGAGCATGGGCGGCGACGGCGTTTATTACAGCGAAAAAGGGGGCGAGCGCGGCTGGTCGCCGCCGCTGAAAACCCATGTCGTCAACGTGACCGGCGCCGGTGACGCCATGATGGCTGGCCTTGCCGCCTGCTGGGTCGACGGCAGCTCATTTTCACATGCGGTACGGTTTGCGCAGGGCTGTTCATCGCTCGCGCTGTCGTCCGAATTTACAAATAACCCTGAGTTATCTTATGCAAAAGTTAACGAATTAGTGGAGAACAATCATGCCTGAATTGACAATTTCCCCTGAGTTATTACAGGTTTCTGAAGAAGTACAGCAGGCGCTGAAGAATAATCAGCCGGTCGTCGCGCTCGAGTCCACTATTATTTCTCACGGTATGCCGTTTCCGGAAAATGCGCAGACGGCCCTTGAGGTTGAAGAAACTATTCGCCGTCACGGGGCGGTTCCGGCGACGATTGCCATTATTCACGGCGTAATGAAGGTCGGCTTAAGCCGCGAGGAAATAGAGCTTCTGGGTCGCGAAGGGCATAATGTGACAAAAGTCAGCCGTCGCGATTTACCGTTTGTGGTGGCCGCCGGAAAAAATGGCGCCACTACGGTGGCATCCACCATGATTATCGCCGCGCTGGCCGGAATTAAGGTATTTGCTACCGGCGGGATTGGCGGCGTACATCGCGGAGCGGAACACACGTTTGATATTTCCGCTGACCTGCAGGAGCTGGCGCATACCAATGTCACGGTGGTTTGCGCTGGTGCAAAATCTATTCTCGACCTGGGCTTAACCACGGAATATCTGGAAACCTTTGGCGTGCCGCTCATTGGTTATCAGACCAACGCGCTACCGGCGTTTTTCTGTCGCACCAGTCCGTATGACGTCAGCATTCGTCTGGACAGCGCGAAAGATATCGCCCGGGCGATGGCGGTGAAGTGGCAGGCCGGCCTGAACGGTGGTCTGGTTGTGGCCAACCCGATCCCCGAGCAGTTTGCCATGGCGGAAGAGAAAATTAACGCGGCTATCGATCGCGCCGTGAAGGAAGCCGAAGAGCAGGGCGTGGTGGGGAAAGAGAGCACGCCGTTCCTGCTGGCGCGCGTAGCGGAACTCACCGGCGGCGACAGCCTGAAATCCAATATTCAGCTGGTGTTCAACAACGCCGTACTGGCCTGCGAGATCGCGAAGGAGTATCAGCGCCTCGCGTGATAAAACCTCATGGGCAGAGAGCTGTCGCCCGCGAATAGCAACCATACCAAAACCTGGCGTTTACGCCGGGTTTCCTGGCATGAAGGGAAAATCATTATGGACATAATGAGAAGTGTTGTGGGTATGCTGGTCCTGCTGGCAATCGCGTTCCTGCTGTCAGTCAATAAAAAACGTATCAGCCTGCGTACCGTCGGGGCGGCGCTGGTTCTGCAAATTGCTATCGGTGGGATCATGCTCTATTTCCCGCCGGGGAAATGGCTGGTTGAGCAAGCGGCGCTTGGCGTTCATAAGGTGATGTCCTACAGCGACGCGGGAAGCGCATTTATCTTCGGCTCGCTGGTGGGGCCCAAAATGGATGTACTGTTTGACGGCGCCGGGTTTATCTTCGCTTTCCGCGTACTGCCCGCCATCATCTTTGTGACGGCGCTTATCAGCCTGCTCTACTACATCGGCGTCATGGGGCTGCTGATCCGCGTGCTTGGCGGTATTTTCCAGAAGGCGCTGAACATCAGCAAAATTGAATCGTTCGTCGCAGTTACCACTATCTTCCTCGGGCAAAACGAAATTCCGGCCATCGTGAAGCCGTTTATTGACCGTCTTAACCGTAACGAACTGTTTACCGCTATTTGTAGCGGGATGGCCTCTATTGCCGGGTCGATGATGATTGGTTATGCGGGGATGGGGGTACCGATTGATTATCTGCTGGCAGCCTCCCTGATGGCTATCCCCGGCGGTATTCTGTTCGCGCGTATGCTGAGCCCGGCGACGGAAGAATCAAAGGTGACGTTCGACAATCTCTCTTTTACCGAAACGCCGCCAAAAAGCATCATTGAAGCGGCGGCAAGCGGCGCGATGACCGGCCTGAAAATCGCCGCCGGCGTGGCGACGGTGGTGATGGCGTTTGTCGCCATTATCGCGATGATCAACGGCATTATCGGCGGCGTTGGCGGCTGGTTCGGCTATGGCCACGCCACGCTTGAAGGGATCTTCGGCTGGGTTCTGGCGCCGCTGGCCTGGATTATGGGCGTGGACTGGCATGAAGCTACCCTGGCGGGCAGCCTGATTGGGCAGAAGCTGGCGATTAACGAATTCGTGGCTTATCTCAACTTCTCGCCGTATCTGCAGGCGGGCGGAACGCTGGATATGAAGACCATTGCAATTATCTCGTTCGCCCTGTGCGGTTTCGCCAACTTTGGCTCCATCGGGGTGGTGGTCGGGGCGTTTTCCGCGATTTCGCCAAAGCGTGCGCCGGAAATCGCCCAGCTGGGGCTGCGGGCGCTGGCGGCGGCAACGCTCTCGAACCTGATGAGCGCCACCATCGCCGGGTTCTTTATCGGCCTGGCGTAAATCCCACCGCGCACCGCCCAGGCGGTGCGCGGCGTCAGGCAACCGGCAGCAGCGCCTGCGCATTCTCCACCGACAGCGACGGGTTATTAATGCTGTCGCTGGCGCGGGCGATAGCGGCGCAGGCCATCGCAAATCGCGCGCTCTCGGCAAAATCATTCCCTTCCAGATACCCATACAGCAGCCCTGCCATCAGCGCATCATCCGCCCCGAAGCTGTCGACGGCGGTATGGTCGGGCGGGGCGAGCTGGAAATGTTCGCCGCTGATGTCGCTACAGAAAACGGCGTCGTCGTCGAGGCACACCACAACGCGCTGCGTGCCCCGCTCGTGCAGCCACTGTACGGCGGCCAGACGGTCTTCCTCGCTGACGACAGGCTGTCCCCAGAGGATTTGCAGCTCCTGACGGGTGGGCTTCAGGGTATGGATGCGCGAAAGCCACGGGCGGATTTTGTGCGCTTTAAACTCGGAGACCGTATCGACAAACACCGGGGCGGCATGCGCCTGAGCCTGCGTAAACACCCATTCCAGCGCCTGTTCCGTCAGGTTGCAGTCGACGAGCACCACACCCGCATGGGCCAGAAGATCCCGGGACTGATTCAGCAGCTGCGGCGTGAGCGACGATAAAATATGGGTATCGTTGATCGCCAGTACGGTCTCCTCCTGCGGGTTGGCGATAGACAGGTAGGTGGCGGTATTCTGCCCGTGCAGGCGAATGCAGCTCTGCACATTGACGCCCGCCTGGCGCGTCTGCTCAAGCAGCGTCTCGCCGTAGAAGTCGCTGCCGACGGCGGAAATCAGGTGCACATCGCGCCCGAGCTGCGCCAGATTATGCGCGATGTTGCGCGCAACGCCGCCCGGCGAGCAGAGAATATTGCCCGGGTTTGACGCCGGCTGCGGGTAGTGGATGTCGGCCATACCGCGAATATCCATGTTGATGGCGCCAAGCGCCACGCAGTACTCCTGCTCGGTGAGGATATACCCTTTACCCTTAATCGCGCCTTTGCGCATCAGATCCATGATATGCGCGGCCACCCGCGAGCGGCTGATTTGCAGGATATCGGCAATCTCATGCTGCTGAATCAGCGGGTTACGGCGCAGAATATTGAGGATCCGCTTCTCCCTGTCGTTCATCTCAGGCCGTCGCCTCTTCCGTCTGCTGCGCTTTCAGCCAGGCGATTTCTTCCGCCCAGATATCCGGGTTAATGGTTTCCAGCACCAGCGGAATACCGTCAAAGCGCTTGTCCTGCATGATCCAGCGGAAGGCGTCGTGGCCGATATTGCCTTCGCCGAGGCTGTGATGACGGTCGACGCGGCTGCCGAAGGCGCTTTTCGCATCGTTAAGGTGCATGCCGCGCAGGTACTGGAAGCCGACAATGCGCTCAAACTCCGCGAAGGTCGCTGCGCAGGCGTCGGCGCTGCGCAGGTCGTAGCCTGCGGCGAAGGCGTGGCAGGTATCGATGCAGACGCCGACGCGGGATTTATCCTCCACGCCGTCGATGATCGCCGCCAGGTGTTCAAACTTAAAGCCCAGGTTGCTGCCCTGACCGGCGGTATTTTCGATAACGGCGGTCACGCCCTCGGTCTGCGCCAGCGCAATGTTGATGGATTGCGCAATGCGCGCCAGGCACTCCTCTTCCGCGATCTGCATCAGGTGGCTGCCCGGGTGGAAGTTCAGAAGCTTAAGCCCCAGCTGCTGGCAGCGGGTCATCTCATCAATAAACGCCTCGCGGGATTTTTCCAGCGCCTCTTCCACCGGATGGCCAAGGTTTATCAGGTAGCTGTCGTGAGGGAGGATCTGCCCGGGGCCATAGTGATACTTCTCGCAGGCCGCTTTGAAGTCGTCGATGATTTCCGGCGTAAGCGGGGCGGCGCGCCACTGGCGTTGGTTTTTGGTGAACAGGGCGAAGGCGGTGGCGCCAATCTCGGCGGCGCGAATGGCGGCGTTTGCAAGGCCGCCGGAGGCGCTGACGTGCGCTCCAATGTATTTCATAAGGACTCCTGTTAAACCCGCCAAAGGGGAAATGCTAATGATAGCGGGTTAACAGGAGGAGGATATAGCGGTTTATGCCAGAATGGCGTGGACCACGACGTTAATCAGACCGCCGCCGACAATCAGCCAGCCGAACAGCACCAGCGCCATCAGCAGCGGTTTGGCGCCCGCCTTTTTCAGCGCGCTGACGTGGGTGGTCAGACCCAGCGCCGCCATCGCCATCGCCAGCAGGATGGTATCCAGCGTGACCAGCATATCCACGATGCTTTTCGGCAGCAGGTGGAAGGAGTTGAAAATCGCCACCACGATGAACAGAATGGCAAACCACGGGATGGTGATTTTGCTTTTCTCGGCGCCGTTGGCCGGCGCCAGCTGCTTCACGCGGGCTGCCAGAATCAGCAGGAACGGCGCCAGCATCATCACGCGCAGCATTTTGGCGATCACCGCCGCGTTTTCCGCGTCCGGGCTGACCGCATGACCTGCCGCCACTACCTGCGCCACTTCATGCATGGTGGAACCCATGTAAATGCCGTAGGTTTCCGGGCTGAACCAGTGGGCAAGCAGCGGATACATCGCCGGGTACAGGAAGATGGCAATGGTGCCGAAGATGACCACCGTCGCCACGGCGACCGTGACCTTACTGGCTTCGGCTTTCACCACCGGCTCCGTCGCCAGCACCGCCGCCGCGCCGCAGATGCTGCTGCCCGCGCCAATCAGCCAGCTGGTGTGCTTGTCGAGGCCGAACACCTTCTGGCCGAGGAAGCTTGCCAGAATAAAGGTGCTGGAGAGCGTCAGCACGTCAATCAGGATGCCGCTGACGCCAACGTCAGCAATTTGCGCGAACGTCAGGCGAAAGCCATAAAGAATGATGCCCAGACGCAGCAAATGCTGTTTGGCGAACAGCACCCCGCCGTCGCAGGGCTGCCAGATTTTGGGATAGACGCTGTTGCCGATAACCATGCCGAACAGAATCGCCAGCGTCAGGGCGCTGAAGCCTGCGCCAGCCACCGCAGGAATGCTGCCGCCCCACAGGGCGGCGCCGGTGATAACGGCAGTCAGCGCAAGGCCGGGAACAAAATGCCAGAGTGTACGTCGATGTCTATTGAGGGTGAGTTCAGTCATAACCTTCTCCTTTGCTGTGTAAAAGGTTACGCCGCTCTGGTTTAAATATAAAATTGATTATATGTTTATAATCAATCGAAATAAGTAATATATCTGTCACACTTCACTTTCTGGGGTATCCCTATGCATATCACGCTACGGCAGCTGGAAGTTTTTGCTGAAGTGCTGAAAAGCGGTTCGACGACGCAGGCCTCGCAGATGCTGGCGCTGTCGCAGTCGGCGGTCAGCGCCGCGCTGACCGATCTTGAAGGTCAGCTCGGCGTTCAGCTTTTCGACCGCGTCGGCAAACGGCTGGTGGTGAATGAGCATGGTCGTCTGCTGTACCCGCGCGCGCTGGCGATGCTGGAGCAGGGCAATGAAATCGAGCAGCTGTTTCGTGAAGACAACGGCGCGCTGCGGGTCTATGCCAGCAGCACTATCGGCAACTATATCCTGCCGGAGGTTATCGCCCGCTACCGCCGTGATTTCCCGGCGCTGCCGCTGGAGCTGAGCGTTGGCAACAGCCAGGACGTTATCAATGCGGTGGCGGATTTCCGGGTTGATATCGGCTTGATCGAAGGGCCGTGCCATGCGGCGGAAATCGTGACGGAGCCCTGGCTTGAGGATGAGCTGGTGGTGTTTGCCGCGCCGGGATCGCCGCTACTGGAAGGGGAGGTGACGTTGGCAAGGCTGGCGGCGGCCCCCTGGATCCTGCGCGAGCGCGGTTCCGGCACGCGGGAAATCGTTGATTACCTTCTGCTTTCCCACCTGCCGGAGTTTCATCTGGGCATGGAGCTTGGCAATTCAGAGGCCATCAAACATGCGGTGCGTCACGGCCTTGGGATCAGCTGTCTGTCACGGCGGGTGATCGCGGAACAGCTCGACAGCGGGGCGCTGGCCGAGATACAGGTACCGCTGCCCGGTCTCAAGCGCATGCTGTGGTGTATCCACCATCGGCAAAAGCATGTTTCGAACGCCATGCAGCGTTTTTTACGCTATTGCAACATTTAAACCACAAAACTAACGTTACTGGTAAGGCGTTCACTTATAATTTGCGCTTTATCATGAAGCTCTCTTATAACTGCGCATTTCTGCCGGAAGGATAGATTTTCGTCTGCTACAATCGCGCCTCATTTTTTGGATGGACAGCATTTTTATATGGTTTCCGAAATTAAAACCACAGAAGCGCCCACGCTACGTCGTGAACTCAAGGCGCGTCACCTGACGATGATCGCCATTGGCGGTTCTATCGGTACAGGGTTGTTTGTTGCCTCAGGGGCAACCATTTCGCAGGCGGGCCCGGGCGGCGCGCTGTTTTCTTATATTCTGATCGGTCTGATGGTGTACTTCCTGATGACCAGCCTTGGCGAACTGGCGGCATTTATGCCGGTGTCCGGTTCTTTTGCGACCTATGGACAGAATTACGTTGAAGAGGGTTTCGGTTTCGCGCTGGGCTGGAATTACTGGTACAACTGGGCGGTCACCATCGCCGTTGACCTCGTCGCCGCGCAGCTGGTGATGAGCTGGTGGTTCCCTGACACCCCGGGCTGGATCTGGAGTGCGCTGTTCCTCGGCCTTATCTTCCTGCTGAACTACATCTCCGTGAAGGGATTCGGCGAAGCGGAGTACTGGTTCTCGCTGATTAAAGTCGCGACGGTGATTATCTTCATCATCGTCGGCGTCATGATGATCTTCGGCATCTTTAAGGGCTCGCAGCCGGTGGGCTGGAGCAACTGGACGACAGGCGATGCGCCGTTTGCCGGAGGTTTTGCGGCGATGATAGGCGTGGCGATGATCGTCGGCTTCTCCTTCCAGGGCACTGAACTGATTGGTATCGCCGCCGGTGAATCCGAAGATCCGGAAAAGAACATTCCGCGCGCGGTGCGCCAGGTGTTCTGGCGAATCCTGCTGTTCTATGTGTTCGCGATTCTGATTATCAGCCTGATCATTCCGTATACCGATCCGAGCCTGCTGCGCAACGACGTCAAAGATATCTCCGTCAGTCCGTTCACCCTGGTGTTCCAGCATGCCGGTCTGCTGTCTGCGGCGGCGGTGATGAATGCGGTTATCCTGACGGCGGTGCTGTCGGCGGGTAACTCCGGGATGTACGCGTCTACCCGTATGCTCTACACCCTGGCCTGCGACGGCAAAGCGCCGCGCATTTTCGCCAAACTGTCCCGCGGCGGCGTACCGCGTAACGCGCTGTATGCCACGACGGTCATTGCGATGCTGTGCTTCCTGACCTCGATGTTCGGCAACCAGACCGTCTACCTGTGGCTGCTGAACACTTCCGGGATGACGGGCTTTATCGCCTGGCTGGGCATCGCTATCAGTCATTATCGCTTCCGCCGCGGCTACGTGATGCAGGGGCACGATCTGAACAATCTGCCGTACCGCTCCGGGTTCTTCCCGCTGGGGCCGATTTTCGCCTTCGTGCTGTGCCTGATTATCACCCTCGGCCAGAACTACGAAGCGTTCCTCAAGGACACCATCGACTGGGGCGGCGTCGCGGCAACCTATATTGGTATCCCGCTGTTCCTGGTTATCTGGTTTGGCTACCGGCTGGTGAAAGGGACCCGCTTCGTTCGCTATAGCGAGATGCATTTCCCGGAACGCTTTAAGCACTAAGCCATACCGACTTTCCCGCAAAACCCTCTCAGCCGAGAGGGTTTTTTTATGTCTGAACTGTAAATCAGACATATTTTATGACAATTAAATTGATAATTGTTATCATTATCTTTATCATCTTTGCCAATTTCAGGATGAAGCCACTCTCCGCATCTTGTTCGAGGAATGCAACGAACAAGGGTGACCAGCCACATCTGCATAACCCTAAAACAGCCACGTCTGCCGCAAAAGGTGGGCGGATAAGCATGTGAGTTTTTTCTTTCTTGTTTGTTTTTACCTCATGGAGATATGGAATGTTCAGGTTAAACCCTTTGGTTCGGGGCGGATTGTGCGCATCCGCAATGTCGCTGGCGCTACCGGCCGCTGCGGCAGGCGACAGCGATACGATGGTGGTGACCGCCGCCGCGACGGAACAGAGTGTGAAGGACGCGCCTGCAAGCATCAGCGTCATTACGCAGCAGGATTTACAGCGCCGTCCGGTGCAGAATTTGAAAGATGTGCTGCGCGACGTTCCCGGCGTACAGCTCACCAACGAAGGCGATAACCGTAAAGGCGTCAGCCTGCGCGGCCTCGACAGCAGCTACACCCTGATTCTGGTGGACGGTAAGCGCGTGAACTCGCGCAATGCGGTATTCCGCCATAACGATTTCGATCTGAACTGGATCCCGGTCGACGCGATTGAACGTATTGAGGTGGTGCGCGGGCCGATGTCCTCGCTGTACGGCTCCGACGCTCTCGGCGGCGTGGTCAACATCATCACCAAAAAGATTGGTCAGCAGTGGCACGGTTCAATGACGGCGGATGCCACCGTGCAGGAACACCGCGACCGCGGCGATACCTGGAACGGCCAGTTCTTCACCAGCGGCCCGCTGATTGACGGCCTGCTCGGCGTGAAGGCCTACGGCAACCTCTCGAAGCGCGAAAAAGACAATCAGCAGACGTCCAGCACCGCCGCGTCCGGCGAAACCCCGCGCATCGAAGGCTTCACCAGCCGTGACGCCAACGTCGAATTCGCCTGGACGCCGAATGAGAACCATGATTTCACCGCGGGCTACGGCTTTGACCGCCAGGACAGGGACTCCGATTCGCTGGATAAAAACCGCCTTGAGCGGCAGAACTACTCCCTGTCGCACAACGGCCGCTGGGACGTCGGCAACAGCGAGCTTAAGTTCTACGGCGAAAAAGTGGATAACAAAAACCCGTCGCAGGCCGGTACGATTACCTCTGAAAGCAACGCCGTCGACGGTAAATATGTCCTGCCGCTGGCGATGATTAACCAACTGCTGACGTTCGGCGGCGAGTGGCGCCACGACAGGCTTAAAGACCCGGTGAATTTGCAGGGCAGCGGAAGCACCTCCGCCAGCCAGTATGCGCTGTTCCTTGAGGATGAATGGCGTATTTTCGAGCCGCTGGCGCTGACCACCGGCGTGCGCATGGACGATCACGAAACCTACGGCGACCACTGGAGCCCGCGCGCTTACCTCGTCTATAACGCCACCGATACGCTGACGGTGAAAGGCGGCTGGGCGAATGCGTTTAAGGCGCCATCGCTGCTGGAGCTAAGCCCTGACTGGACCACCGGTTCCTGCCGCGGCGCCTGTGAAATCGTCGGTAACCCGAACCTGAAGCCGGAAACCAGCGAAAACTATGAGCTGGGGCTGTACTACGCCGGGGAAGAGGGCTGGCTGGACGGCGTACAGGGCAGCATCACCACGTTCCAGAACAACGTGGATGACCGTATCAGCATCAGCCGTACGGCGAAGGTCAAGGATGCGAAGAACTACCCGAACTACGTAGGGCTCAACGCCGACGGCGAGCCGATTTTCCGCTACTACAACGTCAATAAAGCGCGCATTCGCGGCGTGGAAACCGAGCTGAAGGTCCCGGTGGCTGAGGACTGGAAGCTGACCCTGAACTACACCTATAACGATGGCCGCGATCTGAGCAACGGCGGCAACAAACCGCTGTCCGAATTGCCGTTCCACACGGCCAACGGCACCGTGGACTGGCAGGCGACCGAGGACTGGTCGTTCTACGTCCAGGCCAACTACACCGGCGAACAGCGGGCGAAAGTTGACGGCGGCCCGACGCCGGGCGGCTACGTTCTCTGGAACAGCGGCGCCGCGTGGCAGATGACGAAAAGCGTGAAGGTGCGGGCGGGCGTGCTGAACTTGACCGATAAAGATCTCAACCGCGACGACTACAGCTACACCGAAGACGGGCGTCGCTACTTTATGGCGCTGGACTATCGCTTCTGAGTGAATCCCTCTCCGCTGCCGGAGAGGGAGAATGGACTATTTCAGCAAATGCTCCGCATGGAAGCGGAGATGATCCTCAATAAAGCTCGCGATAAACCAGTAGCTGTGGTCGTAGCCCGGCTGGATGCGCAGCGTCAACGGCCACTGGGCCTGGCGCGCCGCTTCGGCAAGCACCGCGGGTTGCAGCTGCTCGGCCAAAAACCGATCGTTATCCCCTTGATCGATAAGCGTTGCGATGGCGTGCTCAGGCAGGCTTGCGCGCATCAGCGCGCAGCTGTCCCATTCCAGCCAGCGGTCAGGGTCATCACCGAGATAAGCGCGAAACGCCTTCTGTCCCCAGGGCACCTGCGCCGGGTTTACGATCGGCGCGAAGGCGGAAACGCTGGCATAGCGGCCAGGGTTTTTCAGCGCCAGCAGCAGCGCGCCGTGGCCGCCCATCGAATGTCCCGAAATGGCGCAGCGCGGCGCGACGGTAAAGCTGGCGTTCACTACCTGCGGCAGCTCGTCGCGCAGATAGTCATACATCCGGTAATGCGCGGCCCACGGCGCTTCGGTCGCATTGAGGTAAAAGCCTGCGCCTGCGCCGAGATCGTAAGCCGGATCGTCGGCCACCGCATCGCCGCGCGGGCTGGTATCCGGCATCACCAGCGCGATGCCCAGCTCTGCGGCGACGCGCTGCGCGCCCGCCTTGGTGGCGAAATTTTCGTCAGTGCAGGTCAGTCCGGACAGCCAGTACAGCACCGGCGGCGGGCTATCGTCGCGCGGCGGCGGTAAAAAAATGCTGAACGTCATGGCGCAGTTCAGGGTGGTGGAGTCGTGCCGCCAGCGTTGCTGCCAGCCTCCAAAACAGCGGTGCTCTTCGAGCAGTTCCATGCATGGCTCCCGGTTCGATGAGTGAAAATGCGTTGGTTCATCATACAGATAATTCATGTGCGGTGAGTAACTTTCACTTCCGCATTTTGTTTACATGTTGCATCATAAATATAACTTTATGTTAACGCTCAGGGGTTGTCATGGCGCTGCGCATTGCGCTCTGCGGGTTCATTATGCTGGTGGTGGTCATGGGGATTGGCCGGTTTGCCTTCACCCCCCAGGTGCCGCTGATGATCGCCGACGGCCAGCTGACGCTGACCTCCGCGGGGCTGGTTGCCGCGATGAACTATTTTGGCTATCTGTTTGGCGCCTGGGATGCGATGCGCGCGCATCGCGGGGTGGAAGGGCGGCTGTATGCCGGGCTTATCGGCGCCGTGGCGCTGACCCTGCTCTCTGCCGTTGTGGATACCGCCTGGCTGCACGGCCTGCTGCGCCTGGCGATCGGCTGCATGAGCGGGTGGGCGATGGTGCTGACGGCGGCCTGGACCAATGAACAGCTGGCCCATGCCGGCAAACCCGGCTTAAGCGCCGCGGTTTTCGCCGGACCGGGCGCCGGGATCGCCGTGAGCGGCCTGCTGGCGGTATATATCCACGCGCACGCCCTGAGCGCCTCCGCCGGATGGCTGCTTTACGGCCTGCTGGCGCTGGCGCTGATCGCGTTTATCTCTCGCTGGCTGCCGCGCCCGGGAGACCTGCACCGCCCCGACGTTAAGCCTGTACCGCTGCGCCTGACCGGCAACCTGAAGCGTCTGGTCTGGAGCTACAGCCTGGCGGGCTATGGCTATATTCTGCCAGCGACGTTTTTATCGCAGATGGCGACGGCGCGTTTTCCCGGCAGCGCGTTCGCCCAGTTCGTCTGGCCGATTTTCGGCGCGGCGGCGGTGGTCGGCATTGCGCTCAGCATCGCGCTGCGCCACGTCGGACACAGCTACCAGCGGCTGGCTATCGTACTGTGGCTGCAGGCGGCTGGGGTTCTGGCCGCCTGGCTGATGCCGGGAATGAGCGGGCTGGTAACGGGCGCGCTGCTGGTGGGCGGCGGCTTCCTGTGCGCGGTGCAGCTCTCCTTGCTTTACGGTCGCGAGCTGGCGCCGCAGCATACCCGCTATATGGCCGGGTTGTTGACCACCGGCTATGCCATCGGACAGCTGGTGGGGCCGATGACCTCGGCGCTGTCGACATGGCTGACCCAGCGTCTGGAACCGGCGCTGGGGATCGCGGCGCTGGCCCTGCTGGCGGGCGGCGCGCTGGTCTGGCGGCCAGCCGATGAAAGGCAGCAGCAATTACAATAATTATCGACGCGAATACTGGATTCTGTGCGCCGCCTCACGCACAATGAGTAAACACTTTGCTCCCAGAAGAGCTGAGGTCGCCACACCTGCAGGAGAAAAATAATATGTCATCACTGAGTAAAGAAGCCGCACTCGTTCATGAGGCCCTGGTTGCTCGTGGCCTGGAAACGCCGCTGCGCCCGTCAGCCATTGAGGCGGATAACGAAACGCGTAAACGGCTGATTGCGGGTCATATGACCGAAATCATGCAACTGCTGAATCTTGATCTCAGCGACGATAGCCTGATGGAAACCCCTCATCGCATCGCAAAAATGTACGTCGATGAGATTTTCTCCGGTCTCGATTATGCCAATTTCCCCAAAATCACCGTCATTGAAAACAAAATGAAGGTGGATGAAATGGTCACGGTGCGGGATATCACGCTTACCAGCACCTGTGAACACCATTTTGTCACCATCGACGGTAAGGCGACGGTCGCCTACATTCCGAAAGAGTCCGTTATCGGGCTGTCGAAAATCAACCGCATCGTCCAGTTCTTCGCCCAGCGTCCGCAGGTGCAGGAACGTCTGACCCAGCAGATTCTGGTAGCGCTGCAGACGCTGCTTGGTACCAACAACGTGGCGGTCTCTATCGATGCGGTGCATTACTGCGTGAAAGCGCGCGGTATTCGCGATGCCACCAGCGCAACCACCACCACCTCGCTGGGCGGGCTGTTTAAATCGAGCCAGAACACTCGCCAGGAGTTCCTGCGCGCTGTACGCCACCACAACTAATTTCGTGCCGGGCAGGGGAGACATGGAAAGAAACGTCACGCTCGATTTCGTTCGCGGCGTCGCGATTCTTGGGATCCTGCTGCTCAATATCACCGCCTTCGGCTTGCCGAAGGCGGCCTACCTCAACCCGGCCTGGTACGGCGACATCACCCGTCGCGACGCCTGGACCTGGGCTATCCTCGACCTGCTTGTGCAGGTGAAATTCCTCACCCTGTTCGCGCTGCTGTTTGGCGCCGGGCTGCAGATGCTGCTGGCGCGCGGTAAGCGCTGGATCCAGTCGCGGCTTTCGCTGCTGGCTATCCTCGGTTTTTGCCATGCGCTGTTCCTCTGGGATGGCGATATCCTGCTGGCCTACGCGCTGGTGGGGCTGGTGTGCTGGCGGATGGTGCGCGACGCGCAGAACGTGAAATCCCTGTTCAACACCGGCGCGCTGCTGTACCTGATGGGCGTTGGCGTGCTGCTGCTGTTAGGGATGATTTCCGGTACGGCGACGAACCGGTCGTGGGTGCCGGACGCTGCGAATTTGCAGTATGAACAGTTCTGGAAATTCACCGGCGGCGTTGAGGCCATCAGCAACCGCGCGGACATGCTTTCCGATAACCTGCTGGCGCTTGGTGCTCAATACGGCTGGCAGCTGGCCGGGATGATGCTGATGGGCGCGGCGCTGATGCGCAGCGGCTGGCTGAAAGGTCAGTTCAGCCTGCGCCATTACCGGCAAACGGGGGCGCTGCTGGTGGCGATCGGGATGCTGATCAACCTGCCGGCGATCGTCGCCCAGTGGCGGCTGGGCTGGGATTACCGCTGGTGCGCGTTCCTGCTGCAGGCGCCGCGCGAGCTTTCCGCGCCGTTTCAGACGATTGGCTATGCCGCGCTGGCCTACGGTTTCTGGCCGCAGATCTGCGGTTCGCGCCTTGTTGGCGCTATCGCCTGCGTGGGGCGCATGGCGCTGTCCAACTATCTGCTGCAGTCATTAGTTTGCACAACCCTGTTTTACCGGTTTGATTTATTTATGAAATTTGACCGTTTCTCGCTATTGACCTTCGTTCCCGCCGTGTGGCTGGTCAACGTGCTGTTTTCGGTTATCTGGTTACGCTACTGGCGCCAGGGCCCCGTGGAGTGGGTATGGCGGCAGCTAACCGCGCATGCTGCCGGGGCAACACTTTCCAGAACATCCAGATAACGATCTGGATCACAATCATTAACAAAACGGATGTAACCGTTTCCATCCTTGTGAGCTTCTTCACGTAGCGCATACCGACTCGCTGCCAGAATAGCCTCCTTGCTAAACACAGGGGGCGATCGTGAGTTACTGCAATATTCAACAGGCTGGTGGCTATGATCACCATTCGTGACGTGGCGCGCCAGGCGGGTGTTTCCGTCGCGACCGTCTCCAGAGTACTGAACGACAGTCCGCTGGTAAGCCCTGAAACCCGCGAGACGGTCATGAAGGCCGTATCCGCGCTGGGCTACCGGCCAAACGCCAATGCGCAGGCGCTGGCGACGCAGGTCAGCGATACGATTGGCGTGGTGGTGATGGACGTCTCCGATGCCTTCTTCGGCGCGCTGGTGAAGGCGGTGGATACCGTTGCCCAGCAGTTTCAGAAAAATGTGCTTATCGGCAACAGCTATCACGAGGCGGAGAAGGAGCGCAACGCCATTGAAGTGCTGATACGCCAGCGCTGCAACGCCTTGATTGTTCATTCAAAAGCGCTAAGCGACGCCGAGATTTCCGCCTTTATGGCGCAGATCCCTGGCATGGTGCTGATTAACCGTATTGTTCCGGGATACGCCCATCGCTGCGTTGGGTTAGACAACATCAGCGGCGCGATGATGGCGACCCGGATGCTGCTCAACCAGGGGCACCAGCGCATCGGCTACCTCTCGTCCAGCCACCGCATTGAAGATGACGCCATGCGGCGCGAGGGCTGGCAGCGGGCGCTCAGCGAGCAGGGGATTATCGCGCCTGAGAGCTGGGTTGGCACCGGTACGCCGGACTTACAGGGCGGCGAAGCGGCAATGGTGGAGCTGCTTGGGCGCAACCTGGGACTCACGGCAGTCTTTGCCTACAATGACAATATGGCGGCCGGGGCGTTGACGACGCTTAAGGATAACGGGATTGCGGTGCCGCAGCATTTGTCGCTGATCGGCTTTGACGATATTCCCATCGCCCGTTACACCGACCCGCAGCTGACGACCGTGCGCTATCCCATCGTTTCCATGGCAAAGCTGGCGACAGAGCTGGCGCTGATGGGCGCGGCGGGCACGCTGGATGCCAGCGCCAGCCACTGCTTCATGCCGACGCTGGTACGCCGCCATTCTGTCGCCCAGCGGCAATCTGTGGGGCCGATCACTAACTGACGATACGGCGGAATGTAACCGCTTTCAATCTGTGAGTAAATTCACAGTATCTTAACATTGCGCTGGCTATGATGGCAGCGTTTGTAAGGCTGAAACGCTATGTAACGGTGATTAATCACTTTTCCCATAACGACAGCGCGCTGAACTATCATTTAAACGCACTTCGGGAGCGTTACCGAACACGGAAGAACGTATTTTTATAAATTTACTTCGGCGGTCAGTAACAACCCTTTAACGTTTTGCCCGCCGAGAAACTACCCTGCATAATAAAACCGGAGATACCATGAATAAGAAGGTGTTAACCCTGTCTGCTCTGATGGCAAGCATGTTTTTCGGTGCCGCTGCACACGCTGCTGACACGCGTATCGGTGTCACTATTTACAAATATGACGACAACTTCATGTCGGTTGTGCGTAAGGCGATTGAGAAAGACGCGAAAGCCTCCCCGGACGTACAGCTGCTGATGAACGACTCCCAGAACGACCAGTCCAAGCAGAACGATCAGATTGACGTGCTGCTGGCGAAAGGCGTGAAGGCGCTGGCCATCAACCTGGTTGACCCGGCTGCCGCAGGCACCGTGATTGAAAAAGCCCGCGCGCAGAACGTACCGGTGGTCTTTTTCAACAAAGAGCCTGCTCGTAAGGCGCTGGACAGCTACGACAAAGCGTTCTACGTGGGCACCGACTCTAAAGAATCCGGTATTATCCAGGGTGACCTGATCGCCAAGCACTGGGAAGCGAATAAGAACTGGGATCTGAACAAAGACGGTCAGATTCAGTATGTGCTGCTGAAAGGCGAACCAGGCCATCCGGATGCGGAAGCGCGCACCACCTACGTTATCAAAGAGCTGAACAACAAAGGCATTAAGACTGAGCAGCTGCAGATGGATACCGCAATGTGGGATACCGCACAGGCTAAAGACAAAATGGATGCCTGGCTCTCCGGTCCGAACGCCAACAAAATCGAAGTGGTTATCGCCAACAACGATGCGATGGCAATGGGTGCTGTAGAAGCGCTGAAAGCGCACAACAAGTCCAGCATTCCTGTGTTTGGCGTTGATGCCCTGCCGGAAGCGCTGGCGCTGGTGAAATCCGGCGCTATGGCCGGTACCGTGCTGAACGATGCCAACAACCAGGCGAAAGCGACCTTCGATCTGGCTAAAAACCTGGCTGCGGGTAAAGAGCCTGCGGCGGGAACCCAGTGGAAAATCGAGAACAAGGTTGTCCGTATTCCTTACGTCGGCGTTGATAAAGACAACCTGGCGCAGTTCATCGGTAAGTAATTATCAGGGCGCCGTCCTGGCGCCCGTCGTAATGTAATAATGACTTAACCCCGTGCTGGATGTTCAGCACGGGCAACACTCGCGCAGCCAGGGTTAACTATGGTCAGCAATAACACAGAATCGTCCGGCGAATTCTTGTTGGAAATGAGCAACATCAACAAATCATTTCCCGGCGTAAAAGCGCTCGATAATGTTAATTTAAAGGTGCGTCCTCACTCCATTCACGCATTAATGGGGGAGAACGGCGCCGGTAAATCAACGTTATTAAAATGCCTGTTTGGAATCTATCAAAAAGATTCCGGTAGTATTATTTTTCAGGGAAAAGAGATCGATTTTCATTCTGCGAAAGAAGCACTGGAAAATGGGATTTCCATGGTGCACCAGGAGCTGAACCTGGTATTGCAGCGGTCGGTGATGGACAACATGTGGCTGGGGCGCTACCCCACCAAAGGCATGTTTGTCGATCAGGACAAAATGTACCGCGACACCAAAGCGATTTTTGACGAGCTGGATATCGATATCGACCCGCGGGCGCGCGTCGGTACGCTTTCCGTCTCGCAGATGCAGATGATCGAAATTGCGAAAGCGTTCTCCTATAACGCCAAAATCGTTATTATGGATGAACCGACCTCGTCCTTAACGGAAAAAGAGGTCAACCATCTGTTTAAAATTATCCGTAAGCTGAAAGAGCGCGGCTGCGGTATTGTCTATATCTCCCACAAGATGGAAGAGATCTTCCAGCTGTGCGATGAAATTACCATCCTGCGCGACGGCCAGTGGATTGCCACACAGCCGCTGGAAGGGCTGGATATGGATAAGATTATCGCCATGATGGTAGGGCGCTCGCTGAACCAGCGCTTCCCGGATAAACAAAACACGCCCGGAGAAGTGATTCTCGAAGTGCGTAACCTGACGTCGCTGCGCCAGCCGTCCATTCGCGATATCTCCTTTGACCTGCATAAAGGCGAAATTCTGGGTATCGCCGGTCTGGTGGGGGCGAAGCGCACTGATATTGTCGAAACCCTGTTCGGCATCCGTGAAAAATCGGATGGCACTATTACGCTGCACGGCAAAAAAATTAATAACCATAACGCCAACGAAGCCATTAACCACGGCTTTGCGCTGGTGACCGAAGAGCGCCGTTCAACGGGGATTTACGCCTACCTTGATATCGGCTTTAACTCGCTGATTTCTAATATTCGCAATTACAAAGGCAAAATCGGATTACTCGATAACTCCCGTATGAAGAGCGACACCCAGTGGGTGATTGACTCCATGCGCGTCAAAACGCCGGGCCACCGTACGCAAATCGGTTCGCTTTCCGGCGGTAACCAGCAAAAGGTGATCATCGGCCGCTGGCTGCTGACCCAGCCGGAAATTCTGATGCTCGACGAACCGACGCGCGGTATTGACGTCGGTGCCAAGTTTGAAATTTATCAGCTCATCGCCGAACTGGCGAAGAAAGGAAAAGGGATCATTATTATTTCCTCCGAAATGCCGGAGCTGCTTGGGATCACTGACCGTATTCTGGTAATGAGCAATGGCCTTGTCGCTGGAATTGTTGAAACTAAAACCACAACGCAGAACGAAATTTTACGTCTTGCGTCTTTGCACCTTTAAGATCAGGGGCTCCAAATGAGTGCGTTAAATAAAAAAAGTTTTCTCACTTATCTGAAAGAAGGCGGTATCTACGTTGTTCTTTTAGTGTTACTGGCCATTATTATTTTCCAGGACCCCACGTTCTTAAGTCTGCTGAACTTGAGTAACATCCTGACCCAGTCGTCAGTGCGTATTATTATCGCGCTGGGCGTCGCCGGTCTTATCGTCACCCAGGGGACGGACCTGTCCGCTGGTCGTCAGGTCGGTCTGGCGGCGGTTATCGCCGCTACGCTGCTGCAGTCCGTGGATAACGCAAACAAGGTATTCCCGGATATGGCGACCATGCCGATTCCGCTGGTCATCCTGATTGTTTGCGCGATTGGCGCCATTATCGGTCTGGTTAACGGCATTATCATCGCCTACCTCAACGTGACGCCGTTTATCACCACCCTGGGTACGATGATTATCGTGTACGGCATCAACTCCCTGTACTACGACTTCGTCGGCGCATCGCCTATCTCCGGGTTTGATTCGCACTTCTCGACCTTTGCGCAAGGGTTTATCGCGCTTGGCGGATTCCGCTTATCCTACATCACCTTCTATGCGCTTATCGCCATCGTGTTCGTGTGGATCCTGTGGAATAAAACCCGTTTTGGTAAAAACATCTTCGCTATCGGCGGCAACCCGGAAGCCGCGAAAGTGTCCGGCGTTAACGTCGCGCTGAACCTGCTGATGATTTACGCCCTGTCCGGCGTGTTCTACGCCTTCGGCGGGATGCTGGAAGCGGGTCGTATCGGCTCAGCCACCAACAACCTCGGCTTTATGTACGAACTGGATGCGATTGCCGCCTGCGTGGTGGGCGGGGTGTCCTTTAGCGGCGGCGTCGGTACGGTTATCGGCGTGGTGACCGGTGTTATCATCTTTACCGTTATCAACTACGGTCTGACCTACATCGGCGTGAACCCGTACTGGCAGTATATTATTAAAGGCGCCATCATTATCTTCGCGGTGGCGCTGGATTCCCTGAAGTACGCGCGTAAGAAGTAATTCCGCTTATCAGGCAGAGACACAGCCCGGCATTCGCCGGGCTGTGTCTTATGGTTTGCGGGCGATGAGCAGTCCGCTGTTTTTCATGGCGTAGCCAAAAAACAGGCCGACCAGCAGCGAAGGCAGCACCGCCTGCCAGTTGCTGTTGCTGGCGAAGGTTGCGCAGGCGCCGATAAACGTGCCGGGGACAAAAGAGAGCCATCCGTTTTTGGCCTGAATGCACATGACGAAGGCCACGATGGCGGTCAACAGATAGCCGACCGCCGTGAGCGCAGGGGCGGCGGCGCTGCCATAGATAATCACCTCCGCCCAGAAGACGCCGCTCAGCAGCGTGCAGCAGGATATGCCCAGCCCCTTCAGGCCGCCCTGCGGGCAGGCAAAATACGCGGTACAGCCAAGAAAACCCGCCCAACTGAGTAACCCCAGCGTCACGGCAACCCAGCTCCAGATACCGGATAAAATGCCAGTGGTCAGTGCAATTGCGACAAGAGTACTCATAGCGATGTCCTTCCGGCCCGCCCGCGCGGGCCGGAAACGTGTAAGGCGTTAAAGGGTGACGGCGTGCTCTTTTTCGCCGGGTTTAAACGCGATATTGCCGAGGCTGATGCAGGCAACCGGACAAACGTGCCCGCACAGCAAACAGCCCACGCATTTTTCGGTATTGCAGTGCGGCGTGCGGGTGTCCTCATTCCACTCCATCGCCTGATGGCCGCCGTCGTAGCAGGAGATATAGCAGCGACCGCAGCCCACGCATTTATCCAGGTGAATCTGCGGATAAACGATATAGCTGCGATCCAGTTCTTCGGCCGGAACGATGTTGCTATTCGCCAGGCCGACCATCTCATCCAGCGCGGCATATCCGCGATCGGCAAGGTAGTGCGACAGGCCGCTTATCATATCTTCTACGATGCGGTAGCCGTACTGCATGATGCCGGTGGTGACCTGAAGCGTAGCGGCGCCCAGCAGTAAAAATTCGGCGGCGTCTTCCCAGTTCTCAATGCCGCCGATGCCGCTGATGGGGAAATCCTTCAGCTCCGGGTGGGTGCGCAGCTGCTGCACAAAGCGCAGGGCGATAGGCTTCACCGCTTTGCCGGAGTAACCGGAAATGCTGGATTTGCCGTTGACGATCGGCATGCCTGTTTTCTGGTTGAGGTCGATATTGGTAATCGATTTGACGGTGTTAATGGCGGCAATACCGTCCGCGCCGCCGCGTTTCGCCGCCAGCGCGACCTCACACATGTCGCCGATGTTTGGCGTCATTTTTGCGAGCATCGGCAGGGTTGAGCCGCGTTTTACCGCCCGGCAGTATTTTTCCACCAGCTCCGGGCTTTGCCCGACATCGCTGCCCATCGCGTGCGAGGTCATCTGCGGGCAGGAGAAGTTGCATTCGATCATATCCGCGCCGGCTTCTTCCACCAGATGCGCCAGTTCCTGCCACTGCTGCTCATTTTCCCCCATGATGGAGGCGATCAGCACGTTGTCCGGGTAGTCCTGTTTCAGCCGGCGGATCGCCGCCAGGTTTTCCGCCAGCGGATGTTCGGCTATCTGCTCCATATTCTTAAAGCCGACAAACCCGGTGTCTTCTTTTGTCAGATGGTCAAAGCGCGGAGAAACTTCATTGGCGATAAAGAAACCGATGGTTTTAAACACCACGCCGCCCCAGCCGGTATCGTAGGCTTTGGCGCACATCTCATAGCAGTTGCCGACCGGAGAAGAGGAGAGGCAGAACGGATTGGGGAATTTCACGCCGCAAAAGGTAATCGACAGATCTTTCGTTAACATGAGCAAGCCTCCTCTAAATAGTGATGAATGGACTGAGCGGCTTCTTTCCCGGTTTTTACCGCGTAAACCACGGTTTTATCTCCCTGGATAATATCGCCTGCGGCAAACAGGACGGGGTCGGTGGTCTGATAATGCTGCGTTTCCACGGTATTGCGCTGCGAGGTGATATCAGGAAATGCTTCCAGTCCGGCGCGCTGGCCGACGGCGAGGATAATGTGCCCGGCGGCCAGCGTCAGTTCGCCGGGCAGACGCACGTGCCTGAACGTGACTTTATTTCCGGTGACGGCGATCGGCGTGAAGCCGTCAATGATGGATACGCCCAGCGCCTGCGCGGTGGCGAACTCTTTCTCGCTGGCGGGGAACGCCGCCAGCTCTTCGCGCGCCACGCAGGTAACGGATTCACAGCCCAGCAGCTTCAGCGTGCTGGCGACGTCCATCGCCACGTCGCCGCCGCCGACGATCAGGGCGCTTTGTGGAACCGCGATATTGCCGTTGGCCTTGCTGGCGCGCTGTAAAAAGTCGACGGCGATTTCGACCGATCCGGCGTCGTTAAACAGCGGCAGCGTTAACCCCTGCGACAGACCGACGGTCAGCAGGACGGCGCGATACTCCGCTTTCAGCTGCGCAAGCGTCAGCGTTGTGCCTACTTCGCTGTGGCACTGAATGTTTACCCCCATTGCAATGATGCGGGCGATCTCGTGATCCAGCACCGACTGCGGCAGGCGAAACTCTGGAATGCCGTGGCGCAACCAGCCGCCCGGCTGCGCCTCTTTTTCGAAAATGGTGACCTCATAGCCGAGGTTGCAAAGGGTAACGCTCGCCTGTAACCCGGCGGGGCCAGCGCCGACGATAGCCACCTTGCCTTTATCTTTACGGCCAGGCTGATAGATACGCATTGCCGTCTGTTGCTCAAAATCGGTCACAAAACGCTGCAACCGCGCGATATCAATCGGTTTATCGATTCCTGAACGGGTGCAGCCGCGCTGGCACAGTTTTTCCGTCGGACAGACGCGGGCGCAGACGGCGCCCAGCGCATTATTCTCACGAATGGTTTCGGCGGCGCCTTTAAAATTACGAAAATAAATAGAACGGATAAATTTTCCAGGGTCGGTTTGCGCCGGGCAGGACTGGCTGCACGGCGCGTCATGGCAGAGTAAACAGCGGGAAGCCTCTTTGATCGCCAACAGCGGCGTAAAAGCGGGAATGAGCTCATCCTGATAGTTTTTTTGCGACATAGTGCATTCCTTAATGATTAGGGTAATTAAGGCAGGTACGACATGACGAAAACTGACTTGAAGGCTATGGCGAAGCAGGGGGGGGAACTGTGAAAATACTCACATATAACCATTCGGTTACTGTGGTTTATGGGCGATAGCAAGAATCCCTAAGACGCAAATAACAACCATTTACGCAATAAGAATTCATTAGCGATTTTTATCTGCGCGCGGCGACGGAAGCTATTCGCTGGCGTCGGAGGCGGGCTTTTTCTTCTGCAGCTCCAGCACCTGTTCCGGCGTCACGGCCGGGTAACCCTGCGCGTCGTCAGGCACCTCATGCTGGGCCGGAATCGGCACCAGCGGTCCGAGGAAGCGGGGTTCGCGCTTGAACAGGTAGAGATCCGCCAGCGCGCCAAAACGGGCGCCGAACTCGCGGATACGTACGCTCAGCATATCTTTTGGCGAAGGTACTGCGTAGCACTGGGCCTGAATGCCCATGTGCAGGGCGATAAACAGCGCGCGCTCGCAGTGGAACCGCTGGGTAATGATGATGAAATCGTTGGTATCGAAGACCTTGCGCGTGCGAACGATAGAGTCGAGCGTGCGGAAACCCGCGTAGTCGAGCACGATATCGGCGGGGTCGACGCCGGCGGCGATCAGATCCTTACGCATGGTCATCGGCTCGTTATAGCTCTGCAGCGCGTTGTCGCCGCTCAGCAGCAGATAGTTCACCTTACCGCTGTTGTAGGCGTTCAGCGCTCCCTGAATACGGTAGCGGTAATACTGGTTAATCACGCCGGTGCGGTAGTACTTGGCGGTACCCAGCACCACGCCAACCTGACGGTAGGGCAGGTCCTGCAGCTCGTCATAGATATAGGGCGCGGTTTTCCAGCTCATCCAGCGGTCCAGGCCAAGAACGGTCAACAGCAGCAGGCCGGTGAGGACTAACAGGCTGTATAACACGCGCTTTAACATGAACTTGACTCGGTGGCGGAAGAGAATGTATTCAGGCTACTTTACCCGTCGGGCAAGAGCAAGAAACAGTGGGCTAATTGCGGGGTTTTTCATCAGGCGGGCCGGGCGACCCGCCTGAAACATCAGGACAGCAGCGTGCGGTTGATGTTATGGCAACCCAGCGCTTTCAGCGTCGCTGCGGTGGCATCCCACTGGATAAGCGGGGCATCGGCGCGTTCCGCCAGAACGGCGCGCTGAATATCCGAATAGTCGTAACCGTTGAGGCTCAGCAGATTCAGCGCGCCCTGCAGCGGCGGCAGCGTCGGGTTGAACGCCGCGTTTTCCGCGTAGCTGCCGGTAAAGATAGTGCCGTCGCGACACTCCAGCGCTACGCCTGACGGCGACTTGCTGTACGGCATGTGGCTCTTGTTCGCCGCGCCGATCGCCGCCTGGGTGAGGGCATCGCCTTTCAGCGCATAGCCGTGGTCCTGCGGGTCCATCAGCAGCGTTTTGATCTCCAGATCTTTCGGGCCGAAGGCGTCCGGCAGATAGTCCTGTAGCGTATGCGGCGCGCGGCCCGGCAGGTTAATGCGCAGCGCCAGTCCGCTGTTCAGCTCATTCATAAACTGACGGCAGTGGCCGCAGGGGGTGTAGTTGACGGTGATCGCTTTCAGCGACGTTTCACCGCGCAGCCAGGCATGGCTGATGGCGCTCTGCTCGGCGTGGACGGTCTGCTGCATGGTGGCGCCGATAAATTCCATATTGCCGCCAAAATACCAGGCGCCGCTGACGCCGCGGGCGATAGCGCCGACGTTAAAATGCGACAGGTCGGCGCGGGCGCAGGCCGCCGCCAGGGGCAGCAGCGCGAAGGCCAGCGCGTCTTCGTCCAGCCCCGTTGCCGTTTGCAGTTGCGAGACCTGGCCTACGCTTAACATAGCGGGGAAATGACGATCGGCCAGCGCGGGAGCGAGGGCTGATTGCAGTTCCGCACTGAGTTGCGTGAAAGCAGCTTGAAAACGTGGATGCATGGCATTGCCTCATAGCAGTGTAAGGAACCGTAGTTTACGGACCGATCTCACATCATTATGTGATCCAAATCTCACTGATAATGCAACTCATGAAAATTATATGAAAAATGTGTGATGTGTCGCGTTATCCCACCGCCGCCAGAATGAGCGGAAACAGAAACGGCGCCACCAGCGAGGTAATGATCCCGCAGATGACCAGCGCCAGCGAGCTGAACGCCCCTTCCTGATAGTCCAGCTCCGCACAGCGGGCGGTGCCCAGCGCGTGCGACGCGGTACCCATCGCCAGACCGCGCGCGGCCTTCGTCCGGATGCGCATCAGGTTCAGCAGGGTGTGACCAAACACGGCGCCGAGAATACCGACGAAAATCACGCACACGGCGCTTACTGCCGGGATCCCGCCGATGCTGCCGCCGACGGCCATGGCAATCGGCGTGGTCACCGATTTTGGCAGAATTGACGCCGCAATCTGCGGCGATGCGCCCATCAGCAGCGCCACGGTCGTGCCCGTGACCATCGCCACCACGCTGCCAAAAAAGCAGATGGTAATAATCGACTTCCAGCGGGCGCGGATCTGGTGCAGCTGCTCATATAAAGGATAGGCCAGCGCCACCACCGCGGGCTGCAGCAGATCGTTGAGGATTTTGCTGCCCTGGAAATAGTGGTCGTACGGAATGCCGGTCAGCAGCAGAAAAGGAATAATGACCACCATCGCCACCAGCAGCGGGTTGAGCAGCGGCATTTTGAAGCGCGCGGCCAGCCTGCGGGCAGCGAAAAAGACCAGTAGCGTTAACGGTAAGGACCACCAGATATACTGCATCATTGTTTTGTCCCTTTTTGACCAACCACTTTACGTTCTCCGTGGACCAGGTGGGAACTCCAGCTAACGACCAGAAAGACGATCAGCGTGCTGACGGCGCAGGAGACGATAACCGGGCCGAACTGCGCGCGCAGAAGATCGAAATATTGCATTACGCCGACGCCGATAGGGACAAACAGCAGGGCCATATAGCGAATCAGCACGTAGCAGCCCGGGTTTACCCATTTAGCCGGCAGAATTTGCAGCGCCAGCAGTACAAACAGAATCAGCATCCCGATGATACTGCCGGGAATGGTGATCGGCAGCAGGGAGGCGAGGAAGATACCGGCATACAGGCACGCGTAAATCAGAACGAACGCGCGGACGTACTGCCAGAGAATGTTCAGTGATTTGATCATGGTGATTATCCTTGATGGAACGGATTTATCATACAATTAAAGTCGGAAATGTGCCACCGATCACATCATGAATTCTGGGCATACTTATTATTCCTTCCGGCAACTTGAAGTATGACGGGTATAGTCCGGAAAGGCTTCATTCCTGAGCATAACAACGCTACCATAGCGCCTCTTTTTTCTCCGGGGTTTGACATGCGTGTTTTACTGGCGCCGATGGAAGGCGTGCTCGACTCACTGGTGCGCGAGCTTCTGACAGAAGTGAATGACTACGATCTGTGCATCACCGAGTTTGTGCGCGTGGTGGATCAGCTCCTGCCGGTAAAAGTGTTTCATCGACTCTGCCCGGAACTGCATCACAACAGCCGGACGCCTTCCGGCACTCTGGTGCGCGTTCAGCTGCTGGGGCAGTACCCGCAGTGGCTCGCCGAAAATGCCGCCCGCGCCGTTGAGCTGGGCTCGTACGGCGTGGATCTCAACTGCGGCTGTCCGTCAAAAATGGTTAACGGCAGCGGCGGCGGGGCGACGCTGCTGAAAGATCCTGAGCTTATCTATCAGGGGGCGAAAGCGATGCGCGAAGCGGTACCTGCGCATTTGCCGGTGACGGTGAAAGTTCGTCTGGGCTGGGACAGCGGCGATAAGAGGTTTGAAATCGCCGACGCCGTCCAGCAGGCCGGGGCGACGGAGCTGGTGGTGCATGGCCGCACCAAGGAAGACGGCTACAGGGCCGAACGCATCAACTGGCAGGCCATTGGCGACATCCGTCGGCGGCTGTCGATTCCTGTAGTGGCAAACGGAGAAATCTGGGACTGGCAGAGCGCGCAGGACTGTATGGCGGCGACCGGCTGCGATGCGGTGATGATCGGCCGCGGCGCGCTCAATATTCCGAACCTCAGCCGGGTCGTGAAGTACAACGCGCCGCGTATGCCCTGGCCTGAGGTGATGACGCTGCTGCAGAAATACAGCCGCCTGGAAAAGCAGGGGGACACCGGTCTGTACCACGTGGCCCGCATCAAGCAGTGGCTGGGGTATTTGCGTAAAGAGTATGCGCAGGCCACTGCGCTGTTCACCACTATCCGCACGCTGGGGGATTCAGCGTCGATAGCCCAGGCTATCGGGCAGTATGCCAGAACCGTACACGCGCAGGAGTAAGGCGATAGAGTTCAGGCGGGTTTACGGGCGCTGAGCAGAAAGATCATCGGGCGCTCTTTTTCTTCATCAAGCACCGGATTGGCCGCTATCTGGTCAGCATCCGGGCCCCACTCATCGACGTGAACGATCTCGAAACCGGCGGCAATAAGCTGGTTTATCCAGGTGGCGAGCTTGCGGTGCTGCTTTTTCACCCCCTCGGCGAACCAGCTGCTGATGCGCTCTCCCTCCTGTTGATAATGGCTGACCGGCCAGCTTTTTTGCCCGTCGCGCCCGACGCTCCAGCCCTGAACCAGCGGCGCGGTATACACCGGATGCTCTGCCGAAAAGACCAGCATGCCACCGGGCTTCAGAGCGCGGAACAAGCAGGAAAATAGCCCATCCACCTTTTCCAGATAGTGCAGCGCCAGCGAACTGTAGGCCAGATCCAGGCTGTGCGCCGGTAGCGTAAGCGTGGACAGGTCGCCGCGCCGATACTCGATATTGTCTGCCTGCGTCATGGCCTGCGCGCGGGCAAGCATCTTCTCAGAGACATCCACCCCCAGCACCCGCGCGGCGCCCTGGTCGCTCGCCCAGCGGCAAAACCAGCCATAGCCGCAGCCTAAATCTATAATCTGCTTGTCGCGTATTTCCGGAAGCAGGGTTCGCAGTGTCGGCCATTCCGGGGCGCCGTCGAGCCCTTTTACCGAGCGCTCGAGCGAGGCATAACCGGCAAAAAATTGAGGGTCGTCGTAAATATTCTGCGTCATCGTTTCCTCCGCGGGATATTGTCGTTAATAACCGCATTCGTATAAATCCGTATGATGAATGAAGGAGTGAAAATACAAAAGTAAATAATATTTATGTCTATATTGTGGAAAAAATGATTGAGTATGTCAGGCTGTTACTATTTATTGGTGCCACGCTTTACTAAACAATAAATCGCGTGTTCACTATATGATGCTTATTCTTTCCGTTAACAGATTTGCGAAATGAAACATAACGTTATTCTTGCTGCGGCGATCGGCCTGTCGCTGACCGCCTTGCTCTCTGCGTGCGCGCCGTCTCATGAGACGGGGGCGCCTTTATCACAACAACTTCCCGCATCGCATGTTGATAACCGTTTGCCGACGGCGCTGCAAAACGGCTGGCCGCAAAGCAGCTGGTGGCAGGATTATCATGACGCGCAGTTAAACGGACTTATTGAGCAGGCTCTTCGCAACGCGCCGGATATGCAGGTGGCGATGCAGAGAATTAAGCTGGCGGAGGCGCAGGCGCGCATGACCCAGGCCCAGGGCGGCCCGGAGGTGGACTTCGGCGCGGATATCGAGCGGCAAAAAATGTCGGCGGAAGGCCTGATGGGACCGTTTGCCGCCACCGACCCGGCGCAGGGAACCACCGGCCCGTGGTACACCAACGGCACCTTTGGCCTGACGGCGGGGTGGGATCTTGACCTGTGGGGAAAAAACCGCGCGCAAGTGCAGTCGCGCATCGGCGTGGTGAAAGCCCGCTCGGCGGAGATGGCGCAAACCCGCCAGCTGCTTGCAAGCAGCGTGGCGCGACTCTACTGGGAATGGCAGACCGAAGCGGCGGTAAAACAGGTTCTGCTGCAGGTGAAGAGCGAGCAGAACAATATTGTCTCCGTGGACAAGGCGCTCTATTCCCGCGGCATTACCTCGTCGGTTGAAGGGGCGAGAAACGACATCAATATCAGCAAAACCGAGCAGCAGCTGACCCAGGTCTCCGGCAATATGAAGGAAATAGAGGCCCGTCTGATGGCGCTGGTGAATAAGCAGGGGGCCTCGCTCAATCTGCGCCAGGCATCGCTGCCGGCGGTGAAGACGCAGATGCCGGCAAGCCTCGGCTACGAGCTGCTCGCCCGCCGCCCGGATCTGCAGGAGGCGCACTGGTATATTCAGTCGTCGATGAGTGAAGTCGACGCGGCGAAAGCGGCGTTCTACCCGGATATCAACCTGATGGCATTCCTGCAGCAGGATGCGCTGCACTTAAGCGATCTGTTCCGCAATTCGGCGCAGCAGATGGGGGTGACCGCCGGCTTAACGCTGCCGATTTTTGACAGCGGCCGCCTGAATGCCAACCTCGATATCGCCGACGCCCAGCGCGATCTGTCGGTCGCGAGCTACAACAAGGCGGTGGTTGATGCGGTTAACCAGGTCGCGAAAACCGCAAGCCAGGTGGAAACGCTGATGGAGAAAAACCAGCAGCAGCAGCTGGTGCTGAAGGATGCTGGCCGCGTGGTATCGCAGGCGCAGTCGCGCATGCAGGCCGGGATTCTTTCCGGCGCGGAGGTCAGCATGGTGAAACTGCCGTCGCTGCAGGAGCAGATCAACGCGCTGCAGCTGCAGGGGCAATGGGTGGATGCCAGCATCCAACTGACCTCGGCGTTAGGCGGCGGCTACCACCACCCGCAGTCGTAACGCGGATCATCGCGGCCTTCCGTTCGGGAGGCCGCTCAGGGCGTCTCATCGTCATCGGCTTTGCGCCTGTCGCGACGCTTAAGCCATATCCTCACGGCCACCACCGCCACCACCACGATAATCAGCCATGCCCAGCGCTTAATATGCTGATCGAGATGGTGCAGCCACGGTCCAATCACCTCGCCGCCCAGATAGCCCAGGGTAGTAAACAGCAGCGCCCAGACGATAGCGCCGAAGATATTGAGCGGGAAAAAGATCTTCGGCGGCAGTTTGCTGGCGCCGATCAGCACCGGGCCGACGACGCGAAATCCGTACATAAAGCGGGTGCCTATCACAAACAGGTAGGGATGGCGCTGGATCAGCCGCTGCGCGGAGCGGATTTTGCGCTTATAGCGGGAAAAGCGCCTCAGCACCCGCCCGCCGAAGTGACGCCCCAGCAGGAACAGCACCTGATCGCCAATCATGCCGCCAAGCGCGACGGAGGCGACCACCAGCCAGAAGCGCAGCAGCCCCTGATGCGCCGCCACGCCGCCCAGCAGCGTAATGGTTTCGCCTTCGGCCACTGCGCCAACCAGCAGCGCCGCATAGCCATAGTGGCTTATGAGACTATTGATATCCATACGAAATACGTATCTCCCTGCATCAGAACAACGTTAAGCATACACGCAGGACGGGCAATAAGCAGTTTCCCTGTACCGCAGGGCGGTACTCTTTTTCGGCGCGTACAAAAAATAATCTCCAGCCTGCATTATACTAAGTATGTGTTCTACGAAGCCGTAACGAGGGGGCTCTATGAACCATGTCTGGGGACTTTTCTCTCATCCCGATCGGGAAATACACGTCATTAAGGATGAAAATGAAACCGTGTCGCATCACTACACGCATCACGTGCTGGTGATGGCGGCAGTGCCGGTCGTTTGCGCCTTCCTCGGGACGACGCAGATTGGCTGGAGCTTTGGTGACGGCGTGGTTATCAAGTTGTCCATGCTCACCGGGTTTGTGCTGGCGATAATGTTTTATGCGCTGATGCTGGCCGGGGTGGCGGTAATGGGACGCATAATCTGGTGGATGGCGCGGAACTATCCGCTGCGTCCGTCGCTGAAACGCTGCATGGTGTTCGCCGGTTATATTGCGACGCCCATGTTCATGAGCGGCATCATTGCGCTGTATCCGCTGGTCTGGCTTTGCGCCCTGGTGGGGACGATAGCGCTGTGCTACACCGGTTATCTGCTCTATCTGGGGATTCCGACCTTCCTGAGCATTAGCCGCGAAGAGGGGCTGAGCTTTGCCAGCTCTACGCTCGCCATCGGCGTGCTGGTCCTTGAGGTGCTTCTGGCGATGACCGTGATTCTGTGGGGCTATGGTTACCGCTTGTTCTGAGTTCAGGCATTGCTGGCGCTGATGTTTTAAGCGCCAGCAATGCAGCATTTACTCACGATTATCTGGTGGCAAAAACGAGGCCCGGCAGGGTATGATGCCGGAAGCCGCGTTATTCCTTTCGGAACTCAACGTCCGGTACAACATAATTCGCACAAATAACTACCAGACTGCTCACCACCATGCTGAAATTTCGAGTTTCCCTGCTCAGCCTTGCGCTGATGCTGGCTGTCCCTTTTGCGCCCCAGGCGATCGCTAAACCCGCTGCGACGACGACGGCGTCTAAGCCGGATATTGCTTCCGGTAGTGCAATGATTGTTGATTTGAACACCAACCAGGTTATCTACGCCAGCGACCCGGATCTGGTGCGTCCAATGGCCTCCATCACGAAGCTGATGACCGCGATGGTCGTGCTGGATGCGCACCTGCCGCTGGACGAAATGCTGAAGGTTGATATTAGCCAGACGCCGGAGATGAAGGGCGTGTATTCCCGCGTGCGCCTTAACAGCGAAATCAGCCGTAAAAACATGCTGCTGCTGGCGCTGATGTCTTCAGAAAACCGCGCTGCGGCGAGCCTTGCGCACCACTATCCGGGCGGCTATGACGCCTTTATCCGCGCGATGAACGCCAAGGCGAAAGCGCTGGGTATGACTCATACGCGCTACGTTGAGCCGACCGGGCTGTCGATTCATAACGTCTCGACCGCCCGCGACCTGACGAAACTGCTGATCGCCACGAAGCAGTATCCGCTGATCGGTCAGCTCAGCACCACGAAGGAAGATACCGCGACCTTCCGCAACCCGGCGTACACGCTGCCGTTTCGCAACACCAACCACCTGGTCTACCGCGACAACTGGAACATCCAGCTGACCAAAACCGGCTTTACCAATGCGGCGGGGCACTGCCTGGTGATGCGTACGGTGATGAACAACCGTCCGGTGGCGATGGTGGTGATGGATGCGTTTGGTAAATACACCCATTTCGCCGACGCCAGCCGCCTGCGTACGTGGGTTGAAACCGGTAAAGTGATGCCGGTGCCGCCCGCGGCGCTGAGCTATAAAAAGCAGAAAGAAGCGCAGATGGCGAATGCCATCCTCAACGCGCAGCCGGCCACCCAGGCCGACTAACGCTACTCCGGCAGCGTCCAGTCACCGTCGTTGAGTGGACGCTGCATAATCACCGTATCCCGCCAGTCGCCCAGCTTATAGCCCACGCTGCGCAGCTGTCCGACGACATCGAAACCGTGCTTTTTATGCAGCCGTAGCGATCCGGTGTTGTTATTGCCATCGCCAATGACCGCCACCATCTGCCGCCACGGGCCCTGCTCGCATATGTCTATCAGGCGGGCGAGGAGCGCGCTGCCCAGGCCGCGACCGGCCATACTGGCATCCACGTAAATAGACTCTTCCAGGGTGTAGCGATAGGCCGGACGAGGCCGGTAGGGGCTGGCATAGCAGTAGCCGACGATAATGCCGCGATACAGCGCCACCAGCCACGGAAACCCGTCGCGGGTGATTTTTTTCATTCGTGTGCGCATTTCGTCGACGGAAGGGGGGACTTCTTCAAAGGAGGCCCGACCGTTCAGCACATGCCAGGCGTACAGCGCCGCAATGGCATGGGCATCATCAGGTACGGCATCCCGGATCTCTATCTCGGCACCTAATTCGGCATCAACCGCAGACATGAGGTTAACTCCTTAGTTTGACAGGCCAGAGAAACGTTTCTCTGGCCACCCGTCTTACTGTATAACGGAGTTTAACGCGATTACACTATTCCCCCCTTACTTCAGGGGGTAATAGCCCACAGTTACGCCTCACTCTTGTTCTGCTGAATGCGCCTCGCCCCAATATTTCTGCTTGCTGGTTTTGCCGATGCCGGGATTCATGCTGTTGGTCGGATCATTCTCGCGATAAAACCGTTTTAACGTATCTGCGGCTTCATAGAGATGGCCGACGTTATGTTCCGCCGGATACTGCGCGCCGCGCTCGCGAAGCAGGGCCAGCATTTGCTCCTTCAGCGCATGGGCATCCACCCCTTTTTTGACGATATAGTCCTGGTGGAATACGTGGCACATAAAATGGCCGTAATAGAGTTTGTGCACCAGCTGGCTGTCGATGTCCGCCGGCAGCTGTTCAAACCACTCGGTATCGTTGCGGCGCAGGGCGATATCCAGCGCCAGAATGTCTTCCACCTCATCGGCATGTACCGCCTGATAGCGAATCGCCGCGCCCGCCGCCGCAAAGCGGTGGAGAAACGCTTTGCTGCCCTCTTCGGCGGTACAGACGAAGAAATCCCCCTGCGCATCGGCGAAATAGCGCTTGAGCCAGGCTTCGGCCTCGTCGATACCGTTGCCCGCCATTTTCAGCAGCAGGTGGTGTTCGTACTTATCGCGCCAGACCTTCATGCGCTCCGGCAGATGCGCCGGGAAAGCGTGGCCGACCTTCTGCATAAAGCGGTCGGTGAAGTGGGGCTTAAACAGCGACACTTTTTCCAGCATTGCATCCGTACGCCCCTTCAGGGTGAAAAAGAACGGCATTTTGTCGGTGCCGAGCTTGTCGATCATCAGGAAGGTGTCTTTACCGTATTTTTCGGCGATGTCGTAGATATCGCGGTGCATATATTCGCCCGCCACCGGCAGATGCTCGAACTCGGCCAGAATGTGGCGACGGATCTCCGTCAGCACCTGCGGCTGGTTGGTGCCGATATAAAACACCTGCTGGCGTTTTTCCGCCGGGAAGGTATCGAGGCGTACGGCGAACACCGCAAGCTTACCGGCGCAGCCGGAGGATTCGAACAGACGGTCCGGATCCGCGTTATAGCGGGCCGGGGTGTCGGCGTCCACGTCGCGTACGCGGCTGACGTAGTCGTGATCGTGGGCGTGACGGCCGTCGTGCTGCACGTCGGCGTCGGTGACCCGCTCATCGTCAAGCTTGCTGAGGATCTGCTCCGGCGTCGTGCCAAGATCAATCCCCAGGTGGTTGACAAGCTGCAGCTTGCCGTCGTCGTTGATGCGGGCAAACAGGGACATTTCGGTATAGGCAGGGCCGCGCTGGACCAGCGAGCCGCCGGAGTTGTTGCAGATACCGCCGACAACCGATGCGCCAATACAGGATGAGCCAATCACCGAGTGCGGCTCGCGCCCCAGCGGCTTCAGCGCTTTTTCCAGCGAATAGAGCGTGGTGCCCGGGTAGGCCAGCACCTGTTCACCCTTATCCAGCAGGTGCAGCTTGTCCAGCCGCAGGGTGCTGATAATAACGATATCGCGATCGTAATCGTTGCCGCTCGGCGTTGAGCCTTCGGTCAGTCCGGTGTTTGCCGCCTGCATCAGGATGATTTTGTCGGCATTGACGCAGGCGTTGAGCACGCGCCACAGCTCAAGCAGCGAGCCGGGGAACACCACCGCCAGCGCCTCGCCGTTACCCGAGCGGAAGCCCTTGCGATAGCGGGCGGTTTTGGCCGGATCGGTCAGCAGGTGAGAGGGGCCGACCAGGCGAGCCAGTTCTGCGAGCAGGGTCGCGTTGTCAGTTATCGTTATAGTGGACATTTTTCCACTCCTTGTGGTGAGGCAAATTTGTCGTCACTAAGAATAGCGCTTTGTATGACAATATGGCGAAAGAATGTCGCGCAATATCGGAGAATATCCGGAGAATTCCTGCCGGGGTTATGGCAAACTGCGGTTTTTCTTAGGCTTTAGAAGCCTCTGGTCTGGTTTAAAGAGAGTACACATAACGATGAAATGGCTTTGCTCTGTAGGTGTTGCCGTCAGTCTTGCGCTACAGCCAGCGTTAGCTGACGATCTGTTCGGCAACCATCCGCTGACGCCGCAGGCGCGGGATGCGTTCGTCACCGACTTGCTCAAGAAAATGACCGTTGATGAGAAAATCGGCCAGCTGCGCCTGATAAGCGTCGGGCCGGATAACCCGAAAGAAGCCATTCGCGAGATGATCAAAGGCGGGCAGGTGGGAGCTATCTTTAATACCGTCACCCGTAAGGATATCCGCGCCATGCAGGACCAGGTGATGCAGCTTAGCCGCCTGAAAATCCCGCTGTTTTTTGCCTATGACGTGGTGCACGGTCAGCGTACGGTATTCCCGATAAGCCTGGGCCTGGCGTCGTCCTTTAACCTTGATGCCGTACGCACGGTGGGCCGCGTATCCGCGTATGAAGCCGCCGACGACGGTCTGAACATGACCTGGGCGCCGATGGTCGACGTTTCGCGCGATCCGCGCTGGGGCCGCGTCTCTGAAGGCTTCGGCGAAGATACATATCTGACCGCCACCATGGGCAAAACCATGGTGGAGGCCATGCAGGGCAAAAGCCCGGCGGACCGCTACTCGGTGATGACCAGCGTGAAGCACTTTGCCGCCTACGGCGCGGTGGAGGGCGGGAAGGAGTACAACACCGTCGATATGAGCACCCAGCGCCTGTTTAACGACTATATGCCGCCGTACAAAGCCGCTCTGGACGCCGGCAGCGGCGGGGTGATGGTGGCGCTGAACTCGCTTAACGGCACCCCGGCGTCGTCGGATTCCTGGCTGCTGAAAGATCTGCTGCGCGACGAGTGGGGCTTTAAGGGCATTACCATTTCCGACCATGGCGCAATCAAAGAGCTTATCAGGCACGGTACGGCGTCCGACCCGGAGGATGCGGTGCGCGTCGCGCTCAGGTCCGGCATCAATATGAGCATGAGCGATGAGTACTACAGCAAATACCTGCCGGGCCTTATCAAAAGCGGTAAGGTGACGATGGCGGAGCTGGATGACGCCGCCCGCCATGTGCTGAACGTGAAGTATGACATGGGGCTGTTTAACGATCCGTACAGCCACCTTGGAGCGAAAAATACCGATCCGCAGGACACCAACGCCGAAAGTCGTCTGCACCGTACGCAGGCGCGCGAAGTGGCCCGCGAAAGCCTGGTGCTGTTGAAAAACCGTCTTGAAACCCTGCCGCTGAAAAAATCCGGCACCATTGCGGTGGTGGGCCCGCTGGCCGACAGCAAACGCGACGTCATGGGCAGCTGGTCCGCCGCGGGCGTAGCCGACCAGTCCGTCACCGTACTGACCGGGATTAAAAACGCCGTCGGCGATAACGCGAAGGTGGTTTACGCCAAAGGCGCCAACGTCTCTAATGAAAAAGACATTATCGAGTTCCTCAACCAGTATGAGAAAGCGGTACAGGTTGACCCGCGCTCGCCGCAGGCGATGATTGACGAAGCCGTTGCCGCGGCGAAGCAGTCCGACGTGGTGGTTGCCGTAGTCGGCGAAGCGCAGGGCATGGCGCATGAAGCCTCCAGCCGGACCGAGCTGAACATCCCGCAAAGCCAGCGCGACCTGATAAGCGCCCTGAAGGCCACGGGTAAACCGCTGGTGCTGGTGCTGATGAACGGCCGTCCGCTGACGCTGGTGGAAGAGGACAGGCAGGCCGACGCGATTCTGGAAACCTGGTTTGCCGGTACCGAAGGCGGTAACGCTATCGCCGACGTACTGTTCGGCGACTATAACCCGTCCGGCAAGCTGCCGATGTCTTTCCCGCGCTCGGTAGGGCAGATCCCGACCTATTACAGCCACCTCAACACCGGCCGTCCGTATAACCCGGAGAAGCCCAATAAGTACACCTCGCACTATTTTGACGAAGCCAACGGTCCGCTGTATCCGTTCGGCTATGGTCTGAGCTACACCACCTTTAGCGTCTCCGACGTGAAGATGTCCGCGCCGACCATGAAACCTGACGGCAGCGAGACCGCCAGCGTCGATGTCACCAACACTGGCAAACGCGAAGGTGCGACGGTTATCCAGCTCTATCTGCAGGACGTTACCGCCTCCATGAGCCGTCCGGTGAAGCAGCTGCGCGGCTTTAAGAAGGTGAACCTCAAACCGGGTGAGACGCAAACCGTCAGCTTCCCGATAGACGTCGAGGCGCTGAAATTCTGGAACCAGCGGATGAAATATGCCGCCGAGCCGGGCAAGTTCAACGTCTTTATCGGCGTTGACTCCGCCCGCGTGAAGCAGGGCGAGTTTGAACTGCAGTGATTTACGTTCAATGTGCAAAGGCCGGGTAACCGGCCTTTTTCTTTTCGTCAGACGCCGCTTCGCTTTCTGGCAACTATCCAATTCCATTTTTGAGATTTCGGAATCCCTATTCCTGGACTATCTTTTTAGTCTAACGCCCTGAAAATACACATCAGAAGAGGAATAAGCATGACAGCCAAAACGTGGAGTATTGCGGGGGCGCTACTGCTTGCCGCCACCGCCCAGGCGGCAGAGCCGGTGAAGGTCGGTTCGAAGATTGATACCGAAGGGGCTCTGCTTGGCAATATCATTTTGCAGGTGCTGGAAAGCCACGGCGTGAAAACGGTCAACAAGGTGCAGCTTGGCACCACGCCGGTAGTGCGCGGCGCGATCACGTCGGGCGAACTGGATATCTACCCGGAATATACCGGCAACGGCGCGTTTTTCTTTAAAGACGAAAGCGATCCGGCGTGGAAAAACGCGCAGCAGGGATACGAAAAAGTGAAAAAGCTCGATGCTGAGCAAAATAAGCTGATCTGGCTGACGCCGGCGCCGGCCAACAACACCTGGACCATTGCCGTACGTCAGGACCTGGCGCAAAAGAACAAGCTGGTCTCTCTGGCGGATCTCAGCGGTTATCTGAAGCAGGGCGGGACCTTCAAACTGGCGGCCTCGGCGGAGTTTATCGAACGCCCGGACGCGCTGCCCGCGTTTGAGAAAGCCTATGGCTTCAGGCTCGATCAGGGGCAGCTGCTGTCGCTGGCGGGCGGCGATACGGCGGTGACCATCAAAGCGGCGGCGCAGCAGACCTCCGGCGTTAACGCCGCCATGGCCTACGGCACTGACGGCCCGGTAGCGGCGCTCGGCCTGCAAACCCTGAGCGATCCGAAAGGCGTACAGCCCATCTACGCGCCAACGCCGGTCGTGCGGGAGGCGGTGCTGAAGGAATATCCGCAGATAGCCGAGTGGCTGAAGCCGGTGTTTGAAGGGCTGGATGAAAAGACGCTGCAAAAGCTGAACGCCAGCATTGCGGTCGAAGGGCTGGATGCGAAGAAAGTCGCAGCGGACTGGCTGAAACAGCAAGGGCTTGCAAAGTAAGTCGGGCTAACGCGTGAGATTTCATTGTCATAATCGAGTATTGCTGCTGCTGGCGCTTATCGCGCTGGCGGCCGCCCTCCTGCCGTTCGTGAACTATGCGCCTAACCGGCTGGTCTCTGGCGAAAGCCGCGCCCTCTGGCAGATCTGGTCTTTTCCTCCGGCGCTGCTGGCGCTCATCCCGCTGGTCCTTATTGCGCTGAGCGCGGTACCGGGCCGGCCTGGGCTGGTTGCCACTCTGCTGTTTACCCAGGGGCTTTTTATTCTGCTGATGTGGGGCGGGGGAAAAGCCGCCACGCTGCTGGCGCAGAACGGCAGTTCGCTGGCGCGTACGTCGGCGGGCAGCGGTCTGTGGCTGTGGCTGGCGCTGGCGCTGCTGGCCTGTAGCGACGCCATCCGTCGCCTGACGTCGTCCGCGCTCTGGCGCTGGCTGCTGAACGCGCAGATTTGGATCCTGCCGCTGGTGCTGCTCGGCGCCGGGACGCTGAACGATCTGTCGCTGCTGCGCGAGTACGCTAACCGTCAGGATGTGTTTGACGCCGCCCTGCAGCAGCATCTGATCCTGCTGTTCGGCACCCTGCTGCCGGGGCTGCTTATCGGCGTGCCCGTCGGCCTGTGGTGCTGGCAGCATCCGGTGCGTCAGGCCCGTACGTTTACGCTGCTCAACGCTATCCAGACGATACCGTCGGTGGCGCTGTTCGGCCTGCTGATCGCCCCGCTGGCGGGGCTGGTCAGGCACTTTCCCTGGCTTGGGGCGGCAGGCATTGGCGGCACCGGTCTGACCCCGGCGCTGATAGCGCTGGTGCTGTACGCGCTGCTGCCGCTGGTGCGCGGCGTGGTGGCCGGTCTGCAGCAGGTGGCGGCGGACGTACTGGAAAGCGCCTCCGCCATGGGTATGAGCCATCGCCAGCGCTTCTGGCGCGTGCAGCTGCCGCTGGCGATGCCGGTGCTGCTGCGCAGCCTGCGGGTGGTGACGGTACAAACGGTTGGGATGGCGGTGGTCGCCGCGCTTATCGGCGCGGGCGGTTTTGGCGCGCTGGTGTTTCAGGGCTTACTCAGCAGCGCGCTGGATCTGGTGCTGTTGGGGGTCATTCCGGTGATCGCGCTGGCGGTGGTGGTTGATGCGCTGTTCAGCCTGTGGCTGGCGCTGCTAAAAGGGGATACCCATGATTGAATTTCACCAGGTAACGAAGCGCTTCGGCGGACAGGCGGCGGTAAAAAATCTCGACCTGCACCTGCGGGAAGGCGCATTTTCAGTGCTCATTGGCACGTCCGGTTCAGGGAAGTCGACGACGCTTAAAATGATCAACCGGCTCGAGGAGCACGACAGCGGCGTGCTGCGTTTTGCCGGAGAGGATATCCGCCAGCTGCCGGTGCTGGCGCTGCGCCGCCGGATGGGGTACGCCATACAGTCTATCGGCCTGTTTCCGCACTGGACGGTGGCGCAGAATATCGCCACGGTGCCGCAGCTGCAAAAATGGTCGCGGCAAAAAATTCGCGATCGTATCGACGAGCTGATGGCGCTGCTGAATCTCGACCCGCAGCTGCGCGAGCGCTATCCGCACCAGCTTTCCGGCGGGCAGCAGCAGCGCGTCGGGGTGGCGCGCGCGCTGGCGGCCAACCCGGAGGTGCTGCTGATGGACGAGCCGTTCGGCGCGCTAGACCCGGTCACCCGCGGCGCCCTGCAGCAGGAGATGCGGCGTATTCACCAGCTTCTCGGGCGCACCATTGTGCTGGTCACTCACGACATTGACGAAGCCCTGCGTCTGGCCGACCACCTGGTGCTGATGAACGACGGCGAAGTGGTGCAGCAGGGCACGCCGCTGTCGATGCTGACCGCGCCGAAAAACGACTTTGTCCGCGCCTTCTTCGGGCAGAGCGAGCTTGGCGTGCGGCTGCTCTCCCTGCGGGACGTACGCGGCTTTGTCCGCGAGAACGAGCTGTGCGCCGGGGAGCCGCTGCGGGCGTCAATGTCGCTGCGCGATGCGCTGTCGAAGTTTGTTGAAACCCGCAGCCAGCGGCTGCCGGTGCTGGATGATGCCGGGACGCCGTGCGGGACGCTGCACTTTGCCGATCTGCTGCGCGAGGAGGCCGGCGCGTGAAGATAATCCGCGATCCGCTGGCGTGGCTGCTGGCGCTGTTTGTCTTTCTGGTTTTCGCCATGCCCTACAGCGCGCCGCTGTTCAGCGCATTATTCCCCCAGCTGCCGCGCCCGCTGTACCAGCAGCAAAGCTTCTGGTCGCTGACGCTGGCGCATTTCTGGTTGGTGGGCGTTTCCAGCGCGATTGCGCTGCTGGTGGGCGTCGGGGCGGGCATTCTGGTGACCCGTGACGCCGGGCGTGAATTTCGTACGCTGGTGGGGACCATTGCCGCGATGGGGCAGACGTTTCCGCCGGTCGCGGTGCTGGCTATCGCCGTGCCGGTGATGGGGTTCGGGCAGGAGCCGGCGATCATCGCGCTTATCCTCTACGGCGTGCTGCCGATACTGCAGGGCACGCTGGCCGGACTGGTGTCCGTGCCCGCCGGTGCGGTGGCGGTGGCGCAGGGTATGGGGATGAACGGCTGGCAGCGGCTGACGAAAGTCGAGCTGCCGCTGGCGGCCCCGGTGATTATCGCCGGGGTGAGAACGTCGGTGATCATTAATATCGGCACGGCGACCATTGCCTCTACCGTCGGGGCGAACACCCTCGGGACGCCGATCATTATCGGTCTGAGCGGGTTTAATACCGCCTATGTTATCCAGGGGGCGGTACTGGTGGCGCTAGCCGCTATCGTGGTCGATCGGCTGTTTGAACGGCTCGCCCGGGTCTTCAGCCGACACCACCGCGAACAATAAAGGAATAGCCCGCGAGCATCACGCCGCTGATGCCGCCGATGGCCATCAGAACGAACAGGGTGATCACAGCCGCTTTGGCAGGTTTCATGATGTGCTCCTTTTGTTAATCTGGCGATTATATCGTGAAGCACGCTTGTTAATGAAACTTAATTTCTGAGATCCCAGACGTTCATCCCCTGGTCATGCCACTGCTGCAGCTGCTCCTGCTGCCCGGCGGCAGGAACGTCGCCGCACCATACCAGCAGCGTCTGACCGACGAACAGCTCCGGGCGCAGCTGGCACACGGGGTGCGCCAGGATGTCAACGCGCCATCCCTGCTCGCAGGCAATCCAGCCTTCAAGCCACAGGCGGGTGGTGTCGGTGATATTCCAGCCGACCACCAGCGCGTCGTTGCCCGGCCGTTTTCGCGCGGCGGCGAGGTGCTGCGATACCGCGTTAATCAGCACGCCGTCCAGTACGCCGAGCAGCGCCTGAAGGGTGGGCTGCGGGCTTTGCAGCCGCAGGCGCAGCGGGTTGAACAGGTGAGGCACCAGCGTCTGGGCGGGATAATCGCGGCTGCGCTCTTTGATCCACATCCGCAGACGGTTGAGGTTGCCGGTGTGCAGGAAATGCAGCAGCGTTTCCTGATGCTCGCGCCAGCCGCCATGGTGTTCGCCGCCCCCTTCGCTCAGCAGGTTTTTTACCTTACTGACCTGCACGCCGGTGCCGATCCAGCGCTTAATTTCCTGGATCCTGTCGATATCGTGTTCGTTGAACAGGCGGTGCCCGCCGTCCGTACGCTGCGGTTTCAGCAGCCCGTAGCGCCGTTGCCAGGCGCGGAGGGTAACCGGGTTGATATCGCAAAGCAGAGCCACTTCGCCGATGGTGTAAAGCGCCATTCTTTCACCTTAACAGACGTGTCCTGAGTTTAAGGGTAGTCGCAGATGGCGGAAATCGGAAAAATCGCTTGTTTTTTGCGCTATTCAACGGGCGATGAAGGGAGAGATTTGTGATCGTTCGCAGGTTTTTCTGGTTTTGCCCGGGACGTCAAAGAAAGTAAACCGGCGACGGTGTATGTTACGCCCTTTCATAAGCCGTGTGGTTGTGTGGGTATGTACGAGTTTAATCTGGTGCTGCTGCTGCTTCAGCAGATGTGCGTGTTTTTGGTTATTGCCTGGCTGATGAGCAAAACGCGGCTGTTCATCCCGCTGATGCAGGTGACCGTCCGGCTGCCGCATAAATTCCTCTGCTATGTCGTATTTTCCATTTTTTGCATTATGGGAACCTGGTTTGGTTTGCATATTGAAGACTCCATCGCCAATACCCGGGCTATCGGCGCGGTAATGGGCGGGCTGCTCGGCGGCCCGGTCGTCGGCGGGCTGGTTGGGCTTACCGGCGGGCTTCACCGTTACTCGATGGGCGGTATGACCGCCCTGAGCTGCATGATCTCCACCATTGTCGAAGGGCTGCTGGGCGGCCTGGTGCACAGCGTGCTGGTGCGTCGCGGCCGCAGCGACAAGGTGTTCAACCCGCTGACCGCAGGCGCCATCACCTTTGTGGCGGAGCTGGTGCAGATGCTGATCATTTTGCTTATCGCCCGGCCGTTTCACGACGCCCTGCATCTGGTGCAGAGCATCGCCGCGCCGATGATGGTGACCAATACCGTCGGCGCGGCCCTGTTTATGCGCATCCTGCTCGATAAGCGGGCGATGTTTGAGAAGTACACCTCGGCGTTCTCCGCCACCGCGCTGAAGGTGGCGGCCTCGACGGAGGGGATACTGCGCCAGGGGTTTAACGAAGAAAACAGCATGAAGGTCGCCCAGGTGCTGATCCAGGAGCTGGACATCGGCGCGGTGGCGATAACCGACCGGGAAAAGCTGCTGGCGTTTACCGGCATCGGCGACGATCACCATCTGCCCGGTAAGCCCATCTCCTCGCGCTATACGCAGAAAGCCATCGACAGCGGCGAGGTGGTGTACGCCGACGGCAACGAAATGCCGTACCGCTGCTCTATTCACCCCAACTGCAAGCTGGGCTCGACGCTGGTTATCCCGCTGCGCGGTGAAAACCAGAAGGTGATTGGTACCATCAAGCTCTATGAGGCGAAAAACCGCCTGTTCAGCTCTATCAACCGCACGCTGGGCGAGGGGATTGCGCAGCTGCTGTCGGCGCAGATCCTCGCCGGGCAGTACGAGCGGCAAAAGGCGCTGCTGACGCAGTCGGAGATCAAGCTGCTGCACGCCCAGGTGAACCCCCATTTTCTGTTCAACGCCCTGAATACGCTGATGGCGGTGATCCGCCGCGACAGCGAGCAGGCCGGACAGCTGGTGCAGTACCTCTCGACCTTTTTTCGCAAGAACCTCAAACGCCCGTCGGAAATCGTCACCCTCGCGGATGAGCTTGAGCACGTGAATGCCTATCTGCAGATTGAGAAAGCGCGCTTTCAGTCGCGCCTGCAGGTGTCGCTGTTTGTGCCGGATGCGCTCGCCCATCATAAGCTGCCGGCGTTTACCCTGCAGCCGATCGTCGAAAATGCCATCAAGCACGGCACCTCGCAGCTGCTGGGGACGGGCGAAATCAGTATCACCGCCAGCCGCTTGAACGATCATCTGGTGCTGGATATTGAAGACAACGCCGGCCTGTACCAGCCGACATCGCAGTCCGGGGGACTCGGTATGAGCCTGGTGGACAAACGGCTGCGCGCCCGCTTTGGCGACGACTGCGGCATTACCGTGACCTGCGAGCCGGAGCGCTTTACCCGTATCACTCTGCGACTGCCTCTGGAGGAGACTGCATGCTAAAAGTGCTTATTGTCGATGATGAACCTTTAGCGCGGGAGAACCTGCGTATTCTGCTGGAGGAGCAGCACGATATTGAGGTGGTCGGCGAATGCGCCAACGCCATCGAGGGGATTGGCGCGGTGCACAAGCTGCGCCCGGACGTACTGTTTCTGGATATCCAGATGCCGCGCATCAGCGGGCTGGAGATGGTCGGTATGCTCGACCCGGAGCATCGCCCCTGGATTGTGTTCCTGACCGCTTTTGATGAGTATGCGGTGAAAGCCTTTGAAGAGCATGCGTTCGATTATCTGCTCAAACCGATTGAGGCGAGTCGGCTGGAAAAAACGCTCGCCCGCCTGCGCCAGGAGCGCAGCCAGCAGGACATATCGCTGCTCGGCGAAAGCCAGCAGGCGCTGAAATTTATCCCCTGTACCGGCCACAGCCGGATCTGGCTGCTGCAAATGGAGGACGTCGCGTTCGTCAGCAGCCGCATGAGCGGGGTATACGTCACCGACCGCGAAGGCAAGGAAGGGTTTACCGAGCTGACGCTGCGCACCCTGGAGAGCCGTACGCCGCTGCTGCGCTGCCATCGTCAGCATCTGGTGAATCTGGCGCAGATTAAGGAGATCCGCCTTGAGGAAAACGGCCAGGCCGAGCTGGTGCTGCGCGCCGGGCAGACGGTGCCGGTCAGCCGTCGCTATCTGAAGAGTTTGAAAGAGGCGATTGGGCTGTAAAGCTGGTACACTGCGCGCCATTGCATCATCGACATTCGAAGGCTCTATGCTAAGTAACGATATTCTCCGTAGCCTGCGCTACACCCTGAAAGCGAACAATAACGACATGGTGCGCATTCTTGCGCTTTCCGACATGGAGTCTACGTCGGCCGGTTTTGACACCTGGATGACCAAAGAAGACGAAGAGGGGTTCGTTCGCTGTCCGGACATCGTCCTGTCGGGTTTCCTGAACGGTCTTATTTACGACAAGCGCGGTAAAGATGAGTCTGCGCCGGAGCTGGCGCTGGAGCGTCGCGTCAATAACAACACGGTGCTGAAAAAGCTGCGGATTGCGTTTTCACTGAAAACTGACGATATCCTGGCGATCATGACCGAGCAGAAATTCCGCGTCTCGATACCGGAAATCACCGCCATGATGCGTGCGCCGGACCACAAAAACTACCGTGAGTGCGGCGACCAGTTTATGCGTAATTTCCTGCGCGGGTTGACCCATCGGCTGCATAGCACAAAGGCGTGATTTGCCTAGTGGCGCTGCGCTTGCAGGGTCTACGGAGTTTGTAGGCCGGGTAAGGCGAAGCCGTCACCCGGCAAAAAATGCCATAAAAAAAGCCGGAGATTATCTCCGGCTTTTTTGTTATTTCACCTGCTGACCCGGTTTTGCGCCTTCGTCAGGGCTTAACAGGAAGATATCTTTCCCGCCAGGGCCTGCGGCCATCACCATCCCTTCAGAGATGCCGAAGCGCATTTTGCGCGGCGCCAGGTTGGCGACCATCACCGTCTGGCGGCCAATCAGCACCTGCGGGTCCGGATACGCGGAGCGGATGCCGGAGAAGACGTTGCGCTTCTCGCCGCCCAGATCCAGCGTCAGGCGCAGCAGCTTGTCGGAGCCATCGACAAATTCCGCGTTTTCAATCAGCGCCACGCGCAGATCGACTTTGGCGAAATCATCAAAAGTGATGGTTTCCTGAATCGGATCGTCAGCCAGCGGGCCGCTGACCGGCGCGGCTGCCGCTTTCACTTCCTCTTTTGACGCTTCAATCAGCGCTTCGACCTGCTTCATGTCGATGCGGTTGTACAGCGCCTTAAAGGTGTTCACCTTGTGGCCGAGCAGCGGCGAGGCGATTGCGTCCCAGCGCAGTTCGCTGTTGAGGAAGGCCTCGGTGCGCTCCGCCAGCTGCGGCAGCACCGGCTTCAGGTAGGTCATCAGCACGCGGAACAGGTTGATACCCATTGAGCAGATGGCCTGCAGGTCGGCATCGCGGCCTTCCTGTTTCGCAACAACCCACGGCGCCTGCTCGTCGACATAGCGGTTTGCCACATCGGCCAGCGCCATGATTTCACGAATGGCTTTACCGAACTCGCGGCTTTCCCACGCCTCGCCGATCGCCCCGGCGGCGTCGGTGAAGGTCTGGTACAGCGCCGGATCGGCCAGCTCAGCCGCCAGCACGCCGTCGAAACGCTTGGCGATAAACCCGGCGTTACGGGAGGCGAGGTTGACGACCTTGTTGACGATATCGGCGTTCACGCGCTGAATGAAATCTTCCAGGTTAAGGTCGATGTCATCGATGCGGGAAGAGAGCTTGGCGGTGTAGTAATAGCGCAGGCTGTCGGCGTCGAGATGGTTCAGCCAGGTGCTGGCCTTAATGAAGGTGCCGCGGGACTTGGACATCTTCGCGCCGTTAACGGTCACATAGCCGTGGACGAACAGGTTGGTCGGCTTGCGAAAGCCGCTGCCTTCCAGCATCGCAGGCCAGAACAGGCTGTGGAAGTAGACAATATCCTTGCCGATAAAGTGGTACAGCTCGGCGTCGGAATCTTTTTTCCAGTATTCGTCGAAGCTGGTTACGTCGCCGCGCTTGTCGCACAGGTTCTTGAAGGAGCCCATATAGCCGATAGGCGCATCCAGCCAGACGTAGAAGTATTTGCCCGGCGCGTTCGGAATTTCAAAGCCGAAATACGGCGCGTCGCGGGAGATGTCCCACTGCTGCAGGCCGTGCTCGAACCACTCCTGCATTTTATTCGCCACCTGCTCCTGCAGCGCGCCGCTGCGGGTCCACGCCTGCAGCATTTCGCTAAACGACGGCAGGTCGAAGAAGAAGTGCTCGGATTCACGCATGACCGGCGTAGCGCCGGACACCACGGATTTCGGGTCGATAAGCTCGGTTGGGCTGTAGGTTGCGCCGCACACTTCGCAGTTATCGCCGTACTGGTCCGGAGACTTGCATTTGGGGCAGGTGCCTTTCACGAAACGGTCCGGCAGGAACATGCCTTTTTCCGGATCGTAGAGCTGAGAGATGGTGCGGTTTTTAATAAAACCGTTCTCTTTCAGACGGCCGTAGATAAGCTCTGACAGCTCGCGGTTCTCATCGCTGTGCGTGGAGTGGTAGTTGTCGTAGCTGATGTCGAAACCGGCGAAGTCCGCCTGATGTTCCTGACTCATTTCGGCAATCATCTGCTCCGGCGTGATGCCAAGCTGCTGGGCTTTCAGCATAATCGGCGTGCCGTGAGCGTCATCGGCGCAGATGAAGTTGACCTGGTGGCCGCGCATTCGCTGGTAACGGACCCAGACATCCGCCTGGATATGCTCCAGCATATGACCGAGGTGAATAGAGCCGTTAGCGTACGGCAGCGCGCACGTTACCAGAATTTTTTTCGCGACTTGAGTCATAGTAGGCATTGCTTCTTTTAACTGTGAAAAGGGTTTTTGATATTACCAAAAGGGGCATTATTAAGTAAGCACAAACCGCGGCCTTTCAGGTAAACTTGTTCACCTAAGGTCTTATTCACAAGAACAAAGGAGTCGGGATGAGTTCTCAATCCCAGGCCAAATCACCGGACGTCTTACGAGCAATGGTCGCCGGGACGCTGGCCAATTTTCAGCACCCCACGCTGAAACATAACCTCACCGCGCTCAAGGCGCTGCATCACGTCGCCTGGCTCGACGACACGGTACACATTGAGCTCCAGATGCCGTTTGCCTGGCACAGCGCCTTTGAAGAGCTCAAGGAGCAGTGCAGCGCCGACCTGCTGCGCATCACCGGCGCGAGCGCCATCGACTGGCGCCTGACGCACAGCATCGCCACGCTCAAGCGCGTGAAGAACCAGCCTGGCGTAAACGGCGTGAAGAATATCATCGCGGTGAGCTCCGGTAAGGGCGGCGTCGGTAAATCATCGACGGCGGTAAACCTGGCGCTGGCGCTGGCGGCGGAAGGGGCGAAGGTCGGCATTCTTGACGCCGACATCTACGGCCCATCCATCCCGATGATGCTGGGCGCGGAAGGCAGCCGCCCGACCTCGCCGGACGGCACCCATATGGCGCCGATCATGAAATATGGTCTGGCGACCAATTCCATCGGCTACCTGGTGACCGACGATAACGCCATGGTGTGGCGCGGCCCGATGGCCAGCAAGGCGCTGATGCAGATGCTTCAGGAGACCCTGTGGCCGGATCTTGACTATCTGGTGCTGGACATGCCGCCGGGCACCGGGGATATTCAGCTGACGCTGGCGCAGAACATTCCGGTGACCGGCGCGCTGGTGGTGACCACGCCGCAGGACGTTGCGCTGATCGACGCCAAAAAAGGCATCGTGATGTTTGAGAAGGTGGAAGTGCCGGTGCTGGGCATCGTGGAAAACATGAGCATGCATATCTGCAGCAACTGCGGCCATCATGAGCCTATTTTCGGTACCGGCGGCGCCGAGCGTCTGGCGCAGCAGTACCATACGCAGCTGCTGGGGCAGATGCCGCTGCATATCAACCTGCGCGAAGACCTCGACCGCGGCACGCCGACGGTGATTGCCCGACCGGACAGCGAATTCACCACCCTCTACCGCCAGCTGGCAGGGCGGGTGGCGGCGCAGATGTACTGGCAGGGCGAAGTGATCCCGGGCGATATCGCGTTTCGCGCGGTCTGAGTACGGCATACGCCCTGATGATGAAAAGCTGCCTGCGGGCAGCTTTTTTTGTGCCTTACCGGCGGCCGCTACGGCGCGATGTGCTGCAGCCCGTTCGGGGTTCGCAGCCAGCGCGGCGCGTTCATGATATCCGCCAGATAGGCGGTCAGCTCATAAAGCAGCCCCTGCAGCGTCTCTTCCTCGGTAACCGACATCTTGCCGCCGGAAAGCAGGTGGCTTAACGCGATGCAGTACTCGCACAGCAGGTCGCTTTCTGAATCCAGCGTCGGGAAACGCGTCGGGGGCGTCTCCACGGTGAGCCGGTCCACCATGTGCGCGGGAACCGGGTCGTTAAGCCCCGGCAGCAGCTCGCTCAGCCCGTGGTGCAGGCGCTGGTACATTTCCCGCTGGCTGCTGGCGTGTTCAGTTTCCAGCGCGACCGCTGCGAGGTGCTCGCACTGGCGTATGGTGTCGGTAAAGTCGGTATCCGGGTCAGTGGATACGCAGGGGATAGTCTGTGCCCAGACCGGTGTCGATTCCATCGATGAAGCCTCCGTCAGTTTTTCGCTCAGGCGTGAGAAAGTGTACGCCCGGGTGACGGTGGAACAAGCGCTATTCCCGGAATCCGTGTCGCAAATTGTGATGAAAATGTCTGTATTCAGAGAACCGGGTAGTGCATCAGCCAGTACTCGCCGTCCGGCGAGGTGCCCCGGGCGGTGGTTCGCCAGCCGTGGCGCTGGTAAAACCGCAGCGCCCGGGCGTTTTGCACCAGACATTTGAGCGAACCGGTGTCGGTCAGTTCGGACTGCACCTTGTCCAGCAGCGCGCTGCCGACGCCGTGCCCCTGCCAGTCAGGCGACACAAACAGGTGGTGCAGAAAGTTATCCCGGGTCCAGACGGCGGCGAAACCGGCAAGCTGACCGTCTATTTCCGCGACCCAAATTTGCTCATCCTGGGTTACGGCGTCGAAATCCTCCAGCCGCCAGTTTTCACCCTGAAGCCACGCCCAGCTTGCCCGGCGGGTGTTGAGAAACAGCGTACGCAGAGCAGGGCGATCGGTATCGGCCCCAGGACGTATCAGCATGAGCGCTCCGGCGCTGAGAGGGAAAATACCGCGAGCGCGGACGCGCCCGCAGCTATCTGTGGTTTAACGATGATAGAAGATCTCGCCGTCGTAGATCTTGAGCACTTTCCCTTCCGCGTCGGTAATCAGCACGTAGTTGCCGCCCATATAGGTCCAGTGGCTGCCCGCGACCGGCGCCGGGAGGTTGCGCAGCTGCCATTGCTTGATGTTGTACTCTTGCGTACGGTACAACTCCGGTACGGTATCGCCGATAGTAAAGTGCGTGAAGTCGGCGTTGAATTCCTTCAGCTCATATTTCTGAATGCCGGTCGACACGGTCGCCGGGGCAGCCCAGGTTGCACCCGCTGTTGCCAGTAGTACGCCCAGAAGCATCATTTTTGTTTTACGCATATTTTTCCACCTGGTCTGGATTCTCTTTGCAGCCCCGTATCATTCCCGAAGGATGGGCGCGATGGCAATAGGCGAAACGGCAAAAAAGTGTAAGCAAACCCGCCCGTGAAGACTTTCCTAAAGCGGCCAGGAATGGTAAACAGTGCAAAAAACGATTCCTGGAGAAGTGAAAATGCTCAGGCTGGAAGATCTGACGCTGTTTGTCCGCGCGGCGGCGCTGGGGAGCTTCAGCGTGGCGGCGCGCGAGGCCGGACTACCTCCGGCGCAGGTCAGTTCGGCGATTAAGCGCCTGGAGACGACGCTCAATATCCGCCTGTTCGCCCGTTCGACGCGCAGCCTGCGCCTGACGCCGGAAGGGGAAACCTGGCTGCCGTACGCCACCCAGATGCTCGACACGCTGCAGGCCGGGCTGCAAAAAATCCAGACCCCGGATGATGAGGTGCGCGGCACGCTGCAGGTTGCCGTTCCGTCCGATCTGGGGCGCAACCTGCTGCTGTCGGTGATGCAAGATTTCCGCAGGCGCTACCCGGCGCTGCGGCTGCGGATCCTCTTTTCCGATCACCTGACCGACGTCTTTAAAGATCCGGTGGACGTGGCGTTCCGCTACGGCAATAACGACGATGCCTCGTTTATCTCGCTGCCGGTCGCGCCGCAGAACCGCCGGGTGCTGGTGGCCTCGTCCGCGTGGCTTGCCGCCCACGGCGAACCGCATACGCCGCAGGAGCTGGCGGGACACCCGGCTCTGACCTACGTGCTGCGCGGCAGGCTGTATGACCGCTGGACGCTGCTGCGCGACGGTCGTGTGCATGAGGTGCAGATGAACAGCGCCATTATGAGCGATGACGCCGAGGTGATCCGCCGTCTGGCGATCGCCGGGGAGGGCGTGGCGAATAAGTCCTGGCTTGACGTCAGCGACGATATTCGGGAAGGGCGGCTGAAGATCCTGCTGCCGCAGTATCAGGGCGACAGCGTGCCGCTTAACATGATTTGCCCGCATCGCAAGCAGCTTTCCACCGCGGTGCGCCTGCTGTACGACGCGGTGCGGGAGAAATGCGCCGCGCTGCTTGCGCAGATGCCCGAAGGGAGCGTCTGACCCTTCGGGACGCCGCCTAGTGTCTGACCAGCGTGGCGAAGTAATAGACCAGCGGGACGGCGAGGATCCACAGCCCGACAGGAATTTCCCGCCATTTGCCGGCAATCGCCTTAATGACGATGTAGAACAGCAGGCCGCCGGCGATCCCGGTGCCGAAACTGTTGGCGATAAGCGTAATCATCACCATCATCAGCACCGGCAGACCGTCGGTAAAATTGCCAAGGTCCACTTTGCGCAGCCCGCTGAACATGTTCAGGCCGATCAGGATAAGCGCCGGGGCCGTGGCCTCTTTGGGGATCATCAGCGCCACTGGCGTGAACAGCAGCATCAGCAGGAACATCACCGCCGCCGCCAGCGCCGTGATGCCGGTCTTGCCGCCTGCTTCTGCCGCCGCCGAGGACTCAATCAGCGCCGTCGCGGCCGGAATACCGACCCAGGGGCCCAGCGCCGCCGCGATGGAGTCGACCATAAACGGGCGGTTAATCTGCGGCATATTGCCGTCGCTATCCAGCAGACCGGCCTCGCCGCCGACGGCAAGCGTGGTGCCCATCGTCGAGAAAAACTCCGAGGCGAAAAACACAAACAGAAACGGCAGAAATGCGATGTTCAGCGCGCCCAGCAGATCGATTTTCCCCAGCACCGGCGCCAGCGAGTGCGGCATATCGATAACGCTGGCGGGCAGATGCGTGACGCCTGCCGGGATCCCCACCAACGTGGCGAACAAAATGGCCCACAGAATCGCGCCGGGGATGCGGCGCGCCTGCAGGGCTATCGCCAGAAACAGCCCGCATAGCGCCACCAGCGCGCCGGGGGAGAGAAAATCCCCCAGCATCAGCGCGTTGGTTTTAGCATTCGCCAGCACCAGACCGGCGTTGCGAAAGCCGAGGACGGCGACGAACAGACCGATGGAAGCGGTCAGGCCGAGCTTGATAGACTGCGGTACCGAACGGGTGACCACCTCACGCAGGCCAAAACGGGTCAGCAGGAAAAAGAGGATCCCCGACCAGCAGGCGATGCCCAGACCGACCTCCCAGCCGATGCCCTCGCTGCCGGCCAGGGTCACCCCGACCAGCACCGAGCCGCCGATGCCGGGGCCGACGATAAACGGCAGGTTGGCGTAGAAGGCCATCAGCAGCGTGCCGAGGACAAACACCAGAATGGTGCCAGTGGTCGCAGCGCCTTTGTCCATCCCGCCGACGGCCAGCAGCCCTGGGATCACCACCAGCAAATAGGCGGCGGCGAGAAACCCCGTCACCCCGGCGAGGCACTCGGTTTTTACGCTGCTGCCCCGCTCGCGAAGGGCAAAGCGCCGTTCCAGCCAGCTCCCTGGTGCTGGCGAATTAACGGTATTGTCGGCCATTATCCGGCTCTCCTGTGGTCTTGTTATGCTGCGTGTCCGCCGGTGTTTCCCGGCAGTGAATAACGGGGTCGACGATGCGGCGGGTCGAGCCGTCCGTCAGCCCAAGGTCGGTCAAATGCGGGCCGGCGTTACAGGCAAGGCAGGTGCCCTCAATGGCCTTAAACACCCGGTACGGCGGCTCCCAGTCGGCAATATCGCCGCTGCGTTCGCGCAGCTCGCGAAACTGGCGGGCAAGCTCAGGGGCCGGGAGGTCGGATAGCATACCGGCAATCGGCATCGCGACGTGGGCCGTTATCCTGCCGTGTTGCGCCAGCGCCATCCCGCCGCTGCTGGCGATAAGCTGGTTTGCCGCCAGCGCCATCTGCCGGGCGTCGCGGCCAAGAACCACCAGGTTATGGGCGTCGTGGGAATAGCTGGTGGCGATCGCCCCGCGCAGCTCTCCCCAGCCCTCCAGCAGCGCGATTTGCGGTTCGGCGGCATGGCGGCCGTGGCGGTGCTGGACCCAGATAAGGCTAAAGCCGTCCGGCACCTGCACCTTGCCGTCGCGGATCTCTACGTCCACTTCTCCCCATTGGGTGAAGCGCGCGCCGCGTATGTGCCGCAGCCGCGCGGTGCCGTGCCGGATAGCGCCAATGCGCATGGCGAAGTCGTCGTCGCGAAGCGGCGGCAGCTGCAGAGTGTTGCGCGGCGCCTGCACTGCGCCATCATCGGCGACAGGGGCGAGCAGCGCGCCGTTATCGGCAATCATTTTTCCGGCGACGTAGACCCGGCGGGCGCGGAGTTTTTCCAGCGAGTCGAACACCACCAGATCGGCGCGGCGCCCGGCGGCGATAAGCCCCAGGTCCGGTCGCTGCAGGCGCAGCGAGGCGTTGAGCGTGGCAAAGCGCAGCGCGTCGGTGGCGGGCAGACCATGCTCGATCAGCAGGTTGAGCAGGGCGACGATCCCGCCTTTTTCCAGCAGGATATCCGGCGGTACGTCGTCGGTGCAGACGGTTATCTGCGACGAGAGGTGCGGCAGCGTTTTGAGCGCCGCGACGATATCCGGCAGCAGGTACGGGTGCGAGCCGCGAATTTCCAGCGTCAGGCCCGCGCGCAGTTTTTCCAGCGCGTCCTGCGCGGAGGTCAGCTCGTGATCGGAGGTGACGCCTGCGGCCAGATAGGCCTGCAGGTCGGCGCCGCTCAGCCCGCGCGCGTGGCCCTCGATAAGCTTGCCGCTTTCAAGACCCGCCTGTAGGATTTCAAGCATGCGATCGCTGCCGTGCAGCACGCCATGCATGTCCATCACTTCCGCGACGCCGCGCACCTCCGGCCAGGCGAGCAGGGTGCTCATCTCTTCACCGGCAAAGTCCGCCCCGGACATCTCCAGACCTGGCGTCGACGGTACGCTGGAGGGGGCCGCGACCATCACCTGCAGCGGCAGATTGCGGCTGGCGTCGATGGCATAGCGCACGCCGGGCACGCCGAGGACGTTCGCCAGCTCGTGCGGGTCCCAGAAGACGGCGGTGGTGCCCTGCGCCAGCACAATTTCCGCGTAGCGGGCCGGCGGCAGGTGCGAGCTTTCAAGATGGACGTGGGTATCCATCAGCCCCGGCGACAGATACGCGCCGTTGAGCGCGTGGGTTTCCCGCGCATCGCTGCGTGCGCCGCGCGGATGCACGCTGGCGATAAGCGCGCCGACGATACCGACGTCCGCATGGCGAATTTCGCCGGTGGCCATATCCACCACTCGGGTCTCGGTTAACAGCAGGTCAAAGGGCAGCTCGCCCCGGGCGGCCTGAACCGCGCGGCGGCGGATGGCGGGAGTGACGGTCATAGTAGCTTTCCGGACAACGGTAATGGCGTTACTCTAGGGGGCTGGCAAACGTTTGCCCAGATGAATAAATTTATCAACCCATAAGACGGCGTTATTCTGCGTGACGCCAGGACGGTAAAAAGCATGATGATGGAACCCTGGCAGCGGCTGCCCGCGCTTTCTCTCAAGCAGTTACAGTATTTCGTCACCCTGGCGCAGCTGCGGCATTTTACCGATACCGCCAACCGGCTGGCGATAAGCCAGCCCGCGCTGAGCAGCGCCCTGCGCCAGACCGAAAGCGTGCTGGGGGGAAAGCTGGTTAACCGTACGGCGTCCGCGGTGACGCTCACCGAGCTTGGCGTGGCCATTTTGCCGCACGCCGAGCGGGTGTTGAGCATTGCGCAGCATGCGTTCAGCGATATGCAGCAGATAGTGGCGGCCGGCGGCGACGGTACGGTGCGCATCGGCCTGATCCCGTCGGTGAGCTCGCTGCTGTTCCCGTCGCTGCCGGAGCAGCTGGCGGACGCGTTTCCCCGCCTGCGCCTTGAGTTCCACGATCACACCAACGATACGCTGATTGCGCGCCTGCTGAACGGGCAAATCGACTTCGGCATCGGCGCCCTCGATAGCGCGGTGCCGCCGTCGCTGCAGACCTGGCCGCTGCAGGAAGATCCTTTCGTGGCGGTGATGCACCGCGACGATCCCGCCGCATCGTCGGCGCACCTGCAGTGGAAACAACTGAGCGGTCGCGAGCTGGCGGTGTTCTCCAAAGGCAATATCCAGCGTCTGGTGGCCTCGCTGGCGCAGAGCCAGCGGCTGACGCTGGATATCCGCTACCATGTGGATTATATCGAAACCCTGTACGGGCTGGTGCGCTCCCGGCTGGCGGTGGCGATTCTGCCGCAGCTCTATACCACCCACCTGTGCGACCCGCAGCTCAGGGTGGTGCAGCTCCAGCAGCCCGCGATGATGCGCACGGTGGCGCTGATGCGCAGCCCCCAGCCCCTGCCGCCGATGATTGAGGCCTGCTTCGACCTGCTGCGCCAGTCGCTGCGGGGCGCGCTTTAGGGCAGGTGCTTTATCAGCACATCCACCGACAGGTGGTTGATATAGTCCATCGAGTGCGATGCCAGCACGCCCAGCAGGCGGTTGTGGTGCCCGGCGATCACCAGATCGATCTGCCGCTGCCGCACGCATTTTTCGACGTCGTCAAAGCGGCGGGTGGTGACCAGATCCAGCGTTTGTACCGGCACATCGACGGAGGCGACAAGCTCGCTCAGCAGCGCTTTGGCGCTGATGACATCCTCAGAAACCACATCATCCATCAGGCTGTCGGAGATATAGTTCATGGCGCGGTAGTCGGTGCTGACGTGCGCGACGGTGATCGTCATCGGGTTTTGCTGCGCCAGACGCGCGGCGTGGGCCAGCAGCGGGATGCCGTCGAGGCTGTTGTTGATGAGGACTAAAGCGTGGTGATAGACGGGCATATGAACCTCGTGTGCAAACGCCATTACCGGATATAAGGATAGTGTGAACCCACCGCGCCGGGTTATCAATCCGGCGGGTATTATTTACGGCTTATTTATAAGCGCCAGCGTAATCTATATGTGATTTTTACACTTCATCGGCGCGCTTTGCTATAGCATTTTGATATCGCCGTCAGGCATACCAAAAGATGATGACATGAACCCGATACAGCGCTCTTCTTTTTTTAAAAATACCCCTCGCGTTTTGCATGGAAATAATGATGAGCTCCTCGATGATGGTCAGAAAATATGGCTGGCAGCGGGGGGTATTGCGGTGAGCCATAATGATTTCCAGCAGGAAGTGAAAGACTATTTAAAAAAGTATCCGGCCACGCGTTATATCGATATTTATTTGCATGACATCAACGGGAATGTCCGGGGGAAAAGGGTTACCCGCGATGCGCTGGCGTCGCTGGGGAGCGGCTGCTATTTCCCGCTGTCCGTGTACGCCATGGACAGCGACGGCGGCGTGGTGAACTTCAGCGAAGCCGCCGGAATGAGCGAAGAGCCGGACTGCCTGTGTCTGCCGGTGAAGGGCTCACTGCGGCCCTGCGCCCGCGAACCCGAGCATCACGCGCAGCTGCTGCTGACGATGAAGCAGACCGACGGCTCGCCCTGCCAGCTGGAACCGCGGGCCATCCTGTCGCGCATCCTCGGGCTGCTGCACGCCCGCGACATCTATCCGGTCATTGCCGCCGAGATGGAGTTTTACCTTACCTCCGTGCGGCAGGGGGCGCACCATAGCGGCGGCTTCCATCTGGATATGCCGCAGCAGCATCAGCGATTCATCGATGCGCTTGAACAGCTGAGCCGGTCGCAGCATCTGGAGGTCACGGGGCTGGTTGCCGAGGCGGAAAGCGACCAGTTCGAGCTCAACCTTGCCCATAGCGATGAGGTCGTGAAGGTCTGCGATAACGTGCTCACGCTCAGACGTATGACGCGGCTGCTGGCGGAGAAGCAGGCGCTGAAGGCCAGCTTTATGGCTAAACCTTTTTCGGCGCAGGCGGGAAGCGGCATGCATTTCCACGTCAGCCTTAACGATGCGCGCGGTCACAATTTGTTTTGTTCGCCGACGAATGCCCCAAACCTGACGCTGCGCCGCAGCCTGGCCGGGCTGCTTACGCTCATGCCGGCCAGCATGACGATTGTGGCGCCGCACGTGAACTCCTTTCGCCGCCTGCGTAAAAGTTTAACCGAGGCGCTGTTTAACGACTGGGGCTACAACACCCGCAATGCGGCGCTGCGCATTCCCTGCTCCAGCGACGCCAGCCGCCGGATTGAATACCGGCTGGCGGGGGCCGACGCTAATCCCTATCTGGTGGTGGCGGTCATTCTGCTCGGCGTGCTGTACGGACTCGATAACGACAGCGCGGAGGCGCCGCCCGCGGCGCAATCTTCCCTGCCGCTCTTTCCGCTGCAGGCGATGCAGCAGTTCCGGCAGTGCGAATACCTCACCGCCGGTCTCGGGGAGGCTTTTTCGCAGCTGTGGCTGGCCTGCCGCAGCCGCGAGCTCGCGCAGTTTGAGCGCCAGGTGACTCCCCTCGAATACGATATTGGCCAGTGAGGAAACGGTATGTCACGTCTGATTATGCTTGCCAGCCGCTGCGCGGCTGAAAAAACGGATGCGTGCGATCTTCTTGACGACGCGATTAACGATATATTACGTAAACACCCCGGCGTAAAAATGGGCTGGAACGGAAAAATTAATCCGGGGAAAAAGAAGCGCGGCTGCAGCCAGTATCAGGATAATGGCTCAACGTTCTGTAGCTGGGATATATCGCCTAACGAATACGACAACTATTATCACGGCTATGTCCATAAAACGATGTGGCCAATATTTCATAACCGACCGGATCTTGCGGTATATCGCAAAGAGTACTTTATTACCTATAAAAATTATAACCAGGCGGTCGCCGACATGCTGGCGGAACAACTCTGTGATGAAGATGCGGTCTGGGTGCTGGATTACCATCATATTGCCGTCGGGCAGCGGCTTAAAGAGGATGGATATTTAAACCGCTGCGGCTTCTTTTTCCAGCAGCCGTTTCCGCCGGGCGACGTGTTCCGCTCTCTGCCCGAGCACGACTGGATGATTCAGGCTCTGTGCCATTACGACCTGATAGGCTTTCAGTCCGCAGCCGACGCCAGTCACTTTATCTCCTACCTGTGCCGCTATTACCGCACCGAGCGGCTCAGCGATAGGATAATCAACGTTAACGGTCATCTGGTGTCTGTCGGCGTTTTTCCCTGCGGGATTGCCGGAACGCGACCGGAGCCGAAGAGGGCGAGCAGCGCGCTGGCGGACTATCGCCGCCGTATTATTATCAGCAACGACACCGTGACGGATATGAGCGGCATTCATTACCGGCTGGAGGCGATGCGCCGGTTTTTGAACCACTGGCCGCAATATATGCGCGACGTCAGCCTGCTGCAGATTTCCGACCCGGCGCAGGAGCATCCGCATTCCAGCCACGACTTGCACCATAAGCTCGAGCGCTTTTGCGGGGAGCTGAACGGACAATACGGAGATTTCAGCTGGTATCCGGTGAACTATATCCATAACGATCTCTGCTCGCGGGAGACGATGTATTCGCTCTACGCAAGGGCGGAGGTGGGGATGTTTACCTCGCTCTCGGAGGGGATGAACCTTGGGGCAAAAGCCTTTGTGCTGGCACAAAACCCGGAAAATCCCGGCGTGCTGGTGCTGTCGCAGTTCTCCGGCACCTCGCAGCAGCTGCGCGATGCGGTGATCGTCAATCCGTATGATGCCGATGAAACAGCGCAGGCGCTGCACTCGGCGTTGACCATGCCGCTGCATGAGCGTAAGCGTCGTCATCTGAAGCTACTGGAAACGCTCAGGCGACAGGATAATCACTGGTGGTATCAGGCGTTTCGTACCGCTCTTGAACACCCCGATTCCGACGTCGGCGCGCCTCGGATAGCGTATCACCGCGTTTTCGCCGGCAGGTCGCTGTACTGAGCGGGGCGATACTTCGTCGGCTGACGAAGTATCGTTTTCTGCGGCCATTATGCTTTGTTTACATCACCCATTGCCGGAGGAAGTAAACAATGATCGCTGTACTTTTTGAAGCCGAGGTCAATGCGTCAAATCAGGCCCGCTATCTGTCGCTGGCCGCAGAGCTTAAGCCCCTGCTCTCTGACGTGGAGGGCTTTATCGCCATTGAACGCTTTCAGAGCCTGACCACGCCGGGGAAAATCCTGTCGCTTTCCTGGTGGCGGGACGAACAGGCCGTGGTGACGTGGCGGGAGAACGTTCTGCATAAAGCGGCGCAGGAAGAGGGAAAGCGCACGCTTTTTACGCGCTATCGCATTCGTATTGCAACGGTACTCAGAGAATATCAGTCAGCTATGGGGGGAGAATAAGCGATGTATGATGTCCATGTGATACTGAAAAACAGCCCGGGGCAGCTGGCGCTGCTGGGAACAACCCTCGGCGCTCATGGGGTCGGTCTTGAAGGCGGCGGCGTGTTTAGCGTCGGCGAGGTATCTCATGCGCATTTTCTCGTTGAGGACGGGATGAAAGCGCGCGAGGTGCTTATGGCCGCCGGGGTTGAGGTCATCGCGGTTTGTGAGCCGATTATCCGCAAACTTCGGCAAGCGCGTCCGGGAGAGCTTGGCGAAATTGCCGCAGTGCTTGCAAAAAACGGTGTTAATATCCTGACGCAGTACAGCGATCATGCAAATCACCTTATTCTTATCACCGACAATGTGCAGAAAGCCCGCGAGGTGACTCAGCGCTGGGCCAGCGTGGACCAATAATTATGCATAAGCATTCCGATGACGTTGAATCCCAGGTATCACAGGAGCGCGCGCTCGCCGGGCTCGCTTTTGCCATGTCTGACGTCTCTCGGATGAAAATGCTGTGCGCGCTGATGGACGGCAGGGCGTGGACCGCGACGGAGCTTGCCGTAGCGGCGGATATTGCGCCCTCAACGGCCAGCGCGCACCTGTGTAAACTCGTCGACAGCCGCCTCATCGTCGGTCTTTCGCAGGGCCGACACCGCTATTTTCGGCTTACCGGCCGCGACGTTGCCGGTTTGCTGGAGCAAATGATGGGGCTGACATGGCAGGCGACAGCGCATTGCAGCACGCCCGTTTCGTTACGCAAAGCGCGTACCTGTTACGATCATCTTGCCGGTGAAGTCGCGGTGGCCATTTTTGATTTTTTGCTGCGCGAGGCGTGGGTCGCCGACGACGGCGAGGCGTTAACCCCCAAAGGCGTGGCGGGGTTTACCCGGATGGGCGTGACGCTCAGCGAGAGCGTGCGACGCAAACCGTGTTCAGCCTGTCTGGACTGGAGCGAGCGCCGTTTTCATCTTGGCGGAATGGCCGGTGCGGCGCTATTGCTGCACGTCGAACAAAAGGGCTGGATCGCCCGTACGCCCGGATATCGCGAAGTGCGCATCACTTCAGTCGGTCAACTGGCGTTCAGGCGCTATTTTGAGGTGGATTGTTAAGCGTGATGCGACGGCCCTGAACCGCGCTTGTAATCCCTGACTGCTTCCCGTACTCTGCCTGCGGGATAACAAATCCCATGATGACTCGGGGTGCCCTTCCTTGTGAAGGCTGAGAAATACCCGTACCACCTGATCTGGATAATGCCAGCGTAGGGAAGTCAGAGACCAACACATGGTTATCGCTTCTTCACGGCCTGGCAGGAGCAAACCATGCAAGCTGACCTGCTTAGTCCCGCGCAACTCGCGCACGTCCGCCATCTGTTTCACACCCATTCGCCGCTCGTTCACTGCATGACTAACGACGTGGTGCAAACCTTTACCGCTAACGTGCTGCTGGCGATCGGCGCTTCGCCGGCGATGGTTATCGATGATGACGAAGCCGCGCAGTTCGCCGCCGTTGCCGACGCGCTGCTGATAAACGTCGGTACGCTTACCCGGGACCGGGCGCAGGCGATGCGTGCGGCGGTGAACAGCGCGTACGCTCAGGGCAAACCCTGGGTGCTTGACCCGGTGGCGGTCGGGGCGCTAACGCTACGCAGCGATTTTTGCCGTGAGCTGCTGGCCCTGAAGCCGGCGGCCATTCGCGGCAACGCTTCGGAAATTCTGGCGCTGGCGGGGATGAGCCGCGGCGGGCGCGGGGTGGATACCACCGATGAAGCGGCAACCGCGCTACCGGCGGCGCAGGCGCTGGCGCGTCAGTGGGTGACGACCGTCGTCGTTACCGGCGAGGCGGATTACATCACCGACGGCGCGCGTACGACGAGGGTGACCGGCGGTGACCCGCTGATGACCCGGGTGGTCGGCACCGGCTGCGCTCTGTCCGCCGTGGTGGCCGCAAGCCTTGCGCTGCCGGGCGACCGTCTGGATAACGTTGCCGCCGCCTGCGGCATGATGAAGCAGGCGGGGAGCGTGGCGACGGCAAACGGTCGCGGGCCGGGAAGCTTCGTCGCCGCGTTTGTCGACGCACTGTATGCGGAGGTGCAGGCATGACGCGCATTAATGCCCTGACCATCGCCGGTACGGACCCCAGCGGCGGCGCCGGTATCCAGGCGGATCTGAAAACCTTTTCGGCGCTGGGGGCCTACGGCTGCTCGGCGATCACCGCGCTGGTGGCGCAAAATACCCGCGGCGTGCAGTCGGTATACCGTATCGAACCCGATTTTGTCGCCGCGCAGCTGGATTCAGTGCTGAGCGACGTGCGCATCGATACCACCAAAATCGGCATGCTGGCAGAAACGGATATCGTCGAGGTCGTGGCGGAGCGTCTTGCCCGTTATCAGATCCGTAACGTGGTGCTGGATACGGTGATGCTGGCTAAAAGCGGCGATCCGCTGCTTTCCGCCTCCGCCGTGGAGACCCTGCGCCGCCGTCTGCTGCCGCAGGTGTCGCTGATTACGCCGAACCTGCCGGAGGCGGCGGCGCTGCTGGCGGCGCCGCACGCCCGCAGCGAGCAGGAGATGCTGGAGCAGGGGCGCGCGCTGCTCGGGTTCGGCTGCGGCGCCGTGCTGATGAAGGGCGGTCATCTGGAGGATGCCGAAAGTCCCGACTGGCTGTTTACGCCGCAGGGCGAATACCGGTTCACCGCGCCGCGCGTGCCGACCAAAAACACCCACGGCACCGGTTGCACGCTGTCGGCGGCGCTGGCGGCGCTGCGTCCGCGCTATCGCAGCTGGCAGGAAACGGTGCCGGAGGCCAAGGCCTGGCTCTCTGCCGCGCTGGCGCAGGCGGATACCCTTGAGGTCGGTCACGGTATTGGCCCTGTGCACCATTTCCACGCGTGGTGGTAGTATACTGGCAGGAGAATCTTGCCAGGAAAAGACCCGATGGAACAAGCGCATACCCGGCTTATCAGCCAACTGAACGAGCGCATTGCGGCGGCGGACAACACGCCGCTGTACCTTAAGTTTGCCGAAACGGTGAAAAACGCCGTGCGCAGCGGCTGGCTGGAGCACGGCAACATCCTGCCCGGCGAGCGCGATCTCAGCCAACTGACGGGCGTCTCGCGCATCACCGTGCGCAAAGCGATGCAGACGCTTGAGGATGAAGGCGTGGTCACCCGCGCGCGCGGGTACGGCACGCAGATCAACAATATCTTCGAGTATTCGCTGAAAGAGGCGCGGGGTTTTTCGCAGCAGGTGGTGCTGCGCGGTAAAAAGCCCGATACCCTGTGGGTGAATAAACGGGTGGTGGAATGCCCGGCGGAGGTGGCGGAACAGCTGGCCGTCGCGCCGCGCAGCGAGGTGTTCCTGCTCAAGCGTATTCGCTATGTGGATGAAGAGGCGGTATCGATTGAAGAGTCGTGGGTGCCGGCGCACCTGATTGCCGATGCGGAGGCTATCGGCATCTCGCTGTATGACTATTTTCGCAGCCAGCATATTTACCCGCAGCGCACGCGCTCAAGGGTGAGCGCGCGGATGCCGGATGCGGAGTTTCAGTCGCACATCAAAATGGATGAAAAAATCCCGGTGCTGGTGATAAAACAGGTCGCGCTCGATCAGCAGCAGCGACCCATTGAATACAGCATCAGCTACTGCCGCAGCGATTTATACGTGTTCGTGTGCGAGGAGTAGCTCCTCGCGCGTGGGCGCGCAGTCGCCGCCGCGGCGGCTGACCACCCAGGATGCCACCGCGTTGCCGAGCGTTACCGCATCGGCAAGCGTCCACCCGGCGGCAAGCCCTGCCAGTACCCCTCCGGCATGGCTGTCTCCTGCGCCGATGGTATCCACAACCGTAGTGGCGAACGGCGCGGCGAGCCCCTCCTCGTGTTCGCTGAAGTACCATGCGCCGTCTTTATCCTGACGCACGATGACCGGCGCCGCAAAGCGCGCCAGCCACGCCCGACCAAAGGCGGTTGTCCCGGCGGGCAGCTGCTCGCGTTCGGCGACAATCTCCGCTTCCTGGCGATTCAGCGTGACGATCGGTCGGCAGGCCATAATCCGGGCGAACAGCGCCGGGGAAATATCCGCAATCCGCGGGCCGAAATCGATAAGCGCGGTCATGCCGGGGTGCGACTCCAGCCAGCCGACCAGCAGCGGCGCGCAGGCCGCCGTAAGCTGGTAACCGGACAGATACACCAGCCCGTCGCTGGCCTCGGGCAGGCGCGCCAGCCAGTCGTCGCACCAGGCGTTTTCCACTCCGGTAAAGGACATAAACGTCCGCTCGCCGTCAGGCTCGACCAGCGCCAGACACCAGCCGTTGTCGCCGGCGTCGGTCTCAATCACGCTTTCAATGCCCTGACGGGCGAGGTTGTGGCGCACAATATCCGCCCAGACGCCCTGGCCGAGCGGCAGGGCGTTGCAGGCGCTGATGCCAAGACGCCTGAGCGCCACCGCCACGTTGAGCGCGCAGCCGCCGATGTTCACGCTCTGCTGCTGGAGTTCGATATCGCAGCCCCGCCACGGCAGCGCGTAAGCATCGGCGATGACGTCGATCACCGCCGAGCCGATCACCGTCACCGGGCGCTGCTGGCGCAGGTGGGCGAGTTTCCCGGCTAACATACCGCCTCCCGCTGCTGACGGAAGTGGAGCAGGGCGGCGGCATAGCGCTGGAAGTCCAGCTGATTGACCGCATCCAGCTCCTGCTTAAATTCGGGATTGATCCCGGCAATACCGTGGAGCGCGCCGCAGATGGCGGTCGCCATGGCGCCAATGGTATCGGTGTCGCCGCCGAGGTTGGCGCACAGGATGGCGCAGCGGTTCGGGTCGGTACCGGCAAGGTCGACCAGCGCCACCGCGCAGGCGACGGACTCCAGGGTGCTGGTGCCCGCGCCGACAAGCTGATACAGCTGCTCGCAGGCGGACTCTACGCCGTTGGCCTCGCGTACGGTTTTGATGGCCAGCTCAATGCGCAGCGCCAGCGAGGCGCTAAAGGTAGTAATCCGTTTTTCCTGAGCGTGGCGGGCGACGGCGGGCAGCGCGTCGACAATCTCCTGCCAGCCCGCGCCGTCAACCGCGCGCGATACCGCCCAGGCGATGACGACCGCGCCCGCCACGGCGAGATCGGATTTGTGCGTCGGGCTGGAGGCCAGCGCAACGGCGTCGATGAAGGCGTCGAGATCCCCGGTCGGCAGCATGCAGCCGAGCGGCGATACGCGCATCGCCGCGCCGTTGGTCACGCCGTTGTTCTCAAGCTCGCGCACCGGTTTACCGTCGCGGATGGCGTTGAGCGCAATTTTCGAAGTCGGGCCGAGCACGTTTTTGTTAAAGGCGTCGAATCCCTGCGCCCATTTCAGGATATGGCGGCCAATGACGTCCGGGACGATGTTGCCGTCGCACTCAATCAGCGCATCGGCAAGGCACAGCGCCATTGAGGTGTCGTCGGTGAACTCCGCGCGGCCAAAGTAGCAGGCCGCCGTGTTCTCCGCCGGGCCGGGCAAAAAGCGGTCTATCCAGCCGAAGTGGGCCTTCACCCGCGCTCTTGGCCATAGCTCCGATGGCATCCCCAGCGCGTCGCCAAGCGCCTGACCGTATAAGGCACCCAGAATTCGTTGTTCCTTCATTTTGCTTCCCCTTGTGCCAGCGTAGCGTCATTGATCGCCACAATCTCTTTATCCGATTCGCGGAACAGCAGCATGAACAGGACGGCGATAACGGCAATCATCACCGCGCCGAAGGTCCACATTCCCGCCCAGTTAAAGGTCAGTCCGTTCACCGGCTCTTTATATGCAAACATTTTTTCCATCATCACGCCGCCCAGGCGGTAGCCCAGCAGGCTGCCGAAGCCCTGGCAGCACAGCGTAATCAGCCCCTGCGCGGCGGTGCGCATATGAACCGGCGCCTTTTTATCGACATAAATGTACGCCGTGACGTAGTAGAAATCGTAGCTCACGCCGTGCAGCAGGATACCGAGGAACAGCAGGCCATAGGTGAAGTATTGCTCTGCGCCGCCGTAAACGAAGAAGCCATAGCGGATGGCCGCGGTGATAAGACCAAGTAATAGAACCTTTTTAATACCAAAGCGCTTAGTGAAGAACGGCAGCGCCAGCATAAAGAAGATTTCGGAGAACTGGCCGAGCGTCATCCAGCCCGTGGCGTTTTTCATCCCCACTTCGGTCAGATAGCCGTTAGCGAAGATGTAGTAGAACGCCAGCGGCATAGCGAACAGGAATGAGCAGACAAAGAAGACAAGAAAGTTCTTATCGCGCAGCAGCACCAGCGCGTCCAGACCGAGCATCACCTTCAGGTCGAGCTTGCCGGTACTCTTCGGCGGCGTATCCGGCAGGAAGAAGGCGAACACCCCAAGCACCAGCGAGCTTGCGGCGGTGATCAGCAGCGGTACGTTGGTGGGCGAAATATCGGCAAAGCCCATCATCTGCGGCAAGAAGCCGCAGACCAGCCCGGAGCCTATCCAGCCGATAGTCCCCATCACGCGGATGCGCGGGAAGTCGAGCTCGACGTCGGGGACGTTGGCAAAAGCGATGCTGTTGGTCAGCGCAATCGTCGGCATATAGGTCAGCGAGTAGGCCAGCAGCAGCGGGAAGAAGCCGCTGAAGGTGGTCTGCTGCGCGGCGAAGTACATCAGGATGGCGCCGGCGAACATCAGCACCGCCAGCACTTTTTGCGCGGAGAAGAAGCGGTCCGTCAGCGAGCCGACGAGAATAGGCGACAGGATGGCGGCGATAGCGGTACAGGCGTAGGACCAGCCGATCTCCCCGGCGCTGAAGCCGCTTTTGTTAAGCCAAAGCCACAGCGGAACAAACCAGGCGCCCCAGATAAACCATTCAACGAACATCATGAACGACAGTTTGACTGTAGTTTTCATAAGTAAATCCTTCATGACAGGTAAGGTACGCCTGAACAATACCATTTAATAATACCTTTTAAATACCTTTGAGGTGATTCTTTGAGCGACTTAACAGTTTACTCTTCAGTGAATCGTGTCAGCCGATGAGCCTGAAAAGCGCACAAATCGGCTGGAAATTCCGGCGGTCGCATACCAGGCTTATGGCTGGCCAAAAAACTGGCCCAGGACAATTCATGGCCAACGCAGGTTGGCTCTTACGGGAGTTATCACTATGACTGATATTGCGCAGCTACTTGGCAAAGACGCCGACGGCCTTTTACAGCATCGTTGTATGACCATTCCGGCAGACCAGCTCTATCTCCCCGGGGCGGATTACGTTTCGCGGGTGATGATAGATAATGATCGTCCCCCTGCGGTATTACGCAATATGCAGACGCTGTACAACACCGGGCGTCTTGCAGGAACCGGCTACCTTTCTATATTACCGGTAGACCAGGGCGTTGAGCACTCCGCCGGCGCCTCCTTTGCCGCTAATCCGCTTTATTTTGATCCCAGGAACATCGTCGAGCTGGCGATTGAGGCCGGATGCAACTGCGTGGCCTCAACCTATGGCGTGCTGGCCTCCGTGTCGCGCCGCTATGCGCACCGCATTCCGTTTCTCGTCAAACTGAACCATAACGAAACCCTGAGCTACCCCAACACCTTTGACCAGACGCTGTACGCCAGCGTCGAGCAGGCCTTCAACATGGGGGCGGTCGCCGTCGGCGCGACTATCTACTTCGGCTCAGAAGAATCCCGCCGCCAGATTGAAGAAATATCGGCGGCCTTTGAGCGCGCGCATGAGCTGGGGATGGTCACCGTGCTGTGGGCCTACTTGCGTAACTCGGCCTTTAAGAAGGACGGCGTGGACTACCATGTTTCCGCCGACTTAACCGGCCAGGCCAACCATCTGGCCGCCACGATCGGCGCGGATATCGTCAAGCAAAAAATGGCGGAAAACAACGGCGGCTATAGGGCGGTGAACTACGGCTACACCGACGAACGGGTGTACAGCAAGCTGACCACCGATAACCCGATCGATCTGGTGCGCTATCAGCTGGCGAACTGCTATATGGGACGCGCGGGGCTGATTAACTCCGGCGGCGCGGCGGGCGACAACGATATGGCCGATGCGGTACGCACGGCGGTAATTAATAAACGCGCTGGCGGAATGGGGCTTATTCTCGGACGTAAAGCGTTTAAAAAATCGATGGCTGATGGCGTTAAATTAATTAACGCCGTACAGGATGTGTATCTGGATGGCAAGGTGACAATCGCCTGATGCTTTCGTCCTCCTCATCGCGAGGAGGACGTGTTATTTTCTTGTCCATTCCTCGAGGCTTTCACTAAACAAGCCGATAAATTAATATTCATTAACCTCGCTTTTTAGAGCTATCGCCAGATAATTCGTAAGTTCTGACTCTTAAATGGCCTTAAGATAAAATATATTATTATGACTGTATTTTTCTTATTGTTAGCAATATCAATGCATTAAGATTGCATTTAAGGCGGATTTTCTTATTTAAGAAGTCCCTTTTGCGCATTTGAGAAAATAAAGGTTTTACTTTTCAGGATTATTCTTAAACTAACAGTCATCGTAGGGTTAATCCTATGATGCGATCGAATATTACTGGCCTCCATTAATTTGCTAGCAAGCATTATAGCCCATCTTTTTTAGACGGTGGGACGGGTGCGCCTTAGCAGGATGTCAGCGTTATTATTTATAAGGGACAATTCTATGAAATTAAAATATTTCAGTGCGCTGCATATTGGCATTACGGGCGGCATGACATTGTTATTGAGCAATATGGCGATGGCGGATTCAGCCAATACCATTACGTTCAAAGGCGAGGTCACGGAACAAACCTGTGAAGTGACCGTTAACGGGGTGAATGCGCGTCCGGTCGTGCTGCTGCCTTCCGTGGCGAAAAGCGAACTGACGTCGGCGTCGTCCTCTGCGGGGTTAACCACCTTTACGCTGGGGGTAACCGGCTGTACCGCTGACACCAACGCCCTGGATATCAAAACGGTGTTTGTCGCCAATAACATGACCGCGCTCGGCAACCTGGCGAATACCGGTACGGCGCAAAACGTGGAGCTGCAGCTTTTAACCGATGCGACGGGAACGACGGTTATCGATCTGCGCGACCCGACGCCGGTGGCCGGAATCACCGTCGCCGCTGGCAGTACGTCGGGCGAGCATGATTACGCCGTGCAGTATTACAGCCCGAACGGCGGCGCGACCGCCGGTACGGTCGTGGGTACGGTGCAATACGCCGTCACGTACCTCTAAGCGGGCCGCAGGTGATGAAAGGATTGACTCTTGCCCTGGTCGGGATGCTGATGTGCGCGAGCGCGCAGGCGGGCGTCGTGATGACCGGCAGCCGCGTGATTTACCCCGCCGACGGCCGTGAGGTGAGCGTTCAGCTCACCAATCATGATGATTTTCCCGGCGTGGTGCAGGTGTGGGTGGATGATGGCGATCCGCAGTCCACGCCGCAAACGGCGAAAGCGCCTTTCGTCACTACGCCGCCGGTGTTTCGGCTGGCGGCGAAAACGGGGCAAACCGTACGCCTGCGCTATGTGGGCGGGCCCGCCCCGCAGGACAGAGAATCGCTGTGGTGGCTCAATTTTATTCATATTCCGCCGGTGCAGGCCGGGCAGCAGGATAACCAGCTGCTGGTGATGGTGCGCAGCCGGGTGAAGGTGCTCTATCGTCCGCGCGGGCTGACGGGCTCTCCGCTGGAGATGGCGAACACCAGCCGCGTCTGGCTGCGTGACGGCAGGCTCTTTTTACGTAACAACAGCGGCTATTACCTGGCGCTCTCGGCGCTTGAGGTGTCGGGCAACGGCACGCAGCGGGTGCAGAGCGAAACCGTCGCGCCGTGGGCCACGGTTTCATGGCCGGCGCGGGTGACGACAATTTCACAGGCGACGCTGCGCTGGATTAACGATCAGGGCGCAACGCTTAGCCACCGGGTTGCAGTAGGGTATCAGGATGACGTCCGCCGCTAGGGGTTGCTGGGGCTGGCTGCTGTTGTCCGCAGGCACGATCGCAGCGACAGAATATACCTTTGATGCGTCGCTGTTCCTGGGCAGCGGCTACGAAAACAGCCTGGCGCGGTTTAATCAGCAGAACGCCATTGCCGAAGGGCGCTACAGCGTGGACGTCTGGCTGAACGGCCAGTTTGTCGAGCGGCGGGACGTGCTGTTTCGCAAGGACAGCGCCGGCGATGTCGCGCCCTGCTTACCGGCTGACTTCTGGCAGGCGCAGGGGCTGACGTCGGCGGACGAGCAGGGCGAGGCGTGCCTGACGCCCCGGGAGCGGGTGAGCGGCGGCGACTGGCAGTTTGACCAGGGGGCGCTGCGTTTGCAGCTCAGCGTCCCGCAGGCGGCGCTTAAGCGCACGCCTGTCGACTATGTGCCGCCCGCGCAGTGGCAGAGCGGCGAAAACGTCGTGTTCAGTAATTACAACCTGAACGTTTATCACAACAAAAATGCCGGGCGCGAGAGCGATTACGGCTGGCTGGGGCTGAACAGCGGCATCAACCTTGGAACATGGCAATTTCGCCAGCAATCCTCGGCAAACTGGCGGCGGGAAAACGGCAGAGAGTCGCAGCAGTGGGATGCGCTACAGACCTGGCTGCAGCGGCCCATTGCCGGTCTGGGAAGCCTGCTGACCGTTGGCGAAAGCTATACGCCGGGAAATCTTCTGGGCAGCATGGCGTTCACGGGCGTCAAGCTGGAAACCGATCAGCGGATGTGGCCGCAGTCGCGGCGCGGCTATGCCCCGGAAATCCGCGGTACCGCGTCAACGCCATCGCGCGTAGTGGTCACGCAGAATGGCCGTACGCTGTACGAAACCAGCGTGCCCCAGGGGCCGTTCATCCTCGATGATTTGCCCAATACGGCCTGGGACGGCGATTTACAGGTCGAGATAACCGGCGCGGATGGTAAAAAAAGCGGCTATACCGTGCCCTACGCCAGCGTACCGTTCTCCCTGCGCCCCGGCGTCTGGCGCTATGGCGCGGTGGTGGGGAAAACGCGCGATTACCACGCTTCCGACAGCCTGTTTGCCGATTTTACGCTGGAGCGCGGCGTCGCCAATATTCTGACGGCCAATGGCGCGGTGCGGATCGGCGACGGTTATCAGGCGCTGCTGATTGGCGGCGTTCTGGCGACGCGTCTGGGGGCCTTTGGCGCGGATGTGACCGGGTCGCACGCCCGCACCGGCGTCGACGACCTGCGCGGCTGGCGGATGCAGAGCAACTGGAGCCGCACCTTTACCGGCACCGGCACGCACGTAGCGCTGGCGGGATACCGCTATTCGACGCAGGGCTACCGCGACTACGGCGATGTGCTGGGCGAGCGCGGAGCGGCGCAAAAAGGGCGCGCCTGGCGTTCAGATACGCTGCGCCAGCGCAACCAGTTTACGGCGACGGTAAACCAGACGCTGGGCGGTCTCGGCAACCTGTGGCTCTCCGGATCGATGATGGATTACTACGGCAACCGGGGAAGCAGCTCCCAGCTGCAGGCCGGTTACAACACCACCGTGGGACGCGTGACGCTGGGGCTGGCCCTCAGCCGCCAGGATACCTGGTGGCGCAACGGCCTCGCCGTCTCCCGGCGTCAGCAGGAGGATGTGGCGACGCTGACGATCTCGCTGCCGCTGGCCGTCGCCGATCGCGAACATACGCTGTCGCTCTCAGGTAGCCGCTCACGACAGGCCGGAAGCAGTGCGCAGATGGCGCTGTCCGGGTCGCTGGATGCAGAGGAAACGCTGAACTATGCCGTCTCCACCGGCTGGCAGCAGGGAAGCGGCGGCGCGCAGAGCCGACAGGACTGGAGCGGTACGCTGCAAAAAAACACCGCCTTCGGCACGCTCAACGGCAGCGTCTCGCAGGCGCCGCAGTACCAGCAGTGGGCGGGCGGCGTGCGCGGCGCGGTGGTGGTGCATTCCCACGGCGTGGTGGCCGGGCCGTGGGTCGGCGATACTTTTGCGCTGGTGGAGGCCCCCGGCGCCAGCGGCGCGCGGGTCGGCGGCGGGCAGGGGGCGCGGGTGAATGACCAGGGCTACGCGCTGGTGCCGTCGCTGACGCCCTACCGTTATAACACCGTCACCCTGGACGGCCAGGAAATGACAAGCCAGGTGGAACTGCAGGAAAGCCAGCGCCGCGTGGCGCCGCTGGCGGGGGCCGCCGTAAAGCTGCGGTTCTCCACGCTGTCGGGGTTTCCACTGCTGATTTCGGTCCGCGACGCCGCGCCTTTTCCGCCCGGTCTGGCGGTGCGGGATGAGCATGGGAACGTCGTGGGGATGTCGGCGCAGGGCAACCAGCTGTATGCCCGGGTCGGTACGGAAAAAGGGCGGCTTACGCTTGAGGGCAGCCGCTGCGTGCTGCCGTGGACGTTGAACGACGCGCAGCGCGAACAGCCGTTGATTGCATTAACGCTGGCGTGCCAGCCGCAAGGATTGGAATGAAAACACTATTATTGCTGCTGACGGCCGTTCCGCTGTGGGGACAGGCGGCCTGCGAATACATTATTTATCCCTATAAAGCGGGATCGAACAGCGCGGCTGGCAGCCACCGGCTGAGCGCGGCGACCGACGGTATCGCCAATGACTGGCGCAGCGGCGGGGGAAACGATGCCTGGAACGGCCTGCTGCCGGGGTTGAGTAAATCCATTGATATCAGCAGCAACGGCAGTTTTCAGCCCGCCGGGACACTGCTGACCGCCAGCGGCGGGATCCCGTTTACCACTTACGCGCATAAAAACGGCGGTTACGATCCCGAGCAGGTCTTTTTCCGCTGCACGCCGGACACCGCCGGACAGCTGTTTGAGGCGTGGTCTACGAACGGCGATGACGCCTATGCGGGGTGGTATGAGGCCAGCGATGTGCCGGGCGCCTATTTAACGCTGATGAAAAACGTGGCGCTGCGGCTGACGCACGACGCCAGCGGCAGCACCTTTACCGACAGCTGGCAGCAGCGTCCGCTGGAGAATCTGGATACCGATACGGATGGAAATTTCCTGATTAAAGCCAAAAACTTTTCCACCATCAGCGTGGAGCTGATTAAAACGCTGGACGTGCGCTATTTCGCCAATCAGGCGCAGTCGGCAACCTACAACAGCTATGTTAACCCCAACGCCTATCTGGTGTTTCGCGGGCCGGGCACTGCTTCCTGGGATATTCGGGTCGGCCAGCCGCACCGGGGCGGCAACTGGGCCGGGTGGGCAAACGATTGGCCGTCGGTGATAAGCCTTTACGGCAACGGTATCACCGTAAAGCGCGCGGCGATGTGCCAGGTCACGGATTTTACGCCGGTAGTACGCCTGCCGCCGATTTCGGCGGCGCAGCTTCGGCGCAAGGAGTATTCCTCTGCGCCGTTTCAGATAGCGTTTTCTTGCGAATCCACGGTTATCTCCGGGGTGGCGACCGGGAAAAGCAACGTGGCGCTGGGGTTTTTAGCGCCGGAAAGCAGCGTCGCCAGCGCGCAGCAGTTTGGCCTGACGAGCGGCAGCGCCATCAGCTGGCTGCTGGATAGCGCCTACGGCGCGCCCGGCCACGCCCGAGGCGTCGGCGTACAGGTTTATCGCGGGCAAACGGCCATCGGTTTTCTGACCTCCTCGGCGGCGGGTACCGGCGCCAGCGGCGGCTGGATGCCGGTGTTGGGGAACAATACCCAGCAAAACGGTAGCCAGAATGGCGTAAATTACTACAGCGAGAGCTTTGAAGCGCGCCTGGCGAGCTTCGGCGCCGACGACGTCACTGCGGGGAGTTATTCATCATATGCGCAAGTATTGCTGCGTATTCAGTAGCCTGTGGTGGCTGGCGTTTAGCCTGCACGCGGCGGTTAACGTTAACGTCACCCGGGTGGTGTTTAATCACGGCGAGTATCAGCGCACTATCTCGCTGGTAAATGACGGCGAGTACCCGGTGGTGGTACAAAGCTGGGTGGATGACGGCGCTCCGGACAAGGGGCCTTCGCAGGCCCAGGCGCCGTTCGTGGTGATCCCGCCGGTACTCAAAATGCTGCCGGGCGAGCGGCGCGAACTGCGCATGCTGACCTCCGGGCGCGGCCTGCCAACCGACCGGGAATCGCTGTACTGGCTCAACATCTACCAGATACCGCCGGGTGTAAAAAACGAACAAATCGGTGAAAAAGTGCGTCTGGCCCTTAGAAATCAACTTAAAGTGCTATGGAGGCCAGTAAACATAGGGGTGCTGACTGAAAAATCCATCAATCTTCTGAGTTTTAGCTATCGTAATGGTGGAATTTACGCCAGCAATCAAGGTTCGTGGAGTATATCACTGTCAGAGGTTCATTTTGGCAATTATTCCATAACTGGAATAGTGATCCCTCCGTATTCTGCGCGGCAGATTTTTAATACCTCCCCTCCATCTGTGGGGAATAATAAGATAAACTTTGTGGTGATTAATGATGAAGGAAATCATTGGGGATTTACTACTGAAGTAAATTAACAATTGTTGAATGAACTTCAGCTGAATTTACATAAATCCAAATTCAAGGACTATGATGGCAAAAATATTTTTGCTGGAGGGTATTGTTGCTTTCTGGCATGAGAGAAACGTATTGTACGTAATCTCTGATGAAACAAAACGCTTATCCCTAAGTAATCCGGCAAGTCGTTGTTTATTATTGCTACTACAACATCATGGCCAGGTTATCGAGCGGGATTATTTCTTCCAGCAGGTCTGGACGAATAATGGCGCGCAGGTAACGAATAATACCTTTTACCAAAACATTTCTCTGCTGCGACGGGCATTTAAAGAGCTCGGGTTGAACGAGGATCTGATCGTTACTGTGCCGCGCGTCGGCATCCGTCTTGAGGCGTCGCTACAGGTGCAGGAGCTGGATGTTGAGCCCGTGGCAACTGAGGTTGACGCGAAGCCTGAGCGTGAGAGAACGATGCCGCTGCCTGCGCCTTCCCGCGGCATGACGACGGTCTGGTGGGTGCTGACGGCGATGCTGAGCTGTCTTTTCGCCTCGGTGGTAACCTGGCGGCTGGAGTTCGATACGCGGCTTACCCGCTATGTGCCGCTGGCGGATGCTCACGGCTGTCATTGGTTTGCGAATCAGGATGTTATTCATTTTAATAAACACCAGCAGTTTATTAAAGAAAATGCACTGGAATGTGAAAATTACCCATGGGTATATTTAACAGTGTACCCTAATTTCCCTCGGATATCGGCACTGACCTGTCGCGAGCAATACACCCGTTGGGGAAATAATGAATGTGTAACCCATTATTATATTCGGGGGCCACGTGATGCGGCAATATAATATTAAATGGTTAATTTTTATTTGTTTTTTGGTAGTGTTGTCGGTGCTCGCCACCTGGTTATTACAAAACTGGCAACGTTCCCATTTTGATTGTACCGGTGATTTACTGGTGCAATATCCGGACAGCAACAGCAATATTTCTATCCGTTATTCCTTTGACGGTTCGCGGGGTGTGGCGCTGCTGCGGGGAGAAATTACCACCGCCGACGGGCGAACTGAAGCAGTTAACCAAAACGTCTGGTTTACCTTCACGCGCAAGGGAAACGACTATTTTTTGCATTCACAGACGGCGGTATCAAGCACCGGCGAGAAAACCGTCTCGCCGCTGCTGCTGGATACGCTACCGGATTTCTATCTGCGGGCGAACACGCCGTTTTACCTGAGCATCGTCCGTCTCAACAGCGACACCTGGCAGTTTTACACCAGCCGCTCGCCCTCGATATTCTGCCGTCGTTAATCAGCGCCTGCGGGTGGGCTATGGCTGGTCGATGAGAGGAAAGTCAGAGGTGAGTGACTGCACAACTTGACTTCATCCTGCCGATGGCAATAATGACTTCATAAGGCGACTTCGAGAGGCAAGGGAATGAAAGAGCGCGTTTCATTACTACGGAAGAAACAAAAAAGTACGCTGGAACAAATATTTAAATCACCCGCTCAATCTGGCATTAAGTGGGCTGATATAGAATCCATGATCAAGGCCTTAGGCGGTGAGGTGAAAGAGGGTCGAGGTTCACGCTGCAAATTTCTGCTGAACGGTAGTATTGCCAGTTTCCATCGACCTCATACATCACCGGATACCGATAAAGGCGCAGTAGCCAACCTGCGTGACTGGCTGGAGAGTACAGGAGTAAAGCCATGAGCAAGGCATCAACGCCAAACACGATTGAGATAGCGGGGCAGCCTGCAGTGATTAGCTATGTTCCAGAACTTGGCGCTTTTCGCGGTAAGTTCCTCGGCCTGACGGGATATTGCGACTTCGTCTCCGACAGTATCCAGGGTCTGAAAAAAGAAGGTGAGATCTCACTGCGCGAGTACCTTGATGATTGTAAAGCAGCAGGTATTGAGGCCTACACGCATCAGGAGAAAATTAAAACCTTCACGCTACGTTATCCAGAATCATTTGGAGAGCGTTTAACCCAGGCCGCCGCGGAGCACGAAACGTCGGTAAATGCTTATATCATTGAAACGCTCAATGAACGTATGAAACATGCGTGAAGATCGATGGAGGCAATATGTCCAGCCTCTGAAAGATACGGCAGCAGCCGTGACCGCATAGGCGTCTACATGGCGTATCCCTCAGTTTAAACCGATTGGTCTCCCGACTATGTGGCTTACCGAGAACTGCGCAAATTGCCGCGCGAGGTGAGTATTGCCAACGAGTTTGACGACAGGGTCGAGGCCGCGCGAGCTGCTGCAGATGAGGGGGGAATTTGATCTGTATATCATCGCTCAGGGCGAATGACTAAAGCGGAGCGGACCCAGATCCCTCGCATCCGCTTCGAGTTGGCACTGCAAGGTATCACACCGCAATGGTGGGAACTTCAGGTTCTGGCACGAGGTACGACTATGACATTTGAGGGGAGGAAGTTCTCATATCTCATTAATGATGAGTGGTTTGGGTTCAATTGAGGTTTTGATCTTTTGCAGTAGCTGCCGTAGAATACCTACGTTACCGCTTGGGATATCAATCCTGCATTACTCTTAGTATTTGCTTTATACAAAGGGTGTAAAGGCTGCTATTGGCAACAATAGTGCTGGCATGGAGATGATCTCATGTTAAAACTAGTGAATGTGCGTCAGTACAATCGCTATCGTTTTGGGCGTTGGGAGACGGTGTGTAAACACCGCCGTTCATACCCAACACGATGATGTGCGACCTAAGCGGTAACAGCCTCATCCTCAGTCTCGTCCATCATTTTTAGATAATGTTGCTCGTCACCTGTCATTGAAAATATTTTTCTTAGTTGTTCCATATATTTATCGGGTGAAATTTCTCCCATGTCAGATATGTTTACAGAGTCTGAGTGTGATCCTCTATTAATAAATCGATAGAACGCTCTGAAATTCCCATTCTCTTCATTTTGAGCTAGTTTTATTAATTCCGTTTGAAGTGCGTCGGTTTTATGCACAAATGCAAAATAATATTCTAGGATATTTCTCATGATGTTTGGTATGATTATTTTGTTAATCTTTCCATGTTGTGCATCTTTTAGTATTTGCCACAAGGATTGATATTCATTCTTCAGGCTGCTTTTATCTATTTCTGTAAAGGTGCTGTGTGTGTTTTTACTTATCTTTCCTAAGTGATAGTCTCTCTTGTATATTTTATCATTCTTGCTTTTTGGTACCAGCTTGACTAATTCGTGGAAAAAATATAGGTTGTGTGTCAGTACTATTACTTTTTTAGAAGCTGGTGTCTCGAATATTTCAAAGTGAACCATTGATGCAATATCATATATATAGTTTTGTGAGAGACTGGAGATTGGGTCATCAATAACTATGAGTGGTTCTCTATTGTCAGTGTCGGATTTGTCGGTCTTTCCTTTGCAGTACTCAACAAAATAAAGAAAAGTTATGAGTGTTTTTTCTCCTTCACTAAGGGAGCGATACACATTTTCTCCCTCAGGATTTTCAGTACGTGCGATGACATATTTATCTTCACCTTTTGTATGCTTTTTAATGTTGAAGTTATCAATTCCTAAATTTTTAAGTCTATTATTTATTGAGTCGATTGTTGTGTCTATGTTTGAAACATTTGCTCGTAATTCTTGGATTTTGTTGCTGGTTTCTTTACCTGATTTTGTTATGTGCTCAATATCTTTGTCTGTTGTTTCTAACTCTGTTTTGTTTTTTTCCTTTTCGGCTCTTAGGATCTCCAAATCAGTGTGACAAAAATATTGGACTCCAGCCCATATTTTTTCTTTAATAGACATTTCACTTTTTTTGAAACTTTTAGCTTTTTGATTTATGTCGTTGATTTTTTTATTGTGTTTTGCGATCTCAGTATATATATTTGTGTGTGACTCATCATCGACATGTAATGTAATGGATATAGATGGGTTTTTTACTTTTTCATTCAATAATGAAGCATTTTTATCAAGAGTGCGACCTAATAACGCAATATAGGCTATGGATTTTTCTTTTTCTTCATCACTTAGAATGGAACATTGCATTACTTCATGTTCAAGTTGTTGTAAGTGACTCCGCATGTTATGAATTAATTTCTCTCGGATTGTATTAATTTGATCTGTTTTGCTGCTATAGCTCTCATCAAAAATTGACTCTATGGCTTTAATAAAATTAGCTGTGATTGTCTTCTCTTGGCAGAATGGGCAATAATCATCATTTAGGTATAATTCCTTACCGGCTTTTACCCAATCAAGATTTTGCAATTTTTTTATATTTTCTGAAAGATAGCTGTTACTGAGGTCAATTATAGGTGTTGCTAATAATTCATGTTCATGAGGTAGCAAGAAATCTTTTATTGGTAGTGTTATAGTCGGGCACTCGATGTTTCTGTGTTTTAGCAATTCATCATATTCACGGGCTAAGCTGTTAAGGTCTATATTGAGGGCTTCTGTTGCTTTTTTTAAATTATCATAAAAGGATTTTTTACTACCTAGCGAACCTTTCATTAATGGTTTTAAAGATGATGTTCTTAGGTTTTCAGTTTTCTCCCATACTGAATCTATGCATTTACTTTCCGCTTGATTATCATTATTTACTAATCTATCACGGAATGATTTTTTTTCTTTGTATTGTTCAGTGAGGTTCTGCTTTAGTAACTCTTTTTCATTAATTTCTTTTTCAATGTCAGCATTCTCTTTGCTAAGGGTAAAAACTCCTTTTTGTTCGCTGGTATTATAAAAATTCTCCTCAATAAATTTAGTGTTGTATACAAAGGGGCGATAGTTTTCAATGAGTGAACATTCGCATTCATTAAAAGACTCATCATTCATGTTATAGAAGAAATTAGATATTGTGGATTTTCCAGAGCCATTTTGGCCATAAAAAATATTAATCTTTTTACTGAGGTTGATTGTTGTAAATTGATCTTTTCGGTAACTAGTTATGTTTTTTAGTTTAAGTTCCATTTTAACATCTCACACAGTTAATGATTTTATGTTACAAATGTTTAAATAAGCGTTAATTAAATACTTGTGGTCGCCAAGTTTAAGCCTAGGGTAAGTAGATTGGTCACCGCACCTGTAATGACTGCAGGCTTCCCATCTTTCACCGCATCGATAATTTTATCGCCCATCGTTTCATTGCTATTGAGCGCTTCGGGCTTTTTGTTGAGCACTACAAGTGCTTTTTCAGTCAGTCTGACATCCCCGAAATGTGACTGGTGATTGGTTTTGTAGTGGATGTACCTATTCTCACCAAGAAAAGTGAATGTGCCTTCAACCACACTTCGTAACTGGTCTAACGCTTTCATTTCCGGTGAGTTAAGTTGGTCAAAGTAGTCATCGGGTAGTGCGGCGTTAAATTTTTCGTATTTAATCATCTGCGGCACAGGAAAATTTTCCCATAACATCGCGAAGATTTCTGCCGTTTGCTGGTTAAATAAATCGAGGTTTTTAGACATGCAAAATTCCATTTCTTTTGATGGTGAGTGGCTTAAGCATTGGTCGAAACACATTACCTGTCTGGTGCAGAATAGTGACCTTAGCTCACGTGAGATTGACACCTACCGACAAGTTGGTTGAGCATGCGAGCGAGGTTGAGCTCGGTCAGGTCATCAAAGACCTACTAAATCACATCAGAATGCACGAATAAAAGGATCTATATCAATATGTTATCTCTCATTTATGAAAATCCGTGGGCGACGATTTTTCTGATGATTGTCGGCAGCATGTGCCTACTCAGTATCATTGGCGCATTACGCGCCAGTAATCACAATAGAACTTCCCCTAAACCGGCCCCTCGAATGCCAGTTTTTTTATGTCATTTTTCCGCAATTTCCCCGTTTTTTAGCCATGCATGCAACAGATGCATTGTTTTGCATGCGTCAGGGGGACTCGTTGTGGGTGTGCGCAGCCAGAGCTGGCGGGGATCCTGAGTGGTCATGCAACTGCATTAAAACCGACCGATAAAGATGGCAGGCGAGGCGGGATAAGCATTGCGCGCTGAGGCGGGTATTTAATTTATTAATTCAGCGCCTGAGAGCGTCCCTGTTGCGTTGTAGAACGAGGTGCGGCGGCGTGTCGTGGCGCTGAGGACGTTGTGTGAGGTGGGGGTACCCCATCCGACACCAGATGGTCAACAATCAATACATTGGATGTAGATGAAAAACCCCGTAATCGCGGGGCTTTTTTTATCGATGTGGTCAATGTGTGGACATGACCTCAAATAAATCCTTTTATTTCATTTTGTTAGGCCAAAAAAATAAGCCTGCGTAAGGGAGATTACGCAGGCTAAGGAGGTGGTTCCTGGTACAACTAGCATTTATGGGTTATGTTTTTCAGCGCCTCGAATAATACCCGCATTAAGCGAGACGGTATGTGATCCGTTTCTAAGAATCTTCCGTATCGAAAAAATAACCCAGATTAACTACTTACCGTGAGGATTACGCGTGGTCTGTCCAGTGAAATTGCGCATCAGCAGCGCATAATCCAGCGCCATCTCCTCGGGTACAGGCAACCATACTGTGTAGCCGTCGCCCGGTGCGACGCTCATAGTTTCGCCTTTGGCGTTTTCCATGTGCTCCAGCGTGAAGTTGACGTTGCCCTGCGGGGTCATCAGCTCAAGGCTGTCGCCGATAGCGAACTTGTTCTTCACCGCCACGGCGGCCAGGTGGCCGTTACGCTCGCCGGTAAATTCGCCGACAAACTGCTGGCGCTCGGAGACGGAATAGCCGTATTCGTAGTTCTGGTAGCTGTCGTGGGTGTGACGGCGCAGGAAGCCTTCGGTGTAGCCGCGGTGCGCCAGGCCTTCCAGAGTCTCCAGCAGCGAGGTATCGAACGGCTTACCGGCGGCGGCGTCGTCAATGGCTTTGCGGTAGACCTGAGCGGTGCGCGCGCAGTAGTAGAAGGACTTGGTGCGGCCTTCAATTTTCAGCGAGTGAACGCCCATCTGCGTCAGACGCTCGACGTGCGCAATGGCGCGCAGATCTTTCGAGTTCATGATGTAGGTGCCGTGCTCGTCTTCAAAGGCGGTCATGTATTCGCCCGGACGCTGCGCTTCTTCAATCATGAACACTTTATCCGTCGGCGCGCCTTCGCCAAGCGTCGGCTCGACGTTTTGCACCGGGATAGGCTCATATTTGTGGACGATGTTGCCGATAGCGTCCTCTTTGCCTTCCTGCACGTTATATTCCCAGCGGCAGGCGTTGGTGCAGGTCCCCTGGTTCGGATCGCGCTTGTTGATGTAGCCGGAAAGCAGGCAGCGGCCAGAGTAGGCCATGCACAGCGCGCCGTGGACGAAAATCTCGATTTCCATTTCCGGCACCTGCTGGCGAATCTCTTCAATTTCTTCCAGCGACAGCTCGCGGGAGAGGATCACGCGGGTCAGCCCCATCTGTTGCCAGAATTTCACCGTTGCCCAGTTGACGGCGTTCGCCTGCACCGAAAGATGGATATCCATTTCCGGGAAGTGCTCGCGCACCAGCATAATCAGCCCCGGGTCGGACATGATAAGCGCGTCGGGACCCATTTCCACAACCGGCTTCAGGTCGCGAATGAAGGTTTTCAGCTTGGCGTTATGCGGCGCAATGTTGACCACCACGTAGAATTTTTTTCCCAGCGCGTGGGCTTCATTGATCCCCTGCTGCAGGTTTTCGTGGTTGAATTCGTTATTGCGCACGCGCAGCGAATAGCGCGGCTGGCCCGCATAAACGGCGTCAGCGCCATAGGCGAAAGCGTAACGCATATTTTTCAGCGTTCCCGCCGGGGAAAGGAGTTCCGGTTTAAACATGATGTTCTCGTTCTGATGACAGGTCAGACTCGTCTCACCTGATGAGACGGTTAGGGGAGAGCCCCTGCATTAAGGGCGGGCATTGTAGCGCCGCAGGGCAGGGGAGTAAACCTTTACCCGCGCCCGGCGAAGGAAGAGGGCGCGGCGTTATCAGGCCGTCCGGTAGGCGTCCGCCTCCCAGCGATAGCCTACGCCGTACACGGCGCGGATAAACGACTGCTCGGCGTCGAGCGCCTCCAGCTTGCGGCGCAGGTTTTTGATATGGCTGTCGATGGTGCGGTCGGTCACCACGCGATAGTCATCATACAGATGGTTTAACAGCTGCTCGCGGGAGAAAACTTTTCCCGGCTCCTGCGACAGCGTTTTCAGCAGGCGGAATTCCGCCGGAGTGAGGTCCAGCAGCTTGTTGCGCCAGGAGGCCTGAAAGCGGCTCTCGTCGACGATAAGCGGGCTTTCGGCGTCCATCGCCTGCAGCTCGCGATGCGGGCGGCAGCGGCGCAGGATGGTCTTGACGCGCGCCACCACTTCACGGGGGCTGTAGGGCTTACAGATATAGTCATCCGCGCCAATCTCCAGCCCCAGCAGGCGGTCGATTTCCTCTATCTTGGCGGTGACCATCACAATCGGCACGTCGGAGAAGCGGCGGATTTCGCGGCACAGCGTCAGGCCGTCGGTGCCGGGCAGCATCAGGTCGAGCAGGATCAGCGCCGGAGGCGACTGGTGCACATAGGGCAGCACTTTGTCGCCATGGCTAATCAGCGTCGGCGCATAGTTCGCCGCCAGCAGGTAATCGATCAGCAGCTGCCCAAGCTTGGGCTCATCTTCAACTATCAGTATGCGCGGGGCGTTTTCATCAACAGGTAATACGGTCATACGTCTCTCGATACATCGCGATCCAACGGTAATTCTACTTTAATGCTAACCCCGCCAAAAGGCGAATGCGCGGCGTGAAGCTGGCCGCCGTGCGCGGCGACGATGTTGACGCAAATGGCAAGCCCCAGTCCGGAGCCGCCGCTGGCGCGGTTGCGCGAACCTTCGGCGCGGTAGAAACGCTCGCAGAGCATGGCCAGCTGTTTGTCCGTGACGCCCGGCGCGCTGTCGGCAAACTGCAGGGTCAGCAGGCCGGCGCTCTTCTCCGCGCCGATCAGCAGCTGACCGCCGGCATCGGTGTAGCGCAGGCTGTTTTCCAGCAGGTTGTTGAACAGCTGCATCAGGCGGTCGCGATCGCCAAAAACGGTGGCGCTTTCCGGCAGCCGCAGCGTCAGCGTCAGCCCGCGCTGGGCAAAGCGCTCGCGAAACGCGCCCGCCGCCATCTCCAGCAGCGAGACCACGTCGGTCGGCGATTTCTGATAGGCCAGCGCGCCTTCGTCGGACATCGACAGCTGGTGCAGGTCATCCACCAGCTTGGTCAGGGTGGCGACCTCCGCCTGCAGCGACGCGACCGATTCCGGCGTAAATTTACGCACGCCGTCCTGAATCGCCTCCAGCTCACCGCGCAGCACCGCCAGCGGCGTGCGCAGCTCGTGGGAGATATCGGCCATAAAGTCGCGCCGCATCTGCTGGTTGCGCTCAAGGGTGCTGGCGAGCTGGTTAAAATCCTGCGCCAGCCTGCCGAGTTCGTCGGCGTCGGTCGCCGCCACGCGGGTGGAGAAATCGCCCGCCGCCAGCTTGTGCGTCCCCTCCACCAGCCGCTTGACCGGTGCCAGCAGGCCGCGCGCCAGCGGGAAGGTCGCCAGCGCCGTCAGCAGCGTCGCCAGGCCGACGATAAGCCAACTGGTGCGTTTCTGCTGACGGTCGAAATTGATATCGGTGTTGCGGGTCAGGCGCTCAACCGGCGAGGCGATCACCGCGCCGACCTCCATGCCGTTGACCATAATGCCGCGCCGGGTGCCGTCCGGCGGGATGGGCGCGCGCGGGCCAACCAGCACCTGGGCGTTCTGATCCACCACCCAGAACTGGGTGCGCCAGCCGTGCGGCGGCATGCCGGGGCCGGGGCGATCGTCGCTGCTGTCATGCTCAAGCGATCGCAGGATCTGAAACACGAAACGGTCGTTATTGCGCAGAAAAAGCCAGTTGCCGTGGGTGGCGTACTGTTCCGCCAGCGCTTCGCTCAGCAGCTGCAGGCGCTGCTCGTTGCCGCGCTTGATGTAATCGATAAAGCCGTGCTCAAAGCTTAAACGCACTGCCCAGTGCATGCTGATAAGCAGCACGATACAGGTAGTGAGAATAGCCAGAAACAGCTTTGCGGTAATGCCTGGGCGCCAGATTTTCACGGCTCGCTCCTTCTGCGTCGGGAAATCACCACGTTCTTACTGACGTCATCCGGCACGCGGGCGAAGAGCAGCGCCGGGAGCGCGATGATAGCCGCCATGCTGAGCCAGGTATACAGGAAGACCTGATGTGAAACGGTGCTGTCGACGCCGATATGGTGCTGGCCGTACAGGCCGAGCAGCAGCCCGGCGACGGTTACGCCAATACTCATCGACAGCTGCATAATCATCGACAGCAGGCTGTTGCCGCTGCTGGCGAGCTCGTCCGGCAGGTCCTTGAGCGTCAGGGTGTTCATTGACGAGAACCGGCTGGAGTTGACCATCCCCTGCAGGAACAGCACCGGCGGCAGCAGCCAGTACCAGCCCAGCAGCGCGGTGGTCATAAACAGCAGGCTCACCAGCGCCAGCCCAAGCGTCGCGCCGACCAGCACCCGGCGGTAGCCGAAGCGGTTGACCACCTGCACCACCATACGCTTCATCCCCATACTGCCGATAACCATCGGGATCATCATCAGGCCCGCATGAAACGGAGAGAAGCCAAGGCCGATTTGCAGGAACACCGGCGTCATGAACGGCAGCATGCCGCTGCCGATGCGCCCGGCAAAGCTGCCGGCCAGCCCCAGCGAAAAGGTGTGGGTGTGAAAGAGCTTCAGGCTAAAGAGCGCGCTGTCGCTGCCTTTGGCGTGCCACAGATAGAGCAGGACAGACAGCAGGCCGACCGCCACCAGCAGCGCCAGCATCGACGACGAAATGCCCAGCCCTTTTTGCCCGTCCAGCGCCAGCGTCAGCGTCGCCATCCCCAGCGCCAGCAGAATAAAGCCTGAAATATCAAAACGCCGCGTCTGCATGGTGTAGTTCGGCATCAGCCACAGGGTGGCGATAGCGCCGACGATCCCGACCGGAATATTGATGAGAAAAATCCAGTGCCAGGAGGCGTACTCCACCAGAATGCCCCCCAGCGCCGGGCCGAGCAGCGGCCCGATCTGGCCCGGCAGCGTCACGAAGGTCATCGCCGCCATGTACTGATCCCGGGGGACGATTTTCATTACCGTCAGCCGCCCGACGGGCACCATCATCGCGCCGCCGACCCCTTGCAGCACGCGGGCCATGACCAGCTGGTTAAGGGTATTGGCCTGAGCGCAAAACAGCGAGCCGACGGTGAACAGCACAATCGCCGTAAAGAAGACGTTTCGCACCCCGACCCGGTCCGCCAGCCAGCCGCTGGCGGGCAGCATCAGCGCCACCGTCAGCACGTAGGAGACGATAACCATGTGCATATGCAGCGGGCTCTCCCCGAGGCTTTTCGCCATCGAGGGCAGGGCGGTATTGACGATAGTGGTATCCAGCGTCTGCATAAAAAAGCCGAATGCCACTATCCATAGCTGCCAGCGGACGCTGGCGGGTAGCTCTTCCATTTTTACTCAGTTACCGGTTGTCGCGGCTTGCGGGCAAAGCGCAGACGCAGACGGTCAAAAAACAGATACACCACCGGGGTGGTATACAGCGTCAATAGCTGGCTCATCACCAGGCCGCCGACGATGGTAATCCCCAGCGGCTGGCGCAGCTCAGAGCCATCGCCGCCGGACAGCACCAGCGGCAGCGCGCCGAACAGGGCGGCGAGCGTGGTCATCATGATTGGCCGAAAACGCAGCAGGCAGGCCTGGAAGATGGCCTCTTCCGGCGGCAGGTTGCCGTTGCGCTGCGCCTCCAGGGCGAAGTCGACCATCATGATGGCGTTTTTCTTCACAATGCCAATTAATAGCATGATGCCGATAAGGGCGATTAGGCTGAACGGGGCATTGAACAGCTCCAGCGCCAGCAGCGCCCCGACCCCCGCCGACGGCAGCGTCGAGAGAATGGTCAGCGGGTGCACATAGCTTTCATACAGCATCCCCAGCACGATATAGACCGTGGCAATGGCCGCGAGGATCAAAATGACCTGAGAGTTCATGGTCTGCTGGAACACCTGAGCGGTACCGGCAAAGCTGCCGCGGATGCTGGACGGAACGCCGAGCTGGGTCATCGTCCGGTCGATGGCGTCGCTGGCTTCCGACAGCGATTTCCCGGTCGGCAGGTTAAAGGAAATGGTCGACGCCGCCGACAGCCCCTGATGGTTCACCGACAGCGGCGCGTTGGCGGGCTGCCATTTGGCGAAGTAAGAGAGGGGAATCGCCTTACCCGCGCTGTTGATAACGAACATCTGGTTCAGGGCGCTGATATCCTGGGTGTAAACCGGATCGACCTCCATCACCACTTTGTACTGGTTCAGCGGCTGGTAGATGGTGGAGATCTGGCGCTGGCCAAAGGCGTTGTTGAGCAAGCTGTTGGCCGCCTCGACGCTGATGCCGAGCCGCGACATGGTGTCGCGATCGTACACCAGGTCCATCTCGGCGCCGTTGTCCTGTTGGTCGGAGTTAACGTCGGCCAGCTGCGGCAGTTTTGCCAGCGCCTTCGTGATTTTCGGCGTCCAGCTGCGCAGGTCGGCCAGGTCATCCGACAGCAGGGTGTACTGATAGCTGGCGTTGGCCTGGCGGCCGCCGACGCGAATATCCTGTACGGCCATCAAAAACAGGTTGGCGCCCGGCTCTTTCGCCAGCTTTTTGCGCAGCCGGTCAATCACCTGCTGCGCCGTTTCATTGCGTACGTCGCGGGGTTTGAGGGTAATAAACATCATGCCGCTGTTGACCCGCGAACCGCCGGTAAAGCCGGTGACGTTATCCACGGCCTTATCTTCGCGGATAATCTTCATGAAATCCTGCAGCTTGCCGCGCATGGCCTGGAACGAAATGCTCTGGTCCGCCTGAATATTGCCCATCACCACCCCGGTGTCCTGCTCCGGGAAGAAGGTTTTGGGGATCGAGATATAGAGCCAGACGTTGAGGGCGATGGTGCCGAGCAGCACCAGGCCCACCAGCCGGACGTGGTTCAGCACCCATTTCAGCGATGAACCGTATCCCCGCTGCATGGCGACCAGCACGCGGCCGAACCCCCGGATGCGGGTCGGCGCATGACCGCGGGAGGATTTCAGCATCCAGCCGCACATCATCGGCGTCAGGGTTAACGACACCGCCAGCGAAATACCGATAGCCACCGACAGCGTCACCGCAAATTCGCGCAGCAGGCGTCCCGGCAGGCCGCCCATCAGCAGCAGCGGCAGGAACACCGCCACCAGCGACAGGCTCATCGACAGCACGGTGAAGCCCACTTCGCGGCTGCCCTGTAGCGCCGCCTGCAGCGGCTTCATGCCGGCCTCGAGGTGGTGGGAGATGTTCTCCAGCACCACGATAGCGTCATCGACGACGAAGCCGGTGGCGATGGTCAGCGCCATGAGCGACAGGTTGTTCAGGCTAAAGCCGCACAGGTACATGGCGGCAAAGGTGCCGATAAGCGACACCGGTACCGCCACGGCGGGGATAATCGTCGCCCGTCCGGAGCGTAAAAACAGGAATACCACCAGAATAACCAGCGCCACCGAGATGACCAGTGTCTGTTCGACTTCTTCGAGAGAGGCGCGGATGGTCGGCGAGCGATCCTGGGCGATTTGCAGGTCGATAGCCGCCGGAATGGTCTGGCGCAGCGCCGGCAGACGGGCGCGAATGCTGTCTACCGTCTGGATGATGTTCGCCTCCGGCAGCTTGCGGATCATCAGCAGGATAGCCGGTTTGGCGTTGGTCATCCCGGCGTTACGCACGTCCTGTACCGAATCGGTCACCTTCGCGACATCGCTCAGCCGCACCGCCGCGCCGTTGTTGTAGTGGACGATAAGCGGCCTGTACTCGGCGGCGGTTTTCAGCTCGTCGTTGGTGGCGAGCTGCCAGCGGTGGGTTTTGTCGTCGATAGCGCCCTGTGGGTTACGCACGTTGGCGTTGGTTATCGCGGTGCGGACATTGTCCAGCGACACTCCCTGGTTGAACAGCGCCTGGGGGTTGAGGTCGACCCTGACCGCGGGCAGCGAGCTGCCGCCGATATCGACATCGCCGACGCCGTCAATCTGCGAGAGAGTCTGCGCCAGCTGGGTGGAGGCAAAGTCGTACAGCTCGCCCTGGGAGTAGGTGTCCGAGGTGAGCGTCAGGATCATGATCGGCGCGTCCGACGGGTTGGCCTTGCGGTAGGTCGGACGGCTCGGCATGCCGGACGGCAGCAGGCTCTGCGCGGCGTTGATCGCCGCCTGCACGTCGCGGGCGGCGCCGTTGATATCGCGGCTGAAGTCGAACTGCAAAATAATGCGCGTGCTGCCAAGCGAGCTCATCGAGGTCATTTCATTGACCCCGGAAATCCGTCCCAGCGATCGCTCAAGGGGCGTGGCGATGGATGAGGCCATGGTCTCCGGCGAGGCGCCGGGCAGCGAGGCGCTGACCATGATAACCGGGTAGTCGACCTGCGGCAGCGGGGCCACCGGCAGCAGCCGGAAGCCCAGTACGCCGCACAGAGTGATGGCAAGCGAAATCAGGATTGTCGCCACCGGGCGGTAAATGAAGAGGGCGAAAAACTTCATTTACGCCTCCTCTTCACGCGCGGGCAGGCGGCTTTTCAGGTACAGCGACAGGCGGTCGAACAGCAGATAAATCACCGGAGTGGTGAACAGCGTCAGCACCTGGCTTACCAGCAGGCCGCCCACCATGCCGATCCCCAGCGGGCGGCGCAGCTCCGCGCCGACGCCGGTACTGAGCATCAGCGGCAGCGCGCCGAGCAGGGCGGCGAGGGTGGTCATCAGGATCGGGCGAAAGCGCAGCAGGCAGGCCTGATAAATCGCCTCACGCGGCGGCATATGCTGCTCGCGCTCGGCGGCCAGCGCAAAGTCGATCATCATGATGGCGTTTTTCTTGACGATGCCGATAAGCAGGATAATGCCGATTATCGCTATCACGTCGAGCTCGCTGCCGGAGACCCACAGCGCCAGCAGCGCGCCGACGCCTGCGGTCGGCAGCGTTGAGAGAATGGTTATCGGGTGGATAAAGCTCTCGTACAGAATCCCCAGCACGATATACATCGCCACCACGGCCGCCACGACCAGCCAGACGGTGCTGCTGAGCGCGGACTGGAAGGCCAGCGAGCTGCCCTGGAACTGGGTGCGGATATCCGCCGGGAAGCTGAGCGTTTTTTCCGCGTCCTGAATCGCCTGCACCGCGTCGCCGAGCGAGGAGCCCTGCGCCACGTTAAACGAGATGGTGGTCGACGGGAACTGATCCAGATGGTTAACCGCCAGCGGCGTAAAGCGCTCTTCCACTTTGGCGATGGCGTTCAGCGGCACAATGCCGCCGCCGCTGCTGGTGATGCGGATATTATCCAGCGCCGAGAGCCCGGGCGTTTCGCTGATGTCGTTTTCCAGCACGACGCGATACTGGTTTGACTGGGTGTAAATCGTGGAAATCAACCGCTGACCGAAGGCGTTGTACAGCGCGTTATCGACATCCGCCATGGTAATGCCGAGACGGCTGGCGCTGTCGCGGTCGACGTTAATAAAGGCCGCCAGCCCTTTGTCCTGCCAGTCGCTGCTGACGTCCGCCAGCTGCGGCAGGGTTTGCAGCTGCGCCATCAGCTTCGGCACCCATTCGCTGAGCGCGTCCAGCGAGTTGGCCTGCAGGGTGAACTGATACTGGGTGCGGCTGACGGTAGTATCGATAGTGAGATCCTGCGCGGGCTGCAGGTACAGCGTCACGCCGGGCACCCGGTCGGCGGCGTTTTGCAGGCGCTGGATCACCGCCTGCACGCGGTCGTCGCGCTCGCTCAGCGGTTTGAGGTTTATCTGCAGGCGCGCGCTGTTAAGCGACGGGTTGGTGCCGTCGACGCCGACAAACGACGTCAGGCTTTGTACCGCCGGGTCTTTCAGCAGGATCTCGGAAACCTGCTGCTGGCGCTGGGACATGCTGGCGAACGAGGCGGACTGCGGCGCCTGCAGCGTGCCCTGAATAATGCCGTTATCCTGAATCGGGAAAAAGCCTTTGGGGATAAACACCCACAGCATGATCGACAGCGCGAGCGTCGCCAGCGCCACGCTAAGCGTCAGCCACGGGTGATTCAGCACCCTGGCAAGCAGGCGGCCATAGGCGGCGATCACCTGCTCGAAGAAACGCTCGCTCGCCCGGGAAAAGCGGTTCTGTTTGCGCAACGATTCGTGGCTCAGCATGCGGGCGCACATCATCGGCGTCAGCGTCAGCGATACCACCGCTGAAATCAGGATCGCTACCGCAAGGGTGATGGCGAACTCGCGAAATAACCGGCCCACGATGTCGCCCATAAACAGCAGCGGGATCAGCACGGCGATAAGCGAAAAGGTCAGGGAGATAATGGTAAAGCCAATCTCGCCTGCGCCTTTCAGCGCTGCGGTCAGCGGTTTTTCGCCTTTTTCGATATAGCGGGAGATGTTTTCAATCACCACGATAGCATCGTCGACCACAAAACCGGTGGCGATGGTCAGGGCCATCAGCGTCAGGTTGTTGATTGAAAAATCGAGGAACACCATCGCGGCAAACGTCCCGACCAGCGACAGCGGCACCGCCACGCCGGGGATGATCGTCGCCGGTACGTTGCGCAGGAACAGGTAGATGATCATCACCACCAGCGCGATCGCCAGCATCAGCTCAAACTGGGTGTCGCTGACCGAGGCGCGGATATTGGTGGTGCGGTCGGAGAGCACCTGCACCTTCACCGATTTCGGCAGGCTGCTGGTCAGCTGCGGCAGCATCTGGCGGATGCTGTCGGCGGTGGCGATAATGTTGGCGCCGGGCTGGCGCTGGACGTTCATCACAACCGCCTGCTGCTTGTTGGCCCAGGCGCCCAGCCAGCTGTTTTCCGCGCCCTGTTCAATGGTCGCGACGCTGCCAAGCCGCACCGGCGCGCCGTTCTGGTAAGCGACGACCAGGTTGCGGTACTCCTCGGCGGACTGCATCTGGTCGTTGGCGGAGAGCGTGATGGCGCGCGCCGGGCCGTCAAGGCTCCCTTTCGCCGAATTAACGTTGGCGTTAGTGATGGCGGTGCGGATGGTTTCGCTGGTGAGTCCGAGCGCTGCAATGGCCTGGGCGTTAAGCTTCACGCGTACCGCCGGGCGCTGCCCGCCCGCAAGCGTCACCAGACCGACGCCGGAGACCTGTGAAATTTTCTGCGCCACGCGCGTTTCCACCATGTCCTCAACCTGGGTCATCGGCAGGGCGGAAGAGGTCACGGCCAGGGTCATGATCGGCGGGTCCGCCGGGTTGACCTTGCTGTAGACCGGCGGGTTCGGCAGGTCGCCCGGCAGCAGGTTAGTGGCGGCGTTGATGGCGGCCTGTACCTCCTGCTCGGCGACGTCCAGCGACAGCGCCAGCTGGAACTGCAGCGTCACCACCGACGCGCCGCCCGCGCTTTGCGACGACATCTGTTTGAGCCCCGACATCTGGCCGAACTGCCGCTCCAGCGGCGCGGTGATCGACGACGTCACCACGTCCGGGCTGGCGCCGGGGTAGAGGGTAATGACCTGGATGGTGGGGTAGTCCACCTCAGGAAGCGCGGAAACCGGCAGAAAACGGTAGCCGATGATCCCGGCAAGCAGGATGGCCACCATCATCAGCGTGGTGGCGACCGGACGCAGGATAAACAGGCGGGACGGCCCGCCCGTATTGCCTGGAGGTAACACTTCCATCAGGAGCGAGCTCCTTTCTTACCACCGTGCTGGGCGGCCGGTGTTTCCGTGGTCGCGCCGTGCGCTTCCACCACCTCCACTTTGGCTCCGTCGGTCAGACGGTCGATACCGTCGGTAACGACCCGCTCGCCCGCGGAAAGCCCGGCGCTGATGACCACCTTCTGGCTGTCCTGAATACCTGGCACCACCGTGTGTTTGCTGACCTTGTTGTCCGCGCCCAGCACCCAGACGAAGTTGCCTTCGTTGCCCATCTGCAGCGCGGCGGTCGGGATAACCACCGCGTTTTGCTCGGTATCCACCAGCAGGCGCGCGTTGACGAACTGGTTCGGGAACAGCGCGTCGTCCATGTTGTTAAAACGCGCTTTCAGCTTGATGGTGCCGGTGGTGGCGTCAATCTGGTTATCGAGGCTCAGCAGCGCGCCGCTGCTGAGCTTTTGTTTATTGGTCCGGTCCCAGGCTTCGACCGTCAGCGGCTGACCGGCTTTCTGCGCCTGCACCACGGTGGCGATGTCATTTTCCGGCAGGGTAAAGACCAGGTCGATAGGGTGCGTTTGCGTCAGCACCACAATGCCGGTGGTGTCGCTGGTGGAGATCTGGTTGCCGATGTCCACCTGCTTGAGGCCGACGCGGCCGTCAATCGGCGCCGTGATGCGGGTCCAGTCGAGCTGCAGCTGGGCGCTGGCTACCGCGGCCTGATCGGCTTTTACGGTGCCTTCGGTTTCCGTCACCAGCGCCGCCTGGGTGTCCAGGTCCTGGCGCGAGATCAGGTTGGTTTTGACCAGCTGCTGGTAGCGCGCCAGATCGCGGCGCGCGTTGGCGAGGGTGGCGTTGTCTTTCGCCAGCTGTCCCTGAGCCTGGGCCAGCGCGACCTTAAACTGGCTCGGGTCGATCTGCGCCAGCAGGGCGCCGGCCTTCACCTGCTGGCCCTCCTGGAAGTTGATGCTGAGCAGCTGACCGTCGACGCGGCTGCGAACCGTCACGGTGTTCGCCGCGGTAATGGTGCCAAGGCCCGTCAGATAGCGTGGTACGGATTCGCTGGTCGCCGTCGCGGCCTGCACCGGCGCCAGCGCGCCGCCAAAGCGTCCGCCGTGACGGCCGCCGCCCGCCGCCTGCTGCCCGGCGGGCGCAGCGGCGCCCGCTGCGGAGCTCTCCACAGTGCTGCTGCGGCTGTGCCAGAATCCGATTGCGGCGCCCGCGATAACCACCACGCCCAGCGCCATCATCCAGCGCGTTTTTTGACTGCCTTTCATTGTTCTACGTATCTCATCCTGAAACCTTTCACCGAATGATACTAGTTTAGTAAGCGAACACGCCGGAAAAATGGAGGAAATATGAAAGACTGTCGGGAAACGTCTGAATAGAGGAGAAACGGTGAACAATGAAAACGCCGGATCTGCTGGGCGATACCGGCGTGGTAAAGCGGCGTCAGGCGAACATCACCTGCGCCCAGCGGGCAAGCCCGGCGGTGACCGAGCCGAAGTCATCGCCGCCGGCGATAGCGATGCCCGGCAGCTGCTCGGCCAGCGCTTTTTTAATCAGCGGCGAGCGGGCGCTGCCCCCGGTCAGATAGATAACGTCCGGCGTTTCGCGGCCGTTGTCGAGCGCCAGCTGCACCTGCTCAAGGATCCGCGCCAGCGGCTGGTTCAGCGCCGCTTCCAGCCCGTCCTGGTTAATGGCGGCGGCCAGCGAGTCGCTGATAAACGGTAGCGCGGCGGAGCAGGTCGTCTGCCCGGAAAGGGCGATTTTGCTCTCCTCGGCGCTGCGCACCAGCCGATAGCTCAGGCGCTGCTGCCACACCTTCAGCAGCAGGGCGACCTTCTCGGCGTCGCGCGCGTCGCGGACCAGATCCCGCAGCAGGCGGCCGTTGGCGCTGCTGTAGAAGTCGGTTTGCGCCGGCACGTCGTTGATGGCGACGGCGTTCCACCACGGCAGCACCGGCAGGGCGATACCTTTTTCCGTTTCGCCGCCCATGCCAAGCAGCGGCATCAGGCATTTGAACGCCAGCGCGATGTCCAGATCGTTACCGCCGACGCGGCAGCCGCTGTGGCCAAGCAGGCTCTCCTGACGGTCGCGGCGGGCGCGCCACTGCGGGCCCATCAGCAGCAGCGAGCAGTCGGTGGTGCCGCCGCCGATATCCACCACCAGCACACGTTTTTCCGCGCTGAGGGTGGCTTCAAAATCCAGCCCGGCGGCGACCGGCTCGTACTGGAAGATAACGTCGCGAAAACCGGCGCGCCCGGCGGCGCGGGCGAGGATCCCCTGCGCCTGGGCGTTGGCCTCATCGCCGCCAAGCCCCTGGAAGTTGATCGGACGGCCGATGACCGCCTGGGTAATACTCTGCGGCAGCTGGGCCTCCGCCTGCTGTTTGATATGCAGCATCATCGCGCAGACCAGATCTTCAAACAGCGCCACCTGCTGCGGCTTCAGGCCGCTGGCGCCGAGGAAGGATTTCGGCGATTTAACGAAGTAGACCTCTTGCGGGTCGTCAATATAGTGCTGCAGCGACGAAAGCCCGAACTGCACGCTGTTATCCAGCACGTCGATATCTTCTTCGCGATTAAACTTCAGCGCCCGGCGCAGCAGCGCTTCGTTTTCGTCGCCGTTTGCCGGAACGTCATGATGACGGTACAGCCATTCGCTTACCGCTTCGCGGGTCGGCGCGCACAGCATCGACGGCAGCAGGGTGCTGCCGTTTTCCAGCTTCAGCAGCTGCGGCGCGCCGTTGCGCATGACGGCGACCGAGCAGTTCGCCGTCCCATAGTCAAATCCAATAAACACCTGTTATTTCCCCATGCCAGTGAAGAAGGGGGGCGACTTTAGCCCAATGTTGCCCGGGCGACAACCGGAATATGAAAGCAAGGCGCAAAATACCGCCAGCGGTTATCCTGTAAGGGTTAACGAAGGAGAAGACATGTTTAGTTTGCCCTGGCAGCCGCCCTATGACTGGTCCTGGATGTTTGGCTTTCTTGCCGCCCGTGCCGTGACCGGCGTCGAGCGCTTTGACGATAACCGCTACACCCGAAGCTTTGCCTGGGAAGGGCACTGCGGGCTGATGCAGGTCACACCGGATACGGACGCCCGGGCGCTGAAGGTGACCCTTTCCGACGGGCTGCTGGCGGTGGCGCCGGTATGTCTCGCCCGGCTGGAGCGGCTGTTCGATCTGCGCTGCGACCCTCACGCGGTGGCGGGCGCGCTCGGCGAACTGGCGGCGGGACGCCCGGGGCTTCGGCTTCCTGGCTCTGTGGATGCGTTCGAGCAGGGCGTGCGGGCCATTCTGGGGCAGCTGGTGAGCGTGTCGATGGCGGCAAAACTCACCGGCCGGGTGGCGATGGCCTACGGGACGCCGCTTGCCGATGCGCCGGGCTATTACTGCTTTCCCACGCCGGAGCAGCTGCTGCTGGCCGACCCGCTGCAGCTCAAACGCTTAGGAATGCCGGTGAAGCGCGGCGAGGCGCTGGTGCATCTTGCCCGGGCGGCCGTCTCCGGCGAGCTGCCGCTGACGCCGCCGGACGATGTCGAACAGGCCATGAAGACGCTGCAAACCTTCCCGGGCATCGGCCGCTGGACGGCCAGCTATTTCGCCCTGCGCGGCTGGCAGGCGAAGGACGTCTTCCTGCCGGACGATTATCTGATTAAGCAGCGTTTTCCCGGCATGACGCCCGCGCAGATCCGTCGCTATGCCGAGCGCTGGCAGCCGTGGCGTTCGTATGCGCTGCTGCACATCTGGTATAGCGACCAGTTCCAGCCCGTTTAGTGCGTATGCTGGCGCTGCCGGGCGGTCTTATCCGGCTGGTCGGCGCCCTGGCCGGAAATCACCACCCCCTGTGTCTCGCGACCAAAGGCGACGAACAGGCAAATCAGCACAGCGACCGTTCCGGCGACCATCGCCATCGCCATTCCGTAGTTGCCGCCGTTCGCTTCGGCGATCCGCGCCTGCAGGGTGGCGTTCACCGAGGCCAGCAGATTGCCTAACTGGTAGACGAAGCCGGGCAGCACCGCGCGCGCGTTGGCGGGCACCAGCTCGTTGAGGTAGGTCGGCACCACGCCCCATGCGCCCTGTACCATGAACTGCATCAGAAACGCCCCGAGGCCGATGTTGAACGAGCCGGTCGAGAACGCCCACAGGGGCAGCACCGGCAGCGCAAGGAAGGCGGCGATCATCATCGCTTTTTTGCGCCCGATGCGCTCTGACATCGAACCGAAGAAGACGCCTCCCATCATCGCGGCGATGTTATAGCCGATGGCGATCAGGCTGACGGTATGCGGATCAAAACCGTGCTGCACTTTCAGGAACGTTGGATAGAGATCCTGGGTGCCGTGGCTGAAGAAGTTAAAGCAGGCCATCAGCAGCACCAGATACAGGCACAGCTTCCAGTGGCTGCGCAGCACCGGCAGCAGCGCCGTGCTCTCTTTACGCTCGCGCGCCGCGATCCATACCGGGGATTCCGGTACTTTCAGCCAGATGTAGGGCAGCAGGAAGATGGGCAGCGCGCCGATAAGGAACATCCCGCGCCAGCCCACGGTGCTGTAAAACAGGCCGAAAATCACCGACGCCAGCAGGTAGCCGCACGGATATCCGGCCTGGAAAATTCCCGACATCAGCCCGCGCGAGCGGTCAGGGATGGTTTCCATCGCCAGCGACGAGGCCACGCCCCAGATCCCGCCCATCGCGATGCCGTAGAGCAGACGCAAGCCGAGAAAGATGCCGAAGCTTGGCGACCAGGCCGAGAGCAGTTCAAAGATGCTGAAGAACAGAATATTGAGCATCAGGATCGGGCGGCGGCCGAATTTTTCCGCCAGGCGGCCAAACAGCAGCGCGCCGATGGGGCGTACCGCCAGGGTCAGCATGATGGCGATGGAAACCTCCGAAACGGAGGAGTGAAACCAGTTAGCCAGATCGCTTAATACGAAGACCAGAATGAAAAAGTCGAAAGCGTCGAGCATCCAGCTGGAAAAACTGGCGACGGCGACGTGTTTTTGGGTAGAGGTCCAGTTACGGATTGTTGTCATAATCGGTGTCCTGATAATAGCTGCGCGTCAGGCAGCGAACGGTGATCAGGCTTTACGCTGGCAAGAAGAGCGACAGTTCCTGTCAACCAAGCGAGGTGTTTTTGTTATGCATTTGTATATTACATGTAAAGATAGGTTAGTTAGCAGGTTAATGGTTAGATTTTGTAAATAGTAGCGTCTTAATGAAACAGAACTGGAGGGAGAGTCCGCTCCGCCGCTAAGCGGAGCAGGGAGGTCAGTTAATGGCGAAGTAGCTGGTGTTGAGCATCAGCTCAATGGGCTGATTGTGGGCGATAAGATCGCCATAGATGAGATCCACGCCGATGCCGGAGAGGGTATCCATCATCAGCGCCTGGTTTGTCGGCCCGGCGATGGTTTTCATTCCCAGACGCTGCGCGTGGCCCTGCACAATCGTCACCATCATTTCGTCCATCAGGTTAACGTGCACGTTGCTGATGATCTCCGGGTCAAGCATCACGTAGTCCACCTGACCCGGCGTCAGGTGGTTGAACAGATCCATATCCTGGCCGACGTGGCTGAGGATGATTTTGCAGCCTGCCGCGCGCAGACGCGCGATGCCGTCCTGCACCCCGGCCTGCGGCAGGCTGTCGGCATGCATAATCAAATGCAGCAGGCGCGGCGGCACCGCGTGTTGCTCAAGGCCTTCCAGCAGCTCGTCGACCAGCGTCGGGCTTGCCAGCCCCACCGCGGAGAGCGGCAGCGTGACGCTGATGCCGCGCGCGGCGACCTCTGCGGCCCCGTCGCGGAAGAAGGCCTGGTAGATGCGGCGGTCCAGCGCGTGAATCAGCTCCGGTTCGGACAGCCCCTTGCGAAACGCCTGCTCCTCGAGCATTTCGCCTTCGCTGTTCCACAGCCGCAGCGACAGTAGCCAGAAATGGCTGGCTTCCGGCACGCGAGGGGACGCGACGCCGCGGGCCATCAGCACCAGGTGGTTATCCTTAATGATGCGCCACTGCTCATCCAGCGTCATCATGCTGCGCGACGGCAGCAGACCTTCCTGCTGCGGCTCATACACGGTCACAATGCCGCGCCCGTTATTTTTTGAGGCATAGCAGGCGATGTCGGCCTGCGACATGACCTCAGAGGACTGGCAGTTGTGTTCATCGATAACCGTGATCCCGGCGCTGGCGCCGATGCGATGAACCTGCCCCTCCCACATAAACCTGTAGTCGTTGATCGCATCAATAATGCGGGTGGTGATATAGCGCGCGCTCTCGATATTGCAGTCCGGCAGCAGCAGGCCGAACTCATCCCCGCCAAGGCGGGCCAGAATGTCGCTGGTCCTGAGCTGGCTTAGCATTAATGATGACAGCTCGCGCAGCAGCACATCGCCTGCGGCATGGCCGGCGGTGTCGTTGACGGCTTTGAAGCGGTCGAGATCGATAAAGACCAGCACATGGCGCTGGCGGGTTTCCTGCACGGTTTGCAGCAGACGTTTCAGGTTATTTTCAAAACTTACCCGGTTCGCCAGATGGGTCAGGGCGTCGTGGGAGGCGCTGTAGCTCAGCTGGCGCAGCATTTTGCGCGACTCGGTGACGTCCTGTATGACCAGTACGGAGCCAATATTTTGCCCGTCGAGGGTGCTGAGCGGCGTAATGCTGTAGTGGATATCGTATTTACCGCCGTTGCGGCAGTGAAGGACCACGTCCTGTTCGATATCGGTACGGGAAATATCGCCGCTATGAATATTTTCCATCAGCGGCCCGTTATCGCCGAAGGTAATGCGCAGCACGTTGAGCAGCGGCTGTTTTATCGCCTCTGGTTGGGTCCAGCCGCTCATTTTTTCCGCCACCGGATTCATAAAGGTGACGTTCATATCGACATCGGTACACAGCACCGCTTCGCCGATGGAGTCGAGGGTGATATGCAGGCGTTCTTTTTCCTGGAACAGCGCTTCGTTGAGCTTTTTCACCTCGGTCATATCCATGTTGATGCCAAGCAGACGTTCAACCTCGCCCTGCTTGTTCAGCACGCGGTTAGCCAGCGAGCGGATATGGCGGATCCCGTCTTTGACGTGAATGCGAAACTCAAGCTTAAACGGCGAGCGGGCGTGAAGGGCGTTGCGGATAACCCGCTCAGCGTGCTCTTTATCCTCGTCCAGTACACAGCTGTACCAGAGGTTCCAGGTCGGCTTCATATGCGAGGGGATTTCGTACAGCTCGAACATCCGCTTATCCCAGGAGATGATGTCCGGCGCCAGCTCCCACTCCCAGATGCCGATGCCGCCCGCCTCATTGGCAAGCGTAATACGCTCCATCAGCCGCTTGTTGACCCACTCGGTCTGTTTGAGATCGTTAATATCTTCAACCTGGGCGATGAAGTACAGCGGGCTGCCGTCGGCGTGACGTACTAACGATACCGCCAGCAGCGCCCAGACAACGTCGCCTTTGCGGGTGTAGTAGCGTTTTTCCATCGAGTAGCTATTGATTTCGCCGCGTACCAGCTGCTCGAGCTGCTCGAGGTCGCTGTTGAGATCTTCAGGCCAGGTAAGCTGCTGGAAGGTCATGGTGCGCAGCTCGTTCTGGCTGTAGCCGAGGAACTTGCACAGGGCTTTATTCACCTGTAGCCACTGTCCCTCGGTACCGACCAGCGCCATGCCGATGGCGGAATACTCCATGGCGTTGCGAAACCGCTCTTCGCTTTCGGAGATGTGCTTGCGTTCGGCGCGAAAGGCGTACATCACCATGGTCATGACGCTGGCGGGCAGCAGCATCAGCAGAAACGGCAGCCAGGGGGCGTTACCCATCAGATTGACATGTGGCGTCATCAGCGCAGAGGGGTTCACCGCCATCATCAGCGACAGCATCATGGCGGTGCTGAGGAAAACGGTGAAGGCCTCCAGACGGGGCAGGCGCACGGCGCTCCACATCAGCAGAACAATCACAAAGGTAAACGGCCACGGCAGCCAGAGCATCGCCATCGCGCTGAATGCGAGCGTCAGCGCCAGCGTCAGCAGGGTTTCCAGCAGCAGCATCGGGTTGCGGTGGCGCTGTAAATAACGGGATTTAAACAGCAGCCCAAGCGGCACCAGCGCCAGCGCGCCGACGGACTCCGACAGCACCCACACCAGAAAGGTCTGCAGCGGCCTGTCGCCCGGGGCGAACAGCAGCACCAGAAAGCCGCCGAGCAGCGGCGGGACGACGGCGCTGGCGAGAGCCATACGCACCCAGTCATGCAGGTTTTGCAGCGGATTATACTGCGGCAGCAATTTACGCAGCAGCAGCGCGCCGACCACCGCCTCAATAACGTTGATCGACGTGTAAATAAAATTCAGCTTTTGAACAGGATAATACAGCGCAGAGGCCAGCACGCTCCCCAGCACGCAGATGACGGTAATTGATGGCCAGCTTTTCCCCGCATGGCGGTAGAAGGCGACCATCATAATGGTGGTGGGAAACCACATTGGCGAAAGAACGCCGCCAAAACGCGTGAGTTCGAGGCAGAAAAGGGTAAAAACAAACGTCAAAAGCCCGAGGCCGACGAATCGCAGCACAGGATAAGGGGGCGTTGCCAACACAGCGTGTTCAGTTGTTTTCATGTACCACTTTCCGCAAAGTCTTTCCTGCCAGGAGCTTGCCTGAAATGATGAGGTATTAAGTGGGATTATGCTAGTACAAACAATTTTCATTTCCTATGACGACTGGGCATTATTTAACAACCCTGAGACATTAACGCCTGCTGACGATTAAAATTTGACTTAATGTCGGGAAAAATGACCGCCGCGGCCGTTGCATTCGACTGGTATCGGCGAGCCGAAATCCCTATAATTGCCGCGTTTGACGCTCCGGCGTCACCCTTCCTACTCATCCAGGTTAATCAGGTCGCAAAAATTTATGACTGATAAGTCCCATCAGTGCGTCATTATAGGTATTGCCGGCGCATCGGCTTCAGGTAAAAGTCTCATCGCCAGTACGCTTTACCGCGAATTACGTGAACAGGTCGGCGATGCACACATTGGTGTGATCCCTGAAGACAGCTATTACAAAGACCAGGGCCATCTGTCGATGGAAGATCGGGTTAAAACCAACTACGACCACCCGAGCGCCATGGACCACAGCCTGCTGTTTCAGCACCTGCAGATGCTCAAGCGCGGCGAGGCGATTGAGCTGCCGGTCTACAGCTACGTTGAACACACCCGCACGCAGGAAACCGTGCACATCGAGCCAAAGAAGGTCATTATCCTCGAAGGGATCCTGCTGCTGACGGATGCGCGTCTGCGCGAAGAGATGAATTTCTCTATTTTTGTCGACACCCCTCTGGATATCTGCCTGATGCGCCGTATTAAGCGCGACGTTAACGAACGCGGGCGCTCGATGGATTCAGTGATGTCGCAATACCAGAAAACGGTGCGTCCGATGTTCCTGCAGTTTATTGAGCCTTCGAAGCAGTACGCCGATATTATCGTGCCGCGCGGCGGTAAAAACCGTATCGCTATCGATATCCTGAAAGCTAAGATTAGTCAGTTTTTTGAATAATTTCCCTGAATTAGGTACTGTGCAAACACGGCTTGCCGCCTGATGGCGCGCGAGCGTGGTGCATAATAAGGAGAAAGCGCATGCGTCTGTGTGACCGAGATATTGAAGCCTGGCTGGATGAAGGCCGTCTGACGATTACCCCACGCCCCCCGGTGGAGCGTATTAACGGGGCGACGGTGGACGTTCGCCTTGGTAATAAATTTCGCACCTTCAGCGGCCACACAGCGGCGTTTATCGATCTGAGCGGGCCAAAAGCCGAGGTCAGCGCGGCGCTGGATCGGGTGATGAGCGAAGAGATCGTGCTCGCCGACGGCGACGCCTTCTATCTTCACCCGGGCGAGCTGGCGCTGGCGGTGACCTATGAATCGGTCACGCTGCCGGCGGATCTGGTCGGCTGGCTGGACGGCCGCTCTTCGCTGGCGCGTCTTGGGCTGATGGTACACGTTACCGCGCACCGTATTGACCCCGGCTGGTCCGGCTGCATCGTGCTCGAGTTTTACAACTCCGGCAAGCTGCCGCTGGCGCTGCGCCCGGGAATGCTTATCGGCGCGCTGAGCTTCGAGCCGCTCTCCGGTCCGGCGGCGCGTCCCTACAACCGCCGTGAAGACGCGAAATACCGCGATCAGCAGGGCGCGGTTGCCAGCCGTATCGATAAAGACTGAGTGGACTGACGTCGAGGGTGCCATGAGACGATTTCTGACGACGCTGATGATTTTGCTGGTGGTCATTGTTGCCGGCCTCTCGGCGTTGGTGCTGCTGGTCAATCCGAACGAATTTCGCGATGGAATGGTCAAACAGGTGGCGTCCCGCAGCGGCTACCAGCTCAGGCTGGACGGTCCGTTGCGCTGGCACGTCTGGCCGCAGCTGAGCATTCTTTCCGGGCGTATGACGCTGACCGAACCGGGCGCCAGCGCGCCGCTGGTGCGGGCCGACAATATGCGCCTCGACGTTGCGCTGCTGCCGCTGCTTTCGCACAAGCTGCAGGTCGACAAAGTGATGCTCAAAGGCGCGGTCGTCGAGCTGACGCCGCAGACCGAAGCGGTGAAAGACAGCGCGGCGCCGGTCGGGCCGAAGGACAGCGATCTGCCGCGCGTCAACACCGGCGGCGGCTGGTCGTTTGATATTTCCCGTCTGCAGGTGGCCGACAGCGTGCTGGTGTTCCAGCATGCGAACGATGAGCTGGTGACCGTGCGCAATATCCGTCTGCAAATGGAACAGGATGCGCAGCACCAGGCCACCGTTGAGTTCAGCGGCAGGATGAACCGCGATCAGCGCGACTGGGCGCTGTCATTCACCGCCCTGGTCGACGGCAGCCGTTACCCGGATAACCTCTCCGCAACCTTTAGCAAGATGAACTGGACGCTGCAGGGCGCGGGGCTTCCTGCGCAGGGTATCAGCGGTCAGGCCAGCTTCGAGGCCGCCTGGAAAGAAGCGCAGAAGACGTTAAGCTTCAGCCAGCTTGCGCTGACGGCCAACGACAGCGTGCTGCGCGGCGAAGGCCATGTGCTGCTGGGTGATACGCAGCCGCAGTGGACGCTGAATCTGCAGGCCGACAGGCTCGATCTCGATAACCTGCTGGGGCAGGACGCGCCTGCGGCCGCCGCGGCGGCCAGCCCGCAGGGGCAGACCCCGCCGCCGCGCCAGCAAAGCCCGGTGATTGCGGATAACGACACCCGGCCAGACTACAGCAACCTGCGGGGCTTCAGCGCCGATCTGCTGCTGAAAGCCGGTCAGGTTACCTGGCGCGGTATGAATTTCAGCAACGTCAGCGCGCAGGCCAGCAACCAGTTTGGTCTGCTGACGATAAGCCAGCTGCAGGGGGCGCTTGACGGCGGCCAGATGTCGCTGCCCGGCACGCTGGACGCCCGGGGCGCTGAACCTGCGGCAAACTTCCAGCCGAAGCTGGATAACGTTGAAATCGGCGCTATCCTTAAGGCCTTCGATTACCCTATCAATCTGACCGGCAGGCTGTCGCTGAGCGGCGATTTTTCCGGTCAGAAAATCGATGCCGACAGTTTCCGTCGCGACTGGCAGGGGCAGGCGCATCTTGAGCTGCGCGACTCCCGGGCGGAAGGGCTTAACTTCCAGCAGCTGGTGCAGCAGGCGGTTGAACGCAGCACCAACGTGAAGGCCAAAGAGAGCTTTGACAGCGCCACCCGGCTGGATCTGTTCGCCTGCGATATGTCTCTCGACGGCGGCGTGCTCGACCTGAATAACATGACGGGGCAGTCTTCAATGCTGGCCCTCGACGGCGCCGGTTCGCTCGATCTGATAAAAGAGCAGGGCGATATGCGCTTTAACGTGCGCGTGCTGGAGGGCTGGGAGGGCGACAGCAACCTGGTCGCCGTGCTGAAGAAGACGGCGGTTCCGCTGCGGGTTTATGGCCCGTGGGAGTCGCTGAGCTACAGCCTGCAGGTAGACCAGGTGTTGCGTAAACAGCTTCAGGATGAGATGAAGCGCCGTCTTAACCAGTGGGCCGACCGCAACCAGAACGACCAGAACAGTAAGGATCTGAAAAAGCTGCTGGATAAGCTCTGACGCGCCACTGTCTTTTGCCGGGCGGATGTATACCGCCCGGCTTTTTATTGCCTGCCGCCGCTAAATATCATAATTTAATTACGGAATACACGGGAGTAATATTAATCCTTGCCTAAGGATTATCTCATAAATATCCCGTGGCGTAATTATCTGTCTTATTTCCCCGTGATGTATTATTCCTGGCGACATCGCTTGGTTAATTATTTGAAATTTCATGCCTGCGTTGCATGTCAATATAAAGAAACTCCTAAAATCAATGTCGTGTGACTGCTAATATTATTCTTAAAAGTACATGGCATACGGTTTGCCAACTTGCCTGTCATTCTCTTAGCTGCAACAATCCTTTCGCAATCCAAAATTAAATAGCCGTCGTACGGCGCAATAAATAATGAATCGTCATTCGTGCTGAATGCCTTGCGCGCCATAGTCTGCGTGGTTCACCTGTCACTCAATGATGAGACAGTACGCTGGTAGCTGAGAGCCAGGGGCGGTAGCGTGCCTGCAGGCGTAATAATAAGCCCGATTATTCTGTCAATAGCCTGTCGATGAATGAATAATTTTTAGGACTGATGCCAGTTATATTATGCGGAGATTAACGGCATGCTCAATGTAAATACCCTGGAGGAATATGATTCTATTTTATTCGTTCAGGATAATTTCTCTGCCAAAGTGATAAATAGTCAATGATGAAATCCAAACTCAAATTGATGCCATTATTGGTGTCTGCCGCCCTGATGAGTGGCTGCACGGTTCTGCCTGGCAGCAATATGTCGACCTTCGGCAAAGATGTGGTGAAACAGCAGGACGCTGATTTCGACATTGACCGAATGGTGAATGTTTATCCGCTGACCCCGCGACTGATTGAACAACTGCGCCCGCGCCCGAATGTGGCGCAGCCGAACGCGTCGCTGGATCAGGCGTTAAGCAATTATCAGTATCGCGTGGGGCCTGGGGATGTGCTGAGCGTGACGGTCTGGGATCACCCGGAGCTGACGACCCCCGCAGGCCAGTACCGCAGCTCCAGCGATACCGGCAACTGGGTGCAGCCGGATGGCTCGATTTTCTATCCCTACATCGGCCGCGTGCCGGTCGCCGGCAAGACGCTGGGGGAAATCCGCAGCGCCATTACCGGCCGCCTGGCGGCGTACATCACCGACCCGCAGGTCGACGTCAACGTCGCCGCCTTCCGCTCGCAAAAAGCCTATGTCTCAGGCCAGGTCAACAAATCCGGCCAGCAGCCGATCACCAACGTGCCGCTGACGGTACTCGACGCCATCAACGCGGCGGGCGGCCTGACCGATCTTGCCGACTGGCGCAATGTGGTGCTGACCCACGATGGCCGCGAGCAGCGCATCTCTTTGCAGGCGCTGATGCAAAACGGCGATCTCAGCCAGAACCGCCTGCTGTATCCGGGCGACATTCTGTTCGTGCCGCGCAATGACGATCTGAAGGTCTTCGTCATGGGCGAGGTGAAAAAGCAGAGCACCCTCAAGATGGACTTCAGCGGTATGACGCTGACCGAGGCGCTGGGACAGGCGGAAGGCATCGACCTGACGGCCTCCGACGCCAGCGGCATCTTCGTGATCCGTCCGATCAAACATGACGACAAGAGCGGCAAGATTGCCGACGTTTACCAGCTGAACATGTCCGATGCGACTTCGCTGGTGATGGCGACCAACTTTGTGCTGCAGCCGTATGACGTGGTGTATGTGACCACCGCGCCGGTGACGCGCTGGAACCGTCTTATCAACCAACTGCTGCCGACCATCAGTGGCGTTCGCTACATGACGGACACGGCGAAAGAAATCCATACCTGGTAACACGCCATGTTTAACAAAATTCTTGTGGTTTGCGTTGGCAATATCTGCCGCTCCCCAACCGCGGAGCGGCTGCTGAAAAACTATCTTCCGTCGCTGACCGTCGAATCGGCCGGGCTGGGGGCGCTGGTGGGTAAAAGCGCCGACGACAGCGCGATGCGCGTCGCGGCGACCCACAACCTGTCGCTTGAAGGGCACTGCGCCAGGCAGGTCTCCAAAACGATGTGCCGCGAATACGACCTCATCCTGACGATGGAGAAACGCCATATCGCCAGGCTGTGCGAGCTGGCGCCGGAGATGCGCGGGAAGGTCATGCTGTTCGGCCACTGGGACGATGAGCGCGAGATCCCCGATCCGTATCGTAAAAGCCGCGACGCTTTTGAAGCCGTTTACCACTTACTCGATCAGTCCGCGCTCCGCTGGGCGCAGGCGCTGAAAGTGCAGCAGGGATAACAATGACAGATAACGTAAAACCGATGGTCTCACCTGCCGCGGGCGGTGATGAAATCGATATTGGCCGCCTGCTCGGCACGGTAATCGAGGCGAAATGGTGGGTGCTTGGCATCACCGCGGCGGCGGCTGCGCTGTCGGTCATCTATGTACTGTTCGCCACGCCCATCTACAGCGCGGACGCGCTGGTGCAAATTGAGCAGAACACCAGCAGCTCGCTGGTACAGGATCTGAGCTCGGCGCTCAGCAACAAGCCGCCGGCCGCAGATGCGGAGATTCAGCTAATCCAGTCGCGGATGGTGCTCGGGAAAACGGTAGAAGACCTCAACCTTGACATCGCGGTGACCAAAAAAACCTTGCCGCTGCTCGGGGCCGGGTGGGAGCGGCTGATGGGGCGGGCGAACGAGTCCGTGACCGTTACGGGCTTCACGCTGCCCGCCGGAATGAAGGACCAGATCTTTACCCTCGAGGTTCTGGGGCCGACGCAGTATCAGCTCACCAGCGACGGCGGCTTTAGCGCCCGCGGCCAGGTCGGCCAGGTGCTGAACAAAAGCGGCGTTGCTCTGCTGGTCGGCGCCATTAACGCCCGGGAGGGCGGTGAGTTCATCGTGACCAAATACTCGACGCTCGGCATGATAAATACCCTGCAAAATAACCTCACCGTGACGGAAAACGGCAAGGATACCGGGGTGCTGAACCTGACCTATACCGGGGAGGACAGGGACCAGATCCGCGAGATACTCAACAGCATTACCCGCAACTACCTTGCGCAAAACGTCGAGCGCAAATCGGAAGAGGCGGCGAAAAGCCTGGCCTTTCTCGCCAGACAGCTGCCGGAAGTGCGCAGCCGTCTGGATATCGCTGAGAACAAACTTAACGCCTACCGCCAGCAGAAGGACTCGGTCGATATGTCGCTGGAGGCGAAGTCGGTGCTTGATTCGATGGTCAACATCGACGCCCAGCTTAACCAGCTGACCTTCAGCGAAGCGGAAATTTCCAAGCTGTACACCAAAATTCACCCGGCCTACCGCACGCTGCTGGAAAAGCGCCGCACCCTGGAAGAAGAAAAAGCCAGGCTTGCTAAACGCGTTACCGCCATGCCGCAAACCCAGCAGGAAATTGTGCGCCTGACGCGGGACGTGGAGTCCGGCCAGCAGGTCTATATGCAGCTGCTGAATAAGCAGCAGGAGCTGAAGATTCAGGAGGCGAGCACGGTGGGTGACGTGCGTATTGTCGACCAGGCCATCACCCAGCCGGGCGTGCTGAAGCCGAAGAAGGCGCTGATTATCCTCGGCGGCATGATTCTCGGCCTGATGCTGTCGATTGTCGGCGTGCTGCTGCGTTCGCTGCTCAACCGCGGCATTGAAAGCCCGCAGGTGCTCGAAGAGCAGGGCATTAACGTCTACGCCAGCATTCCGCTCTCGGAATGGCAGAAGAAGCGCGATCAGGTGAAAACCGTGAAGGGCGTGAAGCGCTATAAGCAGAGCCAGCTGCTGGCGGTCGGCAACCCGACCGACCTCGCCATTGAGGCGGTGCGCAGCCTGCGCACCAGCCTGCACTTCGCCATGATGCAGGCCGCCAACAACGTGCTGATGATGACCGGGGTCAGCCCGTCGATCGGCAAAACCTTTGTCTGCGCCAACCTGGCGGCCGTCATCGGCCAGACCGGCAAGCGCGTGCTGCTGATCGACTGCGATATGCGCAAGGGCTACACCCACGAGCTGCTCGGCACGGACAATGACAACGGGCTGGCGGAGGTGCTGGTCGGGAAAGCGGAGATAGCCCAAAGCGTCAGGCCGACCTCGGTCAACAATGTTGACCTCGTGCCGCGCGGGCAGATCCCGCCGAATCCCTCCGAGCTGCTGATGAGCGGGCGTTTCGCCGAACTGGTGACGTGGGCCAGCGAACGCTATGACCTGGTGCTTATCGATACCCCGCCGATTCTGGCGGTCACCGATGCCGGCATCGTCGGGCGTCATGCCGGCACCACGCTGATGGTGGCGCGCTACGCGGTGAACACCCTCAAAGAGGTGGAAACCAGCCTGAGCCGCTTTGAGCAGAACGGCATCCCGGTAAAAGGCGTGATCCTCAACTCTATCTTCCGCCGTGCCTCCGGCTATCAGGATTACGGTTATTACGAGTACGAATACAGGTCTGACAGCCAATAATGACGGAAGGTCTCCTATGGTAACTCACGAACATCCGCTGATTTCCATCTATATGCCCACGTGGAACCGACAGCAGCTGGCCATTCGCGCGATTAAATCCGTATTGCGCCAGGACTACCCGCACTGGGAACTGTGGGTGGTGGACGACTGCTCCACCGCCTGGGAGCAGCTGCGGCAGTTTATCGATGGGCTTAACGATGCGCGCGTGCGCTATACCCGCAACACCCGCAACGGCGGTGCCTGCGCGGTGCGCAATCAGGCGATTTTGCAGGCCTCCGGCCAGTTTATTACCGGCATTGACGATGACGACGAGTGGACGCCGAACCGCCTGTCGGTGTTCCTGGCGCACCGCCAGCAGCTCCAGCACCACGCGTTCCTGTATGCCAATGACTACGTCTGCGAAGGGGAGGTCTATTCGCAGCCCGCGAGCCTGCCGCTGTACCCGAAATCACCCTATTCGCGCCAGCTGTTCTACAAGCGCAACATCATCGGCAACCAGGTCTTTAGCTGGGCGTGGCGCTTCAAGGAAAGCCTGTTTGATACCGAGCTTAAGGCCGCCCAGGACTATGACATTTTCCTGCGGATGGTGGTGGCCTACGGCGAACCGTGGAAAGTTGAGGAGGCGACGCAAATTCTGCACATTAACCACGGCGAGATGCAGATAACGTCGTCGCCGAAAAAGTTCTCCGGCTACTTTCAGTTTTATCGCAAACACAAAGCCAAATTCGACCGCGCCAGCAAAAAGTACCAGCTGTTTACGCTCTACCAGATCCGCAACAAGCGCATGAACTGGCGCACGCTGCTGACGCTGCTTTCGCTGCGTAACGGCAAGCGGCTGGCCGACGGCCTGCGGGGGAAATGATGCTCGACGATTTACGCGCCAACCGCTGGAGCCTGCGGCCCTGCTGCATGGTGATGGCTTACCGTATCGCCCATTTTTGCTCCGTGCGGCGCAAGAAAAATATCCTCAACAACCTGTGGGCCGCGCCGCTGCTGGTGCTGTACCGGCTGGTGACGGAGTGTCTGTTCGGCTATGAGATTCAGGCCGCCGCGACCATCGGCCGCCGCTTCGTTATCCATCACGGCTACGCCGTGGTGATCAATAAGAACGTGGTGGCCGGAGATGATTTTGTTATCCGCCACGGCGTGACTATCGGCAACCGCGGGGCGGGGAATCTGGCCTGCCCGGTTATCGGCAACAGCGTCGAACTGGGCGCCAACGTGGTGATGATTGGCGATATTCGTATCGGCCATAACGTCTGCGTCGGCGCGGGCAGCGTGGTGCTGGACAGCGTACCGGACAATGCGCTGGTGGTGGGAGAGAAAGCGCGAGTGAAGGTGATGAAATGAATATTCTGCAATTTAACGTCCGCCTGGCGGAGGGCGGGGCGGCAGGCGTGGCGCTTGACCTGCATCAGCGGGCGCTGCAGCACGGGCTGTCATCGCGCTTTGTGTACGGCTACGGCAAAGGCGGCGGCAAAAGCGTCAGCCACGACCGCTATCCGCACGTTATCAAACATACCGCGCGGGCGACCTCAATGGCGAATCTGGCGCTGTTTCGGCTGTTTAACCGCGATCTGTTCGGCAATCTCAACGGCCTGTGGCGGACCGTCGCCCGCACGCCAGGACCGCTGGTGCTGCATTTTCATGTGCTGCACAGCTACTGGCTGAACCTCGATGAGGTGGTGGAGTTTTGCCATCGCCTGCGGGCGCAGCGGGACGATGTCCGCTTTGTCTGGACCCTGCACGACCACTGGAGCGTGACCGGGCGCTGCGCGTTTCTCGACGGCTGCGACGGCTGGCAAAGCGGCTGCATGAAGTGCCCGACGCTGAGCAACTATCCGCCGGTCCGCATCGATCGCGCGCGTCAGCAGGTGGGCGGAAAACGCCAGCTGTTTCGCGAGATGCTGGCGCTGGGCTGCCGGTTTATTTCGCCGAGCCAGCACGTGGCGCAGGCCTTTAACCGCCTTTACGGCGAAGGGCACTGCCAGATTGTGAATAACGGTATCGACGTGGCGACCGAGGCGATTTTAAGCGAGCTGTCGCCGCAGGCCGCGACGGGCCAGACGCCGAAAATCGCCGTTGTGGCTCATGACCTGCGCTACGACGGTAAAACTGACCAGCAGCTGGTGCGGGATATTATCGCGCTGGGCGAGGCGGTGGAGGTGCATACCTTCGGCAAGTTTTCGCCGTTTACCGGCCGCAACGTGGTGAATCACGGTTTTCTGACCGACAAACGCCAGCTGATGAATGCGCTGAACCCGATGGACGCGCTGCTGTTCAGTTCCCGGGTCGATAACTACCCGCTTATCCTCTGCGAAGCGCTCTCCATTGGGGTGCCGGTGCTTGCCACGCCGAGCGATGCCGCGCGGGAGGTGCTGGAGAAATCCGGCGGCCGTACGGTGGCGCGCGAGGAGGTGCTGGCGCTGGCGCAGCTGCCGAAAGCGCAGATTGCGCAGGCCGTCTTCGACACCACGCTGGCGGCGTTTCATCAGCGCAGCCGCCAGGCCTACAGCGGACAGCAGATGCTGGAGGAGTATGTCTCGTTCTATCAGAATCTGTAGCTATCTGCTGCTGCCGTTAATCTACCTGCTGGTTAACGTCAAAATCGCTCAGCTGGGGGAAAGTTTTCCCATCACTATCGTGACCTTTCTGCCGGTGCTGCTGCTGCTGTACGTCGAGCGCATCAACCTGAAAAAGCTGATGATTGCGCTCGGCGTCGGCGGCGGGCTGACGCTGTTTAACTACGTTTTCGGCAAGTCGCTTGACGCCGGTAAGTACGTCACGTCGACGATGCTGTTTGTCTATATCGTGATAATTATCGGGATGGTGTGGAGCATTCGCTTTAAGACCATTTCGCCGCATAACCACCGTAAAATCCTGCGCTTTTTCTATGCGGTGGTCGCGCTGGTGGTGATGCTGGCGGCAGCCGAAATGGCGCAGATTATCCTTAGCGGCGGCAGCAGCCTGATGGAAACGATTTCGAAGTTTCTGATTTACAGCAACAGCTATGTGCTCAACTTTATCAAGTTTGGCGGCAAGCGAACCACCGCGCTTTATTTCGAGCCGGCGTTCTTCGCTCTGGCGTTAATCTCAATTTGGCTCAGTATCAAACAGTTCGGTATCAAAACAGCGAAAACCGATGGTATGATTCTGGCAGGGATAATACTGTCGGGTTCCTTTTCCGGAGTAATGACCTTTATCTTATTTTATTTGCTGGAGTGGGCCTTTCAGTATTTGAATAAGGAGGCGATCAGGAAAAAGCTGCCGTTGGCAATTATCTCATTTGCGGTTTTTTTAGTCGGCGTGGTGTTTGCCTTTCCGTATATTTCTGAGCGGCTTGGCGACCTCGGTACGGAAGGATCATCATCGTACTACCGAATTATTGGTCCGCTGGTGATGGTGGGTTATTCGTTAACCCATATTGACGGGGTGGTGCGCTTTGGCTCGCTGTATGAATATGTTGCGTCATTCGGAATTTTTAACGGTGCCGACGTCGGTAAAACTATAGATAATGGACTGTATCTGTTAATTATCTATTTCTCATGGTTCGCCGTATTGCTTACGCTGTGGTATCTGTTGAAAGTGGCGAAGATGACAATTAACGCGTTTGGCAATAACCAGAATTTTGGTGTGCAGCTGTATTTGTTTTTTCCGGTGTCGCTGTTCTTTACCGGTTCTATTTTTAGCCCAGAATATGCTTTTTTAATTGTCTGTCCGTTTATTCTGCGTAAAGCGCTGAAGATAACGCACAGCGAATGAGGTGGAAAATGCTGCTAAGCGTGATTACCGTTGCATTTCGTAATTATGACGGCGTGGTAAAAACCTGGCAATCGCTGGCCCATCTGGCGCGCGATCCGCGTATCGAGTTTGAGTGGATTGTCGTCGACGGCGCGTCGGGCGACGGTACCGAGGAATTTCTGCAAGGATGCGGCGGCGAGTACCGTCTACGCTACGTCTGTGAGAAGGATAGCGGCATCTACGACGCCATGAATAAAGGTATCGCGATGGCCCAGGGCCGCTTTGCGCTGTTCCTCAACTCCGGGGACGTGTTCCATCCGGATGCGGCGCAGGTGGTGTCGCAGCTGGCGGCGAAAAATAACCGCACGATGGTGATTGCCGATGCGCTGCTGGATTTTGGCGATGGCCATAAACGCCGCCGGAAGGCAAAACACGGCTGGTATATTTATCACAGCCTGCCGGCCAGCCATCAGGCTATCTTTTTCCCGCTCAGTGGGATCAGAAAATATCCATACGATCTGCGCTACCGCGTTTCTTCTGATTATGCGCTGGCGGCCAGAATGTATAAGTCAGGGTATCGCTTCACGCGTATTAAAGGCCTGGTTTCGGAATTTTCCATGGGCGGCGTATCAACCTCCAATAATCTACAGCTGTGCCAGGATGCCAGAGCCGTGCAGCGTAATATTTTACGTATGCCCGGGCTGTTAACGGAATTGTCTTATTTATTACGTTTACGTACTACCGGTAAAGCAAAAACCTTATACAACAAAGCCTGAATATACGAGTGGATTATGCAGGAATTAAGCGGATTCTCGGTGCCCAAAGGGTTTCGGGGCGCTGGGGGTATTAAAGTACAGCTATGGTGGGCGGTGCAGGCAACCTTATTTGCCTGGTCGCCACAAATACTGTACCGCTGGCGCGCTTTTTTATTACGCCTGTTCGGCGCGCAGCTGGGAAAAAATGTGGTGATCCGCCCATCGGTCAAAATTACCTACCCATGGAAGTTAACGCTTGGCGATTATGCGTGGGTGGGGGATCACGCCGTTTTATATTCTTTAGGCGATATCACCATTGGCCGTAATTCCGTGGTGTCGCAGCAGTGTTATTTGTGTACCGGCAGCCACGACTACCGCAGTGCGCATTTTGATATTACCGCTGCGCCGATTGTTATTGGCGATAAATGCTGGCTGGCGACCGATGTTTTTGTCGCGCCCGGGGTCACGATTGGCGATGGCACAGTGGTCGGCGCGCGCAGCAGCGTATTTACATCGTTACCGGCAAACGCGATTTGCCGGGGTAATCCCGCAGTGGTGACGCGCGAACGCGTGGAATCCGTAAACATTGAGGAACAGAAACATGACTAAAGTCGCTCTCATCACCGGCGTAACCGGACAGGATGGCTCCTACCTGGCAGAACTGCTGCTGGAAAAAGGGTATGAAGTTCACGGTATTAAGCGTCGCGCCTCCTCGTTCAACACTGAGCGCGTGGACCACATTTATCAGGATCCGCATACCAGCAACCCGAAGTTTCACCTGCACTACGGCGACCTGACCGATACCTCCAACCTGACGCGTATTTTGCGCGAAGTGCAGCCGGATGAGGTGTACAACCTGGGCGCGATGAGCCATGTGGCGGTCTCCTTTGAGTCACCGGAGTATACCGCGGACGTTGATGCCATCGGCACCCTGCGTCTGCTGGAGGCGATCCGCTTCCTGGGGCTGGAGAAGAAAACCCGCTTCTACCAGGCCTCGACCTCCGAGCTGTACGGTCTGGTGCAGGAAATTCCGCAGAAAGAAACCACGCCGTTTTACCCGCGCTCACCGTATGCCGTCGCCAAGCTGTACGCCTACTGGATAACCGTCAACTACCGCGAGTCCTACGGGATGTACGCCTGCAACGGCATTCTGTTCAACCATGAGTCGCCGCGCCGCGGCGAAACCTTCGTGACCCGCAAGATAACCCGCGCTATCGCCAATATCGCCCAGGGGCTGGAGAAGCGCCTGTACCTCGGCAACATGGACTCCCTGCGCGACTGGGGCCATGCCAAAGATTACGTAAAAATGCAGTGGATGATGCTACAGCAGGCGCAGCCGGAGGATTTCGTTATCGCCACCGGCGTGCAGTACTCCGTACGCCAGTTTGTAACGATGGCGGCGGCGCAGCTGGGCATTAAGCTGCGTTTTGAAGGCACAGGCGTGGACGAAAAGGGCATTGTGGTGTCGGTGACCGGTCATGACGCGCCGGGGGTGAAGCCGGGCGATGTGATGGTGGCGGTCGACCCGCGCTATTTCCGTCCGGCGGAGGTGGAAACGCTGCTTGGCGATCCGACCAAAGCGCACGAAAAGCTGGGCTGGAAGCCGGAAATCACGCTCCAGGAGATGGTCAGCGAAATGGTGGCAAAAGACCTTGAGGCGGCGAAAAAACACTCGCTGCTCAAATCCCACGGCTACGAGGTGGCCATCGCGCTGGAGTCTTAATTCATGACCAGACAACGTATTTTTGTGGCGGGCCACCGGGGCATGGTGGGCTCGGCCATCGTCCGCCAGCTTGAACAACGCGATGACGTTGAGCTGGTCCTGCGCAGCCGCGAGCAGCTCAACCTGCTTGACGCCAGCGCGGTGAACGCCTTTTTCGCCGAACAGCGCTTCGACCAGGTGTATCTGGCGGCGGCAAAAGTAGGGGGGATCGTCGCCAACAACACCTACCCGGCGGACTTCATCTACGAGAACATGACCATCGAGTGCAACATCATTCACGCGGCGCATATGAACAACGTGAATAAGCTGCTGTTTCTCGGCTCGTCGTGCATCTACCCGAAGCAGGCGTTGCAGCCGATGGCGGAGAGCGCGCTGCTGCAGGGCACCCTGGAGCCGACCAACGAGCCGTACGCCATCGCCAAAATTGCCGGTATCAAGCTGTGCGAGTCCTATAACCGTCAGTACGGCCGCGATTACCGTTCGGTGATGCCGACCAACCTGTACGGCCCGCACGACAATTTCCATCCGAGCAACTCGCATGTGATCCCGGCGCTGCTGCGCCGCTTTCACGAGGCGGCGCAGAATAACGCCGCCGACGTGGTGGTGTGGGGCAGCGGCACGCCGATGCGCGAGTTCCTCCATGTCGACGATATGGCGGCGGCAAGCATTCACGTCATGGAGCTTGATCGCGAGGTGTGGCAGGAAAATACCCAGCCGATGCTGTCGCATATTAACGTCGGCAGCGGTGTGGACTGCACCATTCGCGAGCTGGCGCAGACCATTGCGAAGGTGGTGGGCTTTAAGGGCCGGGTGGTGTTTGACGCCTCAAAACCCGACGGTACGCCGCGCAAGCTGCTGGACGTGTCGCGTCTGCACCAGCTTGGCTGGTACCACGAGGTGACGCTCGAAGCCGGGCTCGCCAGCAGCTACCGGTGGTTCCTTGAGAACCAGCACCGTTTCCGGGGGTAACCATGTTTCTGACGCCAGAGGATTTTGCCGCCGTGGTTCGTACCACTCCGCTTGTTGCCATCGATTTGATCGTAGAGAACGAGGCGGGCGAATTTCTGCTCGGAAAGCGCAACAACCGTCCGGCGCAGGGCTACTGGTTCGTGCCGGGCGGGCGTATTCAGAAAGACGAACCGCTCTCTGCGGCTTTTGCCCGCCTGACGGAGGCAGAGCTGGGGCTGCGTCTGCCGATGTCAGCCGCCCGCTTCCACGGCGTCTGGCAGCACTTTTATGACGATAACTTTTCCGGCGACGCATTCTCCACCCACTACGTGGTGCTGGGGTTTCGCCTGCGGGTGAACGCGCAGGCGCTGGCGCTGCCGGACGCACAGCACAACGACTACCGCTGGCTTACGCCGCAGGCGCTGCTGGCGGCGGAGCAGGTGCACGATAACAGCCGCGCCTACTTCCAGGCGGAGCAGCGCGCAGAGGCGCCTGGCCTATGAAGATCCTGGTCTACGGTATCAACTACGCGCCTGAGCTGACCGGCATCGGCAAGTATACCGGCGAAATGGTCGAGTGGCTGGCGCGGGAAGGTCACGAGGTGCGGGTGATCGCCGCGCCGCCTTACTACCCGGAATGGGCGGTGGGCGAGCGCTACAGCGCCTGGCGCTACCGCCGGGAGGACGGAGCGGCGACCGTCTGGCGCTGCCCGCTGTACGTACCGAAACGGCCGTCGACGCTCAAACGGCTGATCCACTTAGGCAGCTTTGCGTTGAGCAGCTTTTTCCCGCTGATGGCCCAGCGTCGCTGGAAGCCGGATCGCATCATCGGCGTGGTGCCAACCCTGTTTTGTACGCCGGGGATGCGCCTGCTGGCGAAGCTTTCCGGCGCCCGTACCCTGCTGCATATCCAGGACTACGAAGTAGACGCCATGCTGGGTCTCGGCATGGCGGGGGCAGATAAAGGCGGCAGGTTTGCGAAGCTGGCCGCGGCGTTTGAGCGCAGCGGACTGCACAACGTCGACAACGTCTCCACCATTTCGCGCTCGATGATGAAAAAGGCGCAGGAAAAAGGGGTGGCGGCGGAGAAGCTGATTTTCTTCCCCAACTGGTCCGAAGTGGCCCGCTTTCGCGAGGTCAGCGCTGGCCAGGTCACGGCGCTGCGCGCCCGGCTGGGGCTGCCCGAGGAGAAAAAAATCGTCCTCTATTCGGGCAACATCGGGGAAAAGCAGGGGCTGGAAAACGTCGTCGATGCCGCCGCTTTGCTACAGCATCAGCCGTGGCTGTTCGTGATTGTCGGCCAGGGCGGCGGTAAGGCGCGTCTTGAAAAAATGGTCAGCGAGCGGGGGTTACGCAACGTGTTGTTCTTCCCGCTGCAGCCGTATGACGCGCTGCCCGCGCTGCTGAAACTGGGCGACTGCCACCTGGTTATCCAGAAGCGCGGCGCGGCGGACGCCGTGCTGCCTTCGAAGCTGACCAACATCCTCGCCGTGGGCGGCAACGCGGTGATCACCGCCGAGCCGCAGACCGAGCTCGGCCAGCTTTGCGCCGACCGCCCGGGCATTGCGGTCTGCGTGGCGCCGGAGTCGGTCGCGGCGCTGGTCGCAGGTATTGATGCCGCGCTGGCGCTGCCGCGCGAAAACCGGCTGGCGCACGAGTATGCCCGGAGCACGCTCGAAAAAGAGAGCGTGCTGAAACAATTTATTGCTGATATTCGGGGTTAGAACATGAGTCAATCACAATTATTCCCGGTAGTAATGGCCGGAGGCTCCGGCAGCCGTTTGTGGCCGCTGTCCCGGGTACTCTATCCCAAGCAGTTTTTGTGCCTGAAGGGCGATCTGACCATGCTGCAGGCGACGGTGAACCGCCTGAACGGCGTGGAGTGCGAAAGCCCGGTGGTTATCTGCAACGAGCAGCACCGCTTTATCGTCGCCGAACAGCTGCGCAAGCTCAATAAGCTGACCGAGAACATCATCCTGGAGCCCGCCGGGCGCAATACCGCACCGGCCATTGCCCTGGCGGCGCTGGCGGCGAAGCGCCGCAGCCCGGACAGCGACCCGCTGATGCTGGTGCTGGCGGCGGATCACGTCATTCAGGACGAGGCGGCGTTTCGCCGCGCGGTGCGCGAGGCGGTTGCCTTCGCTGAGAGCGGCAAGCTGGTGACCTTCGGCATCGTACCGGACCTGCCGGAGACCGGCTATGGCTATATCCGCCGCGGCCAGGCGTGCCCCGGAGAAAACGACGCGCTGGCCTTTGAGGTGGCGCAGTTTGTCGAAAAACCGAATCTGGAAACGGCGCAGGGCTATGTCTCCAGCGGCGAATATTACTGGAACAGCGGGATGTTCCTGTTCCGCGCCGGTCGCTATCTGGAAGAGCTGAACAAGTTCCGCCCGGACATTTTCTCCGCCTGCCAGCAGGCGATGAGCGTGGTCGATCCGGACCTGGATTTTATCCGCGTGGACGAGGCGGCGTTTCTCGCCTGTCCGGAGGAGTCGGTGGACTATGCGGTGATGGAGCGCACCGCCGATGCGGTAATGGTGCCGATGGACGCGGGCTGGAGCGATGTCGGCTCCTGGTCGTCGCTGTGGGAAATCAGCAACCATACGGCGGAAGGCAATGTGCACCACGGCGATGTCATAAGCCACAAAAGCGAAAACAGCTATGTGTACGCCGAGTCGGGGCTGGTGACCACCGTTGGGGTGAAAGATCTGGTGGTGGTGCAGACCAAAGACGCGGTGCTGATTGCCGACCGGCATGCGGTGCAGGATGTCAAAAAAGTGGTGGAGCGCATCAAAGCCGACGGCCGCCATGAGCATCACGTTCATCGTGAAGTGTACCGGCCGTGGGGGAAATATGACTCCATCGATTCCGGCGAACGCTACCAGGTTAAACGCATCACCGTGAAGCCGGGGGAAGGGCTTTCGCTGCAGATGCACCATCACCGCGCCGAGCACTGGATCGTGGTTGCCGGTACCGCCAAAGTCACCATCAGCGATGAGGTGAAGCTGCTGGGGGAGAATGAGTCGATTTACATTCCGCTTGGCGCGACGCACTGCCTGGAGAACCCCGGCAAAATCCCGCTCGACCTGATCGAAGTCCGTTCCGGGTCGTATCTCGAAGAAGACGACGTTGTGCGTTTTGCGGACCGCTACGGCCGCCTTTAGTTTCTGATGAAAAAAACACCAATTATGGCCTCGGCAGCGGGTCAGGGCCGACTGCTGCCTGAAGAAGGGGATAACGTGGAAAAATTAACCTGTTTTAAAGCCTATGACATCCGCGGCAAGCTCGGGGTTGAGCTGAATGAAGACATCGCCCGGCGAATCGGGCGCGCTTACGCCGCATTGCTGAAGCCGCAAACCGTGGTGCTGGGCGGCGACGTTCGCCTGACCAGCGATGCGCTGAAGGCGGCGCTGGCGGACGGGCTGCGCGACGGCGGCGTCGACGTGCTGGATCTCGGCATGTGCGGCACCGAGGAAATCTACTTCGCGACCTTCCACCTCGGCGTGGACGGCGGTATCGAGGTTACGGCCAGCCACAACCCGATGGATTATAACGGCATGAAGCTGGTGCGTAAGGGGGCGCGGCCGATCAGCGGCGATACCGGGCTGCGGGATATCCAGCGCCTGGCGGAAGCCAACGACTTCCCGCCGGTGGATAACGCGGCGCGCGGCAGCTACCGGACGCTGGCGCTGCGCGACGCCTATATCGACCATCTGCTGGGCTATATCAGCCTCGGCAACCTGAAGCCGCTGAAGCTGGTGATTAACGCCGGTAACGGCGCCGCCGGTCCGGTGGTGGACGCGCTGGAGGCGCGCTTTAAGGCGCACCGCGTGCCGGTAACCCTCGTGAAGGTGCACAACGCGCCGGACGGCACTTTCCCCAACGGCATTCCTAACCCGCTGCTGCCGGAGCGTCGCGACGATACCCGCAACGCGGTTATCGAACACGGCGCCGATATGGGCATCGCCTTTGACGGCGATTTTGACCGCTGTTTTCTGTTTGACGAAACCGGACAGTTTATCGAGGGGTATTACATCGTCGGCCTGCTGGCCGAGGCCTTCCTCGAAAAGCAGCCCGGCGAGCGCATTATTCACGACCCGCGTCTGTCATGGAACACCGTCGACGTCGTGCGGCGCGCGGGCGGAACGCCGGTGATGTCGAAGACCGGACATGCGTTTATCAAAGAGCGCATGCGCGAGGAAGATGCCGTCTACGGCGGGGAAATGAGCGCGCATCACTATTTCCGCGATTTTGCCTACTGCGACAGCGGCATGATCCCGTGGCTGCTGGTGGCGGAGCTGCTGTGCCTGAAGGGGAAAACTCTCGGCGAGCTGGTTCGCGACCGGATGGCGGCGTTTCCGGCGAGCGGTGAAATCAACAGCACGCTGGCGGAACCGGCGCGGGCGATTGCCCGTGTGGAACAGCACTTCGCGCCGCACGCGCTCGACGTCGATCGCACCGACGGCATCAGCCTCTCCTGGGACGACTGGCGTTTTAACCTGCGTTCTTCCAATACCGAACCGGTGGTGCGCCTCAACGTTGAGTCGCGCGGCGATGTGCCGCTGATGGAAGCCCGAACACAGGACATCCTGGCGCTGCTCAACCGGGCGGATTGACCTAACACAGGAACCACGATGACGACTCTGACAACGCGCGAACGAGCCAAAACGAACGCATCGTTAATCTCCATGGTGCAGCGATTTTCCGACATTACCATTATGTTCGGTGGGCTGTGGGTGGTCTGCAAGGGCGCTGAGTTACCGTTCTTATACCTGCATCTGCTGATGGCCCTGCTGACGCTGGTGGTCTTTCAGATGATTGGCGGGATGACGGATTTTTACCGCTCCTGGCGCGGTGTGCGCATTAATACCGAACTGCTTTTGCTGCTGCAGAACTGGACCCTGGCGCTGATTTTCAGCGCCGGGCTGCTGGCGTTTAACGACGATTTTAACAACAGCGCGACGGTGTGGCTTGCCTGGTATGCCCTCAGCACCTGCGGGATGGTGGGATGCCGCATCTTTATCCGCTCTACCGCCGGCTGGCTGCGTAACCGCGGCTACAACACCCGCCGCGTCGCCGTCGCCGGAAATTTGCCCGCCGGGCAGATGCTGCTGGAAAGCTTTCGTAACCAGCCGTGGCTAGGCTATGAGGTGGTGGGGGTTTATCACGATACCCCGGGCGCGAAGGCGGTGGGCGATTATCAGCAGCTTATCGATGACGCCCGGGCGGGGAAAATCCATAACGTGTATATCGCGCTGTCGATGAAGGAGGAAGCCTGCATCAGAACGCTGGTCCGCGAGCTGGCGGATACCACCTGCTCGGTCATTCTTATCCCGGATGTCTTCACCTTCAACATTCTCCACTCCCGCATCGATGAGGTAAACGGCGTACCGGTGGTGCCGCTGTACGACACGCCGCTGTCGGGGATCAACCGGGTGATCAAGCGCCTCGAAGATATCGTGCTGTCGTCGTTCATTCTGCTGCTGATCTCGCCGGTGCTGGTCTGTATCGCGCTGGCGGTCAGGCTCACGTCGCCCGGACCGGTTATTTTCCGCCAGACCCGCTACGGCATGGACGGTAAACCGATCATGGTGTGGAAGTTTCGCTCGATGCGGGTGATGGAAAACGACAGGGTGGTGACGCAGGCGACGCAAAACGACCCGCGCGTTACCCGGGTCGGCAGCTTCCTGCGCCGCACCTCTCTTGACGAGCTGCCGCAGTTTATCAACGTGCTGACCGGCGGGATGTCTATCGTCGGACCGCGTCCGCACGCGGTGGCGCACAACGAGCAGTACCGGCAGCTGATCGAAGGCTACATGCTGCGCCATAAGGTGAAGCCGGGCATTACCGGCTGGGCGCAGATCAACGGCTGGCGCGGCGAGACCGACACCCTGGAGAAAATGGAAAAACGCGTCGAGTTTGACCTCGAGTACATCCGCGAGTGGAGCCTGTGGTTCGATATCCGCATTGTTTTCCTGACGATTTTCAAAGGCTTTGTCAACAAAGCGGCGTACTGAGGACACACCATGAGCCTGAGAGAAAAAACCATCAGCGGCGCGAAGTGGTCCGCTATGGCGACGCTTGTCATCATCAGCCTGGGGCTGGCGCAGATGACGGTGCTGGCCCGCATTATCGACAATCACCAGTTCGGCCTGCTGACCGTCTCGCTGACGATCATCGCGCTGGCGGATACGCTATCTGATTTTGGCATCGCCAATTCGATTATCCAGCGTAAAGACATCGGCCAGCTGGAGCTTACCACGCTCTACTGGCTGAACGTGGGGCTGGGCGTGGCGGTGTTCGCGGCGGTATTTTTGCTGAGCGATGCTGCCGCCGCGGCGCTGCATAACCCGGATCTGGCGCCGCTGATGCGCGCCCTCGCGTTTGCCTTTGTGGTTATCCCGCACGGCCAGCAGTTTCGCGCGTTGATGCAAAAAGAGCTCGAATTCAACAGGATTGGCATGATTGAGACCTCCGCGGTGCTGGCGGGGTTTACCTTCACCGTGGTCAGCGCCCATTTCTGGCCGGTGGCGATGACGGCGATCCTCGGTTATCTGGTCAACAGCGCCGTCCGTACGCTGCTGTTCGGCTGGTTTGGCCGCAAGATTTATCGTCCGGGATTCTCGTTTTCGCTGCACTCGGTCTTAGCGAACCTGCGCTTTGGCGCGTGGCTGACGGCGGACAGCATCATTAACTACGTTAATACCAACCTGTCCACGCTGGTGCTGGCGCGGATCCTCGGCGCCAGCGTCGCCGGGGGCTATAACCTGGCCTATAACGTGGCGGTGGTGCCGCCGATGAAGCTCAACCCGATCATCACCCGCGTGCTGTTCCCGGCGTTTGCCCGCATCCAGGACGATACGCAGAAGCTGCGGGCGAATTTTTACAAGCTGCTGTCGGTGGTCGGCATTATCAATTTCCCGCTGCTGCTGGGGCTGATGGTGGTGAGCGATAACGTGGTGCCGCTGGTGTTTGGCGAAAAATGGCGCAGCATCATCCCCGTGCTGAAGCTGCTGTGCGTGGTCGGACTGCTGCGCGCCGTCGGCAACCCGATTGGTTCGCTGCTGATGGCGAAAGCCCGCGTCGATATCAGCTTTAAATTCAACGTCTTCAAAACCTGCCTGTTTATTCCGGCGATTATCGTCGGCGGCCAGCAGGGCGGGGCCATCGGCGTGACGCTCGGCTTCCTGCTGGTGCAGATAATCAACACCATCCTGAGCTACTTCGTGATGATAAAGCCGGTGCTCGGCTCCAGCTACCGTGAATACATTCTGAGCCTGTGGCTGCCGCTTTACCTGTCGCTGCCGACCCTCGCGGTCAGCCAGGCGCTGGGAATGGCGCTGAGAGGCTATCTGCCGCTCGGCGCGCTGCTGGCGGCGCAGATTGCCGCCGGCGCGCTGGCGTTCGCGCTGACGATAGTGCTGTCGCGCCACCCGCTGGTGGTGGAGATAAAGTGCCAGCTGTGCCGCAGCGAGAAGATGAAAACGCTATTGCGGGCAGGCTAGCCGCCGCCCCCGTGCCTGCAAACCCCTTTCAAGAGGTTATTATGAAATTATTGATTCTTGGCAACCATACCTGCGGAAACCGCGGCGACAGCGCCATTTTGCGCGGCCTGCTGGATGCCATTCATACGCTTGAGCCGGACGCCGACGTCGACGTCATGAGCCGCTATCCGGTGAGCTCCTCCTGGCTGTTGAACCGCCCGGTGATGGGCGACCCGCTGTATGCGCAGATGAAGCGGCACAATACCGCCGCGGGCGTGATGGGGCGCGTGAAGAAGGCGCTGCGCCGCCGCTATCAGCACCAGGTGCTGCTGTCGCGGGTGACCGACACCGGCAAGCTGCGCAATATCGCCATCGCCCAGGGGTTTACCGATTTTGTTCGTCTGCTCAGCCGCTACGACGCCATTATCCAGGTCGGCGGTTCGTTCTTTGTCGATCTCTACGGCGTGCCGCAGTTTGAGCATGCCCTGTGCGCGTTTATGGCGAAAAAACCGCTGTACATGATTGGCCATAGCGTCGGACCGTTCCAGGAGCCGCAGTTTAACCAGCTGGCGAACTATGTGTTTGGCCAGTGCGAGGCGCTGATTTTGCGCGAATCGGTCAGCCTGAACCTGATGCAGCGCAGCGACATTACCACCCGGCGGGTTGAGCAGGGGGTGGATACGGCCTGGCTTGTCGACCACCACGACGGTGATTTTGTCGCCAGCTATGCGGTGAACCACTGGCTGCAGCAGATTGCGAAGCGCAAAAGCGTGGCGATCACCCTGCGCGAGCTGGCGCCGTTTGATAAGCGGTTGGGTACGACGCAGCAGGCCTACGAGCAGGCGTTCGCGGAGGTTGTGAACCGGATTATTGCGGCGGGCTACCAGGCGATAGTCCTGTCAACCTGCACCGGCATCGACAGCTATAACAAAGATGACCGCATGGTGGCGCTCAGCCTGCGCCAGTACCTGAACGACCCGGCGCAGTATCACGTGGTGATGGATGAGCTTAACGATCTGGAGATGGGCAAAATTCTTGGCGCCTGCTGCCTGACGGTCGGCACGCGTCTGCATTCGGCTATTATCTCGATGAACTTCGGCACGCCGGCCATCGCCATTAACTATGAGCACAAGTCCGCCGGGATTATGCAGCAGCTCGGCATGCCGGAGATGGCGATCGACATTCACCATCTGCTGGATGGCAGCCTGAGCGACATGGTGACGGATACGCTGGGGCAGCTGCCGGCGATTAACGACCGCCTGCGCGCTGCGGTGAAGGCCGAGCGAGAAAATGGTATGCAGATGGTAAGTTCGGTGCTGCGCCGGGTCGGGGAGGGGCAATGAAGGTCGGCTTCTTTCTGCTGAAATTCCCTCTCGCCTCGGAAACCTTCGTGCTGAACCAGATTGTGGCGTTTATCGAGATGGGGCACGAGGTGGAGATTGTCGCCCTGCAAAAAGGCGATTTGACCCATACCCATGAGGCTTTTACCCGCTATGCTCTGGCAGAGAAAACGCGCTGGCTGCAGGATGAGCCTGCCGGAAAAGCGGCAAAACTGCGTCGGCGGGCGTTTGCGACGCTCCGGGGGCTTGGGCGGCGATCCACCTGGCGGGCGCTGAGCATCAGCCGTTACGGCGATGAGGCCCGCAACCTGATCCTGTCGTCGATTTGCGCCAGCCTCGGCGCGCCGCTGACGGCCGACGTGTTTATCGCCCACTTTGGCCCGGCCGGGGTGACGGCCGCCAAACTGCGCGAGCTTGGCGCGGTCCGCGGCAAACTCGCCACGGTTTTTCATGGGATTGATATCTCAAGCCGCGATGTGCTGCGCCGCTATACCGCGGAGTACCAGCAGCTGTTTCGTCGCGGCGACATGATGCTGCCCATCAGCGACCTGTGGGCGGCGCGACTGCGCGCTATGGGCTGCCCGGAGAGCAAAGTGGCGGTTTCCCGGATGGGCGTGAATATGGATAACTTCGCGCAGCGCCCGTTGAGGGCGCCGGGCGAGACGCTGCAGATTATCTCCGTCGCGCGCCTGACGGAGAAAAAGGGGCTGCACGTGGCGATCGACGCCTGTCGGCAGCTGAAGGCGCAGGGCGTACGGTTTCACTACCGCATTCTGGGGCTGGGACCGTGGGAGCGGCGCTTACGTACGCTTATCGAACAGTACCAGTTGGAAGAGGTGGTGGAGATGCCGGGATTCCGGCCGAGCCACGAAGTGAAGGCGATGCTGGAGGCGGCGGACGTGTTCCTGCTACCGTCGATAACCGGGGCCGATGGCGATATGGAGGGGATCCCGGTGGCGCTGATGGAGGCGATGGCGGTGGGGATCCCGGTGGTTTCCACCCGACACAGCGGTATTCCGGAGCTTATCGACTCCGGCGTGTCCGGCTGGCTGGTGGCAGAGAGCGACGCCGCCGCGCTTGCCCGTCAGCTTAGCGAACTCAGCACCGCCGACGTTTCCGGGCTGGGGCCTGTCGTGCAGCGCGCGCGGGAAAAAGTGGAGGCGGAGTTTAACCAGCAGGTGATTAACCGGCGGCTGGCCTGCCTGCTGCAGGCGCTGTAAGGAGCTATATGCAGAAAAAAACGCGTTATCTCACCCGACGTTCCTTTATTGCCGCGGGTTCGGCGCTGGCCGCGCTACCGCTTCTTCAGGCGCCCGCGGCCCGGGCCCTCGGGCGTAGCACCCGCGTGGACATCCGCAGCTACCGTCCCGACGTCGACGTCATCCAGGCCTTTAACCGGGCCTTTGCCGAGGGCGATGTGGTCGATGTGCCGGCGGAGGTGGTGTGTGAAAACATCAATACCGGCATTATCATTCCCCCGGGAAAAACGCTGCGGATTGCCGGCGCGCTGAAAGGCAACGGCCGCGGGCGTTTTGCGCTGCAGGATGGCTGCCGGGTCATTGGCGAAGGTGGGAGCCTGTATAATATCTGCCTCGATGTGCGCGGCTCGGACTGCGTTATCTCCGGCGTGAGCATGAGCGGCTACGGCCCGGTGGCGCAGATCTTTATCGGCGGCAAAGACAATAGCGCGGCGCTGCGCAACCTGACTATCGACAGGATTACCGTTTCCAACGCCAACTACGCCATTCTGCGCCAGGGATTTCACAATGCGCTCGACGGCGTGCGCATCACCAACGGCCGCTTCAGCGACCTGCAGGGCGACGCCATTGAGTGGAACGTGGCTGTTAATGATAACAATATCCTTATCTCTGACCATGTGATCGACAACATCGACTGCACGAACGGTAAAACGAACTGGGGGATAGGCATTGGGCTGGCGGGCAGCACCTACGATAACGGCTATCCGGAGCATCAGGCGGTGAAGAACTTTGTGGTGGCCAATATCACCGGCAGCCGCTGCCGTCAGCTGGTTCACGTTGAAAATGGTAAACACTTTATTATTCGTAATATAACGGCAAAAGATATTACTCCGGATTACAGTAAAAAGGCCGGTATTGATAACGCCACGGTGGCGATATATGGATGTGATAATTTCGTTATTGCTAATGTAAATATGGTTAATAGTGCGGGGATGCTTATTGGCTATGGTGTTATCAAAGGTAACTATTTGTCTATACCGCAGAATTTCACCTTAAGCGATATTCATCTTGATAATACTGCAACGCCGGCCCGGCTGCGTGGAATTCAGATTTCATCCGGCAATACGCCGTCGTTCGTTTCGCTCATCAATCTGGAGCTGAAGCGCGCCTCTTTGGAACTGCATAACAAACCCCAGCATCTTTTTATGCGCAACATCAGGGTGATGCAGGACGCCAGCCGCGGCCCGGCGCTGTCGATGAACTTTGACCTGCGCAAGGACGTTCGCGGCAAGTTCATGGCGCGCGAGGATACGCTGCTGTCGATGGTTGACATCAGTGCGGTGAATGAAAGCGGTCAATATTCCGTCGATATCGACCGGGTAGACCAGCAGACGGTGAACGCCAGTCGGATAAATTTCCACCTGCCGGGAAAATAATTTACGACTATTCCTGAGGCTATGACGTAACTCTCAGATTTGACCTGAAGTTTTCCCTAATTCTGGTGGGTATCATGAAAAAAACATGCTGGATAAAACATTTCAACTGGCTATAATTCCTCAACCATTCATAGGTGGATATGAACATGATTAATTTGAAAGCAGTTATCCCGGTAGCAGGCCTGGGGATGCACTTACTCCCTGCCACCAAGGCCATCCCGAAGGAGATGCTACCGATCGTCGACAAGCCGATGATTCAGTACATCGTCGACGAAGTGGTTGCTGCAGGGATCAAAGAAATCGTCCTGGTTACTCACTCTTCCAAAAACGCGGTTGAGAACCACTTCGACACCTCATATGAACTTGAATCTCTGCTGGAGCAGCGCGTAAAACGCCAGCTGCTTGCTGAAGTAAAGTCTATCTGCCCGCCGGGCGTGACGATTATGAACGTTCGCCAGGCGCAACCCCTGGGGCTGGGGCACTCTATTCTGTGCGCGCGTCCGATCGTCGGGGATAACCCGTTCGTGGTGGCGCTGCCGGATATCGTTATCGACGGCGCGACCGCCGACCCGCTGCGCTATAACCTGGCGGCCATGGTGGCGCGTTTCCACGAAACCGGCCGCAGCCAGGTGCTGGCGAAGCATATGCCGGGAGACCTGACCGAATACTCGGTTATCCAGACCAAAGAGCCGCTGGATAATGAAGGGAAAGTGAGCCGTATCGTCGAGTTTATCGAAAAACCGGACCAGCCGCAGACGCTGGATTCCGACCTGATGGCGGTGGGCCGCTACGTGCTCTCCGGCGATATCTGGGCAGAGCTTGAGCGCACCGAACCGGGCGCCTGGGGCCGCATTCAGCTGACCGACGCGATTGCCGAGCTGGCGAAAAAGCAGTCCGTTGATGCGATGCTGATGACCGGCGAAGCGTACGACTGCGGTAAGAAGATGGGCTACATGCAGGCCTTCGTGCAGTATGGGTTACGCAACCTGAAGGAAGGCGCGAAGTTCAGGAAGAGCATCGAAAAGCTGTTGTCTGAGTCGCGGACATAAGACTTAAATAAAATTACAACGAATGGCAGTTGGGAACGAAGGTATGCACGCGGTGCATAAGATTTTTCTCACTGCCATTTTTTATTTTTAGCGATAAATCAATTAGTAACGCTCTTTCAGGAAGGTTGAATCTCGATGAAAGTTATAAGATTTTTCCTTGTTTTCAAGGGCGTTTAAGAAGAAAATAGCTCGCGGTATTACTCGAAAATCAATCGATATCGGTTGTGCCCAGATAAATACGGATGCTGACGTCTCTGATTGCAGCAAGCAGTACACTGGTAGCTGTAGAGCCAGGGGCGGTAGCATGCATGCTTTTCAGGTATATTCGAAGTAAAATTCTTGCAGCATATTCTCTTCAATGTGTGTCTTTATAGATTAATAGTGGAAGATATCGTGAAAATACTTGTAACTGGTGGCGCAGGCTTTATTGGATCTGCAGTTGTTCGACATATTATAAAAAATACAACTGATACAGTAATCAATGTTGATAAACTGACCTACGCAGGTAATTTGGAATCTCTCACAGAAATCGAGAATAGTGAACGCTATGGCTTTGAACAAGTTGATATCTGTGATAGAGCTGAGATGGAACGAGTATTTAATGAATACCAGCCAGATGCCATAATGCATCTGGCTGCGGAAAGTCATGTAGACCGTTCAATTACAGGCTCTGCTGTTTTTATCGAGACAAATATAATAGGCACTTATAATTTGCTTGAGGTTGCCAGAAACTATTGGTCTACTCTGGAGGGGGCAAGAAAATCAGCATTTCGTTTTCATCATATTTCTACGGATGAGGTTTATGGTGACTTACCCCATCCGGATGAGATAGCTGAGGGCGAGACTTTACCGTTGTTCACGGAACAAACCGCATACGCGCCGAGCAGCCCTTATTCATCTTCAAAAGCATCCAGCGACCATCTCGTCCGTGCATGGCATCGTACCTACAACTTACCTATCGTTGTAACTAATTGCTCAAATAATTATGGCCCTTATCATTTCCCTGAGAAACTAATTCCAGTTACTATTCTTAACGCTTTAGCCGGAAAACCTCTGCCGGTATACGGCAATGGCACACAAATCCGTGATTGGTTGTATGTCGAAGATCATGCCCGAGCATTGTATAAGGTAGTGACGGAGGGTGTAAATGGCGAAACCTACAATATAGGTGGGCACAATGAGCGTCGTAACATTGATGTAGTAAATACCATATGCGCTATTCTGGATAAAATTATCAGCAACAAACCAAATGGAATAAATAGTTTTTCTCAATTAATTACGCATGTGACTGATCGTCCTGGTCACGACCTGAGATATGCTATTGATGCAAGCAAAATTAAAAATGAATTAGGTTGGATACCGCTTGAAACGTTTGAAACTGGGATCGAAAAAACTGTGGTTTGGTATCTAAATAATAAAGAATGGTGGCAACGAGTAATGGATGGCTCCTACAGCAGTGGGCATAATGGACTGGCAGAGTAATTAAGGATATATGATGAAAGGTATAGTTTTAGCTGGTGGCTCTGGTACTCGTTTATATCCTATTACTCGAGGGATTTCAAAGCAATTATTGCCAATTTATGATAAGCCAATGATTTATTATCCTCTCTCAACATTAATGTTGGCTGGGGTCAAAGATATTTTGATTATCACAACCCCTGAGGATAACGAGTCATTCAAACGTTTGCTCGGAGATGGTAGCCATTTTGGAGTTAATCTTCAATATGAGATCCAGCCAAGTCCGGACGGGTTGGCACAAGCATTTTTGATTGGCGAGAAATTTATTGGCAAGGACAATGTGTGCCTGGTTTTAGGTGATAATATTTTCTATGGCCAGTCGTTTAGCAAATCTCTATCTCAAGCGGCAATGAAAACCTATGGTGCTACCGTTTTTGGCTATCAGGTGAAAGACCCTGAGAGGTTTGGTGTTGTCGAATTTGATTCGCAAATGTGTGCCGTTTCGATTGAGGAAAAACCAGCTAAACCTAAATCGAATTATGCAGTAACAGGATTATATTTTTATGATAATCGAGTTGTGGAGTTTGCTAAAAAAGTAAAACCATCCGAGCGTGGAGAGTTAGAAATTACGTCCATAAACGACATGTACCTCAAAGATGGGTCGTTGCATGTCGAGATTTTGGGGCGCGGATTTGCCTGGTTGGATACAGGAACACATGAAAGTTTGCATGAGGCGTCTTCATTCGTGCAAACAATCGAAAATGTTCAGGGACTGAAAGTTGCGTGTCTTGAGGAGATTGCATGGCGTAATGGTTGGTTGAGCGCTGAGCAAGTAAAAGAATTTGGTCTTACAATGAAAAAGAATGATTATGGCCAATATTTAATAAACTTGGTTGCTGATGAAGTTAGGAAAAAGTAATGAAAGTTTTACTAACAGGTTGTAACGGTCAGGTAGGTTATTGCTTAGCTGAGCAATTAAAAAAAATATCCAATGTTGAGCTTTTGGCATTTGATAAAGAGCAATTGGACATTGTTGACACAGAACAGGTCAACAATATTGTTTCAGAAAAAAAACCAGACATAATCATCAATGCTGCCGCATATACTGCTGTTGATAAAGCAGAAGCAGAATCACAGTTGGCATATTCTATAAATCATATTGGTGCGAAGAATCTTGCTGAAGCGGCTACAAAAGTAGGTGCACTATTAATTCACATCTCTACGGATTACGTTTTTCCGGGTACAAAAGAAGGTCTCTATACTGAGTCTGACCAGACTGGGCCCGTTTCAGTATATGGAAGAAGTAAACTTGATGGTGAAAATGCAATAATAGCCTCATGCGCAAAATATATTATCATCCGAACTGCTTGGGTTTTTGGAGAGCATGGACATAATTTTGTAAAAACTATGTTACGGCTCGCCAAAACAAATAAACAATTGAAAGTGGTCTCCGATCAGCAGGGTGGACCAACCTACGCAGGCGATATCGCAAAAGCAATTGTAGCAATCGCTGTTAAGTTCATGAAGGAGGAGACCGTAGCCTATGGTCTGTATCACTATTCTGGACTACCGCATGTCACATGGAGTGATTTTGCCAGAGAAATATTTAATAAAGCAAAAGATAAAAATGTGCTTGCTGATATACCCCAAGTAATTGATATTGCGACTACCGATTATCCGACACCTGCACAGCGTCCGAAAAATTCGAAATTAAATACGGAGCGGATTACTCAAGAGTTTGATATTCAGGCCAGCGATTGGCAGATCGCATTGAATTCAATTGCAGATTATAAGAGTTAAATTCAAATGAAAGTAATTAATACGCAGCTTGAAGAAGTCAAAATTATTGAACCCACCGTTTTTGGTGATGATCGCGGGTTCTTTATGGAGACCTGGAACCAGAAAAAATTTGAAGAACTGGTGACTAATGGTGTTTCCACAAAATTTGTACAAGATAATCATTCAAAGTCTAAGAAAGGAATCTTACGTGGGTTACATTTTCAAAGCGAAAATACCCAAGGTAAGCTTGTCCGTGTCGGTGTTGGTGCCGTATTTGATGTGGCCGTTGACGTCCGTAAAAACTCACCTACATTAGGTAAATGGGTGGGGGTTGAGCTATCGGCTGAAAACAAAAGACAGTTGTGGGTTCCTGAAGGATTTGCTCACGGTTTTTATGTATTAAGCGATACAGCAGAGTTTATTTATAAGTGCACAGATTTTTATAATCCTAAAGCTGAACATTCCATCATTTGGAATGACCCTGCTATCGGAGTTGATTGGCCGCTTGATGAAACAGTACCTTTGATACTGTCTGAAAAAGACATGAATGGTGTTACATTAAAGATGTTTTTAGAATTATAAGGCTTGTGTATGAGCAGCACGAATGTAAAAGATTTGGTTTTTCAGATAGCAAAAAGAAATATATATTTAAAATATAAGGGATCTATTCTTGGGGTTTTTTGGAGCTTTTTAAACCCCTTGTTTCTTCTCGCAGTATACACTTTCATTTTTGGATTTGCCTTCAAAACAAAATGGGGTGGAGAGTCGCTGGCAAGCTATCCCATTATTCTTTTTTCTGGTTTGATATTTCATTTTTTTATTATTGAATTACTATCCTCGAGTAGTCAGTTAATCAGCGGTAATGCTAACTATGTAAAAAAAGTTGTATTCCCGCTAGAAGTTCTTGTTATATCAAATTTTCTTTCACAAATTTTTAATTTACTTATTGGAGCGGCACTTTTATCGATTGCAGTTCTTGTTACTGGTGGGAATATATTTAAGGTGATCTTCGCATTAGTGATAGTGTTACCTCCGTTTATGATTTTAACTTTGGGAATATCATATCTTTTTAGTTCTCTTGGAGCATTTATTAAAGATATTACTCATGTTGTCAACTTGGCCTCGACTTTGTTTCTATTTGTGAGTCCAATTCTGTTTCCCATGAGTGTCTTTCCTGATGTGGTGAAATGGATTGTCTATCTGAACCCCGTCTCATTAGTTGTCATAGAGTATCGTGCTATTGCATTTCATGTGGAATCTTTCTCCGTCTACGGATATGCAGCATATTGTACAGCAGCTTTTGTAATTTTCCTTTTGGGACGTTGGGTATTTAACAGATTAAGCAGAGGGTTCGCTGATGTCGTGTGAAAACTTAATTGAAATAGACAATCTTACAAAAGAGTTTTTCCAGTACAAATCCCCATTTCATAATGTCTATAGTTTACTGACTAATACTAATAACGCAGAAATTGGGAAATTTACAGCTGTCAATAATGTCAGTTTTACAATCAAAAAAGGTGAAAGGGTTGGAATCGTTGGCGCTAATGGTGCAGGTAAATCTACTATACTTCAACTTATCGCCGGAACATTAAAAGCAACAAGAGGAACCATTAACGTTAATGGCCGAGTTGCTGCTTTGCTGGAGCTTGGTGCCGGCTTTAATCCAGAGTTTACAGGCATGGAGAATATATTTCTTTATGCTTCGCTCCTGGGTATTGACAAGGATGTTATTAAAACCCGCATTGATGATATCTGCAATTTTGCAGAAATTGGTGATTTCATCCAGCGCCCAGTTAAAACATATTCTAGCGGAATGTTTGTTCGCCTTGCATTTTCTGTTGCGATTAACGTTAATCCAGATATATTGATCGTAGATGAGGCATTATCTGTAGGTGATTACCTGTTCCAGACTAAATGCCATAGAGCATTTGAACTCTTTCAGGAAAGAGGAGGGACAGTACTATTTGTATCGCACGATTTAACTGCTGTACGGAATACGTGCGATCGTGCAATTCTCATCGATAAAGGATGTCTCTTACTAGATGATAAACCTGATGTTGTTGTTAATTCGTATATGGAATTGATGAAAACAAAGGAAATACAATGGCTCAAAAGTCAGGATATATTACGTTCGGAATATCGGTTTGGTACTGGAGGAGGGAAGGTTAGTGAAGTCATCGTGTGTACGGAAAACGCTGATGATGTTGCTGAAGTTAACGCTGGTGAGGATCTCATCTTTAAAATCACTCTGGAATTAACAATTGAATTTAATAATCCAATATTCACACTGGCATTAAGAAATACTTCAGGGATTGACGTTTGGGGGTTCAATAACAAAAATATGGGGTTAAGCATTAGCCCTGGAAAAGGAAAGCGAACCATTACCGTCAAGGTACCCAATCATTTAGCTGTTGGGGCATATACGATCAATGCTGGCTTGGCTGATACTCTTCACAATAGTTCATATGAAGAGCACGACCATCGTTGGGGTATGAAAATTCTTAGCGTAGTCGGTAGCACTAAAACATTTGGCTTTATAAATATGAATCCAAGAATACTCCAGTATGAGGATTCGATTAATGACGACTAAGAGTGATACACTAATTTATCCAAAAGCTGAAGATTTAGTTATTAAGAAAACTTCGATTGACGACAATTTTATCCATAGTTTAATGTCTCGATATCAATTTGCTTCCCGGCAATTAACAAAAGATATGACAGTATTGAACTGTGGTGATGCTTCGGGAGTAGGACATAACTACTTATCCTCTTGCTGTGAAAAGATTTTTGACTACGTCCCAGATTTTACTGAATGCGGAGATAATGTAAACTTCCCTACTGACATTATTAGTCCTGACGCAATAGTTCTATTAAATTTAGAGCAATATCATCAATCTTTGCTCAATCGATTAATCCCTGAATTAGCAAAGTTATTAAAAAGCGATGGACAGCTAATAATATCATTCGCAACCGATAGCGCAGTTACTTTACTACTTAAACAACACTTTTATCATCTTGATATTTATATTCAAAATCAAGAGCTCTTTCATCGCACGGATGACCCTATTGAATGGGGTAATGTAATTGCTATTTGCCAATATCCTATTAGAAGTAACCTACCTGATAATTATAGCAAACCTCACGAGACAAAATATGAGACTTGTATAATGAATGATAATGGATTTCAGTCATCTATTTCTATATCAGCACAAGTTGCAGAAAGTGTTATTTATAAACCAACGTTTAATGATGGAATTTATATCTTTAGCGATGGTGTCCAAATTCGGGACAACGCTGTTCTGGAAAACCATAATCGTGGGAGACTTGTTATTGGGAAAAATACAGTAATAGGATACAACTGTTGGCTAAATGCAACGGGTGATATTGAAATTGGCTCGGATACGCTAATTGGTGCAAACACTATTATTACGTCATCATCGCATCATTTTAAGGATAATGTTCCAGTTTCTGAACAAGGGATGTCTTTCAAGAAAGTTACTATTGGTTCAAATGTCTGGATTGGTAGCAATGTTTCGATCCTAGAAGGTGTTGTCATTGGTGATAATTCCGTGATTGGGGCTGGTGTGGTAGTAAAAGAAAATATTCCTCCTAATACAATTATAAAGGCTGGTTCTACTGTAGTTATAGAAAAAATTAAAAAGAATACAGTATTATTCTATTTACTTCCGTTTATGATACGAGGCAGCGCTTTAACATTTGAATGCATCTATGAAAAATATAGGATTTTAGCTGCATCTTTTGCGGCACAAGATTGGAATATTGTTTTTGTAGCTACCGATGAGTTAGCAAAAAAAATATCTAATGATGGTTGGTTTACGATCTCCCCACAAGCCTACAATATCTCATATGATGATGGGATTTGGTTCGAACGGTGGAAGAGAACTCTCCTAACTCAGTATGATGAAATGCATAGCTTATTTGTCACTAACATACTTGAAGATATTAATCCTGAAATTGTTTTTTGTTGGAATTTCGATGGGATTCTAAAGAATATTTGTAGTGAAAAAGCTATAGCGGCATACTTCAATGAATTGGGATTATCACGGTCACCCAATCCACTTATTTACTACAGCGACGCCTCTGGAGTAAATGCCACTAGTAACCTGAAAAACTTTTGGCGACAGTTTAATAATTTTACATTGTCTGAGAATGAAAAAACAATAGCGCGGTTAACTTTAGGAGAGGTAAAGGCTAATTATGTAATTCGCGATGAAAGAAAAGCGGAAATACATAAAGCGCTTTCTTTATCGAATAAGAAAACCGTATTGATAGCATTGCAAGTAGAAGATGATTCAAATATAGTTGCGGGCTCAAAATTCACGTCAATGCAGCAATTTGTTGACCTCTGTTTACGATTTAAGCGCGATGACCTGCAGTTTATTATTAAGAAACATCCCGGCGATAAAAATTGCAGTTTATATGTCAAAGATTATCCAATAGTTGTTGATGAGTTTTCTACATGTGAATTGATAGCCATCTCAGATCATGTATTCACGATTAACTCTTCTGTTGGTTTTGAAGCATTGCTAGCTGGAAAAACAATATTTACATTTGGCAACGCACCATACTGTGTTGATGATTTAGTGAATGATTTCTCAGCGTTCGAAGAGGATTCAATGATCCCTGTCATCGAAGAAAAGAGAATTGATCCCGACTTGCTGCATAAGTTTGTATATCTTACATATCATAACTACTTTCTCTCAGAACAAAAATTCTTTAACGCAGAGTTTCATATTCGTCGGCATTTACTGCAAAAAATAAATCATTTCTCCGGCACTCAATACTTTTTCGATAGTGGTTCTTATTTTAAAGATAGGGAGATTCAGGTTAATAGATATCAAAATAAAGTCCTTCAGAACACTATTCGGAATTATGAAGCTTGGGTTGAGCAATTAAAAGAAACTGAGCGGAGGGCTATCGAGGTTTCAGAGTGGGCGCAGATGCTGAATACGAAACTTCAAAAGTATGAGCGGATATTTAACAATCCACTTACACGGAAAATAGCTGCTATTAGAAATGCGTTTTTTAAAAAATGAAGAATTGTAGGAAAAATATGATGAAGGCCAAAATAAAAAATACGCTTCGCCCTATCTACTATAAAATGTCACCAAAATCACGTGATAGGGTAAAAAAAGCGTATCAATTCGCTCGCGGAATCAAGTTAGATGACCCGAGCGCTGAATCTGAAAGTAAGATACAACCAGTTGTAAGAGGTGATATTTCATGTCTGCATCAAATGAAGCGTAGCAAGGATGGGCATGATCTGTTAATTTTTCCGGTAATTGATTGGGAGTTTCGAGTCCAGAGGCCACAGCATTTGGCCAGAGAATTAGGGGCGCTTGGTTCTCGAGTTATTTATTTTACGACCACCTTCCATGTAAGCACTCATCCTGGTTTTTCCATAGTGCGAAGCCCTTGTGAAAATGTTGTGATATGCAAACTGCATATTAATGATAATAATGTTAATATTTATAAAGATAAATTGTCAGATAAACAAATCGCCTTTTTGACTCAAGGTGTTTGTCTGGCTAGACAAGCATTTGGATTTGGTTATACCAGCTCTATTATTAATCTACCTTTTTGGCGGAAAGTAGCAGAGTCTTGTTCATCAAACCATATTATTTATGATTGCATGGATCATCATGCTGGGTTTGAAAATAATGATCCTGATATGTTGCGGGAGGAAGAAACCCTCCTTAAGTCGTCCGATTTGGTAGTCACTACGGCGCAGCGCTTATCTGAAACAATATCGGAACATCGCGAAAATGTGATTATAAGAAATGGCTGCGAAGTGGAATTTTTTTCCAGGAAAACCTCTCTCCATTTTATTGAGAAAAAGAGACCTGTTGTCGGCTATTATGGTGCGATAGCTGAATGGTTTGATCTGGATTTGCTGATTGAGGCAGCAAATGCATATCCAAATTACGATTTTGTAATGATTGGTGCTGAAACATGTGATGTTTCTCTGGCTAAAAAAGTTGAGAATATTCACTTTTTAGGTGAGATTCCGTATGAGCAGCTTACCTCTTACCTCCAGGATTTCGATGTTTGCTTAATTCCTTTCAAGCTTATAGAGTTAACGCTTTGCACCAACCCGGTAAAGGTATATGAATATCTTGCTGCAGGTAAACCGGTGGTTTGTACGGCTATGCCGGAAGTGAAAGCTATCAATGATGTTGTTCACGTTGCTGATTCGTCAATGGAGTTTATTGAACTTATCAACGTAGCAATGGATGAATCAAAAAATGATAAACTCTGTGATGCTCGAAAAGCATGGGCAAAGAATCATGACTGGAGAAGTCGAGCTCAACAACTTCTCAATGAAATCATAAAGCTTGATATCAAGAAGCCAAAAGTTAGTATTATTGTTCTTACATTCAATAATCTTCATCTCACTAAAGAGTGCCTATTTAGTATTGAGAGAAATACTGAGTACGATAATTACGAAGTTATTATCGTTGATAATCTTTCAACAGATAATACTAGGGCATATCTGCAGCAGCATTATGAGGGTAAGAAAGGCTATAAAGTTATACTGAATGACGATAACGTCGGTTTTGCTGCAGGAAATAATGTCGGTCTTGAGTACGCAACGGGCCAAATACTGGTTGTGCTGAACAATGATACCTACGTTTCACCATTCTGGCTGGGAGCGTTAGTTAAGGCATTTAAACGGTACCCCGATATGGGGCTTCTGGGACCTGTTACGAATAACATCGGAAACGAGTCAAAGATTAAGATTAGCTACCAGAGCTGGTCGGAGATGCAAGTCAAATCTCTTAGATATATTACTAGTCATGCAAATGAAATTTATCCAATGGCTTGTCTCGCATTTTTCTGCGCGGCAATGCGAAGAGAAGTTTATGAGAAGGTTGGGGGCCTTTCTCTCGACTATGGGTTGGGGTTCTTTGAGGATGATGATTACTGCAAACGTGTTGATCAAGCCGGTTGGGGTATGGCAGCGGTAGAAGATTCTTTTGTACATCATCACCTTTCTGCAAGCTTTAACAAGCTTAAAAATAATCAAAAAGAGTTGCTGATGCAAAAAAATCAAGCGGTCTTTGAAAGCAAGTGGGGAAAATGGAAACCGCATAGCTATAGACCAGGGGTGTATTAAGAATGATAGTGGTTTACTTATCACCTGTTAATTGGGATAGCATTGCACAGCGGCCTCATTTTTTTGCAGATTTCATGGCTGGGCGTGATGTGGAAAAGGTAGTCTGGGTTGATCCCCTTCCTTCCAGATTTCCAAAGTACTCTGATATCAGAACCAAAATCATTGGTGTGGAATCAAAGAGTATTCTAAAACATGATAAAATTGATGTTATAAGAGTTGGTAATGTTATACCTATTGAGCCATTAAATATTCTATATAAGGTTATAAACTGGTTAACTATATATGGATTTATAAAGAAATTAAAGCAAATAATTGGTAAGCATAATACTATTTTAGTAGTTGGAAAGCCAAGCGTGTTAAGCCTTGAGGTTATTCGCCATATTAAGTTTAACTGTATTATTGCTGATGTGATGGATGATTATCCACATTTCTTTACAGGGAGTACCAGAAAGAGCGTCTCCCATCTTCTAAATATGTTATTAAGTAAGGCTAACGTTTCTATGTTTTCCTCTGAAGGGCTGCTTAATAAATTTGGAGCTAGCGCTAAAGAAACCTGTCTGGTCAGAAACGCATGTTCAGAGAGTTTTTATTCCAATATGCGGAAGATTAGAGATACAAAGTGCAATGGCATTGAAAGTGGCATAACTTATGGCTATATTGGTAGTGTTGCAAAGTGGTTTGACTGGGAATTTATATCAACCCTTGCTGAGAATCGACCAGATGCCAGAATCGTTATTGTCGGTCCACTGTATGTACGACCTGATTACATTCCGGATAATGTAGTCATTAGACCAGCCATTGACCATAAAGATGTTCCCCAGCTAATGAGTACATTTACTTATGGACTCATTCCGTTCCATACTAATGAACTTACAGAATCTGTAGATCCCGTGAAATATTATGAATATGTAGCAGCGGGCATACCTGTTATCTCCACTAAATTTGGAGAGATGAGGTGGAGGGTTGAAAGCGGACTTGCTGTTACTCTCGAACAGCATTTAGCTGGTGTTGAACCTCTAGTAGAAAGGCCAATCTTTTGGGAGGATAGATTCAACATTCTAACTGAAGGATATTTGGGTGTTAAAAAATTTTAAGATTTATTCAGTAATAGGGATTATAAATACTGGATTACATTGGATTATTTTTTTTCTCTGTGGAAGTTTAGGCCTTTTACAGGCATATAGCAATTTGGTTGCATTTGCTATTGCCTCCACATTTTCCTATTTTATGAACTCTACGTTCAATTTTAAGAAAAAAGCAAATAGGGTCGGGTACTTTTTGTTCATTCTGGGGCTAGGCTCGATCAGTTTCTTAATAGGTGCCTTGGCAGATACGTTTCTCATAAATAAAATTATTACTTTAGTTATTTTTTCTGGTGTGAGTTTAATTCTGGGCTTTATCTACTCAAAATATATAGTGTTCAAATAATTATGAAAAAAACATCATTGATTGTTCCTGTTTTTAATGAAGAAGATGCAATTCCGCTTTTCTATCAGGCAATAAGAAGTGATGAATTTTTGTCAAAGATGAACATTGAAATCATGTTTGTCAATGATGGTAGCACTGATGCGACTGAGGACATAGCTCGTCAGATTATTTCAAATGATAATCGTATAGTATTGGTGAATTTATCTCGCAATTTTGGCAAGGAGAAGGCCCTGTTTGCAGGTCTATGTACCGTTGATGCTGATTTCATTGTACCAATTGATGTTGACCTCCAGGATCCCATTGAATTAATCGAAGTCATGTTTGATATGTTGTTGGACGGATCCTTTGACATTATTCTTGCTAAACGATCTGACAGGAGCAGTGATTCTTTTCTTAAAAGGAAAACCGCTGAGCTATTCTACAAAACACATAATAAGCTATCGGATGTAAAACTCGAGGCAAATGTAGGTGATTTTCGGATAATGCGGAAGCAGGTTGTTCAATCAATTACGAAAATGTCTGAATCTCAGCTTTTCATGAAAGGAATATTCTCTTGGGTAGGATTTAGAGCCGGAATTGTAGAATACAAACGATGTTCGCGAGTTGCTGGAAATAGCAAATTCAATAGTTGGAAGCTTTGGAATTTAGCAGTTGAAGGCATTACTTCATTTAGTATAGCACCACTGAAAGTTTGGATTTACTTAGGTGCGGCGATATCTTTATTCTCTTTTCTTTATGCCGCTAATTTAATAATATCAAAACTGTTTTTTGGGAACCCAGTTGCTGGCTATCCATCAATTATGGTTGCTATTTTATTTTTGGGTGGCATCCAATTGATTGGAATAGGTGTCTTGGGTGAGTATCTCGGGCGTTGTTACATGGAAAGTAAGCAAAGGCCAAAATTTATTATTAGAAATATAATCCGTAATCAGGATGAGAAGAATGATGCCAGTAAATAAAATTGCAATTATCATTGCTTTTGGCATAATAGCAAATATTGGTTTGTTCATGAACGCTGGCTATTTCAGTCATGATGAAATAGGTTGGGGGATAAGAGCTATCTCAGCTAACAATCTAATGGAGATAAAGTATTTCCATTTGCTTGACTATAATAAATTTCACTACCGCCCTCTAAATTTTAATATATGGCTAGCATCTAGTTATTATCTTTATGAAGTGCCTCAACTGTTTCATTTTTTCTTACTTTTGTGTGGCTTAGTTAATGCAATTCTTTTTTATTTTATTATCAAATATTTCGCTTATGAAAATGTAGCATTTCTCAGTGCAATGATCAGTACAGTAATGCCATCTATTGTTTTTGTTAATGGTTGGATTGGCACGATTGCTGATATATTTTGGTTTATGTGCTGCAGTCTCTCATTTTTCTTGTTTTTAGCATCAAATGCCAGTCGGAATAATAGTAAATATCTATTTTTTATAAGTGCATCTATATTTTTTATAGTTTCATTAATGTTTAAAGAAACTGCGGTTATCTACCCAGCGGTTATATTTTTATCCCTCGCGTATAATTTTCTATTAAACAGTGACAAGCGTTACATTTTAGACCGTTGGGGAGTCAATTTTTTTTTAGTGTGTTCTTTGGTTGTTATTACTTATCTTGTATTACGATTTGAATATTTATTTCCTAAACAAGGTGGCTATGGTACATCGTTAAGTAATTTTCCAGGTAGAGCTTTAGAATATTTTATATTTCCATTTTTACTTGACAATATAGAAATTCACGGATTATTTGAGCAGTATGATAGAACCCAACTCATTATTTCTGCTGCGCTTCATGTCTTCTTTATCGTTTTGCTCTGCCGTGGTTCTTTTTTAAAGTATTTGTTTTATATCGCACTTTATTATGTAGGGGCAATACCTGTTCTCATATTAGATATGAGCTTACCACATTATATCTACACATCCGGCTTTGTTCTTGCTTTTGGTATTGCCGTTCTTTATTACCGTAATGGTATCGATAGGCTACTCAGTGTAGTATTCTTTTCTCTCCTATTTACCCATAGTGTTTACCTGCAAAAAAACTATGTAGATTCTGGTAGCTATCAAAATAATTTTGTAAATACACTATACTCAGTTATAAGTAGTACCAAAAATGAACATTGCCAGTATCTTATTGAACCAGCATTTGGTAGTAAAGTATGGATCGCGATACGAGCAATATCATTTCGTAAAACCATTGATGACTTGACATTACCAAAAGACATTATTTTCAACAAAAATGTATTAAATACAATGGATCATAAAAGAGTGTGCAACCTTTTTCTAGATGTTGATGGTAGAGTTAAATTGACAGGGGTAAGTGATGAGAAGTAATAATCGTTTTTTCAACATCATCTCCCTTGATGAGGCTATAAATTCGAAGTCTGATATTTTTTCTTTTGTTAGACTTTTTGCTGCATTACTTGTTATGTATGCACATTCATATCATATATTCGGTTTAGGTGCGGACCCACTATCAAGTAAGGTTGGAATCTATTCTGGAACATTAGCTGTCTATATTTTTTTTACGATAAGTGGTTTTTTTATTTTCCAAAGTGCAATTAAAAGAACTATTTATGAATATACGATCGCCAGGGTGACAAGAATATTCCCTGCATTGGTTATCGCAAATATAGTAACAATTTTTTTCATAATACCGATATCATCAGAAGTCAACTTTTTTTCATTCGTATTTTCGGATTCTTCATGGACTTATATTAAAGTAAATTCATTGTTGGATTCTCTCGTATTTACTCTTCCTGATATTTTCTCAAATAACCCAGATCATGCAATTAATGGCTCCCTTTGGACACTGCCTGTTGAGGTGCGTGCATATATAATGGCCGTGATTGTTGTCGTTATAGGGATAACATCAACACCTGGAAGATATAATGCTTGTCTTTTCATTGTATTAATTATTAATTCGATTCATCCAGGTTTTGTACAGTCATTACTTCCAATTCCTGGCGCTGTTGGTTTGTTTTACTTCTTCTGTATTGGAGGAGCTTTATATATTAACAGGCAATACATACCTATTTCTCCATTTTTGTGTGTTGTTATTGCGAGCGTTTTATTCTTTTATAGGGCGAAAATAAATCCACAAGTAATGCCATTTTTAATCGGATATGTTGTAATTTCAGCGGGCTATGCATTTGGGATGATAAGATTTTTAAAACTCAAGCATGATTACTCATACGGTTTTTATCTATATGCTTATCCAATATCCCAAATGAGTTTTTCGCTGTTTGGCCAGACTGGCTTTTTTGCTTATTTTTCATTTATTTGTATTGCAACAGCTGCGGCTGCTTTTTTTTCGTGGCATTGTGTTGAAAAGCCTATAACTCAATTGACAAGAGCAAAAATTATTCCCAGTATTGCCTCAGTGGCAGTGAGATTCAATATGATTAATTTACGAGAGAGATCATAAGCGTGATTAAAGTATTATCTATTTTCGGAACCCGACCTGAAGCAATCAAAATGGCACCCGTAGTTGAGTGCTTAAAGGGCGATTGCCGATTCGAAAGTAAAGTATGTGTTACTGCTCAACACAGAGAAATGCTTGACCAGGTCTTACAATTATTTAATATTTCTCCTGACTTTGATCTCAATATTATGAAGCCTGGTCAGGATTTAACGGATGTAACATCTGCTATTCTTGTCGGGTTACGTACTGTTCTCCAGGAATTTAAGCCTGATTATGTATTAGTACATGGGGATACTGCTACTACATTGTCAGCGACTCTTGCTAGCTATTATCAACAGATTAAGGTTGGTCATGTTGAGGCAGGTCTCAGAACGAATAATATTTATTCTCCATGGCCAGAAGAAGGCAACAGAAAAATAACCGGAGCATTGGCTAATTTGCATTTTGCACCTACATCGACTTCCGCTGAAAACTTACGCTTGGAAAATATTCCGCAGAACAATATTGTTGTCACTGGAAATACGGTTATAGATGCTCTGCTTATGGTAAAAGAAAAATTGGCTAACGATCCTGTGTTAACCAGCGAGTTAAAGAAAAAATTCGAATTTATCGACCAGAAACGGCGTATTGTGTTAATTACTGGTCATCGCCGTGAAAGCTTTGGTGGTGGCTTTGAAAGAATCTGCAATGCAATTTTGAAATTGGCGAAAGCATTCCCTAACGTGGATTTTGTTTATCCTGTGCACTTAAACCCAAACGTACGTGGTGTGGTTAACACTGTACTTCTTGGACAAGATAATATTTATCTTATTGAGCCTCTAGATTATCTGCCGTTTGTGTTTTTGATGGATGCATCGAGTATTATACTGACCGATTCTGGTGGTATACAGGAGGAGGCGCCATCACTTGGTAAACCCGTTCTTGTTATGCGTGATACGACAGAAAGACCGGAAGCTGTAGCTGCGGGTACCGTAAAACTCGTTGGTACAGATGAGAAGCGCATATTTGATACGGTTGCTGCGCTTCTGTCCGACCAGTCAGAGTATGAAGCAATGAGTTTTGCACATAATCCATATGGTGATGGTAAAGCGTCAGCACGGATCGCTGATGCCATAATCACTTCTCTCAATGCTTAACTAAGAAAATGATACGTCAGGTAGCTGATTAGGTACCATCTAAAGTGCCTGGAGTAAAGTTTTCTATTATTAAAGGCCCCTTTATGTATAGCTTGAATATTTGGTAAGTACATAAGGGGCATTTCCATTTTTTTTGCCCTTCGACAAATATCGACGTCCTCAAAGTACATAAAGTATTTTGTGTCGAATCCCCCAAGTATCTCATAAGCACTTTTCTTAAATAATAAAAAGGAACCAGCGGCCCAATCTACTTCTAAAGGCTGTGTTATTGATTTTTTATCGTAGGCATCAGAACGCGACTCCTTGCTTAGTAATCCTTTCAATGGACCTGTTAGCTTTGGAAAACGGCGCACCGACAGTTCTGGTTTAGTATAATATTGGTCATGAAAAAGATTGATGGTAAATATATCTGATTTATAAGTCTTAATAGCGTCATCTAATTTTTTGAACTCATGACTCTCAATAACAACATCTGGGTTGATAACTAGAAAATAATCAGCGTCAGTGATTAAGTTGTTATTCACCAAATATTGAAATACGTAATTATTATTTTCTCCAAAACCTAGCCCATAGTCACAGTTAAGCAACGTTATCTTGTAACGAGTTGCAAAATTTTTAAGCGCATCGGACGCAGGTGTATTTGACTTAATGATAACCGGGTTGCTTTGTGCAATCAGCGGCAGAGTGGTGTTAGCGACTATCAGATGATCATGATTATGGTTGATAATGCTTAAAAAAATCATATCTGGCACACTTACTGTGACTGAGTAATGAAAATAATTTGTTCATAATACCTTCATGTGGAGAGTTTAGGCAACCGTATTTTATAATTTTAATGAATGTTTATCATTCTTTTTTGAAACTTTTTGGCTGCTGAAAGCTCTTTCTGTGGTGGGGGGCGTATGAGTCAATTTAAGATAAGATTGCTTATTTAAGAGTAATAGGAGCATGTGCTGTTCATATTTTCGGTTGTGTGACTAATTACAAAAAATTGTTAAAGTGTCTTTATGGTGAAAAATATAGATGTGTGCCAGTGATAAGCTTGCTTGCATTCATGTTATCACTTTAAATCTAGTATCGATAACTCTGCTCCTGCACATTTGATACTGCCAGAGCAAGTTTATCTTGTTGTGCTTCATTAAATGAATCGTTTTAATAAAGCATACATTTGCGCTACATTAGAGGCCGCAACAGTTTCCCCGTATGTAGGAGTAAAAAATGTCCAAGCAACAAATCGGCGTCGTCGGTATGGCAGTGATGGGGCGCAACCTGGCGCTCAACATTGAAAGCCGTGGTTATACCGTCTCCATCTTCAACCGCTCCCGTGAAAAGACTGAAGAAGTTATTGCCGAAAACCCGGGCAAAAAACTGGTTCCTTACTACACGGTGCAGGAGTTCGTCGAGTCTCTTGAAACACCGCGTCGTATCCTGTTGATGGTGAAGGCGGGCGCTGGTACAGATGCAGCTATCGACTCCCTGAAGCCGTACCTTGATAAAGGCGACATCATCATTGATGGCGGTAACACCTTCTTCCAGGACACCATTCGTCGTAACCGTGAGCTGTCTGCTGAAGGCTTCAACTTCATCGGCACCGGTGTTTCCGGTGGTGAAGAGGGCGCGCTGAAAGGCCCTTCTATTATGCCTGGCGGTCAGAAAGATGCGTACGAACTGGTTGCGCCTATCCTGACCAAAATCGCAGCCGTGGCTGAAGATGGCGAACCGTGCGTAACCTATATCGGTGCAGACGGTGCAGGCCATTATGTGAAGATGGTTCACAACGGCATCGAATACGGCGACATGCAGCTGATTGCTGAAGCTTATGCCCTGCTGAAAGGCGGCCTGAACCTCTCCAATGAAGAACTCGCTGAAACTTTCACCGAGTGGAACAAAGGCGAGCTGAACAGCTACCTCATCGACATCACTAAAGACATCTTCACCAAAAAAGATGAAGAGGGTAAATACCTGGTCGATGTGATCCTGGATGAAGCGGCAAACAAAGGCACCGGTAAATGGACCAGCCAGAGCTCTCTGGACCTCGGCGAACCGCTCTCTCTGATCACGGAGTCCGTTTTTGCGCGCTACATCTCTTCACTCAAAGAGCAGCGTGTCGCCGCCTCTAAAGTGTTGAGCGGCCCGCAGGCGAAACCGGCTGGCGATAAAGTTGAATTTATCGAGAAGGTGCGTCGCGCGCTGTACCTAGGCAAGATAGTCTCCTATGCTCAGGGCTTCTCTCAGCTGCGCGCGGCTTCCGATGAGAACAACTGGGATCTGAACTACGGCGAAATCGCGAAAATCTTCCGTGCGGGCTGCATCATTCGCGCGCAGTTCCTGCAGAAGATCACCGATGCCTATGCTGAAAATGCGGGCATCGCCAACCTGCTGCTGGCGCCGTACTTCAAGAAAATTGCCGACGACTACCAGCAGGCGCTGCGTGATGTTGTCGCCTATGCCGTGCAGAACGGCATTCCGGTGCCAACGTTCTCCGCGGCCGTCGCTTACTATGACAGCTACCGTTCTGCGGTGCTGCCGGCGAACCTGATCCAGGCCCAGCGCGATTACTTTGGCGCGCACACATATAAGCGTACGGATAAAGACGGTGTCTTCCACACCGAATGGCTGGACTAATCTGATTTAGCCTTCCGTAACACCAGGCCCGGGGTTCGCTCCGGGCTTTTTTTTATCGCAAAACGGCTTTTGGAGCTCGAAGTAGTCTGAATGTCGGTTCAACGGAGCAGTGATTGACCGTCTGCGCCTTGACAGCCCTGGGAGTCAGAGGTAAAAAGCCCAACAGTTATTGATTATCGTGATGGTAAAGCTACCATCTCTACAGTTAACTCACAGAAGTCATTAGCGAATGAAAATAACAATTTCCGGTACAGGTTACGTAGGTCTCTCCAACGGCATTCTGATTGCCCAAAACCATGAGGTTGTGGCGCTGGACATCGTGCAGGCCAAAGTGGACATGCTCAACCAGAAGCGCTCCCCGATTGTGGATAAAGAGATTGAAGAGTACCTGGCAACGAAGCCGCTCAACTTCCGCGCCACGACGGACAAACAGGACGCCTATCGCAACGCGGACTATGTGATAATCGCCACACCGACCGATTACGACCCGAAAACCAACTACTTCAATACCACCAGCGTGGAATCGGTAATCCGCGACGTCACGGAGATCAACCCGAAGGCGGTGATGATCATCAAATCGACCATTCCGGTGGGTTTTACCCAGTCTGTGAAGGAAAAATACGGTATTGATAACGTCATCTTCTCGCCGGAATTCCTGCGCGAAGGGCGTGCGCTGTATGACAACCTGCACCCGTCGCGTATCGTAATTGGCGAGCGCTCCGAGCGCGCCGAGCGTTTTGCCGCGCTGCTGCAGGAAGGGGCAATCAAAAAAGAGATCCCGACGCTGTTCACCGATTCTACAGAAGCTGAAGCTATCAAGCTGTTCGCCAACACCTATCTGGCGATGCGTGTGGCGTACTTCAACGAGCTGGACAGCTACGCGGAAAGTCTGGGCCTGAATAGCCGCCAGATTATCGAAGGTGTCTGCCTTGACCCGCGTATTGGCAATCATTACAACAACCCGTCATTTGGCTACGGCGGCTACTGCCTGCCGAAAGACACCAAGCAGCTGCTGGCGAACTACCAGTCGGTGCCGAACAACATTATTTCGGCCATTGTGGATGCTAACCGTACGCGTAAGGATTTCATCGCTGACTCCATTCTTTCACGTCAGCCCAAAGTGGTCGGCGTGTATCGTCTTATCATGAAGAGCGGTTCTGATAACTTCCGCGCTTCCTCTATTCAGGGGATCATGAAGCGTATCAAGGCGAAAGGCGTACAGGTTATTATTTACGAACCGGTAATGCAGGAAGATGAGTTCTTCCGTTCCCGCGTGGTACGCGACCTGGAAGCGTTCAAGAAGGAGTCGGACGTTATCATCTCCAACCGTATGGCGGAAGAGCTGGCGGACGTTGCGGATAAAGTTTATACCCGCGACCTGTTTGGCAATGATTAAGCCTTGCAGACTACAGTAAAAAGGCCCTCAAATTGAGGGCCTTTTTACTATTTGTTATAGTACCCGCGATACCAGTCAACAAAGTTCTTCACGCCGTCTTTGACCGACGTTTGCGGTTTAAAGCCGCAGACCTCAAACAGCGGTTTGGTGTCGGCGCTGGTCTCCAGCACGTCGCCAGCCTGCAGCGGCATCATGTTTTTCTTCGCTTCAATACCCAGGGCCTCTTCGAGGGCGGTGATGTAATCCATCAGCTCGACCGGCGCGCTGTTGCCGATATTGTACACGTGATAAGGCGCGGAGCTGGTCGCCGGGGAGCCGGTTTCCACGGTCCACTCCGGGTTCGGCTGCGGGATAACGTCCTGCATACGGATGATAGCTTCGACAATGTCGTCGACGTAGGTGAAATCACGCTTCATCTTGCCGTAGTTATATACGTCGATGCTCTTACCTTCGAGCATCGCTTTGGTGAACTTGAACAGCGCCATATCCGGGCGACCCCACGGGCCGTAGACCGTAAAGAAACGCAGGCCGGTAGTCGGTAGGTTATACAGGTGCGAATAGGTATGCGCCATCAGCTCGTTGGCTTTTTTGGTGGCGGCGTACAGCGATACCGGGTGATCGACAGGGTCATCGGTAGAGAACGGCATCTTGCGGTTCAGGCCGTACACGGAGCTTGATGACGCATACAGCAGGTGCTGCACCTTATTATGGCGGCAACCCTCAAGCACGTTGAGGTGGCCAATCAGGTTGGCATCCGCGTAGACATGCGGGTTTTCCAGCGAGTAGCGTACGCCTGCCTGTGCTGCCAGATGAATGACGCGGTCGAATTTTTCTTCCGCAAAAAGCGCGGGCATGGCGACACGGTCAGCCAGATCGATTTTATGAAAAGTGAAATCTGGCGAGCTCAGGAGATCCAGTCGCGCTTGTTTCAGGCTGACATCGTAGTAATCATTCAGATTATCAATACCAACAACCTGATGTCCTGCCTTGAGCAGGCGATCGCATACGTGATAGCCGATAAAGCCGGCGGCGCCAGTGACCAGAAATTTCATCTTAAACCTCGAATTATAGTCATCCAGTATCTGCAATGAATCTTTTACGCAGATGGGTGCGCAGATGATACCTGTTAATGTCGGGAATGTGTATCAGAGGGTTAGCAGGGAGCCGGAATGGCCCCCCGGGCAGATTTACCTGTGGCGACGGCGAAGATTCTCAATGACGGTCGTCAGGTCCAGATTCTGGTCCTGCAGCAGGACCAGCAGGTGGTACATCAGGTCTGACGCTTCGTTGGTCAGCTCCTCGCGGTCATGCACGGTGGCGGCAAGCGCCGTTTCGACGCCTTCTTCACCCACTTTCTGCGCGATACGCTTGGTGCCGCTGGCGTACAGCTTTGCCGTATACGAGCTTGCCGGGTCGGCGGTTTTGCGCGAGGCCAGCAGCTGCTCGAGCTGCCAGAGGAACAGCCACTGATGGCTGCTGTCGCCAAAGCAGCTTGACGTGCCCTTATGGCAGGTTGGGCCAATCGGATTCACCAGCACAAGCAGCGTGTCGTTATCGCAGTCCGGCGCGATGCTGACCACGTTGAGAAAATGGCCCGAGGTTTCCCCCTTGGTCCACAGGCGCTGTTTGGTGCGCGAAAAGAAGGTCACCTTGCCGGTTTCCTGCGTTTTCGCCAGCGCGTCCTGGTTCATATAGCCCAACATCAGCACCTCGCCGGACACCGCGTGCTGGATCACCGCAGGCATCAGCCCATCGGTTTTTTCCCAGTCCAGAAGTTCTGTCAACATACCCTTATCTCCACGCCCTGTGCCGCCAGGTACGCTTTTAATTCGCCAATATTAATTATCTGTTTGTGGAACACGGAGGCCGCCAGCGCGCCGTCGACGTTGGCGTCGCGGAATGCCTCGAGGAAGTGCGCCATGGTGCCCGCGCCGCCGGAGGCGATGAGCGGCACGTGGCAGACGCCGCGCACTTTGCGCAGCTGCTCAAGGTCGTAGCCGTTGCGCACGCCGTCCTGGTTCATCATGTTCAGTACAATCTCTCCGGCGCCGCGTTTTTGCACCTCCTGCACCCAGTCGAGGGTTTCCCACCGGGTGACGCGGGTCCGGCTTTCGTCGCCGGTATACTGGTTCACGTGGTATTTGCCGCTCGCGCCGTCATACCAGGTGTCGATACCGACCACAATGCACTGCACGCCAAAGCGGTCCGCCAGGCGGGTAATCAGCGTCGGGTCCGCCAGCGCCGGCGAATTTACCGAAATTTTATCGGCGCCGAAGGAGAGGATCTGCGCGGCGTCTTCCACCGACTTAATGCCCCCTGCGACGCAGAAGGGAATATCGATAACTTCGGCCACGCGGGTAACCCAGCTCTTGTCGACCACGCGGCCGTCGCTGGAGGCGGTAATATCGTAAAATACCAGCTCATCCGCGCCCTCTTCGGCATAGCGCTTCGCCAGCGGGACGATGTCGCCGATAATTTCGTGGTTGCGGAACTGCACGCCTTTCACCACCTGTCCGTCGCGCACGTCAAGACAGGGGATTATCCGTTTTGCCAGCATTCGATTGCCTCCGCTACGTTAAATTTACCTTCCAGCAGGGCGCGGCCGACGATAACGCCGCGCACGCCGGTTCCGCGAAGCGCGGCCACGTCGTTAATATCGCCAATGCCGCCAGAAGACTGAAACGCCACCTGCGGATAGCGGGCGCACACCTCCTGATACAGCGAGACGTTAGACCCCGCCAGCGTGCCGTCGCGGGAGATATCGGTACACAGCACGTGCTGCAGGCCCACCGGCAGGTAGGTCTCGACCAGCGCCTCCAGCGTAACGCCGGAGTTCTCCTGCCAGCCGCTGACCGCCACCTGTTTGCTGCCCGCGTCGTCAATGCGCACATCCAGCGCCAATACCAGCTTTTCCGCGCCAAAGCGCATGAACCAGCCTTTCACTACCTCCGGCGATTTTACCGCCGTCGAGCCGACCACCACGCGGGAGACCCCGGCGTCAAGCAGCGCGGCAACGTCCTCTTCGGTGCGGATGCCGCCGCCGACCTGCACCGGCACATCGACACCGGCCACCAGCGTTTTCAGCAGCGCGATTTGCCGTCTGGCCGGATCTTTCGCGCCGGTCAAATCCACGAGGTGCAGCACCTGCGCGCCCTGCGCGGCATACTCCTGCAGCCGGGGCAGCGGGTCGTTGCCGTAGTCGCGCTGCTGGCCGTAATCGCCCTGATGGAGGCGTACGACGGTACCGTCAATTAAATCCAAAGCCGGAATAATCATCACATCTCCAGAAAGTTTTTCAGCAGCTGCGCGCCCGCGGCGCCGGAGCGCTCCGGGTGAAACTGCACGCCATAGAAATTCTCTTGTTGTACGGCGGCGGTGAACGGCTCACCGTAATTGCACTGGGCAATGGTGTTGGGGTTTACCGGCATGGCATAGCTGTGCACAAAGTAAAAGTACGCGCCGTCCTCGATGCCGCGAAACAGCCGGTCGCCCGCTTTGGCGTAGACGCGGTTCCAGCCCATGTGCGGCAGCGGCAGGCCGGTATCGGGCATTTTCGGCACGTCCTGATCGATAATGCCCAACAGGTCGACGCCGTTGGTCTCCTCGCTGTGGCGTCCGAGCAGCTGCATGCCAAGGCAGATCCCCAGCACCGGCTGGGTGCAGGCTTTAATCAGCCCGATAAGCTCGCGCTCGCGAAGCTGGTCCATAGCCGCCTGCGCGGTGCCGACGCCGGGTAAAAACAGCTTATCGGCGCGCAGCACGACGTCGGGATCGCGGCTAATCACCGGCTCATAGCCGTGACGCCGGATGGCGGAAGTCACTGAATGCAGGTTGGCGCAGCCGGTATCGAGGATCACCACGTTCATCACAGCACTCCTTTCGAGGAGGGAAGAGCGTCACCTTCTACGCGAATGGCCTGGCGCAGCGTGCGGCCAAAGGCCTTAAACAGGCTTTCGACGCGATGGTGATCGTTCTTGCCTTTGGTTCGCAGGTGCAGCGTCACGCCCATGGTGTAGGAGAGCGAGCGGAAGAAGTGCTCAATCATCTCGGTGCTCAGGTCGCCGACGCGTTGATAGGTGAATTCGGCGCGATACTCAAGGTGCGGGCGCCCGGAAATGTCCAGCGCGCAGCGCGCGAGGCATTCGTCCATCGGCAGCACAAAGCCGAAACGGTTGATGCCGCGCTTATCGCCCAGCGCCAGCTTCAGGGCCTCGCCGAGCGCCAGGCCGGTATCCTCAACGGTGTGGTGATCGTCAATATAGAGGTCGCCTTTGACCGTCACCTCCAGGCGAAAACCGCCGTGGGTGGCGATCTGGTCGAGCATATGATCGAAGAAACCGACGCCGGTGTTGATCCTGCTGCCGCCTTCGCGGTCCAGCCAGACCTTAACGTCAACCTGGGTTTCACGGGTATTGCGCTCGACGTGGGCGTAGCGGTCGCGCTGCGTGAGCTGCGCGGTAATCGCTTTCCAGCCCAGCGTATCGCGGTTATACAGCAGGCCGGTGATGCCCATGTTGTCGCCGAGGGTCACGTCGGTCGCGCGATCGCCGATGACGTAGCTGTTCGCTGCGTCCATCACGCCGCTTTCCAGCCAGCGCGACACCAGCTTCATTTTCGGTTTGCGGCAGTCGCAGTTGTCCTGCGGGAGGTGCGGGCAAATCAGCACATCGTCGAAGTTCACGCCCTGGGAGGTGAGAATTTGCATCATCAGGTCGTGCGGGCCGTCGAAATCCGCCTGCGGGAAGCTGCTGGTGCCCAGACCGTCCTGATTGGTGATCATCACCAGACGAAACCCGGCCTGCTGCAGCTTCAGCAGGGAGGGGATCACCTCCGGCTCGAAGGCCAGCTTATCGAAACGGTCTACCTGGAAATCGCTCGGAGGCTCAGCAATCAGCGTGCCATCACGATCAATAAAGAGGAACTTCTGAGTCATACGTTCTCCGCTCGAAGGGCGTCAATGACGCGCTGGCTCTCTGCGCGGGTGCCGATGGTAATACGCAGGCAGCCGCTTAAAGAAGGTTGTTTGTTCTGGTCACGTAAGATAATGCCCTGATCCCACAGAGATTTAAATACTGTGCTTGAGGCAGTGAACCGCACCAGAATGTAGTTGGTTTCTGAGTCAAAAACCTGCTCGACGCAGGCGATATCGCGCAGGTTGCTGACCAGATACGCGCGCTCGTCGAGGATTTGCGCCACGCGCTCGCGCATCGCGACGATGCCCTGCGGGCTCAGCGCCTGGGCGGCGATATCGGCGACCGGAGTCGACAGCGGGTAGGGGGCAATCACCTTCAGCAGCAGGGCGATGACTTCTTCGCTCGCGAGCGTAAAGCCGCAGCGCAGCCCGGCCAGCGCAAAGGCTTTGGATAAGGTACGCAGCACCACCAGGTGCGGATAGTCGGCCAGCCAGCCGGTAAGCGTCGCCTGCGAGCAGAACTCGATGTAGGCTTCATCCGCGACCACCAGCGCCTTGCCGCGGGTCATTTCCAGCAGCGTGCGCATGTCCTGAGGATTGATTATCTGCCCGGTCGGGTTGTTGGGGCTGCACACGTACACCACCTTCACCCCCGCAAGCTGTTCGGCAATCGCCGGCAGGTTGAGCTGCCAGTCCTCCAGCGCCTGGACGGTACGGCACTCGACGCCGAAGGTTTCCGCGCTGACGCTGTACATGCCGTAGGTCGGCGGGCAGAACAGGATAGCGTCCTGGCCCGGCTCGCAGAACGCGCGGATCAGCAGCTCAATACCTTCATCGGCGCCGCGGCTGACCAGCACCTGCTCCGGCTTCAGCCCGGCATACTGCGCATAGCGGTCGATCACCATTTTCGGCTGGCATTCCGGGTAGCGGTTGAGCGTCTGCTGGGTAAGCGCATAGGCGACCGGGGTCGGATACTCGTTGGCGTTCAGCCAGACGTCGCCTTTACCGCCGAGGCGGCGGGCGGACTGATACGGCGTCAGGTCGCGGACGTTCTTGCGGGCTAACTCTTCGATGCTCATGCTTGCTCCTTAAGGGCTGCAACGCGCAGCGTAACGGCGTTTTTGTGGGCAGTCAGACGTTCGGCCGTAGCCAGCGTTTCAATGGTAGCCGCCAGCGACGCGAAACCGTCGCGGGACAGCTCCTGTACCGTCATCCGCTTCTGGAAATCGGCAAGCCCGAGGCTTGAGCAGGTTGCGGTATAGCCGTAGGTCGGCAGCACATGGTTGGTGCCGGAGGCGTAATCGCCAGCGGATTCCGGCGACCAGTCGCCAAGAAACACCGAACCGGCGTTGGTGATGCGTTCGACCAGCTCCCGGGCGTTACGCGTCTGGATAATCAGGTGCTCCGGCCCGTACTGGTTGGAGATGCTGATGCACTGCCCGATATCGCGGGCGACAATCAGGCGGCTTGCCGAGAGTGCCTGGCGGGCGGTATCGGCGCGCGGCAGTTCGGCGAGCTGGCGCTCGACGGCCTCGGCGACGCGGGCGGCCATCTGCGCATCCGGCGTCAGCAGGATCACCTGTGAGTCCGGGCCGTGCTCCGCCTGCGAGAGCAGGTCCGAGGCGACGAAATCCGGCGTTGCGCCGCTGTCGGCGATCACCAGCACCTCCGACGGGCCTGCGGGCATGTCGATCGCCGCGCCGTCAAGACGCTGGCTGACCTGGCGCTTCGCTTCGGTGACGAAGGCGTTGCCCGGCCCGAAAATTTTGTCGACCTTCGGCACCGATTCGCTGCCGAACGCCATCGCGGCAATCGCCTGCGCGCCGCCAGCCTTATACACGTCCTGCACGCCGCACAGGCGGGCGGCATAGAGAATTTCGTCGGCGATCGGCGGCGGCGAGCACAGCACCACCTGCCGGCAGCCGGCGATGCGGGCGGGCGTCGCCAGCATCAGCACGGTGGAAAAGAGCGGAGCCGAACCGCCTGGAATATACAGCCCGACGGATGCGACCGGACGGGTGACCTGCTGGCAGCGCACGCCGGGCTGGGTCTCTACGTCCACGCCCGGCAGCTGTTGCGCGGTGTGGAAGGTTTCAATGTTTTTCACCGCGACGGCCATCGCCTGCTTCAGCGCCGGGCTCAGGCGCGCGCTGGCGTCGTCTATCTCCTGCGCGGTAACCTTCAGCGCGCCGACCTCGGTTTTATCGAACTTCGCGCTGTACTCGCGCAGCGCTGCATCGCCGCGGGCGCGAACGTTGTCGAGGATGTCGCTCACGGTGCGGCTGATGCTCTCTGAGGCACCAATGGCCGGGCGCAGCAGCAGCGCGCGCTGCTGCTGGGGGCTACAGGTGTTCCAGTCGATTACGGTATTAAAGCTCATGGCTTACTCCATCATCTTCTCAATCGGCAGCACCAGAATAGAGCTGGCGCCCAGGGCCTTCAGTTTTTCCATGGTTTCCCAGAACAGCGTTTCGCTGCTGACCATGTGCATCGCCACGCGCTGCTGATCGCCTGCCAGCGGCAGAATCGTCGGGCGCTCGGCACCCGGCAGCAGGGCGACGACCTCGTCCAGACGCTCGGTCGGCGCATGCATCATGATGTATTTGGATTCACGGGCCTGAATCACGCCCTGGATGCGGGTCAGCAGGCGGTCGATAAGCTGCTGCTTGGCCTCCGGCATCTCGCCGTCGCGCTGGATAAGGCAGGCTTTGGAACGGTAGATAACCTCTGTTTCGCGCAGGCCGTTGGCCTCAAGCGTAGCGCCGGTCGACACCAGGTCGCATATCGCGTCGGCAAGACCCGCGCGCGGCGCCACTTCCACAGAACCGTTGAGCAGACAGGATTTAAAGCTGATGCCTTTTTGATCGAGATAACGCTTGAGCAGGTGCGGGTAAGAGGTGGCGATACGTTTGCCGTCGAGCGCCGCCAGACCGTCCCAGACCTCATCGACCGGCGTCGCCAGCGACAGGCGGCAGCCGCCGAAGTCAAGGCGGCGCAGGGTAAAGTAGCGCGGGTCCTCGCCCTGGGCGCGGCGGCTCAGCAGCTCTTCTTCCAGCACGTTCTCGCCGATAATGCCGAGGTCGACAACACCGTCCATCACCAGACCCGGGATATCGTCATCACGCACGCGCAGAATATCGATAGGCATATTCTCCGCCATGGCGATCAGGCGCTGGGTGTGAAGGTTGATTTTTATCCCGCAGCGGGCCAGTAATTCGCGTGAATCATCGCTAAGACGGCCCGATTTCTGCATAGCTATGCGTAAACGGTTGTTATCTAACATGCTCTTATCCTCTGTATTCCTGTCTGAATCGCGGTGAATCCGGTCCAAAAAAAAGCCCCCGGAAGACGATCTTCCGGGGGCTCTCTCTTGCGTTCTGCACCACTGGAAGATCTAACTGTCTTCCAGCACACATCGCCTGAAAGACTAGTCAGGGTGATGGTGATGATGGTGGTGTTTAAATTGAACGCGGTTCATAAAATTCTCGTTGAATGCCTATGCACTTGATGTCCTTTAACCTAAACCACTTCCGACACGGAAAGCAAGGGCTTTTTTTGAACTTTAATTCATTTCATATTCACCAGATAAATTGTCAGTTGCCGCGCCCTGGCGTAGCCTTAATAAAGGAGCGCCAACGACGCAGGAGACAAAGATGAAAAAGGTCGCAATTGTAGGGTTAGGATGGCTGGGTATGCCGCTGGCCCTTTCGCTGATGGCCCGCGGCTGGGACGTCACCGGCAGCAAAACCACTCAGGACGGCGTCGAAGCGGCGAGAATGTGCGGTATTGAAAGCTATCCGCTGCGCCTTGAACCGCAGCTTGATTGCGAAACGGACGACCTGGACGCGCTAATGAACGTCGACGCGCTGGTCATCACGCTGCCGGCGCGTCGTACCGGCCAGGGAGAGGACTTCTACCTGCGGGCGGTCCAGGAAATCGTCGACAGCGCGCTGGCGCATCGTATCCCGCGCATTGTGTTCACCAGCTCGACGTCGGTCTACGGCGACGTTCAGGGTGTGGTGAAGGAGAATACGCCGCGGGTGCCGGTGACCACCAGCGGCCTGGTGCTTAAAGAGCTGGAAGACTGGCTGCACAACCTGCCGGGGACCTCGGTGGACATCGTGCGTCTCTCCGGCCTGGTGGGGCCGGGGCGGCATCCGGGACGCTTTTTTGCCGGGAAATCCGCGCCGGACGGCCAGCATGGCGTTAACCTGGTGCACCTGGAGGATGCGGTTGCCGCGATCACCCTGCTGCTGCAGGCGCCAAAGGGCGGGCGTATTTATAACCTCTGCGCGCCGCAGCACCCGTCCCGGGCGACGTTTTATCCGCTGATGGCGCGTGAGCTCGGCCTTGCGCCGCCGGTGTTTAGTGACAGCGGCGGTAAGGGCAAAACGATAGACGGCAGCCGAATCTGCCATGAGTTGGGGTTTGAGTATCAGTACCCCGATCCGCTGGTCATGCCAATGGAATAAACTGCCAGCGCTGAAATCGCGTACCGCAAGGGGGCGACGATGAAGCCACTGCTGGACGTTCTCATCATTCTTGATGCGCTCGATAAAGAAGGGAGCTTTGCCGCAGCGTCGGCAAAGCTCTTCAAAACACCGTCGGCGCTCAGCTATACCGTGCACAAACTGGAAAGCGACCTCAATATCCAGCTGCTCGATCGCAGCGGCCATCGCGCGACCTTCACCCGCACAGGACAAATGCTGCTGGAAAAAGGCCGCGAAGTGCTGCATACGGTGCGTGAGCTGGAAAAGCAGGCCGTTAAGCTGCACGAGGGCTGGGAAAACAATCTGGTGATCGCCGTTGACGACACCTTTCCTTTCTTATTATTAACGCCGCTGATTGAGGATTTTTACCAGCAGCATAACGTCACCCGCCTCAAGTTCATTCGCGGCGTGCTGGGCGACTCCTGGGAGGCGCTGGCGAGCGGGCGGGCCGATATCGTCGTCGGCGCGCTGCGCGACCCGCCGCCGCTGAGCGGTTTTGGTTTCTCGCCGCTTGGCTTTCTGGAGCAAATTTTCGTGGTGGCGCCGCAGCATCCGCTGGCACGGGAGCCGGAGCCGCTGAGCCGCCGCACCATTAAGCGATTTCGCGCCGTGATCGTGGGCGATGACGCCGCGCTGGGGTGCTCAGCGTTTCAGCAGCTGCTTGAGGATCAGGAAGCGCTCACGGTTTTTGATTTTAAGACTAAACTGGAGCTGCACATCAGCGGGCTCGGATGCGGCTATTTGCCGCGGTATCTGGCGCAGCGGCATATTGAACGTGGTGCGCTGGTGGAAAAACAGGTTGCGGCCCATTTACCCTTCGATGCGGTATGGATCGGCTGGAATGAGCAGACCTCAGGCCTTGCCAGCACCTGGTGGCGAGATAATATTTTAGCAAATAGTGCTATTGCTGCGGTGTATACCTCTAATAATGATGACTAATCAGACATTTAGATCAGGCATTTATTTGATGGGGCTCTCATTCTCTTGTTTTTGCCAGGGGAAGAGGGCACAATACGCCCCCTGCAAAATAGAGATTAACCGACGTTTATTAACGCGTCGGTTATTTTTTTGCAACAAAGAAACGTCATTCAAAACCAAGAGGCCGGGCTTCGTACCGGATAGATATTTACTAAAAACCGACAGTTGTTGTCGCTGAGGAATCCGTAAAAAATGGGGCAATTTTTTGCTTACGCGACGGCATTCGCCGTGAAGGAGAATGATCATGTCGCATAACGTTACTCCAAACACCTCTCGCGTGGAATTGCGTAAAACGCTTACGCTGATTCCGGTTGTCATGATGGGTCTTGCCTATATGCAGCCAATGACGCTGTTCGATACATTCGGTATCGTATCAGGCCTCACCGACGGTCACGTAGCGACGGCGTATGCCTTCGCGCTGATCGCGATTCTCTTTACAGCGCTGAGCTACGGCAAGCTGGTTCGCCGTTTCCCGTCCGCTGGCTCTGCATATACCTATGCCCAGAAATCCATTAGCCCGGCGGTTGGCTTTATGGTGGGTTGGTCATCCCTGCTGGACTACCTGTTCATGCCGATGATCAACATCCTGCTGGCGAAAATTTACTTTGAAGCGCTGGTGCCTTCCGTACCGTCGTGGATCTTCGTGGTGGCGCTGGTGGCCTTTATGACCATCTCTAACCTGCGCAGCATTAAGACCGTGGCGAACTTCAATACCCTGATCGTTATTCTGCAGATGGGGATTGTGGCGGTTATCGTCGGCCTGATCATCTACGGCGTATCGCACGGCGAAGGCGCGGGTACGCTGACCAGCACCCGTCCGTTCTGGTCCGAAGGCGCGCACGTCGTGCCGATGATCACCGGGGCGACCATCCTGTGCTTCTCGTTCCTCGGCTTTGACGGTATCTCTTCGCTGTCTGAAGAGACCAAAGACGCCGAGCGCGTGATCCCGCGGGCGATTTTCCTGACCGCGCTGATCGGCGGGCTTATCTTTATCGGCGCCTCCTATTTCCTGCAGCTGTATTTCCCGGATATCTCCCGCTTTAAGGATCCGGACGCGTCTCAGCCGGAAATCATGCTGTATGTTGCCGGTAAAACCTTCCAGTGGGGCGTGCTGATTTTCTCCAGCGTGACCGTACTGGCCTCCGGCATGGCGGCGCATGCGGGCGTTTCCCGCCTGATGTACGTGATGGGCCGTGACGGCGTGTTCCCGACCCGTTTCTTCGGCTATGTGCACCCGAAATGGCGCACGCCGGCGTGGAACGTGCTGCTGGTTGGCGCCATCGCGCTGCTGGCGATTAACTTCGACCTGGTGACCGCAACGGCGCTGATCAACTTTGGCGCGCTGGTGGCTTTCACCTTCGTTAACCTCTCGGTTATCTCGCAGTTCTGGATCCGTGAGAAGCGCAACAAAACGCTGAAAGACCACTTCAACTACCTGGTGCTACCGGTATGCGGCGCGCTGACCGTCGGCGCGCTGTGGATTAACCTCGAAGAGAGCTCCATGATTCTGGGCCTCATCTGGGGCGGTATCGGCCTGGTGTACCTGGCCTGCGTGACGAAGAGCTTCCGCAACCCGGTTCCGCAGTACGAAGATATTGCCTGATCGCGTGATACGATAAGAAAAGCCGGAGGCGTTATCCTCCGGCTTTTTTGTTTCTGCTTCTCTTCATTTCATTCGGCCTGTTGCATCACCTTCAGCAGGGTATCCAGCAGCCCGGGAAAGCGCGCGTCCAGGTCCTCCCGGCGCAGCGAAATCATATTCTCCCGCCCCTGCGGGCGTTGCCAGATAACGCCGCTGTCGCGCAGCACCCGCCAGTGGTGGGTCATGGTCGATTTGGCGATATCGTCCTGGCGCAGGGCGTTGCAGCTCAGCTCGCTGCCGTCGGCAAGCGCTCTGATAATTTCCAGCCGCAGAGGGTTTCCGAGAGCGGAAAGGACATTTTCAAGGCGAATTTGTTCACGTTCGGGGTGATTGGCGATCATACTATTCCTGTGTCGGCGAGTGCTCTGCGTTTGCGGGCAGCAGTCCAAATCGGCGGCTGGCCGCTACTATACCCAAACTGCTTTTCCCGCGCTACGCGCGCCGTCGCGGCTTGATCAATAGTAACGATAGCAAAAATAGTTCGAATATACTCGTACAGTTGTACTATGATAGATGCCGTTACATAAACCACGGCACATTATGGCCGTTAACTGACAGTCAAAACGACTAAGGACGCATCATGCCCCGACCCATCCCTCTCGAACGTTATCGCAACATCGGTATCTCCGCGCATATCGATGCCGGTAAAACCACGACCACTGAGCGCATTCTGTTTTACACCGGAATGAGCCACAAGATGGGCGAAGTACACGATGGCGCTGCAACGACCGACTGGATGGCGCAGGAGCAGGAGCGTGGAATCACCATCACCTCGGCGGCGGTCAGCTGCTTCTGGCCCGGCATGGACCGGAGCTTTGAGCCGCACCGCATCAACATTATCGATACCCCCGGCCACGTGGATTTCACCATTGAGGTGGAGCGATCCATGCGCGTGCTGGACGGCGCGGTGATGGTGTACGACTCCGTGGGCGGCGTGCAGCCGCAATCGGAAACCGTGTGGCGTCAGGCCAACAAGTACCATGTTCCCCGGCTGGCGTTCGTCAATAAAATGGACCGCCCCGGCGCCGATTTTTTCCGCGTCGTGCAGATGATGATTGACCGTCTGAAGGCCAACCCGGTACCGATTGTGATTCCAATCGGCAGCGAGGAGCATTTCGTCGGCGTGGTGGATCTTGCCCGCATGCGCGCTATTTACTGGGACGACGCCACCCAGGGGATGACCTTCAGCTACGCGCCGGTGCCGGACGCGCTGCTCGCCACCGCGCAGCAGTGGCGGGAGAAAATGGTCTCGGCGGCGGCGGAGGCCAGCGACGCGCTGATGGATAAATATCTGGAAACCGGCGACCTGAGCGAGGAGGAAATCGTCGCGGGGCTGCGTAAGCGCACCGTCGGCGGCGAGATCCAGCCGGTCCTGTGCGGCAGCGCGTTTAAGAATAAAGGCGTGCAGCGCATGCTCGATGCGGTGGTTGAGCTGATGCCCTCGCCGCGCGATATTCCGGCCATCGACGGCGTGGACGAGAAAGGGCGGCCCGACGAGCGTCATCCCGGCGATGAAGAGCCGTTTTCGGCGCTGGCGTTCAAGCTGATGACCGATCCCTACGTCGGCCAGCTGACCTTTATCCGCGTCTACTCCGGCGTGCTGAAAAAAGGCGATGCGGTGTATAACCCGGTTAAGGAGAAGAAGGAGCGTATCGGGCGCATCGTGCTGATGCACGCCAACGACAGGCACGACGTGGAGGAGCTGCACGCCGGGGATATCGCCGCCTGCGTTGGCCTGAAGGATGTGACCACCGGCGACACCCTGTGCGATCCGAATGCGGTGATAACGCTTGAACGGATGGAGTTTCCGGAGCCGGTGATTTCGCTCGCCATTGAGCCGAAAACCAAAGCGGATCAGGAGAAAATGGGCATTGCTCTGCAGCGGCTGGCGTCGGAGGACCCGTCGTTCCGCCTGCATACCGATGAGGAGTCCGGGCAGACCATTATTTCCGGGATGGGCGAGCTGCATCTAGAAATCATCGTCGACCGCATGAAGCGCGAGTTTGGCGTGGAGGCCAATATTGGCCGCCCGCAGGTCACCTATCGCGAAACGCTGCGTAAGACCGTCAGGGACATCGAGGGGAAATTCGTCCGTCAGTCCGGCGGTAAAGGGCAGTACGGCCACGTGGTGCTGACCCTTGAGCCGCGGGAGCCTGGCAGCGGCTTTGCGTTTGAGGACGCCACCAAGGGCGGCGTGGTGCCGCGCGAGTACATTCCGTCGGTGGAAAAAGGGCTGCGTGAGGCGATGGGCACCGGCGTGCTGGCTGGCTACCCGGTCGTCGACGTCAAGGCGACGCTGACCTTTGGCTCATACCACGACGTCGACTCGTCGGAAATGGCGTTCCGCATGGCGGCGATTTTCGGCTTCAAGGAGGGGGCGCGCAGGGCCGAACCGGTGATTCTCGAGCCGGTGATGCATGTGGAAGTGGAAACGCCGGAGGCGTATGCCGGCAACATTATGGGCGATCTTTCGTCGCGTCGCGGGATGGTGCAGGGCATGGAGGAGCGCTACGGCAGCCAGATTATTCGCGCTGACGTGCCGCTTGCCGAGATGTTTGGCTACTCCACCACGCTACGTTCCATGTCCCAGGGCCGGGCGACCTACAGCATGGAGTTTCATCACTATGCTGAAGCGCCGCGCACTGTGGCGGAGGCGATCATCGCCAGCCGCGCGAAAGCGTAACGCCTTCTCCGGGCAGCAGGGACGCCGCCCGGACATACTCCTGTCTCAGACAATATCCTGCGCGTACTGCCACAGCGTTTTCAGCAGCGCGAGCTTCGCCTTATCCTCTGCATACTGCTGGCTGAGCAGCTGCAGCTCATCGGCGTAGGCCTGTAAAAACTCGGGGGTGAACACCTCGCGGCGATGCTGCAGCCAGCGCTGCTGCTCGGCGTCGTCAAGGGTGCCCGGGAAGTTGCGCGCCCGGTAGTTGAACAGCAGCTTTTCAATACGCGTATCGGCAAAGGTCAAATCCAGCGCCGGCAGATTGCGCGGTTCGGTTTCCAGCAGGATTTTCATCGCCGCGCGATCCGCATCGCTGAAAAAGCCGTTGTAGAGCTGCGCATCCACGTTCTGCGACGGTACAAACGGCGCCGCGTCGGCGAAAATCGCCACCACTTTGTCGCGGACCTGCGGGTTGTCTCGCAGCAGCTTCAGGTTATCGAGACACTGCTGGCGGTTAATGCCCAGACGGTCGGCATCTTCCGGGCGCAGGGTATTCGCCTGGGCCAGCACCGGGCATTTGTTGAGGTGCACCAGCTTGACCGGTACGGCGGCGAGATCGCCGAGACTGGCCTTCGCGGTATACAGACGATCGCGCAGCTCGTCCGCCGTCAGCTCAAGCAGCGGCGACATGTCGCCCGCCAGATCGACCACAATCACCGCGTTGCGGTTATCCGGATGCCAGGCCAGCGGCGCTATCCAGCTGGTATTCCCGCGCCATGCGCCAAACATACCGGAGACATGCACCAGCGGCTTCATCTGCGGCACGTCAATCAGCGTCGCCAGCTTGTTCTTATTGCGATACGTATAGAGGTAGTCAAACAGCCGCGGCTGGCGCGATTTCACCAGCTGCGCCATGGCGATGGTGGCGTATACGTCGGCCATCGCATCGTGGGCGTTGCTGTGCTCAATGCCGTTGGCGCGGGTCAGGTGCTCAAGGCGAAAGCTCGGCAGCCCGTCCTCATTTTCCGGCCAGTTGATCCCTTCCGGACGCAGGGCGTAGCAGGCGCGCATCACGTCCAGCAGGTCCCAGCGCGAGTTATGGTTCTGCCAGCTCCAGGCGTAAGGATCGTAAAAATTGCGGTAGAAGATATTGCGGGTGACTTCGTCGTCAAAGCGCACGTTGTTGTAGCCGACAACGCAGGTTTTCGGCACCGTGAACAGCGCATGAATGCGACGGGCGAAGGCCGCTTCGTTTTCCCCTTTGGCCAGCGCCTCCTGCGGCGTAATGCCGGTTATCAGCACCGCCTGCGGCTGCGGCAGGTAGTCATCCGCCGGTTTGCAGTAGAACACTTCCGGCTCGCCGATGACGTTGAAATCACCGTCGGTGCGAAGGGCGGCGAACTGGGCGGGGCGGTCCAGCGACGGGCTGGTGCCGAAGGTTTCGTAGTCGTGGAAAAGGAATCCAGGCGGCGATTGCGTCTCTTGCATTGTCTGTCAGTCATCCGTATGCGCGTGAACCCAGCATGGTAAACGATTTGGCGCGCCATCAGAAGGGTAAGGCGGTGATTCCGCTGCCGCCTGCGGCAGGAGTTGTCATACTTTCTTGCAATTTAACGCTGTCAGTAAAGCGTAAGTCCCGTAAAAAGGACGGCGAATTGATGAAAGTTGAGGATATGCTGTTGAAAGGCCGTATGTTTATTGCTGTATCTTTGCTCGCTTCGGGCATTTCCTGCGCATTTGCCGCAGACGCGCTTCCCATCACGGTATCGCCGCCGGCCATTCAGGCTGGGGCATGGGTGCTGATGGATTACACTACCGGCCAAATCTTAACGGCAGGCAACGAACACCAGCAGCGCAATCCCGCCAGCTTAACCAAGCTGATGACCGGCTACGTGGTCGATCGCGCTATCGACAGCCGCAAAATCACGCCGGACGATATGGTGACCGTAGGGCACGACGCCTGGGCGAAAGGGAACCCGGTGTTTGACGGCTCGTCGCTGATGTTCCTCAAACCCGGCGATCGCCTGACGGTGCGCGACCTGAGCCGCGGGCTTATCGTTGACTCCGGCAACGACGCCTGCGTGGCGCTGGCGGATTACGTCGCGGGCGGCCAGCCGCAGTTTGTGCAGCTGATGAACGGCTATGTGCAGAAGCTGGGGCTGAAGGATACCCACTTTGAAACGGTGCACGGTCTTGATGCGCCGGGGCAGCACAGCTCCGCCTACGATCTGGCGGTGCTTTCCCGCGCGATCATCCACGGCGAGCCTGATTTCTACCACATGTACAGCGAAAAGAGCCTGACCTGGAACGGCATCACCCAGCAAAACCGTAATGGCCTGCTGTGGGATAAAACCATGAACGTGGACGGGCTGAAGACCGGCCACACGTCGGGAGCGGGCTTTAACCTGATCGCTTCGGCGGTAGACGGCGAGCGCCGCCTGATCGCGGTGGTCATGGGCGCGGAAAGCGCAAAAGGCCGCGAAGAGCAGGCGCGCAAGCTGCTGCACTGGGGCCAGCAGAACTTCGACACCGTCCAGATCCTGCACAGCGGCAAACAGGTCGGCAGCGAGCGCATCTGGTACGGCGACAAAGAGCAGATCCGCCTCGGCACCGATCAGGATTTCTGGCTGGCGTTGCCGAAAGCCGAAGTGCCGAACATCAAAGCTAAATATGTCCTCGACGCGAAAGAGCTTGATGCTCCCATCGCCGCGCATCAGCGCGTGGGCGAAATCCAGCTGTACGATCGCGATAAGGTGGTCGCCCACTGGCCGCTGGTGACGCTGGAAAGCGTCAATAAAGGCGGCATTTTCTCCCGCTTTAGCGACTGGCTGCACCACAGCGCCTGACGAAACGCCCCTTTTTTTGGGGCGTTTCCCTTTTCCGTTCTGTGAAATACCGCACATACTACATTGACATGGCTTTGCTACATTTCATATGTATATTTATACAGTAATCTTCACATGCGGAGGCTTTATGGAATACAGCATCAGACAGGAACAACAGCGTGTCGTGGCCGGTTTTCACATGGTTGGCCCATGGGAACAGACGGTAAAACAAGGTTTTGAACAGCTAATGATGTGGGTTGACGGCCGGGACATTCCGGCGAAAGAGTGGCTGGCGGTCTATTACGATAACCCCGACGAGGTGCCGGCGGAAAAACTGCGCTGCGACACGGTGGTGACCGTAGAACCCGGTTTTCAGATCCCGGCCAACAGCGAGGGCGTGATGCTGACGCAGGTGTCCGGCGGCGAGTATGCGGTCGCCAGCGCGCGGGTCGTGAATCATGATTTCGCCACCCCATGGTACCAGTTCTTCGGCAGCGTGCTTGCGGATACGGCCTGGGAGATGGCGGCAAAACCGTGCTTTGAGCGCTATCTGAATGACGGTAATCAGGACGGCTACTGGGATATCGAAATGTATATCGCGGTGTCCCGTCGGGCGGGGTAACGCCAATAGCCATTGGTATTTAATGGTTATTTACACTCACGTGATCCGTGTAGCAGAAAAACGGATACAATTGTGCTTTTAGTCCGGCCGGAGAGTGGGTGTGCGCGCCGATAAATCACTCAGTCCTTTTGAAATTCGCTTGTATCGCCACTACCGTGTGGTTCACGGGGTGCGCATTGCGCTGGCGTTCGTTCTGACATTTTTACTGATTCGCCTGCTTGATGTTCCGGAAGGGACGTGGCCCCTGATCACGATTGTCGTGATCATGGGGCCTATTTCGTTCTGGGGCAACGTGGTGCCGCGCGCCTTCGAGCGTATCGGCGGGACGATCCTCGGCTCCGCGCTCGGGCTGGTGGCGCTAAAACTCGAACTGATTTCCCTGCCGCTGATGATCGTCTGGTGCGCCGTGGCGATGTTTCTCTGCGGCTGGCTGGCGCTCGGCAAAAAGCCCTATCAGGCGCTGCTGATCGGCATTACTCTGGCGGTGGTGGTGGGGGCGCCAGCGGGGGATATGCACACCGCGCTGTGGCGCTCCGGCGACGTGATTTTCGGTTCGCTGCTGGCGATGCTGTTTACCGGCATCTGGCCGCAGCGCGCGTTTCTGCACTGGCGCATCCAGATGGCGAGCTACGTCACTGAACTGAACCGCCTGTACCAGGCGGGCTTTTCGCCCAACCTGCTTGAGCGCCCGCGCCTGGAGCGATATATCCAGAAAGCCCTCAATGACGTGGTGAAAATGCGCGGGTTTATCACCCCGGCCAGCAAAGAGACGCACATCCAGAAGGCAATTTTCGAGGGAATTCAAACCGTCAGCCGCAACCTGGTCTGTATGCTGGAGCTGCAAATCAACGCCTACTGGGCGTCGCGCGGCAGCCACTACGTGATGCTCAACGCCCAGACGCTGCGCGATATGCAGCAGATGACCCAGCAGACGCTGCTGACCATCGCCCATGCGCTGTATGAAGGCAACCCGCAGCCGATTCTGGCGAACAATGAAAAGCTCAATGAGATTGTCGCCGAGCTGCGCCAGCTGGTGGGGGAGTATCAGGGAGATAATCTGTCCGAGACGCCGATCCACGGCTACGTATGGCTAAGTATGGAGCTGGCGCGGCAGCTGGAGCTGCTGTCGCATCTGATTTGCCGGGCGTTGCGCAAATAACGCTCATATGGCTGCGGTTTACCGTCTGCTTGTTTCGATTCAGCTGTATTTAGGGTTATGATAAACCCAAAGCAAAAACCATTGTCATCAGCCGCCGCGAACAGTTATGTTTACCCTACGCGATGGCTTTACGAATCCGAATCTCAATCATTAGGGGTGTAAAAATGGAAACAACCAAACCTTCGTTCCAGGACGTACTGGAGTTTGTTCGTCTGTTCCGCCGTAAGAACAAGCTGCAGCGTGAAATTCAGGACGTTGAGAAAAAGATCCGTGACAACCAGAAACGTGTTCTGCTGCTCGACAACCTGAGTGACTACATCAAGCCTGGGATGAGCGTTGAGGCGATCCAGGGCATCATCGTCAGCATGAAGACCGACTATGAAGACCGCGTTGATGACTACATCATCAAAAACGCTGAGCTGTCCAAAGAGCGTCGCGACATCTCCAAAAAGCTGAAAGTGATGGGCGAGCAGAAAACCGCTGAGTAATTACCTGTCCCTTCAGTAAGACGGTGAAAGCCTGGCGCTTTCACCGTTTTTTTTGCCTGCACGCGGGCTTAAACCACCCAGCCCAGCAGCAGCGTGGCGGCGATCACCGTCGAGGCGCCGCCGATGCGCGTGGCGATCTGCGCGAACGGCATCAGCGACATCCGGTTGGACGCCGACAGGATGGCGACATCGCCCGTTCCGCCGAGACCGCTATGGCAGCAGGTGACGATAGCTGCCTCTACCGGGTACATATTGAGCCGTGAAGCAATGAAAAAGCCGCTCAGCGTCATGGCGATCACCACCGACCCGCAGACCACCACATAGCCGACGGAAAATACCGCCACCACGCTCTCCAGCGGTACATACAGCATGCCAAGGCCAATCATCAGCGGCCACACCAGCGCGGCTGATACAAACTTGTAGCAGCTGTGCGCGCCCATCTCCATCGACGACGGGATCACTTTGGCGTATTTACAAAATACCGCCGCGAGGATCATCAGTACCGGACCGGGAATATGCACCAGCTTTTCGAACAGGCCGCCGACGATGAAGAAGGCGCAAATCATCAGTAAACCGGCGCCCATCAGCTGGAAATCGGTCTGCTGCACGCTCTGAGTCTGGGTAAATACGCTGTTGTCTTCGCGGCTGCGAATCAGCATCCCGTTGCCGGAAAGCGACGGACGGCGGCTTCCCATACGCGCCAGCACCCCGGCGCAGATGATGGCGAAAATGTTGCCAACGACGGCGGCAGGCGCCAGCTGGGCGACGTAGACGTCCGGGGTTTGTCCAAGGATAGCGGAGTAGGCCAGAGAGAGCGGTAAAATGCCTTCGCCGATACCGCCGCCGATAATCGGCACAATGATGAAGAAAAAGGTGTGATAAATACTGTAGCCGAACAGGGAGCCCACCAGCAGGCCGCTGAGGATAGCCGCCCCGGTGCCGACGACTAACGGTACAAACATACGTATCATCCCCTGAATAAGGATAGTCCGGTTCATGCCCAGAATACTGCCGACCACCAGGCAGGCAATCACGAAATAGAGCAGATTCGCTTCTTTCATCAGCAGGTGGACGGTCGCCATGGTATGCGCCTGGAACACGTCAAAATAGACCAGTACCGACGGCACCATCAGACAGAGGATCGCCGGGCCGCCAATCTCTCTCAGCACGGGGATCATGCGGCCAATTTTCGCCAGCGCAAAGCCTAAGGTCATGATGACCGCGAGGCCGCCTATCATATTCTTCGGCAGTAAACCTGCCGCGCCGGAGGCGGCAACGATAGCGGCGATGGTAATAAACAGCGCCAGCGGTACGGAACCGACTTCAATATTACCCAAAAGTCTCAGCGGTTGTCCGCCGGGAGCAGATTTCTCAACGGTATGATGTAGTGAATTATTTTCCATTTATGTTACCTGATTATATTAATAAAAACGTAGGGAATAACTAAAAATAAAGCGATATAAAATAAGAACAAAGTTGTCAGAGATGAACCATGCAAAGGCAGCGTGGAAAAACTAACACAGGCGATTATCATTAAAAAGGTCTGTTAATTTTCTTTGTGCCGATTTTGTGACCACTGCGTAATGTTCTATTTAAATAACTTAATTCTTTATTTTGTAATTAAAGTTATTGAAAGGGCGGGTGTCGATATTTGTAAGTAAAGTAGCTGCAGTGAAAGTATTTAAACAGGGATAAATGTGAGTTTAGTCACCACAAGGTTTGTGGGTGATCGTTAAATTAGCCACCGACACAATGCTATATCCCTGTCTTATTATACTGTCAGGAGTTTTCATGCCCTCATTACTATTACAATCTCTGTTTCCTTTAGTCTTTATTATGTTACTTGGATGGTTAAGCGGAAAATTAGGTTACACACGTCGTGAGGATGCCTCGGTCTTAGCCACCGTGGTGATCCGCTTTGCGCTGCCGTTTCATCTGTTTATCGGCGCGTTGAATACTAACCCGGATAAAATCAAAAACTTTTCGTTTATGGCCGTGCTGGTGATAGGGCTGATGGGCTCTTATTTCCTGACGCTGCTTATTTCACGCTACGTGTTCCGCCATGACATTAAAACCAGCGCGGTACAGTCGCTGGTATGCGCCTTCCCGGATATGGCCTACTTTGGCGCGCCGGTGCTGGCGGTGCTGATTGGTCCTGAAGGTTTTCTCGGGGTGCTGATCGGCAACTTAGTCACCAGCGTGTTCATGATTCCGCTGACTATCATCCTGATTCGTATGGGAGATAAGTCAGGAGGCGCCCACGACGATCTGCATCCCGCCAGGCTGGTCATGCAAAATCTGCTGAAAGCCGTCAGAAATCCGATTGTCTGGATCCCCATTTCCGGCGTGCTGTTAAGCCTCGCGGGCGTACAGCTGCCGCATCTGCTGAGCTCGCCTATCGAGATGGTCGGGAAGGTCGCGGGCGGTCTCTCGCTGTTCGCCCTGGGTTTGCTGTTCTACGGCGAGCGCCCGACGCTCAATGTGCAGACCTTTACCAATATCAGCATTAAGAATTTGATTCAGCCAGGGCTGATGGCGGCCGCCGGCCTGGCGTTTGGTTTAAGTCATACCTTAATGCAGCAGGTGATTATTATCGGCGCGACGCCTTCGGCGATTGCCGCAGGTATGTTTGCGTTACGTAGCGATACCTATATTGAAAGCGCTTCGTCCTCCATTTTAATCGGCACTGCGCTTGGCGTGGTGACTGAAGGCTTAATGATTTATTTGGTTTCATAAGAGATCTGTTCAGGAGTATGTATGTTAATTAAGGAAACGCTGTATACACCATACAGTGGCGCTGTATTATTAGAAAACCCGCTGTTAAATAAAGGTCTGGCGTTTACGGAAAGCGAACGTCTGGCGTTTAATCTTAACGGCCTGCTGCCGCATAACGTTGAGACGATTCAGGAACAGACCGACAGGGCGTGGGAGCAATTTTGCCAGTTTAAGCGTGACATCTCGCGGCATATCTATTTGCGGAATATTCAGGATACCAACGAGACGCTGTTCTATAACCTGCTGCGCACGCATATGAAAGACACGTTGCCGATCATCTATACGCCGACGGTCGGCGAGGCCTGCGAGCATTTTTCCGAGATATACCGTCGCGCCAGAGGATTATTTATCTCCTGGCCTAACCGCCATCATATTGATGAAATGCTGCAAAGCTTCTCCCGCCACGATATCCGCGTGATCGTCGTTACCGACGGCGAGCGTATTCTCGGGCTCGGCGACCAGGGCGTGGGCGGAATGGGTATCCCCATCGGCAAGCTGTCGCTGTACACCGCCTGCGGAGGGATCCATCCGGCGTCCACGCTGCCGATTATGCTGGACGTGGGAACCAACAATACGAAGCACCTTGAGGACCCGCTGTACATGGGGTGGCGCCACCCGAGGATCAGCGACGAGCAGTATCTTGAGTTTATGGACATGTTCGTGGAGGCGGTGCAGAGCCGCTGGCCGGACGTTCTGCTGCAGTTTGAAGATTTTGCGCAAAAGAACGCCACTCGCCTGCTGAACCGCTACCGGAATGCGCTGTGCTGCTTTAACGATGACATTCAGGGGACCGCCGCCGTTACCGCCGGAACCCTGCTCGCCGCCGCGAAAACCGCGGGAACGCGCATCCGCGATCAGCGCGTGGTGTTCCTCGGCGGCGGCTCGGCGGGCTGCGGCATTGCCGAGAAAATCATCACCCTGATGGTGGATGACGGCCTGACCGAAAGCGAAGCCCGCAGCCGCGTGTTCATGGTCGACCGCTTTGGTCTGCTGACGGACGAAATGCCGAATCTGCTCGATTTCCAGCAGAACCTGGTGACCGCCCGGGACAACATTCGCCACTGGGACGTAGACGCCGCCAACCTCTCGCTGCTGGACGTGGTGCGTAACGCCCATCCTACGGTCATGATCGGCGTCTCCGGGCAGCCTGGGCTGTTCAGTGAGGCGGTGATTAAAGAGATGCACCGCCACTGCCCGCGGCCGATCGTGATGCCGCTGTCTAACCCCACATCCCGGGCGGAGGCGCAGCCGCAGGATGTGATTGAGTGGACGCAAGGGGCGGCGCTGGTCGCGACGGGAAGCCCGTTTGCGCCGGTCTTTTATCAGGGACAGGAGTACGAAATCGCGCAGTGCAATAACGCCTATGTGTTCCCGGGGCTCGGGCTTGGCGTACTGGCGGGAAGGGCTTCCCGGGTGACGGAGAACATGCTGATGGCGGCCAGCAAAACGCTTGCCGCGCACTCGCCGCTGGCCACCACCGAAAAAGGCGGGCTGCTGCCCCCGGTTGATGCGATTGAACCGCTCTCCCGGGCAATCGCCTTTGAGGTGGCCCGCACCGCCCAGCAGGACGGCGTTGCACCGGTGATGAGCAAGGAAGAGCTGCTCATCAGCATCGAGAAAACGTACTGGAAAGCCAGCTACACCGCGTATAAGCGGGCGCCGCTGTAATATTCAGGCGATAAAAAAACCGCTTCCATGATAGAAGTAATGCTTGTCAGTTAAGCACTGCAGGTTGTTCCGTTCACCTGATGACCTGCAGACGCTGAGACTTCACATCCTGTGAACGGGACAAGGGGGCCACCACGGCCCCCTTGTCAATCCCCGTGGCCCCGCGGCGAAATCGGTGCTTCGCACTACGCTCACCTCCCGACCGTCTGCCTGCGGTCGGCTCCATTCGACATCCTGTCTCATGTCGCCTCTGGCCGCCTTCCCTGGCGTCCAGACCTTGTCATCCGGTCTCCGGTTCGCCGATTTCAGCGGGGACTCAACACCCGTGCCCCATGCAGGCGGAGAAGAAGCCGGAGGGAACGGGAGCCGGGATTGTAAAGGGCGTGGCGGTGAACGCCCTTTACACGTTCACCGCAGTGAAACCGACAGGAAGCAGAGGAGGTTCAGTGAACAGAACGATTCCACTGCGTTTTCATACGGGCTTTTAAAGTAAAATAATGAATAAAAATTCATTATTTTGCTTAACTGATCGGCATTATTCCATGATGGAAGCGGTTTTTTGTTTTGGCGGATAACGCTGCCCGGCGATTCGTTCGCCGGGCGAAAGGAATTAGCCGTGCTGGCTGCAGCCCGCGCAGGAAGAGGCAAGGATCTGCTGGAAGAAGTCATTACCTTTATCGTCCACCAGAATGAACGCCGGGAAGTCTTCGACCTCGATTTTCCAGACAGCCTCCATCCCAAGCTCCGGCCATGCCACGCACTCAAGGCTTTTGATGCTCTCCTGGGCCAGCACCGCCGCCGGGCCGCCGATGCTGCCGAGGTAAAAGCCGCCGTGCTTGTGGCAGGCATCCGTCACCTGCTGGCTGCGATTGCCTTTCGCCAGCATCACCATGCTGGCGCCGTGCGATTGCAGCAGGTCGACATAGGAATCCATACGTCCCGCGGTGGTCGGGCCAAGCGAACCGGACGCATATCCTTCCGGCGTTTTGGCCGGGCCGGCGTAGTAGATCGGGTGGTCCTTAACGTACTGCGGCAGCGGCTCGCCGTTATCCAGCAGCGCCTTGAGCTTCGCATGGGCAATATCGCGCGCCACGATAATGGTGCCGTTGAGGCTCAGCCGGGTGGAAACCGGGAAGGCTGACAGCTGGGACAGGATCGCGCTCATCGGCTGGTTCAGGTCAATCCGGACCGCATCGCCTTCGCCCTGCTGGCGCAGCGCTTCGGGAATGTACTGGCCGGGATTGCTTTCCAGTTTTTCAATCCAGATGCCATCGCGATTAATTTTCGCCTTGATGTTGCGGTCGGCGGAGCAGGAGACGCCCATACCGATCGGGCAGGAGGCGCCGTGGCGCGGCAGGCGGATGACGCGGATATCGTGGGCGAAGTATTTCCCGCCAAACTGCGCGCCGAGGCCGAGATTCTGCGCTTCCTGCAGCAATTCCTGCTCCAGCTTAACGTCGCGGAACGCCTGGCCGTGGGCGTTGCCTTCCGTCGGCAGGCCGTCATAGTAGCGGGTTGAGGCGAGCTTGACGGTTTTCAGGGTCGCCTCCGCCGAGGTGCCGCCAATCACGAAAGCGATATGGTACGGCGGGCAGGCCGCAGTCCCGAGCGTGCGCATTTTCTCCAGCAGATAGTTTTTCAGCTTCGCCGGGGTGATAAGCGCTTTGGTTTCCTGATACAGGTAGGTTTTGTTGGCGGAACCGCCGCCTTTGGCGATGCACAGAAACGTGTACTCGTCGCCGTCGAGGCTGTAGAGGTCGATCTGCGCCGGCAGGTTAGTGCCGGTGTTGACCTCGTTATACATATCCAGCGGCGCGTTCTGCGAGTAGCGCAGGTTATCCTCGGTGTAGGTGTTGTAGACGCCGCGGGCGAGCGCGGCCTCATCGCCCCCGCCGGTCCATACGCGCTGGCCTTTTTTCCCCATAATGATGGCGGTGCCGGTGTCCTGGCAGGTCGGCAGCACGCCTTTGGCGGCGATGTCCGAGTTACGCAGAAACTGCAGGGCGACGTATTTGTCGTTTTCGCTGGCCTGCGGGTCGCGCAGGATAGCGGCAACCTGCTGCTGGTGGGAGGCGCGCAGCATAAACGCCGCGTCGTGGAACGCCTGCTGCGCCAGCAGGGTCAGCGCGTCGGGGGCCACTTTAAGGACTTCCTGGCCGTCAAACTCGGCGACGGAGACGTGGTCACGGCTGAGTAGATAATATTCGGTTTCGTCTTTTGCCAGCGGGAAGGGGGGTTGATAGGTAAAGGGTTTGGTCGACATCGTTCACTTTCTCCATAAAGATAAAACCGCCGGAAGCGAGCTTCCGGCGGTGATGAATCAGAACATCATGGACATCCAGGGATAACCAATCAGCAGCAGGGCGGCGAGGAATATCGCGCCGAAGATGCTGCCGAGGCGCCAGTAGTCCTTGGTCGGCAAATAGCCGCTGCCGTAGTAGATAGGACTTGGGCCGGTGCCGTATGGCGTGATGATCCCCATCACCCCCAGCGAGGTCACCATCAGCAGAACAAAAACGTTCATGTTCATACCCGGGATGGTGGCGGCAATCGTCAGCATGGCGGGCAGGAGCGCGGTGGTGTGCGCGGTGGTGCTGGCAAACAGATAGTGCAGCAGGTAAAACGCCAGCAGTAGCACGATGGTGGCGACGCCTGGCGAAATACCGTGCATCAGCGCGCCGCCTTCCTTGCCAAGCCAGGCGATAAAGCCTGTTGTGGAAAGGCCGTCGGCGAGGGCCACGAGGGTGGCGAACCAGACGAAGGTGTTCCACGCGGCCTTGTTGCCGGTGATATCAGTCCAGGACAGTACGCCCGTCCACAGCATCAGGACGATGATCAGCAGCGCGGCCATGGCCGGCTCAATCCAGTCGGCGGCGAAGATCCACATCATCAGCGCGCAGCAGACGAAGACCAGCAGCAGGATTTCGTTACGCGACAGTTTGCCCAGTTTTTCCAGCTCGCGGGTCGCCCACAGCGGAACCTCGTTGTTGACCTTCACCTCCGGTGGGTAGAACCAGTAGGCGAGCAGCGGCATGGTCAGGATCAGCAGGATGCCCAGCGGCAGGAAGGCGAGGAACCAGGTGCCCCAGGAGATGGTGATGCCGACGGTGCTTTTCACCAGCGCCAGCGCCAGCAGGTTCGGCGCCAGCGCCGAGAGGAACATGGAGCTGGTGATACAGGCGGCGGTGATCGCCACCCACATCAGATAGGAGCCGATGCGGCGCGCGCTCGGATCGTTCGGTTTTGAACCATACAGCGGCGGCAGGTTGGCGATGATCGGGTAGATGGTCCCGCCGCTGCGCGCGGTGTTGGAAGGAGTAAACGGCGCCAGTAGCAGGTCGGCGAAGGCGATGGCATAGCCGAGCGTCAGGCTGCGGCGGCCGAGATATTTCACCAGGATCAGCGCCAGACGGCGGCCGAACTGGGTTTTATCGTAGCCTGCGGCAAACATAAAGGCGCCGAAAATCAGCCACACCGTAGAGTTGCCAAAGCCGCTCACCGCCCACTTGAAGGACTGTCCGGCAAGCTTAAATTTCGGGTCGGCCAGCTGCTCAGGGCTGAACAGCAGCCACTGGCTGCACAGGGCGATGGCCACCACGCCGGTTATCCCGATAACGGCGCCGGGCAGCGGTTCGAAGATCAAACCGACGATGACGCCGACAAAGATGGCGAAATAGTGCCAGGCATAAGGAGGAAGCCCCTCCGGCACCGGCACAAACAGCAGCAGCACGGCGACGATAATGGGCAGCGCCATCATCAGCAGGCGGCGTGTATCCACCGCTTTGGCGCCTGCTGCGCCAGCAGGCAGTGGGGGTGTTTTTTTCTCTGTCATAGTGAGTATCTGCAAGTAGTTAAAAATACGGTTGCGCCTGGAATAATCGTTTGCTTTTTTTAGTTTCAAAACTTTCTTTAGTTATTAATATCCAGTTTTGATTATTCTTACGGCGATAATTTAACGCGATGAGGAATGCGCTAAATAGAATTTGCTGGTTATTTATATATTGCGTATTCGTCGCAGGTGACTATTGATTGAGATCAACAAAAACGACCAAATAAACCTTTTGTTATTATTTTAAGTAACCCTAAAGGATGAGGCGATTTTATGCTCAGAAACGCGTTAAATGTTAACGTCTATCTCTGCTGGCTGGCGTTTGATCTTGTTTTATTTATTTGATTTTTATGTGTTTTGTTGAGTTTAAAACAATTAACAAGTGTATGCTAATTGTTATGATATTTATCGATTTTGTAAATTTAATATTTAAATCAACTAATACCAATGGCGGGTGGGCGCTATTGCGGTGGTTAAATAGTTTATTAACTAACGTAATTGGTTTGGTAACTAAAAAAAGCGTTATATTGTTGGTATGACTTTACAGGAATAAATAACCATAAATAAAAGACATTCCGTCACCTTATTCTGAAATTTTTAATATTTGAAATCTGGAGTGTTATTATGACCAGTAGCGAACGCATTTTTCGTCCGTTTACTTTGCCGAATGGAACTGAGCTTAAAAACCGCCTGCTCATGGCGCCGATGACGACCTGTACCGGATATTATGACGGTACCGTCACCCAGGAGCTGGTCGAGTATTACCGGGTTCGCGCGGGCAGCATTGGGGCCGTCATTGTGGAGTGCTGTTTTATCGACGACCATGGCCTGGCATTCCCTGGCGCGATAGGTATCGACAACGATGACAAAATCGCCGGGCTGGCGAAGATAGCGGAGGCCATCAAAGGTGAAGGCTCCAGAGCTATCCTGCAAATTTATCACGGCGGCCGGATGGTGGACCCGCAGCTTATCGGCGGGCGTACGCCGGTTGCGCCAAGCGCCCTGGCGGCGCCGCGTGACGGCGCCACCACCCCGCGAGCGCTGAGCGCTGACGAAGTGCAGGGAATGGTGAATAAATTCGGCGACGGCGTACGTCGCGCGATCCTGGCCGGTTTTGACGGCGTAGAAATTCACGGCGCCAATACCTACCTTATCCAGCAGTTCTACTCGCCGAACTCCAACCAGCGCGACGACGAATGGGGCGGCAGCCGCGACAAGCGTGTGACGTTCCCGCTGGCGGTGCTGGAGATCACCCATAAAATGGCCCGTCAGTACGCCGATGACGCGTTTATCATCGGCTATCGTTTTTCGCCGGAGGAGCTGGAGGTTCCTGGCATCCGCTTTGAGGACACTCTGTACCTGTTGGAGAAGCTTGCCGCGCGCGGTCTGGACTACCTGCACTTTTCGCTGGGAGCATCGCTGCGCCCGTCAATCGTCGAGACGACCGATCCCACGCCGCTGATTGAAAAATACTGCGCCATGCGCAGCACAACGCTGGCGCAGGTGCCGGTGATGGGCGTGGGCGGGGTAGTGAATGCCGGGGATGTCGAGCAGGGGCTGGACCACGGGTACGATCTGATGGCGGTCGGCCGGGCCTGTATCGCTTACCCGGACTGGACGGCGCGCATCGCCAGCGGCGAGCGTCTGGAGCTCTTTATCGACAGCACCTGCCGCGAAGCCCTGCATATTCCTGAGCCGCTGTGGCGCTTCTCGCTGGTGGAGGCGATGATCCGCGACATGAGCATGGGCGACGCCCGCTTCAAACCGGGAATGTTCGTCGAAACCGTCCAGGATGACGCCAGCGAGCTGGTCATTAACGTAAGACTGGAAAACGATCGCATCGCCGACATTGCGCTTGCGGCAAGCCCGGTGGACAGCGTCGAGTTTACTACCAGCTTTGAAGAGATCCGTGAGCGCATCTTAACCGCCAACACGCCGCACGTTGACGCCATCTCCGGCGCCACCAGCCAGAGCGAAGCGGTGAAAAAAGCCGTCGCCAAAGCCATGCTGAAATCCAGCAAGGCGCTGGCGGCGGAAGAGGGCGGCGACGCGGCGACCGCGAAAGCGTATGACGTGGTGGTGGTCGGCAGCGGCGGCGCAGGCCTGGCGGCGGCGATTCAGGCACACGATGAGGGCGCCCGGGTGCTGGTGGTGGAAAAAATGCCGACCCTCGGCGGTAACACCATCAAAGCGTCCGCCGGGATGAACGCCGCGGAAACCCGCTTCCAGCGGGTGAAGGGGATTCAGGACAGCAAAGAGCTGTTTTATCAGGAAAGCCTGAAAGGCGGGAAAAACAGGAATGACCCGCAGCTGCTGCGCCGTTTTGTCGATAATGCGCCGCAGGCCATCGAATGGCTGGCTGACCGCGGCATCATGCTTAATGACATCACCACCACCGGCGGGATGAGCATCGATCGTACCCATCGTCCGCGCGACGGGTCGGCAGTCGGCGGTTACCTGATAAGCGGCCTGGTGCGTAATCTCACCCGACGCGGCATTGAGGTGATGCTCGATACCGCCGTCGATGAGATCCTGATGGAAAACGATGAAGTCAGCGGCGTGCGCCTGTTGACCGAAGAGAACGAAACCGTCGTAGTGCAGACCCGTAGCGTCGTGGTGGCGACCGGCGGCTTCAGCGCCAACAGCGCGATGGTGGTGAAATACCGTCCCGATCTCGACGGCTTTGTCACCACCAACCACAAAGGGGCGACCGGGGGCGGAATAGCGCTACTGGAGCGCATCGGCGCCGGAACGGTGGATATGGGCGAAATCCAGATCCACCCGACGGTGGAGCAGAAAACCTCCTATCTGGTGTCGGAGTCGATCCGCGGCGGCGGGGCTATTCTCGTCAACCAGCAGGGCAACCGCTTCTTTAACGAGCTGGAGACCCGCGATAAGGTCTCCGCGTCGATCATCGCGCTGCCGGAGCATTACGCTTACATCGTCTTTGATGAACACGTGCGGGCGAAAAACAAAGCCGCGGACGAGTACATCGCCAAAGGGCTGGTGACCAGCGCCAGCTCGCCGCGCGCGCTGGCGGAGAAGCTGGGGATGGATTATCACGCGTTTCTCGCCACGCTTGAGCGCTACAACGGCTTTGTGGAGCGCCAGCACGATGAAGACTTTGGCCGCACCACCGCGCTGCGCGCGCCGATCAACGAAGGCCCGTTCCACGCCATCCGTATCGCGCCTGGCGTGCACCACACCATGGGCGGCGTGACTATCAATACCGACGCGGCGGTGCTGAATACCGACCAGCAGCCGATCCCTGGCGCCTATGCGGCGGGTGAGGTCGCCGGCGGTATCCACGGCGGCAACCGCATCGGCGGTAACGCGGTGGCGGACATCATTATCTTCGGTACACTGGCAGGCCAGCAGGCGGCAAAACGCGCCAGAGGCTAACGCCGCGCATCGGCCCCGGCAATTTTTCGCCGGGGCCGTCACACAGGAGACCGCATGATGTCTGATGAACGCTGCCTGTATCGCTATTCCACCGTCCTGATGGGCTCGCCGATCCTGCTTAAACTCCCCCGCCATGATGAGGCGCTGGCCTCCCGGGTTTTTCAACTGATTAAGCGCTATGAGGATCTGCTGACCGTTAACCGGGCGTCATCGCAGGTGATGGATATCAACCGCGCCGCCGGACGGCATCCGGTCGCCGTCAGCCGCCCTGTGTACCAGCTTATCAAATGCGCGAAGGCTGCGAGCCTGGCGCAGGACAGCGCGTTCAATCTGGCGATCGGCCCGCTGGTGAAGCTGTGGCGCATCGGCTTTCAGGGCAGCCGCGTGCCGTCCGGGGCGGAGATAGCCGCCCGGCTGGCGCTGACGCGCCCGCAGGACGTGGCGCTCGACGATGCGGCCGCCAGCGTGTTTTTAACGCAGCCGGGTATGGAGATCGACCTTGGCGCTATCGCCAAGGGCTACATCGCCGACAGGGTGCGCGATTATCTGCGCCAGCAGGGGACAGACGAGGCGTTGATTAACCTCGGCGGCAACGTGCACACGCTGGGCCGCTGGTCGGTTGGGCTCAAAAAACCGTTCGCCGCTGACGACGCGCTGGTGGGCGTGATGGCGGTCGACGGACAGTCGGTGGTGACCTCCGGCGTGTATGAGCGCTATTTTGAGCAGGACGGCAGGCGCTGGCACCATATTCTCGACCCGCGCAGCGGATATCCGCTGGACAATGCGCTGCAAAGCGTGACGGTCATCTCAGCGGACTCGCTGGACGGCGATATCTGGACCACGTTGCTGTACGGCCTGGGGGTAGAAAAAGGCTGCGCCATACTGCGCCAGCGTGAGGATATCGAAGCGATTTTCGTGACCAAAAACCGCGACGTTATCCTCTCTTCACAGCGCCGGTTTCGCTTTTCGCTCCTCGACGCCGATTACCGGCTTACTGACTGTACTGCTTGAGCAGGTTGTACTGCTCGGCGACCAGCCGGTAGCGATAGACCGGCCGGCCGGTGGCGCCGTAGTGAATGCTGGTATACAGAATGTTGATCTGCGCAAGCCAGATCAAATACTTGCGGCAGGAGACGCGGGAGATGTTCACCGCCGTCGCCAGTTCATCGGTCGAAAACTCCGACCCGGGATGATTGTCAATCCACTGGCAGATGGTGCGTAAGGTCTGCGCCGTCAGTCCTTTCGGCAGGCGGCGGTCGTCGGCAACCTCCGGGCTGGCACCGTGCAGCAGACGGTCCACTTCCGACTGCTCATAATACGGCTGAGCGGTCATCAGCTTATGTTTCTCACGCCAGGCGTTAAGCGCCTCTTCAAACCGCGGAAACTGAAACGGTTTAATCAGATAATCCACCACGCCGTAGTGCATCGACGTCTGCACCGTTGCCGCGTCGGCCGCCGAGGTTATCATGATGACGTCGATTGGCCGCCCGCTGGCGCGGATCGTCGGCAGCAGATCCAGCCCGCTGTCCTGCTGCATATAAACATCCAGCAGCACCAGGTTAATCTCAAGCAGCGGGTTGTTAACCATTTCCCTGGCCTGATGCAGGGTAGAGGCCGTACCGCAGCAGCGAAAGCCAGGCACTCTGGCGACGTACATGCGGTTAAGCTCGGCTACCATGGCATCATCATCAACAATCAGTACATTTATCACGCCGTCGTCCTTTTACTATCCCAGGGAAGATGAACAAAAAATTGGGTATACACGCCAGGCTCGGATTCAACGCTGATGCTGCCGCCCAGCGCGCTCAGCTGCTGGCGCGCCAGGAACAGCCCAACGCCGCGGTTATCGCCCTTCGTTGAGAAGCCTTTAGCAAAGATGGCGTCGATATTGACCTGCGCGATACCCGGCCCGTCGTCGCTGACTTCGCCGCTCAGCCAGCCGTTATGGTAGTGCAGCAGTACGCTGACCTCACCCTCCGGCTGCCCGCGCATGGCGTCCAGCGCGTTTTCTATTAAGTTGCCCAGCGCGGTGACCAGCACGGTGACCTGCTTCTCACTGGGGTTGTCCGGCACCCGGCTCTCTTCCGCCAGCGTCAGGGTAAAGCCCAGCTCCTGAGCGCGGTGAATCTTGCCTAACAAAAAGCCTGCCACTACCGGCGATTTGATCTGCTGCTGAATTGCGCCGATATCCGTCTGGTAGTTCTGCGCGGTTTGCAGCACATACTCTTCCAGTTTGTCATAGCTTTTCATATTCAGCAGGCCGAGGATCACGTGCAGTTTGTTCATGAACTCGTGCGAAGTGGTGCGCAGCGCATCGACGTAGTTCACCATACCGTCCAGCCGCTGCAGCAGCTGGCTGACCTCGGTTTTATCACGGAACGTGCTGATCGCCCCGACGATGACGCCCTGCCAGTGAATCGGCACGGTGTTGCTGATAAGCAGTAGCCCGTTACAGCTGATCTCGCGATCGTAGATGGGTTCATCGCGCTGCAGGACCTCTTTGAGCTCGGCCAGCAGCGGACCATCGTCCGTCTCATCGCTGTCGGACGATTGCAGCATTTTTTTCGCCGCCGGATTAATCAGCGTGACCTGGCCGTTCTGGTCCACGGCGATCACGCCCTCTTTTAACGAGTGCAGCATGGCCTGGCGCTGTTTGAGCTTTGCCGAGATTTCGTGCGGCTCCAGCCCCAGCAGCGCGCGCTTAAGTACCCGCACCAGGCTCCAGGTGCCTGCGGCGCACACCAGAGCGCTGAACAAAATGGTGAGCAGCACATCGATGCGGCTGCGGGCGAGCTCATCGTTGACTTTGGTCAGCGCAATGCCGATAGCGACCACGCCGATTTGCTGGCGCTTATCGTTAAACACCGGGGTGTAGACGCGCAGCGCATATCCGAGCATGCCGTGGTTAATGGCGACGTTTTCTTTGCCTTTTAGCGTCGGGTTGATGTCATCGCCGATGTAGTGCAGGCCGATAAGCTGGCTGTTGGGATGGGAATAGCGGTTGCCGTTGATATCGGTCACCACCACAAACAGCAGGTGGTTGCGTTTGGCGACGGCCAGCGCCAGCGGCTGAATGATGTTGCTGTCCGGCGGCAGGGTCAGGCCGCGCTTAATTTCAGGGTTATCCGCGAGGGTTCGTGCCACCGCCAGCGCCATGTCTTTAACGCCATCGCGGGTGGCGTTGCTGATTTGCGAGAACCACAGGGTAAACATCAGCAGCAGTACAGTGCCGATCACACTGCAGATCATAAGCGTCACCGTGGTGCTGAGTTTCATTGGGCGCTTACGAGCGGGCGATAAAACGTTCATGACGATCCCGGAGTGTAACGGCGGAAGCGCTGATTATCGCAGATGAGGGGCGTTTCATAAAGCCACGTAATGACAGGAAAACTAACCATTCAGGCGATGAAGCGTGACCTTACTCGCAGGAGGCGACGCTGGATAACCTTATAGTATGTAAGGAAGCACATAAATGGAGGTTTGTATGAGCAGTAAAGCTACCGGTTCAATGATGGAACGACGTAATACCTGTACGGAGAATATCGACAAACTCTCCACTGAAGATATGCTGGCGACGATCCTGCAAGACGACAGGGCGATCGCCGATGCCATTGCCGTCTGCCTGCCGGACATCACCCGCTTAGTCGACAACGCGATCGCCACCCTTAGCCGGGGCGGACGTCTGGTTATCGTCGGCGCCGGCGCCTCCGGGCGCGCGGCGATGCAGGCCGCATGCGAATATGCCCCGGAAGCGCACCACGCGGTGATTGGCCTGATTGCCGGCGGCGCCGACGCGCTGCTACAGGCGCGCGAGGCGGCGGCCAGCGACTATGAGCGCGGTATCAACGACCTGCAAACTCTCGATTTCAACAGCAACGACATGCTGCTGGGGCTTTCCGTCAGCGGAAAAACCCCGTGGGTATGGGGCGCGCTGCGTTACGCCGGGTCGCTTGGCGCGACGGTGGCGACGATTACGCAAAACGCCGCCAGCGAGGTGGCGCAGCTCGCGGATATCGTCATCGCGCCGCAGACCGGGCCGGAAGTGGTGGTCGGGTTCGCCAACCCGAAAGCGCGGCTGGCGCAGCGGCAGATCCTCAATATGCTCTCCACCGCCTTAGCCGTGCGCACCGGCCGCGTCTACAGCAACCTGCGGGTCGATATTAACGCGGCGGATACCCACTGGGCGGAGCGGCAAATTGCCATCGTGATGGAGGCCGCGCAGTGCCCGCGCGCCGAGGCGAAGCGGGCGCTGGAAAGCTGCAACCACAGCTGCCGTACCGCCATCCTGATGCTGCTGACCGGGCTGGACGCCTGGCACGCGCGGGATCTGCTGGCTGACAATAACGAACATCTGCGGATGGCGCTGCAGGAGGCGAAAGGCCGGACGGCGATGACGACGCACTGAACCGGGCGCACTGAAGGAAGAAAGCCCGCGAAAAGGCAGGCCGGGCGAAGAAGCCCGGTCTGATGGATCAGTTCGATAAAGCGAAATCAATAGCCCGGCGGACGGTGACAACCTGGGCTCTTATACAGTCTTCCGGGGTGGTTTCAGCGCTATCGGGATAAACTTCAGTGGTTGTCGTAAACGGCGCGCCGGTCATCGTCGAGCATAAATGCCAGGCGTTATTGTCATACTCAACAATGCCGGGGCTCACGACGGGAAAACCCAGCATGGTGCCGTCCTCTTCCGCAGGGGCAATATGCGTCACGTGCGCAACGGCGGCTATGATGGCGCTCTGGAAGTCCAGCCTTGAATTCTGCTCGTCGCTGACCAGGTAGAAGCCGTCAGGGACACGCGTCGGCTCAGGCTGCAGCCCGTCTCTGGCCGCGAGGGCCGGGCTAAATTCACTTTCGTCCGTATCCGTCGTTTCATGCAAATCGACGTGAACCGCAAACTGGCCTTTCAGCGGCGCGGTGAACTTCATCAGCGCCCGGGACTCTTCCGCCTTGCCTTGCGCGAAAAATTGCCGGTTAGGATCAACCGCATCGTAGTTCCACCGGGCGATGCGTTCATATGCCCACGGGCTGACGCAGGGGGCGACAAGTAAATTTAATTTACCCTCGTACTCACTGCGGCATTCCGTTAAAAAACTCAGCGCGCCCATAACGCCGCTGGTTTCATAACCGTGAACGCCGCCGGTAATGAGCGCGACGGGCAGATTATCGTCCCAGTTTTTTGATTTCGCGGCCATCAGCGGATAGCGATCGTCACCGTAGCGCAGCTCGCCATATTGAACGATCTCATAGCGGTGTTTTAGCTGTTCGAGTACGTCGAGGACATCGTTCTTATAGCTCCGCGAACGCGTCTGACTCTGTTGCCACAGCTGCTTCTCTCGTTCAGTCCAGGGCTGCCCCGGCGTACCGATCGGGTAAAACTGTTTATTTGTCATATTTTACTCAGACACCTTTTCGCTGTTAATTGCCCATCTCCCGTGCCGGGCAACGCCTGATACTACTTCTTCTTATTCAGCATCGACTTCAGGTCGGCAAAGGGATTATAGGTTGCGGCGCCAACATCTTTTTGCGCATCTTCCCCGGCCACTACGGTGGTGCCGTACTGGTCGGCCTCCGTGTACTTCGAGTGCTCGTGGTCATGGCAAAACAGGCACAACAGCTCCCAGTTACTGCCATCTTCCGGGTTATTGGTATGGTCGTGATCGATATGGTGAACCGTTAACTCACGCAGGTTTGAATAAACAAACTCTCGCGAGCAGCGCCCGCATACCCATGGATAGATTTTTAGTGCTTTCTCGCGGTAGCCGCTTTCCAGCCGCGCGTAGTTTTTGGGGATCAGAGCCATTGCCGGGGTTACCTGTTACAAAAAGAGAATTTTACGATAGCGCTCTCTGAATCGTCGCTGACAATCCAGACAGCGAGAGCTGCTTGCAGCATAGCATTCGCTTTTTGCGCAGAACAGCCTTACTCAGGGTAAAGGCGGCATATCTGCAGGCGTTAGTACGCGAGGTTAGTTTTCACAAAAGGGGAGAGATAGACATGGATATGGCAGTGAAAAGCAAAAAGCCTGCTCGAAAGCAGGCTTTTCAGAATGTGGCTCCTCTGAGTGAGATCGCGGTAGCCATTAGCTGGCTGATTGGTAAACTAAAACAAAAAACGAATTTGTCAAGACCGCCAGACTGACCACCTTCTACAAAGGTCACTTAGATAAGTCTATTGATAATGTTATTCGCATGTTTTCACGCAATATGCAGATAATTTCTTTGCCTGATTCATCAATTATCCCGATGTGAGGTACATGGGTTCTTACTGTTCCATTTTCTTCATATCGATACCATTCATAGATTGGTAGAATATTAATGAAATCTAAATGTGTATAGATGTGATCAGATTTATGAAATTATTTAATTCTAATGACTGCCATAAAAGAATAACTTCATTCCATGATTGACCTGCTCCCCGTTGATTAGTACACCCCGATGTTAGTAATGTCTTCATATGATCCTGACCCCGAATATGCTCCAGTCATAATCAGGAATAACCGGCTTCATGTTGGCTGCATATTCTGGCAACCGACAGATTTTTCTGCAAATTCGGACGGGGTCATCCATCCCAGCGCAGAATGGGGACGCCTCTGGTTATAGTGTATGCGCCAGGCCTCGATTTTGCACCGTGCGTCCTCCAGGGACATGAACCAGTTCTCGTTCAGACATTCCTGTCGCAGCCTGCCGTTGAACGACTCCACCGTGGCATTGTCCGTCGGTGTTCCCGGCCGTGAGAAGTCTATTCGGATCCCTCGTTCATACACCCATTTGTCCAGCATTTTCCCTGCAAATTCAGAGCCGTTATCGGTTTTCAGTAACTGCGGTAAGGGCCGTCTGAGCGCAATGATGTTCAGCATTTCGGCAACCTCCGTTGAGCGCAGATTCTGGCCCACGCAGATCCCCAGACATTCGCGCGTGTAGAGGTCAATGACCGTCAGCAGGCGTAACCGACGCCCGTCAAATAGGGCGTCAGAAACAAAATCCATGCCCCAGACATGATTCGGATACAGCCCCTGAGGCTGGGGTTGTCGCCGCTGGGCCGATTTATTCCGGCGTGGGCGTTTGAGACGCAGGGACAGGCCCTGCTCGCGGTAGAGCCGGTAAATGCGTTTATGATTATCCCGCCAGCCCTCCCGCCTGAGCATGACGTGAACCCTGCGGTAGCCATAGTGGACCCGGGTTTCGGTGATCTCCCTGATACGAAGGCGGATCGCGCTGTCGTCTGCCGCCACAGAACGGTAGCGGAAAGAGCTGCGGCTGATCCGTAGCGCAAAACAGACCTGCCGCTCGCTGGCCCCGTAGCGTGCCTGCAGGTCCCGGACCCATTCACGCAGGCGTGCCAGCGTCAGTTCTTTTTTGCCAGTACATCCTGCAGCATGGCTTTGTCGAGGCTGAGATCAGCAACCAGCTTCTTCAGCCTGAGGTTCTCTTCCTCAAGCTGCCGCATATGCTTCAGCTCCGAAGGGGAAATTCCACCGTATTTCTTGCGCCAGGTGTAAAACGTGGCATCGGAGATGCCCAGTTTGCGACAGACGTCCGGCACGGACGTCCCCAGTTCAGCCTGCTTCAGGGCAAAGACAATCTGCTCTTCGGTGAATCGTGATTTTTTCATCGGCACCACCTCCGTTCAGGGAGTGTAGATCATGCCGGAATTCTGTTTCTGAATGGCGCAGGATTTCGGGTCAGGGTCAGATATTTTCATCTCTGGATGAACGCTTATCCATCTTTTTGCTAGAAATTGTCCTAGCAATTTGTGCATCAGAGAAATGAGAACCTGTATTATTTCTTGTTTTTTTGAATGTTGTTTGCTGTTTTGTTTTTTTCAATGTTTATCTTTTTATAAAATATTCCTGCTTCATCTAATTCCGATTGTGTAATTGATATATATGGCCTTAAACCACCTTTGTCATATATTGGATGGCTAGCAATTATTTTTTGCATCTGAGGGAGTATATCTAATAGAGTTTTTAGTTCGCAAATTCCAGATTTTAATTGAAGCTTCTGAACATATCCATGTTCACTTTGCGACTTATTAAAATAACCTATCATATTTCTCCAAACTGATAGAATACCTTGATATTGCGATGCTGTATTGTTATCAGCATTTCCATGCAAGGCTTCTAGGATCATCCCGGATGAAAAATCGGGTCTTGTAAAGAGTCGTCATTTATAATTGTAATAGGAACGGGTTCTTTTAAGTGATTTTTTTATCAAGTGGTAACATTATGGACTCCTCCTTCACTATTAATATTTTATATCTTGGGTGAATTTGGTTGGCACGACAGATGCGTATAAACACCATTATTTTCCACAAGGCAATTTATCTTGCTCTGCCTGTGTCCAGCACAAGTTAAAGTAGTTGCATGTTTGACAGCAGACCCTTTCATCTATCGACAGAATATGACAATTTTTCTTCTTACGATCGTATACCGTTTGGTTAGCACAGTGGTGTATTTCCTTGTCGATAAAGATAACCCGAGGGTCTGTTGAGCGAATGCTAATGGCTGATGTCCCATTGGCGCAGCCTTCAGCATGGCAGTCCGCCCATGCGTGAAAACGACATGACTTGATTATTGTTGTATTACGTAGGTAATGCTTTTCTGTTCCAGTAACTACGAACCATGCGTTAGGGGCATTTTTTATGGGTTTCACCATTAGCAGTGAGTGATTCATAGAGGATGTTGATGGAAAACCGGGGAAATCTTCAACAGGTTGAATTGTTAATTTACTGTTTAATTCTTTTTCACAGTTATGATGAAGTTCATCAATACAGGAGATAATAGAATCTAAATGTTCTGTAAGGTTTTCTGGATGTGAGTCGTTATTTCTCGTATATTCAAGAGGGCTATTTTTCCCATGATTTGATATGAATGCAAAAACACCATCCATCCGTTGGAGAATTAATATTGGATAAATTAACACTCTTGGTTTAGGGCCAAAAAACTTGCTCCCTGTTTCTTCATAATGAACATGTAAACCATAAAATGTAGCTGTAATTGAATCAATTTCAAGATATTCTCTTATTTGTGTAGGCCGTGAAAGAAAAGGAATGTCATTCGCTAAAACCGAATGGTGCAGAAGATCAAATAAAATATCAGCATCGTTATTGTATGTTTCAAGTCTAAATATTTTAATATTACTTGTACTTACTCTTCCGTTAACAAATGTTAAAACAGGGTTTGTAAATATAACAGTCCATTTCCCACTAGACAGAACGGCACAAGGAGTATCATGATTATATTCTGTTTTCATGGTACGGACATAACCCATAACTTGTTTAAGATAGTCGTGCCATTGATTTAATACAGGTGATTCATTATCTGGTCCATCATTAAGGATATGACGGATTGCAGCAACTATAAGATCGTCATCTGTAGATCTTTCTTCAGATTTTCGTGCAGAAACAAAAGGTTTATCCCACGCCTTTGCCTCAAAAATAATTAAAGGTGCTTTAGTATCTTCGTTTAGACCAACATAATCCATGAAGCGCATAGTTTCTGCTTTTATTCTTACTTCTTCAGCCACATTACCTTTCGGGCCCAAACTCCAACCCAGAAGCGTCATTAGACGATCGAAAAATAGAATGCGAGTGTTATGCTCATGTAATGTATCGGCACGTGATTTTTCATAGGGGTCAGACTCCCCACTATCAATACTCTGAGTGACTTCATTAATTAAGTTACTCAGAGCATGCTTAAACGAGTTACGCAGTTGCTGCTCGTTCATTGGATCAATTCCGGTAACCGGTAAAGCAGACGTCTGGCAGCGGGCCAGCCAGCATCCATAAAAATATCCAGACTTTCTATCAAGCGGGCGCGTCGGTGCTCATCTTCAAAAATAGTTTTATAGTCAGCAAGAAAGACACCCATCATTTTTACCAGTTGTACCATCCCCATATGCTCATTCTGGAAACCAAATTTTGTTCCGTGATGTAATGCATGAGCCATCAGATCAAAACACTTGGCTGGATCGACAGGAACCAGTGTTTCAAGCAATTCCAGAAGGTAGTAAATGGTCTGTGGCGTGCTGCAATCACCAATGCGCCGCATGTGCAATTCAGTTTCGTTTATAAATTGCTTAAGTTCTTCATGTTCTACTAATGGCTTGGCAGGATTATGTTTTCCTTCACAAGCAAAGCGAAGTTGTAGACATGCTCCATCTATAATTGCAAAACAGCGTCTTACTTCTTCCTGGTTAGTCTCTGTCAGGTCAGTACGTGGGACGTACTCTTCCAGTTTTTTCCCGGCAGCATCAATGATGCTATAGGCCATATCTAACGCCCGGCGTCTGATTCCGATATCCTTCTGCGTACTCTGTTCGGCAAAACCAAGAACGAATCTATCCCTTAATGTAAACAAGATTTGATTAAGCTCATCACTATAAACAGTGGGAGCGGCGATCCAGCACTGAAGAATATCGTGTGCTTCTCTGTTTTCATGGTTTACCCAGAGAATTACCAGATCGATGCTAACTATCTTGCGAATACGTTTCTGACGTTCAGGATCGTGACTAAAGCGTCCCAGCAGTTTCTGAATAAGGCAGAAAGAGCGCATCGGGTCGGTATATAACAGATATCTTATCCCATACCCAACCATATGCTCTATTATGCCGGTATTGATTTCCTGCTCCACGCGTTCATTCAGATAGCGCCATACGCCATCTGGATCAATATCCCACAACCGTAACAGGCGTATTGATGCCTGAAGGCGAACGGCCGGGTGAGGGTCAATCAGTACCCTTTCGATATCAGGTTTCAGTCGGTCGTACAAATCGGGACGTAAAGGAATAACATCCAGAAAAACTTGTGCAGCATCAATCCTCGGTGCAGGAGAGCCCCAACTGACGCTGTTTGCAAAATCATCCTCGGTATCTTCATTGACCGTTGGAGATATTGCACGCGAGGTCATATGTAATAGAGCCAAAAAATGAGAGGTTAGTTCATCTGCCCGGTTAGCATTTACAAGCGGTAATAATTTTTGTCCAACAACAGCTGAGCAGGCCTGAACAATAACATCCTCTGCGGTTGTGCGTACATAGGGATGAATACTTGCAGAGTTGAGCTGTTCGCGAAGCTGCTCGAGAATGCCAAAAACATCTTCCAGCAATAATTCAGACGAAAGTGTATTATTCGCTGTTAGCCCCAGCGCAGCTTTTGTTGTTTTGACAGCATTGATAAGCATAGCATTGGCTGGTTCATTTCGATCCAAACCTTCGATAAAATCATAAGGTATATCCGTACTAACACTGACCGGGGAAACATCGAAAAGTCTTTTATTGCCTGATGTGTCATTATCCCCCCGCGTATTTTTCAGAAATTCCCGGGCTGCTTCAGTAGAAAGATTATCTGCGCCAATCGCGTTGAACAGGCGATATAACAGTCGTTCCTTTGCTTCTTCCGGGTAAATATAGCCAGAGAAATTATACTGGAATGCTGTATTCTCCAGCATTTGCCGTTCCTCCACTGGACGCCGGGCAATTCCTTTGCTGACCAAATCGATAGCATCTTTACGAGTATCTTCGTTCCGGATAAACGCTTCCTGCGCTGCAATGGACCAGAGAAAATCAACTAGGCTATCATTACGTTCATTTGCTGCCAGAAAGAGCCTGGCCCAGAAGATTGCCAGTGAGGCTTTTTGACGAATAAGTTGTGCGAGAACTAACACGTCTGCTTCAGTCGTACTTTTCAAATGCTGAAATAGTTTCTTAACCAGTACTTCTCCGTCATGCGCGTGTTCGCCTGTAGGATTGTACGCCCAGATGTGGCTGTGATCGGCTTTAAGAGATATATCATTCCCGGAAATGGATAAAAGCATCACAGGGGAATCGACAGGATGACGCCGGGCAACATATCCATTTAAAGCACTGACGGCGGCATCAATAGCCTGATCGGGGTGTTGTTCGAGAAAACGGGAGAAATACTCACCGAGTGAATAGCGTGCCGATTCATAGTCCTGTCGGGCATTTGATCTCAGAGGCAGAATTCGACTGTTTCCCAGCGTTGTTTCCCGTTCTTCGGTGACATCGTAGCTATAGACAAACCCGAATACTTTGGCAACAAACGCAGGCGCACGATCTGCTATTTTTTTGATATTGTAACAGAGTACAGGAACTTCTTCTGAACCAAAATGCTGGAGACGTTCGACGGAAATAATCTGTTCCAGTAAACAACAAGATGCATCAACATCGGTATTGATCGTATCTGCAACGTAGGGGATAGCACTTCTGACAAAATAGCCCGGCTCACTCTGCTTAAAGCCATAAGAAAGCACTGTTCGACTGGCTGTACCCAGCATATTGCGTAAATCAGGAGCAGTCACCCGCTTAGTCAGCGGGTGCAGCAAAAATCGCAACGTCTCGGCAACCTTATCGATTTCAGGCGTTAAAGCCGATACCAGATGTACCCATGGAAGTAGGGCCACTTCTTTTTCATCTTCAAATCGTATTGCCAGAGCACCGCAGAGATGGCCGAGCGTGGAAATAACGTTCTGATCGTCCATTGCCACACGTTCAGCAAGCCAGAGCAGGTCGTTTTGTGCAACAGGATATTCAGCCGCAATCCGGCCTGTTGAACTACGGATAATCGGATCGCCATCGTTATCATTAACCAGATGACTTACAGCCTGCCAGAAACTGTGATGATTTTCGTCATAATCCCAAATTTCCTGAAGCACAAAACCCAATGCGGGAGAAAGCATCAATCCCTGCGCCTGCTGTTTAGGGAAACGCAAGGTTCCCGCAATGAGTGCGTCGGGATCGAATGAAACTTTTGCCGCTGCATAGTCAAAGAGCAGATGATGACGAAACTGCACCCAGCGATCGTTAGCATCCCTGACGACAACGCCTTCACGAGAGAGTGTATCAATCATGTCAGCATCCGCTTCCGTCAACAGGGAGGGTGCCCTGAGTGAACGCGTACCAATCATGTGATCAACCAGTACCTTAAGACACTGTTGGGCATTCAGCCCATATTGATCAACGCGGTACTGCCAGTAGAGTTTTAATAATTCGCTCTGGGATGAAATACGACTCAGATTAATATCCGCATATTGCGAAACCAGGTCTGCCAGCAATCGTGTATTAAACGGTACTTTCGCTAAATCGTGAAGCCTGTCAGAAGTTTGACCCAGTGCTGTTGCCAGCGCCGCTGATTGTTCCAGTAACCGGCTGAATTCCTTATCTGACCAGCGTGGTGGAATAACAATATGGCGAACCGAAGAAAACTGCATATCGGCACGTTCGGCCACTGGAGGATGACCTTTAAACAGATCGCGAAGTTTCCTTCCCATACGTAAATCGAAACTGCGAATAGAGGCAATAACACGCCATCGCCCCTTTTGATTCAGTACTTGTTCAATCAGAGGACGAAAAACGGCCTCACCTTTGCCTCCACGGGTCGCATCCAGTGCATCAATAATCAGCCAGCCGTCAGAAGTGCCATCCCATGCTTCCAGTACATCCGTCAGGCTATGGTCAAGCCGGAGCTCACGGCTCAGTCCTTCGAGTGACTCAACCGAATAGTGATCGACTGCCAGTTCAAGAACATCGTCCCCGCGATTGCGCAGGTTGCGGGCCAGCGCATTCAACACTCCGCTTTTACCGGCCCCCGGTTCACCAATGATCAATAGTGAACCTGACTGTACGGCTTGCTCAACGTCACTCTGGCATTCTCTGCGAAGGGTAACGGGTTGACCTATCTGACTTTCAATGGCCTCATATCGGTTAAGGGAATCAGCAATCTCCTGAGAATGCTGCTGTAGTCGGGCAATATCATTCTTGTATCGAGGAGACGCAGCGAGTTTGATCCCTTTTCCCGCAAGTCCGTTGCGAAATACTGACAGATCGCCGCCGCCGCGACGGGACATCATTTCTCCGCAAATGTCGGTAAAAATACTGAATGCTGTCGCTGCATCTGAACCTTCAGCAAGACTCTGAGCAAGCTGTAAACAGGCCGGTGACGTCATATTTCCCGCATCTACAATCAAAACAACAACCAGGCGGCAAAGTTCAGAAGCAAGATGAGGAGGCTGGGGATCAGACGTTATGCTGTTCCAGACCGTGGAAATACAGTTCTCAAAAATGCTGAACACCTTTACCTGCTGTTGATTCATTGCTCCGCAGCCGTGCTGAGAAAAAAGAGATAAGGCAGCAGGAAGATCTTCCCGAATTGAAGCTGGTGCTCTGGTACTTACGGCTAAAACCAGACGATCTTTACTGGAATCAAGAGGCCGGTTCCATTCCAGAGAACCATTACCATCCCGGCATGTTAGCCAGTGCCGGACAAACTGCTCCACAGTCCGGTAAAAAGGACTTGCTTTATCATCTGAAAGTGAAAGCGTTGTTTTCGCCTGAACAGCGATAAAACCCTCTGCGGATGTGGCGACCAATATATCGTCAACCGGCGCTTCGGTTTCAAAACGCAGCCAGACGGGAGAAGCCTCGCCCAATCCTAATCGTGCATCCAGTCGGCTACCAGACAGTATCTGAGCAGCAAAGTGAGCGCCCAGTTTTTGCTCAAATAAAATACCGCCACTGGTTGCTGCTCCCCCACCATTTGCGGGACCGTTCAGATTCGTATCAGACAAGTTCCACCTTCGTATAATGAATGCAGTGCGAATGCACTGGCGTTATTGCTGCTGGTTCTTATTTTATGAACAGTTCGATAATAAAACAAAGACATAAAAAATGAAGGGATAAATCTGCTGGAAAATTCATGAGGTGAAACAAGCCGTAAATCGTAATGGCCGTCGTACACAAACACCCCTTGCCGCTCATCCCCAATCGCAGTATCCTTCCCCCGCGCCTGCAAAATCAGGCGTCGGGCTTGACCTCCTGAACCTCTTAGTGACGACACAATGGCGCGTCTGCGCTTTTTTTTGTGTCGTGCGCACGGCTGCACCTCAATGGCGGGCCGGGCGGGGGCGTCGCAAGACGCGCCGGTGTCACTAAGGCCGGTAAGGTCAACCCCGTCCGGTTCCGCCACCCGTGAGATTGACCTCTCCGCTGGCGGTATTCAAATACCACTTAGTGGAGGTTGCCCTGTGGCTACAATCCTCACCCCTGACTGCGATTTACTCGATTTATTGTCCGTTCCCTTCAGCGCCGCCACGGACTTCACCGTCCTTGCCGACTACTGCGCCCGCTTCGCTGAAGCCCTGATAGAAACCGACGAACCCGCGCTGCGGCTGGCGCTCTGCGGGCGGCTGCACGCCAGCCTTGCGCTGCTGCAACCCACGCTCAACGATCCCATCCCACCGCATCTGATGGAAAGCCTGACCGTTGACACACCTCCCGCTGCGCCGCAACACGTTGATCCCGAGCCTGATTTGTTGTGCGAATACAGCCTCGCGTTGCTCCAGCTCTTGATGGAACGCGCGATGGAGCCGAAGACAGAACAAACCCTGACTGGATTGTTGTGTGAGCTGGTCTGGTACTTTGTCGAAGGGCTGAAAGCCCCGCGCTGGCTGCGTACTACCGACGGCGTGAAATCTATCGGCGAGGTGTAGATATGATGCAATCAGACTGGTTTTCCAGCTATAGCTGATATCCCTCCGGCGCACTCCGAATACGGAAGCTGCGCCGCATTTTGTCTATCCAAACCGTCATATTCCTTTGAACCGCAAAGGCAGCTTTCTATTATCGGCTTTCTTTGTCGCACATTACGCTCCCGACTGTACGAAATGCTTCACGCGTCGTTACGCTAAGGAAACCAGCCACCATGAGTCTGACCAAAAATTGCGCACCAACCGCTGTTGATGTTATATTAAAATATAATATTTGGAGGTGCTCTATGTATACCACTCGCCTGAAAAAGGTCGGCGGATCCGTCATGCTGGCCGTCCCGCCCGCCGTGCTGAAAACGCTGGCGCTGTCGGCAGACAGCGAAGTCGGCATGACCATTGATAATGGTCGCATCATTATTGAACCGCAAAAGCGGCCTCAGTATTCGCTGGCGGAGCTGCTGGCGCAGTGCGATCCGCAGGCTGAAATCAGCGATGAAGAGCGAGAATGGGTTGACTCGCCTGCCGCCGGGAGGGAGCTTCTGTAAATGGAGAGAGGAGAGGTCTGGCTCGTTTCGCTTGATCCTACCGCCGGACATGAGCAAAGCGGAAAACGCCCGGTGCTTATCGTTTCTCCGGCTGCGTTTAACCAAATCACGCGGTTACCCGTGGTTCTTCCGATAACAACGGGTGGGAACTTTGCCCGTACTGCGGGGTTCGCCGTGTCTCTGGATGGGGCGGGAACGAAAACAACGGGCGTCATTCGCTGCGATCAGCCGAGAACCATTGATATGGCGGCCAGACACGGTAAGCGGCTTGAGCGTCTGCCTGACGGGATCATCAACGACGTGCTGGCAAGACTGGCGACCATCCTGACCTGACGGTCGTTGGTTCCGGAATACGGAAAAGCAAAAAGCCTGCTCGAAAGCAGGCTTTTCAGAATGTGGCTCCTCTGACTGGACTCGAACCAGTGACATACGGATTAACAGTCCGCCGTTCTACCGACTGAACTACAGAGGAATCGTGTGGAGGCTTATCTTAGCGGCGAAAAAAATTTTGTCAAACCTCATTTCTTGCCTTCGCGCGCGACTGACGTTTCTGTCAACAATTTGTTGTATTTAAGCACAATTATTCAGGAAAAAGGTTTTGCAGTATCCCGGTTTCTCAATCATTATTTGAAATGTGGTTTCAACTTTTTTCCTAAGGTACCCCTTGAACGTCTCCGCCGCTGTCCGTCAGGCCGTCGCCCGCACGCCCTGGTATCGAAAACGCAAAAGCTATCGTGTTCTTTTCTGGCGTGAAATCACCCCGCTTGCCGTACCCATCTTTATGGAGAATACCTGCGTACTGCTGATGGGGGTGCTGAGCACTTTCCTCGTCAGCTGGCTCGGCGCGGAGGCGATGGCCGGGGTCGGGCTGGCGGACAGCTTCAACATGGTGGTGATGGCGTTTTTCGCGGCGATTGATCTCGGAACGACGGTGGTGGTGGCCTTCAGCCTCGGCAGGCGCGACAGGCGGCGGGCGAGGTCGGCGGCCCGGCAGTCGCTGGTTATCATGACGATTTTCGCGGTGATCCTCGCCGCCGTTATCCACTACTTTGGCCGGGAAATCATTGACGTAGTGGCGGGGGACGCCACGGCGAACGTCAAAGCGCTGGCGCTCAGCTATCTTGAGCTGACGGTGCTGAGCTACCCGGCGGCGGCCATCGCGCTTATCGGCAGCGGGGCGCTGCGCGGCGCCGGCAACACGAAAATACCGCTGCTGATCAACGGCGGGATGAACATCCTCAACATTATTATCAGCAGCGTCCTGATTTACGGCGCGTTTTCCTGGCCCGGCCTCGGGTTTATCGGCGCCGGGCTGGGGCTGACCATCTCCCGCTACATCGGTGCGGCGGCGATTCTGTTCGTGCTGACCGTCGGCTTTAACCCGGCGCTGCGCATCCCGCTGAAAAGCTATCTCAAGCCGCTTAACGTCGCCATCATCTGGGAGGTGATGGGCATCGGCATTCCGGCAAGCATTGAGTCGGTGCTGTTTAACGGCGGTAAGCTGCTGACGCAGATGTTCGTCGCCGGAATGGGAACCGACGTGATCGCCGGCAACTTTATCGCTTTCTCGGTGGCGTCGCTGATCAACCTGCCGGGCAACGCGCTCGGGTCGGCGTCGACCATCATCACCGGCAAGCGGCTGGGGAAAGGTCAGATAGGCCAGGCGGAGCGGCAACTGCGCCATGTGTTCTGGATGTCGACCATCATCCTGACGATCATCGCCTGGGGCACCGCGCCGCTCGCCGGGCTGTTTGCCTCGTTCTATACCCACGAGGAGAACGTGAAAGAGGTAGTCAAAGTACTGCTGTGGCTTAACGCGGCGTTTATGCCTATCTGGGCGGCGTCGTGGGTGCTGCCTTCCGGGCTGAAGGGCGCGCGCGACGCGCGGTTCGCCATGTGGGTGTCGATGTTCAGCATGTGGGGCTGTCGGGTGGTGGCGGGCTACGTGCTCGGCATCATGCTGGGGATGGGCGTGGTCGGGGTGTGGCTCGGGATGGTTCTCGACTGGGCGGTGCGCGGCGCGCTGTTCTACTGGCGGATGGTCAGCGGACGCTGGCTGTGGAAATATCCGCGGGTCAAACGGGAATAAAAAAACGCACAGGGGGGATCGCCCTGTGCGTCGGGTTTATTACCAGAAGACGTTAAACCCCAAGACGATCGCGTAAACTGTAGTAAGCCGCGCCCATCGCGGTAAACGGAATGCGCAGGCTGCGGCCACCCGGGAACGGGTAGTGCGGCAGGTTGGCAAAGGCGTCGAAACGCTCGGCGTCGCCGCGCAGCAGTTCGGAAATCAGCCGTCCGGCCAGGTGGGTACAGGTCACCCCGTGGCCGCTGTAGCCCTGCATGTAATAAATGTTGGTGTCGAGGCGGCCGAACTGCGGCATGCGCGACAGCGTCAGCAGGAAATTGCCCGTCCAGCGGTAATCAATCTTCACCCCTTTCAGCTGCGGGAAAGTCTTCAGCAGCTTCGGCATAATCAGGCGCTCGATATCGTCCGGGTCACGGGCGCCGTAGACCACGCCGCCGCCGTACAGCAGGCGGTTATCGCCGGTCAGGCGGTAGTAATCCAGCAGATAGTTGCAGTCCTCCACGCAGTAGTTTCGCGGGATCAGCGAACGGGCCACCTCGGCGGAGAGCGGCGCGGTGGTCAGCACCTGCGTGCCGCACGGCATACTGCGTTTGGCCAGCTCCGGCTCGACCTTATCGCCGAGGTAGGCATTGCCCGCGACGATCACGTAGCGCGCGGTGACCTGGCCCTTCGCCGTGCTTACCACCGCCGGTGTGGTGTGCTGAATGCGGGTGACCGGCGACTGCTCAAAAACGCGCCCGCCGTTGAGACGAATGGCGTTCGCTTCGCCGATGGCGAGGTTCAGCGGGTGGATATGGCCGCCGCTGTGGTCGAGCAGGGCGCCGACGTAGCGGTCGCTGCTGACTTCGCGGCGGATCTCGCTGCTGTCCAGCAGCTCAAGCTGGGTGTTGCCGTAGCGCTCCCAGTTGGCCTTTTGCTCTTCCAGGGTCTCCATCTGCTTGTGGTTCAGCGCCACAAACAGCCCGCCCGGGCGGTAGTCGCACTCAATCTGGTAGCGCTGGATGCGCTCGCGAATAATGTTGCCGCCTTCAAACATCATGCTGCCGAGCATTCGGGCGGCGTCCGGGCCGTAGCTGCTTTCAATGACGTCGATATCGCGGCTGTAGGAGTTAACCAGCTGTCCGCCGTTGCGTCCGCTGGCGCCAAAACCGATGCGCGCCGACTCCAGCAGCACGACGTCATAGCCGAGCTCGGCCAGGTGCAGCGCGGAGGAGAGCCCGGTATAGCCGCCGCCGACCACGCACACATCGCAGGTGACCGATTCGGTAAGGACAGGAAACGGTTCGTACTGATTGGCGCTCGCGGCGTAATAACTGGTGGTATGTTCAGTCATGATTAAGGCTCCAGGGCAATCCAGATGGTTTTCAGTTCGCTAAATTTTTCCAGCGCGTGCAAGGACTTATCGCGACCGTTGCCGCTTTGCTTATAGCCGCCGAACGGTACGGTCATGTCGCCGTCGTTGTAGTTGTTGACGAAGACCGACCCGGCCTTCAGGCGGCGGCTCATGCGGTGCGCGCGGGAGAGGTCCCGGGTCCAGACCGCGGCGCCGAGGCCGTAGTCGCTGTCGTTAGCCAGCGCCAGCGCCTCGGCTTCGCTGTTAAAGCGGGTAATGACCAGCACCGGGCCGAAAATTTCGTCGCGGCCGACGCGCGCCTGCGGGGCGGTATCGACAAAAATGGTCGGGCCGATGGCGGCCGGATGCACGTGGCTGCGGCCGTCCAGCACCAGGGTTCCCTGGGTTTCGCCGTCGCGGATAAAACCGTGGACGGTATCGGCGTGGGCGCTATCGATAAGCGTCCCCATCGTCGTCGCCGGGTCGAGCGGGTTGCCCGGCTGCCAGCTTTTCGCCTGTTCTTTCAGCAGCGCGATAAACTCATCGGCAATGCTCTCTTCCAGCAGCAGGCGCGTACCGGCGATACAGACCTGGCCCTGGTTGTAGAAGATCCCGGCTGCGGTGGTGGCGGCGGCTTTTTGCAGGTCCGGGCAGTCGGCGAACACAATGTTGGCGCTTTTGCCGCCCGCTTCCAGCCAGACGCGCTTCATGTTGCTGTCGCCCGCGTCCTTAAGCAGCTGCTTGCCGGTGCGGGTGGAGCCGGTAAAGGTGATGACGTCGACGTCCGGGTGCTGCGACAGCGCCTGGCCCGCTTCGTGGCCATACCCGCTGATGACGTTGAGCACGCCGTCCGGCAGCCCGGCCTCTTTCGCCAGCCCCGCCAGGCGGATCGCCGTCAGCGGCGATTTCTCCGACGGTTTCAGGATAACGCTGTTGCCCGCCGCCAGCGCCGGGCCGAGTTTCCAGCAGGCCAGCAGCAGCGGGAAGTTCCACGGCACCACGGCGGCGACAACGCCCACCGGTTCGCGGACGATCAGCGCCAGGTCGTTTACCGAGGTGCTGGCGACTTCGCCATACACCTTATCAATGGCTTCGGCGTACCAGCGGATGGCGCGGGTCGCGCCAGGAATATCATCACGCAGGCTATGGCGAACAGGCTTGCCGGTATCGAGCGTTTCCAGCAGCGCCAGCTCCTCGTGATGCTGTTCCATTAAATCGGCGAGCATATTCAGTACCGCTTTGCGTTGCGCAGGCGACGCCTGCGACCAGTCGCCGCGCTCAAACACCGCCCGGGCGGCTTTCACCGCGCTATCGACATCGGCCTTATTGCCGCGGGCGACTTTAGCAAGCGGTCGCTGCCCCGCCGGGTCAAGCGTAATAAAGGTGTCGTTATCGGCGGCGGCGCAATATTCGCCGTTAATAAATAAACGCGTCTCCGGCGAATAATGACTGGCTTTCTCCCGCCAATATTTCAGATTCTGAAAGTTCATAGCTACCCCTTATATTTCAATCGGATAAATAACCTTACTCATCGTCTTCAGGCAAAATCAGGCTGCACGACGCTCCAGGGATATCCCCTGTTAATTCGCGTTTTTAAGAAGGCCTGAGAAACTCAGGCCGGTATTAATTAGAATGTCGTTGGCGTGTGGGCGCTAATGATGCGGCAAATGCCTGCCGAGGTGTTGCTGAAGCTGTGCGGTATGCCGGTGTTAATGGCATAGCTTTGTCCTTCAACGAGGTGATACGTTTGACCGTTGATAGTCAGCATCACTTCACCTTCCAGTATTGTCCCAATCTCTTCACCCTGGTGCTTAATCCTCTCCCCGGTCGTGGTGCCTGGCTGATAGGTTTCAAATATCATCGCCAGCGTACGGTTCGGGTTTCCGTTGTGAATCAGTTTCATTGATACCCCCTGACTCCCGATCTCAATCAGCTCGTCCTGATTGATAACCACCTGTGGTTCGTCAGGTTTTTCCGGTTCGGCAAAGAACTCGGAGAGCGACAGCCCATAAACTTTCAGCAGCTTTTGCAGGGTGCTGATGGCAGGACTGACTTTGTCCTGCTCGATGGTGCTGATGGCGCTATGCGTTAATCCAGACAGTTCGGCGGCACGACGCTGCGAAAGACCCAGCTGTTGGCGGATCTCCGACAGACGTTTACCCGGCGCCAGGCCGTCATCGCTCATAATGGCATTTCCTTAACAGTAGTGGTCAGAGTCGCTGTTTTTCAGCGAGGTGGTTCTGACACGCGGTGATAAAACCTTCAAGCAACAAACGCGACAGGGCGTATTCGCTACTGTTCCATTCCGGGTGCCACTGCACGCCGAGGGCGAACGGATGGTTGTGAACGCTGACGGCCTCCACCAGCCCATCCTGTGCCCGCGCTTCCACGCGCAACAGCGGGCCAAGGGTTTTTGCGCCCTGACCGTGTAAGGAGTTAACCCAAAACGTGTTGCAACCTGGTATTAACTGAGACAGCAATCCCCCCTCCAGGACCTGGACTTCATGTGATGGCGCGTACTGCTGCTCCACCGGGAGCTCCGAATCTTCACGATGTTCCAGGAACTCAGCGTGATCGCACAGGCGACGATACAGAGTCCCGCCGGTGGCGACAACTAATTCCTGTAAACCCCGGCAGATGGCGAAAATGGGGATGCGCCTTTCGAGCCCGGCGGCGATTAGCGCCATGCTCAGAAGATCACGCCCGGGATCGGCGTCAGGCTCATCGCCGTTTTCACCATAGAGGTGCGGCTGCACATTGCTGGGGCTTCCTGGCAAAAAGATGCCGTCAAGTTTCGGTAATAGCGCGTTCAGCAGTTCAGGCTCCGCCAGCGCATGGGGAAGGGCGATTGGCAATCCGCCGGCATTCAATACGGCATTCAGGTACTTCTCTTGCAGAGTCTGGGTCAAATGACCCTTAAGCCTGTTCCTACACATCACGACACCAATAACCGGCTTGTCAAATATATTGCCCATGATCGACCTCACGTTTTGGACTAAATTATTGCCAAACGATTCCATGTTGTGCAATTCCGTTCAATATTTTCTCAATCTAGCAGTGGAATAACCTTCTTGCAAACTCAATTTAACATTTGACAAACAAATTGTTTGCATCCAGAGTCGAAGAGTGGACATTATATTTAACGGTCGAGTCGCAGATCGTCATCCAAAGCAACGGCGGTGAATCATGGAAACCAATATCGTAGAAGTTGAGAACTTTGTTCAGCAGTCCGAAGAGAGACGAAGTAGCGCGTTTGCGCGCGAAGTGACGCAGTATCTGGAACGTTACCCGAACACGCAGTATGTCGATGTGCTGTTAACGGACCTCAACGGCTGCTTTCGCGGCAAACGCATTCCGGTCACCGGGCTGCGTAAAGTAGAGAAGGGGTGCTACTTCCCGGCATCGGTATTCGCGATGGACATTCTGGGCAACGTTGTTGAAGAGGCGGGGTTAGGCCAGGAGCTCGGCGAACCGGATCGCACCTGCGTACCGGTGCCCGGCACCTTAACCCCGTCGGCAGCCGATCCGGAATTTATCGGCCAGATGATGCTGACCATGCTTGATGAAGATGGCGCTCCCTTTGACGTTGAGCCGCGGAACGTGCTTAACCGGCTCTGGCAGAAACTGCGCCAGCGCGGCCTGTTCCCCGTGGTAGCGGTAGAGCTGGAGTTCTATTTACTCGATCGTCAGCGTGATTCAGAGGGCTATCTCCAGCCGCCGTGCGCCCCGGGCACCGACGATCGCAACATGCAAAGCCAGGTTTACTCCGTTGATAACCTTAACCACTTTGCCGATGTGCTGACCGATATCGACGATCTGGCGCGTCTGCAGATGATCCCCGCCGACGGCGCGGTGGCTGAAGCCTCCCCCGGCCAGTTTGAAATCAACCTTTATCACACCGATAACGTGCTCGACGCCTGCGACGATGCGCTGGCGCTGAAACGTCTGGTGCGACTGGTGGCCGAGAAACACAAAATGCACGCCACCTTTATGGCCAAGCCGTATGAAGAGCATGCGGGTAGCGGGATGCACATTCATATCAGCATCATGAATAACAGAGGCAAGAACGTGCTGGCCGATGTCGACGGCGAAGATTCGGCGCTGCTGAAGCGCGCGCTGGCGGGGATGATCGACCTGATGCCGGCCTCAATGGCGCTGCTGGCGCCGAACGTGAACTCGTATCGCCGCTTCCAGCCGGGGATGTACGTCCCGACCCAGGCCTCCTGGGGGCACAACAACCGCACCGTCGCGCTGCGTATTCCGTGCGGCGATCGCGACAACCACCGCGTGGAGTACCGCGTGGCGGGCGCTGATGCGAACCCGTATCTGGTGATGGCGACCATCCTTGCCGGGATCCTCCACGGGCTGGATAACGATCTGCCGCTGCAGGAAGAGGTTGAAGGCAACGGGCTGGAGCAGGACGGGCTGCCGTTCCCGATCCGCCAGAGCGACGCCCTGTGGGAATTTGCGCAGAACGACGCCCTGCGCGAGCTGTTGGGCGAACGTTTCAGCCACGTTTACCACGCCTGCAAGAACGATGAGCTTATCCAGTTTGAACGTCTTATCACCGATACCGAAATTGAGTGGATGTTGAAAAACGCCTGACCGTGATACGGTCCGGCGCGGTAAAAAAAAGAAGTAGCATCATGCGGCCTGCGCGGAGCCAGGCCGGATTTATTGCAGGTCAACCTGCCATTTCCCGGGTGTCGCGTAATGGAGCGCAGGCGACAACGGGTCTTCAGATAACCGACAGAGTTTGTGACGAGGAAATGAGATGATGCCAATGATTAAGTATCCCCCTAACGAGAGCGTTTGCGGCTCCCGCTGCGAGTACGGGCCGCACCTGTGCTGTGCGACGTTAACTCCTTTCTCTTTTAGATCCGCCCCGAGGCTACCCAGGTTTGCTGTACCGACGTTCCGAACGCAGACCTGTACGCGCATCGGGGAGGATCGTTATGGCGACTAATACTTCTCTGAATTTCTCTGCCCGCCCGGGCAAGCCGCAGCTGCGTAAATCCCTTAAGCTCTGGCAGGTGGTGGTGATGGGCCTGGCCTATCTCACGCCGATGACGGTGTTTGATACCTTCGGGATTGTTTCCGGCGTCAGCAACGGTCACGTTCCTGCTTCCTATCTGCTGGCGCTGGCGGGGGTGCTGTTTACCGCCATCAGCTACGGCAAGCTGGTGCGCCAGTTTCCGCAGGCCGGTTCGGCCTATACCTATGCGCAAAAAGCGATAAACCCCCACGTTGGCTTTATGGTCGGCTGGTCGTCGCTGCTCGACTACCTGTTCCTGCCGATGATTAACGTGCTGCTGGCGAAGATCTACCTCTCCGCGCTGTTCCCGGGCGTGGCGCCATGGGTGTGGGTGGTGATGTTTGTCGCAATTCTCACCGCCGCAAACCTGAAAAGCGTCAACCTGGTGGCGAACTTCAACGCGCTGTTCGTACTGGTGCAGGTGGCGATCATCGTGGTGTTCATTTTCCTGGTGGTGCAGGGGCTGCACAAGGGCGAAGGGGTGGGGACGATATGGTCGCTACAGCCGTTTATCAGCCAGAACGCGCACCTGATCCCCATCATCACCGGGGCGACCATCGTCTGCTTCTCGTTTCTCGGGTTTGACGCGGTCACCACGCTCTCCGAAGAGACGCCGGATGCGGCGCGGACTATCCCGAAAGCGATTTTCCTTACCGCTCTGTACGGCGGGTTTATCTTCATCGCCGCGTCGTTCTTTATGCAGCTGTTTTTCCCGGATATCAGCCGCTTTAAGGACCCGGATGCGGCGCTGCCGGAGATTGCCCTGTACGTCGGCGGCAAGCTGTTCCAGTCTATCTTCCTGTGCACCACCTTTGTGAACACGCTGGCCTCGGGTCTGGCGTCGCACGCCAGCGTTTCCCGCCTGCTGTACGTGATGGGGCGCGATAACGTCTTCCCGGAGAAGTACTTCGGCTATGTGCATCCGAAGTGGCGGACGCCGGCGCTGAACGTCATCATGGTGGGGATCGTGGCGCTGTCGGCGCTGTTCTTCGACCTGGTCACCGCCACCGCGCTTATCAACTTTGGCGCGCTGGTGGCGTTCACCTTCGTCAACCTGTCGGTGTTTAACCACTTCTGGCGTCGCGAAGGGCGGAATAAAACCTGGCAGGAGAAGCTGCACTACCTGGTGCTGCCGCTGGTTGGCGCGGCGACCGTGGCGGTGCTGTGGGTAAACCTTGAGGTGACGTCGCTGACGCTGGGGCTGGTGTGGGCCGGGGTTGGTCTGGTCTATCTTGCTTACCTCACCGGGCGTTTTCGTAAACCGCCGCCGCAGTTTGAGGCTGCAAAGGCCGAGCAGGCCTGGGAGTGATTTTTACCCGCAGTGGAGAAGAAATCAGCAAACGATTGAATTTGTGAAAACAGGCTTTGACAAGCCCCGGGCGCATCGCTAATATGCGCCCCGTTCACACGATTCCTCTGTAGTTCAGTCGGTAGAACGGCGGACTGTTAATCCGTATGTCACTGGTTCGAGTCCAGTCAGAGGAGCCAAATTTAGAAAAGCCTGCTTTCGAGCAGGCTTTTTGCTTTTTGTCGCACGGCCATGCGCGCCCTTCATCTCTTGCGTCTTCATTTCCTGCACCATCATCCTGCCTTTCTCTCACGCTGACGCCGCTGAATTCTCCAGGCGAAGACCTGAATCTGGCAGCGAAAGATGGGTATTAATTTATTTAATACATTTGTATTACTATTAAATTTATCTGATTAAAGTAAAAAAATGAAAAGAAGATTCAAAAAACAAAGAAGGCAGCATTAAAAGTTAATCTAAGGGGATACAGGTAGTTTTATTCACTGTATGCATAACAAGATATTTACATTTGTAATAAAGTTACATTTTCTGATGAATGTATTTCAACGTGAAACTTTTTGTTTATCACGTAAAATGCAGCGCACCAGCAGCCCTGGCCGTGAAGCGTACGCCGTACAGGGTAAATGCTGTAAATTAATTGTTTTTTATTTGTTGCAATGAAATATGCGGTGACGTACAGGTTCACTGCTCACGGCATAGAAAACGCGGAGTGAGGGTTTAACGATTGTTCTGTCTTTGGCAGGCAATACACTATTAAAAATTGTCAGTATAAATATTAGTATCAAAAGTGATGGTGTCTCAGTTTTTACTAAATACAAGAATGGCTGGCTGATGCATTTTAAACTTTCTTATTGGTTGGGTTTATTATTCTGAATATTATCGCCACCATTATAATTTGGCAATTCTAAAAAATAGCAAGAGATATTAATGATGAAAACAAAAATTATTGCACTGTTAGTGTCTTCCCTACTGATGTCTGCCACCGCCGGGGCGGCAGAAATTTATAACAAAGATGGCAATAAGCTGGATTTATATGGCTTTGTTGATGGTCTGCACTACTTTTCGTCCGATAGCAGTAAAAATGGCGATATGAGCTATATGCGTTTTGGATTTAAAGGCCAGACGCAAATCAATGATAACTTAACCGGTTTTGGCCGTTGGGAATATCAGGTTCAGGGTAACCAGACGGAGAGCTCAACATCAAGTAACGCCTGGACCCGTTATGCCTATGCGGGACTGAGATTTTACGGCAATAACTCATTCGACTATGGCCGAAACACGGGCATTCTTTATGATGCGGAATCCTATACGGATATGCAGCCTGAGTTCGATGGTTCTTCTTACAGCAATGATAACTTCGTGTTCAAACGCGCCAATGGTCTTGCGACGTATCGCACCACCGATTTCTTCGGCCTGGTGGATGGTCTGAAGTTCGCGGCGCAATATCAGGGAGAGAATGGCGGGGATAGCCGTAACGTGCTCACCCAGAACGGCGATGGCTATGGCTCTTCGCTGAGCTACGATACGGATATCGGCGTGAGTATTGCGGGGGCATTCTTTAATTCCAACCGGCTTGATACGCAGAACAATGCCGCAGGTATTATGGGCAACGGCAAGAAAGCGGAAGGTTATACTGGCGCCATCAAATATAACGCCAACAACCTCTATCTGGCCGCCATGTACACCCAGGCCTACAACGCCATCAAGTTTGGTTCAACGAGCAGCACGGCGTATGGTTACGCCAACGAGTCTGAGTCCGTTGAGCTGTATGCGGGATATACCTTTGAGAATGGTCTGGTGCCGTTTGTTGCCTATAACCAGACCCGCGGTAATGACCTGGGGACTGATAAAAAGGGCAATACATACGACGCCCAGGATCTGGTGAAGTTTGTTGACTTTGGTTTCACCTACAACTTTAACAAAAACATGCAGACCTATGTGGATTACAAAGTGAATCTGCTCAATGACAACACCTTTACCAAAAACGCTAAGATCTCGACTGACAATATAGCCGCAGTCGCTATCAAGTATATGTGGTAATACCGTCACACCGCTGAAAGTCTGGCCAATGCTTCTCCTGATAAACTGACGCATTGTGCCAGACGTCTCCTTGCCTCTTTCTGTATTAACCCATTTGCTTTCGAACCGGCGCCGTGGCGGCGAACAGCCACGGACGCGCATCGCTGCTCACCTGCGGTGACAGGGTATCGCGCACCCGCTGGTGGTAGTCATCCAGCCACTGTTTTTCCTGCTCGCTCAGCAGGTGCATTTCCACCTGGCTGAGGTCGATGGGGATCAGCGTCAGCGACGCAAAGCGGCAAAAGCCCGGCGCGGACTCGACGATCTCCACCTGGTTCTCAATGCGGATGCCGTACTCGCCGCCGAGGTAATACCCCGGCTCGATAGTGATGATATTGCCCGCCTCCAGCGGCCACGGGTTCACCTTTTTGGCGATGCGCTGCGGCGCTTCGTGGATAAGCAGCTGGTGGCCGACGCCGTGTCCGGTGCCGTGGTCGAAATCCAGCCCCAGCTCCCACAGCGCGCGACGGGCGAAAGCGTCAATCTGATGGCCGCAGGTACCGCTCGGGAACTGCAGCGTGATAAGCGACAGGAAGCCTTTGAGTACCGCGGTGTAGTGCAGGCGACGCTTTGGATCGAGCGGGGCGAAGGCCAGCGTGCGAGTAGCGTCGGTGGTGCCGTTATGGTACTGGCCGCCGGAATCGTTCAGATAGAAGCTGGCGCTGGTGATGGCGGTATTGGTCGCCTCGCTGCTGTGATAGTGGCACATCGCCGCGTTTCCCGCTGCTGCGGAAATAGTGCCGAAGCTCTGCTCGATAAAGTTTTTCTGCTGCTGGCGGAAGGTCAGCTGTTTTGCCTGCGCCTCCAGTTCGGTCAGCGGATTGCCCGCCGCCAGCCGTGCCGGGACCTCATGCGCCAGCCAGGCGAGGAAATTCACCCACGCTGCACCGTCGTTGCGGTGGCTGTCGCGGTATCCCTCCAGCTCGACGTCGTTCTTTTTGGCCTTAATAAAGGTAATGGGATCGGCGCTCCACAGGACGCTGCCGCCGTGCTGCTCGGCGGCGAAGCGCAGCGCCACCGGCGCGCTGTCGGCATCCAGCAAAATACGTTTACCCGGCGCCAGCTGGGCGACGCGGGAGAGCAGCGCCTCCTGCGGCAGCAGGGTGAGCGTGGAGAGCAGGGCGTCGGAGAGATCCGCCGTTTTCTGGCGATCGATAAACCACTCCACCTCGCCGGTGTGGCTCAGCAGGGCGAAGGAGAGCGGCACCGGGCTCATGGCGATATCGGCGCCGCGAACGTTCAGCAGCCAGGCGATATTGTCCGGCTGGGTGATGGCCAGGTAATCAGCGCCTTTTTTCGCCAGCAGCGCGGCGATGCGCGCCCGTTTTTCGGCGCTGCTTTCCCCGGCGACATCCAGCGGCATTTCGCGAACGGGCCCGCGCGGCGCGGCAGGGCGGTCATGCCACAGGGCGTTGAGCGGGTCGTCGGTCATCGGCGCCAGCGCGCAGTGGGTGGCGCTAAGCGCTTCATACTGGCTGTTGACCATCAGCATCGGCTCAAAGCCGATGCGGCTGCCTGCGGGCAGGTTATCCGCAAGCCAGGCATCCAGCGGCTCGTTATGCAGATGGTGGATCTCCCAGGCGCTGAGATCCACCTCCTCGCGTACCTGGACCTGATAGCGGCCGTCAACGAAGATCAGCGCCTTTTCGCGCAGTACCAGCGCCAGCCCGGCGGAGCCGGTAAAGCCGGTGAGCCAGGCCAGTTTGTCATCGTACGGCGCGGCATATTCGCTCTGCCAGGCGTCGGCGCGCGGCACGATCATACCGTCGAGGCCATCGGCCAGCAGCAGGCTACGTAAAGCGGAAAGCGGTGTTGTGGTGGTCATTGTTGTTTTCCTGAAACTTAACGGAACGGAGGTTCGTTGAAGGTACGCAGTTTGCGCGAATGCAGCCTGTCGCCCTCGGCGCGCAGCAGGTCAATCGCCCGAATGCCGATCTGCAGGTGTTCGGAGATGGCGCCTTCGTAAAAACGGTTTGCCTGGCCCGGCAGCTTTATCTCGCCGTGCAGCGGTTTATCGGACACGCACAGCAGGGTGCCGTAGGGGACGCGGAAGCGGTAGCCCTGGGCGGCGATGGTGGCGCTTTCCATATCGATGGCCACCGCGCGGCTTAAGTTGAAGCGCAGGGCGGAGGCGGAGTAGCGCAGCTCCCAGTTGCGATCGTCGGTGGTGACCACGGTGCCGGTGCGCAGGCGCTGCTTGACCTCTTCGCCCGGCATACCGCTCACCTGTTTGGTGGCGTCATACAGCGCGCGCTGCACCTCGGCGATGCTTGGAATCGGGATATCCGGCGGCAGGACGGCGTCGAGCACATGGTCGTCGCGCAGGTAGGCGTGGGCCAGCACATAATCGCCGATGGTCTGGCTTTCGCGCAGGCCGCCGCAGTGGCCGATCATCAGCCAGACGTCCGGACGCAGTACCGCCAGGTGGTCGCAGATATTTTTGGCATTCGCCGGGCCGACGCCGATATTAATCAGCGTAATGCCCTGGCCGTCTTTGGTGATCAGATGCCAGGCGGGCATCTGGTGTTTTTTCCACGCCAGGTCGGAGATGACGGTTTCCGGCGCTTCGGTATCGGCGGTGATCCACACGCCGCCGGCGCAGGAGAGCGCGATGTAGGGGCTGTCCGGGTCGAGGATCTGGCTGCAGCCCCAGCGCACGAACTCATCGACATAGCGGGTGTAGTTGGTGAACAGCACGAACGGCTGAAAGTGCTCGACCGGCGTGCCGGTGTAGTGGCGCAGGCGGGCGAGGGAAAAATCCACGCGACGGGCGTCAAAGTGCGATAGCGGGTAGTACTCGGTGCCGTGGAAAAGCCCGTCCGCCGTCTCATCGCCGATCTGCGACAGCTCGGTCGTCGGAAAGTGGCGGGTCAGTCCGGCGCTCATCGAGCGGTCAAGCGTCAGGGTTGAGCCATCGATCACGTACGGATAGGGAATTTCATGCTGCGAGCGCTCCACCACGATGTGCGCGCCGTAGTCCTGGTACAGCGAGGTGAGCTGCTCCAGCAGATAATGACGAAACAGCGCGGGCTGGGTGACGGTGGTGGTGTAGCAGCCGGAGTGAGTGAAGCGGCCCCAGGCGCGGGTTTTCAGCGCGCTGTGCGCTTCGCCATCCCAGGAGACCGACAGCGCCGGGTAAACAAAAAGCCCGTGTGCGCGGGCTTCACTATCGGGGAGGGTGTTGTCGTTGATATAGCGACCAATGGCTTCGCGCAGCGCGGCGACCGATTGGTTATACAGCGCTTCCAGTTGGTCCAGCGCCTGTTCAGGGGTCAGACCGGCACCCTTCGTGTTCATCCTTCGCTCCTTGTTTCAGCAGTGCTGTGGTGTTACCCGATAGTATGTCACAGGAATGTGAAACAAAAGACTGGGGATGCGGGGGAGGGGAGATAAAGAGTAAAACCGGATGGACGGGGATTTTGCGGGGAACGGAAAGTCGGTTTTGTGCCAGAAGCTGACCTTTCACAATTCTAAATAGATAGCGTAAATTAGTACGCAACTACACCACGCATGATCGGTATGGATGCCTTCGCAAACGGTTAATATATACATTTGCTTGTGGTCATTTCCGAAACAACATAACAGAGGGATGAACTCTATGAGTACAGAAGTGCGCGATTACGTTTCCATTTCTGATAAATTGAAAGACTTTGGAGTTTCTGTTCCCAACGGACTTGCAATCCTACCTAGTAATCTAGCAACTGCAAAGTCTGTCGATGACCTTCGTCAGCACGTTGAATCTGACACAGTGCGGACTCTGCTCAAGATAAGCAAGATCCCCTATGTCGAGATTTTCGACGAGGATAATCAGCCTTCGTATCTGCAACAGTACGGCTTTGAGTGGTTTGGACCTACACTTTTTATATCGACAGGCCTGCTATCGCAGAATCCCAATGTTCTATCCATAACTCTCGGAATTATCACGAACTATCTGTATGACTTGTTCAAAGGAGCCAAGAATAGCAAGGCCTCGCTCGATGTCATCATCCAACAAGCAGATGGTTCTTGCAAAGAGGTTCACTATAGTGGACCTCCTGATGGGTTGATTAATATTGCCCAAATTGTTAAGGAATTAGGGGGAGAATAGTGAACGACACAATCGTAAAGCAATCAGGGAAGATGACCTTCGAACAGGTAATCAATTTCTTCAATAATGGCATGAAGCAAGCTGAAACGTTCCTATTTCTAACCCGTTCTAGTCAGTTGCAACTAGAACAATGTTTGGCACTAGATCATTTGTTATATAACGCCACTCGGTTTAAGCACGAAGAGATACTTCGCTGTAATGAAGAAAATGCGAACCTTTTCTTAGGCTTCGAGTGTGCCATTGGTGCTGTGAGGTCAGAATTAATGATGTGGATCTTGCTGAAACGTGATATGCCGAATGAGGCATGGGACCAACTTGTTGCAGCTCAAATGGGCTGTTTAGACGCAAGTCGTGCACATAGGGGATTTGCGCACTGCGACCAACGGAGAGAGGTTTTGGAGCAGCTTGAAGCTAAACTTTTCCCGCAACAGGTATTCATTAGTGCAGGATTTGTTTCAGATAGGTTGGATTGCTCTATTTGCGGTAAGCGTTACTCTCAATGCGAACATCTGCGAGGAAAACCTTATATGGGCCAGTTCTGCGAAGTCATCCATCGTAATCCACGTGGCGACCATGCAGCATTAGTCGAAGTACCTGAGGACAAGAGATGCCGGGTCGTTTCATTTAAAACTGAAGACGGATATAAGGACAAACTGTCGTGGGAAACTACGCCATATAATGAAGGAGAATTTTTCAAAGAGGGTGATTTACTTGAGGCAAAAATACATCTTCTAACTCTTGATCGCTATCCATATCTGGCCTCAACAGAAAAAGTACTTGGTACAGAGTTTTCAGCATCTGAATCGAAATCAGAACTAGGATAACTTGCGGTTACCGAAGCGGATAGTGTGGACCCAAATTATGGTAATGCTACCAACTTACTGATTTAGATTATGATGGCTTTTTTGAGGTGCTTTTGTGGCTTCCGTCTCCGTCTGCTGTCCCTCCTGCTTTGCTACTGAAGGCGTGATGCGCAACGGTAAAAGTATTCCCGGGCATCAGCGCTATCTCTGTTCTCACTGTCGTAAAACATGGCAGCTACAGTTCACTTACACCGCCTCTCAGCCCGGTACACACCAGAAAATCATTGATATGGCCATGAATGGGGTCGGATGTCGAGCCAGTGCTCGCGTTATGGGTGTTGGCTTCAACACGATTTTTCGCCATTTAAAAAACTCAGGCCGCAGTCAGTAACTTCCCGGATACAGCCGGGCAGTGACGTCATTGTCTGTGCGGAAGTGGACGAACAGTGGGGGCTACGTCGGCGCTAAATCACGCCTGCGCTGGCTGTTTTACGCGTATGATAGGATACGCAGAACGGTTGTGGCCCACGTCTTTGGTGAACGTACGATGGCCACACTGGAGCATCTTCTGAGCCTGTTGTCAGCGTTTGAAGTTGTGGTATGGATGACGGGCGGCTGGCCGCTGTATGAATCCCACCTGAAGGGAAAGCTGCACGTCATCAGCAAGCGGTATACGCAGCGTATTGAGCGGCATAACCTGGTTCTGAGGCAGCATCTGGCCAGGCTGAGCAGGAAGTCGTTGTCGTTCTCAAAGTCGATGGAACTGCATGACAAAGTCATCGGTCATTATCTGAACATAAAACACTATCAGTAAATTGGAGTCATTACCGGAGTTTCCATTGCAGTATTTTATCTAGTGGCAATCAAAATAAAAATTAGTAATGCAACCTATGAATTCACTTATTACATTCATTCTAGACGATATACACCAGCTAGTTTTACTCTTTCGGTAATGAGAATTAATACATCTATCTCACTTTTCTTAGGGACTATCATCGAAACCCCATGCACAAGACGATTTCTAATTTGAGTAATGTGTTTAATAAAAGCTGCATCCTGCGTAGAAATTATTTTATTTTGAACTAAAACATCTACTATTCTCCCTATAAAAAGAGGACGATTAGGTTCTTTTACCGAACAAATATTATACCTAGCAACTTTTTCAAAATTAATCCAAGCAGAGATGAAGCAAGTAAATCCGGATACAAACATATATTCTTCATGGTCAATATCTGGTAGGTGCCCAACAACTGAACGAATCATATCATCTGGTAAGTTGAAAAGGTCGCGTTCAAGATCTTTCGCTACAAAAACCCCAGTATCAATCAAATTGAAATTACGTTGCAAGTTAATTAACTCTTTGTGCAACTGAGGCAAGGAACCCTTATATTTATCATTTAAGACAAAATAATATTTTTTAATGGGGCATATATCATGCCAGTATTCCATTAAACCTTGAAAATCATCTTTTATTTTATTTACAGCAGTTAATACATTGTTAGATGCATCTTCCGGCGCATACACCTGATAATAGACACCTTCATCCTTAATAAAACCATCATTCTTTCTATCACCAACATTACCATGCGGTTTCACCTGCTGAAAACCTGGCGATTTATAGTACATAATTTTTGAAAACAAGTCTTCAAAGCGAACTCCGTCAGACTCATAAACCTGGAGGTGAAACATGTTTCTTGCAATAGATAATGAGATATCATCCATAGTCAAACCTTGCATAATTAGAATAAATTCATCAGCATTTATTCAGATAAGTTAGATGAAAACCGACGTTACCACAATAACAGGAAATATTAAATTGTTAGTTCTTCTAACTTGCTCCATATTGAGTAACACACCGCTATTTAAGTAATGCTATTATCAGTGGTTAGAACAGTTACGAATGTCAGCTCCTCGCTCATAGAGGTCCATACAGGTAGTTTCGTATCAAAAGTGCATTCACACTCGTCTATCCGGACAGCCATTGTGTCTGTAAATATGTTCTAGGATGGAGTTACCGCGAGAAATTCATGTGGAATATCATTGCCGGTAACCTATTGAATTTATGAATTAATTCCTGTGTTTTTATGAGGATATTCCTTGCCGCTGATGAAGTAACGCAGTATCCTTAGCTCGCACCTGCAAAATCAGGTGTCAGGATTGGAACCCTGGAAACGTTACAGGCGACATATGACGCGCTAGCGTCATTTTTATGTCGTGCGTTCGGCTACATCTCAATGGTGGGCTGGGCGAGGGCACCGTAAGGTGCGCCGGTTACCTGTAACGCCGGTAGTTCCAACCTCGTTCAGTCCATCACCATGAGATTGGAACCTCTGGTGGTGGGTTTTAAACCTGTTACAGGAGGCTGCCACTATGGCTACTATCCCCACGCAAACACACCCGTTACTTGCTGTTCCCCTCAGTGCCGCCACGGATTTCACGGTACTGGCCGAACGCTGCGAAACCTTCGTAAGCACCCTGATTGAAAGCGATGACCCCACGCTCAGAATGGCGCTCTACGGCAGAATAAACGCCTGCCTGGCGCTATTAGAACCGACCTTACTGGACCCGATTCCCACCCACCTTATTGAAAGCCTTACGGTGGATGTTCGTCCCACCCAGGCGCCGCGTTTCTCTCCTGAGTGTACCGAGCTTTGTAGCTACTGCCTCGCGCTGACGCAGACGTTGTCTGCTCAGGGGCTTTCCGCTGAAACAGAAAAACAGCTTAGCTCTCTGCTGTATGATTTGATTAACTACTTCACTGCGGAAATGAAAGCGCCGCGCTGGCTCAGAACTCCCTGCGGTGTGACGCTTATCGACGAAGGGAGTGTATGAACCTGAAGGGCTGGAAAATACATTTACCCGGCACGTGCCAAAAGATGTAAATCAGGCAGCACCGGAGTATATCTGGCCTTCATGACATTGTGGACGCCCACGCTTTGAGCGGAGAAAACGGCCGGACGCACAAAAGCAAAAAGCCTGCTCGAAAGCAGGCTTTTCTAAATTTGGCTCCTCTGACTGGACTCGAACCAGTGACATACGGATTAACAGTCCGCCGTTCTACCGACTGAACTACAGAGGAATCGTGTGAACGGGGCGCATAGTAACGATGCGCCCCGCGCATGTCAAAGGCTGAGTGCGCTCTGCGGGTTCGTTTGCTGACTATTTCATCAAAACGCGCATCTTTGGCGAAAGTTTCAGCGAACTGCACGCCGATGGTGCATCTCTACCCCCTGATAGGGCATAGGGTAATCCGTTGACGTATGGCGAAGCGCGTCGGGATTATCAGAAACGCTTATTCTCCGGCCTGTTAGCGGTGAGGGTAAAAACTGGCAGGCATCTTGCAATACCTCCGATATCTGAACTGCCGGCGTTGGCACTGGCATCCCTTACAGGAGGCAACATGAACTTAAGACGGCTGAAGTACTTCGTAAAAATCGTCGATATCGGCAGCCTGACCCAGGCCGCGGAAGTCCTGCATATCGCGCAGCCGGCGCTGAGCCAACAGGTGGCGACGCTTGAGGGGGAGCTGGATCAGCAGCTGCTGATTCGCACCAAGCGCGGCGTCACGCCGACGGAGGCGGGCAAAATACTCTATACCCACGCGCGAACCATTTTGCGTCAGTGCGAACAGGCGCAGCTGGCGGTGAACAGCATCGGGCAGACGCTGCGCGGCCAGGTGGCGATTGGCCTGGCGCCCGGTACCTCGACGTCGTCGCTGACCATGCCGCTGCTGCAGGCGGTGCGCAACGAGCTGCCGGAAGTGCAGGTTTATCTGCACGAAAACAGCGGTTCGGTCCTCAACGACAAGCTGCTGAAAGGGCAGCTGGATATGGCGGTACTGTATGAGCGCTCGCCGGTGGCCGGGATCACCAGCCAGCCGCTGCTGAAAGAGGATCTCTGGCTGGTGGGCACCTGTGATTGCCCGGGGCAGAGCGTCGATCTGCTGGCGGTATCGGAAATGAACCTGCTGCTGCCGTGCGACTACAGCGCGGTGCGCGCCCGGGTGGACGAGGCGTTTTCGCTGCGTCGTCTGACGGCGAAAATCATTGGCGAGATTGACTCCATCTCTACGCTCACGGCGGCCATTGCCAGCGGGATGGGGGTGACGGTACTGCCGGAGTCGGCGGCGCGCTCGCTGTGCCAGGCGGCAAACGGCTGGATGGCGCGGATCGCCACGCCGTCGATGCATCTGCCGCTGGCGCTGAACATGTCGGCGCGCGGCGGGCTGTCGCCGCAGGCGCAGGCGGTAAAAGAGATCCTGCTGTCGCTGGTGAGCCGTCCGTCGCTGGAGAATCGAGAGCTGCAGCTGGTCAGCTAGCGTTATGCTTTAAAAGCATAAGTTGCTGGTTTTTATTATTTGTTCCCCCGAAGGCAGGCGCTAACAATAGGCTTACGTCTGACAGTCCCGGAGGGAAGGGTGAATTTCCAGCAACTTAAAATTATCCGCGAGGCGGCGCGACAGGACTACAACCTGACGGAAGTCGCCAATATGCTTTATACCTCGCAGTCCGGCGTCAGCCGCCATATCCGCGAACTGGAAGAAGAGCTAGGCATTGAGATCTTCATCCGTCGCGGTAAGCGCCTGTTGGGGATGACCGAGCCTGGTAAGGCCCTGCTGGTGATCGCCGAGCGGATCCTCAATGAGGCAAGCAATGTGCGCCGCCTGGCCGATCTGTTCACCAACGACGCCACCGGCGTGCTGACTATCGCCACGACCCACACCCAGGCGCGCTACAGCCTGCCGCCGGTGATCAAAGCCTTTCGCGAGCTGTTCAGCGACGTTCGCCTTGAGCTGATTCAGGGTACGCCGCAGGAAATTGAAACGCTGCTGCAAAACGGCGGCGCGGATATCGGTATCGCCAGCGAGCGGCTGAGCAACGACCCGTCTCTGGTCGCGTTTCCCTGGTTTCGCTGGCACCACAACCTGCTGGTGCCGGAGGATCATCCACTCACCCAGACAAACCCGCTGACGCTGGAGGCCATCGCCCGCTGGCCGCTGGTGACCTACCGCCAGGGGATAACCGGCCGTTCGCGCATTGACGAGGCCTTTAACCGCAAGGGGCTTATTCCGGATGTGGTGCTAAGCGCGCAGGACTCCGACGTAATTAAAACCTACGTCGAGCTGGGCCTCGGCATTGGGCTGGTGGCCGAGCAGTCGAACGACAGCCTGGAGTCCGGGCGTTTGCGCCGTCTGGATACCCATCATCTGTTCGATGCCAGCACCGTCTGGCTGGGGCTCAAGCGCGGCCAGCTGCAGCGTAACTACGTATGGCGGTTTATCGAGCTGTGCAATGCCGGGCTGTCGGTCGACGATATCCGGCGTCAGGTCATGGAGCCGGAAGAAGCCGCTATTGACTACCAGATCTAAAACAGCCTCGACGCGCTATTCTGTGCGCTGTGTAACGCATAGCGCCGTTCCCCATGCTATTTTTCCTCTGAACGGTATAACGGAGGGGCATGATGAGTAAACGGATAGTGATCTGTTGCGATGGCACCGGCAACGAGCTGAATACCACGATGTCGAACGTGCTTAAGTTTTACCGGATCCTCGAGAAAACCCCGGAACAGCGGGTGCTTTATACCCCGGGTATCGGGACGCTGAACCAGGACAACGCCTGGCAGCGGCTACGGCAAAAGGTGCGTTCGGTGTTTGGTGTGGCTACCGGCTACGGTCTTGATGACGACGTACTGGAAGCGTACGATTTTCTCTGCCAGCACTGGGAGCGGGGCGATCGTATCTACCTGCTGGGGTTTAGCCGCGGTGCCTACACCGTACGCGTCGTGGCCGCGCTGGTGGAAACCATCGGAATTTTACCGCCCGATCAGCGAAATCTCGCGGGTTACGGGCTGACGGCCTACAAAAAAGCCAGCGGCGACAAACCCGAGCCCCTGGCCAGCGCTGAACTCCAGACCGCCTGGCTGTTTGGCAACGTCGCAGGCGGGCGTCCCGCGCGAATTGAATTTATCGGCGTCTGGGATACCGTAGCGTCAATTATCGTACCGCGCGGCGACCGGCTGATCCCAAGCCTGCAAACGTTGCGTTTTACCCGTACTAATGCGGCGGTAAAAACCTTCCGCCAGGCGATATCCATCGACGAGCGCCGTCGTATGTTCCGGTTAAACCGCTGGACGTCGCCGCAGTCGTATCGCCCCGACCCCTATGATAAATCCAGCGAAACGCCGCAAGATATTCTGCAGGTGTGGTTTGCCGGTGTGCATGCGGATGTCGGCGGCGGCTACCCGGAATCCGCCAGCGGGCTGGCGAAATACCCGCTGGGGTGGATGCTTGACGAAGCGCAGGCCGCCGGGTTGACCTTTCACGACAGCCTCCGCCGGAGCATCGCCGACGGTGGCACGTCGCCGCATGGTAAAGAGACGTTTGTTGCGCCCAATCCGGGTGCCGAACTGCACCGCTCGCTGACCGGCGGCTGGTGGATCCTGGAGTGGCTGCCTAAGCGCGTTCGCTGGCGCGAGTGGCCGGCGCGCAGGGCGCTGTGGGGCTGGTATTTGCCGATGGGCGAACCTCGTCGCCTTCCTGACGATGCGCTGATCCACTTTTCTGTACGGGAGAGGATGGCGCAGGTGACGGACTACCGGCCGGTTAACCTGCCGACAGCGCCACGTTTTACCGACGATCGATAAACGAGTAAAAACGCTATAATTCAGTGACGGTTGTCGCTACTGAGGAAGGGAAATCATGCGTCGTTTTAATTTGCTTTGTGTATTGTCCGTTTTGCTTACCAGCCAGAGCGCACTGGCGGTGAGTTATCCGCTACCGCCTGAAGGGAGTCGGCTGGTCGGGAGCACGCAGACCATCACTGTTCCACATGATAATAAGCTGCCGCTGGAGGCGTTTGCCGCCCGGTATGGGCAGGGGCTGAGTAATATGCTTGAGGCTAACCCCGGCGCGGATGTTTACCTGCCGAGGTCCGGCTCGACGCTGGTCGTGCCGCAGCAGCTTATTCTGCCGGATACGGTACGGGAAGGTATTATTATTAACGTGGCGGAAATGCGCCTGTACTACTACCCGCCGGGCGGCAATACGGTTCAGGTATTGCCGATTGGTATCGGGCAGGCCGGGCGCGAAACGCCGCGAAACTGGGTCACGGCCGTTGAGCGTAAGCAGGAGGGACCCACATGGGTGCCGACGGCGAACACGCGGCGGGAATATGCCAAAGAGGGCAAAACACTGCCCGCCATGGTGCCTGCCGGGCCGGAAAACCCGATGGGGTTATATGCCATTTATATTGGTCGGCTGTACGCCATTCATGGCACGAACGCGAACTTTGGTATCGGGCTGCGGGTAAGCCAGGGGTGTATTCGTTTGCGTAACGATGACATCAAATACCTGTTCGACAACGTGCCGGTCGGCACCCGCGTGCAGGTTATCGACAGACCGGTGAAGTATACGACGGAGCCGGACGGTAAGCGCTGGGTGGAGGTTCATGAGCCGCTGTCGCGTAACCGCGCCGAGTTCGAGTCGGACAGGAAGGTACCGCTGCCGATGACCCCGGAGCTGCGAAACTTTGTTCAGGGATCGGGCGTCGACGTTTACCGGGCCGATGCGGCGCTTGAGCGGCGTTCCGGTATGCCGGTGAATATCAGCAGCGGGGCGCTGCCGCGGCAAACGGGCAGCTGAAGACATTTTTATAAAATAAAACAAACCCCGGGCTATTTCTGGCGCGGGGTTTGTTTTTAACCTTTTTAGCTTTTAGCATATTATGCTGGTGGGATTATTAACGGCGGCGGGCGTTTCCGTTTAATAAACTGCTGTATCCATTCCGCAAAGCGCACAGGTGAGCAGGTTCTTAATAATCTTTCATGTTTCGTTGAAACTTCAGCAAATAGTTTAGTGTTGCAATCTAAAATGATTAAATCATGGTATGGATCAATGACGCCTGCGCATAATTAAAATATAACTGGCACATTCTTCAGAAGCAAGGTTTATTCGCTTCAAAAAATTACTGTTACCCGCCATGAATGGAAGACATGATGAGAGGCAAGATACCCAAGACCGAGTTGTTGGTGACGTTCGAAGTTGTGGCGCGTCACGAGAGCTATACCCGCGCGGCAGAAGAGCTTGCGTTAACGCAAAGTGCAGTGTTCAGACAGGTGACGGCCCTGGAGGATTTTTTACACACATCATTATTTAGCCATGCTAAAAAACGGATTTTTCTGAATGCAGCCGGAAAGCATTATCTGACGATTGTTAAAGAAACGCTTAATAAGCTGGAACGCGACACAAATATGATAATGACCTGGCAGCCTGCTGTCCAGGTTGTGGAGCTGGCGGTAAACCCGACCTTCAGCACGCATTGGCTGATCCCTAATTTATGGGAATTTAATAAATTAAATCCTGATATAATTGTCAATATTCACTCTCTGGCGAACATCGGCGATTTTTTAAATCGCGAATACGATGCGGCTATTATGCGCGCAGATTTTTGTCCGCCGTGGTCGGAAGTCGACTATTTATTCGAAGAGGAAATCCTGCCGGTCTGCAGCAGAAGCCTGCTCCCCAATGCGGAACAGAAGCTGGGGGTCGAAGAGCTGCTGAGAGAGTTTCCTCTGTTACACCAGAGTACCCGCATAAACGGCTGGCAGGAGTGGTTTGCGCTTTCCGGCATTACCAGCCCGGACGTGAATCTTGGCCCGCGGTTTGACCTCCTCTCTATGCTGATTGCCGCCGTGCGATCGAATCTTGGCGTGGCGCTGCTTCCCCGCTTTGCCATTCAGCACGATCTGGACTGTGGCGAGATGGTTATTCCCTGCGATGTTCCCATCCGTACCGGCAACCGTTTTGTCATGACGTGGCGGGAGGAGAAGTCCCAGTCCCTGCCGTTACAAACGTTCCGCGAGTGGTTATTGCAAAAATCGGTGGTCTCCCCGGTGGGGTAATCGTACCGGATGACGGCTGTTCAGCGCGCCATCCGGTAAAGATAACTACCAGTCGATTCCCTCCTGCGCCTGAATACCGCTGTCAAACGCGTGCTTCACCGGGCGCATTTCGCTTACCGTGTCGGCAATCTCCAGCAGCTGAACGTGGCAGCCGCGTCCGGTGACGATCACGCTTTGCTGCGCCGGACGGTTCTTAACCGCGGCGATCACCTCCTGGGTATCCAGATAGTGATAGGCCAGCATGTAGGTGAGCTCGTCCAGCACCACCAGATCGTAACCCGGGTCGGCCAGCATGCGTTTACTCTCCTGCCAGACCGCCGTGGCGGCCTGAATATCCGCCTCCCTGTTTTGCGTTTCCCAGGTAAAGCCGGTGCCCATAATGTGGAACTCGACGCCGAGCGGGTGCAGGGCGTTGTACTCGCCATTATCCCACTGGCCTTTGATGAACTGCGCGACGCCGACGGTTTTACCGTGCCCGACGGCGCGCGTCGCCGTGCCAAAGGCCGCCGTGGATTTCCCTTTCCCGTTGCCGGTGAAGACTATCAGAATCCCTTTCTTCTCCGTTGCCGCCGCCACGCGGGTATCGACCTGCTCCTTCAGCTTTTGCTGCCGCTGGCGGTGTCTGTCTGCATTGGCTCGCGCTTCCATCATGGCTCCTTAATGTCCGGCCGGGCAGGATGCGCAGCGATGCTGCTGCTCAAACTGGCTGAAGAAGTTATTCCCTTTGTCGTCCACCAGCACGAAGGCCGGCAGATTTTCGACTTCCATCATCCACACCGCCTCCATCCCCAGCTCAGGATACTCAAGGCAGCGCAGGCTTTTCACATACTGCTGCGCCAGCAGGGCCGCCGCGCCGCCGATGCTGCCGAGGTTGAAGCCGCCGTGCTTATGGCAGGCATCGGTGACCTGCTGGCTGCGGTTGCCTTTGGAGAGCATGATCAGGCTGCCGCCTGCGGCCTGGAAGGCATCGACATAGCCGTCCATGCGCCCGCCGGTGGTCGGGCCAAGCGAGCCGCAGGCCTGATTGTCCGGCGTTTTTGCCGGGCCCGCGTAATAGACGATATGGTTTTTCATGTAGTCCGGCATCGGCTCGCCGTTATCCAGACGCGCTTTGATTTTCGCGTGGGCGATATCGCGGGCGACGACAATCGGACCGCTCAGCGACAGCCGGGTGCCAATCGGCAGCGCGGACATGTCGTGGAGGATCTCGCGCAGCGGGCGGTTGAGATTGAGCTGTACGGTCTGGCCGCTGTTTTCCACGCGGCAGGAGTCAGGAATAAATTTCCCCGGGTTATGCTCGAGTTTCTCCAGCCAGATGCCGTGCTTGTTGATTTTCGCTTTGATATTGCGATCGGCGGAGCAGGAGAGCGCCATGGCAATCGGGCAGGAGCCGCCGTGACGCGGCAGGCGGATCACACGAATATCGTGGGCGAAGTATTTACCGCCAAACTGCGCGCCGATGCCGAACTCACGGCTGGCGTTGAGCAGCGCGGCTTCCAGCGCCGTATCGCGAAACGCCTGGCCCAGCTCGTTCCCGCTGGTGGGCAGGTTGTCGTAATATTTTGTCGAGGCCAGCTTCGCGACCTTCAGCGACTGGTCGGCGGAGAGACCGCCGACGACAAAGGCGATGTGGTACGGCGGGCAGGCGGCGGTGCCGAGCGATTTCATCTTTTCAATCAGGAACGCGGTCAGCTTTTCCGGCTGCAGAATGGATTTCGTCTCCTGGAACAGCGCCGCTTTGTTGGCTGAGCCGCCGCCCTTGTTGACGAACAGGAATTTGTATTCGTTGCCCGGCGTGGCGCTGATGTCAATCTGTGCCGGCAGGTTGGTGTCGGTATTCACCTCGGTGTACATATCCAGCGGCGCGTTTTGCGAGTAGCGCAGATTGCACTCGCTAAACGTAGCGTAAACCCCTTTGCTCAGGGCTTCGGCGTCATCGCCGCCGGTCCATACGCGCTGTCCTTTACATGCCACAATGGTCGCGGTCCCGGTATCCTGGCAGTTCGGCAGAACGCCTTTTGCCGACACCTCGGCGTTGCGCAGCAGCTGCAGGGCGACATACTTATCGTTACTGCTGGCCTGCGGGTCATGCAGGATGCTGGCTATCTGCTTTAAATGTCCGGCGCGCAGGAAAAATGACGCTTCATAAAACGCCTGGCGAGCCAGCAGGGTTAACGCCTCGGGCGCGACCTTGATGACCTCTTCTCCCTCTAATTCCGTCACCGTAACATGTTGATTACTGAGTAACTCATATTCCGTTGTATCTTTACTCTGAACAAACAGTTCCTGCCAGACAAATGGTTTAGACATAGTACTTCTCACCTTTGAGTTTTTTGCCGGACGGCGGCCGAGCGCCTTATCCGGCACGGGCTTAATGCGCTAAAAAGAGGTTGGCCTGCGTCGCATGGGCGACATACTCAATCGTCTGCTGGGCGCGGACGCTATTGCCGGCGGCATCCAGCGGCGGCGAATAGACTGCGATGGCGTATTGCCCCGGCACCACGGCAACCATTCCGCCGCCGACGCCGCTTTTCGCCGGAATGCCCACGCTGTACAGCCATTTGCCGCTACCGTCATACAGACCGGCAATCGCCATTTCCGCCAGCACCTGCGGCACATAGCGTTCATTCAGCAGCTGTTTGCCGTTGAACGGCGATTTACCCTTGTTGGCCAGCACCGCGCCCATTTTGGCAAGCTGCTCAACGGTGATATCCACCGAGCACTGGCGGGTATAGATTTCGACGGCTTCCCGCGTGTCGCCATAGAAGCTGTTGTAAGACGCCATCAGCATCGCCAGCGCCTGGTTGTGCTGATTGGTTTCCATTTCTGACTTGAATACCGGCTCGTTGACGGTCAGCGAAGCATCGGCCCAGGCGTTCAGGTTGTTGAGGATTTTGTTCCAGCGGTCGGTTTTATCTTTCGCCTCGATCAGGCTTACCGTGCTCATCGCCCCGGCATTGACCAGCGGGTTTTCCGGCGCGCCCCTTGTGAGCTCGACGGCTAAACCGGAGTTGAAGGGCAGGCCGGTGGCATTGGCGCCGAGTTTATCCAGCACCTCCTGCGGGCCGCGCTGCTCCATCGCCAGCGCCATCGTGAAAACTTTGCTCAGGGACTCCATCGGGAAGGCTTTTTTCACATCGCCAACCTGGTAAATTTTGCCGTCCACCGTCGCGATAGTGATGGCAAAATTGTTGGGGCTATAGGTTGCCAGGGCAGGGATGTAGTCGGCGACTTTTCCCTCATGGTTGCCTTTATATTTTTGGTGCGCCTGCTCAATAAGCTGGGCGTAGTCCGGCGTGGGTTGCGCCAGCGTGGCGGCGCTAAACAATAAGCTGACGGATAAGAGGCTTGCGCCGAAAATAGTGGTCTTCATGGGACGATCCTGGTCATCGGGGAGATGAAAGGCCAACATGCGTTGGCCTGAGTAATCAGTACATGGCGACTTCGGTTTCGGTCGCCGCGCGCTCTTTGGCCGGAACCTTGCCGCGGCAGCCCGCGCCGAAGTGCTCGCCTTCCCAGCGGCCGACGATTGCCGCGCCCATCGCGTTACTCATCACGTTGGTCGCGGAGCGGCCCATATCGAGGAACGGATCGACGCCCATCAGCAGAATCAGCCCCGCCTCCGGAATGTTGAACTGGTTTAGCGTGGCGGCGATAACCACCATCGACGCACGCGGAACGCCCGCCATCCCTTTGGAGGTCAGCATCAGGATCAGCAGCATGGTGATCTGCTCGCCCATGCTCAGCTCAATGTTGCACGCCTGGGCGATAAACACGGTGGCAAACGAGCAGTAGGCCATCGAGCCGACCAGGTTGAAGGAGTAGCCAATCGGCAGCACGAAGCTGGCAATCTTGGAGGAGACGCCAAATTTTTCCAGTTTGTCCAGTGTGCCGGGGAAAGCGGCTTCAGAACTTGAGGTGGTGAACGCCAGCAGCGCGGGTTCGAAAATCGCTTTCGTCAGACGGCTGATGCACGGACCGACAATCACCGTGGACAGGCCGATCAGGATGGCCCACAGCATGCCCAGCGTCATGTAGAATTCGCCCATGAAGATACCGGCGCTGACCATCACGCCCAGGCCGCGTTCGGCAATCAGCCCGGAGATTGCGGCAAAAACGGTCAGCGGCGCAAACAGCATGACGTAACCCGTCAGCTTCAGCATGACGTGCACCAGCGAATCGAGCACCTTAACGATAGGCTCCGCTTTCTCGCCAATGGCCGCCAGGCTGCAGCCGAGGAAAATCGAGAACACGACGATTTGCAGAATTTCGTTACGGGCCATGGCGTCAACGATACTGGTCGGCACCGCGTGGGAGATAAACACTTTCAGCGTGAAGGGCTCGGACTGCACGGCCGCGACGGCCCCGGCATCATGGGGCACAAAGTTAATACCGGCACCGGGCTGGAAGATGTTGACAATAATCAGACCCAGCGCAATGGACAGCAGCGAGGCGCAAATAAAGAGGAAAAAGGTTTTTGAGAATATACGCCCCAGCGTTTTCGCATCGCCCATTTTGGCAATGCCGACCACCAGCGTTGAAATGACTAACGGGGCGATAATCATTTTTACCATACGTAAAAATATGGTGGTAAAAATAGAAATATCTTGTGCGTACGACTTTGCTGTATCTGCTGATGCCATATTATTAATGATCACCCCGGCAATCATGCCGAGTATCAGACCGGATATGATCATTTTAGTTAAACTAATTTTCTTCATGTTTACTCCATCGGATAAAGGTTGGTTAATGTGTAGGGTCGCGTACGCCTGAACCCGGACAGAGGCTCAGACGCACGCCTGTTGTGACCAACCGCATGAATTATCTGGCATACAGTGATACAGCAAATATCTGTATGCCAATGGGCGTTGTTGTATTGTTATTGCTACAGGTCGAACTCAATACTTAATAACGGTGCATGCTGCTGGGCACCATAAACATCATTGTCACCGACGTTGCCGGAGATAATATCGCGAGGCATGACAATTTTTACCGCATTTGCCGGATCGAACCAGATAATACGGTGTATAAAGTCGGGCTCGACGTTATATAAGCGGGCGATAAGCTGTGGCGTTAATTGCTCCGAGGCTTTTACCCGCTGATAGTCCTCCCGGGTTTTAAATAAAATATCTAAAACCAGCTCATACGGCCCGGCGTTTTTGGAACGAATCACCTGCGCCAGTGAGCAAATCCCGTGTTTCATGACTGAACTCCTTCTGGCGTCACCTGCTCAATGTGGAAATCAAACCGCAGCGCGTCGCTTGCCTCGATCAGATGGTAGATTGAGAACTCATACACCGGGCCGCTCTGAATATCGGAGGGCGAGAACGGGAAGGCGAGGTTGCCCGCGGTCGCGATCCGGTTTTCATAGCCGTAGTGCAGCAGGGTAGAGCGCACCAGCGAACAGACGCTGTTGGCGATATCCTGCGTCGGCGCGACCACGTCAAGCAAAATGCCCAGCTCGTGACCGGCAGACCGCATCGGCTCATGGCTACCCATCACGCCGTTCTTCCCGTACAGGTGGAACGTCATGCGGATGCTGTCGTCGTTGAGCGAGAGGTTGCGTTTTACGCTGATCTGGACTTCTTCGAGAATCTTATCGATCCCGGCAATCATAATCGGGTCGCGCGTTCCGGCAATGGTCAGGCAGCGGAAGCCCACCTGACGCGCGCCTTCCAGCTTCAGCGCGTACGGCGTCTCTTCGTGACGGGAGCCGCTGACGTACACTTCGCCGTCGTTCACCGCCTTGAAGCTGCACCCTTTCAGGTTCAGTACGCCGCCCGGTCCCGGCAGGAAGTACGGATCGGACTTCTCATACAGGGTGTGCGCCGCCGCCGAGGTTTCGGTGAACTTGCGCTTCGGATTGAACGTTTTGAGCGTAAAGCCGTTGTCGTCGATAATCCCCATCGCGCAGTCGGAGCCTGACCCCGGGGTGGCGGCAATGGCCGCGCACTCAAGGATTTTGCCGCAGTGCAGCGCCAGACCTTCATCGAAGCCCTGCATGATAGGCAGCGCGGCAAAGCAGGCCGGATCGTACGCCCGGCCGCCCAGCACCACCTGCGCGCCAGCTTCCAGCGCCCGCTGGAAAGGCTCGACGCCCATCTGCGCAACGATGTAGGTACTCTCTTCGATGGCCTCGTGGGTCAGCGCCGGGACAAAATCCAGCGCGGTGATTTTGCCGTTATCCAGCGCCTGGTGAACAGTCTCTTTATCGACATCAGACGGGATCAGCGCCATTGAGAATGACAGCTTCTCTTCCCGGGCAATCTCCAGGATGATTTGCCGGCACCATTCCAGGTGCGGCGCGGCGCCGGACCCTCCGGCGGTGCCGATCACCACCGGAATGTTGTTCTTCACGCCTGCCACGATCATATAGCGCAGGTCGCGTTTCACCCCGGCCCTGTCGGTAAAGGGCTTACCGGCTCCCAGGTAGTGGGGGCCCGGGTCGGATGAACCTGCATCAACAGCAATAAGGTCCGGCGACTCTTCCATGGCTTTACGAAAACTTTCTTCCGGGAAGCCATAACCCAGGATAGCCGTCGGTGATAAGATCTTAAATGTACGTGCCATCTTTAATCCTTAGTCTGCAACAGCGCGATGGTGCGGTTCATTTCGTTAAACACGATATTGAGGCCTTCGTCGAACCCCATCCCCGGCTTGATCAGCATGCGCATGGGGCGTGCGGCTAATGCGACGTGCACGCAGGTGCGGGCGCTGATCTCGGTTTCGTTGCAGGTGCCGCCCTGATAGGCTTCCATCCCGTGCTTGTTGCAGTACAGCACCGCGTCCACGATGTTGTGGATGCCGCCGAGGTCCGGCGTCTTGATCTGCACCATGTGGCAGCTTTTGGCATCGGTGAAGTCGACGATGTCCTGATAGGTGTTGCACCACTCGTCAGCGACAATTTTCACGCCGGAGCCCAGACGGGTCAGCTCGTTGGTGATGGCGGTCAGCAGGCGGATCTGATCCGGTTTGTTACCGGCATCCACCGGGCCTTCAATGTACAGCGGCAGACCCTGCGCCTCTTTTTCCAGGCTGGCGATGTACGCAGCGCAGCGCAGCGGATCCATATCGAAAATCAGACCGATGGTGCCATACACGTCTATGTGCAGCGTCGGATGATAGCGCGGGCTGGTGCGCAGGCTCAGGATGCGGTCGGACAACCAGCGCACATACTCACGCAGTTTCTCCCCTTTCAGACCCAGCTTCTCTTCGACGTTGTTGATCAGCGCATGCGGCAGCACGTCAACGCCTTTAAGGATCATCTTGTCGACGGCGATGTAGCGATCGTCGCCGCTCTGGCCAAAGAGAGGAATGGCTTCCGGAACGCGCGGCAGGTGCCATTCGTCGCAAACCACTTCCGTTTTCAGGCGGCCGGTAGCCAGCGCGGTGGCGTCGAGCAGCGCCTGAGACAGGCCGTAGCGCGCGGCGGTGTGCAGCAGATTGCCGTCGATGCGCAGCTGGTCGAAGAAACGGGCGTTCGGCAGGAAGGTATCCACATCGCGGCCTTCCAGCAGCGGTTTAATGTGGTCGTTCAGGAACGGAATAAAATGCTGCGCGAGGAACAGCGGGTCGCGACCGCCTGCGCCGGAGTACTGTACGGCGGCACAGTCGCCGACGGCCACCGCGCCATTTTCCAGAATCAGCTGTACGCAAACGCATTCCCCGGCCTGGCGCACGGCGGTAAAGCCAGGGGTTACCGGCGCACCGGTATAAATGAACCCATCGTGACCCGCGCCGTTTTTAATCGCCTGCTGATCGTCGAAATAGAATGAGGAGTAGCCAGCGGTGAAAAGGGCCTGTTTAATTTTCATTATGGTCTTCCTATTAATTTACTGTGGGATACCGCGTTGATGTCATCAACAACCATCTGGAATGAGGGTTTGCGTCCTTCAAACTGCGCGCGTTCGGCGACGTAGTCGTGGTGCAGGGCAAGAATATCTTTCGGCAGCGGAACCGCACCGGCTTCCAGCACGCGAATCGCCCCCGCGTTATCACGCACCGGCAGGATTTTGCCTGCGTTACAGGAGGCCGGAGCGAAAGGTACGTCCAGCACGCCCGCTTCAAAAGCCAGCACCGTGCCGCGCGCGACATCGCCGTTGCCCAGCTCGAAGACTTTCTTCAGCACGGCGCGGACTTCGCTCTTAATCAGCTCGACTTCCTGCTCGACGGCGGCGCACGGCGGGAATTTCTGGTCGCTGACCATATTGAGCATCTGGCGCGAAGCCTTCAGCCCCTGGGCGTTTGCGGCCGCGGTCGGAATGCCGAAGGCTTCGTGCGGACTCTTGGTGATCACTTTGGTTGCCCCGGACATACCGGCCACCGCCGCGCCCCAGGAGATAATGGCGAAGGCTTTGGATTCGTCCTCCGGGAAGCCGCCCATCCACTGGTGGAAGACGGTGCTCAGCTCGTAATCATCGAAGCCGTAATTCTGGAAGTATTCGTGGGACAGCTCGCGCAGGGACTGAATTGCGGCGATGTCCTGCGTCAGGCTGCCCACCTGGCCGTAGCCGACGGTGATGGACTTGACGCCCTGTTCCAGCGCCAGCAGACCTTCGATAATCGCCACCGCGTGCGACATAAACGGCGGGATCAGGGTGCCGGTCAGCGGGCCAAACGGCTCGCGGTTAATGCGAATGCCGTGCTCTTCGTACAGGCCCATCAGGCGGTCGCAGTACTGCCAGTCGCGGATGGATTTTTCCAGCGTGACGCGCTTGGCGTACGGAATGTTGTAGGAGATGCCGCCGCCTTCGTAGCTGGTAAAGCCGCTGGCCATGGAAATTTCTGCCAGCAGGCGGGCATCCGGGGTGCCGTGACGCACCTGAATCGGTTTCTCCAGCGCTTCGGTCATTCGACGGCAGGCCGCGACGCCGTGGTTAACCACCGGCAGGCCGTTGAGCTTGGAGGTGCCCGCTTCGATAGATTTCTGGATCCCTACCGCCGCCTCTTCATAGCGGTTCAGGCGGGTATAGGCATCGATAGTGCTGGGCAGCAGATCGCACTCTTCCTGCAGCGTTTTGAGCAGGGCGATGTGTTCGTCCATCAGCGCCACGCCGGCGCGCGGCTGGCTCAGCGTTTTACCTTCCTGGTCGGCCTTCAGTAGAGCGTGAGAAAAGCGTTTTTTCTCAGGAATGGTTTGCTGGTATTTCACGCCATCTTCGAAGTTCTCAACGTCCTTGCCGGTATGCCAGGTCTGCAATACCTGTTGCCGCTCGGTCATGAATTCGTCATGGGTTAGCTTTTTATTTCGAAGTTCCATTCGTTGCTGCCTTAGGTTTTATAGGGTTAAACAATGAATACTGGTACGGGCCGCAGCCTGCGGGTACAGCCTGGCAACGTTTGCCAGCAGAGGAAGCAGGCCTTTTGCATCGCGGTAATAGTCAAATTGCCCAGGTAAGAGAATGCGTCTGCCTTCGTCGTCCAGCTCGCGGTATTTCAGCCAGCGGTGAACGTCGAACTGGCTGGCGCGGGACAGCCATCCGCCGGAACCGACCACTTTACGCACGGTGGTCAGATCGCGCCCCATCTGCAGATCGACGTTGCCCACACAGGTGCAGACCTGCTTTTTAGTACCGGCGTGGCGCTCGCTGGCGTAGCCAACGCACAGCCCGGCCAGCAGGGTATCGAAGAATTTTTCCTCTTCGTTGGCAGGCAGATAATCCGGGTGCGCAACCAGGTGACGCAGGTAGCGATAAAAGGCGTCCTGGCGCAGCGGCTGGTTGGCGAACACCACGTTTACCAGCTCCGCGGTGCTTTCGCCTACCACGACCGCCGAGACGCGCATGCCGAGGTCGCCTTCGACGGTGCGTTTGACAAACGGCTCCGGTACGCCGTGCAGCACGGTATCCGGGGAGAGCGTGTTGGCGCTGGCGGAATAGACGTCGGTGGTGGCGCCGCCCATGTCGATCAGCATGAACTCTTTCCACGCGCTGTCGACATCGCTGATGGCTTTCACCAGCTCGTAAACGGTCCACGGCGTTGGCATCGGCTCTTCACCGGTTTCCCCGACGATGACGTCTAACCCTTTGCCCTTCACGATGCGGGACAGAAAAACATCGCAGATGGCCTTGCGGGCGGCATACGGATTCGGGTGATCGAGGTCGGGCAGAACGTTGTCGACCGTGGTCAGATCTTTGTGGCCGAGAATGGCCTGCACGTCGTCCTGAATGTCGCGGTTGCCGGCGTAGATAATCGCGCAATCCAGTTTTGACGCGGCCAGCGCGCGGGCGTTGGCGAGACCGTAGCTCTCTTCGCCGCCGTCCGTACCGCCGGTGAACAGCAGAATGTCTGGCGGCGAGGCCTCCAGCGCCTGAATATCGTGGCGGTTCAGTTTATACGAGTAGTACTGGGCGATTTTGGCGCCCGCCGAATGGGCAGTGACTTTTGCTGACTCCAGGGTTATCGACGGTACCAGACCCATGGCGGCAACGGCCAGTCCGCCTTTTGCCGACGAAGAGTATTTCAGCGTCACTTCTCCGCTGTTCAGTAACGGACGCGCATCGGCAACGTTCAGCACCTGGTTGAGGCTGGCAAAAAATCCTTCCGCCAGATGGTGGGTCGTCGTCGGGGTGAGAACGTGATTGACCAGCGTCAGCTCATCTCCCTCCGGTGCGAAGAGGGCTGCTTTGGTCCACGTCGAGCCGATATCGACAGAGACGGTTTGCATCAGAAGGCCTCTTCAAGACAGCGCTGTTCAATGCCGTGGCGCTTATTGATATCGTTCGCCATCAGCTGGCAGACGTCTTCGAGGTCGTGGCTTGGGGCGAAAACGCGGTTGAAGCCCATCTCTTTGAATTTGGCTTCGACATCGGCAAAGTCGTGCTTACCGACGACCAGGTTGCCGCCAACGAAAAGAAGAATGTCGCCGATACCGCGCTCAATGCAGCGCTCGCGCAGCCCCAGGCAGTCGATATCGCCATGGCCGTAGATGGATGAAACGACAATGGCATCAGCACCCGTTTCGATGGCGGCATCAATATATTCATCCTGGCTCACCATCACGCCAAGATTGATTACGTGAAAATCGTGGGCAGTAAAAACGCGGTCCAGAACTTTATTGCCTACCGCATGGCAGTCAGCACCAATGACGCCAATAACAAGTGTTGATTTCTTCATGGGTAATCCTCTGTAGGGCTGGTAGTAAAAATACGATACGCATTAAAAAAATGGGTAATGCGCTGATGGTCTGTTAATGGTGGTGGAGTTTCTGTGGAAGAGAATGGGGAAGCAATTGATCTATTTTCAAAAAATCCTTCCGAAAACGATGATATCGGACTGTTTTTATAAAATGTGTTTAAAATCAATGTATTGTGTGATTGTGTTTTGCGCGGTATTATTTATTTGTAAACGCCTTTGGTAAAATGGATTTTATATTTGTGATCAAGCGCCAGTTTTATTATTGATGGCATGAAATGCGGATTATTTAAAGTCTTGCCGCCGGGCGGTTTATTGCCCGTCACGCCGGCGTAATGCGGTATTCGCTGTTTTATTGATATTGGTCATAAACTCTATTTGTAAAATTAATAAAGAGTGATAAATGCATCAAATTTTTACCGTCTGGAGGGGCTGTATAATTCAGCGTTGATTTTAATTAAGCAAATTTTTGCGTGTCTTAATATTTAAGCCGAGGATATAACGATGAGTAAAGGGAAGGTTTGGCTTGTTGGCGCGGGGCCTGGCGATGCGTCTTTAATTACGGTAAAAGGCCTGCACTGCATCCGCCACGCGGAGGTGATTGTGCACGATCGCCTGGTCAACCCCGAGCTGCTAAAACAGGCGCCGACAAACGCTTTGATTATCGACGTCGGCAAAACCCCGAACCATCATCCGGTGCCTCAGGAGCAGATCAATGCATTGCTGGTCAAGCATGCCAGAGACGGTCGGCAGGTTGTACGCCTGAAAGGCGGCGATCCCTATGTTTTTGGGCGTGGGGGCGAGGAGGCTGAACAGCTGGCGAAAGACGGCCTGACGTTCGAAATTGTCCCCGGCATCAGCTCCGCGATTGGCGGGCTGGCCTATGCCGGGATCCCGGTCACGCATCGCCAGTATGCCTCCAGTTTCCATATTGTGACCGGGCATTTGTGCCAGGGGAACGACCCGCAAAACTGGCATGCATTAGCGCAAATCAACGGTACGCTGGTCATTCTGATGGGCATGACCCGGCTGACGGAGATCTGTCAGCAGCTTATCGAGGGGGGGATGTCCGCCGAGACGCCGGTGGCGGTGGTGATGTATGCCAGCCAGCCCCGTCAGCAGATCGCCAAAGGCACGCTGACCGATATTCACCTCGAAGTCGAACGGCAAAAACTGCATGCTCCGGCCCTGATCGTCATTGGGGACGTCGTTAACCTACAGGAGATACTGGCGTTTTCCGCATCGCAGATAAATATCAGTCAGGATATTGTCTGATGTTATTCTGCCTCTTTTGCGAGAGAAACGAATGAGCGAGCACGGTGGTAACGTGGTAGAAACGGGGCAGCAGCTGGGTATTGACCCCGCGTTACTGTTGGATTTCAGCGCGAATATCAATCCGTTAGGGCTGCCTGAGCGCGTCAGGGCGCTGATTGTGTCCCACCTGGATATCATCACGCATTACCCTGACGTTGAGTACCGGCATCTCCATCAGGCGCTGGCCAGCGCCAATCGGTGCGAGTATGACCAGACGATTGCCGGTAATGGCGAAACGGAGTTGATCTACGGCCTGGTGCGTACCCTTGCTCCCCGTAGCGCGATGCTGCTGGTGCCGGGGTTCGCTGAATACCGTCGGGCGCTGCAGCAGCAGGGGTGCCAGATAATTGACTATGCGCTGAGTGAGCAGGACGGGTTCCAGGTGGACTTCGCGTTACTGGACGCTGTGCGTACCCACAGACCCGACTGCCTGTTTATTGCAACACCCAATAACCCGACCGGATTAATGCCTGACGCCGGACTGCTCGACCGGTTGGCCTCGCTGTGCGAAGAGCTGCACATCGCGCTGATTGTTGATGAAGCTTTCATCGATTTTCTGCCGCAGGGCTCAACACTGGCGCCGCGGCTGGCCGGGTCACGCTATCTCTACCTGCTGCGTTCCCTGACCAAGTTTTTCGCCATTCCCGGACTGCGCCTTGGGTATCTGCTGAGCGGAAATAAGGAAACCATTCACCATCTGAAACGCACCCGCGAGCCCTGGTCCGTGAATGCCTTCTCCGCGCTTGTGGGGCAACACCTGCTGTCGGATGAGGACTATATTTCGCGCAGCCATGCGTATATCGCCCGGCAGCGCGACGTTTTGTTGCAGGCGATGGCGCGCTTTCCATCACTGATGGTCTGGAAGCCGGAGGCCAACTTTATTTTCTTTCGCTGCCTGCGCCAGGGATTCAACCTGAAGGCGGCGCTGTTGCGCCACCATATTCTTATCCGCCACTGCGAAAACTATCCGGGGCTTGATAGCGCCTGGTACCGGATTGCCGTGCGTACCGAAGCGGAAAACCGCCGGTTTATCGAGGCGCTTACTCACGTTTTACACGACGCTGACGATGGAATATTTTCCAATCTTTTGCCGCCTGCAGGATAAACGCTGCCTGATCGTCGGCGGCGGACGGGTGGCGACGCATAAGGCGCAAGGCCTGCTGGCGGCCGGGGCGCTGCTGCGTCTGGTGGCGCCAGCCATTACGCCGGAGCTGGACAATCTGCGCGCGCAGTATGATATCGAGTGGCGGCAGGCGCCTTTTTCGCCGCAGCATCTTGAGTCGTGCTGGCTGGCGATCGCTGCGACCAGCGACCCCGTGGTGAACCGCCAGGTTGCTGAGGCTGCCAGCGCGGAGCGCGTGTTTTGCAATGTGGTTGATGACCCTTCGGCGGCCTCGTTTATCACTCCGGCCATTATCGACCGTTCGCCGGTCATTATCGCCCTGAGCTGCGGGGGCAACGCGCCGGTGTACAGCAAAATTCTGAAAGCGCATGTTGCCGGACACCTTCCCGCAGGCATGCGTGAGAGAGTGCTACTGGCGGGAAGCCTCCGTGAGAGAGTGAATAACGCGTGCAGCGATCGGGAGCGCAAACGGACATTCTGGACCGCGTTTTTTCAGCACGGCCCTCTACAGCAGGCTTTACAGCAGGGCAATTCGGCGGAGGTTGAGCAGCAGGTGGAATGGCTTATCCGGCACCGGCTGCTATCAGCGTAGGATCACGCCGCCGTTTACCATCCGCAGCAGATGCTGTTCAGGCCAGTGGCGGGCGAGCTGTTTTTTCGCCAGCAGCCATTTGACATGGTCTACGTCATCTTTGCGTCTGTCCAGCATCAGCCCCACAACGCTGCCGCTGTGCGCCACGTTCACGCCGTACAAATCACACTCTTCCACCAGTGACAGCAGCGCATCAAAATCCGGTTTGGGCAACAGCGTCTGGCTGGCGATGGCGCTGAGGGTGGCTGCTTCGCCCATCCGGTAGGGGTTTTGCGTCATGCAGGCTTCCTGCACCTTTTCCCATGCGCGCTTCAGCGCCGGCGCGCCGGCGTGTAGCCCCGCCTGGCGTGGAATTCGATGGTAATCTGCGGTACGCAGCGTTTGCGGGCTTTCGAGCACCAGCAGGTCGAGCTCAGGCTGCGTGTTGCAGGCGATCTGCGTGGAGGCATCGTTGTGATCGAAAAGGGTTAGCTGGCGAAACACGGTGCTGTCGGTGGGTTCAAGCGAAACGCACAGCGCCGCCAGCGTGCTTTCATCCAGCTGATGTCCCAGATGGTGGGCGGCGGCAACGGCGGTGGCGGCGATATCCGCCGTGCTGCTGGCCATGCCTTTGGCAACGGGGATCGTCGAATGGACATCAATACGGATGTCCTGGCTCAGATGCGCCGGGTAATCCCAGTGCTGCAGCAGCCGTTCAACCATCGCGCGTGACAGCGGGCGTTCATTCGCCAACGGCGAGCCGTGGCTGACCTCAACGGTGCTGTACCATTCGACGGGGCAGGAGACCAGTTTCTCACTGCCCAAAATCCAGCCCTGGATAAGTTCTCCGCACGATGCGGGGCACTGCGCAACAGCCACGTTTTCACCTTTCTGGTCAGCAATTCCCGGGGCATAGTGTCATGGCGATCGCGCTATTACCATGATTTGCCGCAATTTGCCGTGCGGCAATGTCAGGCAGGCACGCGCTGGGTCACAGTTTCCGTCAGGGCGACACGCATCACGTCTCTGGCAATCATCAGCTCCTCATTGGTATTAATGACCGCAACTTTAACCATCGCGTTTTCAGCCTGAATAAAGGCGGCGTTTTGCCGGTTTTTCTCTTCGTCGACGATCAGCCCTAAGAAGTGCAGGTTCTGACAGATTGCCGCCCTGGCGCGAGCGGAGTTCTCGCCAATACCGCCGGTAAAAACCAGCGCATCCAGACCGCCCATTTGCATGATATAGCTGCCGATGGTGGCGCGAATGCGTTCGGCAAACAGCGTAAGGGCAAGCTGCGCCTGGCGGTTTCCGCCCTCTGCGGCCTGTTCCACGTCGCGGTAATCTGGTGATACGCCGGAAACCCCCAGCAGCCCCGACTCGTTGTTTAACAGATGATTAAGCTGCTGAGGCGATTTGCCTTCGCGCAGGGCGACCCACGGCAGAATGGAGGGGTCGATATCGCCGCTACGGGTGCCCATCATCACGCCGGACTGGGGCGTAAATCCCATAGAAGTATTGACCGACCGACCGCCCTTGATGGCGCAAATGCTGCTGCCATTGCCCAGGTGACAGCACACGACGCGCAGCGCGCTTAGCGGCACGCCCAGCTTTTCGGCGAGCGTAGCGCTGACATATTTATGGCTGGTGCCGTGAAACCCGTAGCGTCGAATACCCAGCTCCGAATAGTAGCGCCACGGCAGGGGGTAGATATAGGCGGGTTCTTCCAGCGTCTGATGAAAAGCGGTATCAAAAACGGCGACGGCGGGCACGTCAGGTAACAGCTGGCGAAATACGCTGATGCCCAGAGCGTTAACCGGATTGTGCAGCGGTGCCAGTTCGGCAAGGCGCTCAATTTCCGCTAACGTTTCGTCGGTGACGCGCACGGAATCTTTGAAGATTTCACCGCCGTGCGCCACGCGGTGACCCACGCCGTCAATCTCCTCTGGACTTCGGATAATGCGATAGCCCGACAGCTTTTCCAGCAGCAGCGTGACCGCCTCACGATGATCGGCGATGGGCAGCGTCTCCTGCCATTTCTCGGCGGGCGTTTTTAGCGTTATCCGCGCATCCGGCATCCCAATACGCTCAATGAGCCCCTGGCAGAGCGTACTCCCTTGCGGCATCGCCAGTAGCTGAAACTTCAGGGATGAACTGCCCGCGTTAATGGCCATTATTTTGTAAGACATGAGGGCTCCTCTGTATTCAAAAAGGCGAACATCTCGTCGAGTCCTGAGTGGGTCAGCGCGCTGGTGATGAAGACTTTTTCCGCACCGGCCTGCGTCAGCCAGTCTGCGACCAGGGAGATGCGCTGTGCGTTTGCTAAATCCGCTTTAGTGACCAGGCCAATCACCGGCCGGTTCATCGGCCCGGTAAAGCCGGGCGAGAAAGGCGACCAGGGCGCATCCGCGCTGAGTACCAGGGCGATAACATCCGCCTCGCAGGCGCTGGCCAGCAGCGCGCTGTACAGGCAGCGGTTCTCAAGGTATTCGCCGGGAGTGTCGATGGCGGCAGGTGACCAGACGATCGCCTGCGTTTTCTGATAGTGCAGCGCCTCCCCGCGCATGCACTGGGTGAGCGATGTTTTTCCGCACCGGCTGGGCCCAACTAGCATCATGCGTTTCATGGCATTATGTCCGCGTGATGGGGCAGGCGGTGAAGCGCATCATTTCCCCCAGCGTGCGGGTCACCTGCTTAAGCGCATACTCGACCGCTGAGACGTCGCCCGTCAGCACCACCGCGCCGGTAAAGCGATCGAGAAAACCTATCTCTACGGCGCCGGACTTGGTGGCAATGTCGCAGGCGATAATGGCGGCTTCACTTGGCGTAATGGTCAGAATGCCAATGGCGGAAACCGTATCCTGCAAACCCAGCTTCTTAAACAGGTCCTTACCGGGATTTGCGATCAGGTGCGCCAGCGTGACCTGCTTACCCGGCACATACTCCTGGATCATGCGATCCGTCGTCGGCTGTCTGTCCATCATCCCTCCACCATCTGACGCCACATCGCTTCGTGCGGGCGGGGGATCACGGCGCGGGAGACCAGTAAGCCCTTTTCACCCGCATTTTCACTGGCGACGGTCACGGCATTGCTCACGTCGGAAACCTCTCCGGCGACCACCATGTAGCATTTGCCGCCAATGCCGAACGCCATATGCACGCGCACCAGCGTGACGTTCGCGGCCTTTACCGCGCGGTCCGCTGCGCTGATGCAGGCCGCCACGCTCCAGGTTTCAACGACCCCCACGGCCTGATGCTGGTCAACGCCGTTCAGGCCGCTGATTGCCGGGAGCACGCTGGCATGAATGTTGGGTAACACCAGGCTGTCGACGAGCATTTCCCCGGCAAGAGAGACGCCGGTGGCGATTGCCTGCTGTACCGCGCCGACATCGCCGCCCAGCATCAGCAGAAATTTACCCGGACAGATCGTTTTGCAGACCAGCAGCGTCACGCTGGCGCTTTTTAACATCGCATCGCCGGTTTCCATCCCTTTGGCGATGCTGGTGAGTTCTAAAATACCTATAGCCTGAGACATGGTTAACCTCTTACAACGGTAATGGCCTGTTCCGTCACGTCACTGACAATACCGTCAATGCTGGCGTGAACCGGCGCGCCTGGCGCATTCGGCGGGATATCGGCAACACATTGACCCCGCACGACGCGGTCGCCCGTTTGCACGCAGGGGGTGGCGCTCACGCCAATATGCTGGCGCAGCAGCAGCGTGGTTTTTTCGGTGGTGAATGCAACCTCTGAGAGCGGCGCCTCCTGATACCACGGGCTCAGCCCCAGTCTGGCAATCAGCCGTTTCACCGGTATAAGGCGGTATTTCGCCATCTCATCGGCAGGGTTCAGCGGCCCTTCGTAGCGCAGGTTCTGCGCCCGGAGCTCACGTTTGAGCATACGGTTAATGCGCATCGGCGAGATGCCGACCGGGCACGCCACGCTTTCACAGACGCTGCATTCCGAGCAGGTCAGGGCGCTGAGCAGCATCTGCGGCGTGGCGGTGTGCTGAAAATTGACGGCGCGTACCAGCAGATGCGGCGACAGCGCGTGGCCGATGAGATGCCGCGGGCAGAGATCGGTGCACAAACGACACTGTTCGCACACGGTTCTGGCCACGGACAGCACGGTGCGCTCATCCTGCATACGGCGCTGGATCAGCGGGTGAGAGCCCGGCAGAACCAGCAGGCCGCCGGTGGTTTTTGTTACTGGACTATCCAGCGAGGCGATCAGACTGCCCATCATCGGGCCGCCGTTGATAAATCCGGGTGAGTCCACGGTGGTGCCCCCGGCCAACGCCAGAACCTCCCGTAGGGACATGCCGACAGGTACGGTCAGCGTTAGCGGCTTCGCGACCGCGCCGTTGACGGTCAGCGTCCGGCGCGTCACCGGATACTGCTGCTCAACGGCTCTGGCGATATTCAGCACGGTCTGTACGTTATTAACCACCACGCCGACGCTGACGGGGAGCGCGGCGGGCGGCACGCGACGACCCGTCGCCATCCAGATAGTGAGCACCTCATCCCCTGCCGGGTACACGTCAGGCAGAATGTGCAGCCTGATAGCGGTGGGCAATAGCGGGGTTAACGCGTGGATAGCAGGCTGATATTTCTCTTTTAGCGCAATAATGCCCTCGCTGGCGCCCGTTGCTTTCATTGCGTACTGTACGCCACGAATCAGGCGGTCGGCCTGCTGAACCATCAGCTGCTGATCGACTTTCAGCAGCGGCTCACATTCCGCAGCGTTCACCAGAAAGGTATCGACCTGCGCCTGCAGTTTGATATGTGTCGGAAACCCTGCGCCACCGGCGCCGACCACGCCAGCCGCGCGAACAGCGTCGCGGATGGTCAGCGCATCGTAACAAGAGGATTCAGTATTCAGCGCCGTATTCATAACAGCTCCTCAAGCAGTTCAGCAATGGCGTCCATATCCGCCGTACGGGGGTTGGTTTTAAGCGTTACGTCCGCCAGCGCCGCCTTAGCCATCGCCGGTATGCGCTGCGGCCAGCTTTGCCTACCCTCGTGCAGCGCGACGGACGGCGCGGGGATCGCGCAGGCTTTTTTAAGCTGCCCGATGTGCTGAATTAACGCGTTGATGCTGGCCGTGTCGTTTGCGCTGTCCGGACACAGATGGCAGGCTTTCGCGAACCGGGCATAGCGTTTTGCCGCACGCGGATCGGCGCTGTTAAAGCGGATCACCGGCGCGAGCAGCAGGGCGTTCGCCAGGCCGTGCGGCAGATGGAACTGACCGCCCAACTGATGGGCAATCGCATGATTGAGCCCAAGCCCCGACTGGCTAAAGGCCATCCCGGCAAGCGTGGCGGCATTGTGCATTTTGCCCCGCGTTGCCAGACAATCGCCTTTGCGAACCGCGACGGGGAGATACTGAAATACAAGCTGAGCGGCCTTTTCTGCCAGCGCGTCCGTGAAGTCGCTGGCGCGCGAAGAGACATACGCTTCGAGCGCGTGCGTCAGGACGTCCATACCGGTATTGGCGGTGATGGCGGGCGGAACGCTGACCACCAGCACCGGGTCGAGAATTGCCATGTCCGGGTACAGCGCATTGTTAAACAGCGGGTATTTAATCCCCTGGTCCGGGTCGCTGATGACGCAGGCGCTGGTCACTTCTGAACCGGTGCCGCTGGTAGTGGGGATTGCCACGCAGGTTTCGATTTCGACGCCAGACTGACGGCTGAACCAGACAATCGCCTTTGCTGCATCAAGCGCCGAGCCGCCGCCAAAACCGATCACCACATCGGGACGCAGAGACTGCATCTGTTCAATCCCCTGCGCCACTGTGCTAATCGTGGGGGCCGGGGTGACTTCGCTGAAAATGCTGATGCGATTATCGGCCGGAAGCGCAGCGCGCAGCGTGTCGATAAGCGACGATCGCGCCAGAAATCCATCGCAGATAATCCAGATATGCTTATTCGTAAAGCGGCCAAGCGCTTTCAGGCTTCCCGGTCCGCTGTACAAACGGGTTTGCAGTGAAAAGGTATTCATCGCCACCTCGTTAGCGGATTGAGAAACCGGTAGTCAGCACGCAGCGGCGGGAACGGGCAAACGTTCGCGCTGAGGTGGTGCCTTCACCGGTGGGCGTGGCGATGGTGAAGGTGGTGAAACCTTCGCCGCCGACGCCAATGCCCGCATAGGACGGTCCGTTTTTCACAAAAATGGAGGTTTGCAAAGACCGGGCAGCCAGATTCAACCGTGAAACGTTCTGCGAGTGCATGATGGCGGTGTGGTGCAGACCTTCCTCAACCTTCAGCGCCAGCGCCAGCGCGCGGTCAAAATCCGGCACGTAAACTACCGGCAGCATCGGCATCAGCTGCTCGCGGGTGACCCAGGGATCGTCAGCATTCACCACGGCAATGAGCAGGCGCGGCGCTTTTGCGGGAACGGCGATGCTGGCGGCCTCAAGCAGGGCCGACGGACTTTTGCCGACCAGCCGCTTATTCGCCAGCCCCTCGGGCAGGCAAACTGCGCGCAGCCTGTCGGTTTCTGCCGGGGTAAGCAGCAGCGCGCCAAAGCTTTGCATCTGCTGAATCAGCTTCCCGGCAACCGACTCAACAACAATCAGGCTTTTCTCGGCAATACAGGGCAGGTTGTAATCAAACGACGCGCCGTTGATGATATCTTCCGCCGCTTTTACCAGGTCAGCGGTTTCATCAACGATACACGGCGGGTTGCCTGCGCCTGCGCCAATCACTTTTTTACCGCTCTTCATTCCCATCGCCACAATGCCCGGACCGCCGGTGATCGCCAGCACGGCAACTTTCGGGTGCGCCATCATCTGCTGGGTCGCTTCAAACGTGGGTTCAGCCACGGTCACTACCAGGTTGCGGATCCCGCAGGAGCGGAAGGCGATATCGTCGATCGCCGCAATCAGTTTGAGCGACACCGCTTTCGCGCCAGGGTGTGGGCTGAAGTAAATGCTGTTGCCGGCAGCCAGCATGCTGATGCTGTTGTTGATGATGGTTTCCGTCGGGTTCGTGCTCGGGGCCACGGCGCCTATTACCCCAAACGGCGAGTACTCAAACAGCACCATGCCGCCGTCGCCGGTCAGGGCGGTGGTGGTTAAATCTTCGATGCCCGGCGTGTTATCCAGCGCCGCTTTATTTTTGAGAAACTTGTCCTCTTTGTTACCCATTCCCGTTTCTGCTGCGCTTTCTTCCGCCAGCGCTGAGAGCTGCGGCGCCAGCTCGTCTCGAATGGCGCTGATGATGGCGCTGCGGGTTTTAAGCGGGCACTGCTGGTAACGTAAAAAGGCCTGGTGGGCGGCATCGACGGCCTCGTCGACGGACGAAAAAATACCGTGCGTTTTTGTTTCCGCTTTCGCGGGGGCCAGCTGTTCGCTCAAAATGCGCCGAATGAGGGTTTCCAGCTCAGAAGTCTTCATTGATGTGTTCCCACGTTAATGGCCGCAATGGCGGCCTGTGCAATCTCCATGTCTTGCTCAACGCTGCCGCCGCTGATGCCAAGACCCCCAATGAGTAATCCGTCGCGCCACAGCGGGTAGCCGCCGCCAAAGGTGACCACTTTTCCCTGCATATGGCTTTCCAGCCCGTATAGCGGCGCGCCAGGCTGTACGGCGCCGGCAAGCTCATGCGTTGCGGTTTTCATCGCCACGGCGGTCCAGGCTTTCTTGGGCGCCAGCTCGCTGCTGACCAGCAGTGCATCCGGCATTCGCCACGTCACGGTTTCGGTGCCGTTGGCATCAACAATGCTGACGACAACCGGCACCAGCAGCGCCTGCGCCCGCTCCACGGCTGTGCGGGTGAGCTGATGAAGATCCTGAAAAGAGAGAGACATAGCGGGTTCCTTCGCGGATGGAGCGTGCGCTGACGCCAGATAACGCGTCGTCACCTCCTGAATGATGTTGCGCTGATGAGCATCGCTATCTTCGGCGCGCGCCAGCGCATACAGACAATCCGAGAGCCGGTTGATATAACGCAGTAGCTCATGCCTGACGGGCACGCTTGCGCAGAGCTCCACCAGACGTCGCTCGGCCCGCCGGGCCAGCGTGCGGGCCAAATGCAGGCGGCTTGCGGCTTCGCAGCGGCCGGGCAGGATAAAACTGCGCAGTGGCGCCACGCGCCCCATGGCGGTATCAATCGCCGCCTCCAGCGCGGCTATCTGTTCCGCACTGATGATGCGCTGATCCGGCGCTGGCGCCTGGTCTTCGCAGGCCAGCTCGGCGCTGAACCAGAAAATTTGCTGCTGGACAGACTCCAGCAGCGCACGATGCGGCTCACTGGCTACGGCGCAGAAACACAGGCTCAGGGCGGCATTGAGTTCATCAAGCGTGCCGTAGGCTTCAACGCGCGGGTGCGTTTTGCTGACGCGCTGCCCGCTGAACAGGGCGGTAGTGCCTGCGTCGCCCGTACGGGTGTAAATCGCCATAATTCCCCCTCAGCGAGAAAGCGTGTCGACAATGCCGACCACGGCCAGATCGATGGCTTCGTTCGGCCCGGAAAACACGTGCCTGGCGCTGGAGCCGCTGCTGAGCAACACCAGCTCGCCGACGCCAGCGCCAACCGAATCAACCGCCACTTCGTCCCCGGCGACAGGGTGGGGCGGAAGCTCTCCATCGGCACTTACCCGGCGCACCAGCAGGAGTTTTTTCCCTACCAGCGAGGGGGATTTTTGCGTGGATACCACCGCGCCTGTAACGCGAGCAAGATGCATGGTTTACTCCTGCGTAATAAGTTGGATATGTCGCGAACTCGCCGCATCGTGGGCCAGGGCAGTTACCACGCACCGGCGAGATAGCACCAGCGTTTCGCCGCGAAGGCGCGCAACGTCGGCGTAACTTAAAAGCCGGGCCGGGTGCAAAATAACGGGCTGTCCCCGCTCATCGCAGAAGGCCAGCGGCAAACGGGCCAGCCTTGTCACCGGCAGCGCTGACAGTAATTGATGCTGTACCGACAGCTGTATACAGGCTCCCCACGCCAGCGCTTCATGAATGATGGCCGCCGTGTTATCTGACGAATCCCGCCGGGCAATCTGCTCCAGCAGCGGCAGGTCAACCTGCAGAATGCGCAGGGTGGAATACTGGCAAAGCAGGAACCGCAGATTCGCTTCCCGCAGCTGTCTGACGCTGAGCGTGGCCGAGCTTTGCGCGCGTTGTTGCAGGCGGGAGATCACCTCCTCAATGACGTGCTGCAGCCGTTCACCGTTCATCGCGGGGTTACCAGCGTTGCGAACGCCTGCGGGCTATCGGCCCCCGCCGCATTGGCCTCATCGGTATCGATATGCATCTCAAGACGCATATCCGGCGAGACGCGAACGGCGACGTTATCGAAAATCAGCCGCCGCTCACCGCCTTCAATGGCAACGGATACGCTGTCGCCGTGGGCAACGCGCAGGATTAGCGCATCAAGCGGAGACATATGGAGATGGCGCTGGGCGACGATCACACCAGACGTTAAATCCAGCTCGCCATACGGGCTGATAAGCCGTACGCCCGGTGTGCCGCTGAGGTTGCCGGACATCCGCAGCGGCGCGGCGATACCTAATGTTCTGGCGTCGGTACGGGAAATCTCCACCTGGCTTACGTTCCGCAACGGTCCCAGCAGGCGAACGTTGTTTAACTCGCCCTTTGGGCCCGCCAGGGTGACGGTTTGGTCCGCCGCATATTGCCCGGGCTGCAGCAGCGCTTTTTTCTCGCTTATGGGCTGGCCCGGAAAAAGGCGTGCATAGTCCTTCGCGCTGAGATGGATATGACGGCTGGAAACGCCCAGCGGAATAGGGCGCTCCCGCATTTCATCCAGCACTTTGCTGACCGTCGTCTCCAGAAGTTGCTTATCCATTACGCGTCACCTCGTTTACCGGCATGCAGGCAGAGTGACCGGGGTTCGCCTTTTTGCCGCCGACAGGCCGGGTCCAGACACAGATTGCAGCTGATAACCCGCTCTTCAGGTGCCGCTTCCGGCACCGGCTCTTCGCCAGCGGCTTCAGCGTCAGGTTGCAGGGGGGGAACGGACGATGACTCCGTCACCGTTTCACGAGACAGAATCCCCTCTCCGGGTCTGGCGATAACCTTTTGCGCCACCAGACCATTCTGCAGGTCGGCAAAACTGGCGCCGGTGATGATGGCGGACTGCACGGATGCCACATCACCGGTGATTTTGATCACCGTCCAGCCTGAACCCTGGGTTTTTTCGAGGCCAACCAGCGTGATGGAGGCGGCTTTCGCCATGACGTCCGCGCAACTGATGGCTAATGCCAGACCACTAACTTCAAGTAATCCCAGTGATTGCTTCACGCTGTGCTCCTTCATTGCTGACTTCAGGCTGACTTCGGTAAAATGGCCTCCACGTCGCTGTGCGGACGCGGAATCACGTGGCAGGATTTCACTTCGCCAACCGCGCTGGCTGCAGCGCTGCCTGCGTCAACGGCTGCCTTCACGGCGCCAACGTCGCCGCGAACCATTACGGTCACAAGTCCTGAGCCAATTTTTTCGTAGCCGACCAGCTGCACGTTGGCGGATTTCACCATGGCATCTGCGGCTTCAATTGCGCCGACTAACCCTTTTGTTTCAACCAGTCCCAGTGCGTTATTCATACTGCGATTCTCCTGTTGCTTAGGCATTCAGATCCCGAAAGGGGATCCCTTTGACTAACCTTGCCGCGTTGTTGCCGGTGCGTCGTCGGTCAAGGCTGTTTTGGCGATACGTCAGCGTAAAAAGCGGCGCTGATGCGGGTAAATTCTTGTAATGCACAACCAGCGTTTCTCTGTCGCAGGCAATGCCGACGAGCAGCGGCGACCGTCGCGCCGCCAGCCAGGCGCAGCGGGTGACATCGCTGTCATCCTGCGGCTGAATAACGAAGGGAATCCCCTCTTCTTCGATGCCGAGCAGCACGTCGTTCCAGGCCTGGATACTGTCGCCGAGGGGGGAAATAACGATTGCCGGCGCGCTGCTGTTACCGTCCACGGGCGAGCTCCTTGTACCATGACAGGATTAACCCCGTGGCGACGGCATTCCGCGGCCCCTCGGTTCCGCGAATGTTGCCGCGCCCGGCCACCAACCGGTAGTGCGCCAGCGCATCGGTGACGAGCTGGGGAACCTCAAAGTCCAGGGACGAGCCGCCGACCAGCACCACAAAGGGAATATCGCGAATGTTGCCGGTTGGGCTGACCTGACGCAGCGCGCGCAGGGCGTTGGTGACAAAAACACGCTCTTTGGCGCTACGGCGAATAGCGCGGACTTTTTCCAGCGCCAGGTCGCCGGGCAGCGGCACCAGTTCATCAGGTTTCACCACGCAAACGCGGGCAAATACCGCAGGCGGCAGCGGAGCAGGGAAGAACTGCACGCTGCCGTCTTCGTGGCGCAGATGAAACAGGCTTTCCACTCGGGCGAGCGGATGCTTTTTGATCTCCTCGGCCAGATAGCGGTCGTCCAGACCAAGCTCGCGGGCGATGATCATGGTGACCATGTCGCCCGCGCCGGCGAGGTGAGTGGCGATAATTTCGCCTTTCGGGTTAATGATAGAGGCATCGGTAGAGCCAGCGCCTAAATCCAGAATCGCCAGCGGACGGGTCGTACCTGGGGTGGTCAAGGCGCCTAAAATGGCGGCCTCGGCCTCGGCGCCGCCGACCTGGACATCAACGTTCAGCCTCTGCTTTATTTCGCGGGCGATCGCTGCCATCTGCAGGCGATCGGACTTCACCATTGAGGCAATCCCTACGGCCTGTTCCAGTGAGAACTCACCGGCCAAACCGCCGGTAACGCTGACCGGAACGGATGTATCGACAGCCAGCAGATCCTGGATAAAGATCTCGCAGCTCGGCTTGTTGGTCAGCTCCGCCATCGTCTGGCGCACATGCTCTAACATGCCGCCGATGTTGGTCCCGGCCTCACCGGTCACGTTATCCAGTTTCGGGCATTCGCCGACGGCTTTCATAATGGCGTCGGCGCCTGCGGCAACATCGACCCGCAGCGTGCGTCCCTGCGACTGCAGCTCAATATTCCCGGCGGGAATGGCGCGCGCTTTCACATCGCCCGACGGCGTTTTCACCACCACGGCGGAGCGGTTGCCAATCAACGCCCGCGCCATCGGCACGATATTTTTGGTCTCGTCGGCATTGAGATGAAACACCGTTGCGATCCCGTAGGGGTTGGAAAGCGTCTCAATGACCTTGCCAGTAACCGCGACCTCAACAGCCGCCAGCATCCCCAACGGAATGCGGTCGATGTACAGCACTTCATCAACGATGGGCAGCGGTTGGTCCAGACGATTGCCGACCAGCACGCCGTCGTCCTGTTGCAAAATAACGCCGGTTAGCTGATATCCGGCGCGGACAGAGGCGTTAATCATGGCGGCGACGTCGGCAAAATCGAACGCCGACGACACGACCAGGATGTAGGGCGTATCCGCCGGATGGGTTAACAGAGCGTCCGGCGTAATGGTGACGCCCACGCCCAGGCCGGCGCCGCCCGGCGTTTTCGGGTTGTGGCCGATCATGGTGGACTCGGTGATGATGGTTTCCGTGATGGTCTCCATCGCGACGTCACCGATGACCGGCGTAGCCTCGTTGATGCGGATGAGCGAAATATCGCTGATGCTGATGCCTGCGTTGTTGGCCGCAAGCGTAAGCGCCTCCTGAATCCCAAACACGTTACGCAATGTGCCTTTGATTCCGGTGGTTTCCGCCAGCGCGCTACCGGTAATCGTGAGCGCACCGGCCTCATCCAGGGTCGCCAGCGCGACTTCTGTCGATGAGTTGCCTATATCAATGCCAGCGATATATTGCATAGCGGCCCCTTAATCGTCGCCTTTGAGCTTTTTACGTTCGACGTACAGCGCAGCGGCTTCACGGATAAACGCCGCGCAAATTTTCGCCTGGTAACGACGTTCAAGATCGTCCGCGATGGCCATCAGCTCCTCTTTTGTGGAGCGGTACGGACGCAGAGCGTTGTAGATCTCGAGGATTCGATCGTCCGGCACGGCAGTCAGTTCGGCGGCACGCTCAAAGTTCATCGCCAGGCGATCGCGTCCGGCATCTCTGGCGATAGCCGCCTGGATACGCAGCGTTTCCGGCGTGATGCGCATATCCTGCGCGGTAACCTTGTCGCTGAGGACATTTTCCAGAGTGAACTCATCCAGCGTTTTGTTGGTCGCGGTTTTTACCCACTCAGGGTGTTTATTCGCCAGCGGATAGTCGCTCACTTTTGCGGCATGCGTTGAGTGACTAACTGCCGCAGCAGGCGCGGGCGTATCGCCCTGCAGGCTGTTCATGCGGCTCAACACGTCCCGAACCATCGATTCAATTGCATCGGTATTCATAAAGGGATCCTTATTAGAGCGCCACGCGCAGTTCCTGCGGGTTTTTGCCCGTCACGACATACTTCGTCTCTTTAATGTGCAAAATGGCGGACTTCGCCTGATATTTCGGCCGCGCCATCTGGTCATTCAGCGTGGGTACCGGCTGCGGCGATTCGCGCTTGGCGTAGCGCGCGGCGTTTTTACCAATCTGACGATAGGTTTCCAGCGTCAGCAGCGGCGCCTGCGGGAACAGCTCCAGATTCGACAACGGCGGCAGCCCCTGCTGATGGATGACCGTAGTGCCTTTTGACTGGATACCGATGGAGATACCGGATCCGCTCAGGCGGTTGCCTTCAACGGCGACAAACGCGACGTCAGAGGATTTAAAGCAGCGGATCACGCGCGCCTTAATGCCTTCCTCTTCAATCCCGGCGATCACCTCGCGCAGAATGCTTTTGTGCGGTAACCCGACGATATTGACGGTCTGGGAGAGGCCAAACGCCGGACCCACGGCCACGATCACTTCATCCTGCTGGGTACCCTGTCTGGCTTCGCCAATTTCGGTCAGAAAGCTGTCGCCAGCGGTCGCGACGGGCGCGGCCGACACCGGCGCGTGGAACGAAACCGGCTTATCGCTGGTCTGCATTTCGGACAGGACGTCTTCGATTATCTGGCGCAGCAGTTTTTCATTGATTTCCATTGTTCACCCCTTAGCCAAGCTCGTTGGGATCAAGTGCGCCAGGGATGTTTTTAATTTCTTCCCAGCGTTCGCCCTGCAGGCGATAACCCGTTGCAGGACCGGCATAATCGTTGACGTCATTGACCGCCGAGAGCACCTGTCCACTGCCGACGATAATGGCGGAGGTATGCAGATAGTCCCCGGTCAGCTTGGCTTTCTGGATATTGAGCATGTCCTGGGCGACATCGGTAAACCCGCCCTGGGCCAGCGCTTTCACCACTTCCAGACCGTTGCGGTTTTTGCTGATGATCTCCTGCGCAAACTTGATGTCTTCAACGATGTTACGTTCCGGCATATCCTTTGAGCCGTGCGCGTAGGTCGCGGCCTCGACCTCTTCGTCGGTAATAGGCGGCAGCCCCATCCCGGCAAAGACGGCCTGCAGCGCGCGGGCGGCTTTGTTACGAATGGCGATAACGTCTTCTTCACGCACCGGGCGCAGACCGCCGTCAACCTTCAGGTCACGCTGGATAACGTTGTAGTCGTCGAAATCCTCAGCATCTTCGTTCGAACCGGCAAACATGTTGTCGTAGTTCGGTACGGCGGAATAACCGGAGGAGATAAAGTCGGTACCCGGCAGGAACTGCATCAGCAGGCGCGCGGTACGACGCATATCGGAGTGGGTAAAGGTCTGATCGTTACTGGAGGCGCATTCGAGATCCAATGCCGAGCAGATCAGGTTTTCCGCCAGAATAGCGCGAATGCCTGACGGTACCGCTGACGGCACGCCCACGCAGCTAACGGAGCCGTTCTGTAGCCCCTGAACGCCAGCGGCTTTGGTGATGTAGATGCAGCGGGCCTCCAGATAGAGCATGGATTTGCCTTCGGCATAGCCCATCTGCACTTCGGAGCCGGAACCGGAGGTGAAGCGCATTTTCAGCCCGCGGGAGGCATAGGAAGAGGCCAGAAAACCTTTCGACCACGGCGTATCGTCACCGTCGGTAAAGACCGGCTCAGTGCCATAAACAGAAATGGTTTCGGCGTAGCAGGTGTGGCCCAGCATGCCGAGCTTCAGTTCGGTGGCCTCTTCCAGCGAACACTGGGTTAACACGCCAGGGCGGCCAACCTGAGAGCCGACGAGCAGAGCGATAGCGTTGAACGGGGCGTAGCGCGCCACCGCCACCGTCGTTTCCTGTTCGTCAAATCCGCGCCATGCGCCTTCGGCGGCGTCGGCAGCGATCTGTACCGGGTTGTCTTTAACGTTGGTGACGTGCGCCTGCTGAGAGGGGGTCCGACGGGCGCGCATTTTCTGCATTGCCATCATCATCTCGACCACGTTCATGTGCGACACCACTTCGACGATTTTTGCTGGCGTCATCGCGGTGGTGAGCGGAACGATATCGCTGCGTTTCACATTGGGGTCGCACAGCATATTGGCGAGTTTCACCGAATCCATCGCCATGACCTCTTCAGCGCGCGCCAGGTTAATGCCGTAGCGGGCGATAAAGTGGTCTATCAAGTCAAAGGCGCTGGCCGCTTTGCCATCGAGTTCAGCGACGGCGCCGTTAACGATTTTTATCGAGGGTTTTGGATCGTTGGGGCTTTCCATCGCGATGAAGCCTTCTTCGATCCACTCTTTAACGAAACCGTCCTGATTCACAGGGCGCTTCGCCAGTGCTTCAAATCTTTTCGATCTCATGAATCAGCCTCACGGAGTTCAGATATAGGACGGGCGATCGTTTTTCGGCGCCGAACCGAGCGTTGAAAGAACGGTTTTGCCGATTTCTCGTGCGGAGATAACCGCCTGTCGCACCGCGCCGGAGTCGCCGGAGATAATCAGAATGGCTTCGTTACTGAAGCTGGTGCCGCGGGCTGGAGAGCTGTAAGCCACAACGTCGACGTTGGCGGATTTCAGGGCGGTATCCGCCATCAGCACGCCAACAGAGGCCGGAGCGCCGACAATCACGCCGCAGGCGCGGCCAACCGGTGCGCCAAACGCTTTTTCCAGCGCATAGCTGGCACGAGCGGTGTACTGCAGTTCGATGTGTCCGGCTTCGTTGGCGTACACGTCGCCGAAGGTGCGGTCGAGCTCTTTGAGCGCCACTTCAATCCCGCGTTTCACGTCAGAGACATCGTTGCCGCCTAAAATGATCAGCGAACCGTGACCGGCGCCGCCTTTGGTATCGCGAGGCAGCTCAATGCTGACCACTTCGGTGTTGGTCGCTTTTACCGCCTCGTCGGCGGCCATGATGTGCGGACCTGCGCCGGTGCGCGCGCCCAGGATGCCAATGGAGCGGTAGCGCTTTTCAAGCTTCATCGCTTCCAGTAAGGCACTGTCCACATTCGCGATCACCAGACCGACGGTGTCGCCAATGGCGGTGCCAACAAATTCCGTTAAACTGCAGCTCTTTTCTGCCATAGCCGTGTCTCGTTTTGGATGAGGGGTATCAGGGATGACCCTTTGCTCCGGCGTCGCCACACGGGCAATCACCTGCGCCATGATCTGTTCCACCAGTTCATTGCTGCTCATGGGTTAATTCCCTTCGGTAAGATTTTTTCTACGTCGGTATGAGGGCGTGGAATGACGTGTACGGCTTTCACTTCTCCCACGTTACGTGCGGCTGCGGCACCGGCGTCTGTTGCCGCTTTTACCGCGCCAACGTCACCGCGAACGATGACGGTCACCAGCCCTGAGCCAATTTTTTCGTAGCCGACCAGCATCACATTGGCCGACTTCACCATTGCGTCTGCGGCCTCTATGGCTGCAGTTAAGCCTTTGGTTTCTACCATTCCTAACGCTTCTTGTTGCATAAAGACCTCGCCTGGGTTTTCCCGATGTTGATGACTATAAAAAGAAGCGAGGAAAAAGAATGGCTGACCTGAAGTCGAGTGTGGAAAAATAGTGGTTTAGCAATGGTATAAAATTGTTTTATAACTTCGTATATCTATGATTTTAAATATGTATTTATATATTCGTGATGTGATTATTTGGTTATTGTTATTCCATATTTACATTTTCACAGGTGACAGGGTAAATATCTTTTGCTATGCGATAAAATCATTATGTGATGCTGGTTTGAAATTAACACTCTGCTATTGGCAATATTTTATTATCATGAGTGTTTTATTTTTATGGCCCAGGCGCCCGTTATTCATCCCCTTATTAATAAATGAAAGACAAGAATTTGTTATCGCAACACGATTTTTCGAAGGGGGTGGTACTCAGGTTGCCAACAATTTGCAGACCGCGCTTTTTATAGTAAGTCTCGATGTACTTCGCTACCAGCAGGGCGTCCGCTGGTAAAGACACGAACTCTTGAAGAAAGGTGTCACAATGAATGATTCACTAAAAGCGCAATGCATTGCCGAGTTTTTGGGCACCGGGCTGTTTCTGTTTTTTGGTATCGGCTGTCTGAGCGCACTCAAGGTTGCAGGGGCGAGTCTGGGGTTATGGGAGATATGCATTATCTGGGGGCTGGGGATTTCACTGGCGGTCTATCTGACCGCGGGCATATCAGGCGCACACCTGAACCCGGCAATCACCGTCGCGTTATGGCTGTTTGCCTGTTTTCCGGGACGTAAAGTCTTACCGTACACGCTTGCCCAGGTGGCCGGGGCGTTCGGCGGCGCGCTGCTGGCGTATCTGCTGTACGGAAGTTTATTCACCGAGTTTGAAACGACGCACAATATGGTGCGCGGAAGCGTGGAAAGCCTGCAGTTGGCCAGCATTTTCAGCACCTATCCGGCCGCAGCGCTCAGCGTATGGCAGGCGGCGCTGGTTGAAGTGGTGATCACGTCCATTCTGATGGGGCTGATTATGGCGCTGACGGATGACGGCAACGGCGTGCCCAAAGGCGCGCTGGCGCCTTTGCTGATAGGGATCCTGGTCGCGGTAATTGGCGCATCAACCGGACCGCTTACCGGGTTTGCCATGAACCCGGCGCGTGATTTTGGGCCGAAGTTGTTCGCATGGATAGCGGGGTGGGGCAATATCGCCATGACCGGCGGGCGCGAGATCCCCTATTTTATCGTGCCGATCGTGGCTCCGGTGATTGGCGCTTGCGCGGGGGCCGCTATTTACCGTGTCCTCATTGGCGCGAATTTGCCCTGTAATACCTGTAAAGTTGAATAAAGTGCGGGGCAGTACGTAAAAATTTACCGGATATCAGATTTCTCAATATTATTTCGTGATCTCCTTTCGCGAACTGACTAAAAAGTCTCCCGACCCTGGGAGACTTTTGTTATTGTCTTGGCAAGTTTCTGGTCATTTACAGAGGATGGTGATGACGCATGAAACGGTGGTTGTAAAATAATTGTTGTTTATTATAACAATGGATTAACTGAGGGGTTTTATCATGATTTCTGCGAGTACACTGAACTCAGAACTCATCAATAAAATCGCACAGGATTTTGCGCAAGCCACCAGTCTGGCGGTTGTGGTTGTCAATATTCACGGTGATGAAATTTCTGAACTCTTTAATTTCACGCCTTTCTGTCAGCTGATGCGGCAGCATCCTCAGCACAGTATCCGTTGCCGTATGAGCGATCGCTGCGGGGGGCTGGAGGCATCAAAATCAGACCAGCCCTGTATTTATCGCTGCCATGCCGGGTTAACCGACTTCTCTATTCCCCTCGTTATCTCTGGCCATCTGGTGGGGTTTGTGCTCTGCGGGCAGGTGCGTTTGCGTAACGACAGCGATGTCAGTCTGGTCGATATTCTGAACGTTGACGATCGCTGGCAGGCGGATCCCGAGCTGCTCAATGAGTTTCGCAATGTTCCGGAGATGGACTACTCGCGGGTGATGGCATCTGCCGATCTGCTAAAGCTGATTGTCGAAAACTGTCTGAAAAAACAGCTTAATTTTGTTGTCATCAAAGATACGCCGCAGCAGGCAGAGCCCGCGCGTCAGAACCGCGGACCCAACCCGCATGACGGCAAAATGAAAAAGGCATTGCGCTATATCGACGCGCATTTATCGGACGAACTGCGTCTGGAGGACGTGGCGTCGCACGTTTATCTTAGCCCGTACTATTTCAGCAAACTGTTCAAAAAATATCAGGGGATCGGTTTCAACGCCTGGGTTAACCAGCAGCGCATGGCCAGCGCCAGAGAATTGCTTTGCCACAGCGACTGGAGCATTGCCAGCATTGCGCGAAATTTAGGCTTTTCGCAAACCAGCTATTTTTGCAAAGTGTTTCGCCAAACCTACCAGGTCACGCCTCAGGCTTATCGTCAGCAGGCAACTGATAATTTACCTGCCGGTTCGGCCTGAGTAGCAATATTTTGTCATTGCCGATTTTTGATATCGTAATGCATTTTGAACATTATAAAATGAAAAAAAATGAAGTGGCGCGATAATTTGTCATAGCGCAATAAATATTGAGATTTTAAGTGCAATTAGCTGCGGTTTTTATTTTTTGTGATAAAGCACTGAGTCATTGAGAATGGCGTCAATTATTCTGGCGTGGAGTTTTATTCAGCGCATGCTTCATTTTTACGTATTTATCTGAGATGAAGAACGCGCCGTAAGCATTTAATTGCTGTTATGAGAACATACCATTTTCTCATAATGTAAGCCGACAGGTTTGGCACAATTGTGCCTGGGAAGGGGGTGAAAATCCCCCGCAGCCCCCGCTGCTGTGATGCTGACAACCCCGTGAAGACCACTGATCGCAAGATTGGGAAGGACGGGCGAGGAGGACGCTAAGCCAGAAGACCTGCCTGTCGGGAACGTTCAACAACTTCGGTGGGAAGTGGATTGCACTGGTACATACAGTCGAAAGACTGGGTTTACGTGTATCTATACACCCTTACCACCCTGAACAGGATCAGGGTCATGGCGGCAAAGCAGTACGCGTTTGTTCTGGCAGGCACCGGTAGCGGCTGTGGTAAAACCACGGTGACTCTGGGCCTGCTGAGTGCGTTAAAACAGCGTGGGCTACGCGTCCAGCCGTGCAAAGTGGGTCCTGATTATCTCGATACCGGCTGGCATACGAAAGTCAGCGGCACCGCTTCCCGCAACCTCGACAGCTTCATGCTTCCCGAACCGGTACTCAATGCGCTGTTTTGCGAGCACATGCAGCGGGCGGATGTTGCGGTCATTGAGGGCGTAATGGGGCTGTACGACGGTTACGGCACCGACCCGAATTACTGCAGTACCGCTGCGATGGCGAAGCAGCTTGGCTGTCCGGTGATCCTGCTGGTGGACGGAAAAGCGGTTTCCACCTCCATTGCCGCCACGGTAATGGGCTTCCAGCACTTTGATCCCGCCCTGAATATTGCGGGCGTGATTGTCAATCGCGTCAACAGCGAATCCCATTTTCAGCTGCTCAAAACCGCTGTCGAGCATTACTGTTCTGTCCCCGTTCTCGGCTATGTTCCGCGCGTGGATGGCGTCTCCTTGCCCGAACGCCATCTGGGGCTGGTGACGGCCCGCGAATCGGTCGCCGATAAGCGACCCTGGCTGGAGTTTGCCGCAACCCTCGAACGCACGCTGGATATTGATCAGCTGCTGGCGTTGAGCCTGCTGCCGGCCCTTGTGCAGGGAGCGTGGCCGGAACGGCCGGGTGAAGAGGCGGGCAGAGGCCTGACGCTGGCGTTAGCCGACGACGACGCCTTCAACTTCTATTACCCGGATAACATTACGCTGCTCGAACGCACCGGCGTCGAGATTATCCGCTTTAGCCCGCTGCGCGATAGCCGTTTACCTGATTGTCAGATGGTCTGGCTGGGCGGCGGTTATCCGGAACTGCATGCGGCGATGCTGGCTGAAAATACCTCCATGCTGGCAAGCCTGCGCGAGGCGCATCGGCGCGGCGCGGCGATCTACGCCGAGTGCGGCGGGCTGATGTATCTCGGCAGCACGCTTGAGGATGCCAATGGCGTCACCCATCGGATGGCCAATATCATTCCCGGCCACAGCAAAATGGGTAAACGGCTGACCCGTTTTGGCTACTGCGAGGCGCAGGCGCAGCAGCCAACGCTGTTAGCGGATACCGGCGAGCTGCTGCGTGGACATGAGTTCCACTACTCCGATTTTTCCCCTGAAACCCCCGCGGTGCTGGCCTGCCGTAAAGTACGCGATGGGCTGACGCTGCAGGCGTGGTCCGGCGGCTGGCAGGTGGGCAACGCCTTCGCCAGCTATCTGCACGTCCATTTTGCCCAGCGGCCGCAGATGCTTAACCGCTGGCTGGCGGCGGCAAGGGAGGCGCTATGACGCTGCTGGCATGGTGCGTCGCCTGGCTGCTCGACGTCATTATCGGCGATCCGCAACGCTGGCCCCACCCGGTGCGCTGGATTGGCAATCTTATCAATGCGCTACAGCGGGTGATTCGTCGCTACTGCCATAGCGACAGCGCGCTACGCATCGGCGGCGGCGCGATGTGGCTGGTGGTGGTGGGGATGACCTGGGCCGTGGCCTGGGGCGTGCTGGCGCTGGCGCGAACGATTCATCCGTGGCTGGGCTGGGCGGTTGAGGTATGGATGATTTTTACCGTGCTGGCCGGACGCTGCCTGGCGCGAGCGGCGCAGGACGTTGAGCGGCCGCTGCGCGCTGGCGCCCTTGCCGAGAGCCGCGAAAAGCTCTCCTGGATCGTGGGGCGCGATACCTCGCAGCTTCAGCCGGAACAGATCAATCGGGCGGTGGTGGAAACCGTGGCGGAGAACACCGTAGATGGCATCATCGCGCCGCTGTTTTTCCTCCTGCTGGGCGGCGCGCCGCTGGCGATGGCCTACAAAGCGGTCAATACCCTCGACTCCATGGTGGGCTACAAACATGAAAAATACCGGGCGATCGGTATGGTCAGCGCCCGGCTGGACGATGTGGCGAACTATATTCCCGCGCGCCTGAGCTGGCTTTTGCTGAGCGTTGCGGCGTTTCTGTGCCGTAACGACGGTTCCCGCGCGCTGCGCACAGGTTGGCGCGATCGCTACAACCACAGCAGCCCCAACTGCGCGTGGGCGGAGGCGACGGTTGCCGGCGCGCTGGGCATCCGGCTCGGCGGCCCCAACGACTATTTTGGCCAGCGCGTGGAAAAGCCGTGGATCGGCGACGCGCTGCGCCCGATTGCCGTAGACGACATTTCCCGAACGATTCGACTGATGTGGGTCGCTTCCACCCTGGCGCTGGCGCTGTTTATCGTCGCGCGCTGGCTGGCGGTTGGCGCGGCCTGAGGACAAAAGACAATGCAATACATCCAGCAGCCCCAGGCGATTGAAGCCAAAAGTTTTGACATCATCGGCGAGATAGTCCGCGAAACGCGGCCGGAGTACCGGTTCGCCAGCCCGCTGCACGAAGCGATCGTCAAACGGGTGATCCACACCACCGCGGATTTCGACTGGCTGGATATTCTCTGGTTTTCCGACGACGCGCTGGAGCGGCTCTGTGCGGCGCTGAGTCGGCCGTCCGTTATCTACACCGATACCACGATGGCGCTTTCCGGGATCAACAAAACGCTGCTGGCCAAATTTGGCGGCGAGTGTCGCTGCTACATCAGCGACCCGCGGGTGGTGGCGGAGGCAAAAGCGCAGGGGATCACCCGCTCGATGGCGGCGGTGGATATTGCGGTAACGGAAGAGAGCGAGAAGGTGTTTGTTTTCGGCAATGCGCCGACGGCGCTGTTCCGCCTGCTCGAACATGAGGTTGCGGTTAGCGGCGTGGTGGGCGTGCCGGTCGGGTTTGTCGGGGCGGCGGAATCGAAAGAGGCGCTGACGCACAGCCATCTTCCCGCCATTGCGGCGCTCGGGCGCAAGGGCGGCAGCAACGTGGCGGCGGCGATTGTTAACGCCATGCTTTACCACCTGCAGGGGGCACGATGAGCGATCGAACCTTCGATGCCCCGGTATGGCATAACGGCAAGGCATTGCGTAAAGGCTACACCACCGGCTCCTGCGCCACCGCGGCGGCAAAGGTCGCCGCGCTGATGGTGCTGCGCCAGCATCTGATTCACCAGGTATCGATAGTGACGCCCTCCGGCGTCACGCTGTGCCTGAACGTGGAGTCGCCGCACATCGAAGGGCAGCAGGCGATTGCCGCCATCCGCAAAGACGGCGGGGATGATGTCGACGCCACGCACGGAATGCTGATTTTCGCGCGCGTGACGCTGAACGACAGCGGCGAGATAGCGCTGCGGGGCGGCGAAGGCGTGGGCACCGTGACGCGCAAAGGGATCGGTCTGCCCGTCGGCAGCGCGGCGATCAACCGCACCCCGCGCCACACCATTGAATCCGCCGTCCGTGAGGCGATTGGTCCGGCGCGCGGGGCCGACATTGAAATCTTTGCGCCTGAAGGCGAAGCGCGGGCGCAGAAAACCTATAACTCACGCCTCGGCATTCTGGGCGGTATCTCGATTATCGGCACGACCGGCATCGTGACGCCGATGTCGGAGGAGAGCTGGAAACGCTCGTTATCCCTGGAGCTGGAAATAAAACGCGCCGCCGGGCTGGAGCGGGTGGTGCTGGTGCCTGGCAATCACGGCGAGCGGTTTGTCCGCGAGCAGATGGGTCTCGACGCTGACGTGGTGGTCACCATGAGCAACTTTGTCGGCTACATGATTGAAGAAGCGGTACGCATGGGATTTCGCCAGATTGTGCTGGTCGGCCACCCCGGCAAGCTTATCAAAATTGCCGCCGGGATCTTCCACACCCACAGCCATATTGCCGACGCGCGCATGGAAACCCTGGTGGCGCACCTGGCGCTGCTCGGCGCGCCGCTGGAGCTGCTGACGCTGGTCAGCGATTGCGATACCACCGAAGCGGCGATGGAGCATATCGATGCGTACGGTTTTCAGCATCTCTACAGCCATCTTGCCGTACGAATCTGCCAGCGCGTCATGCAGATGCTGCGCTTTACCAACAATCCGCCGACCTGCGACGCCATTATGTTCTCCTTTGATAACCAGGTGCTGGGCAGTAACCGCCCGGTCGAGGCGATCGCCCTGGAGATGCAATGTTAACAGTAGTGGGAATGGGGCCCTCGGGGCTGCATCTGATGACGCCCGCCGCACGCGACGCCGTTGATCGCGCGGAGGCGCTGGTGGGGGGAAAACGCCATTTACAGCAGTTCCCGACGTTTCGCGGCGAGACGTTTGCCCTTGGTGCTAACGTTTCGGCGCTGCTGGACTGGATTGCGTCCCGGCAGGACAAGCATGTGGTGATCCTGGCCTCCGGCGATCCGCTGTTTTACGGCATCGGTACGCGGATGGTGGCGCATTTTGGCATTGCGCGCGTGCGCATTATTCCGGGCATCAGCGCGGTGCAGTACCTGTGCGCGCAGGCGGGCATCGATATGAATGAGATGTGGCTCACCAGCAGCCACGGCCGCAGCGTCAATTTTGATGAGCTGGTCCGCCATAACAAAGTGGCGATGGTCACCGACGGCCTGTGTGGACCGAAAGACATCGCCGCGCAGCTGGTGGCGCGCGGGAAAGGCCAGCGCTGGATGGTGATTGGCGAAAACCTGGCGATGGAAAACGAACGGATCCACTGGCTGCCCGTCAGTGAGGTCAGTGCCGATTATGAGATGAACGCAGTGGTGATCCTTGATGAAAGATGAGCTTTTCCTGCGCGGTGAGACAGTGCCGATGACCAAAGAGGCGGTACGCGCGCTGGCCCTCGCGAAACTGGAGCTGCATCGCGCCAGCCACCTGATTGACGTCGGGGCCGGGACCGGGAGCGTGTCGATTGAAGCCGCGCTGCAGTTTCCTTCTCTGCACGTGACGGCCATCGAGCGCAACCCGTCGGCCCTGCGGCTGCTTGATGAAAACCGTCAGCATTTTGCCTGTAGCAATATCGATATTCTGCCCGGCGTGGCGCCGATAGCGGTAGCCGAAAAAGCCGATGCGGTGTTTATGGGCGGCAGCGGCGGCCATCTGACGCCGCTTATCGACTGGTCCATGCGTCAGCTTCATCCCGGCGGTCGTCTGGTGATGACCTTTATCCTGATGGAAAACCTCAATAGCGCGCTGGCTCACCTCCAGCAGACCGGCGCGCAGAATGTGGATTGTCTGCAAATGCAGGTATCAACGCTCGCTACGCTTGGCAGCGGCCACTATTTCAAACCGAATAATCCCGTTTTTGTTATCGCCTGTCAGAAGGAAGAACACCATGTCTGAGACGTTTGATCCCCGCTGTGTGTGGTTTGTCGGCGCAGGTCCTGGCGACCGCGAACTGATCACCCTTAAGGGTTACCGGCTGCTGCAACAGGCGCAGGTGGTGATTTATGCCGGATCGCTTATCAATACCGAACTGCTGGCGTATTGCCCGAGCGGGGCGCAGTGCCACGACAGCGCGGAGCTGCATCTGGAGCAGATCCTCGATTTGATGGAGGCCGGGGTGAAGGCCGGGAAGACCGTAGTACGTCTGCAGACCGGCGATGTTTCGCTTTACGGTTCTGTACGCGAGCAGGGCGAAGAGCTGACCAAACGCGGCATCGCCTGGCAGGTGGTGCCGGGCGTCAGCGCTTTCCTCGGCGCCGCGGCGGAGCTTGGGGTTGAGTACACCGTTCCGGAAGTCTCGCAGAGCCTGATTATCACCCGCCTTGAAGGCCGTACGCCGGTGCCGGAGCGCGAGCAGCTGGAGTCGTTTGCCAGCCATCAGACCTCGATGGCGATTTATCTCTCTGTTCAGCGCATTCACCGGGTGGCGGAACGCCTGGTTGAAGGCGGCTATCCGGCGACCACGCCCGTCGCCGTTATCTATAAGGCAACCTGGCCGGAAAGCCAGACGGTGCGCGGCACGCTGGCGGATATCGCCGACAAAGTGCGCGACGCGGGGATCCGTAAAACGGCGCTCATTCTGGTCGGGAATTTCCTGGGGGATGAGTATCACTACTCAAAACTCTATGCCGCGGATTTTAGCCATGAATACCGTAAAGCCTGAATCTATTGCGCTGTTTTGCCTGACGCCGGGCGGCGTGGCGTTGGCGAAACGCCTGGCGGCGATGCTGCCGTTGACCTGTTTTACCAGTGAAAAGCTGCTGGAAGAGGGGTTTACGCCGTTTGACGGCGGGTTTGCCCGGACGGTTCGCGAGGCATTCGCTAACTATTCTGCGCTGATCTTTATCGGCGCCGCCGGCATTGCGGTACGCGTACTGGCGCCGTTGATCGGCGACAAGTTCAGCGATCCGGCGGTCGTGGTGATCGATGAGCGCGGGCAGCACGTTATCAGCCTGCTCTCTGGTCATGCGGGAGGCGCAAATGCGTTAACCCGCTATCTGGCAGGGATGATAGGGGCTGACCCGGTGATTACCACCGCCACTGACGTTAATGAGATGGCGGCGCTGGATACCCTCGCGTTCCAGCTAAACGCCCGGATGACCGACTTCCGGACGGCGGTAAAAATCGTCAACCAGATGCTGGTCAGCCGTCAGCGGGTCGGTCTGTGGTGGGATGAGGCGTTGACAGAAGACGTCAGCCGTTGCGATCGCCGGGGATTTATCACCGTGACCAGCCTGCAGCAGCTTCCCGAACTGGATGCGCTGGTGTGCATCACGCTGCGAAACGAGCTGCCGGAACTTCCGCTGCCGCACTGGAAGCTGGTGCCCCAGCGCGTGGTGGCGGGTATTGGCTGTCGTCGCGACACGCCGTTCCCGCTGCTGGCCGCGCTGCTGGCGCGCCAGCTTGAGGCCCAGCGGTTCGATCCTCTGGCGCTGAAAGCGATCGGCAGCGTCTCGCTGAAGAAAAACGAAACGGGACTGATTCAGCTTGCCTCCAGCTGGCGCGTGCCGTTTGAAACCTTTACCGCTGACGCGCTGCGTGAGCATGAACACCGCTTCCCGACGTCATCGTTTGTGCGCCAGACGGTTGGGGTGGGGAGTGTCTCTGGTCCGGCAGCCTGGCTGCTGAGTCATGGGCAACTATTAGGCGAAACCCTGCGTGAACAGGGCGTCACTATTACTTTGGGAGTTTCACACTGATGTTAACCGTAATTGGGATCGGCCCTGGCTCGCAGGCCATGATGACCATGGAAGCCGTAGAGGCGCTGCAGGCGGCAGAAATCATCGTTGGCTACAAAACCTATACCCATCTGGTGAAGGCCTTTACCGGCGACAAGCAGGTGATCAAAACCGGCATGTGCAAAGAGATTGAACGCTGTCAGGCGGCGATTGAGCTGGCGCAGGCCGGACATAACGTGGCGCTTATCAGCAGCGGCGACGCCGGAATTTATGGCATGGCCGGGCTGGTGCTGGAACTGGTCAGCAAACAGAAGCTGGATGTTGAGGTTCGCCTGATTCCCGGGATGACCGCCAGTATCGCCGCCGCGTCCCTGCTCGGCGCGCCGCTGATGCATGACTTTTGCCACATCAGCTTAAGCGATCTGCTGACCCCGTGGCCGGTCATTGAAAAACGCATTATCGCCGCCGGGGAAGCGGACTTTGTTATCTGTTTCTATAACCCGCGCAGCCGGGGTCGCGAAGGTCATCTGGCGCGCGCATTTGAGCTGCTCTGCGCCAGTAAAAGCGCGCAGACGCCGGTGGGGGTGGTGAAGTCCGCCGGGCGGAAAAAGCAGGAGAAATGGCTGACCACGCTGGGCGATATGGATTTTGAACCGGTGGATATGACCAGCCTGGTCATCGTGGGGAATAAAGCCACCTATGTGCAGGACGGACTGATGATTACACCACGAGGTTACGTGCTGTGAATGATGGCGATGTGCTGGTCATCGGCGGCACCAGCGATGCCCGCGCGCTGTGCCAGCAGCTGGATGCGGCCGGAGTGGCCTACACCCTGTCGGTGGCGACGCCGACCGGGGAGCGCCTGGCGGGCGACATTAAGGGCCAGGTCCGCTGTGGCCGCATGGAGCAGCAGCAGATGGTTGCCTGGCTTACGGAGAATGCGACCCGCTGGGTGATTGACGCGTCGCATCCGTATGCCGAAGTGGTAAGCCGCAACATCATGCTGGCCTGTAAGGCTGCGGGCGTTGCGCTCAGCCGCTATCAGCGCCCCGAGCAGCTCAGCGGCCTGACCCATCCGCTGCTCTACAGCGTGCCGGGAATCGAACAGGCCTGCGATATCGCGCGGCGGTTTGGCGAGCGCGTGCTGCTGACAACCGGCAGTAAGGATCTGGCGCGCTGGCGCGCGGGGCTGCCGGAGAAAACGCTGCTGGCCCGGGTGCTGCCGGTGCCCGATGTGATTGAACAGTGCGCCGGTCTCGGCTTTGGCGTCGCAGAGATCTTCGCGATGTGCGGGCCCTTCAGCGCTGAATTTAACGCCGCGTTTTATCGCCAGTGTCGGGCTGACGTCGTGATTACCAAAGCCTCCGGCGCAGAAGGCGGCTATCAGGAAAAGGTTCAACCCTGTCTGGATGCAGGTATTCCCTGCATCGTGATTTCACGCCCGGCGCCGCTGGTGACGGGAGACGAGTTACTGGAAAGTCAGGCCGCATTTAAACAGCGTTTGTCGCGCTGGCTGGCCGCTGCTTAAGGAGTTAGAGATGAAAAAGGCGCTTCTGGTGGTCAGCTTTGGCACCAGCTATCACGATACCTGCGAGAAGAACATTGTGGCCTGCGAACGTGCGCTGGCGGCAAGCTGCCCTGACCGCCACCTGTTTCGGGCGTTCACCTCCGGGATGATCATTCGCAAGCTCAAACAGCGCGACGGTATTGATATTGATACGCCGCTGCAGGCGCTGCAAAAGCTCGCGGACCAGGGATATCAGGATGTGGCGATTCAGTCCCTGCACATCATCAACGGCGATGAATATGAAAAAATCGTCCGCGAAGTACAGAGTATGCGTCCGCTGTTTACCCGCCTGACGCTGGGCGTACCGCTGCTGAGCAGCCACGACGATTACGCGCAGCTGATGCGCGCATTGCAACAGCAGATGCCGACGCTCGGGGCGACGGAAAAAGTGGTGTTTATGGGCCACGGCGCCAGCCACCACGCCTTTGCGGCCTATGCCTGCCTTGACCACATGATGATGGCGCAGGGTTTCCCGGCTCGCGTTGGCGCGGTGGAGAGCTACCCGGAAGTCGATATCCTGATTGACAGTCTTCGCAAAGAGGGCGTCACCGCCGTGCATCTGATGCCGCTGATGCTGGTGGCGGGCGATCACGCCATCAACGACATGGCGTCTGATGAAGAGGACTCCTGGAAGACGCTGTTTAACGCGGCCGGGATCCCGGCGACGCCGTGGCTGAGCGGACTGGGGGAAAACCCGGCGGTGCGGGAGATGTTTGTCGCCCATTTACAGCAGGCGCTGGGCGTGGCGATGGAGGAAGCGGCATGAGCGGTAAACTGTATGCCCTGAGCACCGGGCCGGGCGCAGCCGACCTGATTACCGTTCGCGCCTCACGGATCCTCGGATCGCTGGATATCCTCTACGCTCCGGCGGGGCGCAAAGGCGGCGACAGCCTGGCGCTCTCAATCGTCCGGGAGTACGTCGGCGAGCAGACCGAAATCCGCTGCTGCCATTTTCCCATGAGCGCCGACAGCGCTGAAAAAGAGGCGGTATGGGACGACGTGGCCGCCGCGTTGATCGGTGAGGTAAAGGGCGGCAAACGGGTCGGCTTCATCACCCTGGGCGACGCCATGCTGTTCAGCACCTGGGTGTTCTTACTTCAGCGCATCGGTTGTCCGGACTGGCTGGAGATTGTTCCCGGCGTGACCTCGTTCGCCGCCATTGCCGCCCGTTCAAAAACGCCGCTGGCGATGGAGCAGCAGTCGCTGGCGGTGATCTCCTGTACCGCGCCGGAAGCGGAAATTGCGCAGGCGTTAAAGCAGCACGACAGCCTGGTGCTGATGAAGGTTTATGGCCGGTTTGCGCGTATTAAAGCGCTGCTGGGGCAGGCGGGACTGCTGGGCTGCGCGCTGATGATGTCCGAGGCCACGCTCCCCGGCGAGCAGTGCTGGCGGCATCTGAACGAGGTCGAGGACGACCAGCCGTTACCGTATTTTTCGACCATTCTGGTCAACAAACAGTGGGAGTATGCAGAATGAAGCTCGAACAACAGCTTAAACAGCTGTCATTCAGCGGCCTGGCTGCGGCGCTATTGCTGATGGTGGTGCCGGAACAGGCGTTTGCGATGCACATCATGGAGGGTTTTTTACCGCCGATGTGGGCGCTGGCGTGGTGGCTGCTCTTTTTACCGTGTCTGTGGTACGGACTGGTGCGCCTGCGCCGTATTGTGCAGGAGGACAGCCATCAGAAGGTCCTGCTGGCGCTGTGCGGGGCGTTTATTTTTGTGCTGTCGGCGCTGAAGATCCCGTCGGTAACCGGCAGCTGCTCGCATCCCACCGGGGTGGGGCTGGCCGTTATCCTGTTCGGGCCGGGCGTTGTCGCCATTCTTGGCGCCATTGTGCTGCTGTTTCAGGCGCTGCTGCTGGCGCACGGCGGTTTAACCACGCTGGGCGCTAACGGCATGTCGATGGCGGTGATTGGCCCGGTGGTGGGGTATATGGTGTGGAAAATGGCCTGCCGCGCCGGGATCCGTCGCGATGTCGGGGTATTTTTGTGCGCCATGCTGGCGGATCTGGTGACCTACTTTGTGACCTCGGTACAGCTGGGCGTGGCCTTTCCGGACCCGACGGCGGGCGCGACGGGCTCTATCGTGAAGTTTATGGGCATTTTCTGCCTGACGCAGATCCCAATCGCTATCGCCGAGGGGCTGCTGACGGTGATGATTTACGACCAGTTGACCAAACGCCAGCTGATTACCGCACAAGGACACTGAAATGAAAAAGATGCTGATACTGCTGGCGATGGTGATCGCCCTGATGATCCTGCCATTTTTTATCGATCATGGCGGTGAGTTTGGCGGCTCGGATGGCGAAGCCGAAAGCCAGATCCAGGTGGTGGCTCCGCATTACAAACCGTGGTTTACGCCGCTGTACGAACCCGCCAGCGGTGAAATTGAAAGCCTGCTGTTTACCCTACAGGGTTCGCTGGGCGCTGCGGTTATCTTCTACATTCTGGGCTACACCAAAGGCAGACAGCGCCGTGATGACCGGGCTTGACAGGCTTAGCTACCAGAGCCGCTGGTTTCACGTCGCGCCAGAGCGCAAATTTTTGCTCTGGCTGCTGCTGATTATCCTGGCGTTTGTCCTGCCGCCGTCGGGGCAGGCTATCGAACTGGCGCTGATTGCCGCGCTGACCTGCTGGCTGCTGCGCATTACCTTCTGGCGCTGGTGTCGCTGGATGGCGCTGCCGTTCGGCTTTCTGCTGGTCGGCGTGCTGACCATTCTGTTCAGCGTCAGCCGCGACCCGCAGACGCTGGCGGCGGGAGTCCCGATTGGCGGCTACTGGCTGGGGGTTACGTCTTCGGGGCTGGCTACCGCCAATGAAACCTTCTGGCGCAGCCTTGCCGCGCTGGCGTCGACGTTCTGGCTGGTGCTGAATTTGCCGTTTCCGCAGCTGATTGTGCTGCTTAAGCGGGCGCGCGTGCCGCGGCTGCTCACCGAACAGATTCTGCTGACCTGGCGCTTTATTTTTATTCTGTTAGACGAAGCGCTGGCTATTCACCGCGCGCAGACGCTGCGTTTTGGTTATCGTAGCCTGCCGCAGGGCTATCGCTCGCTGGCGATGCTGGTCGGCTTGCTGTTTACCCGGGTGCTGATCCGCTATCAGCAGATGGCCACTGTGCTTGATATCAAACTGTATCAGGGTGATTTTCACCTGTAAGGAATTGCACCATGCTTGCCACCGCCGATCTCTGGTTTCGCTATCAGGATGCGCAGGTACTTAAAGGGCTGACGCTGGATTTTTCGACGCATGCCGTCACCGGGCTGGTAGGGGCGAACGGCTGCGGAAAATCCACGTTGTTTATGAACCTGAGCGGCCTGTTGCGGCCGCAGCAGGGCGCGGTGCTGTGGCAGGGAAAACCGCTGGATTACAGCAAGCGCGGCCTGCTGGCGCTACGTCAACAGGTGGCGACGGTGTTTCAGGACCCCGATCAGCAAATCTTTTACACCGATATCGACAGCGATATCGCCTTTAGCCTGCGCAACCTGGGCGTGGCGGAGGCGGAAATTGCCCGGCGCGTCGACGATGCGCTGACGCTGGTCGACGCGCAGCACTTTCGCCAGCAGCCGATCCAGTGCCTGAGCCATGGGCAGAAAAAGCGGGTGGCTATCGCCGGGGCGCTGGTGCTGCGGGCGAAATATCTGCTGCTCGACGAGCCAACGGCGGGCCTCGATCCTTCCGGACGCGCGCAGATGATCGAGATTATCAGGCGTATTGTGGCGCAGGGAAACCACGTCGCGATCTCCAGCCATGATATCGACCTGATATATGAAGTCAGCGATGCCGTTTACGTTCTGCGTCACGGCGAAGTGCTGGCGCACGGCGCGCCGGGCGACGTCTTCGCCCGTACTGAGCTGATTGAGCAGGCCGGGTTGACGCAGCCCTGGCTGGTTAAACTGCATGCGCAGCTGGGGCTGCCGTTATGCAAAACAGAAGATGAATTTTTCAGCCGTATGCGACAACAAAACGTAATGAAGGAGGCCTCATGACGCAGGCGATTATGTTGCAGGGAACGGCGTCTGACGTCGGTAAAAGCGTGCTGGTGGCGGGGCTGTGCCGTATTTTTTATCAGGATGGCCTGCGGACCGCGCCGTTTAAGTCGCAGAATATGGCGCTCAATTCCGGCATCACGCCCGATGGCAAAGAGATGGGGCGTGCGCAGATTTTTCAGGCACAGGCGGCGGGGATTACGCCGGACGTGCGGATGAACCCGGTGCTGTTGAAACCGACCAGCGATCGCAAGGCGCAGGTGGTGCTGATGGGGCAGATGGCGACCGATATGGACGCCGTCAGCTATCACGAGTACAAACCGCGTCTGCGCGCACAGATTCTGGAGGTCTATACCAGCCTGGCGCAGGAGCACGATGTGCTGGTGCTGGAAGGGGCGGGCAGCCCGGCGGAGATCAATCTGCGCGATCGCGATATCGTCAACATGGGCATGGCCGAAATGGCGCAGTGCCCGGTGATCCTCGTGGCGGATATCGACCGGGGCGGCGTCTTTGCGTCCATCTACGGCACGCTGGCGCTGCTTCGCGACGGTGAACGGGCGCGGGTCAAAGGGGTTATCATCAATAAGTTTCGCGGCGATGTGGCGCTGCTGTATTCCGGCATTGAGCAGATCGAAAACCTGACCGGCGTACCGGTACTGGGGGTCATGCCGTGGCTGGATGTGGATCTCGAAGATGAAGACGGCGTGGCGCTGCAAAAGGGAAAATACCGGCAAACAGCGCAGCGCGAGATCGATATTGCGGTGGTGCAGGTACCGCATATCTCCAACTTCACCGATTTTAACGCTCTGGCGGCGCAGCCGGATGTCCGCGTGCGCTATGTCCGCTATCCGCATGAGCTGGCGCAGGCCGACCTGGTTATCCTGCCGGGCAGTAAAAATACGCTGGGCGACCTGGTCTGGCTGCGGGAAAGCGGCATGGCGCATGCCGTGCTGCAGGCTCATCGGCAGCAGGTGCCTGTCATGGGAATTTGCGGCGGCTATCAGATGCTCGGCGATACCATTATCGATGAGGTGGAGTCGGGGCTGGGGACGATGCCCGGGCTCGGCATGCTCAATACCGTGACCCACTTCGCGCAGCGCAAAACCACGACCCAGGTTTCGGCGCAAATGGCGCTATCGCTGCCCGCGTGGCTGACGCAGGCTTCAGGCGTGAGGGTGCAAGGCTATGAAATTCATATGGGGGAGACGCAGCTGGCCTCCGGCTGTCGCCCGGCGCTGTTCCTGGAGAAAGACGGCGAGCGCGTAGCGGACGGCGCCATTAGCGATGATGGGACGGTGCTAGGGACGTATCTTCACGGCCTGTTCGATAACGATGCTTTCACGCGCGCAATGGTGGACGGTTTGCGCCAGCGCAAAGGATTAGCGCCGCTGGATGTGGCGGTAGACTACGCGGCGTATAAGGCTCAGCAGTTTGATATATTAGCGAGCGCCATGAGAGAGCACATTGATATTCAAAAGATTTATAAAATAATGCAGGAGCATCGGGAGGAAGGCGCATGATTTTAGTCACCGGGGGAGCGCGCAGCGGGAAAAGCGCTCACGTCGAACGGCTGGCGGCTCAGCAGTGTGAACGCGTTCTGTATATTGCGACGTCCGTTATCACGGATGACGAAATGGCGCTGCGTGTCGATAAGCACCGCGCCCAGCGCCCCTCGCACTGGCGAACCTGGGAAGGGTATCGCGGTCTGGGCGACGTGATTCGCCACCAGGTGCAGCCAGGGGAAGGCGTTGTACTGGAGTGCATCACCACGATGCTGTCGAACCTGCTCTATGAGGCCAGCGGCGGCGCTTCGCCGGACACCCTCGATTTCCCGGCGCTCGAGGCGGTGTTGCAGCAGCAGGTGGACGACCTGATTGCGGCATGCCAGCAGTCGGCGGCGCCGGTCTACATTGTGACCAATGAGCTGGGGATGAGCATCACGCCAGAAAATCGGCTGGCGCGTCATTTTGTTGATATTTCCGGGCGGGCGAATCAAAAGCTGGCGCAGGCCGCGCAGGACGTGTGGCTGGTCGTCTCCGGTATTGGAGTAAAAATTAAATGCCGTTAAAAATGTTATGGGCGACGCTGCGGTTCATCACCCGCATTCCGGTACCGGAAAAATGGAGCGATGGCGTTGAGTTTTCGCAGTATGGCCGTGGCGTCCCCTGGTTCCCGATAGTCGGCGTGATAGTCGGCGTACTGGCCGGATTAGGCTATCTGGCGGTGAGCCAGACCGGCGGGGGAATCTATATTGGCGCGGTCGCCTGGGTACTGGCGCTGGTGCTGCTGACCGGCGGCTTTCACCTTGACGGTCTGGCGGATACCTGCGATGGCGTTTTTTCCGCGCGCACCCGCGAACGTATGCTGGAGATTATGCGCGACAGCCGGCTCGGGACATACGGCGGTCTGGCGATTGTCTTTTGTATCCTCATCAAAGTGGCTGCGGTGATCTCCCTGGCGCATCTGCCGGTAAATACCCTGTTTGCGCTGCTGGTGTGCGCCCCTGTCGTCGGGCGTACGGGCATGGTACTGGCCATGTACCGGCAGCGCTATGCGCGCGAAGGGGCGGGAATGGCGAACGCCTATCTCGGGTGCATTAGCGGCAAAGAGGTCGTCGTCACCTTATGCATCGGGATGGCGCTTGTGGTGGGCATGGCGGGGATACGCGGGCTTATCGCCAGTATTATCACCTGGGCCGCCGTCAACGCGGTGAAATCCTTTTTAAGCCGCCGGCTGAAAGGGCTGACCGGGGACACCCTGGGGGCGATGGAAGAGATCGGCGAAATGGTCTTCCTGCTGGCGCTATTGTGGGTCTGATTTATGCGTTTTTTTCTGGTTCGGCACGGTCAGACAACGGCCAACGTCAGCGGCGTATTTTACGGCAGCACCGATTTATCGCTATCGCCACAGGGGATTGGACAAAGCCGGCGCGTCGCCGGGTATCTGTCTGGGGTCTCCTTTGGACGGACGATAGTCAGCCAGCTGCAGCGCTCGCAGCAAACGGCGCGGCTGGTCGTTCCGGCGGGGGCGGAGCTGCATGTTGATTCGCGCCTCAATGAGCTGGATTTTGGCGAATGGGAAATGCGGCATTTCAGCGACATCGAAAAAGAGAGCCCCGCGTCGTGGCAGCGCTGGATGGATGACTGGCAAAACGCCACGCCGGACGGCGGCGAGGCCTTCTCGCACTTTGCCGCGCGCGTCAGGCAGGCTGCGGATGAGACAGGTAAACAGCGGGAGAATACAGACACGCTGATTGTGGCGCATCAGGGCGTGTTGAGCCTGATGCTGGCGACCTGGCTAGGGATGCCCGTGGAGGCGATGTGGCATTTCCCTTTCGGGCACGATGCCTACACGGTCGTTGATAATCAGGCCGGATTTTGGGTGTTGCGCGTATTTAATGGCAGAAGCGTTTGGCAAACTGAAGAGTGAGGATGACGAGGATGGGGACATTGACGGAGCTGGTGACGGCCATCAGACCGCTGGATACGCAAAAAATGCAGGGGGCCTCCCGGCATATTGATGGCCTGGTGAAGCCGACTAACAGCCTTGGGCGGCTGGAAAGTCTGGCAATACAGCTATCGGGGATGTGGGGCATCGACAGGCTCGATAATCTGCAAAAAGAGATTATTGTCATGTGCGCCGACCATGGCGTATTTGATGAAGGCGTGGCGGCGACGCCGAAAGAAGTGACCTGGATTCAGGCCATCAACATGCAAAAAGGGCTGACCGGGGTCTGCGTGCTGGCCCGCAATAGCCAGACCTCGGTGCTGCCTGTCGATATCGGTATTGATGGCGAGCCTATCGACAATATGCTCAGCCTTAAACTCTCCCGGGGGTGCGGTAATATCGCCCAGGGGCCAGCGATGACGCGCCAGGATGCGGAGCGCCTGCTGCTGGCAAGCGCCGGGCTGGTTAAAAAGCGTGCGCAGGAGGGGATCTCCGTATTTGGCGTCGGCGAGCTGGGTATTGCTAATACGACGCCAGCGTCGGCGATAATCAGCGTACTGACCGGCTGCGCCCCGCATGATGTGGTGGGGATCGGCGCGAATTTACCGCAGGACCGCGTACAGCATAAAGAGGCGATCGTCGGTCAGGCGATACGGGTTAACAGACCTGATGCGCGTGACGCCGTCGATGTGCTGGCAAAAGTCGGCGGGTATGACCTGGTGGGCATGACTGGGGTAATACTGGGTGCTGGCGCATGCGGACTGCCTGTGGTGCTGGACGGCTTCCTCTCGTATGCCGCGGCGATCGCCGCCTGCCAGATTGCGCCGGAAGTGAAAAACTACTGCATTCCTTCCCATTTTTCGGCTGAGAAGGGGGCTAAACGGGCGCTGGAGCACCTTGGGCTGGAACCGTTTATCCATCTTGACCTGCGTCTTGGCGAAGGGAGCGGCGCGGCGCTGGCAATGTCGATCGTCAGTGCGGCCTGCGCGATGTATTGCGAAATGGGGCTGCTGTCGCAAAGCGGTATCCGCTTGCCGGTTCCGGCGTGACAGAAAGCAAAAACCCCGCCGAGGCGGGGTTTTTAAATTTGGCTCCTCTGACTGGACTCGAACCAGTGACATACGGATTAACAGTCCGCCGTTCTACCGACTGAACTACAGAGGAATCGTGTGAACGAGGCGAATACTACTGGCCGTCGTTTTTTGTGTCAACACTAAAATTAACTTACTGATTCAACTGGCTGAGATTAGCGCAATGTGTTGTTTTAGTGAACTGTACGCGGATTTCCTTCGTTGCTGTGGGCATTATCACGAATTCGTAATAACGGATCCTGACGGTAGAAATGGCAAAAACGCTGCCACAGCGCCGGGAAACGCGGGGCAAAAAGCTCCGGGGCGCTGAAGAAGTACTCCGACAATACGGCGAAACATTCGGCCGGGTCGGTCGCGGCATAGGCATCAATGCTGGCGGCGCTTTCTCCCACCAGGTCTATCTCGTCCTGAATGTTGTTCATTGCCGCATGGAGGTCGTGTTCCCAGCCAGCGACTTCGCGCAGCGGGATGAGCGGCACGCCGCTGGCGCGATCGCCATTGCGGGTATCAAGCTTATGCGCCACTTCGTGCACGACGAGGTTAAAGCCGGAGGCGTCGAATGAATCCTGGATATCAAGCCAGTTCAGAATGATGGGGCCCTGCTGCCAGCTCTGACCGGACTGAACGACCCGCTGGTTGTGGACAAGACCGATGTCGTCCTGCCATTCGTCGTCGACCACAAAGGGGGCAGGGTAGACCAGCACTTCGTGGAAACCATCAAGCCACTCAAGGCCCAGTTCCAGCACAGGCAGGCAGAACAGCAGGGCAATACGCGCGTGCTGTTCCGGCGTGAGCGTGAGCCCCTGGAGGGGGACAATCCGCTTCTGCTGCAAAAAACGCTCCGCCAGGTGAGTCAGGTTCTCCTGCTCATCAATCGAAAGGTTCGCTAAAACAGGAATCGCAAGTGCCTGTTCCCACTGAATACCGGCTTCGTGGGGCGCATCATGTGTTTTCCAGGGCCATTTAATCATCGCTTTGCTCGCAAACTCGTCACTTGAACACAATTAAAGGGACAGGGTCTGTTAAAATGCCAAAGATCCTGGCATTATGGCAACCACCTCAGCGGAGAGATGCCGGAGCGGCTGAACGGACCGGTCTCGAAAACCGGAGTAGGGGCAACTCTACCGGGGGTTCAAATCCCCCTCTCTCCGCCACTATTCAACCATTTACGTAATCCTCTTTCAACGACCACTATCACACTTGGAATTACCTGGAATATCCATTGGGAATATTTTCAGGGATCGGTGCATCAAGTGTAGGCGTAATTTTAACCTTCCTGGCGTAAACCAGGACTTGTCCTTCTGTCTTGTGTCCGGAGAAAAGTTGCTTGTCGCGACTGGGCGCAGTAGTGCGCCGTGTGCCCTTATGCAAGGGTATACGGCCTATATGCATATTTCTGTCATTCTGCATGTGGCAAATCGTGCGATCATAAATGAATGATAAGACAGTTTAATAATTGACAATGTTCTTAAATCGCAGCACAAATTTCTTAAATCAAAAACAGGCGAGCATCGTAAGTCACGATAAAACAGGCATAAAAAGCAGGGACCGCTAAGAATTTATTCGCCAAGGTAATTAAGATGCGTCATTAGCGTTTGATCCATCCATTTCCCCTCTATTGACTCGTTTTCAGCGCAATGTAAAACTGTACTCAGGAAATAGTTAAAGAGTGCTAATTAAATATCATCGCATCAGCGCAGGTATACGGATAAACCTCGCTAATGCTATGGATATATTTTCATAAATATTCTGACTCCCTTTCTGTCATTGCTTTTTAAAAGGAGTTATCAGGCAATGTGAAACATTTATCTGGCATGCAGGTTTCAGAGCAAATCGTAATAATTTCCAGTGGATAGCTATTTCCCCCGATGACGTTTTCAGGATGCATTGGAATTAACGTCTATGTAACAGTTATTCCATAACAGGAATGCGTGGGAAATAAATAAGGCACTTATTTAACTGCAATTCACATTCCGTTAAAGAATTCTTTCGGATATTTCTTCTGAAGGGACGGGTATTTTTATATTTCAACGTAATAAACCTGCAGCCCATATATACATTTTTATAAAACCGCTGAAACAGATGGGCAGATTTAAATAGTTAACGAGCGTGTAACATGAACAAAATATTCAGAGTTGTCCGTAGCGAAGCCACTGGTGCCTGGGTCGCTGTATCCGAGTTTGCCAGGGCCCGAGGAAAACGAACCGGGCGTCGCGCGCTGGCGGGCTTGTCTGCGGCGGTAGCCATTATCGTGTCGGCAATGATCGGGATAGCGCCGTCGTTCGCCGCGACGGTCGCGATCGATGCGGGAGATACCGCTTATCTGTCGCAGCTCTATGGCGCCGGTTCAGGTCAGGCAAACCGTTTATCTGATCTCATTTTTTATGGCACCAGCACCTCACCGGCAACGCTTATCGTCGACAGCAATACGACTCTGGGTTCCGACAGTTGGCTGTTTAATGCGACCGGCAACGGGGTTAACCTGATTAGCCTGAGTGGAACCCAGCAAGCGGTCATTAAACTGCTGGACGGTATTAATATGACAATAAGCAACTCTGTGGGAGGGGCGGTTTATAGTGCTGCCACTACCTCAGGGATTGTGTACGAGCTCGGCGATGGCAGCCAGCTACGTTTTATCGATAACCATGCCAGTAATGGCTCCCGCAGCCTTATTATCTCCAGTTCGGATGTGGTTTTCCGCGGTGCGAACGGAACCGTCGTATTTGATAACAACAGCGCATACACCTACGATCCCGCTGTTGATACCATTAACGGCGATGTCATATTTGAAGGCAATGCAACGCTGACTAATAACGCCAATCCCGGCATTTCCGGGGGCGTCATTCGGACACGTTACACGGGCGATATCATCTTCAGCGGCACGGACGCCATCGTTATTATCGGTAATAACTACTCAACCAGCTCGGGCGGCGCGCTGTTTTCCGACGGAAATGTGCAGTTTTATGGTAACGCTGATATTTATGGCAACCGGGGCATCAGAGATACTGCGGGCGCCATTGTTGCGCAGACCGGTCTGATAATGGAAACAAACGGCACCGATGGCATAAAAGTGCATGATAACTACTCCAATACCCAGTCTGCGGGCGCCATCTTGATCGGCAACGGGGCGAGCTACACCGGCACAAGCCTGCTGCACGCAAAAAACAGCGATATCCAGTTTTATAATAATTTCACCCAGGTCGGCGCCGGTACGACGCCTAATCTGACCAACGCGGTGGCTAACGCCATCAATATCCGCCAGCCGAACGGCACCCTGAACATCGCCGCTGAAGCGGGACGCCAGGTGCTGTTTCGCGACCCGATCACCAGCTTTAACGCCAACGGCGCAGTCGTGAATGTGGTTGTCGGGATCAACACCACCAACGGCAGCGACAGTACCGACGGGAAAGTCACCTTTACCGGGGAAGATTTCACTGCTGGCTCACTGAGCACACAATCGCGGATTTACGCTAAAACCACCGTTTATGGCGGCGAGATGGAGCTGAAAGACAACGCGCAGTACGGCGTGAACTCCAGTAGCACCAGCTTCACGCTGAAGGACGGCGCAACATTATTATCAACCGGTACGGCGGCGAACGCTGTGAATGTGCTTTCATCCGGCACAATGAATTTCGCTGATGGTTCGCTGATTAAAAGCAGCGGCGACAGCACGCTGCAGCTCAACGCCAGTAACCGACTGATTGGCGCCGCGGCGGGTGATACGGTGACGATTGCAACCGACGGAACCGATCGGCTGACGCTCGGCGGCGTTCTTACGGGGCAGGGAAAACTGGAAAAAACAGGCTCGGGCGTTTTATTGGCGGGTAACGCCTGGCAGTTCCTCAATAGCGGCGGCTTCAATCTGGCCGAAGGGACGCTGAACGCACAAAACATGGCGCAGAGTTTTACCTCGCTGGATGTCCAGCCCGGTGCGCTGTTGACCATGGGCAACAGCGGCGCGGACCTGGCGATCGCCGATCGCGCCATGATTGCCGGGACGCTGGAAAACGTTCAGACGCTGACAAAATCCGGTAGCGGCGACCTGCAGATAGCTAACTCGGTGGGCGCTAACCGCCTGAATATGTCTGGCGGTACGTTGAAAATTGATGCGGATAAAACGCTGACCATTGCCGCTGACGCGAACCTCGGCAACGGCGTGGCCACACAGGTCGATATTGCCAGCGACCCGGCGCTGAGTGCCGATACGCTCCAGCTCGCAGGAAACAATACGCTGGATATTACCGGTTACGCGCCCGTCACGGATGAGAATCAGTATACCCTGATCCACACCCAGAACGGGATCGGCGGCGATTTCCGCTACACCGTCGCCGGACAGGCTTTGCAGGATTACGTCGATATTGACCATTTCCTGATTGGATGGGCGAAGAAAGATAACGACAGCAAAAATGTCATCGCGAAGTTTGATCTGGTCTGGTTAAACACCGAAAACGCCAGTGCGCACGGTACGTTCAACGTCGCGGGCAATAACAGCTTTACCCTCGGCGACGCACTGCAGGACAACACACTCTCCGCCGCATATGGCTTCGGCTGGGACGGAAAAAGCCTCAGTAAAACCGGCGACGGTACGCTGATTTTCTCCGCCATCAATAGCTATACCGGCAGCACCACCGTCAATGCGGGCACGCTGCGGACCGATATCGCCGATACCCTGAACAGCAGCAGCGACATCATCATCAACGATGGCGTGCTCGATCTGAACGGTAACGACCAGCAGGCCAACCGCCTGAGCGGCAGCGGCGGTACGCTCTTGCTGAACGGCGCGACGCTGACCGCCGTTAACGCCACAGACGCTGACAATACGCGCTTTGCAGGCGATATCGCCGACGGCGATGTGGCTGGCGGTCGCTTTATCAAAACCGGTGACGGTAGCCTGACGCTGGCGGGGCAGACCGGCTGGACCGCAGACACAGAGCTGAACGCGGGTGAACTGATCCTTGATGGCGTCAACGGCGGCGCACAGCTGACCAGCAACATCATCGGCAGCAGCGGCAGCCGCTTGAACCTGCAAAACGGCGCACGACTGACCGGGTGGATCGATCCGACCGATGTGGATATCGATACGGCCAGCCGCTGGAACATGACTGCCGATTCGCAGGTCAACAACCTGAGCAGCGCCGGGACCATTGCGATTTCCAGGCCGACGGGCAGTGATTTCAAAACCCTGACCGTTGAGGGCAACTACACCGGCAGCGACGGGCTTATCGCGATGAACACCGCGCTGGGCGGGGATGACTCACCGACGGACAAACTGATCGTCCACGGCAGCACAGCCGGCAACACTCGGGTGAGCGTGACCAATACCGGCGGTACCGGGAAACAGACGGTGAACGGTATCGAAATGATTCAGGTCGAAGGTAGCTCTGCGGGGAACTTTGCCCTGACCACCGGCACCGTGGAAGCTGGCGCCTGGGTCTATACCCTGGCGAAAGGCACCGACGCTGCGGCGAATAACTGGTACCTGACCAGTAAATGGAGCGGGGTGGTTCCGTCGCCGGTCGTTGATCCGACGGCCGCGAATGCGCTGCGCCCGGAAGCCGGCAGCTACATCAGCAATATCGCGGCGGCCAACACGCTGTTTAACACCCGTCTGCACGACCGTCTCGGTGAACCGCAGTACACTGGTGCGCTGAAAGATGAGGGACCGGCCAGCCGTCTGTGGATGCGGCAGGTCGGCGGTCACGAGCGTTCGTCTGCTGGTGACGGTCAACTGAAGACCCAGAGCAACCGCTATGTGCTGCAGCTGGGCGGCGATATCGCGCAGTGGAGCCGCGACGGCCAGGACCGCTGGCATCTGGGCGTGATGGGGGGCTATGCCAGTGAGCGCAGCAACACCCGCAGCGACCGCGCCGGGTACGGCTCTGACGGACGCATCAGCGGCTACAGCGCTGGCCTGTACGGCACCTGGTACCAGAACGAGGCGGATAAAACCGGGGCGTATGTCGACAGCTGGATGCTGTACAACTGGTTCGACAACAGCGTGAGTGCGGATAACCGTGACGGCGACAGCTACCGCTCAAAAGGGCTGACCGCATCGCTGGAGGCCGGTTACACCCTGAAGGCCGGGGAGTTTACCGGCAGCCAGGGGACGCTGAACGCCTGGTATATCCAGCCGCAGGCGCAGGTCACCTGGATGGGCGTGAAGGACGACGCACATACCCGGCATGACGGCACCCGCATCGAAACCCAGGGCGACGGCAACATTCAGACGCGTCTGGGTGTCAGAACCTGGCTGAACAGCCACCACAAGCTGGATGACGGCAAACAGCGCGAATTCCAGCCGTTCGTGGAGGTGAACTGGATCCACAACAGCGAAACCTTTGGCGTGAGGATGGACGGCACCCCGGTCCGCCGCGATGGCGCCCGCAACCTGGCGGAAATTCGCACCGGGGTAGAGGGCAAAGTGAATGACCGGCTGAGCGTGTGGGCTAACGTGGGCGTGCAGATGGGTGATAAAGGTTATAGCGACACCCAGGGGATGCTGGGGGTGAAATACCGCTGGTAACAAACTCCCTGCGACGGTAGCGGGCTCCTGGCGTCGCACGCTGTCAGGAGGGTTGACATTATTCAATATATAATTTTATATAATATAATTTGATATAATATTACCAGGTCTGGCTGCGCTTGCCTGGCCGCTACTGGGGAGGAAGATAGGATGAAAATTGTTATTGTCGGTGGTGTTGCCGGTGGGGCGTCCGCCGCCGCCAGAGCTCGTCGTCTGTCAGAAGATGCCGATATCGTGGTGCTGGAAAGAGGGGAATACGTTTCCTTCGCGAACTGCGGGTTGCCGTATCACATTGGCGGGACCATCCCGTTGCGCCAGTCGCTGATATTGAAAACGCCGCAGGAGTTTAAGGCTCGCTTCAATATTGACGTCCGGGTGCGTCACGAGGTGATGTCGGTTGAGCCGGCGCAAAAAACGGTGACGGTTAAGAACCTCGCTACCGGGGAAATCTATACTGAGACATGGGATCGCCTGCTGTTAAGTACAGGCGCCGCGCCGGTCATCCCGCCGATACCTGGGGTAGCGGAGCCGGGTGTATTTTCCCTTCGCAGCATAAGCGATATGGATGCCATCCTGGCATGGATTGCAGAACGCTCGGTTTCTCACGCTACGCTGGTGGGCGGCGGTTTCATCGGTCTGGAGGTTATGGAAGCTCTGACCGAACGGGGCATTCGCGTGACGCTGCTGGAGATGGGGGAACAGGTCATGGCGCCCGTGGATCCGGAAATGGCATCCGCGCTACATCAGGAAATTCGTGAGCATGGCGTGGATTTACGGCTGAAGACGGCATTAAAGCAGGTATCCAGAACGGCTGACGGCCTGAGCGTTGAGCTTTCGTCCGGCGACGCGCTGCGTACGGATATGGTGCTGATGGCTATTGGCGTTAAACCGGAAAGCCGGCTGGCCGTTGAGGCGGGTATTGTTTCCGGCAAACGGGGCGGGATTCAGGTGAATGCGAATATGCAGACGTCATTCCCGGACATTTATGCTGTTGGCGATGCGGTCGAAACCCCGGATCTCGTCTTCGGCGAACCTGCGCTACTTCCTCTCGCCGGGCCGGCTAACCGCCAGGGGCGTATTGCGGCCGACAACATGCTTGACCGTCACAGCCAGTATCGCGGGAGTCAGGGAACGGCAATCTGCAAAGTCTTTTCCCTGAGCATTGGCAGCTGCGGCGCCAGTGAAAAGCAGCTGAAGGCGCATGGCGCCCGCTACGAGAAGGTGTATGTTCACGGCGCCGATCGCGCCAGCTATTACCCCGGCGCGACGATGATGAGCCTGAAGCTGCTGTTTGACCCGATCTCCGGTGCGATTCTGGGCGCCCAGTGCAGTGGCAAGAACGGCGTCGATAAGCGCATTGATGTGCTGGCGGTCGCGCAGCGCGCCGGGTTAAGCGTTACCGATCTTGAACATCTGGAGCTCACCTATGCGCCGCCGTTCAACAGCGCGAGGGATCTGGTCAATCAGGCCGGAATGGTGGCGAGCAATGTCATCAATGGGGATACGGCCATCTGTCATGCCGGAGAAATAGTGACAATGGATACTGAGCGTCAGTGCCTGGTGGATATCCGCAGCCCTGGGGAGTTGGCCCAGTTTGGCGAATACCCTAATGCGCTGGCCATTCCTGTGGATGAACTCCGGAGCCATCTGGATAGCCTTCCCCGGGACAAAGAGATCCTGATCGGGTGCCAGAGTGGTTTAAGAGGCCATGTCGTATTGCGTATCCTTCAGGCTCACGGTTTCCGCGCCCGTAACCTCAGCGGTGGCTATAAGACCTGGCGGGCCGTTGTGCAGGCCATGAACGTATAACACCGAAGCTGGCCCCATCGCCCGGGGCCAGTAAGGTACTGTATCGCGAAGGCGTCACATGCGTCTGCAACGCCAGCCCTGATATGATCCGCTGAACCTTTTAGCGTATAAATACTATTGTATTGCCGCACGCCGATATGTCCGTTACAGCAGCAAGGGAGTTTCACATCATGAAACAGCTGTGCTCGGTTAACTTTCTGATCTTTATCGTGTCTGTGGCCGCGCTGGTCAGCGGGCTGGGTTTTATGCTTTGGGGGCATCAGGAACTCGCCCACGGGATATGGACAGGCGGAGCCGTTCCCGCGCTTGTTTTTTTAGTGTATGAAACCCTGCGCGCGCTGGCCAGACGCGAGGCGGGGGTGGATATGCTGGCGCTCATATCCATCTGTGGCGCGATTGTGCTGCAGGAGTATCTGACCGGAGTGGTTATCGCCGTGATGCTTGCCAGCGGCAGATCCCTCGAAAGCTTTGCGCAGCGTCGTGCCGGGCGGGAAATGTCGGCGTTACTGGCAAAAGCCCCCAGAACCGCTAACCGATTTGACAATGATGCGGTGGTCCAGGTCCCGCTGGATCAGGTACGGCCTCACGATCGCCTGCTGGTTCGCAGTGGCGAAATCATTCCTGTTGATGGCGATTTAACATCGCGTATCGCCATTCTTGATGAGTCTGCGTTAAGCGGGGAGTCAACGCCGGTTGAGCGCAGAGAAGGTGCCGCCCTGCGCAGCGGCGTGCTTAACGCTGGCGCGCCTTTCGAAATGCGGGCGACCGCCAGCGCGAATGAAAGCACTTTCGCCGGTATTGTCCGGCTGGTTAGTGCGGCGCAAAGCGCGAAAGCCCCTGCCTCACGGCTTGCAGACCGCTACGCGCTGTGGTTTGTTCCCTTATCGTTAGGCATGGCCGGAGTGGCCTGGCTTTTGACCGGCGATCCCGTGCGCGCCCTCGCGGTACTGGTGGTTGCTACGCCTTGTCCGCTGATCCTGTCTGTGCCCATCGCCATTGTCTCCGGTATGTCGATATGCGCGAAACGCGGCGTGCTGATCAAAGGCGGCGGCTATCTTGAGCAGCTTGCACAGACCCGCGTGCTGTTTTTTGACAAGACGGGGACCCTGACCAGCGGGCGGGCTCAGCTGATGTCTGTCAAATCCAGCCGGGGCATTAACCCTAATGTCGTTCTCGGCGTTGCCGCCTCGCTGGACCAGATGTCCGGGCATGTTATTGCCAGCGCGGTGGTGAACGCGGCGCACGAACGCGGTCTTTCGCTGTCGCTTCCGACGGAGGTGAAGGAGCTGGGGGGCGCGGGGCTGATCGGCAACGTGGATGGAAAGCCTGCGGTCATCGGCTCTTATGAATTTGTAACTTCTCTCATCCCTTCCCCCGACTGGGCTCAGGCTTTCCTGCATGACGTTGCCGAGGAAGGGGGCGTCGCCGTGTTTGTCGCGATAGAGGGCGCGGTGGCTGGCGCGCTGCATTTGGCCGATCAGATCCGGATGGAAACGCCTCGCGCATTGCGATTACTGCGCAGAGCCGGGATCCAGCACATCATTATGCTGACTGGCGATAATCAGCAAATCGCTGAAACTATCGGCGCGGTTGTCGGCGTTGACGAGGTGCTGGCTGAGCAAACGCCGGCGGGAAAACAGGCGGCGATTGAAGCCGGACGCAGGCGGGGCATCACGATGATGGTGGGGGATGGCGTAAATGATGCGCCAGCGCTTGCGGCGGCGGATGTGGGGGTGGCGATGGGCGCGCGTGGCGCCGCGGCATCGTCTGAAGCCGCCGATGTCGTACTCCTCGTGGACAGGCTGGACCGTCTGGCGGAGGCGCTCCATACGGCGCACATGACGCGGGCGATTGCGCTACAAAGCGTAATTGCCGGAATGGGTCTGTCCGTCGTGGCAATGCTCATTGCCGCCTGGGGATATCTCCCACCGCTCTACGGCGCATTTCTGCAGGAGGTCATCGATGTTGCGGTTATCCTCAATGCGCTGCGCGCCTTGCGGATTGTGCCGCTGCGCGTCAGTCAGCACAGCCTGTCAGCCGTCGAGCTGCAGGCGCTCAGGGCCGATCACCTTGCGCTCGCCCCCATTCTCGATCGGCTGACGAGCGTCACGAGAGAGCTTAATACCATCGCGCCCGCTCAGATAAGACAAGCGGTCGTGGAGCTGGACTTGCTGCTGCAGGAGAAGCTGTTTCCTCATGAGCGGGCCGATGATACGGATGTCTACCCTGTCCTGGCGAACCTCCTGGGAGGAGACGATCCCATGGCCGCAATGAGCCGGACGCACCGGGAGATTTTTGAGCTGGGGCGCAGGCTCAGGCGGATTGTCGCCACAATACCTGTCGACGGCATTCCTGAAAGTGAAACAGTGGCCGAACTGCAGCGCATTCTGTACGGTCTGGAAGCAATCCTGCGGCTGCATTTTGCTCAGGAAGAGGAAATTTATCAGAATCTGGAGTAAGCGGCGGGGAATGAAAAGGCCCGCACGAGGCGGGCCCAAAAGAGAACCGCGGGCTTAGAACTGATAAACCATACCAATGCCGACGACATCATCGGTAGAGATGCCGTTAGCTTCGTAGAAGTTTGCGTCGTTATCCAGCAGGTTGATTTTGTAATCCACGTAGGTGGAGAAATTCTTGTTGAAGTAGTAGTAGGCGCCAACATCAATGTAGTTCACCAGGTCCTGATCGGTCAGGTAGGAACCCTTGCTGTTGTAGTGCACGCCCACGTCAACGCCTTTAGAATAGACCCACGCCAGAGACGGACGCAGGCCGAAGTCGAACTGATACTGCGCTACGGCTTCGAAGTTCTGCGTTTTGTTGGCGATACCGCCGTCGCCGAACGGGGTCATATTGCGGGTTTCCGCATACATCATCGCCAGATAGACGTTGTTGGCGTCATATTTTGCGCCGAGCGTCCAGACATCCGCTTTATCGCCGCCGGCCCTTACGGTACCGTTTTTACCGTTGCCATAGGTATTGATTACGCCGCGGGTAAGCACCTGATCGTTGGTACGATCGGAGGACGCATAAGCGGCACCGACGCTGAAGCCCTGCATGGCGGGAACGGCGCTGCTGAAGTCAAACGTGGTGGACATGCTGAAGCCGTCGCCGTTCTGGAAGCGAACGCTGTCATGACCGTTCTTGGTGCCTTCCTGGTTGTTTGAACCGCTTTCGTTCGCCCCCTGGTATTGCAGCGCGAAGTTCCAGCCGTCAACCAAGCCGAAGAAATCGCTGTTGCGGTATGTGGCGACGCCGTTGGTACGGCCCACCATAAAGTTATCGGTCCAGGTGTAGGAGTCGCCGCCGAACACCGGCAGCATATCGGTCCAGCCTTCAATGTCGTACACCGTACCGTAGTTACGTCCGTAATCGAAGGAGCCATAGTTGGCATACTTCAGGCCGGCAAATGCCAGGCGGTTGAAGGACTTATCGCCAGCGCCTTCGGTATCGTTAGCGTAGGTTTTGTATTCCCACTGGCCGTAGCCGGTCAGATCGCTGGTGATCTGTGTTTCGCCTTTGAAGCCGATCTGCACATAGGTTTCGTCGCCGTCATCGCCAGGGTGATCGGAGAAGGTATGACGGGCATCGATCTTACCGTAAAGGTCAACTTTATTCCCATCTTTATTATAGATTTCTGCCGCATTTGCCGCGCCCGCGATCAGTAATGCAGGCACAATAATTGCCAGTACTTTTCTTTTCATTATATATTCCCTTTGTATAATGGATACTGTGAATATTTGTAATTCCACCCGAATTACCATTTGAATACTAGCGGTGAAGTTCATTTTAATTCAAGGAATAAATGTAAATAAATTATTTAAAATATTTCTAATTATTTCATTTCTAGCTATATATATTTCTTTTTTATTGAATAAGCTTACTCATTCATTATGTTGATTTACATCGATTTTTATGCGTTATTGTTGATGTTTTAGTGTTTGTTTGGTGAATAGTAGATGCTATCTCAATGGATCAGGAAGTATTGGCGGTTGAGGATTATGAATGCAAAAAAAAACCTGGCAAATGCCAGGTGAAAAATATCTTTGGAAGAAACGAGTGAAATATAAAATAACAGAAGGTTTATTCGCCGAAAATACTGGCATGGCGCCGCGTTGAAATAAAGTGCGGATAAATACTTTTGCCAAAATAATCGGCGAGGCCTGACGACTGGCGCGCCGCTTTTCCATCGGCAGCCTGCTGTCACTTCAGATGGTGCTGGCGAAACCTCGGGAATTGTGGGTAAAGAGGGATCTGTAGCGGAAGGCTTTTTCAGTTTGCCTCATGGCGATATAATGTGATGATTATCACATTTATTGGTGCCGAGAGAGGCACGGCCTTAGGACAACGTTAAAAAAGGGAGCCGTATGATGGAGAAGAGAGCAGTACGCAGCCCGGGTGGCAAGCTGGCCCTGTGGGTTTTTTATGCGTTTTGCGGGTATTTCGCGTGGGCGATGCTGCGCTACGTCTGGGTCGTGAGCCAGATAGCGGCGGTACCCGGCGCGGCCATCGACGGCTCGCTCAGTTCGACGGCAGGAAAGTGGCTGGGGGCGCTGGCCGGGTTTCTGGTGCTGGGCGTGGTGGGGCTGATTCTGGGCGGCATCGCGTGGTACACACGTCCGCGCTCCTCAGAGTCATCATGAGCATGACATAAAAATGGGGTATGCTGCAGGGCCGAGGAAGAAACGAAAGGCGTCGGCATGATACTGGATAACTGGCAGCAACGTTTTGAGCAGTGGATGCAGCAACATCACGCCAGTGATGATGCGGCACATGATATTTCTCACTTTCGCCGCGTGTGGGCGACCGCCCGCCAGCTGGCGCAGGGGAGCGAGGCCGACCAACAGGTTATCCTTACCGCCTGTTATTTTCATGACATTGTCAGTCTGGCGAAGAACCACCCTCAGCGGCATCTCTCCTCCCGGATGGCGGCGGAGAAAACGCTGACTATCCTGCGGGACGATTTCCCGGATTTTCCTGCGCAGGCGTATCCGGCGGTGGCGCACGCCATTGAGGCGCACAGCTTCAGCGCCAGGATCCCGGCAGAGAGCCTCGAAGCCAAAATCGTGCAGGATGCCGATCGCCTTGAAGCGCTCGGCGCGATTGGTCTGGCGCGTGTATTTGCCGTGGCCGGTGCGCTGAACGTCGCGCTATTCGACAGCGACGATCCCTTCGCCGATCGCCGGGCGCTGGATGATAAACGCTACGCCCTCGATCACTTCCAGAGCAAACTGCTGCGCCTGCCGCACACCATGCAAACGGAGAAGGGCAGAGCGCTGGCGGAGCATAATGCGCGCTATCTGGTGGACTTTATGGCGAAAATCGCCGCAGAGCTTAAGGGCGAGCCGATGCGGCTCGACGAGGCGGTGATCCGCCGTTTTTATCCCTGATGTGAGCGGCCGCAGGGGTTTTATCCCTGAGAACAGGCACTGGAGTGTTTTTATGGTACTCTCAGGGATATTTGTCCGCTCCGGTTATTGAAATGCAGCAAAACCCTTCTCGCACCACACAGACTTCGCAGACGTTCGAACAGCCCGCCGCCGATCCGCTGGCGCTGCTCGCGCAGCTTCAGGGCATTTACGACGTTAAAACCCTGGTGGCGCGGCTGAATGCCGTCGGCGAGCAGCACTGGAGTCCGGCCATTCTGAAACGTGCGGTCGATATCGGAAAAATCGCCACCCGGGCAAGCGAAAACGAGCTGGCTCATCTCCAGTCGCTGCTACCTGTACCGCCTGCGAACCATCCGGACTACGCGTTTCGCTTTATCGATCTTTTTGCCGGTATCGGCGGTATTCGCCACGGATTTGAAGCCATTGGCGGGCAGTGCGTGTTCACCAGCGAGTGGAACAAACACGCGGTGCGAACCTACAAGGCCAACTGGTACTGCAGCCCGCAGGACCATCAGTTTAATGACGATATCCGCAGCGTTACCCTGAGCCACCAGCCCAACGTGACCGACGGCGAAGCGGCTGAGCATATCCGCGGGGTCATCCCTCAGCACGACGTGCTGCTGGCGGGCTTTCCCTGCCAGCCGTTTTCGCTGGCGGGAGTCTCTAAAAAGAATGCGCTTGGACGCGCCCATGGCTTTGCCTGCGACACCCAGGGCACGCTGTTTTTCGACGTCGCCCGCATTATTGATGCCTGCCGTCCGGCGATCTTCGTGCTGGAGAACGTCAAAAACCTTAAAAGCCATGACGGCGGCAAAACGTTCCGCATCATTATGCAAACCCTCGACGCCCTGGGCTATGACGTGGCCGACGCCGCCGAGATGGGCGCCGACGACCCGAAAATTATCGACGGCAGGCACTTTTTGCCGCAGCACCGCGAACGCATCGTGCTGGTCGGTTTTCGTCGGGACCTGAACCTGCATCAGGGGTTTTCCCTGCGCGCGCTGCCCGGGCTCTATCCGGCGCAGCGTCCGACCTTTGGCGAACTGCTGGAGCCCACCGTCGACGCAAAATTCATTTTGACGCCGGTGCTGTGGAAATACCTCTACCGCTACGCCAAAAAGCACCAGGCCCGGGGGAACGGCTTCGGCTACGGGCTGGTCGACCCCACTAACCCCGACAGCGTCGCCCGTACGCTCTCGGCGCGCTACTACAAAGACGGCGCGGAGATTCTGATCGATCGCGGTTGGGATAAGGCATTAGGCGAACGGGATTTCGACGATCCGAACAATCAGCGGCGTCGTCCGCGTCGGCTGACGCCGCGCGAGTGCGCGCGGTTAATGGGGTTTGAAGCGCCGCAGGGCTATCAGTTCCGTATCCCGGTTTCCGACACCCAGGCCTATCGCCAGTTTGGCAACTCGGTGGTTGTCCCGGCGTTTGCGGCGGTGGCGAAACTGCTGCGTTCGCGTATTCTGCAGGCGGTTGCGCTGCGGGGCGAAGAGAAGCGCCATGGCGGACGTTCATAGCAAGGCGACGCGCAGTAAAAACATGCGGGCCATCCGTACGCAGGATACCGCGATCGAAAAGCGGCTGGCGGCGCTACTGACCGAAATTGGCTTCACCTTCACCGCCCAGGAGGCCAGCCTGCCGGGGCGGCCCGATTTTGCGCTGGCCGACTACCGCTGCGTTATCTTCACCCACGGCTGCTTCTGGCACCATCACCACTGCTATCTCTTTAAGGTTCCGGCGACGCGAACCGCGTTCTGGCTGGAGAAAATTGGTAAAAACGAGCGACGGGACGCGCGCGACATCGCGGCGCTTGCCGCAGACGGCTGGCGGGTGCTGGTGGTGTGGGAGTGCGCCCTGCGCGGGCGGCAGAAGCTCTCAGACAAAGCGCTAGCGGAACGGCTGGAGGAGTGGATCTGCGGCGGGGGGGCCAGCGCGCAGATCGACACTCAGGGGATGACCCCGTTAATCATTACTCCTCAGACCGGCACGGCTTAGCCGTCGCGCGAACCGGGAACAGCGTTTTGCCCAGGGTGACCAACACCACGGCGAAGATGATTATCCCCAGCGCCAGCCACTCGACGCCGGAGAGCGACTCGCCGCCGAAGCTGGTGCCGAGCAGCACCGCCACCACCGGGTTGACGTAGGCGTAGCTGGTGGCGACCGCCGGGGAAACGTTGCGAATCAGATACATATAGGCGTTAATGGCAATCAGCGAGCCAAAAACCGCCAGATAACCGACCGCCAGAAAACCCGACAGCGTCGGCCACTGCGTCATGCGCTCGCCGGAGAGCAGCGACGCGCACATCAGCACGATCCCGGCCGCCAGCATCTCGACCGCCCCGGCCATCATCCCCGTCGGCAGCTCAATGCGCGACCCATATACCGAACCAAACGCCCAGCTGATAGAGCCGATGAGTATCAGCAGCGCGCCCCAGGGGTTGCCGCTGAGGTTGCCGCCGCTGTTGAGCAGAATAATACCCGCCAGACCGATGGCGATGCCCAGCCACTCCAGTTTACGGGTGTTGATGCCAAAAAGGCGGCTGAAGCAGAGGGTAAACAGCGGCACGGTCGCTACCATGACGGCGGCAATTCCCGAAGGAACGTGCTGGTGTTCGGCGATCGTCACAAAGCCGTTGCCTACCGCCAGCAGCAGCACCCCGATTAAGCACGCGTTCAGCAGCGGCCTGCGTGCGGGCAGCTTGTGGCCCGTTAACAGCAAAAAGCTCATCAGCAAAATGCCCGCCGAGAGGAACCTGACCCCCGCCATCATCATCGGCGGCCAGCTGGCCACGCCAATGCTGATGGCGAAATAGGTCGAACCCCAGATGATATAAAGTGCAAACAGCGCTCCAATGAGCGGTAACAATTGTCTGACGCGCATACGTCCTCATGGCAAAATAAGAAGGGCACATATAGTTAACGGTAAAACTATCCGTCTGGCGAGTGCTTTAATTGGTGGCTGCAGGGCTATTTTGATTGACATGCGGTGGCTGTGGCATGCGCTGCGTTTTGCTGCATACTCAGTGGTATACCGACACTTTTTGAAAGGAATGCGATTTTGGCAGGAAGTAGTCTTTTAACACTCCTCGACGATATTGCCACGCTGCTGGATGATATCTCGGTGATGGGGAAGCTGGCGGCGAAGAAAACGGCGGGGGTGCTGGGCGATGACCTGTCGCTCAATGCGCAGCAGGTCTCCGGAGTGCGTGCCAACCGGGAGCTGCCGGTCGTCTGGAGCGTAGCGAAAGGCGCCTTTATTAATAAGGTGATCCTGGTTCCGCTGGCGCTGCTGATCAGCGCGTTTATTCCCTGGGCCATTACGCCGCTGCTGATGCTGGGCGGGGCATTTTTGTGTTTCGAAGGGGCAGAAAAAGTGCTGCATAGCCTGCAGGCGCGCAAGCATCAGGAAGATCCTCAGGCCCGTCAGCAGCGGCTTGAGGCGCTGGCGAATCAGGATCCCAGGGCGTTCGAGCGCGATAAAATCAAAGGGGCTATCCGTACCGATTTTATCCTGTCGGCGGAAATCGTGGCGATTACGCTGGGCGTGGTGGCGGCGGCGCCGCTAGTCAATCAGATAGTCATTTTGTCCGGTATTGCTATCCTGGTGACCGTCGGCGTCTATGGCCTGGTCGGTATAATCGTCAAGCTCGACGACATGGGATACTGGCTGGTGGAGAAACGAGGTCCTCTGGCGCAGGCGGTCGGTAAGGGGCTGCTGTTTATTGCGCCCTGGCTGATGAAGGTGCTGTCGGTTGTCGGCACCCTGGCGATGTTCTTAGTGGGCGGGGGGATCGTGGCGCACGGCATCCCGGCGCTGCATCATGCTATTGAGGCAGCCGCGGTCGGGTCCGCGGTGTCATGGTGGCTTCCGACGCTGCTGAACCTGGTACTGGGTTTTATCATTGGCGCCGTGGTGGTGGGGATTGTGAAGGCGGTATCGCGGGTGCGCGGTGGCGTCCATTAAAAAACGTCTGGCTGTTGGGCAACGCCGCGGGTGACATTTATGATGATATCGTCACTCTCAGTATCGGGAGATGATGACGACCGCGGCGACACTGTTTCGGGTTTTGAGGGGACTTACAGGGAGTGCCTGTGTCACACGTTGTAAAGGTGGATAGCCTTCAGTGGCTAAATACGCTCAGCTGGCGCAACAATCCCGTGCGGGTGGTGAGTCTCTGCTTTTTTGTGGTGCTGGTCTTTTCGACGCTGCTGGCCTGGCGCGAGGTGGTGGTGCTGGAGGAAGCGTATATCTCCAGCCAGCGCAACAGCCTTGAAAACGTCGCCAATAAAATGGATGCGCAGCTGCAGGCAAATCTGGATGGCCTGAAGTTCTACCGCAACGGCATGCAGGCGGCGCTGCAAACGCCGCTGGCCTTTAGCGGGCTGCGCGGAGCGGCCGAGGCGTTCATGCAAAGGCGCCAGCAGCCCCAGTGGTCTGTTGCCCTCGATAATCGCCGGACGCTGCCCGTCTATGGCGTATCTGATGATTTCATTGCGCAAAGCGCGCTGCTATCGCGCGATAACCCAAGGCTGAGCAACGAGCTGACCGCGACGCTTGAGGTTGGTTATCTCCTGCGCTTATCCACCTCCGTCAGGCGCGTTGCGCAGCGGGTGCTGTACGTCTCCCGCGCCGGTTTCTTTCTGACAAACCCGTCGATAACCGACCCTAAAGACACAATAGAGCAGTACTACGCGCTGGTGACCAGCCCATGGTTTACCAGCCAGACGCAGCGCAATAACCCGGGCCGCGGTTTTCGCTGGCAGCCCCATGCCCCGGACAGCAATGTGCAAAGCGTCGCGGTTTCGCTGCCGGTGGATTACGATCATTACTGGTACGGCGTGCTGGCGATGGAGTTTTCGCTGCCGCAGATCAAACGCTACCTGGTGGTGGCGTCGGAAGGCGAGGAGGAGGGCGAATATCGGCTGTACGATCGCCGGATGAACCAGATAACCTCGCTGTTGACCGATGGCGTCATCGCGACATCGCTGACGGACCCGGACAAAGCGCAGATCGCCCATGCGTTTGAGCATGATACCCGCGGCGGTCTCCGTCTGGACACGCGCTATATCAGCTGGCAAAAGCTGCAAAATTTCGACGGCGTGCTGATCCGCGTCCATCATCTGCAGGAGGGGCTGCGCGGCGAGTATGGCAGTATTTCAATGGCGCTGGGCGTGCTGTGGATCCTGTTTACCTCGATGCTTATTCTGGCCTGGGTGGTTATCCACCGGATGGTGAATAACATGACGGCCCTGCAAAAATCGCTGCAGTGGCAGGCGTGGTACGACGGTCTGACGCGTCTGTTCAATCGCGGGACGCTGTTTGAGCGGGCGAATACGGCGATGAAGTCGTGCCGGGAGCAGCAGAAGCCCATCGCCGTCATTCAGATGGATCTCGACTGTTTCAAGAGCATTAACGACCGCTTTGGCCATCAGGCCGGCGATCGGGTGCTGGCACATACCGCCGGGCTTATCAGCAGCCGGATTGGCAGCGCGGACCTTGCCGGGCGCGTGGGCGGCGAGGAGTTCTGCATTGTGCTTCCCGGGGCGACGAAAGAAGCGGCATGCCTTACCGCGGAGCGTATCCGCGAGCGAATCAACAGCCGGGAGCTGCTGCTGGGTAAGGGCGTTATGCTGCGCATTAGCGCCTCGTTTGGCGTCAGCGGTAGCGATGAAAGCGGCCAGTACGATGTGGAGTTCCTGCAGTCGGTGGCGGATAAACGCCTGTATCAGGCGAAACAGGACGGGCGCAATCGCGTTTGCTGTAGCGAACCGCCGCCAGCGGAATGAAAACCTGGAAGGCGGGGGGATTTCCTTACCGTAACGGCAACCTGCAGACAACCCCCCTGAATTTATCCATAAGTTTGACGAATAATTCTTGTCATGCAAAAAAATTGCGGATAATGTCATACCCGCATCAGATTTTCTGGTGTAACGAATTTACAAGTGCTTCTTGCTCTGGCAAGTTTCTGCCCGGCCCTGATGGACCGGGCTTTTTCTTATCATCAGCGGCCAATCTCAGACACGCTGAAGTCGTGAATATCCAGTTCGAACGCGTCCGCCAGGTCACGCCAGGTATGGTATTCGCGACCGTCGACGCTGACATGCTGTAGATCGTCGCCCGCGCGTCTGACCTCGCTTTCGCTGATTTCATTTATCGCCGCCAGCAAGGCATCAACATCGACATTGACCTCGCGTTTGGCAGTGTCGCTGTACTCTTTGGCAGGTTTCATCAGTGGTACCTCTCTGTGTTACCCTTTTAAGTATATACCCATCGCTTTACAGGGCGCTGCTACGCGGGCGCTTTTGTTCTACACTGGCTGAAGTAAAAGACAGGAGACAGATGTATGCAGGTAAACGATCGTGTAACGGTCAAAACGGATGGCGGGCCGCGTCGCCCCGGTGTCGTGCTGGCGATAGAACAGTTTAATGAAGGGACCATGTATCTGGTGTCGCTGGAAGACTATCCGATGGGCATCTGGTTCTTTAACGAGAAAGGGCACCCCGACGGAATCTTTGTCGAAAAAGTCGAATAACATTTTGGCACACTGGCAATGTCATATTGCCAGTGTGCTCGCCGGTCAGCGCATGTTTACGTAAATACCGGTCGTAACATTATCCGTCAGACGCACAACATGGTATATGACTTGCTTATTATGCGTTTTTATCTTCTTTTTAATATTACCTTTATGTGATGATACCGTTTTTGCCTTAATATTCATCTGGTCGGATATTTGAATAGTATCCTGGCCAGACATCCACATTCGCAGCATGCTGGATTCCGTGCGGCTTAGCGACAGCGTCGGGATGTTAATGTTGCTGATGCCGCCGCTCTCTTTTTGCAGATAATCGGCCAGCAGATCGTCCAGCGATTGCGGGGTGATCGATTTTGAGCTTATTAACAGATTTTTCCGAACCAGCAAATACTCGTCAAAATGGATGTTCGCTATCGCCATAAATACAATAAACAGTGTCCTGGGGTGTTGATTAATGATCTGCTTGATATGCTGACTGCTCTCTGCGTCGTGGATAAAACAGTCTTCATTAATGAACACAACAGACGGATGCTGCGTATCGCAGGCTTTCTCAAGCTCGCTCACACTGTCGACATCGCCGATATCACGCTTTTTAATCCCCCGGCTTGTCAGGTACCCGGTCAATCCCAGTCGGGTGTAACTGCATATATCCATAATAATCGTTGACATGGCATACCCTCACTCAATGCATAACGATAATTAGCTCTTGCCGGCTAACGGAAAATCCAAAAATAAATTTATCAAGAGCTAACAATCAAGCGTCCATAACTATCCCGTAAAGTTATGTATAATTTGCCAGGAATCTTCCCAAAGTAAAGTGAATGTTATGTAATGTGAGGTGCATAAAAACAATTAATCCGCGCCAGATATATCCTGGTATATGTTTTTCGATTCTTATTTTGAGAATTTCCTTAGATTAACACTGCCGGTGTTAAGGAGAAGAAACTTTAGGCAGTTCGCTGATAATATCCGCCAAAAGATCGAATATTTCGCTGAACAAATGCTCGCAGAACGGCGCAATAAGCGGCATCAGCGCCGACATCAAAATAAGGCCGACGGTAAGCGTGATAGGGAAGCCGATAACGAAAACCGAGAGCTGCGGCGCCATGCGGTTAAGCATGCCCAGCGCCAGGTTAATGGTCAGCAGCAGGGTGATAACCGGTAGCGCCAGCATCAGCCCGTTGAGGAAAATAAGCCCCCCGGCGCGCGACAGGGCGAGGAACGCGTTGCCGTTGAGCGGCAAGCCGCCGATCGGCAGGGTGTGGAAGGTGTCCACCAGCAGCGAGATGAGCCACAGGTGGCCGTTAAAAACCAGAAACAGCAGCATCGCCAGCATATCCATGATGCGCGCCAGCACCGGCATGCTGAGGTTGCTGCTGGGGTCCACGAAGGTGGCAAACGAGAGCCCCATCTGCAGGCCGATGATTTCGCCAGCGGTACGTATCGCCGCAAACGCCAGCTGCATGGTAAAACCCAGCGCGATACCTATCAGTATTTGCTGTATCGCCAGCCATAGCGCATTGGGTGAAAATAGCGTGACGTCGGTCGGCGGCAGCGTCGGGGCGACGATCGCGGTAATGATAAAGCCAAGGCCGAGCTTCACCCGCTTCGGCACCGTTTTTTCGCTGAGGATAGGCGCCGTGGATACCAGCGCTAACACGCGCAGCAGCGGCCAGAAATAGAGGCTCAGCCAGTGCAGCCATTGATCGCTGGTGAGATGCAGCATCGGCGGTTATCCGATGATGTAGGGCAAATTGCTGAACAGCGTACGCACGTAATCGAGCAGCAAATTCAGCATCCACGGCCCGGCGATGATGATGGCCACGAACACGGCGATGATCTTCGGAATGAACGACAGCGTCATTTCGTTAATCTGCGTCGCGGCCTGCAGAATGCTGATAATCAGGCCGGTAATCAGCGCGACCAGCAGCAGAGGGGCGGCGAGGGCCAGCGCGACTTTCATCGCCTCCGTGCCCAGCATCATGACCGATTCAGGCGTCATTGCGCGGCTCCTTAACTGTAAAAGCTCTGCGCCAGCGAACCGACCAGCAGCTGCCAGCCGTCCACCAGAACAAAAAGCATAAGCTTAAAGGGCAGCGCAATGGTTGCCGGGGGCACCATCATCATCCCGAGCGCCATCAGCACGCTGGCGATAACCAGGTCGATAATCAAAAACGGAATGAAGATGGTAAAGCCTATCTGGAACGCGGTTTTCAGCTCGCTGGTCACGTAGGCGGGCAGCAGAATGCGCATCGGTACCGCTTCCGGCCCCTGAATCGGTTCGCTGTGGGATAAGCGGGCGAACAACGCCAGGTCGGCCTCGCGGGTCTGGCGCAGCATAAATTCGCGCAGCGGCTGAGCCCCTTTGTCGATAGCCTGTTCCAGGGTGATTTTATTGTCGTTAAACGGCTGGTAGGCGTCGGTGTAAATTTTATCAATAACCGGCGACATAATAAAAAAGGTCAGAAACAGCGCCAGCCCCAGCAGCACCTGGTTTGGCGGCGCAGAGGCGGTACCGAGCGCGCTGCGCAGCAGGCCGAACACGATGATGATGCGGGTGAAGCTGGTCATCATCAGCAGGATTGCCGGCAGGAAGGTCAGCGAGGTGATAAAGACCAGCGTTTGCACCGGCAGCGACCAGCTCTGGCCGCCCCCCGGCAGCGGCTGGCTGACCAGTCCCGGCAATTGGGCGAACGCGGCTGGCGACAGCAGCAGCAGGGCAGCAAGCGAAAGGGAAAGCAAACGGCGCATCAGGATCTCCCGGAACGCTTGATAACGGATTTCATCAGGGACGAAAAATCAGGGGCGGGCGCTTTCGGCGCCTCGGCTTCGGCAGGCGCAGGCGGTAGCGTGTGCAGCAAAGACACCTGGCCTGCGGTTACCCCAAGCACCAGGCGAGCATCTTCAACGTCAACAATCACCACGCGCTCGCGCTGGCCGATAGCGGTACTGGCGCTGACCTTCAGGCCGCGCGCAGCCGAATGTTTCACGCCGCCCAGGCCAAAACGTTTGGCAAGCCAGGCGGCGGCGAAGATCAGCAGAATAACGCCCAGCAGCGCGCCGCTGACTTCCAGCAGCGGCGAGCCCGGCATTGGAACCGGCTGGGCGACGGCTGTCTCCGTTTTCATCTTAGCGGCTCAGGCGACGCATGCGTTCGGACGGCGTAATAATGTCGGTGATACGCACGCCGTACTTATCGGCGACCACCACCACCTCGCCCTGGGCTATCAGGTAGCCGTTAATCAGGATGTCCAGCGGTTCGCCCGCAAGGCCGTCAAGCGAGACCACGGAGCCCTGGGTCAGGCGCAGCAGCTCTTTGATGGTCATCCGGGTGCGGCCGAGTTCGACGGTCAACTTGACCGGAATATCCATGATTAAATCGATATCCTGCAGCGTACCGCTGACGTCGCCGCCGCCTAACTGCTGGAAGACCGCATCGGCGGCGCTTTTGCTGCCCGTCGTTTTCTGTTCGTTTAACGCCTCAGCCCACAGATCGTCCATCGCTCCGTTTTCATCGGACGGATTATTCATATCACTCATTTGGGCTGTTCCTCATTCAGCGAGTTCAAAATCGGGTTGATTAAATGCTCTACGCGCAGTGCGTATTGACCGTTAAGCGTGCCGTACTGGCTGGTCAGCACCGGTACGCCATCCACGTGGGCAATAATGCGATCCGGTTTATCTATCGGTAACACATCGCCGGGCTGGAGCTTCAGGATCTGCGACAGGCGCAGGGAGATATCGGCAAAGTTTGCCACCAGCTCAAGCTCGGAATGCTGGACCTGGCGCACCAGGTTTTCACGCCAGTTCTGGTCTTCGCTGCGGGAGTTTTCCAGCGGCGGGTTAACCAGTACTTCGCGCAGGGGTTCAATCATGCTGAACGGCAGGCAAATGTTGAATTCGCCGGTCAGGTTGCCGATTTCGACGTGGAACGGCGTATTGACCACGATGTCGTTAGGCGAGGTGGTGATGTTGGTAAACTTCACCTGCATCTCGGAACGGACATACTCCACTTCCAGCGGGTTAATCGCTTTCCAGGCGTCGCTATAGGCTTCCAGCGCCAGCTTCAGCATGCGGTTGATAACGCGCTGCTCGGTATGGGTAAATTCGCGGCCTTCCACTTTGGTCGGGAAACGCCCGTCGCCGCCAAACAGGTTATCCACGGCAATAAACACCAGGCTCGGTGAAAACACGAACAGCCCGGTACCGCGCAGCGGCTTTAGGTGGATAAGGTTAAGGTTGGTCGGCACCGGAAGGTTACGGGCAAACTCATGGTATGGCTGAATACGGATAGCGCCGACGGTGATATCCGGACTGCGTCGCAGCAGGTTAAACAGCCCCATACGGAACTGGCGCGCGAAACGCTCGTTGATAATTTCCAGCGCCTGCAGGCGCTCACGCACCACCCGACGCTGGGTATTCGGATCGTACGGGCGGATGTCGGTTTCGCCACCGGCGCCCGCCTGCGGCTCGTCGCTCTGCTCGCTGTCGCCATTGAGCAGCGCGTCGATTTCGGCCTGAGAAAGAATGCTGTCGCCCATGGAATTACCGCAAAATGAAAGCTGTGTACAGAACGTCAGTCACCTGTTGGCCAGGCTGACCTGTCACCAGCGGCGGCGCCAGCGTGGCTTTAATGGCATCCACCAGCTTTTGTTTCCCGGCGTCGGTCGCCAGCTGAGCGGCGTCCTGACGGGAGAACAGCAGCAGCAGGCGGCTGCGGACTTCCGGCAGATATTCGTTCAGACGCGTACGGGTGGCTTCATCCTTGAGACGCAGCGTAATGCCGACATACAGCACGCGATCGGCGTCGCCCAGGTTAACCGTGAACGTGTCCAGCGCCCAGAATACCGGAGCGGGCGGCGGCGGCGCTTCTTTCGGCGCGCTGGCGGAAGGTTGTTGCTGCATGCGCCAGTAGCTGTAGCCAGCGGTGGCGCAGGCGGCGAGCGTCACCAGCACCAGCAGCGGGATCCAGATTGAACGCTTGCTTTTCTTTGTGATCGCGGAGTCTGTCATCTGATACGGCTTTCCTGTTTTCGGTATAGCTGTTTGGTACAGCGTATCGAATGATTATCCCGTCTTAGATGCTGGTCAAAGCGTGGAAAAGACGGGAATTATCATGCTACCTCTGGCGTTAGGCGAAGATGTCGACGGCGCCAGCGCCGCGTGCGGCAGATTGCAGCGAGGCCGGAACGCTTAGCGCCTCTTCGTCATCGGCATTAAACGCGCCGCCTTCAGCCGGGCGGTGCGATGGCTGCTGGCCGAAGGAGGAGGACTGCTGCTGTTGGCCGGTAAAACCGTCGCCGCTGATATTGCTCTGCGCGAGCTGAATACCGTTATCGGCCAGTTGGGTGCGCAGCACCGGTAGCGCGGCTTCCAGCGCGGCGCGGACGTGGCTGTGCGGCGAGACCATCTGCAGCTGCGCCTGGTTGTCATCCAGCTTCAGCGTGATGTTTACCTGGCCCAGATGCTCAGGGTGCAGCTTAAGCTCAGCGGTCTGCTGGCCCTGGCGGGTGAACAGCGTGATGTGCTGACTGATGTTCTGCTGCCATTCCGGCGTACCGAGCTGCGAATTCACCGTCACAACCGGGTGGGTGTTGATACTGGCCGTGGCGTTACTGATGACCGGCGTGGGCGCCATCGCGGGCGCTGCGGGCGATGGCGTACTGTCGCTATCGGCTTTCGCCGCGGCGGCGGCAACCAGCGGTGTGGCCGCTTCCTGCGCTGCGCCGTGGCTCACGGTCTGGCCCTTATCGGCGCCGGCATGCGCCAGCGGCAGCGGTTTATCATCGCCAGGCTGTCCGAGCGGCGCGGTGGCGATAGACGATGCGGCCAGTCCTGCGGCTGAGGCGGTCTGAAGGGCGCTGGCGGCGGCAGGCGTCACGGCTGCGGGCGCCGTTGCGGCGGTCGCGGTATGCGGCAGCATCGCCATCAGCGCGCTAAGCCCAGCCAGCTCTTCATTGCTGAGCGTCGGCTGGTCATCCTCTTTGGCGACCTCTTTGCTCAGCTGTTTCGCCGCATCGCCCTTAATACTGACCGGCAGCTGGCTAAGTAACGTCTGCGCATCGCTCAGCGCGGTAAGATCTACCTGCTGGCTGTCGTCGGCGCTCTGCTGCGCCAGCAGCTGGTTAAGGGTATTTTTGATGTCCCCCTGCGGCAGCTGGCGACTGGCTTCCTGCAGGTCGGCCAGCGACAGCGCGGGTTTTCCGTCTTTGGTCGTGACCGCGGCGCCGGACAGCGCCCCGGTCAGCAGGGCGAGAAAATCCTGCGCGCCGTTGTCGGCTTTGGCCGTCAGCCCGGAGGCGGTAAGATCGGTATCGCTGACAACAAGTTTCGGCAGAGTGATCATTCGGGTTTCCTTAAGGTTGCTCGCTGGGCAAACTCATCCATTTTCTTTTGGTCGAGACGGTTTTCCGCCAGCAGCGCGGCGGCGGCCTGTCTGTCCTGTAGCGTTTGCCATGCCTGCAAACGCTGTTTCTTCTCACGCCAGACGTTGAGCGCCATGTCGACTTTACTGCTCCACTGCGCTAACTGCTGGCGATGCTGCTCAATGGCTTTATCCAGGGTCTGAATAAACTGCTGGTAGTTATGCCAGCGCAGGCTGGCTATCCCCTGGGTCATGTCGCTGTTCAGGTTATTCTGATATTCAAACTGGTAATCCATCAGCATTTTCAGCTGCTCTTGTGCGTGCTGGCAGCCGCGCCGCATTTCACCCAGCGTCAGGGCCGCGTTTTCGACCTCTTTTTCCGCGAGTTCTTTTAGCGTAGCTAATGCGCCATGTTGCGCCATGATGGTCGCTCTCCTGCGTTATCAGACCGACGGGAAGATGAGCTCCAGTGCCTGCAGCGAATCTTCCCAGTCGGCTTTCTCAAAAATACCCTGTTGTAAAAAGGCCTCCAGCTGCGGCCATAACGCGATGGCTTTATCGAGCATCGGATCGCTGCCTTTGGCATAGGCGCCGACGCTGACCAGGTCACGGTTACGCTGGAAGCTGGAGAGCAGTTGTTTAAAGTTACGGACCCGGGCGTAGTGCTGCTCGGTGATAAGCGCGGTCATCGCGCGGCTGATAGAGGCCTCGATATCGATAGCCGGGTAGTGACCGGCCTCCGCAAGGCGTCGGGATAATACGATATGCCCGTCAAGGATGGCGCGCGCCGAGTCGGCGATCGGGTCCTGCTGATCGTCGCCTTCCGTGAGGACGGTATAGAACGCGGTGATCGACCCGCCGCCGGAAATACCGTTGCCCGCGCGTTCCACCAGCGCGGGCAGTTTGGCGAATACCGACGGGGGATAGCCTTTGGTGGCGGGCGGTTCGCCGATCGCCAGCGCTATTTCACGCTGCGCCATCGCGTAGCGGGTCAGGGAGTCCATAATCAGCAGCACATGCTGGCCCCGGTCGCGAAAATCTTCTGCGATACGGGTCGCATAAGCGGCGCCCTGCATGCGCAGCAGCGGCGACACGTCCGCCGGCGCGGCGATCACCACCGAGCGAGCGCGGCCGTCGGCGCCGAGAATGTTCTCGATAAAGTCTTTAACTTCGCGACCACGCTCGCCAATCAGGCCGACGACGATCACATCCGCCTGGGTGTAGCGCGCCATCATGCCGAGCAGAACGCTTTTACCCACGCCGGAGCCGGCGAACAGCCCCATGCGCTGACCGCGTCCGACGGTGAGCAGGGCGTTGATCGGGCGCACGCCGGTATCGAGCACGTGCTCGATGGCGGTTCGCTGCAGAGGGTTGAACGGCGGCGTGATAAGCGCCCCGGTTTCGGTGGTGTCCGGCGCCGGAAGGCCGTCCAGCGGCTTACCGCCGCCGTCAAGCACGCGGCCAAGCAGCGCCGGTCCGAGCGGCAGCTGTTTGCCGCTCTGCAACCCTTCCCCGCAGGCGTTTCGCGCATAGACGCGCGCGCCGGGCAGGACGCCTTCCACTTCTTCGAGCGGCATCAGGAACAGGCGGTGGCCGTTAAAACCTACGACCTCGCTTTCGACTTCGCGAACGTCGCCGTTTTCCAGCCGTTCGATAATACAGGTGGCGCCCAGCGGCAGCTGCAGCCCGGTGGCTTCGAGCACCAGCCCGGTGGCGCGCGTCAGGCGGCCGTAGCGACGAACCGACGGCAGCTGCGCCATTTTGGTTTCGAAGTTATCAAGGGCGGTAAGCCAGCGGGTCAGTCGGGCGGTCATTACACCACTCCCGGAGCGGCCAGACGGCACAGCTCCTGCCAGCGGGTGGCGACGCTGGCGTCCAGATCGCCTTCGTCCGCGGAGACTTTACAGCCGCCAGGATGCAGCGTCGGGTCGCCGCGCAGCCGCCAGCCGTGCAGGCTGAGGGTGGCGCCGAGCATCTCTTCGACGCGCTGTAAATCGTCAGGATGCACGCGCAGCTGCGGTTTACCGCTAAACAGCGGCTCCTGCTGCAGCAACCCCTGGATTTGCTTGATCAGGGCGCTGTTGTCGACCGTCGGGGCATGGCCAATCACCTGGCGCGCGGCCTCCAGCGCCATCTGCATCAGGCGCGAGGCAATCACGCTGTCCAGCGCGTCAAGGGTATACTGGAACTCGCTGACCAACTGCTGCATGCGGGCGTGAATCGGCGCCTGCTGCTGCTGGGCCTGGGCGAGACCTTGCTCCTGGCCCTGAGTCAGCCCTTCCTGATAGCCCTGGGCGTGACCCGCGGTCCGCCCTTCGTTCATTCCGGCGTTATATCCCTGCTCGTGGGCCTGCATTTGCAGCTGCGCCAGCTGCTGCTGGAGCTTTTGCTCTTCGGAAAGGACGTTTTCCTCCTCACTCTCTACGACGGGCTCATGCTCGCTGTAGAGGGGGGCAAACGCCTGAAGAGGAGGGGCCAGATCGTCAGGCTGCCAGACCTTCCACGGCGTGGTATCAGACATAGGTGTCGTCTCCGCTGCCGATTACCATCTCGCCGGTCTCCGCCAGACGACGCACGATAAGCAGGATCGCTTTCTGTTCGTTTTCCACCTGCGACAGGCGTACCGGACCTCGGTTGGCCAGGTCGTCGCGCAGGATATCCGCCGCGCGCTGGGACATGTTGCGCAGGAACTTCTCGCGCAGCGGCTGTTCGGCGCCCTTGAGGGCGATGAGCAGCGATTCGGAGTCCACTTCCTGCAGCAGGCGCTGGATGCTGCGATCGTCGACTTCGACCAGGTTCTCGAACAGGAACATTTCGTCGATAATTTTCTGCGCCAGCTCGCCGTCGAATTCGCGCACGGCGGTGATAACCGCTTCTTCCTGCTGCGTTTTCATCAGGTTGATAATTTCTGCCGCCGTTCTCACGCCGCCCATTTTGCTGCGCTTGAGGTTCTGGCCGTCGAGCAGGTTGTTGAGCACTTCGGTCAGCTCCGCCAGCGCGGCTGGCTGTACGCCGCCGAAGGTAGCGATACGCAGCATCACGTCGTGGCGCAGACGCTCGTCGAACAGCGCCAGAATATCCGCCGCCTGACCGCGCTTGAGGTGCACCAGGATGGTGGCGATGATCTGCGGATGCTCGTCGCGAATAAGGTCGGCGGCGCTCTGCGGCTCCATAAAGTTGAGGGTTTCGATACCGCTGGTGGTTTCCCGGGTTTCGAGAATATCTTCCAGCAGGCTCGAGGCGCGCTCTTCGCCCAGCGCCTTGACCAGCACCGAGCGCAGGTATTCGTTAGCATTGACGTTGAGCGCTGCATACTGTTCGGCTTCCTGCTCGAATTCGGCCAGCACGTCGGTCAGCTGCTTATTCGATATCTGCCGCACGTTGGCCATCGCCGCGCTCAGGGTCTGTACTTCGCGGCTGTTGAGGTGCTTAAACACCTCTGCCGCGCGGTCTTCGCCGATGGTCATCAGCAGGATGACGCTTTTATCCGTTCCGCTTAGGGTATTACTCATGATCGTTACTCATCCACTGGCGAATGACCAGCGCGACGACGCGCGGATCGTTATCTGACATTTCGCGAATGCGCTGGCTCATCACCTCAGCGCTCAGGCGCTGGTTGGTGCGGCGCTGCTGATGCTGTTCGTCTTTGCTAAGACGCACTTCCACCGCGTCGGCCATTTCACGCTGAACACGCGCTTCTTCCTGGGCGACTTTGGCCTCTTCCTGACGGCGCGCCAGCTGTGGGCGTATCGCTTTGCGCCACAGCAGCCAGGCGACAATCAGCACCAGCAGCCAGCGTCCGGCGGACATCAGCTGGTCGATGAACGACTGCTGTTTCCAGAACGGCAGTTCGCCACCGGTTTCGTCGCCCGCGCTGAACTGGGAATTGACCACGTTGAGGGTATCGCCGCGCTTATCGGAGTAGCCCATGGCTTCGCGGGTCAGATCCTCAATCTGCTTCATCTGGTCGGCGGTCAGCGGCAGCGGCTTACCGTCCGGCAGGTTTTTATAGTTCACGACCACCGCAACCGACAGGCGCTGTACGTCGCCGATGTTCGTTTTGGTATGGCGAATGGTGCGATCGACTTCGTAGTTGCTGGTCTCGTTACGCGAGGTATTGCGCGGACCGCTGGCGTTAGTTGTGCTGGTGGTCTGCTGCTGACCGTTGTTCTGGTTCGCCGGCGGAGTGGAGATTGGCGCGTTTGGCGCAGGCGCCGGTGAGTTAGACAGCGCGCCCGGCACGCCGCCCGGATACGGGCTGCCGATCTGCTCGCTTTCATTCACCTGACGGGAGCGCAATACGGCCTGGCTGCTGTCGCCGTTCGGGCGATACTGCTCTTCGGTCTGTTCTTTATTGTCAAAATTGAGCTGCGCGGTGACCTGCGCGTGCACGTTACCGTTGCCGACGATAGGCGACAGGATGGTTTCGATGCGTCGCTGGATGCGGCCTTCTACGTCCGAAGCATATTTCAGCTGGGCGTCGTTCAGGTCGCGGGCGCCGGTGTTGGACTGCGTCAGCAGATGACCGGCCTGGTCGACCAGGGTGACGTTGCCCGGCGGCAGGCCGGCGACGGCGCTGGACACCAGATGCACCACGGCCGCGATCTGCCCTTCATCGAGCGCGCGGCCAGGTTCGAGATTTAAGGTGACGGAGGCGGAAGGCAGCTTTTGCTCCCGCACAAACAGCGAAGGTTTGGGCATCGCCAGGTGAACGCGGGCGCCTTTTACCGGCCCCAGCGTCTCAATAGTGCGCGCCAGCTCGCCTTCCAGGGCGCGCTGGTAGTTGACCTGCTCGCTGAACTGGCTGATGCCGAATTTTTCCTGATCGAGCAGCTCAAAGCCCACGGCGCCGCCTTTCGGCAGCCCCTGCTGGGCGAGCCGCAGGCGCAGTTCGTGGACCTTATCCGCCGGAACCTCAATCGCGCCGCCGCTGTCCGCGAAGCGATAGGGGATGTTCATCTGCTGCAGCTGGGTGACAATAGCGCCGCCGTCCTGGTCGGAGAGGTTGCTGAACAAGGTGCGATAGTCCGGGCTTTTCGCCCACAGCACGAGTGCAACGATAATGGCGACCGCAGCGGCGCTGGCCACCATAAGCGGAATCTTCGGGTTCGCGCGCAGGCGACTGACCCACTCTGGTAGTTTTGTTTGTGGCGTGGTCGTAGCTGTGGCGCTCATTGCGCACCTCGTAAATCCTGGCCGATGGCGTTAAACGTGTACAAAAACAAGGCAGACTCCCGGTCGGCAAACTTAAACTGATAGCCATGCCATTATTTGTGGTTCGGGGATTTTCTATGGGTCAAATAGCCAGATTTTTTACCTTTAATTAGCGCCTTTATCTTATTGACAAGCTGTTAATCTCACTGCCCATGTAACACATCAGGGGATTAACATGGCAATTCAGGGTATCGAAGGGGTACTGACGCAGATGCAGGCGGCGGCCAATGTCGCGCGCAATCAGCAGGTTGACGAGCAGCCGGGCATCAGTTTCGCCGGTCAGTTGAATGCGGCGCTCGATCGCATCAGCGACACGCAGAACAGCGCCCGCGCGCAGGCGGAAAAATTCGCCATCGGCGAGCCGGGCGTGGCGTTGAACGATGTGATGACCGACCTGCAAAAATCATCCGTGTCTTTGCAACTCGGTATTCAGGTGCGCAATAAGCTGGTGACCGCGTACCAGGAGATGATGGGCATGCAGGTGTAATCAGGACGTTTTCCCATCGAATAATACGGCTGATTATTCTTATACGCGTGATAACGATGTTATTACGCGTATGTATTGTCTGATGTTCCTTTCCTGCTTTCATGGACGATTTACCCTCCTTTCGCACTGAAATTCACCTTGCAGATTATTTGACGGAAGAAGAGGATACTCTTTCTTTTCCGAACAAAATTATGACGGTAATGAAAAAGATAATACTGATAGCAATCTGCCTGGTGTCCGGATGTACTGGGATGTCGCATAGTCGTGATGATGTAAAAGCAGCGGCGCCCGAACGTGGTCCGTATGCAGGGAAAACGTCGCATACGGCCCCAGTAATAACGCCTGCTGTGTCGTCTTATGCCGCGGCGGTGAGAGATGAAATTACAAAACACTTTTTTGACGTAAAACGTTATCGGGGAAAAGTGTGTTCTCTCCGGTTATCAATGGAGCGAAACGGCACAGTGAATAGCGTGAACACAACGGGGGGCGATCCGAAGGTCTGCGAGGCCGCCGTTAATGCGGTAAAACTCTCGACATTGCCGCCTGTTCCTGACGAACAGACGTACAAAGTATTTAAAAATGTCGCGCTGGATTTTACACCATAACGTACCTTTGCGCGCTGACCTTTAAACGGCGCTCCAGGGAGAAAGGCTGGCGGAGTTAATCCGTTAATGCCACAATATTTTTTTCTCCGTTTGCAGGATGAGTGATGAAGAAAATTGCAATTATCGGCGCACTGCTGGCGCTGACCGGCTGTGTTCAGGTGGATAACTACAAGGATGTGGTCAAACATCCCGCGCCGTCAGGCTTAAGCGGCGTCTGGCAGTCCGAAGGGCCGCAAAGCGCCATGGTAAGCCCGGAGGCAATCGCGACGCTGGTGGTCACCAAAGAAGGGGATACGCTGGACTGCCGCCAGTGGGTCAGCGTACATGCGGTGCCTGGTAAGCTGATGCTGAACAAAGACGATATGTATAACGTGACGGAAAAGCGTGATGTTTATTTGATCGAGCGCGATGGCGACCGCATTAGTTACGACCGGATGACCCTCAAGCGCGTGGACCACCCAACGCAGGCGTGTGCGGACTACCTGAAAAAGCACCCATTAGTAAGCGCAGGGAAGTAAGCGAATAGCCCCGGCGTCAGAAACTTGCCGGGGTTTCGTTGCGCTCAGGTGCCGGGCGCATCGAGACTATCCTGCGGCACCAGCACATGGCCGCCCTGTTTGCCGTAGGCGGTGAGCACCGATTTTTGGATGGAAGATTGCCCAACCAGCCTGGCTAACTCGTCCATCCGCGCCTGCAGTAAGCGTTTTATCTCACTTTCATTGTCGAGGATCTGTCTCAGTACCGGGCGAAGGTGCTCCTGAGCCTGTGATAACGACGCATTTTCTTGCGTGAGTTGAACGACCGTTTGCACCGCACTGACATAGTCCATCTCACAGGCGATCAATTCATCCCATAGCCCTTCAGAGGCAAGCCGCAGCATAACCTTGCTTTGCTCCAGTAACTGCTGATACGTGGTATACAGATGCGGTGCGTTACTCATTTAGATGGCGTCCTGAATCAAATTGGGCGTGTTGGCAACTTCCTTCCATGCATCAGCAATATTACGCAGAAGATGCTCAACTTCCTCAATAGCGGAAACATCATTATGCAGATTAGCGTGCAAAAGGCGCCTGACCATATACGAATAAAGTGCGATCATGTTTTGCGTAAGCTCATCATCGCTTTTTTCATCCAGTCCGACCTTGAGACCATTCTCAATAATATTGATAGCCTTTGAGAGGGAAAGGCCTTTTCCCTCTGTATTACCGTCCTGCATAAACAGGCGTGCGCGCACAAGAGCGCTGAGCGCGCCATCAAACAACATAGTGACTAACTGCTGTTGGCTGGCGCTCATCACTGCGCTTTCTACTCCAATTTTTGCGTAGGCCTGCGTGCCTTTTGCGCCGTACATGGTGTCTCCTAAGCGTAATTAACTTTTGCTGCTGGACGTTGTGAACTGCTGAGTCAGATAGCTGCTGGTGGAGTTCAGCGAGTTCATCAATACGTCCAGCTGCGTGAACTGGGCTTTATAGCTCGCCATCATATTATCGATACGCGTACTGGCATCGTTATACTGCTGCGTCAGGTTATTCAGCGTCTTGCTGACACCGTCCGTTGCGGACTGGATAATGCCGGTTTTAGACAACCAACTGGTCAGGTTGGTGGCGATCGTCGTGGTCATCCCGGTTTTTTTACCGTCGCCGACGAGCATCTGTCCGACGCCGTCCGGGTCTTTTTGCAGCGCAGCCTCGAGTTTTTTGCTATCGACGTTGAGCTTGCCGGTGCCCGGATCCGTCGTTACGCCAATCTGGGCCAGCGTTTTGAACGACGAGGTGCTGAGCGAGTTGCTGAGCATGCTTTTGAGCTGCGTCTGAATGGTGCGCAGCGTCGAGTCGCCGAGAAGTGCGCCGTTGCTGGAATCCTGAGAATCTGAGCCCGGATCGACCGCGGTGTATTTGGTCAGCGAGGCAAAGGTGTCCTGCAACGAGTTATAGGCGGTGACCCAGTCGTTGATCGCTTTCTCGGCCTTCGACGTATCTTTGGTAATGTTCAGCGTCTGGTTGCCAGTGGTGACGTCGTTGAGGTTCAGCGTGATGTTTTCCAGCGCGTCGCTGATGGTGTTGCTGTCGTTTTCAATCGGGATATTGTTGACCGTCAGTTTGGCGTTTTGCGCCGTAACGCTCTCAGTCATACCGTTGGTGGCGGCGGTTTTGTCATAGCCCATAAAGCTCTGCAGCGCGCTATCGCCGCTGACGCTGATACTCATGGCGTTATCGGCGCCGGTGTTGTTGGCGGTGAGAGACAGACGATACTGGCCGTTGCCGACGTTGATGATACTGGCGCTCACGCCCGCTTTGGCGTTGTTGATGGCGTCACGAATGCCTGCCAGCGAAGAATTAGCTGCGCTGAGGTTGATTTTGACCGGGTCTTTGCCGCCGCCCTGCTGAATAGTAATCACGCTATCGCCGCTGGCGATCGCCGTTTTGGTATCGCTTTGCGTTTGTGTGGTGGTCAGGGTCTGCGCCTGCGCCAGCTGTGAAACGGCAATTGTGTATTTACCCGGAATAGCGCTGCCGGTGGTGGTGGCGCTAAACGCGTTAGTAGAACTGGTTGTGGCCGTGGCTGTGAACAGGTCGGCGCTGTTTAGCGTGGTGTTGGCGGTCTGGAACGCGGTCAGCGCATTCTTTAACGTGCCGTATCCACTCAGCTTTGCGGTATAGGAAGACTGCTGGTTGGAGATAGGCGTCAGCTGCGCTTTCTCTGCGGTTTCCAGATTGCTCAGGACGGTATTTAAATCCAGGCCCGAACCAACCCCGAGTGTAGAAATACTTGCCATATTTATTCCTTAAATGTATCGACACGTAGAACGAATACCGGGGTTATCGGCCTGAATGTCGTAAAGTTTACGTTTAATTTTGTTTTTTTAATGGCGGGAATAAAGGCAGGAGAAAAGAGTATTTCTGCGACTAAAAAAATATTTGGGTGATTACGCAAAAAATTCTAAAGGTTGCTCTGGTGACGACGATAACCACACTGACGGCGATTGAGCCGACGGGTGGAAGCCCAAATCGTAATCACAGACTTGAAACACAGGAAACGTAATCATGGCACAAGTCATTAATACCAACAGCCTTTCGCTGATCACTCAGAACAATATCAACAAAAACCAGTCTGCTCTTTCGACTTCCATTGAGCGTCTGTCTTCTGGTCTGCGTATCAACAGCGCAAAAGATGACGCCGCAGGTCAGGCGATTGCTAACCGCTTCACCTCTAACATCAAAGGCCTGACCCAGGCTGCGCGTAACGCCAACGACGGTATCTCTCTGGCGCAGACCACTGAAGGCGCGCTGTCTGAAATCAACAACAACCTGCAGCGTATCCGTGAGCTGACCGTTCAGTCTCAGACTGGCACCAACTCCGACTCTGACCTGTCTTCTATCCAGGACGAAATCAAATCCCGTCTGTCTGAAATTGACCGCGTATCCGGCCAGACTCAGTTCAACGGCGTGAACGTGCTGGCGAAAAACGGCACAATGTCTATCCAGGTTGGCGCGAACGATGGCCAGACCATCAACATCGACCTGCAGAAAATTGACTCTTCTACTCTGGGTCTGAATGGTTTCTCCGTTTCTAAACAATCTCTGTCTGTTGGCGACAGCATTAATCAGGTGGTAGATAACGGAACCGGCGCAAATAAAGGTCAGATGGTAAATGTCGATCTGAGTGATGTTGCCAAAAACCTGAAGGTTGATGCGAGCACTTTGTCTCTGCACAACATCACTGGTACTGACAAATATGTTGTTCAGTCAGGTAATGATTATTATTCAGTATCTGTTGGTGATAGCAGCGTAACTGCAGGTGATGCTGGTAAAGTTGAACTTAATACTACTGATGTTAAGTATGGTGATGCGGCAAATGGTATCGCTACTGACGGCGCAACAATTACTGGTCAGTATATCAAAGTAGGTACTGATCCAACTACTGGAGCAGCAACTGGTTACGTAACTGTACAGGGCAAGAATTTTAGCGTGGCTGCAGCTGACCTGGTTAACAGCAAGGACTCAGCAACACCGACTAACGGTGCTGCCACTACTGGTATTCAGCTTAGTGTTGGTGGTGCTATCACTACTGCGACTGCTGAGTTTGCAGGTACTTCTAGCAACAACCCGCTGGCTCTGCTGGACAAAGCTATCGCGTCTGTAGATAAATTCCGTTCTTCTCTGGGTGCGGTGCAGAACCGTCTGGGTTCTGCTGTCACCAACCTGAACAACACCACCACCAACCTGTCTGAAGCGCAGTCCCGTATTCAGGACGCCGACTATGCGACCGAAGTGTCCAACATGTCTAAAGCGCAGATCGTTCAGCAGGCCGGTAACTCCGTGCTGTCCAAAGCAAACCAGGTTCCTCAGCAGGTTCTGTCTCTGCTGCAGGGCTAATCCTGACCTGTATCACAAACCCCGCTTCGGCGGGGTTTTTTTTGCCCCCGAATTTCACTTAACTGTGTAAATAACCCCTCCTTTTAGCCACTATTCCGCCGATTAAAACCCCTGTAGAAACGGATAATCATGCCGATAACTCATTTAATGCAGGGCTGTTTATCGTGAATTCACTGTATACCGCTGAAGGTGTAATGGATAAACACTCGCTGTGGCAGCGTTACGTACCTCTGGTACGCCATGAAGCATTGCGCCTTCAGGTGCGGTTGCCGGCGAGCGTGGAACTGGACGATCTGCTTCAGGCGGGCGGCATCGGGTTATTGAATGCTGTTGAACGCTACGATGCTCTGCAAGGAACGGCGTTTACCACCTACGCAGTACAACGCATACGTGGGGCTATGCTGGACGAATTGCGCAGCCGCGACTGGGTGCCGCGCAGCGTTCGGCGTAATGCCCGCGAAGTGGCGCAGGCGATGGGGCAACTGGAACAAGAGCTGGGGCGCAACGCGACGGAAACCGAAGTGGCGCAGCGGCTCGGTATTGCTGTTGAAGAGTATCGTCAGATGCTGCTGGATACCAATAACAGCCAGCTTTTCTCCTATGACGAATGGCGGGAAGAGCACGGCGACAGTATCGAGCTGGTGACTGAGGAGAATCAGCAGGAAAATCCGCTCCATCAGCTGATGGAGAGCAATTTGCGCCAGCGCGTGATTGAGGCGATTGAAGCCTTACCGGAGCGCGAGCAGCTGGTTCTGACGCTTTACTACCAGGAGGAGCTCAATCTTAAAGAGATTGGCGCCGTACTGGACGTGGGAGAGTCGAGGGTCAGCCAGTTGCACAGCCAGGCCATTAAGCGTTTGCGAACAAAACTGGGTAGGTACCAGGCGGGCGAATAGTTGTTCTCTCCTGGGTAGATGCCGCACATGCATTGACAACCAGGAGTTATCATGACGGTGCAGCACGTAAAAAGACGGCCTCTAAGCCGCTACCTTAAAGACTTTAAACACAGCCAGACGCATTGCGCTCACTGCCATAAGCTGCTCGACCGCATCACGCTGGTTCGCCGCGGTGAAATCGTAAATAAGATTGCTATCTCGCGCCTTGATACGCTGATTGATGATGCCGCCTGGCAGCAGGAGCGTAAGGAGTGGGTGGCGCTTTGTCGTTTCTGCGGCGATCTGCACTGCAAGGAGCAGAGCGACTTCTTCGATATCATCGGCTTCAAGCAGTATCTCTTCGAACAAACCGATATGAGTCCGGGAACGGTGCGCGAGTATGTTGTGCGCCTGCGTCGCCTCGGCAACCACCTTTCCGAGTCCGGAATTGACCGCGATGTGCTCAACGATGGCGAGCTTGATGAAGCGCTGGCCCCATGGCTGCCGTCGACCAGCACCAATAACTACCGCATTGCGCTACGCAAATATGCGCAATTTCAGCGTTTACACCTGGTTTGTGGCGAGCAGAAGTTCGCGTATGCGGCAACCTCTGATATATATTAAATTGGAATAAGATGTAGCTCACCGGTGTTTTACCGTTCCGGTTAACCACCTTACACTACAAAGAAATTTCAAATATTCGGGGTAACTATGAAACTAGCACTTCTGGGCCGTCAGGCGCTGATGGGGGTGATGGCCGTTGCGTTAATGGCGGGCGTCAGCGCAAAAACATTTGCAGCGGAAAATCTGTTAAATCAGGTGAAAGAGCGCGGTTCACTGCGCGTGGGCCTGGAAGGGACCTACCCACCGTTTAGCTTCCAGGGCGATGACGGCAAGCTCACCGGTTTTGAGGTGGAGTTTGCCAATGAGCTGGCGAAACATCTCGGCGTGAAGGCGGATCTGAAGCCGACGAAATGGGACGGTATGCTGGCCTCGCTGGACTCCAAACGTATCGACGTAGTGATTAACCAGGTAACCATCTCCGACGAGCGTAAAAAGAAATATGATTTCTCTACGCCGTACACCGTTTCCGGCATTCAGGCGCTGGTGAAAAAGGGCAATGAAGGCACCATTAAAACGGCGGCCGACCTGAAAGGTAAAAAAGTCGGTGTTGGCCTCGGCACCAACTATGAAGAGTGGCTGCGCAAAAACGTGCAGGGCGTTGATATTCGCACCTATGATGATGACCCGACGAAGTACCAGGATCTGCGCGTTGGCCGTATCGACGCCATTCTGGTTGACCGCCTGGCCGCGCTGGATCTGGTGAAGAAAACCAACGACACGCTGGCGGTAACCGGCGAAGCGTTCTCTCGCCAGGAGTCCGGCGTTGCGCTGCGCAAGGGCAACGACGATCTGCTGAAAGCGGTCGACAATGCGATTGCTGAAATGCAAAAAGACGGCAGCCTGAAGGCGCTGTCTGAAAAATGGTTCGGCGCTGATGTGACGCACTAAGCTCAGTTGCTTAAAAAAGGCGCTATTACAGCGCCTTTTTTTATTTTTCATTGGCAACTGCGTGCATAATAAAAAGAAAATCAGGAGGTGCTATGTCACTGCAAAATCTCACCCGCTTTCCTCGTCTTGAATTTATTGGCGCCCCGACGCCGCTGGAGTACCTGCCGCGCCTGTCCGACCATCTTGGCCGCGATATTTTTATCAAACGTGACGACGTCACGCCGATGGCGATGGGCGGCAATAAGCTGCGCAAACTGGAGTTCCTGGCCGCGGACGCGCTGCGCGAAGGCGCCGATACGCTGATCACCGCGGGCGCTATCCAGTCCAACCACGTGCGCCAGACGGCGGCGGTGGCGGCAAAGCTGGGGCTGCACTGCGTCGCGTTACTGGAAAACCCCATAGGCACCCGGGCGGAAAACTATCTCAGCAACGGCAATCGCCTGCTGCTCGACCTGCTGAATGCCCAGGTGGAAATGTGCGACGCGTTGAGCGATCCGAACCGTCAGCTGGAAGAACTGGCGACCCGCCTTGAAGCGCAGGGTTTTCGCCCGTACGCGATCCCGGTCGGCGGCTCCAACGCGCTCGGCGCGCTGGGCTATGTGGAAAGCGCGCTGGAAATTGCCCAGCAGTGCGAAGGGGCGGTAGCGCTCTCGTCCGTCGTGGTGGCTTCCGGCAGCGCGGGGACGCATGCGGGGCTGGCGGTAGGGCTGGAGCAGCTGATGCCGGACGTCGAGCTTATCGGCGTGACGGTGTCGCGTAAGGTCGCAGAACAAAAGCCGAAAGTGGTCACGCTGCAGCAGGCGGTCGCGGAAAGCCTTGGGCTACAGGCAAAAGCGGACATCGTCCTGTGGGATGACTATTTTGCCCCGGGCTACGGCACGCCGAATGAAGAGGGCATGGAGGCGGTGAAGCTGCTGGCGCGTCTTGAGGGCATCCTGCTCGATCCGGTATACACCGGAAAGGCGATGGCCGGCCTTATCGACGGCATCAGCCAGAAGCGCTTTAAGGATGAGGGGCCTGTCCTGTTCGTTCATACCGGCGGGGCGCCAGCGCTGTTCGCCTATCATCCTCACGTCTGATAAGAATCACGATAATGCACGAAAGTATTCACCTGATGTTGGAATCCGCGCCTTACCTGCTTAAAGGCGCGGTATTTACGCTGCAGCTCAGCGTTGGCGGGATGTTCTTTGGCCTGCTGTTGGGCTTTCTGCTGGCGCTGATGCGTATGTCGCCAGTTCTGCCGGTGCGCTGGCTGGCGCGCTTTTATATCTCGATTTTTCGCGGTACGCCCCTGATTGCACAGCTGTTTATGATTTACTACGGCCTGCCGCAGTTTGGTATTGAGCTGGACCCGATTCCGGCGGCAATGATCGGCCTGTCGCTGAACACGGCGGCGTATACCTCTGAAACCCTGCGTGCGGCGATCTCGTCTATCGATAAGGGGCAGTGGGAGGCGGCGGCCAGTATCGGTATGACGCCGTGGCAGACGCTGCGTCGCGCGATTCTGCCGCAGGCGGCGCGCGTTGCGCTCCCGCCGCTGTCTAACAGCTTTATCAGCCTGGTGAAGGATACGTCGCTGGCGGCTACCATCCAGGTGCCCGAGCTGTTCCGTCAGGCGCAGCTTATCACCTCGCGCACCCTGGAGGTGTTCACCATGTACCTGGCGGCATCGCTGATTTACTGGGTGATGGCGACGGTGCTGTCCGCGCTGCAGAACTATTTTGAAAACCAGCTTAACCGCCAGGAGAGGGAGCCGAAATGAGCGCCATTGACGTTAAAAACCTGGTAAAAATCTTTCACGGGCAGACGGTGCTGCACGGTATCGATCTTGAGGTGAAAGAGGGGGAAGTGGTGGCGATCATCGGGCCAAGCGGCTCCGGGAAGACGACGCTGCTGCGCAGTATCAACCTGCTGGAGCAGCCGGACAGCGGCACCATTCGCGTCGGCGAAATTACCATCGACACGGCGAAACCGCTCAGCCAGCAAAAGGGGCTGATCCGCCGTTTGCGCCAGCACGTCGGCTTCGTGTTCCAGAACTTCAACCTGTTCCCGCACCGCACGGTGCTGGAGAACATCATCGAAGGGCCGGTTATCGTTAAAGGCGAAAATAAAGCCGAAGCGACGACGCGGGCGCGCGAGCTGCTGGCGAAGGTGGGGCTGACCGGGAAGGAGGGGAGCTACCCCCGGCGGCTGTCCGGCGGCCAGCAGCAGCGCGTGGCGATTGCCCGCGCGCTGGCGATGCGCCCCGATGTTATCCTGTTTGATGAGCCTACCTCGGCGCTGGATCCCGAGCTGGTGGGCGAGGTGCTCAATACCATCCGTCAGCTGGCGCAGGAAAAGCGCACCATGGTCATTGTGACCCATGAAATGAGCTTTGCCCGCGACGTGGCAGACCGCGCTATTTTTATGGATCAGGGCCGTATCGTCGAACAAGGGGAGGCGAAAGCGCTGTTCGCCAATCCGCAGCAGCCCCGCACCCGTCAGTTCCTCGAAAAATTCCTCATGCAGTAAGCCAGCGCGGTTCGTCGGTGCCTAACGGCACCGGCGGTCGCGACCACAGCACCGGCGTTCCCGGCAGCCGTAGCGGGAACCGCAGGCGTTGCGCCAGGCCAAAGGCAGACCATTCCAGGGCCGGACGCTCATCGCGCTTATTTCGTGGCGCGAATTCATGCTGCCCGGCAGCCGGCCAGCGCATCAGCTCATGCGCCGTCCGGGCAAGAGAAAAACGCGCCTGATAACCCTGGCCCGTCGTCTGGCGGACATGCAGACCTTTCAGTACCGCTGCCGCCATCAGATAGCCGGTCGCATGATCCAGCGCCTGTACCGGCAGGGGAAACGGGCGTTCTGACTGCCGCCATTGCTGTCCGGCGGCGGCAATACCGCAGGCCATCTGTACCAGACTGTCAAAACCGCGGCGGTTGCGCCACGGGCCGCTCCATCCCCAGGCGTTCAGCGAGACGTCAATTATCCCCGGCGAGAGGCGCTGACGCGCCGCGGCGTCCAGCCCCAGCGCCTCCAGCGCATCGGCACGGTAGCCGTGCACGATGACATCCGCTTTGCGGATAATTTCACACAGGGCCTGCCGGTCAATCTCCTGGCGGAAGTTCAGCCGCGCGCAGCGCTTGCCGGGCGTGATCTCTTCCTCCAGAGCGGGTTCCGCCCAGTCCGGCGGGTCAATACGCAAGACGTCGGCGCCCAGCCCTGCCAGCATTCGGGTCGCGACCGGGCCGGCAATGATTCGCGTTAAATCGAGTATCCGGACGCCCAGCAGCGGGCGCGCAGGCGCGAGAGGGCGGCTGGCCGGTTGTCCCGGCGCGGTATACTGCTCATGGAGCAGCGGTTCCTGTATCACCGACGAGCCCTGCGGGTGTTGTTGCCACTGCATTGCGCTGCGCATGGCCGCCGCGCATCCCCCGGCATCGACGATCGCCTGCTCCAGCGCGTCGGCGCGCCATTGCCGCACCGCTGGAGCAAGTGCGGCTTTATCCGCATGTTTACCCAGTACGGACGCCATGGCCTGCCGGTGATGCGCGGCGTTGGTATGGAGCCTTATCCAGCCATCTGCGGTCTGATAATCCCCGGTTAACGGGTCCCACAGCACAGGCGCAGAGCGATTGAGCGGCGTCACGCTGCCCTGAAACCAGAAGGAGGCCAGCCGACGGTCTATACCTGGTACGGCGCGGGTTTGGCACACGCGGGCAAGCCAGGCGCCCACCACCGCCATAGAGGCGGCGGCGAAGTCGCTGACGGCATAGCATGACGGCAGGGCGCCAGAGGAAAGAAAGCGAACGTCCGGTGGCGGGGAGGAATCAAACGCCTGCCAGAGCGTTGAATAACATCTCGTGCTTTGTGCATATTCGCGCATTTTATTCTCCTCTGCGAACGTCGGCGGCGCGTCGGGATTTCAGACTATTTTCTCTTACCATGATATTTTATACATATAAATAAGATTTATGTGTTAGTTTGCTTGTATTCATAATAATGATTATCAATCAGGGGTTTTCTCGTCAGATATGAGGGACATCGACTTTTTCAGCTGGCGGCGGGATGTGCTGCAAAAATTTCAGTTAGCCTCGTCAAGCGAAGAGATATATTCCATTTTGCAACAGCAAACTGAAATGCTGGAATATGACTGGTATGCATTGTGTGTCCGGCATCCGGTGCCGTTTACGCGCCCTAAAATTGCATTGCAAACGACCTATCCCCGGGCATGGATTGCGCAATATCAGGCCGAAAACTATTTCACTATCGACCCAGTGCTTAAGCCGGAGAATTATCGACACGGTTATTTGCCCTGGACCGATCGTTTATTTCAGGATGCGCAGGAGTTCTGGGATGCCGCTCGCGACCATGGTTTGCGCAAAGGCGTTACGCAGTGTCTGATACTGCCAAACCGCGCGCTGGGCTTCTTGTCCGTCTCGCGCGAGGGGATACAAAAAGACCCGCTGGCGGAGGACGAAACGCAAATGCGCCTGCAGATGCTGGCTGAATTCAGCACGACCGCGCTGCTGCGCCTTGACGACTCGGCGATACTGACTCCGGAGATGAAGTTCAGCAAGCGGGAGCTGGAAATCCTGAAGTGGACCGCGGAAGGAAAGACATCGGCAGAAATTTCAATCATTTTATCTATTTCTGAGAATACGGTGAATTTCCATCAGAAGAATATGCAGAAGAAATTTAATGCGCCTAACAAGACGCAGATAGCCTGCTATGCGGTAGCGACGGGGCTTATCTGAGGAGACGCAGCGCTTTGCGTCCGGGGGAAAACCGGCTGCATGGCGCAGCCGGCAGCGAATCACTGGCGATAGGCTTGTTTAATTTGCTGAACGGTGCTGGAAAATACGGCCGCCTGAGCTTCATCGTCCATCTGCGAGATTTGTTTTTCCATTTTAATAATCACGCGACCGGCATCTGCCTGCCCCATTGCCTGCAGCATCAGCGTCAGCATTGCTTTCAGGCAGGAGACTTCCTGGGAGAGCTGTTGATTATTTTCAGCAGTGGAGAAATCAGGTGTACTCATCTATTTCCTCGTTTGATTTTTGCGCAAACGCGCGGTAGCTATAGTAAAGGTCGCGCAGTATACCACAGGCTGAGGGAAAAAATGGAGTGCCTGATTTTTGTTCGCGGATCCTGACCGGCTGGCGATTAATATATCGCCCGGCGATGGGGCAAAAGTCAATTTGTATAAAAGAGGTTTTTACTCAGTTAATTATTGTTACACATTGGATTTCGTATTTATCATCTGCGCAATTTTTCATGCTTTTGCTAAGTTTTTGTCGATCAACTCATCAAATAGGGGCTGCGGTATCCGCCTGCTTCGCCGTAGTTTCCAGTTGATGTACATTCTGATTTCCAAAAATATGAACAAAATCTTAACCTCAACATCTTTTGCCTTTTAAAGTGACGATAAAACCCGTTAATATGGTGGGAATTTAGAGTCAGTAGCGTTATCCCTATTCTGGAGATTATTCCTTTGATCAACGTCCTTCTTGTTGATGACCACGAACTGGTGCGCGCAGGGATACGACGCATTCTCGAAGATATAAAGGGTATTAAAGTTGCCGGTGAGGTCTGCTGCGGCGAAGACGCGGTGAAATGGTGTCGCGCCAACGCGGCGGACGTCGTGCTGATGGACATGAATATGCCGGGTATCGGTGGCCTTGAGGCCACGCGGAAGATTGCGCGTTCCGCCACCGACACCAAAGTCATCATGCTGACCGTGCACACGGAGAACCCGCTACCCGCGAAGGTGATGCAGGCCGGTGCGGCCGGTTACCTGAGCAAAGGCGCCGCACCTCAGGAGGTGGTGAATGCTATCCGCTCCGTATTCGCCGGGCAGCGCTACATCGCCTCTGATATCGCTCAGCAGATGGCGCTAAGCCAGATTGAGCCGGAAAAAACAGAATCACCGTTTGCCAGTTTGTCTGAACGCGAATTGCAGATTATGCTGATGATCACCAAAGGCCAGAAGGTCAACGAGATCTCTGAACAGCTGAATCTCAGTCCGAAAACGGTGAACAGCTACCGCTATCGAATGTTTAGCAAATTAAACATTCATGGCGATGTCGAGCTGACGCACCTGGCCATTCGTCATGGTCTGTGTAATGCGGAGTCGTTAGCAAGTCAGTGAGTGATGTTTTTGATTCAAAGGCGTTTTTAAAAACCGTGACCAGCCAGCCTGGCGTCTACCGTATGTATGACGCCGGCGGTACGGTTATTTATGTCGGTAAAGCCAAAGACCTGAAGAAACGCCTTTCAAGCTATTTTCGCAGCAATCTGGCGTCGCGCAAAACCGAAGCGCTGGTCGCTCAGATTGCGCAAATCGACGTGACCGTTACGCACACCGAGACGGAAGCGTTGCTGCTCGAACATAACTACATCAAGCTTTACCAGCCGCGCTATAACGTGCTGCTGCGCGACGATAAATCCTATCCTTTTATTTTCCTCAGCGGCGATACGCACCCCCGGCTGGCGATGCACCGTGGGGCGAAGCATGCGAAAGGCGAATACTTCGGCCCTTTTCCCAACGGTTACGCCGTGCGGGAGACGCTGGCGCTGCTGCAGAAAATTTTTCCCGTCCGCCAGTGTGAAAACAGCGTTTACCGTAACCGCTCTCGTCCCTGTCTGCAGTATCAGATAGGCCGCTGCCTGGGCCCCTGCGTCGCTGGTCTGGTCAGCGAAGAGGAGTATGCGCAGCAGGTTGAATACGTGCGGCTGTTCCTGGCCGGGAAAGATGAGCAGGTGGTTAATCAGCTGGTGGCGAAGATGGAAAAGGCAAGCCAGGCGCTGGCCTTTGAGGAGGCGGCGCGCCTGCGTGACCAGATTCAGGCGGTGCGCCGGGTCACCGAGAAGCAGTTCGTCTCAAATGCGGGCGACGATCTGGATGTGATCGGCGTAGCCTTTGATGCCGGTATGGCCTGCGTTCATGTGCTGTTTATTCGCCAGGGCAAGGTGCTGGGCAGCCGCAGCTACTTCCCGAAAGTGCCGGGCGGCACTGAGCTTGGCGAAGTGGTGGAAACCTTTGTCGGACAGTTTTATCTGCAGGGCAGCCAGGCGCGCACGTTGCCGGGAGAAATCCTGCTTGATTTTAATCTTGGCGATAAGACGCTGCTGGCCGAGTCGCTGTCGGCGCTGGCGGGACGACGGATTAACGTGCAGACTAAACCGCGCGGCGACCGCGCGCGCTATCTGAAGCTTGCCCGTACGAATGCCGCCACCGCGCTGGTGACGAAGCTGTCGCAGCAGTCCACCATCAGCCAGCGGCTGAAGGCGCTGGCGACGATCCTGAAGATGCCGGACGTTAAGCGCATGGAGTGTTTCGACATCAGCCATACCATGGGCGAGCAGACCGTGGCGTCGTGCGTGGTATTCGACAGCAACGGTCCGCTGCGCGCGGAGTATCGGCGCTACAATATCACCGGCATTACGCCCGGCGATGACTATGCGGCTATGAATCAGGTGCTGCGTCGTCGCTATGGCAAAGCGATTGAAGAGAGTAAAATCCCTGACGTCATTTTGATTGACGGCGGGAAAGGGCAACTGGGGCAGGCGAAGCAGGTTTTTGCCGAGCTTGACGTGTCCTGGGATAAGCATCACCCGCTGCTGCTGGGAGTTGCAAAAGGCAGCGACCGTAAGGCGGGGCTGGAGACGCTGTTTCTGGAGCCGGAGGGCGAGGGCTTTAGCCTGCCGCCGGATTCCCCGGCGCTGCATGTTATCCAGCATATCCGCGATGAATCGCACGATCACGCGATTAGCGGGCACCGTAAAAAACGGGCCAAGGTTAAAAGCACCAGCACCCTGGAAACCATTGAAGGCGTCGGGCCGAAACGCCGCCAGATGCTGCTGAAATATATGGGCGGGTTGCAGGGTTTGCAGAAAGCGAGTGTCGAGGAGATCGCAAAAGTGCCAGGCATCTCCCACGGTCTGGCAGAAAAGATCTTCTACTCGTTGAAACATTAGGGGCTCTGTAGCAACATAGGGCTAATATTCACTGACAACAGACAGTTACCGTCGCCATGCAATTTAATATCCCTACGTTGCTTACCATCTTTCGCGTCATCCTGATCCCGTTTTTTGTGCTGGCGTTCTATCTGCCGTTCAGCTGGGCGCCGTTCCTCTGCGCGCTGATTTTCTTCATTGCCGCGGTCACCGACTGGTTTGACGGCTATCTGGCGCGCCGCTGGAACCAGAGCACCCGCTTTGGCGCGTTCCTCGACCCGGTTGCGGATAAAGTCATGGTAGCGATTGCCATGGTGCTGGTGGCGGAACACTACCACAGCTGGTGGGTAACGCTGCCGGCGGCCACCATGATCGCCCGTGAAATTATTATTTCCGCGCTGCGCGAATGGATGGCGGAGCTCGGCAAGCGCAGCAGCGTGGCGGTTTCCTGGATTGGCAAAGTCAAAACCACCGCGCAGATGACGGCGCTGGTGTGGATGCTGTGGCGTCCAAACGCCTGGGTAGAGTGGGCGGGAATCGGCCTGTTCTTCGTGGCGGCGGTGCTGACGCTGTGGTCGATGATCCAGTATCTCAACGCGGCGCGCGGCGATTTGCTTGATCAGTGATCGTTTCGCCGCAAATTTCAGCAAACGATCCTGGGTTGCGAAAAATATCGTTGACTCAGTGCGCCAGGTAAGTAGAATGCAACGCATCGAACGGCAGCACAGATTGCCAGACGGTAATAAAATCAAGTGATTAAACAAATCACCTGATAATGCGGGAATAGCTCAGTTGGTAGAGCACGACCTTGCCAAGGTCGGGGTCGCGAGTTCGAGTCTCGTTTCCCGCTCCAGTTTAAAGCATCGGCAGCTGCGGGTGCGGCAACAAATTGGCGCGTTAGCAAAGCGGTTATGTAGCGGATTGCAAATCCGTCTAGTCCGGTTCGACTCCGGAACGCGCCTCCACTTTCTTCCCGAGCCCGGATGGTGGAATCGGTAGACACAAGGGATTTAAAATCCCTCGGCGTTCGCGCTGTGCGGGTTCAAGTCCCGCTCCGGGTACCAGTGGGAAAAAGCAGAATAATCAAAGCAATAAGCAGTGTCGTGAAACCACCTTCGGGTGGTTTTTTTGTGCCTGAAATCCATTTTCCTAACATCTTTCCTAACATTATTTTCGCCATGCCGGGAAAGTTTTTCACTTCCCCTGACCGCCGACGACAGGAACGATCTTAACTTTTCTATCATAGCGCGCGGTTTGCGTAATGGTCTTGTGTCCGGAAATCTGCTGTTTCTCCTGCAGCGTTCCCTCCAGATCGGATACGCCTTTTGCCTTCAGATCGTGAAAAGTAAAATCGAAGCTAAGGTGTGGGAACTTCTTCCGCGCTTCCTCTCTTGCTGCCTCCCAGCGACTGTTAAAACCATCCCTCGTATATTTTTGCCCATCAGCTTTATGCAGCACGTAAATCGATGACATTCCGGCTTTAAGCTGCAGCTCCTTCGCCAGAGCGATCGCCGCGCGCAGCCGATCCGACCATGCCTTAATCTGCTTTTTGCCTGTTTTGTGCTGCTCGATGAAAATCCCGGGCTCCAGCAATTCAGATTTTTTTAGCGTGAGAACGTCTTTTTGCCGGGCGAGGCAGAGATATGCGATCTCCATTGCCACCTGTACCACCACAGGGCTAACGCTGTACAGAGCATCATACTCTTCATCAGTGGTGTACCGATCGCGCTCTACCTCTTTAAACTGACGCACGCCTTTGCATGGGTTAGCTTTGACCTTCCCACGTTCGTAAGCCCAGCTGTACAGCCTGGACAGAAATGCTTTCTCACGGTTGGCCTGCGTCTGACTTGCGACGCCGCGTTTGTCCATGTACTGCCTTATATGCTGCGGTTTCACGAGATCAGGAGCCATCTTCCCGAATACAGGCATCAGCTTGTTAGAATATTTTGTATAGTCCTTCCTGGTGTCCTGGCTTAATTTGTTGAAGTCAGCTGATTCGAAAAACTCTAAAGCGAGCGACTGAAGGTTTGCCGACTGCTCCTTTTTCATTTTGGCTTCTTCATACTTCGCCCATACGAGAGATACCGGAGAATCCAGAGGACATAATGAGATGGAGCCACCCCCGGCGGGGTGGTACTCAAATTTAGATTTTCCCCGATAAACTCGTGGTGGGAAAATTCTGTCTTCTGGATTTTTACGTTTACCGGCCATATCACATCGCATCAAAATTAGGTTCGGACAGTGCTGGGTCAATTTGCTTCGCAAAACGTAGCGTAAGCGGATTATTTACATGATGCCAGGTCGTAGAAGGATGTCCGTCACGCCCTCGCTCAAACCATATTCCCGCCGAGGCAAGCCATGCACACTGCTTCTTTGGTTGCTTATATTTCGTCAGCGCAACCAAATCGGCTGGGCTTAAAATGTTGTCACTCATAGCTATCGCTCCTGATAGCCAGCTATTACGATATGCGCAATAACTGGCATGGATTGATTTTTGATAATCAGTTTGCGGTCAGGCGCTGCCAGATTGCCGATACGTACTTTGCCTGGTGGCGGGCGTCGGCCAGCGCGTTGTGTTTGTCTCCCTCAAACGGAATGGAATAGCGCGGATTGATGCCGACGGCTTTACCCAGCTCGACGATGGTTCTCACATCGCGGTCGTTGAAGAATTTCCACGAGCAGACTATCCCGTTGCGTTCGTAGGAACGCCGCATCAGTACGTTGTCGAATGTCGCACCATTCCCCCAGACCTGGACGGACCCGGCGCTGCCGGCGGCGTTCTCGCTGATAAACTCGTTAAACTGGAGCAGGGCGTCGTCCAGGGGAATGGCGTCGTCCACGACGATTGCCGCGCGCGCTTCGGAGGACTGTTTCAGCCACCAGATAATCGTGCTGGCGTCCGGGATACCGCCGGAGGCCATCGCCGATTCGAGGCTGATGACTTTGTAGAACTCCGGACCACAGACACCAGTGTCCGGGTTAAAGAACACGGCGCCGATGGAAACGATGGGGGCGTCAGGGTTCGAGCCCATTGTCTCGACATCAAGCATCAGGTGATGGAAATCCGGGCATTCAACGGCATCGTCATTATGATGACCGGAATCAGTATTCAGGGCAGTTGTTTGCTCAACAGCCGTAGCATCGCTTTCAACTGGCAAATCTGCTGTCTGGCTTTCTGGTACCGCTGCCGGAGCTTTGTTTTCGACGCTGACAGTCTCTTCCATCGGCACATTGCTGGTGGTCTCCTGGCTGTTTGCTGGATTTAGTTTTTCTTCAGCGGCATGTTGGCGCGCCTGGTCCACGATTGAGAGCGGTTGTTCCGTTTGGTTACCCATCAGACCATCGATGGAGAACACGCCGTTGCCCATGTTGGCGACCTCGGGCTGTTTGACGTCCTTTGCGTGTCCAGCAGCAACTTTATCGTTAATCTCTTTTTCCCAGCTTTCTTCAGGAGTATGTCGGGCTGCTGCCAGCATTTCTTCGGTTGGGTGCTCGTGGTCGGTTTCCGTCAGGTTTGCGTTGATATACGTTTGCAGGCTGACGGGGAAGTGATGCACATTCTCCGTGGCGCCGCGGATCAGCGCGAAAACTGCCGCGCGTGAATAATCGAGGATGCCGGCGCACTTGCGCAGAGCAGCGGACCACTCTTTGAATGGGCTTTCTTTGGCTTCCATGATTTCTTTTGCCCTGCGGTACACACCCCCCGGGATATCATAGATGTTGAAATCCATTGGCAAAGTGGCCAGCGCAATCTCTACGTCCAGAGTACCCAGCGTGTGAACCATCTCGGGGTTACGGTCTGTGGCATTGCCGCCGCCCGCATTCACGCCGCTGTCTGCTCGCTGCACGGAAGTAATACGGTTTCCTTTTGCCCATTCCCGGACTAGGATCCCGCGGTCAATATGGTCCGTTGTCAACCAGAGCTTCGAGAACTGAATGACGCGCGACAGCTCATGATGCAGGGCAGGGGCGAATACCGTTTTTACTGCATCGGTATATTTCCACAGCAGCGCGTTACTGAGGGTATCCAGCTCCTTGACGTTGCTGGCCGCCAGCAACAGGTTCTGGACATAGTGGTTGTCGGTGTCCAGAGAGAGCTCGATGATCTGGACGCGCTGTGCGTGCCGGATGTGGTGAGCTGTAGAAGTGGAGATAAACTCCGCGAGCAGGCGTCTGCTGAAAGTCATTTCAGCGACAGCGTATTCAGTACGGTCGGTGTCGCCCTCTTCGACAACCAGGTCCGGGTCGAATGGCTCCGGGATAGGTTGCACAGCCGCTGGGGTAGGGGTAGTGTCCGGCGCTGCTGGCGCTGCTGGCGCTGCTGGCGCTGCTGGCGCTGCTGGCGCTGCTGGCGCTGCTGGCGCTGCTGGCGCTGCTGGCGCTGCTGGCGCTGCTGGCGCTGCTGGCGCTGCTGGCGCTGCTGGTGGCTCATCGCTGACAATCTTCTTCCAGTTATTGCTGTCGCCGTCCAGCTCGTAGCGGTCGCACCAGGTGTCATCAAGCACGCCTTCTTCCGGCATATCGTCAACGATAAACCAGTTTGTCCGGATCGGCAGCTGGTGGTCGGCGCCACGGCCGGTCTCAATTCCGTTGTCTTCCAGAATGTTGAGAATTTCGCGGTCGGCGCGAGAATCTGATTTAGAGGAGAACCAGCAAAACAGGCTTTTGGCCTCGGTTGCTTTGGCTCTGGCTTTGATGAGATACGCATAGTTGTTCATTGCGTTCGGGCTCCTTGAGGTTGTAAGATACCCGGCAGCTGATGATTGCCGCCTCGGTAGTGGTCATTGGTCAAAACTCGATTCCGGAAAGCTTTGGTCGGCTGACCGGCGTACTAACCCGCCTTGCGCGGGTTTTTGCGTTATAGGGGGTTACGCCCGTATCCCGGGTTATCCTCTATCGCCTCGTTAAGAATGGTTTTGGCTTCGCAGTCGGGTAACAGCTTCGCCGCCTGCATGATTGCTGTTGCGAAATCATCGGCCGCATCTTCATGCTTACTGGCGCGACGTCTTTCTTCCTCCGCCTGTTCTTCGACGGCGTCCATTTCGAACTGATGTTCCTGCCATAGTTCGGTCGTCACATCGTCTTCAACTTCTTCCCGTAACGCCTCTTTCACTTCGAGAACGGGCAAAACACCAATCAGCTGTTCTGCTGGTGCAGTGCTGAATCTGAGATCAAGGTCATCTGCTGACATGTCGCCTCCGGAAAAAGAGCCCGCCACCAGACGGGCTAAAAGAACATTTTTCCAACTTAACCAGATCGGGGTCGTCTTCCTCTCTCTGGTTGCGATGGCGGTATTACCATCACGATGCCCCGTGCACTGAGCATCAGGCTGGCAACAGCCATTGGTCAAAACTCGATTAAGAACGAACTGCAGGCTGTTGGTCGGCAGCCGGATTTCCTTTCTGTGCCAGCACGTAGCAGATGCGGCGAACGATAGACCAGAAGATGGGCAGGCGGACGGCCTGGCAGTGCACTGGTCTGCGAGCTAAATCAACCATCATTTTTCTCCTTTTTTATGTCTGTCTTTTCACCACTTCAGCCTCGGTGGTATCTTGGAGTTCTCACACAACCAAGAAGGAGACTTATATGCGCGGAGTCGTTGTTCATCATGAGCACCGCATCGGTTATATCGTTATCCGTGATCCTGTCGGAGAGTTCACAGTTGCAGAGCTTCTCGGTGGATATAACGTCGAGAAGGAACACGTCATATCTGGCGATCTCCACAGTCTTGGCGGCGAGACTTTTTTTAACGAGACATCGGATGAAGAGATTGAGGTTTTTGTTCAGGCTTATGGCATGTCTGAACAACAATCAATTTTCATGATCCGAGGAACTCGTTAACCCACTTACGAAACATTGCACAATCCTTCAGGGTCCATTCGCACTGCTGGACCGAGATTATTTTATCTGGATGGATTAGCGAATCATGAGCGTGAGCCATCTCAATGCCGCGTTCAGCGGCTTGCTCCATCCGACTGATTTTGTCCAGCAACTCCTGCGTTTTCGTTTCCACGTATTTTCACCTCGTTGCCCTTAACGCCAGGCTGGCGGAACGGTAAAACCTGCTGCGTGCTTAACAGTGCGTGCTTTGCTGGTGAGTCAGTAACGCGTTGGTCGTCGCGCCCATCCCCTATAACTCGCAATTCAGGGTGAGAGCTGAAACTGGCTCACCGCAAAGCACGCTCTTAGTCATCTCATCCGGTGTTTCGTATGCCGCCGGCAGCTACTTCGTGGGCGTCCTGCCTTGATGACGTTAATGTGGGATTATTATAGTCACGAATTGTGGTTGCATGTCAATACACAATTTGTGTCTGCTTGGGGTGTAAAAAAACCAGCTTCGAGCTGGTTTGTTTTTGTATTTATTCTGAAGCTGGTTTAAATCGGCCCCTCAAATATTTCTCTACATATTCATCAATTTCTTTGAGACGTACTTCAAAAAGATCGATCATTCGATCCTGCTCGGACTCAGGAAGCTGTGTGAAAAGCTTGAGCATGCGTCTTTGTTTTTCAGGGAGCTCATTGCCTTGACTAACTTCATCACCAAACAGCAAGAAACTGGGACTCGTGTCTAGAATGCGGGCCAGAACAACTGCATCGTCTACCCCTATATTCCTGACACCTAACTCATAGTTCCCCACCCGTGAAGCTGTGGCCCATCCGCACAGTTTTGACAGCTGCGCTTGGCTTAGGTTCTTGCTTTCGCGAAGAGCTTTGAGTCTCTCGCCGATGATTTCCGCCATTGTTTTCATACCCAAATAATACCACGTATTGTGGCAAATCAATGATCACGTTTTGAGGTTGACAATGGACACATATCGTGACTAAATTATGCCAACACTTAATTCAGGAGAACTGACGTGAACAACATTGCCGTTGAGCGACAGAAGCTAGGCCTATCTCAATCTAAGTTTGCTCAGACCCTCGGTTGGGGACGTTCCCGCCTCTCAAATTACGAGTCCAATCTAAGACAACCCGGGCTATCTGAATGCAGGCAAATTGTCGAAACACTGAACATGCTTGGCGCTGATTGCAGTTTGGATAGCGTCTTCCCATCAGACCAGAACCATGAGTAAGGGGTTGAGATGCAATCAATCACTGCAAGTCAGCATAGTCAGCGGAAAGCTATTCCCCTGAAAACACAAAATCAGAATGCACCGCGCCGCCGGGATTCAATACGTCGCCGCGCTATCCATGATGCCGTTCGCGAGTGGGAGACCAGCATACCCGGTCAGGCGCAGGAAAAGATTGCCCTGCTGGTGGCCGAGCAATGGCGTGTCCTGGGCGGGCGGGGGATCACTGTCAACAAGCAGAACCTTTTCCGCTACCTGAAGAACGAAAACAACACGGACAAATACACCGGCTACGTCATGCAGCTGTCGGCTGCGATCGCCGAGGCAATGCCGATTGAGATCGCCAGAAAGCACGGACTGAAGCAGGGGATGACGGAATCCGAGCTGGTGGCCAGTGCGGTTAAGGAGTGTGGCGAAGCGCATCAGGCGAAGCTGCTCGGCGCGCCGCTGCAGAAGCTGGAGAAGGAGATTAGAGAAGCAGCAATTGCCCTTTTTAACCTGCTGCCCGCTGATGCTGCCGGGCCGCTACTGGCAAGTATCGGCGCCGTGGCGCCTCAGTGTTTTTAATCGAGTTTTGACCAACGACCATTATTTCCCTGCTTACAGGGGAGAGGAGTAACCATGGCAGCGCTGCCTTACATGCAACTCTACATTGCTGACTATCTGGCGGACACCATGCATCTGTCTACTGAGGAACATGGAGCTTACCTGCTGCTGATGTTCAATTACTGGCAGACAGGGAGAGCAATACCGAAAAACCGTCTGGCGAAAATTGCACGGATGAGTAACGACCGTTGGAATGCCGTTGAATCTTCGTTGAGAGAATTTTTCAACGATAACGGCACCGACTGGGTGCATGAGCGGATTGAGAGGGATCTGGAAGGGGTAAGGTCTTCCCTTGAACAAAAGTCTGCCGCGGGAAAAGCCTCTGCACGGGCCAGAAAAGCAAAAAAATCAACGCAACCTGAACGGGATTACAACGGGTGTTCAACGGTCGTTAATCGTCCGCTGCAACAGAACACCGACGGGAATCCAACTAATAAAGATACAGATACAGATACAGATACAGATATAAAAGATCTAAACCCAGAGAGAGATACGCGCGCTACTGACGATACTCCGCCAGTGGATAACCCGGACACGGACTATCTCGCACCCATGGGCAAATTTTCGATCACTCCTGACTGGCTACCGGGAACCGACTTCACCCGCCAGGCGACGCTCTGGGGAATAAACCTCGGCGACGAGCCGGGCTATACCGCCGAAGAACTTCAGCAGTTCCGAGATTACTGGAGCTGCGAGGGGAGGGTGAAGCACCAGATGCAATGGGAGCAGACCTTCGCACAGAGCCTGAGAACATCCCGGGTACGCCAGCAGATACCGTCGCAACGCAAACCAGCAGCGATGGGTATTTCTCAACCTGACTCAACGATCCCGCCAGGGTTCAGGGGGTAACCATGAAATCGACGACAGAACTGTTTGTTCGCCTGCAGAAGCTGATGCCCGCCGGTACTCAGCCCAGATTCCGCAGCGCCAGCGAGCTGATGGAGTGGCAGCGCCAGGAAGGGCTGAAACGGGCCGAAGAGGTCGAGAAGGAAAACCGGCTTTCCCGCGCGCAGAAAATCCTCGGACGGTCCGGCATCTGCGATTTGCACCGGAACTGTACGTTCAACAGCTACCAGGTGGGCAATGACGGTCAGAAGCAGGCGCTTTCCCTCGCCAAAAGCTATGCGCAGAACTTCGGCAACGGCTTTGCCAGCTTTGTGTTCAGCGGTGGCTGCGGCACCGGGAAAAATCATCTGGCGGCGGCCGTCGGCAACTACCTGCTGCAGCGCGGGCATAGCGTGCTGGTTGTCACCGTTCCTGACCTGATGCTGCGTATTCGTGAATGCTATGACGGCGGCAAGTCAGAGGCGGCGCTGCTGGACGACCTGTGTCGCGTTGACCTGCTGGTGCTGGATGAAGTCGGCGTGCAGCGGGAAACCCGCGGGGAGTGGGTGTTACTGAACCAGATTATCGACCGCCGCCTGGCGGCAATGAAACCAGTGGGGGTGCTGACAAACCTGAATCACCAGGAGTTAACAAAAACGCTCGGCGAACGCGTGATGGATCGCCTGACGATGGACGGCGGTATCTGGGTGAATTTCACCTGGAGCAGTTACCGCAAGAACGTGACCCACTTACGGGTCGTGAAGTAACAACAGCGAGTTTTGACCAATGACCAGTGAACGAATCAACCAGATTGACCAGGTGGCGGTGGTTGTCCGCCACATACCTGGCTGCGTCCTGCAGGATGTCTGCGAGGCGCTGGATATCACTTCCAGCTCCGCCGGAAACTTTCTGCGCAAGCTGACGAACAGTGGAACAGTTATCCGTGAGCACAACGGCACGCAGTACACCTACACCGCGGTGCCCGGCGCAGACATTCCCGACGTGGTGCTGCCCTTCATGCTGGATAAGCCGGACCCGGCGCGCATCGAGAGTGCCGAACGCATCGCGCGTGAACTCGAATCCCGCGGGCTCTGGCGCCGTGCGGCGACGGTTTACACCGACATCCTCGGACTGGCCTGCAATGCGCATGAAGTCCTGCGTATCTCGCAGCGCCGTGACGCCTGCCTGAGAACGGCACGGAGGTGGTGACGATGGCCAGACCAAAAACACCGGAACAGAAATCTGCCTGTATCGGGCGAATCATCGAACTTACCCGGCAGCATGGCCGCCTGACGGTGAAGCAGGCATCCGCCATTCTGGGGCTTAACCGCGGCACGACGGAAAAGTATTTCCGCGAAGCAGCTACCGGCGGCGAAGTGGTTCGCCATGGTCGCCTCGGGTTGTTCCGCGACCAGCGCGCGATTATCGACTTTGACCTGCAGCGCTACAGCTACCGGCGGTCACCCACGGCAGCAGCCACAAAGCAGGATTTCAGCAAAAGCCCTGTAATGGGGCGTGTGTTCAGTTTGTACGGAGCGGGGCTATGAGCAAGACACTTAACGGGCGGTGCATACGCCGCTGGACCGTCGAATTTAAAGGGCTGTGTGACTCCAAAGTGAGCCCGTGGTGGCGTAAACGCGATCTGCGCGGGTACATCCGCGATGCCGCGCTGACCACCGCTGACTGCATGGTTGACAACCTGGCCTACAACAACGCGATGCATGATTTTTTCTCTGAGGTGGGAGATCAGAACGGTTGGACTCCCGGGTTTTCCGCCTGGTACCGCGAACGCCGGGAGCAATACCGCAAAGAGGCGTTGGACTATCTGAACGAAGAAGCCACCAACGATGAAATCGACGAGGAAATTCAGAACGAGCTGGAGGCCTGGAATGATTGAGCGCGGGATGATTTTTAACTCTGAAATGGTGCGCGCGCTGCTGGACGGCAGGAAGACGCAGACGCGGCGACCTGTGAAGTTTAAGCCGAGGGAACCAGGTTTAGACCTCAACTCCATTGGCCTCGGGTTGGGGTATTACTGCAACGGCGCTCCGGACCGCGGGTACGTTCTCCGTTCTAGGGGCGGAGCGTGTTGGAACGATCGGACATACCCGGCGCACTGCCCTCACGGTAAGCCCGGCGATCGCATCTGGGTACGGGAGACGTGGACACCGGAAAGTATCGATGCTGAGGACGGGAGTTATTCTCCTGACTACCGCGCAACAGCCAATGGACAGCCTGTCAGCGGTAAATGGACTCCTTCCATTCACATGCCGCGCCGTGCCAGCCGCATCCTGCTGGAAGTCTCCGACGTGCGCGTGGAGCGGCTGAACGATATCAGCGAGGCAGACGCGCAGGCGGAAGGTGTGGCACAACTGCGCGGTGGTTACTGGAAACACTACCAGCCGGAGTGGACGCAACACCAGTTGAGCGCCCGCGGTTCTTTCGTGACGCTGTGGAAGTCCATTTACGGCGAAGAGTCCTGGCAGGCTAACCCGTGGGTGTGGGTTATCGAGTTCAAACGAATTCAAGGTGGTGAAGCATGACCAATAACAACCTGACAGAAGAAGAGTTGAACGGCCTTGCCGAAGAAATGCAGCTGTGCGCCAACCGCTGCCGACATCAGGGCTGGGAGGGTAACGCGCGGGAGTATGACCAAATTATTTGTGCCCTGCGCGAGCTTCAGCAGCGCCGGAAAGCTGATGAGCAGGAGGTGAGGTGATGGAGGCTCTGCTGCAATACGCCACCAGCCGCATCATTGAGCTGGAAAAAATGCTGCTGGTGGATGTACCGGAAACGGTATGGCCCGCCGAGATCGGCATGGTCTTTTCGCAGGTAGAGCGCGCCGGGGATCTCCCGGCGCACCACCAGCGCCGACTTAAGCACCACATCAACCGCATGTTGCTGGAAAGAATGCCTGTTCCGGCAGTTATCACCGCAGCCTGGTCGCTGGCCCACGCCATGGAGAAATACGAGTGAGAGAAATCATCGTTGATAATTTTGCTGGTGGCGGCGGCGCCAGTACCGGCATTGAGATGGCCATCGGCCGCAGCGTGGACATCGCTATCAACCACGACCAGAACGCCGTGGCGATGCACACCACCAACCACCCGGAAACGCTTCACTACTGCGAGGATGTTTTCGATATCGACCCGCGCGTCGCGACCGCCGGCCGTCCTGTGGCGCTGGCGTGGTTCTCGCCGGATTGCCGTCATTTCTCGAAAGCGAAGGGGGCGAAGCCTGTAGAGAAAGCGATTCGCGGTCTGGCCTGGGTTGTGCTGCGCTGGGGGCTGGATGTCAAACCGCGGGTAATGAAGCTGGAGAACGTCGAAGAGTTCAAAACGTGGGGGCCGCTGCTTGCAGGGGAGATGAGGCCTGATCCGGCTCGCTCTGGCGAAACCTTCCAGGCTTTCATCGGCATGCTGACTACTGGCATCCCGGCGGATCATCCCGCGCTGGCGGAGTGCTGCGAGTTTCTGGGCATCCCGCTTGATAGTGATGATGCTGCGCGGCTGGTCAGGGGGCTGGGCTATGTCGTCGAGTACCGAGAGCTGCGGGCATGCGACCACGGTACGCCGACGATCCGCAAACGTTTTTTCATGGTGATGCGCTGCGACGGGAAGCCGATAGTGTGGCCGGAACCTACGCACGGTGACCCTAAATCAGCCGCAGTCATGGCTGGTAAACGGGTGCCGTGGCGTACAGCTGCTGAGTGTATCGACTGGTCAATACCGGCCCCTTCCATTTTCGGGCGGAAGAAGCCGCTGGCAGAAAATACCCTGAAGCGTATCGCGCGCGGCATCCAGCGGTTTGTCATCGAGAGCGCCTCGCCGTTCATCGTGAAATGTAACCACACCACGACGAAAGGTAACTATGACTGTTTTCGTGGTCAGGAGCTGGGCGCACCGCTGCAGACCATCACTAAAACCCACGGCTACGCGATAGCGGTACCTCACCTGACTAAATTCCGTACCGGCGCAACTGGGCAGCCCGTTACCGAACCGGTTCCTACGGTGACCGCCGGCACATCGGCGCGCCCGGGCGGGAATGGTCATGCCCTCGGCGTTGTTGAGGCGGCGCTGACACCATTCCTGGCAGGTAACGGCGGTAGCGAATACCAGGCGAAGCCGCGCGCGCTGAATAAGCCTGCCCACACTATCCTGAAGCAATCCCGCGCCTGCGTGGTTGCTCCAGTGATTGCCCGCCAGTTCGGCGCCAGTATCGGCCACCGGGCAGACGAACCCAGCGCAACGATCACTGCGGGCGGTGGCGGTAAATCGCAGCTGGTGACACCGACGCTGATCCAGATGGGCTACGGCGAGCGACCCGGGCAGGAGCCGCGGGTGCTGCAACTTAATAACCCGCTGGGTACCGTTACCGCTGGTGGCAATAAGTTTGCAACGGTGAGCGCATTCCTGGCGAAGCACTACGGCGGGAATTATACGGGCCCGGGCGTGGGTCTGGATGAGCCAGCACACTCCGTGACGACGGTCGATCACCATGCTGTTGTTGCCTCTCATCTGGTCAAGCTGCGCGGAACGTGCCGCGACGGGCAGCGCGTGGATGAGCCAATGCCGACCATCACTGCTGGTGGCCAGCATGTCGGGGAAGTGCAGAATACGCTCGCGGCCGTGAGCTACGACGAAGAGCGCGCGCAGCAGGTCGTCGAATTCCTGAGAAAGTATTGTGGCGAAGATTGTACCGGGATTGTTGAGATCGACGGCGTGACATACCGTATTGTGGATATCGGGATGCGTATGCTGCAGCCGCGTGAGCTGTATCGCGCGCAGGGTTTCCCTGAGTGGTACATCATCGACCAGGACTATACCGGAAAGCGCTACGCGAAAGATAAGCAGGTGGCACGCTGCGGTAATGCAGTACCGCCACAGTTCGCCGAAGCGTTGGTAAGAGCTAATTTACCAGAGTTATGTACAGTGCAAGTTGAGGCAGCTTAATACTAGTCCCCCTGATACAAGGGGGGCTAGTTCCCCCCAACAAACAACGCAATAATCGCCACAAAAAGCGCCACGATAGACACAAAAAATGAGGATATTGTCAACAGAATTGAGGTAGTAGCTACCATTCGTGAATGATAAAACTCTCTCATTCCCTTCATAGTCTGATTGGCATTTTCGAGTGTTTCGGTGCCATTGGGGAACATTTTACTATATCCCTGTCTTACTTTTTGCTCGAAGGACTCATGAAATGCCTCATTCCAACCATGTATGAAATTAATGATTATGTCTGTAATTTTTCTCTTGGATATCATCGTACCCCCCAACAGTTTTGTTCTTGGATTTAGCAGAATCCCTGCTTCCAGTTTCAACCTGAACAACTGACAACGCTCAGTGCAAGAGCGGTTCGTTATGACATATTTGCAACTATGCAAGAGCCGCATTTCACCAGTTCAGCAGACGATAGTGTATATCCAAAAAATGTTAAGCAGTTGGTTTTGGCGTTAGCGAGAACATAAGTCATCACATTTCCACTGCAATTTCTGCGTGAGGACCGCATATATAAACCTGCTAATCATATGAAGCCCGCTCCGGCGGGCTTTTGCAGAAATTTATACAGAATCAGTTAACAAAACGTGCTCTTAAACCGATTGCAATCAGCAGTTGAAGGGTTAATAATGTAACTGTATATTCATACAGTATATCGATTTGGAGGGAAACATGAAGGTCGAGTTAACCATTGATCGGACTAAGAATCTTCCTGATGGGGCTGTACCGGCGCTGGAGAAAGAGTTGTTAAAACGTCTTGGCAACCGCTTTGATGACTGCAGCATTACCATCAGGCGCGCCAGCGCCGACGGGCTGACAGTCATCGGTGCCGGAACAGATGACAAAAAGGCAGTAGAGAGCATCCTTCAGGAGACGTGGGAAAGCGCTGACGACTGGTTCTACTAATTGCTGTGCAGTGCATTTTTCCGGTGTTCAGAAGGGGAACCGTGGTGCAAAAACAAGAAGAATTACCAAAAAAGGGCTATGCGGTCATCAGGTGTCACGATGGGGTTATCGTTGCCAGACTGCACTCATTTCCTGAATGTGAGCGCGCGCTTATGTACCGGCGCGGCGATATTGTGTCGTTCACGCCACTAAAGGACGATGAGATAGTGGGCACGCCAACACTCTTCACACAGATGCTTGAAAGGGCAGGTTACCGGGTTACCGGGAATTCTGTTAGACTTCCGTCGTAGGCCTGAACAACCTACACCTGCTGCGCCACTGGGAGATACCATGGCGCAAAATCAAATCCAAAAATTCCACACACTGACGTTATCCGGCGCCAGCGATTTCTTTTTGCCTGAATCCTTCCGGGGTGGCAAATGAAGAAAAGCTGGTTCCTGCAGGACAATCTCACCACAGAAGAAGCCGACGAGCTGGTGGCGCGCTATCGTGAAAATAACGTACGCACCGAGAAAAGCCTGGATACCGACCTTATCCACTGGACGGTGAGCGCATTCCTTCCTGAATCCGGCAAATCACCGCGGCAAAGCAAACGCTGGCAGCATCGCTGCTGGGGTGATGTATGACGACCTACAACATCACGCCGCTGGGCAAACCGCGGCAGACCCGGGCAGACAAATGGAAGAAACGGCCGGAGGTTCTCCGTTACCGTGCGTTCTGCGACGAGGTCCGGCTGAACAACATCACGTTGCCCGCCAGCGGCTACCACGTTATTTTCGTACTACCCATGCCGCCGAGCTGGAGCAGGAAGAAGCGCGCTGACTACGACGGGAAGCCGCACCAGCAACGTCCGGACAAGGATAACCTGGAAAAGGCGCTGCTGGACGCCATCTTCGGCGAGGACAGCCATATCTGGGACGGGCGCGTGTCAAAGGTCTGGGGGCAGACAGGACAGATTATCATCCGGGAGGCTTGCCCATGCGTCTGCTGCTGAGACCTGAGATCGCCAGACAGATGGGCATTGTGCTGCTGAAGCCCGGCAACGATCTGATGGGGGTTTTCGCCCAGGGCCGGGTGTTGGTGGAAGAAGCCCCGGCGAATATGGCCCACCTGCCGTCCGGGCGCATTCCTGATGCCCGGCAGCCGCTGGCGGAAGATCACCTCCTTCGACCCTTCTTCACCGATGAGCGCGTTATTCGTGCCGCTGGTGGTCTGGCCGCGCTGGAGCACTGGCTGTTACTGAGGACGGACATCTGCCAGTACCCGCACGCCAGTTATCACCATCACGAACTGGTTACGATGCGACACCCGCCCGGTGCGCTGGCGGTCTGCTGGCACTGCGATAACGAGCTGCGACAGCAGACGACCGAACAACTGGCCGAACTGGCCCGCGAGAACGTCATCGCCTGGGTGATTGATACCGTCCTTGCGTCGCTGGGCTATAACCGCGAACGGGAGCTTTCCGTCGCGGAGCTCTGCTGGTGGGCGGTATCAGCCGGTATCGCCGGGGCCATCACCGAAGAAATGGCGCAGCGCGCTCTGCGACTGCCGTCAGAACCTGAACCCACGGTGTACCGTGAAAGCGATATCGTGCCAGCGTTACCGGCCACCAGCATTCTGGAGAACAGGCTGGACGGGTACAGTGCGGAGCCTGACTGGCAGGAACAACCCCTCGGGCAGCCGCTGGTGGATGTTGCCGTCGAGCCAGAAGCGCCGGCCACCTTTTTTGCCCGCCCTAAGCGCATCCGCTGGACGAACCCGGCCTTCATCAAATGGGTCAAGATCCAGCCCTGCGTGTGCTGCGGTAAGCCGTCGGACGATCCCCATCACCTCATTGGCTGGGGGCAGGGCGGTACCGCCACCAAAGCACACGATATTTTCACGCTGCCGCTGTGCCGCAGGCACCACGACCAGCTGCATCACGACCGGATTAAGTTTGAGCAGGAATTCGGCCTGCAGCCTGTATTAATCATTCAACTGCTGGACCGGGCCTTTGCGCTTGGCGTGCTGGCATAAGGAGAACCAAATGCGGGATATGTACGAAGTTATGGATATGTGGGGGGCATGGGCAGCGGCTGAAAGTAGTGGAGTAGACTGGCAGCCCATAGCTGCGGGATTTAAAGGGTTACTGCCACATGGAAAAAAAACACGTTTTCAGTGCGACGATGACGAAGGGATAATGATAGACAGTTGTGTAGCTCGATTTAAGAAATATAAACCAGAAGAGTATGAGCTGATTATTGCTCACTTTGTTATTGGTATCTCGCTTCGGGCGATAGCAAAAAAGCGTAAGTGTTCAGATGGCACCATCAGAAAAGAATTGCAAATGGCGATGGGTTTTATTGATGGATGTCTAAGTGTATTTAGCAACTAACTAGGTAAAGCGCCATTAATGGCGCTTTTACTGTAATTTTATTTTCAAGGATTTCGCCGAAATCATCCACAACTCTTCGTTGGTTTGCACTGGATACTTGAATTTTTGATGACTTTTTAGTTCATTTAGTAAATAATATGCCGATAGCATTGATTTTAGCATGGCTTTCTCTTTTGCAAGGCACAGGATATTATCCTCTTTAAAAATGGTTGCAATTTCAGAATAGTGCTCATTGATTAAGTTCTGACATAACAAAAGTACTTTGAATGCTTTTCTCGTATCTTTGTCTATATGAGAGTAGATATCATCGATGCTTGATGCCATTATTTTAAGATTTAGAGTCATTGGGAGTGATAAATATGAATAATTTTTGGGTTTTCCAGTGCGGGATATAATGCTTTTGTTTGTGGTTTGAATGGACTTTATAAGTATATCGTACTCGTCATTTATTTCCACGAAAATATTTTTAATTTTATTTTTTATATTCCTTTTTTCTTTCAAACCCTCAATGAATGGAGATGAATAAATACCTAAAGCAAAAATTAGAAAAGGGGTGATATATTTAATAAACTCAATCATTTACATAGCCTTGGTTAGTGGTTTTATGTATTTTATCAAAATTACTAACGCGTACGCAAAATTTATCGTAACCTGCTAAGTGTGGTCACTGAGACACAAACTTAAACAACAAACTAACCTCACTTCGGTGGTTTTTTGCTTTCTGGAGGATGCAACTATGACCCGATAAACGGACAGACCGCATATTGGATGCCTGATTGAGTTCAGGCAGCGTGACAACGGCGTTAATCCAGTCGGGTTCCCACGGCGACGTAGTGAGGGAAAGGTGGCGTAAAGCATCACTGAGTTACGGCTGGCTCCCGGTTTAACGCGTAAGTAGCCTAAAAATGAGATGGTGCGCTGCGCGACCTATAGCGGCGACAGATTTTAGCCTCGGTATCAGGTGATGCTCCTTGGGCATCTGGCCGGAGTTCATCCTGAATCTACAGAAAACTCTTTGAGATTTTGCGTGATCACATTGTTCTGTTTCTTAACCTGCTAATATTCCCACCATTGTTCAATGGAGGGACGCATGAATAACTACGCAAAAACAGCCCTAAAAGCTCATAGCCTGATTGTTCAGGAATGTATGGATCCACCCGAAGCATGGAATCAAGCCGTTGTAACGGTCACGAATTCCAAAACCTCTCAAAAGAAAGGATGCCCAAGAAACACTTTTTTAGGCCTAGCCTATGCGGGGTATTTGAAGGATGTTTATGCAGATCCTTCAGCAAAGCACGAGGGAGTGTTGAGGAGGCGGGCGTTGGATGCGGCTGATGCCGTTCTTGCGAGACCAACCATAAGTAAACAAGAGCTTTCATCACAGCTTGAGTATGTGGACAAGCAGGGAGCATACGATATTGTGTTTGCGTTGAATGAACATGGTGTTCTGAAAAAACCGTGAAGTTTTGGATTGAGTAATTCTATGGCTAATAGAAAAAGCGGCATTAGCGATTTCACCGAGTTGGAGTTTTTGGCTTTTGTCACTGAACTTTGCAACTTTGATGAACGAACTGAAAAAGAAGACGAAACTCTTGTCAAAGCGTTCGAACGACTGACAGAGCATCCTGACGGTTCAGACTTGATCTTTTATCCGCGTGATGATCGCGAAGATAGTCCTGAAGGGATTGTTCAAGAAGTAAAAGAGTGGCGCGCAGCTAACGGTAAACCCGGTTTTAAAGCTAGCTAAGTCACAACGATGGTACATGCCAAAGGCTCCCAACCGGGAGCCTTTTTCATTTTCAGGCTTCGGGTATCACTAACTACTCAACTTTGACACAAGAGCCCGAACGCTTGATCCCAATCCCCTCAATTCTGAGAGGACCCACAGCAATAATGAGGGGGCTTAATGTCCGATCCTGTAACTGGCACTGGCGTCGTGCTGGGTGGCGGCCTGCTGGGCGCAACTCTGTACGGCATCCTGACGCAAACCGATTTCGGTGTGGTCTTTGGCGCGTTCGCCGGGGCTGTGTTCTACGTGGCGACCACGGCGAACCTGACTCGCCGACGGCTGGCAGCTTACTTTCTGACGTCGTTTATTGTCGGTGTGCTGGGGGCTGGCCTGCTGGGCGCGAAGCTCAGCACCTGGCTCGGTTATACCGACAGACCTCTGGATGCACTGGGCGCCGTTCTGATATCAGCGCTGATCATCAAAGTGCTGACGTTTCTGAACAGTCAGGATCTGAACAGCCTGTTCGGTATGCTCTCCCGCCTGCGGGGAGGAGGTTCAAATGGTAGTAAGTGATCCGGCAACGCTGGCGAACGTCATTATCTGCGCCGTTATCGTAATTGTCCTGATGTTCTACCAGCGCCGCGGCGCCAGGCACCGCCCAGGCGTTTCCTTTCTGGCGTATCTGACCATTCTGGTTTACGCCTTCGTACCTTTCCGCTTCCTGTTTGGCCTGTACCACGAATCGCACTGGCTGGTGGTGCTTGGCAACCTGTTTATATGCGCCGCGGTGCTCTGGGTACGGGGCAACATGGCGCGTCTCATCGATATGCTTCGGCATTAAAAAAGGTGGCACTGATGCAACAGAACGAACCGCGCTGGCTGGTTGAAGGCCGCAAATATATGGGGCAGATGGAAATCAAAGGTCCGCGCCATAACCCGTTAATTCTCCAGTTCTGGAAAGATATCAAGCGAGGCGGGATTAAAGATGACGAAACGCCTTGGTGTGCCGCCTATGTTGGCGCAATGCTCGAACGTGTCGGTATTAAGTCTACCCGCTTTGAATCGGCAAAATCTTACCTCAACTGGGGCGTCGAACTTCGCGAGCCTGCCTACGGCTGTGTTGTGGTATTCAGTCGCGACGGCGGCGGCCATGTCGGATTTGCTGTTGGACAGCAGCAAAACGGCGACCTGATGGTATTGGGCGGTAATCAGTCCGACGCTATCAACATTCGCGCATTCCCGCGCTCGCGCGTGTCGGGATATCGCTGGCCTGTTAATGAGCTCCGTGATAGCCGGGAACTGCCGGTAATGACCGGGGCGCGCTCGGTGGCCGAGTCATGATCACCACGCTGGCTGCATTGTTCAAAAATAACTGGCGCTGGTGGCTGGCTGCAGGTGGCCTGATTTGTATCGCCGTACTCTGCCTCCTGCTGGTAAACAGCCGCGCGAACCTGAGCGCAGCGCAGAGCGATAACGATGTTCTGCGTAATGACAATGCGCTGCAGGGGCAGGTTATTGCCACGCAGGTTTTTAACATAAACCGCTTCAACCAGGTCGCGCAGCTGGCCGCACAGGCAAACGCAGCAGCAGACGCCAGCGCAGAAAAAACTGTTATCGAATACCGGGAGATCCTCCGCCGTGAAAAAACCTGCGATTTGCCTGTTCCTGCTGCTATTGCTGACGGGCTGCTCTCGCACACATACCGTTTACGCGCCAGCGCAATGCACGCCGATACCAGCCTCGCTGACACAGCCGATGCTGATACCGCTGCCGCCAGCGGGCTGACGTACTGCCAGGCGGTACTTTGGATAGAGCCTCTTCTCGTTGAACTGGAGAAGGGGAACAACAATTTTGCGGGTATCCGTGAAATAGAGAAAGTCAGAGTATCGTCGAACTCAAGGAGTTATTAACCCGAGAATTAAGCTTTACTATTCATTTCTAGGAATTATCCTAAGATCCCTATTTGAAAATGGAGTTTTTAGAATGAAGTTTCTCTGGGTAATTAGTTTAATCTGCAGCATCATCGGGTTTGCGCAAGGTATTGTCTTTGTTTTCGGAGCTGTTAGTGCTCCGCAACAGGCCGCAGGTGCGGCAATGGGCGTTGCCTGGGCTGTTATTCCATACTGTATCTGCCGTGCAATCCAACAGATGAGACCACAAGAAGTTGTAATTAAAAAAGACTAATACCTGCTTTTGACATTATTTAATAAATGGCCTCGCATTGCGGGGTCGTTTTATTTCAAAAATCTGAATGATATAAACCCGCATGATAAATGGTAATCATTATTATTAACGGGTCCTCCCGACGGGGCAGGCTGCCACGGGGCGGCGGGCGCGCGGAAAACGGCTAGTTTTTGCGATCTAAGGTCATCATCATCATGTGCGCAGGTTATTGATCTCATTAGAGGCGATTTCGTGCGGATGTCGAATCGTTTAAAAAGTGTTCACCATCATGGACCAGGAAATTGCCTCTCTCAAACTGAATATCAATCAGCTGGCGGGGATCACGGGCGTGCACCGGCAAACTGTCGCCGCCCGGCTGAAAAACATCGATCCGGCGTCAGGCAGTAACAGCAAGTTAAAGCTCTATCTCGTTACCGACATTCTCGCCGAGCTGATGATCCCCTCGGTTTCAGTGAACCTCGAAGATATGTCGCCACCCGACAGGCTGGCGCACTGGAAAGCTGAGAATGAAAAGTTAAAGCACGAACTGGACACGAAGCAACTCATCCCTGCGGAAGATGTGGCCAGGGAATTCTCACTGATGGCGAAAGCCGTCGTCATGGTACTTGAAACCCTTCCTGATGTACTGGAGCGCGACTGTGCGCTGACGCCTTCTGCGGTTGCCCGTGTTCAGAGCGTTATTGACGATTTGCGTGACCAGATGGCGGAGAAGGTACGGGACGCTGAAGCAGAGGAGGAAGAGCCAGAGGAGGACTGATGGCAAAGCGGGCATCTGCCAGGGGCATCCGCCGCGATGTATCCGGTATTTTACGTGCCCCGCGTCGTATGCAGGTGGCCGATGCGGTCAGCACTTATATGCGTGTGCCGATGGGGGCGGGCAACTCGGTACCGTGGGACCCTGACCTTGCGCCTTATGTGCTGGAGCCCATGAACTGCCTGGCATCGCGTGAATATGATGCTGTGGTGTTTGTCGGTCCGGCGCGAACGGGTAAAACCATCGGCCTGATTGATGGCTGGATAGTTTACAACGTCGTCTGTGATCCGGCGGATATGCTGCTCATCCAGATGACGGAAGAGAAAGCGCGTGAGCACTCCAAAAAGCGTCTTGATCGTACCTTCCGCTGCAGCCCTGAGGTGAAAACCCGGCTGAGTCCGCGCCGTAATGATAACAACGTCTTCGATCGTACCTTTCGCGCGGGCAACTACCTGAAAATCGGCTGGCCCTCCGTCAATATTATGTCCTCCTCGGATTACAAGTGCGTGGCGCTGACGGATTACGATCGTTTCCCCGAAGATATCGACGGTGAAGGGGATGGTTTTTCCCTTGCGTCCAAACGAACCACCACGTTTATGTCCTCGGGGATGACGCTGGTGGAGAGTTCACCGGGCCGCGATATCCGGGATACCAAATGGCGGCGCAGCACGCCGCATGAAGCCCCGCCGACAACCGGCATCCTGGCGCTGTACAACCGTGGCGACCGACGGCGGCTGTACTGGCCCTGTCCACACTGCGGCGAGCATTTCCAGCCGGAAATGGACAACATGACCGGCTACCGGGATGTCGCCGATCCGGTGCAGGCCAGCGAAGCGGCATTTTTACAGTGTCCTTCCTGCAAGGGGAAAATCACGGCTGACCAGAAGCGCGCCCTCAACATAAAGGGCGTCTGGCTCCGCGATGGTCAGACGATTGACCGAAGCGGCGTCGTCAGCGGGGAAGGGAGACGTTCGCGTATTGCCTCGTTCTGGATGGAAGGTCCGGCGGCGGCATACCAGACCTGGGCGCAGCTCATCTATAAATTTCTCACGGCTGAGCAGGATTACGAAGCAACCGGCAGCGAAGAAACGTTAAAAACGGTGGTGAACACCGACTTCGGGCGACCCTATCTTCCCCGGGCGGGCATGGAGCAGCGCAAAAGTGAGTTGCTGGAGCAGCGCGCTGAAGAGGTGCCAAAACGTACCGTTCCGGACGGCGTCTGTTTCCTGACGGCGACCGTGGATGTGCAGGCCGGGCGCAACCGTCGTTTTGTGGTTCAGGTGACCGGATACGGCAGTATGGGGGAACGCTGGCTGGTGGATCGCTACAACATCCGCCAGTCCATGCGCTACGACGAAAATGGCGAGAGCCTGCCGGTCGATCCTGCCAGCTACCCGGAAGACTGGGATTTGCTGCTGACTGACGTTTTCAGCAAGGGCTGGTCGCTGGCCTCTGATCCGGCAAAGTGCATGCGCCTGATGGCGCTGGCGGTCGACTCCGGCGGTGAGGACGGTGTTACCGACAACGCGTATAAATTCTGGCGCCGCTGCCGCCGTGAAGGGCTGGGTAAGCGCATCTATCTCTTCAAAGGGGACAGCGTCCGGCGCGGCAAACTGATTAACCGAACCTTCCCGGACAATACGGGGCGCTCCAGTCGCCGGGCTCAGGCGGCCGGTGATGTTCCTCTCTTCCTTCTCCAGACCGATGCCTTAAAAGACCGTGTGAATAACTCGCTGTGGCGCGATTCACCCGGTCCTGGTTATGTGCATTTTCCGGCATGGCTGGGCAGCTGGTTTTACGACGAACTGACCTATGAGGAGCGATCTGTCGATGGGAAATGGAGTAAACCCGGGCGCGGTGCCAACGAAGCCTTTGACCTGCTGGTCTACGCCGATGCGCTCGCCATCCTCCACGGTTACGAGAAAATCAAATGGCCGGATGCGCCTGAATGGGCGCGGCGGGAGACGTGGCTGGAGAACACGCCGGCGGAAACTGGCGAAACGACATCCCCGGTACCAGAGCAGGTACCGGCTAAAAAACGGAAGCGGAAAAAGCCCGTAACCGATGACAATAATCCCTGGACCACCTCCGGAGGCTGGTTGTGAACCAAAGCGATATTGAAACCATGATCCAGCGCTATACCGAAGCGGAAATGGCGGTGCTCGACGGCAAGACCATCCGTTTTAACGGGCAGGAAATGACGATGGAGAACCTCTCCGAAATCCGCAAAGGGCGGCAGGAATGGGAGGGGCGGCTTTCATCCCTCCTTAACCGGCGCCGCGGGCGACCGGGTTACCGACTGGCGAGGTTTCCATGACACTGTTAGATGATGCGATCGGCGTGCTTTCCCCCGGCTGGAAAGCAGCCCGTCTGCGCTCCCGGGCGATGATTCAGGCGTATGAGGCGGTGAAGACCACCCGGACGCATAAAGGGCGCCGTGAAAACCGCTCTGGTGACCAGCTCAGTCAGATGGGGGCGGTCTCCCTGCGTGAGCAGGCCCGCTGGCTGGATAATAACCACGATCTGGTGATTGGAGTCTTTGACAAACTGGAGGAGCGTGTTGTCGGTAAAAACGGGATTATTGTCGAGCCGCACCCGAAACTGACCAACGGCAGGATCGCCAAAAAACTCGCTGATGACATCCGTAAAAAATGGGGCGAGTGGTCTGTCCGGCCGGAGGTCACCAGCCAGTTTACCCGTCCGATGCTGGAGCGCCTGATGCTGCGTACCTGGCTGCGGGATGGTGAGGTGTTTGCGCAGTTAGTCAATGGCACCGGAAACGGGCTCACGCCTTCCGCCGGTGTTCCTTTCTGGCTGGAAGCACTCGAACCGGATTTTGTCCCCATGAACAGTGATCCCTCCCTCAAGCTTAATCAGGGGGTGTTTGTCGATGACTGGGGCAAGCCGAAGAAATATCAGGTGTGTAAAAGCCTGCCGGTGGCTGGCAGGCAGATGGAGACGAAAGAGATCGATGCGGAAAACATGCTGCATCTGAAGTTTGTCCGCCGTCTGCACCAGACCCGCGGTGTTTCAATGTTGTCCGGTGTCCTGATGCGGCTCAGCGCGCTGAAAGAGTATGAAGATGCAGAGCTGACGGCGGCCCGGATTGCTGCCGCGCTCGGCATGTATATCAAAAAGGGCGATGGCCAGAGTTACGACACCGATGGCAGCGGGAAGGAAGAGGATGACCGGGAGGTCACGATACAACCCGGCATTATCTATGACGACCTGAAGCCCGGCGAAGAAATCGGGATGGTGAAGTCCGACCGTCCTAACCCCAACCTCGAAACCTTCCGCAACGGCCAGCTGCGGGCGGTCGCGGCGGGCAGCCGCCTGAGCTTTTCCAGTACCGCCCGGAATTACAACGGTACCTACAGCGCGCAGCGCCAGGAGCTGGTGGAATCCACCGACGGTTATCTCATTCTCCAGGACTGGTTTATTGGCGCCGTGACGCGCCCGATGTACCGCGCGTTCCTGAAGATGTTGATCACTTCTGGCGGGATTAAGTTACCCCGTGGGCTGGATATGGATTCGCTTTACACCGCAGTGTATTCAGGGCCGGTGATGCCATGGATTGATCCGGTTAAAGAGGCCAATGCATGGAAATGCCAGATCCGTGGCGGTGCGGCGACGGAATCTGACTGGGTCCGCGCCAGTGGCCGCAACCCGGATGATGTGAAAGCACGCCGGAAGGCTGAGATCGATGAAAACCGTGAACTGGGGCTGGTGTTCGATACCGACCCTGCCAATGATAAAGGAGGCACCAGTGCCGAAGCTAAAGAACCGGGCGCACCACCGCCCGAAAGCCAGCGTAAAAAATAACTCCTGGTTCCGTATGCAGGCCAGCGCCGACAACGAAGCGGACATCTACATCTACGACGAAATCGGTTACTGGGGCGTCACCGCCCGCCAGTTCGTGAACGATCTGAAGGCGCTGGGTGACGTGACCCACATAAACCTTCATATCAACTCGCCCGGTGGCGATGTCTTCGACGGCATCGCCATTTTTAATGCCCTGAAGCACCACGGCGCCGCTATCACCGTCCATATTGACGGTCTGGCCGCCTCCATGGCGTCGGTTATCGCCATGGTGGGTAACCCGGTCATCATGCCGGAAAACACCATGATGATGATTCACAAGCCGTGGGGATTCGCTGGCGGTGACGCCAACGACATGCGCGATTATGCCGATCTGCTGGATAAGGTGGAATCCGTCCTGATCCCTGCCTACGCGGACAAAACGGGGAAATCCACCGAGGATATTGCCGCCATGCTGGAAGACGAAACCTGGATGGATGGCGCGGAATGTCTCGCCCTGGGTTTTGCCGACCAGGTTACTCCCTCCCTGCAGGCGATGGCCTGTATCCATTCGAAACGTATTGAGGAATTTGAGAAGATGCCAAACAGCATTCGTAATATGGTCACCCCGCCGCGCAACACCACTCAGCGTGATCCGCAGAAGCCGCAGCCGCAAAACACCCTTCCGGATCCGGTGGTGGATGACTCAGCACTGCGCGCGCAGATTCTGGCAGAGCAGAAAGTCCGCGTCAGCGCGATTAACGATCTCTTTGCCATGTTCGGTGGCAAACATCACGAGTTACAGAACAAGTGCATTGCCGATCCGGAATGCTCCGTAGCGCAGGCGAAAGACGCGCTACTGGAAGCGCTGGGTAAAAACTCAACGCCATCAGATAAGTCCACTCAGGCGCATATCTATGCCGGTAACGGTAACTTTGCCAGTGACGGTATCCGTCAGGCGCTGATGGCGCGCGCCGGGTTTGAAAATCAGGAGCGCGATAACGTCTACAACGGGATGACTCTGCGTGAATATGCCCGCATGGCGCTGACCGAACGCGGCATTGGAGTCTCCAGCTATAACCCGATGCAGATGGTGGGGCTGGCGCTTACGCACAGTACTTCCGATTTCGGCAATATCCTGCTGGATGTGGCGAACAAGGCGCTGCTGCAGGGCTGGGATGAGGCTGAGGAAACCTTCCAGCGCTGGACCAAGAAAGGCCAGTTGTCCGACTTCAAGACCGCGCATCGCGTTGGTATGGGCGGATTCCCGGCGCTGCGTCAGGTTCGCGAGGGGGCAGAGTACAAGTACATCACCACCGGCGACAAAGGTGAAACCATCGCGCTGGCGACGTACGGGGAAATCTTCTCCATCACCCGCCAGGCCATCATCAACGATGACCTGAACCAGCTGACCGATGTTCCCATGAAAATGGGGCGTGCCGCCAAGGGTACCATCGGTGACCTGGTCTACGCCGTGTTGACCAAAAACCCGAAACTCTCCGACGGTAAAGCGCTGTTCCACGCGGATCACCGGAACCTGTCCAGCGGGGCCATTTCTGTCAGCAGCCTGGATGATGCCCGCAAGCTGATGCGTCTGCAGAAAGAGGGTGAGCGCTCCCTGAACATTCGCCCGGCCTTCATGCTGGTGCCGGTGGCGCTGGAAACCCTGGCAAATCAGACCATCAAATCGGCCAGTGTGAAAGGTGCCGATATCAACGCAGGTATTGTTAACCCGATCCAGAACTTTGCCGAAGTTATCGCGGAGTCCCGCCTGGATGAGGCGGACGCCAAAGCCTGGTATCTCACCGCGGCACAGGGGACCGACACCATCGAGGTGGCGTACCTGAATGGCGTCGATACGCCGTATATCGACCAGCAGGAAGGTTTCACCACTGACGGTATTGCCACCAAAGTACGTATTGATGCGGGCGTGGCACCGCTGGATTACCGCGGCCTGACCAAATCCACGGGGCAGTAATCGCTCCCGTAGTGTTACCCCGCCCGTAAGGGCTTTTTTTATACCTGAAATCAGCCCCATAAGGGGCTGAACGGAGACTGAAGTTATGGCAAAGAATTTTGTTCAGGACGGTAAAACCATCGCGCTGGTTGCGGATGCTGCCGACATTCACAGTGGCGACCCGGTCATGGTCGGAAAAGTGCTGGCCGTGGCGATCACAGATATTCCCGCCGGGCAAACCGGGGATGGCGCTACCGACGGGGTTTTCCTGCTCCCCAAACTGCCGGCAGACGTGATTACGGCCGGGAAACAGGTTTATATCAAAGGCGGCAAGATCCAGCTTGATACCACAGGGGCAGATGCGGCGGGGGTTGCCTGGGAAGATGCTGGCGCAAACACCTCTGTCGTTGAAGTGAAAATCAATGGCTAATCCGTTTGACCGTATTGCCAGCCGCATGGATGCGGCCACCATCAGGAAGATGGGAAAGGTCGCCATCATTAATGGCCAGCAGGTTGATGTGGTTCCTGCCGAGCTTCTCGAGGAGATGGGGCCGCTTTCGGGTACCGGGCGTTCGCTGGTGGTCTTTACCGCCGGCTATCAGCCCCGGCGCACTGATGTGGTGGAGTACGACGGTGAAAACTTTACACTGACCCGCCATGAGAGGTTTAACGGCAAGCCGCGTATCTTCATCGAATAGCGGAGGTGTTATGTCGATTAAAGGGCTGGAGCAGGCTATTGCCAACCTGAACAGCATCAGCAAAACAGCCGTTCCCCGCGCTTCTGCGCAGGCGGTTAACCGTGTTGCCGGAGAGGCCGTGAACCGCAGCGTATCTGTTGTGGCAAAGTCCACCCGTGTCCCCCGAAAGCTGGTCAAGCAGCGAGCCCGGATCCGTCGGGCAACCGTCAGCAAACCCCGGGCGCTCATCCGGGTTAACCGTGGCAATCTCCCGGCTATCAAACTGGGCCCGGCCAGTCTCCGGTTATCCCGTCGCAGGCGGGATAAATCCGGCGCGAACAGTGTCCTGCAGGTCGGCCGTTTTCGTTTTCCCGGTGCCTTTATCCGGCAACTGGCTAACGGACGCTGGCATGTTCTGCGGCGTACCAGTAAAAGTCGGTACCCCATCGAGGTGGTCAGCATTCCGCTGGCGATCCCTCTTACCGAAGCATTCCGGGCTGAGCTGCCGGCGCTCATGGATGAACGAATGCCGGTTGTCCTGCGGCAGAACCTTGCCAACCAACTGAGGATAATTCTTACCCGATGAAACACAGCGATATACGCAGTGCGGTACTGGCCGCGCTGAAACGCAATATCAGCGATCCAGCCACTTTTTTTGATGGCCGGCCTGGTTTTCTTGATGAACAGGATCTTCCTGCCGTTGCGGTATACCTCTCAGATGCCCGCGCGTCAGCAGAGCTTGTTGATGAAGATGAATGGACCGCGACATTGCATGTGGAGGTTTTCCTTAAAGCAGCCGCGCCGGATTCCGCGCTGGATACCTGGATGGAGGACCGTGTTTACCCGGCGATGGGGGATATTCCGGAGCTGCAGGGGCTTATCGAAAAGATGACCGCGCAGGGCTATGACTATCAGCGCGATGATGAAGCGATGACATGGGGCTCTGCCGATCTGAGCTATTCCATCAGCTATATAATGTGAGGACACAATGACGACACCCAACCCTCTGGAGCCGGTAAAAGGCGCCACCACCACGCTCTGGATTTACTCTGGTTCGGGCAACCCCTTCGCTGACCCGACCTCGGATGTGGACTGGACGCGCCTGGCGAAAATTAAGGATCTGCAGCCCGGTGAGCTGACGGCAGAATCGAACGATGACACCTACCTGGATGACGAGGATGCCGACTGGACGTCAACGTCGCAGGGGCAGAAATCGGCCGGTGAAGCCAGTTTTACCCTCGCGTGGAAACCAGCGGAAAGCGGCCAGCAGGATCTGGTGCGCTGGTTCGATGATGGCACGGTACTGGTCTACAAAATCAAATATCCGAACAACGCGGTTGACCTGTTCCGTGGCTGGGTCAGCAGCCTGGGCAAAACCGTCACGGCGAAAGATACCATCACCCGTTCGGTCAAAATCAACAATAACGGTAAGCCGGGTCTCGCTGAAGCCAACAATGCGCCGGTGATTGCCGTGTCCGGCGTCAGCCTCGACAAGTCGACCGCTGCCGTCGCGATCGGGGCCACGGCCACACTGAATGTCACCGTGGCGCCTGCCAGCGCATCGGATAAATCCTTCCGCGTGGCAACGTCGGACCCGGCAAAAGCCACCGTGGCTGCTGCAGGCAGCGTGCTGACGGTCACCGGCGTTGCCGCGGGCACCGCCGATATCATTGTGATGACCAACGATGGCCAGTTTGTGGCGACCTGCAAAGTCACCGTTTCCTGATCCCCGGGGCTTCGGCCCCGTTTCCCGGAGTACCTCCATGTTTCTGAAAAACGAACCGTTTGAATATAACGGCGTGTCCGTCACGCTGTATCAGCTGTCAGCCCTGCAGCGTATTGAGCACCTTGAGTACCTGAAATCACTCGAAAGCATTGAGGATGCGGATATGCAAAAGGCCGTCAGCATGACCGTCACCACTGGCGCGCTGCTTGTTGCCATGTCGTTATGGCACGGGCATGAGCAGAAGGGAACGGCAAAAACCGCGGCAGAAGAGGTGGCGCTGATTCAGTCTGAAGTGATGAGTACCTGGCCGCTCGAGGCGATTTCCGCCGCCGAGTACAGCGTAAAATTGCTCTCCGGTATGGTTCAGCCAGTGACGGACGACCTGACCGCTGACGCTGAGCCTGCGGAGCCCGTCAGCGCGGAAAAGTCCTCGCCAGTGAGCTGACCTTCGTCCTGAGACTGGCCCGGGAGTTCGGACGACCGGACTGGCGCGCCATGCTTGCTGGCATGTCTTCCACGGAGTATGCCGACTGGCGAAACTTCTACCAGGACAACTATTTTCAGGACGCGCTGCTGGATATCCACTTTTCCTCTGTCCTCTACATGATCGCGTCTTTATTTAACCGTGATCCGCAGCTTACCCCCGCCACGTTCAGCCTTTTGTCCCGCGACACCGACACCTCCGACGATGAGGCGCCGGACGACACTATGCTGATGGCGAAAGCGGCAGGATTATCAGGAGGCATGCGCTATGGCCCAGACGGCAGTGGGTGACCTGGTCGTTAACCTTGATGTCAACGCGTCAAAGTTTAACGAGCAGATTGCCCATGTTAAGCGGCAGTTCGGACAAGCCGGTGATGCGGCCAACGATGCCGCGCTGAAGGTTCAGCAGTCTTTTACCCGCCAGGAAACGGCTGCCAGAAAGGCCGGGATCTCGATTGGTCAGTACAACGCCGCGATGCGGATGCTCCCGGCGCAGTTTACGGACATTGCCACGCAGCTGGCGGGTGGCCAGAGCCCCTGGCTCATCCTGCTTCAGCAGGGCGGACAGGTCAAAGACTCTTTCGGCGGTATTATCCCGACGTTCCGCGCGCTGCTGGGCACAATATCACCGGTAATGGTGGGGATCGGCGCGCTGTCAGCAGCAACCGGCGCCATGGTGTACGCCTGGTATCAGGGCTCCACCACGCTCTCCGGGTTTAACAAAACGCTGGTCCTGTCCGGCAATACCGCCGGGCTGACGGCAAACCGGATGCTGGTGCTGGCGAAATCCGGTGAACAGGCCGGGCTCACCTTTGGCCAGACCAGTGATGCGCTTACGGAGCTGGTGAATGCCGGTGTGCGTGCCGGCGCCCGTTTCGACGATATGAGCCAGGCGGTGGCGAAGTTTACCGATGCGTCCGGTGTGCCGCTGGATAAGGTTGCCGCGGCATTCGGCAGGCTGACGAACGATCCGACCTCCGGCCTGATTGCGATGGCGCAGCAGTTTCATAACGTGACGGCGGAGCAGATTGCGTATGTGGCGCAGCTGCAGCGCTCCGGTGATGAAGCGGGCGCGCTGCAGGCGGCAAACGATGCGGCCACCCGTGGTTTTCGTGAGCAGACGAAAAGCCTGCGCGACAACATGGGAACCATTGAGTCAGCGGCCGACTCGCTGAAGCGCGCATTTAAATCGATGTGGGATGCGGCGCTGGATATCGGGCGCCCGGACACCACGCAGGAGATTGTGGGTAAAGCCCAGGCTGCTTTTAAGCGCGCGGATGAAATCTGGAACCTGCGTAAGGGCGATCGCTACGTTAACGACGAGGCCCGTGCCCGCTTCTGGAATGACCGCGAGACGGCGCGGCTGGCGCTCGACATGGCGCAGCAACAGGCGGGGATCGCAAAAGCCCGGGAAGAGAGCGCTGCCAGGGAGGCGGTGGCAGAATCTGACCGCCAGAAATATGCCGCCCAGGCACAGTCGAACTACGCCAGAACCCAGTCTGCGCTGGAGAAGTACACCGCCCGCCAGAACGAGCTGAACAGGGCGCTGAAGGAGGGACGCATCCTTCAGGCAGACTACAACATCAACCTGTCTGCCGCGAAAAAGGAGTATGAAGACTCCCTGAAGAAGCTGCACAAGGCCCCGGCGGTGAAAACGCCGGCAGGTGTCCGGTCCATGGACACCGCCAGCGCGCAGACACTGGAGCTGGAAGCGCAACTGCGTACGCTCCGGGAGCATAAAAGCCTCACCGATACCATCAGCCAGCAGCGGCAGGAGCTGTGGAAACAGCAGTCCCGTTTCTCTGTGCTGGAAGAGGCCGCCAAAAAGCGTGCCCTGACCAGCGATGAACAGTCGCTGCTGGCGAACAAAAACGAGGTGCTGGCGCGGGCGGAAGTGAATGCCCGGCTCGGCGATCAGATTGTGGCGCAGGAGCGGCTCAACCGCCTGCAGGACACCTCGCAAAAGTACGTGACCCAAATCAGCGAGAAGACCCGGGCGCTGGTGGCAGGGGGCAGCCTGAGCAGCCGCGCTGCCCAGCGACAGAATGAAGAGGCGCAGCTGCGGCAGGGCTGGATGAATGCCGGGGGCACTGATGCGGATCAGGGCTACCAGAACGAGCTGGCGGCGCTGAAAAACTACTATGCCGGGCAGGACCGCCTGCGGGGGGACTGGCAGGCAGGGGCAAAATCCGCCTGGGCAGAGTATTCGGAAGCCGCCGGTGATGCCTACGGGCAGATGAAATCCTTTGCGGCCAGTACCTTTGACGGTATCGGCCAGAACATGGCGGACATGCTGACCACCGGGAAGGCCAACTGGGCGGACTTTACCCGATCGACGCTTTCCATGCTGACCCAAATCATGATGAAGCAGGCAATGGTGGGTCTGGTGGATTCCGCCTCCTCCTGGCTCGGTTTTGCCTCCGGCGGATATACCGGTTCGGGCGGGAAATACGAGCCTGCCGGCGTGGTACACCGCGGCGAATTTGTCTTTACCAAAGAGGCAACCAGCCGGATCGGCGTTGGTAATCTGTACCGGATGATGCGCGGCTATGCGACGGGAGGGCTGGTCGGCGGCAGCGGTAGCGGCGGCGTGGTATCTCCGATGGGGATCAGCGTCTACGCCCCGGTGTCGGTCACCACCGGCCAGAACGACGACGGGAAGGCGCAGGCGAACGGCGATGCACTCAGCAAGGCGTACCAGCAGGTGATTGATCGCTCTGTCCGGGACGGCATCACCCGGGAAACCCGTCCTGGCGGCATCATCTGGAACGCGAGCAAACAGAGGTAACCATGGCGATTGAACATTTTGCCTGGCGAATTCAGGCCGCCAGCCAGCCCACGCTGAAGAGCAAGGATACCGTCAGAGTGGCCCGGTTTGGCGAAGGGTATAAACAGGTCAGCGGTGCGGGTCTGCATGACGAAGAGCTCAGCTATGCGTTTTCGTTTACCGGCAAACCAGATACGGCCAGAGAAATCCACGCATTCCTGCGCAGGCACAAAACGAAGGCGTTCACGTTCACCCCGCCCGGCGGTGAACTCACACTCTGGCGCGTGGAGGCTGACAGCCTCCAGCGGGTCACTAAAAGCAAGACGGTGGAAACCGTCACGGCCACCTTTGAACAGGCGTTTGCACCATGAGTCTTAACTGCGATTATCAGAAACTGGAGCCGGGCAATACGGTCCGGCTGTTTGATGTGGACGGCACCGCCTTTGGCGTCGGGGGCGTGCTGTATTTTCATGCCCACAATATTGCGCACACGCCAGAGGAAATTGCGGCCGCCGGCGGCGATGAGGACAAACTGCCTGCCAAATCCCTCTGGTGGCAGGGGCGGGAATACAAAGCCTGGCCCTGCCAGATTGAAGGGATCGAAACGTCAACGGACGGCACCAGCGCGCAGCCCACGCTGTCGGTCGCCAACCTGGACGGCTCCATCACCGCGCTTTGTCTGGCGTATGATGATTTGCTGCAGGCGAAGGTGACCATCCACGACACGCTGGCACAGTACCTGGACGCCAGAAACTTCCCGGCGGGCAACCCGTCAGCGGACCCCCTGCAGGAAAAGCTGAAGGTGTTTTATATCGATGCCAAGAGCAGCGAAACGAATGAGGTTGTGGCGTTTACCCTCTCCAGCCCGATGGACCTGCAGGGGCTGATGATCCCCACGCGTCAGCTGCATTCGCTGTGCACCTGGTGTATCCGCAACAAGTACCGCTCCGGCGATGGCTGTGACTACGCCGGGACGCGCTATTTCGACAAACACAATAACCCGGTCGATGATCCCTCCCGCGATGAATGCAACGGTATGCTGACGGCGTGCAGGCTGCGGTTTGGGGAAGGCAACGAGCTGCCGTTTGGCGGCTTCCCGGGAACTTCCCTTATCAGGAGCTGATATGCGGCAGAAAATTATCGATGCCATCCTGGCGCACGCCGCCGCCGAGTACCCGCAGGAGTGCTGCGGGGTGGTCGTGCAAAAGGGTCGGGTACAGCGTTATCTTCCCTGCCGGAATATTGCCGCTGATCCGGCGGAGCACTTTTACCTGTCGCCGGAGGACTACGCCACAGCGGAGGACCGGGGAACGGTGATCGCCATCGTTCACAGTCATCCCGACGCCACCACCCAGCCGAGCGAGCTGGACAAAGCGCAGTGCGACGCCACGCTGCTGCCCTGGCATATTGTGAGCTGGCCGGAAGGCGACCTGCGTACTATTCAGCCCCGCGGGGAACTGCCATTACTCGAGCGTCCGTTTGTGCTCGGTCACAGCGACTGCTGGGGGCTGGTGATGAGCTACTTCCGGCAGATGCACGGCGTTGAGCTGACGGATTACCGTGTCGATTATCCCTGGTGGGAGGATCAGTACCCGGATAACTTTTACCAGGACTGCTGGTATGAGTGCGGTTTTCGGGAATTCAGTGGGGCACCGCAGCCCGGTGACATGGTGATCATGCAGGTACAGGCGAACAAGTGGAACCATGCCGGGATATTGCTGGAGGGGAATATGCTCCTGCACCATCTTTACGGCCACCTGAGCCAGCGCGTTCCTTATGGCGGATACTGGCAGGAACGGACTATGAAGATTTTGCGCCACAGGTCTCTGTGCTAACCTTTGGGGAAATCAACAAAGGGAATGGGATATGAGAAAAATATTTCTGGTCTTGTCCGCAATTATACTGGCTGGCTGTGCGACAGAATCGGTCACAACGGAACATGCGCGCCCTGTTCCTGCAGAGCGAATTCTGGCTTCAGGGAATGGCAGTTCAACAATAACGGTAACTAGAGATAAAGGCTGGTTTGCTGGTGGTGGTTGCTTTGTTGAATTAACCGTTGATGGTAAATCATATGCAAGAATTGATACTGGTGAGACAGTGAATATAAAAGTTGAGCCAGGTCGCCATATTCTTGGTATTTCTGGTGATTCTCAAGGGAAAGGATTATGCGGTTTCAAGGTGGGTCAACCACTAAAAGAGACCTCAACGAATTTGAGTATCAGTGAGTTACAGAAATTTAGAATAACTGGCGATGCAAACTCAGGATTAGATATAAGACCAACTGCAATATAAATTGTTAAATTCAAAACGACCTCCTTTGGGAGGTTTTTTATTTGGTGAAAATATGCAAGAGATAATGACGCGAATTGAACTTGGTGGCGATTTGGGGAAGGTTTTTGGCAAAATTCATCATCGTTTAATTAGTAAAGCCCATGAAGCAACAAGAGCATTAGCCGCCACCGTTGATGGATTTGAAAAGTATATGCTGTCAAGTAAGCGACGCGGGATAACCTATGCAGTATTTAAGGGAAAGAAAAATATTGGTGAGGATGATTTAGGTTATCCAGTTACAGGCGAGGTTATTCGGGTTGTCCCTGTAATTATAGGAAGCAAGAAAGCAGGGTTACTTCAAACTATTTTAGGAGCTGTTCTTGTCGTGGCTGGTTATGCGCTATCCGGATTTACTGGTGGTGCAAGTTTAGCTCTGGTGGCGCCCGGTGTTGCTCTTATGGCTGGTGGTGTTATCCAAATGCTTTCCCCCCAACCTGCAGGACTGGCGAGCAAACAAGATCCGGATAACCGGGCTTCCTATGCTTTCGGCGGAGTAACGAATACCACAGCACAGGGCAACCCTGTACCGCTTCTTTACGGTAAACGCCGGATCGGCGGCGCCATCATATCAGCGGGGATTTACGTCGAAGATAAGCAATAACCATCCTTCTTTCCATCAACCACCTTCGGGTGGTTTTTTTATGGGTGCAATATGGCACAGCGTAAAATTTCTGGCCGCAAAGGTGGCAGCTCAAAACAACGTACCCCCACAGAACAACCTGATGACCTGCAGTCTGTTGCAAAAGCAAAGGTCCTGATCGCGCTGGGAGAAGGTGAGTTCGCCGGCGCGCTGACGGCCCGGGATATCTACCTGGACGGCACGCCGTTGCAGAATGCCGATGGCTCTCTGAACTTCGGCGGCGTGGCCTGGGATTTTCGCGCCGGGAATCAGGCGCAGCCCTATATTCAGGGGATACCCGGTACCGAAAATGAAATCAATGTCGGCACGGACGTTTCCAGCAGCGCGGCCTGGACGCATACCTTCACAAATACCCAGCTCTCCGCCGTGCGCCTGCGCCTCAAGTGGGGCTCGCTGTATAAGCAGGAGAATGACGGCGATCTGGTGGGCTATTCCGTGGCCTATGCGATCGAACTGCAGACGAACGGCGGGGGATTCGCAACCGTCATTAATACCACCGTCACCGGGAAAACCACCTCGGGCTATGAGCGCAGCCACCGTATCGATTTACCCCGCGGCGCCAGCACCTGGACCGTTCGCCTGCGTAAACTCACCGCTGACGCCAACAGCGCCAAAATTGGCGACAAAATGACGATCCAGAGTTACACCGAGGTCATCGACGCCAAGCTGCGTTATCCCAACACGGCGTTGCTGTATGTTGAGTTTGATTCCAGCCAGTTTAACGGGTCTATACCTCAGATTTCCTGCGAGCCGCGCGGGCGCGTTATCCGTGTGCCGGACAACTATGACCCGGCAACCCGGGTTTATAACGGCACCTGGGCCGGGGCGTTTAAGTGGGCATGGACCGATAACCCGGCGTGGGTTTTTTACGATCTGGTGGTGACGGATCGCTTTGGTCTGGGTCACCGGCTGACAGCCGCCAATATTGATAAATGGGCGCTGTACCAGGTGGCGCAGTATTGCGACCAGCGGGTACCGGACGGGAAGGGCGGCAGCGGGACCGAGCCGCGCTATACCTGCAACGTGTACGTACAGGACCGGAACGACGCCTACACCGTGCTGCGGGATTTTGCGGCGATATTCCGCGGGATGACCTACTGGGGCGGCGATCAGATTGTGGCGCTGGCGGACATGCCGCGCGATATCGATTATTCCTATACCCGCGCCAACGTCATCGACGGGATTTTCACGTACGCCAGCAGCACCACCAAAACCCGTTACACCACGGCGCTGGTTTCCTGGTCGGATCCGGCAAACGCCTACGCTGATGCCATGGAGCCGGTCTTTGAACAGCCGCTGGTGGCGCGCTACGGTTTTAACCAGCTGGAAGTGACCGCCATTGGCTGCACCCGGCAGTCAGAAGCCAACCGTAAAGGCCGCTGGGGCATCCTCACTAACAACAAAGACCGTGTGGTGACGTTTTCCGTAGGGCTCGATGGCAACATCCCGCAGCCGGGTTATATCATCGCGGTCGCGGATGAAATGCTGTCCGGCAAAGTCACCGGCGGACGCATCAGCAAGGTGAATGGCCGGGTGATAACACTGGACCGTGTACCCGATGCCGCAGCAGGCGACAGGCTTATCCTTAACCTGCCGTCGGGTGCGTCGCAGAGCCGGACCATTCAGTCCATCAACGGTGAGGCGGTGACGGTCACGACGACGTACAGCGAAACGCCGGAGCCGGAATGCGTCTGGGTGGTGGAATCCGACACGCTCTATGCGCAGCAGTACCGGGTGGTCAGCGTCGCCGACAATAATGACGGCACCTTCACCATTTCCGCTGCCGCACACGACCCGGATAAATATGCCCGTATCGATACCGGCGCCATTATTGACGATCGCCCGGTCAGCGTGATCCCGCCAGGCAATCAGGCAGCACCGGCTAATATCGTGATCGGCAGCTATTCCGTCGTGAACCAGGGCATCAGCCTGGAGACGATGCGCGCGACCTGGGATAAGGCCGACAACGCCATTTCTTATGAGGCGCAGTGGCGCCGCAACGACGGGAACTGGGTGAACGTGCCGCGCAACTCGACGACCAGCTTCGAGGTGCCGTCAATTTACGCCGGGCGCTATCTGGTCCGCGTCCGTGCCATCAACGCGGCGGAGATATCCAGCGGCTGGGGCTACTCGGAAGAGAAAACGCTGACCGGGAAAGTGGGCAACCCGCCAAAACCCGTGGGCTTCATGACCACGGCAATCAACTGGGGTATCCGGCTGAACTGGGGATTCCCGGAGAACACCGCCGACACCCTGAAAACCGAAATTCAGTACACCCCCAATTCCGATCAGTCGGAGCCGATGCTGCTCAGCGATGTACCGTATCCGGCAGCCGAGTACACGCAGCTCGGGCTGAAGGCCGGGCAGATATTCTGGTACCGCGCGCAGCTGGTCGACAAAACGGGCAATGAGTCAGGATGGACAGACTGGATCAGGGGGATGTCCAACGCCGATGCGGATGATTACCTGGGCGATATTGCCAGTGACTTTCTGACGTCGGAAGACGGTGACCGCCTGACCAGTGATATTGACACCAGCCTGGAAGCTGCGCTGCAGAACGCGCTGAACAACAAAGCCACTGTCGATCACCAGTGGGAGCAGTACGGAACGGTGCGCGCCGATATTCTCGTCGTGAAGACGACGATCGCCGACGTCGACAAGGCCATGGCCGAGCTCTCGACGACGGTGCAGGCGCAGATTGACGATGTGACGGCCACACTGGAAGACAAGCTGACCGCCACGGTCGACGCCGACGGCGCCACGGCGATCCACACGCTGAAGGCCGGGGTCCGGATAAACGGCGTGATGTACAACGCCGGGATGAGCATCGCGGTGCTGGCGGAGGCCGGGAAGCCGGTAGTGACGCGTATCGGGTTTAACGCTAACCAGTTTGTCCTGATGAGCGGCAGCGGTGATGCGCAGTATTCTCCGTTCTCGGTCATTAACGGGCAGGTCTTTATCAGTGACGCCTTTATCCACGACGGCACCATCACTAACGCCAAAATCGGCAACGAGATTTATTCCCTGAATTATGTGAAAGGCATCAGCGGCTGGCGGATTGCGAAGAACGGTGACGCCGAACTTAATAACGTCATTGTTCGTGGCACGGTCTATGCCACGAATGGCTCGTTTACCGGCTATGTGAATGCTACCGACGGTACTTTTGCAGGGACAGTTCGCGCCAGCCGCTTCATCGGAGATATCGCTAACATGGGCGTTTACGGTGATGTTGCCGTGTCTGGCACAAATACCGGGACGCTGAACATGACCTACAACGACTCGACAGGGGAATACTTCGCCAAGAGTGTATGCATCAGCGCGGTGTTCTCAGGTCAGGGCGTCGTCACGCTGACGATAGATGGAAATACCCGATCTTACAATCTGGGTAGCGGAACCACGATGGTCACGCTTCAGCACGCCATCAGGACGACAAAGCCAGTGGTTACGGCACAGATGGTGGTGCGTGGCGGTACGGGTGCTGCTGGAAAGATTGAATCCCCGCAAATGACAGTAAGCCGCGGTAGTGGCGCATTTTCATAATTCCCCCTTGTAAACTATGGAGACGATATGTCTGCAGGAACTATTACGCTGGCGAATGGCAGCTCCGTTGTCATGGGCGTCGGAACGGCGTTTACAACCGTACTGGCCGCCCGTGATTTTATAGTCGCTACCGTTGGCGGCATCACGTATACGCTGCCGGTGCAGTCCGTCGACAGTGACACGCAGGTTACGCTCATCAGCAATTTTCCGGGGCCGACACAAGCCGGGTCTGCCTGGTCAGCGGTTCCATGGAAGACACAGCAGCGTATCACCGCGGAGCTGGTCAGCCAGACAACGGAAGCCCTGCGCGGCCAGAACTATGACAAGCGCAACTGGCAGGCGGTGTTCAGCGCCAGCGGCGATATCACGGTAATGCTGCCCGACGGTTCAATCTTTACCGGCCCGAGCTGGCATAAAATTACGGAACTGCTCAATAGTATTGATCTGGATAATCTCCAGCACATCGCGGATACCGTGCATATCGATGCGCAGCAGGTCACTACCGACAAGAATGCTGCCGGTACCAGTGCAGACGCCGCGCATCAGTCGGCATCTGATTCAGCGAGCAGCGCCACCAGTGCAGGTAACAGTGCAGCGGATGCAGCCGGGAAAGCAACAGAGGCTGAAAATGCGAAGAGGGATGCGGAGGTTGCCAGTGCCGCCGCGCAGCAGGCAAAGGCCGATGTCGGTAATGTGGCGGATGCCGTCGCGGCGATTAAAGGTGTTGCCACTCTACCGCTTGGTTTGCCGTTCTGGTGGCCGACGCGCGCTACTATTCCGGCTGGTGGTCTCGCTTATGACGGGCAGGAGGTTGACCAGGCAACGTATCCTGACGCTTACGCCAGTGTGCTGGCCGGTACGCTTCCGGTCACCACCGAAGCGACCTGGCAGGCAGATCCGGGTAAACGGCATTGTTTCACCCTGGGGGCTACGCCAGGTAAATTTCGTGTTCCGGATTTGAATGGCGCCACGTCGGGAAGTATTGCCCAGATTGCAATGACAGGCGGCACAGCAGATCTGGAGGGAATCAAGCGAGGTGAAGCCCCGAATATTAAGGTCGTACTTAATAGAATCATCACTGCAAATCCGCCAACTGTTTCTGGCGCAATCTCTGTGACAGGGGATACGTCAAATACGTTAGCATGGAGTGGTGGTTCGTCGATGGGGGGAGTTAATTATGAGATTAGTGCCTCCAAAACCAGTGAAAGATACTCGGATTTAGCAAAAGATATTCATGCGGCACGGGCCAGTGGTGTCATTTGTGGACAAATGTTCGGTCGTGTCAGTAATCCAGGAAGTGTTGACGGCGCCACGCTAGCTACCCGGCTGGAAAACATCAATACCGACCTGATCAGCCGTCTGAATGCTACAAATTCCCGCATTGGGCACGCTGTTATTGATGCAGGTAATGCCACACTCGGACGTGCTGCATTTTTCGATAATCCATTTGGTAATAACACGGCTGTTATCGTTTTAGCAGAACTACAGGTTGCGGGAGTGTGGGGGGCTACAGGTTTTGTCTACGCGAATGGCGGGATTGGTACCAGCGCAAACTATGTAGAGGGGCTGGGGATTAAGTTGTGCTGCGGTGGTTCAGCTCTGGCATGTATTTCTTCATCAGGTGGTGGTGTACATACCATGGTACCTAATCTCACCACGGCGACTCCCTGTCGTATTCATGTTTATAAGGTGGTCTCATGAAAACAATTTATGTCTGGACGGGTGATTTCAGGTCATATGGTGATTCCGCTGATTTATGGGGGGGATCCACGATCCCGGTACAGGTTACAGATGATTTTGTCGGTGGTGCTAAGACGTATTATCCGGAGACAAACATCTGGGTGGATGACCCGCCGTACGTGATGACTCATGAAGACCATGTTCTGGCTGCTGAAGTTCGTCGGCAGCAACTAATCACCGCAGCAAATAATACCATGGATGACTGGATCCTTGATTTGCAGCTCGGGATGATTAGCGATGCTGATAGGTCTCAACTGATTATCTGGCGCCAGTACGCCAAGGACCTCAAAGCCCTCAATCTCGACTCTGCGCCGGATATCAACTGGCCACTAGTGCCCGAGCAATAACAGTGCTACAGCTTGGCATTAGCAGCACCGGAAAACTAAAAATCCACATTCCATAACGGGTTACAAGAAAGCCAGAAATCAGGGGTTGATCTGCTCTCTCGTTAAAACTACTGTATATATAATCAGTATCTATTTGTGGTGATTATCATGCAGTTTTTCACACTTAAAGAGTTGCGTGCTGTGCAGCTCTTTCCCCTTTACAGTACCCTCGTCCCGTGTGGTTTTCCGTCCCCGGCGCAGGATTATGTTGAGAAGCGAATCGATCTCAACGAGTTGCTTGTTCAGCATCCCAGCGCAACCTACTTTGTCAAAACATCAGGCGACTCCATGAAGGACGCTGGTATCGGTGAGGGGGATTTGCTGGTGGTGGACAGTTCACGTAAGGCTCATCATGGCGATATCGTCATTGCCGCTGTTGACGGCGAATTCACGGTCAAACGCCTGCTGCTGCATCCGGTTATCATGCTCAAGGCGGAAAACAGCGCCTACGCCCCGATTACGATAGGTACCGAAGACAATCTGGATATCTTCGGCGTAGTGACCTATATCGTGAAAGCGGCGAGTTAGCGATGTTTGCGTTGTGCGATGTGAACGCATTCTATGCATCATGCGAGACCGTATTTCGCCCTGACCTGAAGGGCAGGCCGGTCGCTGTGCTCTCGAATAACGACGGATGTGTCATTGCTCGCAATGCGGAAGCTAAAGGGCTCGGTATCACGATGGGCGATCCGTTTTTTAAGCAGAAAGAGTTGTTCCGGCGCTACGGTGTGGTGTGCTTCAGCAGCAATTATGAGCTTTATGCGGACATGTCGAACCGGGTTATGTCCACGCTGGAGGCGATGTCGCCGCGCTGTGAAATATATTCAATTGACGAGGCATTCTGCGATCTGACCGGCGTACGGAACTGCAGGGACCTGACGGATTTTGGGCGGGAAATTCGGGCTACAGTGCTTCAGAATACCCACCTTACGGTCGGTGTCGGTATTGCCCAGACTAAAACTCTGGCCAAGCTGGCCAATCACGCGGCGAAGCAATGGCAGCGACAGACCGGCGGCGTTGTGGATTTATCAAATGTTGAACGGCAGAGAAAGCTGATGGCAGCTCTGCCAGTGGATGAGGTCTGGGGCGTGGGGCGTCGGATTTCAAAGAAGCTGGAAGCAATGGGGATAAAAACCGTGCTGCAGCTGGCCGACACCGATATCCGTTTTATCAGGAAACACTTTAGCGTCGTACTTGAGAGAACTGTCAGGGAACTCCGCGGCGAGCCGTGCCTCGAACTGGAGGAGTTTTCGCCAGCGAAGCAGGAGATCATCTGTTCCCGTTCATTCGGCGAACGCATTACTGAATACGAGGACATGCGCCAGGCTATCTGTAGTTATGCTGCCAGAGCGGCGGAGAAACTGCGCAGCGAGCATCAGTTTTGCCGGTTTATCTCTGCGTTCGTCAAAACATCCCCCTTTACACTGAACGAACCTTATTACGGCAAAAACTCAGCGATCAAACTGCTCACACCGACGCAGGACAGCCGGGATATTATCCGTGCGGCAACACGTTGCCTAGATGCAATCTGGCAGGAGGGGCATCGGTATCAAAAGGCAGGCGTCATGCTGGGGGATTTCTACAGCCAGGGCGTGGCACAGCTCAACCTGTTTGATGACAATGCACCACAGAAGAACAGCACGAAACTGATGGAAGTGCTGGATCTGCTTAACGCGAAAAGCGGACGAGGTACTTTGTATTTTGCGGGGCAGGGTATTCAGCAGAGATGGCAAATGAAACGTGAAATGCTTTCTCCTCGCTACACCACCAGATACTCTGACCTGCTAACCGTTAAGTGACTGGAGCAATTAGCTCTGATCCCTGATTTTTCACATTCCCCACGGCGCGCGACACAGCGTGCCAGATAAACTTGTCGGCGGGCACTACACCATCGGCAATAATCTCTTCTGCTTCTTTCCCGTCTATAGCCTGGCGCATCCACTCGCGTGCTGCTTCCGATGAAAGCACCAGTGGCCGGCGGTCGTGAATATCCATCAGCCCTTTATCCGCTGCAGAAGTCACAATGAGAAAACCTTCCGCTTCATCGCCGCGCTCGAACGGTGTGCTGCCGATCGCTGCCATAAAAATTGGCTTCCCGTCGGCCCGGTGAATGAAGTAGGGCTGTTTCTTGTCTCCTACTTTTTTCCATTCGAACCAGCCATCAGCGAAGCATATCGCCCGGCCATGCTGCCAAAGAGGTTTGAACATTCTGCTGGTTGCCGCCGTTTCTCGTCTGGCATTAATCAGTGGTGGCTTGTCCCACCATCCTGGAGCGTAACCCCACAAAACAGGATCAAGATGCAACTGCTCGTCACGTTCGCTTAGCAGCAAGACTCTGGTACCCGGCGCCACGTTGTAGCGACCTATGGGAAGAGGGTCATAAGGAATATCGCGCTCAGCTTCATCGGCCAGGTAAGCCAGATACTCTTCCCTAGTTTGTGACTGGGAAAAACGTCCACACATGTTTACCTCCAGATTTATGACAAAAGTATAGAAGGGTGGAACTGGAGGGGGCGAAATTTGGGTGTGATACCGCGCATCATTGATGATGTTCGCTTTGGAAAGTTAGGTGATTGCCATGTCGTGTAATGTATGAAAAACAGGCTGCTTTCTTCCTAAGATAACTTTTGCGATACCAGCAATAACAGGGCTTAACACAGATAAACATGTTAGGACTGAAAGCGTTAACTTATTGATCGCTATGATTTAGAAGAGGATTTTAAAATCCCTCGGCGTTCGCGCTGTGCGGGTTCAAGTCCCGCTCCGGGTACCAGTGGGAAAACAAGAATAATCAAAGCAATAAGCAGTGTCGTGAAACCACCTTCGGGTGGTTTTTTTGTTTTTGTACAAACATTGCTTTTATCTCCTTACAGATGCGATCATCACGGCGTGTCTGACCTCCTGACTGAGACGTTTTATGAAAACCGGACCCCTTAACGAAAGTGAACTCGAATGGCTGGACGATGTGCTGGCCCGCTACGGCAACGACCATTCTATTATGGATGTCTCCGAGCTTGACGGCATGCTGACCGCAATTCTCTCTGCGCCTTACGCTATCGAACCGGCGGAGTGGCTGCTGTCGCTGTGGGGCGGGGCGGAGCACGTACCGCGCTGGGCCAACGATCGCGAACGGGATCGTTTCGTTAACCTGACGCTTCAGCACATGGACGATGTGGCCGAGCGTCTGAGCGATTACCCGGATCAGTTTGAGCCGCTTTTCGGTACCCGCGAAGAAGAAGGCCAGGATATTACGATTGTCGAAGAGTGGTGTTTTGGCTATATGCGCGGCGTGGGTCTGAGCGACTGGTCGACGCTGCCGGCTGACCAGCAGCCGTCGCTTGACGCGATTGCCCTGCACGGCGATGAGGCGCAGCTCTCGCGTCTGGAGGCGCTTTCAGCAGATGAGTATGTGGCAAGCGTTGACGCTATCACCCCGGCGGCGCTGTCGCTGTATCAGTACTGGATGGCGAATCCGCAGACGGCGCCGGTAAACGTGCCGGTGAAGAATGACAACAAAACGGGGCGCAACGATCCGTGCCCCTGCGGCAGCGGCAAGAAATATAAAAACTGCTGCCTGAAATGAAAAACGGCCCCGCGATGGGGCCGTTTGTTTTACCACGTCAACTCAGCCGACGGCTGGCAGCAGCCCGGTCGCAATGGCGGCCTGAATCGCTATCACCGCAATACCGCAGAGCAATACCAGCCAGAGCGCCGGTCGCCCTCCCGCAACGCGCCATGCCGCGCCAGGATGCCGCTGACGGCTTTTCATCGCCAGCAGCGAAGGAACGATCAGCGCCAGCACGGCGAGGGCGACGCCCGCGTATCCCAGCGCCATGACGAACCCTTGCGGATAAAACAGGGCAAACGCCAGCGGCGGCAGGAAGGTGATGACGCCGGTTTGTATGCGCCCGCCCGCGGAGTTTTTACGCTGGAACAGGTCGGCCAGATAGTCAAATAAGCCCAGTGCGACGCCGAGGAATGAGGTGGCCAGCGCCAGATCGGCAAAAAGGTGCACCGCCAGCTCAACGTGCGGCGAGGCGACAACCTCGCGAATTGCCTGCAGCAGGCCGTTGAGCCCGGCATGATTGCTGAGCAGGGCGCTGAACACCGGCGAATCGATACTGCCGAGCGTCGCAAGCTGCCAGAAAATGTAGGCGACCAGCGGAATGAAGCTGCCAATGATAAAGACCCGGCGCAGTTTACGCAGGTCGCCGTTCATATAGCTGATAATGCTTGGCACGCTGCCGTGGAATCCAAATGAGGTAAAAATGACCGGAATGGCCGACAGCGCCAGACCCTGCTGCAACGGCAGCGTCAGCAGGTTGACCTGGTGGATATGTGGCAGCAGCAGCGCCAGCATGACCACCAGGAAGATAATCTTGGCGCTGAAAAGAAAGCGGTTGAACAGATCGACGAGGAACGTGCCGACGCAGATAACCGCGCCGCCCACGCCGGTAAACATCAGCACCCCCGCGGCAGGCGATAAGCTGGCGTTAAGCCACTGGTTCAGGCTTGAAGCAAGCAGTTCGCCTGCGCCGCTGATGTAGGCCGCAGTAAGGGCATACATCAGGAACAGCATACTGAACCCGGTCACCCACTGGCCGTAGCGGCCCAGATAGCGCTGCGCCAGCGATCCTAACCCCGTATCGGCGGGAACGTGCTGATACACCTCCAGCAGCAGCAGGGCGGTGTAGCACATCAGCGCCCACAGGCAAAACAGTAGCGCCAGGGTGACACCAAAACCGACGCCCGCGGAGGCCAGCGGCATTGCCAGCATCCCTGCGCCTATCGTGGTACCGGCAACGATTAAAATACTTCCAACGGTGCGGTTCTTCACGGATTCCTCTGTCTCTTTGGATAACCACAACAAAATATGCCGCGCAGAGTATGTTAAATCACTGTTTTCGTCAAATCTCAATTACAGTGTGTGTAATTATATGTTTACACCGTAAGGGCGTTAAAACCTGCGCCAGCGCAAAATGCGCATCTGTAATGCATGTTATGGTGATTTTTATTTACGGAGGTGCGGATGTCTTCAGTTCATGGTCACGAGGTATTACAAATGATGATTGCCTCGGGAGAGTCGTATACGGCAGAAAGCCTTGAAGCGGCGATTAAGGCGCAGTTTGGCGCCGCGGCGCGTTTTCATACCTGTTCGGCGGAAAATATGTCGGCAGGGGAACTGGTGGAATTTTTACAGCGTAAAGGCAAATTTGTTCCGGCGGATGCTGGATTCACAACGGTACCGGAAAAAATCTGCCGCCATTAAACGGGGCGGCATAAAGATGCCGCCGCCCGGGAATTAATTTTGCGCGTCGAGGGTCGACAGTTCTTTATCGATAAAATACAGACCCTCGCCGCTTTTACCGGCCAGCGTCAGCTTATCGATAACGGATTTAAACAGCTTCTCTTCTTCATGCTGTTCAGCAACGTACCACTGCAGGAAATTAAAGGTCGGATAATCCTGGCTGGTCATGGCGACGTGCGCCAGCTCATTTATTTTCTGAGTAATTAACTGCTCGTGTTCATAGGTGGAGCGGAACAGCGCATCCAGAGAATCATATTCAGCAAACGGCGTCGGAATCGAATTAATACGCGGCAGGTTTCCGGTATCGCTCAGGTAGGCGAACAGGCGCTGCATGTGGGTCATCTCTTCCTGCGCATGACGACGCAGAAACGCGGCAGCACCTTCAAAACTGTGATAGCTGCACCATGCGCTCATCTGCTGATACAGCAGGGAAGAATAAAGCTCAAGGTTCATCTGCTCATTCAGTTTTTCAATCATTTCAGCTTTCAGCATGATAGTGCTCCAGAATAAAAAGTGATGAAAATCAGGCGTCACTATAATTTGTTATTGTTTTATTTGCAAAAGGTAAAATGAAAAACAAAAGTTGTTAAATGCAAATGGGAATAACACGCATTGCAGCTGTTAAATAATAAAATGAGAATAATTATATTTACCGCCGGTAATATATTCCGGCAGTAAAATTACCAGTAACTACCGGTGCTGGTCATCGGCGTCACCGTCACCCCGCGACACTGATATTGCAAGGTAATGGTGTGATTGAGACACAGCGAACCGCTTATCGTCGTGCAGGTTGCCTCCGGCTGGCCGTAGGGGAAGGCGGTCGCATAACCCATCTGCTGGCATTGTTTGGTGGCCATGCCGTTGGCAACGTAGCTATCGGTAGTGGCGGACTGCAGCACCGCCTGGCCATAGCTGAGGCGAACGATGCCGCTGTTGGCATCGACACTGCTGACGCTGGCCTGACGGGGAACGGTGCAGGCGCTAAGAAGGAGTATAACAGCAACGGGGAGGGTTTTTTTCATGGCTCACTCGGCGTAAATGGCTGATCGCAGTATGGTACCGCGCCAGCCGGTCGGCAATGCGGAGAAAAGCCGCTGGATCGTGCGCCAGTTTTCGCAACGGCAAAAGTGTGACTCCCTTTTTAGTTTATAAAACCTGATTTCATAAAAATTGAATCCATGTTTTTTGTCGCGTAAAGTGGAGGTATATACGCGTTTACCGCGAAAACCACGCAGGAGAAAATGAATGAAAATCGCACTGATGATGGAAAACAGCCAGGCAGGCAAAAATGCCGTCATCCTTAATGAACTTAACGCCGTCGCCAGTGAAAAAGGGTTCCCGGTATTTAACGTCGGGATGAGCGATGAGCAGGATCACCATCTGACCTATATTCACCTTGGGATTATGGCCAGCATTCTGCTCAACGCCAGAGCGGTGGATTTCGTGGTTACCGGATGCGGCACCGGGCAGGGGGCGCTGATGTCGCTGAACATTCACCCGGGCGTGGTGTGCGGCTACTGCATCGACCCGGCGGACGCGTTCCTGTTTGCGCAAATCAACAACGGCAACGCGCTGTCGCTGCCGTTTGCTAAAGGGTTTGGCTGGGGGGCGGAGCTGAACGTGCGCTTCATCTTTGAGAAAGCGTTCACCGGGCGTAAGGGCGAGGGCTATCCGCCGGAGCGTAAAGAGCCGCAGGTTCGCAACGCCGGGATCCTGAACCAGGTAAAAGCCGCGGTCGTGAAAGAGAACTATCTTGATACCCTGCGCGCCATCGATCCTGAGCTCGTGAAGACGGCCGTGTCCGGCCTGCGCTTCCAGCAGTGTTTCTTTGAACACGGCCAGGATAAAGAGATTGAGGCTTTTGTCCGCCAGATCCTCGCCTGATACGCGATAGCCCGGTAGACGCGCTACCGGGCTTTTCTCGATACCGAACTTCCCGCCTCTTTTGCCAGCGTCAGCGTATCCACCATCCCGGCCAGGCATATCAGGGCGATGAACACAAACGCCAGGCGAAAACTGATCCCGGGAATCGTCGTCAGCGCAAACCCCTCCGCGACTTTCTCCCCCAGCCGAATGCCGATGGCGCCCAGGGTTATCCCGAGGCCGACGGCGAGCTGCGTGGCGGTACTGAACAGCGTATTGGCATAGCTCATCTGTCCGGACGGCACATCGGCAAACGCCAGGGTGCTGACGCCGGTAAACTGGATGGAGCGAAACACCCCGCCGAGATACAGCATGACCAGCGTAACCCATACCGGCGTGGACGGCGTGAGCCATGCGCAGGCCAGCAGGGCCAGCACGTTCAGCATACCGTTTATCAGCAGCAGCTTGCGAAAGCCGAGCCAGCGGATAAGCGGCGTGGTGGCGGGCTTAATGGTCAGATTGCCGACAAACACGGCGAGGACCAGCAGGCCCGCATGAAACGGATCCATTCCGAATCCCACCTGAAACAGCAGCGGCAGTAAAAACGGGACGGCGCTGATGGCGGCGCGAAAAAGCGAGCCGCCGTACAGGGTGACGCGAAACGTGGGGATCTGCAGCGCATCCAGGCGAATCATCGGCCATGCGGCGCGGCGAAAATGACGGACAGCAAACAAAAAGGCGGCGATGCCGAGGGTGAATAAGCCCAGTGAAACCGACAGCCTGGCGTGCCCGGCGCCCAGGGTTTCCATCGCATACACCAGGCTGACCATCGCGACAGACGTCGCCACAAAACCGGGAAGGTCAAACGGGCGTCGCGACTCGTCGCGAATGTCCGGAATAATACGCAGCGCCAGTACGATTGCAAGGAGGCCGAGCGGAACGTTGATAAAGAAGATCCAGCGCCAGCTGGCATAGCTGGTGATGAAGCCGCCAAGCGGCGGGCCGATAATCGGCGCAACCAGCGCGGGCCAGGTCAGGGTGGCGATGGCGGTGATGAGCTGATGCTTCGGCGTGGTGCGCAGTACGGCAAGACGGCCGACGGGCACCATCAGCGCGCCGCCTGTGCCCTGTAAGATGCGCATGGCGACAAAACCGTCGACGCTGGTCGCGAGACCGCAAAAAACGGAAGCAAGGGTGAAGATAGCCAGCGCCAGCGAGAAGATCCTGCGGGCGCCGAAGCGGTCGGCTATCCAGCCGCTGGCGGGGATAAGTACGGCAAGCGTAATCAGATAGGCGCTGATGCCGACGTTAAGCGCCACGGCCTGCACGCCGAAGCTGGTCGCCATATCGGGCAGCGCGGTCGCGATCACCGTGCCGTCAAGAAACTCCATGAAAAACGCGCCGGCGACCAGCAATGCCGCCGGCGATACGCCGCGCTGCTCTGTGCGGGGGCTATTCTCGTTCATTAATGCCTTACCGTATCAAAAATTTTTATAAAATTTACAAAATTTGTAGAATCCATAACTACAGGATTTTTCAGCATTTTTGTTGAATTATTTAACATTTCAGGAATTTTCTTTGCGACAGGCATCACAACTCGGTTGATTTTTGTGATGTATGTCATATTATTACCCGCAGACAGTAACACCTGAATAACAAACCGGGGCATCACATGAAACTGCGTAAAATCCTGAAGAGCATGTTCGACAACTACTGCAAAACGTTTAAAGACGTACCGCCAGGCAACATGTTCCGTTAAAAAAAAACCTGCTTCGGCAGGTTTTTTTCGTTCTGACGTCCGGAATCAGGTTACTATGGCGCTCCTGAGAAAAGGAGTAAAACATGTCCCAGAACCTGACTGCAAATGATGAACTGGTCTCCGACGTTGTCGCCTGCCAGCTGGTCATTAAGCAAATTCTTGATGTGATTGACGTCATCGCCCCTGTTGAAGTTCGTGAGAAGATGGCAAGCCAGCTGCGCGCCATTGATTTCAGCAGCCATCCAGCCTCCGCTGACCCGGTGACTCTGCGCGCCATCCAGAAAGCGATCGCCCTGATTGAGCTGAAGTTCACGCCGCAGGAAGGTACGCACTAGCAGTAAAAAAATAACGGCGCCGCGGCGCCGTTATTTTTACCCCGTAGTCGTTCAGAAAAACGCTTCAACCAGCAGATAGCTGGCGACGCAGGCGCTGCTGACGCCAATCAGTCCTGGCAGAATGAAGCTATGGTTAATGATGAATTTCCCGATACGCGTGGTGCCTGAGCGGTCAAAACCGATACAGGCCAGGTCGCTGGGGTAGGTCGGCAGCACGAAATAGCCATAGGCCGCCGGGAAGAAGGCGATCAGCATCTTCGGCTCTACGCCGAGCATCAGCCCCATTGGCGCGACGGCGGTTAGCGCGGCGGCCTGGCTGTTCACCAGCTTGGAGACGAGGAACAGCACCAGCGCATAGGTCCACGGATGGCTCTTCACTACCCCTTCGAGCGCCATTTTCAGCTCCACCAGATGCGCCTGGAAGAAGGTGTCGCTCATCCATGCCACGCCGAACACCGAGAATATCGCCACCATACCGGCCTTGAAGACCGGACCGTTGGAAATTGAGGCCGCATTGACCTTGCAGACCAGCAGGATCACCGCACCGGCGATCAGCATCATCATCTGAATCACCAGGTTCATCGACAGCGGCGAGAGCTTGCCTTTTACTTCGAAAGACGGGCGCAGCTCCGGCAGCGCGCCGAGCAGCACGACCACCAGGATGCCGGCGAAAAAGATCCAGGTCGACCAGGTGGCCTCCCGGGAGAAGCGCTGATTCAGCAGCGTTTCGCTGCCGCCATAGATAAATTCACGCTGTTTCGGATCCTTAAGTTTTTCCTGAAACTCTTCGTCATCCGCCAGGTTTTTACCGCGGCGCAGGCTCCACAGCGCGGCGATCGCGACGCCGAACAGGGAGGCGGGCACCGAAATGGCGAGGATCTCAAGGATGCTCCAGGCATGTCCGATCCCGTGCTGGGCGCCAAGAATGGAGACCAGGGACACTACGGCAACGGATACCGGCGACGCGGTGATCGCCATCTGCGAGGCGACGGAGGCGACCGCCATCGGACGCTCCGGACGAATGCCTTTCTTCAGCGCGATATCGCTGATAATCGGGAACATGGTGTACACCACGTGCCCGGTGCCGCACAAAAACGTCAGCGTCCAGGTCGTGAACGGCGCCAGCAGGGTAATGTGCTGCGGGTGCTTACGCAGCAGCTTTTCCGCACACTGCATCATCACGTTTAGCCCGCCTGCCGTTTGCAACGTTGCCGCGCAGCCGATGACCGCGAGAATCGTGAGCATGACGTCGACCGGTGGTTTTCCGGGCTCAAGGCCGAAGACAAAACTCAGAATAAAAAGGCCTATCCCGCTGATAAGCCCCAGCCCCATACCGCCAAACCGGGTTCCGACCAGCAGGCAGACGATAATGACAACAAACTCAAGAGTAACCATGTAGCACCTGTCTCATCCAATAAGAATGAACAAATCATTACATGTTGTAGGGATATGCATTGAGAGGAAGATCTGATTTATAAGTTTAAGAAAAACAAATGGTTGTATACATTTTTTTAACAAATGCAAGGGCGGTGAGGAAACAGCGGGAGAAACGAGCGGCGCGGGCCGCTCTGGTAAAGTTAATGCATCTGGTTATTGACCACATTACGCAGGTGCTGATCGGTCTGGTGCATGCACAACCCGGCGCGGCGGGCGCTGCGTACTTCGTCAAGGATGGTCTGCAGCAACACGCCGTCCTGCTGCTGGGCCTGCTGCATGGTATTCAGAAAGCGAAGCGTGCTGTCGTCATGCAGCGCTTTGGCTTCTTTCGTGAGCGCTGACAGCGTACTGCTGCGCTGCTGATGTTCGTTAAGGGTTTTCAGAAAAAGCTCTTCGAGCGTATCGCAATTGTCGTCGCAGGCGTGCTCGGCCTTAACGACGGGGAAGGCGCCGGCTTTCTTCATAAAGTCGAAAACCTGCATCATATGCGTCACGTTGGATTGCGCCTGCGACCGCAGAAACGTCGCGGTTCCCGTCAGCTTGTGTTCTGAGCACCAGTCGCTCAGATGCAGGTAAAGGTTAGACGCGTAGAACTCCAGGTTCATTTGGGCGTTGAGTTTTTGGACCATTCCCGGGACTGCCATACAAATATCCTTATTTATCAGATGAGACGTCACATGCCGATCGTCGCATAGTCCTGAAATGAAATAGCTGCAAACCATGCACCATTCAGCATCAATGCAAATAACTGATGAGTGACCGTGTCGACATTCATTGTCTGGTCATCTTTAGAATACGCTGATTAGCCACATAAGAAAACTCTTAAGTCATGGGTTTTACGTTTCGTTACAACACGGAAAAAATATTATGCATTACAGGTTGTTATATATTTCTCTTATATTTAAGGCCGTATGACGCCTAAGATTTTTGTTCTGGATGTCCGCCGTTAAGCGCGGGCCGGATATATAAATGATAATGATTATCGCGGTGCTATCAATATATTCAGCTTGCTGCTGAACGCGGCCCTGCCAGGAAATTTGTGGCAGATCGTCTTTTGTAATGATGCTGACGGACGCCGGCTGACGGCTGCCTGGGCGTGCCGGAATACGAGGGTGGAGAGGATAAGGATTCACTGGCTGTTAACATAGAGGATCCTGCTATAAGATAAATTATTTGTCTGACAAATATATCGTGCTTTATGTCATTATCCGCTGAGTTTATGCACGCAATTACTGTAATTCTGCGGTGTGATGATCCTCTCCTATGGAGAATTAATTTCCCGCTATTAATGTTCTCACGGCGCTAGTGTCTCAAGTGAAAACCGCTAATGCCTTGTTTTATGTCTGATAAATAATTTTTACCCGATTATTCCCTACATAAAAGAACATTAAAGCTGGAGTTTACCATGCACAAATTTACTAAAGCCCTGGCAGCCATTGGTCTGGCGGCGGTTATGTCACAATCGGCTATCGCCCAGACCGTGAAGCTGGGTTTTCTGGTGAAGCAGCCGGAGGAGCCCTGGTTTCAGACCGAATGGCGCTTTGCGGATAAAGCCGGGAAAGACTTAGGCTTCGAGGCGATTAAAATCGCCGTCCCGGACGGTGAGAAAACCCTTAATGCGATTGATAGCCTGGCCGCCAGCGGCGCAAAAGGGTTTGTTATCTGTACGCCGGATCCGAAATTAGGCCCGGCGATTGTGGCGAAAGCGCGCGGCTATGATATGAAGGTAATCACCGTCGACGATCAGTTCGTCAACGCCAAAGGGAAGCCGATGGAGGACGTGCCGCTGGTGATGATGGCCGCCAGCGAGATTGGTGCGCGCCAGGGCGAGGAACTGTATAAGGAAATGCAAAAACGCGGCTGGGATGTCAAAGAGACCGCCGTTATGGCGATCACCGCCAACGAGCTGGACACCGCCCGCCGCCGTACCTCCGGATCGATGGACGCGCTGAAAAAAGCGGGTTTCCCGGAAAAACAAATCTATCAGGTGCCGACCAAATCTAACGATATTCCCGGCGCGTTCGATGCCGGTAACTCGCTGCTGGTGCAGCATCCGGGCGTTAAGCACTGGCTGGTGCTTGGCATGAACGATAACACCGTCCTCGGCGGCGTACGGGCAACCGAAGGGCAGGGCTTTAAAGCGGCAGATGTCATCGGTATCGGCATCAACGGCGTGGATGCGGTCAATGAGCTTTCTAAAGCTCAGCCCACCGGCTTCTATGGCTCGCTGCTGCCGAGCCCGGACGTGCATGGCTATAAGACCAGCGAAATGCTCTACAACTGGGTGCAAAAAGGCGCTGAGCCGCCGAAATTCACCGCCGTTACCGATGTGGTGCTGATAACCCGCGACAACTTCAAGCAGGAGTTGGCGAAAAAAGGGCTGTAACAGCCGGTGAAGCCGCCCCCGGCGGCAGTACAGCGTGATGGAGTGATTATGCAACAGTCGCAACCTTATCTTTCGTTTCGCGGAATCAGCAAATCTTTCCCCGGGGTTAAGGCCTTATCCGACATCAGTTTTGACTGCTACGCCGGACAGGTCCATGCCCTGATGGGGGAGAATGGCGCGGGTAAATCCACGCTGCTGAAAATTCTCAGCGGAAACTATGCTCCCACGGCCGGTACGCTGGTGCTGCGCGGTGAGGAGACGGTCTTCCCCAATACCACGGCTGCGCTTAACGCCGGGGTGGCGATTATCTATCAGGAGCTGCATCTGGTGCCGGAAATGACGGTAGCAGAGAACATCTGGCTGGGGCAGTTGCCCCATAAAGGCGGGATCGTCAACCGCTCGCTGCTGAACTATGAGGCCCGTCTGCAGCTGGAACATCTGGGTCTGGATATCGATCCGCAGACGCCGCTGAAGTATCTCTCCATCGGCCAGTGGCAGATGGTGGAAATTGCCAAAGCGCTGGCCAGAAACGCCAAGGTCATCGCTTTTGACGAACCGACGAGCTCCCTGTCGGCGCGTGAGATAGAAAACCTGTTCCGGGTGATTCGCGAACTGCGCAACGAAGGGCGGGTGATCGTGTACGTTTCACACCGGATGGAGGAGATTTTCGCCCTCAGCGACGCCATTACGGTGTTTAAGGACGGCCGCTATGTCTGCACCTTCAGCGATATGCAGCAGGTGAGCCATGACCAGCTGGTGCAGGCGATGGTCGGGCGTGATATCGGCGATATCTACGGCTGGCAGCCGCGGGAGTATGGCGATGTGCGCCTTCGCCTTGAGCAGGTGAAAGCGCCGGGCGTGCGCGAGCCGATAAGCCTGACGGTGCGCAGCGGCGAAATCGTTGGCCTGTTCGGGCTGGTCGGCGCCGGGCGCAGCGAACTGATGAAAGGGCTGTTCGGCGCGACGCGCATTACCGCAGGCACCGTGATGATTGACGGCGAGGCCGTCAATATTCGCAAACCGGCCCACGCGATCCGCGCCGGGATGATGCTCTGCCCGGAGGACCGTAAAGCGGACGGCATCATCCCCGTACATTCGGTGCGGGACAACATTAATATCAGCGCCAGACGTCGGCACATCCGCGCCGGATGTCTGATAGACAACGCCTGGGAAACCCGCAACGCGCTGCATCACATTCAGTCCCTGAACATCAAAACGCCGGGAGCGGAGCAGCTGATCATGAACCTGTCGGGGGGCAACCAGCAGAAGGCAATCCTTGGCCGCTGGCTGTCGGAGGAGATGAAGGTCATCCTGCTTGATGAGCCTACCCGTGGGATTGACGTCGGCGCTAAGCATGAGATCTATAACGTGATTTATGCGCTTGCGGCCTCGGGCGTGGCGGTGCTCTTCGCGTCGAGCGACCTGCCGGAAGTGCTTGGCGTTGCCGACCGCATTGTTGTGATGCGCGAAGGCGATATCGCCGGAGAGTTGCTGCATGAATCCGCAAATGAACAGCAGGCGTTAAGCCTGGCGATGCCTAAAATCAGCCAGGCGGTCGCCTGAGCGAGGAGTGAACTATGTCATCTGTAACCACGTCCGGCGCGGGCCGCACGACGTTAAGCGTTGGGCGCATCTGGGATCAATACGGCATGCTGGTGGTGTTTGCCGTACTGTTTATCGCCTGCGCGATTTTTGTGCCGAACTTTGCCTCTTTCGTCAACATGAAAGGACTGGGTCTGGCGATTTCGATGTCCGGTATGGTGGCCTGCGGCATGCTGTTTTGCCTGGCATCGGGGGATTTCGACCTTTCTGTCGCGTCGGTTATCGCCTGTGCGGGGGTGACGACGGCGGTGGTTATCAACCTGACGGAAAGCCTGCTGCTCGGCGTGCTGGCCGGTTTGCTGCTGGGCGTGGTCAGCGGGCTCATCAACGGTTTTGTCATTGCCAGGCTGAAAATCAACGCTCTGATAACGACGCTTGCGACTATGCAAATCGTCCGCGGTCTGGCCTACATTATTTCCGATGGTAAAGCCGTTGGGATTGAAGATGAGCGCTTCTTCACCCTCGGCTATGCCAACTGGTTTGGCCTGCCGGCGCCCATCTGGTTGACCGTGGCCTGCCTTATCGTCTTTGGGCTGTTGCTCAATAAAACCACCTTTGGCCGCAACACGCTGGCGATAGGCGGTAACGAGGAGGCCGCACGGCTGGCGGGAGTGCCGGTGGTGCGTACCAGGATTATTATTTTCGTGCTCTCAGGTCTGGTCTCGGCGGCCGCGGGCATTATTCTTGCCTCAAGGATGACCAGCGGCCAGCCGATGACCTCTATCGGCTATGAGCTCATCGTCATCTCCGCCTGCGTACTGGGTGGGGTGTCGCTAAAAGGCGGCATTGGTAAAATTTCCTACGTCGTTGCCGGGATCCTGATTCTGGGGACGGTAGAAAATGCCATGAACCTGCTGAATATTTCGCCGTTCTCGCAGTATGTCGTGCGCGGGTTGATTCTGCTGGCGGCGGTGATCTTCGACCGCTACAAGCAAAAGGCGAAGCGGACGGCGTAATTTCGCTTTCCGGCTCTCGGGTTTATTCATGATTTGAAACAAGTGGAAACAGGGACGGGGGGCGGAATAAAGCGACATAACGGCGCCGTTATGCCCTGAGTGCGATGCAGAAAAAGACCCGGTGCAGCCGCATCGGGTCAGTTAGCGATAACCTAACCCTTTTCCAGTGACACCAGCAAAACGTCGACGCCGCAGCTGTTGCCAACAATATTTTTCGCCGCGCAGGTGGCGCGCGAGAAAAAACTCTGGTTATGGTTGCCGCAGATGACCAGGTCGACCTGCTGTTTGCGGCAAAAAGCCCGGATATGCTCGCTGAGTTCACCGCAGGCGATCGTAGTCTGGCTGACGGGATAATCGGCGCGGGCAATGAGCTCATTCAGAAACTGTCGGGTTTCCTCCTGCATTAACTCACGCAGATTCTCCAGCATTGGGGCGGCAAACTGATTATACATTTCCGGGTCCGTGGACAACGTTATCAGGCTAACCCGCGCATTAAAGGGCCGGGCAATCGACACCGCTTTGCTCACCAGCCTGTGGCTTTCCGGCGTCGGCGCTACCGCGACCAGAACATGTGAGTACGCCATCATACCTCCTTGAACATGATGAAAAAACGCCTCTTAAACTCTCATACTCCCTTTGCGGGACGACTGCAAGATGTCCATTAACATGAAATGCGGGATTGCTTAACGAATTCATTAATTATTCTTATGTAAAGAATATCGCGGCGTCACAGTTTCAGTCACTTTTTTCTGTTTTATCTTCGAACGGAAGCGATGAATAATCAGTTTTTTACTTGTTTACATGGTTTATTAACAAAATTAACATTATCAACGGTAGTGATTATTTCGCGTTTGTAAATCCCTATTTTTTTGATTTTAAACGCTAAATTTTTCTTCTTTGCGGACGATACTAAAAGGGAGTCCATAGCATTTGTGCTGATAATGCCACACTGAACAGAAAGTTACACCTCTGGACTCTAAATGAATATTTATTCTACTGCCTGGAATAGTCTGGGAGGTTGTTTGATGAAAAAATAGGCAAATCACAATGCTGGCTGATAAATGGGGTGTCAATATTCACCCCTTTGTGTGATATTGATCACATAATTTTCAAATTTCCAGCAAGGCCACATTGTATGTGTAAGAACTGGCGAGTAGAGTTGCGTCGAATTAGGAAAAATCTTAGTTATTTGTAAGAAATGTTTAAAATTGTGAGGTTATCCTCTGTGCCGCAGAGGTTGATCTAACAATCGCAGGGATGCAGCGCCTAAGTCAACTATGCATTTTGGCCGTTTCTTTTTTTACCGGGATTTCCCGGCGACATCACGGGGTGTGCGGTGTTACCGCATAAAATAATGGTTGGTTATTCGGGATGGGAAAAATGCATACATCCGAGTTGCTAAAACATATATACGACATTAATTTGTCATACTTATTACTTGCACAGCGCTTGATTAGTCAGGATAAAGCTTCCGCCATGTTTCGCCTCGGCCTCAATGAGGAGATGGCAAGCACGTTGGGCGACCTGACGCTCCCTCAGATGGTAAAACTGGCGGAAACTAACCAGCTCGTTTGCCAGTTTCGCTTCGACAGCCACCAGACGATTACCCGGCTTACTCAGGAGTCGCGGGTGGATGATTTACAGCAAATTCATACCGGGATTTTACTTTCTACCCGCTTACTGAAAGAAGCCAGCCAGTCAGACGATTCTGCGCGTAAAAAAAGGGCCTGAAAATGAGTGAAAAAAGCATTGTTCAGGAAGCGCGCGATATACAACTGGCAATGGAACTGATCTCACTAGGTGCGCGCTTACAGATGCTGGAGAGCGAAACGCAGCTGAGCCGCGGTCGCCTTATCAAGCTCTACAAAGAACTTCGCGGCAGCCCGCCGCCGAAGGGCATGCTGCCGTTTTCCACTGACTGGTTTATGACCTGGGAGCAGAATATCCATTCGTCGATGTTCTGCAACGCCTGGCAGTATCTTCTCAAAACCGGGCTCTGCAACGGCGTTGATGCGGTTATCAAAGCGTACCGGCTCTATCTTGAGCAGTGTCCGCAGCCGGAAGAGGGGCCGATTCTGGCGCTGACCCGCGCGTGGACGCTGGTGCGTTTTGTCGAAAGCGGCATGCTGGAGCTGAGCAGCTGCAACAGCTGCGGCGGCAATTTTATCACTCACGCTCACCAACCCGTGGGAAGCTTCGTTTGCAGTCTTTGCCAGCCGCCATCCCGGGCAGTAAAAAGACGTAAACTTTCTGGTGATGCTGCCGATATAACTCCACAACTGCTGGATGAACAGATAGAGCAAGCTGTTTAACCGATACGGTGTGTGGCAATCACTCCAGCAGCGGACGCAGGTCCGCTGCTTTTTTTTTGCCGCGCCGTCGGGAATTGCTCATCTTTTGTCCTTGCCTTAGTCAAACGTGGAAGGATGATGTCGTGCTTATCTTATTAGGTTACCTGGTTGTTCTTGGTACAGTTTTCGGTGGTTATGCGTTAACCGGCGGACACCTTGGGGCACTCTATCAGCCTGCCGAACTGATCATCATTGGCGGTGCGGGGATAGGGGCGTTTATCGTCGGCAACAACGGCAAGGCGATCAAGGGAACGATGAAGGCGCTCCCGCTGCTGTTCCGCCGTTCCAAATACACCAAAAGCATGTACATGGATCTGCTGGCCTTGCTGTATCGGCTGATGGCAAAGTCCCGCCAGCAGGGGATGTTCTCGCTTGAGCGTGATATCGAAAACCCGACCGAAAGCGAAATTTTCGCCAGCTATCCGCGTATTCTGGCGGACAAAGTGATGCTGGATTTCATTGTTGATTACCTGCGCCTGATTATCAGCGGCAACATGAACACCTTCGAGATCGAAGCGCTGATGGACGAAGAGATCGAAACGCACGAAAGCGAGGCCGAAGTGCCGGCGAATAGCCTGGCGATGGTCGGCGATTCGCTGCCGGCGTTTGGTATCGTCGCGGCGGTGATGGGGGTGGTGCACGCGCTGGGGTCCGCCGACCGTCCTGCTGCCGAGCTGGGTTCGCTTATCGCGCACGCGATGGTGGGGACGTTCCTCGGTATTCTTCTGGCGTACGGCTTTATCTCTCCGCTGGCCACCGTGCTGCGCCAGAAAAGCGCTGAAACGACCAAGATGATGCAGTGCGTCAAAATTACTCTGCTGTCCAATCTCAACGGGTATGCGCCGCCGATCGCGGTTGAGTTCGGCCGTAAAACGCTTTACTCCAGCGAGCGCCCGTCGTTTATCGAGCTCGAAGAGCATGTTCGTGCGGTACGTAACCCAACAGCGCAACAAACGACGACTGAGGAAGCATGAAAAATCAGTCTCACCCGATAGTCGTTGTCAGACGGCGGAAACATAAAAACCACGGCGGCGGAGCGCACGGCTCCTGGAAAATTGCCTATGCCGACTTTATGACGGCGATGATGGCGTTCTTCCTCGTGATGTGGCTCATCTCGATTTCCAGCCCGAAAGAGCTCATCCAGATTGCGGAATATTTCCGTACGCCGCTGGCAACCGCCATCACCGGCGGGCCGCGGGTATCGAACAGCTCAAGCCCGATCCCCGGCGGCGGCGACGACTTCACCCAGCAGCAGGGGGAAGTCAAAAAAGAGCCGAATATCGATGAGCTGAAAAAGCGCATGGAGCAAAACCGGCTGAAGAAGATTCGCGGCGAGCTCGATCAGCTGATTGAGGCCGACCCGAAGCTTAAAGCGCTGCGTCCGCACCTGAAAATTGACCTGGTGCAGGAGGGACTGCGCATTCAGATTATCGACAGTCAGAACCGCCCAATGTTTAAGACCGGCAGCGCCGAGGTGGAGCCCTATATGCGCGACATCCTGCGGGCGATCGCCCCGGTGCTGAATGAAATACCGAACAAAATCAGCCTCTCCGGACATACCGATGACTACCAGTATGCCAATGGAGATCGTGGTTACAGCAACTGGGAGCTGTCCGCCGAGCGCGCCAACGCCTCGCGCCGCGAGCTGGTTGCCGGAGGTCTGGACGACGGTAAAGTGCTGCGCGTTGTTGGCATGGCCAACACCATGAAGCTGCAGGAGCACGGCGGCGATGACGCCATCAACCGGCGTATCAGCCTGCTGGTGCTGAACAACCAGGCCGAACAGGCGATCCTCCACGAGAACGCCGAAAGCCAGAATGAACCTATTAGTGTTTTACAGCAGCCCGCGGCCGCCGCGCCGGCTGTGAGTCCCACATCGCCACAAGCCGATCAGAGGTGATAGCGTGAGCATGGATATCAGCGATTTTTATCAGACATTTTTTGATGAGGCCGACGAGTTGTTGGCGGATATGGAGCAGCACCTGCTGGATCTGGTTCCGCAAGCCCCCGACGCCGAGCAACTGAACGCCATTTTTCGCGCCGCGCACTCGATTAAAGGCGGCGCCGGTACGTTTGGGTTCACCATTTTGCAGGAGACCACCCACCTGATGGAAAACCTGCTGGATGAAGCCCGCCGCGGCGAAATGCAGCTCAACACCGACATTATTAACCTGTTTTTGGAAACGAAAGACATTATGCAAGAACAGCTTGATGCCTATAAAAGCTCGCAGGAACCCGATGCGGCCAGCTTTGAGTACATCTGCAACGCCCTGCGCCAGCTGGCGCTTGAGGCCAAAGGCGAAGCGGCGCCGGTTCCGGCTACCGGCGCTAAACTGACCGTTGTCGAAAACGACGAGTCAGGCGTTACGGAAGAAGAGGTAACGGCGGCGATGGGCGGTAAAACGCGCATTGTGCTGTCGCGCCTTAAGCCCGGCGAGCCGGATATGCTGCAGGAGGAGCTGAGCAACCTTGCGCATATCAGCCAGGTTGCCAAAACCGATGACTCGCTGAGCGCCATCCTGGACGGCGCGGTTTCGCAAGACGATATCGTGGCGGTGCTCTGTTTTGTCATTGAGGCCGACCAGATAGCGTTTGAAACCGTGACGGAAGAGAAGGCGCTGCCGGTGGCCGCTGTGGAGGCGGATACCGCCGTCGTCCCTGTCCCGGCGCCCGCGCCTGCGCTGAAAGCCGTTCCGAAAGAGGCGGCCAGCGCGCCGCGCGCCGAGCGCGAAAAACCGGCGCGCGCCAGCGAATCAACCAGTATCCGCGTGGCGGTCGAGAAGGTCGACCAGCTCATTAACCTCGTCGGCGAACTGGTGATCACCCAGTCGATGCTGGCCCAGCGCTCCAACGAGCTCGACCCGGTGCAGCACGGCGACTTGATCACCAGCATGGGTCAGCTGCAGCGCAACGCCCGTGATTTGCAGGAATCGGTCATGTCCATCCGCATGATGCCGATGGAATATGTCTTCAGCCGCTTCCCGCGCCTGGTGCGCGACCTGGCCGGTAAGCTCGGCAAACAGGTTGAGCTGACGCTGATGGGCAGCTCGACCGAGCTGGATAAGAGCCTGATCGAGCGCATCATCGACCCGTTAACGCACCTGGTGCGCAACAGCCTTGACCACGGCATCGAGCTGCCGGACACCCGCGTCAATGCCGGGAAATCGGCGGTGGGCAACCTGATTTTGTCCGCGGAACACCAGGGCGGCAACATCTGTATCGAAGTGACCGACGACGGCGCGGGCCTTAACCGCGAGCGCATCCTTGCGAAAGCGATTTCTCAGGGGATGGCGGTACACGACAACATGACCGACGAAGAGGTCGGCATGCTGATCTTCGCCCCGGGGTTCTCCACGGCGGAACAGGTGACCGATGTCTCCGGCCGCGGCGTGGGTATGGACGTGGTGAAGCGAAACATTCAGGAGATGGGCGGCCATGTTGAGATCAAATCAAAGCAGGGCGCGGGCACGACAATCCGTATCCTGCTGCCGCTGACGCTGGCCATCCTTGACGGCATGTCGGTGAAGGTTAACGAAGAGGTGTTTATTTTACCGCTGAACGCGGTGATGGAATCGCTGCAGCCGCGCGAGGAAGATCTGCATCCGCTGGCCGGAGGGGAGCGCGTACTGGAGGTCCGCGGCGAGTACCTGCCGCTGGTGGAGCTGTGGAAGGTCTTTGAGGTTCATGGCGCGAAAACGGAAGCGACCCAGGGCATCGTGGTGATTCTGCAAAGCGCAGGCCGCCGCTACGCTCTGCTGGTCGACCAGCTGATTGGCCAGCATCAGGTGGTGGTGAAAAACCTGGAAAGCAACTACCGCAAAGTGCCGGGGATCTCCGCCGCAACCATCCTCGGCGATGGCAGCGTTGCGCTGATTGTCGACGTCTCGGCGCTGCAGGGGTTAAATCGTGAAAAACGTATGGCGCACACTGCTGCCTGATTGCAAGAGTAAGGGAACAAAATGACCGGTATGACGAATGTAGCAAAACTGGCAGGTGAGCCGTCCGGCCAGGAATTCCTGGTCTTCACGCTGGGCGATGAAGAGTACGGCATTGATATTCTGAAAGTGCAGGAAATTCGCGGCTACGATCAGGTGACGCGTATCGCCAACACGCCCTCCTTTATTAAAGGGGTCACCAACCTGCGCGGCGTTATCGTGCCTATCGTAGATTTGCGCGTGAAGTTCTGCCAGGACGATGTCGACTATAACGACAACACCGTGGTGATTGTGCTGAACCTCAACCAGCGGGTGGTGGGGATTGTGGTTGACGGCGTGTCCGACGTGCTATCGCTGGCGGCGGAGCAAATTCGCCCGGCGCCGGAATTCGCCGTAACGCTCTCCACCGAATACCTGACCGGGCTCGGCGCCCTCGGCGAGCGTATGCTGATTCTGGTGAATATTGAAAAACTGCTGAACAGCGAAGAGATGGCGCTGCTTGATAACGCCGCCATCAGCGCCGCGTAATCGTGCTTCCCCCGTCCTGCCGGGCGGGGGAGACCTCTTCTTTTCTTCCTTCCTTTATTACCGCTTTTATGACCCCGCTGCGCGCGCGCACAACATGGGTGACTTAACGTAAAGTTTCATCGCTCCGTGCCGATAACACCGCTATCACGTAATAAAAAAAAGGTGTTGCATGTTGAACCGTATCCGCGTTGTCACTCTGCTGATGTTGGTGCTGTTTGTCTTTGCACTGCTACAGCTGCTGTCCGGGGGCTTTCTCTTTTCCTCGCTCCATCAAAACCAGCAAAGTTTTGCCCTTTCCAATGAGTTACGTACTCGCCAAAGCGAGCTGAATAAAACCTGGGAGCTGATGCTGCAAACGCGCATTAACCTCAGCCGCTCATCCGCACGCATGATGATGGATGCCGGAAACCAGCAGAGCAGTGCTAAAACAACGCTGCTCAACAATGCCAAAGCCACTCTGGCGGACGCGGCGAAACACTATGCGACGTTCTCGCAGATTGCGCCAGCGGCGGAATTGGTGGACGCCAGCAGCGCGGTTGACGCCAGCTACCAGAAATACTCCGCCGGGCTAACCGAGCTGATTGGCTTTCTGGATAACGGCAAGATGGATGCCTACTTCGCGCAGCCGACCCAGGGGATGCAAACCGGGCTTGGCGATGCGATGGCGCGCTACGAAAAAGAGAGCGAAACGCTCTATCAGCACGCGTTTTCAACCAGCACCCGTGACTATCACTTTGCGCAGTGGCAGCTGGCCATTATCGCGGTGGTGCTGGTCTTGCTGCTGGCCGGCGCCTGGTACGGCATTCGCCACATCCTGCTCAAGCCGCTCGGGCAGGTGATTAGCCACCTGCGCCGCATCGCGCAGGGCGACCTGACGCAGCCGGTCACCGTGTCCGGGCGCAATGAAATTGGCGAACTGGCCGGTACCGTTAACCACATGCAAACGTCGCTCATCGATACGGTGACCCGCGTGCGCAACGGTTCTGACGCCATCTATGCCGGCAGCAGCGAAATTGCGGCGGGCAACAACGATCTCTCCTCGCGTACCGAGCAGCAGGCGTCCTCGCTGGAGGAAACCGCCGCCAGCATGGAAGAGCTGACCGCCACCGTGAAGCAGAATGCCGAAAACGCCCGTCAGGCGTCGCAGCTGGCGCTTAGCGCCTCTGAGACCGCCCAGCGCGGCGGCAAAGTGGTCGATAGCGTGGTTAACACGATGCACGACATCGCCGCCAGTTCGCAGAAAATTTCCGATATTACCGGCGTTATCGACGGTATTGCCTTCCAGACCAACATTCTCGCGCTGAACGCGGCGGTGGAAGCGGCGCGCGCGGGCGAGCAGGGTCGCGGCTTTGCGGTGGTGGCCGGCGAGGTGCGCAACCTGGCGAGCCGTAGCGCCCAGGCCGCGAAAGAGATTAAAGCGCTTATTGAGGACTCGGTGTCGAAGGTGGACACCGGCTCCGTACTGGTAGAAAGCGCAGGCGACACCATGAGCGATATCGTCAATGCCGTCACGCGCGTGACCGACATCATGGGGGAAATCTCCTCGGCGTCTGACGAGCAAAGCCGCGGGATAGACCAGGTGGCGCTGGCGGTTTCCGAGATGGATCGCGTGACCCAGCAGAACGCGGCGCTGGTGCAGCAGTCCGCTGCCGCCGCCGCCGCGCTGGAAGAGCAGTCGAGCCATCTGACGCAGGCGGTATCGGCGTTTCGCATCGGCGCACACCACGCGGCGCCCGCCGCCAGTACAGCAAAAGCTTCCGCAGCAGCAGTGACGCCATTGCGGCCCCGTCCGGCAGCCGCCGGAACGGACGATAACTGGGAAACGTTTTAATTTTGCGCAGCGCGTTGCTGTAGTACGGGAGTGTTGATGTTCAATCGAATTCGTATCTCGACCACGCTGTTTTTAATTCTGGTGATGTGCGGTGTGCTGCAGGTCGGTAGTAACGGACTGTCATTCTGGGCGTTTCGCGACGGGCAGAAAAACATGCAGCAGGTGGAGCAAAGCAACCAGCAGCTGCATGCGCTGATGCAGACCCGCGCCGTTATGCTGCAGGCCAGCACCGCGCTGAACAAAGCCGGAACGCTGACCGCGCTGAGCTATCCGGCGGACGAGATTAAGGCGCTGATGGCGACGGCGCGTCAGAGCTTCAGGCAGGCCGACGCGCAGTTTGCGGCTTTCGCCAGCGTTGCGGCGGAAGATGACAGCGCGCGCGGGCTACAGGACGCCACAAAAACCGGCTATGCCGCCTGGCGCGACGCGCTGGATCATCAGGCCACCTGGCTTGAAAACAACCAGCTGTCAGATTTTATGACCGCGCCGGTGCAGCAGGCGCAGGATGATTTTGACCGCAGCTATCGCCAGTGGCAGCAGAATATCAACCGTTATGTGGATTCCGCGCGGCAGGCGAGCGACGGCAACTACCACCGTTCGGCGTTTATTTTTATCGCCATGGTGGCGATCGCCGCGCTGATCGTCGGCTGGGCGCTGCTGTGGACGCGCAGGATGATTGTGGTGCCGCTGACCATTATCAGCAGCCACTTTGACGGCATTGCGAAAGGCGATCTGGCGCGGCCGATCGCGGTGTACGGCAACAATGAAATCACCGCGATTTTCGCCGGGCTGAAGGCGATGCAAACCGCGCTGCGCGGGACGGTCAGCGAGGTTCGTCTGGGAAGCCAGGCGATGCATACCGGCATTTCGGAAATTGCCGCGGGCAATAACGATCTCTCCTCGCGGACCGAACAGCAGGCGGCATCGCTGGCGGAAACTGCCGCCAGCATGGAGCAGCTGACGGCGACGGTCGGGCAGAACGCCGACAACGCGCGTCAGGCCTCCGGGCTTGCCAGCCGCGCCGCGGAAACCGCCCGCCGCGGCGGGCAGCAGGCCTCGCACGTTGCCGCCACCATGCATGATATCGCCACCAGCTCACAGAAGATTGGCGACATTATCAGCGTGATTGACGGTATTGCCTTCCAGACCAACATTCTGGCGCTCAATGCGGCGGTTGAGGCGGCGCGGGCAGGGGAGCAGGGGCGCGGTTTCGCCGTGGTGGCGGGGGAGGTCCGCAACCTCGCCAGCCGTAGCGCCGAGGCGGCGAAAGAGATTAAAGGGCTGATTGAGGCGTCCGTCTCCCGCGTGCAGGAAGGCTCCGCGCTGGTGGATACCGCAGCCAAAACCATGAACGAGATTGTCAGCTCCGTCACCCAGGTCAACGACATTATGGGCGAAATAGCCTCGGCGTCCGATGAGCAGCGCCGGGGGATTGAGCAGGTCGCGCTGGCGGTCAGCCAGATGGATCAGGTGACGCAGCAGAACGCGGCGCTAGTCGAAGAAGGGGCCGCCGCCACGGAACAGCTGGCGGACCAGGCCGATCGCTTAACGACGCTGATGACCCGATTTTCGCTCGACGAACACAAGATTGCATTGCAAGAAGGGGTATCGCCGCAGGTGATACCTGTTGTTTCCTGAAAGTGACGTAAGAAGGCGCTATGACATCATCCCTGCCCAACGGGCAATCGTCATTACTTATGCAGATGACACAGCGCCTGGCGCTGTCCGATGCGCAGTTTCGTCGGATATGCCAATTGATCTACCAACGTGCGGGCATCGTACTGGCAGATCACAAGCGCGATATGGTCTACAACCGGCTGGTTCGCCGCCTGCGTACGCTGGGGCTGGATGATTTTGGTCGTTATCTGGCAATGCTGGAGGCCAATTCTGACAGCGCCGAGTGGCAGGCGTTTATTAACTCGCTGACCACCAACCTGACGGCGTTTTTTCGTGAGGCGCACCACTTTCCGACGCTGGCGGAGCACGCCCGTCGTCGGCACGGCGAGTACCGCGTCTGGAGCGCGGCCGCCTCAACGGGAGAAGAGCCGTACTCCATTGCGATTACGCTTGCCGACACCCTGGGGACAGCCCCCGGGCGCTGGCGCGTGTTTGCAAGCGATATCGATACCGAGGTGCTTGGCAAAGCGCAAAACGGGATTTACCGGCAGGATGAGCTGAAAACGCTGTCGCCGCAGCAGCTACAGCACTATTTCATGCGCGGAACCGGCCCCCATGACGGACTGGTGCGTGTACGTCAGGAGCTGGCGAACTATGTGGATTTTGCCCCGGTTAACCTGCTGGACAGGCAATACAGCGTGCCGGGGCCGTTTGATGCCATTTTCTGCCGTAATGTAATGATTTACTTCGATAAAACAACGCAGCAGGAGATTCTTCGCCGTTTTGTTCCGCTGCTCAAGCCCGACGGATTGTTATTTGCCGGGCACTCGGAGAACTTCAGCAATCTTGTGCGCGAGTTCAGTCTGCGTGGACAGACGGTGTATGCGCTCAGTAAGGATAAAGCATGAGTAAAATCAGGGTGTTGTCTGTCGATGACTCCGCATTGATGCGGCAGATTATGACGGAAATCATCAACAGCCACAGCGATATGGAGATGGTCGCCACGGCGCCCGATCCGCTAGTCGCCCGGGATCTTATTAAAAAATTCAACCCGGACGTGCTGACGCTGGATGTCGAAATGCCGCGGATGGACGGTCTCGATTTTCTCGAAAAATTGATGCGCCTGCGGCCGATGCCAGTCGTGATGGTGTCGTCGCTGACCGGTAAAGGTTCCGAAGTGACGCTGCGCGCGCTGGAGCTTGGCGCCATCGACTTCGTGACAAAACCGCAAATCGGCATTCGAGAAGGGATGCTGGCCTACAGCGAAATGATTGCCGACAAGGTTCGCGCCGCGTCAAGGGCTCGTCTGAGCGCCCATAAGCCGCTGACGGCGCCGGTGGCGCTGAAAGCCGGGCCGATGCTGAGCTCGGAAAAGCTGCTGGCGATTGGCGCCTCAACCGGCGGCACCGAGGCGATTCGCCACGTGCTGCAGCCGCTGCCGCTGACCAGCCCGGCGATCCTCATCACCCAGCATATGCCGCCAGGGTTTACCCGCTCTTTTGCGGAACGTCTGAACAAGCTGTGCCAGATAACGGTGAAAGAGGCGGAGGACGGCGAGCGCGTGCTGCCGGGCCATGCCTATATCGCCCCCGGGGATAAGCATATGGAGCTGGCGCGAAGCGGCGCCAACTACCAGATCAAAATTCATGACGGCCCGCCGGTCAACCGGCACCGTCCGTCGGTCGACGTGCTGTTTCACTCGGTCGCCAAAAATGCGGGACGCAACGCCGTTGGGGTGATCCTTACCGGGATGGGCAACGACGGCGCGGCGGGAATGCTGGCAATGCACCAGGCGGGCGCCTGGACCATTGCGCAAAACGAAGCAAGTTGTGTGGTGTTCGGCATGCCGCGTGAGGCCATCAATATGGGTGGCGTCAGCGAAGTGGTCGATCTTAGCCAGGTAAGCCAGCAGATGCTGGCGAAAATCAGTGCCGGACAGGCAATACGTATTTAAGAGGAGTGAAGTTAAATGGCGGATAAAGAGCTTAAGTTTCTGGTTGTGGATGACTTTTCCACCATGCGTCGCATCGTGCGTAACCTGTTGAAAGAGCTTGGTTTCAATAACGTTGAAGAAGCAGAAGACGGCGTAGATGCGCTCAACAAACTGCAGGCGGGCGGTTTTGGTTTTGTTATCTCCGACTGGAACATGCCGAATATGGATGGCCTTGATTTGCTAAAAACCATCCGCGCCGATGGCGCAATGGCGTCCATGCCGGTGCTGATGGTGACCGCAGAAGCGAAGAAAGAGAACATCATCGCGGCGGCGCAGGCCGGCGCCAGCGGCTACGTGGTGAAACCGTTCACCGCGGCGACGCTGGAAGAAAAACTGAATAAAATCTTCGAGAAACTCGGCATGTGAGGCCTGCAGTGATGATACAACCCTCAATAAAACCCGCAGACGAACATTCGGCCGCAGATATCATTGCCCGTATCGGCAGCCTCACCCGTATGCTGCGCGACAGCCTGCGCGAGCTGGGACTGGACCAGGCGATTGCCGAAGCGGCGGAGGCGATTCCTGATGCCCGCGATCGTCTGGACTACGTAGTGCAGATGACGGCGCAGGCCGCAGAGCGTGCGCTGAACTGCGTCGAACTGTCGCAACCGCATCAGAACCAGATGGAAAAAGAGGCAAAAGCGCTATCTGGCCGCTGGGATGCCTGGTTTGAAAACCCGATCGAGCTGTCCGATGCCCGTGAGCTGGTGACCGATACCCGTCATTACCTGGCGGACGTCCCGGGCCACACCAGCTTCACCAACGCGCAGCTGCTGGAGATCATGATGGCGCAGGATTTCCAGGACCTTACCGGTCAGGTTATCAAGCGCATGATGGATGTGATTCAGGAGATAGAGCGCCAGCTGCTGATGGTGCTGCTGGAAAACATGCCGGAGCAGCCTGCGCGCGCGAAGCGGGAAAACGACAGCCTGCTCAACGGCCCGCAGATGGATACCTCCAAAGCGGGCGTCGTCGCCAGCCAGGACCAGGTCGACGATTTACTGGACAGCCTCGGTTTTTAACGGCGCTGATAAACCATCCCGTAAGGGATGGTTTTCCTCCCTATAAGGCAAATTAGCCTACAAATCCGCGCGTACTCTTCCTATCAGACGTTTTCTCCGCTGGCATTATGTCCTCAGAATTGTAACTGCGGGATGTTGTCTGTGGCCGACAATAGCGACAGCGAAGACAAAACAGAAGCCCCCACACCCCAACGGCTGGATAAAGCGCGTGAGGAAGGGCAAATTCCGCGATCCCGCGAGCTCACCTCTCTGCTGATTTTGCTGGTGGGCGTGTGCGTACTGTGGTTTGGCGGCGAGTCGATGGCGAGAAGGCTTGCCGCGCTGCTCTCTTCCGGTCTGCATTTTGACCACAGCATTGTTAACGATCCGAACCTGATCCTCGGGCAAATCATTCTGCTGATAAAGCAGGCGATGCTGGCGCTGCTGCCGCTGATAACGGGCGTAGTGGTGGTGGCTATCGTTGCGCCGATGATGCTCGGCGGCCTGGTCTTCAGCCCCAAGTCGCTGGCGTTTAAGTTCGACAAGCTGAACCCGCTGCCCGGCATTAAGCGCCTTTTTTCCGCCCAGTCGGCGGCGGAGCTGCTGAAAGCGATACTCAAGTCGGTGCTGGTGGGCTGCGTGGCCGGGACCTATGTCTGGTCGCACTGGCCGGACATGATGCGGCTTATCAGCGAATCGCCGCTGGCGGCGATGGGCAACGCGCTCAACATGGTGGGGTTGTGCGCGATGCTGGTGGCGCTGGGCGTGATCCCGATGGTGGGTTTCGACGTGTTCTGGCAGATCCACAGCCATATCAAAAAGCTGCGGATGTCGCGCCAGGACATTCGCGACGAGTTTAAGCAGAACGAAGGCGATCCGCACGTCAAAGGGCGTATTCGCCAGATGCAGCGCGCCGCGGCGCGCCGTCGCATGATGGGCGATGTGCCGAAGGCGGACGTTATCGTTACCAACCCGACGCATTACTCGGTGGCGCTGCAGTATGTGGAAGGCAAAATGAGCGCGCCGAAGGTGGTGGCGAAAGGCGCCGGGCTTATCGCGCTGCGCATCAGAGAGATAGGCCAGGAGCACCGGGTGCCTGTCCTTGAAGCGCCGCCGCTGGCGCGCGCGCTCTACCGCCATGCGGAAATCGGCCAACAGATCCCCGGCACGCTGTATGCGGCGGTCGCCGAAGTGCTGGCCTGGGTGTGGCAGCTTAAACGCTGGCGTCTGGCGGGGGGCGTTCCGCCGAAGAAACCTGAGAATTTGCCGGTGCCTGAGGCACTGGATTTTTTGAACGAGAAGGACACTGATGGCTAATCTGGTCGCAATGCTGCGTCTGCCCGGCAACCTCAAATCTACCCAATGGCAGGTTCTGGCCGGGCCGGTGCTGATTCTGCTGATCCTGTCGATGATGGTACTGCCGCTCCCGGCATTCGTCCTCGACCTGTTGTTTACCTTTAACATCGCGCTGTCGATTATGGTGCTGCTGGTGGCGATGTTCACCCAGCGCACGCTCGAATTCGCCGCGTTCCCGACCATTCTGCTGTTTACCACGCTATTGCGCCTCGCGCTGAACGTGGCCTCCACCCGTATTATCCTGATGGAAGGGCATACCGGCGCGGCGGCGGCGGGGAAGGTGGTGGAAGCCTTCGGCCATTTCCTGGTGGGCGGCAACTTCGCCATCGGCATCGTGGTCTTTATTATCCTCGTCATCATTAACTTTATGGTTATCACCAAAGGCGCCGGGCGTATCGCAGAAGTCGGCGCGCGCTTTGTGCTGGACGGGATGCCGGGTAAACAGATGGCGATCGATGCGGACCTTAACGCCGGGCTGATTGGCGAAGACGAGGCCAAGCGCCGCCGCTCTGAGGTGACGCAGGAGGCGGACTTCTACGGCTCGATGGACGGTGCGAGTAAGTTCGTGCGCGGCGACGCCATCGCCGGGATCATGATCATGGTTATCAACATCATCGGCGGCCTGCTGGTGGGGGTACTGCAGCACGGGCTGCCGGTGGGGAAAGCGGCGGAGTCCTATACGCTGCTGACCATCGGCGATGGCCTTGTCGCGCAGATTCCGGCGCTGGTTATCTCGACGGCGGCCGGCGTTATCGTTACCCGCGTGAGCACCGATCAGGATGTGGGCGAACAGATGGTCGGCCAGCTGTTCAGCAACCCGCGGGTGATGCTGCTCAGCGCCGCGGTACTCGGGCTGCTGGGCCTGGTGCCGGGGATGCCGAACTTTGTCTTCCTGCTGTTCACCGCGGCCCTGCTGGGGCTGGCGTGGTGGATCCGCGGCCGCGAGCAGAGCGCGCCGGTTGAAGCCGCGCCGGTACGGACGCAGGACAACCCGCAGGCGGTGGAAGCGACCTGGAGCGACGTTCAGCTGGAAGATACGCTGGGTATGGAGGTTGGCTACCGGCTGATCCCGATGGTTGATTTTCAACAGGACGGCGAGCTGCTGGGGCGCATTCGCAGTATTCGTAAGAAATTCGCCCAGGAGATGGGCTTCCTGCCGCCGGTGGTGCATATCCGCGACAATATGGATCTGCCGCCCGCGCGCTATCGTATCCTGCTTAAGGGCGTTGAGATTGGCAGCGGCGACGCCTACCCGGGCCGCTGGCTGGCGATTAACCCGGGCACGGCGGCGGGGACGCTGCCGGGCGAACCGACGGTTGATCCGGCCTTTGGGCTTGCAGCTATCTGGATTGAAAGCGCGCTGAAAGAACAGGCGCAGATTCAGGGCTTTACCGTCGTTGAATCCAGCACCGTGGTCGCCACGCACCTCAACCATCTGATCAGCCTGCACTCCGCCGAGCTGTTTGGCCGCCAGGAGGCGCAGCAGCTGCTTGACCGCGTAAGCCAGGAGATGCCGAAGCTTACCGAGGACCTGGTGCCGGGTGTGGTGACGCTCACCACGCTGCATAAGGTGCTGCAAAACCTGCTGGATGAAAAAGTGCCGATTCGCGATATGCGCACCATCCTTGAAACGCTGGCGGAACATGCGCCTGTCCAGACCGACCCGCACGAGCTGACCTCGGTGGTGCGCGTGGCGCTGGGCCGGGCAATTACCCAGCAGTGGTTCCCGGGCAGCGGCGAGGTACAGGTGATTGGACTGGATACGCCGCTTGAACGCCTGTTGCTGCAGGCGCTGCAGGGCGGCGGCGGTCTGGAGCCTGGGCTTGCGGACCGCCTGCTGGCCCAGACGCAAGAGGCGCTGTCGCGCCAGGAAATGCTCGGCGCGCCGCCGGTGCTGCTGGTTAACCACGCGCTGCGCCCGCTGCTGTCGCGCTTTCTGCGCCGCAACCTGCCGCAGCTGGTGGTGCTGTCTAATCTCGAACTGTCGGATAACCGCCATATCCGCATGACCGCGACCATCGGAGGGAAATAATGCGCGCACTGTTACTGCTTGCGCTGCTGCCGCTGTTTGCTCACGCCGCAGGCGAAGGGGCATGGCAGGCCAGCGGAATGGGCATTACGCTGAACTATCGGGGGCAGTCGGCCTCCTCTTCGCCGCTGGCGTCGCCGCAGCCGGTGAACGGGCTGATGACGCTGGTGGCCTGGCGCTATGAGCTGAACGGCCCGACGCCGGCCGGGCTGCGGGTGCGTTTGTGCTCGCAGAGCCGCTGCGTAGAGCTGGACGGACAGAGCGGCACGACCCATGGGTTCGATAGCGTCCCGGCGATTGAACCGCTGCGTTTTGTCTGGGAAGTTCCCGGCGGCGGCCGCCTGATACCGGCCCTCAACGTGCGCAGCAACCAGGTTATCGTCAACTACCGCTAGTTTCTCCCGCCAGCGTTGGCTTCTGCCGGCGGGCCCGCAAATGGCTGCGGCCGGCTATCCTCGGGGGCAAAAAGATGGTCGAGGATCTTGCGCATCACCGGCGCGGCGACCACGCCGTCGCTTCCTCCGTTTTCCAGAATCAATGCCACCGCCACCTGCGGATTTTTATACGGCGCAAAGGCCGTATAAAATACGTGATCGCGCAGGCGGGTAGGGATCATCTTCGCGTTGTAGGTCTGGTTCTCTTTCAGGCTGAACACCTGCGAGGTGCCGCTTTTTGCCGCAATGCCATAAGGCGCGGTATGGAAGAACTTATAGCCGGTGCCGTTCGGCGCATTGGCCATACCGAACATCGCCTGACGCACCAGGCTCCAGTATGGTGACGTGGCGTCGGCAATCTGCGTTTCATGCCCGGGCTCGCGGTAGGGGATGACCTTGTTACCGGACTCTTCATCTTTCAGCAGGTGAGGGGGAATAACCCGCCCGTTATTGAGCAACGCCACCATCGCTTTCACCATCTGAATCGGCGTGGCTATCCAGTAGCCCTGGCCGATGCCGACCGAGATAGTGTCACCCTGATACCAGGCCTTTTTATGCACCCGCGCCTTCCAGCTGCGGCCCGGCAGCAGGCCCGTATACTCTTCATTGAGATCGATCCCGGTGGGTTTGCCGTAGCCAAACTGGCTCAGCATAGTATCGATGCGATCGATGCCCATCATATAGGCCACCTGATAGAAGAACGTGTCGGCGGATTCTTCAATCGCCCTTGTGACGTCCAGCATGCCGTGACCGGTTTTTTTCCAGTCGCGGTAGTGGCGCTGGGTGCCGGGCAGCGTCCAGGTCGGCGCGCCAAAGAAGCGGGTCTGCGGGGTAATGACGCCGTCCAGCAGCGCCGACATCGCCATATACGGTTTTACCGTGGACGCTGGCGGATACAGGCCCTGCGTCACCCGGTTGATAAGCGGCAGGTTTTTATCCTGCAGCAGCGCATTGTAGTCCTGAGCGCTGATGCCCTTCACGAACGGATTCGGGTCGTAGCTGGGGTTGGATACCATGGCCAGCACCGAACCATCGTGCGGGTCCTCCACCAGCACCGCCGCGCGCTGGCCGACGAGCAGGCTTTCAATATATTCCTGCAGGCGCAGATCCAGCGTCAGGTGAATATCCTTTCCGGCGACAGGCGGCACGTCCTGCAGCAGCCGCACGATGCGGCCGTGGTTATCGACTTCGACCTCCTGATAGCCGGTTTTACCGTGCAGCGCGCTTTCGTAGTAGCGCTCAATGCCCTGCTTGCCGATGTTATGGTCGGCGGCGTAGTTTTCCGCGACCCCTTGCTTATCCAGCGCCTTCAGATCGCTGTCGTTAATTTTCGATACATAGCCCAGCACGTGCGCCAGCTCGGCGCCATAGGGATACTGGCGGTCCTGGTAGCTGTCGATGGTGACGCCGCTGAAGCGGAACTGGTTAACGGAGAAGCGGGCGATTTCGACGTCGGTCAGCGCGTTTTTCAGCACCACCGGGCGGTAGCGGCTGCTGGATTTTAGCGCTTTGCGGAACTGTTCAATATCCTCTGGCGTCAGGTCGACTATCGGCCTGAGCTGAGCCAGTAGCGCGTCCATATCGCTGATTTTATAAGGGGTAACGGAAATATCGTACCAGGTAACGTTCCTGACCAGCGGAATGCCGTTACGGTCATAAATAATGCCGCGGGTGGGTGCAACCGGCAGCATCTTGATGTCGTTTTCATTGGAGCGCGTGGTGTAATAGCGGTGCTCATCAACCTGCAGACGATAGAGATTGATAACCAGGATGCTAAAGCAGATTACGACCAGGCCGAAGGCCACAAGCACGCGACGAAGAAAGAGTTTTCTCTCCGCTTCATAGTCTCTGAATGTCATTACCGGTACCCAGTGTATAAGCCGCCTAATGATACGGACCGGCTACCGGTATGACAGACAAAAAATGTACCATCCCTCAGGCGAAATGTGACATTTTTTGTGAAGTGTTACAGCCTGAGTTCGCGACGGAGCTCAGGCTGATGATTGTCGGGCTAACTACATGCGTTCGACGGTCTCGATACCCAGCGTATCCAGGCCCAGCTTCAGGGTCTTCGCGGTCAGCAGCGCCAGCTTCAGGCGGCTGTTGCGAACCGCTTCGCTGTCTGCGGAGAGGATCGGGCAGTGCTCGTAGAAACCGGAGAACAGGCCCGCCAGATCGTACAGATAGGCGCACATGACGTGCGGCGTGCCGTCGCGAGCGACCACGGTCAGCGTCTCTTCAAACTGCAGCAGACGCGCCGCCAGCTGCGCTTCGCGATCCTCGCTGATGATGACCGCGGCGCTGGCCAGCGCGCTTTCCTCGATACCGGCTTTACGGAACACGGAGAGCACGCGGGTATAGGCATACTGCATATACGGCGCGGTATTGCCTTCGAAGGCCAGCATCAGATCCCAGTCGAAGATGTAGTCGGTGGTACGGCTTTTTGACAGATCCGCATACTTAACGGCGCCGATACCCACCGCATTGGCCAGTTTTTCCAGCTCGTCGGCAGGCATATCCGGGTTCTTCTCCGCTACCAGGCGACGGGCGCGGTCCAGCGCTTCGTCCAGCAGTTCGGAGAGCTTAATGGTGCCGCCTGCGCGGGTTTTGAACGGCTTGCCGTCCTTGCCCAGCATCATGCCGAACATGTGGTGTTCCAGCGGCACGGAGTCAGGCACATAGCCGGCTTTACGCACGATAGTCCACGCCTGCATCAGGTGCTGATGCTGGCGGGAGTCGATGTAGTACAGCACGCGATCCGCATGCAGGGTTTCGTAGCGGTATTTGGCGCAGGCGATATCGGTAGTGGTGTACAGATAGCCGCCGTCTTTTTTCTGGATGATAACGCCCATCGCTTCGCCTTCCTTGTTTTTAAACTCATCAAGGAATACGACGGTGGCGCCTTCGCTCTCCACGGCCAGGCCTTTGGCTTTCAGGTCGGCGACGATACCCGGCAGCATCGGGTTATACAGGCTTTCGCCCATCACGTCGTCGCGGGTCAGCGTCACGTTCAGGCGCTCGTAGGTTATCTGGTTCTGGGTCATGGTGATGTCGACCAGCTTGCGCCACATTTCACGGCAATACTCATCGCCGCCCTGCAGCTTCACCACGTAGCCGCGCGCGCGCTCGGCGAAGGCTTCATCTTCGTCGTAGTGCTTTTTCGCGTCGCGATAGAAACCTTCGAGGTCAGAAAGCGCCATTTCACCGGCGTTTTCCTGCTGCTGCTTTTCAAGCCAGGCAATCAGCATGCCGAACTGGGTGCCCCAGTCGCCGACGTGGTTGGCGCGGATAACCTTGTGGCCAAGGAATTCCTGGGTCCGCACAGAGGCGTCGCCGATGATGGTGGAACGCACATGGCCGACGTGCATCTCTTTTGCCACGTTAGGCGCGGAGTAGTCGATAACCACGGTCTGCGCGGGCTGTTTCGCCACGCCCAGGCGGTCGGAAGCCAGCGCGGCGTCAACGTGACTTGCAAGGAATGCCGGGTCGAGGAAGATATTGATAAAGCCCGGACCGGCGATTTCAACCTTGCTGGCGATGCCGTTAAGGTCGAGATGAGACAGCACCTGCTCTGCCAGTTGTCGCGGGGCCATGCCCAGTTTTTTCGCAACCGCCATCACGCCATTGGCCTGATAGTCGCCAAACTGTACTTTTGCTGACTGACGAACCTGCGGTTCGCAATCGGCAGGCGCGCCTGCCGCAATCAGGGCCTGACTGACTTTTTCTGAGAGAAGAGCCTGAATATTCACCGGAATACCTTACGTTGATGGCGCTGCATTCGTCTGCTGGCAGCGCCGGGATATGGACACGATAAGGCGCGATTATACTGCATTTGCCCTGCGCCGTCAGCCCTGCGAACGCGCTGTAAGACGAGGAAAAACAGCGCGCGATTAACGAATAACCATTCATTCGCCGCCGGGCGCAATCTTCATTTGGTGTGTCGTCGACAACAGGGTAGATTAGCGCTCTTTAGCCCGCCCGCAGAGGTAAAAATGACACACTGGCAGACCGTACCTGAACTGCATGATATTTCCGCAGATTTGCCGCGATTCACCGAAGCGTTAACAGAACTTGCCACCCGGCTGGGGCTGGATATTGCGCCGCTGTCCGCAGACCATATTTCCCTGCGCTGCCATCAGAACGCGACCGCCGAGCGCTGGCGTAAGGGATTTGAACAGTGCGGCGAGCTGCTGTCGGAAAACATCATTAACGGACGCCCCATCTGCCTGTTTAAACTGCGTCAGCCGGTATCGGTCGCCCACTGGCAGTTTGCGGTGGTAGAGCTGCCCTGGCCGGGTGAAAAACGCTATCCGCATGAAGGGTGGGAGCATATCGAAATCGTCCTGCCCGGCGAGCCGCAGACGCTTAACGCCCGCGCGCTGGCGCTGCTGGCGGATGGCGGGCTAAGCCAGCCCGGGATCGTCGTGAAAACCAGCTCGCCGAAAGGGGAGCGGGAGCGGCTGCCGAACCCGACGCTGGCGGTGACGGACGGCAGGGTGACGATTAAGTTTCATCCGTGGTCTATTGAAGCGATTGTCGCCAGCGAGGCAGGCGATGCAACAATGTGAGCTTACGCGAGATCTGCATAACGCAATCATGGCATGATGGCGCGTCAGTTAAAAAAGGAGAAGGTAATGGCTTTGCTGGAAATCTGCTGTTACAGCATGGAGTGTGCGCGTGAAGCGCAGCAGCAGGGAGCGGACCGCATTGAGCTGTGCGCCGCGCCGCTGGAAGGCGGATTAACGCCGTCGGCAGGCGTGCTTAAATCGGTGCGTCAGCAGGTGACGATTCCGGTGCATCCGATTGTCCGACCGCGCGGCGGCGATTTTTGCTACACCGAAGGGGAGTTCGCCGCCATGCTGGAGGATATTCGCACCCTCCGCGAGCTGGGTTTCCCGGGGCTGGTGACCGGCGTACTGAACGCCGACGGCCAGGTCGATCTTCCCAGAATGCGTCTGATTATGGAAGCTGCCGGTCCGCTGGCGGTGACGTTTCACCGGGCGTTCGATATGTGCGCCGACCCGCTGGAGACCTTCAGACAGCTGGCCTCGCTCGGCGTCGCACGGATCCTGACCTCCGGGCAGCAGCAGAGCGCGGAAAAAGGTCTTTCGCTTATCAGGGAACTTATTGCCGAAAGCCGTACTCCAATAATAATGGCTGGGGCAGGCGTCAGGGCGAATAACCTTACGCTGTTTCTCGAGGCTGGCGTGACGGAGCTGCACAGCTCGGCAGGTCAATGGCTGCCGTCGCCGATGCGCTTTCGTAACCCAGGGCTGTCGATGTCAACGGACCCGGATGCCGATGAATATTCCCGATACGCCGTTAACGGCGCGTCGGTGGCGGAGATGAAAACGATCGTCTCCCGCTACGCGAAATAACCGTTTTTTACCGCGCATCATGTCGCCCAATGTGATGCTTGTTTGTACCAGGCCCCTGCCATTTAAACAGGGGCCTTTTTTTATGCGCGAGATGTCAGGGCTTTCTGGCGATAATTACGGCGCGAAGCGGCGCCGGATAGCCTTCCACCGTTTTTGTACGGTCGTTCGGGTCGAGGAAATCGGCCAGCGATTCGGTGATCATCCAGTCGGTGCGGCGCTGCTCATCGGTGCTGGTGACGTTCATATCGACAATACGCACATCGACAAAGCCGCACTTCTCAAGCCACATCTTCAGCGCGGCCGCCGAGGGGATGAAGTAGACGTTGCGCATCTGGGCGTAGCGATCGCCGGGCACCAGCACGGTATTTTCATCACCGTCCACCACCAGCGTTTCCAGCACCAGTTCGCCATCCTGCACCAGCTGATCTTTCAACTGCCACAGATGGTCGAGCGGCGAACGGCGGTGATAAAGCACGCCCATTGAGAAGACGGTGTCAAACGCCTGCAGCGCCGGCATCTGCTCAATGCCAAGCGGCAGCAGATGCGCGCGCTGGTCGTTGCCCAGCAGCTTACGCACCGCTTCGAACTGGCAGAGGAACAGCTGCGTCGGGTCAATGCCCACCGCCAGACGGGCGCCTGCGCCCACCATACGCCACATGTGGTAGCCGCTGCCGCAGCCGACATCGAGGATAGTCCGGCCGGTCAGGTCAGAAAGATGCGGCAGCACGCGATCCCACTTCCAGTCGGAGCGCCATTCGGTATCGATATCCAGACCGTACAGCGAAAACGGCCCTTTGCGCCACGGCATCAGGTTGCGTAAGAGCTTTTCGATGCCCTTCAGCTGTCCGTCGCTGAGCGGCGATTCGCTCTGTGCGCTGACGCTGTGCAGGAGGTCCAGCTTCCACGGCTGCAGTTCGGGCAAGAACTCGACGGAGCGCGACCACTGCTTGAACTGGCCGTGGAGCGAGGCCTTTTGCCAGGCGGCAATCTGCGCGGGCAGCGTTTCCAGCCAGTGGGAGAGGGCCGGATCTTTGGCGATTAGCTGATAAAAATTACCGAAATCGATCATGCCGCTTCCCCGGCTTTCAGCGCCACGAGAGAGCCAAAGTTAAAGCACTGGAACCACAGCTCGCTGTGCTCAAAGCCCGCCTGATGCAGGCGCGCCTTGTGGGTTTCCACCGAGTCCGTCAGCATCACGTTTTCCAGCATATTGCGCTTCTGGCTGATTTCCAGCTCGCTGTAGCCGTTGGCGCGCTTGAAGTCATGATGCATGTTGAACAGCAGTTCGCCTACGGTCTCGTCCTCGAAGCTGAACTTTTCCGACAGCACCAGCGCGCCGCCCGGGTTCAGCCCCTGATAGATCTTCGCCAGCAGCGCCTGGCGCTCCGCAGGCGCGATGAACTGCAGGGTAAAATTGAGGACCACCAGCGAGGCGTTTTCAATGTGAATATCGCGGATATCGCCTTCGATGACGTCAACCGGCGTCGGCGCTTTCCAGGACTCAATGTGGCGGCGGCAGCGCTCTACCATGGCCGGAGAGTTATCAATCGCGATAATGTTGCAGCCCTCGTGCGCAATATTGCGGCGAATGGACAGCGTCGCCGCGCCCAGAGAGCAGCCCAGATCGTACACCTGGGTGCGGGGCTTCACGAAGCGCTCCGCGAGCATACCGATCATCGAGATGATATTGGAATAACCCGGCACTGAACGCTGGATCATATCGGGAAACACTTCGGCTACCCGTTCATCGAAGGTCCAGTCGCCGAGGCTGGCGATTGGCGCAGAAAAAAGCGTGTCGCGATGGGACATAACGTGGTTCCAGAAAATAAAAACGGCGTATTGTGCGCTAATGCAGGGAGAAAACCAACTCCCAGGGCATATACCACAGGTTCGCCAGCACCATCAGCACCAGCGCGCACCAGGTGGCGCTCATCGCCGAACGGCGCCAGCGAATCAGGCGATGGTGAAAGCCGTAATAGTGCATCAGGCGCCCGGCGATCAGCAGAATGCCGCAGATGTGCACCATCCAGTTTGCGGCGCCGTCCATCTCCATGAACAGCAGCAGCAGCAGGGCGATGGGGATGTACTCCACCGCGTTGCCGTGAATGCGAATGGCGCTTTGCAGCTCGCTAAAACCGCCGTCGCCGTAGGCGACGCGGTAGAGCATACGCAGGCGTACGACGTCAAAAGAAAACTTGATTAACAACAACGCACCCAGCACGGCATACAGCGCGCTTACCATACAAACTCCCTTTTAAACTGGTCGATGGCACTGTCTATGATAGAAAGGAATATCAGAAAAGAGAAGTTTGCAATGGGATAGACGGCGCGGAACCGATCTCCGGCAGCACGCGCTGCAGGTCGCTCCACAGGGTATCCACCAGCTCCGGCGCCTGGGCGATATCCGGGGTGTGCAAAAACAGATACGGCGTTGTGGTCTGCGCCCACTGCGGCAGGGTTTGCAGCCAGACCGCGAACAGCTGCTGGTTCTGCGCCATGTCGTCGCTGCCGATAAAGCGCACCATCGGGTTGGCGGCGGTGACTACCGCGTGAACCGGCACCTTCGGCTTTTTGCGCTGGGCCTCAATCACCGCCTCGCTGTGCGGTATGGCGTGATGTACCGGGCGGCTGTCGAGAATAACGCGGTTAACGCCGCGCGCGTGAAGCCCGCGGTTGAGCTGCTTTTCCTCTTCGCCTTTGGCGAAAAACAGCGGATGGCGCACTTCAACGCCGTAGGTGAAGGTGCCCGGCAGGCCGTCGAGAAACGCCCACAGGGCAGGGAGATCTCCGGGACCGAAGGTTGCCGGCAGCTGCAGCCAGTACTGACCGATGCGCGCCGCCAGCGGGTCCATCCGGTTAAAAAACTCCGCGGTTAAATCATCGCAGCGGCGTAGCGCCGCCTGATGGGAGATAGTCGCCGGAAACTTAAAGCAGAAGCGGAAGCCGTCGTCGGTTTGCGCTTTCCAGCGCTCGACGATCTCCGCTTTCGGCAGGGCGTACAGCGTGGTGTTGCCCTCCACGCAGTTAAAGTGGCGGGCATAGATATCCAGACCGGTGATACCCAGTCGCGCCCATTTCGGGTGCGACCACTGCGGGAGCCCAAGATAGATCATAAGGCCTTGAGGATCTCCCCGGTGCTGCGCACGCGGGCGATGCGCGGGAATATATGCGTCATGCTGCCCTGATGCTGTTCCGCGCTGGCGGCGCTGCACGCGTCCTCCGCGATTACCAGGCTAAATCCCAGCTCCCAGGCATTGCGCGCGGTGGACTCAACGCCAATGTTGGTGGAGATACCGCACAGAATCAGTGTGTCGATGCCGCGACGGCGCAGCTGAAGCTCCAGGTCGGTGCCGTAAAAGGCGCCCCACTGGCGCTTAGTGACCTCAATATCGCTCGCTTTTTTACCCAGGGCCTGCGGGTACGTCCACCAGTTGTCCGGCAGCACGCGCGCAGGCGCCTGGGCGTCGACCGGCTGCTTTAATGCTTCGGCGTAATCGGCTGACCAGCCGACGCGCACCATGACAACGGGCGATCCCTGCTGGCGGCATTTGTCGGCCATTTTCGCCGCATTAGCCACCACGTCGCTGGCCGCATGCGGGCCTCCGGCGAAAGGTAAAATACCTTCCTGCAGGTCGATAACCACCAGCGCCGTTTTCTTTGCGTTCAGTTCAAACATGTTAATCCCCGTTAAATCACTCTGTTAGAGGAGCCACCTTACGATGAGATGACGGCCATCCGGACGCACATTTTTGTTAATTTTTGTGAGGACGCGCAACAAGCGTACAGCAATCACGCGTACGATGCGCGTCGGGCTTATCGTACGGCAGAATTTCCAGTATAATAGCCGCCTTTTTTCATCCAGTTGTGACATTCAGCTAAAGCTGCGACAGTATTGCCTGCAAGGCAGGCGACAATTCGGCCTGCGGCTAAGTTAAGGGATATCTCATGCGTACAGAATATTGCGGGCAACTGCGTCAGTCCCACGTCGGGCAGCAGGTGACTTTGTGTGGTTGGGTCAACCGCCGTCGTGATCTCGGCAGCCTTATCTTCATCGATATGCGTGACCGCGAAGGTATCGTTCAGGTGTTCTTCGACCCGGATCGCGTCGATGCGTTTAAACTGGCCTCCGAACTGCGTAATGAGTTCTGCATTCAGGTCACCGGCACCGTACGTGCGCGCGACGAGAGAAACGTAAACCGCGATATGGCGACCGGCGAGGTGGAAGTCTTCGCCACCGATCTGACCATCATCAACCGCGCGGAACCGCTGCCGCTCGACTCAAACCAGGTCAACACCGAAGAAGCGCGTCTGAAGTACCGCTATCTCGACCTGCGTCGCCCGGAGATGGCCCAGCGCCTGAAAACCCGCGCGAAAATCACCAGCTTTGTGCGTCGCTTCATGGACGACCACGGCTTTCTCGACATCGAAACCCCGATGCTGACCAAAGCGACGCCGGAAGGCGCGCGCGATTACCTGGTGCCGAGCCGCGTGCACAAGGGTAAATTCTACGCGCTGCCGCAGTCGCCGCAGCTGTTCAAACAGCTGCTGATGATGTCCGGCTTCGACCGCTACTACCAGATTGTTAAATGCTTCCGCGACGAAGACCTGCGCGCTGACCGCCAGCCGGAATTCACCCAGATCGACGTGGAAACCTCCTTCATGACCGCGCCGCAGGTGCGTGAAGTGATGGAAGCGATGGTGCGTCAGATGTGGCTGGAAATTAAGGGCGTGGATCTGGGCGATTTCCCGATCATGACCTTCGCCGAAGCAGAACGCCGCTACGGCTCCGACAAACCGGATCTGCGTAACCCGATGGAGCTGGTGGACGTTGCCGACCTGCTGAAAAACGTTGAGTTCGCAGTCTTCGCCGGTCCGGCTAACGACCCGAAAGGCCGCGTCGCCGCGCTGCGCGTTCCGGGCGGCGCCAGCTTAAGCCGCAAGCAGATTGACGACTACGGCAACTTTATTAAGATTTACGGCGCGAAGGGCCTGGCGTACATCAAGGTCAACGAACGCGCGAATGGCCTGGACGGCATCAACAGCCCGGTGGCGAAGTTCCTGAATGCTGAAATCGTGGAAGAGATCCTGGCCCGCACCGGCGCGCAGGATGGCGACATGATTTTCTTCGGCGCGGACAACAAGAAAGTGGTGGCCGACGCGCTGGGCGCGCTGCGCCTCAAGCTCGGCAAAGACCTGAGCCTGACCGCCGAAAGCAAATGGGCGCCGCTGTGGGTTATCGACTTCCCGATGTTTGAAGAGGACGGCGAAGGCGGCCTGACCGCGATGCACCACCCGTTCACCTCGCCGAAGGATATGACTGCGGCCGAGCTGAAGGCAGCGCCGGAAGAGGCGGTCGCCAACGCCTACGACATGGTTATCAACGGCTACGAAGTGGGCGGTGGTTCTGTGCGTATTCACCGTGGCGACATGCAGCAGACCGTGTTTGGCATCCTCGGCATCAATGAACAGGAGCAGCGCGAGAAGTTCGGCTTCCTGCTGGACGCGCTGAAGTACGGCACGCCGCCGCACGCGGGCCTGGCATTCGGTCTGGATCGCCTGACCATGCTGCTGACCGGCACTGACAACATTCGTGATGTTATCGCCTTCCCGAAAACCACCGCCGCGGCCTGTCTGATGACCGAAGCGCCGAGCTTTGCTAACCCGGCGTCTCTCGCCGAGCTGGGCATTCAGGTGGTCAAGAAGGAAGAGAATAACTGATATGACGTTTAAGCTCCCCGTTTCGGTTTTAGTGGTCATTTTTGCGCAAGATACGAAACGGGTGCTGATGCTGCAGCGGCGCGACGATCCGGCGTTCTGGCAGTCAGTGACTGGCAGCCTTGAAGCCGGTGAAACCGCGCCGCAGGCCGCCGCGCGTGAAGTAAAGGAAGAGGTCGCCATTGACGTTGCCGGTGAGCAACTGACCTTAGAGGACTGTCAGCGCACGGTGGAGTTTGAGATTTTTTCGCATTTACGTCATCGCTACGCGCCGGGTACCGAGCGCAATACAGAATCGTGGTTCTGTCTTGCGCTGCCCCATGAGCGACAGGTCGAGATAAGCGAACATCTGGCATACCGCTGGGTAGACGCAGGCGAAGCCGCCAGCCTCACCAAGTCGTGGAGCAACCGGCAGGCGATTGAAGAATTTGTAATTCATACCGTCTGAGAAAGACGGCTTACTGGAGATATTTTTATGGCAGGTCATAGTAAATGGGCCAACACCAAACACCGCAAAGCGGCACAGGATGCCAAGCGCGGTAAAATTTTCACCAAAATCATTCGTGAGCTGGTAACAGCTGCGCGTCTGGGCGGCGGCGATGCGGGTTCCAACCCGCGTCTGCGTGCGGCAATTGATAAAGCGCTGTCCAACAACATGACGCGCGACACCCTGAACCGTGCGATTGCGCGCGGCGTAGGCGGTGACGAAGACGCGAACATGGAAACCATCATTTATGAAGGCTACGGCCCTGGCGGTACCGCCGTGATGGTGGAGTGCCTGTCCGACAACCGTAACCGTACCGTTGCCGAAGTGCGTCACGCCTTCACCAAAACCGGTGGTAACCTGGGGACCGACGGCTCCGTTTCCTACCTGTTCAGCAAAAAAGGGGTGATTTCCTTTGACGCGGGCGATGAAGACACCATCATGGAAGCGGCGCTGGAAGCCGGTGCTGAAGACGTGGTGACCTTTGACGACGGCGCTATCGACGTATACACCGCCTGGGAAGAGATGGGCGCGGTACGCGATGCGCTGGAAGCCGCTGGCCTGAAAGCGGACAACGCAGAAGTCTCCATGATCCCGTCGACCAAAGCGGACATGGATGCGGAAACTGCGCCGAAGCTGCTGCGTCTTATCGATATGCTCGAAGACTGCGACGACGTGCAGGAAGTGTACCACAACGGCGAAATCTCTGATGAGGTTGCGGCAACCCTGTAATGGCGTTGCTGACCATAACACCACCGGGAGCGCGTGATGGCCATTATTCTCGGCATTGACCCAGGCTCACGCGTCACCGGTTATGGCGTCATCCGTCAGGTTGGTCGCCAGCTAACCTACCTTGGCAGCGGCTGTATTCGCACCAAAGTCGACGATCTGCCGTCGCGCCTGAAGCTTATCTACGCAGGCGTGACGGAGATAATCACCCAGTTTCAGCCCGACTATTTCGCCATTGAGCAGGTTTTTATGGCGAAAAACGCCGACTCGGCGCTGAAGCTCGGCCAGGCGCGCGGCGTCGCTATCGTCGCGGCGGTAAACCAGGATTTGCCGGTGTTTGAATATGCCGCCCGTCAGGTAAAACAGACGGTGGTCGGCATCGGCAGCGCGGAGAAAAGCCAGGTGCAGCACATGGTGCGAACCCTGCTGAAGCTTCCCGCTAACCCTCAGGCCGATGCGGCGGATGCGCTGGCGATAGCCATTACGCACTGTCACGTCAGCCAGAATGCGATGCAGGTGAGCGAATCGCGGCTCAACCTGGCGCGAGGAAGGCTACGTTAATGCAAAATCAGGCTGGATGTTTATCCAGCCTTTTTTTATGATATGGCTTTCGAACTCATACCCTAACGCAGGAGCGTCATGTGATCGGCAGACTCAGAGGCATTATTCTGGAAAAACAACCCCCGCTGGTACTGTTAGAGGCGGGCGGCGTCGGCTACGAAGTCCATATGCCAATGACCTGTTTCTACGAACTGCCGGACCAGGGGAAAGAGGCTATTATTTTCACCCATTTTGTGGTGCGCGAGGACGCCCAGCTGCTGTTTGGCTTCAATAACAAGCAGGAGCGCACGCTGTTCCGCGAGCTTATCAAGACCAACGGCGTGGGGCCGAAGCTGGCGCTGGCGATTCTTTCCGGTATGTCCGCGGCGCAGTTCGTTAACGCGGTTGAACGCGAAGATCCGGCGGCGCTGGTGAAACTGCCGGGCATCGGCAAGAAAACCGCAGAGCGCCTGATTGTCGAGATGAAGGACCGCTTCAAAGGCCTGCACGGCGATCTGTTCACTCCGGCCGCCGACCTGGTGCTGACCTCTCCGGCGAGCCCGGCGGCGGATGATGCCGAGCAGGAAGCGGTTGCCGCGCTGGTGGCGCTGGGCTATAAACCACAGGAAGCCAGCCGGATGATAAGCAAAATCGCCCGTCCGGACGCCAACAGTGAAACGCTAATTCGCGAAGCGCTTCGCGCCGCATTGTGAGGTAAGGGATGATTGAAGCAGACCGCCTGATTTCCGCAGGCAGCTCCACTGCAGAAGAGGTTGCAGACCGCGCGATTCGCCCGAAGCTGCTGGCGGAGTACGTCGGCCAGCCGCAGGTGCGCTCGCAGATGGAAATCTTCATTCAGGCGGCGAAGCTGCGCGGCGATGCGCTGGATCATCTGCTTATCTTTGGTCCGCCGGGGCTGGGCAAAACCACGCTGGCGAATATTGTCGCCAACGAGATGGGCGTCAATCTGCGCACCACCTCCGGCCCGGTGCTGGAAAAGGCCGGCGACCTGGCGGCGATGCTGACCAACCTCGAACCGCACGACGTGCTGTTTATCGATGAAATCCACCGCCTGTCCCCGGTGGTGGAAGAGGTGCTGTATCCGGCGATGGAGGATTATCAGCTGGATATTATGATTGGCGAAGGCCCCGCCGCGCGCTCGATTAAAATTGACCTGCCGCCGTTTACCCTGATTGGCGCCACCACCCGCGCCGGTTCGCTGACGTCGCCGCTGCGCGACCGCTTCGGCATTGTGCAGCGCCTGGAGTTTTACCAGGTACCGGATCTTCAGCACATCGTCGGGCGCAGCGCGCGCTATATGGGGCTTGAGATGAGTGAAGAAGGGGCGCTGGAAGTGGCCCGCCGCTCCCGCGGTACGCCGCGTATCGCCAACCGCCTGCTGCGACGGGTGCGTGATTTCGCCGAGGTGCGCCACGACGGCACGATTTCGGCGCACATTGCCGCCGAGGCGCTGGATATGCTCAACGTTGACGCCGAAGGGTTTGACTATATGGACCGCAAGCTGCTGCTGGCGGTAATCGACAAGTTCTTCGGCGGACCGGTGGGGCTGGATAACCTGGCCGCGGCCATCGGCGAAGAGCGTGAGACCATTGAGGATGTGCTGGAGCCCTACCTGATTCAGCAGGGCTTTTTGCAGCGCACGCCGCGCGGGCGAATGGCGACAGTGCGGGCGTGGAACCATTTCGGCATCACCCCGCCGCAGACGCCATAAAGCTACTGCGCCGCTTTTTTCGTCATGCTGAGAATAAACAGCGCCGCGGCGCACAGCACTACCGACGGCCCTGCCGGCGTATCGTAGAAGGCGGAGAAGGTAAGCCCGCCTGTAACCGCTATCATCCCCGTTACTACCGCGATCCAGGCCATCTGCTCCGGCGTACGGGCGAAACGACGCGCGGTCGCCGCCGGGATGATCAGCAGCGACGTGATAATCAGCGCGCCGACAAACTTCATCGCCACGCCGATAGTCAGTGCCGTCACCAGCATCAGCAGCAGCTTCACGCGCTGCAGCTTCACACCGTCCACAAACGCCAGGTCGGGGCTGATGGTCATCGACAGCAGGTTACGCCACTGCCAGAGTAAAATCGCCACCACCACGATAACGCCGAGGGCAATAGAGATAAGGTCGGACGGCGTGACGGCAAGCAGATCGCCAAACAGGTAGGCCATCAGGTCGACGCGCACGTTGGACATCAGGCTGACCACCACCAGGCCCAGCGACAGCGCGCTGTGGGCCATAATCCCCAGCAGCGTGTCCACCGCGAGGTGAGGGCGGCGCTCCAGCCAGACCAGACCGCCCGCCAGCATCAGTGTGACCACAATCACCGCATAAAACGGGTTCACGTTCAGCAGCAGGCCAAAAGCGACGCCGAGCAGCGAGGCGTGGGCGAGGGTGTCGCCGAAGTAGGACATCCGGCGCCAGACGACAAACGAGCCCAGCGGACCCGCCGCGCAGGCGAGCATGATCCCGGCCAGCCAGCCGGGCAGAAGCAGTTCAATCATGAGTGACCATTTCCCCGGCGCAGTACGATGCGTCCCTGTAAATCATGGCGGTGGTTATGCTGATGGCGATAGATACCGAGCTGCTGCGCGCCGCGCTGGCCGAACATCGAGATAAATTCCGGATGCATGGAAACCACCTCCGGCGTGCCGGAGCAGCAGATATGGTGATTCAGACACAGCACCTCGTCGGTTTTCGCCATCACCAGATGCAGGTCGTGGGACACCATCAGCACCGCGCAGTTAAGCTCAAGGCGCAGCTGGTCAATCAGATCATACAGCGCGACCTGGCCGTTGACATCAACGCCCTGGGTCGGTTCGTCCAGAACCAGCAGCTGCGGCCGGTTGAGCAGGGCGCGCGCCAGCAGCACGCGCTGGGTTTCCCCGCCGGAGAGCTTTTGCATCGGCGCGTCGAGCAGGTGTCCCGCCTGGACACGTTTCAGCGCCGGTAAAATATCGTCCTTGCGCGTCCCAGGACGCAGGCGCAGAAAGCGTCCTACCGTCAGCGGCATGGTGGCGTCAAGGTGCAGCTTCTGCGGAACATAGCCGATACGCAGCTTCCCTTCGCGGCGGATAACGCCCTCGCCGGGCGCGACCAGTCCGAGAACCACGCGGACGAGCGTCGACTTCCCGGCGCCGTTGGGGCCAAGAAGCGTCAATATTTTGCCTGGCTTCAGAGCCAGTGAAACATCCGACAGCACGCGGCGTTGGCCGAAGCTGACCGAGACGTTTTCTAGTGTGACAAGATTGGTCATGAGAATTTGGGCTTGCACTAACGAGTGAATGTTATAATATCACATTCCCCTCATCCATTACGATTAAATGACGCATTATGTTACATAAAAATACGCTTCTTTGCGCAGCCTTATCGGCTGCCCTGTGGGGAGCCGCCGCGGCGCCTTCTCAGGCGGCCGTTGTCGCTTCGCTGAAACCGGTCGGATTCATTGCCGCCGCCATTGCAGACGGTGTAACAGAGACGCAGGTTCTGCTGCCTGACGGCGCTTCAGAACACGACTATTCCCTGCGCCCATCGGATGTAAAACGCTTACAAAACGCCGACTTAGTGGTATGGATTGGTCCAGAAATGGAAGCCTTTATGGACAAGACAACTAGCGCGTTCCCGGAGGGTAAAAAAGTCACGATTTCAACGCTCGACGGCGTGAAACCGCTGCTCATCAAAGGAGTGGACGATGACGACCATGCCGATGAGCATGACCACGGCAGCGCTGAAAAAAGTGATGCAGATCACCATCATGGCGAGTACAACATGCATCTGTGGCTCTCCCCAGAGATAGCGCGCCTCTCAGCGGTTGCAATCCACGATAAATTAGTGGAACTTATGCCGCAAAGTCGAGCCAAACTAGACGCCAACCTGAAGGATTTTGAGGCACAACTTGCCGCAGCCGATAAGCAGGTGGGTAGCGAGCTGGCGCCGCTGAAAAATAAGGGGTATTTCGTTTTTCATGATGCCTATGGCTACTACGAAAAACACTACGGTTTGACCTCGTTGGGGCATTTTACCGTCAACCCGGAAATTCAGCCTGGTGCGCAGCGTTTACACGAAATAAGAACACAGTTGGTTGAGCAAAAAGCGACCTGCGTTTTTGCTGAGCCACAATTCAGGCCGGCAGTGGTGGAAGCGGTTGCCCGCGGAACCTCCGTTCGTATGGGAACGCTGGACCCGCTCGGCATTAGCATCCCGGTGAGTAAAACGAGCTATGCGGCGTTTCTTACCCAACTGGCGAACCAGTATGCGAGCTGCCTGAAAGGAGATTAATGAGGAAGTGAATACGTGCAACAGATAGCCCGCTCTGTCGCCCTGGCATTTAACAATTTGCCGCGACCTCACCGCGTTATGCTGGGGTCGCTTACCGTTCTCACCTTAGCGGTCGCCGTCTGGCGACCCTACGTTTATCACCCCAACACCGCGCCGATCGTCAAAACGATCGAGCTGGAAAAAAACGAAATCCGTTCACTGCTGCCCGAGGCCAGCGAGCCTATCGACCAGGCGCCGCAGGAAGAAGAAGCCATTCCCCAGGACGAACTGGATGATAAAGCCGATGGCGATGCCGGCGTGCATGAGTACGTGGTGTCGACAGGCGATACCCTCAGCAGCGTGCTGAACCAGTACGGTATCGACATGGGCGACATCAGCCAGCTTTCCGCTGCGGATAAAGACCTGCGCAACCTGAAAATCGGCCAGCAGCTGTCATGGACGCTCAACGCCGATGGCGATCTGCAGCAGCTGACCTGGGAGATGTCCCGCCGCGAAACGCGCACCTACGACCGCACCGCTAACGGCTTTAAGATGAGCAGCGAAATGCAGGAAGGTGACTGGGTGAACAGCGTGCTGAAAGGCACCGTCGGCGCAAGCTTTGTCTCAAGCGCCCGCGACGCCGGGCTGACCAGCGCGGAAATTAGCGCGGTTATTAAAGCGATGCAGTGGCAGATGGACCTCCGCAAGCTGAAAAAAGGCGACGAGTTTTCGGTGCTGATGTCCCGCGAAATGCTGGAAGGCAAGCGCGAGCAGAGCCAGCTGTTGGGCGTGCGTCTGCGTTCCGATGGTAAAGACTACTACGCGATTCGCGCCGAAGACGGCAAATTCTATGACCGCAACGGCACCGGGCTGGCGAAGGGGTTCCTGCGCTTCCCGACCTCGCGCCAGTTCCGCGTCTCGTCAAACTTTAACCCGCGTCGCCTGAACCCGGTCACGGGCCGCGTCGCGCCGCACCGCGGCGTAGACTTTGCGATGCCGCAGGGTACGCCGGTTCTGGCGGTTGGCGACGGCGAAGTCGTGCAGGCGAAACGCAGCGGCGCGGCCGGATACTATGTGGCGATTCGCCATGGCCGGACCTACACCACGCGCTATATGCACCTGCGTAAGCTGCTGGTCAAGCCTGGACAGAAGATAAAGCGCGGCGACCGTATCGCCCTGTCAGGGAATACCGGCCGTTCTACCGGCCCGCATCTGCATTATGAAGTGTGGATCAACCAGCAGGCGGTGAACCCGCTGACGGCGAAGCTGCCGCGTACCGAGGGGCTGACCGGCTCCGATCGCCGCGATTACCTGGCGCAGGTGAAAGACGTCGTTCCGCAGCTGCAGATTGATTAATTGCTGTTCGCGCAAGGCCGGCACCCGATGGGCGCCGGCTTTTTCTTTTGTGCGATGCTTCCGGCCTCGCTACACTATCCCATTATTTATTTCTGGTACGACTCTGGAACCGGCATGGAAACGAAAAAAAATAACATTGAGTTTATTCCTCAGTTCGAGAAATCTTTTTTACACCCGCGCTTCTGGGGATCCTGGATTGGCGTCTTCGCGTTTGCCGGTATTGCGCTCACTCCGCCTTCGTTTCGCGATCCGATCCTCGGGGCGTTAGGCCGTCTGACGGGGAAGTTTGCCCGCAGCGCCCGGCGTCGCGCGCAGATTAACCTGCTGTACTGCTTTCCGGACAAAAGCGAGCAGGAGCGGGAGACGATGATCGACGACATGTTCGCCACCGCGCCGCAGGCGATGGTGATGATGGCCGAACTCGGCCTGCGCGATCCGAAAAAAATCCTCGCCCGCGTCGACTGGCAGGGCAAGGAGATTATCGATGATCTGCGCCGCAACAACGAGAAGGTGATTTTCCTGGTGCCCCACGGCTGGGGGGTCGATATCCCGGCAATGCTGATGGCGTCGGAAGGCCAGATGATGGCGGCAATGTTCCATAATCAGGGCAACCCGGTCTTTGATTACGTCTGGAACACGGTGCGCCGGCGTTTTGGCGGCCGCATGCACGCGCGCAATGACGGCATCAAGCCGTTTATTCAGTCTGTCCGTCAGGGGTACTGGGGCTACTATCTGCCGGATCAGGATCACGGCGAAGAGCACAGCGAGTTTGTGGATTTCTTCGCGACCTATAAAGCCACTCTGCCCGCGATTGGCCGCCTGATGAAGGTCTGCCGCGCGCGGGTGGTGCCGCTGTTTCCGGTTTACAACGGCAAAACGCATCGCCTGACGGTGGAAGTGCGCCCGCCGATGGATGACCTGCTGACCGCGGACGACAACACCATCGCCCGGCGGATGAACGAAGAGGTGGAGATTTTTGTCGGGCCGCACCCGGAACAGTACACCTGGATACTGAAGCTGCTGAAGACCCGCAAGCCGGGCGAAACAGAGCCCTATCGGCGCAAAGACTTGTTCCCGAAGAAATAAAAAAAATCCCCCAGCGATGGGGGATTTTCACATTCTGCGACGGTGAAATTATTCGACGGTCAGGATGCGCGTGGTGTTGGTGGAGCCGACGGTGCTCATCACATCGCCCTGGGTCACGATAACCAGGTCGCCGGAGATCAGGTAGCCTTTGTCACGCAGCAGGTTGACGGCGTCCTGCGCGGCGGCCACGCCGTCGCACGGGCTGTCAAAATGCACCGGCGTCACGCCGCGGTACAGGGACGTCAGGTTCAGCGTGCGCTCATGACGGGACAAGGCGAAAATCGGCAGACCGGAGCTGATGCGAGAGGTCATCAGCGCGGTACGGCCGGACTCGGTCATGCTGATGATGGCGGTCACGCCCTTGAGGTGGTTGGCCGCGTACATTGCGGACATGGCGATAGCCTCTTCCACGTTGTCAAACTGCACGTCCAGACGGTGTTTCGATACGTTGATGCTGGGGATTTTCTCCGCGCCGAGACAGACGCGCGCCATCGCCGCCACGGTCTCTGCCGGGTACTGCCCGGCGGCGGTTTCCGCAGACAGCATCACGGCGTCGGTGCCGTCCAGCACGGCGTTCGCCACGTCCATGACTTCCGCGCGGGTCGGCATCGGGTTGGTGATCATTGATTCCATCATCTGGGTGGCGGTGATCACCGCACGGTTCAGCTGACGGGCGCGACGGATCAGCGCTTTCTGAATGCCGACCAGCTCCGGGTCGCCGATTTCCACGCCGAGATCGCCACGAGCCACCATCACCACGTCGGAGGCCAGGATAATGTCATCCATCGCGTCCTGGCTGCAGACGGCTTCAGCGCGTTCCACTTTCGCGACGATCTTGGCGTCGCAGCCAGCATCGCGCGCCAGGCGGCGGGCGTAGTTAAGGTCTTCGCCGCAGCGCGGGAAGGATACGGCCAGGTAGTCGACGCCGATAAGCGCCGCGGTTTTGATGTCTGCTTTGTCTTTATCGGTCAGCGCTTCGGCAGAGAGACCGCCGCCCAGCTTGTTAATGCCTTTGTTGTTAGACAGCGGGCCGCCAACGGTCACTTCGGTAAAGACCTTCATATCCTGCACCTGCAGGACTTTCAGCTGCACGCGACCGTCGTCGAGCAGCAGGATATCACCGGGTACGACGTCATCCGGCAGGCCTTTATAGTCGATGCCAACCTGTTCTTTGTCGCCTTCGCCTTTACCCAGGTTGGCGTCCAGCAGGAATTTGTCGCCGATATTGAGGAAAACTTTGCCTTCTTTAAACGTTGAAACGCGGATCTTTGGTCCCTGTAAATCACCAAGGATTGCAACATGACGACCCAGTTTTGCCGCAATTTCACGCACCTTATCTGCACGAAGCTTATGATCTTCAGGGGTGCCGTGAGAGAAGTTCATGCGCACAACGTTAGCGCCAGCCGCAATAACTTTTTCCAGGTTGTTATCGCGATCGGTAGCCGGGCCTAACGTGGTGACGATTTTGGTTCTGCGAAGCCTTCTGGACATGTAATACTCCGTTGACTGAAACAACTTTGGTGTTGCGTGAATATGGATACGGACGTTCCACACAGAAAGAAGTATGCAGGAACTTAACCGAATGTATAAATAAGTTACAAGCTTGTTATCAAATTTTAATGATTATCGCTGTGTATCAGCAATTCCTTATCAAAACGCGATTCCTTTAATGCTTCCTTGACCCGCTTCAAGTTATCCCTGAATTTTGCCCCCCGGCGCAGAGTAAAACCAGTTGCCAGGACGTCGATCACGGTTAACTGCGCCAGACGGGACACCATGGGCATATAAATGTCAGTATCTTCCGGAACGTCCAGGTTAATGGCGAGCGTCGCCTCACGCGCAAGCGGCGTACCGGCAGAGGTGAGGGCGATAACCATCGCGTCGTTTTCGCGAGCCAGCTGCGCCAGCTCAACCAGACTTTTGGTCCGCCCGGTATGGGAGATAAGCACCACCACGTCATCATCGTTGCAATTCATACAGCTCATGCGTTGCAAAACGATGTCATCGGAGTACACCACCGGGACGTTAAAACGGAAAAACTTGTTCATGGCGTCATGCGCGACGGCGGCGGAGGAGCCGAGGCCGAAGAAGGCAATCTTCTTGGCCTGCGTCAGCAGGTCGACAGCGCGGTTCACCGCGGCCATATCCAGCGACTGGCGGACGTGATCGAGGCTCGCCATCGCCGATTCGAAAATCTTCCCCGTGTAGGCTTCGACGCTGTCGTCTTCATCGACGTTGCGGTTCACATACGGTGTACCGTTGGCGAGGCTTTGGGCGAGGTGCAGCTTGAAATCGGGGAAACCGCGCGTTTCCAGACTCCGGCAGAAGCGGTTGACGGTAGGCTCGCTGACGCCTGCCTCCAGCGCCAGTGCGGCAATGCTCGAGTGGATAGCCTGGGAGGGTGAGGACAGAATAACTTCCGCCACTTTACGCTCGGATTTGCTAAGGTTTTCCAGTCTGGACTGGATTTTTTCCAGCATGTTCATTAGTAGCAGGCGCTCATCAATTGAAACGATTTCATTAATGGGTGAAATCATTGTGCATTTTAGCAAGAATATACCCCTGGGCGCCGCACAACGGTGAGGAAAGGCAGCAAAAAATGTTGTTTTTTTTCATTACATGATCAGAGTCGTGTTTTAGCAGCGACGCTGCGTTTGAAATAACCCACAAAATTAAGCGGTTGCCGCAGCGGCGAACGCGGTTTTTTCCCTGCGGTGCCTTTAAAGCCCGTATACTGGTGAATCAGAGTTTCGGTAATTACGTAAACACAGTACAGTGCACTGTAAGAAAATTACAAATAAGCGCCTGGCTGAAGTACCGGGCAATCCAACTGAGGAGAATGACATGGCGGTAACGCAAACGGCCCAGGCATGTGACCTGGTCATTTTCGGCGCGAAGGGTGACCTGGCGCGTCGTAAACTGTTGCCTTCCCTGTACCAACTGGAGAAAGCAGGACAGCTGCATCCGGATACCCGCATCCTTGGGGTAGGTCGCGCCGACTGGGATAAAGAAGCCTATACCAAAGTAGTGCGTGAGGCGCTGGAAACCTTCATGAAGGAAAAAATTGATGAAGGTCTGTGGGATACCCTGAGCGGTCGCCTGGATTTTTGCAATCTCGACGTTAACGACACCAAAGCCTTTACCCGCCTTGGCAAGATGCTTGACCAGAAAGAGCACGTCACCATTAACTACTTTGCGATGCCGCCAAGCACCTTTGGCGCTATCTGCAAAGGCCTCGGCGAAGCGAAGTTGAATAAAAAGCCGGCGCGCGTGGTGATGGAAAAGCCGCTGGGAACGTCGCTTGAGACCTCCCGCGAAATCAACGACCAGGTCGGCCAGTATTTCGAAGAGTGCCAGGTTTATCGTATCGACCACTATCTGGGTAAAGAGACGGTGCTTAACCTGCTGGCGCTGCGCTTTGCCAACTCCCTGTTCGTCAATAACTGGGATAACAAAACCATCGATCATGTGGAAATCACCGTCGCCGAAGAAGTGGGTATCGAAGGCCGCTGGGGCTACTTCGACCAGGCCGGCCAGATGCGCGATATGATTCAGAACCACCTGCTGCAAATTCTCTGCATGATTGCGATGTCGCCACCGTCGGATCTGACCGCCGACAGCATCCGCGATGAGAAGGTTAAGGTGCTGAAATCCCTGCGCCGCATCGACCGCTCCAACGTGCGTGAGAAGACCGTCCGCGGCCAGTACACCGCCGGGTTTGCGCAGGGCAAAAAAGTGCCGGGCTACCTGGAAGAAGAGGGCGCCAACAAGCAGAGCAACACTGAAACCTTCGTGGCTATCCGCGTTGATATCGACAACTGGCGTTGGGCGGGCGTGCCGTTCTACCTGCGTACCGGCAAACGTCTGCCGACCAAATGCTCTGAGGTGGTGGTGTACTTCAAAAACCCGGAGCTGAACCTGTTCAAAGAGTCCTGGCAGGAGCTGCCGCAGAACAAGCTGACCATCCGTCTGCAGCCTGATGAAGGCGTGGATATCCAGGTTCTGAACAAGGTGCCGGGCCTCGATCACAAGCACAACCTGCAGACCACCAAGCTGGATCTGAGCTACTCCGAAACCTTCAATGAAACGCATCTGGCGGATGCCTATGAGCGACTGCTACTGGAGACCATGCGCGGTATCCAGGCGCTGTTCGTCCGTCGTGACGAGGTGGAAGAAGCCTGGAAATGGGTGGACTCCATCACCGGCGCGTGGGCGACCGATCAGGATGCGCCGAAGCCTTATCAGGCAGGCACCTGGGGACCGGTTGCCTCTGTGGCGATGATCACCCGCGACGGCCGTTCATGGAACGAGTTTGAATAAGGTTGCCGTTACCCCTGATGAGGTATTTTACCGGTAACATGATCTAACACAGCTTGTCGTTCAAAATGTGTGCTTTTAAGCCTCGCGAGGGTTCACCCGCGGGGCTTTTTTTATTACACTGCCGGAAGAGAAGTTTGCCCCTGAGCTCCAGTATTCACAGGTTTCGGCATTGTTAACCACTGCTTTCGCCCTTGTTAATGCTGCCGCCCGGACAGCCTAAATTTGAGGAGCATTTATGAATCCGACAATGTTACGCGTAACAAAACGCATTATTGAACGCTCAAAAGAGACCCGCAGCGCCTACCTTGCGCGGATAACCCAGGCAAAGTCGGATACCGTGCAGCGTTCCCATCTCGCCTGCGGCAATCTGGCGCATGGCTTCGCCGCCTGCCAGCCGGACGATAAGGCGTCGCTGAAAAGCATGCTGCGTAACAATATCGCGATCATCACCTCCTACAACGATATGCTTTCTGCACATCAGCCCTATGAATACTACCCGGACATCATCCGCAAAGCGCTGCACGGTGTGAATGCGGTCGGCCAGGTGGCGGGCGGCGTACCGGCGATGTGCGACGGCGTCACCCAGGGGCAGGACGGTATGGAGCTCTCCCTGCTGAGCCGCGAGGTCATTGCGATGTCGGCGGCGGTTGGCTTGTCTCACAACATGTTCGATGGCGCGCTGTATCTTGGAGTGTGCGATAAAATCGTCCCAGGGCTGACCATGGCGGCGCTGTCGTTTGGCCATCTGCCGTCCATATTTATTCCGTCAGGCCCGATGGCCAGCGGCCTGCCGAATAAAGAAAAGGTGCGGATTCGCCAGCTGTATGCCGAAGGTAAAGTCGACCGGATGGCGCTGCTGGAGTCGGAAGCGGCCTCCTATCACGCGCCGGGCACCTGCACCTTCTACGGCACCGCCAACACCAACCAGATGGTGGTGGAATTTATGGGCATGCAGCTTCCGGGCTCCTCGTTTGTACATCCGGACGCGCCGCTGCGCGAAGCGCTGACCGCCGCCGCCGCGCGCCAGGTCACCCGTATGACCGGTAACGGCAACGCGTGGATGCCGCTGGGCAAGATGTTCGATGAAAAAGTGGTGGTGAACGGCATCGTGGCGCTGCTGGCGACCGGCGGCTCCACCAACCATACCATGCACCTGGTGGCGATGGCGCGGGCGGCCGGGATCGTCATTAACTGGGATGACTTCTCCGACCTTTCCGACGTGGTGCCGCTGCTGGCGCGTCTCTACCCGAACGGTCCGGCCGACATTAACCACTTCCAGGCGGCGGGCGGCGTACCGGTGCTGGTGCGCGAACTGCTGAAAGGCGGTCTGCTGCATGAGGATGTCGATACTGTCGCCGGGCGCGGCCTTAGCCGTTACACCCTTGAGCCGTGGCTGAATAACGGCGAGCTGGACTGGCGCGAAGGGGCGAATGCGTCGCTGGACGCTGACGTTATCGCCAGCATTGAGCAGCCGTTTTCCCATCACGGCGGCACCAAAGTGCTGAGCGGCAATCTGGGACGCGCGGTGATGAAAACCTCCGCTGTACCGACAGAGAACCAGATTATCGAAGCTCCGGCGGTGGTGTTTGAAAGCCAGCATGATGTTCTGCCGGCGTTTGATGCCGGTCTTCTGGACAAAGACTGCGTGGTGGTGGTTCGCTATCAGGGGCCAAAAGCGAACGGCATGCCAGAATTGCATAAACTTATGCCGCCATTAGGTGTATTATTGGACCGCTGTTTCAAAATTGCGTTAGTTACCGATGGACGGCTTTCCGGCGCTTCAGGTAAAGTGCCTTCAGCTATCCATGTGACGCCTGAAGCTTACGATGGCGGGATGCTGGCGAAAGTGCGCGACGGCGACATTATTCGGGTGAACGGCCAGACAGGGGAACTGACGCTGCTGGTCGACGACGCGGTACTGGCGGCGCGTGAGCCGCATATTCCTGATCTGCGCGGCTCGCGGTCAGGGACCGGTCGCGAGCTGTTCGGCGCGCTGCGCGAGCAGCTTTCCGGCGCAGAGCAGGGCGCAACCTGCATCACCTTTTAACACGACAAGATTTATCGATCTGGCGAGAGAAAAACTCTGATGAAAAACTGGAAAACAACTGCAGAAGCAATCCTGACCAACGGCCCGGTAGTCCCGGTTATCGTAGTGAAAAAAATCGAACACGCGGTACCGATGGCGAAAGCGCTGGTAGCGGGCGGCGTGCGCGTTCTGGAAGTGACGCTGCGTACCGACTGCGCGCTGGACGCGATCCGCGCTATTGCCAAAGAGGTGCCAGACGCTATCGTGGGCGCGGGTACCGTGACCAACGTGCAGCAGCTGAAAGAAGTGACCGAGGCGGGCGCGCAGTTTGCCATCAGCCCGGGCCTGACCGAGCCGCTGCTGAAAGCCGCAACGGCAGGCACTATCCCGCTGATCCCGGGCATCAGTACGGTTTCCGAGCTGATGCTGGGCATGGACTACGGTCTGAAGGAGTTTAAATTCTTCCCGGCGGAAGCTAACGGCGGCGTCAAAGCGCTGCAGGCGATTGCGGGTCCGTTCGCGCACATCCGCTTCTGCCCGACCGGCGGGATCTCTCCGGCGAACTACCGCGACTACCTGGCGCTCAATAGCGTGCTGTGCATCGGCGGTTCCTGGCTGGTGCCGAACGACGCGCTGGAAGCGGGCGACTATGACCGCATCACTACGCTTGCGCGTGAAGCGGTAGAAGGCGCGAAGTAAGCCTGAACGCATACCGGACCTGCGGCTTCCGCAGGTCCGGTAAACCCTTCTTTTATCCTTTCACCACCACGGATGCCGCCGCTGCTTTCGCACGCGCGACCGCGTCGTCCACCGACGCTGCTGTCGCCAGCGTCACGCCCAGGCGCCGGGTTCCGTCGATGTCCGGTTTACCGAATAAGCGCAGCTGAACGCCAGCGCCTACCGCCGCCTCTACGTTGCCGAACGTCAGGTTCTGGCTGGTCAGCGCCGGCAGGATCACCGCCGAGGCGCACGGGCCATACTGACGAATAGCGCCGACCGGCAGACCGAGAAAAGCGCGAACGTGCAGGGCGAATTCGGAGACGTCCTGCGAAATCAGCGTGACCATCCCGGTGTCATGCGGACGCGGCGAGACTTCGCTGAAGATGACGTCGTCGCCGCAGACGAACAGCTCAACGCCAAACAGACCATGACCGCCGAGGGCCAGCACCACTTCGCGGGCAATCTGCTGGGCGCGGGCCAGCGCCGTATCGCTCATCTGCTGCGGCTGCCAGGACTCACGGTAATCGCCATCTTCCTGACGATGCCCGACCGGGGCGCAGAAATGCACGCCATCCACGGCGCTGACGGTCAGCAGGGTGATTTCGAAATCAAACGTCACCACGCCTTCGACGATCACGCGCCCGGCGCCCGCGCGCCCGCCCTGCTGCGCATAGCGCCAGGCGTCGGCCAGCTGCTCTTCATGGCGAATAAAGCTTTGGCCTTTACCGGAGGAGCTCATCACCGGCTTGACGATGCAAGGCAGGCCAATGGCGGCCACCGCATCGCGAAAGGCGGCTTCGCTGTCGGCAAAACGGTAGGAGGAGGTCGGCAGCTGCAGCTCTTCTGCGGCCAGACGGCGGATGCCCTCGCGGTTCATGGTCAGCTTTGTCGCCCGCGCGCAGGGCACCACATGCTGACCGGCCAGCTCAAGCTCCATCAGCGCATCGGTGGCGATCGCCTCAATTTCCGGGACAATGTAGTCCGGCTTTTCCTGGGCGACCAGCGCTTTTAGCGCCTCGCCGTCCAGCATATTGATGACGTGGCTGCGGTGAGCGACGTGCATCGCGGGCGCGTCGGGATAGCGGTCGACGGCGATGACCTCAATACCCAGACGCTGGCACTCAATCGCCACCTCTTTTCCCAGTTCCCCTGAACCCAATAACATGACCCGTGTTGCCGCCGGACGCAGCGCCGTGCCCAGAATTGTCATAACGTTTATCCACTATTCACAGTAAGTCATTCACGGCGCCAGTATATACGAAAACGTTTGCGTATGTCTCGCTACGCGAAGGTCATGAAGAATAACAGGCGCTTACTTGCGTTGCCGGTAATTTGTACCATGCTTTGGGTGGGTATATACGCACAGGAGCAAATGATGAAAACAGCAGGAGTAATGGCGGCGGTCGTATTGCTGATGGCAGGCGTGTCTGCCCATGCCGCGGACGATAAAACGGTGACCTTCCCGAAATGCGAAGGCATGAGCGCCGACGGTATCGCCGCCAGCGTGAAGCGGGATTACACGCAAAACCGCGTGGTGAAATGGGCTGACGATCAGCAGAAGCTGGGGCAGGTCGATCCGGTGGCGTGGGTTAACAGCAACGACATCAGCGGCAGCGCGGGCAAATGGCGCGTGCCGATGACGGTGCGCGGGAAAAGCGCCGATTTACACTACGTGGTTACGGTTGACTGCGCGGCGGGAACGGCGGTGTACAGCGCGCAGTAATTTGCGCATCTTTAGCCGTTTCAGACGTTTTTTGACATCCCCTCGCTTACGCTGTGATGATTCGTTACCGCATTGTGAGGGGAATATGGCTAACTGGCTCAACCAACTTCAGTCACTTCTTGGGCAGCAGGGCAGTTCTGCCCCGGCATCCTCCGGCGAGCAGGGGCTTAGCAAGCTGCTCGTACCCGGCGCGCTGGGGGGGCTTGCCGGGCTGCTGGTCGCCAATAAATCGTCGCGAAAACTGTTAGCTAAATACGGCGGCGGCGCGCTGCTGGTTGGCGGCGGCGCCGTGGCCGGCACGGTGCTGTGGAACAAATACAAAGACAAAATGCGCCCGGCTCAGCAGGGCGACGCGCAGTTTGGGCAGAACAGCAGCGCGCTGGATGTCCGTACTGAGCGGTTGATTCTCGCGCTGGTGTTTGCCGCCAAAAGCGACGGACATATCGATGACAAAGAGCGGGCGGCGATTGACCGGCAGCTGCAGGAAGCGGGCGTCGAATCTCAGGGCCGGGCGCTGGTCGACCAGGCTATCGCTCAGCCGCTGGATCCTGAGCGGCTGGCCCGCGGGGTGCAAAACGAGGACGAAGCGCTGGAGCTCTACTTCCTGAGCTGTGCCGCTATCGATATCGATCACTTTATGGAGCGCAGCTATCTTAACGCGCTGGGGGATGCGCTTAAAATCCCGCAGGACGTCCGTGAAGGGATTGAGCAGGACATTCTGGCGCAAAAACAGGCGCTTTAAGCGCCCGAACGCAGGTTTCGCTTGCATCGTCCGTGAGTTTTGCCACCCTTAGAGGAGATAACTCGCAGAAGAACAACGATATGCCACCAAAAGCGAAACGAATTCCCCACGTCATGACCTTGCATGGCGACACCCGGATTGATAACTACTACTGGCTGCGCGACGATACCCGTTCGCAGCCTGACGTGCTCGACTATCTCCGTAAGGAGAACGACTACGGCCGCGAGGTGATGGGCGCGCACCGCGCGCTACAGGACCGGGTGCTTAAAGAGATAGTGGACAGGATCCCGCCGCGTGAAGTCTCCGCGCCCTACGTCAAAAACGGCTATCGCTACCGGCAAATCTACGAGCCGGGCTGCGAGTATGCGGTTTACCAGCGCCAGTCGGTGCAAAAAGAGGAATGGGAGGCGTGGGAGTGCCTGCTTGACGCCAATCTGCGCGCCGCCAACAGCGAGTTTTATACGCTGGGCGGGCTGGCGATTTCCCCGGACAACACCCTGATGGCGCTGGCGGAAGACTACCTTTCCCGCCGCCAGTACGGGCTGCGGCTGCGTAACCTGCAAACCGGTAACTGGTACCCGGAAACCCTGGAGAACGTCGAGCCGGAGTTTGTCTGGGGCAACGATTCGCAAACCCTCTACTACGTGCGCAAGCACCCGACCACGCTGCTGCCGTACCAGGTCTGGCGCCATACGGTCGGGATGCCGGTATCGGCGGATGAGCTGGTCTACGAAGAGCGCGACGACGCCTTTTACGTCAGTCTGCATAAAACCAGCTCAAAGCATTACGTTATCATCACTCTCGCCAGCGCAACCACCAGCGAAGTGCTGCTGCTGGATGCCGAACTGCCAGACGCGCAGCCGCTGTGTTTTCTCCCGCGACGTAAGGATCACGAGTACAGCCTCGACCATTTTCAGCACCACTTTTACCTGCGTTCAAACCGCGAGGGGAAGAATTTTGGCCTCTACCGTACGCCGGTACGCGATGAAAGCCGCTGGGAGGCGCTGATCCCGCCGCGCGAGGACGTGATGCTGGAAGGGTTTACCCTGTTTACCGACTGGCTGGTCGTTGAGGAGCGCCAGCGTGGGCTAACCAGCCTGCGGCAGATTAACCGTAAGACCCGGGAGTCGATCGGTATCGCTTTTGACGATCCGGCCTACGTCAGTTGGGTGTCGTATAACCCCGAGCCGGACACTCCGCGCCTGCGCTACGGGTACTCGTCGATGACCACGCCGGATACGCTGTTTGAGCTCAATATGGATACCGGCGAACGTCGGGTGCTCAAGCAGCAGGAGGTGAAAGGATTCGACGCCAGCCGTTACCAGAGCGAGCACCTGTGGGTGACGGCGCGCGATGGGACCGAGGTCCCCGTCTCGCTGGTGTACCGTCGCGAGCACTTTCGCAAAGGGAAAAATCCGCTGCTGGTTTACGGCTACGGCTCCTACGGCGCCAGCATGGACGCGGATTTCAGCGCCAGCCGCCTGAGCCTGCTCGACCGGGGCTTCGTCTTCGCCATCGCGCACATCCGCGGCGGCGGCGAGCTGGGCCAGCAGTGGTATGAGGACGGAAAATTCCTGCAGAAAAAGCACACCTTTAACGACTACCTCGACGTCTGCGACGCGCTGCTGGCGCAGGGCTATGGGGCGCCGTCGCTGTGCTACGGCATGGGGGGAAGCGCAGGCGGCATGCTGATGGGCGTGGCAATTAACGAACGTCCTGAGCTGTTTCACGGGGTCGTGGCCCAGGTGCCGTTCGTGGATGTGCTGACCACCATGCTGGATGAGTCGATTCCGCTGACCACCGGCGAGTTTGAAGAGTGGGGGGACCCGCAGGACGAAACGTACTATCGTTACATGAAGAGCTACAGCCCCTACGACAACGTTGCGGCAAAAGCGTACCCCAACCTGCTGGTGACCACCGGCCTGCACGATTCGCAGGTCCAGTACTGGGAGCCTGCGAAGTGGGTGGCTAAGCTGCGGGAGCTGAAAACGGACGACAACCTGCTGCTGCTGTGCACCGATATGGACTCCGGACATGGCGGAAAATCCGGGCGCTTTAAGAGCTATGAAGGCGTGGCGCTGGAGTTCGCCTTCCTGATCGCGCTGGCGCAGGGCATTTTACCCGGACGCGCGCCGCGCTGATTATTCGCCGAGCCAGTGCTTTAGCGTCAGACGCAGCTGCGGGCTCATATTATCGAGGTTATTGAACAGCCAGCGCAGGTAGCCGGGGTCGTTTTGCGCGATCTCGGCCACCGGCTTTCCGCGATACTTGCCGAAGGTAAAGGTGGTGAGCAGGGCCGGACGACCGGTAATTTCCGCCATCTGGTCCGGCGTCCAGCCTGACGTATTGATGATATCAATCAGCAGAGCCGCGGTGATGTAGCAATCATACAGCGCCCGGTGGTGGTGCAGCCCCGGCGGCGTGGCGACGCTCAGCTTGCGGGATTTATACAGCGCCATATTGCTGTACTTGATGCCGGGCCACAGGCGGCGGGCCAGCTTCATGGTGCAGATCCATTCGCCGTTCATCTCGGGCAGCACGCGACGGTCAAAGCTGGCGTTGTGCGCCACATACCAAGCGCTTCCCTGATACAGCGGAACAACCTCTTCAATCCAGGGCTTATCCGCCACCATCTCTTCGGTTATTCGGTGGATAGCCATCGCCTGCGGGCTGATAGGGCGATCGGGCCGGATAAGGTGGCTCATTGGATTGGTTATCTTTCCGTCGACGATATCGACGGAAGCAATTTCAACGACGCCTCCCTGCAAATCGCAGGTTTCGGTATCGATAACGCGTAGCATGGCGCACTCCCGGCAGAAAAGTGCAGGTTATGCGCCGCTATGGCATTCGTCAATGGCTGATATATTTTCGTGAAGCGGAATGATATCCCCCTCCCAGCCGCCGTCGTGCTTTCGCCCCGTGAGCAGAAGCTCGCCCTCGTCAGCGCGCACGATGAGCTGGCCGCTTTCGTCCCACAGGGCGCTACCGCCGGACGTGGCGCCGCAGGCGTAGCTGGATTTCAGCACGGCGATGGCGTAGCGGTGGGCGAATCGCTGCAGGCGCTGCACCGACTGTAGCTGCTCGCACTCCTCGCTACAGGTCCCGGTGGCCAGCAGCAGCGCCTGCGGATCGATCTCGCAGCCCTCGGCTCCGCCGTCAAAGGTGCCTGTCTGGCATCCGACCGGCGTCAGGCAGGTTCCCTGGCCCTGGCATGCGGTGAGCGGCGCGCTGGCGCCGGGAAGGAAAATGGCGACGCCTTTTGTCCGCTCGCCGTCGACGTCGACCGGCATTCCGGTGATGATCGTCATGGCGTGACGTCTGGCCGCGTAGCTCAGGGGGCGCAGCAGTTCGACGTCAGGGGGCACCGGGAGATGCCGGGCTTCGCCGGGGCCGGTGAGCGACATTTCAGGGAACAGCAATACATCGCAGTCCAGCTTCGCGGCGGCTTCGATGAAATGCAAATGGTGGGCAACGTTCTCAGCAACGCTCCGGTTACAGGCCGCATACTGGGCGGCAGCAATAGTCCATTCAGGCATAGTGGCTTCCTTAACACAATGTCCCATGTTCTCATGCTTGAGAATTATCTTATTGAGTGTACGGGAATGTGTGTAAGGAAGTGTAACAATGAGTAAGGGTTATTTGACTTTAGGTTCGTAGGGCAGGCGTGACATAGTGACCGAGGCCAGGCGGTGGGCAATCAGGCGCTCGCGAAACCAGCCGCGCAGGTGTTCGGGCTGCTCTCGTTCGACCACTTCGGCGACAACCGGCATGTTGTAGCGCTCTTTAAAGGCAACGCCGGCGGCGGCCAGATCGACGTTCACTTTGTCCATCTCTTCTTGCGGGATTTTCGCCAGATTCATTTCCATGTTTGCCTCCTGTTGTTGACGGGGCTGAAATTACGCAGAGTGTCGCGAAATAGCAAGCCCGACGGGATGCATTCTCGACTCAGGCATTATACAGGGTTATTCTCTCGGGCAGATACATAACAAAATGGAATGAAGAATATGGGCCTCATCGCGTCACGCGCTTTGCGCGGAATTGTCTTTTTTGCCTGCGCCGTCGCGGCATCCTCCGCTTTCGCGCATGCGCATCTGCAACAGCAGTCGCCGGCGGCCGACACCGAGATCAGCGCTGCACCCCAGGCGTTGACCCTGCGTTTTTCCGAGGGCATTGAGGGTAAATTCAGCGGCGTTACCCTGACCGGCCCGCAGCATGAAGCCATCCTGACCGGTCCGGCCGCGGTCAGCGAGAAAGACGATAAACAGCTTGTCGTCCCGCTGACGCAGGCGCTGAAATCCGGTTCGTATACCGTAAACTGGCATGTGGTGTCCGTTGATGGCCATAAAACCCAGGGACAATATCACTTTAGCGTGAAGTAATAATGCTGGCGTGGGCATATAGCGGACTGCGGCTGGTCCATTTTTCCGTACTGATGATGGCGTTGGGCTGCCTGCTTTATGCCGTCTGGTGGGCGACGCCGACGCTGCGGCGTGTCATTATGCGGCGCTACCATTGCGCGTTGAGAGCGTTTTTTGCGCTGAACGCCGTCAGCGCGACCGCGATGATGATGATTCAGGGCGGGCAGATGGGCAACGGCTGGGGAGACGTGCTGTCGTCTGAGGTCTGGCTGGCGGTGGCGGGGACCCGCTTTGGCAGCGTCTGGCTGTGGCAGATTCTGCTGTCCTGGGTAACGTTGATTGTCGTGTGGATGGCAGCGCGACGGCATGCGGGGCTGTTGTTGACGCTGTGTATCGCCCAGTTTTTACTTTTGGCGGGCGTCGGGCATGCCGCGATGCGCGACGGGCTGCCTGGCGCGTTGCAGCAGCTTAACCATGCCGCGCATCTGCTGTGCGCAGCCGCCTGGTTCGGCGGGCTGTATCCCTTTATCTACTGTCTGCATCTGGCGAACGGGCGCCGGCGGCGGGAGGCTATTGTCACGATGATGCATTTCTCCCGCTACGGGCATCTGGCGGTCGCCGGAGCGATCGTCAGCGGGGTGATAAACGCGGAATTAATCCAGGGGAGCCTGTGGGGTGATTCCGCCTGGGGGCGTCTGCTGCTGGTGAAATGCGGGCTGGTGGCACTGATGGTCATACTGGCGCTGGTCAATCGCTATATCCTGGTGCCGCGCATGGCGACCGGCGGCGAGCGGATTCGGCAGTGGTTCCTGCGAGCGACGCAGGCGGAAGTTGTTTTGGGCGCACTGGTGCTGGCAACCGTAAGCGTGTTTGCCACCTGGGAGCCTTTTTAATCAATGGCGAAATCATGAAGAAATTACTTTTATCGTTGTTATTACTGACCAGCGCCGGTGCGGCGCTGGCGGCACCACAGATAATCACCGTTAGCCGTTTTGAAATCGGCAAGGCGCAGTGGGCGTTCAACCGTGAGGAGGTGATGCTGACCTGCCGCCCGGGAAATGCGCTTTACGCCATTAACCCCAGCACGCTGGTGCAGTATCCGTTAAACCCGGCGGCGGAGCAGGAAGTTAAAGAGGGGAAAACGACGGCCCAGCCGATTTCGGTGATCCAGATAGATGATCCCCAGCATCCGGGGCAAAAAAAGAGCCTGGCGCCGTTTATTGAACGTGCCGGGAAGCTCTGCTGACGCCTGAAATCATCCCGTTGATTGGCAATAAAAAACCGCGCTGACTTTCTGTGAAGTCGTCGCGGTTTTTTGTTTTTGCGACCCGCTGCCGGTCGTTTTTTTCTGACCACTTTTGTAGCGGACTGGAAAACCTGGCGCGGTCATCTATTCTTAAAGGGCAAGGCGACTTAGCCTGCATTAATGCCAACTTTTAGCGCACGGCTCTCTCCCAAGAGCCATTTCCCTGGACCGAATACAGGAATCGTATTCGGTCTCTTTTTATTTGTAAGCCATATCAGCCGCTTACAAAAACAGAATCAATGTTCATCCGAACGCTTGCTTCTGTTTGCTGCTGTTATATCACACTCGCCCCATAGTTAACATTTTTTTTACAAGAAAAACGAGGCTCTTACTCTCGATTTTTGGCGCTTATTGAGATGGCGGAGCAGCGAACCTTTCCTGTATGCACCTGATAACTGGCGGGTGAAATCTGCTGACTTTATGAAAATACAGAAGTTATAAACTAAAATGATACTGTGCAATCAGGCGTGCCTTTTTCTCAGAAAGCCTGAAAACATGGCGTTATTACAGAATGGTTCGGCCTCTAACCGGAAGGAAATACTTGTGCGCCATACACTATTTTCCGTATTGATTGCGACATTGTTATTACTGGTTGGCACGCTGGTCGTAAACTGGCAGCTGTGGCACTCGTCGGACTCAGACCGAGCGGCAACCGCCGGACATATTGCGCGAAAAATAGACGCCATTCTTGACGAGGCGCGCGACGCAACCAACACGGCGACGCGTGTGGCGCTCAATGGCTGCTCTGCGCAGGGGGAGTTTGAGCTGGGGACGGAAGCTGCGCTTCAGCCCCATTTGCGTACCATCATTATTCTAAAAAATGACAGCGTATGGTGCACATCGCTGCCCGGCAGCAGGGTGTTGATTGTTAAGCCAGAAGCGATCTCCGATGACAATCTGCTGCTAATGATGCCGCAAAGCATGGTGAACGGGCTACCGGTACTTATTTTTCAGACCCTCATTCCAGATGGGAAAGTCATTGTCAGCATCAGCGATGCGCATCTGCGGGACGCGTTAAACAGCTCTTTTGAGAATACCCGTTTTTCATTTGTGGTCGGCAATCGAGTTTTCGATAACAATGGAAAGGTTGTCTCCCTGAAGACATTGTCGGGGGTTAGCGCAACCCGGACCTCCTATGCGTCCACTCGCTATCCTTTCCGCATTGAGTATCATCGCCCGGCATTTTTCAACCTTACAAGGCTGATGCATCAGGGGACACTGTTTTTGCTGCTGCTCTTCTTGCTGTCCTTTACCGTTGCTTTTCTGCTGCGTCGTTATCTGGATAAATATACGACGCCAGAGGAGAATTTACGTAAGGCCATACAAAATGGCGAAATTATCCCGTTCTATCAGCCCGTAGTTAACGGGAGGACGGGCGCAATGTATGGCGTGGAGGTTCTGGCGCGATGGAAACATCCCAAGGCCGGTTTTATCTCTCCGGCTGTATTTATTCCTACCGCCGAAAAAACGGGGCTGATTATCCCCTTAACGAAAAGCCTGATGCGGCAGGTGGTGGCGCAGATGCGGCCTATTTTTGGGAAACTACCGGATGGGTTTCATATTGGTATTAATATCAGCGCATCGCATATCAACTCCCCCTGCTTTATGCATGACTGCCTGCAGTATCAGCGAGGGTTTGACGGAAAAAAAGTGCGGCTGGTTCTGGAAGTTACCGAGCGTGAGCCGCTGCTCATCAACAACGACCTTATAAACAATCTTAATACGCTGCACAGCAAAGGATTTGGGTTTGCGCTGGATGATTTTGGCACCGGCTATTCGGGCTTATCCTATCTGAATGACCTGCATATTGATTACATTAAGATTGATAAAAGCTTTGTCAGCCGGGTTAGCCATATTGCGGATTCCACCCTGCTGCTGGATTGTGTTATCGAGATGGCGAAAAAACTGTCATTACACATTGTTGCTGAGGGCGTTGAGACGAAAGAGCAGCTTGATTACCTGAATCGCCAGAACATTACCCTGATTCAGGGGTATTATTTCTGGAAACCTGTCTCTTATATTAACTTGATTAAAATACTGCTTTCCAAAAGTAAAGAAGAAACTGTCGAAATATAGGCGCGGTCCTGATTCAGTCAACTCCTGCGAAAGAGGCCAGGAGTTGACGGGCTCCGGGGATTATTTCTTCTTGTAAATGTTGGCGGTGGCATGGATTTTATTGCTGGTGTTTCCTGACGTCAGGATCAGCACATCAGCGCCTTGCTCATCGGCTTTTTTGATTAACGCTGCTTTGGCATCCGACGCCGCTGTTTCATTAGAAACAGAAATAGTGCCAATTTTCGTATACTGCGAGGCCACTTTTTTGAATGCGTCATGAGTCATCAGCTCAGCTGCGCTGACGCTGCTGATAAATGAGAAGGCTGCCAGTGTGATGGTTAATTTAGAGAGTATACGCATGATGTCATCCTTTGCATTGCTTATAGTGGTTGATATGAGACTACTTTCTTAGTCCATTGAGAGTCATATAACAGTAAATAATCAGCGCGCGACATTATCCTGGGTATTTCGAGCTTCAGAAAATATCATCTGTGCCGTGCTGATATAACCTATAGTGAATACTATTATTCATTCGTTCTAATCATTTTTTGTTTAAAAATAAATACCCGCGCGTCATCGGGCATTGTCACGTTGAGCCTGCAGGAAGAACCTATCATCGCGCGGATAAAAAAATCCCCTTTACCTCGCACAGTAAAGGGGAAAGCTTGCAATGAATATTATATGTTCTCGGACTCACTTGACGGCGTTTACAGGGATATGCAGTGCCGTCGGGTGCTGGTCTGAATGATTGCGCGTCCAGTGCATGGATATCAACAGACCGATGAAGCACGCCGCGTTTTGCCGGGATGTACAAGAACGCTGCGTGACGTCACGGCGGAAATAATAGAGATTGGGGGGACTCAGCTCAAACGACAACTTGTTTAAATCTGAACTTTCGCCGGCGGGAGGGCCGCTATTCCGGCGTGACAATTCCGGGATAGAGCAGCGTTTCCAGATAGCTCACCATTGTCCAGAGCTGATCGCTAAAGACGAACCAGATGCCGCAGCCAAGAATGAGCAGGATCAGGATTATCATTATTACTTCTGTTTTGCCCATGGTCGGAACGTTTCGCAGACGCGCAGTCGGATTCAGGTGGAAAGGAGGGGATAGTAGCGAAACTGCGGTGTGAATTGCAAACGAGAGCGCGCAAGCCCCCATAAAATGGGGGCTAGAGGGTTAGCGATCGCCGTGATGGGGAAACAGCTGGCTGAACCGTAGCGCCATCTCATCGAGCAGCGCAAAGCGGCGGCGGTACTCTGCGCGCTTCTTGCTGGCGATGCTTTCCAGCGTTTTACGCTCCTGCTGGAGCGGCATTTGCCAGCGGTATTTATCCAGCGCTTTACCGTCGATGGAGGCCCAGAACTCGTCATAGCTGGCGTGGAAATGACGCCCTTTGCTCAGACGATAGCGCAGCGCGCGGAACACGTGGCCGTTGTCGCTGACGCCGGTTATCCGGGCGATCCCGCACTCTGCAGCCAGCAAGCCGAAAAACTCGATGAGGATGCGTTTGGGGAACAGGCCGTGGCAGGCGCGGGTAGCGACCTTAATCACTTCATGAGACACGCTGCGGCGCGGGCCCTGCAGACCGCCGATGACGAGCTCCCAACCCTCGGCGCTCTTCACCACGCTGAACGTGGCGCTGGCCAGCAGCGTCTGCTCGCCATCAAACAGCCAGACGGTGCTTTCGCCCTCGCGTTCGGCTTTTCGCGCGCAGGAGAGGCACAGCGTAAACCGGCTTTCGTCTTTGCCTTCAATCTCCAGCACGACCACCGGGTCCGGGGCCGTCAGCGCTGCTGCCAGGCGCGGGCTTTGCAGCGTATCAATGAACTGATAGTGGCTGATGATGGCGTCTGCGCGCTGGCTGGAAGAGAGCCCAAGCGCCAGATACTGGCGATGCGTTTTGCTCGGCAGCGTCACCTGGGCGCCGAGCAGCGTATCGAAATCCTCGCGCTGTGAGAGGCTGTCCAGCATCCGCCGCGTGGAGGAGTAAAAGAGCAGCGTACGCAGGAGAAACTTCAGCCGGTAATCAAATTTTCGCCAGATTGGGGCTGGCGTAATATTACCCTTGACCAGTTCGGCAATGAGATGGGTACGCGGCGCTGCGGCGTGAGAGGAATGCTGGGGGTTGTCCGACACGATAAAAACCTCTTTGTAGTTGCGCAGGTATTCTAGAGACCTCGCTTCATCATCATAAGGGCTACCCGGTTATATTAGTTGTTCGTTTAGCTTTTGTTTAAGTTTGTGAATCTGTCGCGGTTCGCGACCACGGGTTGCCTATACTGAGAAGACGAGGAGGCGCCTATGTACCAACGCATTGAGGGAAGCCAGTGGCGGCATATCTGGCTTACCGGCGATGTGCACGGCTGCTATGCACGTCTGATAGCGCAGCTGAAGTCGCTGAAATTTAACCCTTATGAGGATCTCCTGCTGTCCGTCGGCGATCTGATTGACCGCGGACCGGAAAGCCGCAAATGCCTGGCGCTTATCGAGCAAAAATGGTTCGCCGCGATCCGTGGTAATCATGAGCAGATGGCAATGGATGCACTCAGTTCACGGCAGCTGGGGCTGTGGGCGCTCAACGGCGGAGACTGGTTTTCCCGCAGCTCATCGGCGGAGAAACTGCGTATTGTCGAACTCCTTGAGGCGTGTCGACGGCTGCCCTATGTGCTCGAAGTTCGCTGTCGCTCCGGAGTGAGCGTCGTGGCGCACGCGGACTATCCGGCGGATGAATACCGCTGGCAGCAGCCGGTTGACGGGCATCGCGTGCTGTGGGACCGGCAGCGCTTGACCGATCATCTCGCCGGGCGCCATACCTCGCTGCGCGGCGCTGAACACTTCTGGTTTGGCCATACGCCGCTGAAACAGCGTTATGATTTTGAAAATCAACATTATATCGATACCGGTGCGGTATTCGGCGGGGTATTGACGCTGGTACAGCTGCAGTAGGGGAAATAAATAACCCGCCTCAGGGCGGGTTCCTTTGGCATCATGCAAGGCGCATGACCCAGGCGTCAGAATGCTGGTCGTAACGGTGACGATAAAGGACGGAGTGTTTGCCGTTGAGGATGGCCGGAACGCTGGTGTCGGCATCCCAGGCGTCCAGCTGCATGCACAGGTCAGGATCGGATTTGCAGGGGATGCTTAACGTTCGCTCCCCGTGCTGTTCGCCATGCAGCTCGGCGTCATCGATTTCGAATGCGCCAATACGTACGCAGGTTTTCATCATAGTGCTCTCCAGTGTTTGCTGTTGTGGTACGACCAGTTGGGTCCCATTTTTCAGCGTAGACAATGGAGAGAAAATCGCCAGTCAGAATGTGCTACTTTTTTGTGATTCGCTACGCTTTACCGGCGAACAGTTTGCCGTCGCGCACCAGCTCGCGCGGATAGCTGTTTTTAAGCCGCGAGCCCACTTTTTTGGCAAGCCCCAGCGGATGCCCCTGGAACGTCACCACCACATCATCCGCAGGCGGCGGCGTTTGCGGCCAGACGTCGCGGCCCCGGTACCACTCCTCCGCTTCCTGCCGGGTGAGCTCGACCGTCGGGCTGCGTTCGTCGGCCAGCGCAATCACCGCCTCATGCTGCCAGCGATAGCCCTTGTTGAAGGTTTCCGCCAGACGCAGGCCGATACGGGAGAAGCGTACCTGACCGATCAGCGGCTCGATATCCGCCGGGAACAGCCAAATTTCTTTATCGCGCTGCCAGAGGCGTAGCGCATCATGCCAGCGCAGTCCCACCGCGCTGGCGGCGCGGGTCACGGCGTCCGCATCCCGGCCTTTCATCGGCGTGAAGGGGAATTTGCCGACCTTATAGCCCGGCGCCGGCAGCGGATCAACGCTCGCCGTTTTACGCAGGCGGGCGACAAAAAAACCTTCGCAGTCATAAATCTGCGGAAATACGTGCAAAAACCCTTCCGGCGTGAGCGCCTTTGCGGCGTCCGGGAAAAGCGCATTCAGCGGCAGGATCTCCAGCGCCTGCGGGAAGCGCGCCATCAGCCATGCCAGCACCTCTTCGTTTTCCTCGCGGTTCAGCGTACAGGTGGAGTACACCAGCGTGCCGCCGGGGCGCAGGGCGTGAAACGCGCTGTCGATAAGCTCGCGCTGGGTGGCGGCGATCGCCTGGTTGCTCTCCGGCGACCAGTTTTTCAGCGCGTCGGGGTCTTTACGCACCACGCCTTCGCCGGAGCAGGGGGCGTCAAGGAGGATAGCGTCAAACGTTTCGGGCAGGGCGGCGCCGAAAACCCGGCCGTCAAAATGGGTCAGCGCAGCGTTGCTGATGCCGCAGCGGCTGATGTTGGCATGCAGCACCTTCACCCGGCTGGCGGAGTATTCGTTGGCGAGGATCGCCCCCTGATTCCCCATCCGGGCGGCGATTTGCGTGGTCTTGGAACCCGGCGCCGCCGCGACGTCCATCACGCGCTGCGGCCGGTTGCCATCGGCAAAGAGCGCCGTCACCGGCAGCATCGAGCTGGCCTCCTGAATATAAAACAGTCCGCTCAGGTGCTCTGCGGTGCTGCCAAGCGGCACGTCTTCTTCATCGTTACGCTCGATCCAGAAGCCTTCCTCACACCAGGGCACCGGCGTCAGCTGCCAGCCATAGGGCGCAACCCGCTCAAGAAAATCGGCAACGCTGATTTTCAGCGTATTGACGCGGATGCTGCGGCGCAGCGGGCGCTGGCAGGCGGCGATAAAGTCATCGAAGACGAGATGGGCGGGCATGGCTGCGCGCATCGCAGCGAGAAAGGCGTCGGGAAGATAGGCCACGGGGTATACCAAAAAGAAAAAACGGGAGCGCAGTGTACCATAAATCGGTGTTCCGGCGATGGGCCACCGGAACACCGTCAGGGGTTAACGCGGCAGGGCAGTACCCCAGTCGCGCCACTCTTTGGGTTCCGTCTCCTGCAGCAGGAAGTGCTTACCTTCCTGCGCTTTCGGCGCCAGCGGGATCCCCGGCGGGGTGGCAAACGCGATACCGCCGCGAATGAACTGGTTGAAGGTGCCGGTTTTCACGACGCCGCCCACCAGGCCGAAGTTGAGGCTGTAGCCGGAGGCGAGCCAGAACACGGAGTTGTTGCGCACCAGGTGCTGATAGCGTTTGCTGATGCGCAGCGCCACCATCACCCTGTCGGAAAGCGAGCCCAGCTGCATCCCGGTGACCGTACCGACCTCGATGCCGCGGAACAGCACCGGCGTGCCGATGCTCAGGGAACCGGCTTCCGGCGCTTCAACCACAATACTCAGGCCGTCCAGATAGCGCGAGTCGGTAATGGTGGCTTCCTGTAGCTCAAAATCGCGCCGCGGGTTGCCGCCGCGTCCGGGCTCAACGTTGATATACGGCTGGAGGATAGTGTCCAGATGCTCCACCCCGGCCGCAGAAATCTGCGGTGTGACTACCGAGAAGCGGGTGCCGCTGCGGGCGAAGTTGTCGACATATTCCGGATAAAGCACGGCTTTGACCTGCACTTCGTTGCGCTCGGTGACCAGGTCCAGCGACTGTATCTGCCCGATATCGATGCCCAGGTAGCGGATAGGCATGCCCGGCGAGAGCTTACCGGCGTCGAAGGCGTGAAGCGTAATCTGCCCCCCGACGGCGCGGGCTGCGGTTTCCGACGGATAGAGGATCTGCTTGCCGCCTTTGCGTGCGTTCACGCTGGCGCCGCTCAGGTTATCAAAACTGATCGCGCCTTTGAGGGCACGGGAGAGCGGGGAGGCCTGAACCGTCAGGCCGCTGCCGTTGAGCTGTACCTTGGCGCCGCCTTCTGCCCAGAACACGCTGTTCGTCGTCAGCAGATTACGGTACTCCGGCTTGATGTGCAGGCTGATATCGAAAGCGTTGGCTTTCGGGCGCACGGTAATCACTTCACCGACTTCGAATTTGCGGTACAGCACGACGGAGCCTGCCTGCACGTCCGGCAGGGTGTCGGCGGTCAGAGTCAGGGTGGTGGTCGGCAGGTCGCTGATGCTGTTTTCCTGCGCTTTTTCCAGGTTAGCGTACAGCGGATAGCTGCTTTTCATCGCGCCGCTGGTGCCCGGGAGGATACGAATCCCACCGTTTAGCCACTCGCTGGCGCTGGCGCCGAGGAACTGAACGCCGTCAATCCCTACCTTGACGTCCATCCGGCTGTTCACCACGAATTTACTGTCGCCGTGCATCAGGTTGCGGTACTGCGGGTCGATAGCCACGGCGAACGAGATCCCCTGGTTTGACAGCGTCCGCTCCAGCACCTGGCCGACCTTGATGCCGTGGAGGATAAGCGGCTGTCCGGCGTCGATGCCGTAGCTTTCCGGCGCGGTGAGGGTCAGGGTTTCAACGCCGGGCTCCTGCAGCAGCGTTTTATCGGCCGGGAGGACTACAAACTGGTCGCGCGGCTCGCCTTCGCCGGGCACCAGCTCAAAGGTGCTGCCGGTCAGCAGCGAGCTGAGGCTGGTGTTTTCCAGCGACAGCTTCGGGTTGCGCAGCTCAATGCGGGTGTTTGTACGTAGCAGGTTCACCACGCTCGGGTCGACAGTCATTTCACCGCTCACCGAGCCGCCCGGGTTGAGCGTCAGTTTGGTGAGCTGGCCGACCTCCAGCCCCTGGTACATCAGCGGGGTTGAGCCCGCTTTGAGACCCGCGCCGTCCGGGAGATCGAGCTTCACCAGCACGCCGCGCTGGCTGTGCGCAAGATCTTCATACAGGCTGAATTCGTCGTTTTGCCGGGCGGACTCAGAATTTTCCGGCGAGTCAAAGGCAATGGCGCCGTTGACCAGTGCGGCCAGGCTTTCCAGCTGTACTTTGGCGCCGCTGAGGCCGACATCGGCCTTAATTCCCGACACGTTCCAGAAACGACTGTCCTTTTTGACCAGATTAGTAAAGCGGCGGTCAATCAGAATATCGACCGTCACGCCCTGCTTGTTGTCGTTGAGGGTGTAGTCATAGACCTTGCCAACCGGGATCTTGCGAAAGTAGACCAGCGAACCGCTGTTCAGCGAGCCAAGATCCGGCGCGCGCAGATGAATCATCAGCTCGCCGTTGTTCAGCCGGTAGCGGGGCTGGGTATCCAGCGCCGTGAAATGGCTCTGCGGGATGCCTTTACCCGGCATCATGCCGATATAGTTCCCGCCGACCAGCGCATCAAGGCCTGAGACCCCGGCAAGAGACGCCTTCGGCGTCACAAGCCAGAACTGGGTATCGGCGCGCAAAGCGTCCTTTAGATCGCCTTTGATGCTGGCCTTGACCTCAATTTTGTTCAGATCTTTACTCAGGGTGATATCTTCGACGGTGCCCACTTCAACCCCCTGATAGCGCACCGGCGTGCGCCCAGGCACAATGCCGTCGGCGGACATAAAGTCGATAGTTATCGTTGTTCCGCGGTCGTCATAGGTGTTCCAGATAAGCCAGCCGGCTATCATGAATGCAATCACCGGCAAGAGCCAGAAAGGCGAGATACGACGTTTTGTTTTAATTCTCGCTTCAGTCGGTGAAGCGGGCGTTTCCTGACTCATGTGCGTCCCAAAGTAAGCGGCTGTCCAGCCATTCAACAGCAAGAATAGTCAATATTACCGCCGAGCCGAAATAAAACGCAGCGGGTCCCATCGTAAAAGCGAGCAGCTGGTCGCGGTTTATCAGCGACATCATCAGCGAAATCACAAACAGATCGAGCATCGACCAGCGGCCAATCCAGGTCACGAAGCGCAGTAGCAGCAGGCGGGTGCGCAGCCCCTGTTCGCACTTGAAGTGGATGCTGACCAGCAGCGTAAACAGCACAATAACCTTGGTAAAAGGCACCAGAATACTGGCGATAAACACCACCGCCGCGACGGCGACATTGCTGTGCGCAAGCGACATGATGCCCGACATAATCGTATCTTCCTGCCGCGCGCCGTTGACGTAGATGATAGAGATAGGCAGCAGGTTGGCCGGGAACAATAATACCAGCGAAGCGATAAGCGCCGCCCAGCTTTTTTGCAGGCTGAAAGGGCGGCGATGGCGAAGCGGCACATGGCAGCGGCGGCAGCGTCCGCGCGCATCGGCGAACCCGGTATGCTGGCAGCCGAGGCAGACCTGCAGGCCGGGGTCAGGTCGGGTCGCGGGACGCTGAGGGTAAAAACGCTCCCACAGCTGCTCCACGTTCAGGTGAATCAGCGTCAGAATGCTGAGCAGCACCAGCGCCACAAACGCCACCAGGCCAATGCCTGGCTGCAAAAACGCGTAGTCTTTCACTTTGATGGAGGCGACGCCGATACCGACAAGATAGATATCCAGCATTACCCACTCTTTGAGCTTTTCGAGCATCAGCAGGACGGGGCGCAGATTCATTCCGAGAATATTGCCAAGCCACAAGTAGGTTATCGCCGTCACCAGCAGCATCGGGGCGGCGACGGTACAGAACAGGACCATGGCGGCGGGGATCGGGTCGCCCTGTTCGGTCATCTGCCAGATGCCCTGCATCAGGTTAGCGTCTATCCTTACGCCAAGCAGGTGCAGGCGCAGCAGCGGCTCGCCCCAGGCAAAGGGCATCAGCATGATCATCGTGATGGCCATCGCCGCCAGCCGCGTCAGCGACCAGTCGCGTCCGTCGCGGATTTTGGCGTTGCAGCAGGGGCAGTACGCGCTTTGGTGCTTCTTGACCACCGGCAGGCTGAACATCGTATCGCACTGCGGACAGCGATGATAATTAGCGGGAACTTGCAGATTGCTGACTTTGTGAATTGCCAGCTTTTTCCCTAATGAATTTTGCGTCGCTCTCAGTGCCATTTATTAGATTCGCAAATGAATGTATAACGCTATCTTAACCTATGAATGGAATCATCTTGAGCCTTAGCGCATTTAATGCTTATTTTATTAGGCTATGCGTCGGATTTCGGCAATTAAAGTAAGACAAACCAAGTGACTATATAATGAGCAAAACAGAGTTTTACGCGGATCTGAACCGCGATTTTCAGGCATTAATGGCAGGTGAAACCAGTTTCTTAGCCACACTCTCTAATACCAGCGCGCTGCTGTTTGAGCGCCTGGCGTCGGTGAACTGGGCTGGCTTCTATCTTCTGGAGGGCAAAACCCTGGTACTGGCCCCGTTCCAGGGCAAAATTGCCTGTGTGCGTATTCCCGTCGGCCGCGGCGTTTGCGGTACCGCTGTCGCCGAAAACCGCGTTCAGCGCGTAGAGGATGTGCATGCGTTTGACGGCCATATCGCCTGTGACGCTGCGAGCAATTCTGAAATTGTTCTGCCTCTGACCGTTAACGGACAGATTATCGGCGTACTGGACATCGACAGCCCGGCGCTTGCCCGCTTCACCGCTGAGGATGAGCAGGGTCTGCGTGAGCTTGTCGGTCGCCTTGAGCAGGTGCTTGCGGCAACCGACTATCATAAATTCTTTCAGCCTGTCGCAGGATAATCAACGGATAACGTAGCATTTACCGATGACGTCATTATAATGACGCCTGTTCATGCCTGTGGTTTATTGGCTACGTCCGTTGTAATCAGGAAATTTCATGGAAAATCAACCTAAGTTGAATAGCAGCAAAGAAGTCATCGCTTTTCTGGCCGAACGTTTTCCTCACTGTTTCAGTGCGGAAGGCGAAGCGCGCCCCCTGAAAATTGGTATTTTTCAGGATCTGGTCGAGCGTGTTGAGGGTGAGATGAATCTCAGTAAGACCCAACTTCGTTCCGCTTTACGTCTCTATACCTCCAGTTGGCGCTACCTGTACGGTATCAAAGCCGGCGCTATCCGCGTTGATCTTGACGGCAACGCCTGCGGCGAGCTGGACGAGCAGCATGTGACGCACGCGCGTCAGCAGCTGGAAGAAGCCAAAGCGCGCGTTCAGGCACAGCGTGCCGAACAGCAGGCGAAAAAACGTGAAGCCGCTGCTGCTGCCGGCGAGCAGGAAGATGCGCCGCGCCGTGAGCGCAAGCCGCGTCCTCCGGTACGCCGTAAAGAGGGCGGGGAGAGTAAGCCGCGCAACACGGCGAAACCTGCCGCTAACGCTAACAAAGCGCCTCGCGCTGTGCGTGAAGAGCACCACACGCCTGTATCAGATCTGTCTGCGCTGACCGTGGGCCAGTCCCTGAAGGTTAAGGCGGGCAATAACGCAATGGATGCCACTGTACTGGAGATCACCAAAGATGGCGTTCGTGTACAGCTGACTTCTGGTATGTCAATGATTGTACGCGCAGAACATCTGGTGTTCTGAAACGGAGGCCGGGCCTGGCATGAACACATTTTTTAAGGTCACCGCGCTCGCTGGCATGCTGTTACTGGCAGGCCAGTCGTTTGCTGTGGACGATATTACCCGTATAGACCAGATTCCTGTTCTGAAGGAAGAGCCGCAGCATGCGACGGTCAGTGAGCGCGTTACGTCACGCTTCACCCGGTCGCACTACCGCCAGTTCGATCTGGATAACGCCTTTTCCGCGAAAATCTTCGATCGCTACCTGAACCTGCTGGACTACAGCCACAACGTCCTGTTGGCCAGCGACATTGCGAAATTTGAGCCGCGTAAAACGCAGGTCGGCGACGAGCTGCGCAGCGGCAAGCTCGACGTGTTTTACGATCTCTACAATCTGGCGCAAAAGCGCCGGTTTGAGCGCTATCAGTACGCGCTGAAGGTGCTGGCGCGTCCAATGGATTTCACCGGCAACGACACCTTCAACCTCGACCGCAGCAAAACCCCGTGGCCGAAGGATGAGGCGGAGCTGAACGCGCTGTGGGATGCGAAAGTCAAATTTGACGAACTCAGCCTCAAGCTCGCCGGGAAAAACGATCAGGAAATCCGCGATACCCTGACGCGTCGCTACAAGTTTGCTATTCGCCGTCTGGCGCAGACCAACAGCGAAGACGTTTTCTCACTGGCGATGACGGCGTTTGCCCACGAAATCGATCCGCACACCAACTACCTGTCCCCGCGCAACACCGAGCAGTTCAATACCGAGATGAGCCTGTCTCTGGAAGGGATTGGCGCGGTGCTGCAGATGGATGACGACTACACGGTCATCAACTCCATGGTTGCGGGCGGTCCTGCGGCGAAGAGCAAAGCGATTAGCGTTGGCGACCGTATCGTCGGCGTCGGTCAGACCGGCAAGGGCATGGTTGACGTTATCGGCTGGCGTCTTGATGACGTCGTGGCGCTGATTAAAGGACCGAAGGGCAGCAAAGTCCGCCTGGAGATTCTGCCGGCGGGGAAAGGGGCGAAGACGCGTGTCGTGACCTTAACGCGCGAACGCATTCGTCTTGAAGACCGCGCGGTGAAGATGTCGGTGAAAACCGTCGGTAAAGAAAAAGTCGGCGTGCTGGATATTCCGGGCTTCTACGTTGGCTTAACGGACGACGTCAAAGCGCAGCTGCAGAAGCTGGAAAAACAGAACGTCAGCAGCATTATCATCGATCTGCGCAGCAACGGCGGCGGCGCGCTGACCGAGGCGGTATCGCTTTCTGGTCTGTTCATCCCGTCAGGCCCGGTCGTACAGGTCCGTGACAACAACGGCAAGGTGCGCGAAGACAGCGACAGCGATGGCATGGTCTATTACAAAGGCCCGCTGGTGGTGCTGGTTGACCGCTTCAGTGCCTCGGCGTCGGAAATTTTCGCTGCCGCGATGCAGGATTACGGCCGTGCGCTGATCGTCGGCGAACCGACGTTTGGTAAAGGTACCGTTCAGCAGTATCGCTCTTTGAACCGTATCTACGATCAGATGCTGCGTCCTGAATGGCCGGCGCTGGGCTCCGTGCAGTATACGATTCAGAAGTTCTACCGCATTAACGGCGGCAGTACGCAGCGTAAAGGCGTCACCCCGGACATCATGATGCCGACCGGTAGCGAAGAGACCGAAACCGGCGAGAAGTTTGAGGATAACGCGCTGCCGTGGGACAGCATTAATGCGGCTACCTACGTGAAGTCAGGCGATATGGCGCCGTTTGGCCCTGAACTGCTGAAGCAGCACGATGAGCGTATTGCGAAAGATCCTGAGTTCCAGTACATCATGAAGGACATTGCGCGCTTTAACGCCATGAAGGATCGCCGCAACATCGTTTCTCTCAATTACGCCCAGCGTGAAAAAGAGAACGAAGAGGATGATGCGACCCGTCTTGCGCGGATTAACGACCGCTACAAGCGTGCAGGTAAACCGCCGCTGAAGAAACTGGACGATTTGCCGAAGGATTACCAGGAACCGGATCCATACCTGGATGAAACGGTCCATATCGCGCTCGATCTGGCGCATATGGAAAAAGAGTCTCCGGCCGTTACCCCGGCACCAACGAAGTAATCTCTCTCTAACAGGCACAAGAAATTGTGCCTGTTTTCTTATCGCGTTTTGTTCTGCGTCAACGAGATACTACAAAATGTAAAGTTGTGTTTTTCTCGTGACTTAGCGCCCCCCGATAGTTGAAAATTCTCATAAGACCCATACGATATGGGTAATCGCATAGTGCGTTTTGTTAGAACGAGGTTAAAAGTAAATTATGATGCGAATCGCGCTCTTCCTGATAACCAACCTGGCCGTCATGGTTGTGTTTGGGCTGGTGCTAAGCCTGACAGGAATTCAGTCGAGCAGCATGACAGGGCTCCTTATCATGGCGCTGCTGTTTGGTTTTGGCGGCTCGATTGTGTCGTTGATGATGTCTAAATGGATGGCGCTGAAGTCGGTCGGTGGTGAAGTCATTGAGCAGCCGCGCAACGAAACGGAGCACTGGCTGATGAATACCGTCGCGCAGCAGTCCCGCCAGGCGGGGATCGCCATGCCGCAGGTGGCGATTTATCACGCGCCGGACATCAACGCGTTTGCCACCGGCGCGCGTCGTGACGCCTCACTGGTGGCGGTAAGCACCGGTCTGTTGCAGAACATGAGCCGTGACGAAGCCGAAGCCGTTATTGCGCACGAAATCAGCCATATCGCTAACGGCGATATGGTGACCATGACCCTGATCCAGGGCGTGGTGAACACCTTTGTTATCTTCATTTCCCGCGTGATTGCGCAGGTGGCGGCAGGCTTCCTGAGCGGTAACCGCGACGATGGCGAAGAGAGCAACGGCAACCCGCTTATCTATTTCGCCGTGGCGACGGTGCTGGAGCTGGTATTTGGTATTCTGGCCAGCATCATTACCATGTGGTTCTCGCGCTACCGCGAATTCCATGCCGACGCCGGTTCAGCCAAACTGGTCGGGCGCGAGAAAATGATTGCCGCTCTGCAGCGTCTTAAAACCAGCTATGAGCCGCAGGAAGCGAGCAGCATGATGGCGTTCTGCATTAACGGTAAGTCGAAATCGCTCAGCGAGCTGTTTATGACCCACCCGCCGCTGGATAAGCGCATCGAAGCGCTGCGCAGCGGCGAGTATCTCAAGTAACTCGTTCACAGCAGCCAAAGGGCGCCTCTTCGCAGGCGCCTTTTTTTATGCCTGGCTGCGAGGCTGGGCGATCCGCAGCCCGCTGATGACCGCCGCAATCACCGCCAGGATGCCCGCCAGCAGCAGCGAGGTATGGGTGCCCTGATTCCCCAGCAGGTTAAACAGCAGCGCGACCAGCGCCGCTCCGGTACTTTGCCCGAGCAGGCGGGCGGTGCCGAGCATGCCGCTGGCGCCGCCGCTGCGGTGGCGAGGCGCGGAGGAGACTATCGTATGGTTGTTCGGCGACTGGAACAGGCCGAACCCGGCACCGCACAGCACCATGCGCCAGATAATATCGATGTCGTGCGGCGCCGGGGGCAGCAGCGCCAGCGCGAACAGCCCGCAGGCCATAATCGCCAGCCCCAGCGCGCCGAGCAGCCCGGCGTGCACTTTTTCGATCAGATAGCCCGCCAGCGGCGCCATCACCATGGTCGCCAGCGGCCAGGGCGTCAGCAGCAGCCCGGTTTCGACTTCGCTGCGGCCCATCATGGTTTGTAAAAAGAAGGGCAGGGAAACCAGCGCCAGCATCTGTGCGCAAAACGAGCAGATGGAGGTACAGATAGAGAGCGAAAACAGCGGAATGCGCAGCAGATCAACGGGCAGCAGCGGTACCGGCAGGCGCAGCTGGCGGCGAATAAAGAAGAAGCCGACGACCAGCATTACCGCCACTTCCGCCAGCACCAGCTGTACCGATTGCCCCTGGGCGAAACCGCCGAGCGCGGTAATCAGCAGTCCGAAGGTGAGCGCATTCATCACCGCGCTGGGCAGGTCAAAGCGCGGGGCATGGCTGCGCGCGCCGTTGGGCGGCAGATAGCGGATCGCCAGCAGCAGTGAAATGATGCCGAGCGGAACGTTAATCAAAAACAGCCACTGCCAGGAGGCTACCGACAGAATCGCCGCCGCAATCGTCGGCCCGGCGGCGGAAGAGACCGCGACGATAAACGAGTTAATCCCCATTCCACGCCCAAGAAAACGCTGGGGATAGATGAGACGGATGAGCGCCGTGTTGACGCTCATCAGCGCCGCGCCGCCGAGGCCCTGCGCGACGCGCGCGAGCGTGAGCATTTCCAGCGAGTGGGAAAGCGCGCAGATAAGCGAGGTGCAGGTAAATACGACCAGGCCGCACTTGTAGATCCGGCGATAGCCGAACATATCGCCAAGATAGGACAGCGACAGCAGGGAGATGACAATCGCAATCTGATAGGCGTTCACAATCCAGATGGAGGCGGCGGGGGAAGCGTTGAGATCGCTGGCGATGGTCGGCAGCGCAACGTTAGCGATAGCGCCGTCCAGCACGGCCATGGAGATCCCAAGAACAATGGTCAGGATGGCGCCATAACGCTGCGGCAGCGGCAAACCATCAGTAAAGGCTTTTTCCATGTTGAAAATAGGTCTTTAGTGAAATCATTATACAGGTAATGATTTTAGCATTGATTATCAGGCAGTATGTCGCAGATTTGTAACGAAGTTACCGAAGATCGATTGCGACGGCGGTTCGGGGAAATTATAATAAAAACCAGTTCTATTTTTTATAAAACAGTGGCAATGAGGTGATAAATGGCAGTCGCGGATTTGGATAAGCAGCCAGATTCAGTCTCTTCAGTATTGAAGGTTTTTGGCATCCTCCAGGCGCTCGGAGAAGAGCGTGAGATCGGTATTACCGAACTGTCGCAGCGCGTCATGATGTCAAAAAGCACGGTCTATCGCTTTTTGCAGACCATGAAGTCCCTGGGTTATGTGGCGCAGGAAGGGGAGTCCGAGAAGTATTCGCTGACGCTTAAGCTGTTTGAACTCGGCGCCCGTGCGCTGCAAAACGTGGATCTGGTTCGCAGCGCGGACATTCAAATGCGTGAACTGTCGCGCCTGACGAAAGAGACTATCCACCTTGGCGCGCTGGATGAAGACAGCATTGTGTACATCCATAAAATCGACTCGATGTACAACCTGCGCATGTACTCCCGCATCGGGCGCCGCAACCCGCTATACAGCACCGCGATCGGCAAAGTCCTGCTGGCCTGGCGCGATGCCGATGAGGTGCAGCAGATTCTGGAAGGCGTAGAGTACAAGCGCAGCACCAGCCGCACGATAACCTCGACGGAGGCGCTGCTGCCGGTACTGGCGCAGGTGCGCGAGCAGGGTTATGGCGAAGATAACGAAGAGCAGGAAGAGGGATTACGCTGCATCGGCGTGCCGGTATTTGACCGCTTTGGCGTGGTTATTGCGGGTCTGAGCATCTCTTTCCCGACGCTGCGTTTCTCCGAAGATCGCCTGCAGGAGTACGTCAGCATGCTGCATACGGCGGCGCGTAAAATTTCTGAGCAGATGGGCTACAACGACTATCCGTTCTGAGCCGCGCCGTTGCTGTGAAAAACGCCGCGATTGCGGCGTTTTTTTTTACCCTTTATCGACGACGATATCGCTTTTGCGCAGCAGCGGGCAGTTGGTCATGCCGATGATTCCGCTGTTTGAATGCACATATTGTGCGGTACTGGTGCCGCGAGCGGTCAGGTATTTACACTGTAATCCCAGGCCGCCAACATTTTCGCTGCTGCCGATAAGTACGCCGTAACCGCTTAATAGCAGGGCGATCCAGGCGATGGCCAGCACAAGAACAGAACGTATCACTAAGCGCATTGTTGCCTCATTATTGTTTCTTCCCGCCAATCAGCCTATCCGGATCATGCTCTGAAACAAGTCGATGATTCCTAAAATGATCGGAACCTATTACAGTTAGCCGCGGTTTAAGATTAGCATGCTAACCTGTTCACAGGTTGCAGTTACCCGGAGAGTGGAGTGAAAAAGTTACGCTGGATCATTGTGATCGTTGTTCTGCTGATCGCCTGTCTGCTGCTGTGGACGCAGACGATCAACGTGTTGTGCGATCAGGATGTGCAGTTTTTCAGCGGTATTTGTACCATCAACAAGTTCATTCCCTGGTAGACCATTTTTCTCACAGGTGATTTTCTTCCTCAGCCTGAGTGGTAGAATAATGGCTTCTTTTTGAGGTGGTGAGATGATGGAAGTAATCAGTTCCGGAGTAATGGGCATGGCCCCGCTGGTCATGTCTCTTCTGGTTGTTGTCGTTGGGTTGGTTTTGTGGTTTTTTGTTCGCCGCGCCAGCGCCCGCAGCAATGAGCAAATCGAGTTACTGGAAGCGTTGTTAGATCAGCAGAAGCGTCAGACTGCGCTGTTGCGCCGTCTTTGCGAAGCGAATGAGCCGGAAAAGGAAGCGTCGGCAGAGCAGGATGCGTCTGCGCAGGCGGCGCAGGAAGATGAGGACGACGGTTTTATTCGCCTTGTCGCTGAACGCTGAAGCGCGGTACATTCCCGGTATCAATCCGTTACCGGGAATCCCTCCCCTGAGATTCATATACCCGTCTGTCATACATTATTGCGATATTGTATTAATCGCTCCGGCGTACGTTAATTTGTGAATTATTGCTGATTTTGTTTAAGCCTGACGGCAGTTTTTTTTATGTGCCGGCGTTTTCGCCGCAGCGAAACGTTTTTATTGCGCTATTTCGTAGATGTCATCAAATTTTCATTATTGTGATGCATTATCGATAATAATTATCTATGGTCGCCGGACGAGATTTTTTTTAACATAGCGTGTTTTTTGTGCGACATAATTATGCATGATTGTTTCTAACTTTAGAAAAATTCAGGTTTACGCGCTTGCGATCTGGACGGCGCAAAGTTGACGCGCTATGGTAGAAAAGTCGCGCAAAACCGAGAGCTTGACGGATGTTATGGGCAGGCATAGCGATTCGCTAAGCGTTGTCGGGCACGCATAACTGTGCAGGCGATCAACGCTTAGTTCTCTAATTTGTGCGACCGATCCAGACACGTTTAAAAATGGCTTGCCATAATTTACGTTGTGTGTGATAACACGTTTTGGGTTAAACGAGGTACAGTTCTGTCTATGTGTGGCATTTTCAGTAAAGAAGTCCTGAGTAAACACGTTGTCGTTGAATACCGCTTCTCTGCCGAACCTTATATTAGTGCCTCATGCAGTAATGTCTCAGTTTTATCTATGTAAGTGCCCACGGGCGAAGAAAACATTCTAAGGAATTTTGCAAATGGCAAAGATTAAAGGTCAAGTTAAGTGGTTCAACGAGTCCAAAGGTTTTGGGTTCATTACTCCGGCTGATGGCAGCAAAGACGTGTTCGTACACTTCTCTGCAATCCAGGGTAACGGCTTCAAAACTCTGGCTGAAGGCCAGAACGTTGAGTTCGAAATTCAGGACGGCCAGAAAGGCCCGGCAGCTGTTAACGTAACCGCTATCTGATTACGAATCCACTGATCTCATTGAAATCAGCCATAAAGCCTCGCGTAATGCGGGGCTTTTTACTGCATGTTGCAAATTGTGTCTGCATCTCTCGTCCGGTCGCGCTTTGTTGCAAAATCCTGTGATTATTAGCACTGTTTATCGGTTTTCCGTCATGTGTTTCGTGTTAAATCATGAGGTTGCAACTAATCATCAGGAGCCGGAGTGCAAAACCATCGCTTTACCATCCCCCCTTTTCGTTTTGGACTGCTGTGCGTGGGGATCCTCTGCTGTTTAGGACTCTTGCTGGCCCGCATCGGCTGGCTGCAGATCGTTTCGCCAGACAACCTCGTCAGGCAAGAGGATTTGCGCTCATTGCGCGAAGAAACAATCGATGTGCCTCGCGGCATGATAACCGACAGGGAAGGGCGGCCGCTGGCGGTAAGCGTACCGGTGAGCGCTATCTGGGCGGATCCGCAGACGGTGCTGGAAAAAGGAGGCGTTGGCTACAGCGCGCGCTGGCAGGCGCTGGCGAATGCGCTGCATCTGTCGCTCGCCGAGCTGTCTTCCCGCATCGTGCAGCATCCGCATTCCCGCTTTTTATATCTGGCGCGCCAGGTCGACCCGCAGCAGGCTGACTGGATCGATAAGCTGCATCTGCCGGGAATCAACCTGCGCGAGGAGTCGCGCCGCTTTTATCCGGCGGGGCACGTGGCGGCTAACCTGCTCGGCTTTACCAATATTGATGACCAGGGCATCGAAGGGGTGGAGAAGAGCTTTAACGCGCAGCTGCAGGGGAAGCCGGGCCTGCGGCTGGTGCGCAAAGACAAGCACGGCAAAGTTATTGAGAACCTGACCGAAGTGACGCCGGTACCCGCGCACAATCTGCAGCTCAGCATCGACGAGCGCCTGCAGACCGTGACGGAAGACGCACTGGATAACGCGGTGCGCTGGAACAAGGCGGAGTCCGGCGCGGCGGTGCTGATTAAAATTGATACCGGCGAAATTCTGTCGATGGCGAGCTTCCCGGACTTTAACCCCAATAACCGCGACAGCGCGACGCTGGATGATTTCCGCAACCGCGCCATCAGCGACACCTTCGAGCCGGGTTCGACGGTGAAACCGCTGGTGCTGATGACGGCGCTGCGTCAGGGCATTGTGCAGCCGGACAGCGTGGTGGATACCCACCCCTATATGCTGGACGGTCACCGTATCCGCGACGTGGGCTATTACCCTGAGCTTAGCCTCACCGGCATTTTGCAAAAATCGAGCGACACCGGCGTGTCGAGGCTGTCGCTGGCGATGCCGATTCAGCGGTTGCTCGATACCTACAGCGCCTTCGGTTTTGGTCAGCCGACCGGTCTGGGGCTGACCGGTGAAAGCCAGGGGTTCTTACCCCAGCGCCGCTTCTGGAGCCAGCTCGACCGGGCGACCTTTGCCTTTGGGTATGGACTCATGGTGACGCCGCTGCAGCTGGCCCACGTCTACGCCACCATCGGCGGCTTTGGTATGGAGCGGCCGCTGTCGATTACCCGTATCGACCCGCCGGTCATCGGGCGCCAGGTGATGTCGCCGGAGATTGTGCACCAGGTCGAGCATATGATGGAAAGCGTGGCGCTACCGGGCGGCGGCGGGATCAAGGCGGCGGTTCGCGACTACCGGGTGGCGGTGAAAACCGGTACCGCCAAGAAGATCGGCCCTGACGGGAAGTACGTGGACAAGTATGTCGCCTACACGGCGGGCGTGGCGCCCGCCAGTCGCCCGCAGTTTGCGCTGGTGGTCGTGATAAACGATCCGCAAAATGGCGATTACTACGGCGGCGCGGTTTCGGCCCCGGTGTTCAGCCAGATCATGGGCGACGTCCTGCGTCTGGAAAACGTCATGCCGGACGGCATTGCGCCAGGATCGGAGAATCTTATCGTGATGCACCGCAGCGATAGTCAGGCGCCGACGCTGTAATACTTCATCCCGGGGGCGTATAGCGGTACACTTGCGCCCTTTCCCTGATACCGGAGTTCCTATGTCCTGGAGTTGCCCACTTTGCCATGCGCCGCTGACCCGCCAGCAAAACAGCTACGTCTGCCCCCAACGCCACCAGTTTGACCTGGCGAAAGAGGGGTACGTTAATCTGTTGCCGGTGCAGCATAAACGCTCGCGCGATCCGGGCGACAGCGCGGAAATGATGCAGGCGCGCCGGGCGTTTCTTGATGCCGGGCACTATCAGCCGTTGCGCGACGCCATCAGCGCGCTGCTGCAAAGCGTATCGCCTGCGCAGATCCTCGATATCGGCTGTGGGGAAGGGTATTACACCCATGCGTTTGCCGCGCTGGCGCAGCGGACGTGGGGTCTGGATGTGTCAAAATCCGCCGTACGCGCAGGAGCGAAACGCTATCCGCAGGTCGAGTTTTGCGTGGCCTCAAGCCAGCGGCTGCCGTTTGTCGACGCCTGTATGGATGCCGTCGTGCGTATCTATGCCCCCTGCAATCCGCATGAGCTTGCCAGGGTAGTGAAAGTGGGTGGGGTGGTGATTACCGCAACGCCGGGTCCGCGGCACCTGATGGAGCTAAAAGGACTGATATACGACGAAGTACGGCTGCACGCGCCGAACGATGAGCAGCTGCCCGGCTTTTTGCTGGTTCAGGAGTCGGCGCTCGCCTACCCGATGACGCTCAGCGGCGCGGAGGCGGTCGCCCTGCTGCAGATGACGCCGTTCGCCTGGCGGGCGAAACCGCAGGTCAGGGAGCAGCTTGCGCAGAAAGCGCAGTTTGACTGCCAGACCGATTTTGTGATTCAGGTCTGGCGTCGGGAAGATTAACCAGCGAAGTGGCTCCAGAGGATCTGGCTGCCGATGCCGATAAGGACGATACCGCCGAGGATTTCGGCGCGTTTGCCGAGCAGCGGGCCAATATAACGCCCGACCATAATGCCGAGGGTGGACATCAGGAAGGTAGCGCAGCCGATGGCCAGCGCGGTCAGCAGAATGTTCGCCTGCAGGAAAGCCAGACCCACGCCAACGGCCATGGCGTCGAGGCTGGTGGCGATAGCGGTGGTGACCAGCAGCCAGAAGCCGTGACGATGCGGGATCTCCTCATCGTCATCGACGCCGCGAAACCCCTCGACGATCATTCGTCCGCCGAGAAATACCAGCAGAACAAACGCTATCCAGTGGTTCCATTCCAGCACGAACTGGCTGGCCAGCATGCCCAGCCCCCAGCCGATAAGCGGCGTCAGTGTTTCAATGCTGCCGAAGATAAGACCGGTGCGCAGCGCTTCAGAAAATTTGGGTTTATGCAGAGTGGCGCCTTTCCCGATGGAGGCAGCAAAAGCGTCCATCGACATACCGAAGGCAAGGAGAATAGTGGCTGAGAGATTCATCGTGAGTCCTGACCGGGGATAATCCATATGACACATCACTGCCCCCAGTAAACAGCAGTTGATGTATCAATGGTCTCGCCTGAGCACCTTCGGCAATGCAGAAGATGATCCGTATACGCCACGTTTTTTTAAACGAGTATGTTGACGTATACATTTCCCGGGTAAGGAAATCGGCTACTCCCCAACGACGGGCGCAACCTTAACATAATTTTAGAAACTAAAACAACAATGCGCGGCTAATATTTTCCTGGTTAATTGATAACGATTTGCATTTGAATTGATTGGTAATGAAAACGTTAAAAATAAACGTATGGTTTTGTTGGGAGATATAGCCAGAGCTATAGTTTTTCATGCGCAAAATAACTGCATGTATAGCTTTGGCTATATTATAACTTATTGAGTTTTAATGAGAAGGTGATAGATTTTTTCGAGGTCGTCAATGTTTTTAACGCGAATAAGCAGGCGCCGTTGCTCTAATTGCATTACCAGCACGCCGTCTTCCGATAAATTCATCTCTTTAATGCGGTTATATTCTATCCACACATTATTAAAGAAAAAACCGTGTGACTTAAAGATTATGTGCGGAACGCGTATCCAGAACAGATATAACCCCATCAGGGCCAGCGCGCTTAATAACCATGTGGTCATTAATTCACCGTGGCTGTTGATGTTGTTATAAATCAGAATGGCCACCAGACCAACGAAGATCAGGCCATCCGCGCGTCCGCGGCGGAGCAGGGGAATTGAGAGCAGGACGGGGCCGTTGCGGCGCGGCATGATGAATTGGTCATAAACGGCGTAGGCCATCAGAGCAATGATAAACAGCACCAGCACCAAATCCGTGATTGTCATTAAGCCTCCGAAATAAAAAAACCGGGGGCAAGCCCCCGGCGTACAGCAGCGTTATTACAGACCCAGCAGGCCGATGGCGTAGCCCACGATACCGATGACGAAGAAGCCAACGATGATCCACAGCGGGTTTACTTTCTTACGCAGCAGCCACATGCAGGCGAAGGTCAGCAGCAGAGGCACCAGGCCAGGCATCAGCTGGTCAAGGATAGTCTGCACGGTTGTCACGTGAACCTGGCCGTCAGAACCGGTGATTTTAGACACCACCAGCGGGATGTTCACGTGCGTCCATTTGTTAACCAGCGCCCCCATGACAAACAGGCCGAGGATTGACGCCCCCTCAGTCAGTTTTTGCAGGAAGCCGCCGCCCATGTCCTTAACGATGTCCACGCCTTTACGGTAGCCGTAGGCGATACCGTAGTAGAGAGTCGCCAGACGTACGATGTTGAACAGGAAGAAGAACAGCAGCGGACCCAGCAGGCTGCCGCTCATCGCGATGCCGGCGCCCAGCGCCGCAAATACCGGACGAACGGTACCCCAGAAGATCGGGTCGCCGACGCCTGCCAGCGGCCCCATCAGACCAACTTTGATACCGTTGATGGCGCCGTCGTCGATTTCTGCGCCGTTTGCACGCTGCTCTTCCATCGCCAGCGTAACGCCGAGCACCGGCGCCGCGACGTACGGATGGGTGTTAAAGAACTCAAGGTGGCGTTTAATCGCCTGTTTACGCGCGTCGTTGTTTTCCGGATACAGGCGCTTGATGGCCGGCACCATGGAGAAACAGAAGCCGAGCGCCTGCATACGTTCGAAGTTCCATGACCCCTGGAACAGGTTCGAACGGAGGAACACGCCACGAATATCACCCGGGGTGAGTTTTTTCTCGGTGGTAGTTTTAGTCATATCAACCATTTCGCTCACCTGTTAGTCCAGTTCGTTATCAAGGGAGTTATCACCAGCAGCCTGCGCCGGCGCACCAGCAGAGCGGTTGTATTTCGGGCTCAGCTGGATGTAGAGGATTGCCATGACGGCGCCAATGACGCCCAGAGCAACCAGGTTGAAGTTGGTGAATGCCGCGGTAACGAAGCCGAGGTAGAAGAACGGCATCAGGTAGCCCGCGCGCATCATGTTGATAACCATCGCATAACCAACGACCACGATCATGCCGCCGGCGATGTTCAGACCGCTGGTAACGACTTCAGGAATCGCGTTCAGCATGCCCTGAACTTCGCTGGTGCCAACGGAAACCGCAACGATAACCGCCGGAATAGCGATACGCATTGCCTGCAGGAACAGGGAGGAGACGTGGATCCAGGACAGCGCCGTCAGGTTGCCGGTATCGGCCGCTTTATCCGCCGCGTGCTGGAACGCCACGGTGATAGTACGAACGATAATGGTCAGGACCTGACCTGCCGCCGCCAGCGGGATAGCCAGCGCGATACCGGCGCCAATGCTTTGATGGCCGGCGATAACCAGAACGGTCGAAATGATAGAGGCCAGCGCCGCATCAGGGGCAACCGCCGCACCGATGTTCATCCAGCCCAGCGCGATCATCTCAAGGGTACCACCGATGATAATACCGGTTTTCATATCGCCCAGAACCAGACCGATCAGGGTACAGGCCACCAATGGACGGTGGAACTGAAATTCATCAAGTACGGACTCCATACCCGCAATACACGCGACGATGAACACCAGCACAATCTGAAGAGTGGTAATCTCCATTGTACTTCTCCTATAACATAAGCCTTAAGTGTGAAAATTGGTTAAGAGCCAGCGCTGGCGTTATTTTGTCACCTTGCTGATAAGCTCCATCATTTTCAGTCTCGGATCGTTGGAAACCTTACGGACTTCCAGTTCGATACCGCGATCGTTCAGTTTCTTAAACGCTTCGATATCTTTTTCATCGACTGAAACGGCGTTGTTCACCTGGGTTTTGCCCTGGCGGAACGCCATACCGCCGATGTTGACGGAGGTGATCTTCACGCCGCCCTCGACGATGCGCTCAACGTCGGTCGGGTTGGTAAACAGCAGCATGACGCGATCGCCTGCGTATTTCGGGTTGTTGTAGACGCGGATCATCTTCTCGACATCAACGACGTGCGCGGTGACGCCCGGAGGCGCAACCTGGGTCAGCAGCGTCTTGCGAACGGTATCCGCCGCCACTTCGTCACTGACGACGATGATGCGGGAAACGTTGGTCTCTTTGGTCCAGCGGGTGGCGACTTGTCCGTGAATCAGACGGTCATCGATACGTGCGAGGCCGATAACCATATAATCATTCGGACCCATCGGTTTCGCAGGCGCGGCGGCCTTCGGCGCTGGGGCAGGCGCGGCTTTTTCCGCCGGTTTCGCTTTCAGCGCTTTCACGCCGTCGCGACCGGTTTCAACGGCGATAGCCACCAACTCGTCAAAGGCCGGGTTATCGTCACGCGCCATCAGCGTTTCAACCAGCATCGGGATGTTTACGCCAGCAATAACTTCATACTGTTCTTTATCGACAACAATACGGCTTGCCGCGTTGAACGGGCTTCCTCCCCATGTATCGACAAGAAACAGCACGCCTTTGCTGGTGTCGAGTTTCGCCAACTGGGCGTTGTATTTCTCAATAATCGTTTCAGCGTTTTCGCCTGGTACGAAATCGATCCAGCCGACGTTTTCCTGCTCGCCCAACAACATTTCCGCTGTTTTAAGCAGTTGTTCTGCAGCCCAACCATGTGTGCCTATTACAATAGCAATCGTCACTTGCTACCTCCTTTATTATCGAGATGCATCATTATCACTGATACATATGAACCGTTGGCTGTAACCGAATCGATTCAGATAAGGGTTAGAGAATGAAAACCAATGACTTCCGCGAATTATTTTAGATAGTGAAAAAATAATTAATGTGATGAAGATCCGTAATTTAGTTATAGACGAAGAACAATTTTGAAGCGCGAAATAACGCTTTTTTTGCAAAGACGGGTAAATCTTTGCGCTAAACCACGAATGTTTGCTATGTTTAGCGCCTGTTTAATCACACAGGAGTACAGGGTTTAACCCACCATATGGACCGTCACCGACGTCAATTCACCCACAGGCAGTATAGTGCCTGTCATACCGGCTCGCCGCGCCACGCTGATATTTCTTACATTATTGTTATGCCTGCGAATGTCATCAGGATGACAAACCGTGCTCACCACAGGAGCCAGACATGGAATTCTTAATGGATCCGTCAATCTGGGCAGGCCTGCTGACGCTGGTCGTCCTTGAGATTGTGCTGGGTATCGATAACCTGGTTTTTATCGCCATTCTTGCCGACAAGCTGCCGCCAAAACAGCGTGATAAAGCACGCCTGATGGGGCTGTCGCTGGCGCTGGTCATGCGTCTTGTGTTGCTGTCGGTTATCTCGTGGTTGGTTACGCTGACCAGTCCGCTGTTCACCGTGTGGGATTACTCCTTCTCAGGGCGTGATTTGATCATGCTGCTGGGCGGCCTGTTCCTGCTGTTTAAGGCGACCACGGAGCTGCACGAGCGGCTTGAAAACCGTCAGCATGATTCCGGTCATGGCAAAGGCTACGCCAGCTTTTGGGTCGTGGTGCTACAAATAGTCGTGCTGGATGCGGTGTTCTCGCTGGATGCGGTCATTACGGCGGTCGGGATGGTGAACCATCTTCCGGTGATGATGACGGCGGTGGTTATCGCCATGGCGGTGATGCTGCTGGCCTCTAAGCCGTTGACGCGATTCGTCAACCAGCACCCGACGGTGGTGGTGCTCTGCCTGAGCTTCCTGCTGATGATTGGCCTGAGCCTCATCGCGGAAGGTTTCGGCTTCCATATTCCGAAAGGTTACCTGTACGCGGCGATTGGCTTCTCCATCATCATTGAGCTGTTTAACCAGATTGCTCGCCGTAACTTTATTCGTCACCAGTCCGCGCTGCCGCTGCGCGCCCGCACGGCTGACGCTATTCTGCGCCTGATGGGCGGACGTAAGCAGGTATCGGTTCAGCACGATGGCGAAAGCCCTGCGACGGTGCCGGTGCCGGAAGGCGCGTTTGCTGATGAAGAGCGCTATATGATCAACGGCGTGCTGACCCTGGCGTCACGCTCGCTGCGCACCATTATGACGCCGCGCGGCGAAATCAGCTGGGTTGACGCCTCTCTGGGCGTGGATGAAATCCGCGAGCAGCTGCTCTCCTCGCCGCACAGCCTGTTCCCGGTGTGCCGCGGGGAGCTGGACGAAATTATCGGTATCGTGCGGGCGAAAGAGATGCTGGTGGCGCTTGAGGCAGGAGAAGATGTTGCGGCTATCGCCGCAGGCTCTCCGGCGATCATCGTCCCGGAAACCCTGGACCCGATTAACCTGCTGGGCGTGCTGCGCCGCGCCCGCGGCAGTTTCGTCATTGTCACCAATGAATTTGGCGTGGTGCAGGGGCTGGTCACGCCGCTGGACGTGCTTGAGGCCATCGCCGGCGAGTTCCCGGATGCCGATGAAACCCCGGAAATCGTGATTGATGGCGACGGCTGGCTGGTGAAAGGGACGACGGACCTGCACGCCCTGCAGCAGGCGCTGGGCCTTGATGGCCTGGTGAACGATGATGACGATATTGCTACCGTCGCAGGACTGGTGATCGCGGTTAACGGTCAGATCCCGCGGGCAGGCGATGTCTTTACCGTCGGAACGCTGCAGATAACCGTCATGGAAGCCAATGACTACCGCGTCGATATGGTTCGTATCGTAAAAGAAAGGCCGCACGACGAGGAGCAGGATTAAGACTTTTTGCGGGTGAGCATCGCGTGGCGTATTTAAGCTACGCTATGAAATAAATCGCCCATCCGGGGAGGATGGGCGAGAAGATGTTAGTCACACTGAACTTTGATCGCCAGACCGCCGCGAGAGGTTTCACGGTATTTGGCGTTCATGTCTTTCCCCGTCTCGTACATGGTCTCAATGACCTTATCCAGAGAAACACGCGGTTCGCTGGTGCGGCGCATTGCCATACGGGCGGCGTTGATCGCTTTTACCGAGGCGATAGCGTTACGCTCGATACACGGTACCTGAACCTGTCCGGCCACCGGGTCGCAGGTCAGCCCCAGGTTGTGCTCCATGCCGATTTCCGCCGCCACGCAAACCTGCTCCGGGCTGGCGCCAAGCAGTTCGGCCAGACCCGCCGCCGCCATTGAACAGGCCACGCCGACTTCGCCCTGACAGCCGACTTCCGCGCCGGAAATGGAGGCGTTCATCTTGTACAGCGCGCCGATAGCGCCCGCCGCCATAAAGTAGCGGATGTAGATATCCGGGCTGACGGGTTCGATAAAGTGATCGTAATAGGCCAGCACCGCCGGAACGATGCCGCACGCGCCGTTGGTGGGCGCCGTGACGACGCGGCCGCCGGCGGCGTTTTCTTCGTTAACCGCCAGCGCGAACATGTTCACCCAGTCGATAACGTTCATCGGATCGGTAGACAGCTTATCGCTGGCGACCAGCATACGGCGCAGGGCAGAGGCGCGACGCGGTACGCGCAGCGGCCCCGGCAGAACGCCTTCGGTATTCATCCCGCGATCGATACAGGCCTGCATGGTCTGCCAGACGTTGGCGAAATACGCGTCTATCTCCTGCTTGCTGTGCAGCGCCAGCTCGTTGTGCATCACCATGCCGGAGAGCGACAGGCCGGTCTCTTTGCAGTAGCCGAGCATGTCAGTCGCCGATTTAAACGGATAAGGAACGTTCAGCTCGCTGCTGCTGTCCTTGCCGAAATGCTCTTCGTCGACGATGAATCCACCGCCGATAGAGTAGTACGTTTTGCTGTAGACGACCTTATCGCCGACGAGGGCATGGATCTGCATGCCGTTCTCGTGCAGGGACAGATTGTCGCTGTGAAAACGCATGCCGTCGTTCAGCGGGAAATCGACTTCCCGACGACCGCGCGCCAGCGGCAGCTTGCCGCGGGTTTCAACATCGCGAATAAACGCCGGGATGGCGTCGATGTCCACGGTATCCGGCATGTTGCCCGCCAGACCCATGATAATGGCGATATCGGTATGGTGGCCTTTACCGGTTAAAGACAATGAACCGTAAACGTCAACCACCACGCGGGTGACGTCATCAATCAGTCCCTTTTCGACCAGGTCATCGACGAACTGCTTCCCGGCCTTCATGGGGCCTACGGTGTGGGAGGACGAGGGGCCAATCCCCACCTTAAACATGTCGAATATACTAATCACGCTAACACTCCTGACAGGGTTACCGAAAGGTTCCGGTAACGATGTAATAACTGCGCATAGTGTAAGAGGGAACACCGCGGGCAGCTTAACTATTCACATGAATTAAACTAATGCCTTGCCCCGGTTTTACTAATGCCGGATCGCAGAAGGACATCGCCTGTACCCACAGTATAGTTAAGGCTTCATGCCAATTTGTAACGCCAGTTCACGAATAATGCCTGCGGTCATTCCCCAGACAAAATAATGCTGATACCAGGAGAGCCAGACCCGGTGCGCGTTGCCGCGGCGATGAATATCCAGCGGGTGGTAGCGCCCCAGTCTTAACGCTTCGGCAAGCGGCATTTCAAAGACGGCGGAGACTTCATCAACGCTGGCGTGATAGTGCAGATTGGGGGGGATAATGCCGACGACCGGCGTCACCTGGAAACCGGTGACGCTGTCGATGGGCGGCAGCACGCCGATCACCTCGACCGACGCGGGCGGAATGGCGACTTCCTCCTGCGCTTCACGCAGCGCGGCGGCAATCAGCGACGCGTCGCTGCTGTCGACCGCGCCGCCAGGGAACGCCACCTGACCCGCATGCTTGCGCAACAGCGGCGAACGCTGGGTCAGCAGCAGGCCCGGCTGTTCGCGCCGCACGATAGGGATCAGTACGGCAGCCTTGCGCTGATTCAGCGTGGCGCGCGCGGGCTGCGGGCGCAGCAGCTGAAAGCGGGAGATAAAATCATCAAGATTCAGGGCCGGGCTGTCCATCGGTTAACGCTCCAGTTGCTGCAGAATACGATTCACTTTATCAAACGTTTCCTGATATTCCGCCTCTTCCTCGCTGTCGGCCACAATACCGCCGCCCGCTGAGCAGTATATCTGCCCGCCGGTCGCCGTCAGCGTACGGATAGTGATGCTGGTGTCCATCGTGCCGCAGAAGCTTATATAGCCGATGCTGCCGCACCATGCGTTACGCCGCTGCGGCTCGAGCTCATCGATTATCGCCATGGCGCGGATCTTCGGCGCGCCGGTGATAGAACCGCCGGGAAACGCAGCGCGAAGCAGGTCGCTGGCGTTAAGCGATGCGGGCAGCTGCGCGCTGATGGTGCTGACCAGATGATGCACGGCCGGAAAGGGTTCGACAACGAACAGTTCCGGCACCCGCACGCTGCCGGGCACCGCCACGCGGCCGATGTCGTTACGCATCAAATCGACGATCATCAGATTTTCCGCCCGGTCTTTCGGCGACGCACGCAGCTTCTCCGCCTGCTCCGCGTCGCGCTGCGGGTCGGCGAGCCGGGGCAGGGTGCCTTTGATGGGGCGCGTCTGGATATGGCCCTGCGCAAGGCGGATAAACCGCTCCGGCGACAGGCTCAGAATCGCGCTGTCCGGGAGACGAAGAAAGGCGCTGAACGGGGCGCGGTTAACGCGGTTGAGCTGGCAAAACGCCTGCCACTCGTCGCCGCGGTAGCTCGCCTGAAAGCGCTGAGCGAGGTTGACCTGATAGCAGTCTCCGCTGTGCAGATAGGCCTGCACCTGGCGAAATTTCTCGCCGTATACCGCCCGCGACATGTTGGAACGCCAGGGCGAGGTCAGGGCGAAGTCGCCTTCGGCGGGGGCGCTCAGGGTCTCCAGCCACGCCAGGCGCTGCTGGGGATCATCGTAACTTAGCAGCGACACCCGCTGACGCGCGTTGTCGACGATCAGCGCCCAGCGATAGATGCCGATCGCCATATCGGGGGCGGCAATATCGGCCTGCGCGATGGCTGGCAGCGTTTCAAAGCGACGGCCTAAGTCATAGCCGAACAGGCCCAGCGCGCCGCCCTGAAACGGCAGGTCGTCGCTGGCGGCGGGGCGGATGCCGCAGTCATCCAGCGCCTGCTGCAACAGCAGCAGCGGGTCGTCCGTCGACGTGCGGGTCGAACCGCTGCTGTCGAGGGTAGTGATCTCGCCGCAGGTGGTGAGCGTCATGACCGGGTCGGCGACCAAAATATCGAAGCGGTTGTGCGGATGCCGGGCATTGCCGGAGTGCAGCAGCATTGCCCACGGCGTAGCGTGCAGCGGGGTAAAATAGCGTTCAGCGGCATCAGCGCGCCAGGGCAGCGTAATGACAGAAGGGGACAACATCGACCTCAATTCAGATAGCACCGTCCACTGGCGAACCCCGGGACGGCATGAAATAATAAGCGTCCACAATGTAGCAGGAGTTCACCATGTTTGCAGGTTTACCTTCACTGAGCCACGATCAGCAGCAGAAAGCGGTCGAGCGTATTCAGGAGTTAATGGCCCAGGGAATGAGCAGCGGCCAGGCGATCGCCCTTGTCGCCGAAGAGCTGCGCGCCAGCCATACCGGCGAACGGATCGTGGCGCGCTTTGAGGATGAAGACGAGTAGTCCGCCTCAGACGGCGGCGATGATTTTGATCTCGACCTTGTACTGCGGCTTCATCAGGCCTGCCTGCACGGTGCAGCGCACCGGCGCATGGCCGGCAACCACCCACGCATCCCAGGCCTGGTTCATGGCGGCGAAATCGCTTTTGTCGGCGAGGAAAATGGTGGCATCAAGAATGCGGGTTTTGTCGCTGCCCTGTTTTTGCAGCACCGCGTCGATCTGCGCCAGCGTATTCGCCGTCTGCTCAAACGCCTGCGCCTCCAGATTTTCCGGCACCCCGGTGTAGTAGAGCGTCTGGTTGTGGATGACTACATCAGACCAGCGGGCTTCAGCATCAATACGCGTAATCGTCATTTCAGTTTCCTTATGTATGGTTCCATCAATCCGTCGCAAGACTGCCATATTGTCCGGGCGCTGTCACCCGTTTGGCTGGCGTTTGCCGGGTCTCCCTGACATAATCACCTGTGTAAAAATACAGGGGGCAGCGTGACAGACGATTTTGCAACAGACGGCCAGCTCGCGAAAGCGATACCGGGATTCAAGCCGCGCGAGCCGCAGCGCCAGATGGCGCTGGCGGTGACGGAGGCCATCGACGACGCCCGGCCGCTGGTGGTTGAGGCAGGGACCGGCACCGGGAAAACCTATGCCTACCTGGCGCCCGCGCTGCGCGCCGCAAAGAAGGTGATAATCTCGACCGGATCGAAGGCGTTGCAGGACCAACTCTACAGCCGCGACCTGCCGACCGTTGCCCGGGCGCTGGATTTTCGCGGCAAAACGGCGCTGCTGAAAGGGCGCTCCAACTACCTGTGCCTTGAGCGTCTTGAGCAGCAGGCGCTGGCGGGCGGCGACCTGCCGGTACAAACCCTGAGCGATGTCATTTTGCTGCGCAGCTGGGCGACGCAAACCGTCGACGGCGATATCAGCACCTGCGCAAGCGTAGCGGAAGACTCTCAGGCCTGGCCGCTGGTGACCAGCACCAACGATAACTGCCTCGGCAGCGACTGCCCGCTGTATAAAGACTGCTTTGTGGTAAAAGCGCGTAAAAAAGCGATGGACGCCGACGTGGTGGTGGTCAACCATCACCTGTTTCTGGCCGATATGGTGGTCAAAGAGAGCGGGTTCGCGGAGCTTATCCCCGAGGCGGAAGTGATGATTTTCGATGAAGCGCACCAGCTTCCGGATATCGCCAGCCAGTATTTCGGCCAGTCGCTCTCAAGCCGCCAGCTGCTCGATCTGGCTAAAGACATCACCATTTCCTACCGCACCGAATTAAAAGATACCCAGCAGCTGCAAAAATGCGCCGATCGGCTGGCGCAGGCCACCCAGGATTTTCGTCTGCAGCTGGGCGAGCCGGGGTATCGCGGCAACCTGCGCGAGCTGCTGGCCGACAGCGGCATCAGCCGGGCGCTGCTGCTGCTCGATGACGCGCTTGAGCTGTGCTATGACGTCGCCAAACTCTCGCTCGGCCGCTCCGCGCTGCTGGACGCCGCCTTTGAGCGCGCCACGCTGTACCGCAGCCGTCTGAAGCGCCTGAAAGAGACTAACCAGCCGGGCTACAGCTACTGGTATGAATGCACCTCGCGCCACTTCACGCTGGCGCTGACGCCGCTGACGGTCGCCGATAAGTTCAAAGAGGTGATGGCGCAAAAACCGGGGAGCTGGATTTTTACCTCCGCAACGCTCTCGGTAAACGACGATCTTCACCACTTTACGATGCGGCTTGGCATCGACGAGGCGCAGTCTCTGCTGCTGCCAAGCCCGTTCGATTATGCCCGGCAGGCGCTGCTGTGCGTACCGCGTAACCTCCCTTCGCCAAACCAGCCGGGGGCGGCGCGCCAGCTGGCGGCCATGCTGCGCCCGATGATTGAGGCCAATAACGGCCGCTGCTTTATGCTCTGCACCTCGCACGCCATGATGCGCGATCTTGCCGAACAGTTTCGCGCCACGCTGACGCTGCCGGTCCTGATGCAGGGGGAAACCAGCAAAGGACAGCTGCTGCAGCAGTTCGTCAGCGCGGGCAATGCGCTGCTGGTGGCGACCAGCAGCTTCTGGGAAGGGGTGGACGTGCGCGGCGACGCGCTGTCGCTGGTGATTATCGACAAGCTGCCGTTTACCTCGCCGGACGATCCGCTGCTTAAAGCGCGGATGGAAGACTGCCGTCTGCGCGGCGGCGATCCTTTCGACGAGGTCCAGCTGCCGGATGCGGTGATCACCCTCAAGCAGGGCGTCGGGCGGCTTATCCGCGACGTTGACGATCGCGGCGTGCTGGTCATTTGCGACAACCGGCTGGTGATGCGTCCATACGGCGCGGTGTTCCTCGCCAGCCTGCCGCCGACGCCGCGCACGCGCGACATCCGCCGGGCGGTGCGCTTCCTGGCGGTGCCATCGGCGCGGTAATTTGTGATGAACTGTGGTAAGATGCGCGCCATTTTGTTGATAAGCTATTGCGAGAGCGCAACATCCTATGCGAATCCTGGCTATTGATACCGCGACCGAGGCCTGCTCTGCGGCCCTGTGGAACGACGGTAGCACGTCTGCTCACTTCGAGCTTTGCCCCCGAGAACACACCCAGCGCATTCTGCCCCTGGTTCAGGACATCCTGAACGAGAGCGGCGTGATGCTGACGGAACTTAACGCGCTGGCCTTTGGCCGCGGCCCCGGCAGTTTTACCGGCGTGCGTATCGGTATCGGTATCGCGCAGGGGCTGGCGCTGGGCGCCGGTCTGCCGATGATCGGCGTGTCGACGCTGATGACCATGGCGCAGGGCGCCTGGCGGAAAACGGGCGCCACCCGCGTGCTGGCGGCGATTGACGCGCGTATGGGCGAAGTCTACTGGGCGGAGTACGTGCGCGATGAGCAGGGCGTCTGGCTGGGCGAAGCCAGCGAGGCGGTGCTCAAGCCGGAGGCGGTCGCGGAGCGCTTAACGCAGCTGACGGGCGAATGGGCGATGGTCGGCACCGGCTGGAAAGCCTGGCCGGAAATGGCGCAGAGCGCGGCGGCAACGCTGGTTGACGGCGAAGTTCTGCTGCCGGCGGCGGAAGATATGCTGCCCATCGCGGTTCACCTGCTGGCGGAAGGGAAAACCGTCGCCGTTGAGCACGCCGAGCCAGTTTATTTGCGCAATGAAGTTGCATGGAAGAAACTTCCGGGCCGTGAATGAATCTTAGTGGATGAGGACTAAGCATTTTAGGAGCTGCATCATGGCGGGTAATAAACAGTGGGGACGCTGGCTGCTGGCTGGCGTTATTGCCGCAGCGTTAAGCGGTTGTGTATCCGTACCGGATGCGATTAAGGGAACGAGCCCAACGCCGCAGCAGGATCTGGCGCGCGTGATGGCGGCGCCGCAGCTGTACGTCGGCCAGGAAGCCCGCTTTGGCGGCAAGGTCGTGAACGTGCTGAATGAAAACGGCAAAACGCGGCTGGAAATTGCCACCGTACCGTTAGACGACGGCGCCCGTCCGGAGCTGGGCACTCCCTCCCGTGGACGCATTTATGCTGACGTTGCCGGGTTCCTTGACCCGGTCGATTTCCGCAATCAGCTGGTGACCGTCGTCGGTCCCATCACCGGAACGGTAAAAGGTAAAATTGGCGAATCGCCATATACCTTTATGCTGATGCAGGCGACGGGTTACAAGCGCTGGAATGTGACGCAGCAGGTGGTTATGCCGCCGCAGCCTATCGACCCGTGGTACTGGGGACCGGGGCCATACCCGCGCCGTTACGGCTACGGCGGCTGGGGGTGGTATAGCCCTGGCCCTGCCACGGTACACACCATTGTAACCGAATAAGTTGTTGTTTTTAGACTTAAAAGAAACAGCGGCCCGTCCGCTGTTTCTTTATTAGTAACGTCATAAGAAAAATAAATAGTGACGCGCTTCGCAACCTGAAATCCGATTAATTAATAAACTGGTACGCTGAGTTAATATAATGTTAACGGCTTGTTTATTAACAGGGGTTGTGATGACGACGAATTCTCATTTTAGAGGTGATGCATTGAAGAAGGTTTGGCTTAAGCGTTATCCCGCCGATGTTCCGGCGGAGATCAATCCTGACCGTTATCAATCCCTGGTAGAACTGTTCGAACACTCGGTAACTCGCTACGCCGATCGGCCCGCGTTTATCAATATGGGCGAAGTGATGACCTTCCGTAAGCTGGAAGAGCGCAGCCGCGCGTTTTCCGCTTATCTTCAGCAGGGGCTCGGCCTGAAAAAGGGTGACCGGGTGGCGCTAATGATGCCCAACCTGCTGCAGTACCCGGTGGCGCTGTTCGGTATTCTGCGCGCCGGGATGATCGTGGTGAACGTCAACCCGCTGTACACGCCCCGCGAGCTGGAGCATCAGCTTAACGACAGCGGCGCGGCGGCGATTGTTATCGTCTCCAACTTTGCCCATACGCTGGAAAAGGTCGTCGACAAAACGCAGGTAAAACACGTGATCCTGACGCGGATGGGCGATCAGCTCTCCACCGCCAAAGGCACGCTGGTGAATTTTGTCGTCAAATACATCAAGCGGCTGGTGCCGAAGTACCATCTGCCGGACGCCATCTCGTTTCGTCGCGCGCTGCATCAGGGCTACCGAATGCAGTACATCAAGCCGGAGGTGGTCGCCGAAGACCTGGCCTTCCTGCAGTATACCGGCGGCACCACCGGCGTGGCGAAGGGGGCGATGCTGACGCACCGCAACATGCTTGCCAACCTTGAGCAGGTGAACGCCACCTATGGCCCGCTGTTCAACCCGGGGAAAGAGCTGGTGGTCACCGCGCTGCCGCTTTACCATATTTTCGCCCTGACCATGAACTGCCTGCTGTTCATCGAGCTCGGCGGGCAAAACCTGCTGATTACCAACCCGCGCGATATTCCAGGGCTGGTGAAGGAGATGGCGAAGTATCCGTTTACCGCGATAACCGGGGTTAACACGCTGTTCAACGCGCTGTTGAACAACAAAGAGTTCCAGCAGCTGGATTTTTCCACTCTGCGCCTGTCCGCCGGCGGCGGTATGCCGGTACAGAATGTGGTGGCCGAACGCTGGGTGAAGCTGACCGGGCGCTATCTGCTGGAGGGTTACGGCCTGACGGAGTGCTCGCCGCTGGTGAGCGTCAACCCGCACGATATCGATTATCACAGCGGCAGCATTGGTCTGCCGGTGCCGTCAACCGATGCGAAGCTGGTGGACGATGACGACAATGAGGTCGCGCCGGGCGAACCCGGCGAGCTGTGCGTGCGCGGGCCGCAGGTGATGCTGGGCTACTGGCAGCGTCCGGACGCCACGAACGAGATAATCAAAGACGGCTGGCTGCACACCGGCGATATCGCGGTAGTGGACGATGAGGGCTTCCTGCGCATTGTCGATCGCAAAAAAGATATGATTCTGGTCTCCGGCTTCAACGTTTATCCGAATGAAATTGAAGACGTGGTGATGCAGCACGCTGGCGTACAGGAAGTGGCCGCCATCGGCGTACCTTCCGGCAGCAGCGGCGAAGCGGTCAAAATTTTTGTGGTGAAAAAGGATCCGGCCCTCACCGAAGAGGCGCTGATTACCTTCTGCCGCCGCCAGCTGACGGGCTATAAGGTGCCGAAGCTGGTTGAGTTCCGCAGCGAGCTGCCGAAATCCAACGTCGGCAAAATTTTGCGACGAGAACTTCGTGACGAAGCGCGTGCTAAAGTGGAAAATAAAGCCTGAGCTACGTGTAAGTCGCCCGAAGACGCCGGCTAAGCCGGCGTTTTTTATGGGCGCAAACTATAGAGAAAGCAGATTGAACTACCAAATGATAACTCAGGACGATGCGTTAAAAGCCGCCTGTGACGCCGCGCGCGGCGCCCCTGCAATTGCGCTGGATACCGAATTTGTTCGCACCCGCACCTATTACCCGCAGCTTGGCCTGATTCAGATGTATGACGGCGACAGCGTTGTGCTGATCGACCCGCTGAGCATTACCGACTGGACGCCGTTTCGCGACCTGCTGCTGGACGGCGCGGTGACCAAATACCTGCACGCGGGCAGTGAAGACCTGGAGGTGTTCCTTAATACCTTTGGCGTACTGCCTGAACCGCTGATTGATACGCAAATCCTGGCCGCGTTCTGCGGTCGCCCAATGTCATGGGGATTTGCCGCCATGGTGGAGGAGTACACCGGGATTGCGCTGGATAAAAGCGAATCGCGCACCGACTGGCTGGCGCGCCCCCTTACCGAGCGGCAGTGCGATTACGCCGCCGCCGACGTCTGGTACCTGCTGCCGATCGCCCATAAGCTGATGGCGGAAACCGAGGCCAGCGGCTGGCTTCCCGCCGCGCTGGATGAGTGTCGTCTGATGCAGCAGCGCCGTCGCGAGGTGGTATCGCCGTCCGAGGCCTGGCGCGACATCTCCAACGCCTGGCAGCTGCGCACGCGTCAGCTTGCCTGTCTGCGGCTGCTGGCCGACTGGCGTCTGCGCAAAGCGCGCGAGCGCGATCTGGCGGTCAACTTCGTGGTGCGTGAGGAGCATCTGTGGAGCGTCGCGCGCTATATGCCTGGCAGCATGGGCGAGCTTGACAGCCTCGGGCTTTCCGGCAGCGAGATTCGCTTCCACGGTAAGACGCTGCTGGGGCTGGTCAGTACCGCGCAGGCGCTGCCGGAAGACGCGCTGCCGGAGCCGCTGCTGAACCTGATGGATATGCCGGGATACCGCAAGGCCTTTAAAGAGATTAAAGCGCTGGTGCAGGACGTCAGCAAAGAGAAGGGCGTCAGCGCCGAGCTGCTGGCCTCGCGTCGTCAGATTAACCAGCTGCTGAACGCGCACTGGGGTCTTAAGGCGTCAAACGGCGTACCGGAAATGCTGGCGGGATGGCGGGGAGATATGATGGCCGGGAAGCTTAATACGCTGCTGGACGCGTACCCGCGCCAGGGCTAGTCAGAAACCCGGGCGGCGCAACGTCCGCCCGGCTGATAACAGACTGGATGCTTTTACGTTCGTGACTCTTCCGCTTCCGGAAGCGTCACGTTGAGCTCCAGAATGGAGATGTCGCCGTCTTTTTGCTCCAACTGCACGGTAACCATTTCCGGGTCGATCTGCACGTATTTACAAATCACCTCCAGAATATCCTTCCTGAGCTGCGGCAAATAGTGCGGCTCCGCATCGCTGCGGCGACGCTCGGCAACGATAATTTGCAGGCGCTCTTTAGCGATATTGGCGGTGTTCTTTTTTCGTGAGAGAAAAAAGTCGAGTAATGCCATAACTTATCCTCCGAACAGGCGTTTGAGGAAACCTTTCTTCTCTTCTTCGATGAAGCGGAAAGGGCGTTCTTCTCCCAGCAGACGTTCAACGGTATCCGCGTAGGCTTTACCTGCGTCAGATATCGTATCCAGAATAACGGGTTCACCCTGGTTAGAGGCGCGCAGAACAGATTGATCTTCCGGGATCACGCCAACCAGTTTAATGCGCAGAATTTCCAGCACATCTTCCATGCTCAGCATATCGCCGTTGTTCACCCGGCTCGGGTTGTAACGGGTCAGCAGCAGATGTTCTCTAATCGCATCGTCGCCGTTCTCGGCGCGGCGTGATTTCGATGCCAGGATGCCGAGAATACGGTCTGAGTCGCGCACGGAAGAGACTTCCGGGTTGGTGGTGATAATGGCTTCGTCAGCGAAATAGAGCGCCATCAGCGCGCCGGTTTCGATACCGGCCGGCGAATCGCAGACGATGAAGTCAAAATCCATTTTCTTGAGTTCATCAAGCACTTTCTCCACGCCTTCACGGGTCAGCGCATCTTTATCGCGGGTCTGTGACGCCGGGAGAATATAGAGATTTTCAGTACGCTTGTCTTTAATCAGCGCCTGATTAAGCGAGGCATCACCCTGGATGACGTTAACGAAGTCATACACGACACGGCGCTCACAACCCATGATCAGGTCAAGGTTACGCAGGCCAATATCAAAATCGATAACGACAGTTTTCTTTCCCTTCTGGGCCAAACCAGTAGCGATGGCCGCGCTGGAGGTGGTCTTGCCAACGCCCCCTTTACCCGAAGTAACTACAATAATGCGTGCCATAGAAATTCCTTGTTAAAAAGGGATTAGTTTAACGGTTCAATTGTCAGAGCGGTGGCGTCCAGACGCAGACGGGCCGCTTTGCCATAAAATTCGGCCGGGATTTTATCGCTCAGCCAGTACTCCCCTGCGATGGACACCAGTTCCGCTGCAAGGTGAGTACAAAATATTTGTGCGTCTCTGTCGCCGCTGGCGCCAGCCAGCGCGCGTCCACGCATCATGCCATAAACGTGAATATTGCCGTCGGCGATAAGTTCCGCGCCGGCGCTGACGTGACTTGTCACAATCAGATCACAGTGTGGTGCATAAATCCGCTGACCGGAACGAACCGGCATATCAATCAATCGCGTTTTTGTGACCGGGGTAGCAATTGGGGCGGGCGCAGGCGGTTCTTTCGGAGCCGAACGCGCGATTTTTTCTTTCCCTTCAGTTAATAAGGGAATACCCGCACGGTCTATTTCCGCCTTTAATTCCGGATTTTTACAGCCACTGACGCCCATAATGCGCAGGCCCGTTGCGGTAATAGCCTGCTGTAAAGGCTGCCAGTTCACGGCATCGACAAGACTGCTGATATTCACCACCACAGGCGCATGGCGTAAAAACGCCGGTGCCTGGGCGATTTTGTCTTCTAACGCCTGACGAATAACCTCGGGTTTTGCCTCATGCAAATGAACCACTGATAAGGTAAAGCTACTGCCTTTAAGTTCGATTGGCGTATATGACATCCTGGCCTTACTCAATTTATTCTCTATCGCCCGCCGACGTGCGGTGATATTCCGAAGACTATCAGGCATGTTATAGTCACTAATATACAGAGGCAAGTAACCACGGACTAATTCAGAGTAAAAGTATGTTTTGTGTGATCTACCGGAGTACCAAACGCGACCAGACCTACCTGTATGTCGAAAAAAAAGACGATTTTTCGCGCGTACCGGAGGAGTTAATGCAGGGATTCGGCCAGCCGAAGCTGGTGATGATCCTGCCGCTTGATGGCCGCAAAAAGCTGGTCAATGCCGACCTCGACAAAGTAAAACAGGCGCTGGCCGATCAGGGCTACTATCTGCAGCTTCCGCCTCCGCCGGAAAACCTGCTGAAGCAATATCTGGCGGAGAACGGAAAAAAATAACGTTCGATTAGGGGTGTACTATGTATCAGCATCATAACTGGCAGGGAGCGCTGCTGGATTACCCGGTCAGCAAAGTGGTTTGTGTGGGCAGCAACTACGCTAAACACATTCAGGAGATGGGAAGCGCCGTGCCGGATGAGCCGGTGCTGTTTATCAAACCTGAAACGGCGCTGTGCGACATTCGCCAGCCGCTGGTGCTGCCGCAGGGGCTAGGCTCGGTACATCATGAGGTGGAGCTGGCGATACTGATCGGCGGCACGCTGCGCCAGGCGGCCGAAGAGCATGTGCGCAAAGCGATTGCTGGCTACGGCGTGGCGCTCGATCTCACGCTGCGCGACGTCCAGGGCAAAATGAAAAAGGCCGGTCAGCCGTGGGAAAAAGCCAAAGGCTTTGACTACTCGTGCCCGATTTCCGGCTTTATTCCCGCCGCCGAGTTTCAGGGCGACCCGCAGAACACCCCGTTGTCGCTAAAAATTAACGGCGATGTGCGCCAGCAGGGCTCGACGGCGGATATGATCCATAAAATCGTGCCCCTCATCGCCTATATGAGCCGTTTCTTCACCCTGAAGAGCGGCGACGTTATCCTGACCGGCACACCGGAGGGCGTCGGCCCGCTGCACAGCGGCGACGAGCTGGAGGTGAGCTTCAACGGCCACTCGCTGACGACCCGCGTGCTGTAACGGCGAATTGCCGCCTGATAAAGGCGGCAAAACTTGCATCCGCAGGCCAGACTGGTTATAAGGTGCACCCTGGTTTTTAATGGCGGATATCCTGATGAGCGACACACCTTTCTGGCAGCGTAAAACGCTGGAGCAAATGACAGATGCCGAGTGGGAGTCTCTGTGCGACGGCTGCGGACAGTGCTGCCTGCACAAGCTGATGGATGACGACACCGATGAAATCTATTTCACCAACGTCGCCTGCCGCCAGCTCAACATTAAGACCTGCCAGTGCCGCAACTACGAGCGCCGCTTCGAATACGAGCCGGACTGCATCAAGCTTACCCGCGACAACCTGCCCACCTTCGAGTGGCTGCCGCATACCTGCGCCTACCGCCTGCTGGCGGAGGGGAAACCGCTGCCGGCCTGGCACCCGCTGCTTACCGGGTCAAAAGCGGCAATGCACGGCGAACGCATTTCGGTGCGTCATATTGCGGTAAAAGAATCCGAAGTCAGAGACTGGCAGGATCATATTTTAAATAAACCGGACTGGGCGCGTTAATCATCGCGTTAACTGGTTGATACATGAAATAATAAAGGCTCCCGCAGGAGCCTTTATTATTTTGGCGTTTATTTATCGCCCGAAGAGATCGCGTTTTTTCGGCTTGAACGGCTGGGCCAGCAATACCAGCACCGCGATAAGCAGATAGGCGGCAAAAATACCTACCAGCCACTGCGGCATTTCCAGCGTGAGGAATTCCCACTGACGCACCGCGCAGTCGCCGCTGGCCACAAACACCTGCGGCAGCCATTTATCGAGCGGCAGCCAGGTCGGGAAACGCGCGGCGAAGTCACAGGTCATAAACGGGGAAGGGTGGAGCTGGATCATGGTGTGCTCCCACGCCAGCTGCAGCCCGCGCCAGGCGCTGTAAATCCAGATCAGAATCGCCGCGTAGCGCAGCGGTGATTTCGGCGCAATCGCGCCAACCAGCCCGGCGCCCATCACGCCAAACAGCGCGCAGCGCTCGTAGATGCATAACACACAGGGTTTCAGCAGCATGACATGCTGGAACCAGAGTGCCACCATCTCCAGCGCAAAAGCGGTTAACGCCATCAGTAACCACGCTCCGCGACCTCGGGAGCACTGGTTTAAAAATCGCAACATAATCATTTCCCTGGAACATGCAAAGACAAGGCAGTGTAAACGAAAACCATAGCAGCGCCACTACCCGGAGTGAAAATATTATAGCTGCATATAATTTTCACCCGGTGATAACCACCGGGTGCCAATTTTGCAACGTTTAACGGGTCGGAAGCGGGGCGCTGATGATAAGGCCATGGGCCGACAGCCAGTCGGTGGCGGGGATCAGCGTAAACTCGACGCACAGCAGCCCGACCAGCGTCAGCACCAGCGTATAGGGCAGCGCCATCCAGACCATACGTCCGTACGACAGGCGGATAAGCGGCGCCAGCGCCGAGGTGAGCAGGAACAGAAACGCCGCCTGGCCGTTCGGCGTCGCCACCGACGGCAGGTTGGTTCCGGTGTTAATCGCCACCGCCAGCATCTCAAACTGCGGCAAAGAGATTGCGCCATGCTCCAGCGCCGCCTTTGCCTCGTTGATGTACACCGTCCCTACAAAGACGTTATCGGAAATCGACGACAGCAGGCCGTTGAACAGATAGAACAGCGACAGCTGCGCATGCGGCGAGGCCTGCAGCACAAAGTTAATGATGGGCGCAAACAGCTGCTGGTCGATAATCACCGCAACGACGGCGAAGAACACGGTCAGCAGCGCCGTAAAGGGCAGCGCTTCGGTAAACGCTTTACCGATGGCGTGCTCATCGGTCACGCCGGTAAGCGACGTTGCGAGAATAATGACCGACAGGCCGATGAGTCCTACCTCGGCAAGATGGAAGGCCAGCGCGGCGATAAGCCAGACGCCGATAATGCCCTGTACCACGAGGCGCATTACGTCCTGACGGCTGCGCTGCTGACGGCCGCGGGTATCAAAATCGTGCAGCACCGCGCGTACGCTCTCCGGCAGCGGCTCACCGTAGCCGAACAGCCTGAATTTCTCGACCAGCAGGCAGGTCAGCAGGCCGCAGACAAAGACCGGCAGGGTGACGGGCATCATGCGCAGGAAAAACTCGCCGAAGTGCCATCCCGCCGTTTTGGCGATGATCAGATTTTGCGGTTCGCCGACCATGGTCATCACGCCGCCGAGCGCGGTGCCCACCCCGGCATGCATCATCAGGCTGCGCAGAAAGGCGCGGAATTTCTCCAGCACTTCGCGGTAGTGCTTATCAATATGGCTGTCGTCCTGCAGATCGCTATCGTCGGAGCGCGCCGAGGCCACGCGGTGGTAAATACCGTAAAAACCGACGGCGACGCTGATAATCACCGCCACCACCGTCAGGGCATCGAGGAAAGCGGACAGGAAGGCGGCGGCAAGGCAGAACGCCACCGACAGCAGCATCTTGCTGCGAATCGTCAGCAGCAGACGGGTAAAGATGAACAGCAGGAGCTGCTTCATAAAGTAAATCCCGGCCACCATGAACATCAGCAGCAGCAGGACTTCCAGATTATTGGCAATCTCTTCACGCACGTGGTCGGCGCGGGTCATGCCAATCAGCACTGCCTCGATAGCCAGCAGGCCGCCGGGAAGAAGCGGGTAGCACTTGAGCGCCATCGCCAGCGTAAAAATGAACTCAATCACCAGTAGCCAGCCTGCAGTAAAGGGGCTGAAGGCGAAAACGATCGGATTGATGATTAAGAAGAGCAGTAGGGCCAGCTTGTACCAGTCCGGTGACTGGCCGAGAAAATTGCGCCATAGCGCGCGAGAGTTAGACATTTCCATGACAGTGTTCCGATCCCGTCGGCGGTAAAACAAACGTTCCTGATAGATGAGCGTGTAAGTATCAGTCCTCAACCCGTCAGGATCAACCCGCGCGTGCGGAATAACAAATTTGGTAAAATGAAACGGCGATCCCTTTTTAATTAACGCTGCGTGCTATCTGCCCCCGGGCAGCTCTGGTATGATGAGTTTATAATTTGCAACGCTGTGTAATGGAAATCTTACTATGGTCATTAAGGCGCAAAGCCCGGCGGGTTTCGCGGAAGAGTACATCATTGAAAGTATTTGGAATAACCGCTTTCCCCCTGGATCTATTCTGCCTGCTGAGCGTGAACTCTCCGAACTGATTGGCGTCACGCGAACCACCTTACGCGAAGTGTTGCAGCGTCTTGCCCGTGATGGATGGCTCACCATTCAGCATGGCAAGCCGACAAAAGTGAATAACTTCTGGGAAACCTCCGGCCTGAATATTCTCGAAACGCTGGTGCGTCTTGACCATGACAGCGTCCCGGAGCTGATTGACAATCTGCTCTCTGTGCGTACCAACATCGCCACCATCTTTATCCGCACGGCGTTCCGCCAGCACCCGGATAAGGCGCTGGAAGTGCTGGCGAAAACGCGTCAGATTGAAGATCACGCCGATGCCTTCGCCGACCTCGACTACAACGTGTTCCGCGGCCTGGCGTTTGCCTCCGGCAACCCGATCTACGGGCTTATTATCAACGGCATGAAAGGGCTGTATACCCGCATCGGCCGTCACTATTTCTCCAGCCCGGAAGCCCGCAGCCTTGCCCTCGGCTTTTATCATCAGCTGGCGAAAGTGTGTGAAGAAGGGCTGCATGAGCAGGTGTACGAAACGGTTCGCCGTTACGGGCACGAGAGCGGTCTTATCTGGCACAAGATGCAGAAAACGCTGCCGGGCGACTTAGCGATTCACGGTCGCTGAGCGCAGGACAAAGAATAAAGATGAAACGGGCCGCGCTGAGCGGCCCGTTTTTTTAGGGTTACAGCAGATTTTGCCGCGGCGGGCAGCGTTCCAGTAGCTCAATGCTGCCGTCCGCGTTTTGTTGCTCCAGCAGCACATCAAACCCCCACAGGCGATGCACGTGCTTAAGCACCTCGCGTCGTCCCATGTCGAGCGGCGCGCGGTTGTGTGGAACGTAGCGCAGCGTGAGCGAGCGATCGCCACGCAAATCTACGTTCCAGACCTGAATATTCGGCTCCAGGTTGCTGAGGTTATACTGCGACGACAGCCGGTTGCGGATCTCGCGGTAGCCCTCTTCGTTGTGGATCGCCGAAATTTCCAGATAGTTGTTGCGATCGTCGTCCAGCACCGTAAACAGGCGGAAATCGCGCATCACCTTCGGCGACAGGAACTGGCTGATGAAGCTCTCGTCCTTAAAGTCGCGCATGGCGAAATGCAGGGTGTCCAGCCAGTCGGAGCCGGCGATATCCGGGAACCAGTAGCGGTCCTCTTCGGTGGGCGACTGGCAAATACGCTTGATATCCTGGAACATGGCGAAGCCCAGCGCATAGGGGTTAATACCGCTGTACCACGGGCTGTTATAGGGCGGCTGGAAGACCACGTTAGTGTGGCTGTGCAGGAACTCCAGCATAAAGCGCTCGGTCACTTTCCCCTCATCGTACAGATGGTTAAGGATAGTGTAGTGCCAGAACGTCGCCCAGCCTTCGTTCATCACCTGGGTCTGCTTCTGCGGATAAAAGTACTGGCTCACCTTGCGCACAATGCGCAGGATTTCACGCTGCCAGGACTCGAGCAGCGGCGCGTTCTTCTCCATAAAATAGAGCAGATTCTCCTGCGGCTCGGAGGGGTAACGCCGCGCCGAGGCGATGGTTTTCTCCTCTTCGCGTTTGGGCAGCGTACGCCACAGCATATTTACCTGGCTTTGCAGATACTCTTCCCGGCTTTTTTGCCGCGCCTTTTCCTCCTGCAGCGAAATTTTCTGCGGGCGTTTATAGCGATCCACGCCGTAGTTCATCAGCGCATGGCAGGAGTCGAGCAGCTTCTCGACCTCGTCGACGCCGTAGCGCTCTTCGCATTCGGTGATGTATTTGCGGGCGAAAATCAGGTAGTCGATTATCGAGCTGGCGTCGGTCCAGCTGCGGAACAGATAGTTGTTCTTGAAAAAGGAGTTATGGCCGTAGCAGGCATGCGCCATCACCAGCGCCTGCATGGTCATGGTGTTCTCCTCCATCAGGTAGGCGATACACGGGTTGGAATTGATCACGATTTCATAGGCCAGCCCCTGCTGCCCGTGCTTGTAGAGCCGCTCCGTCTCAATGAATTTTTTGCCAAACGACCAGTGCGGGTAGTTGATAGGCATCCCGACGCTGGAATAGGCATCCATCATCTGCTCGGAGGTAATGACTTCGATTTGGTGGGGATAGGTGTCGAGCCGATACAGCTTTGCCACGCGGTCGATCTCCGCCAGATAGGTATCCAGCAGATCGAAGGTCCAGTCGGGTCCGTCGCTCAGACGTGTGGCGTCCTTGTTCATGGAATCAATCGTAGCCATTAGCGCGCCCTCATTGTTGGCGGTTCTCTCTGTCTGGAGAGCCTCATATCAAGGATAGAACACCACGGATGGAACGTGTGACGCGCAAATATTTTTTCTTCGCGATTTCCCTGCGGCAATGGCGATGTTTTTTCATTTTTGCAACATTTTATACTGACGAAAATTAACGCGCAGCAGGAGATACCAAATACGCTACATCCCGCGCGACATAGGCTTATGTGAGGTAAGTCACCATAAAAAAAGCATATGTTGAATAATATTTTCGTCTGGGTTATCAATTTGTAATCAGGAGATTGTTCTTTTACTTATTCTGGAGCAGCTATGCGTGTTGTCATACTGGGAAGTGGCGTTGTCGGTGTAACCAGCGCCTGGTATTTACGTCAGGCAGGTCACGACGTGACGGTCATCGACAGAGAGTCTGGCCCGGCGCTGGAAACCAGCGCGGCGAACGCCGGACAAATTTCCCCCGGCTATGCCGCGCCCTGGGCGGCGCCTGGCGTACCGCTGAAGGCCATTAAGTGGATGTTCCAGCGCCATGCGCCGCTGGCGATCAGCCTCGACGGCACGCAGTTTCAGCTCAAATGGATGTGGCAGATGTTACGCAACTGCGACACCCGCCACTATATGGAAAACAAGGGGCGGATGGTGCGCCTTGCCGAGTACAGCCGCGACTGCCTGAAAGCGCTGCGCGAAGAGACCGGGATTCAGTACGAAGGACGGCAGGGCGGTACGCTGCAGCTGTTCCGCACCGAGCAGCAGTATGAAAACGCCACCCGCGACATCGCCGTGCTGGAAGACGCTGGCGTGCCGTATCAGCTGCTGGAGTCCCGTCGTCTGGCGGAGGTTGAACCGGCGCTGGCGGAGGTCGCCCACAAGCTGACCGGCGGCCTGCGCCTGCCGAACGATGAAACCGGCGACTGCCAGCTCTTCACCCAACGTCTGGCGAGAATGGCCCAGGAGGCGGGCGTCGTCTTCCGCTTTAATACTCCGGTCGATCGCCTGCTGTACGAAGGCGAGCAGATTTACGGCGTACAGTGCGGCGATGAGCTGGTGAAAGCCGACGCCTATGTGATGGCGTTTGGTTCGTACTCCACCGCCATGCTGAAAGGCATGGTTGATATCCCGGTGTACCCGCTGAAGGGCTACTCGTTGACCATCCCGGTGAAGGAGGACGACGGCGCGCCGGTATCAACCATTCTTGATGAAACCTACAAGATTGCCATCACCCGTTTTGATAACCGTATTCGCGTCGGCGGGATGGCGGAAATCGTCGGTTTTAACACCGAGCTGCTGAAGCCGCGTCGCGAAACGCTGGAGATGGTGGTTCGCGATCTGTTCCCGCGCGGCGGCTATGTCGAACAGGCGACGTTCTGGACCGGCCTGCGCCCGATGACGCCGGACGGTACGCCGATCGTCGGCCGTACCCCGTATAAGAACCTGTGGCTGAATACCGGGCACGGCACGCTGGGCTGGACGATGGCCTGCGGATCCGGGCAACTGCTCAGCGATTTGCTGTCCGGGCGTACGCCGGCTATTCCCTATGACGATCTCAGCGTTGCCCGCTACAGCCCCGGGTTCACGCCGTCGCGCGCGCAGCATCTGCATGGCGCTCATCATTAACTTTCACGCTACAAGGAGCGGTTATGTCACGTCCTGTGGTTGCCAGCCTGGATTTGCAGGCCCTGCGGCACAACCTGTCGGTGGTCAGACGGGCGGCGCCGGGTTCCCGCGTCTGGTCGGTGGTGAAGGCCAACGCGTACGGTCACGGTATCGACCGTATCTGGAGCGCGCTAAAGGAAACCGACGGCTTCGCCATGCTCAACCTGGAAGAGGCCATTCTGCTGCGCGAGCGCGGCTGGAAGGGGCCGGTCCTGATGCTCGAGGGGTTCTTTCAGGCCGAAGATCTGGCGCTGTTTGATAAATATCGGCTGACCACCACCGTACACAGCAACTGGCAGATCAAGGCGTTGCAGAATGCGCGCCTGCATGCGCCGCTGGATGTGTACGTCAAGGTGAACAGCGGGATGAACCGGCTGGGCTTTACGCCGCAGCGGCTGCACACCGCATGGCAGCAGCTGCGCGCACTGCCAAACGTCGGCGATATGACGCTGATGTCCCATTTTGCCGATGCGGAAAAACCGGACGGTATCCGCGAGGCGATGGTGCAAATCGAGCAGGCGGCGGAAGGGCTGGGCTGTCCGCGCTCGCTGTCGAATTCGGCGGCGACGCTCTGGCACCCTGAGGCGCATTTTGACTGGGTCAGGCCGGGCATCGTGCTTTACGGCGCGTCGCCGTCGGGGCAGTGGCAGGATATCGCCAACAGCGGCCTGAAGCCGGTGATGACGCTCAGCAGCGAAATCATCGGCATTCAGAATCTCAAGCCGGGCGACACGGTAGGCTATGGCCGCCTGTACCGGGCGACGCAGGAGCAGCGCATCGGCATTGTGGCCTGCGGCTATGCCGACGGCTATCCGCGCATTGCGCCGGACAACACGCCGGTGCTGGTGGACGGCGTGCGCACCGGCACCGTCGGGCGGGTCTCAATGGATATGCTGGCGGTGGACCTGACGCCGTGTCCGCAGGCCGGTATCGGCACGCCGGTAGAGCTGTGGGGCAATGAGATCAAGATTGACGATGTCGCCAGCTGCTGCGGCACCGTCGGCTATGAGCTGATGTGCGCGCTGGCGCCGCGCGTCCCGGTAGTGACAGTGTAACGTTTTTATCTGCGCTCTCCCGGATAGCGGGAGGGCGCGATGCTTATTCCGTTTCCTCTTCCGCCACGCGTACGCCGACTTTGCGTACGGTGCTCTCCTCTTTCTCCGCGACCGTCCACACCATCCCGGCAAACTCAACCTGGTCGCCGACCACCGGCGCGGCCCCCAGCAGATGCTGGATTATCTCGCCCAGCGTTTGCTGGTTGTCGCGAAACTCTTCGCCGCCGTCGAGGCCGTAAATCAGCGCCACGTCGGCAAACTTCGCCGTACCTTCAAGGATAAAGTCGCCGAAAAAGCGCTGATCCAGCGACACCGGCGGCGACTGGCTGAACAGCTTGCCGAGCGCGGGCAGGTCGTGCTCGCGGCCGATCACGCACAGAATATCGCCTTCGCGCAGGCGGGTGCTGCCCGTCGGGTGCAGCAGCACGTTATCGCGAAACAGGGCGGCGATACGGGTCTCCTGCGGCATATGCAGGTCGCGCAGCGCCGCGCCGACGCACCATTTGTCCGCGCTCAGCTGATACACAAACTGCTCCCACGGGTTTTCCGGATGGATATCCAGCCCGACGCGCGATACCGGCCAGCCTACCGGCGGCACCACGACTTTGGCCTTCTTCGCCGCCCAGGAGAGCGATGTGCCCTGAAGCAGCAGCGAGACCAGCACCACGAAGAAGGCGACGTTAAAGAACAGTTTGGCGTTTTCCAGCCCGGCCATCATCGGGAAGACCGCCAGAATAATCGGCACCGCGCCGCGCAGGCCGACCCAACTGATAAAGACGCGCTCGCGCAGGTTGAAGCCGCGAAACGGCAGCAGACCGCCGAACACCGACAGCGGACGGGCGACGAAGATCATCCACGCCGAGAGCAGCAGCGCCGGGACGGCGATCGACCACAGATCGGACGGATTCACCAGCAGGCCCAGCACCAGGAACATGCCGATCTGCGCCAGCCACGCCAGGCCGTCAAAGTTTTGCAGAATGCCGAAACGGTTGCGGATAGGGCGGTTGCCGAGCAGGAAACCACAGAGGTAAACCGCAAGAATCCCGCTGCCGTTAAGCGAGGTGGTGGTGGCGAAAATCATGATCCCGCCGCTCAGCGCCAGCAGCGGATAGAGGCCCGTCGGAAGCGAAATACGGTTGATCATCTGCAGCAGCAGGTAGCCGCCGCCGAGGCCAATCAGAATGCCTAAGCCGAACTGCTGGATAATGTGCACCGCAAACATCCAGGTCAGGCCGAACTGGTGCTGCTGAATCATCTCAATCAGGGTGATGGTCAGGAAGACCGCCATCGGATCGTTGCTGCCGGATTCAATTTCAAGCGTTGCGCCGACGCGCTCGTTAAGCCCTTTGCCGCCAAGCAGCGAGAAGACGGCGGCGGCGTCGGTAGAGCCGACAATGGCGCCAATCAGCATCCCGTCAATCAGGGGCAGATGAAACAGCCAGGCGGCCATCATCCCGGTCAGGCCGGAGGTGATCAGCACGCCGACGGTGGCAAGCGACAGCGCCGGGCCCAGCGCTACGCGAAACGAGCTCGCTTGGGTGCGCATCCCGCCGTCCAGCAGGATCACCGCAAGCGCCAGGTTGCTTATCATGTATGCGAACGGGTAATTATCGAAAGGAATACCGCCGACGCCATCAATACCGGCCAGCATGCCGATAGCGAGGAAGATAACCAGAATCGGGATACCAAGACGCGAGGAGAATGAACTTAATAAAATACTGCAGGTGACCAGCACCGAACCCAAAATAAACAGACTGATTATTGCCCCGGCATCCAACGTTCACGTACTCCCCTGACAGCGTGAATTGAGGAAATAACGTTACCATATTCAGTACCTGAATCGGTGGATTTCTCGGGGCTTAGGCCGTTTTTTTTATTCGCTGAGCACCGGATGGCCGCTCACCGTCAGGGTCGCGCTTTTCTCGTTGTGGATAAGCGTCGCCTGGGCGCCGAGAGGCAGCGTCACGGTGCGCTGCTCGTGGCCGAAATCCAGACCGCTGATTATCGGCGTCGCCAGCCGCGAACGCAGGTAGTCGATCATGGATTGCAGGGTATACCCGGCGTCGTAATCGTTAGGCTCCGCGCCGCTAAAGCTGCCGAGCACGATGGCGTTCTGGCGCTCCAGGATACCGGCGTAGTGAAGCTGCAGCAGCATACGCTCTACGCGAAACGGGTGCTCGTTAATGTCTTCGAGCACCAGAATACCGTTCTCAATCGGCGGCAGCCACGGGGTGCCGATAAGCGAGACCAGCATCGCCAGGTTTCCGCCCCACAGCGTACCGCTCGTACGGCAGCGCGGGCCGTCGCCAGACCATTCGACGGTATAGCGGGGGCTTCGCAGCGCCCGCCAGAAGTGCTCAACGGTAAACTCGTTCAGCGTCGGCGCGCCGAAATTGCCGGCCAGCATCGGGCCGCTGAAGGTGATGACGCCGCCCGCCGCCAGCAGCCCCATCTGGATAGCGGTAAAATCGCTGTGTCCGCAGATAAGCAGCGGATCGCGGCGCTGGCGCTCGACCAGCGCCTGCCAGCTGATGTCGGCCATCAGGCGGCTGGCGCCGTACCCGCCGCGCACCGGCATCACAATGCGATTTTTCCCGGCAAGGGTCGCAAGGGCGTTGATATCGTTCAGCCGCTCTGTTTCCTGCCCGGCGAAGCGCTGCTGGCGACGGGTGACAACCTGCTGATTTTCCACCGGGTGCCCGGCGTCTTCCAGACGCTGAATACCGCAGGCGGCGGCCTGCTGATTGATGCAATAACCGGAGGGCGCAATCAGATGAAACAGAGACATGGCATTTCCTTGCTAAGATTGAAACGGGTATCATGCCGCCAGAGTAACTCGTTGTCATTACGCGTGGCACATTTCAGTAAAAGGATAGATGCGTGAAATTGAGATGGTTTGTGATTTTATTTGTCTTGCTTGCCGGATGCAGCTCAAAACAAGATTACCGTAATCCGCCGTACGACCCGACGGTACCCGTCCAGCGTGCCATGCAATGGATGCCGATAAGCCAGAAGGCGGGAGCGGCCTGGGGGCTGGATCCAAAATTCATCACCGCGATCATTGCGGTGGAGTCGGGCGGCAACCCGAACGTGGTGAGTAAATCCAACGCGGTGGGGCTGATGCAGCTGAAGGCCTCTACCGCCGGGCGGGAGGTGTACCGCTATATGGGCTGGAACGGCGAGCCCTCGACCAGCGAGCTGAAAAACCCGGAGCGCAACATCTCGATGGGGACCGCCTATTTCAGCATTCTGGAGCATGGCGTGCTGGCCGGGATCAAGGACCCGGAAGTCATGCAGTATGCGCTGGTGGTCTCATACGTCAACGGCGCAGGCGCGCTGCTGCGCACCTTCTCATCCGATCGCAAAAAGGCCATCGACAAAATCAATGACCTCGATAAAGACGAATTTTTCGACCATATCGTGAAAAACCACCCTGCGCCGCAGGCCCCTCGCTATATCTGGAAGGTGCAAAAGGCCATGGACGCTATCGATTAACGCACCTTATTGGCGCGATCGCGCGCCTCGCGCTCCAGCGAGAAGATAATGCGCTGGAGCGTGCGCTCAACGGCCGGGCTGACGTTAAGAAAGCGGAAGCTCAGGCGCGGCGTGGTGATGGTTTCATTTTTGCTGTCCACCACCTGTCGCTCGCTGATGGAAATCAGCTGGGTATCGAAATGAAATTTTCCCCACTCGCCCATGTCCAGCTCAACCTGCGGCAGGCGCAGCCCGTTTTGTAAAATGGCCGGCGGCGGCTCGTCCATTAATGCCCCCATTCCGCCCAGCGACAGGTCAAACAGGCGAAAGCGGATCTCTTTGTTATCCGGCAATCGCGCCTTGCAGTAATAAATCGGGTGCAGCGGCGCGCTGATGCGAAAATATTCGCGGCGCTGGACGAACCACAGCGAAGGCGGCAGCGGCATGGTAAATGCCGGGAGATCGAGATACAGACCGTGAGTCAGACGGGGTAGGGTAAATTCAATTTTCGCGCCCTGCGTTTCGGCAGAGATTTCAATATTTTCCGCGCGCAGCGCCGCGCGGTTTTCATATTCCTGACTGCCGTAATCGATAATCACGCCCTGAGCGGAAACGTCAAGAATACGGCTAATAAACTGTCCTGTCGTCCATGATACGCGCAGAGGAACGCGGTCGCGATGCAGATCGCGGAGAACGTTTAACACTGCCAGCGGATTTTGCTTAAGAAATTGCTCATTATAATGACTCACACTAGGTAGCTCCCAGTTGACGGACCTTCGGTAAAGTATCGGCACGGTAAATCAGAACTTAAGGCAAACAGGTGAAAAATTTAGGCGGTATAAAAATTTATCTTCCCGGCCTCTTTTTTCAGTATGTTTACCTATACTTAAGCTATCCGGATGACAAGATTTAAGCATTATTTTTGTGATTATTTTTTGGAGGATGGTGGTTATGGGTATCATTACGTGGATTGTGTTCGGCCTCATTGCCGGGGTGATTGCGAAATTTATCATGCCCGGACGTGACGGCGGCGGGTTTATTCTGACCTGCGTACTGGGTATTGTCGGCGCCGTCGTCGGCGGCTGGCTGGCGACGATGTTTGGCATCGGCGGAAGCGTGACCGGCTTTAATTTGCACAGCTTCCTGGTGGCCGTGGTGGGCGCGCTGGTGGTGCTCCTGGTTTTCAGACTGGTACGCAAGAGCAGTTAATCGTATTTTCATGTTGAAAATGCCCGGCAACGTGGAGTTGCCGGGCATTTTTATTACGACGTTTTCTCCGCCGCAGGGGCCGGGGCAGGCGTCGCTGTCGGAGCCGGGCGGGAGGCCGGAACGTTGTCGCACGGCTTCTCTTTCGGGCAGATAAGATCCAGCATCTTCAGCGTCACGCCGTTGGTCCAGCCGAAGCCGTCCTGCAGCGGATACTCACCGCCGCCACCGCCGGTTCCGGTGGTGTTGACGTCATATTTTTCCACCAGTTTTTTCTCCCGATCGTAGGTATGCTGCACGTTGGTGAGAAAACTCCAGCTGATGTCCATCGCCACTTTGTCTTCACCGTAGTTTTGCAGCCCTTCAACCGCGACCCACTGCAGGGGCGCCCAGCCGTTAGGGGCATCCCACTGCTGGCCGCTGCTTACGGTGGTGGTGGCGATCCCGCCCGGTTTTAGCAGGTGCGCCTGCGTTGCCGCCGCCACCTTATCCGCACGGTCCTTCGGGGCCGCGTTGACGAACAGCGGGAACAGCGCGGCGGCGGTGAGCGGACTCCGCACCTTGCGGGTTTTCAGGTCGTAATCGGCGTACCATCCCTCTTTGTCGTTCCACAGGTATTTTTCCATCGCCTTCTGGCGAGCCGTCGCCAGCTGGTCATACCGCGCGGCGTTGTCCGCATCGCCGCTGGCCCTGCTGGCCGAAGCGATCGTCTTTTCCATTTTGTACATCAGGGCGTTCAAATCGACCGGCACAATGCTGGTGGTGCGCAGCGTGCTGAGCTTTTGCGGATCGTCCATCCAGCGGGAACTGAAGTCCCAGCCGGAGGCCGCCGCGGCGCGGAGATCGCGATAGATCCCGGTCGCCGGACGGCCTGGGTCGCTTTTGGCCGTATTGACATCATCAAGCCAGGACTCCGGGCGCGGGGTGTCTTCATTATCCCAGTAACGGTTCAGCACCGCGCCATCGTCCATTTTGACCACCCGTTTGTCCGCTTTCCCCGGCGACAGCGCATCCTGTCCTTCCATCCAGTAAGCGTGCTCTTTTTCCATCTGCGGCAGGTATTTTTTCAGCGCGGCGTCGCCGTCGCGGCTGGCGAGCAGTTCGACCATGAAGGCGAAAAATGGCGGCTGCGAACGGCTCAGATAATAGCTGCGGTTGCCGTTGGGAATATGCCCCCAGGCGTCTATTTCCCAGGCAAAGTTGGCGACCATATCCTCGACGCTATCCCAGCGGCCGCTTGCGGCGAGCCCCAGCATGGTGAAGTAGCTGTCCCAGTAATATATCTCGCGAAACCGGCCGCCGGGCACTACGTAGGGTTTGGGCAGCGGCAGCAGCGAATCCCATCTGGCGGCGGAGTCCGCGGTACGCGTCAGGACGGGCCACAGGCTGGTGATGTGTTCGCGCAGGCTCCGGCCGGCCGGTGGGACATATTTCTTCTTTTCTTCCGGCAGGGTGAAGTTTACGTCGACGAAATGGCGCAGGTCGAAGCTGTACTGGTTTCGCTGCATCCGGTAGTCGGCCAGGATCATCAGCGGGTCGCTTTTGGGCACCGCGTCGGCAAAGGTTTTCTGATCCGGAAAGAGTTTCGCGCGCTGCACGTCGCTGAACAGCGGTCCGAGCAGCTCGTCGGGCGACTGCGGCGGCGTCGGTTTGGCGTCCTCTGCGTGTACCGCCGCGGCAAGCGAAAGCAGCGCGCCGCCCAGCGCCAGCGGAACGGCGAGACGCCCAGGGAGAGGACGGCGCGAGGTACGGGTCATCATCGGTTTTTCTCCTTGTTGTATTCGAATACGGCGGGCTGCCTGCAACCCTCAGAAAACCTTAGCCGAATATCGTCCGCCGCGCCTGAAATCGCAGGGGAAAAATCAGGCAGTATTAACGTTTGCATCGCCCGGTTTCATCGGACCTTCGCTTTTCTGTCATTAAATCTTCACGCAAACCGCCGTTAATAACCCTCGGCTGAAGCATGTACAGGAAAAGCAAATGAATAACGCTCGCGCACTATTGACAGCAAACGACTATCAGGCTCTGACGCAAATAAATCCCGTCCGGCAACGCAAGGTGTTGAGCGTGAAAAATTTGTGCAAATCCTATAACGCGCATCAGACGGTGCTAAACGACATTAGCTTCGATCTTCACGCCGGTGAAATGGTGGGAATTATCGGCCGCTCCGGCGCCGGGAAATCCACGCTGCTGCACGTGCTGAACGGCACGCATACCGTGACCTCCGGCGAGCTGCTGAGCCACCCGGAGGTGGGTACGCCGCGCGACGTCTCCGGGCTGAAGGGGCGGGCGTTGAACCAGTGGCGCAGCGAATGCGGGATGATTTTCCAGGACTTCTGCCTGGTGCCGCGCCTCGACGTGCTGACCAACGTGCTGCTGGGACGCCTCAGCCAGACCTCCACGCTGAAGTCGCTGTTCAAAGTGTTTTCGCCGGAGGACCGGGCGAAGGCGATTTCGCTGCTGGAATGGATGAGCATGCTGCCGCATGCGCTGCAGCGGGCGGAGAATCTCTCCGGCGGGCAGATGCAGCGCGTGGCGATTTGCCGCGCCCTGATCCAAAACCCCTCAATCCTGCTGGCCGACGAGCCGGTCGCCTCTCTCGACCCCAAAAACACCCAGCGCATTATGCGGGTGCTGCGCGAGGTGAGCGAGCAGGGGATAAGCGTCATGGTCAACCTCCACTCGATTGAGCTGGTGAAAGAATATTGCCCCCGCGTGATTGGCATCGCGCAGGGACAAATTGTGTTTGACGGAAGCCCGGCGCAGCTGACGCCGGATGTTCTGCACACACTGTACGGCGATGAAATAAGTCAACTCCATTAATTCAGACAACACGGGCAATGATAATGAAAAAGCAGATGACAGGCGCATTACGTTTTTCCGCTATGATGGCAGGACTTCTGATGGCATGGCAGGCGAGTGCGGCTGAACAACCCAAGGAATTGAATCTGGGGATCCTGGGTGGACAAAACGCAACGCAGCAAATCGGCGACAACCAGTGCGTGAAGCAGTTCCTCGACAAGGAGCTGAACGTGGATACTAAACTTCGCAACTCGTCTGACTACTCTGGCGTGATCCAGGGTCTGCTGGGCGGGAAAGTCGACGTGGTGCTGAGCATGTCGCCGTCGTCCTACGCGTCGGTTTACATCAATAACCCGAAAGCGGTGGATATCGTCGGTATCGCCGTTGACGACAAGGATCAGTCCCGCGGCTACCACTCGGTGGTTATCGTAAAAGCGGACAGCCCGTACAAATCGCTCGACGAGCTGAAAGGGAAAGCCTTCGGCTTCGCCGACCCGGATTCAACCTCCGGCTTCCTGATCCCAAACCAGGCGTTCAAGCAAAAGTTCGGCGGTACTTCCGACAACAAATACAACAACTTCTTCTCAAGCGTCACCTTCTCGGGCGGCCATGAGCAGGACATTCTCGGCGTGCTGAACGGCCAGTTCGCCGGCGCGGTGACCTGGGCGTCGCTGGTGGGCGATTACAATACCGGCTATACCTCCGGCGCCTTCAACCGTCTGATCCGCATGGATCATCCTGACCTGATGAAGCAGATCCGCATTATCTGGAAATCGCCGCTGATCCCCAATGGCCCGATTCTGGTCAGCAACAGCCTGCCGGCCGATTTTAAAGCCAAAGTGGTTGCGGCGGTGAAAAAGCTCGATACCGACGACCACGCCTGCTTCGTGAAGGCGATGGGCGGTACGCAGCATATCGGCCCGGCAACCGTGGCGGATTTCCAACAGATCATCGACATGAAGCGCGAGCTGGTTAACGCGCGCTAATTCTTGCCTCAGGACCGCGCCAGGCGTCAGCCCGGCGCGGCGTCGGGTCATTATGTTCGCGACCGACCTGCGAGTGACTATGCTGAATACGGAATTTGAACGTTATTACCACCAGGTGAAGCATCGCCAGAAGCGCGATACCCTGACCTGGTCCGCTCTGCTGCTGGTGCTCTATTTTGCCGCCGGAAGCGCTGCCGAATTTAATCTCTTCACCATCTGGCATTCGCTGCCCAACTTCTTCGATTACATGCTGGAGACGCTGCCGACGCTGCACTTCCCGGTGTTGTTCGCCGATACGCACACCAAAGGCTCGCTGGCCTACTGGGGCTACCGCCTGCCTATTCAGCTGCCGCTTATCTGGGAAACCCTGCAGCTGGCGCTGGCCGCGACGCTGGCGGCGGTGGCGGTGGCGACGGTTCTCGCCTTCCTGGCGGCCCGCAACGCTTGGGCGCCAGCGGGAGTCCGCTTTGGCGTACGGGCGCTGGTCGCCTTTTTGCGCACCATGCCGGAGCTGGCGTGGGCGGTCATTTTCGTAATGGCGTTCGGCATTGGCGCGATCCCGGGCTTTCTCGCCCTGGCGCTGCACACCGTCGGCAGCCTGACCAAACTGTTCTATGAGGCGATTGAGAGCGCGCAGAACAAGCCGGTGCGCGGCCTGACCGCCTGCGGCGCGACGCCGGTTCAGCGCATGCGTTTCGCGCTCTGGCCGCAGGTAAAACCGGTGTTTCTCTCCTACGGCTTTATGCGCTTTGAGATTAACTTCCGCTCGTCGACAATTCTTGGGCTGGTGGGCGCCGGCGGTATCGGCCAGGAGCTGATGACCAACATTAAGCTCGATCGTTACGATCAGGTAAGCATTACGCTGCTGCTGATCATCATGGTGGTTTCACTGCTGGATATGCTCTCCGGGCGTCTGCGTCAGTGGGTTCTGGAGGGAGAAAAATGACACACTGGCAATCGGCCCCTGACGTTGCGTTAAGCCGCCAGCAGCACCGGAATCTGTTCCGCATGCAGGGGCGCTACCTGCGCCGCATCGCGCTGCTGGCGCTGGCGGTCGCACTGTATTATGTCTGGTTTTTCAGCCAGTTCGGCATTGGCTACGAGCAGCTGACCTCGGGGATGCAGCAGCTTGGCCGCTACTTCCTGCGCATGTTCGTCTGGCATGATTTCTTTAACTGGCCGTTCCGCTACTACTTCACGCAGATTGCCATCACCCTGGCGATTGTCTTTTCCGGCACGATCACCGCGACGGTTATCGCGCTGTTCCTCTCGTTTTTCGCCGCCCGCAATATCATGCGAGGGCGCGTCAGCGGGATTGTCGCCATGCTGGTCCGCCGGCTGTTCGATCTGCTGCGCGGTATCGACATGGCTATCTGGGGGCTGATTTTCGTGCGCGCCGTCGGGCTCGGACCGCTGGCGGGGGTGCTGGCGATTATTATGCAGGACACCGGCCTGCTGGGGCGCCTGTACGCGGAAGGGCATGAGGCCGTGGAGCGCTCGCCAGGACGCGGCCTGACGGCGGTCGGGGCGAACGGTCTGCAAAAACACCGCTTTGGCATTTTTACGCAATCATTCCCGACGTTTCTGGCGCTCAGCCTCTACCAGATTGAGTCGAACACCCGTTCGGCCGCGGTGCTGGGCTTCGTCGGCGCCGGGGGGATTGGCCTGATTTACGCGGAAAACATGCGTCTGTGGAACTGGGACGTGGTGATGTTCATTACCCTTATCCTGGTGGGGGTCGTGATGCTGATGGATACGCTCTCCGCCTGGCTGCGTCGGCGCTATATTCAGGGCACCCCGGTGCCCCTGTTTAACGCCGACTAACCCTTACGCCAGCGACCAGCTCACCGCTGGCCACTGGCGCGCCTCCCCCTGCGCGCGCAGCTGCGGGCAGGGGTTCACCAGCACCACCTTATCGGCCTGCAGACACAGCGGCAGGTCGTTAATGGAGTCGGTGTAAAACGTCACCGTCTCCGGCGCCGCAGCCTGCGTTTCCCGCCAGGCGTTAAACCGGGTAATTTTCCCCTGCTGATAGCTTGGCGTACCGCTGATGCAGTTGCTGTAGCGGTTGTCGCGCGTTCTGACCTCGACGCCGATCGCCTCATTGATGCCCAGCGCCCGGGCGATAGGCTTGACCAGCAGGCTGACCGAAGCGGAAATCACCAGCGTCGGCTGGCCCTGGGCGTTCAGCGTCTGGATAAGCTCCCGCGCCTGCGGGTAGACGCGCGGCAGGATAACGTCATCCACCCAGTGGGCTACCCTGGCGTCTACCTCCGGGATAGTCATGGCGGCGAGGGGAGAAAGAGTGAGCGCAACGTACTGGTGAAGGTCCATGCTGCCGTGAGCGTAGTCCTCCATCAGCGCGGCTTCGCGCGCCAGATAACGGTCATCATCGACCAGCCCCTCGCGGACCAGGTATTCACTCCACCAGGTGCTGCTGTCGCCGTCAATCAGCGTATTGTCTAAATCAAAGATGTGCAGGGAAGCGGACATATGCGTTCCAGTATTGGGATAAAGGTGGCAGGTATAGCAGTGCGATATGACACGCGGATGAAAAATCCGCGCAGCGCCACCGGCATTGAATGGTATCATTGTGCTTCGACGGCCCGGCAATAACGCCCGGGCGGCCTTTTTTATCCGCTGAGACTATCACTGTGACATCGTTTGCTGAACTTAACGCCCTCCCTGAAGAACAACTCAACAACCTTAATGAGCTGGGCTACCAGACCATGACGCCGGTTCAGGCGGCGACGCTGCCGGCCATTCTGGCGGGAAAAGATGTCCGCGCGCAGGCCAAAACCGGCAGCGGTAAGACCGCGGCGTTTGGTCTTGGCCTGCTGCAGCATATTGATGCCAGCCAGTTTATCACCCAGTCGCTGGTGCTGTGCCCGACCCGCGAGCTGGCCGACCAGGTGGCGAGCGCGCTGCGCAAGCTGGCCCGCTTTATGCCGAATATTAAAGTGCTGACGCTGTGCGGCGGCCTGCCGTTCAGCGTGCAGCGCGACTCGCTGACCCATGCGCCGCACATCATTGTGGCGACGCCCGGAAGGCTGCTCGATCACCTGAAAAAAGAGACCGTCAGCCTGGACGCGCTGCAAACGCTGGTGCTGGATGAGGCGGACCGGATGCTGGATATGGGCTTTGCCGACGCGCTTGACGAGGTGATCGCCTGGGCGCCGGAGAAGCGTCAGACGCTGCTGTTTTCCGCCACCTGGCCTGCGGAGATCGCCGCGATCAGCCGCCGTATTCAGCGCGATCCGCTGACCATTGAAATCGATACCGTTGATGAACTGCCGGCGGTGGAGCAGCGTTTTTACGAGGTCTCCCGCAGCGGCAAGATCGGCCTGCTGCAGACGCTGCTGAGCCAGCATCAGCCTGCCTCCTGCGTGGTGTTCTGCAATACCAAAAAAGACTGTCAGGCAGTATGCGATGCGCTAAGCGACAGCAACCAGAGCGTGCTGGCGCTGCACGGCGATATGGAACAGCGCGATCGCGACCAGACGCTGGTGCGTTTCGCCAACGGCAGCAGCCGGGTGCTGGTGGCCACCGACGTTGCGGCCCGCGGCCTGGATATTAAGGCCCTTGAGATGGTTATCAACTACGAGCTCTCCTGGGACCCTGAGGTTCACGTGCATCGCATCGGCCGTACCGCCCGCGCCGGTGAACGCGGGCTGGCGATAAGCCTTTGCGCCCCGGAAGAGGCCCAGCGCGCCAACGCGCTGGAAGAGATGCTCAACGTTAAGCTTGACTGGCAGCCGCTGCCGAACGGCGTGCGCATCGCGCCGCTGGAGGCCGCGATGGCGACCCTGTGCATCGACGGCGGGAAAAAAGCCAAAATGCGCCCGGGCGATATCCTTGGCGCGCTCACCGGCGAGCTAGGGCTGGACGGCGCGGACATCGGTAAAATCGATATCCATCCGATCCATGCGTATGTTGCCGTACGCCAGTCGGTTGCCCGTCATGCCTGGAAACAGCTGCAGCAGGGCAAAATCAAAGGTAAAACCGTCAAGGTACGGCTGCTGAAATAACCGCTAGCGGCCGCTGACGCGGCGGATAGTCGTCAGGATAAGCGACGCATCCGCCGTGAGCGGCACGAGGTCGCCGGGCGACTCCTCCTGCCACCAGATACCGCCCCCCGCATGATGGTCGGCACCGGCCATCTGCCAGCGTCCTTTTAACACACAGGCAACACCCTCCGCTTCCGGACGCTGCGCGGTGGTGGCAATGTCCACCTGCGCGCTGGCGAGGTGGCGCTGCGTCATAATGTTAAAATCCATCCCCGGAGCGACAATCCCTTCACTGGCCAGCGGCCACTCCCCGGCAAAGGCCCACGGTACGCCGGGCTCCAGTCGATGCTCAATATTTCCGCCCCGCAGCCACAGCGGGGCGCCTTCCAGCAGAACAATCACCCGGTCTACACCGTCAAAGCGTGAAAACGGGCCGTCAGCCTGCAGCGTGGCGATGCTGGCGCGCCAGAGAAAAGGCGCGTCAGCGGCGGCGACGCGGACAATTTCCCGCGTTTCACCGGCGCCGTTCTGCCAGCGCGTAACGGGTAACGAGGCCAGAGTGAAGGACGTAATCATGGATAACCACCCGCAAAATTTTCGTCAGATGTAAATTAATCGCTACACATAGTTTTCAATTCGATTACAAATTATTTACAGTGCAGCTCACAAATCCATCATCCGGTGGGTGTGCGGCAATGTCAATGGTTGTATATACATGATCTGTCATCTGTGGTTTACGCCCGGCAGAAGGCATCCCGAGCAGTCATTACCTTTTATGAAATCAGGAGAATCATAATGAAGCAGCGCATTACATTTCGCCAGGCCTGTCTGACAACCCTGCTTTCAGGGCTATTACTTTGCGGCGGCGCCGCCAGCGCAAAAGAATGGAAATCGATAACCATCGCCACGGAAGGGGGATATGAGCCCTGGAACCTGACGCTGCCGGGGGGCAAACTGAGCGGCTTTGAGCCCGAGCTGATGGAGAATTTGTGTCAGCGTATGGCTATCGAGTGCAAGCTGGTAGTGCAAAACTGGGATGGCATGATAGCCGGGCTTAACGCGGGCAAATACGACGTCATTATGGACGCTATCGTCATCACGCCGGATCGGAAGAAGGTGGTGACGTTTACGGTTCCTTATGCCTCCACGCCAGCTTCCTTCATCGCCGTAAAAGGCACGCTGCTGCCGCCTGCCACCGGCGCCGGACATATCATCAAGCTGCATGATGACGAAAAAGAGATTCAGGCGGCCATTGCGCCTCTGAAGGCGGCGCTGAAGGGTAAAACCATCGGTATCGCGTCCGGCACCGTTTATACCCCGTTCATCGATAAGTATTTCAAGGATGTCGCCGAGGTGCGCGAGTACAACAGCTCCGCCGACGCCATTCTGGACCTGCAGGCGGAGCGCATCGATGCCGTCTTTGACGACATTACCTTCGCAAACTCTACGCTGTCGCGCCCGGAAAACAGCAATCTGAACTTTAGCGGCCCGCAGCTGAGCGGCCCGATCTGGGGCGACGGCGAGGCGATGGGCGTGCGCCACAGCGACACCGACCTTAAAGCGAAGCTGGACGCCGCCATTCAGGCTGCGCTGGCGGACGGCACAGTGAAAAAGCTGAGCGAAAAATGGTTTAAGAGCGACGTAACGCCGTAAACGAGGGGGAATCATGATGGGCCTGCTGAGCTTTGGTGAAAACGGCTGGGGAACCTTAATTCTCAGCGCGACGCTGACCACGCTGCTGCTGTCGCTGGCGGCCCTGGCGGTTGGGGCGGTGGTCGGCGGCGCAGTCGCCGCCGCGAAGCTGTCGCCGCACGCGCCGGTGCGCTGGTTCGGCGCGGCGTATTCGGTGGTGTTTCGCGGCATTCCTGAACTGCTGGTGATTTACCTGTTCTACTTTGGCGGTTCCGGGCTTATCTCGTGGATAGGCCACCTGTTCGGCGCCGACGGTTTTATTGAAGTGCCGCCGTTTTTGATAGGCGCGCTGGCGATAGGCCTGATTTCGGCATCCTACCAGGGGGAAGTCTACCGGGCGGCGCGTCTGGCGCTGGCCTCGGGCGAGGTCGAGGCGGCAGTGGCTATCGGCATGCCGCGCTGGCGGATCTGCAGCCGCATTATGCTGCCGCAGATCGTGCGCTACGCGCTGCCCGGGCTGTCAAACGTCTGGCAGATGAGCCTGAAGGATTCGGCGTTGGTCTCGGTGACCGGCATTGCGGAGCTGATGCGCGCCAGCCAGATAGCCGCAGGCTCAACCCGTGAATACTTCCTGTTCTATCTCATTGGCGGGAGCTGCTATCTGATCCTCACGCTGCTGTCTAACCGGGCGTTCATTCGGGCCGAAACCCGGCTGAACCGCGCCTGGCAGCGCCGCAGCGCGGCGCAGGCCTAAGGAGAAAGTATGTTGATCGACGTTGCCTTTCTCAGCGACACCTTTTTAAAACTCAGCGCGGCGCTGCCGGTAACGCTCGGGCTGTTTATCAGCGCCTTTGTGTGCGGCGGGATCCTCGCGGTCGGCGTGCTGGCGATGCGCATGAGCCGCTGGCCGCTGCTGAGCGGCTTTGCAAAAGGCTACATCCTGGTCTTTCGCGGCTCGCCGCTGCTGATCCAGCTTTTTCTTATCTACTACGGCCTGGGACAGTTCGGCGTTATCCGCCACAGCTTCCTGTGGCCGCTGCTGCGCGAACCGTTTATCTGCGCGGTGCTGGCGCTGTCGCTGTGTACTGCGGCCTATACCGCGGAGATTCTGCGCGGCGCGCTGCTGGCGGTGCCGCCCGGGCAAATAGAGGCCGGCCAGGCCTGCGGGATGTCGCGCTTTCTGCTGCTGCGGCGCATTATCGCGCCGGTGATGCTGCGCTATGCGCTGCCGGCGTATTCCACCGAGGCCATTCTGCTGGTGAAATCCACCGCGCTGGCAAGCCTGGTGACGGTCTGGGATGTGACCGGGGTGGCCCAGCAGATTATTCAGCGCACCTACCGGACGATGGAGGTGTTTCTCTGCGCCGCCGCCATCTACCTGCTCCTCAACTTTATCATTGTGCAGCTCTACGCCCTGCTGGAGCGTAAGCTGACGCCGCATATTCGCCACGCGGCGGGCAACGTTTCACTCAAGCCTGTTACCAAAGGAGAATAGTATGCACGACACACGCCCTGTGACCCTGTCGGTCAGCGAGATCCACAAATCCTTTGGCGCGCTGGAGGTGCTGAAAGGTATCTCGATTCAGGCGAATAAAGGCGACGTTATTTCTATTCTCGGCGCCAGCGGCTCCGGCAAAAGCACCCTGTTGCGCTGCATTAATCTGCTGGAGACGCCGGATTCCGGCGTGGTCAGCGTCGGCGGCGAAACGATAGAGATGAAGCGCCACGCGCGCGGCCATCAGCTGGCGGCAAATCCGAAACAAATAGAGCGCCTGCGCTCCCGGCTGGGGATGGTGTTTCAAAGCTTTAACCTGTGGTCGCATATGACGGTGCTGCAAAACGTGATTGAAGGCCCGCATTACGTGCTAAAACGCAATAAGCGCGAGTGCATTGAGCAGGCGGAAAAGCTGCTCGACCGCGTCGGCTTACTGAACCGCAAAGATTTTTATCCGGCCCAGCTGTCGGGCGGCCAGCAGCAGCGGGTGGCCATCGCCCGCGCGCTGGCGATGGATCCGGAAGTGATGCTGTTTGATGAGCCGACCTCGGCGCTGGATCCGGAACTGGTGGGCGAGGTGCTTAAGGTAATGCGCAGCCTGGCGGAAGAGGGACGCACGATGCTGGTCGTCACCCACGAGCTCGGTTTTGCCCGCCATGTTTCCAACCGCGTGGTGTTTATGCATCAGGGGAATATCGATTGTGAAGGCGCGCCGGACGACCTTTTCGGCGCCCAGGGCTCAGCGCGTTTCAAACAGTTTATCTCCAGCCACCATCAGCCGGGGCAGTCCGTATGAGCGGCGGCGTGCAGTGGGGCGACGCCCCGTTACGCTGGCAGGAGGTCGCACAGGTGGCGAGAGGCAACGCGCCGCTGACCTTAAGCGAGAACGCCTGGCAGCGCATTTCGCAGGGCCGGGCAATCGTCCAGCACATTATCGATGCCGGACAGGTGGCCTACGGCATCAACACCGGGCTTGGCGCCCTGTGTAACATCACGCTTGCGCAAGAGCAGCTCAGCCAACTGTCGCGCAATACGCTGTTAAGCCATGCCTGCGGCGTAGGGCCGCTGCTTGATGAGGCGCAAACCCGGGCGATTATCTGTGCGGCGGTGGCGAACTACAGCCACGGCAAATCCGGGATCTCGTGCGCCATCGTGGAACAACTGTTGGCCTTTCTCAATCTGCGTATCACCCCGCAGGTGCCGTCGCAGGGGTCCGTCGGCTATCTGACCCATATGGCGCATATCGGTCTGGCGCTGATGGGGGTTGGCGAGGTGAGCTGGCAGGGCCGGGTGCTGCCTGCCGCCCAGGCGCTGGAAGAGGCCGGGCTGGCGCCAATTACGCCCGGCGCTAAAGAGGGGCTTAGCCTGGTCAACGGCACTCCCTGTATGACCGGGCTGGCCTGCCTGGCGCTGGACGATGCCGCAAAGCTGCTGGACTGGGCGGATGTGACTGGCGCGATGAGCTTTGAAGCGCTGCGCGGACAGACCGCCGCGTTTGATGAAGAGATCCTGGCGTTAAAAGCCAGCCCCGGGCTGCAGCACAGCGGCCATCGCCTGCGACAGCTGCTGGCGGACAGCCAGCTGCTGGCAGAAAGCCAGGGCGTTCGTACCCAGGACGCGCTCAGCCTGCGCTCCATGCCGCAGGTGCACGGCGCCTGTCGCGATCAGTTTGCTCATGCGCAGCGGCAGGTCGACACCGAACTGAATGCCTGTACTGACAACCCGCTGATTATCGGCACGCTGGACAACTGGCGGGTAGTGTCGCAGGCGCATCCTCATGGCGAATCGGTGGCGATGGCCTGCGATATCCTCGCTATCGCCATGGCGGAGCTGGGGGCGATTGCCGAACGGCGGCTCGACCGGCTGGTTAACCCGCTGGTCAGCGGGCTGCCCGCCTTCCTGGTGACCCGTCCGGGGGTGAATTCCGGAATGATGATTGCCCAGTACGTCGCGGCGTCGCTGTGCGCGGAAAACAAACAGCTCGCGCAGCCGGCGGTGCTGGATAACTTTGTGACGTCGGCCCTGCAGGAAGATCACTTAAGCCTCGGCACCGGCGCAGCGCTCAAGCTGCACCGGCTGAACGGCAATCTGTACCAGATCCTCGGGATTGAGTATCTGCTTGCCGCGCAGGGGCTGGAGTTCCACCGCATCGACACGCTGGCGCCGGGCACGCGTCGGGCGCTGGCGCTGCTGCGGGAAACGGTGCCGACCTGGGAGGACGATCGCTGGCTGGCGCCGGAGATAGCGAAAGCGGTTGCGGCCCTTAAGCGCCACGCCACGGAAGAGGTGATGTAGGCAGGGGAATTATCGGCGCTGTGGCATGTTTTATTATCTGTGACAGTGTTTTGCTTGCCAATAATATCCACGTCCCGGCGTGGATATTTTTTATCGCAAAAAAAGAGTGCATCTGTAGGTGTATATGCGGTACCTTATAAAATAATCACCTGCGTTATTTTTTAAATACCCTTTTTTCTGCTTTTTTTAGTTTCTTTAACTATTAATCTTCGCACGTTGTCGATAGAATTCTTCCCCGTTTAAATTCAGACATGCCTTCTCATTGTTTTGTTTTCCTAAACATTTTGTGGGCTTCAGTGCTGATGAATCAGGATTCCTCCTAAAGGAACAATATTAGTATTCAACCATATTGAAAGAGCATTCGATATGATATCCATGGATATGGTGATTATACGAGTTGCCCTATCAAAACGGTTGGTGAAATCATCTGTTACGCATCATTTATTGTATGCGAGAATGCGCCAGATGCGTTAGCGCTGCTTATGTATATCACGCGGCACTCCTTTTAAAGCAGGAAGAGTATCAGGGAATGAAAGAACATAATGATAATGAGAATACTTTGTTGGTACCGTAAAGGTATTGCTAACTCATCAGACCATTAGGATGAATGTAAAGTTATTAAAATAATAAACCTGAGCTGGATTATTTTGTTTTGCTATGGGCCATTGATGTGAGAATGGATTAGACAAGGCATCTTTTAGCGATTTATGCAGTGAAAGCGTGTTTTTTTGCAATAACAGTATAACCCGCGCTACCTGCAATATAAGCGTTTGCTAAGGAGAGTAAATGAATACATATCAGTAATGAGCCGTAATGCTGTACATAATTAAACGTCACGATGATCATTTTTACACAAAAGATCGTTTTGTCAGTATATCCACTTTGTATAGAGTATAGCGTCTATAATTATGTACCCATTCCTTCAATTTGCAACGTGCGCGTGGTGTAAAAAATAAAAATCAATCGAATCTAAGAGGTGGTTATGTACAGTGATTTGTTTTCCCTTGATGAGCGGGTTCGTACAGCCCAGGTCAACTTGGGAAACGAGATAACAAACCATTCTGCAAGAGTAAAGATAATGGCCTCGGCAAGGCAGCGGCTGAGCTTTAAAAACAATGATGACCCTCTGGTTTATTATTTGATATCGGGCGAAATTGAGTTATGTAATATTAATAATAACCTGATTATTGCCAACATTAATCACTCGGCTGTTTTAGGTTTGTCAACGATATTCTCAGCCTGTGAGTGCTGCTATATCAAAGCGGTCTCTGACATTGAGTTGTCATGTATGAAACTCTCTGACCTTGTAGCATTAGTCGAAGATAAACTGCTCTGGAAAGATGTCTCAGCGATTCTTACATGGTATCTAAGTATTTATTATGTCAGGGATGAACTGGCTTCTAAAACAAGTAGTTATGGTATTGTGAAAACCTACCTTGAGATGTTATGGGAGCAGCACCGTGAGAGCCTGGATGAGATCTCTATCTTTGATTTTATTTTGAACCGAGCCGCAGTGTCGCGCAGTTCGCTTAACAAGATCCTCAAGGAGTTGTCCGATGGTGGGTATGTTAAAATAAACAGAGGGCGCCTTGTTTATCTGAAAAAACTGCCGCCAGGCTATTAATCTTAACGATTTTATCTTTTGGGTTTACTCCACCATATGTGGAGCGCTACTCCCTGCGCATTATAACTCGATGTTTTAAATTGCATCTCTGGATGCGTAGCATTGCGTATTTATAAATTTGCATTAAGTGAACTGCAATAGGTATTTTTAGCTACCAGTAAATTAACCGGTGACTTTGTATCAAGTCAGTGGATTGTATTGTATTTTTAGCTTGTAAAGGTTTTTATTATGTCGAATAAAAAGGACGTATCTTTTTCGTCAGGGCGATATGACGCGATGAAGATAAAGAAAATCATATCGCTCAAAAACATGGTGTTAGCAACCTCTGCGGTGCTAAGTATGCCTGCGCTTGCGGTCATTAATAACAGTGAAACCATTATCGATAATGGCGCTGCGGTAACGGTGCCTGGCAGCCAGAGCTCTCCCTGGACGCTGCCTGGCGCGCTTTATGTAGGGATGTCGGGTACTGGCACGCTGACCGTCAATAGCGGCGCCGTCGTCAGCTCAGGCACTGATAATACGGCGGATACCTCCGGCTCTGTGCTGGGCTACGATTCCGGCAGCAGCGGTACGGTAATTATTGATGGCGGTACGTGGTATGACGGCGTTGATGCTGCCAATAATTCCCTCACTAACGGTACAACCGCCGTGGGGGGAAGCGGAACCGGCAACCTGCAAATCAAAAATGGCGGTAAGGTTGCCCTGGTATTTTTGAATATTGGGCAGAACGGCAGCGGTAACGGTACGGTTACCGTTGACGGCGCCGGTTCACAGCTATTGGCGACGGCGACAAGCACTTCGGGAATTACCGTTGGAAACAACGGCACCGGGGTTTTGAATATCACTAACGGTGGCTCGGCCATCGGTAATGTTCTTACCTATATTGGGCTGGATTCCAATGCCACGGGTACGGTTAATGTTTCTGGCGCGGGGTCAACGTTTACCGTCGCCGACGGGATTATTGTTGGCGCTAACGGTACCGGCACGATGAATATTGCTGACGGTGGCAAAGTAACCAGCGGCGGCGGGAGTATTGCGGGCGGTAGCGGTTCAAATCCGGCAGGCGGAACCGGTACGGTGCATATTGACGGTAGCGGCTCGCTGTGGGATATCGGTAATAGCATCTTATCGATTGGCTCGGCAGGGACAGGAAACGGAACGCTGATTGTCTCAAATCAGGGTACGCTGACGGCAGGTCGTTCTGTTGATGTGAATGCCGCCAACGGGCGGGTGGTCATTGGCGGCTTACCGGGGAGCGCTCCTGTCGCCGCGGGTATTCTTAACACCCCGACGCTGAACTTACTCAATAGCAACAGCAGCCTGATACTTAATCATAGCGATACTTCAGGGAATTATATTTTCTCGCCGGTAATTAACGGAAGCGGCAATGTTTCCAGCCTGAACGGTACCACCGTATTTAATACGGTGAATACCTACACCGGCACGACAACCATCGACGGCGGCACGGTGGTTGTGGGGGATGCGACGCATCCAGGCGCGGTGCTCAATGGCGCCAGCGCCGGTGATGTGACCGTTTCTGCAAACGGCACCTTGTCCGGTACCGGTACGGTCAACGGAATGGTCGTCAACACCGGACGCGTGGCTGCATTCAATACCCTGGCGGGCAATAATACCGCGGCAAACAGTAATTTAACCCTCGCAGGGGGGATGACCAACGGCGGAGTGATTAATCTGGCGGGCAGCAAGCCGGGAAATACGCTGACGGTCGGGAAAACCTATATCGGCAACAACGGCACGATCGTCCTCAATACCTGGCTGGGCGGCGATAATTCACCGACGGATAAAGTGATTCTTGATAATGCGCAGGCATCAGGCACCACCAATCTGCTGATTAAACATGCAGGCGGCAACGGGGCGCAAACCCAAAATGGCATCCTGCTGGTGGATGCGCAAAACGGCAGCACCACCGCCGCGGATGCCTTTACGCTGTCGCCGTCTTCTGATGGCTATCGCCAGGGGAAAGGCACAATTGCCGCCGGAGCCTATGACTACCGGCTGGCCCGCGGCGGCAATGGCGGCAATGCGCAATCCTGGTACCTGACGTCGCTGCTGAATACCCCCGCAGGGAAATCAGACCCCGCCGGAGCAACCGACCCGGGTCAGCCGGGAGCGACGGGCGGGCAGAGGGCGCTGCGTGCGGAGACCGGTTCGTATATCGATAACATCCGCGCCGCCAATACGCTTTTTAGCATGACGCTGCACGATCGCTTAGGCGAAACGCAATACCTTGACGACCTCAGCGGCGGTAAAGAGAAGGCGACATCGCTGTGGCTGCGCAACATCGGCGGGCATAACCGTTCGGATTCCGGAAATGGACAGATAGCAACCCAGGCGAATCGCTACGTCATGCAGCTCGGCGGCGACCTTGCCGACTGGTCCTCTGACGGTCAGGATCGCTACCTGTTCGGTGTGATGGGCGGCTATGCCAACCAGCACAGCAATAGCATCTCTAACGTCTCCGGGTACAATTCAAAAGGGACGCTGAGCGGCTATAGCGCCGGGGTGTACGGCACATGGTACGCCAACGACGCGCTAAAGCAGGGCCTCTATGTGGACAGCTGGGCGCTGTACAACTGGTTTAACAACAGCGTCACCGGCGAAGGCTTGCCAACGGAAAACTACAAATCGGATGGCTTCACCGCATCGGTTGAGACCGGTTACACCCATAAGACCGGGGAGTACCAGACGTTGAACGGCATGACCAATGAGGTCTTTATCCAGCCGCAGGCGCAGTTAACCTGGATGGGCGTAACGGCCAGCCGCCATACCGAGCAGAACGGCACGGTGGTTGAAAGCACCGGCGACAACAACCTGCAAACCCGCTTAGGGGTGAGAGCCTTTATCAAGGGACGCAGCAAGCTGGATGAAAATACGCAGCGCGTATTCGAACCTTTTGTCGAAGCCAACTGGATTTACAACACCAGCGCCTACGGGGTCAACATGGATGGCGTTAACTCTCAGGTTGCCGGAACCCGAAATATCGGTGAACTGAAGGCGGGTGTTGAAGGCAAAATGACCAATCAGACGACGTTCTGGTTAAACGTGGCGCAGCAGATTGGCGGTAAGGGCTATAGCGATACGCAGGGAATGTTGGGTATTAAACATTCATTCTGATTTCTATCAATAGCCTCGTTACTTTTGTCCGGGCGGCTGATTCGGCGGCCCGGCTCAATGAAAACGTCCTTTCCGTTTCGATATTGTCCGAAATGTAACATCCTGACCGTAACGCGGGAGGTATGCATAATGGATTTATATGTGACGAGCAGTCAGAAACTCTGCGTTGTGATTGATGAGTGCAACTTTAGCCGCCGCGCGCTGGAAGTCTTAACGGCGTCAGCCTCCTGCCCGTGCACGACGCTGCTGTTTCAGTGCTTTGCCGACTTTCTCCTCTGGCGCCGCGGGGCGTCTGAAGAGATAGCGTTGCTGGTGATAAATCTGCATAACTATCGCCAGCTTATCGATGAAGGGTTCGTCGATGTGCTGTTGCTGCATCGTGAAGCGTGGCGGATCCATCACACCTCCGTGCTGTTTCTGTACAGCAGGGCCGCGCCGCAGCTGCTCTGCTATGCAAGCCGGGCGCCGGGGTGCATGATGGTGAATAAAAACCAGCCTGTTCGCGATATCGCAAAATGCCTTGCAGGGCTGCTGCAGCACGACAATGCCGACGGCCAGCAGGCAGCACCTGTCTCTAAGAGCCGTGAGGCCGCGTTATTTTCAAGGCTCAACAGCCTGACGCCAAAAGAGGTCAGGGCGCTACACATCACGCTCGACGGCAATGACCTCGCGTACTGGGCGAATGAATTAGGCGTCAGTGTAAAAACCCTCTACAGCCAGCGCGCATCCGCGTTGTTTAAGCTCGGAATTAACCGCAGCAGCGATATCGCACGCTATAAAGGCTTAATTGAGCGCATTCTGTCAGCCCATCGCTAAGCGCCTGGCGACCGCCCGGCGTCTGCGGGGGCCGCCAGGCGGGAGGCTACGCTTCGCGCTGCGCCATCATCAGCGCCAGATCGACGAGACGGTTTGAGAATCCCCATTCGTTGTCGTACCAGGCCAGAATCTTGACCATATTACCGCCAATAACCAGCGTCGACAGACCGTCGATAATGGACGAGCGCGGATCGCCCTGATAATCGCTCGATACCAGAGGCTCATCGCTGTAGCCGAGAATGCCCTGCAGCGGCCCGCTGGCCGAGGCCTGACGAAATGCGTCGTTAACCTCTTCTGCGGTGACATCGCGCTCAAGCGTTACGGTAAGGTCGACGATTGACACTACCGGAACCGGGACGCGGAGCGAATAGCCGGTCAGTCGGCCATCAAGCTCCGGGATAACTTTGCCCAGCGCCTTCGCCGCGCCGCTGGAGTAGGGCACAATTGACAGCGCAGCGGCCCGTGCGCCGCGTAAATCCTTCTCTGGCTGATCGTGCAGCGCCTGGCTGTTGGTGTAGGCATGGGTGGTGTTCATCAGGCCATGCTTAATACCGAAATGCTGATGCAGCACCTGAGCGGCGGGCGCAAGACCGTTGGTGGTGCAGCTGCCGTTGCTGACCACGTAGTGCTTGTGCGGGTCGTACAGCGCATCGTTAACCCCCATCACCACGGTTAAATCATCATTTTTGCCCGGCGCGGAGACGATCACCCGCTTTGCGCCGCCGCTGTGGATATGGACCGCGGCCTTGTCGCGCTCGGTGAAGAACCCGGTTGCTTCGATAACGATATCCACCTCCGCCTGGCGCCAGGGGATGCGGGCCGGGTCGCGTTCGCTGAAGACGGCGATGGGGCGGCCGTCGACCAGCAGCTGGCCCTCGCCGGCAGCCACGTCGGCGGCGAGAGTACCGAGCAGCGAGTCGTGTTTCAGCAGATGAGCCAGCGTTTTGCTGTCCGTCAGATCGTTGATTGCCACTATCTGAATGCCCGGATTTCCCAGCGCCGCGCGCAGTACGTTACGTCCGATCCTGCCGAAACCGTTAATACCGACCTTAACCATGATCAACTCCTTATTTGTTGTCTATGGGTTTACTGTAGGCCGGCGGTGTTTTGGCGTAAATGACAAAAAAGGATCACTTTACGCCATTCGGCGGCAGTGAAAGCGCTGGCGGTATTCGCCGGGGGTCAGGTGGAGCTGTTTTTCAAACAGCCGACGCAGATTGATGCTGTTGCCAAATCCCGTCTGCTCGGCAATTCTCTCCAGCGTATCGCTGCTTTGCTCCAGGCGCTGTCTGGCCGCGGTAAGACGCGCTTCGGCAACATAGCGCGCCGGAGATGCGCCGGTTTCCCGGGTAAAAACGCGGGTGAAATTGCGCGGACTCATGGCGACTTTTTCCGCCAGTTTCTCGACACTCAGGTCGGCGGTAAGGTTATCGAGGAGCCACGTCAGCAGGTCGTTTATCGGGCCTGATGCGCCGGCTTGCCGGAGGTTGTAGCGGCTGAACTGCAGCTGCCCGCCCGGGCGGCGCAGGTACATCACGAAATCCTGGGCGATATCGCGGGCGAGGCTGAAGCCGTAATCCTCTTCAACCAGCGCCAGCGTCAGGTCGAACCCGGAGCTGACCCCGCCGGATGTCCAGATGTGGCCATCCTGAACGTACAGCGGCCCACCTTCGACCCTGACCTGCGGAAATTCCGTTTGCAGGGCGTCCAGCAGCTTCCAGTGGGTGGTCGCCCGTCGGCCGTCGAGCAGCCCGCTCTGCGCCAGCAGCATCGCGCCGCCGCACACAGAGGCAATGCGGCGGGCATGCGGAGCGGCAAGATGCAGCCAGTCGACCACCGCCGTTCCCTCCAGCGGATTCTGGCCCCGGCCGGTGATGATAATGGTATCGAGAGGTTCCCGCGGGTCGAGCTCATGCAGGCGGTGATCCGCCAGCAGGTTCAGGCCGGACTGGCCGTGGATCACCTGATGAGGCTGAGTGGTCGCCAGGTTGACCTGGTAGCGCGGGCCGGTTAACCCCTCCGTCTGCAGCTGGTTCGCCTGCATCAGAATGTCGGCAATACCGGCGGATTCAAACAGCATGCCGCCGTCGGGGACGATGATCAGTATTTTCTTCATGTCCTGAAAGGTAATTCTTTTACAGAATAAGTCAACAGGAGATGACCGTGGCCGCCCTGGCCCCGTAAAGCAATAGCGTCACTTTTTGGGCAGGGCGAGGGTGAATTTACTGCCCTGGCCAGGCTCGCTTTCCACGCTAATTTTACCACCATGCAATTCGGCAATCGTTTTTACAATCGCCAGCCCGAGCCCGGTGTTTTCCGCCAGACTCCGTGCGGCGTCGATCCGGTAGAAGCGGTCAAAAATGAGCGGCAAATGTTCCGCACTGATGCCCTCGCCGTTATCGGTGATGCTCAGATAGCTCATGTCTGTATCTTCCGTCGCCGTCAAAACGATGCGACCGTTTTCTCCCGTGTGGCGAATCGCGTTAGCCAGAATATTTGACAGCGCCCGCTGTAGCAGTAGCGGGTCGGCCATGACGCGAATATCGCCTTCGCTGGTGAGGGTGATATTTTTCTCCTCGGCCAGCACATCGTAGAAATTAATCAGCCTTTCAAATTCACGCGTCGTGCTCACCGTCTCTTTGGTTAACACTTCGCGACTGTTATCCGCCCGGGCCAGAAATAGCATGGAGGAGATCATTCGTGATAAGCGTTCGCCCTCTTCAACGATGGCGGCCAGCGTTTCTTGATATTCCTGACTGCTGCGGTCTTTGGCCTGCGTAACGCTGGCGGCCGAGATCAGGTTATTGATTGGCCCGCGCAGCTCATGGGCAATATCGGACGAAAAACGGTTGAGCTGCTTAAACGACGCCTCAAGGCGCATCATCATACGGTCAAATGAGGCGGCCAGCGTATTTAGCTCGGTAGGCCACCGTTGGGTTGAAATACGCGCATGTAAATCTTCGGCGCGTATTTTCTCTATCTCGGCAACGATGGTGCGCAAGGGCGATAGGCCGCGCCGGGCGAGCCAATAACCAAATGCCGCAAACAGCACAATCGCCAGCACCGCGACCGACATCATTTTTTTGTAGTAATCTTCAATGATTTCATTATTTTTCGACACGTTTAACGCTGCCTGCACCAGCCATTGCTGATGGCCTTTAAGCGTAAAATGTGTCGACGTAATGAGGTATTTTTCTTTATGGCTGCCTTCATGAAAGCGCCACGCGCGATAGCTGAAATTCTCGGTGGGCGGTGAGAAATCAGATTGTGGGACGCGCATGTTTTTGGACTGTGAATAAATTTTGCCGTCAGGGCTTATTATACGCAGCGAGAGCCTCTCCTGCTGGACGACATATTCAAAGAGCTCTTTCTGCCATTGCTGTTCACTGCTCTGTCGTTCGCTAATGGCAATCGCCATTTCCTTTTGAAACTGCATTGAGCTACGCAGCTCCTGCTCATCCTTCTGCATCAACTGCGAGCGCAGAGTGGAATACAGAAGGCCGGAAACGCTGTAAAGCACAATGGCCATTGTCACTGAAAAATACAGCGTTAACCGCAACGTTATCGGCATATTTCGCAGCGAGCGCATAAAGGTATTCATGAAGAGCGTAATTCCAGCACGTAGCCCGCGCCCCGTAAGGTATGCAGTAATTTATCGTCGAAGCCATCGTCTATTTTGCTGCGCAGGCGACGGATAGCCACATCGATAACGTTCGTTTCAGGGTCAAAGTTCATGTCCCACACCTGTTCTGCCAGCACGGTGCGCGACAGTACCTCACCTGAGCGGCGCATCAGTAATCTGAGCAGCAAAAACTCTTTTTGCGTCAGCTCAATGCGTACGCCGGAGCGGGTAACCCGGTGTTTGATGAAATCAAGCGTCAGGTCAGCAACTTGCAGAATGTTTTCATCTGCGCTCGGGGCGTGCTGCGGATTCTGGCGCCGCAGGATAACCCGCGCCCGGGCCAGCAGTTCGCTGAACGAAAAGGGCTTAATCAGATAATCTTCCGCGCCGAGCTCCAGGCCGCGTACGCGGTCTTCAACATCGTCGCGGGCGGTCAGAAACATAATGGGCGTTTGTTTCCCGGCCTGGCGGGCCATCTCAATGATTTTCCAGCCGTCGATACCCGGCAGCATGACGTCAAGAATGGCCAGGTTGTAGTCATTGGTCAGCAGATAGTGCAGCCCATCTACGCCATTTTGTGCGACATCGACAACAAAGTTATTTTCCGTCAGGCCCTTGGCGATGTACTCAGAGGCCATTTTTTGATCTTCAACCAGCAAAATCCTCATGACGACTCCTCGGCTAATTGTGGGACGGCCTTGCTGCCTTCGCGATCAAAAAGCAAGAACAGCACTGGCGTAACAAACAGCGTGATGAACTGCGAGAATAACAGACCACCGACTATCGCTACCCCCATCGGCTGGCGCAGCTCAGCGCCTGCGCCCAGGCTTAGCGCAATGGGCAGCGCGCCCATGATGGCGCACAGGGTGGTCATCATTATCGGTCTGAAGCGCTGTAAACACGCCTGGATAATGGCGTCATGCGGGCTTAACCTCTGCTCGCGCTGTGCGGCTAATGCAAAGTCTATCATCATGATGGCGTTCTTTTTGACGATACCTATCAACAGCAAAATACCGATCATCGCGATAAAAGTCAGTTCAAGGTTAAAAATCCTTAGCGCAAGCAGCGCGCCGACGGCTGCCGAAGGCAGTCCCAACAGGATAGTGAGCGGGTGGATCCAGCTTTCATATAGCACGCCAAGAATGACGTAAATCACCGCCAGCGCCAGCACAATCAGCCAGATTTGACTGGTTTGCGACTGCTGATACAGCGCGGCCTGGCCGGCGTACGAGCCAAACACCGACGAGGGTAGCTGGATGGCTTCCTGCGCTTGCGTTATCGCCTGGGTCGCATCCGACAAGGACTTGCCCGGCGCTAAATCAAACGACAGCGTAATCGCCGGCAGTTGCCCCTGGTGATTCACGGCGGTGACGCCTTGCGTGCGCGATATATGGGTAAACGTGGTGATGGGGAGCAGGGAGTTATCCGATGCCCGAACATAGATTTTCGACAGGTCGCTCTCGTTTTGGCGGAAGGGCGCCTGGACCTCCATAATCACCTCGTAGCTGTCTTCCGGGGCATAAATGGTGGAGACCTGGTAGGTGCCGAAAGCGTCGTAAAGATTTTTGCGGATCTGCTGAATATCTACGCCCATCAGCGAGGCTTTATTACGGTCAATCACCAGCTGCGCCTGCAGGCCGTTAAGCTGAGCGTCACTGTTAAGCCCTACAAAAACGCCGCTCTTTTGCATTTGCGCCATCAGCTTGTTCGCCCAGTCATTAAGGCTAACGCCGCCGCTGCTGCTCACGGATTGCAGAGTATACTGGTAGCTGCTTTTCGCATTACGCCCGCCGACTTTGAGATTTTGTATCGGGCTGAAGAAGACCTTTATGCCGGGCAGATACTCGGTTTCAGCCCGCATATTCTTGAGTACGACACTCATCGGCGGGCGCTGGTTCTGCGCTTTCAGCGTCAGCGTCAGCTGGGTGGTGTCGTGGTCGACTTTGGTGACGATGTCTGCCACATCAGGGTCTTGCAGAAGCGTCGTTTCCAGCTGCTGAGCGACGTTGAGCCGCCCTTCGTAAGACATATCCTGCGGTGTGTCGATATTGGCATTTATCTGCCCGATATCCTCCTGCGGGAAGAAGCCTTTTGGCGAAACCCAGTATAAACCGGCGGTCAGAAGAATGGTGGCCAACGCGACGCTGAGCGTTACCCCGCGGTGGCGAATGGCCCATTCCAGCCCATTTGCATAATGCTGACGCAGCCCGTCAAAGCCTTTTTCAAACGCAATACTCCAGCGAGGTTCGGGTTTGTCGCTGATATGGTGCGGTTTAATCAGCTTCGGTACCAGCAGAGGGATGATGGTCAGTGACGCCGCGGCGGATACCAGAATGGCCAGCGAAACGACCCAGGCAAATTCGTGGAACAAAAGGCCGATCGTTCCCGGCATAAAGAAAATCGGGATAAACACCGCAATCAGCGAAAGCGAGATAGACATCACCGTAAAGGCCACTTCCCTCACGCCTTTAAGCGCGGCCTGGAACGGTTTTTCCCCCTGCTCGATGTAGCGCATGATGTTTTCCAGTACCACAATGGCATCATCCACCACCAGGCCGACGGCAATCGTCAGCCCCATCAGTGAGATGTTGTCGAGGCTTAGGCCAAATGCGTACATCAGCGCGAAGGCGCCGAGCAGCGAAACCGGCAGGCTGAGCGCAGGAATGAATGTGGCACGGGCATGGCGCAGGAAGAGCAAAATCACCATGATAACCAACCCGATGGTCAGCATCAGGGTGACGGTGACATCATGAATAGCATTGCGAATGGAGGTTGAACGGTCATTGAGAAGCTTCACATTCACCGACGCCGGCATCTGCGCCTGCAGTTTGGGCAAAATCTGGCGGATAGCGTCAATGGTGGACACGATGTTCGCGCCCGGCTGGCGCTGAACGCTCAGTACAATCGCATTATGACCGTTGACGGCACTGAAACTTAAGGTGTTTTCGATGCTGTCCTCAACCGATGCCACATCCGAAAGCCTGACGGGCTGATCGTTGCGGGTGGCAATGACGACGTTTGCGAAGTCGGCGGCATTCATCAGGTCGCCACGCGTTTGCAGCATGACCATCTGACGCTTGCCGTCGAGCTCGCCAATAGGCGAGTTGGCGTTCGCCGCACTCACCGCTGCATTGACATCCTCAAGCGTAAGCCCGGTCGCCGCAAGTTTGTCTGGGTTGATTTCAATACGCACAGCGTAACGCTTCTGGCCGATAACCGTCACCTGCGCCACGCCATTTAAGGTAGACAGCGCGGGCGCTATCAGGTCGTCTGAGTAACGGTTTAAATCAGACAGCGTCATAGACGGGGAATCCAGCCCGATTTGTACGATAGGCGCATCCGCCGGGTTAATTTTGCGGAACGTCGGCGGTGTGGTCATCTCCTTCGGTAACTGCTTAAGCGCCTGATATAACGCTGACTGTACGTCGACCGTGGCGGAGTCGATATTACGCGACGGGTCAAACTCCAGCACAATGGTGGTTTCGCCCTGCAGGCTGTTTGACGTCATGTTCGCCACGCCCGGAATCGTCGAGAGCTTTTTCTCAAGCGGCGTCGCCACCGACGACGCCATGGTTTCCGGGCTTGCCCCGGATAGCGAGGCGGTCACCTGAATGGTGGGGGTATCGTAATTGGGCAGGGCGGCAATGGGCAGTTTGAACCAGCATATTAACCCGGCGACAACCACCGCCAGCCACAGCAGCATGACCGCGATAGGCTTCTTCAAACACAGTTCGGACAAGCTCATAACGATTGTCCTGCGCGATGCGTTACAATGGACACGGACATGCCAGGGCGCAGCATGCGCGCGCCTTCGTTCACAACCTGCATGCCAGGGGTTACGCCTTCAACTACCGCCATTTGCTGCTGGATACGCAGCAACGTTACCGGCACGGTTGAAGCGCGATTTTGCTTATCGATGACGTATACAAAATGCCCGTCCGGACCATCCTGCACCGATTGCGGCGGGAGCACGACCGCGTTTGGCGTAATTCCGGCATCAACCGTAATCTCCTGATACAACCCCGGCCACAGCAGGTTATCAGCATTCTCAAAGCGGGCTTTGAAATTGACGGTGCCGCTGCTGGTACTGACGCTGTTATCAATAAAATTGAGCGTCCCGGCAATGCGCTGTCCGTTAGCATTGTTCACCCATACTTTTACCGGCGCGTGTGACTGCGCCACAATCACGGCATTCAGGTTTTGCTCGGGCAGGGTAAATTCAGCGCCTATCGGATCAAACTCATTGATGCTGACCAGCGGCAGCGTACTGCCCGGCTGCGCCAGGCTTCCTTGATGCACGTTCAGCGCCCCGGTTTTACCGCTCACCGGGGCATAAATTCGGGTGTAGGAGAGCTGCGCCTGGGCAGTGCGAATATCATCCTGCGCCGCAAGAACCTGAGCGCTGTACTGCTGTTGAGTGCTTACCAGGGTGTCCCAGTCTGAGGAAGAGATATAGTTTTGTTTAATCAATGATTTGCCACGTACAAGATCGTGATTGGCTTTATTGAGCTGCGCCTGCATTACCGCGAGCTGGGAAAGCGCATGATGCAGCGCGGCCTGCTGCTGCGCGTCATCAAGCGTGAACAGCAGCTGGCCTTTTTTGACGAAATCCCCTTCGTGAAACACAACCTGGGTCACTGCGCTGGTGATTTGCGCGCGGACATCAACCTGGTTAAGGGAGATCAGATGCCCTTGCGTCGTCAGTGTGAGGGGTAAATCCGTACTTTTCACGGTGACCAGGCTAACGAGTGGTGCGGGGGTAGATTTCTCGGCCGCTGGCGATGTGCGTAGCGAAAAGTACCAAAACGCTGCCGTGCAGACGAGAGCCGAGGTGATGATAATGAACCTGCCGGGCTTGAGAATGGTCATGTCGAACGATTCCTGACAACGATATACATGCCAAGTTTACGCCGCGTCCCCCGACAAAATGCCGCCAGAAACATGACAACTTTGTCATGTTCGCGAGCGCGTTATTGAGGAGGGAAAACGACGCCGGAATTCAGCCAAATAACAAAGGCCCACCGCAGTGGGCCTTTGAGCTGAAGATTATCAAGCTGTGCCTGTCAGGTTTCGGGTCACGCTATTAGCGCCGCCTTGGGCATTGCTTCGCGGCGCTTATTCCATTTTTGAGGAAATAACCGCACCGCTGTTCGCATCGACTTTGACATCATGAACTTTCTGGCCCTGAACTACATGAATCTCATAGACCGGTACTGATTTAGATATTTCGAATTCTGCTTTTGATGCAACGCCATTGACGTGCTTCTCGGCAGTGGAGATTGCCTGGATTAACGTCACTTTGTTTTTTACGACAGCCATTTCATCATCGTGTGATGAAGCAAACGCACTGGCACTGCAAACCGCCATTACCAGCATTACCGCTGGGATTACCGTTACTTTACGCATCGTCGTCTCCGCTTTAATAAAAGGACATGCCCATTTTGGGGGCCTGAGACGTAAATTAACCGTTCTGACTTAGGCCTCACTTAGCAAGTGTTGACCGACTTGCGCAGAACCTCAAATCGCGGCTTAAAAAGCATTCTGCATTTCAGACAATGCCTGGAACGCTCGTTTATCATTCTAAATATATAAACGTCATCGCCAGGTTAACAATGGCCGCCACTCCCATCGGTATCGCCGTCCGTTTAACGACCTGGAATGGGGACACGCCTGCGATGCCCGCAATGGCGACAATAGCGGCGGTTATTGGTGATACGGTACGACCAAAGCTGGTCATGATCTGCATGGGCAAAATCAGCGTGACCACATCAACTTTCAGAAAAGCTGCAATTTTAGGCGTCAGGGCCGCGAAGGAGAAAAATGCCGCATTGCCGGAGCCCATCAGGAAAGCCGCAAGCGCCAGGATGAAGCTCATCACGATGACCATGGATCCTACGCCGAAGCCTGCATTTTGTGCGGCAGAGATCATTGTGTCCACTGCGCCGATATGTAACAGGCCGTTGGCAAAGACCTCGCCACAGACAATCAGCGACACGACCAGCACGAACTGTTTGCCCATCCCTTCGAAGAACAACATAAAGCTGTCCATTACCGCTTTCGCGCTTTTCAAACGGAAGTATTCAAAAATAAGGGCAATGACGGTACTGATAATCATCGCCGTGGTCACGTCAATATTAATGAATGACTTGAATATTGGGCTAAACCCGATAATAAGGACGAGCGGTACAACCGGCAATAATGCATAGATCAGCGGCGGGCGGGCACGATCGTTGTTATCGATTTTATCCAGAGTTTCCTGATTGAATACGAAGCCCTCGCGCTTGTCCCACCAGCGCTGAGCAAGGAAATGTGCAACCGCAACGGCAATAATGACCGGAATGGTGATCGGTAACTGGTAAGAGACGAAGTAAACCGCAGGGTCAATACCTGCTGTTTTAGCCGCCATGATGACGTTGCCAGAACCTGGACCATGATCGATAAACTGACATGTACCGATGACGGCTAGTGCAGATAACGGACTGACTCCAGTGCGAATCAAAATGGGATACATGGTCACCATCAGCAGCATGCCTAAACCCGCATGACTGGGGATGAAGATAACCAATACCTGGGTCACAAGAAAAGCGACGACAAGCAGCAGATAGGGTGAGCGTACCGAGCTCAACGGTTTCTCGAATACGGCAAATAGTGCTTTGCTGGCGCCGACATGATCCATATAACGAGAGAAACCCGCGATCGCCATTAATGTCAGTCCAAGCCCAGCCAGCCGTGTGCTCATAATATCGCTGAACACTTTGAAAATATCAAAAAAGGCAAAATGAGTGGAGGTTTTCTCAGGCAGTAATGTTCCAAGATTAAACGTTACCGTGAGCCCCATCAGTAATAATCCGCCCAATAATAATACCGGCTGAGGTTTATATCCTTTCGCCAACATGAAAATCACCAATCCGGTGACGAATACCGCGAGAATAACGCCAGTCATAGTTTTTCCCCATATTCACGACGTACTGCCATTTTTAGATGGCGTGCAGAGACACTGCCCGCCAGTGAATGTCAGTCGCTCAACTTATTGAGTCCCTGTTCCAGATCGGTCAGCAGGTCATTGACATCCTCAAGACCAATATGGAGTCGTATAAACTGGCCGTGTTGGCTCCAGTCCGTTGCAGAGCGCGCGCCCTGTACATTGGCGGGTAATACAAGGCTTTCAAATCCTCCCCAGGAGGCGCCGATACCAAAAAGCTCAAGCGCGTCGATGAAGGTTTCGGCATCTTCCAGGGTATAGTGTGATTTCAGTTCAATGGTCAGCAGACCGTTAGTTCCCTTGCAGTCACGTTTGAACAAATCATGTCGTGGATGTTCTTCAAGCCCCGGGAAATAGACTTTTTTCACTTCCTTACGTTCTTGTAGCCACCGGGCGACGGTCATCGCGCTTTGACCATGAGCCGCCAGTCGGGTCGCCAGTGTTCTCATCCCCCGCAGCACCAGAGATACGTCGTCAGGGCTGCTTACCTGCCCCATAGCCTCCGGTAGCGCGCCAATCTTTTGCCAAGCGCTTTCACTGGCGACCATGATGCCCATCATGACGTCAGAGTGCCCGCTCAGATACTTGGTCGCGGCAATAATGGAAACATCAGCACCCAGCTCCAGTGGGTTGTATAGCCAGGCTGAACCCCAGGTATTGTCTACGGCTACAGGTATATTACGGGCGTGTGCAATACAGCAGAGTTTCGGGAGATCCAACATTTCATAGAGCAGAGACCCCGGCGATTCAGCAAAGATCAGCTGTGTTTCCTGGCGAAGTTTGGCCTCGAAGTCGCTCCCGTCGGTTTTAAAGAAGTCATAACTGATATTGTTTGGCGTCAGAAAGCTTTTGGCGATTTTACGCACAGGCTCATAGATAGAATCGGCGAACAGCACATGCCCCCCCGCATGCGCATAGCTCATCACTGTCACTGCAATCGCGGCAAGCCCTGTTGGGAACAATTGCGCGCGATAGCCGCCCTCAAGCTCTGTAATCAGTTCTTCCAACGCAAAGGCGGTTTCAGTTCCGCGCGCACCGTAGCTGAGAAGGCGTTCAGTTTCTCTCCGCTTACGGGCATCGCGCCATGTCGTGATGGAGTCGAAAATAATAGTACTGGCTCTCATAACCGGCGGGTTGACGGGACCGATATCGCAAACCTTCCCTCTACCACCATGAATAATCCGGGTTTTACGTGTTTGTGACATTTTCTTTTCCTTATACAAAGCATCCGATGTGATATTGATTGACAGACGTGTCAACATTAAACATCTGAAGTGAGTCAGTGTTTGTTATTTTTTGGTTGCGATTAAATTTATACTCCTGCTTTTTTTGAAGCTATCACTTGCCAGTGAAATTAAAAACCAACAAAAAATTAAAAATTGATCATGATCTTATTTCAAAACATTAATTTTATTTTTAAGTTCTAAAGAAAAACTGATGTTTTTTATGTTTTTCTTTGTAAAACAATTATCTGAGATTCTTTTTCTCTATTTTTATAAATTTTATTATGCGCTAAATAAGGAATCATTAATGATATTTAATGACTCTTAAATATTATTAACACAACTCTGTCCTAAATGCTTTGATAATCATTTTGTCATGTTGATGATTGAAGAGAATACCGATCAGGATTTTTATCCTGTCAATTATGTCGATATTGTTAAAACTTCAGGATTCATCTTTTTAAAGAAAATCAATTATCTGGAGATAAGTCTATGTCAACCAGCGTTTTTGACTCCGTACTGTTAAGAAATTTATGGTCTACTGAAGAAATGCGTCAGGTATTTTCTGATGACATTCGTATGCAAATGTGGCTGGACTATGAGGCCGCATTGGCTATCGAACAGGCCGAAATGGGCATTATTCCGCAGTCTGCCGCTGATGAAATAGTTGACTGCGCCAGGCTGGAGCGTCTGGATATGGGGCTTATTCTGGAGCAGGTCCGCCTGACCAAGCATCCGCTGGTCCCCACGATCAGAGCGCTTGAGGATGCCTGTTCACATGGATTTGGCGAGTACGTACACTTTGGCCCAACCACCCAGGACGTAATGGATACGGGGATGGTTCTGCAGTTCAAAATGGCGCATAAAATCATCCTGCGCGATCTCAGCGATATCTGTCGTTCTTTGCTGAAGCTTTCTGAAGAACATCGCAACACGCCGATGGCCGGTCGGACCCTGGCCCTTCAGGCTATCCCTATCACGTTTGGACATAAAACCGCAATCTGGCTTGCCGAGTTAATGCGTCATCATGAAAGACTGGTACAGCTGGAACCGCGTTTGTTCGTTGGGAGTGTGGTCGGGGCGGTGGGTACCAAAGCCTCTTTTGGTGAACGCGCTGACGAGCTTGAGGTGCGCGTACTGCACCGGCTTAATCTGGGCGTTCCGGAAATTTCATGGCAACCGGCCCGCGATCGTTTTTGTGAGTACGGTATGGTGCTGGGTATGGTGAGCGCGACGCTTGGCAAGATAGCCAACGAAATCCTGTTGCTGGCTCACAATGAGCTTGACGAAGTGGCCGAGCCATTCGGTAAAGGTCAGGTTGGGTCTTCCACTATGCCGCATAAACGCAACCCGGCGATAACCGAAAATGCGGCCTGCGTCAGCAACACGCTGAAAGGGAATGTCGCTATCTTACTTGATCTGATGAAACACCAGCATGAACGCGATGGCGCTATCTGGAAAATGGAGTGGAAGGTCTTGCCGGAAATCTGCCTGATGCTTTCTGTGATTCTGGATAACATGAAATTTACCCTGTCGGGCCTGCATGTTAAGCAAGATAAAATGCGTAAGAATCTGGATATTCTCGGCGGGTTTATGCTGGCGGAACGCGTCATGTTCGAACTATCAGAGAAGGTCGGGAAGCAAACCGCTCACGAACTGGTCTATGAAGCGTCAATGCACGGCCTTGAGGATGGCGGCACTTTCGCGCAGGCGTTATCCGAAGATCCGCGCATCAACTCAGCAATGACCCGGCAAGAACTCGACGCCGTTCTCGATCCCACCACCTATGTCGGCAATGCGCCCGAGCAGGTCGACAGAATTGTCGCTCAGGCCAAAAGCTGCGGCTGGCTCAGCTAAACCCCATTTACTACGGGACATTTAGGTCACGTAATCATCGACGTCAGCACCTGTGATTTCATCGGGTCAAAGTCGGAAACTCTGCCCGATGAAATGCTGGGCTGTTGTTATTATGGACTATATACAATGACTTATAGCGAAAATTTGAGCCAATTCATTTCCTCTGAACGTTATGATGCTATTCCTTCCCACGTGATCGCGCGCGCAAAACTGCATCTGCTGGACTGTCTTGGCGTGGCGTTGGCGGGCACGATGCAAACCAATGCGATAAATGGTCGTAACGCTCTCCATACCATGCCCAATACTCAGGGGACATGTCGCGTGTGGGGCAGCGCGTACACACTGTCTCCGGCCTACGCGGCGTTAGCCAACGGTATTGCCGCGCACGTGCTGGATTTTGATGATACGCATACCGACTCGATTACGCACGGCAGCGCAGTACTTGCGCCGCTGGCGATCGCCCTGTCAGAAGACCTGAACCTGAGTGGCCGGGAGATGCTGACCGCATACATCATTGGCTGGGAGGTCGCTGCACGCGTGGGGCTGGCGTCAAAGGGCAGCTTCCACAAGCGGGGTTTCCACTCAACGGCGATTGCGGGCCTTTTTGGCGCAGTCGGTGGGGCGGCCTCTTTGCTGAATTTGTCGCCTCAGGCTTGTGCTCATGCGATGGGGCTTGCGGGCAGCCAGGCCGCCGGCATTGCTGAATATCTGACTAACAGCTCATCAGCGAAATGTTTTCACGCGGGCTGGGCGGCGCACTCCGGTATTCTGTCTGTTTATCTGGCAAGGGCCGGAATGACGGGGCCAATGACGATATTTGAGGGACGCTTTGGCCTGTTTGCCACACACGGTATAGAAAGCGAAATAAACGCAGCCGATGTCTGCCAGGAACTGGGCAAAAACTGGGAGATGATGCGCGTGTCCATCAAGCCATACCCATGCTGTCACTTTGCCCATGCGACCGTTGATTGCGCGCGCAAGCTGCTTCAGGATGGCATCAAGCCTGAAGATGTTCAGCAAATCCTCTGTGTTGTTGATCCCATCGCTGCTGCTCTTATCTGCGAGCCAGCCGATGACAAATTCGCCCCGTGTACGCCTTATGCCGCTAAATTTAGCCTGCCTTATCTGGTTGCTTCAGGCATGATCGATGACGGTTTGAACCTGCAATCGTTCTCCCCAGCGCAATTGGTCAGAGCAGACGTTCTGAAACTGGCCCGGAAGGTGTCTTATCGCTACTGCGAGGAAGGCGAAATCCCTTTTCCTGCTTACTTCCCCGGTCTGATCACCGTCACGCTGAAAGACGGAAGAGAAGTGACAAAATATTTGAGGGTGAATTATGGCAACCCGGAGAATCCTATGGAAAATGGCGATATAGAGCAAAAATTCCGCCACAACGTCAACGGTATTCTTACGCCGCTGGCAGCTGAAAAAGTGATACAGCTGGTGGCGGATATTGAAAATCATCCAGTGGCTGAACTGACGCAGTGGCTGGCAAACACGGTTACCCGGTGATGATAAAAATTGAGCAGAACAACACGTATTGACTTTACTGGCAGGCCCATGGATTGTGTGGAGCCTGCTTGCAGGCTATTTACTCATTAAGGTTCTCGCCAAGCAGCGATTCAAACAGCACTTTCGCGGCTTTCTGCGGACTGTTGCGTCGTATGTACAAATTAAATTTGATGTCAGGTAACCTTGGTAACCCATCCGCTTCTCCCAGAATGCGCAAGTCATCGCCCAGAAGCTCGATTGAGCGAGCCATAACACCGAGCCCCGCCGCAACGGCCGCTCTTGCGCCAGAGAGCGTGGTTGCCACATAGGCGATTCGCCAGGGGATACCGACCTGGTCGAGATGATTAATCGCCATATTGCGGTATGTACTGGGTTCATCCAGCGAGACGAGCGCTAATGGTTCATCAGGATTAAATTCATAATTCTGGCCACAAAACCACAGCGACGGAGATGTCCTCAGCACAAAACCTGGAAAGTCGACGCTTTCAACGGTCGAAATCGCCATGTCAACATCGTCGTTTTTCAGCATGTCCATTAAAAAAGGGCTGCGCTTAACGACAATTTCAATCGCGAGCTTCGGATAAGCTTTCGAAAATCGGGAGAGTAATTCGGGAAGAATGGTATTGGCAGTATCATCAGGTGAACCGATGCGTAATATGCCATCCACATCTTCATACATCAGAGAAAGGCAGGCTTCATCATTCAGCCGCAGAATACGCCGCGCATAGCCCAGCATTTTTATACCATGTTCGGTCAGGGCCTTATTGCGCCCACTTCGACTGAATAATTCCTTACCGACCAATTGCTCAAGGCGTTGCATCTGCTGGCTGACTGCGGATTGAGTACGATGAACAGACTCTGCCGCTGCTGCAAAGCTGTTGCCATTAGCAACCGCGACAAACGTGCGCAATAAATCCAGTTCAAGATTAGGGATGGAACGCTTTGTATATAACATAGCTCGTCTCTTCGTTTATCGACCCGGTTTTCACTGTGGCGTAATCAATTCAACAATGTCATCCGCAGAATAATGCTGCTCTGCGTATATCCTACACGCAGCCGCATCGCAATAAATTGATAGAGAGGTAAAATTTTACAAAACGGGCCGCTATTTAAGGTGGAGTGGGGAGGACTATTGCGTACGCTTCAACGTCATGGCAGCAACCAGACCATCATCGCCAGCGGCAGGCGACGCTTGCGGAGAGTCACCGTTCCAGATTTATACACAGCCACTGGCTCGGTCAGCAAACCCTTAACCGATCGGCATTACTCCCTGCGCAGTCGTTTTTTTTGCATGATGGGTTGACCCTCACGTAACGTAAGGCTCCAGAGTGGCCCTGATGGCGAAGGAAAGGAGCAGTTATGTTGATTCAGGTGGGTGAGCTGGCGAAACGCGCCGGGATCACCGTGCGAACGTTGCATCACTACGAGCAAACAGGGTTGTTACTGCCTTCAGCCAGAAGCGCGGCAGGTTACCGGCTCTATAACCTGGCTGATGTTCAGCGCCTGCATATGATCCAGGCGCTGGCAAAAGCAGGGCTGGAGCTTGCTGAAATCAGAGGGTTTCTTGACCAGGCGTCACTTTCATTAACGGAATTGCTCGACGCGCAAATCAGCCTGCTGGATAAGCAACTGCGCAGCATTCACACGTTGCGCGACAGGCTGGTGGATTTGCGTACCGGGCTGGCCGCGGATGAAACGCCCGATCTGGAATCCTGGCTACAGACCCTGGAGTTAATGAATATGTACGATCGCTGGTTTAGCAAAGAAGAGTTACAGCAACTGCCGTTTGCCGTGCAGAAGGATGCGCTGACGGCCATCTGGTCAGCGCTGGTGAATGAAGCAAAAACGTTGCTGGAGCAAAACGTCGATGTTGCCGATCCGCGCGCGGTGGATCTCGCCACACGCTGGATGGTGCGCCTGGAGCAGGATACCGCAGGAAAGCCCGAGTTTCTTACTCGTCTGAACGAGATGCACAGCGTTGAGCCGCAGATGCGGGAACAAACCGGGATTACCGCTGAGATGACCGACTACATCACGCATGCCTTTGCAGAGTCGAGGTTTATCATCTGGCAACGCTATCTGTCACCGCAGGAGATGGCGTTTACCCGGGCGCACTATTTTGAGCGCATGATGGAGTGGCCGCCGCTGGTGGCGAAATTGCACCAGGCTCAGCGTGAGAATCGTGATCCTTCGTCCGCCGAAGCACAAAAGTTGGCCGAAAACTGGCTGGAACTGTTTCAGTCGTATGCGGGAACCGATCCTGCGACGCAGCAAAAGTTTCGTACGGCCATGCAGCAGGAGCCGCATTTGATGGAGGGAACGTGGATGACGCCTGCCGTCATCGGATGGTTACAGCAGGCGATAGGGGTGATGATGCAAAGGCGCTTCTCTGCATCTAATCCGTCAAATACCGGCTAACGCAGGTTCGCGGTTAGGGTAGGGGATCTTCGAATCACTGTCGGAACGTATGCTCCAGCAACGCGCTTGTTTATGCGATCAAGGAGACCCTGTACACGATGCTGTGTAAATACCTTTTTTCAGGAGTGACCGTCCGTCGAGGCGGTTACTCTACATAGAGCGATATTAGGCGCAGTTATTTAGGGGCCGGGGCAGTAAGCTGGATTGCGTGCCTGTGTACCCTCATAAAATGATAAGCAGGCGCGATCCCGATATTTTGTCTGGTGCAACGGCATTGCTAATTTTGCGTATGTCTGCAGTTTTATCTTAATTTCATAACTCCCTATGATTATCTGATTATATAGCGGCCTCATTTTTTATTAATAGCTATGAGGGTGTTTAGCTATGAAAATAAAAGCACCAAATGGCATGCTTGTCCTCTAATTATTTGTTTTTAACTTCCTGGAAAAGGAATTATTATTCTTTTGTCCGGCATGCTGCTTACCAGGCTTCACTGATGTTACCGAGTGTGATTTCAAACTTATTGAAAAGAGGTAACATAATGTTTAATGTTTACGTGGTTAATTTTTCAGCGCTGAGTCATGGAGAAACGGAGGATTTTTTTATGTTAAGGAAAAATATTTTTAAAGATCGTCTGCAATGGGCAGTAAATTGCATAGATGGAAAAGAGTTTGATCAATTCGATAATGAAAAAGCAGATTATATTTTTGGTGTAAAAAACGGAGTGATAATATGTAGCACCAGAATTATAGATATGAAATATCAAAATATGCTCAATGACACATTTTCAGGGTTCTTTAGTGATGTAGTGATTCCTGAAGGGAAATTCATTGAATCTACTCGTTTTTTTGTTGATAAAGAAAGGGTGAATCACCTTCTTGGGAAAAACTATCCTGTATCTCGGGTATTATTCCTCTCGTTGATTAACTATGCTCAGCGTAATCATTATGACGGCGTCCTGGCGGTCGCCAGTCATCCTATGATGCACATAATCAGACGGTCTGGGTGGAATGTTACGGTACTCAAAAAAGGGATGTCTGAGAAAAATGAACCAGTCTATTTACTGCTGGGACATACCGATACGATGAGTCAACGGCAGCTGAAAACCATGATAGCTAACCGGTACGAGGTTCTGGATGGCAGTAGGCTGAGTGACTGGCCTCTGTCCGAGGGTAGTTATTTATAATTATTCAACCGGTTTAATCAGCTGAAGCTCAACACCAAGTCGAACAGCATGCCGGGCGTTAGCTACGCCCATTTTTTTAACGATATTTGACATATGAAATTTGACGGTACGAACCTTTATTCCCAGAATCATACCCGTCTCCTGATACGTTTTACCCAGACTTGTCCAGTGCAAAATTTCGTTTTCACGTGGAGTAAACTGACTATGCTTATCAGTATCCTTTTCGGAGAGCGAGGTTAGTGTAAGGTACGTTTCATGCACCGATGCTAACAATAATGAAATATCCCCTTTGTGCTGAATCAGCAATTCCATTATCTCTGCTCCTTTTGCCGCAGGAATAATAAAAGATAAGGTCACCAGGTTATTCTGATTATCATGTAAAACAAAAGTATACCCATTAATGATTCCAAACTGACTTGCCTGAATGAACAATTTTTCAAAATTAAAATCAGAACGAACCAACAGTTTCTCATTCCATGAGAAGGGCGTTAATCTATTGAGCGCTGTAATGACGACCGGGTCAGTATACTGCAGCCCCTTTTCTTTGTACTGCGTCACCCATTCATCGGGATAGTTCGTTACGCCAAAGATACATGACATGTCTTTCTTGGATAACACGACGTAGGCCCAGGAGAGGTCTCCCAACGTATTCAGCGTGGTTTCAAGTTGATTTTTTATAATCACGTCTACATTTTCTTCGTATTCCTTCAGCATTGAGTTCTCCCTGTCTGTACGGATTGCGTGAGGCATAAATATACCACAGGTTGGAGAGTACACTCACTACGGACTTTTCCCCTGTCAGCCACAGTACAGGTACAAGGTACCAGGTATTTTCTGTACCAAAGGTCAGGTTACCTTTTTTGATAATTAGTTTTAGTATCAGGGAGTGAAGAAGCACTTAATACTATAAAAAACCGAACTTCCGCTAAGAGAACGTTCGGATGCCAGAAGCTAAGCACCAGGGAATATTACTGTCTCAATGATTATATCAACCTGCAGGTGGCACAACCCGTGTTGTGCCTTTTCTTGCATATGACCCTGGCTCACAACGCAGGTCAAAAGGTCATCTTTAAGCTGCGTTTCCACGATATTATCCGGGACACTATAAAATGAAAAACCCACGCAGTTGCGTGGGTTTTTGTGACGCTGATGAGATTCTGTGAAACCTCATGAGACGACAAATTCTATTTAGACGTTGAACAGGAAGTTCATCACATCGCCATCCTTCACGATGTACTCTTTACCTTCAGCGCGCATCTTACCGGCTTCTTTCGCGCCCTGTTCGCCCTTGTAAGCGATAAAGTCTTCATAGGCGATGGTTTGCGCGCGGATAAAACCTTTCTCGAAGTCGGTGTGGATTTTACCTGCCGCCTGCGGCGCGGTGGCGCCAACCGGGATGGTCCACGCGCGTACTTCTTTGACGCCAGCGGTGAAATAGGTTTGCAGGTTGAGCAGCGCATAGCCCGCGCGGATCACGCGGTTCAGCCCCGGCTCTTCCAGGCCCAGCTCCGCCATAAACTCGTCGCGCTCTTCATCGTCCAGCTCGGCGATGTCGGATTCGACGGCCGCGCAAACCGGCACCACGACGGAGCCTTCTTTCTCAGCGATTTCGCGCACCTGGTCAAGGTACGGGTTATTTTCGAAACCGTCTTCGTTCACGTTGGCGATATACATGGTCGGCTTGAGGGTCAGGAAGCTCAGGTAGCGAATCGCTTCTTTCTCTTCTTTGCTCAGATCCAGCGCGCGCAGCATACCAGCATTTTCCAGCTGCGGCAGGCATTTCTCCAGCACCGCCAGCTCGGCTTTAGCGTCTTTATCGCCGCCTTTGGCTTTTTTGGAGATACGGTGGATGGCGCGTTCGCAGGCCTCAAGGTCAGACAGCGCCAGCTCGGTATTGATGACATCAATATCCTCTGCCGGGTCAACTTTGCCCGCTACGTGGATGATGTTGTCGTTCTCGAAGCAGCGCACAACGTGGCCGATCGCTTCGGTTTCACGGATGTTGGTCAGGAACTGGTTGCCGAGGCCTTCACCTTTGGATGCGCCTTTCACCAGGCCCGCGATATCCACAAACTCCATGGTGGTCGGCAGGATGCGCTGCGGCTTGACGATTTCGGCCAGTTTGTCCAGACGCGGATCGGGCATCGGCACAACACCGGTGTTCGGCTCGATGGTACAGAACGGGAAGTTGGCCGCTTCGATACCGGCTTTGGTGAGCGCATTGAACAGGGTGGATTTGCCGACGTTAGGCAGGCCGACGATACCGCATTTGAATCCCATGATTTAAATCACCTTAATCTTTGATAATCAATCCGTTACTGGTAACCGATTGCAGAAAAGTAAACAACTTTGCCTATTATACACGGCGCGCGGCGAAAATGCCGCACGTTGGGGCGTTATTGCGCTTTAAATGCGTGCAGGCGGTTGGTGGCTTTGGTCAAACCGTCTTTCAGCCAAATTTCCGTACAGCGCGTCGCTTCGTCTACCGCCTCGTCAATCAGCTTCTGCTCAGAGAGCGGCGGTTTGCCCAGCACAAAGCCAACAACTTTGTTTTTATCGCCCGGATGGCCGATTCCGACGCGTAAGCGGTGAAAATTAGGGTTATTCCCCAGCTTGCTGATGATGTCTTTCAGACCGTTGTGGCCGCCATGACCGCCGCCGAGTTTGAATTTCGCCACGCCGGGCGGTAAATCCAGCTCATCGTGCGCGACCAGGATTTCATCTGGAGCGATGCGGAAAAAGGTCGCCATCGCCGCTACGGCTTTGCCGCTGAGGTTCATAAACGTGGTAGGCACCAGCAGGCGAACGTCTTCACCGGCAACGTTAATGCGCGAGGTATAGCCAAAAAATTTACTCTCTTCGCGCAGCGGGGCGCGAAAGCGCTCGGCCAGTAAATCCACATACCATGCGCCGGCATTATGGCGGGTAGCCGCATACTCCGCGCCGGGGTTTGCCAGGCCGACAATCAGTTTTATCGTCACGTACTTGTTCCTGAGTGGGTCGATATCTGGCGCGTAGTTTACTGGTTGCGGGAGCGGAAGACAAAATTCTGCCAGCGAAACGGGTAGTTACGTGAATAAACAATTAGATTTTTAATTAGTTTCAGGCGGTTATTTGTAAAGTTTTGTTACTCAGTTGTGTGTATTTGTGATCCCTCACGCACTAAGCGGCAGACCTGTAGTCTATACTTTACACACAAGGAGTAGGGATTTGTCCCTGAACAACCCAAAGTTCCGGAGGTGACATATGAAACGCAGAAACGCTTCAAGACTCGGTAACGTGCTCATGGGTTTAGGGTTAGTGGTGATGGTTGTCGGCGTTGGTTATTCTATTTTAAACCAGCTGCCTGAACTTAACCTGCCGCAATTTTTCGCACATGGCGCCGTGCTGAGTATTTTCCTTGGTGCAGTCCTCTGGCTCGCAGGGGCGCGCGTCAGCGGGCATGAACAGGTCAGCGACAGATACTGGTGGGTGCGCCACTACGACAAACGCTGCCGTCGCGACGAGCATAAGCACAGCTAGCGGTAAATGAGAATTTAAAAAAACGACTCACAGCGAGTCGTTTTTTTTTGCATCGGATGTTGATGCAGCGGCGCAGGGCCGCTGCGAGACAATCATAAATCGGCCAGCGCCGCATCACGGTTGGGATAAAACGCAAGACGGCCTGGAATCGGCTGTACGCCGGCACGCGCCATGGTGCGCAGAGGCTGAAACTCCAGATTGCTGACCCGCAGCTCGCAGCCTTCCGGCAGGCGCTGCACAAAACGCAGGAAGGCGTCCAGCCCGCCGGCGTCCAGCACCGGCACCGCGTCCCACTTCATCACCACAATACGCTTTCCGGCGAGACGCGACTCAAGGTCGGTGAACACGCCCTCCGCAGCGGCAAAGAACAGCGGGCCAATCACGCGCAGCACCAGCACGTCGTCCGGTACCGTGACGCTCACCGGTGCAAGGCGCGTCATGCGGGCGATACGGCGCATAAACAGCAGCGAGGCCAGAACGATGCCGACGCTGATGGCGATCACCATATCAAACAGCACGGTCAGCGACATACAGAGCAGCATCACCATGATGTCGTCTTTCGGCGCCCGGCGCAGCAGGTTCACCACCTTATGCGCTTCGCTCATGTTCCAGGCCACCATCAGCAGCAGCGCCGCCATGGCGGAGAGCGGCAGCCAGGAGAGCAGCGGCGCCAGCGCCAGCAGCGCGAGAATGACCAGCAGCGCGTGGATCACCGCTGAGACTGGCGAGGTCGCCCCGGCGCGCACGTTGGCGGCAGAGCGGGCGATTGCCGCCGTTGCGGTAATACCGCCGAAGAACGGGGCAATGATATTCCCCAGCCCCTGGCCGACCAGCTCGCTGTTGGCCTTATGCTTGGTGCCGGTCATACCGTCCAGCACCACCGCGCAGAGCAGTGACTCAATCGCGCCGAGCATCGCCATGGAGAAGGCGGCAGGCAGCAGAGCGCGCAGCGAATCCCAGCTCAGGGTGAAGCTGGAGCCCGGCAGGTTCCAGGGCAGCACCAGCTGCGGCAGAAGCTGCGGAATACCGCTGCCCTGCGAGCCATCTGCCAGCACATAGTGGAACTGCGAGCCGATAGTGGCCACGTGGCCGCCCAGAATGTTTACCACCGCCATCACCGCGCAGCCCAGCAGCAGCGCGGGCAGGTGGCCCGGCAGGCGGATACCGAGCCGCGGCCAGGCGATCAGCGTTCCGAGCGTGACGATGCCAATCGCGGCGTCGCCGGGGTTGATTGTCGGCAGCGCCATCGCCAGCGCGCCGACTTTCTGCAGATAATGCTCCGGGACGTGGGTGAGCTGCAGGCCGAGGAAATCCTTGATCTGCATGGTCCCGATGGTAATACCAATCCCCGAGGTAAAACCGAGCGTGACGGAAACGGGAATATATTCAATCAGCCGGCCAAAGCGGGCCAGACCAAACAGAATCAAAAATACGCCGGACATCAGCGTGGCGACCAGCAGCCCGGCCAGGCCGAACTGCTGCGAAACCGGGTAGAGGATCACCACGAACGCCGCCGTCGGGCCGGAGACGCTAAAGCGCGAGCCGCCGGTCAGGGCAATCACGATCCCTGCGACCGCCGAGGTATAAAGGCCATATTGCGGGGCCACACCGCTGCCGATAGCCAGCGCCATCGCCAGCGGGATGGCGATGATGCCGACGGTTATTCCGGCAATAACGTCGCGCGTAAACCGCGAAACCGTGTACTTCTCTTTCCAGCAAGCGTCGATGAGGGCGCGAAAGGGCAGAACATGTGAGGAAAAAATAGTTTTCACAATTATCTTTCATCCGAGAGCGCATCATCTGTCATATGAATGGCAGGTGAAGGAGGCATTAGTCATACAAATAAGTGTTACAGACAAAAAAACCCGCCGCAGCGGGTTTTTCGGCCGTGTTCGATCAGTGTTCGAACATTGCGGAGATGGATTCTTCGTTGCTGATACGACGAATCGCTTCGGCCAGCATCCCGGACAGGGTCAAGGTGCGCACGTTCGGCAGCGCTTTGATTTCGTCGGTTAATGGGATGGTGTCGCAGACAACCACTTCGTCAATGACGGAGTTACGCAGGTTGTTTGCCGCATTGCCTGAGAAGATCGGGTGCGTTGCGTAAGCGAACACGCGCTTCGCGCCGCGCTCTTTCAGCGCTTCTGCCGCTTTGCACAGGGTACCGCCGGTATCGATCATATCGTCAACCAGCACGCAGTCGCGGCCCGCAACGTCGCCGATGATGTGCATCACCTGGGAAACGTTAGCGCGCGGACGACGCTTGTCGATGATAGCCATGTCGGTATCGTTCAGCAGTTTAGCGATAGCGCGTGCGCGAACAACGCCGCCGATATCCGGAGAAACCACGATCGGGTTATCCAGATTCAGTTGCAGCATATCTTCGAGCAGGATCGGGCTGCCGAATACGTTATCCACCGGGACGTCGAAGAAGCCCTGAATCTGTTCGGCGTGCAGGTCAACCGTCAGAACACGGTCAACGCCTACGCTGGACAGGAAGTCAGCGACGACTTTGGCGGTAATTGGCACGCGCGCGGAGCGGACGCGGCGGTCCTGGCGGGCATAGCCAAAGTAGGGGATAACAGCAGTAATGCGGCCTGCGGAAGCACGACGCAGGGCATCGACCATCACAACCAGTTCCATCAGGTTGTCATTGGTTGGCGCACAGGTGGACTGGATGATGAAAATATCACCACCGCGTACATTTTCGTTAATTTGTACGCTGACTTCGCCGTCGCTAAAGCGGCCTACAGCGGCGTCGCCAAGGGAAGTGTACAGGCGGTTGGCAATACGTTGTGCTAGTTCCGGGGTGGCGTTACCAGCAAAAAGCTTCATATCAGGCACGAGAAGAACCTCAGGCATGCGTCCAGTGGTGGATAGAATTTGCCAAAAACTGTGCGGGCCAGGCAAAATTCTATCCAGGCGGTGTATTAACGAGCGCGATGCAACGTCTGGAACAGGGTGACGTTGTCACCGGAGCTCAGCTTGCCCGGTCATGGCTTGCTTAAGCGGCGAGAGGTTTACACCTTGCGCTACAAAACCATGCAGCCATTCCGGGGCTTGCTCTAGCACCTGACGAGCGGCGGATTCGGTGTCAAATTCAGCAAAGACACAGGCCCCTGTGCCAGTCAGGCGCGACGGCGCGTATTCTAACAGCCAGGAAAGCGCCGCATCAACCTCGCGAAAACGTTTTCTTGCGATAACCTCGCAATCGTTGCTGAATTCACATTTTAGTAACGTTTCTATTGACCGCACCGATGTGTTGCGCGGCAGGTCCGGATCCTTAAAAATCACCGGCGTCGGAATGCTGACGCCAGGGTGCGCCACCAGATACCATTTCTCCGGAACGTCGACCGGCGTCAGTACTTCGCCGACGCCTTCGGCAAAGGCGGCGTGTCCGCGGACGAATACCGGCACGTCCGCGCCGAGGGTCAGGCCAAGGGTCGCCAGTTCGTCAACCGACAGCCCGCATTGCCACAGGTGGTTCAGCGCGACCAGTACGGTCGCCGCATTGGAGGAGCCGCCGCCAAGACCGCCACCCATCGGCAGGCGCTTTTCGATACCGATATCCGCGCCGGCGTTGGCCGGAAGCCGTCCGCTCTCTGCCGCCGCGCGCATCAGCAGACGGGCGGCGCGAACGATCAGGTTCTCATCCTCCGGCACGCCGTCGACGGGCGTCAGCAGGCGCAGCTGGCCGTCCTGGCGCAGGTCGATGGTTATCGTGTCGCCGTAGTCAAGAAACTGAAACAGCGTCTGCAGGGTGTGATAACCATCGGCGCGCTGGCCGGTGATGTACAAAAACAGATTCAGCTTTGCCGGGGAGGGCCAACGGGTGCTCATTTAACGATCCAGTTATCCATTTTCAGTTTGATGCGCTCGCTGCCCTCGGTCAGCTCCATATTTGCCGGCAGCGAGGGTTTGGTCGTGCTGTCGTAACCGCCGTACACCACTTTCCAGGTTTTGCCGTCCTGGGTGTAGTTGAGGGTGCTCAGACGATACTGCTCGTCCAGGGTGTAGTCGGTGGCCTGGCCCGGCAGGCCGAGGATCCACTGACGCAGGCTGTTGAGCGGAATCGGCATCCCGGTCAGCTTGCCAATCATCTCCTCGGCGTCGGTGGCGGTGTAGTGCTGGCCCTTATTGTCCACCAGTTCGACGCTGCCCGGCTTCGCATTGAGCTCAAGCTCGGTGCTGCCAAGCGGGTTGGTCAGCAGCAGGCGATACGTGTCCTGGCCGGTCTGCTGCCAGAAGAAGCGAGCATAGACCTTCTGCTGATCGGAGATAAAGGCGAACGCGCCGCGGGTCTGATACTGACTCAGATTGCGCACATCCTGCTGATGCTGACGCCATTGCGGTGAATCCGGACTTTTACCGGGGCCTTTTGGGGCATTGATGGAGCAGGCCGTGAGAACCAGTGCCGCCAGCGGCAGCAGGCGAATCAGTCGTGTCATAAGGGGGCAAATCCTTTCAGATGATTTTTTGTGTATCAGCGAGCAGTTATAACCGTTAATGCTAGCGCCGCACGCTACCAGCGTCTACGTTCAGGTTGTCTTAAATCATGAAATTACCGATTACTCCAAAAGGGGACTGTCTCTTTTATTGACCTTGCGCATCCTGTATGATGCGCTCAGACTAACCTTATCAACGCTGGTACTACTCCCGCACCCATGACGCTATTAGCACTTGGCATCAACCATAAAACAGCTCCGGTCGCGCTGCGAGAACGCGTTACGTTTTCGCCGGACAGCCTCGACCAGGCGCTGGAGAGCTTGCTGGCTCAGCCGATGGTGCAGGGCGGAGTGGTGCTGTCGACGTGTAACCGTACCGAGCTGTACCTGAGCGTGGAAGAGCAGGATAACCTGCACGAGTCGCTCATCCGCTGGCTGTGCGACTATCACCAGCTCAACGAGGACGACCTGCGCCAGAGCCTGTACTGGCACCAGGATAACGACGCCGTCAGCCATCTGATGCGCGTCGCCAGCGGGCTGGACTCGCTGATTCTGGGCGAACCGCAGATCCTGGGGCAGGTCAAAAAAGCCTTTGCCGATTCCAGCCGCGGCCATCTGAACGTCAGCGAGCTGGAACGTATGTTCCAGAAATCCTTCTCCGTGGCGAAGCGCGTGCGTACGGAAACCGATATCGGCGCCAGCGCGGTATCGGTCGCGTTTGCCGCCTGTACGCTGGCGCGGCAAATCTTTGAATCTCTGGGCTCGGTCACCGTGCTGCTGGTCGGCGCGGGAGAGACTATCGAGCTGGTGGCGCGCCACCTGCGCGAGCACCGGGTGAAAAAGATGCTTATCGCTAACCGAACCCGCGAACGCGCTCAGGTGCTGGCGGACGAGGTCGGCGCCGAGGTTATCGCCCTGAGCGAGGTCGATGAGCGGCTGAAGGAGGCGGATATTATTATCAGCTCTACCGCCAGCCCGCTGCCGATTATTGGCAAAGGGATGGTGGAGCGCGCCCTGAAGGCTCGCCGCAACCAGCCGATGCTGCTGGTGGATATCGCGGTGCCCCGCGACGTGGAGCCGGAGGTCGGCAAGCTCGCCAACGCTTATTTGTACAGCGTGGACGACCTGCAGAACATCATTCAGCACAACCTCGCGCAGCGCAAAGCCGCGGCGCAGCAGGCGGAGACCATCGTCGCCCAGGAAACCAGCGAGTTCATGGCCTGGCTGCGCGCGCAAAACGCCAGCGAAACCATCCGCGACTATCGTTCACAGGCGGAGCTGGTGCGGGAAGAATTAACGGCCAAAGCGCTGGCGGCTCTGGAGCAGGGCGGCGACGCGCAGGCGATTATGCAGGATCTGGCCCGTAAGCTGACCAACCGTTTGATCCACGCTCCAACCAAATCACTTCAGCAGGCAGCCCGTGACGGGGATGATGAACGCCTGCATATTCTGCGCAACAGCCTCGGGCTGGAATAGCGCACCTCTCTATTTTATTTACAAGGTGAATTTACGCCTATGAAGCCTTCTATTGTTGCCAAACTGGAAGCCCTGCATGAACGCCATGAAGAAGTTCAGGCGCTGCTGGGTGATGCCGGGACGATCGCCGATCAGGAGCGTTTTCGCGCGCTGTCGCGTGAATATGCGCAGTTAAGCGACGTGTCGCGCTGCTTTACCGACTGGCAGCAGGTTCAGGATGACATCGAAACCGCGCAGATGATGCTCGACGATCCGGAAATGCGCGAAATGGCGCAGGATGAACTGCGCGAAGCGAAAGACAAAAGCGAACAGCTGGAACAGCAGCTGCAGGTGCTGCTGCTGCCAAAAGATCCGGATGACGAGCGTAATGCGTTCGTCGAAGTGCGAGCGGGCACCGGCGGCGACGAAGCCGCGCTGTTCGCTGGCGACCTGTTCCGTATGTACAGCCGCTATGCCGAAGCCCGCCGCTGGCGCGTTGAAATCATGAGCGCCAGCGAAGGCGAGCACGGCGGCTACAAGGAAGTTATCGCTAAAGTGTCCGGCGACGGCGTATACGGGCGTTTGAAATTTGAATCCGGCGGCCACCGCGTACAGCGCGTTCCGGCGACCGAATCGCAGGGGCGCATCCACACCTCCGCCTGCACCGTGGCGGTGATGCCGGAGCTGCCGGAGGCCGAAATGCCGGAGATCAACCCGACGGAGCTGCGTATCGACACCTTCCGTTCCTCCGGGGCGGGCGGTCAGCACGTTAACACCACCGACTCCGCTATCCGCATTACCCACCTGCCGACCGGCATCGTGGTGGAGTGCCAGGACGAACGCTCGCAGCATAAGAACAAAGCCAAGGCGCTGTCGGTGCTGGGCGCGCGCATTCGCGCCGCCGAAGTGGCGAAGCGCCAGCAGGCGGAAGCCTCTACGCGCCGCAACCTGCTCGGCAGCGGCGATCGCAGCGATCGCAACCGTACCTATAACTTTCCGCAGGGCCGCGTGACCGACCACCGCATCAACCTGACGCTTTACCGCCTGGATGAGACCATGGAAGGCAAGCTGGATATGCTTATCGAGCCCATCGTCCAGGAATATCAGGCCGACCAGCTGGCGGCGCTGTCCGAGCAGGAATGATGCGCTATCAACAGTGGCTGGCCCAGGCGATTGCCTGTCTGAAAGAGAGCGAAAGCCCGCGTCGCGATGCCGAGATCCTGCTTGGCCACGTGACCGGCAAGTCGCGCACCTTTATTCTCGCCTTCGATGAAACGCCGCTGTCGGCGGAACAGCTGGACGCGCTGGCGGGCCTGCTGGCCCGACGCGCGCGCGGCGAGCCTGTCGCGCACCTGGTGGGCATGCGTGAATTTTGGTCGCTGCCGCTGTTTGTTTCCCCCGCCACGCTGATTCCGCGTCCGGATACCGAATGCCTGGTCGAGCAGGCGCTGGCGCGTCTTGGCGATGCGCCCGGCCGAATCCTCGACCTTGGTACCGGGACCGGCGCTATTGCGCTGGCGCTGGCAAGCGAGCGTCCCGACTGTCAGCTGACGGCGGTGGATGTGGTGGCCGATGCGGTTGCGCTGGCGCGGCGCAATGTGGCGCATCTCGGGGTTAACAACGTTCAGGTGCTGCAAAGCAGCTGGTTTAGCGCGCTCGACGGCCAGCGCTTTGACATGATCGTCAGCAATCCGCCGTATATCGACGAACAGGACCCGCATTTGGCGCAGGGCGACGTGCGTTTTGAACCGAAAACGGCGCTGGTGGCGGCCGACGCCGGACTTGCCGATTTGGCCCATATTATCGCGCAGGGACGTTGCTACCTCAGCGCCGGCGGCTGGATGCTGCTTGAGCACGGCTGGCAGCAGGGAGCGGCGGTCAGGGCGCTTTTTGCCGATGCCGGATACCGCGAGGTGGAAACCTGTCGGGACTATGGCGGCAATGAGCGTTTGACGCTCGGGAGGTGGCATGCTGACTGAGCGGCCGATTAGCGCTATGATTAGCATCATTTTGAAGTCATCAGGTTGTCATCAGGCAATACGTAGTTGGGGTAGGTAATGAGATCGTTAGCAGATTTTGAATTTAACAACGCGCCGCTTTGTGACGGCATGATCCTCATTTCCGAACTCATTCGCGACGATTTTCCGGCCCGGCACGTTACAGACCAGCTGGAGCTGCTGGTGAGTCTGGCGCGCGAGGAGATTAGTCCGTCCTGGGACGACAGCCGTCAGATTGAACGCCTGCTGGAGCTGTTCTACGACGAGTGGGGCTTTAGCGATTCGCACGGTATTTACCGGCTGTCCGACGCCCTGTGGCTCGATCAGGTGCTGAAAAACCGTGAAGGCAGCGCCGTTTCGCTGGGCGCTATCCTGCTGTGGATAGCCCGGCGTCTGTCGCTGCCGGTCGTGCCGGTCATTTTCCCGACCCAGCTCCTGCTGCGCGCCGATGTTGAAATCGGCGAGATGTGGCTTATCAACCCGTTCAACGGCGACACGCTGGATGAGCATACGCTGGAGGTGTGGCTGAAAGGCAACATTAGCCCGGTGGCGGAGCTGTTCAACGAAGATCTCGACGAGGCCGATAACGCGGAGGTTATCCGCAAGCTGCTGGATACCCTGAAATCCGCGCTGATGGAAGAGCGGCAGATGGAGCTTGCGCTACGCGCGAGTGAGGCGCTGCTGCAGTTCAATCCGGAAGATCCGTACGAAATTCGCGACCGTGGCCTTATTTACGCCCAGCTCGAGTGCGAACATGTGGCGCTCAACGACCTCAGCTATTTCGTCGAGCAGTGCCCGGAAGACCCGATCAGCGAAATTATTCGCGCGCAGATCAACACCATCGCACATAAACAAATTACTTTGCATTAATCATTAATCTGGAATGATTCCGATTAACCCCTGATAAGGCGAACTTATGAAACAAAAAGTGGTTAGCATTGGCGATATCAACGTAGCAAACGACCTGCCGTTCGTGCTGTTTGGCGGCATGAACGTGCTGGAGTCACGCGATCTCGCCATGCGTATCTGTGAACACTACGTGACCGTTACCCAAAAGCTCGGTATTCCGTACGTGTTCAAAGCCTCTTTTGATAAGGCAAACCGTTCTTCCATTAAGTCCTACCGCGGGCCGGGTCTGGAAGAGGGGATGAAGATTTTCCAGGAGCTGAAGCAGACCTTCGGCGTGAAAATCATTACCGACGTGCATGAGCCGCAGCAGGCTCAGCCGGTCGCCGACGTGGTTGACGTTATTCAACTGCCGGCGTTCCTGGCCCGTCAGACCGATCTCGTGGAAGCGATGGCGAAGACCGGCGCCGTCATCAACGTGAAAAAACCGCAGTTTGTCAGTCCGGGCCAGATGGGCAATATCGTTGATAAGTTTGCCGAAGGCGGCAACGATAAGGTTATCCTTTGCGATCGCGGCACTCAGTTCGGCTATGACAATCTGATTGTTGATATGCTGGGCTTTAGCGTGATGAAGCAGGTTTCCGGCAATGCGCCGGTCATTTTCGACGTGACCCACGCCCTGCAGTGCCGCGATCCGTTCGGCGCTGCCTCCAGCGGTCGTCGCGCGCAGGTGACCGAGCTTGCCCGCGCCGGTATGGCGACCGGCCTGGCCGGGCTGTTCATTGAAGCGCACCCGGACCCGGAGCACGCGAAATGCGACGGTCCGTCCGCGCTGCCGCTGAATAAGCTTGAGCCGTTCCTCAAGCAGATTAAGGCGATTGACGATCTGGTGAAGAACTTCGACGATCTCGATACCAGCAAATAATAAAAAACCCCGCCTCGGCGGGGTTTTTTATGCCTGCCAGCATCAGGCGAAAATCGTCATCAGGTAGGCGGCAAACAGCGCCAGATGGGCCGCGCCGTTCAGCACGTTGGTGCGCCCGGTTGAAAACGAGATATGGCACAGCACCAGCGAGGAGACCATGACGATCATCTCCGGCGCGCCAAGCGCGAAGCTCAGGTCGTTGCCGGTCATAAAGGCAATCAGCGTCACGACCGGCACGGTCAGCGAGATGGTCGCCAGTACGGAGCCGAAGAACAGGTTCATGGCGCGCTGCACCTGATTGTTCAGCACCGCGTTGAGCGCGCCCAGGCCTTCCGGCGAAAGGATCAGCAGCGCGACCAGGAAACCGGTAAAGGCCACCGGCGCGTTCATGCTGCTGAGCAGGGTTTCAAGCGGGCTGGCGTTCATTTTAGTGACGGCGATGACGGCTATCAGATGCACGATAAGCCAGACGGTGTGCCACAGGCTGCTGTGCGCTGACGGTTTGCCGTGGTGCGGATCGTCGTCGTCGCTGTCGTCTTCATGCTCATAAACAAACAAATTCTGATGGGTGCGGGTCTGAATCAGCAGAAATACGCCATACATTGCCGCGGAAATAAGGGCCACCAATAGCGCCTGACCGGTTGAGAAATTAGCGCCCGGCAGCGCCATTGGAAATACGAGGACGATAATTGCCAGCGGAAACAGGGCAATAAGATACTGCTTAATACCGAACAGGTTCATATACTGAGTGGCGAATTTACGCCCGCCCAGCAGCAATGAAAAACCGACCAGACCGCCGGTGACGATCATTATTATCGAGTACAGCGTATCGCGCATTAGCGTCGGCGCGGCGTCGCCGGTAGCCATTAATGCGGAAATCAGGCTGACTTCAAGAATAACGACGGAAAGGCTTAAGATAAGCGAGCCGTAGGGTTCCCCTAAGCGGTGCGCCAGCACGTCGGCGTGCCTGACCACGCTGAAGGCGCTGGATAAAATCCCGATGAGCGCGAGGATATTAATCCCGATAACCACTGGCAGTGACTGATTGCTTCCCCAGAAGAAAAGCACTGCCAGCGCCAGCACCGGGAAAATAAGCGATGTCTCCTTGTGGCGGGTTTTTACCGCCTCTTGTGCATGCGTCATGAACCATCTCCATTAATGCAAGTGTTTTAATTATAGGTAATCAAAACCAATAAAATACCAGATGCAATTGACGCGACAGTGAATTTTTACCGAAATTTACCGCTAGTCATAAAAATTCTCAGCTAATGAGGGTAATGATCGATTTCGTTTAATTTCTGTTTATGATACATGGGGTTGTATTTTAATTATGCGCTTAATATCCCGTCGCTGCTGGCGGCATGCCGCTTCGCTCAAGCCGGAATAATGTGTTTTTTTGAGCATATGTTGCCTTGCAGGCGGTCTGATAATTGCATATTGTCAGCATTAGCTGGATAATATTTCAGCAAATCAGAAGGAAATTTATCCCGCCGGGAAGCTCGCAGTGGTGGAGGTTTAAAGTGTTAACGCGTGATTTCTTGCTGAAGGCTGATTGTAAAACAGCCTTCGGTGCAATCGAGGAATCGCTACTCTGGTCGCCGGAACAACGTGCCGCATCCCTTGCCGCCACGCTGTCCTGCCGTCCGGATGATGGCCCGGTATGGATATTTGGTTACGGTTCGCTGATGTGGAACCCGGTGCTGGATTACAGTGAATCCTGCACCGGCACGCTCGTCGGCTGGCACCGCGCATTTTGTTTACGTCTGACGGCCGGGCGCGGTAGCGCCTGCCAGCCGGGACGCATGCTTGCCCTTAAAGAGGGCGGACGCACCACCGGCGTCGCGTATCGCCTGCGCGATTGCGCGCTGGAGGAGGAGCTGACGCTGCTCTGGAAACGCGAGATGATCACCGGCTGCTATCTGCCCACCTGGTGCAAGCTTGCGCTTGACGACGGCCGGACGGTAAACGCGCTGGTGTTTATTATGGACCCTCGCCATCCGCTGTATGAGTCGGATACCAGCGTGCAGGTTATTGCGCCGCTGATCGCCGCCGCCAGCGGGCCGCTGGGGACCAACGCCCAGTATCTGTTCTCGCTGGAGCAGGAGCTGGTGAAGCTGGGAATGCAGGATGACTGTCTGAACGAACTGGTCAATAAGGTGCGCTATCTGCTTGGCGGCGCAGGCCAGCCGGGGCTGGCCTGCTAACGACAGCGGTGTCGCGCAGCAAAACAATACCCGGTGCGTGCCGGGTATTGTCGTATTCAGGCGGGAACGTAGCTGATGGAGTGCTCAAGCGACTGGCTGTGGCTGTCGATAAGCACGTTCCAGGTGCCGCTGTAGGGCACGGTCATGTAGGCGCTTTCGCGGTTTTGTACGCTTAAGATATCGCTTTGCGCATCGCTCAGACGCTTTTTCGCGCTCATCAGATGAATGTGGCACTGTTCAGAACAGCGCACGACTACCGTATCCCCACCAAATAATGTCAGACTTGCTTTTACCATCGCCATTTTCAACCCCGTTACAAAGAGAAAAACGCCCACCCTGTCAGAGAGCGCCAGTGCGTGATGTTGTTCACATTTCACTCATGGCATAACACCAAAGAGGGAGGCGGGCGATGATGACATTGATCAAAAAAAACGGGAACGATTCAACAAAAATGACATTAACCTGAAACCATTCAGCGGGCGCGCAGATTATGGTTCGCTCTGGCGCCCGGCTGAAATTAAATGCGGAAATGGCCTGCGGTAGTAGCAAGGTCGCCCGCCTGGCTCTGCAGCGCTCCGGCGGCGGCGGCAGACTCCACCACCAGTTCGGCGTTCTGCTGCACCATGCGATCTAGATGAATCACCGCATGGTTAATCTCCTGAATCCCCTGCATTTGTTCGCTGCTGGCGATGCTGATTTCCCGCATGATGCCCGAGACGCTGTCGATGTTGGCGACAATCTCCTGCATGCTTTCTCCCGCCAGGCGCACATAGCGTGAACCGGTCGCCACGCTTTGCGTCGTGGAGTCGATAAGCGTTTTGATCTCCTTCGCCGCCTGCGCGCTGCGGCTGGCGAGGTTGCGCACTTCGCCAGCCACGACGGCAAAACCCCGGCCCTGCTCACCGGCGCGCGCCGCTTCAACGGAGGCGTTGAGCGCAAGGATGTTGGTCTGGAAGGCGATACCGTCAATCACGCTGATAATGTCGCCAATTTTGGCGGAGGCGGCCTCAATGGTCTGCATGGTGTCAATGGCGCTGGAGACGACGTTACCGCCGCGGGAGGCCATCTGGGTCGCTTTATCCGCCTGGGCGCTGGCGGCGGTGGCGGACTCTGTCGACTGGGCGACCGATGCGGTAATCTGCTCAACGGCGCTGGCGGTTTCTCTCAGGCTTGAGGCGGCTTGCTCTGTACGGGTAGAGAGGTCGCGGTTGCCTGCGGCAATTTCCTGCGCCGCGGTTTGTACCGAGGTGGTGGCGTCGCGCAGCTGCAGCATAACCTGCGCCAGCTTGTCGCTGAACAGGTTGAAGGCCTGCGCTATCTGCGCCACCTCATCCTGGCCGGTTTCAGGCAGGCGTTGCGACAGGTCGTTAGTCCCGTTGCCGATAGCCAGCATGGCGTTACGGATAGTAATAAGGCGCTTGAGCATCGCGGCGACCAGCAGATGAACAACGATCCCGCCCAGCAGGACCAGCACGATAAAGCACAGGGCAGAGGCTTTCAGCAGCGTATTCATCCCGGCGGTAGCGTCCGCTTTGTCGAGCGCTACCGCTAGCAGCCAGTGGGTGCCTTTGACCGGCGTTGCGGAGAGAATTTTGTCGACGCCGCGAAGCTGGCCGCTTTCGGTCTCGCCTTTAGCCAGCGCGCTGAACTCAACGCCTGACAGCGCATCGCCAAACGGCTTCAGCGTCAGCGCCGGATCGTTTGCCGCAATAATGCTGCCGTCGCTGTTCAGCAACAGCCCGCTGCTGTTCGGCGTTGGGTGGATCTCGCGGACGTTTGCCACCACGCTGTCCATCGTGACATCCCCGGCGATGACCGCTTTTAACGTGCCGTTTTCTTTGACCGGTACGGCAAAGGTCACCACCAGTTTCCCGGTACCGGCATCGATATACGGTGCGGTAACGACCGGGGCATCGTCATGTACGACCTGCTGATACCACGGACGAATCGTCGGGTCATAGTCGGCGGGAATACCTGCCGCGTCAGAGAATTTTGCCGTCTTGCTGGCATAGCCGACGTAAACGTTGCTAAAGCCGCCGGCTTTGGCAATCAGCGCGAACTGCGGAACGGGGTCATCGCTCAGCGCTACGCTGCTCAGTGAGGCGATCATGGTCATTTTGCTGTTAGCCCAGTCGGCGATGGCCGTGCTGTGGCTTGCCCGGGTGCTGAGGAGCGTTTCACGCTGCCCCTGGAGGTTATCCTGGCGGGTGACCTGGTAGTTAATGACGGTGTTGAGGAGCAGCGCAACGGCCAGACAGCCGACGGTCGCTGCAATAATGCGCGTACGAATGGAACGAAACATAATAGTTACCTGCTGTGTTGTTTGCAGGCATATCGGCAACACCGCAGGTAAACTTGAAAAATGAAACCGCGTCCATTAGAAAAAACTGTGGCCTGGCGTATTCACCGTTAAAAGGTTAATACCTTATCTGCGGCCAGCGTCCACTGCGCCAGCTCGACGAGCGTGCCAATCTCGACCCCGTCAATCAGCGGCAGCGTTGAGATGCCCCGGCCGTCGGCGCAGGTCTTGCAGAGCTTCACCGGTACGTTCTGCGCGGTCAGGATCTCCAGCATCTGCTGGATGCTGTAGCCTTCGGCCGGTTTTTGTCCCCGCAGCCCGGCGGTGACGGCATCAGACATCAAAAAGAGCTTTAGATCCAGCTCCTGCTGTTCGCGCAGGGCGATGGCCAGGCGCAGACTGTTGAACAAAGATTCGCTGCCGTAGGCCGCGCCGTTGGCGATAATGACGATATGTTGCATGAGAACTCCTTGGGGAAAGTCGGTGCTCAAATGCTACCGCGTTATCCATCCTGTTCCAATGGATATGACCTATTGTCCAAACCGGCCGATGAGTCCGGCGGCGGCAAGCTGGTGTCCCTTCAGCTTTTCAAATAGCGCCTCGCGGGTTAATCCGGCCGGGAGCGTCGGGGGCAGGTCGGTGGCTATCAGGGTAAAGGTATAGTGATGAGCGCCGGAGCCTGGCGGCGGGCAGGGGCCGTACCAGCTGGCGGTGCCGGGCGTGTTCTTCCCGCCGGTAAACCCTTTGCCGTCACGCAGCGCGTTCAGCGCGAAGCCGGTCGTGGAGGCGGGAATGTTATAAGCGACCAGATGGGTGACGCCGAGCCCCTTACTCCCCTCGGGATCGTGGACAATCAGCGCCAGGCTTTGCGTGGAGGCGGGCGCATTGCTCCATACCAGTGGCGGAGAGCTGTTCTGCCCGGTACAGTTCGGGCTGTCGGGGTTATTGCCCGCAAATTTGCGTTCAAGCAGGGCGTTATCGGCGAACGCCGGGGATTGCAGAATAAACAGCAGATCGTCGGCAAGCGCAGGTGCGGTACAAACCAGCAGCGCGCTGCAGAGCGAAACACGACAGAAAAGGCGCATAGCGTATCTCCGGGAAAGATGGTTTAACTTTAGCCGAACGTTAAAGATATTCCTGGAATTCACGCCTGTTCTGAACGTTGACGTCTTAAAAAATACGCTCCTGATGAACCCATACCGCGGCTTCCACGCGGGATTTCAGCTTCATCTTTTTCAGCATATGTTTTACGTGAACCTTGACGGTGCTTTCGGTGATGTCGAGACGGCGGGCGATCATCTTGTTCGGCAGCCCCTGGGCGATGAGCTTGAGAATATCGCGTTCGCGCGGCGTCAGCTGGTTAATGTCGCGGTCAGAGGTCGCGCGGTTCGCGCGCAGGCTGGCGGCCAGTACCGGCGTTAAGGCTTCGCTGAGCACCATTTCGCCCGCGGCGGCCTGCTGCAGCGCTTTGAGCAGATCTTCCGGCTCCATGTCTTTTAACAGATAGCCGTCGGCGCCGCGCTTGAGAGCGGTAACGACATCCTCTTCGTGGTTGGAGACGCTGAAGACGACCACCCGGCCGGAAAGGGTTTTCTCGCGCAGCTTATCCAGGGTCTCAAGACCGTTCATACCGGGCATATTGAGATCGAGCAGGATCAGATCCGGATCCAGCGCCTCGGCCAGCTCAATGCCCTGTTCGCCGTTGCTCGCTTCGCCTACCACCTGAATATCAGGAGCCATGCTGATGAGCTGTTTCACGCCGGTGCGCAGCATAGGATGATCGTCAATTAACAGGATGGTTGCCCGTTCCTGAGTACTCATGGGTATCTCCTTGGGGTTGAGAGAGCGGTTTTTCAGGGATAAACGACACGACAACTTCGGTGCCGCCGCTGTCGCGTCTGCGGACCTGGCAATCGCCGCGCAGGCTCTGCGCGCGATCCCGCATGATAATTAAACCATAGTGGTTGCGGCGTTCTGCCTGATCGGGCACGCCGCAGCCGTTATCAGCTACGGTGAGGCGCACCTGCTTGTTGTGCTGAAGAACGGTCACCGTCACCTGGCTGGCGTTCGCATGTTTTAAGGCGTTGCTGAGCGCTTCACGGACTATCTGCAGTAAATGAATGGCCTGATGAGAAGGGACAAACCGCGGCGGCAGCTGATAGTCCAGCTGTACAGGGAAGCCGAAATGGTTGCTGTATTCGCGACAGCTGGCCTCCAGCGCAGGCCGCAGGCCGGGTTCGGTGAGCTGCAGGCGGAACGTGGTCAACAGCTCGCGCAGCTGGGCCCAGGAGGTATTCAGCTCATTACGAATCTGCCCCAGCAGCTTGCGGCTCTCCTCGGGCAGACTGTCTCCCTGCATTTGCAGACAGCTGACCTGCATTTTCATGCAGGAGAGCGACTGGGCGATAGAGTCGTGAAGCTCGCGGGCGATGGTGGCGCGCTCCTCCATGACGATCAGCTGCTGCTGACGCTCCTGGTGGCGATCGAGCGCCAGCGTGGCGGTGAGCTGTTCGACCAGCGTGTCCACCAGCTGCTGTTGGTCATGGCTGAGATGGCGGCCCTCCGGCAGCGTTGCCAGCAAAATTCCGTACTGGTTATGGGCGTCGGTCAGGCGCCATTTCAGCGTGGTGCCTGTTCCCGGCAGCGGCGGCAGGTTGCGTGGACACAGGAAGCAGCCCTTATCGTCGCAGGCGATTTCCGAGTGGCAGCTGAACTCCTGGTGGTTTTCCTCATCCTCCATGTCGTAGACCCGCACCTCGATATCGCGCAGCAGCGTCAGGCCCTGCAGGCCGTTCAGCACCGGCGAAATACGCTCGCACAGCGGAATTTGCGAATGCAGGCGGCGGTTTGCCTGCCAGAGGAAGGCGAGAATTTCGTTTTTCTGCTCCAGATTGGCGGTCTTTTCCTGTACCCGGCGTTCAAGCACGGCATAGCTTTCCGCCAGCTCCTCGGACATATTGTTCAGCGCCATGCCGAGCGTCGCCATTTCGTTGCGTCCGCTGATATGGGCGCGCTGGCTAAAGTCCCGATGGCTGACGGCGCGGGCCATGTGCAGCAGCTGCCGCCAGGGGCGCAGCAGGCGCGCCCGCAGCCAGACGATGGTGAAGACCAGCAGCAGAACCATAAAGACCACCATCAGGCGATGTACCCAGACGACGCGCTCAATGCGCTCTTCCGTGGTGTGGTCAAAGGCGGTGACCAGCAGATCGATACGGTTGACGAAGCCGGCGACCTCATCGGACACGGCGGACTGGCTTTGCGCCCGCTGCATGTTGGGGGAAAGCTCGGACTGCCAGTATTGCTGCAGGGCGCTGAGCTGCTGTACCTGGCCGTCGCGGCGGGCGGCGTTTCGCAGCTCGGTGCTCAGGACGGTGGCATTCATTTCATCAAGCAGCTTTTGATCCTGCGCGTTCAGGGGGATCGCGGCGAGCAGGCGGTAGCTTTGCATTCGCAGCGAGCCCGCTTTGTTAATCGCGTGAGCGCTGCCCTGAATACCGTTCGCCAGACGGGCGGAAATAGTCATGCCCGTCACACCGATGGCGGTGGACAGCAGAACAATAAGCGCCAGCTGATTGACCAGCGTAAGCGGGGTGAAAAGGCGTTTAAACATCGATAGCATAGCTCCTGACCTGGAACGCAATCCGGGAGTGGCGCTATTTTCCGGCATCACCTGGAGTATACCCATACCTATAAAGGATTACCCCTTAATTGACGAGGTGGTTAAAAAAAGAGGAGGGGGGAAACAGGAGCGCAACAGCCGCGTGATAAACCACATCTTTTTCGGCAGAAAACGCTACTCCCTAAGAGTAATGCGTTTTTTTTGCTCAATATAATGTCCACTTTTCCTTTGATTTATATCAACTTACCTCGTCCTGCAAATCATAAGGTGGCACTGTTGATATCTTTAATCAGAGGTTTGTATGAGTCAATCTACCGTCCCGGAGAAGGAAAACGGCTCCGTCATCACCGACTGGCGTCCGGAGGACCCGGCGTTCTGGCAGCAGCAGGGTCACGCTATCGCCAGCCGAAATCTGTGGATCTCCGTTCCTTGCTTGTTGCTGGCTTTCTGCGTATGGATGCTGTTCAGCGCCGTGGCGGTGAACCTCAATAAAGTGGGTTTTCATTTTACGACCGATCAGCTGTTTATGCTGACTGCGCTGCCTTCCGTATCCGGGGCGCTGCTGCGCGTACCGTACTCCTTTATGGTGCCGGTCTTCGGCGGACGCCGCTGGACGGCCTTCAGCACCGGGATCATGATTATCCCCTGCGTATGGCTGGGTTTTGCGGTGCAGGATACCGCCACGCCGTTTAGCACCTTTATCATTATTGCCCTGCTGTGCGGCTTCGCCGGGGCCAACTTCGCTTCCAGCATGGCGAACATCAGCTTCTTCTTCCCGAAACAGAAGCAGGGCGGCGCGCTGGGTATCAACGGCGGCCTCGGCAACATGGGCGTGAGCGTGATGCAGCTGGTGGCACCGCTGGCGATTTCCATGTCCATCTTTGCCGTGTTCGGCGGCACCGGCGTTGAACAGGCGGACGGCTCTAAGCTGTTTCTTGAGAACGCCGCCTGGATTTGGGTGCCGTTTCTGGTTGTCTTCACCCTGGCCGCCTGGTTCGGTATGAACGACCTGTCGACGTCGAAAGCGTCGCTGCGCGAGCAGCTGCCGGTGCTGAAACGTGGGCATCTGTGGATCATGGCGGTGCTGTACCTGGCGACCTTCGGCTCGTTCATCGGCTTCTCCGCGGGCTTTGCGATGCTGTCGAAAACCCAGTTTCCGGACGTGCAGATCCTGCATTACGCCTTCTTTGGTCCGTTTATCGGCGCGCTGGCGCGCTCGCTGGGCGGCGCTATCTCTGACCGTCTTGGCGGCACCCGCGTGACGCTGGTGAACTTCGTGGTTATGGCCATTTTCTGCGCGCTGCTGTTCCTGACCCTGCCGTCAGGCGGCGCAGGCGGCAACTTTACGGCGTTCTTCGGCGTGTTTATGGTGCTGTTCCTGAGCGCGGGCCTCGGCAGCGCGTCCACCTTCCAGATGATCTCGCTGATTTTCCGTAAGCTGACGATGGATCGCGTGAAGTCGCAGGGCGGCAGCGAAGAGCGCGCGATGCGTGAAGCCGCCACCGACACCGCGGCGGCGCTGGGCTTTATCTCTGCGATTGGCGCCATCGGCGGGTTCTTTATTCCCAAAGCATTTGGTATCTCGCTGGATCTGACCGGCTCTCCGGCAGGCGCAATGAAGGTATTCCTCGTGTTCTATATCGCCTGCGTGTTTATCACCTGGGTGGTTTATGGACGTAAAACAAAAAAATAAGCAGTAACTTTTTGATTATCATGGCGCGAGCGATCGCGCCATTTTTTTATCCTGCCATAGTTACAACATACTATTCGCCAGTGTTTTACCGCAGCCGTACAGCCCTTGCAAACATCGGTCGGGCAGGGATCTACCCCTTAATACCCGGGCAGATGTTAACAAACGCTACCCTGGGCAGAAAACCTCAATAAATCGCATTAAATCAATAGGATAAAAAATAGAAATGGCTAATACTTTGGTGGTATCACCGATTTTACCCCCATTTGTTAACAAAGTCCGTCTTGATCGCCATCAATTCTCCCCATCTTTCAGAACGTTACTTTCGCCCTAAATCCAGCAATGTCGATTTATCAGAGAGCCAAAGGCTCCATACAGGAGAAACCCGATGAGCAAATTCCTGGACCGGTTTCGCTACTTCAAGCAGAAGGGCGAAACCTTTGCCGATGGGCACGGCCAGCTTTTAGAAACCAACCGGGACTGGGAGGATGGATACCGCCAGCGCTGGCAGCACGACAAAGTCGTCCGCTCCACCCACGGCGTCAACTGCACCGGCTCCTGCAGCTGGAAAATTTTCGTTAAAAACGGTCTGGTGACCTGGGAAATGCAGCAGACCGACTATCCGCGTACCCGCCCGGATATGCCGAACCATGAACCTCGCGGCTGCCCGCGCGGCGCCAGCTACTCCTGGTATCTCTACAGCGCTAACCGTCTGAAATATCCGCTGATGCGCAAGCGTCTGATGAAAATGTGGCGTGAAGCGAAAGCGCAGCACAGCGACCCGGTCCACGCCTGGGCCTCCATCATTGAAGACGCCGACAAGGCAAAGAGCTTCAAACAGGCCCGCGGCCGCGGCGGTTTTGTCCGCTCCTCCTGGCAGGAAGTGAATGAGCTGATTGCCGCTTCTAACGTCTATACCGTCAAAACCTATGGCCCGGACCGCGTCGCCGGTTTCTCGCCGATCCCGGCGATGTCGATGGTCTCGTACGCCTCCGGCGCGCGCTACCTGTCGCTTATCGGCGGCACCTGCCTGAGCTTCTACGACTGGTACTGCGATCTGCCGCCGGCATCTCCGCAGACCTGGGGCGAGCAGACCGACGTACCAGAATCCGCCGACTGGTACAACTCAAGCTATATCCTGGCGTGGGGCTCTAACGTTCCGCAAACCCGTACCCCGGACGCGCACTTCTTTACCGAAGTACGCTACAAGGGCACTAAAACCGTGGCAATCACCCCGGACTATGCCGAAATCGCCAAGCTGTGCGACCTGTGGCTGGCGCCGAAGCAGGGCACCGACGCGGCGATGGCGATGGCGATGGGCCACGTGATGCTGCGCGAATTCCATCTCGACAAACCCAGCCAGTACTTTACCGATTACGTTCGTCGCTACACCGACATGCCGATGCTGGTGATGCTGGAAGCGCGCGATGGCTACTATGCCGCAGGCCGTATGCTGCGCGCCTCCGATCTGGTCGACGCGCTGGGTCAGGAAAATAACCCGGAGTGGAAAACCGTCGCCTTTGATGAAAAAGGCGAGATTCTGGCGCCAAACGGTTCCATCGGCTTCCGCTGGGGCGATAAGGGCAAGTGGAACCTCGAACAGCGCGACGGCAAGAGCGGCGAAGACGTTCAGCTGCGCCTGAGCATGCTCGGCGGTCATGATGAGATTGCCGACGTCGGCTTCCCGTACTTTGGCGGCGACGGCACTGAACACTTCAATAAAGTCGAGCTGCAGAACGTGCTGATGCATAAGCTGCCGGTTAAGCGCCTGCAGCTTGCCGACGGTTCAACCGCGCTGGTTACCACCGTCTATGACCTCACGATGGCCAACTATGGGCTGGATCGCGGTCTTGGCGATGAGCATTGCGCCAGCAGCTACGACGACGTTAAGGCCTATACGCCGGCCTGGGCCGAGCAGATTACCGGCGTGCCGCGCGCGCAGATTATTCGTATCGCCCGCGAGTTTGCCGATAACGCGGACAAAACCCATGGCCGCTCGATGATCATCGTCGGCGCGGGTCTGAACCACTGGTATCACCTCGATATGAACTATCGCGGTCTTATCAATATGCTGATTTTCTGCGGCTGCGTGGGGCAGAGCGGCGGCGGCTGGGCGCATTACGTCGGCCAGGAAAAACTGCGTCCGCAGACCGGCTGGCAGCCGCTGGCGTTTGCCCTTGACTGGCAGCGTCCGGCGCGTCACATGAACAGCACTTCCTATTTCTACAACCACTCCAGCCAGTGGCGCTATGAGTCGCTGACGGCGCAGGAGCTGCTGTCGCCGATGGCCGATAAATCCCGCTACAGCGGCAGCCTTATCGATTTCAACGTGCGGGCGGAGCGCATGGGCTGGCTGCCGTCGGCGCCGCAGCTGGGCACTAACCCGCTGCGCATCGCGGAAGACGCGAAGAAAGCCGGAATGTCGCCGGTGGATTACACCGTGAAATCCCTGAAGGAAGGCACGATCCGCTTTGCGGCTGAACAGCCTGAGAACGGTAAAAACCATCCGCGCAACCTGTTCATCTGGCGCTCCAACCTGCTGGGCTCGTCCGGTAAAGGTCACGAGTACATGCTGAAGTATCTGCTCGGCACTGAGCACGGTATCCAGGGGAAAGATCTCGGCAAGCAGGGCGGCGTGAAGCCGGAAGAAGTGGAATGGATAGACAACGGGCTGGACGGCAAGCTGGATCTGGTGGTGACGCTGGACTTCCGCCTGTCGAGCACCTGCCTGTACTCCGACATCGTGCTGCCGACGGCGACCTGGTACGAAAAAGACGATATGAATACCTCGGATATGCATCCGTTTATTCATCCGCTGTCTGCCGCCGTTGACCCGGCGTGGGAGTCGAAAAGCGACTGGGAGATCTACAAAGGCATCGCGAAGAAATTCTCTGAAGTGTGCGTTGGGCATCTCGGGAAAGAGACCGACGTTGTGACGCTGCCGATTCAGCACGACTCCGCCGCCGAACTGGCGCAACCGCTGGATGTGAAGGACTGGAAAAAAGGCGAGTGCGACCTGATTCCGGGCAAAACCGCGCCGCACATTATCGCGGTTGAGCGCGACTACCCGGCGACCTGGGAGCGCTTTACCTCCATCGGTCCGCTGATGGAGAAAATCGGCAACGGCGGTAAGGGGATTGCCTGGAACACCCAGAGCGAAATGGACCTGCTGCGTAAGCTCAACTACACCAAGGCAGACGGCCCGGCGAAAGGCCAGCCGATGCTGAATACCGCAATTGACGCGGCGGAGATGATCCTGACCCTGGCGCCGGAAACCAACGGTCAGGTGGCGGTGAAAGCCTGGGCGGCGCTCAGCGAGTTCACCGGCCGCGACCATACGCATCTGGCGATCAATAAAGAAGATGAGAAGATTCGCTTTCGCGATATTCAGGCGCAGCCGCGCAAGATTATCTCCAGCCCGACCTGGTCTGGCCTCGAAGATGAGCACGTCTCCTATAACGCCGGTTACACCAACGTTCACGAGCTGATTCCGTGGCGCACGCTCTCCGGCCGCCAGCAGCTGTATCAGGATCACCAGTGGATGCGTGACTTCGGGGAAAGCCTGCTGGTTTACCGTCCGCCAATCGACACGCGTTCGGTAAAAGCGGTGATGGGCGAGAAATCTAACGGTAACCCTGAGAAGGCGCTGAACTTCCTGACGCCGCACCAGAAGTGGGGGATCCACTCTACCTACAGCGACAACCTGCTGATGCTGACGCTGTCGCGCGGCGGCCCGATTGTCTGGATGAGCGAAACTGACGCAAAAGAGCTGGGCATTGAGGATAACGACTGGATCGAAGTCTTCAACAGCAACGGCGCCCTGACGGCGCGAGCGGTCGTCAGCCAGCGCGTCCCGGCGGGTATGACCATGATGTACCACGCGCAGGAGCGCATTGTGAACCTGCCGGGGTCGGAGATTACCGGCCAGCGCGGCGGTATCCATAACTCGGTCACCCGTATCAGCCCGAAACCGACGCACATGATCGGCGGCTACGCGCAGTTAGCCTACGGCTTTAACTACTACGGTACGGTGGGATCTAACCGCGATGAGTTTGTGGTGGTACGTAAGATGAAGAACATTAACTGGTTAGACGGCGAAGGTAATGACCAGGTACAGGAGAGCGTAAAATGAAAATTCGTTCACAAGTCGGCATGGTGCTGAATCTCGACAAATGCATCGGCTGCCACACCTGCTCAGTCACCTGTAAAAACGTCTGGACCAGCCGTGAAGGCACCGAATACGCCTGGTTCAACAACGTGGAAACCAAACCGGGCACCGGTTTCCCGACCGACTGGGAAAATCAGGAAAAATGGAAGGGCGGCTGGATCCGCAAGATCAACGGCAAGCTGCAGCCGCGCATGGGCAACCGCGCGCTGCTGCTGGGTAAAATCTTCGCCAACCCGCATCTGCCGGGGATCGACGATTACTATGAGCCGTTCGATTACGACTACCAGAACCTGCACAACGCGCCCGCTGACAGCAAAGCGCAGCCGATTGCGCGCCCGCGCTCGCTGATTACCGGGAAGCGGCTGGATAAGATAACCGGCGGGCCAAACTGGGAAGACGATCTGGGCGGTGAGTTCGAGAAGCTGTCGAAAGACCAGAACTTCGAGAACATGCAGAAGGCGATGTACGGCCAGTTTGAAAACACCTTCATGATGTATCTGCCGCGCCTGTGCGAGCACTGCCTCAACCCGGCGTGCGTGGCGACCTGCCCGAGCGGCGCCATCTACAAGCGTGAAGAAGACGGCATTGTGCTGATCGACCAGGACAAATGCCGCGGCTGGCGGATGTGCATTACCGGCTGCCCGTACAAAAAAATCTACTTCAACTGGAAGAGCGGCAAGTCCGAGAAGTGCATCTTCTGCTACCCGCGCATTGAAGCCGGGATGCCGACCGTCTGCTCTGAAAGCTGCGTAGGCCGTATTCGCTACCTCGGCGTACTGCTGTACGACGCGGACGCGATTGAAAATGCCGCCAGCACCGAGCATGAGAAAGATCTGTACCAGCGTCAGCTGGACGTATTCCTCGATCCGCACGATCCGAAAGTGATCGCCCAGGCGCTGAAAGACGGCATTCCGCAGAGCGTGATTGACGCGGCGCAGCAGTCTCCGGTGTACAAAATGGCGATGGACTGGAAGCTGGCGCTGCCGCTGCATCCGGAATACCGCACGCTGCCGATGGTCTGGTACGTGCCGCCGCTGTCGCCGATTCAGTCTGCGGCTGATGCAGGCGAGTTGGGCGGCAATGGTATTCTGCCGGATGTGGAAAGCCTGCGTATTCCGGTTCAGTACCTGGCAAACCTGTTGACCGCAGGCGATACCCAGCCGGTGCTGCTGGCGCTGAAACGTATGCTGGCGATGCGCCACTTCAAGCGTGCGGAAACCGTTGACGGCGTCATCGATACTCGCGCCCTGCAGGAGGTGGGATTAAGCGAGGCGCAGGCCCAGGAGATGTACCGTTACCTGGCGATCGCCAACTATGAGGATCGCTTCGTGGTGCCGAGCAGCCACCGTGAACTGGCGCGCGACGCCTTCCCGGAGAAAAACGGCTGCGGCTTCAGCTTTGGCGATGGCTGCCACGGTTCGGATACCCAGTTTAACCTGTTCAACAGCCGCCGCATCGATGCCGTCGATGTGACCAGCAAAACGGAGCCGCATCCATGAAAGAACTGGTGATTGTCTCCCGTCTGCTGGAGTACCCGGATGCTGCCCTGTGGCAGCATCAGCAGGAGCTGTTCGAGGTGCTGGCCTGTTCGGAAAACCTGAGTAAAGAGGAGGCCCAGCGGCTCGGCGTTTTCCTGCGCGATCTGCTGGCCCAGGATCTGCTTGATGCCCAGGCCGCGTACAGCGAGCTGTTTGACCGCGGTCGGGCGACCTCTTTGCTGCTGTTTGAACATGTGCACGGGGAATCCCGCGACCGCGGCCAGGCGATGGTGGACCTGATGGCGCAGTACGAGCGGCACGGGCTGCAGCTCGACAGCCGCGAGCTGCCGGACCACCTGCCGCTGTATCTGGAATATCTGGCGCACCTGCCGCAAGAAGAGGCGCTCGGCGGCCTGCAGGACATTGCGCCGATTCTGGCGCTGCTTAGCGCGCGCCTGCAGCAGCGTGAGAGCCGCTATGCGGCGCTGTTCGATACGCTGCTGGCGCTGGCCAGCACGCAGATCGACGGCAATAAAGTGGCGGAAAAAATCGCCGATGAAGCCCGCGACGATACCCCGCAGGCGCTGGATGCCGTCTGGGAAGAAGAGCAGGTGAAGTTCTTTGCCGAGCAGGGCTGCGGGGAATCTGAAATCACCGCGCATCAGCGTCGTTTTGCCGGTGCCGTTGCTCCGCAATATTTGAATATCTCTAACGGAGGACAGCAATAATGCACTTCCTGAACATGTTCTTCTTTGATATCTACCCGTACATTGCGGGCACGGTATTCCTGGTCGGCAGCTGGCTGCGCTATGACTATGGCCAGTACACCTGGCGCGCGGCGTCCAGCCAGATGCTGGATCGTAAAGGGATGAATCTTGCATCAAACCTGTTCCATATCGGGATCCTCGGGATTTTCGCCGGCCACTTCCTCGGTATGCTGACGCCGCACTGGATGTATGAAGCGTGGCTACCGATTGCCGTGAAGCAGAAGATGGCGATGTTTGCGGGCGGCGCCTCCGGTGTGCTGTGCCTGGTGGGCGGCGTGCTGTTGCTGAAGCGTCGTCTGTTCAGCCCGCGCGTGCGCGCCACCACCACCGGCGCGGATATTCTGGTGCTTTCGGTGCTGCTTATCCAGTGCGCGCTGGGCCTGCTGACCATTCCGTTCTCCGCCCAGCATATGGACGGCAGCGAGATGATGAAGCTGGTGGAATGGGCGCAGTCCGTGGTGACCTTCCGCGGCGGCGCATCCGAACATCTGGACGGTGTGGCGTTTATCTTCCGCATCCATCTGGTGCTGGGAATGACGCTGTTCGTGCTGTTCCCGTTCTCCCGTCTGGTGCATATCTGGAGCGTACCGGTCGAATACCTGACCCGCAGATACCAGATAGTTCGCGCCCGTCGCTAATTTACTGTTTTGATACCAACCCCGCGTTCGCGGGGTTTTTTTTCGCCCCAGCCGAGGTTATTACCCGCCGCGGCGAACAAAATCAGCGCGCCGCCTGCCAGCTGCGTGATGTTCAGCGAATGCCCAAATACCATGTTATCGACAACGATCGCCACCACCGGATAGATAAACGACAGCGAGCCGGTGATGGGCGTAGGGAGCTTTTGAATAGCGCTATACAGCAGCTGGTACATGATGCCGGTATGCACAACGCCCAGCGTTAATAAAATCATCCACGGGAGGCCGTTGGTCAGTGAAGGCATATGGGCCAGCGGCAGAAGCATCACGACGCCCGTCAGCACCTGAATAAAAGCAATATGCTGCGGCGCGATGGATTTTAGCTTGCGGGTAACGATCGCCGTCAGGGCGTAGAAAAAGGCGGCGCCGAGCGCCAGGCCGATGCCGGTGAGCCATTCACCGCCGTGCGCGCTCGTCAGCTCACTGGAGAGCAAAATCACGACGCCGCCAAAGGCGAGGAGCAGCCAGCCCCATTTTACCAGGCTGACGCGTTCGCCCAATAACATCCCCATCATCACCAGCATAAACGGCTGGGTGTTGTAGACCACGGTGGAAAGCCCGATCGAGAGGCGTTCGTAGGCGGCGAAGAGGAGTAGCCAGTTCACCACCAGGGCGACGCCGCCGAGAATGGCCAGCGCCAGCGTGGCTTTCGTCAGCGGGCTGAACGGCTGTTTGCTCAGCCGGATGAAGACAAACAGCGCGATAGCCCCTATCAGGCAGCGCCAGAACACCACTTCCGTCACCGGCAGGCCGGAAAGCAAAACAAAGGCTCCGATTGAGCCGGAAATCACCATCGCCAGGCTCATTTGCCAGACGCCTTTTTGCATTTCGCGCATCACACACCTCCTGATTAATGCTGCTATTGTCGAAAAAGGCTGTCGGGTTTTACAGAGAGGATATAAGGTAGAATACGTTAATGACTTTTTAAAATTAGGTGAAATTGATGGATAACCTTCTTGATGATATCGACCGGCGGATCCTGGCCTGCCTGGTGGAAGATGCGCGCATGTCGCTGAAGGTGCTGAGTGGCCGGATCGGGCTGACATCTCCCAGCACGGCGGAGCGTCTGAAAAGGCTGGAGGAGCGGGGCGTGATTCAGGGATATGGCGCGCGGGTGAGTCTGGCGGCGTTAGGGTATACCCTGCAGGCCCTGGTGCGCGTGCGGCCGCTACCGGGACTGCTGCATAAGGTGGATAAATACATTCAGGCGATGCCGGAGTGTATTGAGAGCGATAAAGTGACCGGAGAAGATTGCTTTGTCATCAGGCTGGTGGTGCGTTCGATAGCGCAGCTGGATACGCTGCTGGACGGACTGGCGGAGCATGCGCAGTGCAATACGTCGATTGTGAAAAGCTCGCCGGTGACGCGTCGGCTGCCGCCGATGTAGCCGTATTTGCCGGGGGCGGTTCCTGTACGGAATCATCTAAAGCAGCAGAGTGGTTTGGCGTATTTGATATCACAGGGAAGTAATGGTGGTGGGGGAAGGATTCGAACCTTCGAAGTCGATGACGGCAGATTTACAGTCTGCTCCCTTTGGCCGCTCGGGAACCCCACCAGGGGTAATACACATTTTGAGGTACAGCTTGAAGATGGTGGTGGGGGAAGGATTATTCGTCGCTTCGCTCCTCACCCTTCGGGCCGTTGCCTTTGGCAACGTTCTCTCGCTGTCGCGAGAGTCGAACCTTAATCGAAGGTTCTCACCCTTCCCGATAAGTGCAAACTTCGCATTCTCTTATCGGTGTTACCACATCGCTGTGGTGAATAATGGTGGTGGGGGAAGGATTCGAACCTTCGAAGTCGATGACGGCAGATTTACAGTCTGCTCCCTTTGGCCGCTCGGGAACCCCACCACGGGGTAATGCATTTTACTGGCCTGCTTCCATCTCGGGAAGCGGGGCGCATCATATCAAATGATGCGCCGCTGTAAAGACTTCCTTTGTGGAAACTGCATCGTTTGCGTACTTTTTACGCGTAACGTTTAAAAGCAACGCAGTAACGACGCAAAATTACAGGATAATCGTACGGTTACCGTAGACGAAGACCCGTTGGGCCAGTACCTGATAAAGCGCGCGGCTGAGGACATTTTTTTCCACATCGCGACCGGCGCGCATCATGTCCTCTGCGGTATAGGTGTGGTCGACGTGAATGACGTCCTGCATGATGATCGGGCCTTCATCCAGATTGTCGTTGACGTAGTGGGCGGTAGCGCCGACGATTTTGACGCCGCGCTCGTAGGCCTGGTGGTACGGACGAGCGCCGATAAAGGCCGGCAGGAACGAATGGTGAATATTGATGATTTTATTCGGGAAGCGGGCGACAAACTCTGGGGTCAAGACGCGCATATACTTTGCCAACACCACGTAATCCGGCGCCCAGGCATCAATGGCGTCGGCCATCAGCATGTCATGCTCTTCGCGGGTGTGTCCCTCGTGGCTGACGAGCTGGAACGGGATCTCAAAACGCTCAACCAGCGGGCGCAGCGTTTCGTGGTTACCGATAACGGCGGCGATATCAACGTCGAGACCGCCGTAGTTCGCTTTCATCAGCAGATCGCCAAGACAGTGCGCCTCTTTCGTCACCAGAATGACGATGCGACGACGGCCGGAAGGCACCAGCTCACGTACGGACCCCTCCGGCAGCGCGCTGTCGAGGTCGGCCAGCAGCGTGACGTCATTAAAAATACCCTCGAGCTCGGTGCGCATAAAGAAGCGGCCGGTGCGATGGTCAACAAACTCGTTGTTTTGCACAATGTTGAGTTCGTGTTTGTAGCAAATGTTGGTGATACGTGCGATAAGCCCTTTTTGATCGGGGCAGATAGTCCGCAGTACTTTTCGTTGTAATGAATGCATCTCAGGGGAAATCCTGTTGGCGGTGTTTGCTGTATTCGAATGCGTGGCGCTACTGCGCGCAGCACTTTTTAAATTTTTTGCCCGAGCCGCAGGGGCAGGGGTCATTTCGGCCAATCAGCGGTCGTGTACCATCAATATAATACCATTGTCCATTTTCTTGTAAGAATCTTGAACGTTCGATGATGGCGCCGTTTTTGTGATGCTCCCGGAAACGGGCGACAAAGCTGACGAAGCCTTCGTCGGGCGTGCGGCCGGCATCCGCCGCAAATATCGTCAGGCCAAGCCACTCGGTATTGGCAAATCCTAGCTCAATATCCTGACGAAAGGTCGGTGCGTGACAGGACGGGTGCCAGGTTTTCACCAGGTAATCTGCATCCTTCATCACAAAAGCAGTATAACGTGAACGCATAAGGTGTGACGGATCCGGTGCTAGCTGCGTACCAGTAAGATATCGCTGGCAACATACGCTATACTCCAGAGCACTGCCACAGGGGCAAAGTGAAGACAAAATCGCCTCCTGTATCAATAGAAAGGCGCCGCTGCGCCAGGCGGCACTATGTTAACTGAGCTGTGGCAATGTTGCTACGTCCGGAAGCGGGGGATGTCCACCAGTAGTAATGAGAAATCTTAAGATTGGTTTGGCCCTGGGAGCCGGGGCGGCGCGCGGATGGTCACATATCGGTGTTATCAAGGCACTGCACAAAATGGGTATCGACGTCGACATTGTCGCGGGCTGTTCAATTGGCGCGCTGGTGGGCGCTGCGTACGCCTCGGACAGGTTGCCGGTGCTGGAAAAGTGGGTATGCTCGTTCAACTCCTGGGACGTCTTACGCCTGATGGATCTCTCCTGGCGACGGGGAGGTCTGCTTCGTGGCGAACGCGTTTTTCGCCAGTTCCGCCAGGTGGTGCCTGCACAGACGATTGAGTCCTGCAGCCGACGGTTTGCGGCCGTGTCGACCAACATCAGTACCGGCCGGGAGCTGTGGTTTACGGAGGGCGATCTCCACCTGGCCGTCCGGGCCTCCTGCAGTATGCCTGGCCTGATGGCGCCCGTTATGCATAACGGATACTGGATGGTGGACGGCGCCGTCGTTAACCCCGTTCCTGTCTCGCTGACCCGAGCGCTAGGCGCCGACATTGTTATCGCGGTTGACCTGCAGCATGACGCGCATTTGATGCAGCAGGATCTGCTGTCGGTGAATCTTCAGCCTGATATGTTGTCTGCAGAGAATGAGGATGCGCTGTCGTGGCCCGAGCGTTTTCGCGCAAGGCTCGGACGGATGACCTCGCGGCGAACCGCGATGACGCCGACGGCGATGGAAATAATGACGACGTCAATACAGGTGCTTGAAAACAGATTGAAGCGTAACCGCATGGCCGGGGACCCGCCGGATATTCTGCTGCAACCGTTTTGCCCGCAAATCTCCACCCTCGATTTCCATCGTGCACCTGCCGCGATAGCGGCGGGGCAACAAGCTGTTGATAAAAAGATGGATGAGCTTTTACCTTTGGTTCGTGCCGCGTCGTAGGGCACTTTTTTCGATTACTTCAGCAAATTCTGACAGGCGATACCGCGAATAGCATGCCACTATTGATTTATCGTCAGCCAGGGGGGATATCATGACGCAGCCATTGGCGGGAAAACAGATTCTGATTGTTGAGGACGAACCCGTTTTCCGCGCTCTGCTGGATTCGTGGCTTTCATCGCTGGGCGCGGAGACGGTCCTTGCGCAAGACGGCGTGGATGCCCTGGAAAAGATGGCCAAACTTAGCCCTGACCTGATGATCTGCGATCTCGCGATGCCGAGGATGAACGGACTTAAGCTGGTCGAGTTTCTGCGTAACGAAGGTAAACAGCTCCCTATCCTTATCATCTCTGCGACCGAGAATATGGCGGATATCGCCAGGGCGCTGCGTCTTGGCGTTCAGGATGTGCTGCTAAAACCGGTAAAGGACCTTGACCAGCTGCGGGAAACGGTTTTCGCCTGCCTGTATCCGAATATGTTCAACTCGCGGGTTATAGAAGAAGAGCGCCTGTTTGAGGACTGGGACGCGCTGGTAAGCGATCCCTTCGCGGCAGCAAAACTGTTACAGGAACTGCAGCCTCCGGTACAGCAGGTGATGTCCCATTGCCGAATTAATTATCGTCAACTGGTGACGGCTGATAAACCTGGACTGGTGCTCGATATTGCGCCGCTTTCGGAACACGACCTGGCCTTTTATTGCCTGGACGTTACCCGGGCCGGGGACAACGGTGTTCTGGCGGCGCTATTATTGCGCGCGCTCTTTAATGGTTTATTGCAGGAACAGCTTGCCCATCAGGGGCAGCGTCTGCCGGAACTTGGCAGTTTGTTAAAACAGGTTAACCAATTACTGCGTCAGGCGAACCTGCCGGGGCAATTTCCACTGCTGGTGGGTTATTACCATAGCGGAATAAAAAACCTGATCCTCGTGTCCGCCGGTCTCAATGGAACGCTAAACACGGGAAAGCATCAAATTCAAATCAGCAATGGCGTTCCGCTGGGGACATTAGGAAATGCTTATTTAAACCAAATCAGCCAGCGCTGTGATTCCTGGCAGTGTCAGATTTGGGGGGCAGGTGGACGATTACGATTAATGTTGTCTGCGGAATGAGCAATTAGAGCGCCCCTGTCGATATAGCGCTGCTTGCTTTCCGACAGTGGTGGTACTATCAGCGCAAGTAATGCGTATAAATCCTAATTCAATGTTCTCGCGCTCTTTTCAGGTCCAGCCTCCCGGGAGGGACTGATATACTTGGCGCGTGATTAATTAACGAGCACGTTCAAATTCTGAACAGTTCAGGAGATTTCAATGGCTGCATTAAATTCAAAAGTCACTAAGGCCGTAATCCCGGTTGCGGGATTAGGGACCCGGATGTTACCCGCCACCAAAGCTATTCCTAAGGAAATGCTGCCGCTGGTGGATAAGCCATTAATTCAGTATGTTGTTAATGAATGTATCGCAGCAGGCATCACTGAAATTGTGCTTGTTACCCATTCTTCAAAAAATTCAATTGAAAACCACTTTGATACCAGCTTTGAACTCGAAGCGATGCTGGAAAAACGCGTAAAGCGCCAGCTGCTGGAAGAAGTTCAGTCTATTTGCCCGCCGCACGTCACTATTATGCAGGTGCGTCAGGGACTGGCGAAAGGTCTGGGACATGCGGTGCTGTGCGCGCATCCGGTTGTGGGCGATGAAGCGGTTGCCGTCATCCTGCCGGACGTTATTCTGGACGAATATGAGTCCGACCTGTCCCGCGATAACCTGGCGGAAATGATCAGGCGCTTTGATGAGACCGGCGCCAGCCAGATCATGGTTGAACCCGTTGAAGACGTTACCGCATACGGCGTGGTGGACTGCAAGGGCGAAGCGCTGCATCCGGGCGACAGCGTGCCGATGGTTGGCGTAGTGGAAAAACCGAAAGCCGACGTTGCGCCGTCGAATCTGGCCGTCGTAGGGCGCTATGTGCTCAGCGCTGAAATCTGGCCTCTGCTGGCGAAAACCCCTCCGGGAGCCGGTGACGAAATTCAGCTGACTGACGCCATTGATATGCTGATCGAAAAAGAGACGGTTGAAGCGTACCACATGAAGGGCAAGAGCCACGACTGCGGTAATAAGCTTGGCTATATGCAGGCATTCGTCGAATACGGTATTCGCCACAATACCCTGGGCGCTGATTTTAAAGCGTGGCTGGAAGAGACGATGGGCGTGAGCAAGTAATCCAGCGGCGATTTAGCAGGTTTAAATCTGAACCGGGAAGCGAGGCTTCCCGGTTTTTTTATCGCTGCGCTTCATGCTGCCTGGAAATTGACCGTCGGGATCTTTATCGCGTGCCTAAATGATAAAAAAAATCCCGCCGGGGCGGGATTTTTGTATGAGCGCGGAGGATTAGATCAGGAAATCGTCCAGAGATTTACCCTGCTCATCCATCGCTTTTTTGATTACCGCTGGGGTACGGCCCTGGCCAGTCCAGGTTTTAGTTTCGCCGTTTTCATCAACGTAGCTGTATTTAGCCGGACGTGCTGCACGCTTAGCTTTAGTGCCGGTTTTAGCGGCAGCCATGCTGTTCAGCAGTTCGTTCGGATCAATACCATCAGCGATCAGCATTTCACGGTACTGTTGCAGTTTACGGGTACGTTCTTCGATTTCAGCAGCCGCAGCGCTTTCTTCTTCACGACGTTCATTAACAACAACTTCTAATTTTTCCAGCATTTCTTCAAGCGTTTCAAGGGTGCATTCTCTCGCCTGCGCACGAAGAGTACGGATGTTGTTCAGAATTTTAAGTGCTTCGCTCATTGTAGTAATCTCAAACTTATATTGTGGGGGGGGTTTGTTGAACTAATAATAGAGCGATAAATTCAGATGTGCAATAGGGATGATTGTAAGGAATTCAAAATTACATGTTATTTATCGCGTCGGGTAATTAGGTTAAGTTAAATTTATGGGGTTGCTTCGGGTCATTTCCGCTTATTGTGCAGGTTCTAGGCAGGCGATCACCTGGACAAAGTATGCCTTTTTTGAACTCTTCCAGTACGGTATATATCCTGGTGGCAATAAATTATCAGTCTTTTGTATTAGTCGCTGCCCCGTAAATTGTCTGCTATTCATTAGCGAGGGGAACAGTCCCAGGTGAAGTACGGCAAGGCCTGGCGATGTAAAATGTGACAACCAGGGCATTTGTTATGCGACAGCGCGGCAGGGTTAATCCCTGGGTATCTGATTGTTATTATAGATAAGATAAGGTTTATATTTACTAAAGTCAGGGTTATCGCTGACTAAAGCATGAACGCTGATATCAACAAGGAAATAGGGTACAATTCGTGCCATTAAAAACACGTTGATTGGGGTGATGTTGCCAATGGCACAACTATATTTCTACTACTCGGCAATGAATGCAGGGAAGTCGACGGCGCTTCTGCAGTCTTCATACAATTACCAGGAACGGGGTATGCGTACGCTGGTTTACACCGCGGAAATTGACGATCGTTTTGGCGCCGGTAAAGTGAGCTCGCGTATCGGCCTGTCGTCGCCTGCAAAGCTCTACAACCAACAGACCGTGTTACGTGATGATATTGCCGCAGAACACGCTCAGGAGCCCATACACTGCGTTCTGGTGGACGAAAGCCAGTTCCTGACTCGCCAGCAGGTCTACGAACTGTCTGAGGTGGTAGATGATTTAGATATCCCGGTGCTGTGTTACGGCTTACGTACGGATTTTCGCGGTGAGTTATTTACCGGCAGTCAGTATTTGCTGGCATGGTCCGATAAGCTGGTAGAACTGAAAACGATTTGCTTCTGCGGGCGTAAGGCAAGCATGGTGCTGCGGCTCGATCAGGAAGGCCGTCCCTATAATGAAGGCGAGCAGGTGGTGATTGGCGGGAATGAACGCTATATCTCCGTGTGCCGTAAACACTATAAAGAGGCGCTGGAAGTGGGGTCTTTATCGGTTATTCAGCAGCGTCTGCGCGGCACGGCTACCTGATTCCATCGTATACAGGTTAAATGCAGGAAATAAAAAACCCGCCATCAGGCGGGTTTTTTTATCAGGCTGTCAATCAGGCGCTTTTCTTCGCTTTCTTGTCAGCTTTAGCCGGTGCGGCTTCTGCCTTCACCGCTACCGTTTCACCTTCTTTGAACTCACGGCCGTAGTAAGTATCCAGCAGGATCTGTTTCAGCTCGGAGATCAGCGGGTAACGCGGGTTGGCGCCGGTGCACTGGTCGTCAAACGCATCTTCAGACAGTTTGTCTACGTGTGCCAGGAAGTCTGCTTCCTGAACGCCCGCTTCGCGGATAGACTTCGGAATGCCCAGTTCAGCTTTAACGCTTTCCAGCCATGCCAGCAGTTTCTCAATCTTCGCCGCAGTACGGTCACCCGGTGCGCTCAGACCCAGATGGTCAGCGATTTCGGCATAGCGACGACGAGCCTGCGGACGGTCATACTGGCTGAATGCAGTCTGCTTGGTCGGGTTGTCGTTGGCGTTATAGCGAATAACGTTGCTGATCAGAAGGGCGTTCGCCAGACCGTGAGGAATGTGGAACTGAGAACCCAGCTTGTGCGCCATGGAGTGACATACGCCCAGGAAGGCGTTGGCAAACGCGATACCGGCGATGGTGGCGGCACTGTGAACACGCTCACGCGCTACCGGGTTTTTAGACCCTTCGTGGTAGGACGCAGGCAGGTTTTCTTTCAGCAGCTTCAGCGCCTGCAGAGCCTGACCGTCAGAGAACTCAGAGGCCAGTACGGAAACGTAAGCTTCCAGCGCGTGCGTTACCGCATCCAGACCACCGAATGCGCACAGGGACTTCGGCATATCCATCACCAGGTTGGCGTCAACGATCGCCATGTCCGGGGTCAGCGCGTAGTCAGCCAGCGGGTATTTCTGACCGGTAGCATCATCGGTAACGACCGCAAACGGCGTAACTTCAGAACCGGTACCGGAAGTGGTGGTGACAGCGACCATTTTCGCTTTCACGCCCATTTTCGGGAACTTGTAGATACGTTTACGGATGTCCATAAAGCGCAGCGCCAGTTCTTCGAAGTGGGTTTCCGGGTGCTCATACATTACCCACATGATTTTCGCCGCATCCATCGGGGAACCACCGCCCAGCGCGATGATAACGTCCGGTTTGAAGGAGTTAGCGAGCTCGGCGCCTTTACGAACGATAGACAGCGTTGGGTCCGCTTCAACTTCGAAGAACACTTCGGTTTCAACGCCAGCCGCTTTCAGCACGGAGGTTATCTGATCCGCGTAGCCGTTGTTGAACAGGAAGCGGTCAGTTACGACCAGCGCGCGTTTGTGACCATCGGTAATCACTTCATCCAGCGCGATTGGCAGTGAGCCACGACGGAAGTAGATAGATTTCGGAAGTTTGTGCCACAACATGTTTTCAGCTCGCTTAGCAACGGTTTTCTTGTTGATCAGGTGTTTCGGACCAACGTTTTCAGAGATGGAGTTACCACCCCAGGAACCACAACCCAGAGTCAGGGAAGGTGCGAGTTTGAAGTTGTACAGGTCACCGATACCACCCTGAGAAGCCGGGGTGTTGATCAGGATACGCGCAGTTTTCATCTTCTGACCGAAGTGAGCGACGCGTTCTGGCTGGTTGTCCTGGTCGGTGTACAGGCAAGAGGTATGGCCGATACCGCCCATGGCGACCAGCTTCTCTGCTTTCTCTACCGCGTCATCGAAATCTTTCGCGCGGTACATAGCCAGCGTCGGAGACAGTTTCTCGTGAGCAAACGGCTCGCTTTCGTCAACGACTTTCACTTCGCCAATCAGAATCTTAGTGGTTTCTGGTACGGAGAAACCAGCCAGTTCGGCGATTTTGTACGCAGGCTGGCCTACGATAGCGGCGTTCAGCGCGCCATTCTTCAGGATGATGTCCTGAACGGCTTTCAGCTCTTTGCCCTGCAGCATGTAGCCGCCGTGGGTGGCGAAACGCTCGCGCACTGCGTCGTAGACGGAATCAACAACAACAACGGACTGCTCGGAAGCACAGATAACGCCGTTGTCGAAGGTTTTAGACATCAGTACGGAAGCCACCGCACGTTTGATATCTGCCGTTTCGTCGATAACAACAGGGGTGTTGCCTGCGCCTACGCCGATTGCTGGTTTACCGGAGCTGTATGCTGCTTTAACCATGCCCGGGCCACCGGTGGCCAGAATCAGGTTAATGTCAGGGTGGTGCATCAGCGCGTTGGACAGCTCAACGGAAGGTTGATCGATCCAGCCAATCAGGTCTTTCGGCGCACCCGCTGCGATTGCCGCCTGCAGAACGATATCTGCCGCTTTGTTGGTAGCGTCTTTAGCACGCGGATGCGGGGAGAAGATAATGGCGTTACGGGTCTTCAGGCTGATCAGCGATTTGAAGATAGCCGTGGAGGTCGGGTTAGTTGTTGGAACGATACCGCAGATGATGCCGATAGGTTCTGCGATGGTGATGGTGCCGAAGGTGTCGTCTACAGACAGCACGCCGCAGGTTTTCTCATCTTTATAGGCGTTGTAGATATACTCAGAAGCAAAGTGGTTTTTGATCACTTTATCTTCGATGATACCCATGCCGGATTCGGCAACGGCCATTTTAGCGAGAGGGATTCGAGCATCTGCAGCAGCCAGAGCGGCCGCGCGGAAGATTTTATCAACCTGTTCTTGGGTGAAATTGGCATATTCACGCTGGGCTTTTTTTACGCGCTCGACGAGTGCGTTAAGTTCAGCGACATTAGTAACAGCCATAATGCTCTCCTGGATAATGTTAAACTTTTTTAGTAAATCAACTGCGCGATACGTCAGTATAGACAGACCGTATGCAGCTTGCGCAAGAGCCTTGAAAATAACAGGTCACTCACGACCTTCGATTCACTGACTTACTAAACGAGCCTTCCCATTACTCCTGGGGACATCAGGATACCCTCTGATGGCGGAATCAAGATTACTCACTTCTGAGTATGAATTACGTGATCTAAATCAAGATTACCCCAAGCTGACACCTTTCAGCAGGCCCGTTTTAGCGATTTGTATCAAGTGTTAAAAGATCGTGCTCAAGTCCGGGGGTAACATTAGCATAATTCATACAAATACATAACAGCGTGTAATGACAGCGTTTTTAGCAGATTTAGCGTGAAGAATGCCGATAAAAAGCGTATCTTCAGCGCGGATTTCATTATTCCTTTTCGTCAACGACCATTTTTGATGAGTTTGCGGGGCTAACCGTGATTCAAACTTTGTTTGATTTTCCCACTTATGTTAAGTTTTTCATTGGGTTGTTTGCATTGGTGAACCCGGTAGGCATCATTCCGGTCTTCATCAGTATGACCAGCTACCAGTCGGCGCCTGCCCGCAACAAAACCAACCTTACCGCCAACCTGTCCGTCGCCATTATTCTCTGGACGTCGCTGTTTCTCGGAGACGGTATCCTTCAGCTGTTCGGTATCTCCATCGATTCCTTCCGCATTGCGGGCGGCATCCTGGTGGTGACGATTGCCATGTCGATGATAAGCGGCAAGCTGGGGGAAGATAAACAGAACAAGCAGGAGAAGTCGGAAACGGCGATCCGCGAAAGCGTTGGCGTCGTTCCTCTGGCGCTACCGCTGATGGCGGGGCCGGGCGCTATCAGTTCGACCATCGTCTGGGGAACGCGTTATAACAACCTGGCGCACCTGCTGGGTTTCTCTGTGGCGATTGCTATTTTCGCCGCCTGCTGTTGGGGATTGTTTCGCATTGCGCCGTGGCTGGTGCGCCTGCTCGGGCAGACGGGGATCAACGTTATTACCCGTATCATGGGTCTGCTGCTGATGGCGCTGGGCATTGAGTTCATCGTCACCGGGATTAAATCGATTTTTCCAGGTCTTGTCGGTTAAACCGGGATTCCAGCGGGATACCTCTCGCTGGAGTGCGTCATTATTAGCAAATCATATCAATAAAGTTTAACTACGGCTAAAGCATCTTATCGTGCCAGCGCCGTAAAATACTATAAATATCATCTTGTTAATCCCGTCATCGCTCAGCAATTATTGCCCCCGCCGTGTTATTTTATTCACGTGATACTCTTACGCTTGCCGAGCGATAATTGAAATGATATTAGTAATTTCACCGCTCGAGCAGTGGAATGTGCTAAATAATAACCAATTGTTAATTTTTTGTACAAAAAACGCACATCGCGACAGCTGCCGCGGGCAGGGGAGAGTCATCTTATCTATCGTGTTGATTTCGAAATGATATTTTATTGTTTGCAGCGTCGCTGAAACTTGCTTTCATATGAAGAAGATACGACAAAAGAGAATTGCTTAACAAATTTGCAAAATGTATTGGCGGTAAAGAAAGTCATTTGATACTTTCCGGCCAGACATTTCACTACAGAAGACCGGAGATGAGAATAGTTTTCAAATGAATCTCCCGGCATGAAAAGAATAAAGTTCGTCCCGACAGGGGGGATGAATGAAAGAATCGACGTAAGGATGCCAAATAAAGAGCAACCGTAATAAAGAAGTCGGTGATAGCGGTAGTACAAGAACTGACAGTTGCATTAGCTCCTGCACTGTTCAGCAACCCTTAGGGGATTAAACAGGCTGGTCAAATAACCAGTAATTATAATGAGCGGGGTACCAACACAATGTCCATCATCACAAAAAAAAGCCTTATTGCAGCCGGCGTTCTGGCTGCACTTATCGCAGGAAGCGCAATGGCGGCTGACGTGCCTGCCGGTGTTAATCTGGCGGATAAGCAGACGATGATTCGTAATAACGGCGCGGAACCGCAGTCGTTAGACCCGAATAAAATTGAAGGCGTGCCGGAAGCGAACGTAAGCCGCGATCTCTTTGAAGGCTTACTGATTACCTCTACCAAAGACGGCCACCCGATTCCGGGCGTGGCGGAAAGCTGGGACAACAAAGATTTTAAAGTCTGGACCTTCCATCTGCGCAAAGATGCTAAATGGTCCAACGGCGAGCCCGTCACCGCGCAAGATTTCGTTTATAGCTGGCAGCGTCTGGTGGATCCGAAAACCGCGTCCCCGTATGCAAGCTATCCGCAGTACGGCCACATTCTGAACGTCGATGAAATTATCGAAGGCAAAAAACCGGCAACCGATCTTGGCGTAAAAGCTGTCGACGATCATACTCTGGAAGTGACCCTGAGCGAGCCGGTTCCTTATTTCTACAAGCTGCTGGTTAACCCGGCAATGTCTCCGGTTTATAAACCGGCCATCGAAAAATTCGGTGAAAAATGGACCCAGCCTGCCAATATCGTCACCAACGGCGCTTATAAGCTGAAAGACTGGGTGGTTAACGAGCGCATCGTAATGGAGCGCAACCCGAATTACTGGGATAACAAGAAAACCGTTATCGACCAGATTACCTATCTGCCAATCTCTTCTGAAGTGACAGACGTTAACCGCTACCGCAGCGGCGAAATCGACATGACCTATAACAACCTGCCGATCGAACTGTTCCAGAAGCTGAAAAAAGAGATTCCAACGGAAGTTCACGTCGATCCGTATCTGTGCACCTACTACTATGAGATCAACAACCAGAAAGCACCGTTTACCGACGCGCGCGTCCGTACTGCGCTGAAGCTGGGCCTGGATCGCGACATCATCGTGAACAAAGTCAAAGCGCAGGGCGACCTGCCGGCCTTTGGTTATACCCCGCCGTACACCGATGGCGCGAAGCTGACCAAACCGGAGTGGTTCAGCTGGTCGCAGGAAAAACGCAACGAAGAAGCGAAGAAGCTGCTGGCCGAAGCGGGTTATACCGCAGACAAGCCGCTGACCTTCAACCTGCTGTATAACACCTCCGATCTGCACAAAAAACTGGCCATTGCCGCGGCCTCAATCTGGAAGAAAAACCTCGGCGTTGACGTTAAGCTGGTCAACCAGGAGTGGAAAACCTTCCTCGATACCCGTCATCAGGGTACCTACGACGTGGCGCGCGCTGGCTGGTGTGCGGACTACAACGAACCGACCTCCTTCCTGAACACCATGCTGTCTGACAGCTCAATGAACACCGCACATTATAAGAGCCCGGCGTTCGATGAGATCATGAAGCAGACGCTGCAGGTGACTGACGAAGCGCAGCGTACCGCGCTGTACGACAAAGCCGAACAGCAGCTGGGTAAAGATTCCGCCATCGTTCCGGTTTATTACTACGTTAACGCCCGCCTGGTGAAACCATGGGTCGGCGGTTATACCGGTAAAGATCCGATGGACAACATCTATACCAAAGATCTGTACATCATTAAGCATTGATGGCAATACGTGGGGCGGCCGACGGCGGCCCCACTGTGTCTTATTTCATCGCACTATCACACGCGGTCTTTTGTTATAGCGAAAGACCGCGGGTAAAGGCACACGCCAGAAGGTACGGGCAATGTTGAAATTTATATTACGTCGCTGTCTGGAAGCTATTCCGACGCTGTTCATTCTTATTACGATTTCCTTCTTCATGATGCGTCTCGCACCGGGGAGTCCTTTTACGGGCGAACGTACGCTGCCGCCAGAGGTTATGGCGAACATTGAAGCAAAATATCACCTGAACGACCCGATGAGCGTCCAGTACTTCAATTATCTGAAGCAGCTGGCGCAGGGAGATTTCGGGCCTTCTTTTAAATATAAAGACTATTCCGTCAACGACCTGGTGGCGACAAGCTTTCCGGTCTCTGCAAAATTGGGTGCCGCGGCATTCTTCCTCGCCGTCGTTATCGGCGTGGCCGCCGGGGTTATTGCCGCGCTGAAGCAAAATACTATCTGGGATTATTCCGTCATGGGGGTGGCAATGACCGGGGTCGTCATACCCAGTTTTGTGGTCGCGCCATTACTGGTGATGATATTCGCCATCACGCTGCACTGGTTGCCGGGAGGCGGATGGAACGGCGGGGCGCTGAAGTTCATGATCCTGCCGATGGTGGCGCTCTCACTGGCCTATATTGCCAGTATCGCGCGTATTACCCGCGGCTCGATGATTGAAGTGCTGCACTCCAACTTTATCCGTACCGCGCGGGCAAAAGGTCTGCCGATGCGCCGCATTATTTTCCGCCACGCGCTGAAACCCGCGCTGCTGCCGGTGCTCTCCTATATGGGGCCGGCGTTCGTCGGGATTATTACCGGCTCAATGGTTATCGAAACCATCTATGGCCTGCCGGGTATCGGGCAGCTGTTCGTCAACGGCGCGCTTAACCGCGACTACTCGCTGGTGCTGAGCCTGACCATTCTGGTCGGCACGCTGACCATTCTGTTCAATGCGATTGTTGACGTGCTGTATGCCGTTATCGATCCGAAAATTCGATACTGATACTGGAGTTCGCCATGATGTTGAGTAAGAAAAACAGCGAGGCGCTGGAACACTTCAGTGAAAAACTGGAAGTCGAAGGTCGTAGTCTCTGGCAGGATGCCCGCCGTCGCTTTATGCATAACCGCGCTGCGGTCGCCAGTCTGGTCATGCTGGTTATCATCGCCCTGTTCGTCACGCTGGCGCCGATCGTGTCGCAATTTACCTATTTCGATACCGACTGGGGCATGATGTCCAGCGCGCCGGATATGGCGTCAGGCCACTATTTTGGCACGGACTCCTCCGGCCGCGACCTGCTGGTGCGCGTCGCCATCGGGGGACGTATCTCTCTGATGGTCGGGATTGCCGCCGCGCTGGTGGCGGTGATTGTCGGCACCCTGTATGGCTCGCTGTCCGGCTACCTGGGCGGTAAAGTTGACTCGGTGATGATGCGTCTGCTTGAAATCCTTAACTCCTTCCCGTTCATGTTCTTCGTGATTCTGCTGGTCACCTTCTTCGGTCAGAACATCCTGCTGATCTTCGTTGCGATCGGGATGGTCTCCTGGCTGGATATGGCGCGTATCGTTCGTGGTCAGACGCTGAGCCTTAAGCGTAAAGAGTTTATTGAAGCAGCCCAGGTCGGCGGCGTGTCGACCGGTAGCATTGTGGTTCGCCACATTGTCCCGAACGTGCTTGGCGTGGTGGTGGTGTACGCTTCGCTGCTGGTGCCGAGCATGATCCTGTTTGAATCGTTTCTGAGCTTCCTCGGTCTGGGTACCCAGGAGCCGCTCAGCAGCTGGGGCGCATTGCTGAGCGATGGCGCTAACTCTATGGAGGTTTCTCCGTGGCTGCTGCTGTTCCCGGCAGGTTTCCTGGTGGTTACCCTGTTCTGTTTCAACTTTATCGGCGACGGCCTGCGTGATGCCCTCGACCCGAAAGACCGCTAAGGAGTACAGCCATGAGTACGATTGACATGGTGAACGCGCCTGCACAACAAAAATCCGGCCTGCTGCTGGATGTTAAAGACCTGCGCGTGACCTTTAAAACCCCGGATGGCGACGTCACGGCGGTGAACGATCTCAATTTTAGCCTCAATGCGGGCGAAACGCTGGGGATCGTCGGAGAGTCCGGCTCCGGTAAGTCCCAGACCGCGTTTGCGCTGATGGGGCTGCTGGCGGCGAACGGCGTTATCGGTGGTTCGGCGACCTTCAACGGCCGTCAGATCCTGAATTTGCCCGAGCATGAGCTGAATAAGCTGCGCGCCGAGCAGATCTCCATGATTTTCCAGGACCCGATGACCTCGCTGAACCCGTACATGCGGGTGGGCGAGCAGCTGATGGAAGTGCTGATGCTGCATAAAGGCATGGGAAAAGCCGAGGCGTTTGAAGAGTCGGTCAAAATGCTTGATGCGGTGAAAATGCCGGAAGCGCGTAAGCGTATGCGCATGTTCCCGCACGAGTTCTCCGGCGGGATGCGCCAGCGCGTGATGATCGCTATGGCGCTGCTGTGTCGGCCGAAGCTGCTGATCGCCGATGAGCCGACCACTGCGCTGGACGTCACCGTTCAGGCGCAAATCATGACGCTGCTGAACGAGCTTAAGCGCGAATTCAACACCGCCATTATTATGATCACCCATGACCTTGGCGTCGTCGCCGGTATCTGCGACAAAGTGCTGGTGATGTATGCCGGACGCACCATGGAGTATGGCCAGGCGCGCGACGTGTTCTATCATCCGGCGCACCCGTATTCAATTGGTCTGCTCAACGCGGTGCCGCGTCTGGATGCCGAAGGCGAGGCGCTGCTGACCATTCCGGGCAACCCGCCGAACCTGTTGCGCCTGCCGAAAGGCTGTCCGTTCCAGCCGCGCTGCCCGCATGCGACTGAAATCTGTAATAGTGCTCCGCCTCTGGAGGCGTTTGCGCCTGGCCGTTTACGCGCCTGCTTTAAACCGGTGGGGGATCTGATATGAACGCCGTGACTGAACAACGAAAAGTACTGCTGGAAATTGCCGATCTCAAAGTTCACTTTGACATCAAAGACGGTAAGCAGTGGTTCTGGCAGCCGTCGAAAACGCTGAAGGCGGTGGATGGCGTAACGCTGCGCCTGTATGAAGGCGAAACGCTGGGCGTGGTGGGCGAGTCCGGCTGCGGAAAATCGACCTTTGCCCGCGCGATTATCGGCCTGGTGAAGGCCACCGAGGGTAAAGTCGCATGGCTTGGCAAGGATCTGATGGGGCTGAAGCCCGCCGAGTGGCGCGAAGTTCGCAGCGATATTCAGATGATTTTCCAGGATCCGCTGGCCTCGCTTAACCCGCGTATGACCATCGGCGAGATCATCGCCGAACCGCTGCGCACCTATCATCCGTCGATGTCGCGCCAGGAAGTTCGCGATCGCGTGAAGGCGATGATGATGAAGGTCGGCCTGCTGCCGAACCTTATCAACCGCTATCCGCACGAGTTTTCCGGCGGCCAGTGCCAGCGTATCGGCATCGCGCGCGCGCTGATCCTTGAGCCGAAGCTGATTATTTGCGATGAGCCAGTCTCGGCGCTTGATGTGTCTATTCAGGCGCAGGTGGTTAACCTGCTGCAGCAGCTGCAGCGCGAGATGGGGCTGTCGCTTATCTTCATCGCTCACGATCTGGCGGTGGTGAAGCATATCTCCGATCGCGTGCTGGTGATGTATCTGGGGCATGCGGTGGAGCTGGGAACCTACGACGAGGTTTACCATAATCCGCTGCACCCTTATACCAAAGCGCTGATGTCGGCGGTGCCGATTCCGGATCCGGATCTGGAGAAAAATAAAACGATCCAGCTGCTGGAAGGGGAGCTACCGTCGCCTATCAATCCGCCGTCGGGCTGCGTATTCCGCACGCGCTGTCCGATTGCCGGGCCGGAATGCGCCAAAACGCGTCCGCTGCTGGAAGGCAGTTTCCGTCATGCGGTTTCCTGTCTGAAGGTTGACCCGTTATAATCTCACGGGCTGACGGTTGTCAGCCCTTTTTTTTGTGAGGTTATTGTGCCTACCGCTACCACATCGTTTCGCCAGCGTGTTTACCGACGGCTATTCGATCAACGAACCCGCTCCGGCCGCCGCGTTGAGGCCTTCTTCGCGCTGTTTGCGCTCTTTAGCGTCGTGCTGATTTTTATCGAATCCGGTATTGGCACGCAATATCATCTGACGTTCGAGGAGTGGCACGCCTTCGTCTGGTTGGAAATTTTCGTCACGCTGGTCTTCACGTTTGAATATATTCTGAGAGTCCTTTGCTGGCCAAAACCGGCGAATTACGTCTTCAGCTTCTGGGGATTTATTGATTTGGCCACTGTCCTGCCGCTGTATGTTCTTTGGCTGTGGCCGGAAATCGGCATTCATTACCTTTTTGCCTGGCGGGCCATGCGGGCGGTACGCGTGCTGCGGATCCTCAAAGTACTGCGCTTTATGCCGTCGCTGATGATTTTATGGCGCGCGATTGCCCGCGCCCGGCAGCAGCTGATTCTGTTCTACGCCTTTATCGCGGTCATGATGATCGTCTTTGGCGCGCTAATGTACGGAATCGAAGGGCCGCAGTATGGGTTTACCACGCTTAATGCTTCGGTTTACTGGGCGATAGTGACGGTTTCAACGGTGGGATACGGCGACATCACGCCGCATACGGCGGCCGGAAGAACTATTGCATCGATTCTTATCCTGATTGGTTATTCGCTGATTGCGATCCCAACGGGGCTGATTACGTCTCACATGAGCGCAGAGCTCAACAGCCGGCGGCAGTCGCGGGCGTGTCCGCACTGCCGTCATATCGGACATGAGGATGACGCCCGCTACTGTAAAGCCTGCGGCGGCGCGCTTGCAGAATAACGCATAAAAAAGGCTGCCTGCGCAGCCTTCTTCTTACTCACGCCACAGAATGTGGCAGAGCTTGTGATCTTTTTCCCGGCACAGCAGCACGCGGGCGAAGATATCGTTAATTTCGCCGCCGTCGGTATCCGCAAGGCCGATCACGACCTCAGCGAAAAAGTCGGGGTTCAGGTCGAAATCAACATGCTCCTGCCAGTCTTCCGCCGGATCGAAAAGCTCGGCGCCGCCGCGCTCTTCGAACTGCAGATTAAACAGAATAATATCGGCAGGGTCGAGGTTATCGGCCGCCAGTTCGAGAAAGATATCGTAAGCCTGCTCGAGTGTTTCGTCTTCGGTCAGGCGATTGTTTAAATCCATATCCATGATGACTACCTGTTTTAACATCTGATGGGCCACGTTTTACAGCAACGGGCTGAAGAAGTAAAACAGTCGCTCAGCGACGCGCTGCCAGAGCGGGCGTTTTACCCATAAACGGGCATCCAGCAGGCGAGAGCGGGAGATATAATCATCCTGCACCGCCGCCAGGTCGCCGCCAAAACCAGCGTCATCGATAGCCAGCGTGATTTCAAAATTCAGCCACAGGCTGCGCATGTCCAGGTTCACGGTGCCGACAAGACTTAGCTCGCCGTCGACCAGCACGCTCTTGGTATGCAGCAGCCCGCCCTCAAACTGATAGATTTTAACCCCGGCCGCCAGCAGCTCGGTGAAAAAGGCGCGGCTCGCCCAGCCGACCAGCATCGAATCATTCTTCAGGGGCAGGATGATGCTGACATCAACGCCGCGCTGGGCGGCGGTGCAGATGGCGTGCAGCAGGTCATCGCTCGGCACGAAGTAGGGGGTGGTCATTATCAGATACTCACGCGCCGAGTAGACGGCGGTAAGCAGCGCCTGATGAATTAGCTCCTCCGGGAAGCCCGGCCCGGAGGCAATGGTGTGGATAGTGTGACCGCTGGCCTCTTCGAAGGGCATGATGTTGAGGTCCGGCGGCGGCGGTAAAATACGTTTCCCGGTTTCAATTTCCCAGTCGCAGGAGTAGACAATGCCCATGGAGGTGGCGATTGGCCCTTCCATACGCGCCATCAGGTCAACCCACTGGCCGACCCCGGCATCCTGTTTGAAAAAGCGCGGATCGACCATATTCATACTGCCGGTATAGGCAATATAGTTGTCGATCATCACCATCTTGCGGTGCTGTCGCAGATCCATACGGCGCAGGAAGACACGCATCAGGTTAACCTTCAGCGCTTCAACGACATCGATACCGGCGTTACGCATCATGGCTGCCCACGGGCTGCGGAAAAAGGCGACGCTGCCTGCGGAATCCAGCATCAGCCGACAGTGCACGCCGCGCCGGGCGGCCGCCATCAGCGACTCCGCCACCTGGTCGGCCATTCCGCCAGGCTGCCAGATATAGAACACCATCTCAATATTGTGCCGGGCGAGCTGAACGTCGCGGATCAGCGCCTGCATGACGTCGTCGGAGTCCGTCAGCAGCTGCAGCTGGTTACCTTTCACGCCCGCAATGCCCTGGCGTCGTTCGCATAGCTTAAACAGCGACGAGGCAACCTGGCTGTTTTCTTCCGCAAAAATATGCTTGCAGGTTTTTAAATCCGCCAGCCATTTTGCGGTCGAGGGCCACATCGCGCGGGCGCGCTCGGCGCGGCGTTTCCCGAGGTGCAGCTCGCCAAAGGAGAGGTAGGCGATGATCCCGACCAGCGGCAGAATGTAAATGATCAGCAACCATGCCATCGCTGAAGGTACCGCGCGTCGTTTCATCAGGATGCGTAAGGTCACACCCGCAATTAACAACCAATACCCCACAATGACCAGCCAACTCACCACGGTGTAGAAGGTTGTCATAGAAAATCCTTTTGAAAGCCTGTTGTTATGAGTTTACGCGTCCATATTTATCTGGCAAATAAAAACGCGGTAAAAGCGCTGGTCAGAGTCTGGCAAGGGTTTATAATAGCGGCTCTTTCATTTTAGAGATGTCGAAATGAAGCGTAGTCGAACCGAAGTGGGGCGTTGGCGCATGCTGAGACAGGCAAGCCGCCGCAAATCGCGTTGGCTGGAAGCGCAGTCCCGGCGCAATATCCGCATCCACGCGATCAGAAAGTGTCTGGTGAAGCGGCAGAGAAATTCACTGCTGGTCGCCATTTACGATTTCTGAATAGCAAAAAAGGGCACCGCTGGCGGTGCCCATTGTTTTTTTAAGCGCCCGCTTAAAAGATTTTTTTGTACGGTTTTACGGCCACTTTGCTGTAAACGCCTGCCGCGACGTAAGGGTCGGCATCTGCCCAGGCCTGAGCCGCTTCAAGCGATTCAAATTCGGCGATGACCGTAGAGCCGGTAAAACCTGCGACGCCGGGATCGTTACTGTCGACCGCAGGCAGCGGACCTGCCGTCAGCAAACGGCCTTCATCATGCAGCAATTGCAAACGCGCGAGGTGAGCGGGGCGGACCGGCAGACGTTTTTCCAGCGAGTCGGCGACATCTTCAGCATAAATCACATAGAGCACAGGCGCAGTTCCTTATCGGTAAATTGTCGAAACACGGTATGTGAAAGCGATAACGACTGCAATGCTATGATCTTTTTGTCTTTGCGTCTGCGGCACCGCTGCGCTTTTTTTCACCATCTCCCACGGAAATTTGACCGAGGTTAAGATGCGTTATTGAATATGATTGCTATTTGCATTTAAAATCGACCCATCATTTTTCAACTGAAACGATTATGACTTCAATGACCCTCGATTTACCTCGCCGTTTTCCGTGGCCGACGCTGTTGTCTGTGGGCATTCACGGTGCCGTCGTGGCGGGTTTGCTTTACACCTCGGTACATCAGGTTATTGAATTACCGGCCCCCGCGCAGCCGATCATGGTCAGCATGGTAGCGCCTGCGGATCTGGAGCCTCCTCAGGCGGTACAGCCGACGCCGCAGCCGGTCGCAGAACCTGAGCCGGAGCCGGAAGTAGTGCCGGAACCGCCGAAAGAGGCGCCGGTGGTTATCCATAAGCCGAAACCTAAGCCGAAGCCAAAACCGAAGCCGGAGAAAAAAGTTGAACAGCCCGAGCGTGAGGTGAAACCGGTAGAGCCGCGAGCGACATCGCCGTTTGAAAACGCCACGACGCCAAGCCGCCCGGCGATGAATTCCGCTCCGGCGACCAGCGCGCCGGTCGCGGCGGCGCCCTCCGGCCCGCGCGCATTGAGCCGTAACCAGCCGCAGTATCCCACGCGAGCACAACAGTTGCGCATTGAAGGTAATGTTCGCGTTAAGTTTGACGTGACGCCCGAGGGGCGCGTCGAAAACGTAGAGATCCTGTCCGCCCAGCCGAGCAATCTGTTCGAGCGCGACGTAAAGGCGGCGATGCGCAAATGGCGCTATGAGCCAGGGAAACCCGGCACCGGGCTGGTGATGAATATCGAGTTTCGCCTCAAGGGCGTGCAAATGAACTAACAAAAAGCCCCTCGCGGGGCTTTTTTTACGCCGCCAGCACGCGCTCCAGCGCTTTCTGCGCGGTGACCAGATGCGCTCCGCCGAACATAATCGCCCGGTTCAGCAGCGTATAAAGCTGGTAAACCGGCTGGCGTTCAAGGAAGCCGCCCGGCAGCGGCGAGATTGACTGGTAGCCGTCATAAATCTGCGGCGGCTGCTCCGGGTGGAGCGGCAGCATTGCCAGATCGCATTCGCGGTCACCCCAGTAGCAGGCCGGGTCAAAGATATAGGGACCGGACGGGCCCAGCGCGCAGTTCTGCGACCACAAATCGCCGTGCAGCAGCGATGGCGTCGGCTGATGGCTGCTCAGCCGCTGGTGGATATGTTCGACGATGGCGTCGATATTGCCAAACTCCATGCCTTTTTCCGCCGCCAGCTCCAGCTGCCAGCCGATGCGCTGCTCGGCAAAAAAGGTGGACCAGCGCCGCTGCCAGGCGTTGGGCTGCGGCGTTGTCGACAGGTCGTTGTCGAAGTCGAGTCCAAACTGCGGCTGATCGCTCCACCCGTGCAGATGCGCAAGCTGCTGACCCAGCAGAAAGGCGTTATGGGCGTCCAGCGGGCGAGGCGGAAGATACTCCATGACCAGGAAGCTGTAATCGCGATCGCTGCCGACGGCGAAGACGCCGGGGACCCGGACGGTTTTGCTGCGCGACAGAAGCTCCAGCTGGTCGGCCTCGGCGGTGAAAATGGGCAACATTTCGCGCTCATCGCATTTGACGAAATAATCCCGGCCGCCAAAACGCAGGTGCCAAGCGGCGTGAATTTCTCCGCCTGGCAGCTCGTTGCGCAGCTCTATCTCGCCGTCTCCATGCTCTCTCAACAGGTTACTGATAGCTTGCCACATGCTGTCTCTCCCCATGTCTTCTGCCATATCATAAGGTTAGCGCATAAACGCGGTGGAAAAATACGAACTGACGCACAACTGTGCGTTTCAAAGGACGGTTATTGTGACCAGGGACGCGTAATGTGATATTCACGACAGGCGATCACCACATTGTAATTCAAGGGTTTTGTTAGCATAGTCGATAACGGCGATTTGGCGACTCCCGCCGCGCTGGCGGCGGGAGCTGCGGCCTATATCTGGCACAGATAATGATAAATATTCTGCGTATTCTCAAGCGAGCACAGGCGAGTGCCCTGGTTTAGCGTGGCCGCGCTGCCTGCGGCTACGCCATAGCGTACCATCTCCTCCAGCGGCGCGTTTTGCGCCAGCTTCAGCGTCATGGCGCCGACCATGCTGTCCCCGGCGCCGACGGTGCTCTGGCTTTTCACCGGCGGCGGCACCACCTGAACGGAACCGCTGGCGTCCACGCCCAGCGCGCCCTGTGGCCCAAGCGATACCACAACGCGTTTTGCTTTGCCGCTGCGCACGAGTTCAAGCGCTGCCTGACGCACGTCGTCGGGCTGGGTCAGCTCGCGCTGGACCAGCGCGCTAAGCTCCTTCTGGTTCGGCTTAACCAGCTCAAGCCCGCCGACGCTGAGCGCGGCCGCCAGCGCGTCGCCGGAGCTGTCGATAACGCAGCGCAGGCCATGTCGCTGCGCGGTTTTTATCATTTCGGCCAGACGCCCCGTGGATACGCCCGGCGGCAGGCTGCCGCTAATAACGATAATCGCGCCGGCGTCGGCCGCCATCACCCGGGCCTCCAGGCGGGCAAATTCGTCGTCGCTGAGCGCGGCTCCTGGCATCACGAAACGGTATTGCTCGCCGCTGGTCTTAACATGTACGTGCAGGTTTTGCCGCGTCCAGTCCTGTGTTTCGACCGCTTCTACCGGAACGCGCTCTGCGGCAAGCAGGGCGACCAGGTGCTCGCCCGTTGCGCCGCCCGCCGGGAAAATCGCCGTCGCGGCGCCGCCAAGAAAGGTGATAGCGCGCGCAACGTTGATGCCGCCGCCACCCGGCTCAAAGACGGGGGCGCTGCAGCGTAATTTACCTTCGGGATAAATTTGTGGGGTCTGCGTAGCGCTGTCGAGAGAGGGCGCTAACGTGAGCGTATAGATCTTGGTCATTCCATTACCTCCTTTTATGACCTTTGCAGGCCAGCCCATAACGTGCTTAGTGTAAGCCTGGCACCTGTTTTGCCTGAGGGGAAGTGTCAAAGGCATGATTTTCATGAATTTAAAGCCAAACGTTGACTTTTATCATTATGAAATAAAACGAGTTTTGAGAGCCCTCTTATTCAAAAAATGAAATAAGAATTCATTGCTATGTTAATCGGGCCTTTTTATAATTTGTTACCTTTCTTAGGACTGCCTGTCGTTGATCCTCGCGAAAGTTTCCGGGACCGTAACGGTCTCTTTTTTTGTTGTACGGACTCTTAAATAAATGAAGCTTTTCAAGACAGTACCCGTGGCCATCGCGCTGGCGGGGGGCCTGTTTACGTCAATGCACGCACTGGCCGATGATACCGTTTTTACTGTCATGGACGACCCTTCCTCTGCGAAGAAACCGTTTGAAGGTAAAGTTAACGGCGGTTATCTGGCGCAGTCTGGTAACACTAAAAGTTCTTCTCTGACCGCTGACTCGACCCTGACCTGGTACGGCGAAAAAACCGCCTGGTCGCTGTGGGGCAATGCCAGCAACACCTCTTCTAATGATGAACGATCTTCAGAGAAATACGCGATAGGCGGCCGTTCGCGTTATAACCTGACCGACTATGATTACCTGTTCGGCCAGGCTAGCTGGTTGACCGACCGCTACAACGGCTACCACGAGCGTGACGTTTTCACCGCCGGTTATGGTCGCCAGATCTTCAACGGTCCTGTGCATAGCCTGCGTTTTGAATTTGGTCCTGGCGTCCGCTACGACGAGTTTACCGATGGCGAGACGCAGACGCAGGCGCTGGGCTATGTATCCGGGATCTACGTCTGGCAGATGACCGACACCACGAAATTCACCCAGGGCGTTTCCGTTTTTGGCGCGGACGATACGACGGTTAACTCTGAAACCGCGCTGGATGTGGCTATTAACGCGCATTTCGGCCTGCGCGTCGCTTATAACCTGACCTGGAACTCGCAGCCGCCGTCAACCGCGCCGGATCATACCGACCGTCGTACGATGGTGACCTTAGGGTACAAAATGTAATGTGTCGGGCCGGAAATTTCCGGCCTGATTTTTTTATGAAAACAGTTCGGCAAGCCAGGGGATGCCCAGCGCACCGGGCGCCAGTATGCCAAACGCCCAGACGGCGGCCGACGCGCCATTCGCCAGCTGAAATTTTCCGGACGGCATCGCGCAAATGCCCGCCACCAGCGGAACGACCGCCCGCAAGGGGCCGAAGAAGCGTCCGATGAACACCCCCCAGGTTCCCCAGCGTTCAAAAAAGGCGTGGCCGCGCGCAATAAGCTGCGGCTGGCGGGACAGGGGCCACACCCTGATAACCCGTTCGCTGTAGTGAAAGCCCAGCCACCAGGATAGCCAGTCGCCGCAGAACGCGCCAACCGCCGCCGACAGCCAGACGGTGAAAAAGGTCAGCTCGCTTTCGCCTATCAGCGCACCGGTCGCCAGCAGAATGACCGTCGCCGGCAGCAGCAAGGAGATAAACGCCAGCGATTCGCCAAACGCCAGCAGAAAAATGACGCCCAGCGCCAGGTGTTGATGCTGACTGATAAAATCAGTCACGGTGTGGATCAGGTACGTAAAATCCATTTTTGCGATCTCAGTGGCTTAACGGTAGCCATAGTGATACCGCGTTGCGCCTTAACGAAAGACTAACGGCCGGGAATTCCATAGCCCTGCGGGGAATAATAAAGGCGGACTTTCAACGCGTCTTTAAGACGTGTAGTATGGTCAGGTACTTAATGGCAGCTATCGGGAAGACCTCAGGCGAATTATCGCCCGGCCGTCTGTTTTCCGCAGAGTGAAGCGAGATACCTGATAATCCTGCCGTTAACTTTCTCAAAATCGTTTTGTATGTGCTCTTTCGTGTGGGGCACCACTGCAAATAAGGATATAAAATGCCTGTAATTACTCTTCCTGATGGCAGTCAACGCCATTACGACCACGCAGTAAGCCCAATGGATGTTGCCCTTGATATCGGCCCAGGTCTGGCGAAAGCCTGTATCGCTGGCCGTGTGAACGGCGAACTGGCTGATGCCAGCGATCTCATTGAACATGACGCATCGCTTGCAATCATTACCGCAAAAGATGAAGAAGGTCTGGAAATTCTTCGTCACTCCTGCGCGCACCTGCTGGGTCATGCGATCAAACAGTTATGGCCGAACACCAAAATGGCGATCGGACCGGTTGTTGACAATGGTTTCTACTATGACGTGGACCTTGACCATACCCTGACGCAGGAAGATATCGACGCCCTCGAAAAGCGTATGCACGAGCTGGCGGAGAAAAACTACGATGTCATCAAGAAGAACGTGAGCTGGCATGAAGCCCGCGAAACGTTCGTGAAGCGCGGCGAGACCTATAAAGTCTCTATTCTCGATGAGAATATTGCGCACGATGACAAACCGGGTCTGTATCACCATGAAGAATATATCGACATGTGCCGCGGTCCGCACGTGCCGAATATGCGCTTCTGCCATCACTTTAAGCTGATGAAAACCGCAGGGGCGTACTGGCGTGGCGACAGCAACAATAAAATGCTGCAGCGTATTTACGGCACCGCATGGGCCGATAAAAAAGCCCTGAACGCCTATCTGCAGCGCCTGGAAGAAGCCGCGAAGCGTGACCACCGTAAAATCGGTAAGCAGCTCGACCTGTACCATATGCAGGAAGAAGCGCCGGGTATGGTGTTCTGGCACAACGACGGCTGGACTATCTTCCGTGAACTGGAAGTCTTTGTACGCTCCAAGCTCAAAGAGTACCAGTACCAGGAAGTGAAGGGTCCATTCATGATGGACCGCGTCCTGTGGGAAAAAACCGGCCACTGGGACAACTATAAAGATGCGATGTTCACCACCTCTTCCGAGAACCGTGAATACTGCATCAAGCCGATGAACTGCCCGGGCCACGTGCAGATCTTCAATCAGGGTCTGAAATCCTACCGCGATCTGCCGCTGCGTATGGCGGAGTTCGGTAGCTGCCATCGTAACGAGCCGTCAGGCGCGCTGCATGGCCTGATGCGCGTGCGCGGCTTTACGCAGGACGATGCGCATATCTTCTGTACTGAAGAGCAAATCCGCGATGAAGTTAACGCCTGTATCCGGATGGTCTACGATATGTACAGCACCTTTGGCTTCGAGAAAATCGTCGTCAAGCTTTCCACTCGCCCCGAAAAACGTATCGGCAGCGATGAAATGTGGGATCGTGCTGAGGCGGACTTAGCGGTTGCGCTGGAAGAAAACAACATCCCGTTTGAATATCAGCTGGGTGAAGGCGCGTTCTACGGTCCGAAAATTGAATTTACTCTGTATGACTGCCTCGATCGTGCGTGGCAGTGCGGTACTGTACAGCTGGATTTCTCTCTGCCGTCTCGTCTGAGCGCCTCTTATGTTGGCGAAAACAACGAGCGCCAGGTGCCGGTTATGATTCACCGCGCAATTCTTGGGTCGATGGAACGCTTCATCGGCATCCTGACCGAAGAGTTCGCTGGTTTCTTCCCGACCTGGCTTGCGCCAGTGCAGGTGGTGGTAATGAACATTACCGATTCTCAGTCTGAATACGTTAACGAATTGACCCGTAAACTACAAAATGCCGGTATTCGTGTAAAAGCAGACTTGAGAAATGAGAAGATTGGCTTTAAAATCCGCGAGCACACTTTACGTCGTGTCCCGTATATGCTGGTTTGTGGTGATAAAGAGGTGGAAACAGGCAAAGTGGCCGTTCGCACCCGCCGCGGTAAAGACCTGGGCAGCATGGACGTAAATGAAGTGATCGAGAAGCTGCTGCAAGAGATTCGCAGCCGCAGTCTTCAACAACTGGAGGAATAAGGTATTAAAGGCGGAAAACGAGTTCAAACGGCGCGTCCGAATCGTATTAATGGCGAAATTCGCGCGCAAGAAGTTCGCTTAACAGGTCTGGAAGGCGAGCAGCTTGGTATTGTGAGTCTGAGAGAAGCTCTGGAAAAAGCTGAAGAAGCCGGAGTAGACTTAGTCGAAATCAGCCCTAACGCCGAGCCGCCGGTTTGTCGTATCATGGACTACGGCAAATTCCTCTATGAAAAGAGCAAGTCTTCTAAGGAACAGAAGAAAAAGCAGAAAGTTATCCAGGTTAAGGAAATTAAGTTCCGCCCTGGTACTGACGAAGGCGACTATCAGGTAAAACTCCGCAGCCTGATTCGCTTTCTCGAAGATGGCGATAAGGCCAAGATCACGCTGCGTTTCCGCGGTCGTGAGATGGCCCACCAGCAGATCGGTATGGAAGTGCTTAACCGCGTGAAAGACGATCTGGTTGAACTGGCAGTAGTCGAATCCTTCCCAACGAAGATCGAAGGCCGCCAGATGATCATGGTGCTCGCTCCGAAGAAGAAACAGTAAGGCCTTCAAGCAGCAACACCTGTGGCGCCTTCGGGCTTCACAGGCGTTGTTCGCCTATGTTTCGTTTATTTAACAATGCGAAGTGGAAGTTAATAAAATGCCAAAAATTAAGACCGTACGCGGTGCTGCTAAGCGCTTCAAAAAAACCGGTAAAGGTGGTTTTAAGCACAAGCACGCTAACCTGCGTCACATTCTGACTAAGAAAGCTACCAAGCGTAAACGTCACCTGCGTCCGAAAGCCATGGTTTCCAAAGGCGATCTGGGTCTGGTAATCGCGTGCCTGCCGTACGCATAAGTCGTTAACGTTTAACTTTTTTAATTAGAATAGATACAGGAGAGCACATATGGCTCGCGTAAAACGTGGTGTAATTGCACGTGCACGTCACAAGAAAATTTTGAAACAAGCTAAAGGTTACTACGGTGCGCGTTCTCGCGTTTACCGCGTTGCCTTCCAGGCTGTTATCAAAGCTGGTCAGTACGCTTATCGTGACCGTCGTCAGAAAAAGCGTCAGTTCCGTCAACTGTGGATTGCGCGTATCAACGCAGCAGCACGTCAGAACGGTATTTCTTACAGCAAATTCATCAACGGCCTGAAAAAAGCCTCTGTTGAAATCGACCGTAAGATCCTGGCTGACATCGCCGTATTCGACAAAGTAGCGTTCACCGCTCTGGTTGAAAAAGCGAAAGCAGCTCTGGCATAAGCCAGTTGAAAGAGGGGGCTTTGCTCCCTCTTTTGCTTTAACATCATCAATGCATTGACATTTTCGCGCGATCGGCTTTCAATAACCGTATCGACGTCATTACCCTGAAGGTAACGCAAGCATGAATGCTGCTATTTTCCGCTTCTTTTTTTACTTTAGCACCTGACTCCAGGAGGCTAGCGCGTGAAAGACGAAACGGAAAACAGCGCCAGAAAGCCTCCCTGCGGAGGCTTTTTTTGTATCCGGCGTTTGCCAAAATCGCCACATAACGAGGAAAACCATGTCACATCTCGCAGAGCTGGTTGCCAGCGCAACGGCTGCCATTAACGAGGCTTCAGATGTTGCCGCGCTGGACAACGTCCGCGTGGAATACCTGGGTAAGAAAGGGCATCTGACCCTTCAGATGACCACGCTGCGCGAACTGCCGGCGGAAGAGCGCCCGGCAGCGGGCGCGGTCATTAACGAAGCCAAAGAGCAGGTACAGCAGGCGCTGAACGCCCGCAAAGCGGCGCTGGAAGGCGCGGCGCTGAATGCGCGTCTGGCGGCAGAAACCATTGACGTTTCTCTGCCGGGGCGTCGTATTGAAACCGGCGGTCTCCACCCGGTCACCCGCACTATCGATCGTATTGAAAGTTTCTTCGGTGAGCTCGGTTTTACCGTGGCGACCGGACCGGAAATCGAAGATGACTACCACAACTTCGATGCGCTGAATATTCCGGGCCATCACCCGGCGCGTGCTGACCACGACACTTTCTGGTTCGATGCAACCCGCCTGCTGCGCACCCAGACCTCCGGCGTGCAGATCCGCACCATGAAAGAACAGCAGCCGCCAATCCGCATCATCGCGCCGGGCCGCGTGTATCGTAACGACTACGATCAGACCCACACCCCGATGTTCCATCAAATGGAAGGCCTGATCGTTGATACCAACATCAGCTTCACCAATCTGAAAGGCACGCTGCACGACTTCCTGCGCAACTTCTTTGAAGAAGATCTGCAGATCCGCTTCCGTCCGTCCTATTTCCCGTTCACGGAACCGTCCGCGGAAGTGGACGTGATGGGCAAAAACGGCAAATGGCTGGAAGTGCTGGGCTGCGGCATGGTGCATCCGAACGTACTGCGTAACGTGGGCATCGACCCGGAAGTCTATTCCGGCTTTGCTTTCGGGATGGGGATGGAGCGTCTGACCATGCTGCGTTACGGCGTCACCGATTTACGTGCATTCTTTGAAAACGATCTGCGTTTCCTCAAACAGTTTAAATAAGGGCAGGACAACATAATGAAATTCAGTGAACTGTGGTTACGCGAATGGGTTAACCCTGCCATCGACAGCGAAGCGCTGTCCGGGCAGGTAACCATGGCAGGCCTTGAGGTGGACGGTGTTGAGCCGGTAGCCGGGGCGTTTCATGGCGTCGTGGTGGGTGAAGTCGTTGAGTGCGGCCAGCATCCGAATGCGGATAAGCTGCGCGTCACGAAAGTCAACACGGGCGGCGAGCGTCTGCTGGACATCGTCTGCGGCGCGCCAAACTGCCGTCAGGGCCTGAAAGTGGCCGTGGCGACCGTGGGCGCGGTGCTGCCGGGCGATTTTAAAATTAAAGCGGCGAAACTGCGCGGCGAACCGTCCGAAGGCATGCTGTGCTCCTTCTCCGAACTCGGTATTTCCGACGATCACAGCGGTATCATTGAACTGCCGGCCGATGCGCCGATCGGTACCGATATTCGCGAGTATCTGCAGCTTGACGATAACACTATCGAAATCAGCGTGACCCCGAACCGCGCCGACTGCTTAGGAATCATCGGCGTCGCTCGCGACGTTGCGGTGCTGAACCAGCAGCCGCTGACCGCGCCGGAGATGGCGCCGGTTGCAGCAACCATCAGCGACACGCTGCCGATCCAGGTTGAGGCCGCCGACGCCTGCCCGCGCTACCTCGGCCGCGTGGTGAAGGGCATCAACGTCAAAGCGCCGACCCCGCTGTGGATGAAAGAGAAGCTGCGTCGCTGCGGTATCCGCTCGATCGACGCGGTGGTTGACGTGACCAACTACGTTCTGCTGGAGCTGGGTCAGCCGATGCATGCGTTTGACCTTGACCGCATCGACGGCGGTATCGTCGTACGTATGGCGAAAGAGGGTGAAACGCTGGTTCTGCTGGACGGCAGCGAAGCGAAGCTGAAAGCCGATACGCTGGTCATCGCCGACCATAAAAAAGCGCTGGCGATGGGCGGCATCTTTGGCGGCGAGCATTCCGGCGTTAACGATGAGACGCAAAACGTCCTGCTGGAATGCGCCTTCTTCAGCCCGCTGTCGATTACCGGCCGCGCGCGCCGTCACGGCCTGCATACCGATGCGTCTCACCGCTACGAGCGCGGTGTCGATCCGGCGCTGCAGTACAAAGCGATGGAGCGCGCCACCCGCCTGCTGATTGACCTCTGCGGCGGCGAAGCCGGCCCGGTTATCGACGTGACCCACGAAGATTCCCTGCCTAAACGCGCCACTATCACTCTGCGCCGCAGCAAACTGGATCGCCTGATCGGCCATCACATTGCCGATGCGCAGGTGAGTGACATTCTGCGTCGTCTGGGCTGTGAAGTAACCGAAGGTCAGGACGAATGGAAAGCCGTTGCGCCGAGCTGGCGTTTCGACATGGAAATCGAAGAAGATCTGGTGGAAGAAGTCGCCCGCGTCTACGGCTACAACAATATCCCGGATGAACCTGTTCAGGCGGGGCTCATCATGGGGAACCACCGTGAAGCCAATCTGCCGCTCAAGCGCGTGAAAACGATGCTGAACGACAAAGGCTATCAGGAAGTGATCACCTACAGCTTTGTCGACCCGAAAGTACAGCAGCTGATTCACCCGGGTGAAGAAGCGCTGATTCTGCCAAGCCCGATCTCCAGCGAAATGTCCGCGATGCGCCTGTCATTGTGGACCGGTCTGCTCGGTACCGTGGTCTACAACCAGAACCGTCAGCAGAGCCGCGTGCGTATCTTTGAAACCGGCCTGCGCTTTGTCCCTGACACCCAGGCGCCTCTGGGTATCCGTCAGGACCTGATGCTGGGCGGCGTTATTTGCGGTAACCGCTACGAAGAGCACTGGAACCTGGCGAAAGAGACGGTTGATTTCTATGATTTAAAAGGCGATCTCGAATCTGTACTGGATCTGACCGGCAAACTGGCTGACGTTCAGTTTAAAGCCGAAGCTAATCCAGCGCTGCATCCGGGGCAGTCCGCCGCGATTTATCTGAAAGGTGAACGCATTGGTTTTATCGGGGTTGTCCATCCGGAGCTGGAACGTAAGCTGGATCTGAACGGCCGTACGCTGGTCTTTGAACTGCAGTGGAACGCCCTTGCAGACCGCGTGGTGCCTCAGGCGAAGGAGATTTCCCGCTTCCCGGCGAACCGTCGCGATATCGCGGTCGTCGTGGCTGAAAACGTGCCTGCAGCAGATATTCTGGCAGAGTGTAAGAAAGTTGGCGTAAATCAGATAGTTGGCGTAAACTTATTTGACGTGTACCGTGGTAAGGGCGTAGCGGACGGTTACAAGAGCCTCGCTATCAGCCTGATCCTTCAGGATACCAGCCGTACACTCGAAGAAGAGGAGATTGCCGCTACCGTCAACACCTGTGTAGAGGCATTGAAAGAGCGATTCCAGGCATCATTGAGGGATTGAACCTATGGCGCTTACAAAAGCTGAAATGTCAGAATATCTGTTTGATAAGCTTGGGCTTAGCAAGCGGGATGCCAAAGAACTGGTAGAGCTGTTTTTCGAAGAGATCCGTCGCGCTCTGGAAAACGGCGAGCAGGTTAAACTGTCCGGTTTCGGTAATTTCGATTTGCGCGATAAAAATCAACGCCCTGGGCGTAATCCGAAAACGGGCGAAGATATTCCCATTACAGCCCGGCGCGTGGTGACCTTCAGACCCGGTCAGAAGTTAAAAAGCCGTGTCGAAAACGCTTCGCCCAAAGCAGAGTAAGTTCTGAACTAATTAAAAAGGCCGCCTCGCGGCCTTTTTTCTTTTCAGCTTATGTCCGGCGCAATAAAATCAGAGACTTCTCTTAACCGCTTCAGGGACGCTATGCACACTCTGGCCCAACGACAACAGCAGCGCCATCGTCGCTGGATCCTCATCCTGCTATTCCTTCTGCTGCTGGCGACGCTGGTAAGCCTCTGCGCCGGAGAGCGCTGGATAGCGCCAGACGCCTGGTTTAGCCCGCAGGGCGAGCTGTTCGTCTGGCATATCCGCTTGCCTCGTACGCTCGCCGTGCTGCTGGTCGGCGCAGCGCTGGCGGTCTCCGGCGCCATTATGCAGGCGCTGTTTGAGAACCCGCTCGCCGAGCCTGGCCTGCTCGGCGTGTCAAACGGCGCAGGCGTAGGGCTTATCGCCGCGGTGCTGCTGGGGCACGGCCTGCTGCCGGGATGGGCGCTTGGGCTATGCGCTATTGCGGGCGCGCTGCTTATCACCATCATCCTGCTGCGCTTCGCCCGCCGTCATCTCTCTACCAGCCGCCTGCTGCTCGCCGGCGTGGCGCTGGGGATTATCTGCAGCGCCGCCATGACCTGGGCGGTCTATTTCTCCACCTCATTCGACCTGCGCCAGCTGATGTACTGGATGATGGGGGGATTCGGCGGCGTCGACTGGCAGCAGCTCTGGCTGATGGTTGCGCTGCTGCCGGTGCTGGCGTGGGTGTGCCTGCAGTCCTCTGCGCTAAATGTGCTGGCGCTGGGGGAGATATCCGCCCGCCAGCTGGGCCTGCCGCTGTGGCTCTGGCGGCGACTGCTGGTGATGGCCACCGGCTGGCTGGTCGGCGTCAGCGTCGCGCTGGCGGGGGCTATCGGCTTTATCGGGCTGGTTATCCCGCATATCCTGCGACTGTGCGGGCTTACGGATCACCGTGTCTTGCTTCCCGCCTGCGCGCTGGCGGGCGGCTGTGCGCTACTGTGCGCGGATATTATCGCCCGGCTGGCGCTGGCCTCCGCCGAACTGCCGATTGGCGTTGTGACGGCCACGCTGGGCGCCCCCGTTTTTATCTGGCTATTATTAAAGGCCGGGCGCTAAGACCCGGCAGAACACACCTGGAGACGGCTATGCAACACGATATTCTGAATACTGACGTAACAACCATCGATGGCGAGAAAACCTCACTGGCGGCCTATAAGGGCAAAGTGCTGCTGATGGTAAACGTGGCATCCCAGTGCGGTCTGACGCCGCAGTATGAGCAACTGGAGAACCTGCAGGAAGCGTGGGCGCCGCAGGGATTTACGGTATTAGGCTTCCCCTGCAACCAGTTCCTGGGCCAGGAGCCGGGCAGCGATGATGAGATCAAAACCTTCTGTAGCACCACCTACGGCGTCACCTTCCCGATGTTCAGTAAAATCGAGGTGAACGGTGAGCACCGCCATCCGCTGTATGGCAAGCTGGTGAGCGCAGCGCCGGTCGCGCTCGCGCCGCAGGGGAGCGGTTTTATGGAGCGGATGGTCAGCAAAGGGCGCGCGCCGAAGCAGACGGGCGACATTCTGTGGAACTTCGAAAAGTTTCTGGTCGGCCGTGATGGCGCGGTGATTCAGCGCTTCTCGCCGGATATGACGCCGGACGATCCGCAGGTGGTTGAGGCGATTAAGCAGGCCGTTGCCAAATAATGACCATGCTGCTGCAGCTTGAGGCCGTAGAAGAGGCCGGGCGCCTGGCGCCGTTTACCGCCGAGGCCCGCAGGGGAGAAATCCTGCATTTGGTGGGGCCGAACGGCGCCGGGAAAAGTACCCTGCTGAGCCGTATTGCGGGGCTTAGCGGGGGAAAAGGGCGGGTCATTTTTGACGGTAAAAGTCTGGATGACTGGTCGGCGCCTGTGCTGGCGCAGCATCGCGCTTTTTTGTCCCAGCACCAGACGCCGCCCTTCGCAATGCCGGTCTGGCATTACCTTTCGCTGCATCAGTACGACACCTCGCAGCATGCCCTGATGCAGTCGGTCGCGGCGTCGTTTAGCCTGGAAGACAAGCTCGCCCGCTCAGTGAACCAGCTCTCGGGCGGGGAATGGCAGCGGGTACGGCTGGCGGCGGTGGTGCTGCAGATCCATCCGCAGGGCAATCCTCACGGCCAACTGCTGGTGCTGGATGAGCCGATGAACAGTCTCGACGTAGCGCAGCAGGCGGCGCTGGACGAGGTATTAGGCGAACTGCGCGCCGCCGGAGTGGCTGTCGTGATGAGCAGCCATGACCTGAACCATACGCTGCGTTTTGCGCAGCGGGTCTGGCTGTTGTGCAAGGGAAAACTGATCGCCAGGGGAGAAACGCAGCAGATAATGACTACAGATAATCTGCAGCAGATCTATCGACTGCCGTTCAAAAAAATGAATGTGGATGGTTATCAGGTACTCATACCGACCCCGTAGCGCAAATGCTCGCTTGCAACTTTATAAATAACAGGGCTAAATTATTGCTATAAAAAAAACACAGAGGATACGCCGTTTATGCGTCTCTTTTTTATTTTGTTGGCGGCATTAATTTTAGCAGGGTGCAGCAGCAGCCACCGTGCGCCTGCGCCTAATGCACGGCTTTCTGATTCCATCACCGTTATCGCGGGCCTTAACGATCAGCTGCAAAACTGGCGCGGAACGCCCTATCGCTATGGCGGAGCCAGCCGTCGCGGCGTTGATTGTTCGGCCTTTGTGATGATGACGCTGCGGGATAAATTCGCGATTCAGCTGCCGCGAGAAACGCGTCAGCAGGCGCAGATCGGCACAAAAATCGATCCGGATGATTTGCTTCCCGGCGATTTGGTGTTCTTTAAAACCGGTTCAGGAGACAGCGGTCTGCATGTCGGTATCTACGATACTGATAACCAGTTTATTCATGCTTCGACCAGCCAGGGGGTGACGCGTTCATCGCTGGATAATGTCTACTGGCGGAAAAATTTTTGGCAGGCCCGACGAATATAACGCAACATAGCCGAAGGGCGACCGCGCTCTTCGGTTCAGGATATAAATATAAATAAATTCCCAGTGGAATAAAAATCGATACCTGTTTCATCTCCCACTTGAAATCGTGGATTGTACGATTGCGGGTTAATGGATTACAATCTTAAGATAACTTAAACAAGGGAATTTTGATATCGCCAGGGACTAATGAAATTAATCTTTTTAAAATCAAAGAGGTTGAATTCCTCGGGAGCGACACGCAGGTTGCCGGGTAAGGCCCTTAAACTGGGGTGGGCGTAATGATTGTTTCGTTAGATAACATGTATCGCTCAGAGTTACTCTTCCTTCCTGCCAGAAATGGCAACGGTAAACTCGTTGGGCTGGAAATAATTACTAACTTTATGGGCGTCGACGACGGGATTCGCACACCGACGGGGCTTGTTTTGCCGCGCCTTAGCGAAGAGGATGAGGTTTCATTGTTCCGCGAAAAACTTGCGCTGCTTGAAACCTGCCAAATCTTTTTTATTCAACAACAGTTGCTGGCGTGGATTAATATTAGTCCGGTAATTGCAAACGCGCTTTTAGTGCAAAACGAATTAGCCAGCCTCGCGCAACGATTACCATTTCTGGAATTAACCGTTAATGAGAATTTTCCCGCGCTGGATTTCGTCGATGAAAATCACCCATTAGCGCTATTGGCAAAATCTTATCCGCTGGTGCTGGCGAATTTTGGCGCAGGGGATGCATCGACCCGGGCCGTTTTTTCGGGTTTATTCACCCGAGTTATTCTGGATAAAAACTTTATTCAGCGGCAGGCGCACGCGGCGTCTTTTGGGCCGTTTATGCGCGCCATTGTGGCGCAGGCTTCACCATACTGTTCGGCTATCATGGCCGCCGGGGTGGATGATACGGAAATACTGAAGCGCCTGCAGCCGTGGGGGTTTACCGCGCTATTCGGCGCGCTGTGGTCGGCCGTGGATGTGGCGTTGTTGACGAGCCTTGTGCAGAGTAACCCTGCATAACCTCCGTATTTAGCCGCGGTTATTCGCACTACACTAGAGGCAGGAGGAAACATGACCCTGTCTTTTACCCATCACTGGCGCGATGAGCTGCCGGATTTTTACAGCGAGCTGGCGCCTGCGCCGCTGGCGAATGCACGTCTTATCTGGCACAACGCGCCGCTGGCGCAGATGCTGGGGATCCCCGATGCGCTCTTTGCGCCCGAAAACGGCGCCGGCGTCTGGGGCGGTGAAGCGCTGCTGCCCGGAATGTCGCCCCTGGCCCAGGTCTACAGCGGCCATCAGTTCGGCGTCTGGGCCGGACAGCTCGGCGACGGGCGGGGCATTTTGCTCGGCGAGCAGCAGCTTGCCGACGGTCGCCGCTATGACTGGCATCTCAAGGGCGCAGGGCTGACGCCCTATTCGCGAATGGGCGACGGGCGTGCGGTATTGCGCTCAACGCTGCGCGAGAGCCTGGCCTCCGAGGCGATGCATCATCTTGGCGTAGCGACGACGCGCGCGCTGTCGGTGGTGACCAGCGATACGCCGGTCTACCGCGAAACGGTCGAGCAGGGCGCGATGCTGATCCGTATTGCTGAAAGCCACGTCCGCTTTGGTCATTTCGAACACTTTTACTACCGTCGCGAGCCGCAGAAGGTTCAGCTGCTGGCGGACTATGTCATTCGCCATCACTGGCCGCATCTCGTCGATTCAGCGGATAAATATACGCTGTGGCTTCGTGACGTTGTCACAAAAACGGCGGTGGCCATCGCCCGCTGGCAGACGCTGGGGTTCGCTCACGGCGTGATGAATACTGACAATATGTCGATACTCGGGCTGACGCTTGACTACGGCCCGTTTGGTTTTCTTGATGACTTCCAGCCGTCGTTTATCTGCAATCATTCGGACCACCAGGGGCGCTATAGCTTTGAAAACCAGCCTGCGGTGGCGCTGTGGAATCTGCAGCGGCTGGCGCAAACGCTGTCGCCGTTTATTGCCGTGGATGCCCTGAATCAGGCGCTGGAGGGATATGAGCTGGCGCTGCTGGAGGAGTACGGCAGCCGGATGCGCCGTAAGCTCGGTTTGTTTACCCAGGAAAAAGGCGATAACGATCTGCTGAACGGCCTCTTCGCGCTGATGGAGCGTGAAGGCAGCGATTATACCCGTACGTTCCGCATGCTGAGCGCTACCGAGCAGCACAGCGCGGCGTCGCCGCTGCGCGACGAATTTATCGACCGCGAGGCGTTCGACCGCTGGTTTAGCGACTACCGGCGCCGCCTGCAGCAGGAGCAGATCGCCGATGATGAACGCCAGCGCGTGATGAAGCAGGAGAACCCGGCTATTGTACTACGCAACTGGCTGGCGCAGCGGGCCATCGAGCAGGCCGAGCGTGGGGACTATCAGGAGCTGTCGCGCCTGCATGAGGCGCTGCGCACGCCGTTTGACGACCGCAGCGACGACTATGCCAGCCGCCCGCCGGAGTGGGGTAAGCGGCTGGAAGTGAGCTGCTCAAGCTAAGGGGACAGAAAAACCTGGGGCGTCGGGCTGTGCGGATGCGTGCCGATGTGCACATCGGCGCCATAGTAGCGGCGCAGCAGGTCGGCCTGCAGCACCTGTGACGCGCGGCCTTCGGCAACCAGCATCCCCTGGTGGAGCAACACCAGCCGGTCGGCCCACAGGGCGGCAAGATTGAGATCGTGAAGGACGGCGCAAACGTGCAGTTCGCCGTCTGCCGTCAGCTGTTTTAGCAACCGCAGCAGGTGCTGCTGATGATACAGATCCAGCGCAGAGGTTGGCTCGTCCAGAAACAGCCAGCCGCGGGGTTTTCCGTCGCGCCATAGCTGCGCCAGGGCCCTTGCCAGCTGTACGCGCTGCTGTTCGCCGCCGGAAAGGGCGCTGAAGTTACGCCCGCGAAGCTGGCTACAGCCGGTCAGCGCCATAATCTGTTCAACCGCGTCGCGGTCGTCTGACGACGGCCACGGCGCGCGTCCCATGGCGATCGCGGCCTCGACCGGCCAGTCGAATCCCGGCAGGCTTTGCTGGCGCATCACCGCCCGCTGGCGCGACAGCGCCTGAGGCGTCCAGGCGTCAAGGGCAATGCCGTTGAGCGTACACTGGCCGCTGTCCGGCGACAGGTAGCCGGTCAGCAGCCGCAGCAGGGTCGATTTCCCCGCGCCGTTAGGACCAATCAGGGCCACCAGCTCGCCGGGGGCGAGCGTCAGCGAGATATCGCGTAACGCCGAAGAGTAGCTCACTCCTGACGCCCGCAGAGAGCTAGGCATGCTGCGCTCCTTTACGAAATATCAGCCATAAAAACCACGGCGCGCCGAGCAGGCTGGTCAGTAATCCCACCGGCATTTCAGCCGGCGCCGCCAGCGTGCGGGCGGCGGTGTCGGCGATCAGCAGCAGAATAGCGCCCGCCAGCACAGATCCCGGGATCGTCGCGCGGTGATCGGCCCCAAGCCACATTCGCATCAGGTGCGGCACCACCAGCCCGATAAAACCAATAACGCCGCTCACCGCCACCGCGGTCGCCACCAGCAGCGCGCTGCACAACAGCAGGCGGCGCTGGATCTGACGCACGTTGACGCCGAGGTAGTGCGCGTCCTCATCGCCCAGCTGCAGTAAATTCAGCGGTTTCGCCAGCCGCCAGATAGCAGCGACGGCGGGCAGCATCAGCGATGCGCAGACCAGCAGCATCGGCCACTGGGCCTGACCCAGGCTGCCCATTCCCCACAGCGACAGCTGGCGCAACTGGGCATCGTCGCTCAGCCAGGAGAGCACGCCGAGCGCTGCGCCGCACAGGGCGTTGATGGCGATGCCGACCAGCAGCAGGCGCGAGAGCGAGCTATCGCGACGTCGGCTGAGCGCAAAGATAACCAGCGTAACGGCAAGGCTGCCGATAAACGCCGCCAGCATCGGCGCGTAGAGCATGACCACCAGCGGCAGCGAGAGGGGCAGCAACACCCACAGCCCGACGGCCAGCGCGGCGCCGCTGCTGATCCCCAGCAGGCCCGGGTCGGCAAGCGGGTTGCGAAACAGCCCCTGCATCACGCAGCCCGCCAGCGCCAGCGCGCCGCCGACGATCGGCGCCAGCAGCACCCGCGGCAGGCGGATAGTGAACCAGATCTGGCGCAGTAGCCCATCTCCCCGCCACAGGGCCTCAGGCGGCAGCTTCATGGCGCCAACGGTGGTGGCGGTGAGCGTCAGCAGCACCAGCAGCGCGAGCAGCGACCACAGGGAACGCAGGAGAACGGCGGGCATCAGGGCAGCAGCTCCGCTTTTTGCCGCAGCTGCTTCAGGGCATCCGGCGTGCGGATGCTAAATCCTAACAGCGCCATATCATCCACCAGCAGCGCCTGCTGATGACGCCCGGCCGGCGTTTGCGCGAGCCCCGGCAGCTTCCACAGCGCCGCTTCGCCGCCCATGCTGGCGACGCCCTCACGGGAAATCACCACCAGGTCGGGCTGGCTGGCGATAACGCCCTCCTGTGACAGCGGCTGATAGCGGTTAACCCCCTGCATCGCGTTTTGCAGCCCGGCGGCGCGGATAGCCGTGTCCGCCGCCGTTTGCTGCCCGGCCGCCATGGCGCTCATCCCGCCGTGGCTGAGAATAAACAACACCCGTTTATTCAGCGGCGAGGCGGGGAGCGATGCCAGCTGCCGTCCGATCTCCTGGCGCAGCGCGTCACCCTCTTTTTCCTTGCGCAATGCCCCGGCGATAACACGGATTTTCTCGTCGATGACGCTAATGTCATTGCGGCCAGGCACGGTCACCACTGAAACGCCGTTTTGCGCGACCTGCTTAAGCGCCAGCGACGGCTGCGCCTGTTCGCTTGCCAGCACCAGCGTCGGGCGGGCGGCGAGAATACCCTCCGCATTGAGCTGGCGCAGGTAGCCGACGTCCGGTAAGACCTGCGCCTGAGGAGGCCACTGGCTGGTGCTGTCGCGGGCGACAAGCGTGGTCTGTGCGCCCAGCGCATAGAGGATTTCAGTTACATCGCCGCCCAGCGCGACGACCTTCTGCTGTGCGGCGCAGGCCAGCAGCGGCAGTGCGGCGATCAGTGCGGCGACGCCTCTCATGCCGCCAGCCCTTTATCCGCCAGCGCGCCTGTCTGCGACCGCCACTGCGCCTGCTCCGGTTCGCCTTCGCTACGCTGGCCGTACAGCTGGGCGATTTGCGTGCCGTCGGCGGCAAACAGCTCCAGACTGGTCACGTGGCCGTCGGCGGTAGGTTTCCGGGTTATCCAGCTTTCGGCAATCGCGTCTTCCCGCAGGTGCAGGGTAAAGGACGGATTGAAGATATTCAGCCAGCCCTTCATCGGTGCGACCTTTTCCACCACGCCGGTGAAAATCTGTACGCAGCCGCGGTTGCCAACGAAAATCATTATTTCGTTGCCGTCCTGGCGGGCGGCGGCCAGCAGCTGCACCAGCGCGCCATTATCGACCCGGCAGGCTAAATCATCGCCTACCAGGCGAAACGCCTGCTGGCGGCTCAGGTTATGGCGCTTGAGCAGGGTGAAGAACTGGTGAACGTCGGTCATTTCACGCCACTGGCTGTCGACCAGCGCGCCGTCCACCGGCGCCGCTTCCGTCGCTGCCTCCGCCGGACGCAGCGCGAGCGTGGGGTTATCGGCGTGAATGAATCGCGTCAGCACATCGCCCCAGGCGGCCATATCGGTGCCGTCGGTGGTGTAGACCTTCAGCAGCGCATCGCCCTGACGGTCGAAAAACTGGAGGCTCTGACGCTCGCCCCGCGCGCTGATTTCGCTGATGTGAAACGCGCTGTCCCACTGGTTGAGGAACAGGCGCAAATCGAGCGCGCGCGGGTTAAGCACCAGGCCTGCGTGGCCGCTCAGATGCTGGTGGGTAAAACGGCCGACCTGCTCGTGCACCGCATATTCATTGCGGCAGATACATTTGACGTCGCCCACGGCCTCCAGCGCGGCCAGCATATCGCGGATGGCGCCCTGCAAACGCCAGGCGTCGTGCCCAACGCGGGACCAGGCTAATTCGGCTTCGCTGATGCGCATCGTGGCGGCAATGTCGCGGGCGTAAAGGCCGGGATGCTGGTCTTTCAGTGCCAGCCAGCGGGTGTAGAGAGTCATCGTCATATCCTTTCAGAAAAGGCCCCGGCACCGCGGGGCCGGGTGATTACCACTGATAACTGACAAAAATTTTGCCGTTGCGGCCATCCTGCGGGATGCCCTGCGGCGACCAGTACGCTTTGTCGAAGGCGTTGCCGAGCACCAGCGAGGTCGTTAACCCGCTGAGGGACTGCTGGCCCCTGTAACTGATGTAAAAGTCATTCACCCCATAACCGGCCTGCGGCGTGGCGCTGATGCTTTTCGTGTTGCCGGCAAAGGTGCCGACCCAGCCCACGGAGAAACCGCTGTGCGCCACCGGAATATCCAGGCGCGAAGTGACGGTGTCCGGGTTTATGCTGGTCAGCCAGTCGCCGGTGTCGGTGTCTTTGCCGCGCGTACGGTTGTAGGCGACGTCGAGGCTGAAAATCTCCGCGCTGTATTTTGCCATCACGTCCCAGCCCCATATTTTGGCGTCTGGCACGTTGACAGAGGTGGTGGTCCTGGCAGCGAAATCGACCGCGGTGGTGATGTAATCTTTGGCGTTGGTGTCGAAGTAGCTGGCCTTAAGCTCCAGCGCATCGTTGGACAGCAGCAGGTCGTCAAAGCGCAGGCCAACCCCGTACTCCTGGGTTTCGTTGGTCTCCGGGCGCAGGTTCGGGTTCGGCACCCAGTAGTTGGTGTAGAAACGGCCAATCGAGAAGTGTCTGGCGTCGTTATACATTTCCCCCATGGTCGGGGCGCGAAACGCCTGGGCATAAGAACCAAACAGCATCAGCCAGTCGGTCGGGCTGATGGTGATACCCGCGCGGGAGGACCAGCGATCGGCATCGACGTCTTTATACCCGTCGCTGCTGCCGCGATAGCTGTCATAGCGCGTTCCGCCAAGCAGGGTCACCGGCAGATCGCGCAGCGTGATTTCATCCTGCAGCCAGCCGGAGCCGAAGTTGATGCGCGCATCCGGGAAACCGGTGGTCAGGCCGTCCGGGCTCTGCGCCTGGCGGTAATATTCGCCGCCCCAGGTCAGCAGGTGCGACGCCGCGCTGTCGGTGAACAGCCGGGTGCGGTTTTCCAGTTTACCGCCGGTGGTGGTTTGCCTGCGGAACTCGCCGGTGCTGTCGGGGTTCTGGGCGTTAATCCGCACTTCGGACCAGTAGACGCTGGCGCGGGCATTGAGCCAGTCGTTATCCTGCGGCGCAAGCCGGTAGGTCAGCTGCGCGTCGCGCTGAATGGTCGAGCGGTCAACCAGCGGGTTGTCGCTGTCTGAGGCGGCTGGGGTTTGCGGGTTTTTCGGCTCCTGCGCGGCGTTGTTGTAATAGCGTACAGCCCCGCTCAGGGTTTGCGCCGGATCGAGGCGCCAGCTGCCTTTGGCAAGAAAGTTGCTGATGCTTTCATCGTTCGGCGCCGTCATCCCGTCGCTCTGCCGCAGATCGCCGCGGTCACGGCTGGCCCAGCTGACCAGGCCGTCGAGGGTGTCGGTGCGGCCAAAGGCGCTGGCCCCCATGCCGAGGCTATGGTCGCCAGTTCCCCCGGTGCCGAAAACGCGATAGCCGCTGTTCTGACCGTCGTTGAGCAGGTCGCGGGCGTCGGCGGTTTCATAGGAGATAACGCCGCCCAGCGCGCCGCTGCCGTAGAGCAGGGCGGACGGGCCACGCACCACCTCAATGCGCTTGATCAGCGCCGGATCGAGGAAGGTGCTGTTGAGGTGACCGGTATCGGTGCCCTGGCGGATACCGTCGACCAGCGTCAGCACGCCGCGGCGGTCGTAGCCGCGCAGGTTGACGTCCTGACCGTTGGTGCGCCCGGTGCCGGTGACGGTGAGACCCGGCACCTGACGCAGCATATCGGCGGCGGAGCTGGCTGTCTGGCCTTCCGGGGTATCGGCGTCGATCACGGTCACCATCATCGGGGCTTCAAACGCGCTGCGTTCGTTACCCGTCGCGGTGACGGTCATTTGCTCAGCGGCGGCGAAGGCCGGTGCAGATAGCGCGCCGAAAACGGCCAGCGCCAGAAGTGACGGGCGCAGCGACGCAGAATGCGGGTGTAGCATGCAACTCTCCATAAACAGTGAAAAGTGCTGGCGGCCTCGGCATAACCTGGGTGGCTGGCGACAGGGGGGGGGGTTTTTCGGTTACTTGGTCAGGATCAGTTTTCCGGCGTTGGTCTGGCGCAGCAGGTAAAACTGGCCGTCGTGTTCAATCAGCACGCGGCCTTCCGGGCCTAACAGCGCTTTGCTGCTGACGCAGCGTTCGTGGAGCGGTGCGCTGGACGCGTCGGTTTTTTTATCCGTAAGCAGGTTGTTATCCAGACGTATCATAATGTTTTAAAATAGCAATCAATGTAACAATGATAATCATTATCAATAAAACAAAAGGCACGGCAAGTCATTTTCTTAAAAAAAATGCGTCTGGATCAAAAATGCGCGGGGAAGGGAACCGGGCAACGAGAGCTGCCCGGCAGTGCGGTTTCAGAAGCGGGTATCGACGGCGGCGGCGAGCTTGTCCAGCAGAACTTCGCTGTCTTCCCAGCTCAGGCAGGGGTCGGTAATGGACTGGCCGTACAGCAGCGGCTGCCCGGCGACGATTTTCTGCGTGCCTTCGCGCAGGAAGCTTTCCGCCATGATCCCGGCAATCGCCGTGGATCCATTGCGGATCTGCTGGCAAATATCGTCACAGACCTCAAGCTGACGGCGATGCTGCTTCTGGCAGTTGCCGTGGCTGAAGTCGACCACCAGCTGCTCCGGCAGGTCGAACTCATGCAGCGTGTCGCAGGCGGCGGCGATATCCGCCGCGTGGTAGTTCGGCTTTTTGCCCCCGCGCATGATGATGTGCCCGTACGGGTTGCCGCTGGTCTGATAAATGGTCATCTGACCATTTTTGTCCGGCGACAGGAACATATGGCTGGCGCGGGAGGCGCGAATGGCGTCCACCGCGATGCGGGTGTTGCCGTCGGTGCCGTTTTTAAAGCCGACCGGACAGGAGAGCGCGGAGGCCATTTCGCGGTGGATCTGGCTTTCCGTAGTGCGCGCGCCAATGGCGCCCCAGCTGATTAAATCGGCGATAAACTGGCCGGTCACCATATCGAGAAACTCGGTGGCGGTCGGCACGCCCAGCTCGTTAACCTGCAGCAGCAGCTTACGCGCCAGCTCGAGGCCGTGATTCACGCGATAGCTGCCGTTGAGGTCCGGATCGGAGATGAGTCCTTTCCAGCCCACGACGGTACGCGGTTTTTCAAAATAGGTGCGCATGACGATTTCCAGCCGGGACTGGTGCTTTTCCCGTAAGGCCTGCAGGCGCTGGGCGTAATCCATCGCCGCATCCAGATCGTGGATGGAGCAGGGGCCGATAATCACCAGCAGACGGCGGTCTTCGCCGTTAAGAATTTTTTCAATACGGCGGCGGGATGCCGTGACGTGAGCCGCCACGCCAGGGGTCACCGGGTAACGCAGGGCCAGCTCCGCCGGCGTTACCAGGCTGTCGATCCGCGCGGTGCGCAGTTCATCAGTTTTGTTCATCAGGACTCTCAGAATAGGGTTGCTTCCGCGGCACAAAACCGGGAAGTGATGCGCATCACGATAAACCAATCCCTGGTGAATTCAAGGGCCGAACGTGATGTGCGGTAGATCACGTTCGCGATCATACCTAATTTCGCATCAATGTACTAGCCTGTTAGTACATGCGGCGACTGAGTCCCATAATGTCGAGGATTTTGGTGGCGATCTCTTCCACCGAATAGTTGGTGCTGTTCAGCCACGGGATCTGGTTTTTGCGGTACAGCGCCTCGACCTCGGTGACCTCCATCCGGCACTGACGCATCGACGCGTAGCGGCTGTTTTCCCGGCGCTCTTCACGAATAGCGGCCAGCCGCTCCGGGTTTATCGTCAGGCCAAACAGCTTATGCTGCAGCGGCTTCAGGGCGGTGGGGAGCACCAGGTTATCCATATCATCCGCAATAAACGGGTAGTTTGCCGCGCGGATGCCGAACTGCATCGCCAGATAGAGGCTGGTCGGCGTTTTTCCGCAGCGCGATACGCCCAGCAGGATGACCTGCGCCTGATCGAGATTGCGCAGCGAAATACCGTCATCATGGGCGAGGGTGTAATCAATGGCCGCGATGCGCGCATCATATTTGGTGAGGTTGCCCGGCGTCAGGCCGTGGGTGCGGTGGGCAATGGGGGTTGGGTCAAGCCGGAGCTCCTGCTGGAGCGGCGCTACCAGCGCCTGCACGATATCCTGACAAAAGCCTTCGCTTTGCAGAATGATGGTACGGATCTCCGGCAGCACAATGGAGTAAAATACCAGCGGGCGTATGCCGGTTTGCTGGAAAATGGCGTCGATTTGATCTTTCACCGCTCTGGCCCGGCTCTCGGTTTCGACAAACGGCAGCGTCATGCTATTGATCGACACCGGGAACTGCGACATCACCGCATGGCCCAGCACCTCGGCGGTAATCGCCGTCCCATCGGAAATATAAAAAACATGGCGATCGACAGCATTTTCCATTTTGACCATCCGGTATAATTGGCTTAATTATCTGAAAGCATATATTAAATTTAAACATATCCTCTCATCCTTTGTCTTGATTTTAAATTGAAACGCTATTTTTATTTTTAATGAAAAGGTCGGTTCATTTTTCAAAATGTTGTCTATAAACCGTTCTATTAGGTGGGAATGCTGATGAATCATGGAGTTAAGGTCTGGAGGGGATCTGTCCGAAAAAAGTAAAAAATAATTTGCTTGAACGATTCACCGTTTTTTTCAGCGAGTCAATTATGCGAGGATAAATAACGCAGCCAGAATCAGTCTGGTCCCTGTTCTTAATTGATAAAAGGATTGTTCGATGTCCAACAATGGCTCGTCACCGCTGGTGCTTTGGTACAACCAACTCGGCATGAATGATGTAGACAGAGTTGGGGGCAAAAATGCCTCCCTGGGTGAAATGATTACTAACCTGTCGGGTGTGGGCGTTTCTGTGCCTAACGGGTTTGCCACAACGGCTGATGCCTTCAATCAGTTCCTTGACCAAAGCGGGGTTAACCAGCGCATTTATCAGCTGCTGGATGAAACCGACATTGATGACGTTTCCGCGCTGGCGAAAGCCGGAGCGCAGATTCGCCAGTGGATTATCGACACGCCTTTCCAGCCGGAGCTGGAGACCGCCATTCATCAGGCGTATGACCAGCTCTCCGCTGACAATAAAAACGCCTCTTTTGCCGTGCGCTCCTCGGCCACTGCGGAAGATATGCCGGACGCCTCTTTTGCCGGCCAGCAGGAAACCTTTCTCAACGTGCAGGGCTACGATGCCGTGCTGGTGGCGGTGAAACACGTGTTCGCGTCGCTGTTTAACGACCGCGCGATTTCCTACCGCGTTCACCAGGGCTACGATCACCGCGGCGTGGCGCTGTCGGCGGGCGTTCAGCGCATGGTGCGTTCGGATCTCGCCTCATCCGGCGTGATGTTCTCCATCGATACCGAATCCGGCTTTGACCAGGTGGTGTTCATCACCTCCGCGTGGGGTCTTGGCGAAATGGTCGTGCAGGGCGCCGTTAACCCGGACGAGTTCTACGTGCACAAGCCGACGCTGGCCGCAGGCCGCCCGGCGATCGTCCGCCGCACCATGGGATCGAAGAAAATCCGCATGGTCTACGCGCCGACCCAGGAGCACGGCAAGCAGGTCAGAATTGAAGATGTGCCGCAGGAACAGCGCGATATCTTCTCGCTGACTAACGACGAAGTGCAGGAGCTGGCGAAGCAGGCGGTGCTGATTGAACAGCACTACGGCCGCCCGATGGACATCGAGTGGGCGAAAGACGGCCACACCGGCAAGCTGTTTATCGTACAGGCGCGCCCGGAAACCGTCCGTTCTCGCGGCCAGGTGATGGAGCGCTATACGCTGCACGCCCAGGGCAAAATCATCGCGGAAGGCCGCGCCATCGGCCACCGCATTGGCGCAGGCCCGGTGAAGGTTATCCACGACATCAGCGAGATGAACCGCATTGAGCCGGGCGATGTTCTGGTGACCGATATGACCGACCCGGACTGGGAGCCTATCATGAAAAAGGCGGCGGCGATCGTCACCAACCGCGGCGGACGCACCTGCCATGCGGCGATCATCGCCCGTGAGCTGGGGATCCCGGCGGTGGTAGGCTGCGGCGACGCGACCGAGCGTATGAAGGACGATGAAAAAGTCACCGTCTCCTGCGCCGAAGGCGATACCGGCTATGTTTATGCCGAGATGCTCGACTTCAGCGTCAAGAGCTCAAGCGTTGATACCATGCCGGATCTGCCGCTCAAGATAATGATGAACGTCGGCAACCCGGATCGCGCGTTTGACTTCGCCTGCCTGCCGAACGAAGGCGTCGGCCTGGCGCGTCTGGAATTTATCATTAACCGGATGATTGGCGTGCACCCGCGCGCGCTGCTGGAGTTTGACGACCAGGACGCGAAGCTGCAAAACGACATCCGCGAGATGATGAAGGGCTACGACTCGCCGAAAGAGTTTTACGTCGGCCGCCTGACCGAAGGCATCGCGACGCTGGGCGCGGCGTTTTATCCGAAACGCGTTATCGTGCGCCTGTCTGACTTTAAATCCAACGAGTACGCCAACCTGGTGGGCGGCGAGCGCTACGAGCCGGACGAAGAAAACCCGATGCTCGGCTTCCGCGGGGCGGGACGCTACGTATCGGACAGCTTCCGCGACTGCTTCGCGCTGGAGTGCGAGGCGGTAAAACGCGTGCGTAACGATATGGGTCTGACCAACGTCGAGGTGATGATTCCGTTCGTACGCACCGTTGACCAGGCGAAAGCGGTGGTTGACGAGCTGGCGCGTCAGGGGCTTAAGCGCGGTGAAAACGGCCTTAAGGTCATCATGATGTGTGAAATCCCGTCGAACGCGCTGCTCGCCGAGCAGTTCCTTGAACACTTCGACGGCTTCTCTATCGGCTCTAACGATATGACGCAGCTGACGCTGGGTCTGGACCGCGACTCCGGCGTGGTGTCGGCGCTGTTTGATGAGCGTAACGAGGCGGTGAAAGCGCTGCTGTCGATGTCGATTCGCGCCGCGAAGAAGCAGGGCAAGTACGTCGGGATTTGCGGACAGGGTCCGTCTGACCACGAAGACTTTGCCGCATGGCTGATGGAAGAGGGGATCGACAGCCTGTCGCTGAACCCGGACACCGTCGTGCAGACCTGGCTAAGCCTGGCGGAACTGAAAAAGTAATTTCGTCTTTATATAACATCCCCGACATTGTTCGGGGATTTTTTTTGCCGGTATTTAAAGAGATAAAAAAAAAGCCCAACGTGGGAGTTGGGCAAAGACTACACACAGCAATTCGTTGTTTCACTCAGGGGATATCCATGTATATAAATCAATACCTTGATTTATAACCGTGCTCTAATATTATGCAGAGAGTTTTTTTGCGTCGATCGGATTGGTCTTAATCATAAATAAGAAAGGGAAAAATAACCGCCGGGGTGACGCGGCGCGCAAAAATAGATCGGACGAAAGCCTGAAAGTGCGAGGAAATAGTCAGGAATCGTAAACTATCTGGCCCGGATGATTTACCGGGCCAGAACGAGATGCGGATTATTTCGGCTGATTATCGCGATCGGGCTCAATCGCTTCCAGCTCTTCGAGAACCTCTTCCGGGTTATCCGATGGCGGAGGCACTTCACGCATCCAGGTGTCAAACAGACGCCAGGTGACCGCCAGCAGGACCGGTCCGATAAACAGGCCAATCATGCCAAAGGCGATAAGCCCGCCGATAACACCGGAGATTATCAGGATCATCGGCAGGTCGGCGCCCATCCGGATGAGCACAGGGCGGATAAAGTTGTCCATCGTGCCCACCACGCAGCTCCACACCAGCAGCACCGTGCCCCAGGTGGTGTCCCCGCTCCAGTACAGCCAGATAATGGACGGCACCAGAACGATAAGCGGACCCAGCTGCACCAGGCAGGAGAAGATCATCACCACGGTCAGCAGAGTGGCGTAGGGTACGCCGGAGATAGCAAGGCCGATACCGCCCAGCACCGCCTGCACCAGCGCCGTCACCACGACGCCCAGCGCGACGGCGCGGATCGCCTGTCCGGCGAGCAGCACCGCGGCATCGCCGCGTTTGGCCGCCAGACGCGTTGCGAAATAGCGTACTCCCCAGGCCACCTTTTCCCCCTGCCAGTACAGCAGGGCGCTGAACAGCAGCATCAGGCCGCAGTGCAGCATAAAGCGGCCGATATGCGCCGCCTGGCCGACGAACCACGTCGTGGTGGTGCCGATATAGGGTTTCACCTTCGTCATGATTGCCGCGCCGCCCATATCCAGCAGGCCGTGCCAGGCGCCGTAGAGCTTAGCGCCAATCAGCGGAATACTGTTCAGCCACGGCAGGTCCGGCGGCGTCAGCTCACCAGAGGTGATGGCGTGCACCAGTGGCAAGCTGCCGTCAACAAGGCTATTAACGAGCAGCGCAATGGGGATAACGAACAGCAAAAACAGCAGCAGGGTCATCACCAGTACGGCCAGCGCGCGCTTGCCGAACAGAATCCGCTGCAGGCGGATTAACACCGGCCAGGTGGCGATAACGATAGTGCTCGCCCAGGCAAATCCCAGAATGAAAGGTTGAACTATCCACAGGCAGGCCACAATGATGAGGGTTAAAAACAGCACCGACAGCAGTATTTGCGGTATATCGCGGGGCCGATGAAAAGTGGTCATACGTTTTTTACCTTTGTTAAAACACCAGATTACTGTTGGTAATCATACATCCATCTCTGATAAGAATATCAATCAGTTCACCTCTTAAATTCTGCACGGAAATCCAGTAAGCGTATAAGAACAAAATGTGATACAAACATGAAGGCAGTACGCAAACGATAACATTCTCCATAACACAACAACGTCAGGCAGGGTCAAGCGTCATGATCCCACAGATTTCCCAAGCGCCAGGTGTCGTCCAGCTGGTGCTGAATTTTTTGCAGGCACTGGAGCAACAAGGGTTTACAGGTGATACCGCCACGCGTTATGCCGACAGGCTGACGATGGCGACGGATAACAGTATCTATCAGCTTCTCCCCGATGCCGTGGTTTTCCCTCGTTCCACGGCGGACGTCGCGCTGCTGGCGCGGATCGCCGCGGAGGAGCGCTTTGCATCGCTGGTCTTTACCCCGCGCGGCGGCGGTACCGGCACCAACGGGCAGTCCCTGAACCAGGGCATCGTCATCGATATGTCCCGCCACATGAACCGCATCATTGAGATTAACCCTGAAGAAGGATGGGTGCGGGTTGAGGCCGGGGTTATCAAAGATCAGCTGAATCAGTTTTTGAAGCCGCACGGCTATTTCTTTGCGCCGGAACTCTCCACCAGCAACCGCGCTACGCTCGGCGGGATGATCAATACCGACGCGTCGGGCCAGGGGTCGCTGGTGTACGGTAAAACCTCCGATCACGTGCTGGGCGTGCGCGCGGTGCTGCTCGGCGGCGATATTCTCGATACGCAGCCGGTGCCCGTTCAGCTTGCCGAAACGCTGGCGAAAGAGCAGTCGGCTTCCGGGCGCATCTACCGCACCGTCTATCAGCGCTGCAAAGAGAACCGCCAGCTTATTCTCGATAAATTCCCGAAACTAAACCGTTTCCTGACCGGCTACGACCTGCGTCACGTCTTTAACGACGACATGACCGCGTTTGACCTCACGCGCGTGCTGACCGGTTCCGAAGGGACGCTGGCGTTTATTACCGAGGCCCGGCTGGACATTACGCGTCTGCCGAAGGTGCGCCGCCTGGTGAACGTCAAATATGACTCCTTTGACTCTGCGCTGCGCAATGCGCCGTTCATGGTGGAGGCGCGCGCGCTGTCCGTGGAAACCGTCGATTCCAAAGTGCTCAACCTGGCGCGGGAAGATATCGTCTGGCATTCGGTGAGCGAGCTGATTACCGACGTGCCGGAAAAAGAAATGCTCGGCCTGAACATCGTGGAATTCGCCGGTGATGACCAGGCGATTATCGACGGGCAGGTCGCTGCGCTGTGCCAGCGGCTGGATGCGCAGATGGCGGCAGGCGAAAGCGGGATCATCGGCTGGCAGCTGTGTGAAGACCTGGCGGGCATCGAGCGTATCTACGCGATGCGGAAAAAAGCGGTTGGTCTGCTCGGCAACGCGAAAGGTGCCGCCAAGCCGATCCCGTTCGTCGAGGACACCTGCGTGCCGCCGGAGCATCTGGCCGACTACATTGCGGAGTTTCGCGCGCTGCTTGACGGACACGGCCTGAGCTACGGAATGTTCGGCCACGTGGATGCCGGGGTGCTGCACGTGCGCCCGGCGCTGGATATGTGCGACCCGCAGCAGGAAGTGCTGATGAAGCAGATTTCCGATGAGGTGGTGGCGCTGACGGCGAAATACGGCGGCCTGCTGTGGGGAGAACACGGCAAAGGATTCCGCGCGCAGTACAGCCCGGCATTTTTCGGCGAGGCGCTGTACGGCGAGCTGCGTAAAGTGAAGGCCGCGTTTGACCCGAATAACCGCCTGAACCCGGGTAAAATATGCCCGCCGGAGGGTGTCGATGCGCCAATGATGAAGGTCGATGGCGTCACCCGCGGGGCGTTTGACCGGCAGATCCCGATCGCCGTGCGCTCTTCCTGGCGCGGGGCGATGGAGTGCAACGGCAACGGCCTGTGCTTTAACTTCGACGCTAAAAGCCCAATGTGCCCGTCGATGAAAATCACCAGCAACCGCATGCACTCGCCGAAGGGGCGCGCGACGCTGGTGCGCGAATGGCTGCGCCTGCTTGCCGACCGCGGCGTCGATCCGGTGAAACTGGAGCATGCGCTGCCCGAAAAAGGCCTCAGCCTGCGCCATCTCATCGAACGCACCCGCAACACGTGGCATGCGCGCAGGGGAGAATATGACTTTTCGCATGAGGTGAAAGAGGCGATGTCGGGCTGTCTGGCCTGTAAAGCCTGCTCCACCCAGTGCCCAATCAAAATTGACGTGCCGGAGTTTCGGTCCCGCTTCCTGCAGCTGTACCACACCCGTTATCTGCGGCCGGTGCGTGACCATCTGGTCGCCACCGTGGAGAGCTATGCGCCGCTGATGGCGCGGGCGCCGAAGACCTTCAACTTCTTCCTGCGTCAGCCGCTGCTGCGGCGGATGTCGGAAAAGCACATCGGCATGATCGATCTGCCGCTGTTGTCCACGCCGACGCTCCAGCAGCAGATGGTCGGGCACCGCTCGGCGAACCTGACGCTGGAGCAGCTTGAGGCGCTGAGCGCCGGGCAGAAGGCCAAAACGGTACTGGTGGTTCAGGATCCGTTTACCAGCTATTACGATGCGCAGGTGGTCGCCGATTTTGTCCGCCTGGCGGAGAAAATCGGCTGGACGCCGGTAGTGCTGCCGTTCTCGCCCAACGGCAAGGCGCAGCACATCAAAGGTTTCCTGACGCGTTTCGCCCGTACGGCGGCGAAAACGGCGGATTTCCTCAACCGCATCTCGCAGCTGGGTATGCCGATGGTTGGGGTCGATCCGGCGCTGGTGCTGTGCTATCGCGACGAGTATAAGCAGACGCTGGGCGATAAGCGCGGCGAGTTCCAGGTTCAGCTGGTGCACGAGTGGCTGTCGCAGGCGTTGGCCGACGTTGAGACGCGAGACGTGAGCGGCGAGCCCTGGTACCTGTTCGGCCACTGTACCGAAGTGACCGCGCTGCCGGCGTCTCCTGGCCAGTGGGCGTCGCTGTTCGCGCGCGTTGGCGCGAAGCTGGAAAACGTCAGCGTGGGCTGCTGCGGTATGGCGGGCACCTATGGGCATGAGGTGAAAAACCATGCGAATTCGCTGGGGATTTACGCGCTGTCCTGGCAGCAAACCATGCAGAAGCTTCCCCGCAACCGCTGTCTGGCGACGGGCTACTCCTGCCGCAGCCAGGTTAAACGTATCGAGGGTAGCGGCGTGCGCCACCCTCTGCAGGCACTACTGGAGATTATGGGATGATCTGGAAACGTAACGCGACGCTGGACAATCTGAACGCCATGGGCGAGGGCAACATGGTCGGTCTGCTCAACATCCATTTTGACAGGCTGGACGATGAGAGCATTGAGGCCACCATGCCCGTCGACAGCCGGACCCACCAGCCGTTTGGCTTATTGCACGGCGGCGCCTCGGTGGTGCTGGCGGAAACGCTGGGCTCGGTTGCCGGCTATCTGTGTACGGAAGGTGACGAGCGGGTGGTGGGACTTGAGGTTAACGCCAACCATATTCGCTCCGTGCGCAGCGGTCGCGTGCGCGGCGTCTGTAAGGCGCTGCACGCCGGACGGCGTCATCAGGTGTGGCAGATTGAGATTTTCGACGAGCAGGGGCGGCTGTGCTGTTCTTCGCGCCTTACCACCGCCGTGGTCTGACCGTAGAATAAAGCGCGCCGGGCGAGATAACGCCCGGCGCGTTGGTTATTTCTGGATCAGATAGCGGATGGTGGGCCCGTCCTGCTGAATATCCAGCACCGTATAGCCGTGGTTCTTCGCATCCAGCGGGATATTGTTAATCGACTGCGGGCAGTCGCTCACAACCTCAAGAATCTCCCCTTTTTTCAGCGACGGCATGGCTTCCAGCGTCGCGACGGCCGGGTAAGGGCAGGGTTCGCCGACCATATCCAGGCGGTAATCCGGTACGTACGCTTTCATACGGTCTCCTTAGCGCGCATTAGTTGGGCCTCTTTCTGGCGGAAGAAGCGTTTTTCCCAGAAGATGACCAGCATCAGCGCCGCAAACAGCAGCGCGTAGGTCACCAGCAGGCCGCCGAGCGGGCCGAAGGCGGCCAGCAGATTCACTTTGTCCCAGTGGGTGGCCAGCGCCGGAGAAAGGTCGTCCCAGAAATAGGCCAGAAGGGTGGATCCGAGGACGTTGCCAAGCCCGACCCACCAGTAGTGCACCTGGCCTTCAACGGCGCGGTACATCCAGCCGGTTTCACACCCCCCGGCGAGCACGATGCCAAAACCAAACAGCAGGCCGCCGATGACCGCATTGGGGCCCGCCCACATAATCTTCGGCTCCATGCCCAGCTGCACATAGCTAAAAATGCCGATCGCGCTGGCGGCCATACCAAAGATGATGGCTTTCGCCATGTAGGTACGCCCGGTAATCCACATATCGCGAAACGCCGAGGTGAAGCAGATCTGCGCCCGCTCAATAAGCAGGCCGAAGCCGACGCCAAACAGCATTGCCAGCCCGAGTTTCGGCTGGTTAAACGCGGTCAGCAGCGCCCATGCCACCATGGCGATAAACACCAGCATGCCCAGACGGAAGCGGCGCTTCGCCTGCTCCGGCTTTTGCGTGAGCGGCGATGCGGCAGAGACTTTTTGCATTTTCACCGGAATACGGAATATCGGCAGCAGCGTAAAGCGTGCGCCAAACCAGGTGCCAATCGCCGTGGCGATAGCGAAGAACCAGGCGTGCAGCGAGAATTGCGGAATACCGGTGAAAAAAGCGGCGAGGTTGCAGCCCATCGCCAGACGCGCGCCGAACCCGGCAATCATGCCGCCCGCGACGGCCTGGGCGATGCGAATGCGGCTGCGCGGCAGGCGGAGCTTGACGTTATTGGCCCACAGGGCCGCGGCGAAGCAGCCGCCAAACATGCCGATAATCATCATGCCGTCGATACGGGTAAGCGGTGAGCCATCAAGATGAATGAGCTTGTAATAGCCCCACTCCTCGGCGTGTACGCCCGCGAGCTGCAGCAGCTGTCCGCCCCACCGGGTGAACTCCCCGGTGACGGCCCAGAAGGTGCCGGTGATGCCAAAATAATAGGTAGAGAGAATGCCTGCGGCGATAACCGCGGGGGCAGGCGACCAGAATTTGATCAGATACGCCTGTTTGAAGTGCTGCCATGTCATAAAAAGTCCTCTGAACTCAGAAGGAAGCTGTTGCCCGGGAGGGCTGAAGAGACGCGATAATACGCCACTTTGTCAGGGAAAACACCCGACAGGATCAAAAGCAGCAGGGGGCAACGGGTGAAATTAGTGGTCTGGCATATATAGTTTACATAATGATGATTGCTAAATTAAACATTACGCACGCAAACGAATATTAGTCTTTTTCTTACCCGGATTCATTTTGAATTAATGTAAATCCGCTTTTAATTAGCATTAGATTAATTCATTATCTTTCATGACGGAAATGCCTCATGCTGCGGTCGCCAGTCTCCTCAAGGCCTGAGCCCCAATTTCAGGATCCACTCTGGGACCTTAACTCTTAGGGTCTTTTGCTGTGGTTCGTCTATACTACTGGTCGGTTAAGTCCGTTATCGCTTAAAAGACGTATCGCATAAAGATTGATGAAATCATTCGTTTTTTCCTTACGCGCTACAGGCTACATCCGTTCACAGGAAAAAAACGATGGCAAAAGCCTTCGACTCGGCGCTGCTGCGCCCACGCTACTGGTTGACCTGGTTTGGTCTCGGGTCTCTCTGGTTGCTCGTTCAGTTACCCTATCCGCTGCTCTATATCATCGGCTCTTCGCTCGGCCGGGCGGCGCGTCCCTTCCTTAAACGCCGTGAGCGCATTGCGGCCAAAAACCTCGAACTGTGCTTTCCGGAAATGAGCGTCAGCGACAGGAACCGGCTGATTGAACAAAACTTTGTCTCCCTGGGAATGGGGCTTATCGAAACCGGGATGGCATGGTTCTGGAGCGATGCCAGAGTCAAAAAGTGGTTCGATGTCGAAGGTTATGATCACCTGCAGTGCGCGCTGGCGGAGAATAAAGGCGTGATGGTGGTCGGCGTGCATTTTATGTCGCTTGAGCTGGGTGGTCGAACCATGGGGCTTTGCCGCCCGATGATGGCGACCTACCGTCCGCACAACAGCCCGCTGATGGAGTGGGTGCAGACGAAAGGACGCCTGCGCTCCAATAAAGCGATGATCGACCGCCGTAACCTGCGCGGGCTGGTGCATGCGCTGAAGCAGGGAGAAGCGGTGTGGTTTGCGCCCGATCAGGACTATGGCCGTAAAGGCAGCGTGTTTGCGCCGTTCTTCTCCGTGTCTTCTGCGGCAACAACCGACGGCACGCGCATCCTTTCGCGCCTGTCGGGGGCAAAGCTGCTGACCGTCACGATGGTGAGAAAATCCGACCGAAGCGGGTACCGTCTGCATATCAGCGACGTGATGAAAGATTACCCGGCGGAAGATGAGTTTCTTGCCGCCTGCTATATGAACAAGGTGATTGAGAAAGAAATCCTGCGAGCGCCGGAGCAGTACCTGTGGGTGCACCGTCGCTTTAAGACCCGCCCGCTGGGTGAATCGTCGCTGTATTGATTCCTGTTGATGCCTGTAAGGGCGTGATATTCGGATTGCCGGGTGTCGCGCCCTTTTTTATTTCCGCGATGAAAACCTGCGCCCGCTGATCTTCAGAGCACCTGATGATGTCTTGCTGAGGCCATGAGGAGCAGACGCCAGCGGCGGGCGGCCCGCTGGGGCCCTGGCGCGCAAAGCGCGCTGAAAAGAGGCGGTATTCTGCGCTAAAAAAGAAACCAGATATATTTATTCTTTACTGCGAGAACCTCCAGACAGCCAAAATAAATTTGGCTTACAGAACGCGTTATTAAAGAATTTCTCATCCCCTGATGTTATTTCGAATATCCCAGTTCTTGCGTTTATCCATTAAACGAAAATAGTTTCGGTGAAAAGGCTAAGCTCTCCGATTTAGCGCTGCGCTGATTTTTTGGCCACGGTCATCCGCAGGGGCATTCGTGCGAAAAACTAAATATCGCTATCCAATAATGGGTTACGGGAAAGCCAGAAATCAGGGGTTGATCTGCTTCTTCGTCAAAACTACTGTATATATGTTCAGTATTAATTGATGGTGATTATGATGCAGTTTTTCACGTTAAGAGAACGCCGTTCAGTACCGTTTTTTCCCTTCTATAGCAGCCTTGTCCCATGTGGTTTTCCGTCTCCTGCGCAGGATTACGTCGAGAAACGTATCGATCTGAACGAGCTGCTGGTATCGCACCCCAGCGCTACCTATTTTGTTAAAGCCTCGGGTGACTCCATGGTAGAGGCTGGAATAGGCGACGGTGATTTGCTGGTGGTAGACAGCGCGCTCACGGCGGAGCATGGCAATATTGTGATTGCGGCGGTTGACGGGGAGTTTACCGTAAAGCGCCTTCAGCTCAGGCCGACCGTTCAGCTCATCCCCATGAATAGCGCCTACAAGCCGATTGTGATTGAGAGTGAAGGGCAGCTCAGCATTTTTGGGGTTGTGACATTCATCATTAAGGCCGCGGGTTAACCATGTTTGCGCTTTGTGATGTGAACGCCTTTTACGCTTCCTGCGAAACGGTATTTCGCCCGGACCTGGATGGTCGGCCGGTTGTGGTGCTGTCAAATAACGATGGTTGCGTCATCGCAAGAAACGCTGAGGCGAAGCCGTTCGTTAAGATGGGGGAACCTTATTTCAGCCAAAGGGACGCTTTCAGACGCCATGGCGTCATTGCATTTAGCAGTAATTACGAGCTGTATGCGGATATGAGCAACAGGGTCATGACGACGCTGGAGGAGCTCTCACCTCACGTCGAGCTTTATTCCATCGATGAAGCTTTTTGCGATCTGTCCGGAGTTCGAAACTGTCGGGATCTTACTGATTTTGGCCGGGAGATACGCGAAACGGTTTTACAACGAACGCATCTGACGGTCGGGGTTGGCATCGCCCAGACCAAAACGCTGGCCAAGCTTGCCAACCATGCCGCAAAAAAATGGCAACGACAGACCGGCGGCGTCGTGGATTTATCGAATGTGGAACGGCAGCGGAAGCTGATGGCGGCGCTGCCGGCAGATGACGTGTGGGGCGTTGGACGTCGAATCTCCAGGAAGCTGGAGTCTATGGGGATAAAGACGGTACTGCAGCTGGCCGACACCGATATCCGCTTCATCAGAAAGCACTTCAGCGTGGTGCTGGAGAGAACGGTAAGAGAGCTCCGCGGTGAACCGTGCCTTGAACTTGAGGAGTTCGTTCCGGCGAAACAGGAAATTATCTGCTCGCGTTCTTTTGGCGGACGCATCGCTGAGTATGAGTCCATGCGGCAGGCCATCTGCTGCTATGCCAGCCGTGCGGCGGAGAAACTCAGACGCGAGCACCAGTTTTGCCGTTTCATCTCTGCGTTTGTTAAAACCAGTCCGTTTGCATCGCAGGAACCGTACTATGGCAACAGTTCAGCCGTGAAGTTACTGACGCCGACGCAGGACAGCCGGGATATTATCAGCGCGGCGACGCGCTGTCTGGATGCGATATGGAAAGAGGGATACCGTTATCAGAAGGCGGGGGTGATGCTTGGCGATTTCTTCAGTCAGGGCGTCGCTCAGCTGAACCTGTTTGACGATAACGCGCCGCGACAAAACAGCGCTGCGCTGATGCAGATCCTTGACCAGCTTAATGTAAACAAGGGGCGGGGGACGCTGTACTTTGCCGGACAGGGCATACAGCAGCAGTGGCAGATGAAGAGAAACATGTTATCTCCCCGATATACGACGCGGTACAGCGATCTTCTTGTCGTCAGATGATGGGCGCCGCGTCAGGCCTGGCGCCAGGTTTTTGACGCTGGCTATGCCACATAAAGCGGCTGGCGGACAGCGAAACGGAAAAAAATAAGCTAATAATTATCCTCTAATTCATTGATTCATAGAAAATTTAAAAATCTATCTCATAAATAGGTATTTTCTATGCATCTTTTTGCTCTTCAACCACGTTTCGCATTAGATATGCGAATTTTTCATATCTATCAATCGATTAAATAACAAACGTCCAGCCTGTGAACCCTTTCTGCAGGGTCTATGCTTATTAAAAGCGTGCAGAAACGGCCATGACGGCGAAAGCCCCTGCTGGTGAGGGGTTGAAGTGATAATCGTTATCACTACCATGATGCTATGCCCAGATGGCTTCAACACATGAGGTGGACCTATGGAATTGCATTCAGGAACCTTTAACCCCGACGACTTCAGCTGGCGCGGTATTCACCTGACGCCTGCGGCGGCGGCGCACGTCCGCGAGCTGGCGGCAAAGCAGGACGTGCAGGGGATACGGCTTGGCGTTAAGCAGTCCGGCTGCGCCGGTTTTGCCTACGTACTGGACACGGTGACCGAGCCTCACGACGACGATCTGCTGTTTGAATCCGACGGCGCGAAGCTGTGGGTATCCCTTAAGGCCATGCCGTTTATCGACGGCACCGAAGTGGATTATGTCCGTGAAGGATTAAACCAGATCTTTAAGTTTCATAACCCGAAAGCGCAGCACGAATGCGGCTGCGGCGAGAGTTTCGGCGTGCAGGCGGAGTAACTATGTCGCGGAATACTGAAGCAACTGACGATGTCAAAACCTGGACCGGCGGCCAGCTGAACTATAAGGAAGGGTTTTTCACCCAACTGCAGACCGACGAGCTGGCGAAAGGGATCAATGAAGAGGTGGTGCGCGCCATCTCGGCAAAACGTAACGAGCCTGAATGGATGCTGACGTTTCGCCTGAACGCTTACCGCGCGTGGCTTGAGATGGAGGAACCGCACTGGCTCAAGGCGCACTACGACACGCTCAACTATCAGGATTTTAGCTACTACTCCGCGCCGTCGTGCGGCAACTGCGACGACAGCTGCGACGCACAGCCGGGCGCGGTACAGCAGCCCGCGGGCAACGCCTTTTTGAGTAAAGAGGTGGAGGCCGCGTTCGAGCAGCTTGGCGTACCGGTCAGAGAGGGTAAAGAGGTGGCGGTGGATGCGATATTCGACTCCGTTTCGGTCGCCACGACCTACCGCGAGAAGCTGGCGGAGCAGGGCATCATTTTCTGCTCCTTTGGCGAAGCCATCCACGATCACCCGGCGCTGGTGCAGAAGTACCTGGGCACCGTGGTGCCCGGCAACGACAACTTTTTCGCCGCGCTGAACGCGGCCGTAGCGTCTGACGGCACCTTTATCTATGTACCGAAAGGCGTGCGCTGCCCGATGGAGCTCTCCACCTATTTTCGTATCAATGCGGAAAAAACCGGGCAGTTTGAACGCACGATCCTGGTGGCGGACGAAGGCAGCTACGTCAGCTACATCGAGGGGTGTTCGGCGCCGGTCCGCGACAGCTATCAGCTGCACGCGGCGGTGGTGGAGGTCATCATTCATAAAGATGCCGAGGTCAAATACTCCACGGTGCAGAACTGGTTTCCCGGCAATGACAACAGCGGCGGTATCCTGAACTTTGTCACCAAGCGCGCGCTGTGCGAAGGCGAAAACAGCAAGATGTCCTGGACCCAGTCGGAAACCGGCTCGGCGATCACCTGGAAATACCCAAGCTGTATCCTGCGCGGCGATAACTCCATCGGCGAGTTTTTCTCCGTGGCGCTGACCAGCGGCCGCCAGCAGGCCGATACCGGCACCAAGATGATCCACATCGGGAAAAATACCCGTTCGACCATCATCTCAAAAGGCATTTCCGCCGGGCACAGCCAGAACAGCTACCGGGGCTTAGTGAAAATCATGCCGACGGCGACCAACGCGCGCAACTACACCCAGTGCGACTCGATGCTGATAGGCCCGGACTGCGGCGCGCATACCTTCCCCTACGTCGAGTGCCGCAACAACAGCGCGCAGCTCGAGCACGAAGCGACAACCTCGCGTATCGGCGAAGATCAGCTGTTCTACTGCCTGCAGCGCGGCATCAGCGAAGACGACGCTATCTCGATGATCGTCAACGGCTTCTGTAAGGACGTTTTTTCAGAGCTGCCGCTGGAGTTTGCCGTAGAAGCGCAAAAACTGCTGGCTATCAGCCTCGAACACAGCGTCGGCTAAGGATTAAGGGATAAGACATGTTAAGTATTAAAGAGTTACAGGTAGCAGTCGAAGACAACGCGATTCTGCGCGGGCTGAGCCTTGAGGTGCGTCCGGGCGAGGTCCACGCCATCATGGGGCCCAACGGCTCCGGGAAAAGCACGCTCTCGGCAACCCTTGCCGGACGGGAAGATTATACCGTCACCGGCGGTTCGGTCACCTTTAAAGGGAAGGATCTGTTTGAGCTGGCGCCGGAAGACCGCGCGGGCGAAGGCATTTTTATGGCCTTCCAGTATCCGGTGGAAATCCCCGGCGTCAGCAACCAGTTTTTTCTGCAGACCGCGCTGAATGCGGTGCGCGGCTATCGCGGGCAGGAGCCGCTCGACCGCTTCGATTTCCAGGACCTGATGGAAGAGAAGATAAAGCTGCTGAAAATGCCGGAAGATTTGCTGACCCGCTCGGTCAACGTCGGCTTCTCCGGCGGTGAGAAAAAGCGCAACGACATTCTGCAAATGGCGGTGCTGGAGCCTGAGCTGTGCATTCTCGATGAGTCGGACTCCGGTCTGGATATCGACGCGCTGAAAATCGTCGCCGACGGCGTGAACTCGCTGCGCGATGGCCGGCGCGCGTTTATCATCGTGACGCACTATCAGCGCATCCTCGACTATATCAGGCCGGATTATGTCCACGTGCTTTACCAGGGGCGAATCGTCAAATCCGGAGATTTCACGCTGGTGAAACAGCTGGAGGAGCAGGGCTATGGCTGGCTTACCGAACAGCAGTAACGCGCTGCAGCAGTGGCACCATCTGTTTGAGCGCGACGGCGAGCGCCGCACGCCCTGGGCGCAGCAGCACCTGCAGCAGATGCTGCGCCTTGGGTTGCCCTCCCGTAAGCATGAGGACTGGAAGTACACGCCGCTCGACGGCCTGCTTAACGGCCCGTTTGTCGCGCTGCAAACGTCGCTGAGCGCGGCCCAGCGGGATGGCCTGGCGCTGCCGCTGGATGCGTTCCGGCTGGTGTTTGTCGACGGGCAGTTTTGCCCGGCGCTGAGCGATAACCTGCAGCACAGCGGGTTTACGGTCACGGTGGATAACCTTCGTGACGCGCTGCCTGCCGCCGTGCAGTCGGAGGTGTTTTTGCATCTCACGGAAAGCCTGTCGGCCACCGTCACGCATATCGCCGTTGCCCGTCATCAGCGTCCGGCAAAGCCGCTGCTGCTGCTGCATATCACGCAGGGCGCCGACGGGGACGCCGTCAACACGGCGCACTATCGTCACCATCTGGAGCTGGCCGAAGGCAGCGAGGCGACGGTTATCGAGCATTATGTCAGCCTGAGCCAGGCGCGCCACTTCACCGGTTCGCGTCTCACCATGCAGGTCGCCGACAACGCGCAGCTGCACCATATCAAGTTGGGGTTTGAAAATGCCGTCAGCCATCACTTTGCCCACAACGATATTCTGTTGGGGCAGGACGCCGCCGCCTTCAGCAACAGCTTCCTGCTGGGCGGCGCGGTGCTGCGTCACAACACCAGCGCCCGGCTTAACGGCGAGAATGCGACGCTACGCATCAACAGCCTGGCGATGCCGGTAAAAAGCGAGGTGTGCGATACCCGTACCTGGCTTGAGCATAACAAGGGGTACTGCAACAGCCGCCAGCTGCATAAAACCATCGTCAGCGATAAGGGGCGCGCGGTGTTTAACGGGGTTATCACCGTAGCGCAGCACGCCATCAAAACTGACGGGCAGATGACGAACAACAATCTGCTGCTGGGACGGCTTGCCGAAGTGGATACCAAACCGCAGCTTGAAATCTATGCCGATGACGTCAAATGCAGCCACGGTGCGACCGTGGGGCGTATCGACGACGAACAGCTGTTTTACCTGCGTTCCCGCGGCATCGGGCAGCAGGCCGCGCAGCAGATGATCATTTATGCCTTTGCCGCTGAGCTGACCGAAGCCATCAGCGACGATGCGCTAAAGCAGCAGGTGCTGGCCCGTATCGGCCAACGCCTGCCGGGAGGTGGAGCATGACCTTTGCCGTCGAACGGGTCAGGGCGGATTTTCCGGTCCTTACCCGCGAAATCAACGGACAGCCGCTGGCGTATCTCGACAGCGCCGCCAGCGCGCAGAAACCGAATCAGGTGATTGACGCCGAGGCTGCGTTCTATCGCCACGGCTACGCCGCCGTGCATCGCGGCATCCATACGCTGAGCGCGGAGGCGACGACGCGCATGGAGAACGTGCGTCAGCAGACGGCGAACTTCCTTAACGCCCGCTCGGCGGAAGAGCTGGTGTTTGTCCGCGGCACCACCGAGGGGATAAACCTGGTCGCCAACAGCTGGGGCAACAGCAACGTTCAGGCCGGGGACAATATCATCATCAGCCAGATGGAGCACCACGCCAACATCGTCCCCTGGCAGATGCTCTGCGCCCGGGCGGGGGCGGAGCTGCGCGTGATCCCGATGAACGTCGACGGCACTCTGCAGCTTGAGGCGATGCCGGGTCTGTTTGATGCGCGCACGCGGCTGCTGGCCATCACCCAGGTGTCCAATGTGCTCGGCACCGAGAACCCGGTAAAAGCGATGGCGGCGCTGGCGCATCAGCACGGCGCGAAAGTGCTGGTGGACGGCGCTCAGGCGGTCATGCACGCGGCGGTGGATGTGCAGGATCTCGACTGCGATTTCTACGTCTTCTCTGGCCACAAGCTCTATGGCCCGACCGGGATCGGCATTCTGTACGTCAAAGAGGCGCTCCTGCAGGCGATGCCGCCGTGGGAAGGGGGCGGGTCGATGATCGCTACCGTCAGCCTGACCGAAGGGACGACCTGGGCGAAAGCGCCCTGGCGCTTTGAGGCGGGAACGCCGAATACCGGTGGGATTATTGCGCTCGGCGCGGCGCTGGAGTACGTCAGCGCGCTGGGGCTTGAGCATATCGCCGACTACGAGCAGACGCTGATGCATTACGCGCTGACCGAGCTGATGACCGTGCCGGATATTACCCTGTACGGTCCACAGGCGCGCGTAGGCGTGGTGGCGTTTAATCTCGGCAAACATCACGCCTTTGATGTCGGTAGCTTTCTCGATAACTACGGCGTCGCGGTGCGTACCGGGCACCACTGCGCTATGCCGCTGATGGCGTTTTATCAGGTGCCCGCCATGTGTCGCGCGTCGCTTGCGATGTACAACACGCACGAAGAGGTCGACCGTCTGGTGACCGGCCTGAAGCGTATTCATCGTTTATTAGGATAGGTTGAGTCATGGCCGTACTACCGGATAAAGAAAAGCTGCTGCGCAACTTTAACCGCTGCGCAAACTGGGAAGAAAAGTATCTCTATATTATCGAGCTCGGACAGCGCCTCGCGCCGCTCAGCGACGCGGAGCATAACCCGGCGAATATTATCCAGGGCTGTCAGAGCCAGGTGTGGATTGTGATGCAGCAAAACGCCGACGGCGTTATTGAGCTGCAGGGAGACAGCGATGCGGCAATTGTGAAAGGGCTAATCGCTATCGTTTTTATTCTTTATCACCAGATGACCGCGCAGGATATTATTGCGTTTGACGTTCGTCCCTGGTTCGAGCAAATGGCGCTGGCGCAGCATCTCACGCCGTCGCGTTCGCAGGGGCTGGAGGCAATGATTCGCGCAATTCGCACGCAAGCCGCAAACCTTGACTAAAATAAAGAGACAGCTTTCATTCTGTTAGCGAGGAACCCAGCCTCGCGGTTTGTTCAGCATCCTGACGTTGGGTCAGTGAATAATAAAGGGAATACCAGTATGAAACGCGCGTCTCTTTTTACCCTTGCTTTCATGGGGGCCTTCAGCGTTTCACAAAGCGCAAAGGCCGTGGATTACCCGTTACCCCCGGACGGCAGCCGCCTGGTCGGGCAAAATCAAACCTACACCGTGCAGGAAGGCGATAAGAACCTGCAAACCATCGCCCGGCGTTTTGACACCGCCGCTATGCTGATTCTTGAAGCCAATAACACCATCGCGCCGGTGCCGAAGCCTGGTACCCTGGTGACTATCCCGTCGCAGCTGCTGCTGCCGGACGTGCCGCGTAAAGGCATTGTGGTGAACCTGGCGGAGCTGCGGCTGTATTACTTCCCGCCGGATGGCAGAAGCGTGCAGGTCTATCCGCTGGGTATCGGCCAGCTTGGCCTGGCGACGCCGGAGATGACGACACGCGTCGGGCAGAAGATCCCCAACCCGACCTGGACCCCGACGCCCGGTATTCGCCAGCGTTCGCTTGAGCGCGGCGTCTCACTGCCGCCGGTCGTGCCTGCCGGGCCGAATAACCCGCTGGGACGCTATGCGCTGCGTCTGGCGTACGGCAGCGGCGAATACCTGATCCACGGCACCAATGCCCCGAGCAGCGTCGGGCTTCGCGTCAGCTCGGGCTGCATGCGGATGTTCCCCGATGATATCAAAGCGCTGTTTATGCAGGTGGGCGTGGGAACGCCGGTCAGGGTCATCAACCAGCCGGTGAAGTACTCCGTCGAGCCGAACGGCAAACGCTATATCGAAGTGCATCGCCCGCTGTCGCAGGACGAAGGGCAGAACACGCAGACCATGTCCTACTCGCTGCCGGTCGGTTTCGCCCAGTTCACCCATGATAAAGCCAGCGATAAGGCGCAGATCGATCGCGCGATGTATCGCCGTGCCGGGTATCCGGTAGTGGTCTCGTCAGGCGCTACGCCCGCGGCAAGCGGAAGCGCGTCGGTGCTTTCCGTGCAAAACGGCGCGGCGGTGACGGCGGCGGAAAAGGTGACGCAATAGGAAGGGGCGTTGCAGGGGTAAACGACAGGCAAAAAAAATGGCGCACAGAGTGCGCCATTTTCATTACAGGTACTCTTACTTACGGTAAGAGTGAGCCTGGTTGTCCAGACGCTGGTTAGCGCGAGCTGCGTCGTCTTTAGCAGCCTGAACGTCAGAACGCATTGCGTTCACGTCGTTGCTCAGCTGGTCAACTTTAGCGTTCAGAGTCTGAACGTCAGAAGACAGCTGATCGATTTTAGCGTTGCTGGAGCAACCAGCCAGCAGAGTAGAACCCAGGATTACCGCGCCCAGTACCAGTTTAGTACGATTCATTATTAATACCCTCTAGATTGAGTTAATCTCCATGTAGCGTTACAAGTATTACACAAACTTTTTTATATTGAGAATATTTTTTTGGTGCGAACACGCTTATTTTTGATCGTTCGCTCAAAGAAGCACCGACTTTCACATTTTGGTTAAAAAAACTGTGTTAAAACAGCGCGCTTCCATCGGATTCATCTTAGATAATCTCTTATTAGATAGTAAAATCCGATTTGATTTTTTATTGAGAGCGTCTATCGATACGAATAAAAAAAGCGCCCCGCAGGGCGCTTTTCAGGCAAAATTAATATTTGCTGTAAATTATTACAGTACGTGCACAGAGGCCGTATTGGTGGTTCCGCTCGGTACCAGCGCGCCGGAAACCATCACCACGACGTCGCCTTTCTGCGCCAGGCCGCGTTCAACCAGCTGCAGGGCCACTTCTTTACCCAGGCGATAGAAATCATCCGTAGAGGCGATTTCTTTCACCAGGTGCGGGATAACGCCTTTGCTGAGCACCAGCTGACGTGCGGTGACTTCGTTGGTGGTCAGCGCCAGGATGGTGGCATCCGGGAAGTACTTACGGATAGCGCGTGCGGATTTACCGCCCTGGGTCGCGACGACGATCAGCGGCGCTTCCAGTTTCTCAGCCGTTTCAACCGCGCCGCGGCATACTGCTTCAGTGATGCGCAGTTTGCGGCTGTCGTTATTGTAGTCCAGACGGCTGGTCATCACGCGGTCGGTACGCTCGCAGATGGTCGCCATGATGGTCACCGCTTCCAGCGGATACTTCCCTTTTGCGGATTCGCCAGACAGCATGACCGCATCGGTGCCGTCGAGGATGGCGTTGGCAACGTCGCCGGCTTCAGCGCGGGTAGGGCGCGGGTTCTTGATCATGGAGTCCAGCATCTGGGTCGCAGTGATAACCACTTTGCGCGCGCGGACGCATTTTTCGATGATCATTTTCTGGGCGAAGATAACTTCTTCAACCGGAATTTCAACGCCCATGTCGCCACGGGCAACCATGATGCCGTCGGACGCTTCGAGGATTTCGTCGAAGTTGTTCAGGCCTTCCTGGTTTTCAATTTTGGAGATGATCTGGATGTTCTCGCCGCCGTGCGCCTTCAGGTGCTCACGGATTTCCAGCACGTCGGAACGCTTACGGATAAAGGAGGCCGCAACGAAGTCTACGCCCTGCTCGCAGCCGAAGATCAGATCCTGCTTGTCTTTCTCAGCCAGCGCCGGCAGCGCGATGGAAACGCCAGGCAGGTTAACGCCTTTGTTTTCGCCCAGGTCGCCGTTGTTCAGCACTTTACAGATAACCTTGTTACCTTCGATAGCGGTAACTTCCATGCCGATCAGGCCGTCGTCAACCAGGATGGTGTTGCCGACTTTCAGATCGCTGGTAAAACCTTCGTAGGTCACCGCAACGATTTCGCTGTTGCCGATAACGGATTTGTCGGTGGTGAAGGTGAAGGTCTGGCCCGCTTTCAGAGCGACGTCGTTACCGCCTTCCAGCTTGATGGTGCGGATTTCTGGACCTTTGGTATCCAGCAGGATCGCCGCTTTCTTACCGGTTCTGCTCATCACGTTGCGCAAGTTCTGGATGCGCTGACCGTGTTCTGCATAGTCACCGTGGGAGAAGTTCAGACGCATGACGTTCATGCCAGCGTCCAGCATTTTGGTCAGCATCTCTTCAGATTCGGTTTTCGGACCGATGGTGCAAACAATTTTGGTCTTTTTCATGACAGTTTTAGTCTTTAAGTTGAGAAGGATATGGAAATCTCGCTCCGGGGGCGCACTGCCACGGAGTCAAACCGATGTAACGAATAATGTTGTGATGCCACGCGTTAAGGATAGGTGACATCAAATAAGCGTGCAGAAGAAAGTGAGCCAGGTTATCAGCTTTACAAGGGTGGTTAAGTTTTGCGCTTTTTTGTGTGTAGTCCAACGAGCTGAAACCATTCAAGTGATAATCGGCGAACATTATACGAGGTTACGGGTAAAAAAGAAAACAAAAACGCTGTTTCAGAACAGGTTAGAAGTCGTTAATGAATTTTATGTAATTTGATCTTTGACAGTAACAGGTCGACGCAGCTTCCGTTTGATCTGCGGTGAATAATTATCAATAATAATTTTATTATTAATAGGTTAGCAGGAGCCAGGCGATGGGTAATCAGAGTAAAGACGACGCGCTGTATCAGGAAATGTGCCGGGTGGTCGGTAAAGTGGTGCTGGAGATGCGCGACCTGGGACAGGAACCGAAGCATATCGTGATTGCCGGCGTGTTGCGCACCGCGCTCGCCAACCCCAAAATTAAGCGCGCAGAGCTGACCCGCGAGGCGATGGAAAAGGTCATTTTCGCGCTGTCGGGACGGTAAAACGACGCAGGAGACATGATGACAGCGACACTTTCCGTACTCGCCGCCGGCAGCCTGAAACGGGCGCTGCTTCCGCTGACGGCGTCGTTTGCGCAAACGACGGGGCTGACGGTTGATATCGATTTTGGTCCGGCAGGGCTGTTGCGCGAGCGGATCGAGGCCGGCGAGCGCTGCAGCCTGTTCGCCTCCGCGAATACCGCGCATCCGCAGGCGCTGCTGCGGCAGGGGAAAGCGCTGAGCGCGCAGACCTTCGCTTTTAATCGCCTGAACCTCACCGCCCGCCGCCTGGCGGATGCGCCGCCGCGGGACTGGCTGGCGCTGCTGGCCGATCCGGCGCTGCGCCTCGCCACCTCAACGCCGGGCAGCGATCCCTCCGGAGACTACACCTGGCAGCTGTTCGACAACATCGAGGCGCGGCACCCCGGGCTGGGCGCGGCCCTGAAGCACAGGGCGCTGCCGCTGGTGGGCGGGCGCGATACCCTGACGGTACCTGCCGCAGAAGTGGCCAGCGCCTGGATCATTCGCTCGGGGCGTGCCGAGCTGTTTATCGGCTACGCGCACTACAGCCGCGCGCTGGCGGGCGCCGACGATCTGCAGATCCTGTCGATTCCCGCGCCCTATAACCCGCTGTGCGAATATCAGATGGCGCTGCTGGACGACAACGAGCCGACGCGGCGGCTGGCGCAGTATATTGTCTCCGCCGCCGGGCAGAGCGTCCTGCGCCAGATGGGGTTTCTAACGCTCGAGGCTGAATAGCGGCGCCAGCACCGGGCAGGGCGAGTCAGCCAGCGTGATTTTACGCACCGTAACTCCGTACGCCTGCCGCAGGTTTTCCTCCGTCAGCACCGCCGACGTTTCGCCCGCCAGCCACTGGCCCTGCGGCAGCAGCAGCAGCGCGTGGCTGGCGACCTGCAGCGCGTGCGTGGGGTCGTGGGTGGTAAACAGCACGCTTCGCTGCTGGCGATGCGCCAGATTGCTGATGAGCTGCAGCACCACCTGCTGATTGGCGAGATCCAGCGCCGAGCAGGGCTCATCCAACAGGATATTCTGACTCCCGCTCACTAGCGCGCGGGCGATCATGACCAGCTGCTGCTGGCCGCCGGAAAGGCCGTTAAACGGCGTACGGGCCAGCGGCAGAATGTTCAGCTGCTGTAGCGCCTCGCTAACCCGCGCGTCGTCCCCGGCGGACGGTTGTGCAAACAGCGCGACGTGGCGCGCCCGCCCCATCAGCACCACATCATGCACCTGCCAGGCAAAGGCCGGACGAAAAGACTGCGGCACGACGCTTGCGCCGCCGCTGACGTGCACGCTGCCGCCAAGCGTCGGCAGCGTGCCGGTAAGGGTGTCGAGCAGCGTACTTTTCCCCCGCCCGTTGGCGCCGAGAATGGCCCAGACGTCGCCGGGACGACACGCAAAGCTCAGCGGCGCAAACAGCGGCTGGCGATAGCCGTAGCGCAGGTTGCTGACGGTAAGTGAAGGCGCCGTCATTGCGCGCGCCTCCGGCTGCTGTACGCCAGCAGCCCGGTAAAGACCGGCGCGCCGAACAGGGCGGTGATGATGCCCAGCGGGATCTCCGCGGCGGTCAGCGTGCGGGCGATATCGTCAACCATGATCATGAATCCGCCGCCCAGCCAGAACGCCGTAGGCAGCAGGCGACGGTGGTCGGCGCCCACCAGCAGGCGCGCCAGATGCGGGATAACCAGACCGACCCAGGCGATGCTGCCGCTGACCGCCACCTGCGCGGCGACCAGCAGCGCACAGCACAGCAGTACGCCGCGGCGCAGCGGCTTTACCGCCACCCCCAGCGTCCGGGCGTCTTTTTCATCCAGCGACAGCAGGTTGATCCGCCAGCGTAGCCGGTACAGCGCCAGCGCGGCCAGACATACCGGCAGCGCCAGGGTCAGCACCTTATGCCAGTTCGCGGTGGCAAAGCTGCCCAGCAGCCAGAAAATGATGTTCGGCAGCGTCTCTTCGGTATCGGCCAGGTACTGCATCAGGCTGACCAGCGCGGCGAAAAAACCGCTGAGAACGATCCCGGAGAGGATCAGCGCCAGCGTGCTTTCCCGCCCCTGCAGCGTCGCAATCAGGTAGACCAGCGCCAGCGCGGCCAGGCCAAAGCCAAAGGTCGAACCCATCATCAGCACGGGGGCGAGCCCGAGCAGAATCGCGAGCGTGCCGCCAAACGCCGCGCCGGAAGTGACGCCGATAATATGCGGGTCGACCAGCGGGTTACGAAACACGCCCTGCAGCGTCGCCCCGCACAGCCCCAGCGCGCCGCCGGCCAGTAGCGCCATCACTACCCGCGGCAGCCGCACCGACCAGACGACCTGCCGGGTGATGTCCGGAAACTGTCCCGGATGGAGCAGGCGCGTCATCACGTCGCCCGCGCTAAGGCGGTACTGCCCCAGGCAGAGCGAGCCCAGCGCCAGCGCGCAGGTGAGCAGAATCAGCAGCGTTTGCAGGGCGCGATAGCGGTTACGGCTGTGCATCCGCGTTCCAGTTGACGCGGTAGAAGCGCTGGTAGTAGTCCTGCGCTTTGGCGTCGACATCAACGTGCTGATAGCGCTGCGGATAGAGCTTCTTCGCCATCCACAGCTCGCCTATCGCCAGCGCCTCAGGCATCGGATAGCCCCAGGCCTTGGCGTATTCCGGCATCAGCCACACCCGATGGTTTTTCACCGCGTCGATCGCCTGCCAGTTGGGATCGTTTTCAATCTCTTTAACCACCTGCGGGTAGCGATCCTGAACAAAAATCACCTGCGGGTTCCACTGTAGCACCTGCTCAAGCGAGACCTGACGCGCGCCTTTCACCGTCGCGGCCGCCACGTTCAGCGCCCCGGCGTGGTTCATCATCAGCCCGGTGTACTTACCGGAGCCGTAGGTGTTGAGATCGGGGTTGGCCATATAAACGCGCACGCGCTTATCCTGGGCAATCTCCGCAACGGGCGCATTGGCGCTGGCGCGCGCGGCAAAGGTGTAATCGATGAGCGCGCGCGCCTCGCGCGTACGGCCCATCACTTCGCCGATCAGCGCGATGCCCTGCTTCAGCCCGTCGTTATAGGCCTGCTCTTCATTGGCCATCGTCGGGTTCATTTTATCTTCTTCGCCCGCGGCGTCCTGGCGCAGCGAAATCGCCACCACCGGAATCCCCGCGCTCTGGATCTGCTGGATCATCGCCGCGGGCGCGTAGTTGGCGACAAACACCGCCTGGGGATGCAGCGCCAGCAGGCTTTCGATATTGACCTGGGTTAAATCCCCCGGCATCGGCAGGTGGTCAATGCCCGGCATAAAGCGGGCGAACCCGGGGCCGAGCTGCTTTTTCCAGCTGCTCAGTACGCCCACGATATCGTCAGCGGCGTTGAGCTGCACCAGCAGGTTCAGCGTCTGGTGCTGCAGCACCACGACCCGGCTGACGGTGTCGGGCAGGGTTACCTGGCGGCCCAATTGGTCAGTGACCGTACGGCTGGCGCCAGCGGGAGAAAAGGTAAGCAGGCAGGCGCAGGCCAGCGTAAGGCTCAGAAGTGTACGTAGCAAACGGGACATAGCATCGCTCAAAGAAAGGGAAGGAGGCGATATGTATTAGAATATATAGCGATTGGGGATGCAATCGCTGTTTCCCGCTCTCCCTCCAAAGTGGGAGAGCGGGTGCGGGCGATCAGAAGTCCATTTTTACCGTGAACTGCACTTCGCGCGGGTCGCCAATCTGGTTGCCGAGGTTGTTGGTGGCGATCGACGAGGTGTAGTAGGTTTTATCGAACAGGTTTTTGACGTTGACCTGCAGCGTCACCGGATACTGCAGCTTCAGCCTATAGGCCGCAAACGCGTCGGCGACGGCGTAGCCGGGCAGATAGTAGTCCGCGCCGTTGGTGCCGGAGCGGCGGCTAACGCCGTGGCCGCCCGCGCCGAAGGTCAGGGTGTTGCTGTTCCAGACGTTATGAATATCGTAGGTCAGGAACAGCGATCCGGTGTGTTTCGGCACGTTCGGCAGCGGCTTACCCGCGTAATCCGGGTCGTCAGTGACCCGGGCGTCGGTGTAGCCATAGCTGGCGATAACGCTCAGATTTTCGGTGAGTGCGCCGGCGAGATCGACCTCCACGCCCCGGGAGCGCACCTTACCGGCGGTTTTGGCGATGGTTTCCCCGCCAATTTGCTCGTTGTACAGCACGTTGCGCTTATGAATATCAAAGAGCGCGATATTCGCGGTCACGCCGCGAAAGAGTTCGAACTTCGCCCCCAGCTCCCAGGCGGTGGACTCCTCCGGCGGCAGATCGCCAATGTAGCTGGCGACAGAGGACTGCGGCATAAACGCCTGCGAGTAGTTGCCGAACAGCGACACGGATGGCGTCAGCTTGTACACCAGGCCCGCCTTCGGCGTCCATTTGCGATCGGCACTGTCGGTGTTTTCCTGGAACGGGCGCCCCTTGCCGGCGTACTGCGTGTAGTACTGGTAGCGCACGCCGGTAACGGCAATCCACCTGTCGGTCAGGTAGAGCGCGTCCTGCACATAGGCGGCGTAGCTCTCCTGCTGGATGCGCTGATCGCTGTCCGCCGCCGACACGGTCGTACACTTATCGAGAGTGCCGTAGACCGGGCTGTAGATATTAAACCCCTTCACGTTCTTGCAGCGGATCATATCGGTGCGCAGCAGATCGTAGTTCTCATAGGCGATACCGCTGAGGATCTCGTTATACATGCCGCCGATGACCACGTTGCCCTGCAGGTCGGCGCGGGCGGCGTGCATTTTTTGCGTCGAACCCTGGGTGGCGTCGACGCGGCGGGTGAGATTGCCGGTTTTCGCGTCATACGCCATCACGCGCGCCTGGTTGTCGCTGTACTTGTCCTGGCTGTAGCTGTAGTCAACGCGGGCGGTCCAGGCGCTGTTCAGCCGGTATTCGGCGTTGAGCTGCGCCAGATCGGATTTGCCGTCGGTAATATTGAACGGCTCATCGAAACGCACCTTAGGATCGACCTTCACCGCCTGCCCGGTGTTGAGATCGAAAATGGTGCCGCGGTCGAACGGAACGTGGTAATCGCGATGCGACCAGGAGAGGTTCACCGTCGCGTCTTCGCCGAACCAGGCCAGCGAAGGGGCGATAAAGCTGCTGCGGTTATTACCGAAGTTGCGCCAGTAATCTTCGTTCTGATATTCGCCGATCAGCCGAAAGGCCAGCGGCGTCCCGTCAATCGGTCCGGTCACGTCGAACTGGCCGCTTCCGCCGCCGAAGCTGCTCGAGGTGCCGGAGAGCGAGCCGCCGAAGGTCTGCTCCGGGCGCTTAGTGATGACGTTAATCAGCCCGCCGGGGTCAAGGATCCCGTACAGGGTCGAGGAGGGCCCCTTCAGCACCTCCACGCGCGAGGTGGCGGCGTTAAAGCTGCGCGGCAGGACGGTGCGAAGGCCGTTGGTCATCACTGAGCCATCGCGGTTGGCGCCAAAACCGCGGCGGGTGAACGCATCCTGAGTACCGCCGAGGGTGTTGGTCTGCACAACGTTTGCCACGTTATACAGCGCTTCATCAAGCGTCGTGACGTGCTGATCCTCAAGCACCTTATCGCTGACGGTATTCACCACCTGGGGGATATCGAGCAGCGGCATCGAGGTCAGCGTCGCCGTGGAGGAGCTGAGCGGCTGATAGCCGTCGGTAGCGCTAAGATCGGCCTGCGCCGTCTCGCCCACAACGGTCATGACGTCCTCTTTCTTATCCTGTGTCGCGGCGGGCTGCGCCGCCATTAATCCCGGAGAGGTCAATACGCCGGCACAGGCCAGCGAAAAGAGCGCACGCCCTTTTATCCCCGCAAAAGAGGGGGTATGTGGAGTCATTGTTATTTTCCCGTGAACAAACAAAAGCCAGTGAAATCATTGCCCTGAACAAAAAATCTATCCGTTATTTCCGCTGTGACGCGATCGGATATGTAATTGAGAATCATTCAATCATGTGAAAATGTAGTAGTAAACGCCGGGCGGCAGAAAAATTTCAGCGGCAGGATTTTTACGCCCGGTATCGCAGCCTTTCGTCGGGGTGTGGTTTTATCATCATGATTTAACGGGGTTTTAAAATTCATGCGGGCAGCGGTATAACCCTGTTTTTTGTCAGGAATTCGTGAAGCAATGGAGAAGATAGCGACGCTTGACTACTACATCGCTACGCAGCATGATCATGCGAATGAGATTTATTTTTATTTCACTTGCCGTTGCGGCGCAGGAGTGAACATGCCACCACGGCTGGATACACCGTCTTCAGGACTGGTTCTGGATTCGCTGTCCGCGGGCTACGGACAGCAGCGAATTATCGATGAGATTAGCCTCTCGATTCCCCAGGGAAAGCTGACCGCGCTGGTCGGCGCCAACGGCTCAGGGAAATCCACGCTGCTTTCAACCATGGCGCGGCTGCTGCAGCCGCTGGGCGGCTGCGTCTGGCTCGACGGCAAGCAGATTCATCAGCAGCCGACGAAAGCGGTCTCGCGCCAGCTCGGGATATTGCCGCAGAGCGCCACGGCGCCCGAAGGGCTGACCGTTTTTGAGCTGGTGTCCCGCGGGCGCTATCCGTGGCAGGGGCTGCTCAGGCAGTGGTCGGCGGCCGATGAGCGGGCGGTGGAACAGGCGCTGGCGGTCACCGGCACCTCGGCGCTGGCGCATTTACCGGTCGACAGCCTCTCCGGCGGCCAGCGGCAGCGCTGCTGGATAGCCATGGCGCTGGCCCAGGAGACGCCGACGATACTGCTGGATGAGCCGACCACCTGGCTCGATCTTCGCTACCAGGTGGAGATCCTCGAGCTTCTCCGGCAGCTCACCCGCGATCACGGGCGTACCGTGGTGGTGGTGCTGCACGATCTCAATTTCGCCGTCAACTATGCCGATACGCTGGTGTTCCTGCGCCAGGGAGCGCTGCAGGGCGTCATTCATGACAGCGCGCTGTGTACCCCGGAGCTTATCAAAACCGTGTTTGACGTTGACGTGCATATGACCCTCAACCCGCTGACCGGAAAACCCTTTTTTATGCCGTTTCGCGCCAGTGAAGGGGCGCCGTCATGCGCGTGAGGACCTTACCCGGCGTCGCGCGCGGCCGGAAGCCTGGCTACGCATTGGCCCTCCTGCTGCTGTTGGCCAGCGGCGCGCTGGTGCATCTCGGGCTGGGCGCGCGCTATATCCCGGCGCAGACCGTACTCGAGGCGCTGGTGGACTATGATCCGACGCAGTTTGCGCAGCGCATCGTCGTCGAGCTGCGGCTGCGTCGGCTGCTGGCCGCGCTGCTGGTCGGCGGCGCGCTGGGCGCGGCGGGGCTGCTACTGCAAACGCTGATCCGCAACCCGCTGGGAGAGCCGCATATTCTGGGTCTTAACGCCGGGGCGGCGCTGGCGGTGGTCTGCGGCTCGGCGCTGGGGTTCAGCAGCGTCGGGCAACCTCTGGTAGCGGCGGCCGGCGCGGCGCTCTGGTTCAGCCTGGTGATGCTGCTGGCCTCTTCCGGGCGCGGCGGGGCCACGCCGCTTAAGGTGACGTTGTGCGGCGTGGCGCTGTCGGCGTTTGCCTCCTCGCTGACCGCCGCCATTTTGATCCTGGATGAACAAACCCTGCTGGCGCTGCGCACCTGGCTTGCGGGCGATCTGTCGGGGATTGGCCGGGAAACGCTGCAGCACGCGCTGTGGCCGGCGCTGGCCGGGCTGTTGATAGCGCTGGCGCTGGCGCCGCGGCTTAACGTGCTCGCGCTGGGCGATACCGTCGCCCGGGGGCTTGGCGTCAATCTGCTGCGCACCCGGCTGCTCGGCCTGGTCGCCACTGCGCTGCTGTGCGGCACGGCGGTGGCGGTAGCCGGGCCGCTGGGATTTATCGGCCTGGTGGTGCCGCACCTTATCCGGCGGTTTATTACTGACGATTTGCGGGTTGCCGTCGTGCTCTCCCTGCCGGTCGGCGCGCTGCTGCTGCTGGCGGCGGATATTGCCGCCCGCACGCTGCTGGCCCCGCAGGAGCTGGCGACCGGCGTGGTGACGGCGCTGGTGGGCGCGCCGGTGTTCATTCTTATCGCCGCGAGGTGTTTGCGATGAAAAGTGCGCTGACGCGGGCCGGTTTTCGTACGATGACGCTGCCGGGCGCGCGGCTGCTGCTGCGCCCCAAAGCGCTGCGGGTCGCCGCCGCGATGATCGTGCTGATACTGGCGCTGCTGGTCGTTGGCCTGGCGAGCGGGTCGCTGGCGATACCGGCGGGCCGCATCGCCCGCGCGCTGTTTGACGCCAGCGCGCTCAGCGCCCAGCAGGCGCTGGTGGTGCAGGATATCCGGCTGCCGCGTCTGCTGATGGCGCTACTGTGTGGCGCCATGCTCGGTATGGCCGGGGCGGCGATGCAGAGCATTACCCGTAACGGGCTGGCGGACCCGGGGCTTATCGGCGTGAAGGAGGGGGCCAGCATCGTGGTGCTGGCGCTGGTGCTGTTTTTCCCGGCGCTTGGCGTGGCCTGGCGGCCGCTGGCTGGGCTGCTCGGCGGGACGCTGGTGGCGCTGGCGGTCGTGCTGATGGCCCGCGATCTGTCGCGCCCGCGCTTTATTCTCATCGGTATCGGCGTGTCGTGGGGGCTGGCCGCGGTGGTGGGGATGTTCATGACCACCGCCGATGTGCGCGATGTCCAGACGGCGATGATGTGGCTTGCCGGCAGCCTGCAGTCCGCGTCCTGGCCGCTGCTGCTGGTGGCGCTGGCCTGGGCCATTCCCGGCGCGCTGATGCTGTTTCTCAGCGCCCGGGCGGCGGATGTCGCCATGCTGGGCGACGCGGCGGCCACCGGGCTGGGCGTCCGGCTGCCGCCGCTGATGCTGCTGCGGTTCTTTGCGCCGGTGCTGCTCACCTCCGCCAGCGTTTCCTGCGTCGGCAGCCTCGGCTTTGTCGGGCTGATGGCGCCGCACATGGCGCGATTTCTGCTGCGCGGCGGCCAGGTGGCGCTGCTGTGCGGTAGCGCGTTAACCGGCGCGCTGCTGGTGCTGCTTACCGATACGCTGGGACGCCTGGCGTTCGCGCCGCTGCAAATTCCCGCCGGGATCGTCATTGCGCTGGTGGGCGGACCGTTCTTTTTAATGTTGCTATGGCGTCGTCGCGACGCGCTGTAAATAAGGGTTGCTATGCGCTGGATATGTTCCTTCCTTTTACTGCTCGGCTGTACGGCGCAGGCGGCGCCAATGCGGGCATTTACCGACGATCTTGGCCGTACCGTTCAGGTGCCGGTACGCCCGCTGCGCATTGTGTCGCTGCACGATCTGGATATTACGATCCCGCTTATCGAGCTTGGCGTGCCGCCGGTCGCCAGCCACGGCCGCACCCGGCCGGACGGCAGCCATTACCTGCGTTCCAGCGCGGCGCTGACGGGCATTGATTTCGATAACAGCGCCATCCAGTTCATCGGCAGCGCCGATATCGATCTCGAAGCGGTCGCCGACGCCAGGCCCGACCTTATCATCACGGAACCTAACCGCAATGTGCCGGTGGAGCAGCTGCAAAAAATCGCCCCGACGGTGAGCATCGATCATTTGCTCGGCAGCGCGCCGCGTATTTATCAGCAGCTGGCTGACCTGACCGATACCCGCGCGCGGCTGGCCATTCTTGACCGACGCTATCAGGAGGAGATTACGCAGCTGAAGGCGATGGTTGATACGCAGCGCATCACCGTGTCGGTTATCCAGGCGAACGGCGGCAAGGTTACCGTTCACCACGCCTATCACGCGCTCGGGCGCGTGCTGCGCGATGCCGGGTTCCGCTTCCCGCCGCTTATCGAGCAGATCCCGGACGGCCAGCGCATCGACGTCAGCGCCGAGCGGCTCCCGGAGCTGGACGCCGATTTTGTCTTCGCCACCTGGCGTTCGGACACCGGCGGCAGGGCGGACGATGAGCGAAAGGCCATGGAGGCGGTGATGCCCGGCTGGTGCGATTTTATGCAGGCCTGCCGCAGCGGGCGCTATGTGCTGCTGCCGCGCGAGGAGGTTATCTCTAACTCCTACGCGGCGTTGAGCCTGATGGTGGCGCAGGTGCAGTCGCATATCGCGGGGCGCCCGATTCCGGCGATCGCGCAATGAACGCCAGAGGAAAGGGGCGGGTCGACCTGTTCGGCGATCGCTTCCGCGCCCGCGCGCACCAGCTGTCTCCCCGGCTGCAGGCGGTGGTGAACTACATCAACGACAACCGCGAGGTGGTGCTGGAGCGTACCGCCATGCAGATAGCCGCGGCGACCGGCACCTCGGACGCCACCGTGGTGCGGGCGATTCAGGCGCTGGGATTCGCCGGGCTGCGAGAGCTGAAGCAGACTATGGAGCGCTGGTTTGGCCCCACGGTCACCTCCTCGGAGAAAATGCTGTCGACGGTCAGCGCCCTGTCGAGCGACGTCAGCTCCAGCATCGATTTCGTGCTGGAAGGGCATCAGCGCGCCTGCGATATTCTGGCGCGCCCGCAGAACCGGGCCGCGGTGGCGCAGGCGGTGGCGCTGCTGGCGGACGCCCGCCAGGTCGCCATCTTCGGCATCGGCGCTTCCGGTATTCTGGCGGAGTATACCGCCCGGCTGTTCAGCCGCATTGGCCTGCCGTCGTGTGTGCTCAACCGCACCGGGTTTAGCCTCGCCGAACAGCTTATCAACCTGCAGCGCGGCGATGTGCTGGTGATGATGGGGCAAAAATCGCCGCACCGCGAAGGGCTTACCACCCTGAGAGAGGCTAAACGGCTGGGGATCCCGACGATTCTGCTGACCCAGGCGCCAGACTCGCGCTTCAGCCAGCTGTCGCAGGTGGTGGTCGAGGTGCCGCGCGGCGGCGATAACGGGCGCGTACCGCTGCACGGTACGGTGCTGATCTGCCTCGAGATGATTGTGCTGTCGGTGGCGTCAACCCGGCCGCAGCAGACCATGAAGTCGATGAAACGCATCAACGAGCTGCACCGGGCGATAGGAAAATCCGGCGGCAGATAAGGACCGACCACATATCCATTGCGCTCAACCGCCTTATTATGTAATTTTATGCATATTAAATGCATAAAAAGGTGATTGTATGTGGACGAAATGGATTAAAGCAGGGTGTTTACTGGCGGCGCTGGCGGGCAGCGCGCAGGCGGCGCAGGAAACCTACGTGGTTGGGGCGGGCGGTACCTACCGTCCGTTTGAATTTGAAAACAACCAGAAGCAGCTGGAAGGTTTTGATATCGACATCATCAAGGCCATCGCTAAAGCGGAAAACTTCAACATTAAGCTGGTCAATACGCCGTGGGAGGGGATTTTCGCGACCCTGAACGCGGGCGATCGCGACATCATTATTTCGGGGATCACCATTACCGACAAGCGTAAGCAGATGGTCGATTTCTCCGCGCCTTATTTCCCGGCAGAGCAGTCCATCGTGGTGCCGTCAACCTCCAAAGTCGCCTCGCTGGCGTCGCTGAAAGATGAAAAAGTCGGCGTGGTGAACTCCAGCACCGGCGACATCGTGGTTTCTGACGTCCTTGGTAAAAACAGCACCGCCATTAAGCGCTTCGATAACACGCCGCTGATGCTGCAGGAGCTGTTTGAAGACGGCGTCAGCGCGGCGGTCGGCGACGTCGGCGTGGTGAAGTACTACATCAAACAGCACCCGGAAAAGCAGTTCAAACTGGTGTCGGATGCGAAATTTGAGCGTCAGTATTTCGGGATTGCGGTCGCGAAAGGCAACGACGCGCTGCTGGCGAAAATCAACGACGGCCTGAAGAAAATCGTCGCCGACGGCACCTACGCGAAAATCTATAAGACCTGGTTTGACGACAACGTGCCTGCGCTGCCGGCACAGTAATACGCAGTCAGGATTAACGCGGCTGTCGCGGCTTTCGCGCCAGCCGCATTTTTTCAGGGAAAACGTATGACGGGATTCCGTTGGGAGATTATCCAGGAGTATCTGCCGCTGTTTATGGAAGGCGCCTGGATGACGATTAAATGCACCATTATCTGCGTGATTCTGGGCACGCTGTGGGGGCTGACGCTGGGCCTCGGGCGGATGGCGAAAGCCGAACATGGGCCATGGAAGTACGTGCTGCGCTATCTGGTGCAGTTTCCGGTGCGCTTCTACGTCAGCGCCTTTCGCGGTACGCCGCTGTTTGTGCAAATCATGGTGGTGCACTTTGCGCTGATCCCGCTGTTTATCAACCCCCGTGACGGCCTGCTGGTAACCGGCGGCCTGATGAGCAGCGATTTCGCCCGCGCCCTGCGCGCGGATTACGGCGCGTTCTTGTCCTGTATTGTCGCCATTACGCTCAATGCCGGCGCCTATGTTTCAGAGATTTTCCGCGCCGGGATCCAGTCCATCGACAAGGGACAGATGGAGGCGTCGTGCGCGCTCGGAATGCCGTGGTGGAAATCGATGCGCAAGGTGATCCTGCCGCAGGCGTTTCGCCGGATTCTGCCGCCGCTTGGCAACAACGCGATAGCGATTGTCAAAGACTCTTCGCTGGCCTCCGCCATCGGTCTGGCGGATCTGGCCTATGCCGCCCGTACGGTGTCCGGCGCTTATGCCACCTACTGGGAACCCTACCTGACCATCTCCGTGGTGTATTGGGTGATAACGTTCCTGCTGGCGCAGCTGGTTAACCGTCTTGAGAAGAGGTTTGGCAAAAGTGATTAAGATCAGAAATCTGCATAAGCACTTTGGCGACAGCCACGTGCTGCGGGGTATCGATTGCAATATTCAGCCGCAGGAGGTGGTCTGCATCATCGGCCCGTCCGGCTCCGGGAAAAGTACCTTTCTGCGCTGCATGAACGCGCTGGAATCGGTCACCGAAGGCGAGGTCATCGTCAACGGCTATGCGGTGCACGATACGAAGACCGATCTCAATAAGCTGCGCGAAGGCGTCGGGATGGTGTTTCAGCGCTTCAACCTGTTCCCGCACATGACGGTACTGGAAAACCTGCTGATGGCGCCGATGGCGCTGCGCGGAATGACGCGCAGCGAGGCGCAGACGCTGGCGGAAAGCCTGCTGGCAAAGGTGGGGCTTAGCGATAAACGCGACGCCTGGCCCTCAAGTCTCTCCGGCGGCCAGCAGCAGCGCGTGGCGATCGCCCGGGCGCTGGCGATGCAGCCTTCGATCATGCTGTTTGACGAGCCCACCTCCGCGCTTGACCCCGAGCTGGTGGGGGATGTGCTGGCGGTGATGAAAGCGCTGGCGGGGGAAGGGATGACGATGGTCATCGTCACCCACGAGATGGGATTTGCCCGCGAGGTGGCCGACCGGGTTATCTTTATCGACCAGGGCGTGATTCAGGAGCAGGGCACGCCGGCGCAGATTTTCGGCGCGCCCACCAACCCGCGCACCGCCGCGTTTCTCAGCAAGGTGCTCTGACGCCGGACGAACAGCCGCGTCCTCCGTACTTGCCGGATCGGCGCGGCTGGCTTAGGGTTATTGCGACAACGTACAACGGGTGGAGCAAACATGACCCTGCATTCACAACTGCTGCTGGAGGTCCCCGGCATCCGCCATGCTTTTCTCACCGCGGCGGAAAGCGCCGGGCGCGACCGCGCCGGCGAGCTGGACATTAAGCAGGTTCACGGCGCTGAGCTGCTCGCGCTTGACCGCCGCCGTCCGCAGGGCCGCCCGCAGGTGGACGGCGTTTTTACGCATCTGACCGGGGAGAAGATAGCCATCACGACGGCGGACTGCCTGCCGCTGCTGATGGCGTCCCGCGACGGGCGGTTTATCGCCGGGGTACATGCGGGCTGGAAAGGCATTGCCCAGGGGATCGTCGAGAACAGCGTCCGGCAGTTTATACGCCACGGCATCGCGCCCGCCGATGTGGTTGTGGCCGTTGGCCCGCATATCCGCGCCTGCTGCTACGAGGTTTCCGCAGGCTTTTTCCCGCTGCTGCTGACCACCCCCGGCGGCGCGCTGGCGCAGGCGCACCGCGACAGCCTCTTCTTTAACGCTCCGCAGCGTCCCAACCCGCACAGCGCGGCTCCCCGGGAGCCCAACGGCCTGTGGTTCGATTTGCCGCACTTTTGCGAACTGCACCTGCTGGCGGCGGGAATACGGGCCGGGCATATCGACTGGCTGGAGAGCTGTACCTATTGCAGCCCGCAGACGCTGGGGTCTTATCGCCGTCGTACGCATTATCCGGCGGTAAAAACGCAGCAGATATCATGGATTTCCCGCGATGAGGTATTTTGCTGAAAACGTAGCTGAGCGACCGCCGGGTAGTAAGGTCCAGGATTGGACGTACTCAAGGGTTGTATTTGGTCTCTTTTAATTTATTCTACCGATCGGTCGCAGCATTGAAAATGTAAATTCAGAGGCATCGGTCTGTGTCGCAAATATTGCTGTATGAGCCAAGAGTACTTCTTCGCTCTTTGGTTCAGCATCTCATTGATGGTAAATCGCGGCCGCTCTGGCCACATCAGATATCGACTTCATATATTACGGATATCCGCAGTTCAGCAAATAAAAGTATGTGCGTGCTCGTAGGCGTTGGCGGGGTTGGGCAAAATTTTGCCGAACTTCTTCGGCTATTTCGGCATTTGAAAATGATGAAGGTAAAAACGGTTGCGTGGGTGCCTGCGGACTATCTCTATTTGACAAAATTACTGCGTGCGGTAGGTGTTAATGAGGTTTTAACCGAAGAGAACTTAACCAATGAGCTTACGGCGACATTACAAAAAATGGCCGCGCCATGGGATGCGGCAATTAAACGACGCCGGGTGCCGGATATATCACAAACTGAACTGGATATTTTATTGCTGTTCTCTGCGGGGCTATCGGCAAAAGATATCTCTGTGCACCGGGGATGCTGTTATAAAACCGTATTCTCCTGGAAACACAATATTTGCATGTCGCTGGATATTAAAACGCCGGATCAGTGGTTAACGGTATTGGCGGAAATAGCCCAGATCTCAACGCTCTATCAACAACGGTGATCGTCCTATGCATTACTACTATGTTCGCTATTTATCGCCGCGGAACGTCTGGTCCGACGCGTTAAGCCAGGGGTTCAGTCATCTGGCGTCTGTTAACCCGGAATGGTGCTGGTCAGCGCTGTCGTCCGACGACGAAAACGCGGCGCCGAACCTGTCGGTTATCGATTTGACCGGCGGGCAGGACGCTGATATCGTCGCGCTGGCCGCCGCTCAGGGCCCGCTGCTGGCGCTGGTGCGCGCGACGCAAAAGCGCCTGATAGCCGATCTGCTGAGGCAAAGCCGCTGTTCGCTGCTGTGCGTCGATGAGCATCAGCTGGCGATGAGTGAAATCGTTGAATGCAGCCACCGCCACAGGCGTTTTTTAAGCGCCTTCGTGCGGGGGATAAAGGACGGGCAGACGCCGGACCCGGCACCCGTTTCGCTAACGGAAACCGAATCAAAAATTCTGGCATTTCTTCGCGACGGGAAAAGCGGAGTGGAAATATCGCGCTCGCTGTTTCGCAGCCAAAAAACGATCAGCTCGCATAAGCGTAATATTATGCGCAAATTTGGCGTGACCGACGACCTGGCGCTGAAACGAAAGCTGCAGGTGCAGGAAATAACCCTATAGCTGGCGGCCTGATAGGCTATTAATAAAGGCAGTAGAGGGGGGCTCTGCTGCCTTTATTATTTACTGGCTCACGGCTTTTTTCGCTTTGGACTTCGCGTTGTTACAGGCGGTCTGGTTTTTAGAACAGGCCTCTTTTGCCGCCTGCGCTTCTTTTTTCGCCTGCGATTTTGCGTTTGCGCACTGCGTTGGGTTGCTCTGGCATGCGGCTTTTGCATTTGCGACGGCCTGGCCATTCGCCGCGTTCGCCATACCGCAAACCATAAATGTGCATGCAGCAATTAACAGTGTGACCTTTTTCATTTCACTATCCCGATGATTGTTTTTTTACCAAGTAAGCATTAACAGGGAAAATAAACCTGTGCGAGAAGAGTAATGAATTACAGCAGGGAAGTCGCGGGTAAATGATTAAGCAGGCGTAAATGGCTGCGGATAATTATTTATTCATTGATGAATGTAAGTTTATTTGCCCGGCGCAACCCGCAATACGTTACGTATAATGCGTACCTTTGGCAAATAAAGGTACGCATTTGCGCGTGGCAGGTCAGCCTGATTTGCTTATTTTTGCCGGCAGTCCCTGACGCACGGAGGCGCCGGTGACCCAGTCAAGCCAGGTACCGGCGACCGTCCGGGTCGGGTCCTGGAAGCCGAGATCGTTAATATTGATTCCTGAGGCAATCTGCGGCTGATGGGGCAGCGGTTCGCCGTCCAGCCAGTGCTGGCGCGCGCCCATCTCTTTATGTCCGTACCCGTGTTCAACGGCGATAACGCCGGGCATCACGCCCATCAGCAGGCTTACCTGCGCCTCGACGCTGCCGCCGGGCGTGGTTATCTTCACCTTATCGCCGTGGCGGAGGTGTAAACGCGCGCCGTCGGCCGGATTGATGGCGACCAGGTTCGACGGTTTAACGTGGTGCAGCCGCGCAATCATGGTGGTTGAGCTGCTCATCAGGTTTGATTTAAACGACATCAGCTGCATCGGCCAGTCAGAGGGCGGGTACACCTCGTCCAGCGCGCGCCCGTCGGATAGCCGCGGCGGATACCATTTCGGACAGCCGCTGTAGCGTTCACCGGTCATGGCATAGCGATGTACGGCGACCTCGCTGTTCCAGATTTGCAGCGGCGCCGCCCAGGGCGCGCCCACCGTTCCGTCCTGGCGCCCGGCGGCCTCCGGCGCGAACCGTCCGCCGCGGCTGTAGAGGAACGCCACCCGCAGGGCCTCTTCACGCTTGAGCGTACGGGCGATCTCCGGCCAGATGTGGTCGACGCCGGAGAACGCGATATCCTGCGGGCTGGCCTCAGGCAGCGGTTTTTGCCCGGCGAACGCGATGTTTGCCGCCATCCGCAGATAGTAGTCCTCCGCCCGGTTTAGCGGCTGCGGATTGCCCTGGCTGTCGCTCAGCCCCCGATCGCCGAAGCCCGGCAGCTGCAGGCGTTTTGCCACCGCAATGCAGAATGCCTCCATCGAGACCGCTTCGCCGCTGGCCGTCCTGGACGTCGCTGGCGCGACAATCGGCCAGCGGGCGGTGGTGGTTTTGCTGGCGACGCCCGCCCACGGGGCGGTAAACCCCCAGCTCTCAAAGTTGTGGGTATCGGGGATCAGATAGTCCGCAAGGGCGGTGGTTTCGTTCATAAACGCGTCGATCGCGATAAACAGCGGCAGACGCTGCGGGTCTTTCAGCCGCTCGCCGATGGTCTGGCTCAGGCCGGGGACGCCGTACAGCGGGTTCGTCATGTTCGAAATCCACGCCTTCAGCGGATAGGGATACCCGTCCAGCGCCGAGGGCAGCAGCTCCGTGAGCTGCCCGGCGACGAACGGGTACCAGGGCGCTTTTGCCGGCCACGGAGAGCGGCCGCTGGCCTGCTTCTCGCGAAACTCCTCTGAGGTTTCATAGGCGGTTTTGCTGCGGGCGATGCTCAGACCCTTGGGGGCGACCTTGCCGGGAAACTGCGTCATGTTATAGCAGGGACCGTCGGTCAGGCCGTTGAACTTCCCGCCGCCGACAAAAACGCCGCCTTCCAGGCTCAGATTGCCCAGCAGCACGTTGAGCATCATCACCGACCAGGCGTTATAGAAGCCGTTACCGGACATCATTCCGCCGTGGGCGATGGCCGCAGCCTTGCGCCCGTGGGCGGTGAACGCCTGCGCCAGCGCGACGATCTGCGTCTGCGCGATGCCGCAATGGGCGCTGTACTGGGCGTAGGTTAAGGTTTCCGCCGCCTCCTTCAGGCACTGAAAGCTGCTTTTTACCGTCACCGACGAACCGTCTTTCAGCGTCAGCGGGCGATTAACCTCCAGCATGGCCTGCTCGCAGCGGCTGGCCGGAACGAGGTTGCCGTCCATATCAACCACCAGCGCGTCGTCGGCATCGGCGTCCATCTCTGCGAGATGCGCGGCCCTGAGGTGCTGCCCCGCCAGCGGGTGGTGGTCGTCGGTGATAACCAGCCAGCTGGCGTTGGTCCAGCTCTTCTCGCCGCGGCGCTGCATCGCCTGCGGGTGCGGTATCCGCAGATAGCTTTCCTGATAGCGGCGGTTTTCGATAATCCAGCGGATCATCGCCATCGTCAGCGCCGAATCGGTGCCGGGCTTCACCGGCAGCCAGTGGCCGCGATCGTCCGCCAGTACGGTGGTCAGCGGAAGCGCCGGGGCGACCACCACGTAGTTGAAGCTTTCCCGCAGCCTGGCGCTGGCGAGCTGTCGCGCCTGACGTTTGAAGGGGTTGCCGGACTGGGCGGGCGACGTGCCGATGAACAGCGCAAACTCGACGTGCTCCCAGTCGGGCTTAACGTGCGGGTTTTTGTCCAGATCGCCAAGCGTGGCGCCGGAGCCGGCACGCCACGACAGGCCGCAGTACGCGCCGTGGGCGCCGAAGTTTTTCGACCCGAAGCTGTTGATCGCAAAGCGTCGCAGAAAGCCGTCGCGTCCCTCGTCGCTGGTGTTGGTCACCAGCAGCTGGTTGGCCTTCGGACCAAACGCCGGGTGCGCCGGGTCGATCGGCGTTTGCAGGTCGCGAATAGCGCGCAGACCGTCCACATGCCCCTCGCCAAACAGATTACCGCCTTCCGTCACCTCGTCGATCAGCTGCTCAAAGCTGATGCTCCGCCATTTGCCTTCGCCGCGTTTTCCCGCCCGCTTCATCGGCGTCAGGATGCGGTGCGGGCTGTAGAGGCTTTCCAGCAGCGTCGCGCCGCGGGCGCAGGCCGTCGAACGGGATTCCAGGCCGCTTTCTCCGGCGAGTTTCGCCATGGCCTGCGCAAACGGCAGGGCGGCGTCGAACGGATGCTCCTGGGAGAGCGGGTGCCACGGGTTTCCGGCGATGCGCAGCACGGTATTGGTTTTACGGTCCACCCGCACCCGCAGACCGCACTGGGTCCAGCAGCCGAAGCACTGGGTCATCGACAGGCTCTGATCGGGACTGGCGCGCCACGGGCCGAGGGCGGTCGCCTCAGGCGCCAGCGCGTTGCCGAAAATACGGTCGCGGGTGATTTTCCCCGAGGTGCCGTTCACCAGCCCCTCGACCGCGCGTTTCGCGATATCGCGGTAGCTCAGCCCGAAAGCCGCAAAGCCGCCTGCGGCCAGACCGATTTTCAGCCACTGCCGACGTGATAATTTAGCCATGTTGTCGTCTCCCTGAGAGCCAGCTCAGGCCCTCGTGAACGGTAATCATCAATGCTATCCACAGACCGAAGGTGCCGACGATGGCCAGCAGGCCATCTGTGCCGGGCGGCAGGTGGTACGGGTTTGCCAGCGCGCTGTATTTGGGGATAGTTTGGCCGCCGATAAGAAAAGCCCAGCGCAGCAGCCAGCACAGCCCCATGGCGCTGAGCGCCAGAAGCAGGGCGGTCGCGCCGCCGATGGGGCGGAAACTTGCATACAGCGCGCCGCCGGTCGCCAGCAGCCACAGCGCGACGGTCGTCGTCATGTAGGTGCGCGCTTCGCCGCTCAGCTGCCACCACTGACGCAGGCTCTGCCCGGAGAGCGTGTCGCCCGCCATCCATGCCGTCATCACGGCTGCCAGCAGCGCCAGAGTGAAAAGGTGGCTTCGCGCCAGCGTTCTGGCGAGGGCGGTATGCTGGCGCAGCAGCGCGGCGAGGATCGCCAGCAGCGCCTGCAGGGCGCTCACGAACATGGCGAGCGGGAACCCGTAGCTAAACCACAGCGGCCGCGCCAGTACCACGGAGACTTCCCGGCCGGTATACAGCAGCAGACCAATAGCGGTGAGCGACGCGCCTGCCGCGACGGCGCCGCTCAGCGGCAGGCGCCGTCCGGTCAGGGCGTTGAGGTGGAAGCCGACGAACTCTATCCCCAGCAGCAGGGTAAACAAGGGTAAAAACAGCGCCCCCCACGGCATCCATGACCACGGCGTCGGCCAGGCGTAGAAGTGCCAGAAGCGGGCGGTCTGGTGCAGGTCCGCCGTCAGGGCCAGCGGGGCGGTAATGGCGCAGGTCAGGGCGATAAACAGGCACAGGCGCTGCAGCTGCGGGCTGTGGTCGCGCGCTATCCAGCGGGCGCCTGCCGCCAGCAGAGCGGCGCAGGCGGCGATACCGATAAAGAAAAAGTACTGCACCGCCCAGGGCAGCCAGGTAATGGCCTGGGGCTGCGCCAGCACTTCGTCGATCATTATCCGTGACATAGTTCCACCTCCTGCCAGAGCGACGGCTGGGCATGCCCCTGAAGCGGGGTGACAAAGGCATCGTCCAGTCCCAGATAAAACACCTGCGGCCGCGTGTTATTCTCCGGCTTGAGCACCTTTACCTCCGCGTGGTGCTGGGCCAGCAGCCTGCTGATGGCGCTGTCCGGGTCTTTGAGGTCGCCGATAATCCTTGCGCCGCCTACGCAGGACTCCACGCAGGCGGGCAGCAGCCCCACCTCCAGCCGGTGCGCGCAAAAGGTGCATTTGTCCGCGGTCTGGGTGTCGTGGTTGATAAAGCGCGCATCGTACGGGCACGCCTGTACGCAGTAGGCGCAGCCGACGCAGCGGGTGTTGTCGATAACCACAATCCCGTCTTTGCGCTGAAAGGTGGCCTGCACCGGACACACCGGCACGCACGGCGGAGAATCGCAGTGGTTGCACAGCCGGGGCAGCAGCACGTTCGTCACCTCGTCGCGCCCGGCCAGCCTGACCTGATACTGGTTGACGGTGGTGCGAAACGCGCCCTGCGGCGTCTGGTTTTCGATGGCGCAGCTGACGGTGCAGGACTGGCAGCCGATGCAGCGGCGCAGGTCGATGAGCATCGCATAGCGATGCTGCTCCGATCCTTCCCGACGTTCGGGCCGCAGGGCAATCGACGCCTGCGCGAGGGGGACCAGCGATGCGCCGGCGGTAATTACGCCCAGCTGTTGTAAAAATTGTCGTTTACTGATGTCCATGGCACCTCCGCTGCGTTCGCGGTTAAGAGAAAGGTGAAGCTCGGCAACGCATAATCAAACGCTATGATTTACAGTGTAAAAACTCTCTCTGGTCAGCCTCTATTGTGGTTAACCACATATACGGACGGGGATTGATCTAAAACAAATGCCGAGGTTTCATGTCTGGTATGAATGCGTCATGAAAAACATCATCCTGCTGACGCTCTGTTTACTGCTCTCTCCCGCGCTTGCGGCGGCGCAGTGGACGATCGGCATTCTGGCCCTGCGCGGTGACACTGTCACGCAGACGCAGTGGCAGCCGCTGGTGGACGCGCTCAATCGTGCAGTCCCCGGCGAACATTTTCAGCTGCAGCCGCTCGACCTGGCGGGAATGCGGGAGGCGGTCAACCAGCAGCGCATTCAGTTTGTGCTCACCAATCCGGCGCAGTTTGTGCAGCTCAACAGCAACTATCATCTGCGCTGGCTGGCGTCGCTGCGTGGGGCAAGCGCCGGCGAAGAAACCAGCAAAGCCACCGGCAGCGTAATTCTGGTGCGCCGCGACAGCGCGATTACCGCTGCGCACGATCTTATCGGTACGACGGTCGGCGCGGTGGACCCGCTGGCGTTTGGCGGCTATCTGCTGGGGTTCAAGGCGCTGCATGACGCCGGGCTGCGCCCCGGCGACGATTTTCGCCTGCGCTTTAGCGGATTCCCGGCGGATGCCCTGATTTATCTGCTGCGCGAAGAGGCGATTTCGGCGGCGATCGTGCCGGTATGTCTGCTGGAAAGCATGGATAAAGAGGGGCTGGTGGATAAACGGCGGTTTCGCGCGCTGCTGGCGAAGCCTTCCGCGCAGCCGTGCCTCGTCAGCACGGCGCTGTATCCTGACTGGTCCTTTGGCGCGCTGCCGGGGGTGAACGACGCGGTGGCGGATGCCGTCACGCGGGCGCTGCTCGCCCGTCATGCCGGGGATGCTTACCGCTGGGGCGCGCCGACCTCCACCAGCGAGGTGGAATCGCTGCTGCGCGAGCTGAACCAGCATCCGGAGCAGCAGCGGCTGGGCCTGACGGTCAAAAGCTGGCTGATTCAGCATCAGCTGACGCTGGGTATCCTGCTGGCGGTCCTGCTGCTCGCGCTGGCCAACTACATCTGGGTGATGATTCTGGTCAACCGTCGCGGGCGGGCATTAGAGAAGGCCAACGACGCACTGCGCAGCCAGCAGCAGGCGCTGGAGCAGGCGCGGCGCATGAGCCTGCTGGGGGAGATGGCGTCAGGCTTCGCCCATGAGCTTAACCAGCCGCTGTCGGCGATCCGCATGTATGCGCAGGGCTGCCTGTTGCGCCTGCCTGATAACGGGGAGCCGCAGCCGGTGCGGGAGGCGATAGACCAGATAGAAAAACAGGCCGGGCGCGGCGGCGATATTATTCGCAACCTGCGCCAGTGGGCCAGCGGCGAAAATGGCGCGGATAGCGCGCCGACGACGTGGGTGACGGCGAGCGTTATCGACACGCTGTCGCGCGTCTGGGCGCTGCTGCGGATGACCCAGACCTGCCCTGGCGTATCGCTGAACGTCGACGGCGACCGGGCGCTGACGGTGACTTTACCGCCGGTGCTGCTGGAGCAGGTGCTGGCAAATGTGGTGTTGAACGCCGTGCAGGCCGGAGCAACGTCGCTGTGGGTCACGCTTATCCGCGAGGAGGCGCATCTGACGCTGACCCTTGCGGATAATGCGGGCGGCATTGCGCCTGCGCAGATGGCGGCGATTTTCCAGCCTTTTCGCAGCACGCGCCGGGACGGTATGGGGCTGGGGCTGGTCATAAGCCAGCGTCTGCTGCGCAACGTTAAAGGCGATATTCAGCTGGAAAATCATATAGCGCCGGATGGACGGCAGGGATTACGGGTCACGCTGGCGTTGCCGCGACGGCCGACGGAGGAACAATGATTCACCTGGTGGACGATGACGAGGCGGTGACCGACGCGTGCCGCTTTTTACTGGCCGCAATGGGCTACGAGGTGCAGTGCTGGAACAACAGCGGCGCGTTTCTGGCGCAGGCCGGGCTGCATCAGGAGGGCGTTGCTCTGCTCGATATGCGTATGCCGCCGCCGGACGGGCATGCCATCTTTGCGCACCTGCGCCGTGAGCGCAGCACCCTTGCGGTAGTCTTCCTGACCGGCCATGGCGATGTGGGGATGGCGGTAGAGGAGATGAAGCTGGGCGCGGTGGATTTTCTGCAAAAACCGGTGGCGCAGGAGCCGCTGCGCGCGGCCATCGCGCGGGGCTACCAGCACTCGCGGCAACGGCTGGAAACCGCACAGGTAAGGCAGCGCTACGCGTCGCTGACGGCAAAAGAAAAGCAGGTGGCGGGGCTGGTGGTGAGCGGGTCGATGAACAAGGACATCGCCGATAAGCTCAGTGTTTCCCTGCGCACCGTTGAGGTCCATCGCGCCAGGGTGATGGACAAAATGGCGGCCGCCAGCCTGGCGGTGCTGGTATCCCAGCTGGATAAGCTGCGGGACGACGACGCGCATCCGGCATAGATCAGAATAAATATCCTCCGGCATAGCCGGAGGTTTTTCAAATGCGCCTGTAAGGCTCTGTTACCAGCCGCGCCCTAACAGGCGCATCGCAATCTGACATTTGCATTCATGGATTACTTACGGCCCGTAAACGGGCTGCCCGGATATGGGATCGATAGCTGCTCTCCCATTTTATCCTCTTCAAGCTGGTGCTTTATGTATTCCTGTATCTTCGCCGTGTTCTTGCCCACCGTATCGACGTAGTAACCACGGCACCAGAACTCTCTGTTTCTGTACTTGAATTTCAGATCGCCAAACTGTTCATAGAGCATCAGGCTGCTTTTCCCTTTCAGGTAACCCATGAAGCCCGATACGCTCATCTTTGGCGGGATTTCCAGAAGCATATGGATATGATCTGCACAGCATTCCGCTTCCAGAATTCGCACGTTCTTCCACTCACATAGCTTCCTTAAGATGTTGCCTATCGCTCTGTGTTTCTCCCCATAGAACACCTGCCTTCGGTATTTCGGCGCAAAAACTATGTGATATTTACAGTTCCATCGCGTGTGCGCTAAGCTCTTTTCGTCCCTCATTGGGACCCCCTTTTGATTTCTTGTTGAACGCTTGCAGTTGCCAGACCGCAACCTGTTTTAACAAATCAAAAGGGGTTTTTAGAACCACTCCAAAGCTGAAAGCTTTACTGAACCCCCAGCCTAGCTGGGGGTTTTCTATGCATAACAAAAAAACCGGCGCGAGGCCGGTTTTCGTCGTCAGATTTTGCAGGCGTCGCCGCAGTCATCATCAGCGACAACGGCCTGCGCCTTTTTGTCGGCCTCGTCCAGACGTTCCGCATTGCGCTCTTGCGCTTCTTCCAGTCCGGCAAACACCAGATTCTCGAGATCAATATCCATCAGTCACCTGCGTGGTTTGAAGTGTGGGGTTCGTCACAGTATAGGGGAAAATGACGGCAGGATACAGCGGGCAGGGCGTGGACAATCAGCGTCTATACTGTTGTTCATTGTCTCATCCGGTATCTGGCTTTCGTGACTGTCTGAAAGAGGAGCGGCTATGGACCCCAAGGAACAAAACGCGGAGGCTAACGGGCGGGGCGCTCTGCCGCCGGGTTTCCTGAGCCTGCAGGAGACGAGTTTCTCCGACCCGGATGATGAAGGCCGGCCCGACAGGATGTGCGTCTGCTTTAGCGATATACATTGCACGGACGGCACGGCAGGCAACCAAAGCGGCGAAGCCGTCGTGTGGGAGAGCTTGTTTAATCGAATCAAAGAGGCCTGCGTACAGCACGACATCAAAGAACTGTACCTGATCTTAGGCGGCGACGTGGTGGATATGATCCGCTCTGCGCAATGGACCATCAACGGCGTCTATCCGTGGGAGCGCAGCAGGCCAGAATTCAGCGTGACCCTGAGAAACATCATGCAGGGCATTATCGACAAACATGCAATAAAACCCGGTCACCATGAGCCGGGCGGATTTTTCTATTGGCTGCAGCAGCTGTATGCCGATTTACCGCACTGTCGGTGCAAAGGGAAAACCAGTCAGGTGACCCATATCCAGACGGTCGTTTTGCTCGGGAATCACGACAAGGAAATTTTGGCCGATGCCGAAACGCTGAGGCTGTTTTACACGCGCTGCCTGGGGCAGCAGGTCTACCCGATGTCGGCGGAATACCGCCGCTGGGTGGGCGAAATGTATTTTGCTGATAAGGACCGCTACCGCGATGCGGACGCTATGCCCTGGCTGCCATTTTATTGGGGAGACCGGGGATTCCGGCTGTTTGTCACCCATGGTCAATGGCGGGACGCCGACAACTGTCGGCGTATTCCTCCGCAGGCCGCTAAGGCGAACCGCGGATGGAAAGTCAGCGACGGCTGGCGCCCCATGACATGGCGGTCCCTGAATTATTCGCCGTTCACCGGCCCTTGTTTTGGCGATACTGTTGCCGCTGGCGCATTGTCCGGGTTTATCTATCGCGCAAAGCAAGGGCTACACCAGATTCAGGACCTTACGCCTGAGGAAGCGCAGATTATGCGGCGGCTGGAGAGAATACTCGACGAACTGGATCTCTATCGCCCGACCTGCGCGGCATTCACTCGGGTTATCGAAGAAACCTGGCGCTTGCGAGCGATGGAATCCTCTCCCCAGGGGGCCAGAGAGGCGGTGGAGAAAGCGCTGCGCGATTCGCTCTATCAGTGGCTGTTCTGGGATTTCACGCTGGAAAGCGCCCGGCCGGCCGTGCGAGCCTTACTGAAGGCCGCCAGGCTGCTGGTGCGGCTTTTGCGGCCTTTTGACGTGCGGGTAGAGCTGGGTTTTATGTACTGCCTGATGCGTGTACTGGCGCTGTTGCAGGACGATGCGCCCACTTACCGAGAAATGCGCCGTTTCCCTGCATTCCTGCAAGATTACCGGGATTATGGCTTTCGGCTTCATTGTGAGGGCCATACGCATTTTCCTCTGCAAGAGGAGCTCTATTTCCGCGGGGAGAAAAAGCGCGCGAGCGGTAAAATCTACAGCTACATCAATTTCGGCGCCTGGCGCGATCAAATTGTCACTGCCCTGAAACGAAAATACCGTCGGCGCGGCGTAGGCCGGGCATTGTATGTGCTCGATTTGACGCCGGACAACGGCGGCGCGCCAGATATGCCGCGCAACGAGCGCCGCTTCTCTTGTTGGGTGGAGGATACGCTTTCGTGGAGCGACGACATGGACAGGCTCTGATCGCTGATACCCCGGCGGAGATAAGATGGCGCGTTATTTAATATCGTAACGGGATCCCGCGCTGTATCTGCAGCAGAAGACCGCGTTCGGTAGTGATATAGCCGCCTTTTCTCAGCTCGGCGAGGATCTTCATAATGCTGCTGCGCGACAGAAACGTTCGGGTCTGGATATAGGCCGCCGCCGTGATGTTCTGGCGCAGCTCGGGCGTCTCCTGCATCAGCTCATACAGCTGGGAGCGAATAATGTCATATGAGCTGGCGGCGGTGATGCGCGTGCAGTGATCGTAGACTCTTCCCGCGGTATAGATAAGCAGGTGCGCCAGGCTCTCCCACAGATTTTGCCCGGCGATAATTGCGTTGGCCGTCTTCAGGGGCAGGCTGGCGATGCGTGAACGCTCCAGCGTGCGCATATGAATATTATCGGCGGTGGCGAACTGGTTGCTCAGCCCAAAAGCGAAGGGGGCGGTTTCGGAATTCATCATCAGACCATCATGAGTGCGAAACAGGGCGACAGTCCCTGCAAGGAGTAAATAGCATTTACGAGAATTATCTTTTTCGTAGTTGATAATCTGTCGGTTGTTTGTTTCAAAAATGTTGCATTTAGATTCAAGGTGCGAGATTAAATTTTCTATATGCGGTATAGGTTTATGTGCAAGAGCATCATACATTCTTGTTTGCACGATGTTTTTTACTTCAGGCATAAATATCTCACTTCTACAGGAAAATAAACTATCTATAATTCAGTCTGTTCAATGCCGTGATTATCGACCATTTATTCTCAAACAGTGAGCACAACAAGCGGTGTAAAATTACACCGAAAAATCACTTGAGATTATGTGTGTATTCATATGAAAATTCATTTCAGTAGAAACAATACTGCATAAGCTGCAGGTGTATTATGCGTAGTATTGTTATTACGCCGAGTTTCTGATGATGAAGCGAAAACCCTCCATAAGTAAATACGATTAAATAATACTTATCGTGTCGACTGCCTGTGGGGGAATAAGAACTAAGGAAATGGTATGATAAATAATAATATGATTACGGCTACTATTGTGGCCAGTGCGGTGCTGTGCCTGACAACTGCGAATGCCGCCGACGGAACGATTAATTTCACCGGTGAGATTATCGATCAGGCATGCGCGGTGGATATTGGCAGCAATAACACGATGTCGGTTGATATGGGCCGCATTGCCCGTACCTCTTTTCAGAGCGCCGGCGATGAATCTGACTCGACGAAATTCACCATCAAACTGATTAACTGCCCGGCGACGGTGACGTCGGCGAAGGTTAAGTTCGATGGCGCGAACGACCAGAACAATAGCGATCTGCTGGCCATCACCCAGGGCGCCAGCTCGGCCGACGGCGTGGCGATTAAGCTGATGACGGCGGATAAAACGCTGCTGGGTCTCAACCAGGTCAATAGCTACAGCTACCCGCTGGTGAGCGCCGCTGACAACAATCTCGATTTCTACGCGGCCTATAAATCTACCCAGACCGCCGTTACCGCCGGTCTGGCGAATTCGGTAGCCAGCTTTACGGTCAATTACAACTAAGCCGTGGGCCGGGCAGCAGAACGGGGCCGCCGCCCGGCCCCTTGACCAGGAGGATGCAATGAAGGTTTTTTCCGGCGCGACAGCAGGCGCGCTGCTGATTCTCGCGACGCTCTCTGCGGCTCGCGCTGGCGTGATTATTGGCGGTACGCGCGTAATTTATGAAGGTGATAAAAAGGAGGCGGCCTTAAGCATCAGCAACCCGGACACGCTGCCTTATCTTATTCAGTCGTGGATCGAAACGCCTGAGCCTGGAGGACGTAAAGCGCCGTTTATTATTACGCCGCCGCTCTACCGGCTGGATAAAGGCCAGCAGAATGTCATGCGTATAGTAAAAACCGGGCAGCTGCCCGAGGATAAAGAATCATTATTCTGGCTGAGCATTAAGTCTATTCCTTCGGTGGCGCCACGCGATAATACGCTGCAAATAGCGGTGAAAACACGCATTAAGCTTATTTACCGTCCGCAGACGCTGCGTAATACCGGGCCGGAAGAGCAGGCTGGTCTGCTGAAATGGCAGCGTGTCGGTAATCGCCTGCAGGTTATGAACCCTTCAGCTTATTATATTAACTTCAGCGAAATACGCGTGTCGGGGAAAAAACTGGACGATGTCACCTTTGTGGCCCCGCGGTCTTCGGCTTCCTTTTTATTACCGCCGGGAATATCGCCTGGCAGCCTGAATTTTAAAATCATCAATGACTATGGCGGAATAGGGGACGCGCATGACGCCAGGTTGTAGATAAAGCAGCAGCCGCGATAGCGAACCAACAATAATAGCGGCTATCGACATGGAGTTTACAGTGAATGAGAGCATTGAAGCGAACCGCCCGTTTTCGCCAGTCCAGGCTTGCCCTGGGTATTGCCCTGGCCATATCGCCGCCGATCCCAGAGGCCGAAGGTCGGGATTTCTTTAACCCTGCATTACTGGAGCTGGATAATCCGGCGATGAAAGGGGCCGATCTCTCCGCTTTTGAACGCGGCGCGCAGGCGCCGGGAATTTACCACGTCGATATCATCATTGATGAACAGCTGGTGGATACACGGGATATCGCCTTTTACGTCGTTAAGGACGACGCCGGAGAGCCGCAGCTGGCGCCCTGCTTATCCGTCGCGCTGCTGCAAAGCTATGGCGTCAAAACCGCGCAGTTTCCCGGGCTCAGCGTCGCCGGAGACTGCGCGAATTTTGCGGCTATCCCCCAGGCCTCAGCGACGTTTTTGTTTAATACGCAAAAGCTGCGCCTCAGTATCCCCCAGGCCGCGCTGTCGCCTGCCGCCAGGGGCTATGTTTCGCCTGAGCTCTGGGATGAAGGCATTAACGCCGCGATGCTCAACTACATGCTGAGCGGCGCCAGCAGCTGGGGGCGCGGCGATGGGGGCAACAGCAACGGCCAGTACGCCAACCTGCGGCCAGGCATTAATGTCGGCCCCTGGCGTCTGCGCAACTACACGACCTGGAACCGCGACAGCCGCGGCCAGGACAGCTGGGATACCGTCTATACCTACGTCCAGCGCAATATTATTCCGCTGAAGGCGCAGCTGACGCTCGGCGACAGCTCCGCGCCCGCCGATGTGTTCGACAGTATGCCGTTTCGCGGCGGCCAGCTGGCCTCCGACGACAATATGCTGCCGGAATCGATGAAAGGTTACGCCCCGGTGGTTCGCGGTATCGCCCGCACGCATGCTCAGGTGGTTATCCGGCAAAACGGCTACACCATCTACGAGCGCTACGTGGCTCCCGGCGCCTTTGAAATCAACGATATGTACTCTACCGGCGGTTCAGGCGATCTGGACGTCACCATCAAAGAGGCGGACGGCAGCGAGCAGAACTTTACCGTCCCCTATGCGTCGTTGCCAGTGCTGCAGCGCGAAGGGCGGCTGAAATACGCGGTGACCGGCGGGCAGTACCGTTCTTACGACGGCCGCGTGGACAAGACGCCCTTCGGGCAGATGACGGGCATCTTCGGGCTGCCTGGCGGATTTACCCTGTACGGCGGTGTTCAGGAATCCGCGAAATACCGGGCGGTCGCCGTCGGCGGCGGTAAAAACCTCGGGGACGTGGGGGCTATCTCCACGGATATCACCGAAGCCTGGTCGCATCCCGAGGGGCAGGCGACGCAGTCAGGGCAGTCATGGCGCGTACGCTACAGCAAAAATATCGTGGAAACCGGCACTCATTTCGCCATCGCCGGCTATCGCTACGCCACTCGCGGCTACTACGGCATGCAGGAAGTGCTCGACTCCTGGGGAGACAGCTCCGCGCTGAACGCGCAGCGGCGCAACCGCATGGAGCTGACGCTAAGCCAGTCGCTGGGCGCGCGGATGGGATCGCTGATGATGAGCACGGTAAGGGAGGATTACTGGCAGGGCGGCGGCCCGGCCTCGTCGATCGGCGCCAGCTACAGCAATTCGTGGGAAGGCGTCAGCGGCGGCATCAGCTGGACATGGAGTAAAAACGGCGGCGGCGCCGGTGTGAACAGCGGTCCGACGCAGGAGGCCGAACAGCTGATCTCCGTCACCGTCAGCATTCCTCTGCAGCGCTTTCTGAGCAACAGCTGGGCGAGCTATGCGCTGAACGCCGGCCGCGGCGGCGCCACACAGACGCTGGGGCTCAATGGGATGGCGCTGGACGGCAGCGCCCTGAACTGGAGCGTGCAGCAAGGGTACGGTAGCGACGGCGTCGGCTATACCGGCAGCGCTAATGTCGACTACCGGGGTACCTATGCGCAAGCCAGCGGCGGATACAGCTACGACAGGCGCAGCGAGCGGCTGAACTACGGTCTGGCGGGCGGCATCCTCGCCCATGCGGACGGCGTGACGCTGTCGCAGCCGCTCGGTGAAACTAACGTTCTGGTGAAAGCGCCGGGCGCCGCCGGGGTTGGCGTGAACAATCAAAACGGCGTGAAAACCGATTTTCGCGGCTACACCGTAACCAGCAACGTCTCGCCGTACCGTAAGAACGATATCGGCCTGAATGCCGCAACCCTTGCCGATGACGTCGAGCTGGATCTGACCAACAAAACGGTCGTCCCGACCCGCGGAGCGGTGGTGCGCGCCAGCTATAGCGCCAGCGTCGGCCTGCGGGCGCTGCTGACCCTGGAGCAGACGAATCGCCAGCCGGTACCGTTCGGCGCGCTGGTCAGCGCGCCCGGCGGCGAAGGACGCAGCGCCATCGTCGATGAAGGGGGGCAGGTGTATTTATCTGGGCTGGCCGCGCAGGGCCAACTGAACGTGGTCTGGGGAAATGCGGGCGGCCAGCGGTGCCAGGTGCGGTACGCGCTCGACAGCGCGGCGGTCGTCAACGGGATTTCTCTGGCGAACTACTCCTGCCGCTGACGTTTCGCGATGTCAGCTCACTGAATGAGAGTGTTATATGCTTAATTTTACGCAATATCTGTGCCTGCTTTTAGGCGTTATTTCGCTGGGCTGCCGGGCGGTCACCTGCAATATTGTCACGGCAAAATTTAATACCGTCGGCTTTGGCGTCGTCAGCGTCCAGCGCGATACGCCCGTGGGGGCGACCCTCGCTACCACTGTATCGCCGGGCTATGCGCAGGTGCAAACGATCTCCAGCACCGGTGAGGTGTGCCCGGGAAATTACGCCATGGTTTATTCAGGAGGCGTGGAGTCCTCAATGAGCGGCGTTTTCCAGACCAACCTGGACGGCGTGGGCATTAAGGTTTCGGGGATGCCGGGCGATTTTACCCTGCCAGTCTACGTGTCTTCGGGGGGCATTTATAACCTGGGCTATTACACCGTCTCGCTGGTGAAAACCGGGCGCATGACCTCGGGAATATTAGCGCCAGGCCTGATTGCCCAGGCATGGTTCGGAAGCCCAGGCAGCTACTTCACCCAGATATCGCTGGATGCGAATTCCCAAATCAACGTGCTGAGCTGTTCGCTATCGGCCCAGGCGATGAATTTTGATCTCGGTAGCGTCAGCGCCTCTGAGTTTGGCGCGGCGGCGGGCTATATCCCCGCGCGCTCGGATACGCAGAGCCTGGGGCTGAACTGCGACCCGAACGCCAACATCAATATCGAGCTGAAAGGCGTGCAGAATCCGGACGTCAGCGGCAACGCCAGCGTACTGGCGCTTACGGGCCAGGGATCGCAAAACGTCGCCGGTGGGGTAGGCGTTCAGCTGGTGTATAACAACACGCCGTTGCTGCTCAATACCCGGATTGTCCTTAAGCGCTCGCCGGGCGGTATGGAGAGCTTCCCGCTGGTTGCCCGCTATTACCAGACCCGGGATGTCGTGACGGCAGGCCAGGCGAACGCCACGGCGACGCTGGATATTACCTACCAGTAAGGCGGAGCGAAGGATGAAACGACAATTATGCTGCCTGCTTACCGGAGCCGCGCTGCTGTACGGCGAGGCAGTAGCCGGGGACCCTGTCGCCGTCAGCATCAATGGAAAAGTGGTGGCGGCGCCCTGCCAGGTTAGCAGCGATAGCGTGGCGAAAACCGTGCCGCTCACCGGCGCCCAAGGCGTTCGCGCCTCCTCCCTGTCGACGCCCGGCTCGGCAACCGACTGGGTGCCCTTTGACGTCACGATTGAACGTTGTCCTGTCGGAACGGCGACCACCACGATGCTTTTCGCCGGCGACGCCGACAGCGCGGGGCCGGACGATCGCTATCGCAATACCGGCAGCGCCGGAAATATCGCTGTGCAGCTGCAGAGCGCCGAGGGCGCGCCGCTGGGCAATAACAAAACCCTGAGCGGCGCTATCGCTAACCGCGGCTATGTCTACCACCTGCGGGCGCGGGCCTACAGCGCGCAGGGCGGAGTGACGCCAGGGACGATTAACAGCGTGGTTACGGTCACGTTTTCATGGCAGTAAAAAGACGGGCGATGCGCGCCCCGACTCATTATGTTCGCAGGTGCGGTCATGCTGAAGGTGATTATTAACGATGACGATCGTTTGTTTCGTCAGGGCCTCTTTTTGCTGCTACAGACGCTTTTCCCTGACCAAAAGGTGACGATGCGGCCTGACGTTAATACGGCGACGGTCGCCGGGGCTGATATTATTGTGCTGACGTTGCGTAGCGGCGAGGCGCTTATTTGCCACCCGGAATTATTCCATCGCAAACATAGCCTCATTATGGGTCTGGAAGAGCGGGCTGCGCCTGACGCCGGCGCCCCATTACCGCTGTGCTTAAGCGATATTCTCTTTATTCATCGCCAGGAATCGACGGCTGACGTCAGCCGGAAAATAAGCCATCGCTGGTCCCTGATACAGGGAGAAATACCGGCAAGGGCGCGGGAGATGCCGCGTCAGCGATTGCTTAACTGCTATGGCTGCCCGCACCGATGGCTGTCGCAGCAGCAGCACCGCATTGCGGCGTTGCTTTATCGCGGCGCTTCTGTGGATGCGATAGCCCGCGAGCTCGGCGTCAGCGATAAAACCGTCTGCGCCCATAAGCATCTCATCATGAGCAAGTTCAATTTACGCAGCAATTTTGAGCTGCTGTCGTTTCTGCGTCTGCTGCAGGCGCGGCTTACAGGGGCTTGCCGCTGAGCTTATTCAGGATCTCCGCTGGCTTAACGCTACCCAGAATCACCTGCGGCGGGTTATCCAGCACGATCATCGTCGGCGTAAGCGTAATCCCCAGACGTTCGGCCAGCGCGGACTGCTTGACTATCTCTGCAGAACAGCTTGCGCTGGCGTTATTGCCCGGCAGAAATCCGGCCATCGCGTTCTGCAGGCTTTTTTTCCGGTCCGCCGAGCACCATACGCGGGCCATATCCTCAATCACGGAATCGCGAATCGACGGCGGGGCGACGGTCAGGAACGACATGGTCAGCCCGGCGTCATTGTAGCGCTGGACGTTTTTGACGACCTGCGAGCAGAAGGTGCACTGGTTATCGATAAACACGATCACTTTGTGCTTTTCATGGGCCGCCGGGTAGGTCACGGGCGTCAGCCCTGGCAGCGTGCGGTTGATATCCTTGAATGCGTCGGCGGCGGTAACGTCAACGTTTGCCGCAGCGGCGGCGGAAAAAACGTTAAAACTCATCGCCCATACTAGCGGCAGGGCAATCAGCGGAGCAACTTTCACGGAATACCTCGTTTCTCAATGCGTAGGGTCATCAACAGGGTTTCGGATGGTGCATATTACATCATCGGCAAGGCGGGGGCTGACTTTAAAGGATCCTGACGCTTTGAAGAAAGGAGACCTTTTTGTACAGCCCACGCGTAGCCGCAAAGCGAGGGGCGGCTTTGCGGCTACGACGAAAAGGCCGAAATATCCTGCGGTTTGGCAAACAGATATCCCTGAAAGGCGCAGCAGCCAGCCTCTTTGAGATAGTCAAACTGCGCGGTGGTTTCAACCCCTTCGGCGACCACCTGCAGATCCAGCGCCTTGGCGAGAGTGAGCATCGCGCTGACAATCCCCTGGTCTTTTTTGCTGTGCGCAATATCGCTGATAAACGTGCGATCGATTTTAATCCGCGTGATGGGCAGATTGCGCAGGTAGTTCATCGACGAGTAGCCGGTGCCGAAATCGTCCAGCGCGATGCCGACGCCGTGCGCCATCAGCCGACGAATACCCTCCTGCAGCGGGCTGCCCTGCGCATTGAGGAAGATGTTTTCCGTCACTTCGAGAATCAGCTTGTGCGGCGGAATGCGGGTGCGCGTAAGGATATTGAGCACGTCGTCAAAAAACGAGGGCGCGTTAAACTGCAGCGCGCTGACGTTAACGCTCAGCGTCCACGCCGCTTTTTCCGCATCCTGCGTCCAGGCGGCGAGCTGCTTACAGCCGGTTTCCAGCGCCCACATACCGATGCTGCCAATCAGCCCCGCGCGCTCCGCCAGCGGGATAAACTGCGCCGGAGAAATCAGTCCGTGCTCGGGGGAGCGCCAGCGCGACAGGGCCTCCATGCCGAGAATATTCTGCTGCCGGTCGACAATGGGCTGGTACTGCATAAACATCTCGCCGCGATCCAGCGCGCTGCGAAGCGAGATTTCCAGCGCGATGTTTTTGCGAATGGCTTCGTGCTGCGCCCGATCCGTTTCGTAGAACACCAGCTGGTTTTTACCGTTGTTTTTGGCCTGGTACAGCGCCTGGTCGACCTGCACCAGCAGCTCATCCATGGTGATGTGGTTGCCAAAAAATATGCGTCCGCCGATGCTGCCTGAAATCGACAGCCGGCTCTGTTTGCGGGAGGGGCTGTGCGCCGAGTCGGGCAAAAAGTAGGGCGCCGCCATCGCTTTCAGGATGCGCTTACCGATTTTGGCCGCATTTTCAATGGCCGTGTCGGCGTTATCGCCGAGATCGGTGAGGATCATTAAAAACTCATCGCCGCCCATACGGGCGACGGTATCGCGCTTACGGGTGCACTCCGTTAAGCGCCGCGCCAGTTCGATCAGCAGCTTGTCGCCGTGTCCGTGGCCGAAGTGATCGTTAAATCCTTTAAAACCATCCAGATCGATGGACATCAGGGCGCAGAACTGCCCGCTCAGCGCGGAGTCACGCTGCGCTTCCAGAAAACGTTCGGCAAACATCCGGCGGTTATATAAACCGGTCAGGTCGTCCTGACGGCTCAGGCGCTGGGCTTCCTGCTCGACGTGCTTGAGTTTGGTGATATCGGCGCGAATGGCGATATATTTGTCCGGTCTGCCGTTATCGCCGAGAAACGGAACGATCGTGCTGTAGACCCAGTATATCGAACCGTCTTTCGCGCGATTGCACACTTCGCCCTGCCAGATGCGCCCGTGGGCGATCGTATTCCAGAATTCTTTAAAAAAGCGGGGCGGGTGGTAACCGGAGTTGATCAGCTTATGCGTATTGCCGCAAAGCTCGTCGCGCGAATATTGCGAGATCTCACAAAAGCGATCGTTGACCTGGATAATCACCCCCTTCTGGTTGGTGATGGCCACGATGGCATGAGCATTCAGCGCGGAAATGTAATCCGCAATTTCTTTTTCTGTAGCGTTCAACGGAGAAGTGCCTTTGAGTGCCAGAGAACAGGCTATTGTCGGGTTTCAATTCAGTGTCGGAAGATCGTAATACGATAGCATGCGCGACAGTGTAATAATGCAAATATCTGGTCTATTTTTATACACATTTGTATTTGCTACGTAAATGTGAAATTTATTATTGCTATAATGTTAATAGTTGAGTTTAACATAAGTTTTTTAGATAACAAACTGATAATGAACCGCTTTAGCATGGCCAGAACCATCGCATCTGGCGGAGATTATAAATGCTGAATTATTCCGGATTGCTGAGCAATATGCCGGTGAATGGCGGGCTGAATACATCGGAAAAACGGTTGTGTCTTATTTTCCGGTAGACCGTTAAATATTCCTGGCGGGTGTTCCAATTACGGGGCGTTCGGCGGCCATAACGATTTCCTCACCCCTGGACAGTCGCGAACGACCCGTTTTGCTACCGGTTCCTGCCAGCAAAATACCGGCTGGCGATGCCGCAGGGCACACGGAGAGGTGCGGCCAGATCATTAATCATTTCTACAGCGCCGTAAAAGACGGTATCATTGCGCTACGAGTCATCCCAAAAAGCAAACTTAATTAGTAATCAATATGATAATCAAACCAAAAATCCGTGGATTCATCTGTACGACAACGCATCCCACTGGCTGCAAGGCCAATGTGAACAGACAAATCGACTATGTGAAGAAAAACGGGCAGATGGCTAAAGGTCCTGCCCGGGTGCTGGTTATTGGCGCCTCTACCGGTTACGGGCTTGCTTCGCGCATCTCTGCGGCGTTTGGCAGCGGCGCGGCGACTATCGGCGTGTTTTTTGAAAAACCGGGCATCGAGTCTAAGCCGGGCTCCGCGGGCTGGTATAACTCAGCCGCGTTTGACGAAGCCGCCAAAAAGGAAGGGCTGTATTCTAAAAGCATTAACGGTGACGCGTTCTCCGACGAATGCCGCGATGAGGTGATTAAACTCATCAAAGAAGACCTCGGTCAGATTGATTTAGTGGTTTACTCGCTGGCCTCTCCGGTACGCAAGATGCCGAAAACCGGTGAAATCGTCCGCTCTGCGCTGAAGCCTATCGGCGAGGTTTACACCTCAAAAGCGATTGATACCAACAAGGATCAAATCACGACCGCCAGCATTGAGCCGGCGACCGAAGAAGAAGTGCAGAACACCGTTACCGTCATGGGCGGCGAAGACTGGGAGCTGTGGATCGACGCGCTGAGCAAAGCCAACGTGCTGGCAGACGGCGTTAAAACCGTGGCCTACTCCTACATCGGTACCGACCTGACGTGGCCTATCTACTGGCACGGCGCGCTGGGCAAAGCGAAAGAAGACCTCGACCGCGCGGCAAGCGCACTGCGTGGCCAGCTGGCGCCGCTGCACGGCTCGGCAAACGTTGCGGTGCTGAAATCCGTGGTGACCCAGGCCTCTTCGGCTATCCCGGTGATGCCGCTGTATATCTCTATGGTCTTCAAGCTGATGAAAGAGCAGGGGATTCACGAAGGGTGCATCGAGCAAATTAACCGCCTGATGACCACCAGCCTGTACGGCGAGAAAAATGCGCTTGATGACAACCAGCGTATCCGTATGGACGACTGGGAGCTGCGTGAAGATATCCAGCAGGCGTGCCGCGACCTGTGGCCGCTGATCACCACCGAAAACCTGGCCCAGGAAACCGACTATGCCGGTTACAAGCAGGAGTTCCTGAACCTGTTTGGCTTCGGCTTTGCGGAAGTGGATTACGATGCTGACGTGAACCCGGAAGTGGAGTTCGACGTCGTTACGCTGTAATCCGGCGTTCAGACTGAAAGTGAAAAGGGGCGAAAGCCCCTTTTTTTGATCCACGAATGGTGATGCCATGTATCCGATCAGTTTGGCGTCGTCTGTCGCTGCGGTTCACCGGCACTTTTATTGAGCATTCGGGTTGCCAGCACGCCGGACATCATCGAGCCATTGACGTTCAGCGCAGTTCTCGCCATATCGACGACGGGTTCAATGGCAATGAAGATACCGACCAGCGCGACCGGGAAATTGAGCGTCGACAGGACGATCAGCGCGGCAAACGTACCGCCGCCGCCAACACCGGCGACGCCGATAGAGCCGAGCGCGATAGCGGGCAGCATCGCGGCCAGAAACGAAATGGACAGCGGATCGATGCCTAACGTCGGGGCAATCATCGCCACCATCACTGCCGGATAAATACCGGCGCAGCCGTTTTGCCCCATGCTGGAGCCAAATGATGCGGAAATACTGGCAATGGTATTGGGCACGCCGAATCTTTCCTGAGCGGAGATAGCCAGCGGTATGGCGGCCGCGCTGCTGCGGGAGACAAAGGCAAACGTCAGCACCGGCCACACGGTTTTGTAGTACTGCACCGGGTTGTGCCCGCTAAGCGCAAGCAATAGCGCGTGTACAATAAACATCATTAGCACGGCAAGATAGCAGGCGCCGATAAAACCAAGCAGGCTGGCGAATTGCTCGATTTGATAGGATGAGAAGACTTTCGCCATGAGCGCCATGACCCCATAGGGGGTGAGGGCGATAACAATACGCACCATCTTCATGACCCACACCTGCGTGGCGTTAATCGCCGCGCTTAATTTCGCGCCTTCTTCCGGCGCATCTTTTTTAACTTTCAGCAGCGCGATGCCGGCCAGCAATGTGAAAATCACGATGCCGATGACGGAAACGCTGCGCGCGCCGGTCAGGTCAAGAAAGAGGTTGGTCGGGATTAGCGACGTAAGCAGCTGCGGCAAGGATACGCTGGCGGTTTTAGTGACATCATCCGCGGTCAGGGTGGACTGCATATGTCCAAATGCGCTGGCATCAAGCCCAAGCGCCTGCGTCGTCAGCAACCCGACGAAACCAGCCGTCATCACCAGAAATAACATACAGCCAACGATCGTGAGCGACATTTTGCCGATACCGGCGCTGTTTTCGAGTTTATTAATAGCTGAAAGGATAGAAATAAAGATAAGCGGAATAGCAACAAGTTTCAGTAAATTCACATAACCGTTACCAATAATACTGTACCAGTCAATCACCGTCTTACTGCTGTCTGCGTGGATAAGATGCAGGGATAACCCGATTACTGCGCCAATAAAGATGGCAATAAAAACACTTTTAGAGAGAGAAGCGCTTTTTTGGTCGATTCTGAATATTCCCCATGAACAGACCAGAAACAGCACGATATAGGCGAGCGTAATGAACATAGTGTAAGCCTCTTGCCCCATTCAGCACCTGAAATGCCGGAAAGAGTTTAGTTTTTAGTCAGTAAATCTGTAATTTTTCTCAATTACAGGACCGTGGGGATTATAAGGACAGGCAGGATAGATGACCACATATTCAGTATGTATTTTTCATATTATCGATGAGCGTATTACGTATCGTTATGGGGAAGTGAAAAATACACAGGCGGATAAAAACAAAGACAAAGTAAATACAGACTACATTAGCAGCGTGCAGAGTAAGTAAGAAGGATAGGTGTTTGAGATAAAGAGAAGAGAACGAGCACCAGATCACGAAACTGTGAAATGGTGCGTCCGAGTGGACTCGAACCACCGACCCCCACCATGTCAAGGTGGTGCTCTAACCAACTGAGCTACGGACGCAGAATGGTGCGTTTAATTGGACTCGAACCAACGACCCCCACCATGTCAAGGTGGTGCTCTAACCAACTGAGCTATAAACGCAATGGTGCGTTCAATTGGACTCGAACCAACGACCCCCACCATGTCAAGGTGGTGCTCTAACCAACTGAGCTATGAACGCAACGTTGTGGTGACAACGGGGACGAATATTAGCGGCAGCCACGGGGCGTGGCAAGAGGGAAATGTCACTTTTCTTCCGTATTTCACGCGATTGAACGACTATTGCGCAAGTTTTCCCTTATTGCACGATGAACCTGTCTGTTCTTTGAGCAGCGGCCCGGTCCGGATGCCGGAAGTCGCCGGCGCGAGGGGAAATATCGCACCGCTATTGGTTAAATACCGTTATCCGTCAAGGGGTTGTCCTGATGGAGCAAAAGAGGAAGTTAATATAAAATGTACCTGTAGGTTTTAGCCATACACCGGCCGGGTGAGGTCATGCCGCCGAAAATGCACCATACAGGGGTTATCGATGAAGAACAAAGAAAGAAAAGCGCGCGGCCTGCCCTACCATTATGACGATCCGGAGATCATTGATGAGCAGAAGGCGTACGTCGAAAGGCTGTACGATTTTAATGCCACGCGCCCCTGCGAGCAGGAAAAGCGGCAAACGCTGCTTAAGGCGATGTTTGCGGAAATAGGGGAAGGCTGCCAGGTCGAACCGCCGGTGCGCTCCAACTGGGGCTGCCGGAACGTGCATCTGGGCCGCGGGGTGTTTTGTAATACCAATCTCACTTTTATCGATGATGCCGGGATCTACATCGGTGATAACACGATGATCGCGCCGAACGTGGTGATCACCACCGCAGGCCATCCCATACTGCCCATATTGCGCGAACATAACTATGTCTACGCGTTTGCGGTACATATTGGCAAAAACGTCTGGATCGGTTCTGGCGTACAAATCCTGCCGGGCGTCACTATCGGCGACAATTCAGTGATTGGTGCCGGAAGCGTCGTGACCAGGGATATCCCGGCAAACGCGGTGGCGTTTGGCGTTCCCTGTCGGGTGGTGCGGGAGATTGGCGAGCAGGATAAGCAGTTTTACTTTAAAGATAAGCCGCTGGACGTCCAGGAGTAACCGCGCGAGGCGATTAGAAGGCCGCCGTGGAAGGCGGCGGCCTGTGGATTAGCGGGCGGCGCGCTGCAGGATCCGTGTTGACGGCTGGCGCTGCAGAAAGCGCATGCGCAGCATCATCAGGATTGCGGCCGAGGTCAGTCCGATAATAAAGCCCATCCAGAACCCGGCAGGGCCCATCCGCGGCACGACCATATCAGTCAGCGCCAGGATATAGCCGCTCGGCAGGCCCAGCACCCAGTACGCGGTGAAGGTAATAAAGAAAATAGAACGCGTATCTTTATATCCGCGCAGAATACCGCTGCCGATAACCTGGATGGAGTCGGAAATCTGGTAAATCGCCGCCAGCAGCATCAGCTGTGCGGCCAGGGTGACGACCTCCGGGTTATCGTTGTACAGCAGGGCGATATGTTCGCGCAGCGAGACGGTGAAAATCGCCGTCATGACTGCCATACATACCCCCACGCCAAGCCCGGTCCAGGCCGCGGTCTGCGCGTCCAGCGTCGATCCCTGGCCGAGACGAAACCCCACGCGGATCGTCACGGCGGCGGCAAGCGACATCGGCAGAACGAACATCAGCGAGCTGAAGTTAAGCGCTATCTGGTGCCCGGCGACGTTGACAATCCCCAGCGGCGAGACGAGCAGGGCCACCACGGCGAACAGCGTCACCTCGAAAAACAGCGCCAGCGCGATCGGCAGACCGAGCTGGATCAGGCGCTTGAGCACCGAAAGGTCCGGCTTCTCCGTCAGCGCGTCGCTGTGGATGTCGCGCATAGAGCGGGCGCGCTTCACGTACGACAGCATGGCGATAAACATTACCCAGTAGACCGACGCGGTGGCCACGCCGCAGCCCACGCCGCCCAGCTCCGGCATGCCGAAATGGCCGTAAATAAAGATGTAGTTCACCGGAATGTTGACCAGCAGGCCGAGAAAGCCCATCACCATCCCCGGTTTGGTTTTGGCGAGCCCTTCGCACTGGTTACGGGCGACCTGGAAGAACAGGTAGCCCGGCGCGCCCCACAGCAGCGCGCGCAGATAGCCGACGGCTTTATCCGCAAGCAGCGGGTCGATATTGTGCATCGCGCGGATGATATGTCCGGCGTTCCACAGTACGATCATAATAAGTACGGACACCGCCCCAGCCAGCCAGAACCCCTGGCGCACCTGGTGGGCGATACGGTCGCGTCGGCCTGAGCCATTCAGCTGCGCAATGACCGGCGTCAGCGCCAGCAGCAGCCCGTGGCCGAAAAGAATAGCCGGAAGCCAGATAGAGGTGCCGATAGCGACCGCCGCCATGTCGGTGGCGCTATAGCCACCGGCCATGACGGTATCGACAAACCCCATGGCGGTTTGGGCGACCTGCGCAAAGATCACCGGAATTGCCAGTGCGAGCAACTGACGCGCTTCAATGACGTACTTCTGCACGTGAACACCTACTGTATTGTTGTTATTTGAGAGACTAAAAAAGCCGCCGTTACTGGCAGCAAGAAGAAGAACAGGGGAAATTTCGAATATATTGTAGCGAGGTTTTACTATTTAACCAGTCAAAAAAATAGCAGTGGGCCCTGGCTGGCTGGCAACCCATGGTGCCACCTGTTATTGTGCGGTGTATCTGACGCGGTAATGCTATCGCGATCGCAGCCTACAGGAGTTAAGTGTATGTTTACTGGAATCGTTCAGGGCGTGGCGAAAGTCGTGTCCATTGATGAGAAACCCAATTTCCGTACTCATGTCGTGGAAATGCCGGATGACATGCTGGATGGAATCGAAACGGGCGCATCGGTGGCGCACAACGGCTGTTGTCTGACGGTGACGGAGATTAACGGCAATCGCATCAGCTTTGATCTGATGAAAGAGACGCTGCGGATAACCAACCTTGGCGAGCTGACCGAGGGCGATGTCGTGAACGTTGAGCGCGCGGCGCGGTTCAGTGATGAAATTGGCGGTCATCTGATGTCCGGTCACATCATGACCACCGCGGAGGTGGCGAAAATTCTGACGTCGGAAAACAATCGCCAGATCTGGTTTAAGGTCCAGGATCCGACGCTGATGAAGTACATCCTCTATAAGGGATTCATCGGCGTGGACGGTATCAGCCTGACCGTTGGCGAAGTGACGCCAACCCGCTTCTGCGTGCATCTGATCCCTGAGACCCTGCAGCGCACCACGCTTGGCAAGAAAAAGCTCGGTGAGAAGGTGAATATCGAGATCGATCCGCAGACCCAGGCCGTGGTCGATACCGTGGAGCGCGTGCTGGCGGCAAAAGAAGCGGCGGCGGTACCGCGCAGCAGCGCCGACGAATAGCCGCGCGGGCAGAAAAAAGAAACCCCGGAATTCCGGGGTTTTGTTTTTTTAGCGCGCGATGCGCAGGCCGCCGTCCGCTCCACGGGAAAATACCACCTGCCAGAGCTGAATATCACGGGCGCGAAACGCGCCGGCGCAGGCGTTCAGATAGTAGGTGAACATGCGTTTGAAGCGTTCGGAGTAGTTGTCGGCTATCTCCGGCCAGCTCGCGAGGAAGCGGTGGTGCCAGGCCATCAGCGTGGTGTCGTAGTCTGCGCCGAAGTTATGCCAGTCTTCCATCACAAAGTGCGGCTCGCTGGCATTGGCTATCTGCCGTACCGAAGGCAGGCAGCCGTTCGGGAAAATGTACTTGTTGATCCACGGGTCAACGTTGTTATCGGTCCTTTTAGAACCAATAGTGTGCAGCAGGAAAAGCCCGTCCGGCTTCAGATTACGGTCAACCACGTTGAAATAGGTGGCGTAATTTTTCGGACCAACGTGTTCGAACATGCCGACGGAAACCACGCGGTCGAACTGATCGTTCAGGTCGCGGTAGTCCTGTAGCAAAATATTGACGTCCAGACCTTCGCATCGCGCCTGCGCCAGCTTTTGCTGTTCCGCCGAAATGGTGACGCCGACGACGCTGACGTTGTAATTTTTCGCCATATACCAGGCCAGACCACCCCAACCGCAGCCGATATCCAGCACGCGCATGCCGGGCTTAAGCTGAAGTTTCTGACAAATCAGGTCCAGTTTAGCAACCTGTGCCTGCTCAAGGCTTTCGGCCTCTTTCCAGTAGGCACAGGAATACTGCATGAACGGGTCGAGCATGCGGCTGAACAGATCGTTACCGAGATCGTAATGTTCTTTGCCGACAATCCACGCGCGTTTTTTACTTTGCAGATTTAGCAGACGGGCGCTGGCGATACGCAGCGTGTCTTTGAAATGGCGGGGGAGCTGGTTTTCGAGTCCGGCGCGCAACACCTTATTGAAAAAGATGTCGAGCCGGTCGCACTCCCACCAGCCGTCCATGTAGCTTTCGCCTAATCCCAGCGAGCCTTCCTGCAGCACGCGCTTAAAAAAACCGGGATTAGTGACTTTGATATCAAAGGGCGCAGCCCCATTAATGCCAATCCCTGCTCGGCCCAGCAGTTCGCTGACGATACGAAACCAATCATCATTTGGCACGCTTACTTCTTCTATACACGATGTGCTCATAGCTTCTCCATCACGGGGCTTGTGATCAGAACCTTAAAACAGCGTAGACGCTTTTTCGGTTTTGTGAGAACTCTCACGGTTAAACCGTGAGACGACTATCCGACGTAGAACAGCGTAGAACAGAGGAAGGGAGATAACCCTTGCCGAATGGCCTTCCGTGGTGAAACGGGAGACATCCTTCTCCCGTTAATATCGAAAAATTATCGTATTTATGTGATACGTAACTCAGTATAGGACGCAAAAATCCGTGATTCAATAAAAAGATATTAGCAAGCTAATTACTTTTTTATTGCATAGTCGCGACAGGTATTATGCGCGAGTGGATTCTGCGCCCGCCAGCGGCTCGTCCTGCCTGGCGGTATGCTGCATCCAGTAGCCCCAGCCTGCCAGCAGTACGGTCGCCAGCATGACGCTGGTGGTGGTAAGCAGCGGGGTTGCGATCAGCGCTGATACCACCAGGCTTGCCACGAAGCATAACCCCAGCTGCAGCGTGTTCTGCAGCGCGGCGGCGCGGCCGGTCGCCTGCGGGAAGGGGCGCAGGGCCTGAGCGACGACGATAGGGTAGATAGCGCCGTTGGCAACCGCCATCAGGCAGAACGGGATAAGGATCGCCGTCAGCGAATGTCCGTTGGTCAGACCGACGGCAAAGGTCGCCGCGACGCTGACCGCGAAGGCGCCAAGCAGCCACGGCAGCAGCTGCTGTCCCTGCCATTTTTGCAGCGCGGCCCGGCAGCCGTAACCGCCGATAAGGAAAGCGATCGTCTGCGGCACATAGCTCAGGCCGATGACCGTTGGGCCATAGCCCATCGCGTTGAGGATAAACGGCGAGCCGGTAAGCCAGGCGAAGAAGCTGGCGGAGCAGGCGGCGTATATCAGCACATTACCGCGATAGTCGCGGGAGCGCAGCAGCGTCATAAAGGTGAGGCGATTTTCCGTTTTTTCCTGTTTTTTTACCGGCGGCTTCAGGCGCAGCGCGGGGATCATCAGCACCAGGGTGATGACGAACAGCGTGGCGAAAATAGCCTGCCAGTCAAAATGGTGCAGCAGCCAGCTGCCGAGCAGCGGCGCCAGCGCCGGTGACAGCCCCACCAGCGGCATAATGGTGGCGAAAATGCGGTTGGTGCGGTGCGCCGGATAGTAGTCCGTCACCATCGCCTGCCAGGTGACCGCTGCGGCGCAGACGCCGACGGCCTGAATAAAGCGCAGGGCCAGCAGGGCGGTCGCGTTGTGTACCCACAGCATACCCAGCGTCCCCAGGGCGAAAATCCCTAAGCCCGCCAGCAGAATCGGCTTACGGCCATAGCGGTCGGACAGCGGCCCCCAGAGCAGTTGTGCAAAGGCAAAGCCCGCCAGGAACAGGCTCAGGCTTGCGCTCACGGCGGCGGCCGACGTGTTCAGGTCCGCCTGGATGGCGGCAAACGCCGGGAGATACATGTCAGTGGCTAAAAAACCCAGCACGCTTAAGCCTGCCAGCCAGCATAAAAATCCTTTACCAGGTTGCATCGTCATTTCTCATTCTCGTTGCAGGTGTTCAGTTCAGTGCCGCAGAGTGTAGGGAGTGCATCCTGGCTTGTGAAACGTTAATATTTGTCGAATGGGTTCAAAAATTTTGCAGGCAGATTATGTGGTCAGAATATTCGCTTGAAGTGGTTGACGCGGTTGCTCGTAACGGCAGCTTTAGCGCTGCCGCCCAGGAGCTGCACCGGGTACCCTCGGCGGTGAGCTACACGGTGCGGCAGCTGGAGGAGTGGCTGGCGGTGCCGCTGTTTGAACGTCGTCACCGTGACGTCGAACTGACGCCCGCCGGGGCGTGGTTTTTAAAAGAAGGGCGCTCTGTTATCAAAAAAATGCAGATCACCCGCCAGCAGTGTCAGCAGATTGCCAACGGCTGGCGCGGCCAGCTGGCTATCGCCGTCGATAATATTGTTCGCCCGGAGCGCACCCGGCAGATGATTGTCGACTTCTACCGCCATTTTAACGACGTCGAGCTGCTCGTTTCCCAGGAGGTCTTTAACGGCGTCTGGGACGCGCTGTCGGATGGGCGCGTGGAGCTGGCTATCGGCGCGACAAAAGCCATCCCCGTCGGCGGACGCTATGCGTTTCGCGATATGGGCATGCTGAGCTGGGACTGCGTGGTTGCCAGCCATCATCCGCTGGCGGGCATGCCGGGGCCGCTCAGCGACGACGTGTTGCGCAACTGGCCGTCGCTGGTGCGGGAAGATACCTCGCGCTCGCTGCCCAAGCGCATTACCTGGCTGCTTGATAACCAGAAACGGGTGGTGGTGCCGGACTGGGAGTCGTCCGCTACCTGCATCTCTGCCGGGCTGTGTGTTGGGATGGTGCCGTCGCATTTCGCGCGTCCGTGGCTGGCGAGCGGCGAGTGGGTCGCGCTGGCGCTGGAGAACCCGTTCCCGGATGCGGCATGCTGCCTGACATGGCAACAAAACGACATGTCGCCGGCGCTGACCTGGCTGCTGGACTATCTGGGCGACAGCGAAACGCTGAATCGGGAGTGGCTGCGGGAGCCGGAGTAACCGGCTCCCGGCGGGATTAACGGCGATAGTCGCGGAACGGACCGTCCGCCACCGAGCGTCGCTCGATAAGGCGCGGGTGCATCTCAATGGACTGCGACTCTTCACGCTTGTTGACGATACGGTCGAGCAGCATATTAAACGCCGCTTCGCCCAGCGAGTCCTTCGGCTGGTGGATAGTGGTCAACGCCGGCGTAAAGTAGCGGGCGTTGCGCACGTTGTCGTAGCCGATGACGGAAATGTCCTGCGGTACGCGCAGCCCCATCTCGTCAGCTGCGCAAAGCGCGCCCATCGCCATAATATCGCCGCCGCAGAATACGGCGGTAGGGCGGTGAGGCTGACCGAGAATCTGCTGCATCGCGCGGTAGCCGGATTCCGGCTCGAAATCGCCCTGCACAATCCAGTTCTCCGGCACCTTGATCTGCGCTTCTTCCATGGATTTCATAAAGCCGGCAAGCCGTCCGGCGCCGGTGTTGCGCTCCATCGGCCCCGGGATCGCGCCGATTTCGCGATGGCCGCGCTCAATCAGATAGCGGCCCGCCAGATACCCGCCCTGGAAGGCGTTATCAACCACCGAGTCGGTAAAGTCTGCTTTCGCTTCGCCCCAGTCCATCACCACCATTGGAATATGGCGATACTCTTCGAGCATATCGAGCACCGGCTGTGGATATTCAGAGCACATGACCAGCAGGCCGTCGACGCGCTTTTGCGCCATCATCGACAGATAGGCGCGCTGTTTTTCCAGGTTGTTCCAGGCGTTGCCGAGGATCAGGGTATAGCCTTTCTGGAAGCAGCTTTTCTCAACAGATTCAATAATTTCAGCGAAGTAGGCCGCTTCGCTGCTGGTGGCCAGCAGACCGATAGATTTGGTGTGGTTAACCTTCAGACTGCGAGCAACGGCGCTGGGGGAGTAGTGCAGCTCTTTAATGGCCGCCCAGACCGCGTTGCGAGTCTCTTCCGCCACAAAACGGGTTTTGTTAATTACATGTGAAACAGTTGTAGTGGAAACGTTTGCGCGTTTCGCGACATCTTTAATTGTTGCCATTCGATCTCACTCCAGACCCTTTCCTGACACCTGATCATCGACACGTAATCGTTTGCCTTTACACACCTTGCCCACAACATTTTCAGGTTGCTGTACGCCGGGGAAACGACTCTGGACGACGGGAGGGGGTCAATGGCCGGTACGCTTTTAAATTAGCGTGGAATTTTGTCTGATTCTGAGACAAAGGGGAAGAGAAATATCGCTATCAGATTAAATCCAGGAAGATTTTTGTGCATAACTGTGCAAAAATGAGCAAGCTCACTTTTGGTGTGGGGATTATAAGGAGAAAAATTGATGAGTACCGACCTGAAGTTTTCGCTGGTTACGACCATTATTGTCCTGGGGCTTATTGTTGCCACCGGTCTGACGGCTGCCCTGCATTGATTAACGGTGAGGGAGAGCCATCTCCCTCATTATTCTGGCCACTCCTCCCGCTGTTTGCGCAACAAAATTCGACCCGTCATTATTAACAATTTTGCAAAAATCTTTTGTCATTTCGTTCACTTCTGTTTTTTTGTGATTGATGTCATGCTTTGGCCTTCTGAAGTCGCGCCATCAATACATGATGGCCTGGTGGAGTCATTCAATGAAAATCAATTTCCCCCTGCTGGCCCTCGCGATAGGCGCGTTTGGTATCGGCACCACTGAGTTTTCGCCGATGGGGCTGCTGCCGGTGATCGCGAAAGGCGTGGATGTTTCTATCCCTGCCGCCGGGATGCTCATCAGCGCCTACGCAATCGGCGTCATGGTCGGCGCGCCGCTGATGACGCTGCTGCTTTCCCACCGCGCGCGCCGCAATGCGCTGATCTTTCTGATGGGTATTTTTACCCTTGGCAACGTGCTCTCTTCGCTGGCGCCGGATTACACGACGCTGATGATTTCGCGCATTATCACCAGCCTTAACCACGGCGCCTTCTTCGGGCTCGGCTCGGTGGTTGCGGCAAGCGTGGTGCCGAAGCACAAACAGGCCAGCGCCGTCGCCACTATGTTTATGGGGTTGACCATCGCCAATATCGGCGGGGTTCCGGCGGCAACCTGGCTGGGCGAGGCCATCGGCTGGCGTATGTCGTTCCTTGCCACCGCCGGTCTTGGGCTGGTGTCGATGCTGAGCCTGTGGCTGTCGCTGCCGAAAGGCGCAAGCGGCGAACGCCCGGACGTGAAGCGTGAGCTTTCGGTTCTGGTGCGCCCGCAGGTGCTTTCCGCGCTGCTGACCACCGTGCTGGGCGCCGGAGCGATGTTTACGCTGTATACCTATATTGCGCCGGTGCTGCATACCATAACCTCGGCGTCATCGCTCTTCGTGACCGCGATGCTGGTGCTGATCGGCGTGGGCTTCTCGCTTGGCAACTATCTTGGCGGCAAACTGGCCGACCGCTCCGTCACCGCGACGCTGAAAGGGTTCCTGCTGCTGTTGATGGTTATCATGGTGGCGATTCCGTGGCTGGCGCGTAGCGAAATCGGCGCAGCCGTCAGCATGGTTATCTGGGGCGCGGCGACGTTTGCGGTTGTACCGCCGCTGCAGATGCGGGTGATGCGCGTTGCAAGCGAAGCCCCGGGGCTGTCTTCATCGGTGAACATCGGCGCGTTTAACCTTGGCAATGCGCTGGGGGCGGCTGCCGGTGGTGCGGTGATTTCAGGCGGGCTCGGCTACAGCTTTGTCCCGGTGATGGGGGCGATAATTGCCGCTCTGGCGCTGGTGGTTGTGCTGCTCGGCGGGCGTCGCCAGCCGGAAGAGGTCTGCGTCAGTCAGTAACCTTCGCAAATCTGCCCGGCAGCCTGGCTGCCGGGCACAGAAATTAGGCCGCCAGGTTTTTCGCGACAAATTCCCAGTTTACCAGCGCCCAGAAGTGCTCGAGGTAGTTCGGGCGGGCGTTACGGTAGTCAATGTAGTAAGCGTGTTCCCACACATCAACGGTCAGCAGCGGTTTTGCATCGGTCGTCAGCGGAGTGCCCGCGTTAGAGGTCGATACGATAGCCAGTTTGCCGTCCGCGCCTTTTACCAGCCAGGTCCAGCCAGAGCCGAAGTTTTTGATAGCGGCGTCGGTAAATTTCGCTTTGAACTCAGCAAAGCTGCCGAAAGCGGCGTCGATTGCGGCAGCAACAGCGCCGGTCGGTTCGCCGCCGGCGTTTGGCGCCAGGCAGTGCCAGTAGAAGGTGTGGTTCCACACCTGCGCGGCGTTGTTGAATACGCCACCCTCGGAGGTACGCACGATCTCTTCCAGGGTTTTACCTTCGAACGCGGTGCCTTTTACCAGGTTGTTCAGGTTAGTGACGTAGGTCTGATGGTGCTTACCGTAGTGATACTCCAGCGTCTCGGCAGAAATATGCGGTGCCAGGGCGTCTTTTGCATACGGTAATGCAGGTAATTCAAATGACATTGCTTCACTCCTTTTTATTGTTAATAACCTTAATGAGGTTGTATGAAAAAACCTTGTATTAAGTAGTGTTAGGGTAACAAATTAACAGGAGTGGCAAAAGAAGAAGTTACCCTGTCGTTAATTCGACAGGGCAGGGATCAGCGGATCGTTTTAGGCGTCATCACGCGGCGGGCGCCAACGTAGTGGCGAATCCAGTAATCTTCGCTGAGCGACGTTATCTGGATATCCTGGCCGGAGCGCGGCGACTGGATAAACTTGCCGTTACCGACATAAACGCCAACGTGGTCAGCCGTACCGCGACCGCGGGTGCGGAAGAAGACCAAATCGCCGCTTTCCAGCTCGCTGCGATCGATGGAGCGCGCGTCGCGCAGGTGGTACATCTCGTTAGCCGTACGCGGGATATGGAACTTCACCAGATCCTTATAGGCGTAATAGACCAGACCGCTGCAGTCAAAACCGGTACGTGGCGATGTGCCGCCCCAGCGATACGGTTTGCCTATCTGGTTCATCAGTTTGTTCATCGCGGTTTTCTGCGCTTTCTGCACGCGGCCCTTATGGGCGTCCGCCAGCGTCAATGGCTTCACTTCCTCGGTCACGCACTTCTTGCGGCCTTTATGCACGGTACATTTCTGGACCGTCTTTACCGCGGCGGTTTTCAGGGCGCTGCTGTGGGCGTGGCGAGAAGCGGTGGTCTTGCTGGAGGAGGTTTTGAGCTTGCTGCTTTTGGCAGGGGCTTTTTGCTTCAGAGTGCTGGTTTTCTTTTTGGTGCTGGTTTTGGCGGTGGTTTTGGTTTTCTTTTTTCGGTCTGCGCTTTTGCCCTGGTGCGATTTTTGCGATGCAGACGAGCGCGCCTGCTCTGATGCATGCGACAATGGCGTAAAAGACAACGATGTAAACAGTAAAGCACAGAGCGTGATCGAGATTTTATTTATCCGCGCCACTGAGCAGTCCTCTGTAAAATTCAGGCAATACATCATGCCTGGGTATGATTGACAAAAACGCCACCGATTCTAATGCATAAAAACCTCGAATGTTAATAGTCTTTTTGTATCTAAAATAGTGTTTCGTTAGCGACTGCAAAAAAATGCATCAGAATGAGCGCGGGCAGGTTAAAAAATGCTCATGTTTTCGCCGCGGCGGCCGATAAAGACACATTTTTAAGGCAACTTATGACGGTGAAGGGTAGAATGCATTTGAGTGAACAAAATGTTATTTTCCGTCAGTCGCCAGAGGCGTTACAATCACTGACTACTGCCGTAAAAGAAGTTTAAGGAAGCAAGACAATGAGTACGACCCTTGAGAAAATTCAGCGCCAGATCGCTGAAAACCCCATCCTGCTGTACATGAAAGGTTCCCCGAAACTGCCGAGCTGCGGTTTTTCTGCTCAGGCGGTCCAGGCTCTGTCTGCCTGCGGCGAACGTTTTGCCTACGTGGATATTCTGCAAAACCCGGATATTCGCGCCGAACTGCCAAAATACGCAAACTGGCCGACTTTCCCGCAGCTGTGGGTTGACGGCGAGCTGGTTGGCGGCTGCGACATCATGATTGAGATGTACCAGCGCGGCGAGCTGCAGCAGCTGATTAAAGAGACCGCGGCGAAGCATAAAGACGACGCTCCGGCGGCTGAGTAAGCCTCTCTCCTCCAAAAAAAAGCGACCTCCCGGTCGCTTTTTTTTACTCTTCTTCGCCGTCAATGGCCGGTAACGGCCACCCGCCGAGGCGTTTCCAGCGGTTAACAATTTCGCAGAACAGCTGCGCCGTCTGTTCGGTGTCGTACAGCGCCGAATGGGCCTGGGCGCCGTCAAAGGCCATCCCGGCCGCGATGCAGGCTTTCGACAGCACGGTTTGTCCCAGCGCCAGTCCGCTCAGGGCGGCGGTATCAAAGGTGACAAACGGGTGGAACGGATTGCGTTTCAGCCCCGCGCGTTCGGCGGCGGCCATCACAAAGCTGTGGTCGAAGGTGGCGTTGTGCGCCACCATGATCGCGCGATTGCAGTTTTGATCCTTAATCCCTTTACGTACCGCTTTAAAAATGGCGTGCAGGGCGTCGTATTCGCTCACCGCGCCGCGCAGCGGGTTGGACGGGTCGATGCCGTTGAAGGCCAGCGCCTCCGGCATCAGGTTGGCGCCTTCGAAAGGCTCGACGTGAAAATGCAGTGTGGTATCCGGCATCAGCCAGCCTTGCTCGTCCATTTTTAACGTGATGGCGGCGACCTCAAGCAGGGCATCCGTTTTGGCGTTAAAGCCGGCGGTTTCGACATCAATGACTACAGGATAAAAACCACGGAAGCGGTCGCACAGAGCATTACGTTGAGCGTTGTCGGACATCTGAATCTCTTAGAACTTAAAAAAGTAGCGCGCATTATGGCAAATTTTGCCTGATGTTGCAGTAAGAAGGCAGGGGGTATAAAAACGGGTGCCTGAGCACCCGGGAAAATCAGTTGCCAAGACCTTTGCCAGCGTCTTTCTCTTCGATCAGCTCGATTTTGTAACCGTCCGGGTCTTCTACAAAGGCGATAACGGTTGTGCCGCCTTTCACCGGACCCGCTTCACGAGTGACGTTGCCGCCGTTCTGGCGAATACGCTCGCAGGCCTCTGCGGCATTCTCGACGCTCAGGGCGATATGGCCATACGCGCTGCCCAGCTCGTAGCGATCAACGCCCCAGTTATAGGTGAGCTCAATAACGGCTTCTTCGCTTTCCGGGCCGTAGCCCACAAAGGCGAGGGAGTATTTGTACTCCGGGTTTTCGCTGGTGCGCAGCAGGCTCATGCCCAGAACGTTGGTGTAAAAATCGATGGAGCGTTGCAGATCGCCCACACGCAGCATGGTGTGAAGTAAACGCATTCTCTTCCCCTTAACGTGTTGTATGTCATGGAATCATGGCAGATAAAGATGATGAGTATAGCGGCGGAAGCCCGCCGCTATCAATGAAGGGATTAGAGCGTTGGGTAATCGGTATAGCCTTCCGCGCCGCCGCCGTAGAAGCTTTCCGGGCGCTGAGGGTTCAGCTCTGCGTTGTGTTTCAGACGGGCGACCAGGTCCGGGTTAGCTATCCAGGCGCGGCCAAAGGCGACGGCGTCAATCAGCCCTTTGCCGATAAGGTCTTCGGCTTTCTCCAGCGTATAGGCGCCTGCGCCGATGATAGCGCCGTGGAAACGCTCGCGCACTTTACGGCGGAACGCGTCGGTATACGGTTCGCCGCCGGCCCAGTCCGGTTCGGACATATGCAGGTATGCGATACCGCGCTTGCCAAGCTCCTCAATCAGGTACAGCGCGTCGGCTTCTTCGTTCGGGCCGTTGTCGGTATTCTGGAAAGAACCGATCGGCGAGACGCGAATGCCGATGCGGTCTGCGCCCCATGCTTCGCTGACCGCATCAACCACTTCCAGCACCAGGCGGGCGCGGTTTTCGATGCTGCCGCCGTACTGGTCGGTACGGTGGTTAGCGGAAGGGGACAGGAACTGGTGCAGCAGGTAGCCGTGGGCGGAGTGCAGCTCCACCAGATCGAAACCGGCCTCACGGGCGTTGATGACCGCCTGACGGAAGTCGTTCACGATGCCCGGGATCTCCCTGGTTTCCAGCGCGCGCGGTACCGACGTATCAACGCGGATAGCATGGCCGTTTTCATCGCGCAGGGAGGTGCGGGTACCGGCGCTCAGCGCGGACGGCGCAACGGGCGCCTGGCCGCCAGGCTGGATGCTGTTATGCGAAATACGCCCGGTATGCCACAGCTGCACGGCAATGTGGCCGTTTTCCGCATGCACGCCGTCGGTGATTTTTTTCCACGCCGCCATCTGCTCGGCGCTGTGCAGGCCCGGGGCGCCGGCATAGCCTTTCGCCTGGGCGGAAATCTGCGTCGCTTCAGTGATGATCAGCCCGGCGCTGGTGCGCTGACGATAGTATTCGCCCATCAGCGGCGTCGGAATATCGCCAGGTTCAATGCTGCGCAGGCGCGTCAACGGAGCCATCAAGACGCGGTTCGGGACGGTAATAGCGCCCACCTTGAGCGGGGTAAACAGTTTTTGTTCTGACATGATGTCTCCTGAGTAGACCGGTCGACTAGTAATGAGTTAAATAAAAGCGCCCGTTAACGGACTGGCGCTGCAATCACGGTATTCGCGTGGGCAAGGGCGCTTTCCAGCGGCGTTGCGCTACGTGAAATTTTGGCCTGCAGGTTTGCCCCAAGCCACAGCGAGTAGAGCACCTGTGCCTGGCTATGGGCATCGCCGTGAAGCATCAGGCTGCCTTCCTGATGCCCTTTCTCCAGCGCCTGCGCCAGCAGCGTAATAATCTGACTGGCGCCGGTGTTCATGGCTTCCCGCATCACTTCCGACAGATCGCACACTTCAGCGGACAGTTTGACCGTCAGACAGCCGGTGATGCTCCCCTGCTGGCAAAACTGGTTTAGCGTCTGCTGATACCAGGCCATCAGGCGATCGCGATAGTTGCCTGCGCCGTTGGCGAAATGTTCCGCCAGGCGGCAATGGTAGTCCGCATAGTGGCGCTCCAGCATCGCGACGCCAAACGCTTCTTTTGAGCGGAAATAGTGATAAAAAGAGCCTTTCGGCACTTCCGCCGTTTTTAACAGTTCGCTCAGCCCCATCCCGGTGAAGCCGCGATGCATGCACAGCTGCTCGCCGGTGGCGAGGATATGTTCACGCGTGTCATGTTCAGTGTGTCTGTTCATGCGGCTCACTGTAGTAGACCGATTGGTCTAATGCAAGTGAAAAAAAGATTCTGGCTTGCGGGACGCGCATTAACAGGCTTCAATGAAAGAACAAACAAAGGGGGAACGGTGGCGGAGCAGCTTGAGTTTTTCCCGGTACAAAGCCCGTGCCGGGGCATTTGCCAGTCGGATGATCGGGGCTATTGCCGCGGCTGTATGCGCAGCCGGGACGAGCGTTTTCACTGGCAAAACATGAGCGATGCGCAAAAGCAGGAGGTGCTTCGCCTTTGCCGCCAGCGCCTGCTGCGCAAAATCCGCGCAAACAAAGCTATTTCAGCAGAAGATCCTGATCAACCCTCACTGTTTTAACCGCAGGTTTGCGTATACTCGATGAAATTTTTCTGTTGAGGAAGCTTTATGGTTCAGCGTATTACTCTCGCGCCTCAGGGCCCGGAATTTTCCCGTTTTGTGATGGGCTACTGGCGCCTGATGGACTGGAATATGTCCCCGCGCCAGCTGGTCGGCTTTATTGAAGAGCATCTTGACCTTGGGGTGACCACCGTTGACCATGCTGATATTTATGGCGGTTATCAGTGTGAGGCGGCGTTTGGCGAAGCGATGAAGCTGGCGCCGCACCTGCGGGCAAGGATGGAGATCGTCAGCAAGTGCGGGATTGCCACCACCGCCCGGGCGGAAAATGCTATCGGCCACTATATTACCGATCGCGATCACATCATCCACAGCGCGGAGCAGTCGCTGAAGCATCTGGCGACTGACCATCTGGACCTGCTGCTTATTCATCGTCCCGATCCGCTGATGGACGCTGATGAAGTGGCCGAAGCCTTCCAGACGCTGCATCAGAGCGGAAAGGTGCGCCACTTCGGCGTCTCCAACTTTACGCCGTCGCAGTTCTCTCTGCTGCAATCGCGCCTGCCGTTTACGCTTGCCACCAACCAGGTGGAAATTTCCCCGGTGCATCAGCCGCTGCTGCTTGACGGCACGCTGGATCAGCTGCAGCAGCTGCGCATTCATCCGATGGCGTGGTCATGCCTGGGCGGCGGCCGTCTGTTTAATGATGAGGCCTTCCAGCCGCTGCGCGACGAGCTGGCGATGGTGGCGCACGAGATGAACGCGGCGAGCATTGAGGAGGTGGTGTATGCGTGGGTGCTGCGTCTGCCGTCGAAACCGCTACCGATTATCGGTTCCGGTAAAATTGAGCGCGTGCGCACGGCGGTTGCCGCGCAGGCGCTGCATATGACCCGTCAGCAGTGGTTCCGGATCCGCAAAGCGGCGCTGGGCTACGACGTGCCTTAAGCGTCAACGCCCTATGCAACGGACGGCTCAGGCCGTCCGTTCCGTTATCGTTCCCTCTATCGGCGCCTGTTCCAGCTGCGACAGCGAGCAGTGCAGCCGCCAGATAATTGCCGCCAGCTCCCGCGCGGCAGGCTGATGGTGATGCGAAAGCGCGTCGCAAATGCGCTGCAGCTCGTTCAGCGCGGAGGCCAGCGGCCGCTGCTGAACCCCGCGTTCGCTCATCACGTCACGCAGCAGACCAATACAGATATCGCGTACCTGCACCAGCGGGTCGGAGCGCGTTTGCCAGTCGCGAAGCTGCCACACGACATGGGTACAGTTCAGCAGCACAACGCCCCAGCGCAGCAGCCAGCGCCGCGCCAGCGCATCCTGGCTGTTGCTGAGCTGGCTGATGCGGTGGTAGACCAGCGATTCAAACTCATGCTCGCTCTGCTGGGGACGACGGCTGAGCTGATCGACGAAGTGACGCCGTAACGCACGGATGTGGCGACGGCTTTTGCGGGCGTCTGAGCCGGGCTTCAGTACGGCAAACGCCAGCCACGCCAGCCCCACGCCGAGGATTTTAGCCAGATTATCGTTAAGAAATGCGCCGAAGTCGTAGGTTGGCGGATTGGTGACCGCTATGAACGAGCCCATAAACACGATGAGCTGTCCCCACAGCCCGGCAAACTTCGGCATCTGCAGTTTGAGCAGCTGCATGGTGGTCAGCAGCGGAAACAAAAACAGCAGGAACTGCCAGAGGTCGCTGATCTGCACCATCAGGCCGAACTTCACCACAAAGCTGAACGCCGAGAGCAGCAACAGCGTGCGTAGCAGCAGCGTCAGGGAGTTAAACGGCGACGGCGAAGCCGAATAGAGCACGCAGCAGATGGCGGCAAGCGTCAGCGCCGCCGGACCGGATGACCACTGGGCGCTGATGCTCCAGGCGCCGACCAGCACCAGCGCGCAGAAGGTGCGGATTCCGTTCCATAGCGCTTCCGCGTGATCGGTGTTGCGGGTCAGCGCAGGGGCTTCAGGGACGTTGAACTCAGATATCGCCGACGCGTTTTCCAGCCTATAGAGCCACTGGCTTGCGCGCAAATAGAGGCGGCAGAAGTAGCGCAACCGCTGCCAGAAGGCCTGGTGTCGGTAATCCTGCGGGTCGACTGGCGCCAGCGGAGCGATAATTTTGGCGATGGTGTAAACATCCACATCCGGCCGCGCCAGCGCCTTTAGCAGCGCCTCAATCACCTCGCGGGTATTTTCCGGTGGGTTCGGCCAGCTCAGCAGCATGCGTCGCAGGCTGGAAATCACGCTGGTTAAGCGCAGCTGTTGGTGGAGTAAGTAGTTGAGCAGCCGGTTCTGACGCCGAAAGCGATAGTGGCTCCAGAACGCCTGAATGCGCAGCAGGTTCATGGTCAGGATCTGGCCGATGACGCTTTCATGCGCAGTGCGAATCGCATCGGTGGTTTCGGGCTGCCAGAGCAGGCTGGCATGCTCAAGGATACGGGCGTGCATATTCTTGAGCGCGGTGAGCAGCGCATTGCCGTCCGAGGTGCTGGGCATGATCATCATCATCAGCGCCCCGCATAATAATCCGACGATGACTTCGCATACCCGGGCCTGGGCGATTTCCCACAGCTGCGTGGCGTCGACGATGTTGATAATCGGGAAGGCGATTATCGCGCAGGTGTACCCGGCAAGCTGGAAGGCATAGGCGGCGTTATTCATAAACATCGCGCACGCCCAGGTACAGAAGGCCAGCCACGCCGACATGCTGAACAGGAAAAACCACGGGTCGGTCAGCGTGTGGCCGGCGATGACCAGCGCGGCAACGGCGCCAAGCAGGCTGCCGGCGATACGGCCAATGCTTTTACTGATCACCCCGCCGACGGTCGGAAAGCTGACCACGGCGGCGGAAGTCATCGCCCAGTAGGGCTCATCAAGATTGAGGTAATAGGCAAAGCTCAGCGCCAGGCACATCGCAATACCGTTGCGCAGCGCATAGCGCCACTGCGGCCTCGTTGCCTTTATCCAGGGGAGCGCGCGCCAGGACAGGCTTTGCAGATTCATTATTTGCCGCCGATGGCAACGGTGCAGGTGGTGCCGGAAACCAGCGTCAGGTCGGCGGGCAGGGTCTCGAACTCAATGCGCACCGGCACGCGCTGCGCCAGGCGTACCCAGGGGATCGTCGGCTTAATATCGGCAACCAGATTACTGTCGCTGGCGACACTCTGATCGTTGATGGCGCGACCGATGCTGGATACGTGACCCTGTAACGTTTGGTTGTTACTGTAGAGCACAATGGTCGCCTTATCGCCGGGGCCGATATGCCGCAGTTTGGTCTCTTCAAAGTAGCCGACCACGTAAAACGAATGGCTATCGACGAGCGCAAATACTGGATGACCGACGGCGGCGTAGTCTCCCGGTCGGGTCGACATATTCGTGACCCAGCCGTCGACCGGCGCTTTCACGACCGTCTGCTCCTGCTGCCAGCGGGCATGCTCCAGCGCCGCATTCGCCGCTTCCACATTCGCTTTGGCTGCCTGCAGCGCAATATTGACCGTGTCGAGGTCCTCGGCGGAAATAAAGTTTTTTGGCAGCCCCTGGCGGCGATCGGCCTCATGCCGGGCTTTCGCCAGCTCCGTTTGCGCCTTGGCCAGCTGGGCCTGGGCGGTCATCACCGCAATGCGGTACGGCGTGTCATCAAGGCGAAACAGCACGTCCCCCGCGCTGACCCGCTGGTTGTCGCGGACATTGAGCTCAACAATGCTGCCGGAAACCTGCGGCGTGACGCTCACCTGCTCAGCGCGCACCTTACCGTCACGGGTCCACGGCGATTGCATGTAGTAGTTCCAGACCAGCCAGACGGCGATAATGGCGAGGGCCGCGACCAGCAGCGTCGAGAAATATTTTAGTTTTTTCATCTTATTATCTTTACCACTCGACAATCAGAACCAGAGACAGGCAAACAGACAGCGCAAACAGAGACAAATCCATCAGCATGGGGTGCCAGATATCGCCGGCATACATCCAGTCACGCAGCGCACGGTGAACCATAAGCCAGAGGAGAAAACCCAGCATCACCGCTTTAAACAAGGGCGGAAAATAAATAGACGCACCGACGATCAGATCCTGAAGGGGCAATCCAGAGGTAGTTAGCATCAGCTTCACGAGCAAGAATCCTTTGCAAAAGCAGCATTGTGGGTTGAGAGATGTGACGGGCTTAAATATTTATAAGTATAAATCATGGTGATGGCCAACTGAGATGAGGCATTCCATTTGTTTTGGTAATTTAAATGCTGCACACTATTCTAAAATCAGTATAATAACTTAGCAAGCTAATTATAAGGAGATGAAATTGGAATCGCCATTAGGTTCTGATCTGGCACGGTTAGTGCGCATTTGGCGTGCTCTGATTGACCATCGCCTGAAACCTCTGGAGTTAACGCAGACGCACTGGGTCACGCTGCATAATATTCATCAGCTGCCGCCCGAACAGTCGCAAATTCAACTGGCTAAAGCGATTGGCATCGAGCAGCCGTCACTGGTACGCACGCTCGATCAGCTGGAAGAAAAGGGGCTTATTTCTCGACAGACGTGCGCAAATGACCGCCGCGCCAAACGCATTAAGCTGACCGAGAAAGCAGAACCGCTCATTGATGAGATGGAACTGGTTATTCGAAAAACCCGGGGGGAAATTCTGTCCGGGATTTCTGCAGAAGAACTGGAGATGTTGCTCGGGTTAATCCGCAAACTGGAGCAAAATATCATCGAACTGCAGTCCAAAGACTGATAAATAGTGGAATAAACGAAGGCCTTGTAAATACAAGGCCTTTTTCTTTTGGGCGTTTTGCTAATGAGCGGGCGCTCAGCAATCTATTCGTGGTGTGGCTGAATCATGGGGGCGTCAACCTGCTCCGTGTCATTAAATGAAGCGCGCAGAAGCTCTTCTTGTCGGTAGTCCTGCGGCAGCAGAATACTCATTATGATGGCGGTTAATCCCCCCGCGCAGATGGGGTTTTCCACCAGCACGTACAGCGATGGCGGCAGCACCTGAAAGATCTCCGGCGAGTAGGAGACCCCAAGACCCAGCCCAAGGGACGTTGCGACAATGAGGGTCTCACGGCGACGAAATCCGTTAGAGATGATGATGCGAATTCCCGCAATAGCGATCATGGAGAACATCAGCGTCATCGCGCCGCCCAGTACCGGAGACGGGATGGTGGTAAAAAAGCGGCCTATCGCCGGGAATAAGCCAAGAATCACCAGAATAACGGCGATAACCCGTCCGACATGGCGTGATGCAACGCCGGTCATCTGGATGACGCCGTTGTTCTGCGCGAAGTTGGTGAGGGGAAGCGAGCCGAGCGCCGAGGCGATAACCGACACAATACCGTCCGCCAGCACGCCGCCCTTTAGCCGCGACTGGTACTCTTCGCCCTCAATTGGCCGGTTCGAGACCATGGCCGTCGCGGTGATGTTGCCGACGGACTCCAGGACGCTCAGAAGATAGATGGTCCCGACCACTAAAAAGTTGTGAAAGCTGAAGGAGAAACCGTATTTAAACGGCGCCGGAATCGTCACCAGCGGGACGTTTTGCAGTTTGCTGAAATCCACCATGCCGAGAAATAGCGCGGTGATATAACCGACCATTAACCCGATAGCGATGCCGCCCATTCGCAGAAGCGGATTGCGACAGCAGTTAAAGCCAATAACGACGATCAGCACTAACAGGCCTAAGCCGATATTTTCGTAATTGCCGAACGTACCGCTGCTTTTGGCGGCCATCCCGCCGCCAAAATCAATAATACCAACCTTAATCAAACTCAGACCGATCATCAGCACGACCACGCCGGTGACCGTCGGCGTTACGATGCGCCGCAGGTAGGGTAAAATGAACGACGATCCAACCACTAAAAAGGCGCCGACAAATGAAACGCCCAGCAGTGATGACAATATAAGATCTTCATCAATGCCATCCTGCCTCATACTACTGCCGATGGCGATCATCACGGTGACAAAAGAAAAATTCACCGACTGAATCGACAGCAGGCCGGAACCCACGCAGCCATAGCGGTTGACCTGCAGCCAGGTACCTATGCCCGAGGCAATCATAACCATTGAGACCAGATACGTTATCGTTTCGGTCGATAATTGTAATGAGGCGCCGACGATTAATGCGGGGGTGATCATCGGTACAAAAATAGCCAGTAAGTGGGTGATCGCCGCAACGATCGCATGGTGAAAGGGCGGCTTGTCTTCTAATTCGAAAATAAGGTCGCTATTTGTGTTTTTTAAATCGGACATCCAATTACTCCCTCTGCTATGGCGGAGAACACAAAACGGTTAAAAATAAATTTTCACGTATTTTAGACACGGTATTTAACGATGCTGAACACCAGCAAAAAGGATGCCATGGTCCAATTACTCATCTTTTGATACTGCTTATTTGCGCGGTTTGTCACATAAACGAGGGCGTCGCGCGATGAGAAGAGAGAAGGGTATTTATGCGAAGACAGCTCCGCGGTGGGATGGGGAAATCAATTTGATAGCGGAACCTCAACGCGTCTCATCATGAGAATTGTCTGATGAGGGGCGAATGACCGAAATACCCCTGAACAGATTTATTTCAGGGGTATATTCCGTACTGACGCGCTAGCGCTCAGGCTGCCAGGTGACAACCCGGTTGCGTCCGTTTTCCTTTGCCTGATACATCGCTTCGTCGGCGCGCTGCACGCAGACCTCGACACCCAGCCCGGCGCTGGTGGTCGTAAAAACCCCCATACTGATGGTGATTTTTTCCGGGAAGCTGCCGCTGCTGCTTTGTGCGTCGTGTTCGCTGATGATAAGCCGAATCCGCTCGGCAACGCGGTATGCCTCTTCCGATGATGTATTAACCAGCAGCAGCGCGAACTCCTCCCCGCCGATACGCGCCGCAAGATCGTTTTCGCGAACGGAGTCTTGCAATATGCTGGCGACAAACTGGATAACTTTGTCACCCTGCAGGTGGCCGTAGCTGTCGTTGATCCGCTTGAAGTGGTCCAGATCGCAGACAATCACCGAAGCAGGCTGCTGGGGCGTGACCCTGGCAATAGTCTGGGTCAGCGAGTCATAGAAGTAGCTGCGATTATAGAGTTGGGTCATCGGGTCGCGAATCGAGTTTTGATACGAGTTTTGATATTTGTTGTTTGAGTCTTTATAGAGCGTAAAGACATCGCCCAGCAGCACAAAAATCAGGAACAGGGTGGCGATAGTTTCAAACATTCGCGCCTGATACCAGTTATTGCTTTCGCCGACAGGCGACAGCAGCAGGATGGTTAAAGTAAAAATATAGAACACGCAGAAGAAGCAGCCGCTGAACCAGAATATATTACGCAACCGGGTTATTATCAGCATGGCGATAAGCGTTACCAGCCACATTGTAATCAGCAGGCCGCCGGTGGCCTTTTGCCATAATGGAGTAAATGCCAGCGTCATATTATCGATAAAGGCTACGTTGATGCCCTCATAGTGGCTGGAGACAAACCAGGACAGCACGAGCATAGCCAGCGTAAAGCTAACGATGACGGATAATATAATAATATGATTACTGCGCGTATGCATATTATGCTTACGATACTTAAATAATATAACGGCAGCTAAAAACAGAACTGCCATCAGAACGTTGCGAAAAAAGTAATAGATCAACGCATCGTTATAGTTAATTCGCGCGGCTGGCGAGCAGGTCAGCCAGTCGGGGTAGCTGCTCAGGGTCCCCAGCATGAACAACGTAGCGCCGGAGAAGGCGCAGGCAATAGCGATATGGTACAGACGGCTTTTATCACACAAATATTTCATCACCATAAACCCGGCGATCATGAGGTGAAAAACCATCAAAAAAATGGTCATTACCGGAAATAATACGGTGGTTGTCAGTGGGATATGATAAACGATGACATGAGAAACCGAGTACAGCGCGATGATAGATACAGCACAGATACACAAGAAAAAGAATAATCGGCGCAGCGGAATTAAAGTAGGTACGGGCATAAGCATATCCTGGTGACGATACATCAGCGTCATGGTCGATACGACAGTAAAAGCAATCGGCCTGAAAGTCAGTATATTGGCAGAAAATAAAATGAATATTGCGCAGGAACAATTATTATAATGGTTGATATAGAAATAATATATTCACGCCGTGAATATTTAATGGTCTGAACCGGCTGTGAATCGCATATTATATTCATTAAAAAAATAAATGTGCGGCCGTGAAGGCCACACATTGATTCATTAGCGCGGAGAAACCGTTACCTGGCTACCGTTGCTGGCCATCACAACGCGTTGACCTACGGAGAACTGGGTATCCCCCTGTTTCTGCACAACCATAATGGTGTTGCCGTCATCTTTACGAATTTCCAGCTCAACACCCTGCGTTTTGTTCATTGCGCTCTGTACGCCCTGGCCGGCGACGCCGCCAGCAACGGCGCCCGCGGCTGTCGCTAAATCACGACCTGTGCCGCCGCCGATCGTATTGCCCAGGAAACCGCCAAGAACTGCGCCGCCAATGGCGCCGACAACGTTAGAGTTATCACCACCCTGAATTTGTACCGGACGTACATGGACGATTGTGCCGTAGGCGACATTCTGGACCTGTTTCGCTTCGGAGGCGGAATACACATCCCCGGACAAGCCGCTGCTGCTGACACAGCCTGCGAGGCTTAAACCAATCATTGAGACGGCCAATACACGTAACATCATTTATGAATCTCCTGTTCACCAAGAAACGCTCTTGAGAGCATCCTTCCCGGCAATTATATGGTATTTGTCTGCCGCAGGTCATTTGTTCTGCGTATTCTGAGGTAAAATTCTAAGCGCTCACCGCTTAACCAGGGATAAACGGCGGCGGTGTGCCAGTGGTTTGCCCCCGCCGTTGCGTATAATTTCCGCGGCGTTTGTTAAAATTTATTATTGGATCATGGCATTACATACCACTTTATGATTCATTGTTACCCTTATGTCAAAGAACTAAGGAAGGCGTATGAAGTCGGGTCGTTATATTGGCGTCATGTCAGGCACCAGCCTTGACGGGGTGGATGTGGTTCTCGCGGCGATCGATGACACGATGGTGGCGCAGCAGGCCAGCCTGTCATTTCCGATTCCGATAGCCATAAAAGAAGCGATTCTGGCGATCTGCCAGGGCCAGCAGCTGACATTATCGCAGCTGGGGCAGCTCGATACCCGACTGGGACGCCTGTTTGCCGATGCCGTGCTGGCGCTGATGGCGCAGGAGCGTCTTGCCGCCCACGACGTGATCGCAGTGGGTTGTCATGGGCAAACCGTCTGGCATGAGCCCACCGGCGAGGCGCCGCATACGATGCAAATCGGCGACAACAACGTCATTGCGGCCCGTACCGGTATTACGGTCGTCGGCGATTTTCGCCGCCGCGATATCGCGCTGGGCGGCCAGGGCGCGCCGCTGGTACCCGCCTTCCATCACGCGCTGCTGGCGCATCCGACGGAGCGTCGGGTGGTGCTGAATATTGGCGGCATCGCCAACCTGTCGCTGTTGTTTCCCGGGCAGCCGGTGCGAGGACACGATACCGGCCCCGGCAATATGCTGATGGACGCCTGGATCTGGCGGCAGTGCGGTAAACCGTATGATAAAGATGCGGAATGGGGCAGCTCCGGCAAGGTGATCCTGCCGCTGCTGCAGTCAATGCTCAGCGACCCTTGGTTTTCGCTGCCCGCGCCCAAAAGCACCGGGCGAGAATATTTCAATTACGGCTGGCTGGAGCGTCATCTGGCGCACTATCCAGGGCTGGCGCCGCATGATGTTATGGCGACGCTGGTGGAATTAACCGCGGTGACCATCAGCGAGCAGGTGCTGCTCAGCGGCGGCTGCGAACGGCTGCTGGTCTGCGGCGGCGGGAGCCGCAATCCGCTGCTGATGGCGCGCCTGGCGGGGCAGCTTGCCGGCACCGAAGTGGCAACCACCGATGCCTGGGGCGTCAGCGGCGACGATATGGAAGCGCTGGCGTTTGCCTGGCTTGCCTGGCGGACGCTCGCCGGACTGCCGGGAAATCTCCCTTCGGTGACCGGCGCCAGCGACGCGACGGTACTTGGCGCTATTTTTCCCGCCAACGGACAAAGACCAGGAATTAACTGACAGAGCCGAACAATCGCAGCGATTACAATGGAATTATACCAGGAGGGCGCCAGCGCCCTCCGTGACCAGGAAAGTCGTAAGGCATGCTAATGAAAAAATTACTTCTCGCTGTTGTCCCCTTTATGCTCGCCGGGTGTAGCTACTACAACCAGTTTGTCGAGCGGATGCAAACCAATAAGCTGGAATACCAGTGCGATGAAAAACCGCTGACCGTTAATCTCAACAATACGCGCCAGCAGGTGAGTTTCATTTACGATAACAAGCTCCTGAACCTGACCCAGGGGATCTCCGCCTCCGGAACGCGTTATACCGACGGCATCTACGTCTTCTGGTCGAAAGGCAACGAAGCGACGGTGTACAAGCGTGACCGTATCGTCCTGAATAACTGCCAGTTACAAACCCCGAAGCGTTGAGATTTTCAGCCCGGCGGCGCACAATAGCGTCACCGAATGATTGATATCCTGAACGCTATGTCTGATAACGACGATCTGCAGCAAATCGCGCATCTGCGCCGTGAATATACCCGTGGCGGTCTTCGCCGCCGCGATCTTCCCGCTGAACCTCTGGCTCTGTTTGAACGCTGGTTGGGTCAGGCCTGCGAGGCAAAACTTCCCGATCCAACCGCGATGGTCGTAGCGACTGTCGACGAAAACGGACAACCCTGGCAGCGCATTGTGTTGCTCAAGCAATATGATGAAAAAGGCCTGGTTTTTTTCACCAACCTTGGTAGCCGCAAGGCGCACCAGATCGAGAAAAACCCGCATGTTAGCCTGCTTTTCCCCTGGCATATGCTGGAGCGACAGGTCATGGTGGTCGGCAAAGCCGAGCGCTTGTCCACGCTGGAAGAGGTCAAATACATCCGTAGTCGCCCCCGCGACAGCCAGATAGCCGCATGGGTTTCAAAGCAATCAAGCCGTATCTCCGCCCGCGGGATCCTTGAGAGCAAATTCCTCGAACTGAAACAGAAATTCCAGCAGGGCGAAGTTCCGCTGCCGAGCTTTTGGGGCGGTTTTCGCATCACTATCGAGCAGATGGAGTTCTGGCAGGGGGGCGAACACCGCCTGCACGATCGATTTTTATACCAGCGCGACAACGGCGCGTGGAAAATCGATCGACTCGCGCCTTAATTGCGTAATTTGTTGTTTTAAGCGTTGGCACAAACCTGGCTGGCGCTTTATGCTATGAACCCTTCGCATCTGGCGAAACGTCGTGTACCGGCAAAGGTGCAGCCTGTTTTATACATGGAGATTTTGATGGCAAGCAGTAACTTGATTAAACAATTGCAAGAGCGGGGCCTCGTGGCTCAGGTGACGGACGAGGAAGCGTTAGCAGAGCGACTGGCGCAAGGCCCGATCGCGCTCTATTGCGGCTTCGATCCCACCGCTGACAGCTTGCATTTGGGGCATCTTGTTCCCTTGTTATGCCTCAAACGCTTCCAGCAGGCAGGCCATAAGCCTGTAGCGCTGGTAGGCGGCGCGACCGGTCTGATTGGCGACCCAAGCTTTAAGGCCGCGGAGCGTAAGCTGAACACCGAAGATACCGTCCAGGAATGGGTAGATAAAATTCGCAAACAGGTGGCGCCGTTCCTCGATTTCGACTGCGGTGATAACTCCGCCATTGCGGCGAACAACTACGACTGGTTTGGCGGCATGAACGTGCTAACCTTCCTGCGCGATATCGGTAAACATTTTTCCGTTAACCAGATGATCAACAAAGAAGCGGTGAAGCAGCGTCTGAACCGCGACGACCAGGGCATCTCGTTTACCGAATTCTCCTACAACCTGCTGCAGGGCTACGATTTCGCCTGCCTGAACAAGCTGCACGGCGTCGCGCTGCAGATTGGCGGCTCCGATCAGTGGGGGAATATTACCTCCGGTATCGACCTGACCCGTCGTCTGCACCAGAACCAGGTCTTCGGTCTGACCGTGCCGCTGATCACGAAAGCGGACGGCACCAAATTCGGTAAGACCGAAGGCGGCGCGGTATGGCTGGATCCGAAAAAGACCAGTCCGTACAAGTTCTACCAGTTCTGGATCAACACCGCGGATGCCGATGTGTACCGCTTCCTGAAGTTCTTTACCTTCATGGACATTGAAGAGATCAATGCGCTGGAAGAAGAGGACAAAAACAGCGGTAAAGCGCCGCGCGCGCAGTACGTGCTGGCCGATCAGGTTACCCGTCTGGTTCACGGCGAAGAAGGCCTGGCGGCGGCGAAACGCATCACTGAAAGCCTGTTCAACGGCACCCTGAGCTCGCTCAGCGAAGCTGACTTTGAGCAGCTGGCGCAGGACGGCGTACCGATGGTCGAGATGGAAAAGGGCGCTGACCTGATGCAGGCGCTGGTCGATTCCGAGCTGCAGCCTTCCCGCGGTCAGGCGCGCAAAACCATTGCGTCTAACGCCATCACCATTAACGGTGAAAAGCAGTCCGATCCGGAATACGCCTTCGTTGACGGCGATCGTCTGTATGGCCGCTATACGCTGCTGCGCCGCGGTAAGAAAAACTACTGCCTCATCTGCTGGAAGTAATCTTTCAGGAATAACAGGGCGTGGGAAACCACGCCCTTTCTTTTATGTGTGGATAATAAAATGAAGAACATCCTCGCTATCCAGTCTCATGTTGTTTTTGGCCATGCCGGCAACAGCGCCGCGGAGTTTCCGATGCGCCGCCTGGGCGCTAACGTCTGGCCGCTGAACACCGTTCAGTTTTCCAACCACACGCAGTATGGCAAATGGACCGGCTGCGTGATGCCTCCGGCGCATCTGACCGAAATTGTTCAGGGGATTGCGGATATCGATAAGCTGAAAAGCTGCGATGCCGTACTGAGCGGCTATCTGGGATCTGCCGAGCAGGGCGAACATATTCTTGGCATCGTTCGTCAGGTGAAAGCGGCGAATCCGCAGGCGAAATATTTCTGTGACCCGGTGATGGGACACCCTGAAAAAGGCTGCATCGTGGCGCCGGGCGTTGCGGAGTTTCACGTCCGTCATGCGCTGCCGGCGAGCGACATTATCGTGCCGAACCTGATTGAGCTTGAGATCCTCTGCGGCCATGCGGTGAACAGCGTGGAAGAGGCGGTGGCTGCGGCCCGCGAGCTTATCGCCCAGGGGCCGGAAATCGTGCTGGTTAAGCATCTGGCCCGCGCCGGACGCAGCGCGCAGCGCTTTGAAATGCTGCTGGTGACTGCCCGCGAAGCGTGGCATATCAGCCGCCCGCTGGTTGATTTTGGCGTGCGTCAGCCGGTTGGCGTCGGTGACGTTACCAGTGGACTGCTGCTGGTTAAGCTGCTGCAGGGGGCATCGCTGCGTGATGCGCTGGAGCACGTCACCGCGGCGGTTTATGAAATTATGGAGGCGACGCACCGGATGGGTGAATACGAGCTTCAGGTGGTTGCTGCGCAGGACAGAATTGCGCAGCCGGAGTATGCCTTCAGCGCAACGGCGCTGTAATGACGACAGCCCGGAGCGTCCTCCGGGCTGGTTTCAGGATTAGTTCAGACCTTCCGCGGCAAGCGCCGCCTTCACGGCCGGACGCGCCGCTACGCGCGCCATGTAGGCTTCAATATTTTTCAGCGCGCTCATATCCAGCTTCACGGCGCGAGCCCAGCGCAGCACGGTGAAAAGATAGGCGTCGGCGATAGTAAACCGCGGGCCGCTTACCCATTCCACATTCTGCAGGGATTCATTCACGTACTGCAGTTTCTTTTCCAGCAGCGCCCGCGCGGTCGGCTTGTAATCTTCCGGGGTGTCCGGACGGAACAGCGGGGTGAAGCCTTTATGCAGCTCGGTGGCCACGTAGTTCAGCCACTCCAGGGTTCTGTAGCGCGCGATGCTGCCCGTGGGCGCCAGCAGCTGACGGTCCGCTTTCGTGTCGGCGATATACTGCATGATGGCGACGCCTTCGGTCAGCAGCGTATTGTCGTCCAGAAGCAGGGCGGGAACCTGGCCTTTCGGGTTTACTTTCAGGAAATCGTCGCCGTTTTCCAGCTGTTTTTTGGCAAGATCAACACCGGTAAGTGAGAAGTCGAGCCCGCTCTCACGCAGGGTGATATGGGAAGCAAGAGAGCACGCGCCGGGTTTGTAGAACAATTTCATGACTCATTCCTTTTGACAGAGATGTCTCTCTATCCTGCGGCGCAGTTCAGGAAAAAACAAGATTCTTTCGTGATGTCGTAAGCAAAAAAAAACCGCTGAGACGAACCCAGCGGTTTGCAAAAAATCGTTTCCCGAAGAGCGTTACGCGGTAGCGGTTTCGCTCGATTTCGCAGAGGCGCTGTCATCCTGCGTCATGCGGTTCAGCTTCGGCGCAGTCAGCAGCATCAGGATGGCAATGACGGCGGTCGCGATACCGATCTGCATGAACACGCGGCCATATACGTCCAGAGACATCAGCGGGTCGGTGACGTTTTCCGGTACCGCCATCAGGTTGGCGATTTTACCCGCGATAATCGCGGCGCCCGCGGTGGTCAGGAACCAGCTACCCATGATGAAGCCCATCAGACGCTGCGGCACCAGCTGCGCCACCATTGCCAGACCCAGGCCGGAAATCATCAGTTCGCCGATGGACTGCAGCGCGTAGCTCAGGATCAGCCAGTTAACGGAGACGATACCGGCGTCGCTGGCGAATTTGGCGCCCAGCGGCAGTACCAGGAATGCGCCGGAGCACAGCACCATACCGATAGCGAATTTGTGCGGCATCGGCAGACGGTCGCCCATTTTGTTGTAGATAGCGGCCAGAATCGGGCTACCAATCATGATCCAGAACGGGTTCAGCGCCTGATACTGCTCCGGTTCGAACGCGATGCCCAGAATAGAGTGCTCAACGTTACGAATCGCGAAGAAGTTCAGCGAGGTCGGCATCTGGCTGTACAGCACGAAGAAGATAACGGCTTCCAGCATCAGGATAAAGGCCACGATCATCTTACGACGAGCGGCACCCTGCATTGCGAAGGCTTCTTTCGCGAAGATGCAGATGATGCCCAGAGCAACCACACCCAGAACAGCGCGTGCAACGCCCTGGTTATGCAGCAGCCAGGTCGCGATAGCGGCGAGGATCACAACGCCCACGATGGTCGCCAGCAGTTTGCCAATGTGTACCGGTTCGAAGTCCGGTTTGGAACCGTACTGCTTAACCCATTTTTTGCAGAAAGCAAAGTTCACTACGGTGATCAGCATACCGACCACGCTCAGTGAAAACGCGACGCTCCAGCCAAATTTGGCGGCGAGCCACGGCGTTGCCAGCATAGAGAAGAAAGAACCGATGTTCACGGACATGTAGTACATGGTGAATGCACCGTCCAGACGCGGGTCATCTTTCGCATAGCAGGTAGAGAGCAGGGAGGACGGGTTAGCTTTGAAAAGACCGTTACCCACGGCGATAGTCGCCATACCCATGTAGACGACAGCTGCGTCATGGCCGGACCATGCTACCAGCGCATAGCCGATCGCCAGCACGATGGCGCCCAGCATAATAACGCGTTTGGTACCCAGAACTTTGTCACCCAGCCAGCCGCCGATAGCAACCAGACCGTACACCAGAGCACTAAAGGACGAAAACAGCGTAATAGAATCCGCTTCAGACATACCCAGTTGTTTCACCAGGTAAACGGCCATGATCCCTTGCAGGCCGTAATAACCGAAACGTTCCCAAAGTTCGATAGAGAAGATGAGATAGAACGCTTTCGGCTGTTTGAAAGCGTTCAGACTCACGCTTTCTGCTGGTTTATTGTTTGCAGTAGACACATATACCTCTTTTTTTACATCCCATTTTAACGGGGGGTTCTGGGCGTGATGCTCATATGGACATCCGCCTTATAGTTATTCTTGGAGGGGAAAACGGCAGGTAATGTTCACTATCCTGGCGGATCAGGCAAGGGGTTTGTAATATTCTGTTACACATATCAGATGCGTTATAATCTCCCGGACATACAAATGTTATTCAGCGTTAAATCTTTCCGTTTCGTTTCTTCTGGTTTTTTTCACTACTTTTAAGGGGTGAAACCCGGAGCGTGGCGATATGTTCTGCTATTTTGCCGTGATTGCAGTTATATGGACCAATATTAGGAATAATACTGGTGTTATGTCTGGTTAAAAAATGGTTAACCCTTGTTCCGGCAATGCATTTCGACGCTTTGCATAACATGTTTGTAACGTTATGTTATCGAGGTGATCCACATCACATTTATATAGAATTTTTTTCTGATAAATAAACGATTAACCTGCGAGAGCGGTTAAGAGGCAGAGAATCATACGTCGGTATTGGGAAAATATGGTCAGATAGCGGGGGAAGATCGCCGCGGGGGAGTGCGGCGATCGAATACATCGCGACTAGAGTTCGACCTTCTCTTTGAATTCGCAGAGATCTTCAATCAGGCATGAGCCGCAGCGCGGTTTTCTGGCGATGCAGGTATAGCGGCCGTGCAGTATCAGCCAGTGGTGACAGTCGACTTTAAACTCCGCCGGAACGACTTTGAGAAGCTTCTCCTCAACCTGCTCAACGTTTTTGCCGGGGGCGAAGTTCGTGCGGTTGCAGACGCGAAAGATATGGGTGTCTACGGCAATCGTCGGCCAGCCAAAGGCGGTATTCAGCACCACGTTCGCGGTCTTACGCCCAACGCCCGGCAGCGCCTCCAGCGCGGCGCGATCTTCCGGTACATTCCCGCCGTGCTGCTCCAGCAGGATGCGGCAGGTTTTAATCACGTTCTCGGCCTTACTGTTAAATAAACCGATGGTTTTGATGTATTCCTTTACGCCGTCAACCCCCAGCCCGAGCATGGCCTGCGGCGTGTTGGCCACCGGATAAAGCTTCGCCGTGGCTTTGTTGACGCTGACGTCCGTTGCCTGTGCGGACAGCAGCACCGCGATCAGCAGCTCGAAAGGGCTGGTGAAGTTCAGCTCCGTCGTCGGATGTGGGTTGTTATCGCGTAGCCGGGTCAGAATTTCGAGCCGCTTCTCTTTATTCATGATGCCTTCCCTGGGGTGGTGTCTACGGTAACGTCGACGCTTTGCCGACGTGCGCTGGCGCGACGCTTCGCGCGTTCATCAATCAGGTATTTTACGGCGAGCAGCATGCCAAGGCCAATAAAGGCGCCAGGGGGCAGCATCGCCAGCAGGAACGGCGTATCGGTATGGAACACCTCGATGCGCAGGACCTTCGCCCAGCTTCCCAGCAGGCCGTCCGCCCCGTCAAAGAGCGTACCGTTGCCGATAATTTCGCGCAGCGACCCGAGGACAAACATCGCGCAGGTGGCGCCCATTCCGATGGAGAACCCATCAAGCGCTGAAAGCGCCGGGCCTTTTTTCGCCGCGAACGCTTCCGCGCGGCCGACGACGATGCAGTTGGTCACGATCAGCGGAATAAAGATGCCCAATGACTGGTACAGGCCGAAGGCGTAGGCGTTGATCAGCATTTGCACCACGCTCACCACCGAGGCGATGATCATGACGTAAATGGGGATACGAATTTCCGACGGCGTCCAGCGGCGCAGCAGGGAAATCGTCAGGTTGGTTAACGTCAGCACCAGCGTGGTGGCCAGTCCGAGCCCAAGGGCATTCGTTGCCGTTGAGGTCACCGCCAGCAGCGGGCACATCCCCAGCAGCTGCACCAGCGATGAGTTATTTTTCCACAGTCCCTGGACGATAATGTCTTTAATTTCGCTCATGATTTACTCTTCGCAGGGTGACAGGGTATTGAGTTGCGACGGCAGCGTTTCGGCGAACAGCCCCGCGCGTTTAACCGCGTTGACCACCGCCCGCGGCGTAATGGTCGCACCGGTAAACTGGTCGAAATCACCGCCGTCCTTCTTCACCGCCCAGCGGCTGTCGTTCGCGCCGTTAATCACTTTGTCGGCAAAATGGGTGATCCAGTCTGAATGGCGAAGCTCGATTTTATCGCCAAGCCCTGGCGTTTCATGATGCTCCGTCACCCGGGAGCCCAGCACCGTACCTTTGAAATCCGCGCCGACCAGCAGCTGAATATTGCCGGAGTAGCCGTCAGGGGCCGTGGCCTCCATGACGGCCGCGACCGGCGCGCTGTCCATCATGGCGATATACACCTTGTGGCTGCCTTTGCCCAGGGCCGGTGCGTTAAGCACATAGCAGCTTTTTAACAGGTTATTATTATACCGATCCTGCGGCAATACCTGAGAGAACAGCGCCATTTGCTGCTTTTCCGCCTGCACGTCGATAGTGCTCTTTGTTAACAGATTGATAGCGGCGGTCAACCCGGTGGCGCCTGCGGCAAACAGCGCCAGCGTTACCCCGTGTTTACGTATGGTGTTCAGCATGGTGTTCCTCAGCGATGGCCGTAAACGCGTGGACGGGTGTAGTAATCAATCAACGGCACGGTGATATTGGCCAGCAGGGTGGCGAACGCCACGCCGTCCGGATAGCCGCCGAAGCTGCGGATCAGCCATACCAGCAGGCCCGCCAGCGCGCCGAAAATCAGACGTCCGCGATTGGTCGTCGATGCGGTGACGGGATCCGTCAGAATAAAGAATGCGCCAATCATCGTCGCGCCGGACAGCAGGTGTATCTGCGGCGACGCCATACTTTCCGGCGACGCTATCCAGCCAAGCGTACTGCATATCGCCAGGCTCAACAGAAAACTCAGCGGAATATGCCAGCGAATGGCGCCTTTCCACAGCAGGAACAGCCCGCCGACAAGCCAGGCAATGTTGACCCACTGCCAGCCGACGCCCGCCAGCGCGCCGCGGTAGACAGGGAGCTGAAGAATGTCGTTGACGCTATGGCCTGCGTGTAGCGAGGTTTTGAAGGTATCCAGCGGCGTGGCCTGGCTAATACCGTCAATGCCCATGCGCAGCGAGTTGATATCGGCGCCCGCAGAGGTATGCCCAAAGAGGATTATCTGCACGCTGTCCCACAGACCTGGCGCGGAGACGGCAATGTCATGCGGCGGCAGCCAGGAGGTCATCTGTACCGGAAACGAAATCAGCAGCACCACGTAACCGATCATTGCCGGGTTAAAGGGGTTATGCCCCAGGCCGCCGTACAGCTGCTTGGCGATAATGACGGCAAAGGCCGTGCCGAGCACGATCATCCACCACGGCGCCGACGGCGGAATACTGACCGCCAGCAGCAGGCCGGTCAGCAGGGCGGAGTTATCGCCCAGCGTCTGGCCGACACGCTGTTTGCGCAGGCGAAGCACCAGGGCTTCAGCCGTCCAGGCGGTGGCGGCAGCAAGGATAAGCTGCAGCAGAGTACCCCAACCAAAAAACCAGGTTTGCACGGCAATTCCCGGCACAGCGGCCAGGATAACCAGCAGCATAATACGCGACGTCTGGCGCTGGTTATGGGTGTATGGGGAGCTTGCGATTTTAAAAACCATTTATTCCTCGTTGACGGCCTGTTGCGCTGCCTTCTTTGCCTGCACGCGGGCAATCGCCGCGGCAACCGCGGCTTTGCGCGGATCGTCATTGGCGGCAGCCGCTGCTTCTTGTTGTTCTGCTTTACGCGCCTTCGCGCGGGCAATGGCGGCCTCGACGGCAGCTTTGCGCGGGTCGACCGGTTCCGCTTCAGGCGCCGGGGCTGGCGGCTGCCCGGCCTTGCGCGCTTTGGCGCGGGCAATGGCGGCTTCGACGGCGGCTTTGCGCGGGTCGACCGGTTCCGCCTCAGGCGCCGGAGCTGGCGGCTGCCCGGCCTTGCGCGCTTTGGCGCGGGCAATGGCGGCTTCGACGGCGGCTTTACGCGGATCGGCCTGGGCGGCGGGATCCGTCGCTTCAGCCGATTCGCCCGGCTGGCCTTTGCTCTCCTGATTAGCTCGCGCCAGCGCTTTACGCGCCTCACGCGCGGCGATAACGGCGCTGTTATCCGGCTTTTCTCCCGCCAGGACAACAATCGGCTGCGCCGCGTGCTGTTTTTTCTCCCGGATGCGGGCAAGCGCTGCGTTTATGGCATCCTGATCCTGCGCCGCGGGCTGCACGGCCGCCTGTTTATGACGCTCAAGGCGGGCGGCTTTCTCGCGTTCCAGTCGCGCCTGCCGGGCTTCAAAGCGCGCTTTGGCCTCCGCGGCGCGCTGTTCTTCCTGGCGGATAGCGGCAATCTCGGCTTTTTCCTGACGGAAGTACTGCACCAGCGGGATATTGCTTGGGCAGACCCAGGCGCAGGCGCCGCACTCAATGCAGTCGGACAGGTTATGCGTCTGCGCTTTGTCGTGCTGTTGACCCTTGCTGAACCAGTAAAGCTGCTGCGGCAGCAGGTCTGCCGGGCAGGCGTCCGCACAGGCGCTGCAGCGGATACAGCCTTTCTCATCCTGCGGTTCGCCCATTTCCGACGGCGACGGCGCCAGCAGGCAGTTGGTAATTTTTACCACCGGCACATCCAGCCAGGGCAGGGTAAAGCCCATCAGCGGCCCCCCCATAATGACCAGCTGTTCGGCCGACGGGCAGAATCCGGCATCGGCGAGCAGGTGCTGTACCGGCGTTCCCAGCCGGGCCCAGACGTTGCCCGGCCGTCCGACCGATTCGCCGGTCAGGGTGACCACGCGCTCGGTCAGCGGTTCGCCGTCAACGATCGCGCGCTTGACCGCAAACGCCGTACCGACGTTTTGCATCAATACGCCAATATCGGATGAGCGCCCGCCGTGCGGTACCTGCTTGCCGGTAAGAATTTGCGTTAGCTGCTTCGCGCCGCCGGAAGGGTATTTCGTAGGAATCACCCGCAGGCTGATGCCATGGGCATCCGCCAGCACGGCGCGCATCATGGAGATGGCCTGCGGCTTGTTATCCTCAATGCCGATCAGCACCTGTCTGGGCTGCAGAATGTGTGCAAGAATGCGGACCCCTTCCACGATTTGTGCCGCGCAGTCCTGCATCAGACGGTCATCCGCGGTGATATAGGGTTCGCACTCGGCGGCATTAATGATCAGGGTGTCTATCTTATCGCCGCCGCCCCGCAGTTTGGTGCCGGTGGGGAAGCCCGCGCCGCCGAGCCCGGCGACGCCAAACTGATGGATACGTTCAATAAGCGTATCGCGGGTTTTGCTCTGCCAGTCGCTCCAGCCGTCGCGCTCAAACCACGTGTCGTGACCGTCCGCTTCAATAATGACGCTGAGCTCTTCCAGCGCGGATGGATGCGCGGTGGAGTGGGGCGCAATCGCGGCGACGGTGCCGGATGTCGGCGCGTGAACCGGCAGCATACGCCCCCAGCCGCGGGTCAGCGGCTGACCGCGCAACACGCTGTCGCAAACGCTGACGCACAGCTCGCCTTCAGCGCCAATGTGCTGTTTTAGCGGAATGACATAGCGCTGCGCCAGCGGGACCTGGCGTAACGGCGTGCCATTTGACTGGGTTTTCATTTCAGGTGGATGGATCCCGCCGTCAAAGTCCCAGATTCTGTCCTTTTTAAACGCAGAAAATAACTTAAGCATGATGTTCCACAGGAATAATACGGACCGGAATGGTTTGCAGATCCCACTTCCAGGTCTCCGTGGTGGTCTTGACCGGCAGCAGGGTGATGCATTGCGTCGGACAAGGCGCAACGCAGAGATTGCAGCCGGTGCATAAATCGCTGACAACGGTATGCATCGCGCGCGTCGCGCCGACAATAGCATCTACCGGGCAGGCCTGGATGCACTTGGTGCAGCCAATACAGTTCGGTTCGTCGATGACCGCCAGCATGCGTACGGGCTCCTGGCTTGCCTCGTCGTCGGCGGGCTGAGGGTCGACGTTTAGCAGCGCCGCAATCTTCAGCATCACCGCCTCGCCGCCGGGCGCGCAGCGGTTGATCTTCTCGCCCTGGCAGCCCACGGCTTCCGCGTACGGGCGACAGCCCGGATATCCGCACTGTCCGCACTGGCTTTGCGGCAACAGTTCATCAATTTTTTCAACGACCGGATCGTCCTCAACGGCAAAGCGACGCGAGGCATATCCGAGAATGCCGCCGAAAATCAGGCCGAGAAGGCTAATGGCGATAACCGCTATCCACACTGCGCTCATTACAGTTTCACCAGACCGCTAAAGCCCATAAAGGCCAGAGACATCAGACCGGCAGTAATCAGCGCAATGGCGTTGCCGCGAAACGGCGCAGGAACATCGGCGACCACCAGCCGTTCGCGGATAGCGGCAAACAGCACCATGACCAGTGAGAAACCGACCGCCGCGGAGAAGCCGTACAGCGCCGATTGCATAAAGTTATGGCCAAGGTTGATGTTCAGCAGGGCGACGCCGAGCACCGCGCAGTTGGTGGTAATCAGCGGCAGGAAAATACCCAGCAGGCGATACAGCGCCGGGCTGGTTTTGCGCACCACCATTTCGGTAAATTGCACCACGACGGCAATGACCAGAATAAAGGCCATCGTCCGCAGATAGACGAGGTTGAGCGGGATCAGGATCCAGGTGTCAATCAGCCAGGCGCAGATAGACGCCAGCGTCATCACAAAGGTGGTGGCCAGTCCCATTCCCATGGCGGTTTCCAGTTTTTTGGAAACACCCATAAACGGGCACAGTCCAAGGAACTTCACTAATACGAAGTTATTGACGAGAACCGTGCCAATAAAGAGCAGTAAATAATCAGTCATTATTCGACCTGAAACCAAAAAAAGCCGCCTATTATCGGTCAAACCGCAACAGGCGACAACAGATTATCTGTGGGGTTATTTACGGGTTAACGAAGGTGCGTTTCACGCGCGCCGAGCGTTTGAAATAGGGCACCAGCAGGGCCGCCGCCAATAGCGGAAACAGCAGCTGGCGCAGCGCCAGCGCATCGGATACCGGAGAAAACGCGAAGGCTTTCACTGCCAGCAGCACCGAAATCAGCAGCCAGATTATGTAGTGCTTTGGCACCAGGGCGCGGCGCTTGAAAAAAGCGACAGTTAACCAGAACGTATAATACCACATTGCCGCGGCGAATAAGAATGAGAGCCCCCAGAGGATCATATTGCCGCTGCTCAGGGCGCGCAGCGCGGGCAACGTCTGGGGAGAGATGAGCGAGCCGGCGTATAAGAAGACCGCCAGCGTTGCGCTCAGCAGCGCGACCAGTAGCCAGGCCAGCGGGGCGATCAGCCATCCGCCGATACGTTCTGCAGAATTTTCGGACATGACTTCTCCTGAAAATGGGCGCCAGTCAATGCGTTAAAAATGGAGGAGAAGTATAAGCAACTGACGCCCGGGATAACAGCCTTATTGCACGTAATGCCAAACGGATTTTGGTACCTGGCCCACGTCATACAGACGACCACCGGAAACGAGTTCGGCGCGGCGATGATCGGCAGCGCGATACATATTGACTATCTCTTCGGTGTTGGTCAGCGAGTAGTTTAGATGGTCAAACAGCTTTTCCAGACTTTCAAGAGTGCTGATTTTGCGGAATTTGAGTAAATAATCCTGAACGGTCATCTTAGCGTGTATCCATTTTATAATGTGATATTTGAAGTCAATATCTCTCTGACCAGAATGAATGATTCAGAGCGATGTTTCGGAAATGGAAAGGTCTTGGGTACCCGTAAATTATTTCGGGTATAAAAACCAAATACAACAACGGAAATGCCTTCCGTTAACATAAAATTCAAAATAGGAATTTTCTAATGTGAAAGTCGGACGCCAGTCGGCGCCTGAGGAGAAGGTTAACGCTGTTCGTTGTGGCTGGCAATCACGAATTGCGACCAAAAAAACATTTTCGAATTAAACTGGCAGAAAGGGGAATAGTCTGGTGCCCCCCCGCGGACATCACCGGCAGCTAAGCCGGTGATGTCCGGGGTATCCGCATCATTATTACGATGCCGGGGTGGTTTTTTGTACGGCTGCCGTTGGTTCGGGAGGCTGGTAATTATCAATATGGTGCGCCACGATCAATAAAAGCACGGAAACACCAAGAACCACCCAACCTACCAGTTCGACAATCCGGGTCAATACGAGAGCCATAGTTTAAAAATAAAGTAAAAATAATCAGGGGCTAAATGTTACCAGGCACCTGGCGTAACGCAAGCGTTGATTGCGCTGTTGCCGCATTATTGTTACAGGAAACGGCGCCTGCCTCTGAATCCGGGGCGTATACTGTCTCTAAACGGCTGTAAATACCCCTGTAACGCTGACTTCGAGGAGAGGATGCACATGAGTGACACGATCCGCGTTGGATTAATCGGCTACGGCTATGCGAGTAAAACATTCCATGCCCCGCTAATCAGCGGGACGTCAGGGATGACGCTCGCGGCGGTGTCCAGCAGCGATGCGGCCAAAGTAAAGGCTGACTGGCCCGCCGTGGCGGTGGTGTCTGACCCCAGACACCTGTTCAACGATCCCGACATCGACCTTATTGTCATTCCGACGCCCAATGACACGCACTATCCGCTGGCGAAAGCGGCGCTGGAGGCCGGCAAGCACGTGGTGGTCGATAAACCGTTCACCGTGACACTGTCACAGGCCAGGGAGCTCGACAGCCTGGCGCACGGCGTCGGGCGGCTGCTGTCGGTGTTTCATAACCGCCGCTGGGACAGCGACTTTCTGACCATCAAGGCGCTGATCGCGGAAGGTGCGCTGGGCGAAATCACGTATTTCGAATCACATTTTGACCGCTACCGTCCGCAGGTGCGCAACCGCTGGCGCGAGCAGGGCGGCCCGGGCAGCGGTATCTGGTACGATTTGGGACCGCATCTGCTCGATCAGGCGGTGTCGCTGTTCGGCCTGCCGGTCAGCCTGACGGTGGATCTGGCGCAACTGCGGCCCGGGGCGCAGTCGACGGATTATTTTCATGCGGTGCTGGCCTACCCGCTGCGTCGCGTCGTGCTGCACGCCACGCTGCTGGCTGCCGCGGAGAGCGCGCGCTACATCGTGCACGGCTCCCGGGCGAGCTACGTAAAATATGGTCTCGATCCGCAGGAGGACCGGCTGAAAAGCGGGGAGCGCCCGCCGCTGGAGGACTGGGGCTACGACATGCGTGACGGGGTGGTGACCCGCGTAGAGGGGGAAGACCGCGTGGAAGAGACGTGGCTTACGGTGCCGGGAAATTATCCTGCCTATTATGCGGGGATCCGTGATGCGCTAAACGGCCACGCGGAGAACCCGGTGCCCGCCAGCCAGGCGATTCAGATAATGGAGCTGATTGAGCTGGGCCTCGAATCGGCGAAGCTTCGCGCCACGCAGTGTCTCACCCGCTAAAGAAAGCCGCTCACTGAGCGGCTTTCTCGTTATTACCCTTGCTGGACCCGGGCAATCAGCACCTGCTTCTCCTGCGGCGTCAGGAAGGCAATCTCCAGACCATTGATCTGCGCCTGGCGGATCTGCTCGCGGGAAAGCCCTGCGGCAGGGGCCGCAACGGTGTACTCGTGAATAATATCGATGCCCTGAACGGCCGGATCGTCGGTGTTGATGCTAGCCAGCACGCCGTGCTCAAGGAAGGTCTTCAGCGGATGCTGCGCCAGTGAGGCGACGGTGCTGGTCTGAATGTTGGAGGTCAGGCAGGACTCGATACCGATACGCTGTTCGGCCAGGAAGTCCATCAGCGCGCGATCTTCAACCGCTTTCACGCCGTGGCCGATGCGTTCGGCGCCGAGCTCGCGGATGGCCTGCCAGATGCTTTCCGGACCCGCCGCTTCACCGGCATGGACCGTGATATGCCAGCCAGCGTCGCGCGCGCGGTTAAAGTGGTTCAGGAACAGGCCGCCGGGGAAACCGAGCTCGTCACCCGCGAGGTCCAGCGCGGTGATGCTGTCGCGGTGCGCGAGCAGCGCCTCCAGCTCCTGGGTGCATGCCGCTTCGCCGAAGGTGCGGCTCATAATGCCGATAAGACGCGCTTCAACGCCGAATTCACGGCAGCCTTCACGAACCCCGGCAATGACGGCTTCAACCACGCCCGCGACCGGCAGGTGGTGCGTCATCGCCATATAGCCCGGTGAAAAGCGCAGTTCGACGTAGTGCAGGCCGTTGCGCGCGGCATCCTCGATGTTTTCGCGGGCGACGCGACGGCAGGCGTCGAGCGTGGCGAGCACCTTCACGCCCCAGTCCAGTTTGCTGAGGAAGCTGACCAGATCCGGTTCGCTGCTGGTGACCTGAACATGCGGCAGCAGGGCGTCCAGCGACGAGGCGGGTAACGCGATGTTATGCTGGCGGCCAAGATCCAGGATCGTTTGTGCGCGGATATTGCCATCAAGGTGGCGGTGAATGTCAGTTAAAGGCAGGTTGGTATCAATCATGGTCGCACTCTGAATTATTGTTAAAGTGCGGCCTATTATAAAAATAAAACGGGGTAAAAAGCTATTGCGCAACGCAAATAGGCGTTGCGCAATTATCGTCAGCGCAGAGCGTGAATGGCGTTGATCAGCCCCTGCACGCCGCGCTCCAGCTTGCTGCGCGGGCAACCGGCGTTGAGGCGAACAAAACCGTTGCCCTCTTCGCCATAGGTATATCCCGGCATGATGGCGACTTTTTGCTGCTCAATCAGCACTTTTTGCAGCAGGCGGTCGTCAATATTTAGCGGGCGAAGATCTATCCAGGCAAGGTAGGTCGACTGCGGCGGCTGCCAGCGCAGCTCAGGAAACGCGTGGTTCAGCGCCGTGGCGATGTAGTGCATATTCTCTTGCAGATAGTCGCGCAGGGCGTCCAGCCAGGGCTCTCCCTGCTGGTAGGCGGCGATATGGGCGACCAGCGCGGGGACCGACGGCGACGACAGACCGTCGCGGCCTTTCAGCGCGTGAAGGTAGTCGCTGCGCGCATCGGCAGCGCCAATCAGCCCCCAGGCGCCGGTCAGCGCCGGAATATTGAAGCTCTTCGAGCCGGAGGTGAACAGCGCCCAGTCGCCGCGCGCGACCTCGCACCACGGCGTATGCCGGTGAGCGCCCCAGACCATATCCATATGGATTTCATCGCTGATGACCCTCACGCCGTGCTTTTCACACAGCGCCGCCATGGTGCTGAGCTCATCGCGGGTCCACACTTTTCCGGTCGGGTTATGCGGGCTGCACAGCAGCAGAACGGTGTTTTGCGCATCGGACAGCACGCGTTCCAGCGCGTCCATGTCGCACATCCATCCTTCCGGCGTCTGATGCAGCGGCACGGCGGCGACCCGCCGCTGATTGCCCTCAATAGCGTTGAAGAAAGCGTCATAGGCTGGCGTATGCACGACCACGCCGTCGCCGGGCGAAGACCACTGGCGAATCATCTCTGAAACCATGTAGATAACCGAGGGGCCGTACACCACGCTCTCGGCGTCAATCACGCTGTTAAAGCGTCGGCTGAACCAGTGACGGATAGCGCCGAGGAATTCATCGTTCTTCCAGCGGCTGTAGCCGAACACACCGTGGGCGAGCCGCCGGGTGAGCGCGTCGAGCACGCACGGCGCGGTGGCAAAATCCATATCGGAGATGGTGAAGGGCAGCAGATCCGGCGCGCCAAAACGGTCCGCAACGTAATCCCATTGCGTACACCAGGTGCCGTGGCGGTCGACGACCGTCGAGAAGTCAAACATGGCAGCGTCCTTATCAGGAAACGGGGGAGATCCATTTTCCCCCTTCAGGGCGAAGGGGGAATGCGGGCATTATGCCTGAACGGTGTTCATCAGCGAGGCCATTTCGTCTTTAACCGACTGAACCTGTGGGCCAATGACCACCTGCAGGTTGTGCTGGTTCAGCTGTACCACCCCGATGGCGCGGTTGGCTTTCAGCGCGTTAACGTCGACCTTGCTCATGTCGTTGACCGACAGGCGCAGACGGGTGATGCAGTTATCAAGCGTGGTGATGTTCTCCGCTCCGCCCAGCGCGGCCAGAATAGCCGGTACGTTATAGCCGGATTTGCCGGTGGCGCCCGCAGCCGCTTTTTCAGCGCCGGAGGCGGTTTCAATATCGCGTCCCGGCGTTTTGATGTTAAAGCGGGTGATGGCGAAGCGGAAGATGGCGTAGTACGCCGCGAACCAGACCGCCGCCACGACCGGCACCAGATACCACTTGGTGGACAGGCCGTGCAGGATCCCGAAGACCACGAAGTCGATAACGTTGCCGTCGGTGTTGCCGATGGTGACGCCAAGGACCGCCATGATGGTAAAGCCAAGGCCGGTCAGCAGGGCGTGAATGAGGTACAGCACCGGGGCGACGAACAGGAACAGGAACTCCAGCGGTTCGGTCGTTCCGCCCACGACGCAGGCGATAACGCCGGAAATCAGCAGCCCTTTAATCTTGTGGCGGTTTTCCGGACGGGCGCAGTGGTACATCGCCAGCGCAGCGCCAGGCAGGCCGCCGAGGAAGGCCGGCATTTTGCCCTGCGACAGGAAGCGGGTCGCGCTTTCCGAGAAGCCGTGCGTATCCGGGCAGCTGAGCTGCGCCTGGAAGATGGTCAGCGCGCCGCTGACGCTGTGGCCGCAGACGTCCATGGTGCCGCCCGCTTCGGTAAAGCGGATCAGGGCGACCAGTATGTGATGCAGGCCGAACGGCAGCAGTAAACGTTCGCCGGTGCCGAAAATCATCGGACCAAAGTCGCCAGCGCTGTTGATAGCGTACCCCAGCGCGTTGATGCCTTTGGCGAAGAACGGCCACACCAGCGGGATTGCCAGGCCGACAAGCCCCATCACCACGGTGGTGACGATCGGCACAAAACGGGTGCCGCCGAAAAACGCCAGCGCATCCGGCAGGCGGATCGTGTGGAAGCGTTCATGCAGCATCCATACCACGATACCGGCGATAACGGCGCCGAGGATCCCGGTGTCGATCGACTGAATCCCCAGGATATTCTGGATGTTGTTGGCTTTCAGAATCGCGGCGTCGGTGGTCGGCAGAATACCTTTCGCCGTCAGCCAGAAGTTGACCGCGAGGTTCATTACCGCATAGCCGACAAAACCGGCGAAGGCGGCGACGCCCTTGTTTTCACGCGCCAGTCCCAGCGGGATGGCGATACAGAACATAACCGGCAGGAAGCTAAAGGCGAAGGAGCCGACTTTGCTCATCCAGATAAAAATGGCCTGCAGCAGCGGCGTATCAAGCCACGGCAGCAGGGTGGTGACGTCATGGCTGCTCAGCGAGCTGCCGATCCCTAACATGATCCCGCAAAAGGAGAGCAGTGCCACAGGCAGCATGAACGTTTTGCCCAGCTGCTGGAAAAACTCCCACAGTGTAATTTTTGGTGCTGCTTTCGTCGTCATAAAACGACTCCTTGTACTGATTGAGATTGTTGTTTTCTGGAGCGCTGCGGAAAGATAAAACGTTTTATCAAATTTTAGTGCGAGTAAAATCACATAACCAAGTGATAATAACGTTTATAAAGACAACACATTGATAAAACGTTTTATCTACTGCAAAGGAGCAAGTGCGGTTAATGGCTATCGCAAAAAAGGTCACCATCAATGACGTCGCCCATGCGGCCGGAGTTTCCGTGGCCACGGTGTCGCTGGTGCTCAGCGGCAAAGGGCGGATCTCCATGGCAACCGGCGAGCGGGTGAATCAGGCCATTGAAGCGCTGGGATTTGTGCGTAACCGTCAGGCCGCCTCGCTGCGCGGCGCCCAGACCGGGGTCATCGGGCTTATCGTCGGTGATTTAAGCTCGCCGTTTTACGCCGAGCTGGCGGCCGGAGTGATTGAGTCGCTGGAGTCACAGGGCAAAATGGTGTTTCTCACCCAGGGCGGGCGCAAGGGCGAACATATGCTGCAGCGCTTCGATACGCTGGTGTCACAGGGCGTTGACGGCGTGGTGATCGCCGGGGCGGTTGATCGGGCGTCTGAGCTGCGCGATAAGGCTGAAGATAGCGGGGTGCCGCTGGTTTTCGCCTCCCGGGCCAGCTATCTCGAGGATGTCGACCTGATCCGCCCGGACAATATGCAGGCGGCGCAAATGCTGACCGAACATCTTATTCGCCGCGGGCACCAGCGCATCGCCTGGCTCGGCGGCCAGAGCACGTCGCTCACCCGCGCGGAACGCGTCGGCGGCTACTGCGCGACGCTGCTTAAATACGGCCTGCCGTTTCACAGCGAATGGGTGGTGGAATGCGAAACCAGCCAGCGTCAGGCCGCCGAGGCGTTCTCCCATCTGCTGCGCCATAACCCGACGATCACCGCGGTGGTGTGCTACAACAACGTGGTGGCGATGGGCGCCTGGCTCGGTATGCTGCGTTCGGGCTGGCAGAGCGGGGATGAAAGTCTTGAAAGCTATTATGAGCAGCGCGTCGCGCTGGCGGCGTTTGCCGAAGTGCCGGAAAGCGCGCTGGAGGATGCGCCGATGAGCTGGGCGATCACCCCCGCGCGGGAGATGGGGCAAAGCGTGGCGGCGCGAATGCTGGAGCGCATCGACAGCGGAAAGAACGTGGTGAAGAACCAGATAATGCCGCCGCGGCTGGTCAGCACGAAATAGCCCCGGCCGGAGCCGGGGATGTTGCGGTTATGGCTGCGCCGGCGCGGCATCCTGCGGCGCCGGAATGCCTAAATCCGGTGCGCCGAACATGCCGACAAAATCGTCGAGCGACATTTTCTGGCCGTTCAGCGTCACCTGACCATCGGCGTACTGCAGGCTGCTGGAAATGGCGTTATTTTCCAGGGTGGTGATGCGGAACATCTGTCCCATCGCCGCCAGTCCCTGAATCTGCTGGCTCGCCAGCTTCTCGGCATCGCTCTGCTGGTAGCCTTCCAGACGTGCCACCTGGGTCATCAGCTCTGTCGCCATGTCCATCGGGATAGTCAGCTTGCCGTCCAGCGATTTCACGGTGCGATCCACGCTCTGCGCCAGCGTTTTCGGCTCGCCGGTGGCGTTGGCCGGATCCCTTAACAGCAGCGACAGGTTGAAGGTGGCTTCGCCTTTGCTGTTCTTCCAGCTGAGCGGGGCCACGGTGATAACCGGCTCGCCTTTGAGCAGGATCGGCAGGGTATCGAACAGCGCTTCAGCGACTTTCTGCTGGTACAGCTCCGGGTTTTGCATAATGTCCGGCTGGCCCATCAGCGCCTGCACCCGGCCATTGTACTGCTGGCTGAACTGGTGCCAGGCCTGACCGTCAATCTGATCGACCTTCAGAGAGAGCTTACCGCTGCCTATATCCTGTCCCTGCAGCTTCAGGCTATTGAGGGTGTAGTTCAGCTGGCTATTGACGCTTTTACCGTCTTTCGCCAGCTCGGTTTTCCCTTCGAGCGCGGTGCCGTCGAGTACCGCCAGCTCTTTACCTTCCACGCCGATCGCCAGTTTATCGAGGGTGATTTTCTGGTTGCCGATGCGTTCTTCGAAGTGGGTAAGCTGGCTTGAACCTTCGGTTTTGAGGTTGCTGAAGGTCAGCTGTACCTTCTGGTTGTACTCATTGACGGCGTTGATCTGGCCGCTTTGCGCCTCGCCGGAGACAGAGAACACGTTGCCCTGCTGATCGGCATCGACTTCGAACTGCCCGCCGCTGAAGGTCACTTTGTCGGTGCCGTCTTCAAAGTTTAACGGCTTAAGCGTGATGCCTGAGCGCGTATCGCCGTTGTAGCTGATGCGGGTGCTTATCTCAAACGGCGACTGGCCTTTGGCAAGGTCAAACAGCGGTTTGCTGGCCTCATTATTCACCAGCACCGTGTTAACGGTGGCCATCGCCGGGGCGAGGTTAAAGGATTTCAGCGACGCCAGCGGGAAGGGGCCGTGGGAGACTTTCTCATCCAGCACCACGGTTTGTCCCGCCTTCAACCAGCTGTTTTTAGCGCCATCGGCCGGTTTTACCACCAGCTGCAGATGGCTGCTGAAGACGCCGCGCTGGTAGTCCTGATACGCAAGCGTCAGGCCGGCTTCCGGCGCGGTGCGGGCGAGCTGCGCATTGGCCTGCGCGACCATATCGGCAATACGGGTTTCCAGCTGTTTACCGGTGTACCAGGATCCCCCTGTCCACACCACTCCCAGAGCAATAATAATTCCTGCGGCGACCAGCGATTTTTTCATAGGTTTTGTCCATAAAATAAAAACAGGCGGAAGTGTCCGCCTGTCGTGTCGTTAGGCTGAGTTCAAGCTTAGCAAGACTCACCCAAAAGTTCAGTAACTTAAGCGTTCCGCGCTTAAAGCTTGTTGAATACCCGCGCCACGCGGCCGGTGCCGCTGAGGCTCACCGGGGATTCGTTCGCCGCCACAAACGCGGATTCACCGGGTTTCAGCGCCAGCGACTGACCGTTTTTACGCAGCACGGCCTCGCCCTCAACGCAGAACACGATAGCCGCGCTCTGCTGGGCAAGCTCGCTGCCTGCGGCGCTGAGTTCGTGCAGCGAGAAGGCAAAATCGTCCACCGGGATAGGGAAATCCAGCTCGGCGCCGTGAACCACCGGCGTTGTCAGCAGTTCTGCCGCCGGTTTGGCGGTGAATTTGACGTTCGCCACCAGCTCCGGAATATCGATATATTTCGGCGTCAGCCCCGCACGCAGCACGTTATCGGAGTTCGCCATCACCTCCAGCGCCACGCCGTTCAGATAGGCGTGCGGCGTTTCGGCAAACAGGAACATCGCCTCACCCGGGTTCAGCTTCACCACGTTCAGCAGCAGTGGGGAAAACAGGCCGCTGTCGTCCGGGTAGAAGCGGGCGATAAAGCGGATGGTGTCCCAGGGTTCGCCCTGCTGGCTGTCCAGCGCGGCGCGCAGAATATCAAGCGCGCGCGATTTCTCTTCGCCCTGCATGTTGAGCAGGCTGGCGAACAGGTCGCTTAGCGTCTGGGCATTGGGGGTTTGCAGAAAATGGGCGATGGCGGCGTGAGCGCCAGCAACAGGTTGCAGCAGGGCGGCAATCTCGGAAAACTCGCGGAAAGCGTTCATTGCGAGGAACGGCGTCAGGGCAAAAACCAGCTCCGGCTTATGGTTCGGATCTTTGTAGTTACGTTCAGCGGCATCCAGCGGGATACCGGCGGCGTTCTCTTTGGCAAAACCCGCTTCGGAGGCTTTCTTGTTCGGGTGGACCTGAATAGACAGCGGCTGGTCGGCGCACAGCACTTTAAACAGGAACGGCAGTTCGCCGAAACGCGCGGCGACGGCGTCGCCCAGCAGCGACGCCATATCGGCATCGATCGCATCGCGCAGCGAGCGTACCTGACCGCTGGCGTCGGTGACTTTTGAGCTGCTTTTCGGGTGGGCGCCCATCCAGAGCTCCGCCATCGGCAGGTGGTCCGGATTTGCGATACCATAGAGGTCGGTTAACGCAGTTTTGCTGCCCCAGGCATAGTTTTGCACTGAGTTGATGAGTTTTTGCATTATCAAGCCCTGTAATCATGGGAATTTATCTTTCGTTATTAAACCAATAAAGCGGGCAGAAGTAACCTGCGAATGTAAAAAGTCGTCCTTGTCTCAGTTTTTGTTAAAAAATTGTGTAGGATAGGGCAACTCGCTTTTCAGAGGGCACATGGAAAATGTGCCTGACTAAAAATCAGCCTACGCCGTAAGTGAGAGAACAATGTCGAACAAACCTTTTGTTTATCAGGATCCTTTTCCGCTGAAAAAGGATGACACTGAATACTATCTCCTCAGTAAAGACCACGTCTCCGTCGCCGAATTCGAAGGCCAGGAAATCCTCAAAGTTGACCCACAGGCGCTGACGCTGCTGGCGAAGCACGCGTTCCATGATGCCTCGTTTATGCTGCGTCCGGCGCATCAGCAGCAGGTTGCCGATATCCTTGGCGACCCGGAAGCCAGCGAAAACGACAGGTATGTGGCGCTGCAGTTCCTGCGTAACTCCGATATCGCCGCGAAGGGGATTCTGCCTACCTGCCAGGATACCGGCACCGCGATCATCGTCGGTAAGAAAGGACAGCGCGTGTGGACCGGCGGCGGTGATGAAGCCGCGCTGGCGCGCGGCGTCTACGACACCTATATCGAGGATAACCTGCGCTACTCGCAGAATGCGCCGCTGGATATGTATAAAGAGGTCAACACCGGCACCAACCTGCCGGCGCAGATCGATCTCTACAGCGTTGATGGCGACGAGTACAAGTTTCTGTGCATCGCCAAAGGCGGCGGCTCGGCCAACAAAACCTACCTGTATCAGGAAACCAAAGCGCTTATCACCCCGGCGAAGCTCAAGAACTACCTGGTGGAGAAAATGCGCACCCTCGGTACTGCAGCCTGTCCGCCGTACCATATCGCTTTCGTGATTGGTGGCACCTCGGCGGAGGCGACCCTGAAAACCGTCAAGCTCGCCTCAACCCACTACTACGACGGCCTGCCGACGGAAGGGAACGAGCACGGTCAGGCGTTCCGCGACGTACAGCTGGAGCAGGAGCTGCTGGTGGAGGCGCAGAATCTCGGCCTCGGCGCGCAGTTTGGCGGGAAATACTTCGCGCATGATATCCGCGTGATCCGCCTGCCTCGCCACGGCGCGTCCTGCCCGGTCGGGATGGGCGTTTCCTGTTCCGCCGACCGTAACATCAAGGCGAAGATCAACCGCCACGGCGTCTGGCTGGAGAAGCTGGAGCATAATCCGGGCAAATATATTCCGGAAGCGCTGCGCAACGCCGGAGAGGGGGAAGCGGTACGTATCGACCTGAACCGTCCGATGAGCGAGATCCTCGCCCAGCTGTCGCAGTATCCGGTCTCTACCCGCCTGTCGCTCAACGGCACTATCATCGTGGCGCGCGATATCGCCCATGCCAAACTGAAAGAGCGTATGGACAACGGCGACGGTCTGCCGCAGTACGTTAAGGATCACCCGATCTACTACGCCGGACCGGCCAAAACGCCGGAAGGGTACGCGTCCGGTTCGCTTGGTCCGACTACCGCAGGACGCATGGACTCCTACGTCGATCAGCTGCAGTCGGAAGGCGGCAGCATGATCATGCTGGCGAAAGGCAACCGCAGCCAGCAGGTGACGGATGCCTGCCACAAGCACGGCGGCTTCTACCTCGGCAGCATCGGCGGTCCGGCGGCGGTCCTGGCGCAGGGCAGCATCAAGCGCCTGGAGTGCGTGGAGTACCCGGAGCTGGGGATGGAGGCTATCTGGAAAATCGAGGTCGAAGACTTCCCGGCGTTCATTCTGGTGGATGACAAAGGCAACGACTTCTTCCAGCAGATCAGCACCTCGCAGTGCGCGCGCTGCGTGAAGTGACGGCCGTCTGAGGCGATATAAAAAAACGGATGGCCTGGCCATCCGTTTTTGCTGTTGTCGCAGGTCAGAGCGCGTTGAACTTATTCAGTACGCGAATCAGCTGTGTGACGAAGCCGTACTCGTTGTCATACCAGGCGACGGTTTTCACCAGCTGCAGGTCGCCGACCTCGGTGATTTCCGTCTGGGTGGCGTCGAAAACTGAACCGAAATGGCTGCCGATAACGTCCGAGGAGACGATCTCCTCATCGGTATAGCCAAAGGATTCATTCCTCTCGCTCGCTTTTTTCAGCGCCGCGTTCACCTCATCGGCCGTGACCTTTTTGCCCAGTATCGAGACCAGCTCCGTTACCGATCCGGTTTTCACCGGCACGCGCTGCGCATGGCCCTTCAGCTTGCCGCTGAGCGCCGGGATAACCAGACCAATCGCCTTGGCCGCCCCGGTGGTATGGGGAATAATGTTTTCCGCCGCGGCGCGGGAGGCGCGCAGATCCTTACCGCGCGGGCCGTCCACCAGCGCCTGGGTGCCGGTATAGGCGTGGATGGTGGTCATGGTGCCTAGCTGAATGCCGAACGCGTCGTGCAGCGCTTTCGCCATCGGCGCCAGGCAGTTGGTGGTGCAGGAAGCGACAGAAATAATCGTGTCCTGGCTATCAAGCGTATCGTCGTTGACGTTATAGACGATGGTTTTCATGTCGCCCGCCGGTGCGGAGATCAGCACTTTTCGTGCTCCGGCCTCCAGGTGCGCTTTCGCCTTATCGGTCGACGTATAGAAGCCGGTGCATTCGACGATAAGCTCAGCGCCTGCGGCTTTCCAGGGGATATTTTTCGCGTCTTTTTCCGCGTAAACCGCGATTTTTTTGCCGTCGACAATCAGCGCGTCTTCGGCGAAATCCACGCTCCAGGGAAACGGGCCGTAGTTGGAGTCATGCTTGAGTAAATAGGCCAGCACCTTCGGCGAGGTCAGATCGTTGATGGCAACGACCTCCAGCGGGCTTTTGACCTCCAGCAGGCGGCGCAGCACCAGGCGTCCAATGCGGCCAAAGCCATTAATACCAATCTTGCTCATTGAGGATCTCCTAATGTGGGGGGATATGGCGAGGAAACTCCTCCAGGCTTAGACCAGACGCGGCCAATGGGCAACTGAAAAAATCGACCGTCCGTGCTTATTTAAGATATCGCATATGAGTAATCGAATATGTTTTGACATTCTTTTCGCGGGCAGAGACACTAATAAGCGATTACAGGAGGGCGCGATGACGCAAATGACTTCCTTACAACTCTTCAAAAACCTGTCCGATGAAACCCGTCTGGGTATCGTATTGCTCCTCAGGGAGATGGGGGAGCTGTGCGTGTGCGATCTTTGCACGGCGTTGGACCAGTCGCAGCCCAAGATATCCCGCCATCTGGCAATGCTCCGGGAAAAGGGGATATTGTTGGATCGCAAGCAGGGGAAATGGGTTCATTACCGCTTATCTCCGCATATTCCCTCGTGGGCCGCTCAGGTTATTGAGCAAGCCTGGTTAAGCCAGCAGGACGACGTACAGGCCATCGCCCGTAAGCTGGCATCGGCAAACTGCTCGGGTAGCGGCAAGGCGGCTTGCATCTAAAAAATTTGCCTGAACATATATGATTTTTCAAATGTGAGGTGTTGGGAATGAAAACGTTAACGGTGTTTGATCCGGCGATGTGCTGCAGTACCGGAGTGTGCGGTTCAGATGTCGATCGGGTTCTGGTCGATTTCTCCGCGGATGTCCAATGGCTGAAAGGGCGTGGCGTATCGGTTGAACGTTACAACCTGGCGCAGCAACCTATGAGCTTTGTTGAGAACGAGAAAGCGAAGATGTTCCTCGACGTTTCTGGAGCGGAAGGGCTTCCATTGCTGCTGCTGGATGGGGAAACGGTGATGGCAGGACGTTACCCAAAACGCGCTGAGCTGGCTCGCTGGCTGGGTATTCCGCTGGAGAAGGTGGGAATGGCCCCCACGCGCTGCTGTGACGGTAACACTTCCTGTTGTTGAGTATGTCGGGAGGACAGATGAAATTCTTACAGAATATTCCGCCTTACCTGTTTTTTACCGGCAAAGGCGGGGTGGGTAAAACCTCAATATCATGCGCTACTGCTATCCGGCTGGCGGAACAGGGCAAACGAGTACTGCTTGTCAGCACCGATCCCGCCTCCAATGTCGGTCAGGTATTCGGTCAGACTATTGGGAACACGATTGTTTCGGTGGCTGCGGTGCCTGGGCTCTGCGCACTGGAGATTGACCCACAGGCAGCCGCCCAGCAATACCGGGAAAGAATCGTTAATCCTGTTAAGGGACTTCTGCCGGATGACGTTGTCAGCAGCATTAACGAGCAGCTCTCGGGAGCATGCACAACGGAGATTGCGGCGTTCGATGAGTTCACCGGTGTGTTGACCGATGCCGATCTGCTGACCCGTTTTGAGAGTATCATCTTTGATACTGCGCCAACCGGCCACACCATTCGCCTTCTCCAGCTTCCCGGCGCCTGGAGCCGCTTCATTGACAGTAACCCGGATGGCGCTTCCTGCCTGGGCCCCATGGCTGGGCTGGAAAAGCAGCGCGAGCAGTACGCGCAGGCCGTTGCGGCATTATCCGACCCCGAACGTACCCGGCTGGTGCTGGTCGCGCGGCTGCAAAAATCAACGCTATTGGAAGTTGCCCGCACGCATGAAGAACTGGCTGCGATTGGCCTTAAAAATCAGTATCTGGTCATTAATGGGGTTCTGCCCGAAACCGAAACGGAAACTGACGCATTAGCCGTTGCGATATGGCAACGGGAGCAGGAGGCGCTGGCGCATCTTCCAGCAGGCTTATCCGCATTGCCGACAGATACCTTATTCCTTCAGCCAGTGAATATGGTCGGCGTGTCCGCATTGAAAGGGCTGCTCACCCCTGGTTCTGCAGCCGCGATGCTCCCTGAAACGACGACGCCGGACAAAACCGATAATTTGTCGCTCTCTGAGCTGGTTGATGACATCGCCCGCAGTGAACACGGTCTGATTATGCTGATGGGGAAAGGCGGCGTCGGTAAAACAACGATGGCGGCCGCTATTGCCGTCAGGCTGGCGGATATGGGGTTTGATGTACATCTGACAACGTCAGATCCCGCAGCGCATCTCAGCACAACGCTCAACGGTAGTCTTAACCATCTTCAGGTCAGCAAGATAAACCCGCACGATGAAACCGAACGCTATCGCCAGCATGTCCTTGCGACAAAGGGGAGGGATCTGGATGAGGCAGGGAAACGGCTGCTGGAAGAAGATCTCCGCTCACCTTGCACTGAAGAAATCGCCGTGTTCCAGGCGTTTTCCCGTGTGATTCGTGAAGCGGGGAAACGCTTTGTCGTTATGGATACGGCGCCCACGGGACACACGCTGTTATTGCTTGACGCGACCGGAGCTTATCACCGCGAGATTGCGAGAAAAATGGGCGATAACGGTCATTTTACCACGCCGATGATGCAGCTTCAGGACCCGGAACGAACCAAAGTGCTGCTGGTTACGCATGCAGAAACAACCCCTGTGCTGGAGGCGGCAAATTTGCAGGCCGACCTCGAGCGGGCGGGAATTCATCCGTGGGGCTGGATTATCAATAACAGTTTTGCCATTGCGGATACTCGTTCACCGCTGCTTTGCCAGCGTGCCCGACAGGAGCTTCCGCAGATTGAGGCCGTTAAGCGCCAGCACGCAGACCGTATCGCGCTTGTTCCGGTACTGGCGTCAGAGCCCGCCGGTATCGAAAAGCTCAGAGCGCTGACGGTTTAATTTTTTTGTGTTTACAGGGCGGCAGAGCCGCTCTGTCAGGAGGGATTATGTTTCTGGCAGGCGCTATTTTTGTCCTGACCATTGTGCTGGTTATCTGGCAGCCGAAAGGGATAGGGATCGGCTGGAGCGCGACGTCAGGGGCCGTACTGGCGCTGGCTTTCGGCGTGGTTAACATGGCGGATATTCCCGTGGTGTGGAATATCGTCTGGAATGCGACCGCGACTTTTATTGCCGTCATTATCATCAGCCTGCTGCTCGACGAGTCCGGCTTTTTTGAATGGGCGGCGCTGCATGTTTCTCGTTGGGGGAATGGCCGCGGTCGCCTGCTATTTACGTATATCGTCCTGCTCGGTGCGGCGGTAGCGGCGCTGTTTGCCAACGATGGCGCAGCGTTAATTCTGACGCCGATCGTGATTGCCATGCTGCTGGCGTTAGGATTCAGCAAAGGCACGACGCTGGCATTTGTCATGGCCGCCGGGTTTATTGCCGATACCGCCAGCCTGCCGCTTATCGTGTCGAACCTGGTGAATATCGTGTCGGCAGACTTCTTTGATTTAGGATTCACGGAGTATGCATCGGTGATGGTACCGGTCGATATCGCCGCCATTGTCGCCACGCTGGCGATGCTGCACCTGTTTTTCCGCAAAGATATTCCGCCAGCCTACAATTTAGCGCTTCTGAAAGCACCGGCAAAAGCGATTAAAGATCTGGCAACGTTCAGAACCGGCTGGATCGTTTTGATTCTCCTGCTGATTGGCTTTTTTGTTCTTGAGCCGCTGGGTATTCCGGTCAGTGCGATTGCCGCTGTCGGGGCTGTCATCCTGTTTGCGGTGGCGAAACGAGGCCATGCCATTAACACCGGCAAAGTGCTGCGCGGCGCGCCCTGGCAGATTGTGATTTTCTCGCTGGGGATGTATCTGGTGGTCTATGGCCTGCGCAACGCGGGGCTCACAGAATATCTCTCAGGCGTACTGAACGTGCTGGCGGATAAAGGACTCTGGGTCGCTACGCTGGGGACGGGGTTCCTGACCGCATTCCTCTCCTCCATCATGAACAATATGCCGACCGTTCTGGTTGGCGCGCTGTCTATTGACGGCAGCACGGCATCAGGCGTTATTAAAGAGGCGATGATTTATGCCAACGTCATTGGCTGCGATCTGGGGCCAAAAATTACGCCGATTGGTAGCCTGGCCACGCTGCTCTGGCTGCACGTACTCTCACAGAAGAACATGACGATTACCTGGGGATATTACTTCCGTACCGGGATTATCATGACGCTGCCTGTGCTGTTTGTAACGCTGACCGCGCTGGCGCTACGTCTCTCTTTCACTTTGTAATGAGATACTGATATGAGCAATATTACCATTTACCACAACCCGGCCTGCGGTACCTCGCGCAACACGCTGGAGATGATCCGCAACAGCGGGGTTGAACCGACCGTGATTCATTATCTTGAGAACCCCCCGTCGCGCGATGAGCTGGTCAGGCTCATTGCCGATATGGGGATCACGGTACGGGCGCTGCTGCGTAAGAACGTTGAACCTTATGAGGTGCTGGGGCTTGCGGAAGATAAATTTACCGACGCGCAGTTAATCGACTTTATGCTGCAGCATCCTGTCCTGATTAACCGTCCCATTGTGGTGACGCCGCTGGGAACGCGCCTGTGTCGGCCGTCGGAGGTTGTGCTCGATATCCTTCCGGATGCGCAAAAAGGCGCTTTTGCCAAGGAAGATGGCGAGCAGGTCGTTGATAACGCAGGTAAACGGCTGAAATAAGTCTACGAGGGGGCGGATGCCCCCTTATTTATTTCTCTGCCAGGTTATTTACATCCATTGCGGAAAAGTTAAAGAAAATTTAAGCAAAAGTGGTTATGTTAGCCGTTTTACCGCGTTTACCCGGGATTAGCTATGCGAGATAAATATTCCAGCCTGCAGATCGGCATTCACTGGATGGTGTTTTTACTGGTGATCGTCACCTATTGCGCGATGGAGCTGCGGGGCTTTTTCCCGCGGGACTATCGTCCTTACTTTAATATGGTCCACGTTTCCGGCGGGATTGCGATTCTGCTGCTGATGGCGACGCGCCTGCTGGTGCGCCTGAAACGCCCGGCGCCGCCGATTGTTCCGAAGCCAAAAGCGATGGTGACCGGCATGTCGCACCTCGGGCATCTGGTCGTTTACCTGCTGTTCATCGTGCTGCCGGTGCTTGGCCTGGCGATGATGTACAGCCGCGGTAATCCGTGGATAGCCTTTGGCATGACCATGCCGCACGCCGCGGAGGCCAACTTCGACCTGGCGGACAACCTGCAGGAGTACCACGTTCTGCTGGCGAACCTTGGCTACTACGTAATTGGCCTGCACGCGCTGGCCGCGCTGGTGCACCACTATTTCTGGAAGGACAATACGCTGCTGCGCATGATGCCGCGAAAATGAGTGGGTCGTGCCGGGCGGTCAGCCCGGCATGGACTTGCGGATCGCGCTAAGCAGCGTCTGCGCGCCCGTGGATACCGTCGCGTCCACCCGCGTCAGGATGCCGATCGGCTCTCCTACGCTCTGGGTGGATACCGGCAGGGCGGTAAGGGTGCCGCGCCGCAGATCGTCTTTGACCGCGCCCGACGGTACGAACCACACGTAGTTATAATCGACCGTCAGCTGGCGGGAAAGCGAAGCCGACAGCGTCTCGATACAGCCTGCCGGCATCTTGCAGCCCTGATTTTGCAGCAGCGTTTCGGCGTTCTGCCGCGGCACGGTGCCTTTCGGCGAAACCACCACCGGCCACTCCATCACTTTACTTAAGGTGACCGTCTCCTGCAGCAGCGGGTGATCCGGGCGCACCACCAGCTTCAGCGATTCAAGGAACAGCAGTTCGTAATTGAGCCCGCTCATCAGCTCCGGATCGGACATCCGGCCGATGCCGAGGTCCAGCTCGCCTGATTTCAGCCCCGCCAGCAGCATGGTGTTATTCATGGTGGCAACCTGCAGGGTGATATCTTTTTGCTGCTGGTGGAACTGGCCGATAACGGCGGGCAAAATGCCCAGCGCCGCGGTCGGCAGCGCGCCGATGCGCACCACGTCGTTGCTGAGGCTTTCTTTGCGCATCAGCGCCTGGCCTGCGGTATTCAGCGCATCGAGCACTTTCACCGCATGGGTGAGGAACTGTTCGCCCACCAGCGTCAGCTGCGCGCCGAGGCGCCCGCGCTCAAACAGGCGGGTCCCCGTCAGCTGCTCCAGCTCATTGAGCGTTTTTGACAGCGCGGGCTGGCTGAGGTTAAGGGTTTCCGCCGCTCGCCCCAGAGTGCCCTGTTGAGCGACGGCGACAAAGGTATGCAGATGGCGCAAGCGAATGCGCTGACTAAAGAGACCGTTCTTTTCCATAACCGGATGTTAAAAACAGAGCGGGACGGCTTTCAAGGGAAGTTGTTTAAATTTGATAACTTGCTAGCAAAATATTATTAACATTGAATGTGATTGTGTTACGCATGGTTATAGAAATAGTCTGCCTGATACGTTGCGGTTATCGGTGTATTGTGTGGCTTTATTGTTTATAAAAAGTTAATTTATGAGGTTTTTTGCATAACTTTGGGTTATATCGTGAGCAAAGTTGCAAAAAAACGCAGAGGTTATCCGCGATCACAATTCGGAAATTCTTCCCCCCGCGGCCAGCGCGCTTAGGTAAACTCCAGGGAGTATTCACTGGAGGCAGACATCATGGCGAACACCATCACGGCTGATGATATTCGGGAACATTTTTCGCAGGCTATGTCGGCGATGTACCAGCAGGAAGTTCCACAGTACGGCACGCTGCTGGAACTGGTGGCGGACGTTAATCTGGCGGTACTGGAAAATAACCCACGATTGCATGAACAACTGGCGAACGCCGACGAGCTGGCGCGCCTGAACGTTGAACGGCACGGCGCGATCCGCGTCGGTACCGCCGATGAGCTGGCAACCCTGCGCCGCATGTTTGCCATCATGGGGATGTACCCGGTCAGCTACTATGACCTGTCGCAGGCGGGGGTGCCGGTGCATTCTACCGCGTTTCGCCCGGTCGATGACGCCGCGCTGCTGCGCAATCCTTTCCGGGTCTTTACCTCGCTGCTGCGTCTCGAGCTGATTGAAAACGTCGCGCTGCGCGAGAAAGCGGCGGCTATCCTCGCGAAGCGCGATATTTTTACCCGTCGCTGCCGCGAGCTTATCGCGCTGCACGAGGTGAACGGCGGGTTTACCCAGGCGCAGGGCGAGGAGTTTGTCCGCGAGGCGCTGGAAACCTTTCGCTGGCACCGCCATGCGACGGTGGATCTCGAGACCTATCAGGCGCTGCATAACGAGCATCGGCTGATCGCCGACGTGGTGTGTTTCCCGGGTTGCCATATTAACCACCTGACGCCGCGTACGCTGGATATTGACCGCGTGCAGGCGCTGATGCCGGAATACGGCATTGAGCCGAAAGTGCTGATTGAAGGGCCGCCGCGCCGCGAAGTGCCGGTGCTGCTGCGCCAGACCAGTTTTAAAGCGCTGGAGGAGCCGGTGCTGTTCGCCGGGGAGCACCGCGGCACCCATACCGCGCGCTTTGGCGAGATAGAGCAGCGGGGCGTAGCGCTGACGCCGAAGGGCCGCGAGCTGTATGATTCGCTGCTGGCGCGTGCCGGCACCGGCAGGGACAACATTGCCCATCAGCAGCATATGCAGGAGATTTTCAGGGCGTTCCCGGACAGCGAAATGTTCCTGCGTCGCCAGGAGCTGGCCTACTTCCGCTACCGTCTGACGCCCGCCGGCGAGGCTCATCGTCAGGCCATCCGCCAGGGCGAAGATCCCCAGCCGCTGATCGAGCGCGGCTGGCTGGTGGCGCAGCCAATCACCTATGAGGACTTCCTGCCGGTGAGCGCCGCCGGGATTTTCCAGTCCAACCTCGGCAACGAAACCCAGGCCCGTAGCCACGGCAACGCCAGCAAGGCCGCGTTCGAAGAGGCGCTTGGTGCGCAGGTATTTGATGAGTTTCAGCTGTACGAGGAGGCCGAAGCGCGCAGCAAACGGCGTTGCGGTCTGCTCTGAAACCCGCCAGACTGGGGGAAATGCAGATAAAGGAATGTGGTTATGCATAATCCCTCAACACCGCTTGTCACCACCCGGCAGGGCAGCCTGCTGGGCGTGACGCAGGCGCACAACCATGTCTGGCGCGGCATTCCCTATGCTTCGCCGCCCACCGGCCCGCTGCGCTGGCGTTCGCCCCAGCCGCTCTCTCCCTGGCAGGGGATCCGCATGGCCGATACCTTTTCTCCCGCCAGCTGGCAAAACATCGATTACTGCATTGAGCTGGGCGGCGGTGATCCGGGCGCCTTTTCCGAAGACTGTCTGTATCTCAACGTCTGGTCGCCCACCAGCCGTTCTCAGCCGCTGCCGGTTATGGTCTGGCTGCACGGCGGCGGATATACCATCGGCGCGGCAAGTCTGCCGCCGTACGACGGCAGCGCGCTGGCGTCGCGGGAGGTGGTGGTGGTGACCGTCAACTACCGGTTGGGGCATCTGGGCTTTTTTGCCCATCCGGCGCTGGCGGGCGAAGAGGGCGAACGGGTGTGCAACTTCGCGCTGCTGGACCAGATCGCCGCGCTGCAGTGGGTGCAGGAGAATATTCACGCCTTCGGCGGCGATGCGGGCAATGTGACGCTGTTTGGCGAGTCGGCCGGGGCGCGCAGCGTGCTGTCGCTGATGGCCTCGCCGAAGGCGGGCGGCCTGTTTCATAAGGCCATTATTCAAAGCGGCTATACCCTGCCGGATACGCCGTTACCGGAGGCTGAACGCAAAAGCGAGCGTCTGGCCGCGCACTTCGGATTAGAGAATGCAACTGCGGAGCAGCTGCGGGCGATTCCGGCGCAGGCATTCTGGCCGCTGGAGGGCGAGCTCAAGCAGGGGCCGGTGCCCGTCTCCGGCGATGCGGTGCTGCCCCAGCCGATGCTGGAGACGTTCTTCGCCGCCCGCCAGCATCCGCTGCCGGTAATGATTGGCTCCAACAGCGATGAGGCCAGCGTTATGGCGGTGTTTGGCGTTGACCTCGCCGGGCAAATCCGCAAGCTGCGCCGCGAGCGGCGGCTGGGGCTTGGGCTTATCCGTCTGCTGTATCCTGGCGTCAAAGGCGATGAGGAGCTGGGCCGCCAGGTGTGCCGCGATATGGCGTTCACCACGCTGGGCTATGTGGTGATGCAGGCCCAGCAGCGGGTAGGGCAGCCGTGCTGGCGGTACTGGTTTGATTATGTCGCGCAGGCGGAGCATCAGACCTATCAGAATGGCGCCTGGCACGGCAACGAGGTGCCCTATGTGTTCGGCACGCTGATGCTGTCGGAACCTGCGCGGCAGTATGCCAACCAGAACGATCTGGCGTTTTCCGCCCACGTCACGGACTACTGGGTGAGCTTTGCCCGCGATGCCAGCGCGAACAGCGATGTGCTGCACGGGCCGGTTCGTTGGCCCGCCAGCCGCCGCGGGCGCGATCGCCTGCTGCGTATCGGACTGAATAAACATGCAGGATTTCGCGTGGAAAACCGGTTTATGCGCGCCCGGCTGGCGCTGTTCCGCCGGGTGATGCGCCACCACGTTACGCTGGATTAAGCAGGCCGTCGCGAAATTGCGCCAGCCCGCCCGCTTTGGCCGCGGTATCGCGAACCACCAGCCGGTAGCTGGCGCCCGTTTTGACGCTCAGCGCATAAGGACGGGCGAGGCGGCCGCTGTTCAGATCCTCATCGACCAGGGTCTCATCGGCTATCGCCACGCCAAAGCCCTGGATGGCGGCGGTGATGGCCAGATCCATGGTGTCGAAGTGCTGGTTTTTTAACATCACCGCCGGCAGCGGCTCCGGCAGCTGCGCCAGCCACAGCGTCCAGTCGGTTTTATCGCGGGTCGGGTGCAGGAAGGTCATGCCGCGAAACCGCGCGTCACCCGCCAGCGACGGGCTTAACACCGGCGTCAGCGCCTCCTCAAACAGCAGCTCCCCGGCGTTCATGTGCGTACCGAAAATGATGGCGGCGTCGTAGGGTTCCGTTTTGAAATTCACCGTGTGATCGGTCGTGGTGGTAAGGGCTATCTGTAGATCGGGGTAACGCCGTTCAATGGCCACCAGCCGCGGCACCAGCCAGCGCATGGCGCAGGTCGGCGCTTTTAGTCGCACCACCGTCTGCTGCTGGCGCGCTTTATCCGCAACGTTCAGCAGATGGCCGAACGCGCTCAGCAGCTCAGGGTACAGGGCGCTGCCCTGCGGCGACAGCCGCAGCCCGCGTGCCAGGCGCTCAAACAGCGGAAAACCAAACCAGGCTTCCAGCGTCGCAATCTTACGGCTGACGGCGCCCTGGGTCAGGCACAGCTCGCGGGCGGCGTGCGTCAGGTTCAGGTGACGGGCGGTGACGAGAAAGGTTTCCACCGCGCTCAGCGGCAATGTGCTACGCGACATCGTGGCTCCAGCTATGCAGTTCGCTCATGGCTATTATGAGATGACAGTTTCGTTACCTGAAAGTAAACGAGACAGCGCGCCGCTGTAAACAACTGAAACAGAGTTACACACCGGCATTACATCCTGCGTGATACTGTACGCCATTCTGAAGGCTACTCAGGACGACGCCGTGCGCATCAGCATCATTTTACTTTCATCGGCAATCCAGCTCCTGTGCTGGTACGCATTGCTGACGGTGGTCTTCGTCAACAGCATCCCTCATCCCTTCTGGCTGGCGGTGGTTGGCGTTTTCGAGCGCAGTTCGTTTGAGTTTATCGCCGATTTTCTTACCCGCCTGCCGTCGCTGCTTATGCTGGCGCTCTCCGCCTGGCTGGTGCATCTGGATTTCTATCTCTACCGCAAAGCGCTGGTGAAGCTCGATCCGTAGCCGTACCCGCCTGAGCCATGATTTTTTCTCATGGCTATTATGACAACAATTCGATTGTCGGCTCTCGTAGCATTGGTTTGAATACTTATGCATATTTCTTGAGAAGGACCTGGCAATGACTCTGCGTTCCGTGGTGAAAACCCGCTCCAAACTGCCCGATGTGGGCACCACTATTTTTACCGTGATTGGGCAACTTTCCGCTCAGCATAACGCCATCAACCTTTCTCAGGGCGCGCCGAATTTTGCCTGCGATCCTAAGCTGGTCGCGGGCGTGACGCGGGCGATGAGCGAAGGGCATAACCAGTACGCACCGATGACCGGGCTGCGCGCCCTGAAAGCGCGCATCGCGCAGAAGATTGCCGATCTCTACGGCGCCCGCTATGACGAGGAGAGCGAAGTTCTGGTCACCGCCAGCGCCAGCGAAGGGATCTACTCGGCCATCAGCGGACTGGTGCATCCTGGCGATGAGGTTATCTATTTTGAGCCGTCGTTCGACAGCTATGCGCCGATCGTCCGGCTGCAGGGCGCCACGCCGGTCGCCATTAAGCTGACGGTACCGGAATTTACGGTGAACTGGGATGAAGTGCGCGCCGCCATCACGCCGCGTACCCGGATGATCATCGTGAACACGCCGCACAACCCGAGCGGTAAGGTGTTCAGCGCTGAGGATTTACAGCAGCTGGCGCAGATAACCCGCAATACCGATATCGTTATTCTGTCTGACGAAGTGTACGAGCATGTGGTTTTCGACGGGCAGCCGCACCACGGCATGGCGACGCACCCGCAGCTTGCCGAGCGCAGCGTAATCATCTCGTCCTTCGGTAAAACGTACCATGTGACCGGCTGGCGCGTAGGCTACTGCGTCGCGCCCGCCGCGCTGATGGATGAAATCTGTAAGGTCCATCAGTTTTTAATGTTTTCTGCCGATACGCCGATGCAGCACGCGTTCGTCGAGCACATGAACGATCCCCAGACCTGGCTTGCGCTTCCCGCGTTTTACCAGCGCAAGCGCGACCTGCTGCAGACGCTGCTCGCTGAATCGCCGTTTCGTCTGCTGCCGAGCCAGGGCTCCTTTTTCCTGCTGGCCGATTATCGCCACTTCAGCGAGGAGAGCGACAGCGAGATGGTGAAACGGCTGATTGTGGATCACGGCGTCGCCACGATCCCATTGTCGGCGTTTTATACCGATGGTACTGATAACAAACTTATTCGCCTGTCTTTTGCCAAAGATGAAGCGACGTTACGGGCGGGCGCTGAAGCCCTGTGCCGGGTTAAACCACGTTAAGGAATGTAAGCCATGAAACTAAAAGCATTAATTCTGGGCATGGGCCTGCTGTGTTCGCTGTCATCCTTTGCGGCCGGCGAGCTGCGCTTTGGCGTGGAGGCGGAGTATCCGCCGTTTGAAAGCCGTAACGCCGCCGGGGAGCTGCAGGGGTTTGATATTGATTTAGGCAACGCCATTTGCCAGGCCGCGCAGCTCAAATGCAGCTGGGTGGAAACCTCATTTGATGCGCTGATCCCGGGGCTGGTGGCGAAAAAATTCGATGCGATTAACTCGGCGATGAACATCACCGAGCAGCGCCGTAAGAGCATTGACTTCACCCAGCCGATTTACCGCATTCCGTCGCAGCTGGTGGGGAAATCCGGCAGCGGGATGGAAGCCACCCCGGAAGGGCTGAAAGGCAAGACGATAGGCGTACTGCAGGGCTCTATCCAGGAAACGTTCGCCAAAGAGCACTGGGAAAAGCAGGGCGTCACCGTGGTTTCGTATAAAGATCAGAACCTGGCGTGGGCCGACCTGCTCAACGGGCGCATTGACGCCTCGCTGGTGATGTCCGCCGCGGGCCAGGCCGGGTTCCTCAGCAAGCCGCAGGGCAAAGGGTTTGGCTTTATCGGCAAACCGGTGGCGGATGATACCATTCTCGGCAGCGGCATCGGCTTTGGTCTGCGCAAAGGCGATGACGCCACCAAAAAGCAGCTTGATGCGGCCATCGATAAGGTTCGCGCTGACGGCACTATCGACAAGCTGGCGGCGAAATACTTCCCGGGTATTAACGTCAGCGTAAAATAATCCCTTGCCAGCGTAGCGGATGGCGAGGCGCCTGCTTCGCCATCCGGCACAGGCCACGCCTCCCGCTTTCGGTCCCCCATTTGCTCACCACTGCTTGCGTCGCCTGATGAATCTGGCCTGGTTGCATATACTGAAGCAAGGGCAGTCATGGGCAGGAAACGGCGATGAGCGCACGCACGGCGACAGAGTTGTATGAAGAGATGAAATGCATGACGGTGGAGGAAAGGATCCGTTTCTTTTCACTCTCCCTGGCAGAGGTACATCGCGAATTGCAGGAAAGCATCGCGCAGATTGAGTCCATGCAGCACGCACTGGCGGAAAGCGAGCTGAATCATCGCCAGCTGGTTGAAACGGCGCAGGATGCGGTCATCACCATCGATTTATCCGGGCAGGTGATTAACTGGAATCACGCGGCAGAAAGGATGTTTGGCTGGCGTGCCGAAGAGTCCATCGGCAGCGACCTGAGCGATATGATTATTCCGCAAGAATTCCGCGAGCAGCACAAGCGCGGCCTCATGCGCTTTCAGGCTTCTCAGCCGTCGACCATTCTGAACCGCACGATTGAAATCATGGCGATGCACCGCGTTAAAGGCCAGTTCCCCATTGAACTGTCAATCTGGCCGCACCAGCAGTCCGGTAAACAGCTTTTTTCGGCGTTTATCCGCGATATTACCGACAGGAAGCAGCGTGAACACCTCGCCTGGCTTCATGCCAATTTTGATACGCTGACGGGGCTGCCAAATCGCCGGTTGCTGGTGAACCGTCTGGAGCAGGCCATTACGCTGGCAATTTCAGGGCAGAAAAATGTGGCGCTTTTGTTTATCGATCTCGATCGCTTCAAACCCGTGAATGACACGTATGGTCATTCTGTCGGCGATGAATTACTGCGTCTGGTCGGATTTCGCCTGCAAAGCTGCCTGCATGAGGAAGATACGCTTGCCCGTCTGGGCGGGGATGAGTTTGTTGCTCTGCTTCCGGATTTAAATAACGATGACATGTCCCTTCAGCCGGCGATCGACAGCATGACCGCTGCGCTTTCACAGTCGTTTCTGATTAATGATATTGTCATCAGTATTTCCGGAAGCATCGGCGTGGCGGTATTTCCCAGGGATGCGCAGGATGCTGATTCGCTGCTAAATTGTGCGGATAAGGCAATGTATACGGCGAAAAAAACGGTATAGCGGCCCGTGCTGTTCTCAAGGCTTAAGCGTGAGCCTTTACGCCTGCCGCTTTCTCGCGCGGCTACAGAAATTTTTTCCAGCTTTGGACGTATTTTCAACGGCCAACAATTGGATTATCAATCATTTTTGTCTAGAGTGGGCGCTCTTGACGACGCCGTTGCGTTGTTACCGTTTCTCCAAAGAAGGATGCTCTTTCAGGCATGAACCGCAGACACTTTTTAAAATCCTCAATGGCTGTTGCCGCGGTGTGCGGTACATCCGGCGTGGCTTCTCTCTTTTCCCGGGCGGCGCTGGCGGATGACTCGAATATCGCCGACGGCCAGACCCGCCGCTTTGATTATTCCGTGCTGCAGTCCATGGCGCACGACCTTTCGCGTCAGCCGTGGGGCGGGGCGCCGAAAGCGCTGCCGCCGACGCTGGCAAACCTGACGCCGCAGGCCTATAACAGCATCCAGTACGATGCGGCGCACTCGCTGTGGAACAACATTGATAACCGCCAGCTCGATATCCAGTTTTTCCACGTCGGAATGGGTTTCCGCCGCCGGGTGCGGATGTTCTCGCTGGACGCGAAAACGCAGCAGGCGCGTGAAATTCATTTCCGCCATGAGCTGTTTAAATATAACGACGCGGGCGTGGATACCTCGCAGCTTGAAGGGCAGAGCGACCTCGGCTTTGCCGGGTTCCGCGCGTTTAAGGCGCCGGAGCTTGCCCGTCGCGACATCGTCTCGTTCCTTGGCGCCAGCTACTTCCGTGCGGTTGACGATACTTACCAGTACGGTCTATCCGCCCGCGGCCTGGCAATCGACACCTTCACCGATACGCCGGAAGAGTTCCCCGATTTCACCTCATTCTGGTTTGAGACGGCGCAAGCCGACGCCACGGCCTTTACCGTGTATGCGCTGCTCGACAGCCCGAGCGTCACCGGGGCGTACAAGTTCGTCATCAGCTGCCAGCAGACGCAGGTGATCATGGATGTTGAAAACCACATCTATGCGCGTAAGGACATTAAACAGCTGGGCATCGCGCCGATGACCAGTATGTTCAGCTGCGGTAATAACGAGCGCCGCATGTGCGATACCATTCATCCGCAGATTCACGACTCCGACCGTCTGGCGATGTGGCGCGGCAACGGCGAGTGGATATGCCGCCCGCTGAACAACCCGCAGAAGCTGCAGTTTAACGCCTATCAGGACAAGAACCCGCGCGGGTTTGGCCTGCTGCAGCTGGATCGCGATTTTACCCACTATCAGGACGTGATGGGCTGGTACAACAAGCGCCCAAGCCTGTGGGTCGAGCCGCGCAATCAGTGGGGCGAAGGTTCGGTGGATCTGATGGAAATCCCGACCACCGGCGAAACGCTTGATAACATCGTCTGCTTCTGGCAGCCGAAAAAGGCGGTGAAGGCCGGCGACGAGCTGGACTTCAAATATCGTCTTTACTGGAGCGCGCAGCCGCCGGTCCGTTCGCCGCTGGCGCGGGTAATGGCGACGCGCACCGGGATGGGCGGTTTCCCGGAAGGCTGGGCGCCGGGAGAACACTATCCGGAAAAATGGGCGCGCCGATTTGCGGTGGATTTCGTCGGTGGCGACCTGAAGGCCGCGGCGCCGAAAGGCATCGAGCCGGTTATCACGCTCTCCAGCGGCGAAGCGAAACAGATTGAGATCCTCTACGTGGAGCCGTTTGACGGTTACCGTATTCTCTTTGACTGGTACCCGACCTCCGGGTCGACCGATCCGGTAGAAATGCGCATGTTCCTGCGCTGTCAGGGCGACGCCATCAGCGAAACCTGGCTCTATCAGTATTTCCCGCCCGCGCCGGACAAACGGAACTACGTTGACGACCGCGTGATGCGCTAACCGTCAGCCGCCCGTATCCTGCGGGCGGCTGAATTATCTCAAGCGTTTACCCGCGCCAGGGTAAAGCCATCCCAGCCCTTAACTCCGACCGTCTGCAGCGCCGTAACGGTCAACCGCGGGTTATTTCCCATCAGCGAGATAAACTCCCGCACGCCCTGAACCCGTTCGTCATCGCAGTCAGGATCGGTGACTTTTCCCTCGCGAACCACGTTGTCGCCGATAATCAGTGTCCCGGGGTGGGAATAGTGGAGCGCCCACTGCAGATAGTTGGGATTGTTCGGTTTGTCCGCATCGATAAAAATGATATCGAAAGGGGCTATCTCCCCAAGCGCGGAAAGTGAGGCCAGCGCCGGACCTTCTATTACCTCGACCCGTCCCTCTACACCAGCAAGGCGGAGATTCTGTCGGGCAACATGGGCATGGTGTTCATCGGCTTCAAGGGTGATGAGCCTGCCGCTCGCGGGCAGTTCGCGCGCCATCCAGATGGTGCTGTAGCCGCCAAGCGTACCGATCTCCAGAATACGCGTGGCGCCTGAAATACGCACTAACAGCGCCAGAAGTTGCCCCTGGTTGGCCGCGACGTCGATGGCGGGCAGCCCGGCACGCTGGTTGTTTTCCAGCACGGCCTCCAGTACGGCGTCCTGGGGGATCAGCGCATCAATCAGGTACTGATCAACCTTACTCCAGACATTCTGCATAACGGTAGATTCCTCTCTGTGGGGGGAGTGTTGTCGCCTCCGGGCGGCCGGTAGAGATCGATGGACATCGGCAGGACGTTATTTTTCATCGGCATAACGCTGTGCTGAATTGAGAATAGCGTACGTTGGACATCCTGCGTATTAATCTAAGTGACAATGTCACCTGTTATCGCAGATTGCTACAGGGTACAATTCATCCGGTTTACAGAGTGGTCTGGTGTGATGCATGTGCGCCAATGTTACTCTGCTGTATAGCTGGCAAACTCAAGGAGTGTTCATTGATGACCTTTCCACACCTGGCTGAAACAACGCTGAATGCCGCGAACCGTATTGGCGAATGGCTGGCGCAAAATGATTTTACCTCACCGCAGCAGGACGTTGACGCCGACTGCGTGGTGCTGGCCGGTAACGCCGTTATCCCGACCATAGACGCCGCCTGTCGGCTGAGCGCCGCAAACCGGCTGCTGCTGATAAGCGGCGGCATTGGTCATTCTACCCCCTTTCTGTATGCCGCCGTTGCCCGCCATCCGCGCTATAACGTGCTGCAAACCGCCGGGCGGGCGGAAGCTGATATTCTTGCGGATATCGCTCATCGCTTCTGGAACATTCCCCGTGAGCGCATCCTCGTGGAGGATAAGTCGACTAACTGCGGGGAAAACGCCCGCTTTACGCGCGACATGCTGACATCGCAGGGCATCACCGTGGGGCGCGGCATTGTGGTGCAGGACCCGACCATGCAGCGCCGCACGATGGCGACTTTTGCCCGCGTCTGGGAAGGGGCGGATAACGCGCCGCGATGGGTGAGCTATCCGGGGTACCTGCCGGTACTGCGCAACGGCGCTGACGGACTGGCGTTCACCCACGCGGCGCAGGACGTCTGGCCGGTAGATCGCTATCTCTCATTGCTGTTGGGCGAGCTTCCCCGTCTGCAGGACGATGCAAACGGCTACGGGCCGCGCGGCCGCGGGTTTATTGCTCACGTCGATATCCCGGAGGCGTTGCAGGAGGCCTGGCGCACCCTGCGCCAGGATGCTTCACTGTGCGACGCGCTTGCCAGTCGTTCCCTGTAAAGCGATGCCCGTTTGCGATCGCTGCACCGTAAACGGGCATTTTTGTGTTACGTCTATGTTAGTTTTTTCGACGCCAAAACGGCTTCTTTTATGCGTTGTTTCACAAAAATAGCATGATGCGATGGGAAGCCGCGCCTGTGACTCTCGATATTTAACAATGATTTTACTTGTTAAAAGCGAAACGTTTACAGGAGCAGACCATGACAGCACCCGTGCAGCACCCGATGTATATCGATGGCCAGTTCGTGACTTCCCAGGGCGACAGCTGGATTGATGTGATTAACCCGGCGACGGAAGCGCTGATTTCCCGCATACCGGACGGCACGGCGGAAGACGCCCGCCGGGCTATCGATGCGGCAGAACGGGCGCAGCCCGCATGGGAAGCGCTGCCGGCGATTCAGCGTGCCGGATGGTTGCGTAAAATTGCCGCCGGGATTCGCGAACGCGCCGCTGACATCAGCGCGCTTATCGTCGCCGAGGGCGGTAAGGTCCAGCCGCTTGCCGGGGTGGAGGTGGCGTTCACCGCCGATTACCTCGACTATATGGCCGAATGGGCCCGCCGTTATGAAGGCGAAATCCTGCAAAGCGACCGTCCAGGTGAGAATATCTTCGTCTTCAAACGCGCGCTCGGCGTCACCACCGGCATCCTGCCGTGGAATTTCCCGTTTTTCCTGATTGCCCGCAAGCTGGCGCCCGCGCTGATTACCGGCAATACCATCGTCATTAAACCCAGCGAATTCACGCCGAACAGCGCCATCGCCTTTGCGCAGATCGTGCACGACATCGGCCTGCCGAAAGGGGTTTTTAACCTGGTGCTGGGCCGCGGGGAAACGGTGGGTCAGGAGCTGGCGGGCAACCGGAAGGTGGCGATGGTCAGCATGACCGGAAGCGTTGTCGCCGGGGAGAAAATTATGGCGGCTGCGGCGAAGAATATCACCAAAGTGTGCCTTGAGCTGGGCGGTAAGGCGCCCGCCATCGTGCTGGACGATGCCGATCTTGAGCTGGCGGTAAAAGCCATTGTTGATTCCCGGGTGATCAACTCCGGGCAGGTGTGCAACTGCGCAGAGCGCGTCTATGTGCAGAAAGGGATTTACGACAGCTTTGTGAACCGTCTTGGGGATGCGCTGAAGGCGGTGGCGTTTGGCGACCCAGCCCAGCGTACCGATATTGCGATGGGGCCGCTAATCAACGCCGCCGCGCTGGCGCGCGTGGAGCAGAAGGTGGCGAAAGCGGTGTCGCAGGGCGCCCGGATCGCGCTGGGCGGCAAGACGGTGGAGGGGAAAGGGTACTTCTACCCGCCGACGCTGCTGCTGGACGTGCGTCAGGAGATGGACATCATGCATGAAGAGACGTTTGGACCGGTGCTGCCGGTCATGGCGTTTGACACCCTTGATGAGGCGCTGGCGCTGGCTAACGACAGCGATTACGGCCTGACGTCATCGGTCTATACCCGGGATCTCAATCAGGCGATGAAGGCGATTAAGGGGCTGAAATTCGGCGAAACCTACATTAACCGCGAAAACTTTGAAGCGATGCAGGGCTTCCACGCCGGATGGCGGAAATCCGGCATCGGCGGTGCCGACGGGCGTCACGGGCTGGAGGAGTATCTGCAGACGCAGATGGTTTATTTACAGTCGTAACGGGACGTCGTGAAATCCTGGTATCCGGCGCTGCCCGCATCGCCGGATTTTTTATGCCTGCCGTTGCGACGTCTTCCTGCTGGCGTTACCTCTCGTTTTGGCACAAAGTACCAAAACAAAATGAGAAGATCTTTAATACTAAGTCTTGTGTCATCGCAGTGATGTCCGGTGAGCCGTGTCGGTGAGTTCCTTCACTTTATTTTCAAGGAGAGAGTAATGACCACGTATCGCAGTGAGAAAGATTCGATGGGGGCGATTGATGTCCCGGCAGATAAACTCTGGGGGGCGCAGACCCAGCGCTCGCTGGAACATTTTCGAATCTCGACGGAGAAAATGCCGAACGCGCTTATCTCGGCGCTGGCGCTGACCAAGCGCGCGGCGGCGAAGGTGAACCAGGATCTGCATCTGCTGGCTGATGAAAAGGCGAATGCTATCGTCAGCGCGGCGGACGAGGTGCTGGCCGGAAAACATGCCGACGAATTTCCGCTGGCCATCTGGCAGACCGGCTCCGGCACCCAAAGCAATATGAACATGAACGAGGTGCTGGCGAACCGGGCGAGCGAGCTGCTTGGCGGCGTGCGCGGTATGGAGCGCAAGGTGCATCCGAACGACGACGTCAACAAAAGCCAGAGTTCGAACGACGTCTTTCCGACCGCCATGCACGTTGCTGCGGTGATTGCCCTGCGCGAGCATCTGCTGCCTGCGCTCGGTGTTTTGAAAAAAACGTTAAGCGATAAATCCCATGCCTTTGCGGATATCGTCAAAATTGGCCGCACCCATTTGCAGGACGCCACGCCGCTGACCCTCGGGCAGGAGATGTCCGGCTGGGTGGCGATGCTGGAGCATAATCAGAAGCACCTGGAGCATGCGCTGCCGCACCTGTGCGAGCTGGCGCTGGGGGGCACCGCTGTCGGCACCGGGCTGAATACCCATCCGGAATACGCGAAAAGGGTCGCCGATGAGCTGGCGGCGATTACCCGTCAGCCGTTTGTGACGGCGCCGAATAAGTTTGAAGCGCTGGCGACCTGCGATGCGCTGGTGCATGCCCACGGGGCGCTGAAGGGGCTGGCGGCGTCGCTGATGAAAATCGCTAACGATGTGCGCTGGCTCGCATCCGGGCCGCGCTGCGGAATTGGCGAACTCGCTATTCCGGAAAACGAGCCGGGCAGCTCCATTATGCCGGGGAAGGTGAACCCGACCCAGTGCGAAGCGGTGACGATGCTGTGCTGTCAGGTGATGGGCAACGACGTGGCGGTGAACCTCGGCGGCGCGTCGGGGAACTTTGAGCTTAACGTTTACCGGCCGATGGTCATCCATAACTTTCTGCAGTCCGTCCGGCTGCTGGCCGACGGGATGGAAAGCTTTAACGAGCACTGTGCGGTAGGTATTGAGCCCAACCGCGCCCGTATCGATCGGCTGCTGAACGAGTCGCTGATGCTGGTGACGGCGCTGAATACCCATATCGGCTATGACAAAGCCGCAGAGATAGCCAAGAAAGCGCACAAAGAGGGGCTGACGTTAAAGGCTTCGGCGCTGCAGCTTGGCTACCTGACGGAGGCGGAGTTTGACGCCTGGGTACGCCCGCAGGATATGGTCGGCAGCATGAAGATCAGTCGTTAGCCAGCCACAGGTGCAGCCGGGGGATCATTAACCGCATCGGCTGCGCCTCAGGTTTATAGCGGTACTGCACGTTATCGGCATCGTAATTCAGCAGCTCGCCGATATCCGGAATACTGACGCCTTTGCTGCCGGAGATGAGCGCAATCATCGGGCTGGGGCAGGCGTATTGCACCTGCTTTTGCGCCCCGGTGTACCACACGCGGGCGATGGGCTGCACCTTTACCGGCCGCTTTATCTTCAGCCTTGCCCGTTCGGGCAGGGCGGCGATGTCCTGATACTCCTGCTCAAGCTTAGCCTGCCACTGCTCACGGGTAAACGGCGCCACCGCGCGGGGTGCTTTCAGGCTTTTCGCCAGCTGGGCCAGTACGTCGTCACGGGTCAGGTTCTTGATGATATGTTTGTTCGCCCAGCCGAAGCGAATCGTCCCCGGGTCGCGCAGCAGCGTCAGGGAGCGGTAGGCGTTGAGGGTGATCAATCCCGGCAGGTGGTGGTGAACCCACTCAAAGCGGGCGGCGGAGGGCAGGCCGGACTCCACGGTAACCATCTGTTCAAACGCCGCTTTTAAGGTATTCACACGGCCAATACGCTCTTCCAGCGCCTGATATTGATCGCTGTCGCACTGCAGGCAGATTACGCCGGGCAGGCGCGTAGCGGCTTTACTGCTGCGGTTTTCCGACTGCTGGTGGATAAACAGGTGGCTAAAGTGCTGCAGGGCCATCGTCAGGGCAGTGGCTCCCAGATGTTGTTTGACGGCAATGGTGTTCAGCGGGTCATGCTCCCGCGCTTTGCTGACTTCCGGTAGCGCGAAAACGCGCGCCGCCAGCAGACGGCACGCCTGTATCTGGCGCTGAACGGCCAGCAGCTCGTGTTCCAGTTCGCGAAACGTCGACGTGAGTCGCTCAATCAGATCGTAATTGGCCATAGCACTTCCATTAGTTACAACATACTAATGGCTTTACTATAGCCCCTGTCCGGGCATCGTGCAAACGCTTGTCAGACAGGGAGCGGCAGGGCAACGTTATGATATATCGGCCAGCTAAAACAGAAGCGGGCGCCGCCGAGCGGGCTGGCGTCGCACGAGACGCTGCCGGACATCGCCTGGGCAATAGAGTGAACGATGGCCAGACCCAGCCCGCAGCCGCCGGTGGCGCGATCGCGGCTGGGATCGAGACGGACAAAGGGCTCGAACACGCGTTCGCGCTCGTCGGCTGCAATCCCCGGACCGTCATCATCAACAAGCAGAGTGGCGCGTGAATCCTGCAGCAGCAGGCTCACCTGAATACGCTGGTTGCTGTAGCGCATGGCGTTATTGACGAGGTTATCCAGCACGCGCTCCATCAGGCGCATATCGAGCGCGCCGTAATCGCCCGCCGTCAGCTCGCTGAGAACCACGTCGCGCTGTGGGTTAACGGTCTGAATATCCTCAATATGGGTCGTAATCCATGCCGGAAAATCCGGCGTGGTTAGGGTCAGTTCGTTTTGCGGGCGGTCAAGGCGGGCGTAGGTCAACAGCTCCTGAATCAGCGCCTCAAGCTGGCCGATATCGCGGTTGAGGGCCTGTGATTCGGCTTCGGACAGGTTCTCGCTCATCTCAAGGCGGTAGCGCAGTCGCACCAGCGGCGTTCTGAGCTCGTGGGCGATGCCGTCGATCAGCTGTTTTTTACTGGCGATCAGGGCGTTAATGTTATCCGCCATCTGGTTAAAGGCCACGCCCAGCCGCTCAAAGCCGGAGGTACTGTCAAAGTGGATACGCTCGCTCAGATGCCCCTCGCCGAAACGCTGGGCGGCGCTTTCGATTTTGAGCATATCCTCCCAGTGCGGGCGCATCCAGAGGAATACGGGAAACGCCAGCGAAACGGCGATAAACGCCATCAGCGCCATATCCAGCAGCCGCATCTGATGCAGAAAATAAAGATAAGGGACCGGTCCTACGGCCAGCACGTAGTGGCTGCGCGGAATACGCTGGATAAAGGTGTACTGGTCATCCAGCGCGACGATATCGCCCGCGCGCAGATGCTGCATAGAGTCTTCCGCAAGGTGAAATTTGCTCAGCGGCTCAATGCGCAGATCGAATGACAGATTCAGGTCCAGCTCTTTTAGCGTTTTGCTCCAGTCGCGGGGGGGAATTTCGCGCAATTCGCTGCGCATCAGGTACAGCGAGCTTTTCATCAGATCGTCAAGCGACTGGCGGCCTGCGCGTTCGGCGGTAAATTTATACACCAGGCCGACCAGCATGGTCATCACGAGGAAGCAGACGAACAGCAGCAGATAGAACTGCACGAAGAGTTTTTTCATTTCCGGCCCAAAGCGAGTGGTGAATCAGTTATCCCAGGCATGTGGGGCGAACAGATATCCTTTATTACGTACCGTTTTGATGCGATAGGGCTCGGTGGCGCTATCAAGCAGCTTTTTGCGCAGGCGGGAAATCGCCACATCGACGCTGCGGTCCATACCGTCATAAGAGACGCCGCGCAGGTTTTTCAGCAGCGCATCACGATCCATAATCTGTCCGGCGTGCGTCGCCAGCTCCCACAGCAGATCGAAATCCGCGGTCGACAGCGCGATATTCTCGCCGCTCAGCAGCACCTGGCGGTTGACCGGATCGATAGCGAGCGTCCCGAAGCGAATGGCCTTATGTGGGGTCAGCGACGACGCGCTCTTTTCGCCTGGAACGACGGCAATATGCTGGCGCAGGTGCAGGCGCAGGCGCGCAAGCAGCACGGCGGGCGGGGTGGTTTTCAGAATGTAGTCGCTGGCGCCCATTTCGAGCGAAAGAATATGGTTCATGTCGCTGTCAAGGGAGGTAAGCAGTACGATAGGTCCCTGCCATTGCGCCCGCAGGTCGCGGCAAATCGTCATCCCGTCTTTTCCCGGCAGCATGATATCCAGCAGCACCAGGTCCGGATCTTCGCGCAGTACAACTTCTTCGGCGCGATCGCCGCGAGGTTCGACGATAACGTCCATATCGTGTTTATTCAGGTAAGCGGCAATCAGCGAGCCGACTTCCGGATCATCTTCAACAAAGACTATCTTATTCATAACCGAGACACATCGAGAAAAAAGGTAACATACACCGCAGGAAACCCCCGATCCATTAATCTTTCATAAATAAAGCGACTTCCGTTATCCTGCCAACATTATTACGTGAAATACGGGCGCAGGAAATGGGATTACTGATTAAGGCCGCGCTAGGCGCGCTGGTCGTCGTGCTGATAGGGATACTGGCGAAAACCAAAAATTACTACATTGCCGGACTGATTCCGTTGTTTCCCACCTTTGCGATGATTGCGCACTACATTGTCGCCAGCGAGCGGGGCGTTGAGGCGCTACGCGCCACCATCGTGTTCGGAATGTGGTCGATCGTTCCCTATTTTCTTTATCTGCTGTCGCTGTGGTACTTCACCGGATTTCTGCGCCTGCCGCTGGCGCTGGCGGGCGCAGTTGCGTGCTGGAGTCTCAGCGCCTGGCTGCTTATTCTGCTCTGGAGCCGCTTGCACTAACGCAGCGGGCGGCCGCCATCCACGCCAAACGAACGGCCTGTGACATAGCAGCTGGTCAGCAGGTAATCGACAAGATCGATTATCTCTTTTTCACCCGGCGCTATTTTCATCAGCGACTTGTTTAACGCCTGCTGCCGATATTCGGCGTCGTCACTGTCGTTAAACAGAATCAGCGACGGCGCAATAGCGTTCACCTTTACTTCCGGCGCCAGCTTGCGGGCAAACGAGCGGGTCATATTATCGAGCGCGGCCTTGCTGGCGGCATAGGCGATATGCTTGTCGCTGCCGCGCTCAACCACATAGTCGGTGAAATGGATGATGTCGCTGCCGGCATGGCCGTGGCCGCGTAAAAGCGGCTCCAGCGCATGGTTCAGCAGGTAGGGCGTCTGCACGTGGATCTGCAGCATCTGCTGCATGACGTCCGCCAGCGGTGCGCCGGGTTTCTCCGCTTTCCAGTCGCTGGCGTTATGCAGAATAGCGCGCAGGCCGTCCGTCCGCGCCTTCACGGATTCCGCGAAGGCCAGCACGCCGTCGGTGGTGGCGAAATCCGCCTTCAGGCACAGGGCGCCTGCGGCTTCGAGCGTATCAATGGTGTCATAGCGGGTACGGTAGCTGACGATCACCGGCTGCCGTTGGTTGAGAAAATGGTGGGCAAGGGCGAGACCGATGCGACGGCCTCCGCCTGTAATAAGCACTGGGCGCGACTGGTGATGCCCCATCGTATTCTCCTTAACAAATTGCGATGGGGTAATTTCGCGTTACCCCACTAACAGCCACGTTGCTGGAATTGCAGCAACCAATAATAACCCAATCAGCGCCACTTCACGGCGGTTCAGCATCTTGTCCAGCTCGTGAGTTCGGCGGGCATAGATAAACACCATCAGCCCCGGCGCATAGAGCACAACGGACAGCAGCAGGTGCATAGGCCCTGACGCATACAACAACCATAGGCCATAAATGCATGCGCCGATACCTACCGCCTTATGCAGCGGTTTGCTGGCAACTTTTAACAGGAATGCGCCAACAAGGAAATAGGGCACCAGGATCATTTCAGAGGCGATGGTCAGCAGCGTGTTGTAATCGGAGCCGGTCAGCCAAATCAGAATCAGGCAAATCTGTACGCTGACGTTGGTCAGCCACAGCGACGAGGACGGCGCGTTGTTTTTATTCTGCCGCGCGAAAACCCGAGGAAACGCTTTATGCGTCGCCGCGATATACGGCACTTCAGCGGCCATAATCGTCCAGCTCAGGTAGGCGCCGCACACCGAGACAATCAGCCCGGCGGCAATGACCACCTCGCCCCACGAGCCCATCAGGCGCACCATCAGACCGGCCATCGACGGGTTGCGCATTTCTGCGAGCTCTGGGCGGGCAACGACCCCCAGCGAGAGCAGCGTCACCAGCAGATAAACGCACAGCGCTGACAGCACGGCGAGAAGCGTCGCGCGACCGACATCTTTTTTATTGCGCGCGCGGGCGGAGACAACGACTGCGCCCTCCACGCCGATGAATACCCACAGCGTGATAAGCATCGTGCTTTTCACCTGCTCCCAGACCGGAACGCCGAGCGCAATGCCGTGGAAATCCAGACTGAAAATATCGCTGCTAAAGGCCATCGCCGCCAGCACCACGAACAGGCCCAGCGGCACCAGCTTGGCGAGCGTCGCGACCAGATTTATCCCGGCCGCCGTTTGCACGCCGCGCAGCACCAGAAAATGCACGACCCACAGCAGAACAGAGGCGCCTGCCATAGCCTGCCAGGTATTACCGTCGCCGAACAGGCGCAGCTCAGGCGTATCGGTAAAAAAGCTCAGGGCGGAAAAGACGATCACCAGATACGAGACGTTGGCGATGACCGCGCAGAGCCAGTATCCCCAGGCGGAGCAGAACCCAATCAGCTCGCCGAAGCCTTCGCGGGCATAGGTAAAGATCCCGCCGTCCAGGTCAGGGCGGATACGGGTCAATACCAGCATGGCGAAGGCGAGAAACAGAATGCCCACCCCGGTAATGGCCCAACCGATCAATAGCGCGGCCGGGCTGGCAACTTCCGCCATGTTCTGCGGTAAGCTGAAAACGCCCGCACCCAGCATTGAGCTAAGTACCAGGGCCGTCAGGGCGCTAAGGCCGAGTTTCTTTTCCATTGGCATCCTGTTGTAAGAGAGGAAAGTCCCAGAATATTTATTTTGCTAAATCGCATAAACATGGATGATTACGCTAAGGCGCGGGATTTTACGAAGAGAGTTGCGGGCATGCAATGAGAAGGACCAGAAAAAAACAAAAAAGGCAGCCGAAGCTGCCTTTGACGAAAAAAATTTCGCTTATTTATACAGGTCGGCGCTGATCGTCATGTTGCCGCCACGTTCCTGCCACTGACGGGTAATGTGATAGTATTTCGCCCCTTTCTTCGCGGCGCGCTTGGCAACCTGATAGGAGATCTCGGTCATGTTGCCGTAGTTGCCGGTGAACTGAACGCTGTCAAACGGCACCATCTGTGCCGCGGTGATTTTGTTCAGCTCTTCAATTTTGGTACCGTCTGGCAGCGTGACACTGTAACGTCCGCCTTTCGACGACTGGGTTTCATAGAACAGACCTACGCCCGTGGCTGAACCGACGGTGGAGGAGCTGGCGACGCCCGGGATTTCAACGTTTTTAGCGGCTTCACCGCCCTGCGCCAGCGCTGCGCGGCCTGCGTCAGAGTTGGCCGGAATCGCGTCGGCGCTCTGCACTACGCGTTTTTTCGCATCGGCTTTGTAGACGTAAGCGGTGACGCGCTGGTTGCCGCCATCGTTAGCGTCAATCTGGCGTACGATGAAGAACGAAGCTGCGCCTTTCTCCTTCGCGGCCTTCGCGATAGCGGAGTTGACGTCCGGCTGGCTGCGATAGAAGCCCTGTACGGTCACGGTATCAAAAGGTTCAAGCTGAGCAGCCTGATCTTTTGGTAATTCGGTCACGCCGTCAATCACACGGTTTTTCGGCGCATCGGCTTTCGGCGCATCCTGCTTATAAAGGTCGGCGGTAACGCGCGAGTTGCCGCTGTTGCCATAGTCAAAGTTGCTAACAACATAGAAAGAGGCAGCGCCTTCTTGATCCGCTTTATTCGAAACGGCCTGAACGGCATCGCCAATAGCGTTAAAACGACCGGTAATCACGATGCGATCGTATGGCTTGAGGGCTGCTGCTTGCTCCGGTGTCAACTCGGTGGCTGCATTGGCGGTAAACGCGGTTGCAGACAGGAGGGCTGACGCCAGGAGAGTGTTCTTAAGCTTCATAAAAATAATCCTTCGCCTTGCGCAAACCAGGTACTGGTATTGTTGTTGACTAGAAAACGTCGCTGATTATTGCATTTAATTTGCGTCACTGTCTGCGTCATTTTTCACTTCAAGTGCGACCCTGATAACAGGTGACGATAACTTTTGATGATATGTTGAAAAAACAGGCGGTTGACCAATAAAATTGATAATCGTCATGCGTTTTATAAGTTAATGTAATGTTAAAATATGTATTTTGCACCGAAAATAATCATGTTTTACCGCCTCGCTTAAGCGAATTATCAGGCTTGAGGATTAATTTCAGGTAAATATTGCTACCCGAATGCTGAAGAAGCGGCTTTTCCTCAATAAAATCACAATTCCTGTTTTCTGACGGTGGATCACAATCGGCATTTTCAGTAGGTTATAGAAAGTTTGTTACTGTTTTATTTTTCGGGATTCGCCGCCTTCTTTTGATAAAGGGTAGACGGGCCGATCCGGTGAAACAACAAACCATCATTTAAATTCGATGGAAGGGAAAACTATGCGTATTGCGGTACCAAAAGAGACCCTGGCCCTGGAGACGCGAGTCGCAGCCACACCGAAAACGGTGGAGCAGCTGTGCAAACTCGGGTTCACCGTGGCCATTGAAAGCGGGGCCGGAAAGCTGGCGAGTTTTGACGACCAGGCCTATGTCGGGGCTGGGGCGGAAATTGTCGAGGGAAACGCTATCTGGCAGGCGGATATCATTCTTAAAGTGAATGCGCCGACCGAGGACGAAATCGCGCTGCTCAACGCGGGCACGACGCTTATCAGCTTTATCTGGCCGGCGCAGAATGCCGGGCTGCTGGCAAAGCTTGCCGAGCGGAACATTAACGTCATGGCGATGGACTCGGTGCCGCGTATTTCCCGCGCCCAGTCTCTTGATGCGTTAAGTTCAATGGCCAACATCGCGGGTTATCGCGCTATCGTTGAGGCGGCGCATGAGTTTGGCCGCTTCTTCACCGGGCAAATCACCGCCGCGGGCAAAGTGCCGCCAGCGAAAGTGATGGTTATCGGCGCCGGCGTTGCCGGGCTTGCCGCTATCGGCGCCGCCAACAGCCTTGGCGCTATCGTTCGCGCATTCGATACGCGGCCGGAAGTGAAGGAACAGGTCCAGAGTATGGGCGCAGAGTTCCTTGAGCTGGATTTCGAAGAAGAGGCCGGTAGCGGCGACGGCTATGCCAAGGTCATGTCCGAGGCCTTTATCAAAGCGGAAATGGCGCTGTTCGCCGCCCAGGCGAAAGAGGTGGATATCATCGTCACCACCGCGCTTATTCCGGGTAAACCGGCGCCGAAGCTGATTACCCGTGAAATGGTGGACTCCATGACCCCGGGCAGCGTGATCGTCGATCTGGCGGCGCAAAACGGCGGCAACTGCGAATACACCGTGCCGGGAGAAATTTTCACCACCCCAGGCGGCGTGCGGGTTATCGGCTACACCGACCTTGCCGGGCGCCTGCCGACACAATCCTCGCAGCTGTATGGCACCAACCTGGTCAACCTGCTGAAGCTGCTGTGCAGCGAAAAAGACGGCAACATCAAGATTGATTTTGACGACGTCGTGGTGCGCGGCGTAACGGTTATCCGCGAGGGTGAAGTTACCTGGCCTGCGCCGCCGATTCAGGTTTCCGCACAGCCGAAAGCGGCGGCTAAAGCCGAGACTGCGCCGGTTGAGCCAGCGAAACCGGCCTCGCCGTGGCGTAAATATGCGCTGATGGCGCTGGCTATCGTGCTATTCGGCTGGCTGGCGAACGTCGCGCCGAAAGAGTTCCTTGGCCACTTCACCGTGTTCGCGCTCTCCTGCGTGGTCGGCTATTACGTGGTGTGGAACGTGTCCCACGCGCTGCATACCCCGCTGATGTCGGTCACCAACGCCATTTCCGGGATCATCGTTGTTGGGGCGCTGCTGCAAATCGGCCACGGCGGCTGGGTAAGTTTCTTAAGCTTTATCGCCGTACTGATTGCCAGCATCAATATTTTCGGTGGTTTCACCGTCACTCAGCGCATGCTGAAAATGTTCCGCAAAGGTTAAGGGGTAACAAATGTCTGGAGGATTAGTTACAGCTGCATACATTGTTGCCGCGATCCTGTTTATTTTCAGTCTGGCGGGGCTTTCCAAGCACGAAACCTCCCAGCAGGGGAACTACTACGGTATCGCCGGGATGGCGATCGCGCTGATTGCCACCATTTTCGGGCCGGATACCGGCAACGTTGCGTGGATTATCGTCGCGATGATCGTCGGCGGCGCTATTGGCATCCGTCTGGCGAAGCGCGTCGAAATGACCGAAATGCCGGAACTGGTGGCGATTCTGCACAGCTTCGTGGGCCTGGCGGCGGTGCTGGTCGGCTTTAACAGCTACCTGCAGCACGAAACGGGGATGGAGCAGATCCTGGTGAACATTCACCTGACCGAAGTCTTCCTCGGGATCTTCATCGGCGCGGTGACCTTCACCGGTTCTATCGTGGCCTTCGGTAAACTGCGCGGTAAGATCTCCTCTAAACCGCTGATGCTGCCGAACCGTCATAAGCTGAACCTCGCGGCGCTGGTCGTCTCCTTCCTGCTGCTGGTCACCTTCGTGCGCACCGAAAGCGTGGGTATGCAGGTGCTGGCGCTGCTCATCATGACCGTTATCGCGCTGGCTTTCGGCTGGCATCTGGTCGCCTCTATCGGCGGCGCCGACATGCCGGTCGTGGTTTCGATGCTCAACTCCTACTCCGGGTGGGCGGCGGCGGCGGCGGGCTTCATGCTGAGCAATGACCTGCTGATCGTCACCGGCGCTCTGGTCGGTTCTTCCGGTGCGATCCTCTCCTACATCATGTGTAAAGCGATGAACCGCTCGTTCATCAGCGTTATCGCTGGCGGTTTCGGCACCGATGGCTCCTCAACCGGTAGCGATGAAGAGATGGGCGAACACCGCGAAATCAGCGCGGAAGACACCGCTGAAATGCTGAAAAATTCGCACTCGGTCATCATTACCCCGGGCTACGGCATGGCGGTAGCGCAGGCGCAGTATCCGGTAGCGGAAATTACCGAAAGACTGCGCGCGCGCGGCGTGAAGGTGCGTTTTGGTATTCATCCGGTTGCCGGACGTCTGCCTGGCCACATGAACGTTCTGCTGGCGGAAGCGAAAGTTCCGTACGATATCGTGCTGGAAATGGACGAAATCAATGATGATTTCATCGATACCGACACCGTGCTGGTCATCGGCGCGAACGATACCGTTAACCCGGCGGCGCAGGACGATCCGAAGAGCCCGATCGCCGGTATGCCGGTGCTTGAGGTCTGGAAAGCGCAGAACGTTATCGTCTTTAAGCGTTCGATGAATACCGGCTATGCCGGCGTGCAGAACCCGCTGTTCTTCAAAGAAAACACCCATATGCTGTTTGGCGACGCCAAAGCCAGCGTGGATGCGATTCTGAAGTCGCTGTAAGCGATAGCATAAAAATATAAGCCGCCTCCGGTAAAAGGGAGGCGGCTTTTTTGTTATGATACAGATCACACTTCGTGAATACACAGACAAGGGAGAGCAGGGTGTTTTCTGATTTCGGCGTGTTGAACTACTGGACCTACCTGATTGGCGCGATTTTCATCATTCTGGTGCCAGGCCCGAATACGTTTTTTGTTCTGCGCACCGGCGCGGCGCACGGTATCCGAATCGGCTACCTGGCGGCGCTGGGCGTATTCGTCGGCGATGCGGTGCTGATGTTTCTGTCGTACGCCGGAGTGGCGACGCTGATCAAAACGACGCCGGTCCTGTTTAACGTCGTGCGCTATCTCGGGGCGATTTATCTGCTGTATCTGGGCGGTAAAATGCTCTGGTCGGTACTGAAAAAACAGCCGGGCGCCCATGAGTCTCAGGCGGAGCTGCCGGGGGCGATTCTCAAACGCGCGCTGACCCTGAGCCTCACGAACCCGAAGGCTATCCTGTTTTACGTCTCGTTTTTTGTGCAGTTTATCGATGTGCAGGCCCAGACGCCGGGTCTGGCGTTTCTGATTCTGGCGATTACCCTGGAGGCGGTGAGCTTTGCCTACCTCAGCTTTCTGATCGTTTCCGGTTCGCTGGTTACGCGCTATGTCCGTACCCGTAAGAAGCTGGCGAAGATTGGCAACAGCCTGATTGGCCTGGTCTTTGTGGGGTTCGCCGCGCGCCTGGCGTTCCTGCAGTCATAAAAGAACACCGGGCAACCGACCACGCTTTGGCGTGGTTTTTTTATTTGCTACTATCCTGGTGAGAATAAATCACCCTGCGACAGGAAAAGACAACGATGAAATCACGTGCTGCAGTTGCGTTTGGCCCCGGCCAGCCGCTCAAGATTGTTGAGATTGACGTCGCGCCGCCGAAGAAGGGCGAAGTGCTGGTTAAGATAACCCATACCGGCGTTTGTCACACCGATGCGTTTACCCTGTCCGGCGATGACCCGGAAGGCGTATTCCCGGCGGTCCTCGGTCATGAAGGCGGCGGGATTGTGGTTGAGGTCGGCGAGGGCGTAACCAGCCTGAAGCCAGGCGACCACGTGATCCCGCTGTATACCGCGGAATGCGGCGAGTGTAAGTTCTGCAAATCCGGCAAAACCAACCTCTGCCAGGCGGTACGCGCTACCCAGGGGAAAGGGCTGATGCCGGACGGCACCACGCGCTTCTCTTACGAAGGTCAGCCGATTTACCACTACATGGGCACCAGCACCTTCAGTGAATATACCGTCTGCGCAGAGATTTCGCTGGCGAAGGTCAATCCGCAGGCGCCGCTCGACAAAGTGTGCCTGCTGGGCTGCGGCGTGACCACCGGGATCGGCGCGGTTCACAATACGGCGAAGGTGAAGGCCGGTGATACGGTCGCGGTATTTGGCCTTGGCGGAATCGGGCTGGCGGTTATTCAGGGCGCGGTACAGGCAAATGCCGGGCGCATTATCGCCGTTGACACCAATCCGGATAAATTCACTCTTGCGAAAGAGATGGGCGCGACGGATTTCGTGAATCCCAATGATTTCGATAAGCCGGTGCAGGACGTTATTGTGGACATGACCGACGGAGGCGTGGATTTCAGCTTTGAGTGTATCGGCAACGTAAACGTGATGCGCGCCGCCCTCGAATGCTGCCATAAAGGGTGGGGCGAGAGCGTGATTATCGGCGTGGCGGGCGCGGGGCAGGAAATTCGCACCCGTCCGTTCCAGCTGGTAACCGGCCGCGTATGGCGCGGTTCGGCCTTCGGCGGCGTAAAAGGCCGTAGCCAGCTGCCGGGCATGGTGGAGGACGCGATGGCGGGGAAAATTCGTCTCGATCCATTTATTACCCACCGCCTGCCGCTTGAGCAGATCAATGAAGCCTTTGACCTGATGCATGAAGGCAAATCAATCCGCACCGTTATCCACTTCGGCGATAACTAAGCGGGCAGCCAGCGGGCTTCTCCCGCTGGTTTTCTCTTTTGCAGGAACTGTGATCGATGTTGCGCTTTTACCGGTAAGAGATTCTGCCGCCAGGCCGATGACTATCTTACGGGCGTGTTGGTACGCCTCTTACCCAAAGAGAGTCGATAGCCATGGACAAAACAGCAGCGATGCTCAAGCCACAAAAAGTCAGTTTTTTGCACCACATCAGGTTGGTTCCGCTTTTCTCCTCCATTCTGGGCGGTATTTTGCTGCTATTCGCATTAAGTTCAGGGCTCGCCGGGTATTTTTTGCTGCAGGCAGACCGCGACCAGCGTGACGTGACCGAAGAACTGCAGGTGCGCACGGGACTGTCAAACAGCTCAAACCACCTGCGTACCGCACGTATTAATATGATCCATGCCGGCGCGGCCAGCCGCATCGCGGAAATGGAGGATATGAAGCAGAACATTGCCGACGCCGAACTGCGCATTAAGCAATCTCAGCAGGGCTTTCAGGAGTATGTGAACCGGCGGGTCAAAACGGCGGCGGATGAAGCGCTGGATGGCGAAATCAACGCGCGCTACAGCGCCTACGTCGCGGGCCTTCAGCCGATGCTGAAATATGCCAAAAACGGCATGTTCGAGGCGATTATCAACCACGAGAACGAGCAGGCCCGCCAGCTTGATGCCGCGTACAACGACGTGCTGCTGAAGGCTATTCAGATTCGCAGCGACAGAGCGACCCACCTTTCGGCGTCGGCGCATAGCCGTACGCAGCTGGGTATTGCGTTTATGATTGGCGCTTTTGTGCTGGCGCTGGCGCTAACGTTAATGACCTTTATCGCGCTACGCCGTACGGTGGTAAGCCCGCTTAAGCGCACCCTGGAGCGCATCGAGCAGATTGCCGGCGGTAACTTAACGCTGCCGGATGAGCCCGCCGGGCGCAGCGAAATTGGCAAACTGAGCCATGAGCTGCAGAAAATGCAGCACGCGCTGTCGCAAACCGTGGGCACCGTTCGCCAGGGGACGGAAGAGATCTATCGCGGTACCAGCGAAATCTCCGCCGGAAACACCGACCTGTCATCCCGAACAGAACAGCAGGCGGCCGCTATTGAGGAGACTGCGGCCAGCATGGAACAGCTGACCGCTACGGTGAAGCAGAACGCCGATAATGCGCATCATGCCAGCAAGCTGGCGGAGGATGCCTCCAGTAAGGCTACGCGCGGCGGCCAGATTGTTTCCGGCGTGGTGTCGACAATGGGCAATATCTCCAGCAGCTCAAAGAAAATTTCGGAGATTACCGCGGTGATCAACAGCATCGCCTTCCAGACCAATATTCTGGCGCTGAATGCCGCGGTAGAAGCCGCGCGCGCAGGCGAGCAGGGACGCGGATTTGCGGTCGTCGCCAGCGAAGTGCGGACGCTGGCCAGCCGAAGCGCGCAGGCGGCGAAAGAGATTGAAGGGCTTATCAGCGAATCCGTTACCCTGATCGAACGCGGGTCAGGCGAGGTTGTGGCGGCGGGCAGCACGATGAAGGATATCGTGGAAGCGGTGAAGCGCGTTACCGACATTATGCTGGAGATCGCGGCAGCCTCTGACGAGCAGAGCCGGGGGATCCAGCAGGTGAGCCAGGCCATTTCTGAAATGGATAACGTGACCCAGCAAAACGCCTCGCTGGTTGAGGAATCCTCTGCCGCAGCACTGTCGCTGGAAGAGCAGGCGGCACGCCTGACCGAAGCGGTTGGGGTATTTCGCCTGCAGGGCGGCGTAAGCGCCGCTCGCCAGCACAAAGCGCCATCCAGCGCGCAGTTTGTCGCCTCTCGCCAGGCGACGGCCGGCGGGGATAACTGGGAAACGTTCTGACAGCCAAAACGGCATAGCGGCATAGCGGCATCGCTTATGCCGTTAAAACATAAGCGATGCGGTGGTTAAAAAATATTCTTCGCGAATTGCTTTTGGTCAAAAAGACGGCAGCCAGGCGTGATATACTTAACAGGTTTTCAACATAAATGAGGATGTTATGGATACCGAGTTAACCCCCGCGCAGCTGGCCGTCGAATATCTCCGTCGCGACCCCGGCGTTTTAACCCCGGCACAGTACCTGAAACGCGTAAAACAGCTTGAACTGGAATTTGCTGACCTGATGTCGCTTTCCTCGCTTGAGCTCAAAGAAGAGATCGATTTCGCCTGGCGCCTGGGTATCCACTAAGCCGCCGGTGGCGGCTAAAAAAAATCCCGGCAGGTATTCCCACCGGGATTTTCTGTTTATTGCACGGTGAAATCAGTCGTCTTCGTCATCATCCAGCTCAACCGGACTCTGGTATTGATCGGGCTTCAGCGCCAGCAGGTCGCAGCGCAGATGGTCGATAACCTGTTCGGCGGTATTGCCGAGGAACGCGGCGGAAAGCCCGGTGCGTCCAACGGTGCCCAGCACCACAATCCCCGCCTGCAGATGCTCCGCCAGGTCCGGGATCACCTCTTCAGGCAGGCCTTTTTCAACATGCGTCATATTTTCAGAGATGCTGAATTTTTGCCGCAGCGCCTTCATTGCCAGCAGATGCTGCCCGCGAATCGCGTCGTTATAGACCCCGGGGTCAAAATCCGGCAGCTCGATGGCGATGTTAATCGGGGTAACCGGATAGGCGCCGATAAGGTGCACTTCAGTATGGTTAATCTGTTCCGCCAGCTGTAGCGTTTCGCGAACCAGCTTCTCGTTGAGGGCGTTGTGGTACTCTTCTTCACTGGCAAGGTTGACTGCCACCAGCGCTTTGCCGCCTTCCGGCCACGGCTGATCTTTAACCATCCATACCGGACAAGGGCATTTGCGCAGCAGATGCCAGTCGGTCGGGGTGAAAATAACGGCTTCTAGCTTGTCGTGTTGGTGCGCCATTTTCAGCAGCAGGTCGTGGCCGCCGCTGATAATTTCCTGAATAATCGCTTCAAAAGGACGGTTGTGCCAGACCACTTTAATTTCAATCGGCACGCCGGCGTCGAGGTAATATTTCGCCTGCTCGCGGATCCATGCGGCGCGTTGGCTGATGACGCCCTGGCGCATCGCGGTGCGCTCATCGGGCGACAGAAGGGTGGTCATCTCGTAGGAAAAATCATAGATCGGCAAAAAGGCTTTGATGCGGCCACCAATCCGTTGATGCAAATAAACAGCACGCCGTAATGCAGGCTGATCGTCCTGGTTCGGATCGATGGCAACCAGCATATTTTGATATTTCGCCATACAGGGTCTCCTTACAACTGTAACCACAGTCTGTAATTAAAAGATAACCCATATGGCAGGAATGAAACAGAGGTGAACCTCCGCCAGATCAATAAATCAGGAAAATTTAACGATCCGACGAAGGAAGGGCGAAAGGGTCAGGCGACGTTGCGGGCGTGGCCGGCAAGCAGCGCCAGCGCATCGCTATCTTCAATAGTGATGTATTTGCCTTTTACCGCCAGCATTCCGCTTTTCTGGAAACGGCCCAGCAAACGGCTGATGGTTTCCACGGTCAGGCCGAGGTAGTTACCAATATCGCCGCGGGTCATCGTTAAGCGGAACTCACGCGGTGAAAAGCCGCGCTGCGCAAAGCGGCGGGAGAGGTTATAGATAAAGGCCGCCAGACGCTCTTCCGCGTTCTTTTTCGACAGCAGCAGGATCATATCCTGGTCGCCTTTGATCTCGCCGCTCATCAGACGCATCATCTGCTGGCGCAGGTTTGGCATCTTGCCGGACAGGTCATCCAGAGTTTCAAAGGGGATTTCGCAGACCATGGACGTTTCCAGCGCCTGTGCAAAGCTCGGGTGGTGGCCAGTGCCGATAGCATCGAAGCCGACCAGGTCGCCTGCGAGATGAAAGCCCGTTATCTGCTCATCACCCTGCTCGGTGATGGTATAGCTCTTAATGGTACCGGAGCGAATGGCATATAACGATTTCAGTTCGTCACCTGCTTTGAATAGCGTTTGCCCTTTCTGAATTGGCTTTTTCCGCTCAATAATATTATCGAGTTGATCAAGCTCATGCTCGTTCAGGGTGAACGGGATACACAGTTGGCTGATACTGCAATCCTGGCAGTGGATAGCACAACCGCCAGACTGAATGCGTCGTATAATTCGCTTTTCCGGGATCATAGATATGCTCAAGCCGTAATTGATATTAGTCAATTTTAACATCTTTTTGGTGAGCAAGTAAGTCTCGAAAACCCGATTCACACAATATTGGAATGGGAAATGAGATATGGATTATATCGTGCTGATATCTATGGTTTTATTAGGTCTTTTTTGAATGTAAAGTTCCTCGGGCTTTCCAGATAAGGCACAGAAAATCAAAGCAGCAGATACCCTTCGTGACGCAACAGCCACTCTTTGCGCTGTACGCCGCCGGCGTATCCGGTCATGGTGCCATTACGGCCAATGACGCGGTGGCAGGGCACAACGATACTGACGGGATTCGAGCCATTTGCGGCACCTACCGCGCGGGCGGCGCCTGGGCGCCCAAGCTGCTCCGCCAGCTGCCCGTAGTGCATCACCTGACCGCAGGGGATGGAGCGTAAGGTCTTCCAGACCTCGCGCTGAAAAGGCGTTCCCGCCGTTTCGCTTGGCAGCGTGTCGATGACGGCGAGATCGCCGTCAAAGTAGGCCCGCAGCTGAGCGCTCAGCCCGCCCGGGTTGTCTGAGGCGCGGCGCTGATAGCCTTCGCGGCGATAGTGGATTTCCAGCAGTTGCTCCATACGGTCGCTGTGCTCTTCCCACTCGACCGCGCGCAGGCGAAACTGCTCATCGCACAGGATCCACAGCGGCCCTACCGGCGTGGCGATTTTGTCTTCAAGCAGTGTCAGCATGGCGGTTCCTTTTCATTGAGCGGCAACGATATTATGCATCGCAGGCATAGCGCCACAATATCATGCTCGTGTACCTGCAACCATACCCCCAAAGGTTTGCATACCGGACAAACCGGCGCGAAGGTTGCGAACTTAAAACGCGTTGAGCAGGGACCTGACGGGCGCTATAGTAGCGTCGTCGCTGTACGCGGAGGAGAGATCATGAACCCTGACGACAAATCGCTGTTTCTTGACGCCATGGAGGATGTCCAGCCTCTGAAGCGGTGCAGCAGCGATATCTGCTGGCAGCCCAGCCGCAACACCCGCACCGTGCAGCGTATTGATATGCTACAGCTGGATAACTTCCTGACCACCGGGTTTCTGGACGTGCTGCCGCTTGGCGAGCCGTTGACGTTTAAGCGCGAAGGGCTGCAAACGGGCGTACTGGATAAGCTGCGGCAGGGCAAATACAGCCAGCAGGCAAGCCTCAACCTTCTGGGGAAGCCGGTCGAGCAGTGTCGACAATCGCTATTTGCCTTTATCCATCAGGCCAGGCAGGACGGGCTACGCAATATCCTCATTATTCATGGCAAGGGCCGTGACGATCGCTCGCATGCCAATATTATTCGCAGCTATCTGGCGCGCTGGCTGACCGAATTTGAAGATGTACAGGCTTTTTGCGCGGCGCTACCACATCATGGCGGCAGCGGGGCGTGCTATGTGGCGCTGAAGAAATCGGCGGAAGCAAAACAGGAAAACTGGGAACGACACGCCAAACGTAGCCGCTAACCCCCCTATTAATGAATGCTGTTCATAACCCTAAGCGAATTTATGGGGATTATTGCTATTCAGCGCCAGAGTAAGATGGTATTCCTGCGTCACCGATAAGTGACATTGTCACGTTTTACTCTGGATATCATCGCATCATGAATACCTCCCACGGGCAGAAACCCGCTACTGGCGGGCTGTTGTTTATTCTTATCCTCAGCGGGCTGATGGCGTTTACCTCGTTATCCACCGATATCTATCTTCCGGCGATGCCGGTCATGGCGAATGAGCTACGGGGCAATACCGAACTCACTATCACCGGTTTTCTGATTGGCTTTGCCGTGGCTCAGCTTGTCTGGGGGCCCATCAGCGACCGCTATGGCCGCCGCCTGCCGCTGCTCATCGGCATGCTGCTCTTCATCATCGGTTCGGCAGGCTGCGCGCTTTCAACGTCGATTGAGCAAATCGTCTTCTGGCGCGTTTTCCAGGCGCTGGGCGCCTGTACCGGCCCGATGCTGGCGCGCGCCATGATCCGCGATTTATTCGTGCGAACCCGCGCAGCGCAGATGCTGTCGACGCTGATGCTGATCATGGCGATAGCCCCCATCGCCGGGCCGCTTATCGGCGGACAGATGATCCGCTTTAGCTCCTGGCACGCCATCTTCTGGCTGCTGGCGCTGATTGGCGCCGTCATGTTCTGTTCGTTATTCTGGCTGCCGGAAACGCTGCCGGCGGAGAAGAGGGTGAAAACCTCGCTAACCGGTGCGTTTCACAACTACCTGCTGCTGCTGAGAAACCGTCGTTTTATGCGCTATACGCTCTGTCTGACTTTCTTCTACGTGGCGGCGTATGCGTTTATCACCGGTTCGCCTTTTGTTTATATCCGCTTCTACGGCGTTGCCCCGCAGCATTACGGCTGGCTGTTTGCACTGAATATCGTCGGCGTAATGACGATGAGCGTCGTAAATCGCCATCTGGTTCAGCGCCACTCTCTGGATACGCTGCTGAAAGCGGCGGCTGGCGCAGCCGCTATTGCCGCGCTGCTGCTGGCCGTCGCGGTGAAATTACAGACTGGTGGCATTGTGGTGATTGCGGCGACGGTGTTCATCTTTTTTGCCATGAACGGCATTCTCGCCGCCACCTCGACCGCTGCCGCGCTGGACGAGGTTCCGCACATTGCCGGTTCCGCCTCCGCGCTCATTGGCGCGCTGCAGTACGGTAGCGGTATTATTTCATCGCTGCTGCTGACGTGGTTTAGCGACGGCACGCCGTGGACGATGGCGTGGATCATGGCGCTCTTCGCTGTCGCCTGCGGGGTGATGGGGCTCATGGGTTCCTCAGGAGAACCCATGAAAATAAAACAATCAACAACGGGGATTGATAAACGGTGATAGCCTTATTCCGCCGCGGCGATAAAAATGGGCAGGGCGTTTAACTCACTTTTCATAACGCATCGGCTCAACATAGAATGGCGTTCAGAGGGTGAATATCATACGACATCTTTCGAGCATGGAGGTTGAGGAATATGGCGTTAACTATCAGGGTCCTGCTGGAGAATCGACGAGCCCCTGGCGCGGACTCGCGTTTACAGGCGAAAGCCGGATTAAGCCTGCTGCTCCAGGATGAGTCAGATGCGATTCTGTTTGATACCGGTCCGGACGGTAGTTTTCTGCATAATGCCGCGCTGATGGGCGTCGACCTGTCCGCAATAACGGCGACGGTGCTCTCCCATGGTCATTACGATCACTGCGGTGGGGTGCCCTGGCTTCCGGATAACAGCCGCATCGTTTGTCACCCCCGCATTGCGGATGAACGTTATTCGGCCTTCCGTTTTCCTGGTTTTAGCCGAAAAATAAAAAAACTCTCGCGCGAGGTCGATTATGGCCGCCATCGCATGGAGTACAGCAGTCATCCGGTAGCATTAAGCGAACGCTTTATATGGTCGGGGGAAATTGCCGTCCCTGCGCCAAACGCCTACGGTGTTATTACCGGCGACAGAGACTCAACAGACTACGTGGTGGATGAGGGGGCTCTGATTTATAAGTCCGACCGAGGTCTGGTGATTATTGTCGGCTGCGGGCATCGGGGGGTAATTAACATCGTTCGCCATTGCCAGCAGATCGCCGGTGTGACCCGAATTCATGCGCTGATTGGCGGATTTCATTTGCGCAGCGCGTCGCCCTGGTCGCTCTGGCGAGTTCGTCAATTTTTACAGCAGCAATCGCCGGATAAACTAATGGGGTGCCACTGTACGGGCGAATGGGGTCGGTGGTGGTTGCCGGCGGTTACGGCGCCGGCAACGGGGGAGACTATCGTACTGGGATAGCGTAATTACGGTTTGCTGAGATCGCTCAGCAAGATGGCAATCCCTTTACCGCCCGCCGAATGCTCCAGCGCGATTTTAACGATAATGGTCAACGGCACCGACAGCAGCATCCCCACCGGACCAAGCAGCCAGCCCCAGAAAATCAACGATAAAAACACGACCAGCGTTGATAGCCCCAGGCCACGGCCCATGATCCGCGGTTCGAGAATATTGCCGAACAGCATATTGATCGCCAGATAGCCAGCCATTACCAGCAGCGCGTCGGAAATACCGCCGAAAACCAGCACCTGCAAAATGGGGGGGATGGCCGCCAGAATAGAACCAATATTGGGAATATAGTTCAGCGCAAAGGCCACCATCCCCCAGATAAACGCAAAGCGGACGTCAAGCAGCGCCAGCATCCACCAGGCGACCAGCCCTGTCACCAGGCTGATGGCGGTTTTCAGAACCAGATAATGCGTTACGCTGTCAATCGCTCGCTGGATAGCGGCCATACCTTCCACCGGGCGCGACATCAGCTGCTGCAGCTTGGTGGGGAGCTGAGGAACCTCGAGCAGCATAAATACTACGGTCAACAGCAGCAGGAAAATTGACGACATCGCGTTAGATAACTGCGTCAAAAACCGCGTGACCAGCAGCATAGCGGCGTTGGGATCGATAAACTTGCTCAGCTGTTCGACCGACACCTGAATACCCAACCGCTGCAGCATCGGCTCAACGTTTTGCAGCGGGACAACCAACGACGAACGGTACTGCGGCGCGGTGCGCCCCAGCTCATTCAACGAGGTGCCGAGCGAGGCCAGCAGCAGCACCGCCAGCAGGATAATGAACGCAATTAGCAGCGTAACGGCCACAACGCGCGGGATCCGCCAGCGCACCATAAACTGCACCGCCGGATTAAGGATCACCGCAATGAACAGGGCGAGAATAAAGGGGACAACGATATCAGCGGCGAAGCGGATACCGGTGAGGATGATGACCAGCATGCCCAGCATGATGACTATCTTTAATCCATTAAGCGTAATGATGGGCTTTGCCATAGCAACTCCTGCAAATAATCCGGGAATGCATCATAAAGGTGAACTCCGACAGAATAAACGTATTCACAGCAAATATTCTGGGTAAAGAAGTGCAAAGACTTTGTGTTTATTGTAGCGCTATGCCAGAATCATGGTGTGTTTAACTACCGAGGACAATTTTCATCCGCAATGACGAGAAGCAACACCGCGGATAATTGTAATTTTATGGACAACGTACTCAGGACGTTCACTTTTACTACTTCTGTTTTATCTCCCTCTTTCTGCCTGCTATCTGGTGAAAAACACTGGCGCTCAGCGCTTTAGTCGTCTCTTCTGCATCATCTGAATTTTAAGCTTTTTTTCGGTTTGCGCGCAGCGTGAGCCGCGGCGATTTATATTCTCTTGCAGGAGAAACATCATGTTCTACTGGATTTTATTAGGCCTGGCGATCGTTGCTGAAATTACTGGCACCCTGTCGATGAAATGGGCCAGCGTCAGCGATGGCCACACCGGCTATATTTTAATGCTGGCAATGATTGCGCTGTCGTATATTTTTCTGTCGTTCGCCATTAAAAAAATAGCCCTTGGCGTGGCGTACGCGCTGTGGGAAGGCGTGGGTATTTTGCTGATCACTCTGTTCAGCGTACTGTTGTTTGATGAGAGCCTGTCGCCGATGAAAGCGGTGGGGCTGGCCACCCTGGTGGCGGGAATTGTGCTGATTAAATCGGGCACTCGCAAAGCGAAAGCGCCGCGTGCTGAGGTGAATCATGCAACAGTTTGAGTGGGTTCACGGGGCCTGGCTTGCCGGGTCCATCATTCTGGAAATCGTCGCCAACATTTTCCTCAAATTCTCTGACGGTTTTCGCCGTAAAACCTACGGCGTACTGTCCCTGCTGGCCGTGCTCGCCGCCTTTAGCGCGCTGTCGCAGGCGGTGAAGGGTATTGACCTGTCGGTCGCCTACGCCGTCTGGGGCGGTTTTGGCGTCGCGGCCACGCTTGCGGCAGGCTGGATCCTGTTTGGCCAGCGCCTGAACGCCAAAGGCTGGGTTGGTTTAGGCCTGCTGCTGGTCGGAATGGTGATGATTAAACTTGCCTGATGTGATCGCTGCCCCTGTTTGCGGGCAGCGAAATACGCTAGCTGTATTACGCTTGTACAACGGAGGGAAAACGCCTCCGGACGCCCAATGCGTGCATGAGGATAGCGAATGTTTAATCCATCAGGCTGGCGCAATATAGCAACAGCCAAGACGTTGTTTGTCATGATTTTCCTGGCCGGTATCGGCTTGATTGTCTCTATTGTTTCACTTCTTTATCTCTCACAGCATCTTATCAGCAGTAAAACCAATGAAATTGACGCCCATCGCTCGGCGCTGTCGGTGGAGGGCGCGCTGCAGACCTCCGTTAACCGGATACTGTCGCTGGTGATGGATAACGCCGTCTGGGACGATGCCGTGCACCAGACGTATGCCCCGAAACTGGATACCGCCTGGCTGTACAATACCTGGGGGGCGGGATACAAAATTAATGACCTCTACGACGGCACCTTTGTGCTTGATGAGCAGTACCGCGTGCTGTGGGGCGCGTTCCGCCGCCAGCCGTTCCAGGAAAACGATCTCCGTTTCTTTGGCGAGGGGCTGCAGGCGCTGATCGCACATCATCGCAACGACCTGCTGACGGGGAAACACATTTTTGCAGGCATCACCCAAACCAGCGCCGGTATTGCGTTTGTCGGCATTGGGCTGATACGGCCAATGACCGGACGCCTGCAGATTTATGACGCTACCCGCCGGTATCTGGTGATTACCCGGCACATCAATGCACAAATTTTGCGGGATCTGGGCAATACCTTTCAGATTGCCAACCTTCATCTGACCCGCGAAAAAAGCAGCGAGTACAGTATCCCTTTGCTGACCTCCGGCGGGAAACCGGTGGGATTTCTTAACTGGCAGCCGCGGCTGCCAGGTGCTGAGGCCGCAGCCGCTGCCTCCGCGGAAATTCGCCAGATAGTGGCGCTCGCCGCCGGGCTCATTCTGTTTTTTATCGTGCTGAGCAGCCTTGGGCTGTATAAGCTGGCGCGCGGCGAAAAGCAGGCGCGGGAGATTGCGCTGACCGACTGGCTCAGCCATCTGCCAAACCGACGGGCGCTGATTGAGCAACTGGAACGGGTAAGAAAACACGGCGATGATGAGCTCAAAACCGTGGTGTTTATTGACCTCGACGGCTTCAAGGACGTGAATGATATCTATGGTCATGACGTCGGCGACGCGCTGATCGTCCATATTGCGCATACGCTTCACGCGCTGGTTCCGGACGACGGGATGCTGGCCAGAATGGGCGGCGACGAGTTTGCCATGACCCTCGGCGGCGCGCTGTCGGAGCAACACGCGGCGGCATTTGCCGGCAGCGTGCTTGATTTTCTCAACAGCCCCCTTCGCATCCGCGGGCGCACCATCCATATCAGCGCCAGTATCGGTATCGCCAGCGGCATACTGCGGGAATGCACCACCTCGGAGCTTTTCCGGCGGGCGGATATCGCGATGTACCATTCAAAAATTACCGGCAAAGGGCGCATCACCCATTATGACGCTGAGCTCAACAGCGCCCGGGAGCATCAGCTCACCATCGAAAATGATATCCGCGCAGGGCTGGAGCGTAACGAATTTGACGTCTGGTATCAGCCGATCGTGGATGCCCGCAGCCTGACGATGACGGCCGTCGAGGCGCTGGTACGCTGGCCGCGCCGGCCCGCCGGTGAGCTAAAACCGGATGCTTTTATCGCCATTGCCGAAAGCAGCGGCCTGATTTATTCCCTTGGCCAGTTCGTCTTACGCCGCGCCTGTTCCGACATGAAAAATCTGGGCGACCTGAAGCTGTCGGTCAATATCTCACCGGCGCAGTTTCGCGACCCGGAGTTTGAGGACAAAGTCTCACAGGTGCTTGTGACCAGCGGCTTTCCGGCGCAAAGGCTGCAGCTGGAGGTTACCGAAACCTATGTGCTGGAAAACCCGGAACGGGCGCATTCGGCAATTTCCAATCTGAAAATGCTTGGTACCGACGTGGCGCTGGATGATTTTGGCACCGGCTATTCAAGCATTGGCTATCTGCGTCGCTTCAATTTCGACACCATCAAAATCGACAAATCGCTGGCGGGTCTTGTTGACGATGACGATCAGGCGGCGGCACTGGTCAGCGGCACTATCCGTATCGCCAGCGCGTTAGGTATGACGGTGATCGCAGAAGGGGTGGAGAATGAAAAACAGATGAAGCTGCTGCGCCTCGCCGGGTGCGATCAGCTGCAGGGCTTTTTGTTCAGCGAGCCGATGCCCCTGGCGTCGCTGCTGCAGATTCGACAGCAGCGACAGTGCTAGCCGGTTATTCGTTGGCCAGCGCTTCGAGCTTATCGCGAAACCCGGTCACCGAGATGGCCCGGTTGTCGGCCCGCCAGCGGTCTTTTGCCGCAGGCGCTGAGCTCTGGACGCCGATCACCTGCCAGCCGGCGTCGGTTTTCAACATCAGCGGAGAGCCGCTGTCGCCCGGCAGCGTATCGCACTGGTGCGATAGCACGCTGGTTTGCGCCCAGCCGGTCACCACGCAGTCATTGTGCGTATAGAGGGAATCGAGATGGTCGAGCGGATAGCCGGACTGGGTGACCTTGCGCTCGGTCGCTTTTAGCGCCTCGGTCAGCGCGGCCTTATCACCGTCAAACAGCGGCAGCGGCGTGATTCCGGAAGGCGGATAGCGTAATACGATAAGCCCAAAGTCCCACGGTGCCGCGGAGGGGGGGACGATCCAGCCATCGCCATCGGCTTTCAGCCGCTTGCCAAGCGACGGGTCAACGCGGCCTTCAATGCCGTGGATCTCGTAGCGCCAGCTCCCTTTCTGTGAGACAAACCGCAGCGCGACGGCTTTATCCGGCTTGCCGCGCGGCGGGGTCAGCAGACAGTGTCCCGCCGTTAAGGCCAGGTGCGGAGAGATAAGCGTCGCGGTGCAAAGGTTGCCGCTGGCGGTTTCCAGCTGGCCGATAGCGTCCCATGGCGACTCGGCCGGGTTGCTGACGCGAACGCGGTCATCATGGCCGAAAAATAAGGTCTTAACCTCTTTAGCGCTCAGGCCATCGTCAGTGCTGTCATCAGCATGAGCATAAGAGGAGAGCAGGCAAAGCGATCCCAGTAATACCACTACGGTTTGGCGCATAACATTCTCTGGTGGGGCAATTATGATTATAAAAAGTAGAACCCAATGAGATTACTATAGACGGGACGAGTCAAAAGTGGGAGTAAAATCAGCGTGCTACACTCAGGACAGGAAGAAGCGAGTGGCAACCAGCGCGCAGATAATCAGCAATATAAGGATGAGCTCAAAGCGATAGCGGCGCAACATCATTGCTCTCCAGAAAAAAACGGCGCTGAAACAGCGCCGATTTAATATACAGGACCGAACTACCGGGGGCGAAATTATGCCGCCGGCTGAACTGCTGGTTTAGCAGCGTGATGCTTGGTGTGTTTTTTGGTATGTTTTTTAGCAGCCTGAGCTTTCTGCGCAACTGGTTTAGCAGTGTGATGCTTTTTAGTGTGCTTTTTAGCGGCCTGAGCTTTCTGCTCTACAGCTGGTTTAGCGGCTTCGTGTTTTTTGTGTTTTTTATGATGGGTGGTCTTCGCCGGCGCAGCGTGAGTTGCAGGAGCGGCAGCAGCAGGCGCCGGAGCGGTTGCAGTGTCAGCAGCGAAAGCAGCAGAAGACAGACCCATAGCAGCGGCAACAACCAGAGCTAATACTTTTTTCATTCTGAAATCCTCGAATTGGTTTCTAATGTTCAACCCCACTGCGGGGCCGTTGAAAACACTATATTCTTGTCCTTTCGAGGATTCCGTTGGTGATTAGTATCGGCGTGTAACCGAATGTACAACGCCGGGATAATCCCCGGCGCTGTATTACAGGTAGCGTGACGTCAGGTGCTGACGGAAATGCTGGCTGTTAAGGTCTTCGCCGGTTGCGTTGATGATAAGCTCCGAGGTGCTGTAGCGGCTGCCGTGCTGCCAGATATTCTGCTGCAGCCAGCCGAACAGCGGGCTGAAATCGCCGTTAGCCAGAGCGCTGTCGAGCGTCGGCAGCGCCTTACGCGCCGCCTGAAAGAGCTGAGCGGCGTACATTGCCCCGAGGGTATAGGAGGGGAAGTAGCCAAACCCGCCGTCGGTCCAGTGAATATCCTGCATGCAGCCGTTGCGGTAATTCCCTGCAGTGGACAGCCCCAGCCAGTGCTGCATTTTTTCATCCCAGAGCGCGGGAATATCGTCTACGTCAATATCGCCGTCGATCAGCGCCCGCTCAATGTCGTAGCGCAAAATGACGTGAGCGGGATAGCTGACTTCATCGGCGTCCACACGGATATAGCCCGGCGCTACGCGCTGGCTCCAGGCGATGAAATTCTCTTCGCTGAAAGCGGGCTGATCGCCAAAGTGCTGGCGGAGCGTCGGGAGAATGCGCTGTAAAAATGCCGGGCTGCGGCCAAGCTGCATTTCAAAAAACAGGCTCTGCGATTCGTGAATCGCCGTCGAACGCGCCAGCGCGATCGGCTGTCCGGGCCAGTGGCGGGGCAGATTTTGCTCATAACGCGCATGGCCGGTCTCGTGAATTACGCCAAACAATGCGCTCAGCAGATCGTTTTCATCATAGCGGGTCGTGATGCGCACATCCTCAGGAACGCCGCCGCAAAACGGATGCGCGCTGACGTCCAGACGACCGCCGTCAAAATCGAAACCGAGCATCTTCATGGCTTCCAGCCCGACCTGACGCTGGCTTTCCGTCGGGAACGGCCCCTGGGGCGTCGCCACGCGCTGCGACGCCTGCTTATCGACTACGGTAGCCAACAGCTCGGGCAGCCAGCTTTTGAGATCGGCAAACAGCGTATCAAGGCGCTTGCTGGTCATTCCGGGTTCAAAAATGTCCAGCAGGGCGTCATACCGAGAACCGCCGCGGGCTTCGGCCCGCAGCCGAGCTTCTTCACGGCTCAGCCTGACGACTTCCTTCAGATTTGGCGCAAAGCCCTGCCAGTCATTGTTTTTACGCTGCGTGCGCCACGCGTGTTCGCAGCGGCTGCCGGCCAGCGCTTTGGCTTCAACCAGGCTTTCAGGAAGCAGGGCGGCCTGCTTATGCGCGCGGGACATTTCCCGCAGATTCGCCCGTTCGTCATCGGTGAGGTCTTCCTGCGATGCGGCCAGAAGGCGCTCACCGATTTTCTTATCGGTGAGGATTTGATGTTGCAAGAGCCCCAGCTCCGCCAGCGCTTCACCGCGCGCCGCGCTGCCGCCGGAGGGCATCATGGCAAACATGTCCCAACTGGCGATGGCGGAGAGATGAGAGAAGCGGGAAAGGCGCTGAAAGGTGAGGGTAAGTTCGTGGTAGCAAGCGTTTTTATTCATTATGAGTCCCGTAAGGCAGGTGAAAAACCAATGTGTGCGAATAAAGTCATTATTTATGCCAGGCGAAATGATGCTGTGTCAACATTATCAATCAAACTGTGACGGCGTCACGCCTCCAGTCGATCGATTACCTTCATAGCGCATAATAATGACGCCGATACCGTGAGCATTGTCAAAATGCAACACGTATTTGTTTATTTTAAAACAACAAATATTTTTTCCATGAAGAATGACAGGTTGAAATTCAGGTAATACACTTAGATCGCAGAGAGCAGGTTCCATATGAGAATGACTCTCTTTTATAACCTGAGTACTGGCTTTTTGCTGCTGTATTTCGATATGTCAATTTACGAAGAACTTACTATTATACTGGCTATCCCATAAACAATACTAAGGGTTACATCATGCGTATTATTCCTAAGTTAATGATTGCAATGGCTTCTTTTGCTTTTGTCACCAGCGTTAGCGCGGCTGAACTGATGACTCACGACGCTTTTAAAAAGGTTGCTTCTCACTATAAAAAAATTGGTACCGTTTCAGTTTCAAATGAGACCTCTCAGGCTGATGCAAAATCTGAGCTGATTAAAAAGGCTGACGAAAAAGGGGCTGATGTTCTGGTTCTGACTTCTGGCAGCACCAGCAAGAAGATTCACGCCAGCGCTAACATTTATAAGAAAAAATGATTTAGCCAGCGTGTTTCGGGTGGGGAGCGAACGTTTCCCACCTTTAATACCAATATTTGATAACCATTAACTTCAATTAATTCGTCAAATCTCTTTTTCGCAGAATAACGTTAGCCTTTAACGCTACAGGTGAGTGGTATGTCATTGCCGACGTCGGTTATGCCCCGCAGTCTCCTGCTGGTTGCGTTATTGCTTTCCAGCCAGGCCGGTATTGCCGCAGACGGTCACCGCCTTAAGCAACGTGCGGATGCCGTACTGTCTCTGATGAGCTATACGGTTGTGCCTGACGTTACCGCCAGCGATCTTAATATCGGTAGCGGCACTAACGATAAAAACGCGCTTTCCATTACCCAGTTCGGCGGCGGCGCCACGCTAAGCGAATCATTTCCCCTGTATCTCGAAGGTACGATGGGGTACAGCCGCTACGATCCGCAGTTCGTTTTCTCTGATGGCGCCGAAAAGCGCAATATTCCCACCAAATGGAACAGCCTGACGGCCACTGGCGGCATTGGCTGGGATTTCCATTTATACAAAGACAGGTGGGGCGGTAATCTGGTGTTTCGCCCCATTTTTAACGTCATGCTGGGTACGATGGTGAGCGATCTGCGCGTCGGGACATGGGCCATACAGCAAAAGCGCGATGCCGACATGCAGTTTCTCGACGGCGGCAGGCTGAACGCCTACGGTCTGGGAGGCTCATTAATGCTCGATTACGAGCTGTTCTCGGAATCTCAGGATATTGACGTGGAGCTTCGCTACTCCGGAATGAACCTGGAAACGTTCGGCGATACCGCCGAAGCGGTTCAGGGGCAGGCCAGCGCGGAAAACCTTGGGCTGTACGTTCGCCGCCGCGCGCCGATCTCTGACTGGACGCTGCTGCAAAGCCCGGTACGCTATGTTCTGGAGGGGGCGCATACGGAATATCTGGGCGATCAGCGCGGCAAGCTCGGCTTTGACAATCTGAGCTCAGTGGGGGTTGGCCTGGAGCTCGACAGCAGCAAATATAACGTATTCGTCACCCGAACGCGCCTGGTGGCGCGTTATATGTTTGGCAACAATACCAGCGGTTATGGGATTGGTTTTGCCATGAGTTTTTGAAAACAACGGGGAGCGTTCAGCTCCCCCAGCGGCTTCTCAAATAGCTGACGGCATCCTGCGTCTGCGGCGCATTAAGGTAGTTCTCCCGAAACAGAATGGTCCCCTGAATTTGCGGCACGGAGTCGTTTAAATCGAGCTGCTTTTTCAGCTCCGGAACGCCGCCCTGAACCGTCCAGTCGGGTTCGTTTCTCGATGGCTCGCCCACTTTATAGAATGCAATGCCGATGTACAGGCGCGTATTCGTCGGTTTGACCACATCAGCCCACCATTTCGCCAGCACGTCATAGCGGGCTGCGCTTCGCGAGAAGGGCCAGTAAATCTGCGGCGCAATGTAATCCAGCAGCCCCTGCTGCACCCACTGACGGGTATCGGCGTAGGATTCATCGTAAGCCGCGGCCCCCCGGGTGTCGGATCCGGCAGGATCGTGCGACCGGTTACGCCAGACTCCGGCAGGACTGACGCCAAACTCGACGTTGGGTTTTATCTGCTTAATGGTGCGGGACACCTCGGCGATCAGCTGCTGGGTGTTGTGGCGCCGCCAGTCCGCTTTCGAGGCGAAACCCTGGCCATATTCCCGGAACGTCTGGCTGTCGTTCAGCGCTGAACCCGGCGTTTCGGTATAGAAGTAGTCGTCAAACTGCACGCCGTCGACAGGGTAGCGGGTGACGACTTCGGCAACGATGCTGGTTATCCAGTCGCGGGCCGCCGGGATACCAGGGTCGAGCACGAAGCGGTCGCTGGCCGTACGAATCCAGTCACGATGCTGTACAAATACGCTGGACGGCGTGCGGTTGAGCTCCGCCACGGTTGATGGCCGGGTATTGGTCGATACCCGGTACGGGTTGAACCAGGCGTGGACCTTCATCCCGCGCTTGTGCGCCTCATCCAGCATAAACTGCAGCGGATCGTAGCCCGGATCTTCGCCTATCGTTCCGGTTAGCGTATCGGACCACGGTAAAATCTTTGACGGCCACAGCGCCGTACCGTCCGGTTTTACCTGGAAGAATACGGTATTGACGCCCAGGCTCTTCAGCTTGTCCAGCTTATCGGTAAGCGCCTGTTTCTGCATATTTTCACGAATATTGGGGCTTGCATTGACCGATGATATCGGCGGCCAGTCAAGACGAGAAACGGTCGTCAGCCAGACGCCGCGTACCGGCTCCCCGTTTTGCGCGACGGGCGGCTTTGCGGAAGGCAGCGGGGTCACCAGCGACTGCGGCGGTTTTGATGTACAGCTGATAAGCAACAGCGCGCAGCCCGCCAGCGCCGCGAACCGTTTTACCGTTGTTGCTGAAGATTGTTGCGGCATCAGAGAATTAGCTCTTAGTGAAGCGACTGTTAGCCCAGGGATTCACCTCAGGAGTGTCCGCCGTTACCGGCGCCTCGTCGGTCAGAGACGCAAGGTACAGCGCCTCGACCTCTGCGCGGGCCCACGGCGTGCGGCGAAGAAACTTTAAGCTCGATTTGACGCTAGGGTCGCTTTTAAAGCAGTTGATATTAATACGTTTGCCAAGCTGAACCCAGCCAAAACGGGCGACCAGCGCATTGACTTGCATTTCAAGCGTTACGCCATGCAGCGGGTCTTTAGAAGTGTGAGCGGTCATGTGGAGTCCGGTATTTTCCGATTTTTGTGATTATAGTCCGGTGACAGGGGCAAGGGAAGCGGCGGGGCCGTCGTTCAGCTTTGCTCCGGTATATCGCTCGAATATCCGGCGCATCGTATAAATGATTTCTGGTTTAGCTTAGGTCAGCGAGATATTTTTTCTTATATATTCCAGCTGTGAGCATGCGGGCAATCTGTAGAATACATCAAAATAATGACGCATATTGCATGGTATACCGCTTCTCAGGTTAGGGTCTAATAATTATAACATTGGCCAGAGGGAGCCTGCTTATGTATGCATTCACCGCGCGGCAACCGATTTTCGACAGAAATATGAAAACCGTCGCCTACGAGCTGCTGTTTCGCGATGGGATGGAGAACCGCTTTCCCGACGTTTCGGCGGAATACGCCACGTCACGGATGATTTCCGACCAGTTTCTGTGCATACCGTCGCTGCGAATCACCGGCAGCCATACGGCGTATATTAATTTCCCCGCGCAAATGATTGTTAACCGATGCGGAGAAGCATTGCCAAACGACCGTGTGGTGATAGAACTTCTTGAGGAGTCTGTCCCAGGCGCTGAGCTGTTACAGGCGGTTCGGGCGATGCATGCCCGGGGAGCCTGCTTTGCGCTCGACGACTGCACGCTATCGCCGGACTGGGACGCGTTCCTGCCCTATGTTTCCGTTATCAAATTTGATATCAGAAAAAATACGCCGGATGAGATCTTTCAGTATATCAATGAGCGAAGGCCATTGCTGTCGCGTATCCAATTTCTGGCTGAGAAAGTGGAAACGCAGGAGGAGTACAGAAAATACAGAGCCGCGGGTTTCTCATTGTTTCAGGGGTTCTTTTTCTGTAAGCCGGAAATAATAAAGAACCGGCGTTTATCGCATAATCAGCTAACGATTTTCAGACTTCAGATGGAAGTGAGCCGCCATAACCTTGATTTCCCCAGAATAGAAGCGCTGCTGAAAACCGACCTGACGCTATCGTATAAAATCATGCGTTATATGAAGCATATCGTGTGTAAGCAATATGGCGTCTGCAATTTCAACAAGTTAACGTTAAAAGAGATCCTGATGTACCTTGGCGAAGACGGGTTACGCCGCTTCGTCGCGGTTGTCGCCCTGGCGAATCTGAGCCATGACTCCGTGAGCGAGCTCTATCATTTAAGCATGGTGCGCAGAAAGTTCTGTGAGCTAATGGTGGGGTATATCGGCAAAGATGCGCTTATATATAGTGCCTTTCTGACGGGGCTGTTTTCCTTGCTCGAGACTATTCTGGAATTCCCGATGGAGGAATTGATAAAGCAGGTTGCGGTTCCACCCGACGTCAGCGAAGCGCTGTGTGGCCAGCCCGGCATACTTACCGATATCGTCAGCGTCTGTCGGTATTATGAGCAACTGGACTGGGAAAGCGCCTCAAAAATCAGCGAGGCGCTGGGAATTACCGCAGCCGGGGTGACGGACGCCATGAAGACCGCAACTGAATGGGCTCGTGACTATTCCGTCTTTTGATCCTGGCGCAGCCAGGGGGTAATTGTCACACCCGCCAGCAGTCCTTCCGGGCTCAGCAGACGAGTAACCGTCTGTCCCCATGGCTCTTCGCGCTGGGCGACAAGCAGCCGATAGCCTTTGCTTTTGAGCACCCGGGTTGCTGCATCAATGTCACGTACTTCGAATTCGATCCAGGCCTGTGGGGTAGGGAGATCCACCGGCCATTGTCCGGTGCCGAAGCAGGAGAGCGCGGCCTGAGAGAGCGGCCACAGCGCAAAATGTTTTACACCTTTCAGCGCGTTGTGCCCGGTGAGCAGATAGTCGCTGTTGCCCTCCATGCTTTTTAGCGGCAGGCCCAGCGCATCCGCATAAAAAGCCTTACTGGCGTCAGTGTCCAGGGTAATAGGGCCAAAGCCTGCGACAAACAGCACGTCGATGCCGGATAAGTCAGGATTCATTTTATCTCCTTATAACTGAATGTATTTTCATCAATAAAGATAACATACTCTCCAGCGGATGCCCGTTATGCCAGCACTACGCGCGGAGTGCAGACATAAACCCATGCCGGCGGGAAGTTACGAATTTCATATACCCGACGCCACTCGAAGTAACGGGACAACAGTTTCTCCGACAGCGGGCTGTACTGAAACTGAATCAGCATCCCGCCGGGATTAAGCTGTTTTCTGATCTGCTGCAGTATCCGTAACCGTGGAAACAGCGGGATAGACAGCAGCGGCAGGCAGGAAAAGATAAGATCGTAATTTCTGTCCAGCTGCTCGGCAGAGCGGGTAATGACTTGCAGCCGACGGTCCTGGTCCGCAAGCGTCTGTAGCTGGCGCGCAAGCCCGGGCTGAATTTCCCAGGCATCCAGCTGCGCTGCGGGAGACAGACGTTTGAGCAGCCGACGGGTAAGAACGCCATCACCGGCGCCAAGTTCTGCAACGGTTGTCGCGGTTTCCCAACTGGCGAGACTGGCCATCCGGTTGCACAGCCAGGGAGATGAGGGAGTTACGGAACCAAAGGTACGCGGCGAGAGAATAAATTGCCTGGCGTAGTTCATCTGATGCTTAAGATAAGGCTGTACGGTCGCAATCACAGAAGTGAGCATCGCAGTTTCTCCAGTCTTCGGCGAGTCCGTATGCCATTGTGAGCCTGCAATCTTAACAATTGCTTAATCTGCGTCTGACCGCGATTGCTGGCGGGGAATAAGGGGTTTTGGCTCCATAAATGTAATTTAACATAATATACATTATGCGCACTTTTGGGGATATGGACGGAATCTGGTGTTTTGCGGCTGCCGTTGTGCTGCTCAGATATAACCCTTCAAAGAAGCTGGATTTACCGATAAAAAAAGGCCTTACAGTGAGCTTCTGTAAGGCCGGGAAGATGCCACATGGAGGCAATGTCGATGGATGACAAACATCATAATGATGATGTCATGGCGGGAACCATGCCGGATAACAGTCTCAGCTCACCCTGTGCCGGAAAAAGTCAAAAGACGGCTTTGCAGTGACGGGGATTTCTCGCGATAAATCGCGAGGCTTTTTGAGTCCTCGCGTTAAACGCTGCGGTTGTCTCCGTCGCGTTGCTCCTCCCTGAACGGCATATCACGCTGCCTTAGCGGTTCGAACCTGCAGCACGATCAGAATATCCGTTTTTGATTTCTCATCCGAACGTGAGCCAAGCACTTTTGGCAAAAATGAAAATCCTGTCCGGGCATCCGAATCCTTAGTTTCAGCAAGGCCACCCAGCACCACGATATCACCGGACTTCACCGACACAAACGTTGAAACCTCGCGCTTTATCAGCGTCGGCGTGTTGTTCACGCCCGTGTCCGTCTTGATAAAGTTGCTGAGTTGCTGGCTGATTTTTAAATCGGTCACACTGTTACGGACTGACGGTGTCACATCGAGGATAACCCCCGCGCTCCGGTAATCCACGCTCTGATACGTCGAATTCTGGTTGCGATCGATACCGCTCAATACGGGCACTTCCTGACCGACTGAAAACGTTGCAGAGTAGCCAGATTTCACCCGCAGCCGCGGAGAACTGACCACATTGAAACGGCTGTCTGTGCGGAAAAGTTCGTACATGGCATCGAGTGACGAACCGCCGATACGGATAAAATTTTCATAGCCGCCGGACATGTTACCCATGCCGATCTCAATCTTACCGCCGAGCAGCTTCGCCGCCAGTGCCAGCCCTGAACCATTGCGTTCACTGGTCTGAACCTCAAATACATAACCTGCAATGAAAACCTCATCACCGGCGCTGTCGATTTCCGGTAAAACCCGTTTTATCCGGCGGATATTTTCGGCCGTCCCATAAAAGACCAGCACATCCCCGGAGCGGTTAATGTTGTCGGTCGCGCTACCCGGTTTTACCTGGTCCGGCAAAAGACTGTCGCTGCCCCCTATTCCGCCGCCCGCGTTAAACTGGCCGTCAACGAATGTACGCAGAATATCGGACAGATACGCGACGCTGCGGTACTGGGGCTGATACACAAACACCTCCTGTTTTTCCTGCTGAACCTTCTTTTCCACCGGGGCGACATAATCGATCCCGTCACGGGCATGAATACGGATGTTCATATTGCCGAAATAACGCGTAATGAATGCCCGTTCATCAATGTCTGGGGTGATGCGCAGCGACACCACCCGCGCATCATTCGCCAGTTCCGGCGCCAGCATATAGGGACGGCTGAACACCTCGCTGTAAAGAAGATGAATCGCTTCCGGCAGCGGAACGCGATTTAATTCGAGCGAAACCCCCTTGGCCTGCACGCAGAACGGCAGCAGGAAGAACCACAAAACAAGAATCCGTATCACTGAACACCTCCATTTTTCACCGAACCTGAATACACCGTCACCTGCTCGCCATCGATGTAACCGGACATCAAAAGCCCTTCAAACGTGAACGATGACAACGCCTCTGTACGAATGCGCCCGGCATTGTTGACGAGCACCACATACGCAAACCCGTCGCGCCGGAACTGACCGCCAATGCGCCAGACCGATGACACCGCCGGAACGGATGACGGCACGCGGGAGCCCTGCGCGACAGAGGGTGTTTCGGCGGGTTTACGTGCAGCAGCTGCGGCAGCGGGAGGATCTAAAACCGGATCCTTTTGGGTGTCCGGAGAGAAAAAACGAATAATCAGCGTGATACCCACAGCCAGCAGAATTAAGGGAATAACGAACATCAGAATAATAAACTTTGGCTGTAGCGCGGACTGGCGTTTATCGACGATCTGCTCATTACCGTTCTGACCGTCATATGATTTATACAACGGGAATATCTCAGCTTTATAGCTGCACTGATATTGCGTGATTAAAGACGTTTTGGTCTGTTTAACCCCTTCAAACACGTCAACCCGGTAACGTTTTGCCAGCCCCAGCGCGGTCAGTTTTTTCATGCGAAACGTTTTTGAGGTACGGTCACGCAAAAACCGGGCAATGGTGGTCAGCGACTGCGTGATATAGGCCATATCACAACACTGTCCCGTGTCCGGGTGCGTAAAATGACGGTGCTCCGCAATAAACGAGCGGTGTTCGACAGATACCGCGCTGTCCGTTGGCCAGATGCGCCATGCCTCATCAATGACAATCAGATCCCCCGGTCGGCAGAACGTTGAAAGCGCCGCGTTGCCGTCTTTATCCTTAGAAGCTAAATCAGGACGAAAAAAGCTGCATTGAAACCCTGTTAGAGGCCATGTTAATCAGGCACTACGTAAGAGAAGTAAAAATCACAGAGTAAGAAGGTCGTACCACACTACATATGGTGTTTTAAAAAGATATTTACGTAAAAAACGCCCTGTGAAGCACAAGATGTTGATTTGGTACGATTCCACCGTTTGGACGATAAGCCACTATTAAAGTAAGTGGCTTATCAAGCCTCCTCCCCGCCTGTGATCCTCCCGGCTCGGCATGAAGGCGTTGCATCCTCGATCCTGCGGGTGCTACGCCTTCCCCCCTCACCAGTTTGATGAAATGGAAGAAAAGGTTTGTTAATAACGCGCGTTATTACGTGAAAATTATTACGTAACGACTGAGGCCGGAAGCGATGAAGGGTGACGAACTGGAGGAAATAAGGGAATGCCACCCAAAAATGCGCACAACGCAGCCTATGTTAAATCGGTCGCGGGCGCCTTAGCCGAGCGCGGTCGCACGGCTGCGCCCGATTCAACATAAGCTGCATATGACATTATGCGCACTTACATGGATAATCACAAAATCTGACGTACCACGGACATCCTTGGGTCTGCGTCTTGCGATATCTGGCCACCCTTTGTCCTGGTCAAATTTGACGCAAAATGACTTCCGTCTGCCGTTAAACTTCACCAGGCTTCTGGCTCTCGCAGCATATGTACATATGATCCACCCGCCTTTAAATCCGTCGGGCAAACGGTCTCAGAATTACAGCGTACAACCCCGCGCTTTTCGAGGTGTTTTTCAGCGAGTTTGAAATCAGTCGTAAACAGCTCAAGCCAGACCTCGGCCTGACCCAGTTCCGGCGCTTCGTCAATCCACAGTCGATTACTGACCTCTGGCAACTATTATCCTGGCAAGGTACCGCTCTCAGCGCCAGTTGCCCGTACATTACGCTTTCTTTTACCTGTAAACTGCGACACAATGAAAATGTGTACTCAGTACAATAAAAGTATAATAACAACCCTCAGGTTACCTATGAACAAGCCGCTTCTGGTTATTTTTACCACCATTGCGCTCGACGCGGTGGGCATTGGCCTCATCTTCCCTATTCTTCCCCGGCTTCTCGAGGATGTCACCCATTCATCGGATATTGCCCACTGGATCGGCATAATGACGGCGCTGTATGCCCTGATGCAGTTTATCTTCGCGCCGGTACTGGGCGCGCTGAGCGATAACCTTGGCAGGCGTCCGGTATTGCTGCTGTCTCTGGCGGGAATGGCCGTCAACTATGTGGTGATGGCGTTCGCGCCGCATCTGTGGATGCTGATGATTGGTCGTGCTATCGCCGGGCTAACCAGCGCCAACATTGCCGTCGCGACGGCATATATTACCGATATCTCGTCGCCGGACATGCGCGCCCGTCGCTTTGGGTTGTTCAACGCCATGTTTGGAATGGGCTTTATTATTGGTCCCGTGCTGGGCGGTATTCTGGGAGATTACGGCGTGCGTCTGCCGTTTATTGCGGCAGCCATCCTCAATACCTGCAATCTGCTGATGGCACTGTTTCTGCTGCCGGAGTCCAGGCCGCCTGCCCGGCAGAAAATCAGCCTCGGTACGCTGAACCCGCTGCGGCCATTACGCTGGGTGTTTTCAATGAAGCACCTGATCCCCATTATTCTGGTTTTCTTTATTTTGACCATGACCGGTGAAGTTTACGGCACCTGCTGGGCGCTGTGGGGAATCGATACCTTCCAGTGGAACGGTCTGTGGATTGGCCTGTCTCTGGGGGCATTCGGCGTTTGCCAGACGCTGGTACAGGCGTTCTTACCCGGCCCGGCATCACGGCTGCTGGGCGAGCGCGGCGCCGTACTTGCAGGCGTAGCGAGTTCATGCATTGCATTGATTATTCTGGCTTTTACACAGCAGAGCTGGGTGGTTTTCGCTATTATGCCGCTGTTTGCGCTGGGCGGGATCGGCAGCCCGGCGCTGCAATCGCTGGCAACGCGGCAGGTCGACAGTGACCGCCAGGGGCAATTCCAGGGCGTGCTCGCGTCGGCGATAAGCCTTGCCTCCATTATCGGTCCCCTCGCCTTTTCCAGCTTCTATTTTGTGGTGCAGAAAAGTTGGCCAGGCGCAGTATGGCTTTCGGTTGTCGTCATTTATGCCATTGCCGTACCGCTGATTATCCTTGGCACCCGCAATGCCGCGCAGCAAACATCGTCGCAAACGCAAGCTGATGTACAGCAGTAAGGAGAACGAATGAGTATGCCAGGCGATCGCCGCAGCCGTAAACGTCTGGAAACCCGGCGCATTATCTCAACTGCTGCCACCAGACTGTTTCTGGAGCGGGGTTTCGAGCAGGTCACGGTGGATGAGATTGCTGCGGCTGCCGGCGTGGGAAGAATGACGGTGTTTAATCATTTTCCGCGTAAAGAAGAGATGTTTTTCGACCGCGACGACGAGGTGCGGGAGACGATCCGCCAGGCGCTAAAGCAGCGGCAGACTACGGTTTCGCCTGTCGAAACGCTGCGTCTGCTGGCGCATAGCCTGGTTGCGCAAAATAGCCCTTTCGTTGAATTCAGCGCGGATAGTCAGCACTTTATCGGGGCTATCACCGGCAGCGAAACGCTGAAAGCCAGAGTGCGGCAGATTCGCGATGAGCTTACGCAATTAGTGACAACGTCACTTATTGATTGCGTTAACGCCCCAGCCCATGACCCGGATGCCTGCCTGACAGCGCACCTGGTGCTTGCAACCTGGAGTGCGGCGCTGGCTGAGGGCCATCGTCGCTGGCGCGATGACCAGCACAGGGATAATGCCCGCACGGCTTTTCTCGCTATTATCGATAAGGGGAGCCGCGGCATTAGCGCTGCAATGTGCGGCACGCCTTATGTGTAAAAAAGACCCGCAGGCGGGCCTTTTCGTACGACTTAGTAAGCCTGGGCGCGTTTTGCCAGCCGGGTGACAACACGCTGGCGTACGGTATCGTAAACCCAGTTATACACAATGGTATAAGGCAGGAAGAACAGCAGGAACCCTGCCTCCAGCATAAAGGCTTCGACCGGCGTTATGCGCAATGCGAAAGCCAGTACGCTGACCCCCATAATAATAAACCCACCCTCGAACCCGAGCGCGTGAAATACACGGACTTTCGCCGTACGCGCTACGCGGGACACAGGCCAGAACCGGTCGAAAATCGCGTTGTAAATGATGTTCCAGACCATGGCGATAGTCGCCAGCAATACCGTAACGCCTCCCATCTCCAGAACGGAACGCTGCATAATCCAGGCTGCGGTCGGCGCGAGGATCAGGGTTGCCAGTCCCTCAAAGCTAACGGCGTGGAAAATGCGCTCGGCAAGTGTTCTGTGCTGCATGGATTTCTGTTGCATAAATCGTAACCTCAATGTTATTCACTTCTGTTCACTGGGTTGGATTTTTATACATAAAAAAGATAAGTTAAAGATACATACCATCGATAAAATAGATAGATATGAAATACTCTCCGGAAGCGCTTATGGCGTTTGTTGAAGCGGTTTACAGCGGTTCGTTTTCTGCCGCGGCCCGTCGGTTACGCAAAAGCCAGTCCACCGTCAGTACCGCTATCGCTAATCTGGAGGTCGATCTGGGCGTTACCCTGTTTGACCGTAGCGCCCGGAATCCGGTGCTGACGGAACAGGGCAAGCGCGTGCTGATCTACGCCGAAGCGATACTGGCGGCCAGCGATCGCCTTGATGAACTGGCGGTATCGCTGGGCAGCGAAACCGAACCCCGGCTGACATTCGTGCTTTCCGATACTCTCCACCCTGACATGCTGGCCGTGTTGCTGGCGGAGTTTGACAAGCGTTTCCCGCATACCGAATTCGAGTGTCTGATTGGCGAGGATGAAGACGTCATCGACCTGCTGCAGAAAGGCCGCGCGCACCTTGGGCTGATGCAGGCAAGAGAGAGCTACCCGGCGGAGATCGGCAGCAACCGGCTACCGGTGCAGTCGCACATGGGGATTTACGCCGCCGCCGGTCACCCGCTGGCGGTTCGTGAAACCATTCAGTGGGAAGAGCTGCGCACCTGGCGTGAACTCCGGTTGAGTACCTATCTGGAAAATCCCGGGCTACCGGCACCCGGGCCGGTATGGTCTGCGCCGAACTACCTGCTGCTGCTGAGCCTTGCGGAACAAGGGTTTGGCTGGTGTAAGCTGCCCTGCGCGCTGGTGACCGAGTTTGCCCATCATCATGCGCTGGTGCCGCTTAATGTGCCAGGCTGGCCCGCCGCGATTTCTATCGATCTGGCCTGGAACAAGCGTTCGCCGCCAGGCATTGCCGGAAACTGGCTACGTACGCATCTTCAGCAAATGACGCTGCCCGCCAGGCCACCGGCGTAATCCGGTAAGGCATACAGTAAAAAATTCGCTCATGCGAAGTCATTATTTTTTGCCAGCGGCCCCTTCTTTTTTTAAGGAAAACGCATGAGGCAAACTGGCGCGAAATTAATACATATCCTAGGGTTAAATCAGGCATCCCACCGTCGCCGTATTGTTTTCTTTTAGCGTAGAAAATAGGGTTGTTTGAAAAAGGAAAAGGATATGAACCTGGTTATTACCGCGCGCTTGATTCTCTTCTGCTCCGCCTTTTCTGTTATTCCTGCAGCCACGGCGCAGACGGCAAACGGCACATTTCAGGTGCTGATGACTATCCAAAAGGCCTGTACCGTCACCGCTGGCGCATCGTCAAATATTAACCTTGGTACCGTCAGCGCGACGGCGATAAATACCAGCGCGAGCAGTACTATCTCAGTTAACTGTTCGAAGACGACCCCCTATTTTATTGGGCTGTCGCCATCGTCCGCTAATGGCGGAAATACCAACGGCGCCGGTGCCATGTCTTCTGTCGCCAACGCGGCAACTAACTCGGACAAAGTCCCCTACCAGCTAAACCAAACCTCAGCGACGGGCCCGGTATGGGGAGATACCGCCACGTCAACTACCGTTGGAAACGGCGTCGCCGGAACAGGAACCGGGGCGGCGCAAACTCTGACGGTCTACGCAACAGCGGCCAGCGCCGATTTCACCCCGGACAGCTATGCCGATACGGTAACGGTTAACGTTAACTATTAACGCCAGGAAATCGGATGAAATTGACATTACGCGTCCAGTCGTACGCCTTCGCTTGTCTGTTAGGCAGCATAATTGCAGTACCACACGCCGCGGCGAGCGGCTTACAGATAGCCCCTGTAACGCTAACGCTTCAGGGGACGCAAAATGCCGACGGCATCTGGCTAAGCAACGAAGGCGACAATGCGATAAATGCACAGGTTCGCGTCTATCGCTGGACCCAGAGCGGTTTTGCAGACCAGCTTTCATCGTCGCAAGGGCTGGCGATAAGCCCGCCGATGCTGGCGCTGGCGCCAGGTGAGCGCCAGCTTATTCGGGTTATTCGTACTGGCCCGCCTTCCGGACAGGTTGAAAGCGCTTACCGGTTGTCAATTGATGAACTCCCGCCGCCGAAGCTACAGCGAAATAAGCTCCAGTTTGTGCTGCGCTATTCGGTTCCTGTTTTTATTCAGCCAGTCACTGACGCGCAGGCATCCGCAAAGCTGCAATGGAAACTGCAGCATATTGATGGAAATACCTTTCTTGAGGTTAACAATCAGGGAAACAGCCATGCACAGCTTTCCGCCGCGACGCTCATTGGGGCCAGCGGAACACGGATTGCTATCACGCCGGGGCTGTTAGGTTATGTTCTCCCAGGTTCAACTATGCGGTGGATTTTATCCCCGTCTGCCAACGGTACGCATCATGGCGGTAAAGTTGAAGTAACGATAAATGGTCAAAAAACAATACAAGATCTCTGAATGGCCATATTGTCTGGTGAAGTTTTTCTTGCTCAATGGAGTATTCATATCGGGAATGGCGTCCGCACAGGCTATCAATAATAACACCCCACAGGCCGGGGTCATTGCTGATGCAACCCCGCTTGTCGGGAGTGATTTATATCTCGACGTAACTCTGAATGGAAATCCCGTGGGGCTGGTTCACCTGGGCTATGCCAATGGAAAATTATACGGCAGCGCAAACGCGTTGCGGCAGTTGGGATTACGCCTGCCAAAAAACGCCCCAGCGGTCGTCTGCCTGAACGATATTGCGCAGTTAAAAATTGACTATAACGTTCAGCAGCAAACGCTGGCGCTAACGGCGCCTCTGAACCAGCTGGATCTCGCCACCACCCAGCTTAATTCGCCGGCAGAAACGGGGCCTGCGGCATCAGCGTCGCGCGGAGCGCTGCTGAATTATGACCTTTACGCGGAACAGGGAAAGGAAAGCAGCGTAAATACCTTCAGCGAGCTGCGGGCTTTTAACGCTCTGGGCGTGTTCAGCACCACTCAGTTGACGCAGTACTCCACAGAGGCCCATGCGGAAAATCGGTTTAACCGCCTTGATACCAGCTGGCGTTCGTCTTTTCCGGATAACATGCTGGCCGTGACCCTCGGCGATACCCTGACCAGCTCGCTGCCCTGGTCGCGTCCGACCCGCATCGGCGGCATCCAGATAGGCACCGACTTCGGCCTGCGGCCGTACATGCCCACCACCCCGCTTCCGGCGTTCCTCGGCTCTGCTACCCTGCCGTCAAACGTTGAGCTGTACGTCAACGGGGTGAAGTACTACAACGGCGAAGTACCGGCAGGCAGTTTCCAGATCAACACAATGCCGAATATCAGCGGCGCCGGTAATGCGCAGGTGATGATGACGGATGCGCTGGGCAGAACCTCGGTGCAAAACTTCTCGTTTTACAATGATCAGCAGCTCCTGCGCGAGGGGCTGACCTCCTGGTCGGCCGAACTGGGCGTCGTACGGGAAAATTACGGTTACGCCTCGTTTGATTATGCCAGCGCTCCGGCGCTGAGCGGAACCTGGCGGCGCGGCATCAGCAACACCTTCACCGCGGGGGCTCACGCAGAGGCTAGCGATGGACTGATCAATGCCGGTTTCAGCAGCGACTGGGTTCCCGGTAGCCGCAGCGGAACGCTGTCTTTGGCTTTTGCGGCGAGCAAAGATGCGGGTGAAAGCGGTTTTTTATACAGCATCGGCTACCGCTGGTCCGGGGAAAAACTCAATTTCAGTACCAGTACAACCGCCACCTCCGGCGATTATCACGATGTCGCGACCCATTACGGCACCCCGCCGCCGTCGTTAAGCAGCAACACGGTCATTGGCTACTCGCTGGCGTCGGCTGGCAACGTCAGCCTGAGCTACCTGCAGTTTCGCTACCCGCAGGAAAGCGCTGAGCGGTATGTCAACGTCAGCTGGTATAAGTCCATCAGCGACAATATTACGCTTAACGCCGGCTTCAACCAGAACGTCGATGATACTCGGGACAGAAGCCTGTATCTGATGGTGACCCTCACCACCGGCGGGAATCTGAGCGCAAGCGGCACCGTACAGCGCACCAACGGCAACACCGGCGTTCAGCTCAACGCCAGCCAGACGCCGCTTACCGACGGCGGCTGGGGCTGGAACGTCGCCGCCAGCCAGCAGGCATCGCAGCAAAGCGGCCAGGGCGAAGTCGGCTACCTGGGGCGCTATGGAAAGGTGTATACCGGTTTTAGCAGCGTCCCCGATAACCAGTATGGCTACGCTGGCGCCACCGGTTCGCTGGTCGCGATGGGCGGCGGGATCTTTGCCGCACGGGAGATCAATAACGGTTTTGCCGTGGTCTCCACCGACGGGATTGCGGATGTCCCCGTTAAGTTGCAAAACAACCTGGTCGGTACCAGCGACGCCCGCGGGCTGCTGCTGGTCACCTCGCTGAATAGCTACCAGAACAACCAGATAAGCATCGATCCGACGAATCTCCCGGCCAATATGCGTATCGACCGGGTCAGCGTTAACGCGACGCCGGCGGATCGCGCCGGGACGCTGGTGAGATTTGGTATTACCCCCGTGCGCGCCGGTCTGGTGATTCTGGTGGACGGTCAGGGAAAGGCTATCCCGGAAGGCAGTACGGCGACCTCGGTTACCGGCGCCGGTCAGTCATCGATCGTCGGCTTTGACGGTATGGCCTATTTTGACACCCTGGAGCCGCACAATCGTCTGCGGGTCAACACCGAGTCGGGAACCTGCGCCGTGGCGTTTGATTATCCCGATAAGGTGAAAGGCATTGCGCAGATTGGTCCGCTGGTATGCCGTTAAACAGACAGGAGGTTTTCGCATGAGAGTAAGAGAGTGGCTGCTCGCCGTACTGCTGCTGTGCCCGGGCCCAGGCCATGCGGTGACCTGCTCGGTGAGTAACGTTCAGACAATCAATTTTGGCGCGGTGAACCCGCTTTCAGCGACGGGAGCCAGTACCTCCATGACCTTTAGCTACTCCTGCGCAAAACAGGTGGGCGACGTGCTGGCAGGCGTCAACCTGTGCTTTAATATTGGCGCTTCTGCGGTGAGCGGACAAGTGACGACGCGCAGCATGTCGTTTGCCGGCCCTCCCGCCAGCACGCTCAACTATCAGCTGTATCAGGACAGCGGATACAGCACCGTCTGGGGAAGCCAGAACCAGGCAGGCACCAGTCCCCCGATGGTACAGCTCACCTTGCTGGACCTTGTTCCCGTGACGGGAAGCCTGACGGTCTATGGCCAGATTACGACGCCGCAAACGGCCGCCGCGCCGGGAAACTATCAGGATAGCTATACCGCCGCGACGGCAAACGTGACGGTCAATATTGGTCTGCTCGCGCCGCCAACAACCTGCGGCAGTACGGTGGCGACGACGTTTCCTTTCACGGTGTCGGCGGCTGTCACGAAGCAATGCAACATTAGCTATGCCAACAATGTCAATTTTGGCGCGGTCAATTCAACGCAAACCAACCTGACGACGTCGAATACGCTTGGCGTGGCGTGTTCCAACAACACCCCCTATACCATCGGTCTGCAGCCGTCGAACGGCAGCACGGCAGGCAGCGGCGTAATGAAAGGCACCGGGAGCAATACCGACCAGGTTCCTTACCAGCTCAGCTCAACCACGGGGCCGTCGGGTACGCCATGGGGAAACACGTCACAAAACAATATCGCCGGTACCGGTAGCGGCTCGACGAAACCCTATACGGTTTATGCTACCGTGCCGGGCGCCAACTATACGCCCGATAGCTATGCGGACACCGTGACGGTATCCGTCACCTACTGATACCGGGCTGGCAGCCGTGATTGCGAAACAAAGTCAACACAGATAATTATCATAATATTTACTTTTAGAGGCGCATCATAGTTCTGACAAATAGCGGATTTTGCTGATTATGCAGCTTAAGCCGCTAACTTCGCGCTATGTTCGGCAATATTGCCGTCATCAATAGATAATTATTCATTACGCGTTAAAAAAGTATGGCCAAACGCGCCGGGATGCCACGTTTGGTTGGATCCAATTCTTTAAAAAAGTGTTAAATTTACACTCACCTAGTGAGTATCACTATGTACCACGGCCAAACAAAGAACATATTACTTTTATAACTAAGGTTTATCATGGATAAGTTATCTTACGCCTCAGATAGCAGCACATCTGCCTGGAATACCTACCTGCAACAAATCGAGCGTGTGGCCCCTTACCTGGGCGAACTGTCCCGTTGGGTAGATACCCTGCGCCACCCGAAGCGTGCGCTGATCGTCGATATCCCGGTGCAAATGGATGACGGTACTATCCGCCATTTCGAAGGCTATCGCGTGCAGCACAACCTTTCCCGCGGTCCGGGCAAAGGTGGCGTGCGCTATCACCCTGACGTTGATCTTAATGAAGTGATGGCCCTTTCCGCGTGGATGACCATCAAGTGTGCGGCGCTGAACCTGCCGTACGGCGGTGCCAAAGGCGGTATTCGCGTCGATCCGTTCTCGTTGTCAGAAGGTGAACTGGAGCGTCTGACCCGTCGCTATACCAGCGAAATCGGCATTATTATTGGACCGCAGAAAGACATTCCGGCGCCGGATGTCGGCACCAACGGCAAAGTAATGGCCTGGATGATGGATACCTACTCCATGAACCACGGCACGACCATTACCGGCGTTGTGACCGGCAAACCGATCCACCTCGGCGGCTCATTGGGCCGTGAGAAAGCTACCGGCCGCGGCGTGTTTGTCAGCGGTCTGGAAGTGGCGCGTCGCGCCAACATCACTATCGAAGGCGCTCGCGTTGCGGTGCAGGGCTTCGGTAACGTGGGCAGTGAAGCCGCGCGTCTGTTCTCTGCCGCCGGCGCTCGCGTTGTGGCGATTCAGGATCATACCGCGACGCTGTTCAACAACACCGGTATCGATATGAACGCCCTCACCGCCTGGCAGATCGAGCACAAGCAGATTGCCGGTTTCCCGGGCGCGGAAACCATTGCCAGCGAAGCGTTCTGGAGCGTGCAGATGGACATCCTGATCCCGGCTGCGCTTGAAGGTCAGATTACCCGCCATCGCGCTGAAATACTGACCTGTAAATTGGTGCTGGAAGGCGCTAACGGTCCGACCTTCCCGGATGCTGACGACGTGCTGGCAAACCGCGGCATCATCGTAGTGCCTGACGTGGTATGTAACGCCGGCGGCGTAACCGTCAGCTACTTTGAATGGGTGCAGGACATGGCAAGCTTCTTCTGGAGTGAAGAAGAGATCAACGCACGCATGGACAAAATCATGACCGATGCGATGGTTCACGTCTGGGAAAAAGCAGCTGAAAAATCCTGCTCCCTGCGTACCGCCGCCTACATCGTCGCCTGTGAGCGCATCCTGCTGGCGCGTAAAGATCGCGGTATCTATCCGGGTTAATACCGTTTTCAGCGTTCAAGGGCCACTTCGTGGCCCTTTTTGTTATTACCCCCGCGCATACTTTTCGCAAAATGCGGCGATATCATCCTGCTGAAAATCCGCCAGCCGCTCGATGACCGTCTCCAGCGGCCACTCCCACCAGGCGATCTGCTGCAGCTGCTGAGCGACTGACTCAGAAAAACGGGCGCGAATCACCTTTGCCGGAACGCCGCCGACAATGGTGTAAGGGGCGACGTCTTTACTGACCACGGCACCGGCGGCGATAACCGCCCCATTGCCGACGGTCACGCCCGGCAGAACAATCGCGCCGTGGCCTATCCAGACATCATGGCCGATAACGACCTTATCGGCGTGGCGATCGGTAAAAAAATCATGATCCCGCACCGCGGCGCAGGAGTAGTACTCCGGGCAATAGGTTATGCGATGCTGAGAAGCCCGCTGCATCGGGTGGTTCGGCGCACCAATGCGCACCTGGCTGGCAATCGCCACAAAGCGGCCAATGTCGGCATCGGCAACCGTGCAGTATTCGCCAAGATAGGAAAAGTCGCCAAGCGAGCTGTACTCCATGGCGCTGTGACCAAGAATTTCACACTGCTGGCCAATCGTGCATTCGCGAATACGTACGCTGGGGTCGATAAAGGTTTCAGCCAGTTTGGCGTTTTTCATATGAGTCGCTCCGGGTACAAAAGTAACGACACTTTATTTCGTTTCTGTTAACGAAAAATGACGCGCGGAAAACACATTTCACCGGGCTCTGCGCTATGCTGTTACCCGCCAATGACCTTTAACAGGAGTCTGCCATGGCCGACTGGAATCCCTCGCTGTACCTGCAGTTTGCCTCAGAACGCACCCGCCCGGCCGCGGAATTACTGGCCCGCATCTCTCACCCTGACGCCCGCTATATCGCCGATCTCGGCTGCGGTCCGGGAAACAGCACCGCGCTATTGCGCAGCGCCTGGCCGCAGGCGCAGATCGCCGGCGTCGATAGCTCGGCCGCCATGCTGGAAAAAGCGCGAAAAGCGCTGCCGGACTGCCAGTTCCAGGAGGCGGACATCAGCCGATGGACGCCAGCACATCCGCTGGATGTGCTGTATGCCAACGCCTCGCTCCAGTGGGTTCCTGACCACGCTGCGCTGATGCCCCGCCTGGCGTCGCTGCTGGCGCCCGGCGGCGTACTGGCGGTACAAATGCCGGATAACTGGCAGGAGCCGTCGCACGTGCTGATGCGTCAGGTGGGCCAGGAGCTTGGGCTTACGCCGCGCGACCGTGAGCCGCTTTCAGGCGCACGGGCCTATTACGATATGTTGAGCAGCCGCGGCTGCGAGGTGGATATCTGGCGGACGACCTATTTTCATCCGATGGCATCCCATCAGGCGATCGTCGACTGGCTGAGCGCCACAGGGCTGCGCCCCTGGTTGCAGGATTTGGCGCCAGCGAGGCAGCAGGCTTTTTTGCAGCGTTATCTGCAGCTGCTTGAGGAACATTATCCTCGCCAGCAGAACGGCCAGATTCTGCTGGCGTTTCCTCGCTTATTCATCGTCGCCCGGCGGCTTACCAGCTGAAGTCGCTAACTAACGACAGATCCCAGGCCGTCGCGAACAGTGAAACGAAGAGGATAATGTTAACGGCGGTTTCAATTTTCTTTTCCATGAGGATTCTCCTGATGCTGCTACAGCCATTACGCTGGGAAAATCTTAATGTTTTCTTAATCACCACGACTACAGATTCATCCGATAACGCACGTATTCGTCAGCCGGGGTAAATTCATCATACAGATTTCTCGCCGGATTATTTTGCGCTGTGTGCCAATACAGACGCGACCAGCCTGCTGATTTTCCTTCTGCAACCAGCGCCTGGATAAGCCGACGCGCAATCCCCTGACCCCGCATTTCGGCCGCCACGAACAGATCCTCCAGGTAGCATATCGGCGAGGTCACCCAAGTGCCTTCGTGCAGCACAATCATTGCGAACCCGACGACGCAGCCATCGGCTACCGCAACCCGACAGTGAACAGCGGAATGCGGATCGCGCAGGCGTTGCCAGGTGTGTTGCGTAATCTCAGCAGAAATATCACTGCCATAAAACCGGTTGTAACCGTCCCACAGCGTATGCCAGGCCGCCCAGTCACCTTCGGCGACTTCACGAATCACAAGTTCCATACCCTTCTCCATCAGGTGAGCTGATAGCATTTATCCGGACTCATTTTAGGGGGGAGCGCCGTTTCCGCATTCATCTGCAGCATATCGATTTCAATCGTATTGCAAATGGCATCCAGCGGCAGGTCGTTATTTTCCAGGCCAAAAGGATCTTCAAGCTCTTCGGCCAGCGCATCAAGCGCAATAAAGGTATAGGAAATCAGCACAGAAACAAACGGCGTCATGTAGTGCAGGTCCACAACCAGCGCAAACGGCAGCATGATGCAGAACAGGTAGACCGTACGGTGCAGGATAAGCGAATAGGCAAACGGCACGGGCGTATTGGCAATACGTTCACAACCGGCCAGTACGCCAGACATGTCGTTGAGACGGTTATTCAGGCTGTGGAACAAAATATCCGACAGCACGCCCTGTTTACGGTACTCCGCCAGCCAGTTGCCCATCAGCAGCAGAATATGGTTTGCCGGAGACTGCACGGCCAGCACGGCACTGAGCTGCTCCGGGGTTAAGTAGCGGGACAGCGTTTCCTGCTGCGGCAGGCGACGCAGCGTCATGCGCAGACTGTGGGCGAAGGCAATTTGCAGACGCACAAAGCTATCGACAGAGGTGCCGTCCGGCAGCGTATTTTTGACTTCCCGCAGCAGCGAACGGGAGGCTATCATAAGCTGCCCCCACAGCAGGCGCGCTTCGACATAGCGCGCATAGCAGGCGTTATTACGAAAGCCGAGGAAGATAGCGATAGCAACGCCCAGAATGCTGAACGGCGCCACCGTCAGCTTGATACCCAGGCTGTAGTACCAGGGCAGCATCAGGATCACCGCGATAGAGAGCAGGAAATTGAGCAGTAAACGGGAAAAAATTTTCGGCAACACCGAGCCGTGCCAGACAAAGATGCGCGTCAGCCAGTGTTCGTGAGGTCTTACGATCATGGTTATCAGTCAGAGAAAAGAGGTCTGCATTATTTAACGTGATCGTTATCACTCTTTCAAGCCCGCCACGAATTTTCCTTACAATTTACTAACAAGCGATGGTTGGCGATGAAGCTAAAGGGAGGATTCTGTTTATAGGCTTATAATGTATGTTGTAACTAATCAAGTATAACAAAATCCCGGCGCGCGGCCGGGAGATCGTCAGACGATTAGCATAGCGGCTTAACGGCGGCGCGCATCCCCTGTGTTAAAATGGCGTCAAGATCGGCGGCGACCTGCCCGACCAGCCCATTCACCAGCGTCAGATCCTGCTCCCAGTGCGCCTGCACGCAGAGCACAGCTTCAACCAGCGTCACGGTGTTGATCTGCTTGTCGCGGTGCAGGCTCCACAGCTGCTGATAGCGTTCAATCCAGTCGGCATCATCCTGTACCGGATAGCTTTCACCGCTGCGCTCAGCGCGATAGAAGGCAATCAATGCCGCCAGTGCAAAGGTCAGACGAGCCGGTAATTTACCGCTTGCCGCCTGCCCTGCCAGCAGCTGAGGTAAAATACGGGTGCGGTATTTCGTCATCCCGTTCAGCGCGATAGACAGCAGCTGATGCTTAATATACGGGTTACGGAATCGGCCGGTCACCGCGCTGGCGAACGACTCCAGCTCATCGCGCGGCAGGTCCAGCACCGGAATAATTTCCTGGTAGATGGCTTTCTCGACAAAAGCGCAAATATCGCTGTCGTTCATGGCCTCACCGACGGTATCCAGCCCGGCCAGGAATGCGACCGGCACCAGCGCGGTGTGCGCGCCGTTAAGAATAGCCACCTTCCGCTCTTTGTACGGTTTGATGTCGTCAACAATCAGCACGTTAAGCGGGTACTTATCCAGACGAAGCTCGCGGGCGAGCGTTTTCGGCCCCTGAATAACAAACAGATAGAAATGCTCTGCGGTATCCAGAAAACCGTCTTTATATCCCAGTCCGTTCTCAAGCTGGGCCGCTTCATCACGCGGGTAGCCAGTGACGATACGGTCAACCAGCGTCGAACAGAAGGTATTGGCCGTGCTTAGCCAGGCCACAAATGCCGCCGGAAGCGCCCACTCCTGCGCGTAGCGCAGCACCAGTTCGCGCAGCGCGTCGCCGTTGTAGTCAATCAGCTCGCACGGGACGATAACCCAGCCCTTATCGGCGTCGCCGTTGAAATAGCTAAAACGTTCGAACAGCAGGCGAGTTAACTTTGCCGGGTAGCTTACCGCCGGCGCATCCTCAAACGTGTCGCCTGCGTGATAGCTGATTCCCGCTTCTGTAGTGTTGGAAAACACAAAACGCATCTGCGGGTTATGCGCCAGTTTGAGAAATTCAGCGTAATCGGTGTAGGCGCTGATTTCACGGTTTACGCTGCGGATCAGGCGCGCGTCGCTGACCGCCTCGCCCTTTTCATTCAGCCCGCGAATAATTGTGGTGTACAGACCGTCCTGCGTGCTCAGCGACGGCGGAAACGCGCTCTCAATCGGGCGAACGATAACCACACCGGCATTCAGGTCGGTATGTTCATTCAACAGGTCAATCTGCCAGTCGACAAAAGCGCGGAGAAAGTTACCCTCACCGAACTGGATAACGCGTTCCGGGTACTGCGCACCGGGAAAATCACGGCGGTTTAGTGTGTTCACAGTCGAGTTCCTTCGTAGGTTGGTCATACAGCCTTTGTTATTGGTATAATAACTTATCAGACTTTTGAACCATAAACCCCTGTTTTGATCAAACACTCCGCCGCTTTCTGCGCGATCAACCCGACATTCCCATCCTCCGTGCAGCGGCCACATTGCCGCAATCACTGAATACCGTTGTAGCCATCAAGGTAGGTATCCTTTAAGGTCTGTCCCCACAGCGCCGCGGCCCGTTCATCGGGGTCCATCGGCGTTTTATGATCTTTGAGGTTCATAAACGACTGGTTCCATACGGTAGATTTGACCGCCGACTGATAAATGTCGTCAGCGAAACGCATCGCCTGTTCCTTGCTAACGCCTCTGGATTTCGCGTCCTGCCCCTGTTTATAAATCTTCTGGTAAACGGGTAAGTTGAGTTTTGCGGTATAGGTTGGACTCGACACATAGTTCCCTCCGGTCATCGTCGGATCGTGCCGGGCAAAATACATCGAGTGGCGCTCAGGTGATGTCTGTGTGACGCATCCCGCGAGGATAAGAGACAGAAATATTCCCGTCATAACTTTTGTTTTTTTCATTCTTTTCCCTTTTATAAATAATCCACCCTATTAAAGTACCGTGTTTCACGCTAACTAGCGGCCCAGGCAAGTCCAGTCCGGTAACTTATTCGCCTTCCTCAGCCAATACTGATAAGCCGCCATCACTATCCCGAAAAGCCCTCCGGCCAGACAGGTCCTGGCAATGGCTTCAGCAGCAGATGTGCCTTCGCTTTGCCAGATTGACAACCACATGAAAATCCCCCACAGCGGGCCGAAACTCAGGCTCATCAGCAGAAAGTTCTGCCAGAAGGGAACAAAAGGTAAAGGCGGTATCCGGAACCCCATTTTCCACAACAGGCGCAGTAAAGGCGGAGCATAGCTGCTGCGCCACATTTTCTTGCTGTCCATGAGGGTAAGAGCGCGTTGTTTTCTGTCCTCAAATGACATATATCCTCCTGACATAGGTCAACTCACCGAAAATAAATAAGCCAGGAGCCAGAAAATGAAGAAATACACTTCCGGCGATTTCCTGGCTCACAATTCCTATTATTGTATCGGGACTATCCGGCAGAATATGCCTACCAGATTTAGGAAACACCGGACGAAGGTTATAAGAGTTTATAAAACACCGAGGTCGCGCTCATTTCACCGTCCGGCATCAGCGCAAAACGCGGAATCTCCCCGACTTTCTGCCAGCCGCAGCGCTGATAAAAAATCTCGGCGCCGCTGCCGGTCGCGGTATCCAGCACCAGCACGCTCTTCTCACGCTCCCGCGCCAGCTGTTCCAGCGCCGCCATCAGCGCGCGGGCGGTACCCTGCCGTCGTCCGCGAGAGTGAACCAGCAATTTGGCGACTTCGCCCCGGTGCGGTTGATTTTCCGGCATCGCCGTAATTAACTGTACGGCACCGGAAATCAGGCCGTCGCCATCCTCCGCCACCAGCAGCAGCCGCTCACCGGCATCCACGCTGTCGGCGACGTCGAGCCAGAAGGCGCGCGCGGTGTCAGGATGGAAAGGCAGCATAAAGCTGACGGACGCGCCGCCGTTGACGCAGTCTGCCAGTACGGCGGCCAGTGGGTCCAGACGGTCGCGGATCTCCGCGCCAGAGAGGAGTAAAAGAGAGTGAGATGTCGTCATGCTGAGGCTCCAGTATCGGGTCTCTCAGCACTATTAACTTAACATTTGAGTAACACAAGCGCGGGCGTCATAGCGTTTACTTATCGCCACAGCGATCAAAACACCGAACGGCCAAGACGCTGGGTCAGCCGCTCGAGTACCGCGATTCCGGCCAGCGAATTCCCCGCCTCATCAAGCTGCGGGCTCCAGACCGCAATCGCCATTTCATGGGGAACGATAGCCACAATACCGCCGCCCACGCCCGATTTCGCCGGCAGCCCGACGCGCCAGGCAAACTCACCCGCGTTCTGATACATACCGCAGGTCGCCATCAGCGCGTTCACCTGCCGCGACTGCAGCGGCGTAATAATCGCCTGCTCGTGGCGCGGCGAACGCCCCTGGTTTGCCAGAAAGAGAAACGTCTGTGCCAGTTCGCTACAGCTCATCTTCAGCGCGCAGTAATGGAAGTAGTTCTGCAGCACGGTGGCGACATCGTTATGAAAGTTGCCGAACGATTTCATTAGCCAGGCAATGGCCGCATTTCGGGCGGAATGGTCGAACTCCGAACGGGCGACCACCGCGTCATAGGCGATATCACCGACACCGGAAAGTTTGCGGATGATTTCCAGCATCCGCTGACGCGGCGCGCTCAGGCGGCTTTGCAGCATATCGCACACCACCAGCGCACCGGCATTAATAAAGGGGTTACGCGGCTTGCCCTGCTCAATCTCCAGCTGCAGCAGTGAGTTAAACGGCTGTCCGGACGGATCCTTCCCCACCCGCTGCCAGATCTCCTCTTCCTGATAGTGGTTCATGGCCACCACCAGGCTTAGCACCTTCGAGATAGACTGAATGGAGAAACGCTCCCGGGCGTCGCCGGCGCAGTAGTGCTGCCCGTCAACGGTGCTAATGGCGATACCCAGCTTCGCGCCGTCAACGCAGGCCAGCGCCGGAATATAGTCCGCCACTCTGCCCTGCCCAATCAGCGGCGTGACCTCCGCCAGAATGGCCTCCAGCATAGCGTTATCAATGACCGTTCCCACATTCGCTCCTTGCCCGCAGGCCTTAGTTGGCCTGCGAGTATACCAGTGTCAGGCAGGCAGACGAAAGCGGGTCACGGCCTGCATAAGCTGCTGAGAGCTTTCCTGCAGGTGATGGGAAGAGGTCGCCGCGTGACTGACCAGCTCCCCGGTCTGCTGCGCCACCTGGTTCAGCGCATGCAGCTGCCGGGTCATCTGATGAATACTTTCCCCCTGGCTCAGGGTGGCGCTGGAGATTTCATTAAGCAACCCGCTCAGAGTACCGACCAGCCCCGTGACCTGCTGCAGGTTATCTTCAAGCCGGTTAACGGCTTTCGACCCGTCTTCTATCCCCTGTAGCGAATGGTTGATCAGCTCCTGAATCGTCTGCGTCGACTGGCTGCTTTGACGCGCCAGCAGGCCGACCTCCTTCGCCACGACCGCAAAACCGCGCCCCTGATTCCCCGCATGCGCGGCCTCAATGGCGGCATTCAGCGCCAGGATGTTCGTCTGGAAGGCGACGCTGTCAATCATCGCCACAATCCCGCGCATTTCCGATGACCGGTCAACAATCGCCCGCATGGACTCATTCACTGTATCCATCATACGGTCGCCGCCTGCCGCGACGTTGCGCGCCTCTTCCGCCCGCCTGCTGGCGAGCCCGGCATAACCGGTGTTGCCCTCTACGTGCGATTCCAGCTGCGCGATATGTCGCGTCACATCGCTAAGCTCTTGGGCCTGTTTCTGCGCCTGCTGGTAGAGCTTATCGTTCCCTGCCGCCAGCCGGGTAATGTTACCGACCATAGAGCGCGTGGCGTCGCTGACCTGCGTGACCAGCTGCTGCAGCCCCTGCTGCATGTCGCCAATGCTAAAGCTCAGCTGATCCACTTCGCGATTAAAGCGCGGCACCGACGGCAGCGGTCGCGAAAGATCCCCGGCCGCCAGGGTGTTGATGTGGGCGATCAGGCGGCGCAGCGGCACGATCACCCAGCGCGACATGCCGAACCAGACCATCGCCGCGATCACCACCAGCAGCGCCGGGGCAAGGAAAAAGAGCTGCTTCAGGCTCGCGAGATTGTTCATCAGCGCCAGGCGTCCCTGCTCCGCCCGCTGCTCGCTGGCCTGCTGGAAACGGGCGTAGTTATCGTTGAAGTCACTCTGAAACGCCTGCACCGGCACCGCGAAGAAGGCGTCAATCGACTGGCTCTTCACCAGCCCGTCCGCCTGCTCCTTAATTGCGCCATAAAACAGCTGATAGCTGTTAATCAGCGCCTCATCTTTCGGCGGGCTCATCGCAAGCCAGGCCTGCCAGGCGTCGTGGGAGTGCGCCAGCGCCTTTTGCGCCTCGTCCATCAGGCTGTTCCAGCTGCCGACCGACCCGGTTTCTTTATCCTGCATAAAGTAAACGCCCGCGCGGTTCAGCAGATCGCTTGCCGCCAGCAGCGCGATGCGCGCTTCGTCGATTTTGACCTGCTGAAGATGCGCCAGCTGATTATGCTGCTCATTGCGCTGGGCATTCTGTAACGAATAAGAGAGTAAAAGCGAAGACGAAATCTGTAGCGCGGAGAACAATCCAATGATGCAGAAGATCCCGGCCAACAGGCCGAACTGCCGGGGAAGAAAACGACGTACAGCACGGCCAAAAATTTGCGTTAGGTTCATAATTTTCATCTATAACAACACGTTAGCCGCGAGTTTACGGAAGAAAAATGACAGAACCATGACAAAAAAACAGGGCGCCGCAGCGGGCGCCCGAGGGATCAGCGGCGATCTTTCCACACCGTCTGAATATTACAGAACTCATGCAGGCCAAAGTGCGACAGCTCGCGGCCAAAGCCGCTCTTCTTCACGCCGCCGAAGGCAACGCGGGCGTCAGAGGCGCTATAGCCGTTAATAAACACGCCGCCGCACTCAAGCCCTGCGGCAAAACGCTGCGCCAGCTGCTCGTCCGCCGTATAGACGGTCGCGGAAAGGCCGAATTCGCTGTCGTTGGCCAGCGCCAGCGCATGGTCGGCGTCCCGCGCGACGGTAATCGCCGCCACCGGGCCAAACATCTCCTGGCGAAACGCGGTCATCTGCGGGGTGACGTTGCCAAGCACGGTGGCCGGATAGTAGTTCCCTTTACCTTCCACCTTCTCACCGCCCAACAGCAGGGTCGCGCCTTCATCCAGCGTCGCGGTCACCTGATTGTGCAACTCGTCGCGCAGGTCGAAACGCGCCATCGGCCCGAGGTAGTTTTGCTCATCTTCCGGGTTGCCCATTTTTAATGCCGCCGCCGCCGCGACAAATTTTTCGCTAAAGGCTTTCGCTACGCCCGCCTCAACGATAAAGCGCTTCGCCGCCGCGCAAACCTGCCCGGTATTCTGGTAGCGGCCAATGACCGCCGCTTTGACCGCCTCGTCCAGATCCGCATCGTTAAGCACGATGAACGGATCGGAACCGCCCAGCTCCAGTACGCATTTTTTCAGCGCGGCGCCCGCCTGAGCGCCAATTGCCTTGCCGGCGCGAACGCTGCCGGTCACCGTGACCGCCGCAATACGCGGATCGTTAATCGCCTGCGAAACGCCGTCGTTGGTGGCGTTAACCCAGCCAAATACGCCGTCCGGGATGCCGGCTTCGCGGAAAATCTTGCCGATAAGCTGGGCGCTGCCCATAACGTTCGGCGCATGCTTAAGCAGGTAGCTGTTGCCCGCCAGCAGAATCGGCACCGCGCCGCGCATCACCTGCCACAGCGGGAAGTTCCACGGCATGATGGCTAAAATCGGTCCCAGCGGGCGATATTCGATGACCGCCTTATGGTTTTCGACCTGCGTCGGCTCCGTCGCCAGCATCGCCGGGCCATGTTCGGCATACCAGTCGCACAGGTTGGCTGATTTTGTAACTTCGCCGCGCGCCTGGGCAATCGGTTTACCCACTTCGCGGCTTATCATCAGCGCCATCTCTTCCGCGCGCTGACGCAGCGCCGCGCCAACCTGACGCAGGGCGTCGGCCCGCCCGGCCAGCGTGGCGTTTTTCCACAGACGATAGCCCTTATCCGCCTGCGCAATCGCCTGATTAACCTCATCCGCCGTCGCCCACGGCAGCGCTGACAGGGTTTCTCCCGTCGCCGGATTCACAGAAATGGCGTGAGTTGCAGGTGATGTCATGATTTGTCTCTCTCCATCGATTACACAGTTGCTTTATCCTGGCGCACTCTGCTATTTATGGAAAATGAATAATATTAACCACACCATTCACGATACGAGAACGCTATGGATCTGACTCAGCTTGAGATGTTTAATGCCGTCGCCCAGACCGGCAGTATTACCCAGGCCGCGCAAAAGGTGCATCGCGTGCCCTCGAACCTCACGACCCGTATCCGCCAGTTGGAGGCGGACCTTGGCGTTGAGCTGTTTATTCGTGAAAACCAGCGTCTGCGCCTGTCGCCCGCCGGACACAGCTTCCTGCGCTACAGCCAGCAGATCCTTGCGCTGGTTGAGGAGGCCAGAATGGTCGTCGCTGGCGATGAGCCCCAGGGGCTGTTCTCGCTGGGCTCGCTGGAAAGCACCGCGGCGGTGCGCATTCCGCCGACGCTGGCCCTGTACAATCAGCGCTATCCGAAGATCCAGTTTGATTTAGCCACCGGACCTTCCGGGACGATGATTGACGGCGTGCTGGAGGGAACGCTCAGCGCGGCGTTTGTCGACGGCCCGGTGATGCACCCAGGCCTTGACGGCGTGCCGGTTTATCGTGAAGAGATGATGATCGTCACGCCAAAGGGGCATGCGCCGATAGCGCGCGCCAGCGAAGTGAACGGCGTCAGCATCTATGCCTTTCGCGCCAACTGCTCCTACCGCCGCCATTTTGAAAGCTGGTTCCATGCCGATCGCGCCACGCCCGGGCGGATTCACGAGATGGAGTCCTACCACGGCATGCTGGCCTGCGTCATTGCCGGCGCCGGGCTGGCGCTTATCCCCCGCAGCATGCTGGAAAGTATGCCCGGCCATCACCAGGTTGACGCCTGGCCGCTGGCGGAGAAATGGCGCTGGCTGACCACCTGGCTTGTGTGGCGACGCAGCGCGATGACCCGCCAGCTGGAGGCCTTTATCGAGTTGCTGGATGATGCGCCCTATGCTCAGCGCGACGGGCTTAGCGCAGAAATACCGTCCCCTGCAGATAGGTAATCGCGGTGCCGCTCATCAGCACCCGGTCGCCGCGCAGCTCACAGCGAATATCGCCGCCGCGGGCCGACACCTGTCGCGCCAGCATCGTTGTTTTACCTGACTTCTCGCTCCAGTACGGAATTAGCATCGTGTGGGCCGATCCGGTCACCGGATCTTCCCATACCGCTTCGCCGGGTGAGAAAAAGCGGCTGACGAAGTCGTAGCCGCCGGTTCCCCGCGCCGTGATGGTCACCTTATGTTCGCCAGGCGTCATCGCGCTGATATTCGGCCTGACGGCTTCCACCGCCTCACGGCTCGCCAGCTCAATCAGCCACGCGCGCCCTTTACGGGCCGCCAGATAGTCGCTAATGCCCAGTGCGGCCAGCATTTCCGGCGACGGCGTTTGCGCCTGCGTGTCGCCTGCGGGGAAATCGAGAGTCAGCCATTCGCCTTCGCGGCTCACCGTCAGACGCCCGGACAGGGTATCGAAATGCAGCCGCGCGTCCGGGTATGCCAGATGATGAAAAATAACGTGCGCCGTCGCGAGCGTCGCGTGACCGCAGAGGTTCACTTCGTGTTGGGTGGTAAACCAGCGCAGCTCGAAGCCCCCTTTGGTTGGGACGAAGAAGGCGGTTTCCGACTGGTTATGCTGCTGCGCCATCTTCAGCAGCGTTTCATCCGGCAGCCAGCTCTTCAGCGCGCATACCGCCGCCGCATTGCCGCCAAACGTTCGATCGCTGAACGCATCAACCATGTAAAACGCAATTTCCTGCATAGCTCTACCCTGCGATTGTTGTTGTGTGACTCCACACTGACATAAAAAACCTTATAAAACAGTCTTTTTTTGCAGCTGCCGTGCGGCTCTTACGGAAATAAAAATGAGAAGCCGATCACGAAATGTTTGTCTTTTAACCAGCGATAGTCTTAAGATCGCCCTCTCGCTTTCCCGTAACGCATCCAGAACAACGCTATGACAACAAACACGGTTTCACGCAAGGTCGCGTGGCTACGGGTGGTGACGCTTGCCGTTGCCGCTTTTATTTTTAATACCACGGAGTTCGTGCCGGTCGGCCTGCTCTCTGACATTGCCCAGAGCTTTTCCATGGAGACGGCCCAGGTCGGCATTATGCTGACCATCTATGCCTGGGTGGTGGCGCTGATGTCGCTGCCCTTCATGCTGATGACCAGCCAGATGGAGCGCCGGAAGCTGCTGATCGGTTTATTCATCTTGTTTATCGCAAGCCACCTGCTCTCCTTTTTCGCCTGGAGCTTTACCGTGCTGGTGATAAGCCGTATCGGCATCGCCTTTGCCCACGCGGTGTTCTGGTCGATTACCGCATCGCTGGCCATCCGCATGGCGCCCGCCGGGAAACGCGCCCAGGCGCTGAGCCTTATCGCCACCGGCACCGCGCTGGCGATGGTGCTGGGGCTGCCCGTCGGGCGGATCGTCGGACAATATTTCGGCTGGCGCACCACGTTTTTGCTGATCGGCGCTGGCGCATTACTCACCCTGCTGGCGCTCATCAGGCTGCTGCCAAAACTGCCGAGCGAGCATTCCGGGTCGCTGAAAAGCCTGCCGCTGCTGTTCCGTCGTCCGGCATTAATGAGCATTTATCTGCTGACCGCCGTCGTGGTCACCGCCCATTACACCGCCTACAGCTACATTGAACCGTTTGTGATAAACGTCGCGGGCTATGATGCCGGTTTCGCCACCTTCCTGCTGCTGACGCTGGGCGGCGCGGGCATCATCGGTTCGCTGCTGTTTGGTAAGCTTGGCAATCAGTACGCATCATCGCTGGTCAGCGGCGCCATCGGCGCGCTTACCCTGTGCCTGGCGCTCCTGATGACCGCGGCAGACAGCGAAACCCGGCTTGCCGTGCTCAGTATCTTCTGGGGCATTGCGATTATGATGATCGGTCTTGGGATGCAGGTGAAAGTGCTGGCGCTGGCGCCGGACGCCACCGACGTCGCCATGTCGCTGTTTTCCGGGATTTTCAATATCGGCATCGGCGCGGGCGCGCTGGTCGGCAATCAGGTGAGTTTACATCTGTCGATGGCCGATATCGGCTATGTCGGCGCGTTCCCGGCGCTGGCGGCGTTTGTCTGGTCGGTGGTTATCTTTCGCCGCTGGCCGGCGGCGAAAGAAGCGCAGCCGCGCCACGCATAGAGGGTGTCGGGTGGCTGCCGCCACCCGCGCCGGTCAGGCATGGTAATGCGTAATAATTTCCAGCACGCCGTTAATAATAAACTGCACGCCCATACACACCAGCAGGAAGCCCATCAGACGGGAAATCGCCTCAATTCCGCCCTTACCCACCAGCCGCATAATGGCGCCGGAGCTGCGCAGGCATCCCCACAAAATAACGGCAACCAGGGCAAAAATCAGCGGCGGCGCGACCCACACCACCCAGTCAGGGAAGGTTGAACCCGCCTTTACCGTCGACGCTGACGAGATGATCATCGCGATTGTCCCCGGCCCCGCGGTGCTCGGCATCGCCAGCGGCACAAAGGCGATATTCGCCGTCGGCTCGTCCTGCAGCTCTTCCGATTTGCTTTTCGCCTCCAGGCTTTCGTGCGCACGCTGCTGCGGGAAAAGCATCCTGAAGCCGATAAAGGCCACGATGAGCCCGCCGGCGATGCGCAGGCCGGGAATGGAGATCCCGAAGGTGTTCATCACCACCTGCCCGGCATAGTAGGCCACCATCATAATCGCGAACACGTAAACCGACGCCATCAGAGACTGTCGGTTACGCTCCGCGCTGTTCATATCGCCGGACAGCCCCAGAAACAACGCCACGGTTGTCAGCGGGTTTGCCAGCGGCAATAGCACCACCAGCCCAAGGCTGATAGCTTTCATAAGGTCGAGCATAAGGGTTTCTCTCCAGAAGCAAACACAATGGCCGCAGGCAGTATACGGGGGAATCCGGACCGTTTGCCACGTCTAATCATTTCCACCCGTTTCCACAGATTGGGCTATAACTGATAGTTATAAATAAAGTCTGAAGATCAAGACGAAGCGGACCTGAACCGTTTTAGCAATTTGTGGCATCACAAAATCCATCCAATTGACTTATGGTTGCCTGGGCAATAATATCCATGGCAACTAAACTACTTGCCAGGGCAACCATTGTGAAAAACACCAGCGACCTGTTTAACGAAATCATTCCACTCGGTCGCCTGATTCACATGGTCAACCAGAAAAAGGATCGCCTGCTCAACGATTACCTGTCGCCAATGGACATCACCGCCACGCAGTTCAAGACGCTGTGTTCTATTCGCTGTCAGGTCTGCATCACGCCCGTTGAGCTGAAGAAAATCCTGTCTGTCGACCTGGGCGCCCTGACCCGTATGCTGGACCGTCTGGTCTGCAAGGGCTGGATTGAGCGGCTGCCAAATCCAAATGATAAGCGCGGCGTTCTGGTCAAGCTGACCCCGGACGGCGCCGCAATCTGTGAGCAATGCCACCAGGTTGTGGGGCAAAACCTGCATCAGGAACTAACAAAAAACCTAACGGCGGATGAAATCGCAACCCTTGAGCTGCTGCTCAAGAAAGTTCTGCCGTAAACCGAAAGAGGTAAGACGATGTCCAGACGTAATACTGATGCCATCACTATTCATAGCATTTTGGACTGGATTGAAGATAACCTGGAGTCACCGCTGTCGCTTGAAAAGGTGTCCGAACGTTCAGGCTATTCGAAATGGCATCTGCAGCGAATGTTCAAGAAAGAGACCGGTCATTCACTCGGCCAATACATTCGCAGCCGTAAGCTTACTGAAATCGCCCAGAAGTTGAAGCAGAGCAACGAGCCGATTTTATATCTGGCCGAGCGCTATGGCTTTGAATCGCAACAAACGCTGACCCGGACGTTTAAGAACTACTTTGACGTGCCGCCGCATAAATATCGTATGACCAATATTCCCGGCGAGTCGCGTTATCTGTACCCCATAAATAACTGTAACTGTTAATCGCCTGCACAAGACGTATCGAGGAAACCATGAAGCTGTTCGTCTCCGCCGCCCTCACCCTGCTGGTGCTGGTCTCCGGCCAGAGTTTTGCGGAGCAATCCACTATTCCGGCAGAGCATTCTGACCATGACGCGATCAGCTTGCGCTCACCCCATGAGAAGTCCCCTTTTGACTTCAACCATATGGGCGCAGGCAGCGACAAATCCGACGAACTGGGCGTGCCTTACTATAATCAGCACAACCAGTAATTCGTTATTTGCCCCGCCGACGCGGGGCTTTTTTTATCCCCGCAGCGCCTTTACGCGACGCACCCGCAGGCCAAAGACATTGATGTACAGCCCCGCCATGATAAGCGCCGCGCCGGCCAGCTGCAGCCCGCTCAGCGTTTCACCCAGCAAGACCGCCGCGCTGCCCATCCCCACGACCGGCACCAGCAGCGACAGCGGCGCCACTCGCCATGTTTCGTAGCGTCCGAGCAGCGCCCCCCAGATCCCGTAGCCCACGATGGTGGCGACGAACGCCAGATAGACCAGCGACAGCAGAGTCACCAGATCGATCTCCACGAGGCTTGCCCACATCACCGCCGGGCCGTCGATCATCGCCGACGCCAGCATAAACGGCACGATTGGAATCAGGGCGCTCCACACCACCAGCGACATAATCGCCGGGCGCGCCTCGTGCAGCATGATCCGCTTATTGAAAATATTGCCGCAGGCCCAGCTGAAGGCCGCAGCCAGGGTCAGGAAGAAGCCCACCATCGCCACATGCTGACCGTTGAGGCTGGCGTCAATCAGCACCAGCACGCCAATGACCGCGAGCGTAATTCCTGCGACCTGCCGGCTCTGCAGCCGCTCGCCAAAAATGAACGCGCCGAGCAGGATGGTGAAAAACGCCTGCGCCTGCAGCACCAGCGAGGCCAGCCCCGCGGGCATACCGAATTTTATCGCGCTGAACAAAAAGGCAAACTGGCCAAAGCTGATGGTCAGGCCGTACCCGGCAAGCAGGCGAAACGGAATTTTAGGACGCGCAACGAACAGCAGCGCCGGAAAGGCCACCAGCAGAAAGCGTAATCCGGCCAGCATCAGCGGCGGCATGTTGTGAAGCCCCAGTTTGATAACCACAAAATTCAGCCCCCACACCACCACCACCAGCAACGCCAGCAGCCCATCTTTGCGCGTCATACTCCGCCCCTGAAATATTAAATTTTTGTAAACAGAACCAAAGTAACGAAAAACCCGACCGAGGGAAAGATCACTATTTCTGGCAGCACTGATAGATAAACGGAGGTCTATACAAGTCTCTTATGCCGTGATACTCCTGATAAGACACAACATAATAACATTTACACTTTGTCGGGCAGGAAAATGAAAACCTCTATCAGGCGCTCAACCAGCGCGCTGCTGGCGTCGTCGCTGTTGCTGACGATAGGACGCGGCGCAACGCTTCCGTTTATGACCATCTACCTCACGCGCAGGTTTGCCATGAGCGTGGAGGCTATTGGCTATGCGCTGACGACTGCCCTCACCGTTGGGGTTATTTTCAGCCTCGGCTTCGGCATTCTGGCGGATAAGTTCGATAAGAAGCGCTATATGCTGATCGCCATTACCGTGTTTATCGCCGGTTTTATCGTTATCCCGCTGGCGAACGCGATCCCGCTGGTGGTTTTCTTTTTTGCCCTGATTAACTGCTCATACTCGGTCTTTTCCACCGTCCTGAAGGCCTGGTTTTCCGACGTGCTGAGCGGGAGTGAAAAGGCGCGGATTTTCTCGCTTAACTACAGCTTTCTGAATATCGGCTGGACGATTGGCCCGCCGATCGGCACATTTCTGGTGATGTACAGCCTCCAGTTGCCGTTCTGGCTGGCGGCAATCAGCGCAGCTATCCCACTGGTATTAATTCAGTTTTGCGTGCAGAAACAGGTTATCACCGACGAAGATCGTCAGGCGGCGCCCTGGCAGCCCTCGGTGCTGCTGCGCGACCGTGCGCTGCTCTGGTTTACGCTTTCCGGACTGCTCGCGTCCTATGTCGGCGGGTCATTCGCTACCTGTATTTCCCAGTACGTACTGGTTATCGCCCACGACAGCGATTTCGCCCAGAAGGTGGTGTCTGTCGTGCTGCCGGTTAACGCCATTGTGGTGGTCAGCCTGCAGTATTTCGTCGGCCGCAGCATCACGCCAGGCAACATTCGCCCGCTGATGACCGTCGGTACCCTCTTTTTTATCCTCGGCCTGGGCGGTTTTATGGTTTCCGGCGAAAACCTGCTGCTCTGGGGCATCGCCGCGGCGGTCTTTACCATTGGCGAAATCATCTACGCGCCGGGCGAATATATGCTTATCGATAACATTGCGCCGCCGGGCATGAAGGCGAGCTACTTCTCCGCTCAGGCCCTCGGCTGGCTGGGTGCCGCCTTTAACCCCATGATTACCGGGATTATTCTGACCACCCTGCCCACCTGGACGCTGTTTGCCATTATGATTGCGGTCATCATCGCGGCGTGGCTGATGATCCTGCGCGGCATGCGCATTACGCCCTTGAGCCGCGCGCTGAACGCCGTCTGACAGATGCGCCGGGTAAATTTACCGAAACGGCGAAATAGTTCACATAATTAACGATTTGTTTAGATTGCTCAGATTATAATCAATCCGTTCCACATCATTTTTGATCAGTGAGGTCAATATCGTCAGTAATTTGTCACTATCAGGAGGTTAATCATGCTGGGAAATATGCATGTTTTCATCGCGGTTTTAGGAACTATCTTAGCGTCAGGTTTCCTTGCTGCGTATTTCAGCCACAAATGGGATGATTGATGAACGCCGACAACCCACGTCCTTAAAGGCCTCTTGCCGGTTTCGCGCAAGGGGCTTTTTGTTTTCTCCGCTGCTGATGCCTGTCAGAAATATCAGGTTCAATAATCTACCGGCAACTTACGGTCAATCGAAATTAACTTTCCCTTCTTTACGGTGATGTACTCCCCCTCTTTGAGTTCAGCAAGAACACGAAACACATAGCTGCGCGACAAATTTGTACGACGAATAATGAAATTGGCAATGCCCTCATTCTCTGCGCTGTTAATGCTGCGGCGATAGAGATAACGGTAAAGCATCGCCTTGATCGTGTGGTAGCCAGAGTCTGTTCGTCTTTCAACGTGCACATCAAGAATAAAGACCAGCATGAAAACGAGAATTGTTGTCAATTCTTTCATATTTTCAGGGGATGTGTGAAAGAAAATCCGCTCAAATTCCGCCATTGAAATCGTTAATATTGTCACTGGAGAGAGCGCCATATAGGTAAATTCAACCAATGGGCAATAATATTCCAGAAGTCCAATAGGCATATTCTCAATTGTAGCGCCAATTATTCTTGGATCGTCACTCATGGCGATCGACATAGTTCCCTCTGAGACAAAATAAATTGTCTCGTCAGAGAGCGTAAGCACCTCATTCGTCTTCAGAGAGATACGGTCTGCGCACGCTATGACATCGCGCAGGTGCCTGTCCAGCACTCGTTTTCGGTAATAGTCATGTAGTGTTTCAAATACAAATTTCATTATCTTTCCGGCCCCTTTCACCTGTGCGCCGCCCCAGACAGGCATCCACACTGGACATACGTACTTCTAAGAAGTCCCGCTGTGGACTTCTCACAAAAATAATAGCAGGTAAACTAATAGAAAAATGAGTCACCATCCATGTTCATAACGTAATACTTCGTTTTTACCATTCGTAATGCGGAAGTTTTATATTTTCCGGCGAGTATTAACACTATTTTTTTCTCTATCAGCACAGTTTCCTCACCAATCAAAATAGCTGTGCTACGTTTGATAAGTCCACCTTCGCTAACCGGAGTTACCGATGAAAAAGAAAGGCTTTACGCTGCATTTATTAACCAGTGCGGTACTGGTTTCATGCCTGACCAGTACCAGCGTTCTGGCGGACGATGCATCAGCACCGATGTCCCCACTGATGAAGCAACTGAATAATGGCAACTGGCTACCGCAGCAGGAAGCGCAGTCGCTGAGTGAAGAGCTTTATTACCAGGACGCCATTCACGCTTACATCCAGACGCTACCGCTGCTGAATACCATTGGCCTGCGCGATGGCTCAGAGGCCGCATTCGGGAAAGGCTATAACGTACTGCCTGTATGGAAAGAGAGAATGGACAGCCGCGCCGTCGTGCCGACACCGAATGGCGATGTTATCTACTCAATGAGCTATCTCGATCTGAAAGAAACGGGTCCGCTGGTCATCAAAGCCCCCGCTAACGTTATCGGGATGTTTACCGACTTTTTCCAGAAAACCATTACGGATGTCGGCGCTATCGGCCCCGATCGGGCACGCGGCGGGCTCTATCTTCTGCTACCGCCAGATTATGAGGGCCCGGTCCCTCAGGGTTATTTTACCTTTAAATCCCCGACCTATAACGTCTTCCTGTTCTTTCGCACCATTATGGGCAAAGGCGATGGGAAACCGGATCCGATCCCGGCGGTAAAAAACGCGGAAACCACGCGTATCTATCCGCTGTGGAATGTGGAAAAAGAAGTCAAACCGATGCAGTTCCCCGATGCCAGCGGCAAACGGGTGAACATGATGTACCCGACGGATGTGACCTACTGGAAGAAGCTGAAAGACTTTATCGATTATGAACCGCTGACGGCCATTCCTGACGACACACGCAGCGCCCTTCTCAGTATTGGTATGGTTAAAGGCAAGCCCTTTAACCCAAGTGAGAAGGAACAAGCGTTGCTGAAGAAAGCCGTAGAGACTGCACCGAGGATGATCCTTGCCCGTCGCCAGATGGGTCGCGACGATCAACGTCAGCTCTACTACAAAGACCGCCAGTGGGAAAACTCGTGGGCTGGCGCGACGGCCGAATGGATGCAGTACGGTACTCTTGATGAAAACCAGCGGGCGGCCTTCTTCCAGATTGCCTACTCCAGCGCCGCGGCCATGGTCATGCACACAACCGGCGCTGGCTCCAAGTACCCGTACGCCACGAAGGATAAAGACGGCAAGTTCCTCGACGGCAGCAATACTTACAAACTGCATTTGCCGCCAAACCCGCCAGCAGCGCTGTTCTGGGCCGTTACCGCCTATAACATCACTGACGGCACCATGCCGGAAACCGATCAACTGCTGCCTTCCACCAACGGCTACTACAACATTCCGAAGAACAGCGACGGTTCCATCGATCTCTGGTTCGGCCCGAGTAAACCTGATGGCGTGGCTGACAGCGCCTTTATCAAAACCGTAGCAAACCGTAATTTCCTCGTCGCCCTGCGGCTTTATGGCACCGAAGACAGCTTCTACGACCAGACCTGGGTGCCGGACGACCTGATTCAAACCAACAAATAAGAGAAGGCCATTGTGATGAAACTGAAGTACGTTGCTTTATTCACCGCGTTGGTATCCAGCGCCGGCGCGATTGCGCAATCCGCGCCGCTGACGATTGCTCATCCGAGTCAATTTGACCAGCTAACCCAGCCCGCAGCCGGGGTCAATATGCCGGAAAGCTATGTGAAAGCCATTGCCCAGCAGGCTTATCTCTGGGGCTGGCCCATGGTGAACCAGTTCAACCGCCGCGCGACCATCACCAAAGCCCCCTATCCGGCGCTCAACGGAGGGATGGTGCCGGTGGCTCCCATGGGGCAGTTGAGCATGTTGACTGATTACATCAAACCGGAAGAGACCTTCGTCACCTGCCCGAATCAGGACGTTGTTTATGGCCTGGGTTTCTTTGAGCTCGATAAAGATCCGATCGTGATTCAGGTGCCCGACTTTGGCGATCGCTTCTGGGTTTACGCCATCTACGATGCCCGTACCAATCAGATTGGCAATGTCGGGAAACCGTACGGCACCAAACCGGGGTTCTATCTGCTGGTCGGTCCTGACTGGAAGGGTGAGACACCAAAAGGGTTTAACGGCGTGATTCACTCGTCGACTGAAATGGCCAACGTCATTCCTCGTATCCAGATGAACGATACCGCAGAGGACCGGATGGCCATTCAGGCCCCCATTAAGGAGGTCATGACCTACCCGCTTCGCGAATTTAACGGCAAGATGAAGTCGTACGAATATTCAAAGATCCCGTCCATCGGCGATAAGCCCGATGCCAGCGCTGGCGAAACTAAATGGGTTGTGCCTGAGACATTCTTCGATCAGTTTGCCAATGTTCTGGATAAGGTTCCGCCTCTGCCGGGAGAGGAAGCCATGTACGCGCAGTTCCGCCATCTTGTTGAAGCCGGAAAACAGGATCCGCAGGTGCGTAAATGGATGGATGAAGCCGCCGTTGAGACTGATAAAACGACGATCGCCGAGTTCTTTAAATGGAAGAATAACGGTGTACCCGCCGGCAACGGCTGGAACCGTTCGAAAAATAACGCCCAGTTTGGCGTGGATTATTTCAACCGCACCGGTACCGCGAAGTCGAACATGTTCGACAATAAACCCGACGAAACTCAGTATTTCTACACGGATAACGATGCGGCGAATTCGCAATTGTCTGGCGAACATGATTACACGGTGACGTTCCCGAAAGGAGGCATTCCGCCGGTGAAAGGGTTCTGGTCCCTGACATTGTATAACAGCAAGCATCTGTTCAGCCCGAATGAGCTGAACCGTTATTCGCTGGGAACGAAAAACAAGGATCTGAAGTATAATTCCGATGGCTCGCTGACCCTGTATATCAGTAAGACAAATCCTGGCGGCGACAAGGTCAATAACTGGCTTCCGTCACCGGATGGGACGTTCTCACTGTATATTCGTGCTTACTGGGGTGAGAAACCCATTATTGACGGCAGCTGGCAGCCGCCGAAAATTGAATTAATAAAATAAAGAAAAACACGCTTGCCCTAACAGTTATGGGGCAAGCGTGTCAGCTTACAACACCGAATCGCCCTTCATTTCCTGTCAGAAACAATAATCAATACACGTCTGAATTATTAAATACCACTCTTTATTTTTCGAATAAAGTTACGGCATTCATTATGGATATTCTTTTTTAATCTTTTGCAAGGAAATATAAACATCAGCCATAGCTGATACAGCTTATAATCTTTTTTACCAAGCCTTACAACGGGAGTCTTATATCTGGCATAAGCGCTTTTCCCTATACACTTCCAGATGCTTTTATTGACTGCTGAATACACCAGCCCGATCTCTCTGTGGTTCAACACATGCAACACGTTCCCGTGGTCCGCCATCTTTCCGATGACCTCGGTATAGACAATGGGCCCGGTCGTCATCAATACCCCTTTCATACCAACGCCATAACGCCATGGCTTATAGTTTTTGATCCTGTAAACCACCTCATCAATCACCGCTTTTATGAAAGGAGAGCCTTTCTTTGCCATTATATTCCACTGTTCGTACTCCCCATGGGCCATAAATGAAAGCTCAGGATGCAGCCCTTTTTGCTTATCAAGCCCGCCGGGCCCGTTATCCCAGTGGCACAAAATCAGCTCACAGTCAGGAGGAATAACGGCATCCAGCGGTTTTTCGCAGCTGCTTTTGATATCCAGATAAACACCGCCTTCCTGATAAATAACCAGGTAGCGAAACAAATCAGCTCTGGCGGCCCCATACTCCGGATTGATCTGTTGATAAACATCAAGCATATCCTGTCCATAGTGCTTTTTTATATATTGATACATGTCAGGTTCAGCATAGAACGCATAGGCATAATCAGGGTTTATCCATTTAAGCCGGTCAATCTGCGTTTTTACGTCGCCAGGGAGTATATCCCACCCTTTTGTATAAATTTGGTGAATCTTTTTGGGAATCGCTCTCATGCCTGGCCTGCCTCTGACAAGAATATGATTTAAGTTTGGCAAAGACCTTCTGTTTTAGTTCAATATCGTCATTAAGTTTAATTTTAATCTTCCCGTCATAGCTTAAGGATTCCTTAATGTTTTAGAATAATAAAAAAATCATTAAACCAGGACATCCTTCATTTATGCCACCATCAGATAAAATTTTAAAAATAAATCAACCATTCATTACAAATTTTATACATAATCGTTATAGCCATATTAAAGTGGCTCGCATTTTTCAGATAGCCACGAAATGTTAAACCTGTTGATGGGTGTTGACTCTGCTGTTAACGGGTTCAAGCCAGCAGCATGTGGGGCTCGGCGACATTGACTGGTATCGCTACAGCATCGCCTGATGGATGCGGGGGAAACCTCGGGATGGCGCAAATCATACATTACTATGATTTCAGGCGTCCTTCTTTTTTATAAGATAGAATATGCCCCAGCTACCGATTAACTACCGATGAATACACCACCGCACGCTGACTTCTGCGATATATTCCTGGCAAAACATGGCGTTCAGGGCCAAATATTGAGGAAGTAGAATATGGCTGATTACGGTTCGTTTACAGGTAACGTTGTAGCCCAGTGGTCAAGAAGACAGGGACCTGACAGAAACATGGTGTTAACGGAGGATTTTTACTACACCGATCCGTCCTCGAGAGTCTGGTCGGCGCCCGCAGGCAGCGTCATTAACGGCGCCAGTATTCCGCAGGCGCTATGGTCTACCGTCGGATCGCCCTACATTGGCGACTACAGGCTGGCCTCCGTTGTTCATGATGTTGCCTGTACCCAGGGCGCCAACAGAAAAGAGGCCGACATTATGTTTTATTACGCATGCCTTGCGGGAGGATGCTCACCTGACCGCGCGCGGGTGTTTTATCTTGGCGTCAGAATTGGCGCGAAATACAGCTCGCTGATATTGAAATCCGCATCATCTACATTTAATGACCCATTTTTTACTACGGATAATAATCTTGTCACCGCACTCGACGCTGACATGCTTTATATTCTCAAAAATGTCGGAAAGATAGTTCATCAATTAAAAGACGACACTACCCCGGATCAAATGGATAAATATATAGATCCTTATCTGGTTTAATTTCCCCATTGCGTCAGCGACGACAAAAAACGCAAATCTGTTGGTTCAGCAAAAGACTTTCGGGAAAAATGATAAGAATAAGGCCCCAGTCGCTGGAGCCTTAATACAAAAAAACCGCTGAACTAGTCAAAAACACCATTGATAATGGTCGTGACGATCGCCGTACTGAGTGCAATAAGCACCAGATTATCACCAATCACTTTCCATTCGTAACCCGGATAATACGGCAGTTGGCCTAGCATAGAGGCGGGCACCGTCTTTTTCGCGATCCCTGGAGGTAATGGTTTGCCACGTACCAGGTTTTTCGCAATCCCCGGCGGCAGAGACTGATACCCCGTCAGACCATAGTTGACCGCCAGCTGGCGAGCCATCGAGTAGCTGATATCGGAATCAACATGATCCGGTTTACCGTAGTTTTTACGATGGCCGGACGAGTTGCTATCATCCTCGCTCCCGCTCTGGCTTTTCCCCGGGCTACCGTTGTTACCTTTATTGCCGTTATTACCATGGTTACCGCTGTTGCCATGGCCGTTACCCGGGTTTGCCAGTACAGGCGTTGCAAGCATCGATAATGAAACAACAGCCGCCAGCGCAACTGAAACTCCACGACACTTAAACATGATGCGATCCTTTTAATGTCATACACAGAGCTAACAGTATGTGCTTTTATCCTCGCCAGCAATCTGATTAATTCCTAATTACCCGGGGGTTATCCGGCATACGCTGTCACAGCATGAAATGCTGGTTCTGAAAATACAACCCCCGCGAGTCGCGAGACCACCCATGGTAAAAACGGATGGTTTATGCTGATTCAGGCGCATCGACACCAGTTTTTCAGCATAAAATAAAATCGCAAGGCGCCAGCGCCGCGCGACGGCGTTTATTTAGACAGCGCCGCTTATTTTGGGCAAAAAAAACCGCCATAAGATGGCGGTAAATGCTTGCATGGATAGATTTGTGTTTTACGTCGCGGATCCAGCATACCTTTGCCTTCTCCACGACACTGCAGGCATGCTAGCACCGCCTGTCTCAATAAAATCTAAACGGTGCAGGTTTAGCCTGAAAAAACACGCCCGTGATTTACGCTCTCAAACCGCGATGTTTAAGCATCGGCTCCGGCTGCGGATCGTGCCCGCGCCAGTCGCGGTACAGCGCGTCGAGATCGCTACTGTTGCCGCGCGACAGGATAGCGTCGCGAAAACGTTGTCCGTTTTCCCGGGTTAACCCTCCCTGCTCCACGAACCACTGATAGCCGTCATCCGCCAGCATCTGCGTCCACAGATAAGCGTAGTATCCCGCCGCGTAGCCGCCGCCAAAGATATGGGCAAAATAGCTGCTGCGATAGCGTGGCGGAACGGCGGGTAAATCAACACGCTCTTTCTCAAGCGCCTGTGCTTCAAACGCATCAACATCGTCCGGCAGCGTGGCCGCAGTGACGCTGTGCCAGTTCATATCCAGCAGCGCCGCGCTCAGCAGCTCGGTCATATCGTAGCCTTTGTTGAAGGTCGCCGCGCGCATCATGCTTTCACGCAGCGCTTCCGGCATCGGCTCTCCGCTTTCGTGGTGGCGGGCGAAGCGCGCAAATACCTGCGGATGGCTGGCCCAGTGCTCGTTAATCTGAGACGGAAACTCGACAAAATCGCGCGGTGTTCGCGTACCGGAAAGCCCCGGATAGCGCTGGCTGGCGAACAGACCGTGCAGCGTATGACCGAACTCATGGAACAGCGTGATGACATCATCCCAGGACAGCAGCGCGCTTTTCCCCTCCGCGGGCTTCTGATAGTTGCACACGTTGTAGATAACCGGGCGGCTTTCCAGCAGCGTGGACTGCTGGACGAAATTGTCCATCCACGCCCCGCCGCTCTTTGACTCCCGGGAAAAATAGTCGCCATAAAATAGCGCCAGACCTTCACCGCTGGCGTCAAAGATCTCCCAGACGCGAACGTCTGGATGATAGACCGGGATATCAAACCGTTCGACGAAGCGAATGCCGAACAGCGCTGACGCGGCCCAGAATACGCCCTCCGTCAGCACCCGGTTGAGTTCGAAATAGGGCTTAATCTGCGCCTCATCAAGCGAATAGCGCGCCAGGCGAACCTGTTCGGCGTAAAACGGCCAGTCCCAGGCCTGGGCGCTGAAGCCGCCCTGCTGCGCATCGATAACCTGCTGAATATCCGCCAGCTCCCGCTCGGCGCGCCCCCGCGCCGCAGGGGCTATCTCACGCATGAACCCCAGCGCTACCGCGGAGGTCCTCGCCATCTGGTCGGCGGTGCTCAGGCTGGCGTAGTCCGTAAAGCCGAGCAACTCCGCCTGCCGCGCGCGCAGCGCAACCAGCCGCAAAATCAGCGCACGGGTATCGTTACCATCCCCCTTCTGCGTGCGCAGCACGCTGGCCTGAAACAGTTTTTCCCGCGTCGCCCGCTGGCGCAGCGACGCCAGCGCCGGCTGCTGAGTGGTATTAAGCAGCGCGATAAGCCAGCCGTCGCTCAATCCTTTTTCCTCGGCGGCGCTGCGCGCGGCAGCAATATCGTCGTCGCTCATACCGTCAAGCGCCGCCGGGGAATCCACCACCAGCCCGCCGTTTTTCGCCGCCGCCAGCAGCCGCTGGTTAAATTGGCTGGTCAGCGTCGCCGCTTGCGTATTGAGCGCGCGCAGCTCTGCTTTTTGCCTGTCCGAAAGCGTGGCGCCCGCCAGGATAAACTGCTGATGGGTGACCTCCACCAGCCGCAGCGACTCCTCGTCCAGCGACAGCTGATGACGCTGGCGCCACACCGTCTCGATACGCTCAAACAGCGCTGCATTGAGATAAATGTCATTGGCCAGTTCAGCCAGCTCTGCGGAGAACTGCTCATCAAGCTGCTGGAGGGTGTCGTTGGTGTTCGACGCCACCATCGCAAAAAACACCGACGTCACCCGGGCAAGCAGCGCCCCGCTTTTCTCCAGGGCAATGAAGGTATTGGCAAAATCCGGCGCGTCCGGATGCGCGGCGATGGCCGCTATCTCTTCCCGTTTACGCCGCACGCCCTCATCAAAGGCCGGGCGATAGTGGCTGTCGCGGATGAGATCAAAGGGCGGCGCCTGGTACGGCAGCAGGCTGATGGTAAAAAAAGGATTCGCGAAAGACATCATTAGCTCCTGATTGCGATAGTTTCCATAGAGTAGGCAACCCCTTACCCGCCCGCAATGATTTCTCAGTCGGCAAAAGTTGACATACCGCCGCCCGCCCTCGCGTGCTATGGTAATACCACACAAAACGCGTTGAGGAATAACAGAAAATGATCGTACTCGTGACTGGCGCGACGGCAGGATTTGGTGAAAGCATTACCCGCCGTTTCGTCGCTAATGGCCATAAAGTGATTGCCACCGGTCGCCGCCAGGAGCGTCTTCAGGAGCTCAAAGAGAGCCTGGGCGACAACATTCTGACCGCGCAGCTTGACGTTCGTAACCGCGCCGCGATTGAAGAGATGATCGCCAGCCTGCCGGCCGAATGGCAACAAATCGATGTGCTGGTCAACAACGCCGGGCTGGCGCTGGGCATGGAACCCGCGCAGAAAGCTAACGTCGAGGACTGGGAAACCATGATCGACACCAACAACAAAGGCCTGATCTACATGACCCGCGCGGTTCTGCCGGGGATGGTCGAGCGCAACCGCGGCCATATTATCAATATCGGCTCAACGGCGGGCAGCTGGCCCTATGCCGGCGGCAACGTCTATGGCGCGACCAAAGCGTTCGTTCGTCAGTTCAGCCTGAACCTGCGCACCGACCTGCACGGAACCGCCGTTCGCGTGACCGATATCGAGCCGGGGCTGGTAGGCGGCACCGAATTCTCCAACGTCCGCTTTAAAGGCGATGACGCGAAGGCCAGCAAAACCTACGAGAATACCAGCGCGCTGTCGGCGGAAGACATCAGCGAAGCCGTCTGGTGGGTGGCGACGCTACCGAAGCACGTCAACATCAACACCCTGGAGATGATGCCGGTCAGCCAGACCTACGCCGGGTTAAGCATCCACCGTCAGGGATAAGCCGTATTTCTCTGCCTTTTGCCCTGCCCGGCAGCCCGCCGGGTATGGGCGGGACGGGAAAAAAAGCGTAAAATAGCGCACTTAATCCGCAATAAAGAAAACGCCAATGGCCGCAGAATCACAGCTCAACCCTACACAGCCCGTAAATCAGCAAATTTACCGCATTTTACGTCGGGATATTGTGCACTGCCTGATCCCGCCGGGCACGCCGCTTTCGGAAAAAGAGGTGTCGGTGCGTTTTGACGTCTCGCGCCAGCCGGTGCGGGAAGCGTTTATCAAGCTGGCGGAAAACGGTCTGATTCAGATTCGCCCGCAGCGCGGCAGCTACGTCAATAAAATCTCGTTATCCCAGGTGCGCAACGGCTGCTTCGTGCGCCAGGCTATCGAGTGCGCGGTAGTGCGCCGGGCGGCGACCATGATTACCGACGCCCAGAGCTATCAGCTGGAGCAGAATCTGCACCAGCAGCGGATCGCCATCGACCGCCACCAGCTGAACGATTTCTTTCAGCTCGACGACGAGTTCCACCAGCTGCTGGCCACGATCGCCGACTGCCAGCTCGCCTGGGACACGGTGGAAAACATTAAAGCGACCATCGATCGCGTGCGCTATATGAGCCTCGACCACATCTCCTCGCCGGATATGCTGTTGCGCCAGCATCAGGATATTTTCAGCGCGCTGGAGCAGCGCGACGTTGCCGGAGTGGATGCCGCGATGACGCAGCATTTGCAGGAAATCAGCGAATCCGTGCTGTTAATTCGCCAGGAAAACCGCGACTGGTTTAGTGAAGAGTAAAAAAACCTCACCCCGCATCAGGGATGAGGTGTGCGGATTATCGGACGACCAGCACCGGAATTTTGGCGTAGCGCAGCACCGATTCGGCGTTAGATCCTAATAAATGGGTGCTGATGCCGGGTTTACGCGAACCGATGACGATCGCCTCAAATCCACCTTCCCTTGCCGTCGCAAGGATTTCATCTCGTACGCTGCCAAACCGCACCACGGTGTGGATACGCGCTGGCGAAATATTGAAAACATCGCGCAGAATGCGCATTTTCTTTTCGGACTCATCTTTCATATAGGCTTCAAACTTGCGGATATCGGCCGCAAACCCGCGCAGCAACGAGCTGCTGCTGTTGGGCAGGACGTTCAGCAAGGTAATTTCACCGTGCTCCGCCGAGGCCAGATGCTCGGCGTGACGGATAGCCTTATCGCTCAAATCCATATCGAAAACATCAACTGGCATCAGTATTTTTTTATACATACCCGCACTCCTTTGTGGCGATATCCGGTTCATAAACGTTCGTTTCCAGCCCCAGAATAACGGTAATACGTTCAGTTTTTGTATAGTGTGGATAAAAATGCAAACCAATAGACATATTTGTGAAGCGGGTCAAAGAATATGCCCGGCGCACGCTTACGTACGGCCGGGATCCGGCCTTGCAGAGGTAATATAAAAGTATCAGCCTTGGATTATATCGCTATCGGCTTTTTGTCGCACCTCGCGGCATTTATTTTCAACGACATGAAATTACGGTGCTAACATCAGATTCGTTAACGCATCGGACATCGAAAAATTAAACATAAATGTCTGCGCGCCATTATCAATAAACTGTTTAGCTACAGCCGGGGACTTATTTCCGAAGAAAAAAATAGAGTAACCACAGGTCATACATAATTTACTCACCCAAGGACATTAAAATGAAAATGAATAACAGTAACAGCAGCAAGCGCTGGACAAAATATCGCGAAGAGATGTGCTCTGCATTTCCCTCTGCATTCAGCGACGATCGCGATTCGTTATCCAAGTCGATAGCCAAAGCCATTGAACACCTGAATAAGCTGCGCCCCTGCGATGGCGGTCCGGCTTATCTCGGCCAAAATCCGGCTTTGACTATCGATTTCGATAAGGTCAAGGAGATTGAAATGGCGGATACCATGAGCAGCAGCGAGCAGGTCATCGCACAAACCAGCGAACTGTTCGAAGGGCTGCCGAACTGGGGCCATCCGCTGACCATGTGTAACGTTATCCCGCAGGCCAACACCGCCTCCATTATCGCGGCTATCATGTCGGAAATCTTCTCCCCGAATATCCTTGAAGGGGAATACGCATGGAACGTACACCGCGCCGAGCTGGAAAGCGGCGGGATGCTGGCCAACCTGGTCGGCTGGGAGGCGAAACACGCCGGCTGTATCTACACCTACGGCGGGTCCGGCTGCTGGACCTACCACGTTAAATACGCGCTGACCCGCGTACTGCCAGACTCGCGCTACAGCGGTGTCCGTACCGACGCAAAAGTGCTGTGCTCGCAACAGGCGCACTACACCATGCTCAACAGCACCGACTGGATGGGGCTGGGGATGAACAATATCATCCGCATTAAAACCGACCCCGACACCAACGTCATGGACTTGCAGGATCTGGAGGCCGTGCTGACGTCGCTGCAAGCCAGTAATATCCCGGTGGCCTCCGTGGTATGCACCATGGGGACGACCGATGCCAACGCCGTTGACCCGGTTGCCGGGGTACGTAAACTGCTGGATCGGTATCCGAACGCATCGCCATACGGTAAAGCACTGCTGTACTGCGATGCGGTCACCAGCTGGTCATGGCTGGCCTTCAGGAAATATGACTTTGCTAAAAACCCGCTGCAGTTCAGCGAGGCGCTGCTCCCGTTTATTGAGGCCAACTACCGCGCTCTGGAAGCCATGAAGTATGCTGACGCCATCGGCTTTGACTTCCATAAGGCCGGTTTCACGCCCTACGCCAGCAGCTGTTTCCTCTATCGCAACGCCGATGAGTTCGAAAACCTGCTGAAACGTCCGGGCTCCGCCTATCTGCAGCCGCGTTCGCCGTACAACCCGCTGGACTACACGCTGGAGGTCTCCCGCGCCGCGACCGGCGCATTAGCAGGCTGGGCTACGCTGAAATACTTTGGTTATGAAGGCTTCCAGGCCATCATGGGCGGTATTCTGGAAAATCAATACTACCTGCGTAACCTGCTGCATGAAAATGCGTCCACCGTCTGCGTCAACCCGGATGATTATAGTCTGGTAACCCTGTTCCGCGTTTATCCCGAAGGCGTAATGGCGCATCAGCAATATCAAAGAGAGCTGAGCGACCCGGCCTGTAAAGATCAGCTATTAGCCAATAATAAACTGACCATGGATGTCGGCAATAAATTGTACGAGTGGTACCGTGGCGGTAATAAAGTCAACGGGAAATACACTCCGTATATGAGCTTCAGCACCGGTTTTCGCGTCACAGAATATAACCGCGACGCCAGCGATCCGGAGGCTATGGTATTTGCCCTGAAAATTTATCCGATGAACGTTCATTTAACCCATGAAATTATGCAGCACGCCGTGGACTGCGTTATTGCCGCACGAAATGAGGTGCTGGGCGTCAAATAATTTTCGGCACTACCCGTATTAAAAAATATCCATGCACAGGCCGGTTCGCCCGGCCTGTCCGTTTTTAGATTTCGCATAGCTGGCTTATGAGATACGCCTAAACGACGTGCTATCAAGGAGTAATTATGGCCTCCACCTCAGATTCTATGGCGCAAGGAAAACCCTCTGCCAGGCTCAGTATTGTGACCCTGGCCGTCATGAATATCACCACGGTAGTCAGTTTACGTGGTCTGCCGTCCGAAGCTGAATATGGCATCACCTCTGCATTTTATTACCTGTTCGCCGCCCTCTTCTTTCTCATTCCCGTCTCATTGGTTGCGGCCGAACTGGCGACCGGCTGGCCGCAAAAAGGGGGGGTATTCCGCTGGATCGGCGAAGCCTTTGGCCACCGCTGGGGATTCGTTGCCATCTACCTGCAGTGGGTCGCGACCACCATCTGGTTCCCGACCGTTCTTATCTTCGCCGCCGTCTCGCTGGCCTTTATCGGCCCCCATCCCGCCGCCGACTCCCAGCTGGCGTCCAACCGGATGTATACCGTGGTTATTCTGTTGCTGGTCTACTGGATAGCGACGCTGGTAACCCTGCGCGGAATTCGCTCTTCCGCCAGGCTGGCGACCCTGGGCGGCCTGATTGGGACTATCATTCCGGTGGTTATTTTGATGCTGCTGACGCTGGTGTACGTCCTGACCGGCAACCAGGTGCACTTCGTCGCCCACGCCGCTGACTTCTTCCCCGACCTGACTAACCTGAATAATCTGGTGCTAGCCTCCAGTATTTTCCTGTTCTTTGGCGGGATGGAGATCAACGCTGTTCACGTGGTCGAGGTGGACAACCCATCGCGCAACTATCCTCTGGCTATCATTAGCGCGGCCATCGCGACCGTGGTGATCTTCGTCTTTGGCACCCTGTGTATCGCCACCCTGATCCCGAAAGAACAGATAAACCTGGTGCAAAGCCTGCTTATCGCCTACAACACGCTGTTTGACCACTTTGGTCTGCACTGGCTGGGGGAAGTGCTGGCGGCCATGCTGGCATTCGGGGTGCTTGGGCAGATAACCGCCATCGTCGCCGGTCCCTCCACCGGCCTGCTGCAGGTCGGACGTTCCGGCTATCTCCCTCCCTTTCTGCAAAAGACCAACCGCCACGGCGTACAGCAGCGTATCCTGATCTTCCAGGGCATTGTGGTCAGCATCATCTCCGTCCTGCTGGTAGTACTGCCCTCTGTGCAGTCCGCCTATCAGATCCTGGGCCAGCTCGCGGCCATTCTCTATCTGTTGATGTATATCATGATGTTCGCTGCGGCCATCTACCTGCGTTATAAAGAACCGAACACGCCGCGTCCGTATCGCGTTCCCGGCGGAACGGTCGGGATGTGGGTCGTCGCCGGAGCCGGCTTCATCGGGTCATTGATGGCGTTTGTGCTGAGCTTTATTCCGCCTTCGCAGATCCCGGTAGGTAACCCGGGCAGCTACATCCTGATCCTCGTCGTCGGCTCGCTCTGTTTCTTCGTCATTCCGCTGATTATCTACGCCTGCCGTAAACCGTCCTGGCTATCGGCCACTGCCCGTCAGCAATAGCCGCTCATTCCGGGCCGCGCCGCGCGGCCCATTTCGCGTGAGAACCTTATCATGAGTTCGCAATCAAGCAGTAAACCTGCGCTGACGGCCGTCACGCTGGGGGCCGGCACCTTCGCCATGATGAACATTACCACCGTGGTCAGTCTGCGCGGTCTGGCCGCCGAAGCCGAATATGGCCTGGCAGCGGTCTTCTTTTACCTGTTCGCCGCCCTGTGCTTTCTGGTGCCGGTCTCGCTGTGCGCCGCCGAACTGGCCACCGGCTGGCCGCAGAAAGGCGGCGTGTTCCGCTGGATTGGCCAGGCCTTCGGCGACCGTTTTGGCCTGCTTGCCATCTTTCTTCAGTGGCTGGCCACCACCATCTGCTTCCCGACGATGCTAATCTTCACCGCCGTGGCGCTGGCCTATGCCCTGCCGCTTCCCGGCGCCGATGCGCAGCTGGCCTCCAGCGCCCTGTATACGCTGATCGTCGTATTGATAGTCTATTGGCTGGCCACCTGGATTAACCTGCACGGGGTAAAATCGGCGTCGCGCATCAGCGCTATCGCCGGGATAATCGGCACCCTGATCCCGGCGGTCGTTCTGATCGGTTGCGGTATCCTCTACATCGCCCGGGGCAACCCGGTTCACTTTGCCCTCGGCTGGCACGCGCTGTGTCCCGATATCACCAGCCTGCACAACCTGGTGCTGGCCGCCAGCGTATTCCTGTTCTATTCCGGGATGGAGATTAACGCCGTCCACGTGCGGGAACTGCACAACGCATCGCGTAACTACCCGCTGGCGGTCGGGATCAGCGCCCTGATAACCGTGATGGTGCTGGTTCTCGGCACCCTGACCATCAGCGCGCTGATCCCGGCCGATCGCATCAATCTGGTGCAAAGTCTGCAGATAGCTTATGACCTGCTTTTCATCTCGCTGGGGGTTCCCTGGCTCGGGCATGTGGTCGCCCTGATGGTGGCGGTCGGCGTGCTGGGACAGGTTACGATGATCGTCGCCGGGCCTTCGCGCGGCCTGTTCGAAGTGGGACGGGAAGGATATCTGCCGGGCTGGCTACAGGCGGCCAACCGCAGTGGCGTACAGCGCAATATCCTGCTGTTGCAGGGCGCTATCGTGACCCTGATGGCGATCGCGCTGGTCTGTCTGCCCTCGGTACAGGCGGCCTTTCAGATCCTCGGTCAACTGGCCGCCATTCTCTACCTGCTGATGTATATTCTGCTGTTTGCGGCGGTTATCACCCTGCGCTATACCCAGCCCGACACGCCGCGGCCTTATCGCATACCCGGCGGTCGTGTCGGCATCTGGTTGGTCGCAGGCGTTGGTCTGGCCGCCGCGCTGTTGGCTTTCGCGCTGAGCTTTATTCCGCCAGACCAGATCCCCGTCGGCTCACCGGCGCTCTACGTTCTGCTGCTGCTGGCGGGGACCGTCGGTTTTATCGCGCTGCCGCTGTTGCTGTATGCCTACAGCCGACGCCAGTAACGCGCCCACGGCGGGCTCCTCACTCCGTCATTGCAGCGCCTGCGCGTATTTCGCGACGGTCGCTTTCGCGCCGTGCTCCAGCAGCGAGAGGTACGCAGCCGTCACCTGCGCCACAAAACGCGCCTCCAGCGGCAGCTCATTGCCGAAAATAGCGTCGATGCCGAGCAGCGCCTTCACGCGCGCTTCGCCTTCGGCGCTGTTTTGCACCGCAGACTGAAGGGTACTCAGCAGCGGGTCGCACACGTCGATGGCATCGCCCTGCTCATCAATACCGCCGACATAGCGCATCCAGCCCGCCACGCCGAGCGCCAGCAGCGAGAACTCGCTGTTGTGCGCCAGATGCCAGCGGACGGAGTCCAGCATACGCTGCGGCAGCTTCTGACTGCCGTCCATCGCAATCTGCCAGGTGCGGTGACGCAGCGCCGGGTTACTGTAGCGGGCAATCAGCAGGTCGGCATAGCGGGCCAGATCGACCCCCTTCACTTTCAGCGTCGGCGCCTGCTCTTTTAGCATCAGCGCATGGGCGGCACGACGATAATTATCATCTTCCATACAGTCGTTAATGTGCTGATAACCGGCCAGATAGCCGAGGTAGGCAAGGAAAGAGTGGCTACCGTTAAGCATCCGCAGCTTCATTTCTTCAAACGGTATTACGTCAGCCACCAGCTCCGCTCCGGCGTTTTCCCATGCCGGGCGGCCAGCCACGAAGTTATCCTCGATAACCCACTGGCGGAACGGTTCGCAGGCGACGCCTGCCGGGTCGCGCACGCCGGTTATCTGCTCAATCTTCTCCAGCGTTTCCGGCGTGACGGCAGGCACAATACGATCAACCATCGTTGACGGGAAGGTGACGTTTTTGTCGATCCATTCGGCCAGGTCGCTGTCGACGGCGCGGGCGTAGGCGCGCACCACATTGCCCACCACATGGCCGTTTTCCGGCATATTGTCGCACGACATAACGCTGAATGCCGGCAGCCCGGCCGCCTTACGGCGGGCCAGCGCTTCAACCACCACGCCCGGAGCGGACGTCGGCTGGTGCGGACGCTGTAAATCGGCGGCGATTAAAGGGTGATCGAGCATCAGCTGTCCGGTCGCCGGAGAGTGGCAGTAGCCTTTTTCGGTGATGGTCAGTGACACAATGGCCACCTGCGGTTCGCACATTTTCGCCAGCACGGTCTCCAGCCCATCGACCTGGGCATGCAGCGCCTCGGTCACGACGCCGACCACGCGCGCCGTCCAGGCGTCGGCGGACATTTCCGCCACGGTATACAGGTTATCCTGACGTTTCAGATCGGCGATCTGCTGCTCGCCGCCGATCAGATTCACTTCGGTATAGCCCCAGTCGCTCCCGTGCTCCTGCGCAAGAATATCGGCGTATACCGCCTGATGCGCGCGATGGAAAGCGCCAAAGCCAAGATGAACAATACGCGGCACCAGCGTACTACGGTCGTAGCCAGGCACAGCGGCATTGGCTTTTAATAATTGATTTTTCATTAAATTGCTCATTCTGTGTAAGTGGTCAAGTGCGATGATATAAACCATCGCACTTAATTGGTATGACATCTTTGATTTCAGTCAACTACCATACAAGAAGAAGGATTGATATTGATATGGGTGATAATGCCCCGCCGGTACGGGGCCTACCTTAATGACCGCCCCACTGCTGATACTCACGCTTAAGTTTGCGCGGCGCTGTTTCCGGCATGGCGATAAGCCCCACCACTGAAATGACGCCCAGCACGATGACATACCCGGCCATACCATAATAATGCCCGCCGGTTGCCTGCAGGATTTTCACCGCGACCAGGCCGAGAACACCACTGCCGATAAGCGAGCCTAACTGCCAGATGAGCGCAATACCGCTACAGCGGATGTGGGTGGGAAACAGTTCAGGGAACCAGGACGCCTGAGGCGCATAGCACATGCTATGGCCGAAGGTGATCACCAGGATCATCGCCAGCTGCGTCAGCCAGAAGCTGTCCTGATTAATGGCCATAAAAAACGGAATAATCGCTATAATCTGCAGCACCGCGCCGGTGATATAGACCGGCTTGCGCCCTATTCTGTCGCTTAATGCTCCCATGGCGGGAATCGCGAAGATCTCAAGCAGTACGGCGACAATCATCGCATCCATGAGGTAGTTCGCGCTCAGGTTATTGGCTTTGCCGTAAGCCAGCACAATCACGGTGAACATAGCGAATGTGCACGCCTCAATGAGCTTTGCGCAGACGCCTTTGACGACAATGCCGGGGTAGTCGCGAAGCACCTCAATTACCGGACGCGACTCCGCCGTTTTTGTTTCGCGAATCTGGGCGAACACCGGAGATTCATCAATTCGCAGGCGAATAAATAACCCCACGATGACCAATAAGGCGCTGAGCAGGAACGGAATGCGCCAGCCATAGTCCATCATCGCTTCAGCGGACAGCGTCATATTGAGGATCGCAAACAAGGCCATCGGCAGCAGAAACCCGGTAGGCGCGCCAATCTGTACCCAGCTGGCAAAATAACCGCGTCGGGCAGGCATTGAATACTCCGCGGTCATTAACACCGCCCCGGCCTGCTCCCCGCCAACGCCAAATCCCTGCAGCACGCGGATCAAGATGAGCAGTACCGGCGCCCAGATACCGATTTTTTCATAGGTTGGCAGTAGCCCGATGCAAAATGTTCCCAACCCTACAATCAGAATGGTAATCACCAGCGCCTTTTTACGCCCGACTTTGTCGCCGATATGCCCGAAAACAATACCGCCCAGAGGCCTTGCCAGAAATCCCACCGCATAGGTGGCAAACGCCGCAAGCGTACTGATAAGCGGATCGGTGCTCGGAAAGAACAAATGCCCAAAAAAGAGGACCGCGGCAGTGCCGTAGGCAAAGAAGTCGTAATACTCGGCTGCGGTGCCAATTGCTGATGCTGTCGCAACGCGCTTGATGACCGGCGTGTTATCAGCAGCATTTATGTTATCGACAGAACTGACCATTTCAATACTCCTGATGAGCCACGACAGAGACTTGATTCACCTGACATTTTTCCGCTGCATCCTGCGGCAGGCTAAGGTCGCGGTCACGCACTTCGGGCATCAGCACGGCGGAAAGCAGACCAATTAGCGAGTAGCAGATAATCATGGCGACAATCGGCCACCATGAACCGGTCATGTTGCAGAAAATACCGGCCAGCACCGGACCGAAGCCGACCGCCACCAGACCGCCCGCCTCTTTGGCAATCGCCATGCGGGTGAAGCGGTTGCGGGAGCCGAAGATTTCCGCCATGGTGATGTTTTCCAGCGCGAACAGTCCCAGCACCGCCACGTTATGAATCACAATCATGCTGGTCATAATGGTTCCCGCGCTGTAGCTCTTATCGACGATCATCGCCAGCATCGGCCAGGCGAGAATAATGGCCGATATATTCAGCAGGATATACGGCAACCGGCGCCCGTATTTATCCGACAGCCAGCCCAGCAGCGGGATAGTCAGGAACCCGATAATCGAACTTATCATCAGCGCATCGGTGGGAATGCCTTTATCGAACAGCAGCGTCTGTACCAGATACCCGGCTAAGAACGTCTGAATCAGCCCGGAGTTGCCGGCCTGGCCGAAGCGCAGCCCGGTGGCAAGCCAGAAAGATTTGCTGCGGAACATAGCGCCGAGCGAACTGTCTTCGACCGCCGTCGCGACCGCGGCGACGCCTTCTTTTTCGCTGACCTTTTCAAATACCGGGCTTTCCTTAAGATTCAGACGCAGCCAGATGGCAAAGATCATCACCACTACGCTTGCCAGAAACGGAACGCGCCAGCCCCATGCGATCAGCGCTTCACGGTCGAGCGCGAAGAACATCACCGCCCAAATGGCCGTGGCGCTTAGCGTGCCGCAGTTGGTGCCCATCGCCACCAGCGAAGAGATGATCCCGCGCTTGCCTTTCGGCGCGTACTCCGCAAGCATCGTCCCGGCGCCGGAAATTTCCGCCCCGGCGCCCAGCCCCTGAACAATACGCAGGGTCACCAGCAGCACCGGCGCGAAAATGCCTATCTGCCCATAGGTAGGCAACACCCCGATAAGCGTGGTGCAAATCCCCATCATGGTGATCGTAATAAACAGCACCTTTTTACGCCCGACGCGGTCGCCCATCTTGCCGAAAATGAACGCGCCGATAATCCGCGCGATATATCCGGCGCCATAAGTGCCCATCGCCAGAATAAGCGCCATCGCCGCCGATTGCTCCGGGAAAAATATCTCATGGAAGACCAGCGCCGCGCCCAGCGAATAGAGCTGGAAATCCATAAACTCCAGCGCGGTCCCTAGCCAGCCCGACACCGCTGCGCGGACAAGGTCTTTGGTTGTTCGTTCAGATTTATGTTGTGTCATCATCTTTTTCTCTGAGGGTAAGAGGTAAACGGCTATCTCATTATTTTTCTGTGAAAGTCAGTAGCACCTTGCAGCAGCGTTTCTGGTCTTTTTCAAATACCTCAATGGCCTCTCTGACCTGTTGGTATTCAAAATGATGCGTGATCAGCCTCTGCGGGTGGATAAGCTTTTTCTCCATCCAGTCAATCACTACGGGGAATTTCCGCGCATTCAGGCGGGAGGAATAAATAGACAGCTCTTTACCGGTGATCCCTTGCTGAACAAGCGATGAAGGCTCTGTCGAGAAACCCATCAGCACGATTCGACCCGCGGGTGACGCGATGGCAATCGCCTCTGAGAGGATCGCCGGGTGACAGGCGGCATCGACAATAAGCGTCGGCTTAATGCCCCTGGCCTCAAGCAGCCCGGCAAGCGGCTGTTCGCCGTTGTTAATCACCCAGTCGGCACCGTTGCGTTCAGCCAGCGCCAGCCGCTCATCAATACGATCGACGACAATCACCTGCTTCACGCGGTAAACGCCTTTCAGCGCCTGCAGCGTGGTCAGCCCCATCGGACCGGCGCCATAAATAAGGGCAATGTCGTCCTCACGCGGGTTTACCTGTCCGGTCACGTTCGCCGCAATGGTAAACGGTTCGACCATCACGGCATGCTCATCAGGAATTGATGCAGGAACGACCCATGCATTACCCGCCGGAACGACCGCGTATTCGCTGAAACCGCCGTCACGGTGTACGCCAAGCACCACCAGCGAGGTACAGACGTTCGGTTTGCCGACCGAGCAGGGATAGCAGCGGCCGCAGCTGATCACCGGATCGACGCAGACCCGCTGACCCAGTGATTTATCGGTAACCCCGTCGCCCACGGCATCGATCACGCCGAAGAACTCGTGGCCAATCACCCGCGGGTATTTTGCAAAAGGGTTGTGCCCGCGGTAGATATGGCTGTCGGAGCCGCAAATTCCGGCAAGGGTAATACGCACCCGCACCTCGCCTGCTCCCGGCGCCGGAATTTCCCGCTCCTCAATGACCAGTTCATTGGGCTGCTGAATGACGATACTTTTCATTTTACGGTTCCTCACCAGTTCCACAGCGTACCGTCCTCAAGACGGGCAACGGGTAAATAAGCCGGATCATACGGATACTTTGCCGCCAGCTTTTCATCAAATTCGATACCCAACCCCGGCTTGTCGCCCGGATGCATATAGCCGTTATCGAACGTCCAGCTGTGCGGAAAGACGTCCAGCATCTGTTCGGAGTAGCCCATGTACTCCTGCACGCCGAAGTTCGGCACCCACAGGTCAAAATGCAGCGCCGCCGCCATACAGACCGGCGAAAGATCGGACGGACCGTGCGAGCCGGTACGCACCTGATAGAGGGAAGCGAAGTCCGCGATGCGCCGCATCCCGCTTATCCCCCCCGCATGGGTAATGGTGGTGCGGATATAGTCAATAAGCTGCTCCTCTATCAGCTGTTTGCAGTCCCAGATGCTGTTGAACACTTCGCCCACCGCAATCGGCGTGACCGTGTGCTGGCGGATCAGCCGGAAGCACGCCTGGTTCTCCGCCGGAGTCGGATCCTCCATCCAGAACAGGCGGTAGTCCTCGATGCTTTTGCCAAAGCGCGCGGCCTCAATCGGCGTCAGCCGGTGGTGCATGTCATGCAGCAGATGCTCGTGAAAGCCAAACTTATTGCGCACCGCCTCGAACAGTTTCGGCGTGAAGTCGAGGTATTTTTCGGTTGACCACAGCTGTTCTTCGGGCCACTGCCCCTTGGTAGCCGGTTCATAAGCCAGCCCTTTGCCCTTGGCCATGCCGTAGGTGGTTTTCATTCCCGGTACGCCGCACTGGACGCGAATGGCTTTAAACCCCATCTCCTTGTGCCGCGCGTAATCTTCCAGCACATCGTCCAGCGTGTGCCCCGTGGTGTGGCAGTAAACCATGACGCCATCGCGCGAGGCGCCGCCCAGCAGCTGATAGAGCGGCATGTTGGCGGCTTTGGCTTTGATATCCCACAGCGCCGTGTCGACCGCGGAAATCGCCGACATGGTCACCGGGCCACGGCGCCAGTAGGCACCCTTGTAGAAAAACTGCCAGATGTCTTCGATACGCTGCGCATCGCGGCCAATAAGCTGCGGGCAGAGGTGGTCTTTCAGGTAGGAGGCGACCGACAGCTCGCGGCCGTTGAGCGTCGCATCCCCCAGCCCGGTAATCCCGTCCTCGGTGGTGATTTTCAGCGTGACAAAGTTACGCCCCGGGCAGGTCACAAAGACTTCAGCGCCAACAATTTTCATTTCTTATCCTTACATCTCGTCGTTGATGCAGGAAATTTACGCAACTGAACTACTACCATACAAGTATAATGATCACGAAATGACCTGCAGATCACAAAAAAGCAGAAGGACGTGCAAAATATCCGCTGTCAGTGAAAAAGGATGCGCTTCGTTGATGGAAGATACGCGGCGTTTAATTATGCTGAGTAATAATCTGCGCATCTGCAATCAGTCTGACCTTTTGTACATAAAGGGACGTTTTATGAATTTGCATTTTGCGGTGAATACCGCTTACCGGCATCTGAAGCCTAATCGCTGGGATATCGTCGCTTTCCCGCTCATTATTTGCCTGATTGCCATGATGGTGACGGGATTTAACCAGACCATGATGCCCATCGTCAGTCTGAAAACACAGACCATCTCCCTGGATCCCGCCAACCTGCCTGAATACGCCCTGCGTACCACGCTGCGTATGCTGGTTGCGATGATCGCCGCCCTGCTGTTCACCCTGGTTTATGGTACGCTGGCCGCCAGAAGCCGTCGGGCGGAAAAAATCCTGATCCCGATTCTCGATATCCTGCAATCCGTCCCGGTGCTGGGCTATATCTCTTTCACCGTTACGTTCTTTATCGCCCTTTTCCCTGGACGGGTGCTGGGGGTTGAGCTGGCCGCTATCTTCGCCATTTTTACCAGCCAGGCGTGGAACATGACCTTCAGTTTTTATCAGTCGCTGCGTACGGTGCCGCGCGATCTGGTGGAGGTGTCGCGCGGTTTTCACCTGACGCCGTGGCAGCGCTTCTGGAAGCTTGACGTTCCCTTCGCCATGCCGGGGCTCATCTGGAATATGATGATGTCGATGTCCGGCGGCTGGTTTTTCATTGTGGCTTCCGAAGCCATTACCGTGGGGAATAATACCTTCACGCTTCCCGGTATCGGCGCCTACCTCGCCCAGGCGATTTTAAGCAAAAATATGCATGCGATCGGCTGGGTGCTGCTGGCAATGACGCTGGTGATTCTGGCCTACGATCAGCTGCTGTTCCGCCCGCTGGTGGCCTGGGCCGACAAATTTCGTATGGAAAATACCCGCTCAGGCAGCGCGCCAACCTCATGGGTGCTGAACCTGATACGCCGTACGCGCCTGATTCACCGCCTGCTGTCGCCGTTTGGCTTCCTGCTGTCGGGAATGGCGCGTATCCCGCTGCACGTTCCTCTCCCGCACTGGGGAGCGGCCAGCCCGCGCTCCGCCCGGCGGCTTTCGCGGGTCGTCGACATCCTCTGGGGAACGCTGGTCATCCTGCTGGCGCTGTATGTCGCCTGGCGCGTCATTAGCTACGTGAGCGCCGGCGTTTCGCTCAGCGAGGTCGGCCACGTCTTTCTGCTCGGTTTTGCCACGCTGCTGCGCGTCTCCGTGCTGATTCTGATCTCATCGCTGGTCTGGGTTCCCCTTGGCGTGATGATCGGCATGCGCCCTGCGCTGGCGGGAAAAATACAGCCGATCGCGCAATTTCTTGCCGCGTTCCCGGCAAACCTGCTGTTTCCGATTTTTGTCATTACCATCGTGCACTTTCAGCTGAACCCGAACATCTGGCTATCGCCGCTGATCGTGCTGGGTACCCAGTGGTACATCCTGTTTAACGTGGTTGCCGGAACGTCGGCCATACCGAATGACTACCGGGAGGCTGCCGCGAATTTTCATATTCGTGGCTGGCAGTGGTGGCGTGAGGTGATGCTGCCGGGGATTTTCCCCTACTACATTACTGGCGCCATCACCGCGTCCGGCGGCGCATGGAACGCCAGCATCGTGGCGGAGTTTGTGCAATGGGGCGATACTCAGCTCACCGCCTACGGGATAGGCGCCTACATTGCCAAAACCACCGCGGCGGGAGATTTTCCGAAGATAATCCTCGGCGTCGCGGTCATGTCCTTGTTCGTCACCTTATTCAACCGTCTGCTGTGGCGGCCGCTGTACGCCTATGCAGAATCCAGATTCCGCATTGATTAACAAAGGATTCCCCATGCAAGATCAACCTGCAGTACAGGGCCACTCGCCGCAGACCCATAACGAGATTCTGGCCGTGCGCGGGGTATGCCACGGATTTGATAAAGCGCATGACGAAAGGATGATTCTGGATAACGTCAACCTGACGCTGCGTGAAGGCGAAATCGTCGGGCTGCTCGGCCGTTCGGGTTCAGGGAAGTCAACGCTGTTGCGCATTGTTGCCGGGCTTATCGCCCCAACCTCTGGCGAGGTGCAGTTCCAGGGCGCTGCGGTTAACGGTCCCGCGAAAGGCATTTCCATGGTGTTTCAGACCTTCGCGCTGTTTCCCTGGCTGACGGTGCTGCAAAATGTGGAGGCGGGCCTGGAAGCGTTGGGCGTCGCCGCTGCGGAACGCCGCACCCGGGCGCTGGCGGCGATAGACCTGATCGGGCTTGATGGTTTTGAAAACGCCTATCCGCGCGAGCTTTCCGGCGGCATGCGCCAGCGGGTCGGTTTTGCCCGCGCGCTGGTGGTTGATCCCGCGCTTCTGCTGATGGATGAGCCCTTTTCTGCTCTGGATGTACTCACGGCGGAAACCCTGCGTACCGACCTGCTAGACCTGTGGAACGAAAGCAGAATGCCGATTAAATCGGTGCTGATCGTCACGCATAACATCGAGGAAGCGGTGTTTATGTGCGACCGTATTCTGGTGCTGTCATCGAATCCCGGCAAGGTCGTCACAGAAATCAAGGTGCCTTTCCCTCATCCCCGCAACCGTCTGGCCCCCGCCTTCCGCCAGCTGGTGGATGACGTTTATGCGCGCATGACCGCGCGTCCGGTGAGCGGACCGCTGCGAAAAGGCCTCAAACCCGGCGCCGCGCTGCCGCATGTGTCCACCAACCTGATTGCCGGTCTTATCGAAACGCTGTCCGCCGCGCCCTACCACGGACGCGCGGATATGCCGGACATTGCCCATTCCCTGCATCTTGAGGTTGACGATCTGTTCCCTATCGCCGAAGTGCTGCAGTTTCTCGGCTTTGCGGATATCCGCGAAGGGGATATTTTCCTGACGCCGCAGGCCCGGGTATTTGCCGAATCCGACACCCAGGCCCGTAAGGTCATGTTTGCCGACCACCTGCTGCGCTATGTCCCGCTGGCGGCGCTTATCAAAAACGTTCTGGACGAGCGCGCCGATCACCGCGCGCCCAGAGTGCGCTTTGAACAGGAGCTGGAGGATACGCTCGCGAATATCGCCGCAACAGAGACGCTGGATACCGTCATTAACTGGGGCCGCTATGCCGAGATATTTTCATATAACGACCAGACGGAAATATTCAGCCTCGAAGACGTGGAGTTCTAAACCGGGTTACGGCTGGCGGCCGTCGCTACGCGCGTCCCCAGCCTGCCACGATAATCAGCATGCCACACAGCGCAATCGCGGCGCCCGCCCAGTCAGTGCCGCTCAGGCGAACGCCGTCGACATAGCGCAGCCACAGCAGCGCCGTCATCACATACACCCCGCCGTAGGCGGCATACACCCGCCCACTGGCCGCCGGATGCAGCGTCAGCAGCCAGACAAACAGCGCCAGCGCAACCCCCGCCGGCAGCAGCAGCCAGGCGCTGGCGTCCCGTTTCAGCCAGAGCCAGGGGAGATAGCAGCCGAGGATTTCGCAGATAGCCGTCGCAAAAAACAGCAGGGTCGTTTTGAATATAAACAAAATTAAATCGCTCTCCGGGGGCCAGGGGCTTAAGGATAAATTAATATTAAATGGTGAAGAATCTCTTTTTGTATTCGTATTCTCATGTCGGAGGAAAATACAGTGAGTCTCGACAGAATGGCGAAAGTGGTGCTACGACGTCAGGGTATCGGCGTCAAAGAGAAGGTGGTTCGGTTCCGGGGCGCCACCCTGGTATTTCGCTTTAACCAGCAGGGTTACGACATCCTCATCAACGGTAAAAAAGTGCACGAAGTCAAAACCACTGATATCAACGAAGCCGTTCGTATCTACAAAACCACTCTTAGCAGCGCCTGCTGATCCCCGCCATCGCGCCTTTTTGGTTGAAATCGGGTTTAGTTTCCCCGGGCAATAATACCCGTTTGCCAAGTATGCCGTACCGGTGAGTTGTAGTAGACTCTGCCGTGGGTTTACCGTATTTCATCACCCAAAAGGAAACAACAATGAAAGTGACTTTTAGCAAACGCCTGTGTCTGACGGCAATGCTAACACTGGGTGCCATCGCGTACACGGCCTCTGCGTCCGCAGAGACCAGCAAGCTGGTTATCGAATCGGGCGACAGCGCCCAGAGTCGCCAGAATGCCTCGATGGACAAGGAGCAGTGGAACGATACCCGCGCATTACGCCAGAAGGTCAACACGCGTGCCGAGAAAGAGTGGGATAAGCACGACGCGGCCTTTGACTCTCGCGACAAATGCGAGCAAAGCGCCAACCTCAACGCGTACTGGGAGCCAAACACCCTGCGCTGCCTCGACCGTCGCACCGGTCGCCCGCTTGCCCCCTGATATCAAAGGGCGTTCCAGCGCCCTTTCCGCTTCCCCTTAATAAGGATCCCCCATGGCCAACGCTTATACCGTTAAGCTGCGCCCACTGGAGCGCGAAGATCTCCGTTTTGTTCACCAGCTTGATAACAACGCCAGCGTGATGCGCTACTGGTTTGAAGAACCCTACGAGGCGTTTGTCGAACTTTCCGATCTCTATGACAAGCACATTCACGATCAGAGCGAGCGTCGCTTTGTCGTAGAGTGCGACGGCGAGAAAGCCGGGCTGGTCGAACTGGTCGAAATTAACCATGTCCACCGGCGTGCGGAATTTCAGATAATCATCTCCCCCGAGCATCAGGGGAAAGGCCTTGCCTCGAAGGCCGCGCGGCTGGCGATGGATTACGGCTTTACCGTTCTCAACCTGTACAAACTCTACCTGATTGTCGACAGGGACAACGAGAAGGCGATTCATATCTATCGCAAGCTGGGGTTCCAGGTAGAGGGAGAGCTCATCCATGAGTTCTTCATCAACGGCGAATACCGCAATGCTATCCGTATGTGCCTGTTCCAGCACCAGTATCTGGCGGAACACCGTCCCGCCAGTCACGCCATGCTGAAACCCACGGCTCAGTAGTATTCGATGTCGTTTTTGACGGCGTAATGCTGCGTTACCGCCGGCGTTACGCTGTCATCCACCATCTCCAGCTTGCAGCTGACGGGGTTATCGTGTTTGTCGTACTCGCAGGTCTGCGTCACTTTACCCAGGGTTTTGTCGTTCAGGCTGCTGACGGCGGTGTAGTCCATTTTTTTACGCACATCGTGACCCGGCGTCATAACGATACTCAGCGTATCGCCATCCACCACCGAGGTTTTGCCCAGCGGATAGCCTTCGGCGTCATAGCGATAGGTCACCTTCAGCGTCTTGCTGTGAGAGGCCACCACGAATCCGTTGTCGTCGGTGTCCCAGGTAATTCCGGCGGAAGGTAGCGCCGCCAGCTGGCATTTTCCCTGCAGCAAAATGCGTTTTTCCTGCGTTCTGCCGTCAAGGTAGTAGTTCGCATCCAGCACCAGCAGCGCACCGGTGTTATTTTCAAGATCGTGCATCTCTATCTGGTCGAAACAGCCTTCGGCGGATACCTTCGCGCTGACCCGTTTGGTCTCTTTGCCCTGCTCGTTGACCAGCGTCTGGGTGAAGCTTTTCACCGGCCCGCGCAGGGGATCAAAATCAAACTCATTTGAAAAGCTCGCCATCTCAGGCGTATAGGCGACCGGCGACGACGCGTTGTCGCACGCGGTCAGCAGCACCATCAGCGGGAGCACCAACAGCCGTTTTTTCACATTCCGTCCTTCACTGGGGATTTTCTCAATCATATTAGCAAATACAGCAATTTACACTAAGTACGCGGGTCGCAAAGGAAAAAATGGGTACATTGAGGATACCTGACAACGTCAAGAATGGCGGGGATTGCTCCCCGCCAGCGCCCTTACTTAACAGATTCGTAAGCTGTGAAGGCAGTGACTTCCATCTGGCCGATCCGAATGCGTACCTCGCAGAGGTCTTTTCTCGTAACCAGCACCGCCATCACGACGGTAATACAGATGACGATCAGGGCGACGACCATCGCCTTGCGCTGCTTCATAGCCTGCTTCTCCTTGACCCAAAGGTCGGTAAGAGGCTACTCTACATGTGTCGAGCATATAGGGGCCTCAAGTTGATGTTAAAGTCACTTGGGGCTTTTATCTATCTGCCTTTCGGTCATACCTGAGACAGTTAGCCTCAAGCACCCGCCGCGATTTTACACTCTGCCCGTAACCCCATGTATTTATTTTTCTATCCGTTTTCATAGCCATGCTGATATTTTCCCCCTGCCTTCTGCGCGCGATCGCCGCGCATGAAAAGCGCGTCGGGAAACGCGCATTTTTAAGAAATTTCAGAAAGTTAAATGCAAAGACAGAGACTTACACTATTAATGCTATGCTTTTATCTCTACTCTGCGAAAAGGAAATGCTAAGGAGATGCTTATGAACAAGACGCGCTGGCTGTTAGCCCTTCTGCTTGCAGGCGCCATGCCCGCCCTCGCGGCGCCGGATTCCTGTGAGCGGGTAAAGGATGAAATTCAGCAGAAAATCATCAATAACGGCGTGCCGGAGTCCGGATTTACGCTGGAGATTGTGCCTAACGATCAGGCCGATCGTGCGGATGCCCAGGTCGTCGGCCATTGCGCCAACGATACCTTCAAGATTATTTATACCCGTACTGACGGCGATCAGCAGTAACGCCTTTCAGATGAAAGATATTATCCCTGATTTGACCAGGGATAATATCTCGCGCCCTCTGTGCCAGTAACATCACTCCACCATTACCCTGGCGTCCGCCGGGCATTTAACATGGCTGGAGTGCACAATGTCTGAACATGAACTCCACGGCGGCATCAGCCGTCGTTCTCTGATTAAATCCTCAGCTATCGGTTCACTGGCGCTGGCCGCGGGCGGTCTTTCCCTGCCTTTCAGCCTGCGCGGCGCGGCGGCGGCCGTCCAGCAGGCGGCCGCACCGCACGATAGCGTCGTCTGGGGAGCCTGTTCCGTAAACTGCGGCAGCCGCTGCGCCCTGCGTCTGCACGTGCGCGATAACGAAGTGTACTGGGTGGAAACGGACAATACCGGCGATGACGTCTACGGCGACCACCAGGTGCGCGCCTGTCTGCGCGGGCGTTCAATTCGTCGGCGAATTAACCATCCCGAACGTCTCAACTACCCGATGAAACGCGTGGGCAAACGCGGCGAAGGCAAATTTGAGCGAATCAGCTGGCAGGAAGCGCTGGATACCATCTCCGGCGACCTGCAACGCATTGTCAGGCAGTACGGCAACGAAGCGGTCTACATCAACTACTCTTCCGGCATTGTCGGCGGCAATATCACCCGCTCTTCGCCCTATGCATCGCTGGTGGCGCGCCTGATGAACTGCTACGGCGGCTATCTCAGCCATTACGGCACCTACAGCACGGCGCAAATCGCCTGCGCGATGCCCTACACCTACGGCTCAAACGACGGCAACAGCACCTCCGATATCGAAAACAGCAGGCTGGTGGTGATGTTCGGCAACAACCCGGCGGAAACCCGCATGAGCGGCGGCGGTATTACGTATTTTCTTGAGCAGGCGCGGGAGCGCTCCAACGCGCGAATGATCGTTATCGACCCGCGCTATACCGATACCGCAGCGGGGCGCGAAGATGAATGGGTTCCTGTTCGCCCGGGCACCGATGCCGCGCTGGTCGCGGGCATCGCCTGGGTGCTGATCGATGAAAACCTCGTCGACCAGCCTTTTTTGGATAAGTACTGCGTCGGCTACGACGAGAAAACCCTGCCGGAAGGCGCGCCGGCCAACGGTCATTACAAGGCCTATATCCTCGGCCAGGGCGATGACGGCGTGGCCAAAACACCGGCCTGGGCTGCGCGTATTACCGGCGTTCCGGAAGACAAAATCATCCAGCTGGCGCGGGAGATAGGCAGCACTAAACCGGCGTATATCTGTCAGGGCTGGGGACCGCAGCGCCAGGCGAACGGCGAGCTGACCTCGCGCGCCATCGCCATGCTGGCGATTCTCACCGGCAATGTGGGCATCAGCGGCGGCAACAGCGGCGCCCGCGAGTCCACCTACACCATCACCATCGAGCGCATGCCGGTGCTTGAGAACCCGGTGAAAACCAGCATCTCCTGCTTTAGCTGGACCGACGCAATCGCCCGCGGCCCGGAAATGACCAAAAAGCGCGACGGCGTGCGCGGCAAAGATAAGCTCGACGTCCCCATCAAGTTTATCTGGAACTATGCGGGTAATACCCTTACCAACCAGCATTCCGACATCAACAAAACGCACGACATTTTGCAGGATGACAGCCAGTGCGAAATGATTGTGGTGATCGACAACTTTATGACCTCTTCGGCGAAGTATGCCGACATCCTGCTGCCGGACCTGATGACCGTCGAACAGGAGGACATCATCCCGAACGACTATGCGGGCAACATGGGGTATCTGATTTTCCTGCAGCCGGTTACCGCGCCGAAATTTGAGCGTAAACCCATCTACTGGATCATGAGCGAAGTGGCGAAGCGCCTTGGCCCGGACGTCTATCAGAAATTTACCGAAGGGCGTACGCAGTCGCAGTGGCTGCAGCACCTGTACGCCAAAATGGTCGCCAAAGATCCGCAGCTCCCCGCCTATGACGAACTGAAAGCGATGGGAATCTACAAACGTAAAGATCCGAACGGCCATTTTGTGGCCTACAAGGCGTTTCGCGACGACCCGGTCGCCAGCCCGCTGAAAACGCCGTCGGGCAAAATTGAGATCTACTCCGCCAGGCTTGCGCAAATTGCCGCCAGCTGGCAGCTGGAGAAAGACGAAACCATCAGCCCGCTGCCGGTGTACGCCTCCACCTTTGAAGGCTGGGATGACCCGCAGCGCCGCGACTATCCGCTCCAGCTGTTCGGCTTCCACTATAAAGCGCGAACCCACTCCAGCTACGGCAACATCGACGTGCTGCAGGCCGCCTGTCGGCAGGAAGTGTGGATAAACCCGGCAGATGCCGCCAGGCGCGGCATCGCCAACGGCGATATGGTGCGCGTCTTCAACGCCCGCGGCGAGCTGCGTATTCCGGCCAAAGTAACGCCGCGCATCATGCCCGGGGTCAGCGCCATGGGCCAGGGCGCCTGGCACGACGCCAGTATGGGCGGCGATCGTATCGATCGCGGCGCCTGTATCAATACGCTCACGACCCATCGTCCCTCTCCGCTGGCAAAGGGTAACCCCCAGCACACGAATCTGGTGGAAATTGAGAAGGTCTGAGATCATAGTGACACTCCGGAGGCGGGAAACGCTCGCCTCCTTCGTTTTGTGGAAATAACGTTATGACAACACGCCAGCAAGGCGACGCATTCGCTTTTACCGCCCGTATTCTGGGCGCCCTGTTCTATTTTGCCCCCGACAGCGAGCAGGCAGCGCCGCTGGTCAACGCGTTTACCGACGGCTCCTGGAGCGAACAGTGGCCCGATGCGCTGCCGCAGGCCGATGAGCTTTCCGCCCGCTTCAGCGCCCCCTGCGACGAAGCGCTGCCTGAAGCATTTCAGCGTCTGTTTATCGGCCCGTGGGCGCTGCCGGCGCCGCCATGGGGCTCGGTCTGGCTGGATCGGGAAAACGTGCTGTTCGGCGACTCAACGCTGGCGCTGCGCCAGTGGATGCGCGAGAACGGTATCGCCTTTGACAGCGAACAGAACGAGCCGGAAGACCACTTCGGTACCCTGCTGATGCTCGGCGCCTGGCTGCGGGAAAACGGCCGGGACGACGCCTGGCAGCAGCTGATGGCCTGGCACGTGCTGCCGTGGGCGAACCGCTTTTTGCAGGTGTTCGTCCAGCATGCAGGACACCCGTTTTATCAGGCTCTGGGCCAGCTGACGCAGCACACCCTGCAGGTGTGGCAGTCGCAGCTGCTGATCCCGGTCGCTGAAAAAGACCTGTTCCGCTAGTGCTTCTGCGCCTGCCTGCGGGCGGGCGCAGTGGTTCAACATTCGCGTGACAACGTCACGAAATGCGTTTTTGTGTCCCTTCGGCATTTTTCGCTTTTGCCAACTCGCCGGTTTCCACTCACAATACGGTATCACTCTGATTAATCATTGAAACGCATGCAACGTCTCCACGCCTGGCCCGACATTCACGCCATGTTCCGCCGCCTGCTGATTGCGGTGATCCTCGGTATTCTCGCCGCGCTGGCGGTCGCGCTGTTTCGTCATGCGATGCTGGTGCTGGAATGGCTGCTGCTCAGTAACGACAGCGGCAGCCTGGTGAATGCCGCCGCAAGCCTGCCCGGGTGGCGGCGCTTTCTGACGCCGGCGCTCGGCGGGCTGGCGGCGGGGACTCTGCTCTGGGGATGGCAGCGCTATACCCGGCAGCGTCCCCACGCGCCCACTGACTACATGGAGGCGCTGGAAACCGGCGACGGGCAGTTCGACTACGGCGCGAGCCTGGTGAAATCGCTGGCGTCTCTGCTGGTAGTCGTCAGCGGCAGCGCCATTGGCCGCGAAGGGGCGATGATCCTGCTGGCCGCGCTGGCGGCGTCCTGGTTTGCCCAGCGCTTCACGCCCAAATCCGAATGGAAGCTGTGGATAGCCTGCGGCGCCGCCGCGGGGATGGCCAGCGCCTATCACGCGCCGCTGGCGGGCAGCCTGTTTATCGCCGAGATCCTCTTCGGCACGCTGATGCTCGCCTCGCTCGGCCCGGTGGTCGTGGCGGCCGTGGTCGCCCTGCTCACCACCAACCTGCTGAGCGGCGGCCCGGCGCTGCTGTACAGCGTCCACATGGACGCGCCGCTGACCGCCGCCAGCTATGCGTTGATGCTGGCGACCGGTCTGCTGACCGGGCTGTGCGGCCCGCTGTTTATCTGGGGGATGGGCGCTAGCCACTCGCTGTTTTTGCGCCTCAGGCTCTCCCCGCCGTGGCAGCTGGCGCTCGGCGGCGTTATCGTCGGGCTGCTGTCGCTGCTCACCCCTGCGGTCTGGGGCAACGGCTATAGCGTGGTGCAGGGCTATCTGCTGACGCCGCCGGTCTTTAGCGTTATCGCCGGGGTGTTTATCTGTAAGCTGCTTGCCGTGCTTGCCAGCAGCGGCTCCGGCGCGCCGGGCGGCGTCTTCACGCCCACCCTGTTTGTCGGTATGGCGGTCGGGATGCTGTTTGCGCGCATGTGGGGAGTATGGCTGCCGCACGGCGACGAGGTGGCAATACTGATGGGATTAACGGGAATGGCGACGCTGCTGGCGGCAACAACGCATGCGCCGATCATGGCGACGCTGATGATTTGTGAAATGACCGGGCAGTATACGCTGCTGCCCGGTTTACTGATGTCCTGCGTGGTGGCGTCGGTGCTGTCGAGGACGTTACGCCACGACTCTATCTACCGCCAGCACGTCGCCGAACATCGTTAAGTCGATGTACTGGCTCAGCTCGCGCTGCTCGGCGCGCGGCAGATACGGCAGCTCGCCAACCAGCGGCCCCGGCAATTTCTTGCTCAGCACCTCAATGATTTCGGCGTAGTGCGCAAGCCCCGGGTTGATCCGGTTCGCCACCCAGCCAATCAGCGGCAGGCCGTCGTTGGCGATAGCCTGGGCGGTCAGCAGCGCGTGGTTGATGCACCCTTCCTGGATCCCCACCACCATCAGTACCGGCAGCTGTTCCTGGACAACCCATTCGGACAGCGGACGCAGATCGTTCATCAGGCTGCGCCAGCCGCCGGTTCCCTCAACCACCACGTGATCGACCTGCCCGCTGAGCGTACTCAAGCCGTTGGACAGCAGCGAATAGTTGATTGGACAGCTGTGTGCGACGCTGCTTTCCTCTTCGCTGAGCGCGATCGGATTCACTTCGTCATAGGACAGCGCCAGCGTAGAAACGCTTTGCAGCACCAGCGCGTCTTTATTGCGCAGACCGTCCGGCGTTTCTTTGCTGCCCTTAGCGACAGGTTTGTACCCTGCCACGCTTTTCCCGCTGGCAGCGAGCGCCTGAAGCAGCGCGCGGGACACGACTGTTTTGCCAACAGAGGTATCAGTACCGGTAATAAAGAAACGCTTAAGCATAGCTAACTCCACAACAACACGAGTGAAATATCAATAAAAGTAATAATTCAGTGTGGTGAAAGTCTACGTGATGCCTTTACCGGCAAGATTGAGATAGCGCAATTTTTCCGTTAACAGTGAAAAAATGTTAACCCTGTAACAGTCTGATGAGCAACGATCCGTTATAGAGCGCATCTTTTACCAGCGCGGCGCCGGTCATCGTACCCCGGTTAAGAAACTGCGTGCTCTCTACCGCAATATGTTTACTGTAGGCAGGTAAGGATTGCTGATGAATACAGGCGCCAATCGCAGGGAACAGAATGTCGGACGCCAGGTTGAACGGCGATCCGATAAGAATTTTTTGCGGATTAAATAAATTCACCATAATGGCGAGAATGCGGCCGACGTGGGTGCCCACGCCGCTGATGATATCCTTTGCCAGCAGGTCGCCCAGCAGCGCCGCCTGGCACAGCCACTCCACCGTCAGCGGCTGCTGATGCAGCATTGAACTCATCGACTGCTTCATGCGCACCTGGGTAAGATCCAGCACGCTCTCAACGCTGGCGATGGTTTCCAGGCAGCCGTGGTTGCCGCAGTAGCAGCGCTTGCCGTACGGGTCGACCTGGGTATGGCCTATCTCCACCAGGCTGCTGCTGCCGGCGTGCAGCAGGCGGCCATCGGTAATGACGCCTGCGCCAACGTTATGGTCGATAACCACCTGAATCACGTCCCGCGCGCCGCGGGAGGCACCGAACAGCGCTTCGGCCATCGTCCAGGCGCTGATGTCATGCTGAATATAGACCGGTACGCCGGTACGCGATTCCAGCGCTTCCCCAAGGGGCATCTCTTTAACATCGTCATAAAACGGCATGCGGTGAACAATGCCGTTTTCCGTATCAATAATGCCTGGCAGCGTAATCGCGATAGCCGTCAGCCTTTCAAGCTTCTGCTGATGGCGAATAAAAAACGCGTCAATATGTTGAATCACCCGTTCGAGGAACGGCTGCGGCGACTGGAGCGGGAGCTCCTGCTGCTCTTCCACCACCAGCTTGCTGCTGAGGTCGCGCAGCGCGAGGTTAATCTCTCCCCGGCTGATACGCAGCGACAGATAGTGCCAGGCCTCCGTTTCGACCATCAGCCCGACCGCCGGACGACCGCGGCTGCCCGGCTCCTGGATTTCAGTTTCCTGAACCAGATGGGCTTCCAGCATTTCGCGGACGATTTTCGTGATGCTGGCAGGAGCAAGCTGAGCAAGGCGCGAAAGGTCAATGCGGGACACCGGGCCGAGCTGATCAATAAGGCGATACACCGCCCCGGCATTGGTCTGCTTAATCTGATCAATATGCCCTGGTTGACTTTCAGCTACCACCGCGGACTCCCTTATTTTCGCGCTTCGAAATAATCTTGGGGCTATGGTGAAGCACTTCAACGCCAGTCGTCAAATTTTTGCTTCGCCGTGTGATTTACTGCACATAATTTCATTCATTTACGGCGAAACTGTGCACATTCGCGGCGGCCAGCAGCTGCTGGCGAAAACGCATCGCCGACTGGCTCATCTCATGGTGTTTTGCCCAGACCAGCCACATCTCCGACACCGCATCCTGTTCAGCTATCGGCAGCCAGCGCATTTCATTGAGCTGAACGCGCTTAAACGAGGCCGGCAGAATGGAGACGCCAAGCCCGGCGGCCACGAGTCCGATGATGGTCATCGCCTCGCCCACCTCCTGGGTAATCACCGGAGCGCCATAGCGGCGCAGCAGGCCCAGAATATCGTCGTACAGCCCCGTGCCGACCTGCGGGTCAAAAAACACCAGCGGCTCCGTCACCAGCTCCGCCAGGCTGACCTGCGCCTGAGCGGCCAGCGGATGATCGCGATGGATCATCGCCAGCAGCGGTTCACGCAGGATAATCTGCCATTCGAGCGTCTCCGGGAGCTGCGTTTTGCGCATCAGGCCCAGATCCAGCGCGCCTTCGTTCAGCGGCGTTATCTGCTCACGGGTATTGCTTTCCCGCGTCTGAATATGCACATCCGGGTGCTGGCGGCGAAACAGCGACAGCGTGTCGGAGACCGCTTTAATAAACGGCGCTGACGAGGTAAAGCCAATACGCAGCTCGCCGGTTTCGCCCTGATGGAGCCTGGCGGCGCGGGCCGCGCTCTCTTCGACCTGCATCAGGATCTGCTGACAGTCGGCAAGAAACTGTTTTCCGGCTTCGGTAAGGCTGACGCTTCGGTTGGTGCGCGCCAGCAGCCTGGCGCCAATTTCATTTTCAAGGGTTTGAATCTGCTGGCTTAACGGCGGCTGGGAGATGTTAAGGCGGGCGGCAGCGCGGCCAAAATGCAGCTCCTGGGCCACCGCCACGAAATAGCGCAGATGACGCAGCTCAATATTCATACGTTTAAAATATCATTTGAGATTATTAATATATTAGACAGAATATTCACAATTTCCTACCCTGATTCTGTGACCTGTGTCGTCTTCTTTATTCGCTGTTATCACCAAGGATCTTCCCGTGAGTCGTACAACCACCGTTGATAATGTTCCGGCAACCACGATCAACGATACTCGCCCTGCCCAGCCGGGTCAGTTTATCCAGCGCGGTACTCCCCAGTTTATTCGCGTCACCCTGGCGCTCTTCTCCGCCGGTCTGGCGACCTTCGCGCTGCTCTACTGCGTACAGCCGATTTTGCCGGTGCTGTCGAACGAGTTCGGCGTATCGCCCGCCAGCGCCAGCGTTTCGCTTTCCATCTCCACGGCGCTGCTGGCGGTGGGTCTACTGTTTACCGGCCCGCTTTCTGACGCTATCGGCCGTAAACAGGTCATGGTCACCGCGCTGCTGCTGGCCTCCTGCTGCACCCTGCTGTCGACGCTGATGACCAGCTGGCAGGGCATTCTGATTATGCGCGCCCTGATCGGCCTGTCGCTGAGCGGCGTGGCGGCGGTGGGCATGACTTACCTGAGTGAAGAAATTCACCCGAGCTTCGTCGCCTTCTCGATGGGGCTGTATATCAGCGGTAACTCTATTGGCGGCATGAGCGGGCGTCTCATCACCGGGGTTATTACCGATTTCTTCGGCTGGCGCGCGGCGATTGCGATTATCGGCTGTTTTGCGCTGGCCGCCGCGCTGATGTTCTGGCGTATTCTGCCCGACTCGCGCCATTTCAAAGCGACATCGCTGCGCCCGAAATCGCTGCTGATCAACTTCCGCCTGCACTGGCGCGACCGCGGGTTGCCGTTGCTGTTTCTTGAAGGCTTCCTGCTGATGGGCTCCTTCGTCACGCTGTTTAACTACATCGGCTATCGCCTGATGATGTCGCCGTGGTCGCTCAGCCAGGCGGTAGTGGGCCTGCTGTCGCTCGCCTACCTCACCGGCACCTGGAGCTCGCCGAAAGCGGGCGCCATGACGCAGCGCTACGGGCGCGGACCGGTGATGGTCACCGCGACCGGCGTGATGCTGTTTGGCCTGCTGATGACGCTGTTTTCCTCGCTGTGGCTGATTTTCGCCGGGATGCTGCTGTTCTCGGCCGGGTTCTTCGCCGCCCACTCCGTCGCCAGCAGCTGGATAGGCCCGCGCGCCCGTCGCGCCCGCGGGCAGGCGTCGTCGCTGTATCTGTTCAGCTACTATCTCGGCTCCAGTATTGCCGGTACGGCAGGCGGCGTGTTCTGGCACAACTACGGCTGGAACGGCGTCGGCGGGTTCATCGCGTTGATGCTGGTTCTCGCCGTGCTGACCGGCAGCCTTCTGCACCGCCGCCTGCGCTAACTCACGGAATATGCCCGCAGATGCGGGCATATTCCGCTAGCCGTTAAGCTGATAATCGAGGGTAATTTCCGCCTTCAGCACCTGTGAAACCGGGCATCCTGCTTTCGCTTTCTGAATGATGCCGTCGAACGTCGCGGCATCGACATCGGGCACCGCAATACGGCTTTCCAGCGCGACTTTCGTAATCGCAAAACCTGACGCGGTTTTATCCAGCGATACCGTCGCGGTAGTATCGATCGAGGTTGCGGTAAAGCCTGCTTCGCTCAGCATCAGCGATAGCGCCATCGAAAAACAGGCGGCATGCGCCGCGCCGATAAGCTCTTCCGGGTTGGTCCCCTTCACGCCCTCAAAACGGGTGTTAAAGCCGTAAGGCTGCTGGGTTAGCGCCCCGCTCTCGGTGGAAACCGTACCTTTGCCGCGTTTAAGATCGCCTTCCCAGTGCGCCAGTCCTTTCTTGTGGATAGTCATCATTTCACCTCTTCGACTTAACTGTGGGAAGTAAAGTATAGAACGAGATAATGTCGGTCAGGTGTGCGGCGATATCAGTCTGTTTTGCACCTCATCCAGAAACAGATGCAGCGCGCCAGGCTGATAGTCGCGCGATAAATAGAGGCCGTACACCCCCAGCGATTTCGGCTGATACCCCGCCAGCAGCGGCACCAGCGCGCCGCTTTCCAGCCCGTGCTGCGCCTCAAGCCAGGGCAGCATCGCAATGCCGCAGCCGGCAAGCGCCGCGTCGAGCAGCAGCGACGAAATTCCGGCGCTCAAATTACCCTGCACGGCCACGGAATGACTTTCGCCCTGCGCATCGCTGAAGTGCCACGCCTGGCCGGCAAAATGGCTGTAGTGCAGGCAATTATGGTCAGCCAGCGCCGCCAGCGTGTCCGGCGTCCCCCGCTGCTGCAGATAGGCAGGCGCCGCGCAGAGCACCGAACGGCACTCCCCCAGCCGTCTGGCGATAGCGCCCGGCTCGGGGTTATCGGTGATGCGGATTGCCACATCGATACGCTCACCGACGAGGCTCACCGGATGATTATTGATATCCAGCTCTAGCCGCAGCTGCGGATAACGGGCGAGAAAATCGGGCAATATCGGTGAAATCAGCTGCATGGCGGTAAAATGCGCGCAGGCCACGCGCAGAACGCCGGCTGGCGTATTGCGCTGCGTTTGCCCTTCAATCTCCTGCGACAGCCGCGCCAGGTTGCGAGTTTTCTGCAGCGTTTTCTCCCCGGCAGGCGTCAGCGTCAGCCTGCGGGTTGAGCGATGAATCAGCCGCGCTCCCGCCCATTTTTCCATCTGTTCAAGATAGCGGCTCACCATCGGCCTCGACATTCCCAGCGCCCGCGCCGCCGCGCTCAGGCTGCCAAGCTCACAGATGCGATTGTAAACCTCTGCGGCAATAATGCGGTCCATTTCCGCCCCCATTTGCTCGATTTATGAAACTCAGCATCTCTTTTTTCAGGAATTCTTGCAAATCAAGATTTCCGTACAATAGCCGTATTCACCCGTTAATGAGATGACATCATGAAAATAACCGCTGTTGCTATTGCCACTGCCCTGTTCAGTACCGCGACTCTCGCCGCGCCGCTTACCCTTGAGGTCTACAACCCGCAGGAAAAGGGGCTGTTTCCGGTCACCTCGACGCTGGTTTCCGGTCCGCATGAGGCCGTACTGTTTGACGCGCAGTTCAACGTGAAAGACGGAGAAAAACTGCTTGAGATGATCCGCAAAAACGGCAAGCCGCTGAAGCGTATTGTGATCACCTCCGGCGATCCGGACTTTTACTTTGGCCTCGAACCGCTGGTGAAGGCGTTCCCGCAGGTCGAGATCGTCGCCAGCCAAAAGGTGGTTGACCATATCAACGCCACCAAAGCGGCGAAGCTTGCCTGGTGGGGACCGAAAATGAAGGACGGCGCGCCGGACGCGGTCTATGTTCCTCAGGTCATCAGCGCGGATACCTTCACCATCGACGGTGAAAAGGTAGAGATCAAGCAGCCGGACAGCCATGCCGCTTACGTCTGGATCCCGGCGAATAAAACCATTCTCGGCGGTACCGCCATTTCCTGGGGCATTCATGTCTGGACGGCGGATACGCAAACCACCGCCAGCCGCGACGAATGGCGCCAGACCCTTGACGCGATGGCGGCGCTTCACCCACAGCGCGTCATCCCGGGCCACTATCTGGGCACTCCGCCGCAGGGCGACAGGGCGATTACCTTCACCCGCGACTACCTCGCGCAGTTTGAACAGGCGCTGGCCGCGCACCGCGACGCCGCAGGCGTAACCGCCGCGATGAAAAAACAGTGGCCAGCGCTTAAAGACGACAGCTCACTGGAGCTGAGCGCGAAGGTCAACAAAGGGGAAATGAAATGGTAAAGGCGCTTAATCCGGCGTACTGACGTTGCTATTTCTGCAGAGATGGCCGAGTATCATAGCTGCATCAACATTCCGCGATGCACTATGGGGTTGCATTCCGCCCGGCCCCGCCGGGCCTGTCCTTGAAACCAGAAACAGGATTAAGGAGTCAGAATGAAATCGAACCGCAAGGCACGTCATATCCTCGGCTTAAACTACAAGCTGTCTAACCAGAAAAAGATGTTGATCGAAGGCGACGCAGAGACCATGCTTAACCATACCCATGCAACCGGCCGTAAACGCCGCGTATAAATGTTATCGACGTCGAGCCTGACCCCGCTTTTGCTGTGCGGGGTTTTCTTTATTTCCGCCAGCCATACATCAGCAGCTGTCAATCTTTAATTCATTTTATAAAAAAATATCGTTTTAAAAAATATATTGCCGCTATTTTTCAGTGAATCGGAATACGCAAACACGTTAAAATATGATATCCGCATTGCCGGTACGCTCATCAACACCAAAGGACGATAAGATGGATCGCACGCTCGACAAACATCACACATTCCAGAATGGAGTAATTGAACTCTCCAATTTCCCATTATCCGGCAAAGCCAGTTCTGAAATAAAACAAGAATACAGACGCCTCGCGGGTATCCTCTACCCGCTGTTCGGCATTAGCCCTGGACAGCTGTATGACCGACTGGAGTCTGGCCCAACGGAGCAGGACGTCGCCACGCTTGAAGCGCTGCTCTTCATCAAGCGCGCCGGGCATATGAACCAGTTTATCGGCATGAAAATTATGTAATTAACGCCAGGAGTCAACCCGTTGACTCCTGCGTCCATAAAAAAATACCCGATACCGGCGACGATATCGGGCGAGGTGGCTTGATACAATTGTCGTTATATTAATGATGATGCGAAGCAACGGTATTACGCTGAATGAATTCAGCATTATCGATTTAGCTCGACCACTATCGCCTGGCATCTTCACTAAAAAAGCCTCCCTGGCAAATCGGACGAATTCCAGGGAGGGGTCTACGCGAGTTAATAGTTAGGAAAGAACTACTACTGGCCCTGTATTGCTACAGGCACGAGACATATTAATAAGCATAACAGAATAACATTAAGCATTGCGTGCTTATTCATTTAAATCGGAAAGCGAATATTTTTATAATTTAAAACAGTTCGGGTTATTACAGCTATTAGTGAAATACCGACGCGCTATCCGGCCGTTCACAGCTTCGCGCGTAACACAGGCTTCACAACAAAGATGCTGTTTTTTTACTTTCACATCCCTTCTGATGCCCCTTTTTGCAGGCACTTGCTTTATACTCTGCCCCGCCGCCGTACCCGCCGGTCCATGCCGCCTCTGGTACAGGCCGGGAGTGATGACAAAGGAGTGAGTAAGATGTTACTTAACCATAAAAAAAACCGTTCGCTTTACATCCCCTATGCAGGCCCGATCCTGCTTGAGTTTCCCCTGCTGAACAAAGGCAGCGCCTTCAGCGTCGAAGAGCGCAGCAACTTCAACCTGCTGGGCTTACTGCCGGAGGTGGTGGAAACCATTGAAGAGCAGGCAGAGCGCGCCTGGATCCAGTACCAGGGCTTCAAAACCGAGATTGATAAGCACATCTATCTGCGCAACATCCAGGACACCAACGAAACCCTTTTCTACCGTCTGGTCGAGAACCATCTCGACGAGATGATGCCGGTTATTTATACCCCCACCGTCGGCGCCGCCTGCGAGCGCTTTTCGGAGATCTACCGCCGCGCGCGCGGCGTGTTTATCTCCTACGAAAACCGCCACAACATGGACGATATCCTGCAAAACGTGCCGAACCATACCATTAAGGTTATCGTGGTCACCGACGGCGAGCGCATCCTCGGCCTCGGCGACCAGGGTATCGGCGGGATGGGGATCCCTATCGGCAAGCTGTCGCTGTACACCGCCTGCGGCGGCATCAGCCCGGCGTATACCCTGCCGGTGGTGCTGGATGTCGGCACCAACAACCAGCAGTTGCTCAATGACCCGCTGTACATGGGCTGGCGCCACCCGCGCATTACCGACGATGAGTATTACCAGTTTGTGGATGACTTTATCCAGGCGGTAAAACACCGCTGGCCGAACGTTCTGCTGCAGTTTGAAGATTTCGCGCAGAAGAACGCCATGCCGCTGCTCAACCGCTACCGCGATGAAATTTGCTCGTTCAACGACGACATTCAGGGCACCGCCGCCGTCACCGTCGGCACGCTGATCGCCGCCAGCCGCGCTGCAGGCAGCCAGCTGTGCGATCAAAGAATCGTCTTCCTTGGCGCAGGCTCCGCCGGCTGCGGTATCGCCGAGCAGATTATCGCCCAGACCCAGCGCGAAGGGCTGAGCGAGGAGCTGGCGCGCTCCCGCGTCTTTATGGTCGATCGCTTCGGCCTGCTCACCGACCAGATGCCGAACCTGCTGCCGTTCCAGAACAAGCTGGTGCAAAAGCGCGACGGTCTGGAGCACTGGGACACCCGAGAAGACGTCCTGTCGCTGCTGGACGTGGTGCGCAATGTTAAGCCGGACATTCTGATTGGCGTTTCCGGTCAGACCGGCCTCTTCACCGAAGAGATCATCCGCGAAATGCACAAGCATTGCCCGCGGCCGATCGTCATGCCGCTGTCCAACCCGACGTCCCGCGTGGAGGCGACGCCGCAGGACATCATCGCCTGGACCGAAGGCAATGCGCTGGTCGCCACCGGTAGCCCGTTCGACCCGGTAGTGTGGAAAGACCAGACGTACCCCATCGCCCAGTGCAACAACTCGTACATTTTCCCGGGTATCGGCCTTGGCGTTATCGCCGCTGGCGCCACGCGGATCACCGACGAAATGCTGATGTCCGCCAGCGAAACGCTCGCCAAACACTCACCGCTGGTCAATAACGGCGAAGGTCTGGTGCTGCCGGCGCTAAAAGACATCCATAAAGTTTCCCGGGCGATTGCCTTCGCGGTCGGCAGAATGGCGCAGCAGCAGGGCGTCGCGATGAATACCTCCGCCGATGCGCTGCAGCAGGCGATTGACGACAACTTCTGGTTGCCGGAATACCGCAACTACCGCCGCACCTCCGTCTGATGTCCGACAGGACCTACGTATCTTCGTAGGTCCTGCTCCCGCGACTGGTCAATACCCGCATTCCCCGCTACACTCGCCTCACCTATTAACTTGATGAAAATATAAGGAGGATCCCATGCCGTACTGTGAAATGTTTGATATTTCACATACTTTTGGTGATCGCATCTGCTCAGGCGTTATCGGTATCGTGCTGCGATAACGGTGGCTTGAGCGAAGAAACCACCCCAAATCCCTTCTCTCGGGCTTATCAGGTTATCGTCAGCGATGTTTGACGAGGCATAAACATGCCTGTAACACTTGAGTAAGTTCACATGAGTACATTACTGACTGCACAAGCGCTGTGCATGGAAACGGCTTTTGGTCCGCTGTTTTCCGATCTCTCTTTTACCCTGAAAAAAGGCGACCGCGTCGGGCTTATCGGCTACAACGGCTGCGGCAAAAGCACGCTGCTGAAGATGCTGGACGGCACTCTGCCCCCTTCTTCGGGCTCCGTCTCTCTCGCCCGCCACTGCCTGCCGGGACGCGTGGAACAGCATTTACCGGAACAGCTGGGCGAGTTAACCCTGCTCACGGCCGTGCTGGCGCAGCTGCCGCCTCTGGAACGCGAGCCTCAGCGCTGGCGCGCCGAAGCCCTGCTGGCGGAGATGGGTTTTAGCCCGCAGGATACCGCGCTGACGGCGGCAACGCTGAGCGGCGGCCAGCATACCCGCCTGCTGCTGGCGCGGGCGCTCATCCGCCAGCCGGATTTGCTGCTGCTGGATGAGCCTGGCAACCACCTCGATCTGCCCACGCTGCTGTGGCTGGAGCGTTTTCTCAACGGCTGGAACGGCAGTTTTATTCTGGTTTCCCACGACCAGCAGCTGCTGGATAACGTCACCAACGCGAGCCTTATCCTGCGCGACCGTCGTCTGCACGCGTTTGCTCTGCCCTGCAGCGCCGCGCGTCAGGCGCTGGCGGCGCAGGATGAGAGCGATGCGCTGCGGTTTAAAGCCGAGCAGAAAGAGATAGACCGCATCGCCACCAGCGCCAGACGGTTGGCCACCTGGGGCAAAGTCTACGATAACGAAGGCCTTGCCCGTAAAGCCAAACAGATGGAAAAGCAGGTTGAACGGCTAACGGAAAGCCAGACGGACGTTACCGCCGGCAGCCAGTGGCAGCTGATACTGCGCGGCGATGCGCTGCAGGCCGACCGTCTGCTGGAAATGGAAAACCTCGCGGTAGCACCCGCGCCGGGCTTACCGGCGCTGTTCACCACCGGAGCAGCGCGGCTTAAATCCGGCGATCGCGTGGCGGTTATCGGTCGCAACGGTTGCGGGAAATCCTCACTGCTGCGGCTTATCTGGCAAAACGTCGGCCTGCCTGCGTCTGACGCGGCGTTGAAAATCCATCCGCGGGTGGACATCGGCTATTACGACCAGACGCTGCGCCAGCTGGCGGATGACGCCACGCTGTTTGACGCCCTGCTGCCGTTCGCGGCCTCAGCGGAAGAACGCAAAATGGCGCTTATCAGCGCCGGATTTGCGTGGAGCCGACACGGCCAGCAGGTGAATTCACTGAGCGGCGGCGAGCGTTCCCGGCTGCTGTTCGTCGGGCTGACGCTGGCGCGCTATAGCCTGCTGATGCTGGATGAACCGACCAACCATCTCGATATGGAAGGTAAAGAGGCGCTGGCGCAGTCGCTGCGCGAGTTTTCCGGCGGCGTCCTGCTGGTCAGCCATGACCGCCAGCTGATGGCGCAAAGCTGTAACCGTTTCTGGTTAATCGATAACGGTCGGCTGGAAGAGTGGCATGATGCCGACGCGGCCTGGGAGCGCTTGCGCAATGGCTCAGACAGTACCGCTATCGCGCCCGCCCGCGCAGGTGGGCGACCGACGCCCGCCGAAGAACCGGAGGACCTGCTGGAGACGCTGGTGGCTCTTGAGTCGCTGCTGGCGGACGATCTGGCGCGAAAGCCGAAACATCAAAAACCGCAGCTGCAGGCGCAGTGGCGTGAGGAGATAGACGCCCTCAACGCCCGTCTTGAGCGGCTATAGCCCCATCAAACAGGCGCCATGCTGGCGCCTGTTTTTTCTCTGCATAATTTTCGCGATCCCGCACGGGCGCGATTACACTTCAAAGTGTTACCTCAACAATCCCAACATCCTCCACAGAAGAAGAAGATAGCTATGGGAAACAAGAAAAAAGTCAGCATCATCGCAGAGACATCAACGCCTGCTTCAATGAAGACGAAAGCGTACGAAAAGGAGCTGCGGCGCCTCCACGTGGAGCTGGTTAAGCTACAGCGCTGGGTTGTCGCCAAAGGGCTCAAAGTCTGTATCGTCTTTGAAGGCCGCGACGGCGCCGGTAAGGGGGGCACCATCAAGGCGATTACCGAGCGCGTAAGCCCCCGCGTATTCCGCGTCGTCGCCCTTCCCGCGCCGACGGAGCGAGAAAAGAGCCAGCTTTATCTCCAGCGCTACATCCGCCACCTGCCCGCAGCGGGCGAAATCGTTATTTTCGATCGCAGCTGGTATAACCGCGCGGGCGTTGAGCGGGTGATGGGCTTTTGTACCGAGGAGCAGGTCGAAAAATTTCTCGACGGCACCCCGCTGGTGGAACGTTCCATGGTGGAATCCGGGATTATCCTGCTCAAATACTGGCTTGAAGTCACCCCGAAGGAGCAGGAGCGCCGCCTGCGCGACCGCATCGACGACGGACGCAAAATCTGGAAGCTGTCGCCGATGGATATCAAATCGTTCAACCTGTGGGATGAGTATACCCAGGCGCGCGACGCGATGTTCGCCGCCACCGATACCGCCTGGGCGCCCTGGTTCGTCGCCCGCTCCGAAGATAAAAAGCGCGTCCGGCTGAATATTATTTCGCACCTGCTCTCTCGCATACCCTATAAAGACCTGCCGATGGAGCCGGTTAAACTGCCAAAACGGAAAATTGGTAAAATAAAGCCTGTCGATTACCCTTTCCGCTTTATTCCTGAGCTGTTCTGACCGGGGGAAACCCCGGTTTTATTTCACCAAATAAAAAAGAAGGAATACACCTCACAATTCCGCACTGCAATACCAGACCCTTTCTTGTTATTCAGAACCCTCAGCGCAAATGAGTAAACGGCAGGGAAAAGCATATTGTTTTTTAACGCGGCAGGAAGATAATGCACTCACCAACACAGGAGAGCACGATGAAATCGACATCGACGAACGGCTATGATGTGCAGCCGCACAGCGCACCGGGGCTGAAGCACTCAACGTTGACACCGGAAGAAAATGAGGAGCAGCGCCAACATGATAAAGAATTTATATGTGCAATGAATGAGATTGTAGCTACACATGGAGCACTCACGGATGACGATTTTTTTAAGGTGCTATAATGCTCAAACAATTTAATGTTTACCGGAACCCCTCACCTGCAACGAGTAAAATCTGGCCTTACTATATAATAATACAGAATGATTGCTATGAGGATCTCACTACCAGAACCATTGTTCCATTAATGCAAAATCGTTCACTATCACTCTGGCATCGCCATATAGCGCCAAAAATTAATATCGAATTCGACACATGGGTTCTTTACGCACCTATGATTACTAACTTGAATATTCTTAAAATTAATCATAATGATTTTGTATGTAATTTAAAAAGCGCCCGACATGACGTTGTTGCGGCAGTCGATGCGCTTATTACCGGTATCTGACTGCAGGCATCGATCAAAGGCGCTACGAACGTAGCGCCAAATCAGGCAAGTCGTTAGCGTATCCCTTCGGCGCTCTCCTTCTTCGCCTCCAGACGTTCGACGTCGCGATACCAGCGCGGATGATGCTTCTGCGCCCAACGGCGGCTCACCTTGCCTTCAACCATCCCTTTAATCGACCCCTTCACCCAGAAGGCCATATACATATGGATCAGGATGGCGTGGATCAGAATGATGGCCGAGGTCGCATGGATAAGCAGACTATAGCGCACGACCTGAATCGGGAAATATTGAGCAAAATACGGACGCCAGATGATAACGCCCGTCACCAGCAGCACAAAGATCATGCTCATGATGGTCCAGAACATCATCTTCTGCCCGGCATTGTATTTACCCACTTTCGCGACGTTATGCTCGTTGCCCTTCAGGACTTCGATAATCCCCTTCAACCACGGAATATCCTGCCTGTCCGGGATGTTGTGATGGACGAAACGCACGAACATAAACATCAGCACCACAAAAATCAGCACGCCGAAGAACGGGTGCAGAATGCGCCCCATCTGCGGCGTCCCGAAGGTCTCGGTCAGCCACTGCAGCGTCGGGAAAAAGAACGAAATCCCCGATACCGCCACCAGAAAGAAGCAGATCACCACCGTCCAGTGGCAGGCGCGATCGATAAACTTCGTGCGCACAATCATCTTCGACTTACTCATGGCGATCCTCCTCGTCGTCGTCCGCCTCTTTATTTGGCCCGATACCGATGTAGTGATAAATCAGCCCGGCAAAGGTGGCGATAAAACCGGCGGCAGCCAGCGGTTTCAGGGCACCTTTCCACAGGTTGATGGAGGTATCGATCGCTGGCGTCTTCGGCAGATTGTGATACAGCTCAGGTTGGTCGTTGTGATGCAGCACGTACATAACGTGCGTACCGCCCACCCCCTGCGGATTGTAAATGCCCGCATTTTGATAGCCGCGCGCTTTCAGTTTGTCCACGCGCGCCTGCGCCACCTCCAGCATCTCCTTTTTGCTACCAAAATGGATGGCGCCCGTCGGGCATGTTTTCACGCAGGCCGGCTCCTGGCCGACGCTGACGCGATCGACGCACAGGGTGCATTTGTAGACCCGGTTATCCTCTTTATTGAGGCGCGGGATGTTGAACGGACACCCGGCGATGCAGTAGCCGCAGCCGATGCAGTTGTCCTGCTGGAAATCGACGATCCCATTCGCGTACTGAATAATTGCTCCGGCTGACAGGCACGCCTTCAGGCAGCCCGGATCTTCGCAGTGCATACAGCCGTCTTTACGGATAAGCCACTCCAGCTTGCCGTTCTGGTCGGTTTCGCTAAAGCGCATCACCGTCCAGGATTTGGCGCTCAGGTCGGCCGGATTATCGTACACCCCGACGCAGTGCCCCACGTCGTCACGGATATCATTCCACTCTGAGCAGGCCACCTGGCAGGCTTTACAGCCCACGCAGGAGGAGACATCGATAAGCTTGGCGACTTCAGCCTTGTAATCCCGCGCACGCGGCGCGGGGGTCATCGGGTTCGTCGCGGAGCGGTTGATAATGTCCTGTGTTTCCATTGTCATTGAATCGCTCCTCAGGCTTTCTCGATGTTGACCAGAAACGCCTTATACTCCGGCGTTTGCGAGTTGGCATCGCCGACGTTTGGCGTCAGGGTGTTGGCGATATAGCCCTTTTGCGCCACGCCTTCAAAGCCCCAGTGCAGCGGGATCCCGACGGTTTCCACCTGCTGGCCGTTGACGTTCAGGGTTTGCAGACGGCGGGTAACCACCGCAACGGCGCGGATAAAGCCGCGCCTGCTGCTGACCGTCACACGGTCGCCGTTGGCAATGCCTTTGCTTGCCGCCAGGGTTTCGCTTATCTCTACAAACTGTTCCGGCTGCGCGATGGCGTTAAGCCGCGCGTGCTTGGTCCAGGTATGGAAATGCTCGGTCAGGCGATAGGTCGTGCCGACGTACGGGAACCGGTCCTTCTTACCTAAACGCAGCACGTCGTCCTCGTAAATACGCACCACCGGGCTGGAGATCACGCCGGGGTGCAGCGGGTTGGTGCCGAGCGGCGTTTCCATCGGCTCGTAGTGCTCCGGGAACGGGCCTTCCGCCAGCTTGTCGAGGGCGAACAGACGCCCCAGCCCTTCCGGCTGCATGATAAACGGCCCGGTTTTACTGCCCGGCGCGGCGGTGCTGAAGTCCGGAATGTCGTTACCCGTCCACTTCTGTCCGTTCCACTCGATCAGCATCCGCTTCGGATCCCACGGCTTGCCGTTGATATCCGCCGAGGCGCGGTTATACAGCACGCGACGATTGAGCGGCCACGCCCAGGACCAGCCCAGCGTGTTGCCAAGCCCAGACGGATCGGCGTTGTCGCGGTTAGCCATCTGGTTGCCCTGCTCCGTCCAGCTGCCGGTATAGATCCAGCAGGAAGACGCAGTGCTGCCGTCGTCACGCAGCAGCGCAAAACTGCTCAACAGCTGGCCTTTCTTCGCCAGCAGATTACCGTTGGCGTCAAAGAGATCCGCCAGCGCCACGCCGTTGTTCTCTTTGGCCACCTCTGCGGATTCCGGATGGTCCGGCTGCTTGTAGTCCCAGCGCATCTTCAGCAGCGGCTCAACGCCCTTGCCGCCTTCCGCGCGGTACATCGCGCGCAGGCGATGGTAAATCCCGGCAAGAATTTCGCCGTCGTTACGCGCTTCGCCAGGGGCATCCTGACCTTTCCAGTGCCACTGCAGCCAGCGCCCGGAGTTGGCAATCGAACCGTCTTCCTCGGCAAAGCAGGTCGACGGCAGGCGGAACACTTCGGTTTGAATCGACGCGGTATCCACATCGTTCATTTCGCCGTGGTTCTGCCAGAAGCAGGAGGTCTCCGTTACCAGCGGATCGATAACCACCATGTACTTCAGCTTGCTCAGGCTGCGAACCACCTTGTTTTTGTCGGGGAAAGAGGCCACCGGGTTAAAGCCCTGACAGATATAGCCCGTGACGCGCCCCTTATCCATCATGTTGAAATACTTGATGACGTCATACGACTGGTCCCATTTCGGCAGCCACTCGAAGCCCCAGTCGTTATCTTTTTGCGCCGCATCGCCGTAGAAGGATTTCAGCAGGCTGACGGCAAACTTCGGATAGTTGCTCCAGTAGTTCACCTGATCCGGTAGCGTCGCTTTTGGCGTATTCGCCGCCAGCCAGGTTTGCAGATCCGCCTGTTTTTCAGAGGGCAGCGTCAGATAGCCCGGCAGGCTGGTCGACAACAGCCCCAGATCGGTTAAGCCCTGAATGTTGGAGTGTCCACGTAGGGCGTTCACGCCGCCGCCGGCCATCCCCATATTGCCGAGCAGCAGTTGGATCATCGCCATAGTGCGGATGTTCTGCGCGCCCACGGTGTGCTGCGTCCAGCCCAGCGCATACAGGAAGGTGGTGGTTCTGTCCGCCGCGCTGGTCGACGCCAGCACTTCGCACACTCGCAGGAAATCCGCTTTCGGCGTACCGCAAATATTCTCGACGACCTCCGGCGTATAGCGGGAAACGTGCTGCTTCAGCAGATTCCACACGCAGCGCGGGTCGGTCAGGGTGTCATCGCGTTTCGCATAGCCGTTTTCATCGAACTGATAGCTCCAGGACGATTTATCGTACTGTCGTTTTTCGGCGTCATAACCGCTGAACAAACCGTCTTCGAAGGCAAAATCCTCCCGCACCAGCAGGCCGGCGTTGGTGTAGTGCTTAACGTATTCGGCGTTAATTTTATTGTTTTCGATCAGGTACAGCAGCACACCGGAAAGGAACGTAATGTCCGTACCGGAGCGAATCGGCGCATAAATATCGGCCACAGACGCCGTACGCGTAAAGCGCGGGTCGACGACGATAAGCGTCGCATCGTTGTTGTTTTTCGCCTCTATCGCCCAGCGGAAACCCACCGGGTGGGCTTCTGCGGCATTACCGCCCATCACCACCACGACGTTGGCGTTTTTGATATCCACCCAGTGGTTGGTCATCGCACCGCGACCAAATGTTGGAGCAAGACTTGCTACCGTTGGTCCGTGTCAGACGCGCGCCTGGTTGTCTACCGCCAGCATGCCGAGAGAGCGCACAAATTTTTGCGTCAGCATGCCGGTTTCATTACTTGCCGCAGATGCGCAGAGCATCCCGGTGGAAAGCCAGCGGTTGACCGTGACGCCCTGCTCGTTCTTTTCTATAAAGTTGGCGTCGCGATCGGCTTTCATTAATTTTGCAATTCGGGAGAACGCGTCGTCCCAGGAGATGCGCTGCCACCTGTCCGACCCCGGCGCCCGATACTCCGGATAGCGCAGGCGGTTTTCGCTGTGGACATAGTCCAGCAGCCCGGCCCCTTTGGGACACAGCGCGCCGCGGCTGACCGGATGATCCGGGTCGCCCTCAATATGATAAATCGCTTCTTTGGCGTTCTTCGCGCCATCCCCCAGGCTGTACATCAACAGCCCACATCCCACGGAGCAATATGTGCAGGTATTACGAACCTCTTTTGCGCGTAACAGCTTATAGTTACGCGCCTGAGCCAGCGCCATTTTCGGGGCGAACCCTAATGCCGCGGCCGTGGTCCCGGCCATACCGCCCGCGCAGATTTTAAAAAACTGCCTGCGACTGACGTCCATTGTTTTCCTCGTTAATCAGGATAAATCACGGGGAAAACTAACAGCCCGGGCGCTGATTTTTTTGCGTCAAATCAATATCGAAAACTAATGCCCCCTTAATAGTTGGCGCTGGCGAATTTTAATAATCCTTTGTGATTAAGGTGACGGAAATTAACGCCCCACCGCCGCCATAAAAGTGGTATAAATTATTCTTTGGTCTCAAGAAAAGAACTCCGGGGAAAATGACAAAACAACGCGCGACGCTTATTGGACTCATCGCCATCATCCTGTGGAGCACCATGGTCGGGCTTATCCGCGGCGTCAGCGAGGGGCTCGGGCCCGTCGGCGGCGCGGCGATGATCTACTCGCTAAGCGGCCTGCTGCTGGTCTTCACCGTCGGAATCCCTGGCGTACGGCAATTTTCTCTGCGCTACCTGCTGGCCGGATGCCTGCTGTTCGTCAGCTATGAAATTTGTCTTGCCCTGTCGCTGGGCTATGCCGCCACCCGTCAGCAGGCCATCGAGGTGGGGATGGTGAATTATTTGTGGCCGAGCCTGACCATTCTGTTCGCTATTTTGTTTAACGGTCAAAAATCAACCTTATTGATCGTCCCCGGGCTCCTGCTTTCGCTGCTCGGCGTCAGTTGGGTACTCGGCGGCGAGAACGGATTAAATATTGATGAAATTATCAGCAATATTATTTCCAGCCCCCTGAGCTATATTCTGGCCTTCTGCGGCGCATTTATCTGGGCAGCCTACTGTACGGTTACCGCGAAATATGCGAAAGGGAAAAACGGCATCACCTTTTTCGTATTACTGACGGGGCTTAGCCTGTGGATACAATATCTGTTCAGCGACCAGCCGCCGATGCAGTTCAGCTGGCCGGTGGTTATCAAACTTATTATGTGCGCGCTGTCGCTCGGCTTCGCCTACGCGGCATGGAACATCGGCATCCTGCACGGCAGCGTCAGCCTGCTGGCCGTCGGCTCCTACTTTACCCCGGTACTGTCCTCGGCGCTGGCCTCGTTCCTGCTCAGCGCCCCGCTCTCCTGGAGCTTCTGGCAGGGCGCCTGCATGGTGTGCGCCGGCTCGCTGTTGTGCTGGTTAGCCACCCGAAGCCGCTAGCTTCACGCGGTCTGGCGCACCTTTGCCAGGCCGAACCAGACGCCGACCGCCAGCGCCAGCAGCATTCCCCCGGCGCTGAACAGCACCACGCTGTGCGATGAAATAAACGCGGTTTTCGCCGCGTCGATGACCGCCATCGCCTGCGGCTGCTCCAGCGTCTGCGCCAGCTGTACCGCCTCGCCGATAGACGACGACGCCCGCGCCGCTTCCCCGGCCAGCAGCCCGTCCGGCAGCAAAATAGAGCCGCTGTAGCTGCGGGTGAGGATCAGACCGAACACCGCAATACCCAGCCCGGCGCCAAGCTCGTAGGCCATGGTTTCGATAGCCCCGGCCGCGGCCGCTTTTTCTTTCGGCGCCGCCGCCATTATCGCCGCCGTTGAGGCCAGCAGCGCGCTGGCGGCGCTGAAGCCCAGCATCGTCATCAGCCCCCAGGCCTGCCACTGCTGGGTGGTAAAATCGGTCATCGACAGTCCGAGGAAACTTAACGCGCTGAGCATCATGCCGCCGGTCGCCACTTCACGCAAACCAATGCGCGACACCAGTATTCCGGCGATGGGGCCGCTAAAACCGCTCGCCAGCATCACCGGCAGCATAAACAGCCCCGCTTCGAACGGCGTTTTGCCGTGCACAAACTGCAGCTCCTGCGCCATCAGCAGCTCAAAGCCCACCAGCGTCGCCAGCGCGGTTATCGCCATCATCACGCCGCAGAGGATAATACGGTGGGTGAACAGCCGCATGTCGATCATCGGCGTACGCGCCGCCAGCTGAATGCGCACGAAGGCCGTCAGCAGTACGCCGCCCACCAGCAGCGCCAGCGCAACAAACCCCAGCCCTTCGCTGCCCTTGATCGCCGATTTGGCGCTCCACACCAGCAGCAGAATCGCCGCCACCAGCATGACCGCGTGGGTAAAGTTCAGCGGCTGCTCGCGCCGCCCCGGCTGCCACGGCACGACCCGCGCGCTAACCGCCATCACCACCAGCACGATCGGTACGTTGATCAGAAAAACCGCGCCCCACCAGAAGTGCTCAAGCACAATCCCGCCGATTAGCGGGCCGAACGCTGCGCCGCCGGAACCGATGGTCGCCCACAGCCCCAGCGCCATATTGCGGTGGCGCGCCTCGCTGAAGGTATTGCGAATACCCGCCAGCGTCGCCGGAACGATCATCGCCGCCCCGACGGCCAGACAGGCGCGGGCGGCGATAAGCCACATCGCGCTGGGGGCGAACGCCGCCGCCAGCGAGGCAAGGCCGAACAGCCCGCTGCCGGACAGCAGCAGGCGCTTAAAGCCGATGCGATCGCCAAGCGCGCCCATCGGCAGCACCATTCCGGCCATCACCAGCGAATAAATATCGATTATCCATAACAGTTCATTGCTGCTGGTCCCCAGCGATACGCTCAGCGTCGGCGCTGCAACGTGCAGCACGGTGGCATCAATCGCGACCGGGATATACACCAGCAAAATCGCAAATAACGTTACCCATTGGCGAAACATACATCTCCCTCATAAATACAAAGCTGGACATCCGTCCAGTTTGCGATCGTGGGGGAAAGTTGAACACTTGTCCAGCTTTTTGTTATTATCGCCCTATCACCGCCAGGGAAGAGAGATATGGGCTATCTGAATCGCGAAGAACGTCGGGAAACCATCATGCAGGCCGCCATGCGCGTCGCGCTGGATCAAGGGTTTACCGGTATGACGGTCCGCAACATCGCCACCGCCGCGGGCGTCGCCGCAGGCCAGGTCCACCACCATTTCACCTCCTCCGGCGAGCTAAAATCCCAGGCGTTTATCCGCGTGATCCGCGAGATGATGGATCTGCAGCGCCTTTCGCGCACCGCCGGCTGGCGTGAACAGCTGTTTTCCGCCCTCGGCAGCGAGGACGGACGGCTGGAGCCCTATATCCGCCTGTGGCGCCAGGCGCAGCTGCTGGCCGACAGCGATCCGGAAATCAAAAGCGCGTACCTGCTGACCATGAACCTGTGGCATGACGAAGCGGTCAGGATCATTCGCGCGGGCCATGCCGCTGGCGAATTTACCCTGCGCGATAGCGCCGAAAATATCGCCTGGCGGCTGATTTCGCTGGTCTGTGGACTGGACGGGATTTACGTGCTGGGAATGCCGGAGGTAGACGATGCCGCATTCACCCGCCACCTGCAGCACGTTATTCAGCTTGAGTTATTTTCGTAACATTCCCCCTGAAGACTCAAAATCATTCCGGCGCAAACCGGTGAGCCTCGGGAGTATAATTACAATTAGTAACACTTAAGCCGCGCTATATCCAACGGCCATTCGCGGGGTCGTCCTTTTTTATCTATCCTTTTTCACATCACCATAAAATTCAACCCCATCTGCAGAACCCAGGTTCTGCCCATTTCTTTTTGCTTATTTTCAATCATATGCTGGCGCAGTCGAGGGCGATATGTCACAACAAAGTGAGAAGAATAATCATTATCTTTTAAGCAACTGGAAGCCAGAAAACGCGGCGTTTTGGGAGAATAAGGGCAAGCATATTGCCAGAAGAAATCTATGGATTTCTGTGGCTTGCCTGCTGCTGGCCTTCTGCGTATGGATGCTGTTTAGCGCCGTATCGGTCAACCTGAATAAAGTCGGGTTTAATTTTACTACCGATGAACTGTTTTTATTAACTGCACTGCCTTCTTTATCCGGGGCAATATTGCGCGTGCCCTACTCCTTTATGGTACCTATATTTGGCGGCCGGTACTGGACGGTAATAAGCACGGTTATTCTGATTATTCCCTGCATCTGGCTCGGAATTGCCATTCAAAATACCGCTACCCCGTACTGGGTATTTATTGTAATTGCGCTGCTGTGCGGATTTGCCGGCGCTAATTTCGCCTCCAGCATGGGCAATATCAGCTTTTTCTTTCCGAAAGCCAGACAGGGCAGCGCGCTCGGCGTCAACGGCGGCCTCGGCAACCTCGGCGTCAGCGTGATGCAGATGGTCGCCCCGGCGGTGATCTTTGTGCCGGTCTTCACCTTTCTCGGCGTTCACGGCGCGCCGCAGGGCGACGGTTCGACGATGTGGCTTGCCAATGCGGCCTGGATCTGGGCGCCGCTGCTGCTTATCGCCACTCTTGCCGCCTGGTTCGGGATGAACGATATCGCCAGCTCGAAAGCCTCGGTAGCGGACCAGCTGCCGGTGCTGGGCAGGCTGCACATGTGGGTGCTGGCGCTGCTGTATCTGGCGACCTTCGGCTCCTTTATCGGCTTTTCGGCAGGGTTCGCCATGCTGTCGAAAACCCAGTTCCCGGACGTCAATATCCTGAAGCTGGCCTTCTTCGGCCCCTTCCTCGGCGCCCTGGCGCGCTCGGCGGGCGGGGTTATCTCCGACAAGCTCGGCGGCGTGCGGGTGACGCTGGTGAATTTCGTCTTTATGGCGCTGTTTACCGCCCTGCTGTTCCTCACGCTGCCCGGCGGCGGCTCGCAGGGGAATTTCACCACCTTCTACATCGTCTTCATGGGGCTGTTCCTCACCGCCGGGCTCGGCAGCGGCTCCACGTTCCAGATGATCGCCATTATCTTCCGTCAGATAACCATCGCCCGGGTGAAAAAGCGCGGCGGCAGCGACGAGCAGGCGCAGCAGGAGGCGGTGACCGACACCGCGGCGGCGCTGGGTTTTATCTCCGCTATCGGCGCGGTCGGCGGCTTTTTCATCCCGAAAGCCTTCGGCACCTCGCTTGCCATGACCGGCTCTCCCGTCGGCGCCATGAAGGTTTTTCTGGTGTTTTACATCGTCTGCGTGGGGGTGACCTGGGTCGTCTACGGTCGCCGCACGTCGCCAAAAGCATAAATCAGAACAGCGTGAGCAGTGCAACCCCGGGGCAGGTTCTGCCCCGTCAGGAGAAACGTCATGAGCAAACTACTGGATCGCTTGCGTTACTTTAAGCAAAAGGGCGAAACCTTCGCCAACGGCCATGGACAGGTGATGAACAACAACCGCGACTGGGAGGACAGCTATCGCCAGCGCTGGCAATTCGACAAAATTGTGCGATCCACCCACGGCGTTAACTGTACCGGCTCGTGTAGCTGGAAAATCTACGTCAAAAACGGTCTCGTCACCTGGGAAACCCAGCAAACCGACTATCCCCGCACCCGCCCCGATTTACCCAACCATGAGCCCCGCGGCTGCCCGCGCGGCGCCAGCTACTCCTGGTACCTGTATAGCGCCAACCGGCTGAAGTACCCGCAAATCCGCAAAAGCCTGATCGCGCTGTGGCGCGAGGCGCTCGCGCAGCACAGCGATCCGGTGCTGGCGTGGGACGCCATCATGCAGGACCCGGAAAAATGCCGACGCTACAAGCAGGCGCGCGGCCACGGCGGTTTTGTACGCTCCACCTGGGAAGAGCTGAACCCGCTGATCGCCGCCGCCAACGTCTGGACCATCAAACGCTACGGCCCCGACCGCGTGGCGGGCTTTTCGCCGATCCCGGCGATGTCGATGGTTTCCTACGCGGCGGGCACCCGCTATTTGTCACTGCTCGGCGGCACCTGCCTGAGCTTCTACGACTGGTACTGCGATTTACCCCCCGCCTCGCCGATGACCTGGGGCGAACAGACCGACGTGCCGGAGTCCGCCGACTGGTACAACTCCAGCTATATCATCGCCTGGGGCTCTAACGTACCGCAGACCCGCACCCCGGACGCCCACTTTTTTACCGAAGTGCGCTACAAGGGCACCAAAACCATCGCCATCACTCCGGACTACTCGGAAGTGGCGAAACTCTGCGACCAGTGGCTGGCGCCGAAACAGGGCACCGACAGCGCACTGGCAATGGCGATGGGCCACGTGATCCTCAAAGAGTTTCACCTCGACAACCCCAGCGATTACTTCCTCAACTACTGCCGCCGCTACACCGACATGCCGATGCTGGTCCTGCTCGACGCCCGCGACGACGGCAGCTACGAACCGGGCCGGATGCTGCGCGCATCCGATCTGGTCGATAACCTCGGCGAAGCCAATAACCCGCAGTGGAAAACCGTAGCGCTCAACGCCGCGGGCGTGCCGGTAGCGCCTAACGGCTCGATCGGCTTTCGCTGGGGCGAGCAGGGAAAATGGAACCTTGAGACGCTGGCGGCGGGTCAGGAAACCGAGCTGCAGCTCACCCTGCTCGGCGCCCATGACGACGTCACCGGCGTGGCGTTCCCCTACTTCGGCGGTAATGAAAACCCACATTTTCGCAGCGTCAAACAGGAGCCGGTGCTGGTGCGTAAGCTGCCGACGAAAACGCTGACGCTGCACGACGGCACGACGGCCCGGGTAGCCAGCGTTTACGACCTGGTGCTGGCGAACTACGGTCTGGATCGCGGGCTGAACGACCCGCTGGCGGCGAGCGACTACGGCGAAGTGAAAGCCTACAGCCCGGCATGGGCCGAGCAGATAACCGGCGTACCGCAGCGGCATATTGCGCAGATCGCCCGCGAGTTCGCCGATACGGCGCACAAGACCCATGGCCGATCGATGATAATCCTCGGCGCCGGGGTAAACCACTGGTACCACATGGACATGAACTACCGCGGCATGATCAACATGCTGGTGTTCTGCGGCTGCGTGGGCCAGAGTGGCGGCGGCTGGGCGCACTACGTCGGCCAGGAGAAGCTGCGCCCGCAAACCGGCTGGCTGCCGCTGGCCTTTGCGCTGGACTGGAACCGTCCGCCGCGCCAGATGAACAGCACCTCGTTCTTCTACAATCATGCCAGCCAGTGGCGCTATGAAAAGCTGACCGCCCGCGAACTGCTGTCGCCGCTGGCCGACGCCAGCCAGTTCTCCGGCCACCTGATCGATTTCAACGTCCGCGCCGAGCGCATGGGCTGGCTGCCGTCGGCGCCGCAGCTCAACGTTAACCCGCTGACCATCAAGCGCCAGGCCGAATCTGCCGGCATATCGCCTGCCGACTATACCGCTCAGGCGCTGCGTTCCGGCGAGATCCGCATGGCCTGCGAGCAGCCTGACAGCGGCAACAACCATCCGCGCAACCTGTTTATCTGGCGCTCCAACCTGCTCGGCTCCTCCGGTAAAGGGCATGAATATATGCTCAAGTACCTGCTCGGCACCGACAGCGGTATTCAGGGCGAGGCGCTCGGCGACAGCGACGACGTGAAGCCGGAAGAGGTGGAATGGCAGACCGCCGCCATCGAGGGCAAACTAGACCTGCTGGTGACGCTCGATTTTCGCATGTCCAGCACCTGCCTGTTTTCCGACATCGTTCTGCCGACCGCAACCTGGTATGAAAAGGACGACATGAACACCTCGGACATGCATCCGTTTATCCACCCGCTGACGGCCGCCGTCGACCCGGCCTGGGAGGCGAAAAGCGACTGGGAGATCTACAAGGGGATCGCCAAAGCCTTTTCGACGCTCTGCGTCGGGCACCTGGGGCAGGAAACAGACGTCGTTTTGCAGCCGCTGCTGCACGATACCCCGGCCGAGCTGTCGCAGCCGTTCGGCGTGGCCGACTGGCGCAAAGGCGAATGCGAGCTGCTGCCAGGCAAAACCGCGCCCAACATTCTGGTGGTGGCGCGCGATTATCCGGCGACGTACGAGCGCTTCACCTCGCTCGGCCCGCTGATGGACAAGCTCGGCAACGGCGGCAAAGGCATTTCCTGGCAGACGCAAACCGAAGTCGACTTCCTCAGCAAGCTAAACTACGTCAAGGCCGACGGCCCGGCCAAAGGCCGTCCGCGTATCGACACCGCAATTGACGCCTCCGAGGTGATCCTCGCGCTGGCGCCGGAAACCAACGGCCAGGTGGCGGTGAAGGCCTGGGACGCGCTGAGCAAACTCACCGGTCGCGATCACCGGCATCTGGCGCTCAACAAAGAGGACGAGAAGATCCGCTTTCGCGATATCGTCGCCCAGCCGCGCAAGATAATCTCCAGCCCGACGTGGTCCGGTCTTGAAAGCGAGCATGTCTCCTATAACGCCGGATATACCAACGTCCACGAGCTGATTCCGTGGCGCACCGTCTCGGGCCGCCAGCAGCTGTATCAGGACCATCCGTGGATGCGCGCTTTTGGCGAAAGCCTGGTGGCCTACCGCCCGCCGATTGATACCCGCAGCGTCAGCCAGATGAAGGCTATCCCGCCGAACGGCTTCCCGGAGAAAGCGCTGAACTTCCTGACGCCGCACCAGAAATGGGGCATCCACTCCACCTACAGCGAAAACCTGCTGATGCTGACACTGTCGCGCGGCGGGCCGATCGTATGGATAAGCGAAACCGACGCCCGGGAGCTCGGCATCGCCGACAACGACTGGATTGAAGCCTTCAACGCCAACGGCGCGCTCACCGCCCGCGCGGTGGTCAGCCAGCGCGTGCCGCCGGGCATGACCATGATGTATCACGCCCAGGAGCGAATCATGAACATCCCGGGCTCCGAAGTAACCGGACGGCGCGGCGGCATCCACAACTCGGTCACCCGCGTTTGCCCGAAACCTACCCATATGATCGGCGGCTACGCCCAGCTGGCATGGGGCTTTAACTACTATGGCACCGTCGGCTCCAACCGCGACGAGTTCATCATGATCCGTAAAATGAAAAATATTAACTGGCTGGACGACGAAGGTCGGGATCAGGTTCAGGAGGCGAAAAAATGAAGATACGTTCGCAAGTGGGGATGGTACTCAATCTCGACAAATGCATCGGCTGTCACACCTGCTCCGTCACCTGCAAGAACGTCTGGACCGGGCGTGAAGGGATGGAGTACGCGTGGTTCAATAACGTGGAAACCAAGCCCGGCATCGGCTATCCGAAAAACTGGGAGGACCAGGAGCAGTGGCAAGGCGGCTGGATCCGCGGCATCCACGGCAAGCTGACGCCACGCCTCGGCGGGCGCGTGGGCGTACTGGCAAAAATCTTTGCCAACCCGTCGCTGCCGGGCATCGACGACTACTACGAGCCGTTTACCTACGATTACCAGGACCTGCAGCGCGCGCCGGAAGGCAAACACCTGCCGACCGCCCGCCCGCGATCGCTGATCAGCGGCGAGCGCATCAATAAAATCGAATGGGGCCCGAACTGGGAGGAGCTGCTCGGCGGCGAGTTCGAAAAGCGCGCGAAAGACCGCAACTTCGAGGCCATGCAAAAGGAGATGTACGGCCAGTTCGAAAACACCTTCATGATGTACCTGCCGCGCCTGTGCGAGCACTGCCTGAACCCAAGCTGCGTCGCCACCTGCCCGAGCGGCGCTATCTACAAGCGGGAAGAAGACGGCATCGTGCTTATCGATCAGGACAAGTGCCGCGGCTGGCGGATGTGCATCAGCGGCTGCCCGTACAAAAAAATCTACTTCAACTGGAAGAGTGGAAAATCGGAAAAATGCATTTTCTGCTACCCGCGCATTGAATCCGGCCAGCCGACCGTCTGCTCCGAAACCTGCGTCGGACGTATTCGCTACCTTGGCGTGCTGCTGTACGACGCGGACCGCATTGAAGAAGCCGCCAGCACCGAGCATGAGACCGACCTGTATCAGCGCCAGTGCGACGTATTTCTCAACCCGCATGACCCGAACGTGATAGAGGAAGCGCTGAAGCAAGGGATTCCGCATAACGTTATCGAGGCCGCTCAGCAGTCGCCGGTGTATAAGCTGGCGATGGAGTGGCAGCTCGCCCTGCCGCTGCATCCGGAGTACCGCACCCTGCCGATGGTCTGGTACGTCCCGCCGCTGTCGCCGATCCAGTCCGTGGCCGATGCGGGCGGTCTGCCGCACAACGGCAGCATTCTGCCGGAGGTCGAGAGCCTGCGCATTCCGGTGCAGTACCTCGCCAATATGCTGAGCGCTGGCGATACCGGCCCGGTGCTGCGCGCGCTCAAACGCATGATGGCGATGCGCCACTACAAGCGTTCGCAGACCGTCGAAGGGGTCACCGATACCCGCGCGCTGGAAGAGACCGGTCTGAGCGTCGCGCAGGTCGAGGAGATGTACCGCTACCTCGCCATCGCCAACTACGAGGATCGTTTCGTGATCCCCACCAGCCACCGCGAGCTGGCGCGTGAAGCCTTCCCGGAGCGCAACGGCTGCGGCTTCAGCTTTGGCGACGGCTGCCACGGCTCCGACACCAAATTCAACCTGTTCAACAGCCGCCGTATTGACGCAATCGACGTTTCCGGCGTACGCCAGCACGGGGAGGGAGAATAATGCCAGTCCTTAAGCTTATCGCCCTGCTGCTGGAGTACCCCGACCCGCTGCTGTGGGAAAACCGCGACGACGCCCTGGCGCTGGCCCGCGAGGAGGCGCCAGCGCTGGAGTCCTGGGTGGCGCAGCATCTGGCGGCCCCGCTGCTGGATAAACAGGAAGAATGGTGCGATCTGTTCGAGCGCGGCAGCGCGACGTCGCTGCTGCTGTTCGAGCACGTACACGGCGAATCCCGCGACCGCGGACAGGCCATGGTGGATTTGCTCGCCCAGTATGAGCAGGCCGGTCTGGCGCTTGACTGTCGCGAGCTGCCGGACCACCTGCCGCTGTATCTGGAGTACCTCAGTACGCTGACGCCCGACGAGGCGCGCGACGGGCTACAGAACGTTGCGCCCATTCTGGCGCTGCTGGGCGGCCGGCTGAAACAACGCCAGGCGTCCTGGTGGACGCTGTTCGACGCCCTGCTGATGCTGGCGAACAGCCCACTAAGAAGTGACAGCGTCACTAAGCAGGTGACCGGCGAGAAGCGTGACGATACCCGCCAGGCGCTGGATGCGGTATGGGAAGAGGAGCAGGTGAAGTTTATCGAAGATAACGCCACCGCCTGCGACAGCTCTCCGCTGCAACACTATCAACGACGCTTTAGCCAGGACGTCGCGCCGCAGTATGTCGACGTCCGTGCCGGAGGCCCGAAATGATACAGTACCTTAACGTCTTCTTTTACGATATCTACCCCTACCTTTGCGGCACCGTGTTCCTGCTCGGCAGCTGGCTGCGCTACGACTACGGTCAGTACACCTGGCGCGCCGCCTCGAGCCAGATGCTCGATAAGCGGGGTATGGTGATATGGTCGAACCTGTTCCATATCGGCATCCTGGGGATCTTTTTCGGCCACTTCTTCGGCATGCTGACGCCGCACTGGGTGTACTCCTGGTTCCTGCCGATGTCGCAAAAGCAGCTGATGGCGATGATCCTCGGCGGCGTGTGCGGGGTGATGACGCTGGTCGGCGGCGCAGGGCTGCTGGTCCGTCGTCTGTGCAACCCGCGGGTGCGGGCCACCTCGACCACGGCGGATATTCTGATCCTCAGCATTCTGTTGATTCAGTGCATTCTTGGGCTAATCACCATTCCGTTTTCCGCACAGCATCCGGACGGCAGCGAGATGCTGAAACTGGTAGACTGGGCGCAGGCGGTGGTAACTTTCCGGGGCGGAGCTTCCCAGCATCTCGACGGCGTGGCGTTCGTGTTCCGCGTGCATCTGGTGCTCGGTATGACCATTTTCCTGATCTTCCCGTTCACCCGTCTGGTTCACGTCTGGAGCGCGCCGGTGGAGTATTTCACCCGACGATATCAGATTGTTCGATCGCGTCGTTAATCTGACGGCCATTGTCTCTCAGTAATGGTACCGGCAGACGGCTCCGGCCAGTCGCAAATCTCTACAGGGTTATTCTAACCAAAACTCAGGATACAATGGGGCCGTGGTGGCCCCCTTGTCCCGTTCACAGGATGTGAAGTCTCAGAGCCTGCAGGTCATCAGGTGAACGGAACAACCTGCAGTGCTTAACTGACAAGCACTACCCTTTACCGCCCTATTTTTCCGCTTCCGGATGCGTCTCAAACGCCGACATCACGGCGGCCAGATCCGCCAGCGTGAAGCCGTTTTTGTGGTCATCCACGCCGATGCCGAAGGTGTCCTGCAACAGCAGGTACAGGCTTTCAACGTCCGGCAGTGTGCGCTTTTCTACCGTATGCCCCTGCTCCCAGCGGGTGAACTGGAAATTGGTCAGCGTCAGCTTACCGCCTTCCGGCAGATGACGGCACATCAGCAGATGGTGACGAAAATGGGACTGCGGCCAGTGGGCCGACCAGAAATTGCCCATGACGTAGTCGGTGAAATACTGCTTTTCGAGATCAAACTGGTACATCGACTGCCAGTGTTCGTGATGAAGGAACTGGAGGATCCAGTCGTTGCCTTCGTTGAGCAGGCGATATACTCCGTGCGGCGTAGCCTGCTCTTTATCCGCCAGCAGGCGAATCGGCGCCGTCAGCGTCTGCCCGCCGAACCCGACGTCGGCAATCCAGCGCTCTCCGGCCAGCTCCACCAGCAGCAGCCGGTGCGTACGCGGCGGCATCTGCGGCGGGTTTGCCAGCACCACGCGCCCCAGCACGCTGCGCACGTTAAAGCCAATTTCTTTGAGCGCGCGCTCAAAGAGCCCGTTTTGCTCAAAGCAGTAGCCGCCGCGTCGGGCGGTCAGCAGCTTATCCTCCAGCGACTGATCGTCCAGCTGAATTTCCCGGGGAAGCAGAACGTCCAGGTTTTCAAACGGAATGGCGCAGTTGTGGCGCAGGTGAAGCTCCCGCAGCGTGTCGAGGTCGACCGCCGGGGGCTGCGTCCAGTGAAGACGGGAAAAATAGGCGATTAAAAATGGGCTCATGATGCCTCCTGCAATGACGATGCTTTGTTTATAACGCATTTTTTTCTGCTGACCGTCGTTTTTGTGCGATCGATTTACCCGTCCGTGCTTGTCATTCCCCCCGCCTCGCAGTGTAATGCAGCAAATTATCCGGAGGAATTGCCATGCCTCATTTTCGCCCTGTGGACTTAAAACATGCCAGCCGCCTGCTTAATCACGGCCCGACTATCCTGATTACCACCTATGACGAGCAGATCGAGCGGCGAAACGTCATGGCGGCGGCCTGGTCAATGCCGGTGGAGTTCGATCCGCCGCGCATTGCCATCGTCGTGGATAAATCCGCCTGGTCGCGCGAGCTCATCGAGCGCAGCGGCCGTTTTGGCATCGTTATCCCGGGCGTTGAGGCCACGAACTGGACCTACGCCGTCGGCAGCGTCAGCGGACGCGATGAAGATAAATTCAACTGCTATGGGATCCCGGTTATCCAGGGGCCGGTGCTTGGTCTGCCGCTTATTGAAGAGAAGTGTCTGGCGTGGATGGAGTGCAGGCTGCTGCCCGCCACCGGTGCGCAGGAAAAGTACGATACCCTGTTCGGCGAGGTCGTCAGCGCCGCTGCGGATGAGCAGGCCTTCGTCGCCGGTCGCTGGCAGTTTGACGACGATAAGCGCAACACGTTACACCATCTCGGCGCCGGAACGTTCGTTACCAGCGGCCGCCTTGTCCGCGCCGCGGAGTAAACGCCCGGTAGCCGTGAGGCTACCGGGACGCCGTCACATCGCGTAACCGGGCTTTTTAATCAGCGACTCCAGCTGCGGGGCGATTTCGCTATCCCACACCTGCGATTTCCACTCGCTTTCCGCCACCTCATTCAGCGCGACGCTTATCGAGCGGTCCTTGCTGTTGAGGTGACGAATAATCACCTCGGCGATATCCTCCGCCAGCGCGGCTTTTTGTTCGTCGTCCAGGCCGCGGGGAAAACATTTAATATCGATATGTGGCATGGCTATCTCCTTATTGTCTCGGCCCTCAAAACTATCATGCCGCTAGCCGTTGGATTAACACTTTGTGCCCTGATCGTCAGCGGGTGAGAAGCTGAAAGTTTTCCGCAATGATATTGCACGCATCGCCCGTACGCCGGTGGCACAGCTTCAGCGCCGCATCCCGCGCGTCGGCAGGCGTCGCCGCGCCGCTGTACCAGTAAAACCCCTGACCGCCCTGCCCACGGGCCAGCGCTTTTTCCGTGCTCCCCGAACGCAAATAGTCATAGACCTGCTCCCGGTCCTCGTAGCTCAGCTGACCCAGAAACCCTTCCCACGGGCGTTCGTCCCAGCTCGGGAATCCGTGCGCGCGCAGGAAGCGGTCAATTTCCGGCAGCAGGAGGCGCCGCCCGGCTTCGCTCAGCATCATTTTGTGCCCGTCATTCTGAAACGGCGGAAACGTCTTCAGCTCGGCAAGACCGCCTGCCGTCCGCCAGGCGGAGATCATCCGCCAGACCAGCTGCGGTGAAAACCAGGGGTCGTTTGCGGCATACAGCCACAGCGTGGGGATCGCCGTGTGGGTGGTCGCGACATTATGCGCATTTCGTCCCATCTCAATCACCAGGTCGTCATAAAACAGATGGCAGGCGGGGTTGGGCTTAAACGGCTGGGCATCCATATAGACGCCGCCGGAGACATTAATCACCGCCCCGACCGGCGGCATCGTCACCCTTCCCGCCACCGTCAGCGCGGAAACGCCGCCGATAGACAGCCCCATCACCAGCGCTTTTTTCGTCGAATCGACGTCCGACCGGTGCGCCAGCGAGATCATCGCGGCCTGCAAATCGTCGGCATGATCGCTGAGAAAGCGCCCCGCCTCCGGCGCTTTGCAGGTGCCGGCGTCATCCACCACGCTGCCGCTTGAGGCTCCATAGCCGCGCCACATCACCACCGCAGCCGTCCAGCCGCGGTGGGCGAAATCATGGGCAATTGAACGAAAGCTGTCCGGGCGGATATCCTGGGGTGAAAACTCCGAACTGCTCGACCCCTGGGCTATCAGCGCCAGCGGATAGCGGCCCGGCGCATCCGGGTGTACCACCAGAGTATCCAGCGTATAGCGGTGTCCATGAATCACCACCGGCAGCGCAAGAGACTCCTCAAAAACGCCCCCCGCCGCCTGAACCCTGGCGGCAAAGGCCACGGCAAGCAGCGCAAGGCACAGCGAAAAGAGCGGTCGCAAAGGGAATTCCCCTCGCCGCCTCCGGCAAGCAAAAAGTGATGACATCGATTTGGCCCCCCATCCCACTCAAAGTGTAGCCTGCCGCGGCAACCTTTTGCGTCATTTAACATTTACAGGTAGGATGCTGCGCCAGCTTTTGTCTTATCCCTACGTCAGAATGCCGGGAAAAACAGAGCAATATGCTGTACGCAATCATTTCTGCGTAACAAAATATCTTTAACCCCGTTTGGGGTAATGACAGGAATCTGAATACTATAATGAACACCGAACATAACAGCGCGGCAGAGCATCATGCTGCCAAACGCCGATGGCTGAACTCGCAGGACGCGGGGTATCACAAAGCCATGGGCAACCGTCAGGTGCAGATGATCGCCATCGGCGGCGCCATCGGCACCGGGTTATTTTTAGGCGCGGGCGCGCGCCTGCAGATGGCCGGTCCTTCCCTGGCCATCGTTTATCTCGTCTGCGGTATATTCTCTTTTTTCATTCTGCGCGCACTCGGTGAACTGGTGCTGCATCGTCCGTCCAGCGGCAGCTTTGTTTCTTATGCCCGCGAATTTCTCGGCGAAAAAGCCGCCTTTGTCGCTGGCTGGATGTACTTCATCAACTGGGCGATGACCGGCATTGTGGATATCACCGCCGTTGCGCTCTACATGCACTACTGGGGCGCGTTTGGCGATGTGCCGCAGTGGGTATTTGCCCTCGGCGCGCTGGCGATTGTCGGCACCATGAACATGATCGGCGTGAAGTGGTTCGCCGAAATGGAGTTCTGGTTCGCGCTGGTCAAAGTGCTGGCTATTGTGGTGTTTCTGGTGGTCGGCACCGTGTTTCTCGGCAGCGGCAAACCGCTGGACGGCGGCGCCACGGGCTTCCATCTGATCACCGATAACGGCGGCTTTTTCCCGCATGGCCTGCTGCCAGCGCTGGTGCTGGTGCAGGGGGTCGTTTTCGCCTTTGCCTCTATCGAGCTGGTCGGTACCGCCGCCGGGGAGTGCAAAGATCCGCAAACAATGGTGCCAAAAGCGATTAACAGCGTTATCTGGCGCATCGGCCTGTTCTACGTCGGTTCAGTCGTGCTGCTGGTGCTGCTGCTGCCGTGGAACGCCTACCAGGCGGGACAGAGCCCGTTCGTAACCTTCTTCTCGAAGCTTGGTGTGCCGTATATCGGCAGCATTATGAACATCGTGGTGCTGACGGCGGCGCTCTCCAGCCTGAACTCCGGGCTCTATTCTACCGGCCGTATTCTGCGCTCGATGTCGATGGGCGGGTCCGCGCCGCAGTTCATGTCAAAAATGAGCCGCCACCAGGTGCCGTACGCCGGGATCCTCGCCACGCTCTGCGTCTACGTGATTGGCGTCTTCCTGAACTATCTGGTGCCATCGCAGGTGTTCGAAATCGTCCTCAACGTCGCCTCGCTGGGGATTATCGCCTCCTGGGCGTTTATCGTGGTGTGTCAAATGCGCCTGCGTAAGGCGATTCAAGAAGGGAAATGCGCGCCGGTCAGCTTCCGTATGCCTGGGGCGCCGGTGACCTCCTGGCTGACGCTGCTGTTCCTGCTCAGCGTGCTGGTGCTGATGGCGTTCGACTACCCGAACGGGACCTACACCATCGGATCGATTCCGCTGATCGCCGTGCTGCTGGTGGCGGGCTGGTTTGGCGTTCGCAAACGCGTACACCACATCCATCGCGACGCGCCGGGCAACGTCCTGACGCAGCAAACGGATGCCCGCTGATCCGTGTCGTTTCTGTTGCCCGCCGCCCGGCGGGCAATCTTTCTCGCGGACTTAGTCTTTAATTAACTGCGCCACGTCGCTGCTGTTAATCTGCCGCTCATTACCGTCCTGATCGACATAGCGGGTCATCCCGGTCTCTTTATCGAGCTGCGGTTTGCCGTGGGTGACAATCGTCTGTCCGCTTTTGGTGGTCATTACATAGTTGCTGCTACAGCCTGCCAGCGCGACCAGCACCGTCCCGGCCAAAAAGAATAAGAAAGGCTTTTTCATTGGTTCTCCATCATGATCCGTCACCGGCTGCCAGCCGGTTGAAAGGAGAAGGATTTTAAGCCTCTGCGCCGCGAAGGGCTACCGGCGGGTTGTAACAGGAGGTGATTGCGATCCCCTCTCCGCTACAGACGAAGGGATCGGGACATCATGAAGGATTACAGCGTGATACGAATAACGTCATCCGGTTGCGTCGCTTCTTTCTCCCGCGAAGACGCCTGCTTCACGGTGACGTACAGCGTTTTACCGTCCGCAGACAGCGCCAGGCTGTTCGGATTCGTCGGGGTGTCGAACGTTTTCACCACCTTATAGCTTTTGCCGTCAATCACGCTGACGCTGCCGGCCTTGCGATGGGTGGCGTAAATTTCGTTGCGCGCCGGGTTGAACAGCACCGCCAGAGATTCCGCGGCGGAAATCTTCTCCAGCACCTTACCGTCGCGGTAGTCCACCACCAGTATCTCCGGCTGTTTAAAATCGCTGATGAACGCGCGATGCCCGGCCTGGTCGAGAGCAATGTTCAGGAACGCGTGCTCTTTGCCGTCGTCCGCCAGCTTTTTACGGCTGAGAATACGGTGGCTCGCGGTGTCAATCGTCACCAGTTCGCCGTCGGCGCTAACGGTATACAGACGCTGCGCATCGCGGTCCAATGCCAGCGCGGTGCTGCGGCTGCCGGTGCCGCTGATGGTTGTCTTCAGCGTCAGGTTTGCGCCGTCCACTACCCAGATAACGCTTTCTTTACCCACGCCGCTGATGTAGACGGTGTTGCGCTTCTCATCGACGACCAGCTCGCGCGGCTGCAGCGGTTTAACGGTCTCGCTGCGCTTACGGCCGTCCAGCGTCAGGCGCCCTTTGACCTCGCCCGTTCTGGCGTCGACCGCCGTCACCGCGCCGTCGATGCTGTTGCCGAACCACAGGGTCTGCGTCTGGTTATTAATGGCCGCGCCGAACGGTTTGGCGTCGCTGTGCACCGCAAGCGTTGCGTCAAGCGTTTGCGGGTCGAGGCGATAGACCACGCCGCCTTTGTCGGCGCTCCGGCTCTGGGAGGTTGCCACCCACAGCGCGTTATCCTGCTGGCTGATGGCCATTTCATAGGCGCCTTTGCCCACGGCCTTGCGCAGCATTTCGTCAGCCTGAGCGGTAAACGACCCCGCCAGCAGCAGTGAGGTTAACAACAACGAACGGCGCAGGCGCGGTGCGGAAAAATGACGTAATGACATGACGACTTCCTTTGATAAACAAAAAATGGTGCTGCATCACAGGCTTCCGGTCGGCGGAGTCGTTGCCCTGCCGTAGTTATAGATGCGAATAGTAATCATTATTTGTCACAAAGTGGAGCGTTAAATACGCATTTAGCCACAAGCAGGCCAGTGTTAACGCAGAACTTAACGTAACGTGCCTTTAATATTTTCAAATAATTTACAAAAACATTAACATGCTCACATACATTTCCTCCTGTTTGTTATACAGAGAACGCCCATGAAAGTCCTTGCTGCCCGCCGGGCTGCGCTTCCCGCGCTGCTCCTCCCGTTTATCGCCCTGCCCGATGCCGCCGCGGCCGATGAACAGACGCTGATCGTCACCGCCAGCCCCCAGCCCGTCTCCGAACTGGATACCCCTGCCGCCATCAGCGTGGTGGACGGCGACGATATGCGCCGCGCGACGCCGCGCGTCAACCTCTCAGAATCCCTCGGCGCGGTGCCAGGCCTGCAGGTGCAGAACCGGCAAAACTATGCGCAGGATCTGCAGCTCTCAATTCGCGGCTTCGGCTCCCGCTCCACCTTCGGCGTGCGTGGTATCCGCCTGTATGTCGATGGGATCCCGGCGACCATGCCGGACGGCCAGGGGCAGACGTCGAACATCGACATCAACAGCATTGAAAGCGTGGACGTGCTGCGCGGCCCCTTCTCCGCGCTGTACGGCAACGCCTCCGGCGGCGTGATGAATATCACCACCGAGACGGGCCGTGAGCCCGCGACGATCGAGGCCAGCAGCTACTACGGCAGCTATGGCAGCTGGCGCTACGGCCTGAAGGCCACCGGCGCGGTGGGCGACGGCAGCCACGCCGGCGATGTGAATTACGCCGTCTCCGCCAGCCGGTTTGCCACTCAGGGCTATCGCGACCACAGCAGCGCGCGCAAAAACCTCGCCAACGCCAAACTGGGCGTGAGGATCGACGACGTCAGCACGCTGACGCTTTTGTTCAACAGCGTCGATATCAAGGCCAACGATCCGGGCGGGCTGAGCTGGGATGAATGGCGCAGCGATCCGCAGCAGTCGCCGCGCGGCGACCAGTACAGTACCCGTAAAGACATCACGCAGACCCAGGCAGGCGTTCGCTATGAGCGCCAGCTCAGCGAACGCGACGACCTTAACGTCATGATGTACGCGGGCGAACGACAGACCACCCAGTATCAGTCGATTCCCCGCGGCCCGCAGCTTAACCCGGCCAGCGCGGGCGGGGTTATCGATCTGGCCCGGTATTATCAGGGCATCGACACCCGCTGGACGCACCGCGGCGAGCTGCTGGTGCCGGTCAGCATTACCACCGGGCTGGATTACGAGAACATGAGCGAACAGCGTAAAGGCTACCAGAACTTCGTGATGAACAACGGCGTGCCGGATTACGGCCAGACCGGAGCGCTGCGTCGCGACGAACGCAACCTGATGTGGAACCTCGACCCCTATCTGCAAAGCCAGTGGCAGCTAACCGATAAGCTGACGCTGGACGCTGGCGTGCGCTACAGCTCTGTCTGGTTTGACTCTAACGACCACTACATCGCTCCCGGCAACGGCGACGACAGCGGCGACGCCAGCTACCGCAAGTGGCTGCCGGTCAGCTCGCTAAAATATGCGCTGACCGATGCCTGGAACCTGTACGCCTCCGCCGGGTGCGGTTTTGAAACCCCCACCATCAACGAGCTCTCCTACCGCCCTGATAACCAGAGCGGCCTCAACGTCGCGCTGCAGCCCGCGACCAACGAGACGGTGGAGATCGGCAGCAAAACGCGCATAGGCAACGGCCTGCTGAGCGCCGCGCTGTTCCAGACCGACACCGATAACGAAATCGTCGTCGCCAGCAGCAGCGGCGGGCGCACCAGCTACAAGAACGCCGGAAAAACGCGCCGTCAGGGAGCAGAGCTGTCGCTGGACCAGCAGTTTGCCGAAAACTGGCGCCTGCAGGCAGCCTGGACGTGGCTCGACGCCACCTACCGCAGCAACGTCTGCGATGACGCCAGCTGCAACGGCAACCGCATACCGGGGATCGCCCGCAATATGGGCTACGCGTCGCTGGGATATGCGCCGGAAACGGGCTGGTATGCCGGGTCGGACATCCGCTATATGGGCGATATCATGGCCAACGATGAAAATACCGCCGCCGCCCCGTCCTGGACGGTGGTTGGGCTGAACACCGGCTACAAATTCGATTTCGGCCCCTGGAAGATGGATCTGTTCGGCCGTATCGACAACCTTTTCGACCGTCGCTACGTCGGTTCGGTTATCGTCAATGAAGCCAACGGCCGCTATTATGAGCCGGCGCCGGGGCGTAATTACGGCGTAGGGTTATCGGTAGCCTACGCCTTTATGTGACGGTACTTCGGGTGCCGGCAACCGGCACCCGAAATCATGCCGCTACGCCTCACTGGCGTACTGTCGGCGTAAAATCGCCTCCCCCTGATCGATAGCCCGGCAAATGGCGATGCAGCTTTGCGCCTCATCCCCGTTTTCCAGCGCCGCCAGTAAATCATCGTAGAAGTGGTTAAACTTAAATACGTCGCACGATAGCGGATGCAGATAATTAAAGCAGGGGCCAATCCGCACCCACAGCTGTTCAATCAGCGCGGCCAGCGTCGGCATATCCGCATATTCGTAGAGCCGAAAACGAAAACGGCAGTTGGCCTGCAGCGCGCTTTCCATATTTCCCTGCGCTTTCGCCTCATGCAGCTCCTGCGCGCACTGGCGCAGACGGCGGATTTTATCCGGCGTCATCAGCGCCGCTGACGCCGATGCCGCCATTCCCTCCAGCATTTTGCGGATCTGATTCACCTCGCGATAGCGCTGTAACGATACCCTCGGCACCAGAAAGGCCTGGGCGGGCGCCGCCTCCAGCGCGCCTGCCGACGCCAGGCGCAGCAGCGCTTCGCGCACCGGCGTAATACTCGTTCCCAGCTGTTGGGCAATATCCCGGGTTATCAGCCTGGCTCCCGGTTTTAATGCCCCGATAATCAACGCATTCTTTAAATTAGCCTCAACCTGCATCGTCAGGCTCAGTCGCTGTGCTTTTTCAAAACCAGACATGTACCTTTCCTGTATCCAGTATTAAAGTACGTCTGTTATTTTAATCATCGACGTTTAGAGAAAAAAATAGCCATCTGGTGGGCATAAAATAAAATGGTCCTGCCTGATTAAGTAAAGTCGTAACCTGGAAATTTGCATGAAAAAAACGACGCAAAATGCGTCGTTTTTGACTTTTTTACCCATGGCCGACTATGAATAATGGCTTTAGTAAAATAAATTGCCGTTTATCCCGTGAAAAAACCGCATCCGGGATCAGGCGCCGGAGTGGTTAAGGCGCACCACCAGATAGACGCAGCTCTCCGCCGATTCATTCACAAACCGGCAGTCGTTCGGCGGCCCCAGCTCCAGACAGTCCCCGGCCCGCATCGCATGACGGGTATCGCCTTCGATAAACAGCAGTTCACCCTGCTGCAGCCAGATAAGCTGGCGCGCCAGCGCATAGGATGACGCGGGCATCGGAATATCGCTGCCCGGCGGCAGCTCAACCTGCACCAGGTCAATCGGCAGGTCGCTGCGCGGCGACACGTGGCGGCGCAGATAATGGCTTTGCGGGTCGCGCCATACCGGCTGGCTGGCGAAACGCAGCAGCTTGCCCTCCTGCATCTCGGCGCGGGCGATAAGCGTCGACATGCTGATGCCGAACGCCCCGGACAACCGCCCGAGCATGGTGGCCGTTGGGCTGCTGTCGCCGCGTTCGATTTTGTGGATCATCGTCCGGGAGACCCCGGCGCGATCGGCCAGTTCGCTCAGCGACCAGCTGCGTGATTCGCGCTCGATGCGGATGCGGGCGCCGATCCGCGCGTTAAGAGTGTCTTCAATAGTATTCATGGCGTAACACTATAGTGCATGATCCAGGCACGCACAATTGCGCGCCCCGCAGGAAAAAGGTGACAACCTCAGCAAAACTATAGTATCTATACTGTACTACTATAGTGAACACCCGAGGGCTTTATGACCATTCGTTATGCCTGTAAAGACGACTGCGCGGCAATTGCGGAAATCTATAACCATGCCGTTGTCCACACCGCCGCCATCTGGAACGATCAAACCGTCGATACCGATAACCGCATCGCCTGGTATGAGGCGCGACAGCTGCTGGGCTATCCGGTGCTGGTGAGCGAAGATAACGGCGTCATTACCGGCTACGCCTCCTTCGGCGACTGGCGCGCCTTCGACGGTTTTCGCCATACCGTGGAGCATTCGGTGTACGTGCACCCGCAGCATCAGGGGAAAGGCCTTGGCCGCCTGCTGCTGACCCGGCTTATCAGCGAAGCGAAACGCGTGGGCAAACACGTGATGGTCGCCGGTATCGAATCGCAGAACGCCGCGTCGCTGAAGCTGCATGCCTCGCTCGGGTTTATAACCACCGCGCAGATGCCGCAGGTCGGCACCAAGTTTGGCCGCTGGCTGGATCTGACCTTTATGCAGCTGCAGCTGGATAACCGCAGCGAGCCGGACGCCCTGCCATGAACCAGCCGCTGACCCTCACCTTTCTTATCGCTGCGGGCATTGGCCTGGTCGTGCAGAATACGCTGATGGTGCGCATCACCCAGTCTGCCTCCACCATTCTTATCGCCATGCTGCTGAACTCGCTGGTGGGGATCGTGCTGTTTGTGTCGATTCTGCTGATCAAGCACGGGCTGGCGGGTTTCCAGGAGCTGGCGGCCAACGTCAAATGGTGGACGCTCGTCCCTGGCCTGCTGGGTTCGTTCTTTGTCTTTGCCAGCATCAGCGGCTACCAGTACGTCGGCGCGGCGACCACTATCGCGGTGCTGGTCGCCAGCCAGCTTATCGGCGGGCTGGCGATGGACGTTGTGCGCCATCAGGGAATACCGTGGCGGGCGCTGGTGGGGCCGGTGTGCGGCGCGGTGATGCTGGTGGTTGGCGCCTGGCTGGTGGCCAGACGTCAATTCTGATATTTGATTGATTTTAAAAGGGATATTTTTACTCCCCAAAATATCCCCAAAACTCCACACCAAAACTACAGCGCAATAACCTGCCATTCATCAGACCTATCTTCTAGGTACAGCTCAGACATTTTCGCCGTTTTATGCCCCCATAACATTTGCACGTCTATTCCGTGCTCTTTGTATAGTCGCCCTGAAAGCGAGCGTTGCTCGTAGAAAGTAGGTAGTTCACGATTGTCTTCCGCTGTGATACCCACCTTATCTCGTACCCCGGAAAATGTTCGGCCTATACCCATCTCATACCACCACAAAAACAAAAAACCCGCCGAAGAGGGTTCCGTCATAGCGGCCTACCATTGACCACCACCTTTAGTTTTGCCTTTGGCGCTCTACCAATCATTTCAGCCGCTATACCGGCGGCAATATCCTCGCAGGTATCTCCGTGAGTTATCGCATTAGCGGATGACAGCGTGCGCGCTCGCGTATTCGCCACCACGTAGCACACAGGAATCCCGGTGCCCCCAACCTTCTCGATTGACTGCAAAACGTCATTCTTCCGCTCAATTGTTTTGGCATCCCCGCCAGCAACGGCAGACCTGAGCGTAGCCTTAGCGGATTGCACGCTTGTTTCATCTGCGTGAATTTCTATACTCTCTATTACCGCTATTGGCTCACCCCATTCAGTAACCGCCTGATCCCCGTAGTCACTTTTAATCCATGCGGATATCGCCTGCGCGTCCTTCCCGTTCCGCTCCGCCTTGTCCGCACGCAGCCACATATCCGCCAACTGCTGTTCGCTGAGGCGCGTATCGCCCGCTGCCGAAGTAAACGACAGTCCCATGACCAACATCGTGACCCCCAAGATCCCCTTTTTCATTTTACGGCGCCCACACTTTCCTTTTCCGCTGGAAAGCAAATCCAGCTAACTTGCCCCAACCCCTCCCCCGTTGACATGTACGCCCCGCCCGGTGGTACTGCCGCAGCATATGAATTCTTACCCGCCTCCCCAGACTCGACCATCTTTTGTGCTTCACCATATGAAATCGCGAATATACTGTTCGAGCCATCTGAGTAAGTACTGCTTGATCTACCACTGTACACGTGTTTATACGTTTTCCCGTTAACCACTAACGACTTGGCGTTTACAGTGACTGCACGACTAGCACCCTCTTCGCTGACACAATTCAGCGCTTTGGCGCCCAGCCCCGCCGAAAACAGACTCAAGGCAACTACAAATACAAATCTCTTTTTCATTTCCATGCACTCTACAAAATAAACCCGCACATTTTGCGCGGGTCGATGATTACTAATTAATCTTTCGGTGCTTCTAATTGTTTAATTTTGGATATGGGGTATACCGGCAGCATCCAGCCTGCGGCTTATCTCTGCCATTATTTCGCTGCGAAGGACGGTGGCGTGTACCTCCAGCATTTTCTCAACCTGCTTGAGCGCGGTCACTGGCTGCCCCCCGTTCTGGAATATCAGCCCCGGAGCCCAAAATTGCCCGCAGCTGCGGAATTGCCATGATTCCGCGTAACCGTCGTGGGTGATTGCGAAGTTGGCAAAATAAAATTGCCCGACCATAATCCCGGTTCTCATGGTCGTGTAGTTGCCATACCACCCCCATATGGTGTGCCCCCAATTCTCCTCATATCCGTTAGTGTCGATGGGTGTTGTTTCTGCGGGCTGCACAAAACCGTTGGACGCACCAGCGTAAAACGCGCCGTTCGCTGACGAAGCGGGTCGCACACCGGCCTCACAAATCGCCAGGGCCAGCTTGCGCACGTCGTTGCGGCGAGCCTGCGTGCTCATTCAATGCCGCCCTTGATGTACTGCTGGCGCAGCCTTTCAAGCTCGTCGTCTGAGAGCGTATCCTCGACAATCTTCTCGATTTCCTCTGCCGCGATGGACAGCGGAGCAGTAGCAATGCGGTGCCAGGTTGCCGTCAGGCTGACGAATGCGGAATCTTTGGTCTCCGGGTCTTCGAGGCAGGCCTGAAGCAGCGCCAAGAGGCGGGACCGGTTGGACGCAATGAGGCCGAGGTTGTGGCGCATGTTCATCACCGATAGTGCGCGGGCCTGCTGTAGCTGTAGCTCCTCCAGTTCTTTCCAGTGTTCGGCCTTGATGCGGTTTTGCTTCTTGGCGATTATCCCGGCTGCACGCATCAGCTTTATGGCGTCAGCGTATGAGAGCTTTTGCCGAGACTCAGCCCAGGCTTGCGGGTCATCCTTGATTTGTTTCGATGTGTCCAGTGCCATATGTTAACGAGTTGGTTTATTTTTTTCTGGTGGTGCGGCGGGTGAGTGCGAGCGTGGCGGCGCAGATGGGAGGAGCGGAGATTGGGGGGTATAGTTCCCCCCCAAAACCAATAGGCACAATTCAGCTGCGCTGACGGTGATCGCTATCGATTTCGGTCTGAGTGGCTGCTCATCCAAAACATGCGCCCATTTACGGCTAACCCTACCGTCTCCAGGCATAGCGCCCCCCAAACCATGGACCTTCGCGAACTCAATCACTCTCACATGGGGGGCGGGTTGCCTCCGGTCTCAGGAGGTTCGGTTTCCCTTGCACTCCCCGGCTCCGAATCCATGACGGCAACGAACGGGGGGCACTGACATGAGGTACCTTACACGCCAGCAAGCCATCCAATCCGTGGCGGCTCTTTTTTAGGGAACCACAGAATTTGAAAATCACCCTAGATGCTGAATTAGCCTTTTGTGCTACGAAACAATGTGACAATCATAGAACGAGGGTTTTTGAGGTAATTTTCCCTCCCCAAAACCATTCACATCCATTTGATAAATAAGGATTATTTTTTTAACTGCAAATGATGACATCGGAAGAAAAAACCAACACATCCAATTGATAAAAAAGGAGAACAACACAAGAATCGGCGCCTGTCTGGTCGCCAGACGCCAGTTTTGACGATCGATGACAGGGCGTTAAATCAGCATCTACCGTGTAAAGTATTCATAACCAAACATTAGCAGCGCTACCGCAATCAAAATCCATGTTGTTTTACGCATTGCAACTCCTCTCAATAGCAAGGGTAAAGCGCGATTACGCCTACTTTACCCCCGAAAAAATTAGTACCCTATAATGCATAACCGATGCCGCTATGTCTTTATCTTCAACGGCTATGCATCAAGATACCCTCAGAGGATCGTGCCGCCTTTGGTGAGCTGCTCCTGACGCGCCTCGGCGTCCTCCTTATGCTGACGCCCGTGATGGGCAATCGCGGTGCGCAGACGCTGCTGCTGAGCGTAACGGTCTTCCCGGCTCAGCTCAGCATCGTCGCTCAGGACGATCAGCAGCTCATTCATATGCGTAATCACGCTTTCATCAACCGCGGCGTCAACGCGGGCAATCACGTCATCCAGGTGTGACATACCGACTCCTTAGTTCAGCTTCGCTTTGGAAAAATCGCTGCCCATCAGGCTTACGCTAAAGCCAGAGACGTTGCTGCGGGTTGCGTAGAAGGTTTTCCCGTTTGCCAGAGCAATCCACGGCGCCTGCTGATAGAAAATCTCCTGCGCTTCGCCGTAGAGCCTGGCGCGGGCAGCAGGGTCGCTGGTCAGCTTCGCTTTCTGGACTAAACCATCATACCCCTTATCGCACCAGCGCGCGGCGTTCGATCCGGTTTTAATGCTGTTGCAGCCGAGCAGGGTATCGGCAAAGTTATCCGGGTCGCCGTTGTCGGACATCCAGCCGAACAGCGCTGAATCGTGCTCGCCTTTACGCATGCCGGACAGGTACTCGCCCCATTCGAAGGTCACGATTTTCGCCTTCACGCCCACTTTCGCCCAGTCGTTCTGGATCATCTCGGCGATGCGGCGCGAGTTCGGGTTATACGGGCGCTGTACCGGCATCGACCACAGGGTCACTTCGGTACCCTCCGCTACCCCAGCCTGGCGGAGCAGCGCTTTGGCTTTTTCCGGATCGTAGCCGTAGTCCGGCAGATCCTTTTTATAGCCCAGCATGTTTGGCGGCAGCGGCGATTTCGCCACGGTGCCGGAGCCCATAAAGACGGCGTTCACAATCGCCTTCTTGTCGGTCGCGTAGTTCAGCGCCTGACGCACCAGCGCATTATCAAACGGCTTTTTCTCGGTATTAAACGCCAGATAGCCGACGTTCAGCGCCTCTACCGCGTGCAGCGTCAGGTCTTTATTCTTGTTGATGATGTCGAACTGCACCGGAGACGGCGCCGGAATAATCTGGCACTCGTTGGTCTGCAATTTCGCCAGACGGGTTTCGACGTTCGGCGTAATCGCAAAAATCAGGTGTTTGGTCGGGACGTCGCCTTCCCAGTAGTGGGGGTTGGCGAGATAGCGGATCTGCGAATCGGTTTTGTACTGCTGCAGCACATACGGCCCGGTGCCGACAGGCCAGTTATCGACGTTTTCCGGCGTGCCTTTTTTCATCATCGCATCGGCATATTCGGCGGAGAGGATCGAGGCGAAATCCATGCCCCAGTCGGCCAGAAACGCGGCATTAGGTTCGGTAAGCTCAAACTGAACGTGGTAATCGTCAATTTTCTTCACGTCTTTAATCAGCTTATCGAGGCCCACGTCGTTAAAATACTCGTAACTGCCCTGCGACACTTTATGGTACGGATGATTAGGGTCTTTCTGACGCATCACGGAGAAAATAACGTCGTCCGCGTTAAAATCACGGGTCGGGGTGAAGAACTTATTGCTGTTAAACTTCACGCCCTGACGCAGGGTAAAGGTATAGGTTTTACCGTCCGGGGAAATCGTCCACGCCGTTGCCAGCGACGGCACCGGGGTATTCTTCACCGGATCAAAGGTAATCAGTCGGTTATACAGCGTCTGGGAGCTTGCCACAAACGACGGGCCGGAGCTGGCGATTTGCGGGTTAAAGGATTCGGGCGACGCCTCAGAGCAATAAATCAGAGTATCGTTACCTGCCGCCATCGCGGCGCCTGCCGGTAACAGCGCGCTGAGCGCCAGCGCGAGATAGGTTTTCCTTGCGAACATCGTTATAAGCCCTTCTGTTTTATTATTCCGTTATAACAGCACAGCCGCGAAAGGCTGGCAAATAACCAATCGTCATCAGGTTATGCTGAATCACAAAATATTACTGGCGTCATCAGCAGCAATTTCACTTAGGCGCATTAAAAAAATGCAAGCGCTCAATAGTGCGAGGATTTACCGTTTTTGCCCTCTCTTCCGCCGTTTAGCCGCCGCCTGCATCTCGTAGAGTAGAGGCGTGAAAAAGTCGATGGGATAAGAAAGTGGCGAAAACGTTATTGCGCAGCGGAGATCTGGATGATTTCCAGGCCGTGGGCGGCGGCGGTCAGGCCGTGTTTGCCTCCGCGCTGCAGATTCGTGAAACCCTGCGCCTGCGCAAACAGCAGGCGCTGGTGGATTGTCTGGCGATACCGCAGGTCAACGACGAGGGCGACCGCGTTGACTGGTATGCGCCAGTGGAAGGTCAGGTCACGTCCTGGAAAGCGGCGGATGACGACCAGCGCCACCGCGCGCTCCGGATGCTGGAAAAGCTGGCCGACGGCGCGGATAGCCTGAGCCGCAAATGCCTGCAGTCGGATAAAACCGCGCAGCAGCTGTTTGGCGCGCTGCTGGAAAAAACGCTGCAGTTTCCCGGTGAAAACCACGTATTCCTGATCGACGGAAAGCCGGTCATCACCTTCTGGGGCTTTGTCAATCTGAACGAGCGCGCCCGCGACGATCGCTTCTCCTGCCTGCAGACCACCACGCTCGATGCGCCACTGGTCGCCGTAGAGCCAGAGGCCGATCCCCTGCCTGCGCCAAAAATCACGCTGGCGCAGCCGGATGAACCCCTGCTGGCGCCGCCGGTACAGGTTATCGCCGAACCGAAAGACGAGCCGGAACTGCCGCCGCAGGCGCCGGTTCTCGTTGAGAGCGCGCCTGCGCCCGTCGCCGCCGAAACCACGGCGGCCGCGCGTCAGCGTCGGATACCGCTCTGGAGCCTGCCGGCCGCCGCGCTGATGATCGCCGCCGTCGCCGCGCCGCTGCTGTGGACGAGCCAGAGCGCGGCGCCCGTTGCACCCGTCACGGCCCAGGCTGAGCCGCCTGAGGTTCTGCAGCCGCCGCCCGTCCCCGCCCTGACCACCACGCTGCCGCTGCATCAGGCGAGCGTTTCCGCGCTGCGCGCTGAGGAAAAGCCGCAGGAGAAAACGCAGAACAAGCCGGTCGTGATTGCCGCTATCCCGAAAGATGCGCTGGTGATGGACGCCGGGCAAATGCGGGCCGGAACCACCCGCTTCCTGAACGGCAGCTGGCGGGTGATTGTGGATGTGAAAGACCCGGTCACCGGTAAAGCGCCGTCGCTGCGCTACCAGCTGCTGAACAATAAAGGCAGCGCCCGCCTGGTGCACGGCGACAACGTGGTCTGCCGCGCTGACATTTTCTCCGGCCTGCACCAGAACGGCGAGCTGATGATCAAAAGCCGCGGCAGCGCCCGCTGTAGCGACGGCTCGCGCTACCCGATGCCGGAGATCTCCTGCAAAGCCGGCACCAGCGATGTTGCCGAATGCACTGGACGCTATGATGCCAACACCGTCGTACCGTTAACCTTCAGAAAAGTGGGAGCCTGACCATGCTGGTGACACTGTGCGACTACCAACAGAGCGTGACGCTTATCGCCAACAGCGGGGTGCAGTTCCTTGATTTCGGCCTGACGCCGCAGGACGCGCTGAGCCGCGGCCGTTTTGTCCGCAAAACCGCCAACGGCCCGCTGCTGCGCCTGGACTATGATATCGTCAACAGCCGCTACACTCTGCCTGCGGAAAACGGCAGCCAGCCGGAGGTGGTCAAGCCGGAAAGCACGCTGTCGCTTGACCACTCGCTCGCCCTGCTCGACGGCGTGTGGCTGCCGTTGCCCTTTCTGCGCTTCAACCCGCCGCGCACCTTCGTAGAGGGGCCAGATAACTGGGCGCGGATGCAAATTCGTCGGCTGGAACAGCCGGACAGCGCGGGCCACAGCCACCGCGTGACCCTCGCGCTGGACAGCCAGATCCACGGCAACCTGCCGCCGCATCTGGCGCCCGGCGAAAACGACGTGCTCAACGGCACGCGCTTTGCGCTGGCCTGGCGCGACGACGAAATCGCCGATTTCCTCGATCAGACCTGGATCGACGGCTGGCTGCGCGAGGTTTTCACCCAGCACGCCGCCCAGCTGGAAAACCGTAGCGAACGCGATATCGCCCAGGCGCTGCGCAGCTTTGAATACCAGGGCCACTGGCTCAACCTGCTGGCGCTGCTGGGCGAGCAGCTGTCGGTGCCGGAAGTAAAAATCGTCACCGAAACGGTGAGCACACCGGCGATCCCCGTCGATTTAATTCTCGACGTCGGCAACAGCCACACCTGCGGGGTGATCATCGAAGATCATGGCGATGCCAACGACGGCCTGCGCCAGACCGCCGAGCTGCAGGTGCGCTCGCTCAGCGAACCGCAGTTCCTCAACGCCCCGCTGTTCACCAGCCGCCTCGAGTTCTCCGAAGCCCGTTTTGGCAAACAGCATTACTCCGTAGAGAGCGGCCGCGAAGACGCTTTCGTCTGGCCGTCGATCGTTCGCGTCGGCGATGAGGCCCGCAAGCTTGCCACCCAGCGCCTCGGCACCGAAGGCAACAGCGGGATCTCCAGCCCGCGCCGCTACCTGTGGGATGAAACGCCCACCGTGCAGGACTGGCGCTTCAGCCAGATGAACGCCCGTACCCAGCGCGAACCGCTGGCGACCGCGTTTCCGCTGACCAACCTGATGAACGACGACGGCCAGCCGCTGTTTACGCTGCCGCTCGACGAACGCATGCCGGTGTTTTCACCGCAGTACAGCCGCAGCACGCTGATGACCCACATGCTGTGCGAGCTACTGGCGCAGGCGCTGGGGCAGATCAACAGCGTTGCCACCCGTCTGCGTCTGGGCTTTCCCTCCTCGCCGCGCCAGCTGCGCACGCTTATCCTGACGCTCCCCTCGGCGATGCCGAAGCAGGAGCGGGAAATTTTCCGCCGCCGGATGTTTGAAGCCATCGCCCTGGTGTGGAAATCCCTCGGCTGGCATCCGCAGGATGACGATTTTGTTACCGCGAAGCAGCAGGACAAAAGCGTCGTGCCGGTGCCGCGCATTCATATGGAATGGGATGAGGCCAGCTGCGGACAGCTCGTCTGGCTGTATAACGAAGCGATGTCGCATTTTGGCGGCCAGACCGAAACCTTCTTCGCCGCCCTCGCCCGCCCGGACCGCCAGGCGGCGGATGCCGTCGCGCCGGGACGCGCGCTGCGCGTGGCGTCGGTTGACCTCGGCGGCGGCACCACCGATATGGCGATCACCCAGTATCAGCTCGACGACGGCACTGGCAGCAATGTTAAGATCACGCCGCAGCTGCTGTTCCGCGAAGGGTTTAAAATTGCCGGCGACGATATCCTGCTGGACGTTATCCAGCGCTGCGTGCTGCCTGCGCTGCAAACGCAGCTGCAAAAATCGGGCATTACCGATGCCCCGGCGCTGATGGCGACGCTGTTCGGCGACTCCGGGCGTATTGATACCCAGGCCGTCCTGCGCCAGCAAACGGCGCTGCAGCTGTTTATGCCGATAGGCCACGCCATTCTCGCCGCCTGGGAGCGCTGCGATATTAACGATCCGCTGGCCGGGCTGCACGCGACCTTTGGCGAGCTGCTCAAGCACGCGCCGACTCGTAACGTGATGAACTACGTCGGCCAGGCCATTGGCCACGCGCTTCCGGCGGGCTCTGAGCCCTTCGACCTGCTGGCCGTACCGCTACAGGTGAGCTTCAACGAACTGCGCGACGCCATGCTGGCAGGCGAATTTACCATCGCCGCGCCGCTGCACGCCGTCTGCGAGGCCATCTCGCACTATCAGTGCGATGTGCTGCTGGTCACCGGACGCCCCGGCTGTCTGCCCGGCGTGCAGGCGCTGATCCGCTACCTACAGCCCGTCCCCGTTAACCGCATGGTGTGGATGGACAGCTACCACGTACATGAATGGTATCCGTTCAGCCAGCAGGGCCGTATCGGCAACCCGAAATCGACCGCCGCCGTCGGCGCGATGCTCTGTAGCCTGGCGCTGGATCTCCGCCTGCCGCGCTTTAACTTCAAAGCCGCCGACATCGGGGCATACTCCACGGTGCGCTATCTCGGGGTGCTGGATAACACCGTCAATACCCTGCGCGAGGAAAACGTCTGGTATGCCGGTATCGATCTCGATAAGCCGGGGGCAAAAGTCGATGCCAGACTGCACTTCCCGCTGCGCGGCAACGTCACGCTCGGCTTCCGTCAGCTGGCCAACGCGCGCTGGCCGGCTACGCCGCTGTACACCCTGAGCATTAACTCCCCGGAGGTGGCAAAAGCCATCGCGGGCGACGGCGTGCTGCAGGTTCGTTTGCAGTTGACCGGCGGCAGCCGTAGCGAAGGGCCGGAGGCCTTTACGCTAAGCGATGCCTGGCTACAGGACGGCACCCCGGTGCCGCCGGATGCCCTGACGCTGAAATTAAACACCCTGGCCGACCGCCGTCACAGCGGCAGCCACTACTGGATTGATAGCGGGAGCGTATATCTGAAATGAGTCGCATACAGACATTCATCGACTGGACCCAGACCACCCGCCAGGTCTCCGCGCTGTTTGATAACGATGCCGACGCGCTGCTCACCCGGCTGCAGGCGCTGAACGCGCAGCAGCAGGCGCTACAGCAGGCGCAGCGCGCACCGGTTAGCATTGCGCTGTACGGCTGCTCGCAGGGCGCGAAAGCGCATCTGCTTGGCGCATTATGCGCCAGCGGCCAGGGGCGGCTGATGGTGCGCGCCGGGAATAAAACCTTCGACTATTTTAGCCATATCAACCCCGGCCATGCGCTGACCCGCATGGCGCTACGTTTTTCCCGCGAAGCCGCAGCGCCTGATGACGCGTTTCCGCTACGCCTGCATCTGATGAGCGAAACGGATCTGGTGCAGCTGTTTATCGCCCACGCGCTGCGCCAGGGCGCGGTTCGCCAGGTGGACAAGGCCGTGGTGGTGGCGCGCCTGAATGCGTGGCAGGCGCTGCGCCAGTCACAGCCCGCTGCGGGCGTCAGCCGCGAGGACGTCGCCGCGCTGGCCCGCTTCTGGCAGGGGGTGGTTCCCACGCGCCAGCAGCAGTTTGATGATGCGCTCTGGCAGCAGTTTATTCAGCTGATCCCCTGCCTCGACCTCAGCGCGCGCGCCAGTGCGTGGGCGCTGCTGTGGGGCGAGCAGCAGGAGCTGACCCGCCAGTGGCTCGCCCTGGCGCACGTCCTGCAGCAGTGCGGACACGCGGGAGAAGTGGCGGCGCCGCTCAGCCTGCTGGTCGACGGTTTTGCCCTGCCTGCAGAAGGTTTCCTGACGCCGGAGTATGCGCCGGAAGGCGAAGTGCTGGCGCATCCGCTGGCGGGCGAAAACCTGCTCAGCGCCGTAAGCCTGCCGATAGACGCCCTCGCCCTGCTGACCCGCGAGCTGGTGCTGCCGGTTGAAAACGGCGTACTGGATAACGTCGACCTGATTGATATTCCGGTGCCCGAACCCACCGACGCCGCGCCGCTGTGGGCCAGCAAATGCCACTGGCTGCTCGACAGCTACCGCCAGCGCTGCCAGCCCGATCTGCTGCTCGTCTGCAACGCGGCGACGGTTCGGGCGCAGATCCCGGCCACCGCCAGACGGCTGCTGCAGTGGGTGGACGATACCCAGCCGCAGCAGGACGGCGCGCTTCCCGGGCTGGTGTGGGCCATTACCCCGCAGGACGATCGTTTCGTACACAAACGCAATCTGGATGAAGCGGTGCAGCAGCTTATCGGCAAACCCGGCCAGCGCTGGGGAACGCTTCAGGCGCTGGACAGCAGCAGCCTTCAGCGGCTGATCGAATGGCTGTCGCAGGCGACGGTGCCGGCACAGCGTCAGAACCGCCTGCAGCTGCAGGACGCGCGGCTGCTGCAACAGGCGCAGCGGCTGATGTCGGCGTGGAAAGCACCGGCCAACGCTGATGCCGCGCACGGCCGCGCCCAGGCCGAAAGCGTGGTGCGCGAGCTGCAAAAACAGGCGGCAACGCTTGGCGAACTGCTGGAAGGGCTTCTTCCCGCCCAGCAGTATTTCGAGCAGCTCTGCCAGGCACAGCCGCCGCGGGAAGAGAAAGTCAGCGCGCTGTTTAGCGACAGCGTGGACCTGTTCGCCCTGCCGGACGACAGCCCGCGCAACGCCGCCGGGCAGCAGGATCGCGGTTTTGCCGCCCATGCGCTGTGGGTCAGCTATTTGCGCCAGTGGAGCCGCAGCGAGGATAACGCCCGCCGCTATGGCGTCGCCCCCCAGACGCTACAGCAGCTGGCGGACATTTTAATCGTCACCAGCTACCGCCTGGAGCTGCCCCAGCAGCTGCAGGCCGTGATGCTGGACGAGCGCGCCAGCGCCTCGCAGCTGCGCGCTATTATCAGCAACTATCTGGCATGGCTGGGCTATACCCGCGTTCCGCCCCAGGCGCGACCGGCCAGCCGGATAGCCAAAGGTAGCACGCTGTTCGCCGCCAGCGCGCACAGCACCGAACGCCTCACGGAGCTTGGCGAAAACCCGGCGCACGCGGCAACCCGCTACGTTTACGACTGGCTGGTCGCCCTCTTCACCCGGGCCTGCGAAGCGCCGGATTACCGCCATCCGCTGGATATCCCCGACGACGCCCGCGCCGCGCTGAACGCGTTATTTTAAGACGGCAACCGGCCGCAGAAATGTGCGCCGGTTGTCCTCAGCCGGGGGTAAAAATGTGCGCCAGCGTTTCTGCAAGCGCAGAGGGGTTTTCCCACGACATCGAATGCCCCGCATCGGCGATCGCATGCAGCGGTATACCCGCCGCAGCGGCCTTTTGCGCATCAGCGTCCGGCAGGGAACGCTCGCCGACAATCAGCGCTTTGGGGCATGACAGCTGAGCAAAACGCGCCCACCATGAGGGCGTTACTCCCTCTACCAGGCTCCTTGCTCCCCGCCACACGGCCCATGGCGCCGTATTTTGCAGGCACCCTTTCCACGCGGAGGTTTCCGCCTCAACCATCTGCCGGAATCCCCGGTCCACAAACGCCCGTTCAGTTTGTTCGACGATCCGGCGGCTGAACTCGCCGCCTCCCGCGTGGAAATTAGGCTCCGAGACCGCAAGGGCTAAGACCTGCGCGCAGGCGCGTTCCGCCAGCTCAATAGCGATGCTGCCGCCCATGCTATGGCCATACAGGAAATAGCGGCTAACGCCATGATGAGTAAGGACCTCCGCGACGACCTCGGCCTGATGGCTGGTGCTGTAGTCGTAATCAGCGGGTTTGTCGCTAAAGCCGCTGCCCGGCAGATCGATGAGAATCGCGCGGCGTCCGGACAGGGCCGGGTCCGACGCCAGACGAGGATATTCGTAGGACGATGCGCATCCCAGCCCGTGAATAAATACAATCGGATCGCCGTCGCCCGGCAAGTCGTGCCAGCGCACCGCCGCGCCGGCAACCCGTGAGATCATAACGTTCATTATTCGCCTCCTTAATCACTGTATTTATATACAGCACGATGAGGCGAATAACCAGTCCGGATACGGTTCAGAAAAGCGACAGCAGCAGCGCCACGGGGAAGCTAAACGGCCAGGTGGCGCCAATCAGTACGGTGGCAATCAGGCGGATACAGAAACTTTCTTTCGTCAGGAACCAGGTAATAAAGGCACAAATTACTGCCATAACGGCATAGAAAACCAACATCTTTTGGTACAGCGTCATGCTAAAGCCTGCAAGGAAATCAAAAAACGTGTGGAATATGCAACTTTTTTTGAATTCCATCAAGTTTTAACATAAATAATGTAAGTTCTGGCGATCGTTACAGCAATTTTGCTCTCTGTATTGGCGTTTTCCATTTTTGCCATCTATATGATTAGAGGCTAATTTGCTCCGGAGGCACAATGGACGTTTCCAGCAGAACGGTGGTCCTGATTAATCTGCTCGTGGCGATCGCGCTGCTCTGGCTACTGTCGATGCGCTTTGGCTGGTTCTAAGCCCCACGAGCCATCGATAACGTTACTGGGCGGTACTTTTGCTGCGGGCGGTACTGGCGTTAAACGCCGCCTGAAGCGCGGCCGCATTATCATAATTCGACGCGTCATACTTCGGCAGCGGATGCGCTTTTTCATACGCCCACTCGGCCGCTACGCAGTCGTCCTTGGTTCCGCCGTTTTTCTGGCATTCGGCAATTCGGTGCGCCGGAGAATTTGTACAACCACTCAATGCTGCCAGCGCGACAACGGCGCAAATCACTTTCTTCATGTTAAATACCAGACGTTCTCACCAGGAATGCGAAAGTCGCCAATCCTCGCACGGCGTCAGGGGGAAAGTCAAAAAGTGATGTACATCACAAAGCAGCCGGCAGATAAAAAAATCCCCTCAACGCTGAGGGGATTTTCCGTTACGCCATAGTGCGTTAATGGCGCGTCGCCTTAACCGTGCTTAATCATCACGTGGCGCACCACGGTATAGTCCTCAAGACCGTATACCGACATATCCTTGCCATAGCCGGAAAGCTTCTGTCCGCCGTGCGGCATTTCGCTGACCAGCACAAAGTGGGTGTTAACCCAGGTGCAGCCGTACTGCAGGCGCGCGCAGAAACGGTGGGCGCGGCCAACGTCTTTGGTCCACACCGAGGAGGCCAGACCATACTGAGAGTCGTTAGCCCAGGCCAGCACCTGCGCCTCATCGTCAAACGACGTGACGCTCACCACCGGGCCAAACACTTCACGCTGTACAATCGCATCGTGCTGACGCGCGCCGGCCAGCACCGTCGGCTGGTAATAATAGCCGTTGCCGTCGGCCTTGCGCCCGCCGGTGACGACCTTAATGTGTCCCAGCGCTTTCGCCTTCTCTACCGCATCGCTGACGCGCGCGAGGTGCGCGGCGGAGCTGAGCGGCCCAAGCTCGGTGCTTTGATCCTCAGGCGCCCCCATCTTCAGGCTCGCGACCGCCGCCCCCAGTTTCTCCACCAGTTGGTCGTAAATCCCCTTCTGGGCGTAGAGTCGGCAGGCGGCCGTACAGTCCTGCCCGGCGTTGTAGAAGCCGAAGGTGCGGATACCTTCCACCACCGCATCGATATCGGCGTCGTCAAAGACGATCACCGGCGCTTTACCGCCAAGCTCCATATGGGTGCGCTTGATGGACGACGCGGTGTGGGAAATGATGTGCTCGCCGGTGGCAATAGAGCCGGTCAGCGAGACCATGCGCACTTTTTCATGGCCGGTCAGCGGGTCGCCGACGGTTTTCCCGCGGCCAAACAGCACGTTCACCACCCCTGCCGGGAAGATGTCTTTCGCCAGCTCGGCCAGCTTCAGCGCGGTCAGCGGGGTAATTTCTGACGGTTTCATGACCACGCAGTTACCCGCCGCCAGCGCCGGAGCCAGCTTCCACGCGGCCATCATCAGCGGGTAGTTCCACGGCGCGATAGAGGCCACCACGCCAAGCGGATCGCGGCGAATCATCGAGGTATGCCCTTCGAGATATTCTCCCGCCGCCTGGCCGTTGAGGCAGCGGGCCGCACCGGCAAAGAAGCGGAACACGTCGGCGATCGCCGGGAGCTCGTCGTTCAGCACGCTGTGCAGCGGCTTGCCGCAGTTCAGCGATTCGAGTCGGGCAAAGGCTTCCGCATTCTGCTCAATGACATCCGCCAGCTTCAGCAGGCACTCCGCACGCGCTTTCGGCGTGCTCTGCCCCCACTGCTGGAAGGCGCGATCGGCCGCGCTGACGGCGGCATCGACCTGTTCAGGTGTGGCTTCATGGATCTCCACCAGCACCTCGCCCGTTGCCGGATTATAAACAGGCTGCTTCTCACCTTCACCCGCAACCAGTTCACCATTTATCAATAAGTTGTGTTGCATAGCCTTCTCCATCATTGTCTCATTTTCCGTGACCGGCGACCGTTTCGCCGTCACGGGTCAGCCACCAGGCCCCTAAAATTGGCAACATCGTTACCAGCATCACCAGCAGCGCCACCACGTTAGTGACAGGAACGTCACGCGGGCGGCCCAGCTGGTTGAGCAACCACAGCGGCAGCGTGCGTTCGTGCCCTGCGGTAAAGGTCGTGACGATAATTTCGTCAAACGACAGCGCAAACGCCAGCATGCCGCCCGCCAGCAGCGCCGAGCCGAGATTCGGCAGCACTACGTGGCGGAAGGTTTGCCAGCCGTTGGCGCCCAGGTCCATGGAAGCCTCCACCAGGCTCCAGGACGTCCGCCGAAAGCGCGCAATCACATTGTTAAAAACCACCACCACACAGAAGGTTGCGTGCCCGACGACGATGGTGAAAAACCCCGGTTCAAGGTTGATGGCCTTAAACGCGGTTAACAACGCGAGGCCGGTGATGATCCCCGGCAGCGCGATCGGCAGTAGTAGCAGCAGCGAAATCGCATTTTTACCAAAAAACTCGCTGCGCCAGAGCGCGGCGGCGGCGAGCGTTCCCAGCACCAGCGCCAGGGCCGTCGCCAGCGCCGCGATTTGAAGTGACAACGTCACTGCATCAAGAATATCGCCGCGCGACGCCGCTACGGAAAACCAGTGCAGCGTCAGCCCCTGCGGCGGAAAGCTGAAGGCGGCGTCTTCGGTGTTAAAGGCATAGATAGCGATAATCGCCAGCGGGAAATGCAGGAAAATCACCCCACCCCAGGCCGCGATTTTCAGGAACAACGGTGCTCGTTCAGAGTGCATCGAACGCTCCCAGGCGCTTCACAAACGCCAGATAAAGGGCAATTAACACGATCGGCACCAGGGTAAAGGCCGCCGCCATCGGCATGTTGCCGATAGCCCCCTGCTGCGAGTAGACCATGTTGCCGATAAAGTACCCGGGCGGCCCCACCAGCTGCGGGACGATAAAATCGCCCAGCGTCAGGGAAAAGGTGAATATCGACCCAGCCGCCACGCCGGGGATCGCCAGCGGCAATACCACGTAGCGAAACGTCTGATGCGGATACGCGCCGAGGTCCGCTGACGCCTGCAGCAGCGACGGCGGCAGACGCTCCAGCGCCGCCTGAATCGGCAGGATCATAAACGGCAGCCAGATATAGACGAACACCAGAAAACGCCCCAGCCCGGAGGTCGACAGCGTATTGCCGCCTACCGCGGGCAGCGTCAGGAACAGGTTTAACAGCCCCTCCAGCCCCATGTGGCTCAAAAACCACTGCGCCACCCCGTCTTTCGCCAGCAGCAGCGTCCAGGCGTAGGCCTTGACGATGTAGCTCGCCCACATCGGCAGCATGACGGCGATATAGAAAAACGCCTTCCATTTGCCGGTGGTGTAGCGGGCCATATACCACGCCATCGGAAACGCCAGAATCGCGCTGGCGAGAGTGACGGCAATCGCCATCACCAGCGTACGCACGATGATGTCGTAGTTCGCGGGGTTAAACAGCGCCTTCAGGTTGGCAAGGGTTAAATCCGGCGTCACCGACATGGTGAAGTCGTCAAAGGTATAAAAGCCCTGCCACAGCAGCGTCAGCAGCGAGCCGAAATAGACGATGCCAAACCACATCAGCGGGCCGAGTAAGAGCAGAAACAGCCCGAGCGACGGTTTGCGCCAGAACAGGCCCGAAAGGCGGCTGACCCGGCCCGATGAAGGAAGCGGTGCAATACTCATCGCCATCTCACCTCCCTCCGTCCAGCGCCACCATTGCTTCGCGGGTCCAGGACGCCAGCACGGTTTGCCCCGGCTGCGGCCCGTCCGGCTGCGCGCCGCCGCTATAGTTCGGCTGACTTACCAGCAGCTTTTCGCCGTCCGGCAGGCGAATCTCAAAGCGGGTGGCCGCCCCCTGGTACTGCACGGCCTGCACGACGCCGTTGACCTGAATCTCACCGCTCTCATTCAGGCGAATGTGCTCTGGACGCAGCGACCACAGCCCCGACATGCCGCAGACCTTCTCGGCAAGCGGCGCGTCAAAAACGTTGGAGGTGCCGACGAAACCGGCGACGAACGGCGTGCGCGGGCGCAGGTACAGGTCGCGCGGGGTATCGACCTGCTCAATGCGGCCGTTATTGAACACCGCCACGCGATCGGACATCGACAGCGCTTCCCCCTGGTCGTGGGTAACGAAAATAAAGGTGATCCCCAGCTCCTGCTGCAGCTTTTTCAGCTCAAGCTGCATCTGCTCGCGAAGCTTGAGATCCAGCGCGCCAAGCGGCTCATCCAGCAGCAGAACCCGAGGCTGATTGACCAGCGCGCGGGCAATCGCCACGCGCTGGCGCTGGCCGCCGGAGAGCTGCGAGGGCTTGCGCGACTGCACGAAGCCCAGCGCCACTTTTTCCAGCGCCTCCTGCGCTTTGGCATAGCGCTGCTTTTTATCGATCCCTTTCACCATCAGCCCATAGGCGACGTTATCGAGAATCGACATATGCGGGAACAGCGCGTAATCCTGAAACACGGTGTTGACGTCGCGCTCCCACGGCGGCAGCTCGCTGGCCTCTTTGCCAAAAATCGTAATCGCGCCGCCGGAAAGCTGCTCAAAACCGGCGATCAGCCGCAGGCAGGTGGTTTTGCCGGAGCCTGACGGCCCCAGCATGGAAAAAAATTCCCCATCTTTAATCGCGATACTAACGCCATCTACTGCGCGAACATCACCATACAGACGCGAGACATCATGAAACTCAACAGCGTACGTCATGTTCTACTCCCGGGCATTAACGACCGCCCATGATGGCAATGTAGTCCTGCGTCCAGCGGCTGTAGGGAACGTATTTACCGCCTTCAGCGATCGGCGTTTTCCAGAAAGCAATCTTGTCGAAGAAGTTGTAGCCGTTGGTTTCACAGCCTTTGTCGCCGAGCAGCGAGCTGGCCTTACATCCTTCAGGCACCACCGGCAGCGAGCCGAACCAGGCCGCGACATCGCCCTGCACCTTCGGCGTCAGCGACCAGTTCATCCACTTGTAGGCGCAAACCGGGTGTTTAGCTTCCGCGTGCAGCATGGTGGTATCCGCCCAGCCGGTGACCCCCTCTTTCGGGAATACGGTGGCGACTGGCTGACCTTCGCCCTTCAGCCCGTTCGCCTGATACGGCCAGGCGCTGGAGGCCACCACGCCTTCGTTTTTAAAGTCGCTCATCTGTACGGTGGTATCGTGCCAGTAGCGGTGGATCAGGGCGTGCTGATCGCGCAGCACCTTCAGCACCGCCTGGTACTGGGCTTCCGTCAGCTGGTAGGGGTCCTGAATGCCCAGCTGCGGCTGCGTGGCTTTCACAAACAGCGCGGCATCGGCGATATAGATAGGGCCGTCGTAGGCCTGCACGCGGCCCAGGTTGGTTTTACCGTCCGGCAGGTTTTGTTTGACGAACACCACGCTCCAGCTGTCCGGCGGTGTCGGAAAGGTTTTGGTGTTATACATCAGCAGGTTGGGTCCCCACTGATACGGCGTGCCGTAGACTTTGTCCTTCACGGTGAACCACTCGCCTTTCGCCAGGCGCGAATCGAGGGTTTTCCAGTTAGGAATGAGCGCGGTATTAATCGGCTGCACCCGTTTGCCCATGATCAGGCGCAAAGACGCATCGCCGGACGCGGTGACGAGGTCATAGCCGCCCTTCGCCATCAGGCTGACCATTTCGTCTGAGGTGGCGGCCGTTTTCACATTCACCTGGCAGCCGGTCTCTTTTTCGAACTGGGTGACCCAGTCATATTGTTTATCGGTTTGGCCCCGTTCGATATACCCCGGCCAGGCGATAATATCCAGGCGCCCTTCGCCTTTATCAAGCGATGTCGGCGGCTCGGCGGCTTGTGCAGTCATGACGGTCAAACCCAGCGCGCACAGGCTGCTGCGGGCAAATTTCTTGCTCATAGACGTTTTACTCCTGTCAGAATTAAACTGGCGGCAGCCGTGCCGTAAAAATATCTCCCCTAATAACAGTAGACGGCGTAATGCAGGCATTCCCGCCCGCTCACGGAAATTTCATCAGGTTGTGACAAAGGACGCATAACGCTGAAAATAGCACCTTCAGGTGGAACAAATTGCAGTATAGACAACGTGTTATGCAGGCAGGGTACGTATATGAATTTCCTGTGGATGCCAGGCTGTTAAATAACCCGCCGCGCAATTTATCTTAGCGTGGCGGATTATTTTTAAAACGAGAATAAGGTTTTCAGAAAATAAGAATGGCGTTTATTTAATCATTTCACGAATAAGGCGTCCGAGCGTTTTAACCCCCTGTTCCTCCCGCTCCCCCCATCCCCAGGCGGTGTTAAACCGAAAGAACGAGGCCCAGCTGTCGGTCGTTGAAAACATTTTGCCCGGGGCAATGCTGATTTTATACTCCAGCGCCCGGGCGCCCAGCGTACCGGCGTCGACCCCGGCGGGCAGCTCCAGCCACAGGAAGTAGCCGCTGTCGTTATGATGAATTTTCACCTCTGCGGGAAGGTGCCGCAGCAGCGCCTGCCAGGCCAGCTGTTTGCGATCCGCAAGCTGACGGCGCAGGCGGCGCAGATGGGCGTCATAGCGTTTGGTATCGAGATAATCCACCAGCGCCATCTGCATCGGCGAACTGGTCGACAGCGTGCTCATCAGCTGCAGGCGCTGAATACGCCGCGCGTGCTTGCCCGCCGCCACCCAGCCGATACGAAACCCCGGCACCAGGCATTTGGAAAATGAGCTGCAGTGCAGCGTCATATCCTGCCGATCCCAGGCCTTAGCCGGCAGCGGTTTTTCCCGGCCAAAGTACAGCTCGCTGTACACGTCATCCTCGATAAGCATCACGTTGTGCGCGCTGAGCAGCGCCACCAGCTGCGCCTTTTTCTCCGGGCTCAGGGTAAACCCGAGCGGGTTCTGGCTGTTGGTCATCAGCCAGCAGGCCTTCACCGGGTACTCATTGAGCGCCTGCTCCAGCGCGTTGAGATCGATACCCTCTTTCACGTCGGTCGCCACCGACAGCGCTTTTAGCCGCAGCCGTTCAAGCGCCTGCAGCGCGCCATAAAAGCACGGGTTTTCGACGATGACCCAGTCTCCCGGTTCGGTCACCGCCTGCAGGCTGAGGTTCAGCGCCTCCAGGGCGCCGGCGGTAATCACAATTTCATCGGGCGAGATGTTCATGCCCTGCAGGGCATAGCGGCGGGCAATGGCATGCCGCAGGTCGGCGTTGCCCGGCGGCAGGTTCTCAATCACGCTCATCGCCGTCGCGGTTTTGCTGACCTGCGCCAGCGAGCGGTTAAGCTGCTGAAGCGGGAACAGACGCGGATCGGGAAACGCCGAGGCAAACGGCAGCACCGCCGCCTCGCGGCTGGCCTGCAGCACATCAAAGATATAGGTATTGATATCGACCGCTTCGTCGCGCATAACCTGGGCGGGCGCCGCGGCGCTGAGCGGTTTCGCCGGGCGCGGCGCCACGTAGTAGCCCGACTGGGGACGCGCCACGATCCGTCCCTGGCTTTCCAGCAGCTGGTAAGCATGGCCGACGGTCATAAAGCTCATGCCGCTTATCGTGACCTGCTCGCGCAGCGACGGCAACCGGTCGCCCGGCTGCCACACCCCAAGGGTAATCTGCTCGGTGATTTGCTGCGCCAGGCGCTGATATTTTTTCACGATCGCTTCCGCCGATGACCTTTTCGTCATCATATAACAGAATCAGATAACTTGCCTGTTATGAAAACTGTTATGTATAAAAATGCGAAAGCGCGCGACGTTTAGCTCATCTGCGGTAACAGGTTAAAGGTGCGTCCAAACCAGCACAGAATGACCACCACGCCAAAGGTAATGACCACCACGGGAATGACGTTTCCGCCCCAAACCGTAAAGGTTTTATGAGGGAATTTTTGTCTCGCTTTTAACGCCAGAATCGCCGGTACAATCACCGCCCATATTGTGGCGCAGAGCCCTGCTCCGCCTATGCCGTAGATAAACCCGTTCGGAAAAATCAGATACAGCAGGCTCGGCGGCAGAAACGTTAGCAATACCGTTTTAAATCGTCCGCTGTTTGAACTGTCCAGCTTAAACAGATCGGCCAGATAATCAAATAACCCCAGGGTTACGCCAAAAAATGAACTTGCCACCGCGAGGTTAGAAAAAATCAGCAGGAATATTTCAATCACCCGGGTTTGATTAGTGCCCATAAAAGAGTGCACTAAAGAATCGACGTTGCCGCCGGAGGAAATAATCTCTTTAAAATTCACCCGTGGAATATTGCCCATAGTACAGTACAGCCAGAACAGATAGATGCCGAGCGCCAGTAGCGAACCGAGCACAACGCTTTTTATTAATTTATCGGTACGTTTGCCGTAGCAAATGATAAGGCTCGGGATATTGCCATGAAAACCAAAAGAGGCCAGACAGACGGGAACGGCCATAAAGACATATAAAAAGTAGGATTCGCCGCCGCCGGCTTCCTTTGTAACGTCACGCAGAATGGAATAGTCGACCTGGAAGAACAGCGATCCAAATACCACGATAAACGCGATAATCTTAATTCCCAGAAACAGCGAAGTGATCCGGCTTGCGGCCAGCGAGCTAAACCATAAAACACCAGCGACAAAAATCGCCGTTAAAATGCCAATCAACCGTGGGTTAACCTGATAGCCAGAATTTATTGCAATGGTTTCGCTGATGATGGCGCCATTTGCCGAGATGTAGGCGTATGTCAATATATACAACACAAAGGCGACGGTAATGCCGCTAAAAATATTCCAGCCGTTGCCAATCAGATCTTTTGTTATGGTATTGAAGCTGGAACCTACCGGATAGTTTAAGTTGGCCTCCAGTAACAATAGTCCTGAATGCATCATGCAAAACCACGAAATGGCTAAAATACAGGCACCCCAAAAAAACCATGCGCCAGCCAGATCGACAGGTAAAGCAAACATCCCTCCACCGATCACGGTACCGGCTATCACCATAATACCCCAAAAGGAAGAATGTTTCGTATTCGACTTATTTTCCATGATACCCTCTCATGCCGAGCGGATCTGTAATTCATCACGACCGTTGATCGCAATGGAAAGAATATGCATGGCTATAACGACGAATATAACCATGCATAATAGTTTTTATTAAATTTCTTTCAGTTTTGCCGTAAAGTGACGCAGCACTTTCGGCTCATAGGTAAAGGTTAATCCTTTAATGTTGGCGGCATTCTCCTTAACGTGTTTAAAGGCCTCGATAATAAAGTCCATGTGGGTCTGCGTATAGGTAGCGCGCGGAATGGTCAGGCGCAGCAGCTCTGCCGGACACGGCAGCTGCTTGCCGGTTTTCGGGTCGCGGCCCAGCAGGAATGAGCCGATTTCCACGGCCCGGATCCCGGCCACTTTGTACAGCTCGCAGGCCAGCGCCTGGGCCGGGAATTGATCCGGAGCAATGTGCGGCAGCAGCTTCCCGGCATCAACAAACGCCGCGTGACCACCGGCCTGCTGGCAGACGACGCCAATCTCTTCGAGCCCATCCACCAGATACTGGATTTGCGTGATGCGGTAGGCCAGCCAGTCGTAGTTCATGCCATCCTGAAGCCCGACCGCAAGACGCTCCATGGCCCCGCCTTCTAAACCGCCGTAGGTTGGGAAACCTTCCTGAACGACGCAGATGGTTCGGCATTCCGTGTAGACGTCGAAGAAGCTATCGTCTTTAAAGCACAGCAGCCCGCCCATTGGCACCATTGCGTCTTTCTTCGCCGACATCGCCAGCATATCCGCATATTTATAGGCTTCGAAGGTAATCGCCTCGATGCTCCAGTCCTTATATTCCGCTTCCCGTTGCTTAATAAAGTAGGCGTTTTCCGCGAAGCGCGCGGAATCCATTACTACCGGAATATTGTATTTTTTCGCAAGGCGGTACATGGCCTTCAGGTTCGCCATCGACACCGGCTGCCCCCCGGCGGAGTTACAGGTAATGGTTGCCACAATATAAGGTACGTTTTCTGCACCCGTTTCTTTAATACCGTCCTCAAGCGCCTGAAGATCAAAGTTACCTTTAAAGTCATAGCGAATTGAGGTATCAAATGCTTCTTTTACGTAGACGTTGCGCACGGTACAGCCGTTTATCTGGCTGTGCCCCTGCGTGGTATCAAAGAAATAGTTGGAGAACACCACCATTTTACTTCTGTCGAGGCCATTTTCTTGCTCCCGTTTTTTAATTAAAACGGGAATATAAATCTGTTCGGCGCCGCGGCCCTGGTGGGTTGGAATTGTGTAATTATAACCAAATATCTTTTTGACAGCGTCGGCTAATGCATAGTAGCTCCGGCTACCGCTGTAGGCCTCATCGCCACGCATCATTGCTGCCTGCATATTCTGCGTGATGGCGCCGGTGCCGCTATCGGTTAATAGATCGATAAAAACATCTTCACTGTCCAACAGGAACGGGTTCATCCCGGCCTTTAATATTGCATTTTCACGGTGTTCTCTGGTGGTGCGTTTTACCGGCTCGATAACACGAATGCGGAACGGTTCTGGTAAATGCTGAAAGTTATTCATCATGTATTCCTTTATTTTGGCATGCAAAAACCGATAACACTTATTGCGAAAGTGTTTAGCGAAATTAATATGGCAGCGAGAATCCAGAACAAATCGCCTCATGCCAAACAACAACAGCAAATGCCGCCCGTACAACGGAGCTGGCTGCTGATGGTTTACATAAGCTTCAATTTATTCAGGACGTAACAAACAGAACAGATTAATAAATCCGTTAATGTTTATTTTACACAGACAGGAAAAAACGAGGACTCAAGGGCGATGATTGACAATCATAGTGTCAATATTGAACCACTTTGCGGTAAGGCAGACATTATTAGACATAGCCATAATAGATCAACTCCCACGAAAGATAGTGGTTACATTACTTCAATGATTTTATTTTTCTATCTTTCCTTTATCCAACTGTGAATACCATCACAGTTAACTTCATTCCTTATATAACAGTTCTCAGGGTATACATTTTCTTAACACTAGCGCGTAGTTCGTCTCGCCAAAAACGGTCGATACAACGAATAACAGTACCGCAACTGTTATAGGTAAATCACGCGGTTCTGTCTCTGCAACCCCGGCGCGGCGCGTCTTAAAATCGCACTGATATCTTTTTCAATGCGGAGTTTGCATGTTCGGTTTAGACGCATTCCACCTTGCGCGAATACAGTTCGCGTTCACCGTCTCTTTTCACATTATCTTCCCGGCGATCACCATCGGGCTCGCCAGCTATCTGGCGGTGCTGGAAGGATTATGGCTGAAGACGAAAAATCCCGTCTGGCGTTCGCTGTATACCTTCTGGTCGAAGGTATTCGCCGTGAACTTCGGCATGGGCGTCGTTTCGGGCCTGGTGATGGCTTATCAGTTCGGCACCAACTGGAGCGGATTCTCTCAGTTCGCGGGCAGCATCACCGGCCCGCTGCTGACCTATGAAGTGCTGACCGCTTTCTTCCTTGAAGCCGGGTTCCTCGGCGTCATGCTGTTCGGCTGGAACAAGGTCGGGCCGGGCCTGCATTTCTTCTCCACCTGCATGGTAGCGCTGGGCACCATTATCTCCACCTTCTGGATCCTCGCCTCCAACAGCTGGATGCAAACCCCGCAGGGCTATGAAATCGTCAACGGCCAGGTGGTGCCGGTCGACTGGTTTGCGGTGGTCTTTAACCCTTCCTTCCCGTATCGCCTGCTGCACATGTCGGTGGCCGCGTTCCTGAGCAGCGCGCTGTTCGTTGGCGCCTCCGCCGCCTGGCACCTGCTCAAAGGCAACAACACGCCGGCTATCCGGGCAATGTTCTCCATGGCGCTGTGGATGACCCTGATTGTCGCGCCGCTGCAGGCGCTGATTGGCGATATGCACGGGCTGAACACCCTCAAGCATCAGCCTGCGAAGATTGCCGCCATCGAAGGGCACTGGGAGAACCCGCCGGGAGAGCCGACGCCGCTGCTGCTGTTCGGCTGGCCGGATATGGCGCAGGAGCGCACCCGCTTCGGGCTGGAAATTCCCGCGCTCGGCAGCCTTATCCTGACCCACAGCCTGGACAAACAGGTTCCGGCGTTAAAAGAGTTCCCCAAAGAGGACCGGCCAAATTCAACCATCGTTTTCTGGTCGTTTCGCCTCATGGCCGGGCTTGGCGGGCTGATGATCCTGCTTGGCGTACTGGCGCTGTGGCTACGTAAGGGCGAGCGTCTTTACACCTCGCGCCCGTTCCTGCGCTTTGCCCTGTGGATGGGGCCTTCCGGCCTGGTCGCTATCCTCGCCGGATGGGTCACCACCGAGGTGGGGCGCCAGCCGTGGGTGGTGTATGGCCTGCAGCGCACGTCGGATGCGGTTTCCGCCCACGGCGATCTGCATATGAGCATCAGCCTGTTGACCTTTTTCGTGGTGTATATGTCGGTGTTCGGCATTGGCTACAGCTACATGGTGCGCCTGATTCGCAAAGGCCCGCAGGACGCGCTGCCGCCCGGGCACGGTACCCCTGCCCGCCCGCTTTCCGCGGCGATTGACGGCTATCAGCACAAGGAGACGCACTAATGGGCATCGATTTATCGGTTATCTGGTTTGTCATCATCGTCTTCGCCACGCTGATGTATATCGTGATGGACGGGTTTGATTTAGGCATCGGCATCCTGTTCCCCTTCGTGCGGGATGCCGAAGATCGCGACGTGATGGTCAACAGCGTCGCTCCGGTCTGGGATGGTAATGAAACCTGGCTGGTCCTCGGCGGCGCGGGGCTGTTTGGCGCATTTCCGCTGGCGTACGCGGTGATCATCGACGCGCTGACCATTCCGCTGACGCTGATGCTGATCGGCCTTATCTTCCGCGGCGTAGCGTTTGAGTTTCGCTTTAAAGCCACGCCGTCGCACCGTCCGTTCTGGGATAACGCCTTTCTCGGCGGCTCGATCCTTGCCACCTTCTGTCAGGGCGTAGTGGTCGGCGCCGTACTGAACGGCTTCCCGGTGGCAAACCGCGCCTATGCGGGCGGGCCGTTCGACTGGCTCACGCCGTTTACCCTGTTTTGCGGCGTTGGGCTGGTCATCGCCTACGCCCTGCTGGGCGCCGCCTGGCTGGTGATGAAAAGCGAGGCGCCGCTGCTCGGCAGAATGCGCCGGGTCTCCCGCACGCTGCTGCTGGCGATGCTGGCGGTGATTGCCGTTATCAGCCTGTGGACCCCGCTCGCGCATCCGGCCATCGCCTCGCGCTGGTTCAGTCTGCCGAACCTGTGGTTCCTGCTGCCGGTGCCGGTACTGACCCTGGCGCTGGGCTTCTGGCTGTGGAAGGGACTGGCTAACCCGCAGATGCATGCCCTGCCGTTCGTGCTGACGCTGGGACTTATCTTCCTTGGCTTTAGCGGACTCGGCATCAGCATCTGGCCACACATCATTCCGCCGGATATCACCCTCTGGCAGGCGGCAGCGCCCGCGCAGAGCCAGGGCTTTATGCTGGTCGGCGCGCTGCTGATCATCCCGATTATTCTGGTCTACACCTTCTGGAGCTACTACGTGTTTCGCGGCAAGGTGCAGCACGGCGAGGGGTACCACTGATGCAAAAATCGCTCGTTAACCGTCTGCTATGGCTGGTATTGCTCTGGGGAGGCAGCGTACTGGCGCTGGCGCTGGTAGGCGGCGTCTTTCGCCTGCTGATGACCGCCGCCGGGTTTAAGTCCTGATAAGCCGAATGACGGGCGCCAGGAGAAATCTCAAACCCGTCGTTCTCCACAATTTCATCACTATTCTATGATGAACTGGGTATCGCTCAGTCAGTGAGTCCAGAGGTTACTATGAAAAAAATCTTAACGTTGGCCGCCGTAATGGCGTTTGGTTTTGTTTCTACCGTGTTTGCGGCTGACAACCCGCCATATCAGCCGGGGCAGCACCCGGAACAGCGCCATGATGGCAAAGATTATCATCATAACGACAAAAATATGCATCATGACGGTAAGGAGTACCGTCATGACAACAAAGATCACCGTTACGATCACAATGGTCCGGACCAGGATAAAAACCATCGTCACGATGATAAAAACTATCATCACGACGGCAAAAAACCGATCCCGCCTGAGGACAAGCGGTAATGTAAAAACAGGGGCATTCGCCCCTGTTTTTCTATCCGTTCTTCCGCTTCGGTAACGTCTTCAGCAGCTCTTCCGGGCTCACCGACGCCACCACGCTGCCCGGCAGCGGCATTTTGAAGATGTGGTTTTTCATCTTGCCCACCACGTGCATTTCGCACGGCCGGCAGTCGAACTTCAGCGTCAGCACCTCATCGCCGTGCACCAGCTGCATCGGCGTCGCACGCCAGCTCTTGATGTTGCCTTTGGCCTGTTTCGGACACAGATTGAAGGCGAAACGCAGGCAGTGTTTGGTGATCATCACCGGCACATCGCCCTTCTCTTCGTGGGCCTCGTAGGCCGCATCGATCAGCTGCACGCCGTAGCGCTGGTAAAATTCGCGGGCCTTATGGTTGTAAACGTTGGCCAGGAACGTCAGGTGTGTTTCCGGATAGACCGGCGGCGGCACCGACACCGGCTTGCGGCTGCCGCGCTGATAGGCCGCCAGACGGGCCTCATCCAGCATCCCGACCGTTTCACGGCGCAGCTGGTTGACCAGGCTGTTGGGTACAAACAGCGCGCCCGGCAGATTCACCGCCACTTCGCGCGGGTAGTAGAGAGTCTGTCCGAGCTTCGCGATGCCGTCCTGCAGGTTGCTCAGCGCTTTTTCCGCGTTGTCGGCCACAGCAAACTGGCCGTCGAGGGTATGGGTCACGCTGACGCCATCCTCGCTGGTCATGGTCAGGATCAGCTGCTCCTGCCAGCCACCGAGCTCGATATCCACGGCGATACGGCGCTCGCTGGAGGTTTTCAGCAGCGCCTGCTGCCAGTTGTGGTCAAGGTTGCGGTTAAGCGCCTGGTGCGGGCGCGCTTTATGCAGATCCGCGGGCATTTCGTTCGGCCAGACGCGATAGCGGTTTTCGCCGGTTTTCTCTACCGTGTTGGCGCGAAAGCCGACAACTTCACGCTTGATCATCACATTCAGCCCGTCGCCGTTCGCCAGCGGTTCGGTCACTTCGACGTCGAGGTGATCTTTACCGACCTTCAGCACTTCACCGACCGGCAGGCCGATAAATTTCGGCGAGTCGAACGCGCCGATATCGCCTTTACGGGCGTTAACAAAATAGTCGGTGCTGCCGCGGTGGAAGGTTTTGTCGGTTGATGGAATAAAGAAATGTTCGGTACGTCCCGCCGATGAGCGCGCCAGGTCGCCCCGGTCTTCAATGATGGCGTCGAGCATCTGGCGATAGTGCGCCGTGATGTTCTTCACGTAGCTCATGTCCTTATAGCGGCCCTCAATTTTGAACGAGCGCACGCCCGCGTCAATAAGCGCCGCCAGGTTCGCGGTCTGATCGTTGTCTTTCATCGACAGCAGGTGTTTTTCATACGCCACGACCCGCCCCTGATCGTCTTTCAGGGTGTACGGCAGACGGCACGCCTGCGAGCAGTCGCCGCGGTTGGCGCTGCGTCCGGTCTGGGCATGGGAGATATAGCACTGTCCGGAATAGGCGACGCACAGCGCGCCGTGAATAAAGAACTCGATGGTCGCATCGGCAGACGCATGGATTGCCTGAATCTGCTCAAGGTTCAGTTCGCGCGCCAGAACAATCTGGCTGAAGCCGGCGTCAGCGAGAAACTTCGCCTTCTCGACGCTGCGGATATCGCACTGGGTGCTGGCGTGCAGCTCAATTGGCGGTAGATCCAGCTCGAGGATCCCCATGTCCTGGACGATCAGCGCATCAACGCCGGTCTGGTACAGGTCGGTAATCAGCGCCTGCGCGGGCTCCAGTTCATCATCATGCAGAATGGTGTTCAGCGTCACAAACACCTTCGCGCCATAGCGATGGGCAAACGGCACCAGCCCGGCGATATCGCTCAGGCTGTTGCTGGCGTTATGACGGGCGCCAAACCCGGGGCCGCCGATATAGACCGCGTCCGCACCGTGCAGAATGGCTTCACGGGCGATGGCCGCGTCGCGGGCCGGGCTGAGTAGTTCGAGATGATGGTTTTGCAGGCGCATACAATCGTCGTTATCCGTTATGGTCAAAATGGCGGCTATTGTAGTCAGAAGTCGCGCCGGACGAAATCATTTTCCGCCCCGCAGGACGGGCTATTGCCGGAATCCGGCAAAACATCGGTGAAATCGCTATTTCCCCGGCGGGCGCGGAAACGCTACTGTCGGAACGTATTCCGGATTTTCCTCGTCACGTTGTGAAATTGTCATTCGTCGTCGTTATTTACCGCAGACGAGAGCCTATCCCGACAGGCAGCTGAAATTGCCTGACAGGGTGGGCTCTTAGCCTGCGGATTTTTCTTTTGGGTAGTGGATCAGCGAATGAAAATGCACGGTTTCATCAGTGCTGTTGCGATAGGCATGGGCGGCATCACCGGCAAAGCGCAGCCCTTCGCCAGCGGCGACCTGCTGCCAGCGCCCGTCGATACGCATATCCAGCGTCCCGCTGATGGTCACCACGTGCTCGATAACGCCCGCCTCGTGCGGCGCCGACTCGCTGAGCGCGCCGGGCGCCAGCATGATGGAGAAATGGTCGAAGCGCAGCTCCGCATCCCACGGAAACAGCGGCGTCACCACCATCGCCTGCTGCTGCGGGTCGTAGGCCGCCGCCTCGCTCTCCGGCGGCGTGATGAACAGCGAAAACGGGACGTTGAGCCCGGTGGCGATTTTCCACAGCGTCGCCACCGTCGGGCTGGATTCATTGCGCTCGATTTGTCCGAGCATCGCCTTCGATACGCCCGTCTCCTCCGCCAGCCGGGACAGGCTCCAGCCCCGCTGCTGGCGCAGCGTTTTTAGCGTCACTGCCAGATGTTGTGCAATATTCATAGCGGTTCCCGTAAGCAAAACTGGCGAAATACGGCGCAGGCCAGGCTATTTATAAATAAAAGTATAATCAACAATATAGGTCCCCAGCTTGTTAACCCGCGCAGTCACCCATACACCGTCCATCCCCTGTTTACGACGCAAAAACAGATCGGTTTTGTTGGTGCAAAGCTGTTTCTGACGATGGCTATAGGGGGCGTCAATCCAGATCCCCGCTTCACAATGGCCTGATTTCCCCCTGGATGGACCGGGGAACACCACATCATAGTCGGAGACATACTGCACGGTTTTATCGGGGAACAAATAGACGTAAACGTCAAAGCTGTTTAGTACCAGCATCAAACCGAGGCAAAATCCATGGCCAAACACCTCGAACACATACTTCGGCGTTTTTCCTGCCGGGGGTCGGTACACGGCACGCGCGGCAAAAATGACCCCAATGATGCAGCAAACTGTCAGGTAAATCGTGAGTTCAGGAAAGGATTTGTCCAGCGCCGTGCGGCCCGATAACGCGGAAGCCCACAGCATGTACCAAAAAATCAGCAGCAGCGCTGTGCTGACCAGCGCCATGACGGCAAACGTTTTCGAAAAGATAAACCGCCTGCACTGTTGAAGGTTATAACGCATCATCCCACCTGACTTTCCCTGTATTTTCATGCATATCTTAACGTTTTTCTTTGATATTTACATTTCCCAGTTGTGCGCTATAGCGCCCAATGCTACCTTTCATGGACGTTATAACGCACAAGGTGAGTTCCATGCGCACGCCCGCACTTCCTTTCCCCACGCTGCTGGCCGGTTTCGTTGCCGTGCTGGTCGGCTATGCCAGCTCCGCCGCCATCATCTGGCAGGCGGCAAGCGCCGCGGGCGCGACCGCGCAGGATATCGCCGGGTGGATGACCGCGCTGGGCCTGGCGATGGGGGTCAGCACCCTGCTGCTGACCCTCTGGCGTAAAGTACCGGTTCTCACCGCATGGTCAACGCCCGGCGCGGCGCTGCTGGTCAGCGGGCTGCAGGGGGTTAGCCTCAACGACGCCGTCGGGATGTTTATTTTTGCCAACGCCCTGATCGTACTGTGCGGCATTACCGGGCTGTTTGCGCGGATCATGAAAATCGTGCCGCACTCGCTGGCGGCGGCGATGCTGGCGGGTATTTTATTGCGTTTTGGTCTGCAGGCATTCAGCGCTCTGCCGCAGAACCTCTGGCTGTGCGGCAGCATGCTGCTGGCCTGGCTTGCCGGTAAGGCGCTCGCACCGCGCTATGCGGTGGTCGCCGCGCTGCTGGCGGGCAGCGTCGCGGCCCTGCTGCTGGGGGACGTGAACGCGACGGCGGTTCATTTTGCCGTGGTCGTACCGCGCTACATCGCGCCACATTTCGAACCTGCGCTGCTGCTGAGCATCGGGCTGCCCTTCTTCCTGGTCACTATGGCGTCGCAGAATGCGCCGGGATTCGCCACCCTGCAGGCCTCCGGCTACCGCGTCCCGGCGTCATCGACGATCGTCATTACCGGCGCTCTCGCCCTGCTGCTGTCGCCGTTTGGCGTCTACTCGGTCTGTATCGCCGCGATCACCGCCGCTATCTGCCAGAGCCCGGACGCGCATCCGGACCCGCATCAGCGCTGGAAAGCGGCGGCGGCCGCAGGTGTGTTTTACCTGCTGGCGGGCGTGTTCGGCGGTTCGATAACCTCGCTGATGGCGGCGCTGCCCGTCGCCTGGATCCAGATGCTGGCGGGCCTTGCGCTGCTCGGCACCCTCAGCGGCAGCCTGGTGCAAGCGCTGGCGCAGGAGAGCGAGCGGGATGCGGCGATGGTGACGTTTCTGGTGACCGCCAGCGGCCTGACGCTCGGCGGCATCGGGTCAGCGTTCTGGGGGCTTATCGCGGGAGGTCTTTGCTTTAGCGCGCTGTCACTGGCTCGCCGCGCGTAGTCTGGACGGCGTCAGCCCGGTCACGCTTTTGAAGCGGTTGCTGAAATGGCTGGCGGAGTTAAACCCGCAGGCCAGCGCGATGTCGGTCAGCGGCAGCGCGCTGTGGCGCACCAGCTGCTGGGCTTTTTCCATCCGCCGCTGCATTACGTACTGATGCGGCGCCACCTGCATCGACTGGCGGAACATACGCGCGAAATGATACTCGCTCAGCGCCGCCTCCTGCGCCAGCTCCGCCAGCATCAGCGGCTTATCAAGATGGCTGTCAATAAACGCCAGCACATTGCGCAGCACCACGGGCGCCAGCCCACCGGTCACCTTCGGCAGCTGCCACTGCACGTTGGCGTAACGCTGGATTAAATGCGTCAGCAGCAGCGTGCTGGCGGTACTCAGCGCCAGCTGATTAGCCTGCTGATGCCAGTCGCAGCCCAGCAAAAAATGGCGGTACAGCGAGGTTATCTTGTCATCATGGGCAAAGGTTTTTTCATCAAGACTGAAGGCGGCCGGGCGCTTGTCCCAGATCTGCTCGCCCACGTCGCGCAGGTGCGCGTCGGTGCAGTACAGGTGCACAAACGACAGATTGCCACGAATGTCCCAGCTCGATTCGCTCTCCTGCGGCATCAGACAGAAACGATCCGGCCCGCCGCCGTTTTTCCAGCCATGGGGCGTTTTATGGTAGCTTTCGTAGCCGTCCGCAATATACAGGCTGAGGGTATGGTGGTTGCTGTTCACGGTGACGGTATCGCGATTGTTGAACCAGGCCGCCAGCTGAATACCGGAGTGAAGATCGACCGTATCGCGCAGTACGGCGTTTTGCTGGCGCAGCGTTTCGAAGGTACCGTAAGAGTGTGACATAACATCCGCTTTACAAATTAGTCTCTACGTAGTCTATGAATTGTTGCCTGCCGTTGCCAGCCCTGAGGCCTGAAGCCCGGCGAAAAAAGCGCAAGATTTTGCAATTCCTCCGCAACCTGCTGCAAGCACCGGCGCGATGCCAGCGCCATACTTGCGCTTTTCATTGCTGTTGCGGAGCGAAAACATGAACGTCCTCCTCTACCTTCTGGTGGTGGTTATCTGGGGCACCACCTGGATTGCCATCTTTTTACAACAGGGCCCCGTCCCGGCGCCGGTCTCTATTTTCTGGCGGTTTGCGGTGGCGAGCGTCACCCTGCTGGTGGTTCTGGGGCTGATGGGCCGTCTGCGCCGTCTGGCGCTGCGCGATCATCTCTTCTGCATGATTCAGGGCTGCTGCGTGTTTTGCTTCAACTTCTGGTGCTTTTACACCGCCGCGGCGTGGATCAACACCGGGCTGGAGTCGGTTATTTTCTCCATGGCCGTGCTGTTTAACGCGATAAACAGCTTTATCTTCTTTCGCCAGCAGCCGCCTGCCCGCTTCTGGCTCGCCGCGCTGCTGGGGCTTATCGGCATCGTGACCCTGTTCTGGGACGATCTTCAGGCCAGCGGTATGAGCCGCGAGCTGCTGATGGGCGTCGGCCTTAGCGCGCTGGGCACCTACGGTTTTTCACTCGGCAACATGCTGAGCCTCCGACACCAGCGCCGCGGCCTGGAAACCCTGACCACCAACAGCTGGGCGATGCTCTACGGCACGCTGGTGATGGGCGCTATTGCGCTGGTTCGCGGCGACAGCTTTATGCCGCAATGGACGGTGAGCTACCTCGGCGCGCTGCTGTATCTGGCGCTGTTCGGTTCGGTTATCGCCTTTGGCGCCTACTTTACGCTGGTCGGGCGCATCGGTCCGGCCAATGCCGCCTACAGCACCCTGCTGTTTCCGCTGGTGGCGCTGACGATTTCAACGTTCTATGAAGGCTATGTCTGGCATGCCAATGCCGTCTTCGGCCTGGCGCTTATCCTGGTGGGAAATCTGGTGATGTTTGCTAAACCGGAAACCTGGTTCAGACGGCGCGCGCTGTCTAAAACGACGGCATAAAAGAACCCGGAGCGCGCTCCGGGCTTCTCAGTTATTTCTTAGAAGCGTCGAACTTCACGGCATCAACCGCCATGTCATCGATAACCTGTTTCAGGGTATCGATGGTCATCGGCGTCGTTTCGTTGGCTAACGTCTGCCCCTCGTTCTTACGAACCACTTTCACCACCGGCTTATTGGTTGCCGCATCAATTAACTCACCTTCAAAGTACAGGTTGGTATCCATGGTGCGGTGCCCCGTTGCCGCCTGCGTTCCCGCCACAATCATCGCCACCGGGATAACTTCATAGAACTGCAGCCCTTCTTTACTGGAGTTCACCCCGGTGATAGCGCCGCGGAAAATCAGGCTACGCGGACCTGCCGCGGCGGCCAGCGTTCTCCTCTCGGAAATCGCCTGTTTAAGCTGCTGGTTGGTGTAGTTGCGAATGCCGTCCAGCACCTGCTGACCGATCTGGGTGCTTGGTTTAGGCACCGGATAATAAATAATCGGGTTATAAACGATGTTGTCGTAATTTTTCGGGTCGAAGTGCGGATCTATCCAGCGCAGCTCCGGTTTACCCGAAGCCGACGTGGTTTCCTTGAGATTAGAATAATCTTTTAAAAAGCCGGAATATTGATTCGGCTGCGCGAGTTTCGATGCACATCCTGTCAATGCCAAGGTGCCCGCAAGGGCGGCTACCTTAAATAACGTAATTGTACGCATGAGTTAATCCCTGTAAATGCACAAATGCCTCCGCTTTATAGCAAAACCATTGCGGCCACGTTGTTGCAAAAACAGCGATCCGGCAAAAATCAGATAAATGAGTCACCCGCCAGAACGGCGGGTGACTTTGGTTAATTATTTCAAATCCACCTGATAAAAAATATGCTTACCAAAAGGATCAATTTCGTAACCTGAAATGTCTTTACGTACCGGCTCAAATATCGTTGAGTGCGCGATCATCACCGCCGGCATCTGGTCATGCATCATCTGTTGAGCCTGCTTATACAGCGCCGTTCGCTGCTCGCGGTCGGTAATCGACTTCGCCTGGGCGATGAGCGCGTCAAACGGCGGATAGCACCATTTCGCCGAGTTCGAGCCGCCGTTGGCGGACTGGCAGGTAAACAGCGGGCCGAAGAAGTTGTCCGGGTCGCCGGTTGCCGTGGTCCAGCCCATCAGCGCCGCCTGATGCTCGCCGTCTTTTACGCGCTTAAGGTACTCGCCCCACTCGTAGGAGGTGATTTTGGCGGTAACGCCGATTTTCGCCCAGTCCGCCTGAATCATCTCCGCCATCCGCCTGGCGTTCGGGTTATAGGGCCGCTGAACCGGCATCGCCCACAGGTCAATGGTCAAACCGTCGGCAAACCCGGCCTCTTTAAGCAACGCCCTGGCCTTTTCCGGCGAATAATCGTAGTCCTTAAGATCGGCATCCGCACTCCACACGCCCGGCGGCAGTAAATTCTTCGCCGCCGTGCCGGTGCCGTGAAATATCGCCTCGACGATCGCGGGCTTATTAATAGCCATCGCCAGCGCCTGACGCACTTTACTATTATCCAGCGGCGGCTTTTGCGTATTAAAGGCGAGGAAGCCGGTATTCAGCCCTGATTTATTCATCAGGGTTATATTTTTATTTTCCTTCATGCGCGGCAGATCGGCGGGATTAGGAAATGGCATTACCTGACATTCATTCTTTTCCAGTTTGGCATAACGTACCGAGGCATCCGGCGTAATACTAAATACCAGCCGATCGATTTTCGCTTTACCCTGCCAGTAATCCGCAAAAGCGGTAAACAGAATGCGCGAATCTTTCTGGTATTGCGCCAGCTTAAACGGCCCGGTGCCGACCGGGTCCATATCCACCCGCTCCGGCGTCCCTGCTTTCAGCATCGCGTCGGCGTATTCGGCGGAGAGAATGGAGGCGAAGTACCAGCCGAGGTCGGCGACGAACGGCGCTTCGGCGTGCGCCAGGGTGAAGCGCACCGTATGATCGTCAATCTTATTGATGGCAGTGATGAGTTTGCCGAACTCCAGGCTTTCAAAATTGGCATAGCTGCCGCCGGAAACCATGTGATACGGGTTTGCCGGGTCCTTCTGCCGCATGAAGGAAAAAATCACATCGTCGGCGTTAAAATCGCGGCTCGGCGTGAAGTATTTGTTGCTCTGGAACTTCACCCCTTTGCGCAGATGGAAGGTGTACTCCGTACCGTCCTCACTCACCTCCCAGCGCTCGGCGAGGCTCGGCTGCAGCTCCGTGGTTCCCACGCGGAAATCCACCAGCCGGTTATAGATGGGCACCGCGCTGGCATCCACGCTGGTGCCCGAGGTATAGAGTTGGGGGTTAAAATTCTCCGGCGATCCCTCAGAGCAGTAGACCAGCGTTTTCGCCGCGACGGTGGAACTTACCGTCAGAGCCGCAACCGCCAGCGCAAGTATTGTCAGTTTGCATTTCATGTCCATTTCCTGTTCTTATTGGTTTAGCCTTCCATACATAACATCAAAAATTGCATGCAAACACCTGATCTCACGAATAAAGAAGGAATCACTATGGCAACGTCGCTCTCCAGTCAATTAACCCAACGCTTCTTTCGCTACCTGGCCGTCAGCAGCCAGAGCGACGCCAGCGCCGCCACGCTGCCCACCACCGAGGGGCAGTACGCGATGGCGCGGCTGCTGGCCGATGAGCTACGGACGCTGGGGCTTGAGGAGATAGTGATTGACGAACACGCCACGGTAACGGCGGTGAAAAAAGGCAATGTGGCGGGCGCGCCGCGAGTGGGGTTCATCACCCATATCGACACCGTAGACGTCGGTCTGTCGCCGGATATTCATCCGCAGATCCTGCGCTTTAGCGGTGAAGACCTCTGCCTGAACCCGGAAAAAGGCATCTGGCTGCGCGTTGACGAGCACCCTGAAATTCTCGCCTATCCAAACGAAGAGATTATCTTCAGCGACGGCACCAGCGTGCTGGGCGCCGACAACAAAGCGGCCGTCACGGTGGTGATGACGCTGCTGGAGAACCTGACGGCGGCGCATCGGCACGGCGATATCGTGGTCGCCTTTGTGCCGGACGAAGAAGTTGGGCTACGCGGCGCGAAAGCGCTGGACATTGAGCGCCGCTTTAACGTCGATTTCGCCTGGACCATCGACTGCTGCGAGCTGGGGGAAATCGTCTACGAGAACTTTAATGCGGCGTCGGCCGAAATTCGCTTTACCGGCGTAACGGCGCACCCGATGTCGGCAAAAGGCGTGCTGGTGAACCCGCTACTGATGGCGATGGATTTCATCAGCCATTTTGACCGCCAGCAAACGCCGGAGCATACCGCCGGACGCGAGGGCTACGTGTGGTTTAACGGCATGGAGGCGGCCCAGAGCGCGGCGGTGCTGCAGGCCAGCATCCGCGATTTCGACAGCGCCAGCTTTGCCCGCCGCAAGCAGCAGATTGCCGACGTTGTGCAGGCGATTGCCGCGCAGTATCCGACGGCAAAGGTCGAGTTTACGATTAACGATATCTACAGCAATATCAGCAGCGCCATCGGCGAAGATCGGCGCGCGATTGACCTGATGTTCGAGGCTATGGAAGACCTCGGCATTCATCCCAGACCAACGCCGATGCGCGGCGGTACGGACGGCGCCGCGCTGTCGGCGAAAGGTCTGCTGACCCCGAACTTCTTCACCGGCGCGCATAACTTCCACTCGCCGTTTGAATTCCTGCCGCTGCGATCGTTCGAGGCCTCATACCAGATGGCGCTCCAGCTCTGCCTGCTGGCCGCGCGCTGTTAGGCCGGTTTGCGCGCCAGCAGCGTAGCGAAGCGCAGCCTGATGCGGTTGCCGTCGGCGTCGGTGCGGTGCAGCTCGCCGACGTCTTCATTGTATCTGGCCAGCGTCCAGCCCGCGTAATAGTCGCGCAGCTCGCCGGGCCTGAAGGCGAACGGGAAGCCGACGGTGCAGGGATAATCGTCGGTGTCCATGGCCGCGACAATCAGGTTCCAGCCGCCGGGACGGGTGCAGCGCTGCATATTCGCGATAAGCCCCGGAATGGTCCCGGCGTCAAGGAACATCAGCACCACCGTCGAGAGAATAAAGTCATACTCGCCGTCAAAGCGCAGGCTGTTAAGATCGGCCACGCTCGCGCGCAGATTATCCAGCCCTTCCGCGCTTCTGATTGACTCCAGATTATTGATGCTCATGGGATTTTTATCCCATGCCGTCACGTCAAAACCGTTTGCCGCCAGATACAGGCTGTTACGACCGTTGCCGCAGCCCAAATCCAGCGCGCTGCCCGGCGCGACGTGCGCAACCGCGTTCAGCACTTCGGAATGGGTGCGGGTCAGGCCATATTTTTCGGTGAAATAATTTTCGTCACGAACGGTCATGATGGTTCCTTTTTTCCTGATAATGTCGAACGTTCAACGCGGATCAGCAGCTTGCCGCTCAGCAGCAGGCTCAGCGTGCGAATCAGCAAAAATGCGATGATGGCGTTGGTAAAAATAAACAGCGGAATCGCAAGGGTATGAAAAAACCCGGACGTCGCCGCCTGCCCCAGATGCAGCCCGGTGGTCGCCAGCGCGGACACGCCGAACGAGAAGCTCCAGAATGAGGCATTAAACGGCTGTTTCAGATACCACGGCATCAGGCGCAGCATAAACAGCAGCTGCAGCAGCCCGTAGCCAAAGAGCATCTTCGCCAGCACGTCGGTCTGGCCGCCGTTGACCGCAAGCCAGGCGCTACAGGCGACCAGCGCGGGCGCCAGCTGGATGCCAAGCGAGGTGCGCAGCGGCGCGGGCAGCTCGCCGCTGCTGCGCAGGCGCTGCAAAATCACCGGCTCAAGGCTCAGCCAGGAGAAGATCCCGGCGCCGAGAAACACCAGTCCGGCGTCGGTAAACCCCAGCGCGCCGCAGGCCATCGCGCTGATAAAGTTGTTGGCCACCGTCGGCAGATACAGCCCCGGCGTGGTGGCCTCGCCCGGATGTTTGCCGCGCCATAGCCCGGCGCTCTGCCAGGCCGCATAGGCAAGCTGTAGCACCACGCCGACGGAAAACAGCGCCAGCGCCAGCGGCCGCAGCCACGGCGTTACGCCAATCGCCACCAGCATGGTGGTGGCCGGAAACAGGCTGACGAAGCTGCTGGCCACCGGGTGGCGCATCTCCTCCACCACGCTCGCCGGAAAGCGCAGCAGCCGGGTGATAAACGCCAGAGTCAACAGCCCCCACATGGCGATGGCCAGTATCACCAGGCCATTACCGATATGCGGACTCACCGGCCAGATAGTGCTGGCGTAGCGCCAGGCGAAGCCCATGCCGATAGTGCCAAGCACCATACCAAAGTAGCCGGCGGGAAGATGAAGCACTTTGGCTTCCGTCGATAGTCCGTTCATTGCGTTTAATCTTTCAAATAATTTTGAAGTTGCATTTTAAAGTAATGTTATCTACGGCGTCACTGAAATTCTTTGCTACGTTTATGTTAATCACTCGTGATGAGAACTGCGATGAACAAATACCGCCTCAGTACCGCCTCCCGCGTCTTTCACTATCAGCAGGACGGTGAGAAAAAAAGCGTCGACCTCTGGCAGGTGATCGCCCTGCGCGATTTTGCCGACGTTAAACAGGGCGCCGCCGGCGGCTGGGTGGATTCGCCGCAGGCGCTGAGCCAGCAGGGAGCGTGCTGGATCTACGACGAAAACAGTATGGTCTTCGCCGATGCCCGGGTCGAGGAAAACGCGCGTATTTACGGCGCCTGCGTGCTCAGCCACGGCGCGCGGGTGGTGGGAAACGCCGTTGTGGAGACCTCGGAGATCGGCGACAGCGCCGAATTAAGTGACAACGTCACGGTAAAAAACTCCCGCGTGCGCGGCGAATGCCGCCTCTTCGGCAGCGCCCGGGTCCTCAACGACTGCGACATCATCGCCGCCAGAGGACTCACGCGGGATAAGGAACAGCGTCTGCAGATTTACGACCGCGCGACGGTCAGCCGCTCGCGAATTGTCCATCAGGCGCAGGTGTACGGCGACGCCATCGTCGATCAGGCGTTTATTGAGCATCGGGCGGAGGTCTTTGATGCGGCGATTATCCAGGGCAACGAGGAAAACAACGTCTGGCTGTGCGATTGTGCCAAAGTGTACGGCCAGGCGCGGGTGGTCGCCGGGCGCGGCGACGACGCCATTCCCACGCTGCGCTACAGCGCACAGGTCGCGGAAAACGCCGTCGTCGAAGGCAACTGCGTGCTGAAACACCGGGTGCTGGTCGGCGGCTACGCCTGGCTGCGCGGCGGCCCGGTGCTGCTCGACGACAACGTGCTGGTGGAAGGCCACGCCCGCATCAGCGGCGATGTGGTGATCGAGCATCACGTTGAGATTACCGAAAATGCGGTGATTGAGGCCTACGACGGCGACACGATTCACCTGCGCGGACGCAAGGTCATTAACGGCGACGCGCGGATCACCCGCACGCCGCTGTTAGGGTCGCTGTAGGCCAGGGGTCAGGCGCTAATCTGATCCATCGCCTGCAGGATACGCTTATCGGAGACCGGATACGGCGTACCGAGCTGCTGGGCGAAGTAGCTGATGCGCAGTTCCTCAATCATCCAGCGGATCTCCTGAACGTCCGCATCGTCGCGGCGGGCGGGCGGCAGCTTGTTCAGCCACTGCTGCCACGCCTGCTGCACGCTTTCAACCTTCAGCATCTGCGCACGGTCGCGGTGCGGATCGACCGCCAGCTTCTCCAGCCGGCGCTCAATGCCCTGCAGATAGCGCAGCGTATCGCCCAACCGCTTAAAGCCGTTGCCGGTGACAAAGCCGCGATACACCAGACCGCTCATTTGCGCCTTAACGTCCGACAGCCCCAGCGCCATGGTCATGTCCACGCGCCCTTTCAGGCGTTTATTGATGTTAAACACCGCGGTCAGGATCTGTTCAACCTGTTTGGCTATCTCCACCACGGCGTCGTTGAGCTCGCCCCGGACCTTCTCATGCAGCGCGGCGAAACGTTCTTCCGTCCACACCGGGCCGCCCGCTTCATCAATCAGCTTATCCACGCCGCAGGAGATGCAGTCGTCAATCAAATCCAGCACTTTGCCGTAGGGGTTAAAATAGAGCCCCAGCTTGGCCTTGTTCGGCAGCTTCTCGTGCAGGTATTTGATCGGCGACGGGATATTCAGCAGCAGCAGGCGGCGCAGGCCGCACCACATGGCCTGCTGCTGCTCCTGCGGATTGTCGAAAAGCTTGATTGCCACGCTGTCGAGCTCGTCCACCAGCGCGGGCCAGGCTTTCACCTTGTAGTTACCGCGCTTCTGCTCATAGCTTTCCGGCAGCGAGCCGAAGCTCCACAGGTGCAGCCCGTTCTGCTCGATGCCGTCATCCGCGACCGCCGACAGCGTCTCCTGCACTTTCCCCTTCAGCGTCTCCTTCAGCGCCGTGAGGTCGCGTCCCTCCTGCAGCTTTTTATTCTTATCATCCACCACCCGGAAGGTGATTTTCAGATGATCGGGCACCTGTTCCCAGTGCCAGTCTTCACGGTCAACGGTCACCCCGGTCATCCGCCGCAGCTCGCGCTCAAGCGAGTCGAGCAGCGGCAGCTCCAGCGGCGTGGCGCGGCCTAAAAACGCTTCTGCATAGTTCGGCGCCGGAACAAAGTTTCGCCGTACCGGCTTGGGCAGCGACTTGATCAGCGCAATGATAAGCTCACGGCGCAGCCCCGGGATTTGCCATTCAAACCCGGCCTCCTCCACCTGGTTGAGCAGCGGCAGCGGGATGTGCACGGTGACGCCGTCCGCGTCCGCCCCCGGCTCGAACTGATAGCTCAGGCGCAGCTTCAGGCTGCCCTGGTGCCAGAAATTCGGGTAATCCAGCTTGCTGACGCCCTCCGCGCCCTCTTTGATGAGCATGCTCTTTTCAAAGCTGAGCAGATCCGGCGTCGCGCGGCTGACCGTTTTCCACCAGCTGTCAAAGTGGCGGGCGGAAACAACCTCGTGGCTGATACGCTGGTCGTAAAATTCAAACAGCGTTTCGTCGTCCACCAGGATGTCGCGGCGGCGCGATTTATGCTCCAGCTCTTCGACTTCGGCGCGCAGCCGCAGGTTGTCGCGGAAAAACGCATGCCGCGTTTGCCAGTCGCCCTCGACCAGCGCGTGGCGGATGAACAGCTCGCGGCACAGCGCCGGGTCAATCTGGCTGTAGTTGACCTTGCGCGCGGCAACCACCGGCAGGCCGTAAACGGTCACTTTTTCCGTGGCCATAACCGCCCCCTGCGCGCGCTCCCAGTGCGGCTCGCTGTATGAGCGCTTAATCAGGTGCTGGGCGACGGGCTCCACCCACTCCGGCTCAATGCGCGCGGCAATGCGCCCCCACAGGCGGCTGGTTTCCACCAGCTCCGCGACCATGGTCCACTTCGGCGGCTTTTTGAACAAGCCGGAGCCGGGGAAAATCGAGAAGCGGGCGTTGCGCGCGCCGGTAAACTCCTGTTTATCCGCATCCTTCATGCCGATATGCGACAGCAGTCCGGTCAGCAGCGCGACGTGGATCTCGCGGTACTCCGCAGGCGTGCTGTTAACCGGGATCCGCAGCTCCTTCACCACCTGACGCAGCTGGGTGTAGATGTCCTGCCACTCGCGCACGCGCAGGTAGTTGAGGTAGTCGGTGCGGCACAGGCGGCGGAACTGGTTCGACGACAGCGCCTTCTGCTGCTCGCCCAGGTAGTTCCACAGGTTCACAAAGGCCAGGAAATCGGACTCTTTGTCGTGAAAGCGACGATGTTTTTCGTCGGATGCCTGCTGCTTGTCCAGCGGGCGCTCGCGCGGATCCTGAATCGAGAGCGCAGAGGTGATGATCATCGCCTCGCGCACGCAGCCGTGCTTTTGCGCCTCCAGCACCATCCGCGCCAGGCGCGGGTCGACCGGCAGCTGGCTGAGCTGGCGGCCCTGCGCCGTCAGCTTATAGGCCGTCGCCTGCTCGTCGGTGGTAATCGCGCCCAGCTCTTCAAGCAGCCGCACGCCGTCCTGAATGTTGCGCTTGTCCGGCGCTTCCACAAACGGAAATGCCGCGATATCGCCCAGCCCCAGCGCGGTCATCTGCAGAATAACCGAGGCCAGGTTAGTGCGCAGAATTTCCGGGTCGGTAAACTCCGGGCGCGAGAGAAAATCGTCTTCGGAATAGAGACGGATGCAGATCCCTTCCGATACGCGCCCGCAGCGGCCTTTACGCTGGTTCGCGGAGGCCTGCGATACGGGCTCGATCGGTAAGCGCTGCACCTTGGTGCGATAGCTGTAGCGGCTGATGCGCGCGGTACCCGGGTCAATAACGTACCTGATGCCCGGCACGGTCAGCGACGTTTCCGCGACGTTGGTCGCCAGCACGATACGTCGCCCGCTGTGCGGCTGGAATACCCGGTTCTGCTCGCTGTTCGACAACCGCGCATACAGCGGCAGGATTTCGGTATGGCGCATATCCCGCTTGTTCAGCGCATCGGCAGTATCGCGAATTTCGCGCTCGCCGCTCATGAAGATCAGGATATCGCCCGGCCCTTCGTGATTCAGCTCGTCGACGGCGTCGAAAATCGCCTGCAGCTGATCGCGCTCGGTATCATCGGCGTCCTCCACTATCGGGCGATAGCGGACCTCCACCGGATACGTGCGCCCGGAAACCTCAATCACCGGCGCATTGTTGAAATGGCGTGAGAAGCGCTGCGGGTCGATCGTCGCCGAGGTGATGATAATCTTCAGATCCGGACGGCGCGGCAGCAGCTCCTTCAGGTAGCCCAGCAGGAAGTCGATGTTCAGGCTGCGCTCGTGCGCTTCGTCGATAATAATGGTGTCGTACTGCATCAGCAGCCGGTCCTGCTGGATTTCCGCCAGCAGGATACCGTCGGTCATCAGCTTCACCATGGTGCTGTCGCTGACGTGATCGCTAAAGCGCACCTTATAGCCGATGCAGCCCCCCGGCTCCGTTTGCAGCTCTTCGGCGATACGGTTCGCCACGGTTCGCGCCGCCAGACGGCGCGGCTGGGTGTGGCCGATAAGCCCTTTCACCCCGCGCCCCAGCTCCATACAAATCTTCGGCAGCTGGGTGGTTTTCCCCGAACCGGTCTCACCGGCGACAATCACCACCTGGTGGTCGCGCACCGCCTCCAGAATGGCCTGTTTTTTCTGACTGACCGGCAGATTTTCCGGATACGTTATCGGCGGGCGCGCCGCTGCTCGCAGCACGACCTGACCGGCTGCCTGTTCAATCTCCTGCGCCATTTCCTGGAGAATGGCCTGTTGTGCATCAGGATTTTTAACCTTTTTTACCCCGTGCAGGCGGCGGCTGAAGCGCTGTCTGTCGCGCAGCATCAGGCCATCGAGCAGCGTAGTGAGCATCGGGAAGGTTAACTTCGGTTGTTCTGTCATAGCGTTACCGGGCAGTGCACTGCCGGAAAAATGTCTCTGTTTTCATTGATGTTAGATTACCACATCGCGGCGCTTCTTTCTTTCATCAATAAATTTGAACGAAGACTTCGATATATTGCGCTATCCCTGCAGCAGGATTGTGAATAGAGTGTCAACAAGCAACAGGGCAACGGCCCGTCAATCTAATATAAGGAAACACCCATGAGCAAAGTATTAGTTCTCAAATCCAGTATTCTGGCAGGGTACTCTCAGTCTGGCCAGCTGACCGACTATTTTGTCGATCAGTGGCAGGCAAAACACCCGGCCGATCAGGTAACCGTCCGTGACCTGGCCGCTTCCCCGATTCCGGTACTGGATGGTGAACTGGTTGGCGCAATGCGTCCGAGCGATGCGCCGCTGACGCCGCGTCAGCAGGACGCGCTGGCGCTGTCCGATGAGCTGATTGCCGAGCTGAAATCCCACGACGTGATTGTTATCGCCGCGCCGATGTACAACTTTAACATTCCGACGCAGCTGAAAAACTACTTTGACCTGGTGGCCCGTGCGGGCGTGACGTTCCGCTACACCGAGAACGGTCCGGAAGGTCTGGTGACCGGTAAGCGCGCGGTGGTTCTGTCCAGCCGCGGCGGTATCCACAAAGATACCCCGACTGACCTGGTCGCACCGTACATGAAGCTGTTCCTGGGCTTCATCGGCATCACCGACGTCAGCTTCGTGTTTGCTGAAGGCGTTGCCTACGGTCCGGACGTGGCCGCGAAAGCGCAGAGCGACGCAAAAGAAGCGATTAACGACTTCGTTGCCGCCTGATTGACGCCCCCCCCTCTCACCGCCAGGTGAGAGGGGTTTTTGCTTTATTTCGCCGATTTTGGCCGCAGATTTTCGTCAAACGCCAGCCGTTTGCGCCCCTCTTCCTCTTCCCGCAGCGGTTCAACCTGATGCATCGTGAGCTTGCAGCGCTCCACCAGCACCTGATATTCGCGGGTTCCCTGCCTTTTCCAGGCCATTTCATCGGCGCTGAGAGGACGAATCGCTTTGGCCGGACTGCCGAGAATCAGGTGATCGGCGGGCATTTCCGCTTTGGCCTTCACAAACGACGCCGCGCCGACAATGCTGTTTTCACCGATTACCGCACCGTCCATCACCACCGCGTTCATACCGACCAGCGCGTTGCGGCGGATCACGCAGCCGTGAAGAATGGCGCTATGGCCGATGTGCCCGTCCTCTTCGACAATGGTGTCCTGTTCAGGAAAACCGTGCATGACGCAGTTGTCCTGGATGTTAGCGCCATCTTTCACCACGATGCGCCCAAAGTCGCCGCGCAGGCTGGCATTGGGCCCCACGTACACCCCCTTGCCGAGGATAACGTCGCCGATCAGCACCGCCGTTGGGTGGACGTAGCTCTCTTCCGGCACCACCGGGGTTAACCCATCAATCTGATAAACTGGCATTCTGTCTCCCTTATTTCAGGTTGAGCCCGCCAAAGCGCTGATAGAACAGGCTGGCAGGATGCGGCAGCGGCCCGACGGAGGTCTCGCTTTTCTCGCTGACCCAGGCCAGCGCCCCGGCCGCCACGCGCTGGTAAATGTTAATGCACAGCTGGCGCGCCGCCTGCCCCATCCAGTGGGCGGGCAGCAGCTCCTCCGGCAGCAGCGGATCTTTCAGCACCACCCGGCGGTAGAGATGAATCAGCAGCAGCTGGATTTTAAAGCAGCGTTCCGGCGTCAGCTCGCCCGGCGTGGCGTCACGCAGCAGCGGCAGCAGCGGGCGGAAGGTGCTGATAAACGCCTCATACATGGCGTTCTGTTCGGTGAGCTGCCAGCACTCTTCCACCCGCGCCCGCAGCGCGCTGACCGACGTCGCCAGCGGCGAATGGGCCTCGAAGCAGATAACGTTTTCCGCCACGCCGGCCTCATGCAGCAGCGCCTGCACATCCGCAAGCTTCTGCGACGGCGAGGCCATCAGGCTGGGGGCCAGCGTACCGAATCCCTGCCAGATCAGCTGTTTTTTCACATCGTTGAGCGTGCCTTTATCCAGCCCTTCGGAAAGCAGCAGCAGCCAGGTGCCGTCCCAGGCCGGCGGCTCGGCGCGGTAGATTTTGCTTTCTGCGCGCCGGGTCAGCCGCAGCCCTTTGTCGCTCAGGCGATAAAAGCTGCGCCGTCCGATGCGCACGACGTCCAGCCAGCCCTCTTTATTGAGACGAAACAGCGAGGTGCGCACGAAGCGGTCGCCAAAACCTAACCCTTCAAGCAGCGCCGTCAGGCTGCCAAGCCAGACCTCGCCGCCACGATGGGAAAGCGCGTCGCCGTACAGCGACGAGATAAGCGACGTGCCGCTGACGGGCGCGGCGGTCACCACCTGCTGGATGAAATTATCGAGTTTGCTCATCTGATTCATTCTGTTGTCTTTTTTATCCTGGATGAATCATAGCACAGATGAAAATGCCCTCTCCCCGCAGAGAGAGGGCAAAAACCGGCACTTAACCGTTGGCCGCCGCCTTGCGCAGATCGAACACCCGGCAGGCCTTGCCTTCAGAGCGCGGAATACTGCCGCAGTTGACGATCATCACGTCCGTTGAGATCCCGACCATCGATTTGATCCGGTGGCGCAGCTGGTGGCACACCTGGCAGCGCTGCTCGTGCGTCAGGAACAAGCTGCTCTCTTTGAGCTCCACTTTTACGGAAAGTGAATCAAGATGGCCGCGGCGGTTCACCTCCAGCTGGTAGTGCGGCGAGAGGTGCTCAAACTTGACGATCTCTTCCTCAAGCTGCGACGGGAAGACGTTCACGCCGCGGATGATAAGCATATCGTCGCTGCGCCCGCTGATGCGGTCCATGCGGCGCATCGTGCGGGCGGTGCCCGGCAGCAGGCGCGTCAGGTCGCGGGTGCGATAGCGGATAACCGGCAGCGCCTCTTTGGTTAAGGTGGTAAACAGCAGCTCGCCGAGCTCGCCGTCGTTAATCGGCGAACCGTCGTTGGGGTTTACCACTTCCGGGTAGAAATGATCCTCCCAGATAGTCGGGCCGTCGGCGGTTTCAATACACTCCATCGCCACGCCCGGTCCCATCACCTCCGACAGGCCGTAAATATCCAGCGCGGTGATCCCCAGGCGGCGCTCGATCTCTTTGCGCATCGCCTGCGTCCACGGCTCGGCGCCGAATACGCCGACGCGCAGCGAGCAGCCGCTGGCGTCGCCGCCCATCTGCCGCTCCAGCTCTTCAATCAGGTTGAGGCAATAGGACGGCGTCACCATGATCATGTCCGGCTGAAAATCGCGGATCAGCTGCGCCTGTTTTTCCGTTTGTCCGCCGGACATTGGGATCACCGTCGCGCCGAGGCGCTCGGCGCCGTAGTGGGCGCCAAGACCGCCGGTAAACAGGCCGTAGCCGTAGGCGACATGGATCTTATCTTTGGCGCTACCGCCCGCCGCCCGCAGCGAACGGGCGACGATATTAGCCCAGGTATCAATGTCGTTTTGGGTGTAGCCCACCACCGTCGGCTTGCCGGTCGTGCCCGAAGACGCGTGGATGCGGACAATCTGCTCCATCGGTACGGCGAAGGTGTCGAATGGATAGTTATCGCGCAGATCCTGCTTGGTGGTGCACGGGAATTTGCGGATATCAATCAGCTCTTTAAAATCGTCAGGGTGCACGCCTGCCGCGTCGAATTTGCGACGGTACATCGGCACGTTGTCGTAGGCATGCCTGAGGGTCCATTTCATGCGCTGGGTTTGCAGGGCCTGCAGCTCATCGACGGACGCTGTTTCGATCGGTTCTAATTTTGTAGTTGTCATTGTCGGGTACTCGCAGGTAGATTCGCTCACACACGTTCCAGGATCATGGCAATGCCCTGACCCACACCGATACACATCGTGCAGAGGGCGTAGCGCCCGCCGCGACGGTGCAGTTCATTGCTGGCGGCCAGCGCCAGACGCGCACCGCTCATTCCCAACGGATGGCCCAATGCGATGGCGCCGCCGTTGGGGTTGACATGGGGGGCATCATCCGCAAGCCCCAGCTGACGCAGGACGCCCAGCGCCTGCGCCGCAAACGCTTCATTCAGTTCGATAACGTCCATATCGTTGATGCTTAACCCTGCGCGCTCCAGCACTTTGCGGGTTGCCGGTACCGGCCCAAGCCCCATCAGGCGTGGCTCAACGCCTGCGGTCGCCATCGCGACGACGCGCGCCCGCGGGGTCAGCCCCTGCAGCGCCGCCATCTGCTCGCTGGCAATCAGCAGCGCCGCCGCCCCGTCGTTGACGCCGGAGGCGTTCCCGGCGGTGATGACGCCGTTCTGGCGAAACGGCGTTTTCAGGCTCGACAGCTGTTCGAGCGTGGTCTCCGCTCGCGGGTGCTCATCCACGGCAACCTCCGCGACGGCGCCCTTTTTCCCCGCCACGCTTACCGGCACTATCTCCTGCGCGAGGACGCCGTTGCGCTGGGCCAGCGCGGTACGCTGCTGGCTGCGCAGCGCGAAGGCATCCTGATCGGCGCGGCTTATATTTAACAACTCAGCTACATTTTCCGCCGTTTCCGGCATGCTGTCAGTTCCGAATTGCCGATGCATGAGCGGATTCACAAAACGCCAGCCGATGGTGGTATCAAACATCTCCGCCTGACGCTGGAACGGCGTGGTCGCCTTGCCCATGACGAACGGCGCGCGGGACATCGACTCCACGCCGCCGGCCACCAGCAGATCCGCATCGCCCGCCTTAATGGCGCGCGCCGCAAAACCGATGGCGTCAAGGCCTGAACCGCACAGGCGGTTAATGGTGGTGCCGGAGACCGTCTGCGGCAGCCCCGCCAGCAGCGCCGCCATCCGCGCCACGTTGCGGTTATCCTCACCGGCCTGGTTGGCGCAGCCGAGGATCACATCGTCGATACGCTCTGCATCAAGCTGCGGATAGCGCGCCAGCAGCGCCCGCAGAGGTACCGCCGCCAGATCGTCGGCGCGCACGCCGGACAGCGCGCCGCCGTAGCGGCCTACCGGGGTACGAACTCCATCACAGATAAATGCGTCACGCATCAGGCTTCTCCCGTTACGCTGCCGCCGATGCGGTGTGATTTACCGCGAAACAGGGCAACCGTTTTTTGTTGTTGATTGACGATTTCAATGTCGTACACGCCGGTCAGTTTGCCCTGATGCTTCACCCGCGCCGTGGCGGTGAGCTTATCGCCGGCAAACCCCGGACGCAGAAAATCGATGGTGCAGGCTGACGCCACCGCCGCCAGCCCCTGGCTGTTGCAGGCATAGGCGAACGCGGTGTCCGCCAGCGAGAACAGCTGGCCGCCGTGGCAGGTTTTATGGCCGTTCAGCATCGACGGCGTGATGGTCATGGTCAGCACCGCAAAGCCGTCGTCCATTTCGACGATATCGATACCCAGCGCCTGCGCGCAGGCATCGTGTTCATACATGGCGCGAGCGTTATGCCAGGCGTTATGACTCATAGCTACTCTCCAGAAGCGCGCGCTGGCGCAGCAGTGAACAGGGGCGATAGCGTTCTTCGCCGTAATGACGCTGCAGGTTTTCCAGCAGCTGCAGCACCCGCTGCCAGCCCAGCTGTTCTCCCCACTGCAGCGGGCCGCGCGGGTAGTTGACGCCAAGGCGCATAGCGGTGTTGATATCCGCTTCGCTGGCAACCCCTTTTTGCAGGGCGTCCAGCGCTTCATTGACCAGCATTGCGACGGTACGCCAGACCAGCAGCCCCGGGTAATCGGCGACGACCAGCACCCGTTTTCCCTGCTGCTGCAGATAACGAACGGCTTTTTGCGTCTCCCCGGGACGGTTGCCCGCCGCCGCCGCGACCGCCACGAGGTCGCCCTCGCTGTGGTCCATCAGCACTACCGGGCGCTGCAGGCGCGCCGACATCGCCTGCGCGGTTTCGCCGGTCGTCACCGCCAGCACCACCTCGTCCAGCTCGATCCACACCGCATGCGTGACAACGTCACGATTTTGCGTCACCCGCGCTGCCGCGCACGCGTCGTCGGCAGCTGCCGCCAGCGCCACCTCCGGCGCCCCCTGCGGCCAGCGGTACACGCCGTGGCCGCTCTTCTTGCCAAACCGCCCCGCCAGCACCAGCTCCTGCTGCAGCAGCGAGGGCAGAAAACGGCGCTCCTGCCAGAAAGCGTTAAAGACCGAACAGGTCACGGCAAAGTTGACGTCCTGGCCGATGAGATCGGTCAGCGCCAGCGGCCCCATCGGGAACCTGCCCGCCTCGCGCAGCGCGGCGTCGATAGCCTCGGGCGGCGCCACCTGTTCCTCCAGCGCGCGCCAGGCTTCGGCGTAGAACGGCCGCGCCACGCGGTTGACGATAAACCCCGGCGTTGACTGGCAGCGCACCGGCTGCTTTCCCCACCGCGCAACGCACTGACACAGCTGTTCGACCACTTCCGCCGACGTCGCCATGCCGCTCACCACTTCCACCAGCTTCATCACCGGCGCCGGGTTAAAGAAGTGCACCCCCGCCACGCGCTCCGGGTGCTTCACCCCGGCGGCAATGGCGGTAACGGAGATTGAGGAGGTATTGCTGGTCAGCAGCGTCCGCGGCGGGCAAATCTCGCCGAGCCGGCTGAACAGCGTTTTTTTAATCTCCAGGTTCTCCGCGGCGGCTTCAATGACCAGGTCGGCCGCCGCCAGCGCGGCGAGGTCGGCGACCGGCACAATGCGCGCCAGCATCCGCCCGGCGTCGTCAGCGCTCAGCCTGCCGCGCGCCACCCGGTCTTCCAGGCGCTGGCGCATCGCGGCGACCGCGCGCGACAGCGCGTCGGCGGAGATATCGTGCAGCAGCACCTGCTGGCCTGCGGCGGCCGCCACTTCGGCAATCCCGGCGCCCATCGTGCCGCTGCCAATGACCGCCACCGTGTTAATCGCTACATTCATGTTCACTTCCCGCTGAACTGAGGTGGACGCTTGGCAAGAAAGGCGCTGACGCCTTCACGATAGTCGTCGCTGCGCCCGGCCATCCGCTGATAGTCGCGCTCCAGATCGAGCTGCTGGTCAAGGGTGTGGGTTTCGGCGGCGTTGATCGCCTGCTTGATAAGCCCCAGCCCGAAGGTCGGCTGCGTCGCCAGATGGCGCGCCAGCTGGCCCGCGGTCTCCAGCAGCTGCGCATCGTCCACCACCTGCCAGATCATGCCCCACTGCTGGGCCTGTTCGGCGCTGAGCTTGTCGCCGAGCAGCGCCAGGGCCATCGCACGGGCGCGCCCTGCGACCCGCGGCAGCAGCCAGGTGCCGCCGCAGTCCGGCACCAGGCCAAGCCTGCTGAAGGCCATCACGAAATTCACCGAGCGGGCGGCGATCACGATGTCGCAGCCCAGCGCCAGCGTCGCACCGGCGCCGGCCGCAACGCCGTTTACCGCGGCGATCACCGGCTTCGGCAGCTTCGCCAGACGGCGCACCAGCGGGTTATAAAAAGTCTCTACCGACAGGCCGAGATCCGGCGCGGGGCCGTTCGGGTCGACGCTGCGGTCATTCAGGTCCTGCCCGGCGCAAAAACCGCGCCCGGCGCCGGTAATCAGCAGACAGCGGATCGTCTCGTCGCGCTCCGCCTGCTTCAGGCACTCGGCGAGCTGATAATGCATCTCGTCGTTAAAACTGTTCAGGCGATCCGGACGGTTCAGCGTCAGGGTCATCACGCCGTGCTCAACGTGGCTCAGAATCAGTGCATCCATGATTACCGTCCTTTAAATTCGGGTTTGCGTTTGGCAAGAAAAGCGGCGATCCCTTCCTGGCGATCGTCAGTTGCGCTCAACAGCGTAAACAGCTGGCGCTCCAGTCCTAAACCGGCATGCAGGCTCACTTCCTGCGACTGGCGCAGAGCCTGTTTCGCCGCCTGCAGCGCCAGAGGCGAGTGCTCTACCATGCGCAGCGCCAGCGCCAGCGCGTACTCCAGCGTCAGGCCGCTGGGATACACTTCGCTGACCAGCCCGGCCTGCTGCGCACGTTTCGCATCAATGGCGTTTCCGGTGAGGATCATCTGGGCGGCCAGCGATTTGCCCACGCAGCGAATCAGGCGCTGGGTGCCGCCTGCGCCGGGCATGATGCCGAGCGTGATTTCCGGCAGCCCGAAGCTGGCGTTATCCCCGGCGACCACCACATCGCACAGCAGCGCCAGCTCGCATCCGGCCCCCAGCGCGTAGCCGTTAACCGCCGCAATCAGCGGTTTGCTGAACGCGTCAATACGCGCCCACAGCCGCGGGCGGCTGTCATTGAGGGTGGCGGCCAGGTCCTTCTCCGCCATCTCCTGCAGATCGGCGCCCGCGGCAAAGAAGCGCGTCGTACCGACAATCACCACGGCGCCGACGCTGTCGTCCTGCTGCGCGGCCTCCAGGGCCTCAGCAAGCTGCGTCAGCAGCGCGTTGTTCAGCGCATTTCGCGCCTGTGGACGGTTCAGGGTCAGCTGCAGTACGCGGCCGTGATGCACGCTTAAAAGTTCGCTCATGCCATCCCCTTTGCATCAAAGTCGACGATCACATCAGGCGTGACCGGCAGCGCCTGACAGCTCAGCACATAGCCCGCGGCCAGCTCGTCCGGCTCAAGGCTGTAGTTGGTCGCCATGGACACTTCGCCGCGCAGCACTTTGCACTTGCAGGTGGCGCAGACGCCGCCCTTGCAGGCGTAAGGCAGGTCGGCCCCCTGGCGCAATGCGGCGTCAAGAATGCTTTCGTCATCGGCGGACAGGGTGATATGACGATCTCGGCCGTCCTGGCGAATAACCACCGTCTGCCCCTGGGCGTGGACGTTGGCGGCGCGACGCGCGCTACCGCCCGGCGTATTGAAGCGCTCGAGGTGAATCGCTTTCCCCGGCATGCCGAGGGACAGCAGCGTGGTTTCCGCATCATCCATCATCGCCGCCGGGCCGCAGATAAAGGCTTCGTCGAACTGGTCGAAGGCGATAAGCGTTTTCCCCAGCGCCCGCAGCTTTTCGCCGTCGATGCGCCCGTGCAGCAGCTCGCTGTCGAGGCTCTCCTGGCTGAACAGGCAGACCAGCTGCAGGCGAGCCGGCCAGCGGTCTTTCAGGTCCGCCAACGCCTGGCGGAACATCATGGTCTGGCTGCTGCGGTTGCCGTAAATCAGGGTGAACTGGCTGTGCGGCTCGGTCTGCAGGGTTGACTCCATAATGGCGAGCATCGGCGTAATGCCGGAGCCTGCGGCAATCGCCAGATAGCTGCCGGTGCGCTCAGGCTGCGGCTGGTAGCCGAAGTTGCCCTGCGGCACCATGACGTCGATCGTCATACCGGCTTTAATCTGCGCCCGGGCGTAGCCGGAAAAGCGTCCGCCGTCGATGGCTTTCACCGCGACGCTAATCTCGCCCGGCACGGCGCGACGGCAGATGGAGTAGCAGCGGCGCAGCTCTTCGCCCGCCAGCCGCGCTTTCAGCGTCAGGTGCTGGCCTGGACGAAAGGCGTAGGCCGACTGCAGCGCCTGCGGCACGGTAAAGGTGATGGTCACCGCGTCGCGGGTTTCCGGTTCCACTTTTGCTACCGTGAGCGAATGAAACGTTGTCATGGCAACCTCAAATACATTTAAAGTAATCAAAGGGTTCACGGCAGCTGTCGCAGCGGTACAGCGCTTTGCAGGCCGTTGAACCAAATTCGCTGATAAGCGTGGTATGGGTGCTGCCGCAGCGCGGGCACGCCACCGCAACCGGCATCTGCGCGTGGCAGCTGTGGGCCTGCGGCGGGCTGATGCCGTAAGCGCGCAGGCGTTCGCGGGCGTCCGGCGTCATCCAGTCGGTGGTCCACGGCGGGTCGAGCTGCAACACGATATGAACCGGCGTATAGCCATGCGCGGTCAGCGTGGCGCAAATCTCGCCCATCAGATGCTCGGTCGCCGGACAGCCGGAGTAGGTCGGCGTAAACCCGACGGTCCAGCCGTCGTCCTGCGGCGTCACGCTGCGTACCATCCCCAGGTCGGTGATGGTCAGCACCGGCACCTCCGGGTCGGGGATCTGGCTTAACAGTGCCCAGATGTGGTGAACTTCGGCGGGGGCAATCCCGGCAAGACGTTGCATCGCGGCCTCCGGTTACCACTGCTGGCCTGGATGGCTGCGCTGGAGATACTGCATTTCCGCCAGCATCGGCCCCAGATGTTCGGTATGCAGCCCCTGCTTACCGCCGGTGCGGAACGCCGCCTCCTGCGGTACCGTCATCCCGGCGTCGGCAAGCGCGGCGAACACCGTTGTCTCCCACTCGTCGCGAAGACTGGCTGGATCCACGGCGATACCCTGCTCGCTCAGCTCGCGCTCCAGCGCATCGGCAGCAAACAGCTCGGCGGTAAAGCGCCACAGGCTGTCGATCGCCGCCTGCATCCGCACGGATGACAGCGCCGTACCGCCGCCCAGGCGCTCGACCCAGCCGCGGCTAAAGCGCAGATGGTAGCGCGCCTCTTTAATCGCTTTGGCGGCGATCGCGGCAAGCTGCGCGTCCTGGCTTTGCATCAGCCGGGTAAACAGCGCCACGTGCCAGGCATCCATCAGCAGCTGGCGCGCCAGGGTATCGGCGAAGTTGCCGTTCGGCTGTTCGACCAGCAGCACATTGCTGAACTGGCGCTCATCGCGGCCGAAGGCCAGCGTGTCTTCATCGCCTGCGCCCTGACGCGACGCGGCGTAGCTAAGGAAATTGCGTGCCTGCCCCAGCAGATCGAGGCCAATGTTCGCCAGCGCCAGATCGATTTCCAGCTCGGGCGCGTGGCCGCACCAGGCGCCGAGACGCTGGGCCAGCACCAGGCAGTTATCGCCCAGACGCAGGGCATAGGCGGCAATAGGATCGTGATTGTTCATCGTCCGCCTCACATGTGCTCAATGCCGTCGGGAAGGGTGTAAAACGTCGGATGACGGTACACTTTGCTTTCCGCCGGATCGAAAAACTCACCGCGCTCTTCCGGCTGCGAGGCGACAATTTCGCTGGCCTTCACCACCCAGATGGAGCAGCCTTCGCTGCGGCGGGTGTAGGCATCCCGGGCGTTTTCCAGCGCCATGCGGTCATCCGCCGCGTGCAGGCTGCCGACATGGCGATGCGACAGCCCCTGTTTGGTACGGACAAACACTTCATATAACGGCCAGTAAACATTGCTCATCGTTGTTCTCCTTATGCGGCGCTGCGGGCCTGCTGTTTCTTCGCATGTTCCAGCGCGGCTTCGCGCACCCATGCGCCCTCTTCCCAGGCTTTACGCTTGGCGGCCAGCCGCTCGTGGTTGCAGATGCCGCGGCCGTTAATCACTTCGTTAAACTCCTGCCAGTCGATCTCGCCGAAGCGGTAGTGCCCGCTGGCCTCATCAAGGCGCAGGTCGGCGTCCGGCACGGTCATCCCCAGCATCTCCACCTGCGGGATGGTGTTGTCGACAAAGCGCTGGCGCAGCTCATCGTTGGAAAAGCGTTTGATTTTCCACGCCAGGCTGCGGGCGCTGTTCGGCGAGCTGTCGTCGTTCGGACCAAACATCATCAGCGCCGGCCACCAGAAACGGTTAATGGCGTCCTGCAGCATCTGGCGCTGCGCGTCGCTGCCGGCGGCAAGCGCCATACAGGCCTCATAGCCCTGGCGCTGGTGGAAGCTCTCTTCTTTGCAGATTTTCACCATCGCGCGGGCATAGGGGCCGTAGGAGGTCCGGCACAGCGCCACCTGGTTGACAATGGCCGCGCCGTCCACCAGCCAGCCGATCACGCCGATGTCGGCCCAGCTCAGGGTTGGGTAGTTGAAGATGGAGGAGTATTTCATCTTGCCGTCGAGCATCTTCTGGTAGAGGTCCTCGCGGGCGCAGCCCAGCGTCTCGGCGGCGCTGTACAGGTACAGGCCGTGCCCGGCCTCATCCTGTACTTTCGCCAGCAGAATCGCCTTACGGCGCAGGGTCGGCGCGCGGGTTATCCAGTTGCCTTCCGGCAGCATGCCGACGATTTCGGAATGGGCGTGCTGGCCAATCTGGCGGATCAGCGTTTTGCGGTACGCCTCCGGCATCCAGTCCTGCGGCTCGATGGCGGTTTCTGTCTCTATGCGCGCTTCAAAGCGTTGTTCTTCAGTCACTTCGTCACCTTTACGATTCAATAATGATTCATAAAACGGATTTTTGTGAATCACTTTGTTTTATAAAAGTTACATAATGGTTAAATAAAACCCCAAGCTTAGTTTGTGTATTCTGTGATCTCCTTCGCAGAGAGAATGCTAAACGTCTTTAAAAACAGAAAAATAACGATCGGCGTAACGGCGATGCAGATCGCAATGTTAATAAATTATTAAAATATGGATTGATTTTTATGATTCACAACAAAACTATATATAGTGAGATTACGTAACACATTACGGAGACAGACGATGCAGCAGCTAGCCAGTTACTTATCCGGCACCTGGCAAAATGGCCGGGGCCGCGCGCGCACTATTCACCACGCCATCAGCAATGAAGCGTTATGGGAAGTCACCAGCGACGGGCTGGATATGGCGCAGGCGCGCCGCTATGCCATCGACCACGGCGGCAGCGCCCTGCGGGCGATGACCTTTGTCGAGCGCGCGGCCATGCTAAAAGCGGTCGCGAAGTATTTGCTGGAGCATAAAGAGACGTTCTATGCCTTCTCGGCGCAGACCGGCGCCACCCGCGCCGACAGCTGGGTGGATATCGAAGGCGGTATCGGCACGCTGTTTACCTATGCCGGGCTTGGCGCCCGCGAGCTGCCGGACGATACGCTGTGGCCGGAAGATGAGCTGATCCCGTTATCCAAAGGCGGCGGTTTCGCCGCCCGCCACGTGCTGACGTCGAAATCCGGCGTTGCGGTACACATCAACGCCTTTAACTTCCCCTGCTGGGGCATGCTGGAAAAACTGGCGCCAACCTGGCTTGCCGGTATGCCCGCTATTGTGAAACCGGCCACCGCCAGCGCCCAGGTGACCCAGGCGATGGTCAAAGCCATCGTCGACAGCGGGCTGGTGCCGGATGGCGCCCTGAGCCTGATTTGCGGCGGAGCCGGCAGCCTGCTCGACCATCTTGATTTCCAGGATGTGGTGACCTTTACCGGTTCGGCGCAGACCGGCCAGTCGCTGCGCGTTCATCCGAACCTGGTGGCGAACGCGGTGCCGTTCACCATGGAGGCGGACTCCCTGAACTGCTGCGTGCTGGGGGATGACGTCACCCCGGAGCAGCCGGAGTTTGCCCTGTTTATTCGCGAAGTGGTGCGGGAAATGACGGCGAAAGCCGGGCAAAAATGTACCGCGATTCGCCGTATTATCGTACCGCAGACGCAGCTACAGGCCGTCAGCGACGCGCTGGTCGCCCGTCTGCAGGCGGTACGCGTTGGCGACCCGGCGCAGGAGGGGGTAAAAATGGGCGCGCTTATCAACCACGAGCAGCGCGCGGACGTGCAGGAGAAGGTGAACGCGCTTATCGAAGCGGGCTGTGAAGTTCGTCTGGGCGGTAGCGCCGACCTGCAGGCCGCCGGGGCCTTTTTCCCGCCGACCCTGCTGTTCTGCCCGCAGCCGGATGAAACCCCGGCGGCGCACGCCATTGAGGCGTTTGGCCCGGTCGCCACGCTGATGGCTTACCAGCGCCGCGAGCACGCGCTGCAGCTGGCCCGCGCCGGTCAGGGCAGCCTGGCCGGTACGCTGGTGACGGCGGATGGCGCTCTCGCCCGCGAGTTTATCCTCGGCGCCGCCCGCGCCCACGGGCGGATCCAGGTGCTGAATGAAGAGTCAGCCAAAGAGTCTACCGGCCACGGCTCGCCGCTGCCGCAGCTGCTGCACGGCGGTCCGGGACGCGCGGGCGGCGGCGAAGAGCTCGGCGGCCTGCGGGCGGTGAAACATTACCTGCAGCGCACCGCCGTGCAGGGCAGCCCGACGATGCTTGCCAGCATCGGCAAGCAGTGGGTGCGGGGCGCGAAGGTGCAGGAGGACCGCATTCACCCGTTCCGCAAATATTTTGAAGAACTGCAGCCGGGCGACAGCCTGCTAACGCCGCGCCGCACCATGACCGAAGCGGATATCGTCAACTTCGCCTGCCTGAGCGGCGACCACTTCTATGCCCATATGGACAAGATTGCCGCCGCCGAGTCCATCTTCGGCGAACGCGTCGTCCACGGCTATTTCGTTATTTCGGCAGCTGCCGGGCTGTTTGTCGATGCGGGCGTCGGCCCGGTTATCGCCAACTACGGCATGGAAAACCTGCGCTTTATCGAACCGGTCAAACCCGGCGACACCCTCCAGGTGCGGCTGACCTGTAAGCGCAAAACCACCAAACGCCAGAAAACCGCCGAAGAGAAACCCACCGGCGTGGTGGAATGGGCGGTTGAAGTGTTTAACCAGCACCAGCAGGCCGTGGCGCTGTACTCCATTCTGACGCTGGTCGCCCGCCAGCACGGCGATTTTACGGACTAATTTCGCCGCTCTCCCCACCGGGCGGCAGCGCTGCCGCCCGGCTTCGATGGACCACTCCCTAACCTGGCAAAACTGACAAACAACCTGGCAGGAGCAGGCAAACACTCCCGTGTCGTCTCCTGCCAGGATAAGGCTGTCACAACACCAAAACACAACAAAACATAATGAGGTCAACGATGGGAAGCTTCTCTTCTTTTTCCGCCCGTAAAACGGCGCTGGCCCTGGCAGTCGCTCTGTTTTGCTCCTGGCAGACGCCGGTTCTCGCCCACGGCGACGAAGCGCATATGGTCCCGATGGATAAAACGCTGCAGGACTTTGGTGCCGATGTGCAGTGGGATGATTACGCACAGATGTTCACCATCGCCAAAGACGGCGCTTATGTGAAGGTGAAGCCAGGTGCCAAAACCGCCGTGGTTAACGGCAAAACCCTGGCGCTGCAGGTGCCGGTGGTGATGAAAAACAACACGGCGTGGATTTCCGACACCTTTATCAACGACGTTTTCCAGTCCGGCCTCGATCAAACCTTCCAGGTCGAGAAGCGCCCGCATCCGCTGAACGCGCTGACCGCAGATGAAATTAAGCAGGCCGTCGCTATCGTCAAGGCGTCGCCGGATTTCAAACCGAACACCCGCTTTACCCAGGTCTCCCTGGCCGAACCGGAAAAAGCGAAAGTCTGGGACTTCGTCCTCAACGGCACCGCGGTGGATGAACCGCGCCAGGCCAACGTGACGATGCTCGACGGCAAACACGTTATCGAAAGCGTCGTCGACCTGAAAGAGAAAAAAGTCCTTAGCTGGCAGCCGGTGAAAGACGCGCACGGCATGGTGCTGCTGGACGATTTCACCAGCGTGCAGAACATCATTAACGCAAGTCAGGAGTACGCCGAGGCGCTGAAAAAACACGGCATCACAGACCCGACGAAAGTGATCACCACCCCGCTGACCGTAGGCTATTTCGACGGTAAAGACGGCTTAAAGCAGGAAGACCGCCTGCTGAAAGTGGTGAGCTATCTCGACGTCGGCGACGGCAACTACTGGGCGCACCCGATTGAAAACCTGGTAGCGGTGGTCGATCTTGAGCAGAAGAAGATCATTAAAATTGAAGAAGGCCCGACGATCCCGGTACCGCTGGCCCCGCGGCCATACGACGGGCGCGATCGCGTCCAGGCCGCAGTCAAACCGCTGGATATTATTGAGCCGGAAGGGAAAAACTACACCATTACCGGCGATACCGTTCACTGGCAGAACTGGGATTTCCACCTGCGCCTCGATTCACGCGTCGGACCGATTCTGTCGACCGTCACGTACAACGACAACGGCAAAAAGCGCCAGATCATGTATGAAGGTTCGCTTGGCGGGATGATCGTGCCCTACGGCGACCCGGACGTGGGCTGGTACTTTAAAGCCTATCTGGATTCCGGCGACTACGGCATGGGCACCCTGACCTCCTCCATCGCCCGTGGTAAAGACGCGCCGTCAAACGCCGTGCTGCTGGATGAAACCATTGCCGACTACACCGGTACGCCGATGACGATTCCGCACGCTATCGCGGTTTTCGAACGCTACGCCGGGCCGGAGTATAAGCATCAGGAGATGGGGCAGCCGAACGTCAGCACCGAGCGCCGCGAGCTGGTGATCCGCTGGATTAGCACCGTCGGCAACTATGACTATATCTTTGACTGGGTGTTCCACGACAACGGCGTTATTGGCATTGATGCCGGAGCGACCGGGATTGAAGCGGTGAAAGGCGTGCAGGCGAAAACCATGCATGACCCGAGCGCAAAAGACGACACCCGATACGGCACGCTTATCGATCACAACATCGTCGGCACCACCCACCAGCACATCTATAACTTCCGTCTGGATCTCGACGTTGACGGGACCGACAACACGCTGGTCGCGATGGACCCGGTCGTGAAGCCGAACACCGCAGGTGGCCCGCGCACCAGCACCATGCAGATCGATAAGTATAATATTGATACCGAACAGCAGGCGGCGCAGAAGTTCGACCCGGGCACCATCCGCCTGCTGAGCAACACCAGCAAAGAAAACCGCATGGGTAACCCGGTCTCCTACCAGATAATCCCGTATGCGGGCGGTACGCATCCGGTCGCTACCGGCGCGAAGTTCGCCCCGGACGAGTGGATCTATCACCGTCTGAGCTTTATGGACAAACAGCTGTGGGTCACCCGCTACCATCCGGGCGAGCTGTACCCGGAAGGGAAATACCCGAACCGTTCAACCCATGACACCGGGCTTGGACAGTACAGTAAGGATAACGAGTCGCTGGATAATCATGATGATGTGGTGTGGATAACCACCGGCACCACCCACGTCGCCCGCGCCGAAGAGTGGCCAATCATGCCGACAGAGTGGGTCCATGCGCTGCTTAAGCCGTGGAACTTCTTTGATGAAACGCCGACGCTCGGTGAAAAGAAAAAATAACGCGGCGCTGAGGCCTTCTTCCTGAGGGGGAGAAGGCCCTTCACTCTGCAAAATCGAGCAAAATCTTCTCCGCTCTGCCCACCTCACGGACGGCCTCAAGCGCCAGCCGCCACTGCCGCCAGGGGAGGATCCTCACCGGCGGCAGCACCGTTTGCGGCAGCAGCCGCCAGAGTTCGCTAAACGCCGCCTGCCACGCAACCTCATCCAGCAGCGGCAGCGCCTCCCGCAGATGGAATTTCACCACTTTCGCCTGTCCGCGCCGGTAGCTTACCGGCTGGCCCGACAGCAGACCGTAGGAAATTAAGACGGCGCTGGGCGACAGCGCCTGTAGCATCAGGGTCGCCAGCTCGCCGCCGACGGCGTCAAACACCACATCCGCCTCATGGCTGATAAGCTGCAGCGTGGCGAGATCCTGCGCCATTACCGGATAAACGCCAAGCCGCGACAGCCGTTCCGCATGGGCGGGCGAACGGATAACGCCGCTGACCGAACGGGCGCCCATTCGCAGCGCCCACTGGCCCAGCAGACCGGCGCAGGAGCTGGACGCCGCCGTGAGCACCACGCGCTTGTCGCGAACCGGCCAGCGTCGCAGCATCAGCAGCGCCGTCAGCGGGTTAATGTACCCCCGCGCCGCCAGCGTATCGTCGATCTCATCCGGCACCGCGACCAGCCAGCGGCTATCGAGATCGAGCGCCGTTTGCCATGTGCCCTCCCCGCGCAGCGGCAAAATGCGCCGTCCTGACCAGCGTTCAAGCCCTGTCGAAACGTCCGTCACCGTTGCCACGCCTTCATACCCGGCGACGCACGGCAGCCGGGTGCGGTGACGGTAGGCGCCGGTCACCGGAATCAGATCGGAGGGGTTAACCGGGGCATAACGCATGCTGGCCCGCACCTGCCCTGGGTTGAGCGCCATCTGCGCCAGGGTCTGCAGATGCAGAACAAACTCGGGTTGACCGTAGCGGTCATAGCGAATGCAGTATTTATTCATCAATAAAAAAGCGGCCTTTTCAGGCCGCTTAGCTGAGGGATCCTTACAGGGATGATACCATCCCTGTGGTGAAGGGTTAATAGCGTACGCAGACGGACTTCGTTTCGCACCAGCCGTCCAGCCAGTCGGTGCCGAAATCACGGCCGGTGCCGGACTGCTTCATGCCGCCAAACGGCAGGTTAGGATCGATAAGCGTATGGCTGTTCACCCACACCGTACCGGCCTGCAGGCGGTCGCTGTAGCCAAGCGCCTGCGACAGATCCCGCGTCCAGACGCTTGCCGTCAGCCCGTATTCGGTCTCATTCGCCAGGCGCAGCGCCTCTTCGCCATCGGCGACGCGCACCAGGTTCACCACCGGGCCAAACACCTCTTCGCGGGTCAGGCGCAAACGGGCGTCCGGGTTCACCACCAGCGTCGGACGAATATAGTAGCCCTGCCCGCCAGGCCCTTCATTGCCGTGGATAAGCTCCGCATGGTGCTGCTGCGCATCGTGCAGGAATGCTGCCACCTTATCGCAATGCGCGCGGCTCGCCAGCGGGTTAATCTGCGCGGCCTCAGACATGCCTGGCCCGACGGAGAGCGATTTCACCGCCTGCTCAAAACCGGTGACCAGGGTGTCAAACAGCGGCGCTTCGATGTAGATTCGCGAACTGGCGGCGCAGACCTGCCCCTGGTTGAGGAAGCTGCCCATCATCAGCCCTTCGATGACCCACTGCGGGTCGGCGTCTTTCAGCACGATAGCCGGGTTTTTGCCGCCAAGCTCCAGCGTCACGCGGGTCAGCCTGTCCGCCGCCGTACGGGCAATCTGCTTACCAGTCTGCGTTGAGCCGGTGAAGCTTACCTTCGCCACGTGCGGGTGAGACGTCAGCGCAGCGCCGCATTCCGCGCCGCTGCCGGTCACCACGTTAAACACCCCTTCGGGGATCCCGGCTTCCACCGCTAGCTCCGCCACCCGCAGCAGCGTCAGCGGGGTAGTTTCCGACGGCTTAATCACGATAGAGCACCCTGCCGCCAGCGCGGGCATCACCTTCCACATGCCGATCATCAGCGGGAAGTTCCACGGCACAATACCGGCGACAACGCCGACGGGCTCTTTACGCGTCCAGGCCTGGTAGCGCGCGCCGGGAGGCAGCGGAATAGACACATCCAGCGTCTGGCCGGTAATTTTGGTGGTCAGCCCGGCGGTGTAGCGCATCCAGTTCAGCGTACAGGCCACCTCAAAAGCGCGGGAAATGTTAATCGATTTCCCCTGCTCCAGCGTCTCAAGCTGCGCCAGCTCTTCGCTGTGCTGCTCCACCAGATCGGTAAAGCGCAGCAGAATACGCTCGCGCTCCGCCGGTAAACGCCCTGCCCAGCGGCGATCGACAAACGCGCGCCACGCCGACATAACGGCGCTATCCACGTCGGCGCTGTTGGCGTCGGCGGTGGTGGCAATGGCTTCGCCCGTTGCCGGGTTCCAGACGGTCAGACGCTTATCGCTACGCGACGGCTGCTGTGCGCCATCAATGAACAGCCCGTGCTGGCGCGCCAGAAACTGCTGCACGCGCTCCAGGATAGCAACCTGTGAATCAGACATATCAACTCCTTATTACCCATCGCGGTTTTCAGTAGTCTAGAACCCTGCGACGAAACGCGCTTTTATCTCTCTGTCATTCGCTTTGCCAGCTGTGACAGCTGCCGCAAATAGTGACAATAGTCAGTACCCCTGCTGTTGCTGGCGATACTTCTTTCGTATAGTCACGTTGATGGCTTTTCATGCAACATAAATGCAACAATAAAAAATCATTTTGCTTACAGAGACTGACCATGGCGCACGCAACCGACAATGAGCAGTTCCAGCGCTGGCTGGCGCAAATCAACCAGGAGTGCGGAAGCTTTGCCGCACAAACGTTGAACGGCGAATTCACCGGCGAGCTGGAGACGGGCTATACCCATGCGCTGAAGCTGAGCACGGTCACCACCGCCAACGTCAATCTCTACCGTACCGAACGGGAGATTAAGGATCACAACGATGCGTGGTTCTACACGGTATTTCAGCTTGAAGGCCGGGCAGTGATGGAGCAAAACGATAAGCAGACCTGCCTTGAGGCGGGCGACATTACGCTGGTCGACGCCTCGCGTCCCTGCTCATTCTACTGGCAGCAGCGCTCGCGGCAGATCTCGCTGCTGCTGCCGCGCCCCCTGCTGGAACAGCAGCTGCGCATGGGCGATGCCCACTGCGTGCCGCGGCTGGATAAATCGCTGCCGATGGTGCAGCTGAGCCACCGTCTGCTGCAGGAGAGCATGAATAACCGCGAGCTGTCGGAGACGGAAAGCGCCGCCGCCCTTGAGGCGCTGGTATGTCTGCTGCGCCCGGTGCTACAGCAGCAGGAGGTGACGCCGTCGCGCCGCGAGCGGCAGTTCGAAAAGGTGGTCGCCCTGATTGATGAGCATATTCAGTCGGAATCCCTGCGCCCGGAGTGGATCGCCGGTCAAACGGGGATGTCGGTGCGCAGCCTGTACCGGATGTTCGCCGATAATGGCCTGGTGGTCGCGCAGTATATTAAAAACCGCCGCCTGGACCTGTGCGCCCGGGCGCTACGCTGCGCGGCGGATGATGAGAAACTGGCCGGGATCGGCTATCACTGGGGATTTACCGACCACAGCCATTTTTCTACCGCCTTTCGCCAGCGTTTTGGCATTTCGCCGGGCGAGTACCGCAAGCGTCACCGCTGATCATTTCCTGAGCCATTTGCCGTTCAACCCCTGCACATATTCGCCGGGCTGGGCGCGTGACACCAGCTTCTGCCCCGCCATTTTCGCCACTTCATCCACCGGAAGATTATTGCTGTCGGCAAGCTGCTGATAGTTTTCGCTGCGCGCGGCGTTGATCTGATTGACCAGCGCCAGCGTCTCTTTATCCTGCTTCAGCGGCGCCAGATAGCCGCTCAGCGTCTCTCCGACGCGCCCCTGCGCCCGCGCTTCGTTGAGGGTCAGGGCCATCGCCGGCTGGCTCAATAGCCCCAGGCTGAGGAGAACCATTAACAGGTATTTTTTCATGGTGTCCTCAGAACAGATCGCTACGGGATTTCAGCAGATTTTCGACGTCTTTATCCACCTTGATATGGATCTCATGCTCGATTTTCACGTTCATGTTGATGGTAATAGGCTCTTTGGGCGCGGCGACTTCAATCCGGGGCGTACAGCCGGTTAGCATGAGTGCGGACCACAGGCCCAGCACGGCGATGACGTATCTCATTATTGCTCCTTACATTCCTTACCGTCCCGACAGCGAAGGTCGGGCAGTGCCGCATTTTGTTCAAGCCACGCCTGAAGATTGTCGCCGAAGCGCAGGCTGCGCCAAAGATCGAAGATATTCTCTTCATGGGTATAGTTTAAATGCACAGTATTGCTTTTTCCCTCAACATGGCTGGTGCCGGTGAGGGTGGATTGCAGGGTTAGGACCCCCAGGTTATTTAAGTTGATATTCGTCCATGAGCGCGAAATCTCCATATAGCGCAGCCAGTTTATCGCCACGCCCGCCGCAATATTGTCTTTGACCACCGCATCCGCAGTGTCTTTATCGATACGCAGCGTCATCGGACCGGCGTTAGCCAACCAGCCGTCTTTGATTATCCATTGCGCGTTGTCCAGCCACAGCGGCAGCGCGCCGTTGAACGGGCCGGACATGGCGAACTGCTTGGTATTGACCGCGCTGACCAGCTCGCTTGAGGATATATTCTGCACCCGCAGCAGCGCCGGATCGTGCTGCGGCATCCGCAGCTGCAGCATCGACAATTTGCCGCCGAGCAGGTCGACGTTCACATTGCTCAGCAGCAGCGGATCGCGCTCGCTCCACGGGTAGCTCCCCTGCAGGTCCGCGGTTAAGTTGCGGGCCGTTATCTGGTTGACTATCTCGGCGATACGCAGCGTCACAGGACGCCGACCGCCCAGCTGCCACGCGCCCTTACCGAAACGAAACGGCAGCACAAAATCGACGCCGTTGATCTGGTTGTCCGGCATCCAGGCGCTGCCGCTCTTCAGGACGCCGTGTCCGCCGGCCTCAAAGCCTTGCCCTGCCGCGGCGGAAAACGCCACCTGGGCGTACAGGGTGCCGTCGCGCAGCCTCATCTTCCAGTCCGGCGGTACCAGCGACTGGAAAACGCTGAGCGACTGTTTCGGCCACCAGGCTTCACCGCGCAGGCGCTCGCCGTCCCAGCGTCCGGTCAGGCGGATGGGGCCAATCTTATCGGCATGGAGGTCGCCTTTGAACTGAAACCAGGTCGGGTCGCGCCCGGAAACGCTGAATTTGAGGGAGGACGGCGGCAGAAAGCCGCCGCCGGTAAAACGCGTCTCTTCAGCATCCAGCGACAAGGCGCCGGTAAACCGCGGGTGCTGCTCGTTGCGGATCCAGTGCACCGGCTGCTCCAGCACCAGGCGGGGTTTGCTCACCAGCATGGTCCCATACTCAAGCTTATCGAACCCCGTCGACAGGCTGTTGAGGAGGATCGCGCTGTCGCGCCATTCGCCGTCGCCCTTCACATCCCATTTCGCCTGCATGGGGGTGAAGCGCCCGTCGCCCCAGTAACGCCAGCGCCAGGTTCCCTGGTCGGGGAGAAAATTATTGGCCTGCCCGTCAAGATGCAGCACAAAATCCCCCATCTGCTGCTCATGCGCGCGGAGGATTGCCTGCAGGCGGCCGTCAACGCCCTCACGGGTTAATTTAACCCCGGCCAGCGGCCAGCGGATATCATCAATATTGAGCGAATCGATCACCCGCCCGCGGGAACGGAGCAGCGCGCCGGGTAAAAAGGCCAGCTTCGGATCCATCACCGACCCGGTCAGTTGCGCAGGCAGTACCGAATAGAACACCAGGTCGTTATGCTTGGCTTCGCCGGTTAACTGCAGCGGCATAGCGCTGTTATCCATGCTCAGCGTACCGGGGCCTACCGTCAGCACGGCGTTGCCTTTGCCCGCCGCCCCCTTCGTCAGCACGTTAAGGCGCCCGGCGATCAGCATTTTATCAAGCCCCTGCTGCCAGTTATCAATCTTCACGCCGACGCGGCCGCTGAGCGAAAGTCCTTCCTGCCACGGCCAGCTCCAGCGGCCGTCGCTGATGGTGAGCCGCTCGCGGGTCAGCTCCCAGGGCAGGTCAAAAATCGGCTCGGGGTTATCGCGCGCCATTACCACCAGCTGCCCCGCGTTTTCGCGCCAGTCAAGCTCGGCATCGACCAGCGCGTCGACGTCAGGGACCTGGAAAGAGGACTCCACGTGCCCGCTCACCGGCAGGCCGTCCGGCACCAGCGGCAGGGTGAACTCCCCGACAAGCTTCACCGGCGGGCGATCTTCCAGCAGCTGGGCTTCAAACCTGTCCACCGTCAGCGTCTGCCCCTGCAGCCTGGCGCTCAGGGTCACGGCGTCGCCGCCATAGAGCAGCTCCTGGCGCTTCGGCGTCATTGAGAGCGTCAGACGCCCCTGCCATTTCTCCCACGGCGAGAGGCGCAGCTGTTCGATAGTCAGCCAGCTGTAGGGCAGCATGGATTGCCACTGGGCGAGCGTGCGCGGCGCGCCGGGAATGGGTTCGCTGCCGGGAAGTTTGCTCAGGCAGGCCGAGTTGATGTCCAGCGCCGCGATGTTCAAGCGCCAGCGGCTGGGATGGGAGAGCTTAGCGTCCTTCACCACCGCTATCTGGCAATCGCCGACCAGGTAGCGCAGCTCGGGGAGGCGCACCGCGCCACGGCTGAAGTGCGGCCGTTCGGCGATATCAATACGCGTTCCCACCGGCAGCCAGATCCCGGCAAGCGTAGGAACCCACTGCGTCAGCGTGAGCAGTAGCGTTAGCGGTATAAGTATCAGTAATAGCAGGAGCGCTATCGCGGCTTTCCAGGTCCCTCTCATGGGCAGTTAACATCCTGATTATCTGTGATTAAAAGCCGAATTAGCCCATAGTTTGGCATGTTATGTTCGCCAGTTAAAGTCGCTATCAAATTTAAGCATATATGCTCTGTATAGGTATGCTCGCCTCGTAGCGGATAATTCTCAAAAAATTCCGCAGATTCCAGGCTAAAATAACGCGTATAACCTCATGATTAAACTAAATTTTAAAATTTGTAAGATTATTTGAATTATGCTACCGTGACTCTAAAATCACTGGAGAAAAGTCTTATGAAAATCGCAGTTTATAGCACAAAGCAGTACGATAAAAAGTACATGCAAAATGTTAATGATGCATTTGGCTTTGAACTTGAATTTTTTGACTTCCTTTTAACCGAGAAAACAGCGAAAACGGCGCACGGCTGCGAAGCGGTCTGTATTTTCGTCAACGACGATGGCAGCCGCCCGGTTCTGGAAGAACTTAAAAATCATGGAGTTAAATATATCGCACTGCGCTGCGCGGGCTTCAACAACGTCGACCTGGACGCCGCAAAAGAGCTGGGTTTACGGGTCGTCCGCGTCCCGGCCTACTCGCCGGAAGCCGTGGCCGAGCACGCTATCGGCATGATGATGTCGCTGAACCGCCGTATTCATCGCGCCTATCAGCGCACCCGCGACGCCAATTTTTCCCTCGAAGGCCTGACCGGTTTCACCATGTACGGCAAAACGGCCGGGGTGATCGGTACCGGGAAAATCGGCGTGGCGACGCTGCGTATCCTGAAGGGGTTCGGTATGAAGCTGCTGGCGTTCGATCCGTACCCGAGCGCAGCGGCGCTGGAGCTTGGCGTCGAGTACGTTGATTTACAGACGCTGTTCTCCCAGTCCGACGTGATTTCACTGCACTGCCCGCTGACGCCGGAGAACTATCACCTGCTCAATACCACGGCGTTCGAGCAGATGAAAGACGGCGTGATGGTCATCAATACCAGCCGCGGCGGCCTGATTGACTCCCAGGCGGCGATCGAAGCGCTCAAAACCCAGAAAATCGGCGCGCTGGGCATGGACGTGTATGAGAATGAACGCGATCTGTTCTTTGAAGATAAGTCCAATGACGTTATTCAGGATGACGTTTTCCGTCGCCTTTCCGCCTGCCATAACGTGCTGTTCACCGGACATCAGGCTTTCCTGACCGCCGAAGCGCTGACCAGCATTTCAGAGACCACGCTGGAAAACCTGCGCCTTATCGATAGCGGCGAAACCTGCCCGAACGCGCTGGTTTAACCTTTCCTGCTCCCCGCCAGCGGGGAGCACTTTCAGATAATCCCCACAGACGCGCCCCGCCCTACAGTGACACCCTTGCATTGTTTTATTGGTATGGTGAATATTCTGATGTGCAGTTTGAAAAAAGCGGCGGCCCTGCTGGCGGCCGTGACGGTATTGGGGGGCTGTGTTTACAACAGTAAAGTGTCGATTCGCCCGGAACAGCTGCAGCACCACCGTTTCGTTCTGGAAAGCGTGAACGGCCATGCGGTGAAAAGCGGCGATAAGCTCCTTGAGCTGAGCTTTGGCGAAAACATGCACGTCTACGGCAATATGTGCAACACGTTTATGGGCGACGGCGCGCTGTCGCTGGGCGAGCTGAAGGTGAAAAACCTGGCGATGACCGGCAGGCTGTGTACCGATTCTCAGCTCAATACACTGGATGCCGCCGTCAGCAAAATGCTGCGTAACGGCGCCCAGGTCGATTTAACCGAAAACCAGCTGACGCTGGCGACCGCCAGTGACTCGCTGGTTTATAAGCTTGCCGACCTGATGCATTGAGCCGCTAGTAGTTACCGCAGCTCCCGGTAGCCAGAGACTGCTCGCTACAGCGTTTGCCGTTGGGTAATGCGCACATGCCGATAGCCGAGCCGTCAAGCTGCCGGGCAACCGATAACGAACCGCCGACCATGGCGCAGTTGGCCTGCCCTGAATCCGACATCGACGCCCGCAGCCCAGGCGGCACGTGCGCCGCTGTCGCCTGTTGCACCGGCTCGCTGCTGCAGGCTGATAATAATAACGCCGCGCACCCTACCCAAAACGCTGCTCGCATTTTCTCGCTCCCCTGACAAAAATTTCGCAAAATCTAAGCATCATAGGCACTGCAGGCCGTTTCGTCGAGAGACGTATCCCGCATTTATGCGCTACAGAAACATTTTCTGCCAATTTTGCTCCTGCCACTCTCTCGCGCCCTCTGCGGCATTGCGCCGTCAAGCGCACGGTCATTCCCGGGTTTATTTCTTTTTTTAGCGCACCAAAAATAATCCCCGACGATTTTCAGTTTATTAATTTTCATTTATTTATAAATTTCAAAGTAAATTACTTTTGTGCCTTTTACATACCTGAAAATCAGTTTTCAGCGGTACAAAAAAAAACGGAGCCGCGAGGCTCCGAAATCATAATAAACGGAATAAGGCACATTTATGCAAAGATAAAATACATGAAAGTTAAACACTTACAGATATCCCATCAAGCGACCAAAAAGTAAAATATATTTTTATTCAATAATAAACTGTGTGCAAAGATAAATTTATAATAAAACTTATTACAAATGCCGCTTATTAAAAATTGAACTCAGTGTTTATTATGCAGACCTCTGACGGCAGGATTTCAAACGTCAGAATTTACAGTGGCACACGTATATAAAAACGGTTAAGAACACAAGGATTTCAACATGAAGATCAAAGTACTCTCTTTACTGGTCCCCGCCCTGCTGGTTGCTGGTACCGCCCAGGCAGCAGAAATCTATAATAAAGACGGCAATAAACTGGACCTGTACGGTAAAATCGACGGTCTGCACTACTTCTCTAACGATACTGGCGCCGATGGCGACCAGACCTACATGCGTTTAGGTTTGAAGGGTGAGACCCAGATTACTGACCAGCTGACCGGTTACGGCCAGTGGGAATACCAGGTGAATGCTAACACCACCGAGAGCGAAAGCAACTCCTGGACCCGTCTGGCGTTCGCGGGCCTGAAATTCGGTCAATACGGCTCATTCGATTACGGTCGTAACTACGGCGTTATGTACGACATCGAAGGCTGGACCGATATGCTGCCGGAATTCGGCGGTGACTCTTACACCAAATCCGACAACTTCATGACCGGTCGTGCTAACGGTGTTGCAACCTACCGCAACAGCGGCTTCTTCGGCCTGGTTGACGGTCTGAACTTCGCCCTGCAGTACCAGGGTAAGAACGAGAACCCGGGCGTTGGCGAAGGCACCAACAACGGCGATCGTGACTTTACCAAGGCGAACGGCGACGGTTTCGGTATTTCTACTACCTATGACTTCGGCGAAGGCTTCAGCGCGGGTGCGGCGTACACCACCTCTAACCGCACTCTGGAGCAGAAAAACGCCTACGCCACGCACGGCCAGCAGTACACTGACGGCGATAAGGCCGACGCATGGACCGTGGGTATGAAGTACGATGCGAACAACATCTACCTGGCAACCATGTACTCCGAAACCCGCAACATGACCTGGTACGGTGATGCTAACAGCACCAACGGCGGCGGTATCGCGAGCAAAACCCAGAACTTTGAAATCGTTGCTCAGTACCAGTTCGATTTCGGTCTGCGTCCGAGCATCTCCTACCTGCAGTCTAAAGGTAAGGACCTGAACCTGATCGGCGGCGGTGATGACAAAGATCTGGTTAACTACATGGAAGTGGGCGCGACCTACTACTTCAACAAAAACATGTCCACCTATATTGATTACAAAATCAACCTGCTGGACGGCAACGACAAGTTCTACAAAGACAACGGTATTGCGACCGACAACATCGTCGCGATGGGCTTAGTGTACCAGTTCTAATCCCTGGTTGTTTCATGATGCATGCGGGGAGCCATCCCCGCATTTTTTTATTCAAACCCCCGGCTACACGTTTTTATCAACGCTGGTATCTGAACCTGACGTCAATATACGCACCTTGTCCCCTTTATTAAAAATAAGCGAGCCGTTATAAGGCTGCGTAACCTCTATTAGCTGGCCGCCATTCGTTTTAATCAATAAATCAACGGTCTGGGCGCTCTGCTGCTTGCTTTGCCGGTTATGTGAAATACCCGCTCCTGCCGCTGCGCCAGCGATTGTCATTGCCGTATTTCCATTACCGCTGCCAAACTGATGGCCGATTGCCCCGCCGACGGCCCCTGCGGCAAGCGTGCGCAGCGGGCGACTGCCCTGCGAGCTGCTGATAATATGGCTTTCCTGTACCGTGCCGTATTCGACCAAGGTTTTTGTTCCGGCGACAGCCGCCTGACCAGACAACATCAAAAAACCCACCGCTAACAATGCCGTTTTCTTCATAATACCTCTGTTCTCATCAACAATAATGGTTGCCCGAATTCTGCCAGCGAGAAAACAAACGCTTTTAAGCATTTGATGCCATACGGTGATAATTTATAAGTAAAATAGTTAAGAAACCTGCCCCTTTCGCGCGCTAACGGATGCGGTTACGGCTCCATGGATCAATTTGTGCACTCGAAAGCCCCATAACTTCAATGGAATACCCGTTCGTCCTATACTGGCGCATAATTACTGGACTCGCGGACGTTTTTGCGGGTCCCTTTTTTGCGCAATGTAAGGGTGTCTTATGATTACGATTGACGGTAACGGCGCAGTCGCGTCGGTGGCGTTTCGCACCAGTGAAGTGATCGCCATCTACCCGATTACGCCCAGTTCAACCATGGCGGAACAGGCGGACGCCTGGGCAGGCGACGGATTAAAAAACGTCTGGGGCGATGTTCCTCGGGTCGTGGAGATGCAGTCGGAAGCCGGGGCCATCGGCGCGGTGCACGGCGCACTGCAGACCGGCGCGCTTTCGACCTCCTTTACCTCCTCGCAGGGGTTGCTGTTAATGATCCCGACGCTTTACAAGCTGGCGGGACAGCTCACGCCGTTTGTTCTGCACGTCGCCGCCCGCACCGTAGCGACCCACGCGCTGTCGATATTCGGCGACCATTCCGACGTGATGGCGGTACGCCAGACCGGCTGCGCCATGCTCAGTGCGGCAAACGTTCAGGAAGCGCAGGATTTCGCGCTGATTTCCCATATCGCCACGCTGAAGAGCCGCGTGCCGTTTATCCATTTCTTTGACGGTTTCCGCACCTCGCACGAAATCAATAAAATCGTGCCGCTGGCCGACAGCACCATTCTTAAGCTGCTGCCGCAGCCGGAGATAGACGCGCACCGCGCGCGCGCGCTGAACCCGGAGCACCCGGTGATCCGCGGCACCTCCGCCAACCCGGATACCTATTTCCAGTCCCGTGAGGCCACCAACCCGTGGTATGACGCCGTCTGTCAGCACGTCGAACAGGCCATGAACGATTTTGCCGCCGAAACCGGACGCCGGTACAAACCGTTTGAATACTATGGCCACCCGCAGGCGGAGCGCGTCATTGTGCTGATGGGCTCGGCGATTGGCACCTGCGAAGAGGTCGTCGATGAACTGCTGACCCGCGGTGAGAAGGTCGGGGTGCTGAAAGTGCGGCTGTATCGCCCGTTCTCGGCTGCCCACCTGTTAAGCGAACTGCCAACATCGGCGCGCACCGTCGCCGTGCTCGACCGCACCAAAGAGCCGGGCGCGCAGGCCGAACCGCTGTACCTCGACGTGATGACGGCGCTGGCGGAAGCCTTCAACCGCGGCGAACGCGCCACCCTGCCGCGCACGATCGGCGGCCGCTACGGGCTGTCGTCAAAAGAGTTCGGACCGGAGTGCGTGCTGGCTATTTTTAACGAGCTGAACACCGCGCAGCCGAAGCCGCGCTTTACCGTCGGTATCTATGACGATGTCACTAATCTGTCGCTACCGCTGCCGGAAAATTCCCTGCCCTCTACCGCCAAACTGGAAGCGCTGTTCTATGGTCTTGGCAGCGACGGCAGCGTCTCCGCCACCAAGAACAACATCAAAATTATCGGCAACTCGACGCCGTGGTACGCCCAGGGCTATTTCGTTTATGACTCGAAAAAGGCCGGCGGGTTGACCGTTTCGCACCTGCGCGTCTCCGAGCAGCCGATTCGCTCCGCCTATCTGGTATCGCAGGCGGATTTCGTCGGCTGTCACCAGCTGCAGTTCATCGATAAATACCAGATGGCCGAACGCCTGAAGCCTGGCGGCATTTTCCTGCTCAATACGCCCTACAGCGCGGATGAGGTCTGGTCACGCCTGCCGCAGGAAGTGCAGGCCGTGCTGAATCAGAAGAAAGCCCGCTTCTTTGTCGTCAACGCGGCTAAAATCGCCCGCGAATGCGGCCTCGCGGCGCGTATTAACACCGTGATGCAGATGGCCTTCTTCCACCTGACGAACATTCTGCCCGGCGACAGCGCGCTGGCGGAACTGCAGGGCGCTATCGCCAAAAGCTACAGCAGCAAAGGCAAGGAGCTGGTCGAACGTAACTGGCAGGCGCTGGCGCTGGCCCGCGAATCCTTAGCGGAGGTGCCGCTGCAGCCGGTAAACGCCAGCAGCCCGAACCGACCGCCGGTGGTCTCCGATGCGGCGCCTGATTTTGTCAAAACCGTCACCGCCGCGATGCTGGCGGGCCTGGGCGACGCCCTTCCCGTCTCGGCGCTACCGCCGGACGGCACCTGGCCGATGGGCACCACCCGCTGGGAAAAACGCAACATCGCCGAAGAGATCCCCATCTGGAAAGAGGAGCTCTGCACGCAGTGCAACCACTGCGTCGCGGCCTGTCCGCATTCAGCCATCCGCGCTAAGGTCGTTCCGCCGGAGGCAATGGAAAACGCGCCGGCCAGCCTGCACTCGCTGGACGTCAAATCCCGCGATATGCGCGGCCAGAAATACGTTCTGCAGGTGGCGCCGGAAGACTGCACCGGCTGCAACCTGTGCGTTGAGGTCTGCCCGGCGAAAGATCGCCAGAACCCGGACATCAAGGCCATCAATATGATGTCCCGCCTTGAGCATGTGGAAGAGGAAAAGATCAATTACGATTACTTCCTCAATCTACCGGAAATCGACCGCAGCAAGCTTGAGCGCATCGACATTCGCACGTCGCAGCTCATCACCCCGCTGTTTGAATACTCCGGCGCCTGCTCCGGCTGCGGCGAAACGCCGTACATCAAGCTGCTGACCCAGCTGTACGGCGACCGCATGCTGATCGCCAACGCCACCGGCTGCTCGTCGATTTACGGCGGCAACCTGCCCTCAACACCGTATACCACCGATGCCAACGGCCGCGGCCCGGCATGGGCCAACTCGCTCTTTGAAGATAACGCCGAGTTCGGGCTGGGCTTCCGCCTGTCGGTCGACCAGCATCGCCAGCGCGTCATGCGCCTGCTGGACAATGTTGCCGATAAGCTGCCCGCGGCGCTGAACGATGCGCTGCATGCGGACGCCACGCCGGAGCAGCGTCGCGAGCAGGTCGCCGCGCTGCGTCAGCATCTGGCAGGCCAACAGGGCGCCGAAGAGCTGCTGACCGATGCAGACGCGCTGGTTGAGAAATCCATCTGGCTTATCGGCGGCGACGGCTGGGCCTACGATATCGGCTTCGGCGGCCTCGACCACGTCCTGAGCCTGACTGAAAACGTCAATATTCTGGTCCTGGATACCCAGTGTTACTCCAATACCGGCGGCCAGGCGTCTAAAGCCACCCCGCTCGGCGCGGTCACTAAGTTTGGCGAGCACGGCAAGCGTAAGGCGCGTAAAGATCTCGGCGTCAGCATGATGATGTACGGACATGTTTACGTGGCCCAGATATCGCTTGGCGCACAGCTTAACCAGACGGTGAAGGCGATTCAGGAGGCGGAAGCTTATCCTGGCCCGTCGCTGATTATCGCCTACAGCCCGTGCGAAGAGCATGGTTATGACCTGGCGCTGAGCCACGATCAGATGCGCCAGCTCACCGCTACGGGCTTCTGGCCGCTGTATCGCTTTGACCCGCGCCGCGCTGATGAAGGTAAACTGCCGCTGGCGCTCGATTCCCGCCCGCCGTCAGACGCGCTGGCGGAAACGTTGCTCAACGAACAGCGGTTCCGTCGTCTTAACGCTCAGCAGCCGGAGGTGGCGGAGCAGATCTGGAAAGACGCCGCGGCGGATTTGCAAAAGCGCTACGACTTCCTCGCTCAGCTTGCCGGTAAAGCGGAGAAAACGGAATCGGAATAAAGTAACGGACGCTCCGACGGTATAAATGAAAAAAGCCCGAATAATCATTCGGGCTTGTTAATTAAGGGCAAAGTACAAAAATAATTAAAAGACACACGGCAACGGATGATTCGATGTGTGACAATAATTGGCATATAACGCGGCCATCATAAAACCTAATGGCATATGCGTATAATTTTTATTTTATATATATTTAGCGCAAATCATTCACGAAAATTATCATCATTTCAACAGAAGTAATTCATCGATATTTCACTTATTTAGTAACAAATGTTTTTTACCTTCAGGGAACTAACTCCATTAGCATTAATTAACTTCTCATTCGGAAGCAGCATGAAGAAGTAAGTATAAAATAACAGCTAAAGGATTATTCAAATGAAAAGAAAAGTACTGGCCCTCGTTATCCCTGCGCTTTTAGCGGCAGGTGCTGCCCATGCGGCGGAAATTTATAACAAAGACGGCAATAAATTAGATGTTTACGGCAAGGTAGACGGTCTGCATTACTTCTCCAGTGATTCAGGTAAAGACGGCGATCAGAGCTACGTTCGTTTTGGCTTCAAAGGCGAAACGCAGATTACCGATCAGCTGACCGGCTACGGCCAGTGGGAATACAACGTACAGGCCAATAACGCAGAATCCACCAGCGATAACGCGAACCAGTCCTGGACCCGTCTGGCATTCGCCGGTCTGAAATTCGGCGACTACGGTTCATTCGACTACGGTCGTAACTACGGCGTGCTGTACGACGTGGAAGGCTGGACCGATATGCTGCCGGAGTTTGGCGGCGACTCCTATTCGCAGGCCGATAACTTCATGACGAACCGTGCGAACGGCGTGGCAACGTACCGCAACAGCGATTTCTTTGGCCTGGTTAATGGCCTGAACTTCGCCCTGCAGTATCAGGGTAAGAACGAAAACCCAGGCAGCGGCGAAGGCACCAACAATGGCGATCGCAGCTTCCGTAATGCTAACGGCGACGGTTTCGGTATCTCCTCAACCTATGATATCGGCCAGGGTTTCAGCGTGGGCGCCGCCTATGCATCCTCTGACCGTACCAGTGACCAGAAAAATGCCTTTGACGATGTTTCTTCACAGTATGCCAACGGTGAAAAAGCTGACGCATGGACCGTTGGCGCAAAATATGACGCTAATAATATTTACCTGGCAACGATGTACTCAGAAACGCGCAATATGACGCCATATGGTTCTGCAGACAGCGCCAGCGGCGGCGGTATTGCCAACAAAACCCAGAACTTTGAAATCACTGCGCAATATCAGTTTGATTTCGGCCTGCGTCCGGCCATTTCCTACCTGCAGTCTAAAGGCAAGGATCTGAACCTGGTTAACGGCGGAGATTCCGATAAAGATCTGGTGAAATATATGGACGTTGGCGCGACCTATTATTTCAACAAAAACATGTCCACCTACGTTGATTACAAAATCAACCTGCTGGACGGTAATGATGACTTCTACAAAGATAATGGTATCAGCACCGATAACATTGTCGCCCTGGGCCTGGTTTACCAGTTCTGATGCATCTGGCCCGCTGGCAGCAGCGGGCCTGTTCCTTCCCATTTTCTACGTAATTGAAAGGTTAAACAACCTTTGATGCATGAAACAACATTCAGCTTTAATACAATCAGATGATCTCTTACAGCACAACGGCTATAAACTATCGCTACTGAGCTGATATCCATGGTTCATCTTCCAAACGTCTTCAATCGACAGGACGCGACAGAGGAAACGGCTGCTGTCGCGTACCGCTTCATAACGCTTTAAATTATCTGTTGTTCGATGCGTCTCTTTGATAAAACGGCAGATCGCGCGGCCAACATAACAATAAACATAGCCATTAGCATTAAAACCCAAAATCACAATAAATCACAGAGCAAACAAGAAAGAAAACAACGAAAATAAGCGCGAAACGCTAAAAAATCATAAAAGAATCATACTCACCTTCATACTTAAGCAGCAGAGGTTTTTCAGCTCCCACAGGGGGGGATGAAATTAACCTTGAGAAACAATAAAAAAGTAAACCGCTGCGCTCCGAATATATTGTACATATCAGATTATTTCTTAGAGTTTTCGCAAAATAACCCTAAGCCAATAGAATTCTATACTGACATCTCACTTCGTGTTTCTTGAGGCTATTTTCATGACTACGCTAAGCACCGAATTTGAATCATTGAGAACATCAACGCATGATAATCTTGTCACCCTCTCCTGCGCTAACATTACAAATATACAATATATCCCCGACAGCTTTGATATTACCTCCGGGCAGCCGCATCAAAACTCACCGATTATCACAAGAAGCGGCAATACCTGGTCAATCCACTGGAACTGCGGCAGAAAAGGATCGGGAGAGGTCGCCAGTCGCTATGCAACCGCAAGCAGCAGTTTGCCGCATATGTACGGTCTCGGCGCATCGGACAACGCTCCTGAGCAGCTGAACTTCTATTTTGGCCTGGCGGTCAGCTTCACTATCTATGGCAAAGTATTTTTAGCCAATCTGTATCTGGGACAGGGGCACACCGGCAGTTCAAATAACTGGTGGATTGGCGGCCTTCCTGTTAACGGCAACACCGATACGGTGACCATCTCGGATGGCGCCGGAATGGGTAAAGGGTATCAAATCAGCTCCGACTCCTTGGTCAATGACTTTACGCTGAGCTAGCTGAACACGGCCGGCCTCCGGCGCCAAAAATCCTCGTCAGCCGTGGCGGGGATTTTTTTCATTTAGTTGCCGCGCAACAGCAAAACATGCTGGTATTCGTCGCCGTAATCCGTACCATACGCGGCATACTATGCATAATCAGCAACGGCACCCTCATCCTTCGCGCGATGCTGTCCCGTATTGAACAGAGATCCAGATGCAGCAGAATCAAGATATTAGCAAAAAAGAGCAATACAACCTCAATAAACTCCAGAAACGCCTGCGCCGATACGTCGGAGAAGCGATTGCCGATTTCAACATGATTGAAGAAGGCGACCGCATTATGGTGTGCCTGTCTGGCGGCAAAGACAGCTACACCATGCTGGAGATCCTGCGTAATCTGCAGCAAAGCGCGCCGGTAAACTTCTCGCTGGTGGCGGTGAACCTCGACCAGAAGCAGCCGGGCTTCCCGGAGCACGTGCTGCCGGAGTACCTCGAGCAGCTGGGCGTTGAGTATAAAATCGTGGAAGAAAATACCTACGGCATCGTCAAAGAGAAGATCCCGGAAGGTAAAACGACCTGTTCGCTGTGTTCCCGTCTGCGCCGCGGGATCCTGTACCGCACGGCCACCGAGCTGGGCGCCACCAAAATTGCACTTGGGCACCACCGCGATGACATTCTGCAAACCCTGTTTCTGAATATGTTCTACGGCGGAAAAATGAAAGGCATGCCGCCTAAGCTGATGAGCGATGACGGCAAGCATATCGTTATTCGTCCGCTGGCCTATTGTCGCGAGAAAGATATTGAGCGTTTTGCGCAGGCTAAAGCGTTTCCAATTATCCCCTGCAACCTGTGCGGTTCGCAGCCTAACCTGCAGCGCCAGGTCATTGCCGACATGCTGCGTGACTGGGACAAACGCTATCCAGGCCGTATTGAGACGATGTTCAGCGCCATGCAAAACGTGGTGCCGTCACACCTGTGCGACGGCGAGATGTTCGATTTCAAAGGACTTACCCACGGCTCAGCGGTCGTTGACGGCGGGGATTTAGCCTTCGATCGCGAAGAGATCCCGCTGCAGCCCGCAGGCTGGCAGCCGGAAGAGGATGACGCCGCCCCCCTCGCTAACCGCCTGGATATTGTAGAAATCAAGTAACAGACGAACCCTCCTGATGGAGGGTTTTTACTGCCGCGCATTCTTGCTGCAAAAATTTAATTCAACTTAAATTAAATTTTCCCATATTTTATAAATAGCTTTGCTTCCATAAGAAAATGCCTATAATGCCCGGGCATTTTTACTCTGGAATAATAATAATGTTTGGGAAACTTTTACACCTTTCTGGTGTTTTTTCGCGCACAGAAAGCAAAACGACAGCAATAAGAAGAGCATTATCCTGGATAACGCCTGTAATTATTATCTCACTAATTATCCCACTGAACATGGGTTATAACGGGATATCCAGTTGTATAGTGACTTTTGTCACCCTGTACCTCTCGAGAAAAAATCCACTCACCTTTTATTTTTCGTGCACAGCCCTGCTCTGTCTTTCCCTGTACATTCCAGTCGGCTATAGCTTTGGCAAGATAAGCTATGCGTATGTCGTTTCCGCACTGCAGACGAACAGCGGTGAATTTCTGGAGTTTCTCCGGGGAACCAGCCTTAATGCCTGGCTGCTGACGAGCTCGGCCATTTTAGCTATTTATCTGTTTGCCCGAAATGGTCAGGATTTTGATAAGAAATACCGCACAATCTACCTCATCGCCTTTATTTTAATCAATCTGAATGCCTGGCCGAAGCGAATGCTGACGGCAACGGCGGCGTACGCGCAACAGGCCAACTCAGCGCTCGCTGGCCTTGAGCAAAACAGTAATGTTCCGGACAATTTTCAAATCATCAGTAACCATAAAAAGTATAAGAATGTCGTCGTCGTGATTGGCGAGAGCGTCGCCCGTGACTACCTGTCTGTGTATGGCTATCCGCATAACACCACACCATGGTTAAATACGGCGCCGGGCTACTTCTACACGCACTATATTTCCGCCGCGCCAAACACCTTTCTGTCTCTGTCGCGTACGCTCACGATCAGCGATGGCGTTAAAACAGAAGAATACAACAGTATCGTCGCGCTGGCTAAAAAAGCCGGCTTTTCTACTCACTGGATTTCCAACCAGGGTTTTCTTGGCGAATATGATACCCCGGCTACCGTTATTGCCAGTAAGGCGCAGCATAAAGTTTTCTTCAAAAAAGGAGATTACAATACCAATAGTACCGATGACATGGCGCTATTAGGTGAACTTCAGCGCGTGGTGAAGAACAATGACAATGCGCACAATGCCGTATTTTTGCATATGATCGGCTCGCATCCGGATACCTGTTCCAGGCTTAACGACTTCCCTGTGAATTTCAACATCAGCCATCAGCAAAAGCTGAACTGTTATCTGGCAACGCTGCAAAAACTCGACGCTTTCCTTGAACACGCCCATCAGATTCTGGAACAGCGCGGTGAGTCGTATGCGCTGATCTATTTTTCCGATCACGGAATGACCGTCGATGAGAGCGAGCGCCCGGTACGTCACGGCGCGGACGCACGTCAAAACTTTAATATTCCGCTCTTCTTGTTTACCAGCGATACGAAAAAACATATCACCGACGATACGCCGATAAGTGCGAGAAAATTCATGTCGCTCTTCGAGTGGATCGCCGGATTTGACTCAGACAAAGTTCCCGCGCTATCACCTGGCGAAGCGGCAGAACGCGACATTACGGTGTTCAATGGCGAACATCTGGTGCCTTACGATGAGCTCAAAGAAAACGCCATCGTTCAGTAAACGTCATTCGCCCCCCTTGCCGGAGGGCGCTTGCTATCAGCACGCAGGCGGAACTACGATCGGATGCGGGTCCGGATCAACCGGTGGTTCAGGAATCGGCTGGGGTTTGGGTATGGGGTTGGGAATCGGCACCGGATCGTTTGGAATAGGGTCGCTCACCCGTAACTGATACCGTGTCATACTGGCCTCCATTTCTTCAGGGTCCCTTATAAGGGTAGAGTCTGCTGAACGAAGGGCAAAAAAAAAAAGCCGACTTATCTAAGCCGGCGTCGTACGAATCAATTGTGCTATGCAGTAATTCAAAAAAGGAAGTAAGACAATATGGAGCGCAACGCCCATCGCTTGACGTTGCATTCACCTGCGGGAATGATATTGCCCCGAACAGGGAGATTGTTTATTGACTTCGCTCAATTTTCCCCGCGTTTTAAGCCCCATTGTCAGGAAAAAATCTTCTCTTTTACAACCAGTTACTACGATGTAACCACCATGTAACACCACCAATCAACACAACCAACATAATGCAAAAGAGCGAAAAACCAAACTGCCAGCCGCCGCCGGGAATTCCCCCCAGGTTTACCCCAAACAGCCCCGTCAGGAAGGTGCTGGGCAAAAAGACCATCGCCATCAGCGACATGGTGTAGGTTCTGCGCGCCAGCGACTCCTGCATCACCTGGGTGATTTCATCAGCCATTACGCCGGTTCGCGCGATACAGGCATCGATCTCGTCGAGCCCTCTCCCCAGCCGGTCGGCGATATCCTGCATCCGTCGGCGCTGGTCATCATTCATCCACGCAAGCCGCTCACTGGAAAGACGGGCGTAGACATCGCGCTGAGGCGCCATATAGCGACGCATCACGATGAGCTGTTTACGCAGCAGCGCCATATGCCCACGCGGTGGGATCTTCTGATCGAGCAGGTTATCCTCCAGATCTATAATCCGGTCGTGAAGTTCTTCAATAAATTCGCTGGCGTGATCGGTCAGCGCATCGCAGACGTCCACCAGCCATGCGCCGCAGTCCACCGGCCCGGTTCCCTCTTCCAGGTCGTTGACCACATCGTCCAGCGCCAGCACCTTGCGCTGGCGCGTCGACACGATAAGACGCTCGTCCATATAAAGGCGCATCGCGACCAGCTGATCGGGACGTTCGTCGGTGCTGCCGTTGATACAGCGCAGCGTAATAAGCGTCCCCTCGCCGATGCGGGTCACGCGCGGACGGGTACTTTCCCCGGCAAGCGCATCGCGAACATTATTCGGCAGCAGCGTAGTTGTCGCCAGCCACTGCGCGCTTTGCGCATGGGTATAGTTAAGATGCAGCCAGCACGGGCGCTCTCTGTCGACCGTATCGTTGTCCGTTAGCGGGCTGACGCCCCCTTTACCATCCAGTTGCCAGGCAAAAACGGCATCAGGCACATTCATTTCCGATCCCCTAATGGCTTCCACAACGCCTCCGTATCGTGCTCTTTTGTGCAGTTAGTCTAGCGTTCTAAGGCCAATAAGCAACCATGAACACGGCCATCGCACTGAATTTCATGGCGAAAATAAGATTTTTTACCAGGATAAGATAGACAACAACGGGTAAATCGTTAAAGTTAATTAACAGCAGTAATAGTGTAGCGAAAATGTATCCGGAGCAATGCAGTGTCGAAAAACCAGCCCTGTCGGGCATTTGATCTACGCCTGGCAGAAATGCGCGAAACGGCGATCAAAACCAGTACGCCCTGGTTTTTATGGGTGAACATTCTTTTTTCGCTCTTTATTCTCGGCCGCAGCTGGTTCGCTCCGCAGTCGCTGATTGTTGCCCCCCACACCCTTGCGGCGCTGCTGGAAACAATGGCGCTGCTGGTGCTGTTCATTTCGGCGAGCGTGATATTCATTATGCGGATGGCGCCGTTTCAGGATGCTCTTTGGCTGCGGAAGCTGGCGAAAGCCACCATCCTCACGCTGAGTCTCTGCTGGTCGGTGGGGTTCTACGTCCTTATTATCAATGAGGACATGCGGATTATTTTCCCGTTTACCGCCCTGCTGCTATTCACGGCGTTAATTTCGCTGTACTTCGACCCGCGGATCCTGTTGGGGTTCATCGCCCCTATCTGGCTTACCGTGCTGGTTATGTCACTGTTCTATACGGCGAATCTGACCGTGATTAACGCCTTTATGTGGGTGCTGCTGGCGGGTCTTATCGAGTCCGGGCGGCAAATGCTTAACCGCTGGTTTTTACTGGCGCTACGCCATCAGCAGGAGAATGCCGACCTGATAGACCAGCTCGAACTGCTCGCAAACCGCGATCCGCTCACCGGAATCGCCAACCGACGGGCGTTCGAATCCCGAATGGACCAGGAAATCGCGCGCCACAAGCGTGAAGGCGGCACCTTTACGCTTATCATGCTCGACGTCGATCATTTCAAGCTTTACAACGACTACTACGGACACCAGCGCGGCGACCGTTGCCTGGTGACGATCGCCCAGTGCCTCGCGCGAGCGGCGCTACCCGTGACCGGAATTCCGGGGCGCTTTGGCGGCGAGGAGTTTGTGCTGCTGCTGCCCCGTAGCACCCCGAGTGAAGCCCTGGATGTCGCCCGCGACATCGCCCAGGAGATGAGGCTACAGAACATCGAGCACCTGACTTCTCCCGTACTGCCGCGGGTGACGGTAAGCCTTGGTGTGGCAAGCTGGTCAGAAGGGATGAAGGCGCGGACGCTTATCCATAATGCGGATAAAGCGCTGTACCAGGCAAAACAGCAGGGGCGCAACCGTTGGGTGCTGTTTGAATAAAAAGGCCTGCATCCCTGCAGGCCGTGCGCGCTTTATCAGAAAGCGCGCCAGAAGTTCGGATCGTCGACCGGACCCGCGGCGGACGGTCTGGTCAGCCGCGCAGGCGCCACGGCGGCGGCTGGCGCATCGCTTCCCAGCCGAAAATTACGGGTGCGGGCCTGCAGCGAAACCACCTGCTGCTTCAGAACATCGGACGATCCCGCCAGCTCTTCCACAACCGCCACGTTACTCTGCGTCACTTTCTCCAGTTCGGACAACGCGAGGGTAATTTGATCAATCCCTTTTTCCTGCTGCAGGGTCGATACGGAGATTTGCTCCATCAGGCTGCTGAGCAACCCGGATCCCGAAACGATGTCCTGCATATTTTTTTCCGCTTCATGAACAATGTTTGCCCCCTGGGTGACGTTTTCGCTGGTGACGCCGATCAGCGTTTTGATATTTTTGGCCGCTTCGGCGCTGCGATGCGCCAAATTGCGCACCTCGCCGGCAACCACAGAAAACCCTTTGCCATGATCGCCCGCCCGGGCGGCCTCCACGGCCGCATTCAGCGCCAGGATATTGGTCTGAAAGGCAATACCATCAATTAAGGTAATGATTTCCGTCATCTGGCGGGCGCAGTCCGTAATCGACTGCATATTCGTCGCGACCTCCACCATCAGCTCGCCGCCTCTGCGGGCGCACAGCGTTGCTTCGCCCGCCCGTTCGCTGGCGAGACGCGTATTTTCCGCATTGTTTTTCGTGCTGGCAGCGATCTCCTCCATACTGGAGGTCGTTTGCATCAGCGTTGCCGATTGCTCTTCCGTTTTCACCGACAGCTCGGTACTGCGGTTCGCCAGCTGCTCGGATAAGCTCATTGCCGTCTGGGAAGATATCCGAATATCGGATACCAGCGTGGAAATATTACTCGACAGGCTGTTAATACCGGGAATCAGTCGCCCGGCGCAGTTATTACCAAATACCGGAATGCAAACCGATAAATTCCCTGAAGTCACTTCATTAATACTTTCACGCACCGCATTGATCGGCGAAACAAGATATCGGGTCATGTACAGCCACAAAAGAATAAACGTCGCCAGCCAAAATATATTTAGCATGGCTAACGTAATCATACTTGCAGAAAGTAAAAAAGCTGCGACATCAATCAGTAAGAAATCCACCAACAGGAAAATGAGTATAAATGTTCTGATGCTTGTATTTTTTAGCATAATTAAACTCACATGGACACCTGGACGGGTAATATGGTTATAGCAGCTGGCTTCGCTGTTGCCATATTCCCGGCATCAGAAAATCATCTTCGCCGTTAAGCCCGGAGAATTTGCCTTTAGCATAGCGGTAATACAAAAACACCGTACAAAAGCAGAATAAAACGCCAAAAACTGATGATTTACCAGCACATTACTGCAAATCAACAGTTTACCACCTCACCGCCGCAGGACGTATTTTATTGGCGATTCACAGTTATTAAGCCATGCTTAAGAGGTTTTTTATGAGTACAGAATTAATAACCGACGCCCCCCATAAAACTATTTTCCAGAAACACCATCGCTCTCTAACTCGAAACGCAGGATCAACAACCGCCGCTGGCGCGCCTGGGCGTCAGAAAACCGCAACCCTCCCCGGATGCTCCGTTTTCGTGCAAAAAAAGCAGGCATGATGTAACAAAAATGTTTATGTTTAATACTCGCGGAATCTGAGAGCCAGTGCGTTGTTGGGAGAGCGAGCATCATGTTGCCTGCAGAACTGTCAGCCTTTAACTACCTGAGCACCCCTATCTGGGTGGTCGACCCTGTCTGCGAAAGCCTGCTTTTTTCCAATCGCGCCGCGCAAACGCTGACAGGCGAGATGTCGCTTGCCGCCCTTCGCTCAGGCGCGCTGTCCGCCTGCGCGCAAACCCGCCTCACCGCCTACATGGCCGATCTGAAAAATCAGCACGAGGTCGTCGAAATCTGGTCAATCAAAACCGCAAAAGGCGTTCTGGCGCTGCGCTGTCGCTTGTCGCAGGCGAGTTTTTCCGATTTTCCCGATGTGATTATTTTCGAAGGGGCCAATATCAGCCACGCCGCTTCCGAAAACTATGCGCGGTCCGCCACCTATAAGCCGCATAAGCATAATTTCTACCATCGTTTTTTTATGACCACCTCCGCGCCGATGCTGCTGATCGACCCCGCGCGCGATGGGCTTATCGTCGATGCAAATATTGCGGCGCTGCGATTCTATGGCTATTCCCGACACGAAATGTGCCAAAGGCATACCTGGGAAATCAATTCGCTTGGCCGTCAGGTGCTGCCGGTAATGGCGGAAATCTCACGGCTCCCGGGCGGACACAAACCGTTAAATTTTATCCATAAAATGGCCGATGGCGCGCTCCGGCACGTGCAAACCTATGCCGGTCCGCTTGAGATTGACGGCGATAAGCTGATGCTGTGCATTGTGCATGATATTACCGAGCAAAAGCGCCTGGAACAGGAGTTAGAACATGCCGCGCTGCGGGATTCGCTGACCGGGCTGCTCAACCGTCGACAATTTTACGCTTTAACGGAAAGCCACAGCGCGTTGCCGATTCCGTTCACCAGCGACTACTGCCTGCTGCTGGTGGACACCGACAATTTCAAGTCCATCAACGACAGCTATGGCCACCTGAAGGGCGATGAGGTGCTGATCCATCTCTCCCGAATACTGGAATCCTGTAGCCGTAAAGGCGATTACATCTTCCGCTGGGGCGGCGAGGAGTTTGCGGTCCTGCTTCCGCGCACTTCTCTTGAAACCGCGCTGGCGGTGGCGGAAAGCATGCGTGACGCTGTCACAAAAAGCGTTAACAGCGAGCTGCCTGAGTTTACCGTCAGCATCGGCGTGGCGCGCCACCAGCCCGGCGAAACGCGGGACGCCCTTTTCCGCCGGGTGGACGCCGCGCTCTATCAGGCCAAAAACGGCGGGCGCAATAAGGTGCTGGCGGCCTGAAAGGCAACCTACAAAAATTGTCAGGTTCAGCCGGAGGGAAAGCCATGTAAAATTAGGCCATTAGCGCATCCTGTCATGAGAAGCGCTAATGCATAATTTGCTTTTATCGTTTGCCCGTTTCTCTGACGGGCTTTTTTACGCCCGTCACTGGGCTGGCAGTTGTTCAATATTTTCCAGATACAGCGCCAGCACGCTCAGGATCCGCGGAATAAAATCGTAGGGTAAGCTTTTGCCATGCTGGCCTGCCTGCTGCAGCGTACCTATCGACAGCGCGTGCAGAAAAATAGCCTCTTTCACGATATCCGGCGCGCGCTCCGGCGGCATTCTGAGCGTCAGAACGTCGATAATAAACTGCAGAAACCGCGAGTTTCTGAAATCAAAGTTGCTTTGTTCCTGCAGCGGCAAATAGGCTTTGTGCTCAATGATAAAATTCGCATAAGGCGTAAACAGATTGGCTATCGCCGCCGCTGGCCTCATGGTGGCCCACGCCTGCGCCGGATGGCTGTTTTTTATTTTCTCCAGCATCGCTTCAAGCTGCGCATCATACTCTTCCTTAAGCTGCGCCTTCACCGATTCAATATCCGAAAAAAAGTGATATAGCGAGCCCGGCGCCGTTCCTGAACGGGCGGCAAGCGACTTGATGGTCAGCGGTTCCGATGCATCGCTCAGTATTTCCGCGGCAGCGTCCAGAATCTGCTGCACGCGCTTGTGCCCTCTTTTCTGACTGGGGAGACGGGACTGCCCCTGGGGACTTTTCAGCATCAGAGCTCCATGTCGTGTAAATAGGTCTCCAAAAATAATCAACCTTGAGTAATTTTTCAAATTGGGATAGAGTAAATTTGAATAATAATTCAAATTTGTTTGTTTTATTCATAATTATCATCAAGTTAACTATCATGCACACATCAAAAGTAAGTAAGCGCCTGGCGTCAGGGAAGCGGCTCGGGCCGTTGGCCGCCCTGCTTTCGCTCACCGGCTGCGCGCCTGCGCCCTCCATCGTGCTATTTGGCGCCGCCTTCCCCGACTGGCTGCTGTGCACCGGGGCCGGTGTGGCGGGCATGATCCTGCTGCATGTGGTATCGGTACGGCGCAAGAAAACACAATGGCTGCAGCCCGCCGCCGTGGTGTATCCCTGCGTTACCGCGCTTATCGCCATGCTGACCTGGTTATTGGTATTTCCACATTAAGGTGCCCGCCATGCCACTGAAGAAAAAAATCTACATTGCCGGTCTGTTGGCGGTAACGCTGCTGGTTCTGGCCATTGTGCTGGTTAAAATCGATCGCGCGCCTGGCACGGACGACGCTTATGTCTATGCCGATACCATCAACGTCGTTCCTGAAGTCAGCGGACGCATCATTGCGCTGCCCGTCCAGGACAACCAGCTGGTGCGCAAAGGCGACCTGCTTTTTCGCATCGATCCTCGCCCCTTTCAGAACGCTCTCAATGCCGGGACCGCAAGGCTCGCGACGCTGAATGAGCAGATCAAGCTCACCCAACGGTCGGTTAACGCCCAGCAATATAACGCCGATGCGGTAACCGCCCAGGTAGAAAGCGCCCGCGTGCAGTTCCAGCAGGCCAAAGATACCTGGGAACGCAAGCGCGCGCTGATCGGCAAAAACTACGTGTCCAAAGAGGAGCTCGATCAGGCCAAAACCGTTAAGGACAGCGCCGAGGCGAACTATAACGCGGCCCGCCTGCAGGCCCGCCAGGCCACGGCAGCGGTCAGCGGAGTGGATGCGCTGGTCGCCCAGCGGGAGGAGGTCAAAGCGCAGATCGCCGAAGCGCAGCTGAACCTGGAATACAGCGAAGTCCGCGCGCCCTTTGACGGTCGTGTGGCCTCGCTCAAAACGACCGTGGGTCAGTACGCATCTCCGGCGCAGTCCATTATGACGCTTATCGATATTCGCCAGTGGTACGTCATCGCCAACTTCCGCGAAACCGATCTTAACGGCATTTCGGCCGGCAGCAGGGCCGAGGTCTTTATCATGGGAAATACCCGTGAGCCCTTTTCCGGTACCGTTGATTCGGTCAGCTACGGCGTAGCGACAGGCGACAGCGCGGCGCCAGGCGGCCTGCCGTTTGTCGAGAAAACCATTAACTGGGTTCACGTTTCGCAGCGTTTTCCCACCAAAATTCGCATCACCAGCCCTGATCCGTCGCTGTTTCGCATAGGCGCCTCTGCGGTGGTGACCGTCTATCGCGACGCCCCGGCGTCCCGGAGCCATGATGAGCGGTAAAACCGATACGCTTTCAGGGCTAATGCAGGCGCTGATGCCCTACCCGGGACGGAGCAATCACGTCCTCCGGGCACTGGTCTCCTGCACCGCAGTCGTGATTATTTCGCAGAGCCTGCAGGTTCCCCTGCTGGCGCTGTCGCTTATCACCGTGTTTTTCGTCACGCAAACCAATGTGGTGGTGACGAAGCTGACCGGCCTGTTTTTTATTCTCGGTTCCACGGCGGCGATTGCCGTGTCGCTGCTGATACTGAAAATCACCTGGGATGTGCCATTTTTACGAATTATGGCGGCATTCAGCGTCTTTTTCGCCAGCGTGTTTCTGATGCGAACCAGCAGGATCGGCGTGATTTTTTTCGTCGTGGCGATTGTGGCGATCTACACCCAAAGCCTGGTCGACAGCACCCCCGATGCGGATTTGCTGGTCAGGGGAATTTTGTGGGTCTGGGTTGCCGTCAACTATCCCATCGCCGTCACGCTGCTGGTCAACACCCTGCTGATGCCCGCAGAGCCGCACAAGCAGCTGATGGCCGCTATCGACCGCCAGCTGGCGCTGGTTATCCGTCAGCTCGATCCCGCCGCCGCCAACGCCAGACGGACCGACGACGCCAACCGCGCGGGCAGCGATGCGCAGTCGCTGTACCGGCTGCTGCGCTACGCGGCGATGCGCGATACCACCGGCGAATTCAACGACAATAACCCCCTCGCGCTGGTGACGATGGTCTGCGAACTGCGCGCAGCATCCTGCCAGCTGCCGGAATACCTGACAGGCGAACATAATGTTACCAGCGCCCGGCGGCTGCAGGAGGCCTTGCGCCACGTGCAGGCCATGGCGCACGGCGGACAGCCGCTGACCACGGCGACCGATGCGCCAGCCGACTCAGAGTATCCTCCGCTCAACCTGATGTGGCGCATACTGCATGCAGCGCCCCAGCAGCAGGATTCTTCGGGCGCTAAGGCCGACTCCCGCCAGGCAGCGGCGGCCGCGCCCTTTTTGATTGACGATGCCTTCAGCAACCCGCGCTACGTTATTTTTGCGCTAAAGACGCTTCTGAGCGCCGTGCTGTGCTATCTCTTTTACACCGCTACCGACTGGGCGGGGATTCATACCATCATGCTCAGTTGCCTGATTGTGGCGCAGCCTGGGCTTGGCAATACGCAGCGAAAAATCATTCTGCGTTTTACCGGGGCCGCCATCGGCAGCCTGCTGGCGCTGATCGCTATCGTTTTTATCACTCCCCATGTCGACTCGCTCTTTGGCCTGCTGGGCATTGTGCTGCCGATCCTTGCGATTTCGTCCTGGATATCCGCCGGGCCGGAGCGTATCAGCTACGCGGGGATCCAGATAATGTTTACCTTTTCGCTGGCGGTGCTGGAGTCGTTTGGACCAGTGGTGAACCTGACCGAAGTGCGGGATCGCCTGGTAGGCATCATCCTCGGTATCGCCGTCGCGGGCATTGTTCATGCGACGATTTCGCCGGAACGTGAAGGGGAAATAATGCTCTCGCGCCTGGCGAAGCTTATCGACAGCCTCAAAAACTGGCTGCATAGCCCGGCGGAGCATCAGCAGGGCCGAACTCCGGCGTTTATGGCGTTGACCGAGTGCGAAGATCTTGCCGCCCGGGTGGCGCTTGAACCGTCGTGGCGCAGCGCGGAAGGCACCCACGACGCGCTGTTGCAAAAAGGGCATGAGATACTGAATATCGTCAAAAACATGCTTATTGAAACAGATAAGCTTGCATTTAGCATGGGAAAGGTCGCTGCAGATCCGTCGTCAGAAATACGGCAGCAGGCGATGGCTATCGTCAGTCAGTATGAGCGCAACCTGGCGCTCATACAGCGCATCCTGAGCGGTGACGCCGACCCGGTCGCCGGAGACGACGTCGTCTACCCTCCACTGGCGCCCGCCCTTCCCGCGCCGTTCAGAGAGTCGGCGCTCGCCCTGGAGGAAAGCCAGCGTCATTTCTTCGATCTCGCCATCGATCGGGGGGCTGCCGTTTAACGCCGGATAGCCCCGGGAATAATTCGTTGCATCGCGATGAATTGATATCGAGATTTAATTTTTCACTTATTTTAACCCGGCCAACATCCCCCCACAGTGCCTTATTTGGGGGGGAAAATATGCCTACCCTGTTTTACAGATTCAAAAAGCCGGTACCTCGCCAGAGAATCGTTCATTTTAATATCCTGAATATTTAAAAATATCTAAATCCGTCATCGCTTTTTAAAACCATCTCGTGAGAGGCCCACATACTGACGGTTTTATCGCCCCATTTATGTAGCCCGCATCACAATTATTAATGTTTTATTTGTTTTTTAATTGACTTTTTTATAGTCAAAATGTCTTTTATGTGGAACCGGTTTCCTATAGGTGTTTCATACCGTAATCCAGGGTATGAAAGGCAGCAACATGAAACTGTCCCTTACTGATAACACAGGATAGAAATCCGATGTCTAAAAACTATGCCGCGCTGGCCGGCGACGTTGTGCTGGCGCTGGGCGGCGCGGGCAACATTGTCGCCGCCACCCACTGTATGACCCGCCTGCGCTTTGTTTTGCAGGACCCGACCCTCGCGGACAGCGCGGCGCTGAAAAGCATTAAGGGCGTGATGGGCGTCGTGCGCAGCGACAACCAGTGCCAGGTCATTATCGGCAATACCGTGTCCCAGGCCTACCGGGAAGTGGTCCGGCTGCTGCCGGAAAACCTGCAGCCCGCCGAACCCCAGGGCAAACCGCCGCTGACGCTGCGCCGGATCGGCGCCGGCATCCTCGATGCGCTGATTGGCACCATGTCGCCGCTGATCCCGGCGATTATCGGCGGGTCGATGGTCAAGCTGCTGGCGATGGTGCTGGAGATGAGCGGCGTGCTGACGAAAGGCTCCCCGACCCTGACCATCCTCACCACCATCGGCGACGGCGCTTTCTTCTTCCTGCCGCTGATGGTGGCCGCCTCCGCCGCCATCAAATTTAAAACCAACATGTCGCTGGCCATCGCCATCGCCGGCGTGCTGGTGCACCCGAGCTTTATTGAGCTGATGGCGAAAGCCGCGCAGGGCGAGCACGTCGAGTTTGCCCTTATCCCGGTGACCGCGGTGAAGTACACCTACACCGTGATCCCGGCGCTGGTGATGACCTGGTGCCTGTCGTATATCGAACGCTGGGTGGACCGTATCACCCCGGCGGTCACCAAAAACTTCCTCAAGCCGATGCTTATCGTGCTGATCGCCGCCCCGCTGGCCATCCTGCTGATTGGCCCCGTCGGTATCTGGATCGGCAGCGCCATCTCCGCGCTGGTGTACACCATTCACGGCTACCTGGGCTGGCTGTCGGTCGCCATCATGGGCGCGCTGTGGCCGCTGCTGGTGATGACCGGGATGCACCGCGTGTTCACCCCCACCATCATTCAGACCATCGCCGAAACCGGCAGGGAAGGCATGGTGATGCCGTCGGAAATCGGCGCCAACCTGTCGCTTGGCGGTTCGTCGCTCGCCGTGGCGTGGAAAACCAAAAACCCGGAGCTGCGCCAGACGGCGCTGGCCGCCGCCGCCTCGGCCATTCTGGCGGGGATCTCCGAACCGGCGCTGTACGGCGTGGCAGTGCGCCTGAAGCGCCCGCTGATTGCCAGCCTGATAAGCGGCTTTGTCTGCGGCGCGGTGGCTGGCATCGCCGGGCTTGCCAGCCACTCGATGGCGGCGCCGGGGCTGTTCACCAGCGTGCAGTTCTTCGACCCGGCCAACCCGATGAGCATCGTCTGGGTCTTTGGGGTGATGGCGCTGGCGGTGGTGCTCTCTTTCGTCCTGACCCTGCTGCTGGGCTTTGAGGATATTCCGGTACAGGAACCCGTTAATAACAAAACGGCATCTGCACCCGTCACCGAATTAGCTCACTGAGCATATTTTAAGAATCGCTATGTAAAGTAAAGAGGGTCTCCGAACATTTTATTTAAAAACACTCCGTATTATTAAGAAAAATATAACATTTGATAAATTTGAATATCCACAAGGACATATAACATGAAAGCAAGTGTATTATCTTTATTGCTGCCGGCGCTGCTGGCCTCTGCGACCGCCGGGGCGGCCGAAATCTATAACAAAAACGGCAATAAATTAGATTTATATGGTTTTATTAACGGCATGCATTATTTTTCTGACGATCCAGGCTCCAATGGCGACAAGACCTATATGCGCTTTGGGTTTAAAGGGCAGACCCAGGTTTCGGATGATGTCGTGGGATTTGGTCGTTGGGAATATCAGGTACAAGGCAACCAAGCTGAAAGTTCAAGCACAGCATTCACCCGCTATGCATATGCTGGCGTGAAATTTTGGGGCACCAGCTCCTTCGACTATGGTCGTAATACGGGGGTCCTGTACGATGCTGCCGCATATACTGATATGCAGCCTGAGTTCGATGCGGGCACCTACGGCTCAGACCAGTTCCTGTTCAAACGCGGCAATGGTATCGCGACGTATCGTAATAGCGACTTCTTTGGTCTGGTTGACGGTCTGAAGCTTGCGCTTCAGTACCAGGGGAAAAACGACAGCGGCGCAGCGGAAGCCGGCACCCGCAGCGTGCTGACGCAAAACGGCGACGGCTACGGCGCGTCGTTGAGTTATGACTTTAATTCAGGAATCAGCGTTGCGGGTGCGTTCTTTAACTCAAACCGTACCGATGAGCAAAACATGGCGCCGGGAATCATGGGGGGCGGAAATAAAGCAGAAGGTTATACCGCTGCGATAAAATATAATGCCAACAACCTGTATCTGGCAGCGATGTATACCCAAGCCTATAATGCGGCGAAATTTGGTTCGACAAAAGGAACCGCCTACGGTTTTGCCAACGAATCACAGGCCGTTGAGCTTTATGCAGGCTATACCTTCGAGTCCGGCTGGGTTCCGTTTATTGCCTACAACCAGACGCGCGGGAATAATTTAGGGACGGATATCAAGGGTAACAGCTATGATACCGAAGACCTGGTCAAGTTTGTCGATCTCGGATTTACCTACAACTTCAACAAAAACATGCAGACCTATGTGGACTACAAGATCAATTTACTTGATAACAACACCTTCACGCAAAACGCAGGCATCATGACGGACAACGTGCTGGCGGTCAGCCTGAAGTACGTCTTCTGATAACCCACCTGACGTGCAATGTTTCTGTTGCCTGCAGCGGAAACATTGCATCCATCGCGCTGTTCGCAGTTCGCATTCCCTCTCCCGCCAGGCTATATCTTTTAGACATCTTTCTTCATACAGGTACGGTGATGATGGGCAAGAAGATTCTGATGCTGGTTGGCGATTACGCCGAAGATTACGAAACCATGGTACCGTTTCAGGCATTACAGATGCTGGGCTATCAGGTGGATGCGGTCTGTCCTGACAAAGCCAAAGGCGACTACATCATGACGGCGATTCACGATTTTGACGGCGCCCAGACCTACAGCGAGAAACCGGGTCACCGCTTTATCCTCAACGCCGATTTTGCGCCAGTCAAAGAGCAGGATTACGACGCGCTGCTGATCCCCGGCGGACGGGCGCCGGAATATCTGCGGCTGAATGACCGAGTGCTCAAGCTGGTGCAGGAGTTTAACGCCGCGTATAAGCCGATTGCCGCCGTGTGCCACGGCCCTCAGCTGCTGGCGGCGGCCGGGGTGCTGAAAGGCCGGACCTGCAGCGCCTACCCGGCCTGTGCGCCGGAGGTGCGGCTTAGCGGCGGGCATTATGCCGAAATCGGTATCGATCAGGCGTATGTTGACGGCAATCTGGTCACCGCCCCCGCCTGGCCCGCGCATCCGCAGTGGCTGGCGAAATTTGTCGAGGTGCTGCAGCAGTAAGGGCTGAAAAGAAAAACTGGCGCGTGCATCGCGCCAGTTCCGGGTTTACAGAAACGTCATCCGACTCAGTGCTTCACAATATACATTGTGCGGCTGTAGGCCACGTCTTCCGGGTTATTGATGGGATACCCCTTCAGCCAGGGCTTGATTAAACGCCCGTTGGTGTACTGATAAATCGGCGCGATCGGCGCTTTCTCGGCAACGATTTTTTCCGCTTCGTTATAATCCGCATTGCGCGCTTTGGCGGTCGTTTCCAGCGTCGCCTGGTGGATCACTTTGTCGTACGCCGGATCGTTAAAGCGGGAGATATTGCCGCTGTGGGTCGAGGTCAACAGCGACAGGAAGGTGGAAGGTTCGTTATAGTCGCCGACCCACGACGCGCGAATCACATCGAAGTTGCCTGTATTGCGGCTGTCGATATAGGTTTTCCACTCCTGATTCTGCAGCTTCACGTCCACGCCGAGGTTCTTCTTCCACATCGACGCCACCGCGATAGCGATTTTCTGGTGGTTTTCCGACGTGTTGTACAGCAGCGTCAGCTTCAGCGGACGATTCGGGCCATAGCCCGCCGCCTGCAGCAGCGTTTTCGCCTGCGCATTCAGCTCTTCCTGGCTCATCTGCTCCATCGCCGACGGCTGCGGCGTAAAGCCCGCGGTCACGTCAGGCGTAAAATGCCATGCCGGTTTTTCGCCGGTGCCTAACACCTTCTCCGCCATAATGCGTCGGTCGATGGTCATACTGAGTGCCAGGCGCACGCGGGCGTCGGCCGTCGGTCCCTTCTGGGTGTTGAACGCATAGTAATAGGTGCCCAGCTGCGGCGGCGTATAAACCTGGCCCGGGATATCCTTCAACAGCTTCTGATACTGGTTTTTCGGGAAAGATTCGGTGATATCGATATCGCCCGCCAGATAGCGTTTAGTCGCCGCCGACTCCTGGTTGATCGGCACGAAGGTGACCTGTTGAATCACCGTTTTGCCGTTGTCCCAGTAGTGGGTATTCGGCACCGCCACCAGCTTTTCGTTCACGACGCGATCTTTCAGCACATAGGCGCCGTTGCCCACCAGTTTGCCCGGACGCGTCCAGTTCGGGTCGCTTTCCACATTGGCCTTGTTGACCGGGTACAGCGAGAAGTTGGCCGTCAGGTTGACAAACCACGGCAGTGGCTTATCCAGCTGGACCTGCAGCGTGCGGGCATCGAGCGCAATGACGCCGAGCTTATCCGGCGTCGCTTTGCCATCAATGATGTTCTGGGCGTTGTTAATCCCCGCCAGCGCCGCAAACCAGGCGAACGGCGAGGTGGTTTTCGGGTCGACCAGCCGCTGCCAGCTGTAGACAAAATCCTGCGCGGTCACCGGCGTACCGTCGGACCATTTTGCGTTCTCGCGCAGCGTAAAGGTCCAGACCCGGTTGTCATTGGTCTGCCATTTGCTCGCTACGCCGGGGATGATATTGCCTTTATCGTCCTGATTGACCAGCCCTTCAAACAGGTCGCGGATCACCTGGATTTCAGGCAGCCCCACGGCTTTGGCCGGATCCAACGAAGCAGGTTCATCTTTGATATGGCGAACCAGTTCCTGCTGTTTGGCAAGGACCGTTCCCGGCGGCACGTCCGCCGCCCAGGATAACGAAGAAAAGGCGCCGAACCACAGCGCGCAGCAGGTTAACGAAACAGGCAGCTTCATGGGATCCCCTAAAGAATAAAAGAACCGGATAATTATTTGTTTCATCAGGAAGAATTGCAAATAACTTGTGACAGAAAATTGACTACCGCAGCGCTTATTGCCGCTTCGCTGCAGAGTGCGGAAACTATTTGATTATCGGCCTGTTTTGCACAACACTGCCAGAAACCCTCTCGCTATCCAGGAATGACTATGCCAGCTACTCGTCCTCGCCAGCAGCGCGGCGCGTTTCCGCCCGGCACCCAACACTATGGCCGCTCGCTGCTGGGCGCGCCGCTTATCTGGTTTCCGGCGCCGCTGGCCGACCATGCCAGCGGGCTGATTATCGCGGGAACGCATGGCGACGAAAATTCCTCTATCGTCACCCTCTCCTGCGCGCTGCGCACCCTGTCGCCTGACCTGCGGCGCCATCACGTGGTGCTGACCGTTAACCCGGACGGCTGCCAGCTGGGGCTGCGGGCAAACGCCAACGGCGTGGACCTGAACCGCAATTTTCCGGCGGCGAACTGGAAGGCCGGCGAGACGGTGTACCGCTGGAACAGCTCGGCGGATGAGCGCGACGTGGTGCTGCTCACCGGCGAGCATCCGGGCTCCGAGCCGGAAACGCAGGCGCTGTGCCAGCTGATCCACAAAATTCACCCGGCCTGGGTGGTGTCGTTTCACGACCCGCTGGCCTGCATTGAGGACCCCCGCCATTCACCGCTGGGCAAATGGCTGGCAGAGGCGTTCGCACTGCCGCTGGTGAGCAGCGTCGGCTACGCCACGCCCGGCTCGTTCGGCAGCTGGTGCGCTGATATCGGCATGCACTGCATCACCGCAGAGTTCCCGCCCATCTCCTCAGACGAGGCCAGCGAAAAATACCTGGCGGCCATGACCGGGCTGCTGCACTGGCATCCTGAAACGTCACAGATGAAGCGTACCGCTGGAAAAGCGTAGCGACGGTTTCGCATCCACCGCAAGCCAGGTCGGGCCGTCGAGATCGGCGAAACGCGCCTGCGGCGTAAGCGGCAGCGCGGCGGCAATCGCCCGCGAGGTGCACAGCATGCAGCCGAGCATCAACCCATACCCCTGCGCGCTGGCCTCCGCGGCAAGCGCCAGCGCCTCGGTCAATCCGCCGGTTTTATCGAGCTTGATGTTAACCATGTCATAGCGTCCCGCCAGCCCCGGCAGGCTGTCGCGGGTGTGGCAGCTTTCGTCGGCGCAGATGGGCAGCGGGTGGATAAAATGCGCCAGCGCCTCGTCTTCCCCTGCCGGCAGCGGCTGCTCAAGCATTGCGACATTGAGATCCGCCAGCAGCTGGCAGCGGGCGGCCAGGCCGTCGCTGCGCCAGGACTCATTGGCATCGACAATAAGCGTCGCCTCGGGGACGGCGGCGCGGATGGCGAACATGCGTTCGCTGATCAGGTGGTCATCCAGCTTCACCTTCAGCAGGCGCGCGCCGGTCTGCCAGAGCGTTTTGGCGCTGTTGGCCATCTGGTCCGGAGTGCCTATCACCACCGTTTGCGCCGTGGTCACGCTGGCAGGCAGCGTCACGCCCAGCAGCGCGCTCAGGCTTTTCTGCGCCCTGCGCGCCGCCAGATCCCACAGCGCGCAGTCGATGGCGTTACGCGCGGCGCCCGCGGGCAGCAGCAATTGCAGCATTTCCCGGCTGGCGCCGGCTTCCAGCGCGTCGCACGCCGTAGTGACCTGCGCCATCACCGACACGATGCTTTCGCCGTAGCGTGGATACGGCGTGCATTCCCCTATGCCTTTAACGCCGTCCTCTTCGATTTCCACGACCACCACCTTCGCCTCGCTGCGGCTGCCGCGCGCAATAACGAACGGCGTATGCAGCGGCCAGGCTTCCTCATACACTCTCAAACTTCTCATTCCCTGCACCTCTTCGGCCAGACACAAAAGGATTTGCCGTGCTCGCTATTGATGGCATACACTAGCCACGACGTTAACTATATGTAAACAGGAAGATTAATCATGTCACAAACTGTGCATTTTCAGGGCAATCCCGTTTCCGTTCAGGGCGCCATTCCCCACGCGGGCAGCAAAGCGCCAGCCTTCACGCTGGTTGCCAAAGATCTCTCCGACGTCGCACTGAGCCAGTTCGCGGGTAAACGCAAAGTGCTTAACATTTTCCCAAGCATCGATACCGGCGTTTGCGCGGCATCCGTGCGTAAATTCAACCAGCTGGCGACCGAAATGGACAACACCGTGGTGCTGTGCATTTCCGCTGACCTGCCGTTCGCCCAGTCCCGCTTCTGCGGCGCGGAAGGTCTGAGCAATGTCATTACGCTGTCCACGCTGCGCGCACCTGAGTTCATGCAGCAGTACGGCGTCGGCATCGCCGAAGGCGCGCTGAAAGGCCTGGCGGCGCGTGCCGTCGTGGTCATTGATGAAAACGACAACGTCGTCTTCAGCCAGCTGGTCAACGAAATTACCACCGAGCCGGACTACACCTCCGCGCTGGATGTGCTGAAAGCATAATCCCCACGTCCTGACCTGCGGGTCAGGACGCCTCCCTCAGCGGATTCTCCCGCGGCGCGTGCCGGGAAATAAACCGCGCAATCGCCGGACCGGTCAGCAAAATACTGAACAGCCTCAGCGTCTGCATCGCCATGATAAACGACATATCAGCAGAGCTTCCGGCCGCAATAATCGCCACCGAATCCATACCTCCCGGGCTGGTCGCCAGGTAGGCGGTCAGAAAATCCAGCCCCAGCCATCGCGTCAGTCCGTACGCCATCAGCCCGCAAAGCAGGATCATGCAGAAAATCGACAGCAGAATCTGCGGCAGTGTCTTTAGCGCCAGTATGAATATCGCTTTACTGAATTCAAGCCCCACACTCCAGCCGAGCACCATATAGGCCAGCACCAGCAGCCATTCCGGCAGCTCGATGTGCAGCCAGCCGCCGGTTTGCAAACCGGCGCCGATAAGCATCGGCAGCAGCATGACGCCGGACGGAATGCGCAGCAAAAAGCCAATCCCCCCGGCGACCGCCGTCAGCAGCAGCGTCCAGAGAAATCCCGCGTCCAGCGGCGGAAACCAGACGACCTGCTGGCTCATCGCCTGGGCGTTCTCCCCCATGGCAAAACGCACCACCAGCGCTGCAGCGCCTGCGACAAACAGCACCCGCAGATACTGCATAAAGGCAACCAGACGCACGTCGGCGCCGTAGTCGTGGGCCATTGCCACCATCGCTGCGGCGCCGCCGGGCGAAGAGCCCCACGCGCCGGTCACGCCGGGCAGCGCGCTATAGCGCACCAGCAGCCAGCCGGAAAGCCCGCTGATTCCGAGAGTGGTGAACAGAATAAGCAGCACGACCGGCCAGTTGGCCGCCAGCACTCCCAGAATCGCGGGCGACAGCGTTTGCGCTATCATGCAGCCGAGAATCGCCTGGGCGACGAGGCAGCACGGGCGCGGAATGCGCAGCGTCGCGCCGCAGAGGCTAAGCGTGATGCCTGCCGCCATCGGTCCTAGCAGGAACGCCGCCGGCAGGTGGAGATAGAATAACAGGGAGGAGACTGCTGCTGAGACCAGCAGCAGTATTAGCCAGGGCAGCAGCGCCTTACTCATCACCCTTCTTCTGGCTGAGGCCATACTCGCGAAGCTTATTGGCAATCGCCGTGTGCGATACGCCCAGGCGTTTTGCCAGCTTGCGGGTGCTCGGGAAGCTGCGGTAAAGCTGCGTCAGCACCGAACGCTCGAAGCGGCGGGTGATGTCGTCGAGCGAGCCCTCCATCGCATCTTCGCCCACCGCCACCGTGGCGGTGTCGTAGTCCGGCAGCAGAATGTCCTGCGGACGCAGCTCATAGCCTTCAAGCTGGGTTAACGCCCGGTAGATAGCATTCTTCAGCTGGCGGACGTTGCCCGGCCAGCCGTAGCGCGTCAGCACGCTGTTCAGGTCAGCGGACAGCTTCGGCCGCGCGATGCCCTGCTCATCGGCAAACCGCGCCACGAACAGTTCGGTCAGCGGCATGATGTCCTGCGGACGGTCGCGCAGCGGCGGCAGCGTCAGCGTCAGCACGTTCAGGCGGTAATAGAGGTCCTCGCGGAACAGCCCTTTTTGCACCAGCTCCACCAGGTTTTTCTGCGTGGCGCAAATCACCCGCACGTCAACGTGCACCTCGTGATCTTCCCCGACGCGGCGGAAGGTGCCGTCATTAAGGAAACGCAGCAGCTTCACCTGCATGCCCGGCGACATTTCGCCGATCTCATCCAGCAGCACCGAGCCGCCGTTAGCCTGCTCGAAGAAGCCTTTTTTGCCCTCTGGCGCATGGCCGAACAGCTCGCTCTCGACAGCATCTTCCGGGATAGACGCGCAGTTCAGCGCCAGATACGGCTTCTGCGCGCGCGGGCTTGCCAGATGGCAGGCGTGGGCCAGCAAATCCTTACCGGTGCCTGTGTCGCCCATGATCAGCAGCGGCGCGGTCAGCAGGGCCAGCTTGCGCGCCTGCTCGACGACGTGGCGCATTTTGGGGCTGGCGGCGATAACCTGGCTAAAGGCGCTCATATCCTGACGGGTCTGGGTTTGCAGCTGACGTCCCATGCGCAGCGTGGAACGCAGCATCACCACCGCCCCCATCAGCACGCGGGCGTTGTCTTCGCCGTCGAGGTATACCGGGGTGATTTCCAGCAGGAAGTTTTGCCCGTTGATCACCACATGCTCGATGTGCGACTCCACGGGGCTGCCCTCCAGCCAGCGCTGAAAGTTGAAGCCGTTGATGAGCTGCCCGGCCGTGTGGCTGCGCAAACGATCCAGGCTCTGGCCGAACAGCTGGCAGCCGGCCGGGTTCACCAGTTCGACTTTGCTTTTGGTGTCCAGCGACAGCACCGGTTCAGGCATGGCTTCCAGCAGCGCGCTCAGGGCGAGGTGCTCACGCTCAGACGGCATCCACGGAACCGTACGCACGTCCGTGACGCCATGAATGCGGCGGATTTCCGCCATCAGGCTGCTGAAGTTGTTAAATTCAAGCTCAGCAAAATTAAGATAGATACGGCCAATAGGGTCGATGTCGATACCGCGCAGGTCGATGCCGCGCAGAACCAGAAGATCGAGCAATTCGCGGGTCAGACCAAGGCGGTCCTCGCAGAAAACTTCAAGACGCATGGGAATTTTCACCCTTAACAGCCAATGACCTGAGGATAATAAGACAGTTCTCTGCCGTCGGGAAGATGGCTGTCAAGAATTATTGACAGTATGGCGGAAAATCAGGCGCCCTGCCGTAAAGTTATGCGGTCAGGGCACAATTTCACCCATGGCGTCACGCCGTCTCGCGACGGTACTGATAAAACGCCGCGCAGGCGCCTTCCGAAGAGACCATCAGGGCGCCAAAGGCGTTTTGCGGCGTACACTCGCGGCCAAACAGCGGACAGGCCGCAGGTTTACAGCGGCCTGTCAGCACATCGCCGCAGCGCGAGCGCGGATCGTCCGCCACGTCCCGGGCCTGCGGCGTAAAGCGCCGCTCGGCGTCGAAGTCGGCATATTCAGGGTTTATCTGCACGCCGGAGAACGGTATCTCCCCCAGGCCGCGCCACTCGCTGCTCGCCTTCAGGCTGAACACCGCCTCCAGCGCCTGCTGCGCAAGACGGTTGCCCTGCTCGGGCACAATCCGCCGGTACTGGTTTTCCACTGCGCAGCGGCCGTCGCTGAACTGCTCCAGCAGCATCACCAGCGCCTGCAGGATATCCAGCGGCTCAAAGCCGCTGATGACCAGCGGTTTGCCGAACGTCTCGCTGATAAAGCGGTACGGATGCGCACCAATGACCATGCTGACGTGGCCCGGGGCCAGAAAGCCGTCGATCCGCACATCGGGCTGCTGCAGCAGGCTACGCAGCGTCGGGGTAATAGTGATGTGCTGACAGAACAGGCTGAAGTTGCCAACGTTGCGCAGCAGTGCCTGCTGGAGCGTCATGGCGCTTGCGGGCATGGTGGTTTCAAAACCGAGGCCGAAGAACACAACTTCGCGCTGCGGGTTATCAACGGCCAGCTGTAGCGCATCGAGCGGTGAATAGACGATACGAACGTCGGCGCCGCGCTGGCGGGCGTCAAGCAGCGAACCGCTGCGCCCCGGCACCCGCATCGCGTCGCCGTAGGTACAAAAGATAACCTCCGGGCGGGAGGCTATCTCAATGCAGCTGTCTATCCGCCCCATCGGCAAAACGCACACCGGACAGCCCGGCCCGTGGACAAACTCCAGGTTGTCCGGCACCAGTTTGTCGATTCCGAAGCGGAAAATGGCGTGGGTATGGCCGCCGCAGACCTCCATAATCTGCAGCGGCAGGCGCTGGGCCTGCGGCATGTTCAGCATCAGGTGTTCAATGCGGCGCAGCAACGCCTCGCACAGCGCCGGATCGCGAAACTCATCAACGTAGCGCATCTCGGCCCTCATCATCCGGCGCCAGGCCGACGGCGCGCATATGCTCCAGCGCGGCCAGGGTATCGAGCGCCTCCTGCTCATCAAGGATGCTCATGGCGAAGCCCACGTGCACCAGCACCCACTGGCCGAGAAGCGCCTGCGGCGTCTCCTCGCACACCAGCGCAATATTGACTTTCACCGCCACGCCGCAGACGTCGGCGGTCGCCAGCTGATGGCAATCTTCGCCAACGGCAGTCACTCTGCCGGGTACGCCAAGGCACATTATTGCGCCTCCAGCCAGGCAAGCCAGCTATCCATCCCCTCGCCGCTGGTCGCGGAAAGCGTGATCACCTCAATCGCCGGGTTCACCTGCCGGGCGGCCGCAATGCACTGCTGGACCGAGAAATCGACGTAGGGCAACAGGTCGATTTTGTTGATGACCATCAGCGTCGCCGCGGCAAACATATGCGGGTACTTCAGCGGCTTGTCTTCCCCCTCCGTGACCGACAGCACCGCAACCTTATGCCGCTCGCCAAGGTCAAAGCTGGCAGGACACACCAGATTGCCGACGTTTTCGATAAACAGCAGGCTGTTATCCTGCAAGCCCAGGCGGTGCGCCGCCTCATGCACCATCTGCGCGTCCAGGTGGCAGCCCTTACCGGTATTCACTTGAATCGCGGGCACCCCGGTGGCGCGAATGCGTCGGGCGTCGTTGCTGGTCTGCTGATCGCCTTCGATCACCGCGCACGGCCGCTGCGGCGCCAGATGCTGCAGCGTTGCCGTCAGCAGCGTCGTTTTTCCGGAACCGGGGCTGGAAACCAGGTTGAGCGCCAGAATGTTCTGTGCCGCAAAATGCTCGCGGTTATGCGCCGCCTGGCGGTTATTCTCACTCAGCACATCCTGCTCGATCTGCAGCAAACGGCGCTGCCCCATCCCCGGCGCATGCCCACCGGCCTCGCCGTGGCCATAGTGCAGATCCTGAGTTTCCGGCTGAACCTGCGGCGTAAATTGCGCCGCATTGCCGGGCTCCGCATAGTGATGGTGGACGTCCCCGTGATGGGAATAATAGTGGTGATGGTGAATAATGACCGCGGCGGGCGCGTGATGGCCATGCTCGTGATGGTGGTGCCCGTCGTGGTGGTGTTCATGCTCGTGCTCATGGTGATGATGCGCATCACCCTCAATATGGCGTTCTCCGCTGGCGCAACCGCAGGTAGTACACATAACTTCGACTCCTTAACGCTATTCCACTTCCAGTTGTTTTATCCGCAGGCTATCGCCGCTCTCAATGCGTAGCGCGTGCCCGCCGCACTGCGGGCACGGCGCATCGTGTTTATCAATCTGCACGCTGGTGCCGCAGTCCCAGCACCAGGCTCGGGCGGGCTGATAGTCCAGCCACAGCTGGCACCCCTGCGCCACCGAACGTCGGCTGGCGGCGTCAAAACCAAAACGCAGCGCGTGCTCCTCAATACAGGAGAGCGCGCCAATCTCCAGCCATACGGCCGTCACCCGCCGGGCCTTGTGCTGGCGGGCGTGCTGCTCAATCAGCTCTATCATGTTCAGACAGAGGCTTAATTCATGCACAGGTTCAGCTCCTTTGCGGCAGGCGGAAAAGCGCCCGACGCCCGGGGTTCGCCGGCTCGCTGGCGTCCGCCACCGGCAATGACAGCGCCATCCGCACGCTGTTTTCGGCCAGATCCAGCATCTGCTCCGCCGTCAGGTGCTTATCGACAGGCGACATCAGCGACGCCGCCAGGTACTGTCCGCAACCGTCTATCTCCCCGACGGAAAAAAGGACGTCGCCGCACGGCAGACGCAGCGCCAGCTTTTCCCCTACCACGCGCCGCTGCCACGTCTCGCCCGGCCCCGGCAGCACCAGCAGGCTCAGCATCCAGGGCGTCAGCATGCTGCCAACCCACTGCTGCTCGAAGCGCTGAAACCCGCAGGCGCGCACCGGGATCTGCGGGCGATAAAACGGCAGCTCGCGCATCTCCCGGTCGGCGATCGCCTGGAACGCCGCCTCCAGCTGCGGCGTCGGGTCCTGCATCAGTCCGTTAATCACGTCCGGCATCGGCCACCTCCGTTTTGCGCGTCGCCTCGACGCCGCTCTCCCTCAGCGCCGCCAGCACCTGCGCCAGAGCGGGCTCAATCGCCTCGCTCACCACCGGCGTTAAGCGGATCCCCGGCTCAAGCGACGACGGCACCACGCCGACCAGCGTCAGCCGACGGGGAAACTCCTCGGTCAGCTTCAGCGCCATCAGCACATCGCAAAGCCCCAGCTGGTGGGGCGAAACCTTGCGGGAAAAAAACGCGGGGATCTCGTCATCATGCAGTACCGCCACGCTGCCCGGCGTCGCGCCGGTCAGTATCGCGTCAGCGACAATCAGATGATCCCTCCCCGCCATCACATCCAGCAGCTCCATTCCGGAGGTGCCGCCGTCAAGCACCTCAACGTGACAGGGTAACGTATAGCGCTGCTCCAGCGCTTCGACGATACGCACGCCTACCGCCTCATCGCCGAGCAGCAGGTTGCCAATCCCGAGTACCAGAATGCGCATCACAGCACCTTCACCCGGGTCACCTCGCCGCCGGTGGCGTCGACGATATGCACCGCACAGGACATGCAAGGGTCAAACGAGTGGATAGTACGCACCACCTCCAGCGGTTTCGCCGGGTCAGCGACCGGCGTTCCCACCAGCGAGCGCTCGTACGGTCCGGGTTCGTCGTTGAAGTTGCGCGGCCCGGCGTTCCACGTGGACGGCACCACCGCCTGATAGTTAGCGATTTTACCGTCGCGGATCACCACCCAGTGCGACAGCGCCCCGCGCGGCGCTTCGATAAATCCGACGCCGCGAACTTCGCCGTTCAGCGGGATATTCGGCGGAATAAAGGTTTCGTGATCGCCTTTGCCGATATTGGTCACCAGCGCCTGCCACTGCTCGCCCAGCGTCTGGTGCAGCACGCAGGCATGCACCGCGCGCCCGACGACGCGTCCCAGAGTGGACGGCAGCTGTTCAGTGGTCAGCGCGTTGCCGGTCAGCGCTTTGTAAGAGGCGTTGACCCGCGCGAAAGTGTCTTTGGTCGGCTGATGTCCGGTCTGCAGGCTGCACAGCAGCCAGGCCAGCGGCCCCATTTCGACCGCGTTGCCGTAGAAGGTCGGCGCTTTTACCCACGAATATTTGCCGTCTTCCTGCCAGCCGGTGTAGTTCGGGCGGGTCAGCCCTTCCCACGGCGCCAGCGGCTGGTCATCCTGATACCAGGCATGCTTGCCGCTCTCCTCAATGCCCTTGAGCAGGTAGTCGTCGCGCTGGCTGGCAATCGGGCGGAAGACGCCTTTTTCCAGGTAGCCCCCCGGCAGCAAAAAGGTGTCGCCTTTGCGGTCGACCGGCAGCTCAGGCACGCAAAGATAGCAGTCGGCGCCCTTGCCCATTTCCAGCCACTGCGGGTAGTGCGCGGCGATGACCGCGCTGTCGACCAGATAAACCTGCTCGATAAAGTCGCCCAGCTTGTCGATAAAGCTTTTCAGGTACATCAGCCGTTCGAGGTTCAGCACGCCCGGCGAGTCGAGGTTGATCGGGTTCGCCACCCCGCCGACCGCGAGGTTCTGGATATGCGGCGTTTTCCCGCCAAGCACGGCGACAATTCGGTTTGCATCGCGCTGGCACTCCAGCGCCTGCAGATAATGCGCTACGGCTATCAGGTTAACCTCCGGCGGCAGCGCCATTGCCGGATGTCCCCAGTAACCATTGGCGAAAATACCCAATTGGCCGCTGTCCACCAGGGTTTTAATCTTCTGCTGCACTTTACTGAACTCGGCCGCGCTGTTCAGCGGCCAGTTTGACAGGCCGCGCAGCAGGTCGGCGGCTTTTTGCGGGTCGGCCTTCAGCGCCGACGTCACGTCCACCCAGTCCAGCGCCGAGAGCTGATAAAAATGCACGATATGGTCGTGAATGCTGTGGGCGGCGGCGATAATGTTGCGAATGTACTGGGCGTTGACCGGCACCTCCATGCCCAGCGCATTCTCCACCGCGCGTACCGAGGCCAGCGCATGAATGGTGGTGCACACGCCGCAGATGCGCTGCACGATCATCCACGCATCTCGCGGGTCGTTGCCTTTAACAATCTCCTCCATACCGCGCCACATTGTCCCGGAAGACCAGGCTTTGACGACTTTGCCCCCTTCAATCTCGCAGTCGATACGCAGGTGCCCCTCAATGCGGGTAACGGGATCAATGGTGATGCGTTGGCTCATGCTCTACCTCTAAATTTTTATGTTCACTCTGGCGTTCGTGCGCTGGCAGCACCGGCAGCAGCCGGACAAGCAGGATGTACGCACACACCTCAATGGCGACAAAGCCAATGGAAATCAGCAGCTCGCTGGGGGTCGGGAAATAGCCGTAGCCGTTGCCCGGGTCATAGGCCAGCAGCGCATAGTTAAGACGCCAGAACGCCGCGCCGCAGACCATGCACAGCGCGCCGACAAACAGCCAGCGCGGGTCGCGGCGGTTGCGCTTCCAGCGGAAAATCAGCAGCGGGGTCAGCATCAGCAGCGTTTCCACCCAGAAAGAGAGGGCGAAACGGTCGAAATGCCACAGGTACGCCGTCTTGTCGCGCACAATGATTTCGCCAAAGCGCAGGACGATAAACAGCAGCAGGAAGACCTCGATAAGCCGCGTCAGGCGGGTAAACAGCGGCGTTTCGTCAGCCCCCTTGCCCCGCAGCCCCGACTGTACCAGCGAGCCTTCGAAAATGACGATCGAAAAGCCCAGAATGGCGGCGGTCAGCAGCGAGAACAGCGGCAGCATCTCGTAGCTCTGCCACAGCGGATGTACCTTGTAGCCGGCGGCGATCATCAGCGACCCCATCGACGACTGGTGCATCGACGGCAGCAAGGCGCCAAGGGCGATAATCAGAAACATCGCTTTGTTCAGCCAGCGCAGCGGACGCTTCCAGCCGAGGCGCTCGCACAGCGCCGGCGCGAACTCAAGCGTGACGATGCCGATGTAAATCGTCATACAGACCGCCGTTTCGAACAGCACCGACGAGGTGTTGAAATAGCCCGGGATGTAGAAGTACGGCAGGTTCCAGTAGCGGCCGACGTCAATGGTGATAGACAGACCGCCCAGCGAGTAGCCGAACAGGCTGGCCAGCAGCGCCGGTCGCACCAGCGGGTGATATTCGCCGCGGTTAAAGACATACACCGCCCAGGCCAACGCCCAGCCGCCGCACGCCAGCCCAGTGCCCACCAGCAGGTCGAAGGCTATCCAGATCCCCCAGGGATAGCCGCCGTTAAGATCGGAAACATCGCCAATGCCAAACACCAGACGCTTGACGATGAGCAGCAGGCACAGCACGACAAACGGCGCCATCAGCATCACCGGCCAGCTCACCAGGCGCCCGCCGAGAGGGCTCATTTTATGCGTCGCCATGGTTATCATCCTTTTTGTCTTCGTGCTTATCCGCAGGCTTATGGCGCATGTTGCGCTGCACCAGGAAGGTTATCCCGGCGAGCGCGGCAAACGGCAGCACCATCCCCTTGTACAGCGAATGCTGTATATGCTCCGAACGCGCGCCGGTCGACAGCTCCGCCAGCGCGGGCAGGCCAAGGTTGTCAAACGGCACCCCCGCCAGCACCAGTACCTGCGTGCCGCCCCCCTCTTTTTCGCCGTACAGATGCGGCTCATAGTGCGCCACCGGGTGCTCATAGCGATCGCTGCTCTGCAGCGTCTGGCGCGGGTAGCGGTAGGTTTCCCCAGGTTTGGCGGCCAGCCGCTTGTGGGCTTCCTCCATCAGCTGCTCGCGGGTGCCGAAGATGACCGCCCCCGTCGGGCAGACGTCGACGCAGCCCGGCAGACCGCCGTTATCCAGCCGCTCGACGCCTTTCTGGTTGCACAGCTCGCACTTGTGAATTTTGCCGAAGGGGTTGTCGTAATCGTATTTCGGTACGTTGAACGGGCACCCCACCATGCAGTAGCGGCAGCCGGTACAGACATCGGGGTTGTAATGGACGATGCCGGTTTTCGGGTCTTTCTGCATCGCCTGCACCGGGCAGACGGAGACGCAGTTGGGATCCACGCAGTGCATACACTGCTTTTTGATGTAGGCGTAACCGTCGTCCACCCGATCCTTATTCACGCCCTTGCCGCTATGCCAGACCTGAATGATGTTGTTGGTGTACGGGCTGAGCTTGTCGTTGTTCGACCAGGTCGGTTCGGTGCCCGCATAGGCGTAGGTTTCGCCGTGCGGCTCATCGGTATGGTTGATGCGCTGGCACTCGCTGACGCAGGCCTGGCAGCCCACGCACAGCGTTGAGTCATACAGCATGCCCAGGGAATTCGGGACAGGCGGTTTATTCTCGGCGCCCGCGCGAGCCGACGGCGCGACGCCTGCCAGCATCGCGCCTGCGGATGCCAGTTTTAAAAAATGACGTCTGTTCACGGCTTACTCCTTGTGCGATGGCGTCTCGTCATCTTTGTGCTGCGTTTTTTTCTGCCGTCCCAGCTCTTTTACCGTCATCAGGCTGACGCCTGCCACCAGGCCCACCACACCGCCGAGCAGGCCGATGGCCGTCGGGCTGATATGCCCGCCCTCCTGGCTTTTGACATCGGGTTTGGCGCTGCGCGGCGTCGGGTTCTCGACGCTTGCCAGCTGGGCAATCCCTTTGGTGAAGCCAATGCCCTCTTCGTTGCAGCCGTAGCAGGGATGACCAATACCGACCGGCCATATTCCGCCGCCGATATCGCAGAACTCCAGCGTCGGGCAGTTGCCCCAGGTCTCCGGCCCTTTACAGCCAAGGTGATAGAGACACCAGCCCTGGCGATGGCCTTCGTCGCCGAACTGTTTGGCGAAGCGTCCGGCGTCAAAGTGCGGGCGCCGCTCGCAGTTTTCGTGAATAAGCCGCCCATAGGCAAATTCCGGGCGCTGTTTGGCATCAAGCTTCGGAGGACGCTGGTAAGTGATGATATGCGCCACCGTCGCCAGGAAGTTGTGCGGGTTTGGCGGACAGCCTGGAATGTTAATCACCGTTTTGCCCGGCAGCACGTCCTGCAGGCTGACCGCGCCGGTCGGGTTGACGCCGCTCGCCGCCACGCCGCCCCATGCGGCGCAGGAGCCGATGGCGATCACCGCCGCCGCATGCTCCGCGGCGTCGCGGATATGCTCGACGATGGGCTTACCGGCCACCATACAGTAGATCCCGCCATCCTTCATCGGGATGGAGCCGTCGACCACCAGCACGTACTTGCCTTTATACTGGGCGATCGCCCGGTGCTTGTTCTCTTCGGCCTGCTCGCCAAATGCGGCGGAGAGGACCTCGTGGTACTCCATGGAGATAACGTTGAGCAGTAAATTCTCGATGGTGGGATGGGTCGCACGCAGCAGCGATTCCGTACAGCCGGTGCACTCCTGAGCGCCAATCCAGATAACCGGCGGGCGCTGCGGGGACGTTACCGAGTCTGCGATTTCAGCCGCCGCGCCGGGGGATAACCCCATCGTGGCTGCAAGCGCAGTACAAAGCTTAAGAAAATCACGACGATTGACACCCTCAGGAAAAAGCAACTGATTTTCCATTCTTTTTATTTGTTCCTTTTTGACAACCGGTACAAGATTCAATGCATGCCTATATAGGGTGATTGTTTTCCGCAGACATGAATTGATTTCCATCAACTTTTAATTATCCAGGGGAATATCATTCTGGATAACTTGAATAAAATCGCTTCAGCAAATATATCGTTTCCGTCATTCAGCTATATTTTTTCAGAATGGTTATCTTTCCGGTTTGCGATAAAGAAAGTCCGCGCGTCTCCGGAGCGAACAAAATAGAAACAACCAGCCCCACCAGCGATATCAATGCGCCAATCAGCATGACGGTGCTGATGCCATAGCGGGTAATAAATACCGGCAGCGCCCAGGTGGAAACCACGGTGCCGACCCGGCTAATGGACATGATCACCCCAACCGCCGACGCGCGGATATCGGTGGGAAAAAGCTCATTAGGATAGAGCCACTGCAGGATCCCCGGCCCGCCGGAAAAGAAGGCGTAAACGGCAAAAGCGATGACCACCAGCCAGATCCCGAGGTTGGAGACCAGCCCTAACACCGCCAGCGCAATGGTCATGATGGCGAAACTGCCGATGAGCAGCGGCCGCCGGCCAATTTTGTTCAGCCAGTACATCGCCGGAATACAGCCGAGCATAAAAAACAGGCTGATCACCACGTTGCCCAGCGCGGCGTTGCGCCCTTCATCCCAGCCAAGCAGCCCGACAATCTGCGGCCCGAAGGTATAGATGGCGAACATCGGGATCACCTGGCAGGTCCAGATAGCGGCGACGAACAGCACAAACGGAAAATGGCGCTTATTAAACAACTGCATAAACCGCGTTTCCTGCTGCGGTTCCTCATCAAAAACCACCCGCTCGCCGAACAGCTTCAGCATCATCTGCTCGCACTCCTGCACCCGCCCCTTGCGCAGCAGCCAGCGCGGCGACTCGGGGAGATCGAAGCGGCCAATCAGGATAATTACGCACGGAATAAAGGCGCTGCCCAGCATCCAGCGCCAGCCGCCGTCGACCTCGTACAGCAGATACCCCACCAGGTTGGCGCAGGTGGCGCCGACGTACCACATCGCGGCGATAAAGCCGACGGCGAACGCCCGCTGGCGGGTGTTGGAAAACTCGGTGATCATCGAGGTGGCGATGGGATAATCGGCGCCAATCACGATGCCGATCAGCACCCGCATCACCAGCAGCTCCATTGGCGAAGAAACAAACATAGTGCCGAGCGAAATAATACCGATAGCGACAATATCAATAAGAAACATTTTGCGTCGCCCGACCCTGTCGGAAATATAACCAAATAATGACGTACCAATAAATAATCCGGCCAGCGTCGCGGCGCCGAGCAGGCCTATCCACTCGGCATCAAGATGTAATAACGGCGTCAGCTGTTCCAGGGCCACGCCAATTATCACCAGAACATAGCCATCAAGAAACGGCCCTCCGCTTCCCCACAGCATTATCCGGCGATGTATTGATGTGAATCGAATATCGTCAAAATTTCTGGCTTGCATTTTTATTTCTCGTTATATGTCCAAAATAAGTTATCCGCCGGACAAAAAAACTCCCGGGCACGGAGCCGCGGGAGAACCAGAAGAAAAATCGTTAACCGTAGCGATATTCCACACCGAACGTTCCGCGCGGGTATTCCCATTTCTCCAGCGCGCTGCCCAGCCCGAGGATCCGGCAGGTGCCGCACTCGAGGCAACCGGCATAATCGAAGCGCACGGAGCCGTCGTCCTGTTTTTTATACAGCCCCGCCGGGCAGGCTTTGGTTAACAGCTCCATCACCTGCATATCCGGCTGCGATTTCACGATGATGTGCGGGTTATCTTCATCCACATTGAATTTATTGATGCCCAGTTTGACATCCACATTGACAGGCGTACTCATAGTGACGTTACTCCCTTCAGGCCGTCTTTAAGCAGGTTGATAAAGCCGACTTTTTTACCGTATTGCAGCAGCGTTTTGCGCAGCGGCACCGGCGCTTTACCGGTGACGGTAAACAGCTCCCCGGCGATGCCGACCGCCATTTCCGGGTACTGCGAAAACATCCGCGGATTATCGAGAAATGCGGGCATCTTCTGATACATCTTCATGTCCCGCAGCGCCCCGGCCTCCAGCAGCCGCAGGTATTCGCTCAGGCTCTGCCTGCTGAAATCGGCTTTTTGCATTGCCGCCAGCACCGCTTTAGCCGCCGCTTCGCCCGATGAAATCGCCAGATCCATCCCGCGGATGGTAAAGCCGAGGTTCATGCACATTCCGGCGGCATCTCCGGTCACCAGCACGCCGTCGCGCACCAGCTCGGTCTGCATGCGCAACCCGGCTTCCGGCACCACGTGCGCGGCGTATTCCACCATCTTGCCGCCCGCGATCAGCGGCGCGACGGCCGGATGCTGTTTGAAATCTTCCAGCATCTGCGGCACCGACTTTTTCGCCTCTTTCAGATGATGCAGCCCGCACACCAGACCGAGGGACACGGTCGATTCATTGGTATACAGGAAACCGCCGCCCATCAGACCGTCGGTGGGCGCACCGGCGAACAGCCAGGCGACGCCCTCATTGCCCGTCAGGTTAAAGCGGTCCTGCAGCACCTCTTTCGGCAATTCGATGAGCTCTTTAACGCCGACGGCGACGTTCTCCGCCGCCACCGGTTTCGTCATCCCGAGCTGTTCGGCGAGCAGCGAGTTGACGCCGTCGGCGAGGATCACCGTTTTCGCCTCCAGCACATCGCCGTCGGCCTCCACGCCAATGACCCTGCCGTCCTTTTCCACCAACCTGTCGACGCGGATCCCGGTGATGCACTGCGCACCCGCGTTTTCCGCCTGCTCCATCAGCCAGGCGTCAAATTTGCTGCGCAGCACCGACCAGGAGACCTCGCCGGGATGGCGCTCGTCGCCGCTCTGGTAATCCACGGTCATCGCCCGCGATCCGCTCAGAAATGAGAGCTTTTCCCGGGTGATAACCCGTTCCACCGGCGCGGTTTCAGCAAAGCCTGGGATAATGCGCTCAAGGCTGTGCGCATACATTCGCCCGCCGGTGACGTTTTTCCCACCCGCGGAGTTGCCGCGTTCGATCAGTAATACCTGCGCCCCTTCTCTGGCGAGCACCAGCGCCGCAACGCAGCCCGCCAGACCAGCCCCTACGATAATGGCATCGAAGACATCTTCGGACATAACCACTCCACTACATGCAGTAAAACGGCGAAGCGTATTTCTGGCCTCGCCAGGTTGTACTCAAAATCATTCAAACAGCCAACGCAGAGGCTGTCTGAGGGATGAAGAGTAGAGATTAATTCTCCAGCTGGCGGGTCAGCGCGGGCAGGATCTTAAAGAGATCGCCCACAATGCCGTAGTCCGCGTACTGAAAAATGGGCGCATTCTTGTCTTTATTGATGGCGACGATGGTCTGCGCGCCGTTGGCCCCGACCATGTGCTGGATTTGCCCGGAGATGCCGACCGCCAGATAAAGCTCAGGTTTCAGCATCAGGTTAGAGATCCCGACATAGCGCTCGTGCTCCATCCACTTTTCGTTCTCCGCCACCGGGCGGGAACAGGCGAGCTCCGCGCCAATCGCGCTGCAGAGGTCGGCGGCGAGGCTGATGTTCTCTTTGCTGCCGATGCCGCGCCCTACGCTGACCACCAGGCGGGCTTTATCCAGATCCACCGCGTTGCTTTCCCGGGCCTGAACGGCGGTACGCACCACGCTGTGCTTCGGCGCTATCCACGCCGCTAGCTGAGCGGTGCCGCTGAGCGCGGTATCCGGCTGTATAGCGTCAAATGCGCCAGTGCTGAGCGTAGCGACACACCAGGCTGAACGCAGCGTTTCATCGCCAAACGCCAGCCCGCCGTACACCATATGTCTGGCAACCAGCGCGCCGCCGTCGACCGCCAGCGCGGCCGCGTCGTTGGTGACGGCGGCGCCAAGGCGGGCGCCGAGCCGTGCGGCAAGCAGTTTGCCCCGGCGGCTGTTGGGCAGCAACACCAGCCCGCCGTCGCTTTGCCCCTGCAGCGTACTGGCGATGGTATCGGCGTAGTCTTCAACAATTCGGTCGTCCGGTTTTCCCTCAAGCTGCCAGACGCCGTGCGCGCCAAGCCGGAAGGCGGCGCTGCTCTGCTCCGCATTCAGCGTAAAGGCCTGGATTTTGTCTCCCAGGGCGCGGGCGCCCCCCATCAGTTCCGGCAGTCGGGACAAGGTGTCGCTGAATACCCATACGGATGAAAACGTGCTCATAACCTCTCCCCTTATTTGATGATTTTGCGCAGGTGATCCGCAAACGCGGCGATCTGATCGTCGCCGTCGCCCTCAATAATGATGCGCTGGCGCACCTTCTGCTTCGGTGCGGCAACCCGCTGCTCGGACAGAACCGCCGTCTCGCCGATACCGAGATCGGCCGCGCTCCAGGCCTGCACCGGTTTCTTTGCCGCATTGAGAATGGCTTTCATCGAAGGGATCTGCGGCGCGTTAATGTCGGTTGATACCGCAATCACCGCTGGAAGCGGGACCGTCAGCGTTTCGCTCTCGTCCTCAAGCTCACGTTCAACCGTGATGGACTCAGGGGTTAAGGCAAGAATTTTTTTAATCCCGTTAAGCGCGGGGATGTGCAGCGCTTCTCCCACCAGCAGCCCCACCTGCTGGGCATACAGATCGGCGGAACCGTCGCCGCAGAGCATCAGTGAGAAGCCAATTTTGTTCGCCGCCGCCGCAAGTCCTGCGGCGGTCTGGTGCGGCAGCGCGTGTTCGAACCGCTCATCCACCACCACCACCAGCTCGTCCGGCCCGCGGGAGAGCACGTCTTTGCGCCCCTTCGCGTTATTCAGCGCCGCGCCGCCCACGCTCAGCGCGACGATCTTAGCCTCCGGCAGCCCGGCTTTGAGCTGAACCGCCGCTTCAATGGCGTTCAGATCGTACTGGCTGATTTTGCCGTCCGCGCGGGAAAAATCGAGTGAACCGTCAGCGCTGTTTACGGCAATATCCTGTTCATCGGGAACACACTTATAGCATGTAATAATATTCATTACATCTCCTGAAATATCGATAAATACGTCATTGGCTACCCCAATGGAATATATGAGTAACATACAAAAACGGCCAAAAATAAAACCTGAATCACCAATATTGAACACTTCAACAATTTAAAAATAAATGACGTTCAATATTGCTATCTTCCTCACCAATATTGAAACTCGCCTTGACTCTTCGACCGCAATAACGAACATAACAAACTGTTTTTAAAAGACATTAAAGGCAACACCGCACGGTATGAAGCCACCTGAAAGCGGCGTCGGATGGAATGTGATCGCTATAACAGAATTGCGTTTAGCCAATATTCATGATGAGCATCAGTTTTATATCCATAGTGCGCGAAATACCTAACATCTATTTATTACAGAATTAACAGAATAGCAACACACCAGTGAATTACGTAGAGATCATCGTAATGTGCCAAAAAATTGGAATTTACCTATGAGCAAAGAAAAGAAAAAAACGGGAATAGAACCTAAAGTGTTTTTCCCGCCATTGATTGTTGTTGGCATTCTTTGTTGGTTAACGGTTCGCGATCTGGATGCAGCGAACAACGTGATTAACGCCGTATTCAGCTACGTCACCAACGTCTGGGGCTGGGCCTTCGAGTGGTACATGGTCATCATGTTCGGCGGCTGGTTCTGGCTGGTGTTTGGCCGTTATGCCAAAAAACGCCTCGGCGACGAACCGCCGGAGTTCAGCACCGCCAGCTGGATTTTTATGATGTTTGCCTCCTGTACCTCGGCGGCCGTGCTGTTCTGGGGATCGATTGAGATCTACTACTACATTTCCAGCCCGCCGTTCGGTCTGGCGCCCTACTCCGTGCAGGCCAAAGAGCTCGGTCTTGCCTACAGTCTGCTGCACTGGGGACCGCTGCCCTGGGCGACCTATAGCTTCCTCTCGGTGGCCTTCGCCTACTTCTTTTTTGTCCGCAAAATGGAGGTCATCCGCCCCAGCAGCACGCTGATTCCGCTGGTGGGCGAAAAACGCGCCAACGGGCTGCTGGGCACGGTTATCGACAACTTCTACTTAGTCGCCCTGATCTTTGCCATGGGCACCAGCTTAGGTCTCGCCACACCGCTGGTCACCGAGTGTATGCAGTTCCTGTTCGGTATTCCGCATACCCTTGAGCTGGATGCCATCATCATCGCCTGCTGGATAGTGCTTAACGCCATCTGCGTGGCCTGCGGCCTGCAGAAAGGGATTAAAATCGCCAGCGACGTGCGCAGCTACCTGAGCTTCCTGATCCTCGGCTGGGTATTTATCGTCAGCGGTGCCAGCTTCATCATGAACTACTTTACCGATTCGGTCGGTACGCTGCTGATGTACCTGCCGCGCATGCTGTTCTACACCGACCCTATCGGCAAGAGCGGCTTCCCGCAGGGCTGGACCGTCTTCTACTGGGCGTGGTGGGTGATTTACGCCATTCAGATGAGCATCTTCCTTGCGCGCATCTCGAAAGGCCGTACCGTTCGCGAACTGTGCCTCGGCATGGTAGCCGGCCTGACGGCGGCGACCTGGCTGCTGTGGACCATCCTTGGCAGCAACACCCTGCAGCTTATCGATAACAACATCATCAACATCCCGCAGCTCATCAGCCAGCACGGCGTACCGCGCGCCATTATCGAAACCTGGGCGGCGCTCCCCTTACGCACCGCCACCATGTGGGGATTCTTCATTCTGTGCTTTATCGCCACCGTTACGCTTATCAACGCCTGCTCCTACACCCTGGCGATGTCCACCTGTCGGGCGGTAAAAGACGGCGACGAGCCGCCGCTGCTGGTGCGTATCGGCTGGTCGGTTCTGGTGGGCGTCATCGGCATTATTCTGCTGGCGCTCGGCGGCCTGAAGCCGATTCAGACGGCGATTATCGCCGGCGGCTGTCCGCTGTTTTTCGTCAACATTATGGTCACGCTCTCCTTCATTAAAGACGCCAAAGTGAACTGGAAAGATTGACTCTCATTGGGCTGCGTCCCTGGTATTACAACGACATGCTAAGAGGTTATTGAGATGGATTTTAGACTGAATGATGAGCAGGAACTGTTTGTCGCGGGTATCCGTGAACTGATGGCCAGCGAAAACTGGGAGGCCTATTTCGCCGAATGCGATCGCGACAGCGTCTACCCGGAGCGCTTCGTCAAAGCGCTGGCGGACATGGGCATCGACAGCCTGCTTATCCCTGAGGAGCACGGCGGGCTGGACGCCGGTTTCGTCACCGTCGCGGCGGTGTGGATGGAGCTTGGCCGTCTCGGCGCGCCAACCTACGTGCTGTATCAGCTGCCGGGCGGCTTCAACACCTTCCTGCGCGAAGGCACGCCGGAGCAGATAGACCGCATCATGGCGTTTCGCGGCACCGGCAAGCAGATGTGGAACTCCGCCATCACCGAGCCGGGCGCCGGTTCCGACGTCGGCAGTTTGCAAACTACTTATACCCGTAAAAATGGTAAGGTTTACCTGAATGGCAGCAAGTGCTTTATCACCAGCAGCGCCTACACCCCCTATGTGGTGGTGATGGCGCGCGACGCCGCGTCCCCGGACAAGCCGATTTTCACCGAATGGTGCCTCGATATGAGCAAACCGGGCATCAAGGTGAACAAGCTGGAGAAACTGGGTCTGCGCATGGACAGCTGCTGTGAGCTCACCTTCGATAACGTCGAGCTGGATGAAAAAGACATGTTCGGCCGCGAAGGCAACGGCTTTAACCGGGTAAAAGAAGAGTTCGACCACGAGCGTTTCCTGGTCGCCCTTACCAACTACGGCACCGCGATGTGCGCGTTTGAAGATGCGGCGCGCTACGCCAACCAACGCGTGCAGTTTGGCGAAACGATCGGCCGCTTCCAGCTGATCCAGGAGAAATTCGCCCACATGGCCATCAAGCTTAACGCCATGAAAAATATGCTGTATGAGGCAGCGTGGAAAAGCGACAACGGCACCATCACCTCCGGCGATGCGGCGATGTGCAAATATTTCTGCGCCAACGCGGCGTTTGAGGTTGTCGACACCGCGATGCAGGTGCTGGGCGGCGTCGGTATCGCCGGGAACCACCGCATTACCCGTTTCTGGCGCGACCTGCGCGTGGATCGCGTATCGGGCGGTTCAGACGAAATGCAGATCCTGACGCTGGGCCGTTCGGTTCTGAAGCAGTATCGCTAACCGATTGATGATGGACCTCTGCCCTTCCGGCAGAGGTCTCAGGGATGCTATTTACGAGGTGATGCTATGACCGCTCATTTACCCATGCCAGAATTTGGCCCGCTCTCCGGGCTGCGCGTGGTCTTTTCCGGGATTGAGATCGCCGGACCGTTTGCCGGACAGATGTTCGCCGAATGGGGGGCTGAAGTTATCTGGATAGAAAACGTCGCCTGGGCCGACACTATCCGCGTGCAGCCAAACTACCCGCAACTGTCGCGCCGCAACCTGCGGGCGCTGTCGCTCAACATTTTTAAAGACGAAGGCCGCGAGGCGTTTCTCAAGCTGATGGAAACCACCGACATTTTCATCGAGGCCAGCAAAGGACCGGCGTTTGCCCGCCGCGGCATCACCGATGAGGTCCTGTGGGAGCGCAACCCCCGTCTCGTCATCGCCCATCTTTCCGGCTTCGGACAATACGGCGACCCGCAGTACACGAACTTACCGGCCTATAACACCATTGCCCAGGCCTTCAGCGGCTATCTTATTCAAAACGGCGATAAAGACCAGCCGATGCCCGCCTTCCCCTATACCGCGGACTACTTCTCCGGCATGACCGCCACTACCTCCGCCCTCGCCGCGCTGTACAAAGCGCGCCAGACCGGAAAAGGCGAAAGCATCGATATCGCCATGTATGAAGTGATGCTGCGGATGGGCCAGTACTTCATGATGGATTACTTCAACGGCGGCGAAATCTGCCCGCGAATGACCAAAGGCAAAGACCCGTACTACGCCGGATGCGGCCTGTACGCCTGCAGCGATGGCTACATCGTGATGGAGCTGGTCGGGATTACCCAGATTCAGGAGATGTTTAAGGATATCGGCCTGGCCCACCTGCTCGGCACGCCGGAGGTACCGGAAGGTACGCAGCTTATCCACCGCGTCGAGTGCCCGTACGGCCCGTTGGTGGAAGAAAAACTCGACGCCTGGCTGGCCGCACACACCATCGCCCAGGTGCTGGAGCGCTTTGCGGAGCTGAACATCGCCTGCGCCAAAGTGCTGACCATTCCGGAACTCGAAAGCAACCCGCAGTATGTGGCCCGCGAATCCATCACCCAATGGCAGACCCAGGACGGCCGCAGCTGCAAAGGCCCGAACGTGATGCCGAAATTCAAAAACAACCCGGGCCAGATCTGGCGGGGTATGCCGTCTCACGGCATGGATACTGCGGCAATTTTGCAAAACATCGGCTACAGCGAGGCCGACATCAGGGGGCTGGTCGACAAAGGGCTGGCTAAAACAGAGGAGTAATCGCCCGGAGGGTTCAAGCCGGGCCCGGCCCGGACTTGAATATCCCGCGATGGAAAACAGGATATGCGTCCGATGGATGTTATTGGTGGACAAAACTTGCGTCAGATGTGGGACGATTTAGCTGACGTTTACGGCGATAAAACCGCGCTCATTTTTGAGTCCGCGCAGGGTGAAGCACAGCAGTTCAGCTACGCCGGCCTTAATGAAGACATTAACCGTACCGCCAATCTTTTCTGGTCGCTCGGGATACGCAAAGGGGATAAGGTCGCGCTGCATCTGGATAACTGTCCTGAATTCATTTTTTGCTGGTTTGGGCTGGCGAAAATCGGCGCGGTGATGGTTCCTGTCAACGCCCGGCTGCTCTGTGATGAAAGCGCCTGGCTGTTGCAGCACTGCCAGGCCCGAATGGTGGTGACCACTCGCGGCTTTTACCCGGCCTATCAGCATATTCTGGCGCAAAACAGCACGTCGCTGGAGCGTATCCTGTTAATTGGTAAAACGGCGGCGGAGTCCGACGCGCAGACGCTCGACTTTCTGCAGCTCAAAGCCGGGCAGCCGACGACGCTCATCCACGCCGTCCCGCTCAGCGTTGAGGATACGGCGGAAATTCTGTTCACCTCCGGCACCACGTCACGTCCCAAAGGCGTGGTGATTACCCACTACAACCTGCGCTTTGCCGGGTATTACACCGCCTGGCAATGCCAGCTTCGCAGCGACGATATTTATCTCACCGTCATGCCGGCCTTTCACATCGACTGCCAGTGCACCGCCGCCATGGCGGCCTTTTCCGCCGGCGCAACCTTTGTGCTGCTGGAGAAATACAGCGCCCGCGCCTTCTGGCGGCAGATCCTGCGGTATCAGGCCACCGTGACCGAATGCATTCCAATGATGATCCGCACGCTGATGGCGCAGCCGCCCGCCGCAGATGAAAAACAGCACCGGCTGCGCGAGGTGCTGTTCTACCTCAATCTTTCCGTTGAGGAAAAGGATGATTTTATCCGCCGTTTCGGCGTCCGGCTGCTCACCTCCTACGGCATGACGGAAACCATCGTCGGCCTGATTGGCGACCGCCCTGGCGATAAGCGCCGCTGGCCGTCCATCGGCCGTCCGGGGTTTTGCTACGCGGCGCAGATCCGCGATAGCCAGAACCGAGAGCTGGCGGCCGGACAAATTGGCGAAATCTGCGTGAAGGGCGAACCGGGCAAAACACTGTTTAAAGCCTATTACAACCAGCCGGAGGCCACCGCGCAGGTCTGGGACAACGGCTGGCTGCATACCGGCGATTACGGTTATTACGATGAAGAGGGATATTTCTATTTTGTCGACCGCAGCAGCAACATGATTAAGCGCGGCGGCGAAAATGTCTCCTGCAGTGAAATAGAAAATATTCTCTCCTCGCACCCGAAAATTCAGGATGTGGCCATCGTCGGCGTCCCTGATGCAATCCGCGACCAGGCCATTAAGGCTTTTATCGTCCTGAACGAGGGCGAAACTCTCAGCGAACACGAATTTTACAGCTATTGCGCAATGAATATGGCGAAATTCAAGGTCCCGTCATTAATGGAAATTCGTCAGGATTTACCGCGCAACTGCTCGGGAAAAGTGATCAAGAAATATTTGAAATAACACGATGACGCAAGGAATAAAAAATGAGCGAATCACTACATCTGACCCGCAATGGCGGAATTCTGGAAATTGTTCTCGACCGGCCAAAAGCCAACGCCATTGACGCCAAAACCAGCGCGCAAATGGGCGACGTTTTTCTGCAGTTTCGCGACGACCCGACGCTGCGCGTCGCCATCATTACCGGCGCGGGCGATCGCTTCTTCTCCGCAGGCTGGGATTTGAAGTCCGCCGCCGACGGCGAGGCGCCGGATGCCGACTTTGGTCCCGGCGGTTTTGCCGGTCTCACCGAAATATTCAACCTTGATAAGCCGGTGATCGCCGCCGTGAACGGCTATGCCTTCGGTGGTGGTTTTGAGCTGGCGCTGGCCGCCGACATGATCGTGTGCGCCGATCACGCAAGCTTTGCCCTGCCGGAAGCCAAACTGGGCATAGTACCGGACAGCGGCGGCGTGCTGCGCCTGCCGAAGATCCTGCCGCCCGCCATCGTTAACGAAATGGTAATGACCGGACGGCGGATGGGCGCGGAGGAGGCGCTGCGCTGGGGGATAGTCAACCGCGTGGTCAGCGCCGATGCGCTGATGGAAAACGCCCGCGAGCTTGCCGCCCAAATCGTCGACAGCGCGCCGCTGGCGGTAGCGGCGCTCAAAGAGATCTGCCGTGCCACCGGCGAGCTCTGCGTTGAAGAGGGCTACCAGCTGATGCGCAGCGGCATACTTAAACACTACCCGGCCGTCCTGCACTCTGAGGACGCTACGGAAGGCCCGCTGGCGTTTGCCGAAAAACGCGCGCCGCAGTGGCTGGGCCGTTAACCGACAGGAGCGCGTCGTGAGCTATTATGCGTTTGAAGGCCTGGTGCCGGTCGTCCACCCCACCGCCTGGGTTCACCCGACGGCGGTACTCATCGGGGATGTTATCGTCGGTCCCGGTGTTTATATCGGCCCCCACGCGTCGCTGCGGGGCGACTATGGACGGCTTATCGTCGAGGCGGGCGCGAATATTCAGGACGGCTGCATTATGCACGGCTACTGCGACACTGATACCGTGGTGCGGGAGTGCGGACATATCGGCCACGGCGCGGTGCTGCACGGCTGCATCATCGGCCGGGACGCGCTGGTCGGTATGAACAGCGTGGTGATGGATGGCGCCGTCATCGGCGATGAGAGCATTGTCGCCGCGATGAGCTTTGTGAAGGCCGGTTTCGCGGGCGCGCCCCGGCAGCTGCTGGTGGGTACCCCGGCCCGCTGCCTGCGGGCGGTTTCTGACGACGAGCTGTACTGGAAGCGCTTAAACACCCGCGAGTATCAGGACCTCGCCGAACGCTGCCGCCGCGGGCTTCGCGAAGCCGCGCCGCTGGCCGAGCCGGAGCCGAACCGCCCGCGGCTGCGCGGCACCACGGCGGTACAGCCTAAACATCAGCAACGATAATCAACAGGCGCGCTGCGCCTGTCTGGCATCGCCCGGCGGCGCTTTCCGTTCGTACGCTATCTTAGCGGCGCATGGTCTTAGAGAGCATCCACTGCCACTTTTGCTCGCGATTCAGCTCGCCCGGCGGCACCATCGGCGCCGACGGGTTGGCGCACAGCGTACTTTTGACCGAGGCGGGAGACTTCAGCCGCTCATACAGCAGTTTGCTTATCTTGCGTACGCGAACCAGACGCTGGCACTGGCACCCCCTGCCCTCCAGCTGGTTAGGAATGGTTTTCGTTTCACACTCAATTTCCCCTACTTCGGCAAGAATATAGGAGACGGTATTAATGGCTTTGCAGTGGGGAATATCGAATTGTCCGGCAATTTCTTTGGCGCTGACCCAGCGATTCTGCGCCATCACCCAATCAGCAATTAACAAATAAAGCGGTTTATCAACATATTCTTCACACATAGATACTCCATTATTACAAGCTAACAATTCTTTGTGAGGGTTTATTCGGCATAATGAGGCTGCCGTAATAAACACGCATTAAAATTAAGGTTAATTGCAAATTAATATAGAACAGAAAGAATATGTAGCGTGAGTAAAACCGTACGCATTCGGTGATAAAAGGAAATAAAAAAACCAGCGTGCAGGAAAAGCCCATTACATGCTGGTTTTCGGGGGAATTAGCGGTTTATCTGTTGCAGGAAATAGTGAGCGCCGTCACGCAGCGCAGTGCCGGCAATGTTCATCCGCCGTGAATAGTGCAAAAAGGCGTGAAGCACTCCCGGATACAGGGTGTACTGGCAGGGCTGCCCGTGGGCAAGCAGCGTCTGGCTGAGCGCCAGGCTGTCATCCAGCAGCGGGTCAAACTCCGCGCCGGCGATAAAACAGGGCGGCACATCGCGGGTGAGATCGTTATTAAACAGGCAGTAATACGGCGAATCGCGATCGTCGGCGTGGCGCAGATAGGCCGCGTCATATGACGCCAGGTCGCGCTGCGTAAGCCCATCCCAGCTGCCGCCGTACAGGCGGCGGCTCACGGAGTCCTGCAGCCCGTACAACCCATACCACAGCAGCAGGCCGCACACCGTGCCGCAGTCGATCTTCCGGTCGCGGATCCACAGCGCAGCGGCCAGCGCCAGCATCGCGCCCGCGGAGTCCCCCGCCAGCCCGATGCGTTCGCTGTTCAGGCCATAGCGCTCGCCGTGGCGGCGATAAAACTGGCAAACGGCCACAATCTCCTCAATCGCCTGCGGAAAACGCGCCTGCGGCGAGAGCGAATAGTCGATGCCGACCACCGTACAGCCGCTAAAATGCGCCAGCAGGCGCATAATGCGATCGTGCGTATCCAGATTACCGAGAATAAACCCGCCGCCGTGCACATAGAAAAGCGTGGCGCCGGGCTGCGCCTGCGGCGCGTAGATCCGCGTCAGGACGTGGCCCCATGCCGTCGGCACCGCGACCTCCTCGGTGCGCAGCATCTGCGGCCCGCCTTCGTTCCAGTAGCGACGCTCGTCGTTATAGGCCTGACGCATGGCGGCGTAGTCGTCCGCGGCGCAGACGGCCTGCGGTAATGACGCCTGAAATTCAAGCACCTCGCGCATCTGCCCGGAAATGCGGTCGAGAACGGGAATTTTGTTATCGGGTTTCATGGCTCCCTCCTGATGAAATTCCCGCTATTGTAGGGAGGCCGCGCTGAAAAACTGCGACGCCGCCGTCCGATATTGAACAATCCCCGCGCCGCCCGGAGCCACGCCCGTCAGTCGCGATCGGCGCGGTCGTCCGGTAGCGGATATTGCTGCTGGTACTGGCGAATCGCGGCCCGGGTATTAAACAGCAGGCGGCCTTCGCCCAGCTGCCGGGCGAGCCCGCTTCGGCGCACGTTTTCCAGCACGCCGGGGTTGAGCCCGGCCAGCCAGAAATCGATCCCCGCGGCCCGCACCCGCTGCTCTTTTTCCATCAGCATGATAAGCGCTGAATACTCCACGTCCTGCACCCGGCTCATGTCCAGCACCACCACCCGCGGGGCTTCAGATTCAATCAGCTGGCGAACCTGGGATGCCACATACTGGGCATTGATAAAGAAAAGACGCCCCTCCGGGCGCACGATCAGCAGCCCCGGGATCGTCTCATCCCCGGGGTGCTGCCCGGAAAGCGGACGCAGCACATCGGCGCCCGGTTTACGGCCAATGACATAGACCCGGGGCTGCGCCGTCTGGCTGGCCAGCCCCAGCAGGGAAACCAGGATTGCGACAACAATTCCCTGCAGGGTGCCAAACAGCAGCACGCCCAGGCAGGCGATGGCGGCCCAGCGCAGCTCCATCATGCGGATCCGGCCTATCCGGCGGAACTCCTCCGGCTGAATAAGGCCCACCGAATAGACGATGACCACCACCGCCAGGGTGGCATGAGGCAGCCAGGATAACAGCGGCGCAAGGAACACCATGGTCGCCAGCGCCATCGCCGCGGTGACGACGCTGGCCCACTGCGATTTTCCGCCGACGGAGCGGATCACCGCCGTCTGGGAGGTTCCGCCCCCCGCCGGCATGCTGCCAAAAAAGGCCCCGCCGAGATTAGCAAGCCCGGTCGCCGCCAGCTCACGGTTCGGCGCAATATCCGGCTCCCCCTTCTGGACGAAGGCCCGACCGGCGGCAATGGTCTCGGTAAAGCTCATCAGGGCAATCCCCGTCGCCCCAGGCAGCAGCTGCAGCACCAGCGCCAGATCGGGCATCGTCAGGCCTGGCAGCCCGACAGGAATAGTGCCGATGATGGAGACGCCCGCCTCATTCAGCCCCCATCCCCAGACCAGCGCTATCCCGGCCCCGACGCCCAGCAGCGGCGCGGGCGAATGCGGGAACCGCCGCTCCATCACGACCAGTATCGCCAGCGTGGCGAGGGCAACGGCCAGCGTCAGCCATGACGTCTCCGGTAGCGCCTGAATCAGGTGGAAGAGATCCATAAAAAAGTTGTCTTTCTGGATATGTATCCCAAAGACCTTTGGCAGCTGATCCAGAATAATGACCAGCCCGATGCCGCTTCTGAACCCCACGAGAACCGGCAGGGAAATAAAGCTTGCCACAAACCCAAGCCTCAGCGCCGCCGCCAGCAGCAGTATCGCGCCCACCAGCAGCGTCAGGGTGGCCGTCACCGTGAACAGCCGCCCCGGGTCGCCATCCGGAACCACCGCCGCAAGCTGGGTCGCCGTCAGGATAGCGAGCGTGCTGGTCGAACTGACGCTCAGCACCCTGGACGACCCCAGCAGGGCATAAAGCAGCACGGGGACAAATGCCGTGTACAGGCCGGTCGCCACAGGCAAGCCTGCTACGGTGGCATAGGCCATGGCTTTGGGCAATACGACGGCCGACGCCGTGACGCCGGCCAGCAAATCGGACATGCCGAACCTGACTCCGCTTGCATGTTGTGCCATGGTATCGGCCTCCCCGTTTAACGGCAGTTCTGACGGTGGCAATGCGCCTGCGCCGCTTCGCGACAGGCATGTAAAACGCAGCTACCGTACCCTTTTATTCTACCACCGGTGGTGACCAGGGCTGCGGGAAACGGGTTATGATTTATGAACGTTTTCACCTGGAGGTCGCCCTGTCATCATGGTATTTTCCAGGTCATGCTGAATGCTCTTTTTTTGATTGTAGCCGCGGACACCAGAACCGGCGGCAGACCACTGTACCCACCTCACTTCGGAGATGTAATGAGGGGATTTTCACCGTTTGCCATTGCACTCAGTATACTGCTGCCGCTTTTGCTTTGCCCTTCCGCCCGAGCAGACGTTGAGCTCGGTTCACTCGACCTGTTTGCTCAGGATAATCCTGACAGTCCGGTCCCTACGGGACTGGTGCTGGGGGGCGCCGTTATCAGCGGCCAGGCGCGCTATAAAGCGCAGGACAATTCAACGTATATCGTGCCCGGCGCCGTCTATTTCGGTGAACAGTTCATGTTTCTCGGGGACCGGGCGCGTTACTATTTCCACAAGGACGATACCTTCGCCGCCTACGGCTATGGCCGATTGCGATTTGGCAACCTGGATCCTGATGAGGAAGCGGCCTTCAGGGGAATGGATAAGCGGGAGTGGGAGCTCGAAGCCGGAGTCGGCGCCAGTATCATCACTCCCTACGCGCTGCTGAGCGCCAGGATCAGCACGGACGTGACCGGGCGAAGCAACGGCCAGGAGCTGCTGCTGTGGGCCGATTTCCCCATCGTGATGGACAAGCTACTCGTCATGCCAGGGATGGGGGTCATGATCCGCAGCGATAAGATGGCTAACTACTACTTTGGCGGGGTGTCGGAGAGTGAAGCCACCGCCCAGCGCCCGGCTTGGGACACCGGCACCACCTTCTCCCCGATGGTGGGTATTATCACCAGCTACCGCTTCAGCCCTCAGTGGGTCGGGATGTTTGCCGCCAACTACGAGTACTACGATAAGGGCATCGCCAACAGCCCTCTGGTCCAGCATCCGGGCGAGCTTTACGCGGGATTCGCGGTGGGCTACATCTGGTAATGCGCTCGTTTTAAAGCCCGGACAAAGGGCCGCCCTTGTCCGGGAGCACATCAGGAGGGACGTTTGCTCAGCGTCTCTTTGAGCTGGCCGACCAGCTCGCGGCGGAAATCCCCGAGCTTCGGCTTATCGTTGTCTATCCACGGCAGCGGTCGACAGACCTCCATCGCCTTAATGCCCAGCCGCGCGGTCAGCAGCCCGGCGCCGATACCCTGTGCGGCGCGGGCGGACAAACGGGCCGCCAGATCCTGCGACATCCAGTCCATCCCCACTTCACGCACCAGCTCGCTGGCGCCCGCAAACGCAATATTCAGCAGCACCAGACGAAACAGGCGCAAACGGCTGTAGTAGCCAAGCTCGATGCCATAGAGCATGGCGATACGGTTAATTAACCGCAGGTTGCGCCAGGCGATAAACGCCATATCCACCAGCGCCAGCGGGCTGACGGCAATCATCAGCGTGGACTCCGCCGCCGAGCGGCTAATCTCGCGGCGCGCCTGGGCATCCAGCACCGGCTGCACCAGATGGGCATACAGGGTAACGACCTCGCGATCGTTTTGCGTCTCGTGGATAGCGGCATACCAGCGCTGGAGCGCCGGATGGGAATGATCGATATTGGCCTGGCGCGCGAGCTGCTCGCAAAACGCCCGCCCTTTGCCGGTGCCATGGCTGTGCAGCAGATCCCGCGCCTCATCGCGCTCCTGCGCCCGCTGGCGTAAGCGCCACAGGCGGCGCCATTCGGTCACCACCGAGCCGACGCCCGCACCGACGATCAGCGCGCCGGCGGCGCAACCGCCCAGCGCGACCCAGTCCTGGGTTTGCCAGGCGTTCGCCGTCCACTGTACGCCCTGCGCCACAACGCTGACACCAAACAGCGCCAGCCCCGCGGTCACCATCCGCCGCCACAGGCTGCGCTTAGGCCGCAGCGCCGCATCGACGGCGGCCTCCGCCGGTCCATCGTCCTCAAGAGGAGAATCCACCACCGCCGGGGAAAACGACTGCGCCTCTTCGTCGGCAAAGGTCTGAGCCGTCTTAAACTGCGGCTGTTTTTCCGCCTCCAGCGGACCGTCGAAGTCGATTCGCGGTTTTAACGGGTCGCTCATCGCAATTTATCTCCTAGCAAAAACTCAAGCGCCGCATCCACGCGGATGTGCGGCAACGGTTTATCAACATCCATCACCTGCGGCCGGAAGGCTTCAAACTGAAAGCCCTGCTGCTCCCAGAACGCCTGCCCCGGCAGGCGGGCCGGAACTTCGCCCGGGTAGACCGTCAGCGGATGGCCGTCGCTCAGGCGCGCGCCGCGCAGCGCCGGAATTTTTTCGCCGTCGACCTCGATGACGCCGCTCTGGGTAGCCTGCACCGAGGCAAGCCCGAGGCAGTCCATGCTGATGCCCTCAAAGGCCGCATTCTGCCAGGCATCCTGGATAAGCTGCTGCAGCAGCGAGACCATATTGCCGTGCTGGTCGACGGTCACGTGGTCAGCCTTGGTCGCTGCGAACAGCAGCTTGTCGATCACCGGGGAAAAAAGCCGCCGGAACAGCGTACGCTGGCCGTAGTGGAAGCTTTGCATCAGCTGCGTCAACGCAAGCCGCATATCGTTGAACGCCTGCGGCCCGCTGTTGAGCGGCTGCAGGCAGTCCACCAGCACAATCTGGCGGTCAAAGCGTAAAAAGTGGTTCTTATAGAACCCCTTCACCACATGTTCACAGTAGTAGTTAAAGCGCGCGCGCAGCATCCCGGCGTTGGTGTGTTTATCCGCCTGCGCCAGCCGGGCTTCGCCTACGGCATCGACATCCGGCCACGGGAAAAACTGCAGCGCCGGCGCGCCCGCCATATCGCCGGGCAGCACGAACCGTCCCGGCTGAATAAAGTGCAGCCCTTCCTGCTTGCAGGCGTGCAGATAGTCGGTCCACGCCTGCGCGATCTCCGCCAGACGATTTTCATCGGCAGGCGCTAACGGGTCGAGCCCTTCGCACAGCTGCCGCCAGCGGGCGGACCACTCCCCGCGCTGCCCCTGCAAAAGACCGGTCATTTGCCGCGACCAGGTCAGATAGTCCTGCGCCAGCATGGGTAAATCGAGCAGCCACTCGCCCGGATAATCGACAATCTCCAGATACAGCGTCGAGGTATCCTTAAAGTGGCGCATCAGCGAGTCGTTAGAGCGGTAGCGCAGCGCCAGGCGGATTTCGCTAACCCCGCGCGTCGGCGTCGGCCAGGCCGGCGGCGTGCCGTAAAGCTGCGCCAGCCCTTCATCATAGGTAAAACGCGGAATGCCAAAGTCCTTCTGCGGTACACGCTTTACGCCCAGCAGGCGCTCTTCGCGTACGGCGCTGAGCAGCGGCAGGCGGGCACCGGCATGAACGTTGAGCAGCTGGTTGACCATCGCCGTAATGAACGCCGTCTTGCCGCTGCGGCTAAGACCGGTCACCGCCAGACGTAAATGACGGTCAACGCCGCGGTTTACCAGCGCATTGAGTTCGTTTTTGAGTCGCTTCATTGCCATCCTGTTGTGCCCTGAAGGAAAAGACCTGGTGTAAGGGTATTAGATGGGGACAATACGCACAGATGCAACACCTGTACGCAAGCTGTGAGCGGCAGGCGGCTATTTCATGCCCCGCGCCAGACGACCGGCAAGCTTCGCCAGCAGCGGCTCCAGCGCCACCGCCAGCAGCATTTTCAGCGGCCGCTTCGCCACCGATTTCACGGCCCACCCGGCAACGCCCGCGGGGCCGTAGCGCAGTGCGGCCAGCAGCGCCAGCTTGCCCGCGATTTTCAGGCCTGGTTTGACCTTCTGTCCGGCACGCCGCCAGTGTGTATTCATCTTACGGTCTCACTCAAGTCAGAGCTGGCGAAAACGGCTGCGCAGCGTGAAGGTATCCGACGTCACGTAGCGTTCCATCTCGCGCAGACGCTGTTCACCCGCAGCCAGCACGGCGTCGACGTTGTCAAGCAGCGCGCTGTTGCTCGGGGCGTCCGCGTCCGCCATCGCCCCTTCCGGCAGCGGATCCAGCGCAAACGTCAGGATGACGTACGCCACCAGCACGAAGAAAAACAGCCCAAACAGCATCGCCAGCACGGTGATAATGCGCACCAGCTTCACCGGTACGCCGAGGTACTGCGCGATCCCGGCGCAGACGCCCTTCACCATGCCCTGCTGCGGAATGCGCCACAGCTTTTTAGATAAATCGAGTCCGGCCATTATTTTTCTCTCCAGTTTGGATGCTCGGCATCAAGAATGTCTTCCAGCGCCTGAATACGCTCGCGCATACGCGTCGCCTCATCGCTGAGTTGCGCCAGGCGCTGTTGCTCGTTTTGCGACAGCTCGCCGCCGCGGGAACGGTTGCTGTAATGCAGCCACAGCCAGACCGGCAGGACAAACAGCACGAACAAGGTCAACGGTATGGCTAGAAAAAGCGCGCTCATGAGTACTCCTTACAAGATGATGAGCTGCGGCACGCCTCATCGGGTGCCGCCCGGGAAATCTTATTGGTTATCCTGTTTCATTTTGGCCTTCAGTTCGGCCAGCTGCACGCTGATTTCATCATCCGCTTTCAGCTCGGCAAACTGCTGATCCAGCGTCTTCTGCTTACCAAAGCTGTGGCTTTCCGCCTCGGCTTCCATCTGGTCGATGCGGCGCTCGAAAGACTCAAAGCGCGCCATCGCTTCGTCAAGCTTACCGCTGTCGAGCTGGCGGCGAACGTCGCGAGAGGAGCTGGCGGCCTGGTGGCGCAGCGTCAGCGCCTGCTGACGGGCACGGGTTTCGCTGAGCTTATTCTCCAGCTCGGCTATCTCCTTTTTCATACGGGTCAGGGTCTCATCGACCAGAGTGACCTCATTTTCCAGCGTGGTTATCACGTCAGTCAGCTTTTGCTTTTCAATCAGCGCGGCGCGAGCCAGGTCATCTTTATCTTTACGCAGCGCCAGCTCGGCTTTTTCCTGCCATTCGGCCTGCTGCGCATTCGCCTGCTCAATACGACGGGTCAGCTGTTTCTTTTCCGCCAGCGCGCGGGCTGACGTTGAACGCACCTCAACCAGCGTGTCCTCCATTTCCTGAATCATCAGACGCACCAGCTTTTGCGGATCTTCCGCCTTCTCCAGCAGCGCATTGATGTTGGCGTTCACGATATCGGCAAAACGAGAAAAAATACCCATTATTCAATCCTCATAGTTCTGTTGTCGGGCCAGGCCCTGCTGATACGTTAATACAATTCCCGTGCCAACTTTTTATCTGATTGATTTATATAGATGTGATTGAATTATCGCCACGCAGCCGCTACAGTAGCATGGTGATTTTCACTAACAAGTGGTCGATTTCATCATGGCAGAATACAAGGACAACCTGCTCGGTCAGGCGAACAGCTTTATTGAGGTGCTGGAGCACGTTTCACGGCTTGCGCCGCTGGATAAACCGGTGCTGGTCATCGGCGAGCGCGGTACCGGGAAAGAGCTTATCGCCAACCGACTGCACTTTCTCTCCGCCCGCTGGCAGGGACCGTTTATCTCCCTGAACTGCGCGGCGCTCAATGAAAATCTGCTGGACTCTGAGCTGTTTGGCCATGAAGCGGGCGCGTTTACCGGCGCGCAGAAGCGCCATCCCGGGCGGTTTGAGCGCGCCGACGGCGGCACGCTGTTCCTCGACGAGCTGGCCACCGCCCCGATGCAGGTACAGGAAAAGCTGCTGCGGGTGATTGAATACGGCGAGCTTGAGCGCGTGGGCGGCAGCCAGCCGCTGCAGGTCAACGTCCGCCTGGTGTGCGCGACCAACGCCGACCTGCCGCAGATGGTTAATGAGGGCGTCTTTCGCGCCGACCTGCTGGACCGGCTGGCCTTCGACGTCGTCCGCCTGCCGCCGCTGCGCGAGCGCCAGAGCGATATCATGCTGATGGCCGACCATTTCGCCATCCAGATGTGCCGCGAGCTGGGGTTGCCACTGTTTCCCGGGTTTACCGAACACGCGCAGGAAACGCTGCTCGGCTACCGCTGGCCGGGCAATATTCGTGAGCTTAAAAATGTCGTTGAGCGCTCGGTATACCGGCACGGCACGAGCGAGACGCCGCTGGACAACATCATTCTCGATCCCTTTAACCGCCAGGTACCGCCCGCCCCTGCCGGACATACCGGCGAACCCGTATTACCGCTGGATCTCCGCGAGTTTCAGCAGCAGCAGGAAAAGCGGCTACTGGAGCAGGCGCTGCAGCTGGCCAAATTCAACCAGAAAAAAGCGGCCGCGCAGCTGGGCCTGACCTACCACCAGCTGCGGGCGCTGCTGAAAAAGCATCAGCTGTAAGCCTGTTCGCTGGTGAAAACTGAGCATAATATCGTCAGCAACGGCGATAACCCCGCTGATTTGATGACTTTTAAGGCGGTTATACGCAGACTTTTGTACCTGGCCGCCTTAAGTGCGATACACTTTGCAGACTGGTCTTCATTACAAAGAACTTATGCGCCTGAAACTTTCATCTCTGCTGGCCGTCGCGGGATTGCTGTGCGGTGAAGCGATAGCGGCTCCCGCGGTAACGCCTGCGGCGCCGTCGGATATTCGCGACAGCGGCTTCGTCTACTGCGTCAGTGGCCAGGTTAATACCTTCAATCCGCAAAAAGCGGGCAGCGGCCTGATCGTTGATACCCTCGCCGCGCAGATCTACGACCGCCTGCTGGATGTCGACCCCTATACCTACCGCCTGGTGCCTGAACTGGCCGAAAGCTGGGAAGTGCTGGATAACGGCGCCACCTACCGTTTTCATCTGCGCAATGACGTGCAGTTTCAGACGACGGCATGGTTCACGCCGACGCGCCCGCTGAACGCTGACGATGTGGTGTTTACCTTTCAGCGAATTTTCGATCGCAACCATCCCTGGCACAACGTCAACGGCAGTAACTTTCCCTACTTCGACAGCCTGCAGTTTGCCGACAGCGTCGAACGCGTTCGCAAGCTCGACAGCCACACCGTCGAGTTTCAGCTAAAACGCCCGGACGCCTCCTTCCTCTGGCATCTGGCGACCCACTATGCTTCGGTGATGTCGGCCGAATACGCCGATAAGCTGACCAAAAGCGACAAGCAGGAGCTGCTCGACCGCCAGCCCGTTGGCACCGGCCCTTATAAGCTTGATGAATATCGCGCCGGGCAGTACATCCGCCTGCAGCGCCACGCCGCCTTCTGGCGCGGCGAACCGCTCATGCCGCAGGTGGTGGTTGATCTGGGCTCCGGCGGCACCGGACGGCTGTCGAAACTGCTCACCGGCGAATGCGATGTGCTGGCGTGGCCTGCCGCCAGCCAGCTGACCATCCTGCGCGACGATCCGCGTCTGCGCCTGACCCTGCGTCCGGGGATGAACATCGCCTATCTGGCGTTTAATACCGATAAACCGCCTCTCAATAACCCGGACGTCCGCCACGCGCTGGCGCTGGCTATCAATAACCAGCGGTTGATGCAGTCGATTTATTACGGCACTGCGGAAACGGCGGCGTCAATTTTGCCTCGCGCCTCCTGGGCGTATGACAACGAGGCTAAAATTACCGAATACAACCCGGCAAAATCCCGCGAACAGCTAAAGGCGCTGGGGCTTGAAAACCTCACCTTACGCCTCTGGGTGCCGACCACCTCGCAGGCGTGGAACCCCAGCCCGCTGAAAACCGCGGAGCTTATCCAGGCCGACATGGCGCAGGTGGGCGTGAAGGTGATCATTGTGCCGGTAGAGGGGCGTTTCCAGGAGGCGCGGCTGATGGACATGAACCACGATCTGACCCTGACCGGCTGGGCCACCGACAGCAACGATCCGGACAGCTTTTTCCGCCCGCTGCTGAGCTGTGCGGCGATCGCCTCGCAAACCAACTTTGCGCACTGGTGCAACCGCGAATTCGACATCGTGCTGCAAAAAGCGCTGGCGTCGCAGCAGCTGGCGTCGCGCATTGATGCCTACAACGAGGCCCAGCAGATTCTGGCGCGGGACCTGCCGGTGCTGCCGCTGGCGTCGTCGCTGCGGCTGCAGGCCTACCGTTACGACATCAAGGGGCTGGTGCTGAGTCCGTTCGGCAACGCCTCTTTTGCCGGCGTTTCGCGTGAGAAGAAGGATGAGGTGAAAAAACCATGATCATTTTTACCCTTCGCCGCCTGCTGCTGCTGCTGGTGACGCTGTTCTTCCTCACCTTCGTCGGCTTTAGCCTGAGCTACTTTACCCCGCACGCGCCGCTGCAGGGCGCGTCGCTGTGGAACGCGTGGCTGTTCTGGTTCAACGGCGTCCTGCACTGGGATTTCGGCGTTTCCAGCATCAACGGCCAGCTGATTTCCGACCAGCTCAAAGAGGTCTTTCCGGCCACCATGGAGCTGTGCATTCTGGCCTTCGGCTTTGCGCTGATGGTGGGGATCCCGGTCGGGATGCTTGCCGGGATCATGCGCAATAAATGGCAGGATAATGTGATAAGCGCGCTGGCGCTGCTCGGCTTTTCCGTGCCGGTGTTCTGGCTGGCGCTGCTGCTGACGCTGTTTTTCTCGCTGACCCTCGGCTGGTTCCCGGTTTCCGGGCGGTTCGACCTGCTCTATGAGGTCAAAAACGTCACCGGCTTTGCGCTGATCGACGCCTGGCTTTCCGATTCGCCCTGGCGCGATGAGATGATCGTCAGCGCCCTGCGCCATATGGTGCTGCCGGTGCTGACGCTGGCGGTGGCGCCGACCACCGAGGTTATCCGCCTGATGCGCATCAGCACCATCGACGTTTACGACTCCAACTATGTGAAGGCCGCCGCCACACGCGGCGTATCGCGTCTGACCATTTTGCGCCGCCACGTGCTGCATAACGCCCTGCCGCCGGTGATCCCGCGCCTGGGTCTGCAGTTCTCGACGATGCTGACGCTGGCGATGATCACCGAAATGGTCTTTAGCTGGCCCGGGCTTGGCCGCTGGCTGATTAACGCCATTCGCCAGCAGGACTACGCCGCCATTTCCGCCGGCGTGATGGTGGTCGGTTCGCTGGTGATTATCGTGAATATGCTGTCTGATATTTTGGGTGCGATGGCCAACCCGCTGAAACATAAGGAATGGTATGCCTTACGATAGCGTCTATCTCGAGAAGCGCCCGCCCGGCGCGCTGCGCACCGTGTGGCGTAAATTCTACGGCGACACCACGGCGATGATTGGCCTGTACGGCTGCATCGGGCTGGCGCTGCTGTGCCTGTTCGGCAACTGGTTTGCGCCGTACGGTATCGATCAGCAGTTTCTCGGCTATCAGCTGCTGCCGCCGTCATGGTCGCGCTACGGCGAGGTCTCCTTTTTCCTCGGCACTGACGATTTGGGCCGCGACGTGCTCAGCCGCCTGCTCAGCGGCGCGGCGCCCACCGTGGGCGGCGCGTTTGTCGTAACGCTCGGCGCCACGCTGTGCGGTCTGGTGCTGGGCGTCATCGCGGGCTCCACCCACGGGCTGCGCTCGGCGGTGCTGAACCACATCCTTGATACCCTGCTGTCGATCCCGTCGCTGCTGCTGGCCATTATCGTGGTGGCCTTCGCCGGGCCGCACCTGCTGCACGCGATGTTCGCCGTCTGGCTGGCGCTGCTGCCGCGCATGGTGCGCTCGGTCTACAGCATGGTGCACGACGAGCTGGAAAAAGATTACGTCGTCGCCGCCCGTCTTGATGGCGCCTCAACCCTCAATATTCTGTGGTTTGCGGTGCTGCCGAACATTGCCTCCGGGCTGGTCACCGAAATTACCCGCGCCCTGTCGATGGCGATCCTCGATATCGCCGCGCTCGGCTTTCTTGACCTCGGCGCCCAGCTGCCGTCACCGGAATGGGGCGCGATGCTTGGCGACGCGCTGGAGCTGATTTACGTGGCGCCGTGGACGGTGATGCTGCCCGGCGGGGCGATTATGATAAGCGTCCTGCTGGTGAACCTGCTGGGCGACGGCGTCCGTCGCGCCATCAATGCGGGGGTGGAATAATGCCATTACTCGATATCCGCAATCTGACCATTGAGTTTAAAACCAACGAGGGCTGGGTAAAGGCGGTCGACCGCGTGAGCATGACGCTTGCCGAAGGCGAGATACGCGGGCTGGTGGGCGAATCCGGCTCCGGTAAAAGCCTTATCGCCAAAGCCATCTGCGGGGTAAACAAAGACAACTGGCGGGTCACCGCCGACCGTATGCGCTTTGACGATATCGACCTGCTGCGCCTCTCCAGCCGCGAACGCCGCCGCCTGGTCGGCCACAACGTGTCGATGATTTTTCAGGAGCCGCAGTCCTGTCTTGACCCGTCGGAGCGCGTCGGCCGCCAGCTGATGCAAAACATCCCCGGCTGGACCTTCAAAGGCCGCTGGTGGCAGCGCATCGGCTGGCGCAAGCGCCGCGCGATTGAGCTGCTGCACCGGGTGGGGATTAAAGATCACAAAGACGCGATGCGCAGCTTCCCGTATGAGCTCACCGAAGGGGAATGCCAGAAGGTGATGATCGCGATTGCGCTGGCCAACCAGCCGCGGCTGCTGATCGCCGATGAGCCGACCAACGCGATGGAGCCAACGACCCAGGCGCAGATTTTCCGCCTGCTGACGCGGCTCAACCAGAACAACAACACCACGATTTTGCTGATAAGCCATGACCTGCAAATGCTCAGCAAGTGGGCGGATAAAATCAACGTGATGTACTGCGGCCAGACGGTGGAAAGCGCCCCCAGCGAAGAGCTGGTCACCCTTCCCCACCATCCGTACACCCAGGCGCTGATCCGCGCCATCCCGGATTTTGGCCGGGCGATGCCGCACAAGAGCCGCCTGAACACCATGCCGGGGGCGATCCCGCTGCTTGAGCAGCTGCCTATCGGCTGCCGGCTTGGCCCGCGCTGCCCTTACGCCCAGCGCGAATGCATCGAGACCCCGCGCCTGACGGGCACCCGCGAGCACCTTTTCGCCTGCCACTTCCCGCTGAACATGGAGAGAGAGTGAAATGGTCGAGACCCTGCTCGAAGTTCGCAATCTGAGTAAGACCTTTCGCTACCGTACCGGCCTGTTCCGCCGCCAGACGGTTGAGGCGGTAAAACCGCTCAGCTTTACCCTGCGTGAAAAGCAGACCCTGGCGATTATCGGTGAGAACGGCTCCGGAAAATCCACGCTGGCGAAAATGCTGGCAGGGATGGTCGAACCAACCACCGGTGAACTGCTGATTGACGATCATCCCCTGCACTTTGGCGACTATTCGTTCCGCAGCCAGCGCATCCGCATGATTTTTCAGGATCCGTCGACCTCGCTGAACCCACGTCAGCGCATCTCGCAGATTCTCGATTTTCCGCTGCGCCTGAATACCGACCTCGAGCCGGAGGCGCGCCGCGCGCAGATAATCGACACGCTGCGCATGGTCGGGCTGCTGCCGGACCACGTAAGCTACTATCCGCACATGCTGGCCCCGGGCCAGAAGCAGCGTCTGGGGCTTGCCCGCGCGCTGATCCTGCGGCCAAAAGTGATCATCTGCGATGAAGCGCTGGCGTCGCTGGATATGTCGATGCGCTCGCAGCTGATCAACCTGATGCTGGAGCTGCAGGAAAAGCAAGGCATCTCCTATATCTATGTGACCCAGCATCTGGGGATGATGAAGCACATCAGCGACCAGGTGCTGGTGATGCACCAGGGCGAGGTGGTGGAGCGCGGCAGCACCGCCGACGTGCTGGCCTCCCCGCTGCACGAGCTGACCCGCCGTCTTATCGCTGGTCATTTTGGCGAAGCGCTGACGGCTGACGCCTGGCGTAAGGACCGTTAATCCCCTCGCGGCAGGGTTCTCCTGCCGCCGCTGCCTTCGGTATGACAGGACGATTCCGCCGCCGTCAAATATACTCAACGCAGACCGTGAACTGAGGGCCTATGAAATGGACGATAATGACGCATTTCCCCTTCCTTCAAATCTGCCCTCATCGTGGACCCAGGCGCTGACGCGCCAGCTGCTTCAGTACGTAAATCTCGAAGATTATGCGGCTGCCTTTTGTCGATAACGACGTTCCCATTTGCTACCTCATCGCCAGCGGCTCGGTTTCCCTGCACCGTAATGCGGACAACCTGATGATCTACCGTATTTCCGCCCCGCTGGTGCTGGGGCTGGGCATGATTCGCGACGTCTATATCCAGACCCAGGAACCTTGCCGGCTGGCGACGCTGCCGCAGGCGCATCAGCTTATCCAGGATAATAATCTGTGGGAGCTGTTCGCCCGCCATATGACGATGCTGTCCAGTAAGCTGTACAGCCACAGCAAGCTCCTGACGGCCCCGACCTCGTATGAAACCATCCGTACGCTGCTGATCGCGTTAATGCGCGAACCTGAAGCTCTCCGGGCAAACACCACCGCCGAGCGCTATATCCGCGACCGGACTCTGCTGTCGCGCAGCGGCGTCATGAAGATCTTATCCGCTCTCAAAGCGGGCGGGTATATCGTGATAGAAGAAGGTCGCCTGCGGGAGATAAAAAAGCTGCCGTTAAAATATTGATCTGCGTCGCAAGGTTGGTCCAGCCGCGGTGGCGGCGGATGATATACTTTCTGCTTTATACGGGTACATCACGGGCGTGTCCTGCCTGCTAATGACGATAAGGATTACGAGCTATGGGTTTTCTTTCCGGTAAGCGCATTCTGATCGCTGGCGTGGCCAGTAAACTGTCCATCGCCTGGGGCATCGCTCAGGCGATGCATCGCGAAGGGGCTGAGCTGGCGTTAACGTATCAGAACGAAAAGCTGAAAGGCCGCGTCGAGGAGTTTGCGGCGCAGCTGGGCTCCAGCATCGTTCTGGAGTGCGACGTCGGCCAGGACGACAGCATTGAGGCGGCGTTTGCTGAACTGGCGAAAACCTGGCCCACCTTCGACGGTTTCGTTCACTCTATCGGTTTTGCGCCGGGAGATCAGCTGGACGGCGACTACGTTAACGCCGTCACCCGCGAAGGCTTTAAAATCGCCCACGACATCAGCTCCTACAGCTTTGTCGCCATGGCGAAGGCCTGCCGCGCGATGCTGAACCCGGGATCGGCCCTGCTGACGCTCTCCTACCTGGGCGCCGAGCGCGCGATCCCGAACTATAACGTCATGGGTCTCGCGAAAGCCTCCCTGGAAGCCAACGTACGCTACATGGCGAACGCGATGGGCCCGGAAGGCGTCCGCGTAAACGGCATCTCGGCAGGCCCGATCCGCACCCTGGCGGCCTCCGGGATTAAAGACTTCCGTAAAATGCTGGCGCATTGCGAAGCGGTCACCCCGATTCGCCGTACCGTCACCATTGAGGACGTTGGCAACAGCGCCGCGTTCCTGTGCTCCGATCTCTCCGCCGGCATCTCCGGCGAAGTGGTTCACGTTGACGGCGGTTTCAGCATCGCCGCCATGAACGAGCTGGAGCTCAAATAAGCGCCCCGCCCGGCGGTGAACATCGTCGGGCGTTATTCCTTCCTGTTATTTGTTATCACGCATCAATATTTTCTCCCGTTACGCCCATGCGCCAGGATAGTTCTCTATAAATGAACGATCTCCTGAAGGAATTCCCATGGAGCAACGCCGCGCTCACGGCAAAGGCCAGTGGTATCACGAAACACAGTCAAGAACGCAGGCGGCCGACGCCGTCGCCCTGGTTCCGGAAGCCGCCTACGTTACGGACCGTTTTTTACTCGACCTCTCGCTCCCCGACGCGACGCTGCGCGACGCGCGCGCCTGGCTTACCCTCTCCCGCCGTATCGCCGATCGCCTGTTCCCTGACGCCGTGACCGTCACCCGTTTAAACACCTTCAGCGTCTATGAGCGCTTAAGCACCGCGCTGACCGTCGCTCAGGTCTGCGGCGTACAGCGGCTGTGCAACCATTATGCCGCGCGGCTGGCGCCGCTGCCCGGGCCGGACTCCTCGCGTGAAAGCAACCGCCGGCTGGCGCAAATCACCGAATACGCCCGCCAGCTCGCCAGCTCGCCGTCGCTGATCGGCGCAGCGTCGCGCAGGCAGCTCGACGAGGTCGGGCTGACGGCTAACGACATTGTGCTGATCAATCAGCTGGTGGGGTTTATCAGCTATCAGGCCAGAACGATCGCCACGGGCCAGGCGCTGCTCGAGCTGCCGGTTCGCTGGCTCCCCGGTATGCCGGTGCAAGAAGATGCGCCTGCGGCGCTGTTTGAGCGCCACGACGACCGCTGGCAGCCGGATATCCCCGGCCTTGAACTTCGCGTCGCCAGCCTTGAACAGCAGGATGCGCTGGCGGAAATTTCACCCTCATCGCCGCTGCAAAATCTGGCGCCGCTCCTCGCGCACGACGAAACGCTGCTGCGGGAGATGGACAGGCTTATCCAGCTGCTGTGGGACGACAGCGACGCCACCGCGCTGGCGACGCTGCTCAGCGCCAGGATTAACGGCAGCCCGGACTGCTTCAACCAGCAGGCGCAGCTCTGGGCGGGCGCAGCGGGCCTGCCGGATGCGGTGCGTAACGGCGACAGAGCGCTGCTGGCCTGGAGCCATCACCACCCGGAGCTACAGCCGCTGACCCTTGCCGTTAAGCTGCTGACCCGCTCGCCGGACCGTTTTAGCGCCGCCCAGCTAACGCCTCTCTTCGCGCAGGGGCTTTGCCCGGCGGGTCCCCTCAAGCTCCTTGCCTGGTGCGGCCTGAGCGGCTGGTTGAATCGGCTGAAAATTGGCCTCGGCGCGGTGCAACCCATTACGTAAAATGGAGAAAGACCGCTTGCTGCAACGGGGATAATCGCGTAAAACTGTCAGCCGCTCTTTGGCCACGAAAAAACACCATTATGTTTCAGGACAACCCGCTGCTTGCACAGCTAAAACAGCAACTTCATTCCCAGACTCCTCGCGCTGAAGGGGTCGTAAAAGGCACTGAAAAAGGCTTCGGCTTTCTTGAAGTCGATGCCCAGAAAAGCTACTTCATTCCGCCGCCGCAAATGAAAAAAGTGATGCACGGCGACCGCATTATCGCCGTCATTCACTCTGAGAAAGATAAAGAAAGCGCCGAGCCGGAAGAGCTTGTTGAACCTTTCCTGACCCGTTTCGTCGGTAAAGTGCAGAAAAAAGACGATCGTCTGTCTATCGTGCCGGATCATCCGCTGCTGAAAGATGCAATCCCGTGCCGTCCGGTGCGTGAGCTGTCCCACGACTTTAAAGCGGGCGACTGGGCCGTGGCCGAAATGCGCCGCCATCCGCTGAAGGGCGACCGTGGCTTCTACGCCGAGCTGACGCAGTTCATTACCTTTGGCGACGACCACTTCGTCCCGTGGTGGGTCACTCTGGCGCGCCACAACCTGGAAAAAGAAGCGCCGAACGGCGTTGCCACCGAGATGCAGGATGAAGGCCTTGAGCGCCGCGACCTGACGGCGCTCGACTTTGTGACCATCGACAGCGCCAGTACGGAAGATATGGACGATGCGCTGTACGCGGAAGAGACCGCCGACGGCAAACTGCAGCTTACCGTCGCCATCGCTGACCCAACGGCGTGGATTGTCGAAGGCAGCAAGCTCGACAACGCCGCCAAAGTGCGCGCGTTCACCAACTACCTGCCGGGCTTTAACATCCCGATGCTGCCGCGCGAGCTGTCGGACGACCTGTGCTCTCTGCGCCCCAACGAGGTCCGCCCGGTTCTCGCCTGCCGTATGACCATCGCGGCCGACGGCGCAATCGAAGATTCTATCGACTTCTTTGCCGCGACCATCGAATCGAAAGCCAAACTGGCCTACGACGATGTGTCCGACTGGCTGGATAAAACCGGCGCATGGCAGCCGGAAAACGAGCGCATTGCCCGTCAAATTACCCTGCTGCAGCGCATCTGCCTGCAGCGCGGCGAGTGGCGTCACCATCATGCGCTGGTGTTCAAAGACCGCCCGGACTACCGCTTCGTTCTGGGTGAAAAAGGCGAAGTGCTGGATATCGTCGCCGAGCCGCGCCGTATTGCCAACCGCATCGTCGAAGAGTCAATGATTGCCGCCAACATCTGCGCCGCCCGCGTGCTGCGCGACAGGCTCGGTTTTGGCATCTACAACGTGCATACCGGCTTCGATTCCGCCAAGACCGAACAGCTGGCTGAACTGATGAAAACCCACGACGTGCACGTCGATCCGCAGGAGGTGCTGACGCTGGAAGGGTTCTGTAAGCTGCGCCGCGAGCTCGACGCAATGCCGACGGGCTTCCTTGACAGCCGCATTCGCCGCTTCCAGTCCTTCGCGGAAATCAGCACCGAGCCTGGCCCGCACTTCGGCCTCGGACTTGAAGCTTACGCGACCTGGACCTCGCCGATTCGTAAATACGGCGACATGATCAACCATCGTCTGCTGAAAGCCATCATCAAAGGCGAGCCGGCGAACCGTCCGCAGGACGACGTTACCGTACAGATGGCCGAGCGCCGTCGTCTGAACCGTATGGCCGAGCGCGACGTTGCCGACTGGCTGTACGCCCGCTTCCTGAACAACAAGGCAGGCACCGATACCCGCTTTGCCGCTGAGATTATCGATATCAGCCGCGGCGGTATGCGCGTGCGCCTGGTGGATAACGGCGCAGTGGCGTTTATCCCGGCTCCGTTCCTGCATGCCGTTCGCGATGAAATGGTGTGCAGCCAGGAAAACGGTACGGTACAGATCAAAGGCGAAACCGTTTACAAAGTGACCGACGTGATTGACGTCGTTATCGCTGAGGTTCGAATGGAAACCCGCAGTATTATCGCGCGACCGTTCCAGGCCTAAGTTAATCCGCGGCTTTCTCCCCGGAAAGCCGCTTTTTTTCACCATTACGCCCCCCTCTTCGGCAATTTTTTTGCTGTAAATTCCCACAATCCGCCAAAAGCGATCACAATAAACTGAGTGTTTGCCGCAAAGGGAAGTCTGCGAAGCCAACCCGGATGTCTATAACAGTAATAAGCCAATACCGTTGATGTCGCGTTGACATACCGTTCATTGACAATGTCGTTTTTTTTCTATTATTCAATACTGCGCTTACGTCGGTTTGGGGGAAATATGGCTGAGGAAATGGAGCAAAACCTGCTATTGCAGCATCTGGGTACAGCCAGTCCTTACTGGCGGCTTGCCAGCGGCAGCAATGCGCTGCATCTTGCCGCCAACGAAGAAACCGAATCCCGTCAGGTGGTCGCGCTCAGTACGGAGCAGGCAAACAGCATCCGCGAGATGACGGTCATTACCTCAAGCCTTACGCTCAAAATCGACCTTTTTGGCGATTCGGTGCCGGTTCATCTTGTCGGGCGGAAGATCAATAAGTCGCACTGGGCGGGGACGGCGTCGGCCTGGTATGACACCCACTCCGTCGCCCGCGACCTGCAGCAGGGGCTCTCCTTTGCTGAACAGGTGGTCTCCGAGGCCAACTCCGCCATCGTCATTCTCGACCGCCACGGCAACATTCAGCGCTTCAACCGCCTGTGCGAAGAGTACACCGGGCTGAAGGAGCATGAGGTTATCGGGCAAAACGTTTTTAAGCTGTTTATGAGCCCGGCCGAAGCCGCCGCCTCCCGCCGCCATATTTCCGGTTTTTTCCGTAACGGCAGCTCGTACGAAATCGAACGCTGGATCAAAACCCGCAAAGGCCAGCGGCTGTTTTTATTTCGCAATAAGTTCGTGCACAGCGGCAGCGGGAAAAACGAAATTTACCTGATCTGCTCCGGGACCGATATCACCGAAGAGCGGCGCGCCCAGGAGCGCCTGCGGGTACTGGCCAATACCGATACCATCACCGGGCTGCCCAACCGCAACGCGATCAATGACATGATTAGCGAAGCCATTGCCACCCGGGACGAAACCCAGGTCGGGATTGTCTATCTGGACCTGGATAACTTCAAAAAGGTCAACGACGCCTACGGACATATGTTCGGCGACCAGCTGCTGCAGTCGGTGGCGCTCTCGATATTAAGCTGCCTTGAAGAGGGCCAGACGCTGGCGCGCCTTGGCGGCGACGAGTTTATCGTTCTGGCGACCAACACCTCGCAGGGGGCGCTGGAGGCGATGGCCTCGCGGATCCTCAACCGCCTGCGCGAACCGTTTCGTATTGGCCTTATCGAAGTCTACTCCGGCTGCTCGCTGGGCATTTCGCTCGCTCCGCAGCACGGCAGCGATCGGGAAAGCCTGATTCGCAATGCCGATACCGCAATGTATACCGCCAAAGAGGGCGGTCGCGGCAAGTTCTGCGTATTTCTGCCGGAAATGAATAAACGGGTGTTTGAGTATTTATGGCTCGACACGAACCTGCGTAAGGCGCTGGATGCTGACCAGCTGGTTATCCACTATCAGCCGAAAATCACCTGGCGCGGCGAGGTGCGCAGCCTGGAAGCGCTGGTGCGCTGGGAATCGCCGGAGCGCGGACTTATCCCTCCCGCGGGGTTTATCTCCTATGCCGAGGAGTCCGGCCTGATTGTGCCGCTCGGGCGCTGGGTCATGCTCGACGTTGTGCGGCAGGTCGCCCTCTGGCGCGATAAGGGCATTAACCTGCGGGTCGCCGTCAACGTTTCGGCCCGCCAGCTGGCCGACCAGACCATCTTTAGCGATCTCCGCCAGGCGCTGAAGGATCTCAACTTCGAATACTGCCCTATCGATGTCGAGCTGACGGAGAGCTGTCTGATTGAAAACGAAGAGCTGGCCCACTCGGTTATCCAGCAGTTCAGCGCGCTGGGCGCGCAGATCCATCTGGACGATTTTGGCACCGGATATTCATCGCTGTCCCAGCTCGCCCGCTTTCCCATCGACGCCATTAAGCTCGACCAGGATTTCGTGCGCGATGTGCACAAGCATCCGGTCGCGCAGTCGCTGGTCCGGGCCATCGTTGCCGTGGCGCAGGCGCTGAACCTGCAGGTGATTGCGGAAGGGGTTGAGAACGCCAAAGAGGACGCGTTTCTGACCAAAAACGGGGTTAACGAACGGCAGGGCTTTTTCTTTGCCAAACCGATGCCAGCCGCGGTTTTTGAGCGCTGGATGAAGCGCCGCCAGCTGCGCAAGGTGAGGTAGGGAACCCGGCGACGGCGCGGCGATTTTGCGGCGCCGTCAGCCCTTGGCTATATTTATTATGTATTTGCATAAGCTCGATTTTTCTCTTCTCTTTTAGCGCTATTTTTTGCATCATTGCCGCTATTACTTTTCTCCCAGGGTACCCCAATGTCTGATCTTGATACACGTGAACTTGCCCAGCGTATTGATACCGTACTGGATATTCTGGTCGCAGGTGATTATCACTCGGCGATAAACAATCTGGAAATCCTGAAAGCGGAGCTGTTGGCGCAGTCCAGCCATGCGCAGGTACAGAAGCTCACGCCGCCCAAAGCGCCCTGGGAAATTTAAAGAAAGCCTGATATTGATATGAACGCCCGACAACAATCTATTTTGCAAATGGTGATCGACAAAGGCCGTATGAGCGTTGCCGATCTCGCCAGGATGACCGGAGTTTCCGAGGTCACCATCCGTCAGGATCTTAATCTGCTCGAAAAGCAAAGCTACCTGCGCAGAACCCACGGTTTTGCCGTGCCGCTCGACAGCGAAGACGTTGAAACGCGCATGATGACGCATTTCGCCCTCAAGCGTGAGCTGGCAACCTTTGCCGCGTCGCTGGTCTCGCCCGGCGAAACCGTATTTATCGAAAACGGCAGCAGTAACGCCCTGCTCGCCCGCGTGCTGTCAGAGCAGAAAGATGTCACCATTATCACGGTCAGCAGCTATATCGCGCATCTGCTGAAAGAAACGCCGGGCGAAGTGATCCTGCTTGGCGGCATCTACCAGAAGAAAAGCGAAAGCATGGTCGGCCCGCTCACCCGCCAGTACATTCAGCAGGTCCACTTCAGTAAAGCGTTTATCGGCATTGACGGCTGGCAGAACGATACCGGCTTCACCGGCCGCGACATGATGCGGACCGACGTAGTCAATGCAGTGCTGGACAAAGAGTGCGAAGCCATTGTGCTCAGCGACAGTTCGAAGTTCGGCATGGTTCACCCCTACCCCTTTGACGCTGCGAACAAAGTCAGCCGGGTCATCACCGACGACGGGCTCAGCGCTGAAAATCAAATTCAGCTGCAGCGCACCGGACTGACGGTCAATATTGTCAAACGTCCCTGATATATTCCCCCATTAAATGGGGGATATAGCGCATAACTGAGAATGTTCCGACCCGCCAATTAAGAATATTTACCTGCCCGTTCCCTCGCTGAATCGCTAAATTACCGTTAGCGATACGACAGGAAGTAACTATCACCTGCGTGATTTAAGTACGCCTGCGCAACCTATTTCATGAACATTCTTTCACCAGGCTAAACTCTTAGGATGAGAACGTTCATGGATGTATTATTCAGGAGAGAACATTATGATTTCAATGAGCAAAAAGATGGCCGCTGCCGCAGTAGCAGCAACCCTGGTGATGTCCCTGAGCGCATGCTCTGGCTGGTCTACACGTGACCGTAACACCGCGATTGGCGCCGGTGCTGGCGCCGTTGGCGGCGCTATTCTGACCGACGGTAGCGCGCTGGGTACGCTGGGCGGCGCCGCCGTTGGTGGTCTTATTGGCCACCAGGTCGGGAAATAATCACCGGCAGGTAGAATAACGATAAATTATATTCTGTTAAGATCTACGCACGAATAAATAAATCAGGGCCACGAAATATGCGTGGCCCTATTATTTTCAACCGCCAGCAAGTTTAACTTTCATACCTTTAGCTTCGAGCAGTGATTTAATCAGGTCGCGCTTGTCGCCCTGTATTTCGATAATGCCCTCTTTCACTGCCCCGCCACAGCCGCATTTCTTCTTCAGCTCGGCGGCCAGTTTTGCCAGCTCGCTATCGTCGAGATCGACGCCGGTGATAAGACAAACGCCCTTGCCTTTACGCCCGCTGGTCTGACGCTGAATACGCACGACGCCGTCGCCTTTCGGACGTTCAACCGCGGCTTTCGGCTCGTCGATACGTCCGGTTTCCGTAGAGTAGACCAGACGGCTGTTGGAATCGCTCATTATGCCCCCTGCCGCAGCGACGCGTTAATGTCACGTAAGGTCTGCGCAGGATCGGCGGACTGCGTCACCGGGCGGCCAATCACCATAAAATCGACACCTGCCGACTGGGCCTGCTGCGGCGTCATGATACGGCGCTGATCGCCCGCATCACTGCCGGCAGGACGGATACCCGGCGTGACCAGCTTGAAGGCCTGGCCGAAATCCTGCTTAAAACGCACCGCTTCCTGCGCGGAGCACACCACGCCGTCCAGACCGCAGCGCTGCGTTAATGCGGCGAGCTTCGCGGCGTAGTCCGCCGGGGACAGCGTAATGCCCAGGTCCTGCAGATCGCTGGCCTCCATGCTGGTTAACACGGTCACCGCGATCAGCAGCGGCGCGTCTTTGCCAAACGGCGCCAGCGCTTCGCGCGCGGCGGTCATCATGCGCGCGCCGCCGGATGCGTGCACGTTCACCATCCACACGCCCAAATCTGCCGCCGCGGCCACCGCATGCGCGGCGGTATTCGGAATGTCGTGAAATTTAAGGTCGAGAAAAATGTCAAAACCGCGCTGCTGCAGGCTGCGTACGAACTCCGGCCCAAACAGGGTGAACATCTCTTTCCCAACCTTCAGGCGACAGTCGCGGGGATCAATGCGTTCGACAAAGGCCAGCGCCTTATCGCGATGGTGATAATCGAGCGCAACGACGACGGGAGAGGAAGTAACACTACGGGAATCAGATGTCATGACCAGACCTTCTTGTTGAGGGGCGCGCGGGCGCAAAAAAGGTAAACGGCGAGCATTCTACCTGCGAAGCGCCGAAAATAACAGGCCGCATTTCCCTGCCGGACAGCGGCCGCACGGCGCCGATGCCGGGCGTCTGTGCAGGTATTTAGTATGTTGTAACTAAATAAAGTTTTTTTAAAAAATTACTGCCCATCAAGGCCGCGAATGGGTTTGATCGTTGCCCATGAGCGGCAAGACGGGCAGTGCCAGTACAGGGTGTAGGCGGTAAAGCCGCACTTAGAGCAGCGATAGCGCGGCTTACTGCGCACCTGCTCGCCCACCATATCGCGCAGTACCATCAGGCTCTCTTTCGCACGCCCTTCTTCCGCTTCGTTGAGGTGGTAATCCATCAGCTTGTGGAAAACGCGCATCGTCGGATGGCGCTGTAGCTGGCGGGTCACGTACGTCTGGGCGCTCTCAACGCCCTCCTGCTGTTCGAGGATCTGCGCCAGCATCAGCTCAGCGGTCGCACCGGTGTTCTCTTCTACGGCGCGGCGCAAAAAGGCGGCCCATTCGTCATTTTTACCCAACTGCTGGTAGCAGGTCTGGAGCATCTCCAGCGTTTCGCTGACCAGCTCTCGGTCCTGTTCGATAACCCGCTGCAGGCTCTCAACGGCCTTGTCATATTCGCCCTGCGCCATCAGCACCCGCCCCATCATAATGGAGATGCGCGCGCTGTTGCGATCGGCCGCCGCGCCCTTCTTCAGCAGCGAGATGGCCTTGTCCATATCGTTGTTGCCCATCTGCTGCAGCGCGAGCTCACACCAGAAATGGGCGATTTCCGGGCGGTGCTTCTCTTTGCCGAGCTTCACCAGACGTTCAGCCACCTCAATGGCCTTCTGCCAGTCGCTGGTCGCCTGGTAAATTTGCAGCAGCTGCTGCAGCGCGCCGATGCGAAAATCAGTTTCATCCACCAGTTGGCTGAACATATCTTCGGCACGGTCATACAGTCCGGCGGCCATATAGTCGCGACCAAGCTGCTGTACCGCCAGCAGGCGCTGGTCGTAGGTCAGGGAGGCGCTTTCCATTAAGGTTTGATGGATGCGGATAGCCCGGTCGACCTCGCCGCGGGAGCGGAACAGGTTGCCGAGCGTCAGGTGCGCCTCAACGGTGCCGGTGTCCTCTTTAAGCATATCGAGGAACAGATCCACCGCCTTGTCCTGCTGATTACTGAGCAGGAAGTTAACCCCCGCAACATAGTCGCGGGAAAGACGGTTAGCGTCGTCCTGTTTGGACTGCTGTGCACTTCTGCGGCCCATATACCAGCCGTATGCGGCGGCAACGGGCAAAAGCAGAAACAACAACTCCAGCATAGAATCTTATTCCTTCGTCGCCGGGACGTCCGGTGCCGATGGCGTAGAGGCAGCAGGCGAGATTTGCTGTTCCAGGCGTTTAATTTTACGCTCCGCGCGCAGCAGCGACACCCGCAGGCGCAGCCAGAACAGGCCGCACACCAGCCAGCCTATCGCAAACCCGGCGGCGAACAGTACGGCCAGCAGCGTAGAGATACGGAACTCGCCCTGCGCCAGCAGGTAGTTGAACGTCACGACCTGATCGTTCTGCGCCCCAAGGGTGACTGAGATGACGAAAATCGCTAATACCAGTAAGAAAATGAGTAAATATTTCACATTACTTCCCGTTATGTGGTGTGAGCGTATAAATCATGTTCACCGCGCCGTTATTGTCCTATAAAGTACCATCTTCGCCGCAGCGGTGAAACTAGCAAGCGCAGCGCGAACCATGGATTTATGGGCAAAATGTCATAAATCAACGCAGGCGTTAGTTCTTCTCACCGACGGCAGATTTCTGCTCATCCGTTTCCGGCGGCGTCAGAGGGCCGCAGAGCCGCTGCGTAATCCAGGTTGCCGCGACCGCCAGCAGCCAGGAGATAAGCGTGGCGGCAATCAGATCCTGCGGCCAGTGCATGCCCAGCGCTAAGCGACTGCCCATGACCGCCGTGGCCCAGACCATCAGCACAGCGACAGCCAGCGTCCGACGACGCGGCCAGAGCAGGCCGACGCCAAGCAGCGCCCAGCTGGCGGCGAACATGGTGTGGCCGGACGGGAAGGCATAGCCGGTTTCTTTTTGCCAGTGCTGACGCAAAAACAGAGGAATATCCTGTCGTGTCGAAAGCTGCTGCCCGACCCGTTCGGCACGCGCCTTGCGAGGTAAAGTGTAGAACGCTTCAACCGGAACATGCTGTGATTTTTCCAGCCATACCGCGTACGGACGCGGCTCCTGCACCTGCTCTTTGACCCACGATTTCACCCCCTGCCCCAGCAAAATAGTCGCCGTCAGGATCAGAAAAAGCGCCGCCGACGCCCGCAGGCGAAAACGCAGGCACCATAAGAACCCGCCGCATAGCGCGACGTGGGTGATAATTCCCCACGGCTGCGTCACCGTTTCGGTGATCCAGAACAGCAGTCTGAGCCATCCGCTGTCGTGGCCCGGCCGCCACTGCCAGCCAGAAAGCCATACCGCAACGGGCATCACAAGCAATATCGCCGCCCCGATGGCGGTACGTCTGGCGATAGCGAGCATCGCGCCTCCTTTTCCCTTACACATCACAATGATAACTGATAATTCGCGCGACGGTATAAAGATACCGAATTGTGCGCTTTAGCAGCAGATGATCGTCAGTCATTAGGCGAAGTTTCACCGTTGTGGCAAAATATCAGAAACAGAAGGCATCAGCATGCCGACGTAATCTGGAGAATCACATGCAGCTTAAACGTGTGGCAGAAGCCAAACTGCCAACCCCCTGGGGCGATTTCCTGATGGTGGGCTTTGAAGAACTGGCAACCGGGCAGGATCACGTGGCCCTCGTTTTCGGCGATATTACGGGCAAAACGCCCGTCCTCGCCCGCGTACACTCGGAATGCCTGACCGGCGACGCACTGTTCAGCCTGCGCTGTGATTGCGGCTTTCAGCTGGAGGCGGCGCTGACGCATATCGCTGAAGAGGGTCGCGGCGTGCTGCTGTATCACCGTCAGGAAGGGCGCAACATCGGCCTGCTGAATAAAATTCGCGCCTATGCGCTGCAGGACCAGGGCTATGACACCGTTGAGGCCAACCATCAGCTCGGCTTCGCCGCCGACGAGCGTGACTTCACCCTGTGCGCTGATATGTTCAAACTGCTGGGTGTTGACGAGGTCCGTCTGCTCACCAACAACCCGCTGAAGGTTGAAATCCTTACCGAGGCGGGCATCAACATTGTGGAGCGCGTGTCGCTGATCGTCGGGCGTAATCCTAACAATGCGCACTATCTCGACACCAAAGCCGCCAAGATGGGGCATCTGCTCGACAACTAAATTCCGCGCCCCTCCATTGTGAGGGGCGTTTTTTTGCTGTACGGTATCAGACATGACGAACCGTAATCCTGTCTCCACCCACACCGCTTTCTTCTGGTGGCAGCCTTAACATAAGGCCGCCTGGATACTCGCATCTTTTTTCTCAGGCCGCCGGAAGGCGACCACTGTCAACAGGACGCATTCCGGCGCATTACACGGAGCTTCTGATGACACAGTTAAACACCACGTCCCATCTCATTCTGACCGGCGACCGCCCGACCGGCCCGCTGCATCTTGGCCACTACGTCGGCTCGCTGCGCCAGCGGGTAGCGCTACAGCACCAGCACCCGCAGTACATCCTGATTGCCGATCTCCAGGGATTGACCGACAACGGCAGCCAGCCGGAAAAGGTGGTGAACAACATTCTGGAGGTAATGGCGGATTATCTGGCGGTCGGCATTCGCCCCGACCTGTCGACCATCTGCCTGCAGTCCGCCCTGCCTGCGCTGGCGGAGTTAACCATGCTGTATATGAATATCGTGACCGTCTCCCGCGTGGAGCGTAACCCGACGGTGAAAAACGAGATCCTGCAGAAAGGCTTTTCCCGCTCGCTGCCGACCGGCTTTCTGGTCTATCCCATCAGCCAGGCAGCCGATATTACCGCCTTTGGCGCCGATCGGGTGCCGGTGGGCGACGATCAGCTGCCGATGATCGAGCAAACCAACGAAATCGTTCACAAAATGAATGCGCTGACCGGCGAACAGACGCTCAGACGCTGCGAGGCCGTGCTGAGCCCGATGGGCCGACTGCCCGGGGTGGACGGTAACGCCAAGATGTCGAAATCGCTCGGCAACGCGCTGTCGCTGTCGGCCTCTGAAGTGGAAATCCATCGCGCCGTCAGCGATATGTTTACCGACCCGGGCCATCTGCGGATAAGCGATCCGGGCAAAATTGAGGGCAACGTGGTGTTTACCTGGCTTGACGCTTTTCACCCGGATACCGACAAAGTGCGCGAGATGAAAGCGCATTACCAGCGCGGCGGGCTCGGCGACCGCGTCTGTAAAAACACGCTGGAGGAGTGCCTGCAAACGCTGCTGGCGCCGATACGCGAGCGCCGGCGGGCGCTTATCAACGATAAAGAAACGCTGCTCGGTATTCTGAAACAGGGCAGCGAGCAGGCGCATGAGTTGACGCAGAAGACGCTGGCCATCGTGAAAAAGGGGCTGGGTTTGCCGGTAATGTTCTGAAGATAGCGGGTCTGCGGCGCAGGCCCGCTATCTGACACGCATCAGTGCAGCATATTACGAATCACGTAGTGCAGGATGCCGTCGTTCTGGTAGTAGGTCAGCTCCGTGGCGGTATCGATACGGCAGCGGCAGTGGATAACCTGCGTTTTTCCGTCCGCGCGGGTCAGCTTCACCGCCACCGTCGCCCCGGGCTTCAGCGCCTGCAAACCGCTGATATCGATACGCTCCTCCCCGGTCAGCCCCAGGGTTTTGCGGCTCACGCCCGGCGCGAACTCAAGCGGAAGAATCCCCATCCCGATCAGGTTGGAACGGTGAATTCGCTCAAACGACTCGGCAATCACCACCCGCACGCCCAGCAGACGCGGTCCCTTGGCGGCCCAGTCGCGGCTGGAGCCAGAACCGTACTCTTTACCGGCTATCACCGCCAGCGGCGTTCCCTCCTGCTGATAGCGCATCGCCGCGTCATAAATAGAGACCACCTCCGCTCCCGGCAAGTGGCGCGTCATCCCGCCCTCGACGCCGGGCACCATCTCGTTGCGAATGCGGATGTTGGCAAACGTTCCCCGCATCATGACCTCATGGTTGCCGCGTCGCGAACCGTAGGAGTTAAAGTCGCGCCGCTCAACGCCATGGCTTTGCAGATAGCGCCCCGCCGGGCTCTCGGCCTTAATGTTGCCCGCGGGCGAAATGTGGTCGGTGGTGACCGAGTCGCCGAGCATCGCCAGGATCCGCGCGCCGTGGATATCTTCAACCGGGTCCGGTGTTACGCCCATCTCATCAAAGAACGGCGACAGGCGGATATAGGTGGAGTCCGGCTGCCAGCCGTAGGTATCCGACCCTTCGACCTGAATGGACTTCCACTCCGGCGTGCCTTCAAACACGGCGGCGTACTCCTTGTGGAACATGTCGGTTGAGACTGCCTCCACCGCCCGGGCTATCTCCTGCCCGCTCGGCCAGATATCGCGGAGGTACACCGGCGCGCCCTGCCCGTCATGCCCCAGCGGATCGCGGGTCAGGTCGAGGTTCATATTGCCGGCCAGCGCATAGGCCACCACCAGCGGCGGCGAGGCCAGCCAGTTGGTTTTCACCAATGGGTGAATACGTCCTTCAAAGTTTCGGTTGCCGGAAAGCACCGCGCCTACGGTGAGATCGCCCTGTTTAATCGCCAGCTCGATAGGCTCCGGCAGCGGGCCGGAGTTGCCGATACAGGTGGTACAGCCGTAGCCCACGAGGTTAAAGCCCAGCGCATCCAGCCAGGGCGTTAGTCCGGCATGGGCCAGATAGTCGGAAACCACTTTCGATCCCGGCGCCAGCGAGGCTTTAACCCACGGCTGACGTTTCAGACCCCGCGCGACGGCTTTTTTCGCCAGCAGCCCGGCTGCCATCAGCACGCTGGGGTTTGAGGTGTTAGTACAGGAGGTGATGGCCGCAATCACCACCGCGCCGTCGGGCAGCGCGTACTGATGACCGTTCAGAGTATATTCCACCGGCGGGCGGTTTTTCTGCGCGGCGTTCAGCTCAAGCTCCGCGCTGGCGGCGAACGCTTTCGGCACATTGCCCAGCGCCACGCGGTCCTGCGGACGCTTCGGCCCGGCGAGGCTGGCCTCTACTTCGCCCATGTCCAGCGCCAGCGTGCTGGTGAACACCGGCTCATCGCCCGGCAGACGCCACATGCCCTGCGCTTTAGCATACGCCTCCACCAGCGCTATCTGCGCGTCGCTGCGTCCGCTGAGGCGCATGTAGTCGAGGGTCACCGCATCAATCGGGAAGAAGCCGCAGGTGGCGCCGTATTCCGGCGACATATTGGCGATCGTCGCGCGATCGGCCAGCGGCAATGAATCAAGGCCATCGCCATAAAATTCAACAAATTTACCCACCACCCCGTGCTTGCGCAGCATCTGCGTAACGGTCAGCACCAGGTCGGTCGCGGTAATGCCTTCGCGCAGCTTTCCGCTGAGCTTAAAGCCCACCACGTCCGGAATCAGCATCGAGACCGGCTGGCCCAGCATCGCGGCTTCGGCTTCAATACCGCCGACGCCCCAGCCCAGCACGCCCAGCCCGTTGATCATGGTGGTATGGGAATCGGTGCCCACCAGGCTGTCCGGCCAGGCGACCCACTCCCCGTTCTGTTCTTCGCTCCATACCGCTTTGCCCAGGTACTCCAGGTTAACCTGATGGCAGATCCCGGTTCCCGGCGGCACCACGCTGAAGCGGCTGAACGCCTGCTGTCCCCAGCGCAGAAACACATAGCGTTCGTGGTTGCGCTCCATCTCCAGACGCACGTTTTCGCTGAAGGCGTCATCATCGCCGAAGCGATCGACCGTTACCGAGTGGTCAATCACCAGATCAACGGGCGACAGCGGGTTTACTTTCGCGGTATCGCCGCCGAGCCGCTTCACGGCTTCACGCATAGCCGCAAGGTCAACGACCGCCGGGACGCCGGTAAAATCCTGCATCAGCACGCGGGCGGGGCGCCAGGCGATTTCACGGTCGGCGTGCGCCTGGGTAAGCCAGGCGGCCAGCGCGTGGATATCGTCTGCGGTGACGGAATCGCCATCCTGCCAGCGCAGCAGGTTTTCGAGTAAGACTTTGAGTGATTTCGGCAGACGGGAAATATCGCCGATCTGTTTTGCGGCCAGCGGCAGGCTGTAGTAGTGATACGTTTTTGCCTGAACCTGCAGCGTATCCTTACTGGCTTCGCGTAGGGTTAACGACATAGCTCCTCCTTAATGACAGGGATTCACCACCCTGATGCTCCTCAGGGCCTGTCTTTAAAGATAACACATGCCTGTCGTAACGTTTTGATAACAACCCTAATTGCTAAAATCGGGCAAATCTTTACCCGTAAAAAAACAAAAACCCGGAACGGTACCGGGTTTACTCAGCAATGCCCCTGGGGACATCTGTATTATTTTTCTTAATCGTCTTTTACAGGTTGTCGCATATTGCGGGGATGTCTTTATTAATGAGCGCAAGAGGAAACAACACACATCCTGCGGATATTATTCCCGGCGACAATATCAATCTTCTTTATCATCGTCTTGCGCAAAGGAATCAATAAATGCCTGCTGCTGCTGCGTCAATTTCCACGATGCCGGAACCTCGCCTGGCACCTTTTTACGAGGCGGCGCGCTGTCATCTGCTGGTGCTTGCCGTTTTTTCTTCACTGCCACACGATGACCCGGTTCCGCCATTTTTTAACCCCAAAACGTCCAGATAAGGAACACGACAACCCCCCAGAACACGGCCGAACCCAAAAACACCGCTCGCCAGGCCTTACGCTTGAGCGCAGGATCCCTTGGCGATTCTTCACGTTCTGCTGGCATTGCTAACCTCATATAATCGATACCACTTATCGTTACGGCGCGAACAATTGGCGCAGTTAATTATCATTGAGATAAATCCTAATTAAAAACCTGCTCAAAATCCAGCGAATTTATGAATTAATAGCATGTGAACATTCAATCTTTTGACAACAAATAAATAATTGTTAATGCAAATTTGCATTATGGAGAAATAGTTCTATTTTGTCATGCTGCGGTAATGAGGAATACATCTGCGGATATTGTCTGGCGGCTTTAAAGCGGGTATCCCCGTCACCGGAGATACCCTTAATAACGCGGGAAATTATTTTTCAGGTAATTTAATATCTTTAAACATCGCCTCAATATCTTCATTCGAGCGCAGCGCCACGGCCGTATCGACCACGTCACGCGTCAGGTGCGGCGCAAAGCGTTGAATAAAATCATACATATAGCTACGTAAAAACGTGCTGCGGCGGAAGCCGATTTTCGTCGTGCTGTGGCTGAAAATCTCGTGCGCATCGAGCTTCACCAGGTCCGGATCGGACACCGGATCGACCGCCATGCTGGCGATCACCCCTACCCCTAACCCCAGACGCACGTAGGTTTTAATCACATCGGCATCGGTCGCGGTAAAGACAATGCGCGGCGTAAGCCCGGCGCGGTTAAATGCGGTATCCAGCTCGGAACGACCGGTAAAGCCAAAGGTGTAGGTCACCAGCGGATACTGCGCCAGCTCTTCAATCGTCACTGAGGTTTTCGAGGCCAGCGGGTGCTCCGGCGTCACCACAATGGACCGGTTCCAGTGGTAGCACGGCAGCATCACCAGATCGTCGTACAGATGCAGCGCTTCGGTCGCAATGGCAAAATCGGCATTGCCTTTCGACACCGCTTCCGCAATTTGCGTCGGTGAGCCCTGATGCATATGCAGCGAGACGCGCGGGTAGCGTTCAATAAAGCCCTTAATGACGCCCGGAAGCGCGTAGCGCGCCTGGGTGTGGGTCGTCGCGACATACAGCGACCCTTTATCCGGCCAGGTATGCTCACCGGCGACGGACTTGATGGCATCAACTTTTGACAGCACTTCACGCGCGATGCGGATAATTTCCTGTCCGGCGGGAGTGACCTGGGTGAGATGTTTGCCGCTACGGGCAAAGATCTGGATCCCCAGCTCATCTTCCAGCATGCGGACCTGCTTACTGATGCCCGGCTGCGAGGTATACAGGCCCTCAGCGGTAGAGGAGACGTTGAGGTTATGGTTGACCACCTCAACAATATAACGAAGCTGCTGTAATTTCATGACCGGTGTCCGCGTAATGCAAAGGCATCAGTGGCCTAAGACGATTTAATAATAAGAAATGAGTTAACTATAACCACTATATCATTTATACCGGATGTGTATAGATGTGAAGAAAAAATAATAACAAGGTAATAAAAAGGGGCCGCGAACGCGGCCCCCGAAGGTCTGATGACAGGCAAAGAAGCAGATTTACTTCTTCGCTTCCTGCCATTTCCCGTCGACAAAGAAGGCGGACCAGCCGGTCGCTTTTCCGTCTTTTTCAGACGCGACATACTGCTGCTTCGTCTTACGGCTAAAGCGCACCATCGTCTTGTTGCCCTGTCCGTCTTCCTGCGGCGCATCGGCAAGATAGCGCAGTTTTTCCGGCAGGCGATCGCGGAAGCGGTGCAGCTCTTCAACCAGCGGCGCACGGGTTTCACGCGATTTCGGGAAGGTGTTCGCCGCCAGGAATACCCCGGCCGCGCCGTCGCGCAGCACAAAGTACGCATCCGATTTTTCGCACGGCAGTTCCGGCAGCGGAACCGGATCTTCCTTCGGCGGCGCCACGTCGCCGTTGCGCAGGATTTTACGGGTATTCTTACAGTCGTCGTTGGTGCAGGCCATGTACTTACCGAAACGCCCCATTTTCAGGTGCATTTCCGAACCGCATTTCTCGCACTCAACGACCGGGCCGTCGTACCCCTTGATGCGGAACTCGCCCTCTTCAATCTCGTAGCCGTCGCAGGTCGGGTTGTTGCCGCAGACGTGCAGCTTACGCTTCGGATCGATGAGATAGCTGTCCATCGCCGTACCACATTTGGCGCAGCGGCGTTTGGCGCGCAGCGCGTTGGTTTCCGCGTCATCGCCTTCCAGCACGTTCAGCACTTCGTTTTCCGGCACCAGGTTAATGGTGGTCTTGCAGCGCTCTTTCGGCGACAGCGCATAGCCGGAACAGCCGAGGAAAACGCCGGTGCTGGCGGTACGAATACCCATCTTGCGTCCGCAGGTCGGGCAGTCGATGCTGGTCAGCACCATCGGATTCGGCTGCATGCCGCCCTCTTCCGGGCCTTTTTCCGCCGTTTCGAGCTGGCGGGTAAAGTCGCCGAAGAAGTCGTTCAGCACCTCCTTCCACTCGGCCTGATGGTTCGCCACCTGGTCCAGGCTGTCTTCCATCTGGGCGGTAAAGTCGTAGTTCATCAGCTCGCGGAAGTTTTCTTCCAGACGATCGGTGACGATCTCCCCCATTTTCTCGGCATAAAAGCGGCGGTTTTCGACGCGGACATAGCCCCTGTCCTGAATCGTCGAAATGATCGACGCATAGGTGGACGGGCGGCCGATACCGCGTTTTTCCAGCTCTTTCACCAGCGATGCTTCGCTAAAGCGCGCAGGCGGCTTGGTAAAGTGCTGGGCGGGCTGCAGCTCAACGAGCGACAGCGCATCGCCCTGTTTCACCGGCGGCAGCGTACGGTCCTCATCGCCCTTACGCAGCGCGGGCATCACTTTCGTCCAGCCGTCAAAGCGCAGCGTGCGGCCGCGGGCCTTCAGCTTGTAATCCCCGGCAGCCACGGTCAGCGTGGTGGAGTCATACTGCGCCGGGGTCATCTGGCAGGCGACAAACTGACGCCAGATCAGCTGATACAGCTTCTGCGCGTCGGTTTCCATATCCTTCAGCGCTTCCGCCATCACGTTGACGTCGGAGGGACGAATCGCTTCGTGCGCTTCCTGAGAGTTCTCTTTGCTGGCGTACTGGTTGGCGCTTTCCGGCAGATATTTTTTGCCGAAGCTGTCGCTGATATAGCCGCGCACCATGTTCAGCGCGTCCTGGCTCAGGTTGGTCGAGTCGGTACGCATGTAGGTGATGTAACCCGCTTCGTACAGACGCTGGGCCATCATCATGGTTTTCTTAACGCCAAAGCCCAGACGGGTGCTTGCCGCCTGCTGTAGCGTAGAGGTGATGTACGGCGCGCCCGGCTTGCTGCTGGTCGGCTTATCTTCACGTTCCACCACGCTGTAGCGCGCTTTCTCAAGCAGGCTGACCGCCGCCATGGTTTCATCGCGGGTGACCGGACGGAACGGCTTATCGAGGTAGTGGCTCACCTGCAGCGGCAGCACTTCGCCGGACGGCGTCGTGGTGCTGGCGTCGATTTCCCAGAACTCTTCCGGGACAAACGCCTTAATTTCACGCTCGCGTTCGACCACCAGACGCACGGCAACGGACTGGACGCGGCCTGCGGAAAGCCCGCGGGCGATTTTCTTCCACAGCAGCGGGGAGACCATATACCCCACCACGCGATCGACAAAGCGGCGCGCCTGTTGGGCGTTGACGCGGTCGATATTCAGCTCGCCCGGCTTCTCAAACGCCTGACGAATCGCATTCTTGGTTATCTCGTTAAACACGACGCGGCTGTAGCGCGTGTCGTCACCGCCGATCACTTCCCGCAGGTGCCATGCAATGGCTTCCCCTTCGCGGTCAAGGTCGGTTGCGAGATAGATGTGGTCAGCCTTTTCGGCCAACTGCTTAAGCTCTGAGACTACCTTCTCTTTGCCTGGCAGCACTTCATACTGTGCTTTCCAGTCGTGCCATGGATCCACGCCCATACGGTTGACAAGCGCGCCACGTTCATCCTTTTTAGGCTTTTTAGCCGTTTTGGTGGAGGCAGAGTCAGCGCTCTTTTTGGTTGCTGAGCCACTGGTCGGCAAATCGCGGATATGACCGACGCTGGATTTCACCACGTAGTCATTACCCAGATACTTATTGATCGTTTTGGCTTTTGCCGGGGACTCAACGATAACGAGAGCTTTACCCATATTCACCTTTACCTAATCTAATTCTTCCAGGAATACATCGCACATTGATTCACCTTCCACTGGCGACGAGCCTTGTATGTTGCGGCGGCGTCAATGGATATCAACCCCCTTTGCGAGTCCAGCTCCAGACAACGTCAGCCAGATGGCTGAGTTTACTGGCATTTCCTCGCCAGGGCATATAGCACGAAGAATTTTCGGTCGAATGTCAAGCAAATCTGTTGCCAGTTTGCCGAAAGCGTCACACTGTACCTGATAAAATTCGTTACGCAACTTTATTAGCATGCAAAAGTGATTCCCGCCAGCGACAGCCCCGGTACAATTTCCCTGCAAACGGCACGGAAATTTGCCCGGGCGGCGCGCCCGGCGTAGACTAACGCCAGTGATTCAAGGAGTAAATTATGCAAGAGACATCCAAGCCTATCGATCGTCAATCTCTGCTGGCAGAAGCCAACCGCCTCATCCGTGAGCACGAAGACACCCTGGCCGGTATCGAAGCGACCGACGTTACCCAGCGTAACGGCGTGCTGATTTTCAGCGGCGAATTCTATCTGGATGAACAAGGCCTGCCGACGCCGAAAAGCACCGCGGTATTCAACATGTTTAAATACCTGGCGCACGCGCTGTCGGAGAAGTATCACCTGATCGATTAACGTAAAAAGCGAGGCTGACGCCTCGCTTTTTCGTGGTGTGTTTCAAGCCCTCAGGGCTACATCATCGGCTTCTGACCGCGCTGCCACCAGCGCATCAGCAGGCGGTCGGCGCTCTCCGCCGCGCTGCCGGTAACACGGTCGAGCAGCTTTTTCCGCTGCAGGTAGCGCACATTCAGCACCTCGTGGTCTTTCATCAGCCCCAGCAGCAGGTCGTCGCTGGTGCCGATATCATCAACCAGCCCCTTCTCTTTGGCCTGGCTGCCGTACCAGTGCTCGCCGGTCGCCACCTGCTCGATATCCAGCTGCGGACGCATACTGTGGACGAAGTCTTTAAACAGATGGTGCGTCTCGTTGAGATCCTCGCGGAACTTCTGCCGCCCTTCTTCGGTGTTCTCCCCCAGCAGCGTCAGCGTACGCTTGTACTGCCCGGCGGTATGCAGCTCGATATCGATATCCTTACCCTTCAGGAAGCGGTTAAAGTTAGGGATCTGCGCCACCACGCCGATGGAGCCGATAATGGCAAACGGCGCACAAACAATTTTATTGCCCACGCAGGCCATCATATAGCCGCCGCTCGCCGCCACTTTATCTACGGCGATGGTCAGCGGGACCTGCTTGTCGCGCAGGCGCTGCAGCTGGGAAGCCGCCAGGCCGTAACCGTGCACCACCCCGCCGGGGCTTTCCAGACGCAGCACCACCTGATCCTGCGGCTTGACCACCGCCAGCACCGCCGTCACCTCTTCGCGCAGCGCATTGACCTCATGGGCGTCCATACTGCCCTTAAAGTCCAGCACCCAGACGCGGGACTTATCGCCAGCGGCAATCCCCTTTTTCGCACTGGCCTTTGCGGCCTTCACTTCCTGTTTGAGCTTTTTCTTCTGCTCCTTGTGCCACAGCTTCTGCTGGGGCGCATCAAGCAGCGCTGCCCCCATCTCCTCCTGCAGCGCCTTATAGTGTTCACTTAAATTGGTTACCTTCAGCTCACCGCGCTGCTTCTTGCGTTGGGTAAGATTCACGATAAATGCAGCAACCACCGCGATCGCCACAACAACCGTAGCGATTTTCGCTAAAAACAACCCATATTGAGACAATATTTCCACGCTTCCACCTTAAAATGAACGACTTACGTTTGCACCGAGTGTACAACAGCCCAGCGGCGGCGTCTCCCGCGCCGATGGAATGAAACACAGGGGCGTTAAGCGGTTTTTGTTGCCAATGAAATCTTTGCAAAATGTTAATTTAGAATAGCCTGTCCGCCTGGCTGATTGAAATCCCCTGCGGTTTAGGGCATAAAGCCGAAAAGTGAACTGACAGAACAGTAACGTGGCCTGACGCAGGGCCACAGGAGAAAATCCGTGCATTACCAACCGCAACGCGATTTGCTGCAACAGCGCATCATCCTGGTGACCGGCGCCAGCGACGGCATTGGCCGCGAAGCCGCCCTGACCTACGCCCGCTATGGCGCAAGCGTAATTCTGCTTGGCCGTAATGACGATAAGCTGCGCGCCGTGGCGCAGCAGATCCAGCAGGAAGGCGGCATTGCGCCGCAGTGGTTCATCCTCGACCTTCTGACCTGCACGCCCCAGGAGTGCCACACTCTGGCGCAAAAAGTCGCCATTCACTATCCGCGGCTGGACGGCGTTTTGCATAACGCCGGGCTGCTGGGCGACGTATCGCCGATGGCGGAACAAAAGCCGGAAGTCTGGCAGGACGTGATGCAGGTTAACGTCAACGGCACCTTTATGCTGACCCAGGCGCTGCTTCCTTTATTACTGAAGTCTGACGCCGGTTCGCTGGTGTTCACCTCCTCAAGCGTCGGCCGCCAGGGACGCGCCAACTGGGGCGCCTATGCGGCCTCCAAGTTCGCCACCGAAGGCATGATGCAGGTGCTGGCGGAGGAGTACCAGGGGCAGCTGCGCGTGAACTGCATCAATCCGGGCGGCACCCGCACCGGGATGCGCGCCAGCGCCTTCCCGACGGAAGACCCGCAGAAATTAAAAACGCCAGCGGACATTATGCCGCTGTACCTGTGGCTGATGGGCGACGACAGCCGCCGTAAGACCGGTATGACCTTTGACGCCCAGCCAAACCGTAAACCAGGAATTTCACAATGACCGATGAACGACATCGCGAGCGCCAGCAGCGTCTGAAAGAAAAAGTAGAAGCCCGCGTCGCCGGGGCTCAGGAAACGCGCGGAATCCTTCTCGTGCTGACCGGCAACGGCAAAGGAAAAACCACCGCCGCCTTCGGCACCGCGACCCGCGCCGTCGGCCACGGCAAAAAAGTGGGCGTTATCCAGTTTATTAAGGGCCAATGGCCCAACGGCGAGCGCAACCTGCTGGAGCCGCACGGCGTCGAGTTTCAGGTCATGGCGACGGGATTTACCTGGAACACCCAGGACCGGGAAAGCGATACCGCCGCCTGCCTGAGCGTCTGGCAGCACGCGCGCCGGATGCTGGCCGATGAGAGCCTCGATCTGGTCATCCTTGACGAGCTGACCTATATGGTGGCCTATGACTATCTGCCGCTCGAGGAGGTGCTGAGCGCCCTGCGCAACCGTCCTCATGGCCAGACGGCGATCGTCACCGGCCGCGGCTGCCACCGCGACATCCTGGAGATGGCCGATACGGTGAGCGAACTGCGCCCGGTCAAACACGCGTTTGACGCCGGAGTTAAAGCGCAGATCGGCATCGATTACTGATCGCCGGACATGAAAAAAGGGCCCGAAGGCCCTTTTTTCATCGTCACCCAGCGGTTTATGAACCGCTGCCGCTGTTACGGCTGCTGGCGCGACGGCCGGTGCTGCGCGCCGGCTTGCTGTTTACCTGGCTGTGACGCTTCACCGCACGGCGAATCTGGTTCGCCTTCATACGACGGCGATCTTTTTCCACCGCCACTTTGGATTCGGTTTCCGGCTTGAGTTCGACCAGCTCACGCAGGTAGTTGGTCTGCGCCAGATCGAGTTCGGTCCAGCCGCCGCGCGGCAGGCCTTTCGGCAGCGGAATGTCGCCATAACGTACGCGGATAAGACGGCTGACCTGGACGCCCACGGCCTCCCACAGGCGACGAACTTCGCGGTTGCGCCCCTCGGTCAGCGTGACGTTGTACCACTGGTTGATCCCTTCGCCGCCGGTGAACTTAATGGTCTTAAACGCCGCCGGGCCGTCTTCGAGCTGCACGCCGCGCGCCAGTTCGCGCACTTTGTTGTCGTCGACCTGGCCGAACACGCGCACCGCGTATTCACGCTCAACTTCGCGGCTCGGGTGCATCAGGCGGTTAGCCAGCTCGCCGTCGGTGGTAAACAGCAGCAGACCGCAGGTGTTCACGTCCAGACGCCCGACCGCAATCCAGCGCGCGCCGCGCAGCTTCGGCAGACGGTCGAACACCGTCGGACGGCCTTCCGGATCGTTACGGGTGCAGAGCTCGCCTTCCGGCTTGTAGTACGCCAGCACGCGGCAGATCTGCTCAACGGATTCTTTGACGGAGATAAGATGACCGTCGATACGGATTTTCAGGCCAGGGGTAATTTCAACGCGATCGCCAAGGGTGGCAATTTTGCCATCAACGCTGACGCGACCGGCTTCGATCATGGATTCGATTTCACGACGCGAGCCGTGACCGGCACGGGCCAGCACTTTCTGTAATTTCTCGCTCATAGAGCTTCCTTAAGGTGTCGCCTTCCCAGGCGTCGTAGAGAATTCGTCTATGCTGCATTACGCGGCATTCAGGGCCGCGTAGTATAGCGGTTTCATCCATTACTGGAAAGGTTTCACGTTCCCCACGCCTTCGCGCAGCACCACCGGCGCGTCGTCGGTGAGATCGATAACCGTCGTCGGCTGCTGGCCGAGATAGCCGCCGTGGATAATCAGGTCCACCTGCTTCTCCAGGCGGTCCTTGATTTCATCCGGGTCGGATTCGGTAAAATCGCTGCCGGGCAGCATCAGGGAGGTCGACAGCATCGGCTCGCCGATGGCCTCCAGCAGCGCCTGGGCTATCGGGTTGGACGGAACGCGCATGCCGATGGTTTTGCGCTTCTCCTGCAGCAGGCGGCGCGGCACCTCTTTCGTCCCCTTGAGGATAAAGGTGTAGTTGCCCGGCGTGTTGTTTTTAATCAGGCGAAAGGCCACATTATCGACATACGCGTAGGTCGACAGCTCGGAGAGATCCCGGCACACCAGGGTAAAGTTGTGGCCGTCCGGCAGGTGGCGGATGCGGCAAATTCGCTCCATTGCGCCTTTGTCTTCAATTTTGCAGCCCAGTGCGTAGCCGGAGTCGGTCGGGTAGACGATAACGCCGCCCTTGCGCACAATCTCCACCGCCTGATTGATCAGGCGCGGCTGCGGGTTTTCCGGATGAATATAAAAAAACTGACTCATACTTCCCTCTCGTTCGTCTTCTGGGGCTGCTCCCAGCTTTGCCACACGCTTTCCACGCCGGCCGGGAGCCACAGCTTACGGCCGAGTTCTATCCATGGACAAGGCAGATGGAAATCCGAACCCTGTGACGCCAGCAAACCATACTGGCGCGCGTAAGCGGCGAGTTGTGCGCGTTCGTGGGGCGCCTGCTGGCACTGCGCGACTTCCATCGCATCGCCGCCGCTCTCGCTGAAAAAGGCCAGCAGCCGCTTCAGCCACTTGGCGGAGAGGTTATAGCGACCCGGATGGGCCAGTACCGCCTTGCCGCCAGAATGATGAATCACATCAATAGCTTGATCTATTGTACACCACTGTGGCGGAACATATCCGGTTTTCCCGCGCGCCAGATAGCGTTTAAACACGTCGGCCATGGTGCTGGCTTTACCGGCCTCCACCAGAAAACGGGCGAAATGCCCGCGCGTCACGGCGCCGCCGTCAGCAAGACGCAGCGCCCCTTCCCAGGCGCCGGGGATATTCGCTTTCTCCAGCCGCTCGGCAATCAGCTTCGCCCGCTGCTGGCGCCGTTCGGTTTGCTGCTGCAAAAACGCGGTCAGCACCGGATGCGCAATATCAATATTCAGACCAACAATGTGGATCTCATGGTTTTCCCACACGGTGGAAATTTCTGTGCCGCTAATCAGCGTTAACGGCAGCCCGGCCCGGGCTATCTCAGCGCGGGCCGCCGGAATGGCCGCAACAGAGTCATGGTCGGTGATAGCCAGCGTGCCGACGCGCATCGCCAGCGCGCGATGCACCAGCTCTTCTGGCGTCAGGCAACCGTCGGAGGCGGTGGTGTGGCTGTGTAAATCATAAATCACAGCGTAAGAGGTCTCGCTCAAAATCGCTCCCGTTACAGGTTGAATAGCTGTTGCAGCGCACATCATAACGTCAGAGGCGGATTTTCTGAAATCAGGGGTTGACTTTGCCCCATCGAACTAGTTAACTAGTACGCAAGTTCACACAACGAGGTTTCTGTTATGAAAATGTCTCTCAACACCATGCACGGCGGCTGGCGCACTTCCTGATAACGGGCAGTGTTTCGCGTCTGCATAAGACAAACAGATACCTTGCCCGCCATTGCGCGGGCTTTTTTTTGAACCACCGAATTGAACAGACCAGGCGAGAACGACAATGCAAAGACCAAAACCTACGCTCGAGCTCCTGACCCGTGACGCCATTTATCGCGAAAACCCGACGGCGCTGTTTCATCAGCTGTGCGGCGCCCGCCCGGCAACGCTGCTGCTGGAGTCCGCCGACATCGACAGTAAGGACGACGTAAAAAGCCTGCTGCTGGTCGACAGCGCGCTACGCATCACGGCATTAGGTGACACTGTCACTATTCAGGCGCTTTCTGACAACGGTCTGGCGCTGCTGGCGCTGCTCGACGATGCCCTGCCCGCCGGGGTGGAAAACCGGCAGCAGCCCCACGCCCGCGTGCTGCGCTTCCCGGCGGTCAGCAGCCTGCTGGATGAAGACGCCCGCCTGTGTTCGCTCTCCGTTTTCGACGCGTTTCGCCTCCTCCAGACGCTGGTCACCGTGCCGGTAGCAGAGCGCGAGGCCATGTTTTTCGGCGGCCTTTTCGCCTACGACCTGGTGGCCGGTTTTGAAGACCTGCCCGCGCTAGAAAGCGATACCGCCTGCCCGGACTACTGTTTCTACCTGGCGGAGACCCTGCTGGTCATCGACCATCAGAGCAAAACCACCCGTATTCAGGCGAGCCTCTTTACCCCATCGGAGAGTGAAAAGCAGCGCCTGAGCCAGCGTATCGCCCAGCTCAGCCAGCAGCTGAACGAGCCCCCGCTGCCGCTGCCGGTGACGCGCATCGACAGCATGCGCTGCGAATGCAACCAGAGCGACGACGAGTACGGCGCCGTGGTGCGCAAAATGCAGCGCGCGATCCGCGCCGGGGAAATTTTCCAGGTGGTGCCGTCCCGCCGCTTCTCGCTGCCCTGCCCGTCGCCGCTGGCGGCCTACGACGTGCTGAAGAAAAGCAACCCCAGCCCGTACATGTTCTTTATGCAGGATAACGATTTCACCCTGTTCGGCGCCTCGCCGGAAAGTTCGCTGAAGTACGACGCCAACAGCCGCCAGATTGAAATCTACCCGATTGCCGGCACCCGTCCGCGCGGCCGCCGCGCCGACGGTTCGCTGGACCGCGATCTCGACAGCCGCATCGAGCTCGAGATGCGCACCGACCATAAAGAGCTGTCGGAGCACCTGATGCTGGTGGATCTGGCCCGTAACGATCTGGCGCGCATCTGTACGCCGGGCAGCCGCTACGTCGCCGATCTCACCAAAGTAGATCGCTACTCGTTCGTGATGCACCTGGTCTCCCGCGTGGTCGGCGAACTGCGCCGCGACCTCGACGTGCTGCACGCCTACCGCGCCTGCATGAATATGGGCACCCTGAGCGGCGCGCCGAAGGTTCGCGCAATGCAGCTTATCGCGGCGGCGGAAGGCAAACGCCGCGGCAGCTACGGCGGCGCGGTCGGCTATTTCACCGCCCACGGCGACCTCGACACCTGCATCGTTATCCGCTCGGCGTTTGTCGAGAACGGCATCGCCACCGTCCAGGCGGGCGCAGGCGTGGTGCTGGACTCCGTTCCGCAGTCGGAAGCGGATGAAACACGCAACAAAGCTCGCGCGGTGCTGCGCGCTATCGCTCAGGCCCACCACGCACAGGAGATTTTCTGATGGCTGATATTCTGCTGCTCGATAATATCGACTCTTTCACCTATAACCTGGCAGATCAGCTGCGCGCCAACGGCCACAGCGTGGTGATTTACCGCAACCACGTTCCGGCCCAGACCTTAATCGACCGTCTGACCACCATGGAAAACCCGGTGCTGATGCTCTCCCCTGGCCCCGGCGCGCCGTCGGAAGCGGGCTGCATGCCGGAGCTGCTGACCCGCTTGCGCGGCAAGCTGCCGATCATCGGCATCTGCCTCGGCCACCAGGCCATTGTAGAGGCCTACGGCGGTTACGTCGGCCAGGCGGGCGAAATTCTGCACGGTAAAGCGTCCAGCATTGAGCACGACGGTCAGGCGATGTTCGCCGGACTGCCGAACCCGCTGCCGGTAGCGCGCTATCACTCGCTGGTTGGCAGCAACATCCCGGCGGGACTGACCGTCAACGCGCACTTCAACGGCATGGTGATGGCGGTGCGCCATGACGCCGACCGCGTCTGCGGCGTGCAGTTCCACCCGGAATCCATACTGACCAGCCACGGCGCGCGCCTGCTCGAACAAACGCTGGAATGGGCGCTGAAAAAGCTCGAGCCCGCCAACACGCTGCAGCCGATCCTCGAGAAACTGTATCAGGCGCAGACCCTGAGCCAGCAGGAGAGCCACCAGCTGTTTTCCGCGGTGGTGCGCGGTGAAGTGAAGCCTGAACAGCTGGCCGCCGCGCTGGTGAGCATGAAAATTCGCGGCGAAGACCCGCAGGAGATTGCCGGCGCCGCCACCGCGCTGCTGGAAAACGCCGCGCCGTTCCCGCGTCCGGACTACCCGTTTGCCGATATCGTCGGCACCGGCGGCGACGGCAGCAACAGCATCAATATTTCCACCGCCAGCGCCTTTGTGGCGGCCGCCTGCGGGATGAAAGTGGCGAAACACGGCAACCGCAGCGTCTCGAGTAAATCCGGTTCCTCCGATCTGCTGGCGGCCTTCGGCATCAACCTGGATATGAAGGCCGAGAAGTCGCGCGAAGCGCTTGACGAGCTGGGCGTCTGCTTCCTGTTTGCGCCGAAATACCACACCGGCTTTCGTCACGCCATGCCGGTGCGCCAGCAGCTGAAGACCCGCACCCTGTTCAACGTGCTGGGGCCGCTCATCAACCCGGCGCACCCGCCGCTGGCGCTGATTGGCGTCTACAGCCCGGAGCTGGTGCTGCCGATCGCCGAAACGCTGCGCGTGCTTGGCTACCAGCGCGCCGCCGTGGTGCACAGCGGCGGTATGGATGAAGTTTCTCTGCATGCGCCTACCGTGGTGGCAGAGCTGCACAACGGCGAAATCAAGAACTATCAGCTCACCGCCGACGACTTCGGCCTGACGCCGTACCGCCAGGAGCAGCTTGCCGGCGGCACGCCGGAAGAAAACCGTGACATTCTCACGCGCTTACTACAAGGTAAGGGTGAAGCCGCTCACGAAGCCGCCGTCGCGGCCAACGTGGCGATGCTGATGCGCCTGCACGGACATGAAGACCTGAAAACCAACGTTCAAAACGTACTGGATGTGCTGCACAGCGGCGCGGCCTATGACCGGGTGACCGCCTTAGCGGCAAGAGGATAAAAAATGCAGACCGTTTTAGCGAAAATTGTTGCCGACAAAAAAATCTGGGTCGACGCCCGTAAGCAACAGCAGCCATTAGCCAGCTTTCAGAATGACATCGTGCCAAGCAGCCGTCATTTTTACGATGCGCTGCAGGGCGCGCGCACCGTATTCATTCTCGAATGCAAGAAGGCCTCGCCGTCCAAAGGCGTGATCCGCGAGGACTTCGATCCGGCGCGTATTGCCGGTATCTACAAGCACTACGCCTCCGCAATTTCCGTGCTGACCGATGAGAAATATTTCCAGGGCAGCTTCGATTTTCTGCCGATCGTCAGTCGCATCGCGCCGCAGCCCGTGCTGTGCAAGGACTTTATTATCGATCCTTACCAGATTCAGCTGGCGCGCTACTACCAGGCCGATGCCTGCCTGCTGATGCTTTCGGTGCTGGACGATGAGCAGTACCGCCAGCTTGCCGCCGTCGCCCATAGCCTGAGCATGGGCGTGCTGACGGAGGTCAGCAATGAGGAAGAGCTTGAGCGCGCTATCGCTCTCGGCGCAAAGGTGGTGGGGATCAACAACCGCGACCTGCGCGACTTGTCTATCGATCTCAACCGCACCCGTCAGCTGGCGCCGCGCCTTGGCGCAGGCGTTACCGTCATCAGCGAGTCCGGGATCAATACCTACCGCGAGGTGCGCGAGCTGAGCCATTTTGCTAACGGCTTTCTGATTGGCTCCGCGCTGATGGCGCATGACGATCTCAACGCCGCCGTGCGCCGCGTGCTGCTGGGGGAGAACAAGGTCTGCGGGCTGACCCGCGCGCAGGACGCCCAGGCCGCCTATGAGGCCGGCGCGCTCTACGGCGGCCTGATTTTCGTGCCCTCCTCGCCGCGCGCGGTCAGTGAAGCGCAGGCCCGCGAGGTGATGCGCGCCGCGCCGCTCTGCTACGTCGGCGTCTTTCGCAACTCCCCGGCGTCGGAGATTGCTGCCACCGTCGGGCAGCTTGGTCTGAGCGCGGTCCAGCTGCACGGCAGCGAAGACCAGGCCAGTATCGATGCGCTTCGCGCTCTGCTGCCCGCTGGCGTACAAATCTGGAAAGCGCTGAGCGTCGGCGAAACGCTGCCGGCCCGCAACCTCAACCACGTCGATAAGTACGTGCTGGATAACGGCCAGGGCGGCACCGGCCAGCGCTTCGACTGGTCCCTGCTTAACGGCCAGCCGCTGAGCAACGTTTTACTGGCAGGCGGTCTTGGCCCTGACAACTGCGTAGAAGCCGCAAAAAGCGGCTGCGCCGGGCTCGATTTCAATTCAGGTGTAGAGTCGCAACCGGGAATCAAAGATGCCAGCAAGCTGGCCTCGGTATTTCAGACGCTGCGCGCATATTAAGGAGCAATGATGAGTACGTTATTAAATCCCTACTTTGGTGAGTTTGGCGGCCAGTACGTGCCGCAGATCCTGATGCCCGCCCTGCGCCAGCTCGAAGAAGCCTTCGTCAGCGCGCAAAAGGACCCGGCGTTTCAGGCCCAGTTTACCGACCTGCTGAAAAACTACGCCGGTCGCCCGACGGCGCTGACTAAATGTCAGAACCTGACCACCGGCACCAACACCACGCTGTACCTCAAGCGTGAGGACCTGCTGCACGGCGGCGCCCACAAAACCAACCAGGTGCTCGGTCAGGCGCTGCTGGCAAAACGCATGGGCAAAACGGAAATCATCGCCGAAACCGGGGCCGGTCAGCACGGCGTCGCCTCGGCGCTGGCCAGCGCCCTGCTCGGCCTGAAATGCCGCGTTTATATGGGCGCGAAAGACGTTGAGCGCCAGTCGCCTAACGTCTTCCGTATGCGTCTGATGGGCGCAGAAGTGATCCCAGTGCACAGCGGTTCCGCCACGCTGAAGGATGCCTGCAACGAGGCGCTGCGCGACTGGTCCGGCAGCTATGAAACGGCGCACTATATGCTGGGCACCGCGGCGGGCCCGCATCCGTACCCGACCATCGTGCGTGAGTACCAGCGCATGATCGGCGAAGAGACCAAAGCGCAGATCCTCGAAAAAGAGGGTCGTCTGCCGGATGCCGTTATCGCCTGCGTCGGCGGCGGTTCTAACGCCATCGGCATGTTTGCGGACTTCATCGATGAGGCGTCGGTTGGGCTTATCGGCGTCGAGCCTGCCGGTCACGGTATTGAAACCGGCGAGCACGGCGCGCCGCTGAAGCATGGCCGCGTCGGCATCTATTTCGGCATGAAATCGCCGATGATGCAGACCGATGAAGGCCAGATTGAAGAGTCTTACTCCATTTCCGCCGGGCTCGATTTCCCGTCCGTCGGGCCGCAGCACGCGTACCTGAACAGCATCGGCCGCGCCGATTACGTCTCCATTACCGACGACGAAGCGCTGGAGGCTTTTAAGGCCCTGTGCCGTCACGAGGGGATTATCCCGGCGCTGGAGTCCTCCCACGCGCTCGCTCATGCCCTGAAAATGATGCGCGAGGCCCCGGAAAAAGAGCAGCTGCTGGTGGTTAACCTGTCCGGTCGCGGCGATAAAGACATCTTCACCGTACACGATATTCTGAAAGCGCGAGGGGAAATCTGATGGAACGCTATGACAACCTGTTTGCACAACTGAAAGCTCGCCGGGAAGGCGCGTTTGTTCCCTTCGTGACGCTCGGCGATCCGACGCCGGAACAGTCGCTCAACATCATTGACACCCTGATCGACGCGGGCGCCGATGCGCTGGAGCTGGGCATCCCCTTCTCCGACCCGCTGGCGGATGGGCCGACGATTCAGAGCGCCACGCTGCGCGCCTTTGCCGCAGGGGTGACGCCGACCCAGTGCTTCGAGCTGCTGGCGGCTATTCGTCAAAAGCATCCGACCATTCCCATCGGCCTGCTGATGTACGCCAACCTGGTATTTAACCGCGGTATCGACGAGTTTTACGCCACATGCGCCCGCGTGGGCGTCGACTCGGTGCTGGTGGCCGACGTGCCGGTGGAAGAGTCCGCACCGTTCCGTCAGGCGGCGATGCGCCATAACGTGGCGCCGATCTTCATCTGCCCGCCAAACGCCGATGACGAGCTGCTGCGCCAGATTGCCTCGCACGGTCGCGGCTACACCTATCTGCTCTCCCGTGCGGGCGTCACCGGCGCGGAGAACCGCGCCGCCCTGCCGCTGCACCATCTGATCGATAAGCTCACCGAATACCATGCCGCGCCGCCGCTGCAGGGCTTCGGCATCTCCTCGCCCGATCAGGTCGCAGCCGCCATCGGCGCAGGCGCGGCGGGCGCGATTTCCGGCTCCGCAATCGTCAAGATTATCGAGAAACATGTCGGTAATCATCCGGCGATGCTGGCCGAGCTGAAAGCCTTCGTTCAGGCGATGAAGGCGGTAACCCGCAGCGCGTGATCCCGCTACCGTCTGGCGCTATTGCCAGACGGTGCTTCTCCTTTCACCGCCTGCGCATATCTGCGCAGCAGCGAAAACAGCTGCAGCACATCCTCCTGCGGCCAGTCGGCAAAAACAGAATTCATTAGCCGCTGCCGCGCCTCGTCAATGCGCTGCGTCAGCGCCTCCCCGACCGCCGTTATCGTCACTTCGCTGACCCGCTTGTCATGCCTGCCCGCCCGTTTGTTCACCAGCCCTAACGCCAGCAGGCGCGTCACCTGACGACTGACCGTGGTGTAGTCTCGCCCCAGCCTGTCGGCAAGCTCCACCACCCCCGACGGACCATAGCGTCCGATGGTCACCAGCAGTGGGAACAGCGCCTGATCGAGGCGGACATCGGCCGCTTTCATCAGCACCTCATCGCGCAACGGGTGGTTCATCACCCCCATGATGTCAAGCAGCGCACCGTGAAAATCGGTGATGTCATATTTTTTATGTGCATCTTGCATGTAATTTTTTACCGGCGTAGAGTGGCGATATTAATTATGTGCATTTTACACATATCTATCGTCAGGAGAAAAGCCGATGAAAGCAGCCGTTGTCTACTCCCTCGAGCAGGGGCCGGTTTATGCGGATTTCGCGATGCCGCAGGCGCAGAGCGGGCAGCAGATCGTTCAGGTCAGCGCTGCCGCTATCAGCCATGTGGTCAAAAGCCGCGCCTCTGGCCAGCACTACAGCTATGACGGGACACTGCCCTTTATTGCCGGTGTGGACGGCACCGGCGTCACCCGGGACGGCCAGCGCGTGTGGTTTGCGTTTCCCCCGTCACCGTGGGGAAGCATGGCCGAGTTCGTGCCGGTGGCGATAGACAGCTGTGTTGCCCTGCCCGACGACCTGGATGACGTAACGGCCGCGGCAATGGCGAACCCGGGGATGTCGGCCTGGGCGGCGCTGGTCGATCGCACCGGTTTTCGCCCCGGAGAAACGGTGTTGATTAACGGCGCGACCGGTAGCGCCGGGCAGCTGGCGGTACAGATAGCCCGCCACCTCGGCGCCAAAAAGATAGTCGCCACCGGGCGTAATATGACCGTACTCAACGGGCTGGGCGCTGACGTCGCCATTGCGCTGACCGCGGACGCGGCGGCTCTAGAGCAGCAGCTGGCGGAACAGGCCGCGGGGCGCATCGACGTGGTGGTTGACTACCTCTGGGGAAATGTCGCGCAAACCCTGCTGACGTCGCTGGCAACGCACGCCAGCGGCACAGAACCCATACGCTATGTGCAGGTCGGCGCGCAGGCGGGACAGAACATCACGCTCGCGGGCGCGCTGCTGCGCGCCTCCCCCATCCAGCTGATGGGCAGCGGTATCGGCAGCCTGAGCTTTCCCCGGCTGGTCGCCGCCACCGGCGCGATGCTGCAGGCCGCAGCGGAGGGTGGTTTTCGTATTGCGCACACCACCGCCCCTCTGAGCGACGTTGCCCGCGCCTGGCCGCTGGACGACAGTAAGCATCGTACGGTATTTACCGTCGCAGACAACTCCCTGTAAAAGAAGGGGTTGATATTTCATATGAGAAAGATTATCTTTCTCATCACCAGATAGTTGAGTAAATCACTCAGGTATTTGGTACGACATTGCTCACATTGCTTCCAGTATTATTTGCCCGCCTCGCGCGGGCTTTTTTTCGCCGACGGTCACCACCCGCAGGTCCTCATCGATAAACATGCACCGGTTTCGACCGCTTTGTTTACCCATATACATTGCAGCATCAGCGCGCTCCAGCGCCCGATGCAATGGCTCTCCTTGCTGTACCGGCGTGAGCCCGCAGGTCACCGTAATGCGAATCTCATGCGGCTCCACATGTATCTGATAATCGGCAATCGCCTGGGTTATCCGTAGTCCCGTACGACATGCCTCATGCTGGCTGTGCGCTTTCAGGATCACGATAAACTCTTCACCGCCATAACGGTATACCGGCTCATAGCTGCGTGTGGAAGCGCGCAACTTCTCGGCAAACGCCCGCAGCACGCCATCGCCCACCAGGTGTCCCCAGGTATCATTAATGCGTTTAAAATGATCAATATCTAACAACAGGATATACAGTTTGCCGTCACTTTCATCGCTCAACTGGGCATCGAAGGATTCATCCAGAATCCGCCGCAACGGTAAACCCGTTAACGTGTCATAACTGGTGCGGATCTGCAGAAGATGCCGCCGATACTGGTAAATAGATTCAATAAGCCCCTGAAGCGCGGCATGAAACGTATCAAACAGTTTCAGTTTGACATCTTTTGCAACAATTGACGCAACCAGCTCCCGGCAGACGCGGTGCGTTTCCTCGTGGTGTAAGTGGATTGCGAGCAGCAGTCCCTTGTCTTCCGGGTGTTCCTGTAATGTCTTATTGACCCAACGGCCAAACTGACACAGATCATGAGAGCTGATTGCCGTAATTTCGGGAACGTCGCGGTCGTTGACGGAAACATAACGAAATACATCCACCAACCATTTATAATGCGCGTGTAATGATTGATTTAAACTCTCAATAACCGCATCAATTTTCACTAATTCATTTTTCATATTGCTCCTCCCTCCCTGAAAAGAGATTCACTAAACACCACCACACTAACAGCCGCTAGTTATAGTAGCGTAAAGAAAGAACAATATAAGAAAAGCCTGTACGTCAATCCGCTTATTATTCAGCGGACATACTTAGATATAAGACCGATGCATTAGCACCGGTCTTTTTTTGGTTAATTAAGCTCGCTGTCCGGCCAATATTTATAACCATTGACCATGGCCTGCGCCGCCAGCCCCTTCTCGGTGATTTCATAGACGCTGACCTTTGACGGCAGAGACTCGGTGTCTTTCGCGACGCCGCTTGCCGAGGCGCTAACAGGCGCAACGCCTTTATCATCGTATTTCGCCGCGGCGTTGGCATCCGCGCCGACGACGTAGCCTTTAGTGACAAAATCATTTAATGCGCTACGGTCATGGAATACCAGCACGGTGCTTAACTGTTTCACGCCCATGCCAACGCCCGCCCCCGCCTGCGCCATTTTCATATAGGTATCTTTCCCGGTACGCCGGTCTTTTACGACGCCATAGCCGCTGCCGAAACCAAAGAAGAAAATTTTACTGCTGTTATTTGAAAATACCGCATAGCCTGCCGAACTCTGCACATCACTGCGCGCCTGCGGGTTGAGGGTATACAATTTATTTAATGTGCTGGTGCGCATTTGTTGAATGCTGGAACGTTTTTGACGTGCCGTGTCACCCTGTGCGCCACACCCGGAGATAATTAACGCGGAAATAAGAAAAACGGATTTCAACTTCATTATTACGGTCTACATTCTGTCACTGGATGGAAAAGCATTATTTTAATTTTCAGGAAAGAATAAGAAAGCAGGCGCCGAGGGTGAAATGTAAGAAATCCATTTTTAAACTATTTTGTTTAAAAAAACGACTGGCCGCCCGGCGGCCAGTCTTGTCGGCTCAGAAGCGGTAGCCTGCGGAGAACATGAAGACCCACGGATCGAGACGGGTACTGACCGACTGGTTCACGCCGTTAGCTTTGAACTTAACGTCAGTATCGATATCCATGTACCACACCGAGGCGTTGATGAGCCAGTCCTGGTTCAGCATATAGTCTACGCCCACCTGACCCGCCGCCCCCCAGGAATCCTTCAGGCTCAGATCGGACAGCCCGGCATCTTTACCGGTATCGTTAAAGCTGTTGTTAAAGAAGGTGGTGTAGTTAATCCCCACCCCGACATACGGACGCAGCTTGGTCTTCGCATCAAAGAAATACCACTGCGCCATCAGCGTTGGCGGCAGCTGATGCACCGTGGCGATGGTGCCGGTAGGACCGGTGCCGACCTTATGGCGAAACGGCGTCGCCGCCAGCAGCTCAATACCGATGTTATCCGTTGCCATATAGGTAAACGTCAGCCCCAGTTGGGTATTGTTGCTGACCTGAAAACTGCCAAGGCTGCCGAGCACGTTGTCCGAGCCTTCCGTCGGACGCACCGTCGCAGTACCTGCACGAATAAAAAATTCACCCGCGTCATGGGCCCATGCGCCACCAGAGAAACTGCTTAAAACCAGCGCTGCCACTGCTAATTTTTTCATATCCACTCCTTCGTTATGGTTTTAAAAGCGCGGTGACTATACCCACAAATGAGTAAAAACGATCCAACGCAGATCACACACAATCCTTAGATTTAACATTTATTGATCTTGATTAATTTTTATGGCCGTTTTCGTTAAGCAAATTCGTATCCACATCAATTTTCAGGTTTTCCGGTGTTACAAAAAATTGTGCAGCGCCCCCCTTGCGCAGCGCAATTCGGCTGGATAATTTAGCGGACGACAATGTGTTGATGCGTTTTTTTCAGGTGTGGCTATGAGCGATATAAACCCGTGCATGACGTGCGGTGCCTGTTGTGCGTATTTTCGAGTCTCTTTCTACTGGGCTGAAGCCGATGATGCCGGCGGCAGCGTGCCCGCCGCGCTGACCGAGCCCCTGTCTCCATTTCTCCGCTGTATGGGCGGCACCAACCAAAAGCAGGTTCGCTGCGTTGCCCTGCAGGGCGATATCGGCGGCGCCGTCAGCTGTTCGGTGTATGAAAATCGTCCCTCTCCCTGCCGGGAGTTCGCCATGTCCGGCGAAGACGGCCAGGTGAATGACGCCTGCAACCGCGCGCGCGCGCGCTACGACTTACCGCCTCTTTACAAAGATATGCTTTTCCATACGGGACAGGATGCTGCCAGAACGGCGCTAACTGAGTTACAATTACCGGCTAGCTAACATCTGCAATACTCAAGGAGAGTGCATGTCTATCACGGCGAAGTCCGTTTACCGTGACACGGGTAATTTTTTTCGTAATCAGTTCGTTACCGTACTGCTGATTGCGCTGTTGTGTGCGTTTATCACGGTGGTGCTTGGCCATGCGTTTTCACCGAGCGAGGAGCAGATGGCGGTCCTTCGCGATGGCGATAATCTCGCCGGCAGCGGCGGGCTGTTTGAACTGGTGCAGAACATGACGCCGGAACAGCAGCAGATCCTGCTGCGGGCCTCTGCGGCATCGACTTTTTCCGGGCTTATCGGCAATGCCATTCTGGCAGGCGGCGTTCTGCTGATGATCCAGATGGTCTCCGCGGGCCAGCGCGTCAGCGCCCTGCGGGCGATTGGCGCCAGCGCGCCGGTGCTGCCGAAGCTGTTTCTGCTGATCTTCCTCACCACCTTTATGGTGCAGCTGGGCGTGATGCTGGTCGTCGTACCGGGCGTCCTGCTGGCCATCGTGCTGGCTTTCGCCCCCATCATGCTGGTGCAGGACAAACTGGGGATATTCACCGCCATGCGCAGCAGCATGCGTCTGGCCTGGAACAACATGCGCCTGGTGGCGCCTGCGGTCATCAGCTGGCTGCTGGCGAAAACCCTGCTGCTGATGTTTGCCTCGGGCTTCGCCGTTCTTACGCCGGAAGTCGGCGCCGTGGTGGTAAACTGCATCAGCAACCTTATTTCGGCGCTGTTGCTGATCTATTTATTCCGCCTGTATATGCTTATTCGTAGCTAATCTTTCCAGGCCAGGCGCTGCCTGGCCGTTACTGAATTACGGAACCGATGTATGAAGCAGTTTCTGGATTTTTTACCGCTGGTGGTCTTCTTCGCCTTCTATAAACTTTACGACATTTATGCCGCGACCACGGCGCTGATTGTCGCCACCGCTGTGGTGCTGATTTACAGCTGGGTACGCTATCGCAAAGTCGAAAAAATGGCGCTGATCACCTTCGTGCTGGTCGCCGTTTTTGGCGGTCTGACCATTTTCTTCCACAACGATGAGTTTATTAAGTGGAAGGTTACCGTGATTTACGTCCTGTTCGCCGGCGCCCTGCTGGTCAGCCAGTGGGTCATGAAAAAGCCGCTGATTCAGCGCATGCTGGGTAAAGAGCTGACTCTGCCGCAGTTTGTCTGGTCGCGCCTCAATATTGCGTGGGCGGTGTTCTTTATTCTCTGCGGCCTGGCGAATATCTATATCGCGTTCTGGCTGCCGCAGAACATCTGGGTAAACTTTAAGGTCTTCGGGTTAACCGCCCTGACGCTGGTCTTTACGCTGCTTAGCGGCATCTATATTTACCGCCATATGCCGCAGGACGACAAATAATGACCGTGAAGATCGATGCGCCGCAGGGCGACCTGGTGCTGCGTACGCTGGCGATGCCTGCCGACACAAACGCCAACGGGGATATTTTTGGCGGCTGGCTGATGTCGCAGATGGATATCGGCGGCGCGATCATGGCCAAAGAGATTGCCCATGGCCGCGTCGTCACCGTCCGCGTTGACGGTATGACCTTTCTGCGTCCGGTCGCCGTCGGTGACGTGGTCTGCTGCTATGCCCGCTGCGTAAAGCGCGGCAACACCTCTATTACCATCAACATTGAGGTGTGGGTGAAAAAGGTCTCCTCCGAGCCTATCGGCCAGCGCTATAAAGCCACCGAAGCGCTGTTTATCTATGTGGCGGTGGACAGCGAAGGCAAACCCCGCGCTCTGCCGCAGGTATAAATGCAAAAAGCCCGGTGAAATACCGGGCTTTTTTGTGGCCGCCATCCGCGATTATAAAAAGCCCAGCAGCGAGAAGAAGAAGTAGCCGCAGACGATAATCACCACCGGCAGCACATACAGCGGGAAGATCTGCAGTAAGATGGTGTGGTGCGGTACGACGATACGCGCTTCGATTTGCTCCCGGTTCAACCCTTCCGCCCCTTTCGCTTTCTCAAGGATCATCTGGTCCTCAACCCCTTCGCGCAAAAATTTCGCCTGGCGGCTCATCCGCGCGCCGGACGCCTGCAGCGCCAGCCCGACGAACACCAGCACATAGATAATCCAGAACAGTATATTGGCGCTGTTGTGGAAATCCGGCAGCGGCGAGTTGTACCAGAAAACGTTCAGAAACGGCGTGTTAAAGCGCATCATCTCAATCATCACGTGGGCAAAATCGAGCATCACCGCGTTGATCCCCGGCTGCTTTTCGCTGTGCTCATACATGAATTTAAGAATGGAAATCAGGGTGGAAACTACGGCTGGAATAAAAATCACCCAGCCAGCAATACGCTTCAGCACGGCGATGCGTCCAGCTTGTTGATACGTCATGGGTTCCCCTTGTTAAGACGCGCTCTGTTTGGCTGTAAGTCTACCTTTAGTTGACGGTTTTCGCCTGCGCTTTAAAAGCGATATGGTGTACGATTGTTGCGATGCTTATGTCTTACTACCCTACAGGAGTCGCTTTATGGCAGCCCAGCGCCAAATTCTTGCCGCTATTTTTGATATGGATGGTTTACTGATTGATTCCGAACCCCTCTGGGATCGGGCCGAACTGGACGTCATTGCCGGGCTGGGGGTTGATATTTCCCGCCGTAACGAGCTGCCGGACACGCTGGGGTTACGCATCGACATGGTGGTGGACTTGTGGTTTGCCCAGCAGCCGTGGCAGGGGCCAGGCCGCGACGAAGTGACGGCAACCATCATTAACCGCGCCATCGCGCTGGTTGAAGCAGAGCGTCCGCTGTTGCCGGGCGTTCGCGAAGCGGTCGCGCTGTGCAAAGCGCAGGGGCTGAAGGTCGGTCTCGCGTCGGCCTCTCCGCTGCATATGCTGGAAAAAGTGCTGACGATGTTCGAGCTGCGCGACCAGTTTGACGCGCTTGCCTCCGCCGAAAAGCTGCCCTACAGCAAGCCGCACCCGCAGGTGTATATCGATTGCGCCGACAGGCTCGGTGTCAGCCCGCTGTCCTGCGTGGCGCTGGAAGATTCCGTTAACGGCATGGTCGCCAGCAAAGCGGCGCGGATGCGCTCCATCGTGGTGCCGGAGCATGAGAACGCCGGCGACCCGCGCTATGCGCTGGCCGACGTCCGGCTCGGCTCGCTGGAACAGCTTCGCGCGGTTCATCTGCTGGGCGAATAACCGCTGCGCCCTCGGTCGCCCGCTGCGGCTGAGGGGAATATGTCCGCTTTGTGACAAAGAGTTACACCGTCACCTCTTCCGCCTACTGTATAAAAACCCTATACTGTATGAATTGACAGTTTTACGGGTACGATCATGACGGCGGAAGGCCACCTTCTCTTTTCCATCGCTTGCGCGGTTTTTGCCAAAAACGCCGAGCTGACGCCCGTGCTGGCGCAGGGCGACTGGTGGCATATTGTACCCGCCGCCGTGCTGACCTGCCTGCTGCCGGATATCGACCACCCGAAGTCGTTTCTCGGCCAGCGGCTAAGCTGGATAGCCAAACCCATCGCCCGGGCCTTCGGCCACCGCGGCTTCACCCACAGCCTGCTGGCGGTGTTTGGCGCCCTGACGCTGTTTTACCTCAAAGTGCCCGACAGCTGGATTATCCCCGCCGATGCGGTACAGGGCTTGGTGCTGGGCTATCTCAGCCATATCCTTGCCGATATGCTGACCCCGGCCGGCGTCCCGCTGCTGTGGCCCTGCCGCTGGCGCTTTCGCGTACCGATTCTGGCGCCGCGCAAAGGCAACCAGCTGGAGCGCGTGCTGTGCATGGCGCTGTTCGTCTGGGCCGTCTGGATGCCGCAGTCGCTGCCGGAAAATAACGCCGTACGCTGGTCATCCACCCTCATCAGCGCCCTGCAGCTGCGCTTCGATCGCTTTATTAATCACCAGACGGGACAATAACCAGGCGAAACGCTTCACTTTGGAATAACCCATTCCATATGGATATAAGCGCGACATCGCACTTCTGATACTCTTGCGCCATTACAGATGCGCCCTCAACAGGGCCAGATAATAATCAGGAGAACGGGGATGAACCTTCCATTAATAGCGAACATTATCGTGTTCGCGGTGTTGCTATTTGCTCTAGCGCAAACCCGCCACAAACAGTGGAGTCTGGCCAAAAAGGTGCTGGTAGGTCTGGCGATGGGCGTGGTCTTTGGCCTTGCGCTGCAGCTGATTTACGGCGCCGACAGCGCGGTGCTGAAAGACTCCGTACAGTGGTTTAATATTGTCGGCAACGGCTATGTTCAGCTGCTGCAGATGATCGTTATGCCGCTGGTTTTCGCCTCCATTCTGAGCGCCGTCGCCCGTCTGCACAACGCCTCTCAGCTGGGGAAAATCAGCTTTCTGACCATCGGCACCCTGCTTTTCACCACCCTGATTGCCGCTCTGGTCGGCGTGCTGGTCACCAATCTGTTCGGCTTAACCGCGGAAGGCCTGGTGCAGGGCAGCGCGGAAACCGCGCGACTGAACGCTATCCAGAGCAACTATGTCGGTAAAGTCGCTGACCTCAGCGTCCCGCAGCTGCTGCTCTCCTTCGTTCCGAAAAACCCGTTTGCCGATCTCACCGGCGCCAACCCGACCTCGATCATCAGCGTGGTTATCTTTGCCGCCTTCCTCGGCGTCGCCGCGCTCAAGCTGCTGAAAGATGACGAACCGAAAGGCCAGCGCGTGCTGACCGCTATCGACACGCTGCAGAGCTGGGTGATGAAGCTGGTCCGTCTGGTGATGCAGTTAACGCCGTACGGCGTGCTGGCGCTGATGACCAAAGTGGTGGCCGGTTCCAACCTGCAGGACATCATTAAGCTTGGCGGCTTTGTGGTCGCGTCCTACCTGGGCCTGGCGATTATGTTTGTCGTGCACGGCCTGCTGCTCGGCGTCAACGGCGTTAACCCGCTGAAATATTTCCGTAAGGTGTGGCCGGTACTGACCTTTGCCTTTACCAGCCGTTCCAGCGCAGCCTCGATTCCGCTGAACGTGGAAGCGCAGACCCGCCGCCTGGGCGTACCGGAATCCATCGCCAGCTTCTCGGCCTCCTTTGGCGCGACCATTGGCCAGAACGGCTGCGCGGGCCTGTATCCGGCGATGCTGGCCGTGATGGTGGCGCCGACCGTCGGCATTAACCCGCTGGATCCGCTGTGGGTAGCCACGCTGGTCGGTATCGTCACCGTCAGCTCCGCCGGTGTGGCGGGCGTCGGCGGCGGCGCGACCTTCGCCGCGCTGATCGTGCTGCCGGCGATGGGCCTGCCGGTAACCTTAGTGGCGCTGCTGATTTCCGTTGAGCCGCTGATCGATATGGGGCGTACCGCGCTGAACGTCAGCGGTTCCATGACCGCAGGCACCCTCACCAGCCAGTGGCTGCGCCAGACGGATAAAGCCGTTCTCGACAGCGACGACGAAGTCGAACTGGCCCACCGCTAACAACAAAAAAACCGCCGAACGTTCGGTAATGCCGATCAGTTAAGGATCGGTTGACCGATCCAGTGGCTGTGTAAGAATCCGGAAATGCTCACCCGTTTCCGGATTTTTTTATGCACATTGGACAGGCTCTTGATCTTGTTTCCCGTTACGATTCTTTGCGTAACCCACTGACTTCTTTAGGGGATTATCTCGACCCTGAACTTATCTCACGTTGCCTTGCTGAGTCCGGCACAGTCACCCTGCGCAAGCGCCGCCTGCCGCTGGAAATGATGGTCTGGTGTATTGTCGGTATGGCGCTTGAGCGTAAGGAGCCTCTTCACCAGATTGTTAATCGCCTGGATATCATGCTGCCGGGCGACCGTCCTTTCGTCGCCCCCAGTGCCGTTATTCAGGCCCGCCAGCGTCTGGGGAGTGAGGCCGTTCGCCGTGTATTCACCCAAACCGCACAACTCTGGCATGGAGCCACGGCACATCCACACTGGTGCGGCCTGACGCTGCTGGCCGTGGATGGCGTGGTCTGGCGAACACAGGATACGCCGGAAAATGATACAGCCTTCCCGCGTCAGACACACGGCGGAAAACCGGGACTCTATCCGCAGGTAAAAATGGTCTGCCAGATGGAGCTGACCAGCCATCTGCTCACGGCTGCAGCCTTTGGCACAATGAAAGAGAGCGAAAATGCACTCGCAGAGCAGCTGATATCTCAGACAGGTGATAACACACTGACTTTGATGGATAAAGGTTATTACTCGCTGGGTCTGCTGAACGCCTGGAGCCTGGCGGGAGAACACCGGCACTGGATGATCCCGCTGAAAAAGGGAGCACAGTATGAAGAGGAGAGAAAGCTGGGTAAAGGCGATCACCTGGTCACGCTGAAAACCAGCCCGCAGGCACGGAAAAAATGGCCGGAGCTGGGTGAAGAAATAACAGCGCGACTGCTGACGTTCACTCGTAAAGGAAAAGTCTGCCATCTGCTGACGTCAATGACGGATGCAATGCGCTTCCCGGGCGGTGAGATGGCAGACCTGTACGGCCATCGGTGGGAAATCGAACTGGGTTACAGGGAGATAAAACAGACGATGCAACTGAGCAGACTGACGCTGAGAAGTAAAAAGCCAGAGCTTGTAGAACAGGAGCTCTGGGGAGTGTTACTGGCCTATAATCTTGTGAGATATCAGATGATTAAAATGGCGGGAAGCCTGAAGGGATACTGGCCGAATCAGCTAAGCTTCTCAGAATCATGTGGAATGGTGATGCGAATGCTGATGACTCTGCAGGGCGCTTCGCCAGGTCGTATCCCGGAGCTGATGCGTGATCTTGAAAGCATGGGACAGTTGGTGAAATTACCGATAAGAAGGGAAAGAGCCTTCCCGCGAACAGTAAAAGAAAGGCCCCAGAAATACAGTAAAACCTGGAGAAAAACAGCCAGTCAGTCGCTTAACTGACTGGCATTACCGAACGTTCGGCGGTTTTTTTTACTCTTCGATTTCCCCTTCCTGGCGCATCTGCGACGCCCATCGCTGGGCGGCTTCCGGTACGCTGAACGCCTGCGAACGACGAAAGTGGGACCCCATCAGCACAAACGCCACGTATTTCCCCCGCAGCAGCCAGACGTCCCGAAAACCGTCGACTTTCGACGCATGGTCCGGCGGCGCGGGCTCAACGCGGGGAACATAGCTGATAACAGGGCGGTTTTGATGGCGCAGCGGTTTCATGACAGAAAATTCACCAGAGAAATAACAAAGGCGGAAAATCACTATGATAGCCGATTGTGCCCCTGAACGTCGCGCCCTGCGTGCTTTCTTTCTGGACAAAATGGGGACGCGCCCGGAAGAAAAATCGCTCCCGGGCGCCGGAGATTAGACGTCGCGATAGGTTCCCAGACGGTACCCGCGCTCCGCCACCGCATATTTCAGCGACGGCGAGGTGAGAACATCCAGCTCCGCCAGACGCGGGTAGCAGTACGCGCTGCCCATAATGGTATTATCGACAAACGCCGGATGGCACATCACCTCCAGCGACCGCTCTCCCTGACCCGCCGACGTATCCAGCGTTTGCAGGAACAGGCTGTCGCTGATGGCCTCGCCGTAAAACTCGCTGGCGAAACCGTCGCTGCTGCGCACGCCGCTGTCGTCAAGCTGATACCGCGCCGCGAGGCCGCGGTCGATACGCATCGCCACCCCTTTTGACTTCGCAAACTCCGCCACCAGCGGAAAAATTTGCGGGATCATATGCACGTGATGGTGGCTGTCGATGTGCGTCGGTTCACTACCAAACAGCTCGACAAAGCGGTGATACTGACGGTCCAGCTCGCCGGCTATCTCATCGAGCGGCAGCGCGTCCTCTTCCGCCATCTGCCAAATCCACTTGCCGAACTTACCCTCGCGGGTCAGTCCCGGCATGGCGGAAAGCGGCGAGCCCAGGGTGAGGACAAAGTGCATCCCCACCGCCAGCTCCGGTAAACAGCGGCTCAGCAGCGCTGCGTGGTCAATCGCGGTACCGTTGACCAGCGCCGTTGTCGAGGTCACGAGACCGTTCTTACAGGCTTCCACAATCCCGTAGTTTTGGCCTTTGCTCAGGCCAAAGTCATCAGCATTGACGATTAACACACGTTCCATCTGCAACTCCCGTTACTGCTTGAGTTTTTCCACTGTGGCGGCAAAGTTCGGCAGCCACTTCTCGTGCGCCAGGATAAGCTCGCGCGCCAGCACCTCGGCATCGCGGTCGGAGTGAATCAGCGGGCTCAGGTTCAGCGCCAGCAGGACGTCATTGAATTCGCCGCCGATCGCCGCCCGGCTCGCGGCAATTTCAAACCCTTTAATGGTATGGATAAGCCCCAGCACTTTATCATCAAAATGGGTCAGGCGCGGATGCGGTTTCGCCCCGTCGCGGCCCAGCAGGCAGGTCATCTCTACCGCCCAGTCGGCCGGAATGTTGTCGATATGACCGTGGTGCGGCACGTTGACGTAATGCTCGGTCTGCTTATCGTTGTAGATAGCGTTAATCACCTCGCAGGCGGCGTCGGAATAGTACGCGCCGCCGCGTTGCTCCAGCTCTTTCGGCTTCACGTTCAGATCCGGGTTTTTATACAGCTCGAACAGCTGTTTTTCGACCTTCTGCACCACCTGCGCGCGGGCGCCGCCCTTGTAGTATTCACCCATTTCGATCGCCAGCATCTCTTTTTGCTTGAAGTAGTACAGCAGATAAGAGCACGGCAGCAGGTTCAGCGAGCGGATAAGCCCTTCGCTAAACGGCAGGTCGAAGATGTTCTTCACGCTGTTGGCGGTCAGCGTACCGGAGGCAACGCCGTCCAGCAGTTCAGCAAAACGGGATTCGCCGTTGACCACCACGTCGCGGATAAACACCATGTGGTTGAGGCCGAACAGGTCGATAGACAGCGAGTCCTGCGCCGTCAGCTGCAGCACGTCGGTGATGAACATCTTCATGCCGACCGGAATGTTGCATACGCCGATGAAGCGCCTGAAGCCGGTGTGGCGGTACACCGCTTCGGTGACCATCCCGGCCGGGTTGGTGAAGTTAATGACCCAGGCGTTCGGGCAGATTTCCTCGACATCTTTAATGATGTCGAAAATGACCGGAATGGTGCGCAGCCCTTTAAACAGGCCGCCCGCGCCGTTGGTTTCCTGGCCGAGATAGCCGTGGCTTAGCGGAATGCGCTCGTCTTGCTCACGGGCCTTCAGCTGGCCCACGCGCAGCTGGGTGGTGACAAAGTCGGCGTCCTGCAGCGCTTCGCGGCGGTTCAGGGTCTTAAAGACCTTCATCGGTACGCCCGCTTTTTTCACCATCCGCTCGCACAGGGCGTGAATGATATCCAGCTTTTCCTGGCCTTCTTCAACATCAACCAGCCACAGCTCCGTGACCGGCAGCTCATGGTAGCGTTTAATAAAGCCTTCGAGTAATTCCGGGGTATAGCTGCTGCCGCCGCCAATCGTAACGACTTTTAATTTCTGGCTCATAACGTTCTCCCTTGGGGATCCACAAACGATGCGTGGGTGACTCTCCACGTACGCGCGGATAGCTATACTCGTCATAATTCAAGTTGCATGTGCGTTGGCTGCATTCCTGCAACTCGAATTATTTAGAGTACAAATGTAATTCGGTGCGTACGGCCGGGCCGTACCGGGTTAATTAATACTGGTGAGCTGTTTACGATAATTGCTTGGCGTAAATGAGGTCAGCTTTTTAAACGTCTTAATAAACAGACTGGGGCTGCTGTAACCTGATTCGTAAGCAATATCCGTCACCGAGTAGTTCGTAATTTCCAGCTGCTTCATGGCGAAATTAATGCGGATATCATTAATAATCTGCATTGGCGTTTTACTGTAAAAACGCTGCGTGGCCCGGGTTAAATATTCCTGCGATTTCCCGGAAAGGCCCACCATGTTTTCCAGCGCGCTTTCGCCGAATTTATTTTTATCGTGCATCGCTTCCACGGTGTTTTTTAACCACTGCGGCGTAACATCCTGCGCCTGCTCTTCACGATAATGGCGCAGGCGGTTAATGACATAAAACGAGACCACTTCAATAAATTCATCAAATTCGTTTTCACGAAAATTCAGCGATGCCACAACCGATTCGATATAGCTGAGAAAGGTACTTTTTACAGAATAGACCTGTGATGCAACCAACACTCCGGGCAGCAGCGGCTGGTAGTGTTTCTCAAAGAAACGCTTACTGATGCCGACGTTCAGGATCCGGGTGGCGCCGAACTCATAAAAGCTCTGGTGGTGCGACCCCATCGGGATAAAGACGAAATTCCCGCGCTCCAGCATCACCCGTTTGCCATTAATTTCCTGGTAATAGCGCCCGGTGAGTACGAGCGTGAACTCGTAGTAGTCGTGCTGGTGCAGCCCGCTGATGCTTTCCGTTTTGTTGTAGATGAAAACATGAAAATCCTTACCGTTAAACAGCTGTTGTTCAAGGGCGGTACTGATCTCCGTGGTCATCATCTTTGGTTGCCTCATCGTGGTATCAGCCTGTTATTGTACCTTCTCGTGAAGCTCAATCAATTCGGCGACCAGCTCGCGCGCCAGCATTGAGGTCATCAGATGATCTTGCGCATGTACCAGCACCAGGCTCACCTTCATTTTTCCTTCGCCTTCGTCGCTTTCAATCAGCTGCGTCTGGACGCGATGCGCTTCGCTCAGCGCGATACGGGACTGCTCCATAGTGGCTTTTGCGGTCTCGAAATCGCCAAGCTTGGCCTGCTTCAGCGCGGTATAGGCCAGGCTGCGCGCCTGTCCGGAGTTGATGATTAACCCCATAACCACTTCTTCGAGGTCGTTTTCCTTGACGTCGTCAGCGACGATATTATCCAAATCGAACATATGATTCCCTCACTACGCTGGCGGTACGGGCGCGCGTCCCGTACCGCGCTACATTTAGAATTTCAGTGAATTGGCGATGTCTTCTTCGCTTTCTTCTTGCTCAATGGTGCTCTGCGCTTTGTTAGAAATCACCACGAAAGGCAGGTAAACCACGGTCGCTACCATCAGGTTGAACAGCGCGACGCAGAGCGCGGCGATACTGCCGTTACTGTTAAAGAAGGCGCCCAGACCGGTCGGCATCGTCCACGGCGCCAGGTTGGTCACCGGCGGGATAATGCCCATCGAGTAGGCGGCCAGGGTGATCGCCGCCAGAATCGGCTGCACCAGAATGAACGGGATGAACATCACCGGGTTCATGATGATCGGCAGACCAAACAGAATCGGTTCGTTAATCTGGAAGATGCCTGACGGCAGCGCCAGCTTCGCCACCTGACGGTGATCCGCACGGCGGGAGGCGATAAAGATGGCGATGATCAGGCCCAGCGTCGCGCCGGAACCGCCCAGCAGGATGTAGGAATCGAGCATCGGCTTCGCCCAGAAGTGGAACTGTTTGCCCGCTTCGATAGCGGCCTCAACAGAGCCGTACTGGTTGTACAGCGCGATGTTTTCCAGCGCCCACGGGGTCATGATGCCGTTGTCCAGCGCGGTCAGCGCCAGCGAACCGTGCACCCCGAAGAACCACAGCAGGGAGTTGAAGATAACGTACGCCCAGCCCACGACGCTCCCCATTGCCGCCAGCGGCGAGGAGATAGAGTCCATGATTATCTGGTGGAAGTTGGTCTGCCAGTGGGTCAGCATCCAGGAGATAATCCCGAACACGGACAGGATCAGGAAGCCAGGAATTAACGCCGAGAAGGAGCGCGATACCGAGGACGGCACGCTGTCAGGCAGCGTAATGACCCAGTTGCGGCGCACGACGAAGGTGAACAGCTCCGCCACCACCAGGCCGATAATCATACCGGAAATAATGTTCTGACCACCCAGCCAGTTGGCGCCGACCGCATACGCTTCGCCCACGCTGTACGGAGTTACGGTCATAAAGGCCGCGACGGACAATAAGCCTGCCGCGAGTGGGTCAACTTTTCGTTCTTCCGCCAACGCCATGCCAATAAAAAAAGGCGCCATCAGTGACATAATACCCAATGTACCGTTGTACACGTTGCCACCGATGGCTTTAAAACCATTCAGGGTTTCAATGGTCGAGGGGTCTAAACGAACACCAAGAGAATAGAAGAACGAGCCGTCGCCAAAGCTCAGAAATACGTTATTGATTAAGACGAACATTGCCCCGGCAAGGGTCAATGGCATCAGCTTAATAAAGCCGTTTTTAATCGCGTTAACGTGCGGCTGCTTTCCTATTTTAACAGCAAAAGGAAGGAGTACCTTTTCAAGTGAACTGATAAATCTACTCATAGAAAAATACCCTTAAAGGCCGTAATAAAATATTACGGCGATTGTATGTGAAATAACTCTTTGACGGGAAAAATAAAAAAATTATTGCGCAGCTGCTTTCTTAATCGATGCAACGGCGGCTTTAAGTACACCTAAACCATCTACTTTGCCATACAGAATGGAGTCAATAACCTCTACCGGTTTATTCGGCAGCAGGCGTTGAATCTCTGGCAACATATAAGCAATTTGCGGGCCGAGTAATACGACATCGGCATTCTGGCCTTTTTCACCAGCCAGCGTTTCGGGGAATGCCTCAATCACCACCGGGACTTCATATTTCTCGGCCTGTGCTCGCATTTTAGACACCAGCAGCGATGTCGACATTCCAGCAGAACAGAACAGATAGATGTGTTTCTTTTCCATACACGCTTCCTCAATTTGTAATCTCTGCCAGCATTTCAGCCTTCAGGATGACTCTCCTTATATACATGTCTGCGCTCAGACGCGTATATACCTTCGTGCTGGGGAACAACGGTAACCATTTGTTACTTTGTGTTTATGGGATGAGTATACGGCATCCCACAGGGGGTGGATAATTCCTGGTAGACTGAAATTGTTTCTCATTGACCTTCCGTTATGACTACCTTCACACTTTGGCAAATAATTCGCGCAATTAAATAAGCGCCGCCCGCCATAAAAAAACCCGGCGCTCGGGCCGGGTCTTCGTAGATATCAGGAAAATGTGGGAGTTACTGCTTCGCCGCACGCGGGTCGGTATCGTACTCGGCGCAGGTCTGGTAGCCGGAGTTGACCACACGTCCGGTCTCATCCAGTGCGACAAAGTAGGTCTCAGCTTTACCATCCCGTTGACCGAGGATATAGGTCTGGCAGGTGCCGCGCGCATGGATCATCGTCACTTCAGAGGCCGGCTTGCCGGCAATCTGCGCCACCTGCTGGCGCGACATCCCCTTCTTCACATCTTTTACCACCGGCTGGGTAAACTGATCTTTTGTCCGATCGTAGGCCGTACACCCCGCCACTAAGGTTAATACTGCTGCAATACCTAAAAATCCGGCGACATTCTTGTTCATATTCCATCCTCTTTTTATTAGCGTGTCATAAGCCTGGAATAAATAGTGCTATTTTTCAACCAGACAAACATCGCCAGACGTTGATAAACCCGCCGTGCGGCACGAAAACGCGGTAATTTGCTGCGGTCAAAACTGTGATCCTTGTCGTTTTATCGCCAAAGAGGTAGCTTTAACGCATCACTTTTATGGGAGAAGGGTAAATGGCTCTGCAACAAGAGATTATCGCGGCGCTCGGCGTAAAGCCGCAGATTGATGCCGATCGGGAGATTCGCCGCAGCGTAGACTTTCTGAAGTCGTACCTGAAAACGTATCCTTTTATTAAGTCGCTGGTGCTGGGGATTAGCGGCGGTCAGGACTCGACGCTGGCGGGCAAACTGTGCCAGACGGCCATCAGCGAGCTGCGCGATGAAACCGGCGACCAGACGCTGCAGTTTATCGCCGTGCGCCTGCCGTACGGCGTGCAGGCGGACGAGCAGGACTGCCAGGACGCGATAAGCTTTATCCAGCCCGACCGCGTGCTCACGGTCAATATTAAAGGATCGGTGCTGGCGAGCGAGCAGGCGCTGCGCGAGGCCGGTATCGAGCTGAGCGACTTTGTGCGCGGCAACGAGAAGGCCCGTGAGCGGATGAAGGCGCAGTACAGCATCGCCGGAATGACCAAAGGCGTGGTGGTGGGGACCGATCACGCCGCCGAAGCGCTGACCGGCTTTTTTACCAAATACGGCGATGGCGGCACCGACATCAACCCGCTGTTCCGCCTGAACAAACGTCAGGGCAAACAGCTGCTGGCGCGCCTGGGCTGCCCGGAGCACCTGTATAACAAAGCGCCGACGGCCGATCTGGAAGACGACCGCCCCTCCCTGCCGGACGAAGCCGCGCTGGGCGTGACCTACGAGAACATTGACGACTATCTTGAAGGGAAAACGCTGGATGCCGGTACGGCGAAAATCATCGAGAACTGGTATCTGAAAACCGAGCACAAGCGTCGCCCGCCGATCACCGTGTTCGACGATTTCTGGAAACGCTAAGCCCCACAGCCCTGGCCTGCGCCGGGGCTTTTTACGCTATACGCACTCCGCCACGGAAAACGTCGGCAGCCAGCGGATTTCGCTGTACAGCACCTGCCCTTCATCTTTCAGCAGCCGCAGCGTGTGCCGCCCGTCCTGCCAGTAAGCCCCCTGATCGGCGGTCAACAGCTTATCGCCAAGCTGCCATGCGCCGCTCAGCACAAACACCATGCCGCCGTGCGAGCCGAAGGTGGTGAAGGTTCGGTCGGCGACGCGCACCTTCGCTTCGCAGCGGTCGCGGCGGGTCATAATGTTAAGATCCATCGACATCTGCCCTTCGGTGAGCTGCGCCCGCACCGGCTGCTCGCCGGCAAAGCGGAACGGCTGAAAGCGCTTTAGCGTGTGATGGAAAGCCTTACCGCCGTCGAGCGTCACTTCGCCGCCCTCCAGCAGAGTGATAACGCGGTCCACGCCCGGCGAGACGGCGAACTCGCCGCTACCGGCAATGGAAGCAATACTGGCGCGCCAGTTAAAATCGCGGGTCGCGGGCGGAAAGCAGCACAGCTCGCGCGTTTCGCCCGCGCCGTTTTTCCACAGGCTGACCGGCATTTTGCGGATATCAAAGTAGTCCATCATCACTCCTGAAGGGTTACCCCTGGCCGCCCGCTACCCCTGCGACCACTCTTGTTATTTTTTCGTCACCACCATCGGTTATCGGCACGCCGACGCAGAGCCTTAGTACAACAGGCAAAAAGGGAGTCAAAGAAAAACCGCCGGCCCTGCCCACAGCGAAAATGCGTATGGGCAAGACCGGCGGTCTTTAAGTCAGCGTGCTGATTTACTCAGCAGACGGCGCCATTTTACCTTCTGCCGCCGGACGTTCTGTCAGACGCTTCTCAAAATTGGCATTAAACTGTTTTTTCTGTTCCGGGGTCAGGATGTTGTAGATCTTGTTCTGTGTTTCCATGCGGGACAGCGCCATGGCTTTGTGCTGCGCTTCCATCTTGTCGATAGCCGCTTCCGCTTTCGCCTTGTCGAAGGTATCGCTGGCGATCAGGCTATGCATCTCGCGGCGTTCGTCAACGGACGGGCGAGGCATGTTTTCACGCTGGCTTTTCATGATGTCGCGGACCTGCTGTTTCTGCGCATCCGTCAGGTTCAGACCTTTGAACATCATATCATGCATCATGCCCGGCTTGCCTTTATGGTGCATCATTTGCGTGCCTTCCGCCGGTGCTGCGGTAGTGGTATCCGCCGCATGCGCCAGGTTAGCCGCGCCCAGAGCCAGAGTAGAAGCAACAATCAGAGCAGTCATCTTTTTCATCATATGATCCTTACTTTCAGTTATTTTTACGGCGCATTGCCGTGTTGACGGGATTAACTTTACGAGGTTATACGTCAATTAATCAGAGTAAGCGTAAAACACTGAAAGCACAAAAACGACTTTGTGACCAATTATGGAGAAAATAAGAATAAAGCATGAAGAGTTGCAATTTTAGAAATACAACAGGCTGATCTGGAAGGGTTTATGGAGAAGTTTAAATCAGCAGCGGCGAATAATAAAGCATTTATCCAGGATAAATCTGGAACGATAAAAAAAACGTGTTTATTTAAATTTCCCGTAACGCAGCGGCGGCCTGAATAGCGCCGCCGCGTTGCGCTTAGTTTTCCCGCACCAGCATCAGCCCCGCCCGCAGACCAGGCGCGACGCTCGGGTTGGGGAATAGCACATACTCGATCTCATGCTCCACCACGTAGCGCGTCTCCCCCTCCTCCGCCAGCAGCGTACCGGCGCGAAACGGCGCGAAGTTCAGGGTGTCATTCGACATATGCAGCCGGAACCGATCGTTGTGTCGGGTTATCTGCTGCGCCACGCGATAGCGCAGCGGAATGCGCCCTGCGTCCGTTACCCCCTGCAGTAGCTGCGCCAGCGCCTGCTGCGTGGTCGCAAACTGCGTGAGATCGTTCTGACCGAACGGCAGCGCCTTGCCCAGCTCAAGCGTACAGGCGAGCGCCTGATAGTGCTCACAGCTGAAGTGGGTAAAGGTGCCGCCGGGGCTCTGGTGAAATACCAGCGCCTCAAGCCCCGCGGCCCCCAGCCAGCCCAGGAAGGCGTCATCCCACGGCGCGGCGCGGGCGGGCATCACGCCAAAGCGCACATGGTGCGAGCCGCGAATGGCGGTATGCAGGTCAAGATGCCAGCGCGCTTCGTCGTCCGGCTGGTAAAACGCCGCCAGCGCGTGCTCAAGCCGGGCGGCGCGCGCCGTTTCCTGCGACGGGACAAAATCATGCCAGCGCCCGCCGAACATGCGGTTCATGTCGCTGTGCAGGTAGCGCTTATTCTCCGCCAGCGCCAGCGGGTTGCCGAGGATAACCAGCAGGCGCCAGCGCAGCGGAATGTCGCCGCGAAACAGGCCCGCCAGCAGGCCGCTCAGCATCTCGACCGGTGCGGTTTCGTTACCGTGCACGCCCGCCGAGAGCACCAGCGCCCGCGAAGCGCCCGCCCGCGGCGTCAGCTCCAGTATCCCGGTATCCCGCCAGCGCCAGCGAAACTGCGCCGTCTCGCCGACGGTCGACGCCGGTCTGACGCCCGAAAGCGTCAGCGCCAGAAAATCCTCCATGAAAGCCTCCTGTTATTGCTGGAACGGGTAGATAGCGCCAAGGCCGAGGATCTGCGTCAGGCGATCCAGCGCCTCGCGCCCTTCCCGCAGCAGCTGCGGGTCCGCCAGGTCGGCCTGGGTCAGACGGTCGCGGTAGTAGCGATCCACCCAGTCGTTAAGCGTGGCGAACAGCGTATCGTTCATCAGCACCGACGGGTTCACCGCCTGCAGTTGGGCCTCGTTAAGCACCACGCGCAGGCGCAGACAGGCCGGACCGCCGCCGTTGGACATGCTTTCGCGCAGGTCGAACACCTTCAGCTCGCCGATCGGGTTATCCATCGCCAGCATATCGTTGAGATACGCCCACACACCCGCGTGCTCCTGCGACTCTTTCGGCAGCACCAGCAGCATGCTGCCGTCCGGCCTGCTGAGCAGCTGGCTGTTGAACAGGTAGGTCGCCACCGCATCGTCTACCGACACCCGCGAGGCTGGCACCACTACCGGCGCAAAGCCCGGCACCCGCTCGCGCAGCTGCGCCAGCAGCGCGTCCTGCTGCACAAACGCCTGCTCATGGCAGAACAGCACCTGGCGGTTGCTGACGGCGATCACGTCGTTATGGAATACGCCCTGGTCGATCACCTGCGGGTTTTGCTGCGCAAAAATCGCCTGCTGCGGGTTGACCTGGTTCAGCCGGGCGACCGCCTGGCTTGCCTCCAGCGTCTGCCGCGCCGGGTAACGACGCGGCGCATGCGCCCCGCCGTCCTCCCGGCCGTACACAAACATCTGCAGACCCGGCGCGCCGTACTCGCCCCCCAGGCGGTTATGGTTTGCCGCGCCTTCGTCGCCAAACAGCACCACCTGCGGCAGCGCGCCGTGGACGGCAAAGGCGCTTTCATTGCGGAAAATCGCCCGCAGAATCGCTTCTGTGGTCGGCGCTTCGCTGGCGCGGTGGAACTTGTTGTTCAGGTTCGCGACCGTCAGATGCACCCGGCCGTCCAGCGCATCCGCGGACGGGCAGACGGTCGCGGCGTTAGCGACCCACATCGACGAAGCCGAACTGACCGCCGACAGCAGCTGCGGCGCCTGCGCGGCCGCGCGCGCCACCACCTGCTCATCGCTGCCGCTAAAGCCAATCTGGCGCAGCAGCGCGACGTTCGGGCGCTCCTGCGGCGGGATCACCGCCTGCTTAAAGCCCATGTCCGCCAGCGCCTTCATCTTCAGCAGCCCCTGCTTCGCCGCCAGCTGCGGGTTCGAGACGCGGAAACGGTGCTTCGTCGACGCTTCATTACCGAACGACAGCCCGGCGTAGTGGTGCGTCAGCCCCGGCAGACCGTCAAAATTCACTTCCCAGGCTTTCATGATTGCACCTCACGGGAAAAATCCAGCCCCGGGTTCAGCGTGCCCGGCAGCGCCAGCGAGGCGGATTCGAGGCTCGCCATCGGCCAGGCGCAGTAGTCGGCGGCATACCAGGCGCCAGGGCGATGGTTGCCGGAGGCGCCCACGCCGCCAAACGGCGCGGTGCTGGCCGCCCCGGTCAGCGGTTTGTTCCAGTTGACGATCCCGGCGCGCGCCTCCAGCAGCAGCTGGTCGAACTTTTCGCGATCCGGAGAAATCAGGCCGCAGGAGAGACCGTAACGGGTGGCGTTCGCCTGCGCGATCGCCTCAGCAAACGTGTCATAGCGCCAGACGCACAGCAGCGGCCCGAACACTTCCTCATCGGCAACCTTGCTCACGCCCGTCAGTTCGATAATGCCCGGCGACAGCAGCGACGTCCCCGCCTCAAGCAGGCGCGGCTCAAGCAGCGTCACCCCGCCGTTCGCCACGTGCTGGCGCCAGGCGCTATGCACATGCTGCGCGGCCTGCGCGGAAATCAGGCCGCCCATAAACGGCTGCTCCTGCGCGTCCCAGCGGTCCGGCACAATCCGGCGGCTGACCTCCACCAGGCGGGCCAGGAAGGCATCGCCCTTCGCGCCGCGCTTCACCAGCAGGCGGCGCGAGCAGGTGCAGCGCTGCCCGGCGGTAATAAATGCCGACTGAATCGTGGTATGCACCGCAGCGTCGATATCGTCAGGTTCGTCGACGATAAGCGCGTTGTTGCCGCCCATCTCCAGCGCCAGCATTTTTTGCGGCTGCCCGGCTAACTGGCGGTGCAGCGAGAACCCGGTCGCCGAGCTGCCGGTAAACAGCACGCCGTCGATATCCGCCTGCCCGCCCAGCGCTTCGCCGGTTTCCCGGCCGCCCTGCAGCAGGTTAAGCACGCCCGGCGGCAGCCCGGCCTGCTGCCAGAGTCTGGCCATCGCCTCGCCAGTGGAGGGCGTCATTTCGCTCGGCTTAAACACCACGGTGTTCCCCGCCAGCAGCGCCGGGATGATATGTCCGTTCGGCAGATGACCGGGGAAGTTATACGGGCCGAATACCGCCAGCACACCGTGCGGACGATGGCGCAGCGAGGCGGCGCCGTCCGGCATCGGCGTGCTCTGCTCGCCGGTGCGGCTATGGTACGCCTTCACCGAAATCGCCACCTTGTTGATCATCGCGGTAACTTCGGTGGCGGATTCCCAGCGCGGTTTCCCGGTTTCGCGGGCGATGATTTCCGTCAGTTGCTCTTTGTTGGCCTCCAGCAGCGCGGCATAGCGTTCGGCAACCGCCTGGCGGGCGTCGAAGGGCTGCTTCGCCCAGCCGGGAAACGCGGCGCGCGCCGCGCCGACGGCCTGCACCACCTGCTCAAGGTCCGCATCGTTACCGTGCCAGACGGCCTCATGCGTTACCGGGTTCTGTTTATTACGCGCCTGTCCGCGGCCTGTCACCCAGTCGCCGTTAATCCATAAGCTCATACTTTTTTCTCCTCCGGGCAAAGACGAACCAGCCGTACGCGGTCGCCTGCATGACAGTTCAGGGCATCAAGCTGCTGCGCGCTCAGCAGCAGCTTATCGGTGTGCGGGTCGGCCTGCACCAGCATCGCGCGGTAGTGCTGATACTGCTCGTTCGCCACCAGGCAGACCGGCAGATCGCCCGGCGCCGGCTGGCCTTCCGCCACCTCCACCAGACGACTTTTCCGGATAGCGCGGATCCGGTCGATGTCGCACTCAAGCGTCGGGCCGCCGTCGAAAATATCGACATAGTTCCGGTAGCGGAAGCCCTCTTTTTCCAGCACCGCGCGCGCCGGGGCGGTTTGCGGGTGCACCTGGCCTATCACCGCGCGCGCCTCTTCCGACAGAAAATCGGTATAGATCGGGTGTTTGGGCATCAGCTCGGCGATAAACGCCTTCTGTCCGGTGCCGCACAGGTAGTCGGCGCGGGCAAACGGCATGGAGAAAAAGCGCTGGCCGAGGCTTTCCCAGAACGGGGAATAGCCGTGCTCGTCAATCACCCCGCGCATTTCCGCCACCACCTTCTCATTAAAGCGATCGCGGAAGGCGGCCATAAACATAAAGCGCGATTTCGACAGCAGATAGCCGTTGCCCTCTTTGCGCCAGGCCGGGTCGAGAAACAGCGTGCACAGCTCACTGCTGCCGGTGTGATCGTGGGTGAGGAACAGCGTCGGCAGCGCGTTGTAGACGTTCAGCTCTTTCGACGCGTGCACCATCGTGCCCACCCGGTAGTTGTACCAGGGGTCATTCAGCCCCACCGCCACCTCAATGGCGCAGATCCCCGCCACGCTGCCGCTGGCGGTATCCTCCAGCACAAACACATACCCCTGGTCGCCTTTCGGCAGTACGCCCTCCCAGGTCTGGATCGAGCGTTCAATACGCGCCGACAGCGTGGTTTCATCCGCAGGCAGCGATGTCAGACCGCCGCCGGTTTTCCCTGCAAGCGCCATCAGGCCGGGCAAATCCTCGCGTCCGACCGGGCGGATCACCATCATGATGTCACCCCGGAGAGGAACCGGGCGCAGGCCAGCTCAAAGCGGTCGAAACCGGTTTTGACCTCTTCTTCGCTGATAATCAGCGCAGGCGCAAAGCGCACCACGTTGGCCCCGGCGATCAGCACCATCAGGCCGTGTTCCGCCGCCAGCTGGCTGATCTGCTTCGCTTTGCCGGCATATTCAGCCTTCAGCACGCAGCCGATCAGCAGCCCCATGCCGCGCACTTCATCAAACAGCGGGTAGCGCGCGTTGATGGCGCTCAGGCGTTCGGTGAACCACTGGTGGCGCTGTTTGACACCGTTCAGCACCTCATGGGTATTGATCAGGGAGAACACCGCGCCCGCGACGGCGGACGCCAGCGGGTTGCCGCCGTAGGTGGTGCCGTGGGTGCCCACCACCATGACGCTGGCAAATTTGTCGGTGGTCAGCATCGCGCCGATCGGGAAGCCGCCGCCCAGCGCCTTAGCGGTAGAGAGCACATCCGGCGTCACGCCGTAGTGCATATAGGCATACAGCTCGCCGGTGCGGCCGACGCCGGTCTGCACTTCGTCGAAAATCAGCACCGCGTTGTGGCGGTCGCACAGCGCGCGCAGCTCTTTGAGGAACGCCGGAGCGGCAGGGACTACGCCGCCTTCGCCCTGCATCGGCTCGACGATAACCGCGCAGGTATCGTCATTGATCAACGCGCGCGCGGAGTCGATATCGTTGTACACCGCGTGCTGGATTTGCGGCGGCAGCGGCGCGAAGTCCTGCGAGTAGGCAGGCTGGCCGCCCGCGCTGACGGTAAACAGCGTCCGGCCATGGAAGGCGTTCTTGAACGCCACAATGCCGTTTTTATGCGTGCCGAACTTGTCGTGAGCGTACTTACGCGCCAGCTTCAGCGCCGCTTCGTTCGCTTCCGCACCGGAGTTACAGAAAAACACCTTTTCGGCAAAGGTGGCGTCGATCAGCTGCTTCGCCAGACGCAGCACCGGCTCGTTGGTGTAGCCGTTGCCGGTGTGCCAGAACTTACCCGCCTGCTCGGTCAGGGCCTTGATCATCGCCGGATGCGCATGACCCAGCGCGTTCACCGCGATACCGCCGGCAAAATCGATATATTCTTTACCCTGCTGGTCCCACAGACGGGAGCCTTCGCCGCGTACCGGAATAAACGCCGCCGGAGCGTAAACCGGCATCATCCAATCGTCAAAATTTCCACGCGTTACTGACTGATTCATAGCGACCTCTTCTTCCGGTAAATATAAGGTTATCGTTGTGTTAATAAAAATGAGTGTTTGTGCTGTAAATGTATATTGCAGACATCGTGCCAGCCAGCGGCAAAAGTGCATAAACGCGGGTTCTAAACTTAATATCAATAACTTACAATTCGTAGCTATTCACAATTAATGCATAGAAAGTGAATAAAAAGGGTTTGACAGGCCATTAGAGGCACTAATAATCGCAACATTATTCATTAGTAAAACTTAATTCATGAACTGTGATCGTCTGCGAGATTTGTCGTAAATCTGCGCACCAAAAGGGAGCGTAATGCGCCAAAAAAGGGCAATTCCCCGGGCGTTTGTCATGGATAACGCGCTGCGCTACGCTCAATCTGTAGCCCTTTCAGGCAAACTCAATGAGGAATACCGATGCGGCATGTTGATGCGGTTCTGATTGGCGCCGGTCAGGCAGCGCCTTCCCTGGCGGTGGCCCTCGCCGCCCGCGGGCAAACGGTCGTCATAATTGAAGGCAACTTTTATGGCGGCACCTGCGTGAACTTCGGCTGCACGCCGACCAAAACGCTGCGAAAGTCTGCACGTATCGCCCATCTGGCGCGCCACGCGGCGGAGTTCGGCGTGGTCACCGGGCCGGTTAACGTTATCTATGCCGCCGCCATCCAGCGGATGCGCGCGCGCGTCGAGTCCTCGCGCAGCGGGCTGGTGCAGTGGCTTGAGGGCACGGAAAACCTTGAGATGATCCACGGCTGGGGCCGCTTCCTGGGCCTCGACGGCGAGCGCTTTCTGATAGAGGTGAACGGCGAGACCCTCAGCGCCCGCCAGGTGTATCTCAACACCGGCACCCGGGCGTTTATCCCCCCGCTCCCCGGCATCGACCGGGTGCCTTATCTCGACAACGCCATCCTGCTGGCGCTGGAGGCGTGCCCGCAGCATCTGATTATCGTCGGCGCCAGCTACATCGGCCTCGAACTGGGGCAGATATACCGCCGCCTGGGCGCACAGGTGTCGGTCATCCACCGCGCGGCGCGCATCGCCGAACGGGAGGATGAGGACGTCAGCGCGGCGATCCTCGATTTTCTGCAGGACGAGGGGATCGCCTTTTATCTGGAGTCCGCCATCAGCGCCCTTTCCCCATACGGCGACGGCGTGAGCGTGCGGCTCAGCGATGGCCGCACGCTGACCGGCAGCCATATCCTGTTCGCCACCGGGCGCATCCCCAACACCGAGCGGCTCAACCTTGCCGCCGTCGGCGTGGAAACGGACCCGCGCGGCTTTATCCGCACCGATGCGCACTTCAACACCAGCGTGCCCGGCATTAAGGCCCTCGGCGATATTAACGGGCGCGGCGCGTTCACCCACACCAGCTACCATGACTACCAGATTGTGCTGGCGGAACTCGACGGTCAGACCCCGGACGGGCAGTGGCGCGACGCCGACCAGCGCGTCGTCACCTACGCCATGTTCACCGACCCGCCGCTCGGCCGCGTGGGCATAACGCTGGCGCAGGCCCAGGAACGGGCGGCCCACGGGCAAAACATCCTGACAGCAGAATTCAGCATGGCCGACGTCAGCCGCGCAAAGGAGGAAAGCGAGACCCAAGGGCTTATCCGGCTGATTGTCGACGCCGACAGCGAACGCTTTCTCGGCGCAACGTTTCTGGGAACTGGCGGCGATGAGATTGTGGCGGTGATTTCCAATTATATGGCGACCGGGGCGAGCTACCGGCTGATGATGCAGGCGCTGCCGGTGCACCCGACGGTGGCGGAGTTTTTGCCGACGATTTTGGGGAGGTTGAGTCGGTTGGGTTGAAAGCGAGTACGTTTTGAGATGGCCTGATTTGTACAGTGAAGCGCGTGTATTGCATCCATCGGCTGAACTCACAGCCAGAAGCGGATGTGTTGACCCTTAGGCGCTATTGTCAATCAGGGTAACCGCAAAACATCGATTGGCTACACTTGCGCAGAAATGCAGCCGTTCGGAGGTTTTTCTGCCTCTGGCAGAACAGTCAGAACCTTGCATTATTGATTTCGTTTCACCTCGTATTGCAGGCACACTACTCCCGACGGGAAAACTTTACTCTTCACCAGCATGAGTGAGGTTCTGTCTTTGATGTTTTTGAACAAGGGAATGCCTTGCCCCAGCAGAATCGGATTGACGAATAGCCAATACTCATCAATAAGGTTTTCCGCCATTAGCGCGTGAGTCGCTGAGGGACTGCCAAAAATTAAGATTTCGCTGCCCGCGCTATGCCTGAGCTTGCTGATTTCGTCGCTTAAATTGCTACTAATAATTTGCGTATTAGGGTGATTTTTTTCTAACAGGGTTTTCGACAACACCACTTTGTGGGCAGATTTATACCAACGCGAATGCGCATGGTCATGCGGGCTGGCGTCTAGCTTATCGGCAGCAGTTGGCCAGTACGACTCCATCATCTGGTAGGTGATGCGCCCATATAAGGCGGTGTCGGTCTGCTGAATCCGCTGCTCTACATATTCAAACAAGTCGGGGCTTATGCTTATCCAGGCCAGACTCGCCAGGCCCTCAGCGGTAGAAGCGACAAAACCATCCAGCGACACATGGACAAACGAAACTATTTTTCTCATGATTTCCTCTTTGATTGCGTTTTGATTACATAGTCTGCGAGGCGCGCCAGGGTTTGGTTCCCGCCTTCAATCACCCCCATTTCCTCCAACGCCATCTTGCGTGCTTCCGCACCCGGAAAAACAGATGTATCGTCACTTTGGTTTGTCCATCCACCGCTGCTCACGCCGGAGAGGGTGACGAAGGTGTTCCCGAGCACGCTCAAGTTGTATCGGCTCAGGATGAACAAAAGAATGCAGCCGTGAGAAAAACGGGTTGCTCTCCATGGCAAGCCCCTATTCCCGGAACATCTGGAATTAAGTATAAATCTTGTTACCAATACGGTTCTGGAACAGCGCCCATTGGCTACTTGCCCCTGATTTGTGTGATAAGTGCCAACTTCTGCTTCTCGCTCAGAGCAGACCTGCAGGCAAGTTAATTAGTCCACTTAGTGCCAGGAGCGGGCGTTGCTAACATCGGAATGAGCTAATCTTCAGGGCTGGTCAGAGTGACACTGCCAGACTGTAATGTGGAAGCGAATGTGTTCTGTCGGGACCGAACTGCGTTGCAGCAGCGCTGACCCATGAGGCGTTAATGGTACCGATTGACGCACTGACGGCACACGTCGCAGAACTGGAGTCAAAAAACAACAGTGTAATCATTGTATTTAATGATATTACTACACTTGTATAAGTGTGCAGTGATAAGTTATTAAAGGAAATAGCCGCGCTATCCACCATGGAGGTTTACTGTGAGTGTATATGTTTTTTACTACAACGAATCTGGTGCAAGAGTCTTTACCAAAAGTAGCGTAAATAAAGAGGCAAAGGACCTTCTCAAAAGGAAAGGTTACAAAAAGCATTTTTTCGAGGTCGAAGCTGAAAGTGCTCAGGACGCTATAGCGAAGATGAAAAAAAATGACGATGAATATCTTAAAGAATTAAAAGATTATTCTGACAACCTTCTTTTTGTTGGCCTTGTTGGAGTGGCGTCATTTTTTAAAGAGTAGTGGCGGTGACCTGCTCACCGCTAATCATATATGGAAATATTATCAATGCACATCCGGTAGCGATAAACTGCGAACTTCCGCTCTTCGCTGTGAGTTTAATCGATGGATGCAACACATTTGATATAACTGTGTGTCCATCAAGGTGGGCATATCAAAGGCCGCCTGTTTGTTGTCCTTTTCGTTCGACTTTGCAAAGATGTATTGCACACGTTCCACGCTGTATGCGCTGCGTAGCGATATTGGCGTCAAACCGGTTCTGCACTGAGGATTCCGCCATGACCACTTTTTATCAACTGACGGCCACCAGTCTACGTGGCCAGCTCATCACTATGGCCGACTACGCTGGCAAACTGGTTATCGTGGTTAATACCGCCAGTCATTGTGGCTTCACGCCACAATATGCAGGCCTGGAAGCGCTCTACCAGAAGTACGCAGCCCAGGGGCTGGTGGTTCTTGGTTTCCCCTGCAACCAGTTCGGGAAGCAGGAACCCGGCGACGCCGACGAAATTTCGCAGACCTGCCACATCACCTACGGTGTGAGCTTCCCAATGTTCGAGAAAGTGGAGGTCAACGGTGCTGCCACCCACCCGGTGTTTCGTTACCTGAAAGACGAATTGCCCGGCGTGCTGGGTGGTCGGATCAAATGGAACTTCACTAAGTTCCTGATCGGGCGCGACGGCAAACCGCTCAAGCGTTTTGCCCCGTTCACCACCCCAGAGAAAATGGAAGCCGCAATCCTTGCTGCACTTAAAATCTAAGTGCTCCTGTAATTCGGGCTATGCCCTTACCGGGCTAAGTAAGATATTTCGGTCAGCATCGGAAGACGGGCGATTCTTCAGGCCGGTATTTTCCCAGGCGCAGCCATCCGCCAACCGTTATTTTTCGCCCGTTTGCCTGAGGCAGGAAATATACTTTTCGCCTGAACGACGCACGATATCATCGGCATTCTCAGTAATATCGCGTCCTTCAAACGCGCCATAGAGTTTCTTGAATTTCACCTTACTCAGGCGCTGGATAATGTCACTGACCGTTGCGGCTGGTAACGGCAACAAGTTAGGGTAGCTCCACATAAAAGAGACTGTTTGCGCGCCAGGGGTGACCTGAACGATGTCGCCGGAAAGCACCACGCCTTCATCCCGCGCCCAGTGCAGAACACAGCCGCCGGCAAAGTGCCCGCCGAGACGTATCACACTGACGTCACGGGTCAGTTCAAGGGTGTCGCCCTCCCAAAAGGTGATCCAGGGGCTGTCGCGCATTACCCACTTCCTGTCACTGGCATGAAGGTAAATCGGGGCGTTAAATTCTTCAGCCCAGTCCTGCATGGTGGTGTAGTAATGAGGATGCGATATCGCGATGGCCTTAAGCCCACCCAGGGTGGTTATTAGCATTTTCGTGGCCTCGTCGAGCGTCGCAATACAGTCCCACAGAATATTACCTTCCGGGGTACGCAGAATAAACGCGCGCTGATCAATCGCAAAATCAGGAACGGTGAGGATACTGAGAAGAGAGCTGTCGTGTTGTTTCCACTTATTTGTGTGTGAAGCACAATGAGCGTCGAAATCGACCCATTCCTGCCCCGTAATGGGGATATACTGGCGTTCATCTTCGCAGATATTGCAATGCACTGGGTGGGTATCGGTTATCTCATAGGATGTACCGCAGGTTTTGCATAAAGCGATCATGGAGTTCTCCTGATTCTTCCGCGAAAGCCAGTGGGCTCGCTAAGGCGACGTATTTGATAAAAAACACAGTCAGCCTGGCACACGGATAAACGGGGATGTGTCCGTTAGTGCACCCAGTTAGCGAGGACCGTCATCGCTCCTGGCACTTAGCGGTCGGGTTGAAGGAGCGCTAAGTGCTGTGAGCTCAATGGGTCGATGCAACGCTATCCTTAAGATTTCCAATCTGCATTACACTCTATAATTGGCACAACCAACCTGCTAATTGTATTGTAAAGAGAGAGGTTATGTCTGGTAGCGATTTATCCAAAATGGGCACCGCTAAAGTGGCGCTTGTTGTTAATGGCTGTAATCATCAGGTTATTGAGAAATGCCCTGTTGGAGAAGTGGAGTACGCTTTTTATAGATATGCAGCGACGGAGCTTAAACAGGCAGGGATTACCACGCCAAAGCTTTTGTCGGTTGATGCCACCCTGCATAAGTTAAGAATGGAGTATATTCCTCTGCAGGTCGACCAGACCTCGGTTGCAAATGATGACGCACTGACTATGCTGGGGCGCTTACATCGCTATCCTCCGAATTCTGAATGGCTTTACCACGCTCATTTATGGTCAGCATCAGCGCTTGAAAATTCCCTCACCCTTCTGGCGCTACCTGATAAAAGTGCACAACAACTACGGCGCTTTCAGCAGTGTAGTGATGTTTTGTTTGGCTGTCAGCGCCTGATTTCAGGTGATAGCAATGCGGGCAACTGGGGAAGAAGAGAAAACGGTGATTTAGTTCTCTTCGACTGGGAACGATTTGGAACAGGGAGCCCGGCTATCGATCTGGCCCCCCTCATAAAAGGAATGGGAACAAAGCAAGCGTATACAGAACTTGCAGAACGCTATTGCCAACTATCTAACATCCCTAATTTCTATGCACTGGCGAGGGAAATTGCCATTGCCAAAGCATGGATTGTCACCGAAGTTATTACGCTGCTTAATGAGCGCCAAAAGCCAGCATTTTCTTTATACCTCAACTGGTACAAGAAGCATCTCCCCGACTGGCTAGATAATGTAGTAGAAATGCTTTGAATGAATACTGAGTATTAAAACGCGATTTACATTACAGACTGGGATATCTGTGTAAGCACACCTGCTTTAGTTCCACGCACTTTTTGAGAGTTCCGGTTTTTCAGCCATCAGCCGGTATTCCTCCAGCGTCAGGTTATTCAGGGATTCATGGGGACGCTCGCTGTTGTATTCATTCATCCAGCGTTCCGTGATTTCCCGTGCTTCATTCAGCGTTCTGAACAGGTAAAAATCCAGTATTTCTGTCCGGTACGTCCGGTTGAACCGTTCGATAAAGGCATTCTGCGTCGGCTTACCCGGCTTGATAAATTCCAGTGCCACACCATGCTCTTCAGCCCACTGCGCAAGTGTCAGCGAGACAAGTTCCGGGCCGTTGTCCATCCTCAGTTTCAGCGGATACCCCCGATTCGCCACTATCCTGTCCAGCACTCTGACCACCCGCTGCGCCGGGATATTCAGATCAATTTCTATTGCGAGGGCTTCGCGGTTAAAGTCATCCACCACATTGAAGGTCCGGAAACGCCTGCCGCAGACCAGCGCATCATGCATAAAGTCTATAGACCAGCTCTGGTTAAGTGCCTCAGGCCTCACCAGTGGCGCCGGGTTACGTACCGGCAGACGTTGCTTCCCCTTGCGGCGAAAATTCAGTTTCAGCAGGCAATAAATCCGGTGAACGCGTTTATGGTTCCAGCTGTTACCCTGCCTGCGCAGCAACTGGAACAACTTCTTAAAACCGTATCGCGGGTAGCGCTCTGCCAGCTCAGTCAGCAGCTGGATCACCGGTTCATCGCGCCGGGTATCGGGCTGGTAAAGATAGACCGTCCTGCTCAGCGATAATGTCCTGCAGGCCTGGCGGATGCTCATGGCAAATTGTGCCGTCAGATAGCTGACGAGCTCCCGCTTTATCGCTGGTTTTAAAGCTTTTTTTCGATAACGTCTTTCAGTGCCCGGCATTCAAGGCTGAGATCAGCAAACATTTGTTTTAATCGCCGGTTTTCATCCTCCAGGTCTTTCATCTTCTTGATATCAGACGCTTCCATACCGCCAAACTTCGCTTTCCAGTTGTAATAGCTGGCTTCAGAAATACCGGCTTCACGGCAGACATCCTTAACGGTACGTCCGGCTTCGACGGACTTCAGAACGGCAATGATCTGGTGTTCGGTGAATCGGGCTTTACGCATGGTGATCTCCTCCGGGGACATAATCAGTATGTCGGAAGCTCTCTAAAAGTGAATGGTTCGTTTTGCAGGGATGCTTACACTCGCTCTCAGCTGAACTTTAGCTCCGCCAACTCACCCGCCACGTGCCAGCAGCGTGGCATTACATACCTGAAGGTTGAGTTTGCCATACCGAATAAGTCTTAATGCGATGAAACAAATACGGACGCTTGATGTTCTGGCGGAACCGAGAAGTTACGCTGCATGCGCTTTATCTCCTCGGCCGGTGGCAGGCCAAACAGACGTTTGAATTCACGATTAAATTGCGATGGGCTTTCATAGCCAACGGCGTAACTCGCCGCGGCGGCGGTGATTTGTTGGCGTACCATCAGCATCCTTGCCTGATGCAGGCGCACCGATTTCACATACTGCATCGGCGGCATCTGAGTTATTGCCTTGAAATGGCTATGAAAAGTTGGCACGCTCATTCCGGCTTGCGTCGCCAGTTGATTTAGCGTTAACGACTCAGCGTAAGTGGCGTGGATATGCTGCAACACTTTGCCGATTTTGCCAAACTGCCCCTGCAAAGCCAGGGCTGCAAGCATTGCGTTGCCCTGTGCACCTGTTAGTACGCGAAAATAGAGTTCACGCACCCGCGAAGGGCCGAGGAGCGCCGCCTCTAGCGGGCTGTTAAGGACTTCAAGTAAACGTAAAACAGCCGTTTTTACCGCGTTGTCCATCGGACTCGACATCATGCTTTGCGGAGCGACAGGAGGGCGCGGGGCACCATGCTGTTCAATCTGCAACATCAGTTCAGCGGCAAGCTGAAAATCCAGATGCATATAAATCGCCAGCAACGGATGCTCTTCCGATGCCTCGGTTTCCATTACAAACGGCACTGGAACTGAAACCACCAGGTAGTGTTGCTCATCATATAAATAAGTTTGTTGACCGAAATAGCCGCGCTTGCTGCCCTGGCAGACGATTACGATCCCTGGATCGTAAAGCACAGGCGTTCTGGCTAGCGGGCGATCGGAACGCAAAATTCGTACATCAGCCATGGAAGTGAGGTTGTACCCTTCCTGTACCGCAAGCGTTTTCATCATGGCAATCATGTCGGACATCACATCACCTCATAAAATCAGGCAAGAAAAAGAGAAGATACGGCCTAAAAGTGCGGCAGAACAGAGAATACCATGCAACCTTCACTATTCATGGGAGTTCTTTATATGGCATCTGCAAAAACGATTTTCATTACCGGCGTCAGCAGTGGCTTTGGTCAGGCACTGGCGAGAGAAGCCCTCGCAATGGGCCATCGGGTTATAGGGACTGTACGTACCAGCGAAGCATTGCAGGCTTTCGAGGGTCTCGATACGCAGCGGGCTTTTGGTTACCTGCTTGATGTCACGAACGTTGAGCGTATTGACGAGGTGGCTGGAGAGATTGAATCCGCTGTCGGCCCGATTGATGTGCTGGTGAACAATGCCGGTTACGGCCATGAAGGCATTCTGGAGGAATCCCCGCTCGCAGAGATACGCCGCCAGTTTGACGTAAATGTGTTTGGCGCGGTGGCTATGATCAAAGCCGTGTTGCCCGGTATGCGCCAGCGCCGCCGCGGACACATTATCAATATCACCTCAATGGGTAGTTTCATTACCTTACCAGGCATCAGTTATTACTGCGGCAGCAAATTCGCTCTGGAAGGGATATCAGAGACGTTAAGTAAAGAGCTTGCTCCGTTCAACATACACGTCACTGCCGTGGCACCTGGTTCATTTCGAACAGACTGGGCCGGGCGCTCAATGGTACGTAGTCCCCGCAGTATCCCTGACTACGACACTTTATTTGAACCTGTTCGTAAAACGCGTAAGGAAAAAAGCGGTTATCAACTCGGCGATCCCGTTAAAGCTGCTCACGCTATGCTGGAATTGATCGAGAGCCAGAATCCCCCCGCACATCTCTTGTTAGGCAGTGATGCATTAAGTTTGGTGCGGCAGAAGCTCGAAGCGTTAGGTAAGGAAATTGAACAATGGGAAATACTCACCCGTTCAACGGATGGCTGAGGTTTCGGACATAGAGTGTGTAGGGGATAATCGATGATGGCCGTCCACAAACGGCCATCTTACGACAAGCGAGGGTGCCCAAGACATCCTGCTTATGGTGAAGTTAAACGTCCGCTCCCCGCTCAAAGCAGACCTGCAGGTCTGCTTTGAGCGGGGAGCGGACGTTGCTGATAGCGAAGTCTGATTTGACTGTGTTCATCAGTCAGGGCTGTACTTGTTCTATTTGCTTCAGCAAGCGCTCAAAAGTATCAATAGATCCCCATAACTGATATTTCATATCGAAATCCCAATCAGGACAACCAGCAAGCTCTGATCTGAACAGTTTAAAACCGAAGTGGATTGCGGCGATTTCATCACGGCCGCAATTTAGGGCGATCTTGGCAAGTTGAACATCACTCAAAGGTCCATGCGGCGTATCCTTCCAAGCAGTGTGAAAATGTCGGTAAATCGTTTTTAGTGCCATTGTTTTGTATACGCAGTAAATGCAAGATTGCTATTGATTATCGCCCGAGCTAATAGAAAGTCCACTGTTTGGATCATGTTAATTTACAATCGGGATTGCCAGTACAGACGCAGAATAAGTGAAAACTTCCGATCTTCGCTCACATCGGACCTTTATTTGTCCGCTCCGTGCCAGGAACGGACGTTGCAATCGCAACAACGACGAATCCGTCAGTCCACAATAAAGAGTTTTGCTCCTATTGCCGTTCTGGACTGATGTGGTTCTGCGTTATCACCAACCTGATAACTCATCCCCGCAGTTAACGTGAATTTACGGCCATCTGCGAGCAGTGTTTCAAGTTCTCCCTCCATACAGAAAAGGACATGGCCTTTACTGCACCAATGATCCGCAAGGTAACCTGGGGTATATTCAACCATTCGCACTCGGATTTGGTTCGGCTTGTGGCCAAACAATTGTGTGCGCCAGTAGGCCATGCCTGTTTCCCCTGGATGTTCTGTTTTTTCGACTTCATCCCAGTTGGTGGTGCCAAAAGCAAATGCCTCAATGTTCATTTTATGGCCCTTCGTTGTTAAGAAAGAGGTCTTGAGCTCATGTTGGAGTGAATTAACATAAGAAAAAATAATTTATACATCAACACATTATTTTTCATATGTAGTAACGAAGTTGAACCTGATTCAAGTCATGTACCTATTAGAGGTGCTGCATCAGTAAAAATCGACGGGGGTCGGTAACGTCAGTTCTTCGCTCATAGCGGACCTCCAGGCAAGTTAACCAGTCCGCTCTGTGCCAGGAGCGGAAATCACTTTTATCGCAGTATGTTTGGTTTATGACACGACAGAGTTGGCCGCTCTTTTCGCGGGTTTGCCAGAACAGAGAGCAATACCGCAGATAATCAGTAGCGCGCTAACCAGATGATATACATGTAATGGCTCACTGAGAAACAGCACGCTGAATAAACCACCACTCAGCGGGATGAAATGGGAAAACACTTCTCCACGCGTCGCGCCAATGGCCTGAATGCCTTTATTCCACAACAAATACGAGAGCCACGATGGAAAAATAATCAGGTACAGCAGACCAATAGCCAGGCCGCTGTGACTAAATTCGGCAAGCGCTGGAATGCCATTTTTTACCATAGAGAAAATCAATATTGGAAGAAGCACTATGGCACCTATCGCTGCACTAATGGCCACAAACGCATTTCCCCCCACTTCACGGGGTTTAATGCGCAGAAACGCGCAATATACAGCCCAGCTTGCTGCCGAGCCCATCGTCCACAGATCGCCACGATTGAGATTCTTTAGGGTATCCAGGTGCCATAAATCCCCCTGCATCACCAGCCAGACCACACCGAAAGAACTGATAATAACCCCAGAGATATTCTGAGTTGTTATTTTTTCTTTAAAAATAGTCTTATTAATCAATAAGACCAATGCCGGAGTTGTTGATAAATAAATAGCAGCATTAAGCGATGAGGTATATTGCAGACCAATGTACAGGGTCAGTGGAAATAACACCTGCCCAAACAAAGCCAGAAAAGTGATGATGTGAAAAGAACGCTGCATAGCCTGCCATTGCCCACGAATTTGCCGGTGATAGAGCGCCACCAGCAATATGGCAGTGAATATCCAGCGAGCAGAGGATAATAAAACAGGGTCGACAAGACTGACTAACAGATGTCCTACCACATAATTCCCGCCCCAAAAACACGCGGCGAGAGTGAGCAATAAATAAGGCATAACCACCCCATCAATAATACAATTTTGTTCCCCGAAACATTACCGCGAAGAAAATAGAGATGCTAATATAAAGTTTTGCTCAGATGGTATCGTTTTAAACTATGAAATTCACCCTCAGGCAACTTGAATTTTACATCGCCTTAGCAGAAACACTGCAGGTGTCTAAAGCTGCCAGCCGCTGTCACGTTTCACAGTCCTCCATGACAGTCGCGTTGCGTAATCTGGAAGAGGCGCTTAATGCACAGCTCTTTCTGCGCCTGCCAAAAGGGATCCGGCTCACTTTGGCCGGGGAACGCTTTCTGACGCATGCCCGTACGATCATCAGCAGCAGCCACATCGCCCTGGAAGATTTGCATCGCCAACCGGAAACGACCGCCGGAAAAGTGCGGATAGGGATAGCCCAGACGCTCTCGGCATACCTGTTACCGGAGATGCTGAGTGACATTGAAAATCGTTTTCCCTTACTGGAAATCGACTATTTCGAGGCCACAGCACCTGACCTGCTGACCGCTCTGCGCCAGCAGAAGGTTGATTTTTGCCTACTGCTCACGTCGAACATTCAGCGCGACAGCGACCTGGAGGTGGAAACCATTATTCGATCGCTGCGCCAGTTGTGGATCGCCCCGGGACATGCGTTGTTGAGTCAGTCAGTTATCCACCTGCGGGATATCGAGAAGCTACCCTTTTTGATGCTCGAAACCGATCAATATCCCACGGTGATCACCAATGTCTGGCAGCTCGCAGGCTATCAGCCCAGCATCCATTTTCGCAGTAATTCCTTTGAAGCCGTTCGCAGCCTCGTTGCCCAGGGCAACGGAATCACCATCTTATCCGACCTGGTCTACCGCCCCTGGTCGCTAAACGGTCAGCGAGTCATTCGCCGGACGATTGAGGACTGCATCACCTACATGGACGTCGGCGTGGTCACCAACACCGGACAACCGCTGTCAATTCCAGCAGAACGATTAAGGGATTTTCTACGTTCGCTAATTGTGAGACTGGAGGGGAAGAGCTAAGTGCGTTGTCAAAAATCGGTTCAGGGATCCTAAAGAATGAAGTGCACCGGAAACGTCCGATTCTCGCTCTCACCGGCAACCATAACATCCCAATCCCCCCCAACAAAAAGTCCAATTCCGTCCTTGTCCCCTTCCCCCCAGCCGCAGTACCCTCACGCCGCACCTGCAAAATCAGGTGTCGGGATTAGCCTCCTGGATGTTACCCTTACTGGCGACACAATGGCGCGTCCGCGCCTTTTTTGTGTCGTGCGCACGGCTACACCTCAATGGTGGGCCGGGCGGGGGCGTCGCAAGACGCGCCGGTGTCCAGTAAGGCCGGTAAGGCTAACCCCGCCCGGTCCGCCACCCGTGAGATTAGCCTCTCCGTTGGCGGTTCAAAAAACCACTTACTGGAGGCTGCCTCTATGGCTACATTCCTCGATCCCAACGACGATTTACTGACCATCCCCTTCAGCGCCGCCACGGATTTTACCGATCTGGCCGACTGCTGCGACCGCTTTGCCGAAACCCTGATCGAATGCCGCGACCCGGCACAGAAAATGGCGCTGCTGGGCCGTATCGGCGCCTGCCTTGCCCTGCTCCGCCCGACGCTGGGCGAGACCATTCCGCCGCACCTGATCGCGCGCTTTACCGTGACCGAACTGCCCGACGTTGCGCAGCGCTTTGAGCCGGATGCCGACGTACTGTGCGACTACTGCCAGTCGCTGACGCAGCTGCTGTGCGGCCAGGCGCTGCCGCCGGAAGCCGAACGCACGCTGACGGGCCTGCTGTGCGAGCTGGTGTGGCTGTTTGCGGCAGAGTTAAAAGCGCCGCGCTGGGTCACGGTGCACTAAAACAGACGCGCCCCGGCCTTTGGGTCGGGGCTATCGCGACGAGCCGCGTGAAGGTTCGGCCATCCCGGGCGCTAGTTCGGTATTATCTTTTTCAACACGCCAAACCGTGCCATCAGCCATAAAAATGACAGACAGGACGCGTGGATCGCAGTGTTCAATACCCAGCTTCTCTCCCACAAATTAAACGTCACAAACTGACTCACCGCTAAAACGACATACACATGCAGGATAAAGACATACAGCGAGTTCTGTCCCAGCGGAATAAGAAACCAGCCCGCCAGTTTATTAACCGGTGCCCAGAAATAGGTCAGAACGAGATAAACGGAGACGATCAGGCATGCATCATTCAGTATTCTCAGCGGACCCAGCTCATTTTTTCCGGCAAAGTTATGATAAAGCCAGTCGAAATTTTTGGCGGGGATCACATGCAGCAGCAGGAAGCGCGGCATAAACGGGTTCGTATGGTTCTGCGCAATAAACATCATGACAACGGCAATCAGCACCATACCGGACACAACCGCCCTGCCGGATTGGGTTCTGGCCAGAGAGAGCAGCTCTTCTTTGTACCATCCGCAGCACATTCCCAGCACATAGATAAACTGCCAGGCCATGAGCGGAAAAGCAAAATCAAATTCAGCGGAAATAAGATGTTCCCGGGTTACCTGAAAGTAGCCGTAGACGATCAGCGAAATACTCAGCAGAATCACCGCCCGTCCGGAGTATAACAGCCACAGAAAAATCGGGCTCAGCAGCAGCAGATAAAAATACAGCCCCAGGATCTGCGACTGGTGCGGGCCAATCTGTAAAAAGAGAATTTCATTGTACCACGCCTCTTTTACCTGCTCACTGACCGGGTACATCGCGTAAGCAACACCGGAATAGCGATCGGTAAAATGCGTTAATTCGAATGTATCAATAAAGCTGAAATGCCGGAAAATAAGAATGGTGAGAATAATGACAATATTCACGATATATAACGTCGCGGCGCGCCTGACCAGAGAATAGGACACGCTTAACAGCGGCTCAGTATGCAATTGTCGGCGTTTAAGGAACCCCAGGACAAACCCGGAAAGAATAACAAACCCCTCCGCCCCGGTCGTCAGGCCAAAGCGCTCCCAGGTAACGACGTTAAAGGCCGATAAAATCTCCACGTGCGCAACCACCATCATCACCAGGGCGATGCCGCGGAGCATATCAATACGTAAATCACGTTTGCCTTCTGATACATACTGTAAGCCCGACACCGGACGTAAAATGGTATCATGTACACTCATGGGACAACCCTGTATTTATTGCCGGACAGAGGCATGACTATCGGATTACTTCAGAAGAAAATAGTTTCAGCCGTAAAATATGTACGCGAATAAAGCGTTTGTACAGACTTACATTTTTTAGTCAGCATGTTGAAAATCAGGACTATTTTATAATTTACGCGTCGTCCTTGCATATCCTTTACCCTTGTCTAGACTCTATTTTTATAGCATTAGTATAATATGGATATGACATGGCGAATTTTTATTTTTCATGTTTTGAAAAAAGAAGACCACCACCTCCACTAAAGCACAATCCGGTCATCGAGTTTATCTGGCAGGTGTTATCTGTTGTGGTCATTATTATCGGCATAAATTACATTCGCTGGCGCTGGATGGAGTCATTAAATTATGATGCGCTGTGGTATGCCGTTCCCCTGGTCGTTGCCGAAACCCTGGCCTTTATGGGCACGATTTTGTTTACGATTAATCTCTGGCAGGTCCGGGACGTTGAGAAAAAATCAGCGCCGGACTGTATTTCTCAATGTCTTGAGCCCGAGCTGAATAGCGCTCCGCGGCCGATCAAAGTGGATTTATTTATTGCCACCTATTCAGAGGATACCGAGTTAGTCAGATTATCGATTCAGGACGCCAAACGCGTCACCTACCCTTTCCCGATCGAGTATAAAATCCACGTGCTGGATGACGGCAAACGCCCGGAAATGCGCCAGGTGACAGAGCAGGAAGGCGTCAATTATTTAAGCCGGGAAACCAATATAGGTTTTAAGGCCGGTAATTTGCGCAACGGCATGGAGCACACCGACGGCGATTTTATTGTCATTTGCGATGCAGACACGCGCGTGTTCCCCTCGATCTTAACCAATACCCTGGGGTATTTCCGCGACCCGGCCGTCGCCTGGGTGCAGACGCCCCAGTGGTTTTACGATCTCCCCGCCGGGAAACGCCTGCCCACCGTACTGCGAAAAAAATTAGGCCGACCAGGCCAGACATTTGGCTGGTTAGTGGAAAAACTGGTAGGGCCGCTCACTCTCGGTCGCGACCCTTTTTTTAACGATCCTCAGATGTTTTACGACGTCATACTGCGGCGCAGGAACTGGGCTAACGCCGCGTTTTGCTGCGGGGCCGCGTCCATCCATCGCAGGGAAGCCATCATGCAGAGCGCGCTGCGTCATTATGCCCATACGGTGGAATCAGAAATCACGCGTTATACCCGACAGGTCCCGGACGGCGCCCTGCGGGAAGAGTTGCGTCAGGCCATGAAAATGCATGTGGCGTACGACACGGAGCTGACGCCCTATAAATTCCATGTCTCTGAAGATATCTATACCTCTATTCTGCTGCACGGCGATCGTGAGCATCGCTGGCGCTCGGTCATGCATCCTGAGGTTGAATCAAAAATGTTATCGCCGCAGGATCTGTTAACCTGGATGATCCAGCGTTTTAAGTATGCGGCGGGCTCTCTCGACATCCTGTTGCACGACACGATATTCCGCAACCGTAAGGTTAAACTGAGCATTGCGCAGAAACTGATGTACGGCACCACCTTCTGGTCGTACCTTGCCTGCCTGTGGAATACCGTCTTTTTAATCTCGCCATTGGTGTATCTTTTTACCGGTATCCCTCCTGTTTCCGCCTACTCCACGCCGTTTTACCTCCACTTTTTGCCGTTCTTTCTGTTCTCTGAACTGGCGTTTATGTTCGGTACGTGGGGGATATCCGCATGGGATGGAAAATCGTCCTATCTTTCACTGTTCTCCATGAACCTTCGCGCACTGGATACGGTGTTGCGCGGTGAAAAAATCAAATTCCATGTCACGCCCAAAGAGCGCCAGCAGGGTAATTTTCTGACGCTGGTGAAGCCCCAACTGTGTATTATCGCGCTGACGCTGCTGGGCCTGATATGGGGCGGGCTACAGCTCTGGCTGGGCAATGTTACGGACCCCTCCGGCTATATCATTAATCTTTTCTGGGGCGGCGTGAACATTGTCGCCATGCTGCCCATGGTGTTAGCCGCGTTATGGCGTCCAGAGGAGAATGAATCGTCCTCTGCGCAGGAGGCGGCTTAAGATGTCATGGAAACAGAACCTGCTGCGGGCGCGTAGCTATCTTGCTGTGATGATTGGCTTTTTGATTGCTTCCGGTGTGGTTTTATATGTTGAAACACATATGCCGCAAAGCAAGCCCGTGCAGAATGAATTAACGCTGAGCCATGATTTCCCTGACCTGCCTGAGCCCCGGGCGTTAACCCTGAATGAGGCGATCTGGGCCCGCATCGCCTGGCAATATTTTGTGAATAACACCCAGCCTGCGGGGCTGGTCAATAGCATTGATAAGCAGCCCTACTCCACGATGTGGGATACGGGCAATTACCTTATCGCGATGATCAGCGCCGAGCGACTCGGCATCATTTCGCATCATGAGCTCAACGACAGGATGCGTTCCGTACTCTCCGCACTTTCCGCGCTCCCCCTCACTGATGGAAAGCTGCCCGCCGTTTACTATCACGCCCAGCAACTGATTCGACTGCGCAGCCTGGATCACAATGAGAGTCAACCAGACTGGTCCGCTGTCGATATCAGCCGGTTATTGATGTCCCTGAACATCAGCGCATGGCTGTACCCGGAACATGCGCCAGCCATCCAGCAACTCACACGGCGCTGGCGCTTTGACGCTCTTTTTGTCCAGCGGGAACCGAAAAAGAGCCTGAGTTTACGCGAACCCAAAACCTGGCAGTTGATCTCGCAGGATAACCGACAAAGCTACGGTTATCAGCTCTATGCGCTTAACAGCCTGCGCAGAACCAGTATTCTGGCGGGCTCGGTACTCAGCGCCCCTTTTCCTTCACAACACATCATCAGCATCGACGGCGTCAACATTCCTTATGACGGTCTGGTGAACATTGGCAAACTCGACCACCCGGTCGTCTCAAACCTGCCTTTCCTGCTCACGGGATTAGAGGTCGGTTTTGATATTAACTCGGCTGAAATGAGCTGGCGGATCATGAAAGTGCAGGAAAGCCGCTATAAAAGCACGGGCGATCTCGCCTGGATGGGGACCGATTACGAAGAACGTTTACCGCGTTTTGAGAACGATACTCTCGCGCATCGCCCTCCCGCCGCTATCGACAAGACGCGCAGAGAAGTGAGTAATACCGCGCTACAGCTGTCTACCCGTTCCGTTTTTAGCTGGTATGCGCTCTTTCGCACCCCGTGGAACACCATGATGCGTCAACGGTCGGCTGCGCTTTTTGAGCCAGGCCGGGGCTGGTACGACGGCATCGTCTCAGGCAGCCAGCAGCGCAGCAATATCATCAGCGCAACCACCAACGCCGCCGTTTTAGAAAGTCTTGTTTATCTCTCGCAAGGCCCTCTGTTTTGCCAGAACTGTATGCCGGCATCCTCTTCAACGCCCGCTGACGGCCAGCAGCCATAATCTGCAATAAAGGAGCAACTATGCACATGTCTTTTTCTGTCAGGCCGTTTAGCGCGGGGCTCAACGCTTTCAAACGGCTCCTGCTGGGCGGTTTGCTACTGATGGTGCTTCCGGCCGCGATGGGCGATACCCAGCTGCCAGCGGCGGGATATCCGCAGCGTCACGGGGAGCTGACCGCGCGCGAACAGGCTATCGCGAACAAAGCGTGGTCCTATTTTGTGACCAACTACCAGCCGACCACCGGGCTGGTCAACGCCGTGAATAATTATCCGTCGACAACCCTGTGGGACAGCGCCTCTTACCTGGCGGCGCTCACCGCGGCCCGTGAGCTCGGCATCATCAACAAAGAGGCCTTCGATCAGCGCCTGATTAAGTTCCTCGGCACGCTGAACACGCTGCAGCTCTTTCAGAATCAAATCCCCAATAAAGCCTATAACACGATCAACGCCGAGAAAGTGGACTACCTGAACAAGCCCGGCGAGATTGGCTTTTCCGCTATCGACATCGGCAGGATGCTGCTTTGGCTGAAAATCATTAAAGAACGCTACCCGGAATATGCCAATGACGTCGATAACGTCGTACTTCGCTGGGATTTCAGCCACGTAGTGGATGATTGCGGAACGCTGTATGGCGCGGTTCTGGATGCCAACAAGCAGCCGATGTACGTTCAGGAAGGACGGCTTGGCTATGAAGAATATGCGGCCAGCGGTTTCCAGCTCTGGGGCTTCTCTACCTGCCAGGCCTCGCGGCCCGAGCCTTATCAGCTTGCCGACATTTACTGCGTGCTGGTTCCTTATGATTCCCGCGATCCCCGCACCAGCAGCCAGCATAACTATGTCGCGTCAGAGCCTTATGTTCTGCATGGTCTGGAAATGGGATGGGACACCAGCGACGATAGCTCCGCAGATAACAGCAAGCATAGCCACCCCTGGATGCAGGATTTCGCGAACCGGGTGTATCAGGTCCAGGAAAACCGCTACCAAATCACCGGCAAACTGACGGCGCGCTCGGAGCACCAGCTCGATAAAGCCCCTTACTTCGTTTATGACACGGTCTACTCCGATGGCTTTGACTGGAACACCATTACCGATAAAGGCGAGTTTGTGCCAGACATGGCCGCCGTCTCGCTGAAAGCCGCGCTGGGTATGTGGAGCCTGTGGCAGTCGCCCTATACCGACAGGCTGTTTGACGCCATAGAAAATGCCAATGAAAAAGACAAAGGCTTTTACGAAGGTCTGTACGAAAACGGCAGCGGCCCGATTCATGAGTTCACCGCCAACAATAACGGGATCATGCTGGAGGCCCTGCTGTTCAAAAAAGAGGGGCGTCTCCTCAAATTCAACACCAGCAATCAGACCGATGCGAAATATGCGCCGTCGCTGTGGGATAAAACCCTGGTGAATACGTTCGATGATAAAAACACGCCGTTTAACCGCCCCTTTATTCAGCCTGATAAGAACCTGAAAACCTGGTGTCAGCAGACCGGTATCGCCTTGCGTAATGCGCCGTCCTGCAAGGCCTGCAAATGTCCGCAGTGTGACATTAACGCGCCTGTGAAACTGCCTCCGGTGGCAACATCATGCTTAAAACAATAGCGCTTCTCTTCGCGGCGGCGATCGCCATTACCTTTACGGTGCTGATGAGCATGATGGCGCGCTCCGACCCGCCCTCCCTGCTCAGCGGGGGAACGCCCGACGACGAACAGCGGCAGTGGGCGCAGACGGCCTGGCGCTATGTGCAGAACAACACCCAGCCCGGTTCAGGCCTGGTCAACGGCAAAGAGCAGTATCCCGTGACCTCGCTCTGGAACATCGGGGATACGCTGATTGCCCTGACCGCCGCAAGACGCCTTGACATCATCAGCCAGGCCGAATTTGATGCGCGGCTATCGACGCTGCTGACGACGCTCGCCAGCCTCCCGCTGACGCCCGCGGGAACGCCGGGGTCGCTGTATAACGCGGCGGATGGGTCGCTGAGCCGCCAGCAGTCTGCCGCCACGAAGGCGCAGGATCTGGCCCGCCTGCTGGCCGGTATGCGCATGGTCATCGGCTATTTTCCTGAGTACCGCACCTATCTCGAACGCGCAGCCATGCGCTGGAACTTTTGCTCTGTCGTCGATAAAGAGGGGCTGCCGCTCGATGGACAACAGCAGAGTAACCAGTGGCGCACGCAGGCCGTCGTCGATACGGAATATTCGGACTACAGTCGGGCGGCATTCGCGCTGTGGGGGTTCAGGCCCTCCGAACAGCCGTTGCCGTTCAAAACGGCGATATTGTCTGGATTACCCATTGACTACACGACCCGCGATCCGCGCCTGAGCGGCTCACCGGCGGGCGTCGAGAGCACGCCCTATATTCTGACCGGTATCGAACTCGGCTGGACGATGCCGGAGGGCCTGTCGTCAGCCAGTACGCGTATGGAAAACCGCGCAAAGCTGATTTACCAGGTGCAGGAAATGCGCTGGCAAAAGGACAAAATCCTGACCGCCCGCGCCCAGTATTCCCGCTCGGCCGCCCCCTGGGAGGTCTATGACAGTATTTTTGCTAACGGCTACCCCTGGAATACGCTCGCCGATGGCAACCGCTACATGCCCGAACTCTCGCTCCTCTCGACGCGTGCGATTTTCGGCCTGTGGGCGCTTTGGGACACGCCGTTTACCGACGCGCTTATGCAGCTTGGACGCCTGCATCGCGATACTGAACATGGGTGGTTCGAAGGCCGCTATGAAGACAGCGGCGGGTACAACCGCACCTACACTCTGACGACGAATACCGTTGTTCTTGAGGCTATGCTTTATAAGCACACCGCCGGCCCGCTCATCAAACCGGTACACCACGGCGGTTACCTTGACGCCCGAATGCAGGACGTTTTTAACTGGCCGCGCCACTGTCTGCCGCCGGAGAGAAATCCGCAGGTTATTAAGAAAGGGGGACTGAATGGGGATTAATTACGAGGAGTTATTCAATAACAGCTATGCCCGAATTTTGCCCGGCGATAAGGGAGACCGCTTTTTTACCCATTTCTACACGTTGTTTACCAAAAGTACCGATGATGAAACCTCTGCGCACTCCGTGGCCCGGCGCCTGGAAAAGCAAAAAATCATCTACAAAACCTTTTTCTATATGCTGTCGGTCGCCAATACGCATATTGTCGCCGACTATCTGGTGAAAATAACGCGGGAAAGCAACCCGCAAAATCTCAACCTGCCCCCTTCGGCCTATGCGCTATGGCGCCGGGCGGTGCTGCAAACCGTCCGGGATCTTGACCCGGAATGCGATGAAGAAATCATCACCGCCTGGGCGATTGTCCTGGCCCCGGGCCTTGAGTTTATGCGCCGACAGGCCGAGCTAAACCATAAGCCTCCCGCTCAGGAGGGGTCCGCATGATAAGCCATGAGCAACTGCATGCCGCGCTCAACGCGCCGAATGTCGCGCTGGCCATTTATGACGAGCAGGAAAACTTACAGTACTGGAATCAACGTCTTATTGAGTACTACCCCGCCCTGGCGGACTGGCTGCACCGGGGGGTTCAGCTCACCGATGTCCTGCGTATGTCCCTGGATATCGCTTACCCGGCCATCCATGCCGAAAGCAAAAAGCGCATGATGGCATCGATGCTGGCGAACTATCGGCGCAATAATCACTATGAAGTCAGGCGCGTCACCAAACGCACGCTCTACATTCAATATCAGCGGACGCCCGAAGGCGGCATTATCAGCACCCATACCGATATCAGTCGGTATGCCGATGTCATCAAAAATGAACAACATCTGCATAGCGATTTTATTCTGGCCGCGGAAACCTCGCATATTGGCATCTGGGACTGGGAATACCACAGCGATGAACTACAGGTGAACGAGGCGCTGCTGCTGCTGCTGGGTATTCAGCGCGAGCAAAACATCCTGACGAGCGATCTATGGACGCAGGCCTTTCATCCGGACGATCTTGCCCACTTTCATCAGAGTATTCACCACGCAACGCGGGCAGTGCTGCCCATTTTCACCTGTGAGATGCGCGTACTGCGCGCCGATGAAACCTACGGATGGATGCTGATTCAGGGCCAAATCATGACCCTGAGCCTGCAGGGTTCGGCACAGAAAGTCATTGGCACCCTGCAGGATATTACCGAGCAAAAAAACGCCGAAGCCGCCTCCCGGCAGGCCGTTGAGGCGGCAAAAGCCGCGAACCAGGCCAAAAGCGAATTTTTGGCCAATATGAGTCACGAAATTCGTACCCCGATGAACGGTATCCTGGGGATGACGCAGCTTTGCCTGGAGACGGACCTGACCGCCGACCAGCGTGACTATATTAATATGGCGCACAGTTCGGCCAGCGCGCTGCTGAACATCATTAATGAAATTTTGGATTTCTCCAAAATTGAGGCCGGGAAACTCACCTTAAACGCTGAAGACTTCGCCATTCGCCCGCTCATTCAGGAAATTACCCGGCCGTTAATGCCAAAATTCTCGGAAAAAAACATTGAGCTGCTGGTGGATATTCACCCTGACGTGGCCATCGAGATCCACGGCGATCCGCTGCGTTTACGGCAGGTGCTGACCAATCTTATCGGCAATGCCCTGAAGTTCACCCTGCACGGCGAGGTGGTATTGCGTATTTTGCCGGTGCCTGACGCGCTCCACAGGCTTCTGTTTAGCCTTCATGATAGCGGTATCGGCATACCTGAAGACAAACAAAAAGTTATTTTTGAATCCTTCAGCCAGGCCGATAACTCGACGACCCGCAAGTATGGCGGTACCGGGCTGGGATTAACCATCTCCTCAAGGCTGGTGGAGAAAATGGGCGGAGAATTGCACCTGACAAGCCAGGTCGGCCAGGGGAGCTGCTTCTCCTTTTCGCTGCCCGTGCTGCCGGGCGCCCGTAAAAAACTCTTGTCCTGGCCCCCGACGCTCTCGGGCGTGGAGGTGCTGGTGGTCGACGATAATGACACCAATCTGCGCCTGCTCTCGGGGCTATTGCGCAACATGGGGCTCAAACCCATCGCCGCAAATTCGGGCAAAGAAGCGCTGGATATCATGAACGCCAGAGCGGCGTTCCCGCTGGTGCTGCTGGATGCGCAAATGCCGGAAATGGACGGTATGGCGCTGGCGCTGGAAATTATGTCCACGCCGTCCCTGCGCCAGAGCAAGCTCATCATGCTCAGCTCAACGGGAAACCGCATCGACAAAGACGTACTAAAAAAAGTGGGGGTCTCTTTCTTTCTCACGAAACCCATTGACGCGCAGGAGCTCTTTGCGACCATGGTGCAGGCACTGTCGTCAATGCCGCCGGTACCGACGGCGGGCGTCAAAGACAGCGGCAGCGCCGCCCCCGCCGCATCCGTCTCGACGTCGCCGCATTACCATCTTCTGATCGCTGAGGATAACCTGATAAACCAGAAGCTGGCGCTTAACTTCGTGGGGAAATTAGGGCACAGCGCCGACCTTGCCGGTAATGGCCTGGAGGTGATTGAAAAACTCGGAAACGCCCGCTACGACGTGATTCTGATGGATTTACAGATGCCCGAAATGGACGGCGTCGAAACGGTAGCCGCCATTCGCCAGGCGGAAGAGCGGCTACCGTCAGGCGCGCCGCGCCAGCCGATTATTGCCATGACGGCCCACGCGATGAAAGGAGACCGGGAAAGATTCCTGCAGCACGGGTTTGACGGTTATATTGCCAAGCCTATTCGCCTGGAGCTGTTAGACAAAGAGATCGATATGGTCATGACCGCAGAAGCGCCCGCGCTTCCGGCCTTTGACTTTCAGGCGGCGCTCGCCCAGCTGAACAACGACCGGCAGCTGTTTGATGAGCTGGCGATGATGTTTATTGATGAGCTGCCCCACCTGCTGGCTGAAATAAATACGGCAATCAGCGGACGGTCCTTCGATAACATTCGGCGTAGCGCCCATCGTTTTAAAGGCGAAACACTGCATTTTGTCTGCAAGCCTCTGGAAAACTGCCTGAAGGCCATTGAGCTGGCGGCCATCGAACACGCCCTTGATACCATTACCCGTGAGCAAATGCAGCTTGAAGCACTGTGCCAACAGCTGCATAGCGCGCTGCTCGCGGTGATGGAGGTCGAATGAATAAGGGGATCCTGTGCGGCGCTCTGCTGCTGGGCTGTGCGACGCAGGCCGCCCAGCCCACCTCAACGGACTCCCTCTCGCTTGATGGCCGGTGGCAGTATCATGATGCGAATCCGCCCTTTGCGGACATGACGCAGGCGACGGGCGCCTCTCTGCCGTGGAAAACCATTCCGGTACCGGCAAACTGGTATAGCGCAGGCGTCAACCATCAGGGCGCGCTCTGGTACCGCACCCATTTTACCGGCCCTGAGCGGAGCGCCGATCGGATGGCAACGCTCATTTTTAACGCGGTCGATTATCAGGCGGACGTCTGGCTCAACAAACGGTTTATCGGCCGGCATGAAGGCTATTTCCAGCGTTTTCAGTTCGATGTCACCCGCGCGCTGCGCCAGCAAAACCAGCTGCTGGTCAAAGTAAACAGCCCTTTTGAAGCCCCGGGCAAAATCTGGCCGCTGCATAAGCAGGCAATCAAAGGCGTCCTGTCGCAACACGATACGCGCCCGGGGGGAGCCTGGTCGTCTGAGGCACAGGATGCGAATTCAGGGGGGATCTGGCAGCCGGTCACGCTCCACATCAGCCGCGGTGCCGTTATTGATAACATCACCGCCTTACCCGACTGGCGCAACGGGCTTGATAACCCCACGCTCAATATTCGCCTCGACTATCGCGTGAACCGTCCGCGCGAGGCGCGCCTTACTGTGCGGCTGGTGCCGCTGAATTTTACGGGTAAGCGCTATGAACACACCCGGCGGGTAAAGCTGACCGGCTCCGCGCAAACCCCCATGCCGCTTGCTGTTTCTGTTCAGATGCCGCGCGCCCGGCTGTGGTGGCCTTACGCCTATGGCGCGCAAAACCTCTACCGTATTGAGGCGACGCTGTCGGATGTCCACGGCATCATGGATCAAAAACAGGGGCAAACCGGCCTGCGGGAAATCCGCTGGGCGCCTGATAACCATGCCTGGATGCTTAACGGACATCGTCTGTTCATCAGGGGAACCAATTATATCGGCTCGCCCTGGCTGGGGACGATGACCCGCGCGCTCTACCGGCGGGACCTGCAGTTAATGCGCGATGCCCACATTAACGCGGTGCGGGTGCACGCGCATGTCGCCAGCCAGGCATTGTACGATCAGGCGGACGAGTCCGGCATGCTGATATGGCAGGATATGCCGCTGCAGTGGGGGTATGACGACAGCGCTGCGTTTGCCCATAAGGCCTCGCGCCAGGCGAAAGACTTGCTGAAGCAGTGGGGAAATCACCCCTCGGTGATTGTCTGGGCGGGCCAAAACGAACCCCCGTTTGACTCCCCCTGGATGAAACAACGGTTTGCCGACTGGACGCCGGACCTGAACCGACCGCTGGCGGAAAGCGTCGCCGCCGCGCTGCGTGAAGATCCCAGCCGGATAGTCCACCGCTGGTCGTCAGTCACCGAACACTACTGGCAGGGGTGGTATTTCGGCGTACCGACCGATTTTCTTAAAGCGGCGCAAAGCAGCATCATCAGCGAATTTGGGGCCCAGGCGCTCCCCGGGATGGCAACCTTACGGACGATCATTCCGGCGAACAAAATGTGGCCTGCCACCGCCGCGCCTGACGATCCGGGCTGGGATGTCTGGAAATACCATGACTTCCAGCCCGCAGAGGCCTTTGGGATAGCCAAATTATCCAGGGGCCGTACGCCAGAGGAATTTATTGCGAACACGCAGGCGTATCAGGCAGAGGTGGTGCAGATGGCGGCAGAAAGCTATCGCCGTCAACGCTATCAGCCCGTTGCGGCGCTTTTCCAGTTTATGTTCAGCGAAACCTGGCCATCGATTAACTGGGCCGTCGTCGACTACCGGCGCATTCCGAAGAAAGGGTATTTTGCCTTACAGAAAGCCTACCAGCCGGTGCTGCCGTCCATTGAGCCAATCACCCTCACCTGGCATCCGGGAGAACGCGGCAGGATAGGTCTTTGGGCGATTAACGACCGCTGGCTGAATTACCCGGACGCCCGGCTCAGCTGGTTTGTGCTGCAAGGGGGGCGCGAACTCGCGCGGGGCAGCCTGACGCTGGATCTCCCGGCGGACAGCGGCCATAAGGTTACGGAACTTGCGCTGGTACCGCCCACGGCGCAAACCCTGCTCCTGGTGACCGAACTCCAGGACCATGCAGGTAATACATTAGGAAAGAACAGCCGCTATTTTTCAGTAACGGCTAAATAAACCCGCGGATATCGCGCCATGGGCTTATACATGTTTAATCAGGATAAGCTCATTGCGCCCTTCCTGCGACCGGTAGCTGACATCGTCCATCATGGCAAAAATCAGCTTCAGGCCAATCCCGCTCTCCGGCCAGCTCGCCTGCCGGTGAGGATCGGGTTCGGGCAGGGATTTATCGCGTCCCGCCAGCGCGCGCAGTATTGCCTGGGGTATCGGTTTGCCGGAATCAGAAAGCACAATCTCTACCCCGCCATCCGCATAGGACAACGTGACCCCGACAGACTGCTCGGGATCGTGGTTTACGCCATGCCTGACGATATTGCTGAAGGCTTCGCACGTGGCTAACTCGAGCTGATAAACCACGGCCGGATCAAGCTCAAGCTGAGCGATAAATTGCCGGATGGCGCTGCTCAGCGTTTCCAGATTTTCGAGTGATGTGGGTAAGCGAAATACCGTGTTGACTTTTTCCATCATTATCCACCGAAAAAGCGTTGTGATATCAGCCCATCAACATCTGCAAAGCATCCTGACGATTATCCCTGATAGAAAAAATACGATCCATGCGGGTCAGCTTAAAGAGGTTGTGGATATTGCTATTGAGCGAACACAGCACCAGTTCCCCCTTCCCGTTCAGGCTTTTGAGTATCGATACCAGTGCGCCAAGACAGCTGCTGTCAATAAAATCTACATGGCTAAAATCCAGCAATATATTTTTATTGTTCTGTCCAATAACCTCCAGCACCTGCTGTTTAAAGGTCAGCGCGACAGAAGCGTCCAGCCTGCGTACCAATGGAACAACGATCTCTACGCCATTTTCACTGTGCATTTCAAAGTTCATAAGCATCCTCGGTATGGGTTCCAGGAATTACGCGATACGTTCGATCGCCAGTAATGAAATATCATCATTAAAGAATCGTGAATATTCGGTGCGCTCCTGCGGCTCAGGTTGACACCAGCGTACCAGCGCCTCTTCAACCAGCTGGAAAAGCGCTATTTTGTCTTTGTCACGCAGCGCTATCATCATATTTTGCAACCGCGTCTCGCCGTATAATTCTCCGTCAAGATTCTCACATTCGCTAATCCCGTCGCTGTATAAATACAGGCGATCGCCGGGCTCCAGGGAGAAATCACAGCTTTGGTATTCGGAGTCCGGGAACAATCCCACCGGCACCCCGCCCTGCCCTATGGAAACAAGCTCCCCGCGCTGACGAATAATAAAGGGGGTAGGATGTCCGGCCTGGCAAAGCGATCCCTTTCCCGTTCGGGTATCAATCAGCCCATAAATAAGCGTGAAATAGCTGGTAATATCCTCATTATCAAGACAAAAGCGCTGATTCAGCGCCGCAACGACGTCATGCGGTGGGATAATCTGGCCTTCAACAATTAAGAGCCGTTCATTAATCCGACCGGAAAGAAATTCCCGGGACACGGCGAGTGACAGCATCGCCGCGCTCACGCCATGGCCCGCCACATCGATGCTATAAAACGCAATATGGTGCTTATCGAGCATGAAATAATTCAGTAAATCACCGGATACATAGGCTGAAGGTAAAAATATCCAGTCGGCCTGGTACCCCTCAAAATTCAGCGCGGTCGCCGGTAAGACGCGACGCTGCAGGCGGGCCGCGGCCTGCAAATCCTGTTCTATTTGCTGATAAGCGGTGCTCAAACGCTGGTTTCGCACCTCAAGCTTATTTTCCAGCATCAGGATGCGCTCCGCGACATGCAGCCGGGCGCGGAGCTGGCTTTGATGAATCGGTTTTGATAAAAAATCATCCGCGCCGGATTCCAGCCCTAGCACTAAATCGTCCGTGGTTTGCCGGGCGGTGACCAGAATAATGTAAATGTAGTGGCCGTAATCATGCCGGCGAACCTGTCGACACAGTTCTCCGCCGTCCATTTCCGGCATTTCCCAGTCGCTTATCACCACATTGATGCTGTTTTCATTCAGTATGGTAAGCGCCTGCAGGCCATCCTGAGCCTGTAAAACATGAAATCCCCACTGGCTTAAGATGTTCGCCAGCAAATGGCGATAACTTTTCGAGTCATCGACAATCAAAAGCGTTAATTCGGATTTTTGATCCATACCGTCAGCCACTGTTATTGTCACGGTTCATTCATCCTAGAAAGGGAGTGTCCAGCTCACATTAATTGTCCCATGCCGGAAGTTGGCATCGGGGCTGCCGCGCCAGGGGTAACGTGTCCCCGTGTAGTTATCATAGTGCACCGACATCGCTCCCGGAAGGTAACTGGAGACGTAGCCGAAGCTGTAGGTATAATCGTAATCCCAGGGCTGCTGCTGTTGACTGTCAGGGTAATAAAAAGCGGATACCCGCAAAAAATAATGCTGCAATAAGGTATAACCGCAGCTGGCCAGGAAAATATTTTTGTTCCGCTGCACCGAGTTATCCGCAAGGGAAAAATAGCGCGGGACATAGCTATAACCGAGCTGGCAGATCAGGGCATCCTCTTTATTGATAAGAAGATGTTTTTCCACGTTCTGAGGCAATGTGAACTTATACGCAAATGTCCACGTCCCTTGTTCAAAACGCGTACGCTGCACCTCTTTCGCGGGGTAAAAATAGTTGTTGTCGCTATAGTTACCGTACACCAGGCTAAACGTACCGGGATGCCAGTCGTCATAGCCGAAACTATAGACAAAATTGGTGCTGTATTTGTTAATATCCTGAATCGGCGCCCGCAGCGTCATGTTGGCAAAAAAGTAGCTCAGCGGCGAGTACTGCATACTCAGCAGCACGCGCTGATTATATCTGTCGTGTAGCTCGTAGCTGTCCTCCCCCGTAGGAACCTTCACAATTTCCTGATCCAGCGTGGTGCTGTAGGTTAATGCGGTTGAAAATGAAGACTCGCTACCTGAAAATAAACGCGCCCACGGACTGGTAAAAACCCTGACAGCGGGGGTATTTGGCGCAGTGCCTTCTGTAGCCCACGCCATGCTCCCTGCCTGGCAAATCCCGAAAATAAAACAGCTCCGTACAAGGATTTTCATTTTAGCAATTTATTCCCCAAATATCCTTTGCATAGCCCTGAATAGTCCTGTCACTCGAAAACTCCCCCATCCGGCTAATATTGAGTAATGCCTTCCGGTGCCACTGCCGCGGGTGCTCAAAATCCGCCATCGCCTGCTGCTGCGTTTGACAATAGCTTTCAAAATCGAGCAGATGGCAATAATTATCAGCGGCAGTTAACATATGGTGTAAAGGGGCAAAAAGGTCATGATCTGGGGTAAATACGCCAGAAATCAGGGCATCGACAATGTGCGCAATCTGCGGATTGCCGTGATGGTATAAGAGATTATTATTACCTTCGCGTCGGCTTTTAGTAATTTCTTCGGCAGTAGCGCCAAAGAGATAAAAATTATCCTTGCCGACCGCCTCCCGAATTTCGATATTGGCGCCATCATACGTGCCAATCGTTAATGCGCCATTCAGCGCAAACTTCATGTTACTGGTGCCAGAGGCCTCGGTACCTGCTGTCGAAATTTGCTCCGAAAGGTCGGTTGCCGGGATGATGCTTTCGGCTAACGAGACCTTGTAATCCTCAAGAAAAACGACCTTCAGCTGCCCGGCAATGCGCGGATCGCTGTTGATTTTTTTGGCTACGGTATTGATTAACTGAATAATAAGTTTTGCCATCCGATAGCCGGGCGCCGCCTTGCCGGCAAAGAGATGCACTTTAGGCGCGATGGTTTTGCCGTTCTCCTTGATATCAAGGTAGAGAGCAATGACATGCAGAATGTTCAGGAGCTGGCGCTTGTACTCGTGAATACGCTTTACCTGACAGTCAAACATCGCCATCGGATCCAGCGTAACCCCATAATGCTGTGAAACAATCTGGCTAAGCGCGGATTTGTTTTTGAATTTAATGGCGCGGATTTGATCGACAACGCCCGCGTCATCCGCCTTTTTCTCCAGCTGGCGAAGCAAATGTAAATCCGTCGGCCATCTGGCGCCCAGCTGCTGATTCAAAAACGCGGCAAGATTGGGGTTAGCCTGCTGCAGCCAGCGGCGCGGTGTGACTCCGTTGGTCTGATTAATGAATTTTTCCGGCGTAATAAAGTAAAAATCAGGCACCAGGTGGGTTTTGATAAGCTCCGAATGGAGCATGGCAACGCCATTAACACAATGGCTCCCGACGATGGCCAGGTTTGCCATGCGGATGTGTTTGTCTTTGTCCCCCGCAAACAGAGACAAAGAGGTCAACAAATGCGGCCTGTCCGGCCAGCGGGTGGCGACATCGTCAAGGAACCGGTGGTTAATTTCAAAAATAATCTGCAGATGACGCGGCAACAGTTTTTCAAACAGCGCCACGGGCCAGGTTTCCAGCGCCTCGGGCATCAGCGTATGGTTCGTGTACGCGCAGGTTTTCTGCGTGATTTCCCATGCCTGCGGCCAGGGAAGGCTGTATTCATCCACGAGCATCCGCATCAGTTCTACAACCGCCAGCGCCGGATGCGTATCGTTGAGCTGGATAGCCACATGCTGCGGCAGTAACGAAATATCCGCTTCAGTTTCCGCATATTCACGAAAGATATCCCGCAAGGTACATGCCACAAGGAAATATTCCTGAGTGAGCCGCAGCTCTTTACCCGTCAGGATTTCATCAGAAGGATACAGGATTTTCGATATATTCTCCGAGGCGATTTTTTCGCTTACCGCCTTTATATAATCGCCGCGATTAAAAATATGGATATTGAAAGAATTAGAGGCTACGGCGCTGTATAAACGCAGCTTATTGGTGGTGCTGCCCCGGTAGCCCGAAACGAAATAGTCATTTGGAATACCGACGATGGTATTCCACCCCAGCCACATCGGATTGTAATTCCCGTTAACATCATCCGCATGTTCAATATAACCACCAATGGGGATCAGCATCGGCTGCGTATGGTGCTCAACTAACCATGGGGAGTGCATGGAATGCCAGTCATCCGGATGTTCTATCTGCTGCTCATTCTGAAACGATTGCCGGAACAGGCCATATTCATATTTGATACCGTGACCCGATGCGGCGATATCCAGCGTGGCCATTGAGTCGATGAAGCAGGCGGCCAGGCGCCCTAACCCCCCGTTGCCAAGGGCGGCATCGGGTTCTTCATCAAGAATATTGTCAAAATCGAACCCCAGTTCATTTACCGCCTGGCGCATATCGTTCAGCAAATTCATATTCATCAGATTATTGCGCAGCGACTGCCCGAGCAGAAACTCCATTGACAGATAATAAACGCGTTTTTTCTTTTCCGCGCGCTGCCGGGCCTGGCTGCCGAGAAATTGATCCTGTTGAAAATAGCGCACCGCCAGCGCCACAGCATTAAACACATCGCCGTTGGTAGCCTTATTTAAGCTAACACACAAGGTGTATTTTAATTGTTCTTCGACAAGAGCGCGCAAATCTCTGCTGATGACAGACATGTTGACCTCACTGAACTCCGCTGCATCTTTTAAATGCACAGAACACAAGATATTGTTTTTTTTCAAGTGTAGACGGAGATTTTCATCTTAGGCAATTTTTGACCCACAAAGCGATATTCTATTGTTCCGGGACTAAATTAGTTCAAATTGAAACTATCAGGCGCAAATGCAATATGCGGGCGAGTCACGGCAATGCGCCTTGTCCGTTCAGGCTAAAATCGCAACCGGCAACCTGACACAGTCGCCGCAATTACGGGTATAATCCTGACCATGACTCACATAGTTTCGGTACCACGATGACAAAACTCACCTTACAAGAGCAGATGTTAAAAGCAGGATTAGTGACCAGCAAAAAAATGGCCAAAGTCCAGCGTACGGCGAAAAAATCCCGCGTGCAGGCGCGTGAAGCCAGAGAAGCGGTTGAAGAGAATAAAAAGGCGCAGCTTGAGCGCGATAAGCAGCTGAGCGAGCAGCAAAAGCAGGCGGTATTGTCGAAAGAGCTGAAAGCCCAGGTGAAGCAGCTGATTGAGATGAACCGCATCACCGTGGCCAAAGGGACTATCGATTTTAACTTCACCGATAATAACCTTATCAAAAAAGTCGCGGTCGATAAGCTGACGCAGACGCAGCTGATTAACGGCCGTCTCGCCATTGCCCGTCTGGCGGCGGATAACAACGCCGAGGCGCAGTACGCCATCATCCCCGCCGCCGTCGCCGACAAAATCGCCCAGCGCGATGCCGACAGCATCGTGTTACACAGCGCGCTGAGCCAGGACGTGCAGGACGAAGACGATCCGTACGCGGATTTCAAAATCCCCGACGATTTGATGTGGTAAGCCGCATCAGAACGGGCTGGCGCTGCGGAGGCTGAACGGCTCGCCGCTGGCGGGATGGGTAAAATGCAGCTCGCTGGCGTGCAGCATCAGCCGCGGCGCGCGTCCGGTCCCCGGCGGCAAAAGGCCGCCGTACAGATCGCAGCCTAAAATCGGGTGTCCCAGATGCTGACAGTGAATGCGCAGCTGATGGGTGCGCCCGGTCTGCGGGGTTAGCATCACCCGCGTCAACGGCAGTTCCCTGCCGTCCTCCAGCCTCTGCGTGAATCGCTCAACAACCTGAAAGCGGGAGCGCGCGGGCTTGCCGTGGGTCGCGCAAATCGACATCCGCGGAAACAGCGCCGGGTCTTTCGCAATCGGCGCATCGACCGTTCCCTCGTTCTCCTCCAGATGCCCGCAGAGCAGCGCGGTGTAGACTTTGCTCACGGCGCGCTGGCTGAACTGCTGGCACAGGGCGGCATTGACCGCCTTATCGCGGGCCACCACTATCAGCCCGGAGGTGCCGAAATCAAGGCGATGCACCAGCGCGCAGCCGGGAAACAGCTTCACCAGCCGGTAATGCACCGAGTCGAGGTTCTGCGGGTTTTTCCCCGAGAGGCTGAGCAGCCCCGCGGGTTTATTGATTATCACCAGCTGCGCGTCCTGCCAGAGGATCTCAATCTCGTCATGGCACGGCGGGGCAATAAAAGTATCGATAACGGCAGACATCAGGCGACGGCTTAGCGCACTTTCTTGAGCATTTTTACCGTTTCTTCAACGTCAATCTCGTCTTCAGAGAAGATCAGCGTCTTATTCTGGAAGGTGGTGACCGCCAGCTTTTTCACCGTACGCATCTCGCCCGCCTTTGCCGTCGCTTTCGGGCGAATGCTGCTCATCAGCATGCCGACCGACAGCACCGCATTCTCTTTATCGATTTTGGTCTCGACCGGTTCCTCTTCGCTGAACACCACCCAGGATTTGATGGCGGTGATTTTGAGGCGCTCGCCGGCAATATAGATATACTTGCTGTCCGGGATGACCTTCACCGCATACGCCGACAGCCCTTTGCTGTTGGTGGTGGGCTCAAAGGTGACCGCCGCGTCTTTCTTAATCAGGTCAGGATTGGCAACCTTAATCACATGAAAATAGCGGTTGTCGCCGTTTTCATCTTTGATAAATCCAAACCCTTTGTCTTCAAACCAGGTTGTGATGGTTCCTTGCATTGCCTTTACCGCCTAATTAACTGTTCAACACTCACATTTTTGCAGCGCGCAGTGTAATGCACTCTGCCCGCGCCGACCATGCCTATAACGGAAGTATGGCGGATAATTTACCGCCGCACCCGGGCAAGAGGAGGTCAGCCGGTGAATTTTCTGCTACCATCCCTGCACCATTCACCCTGCACAGTGACAGTGACTATGAAATTTGTCTCTTTTAATATCAACGGCCTGCGCGCCCGTCCTCATCAACTGGAAGCCATCGTCGAAAAGCATCAGCCCGACGTGATCGGCCTGCAGGAGACAAAAGTTCACGACGATATGTTCCCCCTCGAAGACGTGGCGAAGCTGGGCTACAACGTCTTTTATCACGGGCAGAAAGGTCACTATGGGGTGGCGCTGCTGACCAAAGCGACGCCGGTCTCCGTGCGCCGCGGTTTCCCGGGCGACGGCGAAGACGCCCAGCGCCGCATTATTATGGCGGAAATCCCGTCGGCGTTCGGCAACGTCACGGTGATCAACGGCTACTTCCCGCAGGGCGAGAGCCGCGACCATCCGCTGAAGTTCCCGGCAAAAGAGCTGTTCTACCAGAACCTGCAAAACTACCTGAACACCGAGCTGAACAACGAAAACCCGGTGCTGATCATGGGCGACATGAACATCAGCCCGACGGACCTGGATATCGGCATCGGCGACGACAACCGCAAGCGCTGGCTGCGTACCGGCAAATGTTCGTTCCTGCCGGAAGAGCGCGAGTGGATGGCGCGGCTGCTGGACTGGGGGCTGGTGGACACCTTCCGTCACGCGCACCCGGATACCCAGGACAAGTTCTCGTGGTTCGACTACCGCTCAAAAGGCTTTGACGACAACCGTGGCCTGCGCATAGACCTGCTGCTGGCGAGCTCGCCGCTGGCCCAGCGCTGCGTCGAAACCGGGATCGACTACGAGATCCGCAGTATGGAAAAACCGTCCGACCACGCCCCGGTCTGGGCAACGTTTAAGGGCTAAGACGCGCCGCTGAAGGGTTCCCCGGGGCGGAAACGGCCCGGGGAGCAGAAATGTTCTGAGCAAAATCAATAAAATGACGGTAATCGTTTGTTACTTTCGGTCATTTACTATAGCCTCGCGGGCAACAGTGCCGATACCTTTCGGTGAATAAGACGGAAAAGGATGAAATGCCAAAGAAGTCGTCATAAATGCTGAATACAAATTATGCATTGCCTGCATCATATTTGGCGCTATTGTTTACGTCATTTATTCATCTGGAATAGCGAGTCTGCTTACCGACGTCCAGCATTTGCCATCCGTTATTCGTCAATATGGCGCGCTCGGCTATACGCTGTATATCCTGTTATTTATTATCGCCACCCTTTTCCTGATGCCTGGCAGCATTCTGGTGATCGTCGGCGGTATTGTGTTTGGCACCGTCACCGGAACGCTGCTTTCCTTTATTGCCGCCACGGCCGCCTCGGCGCTGTCGTTCCTGCTCGCCCGCTGGATTGGGCGCGAACTGCTATTAAAATACGTCGGGCATACGGCCATCTTTCAGGCGATTGAGCGCGGAATGACCCGCAGCGGCAGCGATTTCTTAATCCTGACGCGTTTAATTCCTTTATTTCCCTACAACATTCAAAACTACGCCTATGGCCTGACGGCGATTTCATTCTGGTCGTTCACCCTCATTTCCGCCATCACCACATTACCCGGCTTACTATTGTATACCGCGATGGCCGACGAACTCGCGACGGGCGGTATTACTCCGGTCTTTATTCTAAAACTCTGCCTGGCGGGTATGGCGTTATTTACGTTAATTCAGGCAGCCAAAGCCTATGCCCGATATAAACAGGTTGTTCTGCCGGATCCCGGTAAAACGAAACGCAGCCTGTCCATCAACAAAAACCAAGGATAGAATAATCATGCAACATAATATGATGTCATGGAAAAAAGGACTGGCTGCGCTGTGTTTATTGGCCATCACCGGGCTCACCGGCTGTGACCAAAAAACGGACGCGGCCGCGCAGAATGTCGGGTATGACGGACTTTCGCCCAATACCCCTCTGCGGGTCGATCCTCAGACGCGCACCGTCACTATGCTGGTACAGGTCAATGGCCGTTTTCTTACCGATGATACCCGCCACGGCATTGTTTATAAGGGAGGCTCCAATAGCCAAAAATCGCTGTTTATCGGCTATGCCCCCCCGAAAGCACTCTATGATGCCTTAAAACAAATTCATGCCACGCCGGGGGATAATATGACCATGGACAATAAAGAAACCACGCATGTCGCGGGGAGCAAACTGGCCATATCCGTCACATGGGCTGGCGCCGCCAAAGCGTACTCCTTCGATGACGTTATCGTTGACAGCAATGGCCGGAAGCCAGACATGCGTTTTGGCGGGAATTTAACCGCGGCGGAGGAGAAAAAAACCGGCTGTCTGCTGTGCCTGGATAGCTGTCCGGTGGGGATTATCAGCAATGCCGTCTATACCTATGGGGCAGTGGAAAAACGCGGTGAAGTCAAATTCACTGGCAACGCCGCGCTATTACCGCCAGACGGAACGCTCGCGACGGTGTCATTTAACGTGATGGAGTAACGCCAGTCGCCTCCCGACCCCGGCTGCAGATAGCGTCTGCAGCCGGAGATATCGTGCCTTTTCACCCTCGACGATGAGCAACTACGCGCAATGAAAAAGCGTTCACTCTGGTACTACCGATTTGGTCTCCTCCTCCTGCTTTTGGCCGCCGTACTCCTCTGGCTATGGGTGCCTGGCGTTCATCATTTTATTAATCAAAGTATTGCCGCATTTTCATCGCTGGATCAGCGGGGCGTTGAACGCTTCATTCAGTCTTACGGCGCGCAGGCCGCAGTCGTCTCATTCTTCCTGATGATCCTGCAGGCGATTATCGCCCCCCTCCCCGCGTTTCTGATTACCTTTGCCAATGCGTCTTTGTTTGGCGCCTTCTGGGGCGGCCTGCTCTCCTGGACAAGCGCGATGGCCGGCGCCGCGCTATGCTTTTTTATCGCCAGAATTCTGGGGCGTGAAGTTGTCGAAAAGCTAACCGGAAAAACCGTATTACGCAGCATGGACGGCTTCTTTACGCGCTACGGCAGGCATACGATATTGATCTGCCGCTTATTGCCTTTTGTTCCCTTCGACCCGATAAGCTATGCTGCTGGTTTGACCTCTATCCGCTTTCGCCATTTTTTTCTCGCCACTGCGGTCGGTCAATTGCCCGCCACCATCGTTTACTCCTGGGTAGGCAGCCTGTTAACCGGGGGGACGTTCTGGTTTGTCACCGGATTGTTCACCCTGTTTGCCCTGACGGTCGTCATTTTTGTCGCGAAACAAATCTATTTTGAACGCCAGAAAAGGAAATTCTGATGCGCGCCAGCCCACTGATTTTTCGTTCACCACTGTACTGAAGAGGATGTTATGCGCTACATGCGTCATAGTTTATTACTCCTTAGCGCTGCGTTATTCAGCCCTCTGGCGACATCCGCCCAGAATACCGGCTGGCAGCAAACCGAAGCAGAGGCCCGCGGGCAAACGGTCTGGTTCAACGCCTGGGGCGGCGACCCGGCGGTCAACCGCTACCTCGACTGGGTGAGCGGTGAGGTCCGGCGCGACTACGCGATTGATTTACGCATAGTGCATATCGCCGACGCCGCCGATGCGGTTAAGCGTATTCAGACCGAGGCCCGCGCGGGACGCACGCACAATGGCTCCATTGACCTGCTGTGGGTGAACGGGGAAAACTTTCGCGCCCTGAAAACCGCCGGGCTGCTGAAAAGCGGCTGGGCGGAACAGCTGCCCAACTGGCGCTATGTCGATACGCAAAAACCGGTACGGGAAGATTTTTCCGTGCCAACCGACGGCGCTGAGTCGCCGTGGGGCAGCGCGCAGTTAACCTTTATCGCCCGGCGCAGCGACACGCCCGCGCCGCTGGCCGATGCCGATGCGCTGCTGAGCTATGCCCGCGCGCACCCGGGCACCGTCACCTACCCCCGTCCGCCGGACTTCACCGGCACCGCGCTCCTTGAGCAGCTGCTGATCTCCCTGACCACGCAGCCCGAGGCGCTCAAGCAGCCGCCGGACGACAACACCTTCGGGCGCGTCACCGCGCCGCTGTGGGCGTATCTTGACAAACTGCATCCGAATTTATGGCGCAAAGGCACGGATTTCCCGGCATCGCCCGCGAAGATGGATGCGATGCTGGCGAACGGCGCGCTGCGCCTGTCGCTGACCTTTAACCCGATGCACGCCCGGCAAAAAGTGAGCAGCGGCGAGCTGCCCGCCGACAGCTACGGCTTTGGCTTTACCCAGGGAATGCTCGGCAACGTGCATTTCGTGACGATCCCCGCCAACGCGCCTGCGGCGGCGGGCGCACAGGTCGTCGCCAATTTCCTGCTGTCGCCCGCAGCGCAAAGCCGCAAAGCCGACCCGGCCGTCTGGGGCGACCCGACGGTACTGGACCCGGCGAAACTGCCCGCCCCGCCGCCGCACGCGGGCGATAAAACGCCGCCGGTGCTGGCGGAGCCGCATGCCGCCTGGGTCAACGCACTGGAGCAGGAATGGCTGCGCCGTTACGGCACGCATTAACCCTGCTGACGTGGGGCGCGGCAGGGATGCTTTACCTTCCCCTGATCCCGGGGGCGGGCCTGCTGCTGACGCCTGCGTTTTCGGCTGAGCACTGGCGGGCGCTGTTCGCCGACCCGCAGCTGCCGCAGGCCGTCGCCGCCACGCTGGTTTCGACGCTTATCGCCGTGGTGGGCGCGCTGCTTATCGCCCTGAGCGCGATCGCCGCCTGCTGGCCGTCGCGCCGCTGGCGGCAGCTCGCCTCGCGTCTGCCTCTGCTGCTGGCGGTTCCCCACGTCGCCTTCGCCACCTGCGCGCTGCTGCTGTTTGCCGAAGGCGGCGCGCTGTACCGCTGGCTGCCCTTTCTGAGCGCGGCACCGGACCGCTACGGCATCGGCGTCGGCTTTACCCTGGCGCTGAAAGAGAGCGGCTTTTTGCTGTGGGCTATCTACGCGCTGCTGGGCGAAAAGCGGCTGGCGGAGCAGGCCATGGTGCTGCAAAGTCAGGGCTATGGCCGCTGGCAGTGCCTGGCCTGGCTTGTGCTGCCGCAGTTGATGCCGCAGCTGCGCGTCGTGCTGCTGGCGACCACCGCCTGGACGCTGTCGGTGGTGGATGTTGCGCTGGTATTAGGGCCGGGAAACCCGCCGACGCTGGCGGTGCTCGCCTGGCAATGGCTGTCGCAGGGCGACGATGCGCAGCAGGCTAAAGGGGCGCTCGCCTGCCTGCTGCTGCTGGCCTTACTGGCCGTCATCACGCTGCTGGCGCTGGCGCTGTGGCGCGGCTGGCGGCGCCGGGTGCCTGATTTTCGCGGCGTGCGCCATCCCCGCCCGCTGGCGCTGCCGGGGCGCTTTTTTTCCCTCTTTCTGCCCCTTTGCGGCCTGCTGTGCGTCATCGTGCTGGCATTAACCTCACGGCTGACGGCGCCGTCGCCCGAGAGCCTGCTCAACAGCCTGTGGCTGGGCGCGCTGTCGACGCTGCTCGGCGCTCTGCTGTGCCTGGCCTGGCTTGAGCTCGGCCATTCGCGCCTGAACATTGTTATCTGGCTGCCGCTGATTCTGCCCGCGCTGCCGCTGGTGGCCGGTCAGTATCAGCTGGCGCTGCGGGGCGCACTCGACGGCCAGCGGCTGACCGTGCTGTGGGGACATCTGCTGTGGGTGTTCCCGTGGATGCTGTTCGTCATGGCGCCCGCCTGGCGGCGCATCGACCCGCGCCTGACGCTGGTGGCCCGCACGCTGGGCTGGCGGCGCGGGCGGATATTCTGGCTGGTACTGTGCCCGCAGATGCTGCGTCCGCTGCTTTCGGCGCTAGCGGTAGGCTTTTCAGTGAGCATTGCGCAATACTTACCCACGCTCTGGCTCGGCGGCGGGCGCGTCACGACCCTGACCACCGACGCGGTGGCGCTGAGCAGCGGTGGAGACACCGCCCTGCTGGCGGCCGAGGCGCTGTGGCAGCTGCTGCTGCCCGCCGCCGCGTTTTTACTGTTCGCCCTGCTGCTGCGTCTGGCGGGCCACTACCGACAAGGACTCCGCTGATGCTTCGCGCTTTACAGGTTTCATTAACCCTGGCGGGACGCCCGCTGCTGCGCAACGTCAGTTTTGACGTCAGCCCGGGGGAGGCGCTCACCCTGATGGGCGCCTCCGGCAGCGGGAAATCCACCCTGTTCGCGTGGATGGCGGGCGCCCTGCCCGACGCCTTTAGCGCCGAGGGCGAGCTCTGGCTTAACGGCGAACGCCGCGATACGCTGCCGACCCACGCCCGGCATATCGGCATTCTGTTTCAGGATGCGCTGCTGTTCGACCACTTCAGCGTCGGGCAAAACCTGTTGCTGGCGCTGCCCGCCGCCATCCGGGGCCGCGCGCGTCGCGCGGCGGTAGATGCGGCGCTGGAAAACGCCGGGCTCGGCGGCTTTTATTCCCGCGATCCGGCCACGCTCTCCGGCGGCCAGCGCGCCCGGGTGGCGCTGCTGCGGGCGATGCTGGCGCAGCCGCAGGCCCTGCTGATGGATGAGCCGTTCAGCCGCCTCGACGCCGGGCTTCGCGACAGCTTTCGCCAGTGGGTGTTCGCCGAGCTGAAGCGGCTGTCTATTCCGGTGGTGCTGGTGACCCACGACGCCGCGGATATTCCCCCCGGCGGACGCTGCCTGCAGCTTGAAAGCTGGTGCTAAACTGCGCCAGCGCAATGTTTTTCCTTATTCTGGAGTTCAGAATGACGCTTCCACAAACTACCGTCGGGCAATTCGATGAAACGTGTTTCTCAACTGACCGCGCTGGCCCTGCTGATCGGGCTGACCTCTACCGCCTCCTCCTTTGCTGCTGATATGTCCTCCTCGTTATCGCTCAGCCAGCTACAGCAGAAAAACGGGATCGCTATCGATACCCGACCGAGCGCCTTTTACAACGGCTGGCCGCAAACCCTGAAGGGCACCGAAGGCCATGAGCCTGCGGCTCTGAACCTGTCCGCCAGCTGGCTTTCCGCGATGAGCGACGCGCAGCTTGCCGCCTGGATCAAGCAGCATCAGCTGAAGCCGCAGACCCCGCTGGCGCTGTACGGTGACGATCGCGATAACCCGGCCGTCGCTGAACGGTTGAAAAAAGCGGGCATGACCCACGTGACGCTGCTGAGCGACGCGCTGCAGCAGCCTGCGCGGCTGCAAAAGCTCGCCCATTTCGAACAGCTGGTTTACCCGCAGTGGCTGCACGACCTGCAGCAGGGTAAAACCGTCGCCGCCGCCCCGGCTGGTGAATGGAAGGTGATTGAAGCCGCCTGGGGCGCGCCGAAATTCTACCTGCTGAACCACATTCCGGGCGCCGACTATATCGACACCAATGAGGTCGAAAGCGAACCGCTGTGGAATAAAGTCTCCGACGCCGACCTCAAGGCAATGATGGCCAAACACGGCATCCGCCATGACACCACCGTGATCCTCTACGGCCGCGACGTCTACGCCGCCGCCCGCGTGGCGCAGATCCTGCTGTATGCCGGGGTGAAAGACGTGCGGCTGCTGGACGGCGGCTGGCAGGCCTGGTCCGACGCCGGGCTGCCGGTCGAGCGCGGCACGCCGGGCGGCGTGAAGCCCGCGCCGGACTTTGGCGCGCCGATCCCCGGCCAGCCGCAGCTGATGCTGGATATGCAGCAGGCGCGCGGCCTGCTGCACCGTCAGGACGCCTCGCTGGTCAGCATTCGTTCGTGGCCGGAGTTTATCGGCAGCACCAGCGGCTACAGCTACATTAAGCCGAAGGGCGAGATCGCCGGCGCCCGCTGGGGCCATGCGGGCAGCGACGCCACGCACATGGAGGATTTCCACAACCCGGACGGCACCATGCGCAGCGCCGACGACATCACGGCGATGTGGAGCGCCTGGCATATCCAGCCTTCTCAGCAGGTCGCGTTCTACTGCGGCACCGGCTGGCGCGCCTCTGAGGCCTTTATGTACGCGCGCGCCATGGGCTGGCCGCACGTCGCAGTGTACGACGGCGGCTGGTATGAATGGAGCATGGATGCCAAAAACCCGGTCAGCCGCGGCGAACGCGGGCCGGACAGCACGCTGTAATCCGCTTCACCCGGCAGCGGTTATCCCTGCCGGGTTTCCAGACCTTTCAACGTCACGTAGCCGCTCCACACCCGGGTAAAGGTCGTCAGCCAGCACAGCGCGCCGAACACCCACGCAAACCACGTAAACAGCGCAGGAAACAGGCAGCTCAGCCCGAACAGCAGCATCGTTTCGCTCCCCTCCGTCAGCCCGCCAAGGTAGTAAAATGATTTGTGCGCATAGCCTGGATTATCGAGCTGATGCTTCGCCGCGAGCGCGGCAAAGGCGAGAAAGCTGCTGCCGGTGCCGATAAAGGCGAACAGCAGCCAGCTGCCCGGCAGCGCGTTATGCAGCGGATCGGCGAGAATAAAGCCAAACGGCACCAGCGCGTAGAACAGAAAATCCAGCGCGATATCCAGAAACCCGCCGGCATCGCTTAAGCCCCGACGCCGTGCCAGCGCGCCGTCAAGGCCGTCCATCAGGCGGTTGATCGCAATGGCGGCCAGCGCCGCGCCGTACCAGCCCAGCGCCAGAAACGGCAGCGCCAGCACGCCGACGGCAAACCCCACCAGCGTCAGGCCGTCCGGCGAGACGCCCGGGCGATCCAGCAGCGCGGCGAGGCGGTTGAGGCCCGGTTTGACCCGCGGATGAAGATGTTTATCCAGCATGCGGCGGCCTTTGGCTGTCGCACAGCCCCTGCGAGGGGATATCCAGCGCCGCATTGAACCGCGCCGACAGATTCTGAAACGCGATAAGCGCGGTCATTTCGGCGATCGCATCATCGGAATAATGCTGCTTCAGCGCCGCTTTTTGCGCGTCAGTGACGACGGGCGGCGTGGCGGTCACGGCGTCGGCATACGCCAGCGCCGCGCGCTCTTCCTCGCTGAACAGCGCCGAACGCGGCCAGTCCGCTACCGCCTGCACCTTTTCCAGCGCATTGCAGCGCTCGGCAAGACGCAGGCTGTTGGCATCAATACAGAACGCGCAGCGGCACTGCTGCGACACCCGCGTCATCAGCAGCGCCCGCAGCTCCGGCGCAAGCCGCGCGCGTCGGCGCTCCAGCCAGCCGACAAACAGCGCCACCAGCCAGAACAGACGCGGCATGCGTCCCCACCAGCGCGTTGGGTTAAGGGTGTCGCCATAGTGCTTCTTCTGCAGATGCACAATCGGCGACAGCGAGGCGGGAATATCGTCAAGCGGCGGTATCCAGGGCGTGGTGTTTTTCACCCGAAAACTCCTGCGGTTCTTTAGCGAAATCAAAGTCCAGGATAGTATGGCATCCCCCGTAAGGAAACGTTGACCCCGATGCTAAAAACGATTGATGTTGTTGCCGCGATTATCGAACAGGATGGCCAAATTCTGCTGGCCCAGCGCCCGCCCCATGCCGATCAGGCCGGGCTATGGGAGTTTCCCGGCGGTAAGGTTGAGGCGAACGAAAGCCAGCCGCAGGCGCTGATTCGCGAGCTGCGCGAAGAGCTGGGCATTGAGGCCGAACCTGCGCGCTATATCGCCAGCCACCGGCGCGAGGTTTCAGGGCGCATTATCCATCTTCACGCCTGGCACGTGCCGGTGTTTCACGGAACCCTCGTCGCCCACGAGCACAGCCAGCTGGTCTGGACCGCGCCCGGGCAGGCGTTTGACTGGGATCTCGCCCCGGCTGACGTTCCGCTGCTGACGGCGTTTATTGCCTTACGCGACGCCAGACCAGCGGATTGGTGCTGATGGTTTTCTCATCGCGCTGGCACTGCAGCAGCACCCCTTCGGCTTTGATCACCGCCCCTTCCGAGTAGTTCTGGTTCTCATAGATGCAGCACTGGGAACAGGGCTGCGCCTGCTGTGTATTCCCGCTATTGCTGAACACTTCAGGCGGTACGTTCACCTGAACATCCGGGCGAAGACGCTGGTCGGCCAGCACGCTCGCGCTCATCGTCAGCGCCAGCAATGCCGTCAGTAATCGTGTCATTTTCATTCCTTGTTGAAGAAGCTCTTTTTACTATATCGGCTCAGGACGACACTCTCTTAAATTTTTCCGGTCATCGCTTTTGGTTATGACCGGGCGCCGGTTATAAATTTTCCCTCGCCGACCGATTTTTCCTTGCCTGCCGCTGCGCTCAGGGTGATATAGTCGAAAAAAACATAAGAATTTCACTGACAAACACGACAATAACAAACGCTCACAATCATAAGAGGAAATTATTACGATGGATCAGGTACCTTCTCTGGAGACATTTCTTAACCATGTACAGCTGCGCGACCCGCACCAGCCGGAGTTCGCGCAGGCGGTACGTGAGGTCATGACCACCCTGTGGCCGTTCCTTGAGCAGAATCCGCGCTATCGCCAGATGGCCCTGCTGGAGCGGCTGGTTGAGCCGGAGCGCGTGATTCAGTTCCGCGTCACCTGGGTGGACGACCGCAACCAGGTGCAGGTCAACCGCGCCTGGCGCGTACAGTTCAGCTCGGCGATCGGCCCCTTTAAGGGCGGTATGCGCTTTCACCCTTCCGTGAATCTGTCGATCCTCAAGTTCCTCGGCTTTGAGCAAACCTTTAAAAACGCCCTGACCACCCTGCCGATGGGTGGCGGTAAAGGCGGCAGCGACTTCGATCCGAAAGGCAAAAGCGAAGGCGAAATCATGCGCTTTTGCCAGGCGCTGATGACCGAACTGTATCGCCATCTGGGCGCGGATACCGACGTCCCGGCGGGGGATATCGGCGTTGGCGGACGTGAAGTCGGCTTTATGGCCGGGATGATGAAAAAGCTGTCGAACAATACCGCCTGCGTCTTCACCGGCAAGGGGCTGTCGTTTGGTGGCAGCCTGATCCGCCCTGAAGCGACCGGCTACGGGCTTATTTATTTCACCGACGCCATGCTCAAACGCCACGGCCTCGGCTTTGAAGGCATGCGCGTGGCGGTGTCCGGCTCCGGCAACGTGGCGCAATACGCCATCGAAAAAGCCATGGCGCTGGGCGCACGCGTGGTCACCGCCTCAGACTCCAGCGGCACCGTCGTCGATGAAGCCGGGTTTACCGCCGAGAAGCTGGCGCGCCTGACGGCGATTAAAACCAGCCGCGACGGCCGCGTGGCCGATTACGCCCGCGAGTTCGGCCTGCCGTATCTTGCAGGCCAGCAGCCGTGGTCGGTGCCGGTGGATATCGCGCTACCGTGCGCGACGCAGAACGAGCTGGACGTGGACGCCGCGCGAACCCTTATCGCTAACGGCGTGAAGGCCGTAGCGGAAGGCGCCAATATGCCAACCACCATCGCCGCCACCGACCTGTTCCTCGACGCGGGCGTGCTGTTTGCCCCGGGCAAAGCGGCAAACGCCGGCGGCGTGGCGACCTCCGGGCTTGAAATGGCGCAAAACGCCGCGCGACTGGGCTGGAAGGCGGAGAAAGTGGACGCCCGTCTGCACCACATCATGCTGGATATCCACCAGGCCTGCGTGGCCTACGGCGGCGAAGGCAAGCAGACGCACTATGTGCGCGGTGCCAATATTGCGGGCTTCGTGAAGGTCGCCGACGCGATGATTGGGCAAGGGGTGATTTAATCACGCTGCGGGTCACAGAGGGATTCAGATAAGAATCCCTCTTTTTTTGTCTTACGGTTTTAACGCGCCATACACCTGATCGACAATCCATCCATAGGTAGCCGCCGGCAACAGGCCGCTCATGAACACGTTCGGGTTCATTTTCGGGTCGGCGACGGGCGAATGAGGCTTGTTGCCCAGAATCACTATTGCCATATGGTTAACGGGGTCGATTGCGGTTAGCGTCCCTGTCCATCCGGTATGGCCATAGGTCTGCGCGCTGGCCAGAACGCCAAACGTCGGCGTCATCGACGCATTGCCGTTCACCCGCCAGCCCAAACCAAACGTGGCGTCCTGTGCCGAGCCGCGGGTAAACTGTGCAACGGTATTCTTATCAAACAGCTTCACGTTGCCATAGCCGCCGTCGTTGAGCATAACCTGCATCAGCACCGCCATGTCGCTGGTCGTGGAGAACAGTCCGGCATGGCCTGAGACGCCGCCCATGGCGTACCAGGCTTTTTCATCATGCACCTGCCCCCAGATCGTGGAGGTACGAATGTTCGGGAACGTGATGACCCCGTCCCGCGTATTGCCGTTTAGTTCGGTCGCGGCAATCTGCTGTCGGCTAAACCCTTTTTGCAGCGGATTAAACACCGTGTGCGTCAGGCCGAGCGGCTTATAAATGCTGTTCTCGACATAGGTATCCAGCGGCATCTGTACGACGGATTCAATGATAAACCCGAGGATCATGTAATCCACGTCGCTGTAGATATGTTTCGTGCCCGGAACGTAATCCAGCGGCGTTTTTTTAATCATTTCCAGCGTTGTCGCTTTATTCTGCGAATACAGCGCGCCCGCCGCTTTTTTATTCGGATACTGCGGATCGGCAGGAAACCCGGCCGTATGATGCAAAATATCGGTAATACGCAGCGCGTCCTTGCCCCTGATGCTATCCCCCGGCCGATCGGCAAAACCGGGAATGTATTGAGAAACGAGATCGTTCACATCGATCTTTTTCTCATAAACCAGCTTCTGCAGGGCAAAATTGGTGGCGAACATTTTGGTGTTTGAGGCCAGATCGTACATCGTCGCGGTGGTGGCGCTTATCGGCGCCGCCATTAATAAGGAACCTTCATATTTTTTCGCGTAACCCCAGGCTTTTTGATAAACGATGTGGTTATCTTTCACGATCAGCAGGTTAATGCTGGGATATCCGGCGCTAATCTGGTTCTGAATCCAGTCATCCAGCTTATTCAGCTTCTTAAGGTCAAACCCCACCGTATCCGGGCCTGCGGTGGTGAGTACAGGGTACTCAGCCGCAAATGCGGAAATGGACAGCGCCAACAGAGAAACCAGCGTCATACTCTTTTTCATCGTTATTCCCTCAATCCAGATCCACATTTTTGCAGCCAAATAAGGCGGTGATAACAAACCCGGCGACATAGGAAATTAGCACCCCGCCGCCGTACACGGCAATTGCCGGAAGAATACCGCTGCCCGAGGTCATCAGCGGCAGCGCAACCAGCCCGGAAGGGCCAAAGGCGCTGTTTAATCCGACGGGAAGCCCCAGCCAGGCCACCGTGCCAATAAAGAGACCGCCCGCCGCACCGCCGACGCAGGCCGTGACAAAGGGCTTCATGCGCGGCAGAGTCACGCCATAGATCAGCGGTTCGCCAACGCCCAGCAGGCCGGGAATAATTGCGCCGCGAATCTGAGACCGCAGCGTGGACGTTTTTTCCGATCGCCAGTACAACGCCAGCGCGGCGCCAACCTGCCCGGCTCCGGCCATTGATAGGATAGGAAACAGCGAGTTGAAGCCTTGCGAATCCATCAGCGCCAGATAGACGGGAATAAACCCCTGGTGCACGCCAAAGACGACGGCGATAAGGAAGACACCGGCCAGAACCGCACATCCCAGCGGATTGCTGTTCAGATGCATAAACAGCCAGGACATCCCCTGGAACAACCAGACGCCGACCGGCATGATGATGATGAACGTCACGATAGCGGTCACAATCAGCGTCAGCATTGACGTTAAAATCATATCCAGTTCGTCAGGGATATAGCGTCTGAAGAAACGCTCGATTTTAGCGCCCGCCCAGGCTGCGAGCAGCACCCCGATGATATTCCCACGCGGATCGATGACATGCCCAAAGAAATCCTGTAGCCCGGAGTAGTAACCAACCGTAGCCGTAGGGTTATAGCCGAGAATAAACAGCGCGGCGATAATCGCGCCATTCACCCCGGTACCGCCGAAGGCTTTCTGCGCGTTATAGCCAATCAGCACCACCAGAAATGTGAACAGCCCTTTACTGAATATCTTCAAGAAGTTCAGCGAATCCGGCATAACCCCTTTGGCGTCTGGCGCAATATGCATCAGCGTGCCGACCAGTGTGGCAATGCCGAGCATCAGACCGGCCGCAATAAAACCAGGAATCAGCGGTGTGAAAATAGTCGCAAAGTTCGCCAGAAACTGCTGCAACGATGACTGCTGCTTACTTTTCAGCTGGTTTTTGTTTTCCGCGGCGATGGTGTTTAAATCCTTCACTCCCAATAAATTATTCATGCTTTCGGCAGCACGCTGCGCTTTACCGACGCCAAAAATGATTTGTACCTCGTTGCCATTAATCACCACTCCGCTCACCGCCCCTTTGAGCGCGGTATGTATCTCCGGCGCAATGCGCGTGACGACCGAAACCCGTAAACGCAGGCGGGTCATGCAGTTCCCGCAGTTGATGATGTTATCCGCACCGCCCACCAGCGTAATAATCTGCGTCAGCAATTCCTTGCTTATCGTTTTAGACATGACGTAATACTCCCTTCCTCAGTTATTTAATAGCCACTTCATAAATGACAGACGTTGTTTATCTGATAAATTCAGATATTCATCTTTTATCCTGGCCAGCCCATCACTGTTTTCTGTGACAGCAGGTGAGGTATTTCTGTCTTCTGCAATGAGGAATGATTTAAAATCCGAAAAAATATTAAAACTTTGCTGATCGATTTTCTTTATAGAGAATGGCACCGGCTTATCATTCGCTATCAGCATAAACTGAGGGTTGGCGGCCTGCCTCTTCGCTTCGTTTTCATCGGTAACTTTTTGCGCCGACAAAACCAGCTTGTCACTGGCGTTATACTGAAATGAAAGAATATACGGCGCAGAGGTGATTCTTCCTTTACCCTGATTCACGGATTCCGGATTAACGGCGCTGTCAAATTTTATAACCAGCTGATTTTCACCGGGCGGTAGCGAAACGTCTTTCGAGAACATGGAGACTTTCGCATTGCTGGCGGCGAGGGCAACAACGGTATCACCGAGCTCAAGATCAATATTGGCGAATGCGCTTCCTGAAATTATAAATGAAGCAAATAATATGATTCTTTTCATAACCAATCCCTATAAATAAGGGCAAAAGGTTTGCCCTTATGCGAACATAATTTATATTTTTAACTAAAACTCGTAGCGTAATCCCAAATGGAAATAATCATCAGCGGGATCGCTACCGCCGAACGAAACCGCTTTACCGGTTACCCGGTTGGTTCCACCTTCGCCGTTACGCCATGAATATGAGCCATAGATTGAGCTCTTCGCCGTCACTTTGTACTGAATTTCAAACGTGGTATCGCGAAGTTTGAGATCGTCGCCATCGGTGTTGAGCAGATGACGATAGCCCGCCCTGAGCCACCAGTCCGGCGTAAGGGCATAGACGAGAGTGGCTTCCCAGTCTTTGTCCGTACTGTCGGGACGACCGTCCAGGTAGGTAACGTTATCCTCCGTATAAAGCAGGCCCAGCATCGCATCACCAAGATAATAGCGGCTGCCGATACCCCACATCTGGTACTTATCGGCATTATCATCAGACTGGCCAGACTGGTCGCCATGCCTGGCCTGCGTCTGCTCGGCGGCCAGTACCGGCTGAATTCTACCCGCCGCGCCGAGATCGAGCGTATAGCGTAGCGCGGCGTTTACGCCGTAATCCAGTGACGAGGTGTTGTTACCGATGATATAGGCGGTAGAAACATCAAGATTGCCAATGGTGTTCTGATACTGGACCGTTCCGTCCTGACGGAAAACCTGAACGGCGGTGGAGTCGACAAAGTTCGCCTGGCGGGCGACGGCCACATCCGACGAGGCGAACACATCACCAATGTCCGTGAACATAATCAACCCGGACGAGACGCGGCCTGCGGTGATCTTTCCGTACTCCGCAAAATCAAGCCCGGCCCATACGTACCGGGCCGTAAAGTCATTGGGGTTTTCCGCTTTGATATTGTTGGCGTACTCTGCGGCGTTGACCTGATATTGCGTAAAACCAATGACGGCAAATTTATCGTTGATCATCTGACGTGCGGAAAAACCGATACGGGCGTCAAAATCACCGGAGGTATCCCCCGTCTTTTTATCGGAAACGTTAAAACCAAGACGTCCGTACAGATCGATGTTTGAACCATCATCAGCGCTGTAGATAACCGCTGCCTGAGAAGATGCCGCCAGAGAAAATAATAAAAATGGCAGATATTTAATCCCTATTTTCATTTACTCACCTTATAATTTAACTTAAAATAAATAGAAACAACGAAAGGAATACTTGATCGTTTTTAAAAAATTAAAAATGGAAATTTTAATTCCTTTTCATGCTTTGTGATGTTTGTCAAAATAAGGCAAGCACACATTGCAAATCATCATTTACATTTATCATTACACATATTTATATTGTTTTGATAAATGAAAAATTGGATATTTCTTATGGGTTATTTAAATAAATTAAAGGCAGATCTGGAATATTACACTGATACAGAAAAGAAAATTGCGCTTTATATAATATCCCAGCTGGGTAATTTTAAGGATTGTTCATCAAAATCGATTGCCGCATCGCTAAATGTGGCCCAGTCCTCTATCTCCAAATTTTCACAAAAACTTGGCGCCAGAGGGTTTACAGAATTAAAGATGTTATTGATAGAAGAATATACGCTGGAGGTTAATAACAAACACAAAAAACATTTACATAATTCAATAGAAAAATCAGACTCGCTGGAGGTTATCGCCGGGAAGTTAATAAGAGAAAAACATACCGCAATTGAAGAAACCACCAACAACATCAACTTCCATAATCTTCGCGAGATCATTAAAGTCATTCACTCGGCCAACCATATTCAAATTACCGGGATCGGTGGTTCGGCGCTTACTGCCAAAGATCTGGCGTTTAAGCTGATGAAAATTGGCTATCGCGTGACCTGCGAGATTGATTCGCATGTCCAGATAACGGTGGCCCAGGCGCTGAGGCACCAGGATGTGCAGATTGCGATATCCTACTCAGGCCGCAAGAAAGAGATTTTAGTGGCCGCCGCCGCCGCAAAAGAAAGAGGCGCGAAAATCATCGCCATAACGACCCTCGCGCAAAATCAGCTGCAAAAGCTGGCGGATTATACGCTGGAAACCATCTCGAATGAGGATGAATGGCGCAGCTCCTCCATCTCATCACGTACAGCGCAAAACTGTATTACCGACCTGCTGTTTGTCAGCTTACTGCAAATTAACGACCTGAGATCATTAGCATTGATTGAACGTAGCCGCAGCCTGATTAACAAACTCGAGTAGGCGTTTTATAGCGCCCTGCTCGTGCGCAGAGCGCGACCGTTCTACTCTGCCGCCGTCTTACGTTTCCCGCCCTTACGGGCAAACGTCTTTTTCTTGTCCCCGCCTGGCGCCACCAGACCGCGGAACTGTTTTACCGGCGTGCGCCTGGCCTGGTCGATCAGGCTGAACAGCGTGCCGACCAGCGGCTGCATAAAATCCTGATACCGGCACTGCTTTTCGCTGATTTGCGTCAGCACCGACTCCCAGTGGGCGGTCATGTCCGGGCGTCCCGCCATTTCCGGCAGGGAGTGAATCAGCGCTCTTCCGGCTTCGGTAGAGTGAATGTAGCGCCCTTTTTTGACCAGAAAACTGCGCTTGAACAGCAGCTCGATAATCCCGGCGCGGGTCGCTTCGGTGCCCAGCCCGTCGGTGGCGCGCAGGATCTTCTTGAGATCTTTGTCCTGCACGAAGCGGGCAATCCCGGTCATCGCCGACAGCAGCGTGGCGTCGGTAAAATGCCGCGGCGGCTGGGTCTGGCGTTCGACGACCTCGCCTTTTTCGCACAGCAGCTCGGCGCCTTTTTCCACCACCGGCAGCGGCGTACCGTCGTTCTCCTCGTCGCGCTCTTTACTGCCCAGCAGCGTGCGCCACCCGGCCTCCGCCAGAAAGCGGGCTTTGGCGACAAACTTGCCGTTGGCGATGTCCAGGTCTATCTGACACTTGCGGTAAACCGCATCGGCGCAGAACTGCATCAGGTACTGGCGCGCCACAAGGCCGTAGACGTTGGCCTCGTTATCGCTGAGCTTTACCGATGAGCTGCGGGCGGTCGGGATAATGGCATGGTGAGCGTCGACCTTTTTGTCATCCCAGCAGCGGTTGCGCACCTCCGGGTCGACGGCAGGCTGCGGCAGCAGATCCGGCGCGTGGACGCTGATGGCGTTCAGCACCGCCTGCCGTCCGGCAAAATGCTCTTCCGGCAGGTAGCGGCTGTCGGAGCGCGGATAGGTGATAAGCTTATGGGTCTCATAGAGCTTCTGGCAGATATCAAGCACGTTCTGCGCGCTCAGGCCAAACCGCTTCGCCGCCTCTATCTGCAGCGCCGAGAGCGAAAACGGCAGCGGCGCCGGTTCGGATTCCCGTTTATCGTTATACGCGGTGACCATCGCGGGCTGGCCGCTTATCCGGCTGACCACGTGGTCCGCCAGCGGACGGTGCAGCAGGCGCCCCTCTTCATCCTGATACGGCTCGCAGGCTTCGCTGGGCTGCCACAGCGCGGTGAAGCGCTCGTCCGCCGGGGTGACGATATGCGCTTTGACGTCAAAAAAATCTTTGGCGACGAAGTTTTCTATCTCTTCATCGCGCCGCACCACCAGCCCGAGCACCGGCGTCTGCACCCGGCCCACCGACAGCACGCCCTGATAGCCGGCGTTGCGCCCGAGCAGCGTATAGGCGCGGGTCATATTGATGCCGTAGAGCCAGTCGGCGCGGGCGCGGGCCAGCGCTGAAACGCACAGGGGGATAAACTCGCTGTTGGCGCGCAGGCGGGAAATCGCCCGCTCCACCGCCTGGGGGTTAAGATCGTTTATCAGGCAGCGCTGAACCTGCTGGCGCTTGTCGGCGGCCAGGTTCAGGTAGTCGAGCACCTCGTCCACCAGCAGTTGACCTTCGCGATCCGGGTCACCGGCGTGGATAACTTCGCTCGCGTCCTGCAATAAGCGCTTGATTACGTTGAGCTGCTTGGTCACCGAAGGCCGCGGCTGCAGCTGCCACTTTTCCGGTACAATCGGCAAATCCGTCAGGTTCCAGCGGGCGTAACGGCTGTCATACACATCCGGTTGCGCCTGCTCCAGCAGATGGCCGATGCACCAGGTCACCACCTGGCCGTTGCCGCACTCAATATAGCCATCCCCTTTGCGATGCGGCTTTGGCAGCACATCGGCGATGGCGCGAGCCAGACTCGGTTTTTCCGCGATAAACAAGCGCATAGGGTCAGCGGATCTCGATCATCGGACGACCGCCGCGCGCGGTAACCAGCTCGCCGATGTCGGCAAGCGTAATGCCAAACTCCGCCGCCGCCGCCTGGGCCTGCGCCTGGGCCTGCGGCTCAACCGCCAGCAGCAGCCCGCCGGAGGTTTGCGGGTCGCACAGCAGGTTGCGCCAGGCGTCCGGCATTTCGCCCATCAGGTGGCCGTAGCTGGCGAAGTTACGCGAGGTGCCGCCCGGCACCGCCCCCAGGGCGATATACTCTTCCACGCCCGGCAGCTTCGGCACATCGGCAAAACGCACCTGCGCCTGAACGCCCGCGCCCTGGCACATCTCGCTGAGATGGCCCAGCAGGCCGAAGCCGGTCACATCGGTCATCGCCTTCACGCCGTCGATATTGGCAAAGGCCGCGCCTGCGAGGTTCATCTGGCACATCACCTCGGTCGCCAGCCCCTGGTGCTCAGGCTTGAGCAGCGATTTTTTCTCCGCGGTGGTCAGAACGCCAATGCCCAGCGACTTGGTGAGAAACAGCTTGCAGCCCGCCTGCGCGGTGCTGTTTTTCTTCACCCGCTCGGTCGGCACCACGCCGGTCACCGCCAGGCCGAAAATCGGCTCCGGCGCGTCAATGGAGTGGCCGCCCGCCAGCGCAATCCCCGCCTGCTGGCAGGCGAAACGCCCGCCCTCAATGACCTCGCGGGCGATTTCCGGCGCAAGGGTGTTTATCGGCCAGCCCAGAATAGCAATCGCCATAATCGGCTTACCGCCCATGGCAAAGATGTCGCTTATCGCATTCGTTGCGGCAATGCGGCCGAAATCAAACGGGTTGTCGACGATCGGCATAAAGAAATCGGTGGTGCTGATGATGGAGGTTCCGTTGCCGAGATCGTAAACGGCGGCATCATCGCGGGTCTCATTGCCGACAAGCAGGTTCGGGTCGACAAACTTCGCCTGCTCGCTATGCAGGATGGTTTCCAGCACCTTAGGGGAAATTTTACAACCGCAACCGGCTCCGTGGCTGTATTGCGTTAAACGAATGGTTTGCTCGCTCATGGACATCTCCTGTCATTGCAATCGCGCGATACCCTAAACGTTTCAGGCCGTCAGCGCCATCGGGGCGCACGCCACCTGAAACAGGACGCGTCTATGGTAGCGCCCAAACGCTCAGGTGATAAGTACGACTGTCCGAATTCGCGCGCTCCTGCTCATTACGCGTACGATTCCGCGCTTTCCCGCGGGCGCCCACGGCGGTAACGCATTCATAAAATTTATATATCTGCCATTTTGCGAAGTATCGCAACTTTTGTCCCGGCGTTTCTCATTAGTGTTATATGACAGAATTGTGACAGCCACGCTGTCGCTGTGGACGTGAGTACCAATAAAGGAACTGTGCATGAAAAAACATCTTGTCGCGCTCTGCGTAGCCAGCCTGTTTTCCGTCAGCGCCTTCGCGCTGGTCCCTTCGGGTAACGATGCCACCACGAAGCCCGATCTCTACTACCTGAAGAATAGCCAGGCCATCGACAGCATGGCGCTGCTCCCGCCGCCACCGGAGGTCGGCAGCATTGCGTTTTTAAACGACCAGGCGATGTATGAAAAGGGTCGGTTGATACGCAATACGGAGCGTGGAAAACAGGCGGCGGAAGACGCGAACCTCAGCAGCGGCGGCGTCGCTAACGCCTTCTCCACCGCCTTCGGCTCGCCGATTACCGCCAAAGACGCGCCGGAGCTGCACAAGCTGCTGACCAATATGATTGAGGATGCGGGCGATCTGGCGACCCGCTCCGCCAAACAGCACTACATGCGTATTCGCCCGTTCGCCTTCTACGGCGTGCCAACCTGCAACACCAAAGAGCAGGACTCGCTGGCGAAGAACGGTTCTTACCCGTCAGGGCATACCTCCATCGGCTGGGCGACGGCGCTGGTGCTGGCGGAGATTAACCCGCAGCGCCAGGATCAGATCCTCCGGCGCGGGTACGATCTGGGCGAAAGCCGGGTTATCTGCGGCTATCACTGGCAGAGCGATGTGGACGCCGCGCGTATCGTCGGTTCCGCCGTGGTCGCCACGCTGCACACTAACCCGGCCTTCCAGCAGCAGCTGCAGAAAGCCAAAGACGAGTTCGCCGGCCAGCACAAACAGTAAGCGCAGCGCGGTTCTGCCGATGGCGGAACCGCGCTGTCGATCAGAAGTGAACGACGAACGGCGAGGTGTCTACCGCCGCGATGGTGGTGGACGCCTTGAGCTGCGGCGTGCCAAGGTAGAGAAAGCCCACGATTTTATCCTGCTCGCGGCAGCCCAGCCCATCGCGCACGACCGGGCTTTCGGTTAAGGCGCCGCTGCGCCAGATGCCGTTAAACCCCTGCGCCACGGCCGCCATCTGCATGGCCATCACCGCACAGCCTGCGGACATCTCCTGCTCCCACTTCGGCACCTTCGGGTGATCCTGGCATTTCGCCACCACCGCGATAATCAGCGGCGCACGAAACGGCGCACTGCGCGCCTTCTCCACCGCTTTGTCATCCTGCCCGGCGGCTATCGCCCCCTTTTCCAGCAGCTGGCTAAAGCGCGTAAGGCCGTCGCCCTCGATGACAAAAAACTGCCACGGCTGCAGCGTGCCGTGGTCCGGCGCGCGCAGACCGGCGCGCAAAATATTTTCCCGCTGTTCGCCTGTTGGCGCGGGTTCCGCCAGGCGCGCGGCGCTACGACGATTGATAAGCAGTTCAAGTGCATCCATTACCTAACTCCCGTATATGACCATTCTTTTTCATAAAATTAACATGCACGGGTAATTTGTTACAGCACGGAAGGCGATTCCTGCTGACAAGCGGCGGCGGTGTCTTTAGGATAACCCCACGCTGCGCCTGTACGGGCGGGACTTCATTTCATTCTGTCAGGGAGAAAACATGCGAACCCTTTGGCGAATTATTGCCGGATTCTTTAAATGGACGTGGCGCTTACTGAACTTCGTTCGCGAGCTGGTGCTCAACGTGTTCTTTATCCTGCTGGTGCTGGTGTGCGTCGGCGTGTGGATGCAGCTCAGCAGCAACATTGCGCAAAGCACCGCCCGCGGCGCCCTGCTGCTGGATATCTCCGGCGTGGTGGTGGATAAACCGTCCGCAACCAGCAAGATAGGTACGCTCAGCCGCCAGCTGCTCGGCGCCAGCTCCGATCGCCTGCAGGAAAACTCGCTGTTCGATATCGTGCAGACCATTCGCCAGGCCAAAGACGATCGCAATATCACCGGCATCGTGCTGGATCTGAAAAACTTCGCCGGCGCCGATCAGCCGTCGATGCAGTATATCGGCAAAGCGCTGCGCGAATTCCGCGACAGCGGCAAACCGGTGTTTGCGGTCGGCGACAGCTATAGCCAGGGCCAGTATTACCTCGCGAGCTTCGCTAACAAAATCTTCCTGTCGCCGCAGGGCATTGTCGATCTCCACGGTTTTGCCACCAACGGCCTGTACTACAAATCGCTGCTCGACAAGCTGAAGGTGACCACCCACGTGTTCCGCGTCGGCACCTATAAATCCGCCGTTGAGCCGTTCATTCGCGACGACATGTCTCCTGCGGCGAAAGAGGCCGACAGCCGCTGGATTGGCGAGCTGTGGCAAAACTACCTGACGACCGTCGCGGCGAACCGCCAGATCACGCCGGAGCAGGTTTTCCCGGGCGCACAGGGCATGCTTGACGGCCTGCGCAAAGTTGACGGCGACACCGCGCAGTACGCATTGAACAATAAGCTGGTCGATTCGCTGGCCACCAGCGCACAGGTGGAAAAAGTGCTGACCAAGCAGTTCGGCTGGAGCGCTACGGATAAAAACTATCGCGCCGTCAGCTTCTACGACTACACGCTGAAAACGCCGTCAGACCAGGGCTCCGCCGTCGCGGTTATCTTCGCGAACGGCGCTATCATCGACGGCCAGGAAACCCCGGGCAACGTCGGCGGCGATACCACCGCCGCGCAGATCCGCGATGCGCGCCTTGACCCGAAAGTGAAGGCCATCGTTCTGCGGGTGAACAGCCCGGGCGGCAGCGTCAGCGCGTCGGAAGTGATCCGCGCCGAGCTGGCCGCGGCCCGTGAGGCTAATAAGCCGGTCGTTGTGTCGATGGGCGGTATGGCGGCCTCCGGCGGCTACTGGATCTCCACCCCGGCGAATTACATTGTGGCTAACGCCAGTACGCTGACCGGGTCTATCGGTATCTTTGGCGTGATCAATACCGTTGAAAACAGCCTTAGCAACCTCGGCGTGCATACCGACGGCGTCTCCACCTCGCCGCTGGCGGACGTGTCGATAACCAAATCCCTGCCGCCGGAAGTGCAGCAGATGATGCAGCTCAGCATTGAAAGCGGCTATAAGCGCTTTATTACGCTGGTGGCGCAGTCCCGCCACAGCACGCCGGAGCAGGTTGATAAGATTGCCCAGGGCCACGTCTGGACCGGGCAGGACGCGAAGGCCAACGGGCTGGTCGACAGCCTGGGCGACTTTGACGATGCGGTGGCGAAAGCCGCGGAGCTGGCGAAGCTCAAGCAGTGGCATATCAGCTACTACCAGGAAGAGCCGTCGTTTTTCAGTATGATGCTCGACAGCCTGACCGGTTCGGTGCGCGCCTCCCTGCCGGAAGCGCTGCAGGCCTTCCTGCCTGCGCCGCTGGCCAGCGCGGCGAGCGTTGTGAAAGCGGAAAGCGATAAGCTCGCCGCCTTTAACGACCCGCAAAATCGCTATGCATTTTGCCTGACCTGCGCCAATATACGCTAACTGTTATCCCCTCCCTGCGGAGGGGATTTTTCTTTCAGAATCAGCCAAACACCATGCAAAAAAAATCCATTTACGTTGCCTACACCGGCGGTACCATCGGCATGCAGCGCTCAGAGCACGGCTATATCCCCGTGTCCGGTCACCTTCAACGCCAGCTGGCCCTGATGCCGGAGTTCCACCGCCCGGAAATGCCCGACTTCACCATTCACGAATACCAGCCGCTAATGGACTCTTCGGACATGACGCCCGAAGACTGGCAGCACATCGCCGACGACATTAAGGCCCATTACGACGAGTACGACGGTTTTGTCATTCTCCACGGCACGGACACCATGGCGTTCACCGCCTCCGCGCTGTCGTTTATGCTGGAGAATCTGGGCAAGCCGGTCATTGTGACAGGGTCACAAATCCCGCTGGCGGAGCTGCGCTCGGACGGACAAATCAATTTGCTCAACGCGCTGTACGTGGCGGCAAACTATCCGGTCAATGAAGTCACGCTGTTTTTCAACAACCGCCTCTACCGCGGCAACCGCACCACCAAAGCGCACGCCGACGGCTTCGACGCGTTCGCCTCGCCGAACCTGCCGCCGCTGCTGGAGGCCGGGATCCACATCCGCCGCCTTGGCACGCCGCCCGCGCCGCACGGCAGCGGCGACGTGATTGTCCATCCAATCACCCCGCAGCCTATCGGCGTGGTGACCATCTACCCGGGCATTTCCGCCGAGGTGGTGCGCAACTTTCTGCGCCAGCCGGTGAAGGCGCTGATCTTGCGCTCGTACGGCGTCGGCAACGCGCCGCAAAACGGCGAGTTTCTCAATGAGCTTGCCCAGGCGAGCCTGCGCGGTATTGTGGTAGTGAACCTGACGCAGTGCATGTCCGGTAAAGTGAACATGGGCGGCTACGCCACCGGCAACGCGCTGGCGCATGCGGGAGTGATCAGCGGTTTCGACATGACCGTTGAGGCGACGCTGACCAAGCTGCACTATCTGTTAAGCCAGGGCCTCGACGCCGATGCGGTGCGCACCGCGATGCAGCAAAACCTGCGCGGCGAGCTGACGCCGGACGACTGAGGAGAGACGATGAGCAAACACGCGCTGTTACTGGTGGATATCCAGAATGATTTCTGCGCCGGCGGCGCCCTCGCCGTTCCGGAGGGCGACAGCACGGTAGAGGTCGCCAATACGCTGATCGCCTGGTGCCAGGCGCGGCAAATCCCGGTTATCGCCAGCCAGGACTGGCACCCGGCCAACCACGGCAGCTTCGCCAGCCAGCATCAGGCCGCCCCCTTTTCGCAGGGGCAGCTCGACGGCCTGGCGCAGACCTTCTGGCCGGATCACTGCGTCCAGCACGGCGAGGGCGCACAGCTGCATCCGTTGCTGAACCAGCAGGCGATCGTCGAGGTGTTTCATAAGGGCGAATCGGTGAATATCGACAGCTACAGCGCCTTTTTCGACAACGGCCATCGCCAGGAAACCCGGCTTAACGACTGGCTGCGCGCGCGCCAGATTGACACGCTGATCGTGTTAGGTCTCGCTACCGACTACTGCGTGAAGTTCAGCGTGCTGGATGCCCTGCAGCTGGGCTATGCGGTCAACGTCATTACCGACGGCTGCCGCGGCGTGAACCTCCAGCCGCAGGACAGCGCTCAGGCGTTTATGGACATGGCCGCCGCCGGCGCAACGCTGTATACGCTGGACGACTGGCGGGAAAGCCAGGCGTAAGCACGCCCTCCTCCGCCCGGAATCTCTCCGGGCGGGCCTCAGCGTCGCCCGGCGAACCGCGTTACTGCATTTTCAGCGTCGCGATCGGTTTGGGGGCGATGCCAAAATCTTCCTTCAGCTGCTGTTTGCTCTTCATCACCATCTGCCCCTGGGTGTCGATCGTCATGTGCTGGGCGTCGGTGTTGTAGCGCGCCTGCCACAGCATCACCAGCTGCAGGCTGTTCTCTTTTTGCTCCGGCGTCAGCGCAACGCCGTCCGGCCATTTACCTAACTCGACGGCGGTCACCAGGCGCTGATAAACCTCCGGGGTCATGCTCTCAATAAGCTGTTCGATTTCCATGTTTCGCTGCGTTCCTCAGGAATAATTTGCTGAATCGTTTTTTCAACCCTTAGTCCGATCGCCATTGTCGTCGTCGGCGAAGCTCAGGGAAGCCGAGTTGACGCAGTAGCGCTCGCCGGTCGGCTGAGGGCCGTCCGGGAACACGTGACCAAGGTGCGCATCGCAGCTGCCGCAGCGAATTTCGATGCGCTGCATGCCGTGCGAGTAGTCGTTAAGATAGCGGATCGCCGTGTCGCTGACGGGCTCGTAAAAGCTAGGCCAGCCGCAGCCTGAGTCGAATTTGCTCTGGGAGTTAAACAGCGCGGCATCGCACACCAGGCAGTGGTAAACGCCGTCGCGCTTGTTATGCAGCAAGCGGCCGGTAAACGGGGGTTCAGTGCCGTGATTCTGCGTCACGTAAAACTGCATTTCGCTGAGGGTTTCTTTCAGCGTTTCCGGGGAAAATTTGTTCGCCATGTGCTCACATCTCGCGGTAAAGGGCTACGTAGCCGATTCTAACAAAACATTAACAATGAAGTGCGAACTTTTGTTCTAAACTTAGTCGTTGCGAAAAGGCGGCCTGGCAATTGTGATGTAAATCACATTTTTAACGCTAATGGCCTTTAAAATGCCGCACGCAGGCCCCATATGGAATGCGGCCCAAAGGATGAGTGAGGCGAGTCAGTCGCGCAAAGGTTATGCACAGGATTGATTTGTCGCAATGATTGACACGATTCCGCTTGACGCTGCGTAAGGTTTTTGTAATTTTACAGGCAACCTTTTATTCACTAACAAATAGCTGGTGGAATATATGACTATCAAAGTAGGTATCAACGGTTTTGGCCGTATCGGCCGTATTGTTTTCCGTGCTGCTCAGAAACGTTCTGACATCGAAATCGTTGGTATCAACGATCTGTTAGACGCTGAATACATGGCGTACATGCTGAAGTACGACTCAACTCACGGTCGTTTCGACGGCACCGTTGAAGTGAAAGACGGCCACCTGGTTGTTAACGGCAAAACCATCCGCGTTACTGCTGAGAAAGATCCGGCTAACCTGAAGTGGAACGAAATCGGTGTTGACGTTGTTGCTGAAGCTACCGGTATCTTCCTGACCGACGAAACCGCTCGTAAGCACATCACCGCTGGCGCGAAAAAAGTTGTTCTGACTGGCCCGTCCAAAGACGACACCCCGATGTTCGTACGCGGCGCTAACTTCGAAACTTACGCAGGCCAGGATATCGTTTCCAACGCATCCTGCACCACCAACTGCCTGGCGCCGCTGGCAAAAGTTATCAACGACAACTTCGGCATCATCGAAGGCCTGATGACTACCGTTCACGCGACCACCGCAACTCAGAAAACCGTTGACGGCCCGTCTCACAAAGACTGGCGCGGCGGCCGCGGCGCAGCTCAGAACATCATCCCGTCCTCTACCGGCGCAGCTAAAGCTGTAGGTAAAGTACTGCCGGAACTGAACGGCAAACTGACCGGTATGGCGTTCCGCGTTCCGACTCCGAACGTATCCGTTGTTGACCTGACCGTTCGTCTGCAGAAAGCAGCGTCTTACGAAGAAATCAAGAAAGCAATCAAAGCGGCTTCTGAAGGCGCAATGAAAGGCGTTCTGGGTTACACCGAAGACGACGTTGTATCTACCGATTTCAACGGCGAAGTTTGCACTTCCGTGTTCGATGCTAAAGCAGGTATCGCACTGAACGACAACTTCGTGAAACTGGTATCCTGGTACGACAACGAAACCGGCTACTCCAACAAAGTTCTGGACCTGATCGCTCACATCTCCAAATAAGTTGAGATGAGCATCTGATTCAAAAAGGCGACTTCGGTCGCCTTTTTTATTGCGTTAAGACAGAGGATTGCGTTGATGATTAATAAAATTTTTGCTCTTCCGGTAGTCGAACAACTTACCCCTGTACTCTCCCGTCGCCAGATTGACGGCGCTGACGTGATTGTCGTTGACCACCCGCGCGTAAAAGCCTCCGTAGCGCTGAATGGCGCTCACCTGCTCTCCTGGAAACCAGAGGGTGAAGAAGAAGCGCTGTGGCTGAGCGATGCGACCTCTTTCAAAAAAGGCGCCGCCATTCGTGGCGGGGTGCCTATCTGCTGGCCATGGTTTGGCCCGGCCGCGCAGCAGGGTTTGCCCGCGCACGGTTTTGCCCGTAATCAGCAGTGGCGGCTGAAAGCGCACAACGAAGATGATAACGGCGCGGTGCTGACTTTTGAACTCCAGGCGAACGATGACACCCGCGCCCTCTGGCCGCATGATTTCACCCTGTATGCCCGCTTCAAGCTGGGTAAAACCTGCGAGATTGAGCTGGAAGCCCACGGCGAGTTTGAAACCACCGCCGCGCTGCACACCTACTTTCACGTCGGCGATATCGCCGCGGTGAAGGTCAGCGGTTTTGGCGATCGCTTCATTGATAAAGTGGACGGCGGCAAAGAAGGCCTGCTTAGCGACGGCGTGCAGACCTTCCCGGATCGTACCGACCGCGTCTATCTGAACCCGGAAGCCTGCAGCGTGATCCATGACGGTGCGCTGAAGCGCAACATTGAGGTCGTGCACCGCCATCACAGCAACGTGGTGGGCTGGAACCCGGGCCCGGCGCTGTCCATCAGCATGGGCGACATGCCGGACGACGGCTATAAAACCTTTGTGTGCGTGGAAACGGCCTGCGTGAGCGTGCCGCAAAAAGCCGCTGAAGAGAAGCCGTCTCGCCTGGCGCAGACTATCCGCGTCGTGAAGCGTTAATCCCCACGCTGCACCGCCGCAAAGCAAAACAGGGCGAAACGCCCTGTTTTGATCCCTGCCAGGCACCATTATGGTGCATCGTCAGAAGCTATAGGTTATCCCGGTCGACAGAACGCCGGACCAGCTTTTATCCACCATCGGGCTGTCGGTTATTTCGCCCGACAGACGGGTATAGCGGGCGATGCCGTACACGCTCCAGTCACCGGCAAAACGGTAGTTGGCCGCCAGCTCCAGGTACGGGTTCCAGCTGTTGTCCGGATCGTAGCTGCGCAGACCGCTGCGCTTCGCTTCACTCTTCGACACGCCGTAGTAGTACTGGTTCTGGTTGTCGCTGTTCCACTCCACGCCGATCCCCGGCGTCAGGGTCAGACCGCCGTTGATGTAGCGGTACAGCCAGGCGGTATCCCAGACGATACCGTTGCTGTTGCCCAGCGTATCGCCGGCAAGCGTGGTGCGCAGGAAGCCATACGGCGTGTTGTGCACATATGAAAGACCCGCCATCAGGGTGGTCTTACGACGATCCAGCGCGCGCAGCTGGCTGTTATCGCTGTCCTTGGGTTTGAAATACAGCGGAGACCAGTAGGCGGTAATAGAGAGTTTATCCGCCCTGTCGTTCCACAGGTAGTAGCCGCCGCCCAGGCCGTGGAACCAGAAGCTATCGCCTTCATAGCTGATGACCGGTACCGGATAAACATCTGCGTCATATTGCTTATAGGGATTCTCAACGACCCCTACGCCTGCCCCCAGCGTCAATTTCCCCTCAGCCTGCGCCGCAGAAGACGCTGCAGCAATCAGCACGCCCAGGGTTAAGAGTTTAAATTTAATCACAATGCATATCCCTTTGTTCCAATTTAATCGCGGCGGAAGTGTACCCCTGAGGTCGGATGACCTCAATTTCCTTTACTTCCGCTGACATAAATTAACCTGCCATCATGGCAGCCAGGCATGACAACGCGCTGATGAAGGGATGACAGGCAGATGAATCGCGGGTTTATCACCCTCATCGGGTGGCGATATTTTTTGATGAGTTATTGATATGTCATTGAAATTGAATTTTATCAGCATGCAAGTTTTGCAAATGCCATCTACGCTTAAATTCAGAAGGTGTAATTGCAGGACACGTTTTCTTCCCCCGCTATCGCAACCTGGCATAAGGGTTGCTGTATAACGAATAAGCGTCGTTTTGCTTACCTCTTCCGGGAGCCTCCACTACTCATATGAACGGCTCTTATCCTGTGCTAAAAAACGAAAGGACGGCATGCCATGAATATATTCGATCACTATCGCCAGCGCTATGAAGCTGCCAAGGACGAAGAGTTCACACTGCAGGAGTTTCTTACCATTTGTCGGCAAGATCGCAGTGCCTATGCTAACGCGGCAGAAAGGCTATTGATGGCCATTGGTGAGCCAGTGATGGTGGATACTGCCCAGGTGCCACGGCTGTCCCGTCTCTTTTCAAACCGGGTTATCGCACGCTACCCGGCCTTTGAAGAGTTCTATGGTATGGAAGAAGCTATCGAGCAGATAGTCTCCTACCTGAAGCATGCGGCTCAGGGTCTGGAAGAGAAAAAACAGATCCTCTATCTGTTAGGGCCGGTGGGCGGTGGTAAATCCTCGCTGGCTGAGCGGTTAAAATCGCTGATGCAGCGCGTGCCTATTTACGTGCTCAGCGCCAACGGCGAGCGCAGCCCGGTGAACGATCACCCGCTGTGCCTGTTTAATCCGCAGGAAGACGCGCAGATTCTGGACAAAGAATACGGCGTACCGTATCGCTACCTCGGCACCATCATGTCGCCGTGGGCGGCAAAACGTCTGCACGAGTTCGGCGGCGACATCACCAAATTCCGCGTCGTCAAAGTCTGGCCGTCCATCCTTGAACAAATCGCTATCGCCAAGACGGAGCCGGGCGATGAGAACAACCAGGATATCTCCGCGCTGGTCGGTAAAGTCGATATCCGCAAACTGGAAAACTATGCCCAGAACGATCCGGATGCTTATGGCTACTCCGGCGCGCTGTGCCGGTCAAACCAGGGGATTATGGAATTCGTCGAGATGTTTAAGGCGCCGATTAAGGTGCTGCATCCGCTGCTGACCGCAACGCAGGAAGGGAACTATAACGGGACAGAAGGCATTTCCGCCCTGCCCTTTAACGGCATCATTCTGGCGCACTCCAACGAATCAGAATGGGTCACCTTCCGGAATAACAAAAACAACGAGGCGTTCCTTGACCGCGTGTACATCGTCAAAGTGCCTTATTGCCTGCGCATTTCGGAAGAGATCAAAATTTACGAGAAGCTGCTTAACCATAGCGAGCTGACCCATGCGCCTTGCGCCCCGGGTACACTGGAAACGCTGGCCCGCTTCTCTATTCTGTCGCGGCTGAAAGAGCCGGAGAACTCGAGCATTTACTCAAAAATGCGCGTCTACGACGGCGAAAGCCTGAAAGACACCGACCCGAAAGCGAAATCGTACCAGGAGTATCGCGATTACGCCGGCGTCGACGAAGGGATGAACGGTCTGTCGACCCGCTTCGCGTTCAAAATCCTGTCACGCGTGTTCAACTTCGACCACGTGGAAGTGGCGGCTAACCCGGTGCATCTGTTCTACGTGCTGGAGCAGCAGATTGAGCGCGAGCAGTTCCCGCAGGAGCAGGCGGAGCATTATCTTGAGTTCCTGAAAGGCTATCTGATCCCGAAATACGCCGAGTTTATCGGCAAAGAGATCCAGACCGCCTATCTGGAGTCCTACTCAGAATATGGGCAGAACATTTTCGATCGCTATGTCACCTACGCGGATTTCTGGATTCAGGATCAGGAATACCGCGACCCGGATACCGGCCAGCTGTTTGACCGTGAATCCCTGAACGCCGAACTGGAGAAAATTGAGAAGCCTGCCGGGATCAGCAACCCGAAAGACTTCCGTAACGAAATCGTCAACTTCGTGCTGCGCGCCAGAGCGAACAACAGCGGGCGTAACCCGAACTGGACCAGCTACGAAAAACTGCGCACGGTCATTGAGAAGAAAATGTTCTCCAATACCGAAGAGCTGCTGCCGGTGATTTCGTTTAACGCCAAAACCTCAACCGACGAGCAGAAGAAACATGACGATTTTGTCGATCGTATGATGGAGAAAGGCTATACCCGCAAGCAGGTTCGGCTGCTGTGCGAATGGTATCTGCGCGTACGTAAATCGTCATAACAATACAGGCCGCGGGCAACCGCGGCCCCTCTGCTTAGTTGGCAGTATGGAGGGATTATGACCTGGTTCATAGACCGGCGCCTGAACGGTAAGAACAAGAGTGCGGTGAACCGCCAGCGCTTCTTGCGGCGCTATAAGGCGCAAATCAAGCAGTCGATCTCCGAGGCCATCAACAAGCGTTCGGTGACCGATATAGACAGCGGGGAGTCCGTCTCGATTCCCGTTGATGACATTAGCGAACCGATGTTTCATCAGGGGCGCGGCGGCCTGCGTCACCGCGTTCACCCGGGCAACGACCACTTTGTGCAAAACGACCGTATCGAGCGTCCTCAGGGCGGCGGCGGCGGTTCCGGAAGCGGTCAGGGCCAGGCGAGCCAGGACGGCGAAGGCCAGGATGAGTTCGTCTTTCAGATTTCCAAAGACGAGTATCTCGACCTGCTGTTTGAGGATCTGGCGCTGCCGAACCTGAAGAAGAACCAGCATCGCCAGCTGACCGAGTATAAAACGCACCGCGCGGGATTTACCTCTAACGGGGTGCCGGCCAATATCAGCGTTGTGCGTTCGCTGCAAAACTCGCTGGCGCGCCGTACGGCGATGACGGCCGGTAAGCGTCGCGAGCTGCGCGAGCTGGAGGAGAGTCTCGATATCGTCAGTAAGAGCGAGCCGGTGCAACTGCTGGAAGAGGAGCGTCTGCGCAGAGAGATTGCCGAGCTGCGGGCGAAAATCGAGCGCGTGCCGTTTATCGACACCTTCGATTTACGCTATAAAAACTACGAAAAACGCCCGGAGCCGTCGAGCCAGGCGGTGATGTTCTGCCTGATGGACGTTTCCGGCTCCATGGACCAGGCGACCAAAGACATGGCCAAGCGTTTTTACATTCTGCTGTATCTGTTCCTTAGCCGGACCTATAAAAACGTGGAGGTGGTCTATATTCGCCACCACACCCAGGCGAAAGAGGTGGACGAGCACGAATTCTTCTACTCTCAGGAAACCGGGGGCACTATCGTCTCCAGCGCGCTGAAGCTGATGGATGAGGTGGTGAAGGCGCGCTACGATCCCGCGCAGTGGAACATTTACGCCGCGCAGGCCTCGGACGGCGACAACTGGGCCGATGACTCGCCGCTGTGCCATGAGATCCTCTCGAAGAAGATCCTGCCGGTGGTGCGTTACTACAGCTACATTGAAATCACCCGCCGGGCGCATCAGACCCTGTGGCGCGAGTATGAGCACCTGCAGTCGATGTTTGATAACTTCGCCATGCAGCATATCCGCGACCAGGACGATATCTACCCGGTATTCCGCGAACTGTTCCATAAGCAGGGTACGACAATCAAGGATTAAGCAATATAAATCAGCCAGTTATCTGTGATTTCTGGCTGATTTTTATCCTAATCGTGTATCTAAAAAGACCCTTTTAATTCATTATGTTGCGTAGAGTTTTGGGGAATGCTTTTCCTTATCGTTCTATGCTGTCACACGCTGTGTCACTTGTATGTCATAGGAATAACAGTCCAAGATTGCAAGATTAACAATCTGGATATTAGAAGCTGTGCTATAACAACCCTAGAATACTATTTCAATGGTTTCAAATCGGTGATGTGTATTTTTTAAACTCACCATGGTCTATTTTCCAATCATATTGCGGGTCATTTACTCCTCTAGTGTGAATCAGACTTCCTCCAAAAGGCACAAAATCTACCTCCCCCCACCATTCATTACTTGACTTTATATTGGAGACATGTGCAATCATTCTAAATACATGATTCATATTTATTGCATAAATGTAAATTGATTCATTGTTAGGCTGCGCAATATAGTATCTTAAATAGTCTATAATTACATCTGGAGGTGGCACACTTACTTCAGAATCAGCAATATACAACGCCCCTTTAACATTATACTGCACAGATATTTTCTCATGCCCAGAATTCATAAGACTATGATCAAAAATATCTTTCCCAATGTAATTGGTTAATCCAGTTTTAATTATCAATTCAAACTCATGAGGGAACATGTCATAAGAATTTGACTTCGCCAATTTCAAATCGTAAATTTTAAATGAACTACTCCCTGTCACTCTTACTCGCACTAATATATCACGACCTTTATTCTTGTTAGTTAAAAAGACAAAGCTTTCACCGGGTTTCTGTGGATCTGGCACATAAGAGACTAAAATATCATTAATCGCATCGGCGTCATTTTTCATGATAACTTTCTCTTAACAGGAACGGTAAAAAAAACGAATCGGTACAGTAATTAAATGTAGCTAGTTGTTATATGAAAATCAAAGAACCTTAATAAAATTACAAAATTTAGAGCTGTTTGTATTTGAATGATTGAATGTTCAAGAATAACAATGACAAAACGATAACCCTTCTTTTTATATGATTTAACCAGAACGCACTGCCGCAGGATCATTAACGCCAATCAGCCAGCAGAATGCGCTGCTGGCTGATTTATCTTATGAGAATCATTATACATTTTCCTGAAAATCCCCGCCGCTGACCGCCTCTCAGTTGATCCAACACAATGCTTTAGTATGACGAATTACTAAAATCATCACACTTTTTGTCACACTTTTATCCTCTGAGGGAATCACCGTGAACCACCTCCGCCGTTCGCTACTGGCGCTCCTGTTCTGTGCTACATCCGCGGCTTACGCCGCCCGCGACGAAATCGCCACTGCATGGCCGGTCAACGTCGGGCCGCTCAACCCGCATCTGTACACCCCCAACCAGATGTTTGCCCAGAGCATGGTGTATGAACCGCTGGTGAAGTATCAGGCGGATGGTTCGGTGAAGCCCTGGCTTGCCAAAAGCTGGACGCACTCGGCGGACGGTAAAACCTGGGTGTTCACTCTGCGCGACGACGTTACCTTCTCCAACGGCGAACCGTTTGACGCCCGGGCCGCCGCGGAGAACTTTCGCGCCGTGCTGGATAACCGCAAACGCCACGCCTGGCTTGAGCTGGCGAACCGGATAGTCGATGCAAAGGCGCTCAGCAAAAGCGAGCTGCAAATCACCCTGAAAAGCGCCTACTACCCTTTCCTGCAGGAACTCTCCCTGCCCCGGCCTTTTCGCTTTATCGCCCCGTCGCAGTTTAAAAATAACGAGACCATGAACGGAATTCAGGCGCCCATCGGCACCGGACCGTGGGTGCTGAAGGCGTCAAAGCCGAACCAGTACGACGTGCTGGTGCGTAACGACCGCTACTGGGGCGAAAAACCGCAGATTCGCCAGGTGACCGTGAAGGTTATCCCGGATCCCACCACCCGCGCGGTGGCGTTTGAAACCGGCGATATTGACCTGCTGTACGGCAACGAAGGGCTGCTGCCGCTCGACACGTTCGCGCGGTTCAGCCAGAACCCGGCGTATCGCACGCAACTTTCCTCGCCGATAGAGACGGTGATGCTGGCGCTGAACTCCGCCAAAGCGCCGACCGACGAGCTCGCGGTACGCGAGGCGCTGAACTATGCGGTGAATAAAAAGTCGCTTATCGACAACGCCCTGTACGGCACCCAGCAGGTGGCCGACACGCTGTTTTCCCCCGCCGTCCCCTATGCCGACATCGGCCTGAAGCCGCGCCAGTACGACCCGCAGCGGGCGAACGCGCTGCTGGAACAGGCGGGCTGGGTGCGGCCTGCGGGGAAAGCCATTCGCGAGAAAAACGGCCAGCCGCTGCGCATAGCGCTGGCGTTTATCGGCACCGATGCGCTGAGCAAATCGATGGCGGAAATCATTCAGGCCGATATGCGCCAGGTGGGCGTGGAGGTGGCGCTGATCGGTGAGGAAGAGAGCAGTATTTACGCCCGCCAGCGCGACGGCCGCTTCGGCATGATTTTCAACCGCACCTGGGGCGCGCCGTATGACCCGCACGCCTTTCTGAGCTCAATGCGCGTGCCGTCCCACGCCGACTATCAGGCGCAGCAGGGGTTAGCCGACAAACCGGTGATTGATAAAAAGATTAGCGAGGTGCTGGAAACCACCGACGAAACGCAGCGCCAGGCGCTGTACCGCGATATTCTGACGCGCCTGCACAATGATGCGGTTTATCTGCCCATCAGCTACATCTCCATGATGGTGGTCGCCAAACCGGCGCTGGGTACGATCCCGTATGCGCCGGTGGCTACCGAAATTCCGTTCGAACAGATTACCCCGGTGAAACCCTGATGCTGCACTACGCGTTACGGCGCATGGCGCTGCTTATCCCGATGGTTTTCGCCGCATCGGTGATTATCTTCCTGCTGCTGCGGCTGGGCGCCGGCGACCCGGCGCTTGACTATCTGCGGCTGTCCAACCTGCCGCCGACGCCGGAGATGGTGGCCTCGACGCGGGTCATGCTCGGGCTGGACCAGCCGCTGATTGCCCAGTATGGCCGCTGGCTGTGGAACGCGCTGCATCTGGATTTCGGCCTCTCTTTCGCCACCCAGCGGCCGGTGCTCGATGATGTGCTGAATTTTTTGCCCGCCACGCTGCAGCTGGCGGGCGCGGCGCTGGCGCTGATCCTGCTGACCTCGGTGCCGATGGGCATCTGGGCGGCGCGTCATCGCGATCGCCTGCCCGATTTCGCCGTACGCCTTATCGCCTTTCTCGGCGTGTCGATGCCCAACTTCTGGCTCGCCTTCCTGCTGGTGATGCTCTTCTCGGTGCATTTGCAGTGGCTGCCGGCCATGGGCTACGGCGGCTGGCAGCACATCATCCTGCCTGCGCTGTCGATTGCCTTTATGTCGCTGGCGATTAACGCCCGCCTGCTGCGCGCCAGCATGCTCGACGTCGCCGGGCAGCGGCATGTCACCTGGGCCCGCCTGCGCGGGCTTAACGACAGGCAAACCGAGCGTCGCCACATCCTGCGCAACGCGTCGCTGCCGATGATCACCGCCGTCGGCATGCATATCGGCGAGCTTATCGGCGGAACGATGATCATTGAGAATATCTTCGCCTGGCCGGGCATCGGCCGCTATGCGGTATCGGCGATTTTCAACCGCGACTATCCGGTTATCCAGTGCTTTACGCTGATCATGGTGGTGGTCTTCGCCGTCTGCAATCTGACCGTCGACCTGCTGAACGCCGCGCTGGATCCGCGCATTCGCCGTCATGAAGGAGCGCATGCATGACCTTTTTTCTCTCCGCGCGCTGGCCGGTGCGGCTGGCGCTGCTCGCCATCGTACTGCTGGCGGCGGTTGCGCTGACCAGCCAGTGGTGGCTGCCGTACGATCCGCAGGCCATTGATTTGCCCTCCCGTCTGCTGGCGCCGGGCAGCGAGCACTGGCTGGGCACCGACCATCTGGGGCGCGACATCTTCTCGCGCCTGCTGGCGGCAACGCGCGTCTCGCTCGGCTCGGTGATGGCCTGCCTGCTGCTGGTGCTCGCCATGGGGCTTATCGTCGGCGGCAGCGCCGGGCTGATTGGCGGCCGCGTCGATCAGGCCGCCATGCGCGTTGCGGATATGTTTATGACCTTCCCGACCTCCATTCTCTCCTTCTTTATGGTGGGCGTGCTGGGCACCGGGCTGACCAACGTCATTATCGCCATCGCCCTCTCGCACTGGGCCTGGTATGCCCGTATGGTGCGCAGCCTGGTTATCTCCTTGCGCCAGCGCGAGTTCGTGCTCGCCGCGCGGCTTTCCGGTGCGGGGCATATCCGCATTTTTATCGACCATCTGGCGGGCGCGGCCATTCCGTCTCTGCTGGTGCTGGCGACGCTGGATATCGGCCATATGATGCTGCACGTCGCCGGGATGTCATTCCTTGGCCTCGGCGTAACCGCGCCCACCGCCGAATGGGGGGTGATGATTAACGACGCCCGCCAGTATATCTGGACCCAGCCGCTGCAGATGCTCTGGCCGGGGCTGGCGCTGTTCATCAGCGTGATGGCCTTTAACATGGTGGGTGACGCCCTGCGCGATCATCTGGATCCTCATCTGGTCACGGAGCATGCCCACTGATGCCGCAACGTATCGATCTCCACAATATCGTACTGCAGGCCGGGCGGCCGCTGGTGCACGGCGTATCGCTGTCGCTCACCCGCGGGCGCGTGCTGGCGCTGGTCGGCGGCAGCGGCAGCGGAAAGTCGCTGACCTGCGCGGCGGCGCTCGGCGTGCTGCCCGCCGGGGTGCGTCAGACGGCGGGCGTCATCCTGGCGGACGGCGAACCGGTATCTCCCGCTTCGCTTCGCGGGGCGCGCATCGCCACCATAATGCAAAACCCGCGCAGCGCCTTTAATCCGCTGCACACCATGGCGACCCATGTGCGGGAAACCTGCATGGCGCTGGGGAAACCCGCCGACAGCGCCACCCTGATCGCGGCCCTCGAGGCCGTTGGGCTTGAAGAGCCGACGCGGGTGCTGGGGCGCTATCCCTTTGAGATGAGCGGCGGCATGCTGCAGCGGATGATGATCGCCATGGCGGTGCTGTCCGAAGCGCCGTTTATCATCGCCGACGAGCCGACGACCGACCTCGACGTGGTAGCGCAGGCGCGCATTCTCGACCTGCTGGACAGCATTATGCAAAGCCGGGCGCCGGGTATGCTGCTGGTGACCCACGACATGGGCGTGGTGGCGCGTCTGGCTGATGACGTCGCGGTGATGGACAATGGCCGCATCGTGGAACAGGCCGATGTCGATACCCTGTTCCGCGCGCCGTCGCATGCCGTTACGCGCCGCCTGATTTCGGCGCATCTCGCGCTGTACGGTATGGAGATTGCCTCATGACCTTAATCACGGTATCTGCGGTTTCTCACCGCTATCTCCCTTCCGCCCTCGGCGGCAGGCACCTGCCCCAGACGGTGCTGGAAGACGTGTCGTTCAGCCTGAACGGCGGCGAAACCGTTGCCCTGCTGGGCCGCAGCGGCTGCGGAAAAAGCACGCTGGCGCGGCTTATCGTCGGGCTGGAGTCCCCAACTCGTGGTCGTATCCTCTGGCGCGACGAGCCGCTGTCGGCGCTGAACCGCCGCCAGCAAAAAGCGTTCCGCCGCGAAATCCAGATGGTGTTTCAGGACTCGATCAGCGCGGTGAATCCGCGCAAAACCGTGCGGGAGATCCTGCGTGAACCGATGCGCCACCTCCTGTCGCTCACCCGGGCGGAACAGCTGACGCGCGCCAGCGAGATGCTGCGCGCGGTGGAGCTGGATGACGACATTCTCGACCAGCGTCCGCCGCAGCTCAGCGGCGGGCAGCTCCAGCGCGTCTGCCTGGCGCGGGCGCTGGCGGTGGAGCCGAAGCTGCTGATTCTCGACGAAGCGGTCTCTAACCTCGACCTGGTGCTGCAGGCGGGCGTCATTCGTCTGCTCAAAAGGCTGCAGCAGCAGTTCGGCACCGCCTGCCTGTTCATCACTCACGATCTGCGTCTGGTGGAGCGTTTTTGCCACCGCGTGCTGGTGATGGACGCCGGTAAAATTGTTGAGGCGCAAACTCCTGGCGACAGATTAACGTTTTCCTCTGAGGCCGGGCGTGTGTTACAAAATGCGGTACTTCCCGCATTTCCCGTGCGCCTACGCGCCGCACCATGAGGTTTAAGCCAGATGCAACGTATCACCATTACCCTTGATGACGATTTACTGGAAACACTGGACAGCCTGAGCCAGCGCCGCGGCTACCATAACCGCTCTGAAGCGATTCGCGACATTCTGCGCGCCTCGCTGGCCCAGGAAGCCATGCAGGAGCACGGCACCCAGGGCTTTGCCGTGCTCTCCTACGTGTATGAGCATGAGAAGCGCGACCTGGCCAGCCGTATCGTCTCCGCCCAGCACCACCATCACGACCTGTCCGTCTCCACGCTGCACGTGCACATCAATCACGACGATTGCCTGGAAATCTCCGTGCTCAAAGGCGATATGGGCGACGTGCAGCATTTTGCCGATAACGTCATCGCCCAGCGCGGGGTGCGTCACGGTCATTTACAGTGTTTACCGCTGGAGAAATAGCCCGCGGGCTCAGCCGGCCAGAAAATTGCCGTAACGGGCGATATCAACATTTCCGCCGCTGATGATGATGCCGATGCGCTTACCCTTCAGCGCTTCCCGGCGCGCTCGCGCGGCGGCAAAACCGAGGCAGCCGGTCGGCTCAACCACCATTTTCATGCGCTCTGCCAGAAAACGCATGGCTACCAGCAGCTCCTCATCCGTAACGGTGAGAATGTCGTCCACCTTCTGCTGAATGATTGGGAAGGTGAGCTCGCCAAGATGCTGCGTCTGCGCGCCGTCGGCAATCGTCGTAGGGGTTTCAATATGGACAATGCGGCCGCTTCTGAACGACCGCTGGCCATCATTACCGGCCTCGGGTTCAACGCCATATACCGCACATCCGGGCGACAGCGCCCGGGCCGAAAGCGCCGAACCGGCCAGCAGACCGCCGCCGCCCAGGCAGACGAACAGCGCATCCAGATCGCCGACCTCTTCAAATAGCTCTTTCGCCGCGGTGCCCTGCCCGGCAATCACGTGCGGATGATCGTAAGGCGGAATCAGCGTCATGCCGTGCTTTTGCGCCAGGTCGCGGCCAATCTGCTCGCGGTCTTCGGTGTAGCGGTCATACATCACCACGTTGCCGCCGTAACCCCGCGTGGCGGCGACCTTCGCGGCCGGGGCGTCTTTCGGCATGACGATAGTGGCGGGAATGCCCATCAGCTGTGCGGACAGCGCAATCGCCTGCGCGTGGTTACCGGAAGAAAAGGCTACCACGCCCCCCTTTTTCTGCTCTTCGCTGAACTGCTGCAAGGCGTTCATGGCGCCGCGAAACTTAAAGGCGCCCATGCGCTGAAAGTTTTCACATTTGAAAAAGACCTCAGCGCCCATTTCTTCATTAACGGTGCGCGAGGTCATCACCGGCGTTACGTTGGCAAGGCCCGCAATGCGATCGGCGGCGGCGGCAACGTCCTGGTAATCAGGTAAGATCTGTTTGTTCATAGCGTTAACCTTTGATGAGTAAAAATCGGATCCGGCAACTGTCTGAAGCCCGCGAGGCTCAGAGGTCAGGCGCCAGCGCGATGGCTTCAACCTCAACCGCCAGACCGTAATGCAGCGTGCTGACGCCCGCCACCGCGCGTGCAGGACGAAACTCCCCAATCCATTTAGCGTAAACGTCATTGAATTCCGGCCACTGCGCAATATCGGTCATGTAAACCCGAACCTGCACCAGCCTGGCGCGGGAGGTACCCGCGCCGGCAAGGCACGCATCCAGATTCTCAAGCGCCTGGCGCGCCTGCTGTCTGAAAGGCGCGTTTGTCAGCTTTTCTCCGCTGAATGTAATCGGCAGCTGGCCTGAGACATAGACCATCCCCCTCGCGGTGCAGCTTGCCGAATAGTGTCCTGCTGGCGGGCAGCTTTCGGAGGTATTAAGAACAATGTCAGTCATCACGTTGCGTCCTGTTGTCAGTTCGTTGCCAGAAATACGCTTCGCAGACGCTCATCTTGCGCCATTCGCTTTTATTAAACAAAATATATATAATAAGACAAAATGTCTAATTCATTTTTTCTGAAACTGCCCGCATCAAAAATGCGTGCGCCAGCAGCATTGAGGGCGAGCCCTGGACAGAAGGTGGATGGTATGCGCCTTTTAGGGGATACTGCCGAAGATAAATTAACCACGAGAATTCCTATGCCGGACAATCAGAATGCGTCCTTATTGTCGCAGCTCAGTAACATTGCGCAGGGGCTGAGTGAAACCTTCGCCCCTTTCTGCGAGGTGGTGGTGCATGACCTTAGCAATCCGGAGCATGCGATCCTTGCCATCTACAACAATCTTTCCGGGAGAGACGTCGGCGACCCCGCAACCGAACTGGGCCTGGCCAGAATCGCATCGCCGGAATTTCCTGGCGTCATTTCAAACTATGCGAACACATTTTCGGATGGCCGCCCCGTAAAGAGTACCTCTGTCGGCATCAAAAATGATGAGGGCCAGTACGTCGCAGCGCTCTGCCTGAACGTGGACATGTCTCTGTTCCGGGGGATGCAAAGCGCCCTTCAGCAGTTCACTGACGTGTCCCCGGCGGCGATCGCCGAACACCTTGAGCCCGGCGGTTCAGAAGCCATCAGGAAGCGTATCGATCGCTTCGCGGCACGCCTGGCGACAACGCCGCGCGCGCTCAAAGCGCCCGAACGCAGGCAGCTGATGCAGGAGCTGAAGGAAAACGGGCTGCTGGATGTAAAAAAATCGATGGATACCATCGCGCTCCACCTGGGCGTATCCCGGGCCACCGTTTATCTTTACGCCAAAGAGTGCAGCTAAATGCTTCATTTTTCGAAACCCATCGGTTGCCCGGCTTCCCCCTCGGGACTATGCTGATGGCCCGTCTTCTCTTCTTGTGGAGTTAACATGACTGCAATTGCCTCCCGCGATATCCACCAGCACCTGCTGGACGTTCTTAGCGCTGAACGGGCGCGTTTTCGCGTGATGGAACACGAGGCCATCGGCAAATGTGAAGCCGTCTCGGAGGTGCGCGGCACCGCGCTGGGTCAGGGTGCGAAAGCGCTGGTCTGTAAGGTGAAAGGCAACGGCGTGAAGCAGCACGTGCTGGCGATCCTCGCCGCCGATCGTCAGGCCGACCTCGCCCTGCTGGCGGAGCATCTCGGCGGGCTGAAGGCCTCGCTGGCAAGCCCGGCGGAAGTGGATGAGCTGACCGCCTGCGTGTTTGGCGCGATCCCGCCGTTCAGCTTCCATCCCGCCCTGAAGCTGGTTGCCGATCCGCTGCTGTTTGAACGTTTCGCCGAAATTGCGTTTAACGCGGGCTCGCTGGAAAAATCGATTGTGATGGACACACGGGACTACCTGCGTATCGCGAAACCGCAGCTGGTAAAATTTTGCCGCGCGGATTAACCCATCCGTTCGAGCAACAGGACTGAGGCAACCAGAATCAACGCTACGCCGATAAAGACGCTGGCGATAACCACGGTTTCAATCAACATCGGATCGTTCACCTGCGTATCTCCACTAAAAACAGGAGTCAGAAACGATTGTTCTCCTCTCTGATGACAAACGAATGACAGTCAGGTTTCTCGTCTTTCCCGTTTGCAAAACGACGCCCGCGCCGGAAAAAAAAGCCTGCTCATTCACGCCGTTGCGCGTACAGTAAGCAGGCTTACTTTTTTTTATTTCTGGCAAGGATTCCTGCAATGTTTGATACCACCCTGCTGATTTTACTGGGGCTGGCGGCGCTGGGCTTTATCAGTCATAACACCACCGTCGCGGTTTCGATTCTGGTGCTGATTATCGTGCGCGTAACGCCGCTGAATACCTTCTTCCCGTGGATTGAAAAACAGGGGCTGAGCGTCGGGATCATTATCCTTACCATCGGCGTCATGGCCCCGATCGCCAGCGGCACGCTGCCGCCTTCCACCCTTATTCACTCGTTCATGAACTGGCGTTCGCTGGTGGCTATCGCCGTAGGGGTGTTTGTCTCCTGGCTTGGCGGGCGCGGCGTAACGCTGATGGGCTCGCAGCCGCACCTGGTGGCGGGTTTACTGGTCGGCACCGTGCTGGGCGTGGCGCTGTTTCGCGGCGTGCCGGTGGGGCCGCTCATCGCCGCAGGCCTGGTGTCCCTGCTTATCGGGAAGACGTAGTCAGCGCGCTGAGATAGCGCCCGGGCGTTTGCCCCAGGCCCTTGCGAAACATGGTGATAAACGCCGTCGTCGAGTCGTAGCCCAGCGCCTGCGCCACCTGCTGCACCGCCTGGCCTCGGACGAGCAGTTGCAGCGCCAGTATCAGCTGCAGCTGGTGCCGCCAGCGGCGAAAGCTGAGCCCGGTCTCCTTCACCACCAGACGCGCCAGGTTGCGCTCGCTCATGGCAAAATGCGAGGCCCACTGCCCCAGCGTTTGCCACTGCGCGGGTTCGGCGGCCATGGTATCGGCCATCAGGCGGATCTTCGGATGCGCCGACACCGGAAGCTGCAGCTGCTCCTGAGGCTGCTGCGGCAGCTCATCAAACAGCACCTGAATCAGACGCTGCGTCGCCGGCTGTTCCCTCCCGGCGCCGTCGCGCTCCGCCAGCGATAAAATCAGCTCCCGAACCAGCGGCGAGATTTTTAGCGTGCAGCAGCGGGCCGGCATCGCCGCCTCCCCCGGCTCAATAAATAAAAAGCACAGCCCGGCGTTGGGCGTCGCGCGGTTGCTGTGCGGCACCTGCCCCGGGATCCACACGGCGTACTGCGGCGGCACCATCCACATTGCATTCTCGACTTCGCAGGTAATCGCCCCGCGCAGCGCCAGAATCAGCTGCCCTTTGCGATGCCGGTGTTCGGGGATCAGCTGTTCATCCGCCGCCACCTGGATACGAAACGCGACGGCGGGATCGTGGTAGAGGTCCGGCTCGTAGCCGCCGAGTCCAAGTCCAATCATGTTTTTGTCCGATATTAGCGATAATTTGTCATTTTAGCTTGATTCCAGCAGGAAGGAAAAACGCTATCGTAGCGCTCCCCCTCGATGAACTGAGAACACCATGCATACTGCGTTACCCTCTTCGCGCCAGCGAAACCTGTTGCTGCTTGTCGGCATTCTGCTTATCGCCACCACGCTGCGCGTCACCTTTACCGGCGCGGCGCCGCTGCTGGATACGATTCGCGCCGACTACGGCCTGACGACCGCCCAGACCGGCCTGCTGACCACCCTGCCGCTGCTGGCCTTCGGCCTGATTTCGCCGCTGGCGGCCGGTGTTGCGCGGCGCATCGGCATTGAGCGCAGCCTGTTTGCCGCGCTGCTGCTGATTTGTCTTGGCATTGCCGTACGCTCCCTGCCATCGCCAGCGCTGCTGTTTATCGGCACCGCGGTGATCGGCAGCGGGATTGCGCTGGGCAACGTGCTGCTGCCGGGGCTCATCAAACGCGATTTTTCCGGCCATGTCGCCCGGATAACCGGCGCCTATTCGCTGACCATGGGCGCCGCCGCCGCGCTCGGCTCGGCGCTGGTGGTGCCGCTGGCGCTCAGCGGCTTCGGCTGGCACGGCGCGCTGCTGGCGCTGATGGCCTTTCCGCTGCTGGCGCTGATCGCGTGGCTGCCGCAGTGGCGCAGCCCGCCTGCCGTGCAGATTACCGGCGCGCGTAGCCTGCACGATAAGGGCATCTGGCGCTCCGCGCTGGCCTGGCAGGTCACGCTGTTTCTGGGGATTAACTCGCTGGTCTATTACGTCATTATCGGCTGGCTGCCGGCCATTCTTATCAGCCGCGGCTACAGCGAAGCGCAGGCCGGGTCGCTGCATGGTCTGCTGCAGCTGGCGACCGCGGCGCCGGGGCTGCTGATCCCGCTCATTTTGCATAAGCTGCGCGATCAGCGCGGCATCGCCATCCTGGTGGCGCTGATGTGCGCCATCGGCGCGGTGGGCTACTGGCTGCTGCCGGAACAGGCGGTGCTGTGGACGCTGATTTTCGGTTTTGGCTCCGGGGCGACAATGATCCTCGGCCTGACCTTTATCGGGCTGCGCGCCGGGTCGGCGCATCAGGCGGCGGCGCTCTCCGGAATGGCGCAGTCGGTCGGTTACCTGCTGGCCGCCTGCGGACCGCCGCTGATGGGCAAAATCCATGACGCCAGCGGCGACTGGCGCATCCCGCTGGCCGCGGTCGCCGTAATTTCACTGCTGATGGCCGTTTTCGGTGGACTCGCCGGGCGGGATCGGGAGATAGCGAGCCGCTGAACGATATGGCCGGTTAACCCGGCCATTTTTCAGTTTGCCGCCGCGCGCAGAAACGCCTGCACCAGCGGCGCCGGGCGACCGGCCAGCGCGCTGCGCTCGTGCTGGAACAGCGTCGCGACAAAGAACGGGTGCGCGATCAGCTCAACCGCGCGAATCTCGCCCTCATCGTCCCAGCCGGTGACGCGCAGCGCCCCCTCTTCCAGTTCGGCGGCGAACAGCGGCGAAATCCCATAGCTGCAGTGATACCCCTCTTCGATGGCGCTGCGGCCATAGGCTCGAGCGATAAGGGTATTCGGCCGTAACTCAATGGCGTCGCTCTTTTCCACCAGCGAGCAGGCCAGAGGCGCAATGACCATTCTGCCGTCACTGTCGGTTTCCGCATGCCCGGCATCTTCCCAGCCCAGCACGTTGCGGGCATATTCGACTATCGCATGCTGAAAGCCGCCGCAGGTGCCGAGAAACGGCAGGCCGTTTTCACGCGCGTAGCGGATGGCGGTAAATGCGCCTTGCGCATTTTTGTAGGGGCTGGCGGGAACCACCCAGACCGCGTCATAGCCGACCAGGTCTTCCGCGCTCTGGATCTCTTCAGTCGCCAGCCAGTCGTAATCGGCGGTGAGCTCCAGCACGGCGGCGGCATCGTCAATCGCCAGAGGGATCGCCTGATGTGCAATGACGTCCGGGTTAAAGTCGCCGACAAGCGCAATTCGCAGGGTATTTTTAGTCGCAGCGTGTTCCATGAAGGGTCCTTATGTCGTGTAGTTTACGGGCAACACAAGGAACCTCAGACTACCGGGAAACAGCCGCGACGGCAATCCCCTAAAATAGCAGGCGGCGAACGTTCCCTGCTGCGGCATATTGGTTTAACCTGGTATCCGGGAACTTCACAGGAGCATGCGTCATGATCCGCTGTAAACGTGTTTATGATCCGGTAAGCGCAGAAGATGGCTACCGGATCCTGGTTGACCGTCTGTGGCCGCGGGGCGTTAAAAAGGATGCGCTGAACCACGATGAATGGGCAAAGGCGCTGTCGCCGTCGGCCGAGCTGCGTAAGGCTTTTCACGGCGAGGTCATTGACTTCGCCACATTCAGCCAGCACTACCGCGACGAGCTGCGTCTTAACCAGGCGGAGGGCGAGCGCATTGCCCGTCTGGCGCAGCAGCAGCCCGTGACGCTCCTGTACGCGGCAAAAAATACGCAGCAAAACCACGCCCTCGTGCTGGCCGACTGGCTAAGCCGCCTGGCGCCCTGAGCGGTTAGCGCGGCGCGTGATCGCGACGGTACAGCGTCCACTCGTCGATGACCTCGCCGCGGGGCAGCTTACACTCCGTCCGCACGCCCCGCGGGGTTTGCACCGGATTGAGCGTACCGCCTTGCTGCAGACAATAGACAGACGCCGGATTCGCCATCCCCACGCCGGGCGGCGGCGGTGCATCCGGCGAGGGCGCGCACCCGGCGAGCAGCAGCGGTAAAACGACAACGGTATATTTCATCTGCACATTCCTTCTATCCTTCCAGTTTGCGTTTATACCCGTCATACTTCGAGTTGCATGTGCGTTGGCTGCGAACGCTCGCCCCAGTCACTTACTTTAGTAGGCTCCTGGGGACTCACGTCCTTGCCGCCTTCCTGCAACTCGAATTATTTAGGCTATAGTCTCCACGATTTCTTCATTTTACCTGCACTTTTCTCCCGTAGAGTAGCCTCGTTCTCGCGCTGACCGGAGAACACATCATTCCATAATCAATGAGTATTTTTCCCCGCCAACCCCGGCGGGGTCTTTTTTTTACGCTTTTTAGTACCGACTCCCACTTCCCGCGGCAACATATTAATTTTGATACACTGATGTTGTACACTGCTCGGGTAGTCGAAAATTCCAGCATAGCGTGCCATGACGAACCATCATGCCACGGGAGTCGTACAGGTTATGTCAGATATTATTCTTGCCCGCGTTTCACAAGCCCTCAATGCCGAACACTCGCTTGAAAGCCTTGTGCGCCAGCTGCTGGAAATGCTTGAGCTCGTCACCCGGATGGAGTCGACGTACCTCACCAACGTTGATCTAAGCGCGCGCGTGCAGCACGTGCTGTATGCGCGAAACAGCAGCGAACTGCAGATCCCGGAGGGTTTTTCCGTCCCCTGGGACGACACGCTGTGTAAACGCGCCATGGATGAAAATTGCTTTTTCGCCAACGATGTCAGCGTGCGCTGGCAGGAGTGCCACGCCGCGCAGGCGCTGGGCATCACCACCTATTTCACCACGCCGGTGCATCTGACCGACGGGACCTTTTACGGCACACTGTGCGCCACCAGCCGCGATAAGCACAGCTTCAGCGTCAACAGCGAGCACGTGCTGCAGCTGTTCGCCAGCCTGATAGCCAGCTGCATCGAACGGGAATCGCTGGTGGCGAAGCTACGGGAAGCGAACACCGCGCTGGTCGCCTACTCCTATACCGACGTTCTCACCGGGCTGGCTAACCGCCGGGCGGTCTATGAGCAGCTGGAAACACTTTTCAGCCAGGCCCGTCAGCACCGGTCACGCGTGCTGATCGCCTTTATCGATCTCGATGATTTCAAAGAGATTAACGATCGCTACGGCCACCGGACCGGTGATGATTTTCTGATTGACGTTGGCCAGCGCTTAACCTCGCTGACGGACAGTAATGATGTCGTGGGCCGTCTCGGCGGCGATGAGTTCCTGATCGCCTGTGAAATCCCCGCCAGCGGGCAGCAGGCCGACTTTATCGAACGGCTGCGCCGCCAGATTTGCGGACACTATCAGCTGGGAGAACACGATATTCACTACCCGGGCGCCAGCATCGGCACCATCATGGCAAACCCGCAGGAGATGGACGCCGAAGAGGCTATCCAGGCCGCAGATACCGCGATGTATGCCGATAAAAAGAGACGTCAGCGCGGCGCTGCGGCCTCCTGACGGCGCATCTTCATGCGGTACATGTCGGCATCCGCCCGCTGTATCGTCGCGTCAAGATCCTGCGCAAAGGGCGCAACGCCCCAGGACACTGACAGCGGCAGCGCGCTACCGTCGGCCATAAACGTCTCTGCGGCAATGTGCTGCGCTATGCGCTGCGCTATCTCCCGGGCGTCGGCCAGCGGCGTATTCTCAAGCAGCAGTACGAACTCATCGCCCCCGCTCCGGATGACCCAGTCTTTTTGCGGGCGCGTTGCGCTTACGATCAGCCGGGCAATCGTCTGCAGCGCCCGGTCCCCCACTTCATGTCCCCAGGTATCGTTGATCGCCTTGAATTTGTTGCAGTCGAGCAGAATCACCGCCGCGCGATCGTCCATATTTTTGCGCACAAGATCGAGGATTTTACGCGTAAAACAGCCGGTAAGCGGATCGGTGTACACCCGGATGTCCGCATAGTTCAGCCGACGGCGAATCACCCCGCTCAGCAGCCAAAAGACAACCGGCGCCAGCAGAATTGCCCGCCAGGCCAGCGGGTCGTGGATGGCGAACAGATAAACCGGCAGCGCGTAACGAAGATAATATGTTTCTGACAGCTGGTGGATTTTCTCTCCCTGCAGCCAGCCGCATTCGTTGGTCAGACACAGCGTTTCGCCGGTCCGCCGGTTGCCCACCTCGACCATCAGGGCCGCAGGCAGGCGCGTCAGAAACGCCGCACGGAGCGCCCTCGCCAGCTCCGGGCGCGAGTGATCGTAGACCAGATACCCCACGATATTGTCAGACACCTCCGCCCCGGAAAGATCGTAAATATAGCTGACGATACTAAACGCTTTTTCTCCCGTAATCCGATCGGTGTAAAAGTCGGTCGAGCTGCGGGCCTTGACGCTGAGGTTCTTTTGCAGCAGCCGGTCATAAAAAGGCTGCGGCGACTTAAAATAGGCCCCAGGGTTGCTGGCCATCTGCGACGTCGGGAAACGGAATGGCCGCGAATCGGCAGGCGCAAACCAGTAAAACCAGTCCGCATCGTGGGCGACGATATAGCGGTGCGAGGCGGAATAGCCGGGATTCAGCACGTTGATTTTATGGCGGATAAATTCGGCGGCGGCGTACATGCAGCGCGCATTTTCGCTACGCTCGCGGGAGACTATCGTTCCCTGGCCGGGGGACATCGTCTGGCGGTCGCCATTGATGGCCCAGGCCGTGGCGTCCCGCAGCGTAAAATCCGTCAGGCTACCGCACAGGCTGCTGCCTTTGATTTGCTGGAAACGTACGCCCGTCGCATCGGCGATAAGTTCGTTATCGTTGAACACGGTGGTCAACTGCGCCACCAGCGAGTTCATTCCCTCGCTGACGTCCGTCAACCGTTTCTGATGGGAAAACATGATGTACAGCGCCGCGCAAACCAGCGTAATAACCGCTGAAATCAGCAGCGCCTGGCGCTTACGTAATGCATCCTGGACGTTTTTCACTACCGCACCACTGAGGAAAATTGGCTTTTCTTTCAGTAACAATGTAGCGAAACAGTACCGGCGCCGCCATGTAAAACGGCGCCAGCCTCGCTTATTTTTGCTCGCTCTCGCCCAGCAAAATAAAGCCTAACGGAATGGAGCACAGCAGCGTAAAGACAATGCTGTAAACCAGCACCATGGCCCCCTGCAGCACGAACATCGAGGTGGTCCATGCTGAATAGGGTAAATCGTACTCCTGCACTACGCCGCCAAAGGTTGCCCGCCCAACGATCATCACCGCAATGACGAAAATGAAGGCCACCGCCATGATGAAACGCTTGCCGTTCCTTGTTTTTAGCTTTTCCCGGATCATCCCAATCTCCCTAAGATAAGTGGTGCTAAAGCGCTATTTGTAACATTAACACAGCAAAAATTAAACAATTTTATTATTTAATGCCCGCCGCTGAACTAATGGCAATATTCTTTGTCTGCAAGTCATTTTTCATTCTATATTTCACCTGAAAGCATCCTGCCTGGGAAAGTAAACACATTATCAACAAAGCGATGTTCGCCTCCACAATCTCTCCACAATTAAAATTTTTATGTTAGCATTGCTAAACTTTCCCAACCCCTCGTTTATATATGTTAAAAAAATTTCTCATAAATAAGGTTTTCGGCTGGCAAGAGTGCGATTCCGAAACTTATAAAAAGGCCTGGTATCAATTTGGCGGCAGCGTTTGTACGCACCCGGATGTTATAGACTGGCTTAGTAAAAAAACGGGGCGAAGCGTTTCCTATTTATCACGCAAAAAGAATAACGATCTGGTCTCGTGCATCTACCATACAAACCGGTCGTTCTCTCTTTACTCAAACGACTACCCGTTTGTTTTTGAAGACATTTTGCTACCTCTACATGGCGAACACCGGCATTTAATTCCGTTTCGCACTAAGATACTTTCACCACGGCATGCCGGTAAAGCCATGAACTCCATTTACCGTGCCGTAGGTAAACATAAGATTTGTTACGCGAAAGAAAGCTGGTCAAAAACAACCAGCAGAAAACGGGACGGTGAACGAAAACGCTTTATTAAAGGCGGCGGTTCAATAATAAACATCAATTTACTCAGCGATGAGGAAATATGTGATGCATACATTCGTTTATTTACCTTACGCTGGGCAGGGAGTAAGCGCTGCTATAAAAAAGATGCCTTAATGGAAGTGCTGTCACATTTTCGTCATTTAATCTTTGGCCATGCCCTGATATTTAACGAGGTCATTATCGCTATCGACCTGATATTTATGTCGGAATGTCAGAACTGGATATACTTCGACGATATCAACGGCGGATACGATCCGGAGCATCGCCAGTTCAGCCCGGGTACGGTGCTGCTGTGGGAAAACCTGACCCAGGCGAAAGCGCTGTGCCAGCAGCAGCAAAAAGAGATGATCTTCTCTCTGGGCAAATATGAAGAGCAGTGGGATTACAAAAAGCTGTGGTGCGACCTGGTGCCGCTTGGCCGTACCCTGAGCTAACCTCGCGGATGAAGGCTTTTCTCTTTCCCACAGAAACCGTATCCTGTATGGATTAAAAATCCATAATGAAAGTGAGGAAGTATGAGAATTGGCATCGCATTCCCTGTTCTGGTGTTTATTGTCGCCGTTGCGTTTCTGGCCTGGTTTGTGATTGGCGGTTATGCCACGCCGGGCTCATAAATCGCGTCCAGGCGATGTTCACCGTTGCCTGGCGACCAGCAGATCTGAGCGGAGGATAGACAGTTAGTCCAATTCCTCCGCTCTGTTCTGTAATGCTTACAGTGGGTTATGCGTGGAGGTTTTATTTGCTATGGAGCAGATTAAAACTGGTCATCAGATTTCGGTAATCCGGAATGTGATTGGAGAACAGGGTTCCCAGTCCTTCAATATCATTTCGCCAGTCGCGATGGAGCTCGCAGGCAACGCCAAACCATGACATCAGCTGCACGCCGGCCTGAGACATTCGATCCCATGCGGCGTCACGCGTAATCGGGTTAAAGGTCCCGGAAGCATCGGTGACAACAAATACATCAAAACCTTCTTCGATAGCGGAAAGCGCCGGGAAGGCTACGCAAACTTCGGTAACCACGCCAGCAATAATCAATTGCTTCTTGCCCGTCGCTTTCACTGCTTTTACAAAATCCTCATTGTCCCAGGCGTTGATATTTCCCGGGCGCGCAATATAGGGCGCATCAGGGAATTGTTCCTTGAGCTCTGGCACCAGTGGTCCATTGGGGCCATTTTCAAAACTGGTTGTCAGGACAGTCGGTAGCCCGAAATATTTTGCAAGATCGCTCAGAGCGAGAACGTTGTTTTTAAACTTATCCGGATCGATATCACGGACCAGAGAGAGCAAGCCTGTCTGGTGATCAACCAGCAAAACGGCGGCATCATGTTTATCGAGTCTCACATATTTTTTTGACATATCGATATTCTCTTAAAAAGGAGTGAAAAGACCGGTTACACGAAAACAACTCAGAAAACAATCAGGTACGTATAATGCATCGGCTAATAATGCCCGGAATTGTCAACTAAAACGCACCAGCGTTATGAAGTGTAGTTCAATCAAAATAATTACCATAGTGCTGCGAGTGACAACTTCCTTGCTTAAAGTGACGCCTCCTGCGTTATGATTAGCAGGCATACTATTGGCATAAAATAAATAACGCTCAGGTCAGTGAATTTTATATGATACTAATTTTATTATTAGGTGACATCGACATTATAATGATGCAAAAACGGAAGTTTTATGGTACATTGCCACATGTTTTATTAAAAAATGATATCGTTTATAATTTACTGTAAGCAATAAGCGGCATCCCGGCACGAATAATAGCCAGGTCTGAACGAACTCACATTTATTTAGTGGGGAAAACAATGTGAATAAACTCATGCATCAGACATTCAACTGGTCTACCAGCAATGGCGAGATGGAGGATAAATTCAGTGAATTTGACAGCATTTTGTCGAAAAGTCTGATCAAGGTAACAACCGTTATCAGTAATCCGGCCGATTTTTGGTGTCATCTTTCTTCCCATCATGCGGGATTATTTTCAGTCACTGACATCAACGGTTCTGTTAAACAGTCCCGGCGTTCTGCCAAAGATTTGGCGCGAAGCGAAAGTGATGCATTTCATTTAGTGTACTCAGGCTTACCATGGTTATTTGTTAATCACCTGGGACATGAACTGCCTGTTCCAGCCGGGACACTTGTCCTGATTGATACCCGAAAACAGTATATATCCTCTTTACCTGAAGGTTTTTTAAACCGTACAGTTACTCTGCCCCGTGAGTGGTTACAGACCTGGATTCCTGAACCAGAGAAAATTATTGAGCTAAATTTGTGTCATCTTTCCGGTTGGGGGAAAGTAATCGCGTCATATATTGAAAACCTCTCCCCACAATATCTTGAAAAGAATGACTTTCAGTCATCTCTGCTCCTTGACCAACTGGGCGTCATGTTATCCTTTCTTTATAATGAAGTCGTTTGCGAAAATGCATCTCCTGGTCATTTCAGCCACGACAGACACTATCAGCGTATCGTAGATAGTCTGCAACAGCGTCATACTAACATTTTATTGAAAGCGGAAGAGATTGCACATGAAGTAGGTATGTCAATAAGGAATTTACATCGTGTTATGGCTAATCAGGGTACAAGCTATGGTCAGGTACTCATGAATTTTCGCGCCCAGACGGCTTTACGAATGCTGAAAGCTGATAAATATGATGAGCTTTCGATTTCAGAGATAGCCAGACGGGCAGGATTTGTCGACACATCCCATTTTTCTCGTGTCTGTAAAAAACATTTTGGCCTGTCGCCGGGGCAGATTCGAAAAAATAGAGATTCTCATCGTTAAACATGACATACCGCTGTATGTTCAGGTTCGCGCCTGACGAATACGCTGCCCGCAGACAGCGGTCAGGCAGACACCCTGCTAACGTTCAAAATATCTCTCGACATAAGAAATGCCAGGGGATGCTGTGTTCTGAAGCCGTACTTCATCAATCGTTCCCGTCTGATTTGATACACTGACTTTTCATGGATATTCATCAGACAAGATAACTCAGCCACTGAATAACCATGCCCGACATATTTAAAAAGGTTAATCTCTTTAACGGATGCCTTCTTGAATTCTACCGGTGCGCTGGCTGCCTTTATCATTTTACGCTTGTTCAGCCTATCTCCCGTTTATCCCCAAAGACCAGCAATCGCCTGCAGGCCTTATCGTACCGGGTATTGTCCAGACTCAGTACAGCAAAAAGATCCTTCACGGATCTGAGGCTCGTAGTTGCTCCTGAAAGTTGTCTCTTCGACAGCAGGCTCCCGCCCTCGTCCTCCTCCCCTGCGTACAGTCGCTCATGCCGCAGACAATACGCGCTTATATCTTTTTCGATTCAATGCTGTATTATGCGACTTATTGCAACATTTTGCGGCATCCTGGAAACCATGCATAAAACCGCCAGACAAAAATATTTGCTTGATCTGCTTAGTGAATACGGGCAGGTCAACATTGCCGAGCTCGTAGAGACACTGCAGGTTTCTGCAGACACCGTGCGCCGCGATCTGGCCGACCTCGAAAAACAGGGGCTGGCGCAGAAAAACCACGGCGGCGCCATCGCTCTCGATCTTTCCGCCATGAACCGCAAAGGCCGGAGCGCGCTGCTGCCGGAAACGAAGCAGCGCTTAGGCAGAATGGTCGCGGAGAAGATCCCGGCAGGATCGACGCTGTTTCTCGATGCGGGAAGCACCGTCATGGCCGTCGCTACGCAGCTGCAGGGGCCGATGACGGTTATTACGGCGTCGCTTGATATTGCCCAGTCGCTCAGCGACCGCCACGACATCCAGCTGATCCTGCTGGGCGGCAGGTGGGATCAGCAGCAGCGCCTGTTTGCCGGTAGCGCGACGCTGTCGCTGCTGGAGAGATACCGGGCCGACATTGCGATCCTCGGCGCGTGCGCCATCCATGCCCGGCTCGGCCTGAGCGCCAGCCAGGAGGCGGATACCGACGTCAAACGCGCCATGCTGGCAGGCAGCACCCGGCACTGGCTGGTCGCCGACCATACCAAATTAAACCACTGTGAACCGTATCTGGTCGCCGGGTTATCGGATATTCATCAGCTATTTCTGGACCGCCCCTGGGAAGAACTGGGAGACGCGGGTTCCGTGCAGGTCAACATCGCGAATGCGACATGAGTGTGGAGAAGGTAATGAATAACGTCATTGTGCAGGATGGTAAGCAGATTAACATTGCATTGATCGGTTATGGGTTCGTCGGCAAGACGTTTCACGCGCCGCTGATCCGTGCGGTTGAGGGGCTCAATCTGGCCGTTGTGGCCTCCCGCGATGAAGAGAAGGTTAAGCGCGACCTTCCTGATGTGACCGTCATCGCCTCGCCTGAAGAAGCGATTGTGCATCCGGATGTCGATCTGGTGGTGATTGCTTCCCCTAATGCAACGCACGCGCCGCTGGCAACGCTGGCGCTGAACGCCGGTAAACACGTGGTGGTGGATAAACCGTTCACGCTGGACATGCAGGAAGCCAGAGCGCTTATCGCGCTGGCCCAGGAGAAAAAACGGCTGCTCTCCGTCTTCCATAACCGCCGCTGGGACAGCGATTATCTGGGCATCCAGCAGGTCATTGCCCAGGGACTTATCGGTAAGGTTAAGCATTTTGAATCGCATATCGACCGCTTCCGCCCGGAAGTCCGCGTCCGCTGGCGCGAGCAAAACGTGCCGGGCAGCGGTCTGTGGTTTGATTTGGGGCCGCACCTGATTGACCAGGCGCTGCAGCTGTTCGGTCTGCCGCAGTCGGTGCAGGGGAACATCGCGACGCTGCGCCCTGGCGCCGAGATCAACGACTGGGCGCATGTGGTCTTAAACTATCCGGATCACAAGGTCATTCTGCATTGCAGCATGCTGGTTGCCGGCGGCGTGTCGCGGTTTACCGTACATGGCGATAAGGGCAGCGTGGTGAAGCAAAAGGCCGACCAGCAGGAAAGCCAGCTGCTGGCGGGCGTGGTTCCCGGCAGTGCGGCCTGGGGGCAGGATGACGACAGCCTTGTCTTGTTTGGCGCCGACCTGCAGCCTCAGGCGCTGAAAACGCCGGACGGCGATCAGCGCCAGTACTATATGCACGTCCGTGATGCATTAACCGGTAAGACTGAAAACCCGGTCTCTCCGCTGCAGGCGCTGGCGGTGATGGCGGTCCTCGAGGCAGCAGTACGCTCGGCGGAATCGGGGTCGCAGCAAACCGTTAGCCTGACAGCGGACGAGATAGCCCAGCTGCAATAACCGTTCCCGACGCCCGACCTGCGGCAATGCGCAGCTCGGGCTTTATCTGAAAAGCCCCATTGGGCGGAAGCGGTAGCGCATCCACAGTGGCGGTCTGGCGTTACGCCGATAGTGCGACAGGCATTCGTCCACCACGTTTTCCATCGCAACGTTCATCAGTACCTTCGCGCCAACCGGCGTCTCACTGCCCTTCACGATGCGGCTGATGGTGACGTAATAGACATTACCCGTTTTTTTAATGTGATACCGATACGTTATGCTGCCGATGCCGCCAGCGTACAGAAGCGTTTCCACCATTGCCGATACCCTGTCCAGGAAGAGTTAACCGGGGTAATTTCGACATAACACTGTGCAGAAAAAATGGGGGAATTGTGTAGTTTGCGCTAAGTTGCCTTTCTGTTTAACCCGCTGTCCATAAAGTATCTGTCATCTTTCAATTCATGGAACATACTCATGGTCAGGGCACTGGTGATTATCCTAATCAGCCTCATCCTGTCGGCCGTCGCGGCATTCATGGCCTATGATACCGCCGATCGCGCCAGGACGATGTTACCCGAGTGTCCGCTAAGTCCGTCTATCAACTGCATCTGAGAGGCTAAAATGCCGCGGAGGTGCTGTAATGAAACGCTTTATGGTGGTTTTCGTGATGGCGCTTTTACTGGCAGGCTGTGCGACAGGCGGGTCGGACGACGACACTGACGCTAAAGAGCAAAAATATCAGGCATCGCTGCCGGACTGCACCGAAGATGGCGCAACGATTGACTGTGACTGGAAAAACGTAACGGATAAATGGTCGACGGTTTCCGCTGCGGACTTCAACAGCACGCATTGAGTTAATGTGTGCTGTTGTTACCCAGGGTAAGAGAATGGGTGCTCAGTCTTATTAATGCGATTGCTGGAAACCAGCAACATCGTACTGGGATACGCTCTTTGGATTACCGGAGTTCTGCGGTTGGGTTCCCGCGTAGTGGGTACCTGCATTTCCAGCGGGATTAAACGCCGAACCTGGCGCGCTGCTGGCATGGCCCGGCGTGACGCTCCCGGTTTGAGCGCTGCCAATGGTTTGACTCGGCTGCCCTGTCATTCCGGTAACGGAATGAACGTTAAGGGCAAATACCGTCGCAACGGGTACCGCGAACAAAATAGCGCCGGCTATCATCGAGAGATAAGAGATACGGAACATTTTAACCTCCTCGACGCAGAAGCTGATGCGGCCTCTACACCTGATAAGTATAACCCCCCTGCCTTTCTCTGTGCAGAATGAGGAATGTTCCTGGAACATGCGGGTAAAAAGAAGAAAGCCGGATGCGATAAGGGGGGGATCCCCCCCTCGAAAAATCGACCGTTCACGACGTTACATCAGTACTTAATATCCCGGGCAGCGTCGCGTCCTTCCTGTTTGTTATCACGGTGTTCCTGACGGCAATCCGCGTTACCAACAATGCCTTCCCGACACTCTTGCTTCGCGTCGCGGGAGTCCTGACGAGTGTCCTGGCGGACATCGCGCGCATCGCGGCGTTCAGCCGCCTGCTGAGTCGCCTGTGACGGGAGCGCAGTAAAAAGGGAAGCAGCAGCAATCAACATCCATACGGACTTTTTCATAGTAAAGTTCTCAAAGCTCAAGTTCGTAAACACTCTGCGCGGCAAAGAATAGCAATAAAATTTTCCTATTTTTTACCATATAGTGACCCAGAGCGGTTCCCCTGGCGGCGATGCTTCGCGGATGCTGCTTTTTCCTCCCGGCTCGTTCGTTTTTCCTTCGCTTTTGCAATGCGCCGATGTAACCGGAGCGCTGACATACGGAATTTGCAGGCAAACGCACACTTTTCTTTTGGTTCATCACCCAGGCTTAATCTGTACACAAAACAAGCAGAGGTCCGTCCATATGTATAATTCTATTCTTGTACCCATTGATATTTCAGAAGGTGACCTGACTCAGCAGGTGATCTCGCATGTCCAGACTCACGCGGTAATGAATACGACAAAGGTTCATTTTCTTACGGTTATCCCCTCTTTGCCTTACTACTCATCATTAGGTCTGGCGTATTCAGTGGAAATGCCAAAAATGCAGGAGTTTCGCGAGGAAGTGCAGGCAAAACTGGATGACATCGTTAAGCAGTTTAAGATACCCGCGAACAAGATTCAGACCCACGTAACAACGGGGTCGCCAAAAGATCAGATACTCAAGCTTGCCGATACCATGAGCACAGATTTAATCATTATTGCCTCGCATCGCCCTGATATATCGACATACCTTTTGGGCTCGACGGCGGCGGCTGTTGTTCGGCATGCTAAATGTGCGGTACTGGTCGTGCGATAAACCTGTCTGATGTGAGTATGCTTGCCCGACACGGAAAGGTCGTTTAAGGTCCAGGCATAAATAACGGGAACCCCCTGGCTCCCGTTCTCATTTAACCCAGAATCCCGGACCGATAGCTAAAATACAGATTTACGCCTTACTAAAGGCCTTATGCCGCGCGCAAACGTCCAGACATGATTCTAGCGCTACTTCCCAAATGATTTTCACATACAGTCCATTATCACGAATGATTCTGCGATGCATTTCACCTCATCTCTACTCCTAAAGTACAAATGCTATTTTTACACCTGCCAATGCATACTTTTACACAAATTTGATCATAAAGATCGATATTTTTCATAAATGCTCAGTAATTTGATAAATAGGTCGGAATAGCGGCATTGTTTTATTTTTATAAACATTTTTATATTAACAAACCATACAAACACAACTCATTGTTTTAAAAGAAATCACCGTATCAGACATAATTAATGTAATTAAAGTAATGCTGACAACACAAGATAAAGACAACAAATTGTCCAAAAATAAACCAACTTACAAAAATACATGAAATATAACATTTCAAATACACATTAAGACCCTGGGAAACATATCAAGAGCATTTTCTAATACGAACAAAAAAACACTCTCAAAATACATACCCCAAAGTACCTGGACTTCTTTTTTAAGAATCCACTTCAATGCAGCAAACTATATGGAAATAAAATGAACAAGATTTTTAGAGTTATCTGGAGCGCAGCCAATCAGTGCTGGATGGTTGTTTCTGAACTGACTACATCGCAAAAGCAACAAAAGTGTTGTGTTAATCAAAAAACGTCTTTATCTGTCGTATTGCTGACAATGCTATGCGGGCAGCCGGTATATGCCGCTGACTATACGTCAACCGTGACCGGTGATTTTACTTTTCCAACCGGTGAAACCAGTACGATAACCACAACAGCGGATAACACTCCTGGTATCTATCTGGGGTATGGGGAAACAATTTCCTCCACCGACGATCTGATTATTAATACCTCAGGCAATTACAGTAAGGGCATTGTGGTTGATGGTTTTGACGATAACCTCACGGCGATAAACCTTAAAAACGTCACCATCACAACCAGCGGCTACGGTTCATGGGGCATAAGCGTGTTAGGAAATCTCACCAGCACAGGACTGGCCACCGTGCGGGTAAACGGCGATGGCGCATACGGTATACGGTCAGAGGCGAGCGGTAATATTCAATTAGCCGATGTGAATATCACAACAACCAATGTTAACGCCAAAGCGCTAAGCGCCTACGGAGATTCAAGCAATATCTCGGTAAGCGGAGTGACTACGCTTCGCCTCGAAAAAGCGTCAAACGTGGGTGTCGAAACTCAACGACAAAATGCATCTGTCAGCCTGAATGACCTTAACATAACGAGCCTGGATGATTTTAACCGTGGAATATTTGCCAATTCAGGTTCGATTAATGTTACCGGCAACATGGTGATGCGGGCCACTCAACAATACTCAGGATATATTGATGGTGTTTACGCGAGGGCGGGAGGTACGGTTAATCTTGCTGACGCAGACATTACAATCATCGGAGCCAAGTCCCACGGGTTGAACGCCAACGGTTCCGGCACGTCTGTTTCCAGCAGCGGCCTCACGACGGTGAATCTTACAGGCAAAAGCGGCGCGGGTTTTCTGGCCCAGAGCGGCGGGGTTATCAACCTCGTTGATTCCAGTGTGACGGCAGCGGGCGATGGCACGGTTGGCCTGCAGGCAACGGGTACCGGGAGCGATATTACCAGCACCGGAACGACTATCGTTCACACGGCAGGAAACAATGCGTATGGCCTGCAGGCCGTTAGCGGCGGAACAATTCATACGGGGACGACCACGACCGTCAGCACCGACGGCGCTGGCGCTACCGGCATCTACGCCAGCGGCGCGGGCTCGATGATTAACCTGACCGCAGCGACCGCTGTGACAACCACCGGCGATGGCGCGCACGGTATGCAGCAGGACGGCGCCGCGCGCATAAACAGCAATGGCGGCCGTATTACGACATCGGGGGCGGGTTCCCATGGCTTTACGGCAACCGGAGGCGCTACCCGGGTTTTTGATGGCACGGCGAACAATATCCTGCCGACGATAACCGTGACAGGCGCAGGGTCAGCAATGCTGGATGCCAATGGCGCCGGCAGCCAAATTACGCTCAATAACCAGCCGCTTGATATCCGTGGCGCGGCCGCGCCGAACACCTGGGGCGCCAAATCGGAAGCCGGCGGGCTGGTGACCTTCAACGGCGGCAGCACCGGCGGAACCGGGCTCTGGGCAACGGGAACGGGCAGCCGTATTGTCCTGTCCGGCGCCAATGCCGCAGGATCGCGCGTTCATCTCGATAATGGCGCCGTCCTCACCACGGATGCCGCAGGCTCAACGCTGGGTTCTCTTGAGGGCGATGCCTCCAGCGCGATCGGCGCCAGCAGCGCCGCAAGCGCCCTCACCCTGGGAGCAAATAACCTGACGAACAACGGCAGCCTCCTGGATGAAGCCCAATTTGCCGGCGCGCTGAATAACATCGGACTACTCACCAAGGTCGGGTCGCTGACGCAAATTCTGAGCGGCAGCAATACCACGGTGGAACGCGTCAATGTTGCCGGGGGTACGCTGCGATTTGCGCAAGCGGGCGCATTCACCACCACCGGCGCCTATACGACGCAGGCCGGAGCGACAACGGATGTCGGTCTGGCGAATTCGACGCTGAATGTCGGGAGCGTGTTCACTCAGGCGGTAGACTCTACGCTAAAAATTACCCTCGGCACATTGCCTGTTGTCCTCGCGGATACGGCCAACCTCGGGGGGCGCCTCCTCGTCAATGGTTTCGCCGACAGCCTGGAGCCGGTCAAGGCGAGCGACGTCACGAACACGACCTATACGGTCATCCATACCACTAATGGCATTACCGGGGATTTCACCAATAACCCGCTGGGCGATACGGGCATTGATTACCTGCTGCGCGATGGCTATGTGTCAGCGGATGGTAAGGATTATAACGTTGGCTTTCGCATGGCATGGACTGACGGAATGCAGGCGAAAGGCACAGGGACCTTCACGGTTGCCGATGGAACCGGCTTCAATGTTGATACCGTTCTGGCCGATCGGCAGGGTCCCTTCGCCAGCGGGTGGGATGGCAAAAGCCTGACCAAAGCCGGTAATGGTAAACTGGTGTTATCGGCGGTGAATACCTATACCGGTAAGACCACGATCAATGGCGGCACATTACGCACCGACGTGGCGGACAGTATCGCCAGTAGCAGCGATGTGATCGTTAATGGCGGCGTGTTCGACCTGAACGGCAACAACCAGAAGTTCCGTCGGTTTGCTGGAACGGGTGGCGAAGTTCACCTGAACGGCGCCATGCTGACGGTGGACAATGCCGCGACTACCGATAGCACCACGTTTGCCGGCGACATTGTCGATGGAGAAAAGCCGGGAAGCATCACCAAAACCGGCGACGGAACGCTGACCCTGAGCGGTAAAACCGGCTGGACCGGGGATACCTACATTGACGGCGGCGAACTGGTGCTGGATGGCACCAGAGGCGGCGCTCAGTTGGTCAGTAACATCATTGCAAAAGACAATACCACCCTGTCACTGCGCAATGGCGCCAGCCTCACCGGTTGGATCGATCCCACCGATGTGAATATTGATAAATCCAGTCTGTGGAATATGACGGCTGACTCACTGGTTAATGATGTTAACCTCGCCGGTACGATTAGCTTTGTCGCCCCGTCGTCCTCATCAATACCGGCGGGACAGACGCTGACGGCCACAAACTGGAACGGGCAGAACGGCACCGTGGTCATGAATGCGGTGCTGCATGACGATACCTCCGCCAGCGATAACATCGTGGTTAACGGCAATACCCGCGGCAATACCTTTATTAAGGTGAATCATGCGGGTGGTCATGGCGCCCAGACCGTTGAGGGAATTCGTCTGGTGAAAGTGAATGGACTTTCTGATGGCACCTTCACCAAATCGGGGCGTATTGTCGCCGGTACTTATGATTACGACATTGTGAAAAAAGGGAGCGACTGGTATTTAGCCAGCCACTATACCGTACGTCCGGAATCCGCCAGCTATACCGCGAACCTGGCTGCGGCGAACACCATGTTCACCACCCAACTGCATGACCGCCTTGGCGAAACGCAGTATATCGATGCGCTGACGGGTGAGAAGAAAGCGACCAGCATGTGGCTGCGTCAGGTCGGTGGGCATAATAGCTGGAAGGACAGCAGCGGCCAGCTCGACACACAAAGCAACCGCTATGTCACGCAGCTGGGCGGCGATGTTGCGCAATGGAGCCCCGATGGGCTGCAGCGCTGGCACCTCGGCGTGATGGCGGGTTATGGTAATAACCACAGTAACTCAAACTCCAGCGTTACCGGCTACCGTGCCGAGGGTACCGTCAGCGGATACAGCGCAGGGCTTTATGCAACCTGGTTCCAAAATGATGAAACAAAACAGGGTGTATATCTGGATAGCTGGGCGCAGTATGGCTGGTTTAACAATGAGGTGAAAGGACAAGATGTCCAGGCCGAGACGTATAAATCGAGCGGGATGACGGCATCACTGGAGCTGGGTTATACGCACAAGCTGGGGGAATTCGCCGGGAGCAAAGGTTCGCTCAATACGTGGTATATCCAGCCTCAGGCTCAGGCTATCTGGATGGGCGTTCAGGCTGACGATCACCGCGAGCAAAACGGAACCCGAGTGAGCGGTGACGGTGAAGGCAATCTGCAGACGCGTCTGGGCATCCGCACTTACCTCAATGGGCACAGTAAGATGGATGAGGGTAAGGACCGTACTTTCCAGCCGTTTGTAGAAGTGAATTGGATCCACAACACTCAGGATTTCGGAACGCGTATGGATGGGGTAAGTTTCTACCAGGCGGGAGCACGAAATATCGGTGAAGTAAAAACAGGTATTGAAGGCCAGTTGAGCCCACGTCTGAATTTGTGGGGTAATGTTGGCGTCCAGGTGGGGGATAAAGGATACAGCGACACCTCCGCCATGATTGGCGCAAAATACAGCTTCTGATGGTAAGCAAAACACAGAGCCTGGAGACACCTGGCTCTGTTTACCGTAAGTAAAAAACGGGAGCCCATCGGCTCCCGTTCTCATTAAACCCAAAACCTGGAATACATGTTCGCGATAATCGCGTCGCCAAACTCTGAGCATTTCAGCAGCTTAGCGCCGTCCATCAGACGTTCGAAGTCGTAGGTCACGGTCTTGGCAGCGATTGCGCCTTCCATGCCTTTGACGATCAGGTCTGCGGCTTCGAACCATTCCATGTGACGCAGCAGTAGATATGGGGCTTTAACCTATCATGTTGATACAAAAGGTTAAAACAACGAAATCAGCACCGAATCACGCTATTTTAAGGGATTTCTAACGCATTGATTATCAAAAGCCATATCTGAGTTTTGATAACCACTTTTCCATAAATAATCGCTGACTACGGGTACATGTCAAATTGCTCGTGTAGTGAAATTCCAGGCTCAGCATAACTCCGCGCCGGCAACGGAAACGACTCTATTACCAGATCATCTCCATTGCGCTAAGTATCAATTCCGATGGTTTGTCTGGTCGGTATAATCACCTTTTTTAGCCTATCCATACGCTGACCTCCTCTTCCGTGAGAAACTGCCCACACTCTTTGCCAGCGAATAAACTAACCGGTCTGCAGATATCAGTAACCTTTTGGATTGAGCTTTACGACAGCCCTGAGCGCGAGTTGAATGTCAGATTCCCTCGTCAGGATCTATGCTGCACCAGTACAGGTCGCCAGACCCGTGTTCTTCGCTCCAGAGAATGCGTAGATGTGGTTCATATCTAAAGAGTGAGGTAAACTGGAAAGCAATTCCATCGCAAGATAAAATGTTAAAAAACAGAAATCAATGGGCTGAACCTTGAAAAAAACAACTTCTGAGATACTAGAAAGAGGCAATAATAATTTCGATCTTCTTAGAATAATTGCTGCATCAGCAGTAATTATTTATCACTCATTTGCCTTGAATCCCTCATGGGGGCTAACTGATCCAACCAAAAACATTTTAACTTATGTTACAACTGGTGGACTGGCAGTAAAATTGTTCTTTTTTATAAGCGGATTATTGGTTACAAACAGTTTACTCAAAAATAAATCCTTAGTTCACTTTATAATTTCAAGAGCGTTTAGGATCATCCCCGCATTGTACTTTGTAATTTTAGTTCCTTCTTTATTCATAGGTCCATTATTGACATCTCTGTCGGCACATGAGTATTATTCATCAGGACTACTTTACGAATATATATTTCGTAACTTAATTATTGATACTAGATATTTTTTGCCGGGAGTGTCATTCGAAAACACGTATGGATTTAATGGTTCGATATGGACAATAAGGTATGAGGCACTCTGCTATATAACTCTCGCATTTCTTTTCTCAATTGGCTTGCATAAATACACGAAACTTTCTTCAATAATATGTTTAATCATAATCTTTGAACCTATCACACCGTTTAAGGGTTTTTTATTTGCATCTTCCGATAACAATGGAATTTACCTCCTGGCACCGTGTTTCGCTCTTGGTTCACTGGTTGCTTTGCATAAGAATTCATACAGACCATCTGTATGGCATGCAGTTGCTTTGCTCATAGCAGCAGTAATTTTTCATAGGTACGAAATCACTTTTTCCCTGTTAGTTTGTTGTTCTGCATGTCTGTTTGCACTGAGTCTCTCAGCTAATCGTTGGTTTATTAAACTAAAAATAAAAAATGATATCTCATATGGTGTATATTTATGGGGATTCCCTATCCAACAGATACTTTCTAAATATCAGGATTTGGGACCAGTATTTGGCATCACAGCATCACTATTCCTTTCATATTTGGTAGCCTCATTCTCATGGAAGTACATAGAAAAACCAGCTATAACGTTAGGAAAAAAAATTTCCAGTTCTTTTGTTTATTCTTTGCCACAAGAAAAAAATAGACCAACAGATAGTTAGCGGCGAAAAATTCGAAGGACAGTCATTATCTACTGTCCTTCTAAAATATTGACAGCATATAATTACTAAAAAAACCATGGTGTTATGCTGAAAACCACCATTTTGTTTTAATTATTTTCCAACAAAATACATTTAACTTATTTTATCAAAGCCTGCAAGTGCAGGCCTTTAATAAATACCATTATGTATTCTCTGCGCTAATGACATAAGAGTTTTGATTAACTTTTCTCATTATTGTTTTTCTAAATTTCTCGGTATTCTTTTCAATTATAAAATACATTAAGCATCCGAATAAAATAACAAAACAGAATATAAGAAGCTTAGAAACATTGCTAACACCATCTCTATCGAAAACCCAAAAAACATAATTGTATAAATATATAGTAAACGAGGCTCTTCCTATAAAAGCAGCACTCTTTACAATGAAGTTATCCTTTAAAGTGGAAAATTTCGATATCGACGAAACTAATAACAATGAAAAAACTGTTGAAACAATTATTTCGTAAGTTTTTACTTGATTATTAAAAGAACCACCTTTATATAGTAATGAAAAAACAAAAATCAAAATCGTAAGATAAAATACACTATCTTTTGATACTATACGGCTAATACGCTCCTGATAAGTTGCACACAACCACCCTAGAACAAATAGGTACAGATATGATGGAATCCCCCATGTTAACAATTTATTCTCAGAATAACAATTCAATGAAATGGATAAAACAAACAATATTAAAAGCAATGCAAGAAGACTTGCATTGCTTTTGAAAAAAATAATTAAAAATGGAAGAAGTATGTAAAACTGCATCTCCACGGCTAACGACCAATACACACCACTTATACTAAAAAAAGTATTTTCATTAAGGTTGTGAATATAAAACAGATGGCTTAACACATCTATAGCACCGGTGGGCTTGACTGCCACTCCAAATATGTTGATTGCCACAACCCAAAATATGATTGATACATAATAAGGCCCAGATATTCTGAGGTAGCGATTAAACATATATATTAAATATGAATTTATATTAGCATGCCCATCTGAGAATATTCGTTTCGCAGAACCAGCCATGCAGTAACCCGATAGTACAAAAAACATACCAACCCCAACCCACCCATTACCTGCTATACCCATGGTATTAAAGCCTAACGGAAGGTCGTAGCCAGTTGATTTTGACCAAACAAAAATATGGAAGGCCGTGACAAGCATAACGGCCATGGCTCTTCCTATGTCTATAATTTCATTTCTATTTTTCATGATCCCCTCATCAGCTCACATGAATTTTATATCATTTCCCTATGTATTTCATTACGATAATGTCTGAGTAGTTACTTTGAACTCACCATTTGAATACAACCAACCAATATCTACAAATTTATCCGTGATTTTTACCAACTCATCTTCATAACTACTACTTCCGTCACAGATGATAATGTTAGTTACCATACTATCTCTTATAATTGCGTAGATATCGCTCATTATGCATACTCCCAGATAATGACCATTCCCGGAGAGCCGGCATTGATAACGCCCCATAGGGGCGTACTAAGTCCAGACTCTGAGGGCCTTCCCTTCACACCTCTTTTAGTGGAAGCTAGCTCTCTTCAACTTCATGTTTTTCCTTATACTTCACATATTTTCTGATCATTTCTTCGTTTATACCTACGGTATCCACGCGGTAACCCCGTACCCAAAAATGATTGCCCCATAGCTTGTTCTTCCACAAGTAGGGAAATTTACTGAACAATCGAAGTGCCGTTTTACCCTTTAAATGACCTATTACATGTGAAATTGAAAGCCGTGGCGGTACTTTTACCAGCAAATGAACATGATCTATCTGGACATTCAGCTCCACCACTTCTATCCCGAGCTGTTCACTTGAGATCCTTATTTGCTTCTAGACCTCTTTACCTACATTGTTCCTCAGGATGCGAAATCGGTACTTGGGTGTCCAAACGATATAATATTGACAACTCCAGAGCAGATGAGATGCTTTCTGGAACCTACTCATGGTTAAATCTTTATCAGTTATGGGATAACAGATTCGGATTTTCCCATGAGTAGTATTACTGGCAGAGCCAACCTGTTGCTGACCACCTTCATAGGAGGTGGTGTTCTTTCAGAGATAAAAAACGGGAGCCCATCGGCTCCCGTTCTCATTAAACCCAAAACCTGGATTACATGTTCGCGATAATCGCGTCGCCAAACTCTGAACATTTCAGCAGCTTAGCGCCATCCATCAGACGCTCGAAGTCATAGGTCACGGTCTTGGCAGCGATTGCGCCTTCCATACCTTTGACGATCAGGTCTGCAGCTTCGAACCATTCCATGTGACGCAGCATCATCTCAGCGGAAAGGATAACGGAGCCCGGGTTCACTTTATCCTGGCCGGCGTATTTCGGCGCCGTGCCGTGGGTTGCTTCGAACAGCGCGCATTCGTCGCCGATGTTGGCGCCCGGAGCGATACCGATACCGCCAACCTGTGCCGCCAGGGCGTCGGAGATGTAGTCGCCGTTCAGGTTCATACAGGCGATAACATCATACTCTGCCGGACGCAGCAGGATCTGCTGCAGGAACGCATCGGCGATGACATCCTTAATGATGATCTCTTTGCCGGTACGCGGGTTTTTGATTTTCTGCCACGGACCGCCGTCAATCAGCTCGCCGCCGAACTCTTCGCGCGCCAGCTGGTAGCCCCAGTCTTTAAACGCGCCTTCGGTGAACTTCATGATGTTGCCTTTGTGCACCAGGGTCACAGAGTCGCGATCGTTGGCGATGGCGTATTCGATAGCCGCGCGCACCAGACGCTTGGTCCCTTCTTCCGAGCACGGCTTGATGCCGATGCCGCAGTGTTCCGGGAAGCGAATTTTCTTCACGCCCATCTCTTCGCGCAGGAACTTGATAACCTTCTCGGCATCCGCAGAGTCGGCTTTCCACTCGATACCGGCGTAAATGTCTTCCGCGTTTTCACGGAAGATAACCATATCGGTCAGTTCCGGGTGTTTAACCGGGCTTGGCGTGCCCTGGTAGTAGCGCACCGGGCGCAGGCAGACGTACAGGTCCAGTTCCTGGCGCAGGGCCACGTTCAGGGAGCGAATACCGCCGCCGACGGGCGTCGTCAGAGGGCCTTTAATGGCAACGCGGTATTCACGAATCAGGTCGAGGGTTTCAGCCGGCAGCCAGACGTCCTGGCCGTAGACGTGGGTAGATTTTTCGCCGGTATAAATTTCCATCCAGGAAATTTTACGCTCGCCTTTGTAGGCTTTTTCTACGGCGGCATTCACAACTTTGATCATCGGCGGGGTCACATCAACACCGATACCGTCACCTTCGATGAACGGAATAATCGGGTTGTGAGGAACATTCAGTTTGCCGTTTTGCAGGGTAATTTTTTGGCCTTCCGCCGGAACAACTACTTTGCTTTCCATTAACCTCTCCTTCGAGCGCTTCTGGTGGTTGCTCGCTCTCCTTCACGTCCCCGGTGCGTTGCTACCGCAACGCGAATTAGGTTGAGCACTGTTTTTGTTAATGATTTGTAATGAGCCTGTCAATATTACCTGAATGTTGGGTTTCATGAAAGGTGTTCGTAATTAGGCTATAATGCGGCAATTGATACAGCCTGAAAATACCATGAGCAAAACTTCTTTTAGAAATCACCGCCTTGAGCGATTCAGCTCACGACAGACGACCAGACAACGTCAGGAAAACCTGCCAAAACGGGTAATTTTGTTCAATAAACCTTACGATGTTTTGCCGCAGTTTACCGATGAGGCCGGACGCAGCACCCTCAAAGACTATATTCCCGTCCAGGGCGTTTACGCCGCCGGGCGTCTGGATCGCGACAGCGAAGGCCTGCTGGTGCTGACCAACGACGGGCCGCTGCAGGCGCGCCTGACCCAGCCGGGCAAACGCACGGGGAAAATCTATTTTGTGCAGGTCGAGGGAGAGCCCGGCGAGGAGGCGCTTGCCGCCCTGCGCAGCGGCGTGACCTTAAACGATGGTCCCACCCTGCCCGCAGGCGCTGAGCGCGTTGCCGAGCCGACGTGGCTCTGGCCGCGCAACCCGCCCATTCGCGAGCGAAAATCGATCCCCACCAGCTGGCTTAAAATCACGCTTTATGAAGGACGCAACCGTCAGGTGCGCCGGATGACGGCGCATGTGGGCTTTCCCACGCTGCGTCTTATCCGCTACGCCATGGGCGACTATTCGCTGGATAACCTCGCCAGTGGCGAATGGCGCGACGCATAATATTAAGGAGCCATAATGTTTAAACCCCACGTCACCGTCGCCTGCCTGGTCCATGCCGCAGGGAAATTTTTGATCGTTGAAGAGACAATCAACGGCAAAGCGCTGTGGAACCAGCCCGCCGGACATCTGGAGGCCGATGAAACGCTGGCGCAGGCCGCCGAGCGCGAGCTGTGGGAAGAGACCGGGATCCGCGCCGCGCCGCAGCACTTCATCCGCCTGCATCAGTGGATAGCGCCGGATCACACGCCGTTCCTGCGCTTTTTATTCGCCATCGATCTTAGCGAAACGTGCGCGACAGAACCCCACGACAGCGATATTGACCGCTGCCTGTGGGTCAGCTCGCAGGAGATCCTGCAGGCGGATAACCTGCGCTCGCCGCTGGTTGCCGAGAGCCTCCGCTGCTGGCAGACGGGCGTGCGCTACCCGCTGTCGCTTATCGGCGAATTTAACTGGCCGTTTACAGAGGGTGTCAAGCACGGGTCCGCGTGATAGAATACGCCGCCTTGAAGTTCAATGTCGTGAGTATTCCATGTCAGATAACAGCCAGAAAAAAGTAATCGTCGGCATGTCCGGCGGTGTCGATTCCTCCGTTTCCGCTTACCTGCTGCAGCAGCAGGGGTATAAGGTGGAAGGCCTGTTCATGAAGAACTGGGAAGAGGACGACGGCGAGGAATACTGTACTGCCGCTGCGGATCTGGCCGATGCCCAGGCCGTGTGCGATAAGCTCGGCATTGAGCTGCACACCGTTAACTTTGCCGCCGAATACTGGGATAACGTCTTCGAGCTGTTCCTCGAAGAATATAAAGCGGGCCGTACGCCGAACCCGGATATCCTGTGCAACAAAGAGATCAAATTTAAAGCCTTCCTCGAGTTCGCCGCAGAGGATCTTGGCGCTGACTATATCGCCACCGGGCACTATGTCAGGCGCGCCGATGTCAACGGCAAAAGCCAGCTGCTGCGCGGGCTTGATAGCAACAAAGATCAGAGCTACTTCCTCTATACGCTGAGCCACGAGCAGATTGCCCAGAGCCTGTTCCCGGTCGGCGAGCTGGAAAAACCGCAGGTGCGTAAAATCGCCGAAGAGCTCGAACTCATCACCGCGAAGAAAAAAGACTCCACCGGCATCTGCTTTATCGGCGAGCGTAAATTCCGCGACTTCCTGGGCCGCTACCTCCCGGCGCAACCGGGCAAAATCATCACCGTTGACGGCGATGAGATTGGCGAACACCAGGGCCTGATGTACCACACCCTCGGCCAGCGCAAAGGGCTCGGCATTGGCGGAACGAAAGACGGTAGCGAAGATCCGTGGTACGTCGTCGATAAAGACGTTGAGAACAATATTCTGGTGGTGGCCCAGGGCCACGATCATCCGCGCCTGATGTCGGTTGGCCTGATTGCCCAACAGCTGCACTGGGTCGATCGCGAGCCGGTGACCGGCACGCTGCGCTGCACGGTGAAAACCCGCTACCGCCAGACCGATATCCCGTGCACCGTGACCGCACAGGATGATTCCCGTATTGAGGTTCGCTTTGACGAGCCCGTTGCCGCCGTCACCCCCGGGCAGTCCGCCGTGTTCTACCTCGGCGAAGTGTGCCTCGGCGGCGGCATTATTGAGCAGCGCCTGCCGCTGCCGGTTTAACACACGCAATATGCGCCGAAAGGCGGGTAACACAAGGAAAGCACGTGGCGAAGAACTATTACGACATCACTGTGGCGCTGGCGGGAATTTGCCAGTCCGCCCGACTGGTGCAACAGCTGGCACATCAGGGGCACTGCGACAGCGATGCGCTGCACGTCTCCCTGAATAGCGTCATCGACTTAAACCCGGACTCCACGCTGGGCGTTTTCGGTGGCAGCGAGGCCAATCTTCGTCTCGGTTTAGAAACGCTGCTCGGCGTACTGAACGCCAGCAGCCGTCAGGGGCTGAATGCCGAACTGACGCGCTATACGTTAAGCCTGATGGTGCTGGAGCGAAAGCTCGCCGGCAGTAAAGGCGCGATGGACACCCTCGGCAACCGCATCGCCGGTCTGCAGCGTCAGCTGGAGCATTTCGACCTGCAGTCAGAAACGCTGCTGAGCGCGATGGCGGGCATCTATGTGGACGTTATCAGCCCGCTGGGGCCGCGTATTCAGGTCACCGGCTCCCCTGCCGTGCTGCAAAGCCCGCAGGTGCAGGCCAAAGTGCGCGCCAGCCTGCTGGCCGGGATCCGCGCCGCGGTGCTCTGGCATCAGGTCGGCGGCGGGCGCCTGCAGCTTATGTTTTCTCGTAATCGCCTGTCCACACAGGCCAAACAAATTCTTGCTCATTTAACCCCGGAGTTGTGATCTATGGAATTATCCTCACTGACCGCCGTTTCCCCTGTCGACGGACGCTACGGCGATAAAGTCAGCGCGCTGCGCGGGATTTTCAGCGAATATGGTTTGCTGAAATTCCGCGTACAGGTTGAAGTACGCTGGCTGCAAAAACTGGCCGCGCACGCAGCGATCAAGGAAGTTCCTGCTTTTGCTGCCGACGCAATCGGTTTCCTCGATAAAATCGTCGCTGACTTTAATGAAGACGATGCCGCGCGGATTAAGACCATCGAGCGTACGACCAACCACGACGTCAAAGCGGTTGAGTACTTCCTGAAAGAGAAAGTCGCCGATGTGCCTGCGCTGCATGCCGTTTCTGAGTTTATCCACTTCGCCTGTACCTCTGAGGACATTAACAACCTCTCCCACGCGCTGATGCTGAAAACCGCCCGCGATGAGGTGATCCTGCCGTACTGGCGCAAGCTGATTGACGCAGTGAAGGACCTCGCGGTGCAGTACCGCGACATCCCGCTGCTCTCCCGCACCCACGGCCAGCCGGCGACGCCGTCCACCATGGGCAAAGAGATGGCGAACGTGGCCTACCGTATGGAGCGCCAGTTCCGCCAGCTGGGCCAGGTGGAAATCCTCGGTAAAATCAACGGCGCCGTGGGTAACTACAACGCCCATATCGCCGCCTACCCGGAAGTGGACTGGCACCAGTTCAGCGAAGAATTCGTGACGTCGCTTGGCATCCAGTGGAACCCGTATACCACCCAGATCGAGCCGCACGACTATATCGCCGAGCTGTTCGACTGCGTGGCGCGCTTCAACACCATCCTTATCGACTTCGACCGCGACGTGTGGGGCTACATCGCCCTGAACCACTTCAGGCAGAAGACGATCGCCGGTGAAATCGGCTCCTCCACCATGCCGCATAAGGTTAACCCGATCGACTTCGAAAACTCCGAAGGCAACCTCGGTCTCGCCAACGCGGTGATGCAGCACCTGGCAAGCAAACTGCCGGTTTCCCGCTGGCAGCGCGACCTGACGGATTCTACCGTTCTGCGCAACCTGGGCGTCGGCATCGGCTATGCGCTGATTGCCTACCAGTCCACACTGAAGGGCGTCAGCAAGCTGGAAGTGAACCGCGACCGTCTGCTGGCGGAACTGGACAGCAACTGGGAAGTGCTGGCAGAGCCGATTCAGACCGTGATGCGCCGCTACGGCATTGAAAAACCGTACGAAAAACTCAAAGAGCTGACCCGCGGCAAGCGCGTGGACGCCGAAGGGATGAAGCAGTTTATCGACGGTCTGGCGCTGCCGGAAGAAGAGAAAACGCGCCTGAAGGCCATGACGCCGGCCAACTACATTGGCCGCGCCACCACCATGGTTGACGAGCTGAAGTAAGCGCACGAATCCCTCTTTCCGCCCGGAAAGAGGGTTCTCCCGCCCCGGTTTAATAAATGTTTATCCCCGCAACAACATAATCAGCGTTAAACTACTCAAATCGAAAACGAAAAAGGGAGAAAAGGTATGCGCGTACTCGTGGTTGAGGATAACGCCCTGCTTCGCCATCACCTGAAAGTGCAGCTACAGGAATTAGGCCACCAGGTCGATGCGGCTGAAGATGCAAAGGAAGCGGACTACTACCTGGGCGAGCACGTGCCGGATATCGCGATTGTCGATTTGGGTTTGCCGGATGAAGACGGACTGTCGATGATCCGCCGCTGGCGCAGCCACGACGTCTCGCTCCCGATCCTGGTGCTGACGGCCCGTGAAGGCTGGCAGGATAAAGTCGAGGTTCTAGGCGCCGGTGCGGACGACTATGTGACAAAACCGTTCCACATTGAAGAAGTGGCCGCGCGCATTCAGGCGCTGATGCGCCGTAACAGCGGGCTGGCTTCTCAGGTGATCACCATCCCGCCGTTTCAGGTCGACCTCTCCCGTCGCGAGCTCTCAATTCATGACGAAGTGATTAAGCTGACGGCGTTTGAATACACCATTATGGAAACGCTGATCCGCAACAGCGGCAAAGTGGTCAGCAAAGACTCCCTGATGCTGCAGCTGTACCCGGATGCCGAACTGCGCGAAAGCCACACGATTGATGTGCTGATGGGCCGCCTGCGCAAAAAAATCCAGGCGCAGTACGCGCAGGACGTGATTACAACCGTACGGGGTCAGGGCTACCTGTTCGAACTACGCGGATGATAAAATTGCTCCGGCATATTCTGCCGCTTTCGCTGCGCGTCCGTTTTCTGCTGGCTACCGCCGCCGTTGTGCTGGTGCTTTCACTGGCCTACGGCGTAGTGGCGCTGGTCGGCTATAGCGTCAGCTTCGACAAAACCACCTTCCGCCTGCTGCGCGGCGAGAGCAACCTGTTTTATACCCTGGCGAAATGGGAAAATAATCAGGTCACGGTCGAACTGCCGGAAAACCTCAATCTGCAAAGCCCGACCATGGCGCTGATTTACGATCAGAACGGCAAACTGCTGTGGATGCAGCGCGACGTGCCGTGGCTGATGAAGAGCATCAGCCCGGACTGGCTTAAGGCCAACGGTTTTCATGAAATCGAAGCCGACATTAACGCCTCAAAAATGCTGCTGCATGATGACCATAAAATTCAGCAGCAGCTGCAGGATTTACACCAGCAGGACGAGGAGTCAGAGATGACCCACTCGGTGGCGGTGAATATCTACCCGGCGACATCGCGGATGCCGCAGCTCACCATTGTGGTCGTCGACACCATCCCTATTGAACTGAAACGCTCCTATATGGTGTGGAGCTGGTTTATCTACGTGCTGGCGGCCAACCTGCTGTTGGTTATCCCGCTGCTGTGGGTGGCGGCATGGTGGAGCCTGCGGCCCATAGAGGCGCTATCAAAAGAGGTGCGAGAGCTGGAAGAGCACCACCGCGAAGCGCTTAACCCGGAGACCACCCGCGAGCTCACCAGCCTGGTGCAGAACCTTAACCGCCTGCTGAAAAGCGAACGCGACCGCTACGACAAGTACCGCACCACCCTTACCGACCTGACCCACAGCCTGAAAACGCCGCTGGCGGTGCTGCAAAGCACCCTGCGCTCCCTGCGCGGCAATAAGCTCACCGTCGAGGATGCCGAACCGGTGATGCTTGAGCAAATCAGCCGTATCTCGCAGCAGATTGGTTATTACCTGCACCGGGCAAGCATGCGCAGCGGCAGTTCGCTGCTGAGCCGTGAGCTGCATCCGGTCGCCCCGCTGCTGGATAGTCTGACCTCAGCGTTGAATAAGGTCTATCAGCGCAAAGGCGTCAATATCACCCTCGATATTTCGCCGGAAATCAGCTTTGTCGGCGAACAGAACGACTTTATGGAAGTGCTGGGCAACGTGCTGGATAACGCCTGCAAATATTGCCTGGAGTTTGTCGAGGTCTCCGCCCGTCAGACCGACGATCATCTGCATATTTTCGTTGACGACGACGGTCCGGGGATCCCGCAAAGCAAGCGCGCGCTCGTGTTTGATCGCGGCCAGCGGGTCGATACGCTACGTCCCGGCCAGGGCGTCGGGCTCTCCGTCGCCAGAGAAATCGTCGATCAGTACGAAGGGAAAATCATTCCCGGCGACAGCCCGCTCGGCGGCGCCAAAATGGAGGTCATCTTTGGCCGTCAGCATCCCGACAACAAAGAGACCTGAGCCAGCAATTTTCTCCACCGCCTGCACCGCAAGGCGGTGGTATCCGTTATAATCCCAACAGAACCTGCCTGTGGAATATAACATTATGGATTATCACTTAACGCTCAACTGGCCCGACTTTATCGAACGCTACTGGCAAAAACGCCCGGTAGTGCTGAAGCGCGGCTTTAACAATTTCGTCGACCCGATCACCCCTGACGAACTGGCCGGACTGGCGATGGAAAACGAAGTCGACAGCCGCCTGGTCAGCCATCTCGACGGCAAATGGCAGGTGAGCCATGGGCCCTTTGAAAGCTACGATCACCTGGGTGAAAACAACTGGTCGCTGCTGGTGCAGGCGGTAAACCACTGGCATGAGCCCACGGCGGCGCTGATGCGTCCGTTCCGCGCTCTGCCGGACTGGCGCATGGACGATCTGATGGTCTCCTTTTCCGTGCCCGGCGGCGGCGTGGGCCCGCATCTCGATCAGTATGACGTCTTTATCATTCAGGGAACCGGCCGCCGCCGCTGGCGCGTGGGCGAAAAGGCGCCTCTGAAGCAGCACTGCCCGCACCCGGACCTGCTGCAGGTCGACCCGTTTGACGCCATCATCGACGAAGAGATGGAGCCGGGCGATATCCTCTATATTCCACCGGGATTCCCGCACGAAGGCTATTCGCTGGAGAACTCGCTCAACTATTCCGTCGGCTTCCGCGCGCCGAGCGGTAAAGAGCTCATCAGCAGCTTTGCCGACTACGTGCTGCAGCGCGAGCTCGGCACCCACCGCTACAGCGACCCGGACGTACCGTCCCGCGAGCACCCGGCGGATATCCTGCCCCAGGAGCTGGATCGTCTGCGCGATATGATGCTGGGATTAATCCAGCAGCCGGAGCAGTTTAAGCAGTGGTTTGGCGAATTTGTCAGCCAGTCGCGCCACGAGCTCGACGTTGCGCCGCCGGAACCGCCCTACCAGCCGGATGAAATTTATGACGTGCTCAGACAGGGGGATAAGCTGGTGCGCCTCGGCGGCCTGCGCGTGCTGCGCATTGCCGATGACGTCTTTGTTAACGGCGAGAAAATCGACTCTCCGCACCGTCCGGCCCTGGAGGCGCTGGCCAGCCATATCGTGCTGGGCGAAGACCACTTCGGCGATGCGCTGGAAGACCCGTCGTTCCTCGCCATGCTTGCCGCGCTGGTCAACAGCGGCTACTGGTTCTTCGAGGATTAATTGACGTATGTGGCCGGGCGGCACTGCGTTTGCCCGGCCTGCATGATGTGCGGAACCATTGGCCGGGTAAGGCAAAGCCGCTACCCGGCTTTTTTTAGCGCTACTGCTTCGCCGCCAGCGCGGCGATTCGCACGATCACCTGAACGGCTTTTTCCATTCCTTCCAGTGTCACAAACTCGTGTTTGCCGTGGTAGTTATAGCCGCCGGTAAACAGGTTCGGACACGGTAATCCCATAAATGAAAGCTGCGCGCCGTCGGTGCCGCCGCGAATCGGCTTCAGCTGCGGTTCGATATCGCAATCGCGCATCGCCTGCTGGGCGATGTCGAGAATATGCGGATACTCCATCACCTTTTCGCGCATGTTGTAGTAGCTGTCTTCGATGATAAGCTCGATATAGCAGTCCGGGTGCAGCCCTTTACCCACCTTCCTGGCAATCTCCATCATCTTGCGCTTGCGGGCTTCGAACTGCTTGCGGTCAAAATCGCGAATGATGTAGTGCATCTCCGCGCGATCGACGCTGCCCTTCATGCTGGTCAGATGGAAGAAGCCCTCATAGCCCTCCGTATGCTCCGGGCTCTCGTCGGCCGGAACTTCCGCATGGATACGGGAGGCCAGCGACAGCGCGTTGACCATCACGCCCTTTGCCGTGCCGGGGTGCACGTTGTTGCCGACTATTTTGATAGTGACCGACGCGGCGTTGAAGTTTTCATACTCCAGTTCGCCAACGCCGCCGCCGTCAACGGTGTACGCCCAGCGCGCGTCAAACGCCTCAACGTCGAAATGCTTCGCCCCTTTGCCGACCTCTTCGTCCGGCGTAAAGGCCACGCGAATGTCGCCATGGGGAATATTCTTCGCTTTCAGCACCGCCAGCGCGGTCATGATTTCGGCGACGCCGGCCTTATCGTCCGCGCCGAGCAGCGTTTTGCCGTCGGTGGTGATAAGCGTATGCCCTAACAGCTGATGCAGCACCGGGAACATCACCGGCGACAGCACCTCATCGCCGATGCCCAGCGCGATATCGCCGCCGCGGTAGTTCTCGACGATCTGCGGATTGACGTTTTTACCGCTGAAATCCGGTGAGGTATCGACATGAGAAATGAAGCCAATCGGCGGAATATCGCCCGCGACGTTGGCAGGCAGCGTCGCCATCACCGTGCCTTTCTCACTCAGGGTGACATTCACCAGCCCCATCTCTTCCAGCTGGCTTTTGAGCAAACGCAACAGTTTCCATTGTCCCTCGGTGCTCGGCACCTGGCGGACGCCCGGCTTCGACTGCGTATCCAGAGAAACGTACTGCAAAAAACGCTCAAGTAATTTATCCATGTAGTCACCCTCACTTTTTGTGACAACATTATCAATAAGCGTGAAAGCACAAATATTGCGTCAGGTCACTTTTAGCCCGGCAAACGGGAATTATTTTGTCGCGAGCTTTAAAGGTAGCGCATCAGGACTCGCAAAGATTGGCGATTTCAGAGGATTGCCGTAGAATGCCTGCCCTTGATATGTGCCAAACCCAAAAGGTGGTTAAACACAAACCCCGTAACGGCAGCCATCCGTTGCGTCTACATGGGACAGAGTAATAAATTGAATACACAACCGCGTTCGCTTTCACCGCTGGTGCAACTGGCGGGGATTCGTAAAGGCTTTGATGGCAAAACGGTGATTTCCGACCTCAATCTGACCATCAAGAACGGCGAATTCCTTACGCTGCTTGGCCCTTCTGGCTGCGGTAAAACAACCGTTTTGCGCCTCATCGCCGGGCTTGATAATGTCGATACGGGACGCATCCACCTCGAAGATCACGACATCACCGATGTTCCTGCCGAACATCGCCACGTTAATACCGTCTTTCAGAGCTACGCCCTGTTTCCGCATATGACGGTCTTCGAGAACGTCGCCTTTGGCCTGCGGATGCAAAAAACGCCCGCCGCCGACATCACCCCGCGCGTCACCGAAGCCCTGAAAATGGTGCAGCTGGAAGCGTTCGCCCAGCGTAAACCGCACCAGCTTTCCGGCGGCCAGCAGCAGCGCGTGGCCATCGCCCGCGCCGTGGTTAACAAACCGCGCCTGCTGCTGCTCGACGAGTCGCTGTCGGCGCTCGACTACAAGCTGCGCAAGCAGATGCAAAACGAGCTGAAAGCGCTGCAGCGCAAGCTTGGCATTACCTTCGTCTTCGTCACCCACGATCAGGAAGAAGCCCTGACGATGTCGGACCGCATCGTGGTTATGCGCGACGGCAAAATCGAGCAGGACGGTACACCGCGCGAGATTTACGAAGAGCCGAAAAACCTGTTCGTCGCCAGCTTCATCGGCGAGATTAACATCTTCAGCGCCACGGTTATCGAGCGGCTGGACGACCAGCGCGTGCGCGCTAACGTCGAAGGCCGCGAGTGCAATATCTACGTGAACTTCGCGGTGGAAAAAGGCCAGCGGCTCAACGTGCTGCTGCGCCCGGAAGATCTGCGCGTCGACGAGATCCACGACAGCGCCGAGGCGGAAGGCCTTATCGGCTACATCCGCGAGCGTAACTACAAAGGGATGACCCTTGAGTCGGTCGTCGAGCTGGAAAACGGCAAGATGGTGATGGTCAGCGAGTTCTTCAACGAAGACGATCCTGACTTCGACCACTCCCTCGATCAAAAAATGGTCATCAACTGGGTAGAAAGCTGGGAGGTTGTACTGGCTGATGAAGAACACAAGTAAATTCCAGAATGTGGTGATCGCCACGATCGTCGGTTGGCTTGTGCTGTTCGTCTTTTTGCCCAACCTGATGATCATCGCCACCAGCTTCCTGACCCGCGACGACATAAGCTTCGTCCAGCTGGTCTTCACGCTGGAAAACTACGCGCGCCTGCTCGATCCGCTCTATGTTGAGGTGCTGCTGCACTCGCTCAATATGGCGCTGGTGGCAACCGTGGCCTGCCTGGCGCTCGGCTACCCTTTCGCCTGGTTTCTGGCAAGGCTGCCGAAGAAAGTGCGCCCGCTGCTGCTGTTCCTGCTGATTGTCCCCTTCTGGACCAACTCGCTTATCCGTATCTACGGGCTGAAGATTTTTCTCAGCACCAAAGGCTACCTCAACGAGTTTCTGCTGTGGCTGGGCGTTATCGATACGCCGATTCGCATCATGTTCACCCCCGGGGCGGTGATTATCGGCCTCGTCTACATCCTTCTGCCGTTTATGGTGATGCCGCTTTACTCCAGCATTGAAAAGCTGGATAAGCCGCTGCTGGAGGCGGCCAAAGACCTGGGCGCCAGCAGGCTGCAGACCTTTACGCGCATCATCATTCCGTTGACGATGCCGGGGATTATCGCCGGCTGTCTGCTGGTGATGCTGCCGGCGATGGGGCTGTTCTACGTCTCCGACCTGATGGGCGGCGCAAAAAATCTGCTTATCGGCAACGTGATTAAAAGCCAGTTCCTCAATATTCGCGACTGGCCGTTCGGCGCGGCGACCAGCATCACCCTGACCGTGGTGATGGGCCTGATGCTGCTGGTGTACTGGCGCGCTTCTCGTCTGCTGAATAGAAAGGTGGAGCTGGAATGATCGGAAAACTGCTTCGCGGCAGCTTCATGACTGCCATCTACGCCTACCTGTATATCCCGATCATTATTCTGATCGTCAACTCGTTTAACAGCTCGCGTTTTGGTATCAACTGGCAGGGATTTTCCACACAGTGGTACAGCCTGCTGATGAACAACGACAGCCTGCTGCAGGCGGCGCAGCACTCGCTGACGATGGCGGTGTTTTCCGCCACTTTTGCGACGCTGATTGGCTCACTTACCGCCGTGGCGCTCTATCGCTACCGCTTTCGCGGTAAACCGTTCGTCAGCGGAATGCTGTTTGTGGTGATGATGTCGCCGGATATCGTGATGGCCATCTCCCTGCTGGTGCTGTTTATGCTGCTTGGCGTACAGCTCGGCTTCTGGTCGCTGCTGTTTTCGCACATTACCTTCTGCCTGCCGTTTGTGGTGATAACGGTCTATTCGCGCCTGAAAGGGTTTGACGTGCGGATGCTGGAAGCGGCGAAAGATCTGGGCGCCAGCGAGATAACCATTCTGCGGAAAATTATTCTGCCACTGGCGATGCCCGCGGTCGCCGCCGGGTGGCTGCTGAGCTTTACCCTGTCGATGGACGATGTAGTGGTGTCGTCCTTCGTCACCGGCCCTGGCTACGAAATCCTGCCGCTAAAAATTTACTCTATGGTCAAAGTCGGCGTTTCACCCGAGGTGAACGCGCTGGCGACCATCCTGCTGGTACTGTCGCTGGTGATGGTGATTGCCAGCCAGGTTGTTGCTCGTGATAAAACAAAATCTCAGAGGACATCAAAATGAAAAAAATGCTTGCCGCTGCGGCGCTGGTGCTCGGTATGGGCGCGGCGCACGCCGATGACAGCAAAACGCTCTACTTCTACAACTGGACGGAGTACGTACCGCCGGGGCTGCTGGAGCAGTTCACCAAAGAGACCGGCATTAAGGTTATCTACTCGACCTACGAGTCGAATGAAACCATGTACGCCAAGCTCAAGACCTACAAAGAAGGCGCCTACGATCTGGTCGTGCCGTCCACCTACTTTGTCGACAAAATGCGCAAAGAGGGGATGATCCAAAAGATAGACAAGAGCAAGCTCAGCAACTTCAGCAACCTCGACCCGCAGATGCTCAACAAGCCGTTTGACCCGAATAACGACTACTCCATTCCGTACATCTGGGGGGCGACGGCGATTGGCGTGAACCGCGACGCTATCGACCCGAAAACCGTCACCAGCTGGGCCGACCTGTGGAAACCGGAGTATAAAGGCAGCCTGCTGCTGACCGACGACGCGCGCGAAGTGTTCCAGATGGCGCTGCGCAAATTGGGCTACTCGGGCAATACCACCGACCCGAAAGAGATTGAAGCGGCGTATAAAGAGCTGCAGAAGCTGATGCCGAACGTTGCGGCGTTCAACTCTGATAACCCGGCTAACCCGTATATGGAAGGGGAGGTCAACCTCGGCATGGTGTGGAACGGTTCGGCGTTTGTCGCCCGCCAGGCCGGAACGCCGCTGGAGGTCGTGTGGCCGAAAGAAGGCGGGATCTTCTGGATGGACAGCCTGGCTATCCCGGCGAATGCGAAGAACGTCGACGGCGCCCTGAAGCTGATTAACTTCCTGCTGCGCCCGGATGTGGCGAAACAGGTGGCGGAAACCATCGGCTACCCGACGCCGAACCTGGCGGCGCGTAAACTGCTGGCGCCGAAAATCGCCAACGATAAAACGCTGTACCCGGATGCCGAAACCATCGAGCACGGCGAGTGGCAAAACGACGTCGGCGACGCCAGCCGCATCTATGAAGACTATTACCAGAAGCTGAAAGCAGGACGGTAACAGACAAAAGCGGAGCCACCTGGCTCCGCTTTTTTTTACTTACAGCTCCTGCAGGAGCTTATCGATAAAGGCCGGCACCACGTCACTGGCCAGACCGTAGTGCTTCTCCTCAAACTCGCTGCCGACCTGGCTTGGCTCGAGGTTCAGCTCCACCGTATGCGCGCCGTGCAGCCGGGCCTCATGAACAAACCCGGCGGCGGGATAGACATGGCCCGAGGTGCCGATAGCGATAAAAATATCGGCCGTCGCCAGCGCGCCGTAGATGTCGTCCATGCCCAGCGGCATTTCGCCAAACCACACCACATGCGGACGCAGCGGCGCCGGAAACTGGCAGCAGTGGCAGCGGTCGTCGGTGGTGACATCGCCCGTCCACTCCAGCACCTGGCCGCTCCAGGAGCAGCGAACCTTCAGCAGCTCGCCGTGCATGTGGATGATGCGCTGATTGCCGGCCCGCTCATGCAGGTTGTCGATGTTTTGCGTCACCAGCAGGAAATGGTCGCCGAGCGCCGCTTCCAACCGCGCCAGCGCCTGATGCGCCGGGTTAGGCGCAATCTCCGGCTGCTGCAGCTGGCGGCGGCGCGCGTTGTAGAACGCCTGCACCAGCGCCGGATCGCGGGCAAAGCCCTCCGGCGTCGCCACATCCTCTACCCGATGCTCTTCCCACAGGCCGTCCGCCGCGCGGAAGGTGCGGATCCCGGATTCGGCGGAGATACCCGCCCCCGTCAGCACGACGACTCTGGGTTTATCAAGCGTCTCAGGCACCCGGTCTCTGAAAAAAATCCGCTGGCGCAGACGTTCACGCAGCCGACGTTTATTACGGCGAAAACGACTGAGTCGATGTTGGCGGCGCGACAGCATAATAGCCCCTTTGTTAGTCAGTAAGGTGAAGGAACGCAGCGCCGCGCATTCCTCCGGCATCGCCATGACGCGCCCGCTCAATGCGGGGAACGCGCGCGACGGATAACAGATGGCGCGGCAGTCGTCCCGCCAGCCCGTCGGTTATGGCGCTAAAGTTAGACAAACCGCCGCCGATCACCACTAAATCCGGGTCGACAATGGTCAGAATATTACCAAGACACACGGCCAGCAAATCAAGATAGCGCTCAACGTGGGCGCGGGCCTTTGCGTCCCCCAGCTCCCAGAGCGCGACGATCTCCGGCGACGACAGAGGCTGCTGGTAATAGTGTTCGTACAGCCAGGCGAAACCGCGGCCGGAAAGGTAGTTCTCGATACAGCCCAGCTGCCCGCAGCCGCAGCGGGTCAGCGGAAAATCACGCCCCACCACCTCCAGCGCATCGACCGGCAGGCGGATATGGCCAAATTCGCCGGTAATATAGCTATGCCCGGTAATCGATTTTCCGTTCAGCACAATGCCGCCGCCGACGCCGGTCCCCAGAATCAGCCCCATCACCAGCGAATAGCGGGTGAACTCGTCATCCCAGGCTTCCGACAGCGCGAAGCAGTTGGCATCGTTATCCAGGCGAACATCGCGCCCGAGACGGGCGCTAAGGTCGGCGCGCAGCGGCCTGCCGCTGGCGGCGGGAACATTGGCGGCATACAGCGTGCCGTCGGCGGTTTCCGGCATCCCCGGAATACCAATGCCGACGCTCCCCTGCCCGCCGAAGCGCGCATCCGCTTCGGCGACAAGGCTCACGACGGCCTGCAGGAATGATTCGTAGCTGTCGCGCGGCGTGGGAACGCGTTTTTCCCACTGTAAACGCCGCTGCCCGTCAAACACGCCCAGCGCAATTTTGCTGCCGCCAATGTCAAATCCGTAATACATAACAGTAATTCCTCTTTTCGGCTGAACCCAGCCGTGACGGTAAATTACTGGCCGCTCAGCACCCTCGCAGGGTCGATACGGCTGGCGCGGCGGGCAGGATACCAGCTTGCCAGCAGGCTCAACGCCAGTGCTGTGACCAGCACATAAATAACATCCAGCCAGTGCAGTTCGGACGGCAGGAAGTCAATAAAATAGATATCACCCGACAGGAACTGATGGCCAATCAGGTGCTCAATGCCTTTGATAATCGGGGTGAGCTGCAGCGCGCAGATAACGCCAATCACCACGCCGCACAGGCTGCCGAACAGCCCGGCCAGCAGTCCGTACCAGACGAAAATCGCGCGGATGAGGCCATCTTTCGCCCCCAGCGTACGCAGCACCGCGATGTCGCCGCTCTTGTCCTTCACCGCCATCACCAGCGTGGAGACGATATTGAAGCAGGCAACGCCGATCACCAGCACCATCGCCAGATACATAATGGCACGGATCATCTGGATATCACGATACATATAGCCATAGGTCCCGATCCAGCTTTTGATATAGACGTAGCTGTTGGTCACTTCCCCGGCATCGCGGACCAGCTTATTGGCGTTAAACACGTCGTTCACTTTGATGGCGATACCGGTCACGCTGCTGCCCATGTCCAGATACTGCTGGGCGTCCGCCATCGGGATCATCGCAAAGCTGTGATCGAGCTGGCCGCTGAGCTGCAAAATCCCGGCGACATGCAGACGCACGCGTTTTGGCTGCAGCAGCTGATGCTCCGCGTCAGAGTTCGGGATCATGATAGAGACCCAGTCGCCCTGCTTAACCTTCAGCGCATCGGCAACGCCCTTGCCCAGAATGATCTGCTGCCCGCCGGCTTTAAAATCGGCCCAGGCGTTGTTCTGCACGTATTTCGGCAGCGCGCTGAGCTGCATCTCCTCAACCGGATCAACGCCCTTGACCTGAATCGCGCGCAGGTTGCTGCCGCTCTCAATCAGCCCGGTAAAGTTGATGTACGGCGCGGCGGCGGCAATGCCTTTCACCTTCTGCACCTTCGCCAGCGCGTCGCGCCAGTTGTTCCACGGCTGATGGACCGGCTCAATCTCGCCGTGCGGCACCACCGCCAGAATACGGTTATTCAGCTCACGTTCGAAGCCGTTCATCGCGCTAAGGCCGACGATCAGTACCGCAACGCCGAGCGCGATCCCCACGGTCGAGATCACGGAAATCAGCGACACCATGCCGCCGCGCCGCCGCCCGCGGCTAAAACGCAGGCCGATCAGCAAAGATAACGGAGAAGCCATTAATCAGCCCCCATCAGGGTCATATCTGCGCTCAGGTGGCCATCGCGCATCTCCAGCTGGCGGTTCATGCGCTTCGCCAGCTGCAGGTCATGGGTCACGACCAGGAACGCGGTGCCCTGCTGCGAATTCAGCTCGCCGAGGAGCTGGAAAATGCTGTCAGCATTGCGGGCGTCAAGGTTGCCGGTCGGCTCATCGGCCAGCACCAGACGCGGGTTATTGACCAGCGCACGGGCAATCGCCACGCGCTGCCGTTCGCCGCCGGAGAGCTCCGACGGACGGTGGCTGCGGCGGTGGTCAAGCCCGACTGCGTTGAGCATCGCCCTGGCGCGCGCCTGAATTTCGCTGGCCTTCTTTTTGCCGATCAGCAGCGGCATCGCCACGTTTTCCTCGGCGGTAAAATCCGGCAGCAGATGGTGGAACTGATAGATAAAGCCCAGCTCGCGGTTGCGTAATTCGGCTTTCGCCGCCAGCGACATCGCGCTCAGCGCTTTGCCGCTAAAGATAACGTCGCCGGAGGTCGGCGTATCCAGCCCACCCAGCAGATGCAGCAGCGTACTTTTGCCGGAGCCGGAGCTGCCGACGATCGCCATCATCTCGCCTTCATCAATGCTGAAACTGACGTTGTGCAGCACGTCGGTCTGCACGTTGCCTTCCTGATAGCGTTTGCACAGGTTGTCGCATTGCAACAGGATCTTATTCATAACGTAAAGCCTCAGCGGGTTGGGTGGCGGCAGCGCGCCATGAAGGATAAAGCGTAGAAAGCAGCGCCAGCAGCATCGCCACCAGCGCGATAACGACCACCTGCAGCGGCTCGATAGCCACCGGCAGCGCGCCGCCATCAATGAAAGCGCCGAGGATCGGCATCAGGTTATTCAGCTGGCTTGCCAGCAGTACGCCAAGGACAGCCCCCAGCAGCGCGCCAATCACGCCCGCGCTGGCGCCCTGCACCATGAAGACCGCCATGATCTGCCGCGGGGTCAGCCCCTGGGTCTGCAAAATGGCGACCTCGCCCTGCTTCTCCATCACCATCAGCCCCAGCGAGGTGATGATGTTAAAAGCGGCGACCGCGACAATCAGGCTCAGCAGCAGCCCCATCATATTCTTTTCCATCCGCACGGCCTGGAACAGCTCGCCCTTACGCTCGCGCCAGTCCTGCCATTGAGTGCCCTGCGGCAGCGTCTGCTGGCTCAGGGTATCCACCTGTAGCGGCTTGTCCAGCCACAGACGCCAGCCGGTAATGTTGCCTGCCGGGTAGCGCATCAGGCGCGAGGCGTCCTGGATATTGACCAGCATCTGGTAGCCGTCCACTTCGCTGTTGGCGGCAAAGGTGCCGATGACGTTGAACAGGCGCTGGCTCGGAATACGGCCCATCGGCGTAAACTGGCTCGCCGACGGCACCATGACGCGGATCTGATCCCCGCGATTAACCCCAAGCTGACCGGCAAGCTGCTCGCCGAGGATCACGTTGTACTGGCCGGCGGCAAGGTCGGTTTGTTTAATATTGACCAGGTACGGCGTCAGCGGATCGTTCTGCGCCGGGTCGATCCCCAGCATCACGCCGACCGCCACGCTGCGCGCGCTCTGCAGCACCACGTCGCCGGTCGTCAGCGGCGCGACGCGGTCCACGCCCTGCAGCTTCAGCGCGCTGGCGGGGAGCTGCTGCGGGTTAATCGACCCCTGTTCGGAGCTGATAATGGCCTGCGGCATCAGCCCCAGGATGTTGTTTTGCAGCTCGCGCTCAAAACCGTTCATGACCGACAGTACGGTCACCAGCGCCATTACGCCAAGCGTAATGCCGATAGTCGACAGCCAGGAGACAAAGCGACCGAAGCGGTCGGCTGCGCGGCCGCGCATATAGCGCAGGCCAATGAATAGTGCGACAGGTTGGTACATGTAATCCGTCTGGTTGCTGATAGCAGAAGCACGAGTATATAAGCGAAAGGGGGATGGGTAAATGACTGAACCGTAAGCGCAAGCCTGACAATTCGCCGCGAGGCGGCGCGAATGTTGAAATTTATGTCGGGGTGGTCAATAGTGACGTTTTCCTCAACGCTTCGCACATTCATGATGAACCGCACCGTTAACCCGCTGATTTTACGCTCTGGCGCCCTGCTGCTGGCGCTGTTTCTGGTCTATACCGGCGTGAGCGCCGCTGAAAAAGTGACCTGGCTGATGGAGGTCACCCCAGTGATTATCCTCGTCCCGCTGCTGCTTTTCACTGCGCAACGCTATCCGCTGACCCCGCTGCTTTATGCGCTGATTTTCTGCCACGCCATCATCCTGATGGTCGGCGGTCAGTATACCTACGCTAAAGTGCCCATTGGCTTTGACGTGCAGGAATGGTTAAACCTGAGCCGCAACCCGTATGACAAACTGGGCCACTTTTTCCAGGGACTGGTTCCGGCGCTGGCGGCGCGTGAAATTCTGCTGCGCGGGGGCATCGTGCAGGGCCGCAAAATGCTGGCATTTCTGGTGTGCTGCGTGGCGCTGGCGATCAGCGCCACCTATGAGCTTATCGAGTGGTGGGCCGCGCTGGCGATGGGGCAAGGCGCAGATGATTTCCTCGGCACCCAGGGCGACCCGTGGGATACGCAATCGGATATGTTTTGTGCGTTGCTGGGGGCGTTAACGACGGTCATTGCGCTGGCGCGTCCGCACTGTCGTCAGCTGCAACGCTATGGCGCGCTCCCCGCAGTCTGATGATTCGCCGGCATGTTTTTGCAGCAGTACCGCAAGCTCAGCCAGCCCAGGCGGCAGAAAATCTCACGCAAACGCCCGGGGCATTTTAAGCGGTTGCACTCCCGCCGCCATCACGGATAATAAGTACAGCAAATTTATATTATTACCGTGAAATCACGGCTTTCTGGAGAACGTTCGTCGACTATGCCTGAACAAGCTCGTTATGCCCTACCGACCAAACCCGGCGAACAGCGCCTGCTGGGCGAGTTAACTGGCGCCGCCTGCGCAACGGAAGTCGCGGAAATCGTCGAGCGCCACCGTGGTCCGGTGGTGCTGGTGACGCCAGATATGCAAAATGCCCTGCGGCTGTACGATGAAATCAGGCAGTTTACCGACCAGATGGTGATGAGCCTTGCGGACTGGGAAACGCTCCCGTACGACAGTTTTTCCCCGCATCAGGAAATTATCTCCTCGCGTCTGTCGACGCTCTATCAGCTGCCCGCGATGCAGCGCGGCGTGCTGATTGTTCCGGTTAATACGCTCATGCAGCGGGTCTGCCCGCACAGCTACCTGCACGGCCATGCGCTGGTGATGAAAAAAGGCCAGCGTCTGTCCCGGGACGCGCTGCGCGCCCAGCTCGACAGCGCCGGATACCGTCATGTCGATCAGGTGATGGAGCACGGCGAATACGCCACCCGCGGCGCGCTGCTGGACCTGTTCCCGATGGGCAGCGAGCAGCCCTACCGCCTGGACTTTTTCGACGATGAAATCGACAGCCTGCGCCTGTTTGACGCCGATACCCAGCGGACGCTGGAAGAGGTCGAGGCCATCAACCTGCTGCCGGCCCACGAATTTCCGACCGACAAAACCGCCATCGAGTTGTTCCGCAGCCAGTGGCGCGACAGGTTCGACGTCAAGCGCGACGCCGAGCATATCTATCAGCAGGTCAGCAAGGGCACCCTGCCGACCGGCATTGAATACTGGCAGCCGCTGTTTTTCAGCGAACCGCTGCCGGCCCTGTTCAGCTACTTCCCGGCCAATACGCTGATTGTCACCACCGGCGATACCGACGCCAGCGCCGAACGCTTCCAGGCGGACACCCGCGCGCGTTTTGCAAGCCGCGGCGTGGACCCGATGCGCCCGCTGCTGGAGCCGGAGCTGCTGTGGCTCAAGCGCGATGATCTGTTCAGCGAACTGAAGCACTGGCCGCGTGTGCAGCTCAAAACCGAGCCGCTAAGCGACAAGGCCGCTCACGTGAATCTGGGCTACCAGACGCTGCCGGACGTGGCGGTGCAGGCGCAGCAGAAAGCGCCGCTCGACAGCCTGCGCCGTTTTCTTGAATCCTTTGACGGCCCGGTGATTTTCTCCGTCGAAAGCGAGGGTCGCCGTGAGTCGCTGGGCGAGCTGCTGTCACGCATTAAGCTTGCGCCAAAGCGCATCCAGCGTCTTGACGACGCCAGCGGCAACGGCCGCTATCTGATGATCGGCGCCGCGGAGCACGGGTATATCGATACCCTGCGCAACCGGGCGCTGGTTTGCGAGAGCGACCTGCTGGGCGAACGCGTCGCCCGCCGGCGCCAGGATACCCGCCGGACCATCAACCCGGATACGCTTATCCGCAACCTGGCGGAGCTGCACCCGGGCCAGCCGGTAGTGCACCTTGAGCACGGCGTCGGGCGCTACGCCGGGATGACCACGCTGGAAGCGGGCGGCATCAAAGGCGAGTACCTGATGCTGACCTACGCCAGCGATGCGAAGCTGTACGTACCGGTGTCGTCGCTGCACCTGATCAGCCGCTACGCGGGCGGCGCCGAAGAGAATGCGCCGTTGCACAAACTGGGCGGCGACGCCTGGGCCCGCGCGCGGCAGAAAGCGGCGGAGAAGGTTCGCGACGTGGCGGCCGAGCTGCTGGATATCTATGCCCAGCGCGCGGCGAAAGAGGGCTACGCCTTCCGGCACGATCGGGAACAGTATCAGCTGTTCTGCGACAGCTTCCCGTTTGAAACCACGCCGGACCAGGCGCAGGCCATTAACGCCGTCCTGAGCGATATGTGCCAGCCGCTGGCCATGGACCGCCTGGTGTGCGGCGATGTCGGCTTCGGCAAAACCGAAGTCGCCATGCGCGCCGCCTTCCTCGCGGTGGAGAATAACAAGCAGGTGGCCGTGCTGGTGCCGACCACCCTGCTCGCCCAGCAGCACTACGACAACTTCCGCGACCGCTTCGCCAACTGGCCGGTGCGCATCGAGATGCTCTCGCGCTTTCGCAGCGCTAAAGAGCAGTCGCTGATCCTGGAGCAGGCGAGCGAAGGCAAAATCGATATTCTCATCGGCACCCATAAGCTGCTGCAAAGCGACGTGAAGTGGAAAGATTTAGGCCTGCTTATCGTCGATGAAGAGCACCGCTTCGGCGTGCGCCACAAAGAGCGCATCAAGGCGATGCGCGCCGACGTCGATATCCTGACGCTGACCGCCACGCCTATCCCGCGAACCCTGAATATGGCGATGAGCGGAATGCGCGACCTGTCGATCATCGCCACGCCGCCGGCGCGTCGCCTGGCGGTAAAAACCTTCGTGCGCGAATACGACAGCCTGGTAGTGCGCGAGGCGATGCTGCGTGAAATCCTGCGCGGCGGCCAGGTCTATTACCTGTATAACGATGTCGAAAATATCCAGAAAGCGGCGGACCGGCTGGCGGAGCTGGTGCCGGAAGCGCGGATCGCCATTGGTCACGGGCAGATGCGCGAGCGCGAGCTGGAGCGCGTGATGAACGATTTCCACCACCAGCGCTTTAACGTGCTGGTATGCACCACGATTATCGAAACCGGTATCGATATCCCGACCGCCAACACCATTATCATCGAGCGGGCGGACCACTTTGGTCTGGCGCAGCTACACCAGCTGCGCGGTCGTGTGGGACGCTCCCACCACCAGGCCTACGCCTGGCTGCTGACGCCGCACCCGAAAGCGATGACCACCGATGCGCAAAAGCGTCTGGAGGCGATTGCGTCGCTGGAGGATTTGGGCGCCGGTTTCGCGCTGGCAACCCACGACCTGGAGATCCGCGGCGCGGGCGAGCTGCTCGGCGAAGACCAGAGCGGTCAGATGGAAACCATCGGTTTTTCTCTGTATATGGAGCTGCTGGAAAACGCTGTCGACGCCCTCAAAGCCGGACGCGAGCCGTCGCTTGAGGACCTCACCAGCCAGCAAACCGACGTGGAGCTGCGGATGCCGTCGCTGCTGCCGGATGACTTTATTCCTGACGTCAACACCCGCCTGTCGTTCTACAAGCGCATCGCCAGCGCGAAGCGCGAACAGGAGCTGGACGAGATCAAAGTTGAGCTGATCGACCGCTTTGGCCTGCTGCCGGACGCCGCCCGCAATCTGCTGGATATCGCCCGCCTTCGCCAGCAGGCGCAGAAGCTGGGGATCCGCAAGCTCGAAGGGAATGAGAAAGGCGGCGTCATTGAGTTTGGCGAGAAAAACCATGTCAACCCGGCATGGCTTATCGGCCTGCTGCAAAAACAGCCTCAGCACTTCCGCCTCGACGGGCCGACGCGGCTCAAGTTCTTTCAGGAGCTCGGCGAGCGGAAAACCCGAATGGACTGGGTGCGTAGCTTCATGCAGCAGCTGGAAGAGAACGCTATCGCCTGAGTCTTCCTCCCCCGGCGGCGCTGAGGCCGCCGGGGGAGATTTACAAACTCTTTGCAATTCATCGAAATATCCCGACATGACGTGACGTCATAATGACCGTTTATTGATACATACGCACAAAATCATTCAAGTTGCATCAAGGCAGCCTGAAGGATGACGTGGACACTCACGGTGATGGATTTTGGTGATGATAACAACAACGCATTTTTCTCGCTGGCTGGCGCTGTTAGCGCTTGCCGCAACTGTTGCGCTGGCGCTACCGGCGCACGCCAATACCTGGCCTCTTCCCTCTGCCGGAAGCCGTCTGGTCGGTGAAAATCGTTTTCATGTGGTCGAGGATGACGGCGGCTCGCTGGAAGCGATTGCCAAAAAATATAACGTCGGCTTCCTGGCGCTACTGCAGGCGAACCCGGGCGTCGACCCTTATGTACCCCGTGCCGGTAGCGTTCTGACTATTCCGCTGCAAACGCTGCTGCCCGACGCGCCGCGTGAAGGCATCGTCATTAACCTGGCGGAGCTGCGCCTCTACTACTACCCACCGGGGCAAAACAGCGTCACGGTGTACCCCATAGGGATAGGCCAGCTCGGCGGCGATACACTGACCCCGACCATGGTGACCACCGTGTCCGATAAGCGCGCCAATCCCACCTGGACGCCGACGGCCAACATTCGCGCCCGCTACAAAGCCAACGGTATCGAGCTGCCGGCAGTGGTGCCCGCCGGACCAGATAACCCGATGGGCCATCATGCAATTCGTCTGGCGGCCTATGGCGGCGTCTATCTGCTGCACGGCACCAATGCGGATTTCGGTATCGGTATGCGCGTCAGCTCCGGTTGCATTCGCCTGCGTGACGGCGATATCGAGACGCTGTTTAAACAGGTTTCGCCAGGCACTAAGGTGAATATCATCAATACGCCGATCAAAGCCTCGGTCGAACCCGGCGGCATCCACCTTGTTGAGGTTCATCAGCCGCTGTCGCAGCAGATCAACGACGACCCACAGCGTCTGCCTATCGTGCTTAACGCTACCCTGCAGGCGTTCAAAGATGCGCCGCAAACGGACAGCACGGTAATGGAAAACGTGATGAAGGTGCGTTCGGGAATGCCGGTCGATGTTACCCGTCTTTATAACGCCAGCGAACAGCCACTGTGATCGCCGAACGTCATACCGTTTCTGCAACTGAAACGGTATGACGATGACGATACTCAGGGATAGGTCAGGGTGAAATTAGCGTCCGCATCGGCCTGACCGGCGTTCACCTGAGCCTCTATCTGAATATAACGCGCTTTGTAGGGAATATTCACAATCCCTTTTGCCACATCATTTGCCACGATATCCGGCGTGATGGGGTTAAATGTGATCGCATTCCCTTGTTGGTTTAAAATCTGAATACCCAATCCACTGGCTGAATTTGCCTGACTGGTGAGCTGTAACGCCTGCTGATTTCCTGTAATCGTCTGACCGGTAAACTGAATGGCTACGTTTGTTCCCTGTTCGCAGTTCAACTCAATATTAAAATCAACCGGTGTTGATGTGGAGTTTATCCCGGTAAAGGTCGTGCGGGCGTTAATATTACCACCAGGCGTTAAGTTAACCGGAATATCGGGGGTATTGAGATCGCAACTCAACGCAGTGAGATTAATATTGATATTATCAAACCATAACTCGATTCCCTGAGCCTGATCCCACCAAATTCCACTACCGTTAAACTTTGTTAAATCCGCAACGCCGCTATGTAACGGACCGACCACTCTGATAACCAGTCTGAAATTACCTTGTTCCGTTTTTCCCGCCACACCGGCACTACTGTATCTCATCGCTTTCATACAGTATTGTTTTGATGGCGTATCGCTGATCGGGTCAAGATCGTAATAAATTGCGAGTCCTAACCCTGAGGGGGTTCCATCTGTCAACGGTATATTGAACATACAACCATCCACTTCGCCGGGTACAGAAACAGCCTGGCCAGGGTCGGTTGGAAAACCTTCATGATAGCTAATATCCCCCGATCCCGTGCAGCTAATTATCCCCGATTCGGTAGTGTGTTTGCTTTGATCATCCAGTAACGTACCAAACGCCGTATCTCGCCCTAATGAAGCGTCAGGCACATTATTTAAGAAAGTGGCAGTACCTGGGCTACCAGAAATCGTACAGGTTTGCGCGTAACACATACTGAAGGAAGAAAAAAAGATTGCTAAAGCAATTCGTACTAGCCATCTTCCCACTCTCCTGAAAAGACAATCCTGACGATACGCAGTTCTATTAATCATATATATTATTCACAATTAGCCGCAGTTATATACAGATTGCTTACGGTCTGTTTTCCGGACAACGTCGATGGCGTCAGTGCTATACGACACGTTTCACCCGCGTTCTTCCCCCATTTCGCGATAAAAACATCGCCGTCATTCACACCCGTTAAATACACCTGGCCATTTTCACCCGCCAGTGTAGAGAAATTACCCTCAGACGCTGAAATCACTGCGCCAAACGGTATCGACGCACCGTGATACATGACATTGACCAACAAGCGTTTACCAATACGAGTATCAAAGTTCGCCAGCACTAATGCCCCTTCCGTTGGAATCACCTCCTGCGATGGCATCTGTATTTCCGCATTGCTGGCAAGCGAGCGAGTCTTTATGGAGATTGTGTTACGCTGGAACGTAGACGCATAAGGAATGACCGAATATCCTCGGGCATCGGTATACACGGCAGTGCCGCTGGTAACCCCCAACCCTTTGACGCCTGGCGCGCGCACCAGAACTGAAGCATCACCTAATGATTGCGCCAGCGTTACACCATAAGGGTGCATAACAATCGCGCCCTGAACGCCATAATTCAGCTGTTCGCTGTTGTTGTCGTAGCTGTACGATGCGTTAATATTGCCAATGCTTGAGCGATACCCTCCGCCCACATTACCGCCATAACCCACCCCTTTATTACCGTAGCTTTGTCCCACGCTGTAGGTCAGATTCTTATCATCCAGCGCGGTGCCGCTTAGTGAAACGTACTGACGTGAACGCCCATCATCACTGGCGTTATTGGTGTAGCTAACGCGTGCGCCGGGCAGCCATTTATCCAGAGGAATATTCACGGATAATGCAAACTGCTGATCGCTGCTACTTTGCGGCGTACGGGTCAATGAGTAGTTGGCATTAAAACTCATGCGCTCCCAGCTGTAACTATAGCCAGCGTTAAGACTGCGTTCTTTACCGGTAAGATTCCAGTAATCCTGCTGATACCCCGACAGATAGAGCTGGCCGTAATCAGAAAGCGACTGACTTATGGTCAGTTGTAAACGGCGGTGGCGGGTATAGTCGTTGCGATAGGCAAAAGTGTCATTATCATCGCCAGTTTCTTTATTGTGGGTCAGCGCCTCTTCAAAGGTATAATAATCACTTGTCGAGTAACGATAACTGGCCAGCGTCATGTTGGTACTGGTCGCCACAAAATCCTTAGCGTACTGAAACCGATATGACTGACCGCGGCGGCTCTCATTCCCCACCCGCGTCGTTTGCGCCGTGGTCACATCAGAAGAGAGTGAGCCGATACTCCCCAGGTCAATGCCCGCGCCAATAGCTTGCGCATTATAATCCGCAGCGCCCTGCGCCCCGCCATACACAGTGATCCCCCAGGGAAGACCATAAATCAGCGTCCCTTGGGCAAAATCCGGCGTATCAATGGTGTCGTCGGAAGAACGGTATTTCCCCCCCACTACGCTATATTTCAGTGAGCCTTCACGGCGCATAATCGGCACCGAGGCAGAGGCCTGGATATAGGAATTTTCGCTGCCATCCGACTCTTTGACGGTGACTTCCATATCGCCACCGGAATTGACCTGATTCAAATCGCGGATTTCAAACGGACCAGGCGACACATAGCTTTGGTATATAATGTAACCGTTTTGCCGCACGGTCACTTGCGCATTGGATTTCGTCACACCATGAATAACCGGCGCGAAGCCGCGCAGGCTGTACGGCAACATATTGTCGTTGCTCTCAAGTTTTGCGCCGCGAAACTGGATGCTGTCGAACACATCAGAATCGGTCCAGCTGTCGCCAACGGTAAGCTTACTGGTCAGCGCGGTGATATTGCGCCAGGCGTAAGTGTTGATATTCTGCCAGCCGCTATCCTGCGAATAGCTTGAATCGTTGCGCAGACGCCATGGCCCGACGTTGATACCGTTTGTCAGGCTAAGATAATTACTCTGGTCAGTTTCATTGTCGCCGTTGTTATGACGCCAGTTTTGCGCGCCGCTGTAGCTGTAATTCATAAACGCCATCGGCAGGCCATCGTCCCAGAGGTGCGGGTCGACGTACCCCATCGCGTTAGCATTGACGGCGATTTGCGGTACTGAAATATTCAGCCGCAACGTGTTTTCTTCGAAACTGACCTTTGAATCGGGAATATAATCGGCAAGGTTTTCCACGATGGCATCGCTGGCTAACGCATGAAAAGCCGGGGAACCGTCAGCTTTCACGCCCATGGCCACATAGTCGGCCTTCGTAAATTCGGGAAATAGCTGCTTTAACTTAGCGTTATACACAAAGTTAACATCTTTACGGTCGATGCGATTACGGTTGATCGTAATATCCACACGATACGTCCCGGCGATCAACCCTCCGTTATTGGCAAATTGTTTCAGCGCTTGCGTATCCGCTTGTCCGGGGCCGGTTTGTAATAATTTCAGATTAAAGACTTCCCCGGCGACCGCACTGCTGGAACAGGCGAGCAATACCAGACTGGTGATTGTGTTTAGTCGTAATTCAATACCGTGCCGCGTGATTGCCCGGATGCGTTTTCCTGTCCGAATATTCATGGCTATATTCCCTTAGCGCTTTCCCAGGTGAATGATCAGACAGCATCATTTCGTTAACATTTTGGTCGTTGCGCCATAATCATTGACGGCATTCCAGGTGATTTTTCCCGATCCTTGCGCGGTGAACTGGCGCTGTTCAAACGGTGGAATCATCATGACAACGGCGCCTTCACCGCTAAACAATACTGGTTTGCCGCCCACCGCCAGGCCACGGAGCGAAACGTAATAAGGGGTTGGATTGCTCACGGTAAGGCGCGAGTTCTGAAGCTGAAACTGCAGCTTACTGTAAGCCTCGTTCGCGTCGCCGGGCAGCGACGTGGGGCGATAAAGAAGCTTCACCCGGTTGACAACGGCAAACTGCAACTTATTGGGCGTGTTAGCGGCGTCTTCGCTCATTCCGGGGATAGACTTCACATTCAGCCAAAAAACAGACTCCCGATCGCCCGGCAGCGCCCGCGCTCCGGTGTAAATAACACGAAAAAGGCTGCTGTTCAGCGCCCGCACTTTCGTCAGCGGCGGCGTAATAGCAAAGGGAATAGCCGCTTTGCTTTCATCAATATTCTCAAGCCATGCCTGTACCAGGAAGGATTTATTGGCGCTATGGTTACTCACTTCAACCGAAATTTCTTTGGCATTATCCGGGTAAATAAAACGAGTCCCGCCAATTACCACCCCGGCCAGCGCGTTGGTGGTGAAAATAAACAAAAAGGACAGTAACAACCATTGCTTCATAATATTCACTCAATCAATAAACCCGGTAGTGCCAATAGCACAACCGGGCCTGACAGAAATAGCGATTAATAATATGTAATCAGATAATTAGCATCGGCGTTTGCTTCACCAGCGACGATCTGCTGTGCGGTCTGTACATAAACTGCGGTATAATTGAATGTATGGTTCCCGTTTTCATTGCTTGCAATATCCAGTAACGGTACCGCGGAAGCTTGCGCCTCGGCGCTGTCATCGCTGAAATTAATTGGCGTCGAGGATGATTCACGGTAGATACGGATACCGACACCCGTTGCCTGACTAACCGTCAGTGCGGTCGGATCGTTGGCATCCGTGGCTCCGGCGCCGGTAAAGTTCAGCGCGACCTTAAGGGAGGGATCGCTGTTACAGTTTTCCAGATTGATATGGAAAGGCGTTCTTGACGGATCCGATTCACCACCAATCCCCGACGTGAACGAGTTTGATGAAATCATACCCGACCCCAGCACTACATTCTGATCGTCCCCACCGGAGTTAGCACTCGCTGCAACATCACAGGTTGCATCAACGATTTGGCCGGAAAAATGTACCACTCCCCCAGTCTCTGTCGCCCATGACGGCGACACCAGCCCAGCCAGTACCATACCTGCCGCAATATATGTCATTCGAAGTGTTTTCATTACCATTCCCTTTAAGTTAAAATTAACAACCAGGAACAGTGTAAATACGTAAATTTTATTCTTCGAATTAGATTTTTTAAAAAAATAATTTATTAATAATTAAATCATTTAAACTGCAATGACATAATATAGCCGTAGCATATCAGTTACAATTTTATATAATATATTTAATTATTAACCTCATTATTTATATCTATGACTAGTTCTAAATCGATAAAAGAAAACGCCCCGTTACTGGATCGTTTTTATCAATGGCACAACAGAGAGACAACAAATTATTTATAAATTACCATGGTTCCATGAAGGGTATTACTTAAATGCTTTTCATGACTTTTTTACCTATACAGATGAATTTATAAAAAAAGCCCCTCAGCCTGAGCGAATGAGGGGCTAATATGCAGATAACTGCTGTTTTATACTTTGTTATTCAGAATCAACTGACCGTTGCTGTCCAACGGGATTTGGTTGCCGGGGTCCTTATCCATGCGGATTTTCCCCTGCTGATCGCCGATTTTATAGGTCACATCGTAACCCAGCATTTTTTCCGATTTGTCGTACACGGTCTTGCAGCGCTGCTGCGTGGTGGTGTAGGTGTCGTTATCCTGCATTGAGCCCTGGATCTGGTTGCCGGCATAGCCGCCGCCCAGCGCTCCAACAACGGTTGCGACATCGCGGCCGCGACCGCCGCCAAACTGGTGACCAATCACCCCGCCCGCTACCGCGCCGAGCACAGATCCGGCGATACGGTTTTCATCCTGAACCGGACGACGGTGCGTCACGGCGACGTTGCGGCACTCCTGACGCGGAGATTTCACGGTTTCTTTAATGGGTGTTGCTGACACGACCTGCGCGTATTGCGGGCCACGTTCAAACACGTTCAGACTGGCTACCGCCGCCACACCCAGCGCAGCAGCTACGCCAATCCCTATGCCCGCCAACATGGATTTATTCACGGGGTTTCCTCCTTTGTTGCTGTTGGTAACAATTTTGCAACTGGAGCAGGGTTTCTGCAAATCAGAAAGCGGATGAAAAATGCGGGAACGTGCGGCAATATGCGCTGATTCAGAGGAATCCGAACCATCGCAGGCGCATATTTAGCAGAATTATCTGAAAAAGGCCCGGCGACTGCCGGGCCGGGAAAATCAGTGCAGCTTCAGGCGGGGACGGATCACGCGGTTAATGCTGCCGACCAGCATCATCAGGCCGGTTTTAAAGTAGCCGTGCAGCGCAATCTGGTGCATACGGTAGAGCGAGATGTAGACAAAGCGTGCAATGCGCCCTTCAACCATCATCGAGCCGCGCATCAGGTTGCCCATCAGGCTGCCGACGGTGGAGTAGTTCGACAGCGAGACCAGAGAGCCGTGATCCTTATAAGTGTAGGCCTTCAGCGGCTTGCCTTTGATCTGCGCCAGAATGTTATGCAGCGCGGTCGTCGCCATCTGGTGAGCGGCCTGAGCGCGCGGCGGCACGAAGCCCCCTTCCGGACGCGCGCAAGAGGCGCAGTCGCCGATGGCGAAGATATCCGCGTCGCGGGTCGTCTGCAGCGTCGGCTCAACCACCAGCTGGTTGATGCGGTTGGTTTCCAGCCCGCCTATCTCTTTCATAAAGTCCGGCGCTTTAATCCCGGCCGCCCACACCATCAGGTCCGCCTTGATGTATTCGCCGTCTTTGGTGTGCAGGCCGCCTTCATCCGCGCTGGTCACCATGGTCTGGGTCAGGACGCGGACGCCCATTTTGGTCAGCTCGCTGTGCGCGGCGCCGGAAATGCGCGGCGGCAGCGCGGGCAGAATGCGCTCGCCCGCCTCCACCAGCGTTACGTTCAGGGCATCGTTGGTCAGCCCTTTGTACCCGTAGCTGTGCAGCTGTTTCACCGCGTTATGCAGCTCTGCGGAGAGCTCAACGCCCGTCGCGCCGCCGCCGACGATGGCGATATTCACCTTGCCGTTGGCCCCCAGGTTGCTGGAGTGCTTGAGGAACAGGTTCAGCATCTCCTGATGGAAACGGCGCGCCTGGTGCGGGTTATCGAGAAAAATGCAGTTCTCTTTAACGCCCGGGGTGTTGAAGTCGTTAGAGGTGCTGCCCAGCGCCATCACCAGCGTGTCGTACGGCAGCTTGCGCTCAGGCACCAGCAGCTCGCCTTTTTCGTCGCGCAGTTCGGCAAGGGTTATCGTTTTAGCGTCGCGGTTGATATCCACCACGGAGCCCAGCTGGAACTGGAAACCATGGTTGCGGGCGTGCGCCAGGTAGCTCAGCGCGTCAACGCCCTCGTCCAGCGAGCCGGTCGCCACTTCATGCAGCAGCGGCTTCCACAGGTGGCTGTGGTTACGATCCACCAGCGTAATTTTCGCTTTTTTACCGCGGCCCAGCTTTCTACCCAACTGCGTAGCCAGTTCCAGCCCGCCAGCACCACCACCCACAATCACAATCTTTTTCAATGGCGTAGTCAACGTGACCCCCTCAAAATATTAACCAATTGTTAATTAAAAGTTATCTAAATAGCCTTTAATTAACAACAAGTTACTGACATGAAACCATTCAGCGACAGGGAGAATATCACGTTCGGTGCATTGGTCATACCAAAATTGATGTGGGTCAAGTTTTGCTGCTGTAATTTTGAGCAACGATCGCGAGGAAAGTCAAAGAATAGCCCGGACGGCATGGCGCCGCCGGGATGCGGGGAGGGAGTCAGCCCAGCGTTTTAAACGCTTTGATGCGCTGCAGATGCGGCGAGATATTCTTGAATTTATGGGTCTGCACTTCGTCCCAGATAATCTCGTAGTAGTGATGCAGCACCTCAGCCGAGCGCTGGTTGTTCAGCGTTTCATCCTGACGGGATAAAATCGCCAGGCAGCGATCGCGGTTTTTCTCACGGAAGTTGCTGACGCATTTGGTGGCGATATCCGCATACTCTTCCGGGCGATCGATTTTCCCTTCCATGTTCTCATAGGGGAACAGGTTCGGGTTGAACATCACCTGGCGCACGTCGCATAAGAAGCCGATGCGCTCAGCCCAGTAGCCGCCCAGCCCGACGCCGCAGATGAGCGGCCTTTCGTCGTCGGTCAGCTGCAGCATTTTATCGACCTCTTTGAGAAGGTGCTGCATATCATGCTTCGGATGAAGCGTACTGTAGCTGATGAGCCGGACGTCGGGATCGATAAACTGCAGCTGCAGCACCTTCTCGTGATTTCCCGGGCTGTTTGAGTCGAAACCGTGTAAATAGATGATCATCAAAACCTCACAACACTGCCAATCCCGATGCGGGAGGGTTTAAAGAGCGGCTTTGTGCGCCTGCCAACGCTCATGGAGCTCGTTCAACTGCGCGCTGACCGCCTGCCAGCGGGAGGAATCCCTCAGCGCCTGACGCGTAAATGAACCTTTATGATACAATTTCGTAACACGCTCTGCTTTGATCGGCGACAGGTTATCCAGCACGCTGACGGCTCCCTTACGATTATTGCAGACGAGGATCATATCGCAACCTGCGTCCAGCGACGCCTGGCCGCGCTCCGCGTAGCTCCCCATGATCGCCGCGCCTTCCATCGACAGATCGTCGGAAAAAATAACGCCGTCGAAGCCCAGCTCGCCGCGAAGCACCGTTTTTAGCCAGTGCGCTGAGCCGCTGGCCGGCCGCGGGTCGACGTCGGTATAAATAACGTGCGCGGGCATGATGGCATCCAGCCGGTTTTCCGTAATCAGCTGACGGAACACCGACATATCTTTCGCCCGAATCTCGGCTTCAGGCCGCGGATCGTGCGGTGTTTCCTTGTGGGAGTCCGCGGTTACCGCGCCGTGCCCCGGGAAGTGTTTGCCGGTGGTTTTCATCCCGGCGCTGTGCATTCCGTCGATAACGTGGCGGGCCATCGCCAGCGCCTTTTGCGCATCGGCATGGTATGAACGCTCGCCGATCGCCGCGCTGATATGGCCAACGTCCAGCACCGGCGCAAAGCTGATATCGATATCCATGGCGATCATTTCGCTCGCCATCAGCCAGCCCGCCTCCTGCGCCAGCTTGCCGCCCTCTTCCATTCCCAGCAGTTCGGCAAAAGACTGGGCGGCCGGCAGGCGGGTAAATCCGTCGCGAAAACGCTGAACGCGCCCGCCTTCCTGGTCTACCGCAATCACCAGATGATTGCGCGAGGCGCTGCGGATCTGGCGCACCAGCTCGCGCAGCTGCAGCGGGTCATGATAGTTACGGGTGAAGAGAATCAAACCGCCCACCAGGGGATGCGCCAGAATGTCGCGCTCTTCCGCATCCAGCTCATACCCTTCAACATCCAACATTACCGGGCCCACATTCACCTCTCTTGTCCTTTCGTTTTTAACTGTCGCCATGCGTCATCCGCCAGCGCACTAAATTGGCGATCGCCGGTCTGCTGCCAGCGATACTCATACCAGCCTGCCATCAGCATCAGCACCCACCGCCGCCAGCGCCATACGTGGCGCGTCAGCTGAGCGGGATTGAGGTGGGCAAGCCGGGCATAATCATTGATAAGCTGCTGCCGCTGGCCGTCGTCCTCCGACCACACGGCCGCCAGCTCCAGCGCGATATCGCCGTCTCCGGCATACTCCCAGTCGATAAGCCGCAGTCCCTGTCCGGTGACAACGATATTGCCTGCGTGAATATCCATATGCAAGGGCGCCAGCCGCAGCACCTTCGGCTCCGCCCGGCGGCGCAAACGCCTGAGCTCGCGCAGCCAGAACGGCGTCCGCCGCGCCGGATCGCAGCACTGCCAGTAGCGCTCCAGCAGCGGCAGCACCGGCACCCGCCAGCCGAAACGACGCTGCTGGTGCAGGTGATGCAGCAGCGACGCCAGCCTGCCGCTCGGCGGTAGTGCCAACGGCGTCTCGCCGTGAAGGTACTCCACGGCCATCCAGCCGGGAAAAAAGCCCTGCGGGCGCGGCGCAAGCGAGGAAGGAAGCTGGTTCAGGGCATGGTACTGGCGGCGGAAATGGCTGCGCGGCGCATCGGGATCGTGATGCTGGCGCAAAACCAGCCGCTGTCCGTCACGTTCAATAATGCAGCTTCCGCCGCTCAGGCCGGCAGGGCCAGCGCTGGCGACGGAATAATGTGGGAAAAAGCGTGACAGCAGCGCGTCACGCGAAAGATTACTGTTGCTGAACGGCACCTTTACCTGACCAGATAATCTCGCCAGTCTGGACCAGCATCAGTTGCATTTGCAGGGTCGGCGCGTTGACGTTGCCGGTAGCGCTGGAATAAAGCACATACTGCGCGCCAACCGTACGGGCGAGCCCCATCGCTTTATTGCGCGAGCCCAGGCTATCCTGCGCCGAGATCCCCAGCTGCTGTTTAGCGACGGCTAACTGCTGCGGAGAAACAAGGGTAAATTTACTGTTGCCGCCGAGCGCATTGCGCAGCGCCGTGGTGGCCTCCGTAGGGTTCAGCGAGCCGTTGGTGCGGTTATTTACGCTATCCACCAGCAGAATACTGCCCGCGTTCACGCCGCCCGCCTGCAGCATCTGCCCCACCAGCGGCTGCGCGGCGCCGTTCCAGTCATAATGACGAACGCGCGGCGCAGGCTGAGCGGGCTGCTCGCCGTGCTCAATGGGCCCCGGCTGGACCGGCATCGTCGGTACCGTCGGGACGGTGGTCGTCGGCGGCTGCGGCTGCTCTGGCGTCGGTTTCGCTTCTTCTACCGGCGCCGGTTTTTCCCGTTGCGCGACGCACCCTGAGAGAAATATCGCCACGGCGGTAATGAATGCATAGCGACTCAGTTTGCTCATTACTATTTACCCCTTACAGATAAAGATAAAGTCGGACCTTATGCGCGCCGAGGCTGTTGGCGGTACCGTACAGCGTCACCGAAGAATTCGCCGGGACGGTGATGGTGCGGGTGGCCTCAAGCGGATGCATTTCCAGCCCTCTGGAGTCATACCAGTAAAAACGGTAGTGCACTATTACAGGCACCTTACGTTCGTTAAACAGCCGGGAGGTGGCGGTCGCCTGGATCTCAGACGTTGTCAGTTCGGGCGTATCCGCGCTGATCCCGGCGGCCAGCACGTTCGATTCCATGACCAGCGTTTGCTGTTCGCCAAAGGGAATTTCCGGATGCGAGTTGCACCCTGCCAGCGCCAGCGCCGCCAGCAATACTGCGAAACGACCGCCTTTCATGCAGTTACCCTTTGTGCGCCAGCATGGGGCCCAGCGGACGGCCGCCCAGCAGATGCATGTGGATATGGTATACCTCCTGGCCGCCGTGGCGGTTACAGTTCAGTATCAGGCGGTAGCCGTCATCGGCAATACCTTCGTCACGGGCGATTTTAGCAGCCACGGTGATCAGATGCCCCAGCGCCTGCTCGTGTTCCGCCGTCACGTCATTTACCGTTGGAATCAGGATATTCGGCACAATCAGAATATGGGTTGGCGCTTGCGGCGAAATATCGCGAAAAGCGGTGACCAGCTCGTCCTGATAAACAATGTCCGACGGGATTTCGCGGCGGATGATCTTGCTGAAAATCGTTTCTTCTGCCATGACTTTTTCCTTTTTGATGATTACCGTGCGGTAATCTGTAACCAGGCAACAACGTAAGAGTATGAGCGACTTATTCCCTTACTTTCAACCCAATCGCTCTTTTTCTTATTCTGAAATCCGTCCGGTCGCTGCTTGCTTAACCATTTGTCTGCGGCCCAATGTAAAAAAGGCAGCCATTCGGCTGCCTTAGTCTCCCCATCTTTTATGACTTAGTGATTGCGGATGTACTCATCCATCTCGGTTTTCAGGTTATCGGACTTGGTGCCGAAAATAGCCTGAACGCCGGAACCTGCAACCACTACGCCCGCCGCGCCCAGTTTCTTCAGGCCAGGCTGATCCACTTTAGCGACATCGGCGACGCTGACGCGCAGACGAGTAATACAGGCGTCGAGGTTGGTGATGTTTTCTTTACCACCGAACGCCGCAATCAGTGCCGGAGCCATTTCGCTGGTCGCGCCTGCTTTCGAATCTTCTGTTGCATCTTCACGACCCGGAGTTTTCAGGTCCAGTACTTTGATCAGTACGCGGAAGATGGTGTAGTAAACGATCGCATAGCAGATACCGACAATCGGGAACAGCCACAGCTTGCTGCTGTTGCCGGACAGAACGATAAAGTCGATCAGACCGTGAGAGAACGACGTACCGTCACGCATGCCCAGCAGGATACAGATCGGGAACGCCAGACCAGCCAGAATAGCGTGGATAACGTACAGGATCGGCGCAACGAACATGAAGGAGAACTCGATCGGCTCGGTGATACCGGTCAGGAACGAGGTCAGCGCTGCGGAGATCATGATACCGCCCACTTTTGCACGGTTCTCTGGTTTCGCAGAGTGCCAGATAGCAATCGCAGCCGCCGGCAGACCGTACATTTTGAACAGGAAGCCGCCGGACAGTTTGCCCGCGGTCGGGTCGCCTGCCATATAGCGCGGGATATCGCCGTGGAATACCTGACCTGCCGCGTTGGTGAATTCACCGATCTGCATCTGGAAAGGTACGTTCCAGATGTGGTGCAGACCGAACGGCACCAGGCAGCGCTCAACGAAGCCGTAGATACCGAACGCCACAACCGGGTTCTGGTAGGCCGCCCACTGGGAGAATGTCTGAATCGCGGAACCAATCGGTGGCCAGATGAAGGACAGGATCACGCCCAGAATAATTGCCGCCAGACCGGAGATAATCGGTACAAAACGCTTGCCCGCGAAGAAGCCCAGGTACTCAGGCAGCTTGATGCGGTAGAAGCGGTTGAACATATAGGCTGCAATCGCACCGGAGATAATACCGCCGAGCACGCCGGTATCCGCCAGGTGTTTAGCCGCAATCTCTTCAGCAGGTAAATGCAGAACCAAAGGCGCGACAACCGCCATGGTTTTCACCATGATGCCGTAAGCTACAACCGACGCCAGTGCAGAAACGCCGTCGTTGTTGGTGAAGCCAAGCGCAACACCGATAGCAAAGATCAGCGGCATGTTAGCAAATACAGAACCGCCTGCTTCCGCCATAACGTGGGAAACAACGGCTGGCAGCCAGCTGAAGTTTGCGGAACCGACGCCCAGCAGGATACCTGCGATAGGCAGTACGGATACCGGCAGCATCAGCGATTTACCGACCTTCTGCAGGTTAGCAAATGCATTCTTAAACATAATTGAGAGTGCTCCTGAGTATTTGTGCTTTTTTTTACGTTTTCACGCATTGGCGAGGGGGGAGAGCCCCACCGTGGACAGGCATCTAAGCGCCTTTTTATTTATTACACAGAGTAAAATAAATCCCAGCTCTGATGTTTGACGGCTATCACGTTTCGCTCAGCATCCAGCGAAAAACTTTCAGTAATTTACAAAACTCGTGTCCATATGTTACATGAAAGCCATTCACCGCCACTTTCGCGGCGGTGAACTTTACTCGCTTTACCTATTAATTACGAGCTTTAAAATAAGCTGTCAGATCAGGCAGATTGCAGTCTGGCGGGGTCGATGTGGAACAGTCTGGAGAAGTTTTCGGTCGTCTGCTGAGCCAGCTGCTCCAGCGACACGCCCTTCAGCACAGCCATGTACTCCGCGACGTCGCGGACCATTGCCGGCTGGTTCTCTTTACCGCGATGCGGCACCGGCGCCAGGTACGGGGAATCGGTTTCCACCAGCAGCCTGTCGAGCGGCACATAACGGGCGGCATCGCGAAGCTGTTCAGCGTTGCGGAACGTCACGATACCGGAGAACGAGATATAAAAACCCAGATCCAGTAATTTACCCGCCGTTTCTCTGTCTTCTGTGAAACAGTGTAGTACGCCGCCGCAATCCGTCACTTTTTCGTCGCGCAGAATCGCCAGCGTATCGTCCCGCGCGTCGCGCGTATGCACGATAACCGGCTTGTTCAGCTCGCGGCCAATGCGGATATGGTGGGCAAACGAGGCCTGCTGGCGGGCTTTTGTTTCCGGGGTGTAATAATAGTCCAGACCGGTTTCGCCCAACGCCACTACGCCCTCTTCCGCAGCCAGTTGGCGCAGGGTTTCAGGGCTGTACTCTTCGTCCTGGTTAAGCGGATGCACGCCGCAGGAAAACACCACGTTCGGGCGCTCCCCGACCAGCGCCCGCATTGAGCGATAGCCCGGAAGCGTAGTGGCGACCGCCAGGCAAAATTTTACGCCCCGCGCGGCGGCTTTCGCCAGCACGTCATCCACGTCCTTATGCAGCGATTGATAATCCAGACCATCGAAATGGCAGTGCGAGTCGACTAAAAACATAATGTCTCTCTTACAAGTGTGAAGCCGGAAGGCTGGCGCCAGGCTGCAGCCAGTGCTCCCAGCGTAATAAACGTTCGCAGAGCGTCAGCTCGCGGTTAAGGCCGATAACACTTTGCAGCTGCTCGCGGCATTCTGCGGCATCGCGCGCAATCACCTGCAGCGTGGGAGGGGGAAGATGCTGCGCCAGACGCCCGACGAGCGGCTGGGCATCAACGTTGCTCAACAGGGAGATCCCCTGCTGGAGCTTGAGGGCGTCCAGCAGCAGCGCCGACAGCCAGTACAGGCGCTCGGCAACGCTATCGTGGTTGAATACCGCCAGCAGGGACAGCCAGTCGCCGCTGCGCAGCGTGCCGTCAAGCGCTTCGCACAGCTGCTGGCGGGCGCTTTGCGATGCGCCCGCCAGCAGCTCCAGCGCCGCGGCCGGCGCGCCCGACGTCAGGCGCAGCGCGGTCAGCGCCGATTCTTGTGACACCGTCACTTCTCGCTGCAACCACGCCAGACCATAGGCTTCGCCCGGCGGCGCAAGGTGATATAAGCGGCAGCGGCTGCGCAATGTCGCCAGCAGGCGCGCGGGCTCCCGACAGGCGAGGAAGAACCAAGTATTCTCCGGCGGCTCTTCGAGGGTTTTCAGCAGGGCATTGGCGGCGGCTTCGGTCAGCAGCGCGGCATCGCTTATCCACACCACCTTTGCGCCGCCCAGCCGGGCGCGTTCATACAGTTTTTCCGTCACAGCGCGAACGGCGTCGATGCCCAGCGTGTTTTTCCCTTTTTCCGGCTGTACGAGGTAGTAATCCGGATGGGTGCCCGCCTGCATCAGCTGGCAGCTATGGCACTTGCCGCAGCTTTTCTGCCCCTCCGGCTGGTGACACATTAAAAAACGACACAGCGCATAGATAAGCGCGTCGTCGCCCATCCCGGGCAGCGCCTGAACAAGTAGCGCATGGTGGCCGCGGCCAGACTGATAGCTGGCGACCAGCGCCTCAAACGGCGGTCTCAGCCACGGATACCATTTCATGCGCCCTGCTCCTGCACCCAGCGAGTGACGGTGTCGCGAATCGCGCGCATCACGTCGTCAAGCGGCTGGGTCGCATCGATGGTATGGATGGAGGCGTCCTGCGCCGCCAGCTCAAGGTAGCGCGCGCGGGTGCGGTTGAAGAAATTCAGCGACTCCTGTTCGATGCGGTCGAGGTCGCCGCGGGCGCGGGCGCGTCCCAGCCCCACTTCCGGCGTCACGTCAAGGTAGAGCGTCAGGTCGGGGCGAAAATCGCCGAGCACCGCGTCTCGCAGGGTAGCAAGCATCTGCGGGTCAATACCGCGGCCGCCGCCCTGATAGGCCTGAGTGGAGAGATCGTGACGATCGCCGATCACCCATTTTCCCGCCGCCAGCGCGGGCTTAATGACCGTCTCAACCAGCTGCACGCGGGCCGCATAGAACATCAGCACTTCGGCTTTATCGGTAATGACTTCATCGCCCACTGACCTGATGTCCAGCACCAGGCTGCGGAGTTTTTCCGCCAGAATGGTGCCGCCCGGCTCGCGCGTGAACAGCAGGTCACGAATGCCCATCTGCTCCAGCGTCTCCACAACGACATCGCGCGCCGTGGTTTTACCAGCGCCTTCCAGGCCCTCGATGACGATATACTTACTGTGCATTTTTTTCCTTAAGTGCTTTCAGGTAATCCTGTACGGAGCGGTTGTGGCTGGCAAGATTCGTATTAAACGTGTGCCCGCCTTTGCCATCCGCAACGAAATAGAGATACGGCGTCTTCGCCGGATGCGCCGCCGCGTTGAGAGAGGCTTCGCCCGGAACGGCAATCGGCCCCGGCGGCAGTCCGGCTATCACGTAGGTGTTGTACGACGTCGGCGTTTCGAGATCCTTACGCGACAGCTTACCGCTGTAGCTCTCCCCCATCCCGTAGATAACCGTCGGGTCGGTCTGCAGGCGCATACCGATACGCAGACGGTTGATGAACACCGAGGCGACCTGATCGCGCTCGCTGGCGACGGCGGTCTCTTTTTCGATGATCGAGGCCATGGTCACCAGCGCGTTTTGATCTTTATAAGGCAGATTATCCGCCCGCCCTTCCCATGCGCTATCAACGGCCTTCACCATCTTCTGGTGTGCGCGCTTAAGGATAGAGAGATCCGTCGTATTGGCGGTATACATCCAGGTATCCGGCCAGAACCAGCCCTCAACCCACTCCGGCTGCTCAAGCTTAAGCGCTTTTGCCAGCGTCTCATAGCTATCATCCGCCAGCGTGTGCTTTACGTACGGCGCATCGCGCAGCTGTTTAAGATACTCGCTCACCCGCATTCCTTCGACAAAACGCAGCGGGAACTGCGCCTCTTTGCCGCTGGCCAGCAGCTGCAGCATCTCCCGCACCGTCATCTGCGGCGTAAAGCGGTAGGTTCCGGCTTTGAAGTGCGACAGATCCGGTTCGACGCGCAGCAGCCACTGGAAAACCCGCGGGCGGTTAATGACTTTTTCACCGTAAAGCTGTTCGCCCAGCGCGCTGCGCCCGGTACCCGCTTTGAGCGTAAAGACCAGATCCTCTTTAATAAGGATTTTGCTGTCCGCCAGCTGGCGAACTTTCCACATCCCGATACCGGCGGCAATGCCAAGCACGACCAGCAGCAGCAGGAAAAACCGTAACATTTTCTTCATGACGTCGTCGTCTGCTCACAAAGTGGGGCCAGATAATCAAACAGCTCACGCGAGCGGTAGTGAACTTCTGCAAACGTCCTGACGGGGATAACCGGCATTAAGGCATTGCAAATCACGACCTCATCCGCCTGTCGGACGGACTCCACGCGCGCATTGACTTCGACAACGCGAAAGCGGCTTTGTGCCAGATGTGAAATGCAGTGCCGACGCATAATCCCGTCCACACCGGCCTGATCGAGGCGCGGGGTAAACACTACATCCCCCGCCCGCCAGAACAAATTAGCCGCACAGCATTCCGTAACCCAGCCGTCGCTGTCAAGGACAAGGGCTTCATCGGCGTCCGTCTGTTCAAGATGCGCGCGGATAAGCACTTGCTCGAGGCGATTAAGGTGTTTAAGGCCGGCAAGATGGGGGTTGCGTCCCAGCCTTACCGGGCTCAGCGCAAGCCGTGCGCCCTCTTTTCGCCATAGCGGATAATGCGCAGGCGACGGAGAAACCGACAGCATTCGTGTCGGCGTCTGGCACGCCGAGGGGCTGTATCCCCGTCCGCCGCTGCCGCGCGTGATGATCGCTTTAAGCACGCCATCACCCTGCTGACGCGCTAACGTCTGCATCTCCTGCGATAACCCAGCCCATTCACTAAAAGGGATAAGTAATGTCGCGCAGTTATGCTCAAGCCGTTCGATATGCGCCGTAAGGAACTCAACCCGGCCGTTTTTGATTCTCGCTGTGGTAAAACAACCGTCGCCGAACTGCACCGCTCTGTCGTTGGCTGGCAGTACATCCTGCGTGACGCCATTAATCAAGAACATAGAGCCTCCTTATCAGTGGCTCGTTAGTCTGGCAGGGGGAAGCATGAATCACAAGCGGATTAAACCCAAAGAAAAGGCCTGCATTGCAGGCCTGGAAAGTCGATACGAAAACGCATCACACTTTTTTGAAGATAAGCGAGCCGTTAGTGCCGCCAAAACCGAAAGAGTTACACAGCGTGTACTCCATGCCGCTAACCTGACGCGCTTCGAGGGGGACGAAGTCGAGGTCAATACCCTCTTCCTGGTTATCCAGGTTGATGGTCGGCGGAACCGCCTGGTCGCGCAGCGCCAGAATGGAGTAAATTGACTCCACCGCGCCTGCCGCACCCAGAAGGTGACCGGTCATGGATTTGGTTGAGCTGACCATAACGCGGCTTGCCACATCGCCAAATACCGATTTTACCGCCTGTGCTTCGGCGATATCGCCAGCAGGGGTAGAGGTACCGTGCGCGTTGACGTAACCAATCTGGCCCGGCTCGATACCGGCGTCACGAATAGCGTGAACCATCGCCAGCGCAGCGCCCGCGCCGTTTTCCGGCGGCGACGTCATATGGTAAGCATCGCTGCTCATACCAAAACCGACGATTTCAGCATAAATTTTCGCGCCGCGCTTTTTCGCGTGCTCATACTCTTCGAGCATGATGATACCTGCGCCATCGCCCAGTACGAAACCATCACGATCTTTATCCCACGGACGGCTTGCCGCCTGCGGGTTATCGTTGCGGGTAGACAGCGCGCGTGCAGCACCGAAACCGCCAACACCCAGCGGCGTACTCGCTTTCTCAGCGCCGCCGGCCAGCATGGCATCGGCATCGCCGTAGGCAATCATACGCGCCGCATGACCGATGTTATGCACACCGGAGGTACACGCCGTGGCGATAGAGATGCTGGGGCCACGCAGACCGTACATGATGGTCAGGTGACCTGCCACCATGTTAACAATCGTAGACGGAACGAAGAAGGGGCTGATCTTACGCGGACCGCCATTAACCAGCGAGCTGTGGTTTTCTTCGATTAAACCGAGACCGCCAATGCCGGAACCGATAGCGGCACCGATGCGCGTTGCGTTCTCTTCCGTCACTACCAGACCAGAATCTTGCATGGCCTGAGCGCCAGCGACAACTCCATATTGAATGAAGGCATCCATCTTGCGCTGTTCTTTACGCGAGATGATGTCATCACAGTTAAAATCCTTTACTAAGCCAGCAAATTTCGTTGCATAGGCGCTAGTATCGAAATGGTCGATCAGGCTGATGCCACTCTGACCGGCAAGGAGAGCTTTCCAGGTAGACTCTACGGTATTGCCGACAGGAGACAACATGCCCAGTCCGGTCACAACTACACGACGCTTAGACACGTTTGTCCTCCAGGGAGGGATAAAAAAAGAGATTTTTGGGACAAAAAGATAAAACTCAGGCGGTCGAGTGACCGCCTGGAGATGTTCACTTACGCCTGGTGACCGTTGATGTAATCAATGGCAGCCTGAACGGTGGTGATTTTCTCAGCTTCTTCGTCCGGAATCTCAGTATCAAACTCTTCTTCCAGAGCCATTACCAGCTCAACGGTGTCAAGAGAATCAGCGCCCAGGTCCTCAACGAAGGAAGCATTGTTGGTAACTTCTTCCTGCTTAACGCCCAGCTGCTCGCCGATAATTTTCTTAACGCGTTCTTCGATAGTGCTCATACTCTTAAATTTCCTATCAAAACTCGCTTTCGCGATGGTTTTCGTAGTGTATAAAATGTTGAAAAATTTGCAACTAAATCCCGGCAGGTCTTACCACGATTTTACGCTATTTTGCGGGTGTTTGCCCTAATAACGCAAATCATTTTGCACATAATCTTGTCCGGAACCACGCGGAATGCGCGGTTCCTGAGCATTTTGTGCAATCTGCGGTCAGACCATATACATTCCGCCGTTGACGTGCAGGGTTTCACCCGTGATGTAACCCGCTTCGTCAGAGGCTAAAAATGCAACCGCACTGGCGATTTCGTTTGGAGAGCCAAGGCGCCCCGCCGGAACTGCCGCCAGTGTACCCGCACGCTGCTCATCGGTCAGCGCACGCGTCATGTCCGTTTCAATAAAGCCCGGAGCAACAACGTTCACAGTAATACCGCGTGACGCAACTTCGCGCGCCAGCGATTTACTAAAACCGATAAGACCCGCTTTCGCCGCAGCGTAGTTGGCCTGACCGGCATTTCCCATGGTACCGACCACAGAACCGATAGTGATAATACGCCCATGACGCTTTTTCATCATAGCTCGCATTACCGCTTTTGACAGACGGAATACCGATGACAGATTGGTCTCGAGAATGTCGTTCCACTCGTCATCTTTCATGCGCATTAACAGGTTATCACGAGTAATCCCGGCATTATTGACCAGAATGTCAACTTCGCCAAACTCTGCGCGAATATTTTCCAGAACAGATTCGATAGATGCCGGATCGGTCACATTCAGCATCAGGCCTTTACCGTTGGCGCCCAGATAATCGCTGATCGACTGCGCGCCGCTTTCACTGGTCGCAGTACCAATAACTTTTGCGCCACGGGCAACAAGGGTTTCCGCAATTGCGCGACCAATGCCGCGGCTTGCGCCCGTTACCAGTGCGATTTTTCCTTCAAAACTCATGGTATTCCTCTTTTTATTGTGCAAGCGCCGCAGACATCGCAGCAGGCTCGTTGAGCGCCGACGCTGTCAGGGTGTCTACAATACGTTTGGTCAAACCGGTGAGGACTTTACCCGGGCCGACTTCATAAAGGTGCTCAACGCCTTCTGCCGCCATAAACTCAACGGTTTTGGTCCACTGAACCGGGCTGTAGAGCTGACGAACCAGCGCGTCGCGAATCGCGTCCGCGGCGGTTTCGCACTTCACGTCCACGTTATTCACAACCGGAATCTGCGGCGCGTTAAAGGTAATAGTCGCCAGCTCCGCCGCCAGCTTCTCAGCCGCCGGCTTCATCAGCGCGCAGTGTGACGGTACGCTGACCGGCAGCGGCAGCGCACGCTTCGCGCCCGCAGCTTTACAGGCAGCGCCAGCGCGCTCAACGGCCTCTTTGTGACCGGCGATAACCACCTGGCCCGGCGAGTTGAAGTTAACCGGAGAGACAACCTGGCCTTCTGCGGATTCTTCACACGCTTTCGCAATCGCCGCATCATCCAGACCGATGATGGCCGACATGCCGCCGGTGCCTTCCGGTACCGCTTCCTGCATGAATTTGCCGCGCAGCTCAACCAGACGAACCGCATCGGTAAACGCGATAACGCCCGCGCAGACCAGCGCAGAGTATTCGCCCAGGCTGTGACCGGCCATCAGCGCAGGCGCTTTACCGCCCTGCTGCTGCCAGACGCGGTACAGCGCGACGGAGGCGGTCAGCAGCGCCGGCTGCGTCTGCCAGGTTTTGTTCAGCTCTTCCGCCGGACCCTGTTGCGTCAGCGCCCACAGATCGTAGCCCAGCGCCGCAGAGGCTTCACGGAACGTCTCTTCAACCAGCGGATATTCAGCGGCCATCTCGGCCAGCATACCGACGGTCTGAGAACCCTGTCCCGGGAACACAAAAGCAAATTGCGTCATGTTGTTATCCTTAATTAAAAACGAACCAGCGCAGAGCCCCAGGTGAAACCGCCGCCGAAGGCCTCCAGCAGAACCAGCTGACCGCGCTTAATGCGGCCATCGCGTACGGCTTCATCAAACGCGCACGGTACCGAGGCGGCGGAGGTGTTGCCGTGTCGGTCGAGCGTCACCACCACGTTGTCCATCGGCATACCCAGCTTTTTCGCCGTGGCGCTGATAATGCGCAGGTTTGCCTGGTGCGGCACCAGCCAGTCGAGGTCTGAGCGGTCAAGATTGTTGGCCGCCAGCGTCTCTTCAACGATATTCGCCAGCTCTTTCACCGCGACTTTAAAGACTTCGTTCCCTGCCATGGTCAGGTGAATCGAGTTCTCCGGGTTCACGCGATCGGCGTTCGGCAGGGTGAGCAGCTCGCCATAGTTGCCGTCGGCATGCAGATGCGTGGAGATGATCCCCGGCTCGTCTGAAGCGCTAAGGACGACGGCGCCTGCGCCATCGCCAAAAATAATAATTGTGCCACGATCGGTCGGATCGCAGGTGCGGGCCAGCACGTCGGAGCCGATCACCAGCGCGTGCTTAACCGCGCCGGACCTCACGTACTGATCGGCAACGCTCAGCGCATAGGTAAAACCTGCGCAGGCGGCGGCAACATCAAACGCCGGGCATCCCTTCACGCCCAGCATCGATTGAATCTGGCACGCCGCGCTTGGGAACGCATGCGTCGCTGAGGTGGTGGCGACAACAATCAAACCAATCTGTTCAGCGTCGATGCCCGCCATGTCCAGCGCGCGTTTTGCGGCTTCGAGCCCCATCGTCGCCACAGTCTCGTTGGGCGCGGCAATACGGCGTTCACGGATACCTGTGCGCGTGACAATCCACTCGTCAGAGGTATCGACCATTTTTTCCAGATCGGCGTTCGTCCGCACCTGTTCAGGCAGATAGCTGCCGGTACCTATAATCTTCGTATACATGTACGCTCAGTCTTATTGTGGTAATACAGATTTCAGGCGAGCGGCAATCCGCTGAGGGACTTCCCGCTGCACCGCCTGCACTGCCTGTTCAATCGCGACGCTAAACGCGCGCTGATTGGCTGCACCATGACTCTTTATCACCGTGCCGCGCAATCCTAACAGACAGGCGCCATTATACTGGTCGGGGTTGAGGTGACTGAATCGCCGCGACAGGCTTTTTTGTAACCAACGCTTTAAAAGCAGCAGCCACCATGACCGTTTTTTCCCCTCACCCTGCGATTTCAGCAGCGAAAGGAACATTCTGACAACACCTTCCATTGTTTTTAGTGTGACGTTCCCCGTAAAACCATCACAAACCAGGACATCCGTCTTCCCGGTTAACAGCTCATTGGCCTCAAGATAGCCAATGTAGTTAATGCTGGGCACGGTCTTCAGTATCGCCGAAGCGTCGCGAATGCTGTCAAGACCTTTGGTCTCTTCTTCGCCGATATTGAGCAGCGCAACGCGCGGCCGCTCAATGCCGACGACCTCTTCGGCCATCACGGCGCCCATCACGGCGAACTGCACCAGCATATTGCTGTCGCAATCTACGTTAGCCCCTAAATCAAGGACCACCGTTTTCCCCTTTTGCTGATGCGGAAGCACCGTCATCAGCGCCGGGCGCTCAATCCCCTCAATCGGTTTGAGCAATAGCTTTGCAAGCCCCATCAGCGCGCCGGTATTGCCCGCGCTGACGCACGCCTGCGCTCGCCCTTCTTTCACCAGCTCCAGCGCCATGCGCATGGAGGTGCCCCGGCTGCTGCGAACCGCCTGAGCCGGGCGAGCATCACTGGCAATAACTGACTGAGCAGGAATAATCTGCAGACGTGAACGTTGTTCAAAGTCAGCTCTGGCAAGTAATGGCATGATGTCGTCGGGATTGCCGACTAAGAGAAGCGAGAGTTGTGAATTAAAATGCAGTGCCTGCAATGCTGCAGGCACCGTCACGGACGGGCCAAAATCGCCCCCCATGACATCCAACGCTATGGTCAGACGTGTCAAGGTTTCGTCGCCGCCTGGTTCGGTATATCCCCGCTTGCGCGGGAAATCCTCACTAAGCTTCATCGCGCCTGTACTCGTTGTCTTTCACGTCGCAGGGGCAGTAGCTACCTTCCTGCAACGCGAAATCCGCTGAGTATCGCGTGATTACTTAGCGATAACCTTGCGACCGCGGTAGAAACCGTCGGCGGTAATGTGGTGACGCAGGTGGGTTTCACCAGAAGTCTTGTCTACAGACAGGCTGGTAACTGCGGTCAGCGCGTCATGGGAACGACGCATGCCACGTTTGGAACGGGTTGGTTTATTCTGTTGTACGGCCATGGACCTTACTCCTCAATTACTTACGCTTTAAGCTGGCTAATACGGCAAATGGGTTTGGCTTTTGCGCTTCATCAGGCAATTCACCAAAGACCATGTCCGCCTCGGACACTTCACAGTGTTCAGAATCATGCACCGGAACTACAGGCAGGGTAAGGATGAGTTCATCCTCAACCAGCGCCCGCAGATCGATTTCACCGAATTCGTTAACCTCAATCGGCTCATACGCTTCCGGGAGTGCTTCAGCCTGTTCATCATTTTTGACCGGGCTGAAACAATACGTTGTGTGAACCTGATGTGAAAACGGTTTCCCGCAGCGCTGGCATTCAAGAGACACCGTGACCTTCGCATCGCCTTTGATAACGGCGAGACGTTGGTTATCGATGGCGAATGTCATATCGCATTCCACATCACTGTCCACACTGACTACAGACTCGGCAAGACGCTCTACCTGTTCAGGAGTATAGATACCCTGATAATCAAGGCGTTTTTGAGCCGTGCGTACCGGATCAAGAGTCAGGGGTAATTTTACCTTTTGCATAGGGCGCGCATATTAACTTTGTAACGTCATATAGTCAAAGAAAAAGGCACCCGCAGGATGCCTTTTGCCATTTATTCGCACACATTGCGGCCTGTAGTTTAAAATGGCGCAATCCGAATCGCCAGAGTTTAACAGAAAAATTATGCCAAATATCGTTCTCGCCTCCACATCGCCCTTTCGCCGACAGCTGCTGGAAAAGCTCGGCTTGCCGTTTATCTGCGCCGCGCCCGAGGTCGATGAGCTTCCCCTGCCCGGCGAATCCCCGCGCCAGCTTGTGCTGCGTCTGGCGCAGGCAAAAGCGCAGGCGCTGGCGCACCGCTACCCTGAGCATTTGATCATCGGCTCCGATCAGGTTTGCGTTCTGGGCGGAAAAATCACCGGCAAGCCGCACACCGCGGAAAACGCCCACCGCCAGCTGCGGGAAGCGAGCGGTCATATCGTGACCTTTTATACGGGGCTGGCGCTGTACAATAGCGCCTCCGGCCAGCTGCAAACCGAATGCGAGCCGTTCGACGTCCATTTTCGCAGGCTGACGGACGATGAGATTATCCGCTATGTCGAAAAAGAGCAGCCATTGAACTGCGCGGGGAGTTTTAAAAGCGAGGGGCTGGGAATCGCGCTCTTCGAGCGTCTGGATGGTCGCGACCCTAATACGCTGGTCGGTCTGCCGCTGATTGCGCTAAGCAAGATGCTGCGCCATGAGCAGATTAATTCGCTACTGGCATAAACGACATCGGGTGGCGCAGCGCCACCCGATAACGCATTAGCCGCGCAGCACCTTCAGGCAGTGCTTAAGCTGCGCATCCATCGGCGCTTCGACGCGCATCGTCTCGCCGGTGCCCGGGTGCGTAAACTTCAGCGCCGCTGCGTGCAGGAACAGGCGGTTTAAGCCGGTGCCGGCCAGCTGCTTATCAAATTCGCGATCGCCGTAGCGGTCGTCGAAGGCAATCGGGTGCCCCGCGTGCTGGGTATGGACGCGAATCTGGTGAGTACGGCCGGTGACCGGGCTGCAACGAACCAGGGTCGCAAACGCAAAACGTTCTTCCACCTTAAAGCGCGTTTCCGACGGTTTCCCCTCGCTGCTGACGCGGACGATTCGTTCGCCGCTTTGCAGAATGTTCTTCAGCAGCGGCGCCTGCACCACTTTGGTATGCGACTGCCACTGGCCGCGCACCAGCGCCAGATAGTCCTTCTGCATGCCTTTGTCGCGCAGCTGTTCATGCAAGGAACGCAGCGCGGAACGCTTCTTCGCCACCAGCAGTACGCCCGAGGTATCGCGGTCGAGGCGGTGCACCAGCTCGAGGAAGCGCGCTTCCGGGCGCAACGCGCGCAGCCCTTCAATGACGCCGAAGCTCAGCCCGCTGCCGCCGTGAACCGCCGTACCCGACGGCTTATTGAGCACCAGGATATGGTCATCCTCATACAGAATAACGTCGCTCAGGGCGGCAACTTTTTGCAGATGCGGCGATACCGCGTCCTCTTCACGCTCGGCGACGCGCACCGGCGGAATACGCACTTCATCGCCCGCCTCAAGCTTATATTCCGGCTTGACGCGCTTTTTGTTCACCCGCACTTCGCCTTTGCGCAGAATGCGGTAAATCATACTCTTCGGCACGCCTTTCAGCTGGGTGCGCAAAAAGTTATCAATACGTTGCCCTGCCTCATCGGCAGCAATGGCAACCATTTTTACGGTCGGTGTCTCAGTTTTCATGGTGGGCGATTCTAAATAGCGACGCGCATTAGCGCCACACATTTTTCTATGCTTATATTTATCATTATTCGGTTTCACAGATGGCCTCATCGACCATTTTGCTTGTTATTAGAACAATCTCTCTGGGCTGGTGAAAAAACTGTGGGTAACCGGGTGATAAAAGGTAAAAGTCATCTTGCTATAACAAGGTTAGCAATGGAATAATGATGCTGTTTTCCGTGTTGAGTCTTGTTAGAACAAGGATATTTACGGAATTACCAGTTTTGTCTGTCCGATCATCAACGCAGCAATGGCGTAAGACGTATTGATCTTTCAGACAGTTAGCGGGCTGCGGGTTGCAGTCCTTACCGGTAAAAGGAATCTTCTCTGGTGATAAGTTCCCAGGCTGTTTTCCCCTGTTAATTGCGCTGCGTTTCCAGTTGAAACCCAGGCAACCGACACTCTGCGCCTCTTAAGCGAGCGACAACCGTGAGGTTGGCGACGTGAACAGTCACGAGGCCATCGGTTTACCCCCGGCAAGGCATTACTCTGCCCGCAGCTTAGTCGTCAATGTAAGAATAATGAGTAAGTTACGATGAAAAGAATGTTAATCAACGCAACTCAGCAGGAAGAGTTGCGTGTCGCCCTTGTTGATGGGCAGCGTCTGTACGATCTGGACATTGAAAGCCCAGGACATGAACAGAAAAAAGCGAACATCTACAAAGGCAAAATTACCCGCATTGAACCCAGCCTTGAAGCCGCATTTGTTGACTACGGTGCCGAGCGTCATGGCTTCCTTCCCCTCAAAGAAATCGCCCGCGAATACTTCCCCGCTAATTATTCTTCCCATGGTCGCCCGAACATCAAAGATGTGCTGCGCGAAGGTCAGGAAGTGATTGTTCAGATTGATAAAGAAGAACGCGGCAACAAAGGCGCCGCGCTGACCACCTTTATCAGCCTGGCGGGCAGCTATCTGGTGCTGATGCCGAATAACCCACGCGCTGGCGGTATTTCACGCCGTATCGAGGGCGACGACCGCACCGAGCTGAAAGAAGCGCTGGCAAGCCTGCAGCTGCCGGACGGCATGGGCCTCATCGTGCGTACCGCAGGCGTCGGCAAATCCGCCGAAGCGCTGCAGTGGGACCTGAGCTTCCGCCTGAAGCACTGGGAAGCGATTCAGAAAGCCGCAGAAAGCCGCCCGGCGCCGTTCCTGATTCATCAGGAAAGCAACGTTATCGTGCGCGCCTTCCGTGACTATCTGCGTCAGGATATCGGCGAAATCCTCATCGACAACCCGAAAGTGCTTGAGCTGGCTCGCCAGCACATCGCGGCGCTGGGTCGTCCGGATTTCAGCAGCAAAATTAAGCTCTACACTGGTGAAATCCCGCTGTTCAGCCACTATCAGATTGAGTCGCAGATCGAATCCGCCTTCCAGCGCGAAGTGCGTCTGCCGTCCGGCGGCTCCATCGTTATCGACAGCACCGAAGCGCTGACCGCTATCGATATCAACTCCGCGCGCGCGACCCGCGGCGGCGACATCGAAGAAACCGCGTTCAACACCAACCTGGAAGCGGCAGACGAAATTGCCCGCCAGCTGCGCCTGCGCGACCTCGGCGGCCTTATCGTTATCGACTTCATCGATATGACGCCGGTTCGCCACCAGCGTGCGGTGGAAAACCGCCTGCGCGAAGCCGTGCGCCAGGACCGCGCGCGCATTCAGATTAGCCATATTTCCCGCTTCGGCCTGCTGGAAATGTCGCGTCAGCGTCTGAGCCCGTCGCTGGGCGAGTCCAGCCATCACGTTTGTCCTCGCTGTAGCGGCACCGGCACGGTTCGTGACAACGAATCCCTGTCGCTCTCTATTCTGCGTCTGATTGAAGAAGAAGCGCTGAAAGAGAACACCAAAGAAGTTCACGCCATTGTACCGGTGCCGATCGCCTCTTACCTGCTGAACGAAAAACGTGATGCCGTAAGCGCAATCGAATCCCGCCAGGGCGGCGTTCGCTGCATTATCGTGCCGAACGAACAGATGGAAACCCCGCACTACTCCGTACTGCGCGTGCGCAAAGGCGAAGAGACGCAGACGCTGAGCTATCTGCTGCCGAAGCTGCACGAAGAAGAGATGGCGCTGCCGTCTGATGAAGAGCCTGCCGAGCGCAAACGCCCTGAGCAGCCGGCGCTGGCCACCTTCGTGATGCCGGATACCCCGCCAGCTCCTGACGTTGAAACCGCCGCTGTTGAAGCGCCGGTGAAAGTAGCCGCGCCGGTCGCCGCAGCCGCGACTGTCGCCGAACCGGGTCTGGTCTCCCGCTTCTTCTCCGCGCTGAAGCGCATGTTCAGCGACAGCGACGCTGCGCCGGTAGAAGCACAGCCGGAAGAGAAGAAAGAAGAGAAACAGGAACGTCAGCAGGATCGTCGTAAGCCGCGTCAGAATAACCGTCGCGACCGTAACGACCGTAATGACCGCCGTGACCGCAACGAGCGCGGCGATCGCGATCGTAACGACAGCCGTGCCGAGAATACGGAAGCGCGCGAAGAAAACCGCCGTAACCGTCGCGAAAAACCGCAGCAGAACGCCGAGCCGCGTGAAGCCCGTCAGCCGCAGAACGTCGTGGAAGACGCCGATAAGGCGAAATCCCGCGACGAGCAGCAGCCGCGTCGTGAGCGCAGCCGCCGCCGTAATGACGAAAAACGTCAGAACCAGCAGGAAGTGAAAGCGCTGTCGCGCGAAGAGCAGCCGGTTCAGGAAGCGGAACAGGAAGAACGTTCTCAGCCGGTAGCCCGTCGCAAGCCGCGCCAGCTGTCACAGAAAGTGCGCATTGCGTCCGCCGCCGACAGCGTCGAAACCACGGAAGCTGTTGTTGCCGCTGAAGCAGTTGCTGCGCCGCGTACTGAGCTGGCAAAAGTCGATCTGCCCGCGGTTGTCGAGATGCCGGTTGAGCAGGACGACAACGGCGAAGCGCGTGATACCGCCGGTATGCCGCGTCGCTCACGCCGTTCTCCGCGCCACCTGCGCGTCAGCGGCCAGCGCCGTCGTCGTTACCGTGACGAGCGTTACCCGACCCAGTCGCCGATGCCGCTGGAGTTCGCCTGCGCATCGCCGGAAATGGCGTCAGGTAAAGTGTGGGTAAGCTACCCGGTTGCCCGTACTCAGGAGCAGGTTGCCGAAGAGTTCCACGAGCAGGAAGACGTTCAGCACGTTGAGACCGTCGCGCCTGTTGCCGCTGATATCGCCGCCGCAGAACCGATCGTCGAAGCGCCAGCTGACGTAATTGAAGCGCAGGTTGTCGAAACCGCGCGAGTGGTGGAAGAAGCGGCGCCGGTCGTTGAACACGCGCAGGCTGTAGTGGCAGAGGAAGCCGTCGTTGCCGTCGAGGCGACAGCGGCTGAAGACGCCGCGCCAGCGCCTGTCGAAGCGCACGTTGAACCTGTTGTCGCAGCGCCTGTCGTTGTCGAAACCGCAGAAGAAGCCCCGGCTGTCGCACCGCAACCGGCGGAGGCTGTGGTTGAAGCCGCACCGGAAGTGAGCGTTGCAGCCACACCGGTTGCCCAGCCAGCGGTAACTCTGCCGCATCCGCACGCAACGGCCCCGATGACCCGCGCGCCGGCGCCGGAGTATGTCCCGGAAGCTCCGCGTCACAGCGATTGGGTACGTCCTGCCTTCGCGTTCGACGGTAAAGGCGCAGCCGGCGGCCATAGCGCCAGCAACCGCGCTGCCGCAGAGCCTGCTCGCCCCCAACCGGTTGAGTAAGCCCGCGTAAAACGACAAACCGCCTTCAGATGAAGGCGGTTTTTTTATACCTGTTTCCCTCTCCTTTTCATCCGCATCGTACAGCGACAAAACGCAGATAAAAAAATGCCCGCTCGGGGGTGTTCCAGAGCGGGCATACCGAACGCACCCAGTTTCATGATGCGTTCTGAAAAGGGACTTTCTTATTTATTCAACTGGAACAACGACATTCCTTGCATATCGCTGAATGTCTTATAAGACGCCTGCAGCGCTGCCTGCTGCATCGTGTAGTTAGAGATAGTCGCGTTCCAGTCTACATCAACGAGATCGCTCATCTGCTGCGTCTGGCTAAGCTTGCGATCGTCACCAAGCGCATCCAGCTTATCCAGCTCATTCAGCTGCGTACCCACTTCCGCACGCACGGAGAGCACGTTGTTCAGCGAGTTACGCAGACCGCGGTTCGTTTTATCAATTGCGGCTGCAGCCGCCGCCTTTGCGGTATCATCATTCGCTACCGGTGTCTTCAGCGCCGCAATGGCGCTATCCAGCATCGAGAAAACGTTAGTTTCCGACGCCGAGCCGTCCGGCTCCTTAACGGCATTACTGGTAATGGCATCAAAGATTTTATCACCGGTGTGACCGATAACCATCGTGCGGGAGCTGTCTACCTGCTGCTCAACGTTGGTCGTGCCGCCAGTGTAGTTCCCATTGGCATCAAACGGCGCGCTATCCGTTTTATAACCGGCAAACATATAGCGGCCGTTACCGTCCTGGCTATTTGCCAGGTTCAGCAGCTGATCGCGGATACCTTGTAAATCCGTCGCCAGAGAGGCTCGGTCATCATCGCTCAGGGTGCCGTCGCCCGCATAAACGATTTTCTCCTGTGCTGACTGAATGGCCGTAGTCACCTGCGTCAGCACATTCTCCTCCTGGGAGACTCGCTGGGTGGCAAAACTACGGGCAGAAGCAAACTGCGCGTTTTGCGCCTGCGCCTGCGACAGTACCACCGCCTGGGAGGCGGCAATCGGGTCGTCGGACGGGCGGTTCACGCGTTTGCCCGTAGACATCTGCTCACCGTACTGCAGCCACGTAGACTGGGAGTTAGTGATCCCATTCATGTTCTGCTGATACATCATCAATGTGCTAACACGCATCGTTCAGATCTCCTTAGCGAATATTCAGCAGAGCATCAAAGAGCGTGCTGGCCGTTTGTAAAACCTGGGCGTTTGCCAGGTAATATTGCTGAAACAGCTGCAGGTTGCCGTACTCTTCGTCAAGGTTGACGCCGGAGATAGACTGCTGCTGCTTGGTAAGCTGCGTCACCACGTTCCCCTGCGTCGTACTGCTGACCTTCAGGGTTGAGGTTTTATTACCGACATCGCTCACCAGCGACGCGTAGGCATCGTTGACCGTTTTATTTCCACCCACCAGCTTGCTGTTTTGCAGATCGAGCAGCGCCTGGCCGTTACGGTTATCGCTTTCACCGCTTTTACCATCATTGATTCCCATCGCTATCTGCGTTTCGTCAGTAATGGCGACATCCATATTGACTATCGTATTCGCGACCGGTTTCACCGTGAAGCTGTCATTCTTATTCGCAGTACCGGAGACGCTGACGTTTAAGCCGTCAAAACTCAGACTGCCGTCAGCCTCTACGGTCGGCGTCACTTTCGTATTGTCCGCCAGACGCGTTACCTGCCAGTTGCTGCCATCCCAGCTCACGTTGTAGTCAGTCGCCTGGACTTTGGAGCTATCCGTAACGGTGGCCCCAAGGTTAGCTGTCCCGGTATTTTTGGTATTTTTTAATACCGACGGGCTACCAATATCGAAGAATTTGCTGCCCGGATCGCCGTTGGCATCCACGCCTTTCGCGTGCTGCTGGTTAAAAGCGTCGGCAAACGCCAGCGCCATCTGGTTCAGGCTATTGCGCGTCTGGTCCAAATCCTGCGAGCGAAACGTCAGCAGGCCGCCAAGCGAACCTGTAGTCAGCAGCTTTTCCGGGATCTCGACATTGCCAGCCACGTTATCAACGTAGGCCACGGTGGTACGGGAAGGGTCCGCGCTGCTCGGTACCGCCGCAAGCTGGTGCGCCGTACTCCCCTGCACCAGCGAGTAGCCATTAGCCATGGTGATGTTGTAGGTGCCGCCGTCCTGAACGTTGACCTCGACGCCGACGATCTGGTTAAGCTGGCTCACCAGCTGGTCGCGCTGATCCAGCAGGTCATTCGGCGAGGCGCCTGCGCCTACACCGGTTAATTTTGAAATCTTATCGTTAAGGCTCGCAATCTGCTTCGCATAGTTGTTGATCTGATCAACGCTCGACGCCACCGCGCTATTCACCTGCTTGTCCTGATCGCGCAGGTACTGATCGGTCACCTTAAACTGGTTAACAAGGCCATCCGCCTTGCCGAGTACCGACTGGCGCGCCGCCGGGTCTTCGGCGTTGCTGACCAGGGTCTGCAGGCTGCTGAAAAAATCCTGTAACGTCGCCGACAGCGAGTTGGTTGTATCAGACAGCACATCATCAATCTTGGACATCTGCTGGTAGCGCGTCGTCAACCCGCTGCTCTGGTTTTGCGCCGCGCGCAGCTGGTTGGTGATAAACGCGTTGTATTCGCGCTGAACGCCGGTAACGGTAACGCCGTTGCCAACCCAGCCGCCCGGGCCCAGCGTGCTGTTTGATTGGGCGAGCACCGTCGTCTGACGGGTATAGCCGCTGACGTTATAACTGGCAATGTTGTTACTCACGGTATTCAGCGCCGCCTGCGCTGCGCCTAACCCGCTCATTGCGCTATTGATCAAACTGGACATGGATGTTCCTTTATTCTTCGAGACGTGGGTCCTGCAATCAGTTATCGGTCACGGCCGGGTAAACTTGAGACCTGTCAGAACAGATTTTCAAGATCGTTGCTGTAGGTCTTGCTTACCTTTTCCCCCATGGATTTCAGCTGCTGAATCATGCTGGTAAGCTTGCGGGCATAGTTCGGGTCGGTCGCGTAGCCGGCGTTTTGCAACGCCTGTGCGCCCTGCTCCGCCGTCGCCGCCGCGGTAACCGCCGCATAGCGCGGGTTGCGGGTTAGCAGGCCGACATAGTCGGACAACGCTTCGAGGTATGAGCTATAGACGCGGAAGCGGGCCTTCACCTTCTTCGCTTCGCCGTTTTCGTATTCGGTGGTGGTGATTTCCGCCACCTTACCTTTCCAGTCCGCAGAGGCCTTAACGCCGAACAGGTTAAAGCTCGGCTCGCCGTTTTCCCGGCGAATTTGTCGTTGCCCCCACCCGGACTCCAGCGCCGCCTGGGCCAGAATCAGGTGATGGGGAATACCGCTTTGTTCGCTGGCGAGCTTTGCAGGCAGCGACAGCTGCGCCAGGAAGTCTTTGCTGTCGCCAGAGACATCCGCATCGGATGCCGCTGGCGCTTTCGGCATCGCCTTGCGAATCATTTGGGTCAGCGCGGCGTTCTGATAGCTGGTGACGGTTTCCAGGTCGAACTTCAGCGGTACCTGGCCGGCTTGTTCAGATGGCTGCCCTTGCGCTGCCGCCATCTGTTTTACCATCATGTCCGCGAGGCCAAGCCCTTTGCCTGCCGTCATCTGCTGAGCAATCTGCTGATCGTACATACTGGTGAACAGGCGCGTCTGGTCGCTGCTGAACGCGCCGTCCTTCGGCAGCGCGTCACGCATGCTTTTGAGCATCATCTGTACAAACATGCCCTCGACCTGGCGAGCCACAGGCCGGATATTGGCCTGCGGATCTTGCCCCGCTTTCATCTTCAGTTCGTTAAGCGACTGGGCATCCCAGGCCGCGCTGCTCAGCAGCTTGCTATCACCCAGCATTTAGATGATTTCCAGTTTGGCGCGCAGGCATCCCGCGCTCTGCATGGACTGCAGAATCGACATCAGATCCATCGGCGTAGCGCCCAGCGTATTGAGCGCCCGCACCACGTTGTTCAGGTTGGCGCTGGAGCGAATACTCTGCAAAGATCCCCCGCTCTGACGCAGGTCGATCTGCGTTTGCGGCGTCACCACCGTTGAGCCGCCCGCGAACGGAGTATTCGGCTGGCTGACCTGCGCCTGGCGGTTCACCGTCACCGACAGGTTGCCCTGCGCCACGGCGCAGCTGTCCAGCGTAACCTCGCGGTTCATCACCACCGAACCGGTACGCGAGTTGATAATTACCTTCGCATCCTGCGGCGTGACGTTCACTTCCAGGTTCTGGATATCGGCCAGCAGACGCACCTGCCCGCTGTTGCCTGACGGCGTGCGGATCTGCACGGTGCGGGCGTCCAGCGCGGTCGCGTTACCATAGCTGCTGCGGCGGTTGATGGTGTCGGCAATCTGCTGCGCCATGCCGAAGTCATCGTCATTAAGCTGCAAATTGATGGTGTTTGCCGCGCCAAACTGGCTCGGCAGCTCACGCTCGATAGTGGCGCCATTGGTGATACGCCCGCCGTTAAGCTGGTTCACCTGCACGCTGCTGCCGCCTGCGGCCGCCCCGGCACCGCCGACTAAAATGTTGCCTTGCGCCAGCGCATAGACCTGGCTGTCCACCCCTTTCAGCGGGGTCATCAGCAGCGTACCGCCGCGCAGGCTTTTGGCGTTACCCATCGAGGAGACCACCACGTCAATGGCCTGCCCCTGGCGCCCAAACGCTGGCAGCTGCGCCGTAACCATCACCGCCGCCACGTTTTTCAGCTGCATGTTGGTGCCCGCGGGGACCGTGATCCCCAGCTGCGACAGCATGTTGTTTAAACTCTGCGTCGTAAATGGCGTCTGGGTGGTCTGGTCACCGGTACCATCCAGACCTACGACCAGACCATAGCCAATCAGCGAGTTTTCCCGCACGCCCTGCACAGTGGTGAGGTCGCGAATACGCTCCGCCTGGGCGAAACCCGCAACCAGAACCAGAGCAATGCCAACCAGGGTTTTAAACATATCTCACCTCGTTACATTGGCGATAAGTTAAGGAAGAAACGCTGCAACCAACCCATATTTTGCGCTTCGTTAATGTAGCCGTTACCCACGTACTCGATACGGGCGTCAGCCACCTGCGTCGACGGTACGGTATTGCTGCCGCTGATGGTGCGGGGGTTAACAACGCCAGAGAAACGGATAAATTCCGTTCCCTGGTTTATCGCTATCTGTTTTTCACCGACAACGTGCAGGTTGCCGTTCACCAGCACCTGATCGACGGTGACCGTCAGCGTACCGCTGAAGGTGTTGCTGGCATTGGCGCCGCCTTTACCGTTAAAGGTGTTGCCGCCAGAGGCGTCCACATCGGCGCGCGCATTGCCAAACAGGCCTTCGAGATAGCGCGGCACGGTGCTGAAGCCAAAATTCGTTTTGCCATCGCGGCTGGCATTCGCCGACGAGCTCTTGGACGCGCTGACGTTTTCCTGCAGTACAATGGTCAGCGTATCGCCGATATTGCGTGGACGCCGGTCTTCAAACAGCGGCTGGTAGCCGTAGTTGATAGGCTGGGCGGTCTGGTAAATGGAGCCGTTGGCCGTCGGCATCGGGCCGGGAATGGGCTGAGCGGTTGTCGCCCCTTCCACCAGCGGCTTAGAGGGAATCCAGGCGCACCCGGCCTGAGTTAACGCCAGTGCGACAATAAACGGATATCGAAACGCTGCGGATTTTTGCATTGCTTTCATCTTCTGAATCAAAGAGCCGGTGCAGGCTCTCCTGCACCGGTTACGCCATAAGGCCTGACGAACCCGTTACAGCTGCGTCAGTTTTTGCAGCATCTGGTCAGTCGTGGTGACCGCCTTACTGTTGATTTCATACGCACGCTGCACCTGGATCATGTTGACCAGCTCCTCAGCAACGTTAACGTTGGAGGTCTCAACGTAGCCCTGGTAGAGCAGCCCGGCGCCGTTCAGACCCGGCGTGGTGTCGTTCGGCGCGCCGGAGGCCTGAGTTTCGGTGTAGAGGTTCTCGCCAATGCTTTCCAGACCGGCATCGTTCATGAAGGTGGTCAGGTTTAACTGTCCGACCTGTACCGGGTTGGTTTGCCCCTGCTGGGTCACGCTGACCACGCCGTCGCGACCGATGGTGATGCTCAGGGTATTTGCCGGGATAGTGATCGCCGGCTGTACCTGATAGCCCCCCGCTGTCACCAGCTGGCCGTTCTGGTCCACCTGGAAGGAACCGTCGCGGGTATACGCTGAGGTGCCGTCCGGCAGCAGGATCTGGAAGAAGCCCTGCCCCTTGATGGCGACATCTTTACTGTTGTTGGTCTGCGACAGGTTGCCCTGGGAGTGCAGACGCTCGGTGGCCACCGGACGCACGCCGGTACCGATTTGCAGACCGGACGGTAGCGTCGTCTGCTCAGAGGACTGCGCGCCAGGCTGACGCACGGTCTGATACAGCAGGTCTTCAAATACCGCTCTCTGGCGCTTAAAACCGTTAGTACTGACGTTCGCCAGGTTGTTGGCGATAACGTCCATATTGGTTTGCTGCGCGTCCAGACCGGTTTTGGCGATCCATAATGAACTGATCATAGTTTTCCCGTTATTAGCTCATAGACAGCAACTGGTTAGCTTTTTGCTCGTTCGTATCGACGCTGCTGATAACCTTCATCTGCATTTCGAAACGGCGGGCGCTGGATATCATGTCCGCCATGGCGGCGACGGCCTTGACGTTACTGCCTTCCAGCACGCCCGACTGTAGGCGAACGCTTTGGTCGGCCTGCAGCACCGGGCCGCGGGTCGCCTGGGCGGCAGCGGTCAGACGAAACATACCGTCATCGCCGCGCGCCACTTCGGTATTCGTCGCTTTCACCATTTTCAGGCGGCCGACCGGCGCAATCGTATTGGCCGGGTCGCCGGGGTTGAGCGCCGAAACCGTACCGTCGGAGGCGATAGTGACCTCCGATCCTTCCGGTACCGCAATCGGACCCGCTTCGCCAATCACCGGATTGCCCTGAATCGTCAGCTGCCCGGTTGGCGTCACCTGAATGTTGCCGTTACGGGTGTAGCCTTCAGAACCATCGGCCGTTTGCACCGCCAGCCAGCCATCCTGCTGTAACGCCACGTCCAGCGGGCGGGCGGTGTAATCCAGCTGTCCGGGCGTCATATCGGCGCCCGGCGTTGAGCCCGCAACCAACGTGCGCGTCGGTACGGATTGCCCCACCACCGGCACGGCGCGCAGCGCGGTAAGCTGCGCGCGAAAGCCCGGCGTTGAGGTGTTGGCGAGGTTGCTGGCGGTTACCGCCTGCATATCCAGCGTCTGGCTGGCCCCGCCCATCGCGGTATATATTGCGTGATCCATTAATCCGTCCCGTCAGGCGATTAGCGCAGGTTAACCAGCGTGTTGAGGATCTGATCCTGGGTTTTGATGGTCTGGGCGTTAGACTGATAGTTACGCTGGGCGACGATCATGTTCACCAGTTCTTTACTCAGATCGACGTTCGAGGCTTCCAGTGCGCCGTTGGTCAGCTTGCCGAAGTTGCCGGTACCTGCGGTACCCAGCAGCGCCACGCCGGAGGATTTGGTCGCCGACCAGACGTTGTCGCCTTCAGACTGCAGGCCTTCGTTGTTGGCGAAGTTCGCCAGCACTATCTGCCCCAGCACCTGGGTCTGTTCGTTGGAGTAGTTACCGACTACGGTGCCGTCGTCGTTAATCTGATAGCTCACCAGGTCGCCCGGCTTATAGCCGTTCTGGTTGGTCGCCACGATATTGTTCGATCCGGTGTTTTGCTGCATCGAGTTGGCAAAGCTCAGGGCAAAGGTCGCCGGCGTAGCGCCGTTCACCGTACCGGTAGTGATATTCACCGTACCGCCAGACAGCAGGTTGCCGTTGGTATCGAACGTCAGCGTCGTGGACGGCGTGGTTGGCGAAACGGCGTTGGTGCTGCTGTCCTGGGTATACACATCCCAGGTATTGTCCGCGCTCTTCACGAAGTAGACGTTCATGTCATGGGCGTTACCCTGGCTGTCATAGACCGTCACGCTGCCTTTTTTGTTGTAACTGTCGGCTTTGGTCGCATCAAACGGCGTTACGGTCGGCGTTTTATCCGTTGAGTTGAGGTTGATCTGCATTGCCGCGGTGGTGGTGGTTTTCGCCGCCATCAGGGTGTTGGGCACGTTCAGCGCAACCGGGTTTGCCCCCTGCTGAATGGTCGGCGGCGTACCGGTCGCCGGATAGCCGGTCAGCTGCAGGCCCTGCATGTTCACCAGGTTACGGTTTTCATCCAGTTTGAACTGACCGTTGCGGCTGTAATACACCGACCCATTGCTGTCCACCAGGCGGAAGAAGCCGTTCTGGCTGATCGCCACGTCCAGCGCGCGGCCGGTGTTGGTAGTGGTACCGTCGGTGAAGTCCTGGGTGATCCCCGCCACTTTAACGCCAAGACCCACTTTGGAACCGGCAAACATATCGGCAAAGGACGCAGTGCCTGATTTAAAGCCGTAGGTCGCGGAGTTGGCAATGTTGTTGCCAATCACATCGAGGTTGGTGGCCGCAGCATTCAGGCCGCTGACCGCTTGAGAAAACGCCATGTCTTAACTCCTGCTAAGGTTAAAGGCTTAAATAATCTGACGAACTTCGTCGAGCGTAGTGGTTCCGTAGGCGCCGAGATCCAGCAGATTGCCGTTGCTGCCTTTGGTCACGCCCTGTACCAGCGCAAACTTCAGCGGCTGTGCGACCAGCTGCGTCGTCCCGTTGCTGGCGGCAATCGAAACGTTATAAGCGCCGTCCGGCGCCACGGTGCCATCGGTCAGCGTGCCGTCCCAGGTGAAGGTGTGGACGCCCGCGCTCAGGTTGCCCAGATCCAGCGTGCGCACGACCTTGCCGCTGCTGTCGGTTATCGTGGCCGTCGCTTTATCCGCCGCCTGCTGCAGCTCCACGCCAAACGGCGTCGTACTGCCCTGACCATCGGTATTTTTCCCCGCCAGCACGGTGGTGCCCGGAATCATGACACCATGACCAATCAGCGCCGTCGCCTGCAGCGACTGGCCGTTATCGATCTGTCCAGAGATGGAGCCCAGCGTAGTGTTGAGTTTTTCGATGCCGCTAACGGTGCTGATCTGCGCAAGCTGCGAGGTCAGTTCGTTGTTCTGCATCGGGTTGGTCGGGTCCTGGTTTTTCAGCTGCGCCACCAGCAGCGTCAGAAAGCTGCTTTGCAGGTCGGCTGCGCTGCTGCCGGTTAGCGAGGTGCTACTACTGGTGCTCTGGACGCCGGTATTTGTCGGATCGTTTACATTAACGGCTATAGACATCGCTTCCTCCGTTACTGACCGAGCGTCAGCGTTTTGAGCATCATGCTCTTGACGGTGTTGAGAACCTCAACGTTCGCCTGATAGCTGCGGGAAGCGGACATGGTGTTAACCATTTCACCCACCACATCAACGTTAGGCATCCGTACATACCCTTTGGCGTCCGCCAGCGGGTTGCCAGGCTGAAAGACCAGCTTGTCCGGCGCCTGGCTTTCCACCACATTGGCCACTTTTACGCCGCCGGTGGCGGCGCCGATCGGCGCGTCCACCTGAAACACCACCTGTTTGGCACGGTATGGCTGTCCGTCAGGACCCGTGACGCTATCGGCGTTTGCAAGGTTACTGGCCGCCACGTTCAGTCGCTTGGACTGTGCGGTCAGCGCCGACCCGGCAACATCAAAAATGCTCAGCAAAGCCATTTATTAGTTCCCTTGTTGCAGGACACTCATCATGCCCTTAATTTGTCCCCCCAGAACCGTTAGCCCGGTCTGGTACTGGAGGCTGTTATCCGCAAACTGAGTACGTTCCCGGTCCATATCGACGGTGTTGCCATCCATCGAAGGCTGGTCAGGAACGCGGTACATCAGGTCAACGGAAGGGGCGGACATCGTCTGGGCCGGGATGTGGCGTTCTGACGTGAGCGCCAGGGAAACGCCGCTGGTTTCCGCACGCCCGCGGTCCATGACTTTTTTCAGTTCACTGGCAAAATCGATATCGCGCGCCTGATACCCTGGGGTATCCGAGTTCGCGATGTTAGCGGCCAGAATTTCCTGACGCTGGGCGCGCAGGTTCAACGCTTCCTGTTGAAAACGCAGTGCGGCGTCGAGTTTATCGAGCATGTCTCCTCCGCGATTGGCAAAGTGTCAGCCGACAGCTTAATTCGCATTACGCGCGCGCCATCGCCGGAATAAACACAAAATGCGTCGCTATTTATTGCGTTGATGTCCCGCGCGTGAGGGTAAAATTCGGCTATTCCTGACAAACCGGAGCTGGCAATGCGACACCTCAAACACGCTCTTGCGGCACTGTTCCTGCTCTCAAGCCCTGCGGTGATGGCGCAGGATTTAGGCCAACAGCTGACCGACCTTTTCAGCCAGCGGCTGAACGGGTTTAGCAATGACGTGGTGGTTAAAATCCGCACCGCGGAAAACCTGTGGCCCCAGTGCGAACAGCCGGCCCTGAGCGTGGCGGGTTTTGGTCGTTTATGGGGAAACGTCAATGTGCTGGCCCAGTGCGGTACGGACAAACGCTATCTTCAGGTGGTGGTTGAAGCCACCGGGGACTACGTTGTCGCAGCCCAGGCCATCGCCCGCGGCGCGACGCTGCAGGCCGAAAGCGTAACCTTAAAACGCGGACGTTTAGACCAGCTGCCGCCAAAAACGATGCTCGATCCGGCCCAGGCCCAGGGCGCCGTCAGCCTGCGCGATCTGGCGCCAGGTCAGCCCGTACAGCTGTCGATGCTGCGTCAGTCATGGCGTGTTAAAGCCGGTCAGCGGGTGCAGGTGATTGCCAGCGGCGATGGCTTTAGCGTGAACAGCCAGGGCCAGGCGCTGAACAATGCCGCCGTGGCGCAAAACGCCCGCGTGCGCATGCCGTCAGGCCAGATTGTGAGCGGAATGGTCAATGCTGATGGGAATATTCTGATTAACCTATAATCTTTTTAAAGAATCTGCGGCGCCTGCCGATAAATAATCAACATATGATGATGGCTGGCAGCAACGCCATGAAACCTCGATGAGGACTGGATAATGAGCATTGATCGTACATCGCCCCTGAAGCCCGTGAACGCCGTTCAACCGCGCGAACCTAACGAAGCGCAGGCCCAGAAAGCGCGTCTGGATAAATCCGCATCTGCAAAAAGCACCAGCGTTACGCTGAGCGAAGCGCAGTCAGCGCTGATGCAGCCGCGCACCAGCGACATCAATGTAGACCGCGTAGAAGCGCTCAAAACGGCCATTCGCAACGGTGAGCTGAAGATGGATACCGGTAAAATCGCCGACGCGCTGATTGCGGAAACACAGAGCTATTTGCAGAGTAAATAACAGAAATGAGTCGTCTGTCAGAAATACTTGATCAAATGACAGTCATCCTCAACTCGCTGAAAGAGGTGATGGATGCCGAGCAACACCAGCTTTCCGCAGGCAGCGTGAACGGAAGCGCGCTGCAGCGTATTACTGAAGAAAAAAGCTCGTTGCTGGCGACACTGGATTATCTTGAAAAACAGCGCCGTATTGAGCAAGAAGCGCAGCGCTGCGCCAATGACGACGTCAGCGAACGCTGGCAAAATATTACGGAAAAAACGCAGCATCTGCGCGATCTGAATAAGCACAACGGCTGGCTGCTGGAAGGCCAAATTGCGCGTAACCAGCAGGTGCTGGACGTGCTTAAACCGCATCAGGAACCGGGGCTGTACGGCAGCAACGGTCAGACGTCCAGCGCCGCGCGCGGCGGGAAAAAGTTTTCCGTATAACGGTCAGGCGGGGCGTTTACCGCCCCCACCCCACAGCTCCCATCACGCGGTACGCCGCGCAAACTCCTTAACCTTAAAGCCCAGCGCCAGCAGTGTCGCAAAATACGCGACAATCCCCACTACCACCACCGCCATCAGGCGCATAATGCGATACGGCATGGTGCCGTGCGACCACTCCGGCATGATGTGCATCATCCCCAGCAGCGCCGCGGACATCACCAGAACGGCGACAATCAGGCGTATCAGGAAGGTTCTCCAGCCCGGCTGCGGCGTAAAGATGTCCTTCTTGCGCAGCTGCCAGTAAAGCAGGCTGGCGTTGAGGCAGGCCGCAAGACCGATAGACAGCGACAAACCAGCATGCTTCAGCGGGCCGATAAACGCCAGGTTCATCAGCTGGGTCATGATCAGCGTGACGATGGCGATTTTCACCGGCGTTTTAATGTCCTGGCGGGAGTAAAAGCCCGGCGCCAGCACTTTGACGACGATAAGCCCCATCAGCCCGACGGAATAGGCCACCAGCGCGCGCTGGGTCATCGCCGCATCAAACGCGGTAAATTTGCCGTACTGGAACAGCGCAACGGTCAGCGGTTTCGCCAGAATGCCGATCGCCACCGCGCTCGGCAGCGCCAGCAGGAAGCACAGGCGCAGACCCCAGTCCATTAGCCGGGAGTATTCGTCGTGGTTACCGCTGGCAAAACTCTTCGAGAGCGACGGCAGCAGAATCGTCCCGAGCGCTACGCCCAGCACGCCGGACGGAAACTCCATCAGGCGGTCAGCGTAATACATCCACGACACCGAACCAGAGACCAGAAACGAGGCAAAGATAGTGTTAATGATCAGGGAAATCTGACTGACGGAGACGCCAAGGATGGCTGGCCCCATCTGCTTGACCACCCGCATCGAGCCCGCATCTTTGAAGTTCACGCGCGGTAAAACCAGCATGCCGATTTTTTTCAGGTGCGGCAGCTGGTAGAGGAACTGCAGCACACCGCCGACGGTCACCGCCCAGGCCAGCGCCAGCACCGGCGGATGAAAATAGGGCGCGGCGAACAGCGCAAACCCTATCATGCTGATGTTCAGAAACGTCGGCGCAAATGCCGGTACCGAAAAGCGGTTCCAGGTATTGAGAATGGCCCCCACCAGAGAGGCCAGGGAGATCAGCAGGATATACGGAAACGTAATGCGCAGCAGCTGCGACGTCAGGGCGAACTTATCGGCGGTATCGGCAAACCCCGGCGCCGTAATGGTTATCACCCATGGCGCGGCGATCATGCCGAGCACGGTAACGACCGCCAGCGCCAGCGTCAGCAGACCGGAGACGTAGGAAATAAATACACGGGTGGCGTCATCGCCCTGCTTGCTTTTATATTCAGCAAGGATCGGTACAAACGCCTGCGAAAAGGCGCCTTCGGCAAAAATACGGCGCAGCAGGTTCGGCAGCTTGAAGGCGACAAAAAAAGCATCCGTCGCCATGCCCGCGCCAAAAACGCGCGCCACAATCGCGTCGCGCGCAAATCCCAGTACGCGGGAAAACATCGTCATCGAGCTGACGGCCGCCAGCGATTTTAATAGGTTCATTGCAGTGTAATTCCACAACCCTGGAACAAAACGCCTGCAGAGCAGGCGCGGAAAAGTGGCGATAGTCTACCTGGATTGCCGGCAATTACTACTGTCAGATGTTACAGGCTCTTACTCGCTCATCGCCTCTTGCCAGAGCCGCTCCACAATCCGCTGCGCCATGATGGCCTGTTCGCCGCTGGTTTGTGGAACTGTCTGATTTTGCACGCATTCAATGAAGTGCCGCGCGCAGCCGGCAAAACCACGCTGCTCAAGCGTGCTTTGCCATCCGGGCGCCGGGCGGTTGACGACGCCAGCGCCGCGTTCTTCCCGCCAGTCGCGCATATCAGTGATATCGATAAGCCCGCCGTCGGTGACCGCCTGAACCCATTCCCGCTGGCTTCCGGCGCGACGGTGCATACTGGTCGTCACCTGCAGCTGCGGCAGGCTGAAGTGATGCTCGGCGTACAGCATTTCGCCAAGATCCGTGGTTTGCAGCGTACCGCCGCTGAGTTTCCCCTGCTCCCCCGCCAGCCACAGCGCGGTATCGACCACGTGCAGATAGTCGTCGAGCAGCGTAAAGTGCAGATCCTGCGGCCCAACGCTGTTGGTGCGGTGTTTATCCATCCGCAGCGACGCGCACGCCGCAAGGTTCGCTTTAAGCTCGCGGTATAGCGGCGCAAAACGGCGGTTAAACCCGACCATCAGGGTCAGCTTTTTCTTTTCCGCCAGCTCGAGAAGGCGGACGGCGTCGCTGAGCTTTTCCGCCAGCGGTTTGTCCACGCAGACGTGAACCCCCGCGTTCAGCAGCTCGCTCACCACCGAAAAATGGGAGGCCGTCGCGCTGTGCACGAAAACCGCGTCGCACTGTCCCGCCAGGTGCGTTAGCGAGCTGGCCAGCGGTATGCGCCAGGTCTCGCACACCCGCTGCGCCTTTTCCGTTCCCGGGGACCATGCCGCCTGCAGCGTCCAGTCGCTCGCGGCACCCAGCACCGGCAGCCAGGCCTTCTGCGCAATCCCGCCAAGCCCGACCACGCCAACCTTCAGTTTCGCGGCCATGGTCAGTCTCCCAGATGCGCGAGTAAAGCGTCCAGACGCAGCTTAAGCTCGGCAACCTCGTCTTCGAGCGCCTCGACGCGGGCGGTCAGAGCGTCTGGCGCAGCGGTCTGCGCTTCAGCCGAGGCCGCAATAGCGTCCATATCATCGCCGCTGAACAGGTGCATATAGCGGCTCTCGCGCTTGCCGGGCTCGCGCGCCAGACGGACAACAAACGGCCCGTCTTCACGGCCGGCAAGGCGCTCCAGGGTATTTTCCACCTCGGCCATATCGGCAAATTCATGCATGCGCTGGGCGCGGCTGCGAAGCTCGCCCGGCGTCTGCGCGCCGCGCAGCAGCAGCGTCGTCACCAGCGCGACCTCCGCCGACGAGAATTTCAGGTTGCCGAACTCGGAGTTGCAAAAACGCTGTTCGTATTTGGTCACCCGATTGCCAAAGCCGCTTACGGTGCGCAGATAGTGACGCTTAACCAGCTCGTCCAGCACATCCTGAACCTCGCTTTCGCTTAATGACATCACCGGTTCACGATTGGTTTTTTGGTTGCAGGCGGTGACGCAGGCGTTCACGGAGAGCGGATACTGTTCCGGGGTCGTCACCTGCTTTTCCAGCAGGCAACCGATGATGCGCGCTTCATGCGCGGTGAGCTGATATTTCATGGAGTCTCCTTAGCGGCCTGCCGTCCACTCGCGGGTGGTCAGCGCCGTCAATACATGATCCCGCCATTGTCCATCAATAAGCAGGTAATCTTTGGCATAACCTTCTTTTTCAAACCCCAGTCGGGCGAGCAGGTCGCCGCTGCGTTTATTGTGTGGCATGTAGTTTGCCATAATTCGGTGAATATGCTGTGAACGCTGCATATAGCGGATGGCCGACGTCAGCGCTTCGAACATCAGCCCCTGCCCCTGCCATTTTTCCCCCAGCGAGTAGCCCAGGTAGCAGGCATGAAAAGAGCCTCTGACGACATTTGAGAAATTGGCGACGCCGATGATTTCTTTTTCATCCGGGTCGAGCAGCGCGAAGTAGAACGCCGAACCCTGCTTATGGAATTCATTGATCATCGAAAGCCTTGCCTGCCAGCCAGACGGATAGCAGTGGCTGTCGTCGCGCACCGGCTCCCACGGCTTTAAAAATGCTTTATTTTCGGCGTAGTAATCCGCAAGGCGCCACGCGTCCCGGTCATGGACCAGGCGCACCACCAGACGGTCTGTCGTCAAGCGTACTTTCGGCACGTTACTGCGATAGCCAAACATCTTCCCCACTCCTATAGCCTACGATGACCGCGGTTATCTCTACTATACCTGTCCGTTACCGCTCTGTGAAAACAGCAACATACGTTTTTTCTGCGCCAGTTCTGTTTTTCGATAAATACACTCTATCAAAGTTGTATTTTGATAAAAAAATATTGTCGCACGCCGGTCAGGAAAATCACTATTCAGGCAGTAGAATGTGACTTCACACCGCTTTATTTCCCGGGAGGGGAAATGTCCCGCATATCGCAGGCCAGAAGCCTGGGTAAATATTTTCTTCTCGTCGATAACATGCTGGTCGTGCTCGGCTTTTTCGTTGTGTTTCCGCTTATCTCAATCCGATTTGTCGATCAGATGGGCTGGGCGGCATTAATGGTGGGTATCGCGCTCGGCCTGCGGCAGCTTGTTCAGCAGGGTCTGGGGATTTTTGGCGGCGCGATCGCCGACCGGTTTGGCGCCAAACCGATGATCGTCACCGGCATGCTGATGCGCGCGGGAGGGTTTGCCGCGATGGCCGTTGCCCATGAGCCCTGGGTGCTCTGGCTCTCCTGTTTTCTCTCCGGGCTTGGCGGCACGCTGTTTGACCCGCCGCGAGCGGCGCTGGTGGTCAAACTGGTCCGTCCCCACCAGCGCGGCCGCTTCTTTTCCATCCTGATGATGCAGGACAGCGCCGGCGCGGTAATCGGCGCCCTGCTCGGCAGCTGGCTGCTGCAGTACGATTTTCGTCTGGTGTGCAGCGCCGGCGCGGTGCTGTTTATCCTGTGCGCCGCGTTTAACGCCTGGTATCTGCCCGCCTGGAAGCTCTCTACGGTGAGAATTCCGGTGCGCGAAGGTCTGTCGCGGGTGCTGGGCGATAAGCGCTTCGTCACCTATGTGCTGACGCTGACCGGCTACTACATGCTGGCGGTACAGGTGATGCTGATGCTGCCGATCATGGTTAACGACATCGCGGGCTCTCCTGCGGCGGTGAAATGGATGTACGCCATTGAGGCCGCGCTGTCGCTCACCCTGCTTTACCCTATCGCCCGCTGGAGCGAAAAACGCTTCCGCCTTGAGCACCGCCTGATGGCCGGTTTGCTGGTGATGACCGTCTCAATGATGCCGATTGGCCTCACCAGCAATCTGTCGCAGCTGTTTACGCTTATCTGCACCTTCTATATTGGTTCCATTATCGCCGAGCCCGCCCGCGAAACGCTCAGCGCCCAACTGGCCGACGCCCGCGCGCGCGGCAGCTATATGGGCTTTAGCCGCCTTGGCCTGGCCTTCGGCGGCGCGCTCGGCTACGCCGGCGGCGGCTGGCTGTTTGACGCCGGTAAAGCGATGGACCAGCCGGAGCTGCCGTGGGCGATGCTGGCGATTATCGGCTTTCTTACCGTCCTGGCGCTGTGGTGGCAGTTTAGCCAGAAGCGCGCCGCCTCCCGGATGCTGGAACCCCGTCTCTGAGGTTGCAGCGGCTAGCGCCGGAACCGACGGCATCTGTCGCCGGCTCCGGCAAATTCAGCCTATTCTGCTGGCACGCAATGTGCTGACAGGGCATGCTGCTTTGTGTCAGGATGAGGTCCTGGCATCATGTTAAGGAACCCCATGAAGAAGATTTTATTTGCTGCCGCGCTGATGGTGAGCGGCCTGCTGGCTGGTTGCAATCAGCTTACCCAGTACTCCATCAGCGAACAGGAGATCAATCAGGCGCTGCAAAAGCACAATAACTTCGCAAAAGATATTGGCCTGCCGGGCGTTGCTGATGCGCACATCGTTCTGACCAACCTCTCCAGCGCCATTGGCCGCGAGGAACCGAACAAGGTCACGCTGACGGGCCAGGCGAATCTGGACATGAACTCGCTGTTCGGCAGCCAGAAAGCCACTATCGACCTGAAGCTCAAAGCGCTGCCGGTGTTCAATAAAGAAAAAGGCGCGATATTCCTGCAGGAAATGGAGGTGGTTGACGCAAAAGTGCAGCCGGAGAAAATGCAGTCGGTGGTGCAAACCCTGCTGCCCTATCTGAACCAGTCGCTGCGTAACTACTTCAACCAGCAGCCGGCCTATATCCTGCGCGAAGACGCCAGCAAAGGCGAAGCGCTGGCGAAGAAGTTCGCCAAGGGCATCGAAGTGAAGCCCGGGGAAATCGTTATCCCCCTGACCGATTAACCTGACGGGCGCAAAAGCGCCCGTTTTTTTACGGAAAAGGATGCAAAGGAAAACGTTTCCGCTTATCCTTAGTGCCCGGCAAAAAACAGCCTTTCTCAACCAGCCGGAGCCTTCCCATGACAGCACAACCCCAGGTACTGAAAATCCGCCGCCCCGACGACTGGCATATCCATCTGCGCGATGGCGATATGCTGAAAACCGTCGTGCCCTATACCAGCGAGCTGTATGGCCGGGCGATCGTGATGCCGAATCTGGTGCCGCCTGTCACAACGGTTGACGCCGCCATCGCCTATCGTCAGCGTATTCTCGACGCCGTGCCGCAGGGCCACGACTTCACGCCGCTGATGACCTGCTACCTGACCGATACGCTGAACCCGGATGAACTGGAGCGCGGTTTTCGCGAAGGCGTCTTTACCGCAGCGAAGCTTTATCCGGCCAATGCCACCACCAACTCCAGCCACGGCGTAACCAGTATTGACGCCATTATGCCGGTGCTTGAGCGCATGGAAAAACTGGGCATGCCGCTGCTGGTGCACGGTGAGGTCACCCACGCGGAGATCGATATTTTCGACCGCGAAGCGCGTTTTATCGACAGCGTCATGGCGCCGATGCGCAAACGCCTCCCGGCGCTGAAAGTGGTGTTTGAGCACATCACCACCAAAGATGCCGCCGATTACGTCCGCGAAGGAAACGAACGTCTCGCCGCGACGATCACCCCTCAGCACCTGATGTTTAACCGCAACCATATGCTGGTCGGCGGCGTACGCCCGCACCTGTACTGCCTGCCGATTCTGAAACGCAACGTGCACCAGCAGGCGCTGCGCGAGCTGGTCGCCAGCGGTTTTGACCGCGTATTCCTCGGCACGGATTCCGCCCCGCACGCCCGTCACCGTAAAGAGGCCAGCTGCGGCTGCGCCGGCTGTTTCAACGCCCCTACCGCGCTCGGCAGCTACGCGACCGTGTTTGAGGAGATGAACGCCCTGGAGCACTTCGAAGCGTTTTGCTCGCTCAACGGCCCGCGTTTTTACGACCTGCCGGTTAACGACAGCTGGGTCGAGCTTGAGCGTAAAGAGAGTCAGGTGGCGGAGAGCATCGCGCTGAGCGACGATACGCTGATTCCGTTCCTGGCCGGTGAAACCGTACGCTGGCGCGTAAAACGCTAAAAAAACCGCTGCCCCCTGTTGCCAGCTGATAAATTTAACTGTATAAATATCCAGTATAATTCACAGGGGGCAAACTATGCGTATCGAAGTCACTATTGCCAAAACTACCGCGTTACCCGCTGGCGCCATTGATGCGCTGGCGAACGAACTTTCCCGCCGCATTAACAACCACTTCCCGGAACAGGACGGCCAGGTCACGGTACGCTATGCGTCCGCCAACAACCTGTCGGTCATCGGCGGGGCCAAAGAAGATAAAGACCGCATCAGCGAGATCCTCCAGGAGACCTGGGAAAGCGCTGACGACTGGTTTATCACTGATTAAATTTTGCTCCCTCATTGCGTTACTTTTTGCCGGGTCGCCCCGGCTTTTTTCATTTCCCCTGCTCTATTTTTGACCGTTTCTTCATCCATCAATGACATAGTTTAAAAATGACAAACGGTTTGCTGATTTATTGTCCAAAAGAACAATATTCTCTGAAAAAGAGGTTGCAAGGCATTTAAAAATTCGAATATGTTCTTAAGTGTTGATATAATTAACGTGCTTAACTAAAACATGCATTAAACCTCGAGAACCGTTGTCTTTTAACACGTATATAAGGGGTTATGATGGAAAAGAATAATGAAGTCATCCAGACCCACCCCCTCGTAGGATGGGACATCAGCACCGTTGATAGTTATGATGCGCTGATGCTGCGTTTGCACTACCAGAACCCCACTCAGACAAGCAACAACGAAGCCGAGATAGGTCAGACGTTATGGTTAACGACTGACGTCGCCCGCCAGTTTATTTCTATTTTAGAAGCGGGCATCGCCAAAATTGAATCTGGCGACTACCAGGAAGAAGAGTATCGCAGGCATTAAGAATAATGCTTAATATTCAACCTACCGACAGGCACCCCATGGGTGCCTTTATTATTTGCTCCTTGTCACGCCCGGATGGATTAATTACTCTGCATATCAAAGAAGAAGCGCAGAGAGATCCCATGAAATACGACCTGATTATCCTCGGCAGCGGCTCGGTCGGGGCCGCTGCCGGTTACTATGCCGCGCGCGCCGGACTGTCGGTGCTGATGACCGATGCGCATATGCCGCCACACAGCGACGGCAGCCATCACGGTGATACCCGCCTGATGCGTCACGCCTACGGTGAAGGCGAAAAATATGTGCCGCTGGTGCTGCGCGCGCAGGCGCTGTGGGATGAGCTGGCGGCCCTGAGCGGCGAAGAGATATTCGAACGCAGCGGCGTTATTAATTTCGGCCCCGCCTCTTCCGCCTTCCTCGCCAACGTAGCCCGCAGCGCCGCGCAGTTTGGCCTGGAGGTTGAAGCGCTGGACGCGCAGACCATCATGTCCCGCTGGCCGGAGATCCGCGTACCGGACGACTATCAGGGGCTGTTCGAACCCGCCTCCGGGGTCTTAAAAAGCGAACTGGCGATTAAAACCTGGATACGTCTGGCGAAAGATGCGGGCTGCGCCCAGCTCTTTAACTGTCCGGTCACCGCCATTCATCACGACGCAGACGGCGTCACGCTCGAAACGGCGGATGGCGATTATCGCGGCGCAAAGCTTGTGGTCAGCGCGGGCACCTGGGTGACAAAACTGCTGCCCGACCTGCCGGTACAGCCGGTACGTAAAGTTTTTGCCTGGTTTCAGGCCGACGGCCGCTACAGCCGCAAGAACCGTTTCCCGGCCTTTACCGGCGAAATGCCCAACGGCGACCATTATTATGGTTTCCCGGCCGACGATAACGAGCTCAAAATAGGCAAGCATAACGGTGGGCAACTCATCAGTTCCCCTCAGGAGCGCAAACCGTTCGGCGCGGTAGCAACGGATGGCTCCGAAGCGTTCAGCTTTCTGCGCTACGTGCTGCCGGGCATTGGCGGCTGCCTGCACGGCGCGTCCTGTACCTATGATAACTCGCCGGACGAGGACTTTATTATCGACACCCTGCCCGCGCACCCACAGACGCTGGTCATCACCGGGCTGAGCGGCCACGGTTTTAAGTTTGCGCCGGTGCTGGGCGAAATCGCCGTCGATTTTGCGCTTGGCAACGCGTCTGACTTTGATCTGTCTCCGTTCCGCCTGGCGCGATTTCAGGGGTAAAGGCGATAAAAAAACCCGGCGCCATTACAGGGGGCCGGGTTTCACATTAGCGAGAACGCGATGAGACGTATCTTTTTCTATTTGATCAACAATATTCGGGAACACTTCATGCTGTATCTGGCACTGTGGCTCCTGCTGGCGTTAATCGATCTTATCTACATCTTCTTCCTCTGAACCGCTTCAGGCGCTTACTCCGGATCGGGGATGCCAGGGCGGATATTCAGACGCCCGCGAGACTTATTAAAAATCTTGTTGCCGTTTTCACGCCCGGCGCGACGACGGCGCTGCTCCTCTTCCGGTAGCGCGCTCTCTTCCTGGCACGGTTCGCTGCAGCAGCCCTGATACTTCTCGGCGCAGGCCGGGCACTGAATGAACAGCAGGTGGCAGCCGTCGTTTTTGCAGTTGGTATGGGTATCGCACGGCGTACCGCACTGATGGCAGTGGGCAATCACGTCTTCGGAAATCCGCTCGCCCATCCGCTCATCAAACACAAAGTTTTTACCGATAAAGCGCACCGGCAGCCCCTGTTCACGGGCCCGGCGGGCATATTCGATAATACCGCCCTCAATATGCCAGACCTTATTAAAGCCCTTATGCTTCATCCAGGCGCTGGCTTTTTCACAGCGAATACCGCCGGTGCAGTACATGACAATCTTTTTGTCTTTGTGCGCTTCCATCATTTCGACGGCTTTCGGCAGCTGATCGCGAAACGTATCCGCCGGGATCTCCAGCGCATTTTCAAAATGCCCCACCTCGTACTCGTAGTGGTTACGCATATCGATAAACACTGCGTCAGGATCGTCCAGCATGGCGTTTACTTCCGCGGCCTTGAGATACTCGCCAACGTTGCTGGCGTCAAAGGTCGGGTCGTCAATGCCGTCCGCCACAATGCGATCGCGAACCTTCATGCGCAGCACCCAGAACGATTTACCGTCGTCGTCCAGCGCAATATTGAGGCGCAGATTGTTCAGCGCGGGATCAAAGCTGTAGAGAAACTCGCGAAACGCCCCGACGCGGCTTTGCGGTACGCTGATTTGCGCGTTGATGCCCTCATGGGCAAGATAAACGCGGCCAAATACCGCCAGCCGGGAAAACCCCTGGTACAGCGCGTCGCGGGTGGCCTTCGGATCGACGATGGTGAAATATTTATAGAATGAGATAGTCGTGCGCGGCTCGGTTTCCGCCAGCAGCTGCGCCTTCAATTGCTCATTCGAGATTCGGTTATGCAACACTGGCATGGTGTCTGATTCCTGCAATCTTTACTGAGTGGGATAAACGGGCGGCATGATATAGCAAGTGTTGCACATTTACATCCACACTTTTTGCGCTACATTTCACCCATCTAAAACAGGTAAAATCAACATTTGCTGCGAATTCAGTCACTTTTCGTGGGTGAATTTGGGCTGACGAAAAAAAAATGCGACAATAAAAGCAATTGATTGAATTGACAGGAATGAGATGACCCATTTACCAAAATTTTCTGCCGCCCTGCTGCATCCGCGTCACTGGCTGACGTGGATTGGGATCGGCGCATTATGGCTTATTGTTCAACTCCCCTATTCGGTTATCTACCGCCTCGGTACCGGGCTTGGGCGTCTGTCATTGCTGCTGATGAAGCGGCGCGCAGAAATCGCGTATCGCAACCTTGAGCTGTGCTTTCCGCAGATGAGCGCAGCGCAGCGTCATGAGATGGTGGTGAAAAACTTTGAATCCGTCGGCATGGGGCTGATGGAGACCGGCATGGCGTGGTTCTGGTCAAACCGCCGGGTCGCCCGCTGGTCGCAAACGCAGGGGATTGCGCCGGTAAAAGCGCTGCTGGAGCAACAGCAGGGGATCCTGCTTATCGGCGTGCATTTTCTCACGCTGGAGCTGGGCGCGCGCATCTTTGGCATGTCTACCCCCGGCATTGGCGTCTATCGCCCAAACGATAATCCGCTGCTGGACTGGCTGCAGACCTGGGGGCGTTTGCGCTCCAACAAAACCATGCTCGACCGTAAAGACCTGAAAGGAATGATTCGCGCGCTAAAAAGCGGCGAAATTATCTGGTATGCCCCGGACCACGACTACGGCCCGCGCAACAGCGTCTTTGTCCCCTTCTTCGCCGTCGAGCAGGCCGCCACGACCTCCGGGACCTGGATGCTGGAAAAGATGTCGAAAGCGCATGTTGTGCCTTTCGTGCCGCGCCGCAAGCCCGATGGCCAGGGGTACGATCTTATCGTGCTGCCGCCGGAAGATAACCCGCCGCTTGAGAGCGCGGAAGCCACCGCCGCGTGGATGAATAAGATTGTCGAAAAATGCATTCTGATGGCGCCGGAGCAATATATGTGGCTGCATCGCCGCTTCAAAACGTGCCCGGACGGCGTTCCCTCCCGCTACTGACGCGATAGCCCCTTTAACGAGGGGCTTTTTTTTGAAACTCAGGTTCATTATTTGATATTTCGGGCCATACGTCATTGCAGTAACCATTTCGCAGGCGCATAATTAGCAGGCTAATACCTGTTTCTTTTATGCCGAATCACTGCCCGGAACCCTATGTACTCCTCAGATGCGCCCATAAACTGGAAACGTAATCTCACGATAACCTGGATCGGCTGTTTTTTAACCGGCGCCGCATTCAGCCTGGTGATGCCCTTCCTGCCCCTGTACGTTGAAAGCCTGGGGGTAACGGGCCACAGCGCGCTCAATATGTGGTCGGGGCTGGTGTTCAGCATCACATTTTTGTTTTCCGCCATCGCGTCGCCTTTCTGGGGCGGGCTGGCGGATCGCAAAGGCCGTAAGATTATGTTGCTGCGCTCTGCGCTGGGAATGGCCATCGTCATGCTGCTGATGGGCCTGGCGCAAAACATCTGGCAGTTTCTCATTCTGCGGGCATTGCTGGGGCTGCTCGGCGGTTTTATTCCCAACGCCAACGCCCTTATCGCGACCCAGATCCCGCGTCATAAAAGCGGCTGGGCGCTGGGTACGCTCTCCACCGGCGGGGTCAGCGGCGCGCTGCTCGGTCCGCTCGTCGGCGGCGTGCTGGCCGATAGCTACGGCCTGCGCCCGGTATTCTTTATGACCGCCAGCGTACTTTTCCTCTGCTTCCTGCTGACGCTGCTGTTTATCCGCGAGCAGTTCCAGCCGGTAGCGAAAAAAGAGATGCTTCACGCCAGAGAGGTTATCGCCTCGCTGAAAAGTCCAAAGCTGGTGCTGAGCCTGTTTGTTACCACCCTGATCATTCAGGTTGCTACTGGTTCTATCGCGCCCATTTTGACGCTGTACGTGCGCGATCTGGCGGGGAACGTGGCAAATATTGCCTTTATCAGCGGCATGATTGCCTCCGTACCCGGCGTCGCCGCGCTGATCAGCGCCCCGCGTCTGGGTAAGCTTGGCGACCGTATCGGGCCGGAAAAGATCCTGATTGCGGCGCTTGTCATCTCTGTACTGCTGCTCATCCCGATGTCCTTTGTCCAGACGCCCTGGCAGCTTGGCCTGCTGCGTTTTCTGCTTGGCGCCGCCGACGGCGCCCTGCTCCCCGCCGTACAGACGCTGCTGGTGTATAACGCCACGAACCAGATAGCCGGCCGCGTCTTCAGCTATAACCAGTCGTTTCGCGATATCGGCAACGTCACGGGTCCGCTCATCGGCGCCTCGGTTTCCGCTAACTACGGTTTTCGCGCCGTGTTCCTGGTCACCGCCATGGTCGTGCTGTTCAATGCCGTCTATACCGGCCTTAGCCTGCGCCGGACCGGCGCAACGGCGCTGCCCGCCCAGGACGTTGAAAAGGACGACACCTCGCTGGTGCGCTAAGCCTTATCCGGCGGTTTCTCATTCAAGATGATGATTTTTATTCCTTCGCCCTTACAGCGCGGAATCTTCAGCTATTCTTTTCCTGAATATCACGTCCACTTGCTGGGAGAAAGAGATGACTATGTACGCCACCCTTGATGAAGCCATCGATGCAGCACGTGAAGAGTTTCTTGCCGACGCCCCGGAGCCGGAAGGTGATTCCCCCGCGGTTAATCAGCTAAACATTCAGAAGTACATTCTCCAGGACGGCGATATTATGTGGCAGGCCGAATTTTTTGCCGAAGAGGGCGAAGAGGGGGAATGCCTTCCCGTCCTCAGCGGTGAAGCCGCTCAGAGCGTCTTTGACGGTGATTTCGACGAGATCGAGCTAAGCCAGGAGTGGCTTGAAGAAAATACGCTGCATGAATGGGACGAAGGCGAGTTTCAGCTTGAGCCGCCGCTGGACAGCGAAGAAGGCCAGACCGCGGCGGATGAGTGGGATGAGCGCTAAATTCGCTATTCGTACGGCCCGTGATGCGCATCGAGCGGCAGCAGCAGGGTATCGAAGACCAGCGAGAACGGCAGATCGAGAATGGTGAGATAACGCCAGGCGGAATCCCGGACATCCCACTGCACGCCGGGGTAATACTGATTGCCATGCCCCTGCCCCGGGATGGTCCGGCTAATGACGCTGCCGCATCCGCTGAGCAGCAGCACCATCAGGCTCACCGCAAGTAATTTCACACTACACCTCAACGCGATTATCAGACGGTGAAAAAAATACCGGCCAATGACCGGTATTTTATTTTGCTGTACGGCTTACTTAACTTTCAACGCCAGCGGCGCAATTGTCGAGTAGTGGCTTACCCAGGAGGAGTATTTCTCCGGTGCCGCCCAGACGCGATAGTGCATTCGCGCCATCGTCACCGGGTCGCTCAACAGCACCAGACGGCGGTCGCGGTTAAGCTTATCCGGCGTCTCGTTCAGCGCCTGCTCCACATGGCGATCGCGGGCGATTTCCAGCACCTTGCTCTCACGGTGGCGTGCCGTTGCCATGGCGGTCGCCAGCGCGTTGAACGATGGGTTAAACACGGCGTGCATAAAGCCGTTTTCCAGCGTACGGTTACGGTTCATTTCCAGATACGCATCGGTATCCTTCAGCACCTGCGGCGGCGAATACTCTTCCGGGATCAGGAACAGTTTCCAGCGCTTGGTGCGCAGACCGATCGTCGCGCGGCTGGAGATAACCGACACAAACGGCGACAGAATCAGCGAGAACACGATAGGTGCCAGCCAGAACAGGAAGCGCAGGTCCAGCCACGCCATGCCGACCGCCCACACCAGACCTAACAGCAGCTGTGAGCCGTGACGCATAAACGCTTCGCCCCAGGGGGTTGAGTCGTCATCGCGCTGCGGCGAGTTCCAGACCACTTCCCAGCCAAGGAACGCGCTCACCACGAACACGGTGTGGAACAGCATACGCACCGGCGCCAGCAGCACGGAGAACAGCACCTCCAGCAGCAGCGATACCGTTACGCGGCAGAAGCCGCCGTACTCTTTTGACCCCTTGCACCAGACCAGAATAATGCTGAGCAGCTTCGGCAGGAACAGCAGCACCATGGTTGACGCAAACAGCGCAATCGCCAGCTCCGGTCGCCACTGCGGCCACACCGGGAACAGCTGGCGCGGCTGCAGGAAGTACTGCGGCTCGGTCAGCGCATGCACCACCTGTAGCGCCGTCGACAGCGCGAGGAACATAAACCACAGCGGCGCGGACAGGTATGACATCACCCCCGTCAGGAACACCGCGCGGTGAACCGGGTGCATCCCTTTGACCAGGAACAGACGGAAGTTCATCAGGTTGCCCTGGCACCAGCGGCGGTCACGCTTGAGCTCATCCAGCAGGTTTGGCGGCAGCTCTTCGTACGATCCCGGCAAGTCATAGGCGATCCAGACGCCCCATCCGGCACGGCGCATCAGCGCGGCTTCGACGAAGTCATGCGACAGAATAGACCCGGCAAAGTTACCTTCGCCCGGCAGCGGCGCCAGCGCGCAGTGCTCGATAAACGGCTTCACGCGGATGATGGCGTTATGGCCCCAGTAGTGCGATTCCCCAAGCTGCCAGAAATGCAGACCGGCGGTAAACAGCGGGCCGTATACGCGGGTTGCGAACTGCTGGCAGCGCGCGTACAGCGTATCCATACCGGACGCTTTCGGCGATGACTGGATGATACCGGCGTTCGGGTTAGCCTCCATCAGGCGAACGAGTCCGGTCAGGCACTCGCCGCTCATAACGGAGTCTGCGTCCAGCACCACCATATAGCTGTACTGGCTGCCCCAGCGGCGGCAGAAGTCATCAATGTTGCCGCTCTTACGCTTAACGCGGCGGCGGCGGCGGCGATAAAAAATCTGCCCTTCGCCCTGCACTTCCGCGATAAGGTCCATCCAGGCCTTTTGCTCCTGGACGCAAATATCGGGGTTGTAGCTGTCGCTCAGGATATACACGTCAAAGTGCTGCTGCTGCCCGGTCGCCTTCACCGACTCCCACGTCGCGCGCAGACCGGCGAAAACGCGATCCACGTCTTCGTTACAGATAGGCATGATAAGCGCGGTACGGTGCTCAGGGTTGAGCGGTTCATCACCCACCGTCGAGGCCGAAATACTGTATTTGTCCCGGCCAATCAGCAACTGCAGGAAGCCCATCAGCGCGGTCCAGAACCCGGCGGAAACCCAGCAGAAAAGCACGGCAAACAGGATTAATATCCCGGTCTGCAGCACGTACGGCAGCAGCTGCATGAACGACACCCACAGCGCCTGCCCTTTCATGTCCATTGGGTTGATAAGCGCCCAGCCCTGATACGGAAGAATGGTCTTCATATACCAGGTGGCGACAACGGTTTGCGCCAGCGTCAGCAGCAGCAGAATGTAGCGACGAATGGTGCCGACGGTACGCCACTTCTGCTCATGCTCGCGCTCTTCCTGTGTCAGACGCGCCAGGTAGCGCGGCGTAACGTCACGGCCCAGCATGCGGTCCCAGAAGCGTCCGATAGGGTTGGTGCGCCAGGGGTCCGGAAACATCGAGGAGCGCTTCGCCTTCGGCATCGCCTCAAGCTGGGTGCGCCCTTCGTCATCGCGAACCAGCTGTCCGTCCGCCAGAGAATCCGGCCACGCCTGCTCAAGACGCGCTTTTACCGAACCGAGCGGCGAATCATCTTCGCGCGCGAACGGCTGATGGTCGGTATCCAGCGCCTGATGCAGAGCGCAAAAGTCCGTTGTCGGCAATGCCGCCTTCTCCGCAGCGGAGAGCGGCATTGCGTCGATATACTCAGTTGTCTTATTCATTGGCAGGTAGCTGATAGCTCCAGGTTTCACTCAGCGTCTGGTCAGCGTTGACCAGCGCGGCCCGCATCTCAGTCGTCTTCTTCGGATCTTTCACTTTTACGCGCAGCGTCATGCGCCAGCCTTTGGTTATCGGGTTATAGCGCACGCTGTTGGCAACGATTTCACCATTGTCGCCGATGCTCGCCTGCGCCGTTACCGGAGTATCCTGCGGCATTTTCTTCATGTCCGCGCCGGTGAAATCAACGATAAAGGCAATCGTGCCGTCAGGCTGACGAATCAGGTTGGACTGTTTAACATCGCCGGTAGAGCGGCGAGTCTGCATGACATACGCGTTGTCCGGCGCATGCAGCTTATCTTCGTCGCGGCTGAAGGTGATGGTGTACTTGAAGTTCATCTCTTTACCGGCATCCGGCAGCTGATCCGGCGTCCAGTAAGCGACGATGTTGTCGTTGGTCTCATCGTTGGTCGGAATTTCCACCAGTTCGACTTTGCCTTTGCCCCAGTCGCCTTTTGGCGTGACCCACGCGCTTGGACGCTGGTCGTAGCGGTCGTCCAGATCTTCAAAGCGGGAGAACTGACGGCCGCGCTGCAGCAGGCCAAACCCCTGCGGGTTTTCCATCGCATAGCTGCTCACCGCCAGATGTTTCGGGTTGTTCAGCGGACGCCAGATCCACTCGCCGTTGCCCGCGAGGATAGACAAACCGTTAGAGTCATGGAGCTCAGGACGGTAGTTGACGGTCGGGGAAGGCTGGTTAGGCCCGAAGAGGAACATGCTGGTCAGCGGCGCAACGCCCAGTTTGCCGACTTTATCGCGAAGATAAACTTTCGACTGCACGTCAACGACCGTGTCGCGGCCCGGCATAATGACAAAGCGGTAGGCGCCGGTCGCGCGCGGCGAATCCAGCAACGCATAGATAGTCAGGCGCTTATCGGTCGGTTTTGGACGCTCAACCCAAAACTCGCGGAAACGCGGGAATTCTTCCCCGGAAGGCAGCGCCGTATCGATGGCAAGACCGCGCGCGGACAGACCGTAAGTCTGGCCCTGGCCAATTACGCGGAAGTAGCTGGCTCCGAGCATGCTGACGATTTCATCGTTTTTGTCTTTGCTGTTGATCGGATAGAGCACTTTGAAACCCGCGAAGCCCAGATCCTTCACCGTATCTTTATCGTGCTGAACATCGCCGAAGTTGAAGTAATCCGGGCTGTACTTGATTTTGTGAACGGACGTTGCGGTTACCTCATTAATGGTCACCGGCGAGTCGAAATACATGCCCTGATGGTAAAATTCGAGCTTAAATGGGGTCTTAGTGTTGTTCCAGTAGGCTTTATCGTGATTGAACTGGATTTGCTGGTAGTCCGCGTATTTCATGTCACGGAAAACGGAAGGCAGGTTGCTTTTCGGCGCTTCATAGCCCTTTCCGGCAAGAGATTGAGCCTGCTTCGCTACATCATCAATATTGAATGCCCATGCAGATGAAGTACACAGGGACAACATTACGGCTGCGCCTAACCAACGCAGTTTCATCATCTGTGGTTTATGTTTCATAATAAGTAAGCACTTCCCCCTTTGTGTGCTTAAATCGATCCGATCCATTTTACTGGAAACTCAAGCAATCCGACAACATAATCCCTGTTTTGTTCGGCCTGGTGGCTTAGGGATTAAACAACCGTCTACCTGCGCTTGCACTTTGCGTGCTTATCCTGGAGACAGGTTTACGTACTTGGTGTAGGGTTGCTGCGAATATACCCCTTTATCGCCCCGTGCGATAAGACGATTTATCCGAGAATTCATTGATTTTATGAATAAAGTACCCGCACAACGTGAATACTTTCTCGACTCCATCCGCGCATGGCTGATGCTGCTCGGGATCCCGTTCCACATATCGCTGATCTACTCCAGCCATACGTGGCACGTGAATAGCGCCGAACCGTCGTGGTGGCTCACGGTGTTTAATGACTTTATCCACTCGTTCCGCATGCAGGTTTTTTTTGTCATTTCCGGCTATTTTTCCTACATGCTGTATCTGCGATACCCGATGAAAAAGTGGTGGCAGGTGCGCGTCGAGCGCGTCGGCATCCCGATGCTGACTGCGATCCCTCTTCTCACCCTGCCGCAGTTCATTATGCTGCAGTATGTGAACGGCAAGGCCGGCGTCTGGAGCGATCTTTCGCGGTATGACAAATACAATACGCTGGCGTGGGAGCTGGTCTCGCATCTCTGGTTCCTGCTGGTGCTGGTGGTGTTAACCACGCTGGGCCTTGCCATGTTCAGATGGATTAAGCAGCGTCAACAGGCCTCAATTACGGCGTTTTTCGACAACATTACCCTCGGCAAGCTGACGCTTGTGTTTTTGGGATTGGGCGTTTTTTATGCCGCGATGCGCCGTACGCTGTTTATCTTTTTCCCGCACACGCTAAGCGACGGGCTGTTTAACTTTGTCGTGATGCAGACCCTTTTCTACCTGCCCTTCTTTATCCTTGGCGCGCAGACGTTCGTGAATGCCCGGCTGAAAACGCTGTTCATCACCCCTTCGCCCTGGTCCATGGCTGGGGCGTTGCTCGGTTTCATTGCCTATCGGGTAAACCAGCACTTTGGCTCCGGCGATGCCTGGATGTATGAAACAGAGTATGTCATCACCATGGTGCTTGGACTGCTGATGGTGAATGTCGTCTTTTCACTGGGGTACCGCCTGCTTAACTTCCAGTCGGCGCGCGTGACCTATTTTGTTAATGCTTCGCTGTTTATTTACCTCGTCCATCATCCGCTGACGCTGCTGTATGGCGCCTGGATAGCGCCGGCGATCGGCTCAGATACGCTGGGCTTTATTACCGGACTGGTGTTTGTCATCGGGAGTGCCGTTATCTTGTACGAACTGCACCTGCGCATTCCCCTGCTTCGCTTCTTGTTCTCAGGAAAACCGCAGCCGCGCCATACCGAGGCGCACGCTTCAGCGTCAAAACCGGCCTAAAATCTGCCGGGCGGCAGCGCCCGGCAGGATCCGCACATTCAGTACGCTATTTGTAATCGACGATCACGGTCGCCAGGGTATGCTGGGGGTTCAGGTAATGCATGCTGATACTGGCGATGTTGTTGCTCATCGCCGTCCCCGCCTCCGCCTGCTGATAAGAAATAGCCGTGGTGCTTACCTTCCCGTTTCGCATACATCGCAGTGAAACGGCCTGTGAACTGGTCGCGATATCGCAGGGATCCTCAACAATCTGGCCAACAAAATGAATGACGCCGCCCTGAGCCGGTGGCGAGGATGCCTGCACGCCAGCAGAAAACAACGCGGAGGAGAGACAAACAAAAGGGAATACAAACTTAACCAATGTTTTCATCGCGTAGCTCTTTGTATTCACATCATCCGTGAAGAGTAAGGGATGTACGCTGCCCCGCAGACGCACGCGCTTTCATCACGACACTGTCGAAACCACACTGTTAAAAATAATAATGAAGGGGCATTCCCGCCACTGTGTCCCCTCAGTGAGCCATAGCGTCGTTCTCACAGTACGTCCGCTGATTAAAGCGCAACATGCGATATTCAATGGGTTGAAAAACGGTGAAAAAGCGGTCTTTACGGCAGGATGATGCTGCTGAGAGGACGTCTGGCGCATCCTGCCTTTCCGCATAAATGAGTGTGCACCAGAGAAACGCGCGGGACTGGCTCACCGGCGGTATCGCCACATACGGTTCCGCTCCCGCAGCGCGGCGGATGAACAAGAAAATATCATTAATATAAGAATATAGATTTGCATATGATTTCGTTATCTTTTCCGCCTGAAAATACCGGTAAACGAAACAGCAGAACCCACCGAATTTAACTCCCAGGCGTCTCCAATACACTTTCCATACCACTTCCCGCGGAATTGAATAAAAATAATATTTAACGCCGATAACGCTTATCAAAAAATAAATGATGAACAATGGTGATTTAAAGTTAAGTCGCGGGTCTTATTGCAATTTTGCATCTAATACTTTTTCAGTATTTTTAAAATAACCTTAAAATACAATATATTACAATAAAAAATAAATTTAGTATGACAAATATTTTTTTATCTGATTTTTAGCGTAAAAATAAAAAGACATTTAATTTTACATTTAGTTACATAATACAGCCTTGTTTAGTCAATTATTATTATCTAGATTTTAAATTAATTCTCTCGAATGATTTTTTGTATTGCTTATTTCCTTGTGCAACTTGTACAAGCCTGAACACTGGCACTTAACTCAATGCTTTAATTATATAAAAATGACTATCACAGCATCTGGAGTGAATCATGAGAACGGATAAAACCCCATCAGTTCTTAGGTCATTGTTATTAATTACAAGACCTTCCTTACAATCAACGCTGTTGCTGCAGGCGCTTAAAAAACGTTTTTACAACGACGTCACCCTGGAGCACTGCGATGTCGTTGATAGCGAGATCGTTGACGACGGTGACCTGCTGCTGTTCGATATGCAGTCTATTGACAGCCAGGCCATGCATCAGTGGTGCTTCGCCCTGCAAAACTGCCCAAAGCAGTTCAAAGTGCTGCTCTTCAACACGCCTCAGCACTACCACAACCGCGACATTGTCGAATGGCCGATGATTAGCGGCGTTTTCCACACTGAAACGGATGAAGAGCATTTGATAGACGGTATCAAAAACGTCTGCCGGGGAGAGAAGTGCTTCCCTAAAGTCATCAATGACTACATCGTTCAGCAGCTTAATCTTTCTCATCCGCAATGGAATGAGTGCGTTGAACTTACGCGTCGGGAAAAAGAGATCCTCTGCAAGCTTCGTCAGGGGGCTTCAAATATTGAAATCGCTCATTTGCTTTTTATCAGTGAAAACACGGTGAAAACGCATATCTATAATTTGTTTAAGAAGCTTTCAGTCAAAAACAGGACGCAGGCAGTTTTTTGGGCCAACAGAAATCTGCGCTGACGGAACGGAAAGCAGAAACACGTTTACTTTTGTTCTCTCCAGGATATATACAGCTAAGCGATAGTCAGTGAGTATGCAGTGGCTGCACTCAACGATATCATTGCGCCTGACTGTTGGCTCGCATAAGTGACGTCTTTTTTGTCGCAGTGCGAATTTGAAAATATAATACATACAGCAATTATTCCCTGGCACGCCAAAATTGATAGCCGTGATATAATAATGACCATGACTAATCAACGGACGATCTACCACAAATCACAGCGGCAAACGGCGCCGGGGGATACTTAAAATACAGACTAACCTCCCCCACCTCTGATATGTCGCATTTTTATATCTCATATCGCGACAGCAAGACGGCCACCGCTCTGGTGGTCGTCTTTTTTCTTCGATAAAGACATCTCCAGCCTATTGTCAGGGCTACAAAGACTGACGTCGAAAAAGAATTGTTGATAGCAACATGATCCCCGAATGGAAAGTCGTTTGTGGCTGTACCGCTCGTGGGATGAATTAAGCAGGGAGATGACTTGAACGGTTCGCCGATCTCAATAAACCTGATTAGCGACCATTAAAAAGGGTCCATGGTAGCACCATGAACCCTTTATTTTACGCTATACCGTCAGTCCACTAGCGGAATGCGCACCCTTTGTCAGTAGGCTGGCACTGGTTACCCAGTTGGTTATTGCCGTTACTACCGTTATTGTTGGCCAGGAACCCGCCAGCACCGCCAGTGGTTCCACCTGTGCTACCTGAACCGGAGCCTCCGTTGCCGCCGCCGCTGACGTTAGCCCCGACGCCGCCGTTGCTGTGGCCACCGCTGCCGCCGCCGTTGCCACCGTTGCCGCCACCACCGCCGTTGCCGCCGTTGCCGCCGCCGTTGCCACCGCTGCCGCCGTTGCCACCGTTGCCGCCATTACCACCGTTGCCGCCATTGCCGCCGCCGTTACCGCCGCCGTGATGACCGCCGCCGTGATGACCGTGATCCCCGTCACCACCCTGACCGCCGCCGTGATGGCCGCCGCCATGATGATCGTGGTCACCGCCGCCGTTACCGCCACCGTGGTCGCCGCCGCCGTTGCCGTTACCGCCGCCATTATTGCCGCCGCCATTGCCGCCGCCGTGATGGCCGTGGTTTCCGCCGCCGTTACCACCACCGTGGTCACCGCCGCCGTTGCCGTTACCGCCGCCATTATTGCCGCCGCCATTGCCGCCGCCGTGATGGCCGTGGTTTCCGCCGCCGTTACCACCACCGTGGTCACCGCCGCCGTTGCCGTTACCGCCGCCATTATTGCCGCCGCCATTGCCGCCGCCGTGATGACCGTGGTTTCCGCCGCCGTTACCACCACCGTGGTCACCGCCGCCGTTGCCGTTGCCGCCGCCATGGTTACCGCCGCCGTGATGTCCGCCGCCGTGGTGTCCACCACCGTTGCCGCCACCGTTACCGCCGTTACCGGCATTGCCGCCGTTACCGCCGTTGTGACCGCCATTACCGCCATTGCCAGCATTACCGCCGTTGCCGCCGTTGTGACCGCCATTGCCGCCACCGCCGCCGTTACCGCCGTTGCCGCCATTTCCATTGCCGCCATTGCCGCCGTTGCCAGCATTACCGCCGTTTCCGCCGTTTCCGCTGCCGCCGTTGCCACCATGGCCGCCGCTACCACCATTTCCGCCGTTATGGCCACCGTTGCCAGCACCGCCGCCGTTACCGCCATTACCGCCGTTGTGGCCGCCATTACCACCGCTGCCGCCACTACCGCCGTTGCCGCCGTTGCCGGAATTACCGTTGCCACCATGGCCGCCGCTACCACCGTTACCGCCGTTACCGGAGTTACCGTTACCGCCATGGCCTCCGCTACCGCCGTTGCCGCCGTTATGGCCGCCATTACCGCCGTTACCGGCATTACCACCATTTCCGCCGTTATGGCCGCCATTACCACCGCTGCCGCCACTACCGCCGTTACCACCGTTACCGCTGCTGCCGCCGCTTCCGCCGCCGCCGCCGCTGCCGCCATTACCACCGTCATGACCGCCGCTGCCACCGCTACCGCCGCTGCCGCCATTACCACCGTTACCGCTTCCGCTGCCGCTACCGCCGCTGCCGCCGCTACCGCCATTTCCGCCGTTGCCGCTGCTGCCGCCATTGCCGCCGCTTCCGCCGCCGCCGCCGCCGCCACCGCCGTGGTTACCGCTACCGCCGCTGCCGCCATTTCCGCCGCCGCCGCCGTTGCCGCCGTTGCCGCTGCCACTACCGTTACCGCCGTGACCGCCGCTACCGCCGCTACCACCGCCGCTGCCGCCGTTTCCGCCGCCGCCGCCGTTGCCGCCGCTACCGCCGCCGCTGCCGCCATTTCCGCCGCCGCCGCCGCTACCACCGCTGCCGCCACCGCTGCCGCCACTACCGCCGCCGCCGCCGTTGCCGCCGTTGCCGCCGCCACTACCGCCGCCGCCGCCATTACCGCCACTGCCGCCGCTACCGCCGCCGCTACCGCCGCTGCCGCCGCTGCCGCCGTTGCCTCCATCACCGCCGCCGTGGCTGCCGCTACCGCTGCCGCCGCTGCCGCCATTACCGCCGCTGCCGCCGCTACCGCCGCCGCTGCCGCCGTTACCACCACTGCCGCCGCTGCCGCCGTTACCTCCGCTGCCGCCGCTGCCGCCGTTACCTCCGCTGCCGCCGCTACCGCCGTTACCTCCGCTGCCGCCGCTGCCGCCGCTGCCGCCGTTACCTCCGCTGCCGCCGCTACCGCCGTTGCCGCCGCCGCTGTTACCATGATCGCTGCCGCCCTGACCCTGACCCTGGCCCTGACTACCATGATTGCTACCGTTGCCTCCGCCCTGACCATTTCCGCCTCCACTGCCCCCGCCCGCGGCATAAGCGCCAGCGGCGGAGTACAGGAAGGCCAGAGCGATAATGATGGCAAGTTTTTTCATTTTCATAATGAATTCTCGCTTAATATTATTTATTGCTGCGTTGTTGATGTGAAAAATGAACCTTGCTTGACATATTGACCAACAAACTTATAGCGATGACTTGCGCGCGTGGCGCGCGAAGAAATAATAAACAGACAAGAACACTTATAAACACTTCAAAAAATAATGCGTTAGAGCTTATTATTTTTTTGAATGGCACCGTTAATATTCAGGAGGGTAGTTATAAAACAATTAAACGTAACCCACCCCGTTCAGAAAATGAAAGAGAAACATCTTGCATCTCAATTAACAACGATAACAAGTGGCATGATAACCAAATACCGCAAAAAGGGCATGAGCACTCAGAAATCGATCTCATGACAGATCCGAGGTTCAAAAATCGTTATCGTTTAACGTATTCAGTCATACTGACATCCCATATGAATATTAAACGGACTGTTTGTAATCAAACCAGGGCCTCCAATGTTGTAAACATGTTGATAGAATATTCCTCGATTGTTTCAAGGAACTCATACAAAAATTGGATTTATCCTAACTATTAATTAGAAAGTATTAATTTATGTGGGGATCATGAGATGAGGAAAATATCAATCACGTTGATTTCGAATGACATTTATTGAAGGAGTAAATTCACTCCGACGACGAGGCTGTCGCTATATTGAAAAAATGAGGGGGTAAACTACTATAAGATTACTCGCAAAATGAGAGACCGATACGGCTGCATCCGTAGGGGATAAACACAACGGCCGTTACGCGGTATATTGGCTATTGTTATCTGATATCAGAAAAAGCAAATATCCTCACAGCATTCCGGCCGTTTTCTTCACTCACCGATCGATTGCTTCCTCTACAGCCTGGCGCTGTCTGACGCATTTGCGATTCGCCAGCCACAGACCGCTATTTTTCATGGCATAACCAAACACCAGCCCCAGCGCCAGTGAAGGGATGACGATTTTCCAGTCCCCCTGTCCGGCAAATGTCGCACATGCCCCAATAAACGTCCCCGGAACAAAAGAGAGCAACAGCTGCTTTGCCTGCACGCACATCAGGAAGGCAACGATACCGGTCATCACATAGCCTAGGATCTCGAGGTGCGGCGCCAGCGCGCTGCCATGGATAATAATCAGCGCCCATACGACACCGCTCATCACGGTGCTGGAAGCGATCGCCAGCCCCTTTAACCCACCCTGCGGACAGGCAAAATAGGCCGTGCAGCCCAGAAAACCCGCCCAGCTGAGCAGACCAAGAGAAACAGCGACCCATCCCCAAATACCGGAGAGGATACCTGTCGTTAATGCGAGAGAGAGAAGTATGTTCATGGCGCACATCATAGCAGATGCGCGCCACTCAAATGAGATCTAAAGCACAGTATATGTAATGCAATAACTATAGTTGCATAAATTTAGTGATTAAAATCACATTATTCATCCAATTCTTCCTGCAACTCTTCCCACATCGCCGCAATCGCATCCCGCGTCAGGGAAGCCATTGTGCGCCAGAACGGTGTTGTCGCATGCGCTTCAACCTTGCCTAAAAAGGTGTCGCACCAGGGCAATAAATAATCCGCGAACAGCGTCTCCAGCGCTTCAGTTTCATCTTCAGCCGCGTTGTCTTCAAGCCATGAGGCGGCCAGCAGCAGCGTACCGATATGATCGGCTGGCGCATCGCTCAGCGGCATCCCGCGGGAGGAGAGGAAACTGCGCACCTCGGACTCAGTAGCGCCTTCAACCCACGCGCTGCGATATGGCGCCACGCGGCACTCCGCGCCCACAAACAGCGCATTGTAATCTGCGGCAAGCAGCGGTACGTCGCAGTTCTTTTGCAGACGCCCCAGCAGCTCGTCCTGCTCCAGCGGCCAGCTCGCCGCCAGCTTTCCTTCCCGGATCAGCGTCAGCAGCGGAACCAGCAGAGGATCCTGAGGCTGACGATAGTACAGCGAGCCCAGCACGCGGCAGAGGATTGAAAACTCGTTCATTCAGTTATTCCATTCAGACAATTAAAGTTGAGCAAATTCCGCAATGGGCTTCATGCCACGCGATTCGAGAAAATTCAGCAAACGACGCGGCGTGACGTTGAGGATCCGCTCCTCAGGAAAATCCACCGCGTCCAGGATCCTGCGGCATTCGGCAAACTCTCCCAGCGTGAACGCCGTATGGGAATCAGAACCCAGCGCCACCCATCCTCCCGCATCGCGTACCGCGGCGGCGATCGCCCGGCAATTATCATCGCTACCTATCCGCGACGAGAGAAATGAGGAGTTATTGATCTCCAGCGCCACCTGATACTTTGCTGCCGCTTCGGCGATTGCCGGAATATCAACCGGGAACTTCGGATTTCCTGGGTGGCTGATAATATGCACCTTGCCGCTGGCCATCGTCGCTATCATGGCCTCCGTATGGGTGGCCTTATCCTGCGGAGGAAATACCGGCTCATGGAAGCCTGCAATGATCAGATCGAGCGAGGTCAGCATCGGTCCGGTGCAGTCAATCTCGCCCTGCGTATTTTTGATATTGGCTTCGATCCCGCGCAGGATCCCGATGCCGTCCACCATTCGCGGCCAAATTCGCATATTAATGAAATGCCAGTGGTGCGGCGCATCTGCCATATCGGGCCCGTGATCGGTAATGGCAAAAAGCTTGATGCCCTTACGCTTAGCCTCAGCAATATAGTCGTGGAGGGTGCTATAGGCATGCGTACTGGCGACAGTGTGCATGTGCAGGTCAACGGGATACATCAGATTCTCCTCTCTCATATTTGCCAAGCATAGCAGGATTGCACCGCCAGTTTAACGAAAACCCGGACAATGCCGGGTTTCCTGCCGTCAGTAACCACGCTGCCGGTCGACCTGCCCGCCCGGCATTTCGCCGCGCTCAAGCTGACCTATCGTTTCTGCTATATAGCGAATCGCTTCCCTGGGCCGCGTTACTGCCGCAATATGCGGCGTCATCGCGACGCGGGGATGGCGCCACAATGGGCTCTCCGCCGGTAAAGGCTCGCGGCTGAATACGTCCAGCATTGCGCCTTTCACCTTACCGCTGTCCAGCGCCTGCAGCAGGTCGCTTTCAATAACATGCACACCGCGAGCAAGGTTCAGCACATAGCTGTCGTTTTGCAGCTTCATCAACAGCGTATGATTAATAATGCCGGCGGTCTCTGCCGTGTTTGGCAGCAGGTTAATCAACACCCGCGTTTCGCGCAGGAATTCGCCGAGTTCGGCTTCGCCCGCGAAGCTTTGCACGTCAGGCCACGCCTTGCAGCTGCGGCTCCAGACGCGCACCGGGAACCCCCAGGCCAGCAGGCTCTCTGCAACCTTGCTGCCCAGCACCCCGGCCCCCATGATGCCAATGGTGAAGTTCTCGCGGTGATATTCCGGCAACGGCTGCCAGCGGGATTCGCTTTTCAGGAGCTGGTAGTCGTCAAAACGGCGGAACCAGTGCAGCACCTGGCTTACCGCATACTCCTGCATCTGCTGCCCCATTCCCGTATCCTCAAGGCGAAACAGCGGAACGGAGAGCGGTAGCATCTCCGGATGCGCTTTCAGTTTGCTGAGAATAGAATCCACCCCGGCCCCCAGGGCGAATACGGCTTTCAGTGCGCGCCCCTGTAGCATCTCGACGGGGGGATGCCAGACCAGCGCATAGTCCGCATGTTCATTGTCGCCCCGCTTCCATTCACGGACGCGGGCGCCAGGGATTTGTTTCTCCAGTGCGGAAACCCAGTACGCTGCATCAAACGTCGGGTGGTAAAAGATGATGTCCATTGTTGCTCCTTTTAAGCCGCGCATTGTCGTTATCTGTTTGTCTGCGCAACGATTTAGCGATTGTTTCTTCTCAGGCAATGAGGATAACAAATTTCTGTGACAGATCCTTGCCTGATGCCCTGGCGATAAATAAGTCGAATAATGGCTAATACGAAATCAACCTGGCTGAAGTTTGTCTAAATGCGCGATTTTTTCAAAAAGTTGATTGACGACAGAAACGCTTTTCCCTACATTAGCGCCCGTCCCAGCAGCGCTGGGAAGACAATATGGTGAGGTGTCCGAGTGGCTGAAGGAGCACGCCTGGAAAGTGTGTATACGGCAACGTATCGGGGGTTCGAATCCCCCCCTCACCGCCATATTTGAAGAAGAGCTCGTACGCAAGTACGAGCTTTTTTTTTTCGCATGTTGCACACCCCAGGGGGATGAGAAGCCCCGACCGGGGGTCGACAACTGGCGACTGCCAGTTGGACAGACTGTGAGCGCAGCGAGCAGGCTGCCCGAAGGGCGAGCGCAGCGAGTCAATCCCCCCCTCACCGCCATATTTGAAGAAGAGCTCGTACGCAAGTACGAGCTTTTTTTTCGCATGTTGCACACCCCAGGGGGATGAGAAGCCCCGACCGGGGGTCGACAACTGGCGACTGCCAGTTGGACAGACGGTGAGCGCAGCGAGCAGGCTGCCCGCAGGGCGAGCGCAGCGAGTCAATCCCCCCCTCACCGCCATATTTGAAGAAGAGCTCGTACGTAAGTACGGGCTTTTTTTTCGCATGTTGCACTACATCATCAGGGAAAAGTGACGCTTGGCAATACCGGATAAAACGGAAGGGGGGTGTTCCGCTACCTCCCTTCTTTATCCTGTCACCAGATGCTGTTATCAGTTGTACACCACAATCACCTTCGTTTTACTTTCAATCGTCCCGCTGGTCACCTTGCTGCCATACGCTTTGGGCCGAATAAAAAGAGTGACAGGCACCGTCCCCTCGCGCACGTCGGTGAGCTTGTAGAGCGCACCAGAACCGAATCGTAGCGGACCGGCGCGATCCAGCGAAATCTCGAAACCCACCTCGCCCGCACCGCCAGGAAGCTTTTCGTCAAAATTCTGTAGCACGGAGGTGCCGGAAACGAGGCCGAAAGTATCGTCAAAGTAGTACTGAACGTCCCCCGTCTGCAAATTCAGATCCCCCCTGCCCTGATTTTTACACTGAAACTCAATGTTTTTCTGTGCATACTCCGTCCTGTTATGAACAATATCAAGAAGCTGATAGGTTCCCATTTCGACAGTCTGATCGTTAAATCCGCAGGTCATTATCTTGATAAGCAGCGTAATATTTAATGTATAGCTAACAGTGATACTCACATCGTGACCGCTGCTATTATGGTGTTCTCTGACCACCAGATCATAGTTTAGTGAAAACGGGGTCCCCAGATTTATCAACGTTCCACCGCTTAACGACGATATCTCCTGGATCCTGTATTCTAGCTTCATATTCGTTGCTGATATAAGATCGCTCAGCAGGAAATTCCCCAGTTTCCCCAATGCCTGTTCGCTATTCGAAACTGAGGAGAACGTAATAGAATAATACTTATCGCCAAGCGCAAAGATAAAAATCTTGCTTTCCATCACCCCTGCATTAACAAACAACGAAGTATTCGGTGCGCCAGGGCATTCCAGCGCGGCGCCTTGCGACCTGATGCCGCTTAAGATCAGGCTGTCTGTATATTGCGTAGGATTGAGGCTGTAACTCCCCATTTTTGCGTCTGTATTACCTACTTTGCAATCCGCCGCCTGCACAATAAACGCGCACAAATTTAATACTAGCAGAGCTATCCATTTCATCGTCATTATCCTTTTATTCGCAGATATACGTTTTACTTTCATCGATTACTTTTTTAAACGTAATCGTGCAGTAATAACCTTGTTGCTTATTAACCGGGACGCTTAACGATGCAGGAACAGCATCTGTACGGATAAAGAGCACGCTGCCCTGGCCTACCAGCCCCACGTTTTGCCCCTGACCGTCTTCAACCTCATAACCGAAGGTGAGCGGTGTGCCATCAGGTCTTCGCGCCCTGATAAGCCACGGTTTTCGCGCATCGGTATCAAAGCGCGTCAACACAACCGCGCCGCGGTATGGAGCCACGTTTTTACGATTGCCCTGCAGTTCTGTATCGCTTTCAGAATGGGAGGCGTCCAGCGTCAGGTGGTTGTCCCGGTAGGGAATAAGGCTGTCATACACCACGGTACCCTGCTGGTTAGTGGTACGATGTTTTTGCCCGTTAACATGAGCATCTTCAAGACCGGGCGCCTGCAATATGGCAAATGTTTCAGATAATCGATTAGCCAGATTAACGCCGCCAGACCACAGCACGACGCCACCAGAAAGGCTGCCGCTGGCCTGGGTATATTTTGATGACTGGCTATAGCTGCCGTTCAGCGTCACAAAGGGTAAATTCCACGTCAGGTTTGTCCCCGCGGTGGTCTCATTATTCTGCTGCTGATGGCTGAAGTTGACGCCATAATTAAACTGATCGCGGTTTCCTGCCGTACCATACAGGCTAGTATTGTTAGAAGCATAACCATCATTATCAAAAGTCGTCGAGTTTGAAATATTGATATGACGACGTGGTGATGTAATATTGTCCCCCCAATAAAATGGGATAGAGAAAAAGATATTAAAGCGCTTATCCTCATGATGATCTTCATCATAGGTCTGACTAGCCGACAGCGTATAGCTAATACGCTGCCAGCTATTTGAATAGCTAAACTGATAATCCTTACTGCTCCCCCCGTGCTCCCAATAGTCTCGCCAGAGGGCGCTGAGTGAAAACGACCCCCACCCCTCCGGTAGCGCCTGGTTAATGTTTGCCGAAATACTATTCTTACGACCGAAATCGTAGGTGTAGTAATCCGCAATATCATAAGTATCATTGTCATCGCGATGATAATTATTTTTATTGTTGGCCCATACATGATCGTTAAAGGTGCGGTAATCGCGGGATGAGTAACGATAAGCCGCCAGACCAAAACGGGTGCGAGTCTGGGTCACATACTTGTTATAGGCAACCTGGTAGCTCTGGCCATCAAAGACATCGCCATTATCCTGCTTACTGTGGGATTGCGTGGCATCAACGGAAATGGCGCCAATGCGCGTATTCCAACCGGTACCCAGAGTAAACGCGTTATAATGGTCGGCAATCATTGCGCCGCCATACAGCGTCAGCAGGTTATTCAATCCATACTGGTAGCTCACCTGCATAAAGTCACTCTGATTTTCAGCACCCTCAATATGGCTACGCCCGGCCGCAAAATCATATTTCGACACACCTGGCTGCAGCATGTTGGGCACGGAGGCGTAAGGCACCAGGTAGGTGGTCACCGTACCATCAGCTTCCCGAATACTGACATCCAGATCGGCGCCACCGCCCGCCAGCTGCAAATCGGCAATCGAGAAAGGCCCTGGGGGAACCTCTTTCTGGTAGACGATAAAGCCGTTCTGTTCGATAGTGACCAGCGCGTTACTCTGCGCTATCCCCTGGACTAATGGGGTAAAGTTCTGCTTTGAGTTTGGCAACATCTGCATGTCGCGGTACAGGCGTACGCCGCGAAAACGTACAGCGTCAAAAATATCTGACGAGGTATACATATCCCCGGCCCGAAGCGTACCGAGAATCTCCGCGATACCGCGCTCCAGATAAAGGGTATTACTCTTCCAGTCGCCGCTGCTGTCATCAGTTTTGTTATATGTCACATCGGAATGCAGCTGCCAGCCCAACAGATTCAACCCGCTGGTAAAGCGGGCATAGGTGCTTTTACTGTTGCCGGAGTCTTTATAATCGCTGTAATACTGGCTGGCATAATACGAGGTATAAAGCGCATTGACGCCACGATCCCAGTTTTCCGGAGCTACGTAGCCATTTTCCAGCTCATGAACATAGGCCTGAGGGACATGCAGGTCGAGACGAAACGTACTGATGTCAAATGCATAACGTCCACCCTGCACCAATGATTTTAATGGAATACACGCCTTTGGACCTGTCATTTTAAATGCCGCCGTTTTGATCCCCAACTGCTCGGCGGCATCAACAGGTAAACAGGTTTGATCCAGGTTGCCTTCTACATCAACATCATATTTCCCACGCCATTTATTATTGACATAGATATCCAGATCGTAGGTTCCCGGCAGAGGATGATTATCAGCGAAACGAAAGCTGGAGGATTTTTCACCCTGCATGCCTCCGGGCATAAAATTCGTGTCATAGGTTTCATCGGCACCTATCACATCACCAGAAAACAATAATAATAAGATCGCCGAAGCGAGCGGTGTCATCCTTAACATAACCGACTCCTGTTATTTCACGCTTATGTTATCGCTAATATAATTTCCGTAGTCGTCAATAATCGTCATGTTATATATCCGGGCACCGGTATTTTTTAATGAAATATTCTGAGTGGATAATGGTGCAACCATGATGCTGGCATGGTTTACTTTAGCACCGTTCATTTTAATCGTAGTAACAGTGATCCAGTTTGCTGTATCATTTTTAATTGTCACGTGCTTACCGTTTTGTGCCAAACTAATCTGTTGGAAACTATAATTATTGACGGCGGCGATACCTTTAGGTCTATAGAACAGCTTAATCCGGCTTTGCATGGCAAACTTTAGCGCATTCTTCCCGTCATGCTCCGGATGATTTGGTGGGATATCCAACACATTCAGATAGAACAAACTTTCTTTGTTGTCCGGTAACGCATTTGGCATTTTTTTAATTTTCAACTGCTGCCCGGAGTCCCCCGCGACTTTTACTACCGGCGGCGTCAGCAGAAAGGGAACGTGAATCTTTTCTGGCGGTAGCGATGTATTGCCGTCATCAATCCATGACTGCACCAGCGAAGCGCGCTTTCCCTGATTCATCAGTTGAACAATAATCTCTTTCTTTTCGGCGGGATAAATAACGCGAGTTCCATAAATCACCACGCCAGCCTGGGCGGGCAGTATTACGGATGATAGAAGTAACGCAATGAATCCTTTCATTTTTTGTACCTTCTAAAGTATCGGCAGCCGTAGCTGCCGATTTTTTGTTTAATCAGAGCTAACTTCTAATCTTACCGTCGCGATCACATCCCCTTGGGTGGTCTCATCCCCATTCCTGGCGTAGTGAACGGTAAGGGGAATTTGATACTCCTGACCACCCACCAGCTCGTTCCCAGGTATAGTGATGGCGTTCAGCGCGTTATTGACCACCTGGCCGCCTCCGGTGCCGGTCAACATAAAGCCAACTTTCTGCGGGCTGGTTGGCGCTGTATTCTGATTAGCGATGAAACCATTATCATCCATACTCGGTGAAACAATACGCACATTCACATGGTCATTCACTGTTACCGTCGGGCAAGTAATCGTCAGTAATTTTGTTTCTTCGCTATTTTTTGCAATAGCGGAATTTATGACTTCATTATTAATGTCATTAATCGAGATTTGTTTTAAGATAACAGTCTCTTCACTCTTTCCGTCGACAAAAGTACATGGGTTACCGACAACGGCACCTTTTATCGTTAATACCCCTGTCTCTTGCGCAGCAAATGCACCCACGCTGGCGAAAACAGCAGACAATACCGCAGCCGCAACGATTGCACGTTTCATATCATTATCCTTAATAAGATGAGTTCCATTCATTAAGAGTTGCTTAACTCTTGATAAGAAAAATCTCATAAATAATGGATTACTGCAACGTGCAACATATTATTTATTGATTTAAAACAATCTCACCCCTGCAATATATTTCCGAAAAATGAATGGAAAGCAATGTATTCGTGAAGATAATCAATCCCCGTTAATAACCACCAGCCAATTTCATCGTATTAATAATACATTTCACCGACGGACGTATTATTTCATATATAAACTTCGCAGAAACTAGTCCTCAGTCATCTTCTGATATTCCTCCGTCAGGAAGTCAACCAGCGCCCTCACCGCGGGCAATAAGCCACGCCGCGAAGGATATACTGCATGTATCACTTCACGTCTCGGCTCCCATGCTTTCAGCACCGCCCGCAGTTCGCCGCGGGCCAGCTGTTCGCGCACCATCAGTAACGGCAGCTGCACGATGCCGATTCCCGCTATCGCCGCTTCACGCAGGGCCAGCATGTCCGTCGTCACCAGACGCGGGGTAAAATGCACCTCCGCACGTGCGCCATCGGGCCCATGCAGCGCCCACTGATGGAGATGCTTTCCCGCTGCGATGCTCAGCCCCGGCCACCGGCCCAGCTCCGCCGGGGAAGAAGGTTCCCCCATGGCGGCGATTAATGACGGGCTGGCCACCAGGCAATGGGCGCGATCGGCCAGTACGCGCATGACCAGATCGCTGTCATCAAACGGCCTCGGACGCACGCGGATAGCAACATCGACGCCTTCCGCGACGACATCCACCCGCCGGTTCGTCGCCTCAAGCTGTAGGTTTACGCCAGGATACTGCGCCAGAAATTTAGCCAGCATCGCGCCTACGTGTACGTGCAACAGCGTCACCGGACAGGTGAGCTTCACGGTCCCTCGCGGTTCCGCCTGCAGCGCGGCGATAGCCTCCTGGGCCGCGTCGGCTTCAATCATCATCGCCTTACAGTGCTGGTAGAACGTCTGCCCGACCTCGGTCACGCTAAACTGCCGGGTCGTACGCTGAATTAACCGTACGCCTAATCGCTCTTCGAGCTGCGCAATGCGGCGACTTAGCCTGGACTTGGGCACGTCGAGCGCCCTCCCGGCGGCGGCAAAACCGCCGTGGTCCACCACCTGTACAAACCACGCGAAATCATTGAGATCCTGCATCATCGCCAGTCGTCCTATTTTTAGAACAGTGAATGTCATTTTCACTATCTTTTCACAAATTAGATCTGAATATAAGCTAATTCACATCAGAGTTAATCACGCAGGAGAACTCCATGAAACAGATTACTGGTGTTTATACCGCTCCCCGCCCGCACTGGGTCGGCGACGGTTTTCCGGTTCGTTCGCTGTTTTCGTATCAGACGCACGGTGAACAGCTCAGCCCCTTCCTGCTGCTCGACTTCGCCGGTCCGTACACCTTTCCGGCAGACGGCGCAAAACGCGGCGTTGGCGAACATCCGCACCGCGGTTTTGAAACCGTCACGCTGGTCTATGCTGGCGAGGTTGAACATCGGGACTCGACCGGCAAAGGCGGCGTAATCGGCCCCGGCGATGTGCAGTGGATGACCGCAGGTGCCGGGATCCTGCACGAAGAGTTCCATTCCGCAGATTTCGCCCGTCGCGGCGGCGAACTGAAGATGATGCAGCTGTGGGTCAACCTGCCCGCCAAAGACAAGATGGCGGCGCCAGGCTACCAGAGCATCACCGATGCCAGCATCCCGCGCGTCGACCTGCCGGAGAACAGCGGCACACTTCGGGTTATCGCCGGACGGTACGGCGATATCCGCGGTCCAGCGCATACCTGGTCGCCGATGAACGTCTGGGACATGCGCCTGACGCAGGGCCATGAAGTCTCCCTGACGCAGCCGGAGGGCTGGAGCACCGCGCTGGTGGTAATGGAAGGGAGCGTCGTGGTGAACGGTACAACGACGGCCAATGAGGCGCAGCTTGTCGTCCTCAGCCAGCATGGGGAGACGCTGCATCTGCAGGCCAGCGCTGACGCCAGCATCCTGCTGCTTGCCGGGGAACCGTTGAACGACCCCATTGTGGGCTATGGCCCCTTTGTGATGACCAGCAAAACCGAAATCGCTGAAGCCATTCGTGATTTCAATTCCGGCCGATTCGGTCAGATCTGAGACTCAACAGGAGAATATGATGTCTAATCCAGCCAACTTTAACGGCGCTCGTCCGGTGATTGATGTAAATGACGCCGCGATGCTGCTTATCGATCACCAGAGCGGTTTGTTTCAAACCGTAGGCGATATGCCGATGCCGGAGCTGCGCGCCCGCGCGGCGGCGCTGGCAAAAATGGCGACGCTTGCCGGGATGCCGGTGATCACCACCGCTTCTGTGCCGCAGGGGCCAAACGGCCCGCTGATTCCGGAGATTCATGCCAACGCGCCGCATGCGCAGTACGTCGCGCGCAGAGGCGAAATCAACGCCTGGGATAACCCGGAGTTTGTGGCTGCGGTAAAAGCCACAGGGCGCAAAACGCTGATTATCGCCGGCACCATCACCAGCGTCTGCATGGCGTTCCCTTCCATCAGCGCGGTAGCGGAAGGTTATAAGGTTTTTGCGGTCATTGACGCCTCCGGCACCTACAGCAAAATGGCGCAGGAAATTACCCTGGCGCGTGTGGTGCAGGCAGGCGTCGTGCCGATGGATACCGCCGCCGTCGCCTCTGAGCTGCAGGGAACCTGGAACCGTGAAGACGCCGCCGAGTGGGCCGCTGTCTATACCCAGATTTTCCCGGCCTATCAGCTGCTGATCGAAAGCTACAGCAAAGCGCAGGACGTGGTTAAAAACAGCGAAACGCTCGATTCCCGGCGTTAATTCATCGCCCTGCCCGACGATTCGGGCAGGGAATGATTATTGCTTAACCGAATGATACGGAAAGCTGAAAATATGCTTGACCGTTTTCATGCAACTCCCTATAGTAGCGCCCCGTTGCCCCCCAAGAGGACGGCAGCGATACAATATGGTGAGGTGTCCGAGTGGCTGAAGGAGCACGCCTGGAAAGTGTGTATACGGCAACGTATCGGGGGTTCGAATCCCCCCCTCACCGCCATATTTGAAGAAGAGCTCGTACGCAAGTAGGGGCTTTTTTTTTCGCATGTTGCACACCCCTGGGGGGATGAGAAGCCCCGACCGGGGGTCGACAACTGGCGACTGCCAGTTGGACAGACTGTGAGCGCAGCGAGCAGGCTGCCCGCAGGGCGAGCGCAGCGAGTCAATCCCCCCCTCACCGCCATATTTGAAGAAGAGCTCGTACGCAAGTAGGGGCTTTTTTTTTCGCATGTTGCACACCCCTGGGGGGATGAGAAGCCCCGACCGGGGGTCGACAACTGGCGACTGCCAGTTGGACAGACTGTGAGCGCAGCGAGCAGGCTGCCCGCAGGGCGAGCGCAGCGAGTCAATCCCCCCCTCACCGCCATATTTGAAGAAGAGCTCGTACGCAAGTACGAGCTTTTTTTTCGCATGTTACACAAGAAACCCGACCGGGGGTCGACCGCCAGTCAATCCCCCTTACCAAAAGCAAAGCCCGGTCTCCCGGGCTTTGTCAGCAACAGCATTAACCTCAGTTGTACGCATGGAGCGTCCGCTGGCACAGCGCCGAGCGCACGCAATCCTCTTTCGTGAAGCGGACAATTCCCACCATCTCATCTTCCTCAAAGCGCGCCAGCGCATCGCTTAAGCCGGACTGTACTCCTCTCGGCAGGTCGCACTGGGTGATATCGCCGTTAACGATGACCGTCACGTTTTCCCCGAGGCGCGTCAGGAACATCTTCATTTGCGCAGCGGTCACGTTCTGGGCCTCGTCAAGAATCACGACCGCATTTTCAAATGTACGTCCGCGCATATAGGCGAACGGCGCGATTTCCACCTTGCCAATTTCCGGGCGCAGGCAGTACTGCATAAAAGACGCGCCTAAGCGTTTTACCAGAACGTCATAGACAGGCCGGAAGTACGGCGCGAATTTCTCGGACATGTCACCGGGCAGGAAACCGAGATCCTCATCGGCCTGCAGCACCGGACGGGTCACGATAATCCTTTCCACATCCTTATGAATCAGCGCCTCGGCGGCTTTCGCCGCGCTGATCCAGGTTTTACCGCACCCCGCCTCGCCGGTGGCGAAAATAAGCGATTTACTCTCGATAGCATTCAGGTAGTGCGCCTGAGCGTCATTGCGCGCTGCAATTGGAGAATTATCACGGCTGTCCCGCGCCATGCCAATTGCTTCTACGCCACTCATCTGCACAAGCGAGGTGACCGATTCTTCTTCACGTTGCTTGTGGCTCCGTGAATCCCGTCTCAGCACACGTTTTGCTTCGCGACGAGCTTTGATCACTGCTTTTTGTCTTCCCATGGATAGCACCTTGAGTTGTTGGTCTACATGACACGTGCGCAAATCAGCACGTTGATGAGCACGAACGTCTGAGGTTTGGCTTCCTTGTAAGCCATTGCTTGCCTGTTGAAATGACGCAACGATGCGCGATAGCACACCGCGCATCACGTCGGTGAACTCGTTAGCTGCCGTAATCTGGGGAAATTTTGTGGTGAAGAAATTGCTGCCGGAGGTCGGTCCTCCGCGCTGAGGAGTGCGGTTGTTTGTTATTCTCTGTCCAGTACAGGACGCTACCATTAGCGATCTCCATAGTGAAACATCATCACTGCCGGGAACTACCGCTTATGTAATAATTACACCAAAAATTAGCATTGATGCAACAATTTTTTTACCTAAACGTAACGTCTGGTTTCCCGCTCAGTCGGGAGTAGCATCTGACAGAAATATTACAGAATTATGATGGCGCTTTTCAAGCCTGCCAGAAAACACATAGTTACTTAAAAAACAATGTATTATAAAAATCTGCTATAAACAACAAGAGAGGGTAGAGAACATTTTTTAGCCCAGCACAGGAGTGCCGTCGACAGACGTTATCACCAATGACAGTGCAGGCTTCTTATAAAACCGGGAGCCGCATTGAACAAACGCGGCGACTCTGTTACCAAATCCATCTACAGCCAGTATGTTGGATACTACACATAACGCGATGAGCAAATGATTGCGCAATCATATCCCACAATTTAGATAGAATACGAACTACCAATCAACAATCCCGCACAGGCGATGACTCCATCACCAATTATTAGCAACGGTACTTTTCCGGAATAGATTTATCTATAGTTCTCATCTAAAAAATATTCGTACGGTTTTTAGGTATCAATTTATCTGTGCACATTTTCAGCTACGCATCCAAAAGACTCCAGTAAATCGCGAAGTAGTATATCGGATTAATTTTAATCATATAACCACTGGTATTAAACAATTTATTTTTGAACCCTGGAAAATTTGACAGTAAAAAGAAACAATGAGCTAATATGATTACAACATTAGCCAACAGTATTAGTTACACTATTTTACCGAGATCCTTTATCTCACTACATGGATAGAAATAAATGCGCAAAACAACTTTAGCTATTTCACTGCTTATTTTTTCCTCTATAGCATCAGCAGAAACTACAAAACCTTTTGATGGTTGGTATGTCGGTGGTAACTTTGGTTACGGTAGCGGAACCAATCATGATGTTTATGTAGTACCCGGGAATGCCGAGGCATCAGGGACGCCACGTGATATTGACGGAACAATTGGCGGCATTCAGGCGGGGCATTACTGGCAATTGGATAATAATATTGTTTTAGGAGTTGAAACAGGTTGGCAGGCTGCTAATATTAGCGGTGGCATCAGCAATGCTGAATCAATTTCAGAATACTATGATCAAATTGAAATTAATCAGGCCTTCAATTTAAATTTTAAAGCCGGTTATGCTATTGAGAACTGGCTTATTTACACTACCGCCGGATTAACAGTTGCCTCTATGGATTATGCACGCGGTTGTTACTCCGATCCAACCACAACCATTAAAGACTGCTTAGACCCGTATGATGCAACAGCCGATGGCACTCGCGTTGGATATAATGTTGGTGCTGGCGTAGAATGGAAATTTAACAATAGTTTTTCAGCCGCTCTTGAGTATAAATACACAGATTTAGGTGAAAGTGATGCATGGTTAGCCAGCGATGCAAACACATTAAATGATAGTTATGCTCGTTATAAAACTGATTATCAAGAAATTACATTCAGAATTAACTATCATTTCTAACTTGTACGTCATCCAGAGCGCGCCAGCCAGTAAACTGGCGCGTTTTCATTGTTCTTCATCCCCTTCGATAACAAAAATCTTGAGAGTAGTGTTCTCAAATATACTGCTCTATTTTTTTTATTAATCCTTCATACCACTCATTTTCAAACCGCCGCTGAGCATCCTGTGCCTCTTTATCACGCAGGATACGCTGATCTTTATCGAGCTTTAGCTGACTGATCTTATGTTCTGGTGATATTTCCGGCTCAATATGGACAACTTCTTTTGTTTTTTCAACGATGGTTTCAGCATCGACTTTCTGGCTTACCTGACCTAGCTTTTGCTGAAGTTCGAGGATGTCATTCCTGATTCTTTTTTCGATGTTCATCAATGAGTTAATGACACCCATTATCAAAAAAATAGAGAGTGCATTTAATATTAACAAAATAATTAAAGTGGTACTCATTGTGATTTTACCGTTGTATTTGTTTAATAATAAATTAATAGCGATGGTCCCCGAATACCGCATCACTGCCAGTATGATACGGCCGACCGACGAATTTACCTCCGGGGAACCCCCTGCGTCAATTCCGGCGCTGAATCAGTTTGGGGGATGTCTGGTATAGAAATCTTATTAGAACAGCGGCAAGACGGGCATGCGATCGCATTTCTGCGCCAGAAATTTATTTAAAAATTTTTGACCAAACAAAAATATCGTCATGTCTTGATTATTATGAAATAAGCGCCTGCCCTGGCGGGCAGGACGCTGAATCAGGCCTCCAGCAACGCCTGAGCAAGGTAGCGGGTGTTATCTTTTACGCCCGGTAAAACAAAGAAATAACCTCCGCCAACCGGCTTGATGTACTCTTCAAGCGCTTCGCCATTGAGACGCTTCTGCACCGTCAGGAACCCCTTTTCGAGGTCGTGCTGATAGCACACGAACAGCAGCCCCATCTCCAGCTGTCCGGCGTTGTTGACGCCGAGCGAATAGCTGTAGCCGCGGCGCATCATCAGGCTGGACTGCGTTTCCGGGGTACGCGGATTGGCCAGGCGAATATGGCTGTCGAGCGCAATAACGTCGCCATTCGGGTCGCTGGCGTAATCCGGTACGTCGTGCTCGTGCTGCATGCCGAGCGGCGCGCCGCTGTGCTTGTCGCGGCCAAAAATGGTCTGCTGCTCCTTAAGCGGCGTGCGGTCCCAGAACTCGACGCGAAACTGGATGATCCGCACGGCCTGATAGGAGCCGCCCACCGTCCAGGCCGGTTCGCCCTGCTCCGGCGTGACCCACACGACCTCATTCATCAGCGCGGTATCGCCGCTGTCCGGGTTAGCCGTTCCGTCCTTAAAACCAAGCAGGTTGACCGGCGTCTCCTTGCCTTTGCTGCGCGCGGCGTGATCGGAAATAAACCCTTCCCGCTTCCAGCGAACGCTCAGCAGATCCGGCGAGTGCTTGATAATGTCGCGCAGGGCGTGGATCACCGTGTCCTGCGAATTGGCGCAAATCTGCAGCAGCAGGTCGCCGTGACACAGCGCGGCATCCAGCGCGTCGTTAGGAAACTTCGTCATCCGCTGCAGCTTTTTCGGCGCTTTATCCGCCAGGCCAAAACGCTCGTCAAACAGCGAATGCCCCAGCGACACGGTGACCGTCAGGTTATCCGGCGCAATATACGGGCCGAGAATGCCGGAATCCAGCGGCGGCAGGCGCGGGTTCGGCGTATCAGGCGCCGGGCCGCCGTGGGTCAGAAACGCAATACGCCCGGTCAGCAGGCGAAACAGCCGCTCGAGGTCGGCCCGGTCGCTCGCCAGCACATCAAACGCCACGACCATCATTGCCGCCTGCTGCGGCGTCAGAACGCCCGCCTGATGCTGGCCGTAAAACGGTTGGGCCTCCATCCGCATATCGGTGGCGGTACTGTCCGCCGGGCGCGATGGTTTTGCCGCATGGGCCACCGGGCAGCCGCCCGAAATGGCTAGCGCACCGCCCAGCGCGCCGATGCTTTTCAGTAAGCGACGGCGTGAAGGTTCGTTCACGCCGTCCTGTTTTTGCTCTGTCATAGCGCTTAGTCCAGACCCAGGATCCCGCGCAGCTGCGCCAGATCTTCCGCCAGCGTGGTGATCGGCCCTTTCAGCGCGTTGCGGTCGGCGTCGGTCAGCTTATCGTAGGTTTCAAAACCGTCTTTAGTGCGGTATTTCGCCAGAATTGCGTCCACTTTCTTGAAGTTAGCGTCCACCTTCGCGAGCAGCGCGCCGTTGTCCTTTTGCAGCTGCGGACGCAGCAGGTCGACTATCTTCTGCGCGCCATCGACGTTGGCCTGGAAGTCCCACAGGTCGGTGTGGCTGTAGCGATCTTCTTCACCGCTGATCTTGCTGGCCGCAACCTCTTCAATCAGGCCCGCCGCGCCGCCGACCACTTTTGACGGCGGGAACGCCAGCTCGCTGATGCGTTTTTGCAGTTCCAGTACGTCGCTATTCAGCTGGTCGGCGTAGGGACCCATCTCTTTGGTGGTGTTATCGCCAAACAGCGCTTTCTCCAGGCGGTGGAAACCGGTGAATTTCGGATCGGCGGCTTTTTTCTCGTAGTCGTCTTCGCGGGCGTCGATGCTGCTGTCGAGGTCGGCAAACAGCTCGGCGACCGGTTCGATACGCTCGTAGTACTGGCGCGTCGGCGCATAGAGGGATTTGGCTTTTTCAAGGTCGCCCGCCTTCACGGCGGCGGTAAACGCCTGGGTGCTTTTCACCAGCTCAGCCGTCTGCACGCTGACCCAGGCTTTGTACTGGGTGATGGCATCGCCAAGAACCAGCACCGCATCCGCTTTCGCCGCATCGGCCGTCGCCTCGCCTTTTACCGTCAGCTTGCCTTTCGGATTCGTCAGCAGGCCGCAGGTCATCTCATAGTCGCCAGGCTGAAGGTTAGCGGTCAGCTTCTGGGTAAAGCCCGGGGCGATGTTCTCGCGCTCTTCGACGACCATTACGCCCTTAAGGATCTCCCATTCGAGGGCTTTCTGGCTGTGGTTCTGAATAATGAACTGGGTTTTACCTGAGTTCACGGTGATGCTCATCGGCTCGCACTGCTTGTCGTTTACCGTGATTTTCACCTGCGGAATATCGGCCGCTTGCGCGCAGAAGGCGGAAGAGAACAGCGCAGCAATGCCCAGCTGCAGCGCGCTACGGCGGAAGTTAATCGTCATGACTCATCCCTTTAAAAAGTAGGTTGTAACCAAACGGAAAATTATGGGGTCGTTGTTAGGGCGCCGAGCGCGACGGCGCGGTCGCGACGCGCGGGGGCATCGCGAACAGCACCAGCGCCGGAATCAGATAAATAAAGTACATCGCCACTTCGCTAACGCTCGGGGCTTCCTGGTAGCCCAGAATCCCCTCCAGCAGCGTACCGAGCAGCGTATGGGTGGAAAGCACATTGCTGAAGTCGAACGCCACGTCCTGGAAGTGATTCCACAGCCCCGCCTCGTGAAATGCGCGAATCGCCCCGGCCGCAAGCCCGGCCGCGACGAACAGGATGAACAGGCTGGTCCACTTAAAGAAGGCGCCCAGATTGAGGCGCACGCCGCCCCAGTAGAGCAGAAAACCGAGCACCACCGCCGTCGCCAGCCCCAGCATCGCCCCCAGCGGCGGCCAGATGCCGAGATCCTGCTGGAAGGCCGCCAGCAGGAAGAACACCGACTCCAGCCCCTCGCGCGCCACGGCGAAAAAGACCATCAGAATCAGCGCCCAGCCGTGGCTGCTGCCTTTTTGCAGCGCGTTATCCACCGCCTGCTCCAGCTGCTGCTTCACGTTACGGGACACTTTACGCATCCAGAACACCATCCAGGTCAGGATGAATACCGCAATGACCGCGACGATCCCTTCAAACAGCTCCTGCTGCTTTTGCGGAAACTCGCCGGTCGTCTCATTAATGAATAAGCCCAGGCCCAGGCACAACGCGGCGGCGAAGAACACGCCGACCCACATGACGCCAATCCAGCGGCCCCGCTGCGTACGCTTCAGGTAGCTGGCAATGAGGCTGACGATCAGTGCGGCCTCAAGGCCTTCACGTAACATAATGAGAAATGGAACAAACATGCCGGACATCCTTAATGTGAATCGCCGTCAACCGGTGCAAAGATACGTAAATGTGATTGATAGTGATTATCATTATGATGACGAGAAACACAAGCGAAATGTGCAGAGAATGATGACAGGATGTAAAAAAACCTTAACAACACAATGGATTAGCCAACCGTCGGTCGACCGTCTTTTTTCATCCTCCCCATTTACCCGCTCTGCGGGCTATGGCTAAATAGGCGGTTTGTTTACCTGTGAAATTAATTAAATGTCTAATATCCTTCACTTTCTTCTGGCACTGGCGGTCATCCTTGCGCTCGCCTGGCTGGTCAGCTTCGACCGTAAAAAAATTCGTCTTCGCTACATTTTGCAGCTCATCATCATTGAAATCGCGCTGGCATTCTTTTTTCTGCATGCCGAAAGCGGATTAACCCTGATTAAATCTGTTTCCGGGGTATTTGAATCGCTGCTGAAATTCTCTGCGCAGGGCACCAATTTCGTCTTCGGCGGAATGAGCGAAAAAGGGCTCGCCTTTATCTTCCTCGGCGTACTGTGCCCGATTATTTTCATTTCGGCGCTGATCGGTATTTTGCAGCACTGGCGCATCCTGCCGATTTTTATTCGCGTCATCGGCACGCTGCTCTCGAAGGTCAACGGCATGGGCAAGCTGGAGTCGTTTAACGCCGTCAGCTCGCTGATTCTCGGTCAGTCAGAGAACTTTATCGCCTACAAGGCGGTGCTCTCCGACCTCTCCTCCCGCCGCCTGTTCACCATGGCCGCCACCGCGATGTCGACGGTATCGCTGTCGATTGTCGGCGCCTATATGACGATGCTGGATGCGAAATATGTTGTCGCGGCGCTGATCCTCAACATGTTCAGCACCTTTATCATTCTGTCGGTGATTAACCCGACGCGACCGGAAGCCGAAGCGGAAATTAAGCTGGAAAAAATGCACGAATCGCAGAGTTTCTTTGAGATGCTCGGCGAATATATTCTGGCAGGCTTCAAGGTGGCGATGATTATTCTGGCGATGCTTGTTGGCTTTATTGCGCTGATAAGCGCCGTTAACGCCCTTTTCTCCGCGCTGTTCGGCTTAAGCTTCCAGCAGATCCTCGGCTACGTCTTTTATCCTCTGGCGTGGCTGGTCGGCATTCCGCTGAGCGATGCCCTGCACGCGGGCAGCATTATGGCTACCAAGCTCGTCGCCAACGAATTCGTCGCAATGATTGAGCTGCAGAAAATCGCCGCGCAGATGTCCCCTCGCGGGCTCGGTATTCTTTCCGTCTTCCTGGTGTCGTTCGCCAACTTTGCCTCTATTGGCATCGTGGCGGGGGCGATTAAGGGGCTGAACGAGCAGCAGGGAAACAGCGTTTCCCGCTTTGGCCTGCGTCTGGTCTACGGCGCGACGCTGGTGAGCCTGCTGTCGGCAAGCTTTGCCGGACTGGTGCTGTAAATCTCAGGATAACGACACAGGGGCCGGAGGGTCCCTGTGTCGTTGCAAAAAAACTCAGAACTGCACGCAAACCGGTCGATCGACGCGCATCACCGACTCCTGGGCAAAGCGCGATTTGTAGATCCCGCGCAGCGCCTCGATGCTGGCCTCGCTTTGCGCGTCTGTACCGTGGATCAGCATCAGCGCCTTGCTCTGCTCGCGCGCCACTTTCCCGTCATTACCCAGCCACTGCCCGCGCGCATCAAACACCGTTAAGCCGTCGCGAAAGCGCGGCGTCACGTCGCGGTCAACAAACTGCTGCCACTCCTGGGCGGTGATGTCATTACCTGCCGGACGGCTCAGGCCGAAGTAAAGCGTGGTCTGCTGCATCACGTTTTCCGCCTTACAGCCTTGCATGGCGACGCTGTTATTTTTCTGCGATGCGGTAGTGCAGCCCGTTAACGCCAGCGCCAGCGCGGCGGCGGCAACCCCTGTTTTAAGATTCATTGTCGGCTATCCTCATAGTTTCAAGCCGTCAAATATCAGCGCATTTTCAGCCAATTAGCAAGAAAAAGCCCGCTTGCGCGGGCTGGGTATTATTCCACCTGCAGCCGCGACGGCGGCGCAGAATGGTAGTGGGCGTCCGCCTCGGCAAAACGCCGCTGCATGGAGGCCGAAGGCGCCTTATCCAGCAGGCTGAATACCACGATACCGATACTGCCGAAGACGAAGCCCGGAATGATTTCATACAGGTTCAGCCAGGCGAACTGCTTCCAGACAATCACGGTCAGCGCGCCGATAACCATCCCCGCCAGCGCTCCGTTACGGGTCATCCGCGACCACATCACCGAGAACAGCACGACCGGGCCAAACGCCGCGCCAAAGCCTGCCCAGGCGTAGCTCACCAGCCCCAGAACGCGGTTTTCCGGATTCGCCGCCAGCGTAATCGCCACCAGCGCGACCACCAGCACCATCAGGCGGCCCACCCATACCAGCTCTTTCTGGCTCGCGCCTTTACGCAGGAAAGCCTTGTACAGATCTTCGGTGATGGCGCTGGAGCACACCAGCAGCTGGCAGCTCAGGGTCGACATGACCGCCGCCAGAATCGCCGACAGCAGAATACCGGCAATCCACGGGTTAAAGAGGATCTGCGCAAGCTCAATGAACACGCGCTCGGCGTTCTGGTTCACCGCGCCCGCCAGCGACGGGTTATTGTTAAAGTACGCAATACCGAAGAAACCGACGGCAACCGCTCCGGCGAGACAGAGGATCATCCAGGTCATACTGATACGACGCGCATGAACGATGCTGTGGTGCGAATCCGCCGCCATGAAGCGCGCCAGAATGTGCGGCTGGCCGAAGTAGCCCAGCCCCCAGCCCATCAGCGAGACGATAGCCACAAAGTTAAGCCCCTTGAGCATATCCACGTTTTCGATGCTCTTCTGCTTAATCACCTCCAGCGAATCGCCAAAGCCGCCGACGGTGAGGATAACAATCACCGGCGTCAGGATCAGCGCGAAAATCATCAGGCTCGCCTGCACGGTATCCGTCCAGCTCACCGCGAGGAAGCCGCCGATAAAGGTATACAGAATGGTTGCCGCCGCACCGGCCCACAGCGCGGTTTCATAGCTCATGCCGAAGGTGCTTTCAAACAGGCGCGCGCCCGCCACAATGCCGGAGGCGCAGTAAATGGTGAAAAACAGCAGAATAACGAGGGCGGAAATAATGCGCAGCACGCGGCTGTTGTCTTCAAACCGCCCGGTGAAGTAATCCGGCAGCGTCAGCGCATTGTTGTTCGCTTCGGTGTGCACGCGCAGACGCCCGGCAACCAGCTTCCAGTTGACCCACGCGCCCAGGCACAGGCCGATAGCGATCCAGCTTTCGGAAATACCGGAAATGAAAATCGCCCCCGGCAGCCCCATCAGCAGCCAGCCGCTCATGTCGGATGCGCCAGCAGACAGCGCGGTGACAAACGGCCCAAGGCTGCGGCCGCCGAGGATATAGTCGTCAAAGTTTTTGGTCGAACGCCATGCCATAAACCCAATCAGGATCATGCCAAATATATAAATAAGAAAAGTCACCACCATCGGTGTGCTAATAGCCATCAATGATTCTCCAGAATAATTTTCACCCTAAATAATTCGAGTTGCGGGAAGGCGGCAAGGGCGGGAGTCCCCAGGAGCTTACTTGAGTAAGTGACCGGGGCGAGCGGCCGCAGCCAACGCACATGCAACTTGAAGTATGACGGGTATGTTATTTCCATTACCGGAACGAAGTAATGCGTGTTCTTTATTACGGGCGGCCCGTATCCTGCCGTAAGCCGAATTTATTCACAAACGTTTTAACACCTCATTTACACACAATACATCCCCGCAACGCGTTCTCTTGCCTATAGGTTGCACTCGCTCACGTTTTTTAAGGTTGCACCTTTTATAAATGTTAACCAGCGCATGGTTCCTGGCGTATGTCACCCTTCACGTCAGGCTTTTTCCTGTTACCTGGGTTTAACAATCCATCGCTTTTTCTGATTGCTGGCGGCGTCACATTTAACACGGTTGCACAAAGTTGCAACATAGTGGATATTTCACTGCAACCCAAAATAAAGTTAACAGAACGACAGGAGCTACCGGTATGGGCACCACCACGATGGGGGTTAAGCTTGATGACGCGACCCGCGAACGCATCAAAAGCGCGGCCACGCGCATTGACCGCACGCCGCATTGGCTGATTAAGCAGGCCATCTTCAACTATCTGGAAAAACTGGAAAACGACGATGCGCTGCCGGAGCTACCGGCACTCTTATCCGGCGCAGCCAACGAAAGCGACGAAGGAACCTACCAGCAGGATGAGATTCATCAGCCGTTCCTCGATTTTGCCGAGCAGATCCTGCCGCAGTCCGTGACCCGCTCCGCCATTACCGCCGCCTGGCGCCGTCCGGAGACCGACGCGGTGCCGATGCTGCTTGAGCAGGCCCGCCTGCCGCAGCCGGTTGCGGAAAGCGCCCATAAGCTGGCGTATCAGCTCGCCGAGAAGCTGCGCAACCAGAAAACCGCCAGCGGCCGTGCGGGTATGGTGCAAAGCCTGCTGCAGGAGTTTTCCCTCTCCTCGCAGGAAGGCGTGGCGCTGATGTGCCTGGCCGAAGCGCTGCTGCGTATTCCGGACAAAGCCACGCGCGATGCTCTTATTCGCGACAAAATCAGCAACGGCAACTGGCAGTCTCATATTGGCCGCAGCCCGTCGCTGTTCGTCAATGCCGCCACCTGGGGGCTGCTGTTCACCGGCAAGCTGGTCTCAACGCACAACGAAGCCAGCCTGTCTAAATCGCTGAACCGCATCATCGGCAAGAGCGGCGAGCCGCTGATCCGCAAAGGCGTGGATATGGCGATGCGCCTGATGGGCGAGCAGTTCGTCACCGGCGAAACCATTGCCGAAGCGCTGGCCAACGCCCGCAAGCTGGAGGAAAAAGGCTTCCGGTACTCCTACGACATGCTGGGCGAAGCGGCGCTGACCGCCGCCGACGCGCAGGCCTATATGGTCTCCTACCAGCAGGCGATCCATGCCATCGGTAAAGCCTCCAACGGCCGCGGAATCTATGAAGGTCCGGGGATCTCCATCAAGCTGTCGGCGCTGCACCCGCGCTACAGCCGCGCGCAGTATGACCGGGTAATGGATGAGCTCTATCCGCGCCTGAAGTCGCTGACCCTGCTGGCGCGCCAGTACGACATCGGGATTAACATCGATGCCGAAGAGGCCGATCGTCTGGAAATCTCTCTCGATCTGCTGGAAAAACTCTGCTTTGAGCCGGAGCTTGCCGGCTGGAACGGTATCGGCTTTGTTATCCAGGCCTATCAGAAGCGCTGCCCGTTCGTGATAGACTACCTGATTGACCTCGCCACCCGCAGCCGCCGTCGCCTGATGATCCGCCTGGTGAAGGGCGCCTACTGGGACAGCGAAATCAAACGCGCGCAGATGGACGGCCTTGAAGGATACCCGGTGTATACCCGTAAGGTGTATACCGATGTCTCCTACCTCGCCTGCGCGAAAAAGCTGCTCGGCGTGCCGAATCTTATCTACCCGCAGTTCGCCACCCACAACGCCCATACGCTGGCGGCGATTTACCAGCTGGCGGGCCATAACTACTATCCGGGGCAGTACGAGTTCCAGTGCCTGCACGGTATGGGCGAGCCGCTGTACGAGCAGGTCGTCGGTAAAGTGGCGGATGGAAAACTGAACCGTCCATGCCGCATCTATGCGCCGGTGGGCACCCACGAAACGCTGCTGGCCTATCTGGTGCGCCGCCTGCTGGAAAACGGCGCCAATACCTCGTTTGTTAACCGTATCGCCGATACCACGCTGCCGCTGGATGAGCTGGTGGCCGACCCGGTCTCCGCCGTGGAAAAAATGGCGGCGCAGGAAGGTATCGCCGGGCTGCCGCACCCGAAAATCCCGCTGCCGCGCGATCTCTACGGCCAGGGCCGCGCTAACTCCGCCGGGCTGGATCTGGCTAACGAACACCGCCTGGCGTCGCTCTCCTCCTCGCTGCTGAACAGCGCGCTGCAAAAATGGCGGGTGCTGCCGATGCTTGAGCAGCCGGTCGCCGAGGGCGACATGACGCCGGTGATTAACCCCGCTGAGCCGAAAGATATCGTCGGCTATGTCCGCGACGCCTCCGAGCGCGAAGTCGAGCTGGCGCTGGAAAGCGCGGTCAATAACGCGCCTATCTGGTTCGCCACCCCGCCGCAGGAGCGCGCGGCCATCCTTGAACGCGCTGCGGTGCTGATGGAAGACCAGATGCAGCAGCTGATTGGCATTCTGGTGCGCGAAGCCGGTAAAACCTTCAGCAACGCCATTGCCGAAGTGCGCGAAGCGGTCGACTTCCTGCACTATTACGCCGGACAGGTGCGCGACGATTTCGCCAATGAAACCCATCGCCCGCTCGGGCCGGTCGTCTGCATCAGCCCGTGGAACTTCCCGCTGGCCATCTTCACCGGCCAGATTGCCGCTGCGCTTGCCGCAGGCAACAGCGTGCTGGCAAAACCCGCAGAGCAGACGCCGCTGATTGCCGCCCAGGGAATTCACATTTTGCTGGAGGCAGGCGTACCGCCAGGCGTGGTGCAGCTCCTGCCGGGCCGCGGGGAAACCGTCGGCGCGCAGCTGACCGCCGACGGCCGCGTACGCGGCGTGATGTTCACCGGGTCGACGGACGTCGCCGCCCTGCTGCAGCGCAATATCGCCAGCCGTCTTGATCCGCAGGGCCGTCCGACGCCGCTTATCGCCGAAACCGGCGGTATGAACGCGATGATCGTCGACTCCTCCGCGCTCACCGAGCAGGTGGTGGTGGACGTGCTGGCCTCCGCCTTCGACAGCGCCGGTCAGCGCTGCTCCGCCCTGCGCGTGCTGTGCCTGCAGGAAGAGATTGCCGACCACACCCTGACCATGCTGAAGGGCGCCATGGCCGAGTGCCGCATGGGCAACCCGGGACGCATGACAACGGATATCGGTCCGGTCATCGACGGCGAGGCCAAAGCCAATATCGAGCGCCACATCCAGACGCTGCGTGCGAAAGGGCGTCCGGTGTATCAGGCGGCGCGCGACAACAGCGAAGACGCCCGCGAGTGGCAGAGCGGCACCTTCATTGCGCCAACGCTTATCGAGCTGAACAGCTTCGACGAGCTGAAAAAAGAGGTCTTCGGTCCGGTGCTGCACGTGGTGCGCTACAGCCGCAGCGAGTTGGATGCGCTGATCGGTCAGATTAACGCCTCCGGCTACGGCCTGACGCTCGGCGTACATACCCGTATTGATGAAACCATCGCCCACGTCACCGGCAGCGCGAAGGTCGGCAACCTGTACGTCAACCGCAATATGGTCGGCGCGGTAGTCGGCGTGCAGCCGTTCGGCGGCGAAGGCCTGTCGGGCACCGGTCCGAAAGCCGGCGGTCCGCTGTACCTCTACCGTCTGCTTTCCAGCCGTCCGGACGACGCGCTGGCGACCACCCTCGTGCGCCACGACGCCGAGCGTCCGGTGGACGCCCAGCTGAAAGCGCTTATCGACCAGCCGCTGCAGGCGCTGCGCGACTGGGCGGCAGGGAAACCTGAGCTGCAGGCGCTGTGCCAGCGCTATGCCGAGCTGGCGCAGTCCGGCACCCAGCGTCTGTTGCCGGGCCCGACCGGCGAGCGCAACACCTGGACGCTGATGCCGCGCGAGCGCGTGCTGTGCATCGCGGATAACCCGCAGGATGCGCTGGTACAGCTGGCGGCGGTGACCGCGGCAGGCAGCGAGGTGCTGTGGCCGGAAGACGGTCTGCACCGGGATCTGGCCAAACAGCTGCCGAAAGCCGTCAGCCAGCGCATCCGCTTTGCGAAAAGCGATGTGCTGACCAGCCAGCCGTTCGATGCGGTTATCTACCACGGCGATTCCGACCAGCTGCGCGAGCTGTGCCAGCAGGTGGCCGCGCGCGACGGCGCGATCGTCTCCGTACAGGGCTTCGCCCGCGGGGAGACCAATCTGCTGCTTGAGCGTCTCTATCTGGAGCGTTCGCTGAGCGTGAATACCGCCGCGGCGGGCGGCAACGCCAGCCTGATGACAATCGGTTAAGGCTGTGCTAATAAGGCTCCGGAAACGGAGCCTTTTTTCTTTAACCGGATAACATCATGAAACGAATTTTGATTGCCTGCGGCGCGCTGCTCGTCAGCGCAACGGCGCTGGCAGATGAATGCAGCTCAGCGTCAACGCAGACGGCGCTCAACGAGTGCACCGCCGCGCAGTATCAGGCCGCCGATAAGAAGCTGAACGACACCTATGCCACCGTGCTGAAACGCGCGCCCGACGCGCAAAAAGCGCTGCTGAAAACCGCGCAGCAGAAATGGGTCGCCCTGCGCGACGCCGACTGCGCGCTGATGAGCTCCGGCAGCGCGGGCGGCAGCATTCAGCCGATGATCAACAGCCAGTGCATGGCCGACAAAACCGTCGAACGCACCGCATGGCTGGAGTCGCTGCTGCACTGCGATGAAGGCGATATCAGCTGCCCGTTGCCGCCGGCCAATTAACGCACGCGGATACCTTCGATAATCATGCGCTGGACGTTGTCCACCGTCTGCTGAAAAAACGCCTCGTCCTGCAGCGTTTTTCCGGTGACGGCCTCAACCTGGGTGGCAAAATCCGCATAGTGCTGGGTCGCCGCCCAAATCATAAAAATCAGGTGATGCGGGTCGACAACCGCCAGCTTGCCCGCCTCCACCCAGCCTTCAATGATTGCCGACTTCTCCGCCACCAGCCCTTTCAAATCGCCGGTCAGCTCGGCCATCAGCAGCGGTGCGCCCTGCAGCATCTCCAGGCAAAACAGCCGCGAGGCTTCCGGATAGTCCCGCGAGACCTCAAGCTTGAGGCGAATGTATTCGCGAATCGCCACCAGCGGCGTGAAATCCTCACGAAAGGCGCGCAGCGGGGCGAGCCAGATATCGAGAATATTGCGCATCACCGCCACGTAGAGCGCGTCTTTTGAGGGGTAGTAATAGAGCAGATTGGTCTTCGACACCCCGGCGAGCTCCGCGACCTGTTCAAGCCGGGTGCCGTGGATGCCGTACTGCGAAAAGGTGGTCAGCGCGGCGGCAAGAATCGCCTGCTTTTTGGCGCTGACCGCCTGGGTGCGTTTTCCCGTTTTTTTTACTGCGTCCTGTGCCATAGCTCTCTCCTGGGTTATTCCTGCGGGGTACATGCATCCTCGGCGTCGGGGCCTTTCTTCTGCTTAAACTTCAGTTCGCTGACCAGCACGCCCAGCACGATAAACGCCGCGCCAAGCAGCGCCAGCCCGGGCAGGCGCTCGCCGGCTAGCCGCCCGAAAATACCGGCCCAGACCGGCTCGCCGGTATAGATAACCGTCGCGCGGGTAGGCGAGACGCTGCGCTGCGCCCAGTTCATCGTCACCTGGATAATAGCGCTGAAAATGCCGAGGCCAAGCGCCACCATCAGCAATGCCGGCGACAGCTCCGGAACCGACTCGCCCGCCGGTCCCATCGCGGCGAAGGCCACCAGCGATGCGGTGGCAAGCTGGATAATCGTGACCCGACGCACGTCGACTTTCCCCGCCCAGGCGCCGATCAAAATAATCTCTGCGGCAATCGCCACCGCGCTTGCCAGCGTAATCAGCTCCCCTTCGCCCAGTTCCAGCAGGTTGCCGTCCGGCCCGGCGAGCAGGATAAGCCCAAAAAACGCCAGCGCGATGCCGACGCAGGACATCAGCCCCGGCATACGTCCCAGACACAGCCACTGCAGCAGCGGCACCAGCGGAACGTACATCGCGGTGATAAACGCCGATTTGCTGCTGGAGATAAACTGCAGCCCCCAGGTTTGCAGGCTGTAGCCCAGCGCAATAGAGACGCCGATCGTTACCCCCGCCTTAACCTCAAGCCACGTCAGCCCGCGCAGCGTTTTCAGCGACAACAGCGCCACGGCCGCCGCCGCGGTGGCGAAGCGTAAACCGACGAAGAAAAAGGGCCCGCTCATGGTCACGGCGTACTGCACCGCCAGAAAGGTGCCGCCCCAGAACATGGTGATCAGGATGAGGATCGCTTCCTGAGGTTTGACGGAAAATTGATAGCGGGAGAGCAATGACATAGCAACACCTGGGTAACATTCAGCCCTCAAGTGTGCAGATTCCCCGCGTCTACTGCAACCGCGAGGCGGAAAAAAACCGCCGGGAAGACCCGGCGGCGGGGATTGATGGGATTTCAGGGCCACGTATTGCCCCGCTACAGCCGTCTAGCTGTGACGATTGCCGTGACTGTTTTTCCCCCCTTTTTTTCCAGCTTCTGATGCGCGTTGAGGATCGTTTTTGAAGTTCCCCCCGCTGTGCTGGCCACCTTTACGACCTGCTTCTGCTGCTCTTTCGCGGTCTTCAGCAAAATTACCTGAACCGCCACGATGGTTTGCCATTAATGACCTCCGATGGTTTAGGCTGAGTCTACGCGGCTGCGCGCCTGGCGGCGGTCGCTATCGATTCCGCGTGGAACTAAGCTTAGTGGAAGCAGCGCACCCGCCCCGCGAATCGTAATATTCTGCAACATGCGATGGTAAGAAAGTATGGGATTGCCGCTGCGAGATGCATAAGACGCTCTTATCGCTTATGAAATGCGCAGCGCAAAAGTGTGTCATTTTGCTACAACGCAAAAATTGTTGTTAATTTGTTATAAATCAATGAAATGCTATTCATGGTTGGCACTCCCGGCTACAGGGCATATCTTTAATAGCATGCAGCGTTTGGCTGCTTTGATAATAAACCGAGGAGTGACGCAAATGGCAAAAGTTCTGGTGCTTTATTATTCCATGTATGGACACATCGAAACCATGGCGCGTGCCGTTGTCGAAGGCGCGGAAAAGGTCAGCGGCGCCGATGTGGTGCTAAAACGCGTACCGGAAACCATGCAGGCTGAAGCCTTCGCTAAAGCCGGCGGTAAAACACAAAATGCCCCTGTGGCGACGCCGCAGGAGCTGGCGGACTACGATGCCATTATCTTTGGTACCCCTACCCGCTTCGGCAATATGTCGGGGCAAATGCGGACTTTCCTCGATCAGACAGGCGGTCTTTGGGCCTCCGGCGGGCTGTACGGCAAACTGGCGAGCGTCTTTAGCTCTACCGGTACCGGCGGCGGCCAGGAGCAGACCATTACCTCCACCTGGACGACGCTTGCGCATCACGGCATGGTGATTGTGCCTATCGGCTATGCGGCACAGGAGCTGTTTGACGTTTCTCAGGTGCGCGGCGGCACGCCTTATGGCGCCACAACCATTGCCGGCGGCGACGGTTCGCGCCAGCCAAGTCAGGAAGAACTTTCGATTGCCCGCTACCAGGGCGAGTATGTCGCTGGTCTGGCGGTCAGACTCAACGGCTAACCTTCAACAGGAGGAGTATGATGCCGAATCAAGAAGCTAAAGCCCATCGCGTCGGCGAGTGGGCAAGCCTGCGCAACACGTCTCCGGAAATCGCCGAAGCCATTTTTGAAGTGGCAAACTATGACGAAAAGCTGGCGGAAAAAATCTGGGAGGAAGGCAGCGACGAGGTGCTGACGCTGGCCTTTGGTAAAACAGATAAAGATGCGCTCTTCTGGGGCGAACAAACCATCGAACGCAAAAACGTCTGACCGACGCTCCCCCGCCCGCGGGGGAGCGTTTCGCTTATTGCGCCGCGCTATTCAACACCGCGTTAAATTTATCGACCGGACAGAAGCCGTTGGCGTCCGTCGGACAGCCTTTGAGCTCAAGCGTGACCCGCTGCGGCGGTGACGCCAGGGTTAGCGGCGCGGCATCGCGCAGCTGCCGGGTGCTTTGATACAGGTACTCGATTTTCATCAGATCCTGATTTTTCGCCGCATCATGCCAGCGCTGGAACACGACCTTGCCGCCAACGGGCGTACGCTCATACTGGTCATGCAGCTGGTACGGTTTGAAATCAAGCGCCGTCAACAGCGAGGCGATGTTCGAATCATGCCCCACCAGCAGGGTAATTTTCGGTGCGTTAGCCGCCTCGGCCACCAGCGCCTTATCAATGTATTTCACCAGCGGTTTCGCCACGTTGCGCGCCACCTCCGGCGAGGTAAACAGGCTATCCTGATAGCCGTTTTTCAGCTGCGACAGCAGCCGCCACTGCTGGTCGGTTTTAATTTCTCCCCACGCCACCTGCTCCATAGGGAAGCCTTCGTAATACTGCAGGGTAAAGGCGTCCACCAGCGAATTACCGACCTTCAGCGGCCCGGAAACGCCCGGCTCCTGGGTCGCGTTAGCGCTAAAGACGTCCTTTCCGTCCGCCAGCGAACACGACGGCTTGCCTTTGCACGACGGCGAGTCCTGATAATTGACCATCTGCTCCAGCAGCCTGTAGCTGTCGGCCAGACGCATTTTCTGCCGCTCGCTCTCCATCGCCTTCAGCGCCCGCTCGCGAAACGCCGGGGAGTCATCGGTGATAACCGGGTTAAACGTCGGGTCCATGGCGCCCATTTTATCCTGATGGTGAACCGGCACATCGCAGCCGGGAAACGCGCCGGTGATGAAGAACTGCGCGGTCGCGACGGTGCGCTGCAGGCTATTGGCATAGGCGTAGACCAGACCCGGCGCCGGACATTCGCCGCTGTTGACCAGCCCCTGCTGCGCCAGCCATTCGCGCATGTAGTGCCCCATGTACACCTCAAGCACTCCACCTTTGGTGGTCAGCTGCCCGCCGGGAACGTCCCACTGCGGCCACGCCTTAGCGGTAGACTGCTCCAGCACGCTGCCGTTATTCGCCAGCGGCGCGCGCAGGTTGTGACGGCTCATGATCAGTACCTGCTGCAGGCGATAGCCCTGCGGCTCGGTTTGCGCCTGGGCGCCAGAGGCCGCCAGCAGTGCGCCGACGGTAATCGCGAGTACCTGTTTTCTCATCCCTAACTCCTCACGCTTTTATTGATATGCTGCGAAAGTGTGACAGATTTATGACAATTTACCTGGACTTAATCCGCAAAGTTGTCAGCTTCCGGGCGCGCCAGCTGGCTGCCGTACTCGCGCATCCACGCCGCCAGCGGCGTGAGCGCGCGCTCAAGCGTCAGCCCCAGCGGCGTTATCTGATATTCCACCCGCGGCGGCACCTCCGCATATGCCCGTCGCGCCACCAGCCCTCTCTGCTCGAACAGCCGCAGCTGGCGGGTCAGCTCTTTTTGCGTAATCGGCGCCATCGCCCGCAGCAGATCGCTAAAGCGCACCGGCGCATTCAGAACGATCAGCCGGTATAAAATGGGAATCGCCCACTTGCCGGAGATCAGCGACACGAACTCGGTCATCGGACAGGGTTCATCCGCTGAATTTTTTTGCGCGAGCGGCGCCTTTACCTGCGTCATTGCATACCTCTTTGTGCTTTAGTATCCAATTGGTACCTTGTATCCAATAGATACTAAAGCCTCTATAGTGCGTTTTCCAGTCATATTCAGGAGAAGCATTATGGGTCGATTAACAGGAAAATATGCGCTGATCACCGGCGGTACTAGCGGTATTGGTCTTGCGACCGCACAGGCGTTTCTGGCCGAAGGCGCGCAGGTTGCCGTCACCGGGCGTAATCCGCAAACCCTGCAGTCCGCGAAAGCGCTGCTGGGTGACAACGCCTGGGTTATCCCCTGCGACGCTGGCGATCCCGAGGCCCAGGCGACGCTTGCCGCGCAGATAGCCGAGCGCTGGCCCCATCTCGATGTGCTGTACATCAACGCAGGCGATGTCACCCACGGCCCGGTCGCCGAATGGCAGCCTGCCGCCTGGGACCGGCTGATGGCCGTCAATCTTAAGGGTCCCTATTTTCTGATTCAGGCGCTGCTGCCGCAGCTGCGCAACCCGTCGTCGGTCATCCTCTGCGGCTCGGTCAGCGCGCATATCGGCCTGCCGGGCAGCAGCGTCTACGCGGCCAGCAAAGCGGCGCTGCTGTCGCTGGCCCGAACGCTGTCCGCCGAATTTCTGCCCCTCGGCATCCGCGTAAACGGCCTGAGTCCGGGCCCGGTGAAAACGCCGGCGCTGAATAAGCTCGGCCTCGGAGAAACCGAGCAAAAAACGCTGCAGGATGACATCGCGAAGCTGGTGCCGCTGGGGCGCATGGGCAGGCCCGAGGAGCTGGCGCAGGCCGCGCTGTTTCTCGCCAGCGACGACTCCAGCTATATGCTTGGCACCGAGATACTGGTCGATGGCGGCACCGGTAACCTATAATCCTTCGCCAGCGGGGGCTGCAATAGCCCCCTTGATGCTATAGTGCGACGCAGGCAGGCCCTGCCGCAGACGAAGGGAAACCGCGAACGTGTTATCAACCAGGCTCAAAGCGCTCAAATCCGTCTTTACGCCCAACCGCTGGATCGGCGCGCTGACGCTGCTTATCGGCGGGGTCTTCCTCAAACCGGTGATCCTGCAGATTTATCACCTGTTTCCACAGGCCGCGGGGCAGTTCACCGGCTGGAAGGATGCTATCTCCGCCTTTGGCCTGCTGACGCTGCCGCAGGTGATGCTCGGTTTCGCTATCGTACTGATGAGCATCGGGATCTTTCTGCGCGCCCGGGTCGCGTGGTCATTTACGCTGATCCTGCTGATTGCCATTGGCCTGTTTAGCTTCTTGCTGCCGACCACCCTCTACCACGTCGGCCTGCTGTCGGTGCTCGACTGCCTGTGCCTGCTGTGGTTCTGGCGCGAGTTTAACCAGTCCAGCCTTGCCGCCGGTACGCTGTTCGCGCTGGTCAGCTTCACCTCGCTGCTGCTTTACGCCCTGTGCGGTTCGCTCTACCTCGGCGATCAGTTCCATCCGGCCATTAACGAACTTTCAGAGGCACTGTATTTTTCCACGGTCAGCATGTCCACCGTCGGCTTCGGGGATATTGTGCCGGTCACCCCGGCCTCGCGGCTGTTTACGGTATCTATCATCATTCTGGGCATCACCGTCTTTGCGACGTCCATCAGCGCCATTATCGGCCCCATGATCGGCGGCAACCTCAAACGCATGATTAAAGGGAGAATTTCACACGCTATGCGTAAAAATCACATCATTATTATTGGCGCCACGCCCCTTGCCCGCAGCGTCTATACCGGCCTGACCGAGCGCGATGAAACGGTCACCGTGGTGGTGCCGCCCGGCGTTTCACACGACTACCCCGCCGAGGCCGATGTGATAGTCGACGACCCCTCCGCCAACAAAACGCTCACCGCCGCCGGCGCCGACAAGGCCCGCTACGTGCTGGTGCTGCGCAACGACGACTCCGATAATGCCTTCATCGTGCTGGCGGCCAAAGAGGTCGTCAACGCGGAGACCAGAATCATTGCGCTGGTGAACTCAGATAAGAATCTCAGCAAAATGAAGCGGGTGCAGCCGGACATCATTTTCTCTTTGCAGACGCTGGCCAGCGAGATGCTGCTGCGCAAGCTGAGCGGCGAGAAGATGGATAACGAAAACCTGATGGATCTGCTGTTCCAGGAGAGCCATTGACCTCCTGAGCGCGGAAATCCTGATCAGATTATCCCCATACCCATATAGACATCAGGGATTATGATGTTACTATTCTGTTGACGGTCATTTATATATGCGTGTTCCATGACGGCGAGGATTGCCGATGAAAAGCATAAGGGAGGTGAACCTGTCGCACACGGTTTCACCTGCTTGCCACGCCAATCCGCTACGCCCGACCTGGTCCACTCTTTTTCATCCCGGAGGGATGTTCCTCTGAACTTTGTTCAGGGACAGGTTGTAACACGCAGTGTTGATTAACAGGGATGATGACGAGCAGGTTATGGATAAACGTAAACGTCATCTGGTGTGGTCGCTGGCCGCTGTGCTGGTGGTTATCGGGATTATTGGCTGGTGGTTAACCCGCTCGCCGGGCTTACCTGAAGGGTTTGCCGGCAGCAACGGACGCATTGAAGCCACCGAAATTGATATCGCCACGAAAATCGCTGGCAGGATTGACAGCATTCTGGTCAGCGAGGGGCAGTTCGTCCGCCAGGGCGAGGCGCTGGCTCATATGGATACCCGCGTTCTCAATGAACAGCGGCAGGAAGCCGCCGCGCAGATCAAAGAGGCGCAAAGCGCGGTTGCCGCGGCCCACGCGCTGCTGGCCCAGCGTCAGAGCGAAATGCGCGCCGCGCAGGCTATCGTCAGACAGCGGCAGGCTGAGCTTGACGCCTCCGCTAAACGTCACACCCGTTCCAGTACCCTTTCGCAGCGCGGCGCCGTATCGGCGCAGCAGCTTGATGACGACCGTGCCGCGGCGCAAAGCGCGCAGGCGGCGCTGGAGTCAGCCAAAGCCCAGGTCTCCGCATCGCAGGCGGCCATCGAAGCCGCCCGCACCAGCATTATTCAGGCGCAAACCCGCGTCGACGCGGCCGAAGCGACCGAACGCCGGATCGTCGCCGATATTGACGACAGTACGCTGAAAGCCCCGCGCGATGGTCGGATCCAGTACCGCGTCGCCGAGCCGGGCGAAGTGCTGTCCGCCGGCGGGCGGGTGCTGAACATGGTCGATCTTAGCGACGTCTACATGACCTTCTTCCTGCCGACCGAGCAGGCCGGGCTGCTCGCGCTCGGCAGCGAGGCGCGGATCGTGCTGGACGCCGCGCCGTCGCTGGTGGTGCCCGCCAACGTCAGCTTTGTGGCGAGCGTCGCCCAGTTCACGCCGAAAACCGTCGAGACTAACGACGAGCGGCTGAAGCTGATGTTCCGGGTAAAGGTGCGGATACCGCCGGCGCTGCTGCAAAAGCACCTTGAGTACGTGAAAACCGGACTGCCGGGTATGGCCTATGTGCGGCTGGACAGCCAGCGCGGCTGGCCGACGTCGCTGCAGGTGAGGTTACCCGAATGAGCCTGTCTCTGCCGACGACGCCCGTCGCCCGGCTGGAGGGCGTCTCGCTGCACTTCGGCGCCACGGCGGCGCTGCGGGAGATAGCGCTGGCGATCCCGCCGCGCTGCATGGTCGGGCTAATAGGCCCTGACGGCGTGGGGAAATCCAGCCTGCTGTCGCTTATCGCCGGCGCGCGCGCTATCGAACAGGGTCAGGTTATGGTGCTGGGCGGCGATATGGCCGATGCCCGCCACCGCCGCGACGTCTGCCCGAAGATTGCCTGGATGCCGCAGGGGCTGGGGAAAAACCTGTATCACACGCTGTCGGTGTATGAAAACGTCGACTTCTTCGCCCGCCTCTTCGGCCACGATAAGGCCGAGCGCGAGCAGCGCATCAGCGAACTGCTGCACAGCACAGGGCTGGCGCCGTTTCGCGACCGCCCGGCGGGCAAGCTCTCCGGCGGGATGAAGCAGAAGCTGGGCCTGTGCTGCGCGCTGATCCACGACCCGGAGCTGCTGATCCTCGATGAGCCGACCACCGGCGTCGACCCGCTCTCCCGCGCCCAGTTCTGGGAGCTTATCGACACCATTCGCGCCCGCCAGAGCAACATGAGCGTGCTGGTCGCCACCGCCTATATGGAAGAGGCCGAGCGCTTCGACTGGCTGGTGGCAATGAACGCAGGCGTGGTGATGGCCACCGGCAGCGCCCATGACCTGCGCGAGCAGACCGGCAGCCAGACGCTGGAGCAGGCGTTTATCGCCCTGCTGCCGCCGGAGCAGCGCCAGGCGCACAAACCGGTTGTTATCCCGCCCCGCGATCCTGGCGACGACGGTATCGCCATTGAGGCCCGGGGGCTGACCATGCGGTTTGGTCAGTTCGTCGCGGTCGACCACGTTAACTTTCGGATCCCCCGCGGCGAAATCTTTGGTTTTCTCGGCTCCAACGGCTGCGGGAAATCCACCACCATGAAAATGCTCACCGGCCTGCTTCCGGCCAGCGAAGGCGAAGCGTGGCTGTTTGGCCAGCCGGTCGACCCTAAAGACATCGACACGCGTCGGCGCGTCGGCTATATGTCGCAGGCCTTTTCGCTCTACAGCGAGCTTACCGTGCGCCAGAACCTTGAGCTACACGCCCGGCTGTTTCATATCCCGGATGCGGAGATCCCAGCGCGGGTCGCCGAGGTCAGCCAGCGCTTTATGCTGACCGACGTGGAGGCAGCGCTGCCGGAATCGCTGCCGCTCGGCATTCGTCAGCGCCTGTCGCTGGCGGTGGCGGTGATCCATCGCCCGGAGATGCTTATTCTCGACGAGCCGACCTCCGGCGTTGACCCGGTGGCGCGCGACATGTTCTGGCAGATGATGGTCGACCTTTCCCGCCGCGATAAGGTGACCATTTTTATCTCCACGCACTTTATGAACGAAGCCGAGCGCTGCGACCGTATTTCGCTCATGCACGCCGGAAAAGTGCTGGCCAGCGACACGCCGCAGGCGCTGGTCGCCCAGCGCGGAGCGGCAAGCCTCGAAGAGGCGTTTATCGCCTGGCTGCGCGACGCCTCGACGAGCGCGCAGCCCGAACAGGAGACCCCGCCGCTGGCCGTGGAACATCATCACCTCCCGCCGCGCGCGGGCTTCAGCCTGCGTCGCCTGTTCAGCTACAGCCGCCGGGAAGCGCTGGAGCTGCGCCGCGACCCGGTACGCTCGACTCTGGCGCTGCTGGGCACGGTGATCCTGATGTTTATCATGGGCTACGGCATCAGCATGGACGTCGAAAACCTGCGCTTTGCGGTGCTTGACCGCGACCAGACCGTCAGCAGCCAGGCCTGGACGCTGAACCTCGCGGGCTCGCGTTACTTCATTGAGCGGCCGCCGCTCGGCAGCTATGACGAACTCGATAAGCGGATGCGTGACGGCGAGCTGGCGGTGGCCGTTGAAATTCCGCCGGGCTTCGGTCGCGACATCGCCCGCGGCACTCCGGTGCAAATCGGCGTCTGGGTGGACGGCGCGATGCCCAACCGGGCGGAGAGCGTGCGCGGCTACGTGCAGGCCATGCATCTGGGCTGGCTGCAGGAGATGGCCGCCCGCCAGCCGGACGCCGGTAACGGCGGCGGATTAATGACTATCGAAACCCGCTACCGCTATAACCCGGATGTCAAAAGCCTGCCCGCGATTGTGCCCGCGGTGATCCCGCTGCTGCTGATGATGATCCCGGCCATGCTGAGCGCGCTGAGCGTGGTGCGGGAAAAAGAGCTGGGTTCCATCATCAACCTGTACGTGACGCCAACCACCCGCAGCGAATTTTTGCTCGGCAAGCAGCTGCCCTACATCGCGCTCGGGATGTTTAACTTCCTGCTGCTGTGCGCGCTGTCGGTGTTCATTTTCGGGGTGGCGCATAAGGGCAGCTTTCTCACGCTGACGCTTGCGGCCCTGCTGTACGTGACTATCGCCACCGGGCTGGGGCTGCTTATCTCCACGTTTATGAAAAGCCAGATTGCGGCGATTTTCGGCACCGCCATTATCACGCTCATTCCGGCCACGCAGTTTTCCGGCATGATAGATCCGGTGGCCTCGCTGGAGGGGCCGGGGCGCTGGATTGGGCAGATTTACCCCACCAGCCACTTCCTGACCATCGCCCGCGGCACCTTTTCGAAGGCGCTGAACCTGTTCGACCTCTGGCCGTCGTTTATCCCGCTGCTGATCGCCGTACCGGCGGTGCTCGGGCTTAGCGTGCTGCTGTTGAAAAAGCAGGAGGACTGATGCGCGGATTACGCAATATCTGGAACCTGGGAATCAAAGAGCTGCGCAGCCTGCTGGGCGACAAGGCAATGCTGACGTTGATTATTTTTGCCTTTACGGTCTCGGTTTACTCCTCGGCGACCGTGATGCCGGGTTCGCTGCACCTGGCGCCGATCGCCATTTCCGACCTCGACCAGTCGCCGCTCTCCTCGCGCATCAGCAACAGCTTTTATCGCCCGTGGTTTTTGCCGCCGGAGCAGATAAGCGCCGACGAGATGGATGCCGGGCTGGACGCCGGGCGCTATACCTTTGCGGTCAGCATTCCGCCAGGGTTTCAGCGTGATGTGCTGGCGGGACGCCAGCCGGAAATCCAGGTTAACGTTGACGCCACAAGGATGAGCCAGGCTTTTACCGGCAACGGTTATATCCAGAACATTATCACCGGCGAGGTGAACAGCTTTGTCGCCCGCTACCGCGACAGCAGCCCCCTGCCCGTTGAGCTGGCCGTCCGGATGCGCTTTAACCCCAATCTGGAGCAGGAACGTTTCGGCGCGGTGATGGCCATCATCAACAACATCACCATGCTGGCTATTGTCCTCACCGGCTCGGCGCTGATTCGCGAGCGCGAGCACGGTACGATTGAGCACCTGCTGGTAATGCCGGTGACGCCGTTCGAAATTATGCTGGCGAAAATCTGGTCGATGGGGTTGGTGGTGCTGGTGGTCTCCGGTCTGTCGCTGATGCTGGTGGTGCAGGGGGTGCTGCAGGTGCCCGTCGAAGGCTCCGTTCCCCTGTTTATGCTCGGCGTGGCGCTGAGCCTGTTCGCCACCACCTCTATCGGCATATTTATGGGGACTCTCGCCCGTTCCATGCCGCAGCTGGGGCTATTGATGATCCTGGTGCTGCTGCCGCTGCAGATGCTGTCCGGCGGGTCGACGCCGCGCGAGAGCATGCCGCAGGCGGTGCAGGACATCATGCTGACCATGCCGACCACCCATTTCGTCAGCCTGGCGCAGGCGATCCTCTATCGCGGCGCCGATCTCGCCATCGTCTGGCCGCAGTTTCTCACCCTGCTGGCGATAGGCGCGGCGTTCTTTTCCATCGCGCTGCTGCGCTTTCGCAAAACGATCGGTGAAATGGCCTAAAAAAAACCGGCCAGGCTACGCCTGGCCGGGAAGACGTACAGCAACCGCCGCCGGTTAATACAGGCCGAGCGGTTTGGTGCTGAAGCTTACCAGCAGGTTTTTGAGCTGCTGATACTGCGACAGCGCCATTTTGTGGGTTTCGCGCCCGACGCCGGAGTTCTTATAGCCGCCGAACGCGGCGTGCGCCGGATAGAGATGGTAGCAGTTGGTCCACACGCGTCCCGCTTTGATCCCGCGTCCCATCCGCCACGCGCGGTTGATATCCAGCGTCCAGACCCCGGCGCCAAGCCCATACTCGGTATCGTTGGCAATCGCCAGCGCCTCCGCCTCGTCTTTAAAGGTCATGATGCCGATAACCGGCCCGAAGATCTCCTCCTGGAAGGCGCGCATCGCGTTATGCCCCTTGATAAGCGTCGGCTGAATATAGAACCCGTTTTGAATCTCATTGGCATGGGTCAGCTTTGCGCCGCCGGCCAGAATTTCGCCGCCCTCTTCCCGGGCGATGTTGATATACGACAGTATTTTATCGTACTGCTCCTGGGAGGCCTGCGCGCCGATCATGGTGTCGGTGTCATAGGGGTCGCCTTTGCGGATATGCTCCATGCGGGCAACAATTTTCTCGAGGAAGTGCGGGAAAATAGACTCCTGTACCAGCACGCGCGAGGGGCAGGTACAGACTTCGCCCTGGTTGAAGAACCCGAGGATCACGCCCTCCACCGCCTTATCAATAAAATCTTCGCCGCCGTTCATGATGTCTTCAAAGAAGATGTTCGGCGATTTACCGCCAAGCTCAACGGTGCTGGGAATAATGTTCTCTGCCGCGCAGGAGAGGATGTGGCGGCCAATCGGCGTTGAGCCGGTAAAGGCGATTTTTTCAATACGCTTGCTGCGGGCCAGCGCCTCTCCCGCCTCTTCGCCGTAGCCGTGCACAATGTTCACCACCCCGGCAGGCAGCAGATCGCCAATCAGCTCCATCAGCACGCAGATGCCGAGCGGCGTCTGCTCCGCCGGTTTCAGCACCACTGTATTCCCCGCCGCCAGCGCGGGCGCCAGCTTCCAGGCCGCCATCAGCAGCGGGAAATTCCACGGTATAATCTGCCCGACCACCCCGAGCGGCTCGTAAATATGGTAGGCCACGGTGGTGCTATCAATTTCCGTGGCGGTGCCTTCCTGCGCGCGGATACAGCCCGCAAAATAGCGGAAGTGATCGACCGCCAGCGGCAGGTCCGCATTCAGCGTTTCCCGAATCGGCTTGCCGTTGTCCCAGCTCTCCGTCAGCGCCAGTATTTCAAGATTGGCCTCGATGCGGTCAGCGATGGCTAACAGCACATTGGAGCGCTCCTGCACGCTGGTTTTCCCCCAGGCATCCGCCGCGGCGTGAGCCGCGTCCAGCGCGCGCTCAATATCTTTCGCGTCCGAGCGCGGAAATTCCGCTATCGTCTTGCCCGTCACCGGCGTCGGGTTAGCAAACCAGCGCCCGGAAACCGGGTCAACAAATTCACCGCCGATGTAGTTGCCGTAACGGGATTTAAAGGTCACTTTTGCGCCAGGCAAACCAGGATGCGTGTACTTCATGAGATGTTCCTCTCTTATTGTAATAACGGGGTACAGGTGAGCCGGCAGTCATGCTGTCAGCCAACAGGCATAAGCAGCTCTTATGCCAGAATGCGTACAAGCGGATCGCTAACAAAAAATATCGTTAATGATTAATTAGTTAAATTAGTTTTTAGCCGACAAAGATAAACATGAAGGGCCGGAGGTTGGCGTAAATGTGTCGCACATCGCAACACATATGAAACTTAGCTGCTACACCTATGCAACACACAACCGCCGGAGAAGGTGATGATGCGACAGGCAAAACGGCCCCTCTTCCCTCACGAAGATTCAGGTTTACCCGGCCCGTTGCAGGACTCCTGGCAACGTAGCCAGGATTACGGTTTGCACCGCGACGACGACTTGCAGCCGTGGGTAGCGCCCTCTTTTTTACAGGACGCCCATGAGCGCAACCTGTGGGCCCGTCAGCTGGCGACGCCGCTGCTGGATCACCTGTCCGCCGAGCTTAAAAAGCATCCGTCGATCATGGTGCTTGCCGACGCAACGGGCCTGGTGCTGACCACCCGCGGCGACACCCGCTTTCTCAACAAAGCCGAGCATCTGGCGCTGTCTCCGGGTCACCTGTGGAGCGAAAACGCCCGCGGTACGAACGCCATCGGCACCGCGCTGGCATTGGGGTCCCGCTGCGAGGTCTCCGGTCAGGAGCATTTTCTTAACCGCAACGCCGGGCTGTTTTGCTCCGCCGCGCCGGTGTTTCGCCCCGACGGCCTGCTCGCAGGCGTCGTGGACATGTCGACCCCTGCCGTCGCGCCGCGTATTGATGCCGCTGCGCTGGTACAGCGCACCGTGCGCCAGATGGAGCACGCCTGGGTCGCAAGCGGCGTACGCGAGCACCGCTGGCTGCTGCGTCTGCACCCCGACGCCCGGGTACTCGGCAGCCACCATGAGCTGATCCTGCTGTTTGAAGACAACGTGCTGCTCGGCGCCAATAAGCTTGCCGTCGACGAGCTGCGGCTGCAGGCGGCGCATTTTGGCAGTCTCACCCTCGAGACGCTGTTCCCGGCGCTGAGCGACCGGCCGGAGATACAGCGCAGCCAGGCGTACAACGCCCGTGACTATTACGTCTCCCGCACCGCGCCGCCCCGGCGCCTGCACGGACGCGGCGTGGAGCCAGTCCCGCAGGCGCCGGGGCTGGATAAGCAAAAAGCGCTGCGTATCCTCAACGCCGGTATTGCCGTGTGCGTCACCGGCGAAACCGGCTGCGGGAAGGAGTATTTCAGCCGCGAGCTGTATCAACAGAGCCGCTGGCGCAGCGGCAAGTTTGTCGCCGTCAACTGCGCTGCCATTCCGGAAAACCTGATTGAATCTGAGTTGTTCGGCTATTTGCCCGGCGCGTTTACCGGCGCCAGCGCTAAAGGCTATACCGGCAAAATCCGCGAGGCCGATGGCGGGATACTGTTTCTTGATGAGATTGGCGACATGCCCGCGACGATGCAGACGCGGCTGCTGCGGGTGCTGCAGGAAAAAACGGTCACGCCGCTTGGCGGCAATACCGCCCAGCCGGTAGATTTTGCGCTGATCTGCGCCACGCACCAGGATCTGTTCGCCCGGGTGCAGGAGGGCGCGTTTCGCGAAGATTTATTCTACCGTATCCGGGAATTTAACCTGACCATTGCGCCGCTGCGGGAGTGGAGCCATCGACAGATTTTTATCCGCCAGCTCTGGCGCAGCGCCGGGGGCGACAAGCGGGCGATTACCCTCTCGGAGCCGCTGGTCGAGCATCTTGCCGCCCTCCCCTGGCCCGGCAACGTACGTCAGCTGGTCAGCCTGCTGAAGGTGCTGATGGCGCTGGCCGACGACGGCGATACGGTCACGCCTGCGGATTTACCTGCGGAGTATCTCACCGTCTCGCCGCAGACGCTGAGCGCCGAGGACCGGGCCATCCGCAGCGCCAGCGGCAATATGAGCCTCGCGGCCAAAACGCTCGGAATATCGCGCAGTACGCTGTACCGCCGGCTGGAGCGGGACAAGCATCAGGCGTAGCGGCGTATTATCACCTGAGATTGCCTATCATAATGAGTTTTCGCAGGCTCATTATGATACGGCGCCGCCTCCCTGACGGCGTCGGCTCCCGGTCAAAACCGGCGATTTTTTTAAAGCCATCACAGTTTAATCCTCCCAACGGCTCATCTTGCCCGTTTTGGCGTAGTTCTTGCCTCTTTCCAGGGTAATGCTTTAAATACCAAGGGGAAAACTATGGATGAGCTGGAAGCCACCGCCACCGGTGAACCCTGTATGCGCGTAGACGCGATGGCCAAGGTCACCGGGCGCGCGCGTTATACAGACGATTACGTCATGGCAGGCATGTGCTACGCGAAATACGTTCGCAGCCCGATAGCCCACGGATACGCAAAACAGATAGACAGCGCCGCCGCCCGGGCACTTCCCGGCGTGCTGGCGATTTTTACCTGGGAGGACGTCCCGGAAACGCCGTTTGCCACCGCCGGGCACGCCTGGACGCTGGAGCCGGAAAAACGCGACGTCGCCGACCGCCGCCTGTTGACCCGCCACGTCCGCCACCATGGCGATGCGGTGGCTGTCGTGGTGGCGCGCGATGAGCTGACCGCCGAAAAAGCGGCGCACCTGGTGAACGTGGAGTGGGAGGCGCTGCCGGTCATTACGACGCCCGGCGCCGCGCTGGCGGACGGCGCCGTCGCCATCCACGAAGGCGGCAACCTGCTGAAGGCCACCGAAATTCTCGCCGACGATCCGCATGGCGCGATCGCCGCCGCCGATCGGCAGTTCAGCAACCACTTTCAGACGCCGGTCATCCAGCATTGCCATATGGAAGGCGTGACCTGCTTTGCGTGGATGGAAGAAGACAAGCGCATCACCATTGTCTCCAGCACGCAAATTCCGCATATCGTACGCCGCATCGTCGGCCAGGCGCTGGGAATCTCCTGGTCCTCCATTCGGGTGATCAAACCCCACGTCGGCGGCGGTTTCGGCAACAAGCAGGACGTACTGGAAGAGCCGATGGCGGCATTTCTCACGGCCAAACTCGGCGGCATCCCGGTCAAGGTGGCGCTGAGCCGCGAAGAGTGCTTCCTCGCCAGCCGCACCCGCCACGCCTTCACCATCGACGCCCGGCTTGGCATCAACCGCGACGGTACGCTGAAGGGCTACTGCCTTGACGTGCTGTCGAATACCGGCGCGTACGCCTCGCACGGCCACTCGATAGCCTCCGCGGGGGGTAACAAGATTGCCTACCTTTACCCGCGCAGCGCCTTCGGCTACCGCGCCACCACCTGCTACACCAACCTGCCCTCCGCTGGCGCCATGCGCGGCTACGGCGCGCCGCAGGTGGTGTTCGCGCTTGAGGCGCTGCTGGATGACGCCGCCGCCGCGCTTGATCTTGACCCGGTCGATATCCGCCTGCGCAACGTCGCCCGGGAAGGCGACAAAAACCCGGTTAATCGCAAAACCATCTTCAGCGCCGGTTTACCGGAGTGCCTGCGCAAGGGCCGCGAGCTGTTCGACTGGGATAAACGCCGCGCCGACTACCGCGAACAGCAGGGCAACCTCCGCCACGGCGTCGGCGTTGCCTGCTTCAGCTACAGCTCAAATACCTGGCCGGTCGGGGTGGAAATTGCGGGCGCCCGCCTGCTGCTCAACCAGGACGGCTGTATCCACGTACAGAGCGGCGCGACCGAAATCGGCCAGGGCGCCGACACGGTCTTCACCCAGATGGTCGCCGAAACCGTTGGCATGCCGTTCGGTATGGTGCACGTCATCTCGACCCAGGATACCGACATTACGCCGTTCGACCCGGGCGCGTTTGCCTCCCGCCAGAGCTATGTCGCGGCGCCCGCGCTGCGCGAGGCGGCCCGTCAGCTGCGCGACAAGATACTCCAGCACGCCGCCGAAATGCTGCACCAGTCGTCGCTGAACCTGACGATTCGCCACGGCATGATCGAGATGACCGAACGCCCTGGGGTCGCGCTGGCGGCGGTTGCCGACGTGGCGATGGATGCGTTCTACCATCCGGAGCGCGGCGGCCAGCTGTCAGCGGAAGCGTCGGTGAAAACCACCACCAACCCGCCCGCCTTCGGCTGCACCTTTGTCGACCTCACCGTCGACGTGGCGCTGTGCAAAATCACCATCAACCGCATTCTGAACGTCCATGACTCCGGGCGGATCCTCAACCCGCTGCTGGCGGAAGGCCAGGTTCACGGCGGAATGGGCATGGGCATCGGCTGGTCGATTTTCGAGGAGATGATCATCGACGAGACCACAGGACTGGTGCGTAACCCCAACCTGCTGGACTACAAAATGCCGACCATGATGGATCTGCCGCCGCTGGAAAGCGCCTTTGTCGACAGCTGCGAACCGCAGTCCGCCTATGGACATAAATCGCTCGGCGAGCCGCCGATTATTCCGGTGGCGGCCGCTATCCGCAATGCGGTCCGCATGGCGACCGGGGTTGGCATCAATACCCTGCCGCTGACGCCGAAACGCCTGTTTATCGAGTTCCGCCAGGCGGGATTGATTTAAGGATAACGCTATGTTTGATATTGAAACGTATCATCGCGCCACCAGCCTGCAGCAGGCGGTGACGCTTGCGGCCAACCACCCGCAGGCGCGGCTGATTGCGGGCGGCACCGACGTGCTGATCCAGCTTCATCACCTGAACGACAAATACCGTCACGTGGTGGATATTCACGGCCTTGCCGAGCTGCGCGGCATCACCCAGGACCGTGACGGGGCGATCCGTATCGGCTCGGGCACCACGTTTACCGAGCTGATTGAAAACCCGATTGTTCAGCGCCATCTGCCCGCTCTGGCGGCAGCGGCGGCCTCAATCGCCGGCCCGCAGATCCGCAATGTCGCCACCTACGGCGGCAATATCTGCAACGGGGCGACCAGCGCCGACTCCGCGACGCCGTCGCTGGTTTATGACGCCACCCTGGAGATCGTTTCGCCGCAGGGCACCCGTTTTACTCCGGTGCTCGGCTTCCATACCGGCCCGGGCAAGGTCGCGCTGGAGCCTGGCGATATCGCCGTCGCGTTCCACTTCCCGGTACAGCCGCAAACCGGCACGGGCAGCGCCCACTTTAAGTACGCCATGCGCGACGCCATGGATATCGCCACCATCGGCTGCGCCGCCTGGTGCCATGTGGAAAACGGCGCTTTCCGCGAGCTGCGGCTGGCGTTCGGCGTCGCCGCGCCGACGCCGGTACGCTGCCCGCACGCCGAGCAGGCGGCGCTGGGCGCCCCCGTCAGCGAACAGACGCTAAGCGCGATTAGCGAAGCGCTGCTGGCCGACGTTTCCCCCCGCTCCTCCTGGCGCGCGGCGAAAGACTTCCGTTTACATCTCATCCAGACCATGGCCCAGCGCGTTATCCGTCGCGCCGTTGTCCATGCAGGAGGCACCTTATGAACCACGCATCCTGGGTTACCGTGACCTGCACCATCAACGGCGCGCCTTACCAGTTCACGCTCTCTCCCGCAACGCCGCTTTCCGATCTGCTGCGCACGCAGGGGCTGCTGAGCGTGAAGCAGGGCTGCTGCGTTGGCGAATGCGGCGCCTGTACGGTGCTTATTGACGGTACGGCTATCGACAGCTGTCTCTACCTCGCGGCCTGGATTGACGGGAAGGAGATTCGCACCCTGGAAGGAGAGTCGGTGGGCGGTGAGCTGTCGGCCGTGCAGGCGGCCTATGCGAAATCCGGCGCGGTGCAGTGCGGCTTCTGTACGCCGGGGCTGGTCATGGCGACAAAGGCGCTGCTGGCGAAACCGCACGTGAAGCCGTTTACGGTGCAGGAGATCCGACGCGGGCTGGCGGGAAATTTATGCCGCTGTACCGGTTATCAGCTGGTGGTCGACACGGTTCTCACGCTGGAAAAGGAGCAGGAGCGCAACGACTGAGGCCCCTGGCGCCAGAGCCTCTCTCCCCCAGCGGGGAGAGAGGCTCGCATCAGGCGCTGAGCAGTTCGTACTTCTTTATCTTGCGATACAGCGTGGCGATACCGATACCGAGTTCGTCCGCCGCCTGCTTCTTGTTGCTGTAGCGGGACAGCGCTTCGCGAATCATCTGTTTTTCCATCTCCTCAAGTCCCGTAACGCCATCGTCGTCGCGCTGTGCGCTAAGCACGGTGACGCTTGCCATATCGCGCTCCGGCAGTTTGCCGCTGCTGATAAGGTTTGGCGGCAGCAGCGAGACGTCAATCACCTCGCCGGACGGCACCACGTTAATCAGGTACTCGATAAGGTTGCTGAGCTCGCGCAGGTTGCCTGGCCAGCGGTAGCGCTTGAGCAGTGAAATCACCTCCGGCGCGACGCCGGGATAGACCAGATCCAGCCGCCGGGTATGCAGATGCAGGAAGTAGTGGATCAGCAGCTCAATATCGTCCTGACGCTCGCGCAGCGGCGGCAGCCGTAACGGGATAACGTTCAGCCGGTAGTAGAGATCTTCGCGGAACTTACCGTCGGCGATGAACTGGTCGAGGTTCTGGTTGGTGGCGGAAATAATACGAATATCCACCGGCACCGGATGGCTGGCGCCAACGGGCTGGATCTCGCGGGACTCTATCGCCCGCAGCAGCTTCGCCTGCAGCGTCAGCGGCATATCGCCAATTTCATCGAGAAACAGCGTGCCGTGGTTAGCGGCCTGAATCAGCCCGGTCTTCCCGTTGGCCGATGCGCCGGTGAAGGCGCCTTTAACGTAGCCGAACAGCTCGCTTTCCAGCAGCTGTTCCGGGATCGCGGCGCAGTTAATGGCGATAAACGGCTTCGATTTTCGATCGCTCAGCTGGTGTATCGCCCGGGCGACCACCTCTTTACCGGTCCCGCTCTCCCCGACGATCAGCACGCTGGAAGGGCTGGGGGCGATACGGCTTATCAGTTTTTTGAGCTGGCGCATCGGACGGCACTCACCCACCAGGTGCTCTATCTGCGGCTCGTCCTGCGCCGGGGTCACGGTAGATGAAGAGTGCGACTGGTGAAAAGCCATCAAAAACAGCTGCTGATCCTGGATGGAGTGCAGCTGGCCGATAATCAGCTCGCTTTTATCATCAAAGGAGACCACATGCTGCATATGGCCGTGGGTGAAATTGCGCTCGAAGGTTAATGGGCGAAAATGAATGGTTTTGCCAATCATATTTCCCTGCATGGCGCCTAATACTTTTAATGCCGTCTGGTTGGCAAACTTGACCTGATTATCTTCACCGACGACCAGCACGCCCTGATCCATATTCTCAATCATTGTCGAGAATATTTTGCGAATATTATCATTCCCGCTTTGGTCATCGAGCAATTTAGCAACAAATATTGATGAGACGTGGCGAACATAATCAGAAAACTCATGAAGATTATCATTGATATGCTCCTGCTGCTCATGCGTGACGGCAATCAGGCTGATAACCCCAACACACTGGTCCTGGTAAATGACCGGCGTGCCCAGAAAAGCTTTCTCCTTACAGTTATCTTTACTGGTACACCCTTCGCACAGCGGGTCGAAACGCGAGTGGGTAACAACTTTTTCTTTTTTTGTTTCAAGTACGTAGCGCAAAAGGCGCGAGTCCGCGTTCAGCTTGCGCCCCAGTGACTTTCCATACGCCCCCGTCCCGGCCACGCGGCAGAGCGCATCGTCGACTATCTCGACCTCAAGCTGAAGGACGCTTGATAGCATTCTGGCAAAACGCTGGATGGTAGGCTGAATCTGCATCAAAACGGATAACGTGTTTGCGGGTATCATAAGGTAACCTTTGAATATCACTAACTGACTGATATCTATAGAGGTGCTACGTTTCTTATTTTGCTGACGCTATGATACTAACTTAGTGGTATCCGATATTGATAAAGATGCCCTTTCTTTATCATTTATTGGCGAAAATATGGAAGAGATGTCACATTTTTATATCAATATGAGAATTGCTCTGCCGTTTTTATCAATTTGGCGGCTTTTACAAATTCGCCACCATTTATTTATATCGCCTGGCATAACGCTGTCGTTTTAACATTCTGAGCCAATCGTTTTCCTTTTTTTATTTATGCCTTCAACACGCTCATTTTTGTGACACACTTCTCACAATCATCGCCATTTTGCCCCCAAAACCGCCCTTGGTTCGTAACTGGCACACTTATTGTTAATCCCTGTATATCGCTGTCAGTCGCTATTCAGGTTCCGCCGTTCTCCCGACCGTACAGCCACATTGCCATCAAGCCAGTCATTTACTATCAGGACCTTAAAATGAAAACTGTTAACGAGCTGATCAAGGATATCAATACGCTAACTTCCCATCTGCATGAAAAAGACTTTCTGCTGACATGGGAGCAAACGCCGGATGAACTGAAGCAGGTACTGGATATCGCGGCGGCGTTAAAAACGCTGCGTGCGGAAAACATTGCCACGAAAGTCTTCAACAGCGGTCTGGGTATCTCCGTATTCCGCGATAACTCCACCCGAACCCGCTTCTCCTACGCCTCCGCGCTGAACCTGCTGGGTCTGGCGCAGCAGGATCTGGATGAAGGCAAGTCGCAAATCGCCCACGGGGAAACCGTGCGTGAAACCGCCAACATGATCTCCTTCTGCGCTGACGCCATCGGCATTCGTGACGATATGTACCTCGGCGCGGGCAACGCCTACATGCGCGAAGTGGGCGCCGCCCTGGACGACGGGCATAAGCAGGGCGTGCTGCCGCAGCGTCCGGCGCTCATTAACCTGCAGTGCGATATCGACCACCCGACCCAGTCAATGGCCGACCTCGCCTGGCTGCGTGAGCACTTCGGCTCGCTGGAAAACCTCAAGGGCAAGAAGATAGCCATGACCTGGGCCTACTCCCCAAGCTACGGCAAACCGCTCTCCGTACCGCAGGGCATTATCGGCCTGATGACGCGTTTTGGAATGGACGTCACGCTGGCGCATCCGGAAGGTTACGACCTGATTCCGGACGTTATCGAAGTGGCGAAAAACAACGCCAAAGCCTCCGGCGGCAGCTTCCGTCAGGTCACCGATATGGCGGAAGCCTTTAAAGATGCGGATATCGTCTATCCGAAGTCCTGGGCGCCGTACAAGGTCATGGAGCAGCGCACCGAGCTGCTGCGCGCGAACGATCACGACGGGCTGAAAACCCTGGAAAAAGCCTGCCTGGCGCAGAACGCCAACCACAAAGACTGGCACTGCACCGAAGAGATGATGAAGCTGACCCGCGACGGCAACGCGCTTTATATGCACTGTCTGCCTGCCGATATCACCGGCGTCTCCTGCGCTGAAGGTGAAGTTACCGAAGGCGTCTTCGAAAAATACCGCATCGAAACCTACAAAGAGGCGAGCTGGAAACCGTACATCATCGCCGCGATGATTCTGGCCCGTAAATACGCTAAACCGGGCATGGTGCTGGAACAGCTGCTCAGGGAAGCGCAAAAGCGCATCAAGTAACGTCAGGGCCGGCCTGCGGGCCGGCTTCCTCCTCTCAGTTATGAAGGATAAGGACAGAATATGTCTGCTTTCTCATTGAAAATGGATATTGCCGATAACCGATTCTTTACGGGCGAAACGTCACCGCTGTTTTCTCGCCAGCAGGCGCAACAGGCACGTCATTTTCATCAAAAAATCGCCGGGTATCAGCCGACGCCGCTGCACGCGCTCAACGATCTGGCCAGGCTGTTCGGCGTCAGCAAAATTCTCGTTAAAGATGAGTCGCAACGCTTCGGTCTCAATGCATTCAAAATGCTGGGCGGCGCCTACGCTATCGCGCAGCTGCTTTGCGAGAAATACCGCTTAGACATCAATACGTTTTCTTTTGACGCTATCAAAACCACCATCAAAGAAAAGATGACGTTCGCCACCACCACCGACGGCAACCACGGCCGCGGCGTAGCGTGGGCCGCGCAGCAGCTCGGACAGAACGCGGTGGTGTATATGCCAAAAGGCTCCGCGCAGGAGCGCGTCGACGCCATCCTTCAGCTCGGCGCAGAGTGCATCGTCACCGATATGAACTATGACGACACGGTGCGCTTTACCATGAAAACCGCCCAGCAAAACGGCTGGGAAGTGGTACAGGACACCGCCTGGGAAGGCTACACCAAAATCCCAACCTGGATTATGCAGGGCTACGCCACCCTGGCCGACGAAGCCGTCGAGCAAATGGCCAGCATGGGCATCGCCCGCCCGACGCACGTGTTCCTGCAGGCGGGCGTCGGCGCGATGGCCGGCGGCGTCCTGGGCTATCTGGTCGACGTCTACGGCGCGCGTAACCTCCACTCGGTCATCGTCGAACCGGAGCTGGCGGACTGCGTCTACCGCTCGGGCGTTAAGGGGCAGATCGTGAACGTCGGCGGCGATATGGCCACCATTATGGCGGGCCTCGCCTGCGGCGAACCGAACCCGCTCGGCTGGGAGGTATTACGCAACTGCGCCACCCAGTTCATCTCCTGCCAGGATGCGGTCGCCGCGCTCGGCATGCGCGTTCTGGGCAACCCAATGGGCAAGGATCCGCGGGTTATTTCCGGCGAATCCGGCGCCGTTGGTCTTGGCATTCTTGCCGCCGTTCACTTCCATCCGCAGCGCGACGCGCTGATGCATAAGCTCGGTCTGGACAAAGACGCCGTCGTGCTGGTGATAAGCACCGAAGGCGACACCGACGTTAAGCACTACCGGGAAGTGGTCTGGGAAGGCAAACATCCGGCTGCGCGTTAATCACTTTTTTCATGGAGACAAACACTCATGGCTAAACATATTCCGTTCAAACTTATTCTGGAAAAAGCACAGCACTATCAGGACGACATGACCCGCTTTCTGCGCGACATGATCGCCATTCCCAGCGAAAGCTGCGATGAAAAGCGCGTGATCCATCGCATTAAAGAAGAGATGGAAAAAGTCGGTTTCGACAAAGTGGTTATCGACCCGATGGGCAACATCCTGGGCTACGTCGGCCACGGCCCGCGCCTGGTCGCCATGGATGCGCATATCGATACCGTCGGTATCGGCAACATCAAGAACTGGACGTTCGACCCGTATCAGGGGATGGAAGACGATGAAATCATCGGCGGACGCGGCGCGTCTGACCAGGAAGGCGGGATGGCATCAATGGTCTACGCCGGGAAAATCATCAAAGATCTGGGCCTCGAAGATGAGTATACCCTGCTGGTCACCGGCACCGTGCAGGAGGAAGACTGCGACGGCCTGTGCTGGCAGTACATCATCGAGCAGTCCGGTATTCGCCCTGAGTTTGTGGTCAGCACCGAGCCGACCGACTGCCAGATCTACCGCGGCCAGCGCGGACGCATGGAGATTCGCATCGATGTCCAGGGCGTCAGCTGCCACGGCTCCGCGCCAGAGCGCGGCGATAACGCCATCTTCAAAATGGGGCCGATCCTCAACGAGCTGCAGGGTTTGTCCCAGCGCCTGGGCAACGATGAGTTTCTCGGCAAAGGCACCCTGACCGTGTCTGAAATTTTCTTCACCTCGCCAAGCCGCTGCGCGGTCGCCGACAGCTGCGCCGTTTCCATCGACCGCCGTCTGACCTGGGGAGAAACCTGGGAAGGCGCGCTGGACGAAATCCGCGCCCTGCCGGCCGTGCAAAAGGCCAATGCCGTGGTTTCCATGTACAACTATGACCGCCCGTCGTGGACCGGCCTCGTCTATCCAACCGAGTGCTACTTCCCGACCTGGAAAGTGGAAGAGAACCATTTCACCGTGCAGGCGCTCAGCAACGCCTATGAAGGGCTGTTCGGCAAAGCGCCGGTGGTCGACAAGTGGACCTTCTCCACCAACGGCGTCTCCATCATGGGCCGTCACGGCATTCCGGTGATTGGTTTTGGTCCGGGTAAAGAGCCGGAAGCCCACGCGCCAAACGAGAAAACCTGGAAGTCGCATCTGGTGACCTGCGCCGCCATGTATGCCGCTATCCCGCTAAGCTGGCTGGCCTGCGAAAAATAATCCCCGCTCATCCCTCCCGCCGGGCCTCCGGCGGGAATCTGGAGTGTTTTATGCGCGTACTGATTAAAAACGGCACCGTGGTCAACGCCGACCGTAAAGCGAAACAGGATTTGCTTATCGAAAACGGCATCGTGCGTGAGCTGGCCGATAGCATTAACCCGGAGCTCCCGTGCGACATCATCGATGCGGAAGGCTGCTACGTCATGCCCGGCGGCGTCGATGTCCATACCCATTTTAATATCGACACCGGTCTTGCCCGCAGCTGTGATGATTTTTTTACCGGTACCCGCGCTGCCGCGTGTGGCGGTACAACAACCATTATCGACCATATGGGTTTCGGCCCCGCCGGGTGCAGGCTGCATCATCAGCTGGAGGTGTACCACGGCTATGCCGCCCACAAGGCGGTGATCGACTACAGCTTCCATGGCGTCATTCAGCACATCAACCACGCCATTCTGGATGAAATTCCGATGATGGTGGAAGCCGGTATCAGCAGCTTCAAGCTCTACCTGACCTACCAGTACAAGCTCAGCGATGACGAGGTGCTACAGGCGCTGCGCCACCTGAGCAAGGCAGGCGCGCTGACCACCGTTCATCCGGAAAACGACGCTGTTATCGCCAGAAAGCGCGTAGAGTTTCTGGCGGCGGGTAAAACCGCGCCGCGCTACCACGCGCTGAGCCGCCCCGCCGAATGCGAAGCCGAGGCCATCGCCCGGATGATTAATCTGGCCCAGCTTTCGGACAACGCGCCGCTGTATATCGTCCATTTATCCAATGCGCTGGGTCTTGACTATCTGCGCCTGGCGAAGGCGCGACACCAGCCGGTGTGGATTGAAACCTGCCCGCAGTATCTTCTGCTGGACGAGCGCTGCTATGAGCGTGAAGACGCGCTGAAGTTTATCCTCAGCCCGCCGCTGCGCAACGCCAGCAATAACGATGCCCTGTGGGGCGGTATCAGCGACGGGGCTATCGACGTGGTGGCGACCGACCACTGCACCTTCTCGATGGCCCAGCGCCAGCAGCTTTCCGGCGGCAGCTTCAACCGCTGCCCAAACGGCCTGCCGGGCGTGGAAAACCGCCTGCTGCTGCTGTTTTCCCACGGCGTGATGAGCGGACGGATTACGCCGGAGCGCTTTGTCGCATTGACCAGCGCGACGCCCGCGAAGCTTTTCGGCGTGTGGCCGCATAAAGGGCAGCTGGCCCCCGGCGCCGACGGCGATGTGGTCATCATCGACCCGCGTAAAACCACCACGATTCTCCATGAAGAGTTGCATGACAACGCCGACTACTCGCCCTGGGAGGGTTTTCAGTGTCAGGGCGCTATCCGGCAGACCCTGTCCCACGGCAGAGTCATTTTTAACGATGGCCAGTTTACCGGTTCGGCGGGCCAGGGCCACTTCCTGCGCCGCAAACCCTTTTCCCCCTTCAACGGGAAGTGACAATACAGTGAGGATTGAATGAGTAAGAAAATTGTTCTCGCCCTGGGCGGGAATGCCTTAGGCGACGATCTCGCCGGGCAGATGAAGGCCGTGAAGCAAACCGCGCAGGCGATTGTCGATCTCATTGCCCAGGGGCATCAGGTCGTGGTCACCCACGGCAACGGCCCGCAGGTTGGTATGATTAACCTCGCCTTTGAGGCTGCGGCCAAAACCGAAGCCCATACCCCAATGCTGCCGATGTCGGTCTGCGTGGCGCTGAGCCAGGGCTATATTGGCTACGACCTGCAGAATGCCCTGCGCGAAGAGCTGCTCTCCCGCGATATGCACATTCCGGTGGCGACGTTAATTACCCAGGTGGAAGTCGACGCCAACGATCCGGCGTTCAGCAACCCGACCAAGCCTATCGGCTCGTTCTTCAGCAAAGAAGAGGCCGGGCACCTGAGCCGCCAGGGCTATACCATGAAAGAGGATGCCGGGCGCGGCTACCGCCGCGTCGTGGCCTCGCCGAAACCGGTGGATATCATCGAAAAAGAGACGGTAAAAGCGATGATGGAGGCAGGCCACGTGGTGATTACCGTCGGCGGCGGCGGTATTCCGGTCACGCGCGAGGGGAACCATCTGCGCGGCGCCAGCGCGGTGATTGATAAGGACTGGGCCAGCGCGAAGCTTGCCGCCATGATTGACGCCGACATGCTGATCATCCTCACCGCCGTGGAGAAAGTCGCCATCAACTTCGGTAAGCCGAACGAACAGTGGCTGGACGCACTGTCGCTGAACGACGCCGAACGCTTCATCGCCGAGGGCCATTTCGCCAAAGGCTCGATGCTGCCGAAAGTAGAAGCCGCCGCCTCGTTTGCCCGCTCGCGCCCGGGACGCAAGGCGCTGATTACGGTGCTGGACAAAGCCAAAGAGGGGATCGAAGGGAAAACCGGCACGGTGATTAGCGGTTAACGCGCCGGCCCTACCGGCACAAAAAACCCTCTCCGTTGCGGGAGAGGGTTGAACAGTGACTGCACATCTTACGCAACCGTCAGCACTTCTTCTTTCGCCTTGCCCCCCTGACGCATCAGCGTCATCAGCGCTTCCAGCACCCCGCCGCCGATGGCTCTGGCCTTATCGGATACGCTGGTAAAATCCGCCGACGCCCCGCGCGGGTCGATATCGCCGATTTTGAAGCCGATGTCCACCACCAGGCCGTCGTTCAGCAGCCCGCGCACCATCCCGGACAGCGGCGCCAGAATTTCCGTTTCGCCGATGGTCGCAATCGCATCGCCTTCACTGACGATATCACCAAGCTGAACGCGGCCGTTCATCACGCCGGCGACCGGCGCGCGAATCACCCTTCGTGAGGTATGCCCCATAATGTTGCCTGGTATCCCGGTATTCTCCTGGGCGCTGCCCTGATAGATAACCTGTCCGAGCCAGTGGCCTCGGTTGGTTTCAATCACCGCATGGCAGTCCTGCCCGGCGCAAAAGCCGGGGCCGAGCGCAATAACTACCGGTGCCAGGTCGCGGCGAGCGCCGAGGTTTTCTTTGGCGAGGATCGCATCCACCACACAGCCAGGCTTAAGCCCGGACAGCGATTCGCAAAGCGGATCGACAAGAATCGGGATCACGCCGCTTTCCGCCATACCGATCGCCTCCTGCGCGGACGCGGCGCGCCGGGCGATAACCCCCTCAACCTGCATCTCCGGCTGGAAAAGCGCCTGGGCGAAGGCGACGCTGCGGCGGATGACGGTCGGTTTTTCAACCTCCAGCATGATGACCTTGAACCCGGCATGGTAAAGGCGCAGCGCCACGCCGGTGGCGATATCCCCCGCCCCGCGGATAACCACCCGCAGGTGCTGAGACGGATGCGCCGCCGCCATCATCAGCCCGCCCGGCGCCTTATTTTTCACCTGCAGGATCTCCGCCAGCACGCTGATGGCAATCTCATTGGGCGTTTCGGCGCCAATGTTAAACCCCACCGGCGCATGCAGGCGGGCGATATGCTCTTCCGCAACGCCGTTCTCGCGCAGCTGGCGTAAAAATACCTGTACCTTGCGACGGCTGGCCAGCAGGCCGAGCCAGGCGATGGGCTGTTCAACCAGCCTGTCGAGCGCCTCGCGATCTTTATTGTTGGTGGCGATAAGCACGTAGTTATCGGGACGAATCTCCAGCTTGTCGATGGCGGCAGAAAAGGAATCGGCATACAGCAGCTGCGCTGAGGGCGGGAAGAGATCGGGGTTAAGGCTCTCCTGGTAAATATCCGCAACGGCGATTTCGAACCCCAGCAGCGCGGCGCCCTGGGCAATCGCCCGGTTGACATGCCCGCCGCCAATCAGCACCAGCCGCGGGCGCAGGCCATGCACGCTGATATAAACCGACATCGCGCCGCCGCAGTCGGAACCGACCGCATCTGAACCGTTACGCGCCATCCGGCCATGAAACAGCCGCGGCGTCTTCTCCTTCAGCGCCTCCAGCGCCTCGTCGATCACCTTACGTTCGACCATGCCGCCGCCTATCGTTCCCATTATCGTACCGTCGTCGCGGATAAGCATTTGGGCGGAGTGCCGGGGGGTTGATCCCCGACTGTCGACGATTTGCGCCAGCGCAAACGGACGATTCTGCTCTTCGAGTTTTGCCGCTTCTGAGAAAATATTCATAAGAACCTCAATGGATATCCCTTCGGTTGCCCCAATACCCGTCGTCTTTCAGGCTGTTTTTTCGTTGGGGCGCTATCTCACCACTCTGCGCGTAATTGCCGGATTTTCCTGTACCGCGCCCATCCAGACGGCATCCACATCGCCCTGCGTCAGCAGCGGTTGAAACGCGCTGTCGGGCAGATTCTCATTTTGAGAAATCTGGTTGAGCAGCCAGATACGGCGGGCGCCCGCCGGGGCGTTTTTAAACGCGCCCTGCGGATGCTGTATAAGGCGATGCAGCATCGCCAGATCCAGCGCTACGCCAGGCGTTGCGCCGGTGATGCGGGAAAAGAGAGGCCAGCGATGAACGTTTTCCGGCCCCACGTTATGCCCGAGCATCTGTCCGCCCGTCACGGCAATCACGCAGCTGCTGCGGTAAGGGATGCAAGGTTCATGCTCATTTGGCGCCTTGAGTGCAAAACCGTGAGCGCCATCAGCTTCTACCAGCACCACGTCCACATCGGCCTCCTCCAGCACCGCATCCAGCACCGCGGGAGAAAACCCCCGCACTTTGCCGACGTCCGCCAGCCAGGCGGAAAAACAGGCCAGCCGCGGCGTCTTCCAGAGCGCCGCGGGAAGCTGCCGCGGGTCGCGGCACAGCAGCGTCGGGCAGCGTTCGGGCAAAAACATGTGGGTGGTGGTGGTCAGCAGCACGCGTCTTCCGGCCTGCTGAAACTGCTGCGCCAGCCAGAACAGCGTACTGGTTTTCCCGCCGGCGCCGACGACCGAGATTATCAGCGGACCGGCAAACGCGCCTGAATCACAAAACAGGGTGTCAGCTTGCGGTATATTTTCCATTCATCATACGTTCTTCGGTTATATAGAGAAATTTATGACGCAGGTTGATTGTATTATTACCGCCGCGGGACTTTCTTCTCGCATGGGGCAATGGAAAATGATGTTACCCTGGCGTGACGGAACAATACTTGATGCAAGTATTAAAAATGCGCAGCAATATTGCTCGCGTATTATTCTGGTCACCGGTTTTCGCGCCGATGAGCTTCATGACCGTTATCGCAGCTCGCCCGCTATCACCCTTGTGCACAACCCGGATTTTCAGCAGGGGCTGCTCACGTCAGTGCTGGCAGGCGCCAGCGCGGTAGAGAGCGACTACTGCTTCATCACCCACGGCGACCTCCCCTGCCTGATACCAGAAATATTCAGTAAAATCTGGTTATTACGCGAAAATGGCGCCATTCTCCCCCACTACCGCGGAACGCCGGGACACCCGATTCTGATCGATAGCGCCAGCCTGCGGCATGCCGCCTCGCACAGGGAGAAGACCTCTATGCGTAATATATTATGTCACGGCAAACACCGCTGCGTGGAAATGGAATATCCGCAAATTATTTTTGATATCGACACGCCTGACGATTTTATCAGGCTGCAGGCAACGCGATAATTTTAATTTGGACAGCTAAACGTTTGCGTAGCCGCAAATAAACCCTTCGCGATAAGTTTTATCATTATGATAAATAAAAAAATGATTTTGAGAAATAAGCCGACGGCACCGAACAAAGTGATTTTAATTCTCATCTGTCACACGTGAGATAATTCACAAACTGCCTTCAACTTTCGAAGCACTTCACAATTTCATCCTGTTCATGCGCGCTCTGTGAATAACTGGTGCGAATGTTGCTCCTGATAACCCAATCCGCCGGGATTACCGCAATACCGGCTACGTTGATTTCACATGTCAGGCTAAGGAGAGGGTTATGGGGGATATCATGCGTCCCATCCCGTTTGAGGAACTTTTGACGCGCATTTTTGATGAGTACCAGAGCCAGCGTTCCATCTTTGGTATTCCCGAGCAGCAATTCTATTCACCCGCCAGGCAACGCCAGGTGACGGTTTTTGGTGAAACCTGCGCTACCCCCGTCGGTCCTGCCGCCGGGCCGCACACCCAGCTTGCTCAGAATATCATCACGTCCTGGCTTACCGGCGGGCGGTTTATCGAGCTGAAAACCGTGCAAATCCTCGACCGTCTGGAGCTGGAAAAACCCTGTATCGACGCCGAGGATGAGTGTTTTAACACCGAGTGGTCCACCGAATTTACCCTGCTGAAGGCCTGGGACGAATATCTGAAAGCCTGGTTTATCCTGCATCTGCTGGAGGAGGTCTTCCCGCTCACGCCGTCGGCATCGGGCAAATCGTTTATTTTCAATATGAGCGTCGGCTACAACCTTGAAGGCATCAAACAGCCGCCGATGCAGCAGTTTATCGATAACATGATGAATGCGGGCGATCATCCTAAATTTGCCCAGTACCGCGATGTTCTGCAGCGCTGGCTGCACGATGAAACCTTCATCACCCGCCACCAGCTTAAGGATATTCGTCCGCAGTTGGGGCAACTGGCCCAGCGCATTCCCGCCACGCTGGTGGAAGGCGTTACCCTCTCCACCATGCACGGCTGCCCGCCGGATGAAATTGAGGCGATCTGCCGCTATATGCTGGAGGAAAAGGGCCTCAATACCTTTGTGAAGCTCAACCCAACGCTGCTCGGCTACCCGCGGGTACGGGAAATTCTTGATACCTGCGGCTTTGGCTACATCGGGCTGAAGGAGGAGTCCTTCGACCACGACCTGAAGCCAGGCCAGGCGCTGGAAATGCTGCAACGCCTGATGACGCTTGCCAAAGAGAAAGGCCTTGGCTTTGGCGTGAAGCTCACCAATACCCTCGGCACCGTCAACAATAAAGGCGCGCTGCCGGGCGATGAAATGTACATGTCCGGCCGCGCGCTGTTCCCGCTGTCGATCAACGTCGCCGCCATGCTTTCCCGCGCGTTCGACGGCAAGCTGCCAATCTCCTACTCCGGCGGCGCCAGCCAGCTGACTATCCGCGACATTTTCGAAACCGGTATCCGGCCCATCACCATGGCGACCGACCTGCTGAAACCGGGCGGCTATTTGCGTCTGAGCGAATGCATGCGCGAACTGGAGCAGACCGGTGGCTGGGAGACCGCAGGCGTCGACGTCGAACGCCTGAACGCGCTGGCGGAAAGAGCCGTCAGTATGGAGTACACGCAGAAGCACTGGAAACCGGAAGAGCGTATCGACGTCGGCGAAAAACTGCCGATGACCGACTGCTACGTCGCGCCCTGCGTGACCGCCTGCGCCATCAAGCAGGATATCCCGGAGTATATCCGCCTGATGGGCGAACACCGCTATGCCGACGCCCTGGAGCTGATTTACCAGCGCAACGCGCTGCCCGCGATCACCGGCCATATCTGCGATCACCAGTGCCAGTACAACTGTACCCGTCTTGATTACGACAGCGCGCTCAACATCCGCGAGCTGAAAAAAGTAGCGCTGGAAAAAGGCTGGGAAGAGTACCAGCGTCGCTGGCACAAGCCCGCAGGTTCGGGGTCGATGAACCCGGTAGCCGTGATAGGCGCAGGTCCGGCAGGTCTGGCCGCAGGCTACTTCCTCGCCCGCGCCGGACATCCGGTCACCCTGTTTGAGCGCGAAGAGAACGCCGGCGGCGTCGTGCGCAATATCATTCCGCACTTCCGTATTCCGGGCGAGCTAATCGAGCATGACATCGACTTTGTGGTCAACCACGGCGTGAACATCGTCTACGGCTGCGATCCGCAGTTGAGCGTGGAGAAGCTGCAGCAGGACGGCTTCCAGTACATCCTGGTCGGCACCGGTACGGACAAAAACAGCGGCGTGGGGCTGCGCGGCACTAACCCCAACGTTCACAAATCGCTGCAGTTCCTGCGCGAGTTTAATCGGGGCGACAGCCTGCATCTCGGCAAACATGTGGTCGTGGTCGGCGCGGGTAACACCGCGATGGACTGCGCGCGTACGGCGCTGCGCGTACCCGGCGTGGAAAAAGCGACCGTTGTCTACCGCCGTTCATTGCAGGAGATGCCAGCCTGGCGCGAAGAGTATGAAGAGGCTGTTCACGACGGCGTGGAGTTCATGTTCCTCAGCAATCCGGAGCAGTTCGACGCCGACGGCACTCTGACCATTCGGGTGATGACGCTCGGCGATGCCGATGAAAAAGGCCGTCGCCGCCCGGTGGAAACCGATGAAACCCGTACTCTGCAGGTCGATACGCTGATCACCGCTATCGGCGAGCAGCAGGATAGCGACGCGCTGCAGGCGATGGGCATTCCGCTGGACGACCGCGGCTGGCCGGAAGTCAACGCCGACGGCGAAACCCGCAAACCCGGCGTGTTCCTGATTGGCGACGTCCAGCGCGGCCCGTCCTCTATTGTCTCGGCTATCGGCAACGCCCGCCGCGCGACGGATACCATCCTGGCCCGTGAGAACATCCGCAGCCACCATGCCGATAAGCGCTGGAACAACGTGGATCCGGCGGAAATCTATCGCCGCAAAGGGGCTATCGCCATCGCCCAGGTGGATAAAGACGATCGCGACGCGTTTGTCGCCCAGGAAGCGTCCCGCTGCCTCGAGTGTAACTACGTCTGCAGCAAGTGCGTGGACGTCTGTCCAAACCGCGCCAACGTCTCGATTGCCGTACCGGGCTTCCAGAACCGTTTCCAGACGCTGCACCTGGACGCCTACTGCAACGAATGCGGCAACTGCGCGCAGTTCTGTCCGTGGCAGGGCAAACCGTACAAGGACAAGATCACCGTCTTCAGCCTGCCGCAGGATTTCGCCAACAGCGCAAACCCGGGCTTCCTGGTGGAGAACGGTAGCGTTCACGTGCGTCAGGATAATCAGACCTGGGTGCTGAACATTGACGCCAGCGGCAAGTTTGAGCACGTTCCGGCGCCGCTCAACGATATCTGTCGCGTCATCAGCCATGTCCATCAGCACCACCACTATCTGCTGGGAGGGGTCGAGGTATGAGTATGCTAATCCTGAAAAACGTCACCGCCGTGCAACTCTACCCGGCAAACGTGGCGGAAAACGTCGATATCGCCATTGAGGGCGATGAAATTCGCGACGTGGGTCCGGCGCTGAGCCAGCGCTATCCGCAGGCCCGGGTGAAAGAGATGCATGGCCGGCTGGTCATGCCGGGCATCGTCTGCTCGCATAACCATTTTTACTCCGGCCTGTCGCGGGGAATTCAGGCCAATATCGCCCCCTGCCCGGACTTCATCTCCACGCTGAAAAACCTGTGGTGGCGCCTCGACCGGGCGCTGGATGAAGAGTCTCTCTACTACAGCGGGCTAATCTGCGCAATGGAGGCTATCCGCAGCGGCTGCACAGCGGTTATCGACCATCACGCTTCGCCGAACTATATCGCCGGGTCGCTGAGCCAGCTGCGCAACGCGTTCCTGAAGGTCGGCCTGCGCGGTATGACCTGCTTTGAGACCACCGACCGCAACGGCGGTCTGAAGGAGCTGCAGGCGGGCGTTGAGGAGAACATCCGTTTCGCGCAGGAAATCGATACGGCGCGGGAAAAGGGCCATGAGCCGTGGCTGGTCGAGGCGCATATCGGCGCGCATGCGCCGTTCACCGTGTCGGATGAGGGGCTGGCGATGCTGCGCGAAGCGCTGAAAGCCACCGACCGCGGCCTGCATATACACGCGGCGGAAGACCGCTACGACGTGTCGCACAGCCACCATCACTACGGCAAAGACCTGCTGGCGCGCCTGGCGGAGTTCGACCTTATCGACAGCAAAACGCTGATCGCGCACGGCCTGTATCTCTCCGACGACGATATTCGCCTGCTCAACGAGCGCGACGGTTTCCTGGTGCACAACGCCCGTTCCAACATGAACAACCATGTGGGCTACAACCACCGCCTGCCGGAGATCCGCAACCTGGCGCTGGGCACCGACGGCATTGGCTCCGACATGTTTGAAGAGATGAAGTTTGCCTTCTTCAAGCACCGTGACGCCGGCGGGCCGCTCTGGCCGGACAGCTTTGCCAAAGCCTTGAGCAACGGCAACGGCCTGCTGAGCCGCAACTTCCACGCGAAATTCGGCCGTCTTGAGCCGGGCTATAAGGCGGACCTGACGATATGCGACTACGCCGCGCCGACGCCGCTTATCGCCAACAACGTCGCCGGACATATCGCCTTCGGCATGGGCTCAGGCAGCGTGCACAGCGTGATGGTTAACGGCGTGATGGTCTACGAAGACCGCCAGTTCGCCTTTGATTGCGACCCCATCTATGCCGAGGCCAAAAAGGTCGCCGCACGACTATGGCAACGCATGGATGCGCTGAACTAAACCAGTGTTCTCCCCCTCAGGGGGGAGAAACCGATGAGGATGAATCATGATAGAGCAATTTTTCAGACCAGACTCCATCGAACAGGCTCTGGAGTTAAAACGCCACTACAAAGACCAGGCCGTGTGGTTTGCGGGCGGCAGCAAGCTCAATGCCGCGCCGGGGCGCACCGACAAGCGTATTGCCATCTCGCTGGAAGACCTCTCTCTTGACTGGGCCGACTGGGATAACGGCAGCCTGCGCATCGGCCTGATGACGCGGCTGCAGACCCTGCGCGAACTGCACTTTATTCCCGATGCCCTCTACGACGCCCTGGGGTTCATCGACTCCCGCCATCTGCGCAACCAGTCGACCCTTGGCGGTGAAATCGCCGCCCGGCAGGAGGAGTCCGTACTGCTGCCGGTGCTGCTGGCGCTGGACGCGCTGCTGGTTCTCGCCAACGGAGAGACGCTGCCGCTGGAGGCCTGGCTGGCGTCGCGCGACGATCAGCTGCTGACTGAAATCGTTATCGACGATCCGTACCGCGCCTGCGCCACCCGCAGGATCAGCCGCTCGCACGCGGGCCTGTCGGTACTGACCGCCGCCGTCGCATTGACCGACAAAGGCGAAACGCGCATTGCGCTCGACGGCGTGGCCGATCTGCCGATTCGCCTGCGCGATGTCGAAGCGCAGAAAACGGACGGTGAAGCGCTGGAAATGGCCGTTCGCGCCGCCGTCTTCCCGCGGGAGGATATCCGCGGCAGCGTGGCCTACAAACGTTATATCGCAGGGGTGGTAGTCGCCGACCTTTACGCCGACTGCCAGCAGATGGGAGAAGAATTAGCATGATCATCCATTTCAATCTGAATGGCAGCGCGCGAGAGATGAAGGTCGCGCCTGGCGAGAACGTTCAGCGGCTGCTGTTTGCACTCGGCATGCACTCTGTACGTAACAGCGACGATGGCTTTGGCTTTGCAGGTTCTGATGCTGTCCTGCTGAATGGGCGCATCGTCAACGCATCATTACTGGTCGCGGCGCAGCTCGATCGCGCGACCGTGAGAACCGCCGAATCGCTGGGAAGTTGGAACCAGCTCAGCCTGGTGCAGCAGGCGATGGTCGACGTCGGCGTGGTGCAGTCCGGCTTCAACGATCCGGCCGCCGCGCTGATCATCACCGATCTGCTGGACCGCGTCGAGGCCCCAACCCGCGACGACATCGACGACGCGCTGTCGGGGCTGTTCAGCCGCGATGCCGGGTATCAGCAGTTTTATCAGGTGATTGAACTGGCCGTCGCGCGCAAAAAGGACCCGCAGGCGCGCGCCGACTATGCGCCGACCTTTCGCGACGACCTGGCGGTTATCGGTAAAATTCATCCGAAGAGCGACGCCGCCAAAATGGTGCAGGCAAAGCCCTGCTACGTTGAAGACCGTATTACGGCGGATGCCTGCGTCGTCAAAATGCTGCGCAGCCCGCACCCGCACGCGCTGATTACCCACCTCGACGTCAGCAAGGCCGAAGCGCTGCCGGGCGTAGTGCACGTCATCACCTACCGCAACTGCCCGGACATTTACTATACCCCGGGCGGCCAGAGCGCGCCGGAACCCTCGCCGCTCGACCGGCGCATGTTCAGTAAAAAGCTGCGCCACGTCGGCGACCGCGTTGCCGCCGTGGTGGCGGAAAACGAAGAGACGGCGCTCGCCGCGCTAAAACTGATTGAGGTTAAGTACCAGCTGCTGAAGCCGGTGATGTCCATCGATGAAGCCATGGCGGACGATGCGCCGGTAGTACACGACGAACCGGTTATCTACGTTGCTGGCGCGCCGGATACCCTGGAGGAAGATAACCGTCACGCGGTGGATCGCGATGAGCACATGATAATCAACTTCCCGATCGGCTCCCGACCGCGTAAAAACATCGCCGCCAGCATTCATGGCCATATCGGCGACGTCGCGCGCGGTTTTGCCGAGGCGGACGTTATCATCGAGCGCACCTACCGCTCAACGCAGGCGCAGCAGTGCCCGACGGAAACGCACATCTGCTTTACCCGCATGGACGGCGATCGTCTGGTGATCCACGCCTCCACCCAGGTGCCGTGGCACGTGCGTCGCCAGGTGGCGCGCATCGTCGGCCTGAAACAGAACAAAGTGCACGTGATTAAAGAGCGCGTGGGCGGCGGCTTTGGCTCCAAGCAGGACATCCTGCTGGAAGAGGTCTGCGCGTGGGCTACCTGCGTAACCGGACGTCCGGTTTACTTCCGCTATACCCGCGAAGAGGAGTTTATCGCCAACACCTCGCGCCATGTGGCGAAAGTCACCGTTAAGCTGGGGGCGAAAAAAGACGGCCGCCTGACCGCCATTAATATGGATTTTCGCGCCAACACCGGTCCGTTCGGCAACCACTCGCTGACGGTGCCGTGTAACGGCCCGGCGCTGTCGCTGCCGCTCTACCCCTGCGACAACGTCGATTTCCAGGTCACCACCTACTACAGCAACATCTGCCCAACCGGCGCCTATCAGGGCTACGGCGCGCCGAAAGGCAACTTTGCCATCACCATGGCGCTGGCGGAGCTTGCCGAACAGCTCAACATCGACCAGTTGGAAATCATCGAGCGCAACCGGGTGCACGAAGGCCAGCCGCTGAAGATCCTCGGCGCGATTGGCGAGGGTAAAGCGCCGACCTCCGTCCCGACCGCCGCCAGCTGCGCGCTGGAGGAGATCCTGCGTCAGGGCCGGGAGCTCATTCAGTGGGATTCGCCCAAACCGCAACAGGGCGACTGGCGCATTGGCCGCGGCGTGGCCATTATCATGCAGAAATCCGGTATCCCGGATATCGACCAGGCCAACTGCATGATCAAGCTGGAGTCAGACGGCACCTTTATCGTTCACTCCGGCGGTGCGGATATCGGCACCGGCCTGGACACGGTAGTCGCCAAACTCTCCGCCGAGGTGCTGCGCTGCCCGCTGGAGGACATTCATGTCATCTCCGGCGATACCGACCACGCGCTGTTTGACAAAGGGGCGTACGCCTCGTCCGGCACCTGCTTCTCCGGCAACGCCGCGCGGATGGCGGCCGAAAATCTGCGCGAAAAAATTCTCTTCCACGGCGCGCAGATGATAGGCGAACCGCGGGAGGACGTGACGCTGGTAGCGCCAGGCATTGTGCGCGGTAAAAAAGGCGAAGTCAGCTTCGGCGATATCGCGCATAAAGCCGAGACCGGCACCGGTTTTGGCACGCTGGTCGCCACCGCCTGCTACATCACGCCGGATTTTGCCTTCCCGTACGGGGCAAACTTCGCCGAGGTGGCCGTTAACCTGCGCAGCGGCGAGATCCGTCTGGAGAAATTTTACGCCCTGCTCGACTGCGGTACGCCGGTCAACCCGGACCTGGCGTTGGGGCAGATTTACGGCGCATCCATGCGCGCAATCGGCCACAGCCTGACCGAAGAGATCCTCTACGACGCCGAAGGTCATCCGCTCACCCGCGATCTGCGCAGCTATGGCGCGCCGAAGATTGGCGATATTCCGCGTGATTTCCGCGCCGTGCTGGTGCCAAGCGATGACAAAGTCGGCCCATACGGCGCGAAGTCCATCTCGGAAATCGGCGTTAACGGCGCAGCGCCATCCATTGCCACCGCCATTCATGACGCCTGCGGCGTGTGGCTGCGCGAATGGCATTTCACACCGGAGAAAATACTCAGCGCATTAGGAAAACTGTAACGCTATCGGGGCTGCACAGCAGCCCCTGCACAGACTCACGGCCTCTGCTCGCGATCGTTGTATGAGATAACTTCTCAGGGTCTTCTGCATCCAAAATTCCGGTGCCGATAGTCAGTAGAGGGTAACCCGCTGAATCAGACTTACAAATTTACCTGGAAGGAGTAAAGGGATGTCTGATATTAACCAAGCCGGAACCGATCTTATTTATCAACTGGAAGATAAACCCCCTGTACACCAGACGTTAATTGGTGCCATTACCCATTTATTAGCTATTTTTGTCCCGATGGTGACGCCCGCGCTCATCGTCGGCACCTCACTACAGCTCTCGACCGAGACCACCGCCTATCTGGTATCTATGGCGATGATCGCCTCCGGCGTCGGCACCTGGCTGCAGGTGAACCGCTATGGCTGCATCGGCTCCGGCCTGCTCTCCATTCAGTCGGTTAACTTTTCGTTTGTCACCGTGATGATAGCCCTCGGCAGCAGCATGAAAAGCGACGGCCTGCACGAGGATCTTATTCTGTCATCCCTGCTGGGCGTATCGTTCGTCGGCGCGTTTCTGGTGGTTGGCTCCTCTTTTATTCTACCCTACCTGAGACGCGTCATTACCCCGACGGTCAGCGGCGTTGTGGTGCTGATGATTGGCTTAAGCCTGATCAAGGTCGGCATTATCGATTTTGGCGGCGGCTTTGCCGCAAAAAGCAGCGGCACGTTCGGCAACTATGAAAACCTCGGCATCGGCCTGCTGGTGCTGCTGGTGGTGATCGGGTTTAACTGCATGCGCAGCCCGCTGCTGCGCATGAGCGGCATCGCCGTCGGCATCGTGGTCGGTTACGTCGTCGCGCTCTGTCTGGGCATGGTGGATTTCAGCGTTATGCGCAACCTGCCGCTGCTCACCATTCCTCAGCCTTTCAAATACGGTTTTTCGTTCGATCTGCATCATTTTCTGGTGGTCGGCACCATTTATCTGCTCAGCGTGCTGGAAGCCGTCGGTGATATTACCGCCACCGCGATGGTTTCACGGCGCCCGATTGAGGGTGATGAGTATCAGGGCCGCCTGAAGGGCGGCGTGCTGGCCGACGGGCTGGTTTCGGTGATCGCCTCCGCGCTCGGCTCTCTGCCGTTAACCACCTTCGCGCAAAATAATGGGGTCATTCAGATGACCGGCGTCGCCTCACGCTATATCGGCAGAACAATCGCCGTGATGCTTGTCGTGCTGGGGCTATTCCCGGGCATAGGCCGCTTCTTCACCACCATTCCGTCACCGGTGCTGGGCGGCGCCATGACCCTGATGTTCTCCATGATCGCCATCGCCGGGATCCGCATCATCATCTCTAACGGCCTGAAACGCCGGGAGACGCTTATCGTCGCGACCTCGCTCGGCCTGGGGCTTGGCGTCTCTTACGACCCCGAGATATTCAAAATACTGCCCGCATCTATTTATGTGCTGGTAGAAAACCCTATTTGCGCCGGTGGCCTAACCGCCATCGTGCTGAATCTTCTTATCCCTATCAGACGCGAAGCGCCCGACAAGGCCGCTTCGCAGGTCGAAGAACTGGAATAGCTAAGGAACTCAGTATGTCAGGAGAACACACCATAAAAGCAGTACGCGGCAGCTTCCTTGATGTCACCCGCACCGTGGAGCATCCGGAAGAAATAGAGTCCGCACTGCGCTATATCGAAGACGGCTTGCTGCTGATTCGCAACGGGAAAGTGGAATGGTTCGGCGAATGGCAGGCGGGGAAGGAGAAAGTTCCCGCCAGCGTGCGCGTCCGGGACTACCGCGGCAAGCTGGTGGTGCCGGGCTTTGTTGATACCCATATTCACTACCCGCAAAGCGAGATGGTGGGCGCGTACGGTGAACAACTGCTGGAGTGGCTCAACAAGCATACCTTCCCGACCGAGCGCCGCTATGCGGATCTCGATTACTCCCGCGAAATGTCGTCATTCTTCCTGAAGCAACTGCTGCGCAACGGCACCACCACCGCGCTGGTGTTCGGCACTGTGCATCCGGAGTCGGTGGACGCCCTGTTTGAAGCCGCCAGCCATATCAATATGCGGATGATCGCCGGCAAGGTGATGATGGATCGCAACGCGCCGGACTATCTGTTAGATACGCCGGAAAGCAGCTACCAGCAGAGCAAGCAGTTGATCGAACGCTGGCATAAGAATGGCCGCCTGCTCTACGCCATCACCCCGCGCTTCGCCCCGACCTCAACGCCAGAACAACTGGAGGTCGCCCGCAGGCTGCGCGAGGAGTATCCGGATACCTGGGTGCATACACATCTGTGTGAAAACGTTGATGAAATTGCCTGGGTGAAAGCGCTCTTTCCGGAGCGCGACGGCTACCTCGACGTGTACCACCACTACGGCCTGACGGGCCGAAAATCGGTGTTTGCCCATTGCGTTCACCTGGAGGAAAAAGAGTGGGACTGCCTGAGCCACACCCACTCGTCGATCGCCTTCTGCCCCACCTCCAACCTCTATCTCGGCAGCGGGTTGTTTAACCTGCAGAAAGCCTGGCGCAAAAAGGTGGCCGTCGGCATCGGCACCGATATCGGCGCGGGCACCACCTTCAATATGCTGCAAACGCTCAACGAGGCCTACAAGGTGATGCAGCTCCAGGGCTGCCGCCTGTCTGCCTGGGAGGCGTTTTATCTGGCGACGCTCGGCGGTGCCAGCTCGCTGGGGCTGGATGACTGCATCGGCAACTTCCACCCCGGTAAAGAGGCGGACTTCGTGGTGCTGGAACCTACCGCCACGCCGCTGCAGCAGTTGCGCTACGACAATTCGGTTTCGCTTATCGACAAGCTGTTCGTGTTGATCACGCTTGGCGACGATCGCTCTATTTATCGTACCTATGTTGATGGCCGTCTGGTTTATGAACGTACCTGACGCACACAAAACTTTCTGCAGGGGGAAACCACAATGGCAGACGATTCGCTACACACACCAAAAGCCGCGCAGCCGCGCGGCGCACTCGACGGCTTTTTTAAAATCTCCGAGCGCGGTAGCTCCACGCGCCAGGAAATTCTCGCCGGATTAACCACCTTCCTGGCGATGGTCTATTCGGTCATCGTTGTGCCGGGCATGCTCGGCAAAGCCGGCTTTCCGCCGGGGGCCGTATTTGTCGCCACCTGCCTGGTGGCCGGGTTTGGCTCGCTGCTGATGGGCCTGTGGGCCAATCTGCCGATGGCCATCGGCTGCGCGATTTCGCTCACCGCCTTTACCGCGTTTAGCCTGGTGCTGGGCCAGCATATTTCGATCCCGGTGGCGCTGGGCGCTGTATTCCTGATGGGGGTTATCTTTACCGCCATCTCGGTCACCGGCATTCGTTCGTGGATCCTGCGCAACCTGCCGATGGGGATAGCCCACGGCACCGGGATCGGCATTGGCCTGTTTTTGCTGCTGATCGCCGCCAACGGCGTCGGGCTGGTTATCAAAAACCCGCTGGAAGGGCTGCCGGTAGCGCTGGGGGCATTCACCTCCTTCCCGGTGATCATGAGCCTGCTGGGCCTGGCGATGATCTTCGGTCTTGAGAAGAGCAAAATCCCGGGCGGTATTCTGCTGGTCATTATCGGGATTTCCATCATCGGTTTGATTTTTGACCCAACGGTGAAATTTCACGGGCTGGTCGCAATGCCGAGCCTCGCCGGGGAGGACGGTAAATCGCTGATCTTCAGCCTCGATATAATGGGTGCGATGCAGCCCTACGTCCTGCCAAGCGTTCTGGCGCTGGTGATGACGGCGGTGTTCGACGCCACGGGCACCATCCGCGCGGTCGCCGGACAGGCTAACCTGCTCGATAAGGACAACCAAATCATCAACGGCGGCAAGGCGCTTACCAGCGACTCGGTAAGCTCCATTTTCTCCGGTCTGGTTGGCGCGGCGCCTGCCGCGGTGTATATCGAATCGGCAGCCGGGACGGCGGCGGGCGGTAAGACCGGCCTGACCGCGGTCGTGGTCGGCGTGCTGTTCCTGCTGGTGCTGTTTCTGTCCCCGCTCTCCTATCTGATCCCCGGCTATGCAACGGCCCCGGCGCTGATGTATGTCGGGCTCCTGATGCTGAGCAACGTGTCGAAACTGGACTTCAACGACTTTATCGACGCGATGTCGGGGCTGGTATGCGCGGTCTTTATCGTGCTGACCTGCAACATCGTTACCGGGATTATGCTGGGTTTCGTCACCCTGGTGGTGGGCCGCGTTTTCGCCCGGGAGTGGCATAAGCTCAATATCGGCACCGTCGCGATTGCCGTGGTGCTGGTCGCTTTCTATGCGGGGGGATGGGCAATTTAAGAGCATCAATCCTCTCCCCGACGGGGAGAGGATTGATGGATGAGTCAGAGTCTTAACAACGACGTGCTGGCGACAGCGCGCTGTTTTTGCAACGCAGTCAGCATTTCATCGGTCATTTTCTGCAGGGCGGAGGTCGGACAAACCTCCACGCAGGCCGGGCCCTGTTCCCGCTGGCTGCACAAGTCGCATTTCACAATCACCGGCGCGCTCGCCGTCGGCATTTCAATCGTGATAACCCCGAACGGGCAGGCCACCACGCAGCTCTGACAGCCGATGCAGCGGGCGGAGTCCGCCTCCACCCGCTCCTCGCCCATCGTCAGTGCTCTGACGGGACAGGCCGCCACGCACGGCGCATTTTCGCACTGATGGCACATCACCGGCACGCTAAGGCTGTCGAGGCGCAGCACCTTCAGACGCGGGTAAAACTGCGCGACGTCATCGGTATGCGCCAGCGCGCAGGCGACCTCACAGGTTCGACAGCCAATGCAGTCCTGTGAACTGGCAACGATAAAACTCGTCATAGCCCCTCCTTCTTCTCAAACTGCGCCAGCATATCGCGCGCCGCCTGGCGACCGGCTACCATCGCGGTGACCACCAGATCGGCGCCGGTTACCGCATCGCCGCCGGCGAAGATCTTGTCATGGCTGGTTTGCGTTGCGCCGCGCCCTTCGCCGCCGGTACGAATTTGTCCCCAGCGATCAAGCTGGACGCCCTGCCCGCGCAGCCACGGCATCTCATGCGACTGGAAGCCGAACGCCATTACCAGCACATCGGCCGGCAGTTCAAACTCCGAACCGGGGACAGGACGCGGGCGTCGGCGGCCATCCGGCCCAGGCTCGCCCATCTCGGTACGCATCAGCCCCACGGCGCTGACCTGCCCCTTGCGATTGCGGGAAATATACTGCGGCTGGACGTTAAACAGAAACTCGACGCCCTCCTCCCGGGCGTTGACCACCTCTTTCTTCGACCCCGGCATGCTGAGCTCGTCGCGGCGATAGGCGCAGGTAACGCTTTGGGCGCCGCGGCGAATCGCGGTGCGCAGGCAGTCCATCGCCGTATCCCCGCCGCCCAGCACCACCACCCGCTTACCGCTAAGCTCGGTCAGCGGATACTCCGGGCTCTCTGCCAGCCCCATCACCTCACGGGTGCTGGCGATCAGGAACGGCAGCGCCTGAATAACGCCTGGCGCCTCTTCGCCCTCAAGCCCGGCCGACATCAGGCCATAGGTGCCGACGCCGAGAAACACCGCGTCGTAGTCTGCGACCAGGGAATCGAACGCCACATCGCGGCCAACCTCCTGGTTCAGGTGAAACTGGATCCCCATTTCGCTGAAAATCTCCCGTCTGGCGCTGAGTACGGTTTTATCCAGCTTGAAGGGGGGAATACCGAAGGTTAACAGCCCGCCAATTTCCGGATGCCTGTCGAAAACGTCGACCTTAACGCCCGCGCGGGCCAGAATATCCGCGCAGCCCAGCCCTGCCGGACCGGCGCCAATCACGGCGACCCGTTCCGCGCGAGAGACGACGTCAGGCGCACGGGGCCGCCAGCCCATCGACAGCGCGGTATCGGTGATATAGCGCTCAAGATTGCCGATCGCCACCGCGCCATTGCGGCTTTTCATTGTGCAGGCGCCTTCGCACAGACGATCCTGCGGACACACCCGGCCGCAAATTTCCGGCAGCGAGCTGCTCTGGTTGCACAGCTCCGCCGCTTCGATAATTTTTCCTTCATTCGCCAGACGGATAAAATCCGGAATGTGGTTATGCAGCGGGCAGGTCCAGTTACACCAGGCCTTTTGCGCACAGTAGAGGCAGCGGCTACTTTCAAACTCGGCCGCCTGCGGATCAAGCCCGTAGTAGATCTCCTGGAAATGCCCTTTTCGCACCTCGGCCGGCAACTTTTCTGCCCCTTTGCGCGGCGCTTTATCGAGCAGCGTCTCGCGCCGCGAGCGCGGACCGGCCTGCAGCAGCTGGCCCTGCGCGGCGCGAATTTGTCGTTCGCGCTGCAGCTGGCGCAGTCCGTCATCATCCATCAGCCGCAGCGCCCGGGTCGGGCAATTCGCCACGCAGGCGGGTTTGCCGGTGACGTGCTCGCGACACAGATCGCATTTTTGCGCGAGCGCTGGCGCATCTTCGCTCCCGGCAACCATCTCAATGGCGCCGAAGGGACAGGCTATCGCGCAGTTCTTACAACCGATGCACAGCGTCTGATTCAGCTGAACGCTGTTGTCATCAAAACGCAGGGCATGCGTCGGGCAGGAGGCCACGCAGGGAGCATCATTGCAGTGGCGGCAGGTCGCGGCATTGCTGGCATCGCGACCCAAAACGACATGAATGCGCGGCGTGAAATCCCGGCGATTCTGCGGCCAGGCGTCCTGATGATGCGCGCTAACGCAGGCGACTTCGCAGGCATGGCAGCCAATACACTCCATTGCATCAGCAACAATAAATTTGTTCATAGGCTTCCCTTTTTGTTATCAGTTCGACAAAGGGTCGCGATGCAATAATCAGGCGCTTTTCTCTTCCACCCCGCAGGCTGAGTTCATTTTTGCGAGGTTCCTCAAAAAACTGTCTCCACCGTTGCACTGGCGCGTTGATAAAAAAAACGGCTGAATCATCTCGCGATTCAGAATGATTAAATCCCTCTCAATATGAGAAATCATACACCCAGCTGAAACGACTTTTCCTTTGTTCATTAAGCGCATAGTGCAAATTTTTGTGATAATCGCCGCATTTCAGTCACTTTCCTGCCCTGGCGCTCAAAACTGGCATTCCCTAAGCATAGATATGCTGGTCATTTTCACACCATCGTTCAGCCCTTTGACCAGCAGGTCCCCAAGGCCATGCTGTTGGGTAACAAGGAGAAACGTTATGAGCGCCATTGATTCTCAGCCACCATCGGTCTCTGGCAGCCCCCACACAACAGATGAGGTGGATCGCGTTTTATCACCGGGAAAGCTGGTTATTCTGGGGTTGCAACATGTTCTGGTTATGTACGCAGGCGCCGTCGCCGTGCCGTTGATGATTGGCGATCGCTTAGGACTCAGTAAGGAAACGGTCGCGCTGCTGATAAGCTCCGATCTGTTTTGCTGCGGCGTGGTGACGCTGCTGCAGTGCATCGGCGTCGGCCGCTTTATGGGGATCCGACTGCCGGTCATCATGTCCGTCACCTTCGCCGCCGTTACGCCGATGCTGGCTATCGGGATGAATCCCAACATCGGCCTGATGGGGATTTTTGGCGCCACTATCGCCGCAGGCTGCATCACTACGCTGCTGGCGCCGCTGATTGGCCGCCTGATGCCGCTGTTTCCGCCGCTGGTCACCGGCGTGGTTATCACCTCCATCGGCCTGAGCATTATTCAGGTGGGTATTGACTGGGCGGCCGGGGGCAAAGGCAATCCGCAATACGGCAGCCCGGTCTACCTCGGCATCTCTTTTGCCGTACTGCTGTTCATCCTGCTGGTGACGCGTTTTGCGAAAGGTTTTATGTCCAACGTGGCGGTGCTGCTGGGCATTGTTTTCGGATTCGTGCTGTCGATGATGATGAATGAAGTGAATCTCTCCGGCCTGCACGACGCCAAATGGTTTGCCATCGTCACGCCGATGGCGCTGGGCACGCCGGTTTTCGACCCGATCTCCATTCTCACCATGACGGCGGTGCTGATCATCGTCTTTATTGAATCCATGGGGATGTTTCTGGCGCTCGGTGAAATCGTCGGACGTAAACTTGCGCCGCAGGACATCATTCGCGGCCTGCGCGTCGACGGCGTCGGCACGATGTTCGGCGGCCTGTTCAACAGCTTTCCGCACACCTCATTTTCGCAAAACGTGGGGCTGGTCAGCGTCACTCGGGTATACAGCCGCTGGGTCTGCGTCGCCTCTGGCGTTATTTTAATCCTGTTCGGTATGGTGCCGAAAATGGCGGTGCTGGTGGCCTCGATTCCCCAGTTTGTGCTGGGCGGCGCGGGGCTGGTGATGTTTGGGATGGTGCTCGCCACCGGTATCCGCATCCTCGCGCGCATTAACTACACCACCAATCGCTATAACCTGTATATCGTGGCCATCAGCCTCGGTGTGGGCATGACGCCAACCCTATCGCACGACTTTTTCTCCCAGTTCCCTGCGGTCCTGCAGCCCTTGCTGCACAGCGGAATTATGCTCGCCACCTTCAGCGCCGTCATGCTCAACCTGTTTTTCAACGGTTATCAGAAGCATACCGGCCTGATCCCGGACGATCCGAAAACCAGCCGCCGTTCGCCGCGCACGATGCGTATGTGGCTGTTGATGCGTAAGGTAAAGGAGAGCCAGCGCGAGGAGTAGTTTTGTGGGCCTGCGAAAATAATGCTCAGCTCCGCTTCGTGGAGCTGGGCTAAGTTGCAACTTGCGACATAAGGAAACCGTGATGCTTATACGTATTGTCTTTGCCGCGCTCCTGTTAGCACTGATGTTGCTTCCCTGCGTACAACACACGATTCAAGTAGGGATTGGCTGTCGGTTTTCAGCTTTATGTTTTTTAAAGGATAAACGACTATTTCCAACCACTCAAAATATATAAAAACATCATGTAAATGCATTGCAGTTATATATATAACACTACTTTTATTTATATTTCGGTTTTCACTACCTGACCATTCGCCAATTATTCATTGTCGATAGTATATATCTGTGATATCTATACAACATCTGCATTTTTAATCGACAATCATATTATGCACCCTTTATTTTTAAGTAAGAACTGTTTGCTCTCTCTTTGCGTCAGTTTAATTTCATTGATGGCCGCGAGCACGCTCATTATATATGATGACATAAATATCACTATCATTCCACAGTCAACCTATCAGATAGTTATTGTCGCGCTTTTTTTTATTGATGCCATTGCAGCCATCTTCATGTTTACGCAATACATTTGCAATAAGAAGCATTACGATATCTTGCTCCTTGGCTTTGCTTTTCTGAGTGGATTGCTGTACTTCGCGGAAACAATCGCGGTTATCCAAAAACCGCTGGAAACCTGTACTACGATTGAAAGCAAATCCAACGACATTGCTATATTTTATTTGTTTCGTCAATTGAGCTTTCTTTTTTTGTTACTTCTTTCTTTGTTTATCCACACCCCAGGGCATAAAACAAACAAAAATAGAAAACTCCTCCTCTTGTTACTGTCGCTGTTCCCATTACTCATATTCCCGATATTATCCCATAACCTCAGCAGCTATAACCCGGAAATGGCGATAACCATTACTTACTACCACACAGGGTCAAAATCGCAAATGTGGGTAATGGGGTATGTCTATCTGTTGCTGGCGCTATGGGCATTGTGCTTACTCTTAATTATTTATAGAACTAAACTTCATGATGATATGTGGCGCAGTATCACAGTATTATGCCTCTCGGGTTTTTGCTGCAACTTACTGTTGATTGCATTATTGCGTTACGACCTCTCGATCTGGTATATTTGCCGCATGCTGGAAGCCATCAGTAAAATGTGCATTATCACTACCTTGATGTATAGCATTTTCCATACCCTGAACAATATCAGTGAAAAAGCCTTTCACGACCCACTTACCGCAATCTATAACCGTCGATTTTTCTTCACTGAGTTTGATCGATTTTTGCAGGAGTGGAATTTTACCCCCTACTGCGCCATGATCGTCGATATCGATCGTTTTAAACGGATTAATGACAGATACGGCCACGAGGTGGGGGATAAAACACTCATCGCCGTTGCCAGGATCATTGCCGACACGCTACGCAATGAAGACCTGTTCGCCAGAATTGGCGGCGAGGAATTCGGTATTCTGTCGCAAAACATCAATAATAGAGAGATGGCAAAGAATATCGCCGAAAAAATCCGAATAAATATTGAAAGAAACACCAGCATAGATGGGTATTACAACCTCCCTGAATCCATGACGGTTTGTATCGGGGTATACTTCTCCACGCCGATAAAACACACCTCATCAGAAGCGATGCGCCTGGCCGATATTGCATTATATCAAGCCAAAAACTCGGGAAGAAATAAGGTCATTGTTTATGAACCATCGTTTGACGCTCCTCCACCAGCTCGCGGGGAGGAGCACTAAACTCAGCGAAACACCCGTGCCGTTCCTGCCACAGCAATACGCACCGGCGTACCGGCCATCCAGCCAGGCTGGCTGGTGGTTTTCAACATCATAGGCTCTTCCTGCCCAGGGATTTTCAGGGTCAGCGTCGACAGGTGCCCGGCAAAATCCACATCGGCAATGGTAATGCCGCTCTCATGGCGCTGGCATGGCGTAATGAGCAATTGCTCCGGACGCAGCATCACCCGCCCCTGCCCGGCCGCCTGTGGGTTATCCGTCGGCACTTCGCCGAGGGTACAACTCGCCCTGCCCGCCGTCAGCTGCGCAGGCAGCACCAGGGCATCGCCGAGAAACAGCGCGGTCGCTTCATCAACCGGCTGCGAGTAGACCTCAAACGGCGTACCGACCTGGGTAAAGCGCCCCTGGCGCATCACCGCCACCTGGCTTGCGAAAGAGAGCGCTTCGTTCTGATCGTGCGTCACCAGAATCGACGCCACCCCGGCCTCGGCCAGCAAATCGGCCGTGGCTTTACGCGTTGCTGCGCGAAGCCCGGTATCCAGCGCGGAAAAGGGTTCATCCAGCAGCATCAGCGAAGGCTGCTGCGCCAGCGCGCGGGCCAGCGCCACGCGCTGCTGCTGCCCGCCGGAAATTTCGTGGGGCCAGTGGCGGGCAAGCTGGCCGTTCAGCGAGACCATCTCCATCAGCGCGGCCACCCGGCGGCGCTTCTCCTGGCGCGTGCCCTCCAGCCCCCAGGCGATGTTGTCCTCAACGTTCAGATGGGGAAAGAGCGCCCCTTCCTGCGGCACAAAACCAATGCCACGCTGGTGCGCAGGGACAAACACCGCCTCGTCAAACAGGGTTCTCCCCTGCATGACGATACGCCCGGCATCCGGTGTTTCGAAACCGGCCAGAATACGCAGCAGCGTCGTTTTACCCGAGCCGGACGGCCCGACGATGGCGGTACGGCTGCCCGGCGCCACCGTCAGGTTCAGCTCGTTCAGCACCCGGACATCGGCAAAGGTTTTAGAGACAGATGACAATTCAAGCATGTTACAGACCTGCGATTTTCTTCGACTGCATGTAGAGGATCCCGGTCAACGGCAGCGAGATGAGGATCATCAGCACCGCGTAAGGCGCGGCGGCGACATAATCGATCTCGCTGGTTAACGCCCAGAAACCGGTTGAAAGCGTACGGGTGCCAAGCGGCGACAGCAGCAGCGTTGCGGTCAGCTCGTTGCTCACGCCGAGAAATACCAGCGCCGCGCCCGCCGCCGCGCCGGGCGCCGCAAGACGCATCGTGACGCTCCACAGCGCCTTCGTCGGCGTACTTCCCAGGCTGCGCGCCACGTTTTCGAGCTCAACCGGCGCCTGGGCAATACCGGCGCGCAGGTTGATCAGCGCCCGCGGCATAAACATCAGCAGGTAAGCCAGAAAGAGGGTGACTTCGGTCTGGTAAATCGGTCGCGCATAGTGGATGGTCACCGTGACCAGCGCCAGCGCGGTAACAATGCCTGGCAGCGAGCTGGTGATGTAATTGCATCCTTCCAGCAGGCGAAAGACGCGACGCGGGTAGCGCACGCCGAGCCAGGCAATAGGGATCCCACAGGCGGTGGTCAGGATAGCGCCTCCGGCGCCCAGCATCAGGGTCTGGCGCAGCGACTGCCAGAGATCGGCATGCATCCAGTTTTCGACGCCGCCAAGCCACAGCCAGCGGCCCAGCACCGCCAGCGGCACGCCGAGAGCCAGCACCACCAGAGCAGCCAGCAGAAGCAGCCCGAGCAGCATAGCGCCAGCGCCGAGCGGCCAGCGCTTTTGCTCACGCGCCGCCCCGGAGCCAATGCGCGCATAGCGCGCTTTTCCCCGCGTCCCCCCTTCCAGCAGCAGGATAGCCAGGCAGCACAGCGCAAGCACGCCGGCCAGCATATTGGCCGCCGGTCCGCTAAAGGTGGACTGAAACTGGTCATAAATCGCGGTGGTAAAGGTATCGAAGCGGATCATGACGTACAGGCCATATTCCGCCAGCAGATGCAGCGCCACCAGCAGCGCGCCGCCCCAAATAGCCAGCTTCAGCTGCGGCAGCACGACGCGGAAAAACACCGCCCACGGCGGTGTGCCCAGCGACGCCGCCACATCTTCGAGCGTCGGGTCAAGACGCCGCAGCACCGCGGCTACCGGCATATAAATAAAGGGATAATAAGCGAGGATAGAGATAAAAACGCCGGCGGAAAGGCCGTGCATCGACGGCGCCACGCTTATCCAGGCGTAGCTTTGCACAAACGCCGGGATCGCCAGCGGCGCAACCGCCAAAGCGGACCACCAGCGGCGTCCTGGCAGCGCCGTCCGCTCGGTCAGCCAGGCGATAGCAACACCCAGCATCACGCAAAGCGGCACCGTGAGCGCGGTCAACCACAGCGTGTTGCTGAGCAGCTCAGCAACACGCGGGCGAAAGACGAGCACCTTGATCGTCTCCCAGCCGGTCTCAATGCCAACAGAGATGACAAACCCCAATGGCAATAGCGCCAATACTGAAAACAGAACTGCTAACGCCACCATCGGCAGCGCGGGACGCCGGCGGGCAGGCTGTCGCCCCGCATTTCTCCCGAGGGTGAGACTCAGACCAGACATAAGGTATTCACTTCACGTAAAGGATCACAGCAGGCCTGCTTGCGTCATCAGCTCGATGACCTTTTTACTGTTCAGCGCAGAAGGTTCAACCTTCGGCGCATCGAGATCCTTCAGCGGCACCAGCTGCGGGTTAGAGGCCGCATTAACGCCAATAGCATATTCGAAGGCGTTGTTGGTGCGCAACTCATCCTGGCCCTGTTTGCCGGTAATCCACTTGATAAAGGCCTGTGCCTGCTCTTTATGCTTGCTGGATGCCAGAACGCCGCCGCCGGAAAGGCTGACAAATGCGCCCGGATCCTGATGTTTGAAGTAGTACAGTCGGGTGTTTTTGCTGTTTTCACCCGTTTTGGCCTGATCGACAAAACGGTAGTAGTGGTAAATGACGCCGGCATCAATCTGGCCTGCGTTCACCGCTTTCATGACCGTACTGTTGCCTTTATACGCCGTAAAGTTGGTTTTCATGGCTTTTAACCACTCCAGCGTGGCCTTTTCGCCTTTCAGCTCAAGCATAGCGCTGACGATAGCCTGGAAATCCGCCCCTGACGGCGATGCGGCCCAGCGGCCTTTCCACTCCGGCTTCGCCAGATCCATCAGTGATTTCGGCAGCTGCGCTTCGCTCAGCTTTTCCGGGTTATAGACAAAGACGGTGCTGCGGGCGGCAATACCAATCCAGCGGCCATGCTCAGGGCGATATTCAGCAGGAACCTGCTTGAGGGTGGCTTCATCCAGCGGTGCAAACAGTTTGGCGTTATCCACCAGCACCATCGACGGCGAGTTTTCCGTCAGGAAGACGTCGGCCGGAGAGGCGGACCCTTCCTGTACCAGCTGGTTGCCCAGCTCGCTGTCGCCGCCGTTGCGCAGCGTCACCTTAATCCCGGTCTCTTTGGTAAAACCGTCGACCCAGGATTTCACCAGGTTTTCATGCTGCGCGTTGTAAACCACGATGCCTTCACTGCTGTCTGCCGCCAACGCCTGTGGCGCAAGAAAAAGAGATGAAGTCACTAGAGCTATTGAACAATAAGCGGATAAGCGAAAATTCATGAACAAATCCTTAATAAACATGAGTAAAAAACAACAGAATGCATGGCCGCTAAGGATTAAATCACAGAGAAATGGTAATGATAATAAAAACAGTTTCCATTAATCGATAAAAGTGAAATATGCCAGTAAGATGGCATTATGCGCCATAAAAGTCCGCCAATCGGCAAATGTTTAATGAAAGATTAAAACAACCTTAAGAAAAGTGACATTTAGTCAGCGCCGTCAGCGTCAGCCGCTCATATGCCGCTGCAGGACGGCGGCGAGATCGCGCATTTGCGCTTCAGGATTGTGCCCAATGACCATGAACTGATGGCTTGCACTCGCCCAGTAGACGATATTCATCCCCAGCCGCCGCTCGCTCCCGGCGGCGATGCGGCGCTCACGATTGCGCGTAATGCACAGCGCCAGCGGCCCGGCCTGCGGATAAAGCCAGGTAATTTGCGCGATGTACTGCTCGTCATAGGCAAGCAGCCGCGCGTTTTTGAGTATTGCGGGAGGGAGGGTAAGCGCATCAATGGAAAGCGGCAGACCCAGCTGCTGCCCGGTCATCTTTACCTGGGTTTCCAGCGATGCGCGGGACGGCGTTTCTGCCAGGGTTTCAGGGGTATAAAGCGCCATATAGCGCGCCACCAGGTCGCGCCAGCTCTCCTCTTCGCGCGTGGCCCGTATCAGCAGCCTGTCGCCCGCGACGCCCAGCGCCAGAAAACCCACCGCCGCTGCAATCAGATGGCGGCGGGACAGTGAGAATACGGGAGCTGCAGGCGGCAACAGGCGCCCGACGGGCGCGACGTTAAGCAGCGGCTCGAACGCCGCTTTGAAGGGCAGCGAGCTTTGCTCAAACAGCGCAAGGCGCTGCGCCAGTTCGGCGTCCTCGGCCAGGCGGGTCTCCAGCTCGCGACGCTGCGTCGGGTCAAGTTCATTATCGAGCCAGGCCACCAGCAGCTCATCCGATCCCACGGGAAGCGTCATGATCTTTCTCCTTTTCGCGGCGGCGCTTCCGGCTGCAGCGCGCTATCCCGGGCAAGCGTCAGACGCGCTGTCGCTAAACGACTCATCACCGTACCCACAGGGACATCGAGCACGGCGGCGGCCTCACGGTAGGATAGCTCTTCCACATACACCAGAAATACGGCGTTACGCTGCGCTTCCGGCAGGCGGTTAACGCGTCTTATCACCTCGTTCGACCACACCGGATCTTCGCTATTGCCTGCCCCGCTCAGCTCGTCGACATCGACAAAGCCCTGCCCGCGGCGAATCAGCTGCGCGCGTACCTCGTTGAGCCAGACAGAGTGCAGGATGGAAAAAAGCCAGCTGTCCATCCTGCTCCCGGCGGTAAACTGCGCCGCACGCTCAAGCGCCCGCACGCAGGTCGCCTGAACTAAATCGTCTGCAATATCCCGCCGGTGGGAAAGCACCAGTCCGTAGCGCCACAGGCGGGGGAGATATTGCACAATCTCGCGACGTACCGCTTCGCTGCTGATTTTTGCCTCCTGTCAGGATTCAGGATGACCCTCAATGGCGGCCGACAGGTCACGGTACTCTTCACAGCCGGTGCCGCATAAGGTTTTGATGACGGCAAGCTGCTCACGGGCCAGATCGGGACGATTTTTCACCATATATGCCTCGCCGAGATACTCACGCACTTTCGGATAGTGAGGATCAAGCGCGACTGATTTTAAATAATAGCTTATCCCTTCGTCGGTGCGCCCCAGCTTGCGGGTCGCATAGCCGCGATAGTTCAGCGCCTCGGCGGTATTCGGATCCTTAAGCGTATTGAGCATGTCCAGCGCCTCCTGATAGCGCCCTGCTTTTGCCAGCGCGTAGGCGTATTCGGTACGGGACTTATCGTCAATCATCCCGCCTTTATCCACCATGCAGGTCTTGGTCTTCGAATCATAGATTTGCCCTTTCGGGCAGGTCGGCGGCGTGGGTTCGTTATTACTGCCGCCCATCGCCTGGGCGTAGCCGGAAAACAGAACAACGCCGGTAATAACAACGGGAAGTAAACGGGTGACAATGCGGTTCATGGTAACGCCCTCGTGATGTTCGGTATGGAGTAAACACCTGGAGGGGAGGATTTATTCGGTTGTTTTTTTTAATGACGCGGAGAAAGTGGATACCTGGAGGATAAAAGCCAATCGCAGTAAACGATATTCATTTAATTTTCCCGAAACATTTTAGCTACCCACCTTACTATTAGCATGATAATTTATTTTATGGGGGAGCCAATGTCAGTCCTCCCTCTGACAAACAGCAGTTATCTGATTATTTGCCCCGACTATCCCTGTATGCGGGGCTTTTTTTGTGTGCTTTTTCTTTCCCGTCGGTAATGTAGTGACACGCGCTCTGCCACTACACGTTCGGCGTATCGACAGGGGGCCAGGCTGACGGAGCGCAATCCGCCATCTCCTGACCATCTGATTTACAGATCCAGCACCAGCCGTTTGCTTTTCGCCCGGGAGCAGCATATCAACATGCTTTTCTGGCTGTTTTGCTCCTCAATGCTGAAATATTGATCGCGGTGATCGGCTTCACCTTCCAGAATGGTTGTTTCGCAGGTACCGCATACGCCTTCCCGGCATAAGCATTCGACCTTCGCGGCCTTATTGTTCTCAATAATCTGCAGGATGGTTTTATCTTCCGGCACAATGAACTCGCGACCAGAGCGAGACAGCACCAGCGTAAACTCGGCGCCGCCTTTATTTTCAATCGCAAATTGTTCAAAGTGAAGTTGCTCATCGGCTATGCCCATACGCCCGGCCGCGGTTTTCACCGCATCGTTCAGGGCCGCCGGGCCGCAGGTGTAAATATGCGTACCGGGCTCAACGTCGGCCAGAAGCCGGGCTAAATCCAGACGAGTCCCCTGCTCCGACACATAGAAGTTGATGCGATCGCGCCACGGGCCGGCAATAAGTTCGTCCTGAAACGCATTATTTTCCTGGTGGTGGAAACAGTAGTGCAGCGCCCAGTTCCCCTGAGCGCGCTCTAACTCCGGAAGATAGGATAAGAATGGCGTAATACCGATCCCCCCTGCGATAAGCAGATGTTTCGCTGCCTGCGGGGAAATCGCAAAAAGATTATTTGGCGCAGAAATGGTGAGCGTGTCGCCGGGCTGCACATGATGGTGCATAAAACGCGAGCCGCCTTTTGAATCTTCTTCAAGACGAACCGCGATTTGATAAACCGAAGTATCGAAAGGGGAACTCATTAACGAATACGCGTTACTGTAGCGCTGTTCACCATTTTGCATCTGCACAATAATGTGGCTGCCGCCGCGAAATGGCGGTAGCGGTTGGTTATCTTTGCGGGCAAACGTAAAGCGTTTCACCAGCGGTGTGATTATCTCTATATTGCGGACAACCACCTCAATCATTTGATAATCAGACATGACTCAACTCCATCAATAAATTCCCGGCGAGACGTTAACGTCTCGCCGGGAAGCGTTCTGTTTACAGCCCCTGGCAGAGGTATTTCATTTCCAGGTAGTCTTCGATACCGTGTTCAGAGCCTTCACGCCCCAGCCCCGATTGCTTCACGCCGCCAAAAGGTGCCACTTCATTCGAGATAAGACCGGTGTTGATCCCGACCATACCGTACTCAAGCTGTTCGCTCACTCGCCAGATCCGTGCCGCGTCGTTGCTGTAGAAATAGGACGCCAGGCCGTAAATAGTGTCATTGGCCTGCTCGATCACCGTCTGTTCATCACGAAACCTCACCAGCGCCGCCACAGGACCAAAAATCTCCTCCTGCAGCAGCTGCGAGCCAGGCTGAACGTCGCCGATGACCGTCGGCGTAAACAGATTGCCGCCCAGAGCATGGATCTGTCCGCCGCTTAGCAACCTGGCGCCGCGCGAAAGCGCATCATCCAGCAGCGACTGGACCTTATGGACGGCAGCGGCATTAATCAGCGGCCCAATCTGCACGCCGGGCGTCGCGCCGTCCCCGACTTTCAGCGCCTCGACCCGCGCCACAAATTTCGCGCAGAAGGCCTCGTAAACGGCGTCGTGAATATAAAAACGGTTCACGCAAACGCAGGTCTGCCCCGCATTACGAAACTTGGCGACGAGAGCGCCTTCAACCGCCTTATCGATATCGGCATCTTCAAAGACGATGAATGGCGCATTGCCTCCCAGCTCCAGCGAGACCTTTTTAATGGAGTCGGAGCACTGGCACATCAGCACGCGCCCGACCTCCGTAGAGCCGGTAAAGGAGAGCTTGCGAACACGCTCATCGCGGGTCAGTACGGCGCCTATCTCCCGCGACTGTCCGGTTATCACATTGATTACGCCTGCCGGTATCCCCGCCTGAATCGCCAGTTCCGCCAACGCCAGAGCGGTATACGGCGTTTCATTCGCCGGTTTGATAACCATGGTACAGCCGGCCGCCAGCGCGGGCCCCACTTTACGGGTGATCATCGCCGCCGGGAAGTTCCACGGCGTAATCGCCGCGCAGACGCCAACCCCCTGACGAATGACCAGCAGCCGCTTGTCGGCGGCGGGCGAAGGGATCACCTCGCCGTTGACGCGCTTGCCCTGCTCGGCAAACCATTCGATAAACGAGGCGGCGTAAGCGATTTCGCCTTCGGCCTCCGCCAGCGGTTTTCCCTGTTCGGCCGTCATGAGCTGCACCAGAGCCGCTTTATTTTCGAGGATCAGGCGATGCCAGGCTTTTAACAATTCAGCGCGCTGCGCCGCCGTCTTTGCCCGCCAGGCCGGAAGCGCCCGGGATGCCGCATCAACCGCCAGGCTGGCTTCATGTTGCCCCATATTGGGAACCTGCCCAAGCCGATGACCCGATGCCGGGTTTGTCACCGCCAGCGTGGAACGATCGCTGGCATCCTGCCATTGACCGTCAATTAACGCCTGCTGGCGGAAGAGAGATGATGTAAATACGGACATTATCCAGCTCCTTTGTGATTATTCCTGGAATACCTGGGCCACCAGATTATGGAAATGCGCGATACCATGTTCCGAAATACCGCTTCCGCTCTTGTCGGCCATAATGCGCCCCTGACCGCGATAGCCGCGGGATTTCAGCCCTTTTTGCACGCTTTCCACCAGATTCAAATCCTCCGGGCGGAACACATTGCGGTACCACTCAATCAAGGATTTTTGATCTTCGGTCAGCTCTTCATTGGTAAAGTAAATATCGTAATGCTGCAGCGTGGTTTCCGCATCGACGGGGAATTCGTAGATAACGGTCATCATGCCTTTCAGCGGGGTGACGTTAAACATGGTGCAAGGCCACATCCAGAAACCGTGGAAGGACGACTCTTCGCCATCTTCAAACTTAAACGACTGCTCGGAAGGTTTGGCGTAACCGAACTGCAGCGTCCATTTACCGTGCATCGTATGCCAGTAGCGATCCACCTGAACGGAATCCGCAAAGCCGGGGTGCGCCGGTCCGCAGTGGTAGCATTCCATATAGTTATCAACGATATTTTTCCAGTTAGCGGGGGTCCTGGTAATAAAGCGCGCCGCCAGCTTCAGGTCATGAACCTCCGGGCGAGCTTCCAGCAATTTAGCCTCCAGCCCCGGTAGCTGCTCCTCCACGCTGCCTGCATGCGGATCCATATTGATGAAGACAAAACCGGCATACTCTTCCAGACGTAATGGCGTCAAATTCGCCTTATCTTTATCAAAGTTTTCCACGTTTTCGCAGTTTCGCGCGTGCGCGAGGGAGCCGTCCAGCTTGAAGGCCCAGGCATGGTAGGGACAGGTGATCACGTTTTTCGCAGACCCTTCCCCCGTTAGCAGCTGATGTCCACGGTGCGGGCAGACGTTATAGAAAGCGCGCAGCACATTGTCGCGGCCGCGAACGATCACGATGTTTTCTCCGATAATTTCGCGGGTGATGTAGTCATTCGGTTTGGCCAGCTCGCTGCCATGCGCAACGCAGATCCAGCTTTTAGCAAAAACGGCGTCTTTCTCGTGCTCAAACACCTGCGGGTCGGTATAAAAACGGGCGGGAATGGTCCATGCATCCTGCGGGTTTGCACAAAAATCAGCAGGGAGAGTGAATTCAGGGCTCAGATTGCTCATAGTCGTACCTTTAATCATTATTAGTGATGTCGTGTTTTGTTAACTGACGCTCAGTTATTGCTTTCAAGTACTTGTTTGGTCGCGGTTTCAGGCTCCGACAGCGAACCGTTTACCGATAAATCAAGCTCATGACTTTCAATTTTCCAGGCCGGGACGTGGGCGTAATCCTGTTTTAACCAGCGCATAAAGCCAAACGTCTTCACCAGCAAAATCACGAGGAACGGCAGCGCTGTCAGTATTACCGTCGTTTTCATCGTTCCCAACGACGCGCCGGTAAACAAAATCGACAGCGGGATAAGCGTAATGACCACACACCAGAAGAGGCGCAGACTGCGTTCAGGATCCTCGCCTTCCGCCAGGTTGCGAGTACTGGTGGCCGCCATCGTGTAGGCAACGGCATCCATGTGTGAGGCGAGAAAAATAATCATGATGAACAGATATGCCACCATGAACAGTTTTCCAGCGGGTAAGGACATCAGCACCTGCTGCACGGCGGTTTCCCCGCCCAGCTTCTCCATGACCTGAGGAACATTAATCGCGCCATCAATAAACTGATGCATGGCATAACTTTCCATCACGCCAAAGAAAAACCAGCAACCGACGGTACTCCCAAGCAGCAGCGCCCAAATCACTTCCTTGATTTTGCGACCGCGGGAAACGCGAGTTACAAACATCGCTACGCCCGGGGTATACGAGATCCACCACAGCCAGTAAAACACGGTCCATCCGCGCGGGAACGAACCATCGCCCTGCGGATCGGTGAACAGGCTCATTTCCAGGAAATTCTGCGTCGCAATACCGACCGAATGCACAATGTTGTTGGTGATGAACTCGGTAGGGCCGACAATCAGCACCACCAGAGGGAACAGGAACGCCCCCCAGCCGACCATTTTGCTCAGCCGCTGCAGGCCATTATTGATACCGATCCACGAGCTCAGGCAAAAAATACAGCCGGAAAGCAGGATCACGCCGGCTTCTACCGTGAAGTTATCCGGCAGGCCGGTCAGCGCCGATAAGCCGCGTGTGAACGTCGCGGCGGTCACGACCAACGAAATGGTCAGCGCGCCGACGGTCGCTATCAGGAAAATCAAATCGACCAGGCGTCCCCAGACACCCTGCGGATGAACGCCGGTGATCGCGCCAATAATACCTGACAGGCTTAACCCTTTGTTTTTCCGCACATGGAAATGATAAGCCATGATCAGAGAGGCCAGCGTATAGGTCGCCCATGCGCTAACGCCCCAGTGGAAGAAGGAGTAGGGAATACTGTATTCCAGCGCCTTTTGCGAATGAGGAGCGATATTCAGACCCGGCGTCTGATAATAGTAGGCCCATTCAGCAACCCCCCAGTACAGCGTGGAGGAACCCAGCCCGGCGCAGATAAACATGAATAACCAGGATAATGTGCTGTATTCAACCCGCCCCTCGCCGAGACGGATATTGCCGTATTTGCTGGTCGCGAGATAGATAACCAGGCCCAGCGCCAGCAGTACCAGGACCTGGACCGTTGAACCGAGCATCCGGGTAACACCGTCAAAAATAGCATTTGCAGCCTGGGCCGATTGCCCCGGGAAAAGACTTAATGCCGCCGCGATAAAAAGAATCGCCACCAGGCTTATGGTGATTAGCGGCACATCCTTCTTTTTTACATTGCTCATCATGTGTGTTCTCCTGGACATCAGCATCCTTTTATGGCTGAGGCCCGTCGTTTCATTGCGTTGTAGGGTAGGTGTTCCATCACGCTTTTTGTTTACACACAGACAGTATTTATCGGTAACAAAAACCACACAATTGACCAATTTGAAAAATAATAAAACACAGATTGGAAACAATAAAAGGTGAGATTGCGCATGTTTATTTACATATAAAGACAACAAAAAGCCGCATCTGTGACGCGGCTCGTTTTGTTACGCAAGAGGGGTTAACGCAAGATGGCGCGGCAGATGGCCTCTCCCACCTGCTGCGTAGAGGCATGCCCCTTCATGTCAGGCGTTTTTGGCCCATGGGCAATCACGTCCTCTATCGCGGACAGGATCCCATCATGTGCGGCCTTATAACGCTCATCCCCCGCGCCCAGGAAATCCAGCATCATCGCCCCGGCCCAGATGGTGGCAACGGGATTCGCGATATTCTTACCGTAGATATCCGGCGCCGACCCATGAACCGGTTCAAAGAGCGACGGGAAAGTGCGCTCAGGGTTTAAATTGGCCGATGGCGCAATCCCTATCGTCCCCGTACAGGCCGGTCCCAAATCGGAGAGGATATCGCCAAACAGGTTCGATGCGACCACCACATCAAAGCGTTCTGGCTGTAAGACAAAACGGGCGCACAGGACGTCAATATGCTGTTTATCCCAGCGTATTTCCGGATAATGCCGCGCCATTTCCTCAACCCGCTCATCCCAGTAAGGCATGCTGATCGCCAGACCATTGGACTTGGTGGCGGACGTCAGCACTTTGCGTGGCCGACTCTGCGCCAGCTCAAACGCATAGCGCAGAATACGGTCGACGCCGCGTCGGGTAAACACGGACTCCTGGATAACCAGCTCGTGCTCCGTACCCGCATTGACCCGCCCGCCGAGCGCCGAATATTCTCCCTCGGTGTTTTCACGAACCACATAGAAATCGATGTCTCCGGCCGTTTTTCCCGCCAGCGGGCAGGGAACGCCGGGAAACAGGCGCACCGGGCGCAGGTTGACATACTGCTCGAACTCACGGCGGAATTTTAGCAGCGACCCCCACAGCGAAACGTGGTCGGGTACCGTATCCGGCCAGCCTACGGCACCAAAATAGATCGCATCATAATCTTTTAGCCGATCCCGCCAGTCGTCTGGCATCATTTTCCCGTGGTGCTGGTAATACTCACAGCTTGCCCATTCAATCTGGTCAAAGCTCAGGGTCAATCCCCAGCGTTCTGCCGCGGTCTGCAGCACTCGGATCCCTTCCGGAAGCACTTCTTTACCAATACCATCTCCCGGAATTGCAGCGATACGGAACATTTTTTTCATACCAGCTCTCACTTATAGGTAGCGGAAATTGACATCCCCCTTATCCTATAATTGATTTATTCATATTTAATGCCGCTTACTGGTAATTCATAAAACACAAATCATGAATAATCTGCCGCTACTGAACGATCTACGCGTATTTATGCTGGTTGCCCGTCGGGCAGGTTTCGCCGTTGTCGCGGAAGAGCTCGGCGTGTCTCCCGCCTTTGTCAGTAAACGTATCTCTTTGCTGGAAGAGATGCTGAATGTCGTGCTGCTTCACCGAACGACCCGCCGGGTGACGATCACCGAAGAAGGCGAGCGTATCTATGAATGGGCGCAAAGTATTCTGCAGGACGTTGACCAGATGATCGATGAGCTCTCCAATCAGCGTCAGGTCACGCAAGGAACGCTGCGTATCATCAGCAGCATGGGGTTCGGGCGGCGAATCGTGGCGCCCGCCCTGTCGGCGCTGTCACGCCAGTATCCGCAGCTGGAGCTCCGTTTTGACGTTGAGGATCGTATTATTGACCTGGTCAATGAAGGCGTTGATTTGGATATCCGGGTTGGCGACGAGATTGCCCCTAATCTGATCGCCCGCAAGCTGGCGGATAACCACCGGATTTTGTGCGCCTCGGCAGATTTTTTGGCAAAGCACGGTACGCCCAAACAGCTGAGCGACCTTCCCGTCCTGCCTTGCCTGGTTATCAAAGAGCGCGATCACCCTTTCGGCGTGTGGCAGCTGCACTCCAGAGAGGGCGTACATTCCATCAAAGTGACCGGCCCCCTGTCCTCTAATCACGGCGAGATTGTGCACCAGTGGTGTCTGGACGGACAGGGCGTAGCGCTGCGTTCATGGTGGGATGTGAGCGAAAATATCGCCAGTGGGCATTTGATTCATATCTTACCGGAGTACTACCAACCCGCGAACATATGGGCGGTGTATGTATCCAGACTCGCCACCTCGGCCAAAATTCGCACGACCGTCGAGTTTTTACGGCAGTATTTTCAGGAGCATTACCCGCAGCCGCAAACAGCATAGACCGGCGTAGCCCGAGTGGCCCAGGCTCACGACTTTATTACCGGGTTTGGTGAGCACAATGACGCTCTCTTGCAGAAAACCAGCGTACACTTAAACACATACCGCTAACGCATTTCTTTTCCCTGGAGTTCTTATGCGCGCCGCCCTTCTCCTTCCCCTGCTGGTCTTTGGCCTTGCAGGCTGCAGCAGCAACAACAGCTCCTCGGTTGGCGTCGGCGTTGGCGCCAGTACGGGCTCCGGGGGTTACTATGGCGTTCATTACGGGAGCTACCCGTGGTGGTATGACGACTATTTCGTCTACTGGGGCAGCTATTACCCCTGGTGCTGCGATAATCCGGAAGATTTCGATGAGCTTATCAACAAGTGGTGGAACGGACTCGATGAGCAGCGTCAGCAGGAGATTAAAGAGAAATATCAAAACTGGAACGCGGGCAATGGCCAGGCGGACGTGTCTAAGCTGCGCGGCGATCTTGCCACCCACTGGAACGCAATGACGCCGGAACAGAAACAGACGCTGCGTAATAACCAGCAGAACCGGCCCAGCATCAGTAACCCCGATCGCTCCCCTCGCCTGCCGCTGGATGATAAGTCAGTGACCCCGCTCAGCAGAGAAAACCGCCCGCTGCCCCCGTCGCCGTTCTCCCGGGACAATGCGGGCGTACAGGAAAGGCCTCATCTGCCAGGTTCGCTGGCAACGCCCAACAGACCGAACGTGCAGCCGCGGGCCAACCACATCCGCAGACCCCCCGTCATGCGCCGACGCTAATCAGGGGTTACGGATAATGGGATTATCCTTCTGAGTCTGCGTGTCATACTCCACATTGTGCTGCTGAAGGTAATCCCGAATCAGCTGCCGGACCACCTGTGAAGGCGTCACATCCTGTTGACGACACAGCGTTTCAAAGGCCTCTTTCTTATGCGGATCTATCAGCAGTGTCAGTCGCGCGGTTTTCTTTTCCATACGGTTCTCGCCCTGGCATGTTAATCTGATGATAATACCATAGACGCGAGCGTCGGATGGAAATTACTGGCTGGCGCTACAGGCGATCCAGCCGCTTTATCAGGATCCGGACGTGTGCATCATCGTTGTATTTTAGCGCAACCCGTTGACGGAGCTCTTCAATATTTCGCCCGCGGCAGGTGGCGTAAATCACCACATTGCCTCCCGTCGTCACGCAAAACAGCACCTCGCTGAATACCCGGTATAACGCCTGGTACAGCTTGCTGTCCCGAGCGGGTATCGTCAGATAGTTGATGACCAGCCAGCCGCCATCGCAAAGCTGCGCGCGACAGTGGGCAAGAAAGGCTTCGATCCCCTGAATCGGGTCCATCTCCCAGGCCAGATACAGATCGGCGAAAACCAGTGGATACCGGCGGCCGGTCTCCCGCGCCAGAAAACTCACCGCATCTTCCGGGAAATAGCGGATAGCGTCCGTCTCCGGCAGGGTAAACCATTCCCGGGCAATGCGGATCACCGCCGGGCGCAGCTCAACAACATCCACCGGCATTGCGCAGTCCATGGCATGCAGAGCGCGTACCAGCCCGCCGCCACCCAGACCCAGGACAAGGGCCGAGGAAGGTTCGCACCAGCACGCCGCCATCAGCATGGCCCAGGTATACTGATGTACGGGAACCTGAGGGGAGCGCAGGTTAACTTTGCTCTGCTCAAAGAGGTCATCAAAGCGCAGGATCCGAAACTGCCGGTATCCCCCGACGGTGATTTCGCCCCATGCATCCTCGGTCCGGTACAGCACCTTTTCCTCACGGTAGATTCCCGAAAGGCTCTTCAGCAACGCATCAGTCTGTGTGTCCATGATTACCGCTTTTACTTCTCAGAATTCAGAATGGCGCATGAAAATGTGGCCCGGCACAGGCATTGCCCCTGCAGGAGGGCTTCACCGGACAAAAAGACCAGCTCGCCGCGCCGGCGAATGATTCGCACCGTCAACAGCAGCCGGTCTCCCGGACGCGCCGCTCCCCGAAATCGCGCCCGGCGAATCCCGGTCAGCATGCCGCTCATATCCCCGGTACCGGCATTCTGCTGCCGTGCGACAAGCAGGCCGCCGGCCTGGGCCAGCGCTTCAGGCAACAGGACGGAAGGAAAAACGAAAGATACGCCGTCGCTGAACATCTCATCAGAAACGGTAACGCACTTCAGCGCCCGCAGCTGTCCCCGCGCGTGCTCTTCCGGCGTGGAGATAACCCGGTCAATAAACAGAAACGGGTGACGGTGAGGCAGCATGGGGCCTTCAGAATGCTCTGTCATGTCAGGTGGCCGGGGATAGTGTTAAAAAAAGTATCATAACATGGTAATACAATGTGCATGAAATGCGAATAGTACAAACATGGCGGGGAGAAAGTCCCGCTCAGGGGCAGACGCTGCCCATGAAGCCTCTCAAGGACAGCGGTTATTTCGCGGTGCTATAGTGTTCACAACAGCGGCAGAATGGATAACAGAACCATGCATCGGGAACGACACACGATTGGCAGGGTGGGATGGCTCAGGGCCGCGGTGCTTGGCGCGAACGATGGCATCGTTTCAACGGCCAGTCTTGTCCTCGGCGTCGCATCGGCAAATACGTCATCCTCAGGGGTATTACTGGCAGGGTGCGCCGGGCTGGTTGCTGGCGCGATGTCGATGGCGACAGGAGAATATGTCTCCGTTTCATCGCAAGCAGACACGGAAAAGGCCGCGCTGGCGCAGGAAAAAAAAGAGCTGGCGACGGACTATGACGGTGAAGTAGCAGAACTGACGTCGATATATATACAACGAGGTCTTGAACCTGCCCTTGCCCGCCGGGTCGCGGAGCAGCTTATGGCGCAGGATGCCCTGGACGCTCACGCCCGGGAAGAGCTGGGGCTGTCGGATATAAATTCGGCGCGGCCTCTTCAGGCTGCGATTTTTTCGGCGCTCAGTTTTTCTGCCGGTGCGGTTTTACCCGTCGTTGTCGCCTGGTTAAGCCCCGTCGAGCTGGTTTTACCTTTCATCATCCTGTCCACGCTTTTTTCCCTGGCTATCCTGGGCTATATCTCATCGGCGGCGAGCAAAGCGCCGGCGCTAAAGGCCATCATCAGGATCACCTTCTGGAGCTCAATGGCGATGGCGTTATCGATGGGAGTCGGTTCCCTCGCCGGTCATGTGCTGGTCTGATAAGCGCAAAGCCGGTACAGGCGCTATCACGCCTGTACCGGAACTCTTATGGGTTATGCGGTCGGATAATCCACATACCCTTCTTTCCCACCGCCGAAGAACTGCCCGGCGATCGGCGCATTCAGGGGGATGTCGTTCGCCAGACGGTGCGGGAGATCCGGGTTGGCAATGAACGGACGACCAAAACCAATCAGATCCGCCCAGCCGTTTGCCAGCGCCTCTTCTGCACGCGCCCGGGTGTATTTTCCGGAGTAAATCAGCGCGCCGTGGAAAATAATACGCAGCGCCTCTTTAAATGCGGCAGGCATTACCGGCGCATCTTCCCAGTCGGCTTCGGCAATGTGGATATAAGCGATGCCAATCTCGTTCAACACGCAGGCGGCGGCCAGGTAGGTCGCTTCCGGGGTGTCGTCTTTCGACCCCATCAGCGTGGTGAGCGGCGCCAGGCGAATCCCTACGCGCTCTTTACCAATTGCCGCAGAGACGGCTTCCACCACCTCCTTCATAAAGCGCAGGCGGTTCTGTAGCGCGCCGCCGTACTCGTCGTCTCGCAGATTGGCCTGGGAATCAATAAACTGGTTGATCAGATAGCCGTTTGCGCCATGGAGTTCGATACCGTCAAAACCGGCCTCGATGGCATTACGGGCCGCCTGCGCATAGTCGTTCACAATAGCGGGGATCTCTTCAACCGTCAGCGCACGCGGCATAGAGTGTTGCACCATCGCGCCCACCCCGCTTTGCGGACCCCGTCCTTCAACGTCGACAAACACTTTCACGCCGTCAACCTGAATGGCGGAGGAAGATACCGGCGCGGCCCCCTCCGGCTGCAGTACGGTGTGCGATACGCGACCCACATGCCACAGCTGGGCGAAGATTTTCCCGCCCGCCTTATGCACCGCGTCGGTTACTTTTTTCCAGCCCGCGATTTGCGCATCAGAGTACATACCCGGCGTCCAGGCATAGCCCTGACCCTGGCGGCTTATCTGGGTGCCCTCGCTGATGATAAGCCCAGCGCTGGCGCGCTGCGCGTAATACTCCGCCATCATCTCAGTAGCCACATCGCCTTCCCCGGCACGAGAGCGCGTCATCGGAGGCATGACGATACGGTTTTGTAACCGCAGATTATTCAGCGCGTAGTTTTCAAATAACATGGCATCCTTCCTTATTTATACAGCTCAGCGCTCATCGTGACGGTGTTGCCCATATGCGCACTGGTAATTTTGTATTCAGAGGCGTGCATCTCTTTGGCTTTTTTTGCAATTGCCGCTTCGGCGGTATCAAGGGTAGAGCCTGTGGCCGTCACGCTCTGGGCATACGCGCCAGATGCGATAACGGATAAAAGGGAAGCAGCAATTAGTGTGGTCATAGTTTTCATGGTTGTATCCTGGATTTGTTGAAATCGTAATGTCCGGTAATGAGATGGGGAAAGCGTACGCCGGTTGGCTAATGACATAAATGATACAAATAGCAATAGACTATTCTATTTTTGTTAATAATGGCATATCGACGCCCGGTGAGCGATACGCGATCCGCGGCCTTTTTTCGGCCAAAAACAGCGAAAATCACCTGACTGGAGGAAAAAAAGTGAAGGAATAGTCCGGGGAACAGTGCTTAACCGTGATTACAGATGGCGAAAATCATAGGTATTTATCTTTGAAATCATCCATGGATATTGGTCTGGAAAATAAATACCCTTGATAAAACTCTACATTCAGCGATTTTAGCTCTTCAAATTGTTCGGTGGTTTCAACACCCTCAGCGATATTTTTTGCGCCGACTGAGTTAGAAAGCTCAATAATGTTTTTCACAATATTGCCAATATGAGTCTTACTGATGATATCTTGGGTGAATGATTTATCTATCTTAATATAGTCAAACTTACAGTTTTTAAGGTAACTTAAGCTGGAATATCCCGTACCGAAATCATCAAGCGCAATCATTATGTTTTTGTCTCTTAGATGATTTATAATATTCATATTGATATCATCATTTAATTGCTGCCTTTCGGTGACCTCTAAAACAACTATCGGCTTTCTCTCTTTAAATCCAACTAAAAAATCATCAACATCATCAATCAAAAAATCATGATTGAAATAATCAGGGCTAATATTAAAAGCCACATGAAACCCATCGGGCAAAGCAGTGATCGTGTCTTTTAGCTGGTGTTGCACCTGTTTTAATAAACTACGCGTCAGCGGAATGATGAGATCGTTTTCCTCCGCAACGGGTATAAAGTTATCAGGGGCGATGACTCCTTTTTCGGGATGTAGCCATCTCGCGAGAATTTCGCCACCACACACTTTTGCATCTCTGTTAAAAATAGGTTGTATCCAGGGAACGATCTCATTCTTCTTAATTGCTCTTTTAAGCGCTTCTTTCGGGTGAGGCTCCTTGCCGGAAAAATAAAACAAGGACGAGCCAGCTAAAACGGAGAACATAGCAATCAGGATTAAAGACGTTTTCTCGTTGCTTATAAAATACAGCCACGTATCTCTGAATGAATAATCAGAGTACACAAGGTAATTTTCCTGACTGGGCTTCTGTACATGAAGATAGCCATTAATTGCTATATTTTGTTTATTAACAATGTTATTTGACAATGAGGATATAACATCATCACCAATCCTGAGATACACAGGGAAATTCACCCTTGCCATAGAAAGCACATTGTAGATATAAAATCCATCGATAGTGGCCACTACGCCTTTTTTACTCTCCTGCGAGTAATGATTTAGTACAACAAAAGGAACCCCCGGATTTATTACCTTACTTATATAAACAGAAAGCCTGGTTTCAGAATACTCTTGCTTTAGTTCTGACGTTTCACCATAAATTGATGAGCAATAGGTGTGTCCGTTACTAATAAGATTAATACTTCGTATATTAGGCGTATTGGCTTCCAATACCCTTAGTGCTTCAAGCGTTTCCTTACTACAGTCTGAACCTGCATATTTATCTGCACGATTCAATGCATTTTCAGCATAACCGATCATTCGATCTAACTGCTGAGTAATTTGATTCAGATTATTCTTTGTGATTGATTTCAATGAATAAACAGACTGGATATAAAGAACTGATGATGACAGGAGAAAAAGAGAAAGTGTCGTTATAAAAGAGATTAAGATTCTTTTATTTAAACTTTTGATATCCATTAACGCCACCAGTCAGAGATTTTTATCATTATAGTGCAATGGAAATAAGAATGCTAATAGCGCAAAAACATGCCCATGATACCACCTACCGGAGCTAAGCGCTGACACGTGCACCGGGTAAAAAACGCCAATGCCTCGTGTCATGCATGCTCTTTACAGTTTCACACAGAAAAAGACAGGACGTTTCCCAATAGTAAAAAGATAACCTCGCGGCCCCTGATCCAGGATGGAATAGAGTATTTTTCTTTGAGGATAAACATAAAAGTCAGGAACCAGTTCGCTAAGCTCAGCATCAGAGATAGTATCATTATTAGCTATTTTAGCTGTTTTTACAGAGTAAAATTGAAATGAGTCTTTATTTTCCGTCCAGGTATATGATACATCTCGTCTGATGAGACCAATGACTTTATTATCACGAGAGTATGTCCCACTTATCGACACAACACCTGTTTTCAGTTTCAATTCATAAGTGAATACAATAGAAATATCGGCTCGCTTATCGCCCTGGAAGACAACGCTAGATATAGCGCACGTTTCTCTATCATAGGGTTTGCTTTTCCAGATATGATAGAACCATGTTAACGAAATACCTGTAATGAGAAACAAAAGAAGGTATAGTGATGTCAAGTATTTAGTCACGAATAACACCTCGAATGATCAGGGTAGTACAGTCAGTGCTCGATATATCCTCGTAGGGGTCCTTACAAAGCAGAGCCGTGACGACAGGTGTTGACATAGAGGAAGAAAAATAAATCCATGGGTATCTCTTACAATCGACTCCGGTATTTTTTATAATGTTTTTAAATTTCTCAAAATTATTATGATCGCTAATACCCTCATTCTTTGAAATATAATGACAACCATTTTCCACCTGTTGCAATTTATAGTCATCGAAAAAATTCTTTGCGCTTTCGTGCCATTGCAGGTGAAAAAAAACAACAGCAACTATGGTAAGCGCCATTGCGATGAGTATATTAACTGGTTTGATAAAAAATCGCCGATACTGAAATGTGTATCTTGTATTTTTGCTTTTTTTATGGGATTCATCTGCTACGGAAGCCGTATGTTCTGAACCCGTTGGTTCATTTGATACCGCGGTTTCTTGTGTGCTGGATGTAGAATTTTCATCAACGGAGCTACGGGTAACCTTTGTGTTCCCGCCAATTTGAAAACCTTTACGCGGCACGGTGATAATCACTGAATCACGATTTTCACTGGTTTCGGCTAATCCGCGCCTGATAATCGATATGTTCTGGTACAATGTATTTAATGGAACACTCGCGCCCTCCTCGCCCCATACATAGTCAAAAATATCTTTATGAGATACGACTTCCGGGTACGATTCTAATAAAATCTCAAAGCAACGAGATGCAGGCGTTGTGAGCACAGCGCTTAATTCAGGATTTATCAAAGATACAATGACTTTATTCTCAGGCGCGAATTTTACGCTATCGTTAATTATCCAGAACATACATTAGATCACCTATAATAAAACATTCAGCCTAGATTTAGCACTGTAATTACCCTTCTTATATTAGCAGAGAAATTGTAATTAAGTAAATACGGCGATAAATTTTCCGTTAGAAAACCGATGTTTGTTGAGGCCAGGTTGTATTATAGCCAATATCATATTGCGGTGGATTCTGCTAACCGAGGTGGCGGCGTGCAAGCACTGCAGATTCTCCGACAAGGACCCGCTGCGCCAACGGTAGTCACAAACGCTGAGCGTTGACATCGTTATAGCACAAATACCCGGAAAGCATGATACTTTCCGGATTAATGCTTACGCCATTTCCTCAATAACGCCTTCCATCACGAAGAAACTACCATCCATCATAGTGTAATATGCATATGATTTTTTATCTGCAAAATTGTCGCAATGTACCACCGTGGATTTATCCGTTTCTTGCCATGAAATCAGGAAGTGTTTATCCGTTACGGCCTTCCATGTAAAAGGGACCGACATTGCCGTACCCTTTAGCGCTCCATTCAGGAACTCTATATTCAGCGTTTTACCATCGCCTGAGTAGGCATTAGTGACTTCTAACCCATTATCCATTTGCAATTTAAATTTTCTGTTGGCATAGGGGAATGATTTCGACATGGCGGCTCCGATATTATCTGGTATTACGGCTTAATGGCTCAATGACATCGCATGAGATCTGGCCGTAATGATAAGGGCCGGGCATTGAAGGGATAAATAGCGTAATGAGCAATAGACTATTCCGTTTTTGTTCACAAAGCAGAACAAAAGCCGGGTTCAACTCTCAGGTATGAAGGGTTGGTCATCCGACCGGCCATAAGGCTGAGGTGACGGCGGACTGTCAGGCCAAACGTCCCAACGGAATGCTTCGACAGAGGCTTATGAAGAGTATACCAACAGCCAAAAAAACAAAGGGGTTACCTTTCGGTAACCCCTTGTTTAATCTGGCGGAAGCGCAGAGATTCGAACTCTGGAACCCTTTCGGGTCGCCGGTTTTCAAGACCGGTGCCTTCAACCGCTCGGCCACACTTCCGGAATGAGGCGCACTATAAACACCTCGATGCGCCGTGTAAAGCCCGAATGCGTTCGTTTGCCTGAAAAACAGCCAAAATGCCGTTAATCGATTGAAATAACAACATGTTGACCATTTTATCAGCACAACATCCCACGCTTAGTGCTTTTTAATGTACATGTCTTTGGTGTAGTAATAGCCGAGCTTATCCGGGGTAAATCCGCCGACCCAGGGTTTCACCAGATGCGTGCGGACATAGTGATATACCGGAATAGCGGGCACATCCTGCGCCAGCAGGTCTTCGGCCTGCTGGTAATATTTACCGCGCATCGCGACATCCGGCGCTTTCGCGGCGTTGCGCAGCGCCTCGTCATAGGCCGGATTGCTGTACTGGGAGGTATTTTCGCTGTCGCCGGTCCGGAAGTTATTCAGGAAGGTTGCCGCGTCATCGTAGTCGGCGATCCACGCGTAGCGCACCACGTCAAAATTATGGGTGTGCATGCTGTCGAGCATGGTCTTCCACTCCTGGTTTTGCAGCTTCGCGTCCACGCCGAGGTTTTTCTTCCACATGGAGCTTGCCGCAATGGCGATACGCTGATGCGATTCCGAGGTGTTGTACAGCAGGTTAAACGTCAGCGGATGGCTGTCGTTAAACCCGGCCTCGTTCAGCAGCTTTTTCGCCTCACTGATGCGCTTGTCCATCGGCCAGCTGGCGTACTCCGGGTTATGTATCGTGACCCCGCCGATATCCGGCTGGCTGATGACCCAGGCCGCACGCTGCCCCTGCCCCAGCACTTTGTCCGCGATAATGTCTTTATCCAGCGCCATATTCAGCGCCTGGCGGACTCGCGGGTCATTAAACGGCGGTTTCGTGGTGTTGAACTCGTAGTAGTAGGTCGCCAGCTGCGGTGAAACGTTCAGCTGCTCGCCCATCGTTTTTTTCAGCTGGGTAAACTGATTGATAGGTACCGTATAGGTAATATCAATCTCACCGGCCTTATAACGGTTCACATCGGCGGCGTCCGAGCTTATCGGCAGATAGGTGACCTTGTTGATCGCGGTATGCGCATTGTCCCAGTACAGCGGGTTGCGCTCCGCGACGATGCGTTCGTTCACCACCCACTGCGAGAGCTTATAGGCGCCGCTGCTGACGAAGTGCTCCGGCTTGGTCCACTTATCGCCAAAGCGGGCGATCAGCACTTTATCGACAGGCACCAGCGACGGATGCGCCAGCATCGCCAGAAACGCGGCGTTCGGCTGGTTTAACGTCACCTGGAGGGTCGTGTCGTCCAGCGCCTTCACACCCAGCGTATCTGGCGCCATTTTGCCCTGAGCAATGTCCGCTGCGTTAACGATATGCATGTTGCCGGGGTAGCTGGCGTAAGGGGATACCGTTTTTGGATCGACCAGACGTTGCCAGCTCCAGACGATATCCGGCGCCGTAATTGCCGTACCGTCGGACCAGGTGACGCCGGGACGCAAATGAAACGTCCAGACCGTGTTATCCTTGTTCTCCCATTTCTCCGCCAGCCGCGGCTGAATCTTCCCTGTCGGCGAGACGCTGACCAGTCCTTCGAATAAATCGCTGATAATATTGAATTCGACGTCGCTTTCTACTTTGTGCGGGTCGAGCGATGTCGGTTCGCTGCCGTTGTTCCTGACCAGCTCTTGCTTCTCCGCCAGCACAGTTCCTTCGGGAATCACGGCGGCAGAGGACAGCGTGGCGCTACCAAGAAGACCGGCGGCCAGCAGGCCGGAGGTGATGCGATTGTGTGGTTTCATATCCATTGCCTTATTGATTTCATTATTGTTGACACCGCCTTCAGTCTTAGCGGCGCATTGCCAATAACGCAATGTTTTTCAGTAACCTATAAGATCTCGATCTGGCGCATCGGCAAAAAACCACATTCCTGCTGCCGGATAAATCATCATCGCTATAATCTGCTGGATTTCTGCGCGGCAGGGTCGGTAAAGATGGGTAAAACAACTGGAGCTTTCCGCTTTGTTTTCATATTCTTTGACGCTATTACATCTGTCATCATAAAGAGAGTGACACTATGGATCGTATTATTACCTCGTCGCGTGACCGTTCGTCGCTTCTTAGCACGCATAAAGTCCTGCGTAATACCTATTTTCTGCTGAGCCTGACGCTGGCGTTTTCGGCGATTACCGCTACCGCCAGCACCGTGCTGATGCTGCCGTCGCCGGGTCTGATCCTGACGCTGGTGGGTATGTATGGTCTGATGTTCCTGACCTATAAGCTGGCCAACAAACCTGCCGGTATTCTGGCGGCATTTGCCTTCACCGGTTTCCTGGGATACATCCTCGGCCCAATCCTCAACGCCTACCTGTCTGCAGGCATGGGCGACGTGATCGCGCTGGCGCTGGGCGGTACGGCGCTGGTCTTCTTCTGCTGCTCGGCCTATGTGCTGACCACCCGTAAAGACATGTCGTTTATCGGCGGTATGCTGATGGCCGGTATCGTGGTTGTACTGATTGGCATGGTGGCAAACATCTTCCTGCAGCTGCCGGCGCTGCACCTGGCAATCAGCGCGGTGTTCATCCTGATCTCTTCCGGCGCTATCCTGCTTGAGACCAGCAACATCATCCACGGCGGTGAAACCAACTATATTCGCGCCACGGTGAGCCTGTACGTGTCGCTCTACAACATCTTCGTCAGCCTGCTGAGCATCCTCGGCTTCGCCAGCCGCGACTAACCGCTGACGAGCCCCGCAAAACCCCGCTTATGCGGGGTTTTGTTTTTTGCTACACTGCCCCGGTTTTTGATTCATATTGCGAATAACTATGTTGAACTTTGAAGGTAAAGAGATAGAGACCGACAACGACGGCTATCTCAAGGACAGCACGCAGTGGAGCGAAGCGCTGGCGGAAGTCATCGCCCGGCAGGAAGCGATCGCCCTTTCCCCGGAACACTGGGAAGTCGTGCGTTTCGTGCGTGAGTTTTATCTGGAATTTAATACCTCGCCCGCCATCCGTATGCTGGTAAAGGCGATGGCGAACAAATTTGGCGAAGAGAAAGGCAACAGCCGCTATCTCTACCGTCTGTTTCCGAAAGGCCCGGCCAAGCAGGCGACAAAAATCGCCGGGCTGCCGAAGCCGGTGAAGTGTATTTAATAGCGAATATCAAACCGCTCCCAGCGCTTATCGCTGTGGTAGGGCTCCACCAGCACGCGATCGACCCGGGCGCTGCGCGGGCCGCCCGCTTTCAGCCAGGCGATAAGCGTTTCAACCTGCGCGGCGTCGCCGCAGGCCAGCACCTCAACGCTGCCATCATCCAGATTACGCGCATAGCCGGTTAACCCCAGCCGCAGCGCTTCCCGCTGCGCGCTGTAGCGAAACCCGACGCCTTGAACCAGACCGTGTACCCATGCGATCGTGCAGACCTGTGCCATCATTATGCTCCTGTCGTAGCGTTGTTCATTGCATTTCCCGGCTGAAGCCAGGAAAATGGCGCCCATTTTCTTCAAACCGTCAGAATAGCAAATTATGAGCGTACGTTTAGTGTTAGCCAAAGGCCGCGAGAAATCCTTGCTGCGCCGCCATCCCTGGGTTTTTTCCGGCGCCGTGGCGCGTATGGAGGGTAAAGCCTCTCTCGGTGAAACCATTGATATCGTCGACCACCAGGGTAAATGGTTAGCCCGCGGCGCGTATTCTCCGGCGTCGCAGATTCGCGCCCGCGTCTGGACGTTTGAGCAAAACGAAGCCATTGATATCGATTTCTTTGTCCGCCGCCTGCAGCAGGCGCAGACCTGGCGCAGCTGGCTTGCCGAGCGGGACGGCCTGGACAGCTACCGCCTGATCGCCGGTGAATCCGACGGGCTGCCGGGCGTGACCATCGACCGTTTCGGCAACTTTCTGGTGCTGCAGCTGCTGAGCGCTGGCGCTGAGTATCAGCGCGCGCCGCTTATCAATGCGCTGCAGACGCTGTATCCGGAGTGCGCCATCTACGATCGCAGCGACGTTGCGGTACGTAAAAAAGAGGGGATGGAGCTGACTCAGGGCCCTGTCACCGGCGAGCTGCCGCCTGCCCTGCTGCCTATCGAAGAGCACGGTATGAAGCTGCTGGTCGATATCCAGGGCGGTCATAAAACCGGTTATTACCTTGACCAGCGCGACAGCCGTCTCGCCACCCGCCGCTATGTTGCCGATAAGCGCGTACTGAACTGCTTCTCCTATACCGGTGGCTTCGCCGTTTCCGCGCTGATGGGCGGCTGCCGTCAGGTGATTAGCGTGGATACCTCGCAGGACGCGCTCGACGTGGCGAAGCAGAACGTCGAACTTAACAAGCTGGATCTCAGCAAAGCCGGGTTTGTCCGTGATGACGTCTTCAAACTGCTGCGTAAATACCGCGATCAGGGCGAAACCTTCGACGTGATCGTCATGGATCCGCCGAAGTTTGTGGAAAACAAAAACCAGCTGCAGGGCGCCTGCCGCGGCTACAAAGATATCAATATGCTGGCCATCCAGCTGCTGAATCCGGGCGGCGTGCTGCTGACCTTCTCCTGCTCGGGGCTGATGACCACAGATTTATTTCAGAAAATCATTGCGGACGCCGCAATAGATGCCGGGCGTGATGTACAATTTATAGAGCAGTTCCGTCAGGCGGCCGATCACCCGGTGATTGCTACCTACCCGGAAGGGCTGTATCTGAAAGGGTTTGCCTGTCGCGTCATGTAACTTGAAAAGCGAAACATTGCCCGCATATTCAGTGTCAGTAATGTTTCCCGGGAGGTGACTATGATTGCCAGCAAATTCGGTATTGGCCAACAGGTCCGCCATTCCCTGTTGGGTTATCTGGGCGTGGTGGTTGATATCGACCCGGAATACTCCCTGGATGACCCGTCAGCGGATGAAGTAGCGGTTAACGACGATCTGCGAGCCGCGCCCTGGTACCACGTGGTCATGGAGGATGACGATGGCCAGCCGGTTCATACCTATCTCGCTGAAGCCCAGCTAAAGAGCGAGGCGAGCGATGAGCATCCTGAACAACCGTCCATGGATGAGCTGGCGAGAACCATCCGCCGACAGCTTCAGGCACCGCGTTTACGTAATTAAAATAAACCCCGCATCCGCGGGGTTTATCGTTATTTATTTCGCCAGCCCAAGCCGCGGAATTTCAATCGCCGGACACTTGTCCATCACCACGTTAAGCCCCGCCTCCCGGGCAAGCACCGCCGCCTGTTCGTTGATAACGCCAAGCTGCATCCACAGCGTTTTGGCGCCGATGGCGATAGCCTCCTGCGCGACGCCCCATGCCGCTTCAGAATTGCGAAAAACGTCCACCATGTCCACGCTCTCCGGCACCTCCGCCAGCGTGCCGTATCCTTGCTGGCCCAGCAGGGTTTTCCCGGCCACCTTCGGCGATACCGGAATCACGCGGTAGCCCTGATCCAGCAAATACTTCATCACCCGGTAGCTGGGACGGTCGGGTTTATCACTCGCGCCCACCAGCGCAATCGTGCGCGTAGATGTTAAAATGCCTGCAATATCGTTCTCTTTCATCATTATCCTCCGGGCTCTTTTGCAAAGTGTACGACAATCCCGACCCGCCAGCCATTCAGCCCTGTCCGAGTCTCAGCGCAGTGCGTCACAGTATGTCCGGATGTTAATAAAAATCAATTTTGTAAAGTTTTGATACACTCTAATGGTGGGACATGTCTTTATCTGGAGAGATGAATGAAAGCCATCATCATGACGCTGTATCTGCTTTTGCTGCCTGCAGGCGCCATTGCCACTACGCTGCATTTGTCCGGCGATGTGGACCTGCTGGTGCTGGACGGTAAGGAAGTGTCCAGCCTGCTGCTGCGCGGCGCGGAAAGTATTGAGCTGGATAACGGCCCGCATCAGCTCGTGTTTAGGGTTGAGAGGATGGTGCGCCTGCCCGACAATAATCGCCAGCTGTATGTCTCGCCAGTGCTGATCGCCAGTTTCGACTCCCGACAGATAAACCAGGTCAACTTCAGCCTGCCGGAGCTGGAAACGCTGCTCGACGCGCAAACGTTCACCTTCGCCCCCTCGGTAAAACTGCTGGACGGCAATGCGGCGCCGATTCCGGCAAAGCTCAGTATTCTCGCCATCACCCAGGCCGGCGACGACATCGATTATGAAAAAGCCGCCCGTCTCTATAACCAGACAAATCCGCCTCCCGCCGCGGCGGCCTGGCAGCCGCAGTCCCTGACCGAGCAACGTCTGAAACACTGGTTTGAACTCGCCGACCCGCAGACCCGCCATCGCTTTCTGGAGTGGGCAAAAAGGCAGCCTTCGTCCTGATATCATGACGCCGCGCATCATATTTTTCATCCCGGCGACTTGCAGCGGCAGTCACTTCCAGTAATCTGTCTGCATCTGAACTGGTGGAATAAAACGATGGAACTGACTACACGTACGCTGCCCGAGCGTAAACACATCGCGCTGGTGGCGCACGATCACTGCAAGCAGATGTTAAAATCCTGGGTCGAGCGGCACCAGCCGCTGCTGGCCAAGCACGTTCTGTACGGCACCGGCACGACCGGCAACCTGGTCTCGCGCGCAACCGGCCTTGAGGTCAATGCGATGCTGAGCGGCCCGATGGGCGGGGACCAGCAGGTCGGTGCGCTGATCGCTGAAGGCAAGATAGATGTGCTGATCTTCTTTTGGGATCCGCTCAACGCGGTACCGCACGATCCGGATGTCAAAGCGCTGCTGCGCCTGGCGACGGTGTGGAACATTCCGGTGGCCACTAACGTCGCGACGGCGGATTTTATTATCCAGTCACCGCATTTTAACGACGCCGTTGATATTCAGATCCCCGACTACCAGCGCTATCTCTCTGAACGCCTGAAGTAATCGTCAGCCCGGTGAGCGTTCGCCGGGCTGATTTTTATGGCTTACGCAGCGTGGGAACGCCAAGTTCCGCCAGCGCTTCTACGAATACCGAGGGCTCCTCTTTGTTGTACAGCAGCCACACGCGCTGACGCGCGCGGGTCAGCGCCACGTACAGCAGACGCCGCTCTTCGGCGTCCGGAAAATCCTCTTCCTGCGGCAACAGCGCCTGTTCCATGATGGACTCGCGCGCGGGCGCGGGAAACGCATCCTGCCCCTGCTGTAGCCCCAGCACGATAACGTAATCCGCCTGCTGGCCTTTGCTGGCGTGAATCGTCATAAAATCAATCAGCAGATGCGGCCAGCGCGTTGCGGCTTTCTCCAGCGCGGCCGGTTTCAGGTGATGGTAGCGCGCCAGAATCAGGATCCGCTCATTCGGCCTGGCGTAGCCGCTGAGCTTATCGAGCAGGGCATCCAGCTGATTATCCGTAAGCAGCGTCACGGCTTTCTTATCCCCAGCGGTCAGGCTGTTCAGCGGTTTGTTCAGCTGATGCGGGTTTTGCTGAATAAAGCGGTTGGCAATTTCGCCGATACGCCCGTTAAAGCGGTAGGTGGTGTCCAGCGCACAGAGATCGCCCTCGCCGAAATAGTGATTAAACGCGGTGGTGAGCGACAGCTGCGCGCCGCTAAAGCGATAGATAGCCTGCCAGTCGTCGCCGACGGCAAACAGCGTCGTCTGCGAGTTTTGCTGGCGCAGCGCCGCCAGCAGCGCCGCCCGCTGCGGCGAAATGTCCTGAAACTCGTCGACGAGAATATGCTTCCATGGGCTGACGAAGCGCCCCTTCTCCAGCACGTTGACAGCCTGGTGAATAAGCCCGGAAAAATCCACCGCATTTTCATCTTTCAGCGCGGTTTTCCAGGCCTTCAGCAGCGGCGCCATCAGCTTGACGCGTTTGCCGAAACGTTCGCGCACCTCGTCCGGGGCCGCAGCAATCATCTCCGCCTGCGAGCCGCCGTGCATGCGCATCAGCCCGACCCAGCGGTCAAGCCTGCCCGCCAGCCGCTTCTGCAGTGTTTCATTGCGCCAGTAGTCGCCCTCCGGCACCTGCCAGCCCATCTCCTCTTCCAGCCACTGCCGCCAGCCTTTCGCCTGCGCTTTTTTCTCCTGGCACTGCTGCTGCCAGCTTTTGATCAGCAGCGTCTGACGCGCCGCGGTATCGTTTTCAAGCCTGCTAATAGTGGGAACTTTCTTGCTCCCCTGCCGGATGATATGCAGCGCGAGGGCGTGGAAGGTTTGCGCTGAAATCGCATCGGTGTTGAGACGCTCGCGAATACGTTCGTCCATCTCCTGCGCCGCCTTACGGCCGAAGGCCAGCAGCAGGATCTGCTCCGCGGCGGCTTCGCCACGGGTCATCAGCCAGCCCGCCCGCGCCACCAGCACCGACGTTTTTCCGCTTCCGGCGCCCGCCAGCACCAGCAGAGAGCGTTCGCCGTTCACTACTGAACGGGCCTGCGCCGGATTGAGCGGTGAGGATTCAATATGTTCAAAAAACGCCGCATATTGCGCCAGCATCGTTTCGGTAAACGCCTGGTTATGCTGCAAACGACTGGCGTCCATATCCTGTAGCCAGGCCTGGCACTGCCGCCACAGCTCGCGGCAGTTCGCAAAAGTATCAAGACGACGGGTGGGAATCGGCAGCCCTTCCAGCGCGCCGAGGATGTTCTGGCGCAGGCTGGCGATCGCCTGACGGGTTAACCACTTGCCTTCCGTCGTATGGCGGGCAATCACCGCCAGCTGCTGCTGCAGCAGATCGGCGGCAATCGTGCTCATCTCGTCGCTCCACTGCTGCCAGCGGGCCTGCAGGTGACGATGAAAGCGCTGCGTTTCCGCCCATTCGGTGCCGTGTAAGCGCACCACTTTATCCTCGGGCAGCACGAACTCCAGCTCTCCCCAGACAAGCCCCCGCCGGCAGTGAATCTCGGTCAGCTGATTAAAAGGAATAAGATATTCATGGCGATCGCCAGAGACCTTCACACCGGCATTAAGAAGTTCCACGCGATCGTACGGGTGCTGCGCCATGCGCTTGCCCAGCGTTGTTGCTTTTAGTTCCATGTCTTGCCAAATCCCGGTTTTATACTTATGTCAGACAGTGTAACCGCCAGATACCAGGTGCTCCAGCCCAAAAAAACGTTACAATCGTCGGGTCTTCTTATTCACCGGACTGAACTGAGGTCGTATGCGTACCGTTCTGAATATTCTGAATTTTGTATTGGGTGGCTTTGCCACCACGTTGGGGTGGCTAGTGGCGACGGTGGTCAGCGTGATTTTAATTATCACGCTGCCGCTCTCGCGCTCATGCTGGGAGATTACCAAACTATCACTGGTGCCTTACGGCAACGAAGCGATTCATGTCGATGAGCTGGAGCCGGGCAATAAAAATGCGCTGCTCAACGCGGGCGGCACCCTGTTGAACGTACTGTGGTTTGTTCTGTTCGGCTGGTGGCTGTGCCTGATGCATATTTTCACCGGCATCATGCAGTGCGTCACGATTATTGGCATTCCCGTCGGTATCGCGAACTTCAAAATCGCGGCGATTGCGCTGTGGCCGGTAGGCCGCCGCGTGGTATCAGTGGAAGTCGCTCGCGCTGCGCGTGAAGCTAACGCCCGCCGTCGTTTTCAGTGACAGGGACACATGCCCGCATGCTAAGCCCCGTCATCAGACGTTATACCTGGAACAGCGCCTGGCTGTATAACGTCAGAATTTTTATCGCCCTTTGCGGCACCGTCGCCCTGCCCTGGTGGCTGGGCGACGTTAAGCTGACGATCCCGCTGACGCTTGGCGTTGTCGCGGCAGCGCTCACCGATCTTGACGATCGCCTTGCCGGGCGGTTGCGCAACCTGGTGATTACCCTTGCCTGCTTCTTTATTGCTTCCGCTTCCGTCGAGCTGCTGTTTCCCTGGCCCTGGGCGTTCGCGCTGGGGCTGACGCTCTCTACCAGCGGTTTTATCCTGCTCGGCGGACTGGGCCAGCGCTATGCCACGATCGCCTTCGGCGCTCTGCTCATCGCGATTTATACGATGCTTGGCGTTTCGCTCTACGACCACTGGTACCAGCAGCCGCTGCTGCTGATCGCCGGCGCGGTCTGGTATAACCTGCTGACGCTCACGGGGCATCTGATTTTTCCGATCCGCCCGCTGCAGGATAACCTCGCCCGCAGCTATGAGCAGCTGGCCCACTATCTTGAGCTGAAGTCACGCCTGTTTGACCCGGATATTGAGGATGAAAGCCAGGCGCCGATGTATGAGCTGGCGCTGGCGAACGGGCAGCTGGTCGCGACCCTGAATCAGACCAAAACGTCGCTGCTGACGCGCCTGCGCGGCGATCGCGGCCAGCGGGGCACCCGTCGGACGCTGCATTACTACTTTGTCGCCCAGGATATTCACGAGCGCGCCAGCTCATCGCACATCCAGTACCAGATGCTGCGGGACAACTTTCGCTACAGCGACGTGATGTTTCGCTTTCAGCGGCTGATGTCGATGCAGTCTCAGGCCTGCCAGCAGCTGGCGAAATCCATTCTGCTGCGTACCCCCTACCAGCATGACGGACGCTTTGAGCGCGTATTCGCCCACCTTGATGCGGCGCTCGATCGCGTCAAGGCCAGCGGCGCGCCAGCCGAGCAGATGAAGGCGCTGGGTTTTCTGCTCAATAACCTGCGCGCCATCGACGCTCAGTTGGCCACCATTGAGTCAGAACAACAGCAGGCGCAGCCGCAAAGCGAAACAGAAACGCTGCTGGCCGACGACAGCCTGCACGGCTTTAGCGACATCCGCTTACGCCTGAGCCGCAACCTGTCGCCGGAATCGGCGCTGTTCCGCCATGCCGTGAGGATGTCGCTGGTGCTATGCGCGGGCTATGCCTTCATTCAGTTTACCGGGCTGCACCACGGCTACTGGATCCTGCTGACCAGCCTGTTCGTCTGCCAGCCTAACTACAACGCCACCCGGCACCGCCTGGCGCTGCGTATCGTCGGCACGCTAATCGGTGTGGCGATTGGCCTGCCGGTGCTGCTGCTGGTGCCGTCGGTTGAAGGACAGCTGCTGCTGATCGTCCTCACCGGCGTGCTATTCTTTGCGTTTCGCAACGTCCAGTACGCCCATGCAACCATGTTCATCACGCTGCTGGTGCTGCTGTGCTTCAACCTGCTGGGCGAAGGATTCGAGGTCGCCCTGCCGCGCATCTTCGATACCCTGCTCGGCTGCGCCATCGCCTGGGCCGCCGTCAGCTTTATCTGGCCGGACTGGAAATTCCGCAACCTGCCGAGGGTGCTGGAGCGCGCCATTGACGCTAACTGCCGCTATCTGGACGCCATCCTCGAGCAGTACCATCAGGGACGCGATAATCGTCTGGCATACCGTATCGCCCGCCGCGATGCTTATAACCGCGATGCGGAGCTGGCGTCGGTAGTGTCTAACATGTCGACGGAGCCGCGCATGACGGACGAGATGCGGGAAACCGCGTTCCGTTTGCTGTGTCTCAACCACACGTTTACCAGCTACATTGCAGCGCTGGGCGCCCATCGGGAAAAGCTAGGAAACCCGGAGATCCTGACGCTGCTTGATGACGCCGTCTGCTATGTGGATGACGCCTTTCACCATACCCCGGCAGATGAGCAGCGCGTGCAGCTGTCGCTATCCGGGCTGATGGAGAGGATCCGCCATCTTGAGCCGAGAGCCGACAGCAAAGAGCCGCTGGTGCTGCAGCAGATTGGCCTGATGGTAAGCCTGCTGCCGGAGATTTGCCGTCTGCAGCAGCAGGTGCTTTGCCAACCGCGTTAACCTCTCTTCTCCTGTGTCAGCATCTCAGCCCATTCCTGCAGATGCTGACGCCGCTGGTGCGGAATAGCCGCCGCATGGAGCCCAAGTATTGCGCCTTCCAGAGCAAACAGAACGCTCACGTTCAAATCTTTTCTGAGCCTGCGCAGCCGAAACCAGACGGTGGCGGAGCCCAGCGCGCGAAGCGTTTGCGGATCCTTGACGCCGCTTTCATGCAGCAGCATCTCCAGCTGGAACGAGATATTCGGTAAATCCTTCAGCCGCCCCGTTCCCCGTCGTCGCCGTTTCTCCTGCAGCGCTTCGCCAAGCGACTGCTTTGACAGCTGCAACAGCAAAGGCCTGTTCAGCCAGAGGTCGTCATCCACCCGGTAATAGTTCAGGGAAACGCGCCTGCCGCGTTTCGAGAGCGTCAGCAGCGTCGGCGGATGCGTAACGTGATAGGTCGCGCTTTCCTCGCATACCCTGAGGTACAGCTCCCCCTCCGCCACCATGGCGAATACCGTGTCGTCGACGGAGAGGCTGTACCCGCCAAACAGCGCGCGATGGCGAATCTTTCCCAGAGGCGACAAACATTCTTCAGATTCATAGATCCGTTGATACGATAATTTTTTCATGATTATTCCCTGTAATCATGGACATAGATTCAACATGTGATAACGGATCCGCTAACAGGGAAAATAGGAAACTTCAGCCACTGGGGCAAGATCAACCTGCGACAGTTCACCGTAACCGGACAATTTTGCGAGATGCTTTCAGAAAATGAGGTTGATCTTTGTACTCAGTGGATGTACTGTATATTCATACAGTAACCCACAAGGCGGGATGCACTATGTACACTTCTGGTTATGTTAATCGCTCATCAATGACTCCGGCGTCCACAGCGGGCCGCCCTTCTCAGCCCCTTTCCAGCGGACTGATCAGCGAAGTGCTTTACCGTGAAGATCAGCCAATGATGACGCAGCTGCTGCTGTTGCCTCTTCTGCAGCAGCTGGGGCAGCAGGAGCGCTGGCAGCTGTGGTTAACGCCGCAGCAGAGGCTGAGCCGCCAGTGGGTTCAGGCATCCGGATTATCGCTGTCAAAAGTGATGCAGGCAAATCAGATGACGCCGCAGGAAACGCTGGAGTCGATGATTCGCGCCTTGCGCACCGGTAACTATAGCGTGGTCATCGGCTGGCTGCCGGAAGCATTGACTGAAGAGGAACATATTCGGCTGGTTGACGCAGCGGAAGAAGGTAACGCGTTGGGGTTTGTGATGCGCCCTGTACGCAACAATCCCCTGCCACCGAGACAATTTTCAGGCGCAAAAATTCACTCAAATGTGTTTCATTGAGTGAAATTAAGATTTTTCCTGGTATTTTTTTTAGACGTTCGATAACCCACTCTTTCTAAGGGTCAATTTTGCGGGAATGCTTGTCTGGCGCGGTTTGCAGCATTTTATACCGCCTAAAAAATAGGCGCATTTGTTAAATAATGTGTACACAATTCTTTTTTTTTCATATGCCTGACAGACTTCACACTTGTAAGTTTTCAGCTACGTTGTAGACTTTACATCGCCAGGGGTGCTCGGCTGACACTATATATTGGCATAGTTATTAACAAGTCACGCCCCCGGTGAAGGATTTAACCGTGAGTTCCTGATGGATCTTCATGGCGATTTTGGATGATAACGAGGCGCAAAAAATGAAAAAGACAGCTATCGCGATTGCAGTGGCACTGGCTGGCTTCGCTACCGTAGCGCAGGCCGCTCCGAAAGATAATACCTGGTATGCAGGTGGTAAACTGGGTTGGTCCCAGTTCCATGATACCGGTTGGTACAACGATGACCTGAACAACAACGGCCCGACTCACAACAGTCAGCTGGGTGCCGGTGCGTTCGGTGGTTATCAGGTGAACCCGTACGTTGGTTTCGAAATGGGTTATGACTGGCTGGGCCGTATGCCGTACAAAGGCGACAAAGTTAACGGCGCATTCAAAGCTCAGGGCGTTCAGCTGACCGCTAAACTGGGTTACCCAATTACTGACGATCTGGACATCTACACCCGTCTGGGCGGCATGATCTGGCGTGCAGACTCCAGCAACAGCATCGCTGGCGACAACCACGACACCGGCGTTTCTCCGCTGGTTGCTGGTGGCGTTGAGTGGGCAATTACCCGTGATATCGCAACCCGTCTGGAATACCAGTGGGTTAACAACATCGGTGACGCAGGTACCGTCGGCGTTCGTCCGGACAACGGCATGCTGAGCCTGGGTGTTTCCTACCGTTTCGGCCAGGGCGAAGTTGCAGCTCCAGTAGTTGCTCCGGCTCCGGCTCCGGCTCCGGCTGTACAGACCAAACACTTCACTCTGAAGTCTGACGTTCTGTTCAACTTCAACAAAGCGACCCTGAAACCGGAAGGTAAACAGGCTCTTGATCAGCTGTACTCCCAGCTGAGCAACCTGGATCCGAAAGACGGTTCCGTCGTTGTTCTGGGCTACACTGACCGCATCGGTTCTGAAGCATACAACCAGAAACTGTCCACCCAGCGTGCTCAGTCTGTTGTAGATTACCTGGTATCTAAAGGTATCCCGGCTAACAAAATCTCTGCACGTGGCATGGGCAAATCTGACCCGGTTACCGGCAGCACCTGTAACAACGTGAAAGCTCGCGCTGCACTGATCGACTGCCTGGCACCAGATCGTCGCGTAGAGATCGAAGTTAAAGGTATCAAAGACGTTGTAACTCAGCCGCAGGCTTAAGTTTCTCGTCTTATAAAAAAACCCCGCGCTGCGGGGTTTTTTTTGCCAGAACGAAAAACGCGAAGGTTACTCTTTACCTAACAGCGCCTGTAAATCCTGCTTCAGACTGCTCATCTTCGTCGCGTACTTCTCTTTGTTTTCCGCGTCTTCAATCAGCTGCACAATGGTCTCGGATAGCGTTTTGCCGCGACGCTGCGCCAGCCCCGCCAGCCTCTGCCAGACCATAAACTCCAGATCGATAGATTTCTTCCGCGTATGCTGATGCTCGGCGTTAAAATGCCGCTTACGCCGCGCGCGAATGGTCTGCTTCATGCGGTTTTGCAGGTCAGGATTCATATGCTGCTCAATCCAGCCGTTAACCTGCACGGGTTCATTTTCGAGCGTCAGCAATACATCTACCGCTTCCTGAGCAGCGCTGGCCTCAACATAGCGGGTGATAAGCTCGCCTTCGCGATGCTTCTTTACCAGATAATGCCATTTCCAGCCGCTTTCAAGGTTTTCCAGTTGTTGATATTTCATTGCGATCTCAATGTGACCGTGTAACTCATTTCAGAATAACAGGTTTTTACCGTTGTGCTGAGAAGAAATCGCCTTCCGTGCGCAGCGTCGGGAAGCCGCTGAAAGATGCCCGCTATTCCCCGTGTGCTCGCTGGCAGCATAGGGTATAATCCTTTGCTTTACATCTAACTAAAAAACAGCGACTTTGACCATTACTAAACTTCCCCGACGCGCTCTTGTCCCTGATACTGAGGCCTTTCAGACGCTGTTTGCACAGCCTGACCTGGCTTCGGATCCCGGTTCTTTACTGAGCGACACTCAGGCGCGCTTATTTTACGCGCTGGAGCAATTTCTCCATCCGCAGGCGATCTCCTCATTTCTGCTGGTGAAAGCGCCGGAGGAGCCCGATTATTTTCAGCTATTGAACGACGCAACCGTCGAGCTGCGTGAGCCCGCTGAAACGCTGACCGGCGTGAATTACCAGATACAGGGTAAGAACGTGACGATGCAGCCCGCCGGGCAGGCAGACGACAATTTTGCAAGCCAGGGTCCCGTCATTCACGCCGATTGGGTGGAGGCTGAGCAGCTGTTCGGCTGCGTACGTCAGTTTAATGGTGAAATTAGCCTGCAGCCGGGCCTGGTGCATCAGGCCAACGGCGGCGTGCTGATCCTCTCTCTGCGCGCGCTGCTCGCGCAGCCGCTGCTCTGGATGCGCCTGAAAAATATCGTCACCCAGCAGCGTTTCCGCTGGCTCTCCTTTGATGACGCCCGTCCCCTGCCCGTCAGCATCCCGGCCATGCCGCTTTCGCTGAAGGTGATGCTGGTCGGCGAACGGGAATCGCTTGCCGATTTCCAGGAAATGGAGCCGGAGCTGTACGACACTATTATTTACAGCGAATACGAAGACAACCTGCAGATTGTTGACGAAGAGACGCAAAAGCTGTGGTGCCAGTGGGTATGGCATATCGCGCATCAGCAGAATCTGCCGGGACCCGACGCCTCGGCCTGGCCATTGCTTATCCAGGAAGCCGCGCGTTATACCGGCGACCAGCAAACGCTGCCGCTGTGTCCGCTGTGGATTGGCCGCCAGCTGCGCGAAGCGGCCGCCTTTTGCGATACCGGCAGCCTGAACGCCGAACAGCTTGCGACGATGCTAAATCAGCGCCAGTGGCGCGAGGGGTATCTTGCTGAACGGATGCAGGACGAAATTTTACTTGAGCAGATCCTTATCGAAACCGACGGCGAGCAGGTCGGTCAGATTAATGCGCTGTCGGTCATTGAATTTCCGGGCCATCCGCGCGCGTTCGGCGAACCATCCCGTATCAGCTGCGTGGTCCATATCGGCGACGGCGAATTTACCGATATCGAACGCAAAGCCGAGCTGGGCGGTAACATTCATGCCAAGGGCATGATGATCATGCAGTCGTTCCTGATGGCAGAGCTGGGTCTTGAGCAGCAGATCCCCTTCTCGGCCTCGCTGACGTTCGAGCAGTCCTACAGCGAAGTCGACGGCGATAGCGCCTCAATGGCTGAGCTCTGCGCGCTGATAAGCGCGCTGGCCAACGTTCCGGTGAATCAGAGTATTGCCATCACCGGCTCCGTCGACCAGTTTGGGCGGGCGCAGCCCGTCGGCGGGCTGAATGAGAAGATTGAAGGGTTTTTCGCTATCTGCCAGCAGCGCGGGCTGACCGGAAAACAGGGCGTCATTATTCCGTCGGCGAATATTCGTCATCTGAGTCTGGCCCAGGACGTACAGCAGGCGGTAGAGGCCGGCGAGTTTTCGCTCTGGGCGATTGATGATGTTACCGATGCCCTTCCGCTTCTGACCCAGCTGGTGTGGGACGGCGAAGGCAAAACGACGCTGCTACAAACTATCCAGGAGCGTATCGCGCAGGCGACGCAGCCGGACGCGCATCAGCGCCCCTGGCCGCTGCGCTGGCTAAACTGGTTTAATTCCAACTGATCGGACTTGTTCAGCGTACACGTGTTAGCTATCCTGCGTCGCGAACTCAAAATAAGGCTTACTGAAAACATGGTAGATAAACGCGAATCCTATACAAAAGAAGACCTTCTTGCCTCTGGTCGCGGTGAGCTGTTTGGCGCTAAAGGCCCGCAGCTGCCGGCACCGAACATGCTGATGATGGACCGTGTCGTCAAAATGACGGAAACGGGCGGCAACTTCGATAAAGGCTACGTTGAAGCAGAGCTGGATATTAATCCGGACCTGTGGTTCTTCGGTTGTCACTTTATCGGCGATCCGGTCATGCCGGGCTGCCTCGGTCTTGACGCCATGTGGCAGCTGGTCGGTTTTTACCTCGGCTGGCTGGGCGGTGAAGGCAAAGGGCGTGCTCTGGGCGTAGGCGAAGTGAAGTTTACCGGTCAGGTTCTGCCGAGCGCGAAGAAAGTCACCTACCGTATCCACTTCAAGCGCATCGTTAACCGTCGTCTGATCATGGGTCTGGCCGATGGTGAAGTGCTGGTTGATGGTCGTCTGATCTATACCGCAACCGACCTGAAAGTTGGTCTGTTCCAGGATACTTCCGCGTTCTGATCCCCCTGTTTTATACGACGTATAAACGGCGAAGCCTCCATGTATGGAGGCTTCTTAATTTAAAGAGACAGCATCAGGCGACTACTGCCCTGTCCTCCATGGCTTCTCGCCAGCCTCCCAGCCAATGAGACCTTTGATTCAAGGTCTGGTAAGGACACATTTCTTTCGATCTTCCGACAATGCCGGCCTGGTAACCACGTTGATGTGCCCGTTCCAGGCGATCTCGTTTTTGTCTCTTCATGCCTCGTTTCCCTCATTTTTAGATCTGGTGGAAAAGAAAACAGTGATTACAAAACATGCAATCACCTATAAGAGATACCGTGAATTACCGGGATCGTCAATGCGCAAAATTCACGCCATTGTCATATTTGTGAGCTACGCAAAATTTCATTTGTACAAAAAATGTGAGCTCGCACAAGTAACAAGCTGAGTGAACAGCAAAAAAAAGCTGTCGCGGAACCGCGGTTCGCAACGGCTTTTTCTAATAGATTTTACTTATGGCAGACGATTAATCGACTGGGCCATCGCCGCCGCCTCCTGGCTCCAGGCCTGGGCCAGCGTCTTCACCATCGCATCATAGCCATCCTGCGGCTGCTTCAGCTCGATGTGGAAAGGACGCTTAATCAGCTGCCCCTGGTGCTTTAACAGCCACTCGCCGCTGACGATAACGCGCCCGTCATAGCGTCCGTGGAAACCGCTGACGCTGACGTTCAGGGTATCCTGGTCGCTCCCGAGCGGCTGCGACGCCACCACCCAACCCGGCAACTGGTTGCTGAGGTTAGCCACCAGCGTCGTTCTGAGCTGCTGATCGAGCGGGCTCGCCCACAGGTTGTTCGTGGCTATCACGTACTGCACATCGCTGGTCTGGTAGACCACGCCGTTGCCTGCGAGGTAATCAGGAATACTGACCTGCTCAACCCACAGCAGGTGGCTGTTCTGGCTGGCGCTGCTCTGGGCGCCCGCCTGCGCAAGCGGTAGCTGATAGTACGTTTTGCTATCACTGCCGCTGCTGCTGCAAGCGGATAACAGGCACGCCACTACCACCGGTAGCCATTTTTTCATTCTTTCGCCCTCTTCGGCTGTGGATCCTTTTTATCCTTCGCTTCAAACACAAGCGCATTGCTCTTATCATTGAGCGTTTTCAGCACCGGCTGCAGCTCACGCAGCACCTGATCCAGACTCTGCATATCGGCCACCATCTTGTTATAGGCAGCCGACCCCGGCTGGAAGCCCTGCATACTGCGGTTGAGTTCACGCAGTGTACTCTGCATGTCCGCAGGAAGCTGCTGCATTGACTGGCTCGCCGTTATCTTATTCAGATTGTCCAGCGTCGTCTGCATGCGCTGCATCGTCTTCTGGCTTTCCGAAAGCGTATTGGTCGCCTGCGTCAGCAGCGGATTCAGCGGCAGGTTGTTGATCTTATCCAGCGCTTCCATCAGACGCTGCTGGATCTGCGCCAGACCTCCGCTCACCGTCGGGATAATCCCGTAACCGGCAAACGATGGGTTTCCTTTGACAGGTTCCGCTTTCGGATAGAAATCCAGATCGATGAACAATGCGCCGGTTACGAGGCTGCCCGTCTTAAGCGACCCGCGCAGCCCGCGGCCCAGCAGTTCATTCAGATGCTCTCCGACCTCCGTATCCTCCCCCAGCTGCGCTTTCAGGCGCTCAGGCTCGATACGGATCAGTACCGGAATCCGGTAGTCGTCGTTCAGCTTTTGACGCATTCCCGGCGGGAAGAATGGCACTTTATCGACCGTCCCCAGACGAATACCGCGGAACTCGACCGGCGCCCCGGGCTGCAGGCCGCGAACCGAGTCTTTAAAGAACATCAGGTAATCGATATGGTCGGTATACAGTGAATCGGCGATACTTTTTTGGTCGTCATAAAGCGTAAATTCGGTTTTCTCGGCAACGGGCTGACCGAGATCCAGCCCATCAGGAATATCAAAACTCACGCCGCCGCCGAACAGGGTCGTAAGCGATCCCATCTCCACGCGCATCCCGGCGGAGGTTAAATCGACCGCGATCCCGCTGTCCTTCCAGAAGCGCACATTCGTCGTCACCAGACGATCGTTCGGCGCATTGATAAACAGCTGGTAGCTGATGGTTCTCTTCTTCGGATCGAAGCTGCTGGTCTCAACAGACCCTACGCGGTAGCCGCGGAAAAGCACCGGATCACCCGGGGAGAGCTGCCCGGCCTTGTTGCTGTCCAGAATCACGCGAATCCCTTTTGCATCCGGCGGCGCCAGCGGCGGTGAATCCAGCAGCTGATAGCGGCCCGGCCTGGAGCCTTTCACTCCCGGCTGGAGCTCGATATAGGCGCCAGAGAGCAGCGTACCGAGGCCGCTGATGCCTTCACGGCCAACCTGCGGTTTGACGACCCAGAACACGGAGTCTTTATGCAGCAGCTTCTCCATCCCGGAGTTCAGCCGCGCCTTGATCTCAACGTGCGTCAGGTCGTCCGTCAGCATGGTGCTCTCCACGACGCCGACATCCACGCTGCGGCTCTTGATTCGGGTTTTGCCCCCTTCAATACCTTCCGCATTCGTGGTGATTAGCGTGACCTCCGGCCCCTGATGGCTGTAGTGGTAAAAGAGGATCCACGCACCAATTAGCGCCGTAACAATGGGAAAGATCCACACCGGCGACCAGTTTTTCACCTTCTGCACCCTGGCCTCTCCACTCTTATTTTCCATGTTGTTGTGTTTCCTCATGGTTTGACTCTGGCTCGCGGTCCCACAGTAAGCGGGGATCAAAGGTCATTGCCGAGAACATCGTCATCACGACCACCAGCGCAAACATCACTGCGCCCATTGCCGGATAGATATTCATCAGCCCTCCCATGCGCACCAGCGCCGAAAGCACAGCGATGACAAAAACATCAATCATTGACCAGCGGCCAACGAACTCCACTACTTCGTAAATCAGATGCATACGCTCGCTGTCGCGCTCGCCGTTGCCGTTGGCGTTCCAGCACAGCCAGCCAATGGCGAGCATTTTGAGCGTCGGAACCATAATACTGGCGATAAATATCACCATTGCCACCGGGTATGAGCCTTCGCTCCACAGCAGAATCACCCCGGCGATAATCGTTGATGGCAGCTGGTTGCCCAGCAGATCGGTAATCATGATCGGCATGATATTCGCGGGCAGATACAGAATGATGGAGGTCATCAACAGCGCCATCGTCCATTGCAGGCTATTCTTGCGCCGGGCGGTGCCTTTCGTCTGACAGCGAGGACAGACGCTATTTTCTACCGGTAAGATCGCCGTACAGCAGGGGCAGGAACGCAGCCCCTGACGCAGCCCGGAAACGCCGACGCGTAATGGCTGCTCGATGACGGGCATCGGCGCAATGTCGTCCCACAGCCAGCGGCGATCCACGCACTGAAACGCCCGCAGCTGCAGCAGACAAAACAGACACCAGGGCACAAAGCTGCTGCCGACGCCAATATCCCCGTAGGCCATCAGCTTCACGAAACTCACCAGCACCCCGGCGAGGAAGATTTCCCCCATCCCCCAGGTTTTCAGCTGAAACAGAATACGGGCCAGTATGACCTGCGTTTTTTGCGGCAAAGGGGCGCGGTTGACCAGCAGCAGAATGCTCACCAGGCAGAATGCCGGCACCATCTGGACAAACAGCATAAAGAAGATGCCGAGGCTGGCGTAGTCCTCGGAAAAGAGCACGCCCGGAATTTCCAGTAGCTCGATTTCGCTGTGGATGCCGCCAACATTCATACTGACAAAGGGAAAGAGGTTCGCCAGCAGCAGCATAAACAGCGCGACCAGCGCATAGGCGGTGGGACGCTGCCTTGGCGCGTCCCACTCGGTGGTCAGCGTGGTGCCGCAACGCGGGCACGACGCTTTATGTCGGTGTTCAAGGTGCGGTAAAGCCACCAGCAGATCGCACTGCGGGCACAAAATGTGCCGCGCTGCATGATGTTGTTCGCACATGAACTACGCCCTCTGATTTAGCCGCCGTTTTTTAACGCTTCCAGATATTCCCAGCGCTCGAAAGCCTCTTCCAGCGCCAGCTCGGCCGCAGCCATATCGGCGAGCACTTTTTGCGTCTGGTCATGAGGCTGATTGAAGAACGCAGGATCCGCTACCTGTGCCTGCAGACTTTCGAGGTTTGCTTCCAGTTCCTCAAGCCGTTGAGGTAACTGCTCTAATTCGCGCTGCAGGTTATAGCTTAGTTTGTTACTTGCCCGTTTGACAGTTCCTGCTTTCGGTTGTTCTGTTACAGGATCATTCTTCACAACCGCTGTTTTTTTAACCTGAGACTGCGCCTGCTGGCCGCGTGCATCGTGATACCCGCCGACGTACCGGCCAATTCGCCCTTCGCCTTCGAAAATCCAGCATTCGGTTACGGTGTTATCAACGAACTGACGATCGTGGCTGACCAGCAGCACGGTGCCCTGATAGCTGTCGATCAGCTCCTCCAGCAGCTCAAGCGTTTCGACGTCCAGATCGTTGGTCGGTTCATCGAGGATCAGCAGGTTGCTGGGCTTGAGGAACAGGCGCGCCAGCAGCAGGCGGTTGCGCTCTCCGCCCGAAAGGGCGCGCACCGGCGTCATCGCCCGTTTAGGGTGAAACAGGAAGTCCTGCAGATAGCCCAGCACATGGCGAGGTTTACCGTTAACCATCACCTCCTGCTTGCCTTCCGCCAGGTTGTCCATCACCGTTTTCTCCGGATCGAGCTCCGCGCGGTGCTGGTCGAAGTAGGCAACCTCAAGCTTAGTGCCGACATGAATACGGCCGCTGTCGGCCTGCAGCTGGCCGAGCATTAGCTTCAGCAGCGTGGTTTTCCCACAGCCGTTCGGGCCAATCAGCGCAATTTTATCGCCGCGCTGCACCTGGGCGGAGAAATCCTTCACCAGCACTTTACCGTCCACCTGATAATGGACATTTTCCATTTCAAAGACGATTTTGCCGGAGCGGCTCGCCTCTTCGACCTGCATTTTCGCGCTGCCCATCACTTCGCGGCGCTCGCTGCGTTCGTGACGCATCGCTTTCAGCGCGCGCACGCGGCCTTCGTTGCGGGTACGGCGAGCTTTGATCCCCTGGCGGATCCACACCTCTTCCTGGGCCAGCTTGCGGTCAAACTCCGCATTCTGCAGCTCTTCGACACGCAGGTTCTCTTCTTTTTCCAGCAGGTAGGTATCGTAATCGCCGGGATAGGTCACCAGCTTGCCGCGATCGAGGTCGACAATCCGCGTCGCCATGTTGCGAATAAACGAACGGTCGTGGGAAATAAAGATAATGGTGCCGCCGAAGTTCTTCAGGAACCCTTCCAGCCAGTCGATGGTTTCAATATCGAGGTGGTTGGTCGGTTCGTCCAGCAGCAGCACCTTCGGGCCGCTCACCAGCGCACGGCCGAGCGCCGCCTTACGCAGCCAGCCGCCGGAAAGCGAGGCCAGCGGCATATCCGCCTCAAGGCCCAGCTGCGCCAGCACCTCGTTGATCCGGTTTTCCAGCTGCCACAAACCGTGGTGATCCAGCAGCTCCTGGACGCGCGCCATTTCGTTGAGGTTTTTATCGCTCGGGTCCGTCATCACCAGATGCGAGATCTCATGGTAACGCTTGAGGTATTCCGCCTGCTCCTCAATGCCTTCCGCCACAAAATCATAGACGCTGCCGGCGATGTTACGCGGCGGATCCTGCTGCAGCCGCGCGACCACTAGATCCTGTTCGTAAACGATGCGGCCATCATCCAGCCCCTGTTCACGATTGAGGATCTTCATCAGCGTCGATTTACCGGCGCCGTTACGGCCAACCAGACAGACGCGCTCGTTATCTTCGATATGCAGTTCAGCATTATCCAGAAGCGGCGCATCGCTGAACGACAGCCATGCGCCATGCATACTAATTAAAGACATCTATTCTTTCCTTCAGGCGGCTGTAATCAGCCAGCAGTTGTGGATCTGACCGTTGCGCGCAAAATCAGGAGAAAGCGTTTTTTGCGTAATTTCTTGTGCTTTCAGCCCCAGTTTCGCCAGCCCGTCGTGATCGATGCGGAAACCGCGCTTGTTGTTGGAGAACATGATGGTGCCGCCCTTGCGCAGCAGGCGCTTCAGATCCGTCATCAGGTTCAGGTGGTCGCGCTGCACGTCAAAGGTATCCGCCATACGCTTGGAGTTCGAGAAGGTCGGCGGGTCGATAAAGATCAGGTCGAACTGCTCATCGCTTTCGCGCAGCCAGCCCAGCACGTCGGCCTGCAGCAGACGATGCGCGCGCCCGGTCAGACCGTTCAGGCGCAGGTTGCGTTCGGCCCACTCCAGATAGGTGCGCGACATATCGACGGTGGTCGTACTGCGCGCGCCGCCAAGCCCGGCGTGCACGCTGGCGCTGCCGGTATAGGAGAACAGGTTAAGAAAATCTTTCCCTTTGCTCATCTGGCACAGCATACGGCGGGCGATACGGTGATCGAGGAACAGACCGGTATCCAGATAATCGGTCAGGTTGACCCACAGGCGGGCATCGTATTCGCTCACCTGTATGAAATCCCCCTTCTCGCTCATTTTCTGATACTGGTTCTTCCCTTTCTGCCGTTCGCGGGTCTTCAGCACCAGCTTATTCGGCGCGATACCCAGCACGGAAATGGTGGCGGCAATGACGTCAAACAGGCGCTGGCGCGCTTTGGTGGCGTCAACGGATTTCGGCGGCGCATACTCCTGAATAACCACCCAGTCGGCATAGCGGTCTACCGCCACGTTGTACTCAGGCAAATCGGCATCGTACAGGCGGTAACACTCAACCCCTTCCTGACGCGCCCACTTCTCGAGCTTCTTCAGGTTTTTACGCAGACGGTTAGCATAGTCGTCCGCCAGCATCACCGGCGCCGTGCCGTCGTTTTCCGCCAGATGGTAGTTTTTCTGCACGCAGTCCAGCGGGCCGTTTTTGGCTTTGAACTGGCGCTCGGCGCGCAGCTGCAGACAGCTTAACAGCTCCGGCGAGGCGCTGAACATCGACAGGTTCCAGCCGCCAAACTGGCTTTTCATGATGCGTCCCAGCAGGTTATGCAGGGCAATCAGCGACGGTTCGCTTTCCAGACGCTCGCCGTACGGCGGGTTGCTGATGACCGTTCCGTACGGCCCTTTCGGCAGCGGATTTGACAGCTGCGCGACGTCTTTGACCTCAAAACTGATGAGCTCGGCAACGCCAGCGCGGCGGGCGTTGCTGCGGGCGCGTTCAATGACCCGGCCGTCGATATCGGAGCCAAAGAAGCGCGATTCATAGGCCGCCAGCCCCTGACGCGCGCGGGTCTGCGCGTCGGCTTTCACCTCGGCCCAGACCGCCTCGTCGTGCTGCGCCCAGCCGCTGAAGCCCCACTGGCCGCGATGCAGTCCCGGCGCGCGATCGGTTGCCCACATCGCCGCCTCAATCAGCAGCGTCCCGGAGCCGCACATCGGGTCCAGCATCGGCGTTCCCGGCTGCCAGCCGGAGCGCATCACAATGGCGGCGGCCAGGTTTTCTTTGATCGGCGCAATGCCGGTACGATCGCGGTAGCCGCGCAGGTGCAGACCGTCGCCGCTCAGATCGAGCGAAATATTGGCGGTCTCTTTATTCAGGCGGACGTTGATGCGCAAATCTGGATTCTCGCGATCAACGCTCGGGCGCGGCAGATTTTTACGGGTAAAGGCGTCGACAATCGCATCTTTCACCTTCATCGCACCGTACTGGCTGTTGCGGATCTCTTCGTTCAGCCCGCTGAAGCTGACGGCAAAGGTCGCGCCCGGGTTAAACATCTCTGTCCATCTGATGGCCTGCACGCCCAGGTAGAGATCGAGGTCGCTGTAGACCTTACACTCCCCCAGCGGCATCATGATGCGCGACGCCAGACGGCTCCACATCAGGCTCCGGTACAGCAGCCGCGTGTCTCCCTGAAAATGGACACCGCCCTGAACGACCTGGCACCCGGATGCGCCGAGGCCTTCAAGTTCAGTTTTTAACAGCTCTTCCAGCCCACGGGCCGTACTGGCAAACAGAGAATTCATATCGTCACTTCATTACTCAAAGAAAATTGTTGCGCATTATAGCCAATCCGGACTTCATATCATAAAGTTGAGGGCTAATTTTTTTCGCGCAGAGGGAAGTGGAATGGCGACGTTATCACGGTTATTTATACATCCGGTAAAATCCATGCGTGGTATCGGCCTCACACATGCGCTGGCGGACGTCAGCGGTCTGGCCTTTGACCGGATTTTTATGGTTACCGAAACCGATGGCACCTTTATTACCGCGCGTCAGTTTCCGCAGATGGTGCGTTTCACCCCGGTTCCGGTGCATGATGGTCTCCACCTGACCGCACCGGACGGCAGCAGCGCGCTGGTGCGCTTTACCGATTTCACGCGCCCGCCTGAACCGACGGAGGTCTGGGGCAACCATTTTACCGCGCGGGTCGCGCCCGACGCGATTAACCGCTGGCTGTCGGGCTTTTTTAACCGCGATGTTCAGCTTCGCTGGGTCGGCGCGGAATTAACCCGCCGGGTCAAGCGCCACGATGCCGTTCCCCTCTCCTTTGCCGACGGTTTCCCCTATCTGTTGACCAACGACGCCTCGCTGCGCGATTTGCAGCAGCGCTGCCCGGCGGGCGTACAGATGGAGCAGTTTCGCCCTAACCTCGTGGTAACCGGCGTTCCCGCCTGGGCGGAGGACAGCTGGAAGGTTATCCGTATCGGCGAAGTCATTTTCGACGTCGTTAAGCCCTGCAGCCGCTGCATTTTCACCACCGTCAGCCCCGAGCGCGGGCAGAAACACCCCTCCGGCGAGCCGTTAGCCACGCTGCAAAAATTCCGCACCGCGCCGGATAATGGCGACGTCGACTTCGGCCAGAATCTGATTGCCCGCAACAGCGGCGTAGTGCGCGTCGGGGATGAGGTGGAAATCCTCGCCACCGGCCCGGCGAAATCCTATGGCGCAGGCGCCAGCGGCGACGCGGAGCCTCAGGAGACGCATCCGGATGCGGTAGTTAATATCGACTGGCAGGGCGAGATGTTCAGCGGGAATAACCAACAGGTTCTGCTGGAGCAGCTTGAACAACAGGGAATTCGCGTACCTTACTCCTGTCGTGCGGGGATATGCGGAAGCTGTCGTATTACGCTGCTGGAGGGAGAGGTCAGCGCGCTAAAGAAAAGCGCGATTGGCGAGGACGGAACCATCCTCAGCTGTAGCTGTGTACCGAAAACGGCATTACGCCTGACGCGCTAAACCGCCTGTTCGAAACGGTAGCTTGCCTGTGGCGCCTGCGGCTGCAGGCGATCGTTCATCACCTTTATCGCATCGCCAAGCTGCATCGTGCGCCCCGCCAGCTGCAGCCCCGGCTGCGCCAGCAGACACAGCGCGGCGTTGTCGCCGGTTTCCACCACCAGCAGGTTGACCTTATCGCCGCTGTCGCTGAGCCATACCGCCGCCGCATCTCCGGTAGACGGCTGCCAGCCTTCGGAATGCGCGACAAAATGCCAGCTTTTGGGCATCTGCGGCTTCAGAAAACGAATGGCCACCAGCGCGTTCAGCACCAGTTCGGCGCGATGCTCTTTGGATAGCTCTAAATCACGGCATTTTTCTTCAAAGGAAAAATAGAGCGCGGCGTCGTCAACGCAAAAACCTGAAGGGTCAAACGCATCCGGCGTCAGCATCCGGCGGGCAAAACGCGAACGAAACAACATGCCATTGGCTAAATCGAGCATCATTCGATCATGCTCTTCATCAAAATACCAGCGCCAGTTATCGTCAGGTTTAATTCGCATTTCTCTCCCCCGTTCATTCAAGCATCCAGATGCTCGCGTGTCCTTTCCCGCTTCGTTTATTGCTAAAATAATAAAAGACCAAAATGTTTAAATAAGCAACAGTAAGGGAATATAAAACAACCAGGGCAGGAAATAAAGCCCTGGTTGTCAATTGCGAGGGAAAGATTAGATGTGCGTGACGATTTCTTTAATCAGCGGCGGGCCTTTAAAAATAAACCCGGAATAAATCTGCACCAGCGTCGCGCCAGCCGCCAGCTTCTCGCGTGCGGCAATCACCGAGTCAATGCCTCCAACGCCAATAATCGGCAAACGACCATTTAATTCTGTCGACAGTAAACGAATAATTTCTGTACTTTTCAGCTGCAGCGGACGACCGCTTAAGCCGCCGGTTTCATCACAGTGTTTCATTCCCTGGACGAGGGAGCGGTCGAGCGTTGTATTGGTCGCAATAACGCCATCGATATTATGACGGACTAAACTATCGGCAACCTGGATCAATTCTTCAGGCAAAAGATCCGGGGCGATCTTGACGGCCACCGGGACATATTTCTGGTGCTTCGCCTGCAGCTCGCTTTGTTTATTTTTTATCGCCGACAGTAAATCATCCAGCGCTTCGCCATATTGTAGCGTACGCAAGCCTGGGGTATTCGGCGATGAAATATTAATCGCAATATAACCGGCATAGGCATAGACTTTTTCCATACAAATCAGATAGTCATCTTTACCCTGCTCCACCGGCGTATCTTTATTTTTACCGATATTAATACCGAGAATACCGTCAAAATGCGCCTTTTTAACGTTCTCGACCAGGTTATCAACCCCGTGGTTATTGAAGCCCATTCGGTTGATAAGCCCCTCGGCATCCACCAGGCGGAAGATCCTCGGCTTGTCGTTACCCGGCTGCGGGCGCGGCGTTACCGTACCTATCTCAATGGAGCCAAATCCCATTGCGCCAAGCGCATCAATGCACTCGCCGTTCTTATCCAGACCTGCCGCCAGACCCAGCGGGTTTTTAAAGGTCAGTCCCATGCAGGTCACCGGTTTTGACGGCACCTTCTGGCGCACCAGCGCCTCGAGCGGCGTACCGGTAACACGGCGTAATTGCTGAAACGTAAATTCATGAGCGCGCTCTGGGTCGAGCTGGAAAAGGGCTTTACGAACGAAGGGGTAGTACATGAACTCTCCTGGATTCCCGGTGTGCAAACCGGGGGCGTATTATGTTCTATCCGGCGCAGAAAGGGAATTGACCTGCGGCAAAAAAAACCGCAGTAAGGCAATCGTTTTCTTTCAGTTATCTCCCGCTTAAAAAGAAAAACCCCTCTCTGCCGGAGAGGGGTTGGTCAACAAACACGGATCAGGCCAGCGCTTTGGTGATTTTTTCGAACAGATCGCCGGAAAGGTTTTCCAGCCCTTTAAGCTGCTCAAGCGCGGCACGCATCTTCTCCTGACGTTTTGCGTCATAGCGCTTGAGGCGGATCAGCGGCTCGATCAGGCGAGAGGCCACCTGCGGGTTGCGGCTGTTCAGTTCGGTCAGCATTTCGGCGAGGAACTGATAGCCGCTGCCGTCCGGGGCGTGGAACGCCGCCGGGTTGCTGCTGGCAAAGGCGCCGATCAGCGAACGCAGACGGTTCGGGTTATTCATGCTGAACGAGCGATGCCCCAGCAGGCTGCGAACGGTTGTCAGCACGTTATCCGCCGGGCTGGTGGACTGCAGAATAAACCATTTATCCATTACCAGACCGTCGTGATGCCACTTGTCATCATACTCCTGCATCAGCGCATCGCGACACGGCAGCTGCGCCGCCACCGCGGCGGCCAGCGCGGCCAGCGCGTCGGTCATGTTGTCCGCGTCATGATACTGATGGCTCACCAGCTTATCCGCAAGATCCGCATCGCCGAACGCCAGATAGCGCAGACAGGTATTGCGCAGCGCGCGTTTGCCGATGTCGGCATGCTCAACGCGGTACTCCGCCAGCTTGTTGGCGTTATATATCGCAAGGAACTCATCCGCCAGCTCGGCCGCCAGCGTGCGGGTCAGCGCATCACGCACCGCCGCGATGGCGATCGGGTCGATAATCTCAAACAGTTCGGCAATTTCGTTTGCCGACGGCAGCGTGAGGATTTCCGCCGCCAGCGCCGGGTCGATTTTTTCATCCAGCAGAATGGCGCGGAACGCATCGGCAACATGGACCGGCAGCGACAGCGGCTGCCCCTGCTGGTGACGGGCGACGTTGAGCTTAATGTAGGTGGCCAGCAGGCTTTGCGCAGCATCCCAGCGGGAGAAGTCGTTACGGGCGTGGCGCATCAGGAACGTCAGCTGCTGATCGCTCCACTTATATTCCAGCTTCACCGGCGCCGAGAATTCGCGCAGCAGCGAAGGCACCGGCTGGAACCAGACGTTGTCAAACACAAACGTTTGTTCCGCCTGGGTGACGTTCAGCACGTTATGCACCGGATGACCGCCCTTCTGCAGCGGGATCACCTGCCCCTGGTTGTCGTACAGTTCGATATCAAACGGAATATGCAGCGGCAGTTTTTCCGGCTGGTCCGCCGTCGGCGGCGTACGCTGTTTGATGGTTAAAGTGTACTGCTCCGTTTCCGGATTGTAATCGTCGTGTACGGATACGATCGGCGTACCGGACTGGCTGTACCAGCGGCGGAAATGGGACAGATCGACGTTAGAAGCATCTTCCATCGCCTGCACGAAATCATCGCAGGTGGCGGCGCTGCCGTCGTGGCGTTCAAAGTAGAGCTGCATGCCCTTCTGGAAGTTGGTCTCCCCAAGCAGCGTATGCAGCATCCGAATCACCTCCGACCCCTTCTCGTAGACGGTCAGGGTATAGAAGTTATTCATTTCGATAACCATGTCGGGGCGAATCGGGTGCGCCATCGGGCTGGCGTCTTCCGCGAACTGCATGCCGCGCATGGTGCGCACATTGCTGATACGGTTTACCGCGCGGGAGCCGAGGTCGGAGCTAAACTCCTGATCGCGGAACACCGTCAGGCCCTCTTTCAGGCTGAGCTGGAACCAGTCGCGGCAGGTGACGCGGTTGCCGGTCCAGTTATGGAAATACTCATGGCCGATCACGCGTTCGATATCAAGGTAGTCTTTATCGGTCGCCGTATCGGTGCGCGCCAGAACATACTTGGAGTTAAAGATGTTCAGACCTTTATTTTCCATAGCGCCCATATTAAAGAAGTCGACGGCGACGATCATATAGATGTCGAGATCGTATTCGAGACCGAAACGATCTTCATCCCACTTCATTGAATTTTTCAGCGACGTCATCGCCCACGGCGCGCGATCGAGATTGCCGCGGTCAACGTACAGCTCAAGCGCGACGTCCCGGCCAGAGCGGGTGGTATAGGTATCACGCAGGACGTCGAAATCGCCGGCGACCAGCGCAAACAGGTAACACGGTTTCGGGAACGGATCCTGCCACTGCACCCAGTGACGTCCATTCTCCAGTTCGCCCTGCGCGATACGGTTGCCGTTAGAAAGCAGGAACGGATATTTGGTTTTATCGGCGATGATTTTGGTGGTAAAACGCGCCAGCACGTCCGGGCGGTCCAGGTACCAGGTGATGTGACGGAAGCCTTCCGCTTCACACTGGGTGCACAACGCCTCGCCTGACTGATAGAGGCCTTCCAGCGCCGTGTTTGTCGCCGGGCTAATTTCGTTAACGATTTTCAGCGTGAAGCGCTCGGGCAGCCCGCGAATCACCAGCTGATGATTTTCTTCTTTATAGTCATTCCACGGCTGGTCGTTTACCTGCACTGACACCAGCGTCAAATCTTCGCCATTAAGGCATAGCGGAACGTCAGACGCTGCGTGACGGGTAACCTGGCTTTCTGCCGTCACGACGGTTTTTGCGGCATCCAGGTCAAAGGTCAGGTCAATATCGCTGATCAGGTAATCCGGCGCACGGTAGTCGTGGCGGTACTTGGCTTGGGGCTGTTGTGTCATAAAAAACCTTTAGCATCTTTTGTAAAGTGTCGAACCCAGTCTATTCCTGTTGTGCATTTCGCGCTATGCAGAATCTTCATCTTTTCAGGGGCAAAGGCGCAAAATGCTACATTTATATAACATGAGGCACGAAATGCCCTCGACCCTTCTTTAGGCTTGTGGTGTGATCGGGGTTCAATAAATCGATAAACAAGGTATACTCCAGCGGTTTTCACTCGTTGTTTATTGTACTAAACGCTCCTTGACGAGGATGCTATTTGCGCACCATGACACTATTCGCTTCCCCTGTTCTGCACTCGATGCTAGATACGGATGCTTACAAGCTGCATATGCAGCAGGCTGTCTTCCATCATTATTATGATGTACATGTGGCGGCGGAATTCCGCTGCCGCGGCGACGATCTGCTCGGCATTTATGCAGACGCCATTCGCGAGCAGGTTGAGACGATGCAATCGCTCAAATTGCAGGATGACGAATACCAGTGGCTGTCCGGGCTTCCTTTCTTTAAGCAGGATTACCTCAACTGGCTGCGCGAATTCCGCTATGACCCGCGTCAGGTCACCGTCAGCAATGACAACGGCAAGCTGAATATCCGGCTCGAAGGGCCGTGGCGTGAAGTCATTATGTGGGAGGTCCCGCTGCTGGCGGTAATCAGCGAGCTGGTTCACCGCTACCGCTCGCCGGACGTCGGCATCCCGCTGGCGCTGGAAACGCTTGAACATAAGCTTGCTGATTTTTCCCGCATGACGGCCGACATCGACACATCGGCCTTCCGGTTGATGGATTTCGGCACCCGCCGCCGCTTCTCCCGCGACGTGCAGCAGGCTATCGTTGAGCGCCTGCAGCAGGAGCCGTGGTTTGTCGGCACCAGCAATTACGATCTGGCGCGCCGTCTGTCGCTGACGCCGATGGGCACCCAGGCGCACGAATGGTTCCAGGCGCACCAGCAAATTAGCCCGGAGCTTGCCACCAGCCAACGCGTGGCGCTGGCGGCCTGGCTTGAGGAATACCCCAACCAGCTGGGGATCGCCCTCACCGACTGCATCACCATGGATGCGTTTTTGCGTGATTTCGGTCCTGAATTCGCGCAGCGCTATCAGGGCCTGCGCCATGACTCCGGCGACCCGGTGGAATGGGGTGAAAAAGCCATCGCCCATTATGAAAAGCTGGGCATCGATCCGCTGAGCAAAGTGCTGGTATTTTCGGATAATCTGGATTTAGGCAAGGCCGTTGAGCTGTACCGACACTTCTCCTCCCGCGTGAACCTGAGTTTCGGTATTGGCACCCGTTTAACCTGCGATCTTCCCCAGGTGAAACCACTGAATATTGTCATTAAACTGGTTGAATGTAACGGTAAGCCGGTTGCCAAACTGTCAGACAGCCCGGGGAAAACCATCTGCCACGACAAGGCGTTTGTCCGGGCGCTGCGCAAAGCCTTTGACCTTCCTCAGGTGAAAAAGGCCAGTTAATCGACAAAGGGAGCCCTGAAGGCTCCCTTCTTCTTTATTTATTTACCAATTCTCTTCGCCGCGCTGCGAAATCTACTTGTCTGATGACAGATGACAGGTAACATAGATAACTCCCTTTTTGGGGAGCAATGACATTTCTATTGGACTATTAACAGAGAGATTACTATGAGCGTTGTGCCTGTAGCCGACGTACTCCAGGGCCGTGTCGCCGTTGACAGCGAAGTCACCGTGCGCGGATGGGTGCGTACTCGCCGAGATTCAAAAGCTGGCTTTTCCTTCCTCGCCATCTATGATGGTTCCTGCTTTGATCCTGTACAGGCCGTTATCAATAATTCTCTGCCCAATTACAATCAGGAAGTGCTGCGTTTGACCACCGGCTGTTCGGTTATCGTCACGGGCAAAATCGTTGCTTCTCAGGGTCAGGGCCAGGCGTATGAACTCCAGGCGACGTCCGTGGAAGTCACCGGTTGGGTTGACGATCCGGATACCTACCCTATGGCGGCGAAGCGTCACAGCATCGAATATCTGCGTGAAGTCGCGCACCTGCGTCCGCGCACCAACCTGATTGGCGCGGTAGCCCGCGTTCGCCATACTCTGGCGCAGGCTCTGCACCGTTTCTTTGACGAACAAGGGTTTTTCTGGGTTTCCACACCGCTTATCACCGCCTCGGATACCGAAGGCGCCGGCGAGATGTTCCGCGTATCGACGCTGGATCTGGAAAACCTGCCGCGTAACGATCAGGGCAAAGTCGATTTCGACAAAGACTTCTTTGGTAAAGAAGCCTTCCTGACCGTTTCCGGGCAGCTGAACGGCGAGACCTATGCCTGCGCGCTGTCGAAGATCTACACCTTCGGCCCGACATTCCGTGCGGAAAACTCCAATACCAGCCGTCACCTGGCGGAGTTCTGGATGCTGGAGCCGGAAGTCGCGTTTGCCGATCTGGAAGACAACGCCCGTCTGGCGGAAGCCATGCTGAAGTATGTCTTTAAGGCGGTGCTGGAAGAGCGCCCTGACGATATGAAGTTCTTTGCAGAACGCGTCGACAGCGAAGCCGTCAGCCGTCTGGAGCGTTTTATCAACGCTGATTTCGCCCAGGTGGATTACACCGATGCGGTTACGATTCTGGAAAACTGCGGTAAAACCTTCGAGAACCCGGTGTTCTGGGGCGTTGACCTCTCTTCCGAGCATGAGCGTTATCTGGCCGAGCAGCACTTCAAGGCGCCGGTTGTCGTGAAGAACTACCCGAAAGATATCAAGGCGTTTTATATGCGCCTTAACGATGACGGCAAAACCGTTGCCGCGATGGACGTACTGGCGCCGGGTATCGGCGAAATTATCGGGGGTTCCCAGCGTGAAGAGCGTCTTGACGTACTGGATGCGCGTCTCGCTGAAATGGGCCTGAATAAAGAAGACTACGCCTGGTATCGCGATCTGCGCCGTTACGGCACCGTACCGCATGCCGGCTTCGGTCTCGGCTTCGAGCGTCTGATTGCCTATGTCACCGGCGTACAGAACGTTCGCGACGTGATCCCGTTCCCGCGTACCCCGCGTAACGCCAGCTTCTGATTGCCTGAACGATGTAAGCATAAAAGCCAACCCGCGGGTTGGCTTTTTTACATTTTTGTCAGGTTTTGTGAATAAATTTCTTCAAATTTAAACGTCAACCGGCATTCCTGCCCTAAATGTTACACTCCGTTTCGCGACACAATTCTGCACAAAAAACCACCGCACCAGCGATTGCACTTAAGTACCGCTTGTTCTAATAGCATAAAATTTGAGCTATAGCGCGGCTCTCCGGACGTCCAGACACATTCCTCAGAAATACTCTTTTCCGTTCTGTTTTTGCGCAATAAATGAACCACTAAGAATTAAATATAATTATTTCATATAGATAAATGTTATAGCGCATACTTTTTCGACAACCAGACAGGAAGTTTGAGGTCGTTCACAAAGTTCCCGTAAATACACAAATTTTTACACATTATTTCTTTTTGTAACTCTTTCAGGATATTTGTAGCACTTTCAGGCTAGCGAAACGTTGGTTTGAATGGAAATATGCCTGTCAGACACAGAAAGACACCAAACTCTCATCAATAGTTCCGTAAATTTTTATTGACGAAAACTATTGGCGGCAGTGGCAGGTGTCCATAAAAAACCTAATGAGGGTAATAAATAATGATGAAGCGCAATATCCTGGCAGTGGTTATCCCTGCCCTGCTGGTAGCTGGTGCGGCCAACGCAGCAGAAATCTATAACAAGAACGGCAACAAGCTGGACTTCTACGGTAAAGTTAACGGCGAGCACGATTTCGTTACCACCGGTAACGACGGTAACAACAACAGCAAAGACGGTACCTACGCGCAGATCGGTTTCAAAGGCGAAACTCAGATCAACGACTTGCTGGTGGGTTACGGCCAGTGGGAATACCGTATGATGGCTAACACCCCGGAAGGTGCTCAGGCTAGCAAAAACCGTCTGGCCTTCGCGGGTCTGAAAGCGGGCGATTACGGCAGCATCGACTACGGCCGTAACTACGGTATCGTGTACGACGTTGAGTCCTACACCGATATGGCGCCGTCCTTCTCCGGTATGACCTGGGGCGGTAACTACGTAGACAACTTCATGACCAGCCGCGGCACCGGCATGCTGACCTACCGTAACAGCGATTTCTTCGGTCTGGCTGATGGCCTGCACTTCGGCGTTCAGTATCAGGGCAAAAACGAGCGTACCGACGTTAACACCGCTAACGGCGACGGCTTCGGCTACTCCCTGGGTTACGACTTCGGCGAAGGCTTCGGCGTAATCGGTTCTTACAGCAACGCCAACCGTACCCTGAAACAGGAAGCTGACGGCAAAGGCAGCAAAGCTGAAGCATGGGCACTGGGCGCGAAATACGATGCCAACAACGTATACCTGGCAACCGTTTATGCTGAAACCCGCAACACCACCCGTACTGGTTCTAGCGGCGACGCTGGCTTCGCTAACAAAACTCAGAACTTCGAAGTTGTTGCTCAGTACCAGTTCGACTTCGGCCTGCGTCCGGCAATCTCCTACGTGCAGACCAAAGGTAAAGACCTGTCCCCATCAGGCTCCTTCAAAGGCGGTGATGCTGACCTGTCGAAATTCATCCAGATCGGCGGTACTTACTACTTCAACAAGAACTTCAACGTCTGGGCTGACTACTACATCAACCTGCTGGACAAAAACAGCGCCTATGCAGAGTCTGTTGGCGGCATCAACGGCAACGACGACATGGCTGCAGTCGGTGTGACTTACCAGTTCTAATCAGTACGCCACTTTGTTATATGCTTGAAAAACAGGGCTCCGGCCCTGTTTTTTTATGTCTGCCAGTTAAAAATAGCGACTTTCAAAAAGCCGCTCGCTTTTCGTCGCAAACGGTTGGCTTTTTATGAATCTACCGTTAACCTGAGAGTGGATTTTCCCCTCAGTAATCACAATGGAACCTCGTCATGTTTGAGAACATAACTGCCGCCCCTGCCGACCCAATTCTGGGCCTGGCCGACCTGTTTCGTGCCGATGACCGTCCGACGAAAATTAACCTCGGGATTGGTGTTTACAAAGATGAGACCGGGAAAACCCCGGTACTGACCAGCGTAAAAAAAGCAGAACTCTATTTGCTGGAAAATGAAACCACGAAAAATTATCTCAGCATTGACGGGATCCCGGAATTTGGCCGCTGCACTCAGGAACTGCTGTTCGGTAAAGGCAACGCCATTATCAACGATAAACGTGCCCGCACCGCGCAAACGCCGGGCGGCACCGGCGGCCTGCGCGTCGCCGCCGATTTCCTCGCAAAAAATACCTCCGCGAAGCGCGTGTGGGTCAGCAATCCGAGCTGGCCGAACCACAAAGGCGTGTTTAACTCCGCCGGTCTGGAAGTGTGCGAATACGCTTATTATGACGCTGAGAATCACGCCCTTGATTTCAACGGGCTGCTGGCAAGCCTGAACGAGGCCCAGGCAGGCGACGTGGTGCTGTTCCACGGCTGCTGCCATAACCCAACCGGTATTGACCCAACCTTCGAGCAGTGGCAGCAGCTGGCGGCGATGTCCGTCGAAAAAGGCTGGTTACCGCTGTTTGACTTCGCCTACCAGGGTTTTGCCCGCGGTCTGGAAGAGGATGCGGAAGGCTTGCGCGCGTTTGCGGCGCTGCATAAAGAGCTGCTGGTCGCCAGCTCCTTCTCGAAAAACTTTGGCTTGTACAACGAGCGCGTAGGCGCCTGTACACTGGTTGCCGCCGACGCTGACGCCGCCGATCGCGCGTTCAGCCAGATGAAGTCCGTCATTCGCGCCAACTACTCCAACCCGCCAGCGCATGGGGCATCCGTTGTCGCCACTATTCTGAGCAATGACGCGCTGCGCGCTATCTGGGAACAAGAGCTGACCGACATGCGCCAGCGCATTCAGCGCATGCGTCTGCTGTTCGTCAACACGCTGGCTGAGAAAGGCGCCAGCCGCGATTTCAGCTTCATTACCCGTCAAAATGGGATGTTCTCTTTCAGCGGGCTGACCAAAGAGCAGGTTCTGCGTCTGCGCGAGGAGTTCGGCATTTATGCCGTTGCGTCCGGACGTATTAACGTCGCCGGGATGACGCCTGACAATATGGCACCGCTGTGCGAGGCGATTGTCGCGGTGCTTTAAGTCCACGACCAAAGAAAAAGGCCGCTATCGCGGCCTTTTTTACGTTTACCAGACGGGCATTTCGTCCTGCAGGAACGGGTTGTGCTGGCGCTCATAGCCGAGCGTCGACAGCGGGCCGTGGCCGGGAATAAAGGTCACGTCATCGCCAAGCGGCATCAGCTTTTGCTTAATAGAGGCAATAAGCTCAGCGTGGTTACCGCGCGGGAAATCGCTCCGCCCTACTCCACCTTTGAAAATCACGTCGCCAGAAATCAACAGCCGCGACGCATCATCAAAGAACACGACATGGCCCGGCGTATGCCCCGGACAGTGCAGCACCTGCAGACTCACATTGCCTACGCTCACCGTATCGCCTTCGTTAAGCCAGCGATCCGGCGTCAGCGGCGGGCAGTCCTCAAGGCCGAACATCCGGCTTTGCGCCGGTAGCCCTTGCAGCCAGAACTCATCTTCTTTTTCCGGTCCGATAACCGGCACACCGTAATGCTGCGCCAGTTCCGCTGCTGCTCCCACATGGTCAAGATGGCCATGCGTAAGCAGGATCTGCATCAACGTCACGCCAGCTGCCGCGACTTCCTGTTTGATATGTTCAGCGTCGCCGCCCGGGTCCACCAGCGCGGCGAGTTTGGTTTGCTCACACCAGATAAGCGAACAGTTCTGGGCGAAAGCGGTAACCGGAATAATACGATAGTTCATGATGCTCCTAGGTCGTTACCAGTGCCGGGTTGGACCGGTATCAATGTGCACAAAGTTGCTACTTGGGTAATATCCTACACCACCCGCGCGCATAGATAACGCCGCTTTGCGAACATTGCTTAACGAAATGCCTTCAATATGAAAATCCATCGCCTGGCCCTTAGTGTGGTAGCTGTGTTTCGCCACCCCACGGCTACGCTCGCGCAGCTCGTTGTTGGTATCCAGGGAGCGATAACCGGAAACGAGTTGAACGGGCTTATTGGTGCCAAGCAGTCCCTGGAGACGGTAGAGTTGATCAAAGAGTTTTGGATCGATGGATTTTATTTTATTCGCGCGAAAATCACGGAAAAAATGGTTAAGTTTTGCTAATTCATCCTGAATATAGCCTCTGCCATCGAAGAACTCCGCTTTGATTGACTCACCGGTATGCAGGTTGTTGAGCGTCAAAATACGCGGACGAGGTGTCGAGAGGGTGGCAAATGCTGGCGTCGGCAGGATGGCCGCTGCGCCGAACGCAACACCACCCAACGCCAGCAGTTTGCGGCGATTAGCGTCAAATTTGTCCATGATAATCAGGTCTACAAGTAAATGATCGTAATTTATGCACTTCTGGCGCACGAAGGGCACCTTAACCGTCATCGCAGCCGACGTCAAGGTGGCCCAACCCCAGTAAATACAGGCCCTGCAGACGAACTGGCCCGTTTTTACCCACTCATACGACACCTGAATTATCTGAACTGCTTCATTTACCTGATTAATTGCTCTGCTTTTGGCAGGATTTGTGCGCCAGATCGCGCCATGAGATCGTAATTGTAAATATCTGTACGATACTGGGTACGCCCGTCAGGACCAACAAACGCGGTCAGGTAGTAGAGGTTCACCGGGATGTTCTGACGAATATTGACATAGCGGGTATCCCCCTGCTTCAGCGCATCCGAAATCCGCGTATCGTTCCAGCCAGCGTCCTGCAGCAGCATACTTGCCAGCTCCGGCGCCTTATTGACGCGGACGCAGCCCGAGCTCAGCGCGCGGGTATCTTTCTGGAACAGGTTGTGGTTCGGCGTATCGTGCAGGTAAATCGCCTCAGAGCTCGGCATATTGAATTTGTAGCGTCCCAGCGAGTTCTTCGCGCCCGGCGCCTGCTGGAAACGGAACGGCAGGTTCGACGGCGTGATGGTTGACCAGTCGACGTGATACGGGTTAATGGTCTCTTTGCTGTTCCAGCCGCGCAAAACCGTATAGCCGTGGCGTTCCAGGTATCCCGGGTCATTCCACACTTTCGGCAGAATGTCTTTACGCGCAAGCGTTGGCGGCACGTTCCACGGCGGATTCACCACCACGTTGTTCAGGGCGCTGCTCATCATCGGCGTTTTACGATCCGGACGGCCGACTATCACCCGCGAGGCCAGCACCTGGCTGCCGTTCTGGTAATACACCAGCGAATAGGCCGGGATATTGACCATGATGCCGGTAGACAGTTTCCCCGGCAGCAGACGCAGGCGCTGAATGTTGAGCGCCAGCACGCCCGCGCGCTGCGCCGAACTGACGTTAAGCGCGTCGCGCGTCGACTGCCCAATCACGCCGTCCGCCCCCAGTCCTTGCGAAGCCTGAAAGCGTTTTACCGCCTCAACCAGCTGGCGATCGTAAACTGCGGGCGCGCTGCTCGCGGCTTTAACCTTTTTCACCGGCGCCGCCGACGGGCTGACCGCGCCGCTGTCGCCCGGCAGTGCGATATTCGGCGTATTATCCAGCATCCCGGTTCGCTGCAAAATTTCGCGCAGGGCCGGAACATCTTTACTCCACTGCCCCGGATTCAGCTTCCCGGAGGACGCCATCTGCGGCCACGGACGCGAATCGGTCACCAGCGCCAGCAGCGCCTGATGCATCGCGGCATACTGCGGATGCTGCGGCGCAAGCCCGGCGATAAACCGCGGCAGCGACCCGTTATCCAGCGCCAGCTGCCACTGGTTGATGACCGACAGCGGCGGCGTCGACATGCCATAAGGCTTGTCGCTATACAGCCAGCGGTTTCCCTGCAGGGCGATATTGCTGATAAAGTGCAGGTAACCCAGCATGGCATCAGACAGGACGATGTCGCGCGCCATACCGCTGACGTTCGGATCGGTAAGCAGTTCAACCCAGCGGGTAAACTGCGGCTGAAACCCGGCGATAGCCACTTCCGCCAGCTGCTGCTGGAACGCCTGGACGGCATCGCGGTTGTCCCACATCGGCTTCATATCGCGGGCGGCATAGAGCGCCACCAGCGGATTAATAAACGCCGGAGTGAAACCTTTTGGCAAAAGAGAGAGGATTTCCGTACGGCTTTTCGCGACGACATCGGCAGGCATGGCTTTCTCTCCCGCCATCATCGCGACCGTTGGGGATTGCCCTTCCGTTTGCGCCAGCGCCTGCGAAGGATCGCCAAGCGTTGCGGAGCCGTCCGTTGGCACCAGCTCAGGCTCATCGGCCTGAGCGCTAAACAGCGGAGCAAATGCGAGCGTCAGGCATAAACTCAGCGCTGACAATCGACGACCATAACTATTCTTCAGCAACATCCCTTGCCCCCTGTTAATCGTTACTGCCCACACCCACCGGGGCTTGCTCTCAGTATATAAAGACAAAAATACTTTTGCCTGACCAAATGTAAAGAAGTTTAAAGATAATACAACGCAGCGGCAGAGGGAATAACAAAAAAGGCGACATCGCTGTCGCCCTTTTTGCCCCACGCCTCGTCAGGAGGCGTCTGCCGTACCGGGCAGCGTTTCCGGTAGCTGCGCGGCAAAACCGCGCAGACCCACCACATGCACATGTTCGTGGTTCTGGAACACTTTACGCACCAGCTTGTAGGTCGTGCCTTTTTCCGGACTGATATTTTCCGGCGCCGCGATAATCAGCTGCATCTCCAGACGCTCGCACAGCTCGAACAACGTGGCGATAGAGCGGGCGTCAAGACGCGCCGCTTCGTCAAGGAACAGCAGTCGGCATGGCGAAATATCCTTGCCGCGCAGGCGACGCGCTTCGTCCTCCCAGCTCTGCACCACCATCACCAGGATAGACATACCGGTACCGATAGCCTCCCCGGTGGACAGCGCGCCGGACTCCGCACGCAGCCAGCCATCGGAGCCGCGGTTAACCTCAACCTCCATCTCCAGATAGTTGCGGTAATCCAGCAGCTCCTCGCCGATGGTTTGCGGCGTGCGCTGCCCCATATCAATCTGCGGGTTCAGGCGCTGGTACAGCTTCGCCAGCGCTTCCGAGAAGGTCAGGCGATTGCTGTTAAACAGATCCTGATGCTGCTCGTGCTGCTCTGAAAGCACCTCAAGCAGCGTCGCATGGGTTTCGCGGACGTTCACGTTCAGACGCACGCTGTTAACCTGCCCGAAGGAGACGCTCTGCAGCCCCTGGTTGAGCATCCGGATACGGTTCTGTTCGCGCTGAATGGTCTTGCGAATGATGTTCGCCACGCTGCGCGAGCTGATGGCCAGCTTCTGTTCGCGCGCCGTCAGCTCTTCCGTCAGGCGGCTCAGTTCAATCTCCATCTGTTCGATGGCTTCCACCGGATCGTCGGTGCGGATGATATCCTGGCGGATACGCTCGCGCAGATGCTGGTATACGGCCACGAAGAACTGAATCTTGCGCTCCGGACGCTTGGGATCTTCCGACATACGCAGCACATCGCGCAGATGTTCGTTATCGGACACCGCCAGACGCAGCGCGCCCAGCGCCTTATCCGACATTGAACGGAGCTCGTCGGCGGAAAGGTAGGCCAGCTCGCGACGGTGCAGGCGGCGCTCAACGCCGTTATCTTTCACCATCCGCATGACTGCGCACCAGCCTGCTTTCGCGCTCACCACCTGTTCACGCATTTCCAGATAGCTGCGCTCCAGCTGACGCAGCTTACGCGTCAGTCCGTCCATTTCGGCTTCGCAGAAGGTCAGCGCTTTTTCCAGCTGATTGCGGCGGGCGCGATTATTGGAGAGCTGAGCATGCAGCTCATCGCGACGCGAACGCGCCCGCTCTTCCGCCCCGCTGTCGGCGCGTACGCCGATGTCCTGCAGTTCGCGCTGCAGGTCGGTCAGCAGCTCTTTCTTGGTATCGAACGAACTCTTAAGCGATGCCAGCACCTGGCTGTACTGGCTCAGCTGCGCGGCGTGGTTACGCATCGCTTCGCGCGCGCGCGCGCGCTCCGCTTCGGCCTGTTCAAGGCGCTGGCGCAGCTTTTCGTTCAGATCGCTGTTGCCGCTCAGCATTTCCGCTGAGTCGCTGTAGCCAAAGTGAGCGCGACGCTGCACCACTTCGGTCAGTGCGAACGCCTGCTGGCGGGCATCGCGCTGAACCTGCTGGGAATACGCGTAATCTTCTTTCAGCTGTTCAAACTGCTCCGGATCGCTTTGCAGGACGCTGGCAATCGGCTCCAGCTTCGCCAGCTGGTTGCCGTGCTGCTGCACAAAGCGCGCGGCCTCCTGCGCCTCGTCCAGACGCTCGCGAATCTCATCGACCCGATCGGCCAGCGTGTCGTCGGCCAGCAGATTAAGGCGCGGCAGCAGGCGGTTAAGCTGAGCCACGCCCTCTTTCGCCTGATCGAACTGCATCCGGCTCTGCTGGTTATCGCTCTCATGCGTGCTGATGGCACGCTCCAGCTCGCCGCGGCGGCTGTTCAGCTTGCGGATTTCCGCTTCCGGGTCGGCATCAAACGCAACGGCCAGATGGCTGCCGATAAAGCGGCTGAACGCCTGGTGCAAACGCTGGGTTTTCTGTACGTCGAAGGACAGCGTGGCGAAACGTTCAGACAGCGTTTCACGCTCCGCATGCAGGCCCTCGATGCGGTTTTCCCGCGCCGCGCGGCCGAACAGCGGTACCGCCGGGAAGCGCGAATAGCGCCACTGGCGATCGGCGACTTTCACCACCACCGCTTTTTCCAGCTCGTCGACGCTAAAGACGCTGTCGTCAAACGACTGCGGGTCCCCTTCGATGAGGTACAGGTCTTCCGGGCAGTCTTCCAGCCCTTCCAGCTGCTCGGCGATAAGCGACAGGTCCGGCACCACGATCGCGTGGCGCGACGGGCCGTACAGCGCCGAGAAGTACGGCGCATCTTCAAGGCTGACGTCGTCGTAGATTTCCGACAGCAGCACGCCGCCAAAACGCTCCGCCAGCGCGTTAAGACGCGGGTCTTCAGAGCCGCCCGGCTGGCTTAAACGCTCAATTTCATCGTCGACGGCGCGCTTACGCGCCCCGACTTCATCACGCTCAACAATCGCTTCACGCTCGCGCTCCAGCAGCTGCTGCAGGTATTCCGTCACGTCCTGACCGGATTCGAACTGCTCGCCGCACTGCTCGGAAAGCTGCGTCAGGCTGCTTTGCGCCTGCAGCCAGACGGGCGCGCGCTGCTGCAGCACCTGAATACGGCTCTGCAGCTGCTCCAGCTCCTGGCGCAGCGCCATGCGTTTTTCGCTGGCGGAAGACACGGTATCGGACAAGGAGGCGATACGCGCTTCCAGCTCCTGATGCAGCGTCTCCAGCTCGTCAATATCGTACTGCTTGCCCTGACGCTTGCAGAATTCAGCCAGCAGACGCTCGGCGTCCTGCTGTTCACGCAGACGCTGCTCCAGCTCGTTCAGACGGCCGCGCAGCGACGGCGCCTGCTCCGCCAGATGGCGCGCCTTCATGCCTTCGCGCAGCAGGTCGCGGGCCACGTCCCAGGCCTCATCGCGCGCAACCGGGCCGTTAATCGCCGCCACCAGCTGGTAGGCCTGCTCAAACTGGCTGTGGGCCGTTTGCGCCACGCTCATTTTCTGGTCGAGAGACAGCAGCTTTTCGGTCGCTTCCTGTTCTTTAGCCTGGAACGTTTCCAGCCATTCGTCGGCGCTTTCCGGCGTCAGGTCCGGCAGATGGCACAGCGCCTTCGCGCGCTCCAGCGCCTGCAGCGCCTGGGTGTACTGGATAGCGCGGGTTTGCTGCACGTCCAGCGCCTGCTGGTAGTCCGCAAGCTGGCTTTTCAGCTCATCCACTTCCAGCTCGGCGGCTTCCGCCCGGGCTTCGTTTGTTTCCTGAAGATCGGCGGCTTCCGCCACCACTTCATTCTGTTCTTCCAGGCGAATCTGCAGCTCGTCGAGATCGGCCTCATAGCGCTCGATCTTTTCCTGCTGGCGCAGCGCGGTTTGCACCAGGTTCAGGTGATCGCTGGCGGCCTGGTAATCGGCCTCCAGATCCCCTTCCGCCCCGTTATGCTCCTGCAGCTCGCGCGCCATATCGACGTGCTTATACTGCTCGGCCGCCAGCTTCTGGCGCGAGGTCAGCAGCTCGCGGCGGAACTCCAGCGCCTTGTCGAGGTGGATCCGCCGCTCGTTGGCATGGCGCATATAGTCCGCCGCCACATAGTCGGTGGCCTCGGAAATCAGGTGCTTAAACAGATCGCGGTCGGACTGCGTGACGCGAATCGCTTCCAGCGTCATGCGGTTTTCGCGCAGCGCCGCTTCCATATCCTGGAATGCCTTACGCACGCCGCTGTTTTCCGGCAGCAGGTAGTCGCGCAGCGAACGGGTGATGGCGCTGGAAATACCGCCGTAGAGCGAGGCTTCAATCAGACGGTAATATTTACTACGGTCGGAAGCCGAGCGCAGACGGCGAGCAACAACCCCTAAATCGAACATCAGCGAGTGATAATCGGTAATGGAGTTGAACATCTTGAACTGCACGCCTTCCATGGTATCGAGCTTGTCTTTCAGCTCCTGGAGGGTCAGTACGCGCGCCTGGCGATCGCTGAGCGTTTCGGTGACCAACTGCGTTGGCTGCACCGACATTGGCAGCCCCTGAATCGCAAACGGCTTGATATCAACCTTGCGATCGCGCCCCGCGACCTGCTGCAGGCGCACGCCGACCAGCACGCGCTGGTGGCGAGAGTTCACCACATCGAGCATTGAATAACAGACGCCCGCCTTCAGCTTACCGTGCAGGCCCTTATCGCGGGAGCCGCTGGTGGCGCCCGCCTCGGTGGTGTTACGAAAGTGCAGCAGCGTCAAATCCGGGATCAGCGCCGTAACAAACGCCGCCATGGTGGTGGATTTCCCGGCGCCGTTGCCGCCCGAGAGCGTAGTCACCAGCTCGTCAAGGTCAAAGGTGCGGGCAAAAAAACCGTTCCAGTTAATCAGGGTTAGCGAACGAAACTTTCCGCGTTCAATCATTACTCTTCCTCCCCGCTATCCGGCTGGTTGTCTTCATTCTCGTCATTGAGCTGCAGGTGGTTTTCAATGGCCATCGCCTCGCCGTCGCGGATCATACGCAGCTGTGCTTCGCGCGGGTCATCGCCTGAGCGCACATCGGCGCCGAAACGAAACACCGACTCCGTGATGCGGAATTTGCTGCTGTCGTGTCCCATAAACCACACCATTCCCAGACGGCGCAGGCGGTTCAGCGACGAGCGCACCTTCTCCTGCAGCTTCTGCCTGTCGAGGTCGGACCCCGTCGAACGGTTATTCACCAGCTTCAGCAGCTTGGCCTCATCCGCCAGCGTCAGCAGCTCGTCATACAGCTCCTGCTGCGTGAAGATGCCTTCATTGGCCAGGCGCTCCGGGCTGAGGTAGAGATAGCAGAGGATCTTGCCAACCATCATATCCAGCTCAGACAGCACCGAGCGCGGGATAAGCGTGGTGGAGCGCGGGCGCAAATAGAAGAACCCTTCCGGCGCGCGAATCAGCTCTACGTTATAGCGCGCGTAAAACTCTTCCAGATACTCCTGGAAATCCATCAAAAAGGCGTGATTATCCAGCTCGTCGAGGCCGATGTGACGGCCTGAGCGCAGCGCGCTGTCCAGCGCCGGAAATAACGGGTTGGCCAGGGCCTGCGCCAGCTTAACTGGCATCACGTGTTCAATATTTGTCGATGACATGTGCCTGTACCTTGGCTCCGTAATCATTAATCGGCTGCCACTTCGGCGGCAGTCCGGTGAAGTCTGCTTGCGCAACGCCCAGTCGTACCGCCTGGTCCACCACAATACGCGCCACGTCGAAGTGGCGGGCTCGCGGATACTGCGCCAGATATTCACGCACCACCAGACCCAGATCCAGCGGCAGCGATTTATCTTTATAAACGGCGAGCTGCTGCTCAATCAGCGCCGCAAGCTGCTCGCGAATTTCGTTAAACTCTTCGTATTCCAGGTCCGGCGGCAGCTCGCCGGTCACTTCTTCATCACGCAGCGTCATCTCTTCGTCGCGCATATCCAGAAGACGATCGGCATTGGCGTGGATCAGCGCCCACGGCGCATCAAAGTAGTTTTGCACCGACTGGCGCAGGCGCTGGGCGAAGACGCGGTTTTTATCCATATCGATAGCGGTACGAATAAACTTATGCACATGGCGGTCATAGCCGATCCATAGATCGATAGCCTGCTGGCCCCAGCTGACGATACGGTCAAGCTTGCTTTGCAGGTCAAACACCAGCCTGTCGACAAAATGCAGATCGTCGTGCGTCAGCGTGGCGTCCTGAATCCGCAGCAGGTTGGCCTGCAGCTTATCGCCCGCCGCCTCGAGGGTGTCCTGCAGCTCGCGCAGCGTGCCCGAGGTTTCGGAAAGCAGCAGTTCGCAGCTGGAAATCGCCGCCCGCCAGTCTTTGTTCAACAGCTGGGCGATATCGTCCTTCACCTGCTGCTGCTGTTCGTCCATCAGGCGCTGGGTAAGATCGATACTGTCAAAAATTTCCGCGACGGAATACTTCAGCGGCGCATACACGTTGCGATGCCAGTGAAACTCATCCCCCTCCTCTTCGGCCGCATCGGCGGCGCGTTTGAGCTCCCCTGCCACAATGGAGAGCTGCATTGAGAGGCGCAGCGTCGAAAATTCGCGCTGGCGGATGTAATAATCCGTGATGCCGATGCCCAGCGGCGTCAGGCGGTAGATGGCATTGCCTTCCGTCAGCTCACTGGTAAAGCGGTTCAGCAGACGTTGACGCACCATGTCGTTGATCGCGTTATTGGCGCGTACGCTAATGGTTTCGCTGGTTTGCTCAAACGCATCACTGACGTGGCGAAACGCGTCCACCAGTTCGCCTTCGGTGAGTTCCCCTTCAAGCCGTTCGCCGTTCAGCGTTGCGACGGCCAACAGGAACGAGAGCCTGTCCACCGGCAGCGCGATAGAAAAATCATTTTTTCTGGCCCAGGCAACCAGTTCGGGGACTGTCTGGGAAAAATCACTCATCGTTTATCCTTGTATCTACCTGCGGCTTTAGCGCTGTGACATGAATATACCGCCCAAGGCTGACCCAGGGTTCCTGGCGGCAATAACGCGTTTCTAATGCCAGCAGATCGTCATACTTCTCTCGCTGCTGGTGCTTCTCACGCAGGTAATCATGAAACACCCGTACGCCGGTCTTGCCGGTTATCCGCCAGCCCATCTCTTCCAGCCAGCGATAAACCCGCTGCGGATCGCGGGGATAATCCGGCGACAGCGTGCGTTTTTTCTTTTTCGGCATGCCTGCCTGTACGTACTCGAGGTTCCCGGCCACCATATTGTGCATCAGCAGACCGTTAGCATTGTAGAACATTAATGATAACGCGCCGCCCGGGCGTAGCGCCGACCACAGGGTGCGCAATACCGCCTGCGGCTCCGCCACCCACTCCAGCACCGCATGAAACAATATCAGATCAACCGGGCTTTCCAAATGCTGTGCAATATCCTGAGCCGCGCATTGTACAAAATGCATGTTGCGGCTCACACCTTTATCCCGCGCCGCCTGTTCGGCCTGGGCTATCATCGCCGCGGAAAGATCGCACAGCGTCACGTGGTGCCCGCGCTCCGCCATCTGAATGGCGGTCTGCCCGGCGCCGCCGCCGGCATCCAGAATACGCAACGGCCGGGAGCCAAACGTCGCCAGCAGCGCATCGAGATCCTGCCACAGGATAGCCTGACGCAGCTGGCCTTTGGTGGTGCCATAGATATTGCGTGTAAACTTTTCCGCAATGTCATCAAAATTGCGATCCTGCATGACCGACTCCACCCGCCCGTGACAAAACGTCTATTTTGTCACACCCACAGCGAGAGGGAAGCTATCTGGTGTAATATCGCTGCATATCCCCGGTCAGATGGTCAAAAAAGGAACCAGTCAGGATGCTTTTTACGCTGAAAAAGGTTGTCGGCGGCATGCTGTTGCCGCTGCCGTTGCTGCTATTGCTGATGGCGTTGGGATTGGGACTGCTCTGGTTCAGCCGTTTTCAGCGCGCAGGTAAGATTTGTCTGAGTTTTAGCTGGCTGTTTCTCCTGCTGCTCAGCCTGCAGCCGGTGGCTGACGCGCTGCTGAAACCCATCGAAAGCCGCTACCCGACATGGCGCGGCGCGACGCCGGTACGCTACGTTGTGGTGCTGGGCGGCGGCTATACCTGGAACCCGGCGTGGGCGCCAAGCTCTAACCTTATCAACAACAGCCTGCCGCGCCTGACGGAAGGCGTTCGTCTGTGGCAGGCCAACCCCGGCGCCCGACTTATCTTTACCGGCGCGGCGGCGCGCACTAACCCGGTCAGTACCGCAGAAGCTGGCGCCAGAGTCGCGGAAAGTCTCGGCGTTCCGCGCAGCGCCATCATCGTACTGGAGACGCCGAAGGATACCGAAGAGGAGGCTGCCGCCGTAAAGGCGACGGTCGGCGATGCGCCGTTCTTGCTGGTGACCTCCGCCTCACACCTGCCGCGGGCGATGATCTTCTTTCGCCATGCCGGGCTTAACCCGCTGCCGGCGCCCGCGAACCAGCTGGCGATTGAATCACCGCTAAACCCATGGGAGCGGATGATCCCGTCGCCGGTGTGGCTGATGCACAGCGACCGGGTCGGGTACGAAACCCTGGGTCGCCTGTGGCAATGGTTAAAAGGCGCGTCAGGCGAGCCAGGGCAGGAGTGATTTTGCCGCCAGCGAAAAGTTGGCGCGGTTGAAACGCCCGGTATTGACCAACTGGGCGACTTCATCCCACAGCAGATAGAGCCAGCGCCGCCAGAGGAAAGACTCCGCCACCGGCGCGCGCTGGAGGTAGTGCCACAGCAGATCCTCCGCAAGACCGCTGTCCGCCAGGCGAAACAGCTCGTACTCGCGGGGCGCCCACAGCATGACGCCCGGCCCCACCATCGCCAGCAGCTGGTCGCTGCGGGAGTCTTTGAGCATACTGCGCAAGGTGAAGTTGCCGTGTACCAGCACGCAGTTATCGTTAAAACCGTCAAACAGCGCGGGCAGACACTCGCGAGTGCGGAACAGGATGCGTTTATCCTGCATGGTCAGTCCGGTGTTGTGGTACATGTTCAGCGTCCCCCACAGCACCTCGACCCGCTGGCGATACCACATCGGCCAAAGGTTTTCCTGCGTGCTGTCGACGGTGCCGACGCAGCCCCGGCTGTCCTGGCGGTGCCAGGCGAGCAGCCCTTCGACGATTTGATCTTTAAGCTGATCCCAGCGCTCGGGCGTGCGGGCGGGCGCTTCGACGGAGACCCCGCGCAGGCGCTCGATCAGCAAAACATCCGGCCCCGGGTGCTCTTCATGGGTCATCACCCCATAAACCACCGGCATTCGCACGGTGCCGCTACGGGCCAGCATTGATATTTTCCATGCCAGCTGCTGCGCAACCCCCGACGTTGAGAAGCTGCGTGCCAGTAGCGGCATAGGGTTTCCCTGTGCATCATACAGCGACCACAGCGCTGAATCGGCTTTTTCGCTGACGCACTCCACACGGCTGAGACGCTCACCCAACAGGTGGCTCAGTTCCGCTCGCAGTTGTTCCATATCGGTTACCCCTATGAAGACTACTGTTTTTATAATGAGCGTCGCAGGCTGAGATGTCACCCGGGTAAGATCAAAAAAAACGAGGAAAAACGAGGCGCTAGATTTGCCCCTTCACGGAAGGGGCAGGAAAATCAACGAAGTTCGGCGCGCACGCGGGCCAGGTCTTCAGGCGTATCGACGCCGGTGCCAGGAACCTGTCGGGCGACGGCGACATGGATTTTTTCGCCATACCACAGCACGCGCAGCTGTTCGAGCATTTCAATCTGCTCAAGCGGGCTCGGCGCCCATCCGACGTACCGGCGAATGAACCCCGCGCGGTAGCCGTAAATGCCAATATGACGCAGCAGCGTATCGCCGATAGCCTCGCGGCTTTGCGCAAAACGATCGCGATCCCACGGAATGGTGGCCCGCGAAAAATAGAGCGCGTAGCCCTGCGCGTCCATCACCACCTTCACGGCGTTCGGGTTAAAGGCTTCTTCGGCATCATGAATCGGCACCGCGAGGGTCGCCATACCGGATTTGCTCGCCGCCAGATTTTCCGCCACCTGGCGGATAATCACCGGAGGGATCATCGGCTCGTCGCCCTGCACGTTGACGATCAGGGTGTCGTCGCTAAAGCCGCATTTCTCGACAACCTCTGCCAGACGCTCAGTACCGGACTGATGATCGGCGCGGGTCATGCAGACCTCACCGCCTACGGCCTCAACGGCGCGGGCGACATCGTCGTGATCCGTCGCCACGATGATCCGCGCCGCGCCGGATTCCCGCGCGCGCTCGAGGACGTGGACGATCATCGGTTTACCGTTGATGTCCTGCAGCGGTTTGCCCGGCAGGCGCGTGGAGGCGTAGCGGGCGGGGATAATGACGACAAAGCTCATGGATGGCTCTCTTCTACGCTCATAGGACGGGCTTCGGTTTCCAGCAGCACGGGAATGCCTTCGCGCAGGGGAAATGCCAGAGCGTCGAGTTTGCAGATAAGTTCTTGCTTATCCTGGCTGTAATACAGCTTGCCGTTGCACACGGGACAGGCAATGATTTCAAGTAAGCGGTGATCCATAGTTCCTCCAGATGGACCGAAAAAGTATCGGTGAAGCATACCACAGCGGCAGCTTATGCGGCCGCAATTTCCCACCCCGTACGCTGACGGGCAAAGATCGTGGCGGGCAGCTGGCGGATTTCCACGCGCTGCGCCCCCTGCCAGAGGGCAAAATCATCGATGGCCTGCTTAAGTCCCTGCTCCAGCGCGCCGCTGACGCGCACGCCTTCCTGCAGATAGAGGGCGAAAACCTCCAGCACGCCGGTTTTACGGTGGATTTTGCTGTCCATGCGGCCGACCAGTTTTCCCTGATGCAGCAGCGGCAGGACAAAATAGCCGTACTGGCGTTTTGGCGCCGGCGTGTAGCACTCCAGCCGGTAGCTGAAATCAAACAGCTGTTCGGCGCGTTTGCGATCCCATACCACCGGGTCGAACGGCGAGAGCACCGCGCTATGGGTAGCCCGCAGTTTCCCCGCCAGCGCCTCGTCGAGCGGCTGCGAGAGAGAAGCGTGCACCCACATCTCCCCCAGCCCTTCGACCTCCACCGGGATGACCTGTCCTTCGGTCTGCCAGCGCGCCAGCAGCGCCGGGATCGCGGGCCTGCGCAGACGATAGTAGTCGGCCAGCCACTGCGCGCGAAACAGCCCCAGGCTGCGGGCGCTGTTTTGCAGCATGACGTCTTCGGCGTCCTGCTGGCTTAACATGTCCCGCTCGTCGTCCCAGTGGGGCATGACCCGGGAGGTCAGATCGTAGATACGCTGAAAGTTATGTCGCCCGGTCACCATCACCTGCCCGGCGGTAAACAGCCCTTCCAGATGGCGTTTATGCGGTTTCCACTCCCACCATCCGCTTGCGCCTTTGCGGGGATGCTCAAAATCCGTGGAGCGCACCGGTCCGTTTTTTTCAATCAGCGCCAGCAGTTCTGCTATCTCTTGCGCATGCTCCTCCATCCACGATTCACGGTATTTCCAGCCCATGTTTTCAGGCGCGAGCATGCGGTGACGCACCAAGGGAAAATCGCTCCTGGGCAGGAAGCAGGCCTCATGCGCCCAATACTCCATCAGCTCGCCGCGCTTTAGCGACGCATCCAGCCAGTCCTGAGGATAAGCGCCCAGGCGGCTGAACAGCACCAGGTAAGGGCTGCGGGCCACCACATTGATGGTATCTATCTGGAGCAGAGACATGCGCTCGATAGTGCGCAGAATATCGTCAGGCTGTGGGCGGCGACGGGGCTTTTTTAATAGCCCTTGCGCGTGGAGGTGTAGATGGCGTGCGGCAGTGAGCGACAGTTTCCGTGCGGACATGTGGGTTCCCCATCATTGCGCGGCCGCCCGAAACCGAAGCTACCGCCGCGCCAGAGTGACAAGTTGCTGAATAAGCTGCTGCGCGCCGTCGTCGGCAAAAGAGGCGTCAACCGGCAGATACCACCAGCACGCCTCGGCAAACGCCCGGCACTTCACGGCATCTTTTTCGGTCATGATAAGCGTCTGCCCCGGCTGCGTCAGCGCGCGAACGTCGGCCGCCGTTAGCGACTGATGATCGGCAAGCGCGACGCTTTTTTGCAGCACGACGCCGCTGCTTTCCAGTGTGGCAAAGAAACGCGGAGGATGACCAATCCCGGCCATCGCAACGACGTTCGTTAACGCGGCGACATCACGCTTCTCGCCGGTCTTAAGATTCACCGCCAGACCGGGTTTAAGCTGCATCGCCAGCTCGCCTTTACCCGGCACTCCGCCGTTGACAATAACCGCATCCACGGTACGCAGCCGGGAAGCGCGCTCCCGCATCGGCCCGGCAGGAAGCCACCAGCCGTTGCCAAAACGACGCACGCCGTCGATCACTACGATCTCTTTATCGCGCGCCAGCCGGTAGTGCTGTAGTCCGTCGTCGGTGATGATAATGTGCAGATCGTGCGCCGCGAGCAGCGCCTGCACCGCTTCGCTGCGCGCCGGAGAAACCGCAACCGGGGCGCCGGTACGCTGGTAAATCAGCACCGGCTCATCACCAGCTTCAGAGGTAGAGGTGTGCGCGTCAAGCACCAGCGGGTAGCGCCCTGCTTTACCGCCGTAGCCCCGGGAGACGACGCCTGCGCGAATGCCGTGCTGCTGAAGCTGCTCTACCAGCCAGATGACCACGGGCGTTTTCCCGTTGCCGCCGGCGGTCAGGTTGCCGACCACCACAACCGGAACCGGTGAACGCCAGGCTTTTTTCAGCCCCAGCCGGTAGCTGAGGCGAATCAGCGCGCTTATCAGGCCATAAAGCAAAGATAGCGGCCAGAGCAGCAGCCAGAGCCGCGATTCACCGGACCAGATGCGGGAGATCATTGGCCGAATTGCATCTTATGCAGCTGCGCATAAACGCCGCGGTGCGCCAGCAAATCCTCGTGGCTGCCGCGTTCGACGATGCAACCATCCTCAACGACCACAATTTCGTCGGCCTTCTCGATGGTGGAGAGACGGTGAGCGATAACCAGCGAGGTGCGGTTTTTCTGCAGCTCGTCCAGCGCCGCCTGAATAGCGCGCTCGGATTCGGTATCCAGCGCCGACGTCGCTTCATCCAGAATCAGGATCGGACTGTTACGCAGCAGCGCGCGGGCAATGGCTATACGCTGACGCTGGCCGCCGGAGAGCAGTACGCCATTCTCGCCGATGACGGTATCCAGGCCATTATCCATCTTGTTGATAAAGTCCATGGCGTAGGCCATCTTCGCCGCTTTTTCGATATCCTCGCGGCTGTACTCATCGGTTCGCGCGTAAGCGATATTGTTGGCGACGGTATCGTTAAACAGGTGTACGTTCTGCGACACCAGCGCCACCTGATCGCGCAGCGACGTCAGCTTGTATTCACGCAGATCGTGTCCGTCGAGCAGAATGGAGCCTTCATTGATATCGTAGAAACGGGTAATCAGGCTTGCCATGGTGGATTTGCCCGAGCCGGAACGACCCACCAGCGCCACCGTCTTGCCCTCAGGAATATGCAGGTTGATATCGCGCAGCGCCGGCACTTCACGGCCTGGATAGGTAAAGGTCACATGGCGGAACTCAACGTCGCCTTTCGCGCGTTCAACCACGCGCGTGCCTTCATCTTTTTCCTGCTCGCTATCAAGAATCGCAAACAGCGTCTGGCACGCCGCCATACCGCGCTGGAACTGGGCGTTCACGTTAGTCAGCGATTTCAGCGGACGCATCAGCGCAATCATCGAGGAGAAAACCACGGTAATGGTACCGGCGGTCAGGGTCTCCATGACGCTTGGGAAGCTCGCGGCATACAGTACAAACGCCAGCGCCAGCGAGGCAATGAGCTGAATCACCGGATCGGAAATTGAGGACGCGGACACCATCTTCATGCCCTGCAGGCGCATTTTATTGCTGACCTTTTCGAAGCGGTGGGTTTCTACCTCCTGGCCGCCGAACATCAGTACTTCTTTATGCCCCTTGAGCATCTGCTCCGCGCTGGTGGTGACCTGTCCCATGGTGTTTTGCATGTTCTTACTGATATTACGAAAACGCTTCGATACCAGACGAATAGCAATCGACACAATCGGCGCCAGCACGATAAGAATGATAGAGAGCTGCCAGCTGTACCAGAACATCATCGCGAACAGGCCGATGATGGACGCGCCTTCGCGCACCACCGTAATCAGCGCGCTGGACGAGGATGAGGCAACCTGCTCAGAGTCATAGGTAATGCGTGACAGCAGCGTCCCGGTCGACTGCTTGTCGAAAAAGGAAACCGGCATGCCCATCATGTGGCCGAATAAGCGGCGACGCATGGTCATGACGACCTTGCCGGACACCCAGGAAATGCAATAGCTGGAGATATAGCTGGTAACACCGCGCAGGATCATCAGCCCTATGACCACCAGCGGCATCCACAACAGCACTGAGCGATCCGTTTTACCAAAACCATCATCCAGTAATGGTTTAAGCAGCGATAGCATGAAGGTATCGCTGGCTGCGTTAAGAATTAACGCCACAGCCGCCACGATCAACCCCGCTTTAAAAGGCGCAATCAAAGGCCAAAGTCTGCGGAAGGTCTGCCACGTGGTGAGATCTTTGTCGTTCTGCATTCAAAAAACCAGCTCATGTTGAAATAGCCGCATATTCTACCCGTTATCATGAGCATCGCCAAACCACTGATGATACCAACGGCGGAAATATTGATCGCGTAAGCTATGGATTTGCCAACTCTCTGTATCAAAAGTGAGCGTAATTTGCCCCTGATGCGGCGTATCCTGCCAGCGGTAGCCCTGCCGCTGATAGCGTTTTATCACCTTTGGGGCCGGAAAATGCCAGGCGTTGTAGCGCGCCGCGGAAGCCAGCGCCAGCGTGCCATTCACGCGCTGTAGCAGCGTGACGCCAGACGAGGTCAGGCTGCCGTGATGGGGAACCTGGATTACTGTAGATGCCACATGTCGCCAGTAATGGCTTATCAGCATTTTTTCCGCGGCTAATTCAATGTCTCCGGTGAGCAAAATACTGAAACGGCCGTCGTCAACTCTGACGACGCAGGAGAGATTGTTGCCGCGTTCCTGTCCTTCCGGCAGCGGCCAGAGCGCCTGAAAGCGCAGCCCCTGCCAGTGCCAGCGTTCCCCTCGCTGACACGGCAGATGCCCTTTCCAGCCGAGCGGGCTGCGAACCCACGCCTTCGGCCACGTTCGCGCCAGCGTATTCAGACCGCCGCGATGGTCGAGATGCTCATGGCTGATGATAATCCCGTCGGGAACCAGATGGTGCCAGCGCAGCCAGGGGACGATCAGCTGCTGAGCACTGTCGCCGCCAGGCCAGGCAAGCCCGGTATCGTAAAGGATGGCCCTGCCGTTTCGCTCGATAACCATCGCCAGCCCCTGTCCGACGTCCAGCATGGTAACGCGCCACGGGTGGCCCACGGTAAACCGCCAGAACGGAAAAGTCAGCAGTATGCACAGCGTCCCCCACAGCGCCGGCGCGGTCGCCCAGGCATGAAAGCGCCAGACGGCGATCAGCAGCCACGGCAGCAGCGTCAGCCAGAGACCGCGCGCATCAACGTTGAGCCAGCCCGCCGGAAGGTGGTGCAACAGCCAGAAAAGCCCCGCCATCAGCGCATCGGTAATTTGCCAGACGCCGAACTCAACTATGGCGGGTCCGGTGAGGTGCAGCAGCATACCGGTTAAGATCAGCGGAACAATCAGCAGCGTCACCAGCGGTACCGCGAACAGATTTGCCGCCACCGACACCGTGCTGACGCCGTGAAAAAGCAAAACCTGCAGCGGCAGCAGCAAAAACATCAGCCCAACCTGCAGATGCAGAAGATTCAGTAGCCACCCGCCCCGCGTCCAGCGCGGCGCCGGTACCCACTGATACCAGAAGATAAGCGCCGCAACGGCAAAACACGACAGCCACAGGCTTTGCGACAGCACCGCCAGCGGGTCCATCGCCAGGATAGCGGCCATGCCGCACAGCCAGACCTCCCACGATGACCATCGACGCCCCTGCAGGCGCAGCGCATTCCAGACGCCAATGCCGACAACCGTCCGCAGCGCCGGCGGCTGAAGCCCGGTTAAGGCGGCATACAGAAATGCCCCGAGAAACCCGGCAACCAGCGGTAGCCGCCAGTTTATCCAGCGCCCCGGCAGCAGGCGCTGTGCTCCCCGAACCAGCAGCGACCCGAGCAGCGCGCCTAACGCAATATGCAGGCCGGAAATCGCCATCAGATGCATGGTTCCCGTTTGCTGCATGATGGCGTTGACCTCAGGCGGGAGCGACAGGCGCTCCCCCATTCCCAGAGCGATGATGACCTGGCGCCAGGAAAATGGCGCCAGCGTCTGCTGCAGCGATGCCAGGTAGTGCGCCCGCCAGGAGCAGGAGGCGTTGAGCGGCGTGGCGGCCAGGATGGCGCCGCTGAGTATACTGTGCCGGGAAAACGCGTAGCGCTGTGAATCAAACGCGCCGTCATTTAATTGCCCATGCACCGCCCGGGCGCGAACCGTCATTCTCCAGCGCTGGCCCGCGCATGCCGACGGCGTCAGAGGCCCGCCGTACAGGGTGATACCAGGCGCCGGAAACAACCGTTTCCCGCGGTGGCGAACAATCTCCGCCTGATGGACGGTTTGTCCGTCCGTGCTGCGGATAACAACATCCACCGTTTGCGCTTTTCCCGTTAGCCGCGACACCGGCCATAGCACCTGCTGAGCCGACAAAACGGCCCAGCAAAAGCACAGCAGCGTCACCCCCGTATAGCGCAGAACGGGCTTCGGGTAAAAGGCCAGCAGGCAGGCGAGCAGGATAAATCCGCCGGTGAGAGTGACGCCGGGAAGTATGGGCAAAACGATAAGCGGTGAAATACCGCCGATAACGCAGACGGCAAGCGATGGTAAACGCATGACACTCCCTCCTCCATGGGCAAGTGTCCGGCGTCAGCAGGATAATGTCTGGTGCGTTTTCAACAGGTTGCGGCGCTGCGCGAAAGAAATAAAACCCCATTACAGAAAGTTGCAGTGCCTGCGCAGCGGTGGTTCCAATACACCGTAAGCTGCCGGCAGAAATGAAAAAAGCACCCGCAGGTGCTTTTTTCTCGCTCAAGTTTTAACAGCAGCGCGCTGACAATAACTCAACCGTAAATATTGGCGCGATCGCGCAATTCTTTACCCGGCTTAAAGTGCGGAACGTATTTACCTTCCAGCTCGACTTTATCGCCTGTTTTCGGGTTGCGCCCGACGCGTGGGGCACGGTAATGCAAAGAGAAGCTGCCGAAACCGCGGATTTCAATGCGCTCACCCTGGGCCAGCGTAGAGGCCATATGTTCCAGCATCTCTTTAACAGCATCTTCGACCGCTTTCGCAGGAATGTGAGATTGCTGGCTAGCAAGTCTTTCAATGAGCTCTGACTTGGTCATGATTCCTCCGGTTTCCTTTCAGGAAAGTAATAGCTAACAGCTTGCACAAGGGCGGCCGCAGCCGCCCTTTGTCATTGATTACAGGACGAATCCTGTAATCTGTCAAGTCCTCTACTCATCGTTCGGGTCGAAACCCGAACGATTAAGAGTAAATTACTCGCCTTTCGCTGCTTTGAACGCTTCAGCCATTGCGTTGGAGAAGTTGCCGTCTTCCTGCTTGTTGTTCACAGAAGCGATTGCATCTTTCTCGTCAGCTTCGTCTTTAGCACGAACAGACAGGCTGATTGCGCGGTTCTTACGATCAACGCCGGTGAATTTAGCTTCAACGTCATCGCCAACGTTCAGAACCAGAGTCGCATCTTCAACGCGGTCGCGGGAAGCTTCAGAAGCGCGCAGGTAACCTTCAACGCCGTCAGCCAGTTCTACGGTTGCGCCTTTAGCGTCAACTGCAGTGACTTTACCGTTTACGATTGCGCCTTTCTTGTTCAGTGCAACCCAGTTGTTGAACGGATCTTCAGCGAGCTGTTTAACGCCCAGGGAGATACGCTCACGCTCTGCGTCAACCTGCAGAACAACGGCAGCGATTTCGTCGCCTTTCTTGTATTCACGAACTGCTTCTTCGCCTGCAACGTTCCAGGAGATATCAGACAGGTGAACCAGACCGTCGATGCCACCGTCCAGGCCGATGAAGATACCGAAGTCAGTGATAGACTTGATTTTACCTTCAACGCGATCGCCCTTGTTGTGGGTTTCTGCGAACTGCTGCCACGGGTTAGATTTGCACTGCTTCAGACCCAGGGAGATACGACGACGTTCTTCGTCGATGTCCAGAACCATAACTTCCACTACGTCGCCAACGTTAACAACTTTGGACGGGTGGATGTTTTTGTTGGTCCAGTCCATTTCGGAAACGTGTACCAGGCCTTCAACGCCTTCTTCGATTTCAACGAAGCAGCCGTAGTCGGTCAGGTTGGTCACGCGGCCGGTCAGCTTGGTACCTTCCGGGTAACGCTTAGCGATAGCGACCCACGGATCTTCGCCCAGCTGTTTCAGACCCAGAGAAACACGGGTACGCTCGCGGTCGAACTTCAGCACTTTAACAGTGATTTCGTCGCCAACGTTCACGATTTCGCTCGGATGCTTAACGCGTTTCCAGGCCATATCAGTGATGTGCAGCAGGCCGTCTACGCCGCCCAGATCAACGAATGCACCGTAGTCAGTGAGGTTCTTAACGATACCTTTAACTTCCATGCCTTCCTGCAGGTTTTCCAGCAGCTGATCGCGTTCTGCGCTGTTTTCGGATTCGATAACGGCGCGACGAGAAACAACAACGTTGTTACGCTTCTGGTCCAGCTTGATTACTTTGAATTCAAGCTCTTTGCCTTCCAGGTGCAGCGTGTCACGCACCGGACGCACGTCTACCAGGGAACCCGGCAGGAACGCACGAATACCGTTCAGCTCAACAGTGAAGCCACCCTTAACTTTGCCGTTGATAACACCGGTAACAGTTTCAGCGTCTTCGTAAGCTTTTTCCAGCGTGATCCATGCTTCGTGACGTTTAGCTTTCTCACGGGACAGCAGGGTTTCACCGAAGCCGTCTTCTACTGCATCCAGAGCAACGTCAACTTCGTCGCCAACCTGAATTTCCAGTTCGCCGGCTGCGTTCTTGAACTGCTCTGCAGGGATTGCAGATTCAGATTTCAGGCCCGCATCAACCAGGACTACGTCTTTGTCGATAGCAACAACAACGCCACGAACGATGGAACCCGGGCGGGTTTCGATAGTTTTTAAGGATTCTTCAAATAGTTGAGCAAAAGATTCAGTCATGTTTAATCTTCAAAAGTTAGATTAACGTCCATCTGACTTCATGTCGGATGGGGTTGTTTCACATACCCGCTCACACTCCGTTGCAGCGGGGGTACTACAAATTCAGAGGCGCTGCGAGTGTAGATCAGGCAGCAGCCAGTTTTTGGCGCGCGTATTGTAGCGCTTTTTCAATCACTTGCTCAATACTTAATCGTGTGGAATCCAGCACTAAAGCATCGGCAGCGGGAACCAACGGAGCTACCGCACGGTTGCGGTCACGGTCGTCGCGTTCCTTTATCTCGGCCAAAAGGCGCTCAAAGTTAACACTAAAGCCCTTCTCCTGCAACTGTAGCATACGGCGGTGGGCGCGCTCTTCCGAGGAGGCGTCGAGGAAAATTTTCACCGGCGCATCGGGGAACACCACGGTGCCCATATCACGTCCGTCGGCAATCAGGCCCGGCGCGTCGCGAAACGCGCGCTGGCGACGCAGCAGCGCTTCGCGCACGCGCGGGAAGGCGGCAACCTGCGAAGCGGCATTGGCCACTTCCTGGGTGCGGATTTCTGCGCTGACGTCCTCACCTTCAAGAATGACCTCAAGATTGCCATTCGTCGAGACGAAGCGGACGTCCAGATGCGCAGCCAGCGGAACCAGGACGTCTTCGGAGGTAACATCAACATGGTGATGCAGCGCGGCCAGCGCCAGCACGCGGTAGATAGCGCCAGAATCCAGCAGGTGCCACTGCAGCGCTTCCGCCATTGCCTTGCACAGAGTGCCTTTTCCAGCACCGCTTGGGCCATCAATGGTGATTACCGGGGCAATTGCCGTCATCTTTTTCTCCTTCACTAAGGCATCGGTTGCATAAACGCCGCGCATTATACGCGTCATTGCCTTTGACCGTTAATACTGGTTGCAAATAACAGACTGATTGAAGGTGAGTGTAGAAGAAATGCGCAGGGGAGATGTCGAAAAGCGCGACGCTGCGCCGGACGGCGCAGCGCAGCAGGGTCAGGCGAGCGTGCTGATGCGGGCCAGCTGTTCGAAATAGTCCGGGAAGGTCTTAGCCGTACATTTCGGGTCAAGAATAGTCACCGGAGTATCCGACAGCGCCACCAGCGAGAAGCACATCGCCATGCGGTGATCGTTGTATGTGCCAATCTCTGCGGTATTCAGCCGGGCGGGCGGCGTCACGCGAATGAAATCCTCGCCCTCCTCCACCTCAGCGCCGACTTTACGCAGCTCCGTCGCCATGGCGAACAGGCGATCGGTCTCCTTGACGCGCCAGTTATAGATATTGCGCATCGTCGTCGTGCCTTTTGCAAACAGCGCGGTAGTTGCGATCGTCATCGCCGCGTCAGGAATGTGGTTCATATCCATATCAATGGCGTTCAGTTCGCCGCGGGTACAGGAAATAAAATCCGCCCCCCAGACGATGGTCGCGCCCATCTTCTCCAGCACATCGGCGAAACGAATATCGCCCTGCACGCTGCTGCGGCCGATCCCGGTCACCTTCACCGTACCGCCTTTAATTGCCGCCGCGGCGAGGAAATACGACGCCGACGAGGCATCCCCCTCAACCAGGTAGCTGCCCGGCGACTGATAGTGCTGCCCGCCCTTCACCACGAAACGCTGATAGCTCTGGTTGTCTACCGTCACGCCGAAGGTTTTCATCAGATGCAGCGTAATGTCGATATACGGTTTCGATACCAGATCGCCTTTGATGGCGATCACGGTATCCTGCTCCGCCAGCGGCGCGGTCATCAGCAGCGCGGTCAGGAACTGGCTGGAGACGCTGCCGTCAACGGCAACGCTGCCGCCGGTGAAACCGCCTTTCAGGCGCAGCGGCGGATAATTTTCCTGCTCCAGATACTCAATCTGCGCGCCGCCCTGACGCAGGGCATCGACCAGATGGCCGATCGGGCGCTCCTTCATGCGCGGCTCGCCGGTCAGCACGATATCGTTGTGCCCCAGGCACAGCGCAGCCGCCAGCGGGCGCATAGCGGTCCCGGCGTTGCCCAGAAACAGCTCAAGCGCATCGCCAGCCTGCAGCGGGCCGCCGTTGCCGGTCACTTCACAGCGGGTGCGATCGGCCGACAGGGTGTAATGAACTCCCAGCGCACTCAACGCATTCAGCATATGGCGCACGTCGTCGCTATCCAGCAGGTTGGTCAGCACCGTCGTGCCGCGGGCTAACGCCGCCAGCAGCAGAGCGCGGTTCGAGACACTTTTAGACCCCGGTAAATTGATGGTGCCATCCACCCGCGCGATGGGTTGTAACGTCAGGAATTCCATGAAACTCAACTCTCAAAAACAGAAATAAAAACCCCGCAGACCCGCTGCGGGGATGAAAAAGAATATCGATTAACCGCGGCGGCGCTCGAAATCCTGCATAAAGTCCGTCAGCGCCTTCACGCCTGCCAGCGGCATCGCGTTATAGATAGAAGCACGCATGCCGCCCACGACGCGGTGGCCTTTCAGCGCATGCAGCCCCGCGGCGAAGGACTCTTCAAGGAACAGCTTGTCCAGCGCGCTGTCCGCCAGCTGGAACGGCACGTTCATGCGGGAACGGTTCGCTTGCGCTACGTCGTTACGGTAGAAATCGCTGTTATCGATGGCACCGTACAGCAGTTCTGCTTTTTGCTGGTTAATGCGATCCATCGCCGCAACGCCGCCCTGCTCTTTCAGCCATTTGAACACCAGGCCGGACAGATACCAGGCAAACGTCGGCGGGGTATTGAACATGGAATCGTTATTACTCAGTACCGTGTAGTCGAGGATGGACGGGCATGCAGTATGCGCTTTGCCCAGCAAATCTTCGCGTACGATGACTAACGTCAGGCCAGCCGGGCCGATGTTTTTCTGCGCACCTGCATAGATGACGCCAAAACGGCTCACGTCGATCGGCCCTGACAGAATGGAAGAGGAAAAGTCAGCGGTCACAACAACGTCGCGGCCGAAATCCGGCATTTCCGCAATCGCGATACCGTCGATCGTTTCATTCGGGCAGTAGTGCATATAGGCGGCGTTATCAGACAGCTGCCATTCGCGCATCGGTTTTACCGCACGCTTACCGTCTACCGTCACCTTTGCGTCAATCACGTGCGGCGTACAGTATTTATGCGCTTCCTTAATGGCGCTCTCGGCCCAGTAGCCGGCGTCCACGTAGTCAGCCGTCTTTTTGTCGCCCAGCAGGTTGAGCGGCACGCCGGCAAACTGGCCGCGGCCGCCGCCGTGGCAGAACAGCACTTTGTAGTTGGAAGGAATGTTCAGCAAATCACGGAAATCTCTTTCCGCTTCTTCCGCCACCTGGATGAATTCTTTACCACGGTGACTGATTTCCATTACCGAGGTGCCTAAACCGTGCCAGTCGCACAGTTCCTGTTGCGCCAGTTTAAGAACATCTGCCGGAAGCATTGCCGGACCTGAACTGAAATTGAAAACCTGAGCCATTTCCCCTCACCACGCTAAAAGCAATATGATATGTCTGTGGATATCGGTTTTATCATTCAGTGACACGCGCCGCAATGGCTAAACGTCATCCGCGGTGAAATGTGCTCGCCATCACACAACAGAATCTGCCATCTTGACGGGTGAATACCGACATTTTCGCTATCGGCGGCTCGCGCTATCCGCCACCCCCGCAGACCTTTATTTTATTCCCCCCGGCCGGGATGATAGCGCCTGACACATAAACCCCGTATGATTGCGCGCTTTCCGTACGACAAAAGTGACTGCCATGACCCAAACCTTTATTCCCGGCAAAGACGCCGCGCTGGAAGACTCCATCGCCCGCTTCCAGCAGAAGTTGCTCGATCTGGGTTTCCATATCGAGGAAGCCTCCTGGCTGAACCCGGTGCCGAACGTGTGGTCGGTGCATATTCGCGACAAAGAGTCCGCGCTGTGCTTTACCAACGGTAAAGGCGCAACCAAAAAAGCAGCCCTGGCCTCCGCGCTTGGCGAATATTTCGAGCGCCTGTCCACTAACTACTTCTTTGCCGATTTCTGGCTGGGTGAAACCATCGCGAACGGCCCGTTCGTCCACTACCCGAACGAAAAATGGTTCCCGCTGACCGAGGATGACGAGCTGCCGGAGGGTATTCTTGATGCCCGCCTGCGCGCCTTTTACGATCCTGACGATCAGCTGACCGCAAGCCAGCTGGTGGATCTGCAGTCCGGTAACGACGATCGCGGCATCTGCGGCCTGCCGTTCACCCGTCAGTCCGATGGCAAAACGGTCTATATCCCGATGAATATCGTCGGCAACCTGTACGTTTCTAACGGCATGTCTGCGGGCAACACCCGTAATGAAGCGCGCGTGCAGGGGCTGTCCGAAGTCTTCGAACGCCACATCAAGAACCGCATCATTGCCGAAAGCATCAGCCTGCCGGAAATCCCGGCCGAGGTCATGGCGCGCTATCCGGGCGTTGTCGAATCCATCGCGATGCTGGAAGCGGAAGGGTTCCCCATTTTTGCCTACGACGGTTCGCTGGGCGGTAAATACCCGGTAATCTGCGTGGTGCTGTTTAACCCGGCCAACGGCACCTGCTTTGCTTCCTTCGGCGCCCACCCGGACTTCGGCGTCGCGCTGGAGCGCACCGTCACCGAGCTGCTGCAGGGCCGTGGACTTAAGGATCTCGACGTCTTTACGCCGCCGACCTTCGACGATGAAGAGGTCGCGGAACACGCAAACCTCGAAACGCACTTTATCGACTCCAGCGGCCTGATCTCCTGGGATATGTTCAAGAAGGATGCAGACTATCCGTTCGCTGACTGGAATTTCTCCGGCACTACCGAAGAAGAGTTCGCCACGTTGATGGCTATTTTCCAGGCGGAAGATAAAGACGTCTATATTGCCGACTACGAGCACCTTGGCGTCTACGCCTGCCGTATTCTGGTGCCGGGCATGTCCGATATTTATCCGGCGGAAGACCTGTGGCTTGCCAACAATAATATGGGCAGCCATCTGCGCGAGACGATTCTCTCTTTGCCAACCAGCGAATGGGAAAAAGAAGACTATCTGTCGCTCATTGAGCAAATGGACGACGAAGGCCTGGACGACTTCACCCGCGTACGCGAGCTGCTAGGCCTGGCGACCGGTAAAGATAACGGCTGGTATACCCTGCGCATTGGCGAACTGAAAGCCATGCTGGCGCTGGCGGGCGGCGACCTGGAGCAGGCGCTTATCTGGACCGAGTGGACCATGGAGTTTAACGCGTCTATCTTCAGCGCCGAGCGCGCCAACTACTACCGCTGCCTGCAAACCCTGCTGCTGCTGGCGCAGGAAGAAGAGCGCGAGCCGCTGCAGTACCTGAACGCCTTTGTTCGCATGTACGGCGCAGAGGCCGTTGAAGCCGCAAGCGCTGCGCTGAGCGGTGAAGCGCCGTTCTACGGCCTGCAGCCTGTCGATAGCGATCTTACCGCGTTCCCGGCGCATCAGGGGCTGCTGAAGGCTTATGAAAAGCTGCAGCGCGCTAAGGCCCGCTTCTGGGCGGACCAGGCGTAAAGACACAACAAATGTATGGCGAAAATATTCGCCTGCGCTATATTACGGGGCCACATTGCGGGCCCCGTTTTTATTTATCCGGCGCCCGACATTAATTTGTAATAATAAAGTTAATTATGCGTAAATACTATTATTAGTAGCTTATCAGTATTGTTAATTTTAATGCATATTACCCCATTTTAATTAACCGGCAGAACGGAGGGTTACGGAAAAAATTCAACTTCATTTGTAATTTTTAAAATTTATTTTTATTTTGATAATCAAAAAGTTACGCCGCAATTGTTGAAAAACCATACGATTTGCGGGCCTATAAGCCAGGCGAGATATGATCTATATCAAATTCTCTTCTATAATGCTTTGTTAGTATCTCGTCGCCGACTTAATAAAGAGAGAGTTAGTGTGAAAGCTGACAACCCTTTTGATCTTTTACTCCCTGCTGCAATGGCGAAAGTTGCCGAAGAAGCAGGTGTCTATAAAGCAACGAAACACCCGATGAAGACCTTTTATCTGGCGATTACGGCGGGTGTGTTTATCTCGATTGCCTTTGTCTTCTATATCACTGCTACCACAGGCACCGCCGCAATGCCGTTCGGCATCGCAAAGCTGATTGGCGGTATCTGCTTCTCACTGGGCCTGATTCTGTGCGTGATTTGCGGCGCAGATCTGTTCACCTCCACGGTACTTATCGTCGTCGCGAAAGCCAGCGGCCGTATCACCTGGGGTCAACTGGCGCGAAACTGGTTAAACGTCTATGTTGGTAACCTGATTGGCGCGCTGCTCTTTGTTCTGCTGATGTGGCTATCCGGCGAGTACATGGCCGCGAACGGCGGCTGGGGACTCAACGTTCTGCAAACCGCCGACCACAAAATGCATCATACTTTTATTGAGGCTGTGAGCCTCGGTATTCTGGCAAACCTGATGGTCTGTCTGGCGGTGTGGATGAGCTACTCCGGCCGCAGCCTGATGGATAAAGCGATGATTATGGTTCTCCCGGTAGCGATGTTCGTCGCCAGCGGTTTTGAGCACAGTATCGCTAACATGTTTATGATCCCGATGGGTATCGTAATCCGTAACTTTGCCAGCCCGGAGTTCTGGACCGCCGTTGGTTCGAATCCGGACAGTTTTTCACACCTGACTGTGATGAACTTCATCACCGATAACCTGATTCCGGTCACTATCGGGAACATTATCGGTGGGGGTCTGTTAGTCGGGTTGACATACTGGGTCATTTACCTGCGTGGCGGCGATCGTCATTAATGATGGTTGCTTCAGGCAGTAAATAAAAAATCCACTTAAGAAGGTAGGTGTTACATGTCCGAACTTAATGAAAAGTTAGCCACAGCCTGGGAAGGTTTTGCCAAAGGTGACTGGCAGAAAGAAGTCAACGTCCGTGACTTTATCCAGAAAAACTACACCCCATATGAAGGTGACGAGTCCTTCCTGGCTGGCGCTACCGAAGCGACTACCACCCTGTGGGACAAAGTCATGGAAGGCGTTAAACTGGAAAACCGCACTCACGCGCCAGTTGATTTTGACACCTCCGTTGCATCCACCATCACTTCTCACGACGCTGGCTACATCAGCAAAGCGCTGGAGAAAATCGTTGGTCTGCAGACCGAAGCTCCGCTGAAACGTGCGATCATCCCGTTCGGCGGCATCAAAATGGTTGAAGGTTCCTGCAAAGCGTACAACCGCGAGCTGGACCCGGCACTGAAAAAAATCTTCACCGAATACCGTAAAACCCACAACCAGGGCGTATTCGACGTTTACACCAAAGACATCCTGAACTGCCGTAAATCCGGCGTTCTGACCGGTCTGCCGGATGCTTACGGCCGTGGCCGTATCATCGGTGACTACCGTCGCGTTGCGCTGTACGGTATCGACTTCCTGCTGAAAGACAAGTACGCACAGTTCGTTTCCCTGCAGTCTGACCTGGAAAACGGCGTAAACCTGGAAGCGACCATCCGTCTGCGTGAAGAAATCGCTGAACAGCACCGCGCGCTGGGTCAGATCAAAGAAATGGCGGCTAAATACGGCTGCGATATCTCTGGTCCGGCTACCAACGCTCAGGAAGCTATCCAGTGGACCTACTTCGGCTACCTGGCCGCTGTTAAGTCTCAGAACGGCGCTGCAATGTCCTTCGGTCGCGTATCCACCTTCCTGGATGCCTACATCGAACGTGACCTGAAAGCAGGCAAAATCACCGAACAAGACGCTCAGGAAATGATTGACCACCTGGTCATGAAACTGCGTATGGTTCGCTTCCTGCGTACCCCTGAGTACGATGAGCTGTTCTCCGGCGACCCGATCTGGGCAACCGAATCTATCGGCGGTATGGGCGTTGACGGCCGTACTCTGGTAACCAAAAACAGCTTCCGCTTCCTGAACACCCTGTACACCATGGGGCCGTCTCCGGAGCCGAACATCACCGTTCTGTGGTCTGAAAAACTGCCGCTGAACTTCAAGAAATTCGCCGCTAAAGTGTCCATCGACACCTCTTCTCTGCAGTATGAGAACGATGACCTGATGCGCCCGGACTTCAACAACGACGACTACGCTATCGCTTGCTGCGTAAGCCCGATGATCGTTGGTAAGCAAATGCAGTTCTTCGGCGCTCGCGCTAACCTCGCGAAAACCATGCTGTACGCGATCAACGGCGGCGTTGACGAAAAACTGAAAATGCAGGTGGGTCCGAAATCTGAACCGATCAAAGGCGACGTTCTGAAATTCGACGAAGTCATGGACCGCATGGATCACTTCATGGACTGGCTGGCTAAGCAGTATGTCACCGCGCTGAACGTTATCCACTACATGCACGACAAGTACAGCTACGAAGCCTCTCTGATGGCGCTGCACGACCGTGACGTTATCCGCACTATGGCGTGTGGTATCGCAGGTCTGTCCGTTGCGGCTGACTCCCTGTCTGCAATCAAATATGCGAAAGTTAAACCGATTCGTGACGAAGACGGCCTGGCTGTTGACTTCGAAATCGAAGGCGAATACCCGCAGTTTGGTAACAACGACTCTCGCGTTGATGACATGGCGGTTGACCTGGTAGAACGTTTCATGAAGAAAATTCAGAAACTGACTACTTACCGTAACGCTATCCCGACTCAGTCTGTTCTGACCATCACCTCTAACGTGGTTTATGGTAAGAAAACCGGTAACACCCCAGACGGTCGTCGCGCTGGCGCGCCGTTCGGACCAGGTGCTAACCCGATGCACGGCCGTGACCAGAAAGGTGCTGTTGCCTCTCTGACCTCCGTTGCTAAACTGCCGTTTGCTTACGCTAAAGATGGTATCTCTTACACCTTCTCTATCGTTCCGAACGCGCTGGGTAAAGATGACGAAGTGCGTAAGACCAACCTGGCGGGCCTGATGGACGGTTACTTCCATCACGAAGCGTCCATCGAAGGCGGTCAGCACCTGAACGTGAACGTCATGAACCGTGAAATGCTGCTGGATGCGATGGAGCACCCGGAAAAATATCCGCAGCTGACCATCCGTGTTTCTGGCTACGCAGTACGTTTTAACTCCCTGACTAAAGAACAGCAGCAGGACGTTATTACTCGTACCTTCACTCAGACCATGTAATTGGTTTTGACTGAAATCGTACTTTAAAAAGCGTACAATAAAGGCTCCACGTAAGTGGGGCCTTTTTAATAGCCTGCTTTGTCAGCTATCTATACTTATGGATAACAGCCAAAACAGACTCGACACAGTTAATAACTGTGCACTAACACTGGCCCCGGATGGGCCACATCTGGAGAAACACCGCAATGTCAGTTAATGGTCGCATTCACTCCTTTGAATCCTGTGGCACCGTCGATGGGCCGGGTATCCGTTTCATTACGTTTTTCCAGGGCTGCCTGATGCGCTGCCTGTACTGCCACAACCGTGACACTTGGGACACGCACGGCGGCAAAGAGGTAACCGTTGACGAGCTGATGAAAGAGGTAGTGACCTATCGCCACTTTATGAATGCTTCCGGCGGCGGCGTTACGGCGTCCGGCGGCGAAGCTATTCTGCAGGCGGAATTTGTTCGCGACTGGTTCCGGGCCTGCAGGAAAGAAGGGATCCACACCTGCCTTGATACCAACGGCTTCGTGCGCCGCTACGATCCGGTGATCGACGAGCTGCTGGAAGTGACCGACCTGGTGATGCTTGACCTTAAGCAGATGAATGACGAAATCCACCAGAACCTGGTCGGCGTTTCCAACCACCGTACGCTGGAGTTTGCTAAATACATTTCGGCGAAAGGCATCAAGACCTGGATTCGCTATGTGGTCGTCCCGGGCTGGTCCGACGATGACGACTCCGCGCACCGTCTGGGCGAGTTCACCCGCGATATGGGCAACGTCGAGAAGATTGAGCTGCTGCCGTACCACGAGCTGGGCAAACACAAGTGGGTGGCGATGGGCGAAGAGTACAAGCTTGATGGCGTAAAACCGCCGAAAAAAGAGACCATGGAGCGCGTTAAGGGCATTCTTGAGCAGTATGGTCACAAAGTGATGTATTAATTTTTCTACCCCGGCGCTTGCTTCGCCGGGGTTGTCTCATCGCATCAGCCCTACGACATAAAGTACTCAGACAGCTTATTCGCCACGCTCTCAATCGAGAAAATACTTTTTTGCTGCGATCTGCGGCACGCCGCATAACGTTCGTCCTGCTCTTCCAGCGCCAGCAAAAGGCGATCGGCGACCATCATCGCTCCCGCAACTTCGGCAAAACCAAATTCGCCTTCGCCCTTCAGCGCCACCGCCGCCTGCAGGTTACGGTCGGATAAGCGCCCTAACGGGGTAAAGGTGCCGCGGGTTATCGACAATATCTCAATACCCTGCTGTTTTGCCAACGCCAGCATTTGCAGAAGATCGGCTGAGGCCTGCTCGGTATGAATCGCAATAATACCCGCTTTTTGTTCGCTGCTGTAGATAGGGGCCGCAGCGGAGTAGAACCGATCAATAAAGCTGGCTGCTTTTCCCATGCGCATCAGATTCATCTGCAAAAACAGAGCCACCGGTACCGCCGTCCCCACCGCATAGATAGCGACCTGATCAAGCTGATTGAGCCATACTGCCGCGGCCTGCAACTCCTGACTGTCGATAATAGCATTGCTGTCACGAATGCTGGCGATCACGGCGGAAATTTCATCACTACCCGCATTATCCGGGCGTGCTGCGCCCTGCTCCAGCGCCAGTGCAGTGCGAAAATCTGAAAAACCTTTAAAACCAAACGCCCGACAAAAACGGGTAATGCTCCCCTCGCTGGTATCAATAGAGTCCGCCAGCTCGGAGATAGTGTGACGCATCACGTAGTCAGGATTTTCGGTAATAAAACGCCCTACCCGCTCCAGTATCGGACTGAGGTTTGAAGAGTTATTTCTTATGTTTATCAATAAATTAATTTCTGACTGACTCATTTTTAGCCTTTTTGCACAAAATGCAAGCAACGTCACATCATTTCCTGCCATGACTCGATAATAATTATTTTTGAATTGCAGTTACAGGAAAATAATTATTTTTACACAACAGGAGAAAACAACATGAAAGGTCTTATCGTCTGTCGTACGGGTATGGGCAGCTCCCTGATGCTAAAAATCAAAGCCCAGAAAGTTATTGATAAACACGGCTGGGACATTGAACTTGAGCATGATGTCCTTTCAGGGCTAAACACCTGGCGGGATATCGACTTTGTACTGACCATGCGTGACCTCACTGATGAAATCGAAGCGGCGGGATTCAAAGCCATTGGCATCACCGATCTAATGAACAGTGATGAAATGGAAGCTGCACTGACCAGCGTCATACACACTCACTGATCCCTCGCGGAGGAAATATGGAACTCCTCAGGTTTATTGTATTCGACATTCTGGGCGTAACCCCACTTTTAGTTGGTTTTATTGCGCTAATTGGCCTTCTTATCCAACGTAAACCGATAGAAAAAGTACTCTCCGGAACGTTCAAAACCATCGTCGGTTTTCTGGTTTTTGCTGGCGGCGCCGGACTTGCTGTCACCTCTTTAGGCAACTTCCAAACGTTGTTCAGCCAGGGTTTTGGCCTGAAAGGCGTTATGCCGCTGGCTGAGGCGCTAACCGGGCTTGCGCAGACAAAGTTTGCCATGTGCGTATCGCTTATCATGGTAATAGGCTTCGGCTGGAATCTGCTTTTTGCCCGCATCACGCCGTTCAAGTACATCTTTCTGACCGGTCAGCATAACCTTTACCTCTCAGCGCTACTCACCGTGACGCTAAAAGCGCTCGGCTACAGCGATCTCGTGACCATTATCACCGGCTCTATTTTGCTGGGGCTGGCAGCCTGTATTTATCCGGCCATTGCCCAACCGTGGATGCGCAAGATAACCGGCAACGATGAAATTGCGATGGGACACTATGTAACGCTGGCCTACGCCGCCTCCGGCTGGATTGGCTCAAAAGTCGGCGATCCGAAGCAGTCGACGGAAAAGCTCAATCTTCCCGGCTGGCTAGGGATCTTTAAAGACTACATTGTCTCGGTTTCTATCTCGGTGAGCATCTTTTACTACATTGCCGCGCTGGCGGCCGGAAAAAACGCCGTAACCGCCGCCGCTGGCGGTATGCATTGGCTGGTTTATCCTCTGTTTCAGTCACTGACATTCACCGCGTCTCTGTACATCATCATCACCGGCGTACGCCTTCTGCTGTCAGAAATTGTGCCTGCCTTCTTGGGGATTTCTGAGAAGTTTATTCCTAACGCCAAACCGGCGCTCGATTGCCCCGTTGTCTTTCCCTATGCCCCGACGGCAACGGTGCTGGGCTTTATCTCCTCATTTGTCGGCGGCCTGGTGGTGATGGGCGTGCTGGCGATGATCGGCCAGACGGTCATTATTCCCGTAGCCATTCCCTATTTCTTTATTGGGGCGACGGCGGCGGTATTTGGCAATGCTTCAGGCGGCTGGAAAGGCGCCATTGCCGGAAGCTTTATCACCGGCATTCTGATAGGTATTGGCCCGGCGCTCATCTATCCGATCATGGAGTCAGTTGGCCTCTCAGGCACCAGCTTCCCGGAAACGGACTTTGTCGCCCTCGGCCTCGTCGTTTACTACATCGGCAAAATGCTGCCGTGATAAGGAGTGATTATGACTATTGAGCAACTTAAAGCCCTGGCGCTAGCGGCGCGGCGCGATATTGTCAGCATGATTTATGAATCTGGTATTGGTCATCCCGGCGGCGCGTTATCCATTATCGATATCCTGACCTGGCTCTACTACAACGAAGTCGACCTCAATGCCTCACCACGTGCGCGCATCGTCATGAGCAAGGGGCATGCCGTCGCGGCGCAGTATGCGCTGCTGCACCAGATGGGAAGAATCGATCGCAGTGAGTTTAGCACCTTCCGGCAGATAAACTCTCGTCTACAGGGACACCCCAGCATCAAGTCTCTACCTGAAGTCGATGCCACTACCGGGCTGCTCGGTCAGGGGCTGTCGGTGGCGTTAGGTATGGCGGCCGCCAAAAAGCATGCCGCCGACCCTTGCCGCGTTTTCGCCATTCTGGGCGATGGCGAAATGCATGAGGGCCAGGTCTGGGAATCTTTGCAGCAAGCAGGCCACATGAAAATGGATAACCTGGTGGCCATCGTCGACTACAACGGTTTTTCGTCGCACGACCCGGTTAATAGCGTCGTTAACCTTGAGCCGCTGGCGGATAAAATCCGCTGCTTCGGCTGGCATGTACTGGAGCTACACGATGGCAACGATATGTGTCAGGTTGCCGACACGCTGATGCTCTCGCGACATCTGAAGGGCAAGCCCATCGCGATTATCGCCCATACCGTCAAAGGCTGCGGCGTCAGCTACATGGAAAACAACGGCGAGTGGCATTCAAAAACCCCAAGCGCAGAACAATATCAGCAGGCAATGGAGGAACTCCAGTGATGAAAGCACCTCGTGATGAAATTGGCAACGCGCTGATTGCGCTTAGAAACAAAGGGTATCCAATCGTCGCCATTGACAGCGATCTCGCCAGCTCCACGCGCACCGATCAATTCCAGGCGTCCTTCCCCGACGCATTTTTTGAGATGGGGATTGCCGAAGGTTCCGCCATGAGTTTTGCCGTCGGCCAGGCGCTGGAAGGAAATATCCCCTTCTACGTCAACTTCGCCATGTTTGTCACCGGTACCGCCTGGACGCAGCTACGCCAGGCGTGCTACGCGAAGGCGAATATCAAACTGGTCGGCAGCCACCCCGGCATGGACGACGGCCCGGATGGCGCTTCTCATCACGCGCTGGAGGACCTGGCGCTGACCCGCGTTCTGCCTGGGATCACGATCCTGACGCCCGCCGACGCCGAGGAAATTGCAGCGGCGTTTGAGCAGGCAGTGAACATTCACGGTCCTGTCTACATCCGCGTCGCGCGAGAGCCAATGCCGATACGGGATAAAACTCAGATTCCCCGCGTCTGCGATATTGCGGCTGTGGCTGACACCGGTAACGATTTTGCCATCCTCTATGAGGGCACCGTGCTGGAGCAGGCCAGCGAGGGTTACAACCGACTTTGTTCTGCAGGTATTCAGGGAAAGCTTATCCACGTCGCCACGCTCAAACCGTTTAACCGCCAGCGATTTCTGCAGCTTATCGCAGGCTGCCCGCGTATTGCGACTATTGAAAATCACACCATAAACGGCGGTCTGGGGGGACAAATTGCCGAAGTGCTGGCAGAGGAAGGTCTGAGTACCGCATTGACCCGTCTCGGTACCCAGGACACCTTTACGGAATCCGGCAACAGCCGCCAACTGAAAGAGAAGTATGGTATTTCTGCGACAGCGCTCTACGAAGCGCTTAGCTAACGAAACGGGCAGACCGTTAACCGGTCTGCCCTCTACCTGGGAGAAGACAATGGAACAAACGCTGTTATTTTCCGCCTGCCAGTTTCGCGAACGCTGCGGTACATGGCAGGAGGCGGTAAAACAGGCCTGTTTGCCGCTGGAAGCGCGAGGAATGGTGACACCAGCCTATGCTCAGGCCATCATCCGCGAAACGGAGCAACAGGGTCCGTGGTACATCCTGAGCCCGGCTTTCGCCCTGCCGCATGCCCGCCCGGAGGAAGGCGTTATCAGCGATAAGACGCACCTGTCGCTGCTGTGCCTGAAAGAAGCCGTAGCCTTTCCTGAACATCCGGAGGTACGGCTTGTCATCGTGCTGGCCGCCGCCAGCAGTATCCAACACCTGGAGATGATTCAGCGTCTGGTGTGCTGGCTGGACGAAGCGGAGCATTTATCGCAGTTAACCCGTATTACCAGCCCTGCACAACTTCGCTCCGTTCTCGAAGTCACGAAAGAGGTTATGCTTTCCGACGCGCCAGCAGCGGGAAAATAAGTCCCAATCCAACCAGCACAAACGGCGTCACGATATTCAGCGAGAGCTGGAACGTCCATTCAGGGGTAAAGGCCTGCATCTTTGGAAAGATACCGGTCAGACAGGCAAAGGCGGTGAACGCGAAGCACCATAGCCCGACGGTAAAGGCCAGGCGGCGATTGCGGATAAAGACATACTCCGGTTTGAATTTTTCCGCCATGCGCAGTACGGCCATAAAAGCGACAAACACCCACAGATAGCGCAACGGCATCACCACGGAGTTGAGGTTCAGCAACCACTTATACAGGTTGTTCATGTCGCCAATACCCAGCGTCGGTAACATAATAAGCACCGCCACCAGCCCCAGCGTCAGCAGATAGCCGTTAACCGGCGTTCCCTTTTCATTCAGGCGACACAGCTTTTCCGGTACATACTTTTTATCCGCATCCGCCAGCAGTACTTTCAGCGGCGCATCAATCGAGAACACCAGCGCCGCCACCTGCCCCAGCGTATTGGCGATGGCATAGACAACCATCAGCGAATTACCCATATGGTAATATTCGCCCAGTTTCTGAAACGCATAATACTGGCCGTTGGTCATCAGATCGTCTGGAATATGCCGGGAATCGAACATCATCCCCATCGCCAATGAGCCGAGGATCGCGCACACCGCCACCATCACGGCAAGAAAAAGCATCCCGCGGGGAAACTCCTTACCCGGGTTGCGCGTATTGTTCACATACGGCGAAATCTTTTCCGCTCCGCCGACGGCGAAAACCAGCATGGAAATGGTGGTGATGTAGGTGAAATCAAAATGCGGGATAAAGGTTTCCCAGGTAATATTCGTGGTCGCAATATGCACTTCCGTAATCGCTGGCGCGGTGACCGCCATCACAACGTAAAGCAGCGACATCACGAACATCGCAATCCCGGCGACCGATCCCACCACTTTTAGCGACTTCATGCCGCGCGACGCGACCCACATAAAAAAGACAAACAGCAGCAGCGTCAGCCCCTGCAGCGCCACAACGCCATACTCTTTGATAAGCGAACCGTCGCCTTTGAACGCCCAGCCCAGCGCTATCAGGATAGCCTGCGGCTTTTGCGCCAGATAGGGAATATGCACCACCCAGTAGGTCCACGCCGCGAGGTAGGCCAGCCCTGGCCCCATCGTGTGCTTAATCCAGGTGCTGACGCCGCCTTTGCCATCCTTAAACGTCGACCCTAACTGCCCCACAATCAGGGCGTAAGGCGTGAAATAGAGGGCAAAAATAAAGATCCAGGAAAAGACGACCACCAGCCCCTGGTTGGCGTAGTTATTCACTACGTTGCCAAAACCCCACACCGTAATAAACGACATCAGCGCGATGTTATACCACCGTAACTGCTTCTCTTGCTCACCTGCCATAAGCTCAGTTCCTTGAACGTTATTTTTTACGAATCGTCAAACAGGCAAAGATTATGCAGACCGCAGCAGCGAAAGAATAACGCCACAGTGCGAAACTTTAAGGTTTCGCACAGGTTTGACATTTCTCACCAGAATTTAGCGAAAAATCAGCGTATAGCAGCAGAATCGTCAACAAAAGTGTGCGTCAGGAAAGCGCGCCGCAGGACCGCCGCGCGCAGAGAGAAGCGTCAGGCGTGCGCCACCGGCGTCGGATGCTGACCGGCTTTGCGCAGAAGCATCAGCAGGTAGATAAACGATACGCTGGCAATCATGACGAACAGCAGGTTATCGGAATAATTCTGCATCAGCATCGCGGTAAACGTCGGCCCCAGCAGACTGCCGATGGTGTAGCTCAGCAGCAGCGCCTGGTTCATTGCCACCAGCTGATGGTGTTCAACTTTTTCACAGGCCCAGGCCATCGCCACCGGATAAAGCGTAAAGCCGGACGCGCCAAGCACGAACAGCGCAGGCGCCATCGCCGCGTTGCTCAGCATCGCCAGGCAGCCGAGGATCACGACAAACACCTGTACACGCAGCACCAGCAGGCGCCCGAAGCGGTCGGCAAGCCGCCCTACCGGCCATTGGCCGATAATACCGGCGCTCACCATTACCGCCATCCAGAAACCGATCCCGGCGTCGCTGACGCCCTGGTGGTTCAGATACAGCGGCATCAGGCCATACAGCGACCCCAGCACAATACCGGAAATCACGCAGCCGTTAATGCCAAGGCGCGCCTGACGCAGCTTCAGCATCGGCCAGACGTGCGTCGCGCCCTGGTGCCCGTCGCGCTGGCTGACGATGCGGGTAAACAGCAGCGGCAGAATAGCCGCCAGCGCCATCCCGGTCACCCACGGCAGCACGCTCATCAGTTCGGTCGGAACCTTACTGACCAGCAGTTGGCCAAGCATCGTACCGACGTAGTAAACCATCATATAGGCCGCCAGCAGGCGACCACGATTGCGCGACGTACCGCTGCACATCAGGGCGCTTTCCACCACCACCCAGATCATCGCGCAGCCGACGCCCGCGACGAAACGCCAGCTCATCCAGCTCCAGAAACCAATGGTCATCCCCAGACCGACACAGCCAGCGGCGAAAATCAGCGACGCAATATAGTAACAGCGGTTAAACCCGAGACGCTTGATCAGCCCGCCGGTCAACAGCGTACCAACCAGATTACCGGTGAAATAGGACGAACCGACCATACCAACCTGCCAGGTAGGCAAATTTTCATGGGCAAGCCACAGCGGGACAAGCGTGTTTAATACCGCAATCGCCAGCGTCAACAAAAGCAGGCCGCAGAGCAGAAGCAGCACCGGCCGGGTATAGGTGGACATGAATCAAAAAACCGTGAGGAAGTTCATATTTCGAGCGCATCATGCCACCGCCTGAAACAAAGTCAATCGGCGCCAGGCCAGTAACAGCGCGGTTTTCAGCGCGACAATTGAAGTTTTTTATGCAGCGAGACGGGAACGGAATATATCATTTAATTATTCCATTGTTTTTATTCATTAATCTGGAAAATAGCTGAAAACGGTCGGTAGAAAAATTTCATGGAGGGAGCGCATTTTTTGTAAACTGCGCCGACGCAATAGCCCCGGCGCAGTCAGGGTTTAGCTGGCGACAGCCATACCCACGGTCATGTGCAGGCCATAGAACACGCCGCGGCCAATAAGCTCACCGGCCACCACCAGCACGAACGCCAGGCTCAGCAGCGGCAGCGCCGGCTGATACCCCTTAAGCTGCGGCGCCACCCAGCACGCCAGCGCCAGCGCTATCGCCACCAGCCGCCATGACATCAGCGAGCCGTAGTCCGGCACCAGCGCGGCCGCCTGCTGGACAGAGCTGTGGATCGTCGCCAGTTCGCTCCCCTGCATCACGGTCACCACCGCGCTGGCCAGCAGCGCCAGCAGCGTTACCGCCGGCAGCAGGCGCATCGCCCACCCTTCGACCCCCGCCAGACGCAGCAGCAGACAGCCCAGCAGCGGCCCGCCGATAAACAGCGTCAGGAAGAAGCTCACCGGCGTCCAGACGCTGTACCAGGTCGGTACGGTATCGATGGTGCTGTACACCCGCGCCATCATCCACACGAACACCACGCCCAGCACCATCGTCACCGTCAGCCACAGGCTGCGCAGCCCCTGGGGCAGTTTATTCACCACCGCCAGCAGCCAGCCCAGCCCGCCAATCGCAAAGAAGACAGCGCCGCTGGCGATTTCGTTACTCAGCGAGGAGGCCCCCACGCGGTTCAGCGAGTTGAACGCGCGCAGCGGCGAGCCAAGGTGCAGCGTCGAGGCGACAAAGCCAATCCCCATCAGCACCCACAGCCCGAACATGCTCATCACCACGCGCTGCTGCTGCTCCCGGCTCAGCGAGCCTTTCATCAGCGCCAGCGCCAGAACGATGAACCCGCCCGCCACGCACTGTCCGAAGACCGTGAAGATCATCAGCGGCCATTCATGCCATCCACTTCCCATCTCACACCTCCTTCGGGTTTGCCAGGTAGCCCGTGGTATCCCCGGTCGGGCGGCTGTTGGCGTTGGGTTTAATTACAATGCACGGTTTGGTGAAATGCGCAGACGGCAGCGGCGCTACCGCGGCCAGCTGACCGTGCTTCTGACGCAGCTCTTCAATCGGCCCGAAGTCCAGCGCCCGCAGCGGACAGGACTCGACGCAAATCGGTTTTTTGCCGTCGGCCACGCGCTCATGACAGCCGTCGCATTTGGTCATGTGACCCTTCGCCGCGTTGTACTGCGGCGCGCCGTACGGGCAGGCCATATGACAGTAGCGGCAGCCGATGCACACGTCTTCGTCCACCACCACAAAGCCATCCTCGCGCTTGTGCATCGCGCCGCTCGGGCACACCTTGGTACAGGCCGGGTCCTCGCAGTGGTTACAGGCAATGGATAAATAGTAGGCAAAGACGTCCTGATGCCAGACGCCGTTATCCTCCTGCCAGTCGCCGCCCGCATACTCGTAAATGCGGCGGAAGCTGACGTCCGGCGTCAGATCTTTGTAGTCCTTACAGGCCAGCTCACAGGTTTTACAACCGGTGCAACGGCTGGAGTCAATAAAAAATCCATACTGGGTTGTCATCGGTTACTCCTTACGCCTTCGTGACCTGAACAAGGTTGCTGTGAGAGGGGTTGCCCTTCGCCAGCGGTGAAGGCCGCGGAGATGTCAAAATATTTATTGAGCCACCATGATCGACCTTATCCCCAAACATATCGGCCTTGAGCCATGCGCCCTGACCCATAGCCGTCACCCCAGGAATAATTCGTGGCGTCACTTTTGCCCGAATCTGCATTTGGCCTCGTTTATTGAAAACATTAACAACATCACCATTTTCAATTCCCCTGGCGCGCGCATCTAACGGATTAATCCAGATTTCCTGCGGGCATGCTTGCTGAAGTACATCAATGTTCCCGTAAGTGGAATGTGTACGGCCTTTATAGTGAAATCCAGTGAGCTGAAGGGGAAACTCTTCACGAGCGGGGTCTTCATGTCCTTCAAATCCAGGTGCATAAACCGGTAATGGATTAATAATCTCATCCGCTTTGAGCTCCCAGGTGTTGGCAATATTTGCAAGGCGCTCGGAAAAAATTTCAATTTTCCCGGACGGTGTACTCAGTGGGTTGGCAACAGGATCTTCGCGGAACGACTTGAATGCAACAACATGATTATCTGGGCATTTTCGTTTATAGATGCCCACTGTTTTCATCTGTTCATAATCCGGCATATCCGGGTTGCGCTCTTTGGTTTTTTCACACAGATACCTGACCCACTCATGTTGGGTTCTGCCTTCCGTAAAGGTCTGCCAGACATCAGGCCCCAGACGTCTGGCCACTTCACTCAGCATCCAATAGATGGGCTTACGTTCAAATTTAGGCGAAGTTGCTGGTTGCCCTAAAATAACATAGGCCATGTTTCCAGCCGACTCATGAGGGATGAGATCTTCTTGTTCGGTAGGCATCAAATCGGGCAAAAGAATATCGTAATACTTTGCTGACGATGTCAGAAAATGATCTATGCCGACAATCATTTCACATTTTTGATCATCCTGCAGAATCTCATGCGTCCTGGCAATATCGCTATTCTGATTAATCAGGGTATTGCTGGCATAGCACCACATAAACTTAACCGGAACATCCAGTTTATCTTTCCCTCTGACGCCATCACGCGTCGCCGTCATTTCCGCGCCTCTGGCAATTGCATCCGGCCACGTGAAGACAGAAATTTTAGTTTTCACCGGATTTTCAAGCAGCGAGAACCACTCAGCGCCGAGATCGTATGTCCCTTCACGTAACCCTGTATTTCCTCCGTTAACTCCGACATTCCCCGTCAGAATCGCCAGCATAGCGATAGCCCTTGCCGTTTGTTCACCATTAGAATGGCGCTGCGGCCCCCATCCCTGACAAATATAGGCGGGTTTAGCCGCTCCAATCTCATTCGCCAGCTTAATAATTTTATCTTCCGGTATCCCGGTAATTGTTGATGCCCACTGCGGTGTTTTTGCTACACGATCGGGTCCATCCCCCAGGATATAAGCTTTGTAGTGCCCATTAGCCGGTGCCGTGGCAGGGAGTGTTTTTTCATCATAACCAATGCAATATTTATCGAGAAACGCCTGATCCACTAAGTTCTCGGTAATTAACACCCACGCAATCCCTGCAGCGAGAGCAGCATCTGTCCCTGGAAGAATCGGAATCCACTCATCTTCTCGTCCGGCTGCCGTATCACTATAGCGAGGGTCAATAATAATCATTCTTGCATTAGAGCGTTCGCGCGCCTGTTCAACATAATATGTCACCCCACCGCCGCTCATTCGTGTTTCAGCAGGATTATTGCCAAACATGACAACAAGCCTACTATTTTCTATATCGTCAGGGCTGTTGCCTTCATTCGCGCCATATAGATAAGTCATCGCCGCACTAATTTGAGCCGTACTATAACTCCCGTAGCGGCTCAAATAACCGCCACAGGAATTCATCAACCGATAAGGGACATTTGAGTTAGTGATGTTTCCACCATCGACACCGGTGCCATAAAGAACGTGCACGGCCTCATTGCCATAATCATTTAATATTCGCTTCAGGTTTTCTGAGATAATATTTAATGCTTCATCCCAGCTAATACGCTCAAACTTCCCTTCTCCTCGCTTGCCCACCCGTTTCATCGGATATTTTAATCGATCCGGATGATTCATTCTGCGCCGGATCGAACGGCCCCGCAGGCAGGCCCGGACCTGATGCTGACCATATGAATCATTGCCGGTCGTATCTGACTCAACCCAATAGACCTCATCATCGCGCACATGTAAGCGCAAAAGACAGCGACTACCGCAGTTAACGGTGCACGAGCTCCAAACCGCTTTTTCTTCTGGCTGAATCGCGTTTTCCGCCGCAATACTTCGCACACAGAAAGGTAACGAAAGGCCTCCCGCAGCGGCGACCAGACCACTGGATACCCCCGCCTGAATTAACCTGCGTCTTGTTACCTGCAAACATATAAGATGATCATCTTCATTACTTGCCATAATTCCCATCCAGTCTTCCGTGAAATATTTCTGTTAAATAATAAACAGAGGCTACAAATAAACCTCATGAATATATCTTTCATTGCTGCAGAAAATATTGATAAAGCACATTTCTAATTATTTAAAACTAAAAACATGCCAGAAGTATAGGCGGTTCAATAACCGAAGAATCGTGACAAGTATCACATTGAATATTATATGCGATAACGAATTATCGTTTTTATACGGATGCCAGAGGCTGTCTGGCATCCGTATGACAGTTTAGCTGGCGACAGCCATACCCACGGTCATGTGCAGGCCATAGAACACGCCGCGGCCGATAAGCTCACCGGCCACCACCAGCGCGAACGCCAGGCTCAGCAGCGGCAGCGCCGGCTGATAGCCCTTAAGCTGCGGCGCCACCCAGCACGCCAGCGCCAGCGCTATCGCCACCAGCCGCCATGACATCAGCGAGCCGTAGTCCGGCACCAGCGCGGCCGCCTGCTGGACAGAGCTGTGGATCGTCGCCAGTTCGCTCCCCTGCATCACGGTCACCACCGCGCTGGCCAGCAGCGCCAGCAGCGTTACCGCCGGCAGCAGGCGCATCGCCCACCCTTCGACCCCCGCCAGACGCAGCAGCAGACAGCCCAGCAGCGGCCCGCCGATAAACAGCGTCAGGAAGAAGCTCACCGGCGTCCAGACGCTGTACCAGGTCGGTACGGTATCGATGGTGCTGTACACCCGCGCCATCATCCACACGAACACCACGCCCAGCACCATCGTCACCGTCAGCCACAGGCTGCGCAGCCCCTGGGGCAGTTTATTCACCACCGCCAGCAGCCAGCCCAGCCCGCCAATCGCAAAGAAGACAGCGCCGCTGGCGATTTCGTTACTCAGCGAGGAGGCCCCCACGCGGTTCAGCGAGTTGAACGCGCGCAGCGGCGAGCCAAGGTGCAGCGTCGAGGCGACAAAGCCAATCCCCATCAGCACCCACAGCCCGAACATGCTCATCACCACGCGCTGCTGCTGCTCCCGGCTCAGCGAGCCTTTCATCAGCGCCAGCGCCAGAACGATGAACCCGCCCGCCACGCACTGTCCGAAGACCGTGAAGATCATCAGCGGCCATTCATGCCATCCACTTCCCATCTCACACCTCCTTCGGGTTTGCCAGGTAGCCCGTGGTATCCCCGGTCGGGCGGCTGTTGGCGTTGGGTTTAATTACAATGCACGGTTTGGTGAAATGCGCAGACGGCAGCGGCGCTACCGCGGCCAGCTGACCGTGCTTCTGACGCAGCTCTTCAATCGGCCCGAAGTCCAGCGCCCGCAGCGGACAGGACTCGACGCAAATCGGTTTTTTGCCGTCGGCCACGCGCTCATGACAGCCGTCGCATTTGGTCATGTGACCCTTCGCCGCGTTGTACTGTGGCGCGCCGTACGGGCAGGCCATATGACAGTAGCGGCAGCCGATGCACACGTCTTCGTCCACCACCACAAAGCCATCTTCGCGCTTGTGCATCGCACCGCTCGGACACACCTTGGTACAGGCCGGGTCCTCGCAGTGGTTACAGGCAATGGATAAATAGTAGGCAAAGACGTCCTGGTGCCAGACGCCGTTATCCTCCTGCCAGTCGCCGCCTGCATACTCGTAAATGCGGCGGAAGCTGACGTCCGGCGTCAGATCTTTGTAGTCCTTACAGGCCAGCTCACAGGTTTTACAACCGGTGCAACGGCTGGAGTCAATAAAAAATCCATACTGGGTCGTCATCGGTTACTCCTTACGCCTTCGTGACCTGAACAAGGTTGGTGTGCGACGGGTTGCCCTTCGCCAGCGGTGAAGGCCGCTGCGTCGTCAGCACGTTAATGCAGCCCGCCTGGTCAACGCCTTTGGCATCCGGCGCATACCATGCCCCCTCGCCTAACGCCACAACGCCCGGCATCATGCGCGGCGTCACTTTTGCTTCGATATGCACCTCGCCGCGGTCGTTGAAGATGCGGACGCGATCGCCGTTAGCAATACCGCGCGCTTTCGCATCCATCGGGTTGATCCACATTTCCTGACGACAGGCCGCTTTCAGCACGTCAACGTTGCCGTAGGTCGAGTGAACGCGCGACTTATAATGGAAACCGGTCAGCTGCAGCGGGAATTTCTCCGTCAGCGGATCGTTATAGTTTTCGAACCCTGGCGTGTAGATCGGCAGCGGATCGATAACGTCGCCTTCCGGCAGCTCCCAGGTTGCGGCAATGTTAGCCAGCGCCTCAGAGTAAATTTCGATTTTGCCCGACGCCGTGGTCAGCGGGTTGGCGTGCGGATCCTCGCGGAACGCTTTGTACGCCACGTGATGCCCTTCCGGATCGCGCTGTTTGAACATCCCCTGCTGACGGAAGGTGTCGAAATCCGGCAGGTCAGGAATCGCCTTACGCGAAAGCTCGTGCAGATGGCGCATCCACTCTTCCTGAGTACGCCCTTCCGTGAATTTTTCTTCAACGCCAAGACGTTTCGCCAGGGCAGACATCATGTCGTAGATATTTTTGCATTCGAAACGCGGTTTGATAGCCTGGTCGGTAAAGATGACGTAGGACATGTTGCCGCAGGAGGCATCAAGCGCGAAGTCCATCTGCTCCGACGCCGTACAGTCCGGCAGCAGAATATCGGCATATTTCGCCGACGACGTCATATGGCAGTCGATGACCACGATAAGCTCGCACTTCTTGTCATCCTGCAGGATGTCGTGGGTGCGGTTAATCTCGGAGTGCTGGTTGATAATGCAGTTGCCGGCATAGTTCCAGATCATCTTGATCGGCACGTCCAGCTTATCTTTACCGCGAACGCCATCGCGCAGCGCCGTCATTTCCGGTCCGCGTTCAATCGCATCGGTCCACATAAACATGGAGATACTGGTTTCAACCGGGTTTTCCAGCGTCGGCATACGCTCAAACGGCAGATCGTAAGAGCCTTCGCGCGCGCCGGTGTTACCGCCGTGAATACCGACGTTGCCGGTCAGAATGGAGAGCATTGAGATAGCGCGGGTGGCGATTTCACCGTTGGCGTGACGCTGCGGCCCCCAGCCCTGGCTGATAAAGGCTGGCTTAGTGCTGCCGATTTCGCGCGCCAGTTTCACAATACGGTCAGCCGGGATCCCGGTAATGGTTGACGCCCATTCCGGCGTTTTGGCGATACCGTCTTTGCCCTGCCCCAGGATATAGGCCTTGTAGTGGCCGTTCGCCGGAGCGCTGGCTGGCAGCGTTTTCTCGTCGTAGCCGACGCAGTACTTATCAAGAAACGGTTGATCGACCAGGTTTTCGGTAATGAGCACCCACGCAATGCCGTTAACCAGCGCCGCATCGGTGCCCGGACGAATCGGGATCCACTCATCCTCACGACCGGCTCCGGTGTCGGTATAGCGCGGGTCGACAATGATCATGCGGGCGTTGGATTTCTGCCGCGCCTGTTCGAGGTAGTAGGTCACCCCGCCGCCGCTCATCCGTGTTTCGCCCGGGTTATTGCCAAACAGTACGACCAGCTTGCTGTTTTCAATATCCGACGGGCTGTTGCCGTCGGCCCAGCCGCCGTAGGTGTAGTTCAGACCGGCGGCAATCTGCGCCGAGGAGTAGTCGCCGTAGTGGTTCAGATAACCGCCGCAGCAGTTCATCAGCCGCGCCACCAGGGTTTTTCCCGGCGGCCAGGAGCGGGTCATGGTGCCGCCCAGCGTACCGGTGCCATAGTTCAGGTAGATGGACTCATTGCCATAGTCCTTAATCAGGCGCTGCATATTGCTGGCAATGGTATCGAAGGCCTCTTCCCAGCTGATACGCTCAAATTTGCCTTCGCCGCGTTTACCCACGCGTTTCATCGGATATTTCAGACGATCGGGGTTATAGACGCGACGGCGCATTGACCGCCCGCGCAGGCAGGCGCGAACCTGATGTAACCCTTCATAGTTATCGTCACCGGTGTTATCGGTTTCGACATACTTAATTTCGCCGTCGACGACGTGCATCCGTAGCGGACAACGGCTACCACAGTTAACGGTACAGGCGCTCCAGACGACTTTCTCTGGCGCGCCTGCGGGGGAGATGGCATCTGCGGCACTGGCTATGCGCGTAAAGGGTAAAGTAAAGGCGCTGCTGGCCATCGCCAGGCCGCCTATCGCCGTGGTCTTCATCAGACCGCGGCGGCTTACCTCGGCAGCCAGTAAAGCATCGGGGGCTTTAATTTTCATGGATACTCACTTCATTGCTCAGTGAAATGAACCACCGCTATATAGTTAATTATATAACGGAATCACTTTTTTTTAGTCGTTTGTGCTACATGCTATTCGAAGGGAGTATTACCACTTTCAACATTGTGGTTATTGTTCAACGTCAATGTGGGCATAAAAAAAGCGCCCGGAGGCGCTTTTTATGACGTTTTTAGTATGTCATTCGGAAAACTTATCCGATGAACTCTAGTCCTTTCATATAAGGACGCAGTACTTCCGGGATAGCGATACGACCGTCCGCCTGCTGATAGTTTTCCATCACCGCCACCAGCGTACGGCCAACCGCCAGACCAGAACCGTTCAGGGTGTGAACCAGACGGGTCTTCTTGTCAGACTTGCTGCGGCAGCGGGCCTGCATACGACGGGCCTGGAAGTCCCAGACGTTAGAGCAGGAGGAAATTTCGCGATAGGTATTCTGCGCCGGAACCCAGACTTCCAGATCGAACGTTTTGCAGGCGCCGAAGCCCATATCGCCCGTACACAGCGCCACACGGCGATACGGCAGACCCAGCAGCTCCAGTACCTTCTCGGCGTGGCTGGTCATCTCTTCCAGCGCGTCCATAGAATCTTCCGGACGGACTATCTGCACCATCTCGACCTTGTCAAACTGGTGCATACGGATAAGACCGCGGGTATCGCGACCGTAGGAACCGGCTTCAGAACGGAAGCACGGCGAATGCGCGGTCAGCTTGATCGGCAGATCGTCTTCATCAAGAATTTCGTCGCGAACAAGGTTGGTCAGCGGCACTTCTGCGGTTGGGATCAGCGCATAGTTGCTGCTGTCCGCTTCTTCTTCCAGCGGACGCGTGTGGAACAGGTCGCCGGCAAATTTCGGCAGCTGGCCGGTACCGTACAGGGTGTCGTGGTTCACCAGATACGGCACGTAGGTTTCGCTGTAGCCGTGCTGTTCAGTGTGCAGATCCAGCATAAACTGCGCCAGCGCGCGGTGCAGATGGGCGATTTGCCCTTTCATCACCACAAAACGGGAGCCGGTCAGCTTCACAGCGGCGGCAAAATCCAGCCCCGCGTGCATTTCGCCGAGCGTCACATGGTCGCGAACGTCGAAGTCAAACTCGCGCGGGGTACCCCAGCGTTTCACTTCAACGTTGTCGTTTTCGTCTTTACCTACCGGCACGCTGTCGTCAGGAATGTTCGGGATTGCGAGCGCGATATCGCGGATTTCCGCCTGCAGCACGTCCAGCTCGGCTTTCGCCTGATCCAGTTCTTCGCCAAGCTTGTTCACTTCCAGGCGTAACGGCTCGATGTCTTCCCCACGCGCTTTCGCCTGGCCAATGGATTTCGATCGCGAGTTGCGTTCAGCCTGCAGGTTTTCGGTTTGAACCTGCAGAACTTTACGACGCTCTTCAAGAGCGCGCAGTTTATCTACATCCAGCTTAAAGCCCCGGCGTGCCAGTTTTTCTGCGACTGCGTCTGGCTCGTTACGCAGCAGATTGGGATCGAGCATGCTTATCCTGTGCTTATCGAATTAATAAAATAGGAGGAAATGACCGCAGCCTGCGGTCACAGAGATACCTTACCAACATTACCGCAACGTCAGGCCTAACGGTAGCGTTTTATAGGGCTATTTTGATCCTGTCCGGCGAGCCAGGCGAGCTTTTCGCCAATCTTGCCTTCAAGACCTCTGTTTGTCGGGTGATAATAGCGCGTTTGTGCCAGCTCCTGCGGGAAATACTCCTCCCCCGCCGCGTAGGCGTTGGGCTCATCGTGCGCGTAGCGGTACTCCTGTCCGTAGCCCATTTCCTTCATCAGCTTCGTCGGCGCATTGCGCAGATGCACCGGCACGTCGTAATCCGGACGCTCGCGGGCGTCGGCCATCGCGGCCTTAAAGGCGGTATAGACGGCATTGCTTTTCGGCGCGCAGGCGAGATAGACAATGGCCTGCGCGATAGCCCGCTCGCCCTCAGCAGGCCCCACGCGGGTAAAACAGTCCCAGGCGGAAAGCGCCACCTGCATGGCGCGTGGGTCGGCGTTACCGACATCTTCAGAAGCGATAGCCAGGCAGCGGCGGGCGACGTACAGCGGGTCGCCGCCGGCGGTGATGATGCGCGCATACCAGTACAGCGCGGCATCCGGCGCGCTGCCGCGTACCGACTTATGCAGCGCCGAAATAAGATCGTAAAACCGATCGCCCTTATTATCAAAACGCGCGCTGCGCTCGCCGGCGATTTCAGTCAGCAGCCCGGCCTTCAGCACGCGCTTACCGGCATCGTCGCTCTCGGCCATATCAGCCATCATTTCCAGCGTGTTCAGCGCCCGGCGCGCATCGCCGTTGACCAGCTCAGCGATAGCCCGCCGGGTATCGTCCGGCAGCACGATGTTCTGGCCGCCGTAGCCGCGCGACGTATCGTCCATCGCCTGGGTCAATACCAGCTCGATATCGTCGACGGACAGGGATTTCAGCAGATATACGCGGGCGCGCGACAGCAGCGCCGAGTTGAGCTCAAAAGAGGGGTTTTCCGTGGTCGCGCCGATGAAGGTGATCGTGCCGTCTTCAATATGCGGCAGGAATGCATCCTGCTGGCTTTTATTAAAGCGGTGGACTTCGTCGACGAACAAAATCGTACGGCGGCCCGCGTTGCGGTTCTGACGGGCCCGCTCGATCGCTTCGCGAATCTCCTTCACGCCGGACGTCACGGCGGAGATCCGCTCAACGTCGGCGCTGGCATAACGGGCGATAACCTCCGCCAGCGTCGTTTTTCCGGTACCGGGCGGCCCCCAGAGGATCATCGAATGCAGATGTCCGGCCTCGATGGCGCGCGGCAGAGGTTTACCCGGCGCCAGCAGGTGCTGCTGGCCGATGTACTGCGCTAACGTTTCTGGCCGCATACGCGCGGCCAGAGGTTGAAAGGCATTATCGGAAAAATCGAGCGACAGGTTGCTCACGCGTGCCTCTTACTTGCGTTGGTCATCCACGGTGACGCCCTTCGGCGGGGTGAAGGAGAACTTAGACGCATCCACCGCGCCGTTCTGCTGCGACTTCAGCTGATAGCTGCTGCGCTGCTCGTCCTGCTCCACCGCGCTGAACTGGTGAATGGTGCCGTCACGGCCGACGTTAATCGTAAACTGTTTCAGATTGCCGCTGGAGCCTTTCGGCGTCAGCACGAAGTCATCGCCGTTCTGCTTAATATTGTACTGCTGCCAGTCGCTGGACTGGTTGCGGGCGATCAGCATAAACGGCGTGTTGCTGGTCGCATCTTTCAGCCAGGTAGCCGTCGCCTGCTCAACGAACGGGTTGTAGAACCACAGGGTTTTACCGTCAGAGACCAGCACGCTTTCATCCGGCTGCGTCATATGCCAGTTGAACAGGTTAGGACGTTTTACCCACAGATCGCCCTGTCCGTCCTGCACCGCGTTGCCGCTGCCGTCGGTCACCTTCTGCGTGAAGCTGGCGTGGAAGCTGCTCACCTTATCCAGACGGCTTTTCAGGTCGCTTGCCGCATCGGCCCAAACGCTGCTGGCAACAAAGCTGGTCAGTAAAGCACAGGTGATGGCGATTTTTTTCATCTTGATTCCTTAAATGCGTCACTCCCGACGCGGGAGCCTCTTGTCCCCACTGTAGGCCTCGCGCCCACAGGGGAACAGAAGAAAATGCTGATTCTTTGGTTATTTACCCAACTTTGCACATCAGTCAAACGGCGGCGGCGCCAGCACCTCACGGTTGCCGTTATGACCGGCCTCGCTGACGATGCCCTGCGCTTCCATTTGCTCAATGATGCGCGCCGCGCGGTTGTAGCCGATGCGGAACTGGCGCTGGACGCCGGAAATGGACGCTTTGCGTTTTTCCGTCACGAAGTTAACGGCCTGGTCGAACAGCGGGTCGAGCTCCTCGCCGCTGTCAAAACCACCGCCGCCGCCTTCGCTTTCGCTGTCGGAGGTAATGCCGTCAACGTACTGCGGACGACCGCGCGCCTTCCAGTCCTGCACCACGGCGTGTACTTCCTGATCGCGAACAAATGCGCCGTGAACGCGCACCGGCGCGGCGCTGGAGTTCGGCCCGGCATACAGCATGTCCCCCATCCCGAGCAGCGATTCCGCCCCGCCCTGATCGAGGATCGTACGGGAGTCAATCTTACTGGAAACGGTAAAGGCGATACGGGTCGGAATGTTGGCTTTAATCAGGCCCGTGATCACGTCAACCGACGGACGCTGCGTCGCCAGCACCAGGTGAATACCAGCAGCGCGCGCTTTCTGCGCCAGACGGGCGATAAGCTCTTCCACTTTTTTACCGACGGTCATCATCAGGTCGGCGAATTCGTCCACCATCACCACGATATACGGCAGTTTTTCCAGCGTCGGATGCACGGCATCCATGCTGTCGCCCGGCTTCCAGTATGGGTCCGGAATCGGACGTCCCATACGTGCCGCCTCGGCGATTTTTTCGTTATACCCCGCCAGATTACGTACGCCCAGCGCGGACATCAGCTTGTAGCGGCGCTCCATTTCGTTGACGCTCCAGCGCAGGGCGTTGGCGGCGTCCTTCATGTCGGTGACGACTTCCGTCAGCAGATGCGGGATGCCTTCATAGACCGAAAGCTCCAGCATTTTCGGGTCGATCATGATGAAACGCACATCTTCCGGCTGCGCTTTGTAGAGCATGCTGAGGATCATGGCGTTGACGCCAACCGACTTACCGGAACCGGTCGTCCCGGCAACCAGCAGGTGCGGCATTTTCGCCAGATCGGCAATCACCGGTTCACCGGCGATATCTTTCCCCAGCACCACGGTCAGCGGCGACGGGCTCTCGCGGAATTTCGCGCAGTCCAGCACTTCTCGCAGATACACGGTCTGGCGTTTCTTGTTCGGCAGCTCCAGCCCGACGTACGGTCTGCCGGGGATCACTTCCACCACGCGAACGGCAACGGTCGACAGTGAACGGGCGAGATCGCGGGACAGGTTGGAGATACGGGCGGCTTTCACCCCCGGCGCCAGATTCAGCTCGAAGCGGGTGATAACCGGCCCCGGCGAATAGTTAACGACATCCGCTTTAATGCGGAAATCCGCCAGACGAGCTTCCACCAGTCGCGCCATCTGCTCTAGCGCGAAGGTGTCTACCGGCTCGATTTCCGTCGGCGGCGGGGTTAACAGATCCAGCGACGGCAGCGGCGTGGTCGGCTTATTCAGCGGACGCGAATCGCCATTACGCATCAGCAGCGGGTGAATCAGGCTCTCCTGCGGCTGCGGCTGCGGCGCGGGCTGCGGCGGCTGTTGATATGCGGGCTGCTGTACCTGCTGCGGATGCGCCTGCTGGGCGTACTGCTGCACAGGCGGCTCCTGCGGCGCAACGCCCGGGGTAAAGAGCGGCGCTTTCGGGCCGTCGTCTACCAGCGTTTTCATTGGTGAAAATTCAAAATCCGCCAGCGAGAACGGGTTGGCGCCAGCCGGCTGATCCCCGGCATAGCGCGCCTGCTGCTGGGCGGCAAACTGACGCGCCAGCTCGGCCTGCTCCGCGGTATCGTCGTCTTCCACCGCATCGTCTTCATATTCCTCGCCGTAGCGCTGGTGCTGAGAGGCGGCGAACTGGCGGGCCAGCTCATCCTGCTGCTGCGCCTCGGCCTCCTCGTCGCCGATCGGCTCATCGGAATAGTGCTGATGACGTTCCGCTTCGCGGGCTCGCTCGTCCGCCATGCGCTGCGACGGTATTTTGATGCCAAAAGAGGCGGAGGCCAGCTCGCGGCGCGTCGGCACCCGCACGCGATTCGGACGCGGCAGCTGAGGGCCGATGCCCTCCTTCACCTGCGCGCGCGGCCCTTCGGCCGGGCTGAACAACGGCGCGGAGGCGGCAGCCGTTACCGCTGCGACGCCCGCCGCCTGCTTAACGCTTGCCGCCACGGGCGCAACCGCGACCGTCGGATCGATAGCGGGCACGACTGACGGCGCAACGGCCGGTTTTATCGCGGCGGGCTCCGGCACAGGCTGATACCAGGCCGCCAGCTGTTCACGCTCGCGCGCGCGTTTTTCTTCCACTTCTTCGAAATAATAGAGCGGCGGACGCTGCGGTTTAACCTCTTCCACCGGCTCTGGCTCCGGCATCTCCGGTGCTACCGGCTGCGCAAACACAGGTTCCTGATGCGGCGGATATTCCGGTTCCGGCTGATAATACGTCGGCGGCTCGGCCTGATACACCGGCTGTTCCGGCTGCTGCCAGTATTCAGGCTGCGCAGGCTGTTCAACAACCGGCTCCTGCCAGAACGCTTCAGGCTGCACGTACTCGGGTTTCGCAGGCGCAGCCTGCGGCGGCCAGCTGTCCGGGGACGGCGCGATGGCCGGCTCGGCGGTTTGCGGGCCAGGCACCGGCTGCCATTCCACGGCGGGCTGCATGAGCTCAGCATCGCTGCCAGCAGGCATCGCTGGCGCAATCGGCGCGGCAACGCCCGGAATCGCGCCCGCTGTCGCCGCCGCGGCCGTCACTGCGCCGGTAATCGAATGGCCGTTAAGCAGCGGATCGTTTTCATCCCAGGCCGCCGCCGGACGCGCCGCGCTTTGTCCTGAAAACAGTACGTCGTCCGCGTCCGGCTGGCGCGTAGCGCTATGGCCGGAAAACAGCACGTCGTCCGGATCGACAGACTGCCCCTGCGCGACATAGCGCGCCTCATCGTCGGGGTCGTCCATACGTTTGCCGGAAAACAGCGCCGCGTCGGTGTGACGGCCCATCGGGTTAATAAACTTCTCGGCCATACGCTTGCGGCGGGCCAGCGCGCCGCGCAGGATCCGCGTACGCCGCGCTTCTTTGCGCGGCGGCGCCTGCTCGTCTTCGTCGTCCTCATACTCTTCGTCATCAACCCAGGTGTCGTCACGACGGGTTCTGTTGCTGGCGAAGGTGAGAATATTGAGGATCAGGCTGCCGAGTTTTTCCGCGATGCTGACCCATGACCAGCCGGTAAACAGCGTCAGACCGGCGGCCCAGATGCAAAGCAGCGCAATCGTACCGCCGCTGCTGTGCAGCATCGGCTGCAGCGCCGTGCTCAGCAGGCTGCCAATCACGCCGCCGGAGGCGAAATACCAGATATCATCGGCATTAATGGCCGCCAGGCCGCAGGAGGTCAGGATCAGCGCCAGCACGCCAATCAGGCGTAGCGAAACGGCAAAATAGTCGACGTACTCGTCGCTGGCGCGGTGGCGCCAGGCGAACCAGCAGCCGCCGATGATGATCACCGGAATGGTGTACGCCATCACGCCGAAAATAAAGAACAGCGTGTCGGCAAGCCAGGCGCCGGGCGCTCCGCAAAGATTATGAATAGGCTCATGCCAGGCGGTCTGCGACCAGCTGGGATCTGAAGGGTTAAAGCTGAGCAGAGCGGCCATCAGCCAGACGGCAAAAAGGGAACATAAGAGCAGTAACGCCTCCAGAAGTCGGCGCCCGCTGCTTAACTTGGTAAATGTGACTTCTTTGTCTTCAGTATATTCCTGGCTCAAGAAAGGCTCTCCAGGTTCCAGGCGCTTTCCTGCCTGATGCTAAAACGGACAACAGCGCCGGGTCTCCCCGGCACTGTTGCTGTATGGATTAACAGGAGTGTAATCAACTTGTGCTGATTTTGCACCTGTTCCGTATTAGCGAGTCTTAATAACCAGACGATTACTCTGTTTGACTTCTTCCATAACCACGTAGGTACGGGTGTCGTTCACGCCCGGCAGGCGCAACAGGGTCTCGCCCAACAACTTACGGTACGCTGACATATCCGGCACGCGGGTTTTCAACAGGTAGTCGAAATCACCGGAAACCAGATGACATTCTTGAATTTCTTCAAGTTTCTGTACAGCGGCGTTAAATTGCTCAAACACATCCGGCGCGCCACGATTCAGAGTAATCTCAACAAAAACCAGAAGTGATGCATCCAGATAATGCGGGTTCAGCAGCGCGGTATAGCCCTGAATAAACCCTTGTCTTTCCAGCCGACGCACACGCTCGAGGCAAGGTGTCGGAGAAAGTCCCACTCGCTTAGAAAGCTCGACGTTGGAAATACGCCCATCCTTTTGCAACTCGTTCAAAATGTTACGATCGATGCGGTCGAGATCTTTGCCTGGGCGCTTCTTGCTATCTACCATTATTATTGTCTCTCTGTATTCCTTCCCTACTCCTGTCTTGACCCTGTGCACTTCACTGTTCAGAGCCTGCCCGCTGTTTGCGACATATTTCTGCTACCCGTTATGTCGCCAAACCCAAGGGTACGCGTTGAGAAGCCCGTTGCCTGAAGGCAGCCACCGACATCACGCATGGCGTCTGTCCACGCCATGCGTCGAAAACGTTGACCCGGGTAAAAATGGTATTTCCGTGAATGAAAATTCACCACACACGAAACACTGCTTTTTCTCCCTCCAATGTTTTCGCAAAAGCACAGGTGATTGTCAAAGCAAAACATCGATTTTTAGTACAACATGCCGGATATTCATTATCACTGTGGGTTGATCCTCATGTTATCTCCTTATAATTGCCCTAATCACAGTAGAATGAGTTATAGCAATCGCTGATAAAATCGCCGATTCATAGACAAACTCTATTGCACATATCGTTAACAAAATCCCATCACCCTTTTATTACTCCCGCAAATTCCCTACAATCCCGGCCAATGTCTGCCAACAATTATGGGGATCTCATGGGCACGGCCAAACACAGTAAACTGCTTATTCTTGGTTCTGGACCTGCGGGATACACCGCTGCGGTCTATGCTGCGCGCGCAAACCTGCAGCCGGTGCTGATTACCGGCATGGAAAAAGGCGGTCAGCTGACCACGACCACGGAAGTGGAAAACTGGCCTGGCGATCCGCACGACCTGACCGGTCCGCTGCTGATGGAGCGCATGCATGAGCATGCGACGAAGTTCGATACCGAAATCATCTTCGACCATATCAGCAAGGTTGACCTGCAGAACCGTCCGTTCCGTCTGACCGGCGACAGCGGCGAGTACACCTGCGATGCCTTAATCATCGCCACCGGCGCATCGGCGCGCTATCTCGGCCTGCCGTCTGAAGAGGCGTTCAAAGGCCGCGGCGTTTCCGCCTGCGCCACCTGCGACGGCTTCTTCTACCGTAATCAGAAGGTCGCAGTCATCGGCGGCGGCAACACGGCGGTGGAAGAAGCGCTGTATCTTGCCAACATCGCCGCTGAAGTGCATTTGATCCACCGTCGCGACACCTTCCGCGCGGAGAAAATTCTGATCAAACGCCTGATGGATAAAGTGGAAAGCGGCAACATTGTGCTGCACACCAACCGCACGCTGGAAGAAGTCACCGGCGACCAGATGGGCGTCAGCGGTCTGCGCATTCGCGATACGCAAAACAGCGATATCGTGGAATCGCTGGAGGTCGCCGGCCTGTTCGTCGCTATCGGCCACAGCCCGAACACGGCTGTCTTTGACGGTCAGCTGGAGCTGGAAAACGGCTACATCAAGGTGCAGTCCGGCATTCACGGCAACGCGACCCAGACCAGCATTCCTGGCGTCTTTGCCGCAGGCGACGTGATGGACCACATTTACCGCCAGGCGATTACCTCCGCCGGTACGGGTTGTATGGCTGCGCTGGATGCTGAGCGTTACCTCGACGGTTTAGCTGATAAAGCAAAATAATCTTTACAACTCAGTAACAAAGGTAAAAAAGGCGACGATAAGTCGCCTTTATTTTTGCGACGTTGTAACATTGCCGGGCCCAATATACTCAGATGACACCTGCATAAGCACGCAATGAATAAAACCCGTCAACAAGAGCTTACCCGCTGGTTAAAACAGCAAAGCGTTATTTCCCGCCGCTGGCTGGCAATCTCCCGCGGACTCGGCGTCGTGAGCGGCCTGCTGATTGTCGCGCAGGCCTGGATAATGGCCCGCCTTCTTCACCATATGATCATGGAGAACATTCCGCGTGAAGCGCTGCTGATGCCGTTCATCCTGCTGGTGCTGGTGTTTGTTTTACGCGCCTGGGTGGTGTGGCTGCGCGAACGGGTCGGTTTTCACGCCGGACAGCATATCCGCTTCGAAATCCGCCGCCAGGTGCTGGATCGCCTGCAGCAGGCAGGACCGGCCTGGATTCAGGGGAAACCGGCGGGAAGCTGGGCGACGCTCATTCTGGAACAAATTGACGACATGCACGACTACTATGCCCGCTATCTGCCGCAGATGGCGCTGGCCGCGTGCGTGCCTTTGCTGATTGTGCTGGCGATTTTTCCCTCCAACTGGGCGGCGGCGCTGATATTGCTCGGCACCGCGCCGCTGATACCGATTTTTATGGCGCTGGTCGGGATGGGCGCGGCAGACGCCAACCGCCGTAACTTTCAGGCGCTGGCGCGCTTAAGCGGCCACTTTCTCGACCGCCTGCGCGGTATGGAGACGCTGCGTATCTTCGACCGCGGTACTGCGGAAACGGAGAACATTCGCCAGGCCTCGGAGGATTTCCGCCAGCGTACGATGGAGGTTCTGCGCCTCGCGTTTCTCTCCTCCGGGGTGCTCGAATTTTTTACCTCGCTGTCTATCGCCCTGGTGGCGGTCTATTTTGGTTTCTCCTACCTCGGCGAGCTGAATTTTGGCCATTACGGCACCAGCGTGACGCTGCTGTCGGGCTTTCTGGCGCTGATCCTCGCCCCTGAATTTTTCCAGCCCCTGCGCGACCTTGGCACTTTCTATCACGCTAAGGCCCAGGCCGTTGGCGCCGCCGACAGCCTGAAGACCTTTATGGAAGCGCCGCTGGCGCAGCCGCAGCAGGGGGAGATCATGGCCGACGAAAACGCCATGGTTGCTCTGGAGGCGAACGCCCTTATCGTGAAATCGCCGGAAGGCCGCACGCTGGCCGGCCCGCTGACGTTCACCCTGGAGGCAGGCCAGCGCGCGGTGCTGGTTGGACAAAGCGGCTCGGGTAAAAGCTCGCTGCTGAACGCGCTGGCGGGCTTCCTGCCTTATGACGGCTCGCTGCGCGTCAACGGCGTTGAGCTGCGCGACCTGAACCCGGAAAGCTGGCGCCGCCTGCTGAGCTGGGTGGGGCAAAACCCCCAGCTGCCTGCCGCTACGCTGCGGGAAAACGTGCTGATCGCCGCGCCTGACGCCGACGACGCGCAGCTGCAGCGCGCGCTGGACAGGGCCTGGGTCAGCGAATTCGTCGATCAGCTGCCGCAGGGCATTGATACCGCCACGGGCGATCAGGCGAGCCGCCTGTCGGTAGGTCAGGCCCAGCGCGTCGCGGTCGCCCGCGCGCTGCTGACGCCCTGCCGTCTGCTGCTGCTTGATGAGCCAGCCGCCAGCCTCGACGCGCACAGCGAGCAGCGGGTCATGCAGGCGCTGACCGATGCCTCGACCCAGCAAACCACCCTGATGGTGACCCATCAGCTGGAAGACCTTCAGGCATGGGATGCGATTTGGGTCATGCACGACGGACAAATTGTTGAGCAAGGGCCGTATGACCAGCTTGCCGCGGCGCAGGGGCACTTTACCCGCCTGCTGGCGCATCGTCAGGAGGAGATTTAAATGCGCGTATTAGCCCCCTATCTGGCGCTCTATAAGCGCCACAAATGGCTGCTGTCGCTCGGCGTCGTACTGGCTATCGTGACCCTGCTCGCCAGCATCGGTCTGCTGACGCTCTCCGGCTGGTTCCTGTCAGCGTCGGCCGTGGTCGGTTTTGCCGGCGCCTACAGCTTTAACTACATGCTGCCCGCCGCTGGCGTCCGCGGCGCCGCCATTATTCGCACCGCCGGGCGCTATTTCGAACGTCTGGTCAGCCACGACGCCACCTTCCGCGTGCTTCAGCATCTGCGGGTCTTCACCTTCAGCAAGCTGCTGCCCCTCTCCCCCGCCGGTCTGGCGCGTTTTCGTCAGGGCGAGCTGCTGAACCGCGTGGTGGCGGATGTTGATACGCTGGATCACCTCTACCTGCGCGTCATCTCCCCGCTGATCGGCGCGCTGGTGGTGATCCTGGCGGTAACCTTCGGTTTGAGCTTCCTTGACGTCACGCTGGCGCTGACCCTCGGCGGTATTATGCTGCTGACGCTGTTTGTGCTGCCGCCGCTGTTTTATCGCGCCGGTAAACCTACCGGCGAAAGCCTAACGCAGCTGCGCGGACACTATCGCCAGCAGCTGACGGCATGGCTGCACGGCCAGGCCGAACTGTCGATTTTCGGCGCCGCCACCCGCTATCGCGACCAGATGGAGCAAACGGAGCTGAGCTGGCATGAAGCCCAGCGCCGCCAGTCCGAGCTTACCGCGCTATCCCAGGCGCTGATGATGCTGATTGGCGGTATCGCCATTATCGCCATGCTGTGGATGGCCGCAGGCGGCGTCGGCGACAACGCGCGCCCTGGCGCCCTGATCGCCCTGTTCGTCTTCTGCGCCCTTGCCGCCTTTGAAGCGCTGGCGCCGGTCACCGGCGCGTTTCAGCACCTCGGCCAGGTTATGGCGTCGGCGCTGCGCATTAGCCAAATTACCGAACAGCAGCCGGAAGTGCAGTTTCCGCAGACCGCATCCGTTACGCCGACGCAGGTCAGCCTGAGGCTGCGCAATGTGACCTTTGCGTACTCGCCGCAGGCGCAACCGGCGCTCAACGCGATTAGCCTGCAGGTTGCCGCAGGCGAGCACGTCGCCATTCTTGGCCGCACCGGCTGCGGGAAGTCCACGCTGCTACAGCTGCTGACCCGCGCCTGGGACCCGCAGCAGGGCGAGCTGCTGCTCAACGACAGCCCGCTTTCCGTACTGGATGAGCCGACGCTGCGCCGCGCCATGAGCGTGGTGCCCCAGCGCGTACATCTGTTCAGCGCCACGCTGCGCGACAACCTGCTGCTGGCCGCGCCTGGCGCCAGCGACGAAGCGCTGGCCGACGTGCTGATGCGTACCGGGCTTGAGAAACTGCTGGAAGACGCCGGGCTCAACAGCTGGCTGGGAGAAGGCGGCCGCCAGCTCTCCGGCGGCGAGCTCCGCCGACTGGCGATCGCCCGCGCCCTGCTGCACGATGCGCCGCTGATGCTGCTCGATGAGCCAACTGAAGGACTGGATGCCGCCACCGAACGGCAAATCCTTGATTTGCTGGCCGACGTGATGCGCGATAAAACGCTGCTGATGGTCACCCACCGCCTGCGCGGGCTGGCGCGTTTTAATCAGATAATTGTGATGGACAACGGACAAATAATTGAGCAAGGTAATCACGCTGAATTACTGGAGAAACAGGGGCGTTATTACCAGTTCAGACAGCGTTTGTAGAAGCTACAATACACAAAATCACTCAGGTTGCATCAGGGCGCAGGCCCGCGCAGAAGCCGCCTGAGGAATGGCGTGTATATTTGAATTGAACCGTTAATGGGCGTGCAGGAGTTGTAGTATATGCGTCTGGTCCAGTTGTCCCGTCACTCCATCGCCTTTCCGTCGCCGGAGGGTGCTCTGCGCGAGCCCAACGGCCTGCTGGCCCTCGGCGGCGATCTCAGCCCCGCGCGGCTGCTGATGGCCTATCAGCGCGGTATTTTTCCATGGTTCTCGCCCGGCGACCCTATTCTGTGGTGGTCGCCCGATCCGCGTGCGGTGCTGTGGCCGGACGCGTTTCACGTCAGCCGCAGCATGAAGCGGTTTCACAAAACCTCGCCCTACCGGGTTACCCTGAACCACGCGTTCGGAAAAGTGATTGAAGGCTGCGCGGGCGATCGCGATGAAGGCACCTGGATCACCGACAGCATCGTGCTGGCCTATCACCGCCTCCACGAGCTGGGGCATGCGCACTCGATTGAGGTCTGGCGCGACGATGAGCTTGTCGGCGGCATGTACGGCGTGGCGCAGGGCACCCTGTTCTGCGGAGAGTCCATGTTCAGCCGGGCGGTAAACGCCTCTAAAACCGCGCTGCTGGTATTCTGCAACGAATTTACGCGCCAGGGCGGCAAACTCATCGACTGCCAGGTGCTGAACGACCATACCGCCTCGCTTGGGGCCGTGGAAATGCCGCGTCGGCACTATCTCGACGCGCTTGACGCCCTTCGCACTGAACGTCTCCCCACCCATTTCTGGGTCCCGCGTACGCTGTTTGCGCCTGAGCGATAAATGTTTTCGGCACAATGGTCATCAGGATGATATAATTGTGCCGGAAGTCGTTTCTGCCTGTTGCCCTGCCGCCGTTTCAGGAATTCCCCTTTACGTTTGGTGCGTCATACGGTGTTTTCGCGTGAACCTCGGGTAATGCGCAAAAACGGCCTTCCCTTAACCTGTGAATTTCGCCTGCATCAAGAGGACACGCGAAAGAAGACGGGTAAATCTTTACTTACTTGATGAACTTCGGCATTATCTTGCCGGTTCAAAACTATGGTAGTGATACCCCAGAGGACTAGATGGCCAAAGAAGACAATATTGAAATGCAGGGCACCGTTCTTGAAACGTTGCCTAACACTATGTTCCGCGTAGAACTGGAAAACGGTCACGTGGTCACTGCGCATATCTCCGGAAAAATGCGTAAAAACTACATCCGCATTCTGACGGGCGACAAAGTGACTGTTGAACTGACCCCGTACGACCTGAGCAAAGGCCGCATTGTCTTCCGTAGTCGCTAATCTCCGCAGATAACGAATTCCTGGCGCTGCATTGCCGGGAATCGCCTGGTGTTAACTGCCCTGCATCGCGTCAGGGCAGTTTTTTTATAGCCCCGCCTTGCTAACTTCCTCTTCACCGACTGTTATTACAGGTACCTCCATCTGTCTGTAAAACGGTAATATTATGCCTCGTCTTTCCGACTACCCGGCGCTTATATTTGTGGTCTGCCTGCTCCTGTTTTGGCTGGCCGGTTTGATTGCGCGTATGCTTTATCGCCGCTATCGCGATAAAGAGCCGGATGGTGATAATTACTCGCTGCTGCTCGGCGCGGTGCTGAGTATTCTCGGGCTCATTATCGGGTTTACCTTTTCGATGGCCGTCAGCCGCTACGATATGCGCAAAAACTATGAAGAAGAAGAGGCGAACGCGATTGGCACAGAGTGGTTGCGCATGGACCTGCTCCCCGGCGAAGAGTCCGTGCTGGCGAAGCGGCTGCTGCGAAGCTACCTCGATCAGCGAATTCTCTATTATCAGGCGGGCCATCTTGACGACGTCGATAAGATAAATCGCGATACCAACGAGCTTCAGGATAAGCTGTGGAAGATAGTCAGCACCGAGGCCCGGGCCCATCAGACCCCTGTCATGCAGATTGTCATCGTCGGCATGAACGACGTGTTCAATACCGCCGGTTACACCCAGGCCGCCTGGTGGAACCGCATACCGCGCTCCGCCTGGGCGCTGCTGTTTATCCTGGCGATGTTCTGTATTGTGATGATTGGTTTTCGCAACAACGCGCTGAAGAAAGCCACTTTTCCGTGGCTGTTGCCCATCGTCTTTTCCGTTGCCTTTGCGCTTATCGCCGATATTGACAGCCCGCGCGGCGGCATTATTCGCATCCAGCCGCAGAACCTGCTGTCGCTGGCGGAGTCGCTGCCCCCGGAGAAGCCATCATCCTGACGCGATGGGCGACTGCTCATTTTTCATGACGTTTGACGCGCCGGGAGGATTTCCCGGGACACCTCCATACTAAATGGGGGTTAGCGCACCAGCAATGAGTCGCCTGGAGCGTAATATCGATCGTGCGACGTGGACCACCCTTAAGCGCTATGTATCTGCCTGCGGTGTTAAACTGCGATTACGGTTCATACCCCCGATAACCCATCGCAAGATCCCCAGAGAAGAGCATAAAAAAGCCGGGCATCCGCCCGGCTTCCGTTACGTTTTTAGACAGCAAAAACGCCTTAGTGCGCGGCTTCCGGCTTATGCTTCTGCGCAGCCTGAAAACCGTAGGTGAGCTCGTTCTTCCCGGTATCGAGACCCACGGTCACCTGGCCGCCGTCCACAAGCGTTCCAAACAGCAGCTCGTTGGCCAGAGGTTTTTTCAGGTTGTCCTGAATAACGCGCGCCATCGGACGGGCGCCCATCGCCCGGTCGTAGCCTTTTTCCGCCAGCCAGTCGCGAGCTTCCTGGCTCACCTCCAGCGACACGCCTTTCTGATCCAGCTGGACCTGCAGCTCGACAATAAACTTGTCGACCACCTGGTGGATCACATCGGTAGAGAGGTGATCGAACCAGATAATGTTGTCCAGACGGTTACGGAACTCCGGCGTAAAGATCTTCTTGATCTCTTCCATCGCATCGATGCTGTTATCCTGCTGGATGAGGCCGATGGATTTACGCTCGGTTTCCCGTACCCCGGCATTGGTGGTCATCACCAGCACGACGTTGCGGAAGTCCGCTTTACGCCCGTTGTTATCGGTGAGCGTGCCGTTGTCCATCACCTGCAGCAGCAGGTTGAAGACGTCCGGATGCGCTTTTTCGATTTCATCAAGCAGCAGCACCGCGTGCGGATGCTTGATCACCGCGTCGGTGAGCAGACCGCCCTGATCGAAGCCCACATAGCCCGGAGGCGCGCCAATCAGGCGGCTCACCGTATGGCGTTCCATATATTCGGACATATCAAAACGCAGCAGCTCGATACCCAGCGCTTTCGACAGCTGTACCGTGACCTCGGTTTTCCCGACCCCGGTCGGACCGGCGAACAGGAACGACCCGACAGGTTTATGATCCTGGCCGAGACCCGCGCGGCTCATCTTAATGGCTTCGGTTAAGGCCTCAATGGCTTTATCCTGGCCAAAGACCAGCATTTTCAGGCGATCGCCGAGATTTTTCAGCGTGTCACGGTCGCTCTGCGACACGCTCTTCTCCGGGATACGCGCGATACGCGCCACCACGGACTCGATATCCGCCACGTTGATGGTTTTCTTGCGACGGCTCACCGGCATCAGACGCGCGCGCGCGCCCGCTTCGTCGATAACGTCGATCGCTTTATCCGGCAGGTGGCGGTCATTAATGTATTTCACCGCCAGCTCCACCGCCGCACGCACCGCCTTCGCGGTATAGCGCACGTCGTGATGCGCCTCGTACTTCGGCTTCAGGCCGTTGATGATCTGCACGGTTTCTTCAACCGACGGTTCAGTAATGTCGATTTTCTGGAAGCGACGCGCCAGCGCGCGGTCTTTTTCGAAAATGTTGCTGAACTCCTGATAGGTTGTCGAACCGATGACGCGGATCTTACCGCTGGAGAGCAGCGGTTTGATCAGGTTAGCCGCATCCACCTGCCCGCCGGACGCCGCACCCGCACCGATAATGGTGTGGATCTCGTCGATAAACAGGATGCTGTTGGTATCCTGCTCCAGCTGTTTGAGCAGCGCCTTAAAGCGTTTTTCAAAATCGCCGCGGTATTTGGTGCCCGCCAGCAGCGATCCGATATCCAGCGCGTAGATGGTGCAATCGGCGATCACCTCCGGCACGTCGCCCTGGACGATGCGCCAGGCCAGCCCTTCGGCGATAGCGGTTTTACCGACGCCGGATTCACCGACCAGCAGCGGGTTGTTTTTACGGCGACGGCACAGCACCTGAACGGCACGCTCAAGCTCTTTGTCGCGGCCAATCAGCGGGTCTATACCGCCGACGCGCGCAAGCTGGTTAAGGTTGGTGGTGAAGTTTTCCATACGTTCCTCCCCGCCTGCTTGCTCTTCATTATTCGGTTGGCTTCCGGAATCGGAAGACTGGCTCGGCTCGTCTTTACGCGTGCCGTGAGAGATGAAGTTCACCACGTCAAGGCGGCTGACCTCATGTTTGCGCAGCAGATAGGCCGCCTGGGACTCCTGCTCGCTGAAAATCGCGACCAGAACGTTGGCCCCGGTGACTTCGCTACGGCCGGAAGACTGAACGTGAAATACCGCGCGCTGCAGCACGCGCTGGAAGCTGAGCGTCGGCTGCGTATCGCGCTCTTCTTCGCTGGCAGGCAGCACGGGCGTGGTTTGTTCGATGAAGGCTTCGAGTTCCTGACGCAGAGCCACCAGATCCACGGAGCAGGCTTCCAGCGCTTCGCGGGCGGATGGGTTGCTGAGCAACGCCAGCAGTAAGTGCTCGACGGTCATAAACTCATGACGGTGCTCGCGCGCTCTGGCGAAAGCCATGTTTAAACTGAGTTCCAGTTCTTGATTGAGCATAGGCACCTCCCCCAATTTATATGCCTGTCTTCAGGCCTGTTCCAGCGTACACAGCAACGGATGCTCGTTCTCCCTCGCGTACTGGTTCACCATGGCGACTTTGGTTTCGGCCACTTCGGCAGTAAACACGCCGCAGATAGCTTTCCCCTGATAGTGAACCGTAAGCATCAGTTGCGTTGCACGTTCAACATCATAAGAAAAGAATTTCTGTAACACGTCAATAACAAACTCCATTGGAGTGTAATCATCATTGACTAATATCACTTTATACATCGCTGGCGGTTTTAGCGCATCGCGAACCTGGTCTTTTGTCAGCTGGTCAAAATCCAGCCAATCACGCGTCTTACTCATTGTCAGTGTTCATCTTAGGTTACGACTCCGGCGGGATTTTCCCGTCGCTGACCAGAGTCTATACACAATTTGAATCTACATTAGATCATAGATAACTATCATCTATTGTTCCCATCCGCGACGCCTGTCACAAACCGCGCAATAGCGTTAACTGCTTCAAATTTTGATGCATTTTCCACCGCTTTCCCCCATCTGCCGCTTGACGCGTTGCCTGATTTATCTAAATTGTACAGGCGAGAGTTGGCGAGGTTTTGTACAGCCATCCGGCTCCACCACCGGTTCATTCCATCTGATTATAAAGATTTACGAAGGATGTCGAAGTATGGAAATGGGTACTGTTAAGTGGTTCAACAATGCCAAAGGGTTCGGCTTCATCTGCCCTGAGGGCGGCGGCGAAGATATTTTCGCTCACTATTCTACCATCCAGATGGATGGTTACAGAACGTTAAAAGCCGGACAGCCCGTTCGGTTTGATGTTCACCAGGGACCAAAAGGCAACCACGCCAGCGTGATTATCCCTGTGGAAGCAGAAACAGCAGCATAGTGCTCCTGCTTCATTGTGTACATCCTGCAGACAAAATGCCAGTCCTGATGACTGGCATTTTTATTATCGCTATTCGCGCGCCAGCGCATCCACCGGATCCAGCCGCGCCGCGTTGCGCGCCGGCAGCCAGCCAAACAGCACGCCGGTCAGCGTCGAGCAGACAAACGCCATCAGCAGCGCCAGCGGGGAAAAGCCAATCTCCCAGCCCGGCAATAACAGCTGCAGGGTGAAGGCGATCATCAGCGACAGCCCAACGCCCAACGCGCCGCCTACCAGGCACACCAGCACCGCTTCGATTAAAAACTGCTGCAGCACGTCGGCCGCTCGCGCGCCAACGGCCATGCGGATGCCAATCTCCCGCGTGCGTTCGGTCACCGACACCAGCATGATGTTCATCACTCCGATACCGCCCACCACCAGCGAAATCACCGCCACCAGCGTCAGAAACAGCTGAAGTGTATGTGTGGTCCGTTCCGCCGTTTTCAAGATGCTGTCCATGTTCCAGGTAAAGATATCTTTCTTGCCGTGGCGCAGGTTCAGCAGCCGGGCGAGCTGCTGCTCCGCCAACGTGCTGTCATAACCCTCTTTAACCCGTACCGTGATCGAGTTGAGCCACGACTGCCCTATCACGCGTCCCGCCATGGTGGTATAAGGCAGCCAGACGCGCAGAATTTTACTGCTGCCGAACATCGACTGCTTCTCATCCGCCACGCCGACAACGGTGGCGGGCATGTTGCCAACCAGAATGATTTCGCCCACCACGCTGGCCTTGTGCGGGAACAGCTGGCGCCGGGTGTTGCCGTCAAGCACCACCACCTGCGCCCGCCCGCGCAGCTGCACGTCGTTAAAGGTGCTGCCTTCGCTGAAGGTCATGCCATAGACGTTGAAATACTGCGGCCCGACGCCGTTAGCGCTTGCCGCTACGTCGGTGTTGTTCATCCGCAGGCGCAGGTTTTTAGAGACCGCCGGCGTCGCGGAGCTGACCCACGGCTGCTTCTGAATGGCCAGCAGATCGTCATACTTCAGCGCCTGCTGGTACTGCGGATCGTCATCGCCGAAATCTTTGCCCGGATAGACATCAATGGTGTTGGTGCCCATCGCGCGGATATCCGCCAGCACCCTCTGTTTGGCCGCATCGCCGACAATCACAATAGACACCACCGAGGCGATGCCGATGATAATGCCGAGCATAGTGAGCAGCGTGCGCATTTTATTTGCCGCCAGCGCCCGCCACGCCATGGTCAGCGCTTCCCGAAAGCCGCCGCTGAACTGCCGCCAGCCGGAGGCGGGTAGCGTCTTTTCAGCGCCCACGCGCGCAGCGGCGGCAGGTTTCGCCGGCGGATTGCTGATGAGCTCACCGTCGCGGATCTCAACGATCCGCTCCGCTTGCGCCGCCACCTCCGGATCGTGCGTCACGACGATCACCGTATGCCCCTGCTCCCTGAGCTGGTGCAAAATCGCCATCACCTCTTCGCCGGAAGCGCTGTCGAGCGCGCCGGTGGGCTCGTCCGCGAGGATCACCTGACCGCCGTTCATCAGCGCGCGGGCGATGCTGACGCGCTGCTGCTGGCCACCCGAAAGCTGCGACGGGCGGTAATCAACGCGCTCGTGAAGGCCGAGCCGCCCGAGCAGTTCGCGCGCCCTTGCCAGACGCTGCTGACGACCTCTGCCCGCGTAGACGGCAGGCACTTCAACGTTTTGCGCCGCCGTCAGGTGCGGCAGCAGATGGTAGCGCTGGAAGATAAAGCCGAAATGATCGCGCCGCAGCCGCGCCAGCGCATCGCCGTCCAGCGTGGCGATATCGACGCCCTCCACGCGATAGGTACCGGACGTCGGCTTGTCCAGACAGCCAAGGATATTCATCAGCGTCGACTTCCCGGAACCGGAGGCGCCGACGATCGCCACCATCTCCCCGGCATTCACGGAAAGCGTAATGCCCTTGAGCACCTCGACGCTGCCGTCGCCGGAAGGATAGCTGCGGCGGATATCCTTCAGCTCAAGCAGCGTCGTCATTTCGCCGCTCCGGGCCTGCTTTCGCCGGTAATAACCTCGTCGCCCTCTTCCAGCCCCTTGACGATTTCCACCTCGGTATCGTTACGCGCGCCGATGGTCACTTCCCGGTCTTTCACATCGCCGTTACGCAGCAGCCGCACGCTGTAGCGATTATCGCCCACGGCGTCGCCCAGCGCCGACAGCGGAATAGTCAGCACGTTATTCACTCCGGACAGTTGAATATGCACCTGCGCGGTCATTTCAAGACGCAGCACGCCCTGCGGATTCGGTACTTCAAAACGGGCATAATAGAAGATGGCGTCGTTGACTTTTTCCGGCGTCGGCAGAATGTCCTTCAGGCGTCCCTCGTAGCGGGTCAGCGGGTCGCCGAGCACGGTAAACCAGGCCTTCTGCCCGGGCGTCAGGTGAATCACGTCGGCTTCGGACACCTGCGCTTTTACCAGCATGGTGCTAAGGTCGGCCAGCGTCAGGATGTTAGGCGCCTGCTGCGCGGCGATCACCGTCTGCCCCTGCAGGGTGGTGATTTGCGTCACTTCACCGGCCATCGGCGCCAGAATGCGGGTGTAATCGAGGTTGGTTTTCGCCGTATCCAGCGTCGCCTGATTGCGCTTGATTTGCGCATCGATCGTGCCGATCTGCGCCTCTTTTACCGCCAGATCCGTCGCCGAGGTATCAAGATCCTGACGGGAGATCAGCTGAGTTTTCGCCAGCTGCTGATTACGCGCCAGCGTCACCTGAGCCAGCTTACGTTCGGCCACGGCCTGCAGACGCTGCGCGCGCAGCTCCATCAGCGTCGCCTCGACTTCCTTGATCTGGTTTTGTGCCTGTTCGGGGTCAATAACCCCCAATAGCTGATCTTTCTTTACCTTATCGCCGATGTTCACCGACAAGGTTTTCAACTGTCCGCTGACCTGCGCCCCAACGTCGACCTTGCGCAGCGCATCCAGCTTGCCGGTCGCCAGCACGCTTTGCTGCAGGTCGCCCTTACGGACAATCAGCGTCTGATACTGCGGGACTGGCGCGTTCAACGTCCGCCACACCCAGCCTCCCGCCAGAAGCACCAGCACGACAATGACGAAATAACGCTTTTTGCCTTTTCCCTTAAGGTTCATAAAAATTCCAGATAATAAGGTCCTGCGGTGATTGTATCTAAACATTTCATCAACGAAACCCTCTTTGGACTAAGTAATTATCTGTTTGTTGAATAGATGTTGAGAAATGCTCTGCTGGAATACCGGTTAATCGAATAATACATACCGGGTTTTCACCATGTCACTCATCGCTGACGCTCCACACGATACCAACCTGCCGCAGCCGAAATCAGGCTGGGATTTATTTAACCTGCTGAGAAAGGGTTTGTTAACCCCAGGCCTTGCGTGGCAGAACCCGGCCTACCGTCGCAAATTCATGCTGCGTTCTCTGGCGACCCCGTTTTCGACCAAACGGCTGCTGGATGCTCTGGCGAAGCAGCCGGGCCTGATGCAGATGCTGAAGGTACAGCCGGGTCTGCCGTGCCGCCTGCACCGTCCGTGGCTGTCGATGAACATGCAGCGTCAGAGCACGATCGATGCGCTGAACTGGCACTATCAGACCATGGCCCAGCGCTTACCGGCGCAGGTGCTGAACGGCTATCTGAGCAAAGCGGGTATTACGCTCGCCACCCTGACCGGTCGCGACGAGCAGACCTTCGCCATTCGTCTGCGTGCCGACGCAATGCTGGACAAAGAAGGTGAAGCGACGCTGATCTTCTGCGACAGCGAAAAGACCGTGCTGGCGGAAATGACCTTTACCCTGTGCCAGTTTGACGGCAAGCACACAATGTATATCGGCGGGTTACAGGGCGCGAAAGCGCACGTGTCGCATGAGCTGATTCAGGTCGCCACGAAATCCTGTAACGGGCTGTTCCCGAAACGCCTGCTGGTTGAAACGGCGATGATTATCGGCAAGCAGCTCGGCGTGGAGTCGATTCGCGCCGTCAGCAACGAGACGCATATTTATCGCAGCATCCGCTACCGCAAGAAGAAGCAGGATAAGCTGCACGCGGACTACAACAGCTTCTGGGAGTCCCTGGGCGGCAGCGTTGACGGCCACGCCGATTTTCTCCTGCCGCTGGTGATGCCGCGCAAGCCGATGGAAGAGATCGCCAGTAAGAAACGTTCGGAGTACCGCCGCCGCTACGAGCTGCTCGACAGCCTGCAGGCGCAGACCGAGCAGCTCTGCGCTCACAAGGCTGTGTCCCACCATTGACCGTGGCGGCGACGCTGCGCCAAACGCCCGTTATCAAGGCGGAGGATACAGGGCATAGTGGGACTATGTCCAAATCCGACAACGCGGAGAACGGGCGTTTGGCACGCGTCCCGAAGGGCTGAGGTCATTTTTACGCAGGACTGTGTTGCTCACGTTTCATTTGGCCCACCAAACGTCAACGTTCGCGCCTTGCCCTGCGCAAAAATGACCGTCAGCGCCATCCACGTGCAATGGTGGGACACAGCCTGATACTAATCCGCTCTCCCGCGGGCAAGCCACAGCACGCGGGAGAACATTTTCTTCAGCAGCGTCGGTACGGCATCAACCCCGCGTCGTCCGGCTTCCATCGCCACCTCAATGGCCAGATCCGGTTTCGACGAGCGGTGAATCGCCTTGGTGATCACCCGGCGCATATTCATCGGAATATTGTCCGGTAGCTGCGCAATCCGGTGATAGACGTCATCAAACCCCTGCCGATACAGAAAATGCTCCATATCCATGGCGGGCAGCGTAGTCAAATGATGGTGCTCAAGCTCCCGGTCGTTATTCAGCAGACTGCGCACCGTCGCGGCATACTTTTTCCCCGCCTCATCGCCATCCACCAGCACATGCCACTCAATCCCCATCCGCCGGGCAAATTTGATGAGCGGCTTGAGGCCCGACTGGGCAAACTCGATAACCTTGATCCCTTCGGCATCGAAATGGTGGCCGCACTGGCGCGCAAATTCGTTGATAACCCAGGTCTCGGTCTCTCCTTCCACCAGCAGCCAGCAGCGGGAGAATAGCGAGGAGGCGCGGTTAAAGCGGATGTGAAAGGCAATGCGGCGCCCGTCTTCGGCGCTGAGCCCTCCGGGCCCCAGGCGCCAGGCAGAAACGCGCGACGAGTCGCGCACCAGGCGACAGACCTCCTCGACCGGCGTCATCGACAGCAGCTCGCCCGAGTTGGTAGTGGTCACCCGCTGTAGCGGCAGCAGATTGAGTAAATTCCAGGCCACCGACAGCATAATCGGGTGCAGGCGCGTTTCAGGATCTTCCACCAGCAGCAGCGGTCTTGCGTCTCTGTCCAGCCGGATCGTGCCCTTAGCCTGCAGCAGCGTAGCGAACAGCCCAAGGAGAATAACCCGGTGGCTGCGGCCGCCCGGTTTGTCGATCATCCGGTTAATGATATCGAGATAGCGCCAGCTGCGCTGCTCATCGTGAGAACGGCGACGCATCAGACGGTGGCGCGATTCGGCGCTGCCCTGCTCGGAGAAATAGTGCTCCAGCAGCTGTACCATCGCCGACAGCCCCTGGCGAATCTGCCCGTCGGTTAAATTTTGCGGGCTGGTGACCAGCTCGCGCGAGAGAAAATCGAGCTGGCGGGCGGTTATCTCGATTTCCGGCACGTGCGGCACCGTGCCGTTGCGAATACGGCGCATAAAGCGCGCGTCGCGAAGGCGCAGGACCGGCATCAGCCTCACCAGGTGCCGGGCGAGAGCATCAATATCATCAAGCGCCAGCGCTTCGCCTTCGCTGTCGATAAAGCTGCGCAGCGTCATCACGCTGCCGTCTTCCGCCAGCTCGCCCTCAAGGCGGTAGAAAATACGCTGAAAGCCGTCGTCGCAGGGTACCCAGCCGTCCGACAGCGGGCGGTAGCGGCGCACCCGGTGGCGCCCCGGCTCCAGCTCGCGGAAGGTGAGAACGATATGCAGATGATGTTCGCGGCCCTGGAGGTCGCCCGGCGGGAACCAAAAATCATCGCGAACAAAATGATAGAGGTCAGACTCCGGCGACAGCAGCAGCGTCAGCGCATCCAGCAGGCTGGACTTGCCCCAGGCGTTCTCCCCTATCAGGACATTGTTCTGCTCCAGCATCAACGACATCCGGTTGATACCGCGAAACCCGACTATTTCCACTCTTTCGAGAAGCATGCGCCCTCCGCCAGTCAAAACATTCCCTTTCGTTAACAGCAGTATAGCGGGATGACTCCCCGGACGACACCTGCATTAATGTAATGTTATTGCAAAAAATTTCCGGGAAACGTGACAGCGCATAAAAAATAAGTCTGCTAGTAGTTTATCGGCTTAATTGTTATTAATTCGAACGGTTCTTTGATTACCATAAATTACACGATACTGAGATCGTCGTTATTCAGTACAAGAAATAACGGCAAAAAACCCTAAAGCAAATTTATTTATACAAATTATCTGGTAAAGGGGTGCATTTCTTTCTTAAAATAACGACCGTTTTAATTGTGTCGTCATCCCTTTATGACGATAAATAAGATCCGGTGCGGGATTACCGTCACCGTTATTTTTTGAGGTGGTTATGTTCAGAAAACTGGCAGCAGAGTGCTTTGGCACATTCTGGCTTGTATTTGGGGGTTGCGGCAGCGCCGTTCTGGCGGCGGCATTTCCGCAGTTGGGAATTGGTTTCGCGGGCGTTGCGCTGGCATTTGGTTTAACCGTACTGACCATGGCGTTCGCCGTCGGTCATATTTCCGGCGGCCACTTTAACCCGGCGGTCACATTAGGCCTGTGGGCCGGCGGTCGTTTCCCGGCTAAAGAGGTTATCGGCTATATTATCGCTCAGGTCGTCGGCGGGATTATCGCCGCCGCGGTGCTGTACGTGATTGCCAGCGGTAAGGCCGGCTTTGACGCCGCCGCCAGCGGTTTCGCCTCGAACGGGTATGGCGAACACTCTCCGGGCGGTTACTCCATGTTCTCCGCTATCGTGATTGAAATCGTCCTGACCTGCGGCTTCCTGCTGGTTATCCACGGCGCGACGGATAAAAACGCTCCGGCGGGCTTTGCGCCTGTCGCCATCGGCCTGGCGCTGACCCTGATTCACCTGATCAGCATTCCGATCACCAATACCTCCGTAAACCCGGCGCGCAGCACCGCGGTCGCGCTCTTCCAGGGCGGCTGGGCGCTGCAGCAGCTGTGGCTGTTCTGGGTAATGCCGATTATCGGCGGGATCCTCGGCGGCGTACTGTACCGTACGCTGCTGGAAAAACGTCGCTAAGTCCTTTGTGCTACGAAAAAACGCCCGGTGATGAAAATCCGTCGGGCGTTTTTTATTTTCCTGTTTACTGCACCGCATGAATTGAGTAGTGTCATCTGCGCTATTTTTACTCACAGGGTGCGCGCGGTTCATGTTCTCGGGATTATTGATCATTCTTATACCGCTGGTGGTGGGATACCTGATTCCGCTGCGTCAGACGGCAGCATTAAAACTGATTAACCAGCTGCTGAGCTGGATTGTTTACGTCATTCTCTTCTTTATGGGGATAAGCCTGGCGTTTCTGGATAATCTGGCGAATAGCCTGCTGGCTATTCTGCATTATTCCGTCGTCAGCATTGTGGTTATTCTGCTGTGTAATATTGCGGCGCTGCTGTGGCTTGAACGCTCCCTTCCCTGGCGTCATCAGCACCAGCAGGAAAAATTACCTTCACGAATTGCAATGGCGCTGGAATCTTTAAAACTGTGCGGCGTGGTTGTCGCCGGCGTTGCGCTGGGGCTGACCGGCTTCTCTTTTTTACAGCATGCGACGGAAGCCAGCGAATATACGCTTATTTTCCTGCTGTTCCTGGTCGGTATTCAGCTGCGTAATAACGGTATGACCCTGAAACAGATAGTCCTTAATCGTCGGGGAATGATTGTGGCGATAATGGTTGTCGCCAGCTCCATGGCAGGCGGCGTGATTAACGCCTTTATTCTCGACCTGCCGCTCAAAACCGCGCTGGCGATGGCCTCCGGTTTTGGCTGGTATTCGCTGTCGGGGATCCTGCTGACCGAATCGTTTGGCCCGGTTATCGGCAGCGCCGCCTTCTTTAACGATCTGGCGCGCGAGCTGATCGCCATCATGCTGATTCCGGGCATGGTGCAGCGCAGCCGCTCCACCGCGCTGGGCCTGTGCGGCGCGACGTCGATGGACTTCACCCTCCCGGTGCTGCAGCGCTCCGGCGGGCTGGAAATCGTGCCTGCCGCCATTGTTCACGGCTTTCTTCTTAGCCTGCTCGTCCCGCTGCTGATGGCATTCTTCTCGGCCTGACCCCCCTTTGGCGGTAGACAGCTACCGCCAAAATTGCGCTATATCAATATCCCTGTAAGTTGTATCACAAATCCCTTTTCAGCCCTGTTGCACAAGCTTACCCTTAAACATGTATATCAAATATAACTTTAAAGGGCGTGACTATGTTCTGTGTGCAATGTGAACAAACAATTCGTACTCCGGCTGGCAATGGCTGTGCGTACGCGCAAGGCATGTGCGGTAAAACGGCGCAGACATCAGACTTACAGGATCTGCTGATCGCCACGCTGCAGGGGCTGTCCGCCTGGGCGGTAAAAGCGCGTGAATACGGCATCATCAACCACGACATTGACAACTTCGCGCCGCGCGCGTTTTTCTCCACGCTGACCAACGTCAATTTCGATTCTCCACGCATCGTGGGCTACGCCCGCGAGGCTATCGTGATGCGCGAAGCGCTAAAAGCGCAGTGCCGCGCTATCGACGCCAACGCCGCCGTCGATAACCCCATGGCCGGCCTGCAGCTGGTCAGCGACGACCTGGGCGAACTCCAGCGCCAGGCCGCCGCGTTTACCCCGAATAAAGACAAGCTCGATATTGGTGAAAACATCCTCGGCCTGCGCCTGCTGTGCCTGTACGGCCTGAAAGGGGCCGCGGCCTATATGGAGCACGCCCACGTACTGGGCCAGTACGACAACGATATCTACGCCCAGTACCACAACATCATGGCATGGCTCGGCACCTGGCCTTCCGATATGAACGCGCTGCTGGAATGCGCGATGGAAATCGGCCAGATGAACTTCAAAGTGATGAGCATTCTGGACGCCGGCGAGACCAGCACCTACGGTCACCCGACCCCAAGCCAGGTCAACGTGAAAGCGACCGAAGGGAAATGTATTCTGATTTCCGGCCACGACCTGAAAGACCTCTATAACCTGCTGCTGCAGACCGAAGGCACCGGCGTTAACGTCTATACCCACGGCGAAATGCTGCCGGCGCACGGCTACCCGGAACTGCGCAAATTTAAGCACCTGGTCGGTAACTACGGCAGCGGCTGGCAGAATCAACAGGTCGAGTTCGCCCGCTTCCCGGGGCCGGTGGTGATGACCTCAAACTGCATCATCGATCCCACCGTCGGCCAGTACGACGACCGTATCTGGACGCGCAGCATTGTCGGCTGGCCGGGCGTGAACCATCTGGAAGGCGACGACTTCACGCCGGTTATCCAGCAGGCGCAGCAGATGGCGGGCTTCCCGTACAGCGAAATCGAGCACCTGATCACCGTCGGCTTTGGTCGTCAGACCCTGCTGGGCGCCGCTGACACCCTGATCGACCTGGTCAGCCGTGAGAAACTGCGCCACATCTTCCTCGTCGGCGGCTGCGACGGCGAACGCGGCGAGCGTTCCTACTTCACCGACTTTGCCACCAGCGTGCCGGATGACTGCCTGATCATGACGCTGGCCTGCGGTAAATACCGTTTCAACAAGCTGGACTTCGGCAGCATCGAAGGCCTGCCGCGCCTGGTCGACGCCGGTCAGTGCAACGACGCCTACTCCGCGATTATCCTTGCCGTCACCCTGGCGGAAAAACTGGGCTGCGGCGTGAATGACCTGCCGCTGTCGCTGGTGCTCTCGTGGTTCGAGCAGAAGGCTATCGTTATCCTGCTGACGCTGCTGTCGCTGGGCGTGAAGAACATCGTCACCGGGCCGACGGCACCAGGCTTCCTGACCCCGGATCTGCTGGCTGTCCTGAATGAGAAATTTGGTTTACGTTCCATCACCAACGTTGAACAAGACATGCAGCAGCTGCTGAGCGCGTAAGGAGACCGCCATGACCATGCCAACTCCGCAGTGTCCGTGGCGCATGCAGGTTCACCACATCCACCAGGAAACGCCGGATGTCTGGACGCTGTCGCTGCTGTGTCACGATTACTACCCGTACCGCGCCGGGCAGTATGCGCTGGTGAGTATCCGCAACTCAGCGGAAACGCTGCGGGCCTATACCCTCTCGTCCACGCCGGGGATCAGCGAATACATTACGCTGACCATTCGCCGCCTGGACGACGGCGCAGGCTCCGGCTGGCTGACCCGCGACGTCAAACGCGGCGACTATCTGTGGCTGTCGGATGCGCAGGGGGATTTCACCTGCGACGATAAGCCGGACGATAAGCTGCTGTTGCTGGCGGCTGGCTGCGGCGTGACGCCGGTGATGTCCATGCGCCGCTGGCTGGCGAAGTATCGCCCGCAGGTCGACGTGCAGGTTATCTTCAGCGTCCGTTCGCCGCAGGATGTGATTTTTGCCGACGCATGGCGCGATTACCCGGTAACGCTGGTGGCGGAAAACAATGCCACCCACGGCTTTATCGCCGGTCGTCTGACCCGCGAACTGCTGCGACAGCGCGTCCCGGATATTGCCTCACGCACGGTGATGACCTGCGGCCCGGCGCCGTACATGGACATCGTCGAGCAGGACGTCAAAGCGCTCGGCGCGACCCGCTTCTTTAAAGAGCAGTTCTTTACGCCGGTCGCCGAAGCCGCCACCAGCGGGCTTAAGTTCACCAAGCTGCAGCCCGCCCGGGAGTTTTACGGCCGGGTCGGCACCACGCTGCTGGAGGCGCTGGAAAGCAATAAGGTGCCGGTTAACGCCGCCTGCCGCGCGGGCGTCTGCGGCAGCTGCAAAACCCGCGTGGTCTCCGGCGAGTACAGCGTCAGCAGCACAATGACGCTGAGCGACGCGGAAATCGCCGACGGTTACGTTCTGGCCTGCTCCTGTCATCCGCAGGGAGATTTGGTGCTGGCATAGCGGACAGCCCTTTCCTCTTCCCCCTCAAGGCCAGCCCAGCGCTGGCCTTTTTCATTTCTCCCTCCCCGCAGCCCGCGTAAAAATCGGGCACAACGAGTCGTATCATCTAAGCTTGTTAGCGATATCACCAAACGGAGATGGACAACCATGAAACAAACCGTTGCTGCCTATATTGCCAAAACGCTTGAGCAGGCCGGGGTAAAACGCATCTGGGGCGTCACGGGCGACTCCCTGAACGGGCTGAGCGACAGCCTCAACCGCATGGGGACGATCGACTGGATGTCCACCCGCCATGAGGAAGTCGCAGCCTTCGCCGCGGGCGCTGAAGCGCAGCTGACCGGAGAGCTGGCGGTGTGCGCAGGCTCCTGCGGGCCGGGAAACCTGCACCTGATTAACGGCCTGTTCGACTGCCACCGCAACCACGTGCCGGTGCTGGCCATCGCCGCCCATATCCCATCGAGCGAAATTGGCAGCGGCTATTTCCAGGAAACCCATCCCCAGGAGCTGTTTCGCGAGTGCAGCCACTACTGCGAGCTGGTCTCCACGCCGGAGCAGATCCCGCAGGTGCTGGCGATTGCGATGCGCAAAGCGGTGCTGAACCGCGGCGTATCGGTGATTGTGCTGCCGGGCGATGTGGCGCTCAAACCGGCGCCGGAAAGCGCGAACCCCCACTGGTATCACGCGCCGCAGCCGGTGGTCACGCCTACCGAAGAGGAGCTGAAAAAGCTGGCGCAGGTGCTGCGCTACGCCAGCAACGTTGCGCTGATGTGCGGCAGCGGCTGCGCCGGCGCGCATCAGGAACTGGTGGCGTTTGCCGGTAAGCTGAAAGCGCCTATTGTCCACGCCATGCGCGGCAAGGAGCACGTCGAGTACGATAACCCCTATGATGTCGGCATGACCGGGCTTATCGGTTTCTCCTCCGGTTTTCATACCATGATGAATGCCGATACCCTGGTGCTGCTGGGCACCCAGTTCCCCTACCGCGCCTTCTACCCGACCGATGCCAAAATCATTCAGATAGATATCAACCCGGCCAGTATCGGCGCGCACAGCAAAGTCGATATGGCGCTGGTCGGCGATATCAAAGCCACCCTGACGGCGCTGCTGCCGCATCTTGAAGAAAAAACCGATCGCCAGTTCCTCGACAAGGCGCTGGCGCACTACCGCGACGCCCGTAAAGGGCTTGACGATCTTGCAAAACCGAGTGAAAGCGCCATCCACCCGCAGTACCTGGCGCAGCAGATAAGCCGCTTCGCCGACGATGACGCTATCTTCACCTGCGACGTTGGCACGCCTACCGTCTGGGCGGCGCGCTATCTGAAAATGAACGGTAAACGCCGCCTGCTGGGGTCGTTCAACCACGGATCGATGGCCAACGCCATGCCGCAGGCGCTGGGCGCGCAGGCAACGTTGCCGGGGCGCCAGGTCGTGGCGATGTGCGGCGACGGAGGTTTCAGCATGCTGATGGGCGATTTCCTGTCGGTGGTGCAGATGAAGCTGCCGCTGAAAATTGTCGTCTTTAACAACAGCGTGCTGGGCTTTGTCGCGATGGAGATGAAAGCGGGCGGCTACCTGACCGACGGCACCGAGCTGCACGACACCAACTTTGCCCGTATCGCCGAGGCCTGCGGCATCACCGGCATTCGCGTGGAGAAAGCCGCCGAGCTTGACGACGCCCTGCAGCGCGCCTTCAGCAGCGACGGCCCGGTGCTGGTCGACGTGGTGGTGGCGAAGGAGGAGCTGGCGATCCCGCCGCAGATTAAGCTTGAGCAGGCCAAAGGTTTTAGCCTGTATATGCTGCGCGCCATCATTAGCGGACGCGGCGATGAAGTAATCCAACTGGCGAAAACCAACTGGCTCAGGTAAAAAGGAGGCATACCCCTGATGCCAAAAAGGAAATGCCGTGATCGATTTACGTAGTGATACCGTAACCCGCCCGGGGCGCGCCATGCTGGAACAGATGATGGCCGCCCCGGTCGGGGACGACGTGTACGGGGACGACCCGACCGTTAATGAACTTCAGCGCTATGCCGCAGCGCTGAGCGGCAAAGAAGCCGCCCTCTTCCTGCCTACCGGCACCCAGGCGAACCTGGTGGCGCTGCTGAGCCACTGCGAGCGCGGCGAAGAGTATATCGTCGGCCAGGGCGCGCATAACTATCTGTACGAGGCGGGCGGCGCCGCGGTGCTCGGCAGCATCCAGCCGCAGCCGATTGATGCCGCCGCCGACGGCACGCTGCCGCTCGATAAAGTCGCCGCCAAAATCAAAGCGGACGATATCCACTTTGCGCGCACGAAGCTGCTGAGCCTGGAAAACACCCATAACGGCAAAGTGCTGCCGCGCGACTACCTGCAGGCGGCGTGGGAATTCACCCGCGAGCGCAACCTGGCGCTGCACGTCGACGGCGCGCGCATCTTTAACGCCGTGGTGGCCTACGGCTGCAAGCTGCAAGAGATAACCCGCTACTGTGACTCGTTCACCATCTGCCTGTCCAAAGGGCTGGGAACGCCGGTGGGCTCGCTGCTGGTCGGCTCCGCGGAGTATATCAAGCGCGCCACCCGCTGGCGGAAAATGACCGGCGGCGGTATGCGCCAGGCCGGTATCCTCGCGGCGGCGGGCCTGTATGCGCTCAAAAACAACGTACAGCGCCTGCAGGAAGACCACGACAACGCCGCCTGGATGGCGGAACAGCTGTCGGCGATCGGCGCCGACGTTATGCGCCATGACACCAATATGCTGTTCGTACGCGTTGGCGATGCGCATGCGGCGCCGCTTGGCGAGTACCTGCGCGAGCGCGGCGTGCTGATCAACGCCTCGCCCATCGTTCGTCTGGTGATGCATCTTGACGTTAACCGCGAGCAGCTGGCCGATGTCGTCCGCCACTGGCAGGCCTTTTTACAGCGCTAAGGAGCACTCGTGTCGCAACCCATTCTGGTGCTGGGCGCCAGCGGCTATATCGGTCAGCATCTGGTTACCGAGCTGAGCCAGCGGGGCTACACCGTCCGGGCGGCGGCACGGCGCATTGACCGCCTGCAAAAGCTGGCGCTGCCGGGCGTCAGCTGTCATCACATCGACCTTAACTGGCCGCAGGGCCTGCCTGCGCTGCTGCGCGGTATCGATACGCTGTACTACCTGGTCCACGGCATGGGCGAAGGCGGTAACTTTGTCGCCCATGAACGCCAGGTGGCGCTTAACGTCCGCGACGCGCTGCGCGACGCGCCGGTGAAACAGATTATCTTCCTGAGCTCGCTGCAGGCGCCCGAACATGAGCAGTCAGACCATCTGCGCGCCCGCCAGATAACCGGCGATATCCTGCGCGAAACCGGGATCCCGGTGACGGAGCTGCGCGCCGGGATCATCGTCGGCGCCGGGTCCGCCGCCTTCGAGGTGATGCGCGATATGGTCTACAACCTGCCGGTGCTCACGCCGCCGCGCTGGGTGCGCTCGCGCACCACGCCCATCGCGCTGGAAAACCTGATGCACTACCTGCTGGAGCTGCTTCACCACCCGGGCAACAGCAGCCGGGTGTTTGAGGCGGCAGGCCCTGACGTGCTGAGCTACCAGCAGCAGTTCGAACATTTTATGGCAATAAGCGGCCGCCACCGTCTGCTGGTGCCTGTGCCGTTTCCCACCCGCTGGATTTCAGTGTGGTTTTTGAACGTTATCACCTCCGTGCCGCCGACCACCGCTAAAGCGCTGATTCAGGGGCTACGCCACGATCTGCTGGCGGACGATCGCGCCCTGAGGGCGCTGATTCCCCAGCGACTGATTCCATTTGACGATGCGGTACGCAGCACGCTGAAAGAAGAAGAGCATCTGGCCAACTCCAGCGACTGGGGCTATGACGCTCAGGCCTTCGCCCGCTGGCGGCCGGAATATGGCTATTACCCCAAACAGGCCGGATGCACGGTGAAAACCTCCGCCAGCCTGAGCGCGTTATGGAAAATCATTAACCGCATCGGCGGTAAAGAGCGCTATTTCTTCGGCAATATTCTCTGGCAGATCCGCGGCTGGCTCGACCTGCTGGTCGGGCACCGGCTGGAAAAAGGCCGTCCGTCCCACGAGTACCTGCAAACCGGCGATACGGTCGATAGCTGGAAGGTGATCATCGTCGAACCGGAAAAGCAGCTGTCGCTACTGTTCGGCATGAAGGCACCCGGGCTGGGGCGGCTGACCTTTTCGCTTATTGATAAGGGCGACCACCGCGAGCTCGACGTCCGCGCCTGGTGGCATCCGCACGGTATGCCGGGGCTGTTTTACTGGCTGTTTATGATCCCCGCGCACCTGTTTATTTTCCGCGGGATGGCAAAACGAATTGCGAAGCTTGCAGAGGAAATCACAGACAAAGTCTAAATCCATGTGTTTTTCTTCACAGTTTCCCATTGCAACTCAGAGGAATTCACGGAAAAATGCGCACGAAATTCTTTTCGGACACAGTGGATTGATATGAAGGTACTGGTCACCGGGGCCACCAGCGGTTTAGGCCGCAATGCGGTGGAATATCTGCGTCGCAAAGGCATCAGCGTCCGGGCTACCGGGCGCAACGAGGCGATGGGTCGGCTGCTGGAAAAAATGGGCGCCGAGTTCGTGCATGCGGATTTAACCGAGCTGGTTTCCTCACAGGCCAAGGTGATGCTGGCCGGAATCGACACGCTGTGGCACTGCTCCAGCTTCACCTCCCCCTGGGGAACGCAGGAAGCGTTTGACCTGGCCAACGTCCGCGCCACCCGCCGTCTCGGCGAGTGGTCGGTGGCCTGGGGCGTGCGCAACTTTATCCATATCTCGTCGCCGTCGCTCTATTTCGACTATCACCACCACCGCGGTATTACCGAGGATTTCCGCCCGCGCCGTTTCGCCAACGAGTTCGCCCGCAGCAAAGCGGCCGGTGAAGAGGTGATCCACCTGCTGGCGCAGGCTAACCCCAACACCCGCTTCACCATTTTGCGCCCACAGAGCCTGTTTGGGCCGCACGACAAGGTGTTTATCCCGCGTCTGGCGCAGATGATGCACCACTACGGCAGCGTGCTGCTGCCGCGCGGCGGCGCCGCGCAGGTGGATATGACCTACTACGAAAACGCCGTCCACGCCATGTGGCTGGCAAGCCAGCCCGCCTGCGATTCGCTCGCCTCGGCCCGCGCCTATAACATCACCAACGGCGAACCGTGCAGCCTGAAAAGCATCGTGCAGAAGCTGATTGACGAGCTCGACATCACCTGCCGTATTCGCTCGGTGCCCTACCCGATGCTGGACATGGTCGCCCGCAGCATGGAGCGCTTTGGCAACAAGTCGGCGAAAGAACCCTCCTTCACCCACTACGGCGTATCGAAGCTGAACTTCGATTTTACCCTCGATATCACCCGCGCCCGCGAAGAGCTGGGCTACCAGCCCGTCGTCACGCTGGATGAAGGCATTGTGCGCACCGCGCACTGGCTGAAAGATCACGGAAAACTGCACCGCTGAGCCGTCGGGGCGTCAGATACTCACCTGGCGCCCGATCTCGATAACCTGGTTATGCGGCAGCGAGTAGTAATCGGTGACGTGCGAACTGTTGCGCTTCATAAACACAAACAGCTTGCGCTGCCAGGCCGGCAGCCCGTTATGCGGCGCGCCCACCACCGACTCATGGCCGATGTACCAGGTTGCGTCGGTGAAATCCACCTGCGCGAACAGTTCAATCCCCTGCAACAGCTGCGGAATGTTCGGCGACTCCATAAAGCCATAGCGCGCCATCACCCGGTAGACGCTCTCGTCGACCTGCTGCACCCGTACCCGCTCCTCGCTGGCAATTCGCGGCACCATGGCAATTTCGATGGTCGTCACGATCAGATTTTTTTGCAGCGCATGGTTGCGGGCTACGTGCCAGGACATCACCGCTGGCGTGATATCCGGCTGTTTGGACAGGAAAATGCCGGTGCCCGGCACCCGGGAAACCGCGCTCTCGCGGATGGTCTGTAAAAAGGCGGTCATCGAAACCGGGTGCTCGTTGATATTGCGGACGATCTGCGTGGTTCCCCGGCGCCAGATAATCATCAGCATGCAGAGCGCGGCGGCGAGCAGCAGCGGGATATAGCCGCCGTTCATCAGCTTCGCCATATTCGCCGCCACAAAGCTGCTGTCGATCACCAGAAACGCGCCGGCCACCAGCGCGCAGGGCACGCGTCCCCAGTTCCAGATTTGCCGCATCGCGATAAACAGCAGGCAGGTAGTCATCAGCATGGTCAGCGACACGGCTATCCCGTAGGCCGAGGCCAGCGCGGCCGATGAGCGGAAAAAGAGCACCAGCGCCAGCGTCGCCACCATCAGCGCCCAGTTCACCGCGCCGATATAAATCTGCCCGTAGTTATCTTCCGCCGTTTGGGTGATCCGCATCCGCGGCAGCCAGCCGAGCTGAATCGCCTGGCGGGTCATCGAAAACGCGCCGGTGATAATGGCCTGGCTGGCGATAATGGTCGCCAGCGTCGCCAGCACGATCAGCGGCCCGCGCAGCACCGACGGCGCCAGACGGTAGAAAATATTATCGGTCAGGTGCGGGTTCGCCAGAATAAACGCCGCCTGCCCGGCGTAGTTGAGCAGCAGGCAGGGAAACACCAGCCCAAACCAGGCCAGCCACACCGGCCGCTTACCAAAGTGACCCATGTCGGCATACAGCGCCTCCGCGCCGGTGACGCACAAAAAGACGCCGCCCAGAATCACGAAGCTGGCATAGCCGTTAGAGAACAAAAAATGCACGCTGTACCAGGGGTTCAGCGCTTTTAGCACTTCAGGGTTCAGAATGATGCCGTGAACGCCGAGCATCGCCATGCTCATAAACCAGACCACCATCACCGGCGCAAACCATTTGCTGATCCGCGCGGTACCAAAATGCTGGACGGAAAAGATGGCGATAAGAATCGCAATAGTGATCGGCAGAATATAGGGCGAGACGCCGGGGATAATAAGCTCCATCCCCTCCAGCGCGGAGAGGACGGAAATCGCCGGGGTGACCGCGCCGTCGCCATACACCAGCGCCGCGCCAAACAGTCCGGCAAAGATAATCAGGCGATGCTGCTTCTCCTTGCCGGTGAGCAGCGACATTAGCGCCAGAATGCCGCCCTCGCCGTTGTTGTCGATGCGCATGGCGAGCATGACGTATTTCACCGAGGTAATGAGGATCAGCGTCCAGAACAGCAGCGACAGCGCGCCGAGGACTGTCTCCGGCTGGGTGTTGTCGCCCGCGAGCTGAAGCACCGCGTTGAAGGTATACAGCGGGCTGGTGCCGATGTCGCCAAACACAATACCCAGCGCCCCAATCGCCAGTAAAAACAGCGGCGAGCGGGTAGACGAATCGGAGACGTTTGCGTGCGACATACGTTATCCCTTATTGACGCGAAAACAGATTCCCGGACCGCAAAAAGCGTATCGCTTTCATCAGTATAGCGCGTATGCACGTTCATCAAAGGCGTAACGCATACAAAAAACGGCAGCCCTGCGGCTGCCGTTTTGCTGAGATTACAGCGCGTTCCACGCATCCTGCCAGGCCTGCCCGGCGCCCGGCTCGTAGTAGGCAGGCGCCTGGCTGCACCAGCCGCTGTACGGGAACGGCTTGCACTGGAACAGCTTGCCGTGGTTATTGACGATATCCCCGGCGCTGTACTTCGCATTCGCGCTCCATGCCGGGTAGCTGCCCGCATGACCGTCATCACCCGCCGGCGTCTGCGCTTTGGCGTTGACGTTCAGCAGATACGAGGTCGTACTGCTGAGCTCTCCGTCGCTGACGGTCAGGCTGACCTCATACTGCTGCGCGGCGGCGGCTTCCGGCGCGGTAAAGGTGATAACCGCCTTATCTTCACCGCTGACGGTCTGACCATCCTGAGCGCGCCAGGTGTAGGTCAGCTTATTGCCGTCGGCATCGGTCGACCCCTCCGCGCTCAGCGAAACGTGCGCCCCGGCTTCGACGGCGCCGATCGGCCCGGCGATATGGGCGACCGGCGCGTGGTTAACGGTGGTCGGCTCTTCCGGCGTCGGCGCAGGCGTTTCATCCGCCGGGACCGGCGGCGGCACGTCGTCGGACGGCGCGGGTTTGACCTCCTCGCCCGGCGTCAGCGCGGAGCCATCGTCATTCACAATCTTCACATTGTAGAAATGCTGAACGCATTTGGTGTAATCCCCCTGCTTAAACGCGCTAAACGGCGTCTGATAGCCGACCAGCTGACAGGCGTAGGTTTTGCCGTCCGGCGTATCCGCACTCCAGCCCCAGTCCTGCTCCCAGTAGATTTTCAGCGCGCCGGAACCGCCCTCATCAAACTGCTTCATGTTCGCGCAGCCCATCACCTCACTGGCCCCGACCGGCACCTTCAGGTATTTCGCGAACTCTTTATAGTACTTGATGCGGTTTTCCGACTGGGCGTTCTCGGTCGGGCCGCCGCACTCCACGCCGCCGTTGATAATCTGCGTGGTCACGCCAAAGCCCGGCACCAGACCGTTGGCCTTATCGTGAGCGTTAGGTTGCCAGGAGCCGTCAATCACCTGCAGCATGCTCGGTTTCGGCGGCTGCGGATAGGCGAAGAAGAAGATGGCGCTGGCCAGGTTCAGCCAGGTGTCCGCCACCAGCTCGGGTTTATCCAGCAGCGGACGGACATCGCCAAACATCGCCTCCGAGAACGGACCGTAGTTATAGTTGTACGAGAGCTGCTTGGCGCCGCGGCCAAAGTAGCTGACGAAGTCGCCGTCTTTATCTTTCCCGCACGGCCAGGTTTGTCCCTGCCAGACGTTCGGGTTGCATTCGCCGTTATAGCCGCCCTTCTGCCCTTCGCTCCAGCCCATTTCGCGCACATAGACCAGCGCCTGACGCCATTCGGCCTCCGGACGCCAGCTTTCATGGCCGCCGGTTTCCTGGGCGAAGTGGGCAAACATGGTCGCCAGCTCCTTACGGCAAATGGCGTCGCTGTCGCGGCCGTCGCTGTAGGTCTGACACAGGGCCGGAAACTTGCCGACCGCCTTCAGGAAGTTGCTGTAGGTATACTCTTTGGCCCGCAGCGGGAACAGATACTCCCAGTCGCTGGCTTTCACTATCCCTTCTACCCGCTTCACGTTCTCCGGGTTGGAGGCTTTCCCCGGCTCAATCTGCTCGACCACGCTGTTATCCAGGGTGCGAATCGTGTCTTTCACCGACTGCATCAGCGGAAAATCGGTCAGCGTTTTTTCCTTCTGCGCCAGATCGCTGGCTTTCAGGGTGTAGGGTTCGCCGCCTGCCTGCAGCATCGCCGCCTGGGCCATCCAGGGCGCCACGCAGGCGCCAGCGACCAATACGCTTAATAATGTCCTTTTATTCATTTTATCTGTGTCTTCTTTATTTATTTCGCTTAAACAAATAACCCTGAAAAGAAACTTGTCAATAACGCCTGAACGTCGCAGGCATTATCTGAAATTCACTTCAGCGTTACCGCACATTATCGGGAAGCCAGCCTGAGCTGCTGATATTTATTCCATACCTGTCGGGCATATACCATTCGCTGCGGATAGCGTTCCTTTTTCACTCCCGCGTTATAAGCGCCAACCGCTTCCCAGTTATTGCCGTAGACCTTAATCATGTTGGATAAAATAGAGGCGCCGACCATAATTGAGGTGCAGGGTTCGGCCATCAGCCGCTGCTCATCAATCCCCAACGGGGCGAGTTCGGGAAAATGCACGCTGTTGATTTGCATTAGCCCAACGTCATGCGTACCGTCGTGGTTCCAGCCAATAGCGCGCGGGTTCATTCCCGACTCCACGTTGGCGATTGCCAGTAATAACCACGGATCGACATGATAATATTCCCCGGCTCTCTTCCAGCAGTTGGCCAAAACCGGCTGGCTGAGGGCCAGAACGATCAACAGCGCGTATTTTATCTTTTTCACGTTCAGCTCTCCGGCTGCCTGCGCGCTCTGCTGCGCAGGCGGTTATTTCTCGGGAGATGGTTTACTTACAGTCGGCCGATGCGCCCTCTTTTACCCAGACATCGCTGTTGCCCGGCTTATCGCCCTGCGTCCACCATTTAGCGCGCCAGGTAGAGCCGTTATAGGTGGTGGTATCGCCGCCGTTGTAGACCACCTCGGCGCGCCAGCCGAACTTCACGTTGCTTACCAGCTGCCACTGATCGGCGCCGAACCCCGGCTTGTTGCCCTGGGTCCAGTATTTGGCTTTCCATACCAGGTTGTCGACGCTGACGGTGTCGCCGCTGTTGTAGACCGTCGTCGCGTTCCACGCGGCATATTTGCTGGCATTGGCGTCAACCGGATGGTCGCAGCTGCCGGTTGGGGTACCCTCGTCGGCAGGCGGAGTTACGTCGTCGGATGGCGGAGTTACGTCGTCGGATGGCACATTCGCGTCGTCCTGCGCCGCCTTTGGCGTCACGGTCACCACCACGCCCGACTGCACGCTGGTTTTACCGTCGCTCACCACCACGCTCAGGGTGCGGGTGGTCTGGGCGCTGACGTCCGGCGCGGTGATGGTCAGATCGCTGCTGCTGGTGTCGGCCGCGTTCATATCGCCAGGCACGCTCCAGGCGTAGGTCAGCGTATCGCCGTCCGGGTCGGAGGCCTGAGCATGCAGGGTATAGGTCTGCCCGGCCTCCAGCGTCACCGCATCCATCTGGCGGATCACCGGCGCCTGGTTTGCCTTCGGCGTTTTGTTGATGACCTGTACATCAACGGAATGGCTCAGCCCCTTCGTATCCGTCACGGTCAGGCGGAACGCGCTGGACTGGTCGCTGGCGGCTGCGGCAACGCTGAAGGTCGCTTTTGCCTTAGCGCTGTTGGTCAGCGTCACCGCAGGCCCGGAAATCTGCGTCCATTTGTAGGTTATCGCATCCCCATCGGGATCGCTGGAGGCTGAACCGTCCAGCGTCACGGTCGCCGGGCCGGTTACCGTCACATCAGAGGCCGTCGCGACCGGCGGGTGGTTGGTCGCCACCGGGTCGACCGGGGTACTGCCGCCGAGCAGGCTTTCGTTCATCGCATTCAGAATATCGCCGTTATCGGAGTCAATGGACCACGCGAACAGGCCGCCGAGGTTCTTCGCCAGCACGTACTTGCCTTTGGCCGCCACGGAGCGGGCGTCATCGTAGGAGATAAGTTCGCCGGTGGATTTGTTGAAGACGTAAGGCGCTTCGGCGGCAGCGTCATAGCCGTACTCCCAACCCGGTTTTCCCTTGTATTCATTGACAATCTGCCGGTAGTCCACCACGCCCGGCTCCCAGGTGCCTTTTACCGCGCCGGTGGCCGTTCCGCTAAACGGATTATCGCCGCTATAGCCGTGTACGCCGGTCCAGCCGCGGCCGTACATCCCTGCCCCGACCACGATTTTGCCGGGCTTCACGCCCTGGTCGAGCAGCGCCTGCACGCCGTTGTCGGTGGTGTAATGGGTATCCGGTCGCCACGCGGGCGCATACAGCGCGGCCTGGTGGCCCAGCTCGGTGTTGCTCCACGCGCCGTAGAAGTCGTAGCTCATCAGGAAGATATGGTCGAGGTACTGCTGCGCGGCGGTATAATCCACGTCTTCGATTTTATCTTTGCCGGAGCCAATCGCCGTGGTCAGTTCGTACTGACGGCCCGTCTCCTGAGAGAGGCTGTTCAGCATTGCGCGCAGATCCTGCATCAGCAGGGTGTAGGTCTCTTTATCCTGCTGCGGGTTGCCCAGGGCTTCGTTCTGGCCGCCGCCGCCCGGAAACTCCCAGTCAATATCGACACCGTCAAAGAACTTCCAGGTTTTGAGGAAATCCTTCACCGAGGCGACAAAGCGATCGCGGATAACCTTGTCATGCATTTTGAAGAACGGATCGGACATGGTCCAGCCGCCGATGGACGGCAGTATTTTCAGGTCCGGGTGCGCTTTTTTCAACGCCATCAGCTGGCCGAAGTTGCCCTTATACGGGTCGTCCCATGCCGCGACGCCGGACTGCGGTTTTTGCAGCGCCGCCCACGGGTCGTGAATAGCGACCTGATAGTCCTGACGGCCGTTACAGGCGCGTTTGAGCGCTTCGAAGCTGTTGCCCCCCTCCACGGACTTCAGGCTGTCGTTTATCCCGTCGCCGCCGCAAATCGGAATAAAGCCGTACAGAATATGGTTCAGGTTCGCCGCCGGAATTTTGTCGACCGGGAAATTACGGCCATACACGCCCCACTCCGGGAAATAGGCCGCCACCACCTTGTCGGTATGCTTGCTGAACGCCTTGTTGTTTTCCTGCAGCGGAGCATTCAGCGGCAGCAGATGGCTGCCGTCGGTGTCGGCAACGATAATCAGCTTACTGTCGCTTTTGCTACAGCCGCTGGCGTTGCACAGCTCGACCTGCTCCTGGTAGCGGCCGCCTTTTTTCACTTTGAAGGTCGCTTTGCCGGAGGCGCTACCGGCGCCGCTCCAGACGGTCTGGCCGTCAAGCAGCACCTTCGCGGAGGTCGGCGCATCGCCGCTCCAGACGTTCCACTCGACGGTCACATCGGCGCCGTCATGCACTTTTACCAGGCTGTTATAGTCCTGCGCCGCCTGGTCAACCTCAACGATGGCGAATTTATCATTGCCATAGCTCAGCATCGGTTTTCCCGGTACTGCCGCAAATGCGGAACTACCGGCAACAGTAGCGACAAATAACGCCAGATATTTTGGCTTCATTAATTTCATTATTAAATTCCATCAACCTTGATTATAAGAAAATTGATACACCATGTATTCCTTAAAACATGGCACCTGAACACAGAGCATTCATTAAAATATAAGCGCAGAGATTTTCAGCATCCCCACGGGAAATAACGATATCCGCATGGTTCTGTTTTGGCATTTCGTTTCAGCGGCGAAAAAACTGATAAAAAAACTTGACTTCACTTTCAGAAAATAAATAACAGCGAATGCAAAATAAAAATACCGCCGCCAGCAATGCACAGGCTGGGACCAAAGGGTTGAGCGGCGGCGGCGTCGCGTCGGGGCAACAGAAAAAGAAGAATGGCCAAAAAAGCGGCGAACAATAATAGCTGGGGTAGTACCTGCCAGCCGAGCCAGGCGCCAAATGCCGCCACCAGCTTAAGATCTCCCTGACCGATACCCTCCCGGCCTCGCAGAAGGCGGTACCCCCAGTACAGCAGCCACAGAAAAACGTATCCCGCCGCCGCCCCCACCACCGCATCCTGCAGGGAAAGCCAGCCGCCGCGCAGGTTCAGCAGCAGGCCGCACCACAGCAGCGGCAGCGTCAGACAATCCGGCAGCAGCATATGGCGGGCATCAATCACCGCCAGCGGAAGCAGCGCCGACCACAGCAGCCACAGCGCCAGCCACGCCTGCGGCTGCGGGAACACCCAGACCGTCGCGGCAAAAAAAAGCGCGCTCAATGCTTCCAGAAGAAACCACAGCAGGGGAATGGGCTGCCGACAGTGGGCGCATTGCCCGCGCAGCAGCAGCCAGCTCAGCAGGGGAATATTTTGCCACCAGCGCAGCGTATGCTGGCAGTGCGTACAATGCGACGGCGGATAAAACAGGTTTTTATCGGCGCAGCCGTCCGCGACGATCATCGCCGGCAGGCGGTCGATAATCACGCCGAGAAAGCTGCCCCATATCGCCCCCAGTACGGCGCTCAACAGGCAAAACGGCAGCAGGTACGCATGGCGCAAAAGCGTCAGGACCATCACGGCGTCCCCCACGATAACAGAACCTCCGCGCTGACCTGCTGGCGTCGGTCGACCGGCGTGAGGGTTATTTTTTCAATCCTGGCGCCGGACGCTAAATTCACCTCCCGCATCCAGTTTTTAAGCACAGCAAAATCCACCTGCGTGACCGAAAACGAGAGGGTTTTACCCTGCTGCTGAACCTGGCTCAGCGGGATCTGCAGCTCACTGGCGCTGTCCTCCACGACCGTACGCACATTTTCGGTGATCGTCTGGCGCACAGGAATATGCATCCGGGTGATTTCGCTGCGCATCCAGCGAATCGTCTCCAGCTGGCGTTCAATCGTCTGCTGGCTGTTCCGGTTTATCGCCGCCAGCGGCTGCCAGACGCCGTACCACAGCGCGGCCAGACCGATCGCCAGCGCGCACAGCAGAGCCAGCCCGCGCTCGCGGACGCTCATCGCCTGCCAGCGCGCATCAAGCTTCATTATCTGCGCGTTCATTTCCAGGTTCCTGTCATCATCGCGGTATAGGGCGCGACCGTTGATACGGGCTGCAGCGCAAACGTAAACTGCGCCTCCGCCTGCCCGACAAACTGCTCCAGCGCCCGCTGCTGAGATGACGCCACCAGCAGGGTGATTCTCTGGCTGCGATCGTCATATTCAATGCGGTTTACCTGCACGCCGGGTACGCGCTGCCTCAGGGCATTCAGCACCTCAAGCTGCAAAAACAGCCCTTTTTTTTCTTTTTTCACGCTCTGACCGAAGTGGTATTTGAGATTGCTGGCCTGTCGAAGGCTGGGGAAATGGTGCTGCGTAAGCTGCATCATCTCGTCCTGCAGCCGGTTTTCCTGCTGCACCAGCAGCCAGCCGCGCAGCGCGGGCGGCAGCAAAAACAGGCAGCAGACCAGCGCCGCGGCGGCCAGCAGCCACCGCCGATAGCGCCGGCGGCTTTGCTCAGAACCCGCGCGCAGCGCGAACTCGCCGTGCAGCAGGCTGATGCGACAGGCCTCCCACTGCGCCTGAATAAGCAGCAGCGGGTGCTGCCACGCCTCCTGTATTCCGACGGCGACGCCCGCTGGCGCGTCGCCATAGCAGGTCACACCGTTAATCGCGCCCTTTTGCAGCAGCAGCGGCAGCCACTGCGCATCGCTTTGGCAGGCTCCGGGCGGCGACATCCGCAGCCAGTATTCGCTCTCCGCGCTCGCCAGCGTGCAGCCCCCGGCCGTTTCCGGCAGCAGATACGCATCGGGCAACACCTGCACGACCGTCAGACCGGCATCGGCGCAGCGCGTCAGCCAGTCCGCCAGCCGCGTACGCGCAATGGCGACCGCATCCACGTCGCCGCCGCGCTTTTGCAGCACCGTCCAGTGCAGCTCGTCTACGTCGCCAATCACCGTCTCTTCCGCCAGCCAGGAGAACGACGCGGCCTGGCCGCGAAGCCGCTTCCCGGTAAGAGTGAAGCGACGAAAAATCATCTCGCTGGCGGGTAGCAGCAGGCAGACGCGATCCGCCAGCGCATGATCGCCGAGCGTGGCGATATCGTCCCACCCCGCCAGTTCGCCCACCTGCAGGCTGCCGGACTCGCGCCACCACACTCTGGCGTCGCCCTCGCGGCCGGGGCGCACAAAAAGCACCTGTTTCATCTCATCATCTTCCGTTATTCAACTATTCTGTAGCGGCGCTGCCAGGCGGCGACGTCGCCAGTGCTGCTGTTGACCTGCAGCTGCGTCACCACCCTGAGCGTCAGGTCATCGGTGGTGGCGCGGCTGTCGACGCGAAAATAGCGGCTGGAAACGCTGACAAACTCCCGGCTTCGCTCCAGATCCTCTTTCTTCACCGGAAGCTGCCGGAGCAGCTGTTCTTCAAAGGCCTGTACGCTTTCCCACCCGGCTTCCGGGCGGGATGCGATCAGCCGCGCGGCCTCATCGTCGCTAAGCACGCCGTCATACACCGCCGCCAGCAGCGGCGCCTGTTCCGGCGCAAGCGTATTGACGTCCACCGCCCCGGTCGTCGCAGGCAGAGCGCACATCAACCGGCTGAGGACCGGCCACGCCGCAGCGGGAAACGCGGGCAGCGCGCGAATCTCGCCGGGCGTACGCATCATCTGATTCGCCGGAAAACGGGCAGGCGTCAGCCCCGCCCACGCTTCGCTTTCCTTGCGCCCGCCGTCGGCGACATCATCAGCGTCAAGATAATCGCGCAGCTGCCCGTAGAGCGTTTGCGCCGTCTGCTCGCTGATGCCCGCCCGGGCGAACAGCGCCTCCACGATCCGCTCTTTTTGCGCTTTCTCCGGGGCCGCGCCGCTCTGCGCAGGTTCTTCAGCCAGCAGGCTGTTAACGTTAAAGCAGGTCTGCGCATCCGTGACGGCACTCTCTACGGTATAAAACTCGCCGCGGGTGATCACCGGATCGCGCCAGTCGCCGTCTGACGCCAGCGACTTGTCCCCCGTCAGGGTTTGCAGCTTCTGCCCAATGACCTTTTCCTGCGCCTGTATCCCCCAGCGCAGCTGCTGCTGGCTGAGCTGATAGCGCGTTTTTTGCAGGCTGCGGCAGAACTGCTGGCTGATGCGCCCGGCAAGCACCGACATCATCACCAGCAGGATCAGCACCACCAGCAGCGCCACGCCGCGCTGACGCGTCTGCGCGTTATTCATGTTTCGCCTCCGGCGCCGCAGGCGGCGCGGCGGACTCCGCGGACGCGTCTTCCGCCTGCCCCGGGGTGACAAACACCCAGCGCCAGGTTTGCCCGTCGTCCAGCGTTAACGACAGCTCCACGCCGTCCGGTATCTGACGGCTGTCTTCCCATGCCGTCCGCCAGGTCTGGTGGAAAAAGCGCCAGCTCACCGTTTTGACCTGTGACAGGACGGGCACCTCCTCCGCCGCGGCGTTTTCCGGACCATCAATGGCGGGCCAGACGTCGCGCCACAGGCGACCGTCGTGCAAACGCCACGCTACCCGCTCGAGCTGCACCGTCCCGCTCACGCCGCTTAGCGTGGTCAGCTCAAGGCGGCCGCCGGCCTGAACAAACGTCGCCGTACCGTTGCGCGGCGCGCGCGCCTGCAGCTGAAAAAAGTCGCGCTGCAGCAGGTTGTAGGCCCGCTGCAGCTGGTTTAAACGGGCGGTATCCGCATCCGTTGCGCGGGTGGACCTCATCGCCCCGTCGAGGATTTGCCACGCCAGCGAACTGATGATGGCGAACACCATCAGGGCGATCATTACCTCAAGCAGGGTGAACCCGCGCTGGCCATCGCGTCGCGTCATGGCATCGCCTCCGGCGGCATCACGCGCAGCGAAACCACCGGCTGGCGGTCATCTCCCTGGGCAAAAACCGCTATCTGGTTAACGGCGCCGACCTTAGCGACATCCACGCGCTGTGCGCGCCACCGCCACGTGCGCCCGCCCATCTCCTCTTCGCCCTCCAGGGCGGCGTCGGGAAAATCGCGTTTCTCCAGCAGCGCCTGGGCAAGCTGGTTCTCCGCAACCCAGCTCGCCTGCAGGGTTTCCCCCAGCCCGTGGGTGTAGCGCACGTTCAGCGACACCGCGTTCATCAGCGCTATCGCCGCGGTGGAAAAGATAGCCAGCGCCACCATCACCTCCAGCAGCGTCATGCCGCGCTGGGCGTTAATGCGCTTAGCCATCGTTTTCCACCGTCACCGGCGCGCTGCCCTGCGACGCCACCCGAAAATGGTGCTGCTTATCGCGGCTCTCGAGCGTGAGGGTAAAGCGCCCGATTTCGCCGTCGGGCAGGAACAGGATCTGCGGGGCGTTCTCCAGCGTGGCCGCCAGCCGCTGCGGTGCCAGCGACACGTGCAGATCGTCAGGAAATGCCCCGCCGGTTGCGATCCGTGCGGCGATTAACGGCGTCCAGCGCGTCATATTATTTTTTAGCTCAGCGCGCACCAGCTGAAACCCTGCGGGCGTAATGACTAATCCCATAATATTGCCATCCATTACCGCGCGGTCAGACCCATATTCCACCAGCGAGGCAAACTGCTGTCCGAAAATATCCGCGCCGCTGCGTGAAGGAAGGGTGGAGATAACCATCATGGCGCTGGCGGCAAAAATAACCACCGCCAGAATGACTTCCAGCAAGGTAAATCCGCGCTGTTTCATTATTTCTCTTTTTTATCGAGAGACCAGTTCGTAATATCATCCGCAGTATTGGCTTCGCCGTCCGGACCGGCGGAAAAGACGTCGACGGCGCCGTGCTCGCCGGGGCTTGCCAGCAGATACTCATTGCCCCACGGGTCCTGCGGCAGGCGGCGAATATAGCCGTCCGCGCGGTAATTTGACGGAATGGGGGAAACCTCCGGCTTAGTGACCAGCGCCTGCAGCCCCTGCTCGGTCGTCGGGTAGCGATGGTTATCGAGCTTATACATATCCAGCGAGCCTTCGAGCGCGACAATATCGCTGACGGCTTTTTGCTTATCGGCCCGTTCCTTATTGCCCATTAAATTTGGCACCACCATACTGGCGAGCACGCCGAGAATAACGATGACCACCATCAGTTCCAGCAGCGTAAAACCTTTTTGCCGCACGGCGCGTTTATTAAGAATGATATTCATAGGTGTATTACCCCACCATGTTATTAAGTTGAAGAATGGGTTGTAAAATAGAGAGCACAATAAACAGCACCACCGTCGCCATGGTGACCACCAGCGCCGGTTCGAATACCGACAGCGTGAGCGTAATGCGGTGCTGTAGCGCCGACTCCTGGTTTTCCGCCGCACGGTCCATCAGCGGGCCAAGCTCTCCGCTCTCTTCGCCGGAGGCGATCATGTACAGCATGGTCGGTGGAAATAGCTTCGTTTGCTCCAGCGAGGCCTGCAGCGAAGCCCCCTGCCGTACGCTGTCCGCCGCCTGAGCCAGCATCTGCCTGGCGTAGCCGTTTTCCAGCCCCTCCATGGCGATATACATGCCGTCGAGCAGCGGTACGCTGCTGGCCTGTAAAATACTGAGCGTACGGATGTAGCGCGCGCTGTTGATAGCCCGCACCAGCTTTTGCAGCGGCGACGCGGTGACCAGCCAGCGGTGCCAGATAAAGCGGTTTTTCGCATGGCGCAGCCAGAATTTCGCGCCGATGCCAAACCCCGCCAGCGCTCCGCCGATATACAGCCCCCAGGCCTGCAGGAAATCGCTGACCGCGATAAGCGTGCGGGTGGTGATCGGCAGCTGCTGCTTCATGTGGGTGAACTGGTCAATCACCTGCGGCACCACCGCCACCAGCAAAATACCGATCACCGCAATCGCGACGACCGTCAGGGTGATGGGATAGACCATCGCCTGGCTGAGCTGGCTTTTCATTTTCTGCCGCTGCTCGTTATAGTCGGCGAGCTTCTCCAGCACCTGGCCCAGCGCCCCGGACTTTTCACCGGCCATCACCAGCGTGCAGTACAGCTTGTCGAAAATACGGGGAAACTGGCCGAACGCCTCGTTAAGCGTGTGGCCCTCCACCACTTTGTCGCGAATATCGCTCACCAGCGCGGAGAGCTTTTTGTCCTCCGACTGCCGGGAGATAGCCTTCAGCGCGCTTTCCAGCGGCAGCGCCGCATTCACCAGCGTGGAAAGCTGGCGGGTGAACAGCGTCAGCGACACTGCGGAAATTTTGACGCTTTTCCCGGCGGGCGCACCTGCCGCCCGCGCGGGCGCAATGGCAAGCGGCTGCAGCTGCTGTTCGCGCAGCATCTGGCGAACCTGCTTCATGCTTTCCGCCTGCAGGGTTCCGCGCCGCTTCTTACCGCCGCCGTCCACGGCGGTCCAGGCAAACCAGGCCATTAGTCGTCTCCCCCGCGTTCTGCGGTGACCCGCATCACTTCCTCAAGCGAGGTCACGCCGCCGACCACCTTCAGCAGACCGTTCTCCCGCAGGCTGTTGGCCTGTTTAAAGAACTGCGCCTCCAGCGCCATCTCATCGACATCTTCATGGATGGCCCGGCGGATTGCGCTGTCGACCACCAGAAACTCATGGATGCCCGCCCGCCCCTGATAGCCGCTCTGGCGGCACTGCTCGCAGCCGACGGCGCGATAAATCGCCTTCGGCGGCGTCGGCATGAAGCCGAACAGCGCGCGCTCGCTGTCGGTAAGGAGGCTTTGCGTCCGGCAGTGCGGACACAGGCGGCGCACCAGCCGCTGGGCGATAACCCCGAGCAGCGACGAGCCTATCAAAAACGGCTCCAGCCCCATGTCGCGTAAGCGCGTAATGGCGCCTGCCGCGCTGTTGGTATGCAGCGTGGACATCACCAGATGTCCGGTGAGCGACGCCTGCACCGCGATCTGCGCCGTTTCGCCGTCGCGAATTTCACCGATCATCACTACGTCCGGATCCTGGCGCAGGATCGCGCGCAGGCCGCGGGCGAAGGTCATGTCGACGCGCGGATTGACCTGCGTCTGCCCGACGCCCTCCAGTTCGTATTCGATGGGATCTTCAACGGTCAGGATATTGCGCTCATGGCCGTTTAACGCCGACAAAATCGCATACAGGGTGGTGCTTTTCCCCGAACCGGTCGGACCGGTGACCAGAATAATGCCGTGGGGACGCGCAATCAGCCCCTTCAGCTGCGCCAGCTCCTCGTCGATAAGCCCCAGCTTGTCGATGTCCGGGCGCAGGTTGCTTTTATCGAGCAGGCGCATAACCACCCGCTCGCCGTACTGCGACGGAATGGTCGACACGCGCACATCAATCGCTTTACGCCCGATACGCAGCGAAATACGGCCATCCTGCGGCAGGCGTTTTTCCGCAATATCCAGCTTCGACATCACCTTGATGCGCGAAACCAGCAGCGGCGCCAGCTTGCGCGCGGGCTGCAGCACCGGGCGCAGCACGCCGTCGACGCGAAAGCGAATGCTCAGCGCGCGCTCAAAGGTTTCGATATGAATATCCGAAGCGCCCTCTTTCACCGCTTCGCCGAGAATGGCGTTGATAAGCCGGATAACCGGCGAGTTTTCGTCGTTATCCAGCAGGTCTTCGTTGTCGGGGATCTCTTCGGTCAGCGCCAGCAGGTCGATATCGGCATCCATATCGTCCACCAGCTGCTGCGACACGCCGCTGCTGTTCTGCCACGCTTTTGCCAGCAGCTCATCAAAGGCCTCCGGGCTCACCACCACCGGCGCGGGGGCCTGCCCCAGCGCCCGGCGAATTTCGAGCAGCGCAAAGGCGGGCGCATCGTCGCGAAGATACACGGTGTTTTCCCACACCAGCACGCCGTGCGTTTTGGCGTAGCCGCTGGCGCACAAATACTGACTCAGCTGGTCCACATTCACCCCCTCTACTTGCCGGTAAACGGGTTACGGGGCGCGACCGGCACGCTCACCGGCGCACTGGCGGATGCCGCCGTGGCGGCGGGCGCCGCGGACCAACCCGGCAACACGGCCTGACCGTCAGGCGCGATAATACCGAGCTTTTTCTCCTCCAGACGCTGCTGCTGCCTGACGCGGATCTGGTCGTAGTGCTCTTTACTGGCCGCGCTGTAGCTGTCGTCATCGCGCAGTACGGTGGTATGGATAAACACCATCAGGTTGCGCTTTGAGGTGTCCTGCGAGGTATAGCGGAACAGCTGGCCCACCAGCGGGATATCCCCCAGCAGCGGCACCTTAGAGACCGACTGTTTGGTGTTGCTTTCAATCAGCCCGCCCAGCACCACGGTCTGCCCGCTGTGGACCATCACCTCGTTATTGATGGTGCGGGTATTAAACGTTGGGCCAAGCGAGGCGTCTTCGGTGGCATTGCTGTCGACGCTTGACACCTCCTGCTCAATCTTCAGATGGATCATGTCGCCATCGTTGATCTGCGGCACAATTTTCAGCTTGGTGCCGACGGTTTTACGCTCAACGGTGTTAAACACGTTATCGCCGCTGGTGGTTTGCGACCCGGAAAGCACCGGCACGTCCTGGCCGACGTTGAACGACGCCTCTTTGTTATCCAGCGTCACCACGCTCGGCGTCGAGAGGATATCGTTTTTACCGTCGGTGGAGAGCGCCGTCATCAGCGCGCCGAAATCGCCGTTGAAGAAGCCGGTCGCCAGGCCGTTAAACCCGATGCCGGTATTCTTGCCATTTTTCACCTGGCCAATCGGTAAACCGGTGGAGGTAAACTGCGTGCCGCCGTGCTGGCTGGTCCACTGCACCCCGACGTCCAGGCCGCTGCCGTCCTGCACCTCGGCGATGATCGCTTCAACCAGCACCTGCGCGCGGCGGATATCCAGCTTATCAATCACCTTTTCCAGCGAGTTCATCACGTTTGGCTGGGCGGTGATCACCAGCGAGTTGGTCGATTCATCCGCCGTAATGCTCAGGTCATTGCCGCTGGGGCTGCTTTTGCCCTTTGGCGCGCCGCTTTTATCCTTCATCTGTTCGCCAATGCCGGTCAGCACCGGCACAATTTTGCTGGCGCTGGCGTACTTCAGGTAAAAGACGCGGGTATTGCCCTGATTATCCTGTTCGCGATCGAGACGGGAGATCAGCTGACGGGTGCGGGTGCGCGCCTCTTCGGTACCGCTGATGACCAGACTGTTGGTCTCCTCATCGGCCACCACTTTGGTCGCCAGCTGCGGCGCGTTCTGCCCCTTCTGCTCTTCGTTGTTGAGGCTGTTCAGCTCTTCCGCCAGCGCTTTCGCGGAGGCATAGCGCAGCGGTACAATTTCCCGCCGCTGCATCCCGACTCTGTCGACGCGCTCGACCAGATCCACCAGCCGGTTTACCACCGACGCTTTACCGGTGAGCAGCAGGACGTTGGAGGGCTCAAAATGCACCACGTTGCCGATGCCGGAGGCGTCATTAAGCTGGCGCAACAGCGGCGCCAGCTCGCGGACCGGCACGTTTTCCATGCGCACCACCCGGGTGATGATCATGTCGCCTTTAGCGTTACTTTTGCCGTCCACCACCGGTACGCCCGCCGTGCGCGCTACGCTTGCGCGCACGACTTTAATCATGCCGTTATCCATGGGGATCACCGACAGCCCGTACAAATCCAGCACGCTCAGGAAGAACTGATAATATTCATCCTCATTCAGCACGTTGTAGGTCCGCACCGAAACCGTTCCCTGCACGGACGGGTCGACAAGAATCGTTTTATTTAAATTACGGCTGACCGTGTCAATAAATTCACGAATATCCGTATTTTTAAAGCTGGCGCTGAAGCTTGCTGACATGACTGAGCCAGAATATAACGAGAGCGCCGTCAGAGCTGCACAAGCCCACGGTAGTTTTTTCATTTCAGTACACTTGTTAATTAGCTAAAACATCAAGCCGAATATTTTTGAGACGATTGTGGCGCCGAACCACAAGCTCTGCGGTTTTCATTTTGCTCCAGCTGGTAATAATGCTGTGCGCCTGCGCCGCCTGCGTCATATCGACCGCATTCACTTTGACCACCACATCGCCTTGCTCAACGCCGCTTCGCGCAAATACCGCCGAGGTGTTGCGCGGATTAATTAAATACCCTTCCAGTCGCCCCTGTTCGCGCAGCGGTTTCAGCACAAAATAATCATTGAGATTAAGCTGAGCCAGGCGGGTATCGGCACGCGGTTTTTCCGGCGGCGACGTGTCGCCGCCTTTGAAATAATCTGGTTTACTGAGCGCCAGCACCTGCGAAACGCCCCGGTAGTTCACCACCACGCCGTCAGCGTTGATCTCGTCAATCCAGGCGTCGTCGTAGCCGGCAAGCGCCTCTCCTTCCCGGTAGCTCTGCTGCTGGGCGCCGGTTTTGATGACGGCGAAAGAGCGCCACGGCTCATCGCTGCGCACAATGCCCTCCACTTCGGCATTCAGCGGCGCGACGGCGTCGGTCACGGCCGGCGTCGCCGATTCGGCGGCGCTGAACAGCGAAAACGACGACGCGTCCTGCCCGGCGGCTGCGGGCTTTGCATCCGTCGCGTCGGCTATCGTCTTCGCCACCTTTTTATAACCTTTATAAGCAACGTACCCCTGCTGCCCGCCGATAATGAGCAATATAAACAAAATACAGGGCGCAACGAGCCGGGAGTAAAGCGGCATCCGCATGGTGAATAAACCTTACCGTAGTTGTAAATTTCCGCGCTTTCTAAAAAGAAGACCAATGATTTGGCAAAATAATAAAGGGGCGGTATTCACTGAACCAGGCATGCTGACATTAACTTTGATGCAAAAAAGAATTGACCCGACATCAGCCTTATGCCTCCCGGACCCTGAGAATATTTTTACTCAAGGCGTCGATTGTTTCCGCCGCGCGCACTTCGTACTCTTGCGAAGGAAAACACAATCCCTCTCGGTTTTCTCATCATGTAAATATTCGCGCCGGTGAAATATATCGACACCGGCAGTGCTAACGTACGGTAGATGAAATAGCGGCTTTACTATGTATCTGAATCATTTTCATTTCGACGCGCATCCCTTTCAGCGGGTCACGGCGCCCGATGGTCATTTTCTGGTGGATTACCACCGGGATGTTTTTGCACTGCTGGCGGAAAAATCTCGCCGCGCCGGGATTATCGCGCTCGTTTCCGACGATGAGCCGCTGCTCGCGGCCTTCAGCGCGATGCTCGCGCGCCAGCACGCGGACAGCCTGACCCTCGGCGCCTTCCCTCACCTGAGCGCGGAGGCGCTACTGCATAAGCTCAACGGCGGCCCGGCGGAAGGGAAATCGCTTCTGCACGGCATCGATACGGTGCTCCAGCGCTGGAGGAAAACGTCCGGAAAGCTGCTTATCATCAACGCCGTGCAGCAGGCGCGGGCAAAATGCGGCCCGCTGCTCGGTATGCTGCTGATGCGCGCCGAAGAGCTGGACATTCCCCTGACCGTGATGCTCACCGGCACGCCGGACGAGACGCGGTGCTTTCTGCGGGAGGCGGGATTGCCGCCGCGGGTACATACCCAGCATCAGCTGCGCCCGCTGACGGGCCGCGAATGCCAGCGCTACTGGCTGGCGCAGCTGGCGGCGCACGGTGCGGACGCCAGGCCCTTTTCCCCGGCCCGTATCCGTCAAGCGTATCGCCTGACGCGGGGTAATATCACCGCCATGAACAGCATCGCCCATCTGGCGCTGCTGGCCGCCTGGACCGAGCGTGCGTCGCAGGTCAGCGCCCGCCATCTGCGGCTGGCGGCAGGCGAAGTGCTGCCCCGCCCGCGCCCGCTTAAACGCCGGATAGCGATCGCCACGGCCGCCGTGCTGACCTGCGCGACGGCGGGGTGGCTTTATTGTGCAACGCTGACCGCCCGATTACCGTTCTCGCTACCGCAGCCCGCCCGCTGGGCCACGGCCGCCATCCCCAAAGCGCCACCCGCCGTCCCGGACATGGGCAGCGACGTAATCAGCCAGCCGGATGCCATGCATCAGCTGTATAAAATGTGGGGATACGATGCCTCTGCCGATGAGGCGCTGTGCCAGAACGCCTCGCGCGTCGCCCTGATGTGCAAGACGGGCAGCGCCACGCTGGCGGCCCTGCAGGCGGAGGGATACCCCTGGGTCGCGGAGCTGAAAACCGGCAGCCGCATGAACTATGCGGTCGTCGCGCGCGTGGGCCAGAATTCGCTGGATCTGCTGCTCAATAACCGCACCTGGCAGGTGACCCGCCAGTGGTACCAGCAGCACGCTACCGGTCGCTACACCCTGCTGCATCGCCTGACGCCGGAAGGGAAAGAGGCCATCTCCGCCGCCAGCGGCAGCAAAGACATCCGCTGGCTTGACGACGCGCTGGGCCAGGCGCTGGGTAAACCGCCCACGCAGTCCACGCGCTGGACCGCCGAGCTGATGCAGCGCACCCGCGATTTCCAGAGCAAGGCCGGAATCGGCGTTGACGGTATTGCCGGTGAAGAAACCCTGATTCAACTGATGCGTAGCGTAAATATGACGCCCTCGGTCGTCATACCCGCCGCAGAGACCGCCACGCCAGCAAAAGGAAAAGCCGCATAATGTCGACTATCTGTCTGGCCGCACAGCGCAGCTATGCCTGCGATGAGGCCGTTTATTTTACCTGGCGGCTGCCGTCATGGCAGGCGCTGTTTACCCGCCTGCTGGTATGGCTGGCCTGCGCGTCGGCGCTTCTGGCGGGCGGCGTGTATGCTCATCTTTACTGGCAATACCGTCACCCCGCGCCGACTGCCGCCGTTAAAGCCAAAAACAACGGCGGCGCGCAGCTGTCGGATATGCATTATGTCTATGTCGCTAAACCCTTTCCGCCGTTAAACGCGCCGCAGGCTGACAACTCCACCCGCGAAAACGATAGCGACTGGACGCATACGCCTGACGGCGACCTGGCGACAAAAGCGCTGCCTGACATGCAGGACGCAAATGAGGCTTCCGGGCAGGAACCGTCGTTGAGAGCGCGCTTTATGCAGGCGCTGAAAGAACAGCAGCAGGAGTACTCACAGGGAAAAATACCGCCGCCCCCTGAGCAGGGCGATGCTGTCGATGAGAATAAATCCCATGGCTATCAGGATGGCTAAGTGTCCTTCGTTACCGTTCAGGACACTTAAGCGCCACAGCCACACCCGTTAATACTTAACCGGTAATGAGTTAATTTTTATTAAGCGGCCCTTATCGACTTCGATATAGTGCCCCCTTTTCAGGTCGGAGAGGATTTTAACAATGGTGCTGCGCGCCAGGCTGGTGTATTCCTGAATGTAGTCATAAATATTAATTTCACGCTGATGGTTAATAATCATATCGTTAATTTCCAGCAGAAATTCGCGAATCACGTCGTACGCGCTGCGGGCCACCAGAATATCGTCGCGCTTATTAAAAATCAGTAAATACCAGGCCAGGATCTTCGTCATTTGCGGCCAGGCGCTTGCCTGCGTCAATAAGGTCATGAACTCTGTCTTTTTGACCATCCGGACAACAATGTTGCTTTTGGCAACACCATAGATATGGCCGACATCGTAAAACAGGCTGGTCACGCCAAAAATAAACTGATTTCTGGCGCTGAACAGGCAAAGGTCGTCACAGAGACGGCGGTACTCAAACTCACCGCTGATAATGACATAAATATACTCGGAATTAACATAGTTTAAACGCTGCCATTTTTTGATGTTTTTCTCAGGAAAGCCGTTCGTCAATGAGATCAGATAATCAATTTCTTCGGCTGGCTTCAGTTTATTTCTGTAAATGCTTAACATTATACCACCTTTTAAAACCATAAAAATGAGTTGGAGTGAAATGGGCAAAAATGAAAATACTCGATGATGCTACTTTCACCGGGAGCCGTTTTCTTGCCAGAAATGAGAATATTGGGAGTATTTTTATTTAAGAATTATCTTAACAACGAAGCACATGTTAAATCAGGGCAGTTTATAGTCAATTAAGAAAAAATTAATTCATCATATACTTTTGTTAAAACCAATAGATTTCACAAATATATCGATAGCGGGTAACAACAAGCGGCCTGCGGCCTACCCCTGCCCGTATTTCTCCAGCAGTGCTTCGGCAATGGCCTGGGTTTGCGCATCGGCAACGCCGTCCCAGCGCTCGGGGCGGAAATGCATCTGAAACGCCATGATGACCCGCTGCTGCTGCGCGGGCGTCATACCCGGCGGCACCTCATAGCCATAGCGGGCGAGAAGATCGAGCAGCGATGCCGTATCGACCGGCGCGGAGGGCGCACGTCCGCCCAGATAAAACGCCACGCGAGCGGGGTCCGGCCACGCGCCGATGCCCTGGCGCGCCAGCGTCTGCCAGGGGAACAGCGGGCCGGGATCGTCCTTGCGCTGCGGCGCGATGTCGGCATGGGCGACAACGTTTTGCGGCGCAATGCGGTAGCGGGCGATGATGTCCTTCGCCAGCGGGATCAGCGCATCAATCTGCGCGGGCGCAAACGGCGCGAAGCTTTTCGCGCCTGCGGTCTTCTGCCAGCCGCGGTTTTCCAGCTCAATGCCGATAGAGGTGTCGTTAATACGGGTCGCGCCGCGCCAGAAGCTGACGCCGGCATGCCAGGCGAGTTCGTCCTCCGCCACCAGCTGCCAGATACGGGGTTTGCCGTGATGCACCGGCGGGGCTTCGGGGATCAGGTAATGGGCGCTGACCTGGCGGTCGGTTAAGGTCGCCAGCGACGCGTCAAAATCTCCCGCCGTATAGTGAATGACGAGGATTTTAATGCGCGGGAAGGCTGCCTGCGCGGGGTGGCGGGTGTCCAGCTGATAACCGTCTTTATCGACGATCCCTTTCTCGCTGGCGCACCCGGCGAGCAGCAGCGCGAGCAGCAGCAGCGCCTTTTTCATCGGCGTACTTTTACCGCCGTGCCGCTGACGCTCACCATCAGCATGCTGCTGTCTTTACCGACCGTTTCGTAGTCGATATCGATTCCGACGACCGCATCGGCGCCCAGCGCTTTCGCCTGCTCGCCCAGCTCCTGAAAAGCGATTTCCCGCGCTTTACGCAGCTCTTTTTCATATGCGCCGGAACGCCCGCCGACGATATCGCGAATACCGGCAAAAAAATCACGGAAAATATTGGCGCCAAGGATAGCTTCCCCGGTCACAACGCCGCAGTATTCCACAATGGTCTGCCCTTCCAGGGTTGGAGTGGTAGAGAATTGCATACTATTTCTCCTTCAATGCCTTAGCTCTGTTAATCAAACACACAATTGTAGCAATACGCTATGCTTGAAAACACTAAATACCGTAGTCCGTTTATAAGGAAATCACCATGCGCTACTCCGTTGCAGCCCTTCTTGTTCCGTGCGCGCTGGTCCTCAGCGCCTGCACCACCGTCACGCCCGCGTTTAAAGATATCGGCACCCGCAGCGGTCCTTGCATCGAGGGCGGCCCGGACACGGTGGCGCAGAAATTTTATGATTACCGCATTCAGCAGCGTAACAGCGATCTCGCCGCGCTGCGCCCGTATCTGAGCGACTCGCTGGCAAAACTGCTTAACGACACCAGCCGCGATCCGAACAAACGCGCCCTGCTGCAGACCGATCCGTTCTCCAGCCGCACGACGCTGCCGGACAGCGCGGACGTCGCCAGCGCGTCAACCATCCCGAATACCGACGCCCGCAACATTCCGCTGCGCGTCTCCCTGAAGCAGGGGACGCAGAGCTGGCAGGATGAAGTGCTGATGATCCGCGAAGGCCAGTGCTGGGCCGTGGATGACGTACGCTACCTCGGCGGCAGCGTCCACGCGCCGGCCGGTACGCTGCGCCAGTCGCTGGAACAGCGCTAAAGTAGTAACCCCGCTAAAATGTCTGGCATTCCGCTGCGGATGCCGACATTTGTCTTGCCCGCCCTCAACCACCGCTATTTTGTGCTAACTTTAAGAGTAAACATGGTTTACATTTAAGTTTTAACGCATAAATATTGCATAACTATTCTGTCAACGTTACTATTTGCGGCCTCAATAGCTATCAGTATCAGATTATCCGGATGAGTATCAGACTAAACGGCATTAACTGCTTCTATGGCGCACACCAGGCGCTGTTCGACATCACGCTTGACTGCCCGCAGGGCGAGACGCTGGTGCTTCTTGGCCCAAGCGGCGCGGGGAAAAGCTCTCTGCTGCGCGTGCTTAACCTGCTGGAGATGCCGCGTTCAGGAACGCTCTCAATCGCCGGGAATCAATTCGACTTTGCCAGGACGCCGTCTGATAAAGCCATTCGCGACCTGCGCCAGAACGTCGGCATGGTGTTCCAGCAGTACAATCTGTGGCCGCACCTGACCGTACAGCAAAACCTGATTGAGGCGCCCTGCCGCGTGCTGGGCCTGTCCAAAGACCAGGCGCTGGCCCGCGCGGAAAAACTGCTTGAGCGTCTGCGCCTCAAACCCTATAGCGACCGCTATCCGCTGCACCTTTCCGGCGGCCAGCAGCAGCGTGTGGCGATTGCCCGCGCGCTGATGATGGAGCCGCAGGTGCTGTTGTTTGACGAGCCGACCGCCGCGCTGGACCCTGAAATCACCGCGCAGATAGTCAGCATCATCCGCGAACTGGCGGAAACCAACATTACTCAGGTGATCGTCACCCATGAAGTGGAAGTGGCGCGTAAAACCGCCAGCCGTGTGGTGTATATGGAAAACGGTCACATCATTGAGCAAGGGGATGCGGGCTGCTTTACCGCGCCGCAGACCGAAGCGTTTAAACACTATCTTTCACACTGACACCCGGGACAATGACAATGAAAAAAGTTCTGATTGCCGCGCTGCTTGCAAGCGTCAGCCTTTCTGCCACAGCAGCAGAAACCATTCGTTTCGCGACCGAAGCGTCTTACCCTCCGTTTGAGTCCATGGACGCGAGCAACAAGATTGTTGGTTTCGATGTCGACCTGGCGAACGCGCTGTGTAAAGAGATCGACGCAACCTGCACCTTCACCAACCAGGCCTTCGACAGCCTGATCCCGAGCCTGAAATTCCGCCGTATCGACGCGGTGATGGCCGGTATGGACATCACGCCGGAGCGTGAAAAGCAGGTGCTGTTTTCTAAGCCGTACTACGATAACTCAGCGCTGTTTATCGGCCAGAAAGGTAAGTACGCCACCATCGATCAGCTGAAAGGCAAAAAAGTCGGCGTGCAGAACGGGACAACCCACCAGAAATTCATTACCGATAAGCACCCGGAAATCACCACCGTCCCTTACGACAGCTATCAGAACGCCAAACTTGACCTGCAAAACGGCCGTATCGACGCCGTGTTCGGCGACACCGCCGTGGTCACCGAATGGCTGAAGTCTAACGATAAGCTGGCGTCGGTTGGCGATAAGGTAACGGATAAAGATTACTTCGGCACCGGCCTCGGCATCGCCGTACGTCAGGGCAACACCGAGCTGCAGCAGAAATTCAACGCCGCGCTGGATAAAGTTAAACAGGATGGGACGTATCAGACCATCTACAACAAATGGTTCCAGAAGTAATTCTTGATGAACGAAATGTTTCCATTAGCAAGCGCCGCCGGGATGACCGTCGGCCTTGCCGTTTGTGCGCTGGTCATCGGGCTGGTATTAGCGATGATCTTTGCGGTCTGGGAGTCAGCGAAATGGCGTCCTGTCGCATGGATCGGCTCAGCCTGGGTGACTATTCTGCGCGGATTACCGGAAATTCTGGTGGTCCTGTTTATCTATTTCGGCTCGTCGCAGCTGCTGTTACTGCTGTCCGACGGGTTTACTCTTAACCTGGGCATCGTCAAGATCCCGGTTCAGATGCAAATTGAAAACTTCGACGTCAGCCCCTTCCTGTGCGGCGTGATCGCGCTGTCCCTGCTCTACTCCGCCTACGCTTCGCAGACCCTGCGCGGCGCGCTGAAGGCGGTGCCGATCGGGCAGTGGGAATCCGGCCAGGCGCTGGGCCTGTCGAAAAGCGCGATTTTCTTCCGTCTGGTGATGCCGCAGATGTGGCGTCATGCGCTGCCGGGGCTGGGCAACCAGTGGCTGGTGCTGCTGAAGGATACCGCGCTGGTTTCGCTTATCAGCGTCAACGACCTGATGCTGCAGACCAAAAGTATCGCCACCCGTACCCAGGAGCCGTTTACCTGGTACATTGTGGCGGCGGCTATCTACCTGGTGATTACTTTGCTCAGTCAGTACATCCTCAAACGCATTGACCTGCGCGCGACCCGCTTTGAACGGAGACCAGGCTGATGCTTGAGTATTTACCCGAACTGATGAAAGGGCTGCACACCAGCCTGACGCTGACCGTCGCGTCTATCGTGGTGGCGCTGATCCTGGCGCTGATCTTCACCATCATCCTGACGCTGAAAACGCCGGTGCTGGTGTGGATCGTTCGCGGCTACATTACGCTGTTCACCGGGACGCCGCTGCTGGTGCAGATCTTCCTGATCTACTACGGCCCGGGGCAGTTTCCGTCGCTGCAGGAGTATCCGGTGCTGTGGCACCTGCTGTCCGAGCCGTGGCTGTGCGCGATGATTGCGCTGTCGCTGAACAGCGCGGCCTATACCACGCAGCTGTTCTACGGGGCTATCCGCGCAATCCCCGACGGACAGTGGCAGTCCTGCGGCGCGCTGGGGATGAGCAAAAAGGATACGCTCGCTATCCTGCTGCCCTACGCCTTCAAGCGCGCGCTGTCGTCGTACTCTAACGAAGTGGTGCTGGTATTTAAGAGCACCTCTCTGGCTTACACCATTACCCTGATGGAAGTGATGGGCCACGGCCAGCTGCTGTACGGACGCACCTATGATGTGATGGTGTTTGGCGCCGCCGGGGTGATTTACCTCATCGTCAACGGTCTGCTGACGCTGCTGATGCGCCTGATTGAGCGCAAAGCGCTGGCCTTCGAACGCCGCAACTAGTCTGCATAAAATATCACCACCAGGCGGATAACTATTTAGTTATCCGCCTTTTTTATTAATATTAAAAAAATAATTATCCATTTATATTGCATATAAATTCATTTGATGGCATTGTTCGTTTCATGCCTCAGACACGGCACAACATCATAAGAATGAACACAGGAGTTCAACGATGAAAAAAGTCATTCTGGCCGCACTGCTTGCTTCCTTTGCCGTCGGCGCCAGCGCAGCGGAGAAAATTAACTTCGGCGTTTCCGCTACCTACCCGCCGTTTGAATCCATGGATGCCAGTAACCAAATTGTCGGCTTCGATATCGATCTGGCGAAAGCGTTATGCAAACAGATGCAGGCCGACTGCACCTTTACCAACCACGCCTTTGACAGCCTGATCCCGTCGCTGAAATTTAAAAAGTATGACGCGGTCATTTCCGGTATGGACATTACCCCGGAGCGGAGCAAGCAGGTATCGTTTACCGACCCGTACTACGCCAACTCCGCGCTGGTGATTGCCAAAAAAGGGGAATTCAAATCGTTTGATGACCTGAAGGGCAAACGCATCGGAATGGAAAACGGCACCACGCACCAGAAATACCTGCAGGACAAACATCCTGAGGTGAAAACCGTGGCCTATGACAGCTACCAGAACGCGATTATCGACCTGAAAAACGGCCGTATTGACGGCGTATTCGGCGATACCGCCGTGGTCAACGAGTGGCTGAAAACCAACCCGCAGCTCGGCACCGCCACGCCGAAAGTGACCGATCCGCAGTACTTCGGCACCGGTCTTGGCATCGCGGTACGTCCGGATAACCAGGCGCTGCTGGCACAGCTTAACAACGCGCTGAAGGCCATCAAAGCCGACGGCACCTATAAGAAAATCAGCGACCAGTGGTTCCCTGAGTGACGGCTCAGCACTAACCGCAAGGCCAGCCATCGCGCTGGCCTTTATTTTTTCCGAATTATCAGCCCCACGCCGCTACTATCCCCATAATGGGTATAGTATACTTCCTTTTAATCGGGAAGATATGCCTATGGACGCGGTGTTTGTCGAGATGCCCCCTTTTGAGCGGCATCGTGCTTACTATCTTAGTGATGAGTCATTTGGTGAATTGCAGCAACTGCTGATGATCAATCCGCTTGCGGGCGATGTGATTAAGCATACGGGCGGCCTCAGAAAATTGCGCTTTGTCGATATCAAACGCGGCAAAGGTCAAAGAGGCGGACTTCGCGTTATCTATTACTGGTGGCAGAGCAAATGGCAGTTCCTGCTGTTTACCCTCTATAACAAAAATGAGATGGTCGATCTGACCCAGACCCAATGTGAGATACTTCATCAAATGCTGGAACAACGAATCCGGGGGGAATAATGAGCCGGGATCTTTTTACTGAGCTTACCGAAGGAATGCACGCCTGGCAGGAGTCCAATGAAGGTAAGCGTACCCTGAAAACACATCGTCTGGCGACGCAGGATATTCTGCTAACAGCGGAAGATATCAGAGGCATCCGCCGCCGTCTGAATCTTTCACAGGCGTTGTTTGCGCGCTATCTGCATACCGCGCTGAAAACCTATCAGAACTGGGAACAGGGCGTCGCGAGACCGAACAAGCAGGCTATGCTGCTGCTGCGCATTGTGGAAAAACAACCTGCGGCGCTGCATCTGCTTGCCACTCTGAGCTAAGCCAGCATCATAACGGCACAAAAAAGCGGAAGCAGGCGCCGGACGCGGCGTCCATCAGGCGGATACCGCCGCCGTGCAGCTCCAGCATCCGGCGTACAATAAGCAGCCCAAGGCCGCCCCGCGCCTCGCGCGACGCCTTCTGGCTGAGCGCGGACGGCCGCTGGAACAGCTGCTCGCGCATCGCCGCCTCCACGCCCGGCCCGCTGTCGGCCACCTCTACCTGCAGCTGCGTATTTTCCTGCCAGACCCTGAGCCGGATGGTGCCGCCCTGCGGCGTATGGCGCACGGCGTTATCCAGCAGGTTCGTCACCACGCGCTCAATCATTGAGACGTCGGCATTGATAAGCGGCAGAGAGTGCGGCATATCGACCTGCAGATGCAGCTGCCGGGTTTCTATCGTCAGGTCGAATTTCTGCGCCACGTCCTGTATCAGCTCGCCGATGGCAAAACGCTCCAGCTGCGGCTTGATGCCGCCGTGCTCAAGCCGCGCCAGCTCAAAAAGCTGCTGGGACAAGTGCCGCACCTTATGCCCCTGACGCAGGGCAATCGCCAGATACTGACGGTTATCCTCCGGCGACAGCGTCTCCGCCTTCATCGACAGCGTTTCCAGATACCCGAGCAGCGACGTCAGCGGCGTGCGCAGATCGTGCGAGATGTTGGCAATAAACTCGCGGCGCTGGCGGTCGCTGTCGGCCAGCTGATCCCACTGGCAGGCGATTTTACGCGCCAGCTCGATAAAGGTATTGCGCAGTACCGCCACCTCATTGCCGGGCTGCGGTTCCGGCGGCTGCAGCGCCAGCTGTTTAATCGCGCTGATGCTGTCCTGCTCAAGCCCGCTGACGTCGGCCGTCAGCTGTTTTACCGGACGCGTGACCCAGAACCAGACCAGCATGCCTGCCAGCAGGCCAAACAGCGCCACCAGCAGCAGCGTCCAGAGCAGCGCGCTCCACAGCGCCTTTTGCCACGCCGCGTCGGCCAGCGCGTTTAGCTCCTCGCCCTGCAAAATGATATACAGATACCCGCGCAGCTCGCCGTCGAGGCGAATAGGCGCCACGCTGAACACTTTTTGCTTATCCAGGCTCCTGGGGTCGTCGCCGTACACCGGCCAGACGCTGCCGGCGAGAAACGTTTGCAGCGGCGCAATGTCGACGCGCTGGCGTTTCAGGTGCCCCGGCGGCGCGGCATCGGCCAGCAGCTGGCCCTCCGGCGATATCAGGTACAGCTCCACGCTGGGATTCAGGGTCATCAGCCGGTCGAACAACGTTTTTAGCGTCTGGCGATTCACCTGCCCGCCGCCGTCCAGCAGCGGCTCGCTGCGAACTATCTGCTGAGCCAGCCCGGCGGACAAGCGCTGCACCATCGCATTCCCGTACTGGCTGCTGCTGTAGAGCTGCACGCCGCAGGCGGCCGCCGCGCAAAGCAGAAGAATGGCGGTAAACACCAGCGTCAGCCGCTGGCTGAGGGTAAGGCGGCGGATCATGGCTGCGCCTCCGGTTTCTCGACGGCAAATTTATAGCCTTTGCCCCAGACGGTGAGGATGACCTCCGGCTCGGCGGCATCGCGCTCGATTTTAGTCCGCAGGCGGTTGATATGCGTATTCACCGTATGCTCGTACCCTTCGTGCTGATAGCCCCAGACGTTGTCCAGCAGCGACAGGCGGGAAAACACCTCGCCGGGATGACGGGCGAACCAGTAAAGCAGGTCAAACTCGCGCGGCGTAAGATCGACCAGCTCGCCGCGCAGACGCACTTCGCGCGCCAGCGGGTCGATAGCCAGGCCGTGGCAGCTAATCATGCCGCCTTCCAGACGGATGTTCTGCCCCATCGCCTCCTGGCGGCGAAACAGCGCTTTGACGCGGGCAATGAGCTCCAGCACGGAAAACGGCTTCGGCAGGTAGTCGTCCGCCCCCATCTCCAGCCCCAGCACCCGGTGGGTTTCGCTGGTGCGGGCGCTGATGATGATCACCGGCAGATAGCGCGCCATCTGACGAATGCGGCGACAAATCTCGAGACCGTCGACGTGGGGCAGCATCAGGTCGAGGATCACCGCGTCCCAGACCTGCTTATCGAGTAACGCCAGCGCCCGGGCGCCGTCCGCCTCATGGACAATCTTGTACCCCTCATCCTGCAGATTCAGCCGCAGCAGGGTGGCGATATCGCGATCGTCTTCCACCAGCAGTATTTTCTTTGCGTTATTCATAGCGAGTTACCCACGAAGTCTTTACCAAAAGCTTACCGCAGGCTGGCGCGGCAAGTTATCACATTTTATTTAAACTTCCGTGAGGATGTGGTGACCATAAAGCCGCCATGATGCGCTCATGCCATTCACGGAGAGCGCGCCATGCAACCATCACATTCAGAACCGGTACACCCGCTGTGGCTGCGCTGCTGCCACTGGGTTAATGTCGTGGCCATTGCGGGCATGCTGTTCAGCGGCTGGCGCATTTATAACGCCTCTCCCCTGTTCCCCTTTTCTTTTCCGGCGTCGCTGACCCTCGGCGGCTGGCTCGGCGGCGCGCTGCAGTGGCATTTCGCCATGATGTGGGTGCTGGTTATCAACGGCGCGGTCTATTTCTCACTGGGGTTGGTCAGCGGGCGCTTTCGGCGCAAATTCTTTCCGCTGTCGCTGGGCCAGCTGAAAGAAGACCTCTCCCAGGCGCTGCGCGGCAAGCTTCAGCATGCCGACCTGCGCCATTACAACATGGTGCAAAAAATCGCCTATCTGCTGGTTCTTCTCGACGGCGTCGGCCTGGTGCTGTCAGGCCTGGTGCTGTGGAAATCCGTCCAGTTTCCGCTGCTGCGCACGCTGCTCGGCGGCTATGAGGCGGCGCGTTATATCCATTTTTTCTGCATGAGCGCCATGGCGCTGTTTATCGTCATTCACCTGCTGATGGTGCTGCTGGTGCCACGTACGCTGCTGGCTATGCTGCGCGGCCGCTAAGGAACTGATAATGAAAAAAACCCGTATTCTCTCCGACAGCGATGCGCATTATCTGGTGAAGGATGCCGAAAAACTGCTGAGCCCGGATCGCCGCCGCCTGCTGCGTCAGGGGCTGACCCTCGGCGGCATTATGATGCTGACCGGCTGCGACATCAGCGATAACGCCGATGTGGAAAACGTCCTGTCGCGAATGTCGCGCTTTAATGACCGGGTACAGGGTTTCCTGTTCAGCGACCGCAATCTGGCGCCGGAATATACCGCCGCCGAAATTACCCGCCCCTTTCCCTTCAACGCCTTTTACGGGCCTGCGGATATCCCGCAGGTGGATGGACGCGACTACCGGCTGGAGATCCGCGGGCTGGTGCGTGACACCCGCCGCTGGAGCCTGCCCGAGCTGTACCGCATGCAGCAGGTGAGCCAGATAACCCGCCATATCTGCGTTGAAGGCTGGAGCGCCATAGGCAAATGGGGCGGCGTGCCGTTTCGCCACTTTTTGACGCTGATCGGCGCCGATATGCGCGCGAAGTACGTCAGCTTCCGCTGTGCGGACGAGTACTACACCAGCATTGATATGGCCACCGCGCTGCATCCGCAGACGCTGCTGGCGCTGACGTGGGATAACCAGATCCTTCCTCCGGAATATGGCTATCCCATGAAATTACGCATCCCGACCAAGCTGGGGTACAAAAATCCCAAGCATATTCAGGTCATTGAAATCACCAATCGTTTCCCGGGCGGTTACTGGGAAGATCAGGGTTACAACTGGTTTGGTGGCAGTTAACACAACAACGTAAACGACGAGGCAATACCATGAAAAAGATGATCATCGCGGCCGCTGTGCTTTCAGCGCTGTTTATGGCCAACGTCCAGGCGGCGGACTCCATGAGCAAAGACAGTATGGCGAAAGACACCATGTCTAAGCCGCACGATAAAATGTGCAAGGACAGCAAAGACGGCATGTGCAAAGACACCATGAGTAAGGATCATATGGGGAAAGACAAAATGGGCAAAATGGACAATATGAAAAAGGATGAGATGGGCAAAAAAGACGCCATGAGCCAGTAATACGTCACGGCTGCCGGGGCGCTACTGGTCGTCCCGGCACGCTGCATCAGCGTTCCCTGACCAGAAGCGTTAACACCTCATAATGCGCGGTATGCGGAAACATATCGAACAGCTGCACACGTTCAATCCGGTAATGCGGCAGGCGGGCGATATCCTTCGCCATCGACTGCGCGTTGCAGCTCGAATAGACGATATAGTCCGGCGCCATCCGATCCAGATACGCGCAAAGCGCTTCGCCGATGCCGCGACGCGGCGGGTTCACCAGCACCAGCCCGGGCGCCTCGCCCTGCCCGACGGCAAACTGCGTGGAGTCGAGCGCCTGAAAGCGCAGGTTGGTGAGCCCAAGCTCCGCCGCCGACTGCTTCGCGCAGGCGATAGCTTCCGGCGCGATTTCAATGCCGGTCAGCGTCATTGCAGGCGTTGCGCAGTGCAGGCCAAACCCTCCGACGCCGCAGAACAGATCCCACATATGCGTTACCGGAAGGCCGCGCACCCAGTCGCGAGCGGTGGCATACAGGCTGGTGGCAACGGTCGGGTTAGTCTGAAAGAAGCTCTGCGGGCGGATCCACAGCGGTACGCCGTTAAAGTTTTCCGCCAGCGCCTGCGCCCCGGTCAGAAAGATCTCTTCGTCGCCTTCCATAATGGCCATATGCACCGGCTGGATATTCACGGAAATAACCTTCAGCTGCGGCAGCTGCTGCTGCAGCCACGGCAGCGCGGCGCGAAGCTGCTCAAGCTTGCCGGTCGAACGCAGCACAAAGCGCAGCATCATGCCGCCGTCGAGCTGGCTTTCGGTCAACAGCAGGTATTTGAGCTCGCCGCGCCTGCGGGCAACATTGTACGGCGTCAGTCCGGCGCGGGCGATGAACGGCTTCAGGACGGCGAAGACCGCCGCAAACGCGGGCGGGTACAGCGGGCAGTGGGTCAGATCTTCCGGGGTGCCGTCACGGCGCAGCATCCCGAGCAGCGGTTTCTCCACGCTGCCGCTGACCACCATTTTGGCCTTATTGCGAAAGCCCTGCTCCGGGCCGCTCACCGGCGCGTGCCACTCCTGAACCGGCAGGTCAGACAGCAGCGCCTGCAGGTCGGACATTTTGGCTAAGAGCTGTTGCGAAACCGGTTGTTCAATCCACTGACAGGAGCGGCAACGACCGGCGTCATAGAGTGCGCACTGCATACAAAGACCTTCAGAATTCCAGGGGCGGGGATTGTATCACCGTTATTGTAAACGGAAAAAGCGGCGGCTGCTGGCAGGAACAAAAAGCAGGAACAGCACCAGCAGATCCGGCAGTTTTTGCATCACCAGCGAGCGGAAAATTTCCCGCTTCGACTCACCGGCAATGCTGAACAGCTCAGGATAGCCGTACCCTAGCGACGCCGCCCACAGGTAGCCTGCGGCAATCACCTGGGTCAGCAGGTACAGCCAGCGCGCCCAGTTGCGGCCTTTGACCACCGAAAACGCGCACCAGATTTCGACAAACACCAGCACCAGGCTTGCGAGAAACACCAGCGTCAGCGTCCAGGTCTGCACGCTGCGATGGACGAACTCCTCCATGCCCCCAACCCCCAGCAGGTTGAAGATCATCAGCAAATCGAGAGCGCGGATTAAAATAATAGCGAGCGCCGCCACCTGCACCAGCGCAGGAACGTTGAGACTGGCATGCGAACGACGCGTTTTCGAAAAAAATCCCACTGTTTCACTTCCCTGAAAAACAGTGCCGCGGCACGCGCGGCACTTTGCAGCAGATTTTAAATCCTTCAGATGCGTCTTGCACGCTGGATATCGCGCAGCCGCTGCTTTTCTGTACGGGCCATCAGGTACCAGGCGATAAAACCAACAATACCGACCACGCCGAGGATAAGCGTCGCCAGGGCGTTAATTTCCGGGTTCACCCCCATACGTACGCTGGAGAAGACCAGCATCGGCAGCGTCGTCGCCCCCGGGCCGGAGACGAAGCTTGCGATAACCAGATCATCCAGCGACAGCGTGAAGGCCAGCAGCCAGCCCGAGATCACCGCCGGCATAATCATCGGCAGCGTGATGATGAAAAAGACCTTGAGCGGCGTTGCGCCAAGATCCATCGCCGCCTCCTCAATAGAGCGGTCGAGCTCGCGCAGGCGCGAGGAGATAACCACCGCCACGTACGCCGTACAGAAGGTGACGTGAGCCAGCCAGATGGTCAGCATCCCCCTGTCCGACGGCCAGCCGATCGCATGGCCGAGCGCGACAAACAGCAGCAGCAGCGACAGGCCGGTTATCACGTCAGGCATCACCAGCGGCGCGGTGATCATAAAGGCAAAGCCGTTCGAACCGCTAAAACGCCCGAAGCGCACCATCACCACGGCCGCGATGGTGCCGAGGATCGCCGCCATCGTCGCCGCACAGGCGGCGATGGTCAGGCTCAGCCCCACCGCGCTCATCATCGCATCATCGTGGAACAGCTCGCTGTACCAGCGCGTGGACCACCCTGCCCACACCGTCACCAGTTTGGAGCTGTTGAACGAGTAAATCACCAGCATCAGCATCGGCGCGTAGAGAAAGAAGAACCCCAGCGACAGAATCACCAGACGCCAGGGAGAGCGGACTACCGGTAAGTTGTTCATCCGTGTTCTCCCATCTGTTTCTGCTGATGCTTGTGGAACCACATGATTGGGACGATCAGCAGCAGCAGCATCACAATGGCGACGGCGGCGGCGACCGGCCAGTCGCGGTTGTTAAAGAACTCCTGCCACAGCACGCGGCCTATCATGATGCTGTCCGGGCCGCCCAACAGCTCCGGGATAACGAACTCGCCCACCGCCGGAATAAACACCAGCATCGAGCCAGCGATAATTCCGCCTTTGGTTAGCGGCACAATGACGCTGAAGAAGGTTTTCAGCGGCTTCGCACCGAGATCGAGCGAGGCTTCCACCAGCGAATAGTCGATGCGCGTCAGGGCGGTATAAATCGGCAGCACCATAAACGGCAGATAGGCGTACACAATACCGATATACACCGCAAGGTTGGTATGCAGAATGGTCAACGGCTGATCGATAACCCCAAGCCACATCAGGAAGTTATTCAGTAAGCCGTTGTTTTTCAGGATCCCCATCCACGCGTAGACGCGGATTAAAAACGACGTCCACGACGGCAGGATAACCAGCAGCAGCAGAATATTGCGCGTCGACGGCTTGCTGTGCGCCACCGCCCACGCCAGTGGATACCCGAGCAGCAGACAGCAGGCCGTCGAAATCGCCGCCACCTGCAGCGACTGCAGGTAGGCCTCGAAATAGAGCGGGTCGCCCGTAAGCTGCAGGAAGTTGCCGATGTTAAGCGTCAGGGTGACCTGGTCATCCGCCCACTCCAGCAGGTTGGTGTAGGGCGGGATCGTGCGCGCCATATCCGCAAGGCTGATTTTGAACACAATCAGGAACGGCAGCATAAACAGCAAAATAAGCCAGACGTACGGCAGCGCAATGACCAGCTTACGGCCGTACTTCATTTGCAGCTGCGCCAGAGTCAGCGCAAAACCGCCCGGCTGGCGGGCGCGAGCCGGTGATTCTAAGACACTCATTTACCCTCTCCTTATACCGTCAGGACCACACAGCTGTCGGCATCCCAGCACAGACGCACCTCATCGCCCCAGGTCGGCAACCCCCGGCGATAGCGATGTTCGTTCTGCAGCTGGGCGCTGATCATCTGACCACTTTTCAGACGCACATGATAAACAGAGAGATCGCCTAAATAGGCGATATGGATAACCTCCCCGACGGCAAAGTTATAGCCATCGGCGGGCGGCTCCTCGCAGAGCGATATTTTTTCCGGACGCAGCGCCACGTAAACCGGTACGTTATCCACAACCGAAGCGTCGACATCCACCTTCAGCGGATGGCTCAGCCCCGGCGAGTCAATGACCAGACCATCCTCCTGACGGTCTTTCAGCAGGCCTTCGAAAACGTTGACGGAGCCGATAAACTCGGCGCTGTAGCGGGTCGTCGGGTGCTCGTAAATCTCCTCCGGCTCGCCAATCTGCACGAATTTACCGCGGTTCATGATGGCGATACGCCCGGCCATGGTCATGGCTTCTTCCTGATCGTGGGTCACCATCACGCAGGTTACGCCGACGCGCTCAAGAATATCCACCACCTCCAGTTGCATACGGTCGCGCAGCTTTTTGTCCAGCGCGCCCATCGGCTCGTCAAGCAGCAGCAGCTTTGGCCGCTTGGCCAGGCTGCGCGCCAGCGCCACGCGCTGACGCTGGCCGCCGGAAAGCTGGTGCGGCTTGCGTTTGGCGAACTCCTGCATGTGGACAATGCCCAGCATCTCCTGTACCCGGGCGGTGATTTCGGCTTTCGGCAGTTTGTCCTGCTTCAGGCCAAAAGCGATGTTCTGCTCCACGGTCATGTGAGGGAACAGCGCGTAGGACTGGAACATCATGTTGATCGGACGCTGATACGGCGGTACCTGCGAGAGGTCAACGCCGTCCAGCACAATCTGCCCGACGGAGGGCTGTTCAAAGCCCGCCAGCATGCGCAGCAGCGTCGATTTCCCGCAGCCTGATGCGCCAAGCAGTGCAAAAATTTCGCCTTTATAAATGGTGAGGCTGACGTCATCAACGGCGTGTTGGCCGTCAAATGATTTGGTCAGGTTACGGATTTCCAGCAGCGGGGTCAGCGCCTTGCGGGTTTTCGCCTGCGGGCGTGGGATAGCGTCATTCACAGCAGTGCTCTCCGGCATAAAAAAACACTTCGTATGGTCTGAGCGCCATACTAATCATCGACTTTATGCACCAGGGCCGGGCGCATTGCCCTGCCCTGGTGCCCTATGTCATTACTTACCGCTTTTTACTTTCGTCCACGCACGGGTGCGCACGCGGTCAATCTTCGGATCCTGAACCTTCAGGGTGAAGAGCTTGGCGCGTACATCGGCCGGCGGGTAGATCCCCGGGTTATCGCGGACTGCCGGGCTGACCAGCGCCGTCGCCTCTTTGTTGACGTTGGCGTAGAAAACGTGATCGGAGATATGGGCAATCACGTCCGGACGCAGCAGGTAGTTGAGGAACTGATAGGCTTCATCTTTGTTTTTCGCATCAGCAGGCATCGCGAAAACATCAAAGAAAGCCAGCGCCCCTTCTTTCGGAATGGAGTAAGAGATATTTACGCCGTTCTTCGCCTCTTTCGCACGGTTCGCCGCCTGCCATACGTCCCCTGCCCAGCCGATCGCCACGCAGATGTCGCCGTTCGCCAGGTCGTTGATGTACTGCGAGGAGTGGAAGTAGCGAATGTCAGGACGCAGCTTCAGCAGCAGGTCGGTCGCCGGGCCGGTGTAGTCGTCCGCTTTGGTGCTGTTCGGGTCTTTACCGAGATAATTCAGCACGGTGGCGAAAATTTCTTCCGGCGCGTCAAGGAAGGAGACGCCGCAGCTTTTCAGTTTTTGGAGGTTCTCCGGCTTCATCACCAGATCCCAGCTGTTGACCGGCGCATCTTTACCGAGCACCGCCTTCACCTTATCCACGTTATAGCCGATACCGGTGGTCGCCCACATGTAAGGCATCGCGTATTTGTTTTCCGGATCGTGGCGGGCAATCAGCTTCAGCAGTTCAGGATCGAGGTTTTTCCAGTTCGGCAGCTTGCTTTTATCCAGCGGCTGGAAGACGCCCGCGGTAAGCTGACGCTCAAGGAAGCTTGCCGACGGCACCACCAGATCAAAGCCGGTGCTTCCCGCCATCAGCTTTCCTTCCAGCACTTCGTTGGAATCGAAGACGTCGTAAACGACTTTAATACCGGTTTCTTTTTCGAAGTTCGCCACCGTGTCCGGCGCGATATAGTCTGACCAGTTATAGATGTGCAGCGTTTTTTGTTCATCAGCGAGCGAGCCGGCAGAGACGGCCATCAGCGCACCCGCAACCAGACCCGTTAACCATTTCTTACTCAAGGCGGTCATATCTCTTTTCCTTATCGACGTCCGTTAACATTCGGACTAAACATACGCACTTTTACGCATGCAAAATTCATGCATATTTTGTCAGTCTGCAAAGAAAAGGAGAGAGGTTCTCTCCCGGCGCGTATTGCTCGCGATTGCCGCAGGATATTCCGCGTTACATCGCGATAATCGCAGGTTTTCACGCGGCCCGTTTTCAGGTTCCGCAAGAATAACTTTAGCCAGGGATTGAAACCCTGGCCCGGGTTAAAAACCGCCTTTTATCAATTTTTTATGCAAGATCACTTTATGGCGCAAGCCAACAGCGCCAGGGAGGTGGTGAAAAATTCTTTAAGAAGAGGTTAAAAACAGAATATACGGGGGGTTTTACGCAGCCGCGCTGGCAGCGGCTGCGCTAATTACTCGCGGGATCAGTGGAGAAAATGGTATTGAATCTCTTCCCCTGCCGGCTCCTCATCTTCCGGCTTAAACAGCAGCTGATGCGCCGCCGCTTCGAGGATAACCATGGAGACCTGCTCTTCGCTCTGACGGAAGAACCACTCAAACTGTTCCCGGGTTACGCCCACGCCTACCGACAGCGACTGGCAGACCACCAGCTTCGGCAGGTTGTCGTCCTGGATATCGATAAACGCTTTCACCGTCAGCGAACTGGCGTTAATCGCGGAAAGATCGGCGGCCAGCGCCAGCAGCGCCGAAGGTTTTATCTCCGCCAGCGCCGAGAACAGCAGCACGTTGTCGACAAGATCGAGCTTGGCATCGAAAATGCCGTCGAAATTTTGCATGTGCGGAAGATGAAGCGCCTGACAGGTATCGCACTCAAAGAAGCTGATGCCCATTTCGTCGAGCCATTGACGTAACGTATCCAGACCCGGAACGACGAGTGAATCCATAATACCTGAGACCTCTTGCTATGAAAGTAAACCGCCATAGAGTACGCAAAAAACCCGTTTGACGCTACGAAACGGGCGAAAATGGCGATCACCCGCCCGTTTTCAGGCAATAGCCGGGATGCGCGCTACGTTCTATCCACTGGATCATCTTGCCCGCGATATCGATACCGGTGGTTTTCTCAATCCCCTCCAGGCCCGGCGAGGCGTTGACCTCCATCACCAGCGGACCGCGGTTGGCCCGCAGAATATCGACCCCCGCCACGTCAAGCCCCAGCGTGCTCGCCGCCTTCAGCGCAATGGCCCGCTCCTGCGGGGTGATGCTGGCAACCGTCGCCACGCCGCCGCGGTGCAGGTTGGAGCGAAAATCGCCGTCCTTCGCGCGCCGCTCAATCGCGGCAACCACCTCATCGCCCACCACCAGGCAGCGGATGTCGCAGCCTTTGGCCTCCTGGATATATTCCTGCACCAGAATATGGGCATTGAGCCCGCGAAAGGCGTCAATCACGCTCTCCGCCGCCTGGCGGGTTTCCGCCAGTACCACGCCGATGCCCTGGGTGCCTTCGACCAGCTTCACCACCAGCGGCGCGCCGCCGACCATATCGATAAGATCGCTGGTGTCGTCCGGCGAGTGGGCGATGCCGGTGATCGGCAGGTCAATGCCCTGACGCGCCATCAGCTGCAGCGAGCGCAGCTTGTCGCGGGCGCGGGTGATAGCAACGGATTCATTGAGCGGGTAGCTGCCCAGCATTTCGAACTGGCGCAGCGACGCCGTGCCGTAAAAGGTAATGGCGGAGCCAATCCGCGGGATCACCGCATCGTAATGCGGCAGCTGATGGCCTTTATAGTGAATCGACGAAGCCGCCGGGCTGATGTTCATATAGCAGGACAGCGGGTCGAGGATATCGACCAGGTGGCCGCGCTGCATGGCGGCCTCACGAAGACGTTTACAGGACCAGAGCGTTCCGTCCCGGGACAATATGGCAATTTTCACCCTGCACCTCGCAATGAAGACCTGAAAGCAGGCGTATCATACACATAGTCTGACTCAGGATGAATGGCCTCAGCGTACGGCCCAGCCCTGTTTATGCAAATAGTCCAGAATAAACGGACGGCTCTCCTTCACGATGGTGCGACGGATGTGATCGCTCCAGGTATCGCGGCGGGTATTGCTGCCGCGGGAAAGATAGTAGTTCGCCATCTCTTCATCGTAGCGGGCCAGCTCCGCCGCATCGACCGCCTGATACTGGTTTTCGTGCACCACCAGGCTTGCCGGCAGGCGCGGTTTGACGCCCGGGTCGTCCGCAGGCCACCCCAGGCACAGGCCGAACAGCGGCAGCACGTGCGTGGGCAGCTTCAGCAGCCCGGTGACGGCCTCAATATTGTTGCGAATTCCGCCGATATAGACGCCGCCAAGCCCGAGCGACTCCGCCGCCGCCATGGCGTTCTGCCCCATCATCGCCGTATCCACCACGCCGAGCAGCAGCTGCTCCGCCAGCCCCAGCTGCGCCTGCGGGCAAATCTGCAGATGACGGTTAAAATCCGCGCAGAAAACCCAGAACTCCGCCGCCTGGGCGACGTGCTTTTGACCGCCGCTCAGCGTCACCAGCTGTTCGCGCAGCGCCGGGTCGGTAATGCGAATAATGGAGCTGCACTGCAAAAAGCTGGAGCTGGAGGCCGCCTGAGCGCTGGCGATGATCGCCTCACGCTGCGCGGCGCTGATGGGTTTATCGGTAAAGTGGCGAATGGAGCGGTGGCTGCGCAGCAGATCAATGGTCGGCGTCATCTCGTTTTTCCTGGTCTGACGATGAAGAAGGTTTATCGTTACGGCGCATCAGCTGCGGCGCGACGGTTTGCGCCATCTCCCACATCAGCGCAACCGCCGCCGGGAGCATCAGCACAATACCCGCGAAAATCATGATGATGCCGGCAAGCTCGCCGTCAAACGGCGCAGGCAGCGAGACGTACTGCTTGAGCGAAAGCCAGGCCAGCGCCAGCAGCGCCATGCCAATGCCTTCCAGTATCAGCACGCTTTTCGGTAACGATCCAAGCGAACGCATAGTCCTTCTCCATCCATAAAGATGAATGATTATAGCGAGGCAAATGCAGGCTGTATTTAACGAAAATAGCCCAGAACCATCAAAGCAACAGGCAGAATCTTCTTTCTTCTGCGCTCTACTCGCGGCATCATAACCCTATTCGCCGTCAGGCTCAGACTCATCTCAGGAGAGAAATATGTTTACCGTTATTTTTGGTCGTCCAGGATGCCCTTACTGCGTACGTGCAAAAGAGCTGGCAGAAAAACTGACCAACGAGCGCGATGACTTCAACTACCGCTACGTGGATATCCACGCCGAAGGGATCAGCAAAGAAGATTTGCAGAAAACCGTCGGCAAACCGGTTGAAACCGTACCGCAGATTTTCGTCGATCAGCAGCACATCGGCGGCTTTACCGATTTCGAAGCCTGGGCGAAAGCCAACCTCGGCCTGTACGCGTAAGCCACTGCGTGGGCGCTACTGGCGTCCACGCTTCGCTCCGGCGATAACCCGGATAAACTGCCAGAACAGTGCCCCCAATCCGCACCAGAACACCGCGCTAAACAGCCACGCCAGCTCCTGCCAGAAAGAGCGGGTGGAAAAAAACCCCTGGCGCATCAGCACCAGACATACCGGCATCGCCAGCACCGCGCCCAGCAGAGGCAGCATCAGCTGTCGTTTTGGCGATATGACGCTGGCAATAACGCCCGGAATCACAAAGAAAAGCAGCCCCAGCTCCGAATGGCCGGACGTGCGAAATGCGTCGCCTATGCGCAGGGTCAGAAAAAAGCACACGATAATAAACAGGACAAAACAACAGATAACGCCCGCCCAGCCACGTTCAGTCTTCAAAATTCCTCCTGACTTTGTCTCTATCGAACTTCCACTACGTCCAGTCAGATAAAGTTTTCCGGCATTCCATGCCTGAAAGCACCCACGTGATTACAAACGATTGTTACTAGCCGTTGTCTACAGGAACGATTAAACTAACGGCCTTAATTTGAAGGTTATCGGCAGGCAGAAGAACGTTACCGTTTTCCGCCGTACCTGGGAAAAACCTTAGCCCAAATAACCATTCCTTTCAACACGTTACTAGTAAACAAGAAGTTAGCTTCCGTGAATATAAACGTCGCAGATTTGTTAAATGGGAATTACATCCTGTTATTATTCGTGGTGCTGGCGCTGGGCCTGTGTCTGGGTAAATTGCGTCTTGGCTCCATCCAACTGGGTAATTCCATTGGCGTTTTAGTGGTCTCTCTGTTATTAGGCCAACAGCATTTCAGTATTAACACTGATGCATTGAATCTCGGTTTTATGCTGTTTATTTTTTGCGTCGGCGTGGAAGCTGGCCCTAACTTTTTTTCTATTTTCTTTCGTGACGGTAAGAATTATCTGATGCTGGCGTTGGTGATGGTCGGCTCAGCGCTAGTGATTGCGTTAGGTCTCGGTAAGCTGTTCGGCTGGGATATCGGCCTGACCGCCGGTATGCTCGCTGGCTCCATGACCTCCACCCCGGTGCTGGTCGGCGCAGGCGATACCCTGCGGCATTCCGGCATGTCGGGGAGCGAGCTGACCTCAGCCCTCGACCACCTGAGCCTCGGCTACGCCCTGACCTATCTGATTGGCCTGGTGAGCCTGATCCTCGGCGCGCGGTATTTGCCGAAGCTCCAGCATCAGGATCTGCAGACCAGCGCCCAGCAGATCGCCCGCGAGCGCGGTCTGGACGCCGACTCCAACCGCAAGGTTTATTTGCCGGTGATCCGCGCCTACCGCGTCGGGCCGGAGCTGGTGGCCTGGGCCGACGGGAAGAACCTGCGCGAGCTTGGCATCTACCGCCAGACCGGCTGCTATATCGAACGTATTCGCCGCAACGGCATTCTGGCGAACCCGGACGGCGACGCGGTGCTGCAGATGGGCGATGAAATCGCGCTGGTGGGTTACCCTGACGCCCACGCCCGCCTCGACCCGAGCTTTCGCAACGGCAAAGAGGTGTTTGACCGCGACCTGCTGGACATGCGCATCGTCACCGAAGAGGTGGTGGTGAAAAACCACAACGTGGTCGGCCGCCGCCTGGCGCAGCTGAAGCTCACCGATCACGGCTGCTTTCTCAACCGCGTCATCCGCAGCCAGATTGAAATGCCGATCGACGATAACATTCTGCTGAACAAAGGCGATGTGCTCCAGATCAGCGGCGACGCCCGGCGCGTTAAGACCATCGCCGACCGCATCGGCTTTATTTCCATCCACAGCCAGGTGACCGATCTTTTAGCATTTTGTGCCTTTTTCATCGTCGGCCTGATGATCGGCATGATCTCCTTCCAGTTCAGCTCATTCAGCTTCGGTATCGGCAACGCCGCAGGACTGCTGTTCGCAGGCATCATGCTGGGCTTTCTGCGCGCCAACCACCCGACCTTCGGCTACATCCCGCAGGGGGCGCTGAATATGGTGAAAGAGTTTGGTCTGATGGTGTTTATGGCGGGCGTCGGCCTGAGCGCGGGCAGCGGCATCGGCCACGGGCTTGGCGCCGTGGGCGGCCAGATGCTGGTCGCGGGCCTGATCGTAAGCCTGGTGCCGGTCGTCATCTGCTTCCTGTTCGGCGCCTACGTGCTGCGCATGAACCGCGCGCTGCTGTTTGGCGCGATGATGGGGGCGCGAACCTGCGCTCCGGCGATGGAAATTATCAGCGATACCGCGCGCAGCAACATTCCGGCGCTGGGTTACGCGGGCACCTACGCTATCGCTAACGTTTTGTTAACATTGGCAGGTACGCTGATAATCATCATCTGGCCGGGTCTTGGATAAAACGAAGATTGCAACCGGCAAAAAAAATTTCTGTGATGTGCAGAACTTTTTAATCAGGCATCAGTCATAAGTAGTGCCACTGCTTTTCTTTGATGTCCCCATTTTGTGGAGCCCATCAACCCCGCCATCTTTGGTTCAAGGTTGATGGGTTTTTTGTTTCTGCTCCCCGGCGATTCTCCCCACCATCTGACGAATCTCATCGCGGCCAAGCGGCGCGCGGTCGGTGACAAAGTGCAGCGTCATGCCCTCGATAAACGCATCCAGCGCCCGCGCCGTCGGCGCATCGAACCAGCGCTCAAGCGTCTGCTGGCTGCGCTGCATCCAGTCCTGCATCACCCCTTTCAGCGCCGGTTTGCAGCTGGTAAAGGCATACATCTGGTACATCAGCTCCATATTGCGCGCGGTAGTGACCTCAGCGCCGGAAATCAGCCGGGTGATAGCGTCGCAGGCGTCGTCTGGCGTGAGGACGTCGGTAAAAAAGGCCTGGTACTGCCGCGACATCTGCGCGGTAAAGCTGGTGAACGCTTCCTCAAGCAGCGCATCGATGCCGCTGAAGTAATAGGTCATCGACCCCAGCGGCACATCGGCGCACTGGGCGATTTTACGGTGCGTCACAGCCTGAATGCCGTGGCGGGCGATGGTGTCGAGCGTGGCCTGGATAATACGTTCCCGGCGCAGCGGATCGTTGGGTCGGCGAGCCATATTTTTCCTCTCTGGTTCATACACAAAATCATTCGGGTTGTATCAAGGCGGCAAACGAGAGAATCCCCGGGAGCTTACTCAAGTAAGTGACTGGGGTGAACGCGTGCGGTCAACGCAGAGACAACGCGAAGGATAAAGTGTATGTGTACAAATGTACACAACCTTGTTAGTGTTGTCTCTGCTTCTCTTTGTACAGGCCATGAATGGATGACATCGCTTTCTTCCCGTAGCGCCCTGCAGCTTCGCATGTGGGCGCTGTTTATGTTCTTCTTTTTACCCGGGCTGCTGATGGCCTCCTGGGCTACGCGCACGCCGGCTATCCGCGATATTCTCTCGCTGTCCACCGCCGGGATGGGCGTGGTGCTGTTTGGGCTCTCGGTCGGCTCGATGAGCGGCATCCTCTGTTCAGCCTGGCTGGTAAAACGCTTTGGCACCCGCAGGGTTATCCGCACCACCATGTCCTGCGCGGTGCTGGGTATGGCCATCCTGAGCGGCGCGCTGTGGCTGGCCTCTCCCCTGCTGTTCGCCTTTGGTCTGATGATTTTCGGCGGCAGTTTTGGCGCGGCGGAAGTCGCCATCAACGTTGAAGGCGCCGCGGTTGAGCGCGAAATGAACAAAACCGTGCTGCCGATGATGCACGGCTTTTACAGCTTCGGCACCCTCGTCGGGGCGGGAATCGGAATGGCGCTGACCGCCTTTGGCCTGTCCGCGACGCTGCACATCCTGCTGGCGGCGCTGGCGGGCATACTGCCTATCATGATTGCGATTAAAGCCATTCCCGACGGCACCGGGAAGAACCGCGACGACAGCGCTGTCCATGGCGATAAAGGCGTACCGTTCTACCGCGATATCCAGCTAATGCTGATCGGCGTCATCGTCCTGGCGATGGCCTTTGCCGAAGGGTCGGCTAACGACTGGCTGCCGCTGCTGATGGTCGACGGGCACGGCTTCAGCCCCACCTCCGGCTCGCTGATTTACGCCGGTTTCACCCTTGGAATGACCGTCGGGCGCTTTACCGGCGGCTGGTTTATCGACCGCTACAGCCGTGTGGCGGTGGTGCGCGCCAGCGCCATGATGGGCGCGCTGGGCATCGGGCTGATTATCTTTGTCGACGTCGACTGGATTGCGGGCGTGTCGGTTATCCTGTGGGGGCTTGGCGCCTCGCTCGGCTTCCCGCTGACCATCTCCGCCGCCAGCGACACCGGGCCGGACGCGCCTGGCCGCGTCAGCGTGGTCGCCACCACTGGCTACCTGGCGTTCCTGGTCGGCCCGCCGCTGCTCGGCTTCCTCGGCGAGCATTTCGGCCTGCGCAGCGCGATGCTGGCCGTGCTGGCGCTGGTCATCGTGGCGGCGTTTGTCGCCCGTGCGGTCGCGAAACCTGAATCTCAACCGGTAATGGAGAATGCATGATGAGCGTAAAACTGATTGCAGTAGATATGGATGGCACCTTCCTGAGCGATGAAAAGCGCTACAACCGCGCGCGGTTTCTCGCGCAGTATCAGCATATGAAAGCCCAGGGCATTCGCTTTGTGGTCGCCAGCGGCAACCAGTACTGGCAGCTTATCTCCTTCTTCCCGGACATTGTCGCGGAGATAGCCTTTGTGGCGGAGAACGGCGGCTGGGTAGTGGACGCGGGCGAAGAGGTCTTTAACTGCGCGCTGCCGCATGACCACTTTCGCACCGTTGTGGACTTCCTGCATACCCTGCCCGAGGTGGAGATCATCGCCTGCGGCAAGCGTAGCGCCTATACCCTGAACCGCTATGACGACGCGCTGAAGGCCATGGCGCCCCTCTATTACCATCGACTTGAGCTGGTAGATACCTTCGACAATCTGGACGATACCTTCCTGAAGTTCGGCCTCAATCTGCCGGACCGCCTGGTGCCGGATGTCCAGGCCGCGCTGCATGAAGCGCTGGGCGACGTCATGACCGCGGTCACCACCGGCCACGGCAATATTGACCTCATCATGCCCGGCATTCACAAAGCCAACGGTTTGCGCCTGCTGCAGCAGCGCTGGGGAATTCACGACGCCGAGGTGGTCGCCTTCGGCGACAGCGGTAACGATCTCGAAATGCTGCGACAGGCCGGGTTTGGCTTTGCGATGGCCAACGCCGCCGCGCCGGTGAAGGCGGCTGCGGGCTATCGCGCGCCGCATAACAACGAGGAAGGAGTGCTGGAGGTTATCGATAAAATTCTGAAGCGGGAAACGCCTTTCGCCTGATGCTAAGCCCGGCGACGCCGGGCTTATTGATTACTGCTGCGAATTACCGACCGATTTATTCCACAGGAAATAGGTCATCAGCCCCAGCCATATCACGCCGTTGAGCAGGTTAAACAGGCTGAACAGCCCGTTGCCGCCCAGTTGATACGCGTGTTTGCTCACCTCGATGCCGACGGTAAAAATCAGCATCTGCAGCATACCCATCGCCGCAGAAACCGTGCCTTTACTCATATCGCTGGCAAACAGCGTCAGGCGCACCAGGCCCGCGTTCGCCAACCCAATGCCGAACGCGTAGAGGCTCAGACCGGCGGTCATCCACAGATAAGCATGGCTGGACACCACCGTGGCCGCGGCGGCCAGGATCAGCCCGGCGGCAATCGGCCAGCCACCCGCGATAATCAGCCAGCGTACCGTACGGCGCGAGGTCAGCTTCGCCAGCACCAAGTTACCGACGATCAGCGCGCCGAAAATCGGCACCTGCAGCATGCCGTACTCGTAGGTACTGGCCTGCTCGCCGCTGATGATAATCACCGGCGACTGCGCAATCCACGCCAGCAGCGGCAGGCTCACAAATCCGGTCGCCAGAGCGCCTGCCACAAAGCGATAGTTTTTCAGCACCAGCGCGTAATCGCGGCCCAGCGCCTTGATTGACAGGGTCTCGCCCATCCGCGTCGCCGTTTCGGGCATCGCTTTCTGCAGGCCGAAAAACGACACCGTCGCCAGCGCGGCGAACAGCACGAACATGGTCTCCCACGGGGCGATGTGGATCCAGGCGGCGCCCACCAGCGGCCCCAGCAGCGGCGCTATCAGCGCAACGTTGGCCATCAGCGCGGTTATCTTGATGCATACCGCCTCATCAAACGACTCCTGAATGGCGGCATAGCCGACGGCGCCGATAAAGCACAGGCTGATGCCCTGTAGAAAACGCAGCGCCGTAAACTGCTCAATGTTTTGCGCCAGCAGCGTCGCGAGGCAGGTGAGGATAAACCACACCACGCCGGTCAGCATCACCGGGCGGCGCCCGATACGGTCCGACAGCGGGCCTAACAGCCACTGCAGGAACATACCGCCCGCCAGATACGCCGTCATTGAGGTAGGAACCCATTCGTTCCCCGCCTGAAACTGCTCAACCACCACCAGCATGCCCGGCTGGATCATGTCGTTGCCGATATAGGTGGAGAATTCGTAAAGCACCAGACAGAGAGGGAAAAGCAGCGCCTGACGTCCGAGGCGCTTACCGGAAATTAACTGGTTTTGCATGCAATCTCTTAGCAATAAAAAAAGCGCGTGAAGTGTAATCAATGATTATCAGCGACGATAGTGAAAAGTGCATGACACACTCTGTTACAGCACAAATAGACTTGTTTAAGGTTCGCTTAAGTTCGCCCCTCTATACTCCTGACAATTAAGATAAAGCTGGTTTACTGCCCGGGATGCGATTTTTATCGTACGTACCGTCATCCAACTGTAAGAGTGCGCAAGGTATGCTGGAAAATTTGAATCATTCATTGTTTAACTGGATTAATGCCACGCCTGCGTCGCCGCAGTGGAGCCTGTCGCTGGCGACGTTTATCGCCCAGGATCTGATTTTCATTATTCCGGCGCTGACCGTCGTACTCTGGCTGTGGGGACCCCAGGCGCAGATAAGCGCGCGTCGTCAGCTGGTCATTAAGGTCGCGATGGCGCTGGTCATCAGTATGGCGCTGTCGTGGGTCATCGGCCACGTCTACCCGCATAACCGACCGTTCGTTGACGGTGTGGGTCATACCTTCCTGCAGCACGCGCCGGATAACTCCTTCCCCAGCGATCACGGCACCGCCATTTTTGCTTTTTCACTGGCCTTTTTGTTCTGGCATCGCCTGTGGTCAGGCCTGGCGCTGCTGGTCGTCGGCGTCGCCATCGCCTGGTCCCGCGTGTACCTTGGCGTCCACTGGCCGATGGATATGGTGGGCGGGTTCCTCTCCGGCCTGAGCGGCTGCCTGATAGCGCAGTGGCTGTGGCTCTCCTTCGGCACCGCGCTGTACCAGCGCCTGCAGCAGCTCTACCGCCTGCTGTTTTCCCTGCCGATTCGTAAAGGATGGGTGCGTGACTAACCTCTGACGCGCAGGTAAAATTACCGCCTGGCCCTCGCCTGCCGCGAGGGCAATTGTAGAAACAGGGGCGATATGGAAACTCGGCGCGAAGAGCGAATCACGCAGCTTATTCAGGCACTCAAACGCAGCGATAAGCTGCATCTGAAAGAGGCTGCGGCCCTGCTTGGCGTCTCCGAGATGACCGTCCGCCGCGACCTCAACAGCCTTGAGGGGCCTGCCGTGCTGCTCGGCGGCTATATCGTGCTGGAGCCGCGAAGCGCAAGCCACTACCTGCTCAGCGATCAAAAAACCCGCCTTGTCGAAGAAAAACGCCGGGCCGCCCGCCTGGCGGCGAAGCTGCTTAAACCGCACCAGATGGCCTTTTTCGACTGCGGCACCACCACCCCGTGGATTATTGACGCCATTGATAACGACATCCCTTTTACCGGCGTCTGCTATTCGCTGAATACCTTTCTGGCCCTGCAGGAGAAACCGCTGTGTCGCGCCGTACTCTGCGGCGGCGAGTTTCACGCCAGCAACGCCATCTTTAAACCCCTCAGCCTTGAGGACACGCTCAACCACCTGTGCCCGGATATCGCCTTCTACTCGGCCGCGGGCGCGCATGTTGAGCAGGGTGCGACCTGCTTTAATCTGGAGGAGCTGCCGGTTAAACAGTGGGCCCTGCGCCGCGCGCAGTATCACGTGCTGGTCGTGGATCACAGCAAATTTGGCAAAGTACGTCCGGCGAGAATGGGGGCGCTGCAGAGCTTTAACGTAATCGCCAGCGACCGCAGCCCCGATGAGGCGCTGACGGCGCTGGCTAAGCAGCACAAGATTACGCTGCTGTTCGATCCATCATGAGAACCAGCTGCCGAACCACTGGTGGAATTTCATCAGCACGAAATCAACCATCCGGCTGAAGAAACCGCCTTCCTTGACCGCTTCCATCACGATGAGCGGGCGCTGTTCAACGGTCTGGTCGTTGAGTTTAAAGTCGATGGTGCCGACGACCTGCCCCTTCGCCAGCGGCGCGGTGAGCTGCGTTTCATTGAGCGTGTAGCTGGCCTTCAGGTTTTTCAGCTGCCCGCGCGGTAGCGTAATCGACCCCGCTTCCCCGGCGCCCAGCTTGGCCTGACTGGCATCGCCATACCAGACGCGCTGCTCAACGAAGGTCGCGTCCGGTTTAATCGGCGTCACGGTTTCGAAGAAGCGGAAGCCCCAGGTCAGCAGCTTTTCAGATTCATTAAAGCGGATACGGTCCGTTTTGGTGCCAAGCACCACCGCGATCAGGCGCATATCGCCCTGTATGGCGGAAGAAACCAGGTTATAACCCGCCCCGGCCGTCGTCCCGGTTTTCACCCCGTCCGCATTCAGGCTGGCGTTCCACAACAGACGGTTGCGGTTTGGCTGGCGAATCTTGTTAAAGGTGAACTCTTTTTCTTTGTGGATAGCGTACTCATCCGGTACGTCGTGGATCATCGCCCGGGTCAGCAGCGCCATATCGCGGGCGGTGCTGAACTGCCCCGGCGCGTCCAGGCCATGGACGGTCTGGAAGGTGGTATTGGTCAGGCCAAGCTTCTGCGCATAGCTGTTCATCAGGCCGACAAAGGAGTCCTGGCTGCCGGCGACATAGTCCGCAATCGCAATGCTGGCATCGTTACCCGACTGGATAATTACCCCTTTATTCAGGTCCTCAACCGACACCTGATCGCCGGGTTTGAGGAACATCACCGACGAACCGCGCAGCGCCGGGTTGCCGGTCGCCCAGGCGTCGCGCCCGATGGTGACGCTGTCCGTCAGCTTAATTTTCCCTGCTTTTAATGCCTGGCCTACCACATAGCTGGTCATGATCTTCGTCAGGCTTGCCGGATCGAGTTTTTCGTCAGCGCTTCCTTCGCTCAGGACTTTCCCGCTGGCGTAATCCATCAGGATCCAGGCTTTTGCGTCCACCGGGGGAGGGGCAGGCATCTGAACCTGCTCTGCCGCCTGCACCGCAGGGGCAACGAAGAGTAATAAAAGAGAGCCTGCCGCCAGGCCGCGAAAAGAAACAACATTACGCGTCATAAGAGCCACCCAAGTATCCATTCCAAAAAACACGCCACGTCACCGAAACCGTGCTACAGCAAACGGTGAGTAATAGCGTACAAATGACCTTAAAGAAACAATGCGTTGGTAAAGTTTTTAAAGTTTACGCAATAACGCCGCCTTGTGCTGAATTACACACAATTTTTTTCGTGATGGTTGCCTGAGAATTTACTTTACCCCACCATGGGCGCTCAACAACATCGTTACGCAACCGGGAGTGATTCATGATTACGCTGTGGGGCAGAAACAATTCGACGAACGTCAAAAAGGTGCGCTGGATTCTGGAAGAGCTGGAACTGCCGTATAACCAGATCCTGGCGGGAGGTCAGTTTGGTCTCAATCATGACCCGGCGTTTTTATCCAAAAACCCCAACGGCCTGGTGCCGCTGCTGGTGGATGACGAAACGCAGATAACCCTGTGGGAATCAAATACCATCGTCCGCTATCTCGCCGCTCAGTACGGGCAAAATCGCCTGTGGGTGGAGTCTCCGGCACAGCGCGCCGAAGGTGAAAAGTGGATGGACTGGGCGAATCAGACGCTGTCGCCTGCGCACAGGGTGATTCTGATGGGGCTGGTCAGAACTCCGCCGGAAAAACGCGACATGGCCGCAATTGACGCCGCCATCGCGCAGTGTGAATCGCTGTTCGTCATGCTGGATGATGCGCTGGCGCAATCGCCATGGCTCTCCGGTCGCGAATTCGGTCTCGGCGACCTCGCCGTCGCGCCCTTTATCTACAACCTGCTGGAAACCGTTCACCGCTGGCAGCCGCACCCTAACCTGCAGCGCTGGTACCAGCAGTTGGCCCGCCGCCCGGCTTACCAGAACGTCGTGATGATCCCGGTATCCTGAGGCGTGCGTTAAGCATCAATACGACAAAACAAGGGGGAGCTCGCTCCCCCTTGACGTTACACCCGCACCATCGGCGCGGGAGCATTCATATCCTGAATGCTGTTATCCAATGTGGTCAGGCAGCGCCCGAGTGTCTCTACGTTAACAGCAATATACAAAGGGCAATCATGGTGCCCGGTCATCAGACAAACGGCGGCAGACGCCATGGCCTCTCCGGCCATATGTAACGCCTCTTGCTGCTGCGGCGTTACCGAGGGTGCAATGAGCGCGCGTTTATCGCGCAGTTCAGCACAGAGCTCAAACAAGTTATCACGCAGATGGTCATTCTCGCTGACTGACATATATCCTTTCGCACGCCGGAGCTGGAGGTACGCTGCAATATCGATACGGGCGTTCACCAGCTTGTCCATGAGGTTGCGTTTCAGTCTGTCAACGTTCATGCATTTCCCTCCTGTGTTGTCCATTACCACTGTTATAGTATGGTCATTTTCTGAACAGAATGATGCGCAAGGTCAATATTTAATCATTGATTAACAATTTTATAAAAAGTCTTTATTACAGAGTAAGTTATTAACGACCTGTCGATATTATCAACATTCGTTGAGGATTCATTTGGGTAGTTGAATAGTTACTTTACGAAACTATTGGTATAGTGCCCCCGTCTCCTGTTCCGACGGTGCTGAAATGTTCAAGAAAGGGTTATCGGTCATGCTGCTGCTGGGCGCGCTGTTCTCCGGGCAAGTGCTGGCGAATCGCCAGGGGCATGAGTATTACAAAATTCAGAATGCCGACCATCAGCTGCGGCACAGCGCGGACAGCGATGATATTCGCGCCCGCGCTCAGGAGGTCGCCGACGATCTGCGGGAGAATCATCACTGGGTCAAATCCCGCAAACCAGAAACGCACTCTCTCTGACCCGCCCCCCGATGCCGGGAGGCGTCGTCTTACGGCAGCTTTTGCAGGATCTGCCAGGCGGCGCTCACCCGCGCCGGATTCGGATAATTCTTATTCGCCAGCATCACAATACCGACTTTCTTTTCCGGGATGAAAACGATGTAGGCGCCAAAACCGTTGGTACTGCCGGTTTTGTGCAGCCAGGTCGCCGCCGTTACCGGACGCGACGGCGACAGCCGTTTCGCCGGGCGCGCTTTGAGCGCCAAATCGTTACCGCTGGCGGTAATCACCTTTTCGGCATCGGCAGGCCACGGATACATTTCCCAGCCCAGTCCCTGGTACATATCGCCAATTTTGTAGTACCCCGTTTGCGCAATAGCGATAGCCTTCGCCAGCCCCGCTTCTTTCGCCGCCAGCGCCTCAGGGTCGATATTCGCCTGCATAAACGCCGCCATATCCTTCACGGTGGTTTTGACGCCGTAGGCCTCCGCGTCAAGCATGCCCGGGCTCACCCGCACAGGCTGGCCGTTACGATATCCCCAGGCATAGTCTTTTTCCGCCTCTGCCGGTACGTTTATCCAGGTATGGTTCAGCTGCAGCGGCGTGAAAACGTGCTGCTTCATGAACGCGTCAAACGACAGACCGCTGTTCTTCACCGCCAGAGCGCCAAACAGGCCGATACTGGCATTGGAATACTGGCGCTGGGTTCCTGGCGTCCACTGGGGTCGCCAGTGCTGGTAGTAGAGCCATAGCGCGTCGGTATTATCGACATCATCCGGCACCTGAAGCGGCAGACCGCCTGCGGTATAGGTGGCCAGCTGCAGCATGGTTATCTTCCGCCACTGCGGCGAGGTCAGCTGCGGCGCATAGCGGGCGACGGGGTCATTGAGACGCAGAATACCGCTTTGTACGGCGTAACCGCCGGCAATGCCGGTAAAGGTTTTACTGACCGACCCCAGCTCAAACAGCGTATCGTCCGTGACCGGACGCTGGTTTTTCACGTCGGCCAGTCCGTAATGGTAAATGTGCGTTTTACCGTCCACGATCACGGCAACCGCCATCCCCGGGATGTCCTGCTGTTTCATCAGCGGCGTAATGGTGCTGTTCACCAGCTCATCGAGGTTTTGCGTCTTTTCCGCCATCGCGGTGTTTGACGCCATCAGCAGCGCGGCGGCCATCACCAGCGGGGCGACAGGTCGTGTACTCCACATAGCGCTGCCCTGTGTGTTCGTCATCTTTTCTCCTCGAATTCTCATGTGAACGCATGTTGCCTGCGCCATTAAGCCGAAAAGCCCGCCCGGGCGCAATTCTTACGTGAAATTTTCCTGCTGATTGCCCCGCGCCCCGCCCACGCGCTGTGGGGCGGTACGCATAAGCGTCTGCTGCATGCTATTTTTGATAGACGCTCACGGTGGCTATGCTGACGCTCAGGGGTTTTATGTCTACGATTCCCGTTTCGGAAAAAATTTGTTCACTGAGCAAAATTGATCTGAATTTGCTGACTATTTTTTGCCTGATATATAGCGCAGGAAGCATTAGCAAGGTGGCCGATATGCTGGAGATTTCCCCCTCTGCGATCAGCCAGTCATTGCGAAAGCTGCGTGAAATGATGGGTGATAATTTATTTGTCCGCCGCGGTAATATTCTTTTACCTACCGTATTCTCTGATGAGCTTTATGATAATATCATCCCGCTCATTGACGAATTATCTGCTGTATTACCGATATCTTCACTGGCCCCAAAGAAAAGGCTGACATTATATACAGAATCCTTTATCTCTCCGCTTATTGTCCCTGAATTGACCGAAAAGATTATCTCGATGGATGCCAATATCAGCCTGCTGCACCGCACCGATGACCTGAGCGAAGCGCGGATTATCGAGCTGCTCAATATGCGACAGGCGGACGTTGTTTTTTCAATTTTTGACATTGAGAACGGCAATATCAGCTGCCAGAAGGTCAGCAACATCAAGCTGGTGCTGGTCGCCTCTCAACACAATACGCTCTATGACGATACCATCACCGAAGCGATGATCAGAGATGCCTGTCTGGTGGGTTATAATACGAAAAATGAGAAGATCATTTATTATAGGACTCTCTTTGATAAAAAATTCCGTTCCAATGAGCGTTGCCTGCTCACGACGTCCTTTGCCTCTATTTTAATGATCGTCTCGAAAACCAATTGTTTAGGTATCATTCCCGAAAAAGCGTTTGCGACCTATGCTGACATGTACCACTTAAAGAAATTAGAGCCACCTTTTCCATTACCACAATTCAGTATTTATGCCGCATCAAGGAAGGAAATAAATAAACTGCTCTTTTCAGTGCTGGTCGATATGCTGGCGGCGGTACCCGGATGATGTCGTTGGGTAAAATAACTGAGTATGGTGGTGTAACGCTTAGTACATCTTTATTTTCTGCGGTTTGTTTGTCTTGTTGACGATGTTTAACTCGGCGATAAGTTTCGGACGAGTCAGTCCGGTGGCGACAACGATACAAAGTAAATCAACGCCGTTTGCATGCAGCGTTTTTGCCATTTGCAACTTTGACTGTAAATAAATATCTCTCATTGGGTGCCTCATGATAGTTAATGAGCAACAATAGTACAATATTTGACCACTCCATCCAATAAGCAGCGCTTAAAGCTGGGATTAGTAACACTAATGGGCTATGCGGGACAGGCACCGTCCGCAAGCACACAGATCCTGTATAAATCCGACGAGGAAATCTGTACAATCCCTGCCCTGACCATTCCAATAATTGAACATTTTTTAAGCTATGAGCAATGTAACGCAGCAGCCGAAGATCGGCTTCGTCTCCCTGGGCTGTCCCAAAAACCTCGTCGACTCTGAGCGCATCCTCACCGAGCTGCGTACCGAAGGCTACGACGTGGTGCCAAGCTACGATAACGCCGATATGGTTATCGTTAACACCTGCGGCTTTATCGACAGCGCGGTGCAGGAGTCCCTGGAGGCTATCGGCGAAGCGCTGAAAGAGAACGGCAAAGTGATCGTCACCGGCTGCCTGGGCGCCAAAGAGGATCAAATCCGCGAAGTGCATCCGAAAGTGCTGGAGATAACCGGGCCGCACAGCTACGAGCAGGTACTGCAGCACGTGCATCACTACGTGCCGAAGCCGCAGCACAACCCGTTCCTGAGCCTGGTGCCGGAACAGGGCGTGAAGCTGACGCCGCGTCACTACGCTTATCTTAAGATTTCCGAAGGCTGCAACCATCGCTGCACCTTCTGCATCATTCCGTCCATGCGCGGCGACCTCGACAGCCGCCCGATCGGCGATGTGCTGGCCGAAGCCAAACGCCTGGCGGACGCTGGCGTCAAAGAGCTGCTGGTCATCTCTCAGGATACTTCAGCCTACGGCGTCGACGTGAAGCACCGTACCGGCTTTTACAACGGCGAGCCGGTGAAAACCAGCATGGTCAGCCTGTGTGAGCAGCTGGCGAAACTCGGCGTCTGGGTGCGTCTGCACTACGTCTATCCGTACCCGCACGTGGACGACGTGATCCCGCTGATGGCCGAAGGCAAAATCCTGCCGTACCTCGACATCCCGCTGCAGCACGCCAGCCCGCGTATCCTGAAGCTGATGAAGCGCCCGGGCTCCGTTGACCGTCAGCTCGCGCGCATTAAGCAGTGGCGCGAAATCTGCCCGGAACTGACCCTGCGCTCGACCTTTATCGTCGGCTTCCCGGGCGAAACGGAAGACGATTTCCAGATGCTGCTCGATTTCCTCAAAGAAGCGCGCCTGGACCGCGTCGGCTGCTTTAAGTACAGCCCGGTCGAAGGCGCCGCCGCGAACGAGCTGGCCGACCAGGTGCCGGAAGAGGTAAAAGAGGAACGCTGGAACCGCTTCATGCAGCTGCAGCAGCAAATTTCCGCCGAGCGCCTGCAGGAGAAGATCGGTCGCGAAATCATGGTTATCATTGATGAAGTCGACGAAGAAGGCGCCATCGGCCGCAGCATGGCGGATGCCCCGGAAATCGACGGCGCGGTGTACCTGAACGGTGAAACGCGCGTCAAGCCGGGCGACGTGCTGCGCGTTAAGGTCGAACACGCCGACGAGTACGATCTGTGGGGTAGCCGGGCCTGACCCCCTCTGTAAACCCTCTCCCCCGGAGAGGGTTTACACCCTACCCCTTAATCTTCGGGTCCAGCGCGTCGCGCAGCCCATCCCCCAGCAAATTGAACGCCAGCACCGTCAGAAAAATCGCCAGCGCCGGAAACAGCGCAACGTGCGGCGCAATCACCATATCGGCCCGCGCCTCGTTCAGCATCGCGCCCCACTCCGGCGTCGGCGGTTGCGCGCCCAGCCCGAGAAACGACAGGCTGGCGGCGGAGATAATCGACACCCCGATGCGCATGGTGAAATAGACCACAATCGACGACACCGTTCCGGGCAGAATATGGTGGAACAGAATGACGCCGTCGCTGGCGCCGATGCTGCGCGCTGACTCGATAAACGTCTGCTGCTTAAGCACCAGCGTGTTGCCGCGCACCAGGCGGGCAAAGGCCGGTACCGAGAAAATCGCCACCGCGACGATCACGTTCGCCATGCCGCTGCCCATCACGGCCACCACCGCAATCGCCAGCAGAATGCCGGGAAAGGCGAACAGCACGTCGCACAGACGCATGATAATGCGATCCCACCAGCCCTCGTAGTATCCGGCCACCAGCCCCAGCACCGTACCTATCGCCGCGCCGATCAGCACCGCAAACACCCCGGCGGCCAGCGAGATCTGCGCGCCGACCAGCACCCGGCTGAAGATATCCCGCCCCAGCGAATCGACGCCGAACCAGTGCAGCAGCGACGGCCCTTCGTTCAGACGGTCATAGTCAAAATAGTTTTCGGCATCGAACGGCGCTATCCACGGGGCGATGATCGCCACCACAATCAGCAGCAGGACAAAGATCCCCGCCGCCATCGCCACGGGCTGGCGGCGAAAACGCCGCCAGAACTCATGCCACGGCGTTCGCACCTGGCCCGATGTCAGCATCGGCATCGCGTTCATTACCGCCTGGCGCCGCCAGTTAAACAGTCGCACCTTACTTGTACCTGATCGTCGGGTTGATGGCCGCATAGAGCACGTCCACCACCAGATTAATAAGAATAAACTCCAGCGAAAACAGCAGCACTTCCGCCTGGATCACCGGATAATCGCGCATTTCCACCGAGTCCACCAGCAAACGCCCGAGTCCCGGCCAGTTAAACACCTTTTCCACCACGATAGAGCCGCCGAGCAGAAAACCGAACTGCAGCCCCATCATCGTCACCACCGGAATCATCGCATTGCGCAGGCCATGTTTGAGCACCACCCGCGTTTCGCTCACCCCTTTCGCCCGGGCGGTGCGCATATAGTCCTCATTCAGCACCTCAACGAACGACGCGCGGGTAAAGCGCGCCATTACCGCCGCGACCGCTGCGCCGAGCGTAATGGAGGGGAGGATGTAGTGCCGCCAGCCGTCGGCGCCGACCGTCGGCAGCCAGCCCAGCTCGACCGAAAACACCTGCATCAGCAGCATGCCGAGCGCAAAGGCCGGGAAAGAGATGCCGGTGACCGCGATCGCCATGCCCAGACGATCGGGCCAGCGGTTGCGCCAGACCGCAGCGGCCACCCCCATCGCCATGCCGAAAATCACCGCCCACGCCATACTGGTCAGCGTCAGCCAGAGCGTCGGCAGAAAGCGGCTGGCTATCTCTTCGGAAACGGGCCTGCGCGAGACCATCGAAATGCCGAAATCCCCCTGCAGAACGTTGCCGATATAGTTCCAGAACTGGACGTGCAGCGGCTGATCCAGCCCCAGCTGGTGCCGCACCAGTGCTACCACCTGGGCGTCAGCCTCCGGCCCGGCCGCCAGCCGCGCCGGATCGCCCGGCAGCATGTGCACAAACAAAAACACCAGCACCGCCACAATCAGCAGGGTCGGGATCAGCCCCAGCAGTCGCTTAATGACATAGTTGAGCATTACTTCAGGTCGGCCTCCTCAAAGCTAAACCCGGTATCCGGCATAATGTAAAAGCCGGTGAGGTTTTTACTGTGCGCGGACACCAGTTTCTCCACCACCAGCGGCACCCACGGCGATTCTTTCCAGATGATATCCTGAGCGGCTTTATACAGTTGCGCCTTCGCCTGCGGATCGCTGGTTTTCAGCGCGTCGGTCAGGTCTTTATCCACCTGCGGATTGCTGTAAAACGCGGTGTTAAACAGCGTCGGCGGCCAGTTTTGCGAGGCGAACAGCGGCGACAGCGCCCAGTCTGCCTCTCCGGTGGAGGCCGACCAGCCGGTATAGAACATCCTGACGCCGCTCTCTTTCTGGTCCTTACCCTCAACCTGCGCCGCGCGCTGGCCGGCATCCATTGCGGTCACCTGCGCCTTAATCCCCACCTGCGCCAGCTGCTGCTGGGTAAACTGCAGCACCTTCTGCGCGGTGCTGTGGTTATGCGACGACCACAGCGTGGTGCTAAAGCCGTCCGGGTAGCCCGCCTCTTTCAGCAGCGCCCGCGCTTTCGCCGGATCGTACGGCCACGGCTGATACTGCTGGGCGTAGGCAATCGACGGCGGCACCACGCCGGTCGCCGGCGTGGCGTAACCGGCGAAGGCGACTTTCACCAGCGCCTGGCGGTTGATGGCGTAGTTGATGGCCTCGCGCACCTTCGGATTATCAAACGGCTTTTGCGTCACGTTCATGCTGATATAGCGCTGCATGATAGAGGGGCTCGCCACCAGCTCCAGTTTGCTGTTGTTCGCCAGCAGCGCCGCCTGCTCATAAGGGATGGGGAAGGCAAACTGCGCCTCGCCGGTCTGCAGCATCGCCGCGCGGGTATTGTTATCGACAACCGGACGCCAGGTGATGGTGTCCAGCTTCGGCAGCCCCTGCTGCCAGTAGCCGGGGAATTTCTTCACCTTCACAAAATCGGTCTGGTTCCAGGTGTCGAGCTGATAGGGCCCGGTGCCGACCGGATGAAAGCCGATTTCATTGCCATATTTCTTCAGCGCCGCCGGTGAGATCATCGCCGTTGCCGGATGGGCAAGAATATTGATAAACGCGGAGAACGGCTGCTTAAGGGTCACTTTTACCGTCGACGGGTCGACCGCCTCAGTGCTGGCGATGTCTTTGTACAGGTTGTAGCGCTTAAGGTGGCTGTCCGGATTGCTGGCGCGATCGAGGTTCGCCTTCACCGCCCCGGCGTTAAAATCGGTGCCGTCCTGGAACTTCACCCCCTGACGCAGCCTGATGGTATACACCAGGCCATCCGCCGATACGGTGTAGCTGTCGGCCAGCACGTTAATCAGCTTCATGTCTTTATCGAGACCAAACAGCCCCTGATAGAACGATTTGGCCACCGCCTGCGACAGCGTATCGTTGGCGTCATATGGGTCCAGGGTGGTGAAGTTCGAGCCCACCGCCACCACCACATCTTTGGCCGCAAACGCCGGGGATGCCGCCAGCGCGGAGAGTGCGCCGAGCGCCAGCAGCCATTTACCAGAAACGCGTTGTGTCATGTTGTTCTCCTGAAGTTATAAGCGCGACAGCGCGCTGACGGCATCCTCACGCGCCACAAAGTGGCCGGGGCTGACCTGCTGCAGCGGAACGCTGGCAATCTCTTCCCCCCGCCGATAGATGTTTCCGGGCAGCTCGTCCGACAGCAGCACGCGCTGCGGACGCTGGTGCGTCGGGTCGGCCACCGGAACGGCCGCCATCAGTTTGCGGGTATACGGGTGCTGCGGGTTCTCAAATACGGCGCGGCGCGGCCCCATCTCCACGATCCGCCCGCGGTACATCACCGCCACGCGATGGCTGATGCGTTCGACCACCGCCATATCGTGGGAAATAAACAGGTACGCCATGCCCATCTCCCGCTGCAAATCCAGCAGCAGGTTGATGATTTGCGCGCGAATCGACACGTCCAGCGCCGAAACGGCCTCGTCGGCGATCACCACCTTCGGGTTGAGCGCCAGCGCTCTGGCAATGCAAATCCGCTGACGCTGGCCACCGGAAAACTCGTGCGGATAGCGCCAGGCATGCTCCGGCAGCAGGCCGACGCGCTCCAGCAGCCACGCCACCCGCCGCTGGGCATCTTCCTGCGACATCACCCCGTGCACCCGCAGCGGCTCCATCACCGAGTAGCCCACCGTCTGGCGCGGGTCGAGCGACGCCCACGGGTCCTGGAAAATAAACTGAATATCGCGGCGCAGCGGCTGAAGCTGTCCGGCTTTCAGCGTATCGATGCGCTCGCCGTTGAAGACTATCGTGCCGCTCTGCGAGTCCACCAGCCGCAGCAGCGCGCGCCCGGTGGTGGATTTACCGCACCCGGACTCGCCCACCAGCGACAGCGTTTCCCCGGGCCAGAGATCGAAGCTCACCTTCTCCACCGCATGAACTTCGCGGGTAATGCGGTTTAACAGCCCGCTGCGCAGGGGAAAGCGGGTCACAAGGTCGCGCACCTGCAGGACAGGCTCGCCGGGGATAACGGTATTCTGCTCCGGCTCGCGCTCGGGCGCGTGCGTCGCCGCATTGATAAGCGGGAATCGGCGCGGCAGGTCGCAGCCCCGCATCGCCCCCAGCCGCGGCACCGCCGCCAGCAGGTCGCGGGTATAGGGATGCTGCGGCGCGCTGAAGATCTGCTCCACGCTGCCGGTTTCCACCGCCTCGCCCTGGTACATCACCAGCACGCGATCGGCAATATCCGCCACCACGCCCATATCGTGGGTGATAAAAATCACCCCCATCGACATCTCTTTTTGCAGCACATCGATAAGCTGGAGGATCTGCGCCTGAATGGTGACATCCAGCGCCGTGGTCGGCTCATCGGCGATCAGCACCGCCGGGCGGCACGAGAGCGCCATGGCGATCATCACCCGCTGGCGCATCCCGCCGGAGAGCTGGTGCGGGTAGCGGGAAAGTACGGTTTCCGCCTCCGGAATACGCACCAGGTCGAGCATCTTTTTCGCTTCCTTCAGGGCCTCGTCCCGCCCGAGCCCCTGGTGCAGCCGGACGGATTCCGCAATCTGCGCGCCGACGGTAAACACCGGGTTTAGCGACGTCATCGGCTCCTGAAACACCATGGCGATATCGGCTCCGCGTACGCGGCGCATTTGCGAAGGCGACTGCGCGTTGAGCTCAATCACCTCGCGATTGCGCCGCCGCAGCAGCACGCTCTCGCAGTCGACGTCCGCCGCGGTGTTATCCAGCAGGCGCATCAGCGCCAGCGCGGTGACCGATTTGCCCGACCCCGACTCGCCGACAATCGCCAGCGTTTCGCCGCGTTTAAGCGAAAAAGAGAGATGACGGACCGCGGACACGGCCTGCCGCTCCTGCTGAAAGCGGATACTGAGATCGCGCACCACCAGCACATCGCTGGCATCGATTTCATGACTGTGCGGCACAGCGGCTACTCCTGGTCCCGGTAAATGCCGACGGAAGGCGTGTCGCCCGCGTAAGCGTATGCGCGGTACATACCTTCGCTGTTAAACGGCAGCGCCACATTGCCTTCGCGATCGATGGCGATAGCGCCACCGCTGCCGCCAAGGGCCGGAAGTTTTTCCAGAATCACCCGCTCGCAGGCCTCCTGCAAGCTCAGATTGCCGTACTCCATCAGAGCGGAGAGGTCATACGCCGCCAGCGTACGCATAAACACCTCCCCCGTGCCGGTACAGGAGACCGCCACGCTAGCGTTGTTGGCATAGCAGCCCGCGCCGACGATTGGGCTGTCGCCCACCCGTCCCGGCAGCTTGTTGGTCATGCCGCCGGTCGAAGTCGCGGCGGCCAGATTACCGGCATAATCCAGCGCCACCGCGCCGACGGTCCCCATTTTGCTGCGCTCGTCGAGCGGTGCGCCGCTGTGGTCGAGCGCCACCTGCTGCGCCTCGCGGGCCTGTAGCAGCTGAGCATAGCGCGCGTCCGTGGAAAACAGCGCATTGTCGACGCGCGCCATGCCGTGACGGATGGCGAACGTTTCCGCGCCTGCGCCGATCAGCAGCACGTGCGGGCTCTTTTCCAGCACCAGCCGCGCCGCCAGCACCGGGTTACGCAAATGCTGGATCCCGGCCACCGCGCCCGCCTGCAGGGAGTAACCGTCCATCACGCAGGCGTCAAGTTCGTGGGTTTCATCGGCGGTAAAAACGGATCCGATTCCGGCGTTGAACAGCGGACACTCCTCCAGCAGCCGCACCGCTTCGGTCACGCAGTCCAGCGCGCTGGCGCCGTTTTCCAGCATTGACTGCCCGGCGCGGACAATCGTAAACAGCGCCTGCACATATTCCTGTTCGCGCGCGGGCGTCAGCATCGCCCGGCTAATGGCGCCAGCCCCCCCATGAATCGCAATCACCGCTTTTATCATCGTCGTATTCCCTTCAGATCCCGGCCCGCATTTTTCTATGAATATCATTATTGTGCGGACACTCCTAGACGATTTTTGAATATAGAAAGAGCCGTTGCTGATGTAAAGGTTACGCCGCAGGTGGCATACAGTCCGGCGGTTTTTTCTGCCATAATGGGCGGATTAGACGAATGGTCGCAGGAGTAAATTTGATGGATTTTAATGCCGGACTGATGCCGCTTGAAACGGCGCTCGCGGAGATGCTTGCGCGGGTCGCGCCGCTGACCGATACGGAAACCCTGCCGCTGGCGCAGGCCTTTGGCCGCGTCACGGCCCGGGAGGTCGTTTCGCCGCTGGACGTGCCGGGTTTTGATAACTCGGCGATGGACGGTTACGCGGTACGCCTGGCCGATGCGCAGAGCGATAAGCCGCTGCCGGTCGCCGGTAAAGCCTTCGCCGGACAGCCCTTCTCCGGCGAGTGGCCGGCAGGCACCTGCGTGCGCATCATGACCGGCGCGCCGGTGCCCGTCGGCTGCGACGCCGTCGTGATGCAGGAAGAGACTGAACAGAGCGACGCCGGCGTGCGCTTTACCGCCAGCGTCCAGCCAGGACAAAACATTCGCCTGCGCGGTGAGGATATTGCCGCCGACAGCGTGGTCTTCCCGCGCGGCACCCGCCTGACCGTAGCGGAGCTGCCGGTGCTGGCCTCGCTCGGCATCGCCGACGTCGAGGTGGTACGCAAAACCCGCGTGGCGGTGTTCTCGACCGGCGACGAGCTGCAGCTGCCGGGCAGGCCGCTGGCAGCCGGACAGATTTACGATACCAACCGCCTTGCCGTACACCTGATGCTGGAGCAGCTCGGCTGCGAGGTGATTAATCTCGGCATTATCCCCGACTCCCCGGAACAGCTGCGCGAGGCGTTTATCCGCGCCGATGCGCAGGCCGATGTGGTGATAAGCTCCGGCGGCGTTTCGGTGGGCGAAGCGGATTACACCAAAGCGATTCTGGAAGAGCTGGGGGAAATCGCCTTCTGGAAGCTGGCCATCAAGCCCGGCAAGCCGTTCGCTTTCGGCAGGCTCAGGCACAGCTGGTTCTGCGGCCTGCCGGGCAACCCGGTCTCTGCGGCGCTGACGTTTTATCAGCTGGTGCAGCCGCTGCTGGCGACGCTGAGCGGCAATCCGGCCTCCGGCGTGGCGCCGCGACTGCGGGTGCGCGCCGCCACGCGGCTGAAAAAATCGCCGGGGCGTCTCGACTTCCAGCGCGGCATTCTCGCGCGCAACGCCGAAGGCGACCTGAGCGTCTCGACGACCGGTCATCAGGGCTCGCACATTTTCAGCTCCTTTAGCCAGGGCAACTGCTTTATCGTGCTGGAGCGCGACCGCGGCAACGTTGAAGTGGGCGAATGGGTCGAAGTGGAGCCGTTTAATCCGCTGTTCGGAGGCCTGTGATGACGGAGGCGCTGAGCGACCAGGAGATGCTGCGCTACAACCGGCAAATCATCCTGCGGGGGTTTGATTTTGACGGTCAGGAGGCGCTCAAGGCCGCGCGCGTTCTGGTGGTCGGGCTCGGCGGGCTCGGCTGCGCCGCCGCGCAGTATCTGGCGGCGGCGGGCGTCGGCGCCATGACGCTGCTCGACTTCGACACCGTCTCGCTCTCTAACCTGCAGCGCCAGACGCTGCACAGCGAAGCGACCCTCGGCCAGCCGAAAGTCGACTCGGCGCGCGCGGCGCTCAGCGCCATCAACCCGCACGTGAAGCTTACCTGCATCAACGCGCTGTTAGACGACGACGGGCTGGCGGCGGAAATCGCCGCCCACGATCTGGTGCTCGACTGTACCGACAACGTGCAGATCCGCAACCAGCTCAACGCCGGCTGTTTTCAGCACAAGACGCCGCTGGTTTCCGGCGCCGCGATCCGCATGGAGGGTCAGATCAGCGTCTTCCGCTACGCCGACGGCGAGCCGTGCTACCGCTGTCTGAGCCGCCTGTTCGGCGAGAATGCGCTGACCTGCGTCGAAGCGGGCGTGATGGCGCCGCTGGTCGGGGTGATAGGTTCGCTGCAGGCGATGGAAGCTATCAAGCTGCTGAGCGGGTACGGCACCCCGGCGGCGGGAAAAATCGTGATGTATGACGCGATGACCTGTCAGTTCCGGGAGATGAAGCTGATGCGCAATCCAAATTGCGACATCTGCGGCCAATAAAAAAGCCGGGTGGCGCTTACGCTTACCCGGCAACAGCGTTAAATCGACGTTCTGCCAAATGCCCCCAGCCAGTCCTGCTCAAACTTCGCGACCGCCGCATCTACCGCCGGTGAAGTCATAAACTGCTGCGCCACATCCAGCGGCAGCGTGATCGACTCGCAGCCCGCCAGCAGACAATCCAGCGCCTGACGCGGCGTCTTGAAGCTCGCGGCCAGCACCTTCGACTGCGGCGCATGCAGCGTCAGCAGTTGCTGCAGCTCCATCACCGTCTGAATACCATCGCCGCCCTGCGCATCCACGCGGTTAACGTAAGGCGCTACGTACTCCGCCCCGGCCAGCGCCGAAAGCATGCCCTGCGCCGCGCCGTACACCGCGGTGCCCAGCGTCGGGATCCCTTCGGCCTTCAGCATTTTGATTGCCGCCAGCCCTTCTGCGGTGACGGGCACTTTCACCACCAGATTACTGACGATAGCCCGCAGCTTACGCGCGTCCTCAACCATCCCTTCGGCGGTCGTTGCCATCACCTGGGCAAACAGACGGCCCTTACCGCCCAGCGCCTCATGAAGCTCCGGCAACAGGACATCCAGCGGCTTTTTACCTGCCGCGACAATGCTGGGGTTGGTCGTCACCCCCGCCAGCGGGAACACGCGCGCCAATGTTTTCACTGCCGCCACGTCGGACGTATCAAGATAGAGTTCCATGGTCATTCCTCAAACTGTGAGATTCTGCATGCTTTAACCCTACCATAGCAAAACCTCTCACTTAGTTGACTCACGTCAAGATAACTTTCATTCGAAAGTAATTTAATCTTTATACGAAAGAAATGAGGTGAGCTATGATCTTCAATATTCAGCGCTACTCCACCCATGACGGCCCCGGTATTCGCACCGTGGTCTTCATGAAAGGCTGCTCGCTGGGCTGCCGCTGGTGCCAGAACCCGGAAAGCCGCGCCCGAACGGAGGATGTGCTCCTCGACCCGCGCCTGTGCCTCGACGGCTGCAGTCTGTGCCAGAAGGCGGCGCCCGGCGTTATCGAGCGCGCGCTGAATGGGGTCATCATCCACCGCGAAAAGCTAAACGAAACGCATATTACCGCGCTCAGAGAGTGCTGCCCAACCCAGGCGTTGACCGTCTGCGGCGAAGAAAAAAGCGTCGATGAAATAATGGCGACCGTGCTGCGCGATAAGCCGTTCTACGATCGCAGCGGCGGCGGTCTGACCCTCTCCGGCGGCGAGCCGTTCATGAACCCCACGCTTGCCATTGCGCTGCTAAAAGCCAGCCACGACGCAGGTATTCATACCGCCGTGGAGACCTGCCTGCACGTGCCGTGGCGCTATATTGAACCGGCGCTACCCTATATCGACCTGTTTCTTGCCGACCTTAAGCACGTCGATCCCGCGGTGTTCCGGCAATGGACGGACGGTTCAGCGAAGCGGGTGCTCGATAACCTCCGGCGCATCGCCGCTGCCGGTAAGCCAATGACCATCCGCGTGCCGCTGATTCAGGGATTTAACGCCGATGAAGCGTCGATCCGCGCCATTACCGCGTTCGCCGCCGATGAACTGCACGCGCAGGATATTCACTTTTTACCGTATCACACGCTGGGCATGAATAAATACAACCTGCTCGGCCTTCCCTATTCCGCCCCTGACAAGCCGCTCAATGCCCCGGAACTGCTGGACGCTGCCCAGCGCATCGCCCGGGAAAAAGGGCTGACCGCGACCTTACGAGGATAACATCATGACCACGCTGATTCTTGATAAACTGACCGACCGCATTAAGGCGCATAAAAACGCGCTGGTGCATATTGTAAAACCGCCGGTGTGCACCGAGCGCGCAAAGCACTATACCGACATGTATCAGCAGCACATGGACAAGCCTGTCCCGGTACGCCGCGCGCTGGCGCTGGCGCATCACCTGGCCGAGCGAACCATCTGGATCAAGCATGACGAGCTCATCATCGGCAACCAGGCAAGCGAAGTGCGCGCCGCGCCCATCTTCCCGGAATACACCGTCAGCTGGATAGAAAAAGAGATTGACGATCTCGCCGATCGCCCGGGCGCCGGTTTCTCCGTCAGTGAGGAAAATAAGCGCGTGCTGCATGAGGTATGCCCATGGTGGCGCGGACAAACCGTACAGGACCGCTGCTACGGCATGTTTACCGACGAGCAAAAGGCGCTGCTGGCGACCGGCATCATCAAAGCCGAAGGCAATATGACCTCCGGCGATGCGCACCTGGCGGTGAACTTCCCGCTGCTGCTGGAGAAAGGGCTCGACGGCCTGCGCGAGAAAGTCGCCGAGCGCCGCTCGCGCATTAACCTGACGGTGCTGGACGATCTGCACGGCGAGCAGTTCCTGAAGGGCATTGATATCGTACTGGAGGCCGTCAGCCTGCACATCACCCGCTTTGCCGACCTCGCCCGCGCGATGGCCGCCGACGAAGCGCGCAAAGCCCGCCGCGATGAGCTGCTGGCGATGGTGGAAAACTGCGACATCATCGCCCACGAGCCGCCGAAAACCTTCTGGCAGGCGCTGCAGCTGTGCTACTTCATCCAGCTGATTCTGCAGATTGAATCCAACGGCCACTCGGTGTCGTTTGGCCGAATGGATCAGTACCTGTATCCGTACTACCGCCGCGACGTCGAGCTCGATCAATCGCTCGATCGCGAACACGCCATCGAGCTGCTGCACAGCTGCTGGCTGAAGCTGCTGGAGGTGAACAAAATTCGCTCCGGCTCGCACTCGAAAGCCTCCGCCGGCAGCCCGCTGTACCAGAACGTCACTATCGGCGGCCAGCGGCTGGTGGACGGCAAGCCGCAGGACGCCGTCAACCCGCTTTCTTACGCTATTCTGGAGTCCTGCGGCCGCCTGCGCTCGACCCAGCCGAACCTGAGCGTGCGCTACCATGCCGGGATGAGCAACGACTTCCTCGACGCCTGCGTGCAGGTGATCCGCTGCGGCTTCGGCATGCCGGCCTTCAACAACGATGAAATCGTCATTCCGGAATTCATCAAGCTGGGCGTTGAGCCGCAGGACGCTTACGACTACGCGGCTATCGGCTGTATCGAAACCGCCGTCGGCGGTAAATGGGGCTATCGCTGCACCGGGATGAGCTTTATCAACTTCGCCCGCGTGATGCTGGCGGCGCTGGAAGGCGGACGCGACGCCACCAGCGGCGAGATTTTCCTGCCGCAGGCGAAAGCGCTGTCGGCGGGCAACTTCACGGGCTTCGACGAGGTGATGGCGGCGTGGGACACGCAGATCCGCTACTACACCCGTAAGTCGATTGAGATTGAATATGTGGTCGACACCATGCTGGAGGAGAACGTGCACGATATTCTCTGCTCGGCGCTGGTCGACGACTGCATCGAGCGGGCGAAGAGCATCAAGCAGGGCGGCGCGAAGTACGACTGGGTTTCCGGCCTGCAGGTCGGGATCGCCAACCTCGGCAACAGCCTCGCGGCGGTAAAAAAACTGGTCTTCGAACAGGGCGCTATCGGCCAGCAGCAGCTGGCGGCGGCGCTGGCCGATGATTTTGACGGCCTGACCCACGAACAGCTGCGCCAGCGCCTGATCAACGGCGCGCCGAAGTACGGCAACGACGATGACAGCGTTGACGCTCTGCTGGTTCGCGCCTATCAGACCTATATCGATGAGCTCAGGCAGTACCACAACCCGCGCTACGGTCGCGGCCCGATTGGCGGCAATTACTACGCCGGGACCTCGTCCATTTCCGCAAACGTGCCGTTTGGCGCCGCCACCATGGCCACGCCGGACGGCCGTAAGGCCAGAACGCCGCTGGCGGAAGGCGCAAGCCCGGCCTCCGGCACCGACCACCTGGGGCCGACGGCGGTTATTGGCTCTGTCGGTAAGCTGCCGACGTCGGCTATCCTCGGCGGCGTGCTGCTCAACCAGAAGCTGAACCCGGCGACGCTGGATAACGACAGCGACCGCCAGAAGCTGATGGCGCTGCTGCGCACCTTCTTTGAGGTGCATAAGGGCTGGCATATCCAGTACAACATCGTCTCGCGCGAAACGCTGCTGGACGCGAAAAAACATCCGGACCAGTATCGCGATCTGGTGGTGCGCGTGGCGGGATACTCGGCCTTCTTCACCGCGCTGTCCCCGGATGCGCAGGACGATATCATCGCCCGTACGGAGCACACGCTGTAGTCCGTCGGCCCGGCAGCCACGCTTGCCGGGCCGATCGTTAAGTCCTTCTGTAGGCCGGGTAAGGCGCAATCGCCTCCTGGCTTTCGTACTTTCATTCGAAATAAATTTGTGAATCCCATCACCTTGTAATTAGAATGTTGCTGGTCGCAGTCACAGCCAGGAGCCTTCGTATGACCGTTAAAGTTATCGTCACCGACATGGACGGAACTTTTCTTAATGATGCCAAGCAGTACCACCGTGAACGCTTTTTGGCGCAGTTCGAACAGTTAACGCAGCGCGGCATTGAATTCGTCGTCGCCAGCGGCAACCAGTACTACCAGCTTATCTCCTTCTTTCCCGACATCCGCGATCGCATCTCCTTTGTGGCGGAGAACGGCGCGCTGGTGTACATGCACGGGCAGGAGCTGTTCCACGGCGAGCTGACGCGCCATGAATCCCAGATTGTCATCGGCGAACTGCTGAAAGACCCGCAGCTCAACTTCGTGGCCTGCGGTCTGGAAAGCGCGTACATCAGCGACCGCGCGCCGGAAGCGTTCGTGGCGCTGATGGCAAAGCACTACCACCGCCTGCAGCGCGTCGCCAGCTACGGCGAGATTAACGACAAGCTGTTTAAATTCTCGCTGAACCTGCCGGACAGCGATATTCCGCAGCTTATCGATAAACTCCACGTCTCGCTCGACGGCATTATGAAGCCGGTGACCAGCGGTTTCGGCTTCGTCGACCTGATTATCCCCGGCCTGCATAAGGCCAACGGCATCAGCCGCCTGCTCAAGCGCTGGCAGCTGTCGCCGCAGCAGTGCGTGGCGATTGGCGACAGCGGCAACGACGCGGAGATGCTCAGGCTGGTGAAATACGCGTTCGCCATGGGCAACGCGGGGCAAAGCATTAAGGATATCGCCCGCTACCAGACCGATGACAACAACCACGACGGCGCGCTGAACGTCATTCAGGCCGTACTGGATAACGCCTCTCCGTTCGACATCTGACCCTGCCCGCCGGGGCTTACGCTCCGGCAGCCTCCTTATTTCTCGCGATTGTGCTTTCATCAGATCTTTTAACTTGCATTAACCTAATTTTAACTTAAAGTAGCATTTGCAAGTTAAATCACTTTCGAATGAAAGATTGAGAGGTCATCATGGCGCTTACCTTTACCCACGACACCCTGCCCGCCGATCACAAAGCGGCGATCCGTGAAATGAAAACGATCCTGCGCGCGCAGATTGGCGACGTACAGGCGGTATTTGACAAGCTGACAACCCATATCGAATCCCGGCTGGCAGAAATCGACCGCCTGAAAGCGGCGGGTGACCCGGTATGGCCGGTGATTCCGTTTGCCGACCTCGCCGGTGGCCACGTCACCGAAGCGCAGCGCGAGGCGGTAAAACGTCGCGGATGCGCGGTTATCAAAGGCCACTTTCCCCGCGAACAGGCGCTGGGTTGGGACAGCGCTATGCTGCAGTATCTCGATGACAACCATTTTGACGATGTCTATAAAGGGCCTGGTGATAACTTTTTCGGTACCCTGACGGCATCCCGCCCGGAAATCTATCCGATCTACTGGTCCCAGGCGCAGATGCAGGCGCGACAAAGCGACGAGATGGCGACGGTGCAGTCATTCCTCAACCGCCTGTGGCGCTTCGAGGCCGACGGTAAACGGTGGTTTGACCCGGACGTCAGCGTGATTTACCCGGACCGCATCCGCCGCCGCCCGCCGGGAACCACCTCGAAAGGACTGGGCGCGCACACCGACTCCGGCGCGCTGGAACGCTGGCTGCTGCCAGCCTATCAGCAGGTGTTCAAAAACGTCTTTAACGGCGATATCGCCCGCTACGATCCGTGGGATGCCGCCCACCGCACGGACGTCGAAGAGTACACCGTGGATAACACCACCAAATGTTCGGTATTCCGCACCTTCCAGGGCTGGACAGCGCTGTCGGATATGATCCCACATCAGGGATTGCTGCACGTGGTGCCTATCCCGGAAGCGATGGCTTATATCCTGCTGCGCCCTCTGCTGGACGATGTGCCGGAGGACGAACTTTGCGGCGTGGCGCCGGGCCGCGTTCTGCCGGTTTCCGAGCAGTGGCACCCGCTGCTTATCCGCGCGCTAACCTCCATTCCGGCGCTGGAGGCGGGGGACTCGGTCTGGTGGCATTGCGACGTGATTCATTCCGTGGCGCCGGTCGCCGACCAGCAGGGCTGGGGGAATGTGATGTACATTCCGGCCGCCCCGATGTGCGATAAAAACCGGGCCTATGCCCACAAGGTCAGGGCCGCGCTGGAAAAAGGCGCGTCTCCTGGCGACTTCCCGCGCGAGGACTATGAGGCTGACTGGCAGGGGCGATTCACCCTTGCCGACCTTAACCACCACGGCAAACGTGCGTTAGGTATGGACGCTTAGTCGTCGTAAAGCCCTTCCCCCTGAACGGCGGTGCGTCGGTTGCCCGGGCGTATCCGCCGCACCGAATCCCTCACCGCCAACTCGCCGTGCAGCAGCAGCGAACCGCACGGCGCCTGCGGGCGGATCAGCCGCTGCTGCAGCATATGCACCGCTTCGGTTCCCAGCTCGTCGCGCGGGACATGCACCGCCGTCAGCGGCACATCCTGGATGGCCGCGAGGTTAAAGCCGTCGATGCTCATGACCGACACATCCTGCGGTACCCGCAGGCCGCGCTGCTGCAGGGCGTTAATCGTCCCCGCCGCCATAAAATCGCCGCCGACCAGAAATGCGGTCGGCAGCGGCTTGCCCTTTTGCGCGTCCAGCCAGTGACCGACGCTTTCTTCCGTTTCCCGGGCGCTGAAGCTCGGCACGGTAATGAGATCCCGGGCGTCCAGAAAGCGCAGGTTCTGCGCGCGCCAGGCCTCTTTAATCCCCACCAGCCGAAGATCCATGGTGTAGCGACGCAGGCACATCACGTTCATCACCGCCCGGTGCCCCATCGCAAACAGGTAGCGGGCGGCGCACTGGCCGATCAGCCGGTGATCCGGCGCAATCGACGGCAGGCGCATGTGTTCATCGCGACAGTTGATCAGCACGCAGGGCTTGGCGAAATCAGCGGCCAGCGTGTGGATATGGGGGTCGTCGATGCCGAGCAGCACCGCCGCCTGGGTCTCCGCCTCGTTCATTCGCGCCAGAAACAGGTTCGCGTCGCTGTCGTTTTCCTCCAGCGCGCAGTAGCGCAACCGCACCTCATGAGCCGAGAGCGCTTTGTTGATGCTCTGGATCACGCGATAGTAAAAGATGTCGGACCGCTCGTCGAAGGCCCGCTGCGGCGCAAAGACCACCAGGCTGTTGAGCAGCATGCGCCCCGCCGCCATGCCGTCCATTACGCCCAGTTCGCGCGCGCACGCCAACACCCGTTTGCGCGCCCTTTCGCTGGTATTCGCTTTCCCCGCCAGCACGCGCGATACGGTGCTGGCCGACAGCCCGGTACGCCCGGCGATTTCGGCGATTTTTAGCTTTTTGTCCAAATTGTGATCTGTCTCCATTTTGAAAATGAAAGAATTTTCACAGCAAATTTTGGCTGTTAATACGGCCTGCAAAACAATATTACCGCAGCATATCGCCACACTATGAAAAAAATTACATAAATTGGACTACTGCCCGCCTTTTTTCTGTCTTAACCTGAATTGGCCTGACAGCTTCCATACTAGTTATCTGGAAGATAATTAAAATAAAACCAATAAGTTTCAATGAAATAAAAAAACTGGTGTGACAACTTCTGGATCGGGTTGGTCATTATTACCTCCTACAAACCGTCTTCTGGAGATTTCTATGAGCCAAGGCGTTAACAACAATATGACGGTCAGCAAAACCCGTCGGGTAGTGAAAAACCTGCGCTGGTGGGTGCTTATTCTTTTCTTACTCGGGGTGACCGTTAACTACATCACGCGCAACTCGCTGGGTATTCTGGCGCCGGAGCTGAAAACCAGCCTTGGCATCACCACCGAGCAGTATTCGTGGATCGTCGGCGCGTTTCAGCTCGCCTATACCCTCTTCCAGCCGCTTTGCGGATGGCTGATTGACGTCATCGGTCTGAAGCTCGGCTTTATGATTTGCGCGGTACTGTGGGCCATCGCCTGTATCGCCCATGCCGGGGCGGGAAACTGGCTGCATCTGGCCCTCCTGCGCTTCTTTATGGGCGGCGCGGAAGCCGCCGCAACGCCCGCTAACGCCAAAACGATAGGCGAGTGGTTCCCGAAATCAGAACGCCCTGTCGCTGCGGGCTGGGCGGGCGTTGGCTTTTCCATCGGCGCGATGCTGGCGCCGCCAATTATCTATTTTGCCCACGCCTCTTTCGGCTGGCAGGGCGCGTTTATGTTTACCGGCGTGCTGGCGCTGGTGTGGGTCGTCCTGTGGTGGGCGTTTTACCACAATCCGGAAAAACACCCGAACCTGAGCGAGGACGAGCTGAGCTATATCAAGCAGGACCACGAACCGCCTGCGGTGAAGCTGCCCTTCCTGACCGCGCTGAAAACCGTCTCGAAAAATAAACGCTTCTACGGTATCGCCATCCCGGCATTTATGGCCGAACCCGCCTGGGCCGTGCTGAGCTTCTGGGTGCCGCTGTATCTGGCAAAAGAGCACGGCATGGATCTGAAGCAGATCGCCATGTTCGCCTGGCTGCCGTTTCTCGCCGCCGATCTCGGCAGCATCGCCAGCGGCTATTTGACCAAACTCTATACCCGCCTGTTCGGCTGCTCGCGCGTGAATTCGGTTATCGCCAGCTCCGTCACAGGCGCATTCCTGATGATCTCGCTGGCCATCGTCGCCATTACCCGCGATCCGTACATCACCATCATCCTTATCTCCATCGGCGGTTTTGGCCACCAGATCATCTCCTGCATGCTGAGCGCGCTGGTGGTGGAGTCCTTCGATAAAGGCCAGATGGCGACGGTTAACGGTATGCGCGGCTCGGCGGCGTGGATCGCCAGCTTCCTGTTTTCGCTGTTAATCGGGGTGACCGCCGACAAGATAGGCTTCAACCCGCTGTTTATCGCCATGGGCTTCTTTGACCTGATTGGCGCCTTTTTCCTGGTTGCATTTATCGCTGAACGCCGCGCCACGCGCGCCTGAGAGTGGAAGTAGAAAATGAAGACGCTTAAACACTGGAGTTTTGAAAAACAGTCGGCTCATCACGTCGAGCTGCTGGTCGACGTGCAGCACACGCTGTGCCTGTATGTGCTCGAAGACAACCTGTTCCGCGTGCTGCTCAAACGCAAAGGCGGGCTGGCGCTGGACAGAACCTGGAGCATTGCGCCCGCGCAGGACGTGCCGTGGCAAGGCCGCTCCCGCGACGATCTCAGCGGTTTCACCCTGCCAGGCTGGACGCTGGAAAAGCGGGATGACGGTCTGAGTATCGCCACCTCGCAGCTGCGGGTCACCGTCCACCAGCCGCTATGGCTGGAATGGCACTACCGCGACGCGGCGGGCGAATGGCAGTTCCTGACCCGCGACCGCCCGACCAGCGCCTATCTGCAAAACGCGCACGGCGACGGCGTCGCGCACTATATGAGCCGCCGCAGGGATGAGCGCTTCTACGGCCTGGGCGAGAAAGCAGGCGACCTGCAGCGTACCGGTAAGCGCTACGAGATGCGCAACCTCGACGCCATGGGCTATAACGCCGTCAGCACCGACCCGCTGTACAAGCATATTCCGTTCACCATCGCCCGCTGCGATGAGGTGAGCTACGGTCTGTTCTACGATAACCTCAGCAGCAGCTGGCTGGACCTGGGTAACGAGATCGATAACTACCACACCGCCTACCGTCGCTGGCAGGCGGAAGCGGGCGATATCGATTACTACATCTTCACCGGCAAACGGGTGCTGGACGTCACCAAAGCGTTTGTCCGCCTGACCGGCAAGACGCTGTTCGGACCGAAATGGAGCCTCGGCTACAGCGGCTCGACCATGCACTACACCGACGCGCCGGACGCCCAGAACCAGCTGATGCACTTTATTCGCCTGTGCCAGGAACACGCGATTCCGTGCGACTCGTTCCAGCTCTCCTCCGGCTACACCTCGATTAACGGCAAGCGCTACGTCTTTAACTGGAACTACGACAAGGTGCCGCAGCCGAAGGTGATGAGCCAGGCATTTCACGACGCGGGGCTGAAGCTGGCCGCCAATATTAAGCCGTGCCTGCTGCAGGACCATCCGCGCTATCAGGACGTGGCCAGCCGCGGGCTATTCATTCGCGATTCCGAATCCGATGCGCCGGAACGTTCCAGCTTCTGGGATGACGAAGGTTCGCACCTCGACTTCACCAACCCGGAGACCGTGGCCTGGTGGCAGGACGGCGTCACCAGCCAGCTGCTGGAAATGGGCATCGACGCGACCTGGAACGACAACAACGAGTTCGAAGTGTGGGACGGCGAGGCGCGCTGCCATGGATTCGGCAACGCGATCGCCATCAAGCATATTCGCCCGGTAATGCCGCTGCTGATGATGCGGGCCTCGATGGAGGCGCAGCAGCGCTTTGCGCCGGACAAACGCCCGTACCTGATCTCCCGTTCCGGCTGCGCCGGGATGCAGCGCTACGTGCAGACCTGGAGCGGCGATAACCGCACCAGTTGGGATACCTTGCGCTATAACACCCGCATGGGCGTCGGCATGAGTCTGTCTGGGCTGTTTAACGTCGGTCACGATGTCGGCGGGTTTTCCGGCGATAAGCCGGACGCCGAGCTGTTCGTACGCTGGGTGCAAAACGGCGTAATGCATCCGCGCTTTACCATTCACTCCTGGAACGACGACCAGACCGTCAACGAGCCGTGGATGTATCCGGCCATCACCCCGGCGATTCGCAGCGCCATTGAACTGCGCTACCGCCTGCTGCCGTATCTGTACACCCTGCTGTGGCAGGCGCACGCCGACGATGAGCCAATGCTGCGCCCGACGTTCCTCGATCATGAGCATGATGCGCAAACCTTCGAGGAGTGCGACGACTTCCTGCTGGGGCGCGATATCCTGGTGGCAAGCGTAGTGGAACCAGGACAGCGCCGGCGCCGGGTCTGGCTGCCGGATAACGAAACCGGCTGGTACGATTTTTATACGCACGCGTGGCACTCCGGCGGCCAGTGGATAACCGTCGATGCGCCGCTGGAAAAACTGCCGCTGCTGGTGCGCGCGGGGGCCGGTCTGCCGCAGAGCGAGCGTATTACCCACGTGTCCGCTGAAAAAGACGATACCCGCGCGCTGCAACTGTTCCCGGTGAAAGGCGTCGGCCGTACGTCCGGCCTGCTGTTTGAGGATGACGGCGAAAGCTGGGGTTATCAGCACGGCAATGCGCTGTGGGTGGAATGGGAAATGGTGTGTGACAGCGCCACCATCAACCTGAAGGTCAACGCGCGCGGGGACTATCGTCCGGCGTGGAAAGCCCTGAAGGTGTCATTACCGGCGGGGGAAAAACGCAGGCTGCTGGTGAACGGGATTGAAGGGGGCGAGTGGGTGATTTAGTGCGGCCTGATGCCCTCACCCTAACCCTCTCCCACCGGGAGAGGGGATAGAACGTAGGCCGGGTAAGGCGAAGCCGCCACCCGGCTTTTTTAATTGTCGATACCTTTGCTGCGCAGATAATCTTCGTAGTTGCCGCTGAAGTCCACCACGCGCTCTGGCGTAATCTCAATGACGCGGGTCGCCAGCGATGAAACGAACTCACGGTCGTGAGAAACGAAGACCAGCGTACCCTGATACAGCTCCAGCGCCATGTTCAGCGATTCAATGGATTCCATATCCAGGTGGTTGGTCGGTTCGTCCATCACCAGAATGTTCGGTTTTTCCATCATCAGCTTGCCGAACAGCATACGGCCCTTCTCACCGCCGGAAAGCACTTTCGCCGGTTTCTTGATATCGTCCTGGCTGAACAGCAGACGGCCAAGGATGCTGCGTACCGCCTGCTCGTCGTCGCCTTCCTGCTTCCACTGGCTCATCCAGTCGAAAACGGTCAGGTCATTTTCGAATTCGTACTCATGATCCTGCGCATAGTAGCCAATCTGTGCGTTTTCAGACCATTTCACGGTACCGTTATCCGGCGTCAGCTCGCCCACCAGCGTTTTCAGCATGGTGGATTTACCCACGCCGTTAGCGCCGAGAATGGCAATCTTTTCGCCCACTTCCAGCAGCAGGTTGAAGTTTTTGAACAGCGGGCCTTCATCGAACCCTTTGGCCAGCGCCTCCACTTCCAGCGCGTTGCGGAACAGCTTTTTGTCCTGCTCAAAGCGGATGAACGGGTTCTGGCGGCTGGAGGCTTTCACCTCTTCGAGCTTAATCTTGTCAATCTGACGGGCGCGCGAGGTTGCCTGACGGGATTTCGAGGCGTTGGCGCTAAAGCGGCTGACGAACGACTGCAGGTCGGCAATCTGCGCCTTTTTCTTGGCGTTATCGGCCAGCAGGCGTTCGCGCGCCTGGGTCGCGGCGGTCATGTACTCATCGTAGTTGCCCGGATAGACGCGCAGCTCGCCGTAGTCGAGATCCGCCATGTGGGTGCAGACCATATTCAGGAAGTGGCGGTCGTGCGAAATGATGATCATGGTGCTGTCACGATCGTTCAGCGTCTGCTCCAGCCAGCGGATGGTGTCGATATCCAGGTTGTTGGTTGGTTCATCGAGCAGCAGAATGTCCGGGTTCGAGAACAGCGCCTGCGCCAGAAGCACGCGCAGTTTCCAGCCTGGCGCCACTTCGCTCATCGGGCCGTAGTGTTGTTCAACCGGAATCCCCACGCCCAGCAGCAGTTCGCCGGCGCGCGCTTCGGCGGAATAACCGTCCATTTCACCGTATTTCACTTCCAGATCGGCCACCTTGTAGCCATCCTCTTCGCTCATTTCGGCGAGGCCGTAAATGCGGTCGCGCTCCTGCTTCACTTCCCACAGTTCGCCGTGGCCCATAATCACGGTATCCAGAACGGTGAAGGCTTCGAACGCGAACTGATCCTGACGCAGCTTGCCGATGCGCTCATTAGGATCGAGGGAAACGTTGCCCAGCGTCGGTTCTAAATCGCCGCCGAGGATTTTCATAAAGGTGGATTTACCGCTGCCGTTGGCGCCAATCAGGCCGTAACGGTTGCCGCCGCCAAATTTAACGGAGATGTTTTCAAACAGCGGCTTACTGCCGAATTGCATGGTAACGTTGCTGGTAACTAACACGGGCATATCCTGAAAGATGTGACAAACGCCGTATTTTGCCACAGTTCTGAATTAAAATCGCCCCGCCTTTCGCGCGGCTATACTGACAGTAACGCGAAAAAAGTGTGATTTAATCCACATCTGATTTCCCTGTTGGAAGGAATGCACATATAATGCGCTCCCATCTAACGCCCGATTTAACCACCAACAGCCTGTAAGGCTCTGATACTTCACTTAACATGAAAATGAAACTATCGATGTTTTTTGCGGCGGCGTTCGCCGTAGTGGGCTTTTGCAATAGTGCATCAGCCGTCACTTACCCGCTACCGACAGATGGCAGTCGTCTGATTGGTCAGAACCAGGTGATCACCATCCCGGAAGATAACAAGCAGCCGCTGGAGTACTTTGCTGCCGAGTATCAGATGGGTCTGTCCAACATGACCGAAGCCAATCCGGGCATCGATGTGTATCTGCCGAAGGGCGGTAGCGTGCTGAACATTCCGCAGCAGCTGATCCTGCCGGACACGCCGCATGAAGGTATCGTCATCAACAGCGCCGAAATGCGCCTGTACTACTACCCGAAAGGCACCAACACGGTAATCGTGCTGCCGATCGGTATCGGCCAGTTGGGCAAAGATACGCCGATCAACTGGACAACCGCAGTAGAGCGTAAGAAAGCAGGCCCGACCTGGACGCCGACGGCGAAAATGCATGCGGAATATATTGCCGCAGGCAATCCGCTGCCGTCCGTTGTTCCTGCCGGCCCGGATAACCCGATGGGCCTGTACGCGCTGTACATTGGCCGTCTGTACGCTATTCACGGCACCAACGCCAACTTCGGTATCGGTCTGCGCGTAAGCCACGGCTGCGTGCGCCTGCGTAACGATGACATCAAATTCCTGTTCCAGAACGTGCCGGTCGGCACCCGCGTACAGTTTATTGATGAAGCGGTGAAAGCCACCACGGAGCCGGACGGCAGTCGCTATATTGAAGTTCACAACCCGCTGTCCACCACTGAAGCCCAGTTCACCGGCGGTGAAACCGTGCCGGTAACGCTGAACAAGACGGTGCAGGCCGTGACCGGTCAGGCCGACGTTGACCAGAACGTGCTGAATCAGGCCGTCCAGAACCGCTCCGGTATGCCGGTACGTCTGAATTAATACTCAATATATGTAACGTAATATTAAATACCTCGGATTTTTCCGGGGTATTTTTTTGTTTATTTATATTTAATTGTAAGAATAAATAACAAATAAACAGGTGCTTTGCACGCTAACGCAAAGATAGGTAAATTCTCAACCTGGTGCACATTATAAAGGAACACTTCGTGCGGTGCTTCGGTTACAATCTACAATGTAAATGATAGTCTTACGATCTAATACAAGAGGAAAAATCCACTTTTGCGGATTATGTCAGGTTTCAGGGCAGCAGGCAGGTACGAGATGATCAGCATTAATTTAACCACCACAAAATCGCGCCTGTATCTGTGCTCGCAAACCGTCTGGTCTCTGGCTAATCAGTCTGTGCCTGTAGATAAAATCGTCGTATGGGTTTCCCGGGAAGCCTACCTCAGCGATGAAGGCATTCGTGAAGAACCCGCCTGGGCTGAAAAAATCCGCAAATCGGGTACCAACGTGGTTTTTGAATGGGTCAAAAATACCGGCCCCTACCGCAAGCTTTTCCCCGCGCTGCATGCGGCAATGCCGGATGACATTCTGATCTATGCCGATGACGACGCAATTTATAATGAACAGTGGACCGAAAGTCTGCTGAATGATTTTTATCAGCACAACCAGCAGTACGTTGTCGCCGCGCGCGTAAGAAAAATAGTAAAGAAGAAAAATAACCTTCTTGATACCTATCGCAAGTTTCCACTGATTCGTACATCTGGTGTGGTAGATAGCGACTATATTATTACGGGCCTCGGCGGTGTGGTATTAAAAAAGTCGCATATTAAGCAGACTTATCTTAATAACGAAGATTACCTGACGGTATGTCCACGTGCCGATGATATTTGGATCAGTAAGCTTTTCCTGCTATCTCAAGCCTCTGTCTACGTTTCAGCGCAAACTATTCAATATGTTCGCGAGCTCGAGCACGACTATGGTCTGTCGCGAGTGAATACCAGTAAAATAAAATATTCACCTATCCGTAAATTAGGCTCGCTGTTTCGCAGCAATAAAATTGCGGCGCGCTGCCTGAACGATTTCTATATAAAAGAAACGGACAGCTATTTTGAGATTCTGACTGAGGTATAAACCTCAGCCGTTATTCACAATCACAATGCCGCCGTGATCGTAACGGTAATGGCAGTGCGCATACTCCAGCGGCGTGCCGTCCTCCAGATAAATCACCTGCTCCACCTCCAGTACCGGGTCACTGTCGCTGCAGATAAGATGCTGCTGGTCCAGCGCATCCGGTTTGATTGCGCGCACCACCCGATAAGAGCCCATAATTTTCAGCCCCACGCTCTCCTGCACGTAGCGGAACACCGAGCTTTCGAGGTGGCTTTTATTCAGGCCCGGCACCAGATTGACCGGCATGACGGTGGCATCCAGCGACACCGGCTCGTCGTTTAATAACCGCAGGCGCACGAAGTCGTACACCGGCGCATCCGCATTGATAAGCAGCGACGACTGCTCTTTTTCGCTGGGGAAACGCAGCTCAAAGCGGATAACCCGGCTGGCGACCGTCCCCAGATGCTCCCAGGTTTTGGTCGCGCCGAAGTAGTCGCTGCCGGCAAGATCCCACTGTGAGAGCTGCAGAAAATTCTTGCGCACAAAAGTGCCCTGCCCCTGGCGGGTGTAAATCAGCCCTTCAACGATAAGCTGGCGCATCGCCTGCTGGATGGTCATCCTGCTGGTCTGAAACTCGGCCGCCAGCGCAAACTGGTCGGGCAATGGCTCGGTTGCGGGATACCGCTGGCTGATAATGCGTTTCTTAATTTCGCGCGCAATCGTCAGATACTTCGCCGCCATTGCCCCTTCCTTCTTTTACTTGGTTATCCCATTGTTTTTAATGCCTGTCTCGCAGAAACGTGGCGAAAAGGCAGGTAGAAGAATACACCAAAGAGGATGATTATCAACTGAGCCGCCGGACCGCGAACCCAGCTGAACGCGGTTCGACAGCGGCACCTTACAGCGCTTCGCCGTTGCTGTGAATCGCCCGTTTTAACCACGCGTAGCTCTTCTTCGGCACGCGCTTAAGATCTTTCAGGTCATGGTTTTCGCGGTTAACGTAAACCACGCCGTAGCGCTTACGCATATCGCCCTGTGAGCTGAGAATGTCGATAAGCCCCCAGCCGAGATAGCCGATAACCTGAGCGCCATCCTCAAACATGGCGTCCTTCATGGCGTTGATATGATCGCGGTGGTACGCAATGCGGTAATCATCCTCCACCGGATTAACGCCATCCCAGCGCTCAATCACCCCGATGCCGTTCTCGATGGGGAACACCGGCAGCCGCCAGTCGTTGTAATAGCGGGTGATAATGGTGCGAAAACCCAGCGGATCTATCTGCCAGCTCCATTCGGTCGCCTGCAGATACGGGTTGCGTTTATCGCCATACAGCATGTAGTTGTTGACTGCGGTATCGGGTGGAATCGCGTCGCTGTCGAGAGATCTGCTGGCATAGTAGCTAAACGCAAGATAGTCGTTTTTGATCTGCGCCAGTAGCGCCAGATCCTCATCGCGATACAGGCAGCGGAAACCTTCGCGCTCGACCAGCGCCATGACCTCTGGGCTGTATCCTTCGCCAGCGAATACCCGCAGCAGGTTCTGGTTAAAGAATTCATCGACCTGCTGGGCGCAAAAGATGTCCCGCGGCTTACAGGTCGCCGGGTAGACCAGCGCATGCGCCAGCATGCCGCCCATCAGCTGTCCCGGCTTGTGCTGATGCAGATAATCGGTCAGATGGGCGTGGGCCATCATCACGTGGTGCTGGATGGCGTAAAGGTCGCGCAGGGTTTGTTCTCCGCGCATATAACCGGAAATACGAAACGCCTCCGGCATGTGGTAAAGGTTCTGTTCGTTAAAGGTCAGCCACCATTTCACTTTGTCGCCGTAGCAGTCGATCATCTTCTGGCCGTAGCGGACAAACGCCTCCATGACCCGGCGATCGGTAAAACCGTTGTAGGTTTGTGCAAGGTGCAGCGGCATATCGAAGTGGTACAGGCAGATCATCGGTTCAATGCCGCGGGCGATCAGGTCGTCGATGAAGCGGTGATAAAATGCGATACCCTCTTCATTGAACTCACCGTCGCCGGTCGGACAGACGCGGCTCCAGGATATCTGAAAGCGGTAGCAGTTCATCCCGAGATCTTTCATCAGGTCGAAATCCTGCTGATAGCGGTGGTACGAATCGGTGGCCACCTTCCAGTCGGAGGTAAACTCGCCGGGTTCGCGAATATCGTAGACCGACATTCCCTTTCCTCCCTCATTCCACGCGCCTTCGGTCTGCATACTGGAAACCGAGTTGCCCCATAAAAATCCTGCTGGCAATGCGTTCATTCTGTCGCCCCTCCATATGACTAGTCATCTGCATTTAATGACTAGTCATATAAACAAAAATGACGGCGCAGGCAAAGACATTGTGCGGGATGTGTGAGCAGTTTCGAAAAGAGAAAGCCGGTTTTGCCGATATTCAGGCTCGCGGCAGGGCGAGCCTGGCCCTAACGAAGGCAGACGAGCAGCAGATACCCTACCGTGGCAGCCCACAGCAGCATCGGTAACGAATAGAGGTGAAAACGCCACCAGATGCGGCGGTCGTTAGCCATGCGAAGCGCTATCAGGTTCGCAAGCGACCCCGGCAGCAGGCCGAACCCGCCAACGTTGACCGCCCATGCCAGCAGCAGGGAAGGAGAAACATAGTTCAGCAGCAGGATAGTTGATGGCACATTGCTTATCACCTGCGACAGCCCAATCGCCGTCAGCCACAGCCGGACGTCGCCATACTGGCCGATACCGCCCAGCAGCGTCTGCAGCAGGGAAAGCCGGGTGAGCAGATAGACATCAATGAACATCGCCATAAAGACCAGCAGCAGCGTCCAGTCGACGCTGAACACCACTTTTCTTTCCAGCGCCAGGAAGCCTGCCACCAGCAGAGCCAGCCCCCAAAGCTCCAGGCGGAGCTCCAGCGCCAGCAGAAAAATAAGGTAGAAAGCCAGACAGCACCCTACCAGCTTCGGCTGCCAGGGCGGCGTACGGTCGGCGCTCTGGTAGTGCAGCGCTTTTGCCGGAAAGCAAAGCCAACACAGCGCGACCAGGGTCAGCACCATCGCCAGCGCCAGCGGCGCCATCTGCCAGCTGAAGGCGGTAAACGACAGCCCGGAGCGTCCCCAGAGTAAAATGTTTTGCGGGTTGCCGATCGGCGTCAGCAGCGATCCGGCATTCACGGCCAGGGCTTCAAAGATAATCAGCCGGTTGATCGGTATCGCACACCATTTCTTGAGGGTAATGGTTAACGGCACCACGATAAACAGCGCCACGTCGTTGGTCAGAAACGTCGACAACAGCGCCGCGGCGAGCAGCAGAAACAGCGCCAGCTGGCGTTCGGTAACGAAACGCCGCACCATTTTCCGTCCCACGACGTCAAAATAGCCGCTCAGCTCAACGCCTTTGGTGAGCAGCATCAGGCCGCTCAGGGTCACGATGGTATGCCAGTCGATGGCGGTCAGCCATGCAGCGGGATGAAACGGCTGCCAGACGCTGAGCAGTACGCCCGTCAGCACCAGCAGATGCAAAAAGCGGTCATGGAGTAACGACCGCACAAACGGCAGCGTCATGGCGATTATTGGTCAGCGGCGAGGGTGAACTGGCGAAAACGCTCAAGCGTCTCTCCGCTGACGTGGTGCTCCATCCCCTCGGCGTCCCGGCGGGCAATCTCCGGGCTCACGCCGATCGCCAGTAAGAAGTTTTCCACTATCTGATGACGCTCGCGGCTTTCCTGCGCCAGCTTTTCGCCTTCCGGGGTCAGGAAGACGCCGCGCCAGGGAATCTGCTCGATAAGCCCTACGCCGGCAAGTCGCTTGAGCATTTTGGCGACGGTAGGCTGCGAAACGCCTAAACGCGCCGCCATATCCACCTGGCGCGCTTCACCCACTTCGCGGATAAGATCGGAAATCAGCTCAACGTAATCATCAATCAGTTCGCGGCGATGCGCTTCGCGCACCTGGCGAAAACCTTCGACATGCTCTTCGACATTCACTAATTGCGTCACTTTTTTTATTCCTGGCGTGCCCGGGCGACGGCTCATTATGCTTCCTCATCATGGTGACGCGTCAAAGCATCTTATAAAGGTACCCCCATTGTAAAGGATTGGGCTCAGAGCACAAAAATTTAACGTTTTAGCCATAGCTATATAATATAGCCTATGCTATATCTGTATGTAATACGAACATTCCTTCACGGAACGAAGGAGCAGAAAGGTTCAGGAGGCCCTATGAACGAACTGAAGAGGTGCTTACGCGTGTTTAGCCATTCTCCCTTTAAGGTACGCCTGATGCTGGTCAACATGCTGTGCGACATCATCAACGGCAAACCGCAGCAAAATAAGCCATCCCACTAATGCGGCGTCGCGGTACGCCGCTTCATTTTTCTGTCATCTGAACGTGAAATACTGACCGTTTTTCCCACAAAACCCCTCTTTTTTTCTGGATTTGCAATCTTCCTCGCAAAACAATTTGTTATAGACAGTTGATCTTCTCTTCTATCAAATCTATCTTCTTGCAACCTGCTGCTTCTGCGCCTCGTTGAACCCCTTCTACACGCACTACCCGGCAGTTTTTAATCCCTTGACGCCAGGGGACGCACATGGCGGTTTTTTTGATTGTGACCTATGAATATTACGCTGAAAGAATCGCTGGCTGCGCGTGGCCTGGCGTTAAGCCCGTGGACCGGATTTTACGTTTTACAGTCCTTATTGATTAATCTGGCATTAGGGTACCCTTTCAGCCTGCTGTATACCGTCGCTTTTGCCTGCGTACTGCACCTGCTGTGGCGTGCGGCCCCGCGCGCGCAGAAAGTTCTGCTCGCTGCCGTCTCCCTGATTGCCGCCTTTTATTACCCGTTTGCTCAGGCCTACGGCGCGCCTAACTTTAATACGCTGCTGGCGCTGCATTCCACAAACGTTGAAGAATCCACCGAGATCCTGACAATATTTCCGTGGTACAGCTATTTTATTGCGGTCTTTATTTTCGTCCTTGGCGTCATTGCCTTTCGCCGCAAGCACGAAGAAAAACGGGCATGGAGCAAAATCGAACTACTGTGCCTGGCGTTTTGTATTGGCGTCGCCTTTGTCAGACCGGTGCAGGAAATCGCGTGGGATGGCGTTTTTCGGATCAGCAAAATTGGCTATCCGGTCGTGCGCTTTGCGCATGACGTTGTTACCAGCAACCGGCAGGTGCTGGACGAACAGGCGCGCCTGGCGCAGTTTGCCAACCAAAAAGATACCTGGAACGTGGTGGCGGTAAAACCGAAGTATCACACCTATGTCGTGGTCATCGGCGAAAGCGCGCGCCGCGATGCGCTCGGCGCGTTCGGCGGTCACTGGGACAACACGCCGTTTGCCAGCCACGTCAACGGCACGCTGTTTACCGACTACATTGCCGCCAGCGGCTCAACGCAAAAATCGCTGGGCCTGACCCTCAACCGGGTCGTGGACGGCAAGCCGCAGTATCAGGATAACTTTGTCACCCTCGCCAACCGCGCCGGTTTCCAGACCTGGTGGTTCTCCAACCAGGGGCAAATCGGCCAGTACGATACGGCGATAGCCAGCATCGCCAAGCGCGCCGATGAGGCCCATTTTCTGAAAAGCGGCGATTTCGAAGCGGATAAAAATACCCGTGATGAGGACCTGTTGAAAATGACCGCCCAGGTGCTGTCGACGCCGCGTACGCAGCCGCAGATGATCGTTTTACACCTGATGGGTTCGCACCCTCAGGCCTGCGATCGCACCCAGGGAAAGTATGACGTTTTCGTACAGTCGAAAGAAACATCCTGTTACTTGTACAGCATGACGCAAACCGACGATCTGCTCAGCAAACTGTATGAGCAGCTGCGTAATACCGGCGAAAGTTTCTCCATGGTCTACTTCTCCGACCATGGTCTGGCGTTCAAAGAACGCGGTAAAGAGGTGCAGTATCTGGCGCACGACGACAAGTTCCAGCAGAACTTCCAGGTGCCGTTTATGGTGCTCTCCAGCGATGATAAAACCCACCGCGTCATCAAGGCGCGCCGTTCGGCGAATGATTTCCTGCGCTTTTTCTCGCAGTGGACCGGCATTCAGGCAAAAGAAATCGCGAGCCCGTACCGTTTCATCTCAGAGCAGAAGGCCAGCCCGGTCTATATCACCAACTTCCAGCTGCAGAAAGTGGACTTTAACCATCTCGGCACCGACCCTTTCTCCACCAAAAGCCGGTAACGCTCCGGTTTTACAGGCAAAAAAAATCCGCCCAACGGGCGGATTTTTTATTATCACCGAAGTGATTAGAAACGGTAACCAACGCCTGCGATCCAGGTGCCAACGTCAACGCTACGAATGCGAGACTGCTCGTAGGAGAAGTCCAGAGCAACGTTTTCGATCGGGTTGAACTGAACGCCCGCGCCGTAGGAGAAACCGTAGTCGCTGGTGTCAGCTTTTGCAGTCGGGAAGTCGGTGGACTGGAATTTACCGTAGCCCAGACCCACTACGCCGTAGATGCTCGCCCAATCGTTGATGCGATAAGCCGGACCCGCAGTGATGCCGTAGTACTGAGACTTGTTGTAAGAGCCGCCGTCGGTGTTGTTTTTCTCGGTGTAGGTGAAGGAACCGATCACGCCAAGCGGGCTGTTGTCCTGCTCGTAGCGGTATTTCAGGTTGAAACCGTTCGCTTTGTTAACAACGCCCTGCATATCGCTCTGAGCGTAACCGCCGGTAACGGTAGAAGTGCCTGCTACTGCGGAACCTGCGGAAACAGCCAGAACTGCGGCCAGTGCTGAAAGACATGCAATTTTTTTCATAACCACCTCAAATGTGCTTCAAGTAAATCCTAAGTTTTAAATATATCAAAAATTGTTAAGAAACTCTTTGTGATTGATGTTGTCTAAGGGGGGCTTTCGTGTAACTAAATGTTTCCATGATTGACTATCCCTTTCAAATATCAGCCACTTTCACGCATGATTCGCCATTATGGCGCCTAAGGAACGACACGCTCATCCAGATTAATCCTAATCTGGTAGTGAAATATTCCACTAACGGTCAAACATTCTACGAGCTTCCCGGCGCTTTTTTTTCAACAAACGCTAAACCGGAGAGGGGTAATTCATTTACACTGCGGGTTTTACCTCTTTTGACAAAATCTGACAGGAGAAAGGATGCCAGGGTTGTCTCGTAAGGTGCCTGCGTGGTTACCAGTCCTTGTTTTACTGATCGCCATGGCGTCAATTCAGAGCGGCGCATCGCTTGCTAAATCGCTCTTTCCGGTTGTCGGCGCGCCCGGCGTAACCGCACTGCGCCTGGCGCTCGGCACCCTTATCCTGGTCTGCATCTTTAAACCCTGGCGTCTGCGCTTTGCCCGTGAACAGCGCCTGCCGCTGCTGTTTTACGGCCTGTCGCTTGGCGCCATGAACTATCTGTTCTACCTGTCGATTCAGCGTATTCCGTTAGGGATAGCCGTTGCCCTTGAGTTTACCGGTCCGCTGGCGGTCGCCCTGTTCGCCTCGCGGCGACTGGTCGATTTTATCTGGGTCGCGCTGGCGGTGCTGGGGCTATGGTTTTTGCTGCCGCTCGGCCAGAACGTCGCGCACGTGGACCTGGCCGGGGCCGCGTTAGCGCTGGCGGCAGGCGCCTGCTGGGCCGTCTATATTCTGGCAGGCCAACGCGCCGGGGAGGAGCACGGCCCGGCGACGGTCGCCATGGGCTCGCTGATCGCGGCGCTGGTTTTCGTCCCCATCGGCGCGCTGCAGGCGGGCGACGCCCTGTGGCACTGGTCAATACTGCCGTTAGGGCTGGCTATCGCTATTTTGTCGACGGCGCTGCCCTACTCGCTGGAAATGATCGCTCTCACCCGTTTGCCCACCCGCACGTTCGGCACATTAATGAGCATGGAGCCCGCGCTGGCGGCGATTTCCGGCATGATTTTTCTCGGCGAAGTGCTGACCTTTTCGCAAACACTGGCGCTTGGCGCCATCATCGCCGCGTCAATGGGCTCGACCCTGACCCAGCGGCGGGAGAGCAAAATTGAGCACGTGGATATTGGCTAAACGCCCATTTTTAGCGCAATGAGCGATGTTAATTGCGCTATCGGATTGATAGGTACCTTCTGCGCCTCGGGCCTTCTCTGCGCTGTTATACTTAATCCCGGAAAATATCTGGACTAATAACATCGAGAGGAGATGGATTATGGCCACCGCTAAACTGGTAAAAACGAAAACATCAAATCTGCTTTATACCCGCAACGATGTCTCTGATAGCGACAAGAAGGCGACCGTGGAGCTGCTGAACCGCCAGGTTATCCAGTTCATCGATCTGTCCCTTATCACCAAGCAGGCTCACTGGAATATGCGCGGCGCAAACTTTATCGCCGTCCATGAAATGCTGGATGGGTTTCGCACCGCGCTGACCGACCACCTGGACACCATGGCAGAACGCGCCGTACAGCTGGGCGGCGTTGCCCTCGGCACCACCCAGGTCATCAACAGCAAAACGCCGCTGAAAAGCTATCCGCTGGATATTCACAGCGTACAGGATCACCTGAAAGAACTGGCGGAACGCTACGCCATCGTCGCTAACGATGTCCGCAAAGCCATTAGCGAAGCAAAAGACGAAGACACCGCCGACATTTTCACTGCGGCATCCCGGGACCTTGATAAGTTCCTGTGGTTTATCGAAGCCAACATCGAGTGATTTGAGCTTAGCGTTCCCCCTGGCCCCTCTCCAGAGGGGCTTTGCACTTTTCTGGTGCGCCCCGTACTCCGCCAAAATCCAAAATAAGTAAAACAATTGTAATAATCACCTCACACAATCGTTAACGGAAGGTTGTTTTATCAGCACATTGCGCGCTTAATAGCGGGGAAGAAGGCGCCGTCCCCTTTGCGCACCATTTTGGTGCTCCATCGTGGTGCATCGCCTGTGCCCTGCTACAATTTATGTGCAACACCTGACAACCACTTCCTTGCAAAAACAACAGGTTGTAAAACTGGCACGATTCTTTCATATGCGATTCGTTCCCGCAGGGGATCGCCCCATCGATAAAAAAGGAAATGCTATGAAGTCTGTATTAAAAGTTTCACTGGCTGCACTTACCCTGGCATTTGCGGTATCGTCCCAGGCCGCGAATAAGCAACTGGTGGTCGCGACCGATACTGCGTTCGTTCCCTTCGAATTCAAACAAGGCGACAAATACGTCGGCTTCGACGTGGATCTGTGGGCCGCTATCGCCAAAGAGCTGAAACTCGACTACACCATGAAGCCGATGGATTTCAGCGGCATCATCCCTGCGCTGCAGACCAAAAACGTTGACGTCGCGCTGGCAGGCATCACCATTACCGACGAACGTAAAAAAGCGATCGACTTCTCTGACGGCTACTACAAAAGCGGCCTGCTGGTGATGGTGAAAGCCAACAATAACGACATCAAAAGCGTGAAGGATCTCGACGGTAAAGTCGTTGCAGTGAAGAGCGGCACCGGTTCTGTCGACTACGCAAAAGCCAACATCAAAACGAAAGACCTGCGTCAGTTCCCGAACATCGATAACGCCTATATGGAGCTGGGCACCAACCGCGCTGATGCCGTCCTGCACGACACGCCGAACATTCTTTACTTCATCAAAACTGCCGGCAACGGTCAGTTCAAAGCGGTAGGCGAGTCTCTGGAAGCGCAGCAGTACGGTATCGCCTTCCCGAAAGGCAGCGACGAGCTGCGTGAAAAAGTGAACGGCGCGCTGAAAACCCTGCGTGAAAACGGCACCTATAACGAAATCTATAAGAAGTGGTTCGGTACTGAACCGAAATAATAATTCTTAAAAACGATCGTTAACTAAGGGGCGACCTTTCGCCCCTGTTATTTTGAACCACGGTAACAGGAAATTATCATGCAGTTTGACTGGAGCGCCATCTGGCCTGCCATTCCTATCTTGCTTGAAGGCGCCAAAATGACCCTGTGGATTTCGGTCCTCGGTCTGGTTGGCGGGTTGATTATCGGCCTCGTCGCCGGTTTTGCCCGCACCTACGGCGGCTGGATTGCAAACCACATCGCACTGGTTTTCATCGAAGTCATTCGCGGCACCCCGATTGTGGTGCAGGTGATGTTCATCTACTTCGCCCTGCCGATGGCATTGCCCGATCTGCGCATTGACCCCTTCTCTGCGGCAGTCGTCACCATCATGATCAACTCCGGCGCCTATATCGCGGAAATCACCCGCGGCGCGGTGCTGTCTATCCATAAGGGATTCAGCGAAGCCGGACTGGCGTTAGGGTTGTCGCGTCGTGAAACCATTCGCCACGTGATCCTGCCGCTGGCGCTGCGCCGTATGCTGCCGCCGCTGGGCAACCAGTGGATCATCAGCATCAAGGACACCTCGCTGTTCATCGTGATCGGCGTCGCCGAGCTGACCCGTCAGGGGCAAGAGATCATCGCCGGTAACTTCCGCGCGCTGGAAATCTGGAGCGCCGTTGCGGTTATTTATCTCCTCATCACTCTGGTTCTGAGCTTTGTTCTGCGCCGTCTTGAAAGAAGGATGAAAATCCTGTGATTGAATTTAAAAACGTCTCCAAGCACTTTGGCAAAACCCAGGTGCTGCACAATATTGATTTGCACATCACCAAGGGTGAGGTGGTGGTCATTATCGGGCCGTCAGGTTCCGGGAAATCCACCCTGCTGCGCTGTATCAACAAGCTCGAAGAGATAACCAGCGGCGATCTTATCGTCGACGGTCTGAAGGTTAACGACCCGAAAGTGGACGAGCGCCTGATCCGCCAGGAAGCCGGTATGGTGTTTCAGCAGTTTTATCTGTTCCCGCATCTGACGGCGCTGGAAAACGTCATGTTTGGCCCGCAGCGCGTGCGCGGCGCGTCAAAAGAGGCGGCGGAAAAACTGGCGAAAGAGCTGCTGGCAAAAGTGGGGCTTGCCGAGCGCGCGCACCACTATCCGTCTGAACTTTCCGGCGGCCAGCAGCAGCGCGTCGCCATCGCCCGCGCGCTGGCGGTAAAACCGAAAATGATGCTGTTTGATGAGCCAACCTCGGCGCTTGACCCGGAGCTGCGCCACGAGGTGCTGAAGGTCATGCAGGATCTGGCGGAAGAAGGGATGACGATGGTTATCGTTACGCACGAAGTCGGCTTTGCCGAGAAAGTCGCGTCGCGCCTGATCTTCATCGACAAAGGGCGCATTGCGGAAGACGGTAATCCGCACGATCTTATCCAGAACCCGCCAAGTCAGCGTTTGCAGGAATTCCTGCAGCACGTCTCCTGATGCTGTACGTCTGGCCTCGCCCGCGAGGCCAGACAAACGCGCCGCCGGTTAGCGGGCGCGGGCGGCAAAACGACGGCGCTTGTCGTCGTCAAGGAAGGTCCAGGCGATGAAACGGCTCTGCTTTTGTCCCTGGGCCATCTCTTTTTTCACCACCTTTACCGCTCCGACGCGGGTCAACGCGCGATAAAGTTCCGGCAGATTGTCGCCGCGGGAGACCAGCGAGGTAAACCACATCACCTGCTGCGCGAACTGGGCGCTTTCGGCAATCATCTGGCTGATAAACGCCACCTCGCCCCCCTCGCACCAGAGCTCCTGCTGCTGGCCGCCAAAATTGAGTGCATCGCGATCGCCAAGCCCCAGATTACGCCGCTTACGTTCGCTTCCCTGCTGCGCGCTGGCGGCGGAGTCGTGAAACGGCGGGTTGCACAGCGTGGCGTCATACACCTCATTCTTATGCACGATCCCGCAGAGAATCGCTTTCGGATCTTTCTGCCGACGCAGGCGAATCTGGCGGCTTAAGCCCGGGTTGGCGTTGACTATCGCCTGCGCGCTGCTGAGCGCCTGGGAATGCACTTCGCTGCCGGTAAAGCGCCAGCCGTACTCATGGCTGCCAATCAGCGGGTAAATGCAGTTGGCGCCGGTGCCGATATCGAGGATATTCGCCTGATGGGGGATCTCGCCGCAGGTTTCCGCCAGCAGATCGGCCAGATGGTGGATATAGTCAGCGCGCCCCGGCACCGGCGGGCAGAGAAAACCGTCGGGGATATCCCACTGTTTAACATCGTAGAAAAAGGCCAACAGCGCCTTGTTGAGCGCTTTTACTGCCTCCGGACGAGAGAAATCGACGGTCTGTTCCCCCGCCGGGTTAAGCAGGAGAAATGCCGAAAGTTCCGGGCAGATCTGGCACAACGCCGGTAAATCGTAGCGTTGGTGGTGGCGGTTACGCGGGTGCAGACCCGGCTTTTGAGTTTTCATGGCATCCTCCTGTCAGCAGCGGCGTAAGATACCCGTTGACGGCGGCGAGGTAAATAAGGGAGGCTGGATAAACCTTCTCATTGTTTCAGGTACGCTATGTATTTTTATCAGCCCTCCGCCGGACATGGATTACCGCACGACCCGCTTAACGCCATCATCGGCCCGCGCCCGATTGGCTGGATTGCCTCTCAGGATGCCGCCGGAAGACGAAATCTGGCCCCCTACAGTTTTTTCAACTGCTTTAACTATCGCCCGCCGATTATCGGATTTGCCAGCAGCGGCTGGAAAGACAGCGTACGCAATATTGTCGAAACCGGGGAATTCGTCTGGAACCTTGCCACTCGCGAGCTCGCCGACGCCATGAATGAAACCTCGGCCTCATTGCCTCACGGCGAGGATGAGTTTGTCCGCGCCGGGTTGACGCCCGCCGAAAGCCAGCTGGTGCGCGCGCCCCGGGTAGCGGAAAGCCCGGTTAACTTCGAATGCCGCCTGTCGCAGTGCATTCAGCTAACGACCGCGGACGGCAGCCCAGTCGAAAGCTGGCTGGTGCTCGGCGAGGTGGTTGCCGTCCATATTGATGAGATGCTGCTGGAAAACGGCGTGTACCAAACCGCAAAAGCCAACCCGATATTGCGCGCGGGCGGGCCTTCGGCCTACTACACCATCGAAGAAGCCCAGCGCTTTGATATGATTCGCCCGGACGCGCGCTAGCGCTGCCGCATCGGCCAGAACGCGCTGGCCGATGTGCTCTCCCTGCGGCTTTCGTTCAAAAAACAGACAGAACATCCGCGATTTTTTGCCGCATTTCGCTTTGCATCCCCACCTACACTTTAAGTGCCCCCGCTGTAACTGAGAGGATGTGCATATGAAAAAAACGTTGATCGCAATCGCCATCGGTGTCCTGGCAACGCTTTCTTTCTCCGTCGCCGGCGCACCTCAGCAGATGACTAACGGTGAGACCGGACAGCTACGCCCGGCAGGAACAGTTTCTGCCACCGGTGCCGACAATCTTGACGATTTGCAGGCCAAACTGGCAGAAAAAGCCCGGGAACAAGGTGCGAAAGGCTATGTTGTTGAATCCGCAAGCGGCGAGAACAAGATGTTTGGCACCGCCACCATCTACAAATAATCTGTTTAATTTTTTCTCCTTCCTTACGCGCCCACGCCTCGTGGGCGCCTTGTCTTAGTCAGGCCAATAACACCTCTGATGCAATGCGTCATGAACATCTGGCAATCTCTATTTATAGGGTATAAAAATGCAAAATTGACGCCTGAAACAGCCGCATTGACAAAAAAACACGTTTAAATACAGCGCAATCGCTTGTCTTTACGACCACGAAAATTGATGAATAAAGTAGCAGAATGTGCCTTCCTGGCGACGTCTGGCGCCAGGTCGCCTGCCGTCGGAGCGGTATCAGCAATAATTTATTAATAATCAATAAATTATTAATCATTCAATTTTTTAGATGGAGACTGTTAATTCTCTTCGATTTTCTCTGCCGCAGAAAAACGTGATACTCATCACATCGACGGAAAACGTCCCCTACAAAATAACCTGCGAGAGATTAACCATGAAAACGATTAACGCTACTGCTATCGCCATCACCCTGTCCGCCCTGTCATTCGGCGTATTTGCCGCCCAGCCGGTCTCCCCGTCTCAGGCTCAGGACATGAACAAAATCGGTACCGTTTCCGCTGAAGGCGCGAGCACCCTCGACGGCCTGGAAGCGCAGCTTGCTGAGAAAGCGGCTGCCGCGGGCGCGACCGGCTACAGCATTACCTCTGCCAACACCAACAACAAAATCAGCGGTACTGCGGTTATCTATAAGTAATTGCCACGACAGAACTACCCTCATTGACCCTGTTTATTGCCCTTTGTTTGCCCGTCCGCCGCTGGACGGGCTTTTTTTTAATCAACAAACGCGATTTTCAGCACAAACAGCAGCGCCACTACGACCACGCACAGGTTCAGCTCCCGCCAGCGCCCGGTAAACACCTTCATGACGCAGTAGCTCATAAATCCCAGCGCGATCCCCTCGGTAATGGAGAAGGTAAACGGCATCATCACCGCGGTGATAAAGGTGGGGACCGACTCGGTAAAATCCTGCCAGTCAACGCGGGCCAGGCTCGCGGTCATTAATACCCCGACAAAGACCAGTGCGCCTGCGGTCGCATAGCCGGGCACCATTTCCGCCAGCGGCGAGAAAAACATCACCAGCAAAAACAGCAGCCCCACGACCACCGCCGTTAAGCCCGTACGCCCGCCAACGGACACGCCGGAGGTGCTCTCGATATAGGCCGTCACTGACGACGTACCGATAAATGCTCCGGCAACCGAGCTCAGGCTGTCGACATACAGCGCCTTATGCATGTTCGGAAAGCGCCCTTCCCGATCGATCAATCCCGCTTTATCCGCCACGCCAATGAGCGTTCCTGATGAATCAAATAAATTTATCAGCATAAAGGAGAAAATAATCCCGGCTAAATTGAGCGACAGCGCGCCGGAGATATCGACTTCGCCAATCACGCTAAAGACGTTCGGCGGCGTCGAATAAACTCCGCTAAACTTAACGTCGCCAAAATAAAGCCCAGCAAGTGACGTAACGACAATAGAAACCAGCACCGAGGCATGGAAATGGCGCGAGGATAATACTGCGATAATAAAGAACCCGGCGATACCTAATAATACGCTGTGCGATGTCAAATCGCCAATCGCCACTAACGTATCCTTATTCGCAACGATAACCCCCGCATTTTTCAGCCCCATCATCGCAATAAATAAACCAATGCCGCTGGTAATACCGATTCGCAGGCTTATCGGAATATTAGAGATCATCCAGTAGCGTATCCGGAACAGGGTTAATAAAAACAGCCCGACCGCCCCCCAAAAAATAGCGCCCATGCCGGTCTGCCAGCTAATCCCCATCGCCCCGACGACGACAAAGGCAAAAAAGGCGTTAAGCCCCATCGCCGGGGCCAGGGCGACGGGCAGGTTCGCCAGCATCCCCATGGCAATACTGCCGATACCGGCTATCAGGCAGGTGGTGACAAACACCACTTTTGCATCCATATGCGCCGCGCCGAGAATCTGTGGGTTAACGAAAACGATGTATACCATCGTCAGAAAGGTCGTCATTCCCGCGATGACCTCAGTGCGTATCGTCGTACCGTGCTGGCTGAGCTTAAAAAAGTCTGTGCCATCACTTTTACTTTCAGCAAGGTTACTATTCATTTTTGCCATCCATATAAAGAGACACGTCCAGAACCATAAATCTCGCCTACTTTTAAAGTATATTCATCAATCAGTTCAGTGAGTTTTATCACATCATGAACGATGCCCCGACATTACACTAAAAATAATAAAGACGATAATGACAGAATCAATTTGATAAAATCAAAATGAGAAAAATATGGATGAAAACATTAATGTAAAATATCATGATATTAGCCGAAAGCAGTATCTTGAATTACTGGCTGTCGCGCGCGGTGAGGCTATCGCTGATTATATTATTGATAATGTCACCGTCCTCGATGTCATCAACGGAGAGGAGATCCCGGGCCCTATTGTCATTAAGGGTCGGCATATCGCCGGTATTGGGCCTGCGTGGTCCGATGCGCAGGCCAGACATCGCGTGGATGCCGCCGGTGCCGTCGCCGCGCCGGGGTTTATCGACGCCCACCTGCATATTGAATCCAGCATGATGACGCCGGTGACTTTCGAGACCGCCACGCTGCCGCACGGGCTAACGACCCTCATCTGCGACCCGCACGAAATCGTCAACGTCATGGGCGAAGAGGGGCTTGCGTGGTTCATCCGCTGCGCGGAGCAGGCGCGGCAGAATCAGTACATTCAGATCAGCTCCTGCGTACCGGCGCTGAGCGGCAGCGACGTCAACGGCGCGGAGTTTCCGCTGGCCGCCATGCTGAAATGGCGCGATCACCCGCACGTAACCGGGCTTGCGGAGGTAATGGACTACCCGGGCGTCATCGCCGGCAATCCCGATCTGCTGGATAAGCTGGATGCCTTTCGCCACCTTACGCTTGACGGCCACTGCCCGGGGCTCAGCGGTAAGGAGCTCGGCGCCTACATTGCCGCCGGTATCGAAAACTGCCACGAAGCCTGGACTCTCCAGGAGGGGCGCGAAAAGCTGCGCGCGGGCATGGCGCTGATGATCCGCGAAGGCTCCGCCGCCCGCAATCTCGACACCCTGGCGCCGCTGATAACCGCGATGAACAGCCCCCAGTGCATGCTGTGCACCGACGACAGAAACCCGTGGGAGATTGCTCATGAAGGGCATATCGATGCGCTGGTACGCAAGCTCATCAACCGTCACAACGTGCCGGTCCACGTCGCCTGGCGACTCGCCAGCTGGTCCCCTGCCCGCCATTTTGGGCTGAAACATCTTGGGCTGCTGGCGCCGGGCAAGCAGGCGGATATTGTGCTGCTGCGCGACGTCCGCAACGTCGATATCCAGCAGGTATTTATCAAAGGCGAGCCGCTTTCGCTGCCCGCGCTCCAGGCCGATGAACGCAACAGGCTGCAGCGCAGCCAGCCGCCCTACGGCAATACCGTCTCCCGACGTCCGGTCAGCGCGGCCGATTTCCCTTTTGCGCTGACGCCGGGCCGTCGCTACCGGGTGATGAATATTATCCCCGGCGAGCTTATTACCCCGGCCTCGGAATATGTCCACACGCCGCAGGGGCTGATGGACAACGATATCTGTTTTATCGCCGTGCTTGAACGCTACGGGCGCCAGCTCCCCGCGGCCTGCGGCCTGCTGCGCGGTTTTGGCCTGCGCCACGGCGCCGTGGCCGCCACCGTCAGCCATGACAGCCACAATATCGTGGTGACAGGCCGCAGTCCCGAGGAGATGGCGCTGGCGGTCAATCAGGTGATTAACGACGGCGGCGGGCTTTGCGTCGCGCGCGGCGGGGAGGTCGTCAGCCATCTGCCGTTGCCCGTCGCCGGGCTGATGAGCGACCAGTCCGCGGATACGCTGGCCCGACAAATTGGCGATTTGAAAGCGGCCTGCCGGGAGTGCGGCATTACGCTTGATGAGCCGTTTATCCAGATGGCGTTCCTGTCGCTGCCGGTGATCCCGGAGCTTAAGCTCACCAGCAAGGGGCTTTTTGACAGCCGCGGTTTCTGCTTCACCTCGCTGGAAATCGAACGCTAAGGTCTGTGCGGCCTGCGACAGCGGCCGCATTATCTTATCGCGTTACCAGCACTCGGCCACGCGTTCCAGCCCCGCGCTCACCGTCGGGGCCTCGCCCGCGGCGACCAGACAGCAGGCCAGCTGGATTTTCAGCGACGCCGGAACCGGCTCAACGCCAGCTACGCAGCGCTCAATCCACTTCGCCGTCAGCAGCGGATCTTTCGATTCCGGCAGCACGGCGTTTTGATCTTCCTGCTGGCGGACAAACAGCACGCGCTCTCCGGTGGCGTCGATCAGATTGATCTGCGGACAGCGCGACGGGTTAGCGTAAACCTCGCCTTCGGTGCCATGCATCAGCAGCGCCCTGCCGCCGATATCGGCAAAGAATTTCGCCACCCGCGGGAGGTACTCCGGATGCGACACGCTGGCCAGCCGGAGGGCGGCATCTTCAGCAAACGGCGTCGCCAGCTTCGCCAGCGTATGGGCGCTGTTGCGCACCCCCATCTGCCAGCGGTGCGCCAGCTGCTTTTCCAGCGGCGGGCACAGCGCCCCTACCGGCACGTACACCGGTTGATGGCCGTCAAGCTTCGCCTGCGCCTGCCCGGCGTGGCGCGTCGCCTCAACGCCCAGCAGCCCAAACACGGTTTCGGTCAGCACGCGGGTCGGGTCCTCACTGACGCCATGGACTATCACCGGAAAGCCGAGCTTATGCAGCAGCATCGCCAGCAGCGGCGTCAGGTTGGCCTGCCTGCGCGCGCCGTTATAGCTGGGGATCACGACCGGCATCGGCTTCCCCGGCGGCGGCGTCAGGCGCATAACGTGGTGCTGCATGGCCTCGTAAAAGCCCCGCATTTCCGCCTCGCCTTCCCCCTTAATACGCAGGGCAATCAGGATACCGCCCATCTCAAGATCCGGTACATCGCCCTCAAGCATTCGCGCGTAGAGGCCACGGGCAGTGTCGAAATCCAGATCCCGGGCATGATTTTTTCCCCGACCGATTTCTTTGATGATTTTGCGGTAATCCACACGATGTCTCCTTCTGACTTCCTGTAAACACTATAACGCCGATGAATCGGCTGCGGATGACTTTTTTGCCCCTGCCCGCCGCTGATTAAAATATATCCACCTGTATTCAGTATAATTTTTTTTTGCAAGCCTTAATTCTATTACTAATGATCTGCAAAACAGATTATCTCTATTCCCGGGTTTGCTTAAATAGTCAGCGGATTGAGTTTCTCTCATGGATGTCATAGTTCAATGGAATAGTTGCAAGGTACTTGTATGAAAAAAATAGTCATTGGCGCATTGATCGCCTCATCATTATGCGGCTCCGTTTCGGTATTCGCAGCAACCAACGGCGAAGGCCAGGTTAATTTTACCGGCGAAATTCTCGATTCCGCCTGCGAAGTGGTTAATAACCTGAGCAATCCGCTGAATGTGAATTTAGGTAAGGTCTCTAAAACCGCATTTAGCGGTATTGGTTCAACGGCCGACACGACCCAATTCGCCATCCAGTTAAAAAACTGTCCTGAGACCGTCAGTACGGCGGCTATCACCTTCGGCGGTACGCCGGATACGGATAACAATAACGTGCTGGCGCTCACCGCCGGGACCGGCGTGGCGGCAGGCGTCGGTATTCAGCTGCTGGACTCGTCGCAGCAGCCGCTGAGTCTCTACACCGCATCGCAGCCCTATACGCTACAGTCAGGCACCGCGACCAATAATCTCGAATTTGCCGCCCGCTATATTCAAACCCAGTCCACTATTAGCGCAGGTCCGGCAAACGCGGTATCGACATTTACCGTTGTTTATAACTGAATATTAACCTGAAGATATTAATCATTACCCCTGATTAATATCTTCCTTTTTTGGAGAAATTATTATGCGACACGGTTTACTTCTGACATCGCTTTTACTGGCAGCAGCGACCGCACACGCAGGCGTTATTATTGGGGGGACCCGTCTGGTTTATCAGGGAGAAAAAAAAGAAGCGTCCATTGGCATAACAAACCCAGATTCGCTGGACTATCTTATTCAGTCCTGGACCGACAGCAGCGATAATAGCGCCGCTAAGCCGCCGTTTCTGGTCACGCCGCCGCTGTTTCGCCTTGATGCCCGCCAGCAAAACACCCTGCGCGTGGTGCGCACCGGCGGCAACCTGCCGACCGACCGCGAGTCCTTATTCTGGCTGAATGTTAAAGCGATTCCATCCTCCACGCGTCAGGCAGGCGTGAATACGCTGCAAATTGCGATTAAAACCCGAATCAAGCTCATTTTCCGCCCGCAGAGCGTCATAGGAAAGCCGGAAGATGAGGCCCACAGGCTGACGTGGCGTCAGCAGGGCCGGATGCTGATCGTCGATAACCCTACGCCCTTTTATATGAACTTCCAGACCATTGCCGTGAATGGCAAAAACCTCAGCGGCATCACCTGGGCTAAGCCAAAGGGGGAAACGCAGTTTGCCCTGCCCTCTTCTATTTCCGGCTCCCGCGTATCCTGGTCGGTAATTACCGATTACGGCAGCGTCAGTAAAACCTGGAGCTCGTCGCTGCACTAATCGCACGCCGTAACATAGAAAATTGTTGAGATAATCATGCGTATCGCTAACCCTCAACGGTTGCTGAAACCCCGTTCTCTCCTGCCCGCGATTTTATGCCTGATAGCCCTGCTGTCGGGCGCGCGGGCGTGGGCGGCTGATTATTTCAACCCCGCATTGCTGGATATTGATACCCCGGGTCAGAGCAAAACCGATTTATCTGTTTACGAAAACGGCCCGGGGCAGGCGCCGGGTAAATATCGTGTCACGCTGTTTATCAATAACAAAAAAACAGACAGCCTGCAGGTTGATTTTAAGCTCGTCGCCTCCGGCGATGGTCACTCATCGCTACAGCCCTGCTTTTCCGTCGACCGCCTGAAGCAGCTTGGCGTCCTGACGGAGAAGTTTCCGGCGCTGGCGCGCGGCGGCCGGTGCGCCTCTCTGCAGGCGATCCCCAATGCCACGGCCACGTTCCGCGTCAGCGAGCAGCAGCTTCTGTTGAGTATCCCGCAGTCGGCGCTCGGGCAGATCCCGCGCGGCTATATCCCTCCCGAAGAGTTCGACGAGGGAATCAACGCCGGCCTGCTTAACTATAGCGTCAGCGTAAGCCGCAGCCATGCCCTGCAGGCCGGTATAGCGCAGAGCAGCAGCCAGTACGTCAACCTGCGCCCGGGGCTCAATATTGGCGCATGGCGGCTGCGTAACTATTCGACCTGGAGCCGCACCACCAGCGGCAACAGCAGCCAGAGCGATTTCTCCTCGGTTTACACCTACGCCCGGCGCGACATTATTACGCTGAAAAGCCAGCTTACGCTTGGCCAGAGCAGCACCCCTGCCGACGTTTTTGACAGCGTCCCCTACACCGGCGCCGCGATGGCTTCCGATGACGATATGCTGCCGGACAGTGAAAAAGGCTATGCCCCCATCGTACGCGGCATCGCGCACAGTAACGCGCAGGTGGTGGTGCGACAAAATGGCTATATCATCTACCAGAATACCATCGCCCCCGGCGCGTTTGAGATTAACGATCTCTACCCGACCGGCGGCAGCGGCGACCTCAACGTCACGGTGAAGGAGACCGACGGCAGCGAGCAGCATTTCGTGGTGCCTTATGCTTCCGTCCCGGTTTTACAGCGTGAAGGACACCTGAAGTACCAGATAGCCGCAGGCCGCTATCGCGCCTATGACGACAGCGTTGAACAGGCGCCCTTTATGCAAAGCAGCGTCATTTACGGCCTGTCCAGGGGCTTTACCGCCTACGGCGGCTTCCAGCAGAGCCAGCATTATCAGTCGCAGGCGCTCGGCGTGGGCAAGAATTTCGGCGGATTAGGGGCATTCTCCGTGGACGTCACCCGCGCCCGCGCGCTGCTAAAAAACCGCCGCAGCAGCAGAGGGAACGCCTGGCGGGCGCGCTACAGCAAAGATATCGCCACCACCGGGACCAACCTCTCGCTGGCAGGCTACCGCTACAACAGCCAGGGGTTCTATACCCTCGGCGACACCCTCGACTCATGGACCCATAGCAACGACGCGTCGGCGCCGCCGCAGCGCCGCTCCCGTTCAGAAGCGACTATCGATCAGACGCTGGGGGACAAATGGGGAACCCTGACCCTGAGCCTGGTGAAAGAGCGCTACTGGGACGGCTCGCCGCCGATGACCTCGGTCGCCTTTAGCTACAACAACAGCTGGCACAACATCAGCTACAGCGTGAACTACAGCGTCAATAAAAATACCGCAGAGGATAACGACAGCAGCGGCGACGATCGCGTCCTGGCGCTTAACGTTTCCATACCGCTCGACCAGTGGATGCCGAAAACCTGGGCGAGCTATAGCCTGAATAATGGTAAAAGCGGCACCACACAGAACATCGGCCTGAGCGGCACCGCGCTGCGCGACAACAACCTGAACTGGAGCGTTCAGCAGGGAATAAGCCACAGCGGAGCGGGCAACACCACGAACCTGAACGCCGACTACAAGGGCACCTATGGCGAAGTGAACGCAGGCTACAGCCGGGACGGCTATCAGCGCAGCATCAACTACGGCCTGCAGGGCGGCGTAGTGGTGCACGCTCACGGCGTCACGTTGAGTCAACCGCTTGGCGAAACCATTGCGCTGGTGCAGGCGCCCGGCACGCACGGTACGCACATCGCCAACCAGACCGGCGTGGCGACGGATTTCCGCGGCTATACCGTCGTACCCTACGTCAGCGCCTGGCGTCATACCACCATCGCGCTGGATACCGAAACGCTGCCGGACGACGTCGATGTGACCCAGGCCGACCAGATTGTCACCCCCACCCGGGGCGCGGTGGTTCGCGCCCGCTTCCACCCGCGCATCGGCAACCGGGTGCTTATTCGCCTGACCCGCAACGGCACGCCGCTGCCCTTTGGCGCGACCGTCACCACCGACGACCGGGACAGCGAGTTTATCGTCGGCGACGACGGGCAGGCCTATATCACCGGCCTTCCTCCCCACGGTCACCTGACGGCGAACTGGGGGACCGACAGCCGCAGCCGCTGCACGGCGGAATACTCGCTGCCGTCAACCGTGCGCAACCAGATAATCAACCTGTCGGCACTGTGCCGCTAATGAGAGTGACCCATGAAGATCGTAAAATTGCTCAGTATGCTCATCGTGCTATGCGCAAGCTGGCTGCTTATGCCGCAGGCCCGGGCGAGCTGTACATCGCCCAATATTCCCTCTCAGATCCAGCTCCCCGATATTCGGGTTTCCAGCCTGCTCGCCCCCGGCAGCACCATCCCGGGCACCGAACAGACCGTGACGGTGCATGGTTCGTGCGATAGCGCCGACGACGGATTGCCGGTCATCGCCTGCTATTATGGCTCCGGCGCCGAAAGCGCGGGGTTTCCTGGGGTGTATGACACCGGCGTGGCGGGTATCGGTATTACGCTGATTAACGCTCAGGGCCAGCGTATCCGCGGCAGCGGGATCAAATGCGATACGCGCGGTACGCCATTAGGTTATATCTCCACGGACGGCGCCAAAAGCTTCAACTTTACGCTAACGCTGGCGCTGGTAAAAACATCGGCACAGGTGGGGAGCGGCGCGTTAGATCAGGCGCAAACGGTATTTGGCCTCGGCGTATTTGATCATGAAGGCATCGGCTCGCCGAACCATGTTTCTTACGCGGGGAACGTCACGTTCAGCCAGGTAACCTGCGCCGTCACCCCGCAAAGCCTGAGCATCACGCTCGGCGACTTCCCGGTAAGCGACTTCACCCACGTTGGCGCCACCACCGCGGCAAAGGAATTTGATATCAGTCTATTGTGTAATGATACCGTCCAGCCGGAGGTGATGATCTCCAGCGCCAACGGCTATGAAAGCAGCTATCCCGGCGTCGTCAAGCTGACGCCGGAAAACGGCGCGGCAGGCGGAGTGGGGATTGAGATGACGTTTGACGGCATGGTTGCCACGTTTGATCGGTACGAGAAAACGGCAGGTCTTGCCTACAGCAACCAGATGCTGCAGATTCCATTTACCGCGCGCTACTACCAGACCGCGGGTACCGTGACGCCGGGCCCGGCCAACGGCGTCGCCACTCTGACGCTGGCCTATCAATAAGATGAATATCTTACGCAATATGTTGACGGTTTGTACGCTGCTGCTTTGCGCATCAGCCAGCGCAATTGACGTACAGATGACGGGGAATATCTACGCTAACACCTGCGCGGTCGACGGCGCCAGCCAGAGCCTCACCGTCGATCTCGGCCAGGACTCCGCCAGCAATTTCAGCAGCATTGGCGATACCGGCGAATGGAAGGATTTCGACCTGACGCTGTCCCAGTGTCCCGCCACCGTCACGCTGGCCACCGCGCAGTTCAAAGGCCAGGCCGACGGCAAGCATCCCAATAAGTTTGCTAATACCGGTACAGCGGGCGGGCTGGCGCTGGAGCTTGCGGACCGGCAGGACAAAATATTGCTCGCGCCGCAGGCAAGCTTTAGCGTGCTGGTGAACCAGAGCGACCACACCGCCGATTTTCCGCTTTCCGCCCGCTATTACGCCACCAGCGAACCGGTCACCGCCGGGACGTTTAGCGCCACCGTACAGGTGACGTTTACCTACCAGTGAACCAGGCTGTGACCCGCAATTGACCGTGGCGGCGACGCTGAGCCAAACGCCCGTTATCAAGGCGGAGGATGCAGGTCATAGTGGGCCTATGTCCAAATCCGACAACGCGGAGAACGGGCGTTTGGCACGCGTCCCGAAGGGCTGGGGTCCTTTTTGTGCAGAACTGCGTTACTCACGTTGCATTTGGCCCACCAAACCTCAACGTTCGTGCCTTGTCCTGCACAAAAATGACCACCAGCGCCATCCACGTGCAATTACGGGACACAGCCTAGCGCTTTTTCGCCGGGGCGGCCCGCCGACGCCCGGTCTTTTTCGCCGCCGGCGGCGTTTTCCCCTCCGGCGCCTCCGGCTGCTCAATCGGGAAAACCGGCAGCGCGTTAAGCAGACGCTGACCGTAATTTTTGGTCAACAGCCGCCTGTCATAGATAACCACCTCGCCCCAGCAGCCGTGGCTGCGAATAAGGCGCCCGACCTGTTGAATCAGGTTAAATGACGCGCTCGGCAGGCTCTGCACCTCAAACGGATAGCGGTTCAGGCTTTTCAGCCACTCGCCTTCGGTAATGACCACCGGGCTGTCGATTGGCGGGAAGGCGATTTTATGGATATGCACCTGGCTTAGCAGCTCGCCCTTCAGGTCAAGCCCCTCCGCGAACGACTGCAGGCCGACCAGCACGCTGCGCTCGCCGCCCTCCACCCGCTTGCGGTGCAGCTCTACCAGCCGGTAGCGCGGCTGATCTCCCTGCACCAGCAGCATCAGACGCAGGTCGGTCACATGCTCCAGGAAACGCTGCATCGCTCTGCCGCTTGCAAACAGCACCAGCATGCCGCGGTGCCGCTCCTCGGCCAGCGCCAGGCGGAAAAATGCCGCCATTTCGGCGATATGCTGCTCTTCGTTGTCAATCAGCGGCTCATAGCGCATCCGCGGGATGACGATTTTGCCCTGCTCCACGTGGTTAAACGGCGAGTCGAGCGCGACGAAGCGATCGCCCGCTTTCTCTTTCAGCCCGCTCAGCTCCTGCAGGCGGGAAAAGCTGTTCAGCGAGCGCAGCGTGGCGGAGGTGACGACGATGTGCGGCACGCTGCGCCACAGCAGTTTTTCCAGCTGATCGCTGACGCGAATGCCGACGCAGTGAAACCAGACGTGCGGCTGGCCGTCGCGGTTATCGCGGGTCGCCCATTTGCTGACCGGCGCGCCGGAGGCCTGCGCCATCGACGCCAGCCGCCACAGCTTGCTTTGGGCTTCAAACATCCCCAGCGCCCGGTTCATCTGCAGCAGCACGCGGTGCAGACGCACGATATCGTGGCTGCCGGTTTTCTCGCTAAGGTCGCCGAGAAACAGCTCCGCCAGGCCGCGCAGCTGCTCGGTGAGTTTCGCCAGACGCTGGCAAATCACCATCACTTCGTCAGGCAGCTCGCCCATCGCGAAGCGATGCTCCGCCTCCTGGGCGGCGGGCATATAGAGATTGAGGATGTTATTCAGCGACGCGATAAGCTCATACAGCTCGTCGCAGTGTTCCGTAAGCCGCTCCGGCACCGCCAGCGGCGGAAGGGTTTTGGGCCGAAACTGCTCCATGCAGGTCGCCACCAGCTTGCTGAACAGGTCCAGTTGCAGGCGGTACCAGGGCGCGGTGATTTCCGCGCTCATCTCCAGCGCATCGCGGGCGACGTCCGGCAGATGATGACCTTCATCAAGCACCAGCAGCAGGTTTTTCGGTTCCGGCAGTACCGCCTCGCTCTCAAGCGCCGCCATCACCAGCGCGTGGTTCGCCACGACCACTTCGGCCTCCTGGATTTCCCGCCGGGCGACAAAAAACGGACACTCGCGGTAGTAGTGGCAGTTGCGGTTAAGGCAGCTGGCTTTGTCGGTGCTGAGCCGCCGCCACAGATCGTCGTCAATCGCCAGATCGGTGTGATCGCGAAGCCCGTCCCATTTATAGCCGTCGAGGGCGGCCTTGAGCTTCGCGCAGCGCTTCTGCTCTTCCTGGCTATTCGGCGTCAGCTCGTCGTCAAGAAACGCCAGCAGATCCTGCTGGTTCGGCTCGCTGCTGGCCAGCGCCGCCAGGTTGCGCGGACAAACGTAGCGTCCGCGGCCAAAGGCGGCGGTGAAGCGGAGATCGGGGATGATTTTTTTGAGCAGCGGCAGATCTTTACTGTAGATCTGATCCTGCAACGCGACGTTGGCGGTACTGACCACCAGCGTTTTTTGTTCTTCACGGGCAATGGCGATGCCGGGGATCAGATAGGAGAGCGTTTTCCCTACCCCGGTCGGCGCTTCAATCGCCAGGTGACGTCCCTCCTCCCCGGCGAGCGTTTTCGCCACATCGGCAATCATCTGCCGCTGCGGAGCACGGGGAATGAAGTCGGGGATCTGTTCCTGTAGCGCCTTATACCAGGCCGCAATTTGCGCCTTCAGCGCGGCGGTGAGTGCCATGAAAAAACCTGAATACTGTATAAACAGCCACTATTCTGGCATTTTACTGCGCCAGTCGCAAAAAAAATGGCCGCATTCGCGGCCATTCTCGCAGTTTACTGGGCTGCCTGCGGCTTGCGGGGACGACGACGGCGCGACGCGTTTTCCCCGGATTTGCGCGGCTCGCCGCCGCCTGCCGGTTTATCGCTACGGCGCGGCTGCTGACCACCGTCGTTACGACGCGGCTGCTGCTGCCCGCGACCGCCGCCGCCGCCGCGGCTCTGGCGACCGTTCTGAATCGGCTCGGCCTTGATGCTCGGGTCCGGCTCATAGCCCGCAATGGCGATACGCGGGATCTCTTTTTTCAGCAGGCGTTCGATATCGCGCAGCAGCTTGTGCTCATCGACGCACACCAGCGACAGCGCTTCGCCGGTCGCCGCCGCGCGGCCGGTACGGCCGATACGGTGCACGTAGTCTTCCGGCACGTTCGGCAGCTCGTAGTTCACCACGTGCGGCAGCTCTTCAATATCCAGACCGCGCGCGGCAATGTCGGTGGCGACCAGCACGCGGATATCGCCGGATTTAAAATCGGCCAGCGCGCGGGTACGCGCTCCCTGGCTCTTGTTGCCGTGGATGGCGGCGCTGCGGATGCCGTCTTTATTCAGCTGTTCCGCCAGATGGTTGGCCCCGTGCTTGGTGCGGGTGAACACCAGCACCTGCTGCCAGTTGCCCTCGCCGATCATCTGCGACAGCAGCTCCCGCTTGCGCTTTTTGTCCACGAAGTGAACGTGCTGCGTCACCTGCTCGGAGGCGGTATTCCGGCGCGCAACTTCGATTTCCAGCGGGTTGCGCAGCAGTTTTTCCGCAAGCGCTTTGATGTCGTCGGAGAAGGTTGCGGAGAACAGCAGGTTCTGACGCTTCGCCGGGAGCTTCGCCAGCACGCGGCGGATATCGTGAATGAAGCCCATATCCAGCATGCGGTCGGCTTCGTCCAGCACCAGGACCTCGACGCTGTCGAGCTTCAGGGCATTCTGATGCTCCAGATCCAGCAGACGGCCCGGCGTCGCCACCAGAATATCCACGCCGCCGCGCAGCTTCATCATCTGCGGGTTGATGCTGACGCCGCCAAACACCACCAGCGAGCGGATGTTGAGATATTTACTGTACTCACGCACGTTTTCGCCCACCTGCGCCGCCAGTTCGCGGGTTGGGGTGAGGATCAGCGCGCGGATCGGGCGACGGCCTTTCGCATGCGGCTCGTTCTGAACCAGACGCTGCAGCAGAGGCAGGGTAAAGCCCGCGGTTTTACCGGTGCCGGTCTGGGCGCTGGCCATCAGGTCACGGCCTTCCAGTACGGCAGGGATCGCCTGCTTTTGAATAGGGGTAGGTTCGCGGTAGCCCTGCTCAGCAACGGCGCGCAGAATTTCAGGATTCAGGCCAAGGGTATCAAACGACATAACAACTCCGAACCGCCCCGACCATGACAGGTGTAGTTTTCAGGGTGACAGTTACAATTAGAAGGACAAAAACCACAATGTCAGCAAGAAGCGGAGTGTAGCAGTTTTTGTGACGGACCGCATAAAATATCCCACCGCTGTTTCTCAACAAAACATTTTACCGCCAGAGGTGGACAAGCTGCGCGTTCGGTCATAATCTTAATCAATCGATTGATTAATTCTGTTCTCCCTATGAATACGACACCGATCACCAGCAAAGGCGAACAGGCGAAGAGCCAGCTTATCAGCGCCGCCATCGCGCAGTTTGGCGAATACGGGCTTCACGCGACTACGCGCGATATCGCCGCGCAGGCCGGGCAGAACATCGCCGCCATCACCTACTATTTTGGCTCAAAAGAGGATCTGTACCTCGCCTGCGCCCAGTGGATCGCCGATTTCATCGGCCGCAACTTTCAGCCGCTGGCCCAACAGGCGGAAGAGATTTTACAGCAGCCAACGAGCGACCGCGCCGCCGTCCGCGCGCTGATTTTGCAGGCCAGCCGCAGCATGATCCTGCTGCTCACCCAGGATGAAACGGTCAATCTCAGCAAATTCATCTCCCGCGAGCAGCTGTCGCCGACGTCCGCGTACCAGCTCATCCACGGCCAGGTGATCGCGCCGCTGCACCGCTATCTGACCCGGCTGATTGCCGCCTATACCGGGCAAAACCCCGACGATACCCGGATGATTCTGCACACCCACGCTATCCTCGGCGAGATCCTCGCTTTTCGCCTGGGTCGGGAAACCATTTTGCTGCGCACCGGCTGGACGACGTTTGACGACGACAACGCGGAGCACATTATTCAGGTTATCACCTGTCATATCGATTTACTGCTGCAGGGCTTAACGCAAAGGAGCTGAAGTCATGAAGAAACCCGTCATTGTTATCCTGGCGGTTGTGCTGGTCGTCGCGGCCGTCGCTGGCGGCGCGCTGTGGTATGAGAGTCGCCAGAATAACGGGCTGACGCTGTACGGCAACGTGGATATTCGCACCGTGAACATGAGCTTTCGCGTAGGGGGACGCCTGCAGGCCCTGCAGGTGGATGAAGGCGATGCGGTCAAGGCCGGACAAACCGTTGGCGAAATCGATCGCGCGCCGTATGAAAACGCCCTGATGCAGGCGAAAGCCAACGTAGCGGCGGCGCAGGCGAAATACGATCTCACCGTCGCCGGGTACCGCGATGAAGAGATAGCGCAGGCCGCGGCCGCCGTGCGTCAGGCGCAGGCCGCCTATGACTACGCGCAGAATTTTTATCAGCGTCAGCAGGGTCTGTGGGCCAGCCGCACCATCTCCGCCAACGACCTGGAGAATGCGCGCTCCTCGCGGGATCAGTCGCTGGCCAGCCTGAAATCCGCACAGGATAAGCTAAACCAGTATCACGCCGGCAACCGCCCGCAGGAAATTGAGGAAGCGAGAGCCGGTCTGGAACAGGCCCAGGCGCAGCTGGCGCAATCGCAGCTCGACCTGCAGGATACCACCCTGCTCGCCCCCTCCGACGGCACGATCCTCACCCGCGCCGTGGAGCCGGGCAGCATGCTCAGCGCCGGCAGCACCGTACTGACGCTCTCTCTGACGCGTCCGGTGTGGATACGCGCCTATGTGGATGAGAAAAACCTGGGTCAGGCGCAGCCGGGCCGCGAGCTGCTGCTGTACACCGACGGCCGTCCGAACACGCCGTATCACGGTAAAATCGGTTTTGTCTCGCCAACGGCGGAGTTCACGCCGAAAACGGTAGAAACGCCGGATCTGCGCACCGACCTCGTCTATCGCCTGCGCATCGTCGTCACCGATGCCGACGATGCCCTGCGCCAGGGAATGCCGGTCACGGTGAAGTTCACGGGCGGAGCGGCGCATGAGTGAGTCGACGATCGCGCTCGACGGGCTTGTAAAACGCTTCGCCGGTATGGACAAACCGGCGGTCGCGAAGCTCGACTGTACGATTCGCTCCGGCTATGTCACCGGGCTGGTCGGGCCGGACGGCGCGGGGAAAACCACCCTGATGCGGATGCTCGCCGGGCTGCTCAAGCCGGACGAAGGCCGCGCCAGCGTCATCGGTTTCGACCCTATCCATGACAACAGCGCCCTGCACGCGGCGCTGGGCTATATGCCGCAGAAATTTGGCCTGTATGAAGATCTGACGGTGATGGAAAACCTCAATCTCTATGCCGATCTACGCAGCGTCACCGGAGAGGCGCGGAAAAAAACCTTCGCCCGGCTGCTGGAATTCACCTCGCTCGGCCCCTTCACCGGTCGCTTAGCCGGGAAGCTTTCCGGCGGCATGAAGCAGAAGCTGGGGCTCGCCTGTACGCTGGTGGGCGAACCGAAGGTGCTGCTGCTCGATGAGCCCGGCGTCGGCGTCGACCCTATCTCACGCCGCGAGCTGTGGCAAATGGTGCACGAGCTGGCGGGCGAAGGGATGCTCATCCTCTGGAGCACCTCCTACCTCGACGAAGCCGAACAGTGCCGCGACGTGCTGCTGATGAACGAAGGCGAGCTGCTGTACCAGGGCGAGCCCAGGGCGCTGACCGACACCATGCGCGGCCGCAGCTTTTTGATGAGCAGCCCGACGGTCAATAACCGCCGCCTGCTCCAGCAGGTGCTGAAGCTGCCGCAGGTGAGCGACGGGATGATCCAGGGGCGCTCGGTACGCCTGATCCTGAAGAAAGAGGCCCGCGCCGACGATATTTGCCGCGCTGACGCGATGCCTGAGATAACCCTCGACGAAACGGCGCCGCGCTTCGAGGATGCGTTTATTGACCTGCTCGGCGGGGCCGGGACCTCGGAATCGCCGCTGGGCGCCATTTTGCATACCGTGGAGGGCGCGAAAGACGAGACGGTCATTGAAGCCAGAGCGCTGACCAAAAAGTTTGGCGATTTTGCCGCCACCGATCGCGTCGACTTCAGCGTAAAACGCGGGGAGATCTTCGGCCTGCTCGGGCCCAACGGCGCGGGGAAATCCACCACCTTTAAGATGATGTGTGGCCTGCTGGTCCCCACCTCCGGCCAGGCGCTGGTGCTGGATATGGACCTCAAAGTGAGCTCCGGGAAGGCCCGTCAGCACCTGGGCTATATGGCGCAAAAATTCTCGCTCTACGGCAACCTGACGGTCGAGCAGAACCTGCGCTTTTTCTCCGGCGTGTACGGCCTGCGCGGCCGCGCACAGAGCGAAAAAATCGCCCGCATGAGCGAGGCCTTCGCCTTAAAGAGCATTGCCAGCCACGCCACCGACGACCTGCCGCTCGGCTATAAGCAGCGCCTGGCGCTGGCCTGCTCGCTGATGCACGAACCGGATATTCTGTTCCTCGATGAGCCGACGTCAGGCGTCGACCCTCTCACCCGCCGCGAATTCTGGCTGCATATCAACAGCATGGTGGAAAAAGGGGTAACGGTGATGGTCACCACCCACTTTATGGATGAGGCGGAATACTGCGACCGCATAGGGCTGGTGTACCGCGGCAAGCTTATCGCCAGCGGCACGCCCGATGCGCTAAAGGCGCAGGCGGCCGATGCCGCAACCCCGGACCCGACCATGGAGCAGGCGTTTATCACGCTTATCCACGACTGGGATAAGGAGCATACCGATGCGCAATAGCCTTTTCTCCTGGCGGCGGGTGCGCGCCCTGTGCGTCAAAGAGACCCGGCAGATTGTCCGCGACCCCAGCAGCTGGCTGATCGCGGTGGTGATCCCGCTGATGCTGCTGTTTATCTTCGGCTACGGTATTAACCTCGACTCCAGTAAGCTGCGGGTCGGGATCCTGCTTGAGCAGCAAAGCCAGGAGGCGCTGGATTTCGCCCACGCCCTCACCGGCTCGCCCTATATTGACGCCACCATCAGCGACAGCCGCCAGGCGCTGATTCAAAAAATGCAGGCCGGGCGCATTCGCGGCCTGGTGGTGGTGCCGGTCAACTTCGACAGCCAGATGGCGCGCCCCGGAGATACCGCGCCCATCCAGGTTATCACCGACGGCAGCGAGCCGAATACCGCCAACTTTGTGCAGGGCTACGTCCAGGGCATCTGGCAGATCTGGCAACAGCAGCGCGCGCAGGACAACGGCGAAACCCTGGAGCCGCTGATCGACGTGCAGCTGCGCTACTGGTTCAACCCGGCGGCCATCAGCCAGCATTTTATTATCCCCGGCGCGGTAACCATTATCATGACGGTGATCGGCGCGATCCTGACCTCGCTGGTGATCGCCCGCGAATGGGAGCGCGGCACCATGGAGGCGCTGCTGTCAACGGAGGTGACCCGCGTCGAGCTGCTGTTGTGCAAGCTTATCCCCTACTACTTTCTCGGCATGCTGGCGATGCTGCTCTGCATGCTGGTGGCGGTGTTTATCCTCGGCGTGCCGTACCGCGGCTCGCTGGTTATCCTGTTTCTGATAACCAGCCTGTTTTTACTGAGCACGCTGGGGATGGGGCTGCTTATTTCCACCATCACCCGCAACCAGTTTAACGCCGCCCAGGTGGCGCTGAACGCGGCGTTTTTGCCGTCGATCATGCTGTCCGGCTTTATTTTCCAGATAGACAGTATGCCCGCCGCGATTCGCGCAGTGACCTATATCATTCCGGCGCGCTATTTCGTCAGCACCCTGCAAAGCCTGTTTCTCGCCGGCAACATTCCGGTGGTGCTTTTCGTCAATACGCTGTTTTTGATTGCCTCGGCGGTGATGTTTATTGGCCTGACGTGGCTTAAAACCAAACGGCGGCTGGACTAAGGAGCGACAATGTTTTATCGACTACTGACGCTAATTCGCAAAGAGCTGCAGTCGCTGCTGCGCGAACCGCAGACCCGCGCCATTCTGATTATGCCGGTGCTGATTCAGGTGCTGCTGTTCCCGTTTGCCGCCACCCTTGAGGTGACCAACGCCACCATCGCCATCTACGACGAAGATAACGGCCAGCACTCCGTGGAGCTGACCCAGCGCTTCGCCCGCGCCAAAGCGTTTACCCACGTGCTGCTGCTGAAAAGCCCGCAGGAGATCCAGCCGACTATCGACACGCAAAAAGCGCTCCTGCTGGTGCGTTTCCCGGCGGATTTCTCGCGCAATCTCGACCGCTTCGAAACGGCGCCGATGCAGCTGATTCTCGACGGGCGCAACTCCAACAGCGCGCAGATCGCGGCGAATTATTTGCAGCAAATCGTTGAGAACTACCAGCAGGAGCTGCTGGAGGGGAAAGCCAAACCCAACAACAGCGAGCTGGTTGTCCGCAACTGGTATAACCCGAATCTGGACTATAAGTGGTTCGTGGTGCCGTCGCTTATCGCCATGATAACCACCATCGGCGTGATGATTGTGACCTCGCTGTCCGTGGCGCGCGAGCGCGAACAGGGGACGCTGGATCAGCTGCTGGTCTCTCCGCTCGCCACCTGGCAGATTTTCGTCGGCAAAGCCGTTCCGGCGCTGATAGTCGCCACCTTTCAGGCCACTATCGTGCTGGGCGTCGGCATCTGGGCCTATCAGATCCCCTTTGCCGGATCGCTGCTGCTGTTTTACTTCACGATGGTGGTCTACGGCCTGTCGCTGGTCGGTTTCGGCCTGCTGATTTCGTCGCTGTGCTCAACGCAGCAGCAGGCGTTTATCGGCGTTTTCGTCTTTATGATGCCGGCCATTCTGCTGTCAGGGTATGTTTCCCCGGTGGAGAATATGCCCGTATGGCTACAGGACGTGACGTGGATTAACCCGATTCGTCACTTTACCGATATTACCAAGCAGATTTACCTCAAGGACGCCAGCTTTGACATCGTCTGGCAAAGTTTGTGGCCGCTGCTGGTGATAGCGGCCACGACGGGATCAGTGGCGTACGCGATGTTCCGCCGGAAGATTGCTTAACTTTTTGTCCTTCACCAGCAGCGAAACCACCGCTGGCCCGGCCAGGATAACCACGCCGGCCAGGGCCAGCAGAAAATTGTTATGCAGCACGCGCGACAGCAGCCACAGCACGATCACCGCGTTGCCGAAATACCAGGTGGTGGTGAGCTCTTCAAGGAAATCACCAATATCGCGCAGACGCGCTTCCTGATGGCGCTGCAAAAAAAGCATGGTCAGCAGCGTCGCGCCGTATAGTGCGCACAGGCCCAGACCGACGTGCACCAGCAGGCCGCTCATCCATCCCATGACCAGGACAGCGACCACCAGCAGATGCAATATAATCTGCCAGCAGCTCAGGCCGGTTACGACACGAACATGTTGTTGCCACTTCATGGCATCTCTCCTGCAGCATTTTTGACTCGTATTCAGAGTACCGGACTTTACGGAAAATTCCGTAATACCGCATCTTTTTGTGATGGCTACTACATTATTTCGTGCAGAAATGAGAGCAGCAGAAAGGAATTTTGCAGCGGAAAAGGCCCCGGGCGCAGGCGCGCCCGGAGCCCGAAATCAGCGACGGTTGCCGAAAATACGCAGCAGCATCAGGAACAGGTTGATAAAGTCGAGGTACAGCGTCAGCGCGCCAAGAATGGCGTATTTGCGCATCGTGCTGCTGTCGCGGGTATCAATCTGCTCGCCGATCGCCTTCAGCTTCTGGGTGTCGTACGCCGTCAGGCCGACAAACACCAGCACGCCGATATAGGTCACGGCCCACATCAGCGGCGTGCTCTTCAGCCAGATATTGACCAGCGACGCCAGAACGATGCCAATCAGCGCCATAAACAGCATTTTGCCAACACCGCTCAGGTCGCGTTTGGTGGTATAGCCGTAGAGGCTCATCGCGCCGAACATCCCGGCGGTAACCACAAAGGTGCTGGCGATCGAGCTGTAGGTGTAGACGAGAAAAATGCTGGCGAGCGTGAGCCCGGTCAGCGCCGAATAGAGCATGAACAGCGTGGTGGCGAGACCCGCGCTCAAGCGCTGGACCATGCCTGACAGTACGAATACCAGCGCCAGCTGAGCGATAACCAGCCCGAAGAAGGTGATTTTGCTGGAGAAGACGAACATCATCACCTCCGGCGTGTTCGCCGCATACCAAGCGACAAAGGCCGTCAGCAGCAGCCCGCACGTCATCCAGCCATAAACCTGCGCCATATAGGTTTGCAGGCCAGAGCGCGCCTGCACGATAGTATCGGAACGAGGAAATCGGTCCATGATGGTCTCCTGATTAAACGATCGCCCGCGAGGGGATAATAAAACTAAGCGTATCACATTCTACTGCCAACGCTCTGCCGCTTCACGATCGCTGTCGCGCGCGTCCACCCAGCGTTCGCCTTCCGGCGTGGCTTCCCGTTTCCAGAAGGGCGCCCGGGTTTTCAGGTAGTCCATCACAAACTCGCCAGCGGCAAACGCGCTGCTGCGGTGCGCGCTGGTCACGCCGACGAAGACAATCTCTTCGCCCGGCCACATTTCGCCGATGCGGTGGATAAGCGTTACCCGCCCGAGCGGCCAGCGGCTGCGGGCTTCTTCAACAATCTCCGCCAGCGCCTTCTCCGTCATGCCGGGATAGTGCTCCAGGGTCAGCGCTTTTACGCTGTCGCCCAGGTTGTGGTTACGCACCTTGCCGGTGAACGTCACCACCGCGCCGTCCTCGTCGCGCCCGGCAAGCCAGCGGTATTCCGCGCCGACGTCAAACGCGGCGGTATCGACGATAATACGGGTTTCGCTCATTTCAGCCTCCCGTCACCGGCGGAAAGAAGGCCACCTCATCGCCGTCGGCGAGGGGATGATCGAATGCCACCAGCGTCTGATTGACGGCGGCCAGCAGCTTGCCTTCCTCCAGCGCCAGCGCCCAGCGGTCGCCGCGGCTCGCCAGCTGCTGGCGCAGGGTTTCAACATTGTCCGCCGCGAGCGTCTCAAACGTCAGCCTGTCGGTGCCGACCAGTTCGCGCACCTGCGCGAAAAAAAGTACGTTAATCATTCGGTTGCGCCCTAAAATCTCCGGATTTACCGCCGCTTTTCGCCAGCAGGCGAACCGGGCCAATCACCATATCCTTTTGTACCGCTTTGCACATGTCATAGATGGTCAGCGCCGCCACGGACGCGGCGGTCAAGGCTTCCATTTCGACGCCGGTTTTCCCGGTCAGGCGGCACAGCGCCTCAACACGCACCCGGCTATGCTCGGGCTGCGCCTGCAGATTGACCTCCACCTTGCTGAGCATCAGCGGATGGCACAGCGGGATAAGCTCCCAGGTGCGTTTCGCCGCCTGGATCCCGGCGATGCGCGCGGTGGCGAAAACGTCGCCCTTGTGATGGCGCCCGTCGACGATCATCGCGAGGGTTTCCGGCAGCATGGTGACGAAGGCTTCAGCGCTGGCTTCGCGAACCGTCTCGGCCTTTGCCGAGACGTCGACCATATGCGCTTCGCCTGCGGCGTTAATGTGGGTCAGTTGCGACATAGCTTATTTCTTTAAATGAGGATGAAAGTTACACGGGCGCGTACGCGCATCGAGCTGCGGCGCGATAATATTTTCCCAGGCGGTGCGGCAGGCTTTGGTCGAGCCCGGCATCGCGAAAATCAGCGTGCGGTTCGCCACCCCCGCGACCGCGCGGGACTGCAGCGTCGAGGTGCCAATTTCTTCAAACGACAGCATCCGGAACACTTCGCCGAAACCTTCGATTTCGCGATCGAACAGCGGCAGCAGCGCTTCCGGCGCCTGGTCGCCGTCGGTAAAACCGGTGCCGCCGTTAATCAGCACCACCTGAACGTCATCGCGGGCTATCCACGCGGAAACCTGCGCGCGAATGGCGTAGCGGTTTTCTTTCACGATGGCTTTATCGACCACCTGATGCCCGGCCTCATGCGCCACATCGCGCAGATAGTGGCCGGAGGTATCGTCTTCTTCGCCGCGGCGGCTGGACACGGTAAGAACCGCAATGCGGGTCGGGATAAATTCAGCGCTCACCTGACTCATGGAAAAACTCCTTGTTCGTTACGGCGTTAACCGCCGATATATGAGAGGTTCTGGGTAATTCCGGTATTGCCCTGATGCAGGAAATGGGTCTGCTTTTTCGCGGTCAGCGCGCTTGAGATCCGCGCCTCCAGCGCCTGCTGCTGGGTATCGTCAGCCATCAGATCGCGCAGACTGATGCCGCCGTCGCCAAACAGGCACAGGTGCAGTTTTCCCGTCGAGGAGACGCGCAGACGGTTACAGCTGGCGCAAAAGTCTTTTTCATACGGCATGATTAAGCCGATCTCTCCGGCGTAATCCGGATGACAAAAGACCTGCGCCGGGCCGTCGCTGCGCTGTCGGAGTTGATGGATCCAGCCACGCTTAAGCAGTTCATCACGCAGCACCATGCCTGAGATATGGTGCTTGCGGAACAGGTCACTGCCCTCGCCGGTTTCCATTAGCTCAATGAAGCGTAACTGAATGCGGCGCGGTTTGATCCAGGCCAGAAAGGTGTCGAGCTGGTGGTGGTTGACATCGCGCATCAGCACGGTGTTGACCTTCACTTTATCAAAGCCCGCGGCGAATGCGGCATCAATACCGTCCATCACCTGCCGGAACTTGTCCTGCCCGGTGATGGCGTGAAACTGACGGGCATCCAGGCTGTCGACGCTGACGTTGACGTGCGTCAGGCCGGCATCGCGCCAGAGCGCGGCATCGCGCGCCAGGCGATAACCGTTGGTGGTCACCGCAATCTGGCGAATCACCGGGTTTTCCCGCACCGCCGCGATAATGTCGACAAAGTCGCGGCGCAGCGACGGTTCCCCGCCGGTCAGGCGCACTTTTTCCGTGCCGAGCGCGGAGAAGGCGCGGGTCACGCGACGAATTTCATCGACGGTAAGAAAACCGTTATTGCTGACGCTGCCGGGCTTGTAGCCATCCGGCAGGCAGTAGGTGCAACGAAAATTGCACACATCGGTTATCGACAGACGCAAATAGTAAAACTTGCGTGCGAAAGCATCAGTGAGTTGTGAGGCCATATACACCTTTCCAGATACGGGAGGCACAGTCATTTCTTCCTGTACCCTGGTGGCGACGTCGCCGTCGCCACGGCCAGAACACCGTATCCGCAGACCCAGGTGCAAAGGCTAGAGTGTAGCTTCATCAGAAGCAGGTAATGCCGATAGTAGCGTGTAAATAGCGCTTTCGCCATTCAACGTTTACGCTATATAAACTTGTATATAGCGACATGATCGTGCACTTTCACTACAGAATACGCATAAATCACGCTTTTGCATTGATATGCATCATTTTGCCGGGCTCCGGGCATCGTCTTTTAGGGGTAGTTCGGATACTCTTAGGTTGTTTAAGTCATAAGGAATTTTATGCGCAATCGTACTTTTGCGGATCTCGATCGCGTCGTCGCGCTGGGCGGCGGGCACGGTCTGGGACGCGTGATGTCCTCCCTCTCTTCGCTGGGATCTCGTTTAACCGGGATTGTTACGACCACGGATAACGGCGGATCCACCGGACGCATTCGCCGCTCGGAGGGCGGTATCGCCTGGGGAGATATGCGCAATTGCCTGAACCAGCTGATTACCGAACCCAGCGTGGCGTCGGCGATGTTTGAGTACCGTTTTAGCGGTAATGGCGAACTTTCCGGCCATAACCTCGGAAATTTGATGCTAAAGGCGCTGGATCACCTGAGCGTGCGCCCTCTTGAGGCGATCAATTTAATCAAAAACCTGCTGAAGGTTGACGCCTCGCTGATCCCGATGTCGGAAATGGCCGTCGATCTGATGGCTATCGATGCTGAAGGCCACGAGGTGTACGGCGAAGTCAACATCGACCAGCTCGCGGTGCCGCCAAAAGAGCTCTCGCTCTACCCCGCCGTCGCCACGACCCGGGAAGCGGTGCAGGCCATTGCCCAGGCCGACCTGATACTGATTGGGCCGGGCAGTTTTTACACCAGCCTGATGCCGATTCTGCTGCTGCCGGAGATGGCGCAGGCCCTGCGCCGCACCCCGGCGCCGATGGTCTATATCGCCAACCTCGGGCGGGAACTCAGCCCGGCGGCCGCCAGCCTGACGCTACGGGAACGAGTGAGCACCATGGAGCACTACGTCGGCAAACCGGCGATCGACGCGGTGGTCGTCGGCCCGCATGAGGATATCCGCGGCATGGAAGACCGCGTGGTCATCCAGCGGCCGCTCGAGGCCCGCGATATTCGCTACCGCCACGATCGCCACCTGCTGCGCAAGGCGCTGGAAGACGCGATTCAGTTGCTGGGGTAAACGCAGTTTCCTGCCGAAGGTGACGGACGATGGCTCAGCTTAAAATCTTAAGGTTGTCTTAAAAAACGGCCGTCATCATACCGGCATCATTTTATGCAGGACTCATGTGATGTCTCTATTTTGCCTGCGCCGTCCGGCGCTTGGGCGTTTGACCTATTTGGTTCTTTTTGCCCTTTATATCGCACTCTTTCTGAATATCGCGTTTTACAAACAGGCCTTCGCGCTGCTGCCGGTGGACTCGCTGCATAACGCGCTGGTCTTTCTCTCGATGCCGGTCGTGGCCTTCAGCGTCATCAATATTCTTATCACCCTGGCCTCATTTTTCTGGCTCGATCGCCTGCTGATCACCCTGTTCATCCTGGTAAGCGCCGCCGCGCAGTACTTTATCTTAACCTTCGGCGTGATTATCGATCGCGGGATGATAACCAACATCATCGACACCACCCCGGCCGAAAGCTTTGCGCTGATGTCGACCAAAATGGTCGTCGTCATCCTGCTTTCCGGCATGCTGGCGGTCGCTCTTGCCTGGTGGATCAAAATGAAGAAGCCGGCGCGGGCCTGGCGCAGCATCGCCTTTCGCGCGGGAAGCATCGGCGTTTCTGCGCTGCTCATCGTGGTTGTCGCCCTGCTGTTTTATAAAGATTACGCCTCGCTGTTTCGCAACAACAAAGAGCTGGTGAAATCCCTGAACCCGTCGAACAGCATCGTCGCCGCTAACTCCTGGTATTCGCACCACCAGATGGCGAACCAGCCGCTGATCCGAATCGGTGAAGACGCTACCCAGCGCCCCGAAATGAAGAGCGGCCCGCGCCGCAACCTGACGATTCTGGTGGTGGGGGAAACCACGCGGGCGGAAAACTTCTCGCTCGGCGGCTATTCCCGCAACACCACCCCGCGGCTGGCCAAGGACAACGTGGTTTACTTCCCGAAAACCACCTCCTGCGGCACCGCCACGGCGGTCTCCGTTCCCTGCATGTTCTCCAACATGCCGCGCGCCCGCTACGACGAAGAGCTGGCGCAGCATCAGGAAGGGCTGCTGGACGTCATCCAGCGCGCCGGCGTTAAGGTGCTGTGGAACGAAAACGACGGCGGCTGCAAAGGCGCCTGCGACCGCGTACCGCATCAGGATATGACGGCCCTCAATCTGCCCGGCATGTGTATCGACGGCGAATGCCACGACGACGTGCTGTTCCACGGTCTGGAAACGTACATCGACAACCTGAAAGGCGACGGCGTTATCGTCCTGCACACCATCGGCAGCCACGGCCCGACCTACTACAACCGCTATCGCCCGGAACAGCAGACCTTTACCCCAACCTGCGACAGCAATGAAATCCAGACCTGTACGCAGCAGCAGCTGGTCAACACCTACGACAACACCATTGTCAACGTCGATTACGTTGTCGATAAGGCCATTAAGCTGCTGCAGTCACGGCAGGCGCAGTTCACCACAAGCCTGGTGTACCTCTCGGATCACGGCGAGTCGCTGGGGGAAAACGGCGTCTATCTGCACGGCCTGCCGTGGTCAATCGCGCCGGACACGCAAAAACACGTGCCGATGCTTATCTGGCTGTCTGACGATTACCAGCAGCGCTACGGCGTTAATTACTCGTGCCTGAAGAAGCGCGCCGCCGAGAATGCGTACTCTCAGGATAATCTTTTCTCAACCATGTTAGGTATACTGGGGGTCAGCACCCGGGAATATCAGGCGAGCGATGACATTATCGCGCCGTGCAGAGGAGCATAAATAGAAATGAAAGTGCTGGTTGTTGAAGACGATTCGCTACTGCTGCAAGGACTCATTCTGGCGATGCAGAGCGAAGGGTATGTGTGCGATGGCGTCACCACCGCGCACGAGGCGGCGCTGTGCCTGGCGAACAGCCACTACAGCCTGATGGTGCTGGATCTCGGGCTGCCGGACGAAGACGGGCTGGATTTTCTCAGCCGTATTCGCCGGGAGAAATTCTCCCTGCCGGTTCTGATCCTGACCGCCCGGGATACCGTCAATGACCGTATTGAGGGCCTCGACACCGGCGCTGACGACTATCTGGTGAAACCGTTCGCTCTGGAAGAACTCAACGCCCGCGTCCGCGCGCTGCTGCGCCGTCACAACAATCAGGGCGATAACGAAATCAGCGTCGGCAATATCCGCATCAACGTCACCCGTCGCCAGGTCTGGCTGGAGGAGACCCAGCTTGAGCTGACGCCGAAGGAGTACGCCCTGCTGTCGCGCCTGATGGCCAAGGCCGGCAGTCCGGTACACCGGGAAATCCTCTACAACGATATTTATAGCTGGGATAACGAACCGTCCACCAACACCCTGGAAGTCCATATCCATAACCTGCGCGATAAGATTGGCAAATCGCGGATCCGCACCGTACGCGGGTTTGGCTATATGCTGGTGAAATCCGGAGACGTTGAGTAAGTGAAGCTGCCTTCTGCCCGTGAAAAATGGACGATGCGTCGCCAGCTTCTGCTGACCATCGCGACTATCCTGCTGGTCTGCCAGCTTATCAGCGTGTTCTGGCTGTGGCATGAGAGCAAAGAGCAGATCCAGCTGCTGGTCGAAAGCGCTATCCACGGGCACAACAACCGCAAGCACATTGAGCATGAGGTGCGTGAAGCGGTGGCGAGCCTGCTGATTCCCAGCCTGCTGATTATCGGCCTGGCGCTGTGGATAAGCCTGCAGGCGGTCAAGCGCATCACCCGCCCGCTCTACGATCTCCAGCAGGAGCTGAACAGCCGCACGCCGGACAACCTGCAGCCCATCACCCTGCCGGAGTCGGTCAGCGAAGTGGACGCGGTGACCGCCGCCATCAACCAGCTGGTTGAGCGGCTTAATCTGACGCTGGACCGCGAGCGCATGTTTACCGCCGACGTGGCGCACGAGCTGCGCACCCCGCTGGCGGGCCTGAAGCTGCATCTGGAGCTGATGGCTAAAGTGCACGGCGTGAAGGTCGAGCCGTTGCTGCAACGTCTCGACCAGATGACCGACAGCATTACGCAGCTGCTGCAGCTGGCGCGGGTTGGACAATCCTTTTCCGCGGGAAGCTATCAGCAGGTCATGCTAATCGCCGACGTCGTTTTACCGATTCAGGGCGAGCTGGAAACGATGCTGGCCCATCGCGGGCAAACGCTGCGGGTGCCTGACGGAGTAAACGACGTCACGGTGTCCGGCGACGCGACGCTGCTGCGGGTGCTGCTGCGCAATCTGGTGGAAAACGCCCATCGCTACAGCCCGGAAAACTCGGTGATTACGATCGGCGTCTCGCCGGGATCGCTTGCCGTCGAAGACGAAGGTCCGGGAATCGACGAGGCCAAAAGCGGGGAGCTCAGCAAAGCCTTTGTGCGTATGGACAGCCGCTACGGCGGCATTGGGCTCGGCTTAAGCATTGTGACCCGTATCGCCCAGTTGCACGATGCGCAGTTCTTTTTGAACAACCGCAAGCCGGAGCCGGGCGCACGCGCGTGGGTGAAATTTCCGCGGCGGTTACGTTAAAACCCCTCGCGGCGTGAAAGTCCGTCAACCGAAAGAGCCTGTCATTACAGGCTCTTTTCGTTTCAGGATGCGACGATAAACAGCTCCCGTAGCTGGTGCAGCTGGTCGCGGATCTGCGCGGCTTCCTCGAATTCGAGGTTCTGCGCATGCTGCATCATCTGCCCTTCCAGCTCGTGGATTTTTTGCTGCAGCGCTTTCGGCGTCAGCGCTTTTTCCACCGCCTCGGTCTGCGCGGCCGTACGGGATTTCCCGCGGCCCTTGCCGCGCGTTTTCGCCAGCCCCTCGCCGAGCGCCAGAATATCGACCACCTTCTTATTCAGACCCTGCGGCACGATGCCGTGTTCTTCATTGTACTGCGACTGCTTCTCGCGACGACGCTCGGTCTCGCCGATCGCTTTCGCCATCGACGGCGTAATTTTATCGCCGTACAGAATCGCCTTCCCGTTGACGTTGCGCGCCGCGCGTCCAATGGTCTGAATCAGCGAGCGCTCGGAGCGCAGGAAGCCCTCTTTATCGGCATCCAGAATCGCCACCAGCGAAACTTCCGGCATATCCAGCCCTTCTCGCAGCAGGTTGATGCCCACCAGCACGTCAAACTCGCCGAGGCGCAGGTCGCGAATGATCTCCATCCGCTCAACGGTGTCGATATCCGAGTGCAGGTAACGAACCCGCTCGCCGTGCTCCTCAAGATATTCCGTTAAATCTTCCGCCATGCGCTTGGTCAGCGTCGTCACCAGCACGCGCTCGTTGATGGCGGCGCGCAGGCGAATTTCGGACAGCAGGTCATCCACCTGGGTGGAAACCGGGCGAACTTCGATAATCGGATCGAGCAGACCGGTAGGACGCACCACCTGGTCAATCACCTCGCCGCCGGATTTCTCCAGCTCATAGTTGCCAGGCGTCGCGGAAACATAAATGGTTTGCGGCGCCAGCGCTTCAAACTCTTCAAATTTCAGCGGACGGTTATCCAGCGCCGAAGGCAGACGAAAGCCGTACTCCACCAGCGTCTCTTTACGCGCCCGGTCGCCGCGGAACATTCCGCCGATCTGCGGGATCGTCACATGCGATTCGTCGATCACCAGCAGGCCATCTGCAGGCAGGTAGTCGAACAGCGTCGGCGGCGGCTCGCCCGGGCCGCGGCCGGACAGAAAGCGCGAGTAGTTTTCAATGCCCGAGCAGTAGCCCAGCTCGTTCATCATTTCAAGGTCAAACTGGGTGCGCTGGCTCAGGCGCTGCTCTTCAAGCAGCTTGTTGTTCGCCAGCAGCACTTTGCGCCGGTCGACCAGCTCCTCTTTGATCTCCTCCATCGCCTGCAGAATGCGTTCACGCGGGGTCACGTAGTGCGTTTTCGGATAGATGGTATAACGCTGAATGGTTGACTCTACATGTCCGGTGAGCGGGTCGAACAGCGACAGGCGCTCAACCTCCTCGTCGAACAGCTCAACGCGCAGCGCGATATCGTCCGATTCCGCCGGGAAAATATCGATCACCTCGCCGCGCACGCGGAAGGTGCCGCGCTGGAAGGCCTGATCGTTGCGGGTGTACTGCAGCTCCGCCAGCCGACGCAGAATAGCGCGCTGATCGATGATCATCCCGACCGTCATGTGCAGCATCATTTTCAGGTACAGATCCGGGTCGCCCAGGCCGTAAATGGCGGACACCGACGCCACAACCACGACGTCCCGCCGCTCGAGCAGCGCTTTCGTCGCCGAAAGGCGCATCTGTTCGATGTGCTCGTTTACCGACGCGTCCTTCTCGATGAAGGTATCGGAGCTTGGCACGTACGCTTCCGGCTGGTAGTAGTCGTAGTAGGAAACGAAGTACTCCACCGCGTTTTCAGGGAAAAACTCCTTCATTTCGCCATACAGCTGCGCCGCCAGCGTTTTGTTGGGCGCCAGCACCATGGTCGGCCGCTGCAGGTTATTAATGACATTGGCGATGGTAAACGTCTTCCCCGACCCCGTCACGCCAAGCAGCGTCTGGTGCGCGAGGCCGTCTTCAAGCCCCTCTTCCAGGCGGCGAATAGCCTCAGGCTGATCGCCTGAAGGACGGAAAGCGGAATGCAATGTAAACGGTTTACTCATGGATGGCGGCCTGATGAAGGATAAGCGAGCAGGTGATTAATTCTACTCGCCAGACGCTATTTTGCCAACAAATTATACTGGATAAAAAAACAGTAGCGTATTATGGTATCCGTGTTACCCGAAAAGGAGACCCGTAGAAGCCGGGGAAATTTTCGCTGCGGCAAGATAAAACGCCAGCCCTTTGCGGTTATCCCCAGAATTTTTTTCGTCTTTAACATTTGTCAAGACGTGCGATGCATCTTTTGCGTCAGCGGGTGACACTTTTCTGACAGGCATTGCTTTTATTTAACTTACTAATAAATAAATAAAATACCTAAAAGCCGCGTTTCGCACCAATTTAGTCGCAGGCCGCGTATTCTCTCGTATGCCACGTGTTTTCTAACTCTAATACACAAGGTTATCCACAGGAATAGTGGATAACTGTCTGCAGCCCATATCCCCTGCCCCTCGCACAAATCGAAACTCACCCGAAAGAATGAGGACAAAAAATTTTTTATCGCTATTTTTTGACTTTTATCAGCTAAGCGAAAGGGGTCAGTTATGGAATATTGCTCACATTTCAATCCATAAGCATGATGCCAGGCGCACAACACCCGGCATCAGAGAAACGTCAGAGGCTGGTATTAAGTACTGCAAGATCCAGATACTGCCCCAGATCCTGCCGTTCAGCCTCCGCGCCCAGCCAGGGGATCTCCCCCAGCAGCGGCGCCGGTATCAGCTGCTGCAGCGTGGCCATGTATTCCGCATGGCGTTTGCCCGGCGCCTGCACGTCGTTGGCGACCCATCCGGCCAGCCGCAGCCCGGCCTGCCGCACCGCCTGCGCGGTCAGCAGCGCGTGGTTGATGCAGCCAAGCTTCACGCCGACCACCAGGATAACCGGCAGCCGCTCCTGCGCCACCCAGTCGGCAAAGCTCAACGTCGGCGACAGCGGCGTAAACCAGCCCCCGGCGCCCTCCACCAGCACCCACTCCGCCTGCGAGCTCAGCGTCTGTAAACCGGCTGAGAGCCGTGCCGCCTCGATAGGACGCTGTTCGTCGGCGGCGACGATGTGCGGCGAGGTGGGTTCAGCAAAGGTATACGGGTTCACCTGCTCATAGCTGAGCGGCAGGCGGCTGTTGCGCTGGAGCGCCAGCGCGTCGCTATTGCGTAGCCCCTCGGCGGTCATTTCGCTGCCGGAGGCTACCGGTTTGTAGCCCGCGGTCCGTTTTCCGGCGCGGTTCGCCGCCTGCAGCAGCGCGCAGCTGGCGACGGTTTTCCCCACCTCGGTGTCGGTGCCGGTGACAAAATAACGTTCAGTCACGTGTCATCACTCCTGTAAAAATATGGTACGTCAGCGGGCAGGCGCCCTGCTGTTTCGGCCAGGCAAGCTGCAGCTGCTGCAAACGGCTGCGGGTCAACGTCCGGCTGGCGCGTCCTTCGTGCAGATGGGTGGCGCCAATGCCTTTGAGCGAGCGCATGGCGCTCAGCGCATCGGCAAACGGCACGCTCAGCGTCTGTAGCGCAAATTCGCCGCGCAGCCCGCTCAGCGCGCTGTCGAGCGCCTCGCGGGATAAAAAGCGATTGGCGTGCGGCTTTTCGTCGATCGCCCGCCAGGCCTGGCGGAGTTCCGGCAGCGAATCCGCCGCCAGGGTGGTAAACGCCAGCACGCCGCCGGGGCGCAGCATGCGGTAGAGCTCCTGCACCGCATCCTGAAGCGAATCGCACCACTGCACCGCCAGATTGCTCCACACCAGATCGAACTGCGCCGACGCCAGCGGAATAGCTTCAATATCCGCCTGCACGTAATGATCGGCGGCCTGCTGCCGCCGGGCTTCGGCCAGCATCTGCGCGGAGAGATCGAGCGCGGTCACCTCACAGCCGTTGTCGCGCCAGTAGCGGCTGATGCCGCCCGGCCCGCAGCCGGCATCCAGCACCCGCGCAAAACGGCGGGCCGGGAGGCGGGCCATCAGCGCGTCGGCGCTGCGGCGCTGCAGCTCGTTATGCTGCTGATAGTGCGGCGCGGCGCGGCCAAAGGCGGCGGCGACGGCCTGTTTATCGACCGGCGGCATCCAGCACCTCCAGCAACCGATCGATGTCGTCCTGCAAATGCGCCGCCGTAAGGGTAATGCGCAGGCGCGCCGTACCGGCGGGCACCGTCGGCGGACGAATGGCGCTGAGCCAGCAGCCCTGCTGGCGAAGACGTTCTGCCAGCGCCAGCGTCGGCGCATTTTCGCCGACAATAAGCGGCTGGATCGCGCTTTCGGAGGAGGTTAGCCGCCAGCCGAGCTGCTGCGCTCCCTGGCGAAAACGACCGATGTGCTGGCGCAGCGTTTCGCGGCGCGCATCGCCCTCCTCGCTCATCACCACCGCCAGCGCTGTCTGCAGCGCCACCGCCTGGGCGGGCGGCATCGCGGTGCTGTAGATCAGATGCCGGGCAAACTGCAGCAGATACTCGGCGACGCTGTCGCTGCACAGCACCGCCGCTCCGCTCAGGCCGAACGCCTTGCCGAAGGTGACGACCAGCAGTTCGGGCTTCACCCCCTGCGCCGCGCAGCTGCCGCGCCCGTCGCCACAAACGCCGATGCCGTGCGCGTCATCCACCATCAGCCAGCCGTTCGCCGACCGCGTACGGGCGGCGATGTCGGCCAGCGGCGCGCTGTCGCCGTCCATGCTGAAAATACCTTCGGTCACCACCAGCTGCTGCCCCGCTACCGGTTTCGCCAGCAGCGTCTGCAGATGTTCGCCGTCGTTATGCGTAAACCGCCGCAGTTCGGCCGGGCTGAGGCTTGCGGCTTCAAGTAGCGAGGCATGGCTCAGCCTGTCGGCGATAATCCGGTCGCCCTTGTGCAGCAATGCGGCGATCGTCGCCTGGTTGGCGGCAAAACCGGAAATAAACAGCAGCGCCCGCGGGTACCCCAGCCGGTCGGCAAGCGCCGCCTCCAGCGCCTGGTGCGCCACGCTGTAGCCGGTCACGTGCCCGGAGCCGCCGCTGCCCGTACCGTACTGCGACGCGCCTTGCTGCCAGGCCGCCACGATCTGCGGATGCTGGCTGAGCCCGAGATAATCGTTGCTGGAAAAATTTAGCCAGCGCGCGTCGCCCTGGCGCAGCCAGCGTCCTGCCCCCTGGCTTACCGGCAGACGTACGCGCAGCGCCTGCGCCGCGCGCCGCTGCATCAGGCTGTCGTCAATCTTCTGCTGCCAGCTCATACCGCCGCCGCGTTGTAGTACGTACTGGTATCCGGCGTCATCAGCGACTGCTCAAGACGCTGCTGCTGCTCGTTGTCTCCCGCCAGCACCTGCGTTTGCTGCGGGTTAATGCCGAGCTTGCGGAACAGCAGCAGATCGTTGTCCTCCTCCGGGTTCGGCGTGGTCAGCAGCTTGCAGCCGTAGAAGATGGAGTTCGCCCCGGCCATGAAGCACATCGCCTGCGTCTGCTCATTCATCTTCTCGCGTCCGGCGGAAAGGCGGACGTGCGAGGTCGGCATCATGATGCGCGCCACGGCGATGGTGCGGATAAAATCAAACGCATCGACATCGTCGTTGTCCTCAAGCGGCGTGCCCTTCACCTTCACCAGCATGTTGATCGGCACGCTTTCCGGCGGGGTCGGCAGGTTGGCCAGCTGCAGCAGCAGACCGGCGCGATCCTTCACCGTCTCGCCGAGGCCCACAATGCCGCCCGAGCAGACCTTAATCCCGGCGTCGCGCACCTTATCGAGCGTATCCAGACGCTCCTGATAGGTGCGGGTGGTAATGATGTTGCCGTAGAATTCCGGCGACGTATCCAGGTTATGGTTGTAGTAATCGAGCCCCGCAGAGGCCAGGCGCTGCGCCTGATCGTCCGACAACGTGCCCAGGGTCATACAGGCTTCCAGCCCCATCTCCTTCACGCCTTTGACCATTTGCTCGAGGTACGGCATGTCGCGCTCGTGCGGGTTTTTCCACGCGGCGCCCATGCAGAAGCGGGTTGAACCGGCGTTTTTCGCTTTACGCGCCGAATCCAGCACCTGCTCTACTTCCATCAGGCGCTCCGTCTCCAGCCCGGTTTTGTAGCGGGCGCTTTGCGGGCAATATTTGCAGTCCTCCGGGCAGGCGCCGGTCTTAATCGACAGCAGCGTGCTGACCTGAACCTGCCGCGGGTCGAAGTGCTGACGATGCACCTGCTGGGCTTCAAACAGCAGTTCCAGCAGCGGCTTTTCAAATAATTCAGTAACCTGCGACATTGTCCAGCGAGTGTGGTGAGCCATTGGCCTCTCCAAAGTGTTTTGTTTATTTCTGGGTTCCGTGTAAGCTCGTAAACCTAAAACTTTTCAAAATGGTTTACAAGTCGATTATGACGCAGGACGATCTCGCTTTCGATCAACGCCACATCTGGCACCCCTATACGTCAATGACGTCTCCGCTGCCGGTATACCCGGTCGCCGCCGCCCACGGCTGCGAGCTGACGCTGGCCACCGGCGAGCGCCTGGTGGACGGTATGTCCTCCTGGTGGGCGGCTATTCACGGCTACAACCACCCGCAGCTGAATGCGGCGATGAAAGCGCAGATTGACCAGATGTCCCATGTCATGTTCGGCGGGATCACCCATGCGCCCGCAATCGCGCTGTGCCGTCGGCTGGTAGCGATGACGCCCGCGCCGCTGGAGTGCGTGTTTCTCGCCGACTCCGGGTCGGTGGCGGTGGAAGTGGCGATGAAAATGGCGCTGCAGTACTGGCATGCCAAAGGCGAACCGCGACGCCGTTTCCTGACCTTTCGCAACGGCTACCATGGCGATACCTTCGGTGCGATGTCGGCCTGCGATCCCGACAGCTCAATGCACAGCCTGTGGAAGGGCTACCTGCCGGAAAACCTGTTCGCGCCAGCGCCGCAGAGCCGCTTCGACGGCACATGGGACGAACACGATATGGTGGCGTTTGCCCGCCTGATGGCCGCGCATCGCCATGAAATCGCGGCGGTTATCCTCGAACCTATCGTCCAGGGCGCGGGCGGGATGCGCATGTATCATCCTGAGTGGCTCAGACGCATCCGCAGGATGTGCGACCGCGAAGGCATCCTGCTGATTGCCGATGAAATCGCCACCGGCTTTGGGCGCACCGGCAGGCTGTTCGCCTGCGAGCATGCGGGCATCGCCCCTGACATTCTCTGCCTCGGCAAAGCGCTGACCGGCGGCACCATGACCCTCTCCGCCACTCTGACCACCCGCACCGTCGCCGACACCATCAGCGACGGCGAAGCGGGCTGCTTTATGCACGGCCCGACGTTTATGGGCAACCCGCTGGCCTGCGCGGTGGCGGGGGCCAGCCTGGCGCTGCTGGAAAGCGGCGAGTGGCAGGCCCAGGTCGCGGCAATTGAAGCCCAGCTGCGCGCCGCGCTGATGCCGCTGAAAGCGGCGCCGCAGGTGGCGGACGTGCGCGTGCTCGGCGCTATCGGCGTGGTGGAAACCCGCGAGCCGGTCGATATGGCCCGGCTGCAGAAGTTCTTTGTTGCGCAAGGGGTGTGGATCCGCCCGTTCGGTCGGCTGATTTACCTGATGCCGCCGTATCTGATAACCCCCGAACAGCTCGCCCGGCTCACCGATGCGGTGAAAGCCGCTCTGAACGACAACACGCATTTCGCCGTCTGAGCTACACTTCGAGGTTATTCAGGGCATTGAATGAGGTGAAACGATGAAAATCAGCAGTCATGATATACAGGACGGCGCCACGCTGCCCAACCGCCAGGTGTTCAACGGCATGGGCTACAGCGGCGACAATATTTCCCCGCATCTCGCCTGGGACGAGGTGCCTGCCGGCACCAAAAGCTTTGTCGTCACCTGTTACGATCCCGATGCGCCGACCGGCTCCGGCTGGTGGCACTGGGTGGTGGTGAATCTGCCGGCGGATACCCGCGAGCTGCCGGAAGGCGCGGGCTCAGGGATTGCGCCGCTGCCCGCGGGGGCGCTACAGACGCGCACCGATTTTGGTCAGGCCGGCTACGGCGGTTCCGCCCCGCCCAAAGGCGAAAGGCACCGCTATATCTTTACGGTGCATGCGCTGGATGTGGCGAAGCTGGACGTTGACGAAGACGCCAGCGGCGCGATGGTCGGCTTCAACGTGCATTTCCATTCGCTGGACAGCGCGTCGATAACCGCGCTGTTTAACTAAGACGCCGTCAATCCCCGCCTGAAACGGCGGGGATATTTACCTCACTCCGTCACCGCAACGGTCACGTTTTTCTTCACCCGCGCGTACCACACCACCGTCAGCAGCGCCAGCCAGACCAGCCCGGCGATAAGCGCTATCCGCGTCTCTTCAAACATGCCCATCACCGCGATCACCACGCCCATAAACAGCAGGGTCAGCAGCGGCGCCACCGGCCACAGCGGCACCGGGAATTCAATCGTCTGGCGCGCTTGCGCCGACAGGCCGCGGCGCATGGAGAAATGCGCCAGCAGGATCATAATCCACACCCACACGGTGGCAAACGCCGCCAGCGAGGCGATCAGCACGAAGATCTGCTCCGGCATCAGATAGTTCAGCACCACTGCCGCCATCAGCGCTGCGCCCATTACCACCACCGTCATCCACGGCACGCCGTTGCTGGCGATGCGCTGGAAGCTTTTCGGCGCCATCCCCTCTTTCGCCATGCCGTACATCATGCGGCCCGCGCCAAAGATGTCGCTGTTGATGGCCGAAATGCTGGCGCTGATGACGATGAGATTGAGAACATTGGCCGCCGACGGAATGCCAAGGCCGCTGAAGATCAGCACAAACGGACTGCCCTGCTGGCCAAAGCTGTTCCACGGAAAAATCGCCATCAGCACCGCCAGCGTGCAGACGTAGAACAGCACGATACGCAGCGGGATGGTGTTAATCGCCTGCGGGATCACCTTCTTCGGGTTCTGCGCTTCGGCCGCCGTCACGCCGATAATCTCCACGCCGCCAAAGGCGAACATCACGATGCCAAGCGACGCCACCACGCCCTGCCAGCCGTTCGGCGCAAAACCGCCGTGGCTCCACAGGTTCTCAAGGCCCGTCGCCGGGAACGCGTGGCCAAAGCCGAAGAAGATAATACCGGCCCCGGCAATCATCATGGCGATAATCGCCACCACCTTAATTAACGACAGCCAGAACTCCATCTCGCCGAAAAAGCGCACGTGGCACAGGTTCATGGCGGCGATAAAGCAGATGATGCTCATCACCCAGATCCAGCGCGGCACATCGGGATACCATAGCCCCATGTAAATGCCGAAGGCGGTGACATCGGCAAGCGCGACGATCACCATCTCAAAGGTATAGGTCCAGCCGGTGATAAAGCCCGCCAGCGGCCCGAGATACTGCCGGGCGTAGCTGCCGAACGAACCGGAAACGGGGTTGCGTACCGCCATTTCCCCCAGCGCGCGCATGACGATAAAAACCGCCGCGCCACCGATGAGATAGGCCAGCAGCACCGCCGGGCCTGCGGCCTGAATTGCGGCCGCCGAGCCGTAAAACAGCCCGGTGCCGATGGCGGAACCGAGCGCGATAAAGCGGATGTGCCGGGCGTTAAGCCCGCGCAGCAGGTGAGGCTTTTGTTGCGATTGTGGTTGTTGTTGCATACAGAAGTGTCCTGATAGTTTTTATATGACGACAATATGCGCGTAGAACGGCCGGGCGGAGAGACTCCACCCGGCGCGGGTACAGAAAACAACAGTGATTAGATCTGGCTTGGCAGTACGGCAGGCAGCAGTCGCGTCAGATGACGCGCCGCCAGAAGCTCGATGGCGTTATCGATATCCGGCGCGAAGAAGCGGTCCTGGGTGTAGTGGGACACGCGCTCACGCAGCAGATGGCGCGCCTCTTCCAGCAGCGGGCTGGAGGCGAGGCCTTCACGCATATCCAGCCCCTGCGCGGCCGCCAGCCACTCCACCGCCAGCACTCCGCGGGTGTTGTCGGCCATCGCCCACAGGCGACGTCCGGCGGCGGGCGCCATCGAGACGTGGTCTTCCTGGTTTGCCGACGTCGGCAGGCTGTCGACGCTGTGCGGGTGCGCCAGCGCTTTGTTTTCGCTCGCCAGCGCCGCCGCGGTCACCTGGGCTATCATAAAGCCGGAGTTCACGCCGCCGTTTTTCACGAGGAACGGCGGCAGCTGCGACATATGGCTGTCCATCATCAGCGCGATACGACGCTCGGACAGCGAGCCGATTTCGGCAATCGCCAGCGCGATGTTATCCGCCGCCATCGCCACCGGCTCCGCGTGGAAGTTACCGCCGGAAATCACCTCATTTTCGCTGGCGAACACCAGCGGATTGTCGGAGACCGCGTTCGCTTCCGCCAGCAGCACTTCTGCCGCCTGGCGCAGCTGCGTCAGGCAGGCGCCCATCACCTGCGGCTGACAGCGCAGGGAGTACGGATCCTGCACCTTATTGCAGTTGTGGTGCGACTGTGAAATCGCGCTGTCGTCGGTCAGCACATGGCGATAGAGCGCCGCGGCGTCAATCTGCCCGCGCTGGCCGCGCGCGTCATGAATGCGCGCATCGAACGGACGGCGCGAGCCAAGGGCGGCTTCGGTCGTCAGCGCGCCGCACACCACCGCCGAGGCGAACAGATCTTCGCCTTCAAACAGGCCACGCAGGGCAAACGCAGTGGACGCCTGGGTGCCGTTCAGCAGCGCCAGACCCTCTTTTGCCGCCAGCGTGATCGGCTGCAGACCGGCCTTACTCAGCGCCTCGGTCGCCGGCATCCACTTGCCGTCAAAACGCGCCTTTCCTTCACCCAGCAGCGTCAGCGACATATGCGCCAGCGGCGCCAGGTCGCCGGACGCGCCGACGGAGCCTTTGGCCGGGATCCACGGCGTAACGCCTTTGTTCACCAGCTGGATCAGCGCCTGTATCACGCTCAGACGAATGCCGGAGAAACCGCGGGCGAGGCTGTTGATCTTCAGCACCATGATCAGCCGCGCCATATCGTCATCCAGCGGTTCGCCAACGCCCGCCGCGTGGGACAGCACCAGCGAACGCTGCAGGTTTTCCAGATCTTCCGTCGAAATACGGGTTTGCGCCAGCAGGCCAAAACCGGTATTGATGCCGTACGCGGTACGCCCTTCGGCGAGAATGGCGTTGACGCAGGCAACGCTCTCATCGATGGCGGCGAACGCGCACTCATCAAGCGTGATCTGCGCCGGATGGCTGTAGATCTCGCGCAGCTGCGCCAGGCTCAGTTGACCAGGAATCAGTGTAACGTTTTTCATTTAGCGTGCCCTTGCGTTGCTGCTACCATCGGAAGATTCAGTCCCTGCTCTGCTGCGCACTCAATCGCAATCTCATAACCCGCATCGGCGTGGCGCATGACGCCGGTCGCCGGGTCGTTATGCAGCACGCGGGCGATACGCGCCGCGGCCTCATCGGTGCCGTCGCAGACGATAACCATACCAGAGTGCTGGGAGAAGCCCATCCCTACGCCGCCGCCGTGATGCAGCGACACCCAGGTCGCGCCGCTGGCGGTGTTCAGCAGGGCGTTAAGCAGCGGCCAGTCGGAGACCGCGTCAGAACCGTCGCGCATGGCTTCAGTTTCACGGTTCGGGCTGGCGACCGAGCCGGAGTCAAGGTGGTCGCGACCGATTACGATCGGCGCGGAGACTTCGCCGCTGCGCACCATTTCGTTAAACGCCAGGCCCAGCTTTTGACGCCACTCCAGCCCCACCCAGCAGATACGCGCCGGCAGGCCCTGGAAGCTGATGCGCTCGCGGGCCATATCCAGCCAGTGATGCAGATGCTTGTCGTCTTTGATTATCTCTTTGACCTTAGCGTCGGTCTTATAAATATCCTGCGGATCGCCGGAGAGCGCGACCCAGCGGAACGGGCCGATACCGCGGCAGAACAGCGGGCGAATATAGGCCGGTACGAAGCCCGGGAAGTCGAACGCGTTGTCGACGCCCATCTCCTTCGCCATCTGGCGGATGTTGTTGCCGTAGTCAAACGTCGGCACGCCCATCTCGCTGAAGGCCAGCATCGCCTGAACGTGCTCGGCCATAGAACGTTTCGCCGCCAGAATCGTCCCCTGCGGATCGGATTCGGCTTTCGCCTGATACTCTTCCCAGCTCCAGCCTTTCGGCAGGTAGCCGTGCAGCGGATCGTGGGCGCTGGTCTGGTCGGTGACCATATCCGGGCGCACGCCGCGTTTTACCAGCTCCGGCACAATGTCAGCCGCGTTGCCGCACAGAGCGATAGACACCGCGCGGCCTTCGGCGGTGTATTTCTTAATGCGCGCCAGCGCATCGTCCAGCGACGTGGCCTGCTCGTCGACATAGCGGGTACGCAGACGGAAATCGATACGGCTCTGCTGGCATTCGATGTTCAGTGAGCATGCGCCCGCCAGCGTCGCCGCCAGCGGCTGCGCGCCGCCCATGCCGCCGAGACCGGCGGTCAGCACCCAGCGCCCCTGCAGGCTGCCTTCATAGTGCTGACGGCCCGCTTCGACGAAGGTTTCGTAGGTGCCCTGCACGATCCCCTGGCTGCCGATGTAGATCCAGCTGCCCGCAGTCATCTGGCCGTACATCGCCAGCCCTTTGGCGTCGAGCTCGTTAAAATGTTCCCAGGTCGCCCAGTGCGGCACCAGGTTAGAGTTGGCGATCAGCACGCGCGGGGCGTTTTCATGGGTTTTGAACACGCCGACCGGTTTGCCGGACTGCACCAGCAGGGTCTCATCGCTTTCCAGCTTTTTCAGCGCGTTCACAATGGCGTCATAACATTCCCAGTTGCGCGCCGCGCGTCCGATACCGCCGTACACCACCAGCTCATGCGGATTTTCGGCCACATCCGGATCGAGGTTGTTCATTAACATACGCAGCGGCGCTTCGGTTAACCAGCTTTTCGCGTTCAGCGTGGTGCCACGCGGCGCGCGTACATCAAGCTTGCGGTATTTGCTTTGCGACATCGGAGTTTCTCCTGACAATTAACGGTGTTTACGTAGATACATATACTTGTCTATACAACCATGCGCAAGTCAGGATTTAACAGAAATGATACAATTTTGTTATATTGCGTCAGCAATCACGCTTTTGCTGACGCAGGGGGCTCAGGACGTGAAGTGGCCCTGCAGGCGATAGCGCGCGCCGGGGAACAGCAGGCGGGCGTGGGAAACAATATGCGAAGTGGACCAGGTACGGCGAAGAATGCGCAGGCACGGCTCGTGCTCATGGATGTGCAACAACCGGCACTCCTCGGCGGTGGCTTTCACCGCCTCCACAATGTGCTCCCCTTCCGTCAGCGGCGCAATCAGCGACAGATAGGCGTGCGGCGTGGTGGCGGTGTAATCCTGCTGCAGATAGGCGGGAACCACTTCCGCATTGACGCAGCGGTCCTCTATCTGCACCGGGATGTCGTTTTCATAATGCACCATCAGCGAATGGTAGATGCGGGTTCCTTCCGCTACGCCGAGCGCCGTCGCCTGGTTCGCGTCGGCGCGAGTCTCCTCCAGCATTAACACCTCGCAGCGGTGCGTATGCTGGCGGCTGGCGATTTCGTCGGCAATGCTGTGAATTTCAAACAGCGCTGACTGGCCCTTCGGCTCGGCGACAAAGGTGCCGACGCCCTGCAAACGCACCAGCAATCCCTCATCCGTCAGCTCACGCAGCGCACGGTTAACGGTCATGCGGCTGAAGCCAAACTGCGCCACCAGCCCCGCTTCCGAAGGAATGCGATCGTGAGGACGCCACACGCCGGCGGCAATATTGTCGCTGATGACCTGTTTGACCTTCTCATAGAACGGCGCCGGTGCGCCGGAACGGGATGAAAACATGTGTTTGGTCCTTTCGTGTTAATCCTGACGCCATTCGTGGACGATTTGCCAGGCAAGACGGGCCGCCGTTCGCGCCCCCTGGCCATCGCGATCGTAGTGTGGATTAAACTCTACCAGATCGACCGCCTGAAGTTTGCCGCTGCGACACAACGGCGCAATGATACCCATCAACGTCGCGAAAGGCACGCCCAGCGCCGCAGGCGCGGATACGGCGGGCATCTCCCAGGCGGGCATGACGTCCAGATCGATGGTCAGGTAGATACGGTCATGGCTCTCGATCACCCGCCGCAGATCCGCCGCAAGCCCGGTATCACGGGAGTCCAGCAGCGTTAAATCCTCCAGCACCGTCACGTTACGACGCGCCGCCTCCTGCCACAGCGCCTGGGTGTTCGCCGCCCGGCTCGCGCCGTAGCAGGTATAGCTAAACGCCCTGCCCTGCGCCTCACAGTGCAGCGCCAACTGGCGAAACGGCGTACCGGAGGTCGCAACCGACGCCTGGCGCAGATCGAGATGCGCGTCGAGGTTAACGATCGCCACCCGCTCGTTGGGGAACGCATCCAGCACGCCCGCGCCGTGCCCGTAGGCCGTTTCGTGCCCGCCGCCAAAGACCAGCGTACGCATGTTCGCCTGCTGGCAGGCGATGACCGCCGCCCGCAGCGCCTGCTGCGCCTCCTCCAGCCGCTCGCCCTCCACGCGAACAGAGCCCATGTCCACCAGCCGGTCGTGGCCCTCGTGGCTGGCCATATTCGCCAGCGCCTTGCGCAAGACGTCCGGCGCCTGCTGCGACCCGGTCCGTCCCTGATTGCGTCTGACGCCTTCATCGCACGCAAACCCGAGCAGCGCTATACGCGCCGCGCCGGGCTCCGGGGCGAAGGTTTCGCTGACCGTGACGGTCTGAAAAAGCCGTCGGGCGGTCGGCGACTCCGCGCTGTCGTCACGCCCCTGCCAGATATCGCTTGCCGTTGGATGCCACAGTGTCATGCGCGTACCTCTCCACGAAACACCCGCTGCCAGAGCGGGTTACGACTCGGTTCATAGACCATTTCAACCGGATGCTGCGCATCCCAGATAGCAAAATCGGCGACATAGCCCGCCGCCAGCTGGCCGTGGGTATGCTGACGGCCCAGCGCGCGGGCGGCATGCCGCGTGACGCCGGTCCAGGCCTCTTCGGGGGTTAAGCCAAACTTCACGCAGGCCATATTCATCGCCAGATGCAGGCTGGCGAAGGGGCTGGTGCCGGGATTAAAATCGGTCGCCACCGCCATCGGCACCTGATACTGGCGCAGAAGACTGACGGGCGGCTTGCGGGTTTCATTAAGGAAATAGAATGCGCCGGGCAGCAGAACCGCCACGGTGCCTGCGGCCGCCATCGCCGCCACGCCCGCTTCGTCAAGATACTCGATATGATCGGCGGACAGCCCCTGATAACGGCTGACCAGCTGCGCGCCGCCCTGATCGGAAAGCTGTTCAACATGCCCCTTGACCGCCACGCCCAGCGCCTGGGCCTTGCGGAACACGCGCTCCGTCTGCGCTGGCGTAAAGCCGACGTTTTCGCAAAAGGCGTCGACCGCGTCAAAGCGCTGCGTCTGCCAGAGCGTCGGTAGGATAACGTCGCACACCAGGTCGATATACTCATCCGCGCGGCCTTTATATTCCGGCGGAATGGCATGGGCGGCGAGCAGCGTCGGGCTAATCTCCACCGCATGCCTGTCGGCAAGCCGTCGGGCGACGTTGAGCATTTTACGCTCGTTCTCAAGGTCCAGCCCGTAGCCGGACTTCACCTCCAGCGTCGTCACGCCTTCCGCCATCAGGCGCTGCAGCCGCCCTTCCGCCAGCTGCAGCAGCGCATCTTCGCTGCTTTCGCGGGTCGCGCGTACCGTGGCGTTAATCCCGCCGCCGTTATCGCTGATGGTTTTATACGACACGCCGTTCAGCCGCTGCTCCCACTCCTGCGCCCGGCTACCGGCAAACACCAGATGGGTATGGCAGTCAATCAGCCCTGGCGTCACCAGCCGCCCGGCCAGATCCACCGTGCGCCCGACGTGCCCGGCGACGGCGCGCTCCTCAACCAGCCCCGCGATCCGTCCGTCGCGCACCACCAGCGCGCTCTCCTCAAGCAATCCGTAGGGCCGGGGGTTGCGAGGATCAAAGGTGGCAAACCGGCCGTTGCGCCAGACCACATCATCAGCGGTTAATTCAGTCATAAGCGTTCACTTGTCATGGGTTGTATAGACATTTATTGGCATACACCAAAAGATGTCAATAAATTGCAGGCAAATGTTGTTTATTTGTGACATTTCGCCACTATCGGTTCCCCCGGTAAGCGAACTTTTTCTCACCACCGCTTCCCGTTTCGCTCAACTTAGTATAAAAAGGCAGGTTTTAGGGACTCATCTTTTTTATTATCATCAGCCTGGAGCATCATGAACATATCATCGGTTTCCCGTCTGGCGCTGGCGCTCGCTTTTGGCGTGACACTGACCGCCTGCAGCTCTACCCCCGCGGATCAACGCCCGTCGACTCAGGCGGCGCCGGGAACAGCTTCCCGCCCAATCCTTTCTGCTGCTGAAGCGAAAAACTTCGTTCAGTCGCGCTATTTCACCACCATGGATGCCAATGCCGCGCCGTGGTCGCCTTCCGCTATCGCGACGCCTGCGAAACCCGACTTTGTGGTCGGCCCGGCGGGCGCTCAGGGCGTGACGCATACGACGATTCAGGCGGCGATTGATGCCGCTATCGCCCGCCACAGCGACCAGCGTCTTTATATCGCCATTCTGCCAGGCGACTACCCAGGCACCGTGTATATCCCTGCCGCGCCTGGCAGCCTGACGCTCTACGGCACCGGCGATAAGGCCGCTGATGTAAAAATCGGCCTGGCTATCGATTCTGAAATCGATCCGAACAGCTGGCGTCGTCTGGTGAACCCGGGCGGTAAATATATGCCTGGCAAACCGGCGTGGTACATGTTTGACAGCTGCCAGAGCAAACGCAGCGCCACCGTCGGCGTCATGTGCTCAGCCGTCGTCTGGTCGCAGAACAACGGCCTGCAGCTGCAGAATCTGACCATTGAGAACAACCTCGGCGACAGCGTTGACGCCGGTAACCACCAGGCGGTAGCGCTGCGCAGCGACGGCGACCAGGTGCAGATCAACAACGTCAATATTCTCGGTCGTCAGAACACCTTCTTCGTCACCAACAGCGGCGTACAGAACCGTCTGCAAAACGATCGCATCACCCGCACGCTGGTCACCAACAGCTACCTTGAAGGGGATGTGGATATCGTTTCCGGCCGCGGCGCGGTAGTGTTCGATAACACTGACTTCCGCGTGGTGAATTCGCGTACCCAGAAAGAAGGCTACGTGTTCGCGCCAGCCACCCCGTCCAACCTGACCTTCGGTTTCCTGGCCACTAACAGCCGCTTTAACGCCGCAGGCGACGGCGTCGCTCAGCTTGGCCGTTCTCTGGATGTGGACAGCAGCACCAACGGCCAGGTGGTTATTCGCGACAGCGTGATTAACGAGGGCTTCAACATGGCAAAACCGTGGGCCAACGCGGCAATCTCCGGGCGTCCGTTTAGCGGCAACACCGGCGCGAAAGACGACAAAGGCGAGATCCAGCGCAACCTCAACGACACGAACTTCAACCGCATGTGGGAATACAACAACCGCGGTACAGGAAGCTACGTGGCGGCTGAGCCGAAGCAGTAAGATGCCCCCAGGCAGCCCTGCTGCCGGGTTAGCTTCTGCGCCAAAATACTCAGTACATCTAAATATCAGCGCCAGGCGCTGATATTTAATATATCCTCTGAACATTTTCTACATAATAAAAAATTTCCTTTCCGGTTATCGAAAACACAAAGACAATATAATCATCAGGTTCAGAAACCTGGACCAGGTTAATCGATCGTTACCATCAACAATTATATTTGATGTTTCTCTATACAGCATGTATTCCTTGATCACTGCGGTAATACTTTATTACTAGTCAGCGCACCTGTCTGTTGATGAATATTCTGTGCCATTGCAGATAACCTGAAATCAATCAGTAAAAGGAAACCTGAAAATGAGTGATATAGATCAGAAAATTGCCGAATTAAAATATAACCCGGCTGAAGTTCTGGCCTTCAAAGGTGAAAAAATTGAAAGCTTTAAAAAAGCAGAAGGTAAAAACAATGATGGAAAATACATTGTTATCACCCGAGAAAAAATCAATATTTCCAGTCAAAATGTTGACATTGGCATTGTCGATGCAATGACCGACCTTACCTATCCAGGGGCGGTGGTGTTAGCAGATACCGATTTGGTTGAAAATCGACCATCGCTTATCTCTGCAAAACGAAGCGCGGTTGATTTTGTTATTGATCTCCCCGGAATGGAGCAGGATGCCATTTTCAATATTGCCGATCCCAAATATGGAAACATTCGCTCTGCTATTGATGAAAAGTTCAATATGTGGGCCCGAACTTACGCAGACACGCACTCCATTGTGGCGCGCTCATTTTATAATGAGAGTATGATTGCCAGCGAAATGCAGATGCTGGTTAAGTTCGGCTTTGGCATTAAGCAGGCGGAAAAAGAGCTGAGCATTGATTTTAGCGCGGTCCGCGAGCGCAAGAGCTCGGTATTTATCGCCTCGTTCCGGCAAATTTTCTACACCGTGTCAATGTCTGGCCTGCCAGCAAAACCTTCTGAGCTTTTCGCCGACGACGTCAACTGGGATGCCCTTGAACGCCAGGGAGCGGGCAACAGCGCGCCGCCCGCGCTGGTTTACAAAGTCGCCTATGGCCGCAATATTTTTGTGAAACTTGAAACTAACCACAGCAGCAACGAGGTGGAATCGGCATTTAAAGCCGTCATGAAAGATGTTAACGCCAGCGCTAACGCCAAATATAAGGATATTCTTGATAACACCACGTTTACGGCCGTGGTATTAGGCGGCGGCGTTAATGGGCAAAACGAAATTATCTCATCAAAGGATATTTCTAAAATCAACCAGGTTATTGCCAAATACTCGATGTGCAATACGTCAAACCCTGGCTATCCGGTATCGTATTCCACGGTATTTTTAAAAGACAACAAAGTTGCGGTCGTTAACAGCAGCACCGACTATATTCAGACCACCTATACGGAATATCAAAACGCCGATATTACGCTAAAACATACCGGCGGATACGTGGCGCAATTCCGGGTGGAGTGGGATGATGTAAATTATGATGACAATGGCAATAAAACCGTCCAGCGCTGCGGATGGGATGGTAATTCAAAAGACAGAACCGCCCCCTTCTCTACGAATATATCACTACAAGGCAACGCTGAAAATGTTTGCGTGTTCGCCAAAGAGTGTACCGGGCTTGCCTGGGAATGGTGGCGCACGGTATTTGATAAGAAAAACATCCCGCTGGTACGTAGCCGCACCTTTGAAATTTACGGCACCACGCTCAACCAAAAATATAAAATCACTCCCGACGCCTGATTAAGGCTATACACAGCAGCCCTTTTATCTTCACTAAATAATCATCTGTTATCCAATAATGGAGAACACTATGGCTTTATATATGACCCAAAAAATGAGTTCCGGTCTCCATGCGGCCATTACCTATTACCGCAAGCAGCAAAATGAGCATCCCAGCCACGCAGAGAGCGGCGCCTTTACCAGCGCTGCCGTTAGCCACTACGCCACGACTAATAACATTGATGAGAGTGATGTTGAGTCCGGTAAGTACCAAAAATGTCAGGGGGTCCCGAATGGCGGCTTAACGCAGGCCATCTGATGACGGTCGCCACAAACAACGCCGCCGCAGCCCGGCTGCGGCGGTGTTGGGATTAATGGGCGTTAACCACCACCCACATTGGGCCCTGGCCCACGGCATAACGCCCCTTCTCTTTTAACAGCCCCTGCTCGCCGTGAATTTCATAGACCGCAATGTGATGCGATTTCTGACCGGCGGCAATCAGGTACTTCCCGCTGTGATCGACGTTGAACCCGCGCGGCTGCGTCTCGGTCGGCTGGAAGCCTTCGACGTCCAGCACGCTGCCATCTTCGGAGACGCTGAAAACGGTAATCAGGCTGGAGGTACGGTCGCAGGCATACAGATGACGCCCGTCCGGGGTGATATGAATGTCCGCCGCCCAGCGTACGCCGGTGAAGTCTTCCGGCATCATATCCAGCGTCTGCACGCAGTCGATTTCGCCGTGCGGATCGCGCAGCTCCCAGACGTCTACCGAGCTGTTCAGCTCATTGACGCAGTAGGCGTACTGCTGATTCGGATGGAAGACCATATGACGCGGACCGGCGCCGTCAACGGTAGTGACTTCCGCCGGGGTCTGCGCCACCAGCTTGCCGTCGTCGCTCAGGGTAAACAGGCAGATACGATCCTGCTTCAGCGCCGGTACCCACAGGGTGCGGTTATCCGGGGTGATATTCGCCGAGTGGCAGCCTTCCAGCCCTTCCACGACGTCCGCCAGCCCTACCGGCAGGCCGTCTTCAAGGCGCGTGACGCTGACGCAGCCTGAGTTGTAGGAGCCGCTGAACAGGAAGTCGCCTTTATGGTCGGTCGAAATATGGGTCGGGCTGCCCGGCAGCGCCGATTCGCCGGCGAAGGTCAGCGCGCCGTTATCCGGAGCGATACGGTAAGCGATAACGCGAAACTCAGGGCGCACGCCCACGTAAAGGTAGCGCTTGTCAGGGCTGATAACCATCGGCTGCACCTGTCCGGCGACATCAACCACCTGCACCAGCGTCAGGCTGCCGTCATTTTTCAGGCTCCAGACGTGGATCTGCTGGCTTTCCGGGCTGGCGGTATAAACGGTTTGTTTCATGAAAACTCCTTTCCTTACGACGGCGCGTGGAGACAAAATACCAAGGTAGACGGTTTTAGAGGTTAGTGCTGAAAAATTTGCCCTGCGACCATAGCGGTGTACCATCTTCAGCAGCAAAACGTTCAACATTAACCTGGATTACACTATGACATCTCGCGTGATTGCCCTTGATTTAGACGGTACGCTGCTGACGCCCACGAAGACTATCCTTCCCGAATCGCTGGAGGCACTTAAACGTGCAAAGGCGGCGGGCTATCAGCTCCTCATCGTGACCGGTCGGCATCACGTTGCCATCCATCCTTTTTATCAGGCACTGGCGCTGGATACACCTGCAATTTGCTGTAATGGCACTTACTTGTATGATTATCATGCAAAAAAAGTGCTGGAAGCGGATCCTATGCCGGTCGACAAAGCCGAGAGTCTGGTCGGCATGCTGAACGCGCACGACATTCACGGCCTGATGTACGTTGACGATACGATGATGTACGAGCGCCCGACCGGCCACGTGATACGCACCAGCAGCTGGGCGCAAAGCCTGCCGCAGGAGCAGCGCCCGTCGTTTACCCAGGTCGCCTCGCTGGCGCAGGCCGCCCGGCAGGTGCAAGCCGTCTGGAAATTCGCGCTGACCGACGAAGATACGCGCAAATTGCGCACCTTTGCCGACCAGGCCGCGCAGACGCTGGATCTGGAGTGCGAATGGTCGTGGCACGATCAGGTAGATATTGCCCGCAAAGGCAACAGCAAAGGCAAGCGCCTGGCGAAATGGGTCGAGGCGCAGGGCATATCAATGCAGGACGTGATTGCCTTCGGCGACAACTTCAATGACATCAGCATGCTGGAAGCCGTCGGCACCGGCGTGGCGATGGGCAACGCCGATGAGGCGGTAAAAGCCCGGGCGGATATCGTTATCGGCGACAACACCACCACCAGCATCGCCGATTTTATTACCACCCGCCTGCTGTGATCAGGCGGTAATCGACACGCTTTTTACCTGCGCGTACAGCCACAGGCCTGGTTTGATAGCCAGGTCGTCGCGCGCCCACGGGCTGATGCGCGCCCACAGCGTACGGCCGCCGACCTCCAGCTGCACTTCCACCTGGCCGTTATCGTCATAGCACTGGGCGACCTTCACCCGCAGCACGTTGCGGATGCTGGTCTGCACCGGCGGCTGCAGCACCAGCGAGACATCAGAGGCCTGAATACGCACCCGCACCGGCGACTGCGCCGGTTTATCCAGCTTGTTTACCCAGAGATGCTGATCGCCCAGCGCCAGCGCCGTCATCGCGTAGTGCGGATGATGCTCAAGCACGGTGACTTTCAGAATGCTGCTCTGCTGATCCTGCGGCAGCCACGGGTGCATCACGCTGCTGCCCCACACCTCTTCCAGCGGGCCAAACGCCTTCACGTTCCCCGCCTCAAGCACCAGCACGTTATCGGCCAGGTGCAAAATTTCATCCAGCGCGTGGCTGACGTACAGCATTGGAATATTAATCTCGCGGGCCAGCCGCTGCAGGTAGGGCAGCAGTTCGCGCTTACGCGGAATATCCAGCGACGCCAGCGGCTCATCCAGCAGCAGCAGCTCCGGTGCGGTCAGCAGCGCGCGGCCGATCGCCACCCGCTGTTTTTCGCCCCCCGACAGGCTGCCCGGCAACCTGTCGAGCAGCGGCTCAATGCCGAGCAGCGCTACCAGCTTATCAAACTGGCCCGCCATGCTTTTGGCCATCCCGTAGCGCAGGTTGCCGCGCACCCTGTAGTGCGGAAACAGGCGCGCATCCTGAAACACATAGCCGACACGACGCTTATCCGGCGATAAAAACAGCCCGCTGTCGGTGTCGCTCAGCGTACGGCCATTGAGCGCGATTCGCCCCTGCTGGGGCCTGGTCAGGCCGCTGATGGCGTTGATAAGCGAGGTTTTACCGGCGCCGGAGACGCCGAAAACGGCGGTAATTCCGGTCGCGGGCAGCGCTTCGTTGATGGTCAGGCAGTGGTTGCCCAGGGTCTGGCGAAAATTGAGCTCAAGCATCCGTTACTTCCCCGTCCGTTCACGGCTAAGACGCGCCAGCCATTCGGAGACCAGCAGCGATATCAGCGCCAGCACGATGGAGATCGCGCACAGCCGCGCCGCTGCGCCTTCGCCGCCAGGGGTTTGAATCAACGTGTACATTGCGGAAGGAATGGTGCGCGTTTCGCCGGGAATGTTGGAGACAAAGGTGATCGTCGCGCCGAATTCGCCCAGGGAGCGGGCGAAGGCCAGCACCGTGCCGACGATGATCCCGGGCAGCATCAGCGGCAGCGTGATGGTTATGAATACGCGCCAGCGCCCGGCGCCCAGCGTACGGGCCGCCTGTTCAAGCCTGACGTCCACCCCCTCCAGCGCCAGGCGTATGGCCCGCACCATCAGCGGAAACGACATCACCGCAGCGGCAAGCACCGCGCCGCGCCAGCTAAAGGAGAAGCTGATGCCGAACCAGTCGTACAGCCACGCCCCGATAAACCCGCGCCGCCCCATCGCTATCAGCAATAAATAGCCGACCACCACCGGCGGCAGCACGAGAGGGAGATGAATCAGACTATCCAGCAGGGCTTTGCCTGGAAAATGACGCCGTACCAGCAGCCAGGCAAAGAAGATCCCAAAAGGCAAACTGCAGATAACCGCCAGGGATGAGACTTTCAGGCTCAGCATTACCGCCTGCCATTCGGGATCCGTCAATATCATTAGTGCGTAGTAAATCCGTAACGTTTAAAGATAGCCGACGCCTGCGGCCCTTTCAGGTAATCGTAAAACGCCGTAACGGTAGCATTTTTATGACCATCGACGATAGCTACCGGATACTCCACTTTTTTGTGAGAGTCTTCAGGGAAGGTACCGACGACCTTCACGCCTTTGCTGGCGACCGCATCAGAACCATAGACGATGCCCAGCGGCGCTTCGCTGCGCTCCACCAGCGCCAGGGCGCCGCGGACGTCTTCAGCCGGCGCCAGCTTCGGCGACAGCGTTTCCCATGCACCCAGCTTCTGCAGCGCCTCTTTCGCATAAATGCCCGCCGGTACGTGGTCCGGGTCGCCCACCGCCAGACGGCCGCCGTTCAGCAGCGTAACCCAGTCGGTTTTGGCGCTAATGGCGACTTCGCCCTGTTTGCTGGCCGTTGGCGCGACCACCACCAGGCTGTTGCCAAGCAGCGTCTCGCGGCTTGCCGTATCAATGGCCTTTTTCTCTACCGCGTAGTCCATCCACTTCTGGTCGGCGGAAATAAAGAGATCGGCAGGCGCACCCGCCTCAATCTGGCGCGCGAGGGTCGACGATGAGGCAAACGACGAAACCACGTCGACGTTTTTCTCTTTTTTATACTCTTTGGCGATGTCCTGCAGCGCGTTGGTCAGCGACGCGGCGGCGAAGACGGTTATCTTGCCTTCATCAGCAAATGCGTGACCGGCAACGGAAAACGATAAAGCAGCCCCGGCGAAAAGGCGTAACCACGAACGTTCCATCTGTAGCTCCTGTGAGTGTCGTTATATAGACCCAAATATAACGACAACCGTAGGGTTTTCCCAGCGCTAATTATTACCCTTTATTGAGTAATCAAAGACCTGTCACAACAGGTATCGGCACGAATGCCGGATTGCTTTAGCGCCCTGCGAAGGTTAATGCGGCGCATTTAAGTTTCATGTTTTTACGCCGATATTCATTAGCGCCCCCCTTTAACCCAATGGACGACCCGTTATGCTGAAAAACATTCGCGTGATCACCGGGATTATTATCGCACTGACCATTTTTTGCCTTCTGCAAATGGTCACCGGTGGGCTGTTTTATTCGGCGGTCGATAGCGACCGGCAGAACTTCCAGAGCTCCGGCGTGCTTAACGCCCAGCAGCAAAACCTGAGCGATAGCGTGCATACGCTCATCAAAACGCGCGTCACCGTTACCCGCGTCGCCATTCGTTTTTTGAAAAATCAGCGCGATCCGGCGTCGCTTGACGCTATCAATAAGCTGCTGAGCAGCGCCGACGATTCGCTGAATAATGCGCAGACGCTCTACGCAAGCTATCGCGAGCTGCCGCCCGTCGAAGGTCAAAGCCCTGCGCTGGCCGATGAAATGGAAAAAAACTGGCGCCAGATGCACGACGTGCTGCAACAGTCCATTGCTTACCTGCGCGCCGATAACTATCAGGCTTACGGTAATCTCGACGCCCAGCAGGCGCAGGACGATATGGAAGCCGCCTATAGCCACTGGCGGGAAAAGAACAACATTCTGCTGAAGGCGGCCGCAGAGCAAAACCAGAACAGCTTTATCCGGATGCTGTGGACGCTGGGCGCTATTCTGCTGGCGGTTGTCGCCGTCATAGTGACTATCTGGCTCGGCCTGCGGCATCTGCTAATGAAACCGCTGGCGTCGGTCATGGAGCATATCCGGATTATCGCCCGCGGCGACCTCACGCACCGCATCGCGATTCAGGGGCGTAACGAGATGAGCCAGCTGGCCGCCGGTCTGCACGACATGCAGCAGTCGCTGATCGCCACCGTCGGCGCCGTACGCCACAGCACCGACGCTATCTATACCGGCGCCGGGGAAATAGCCACCGGCAGCAACGACCTCTCGTCACGCACCGAGCAGCAGGCCGCTTCGCTGGAGGAAACCGCCGCCAGCATGGAGGAGCTGACCGCGACGGTGAGACAGAACACCGACAACGCCCGTCAGGCGACGCAGCTGGCGAAAACCGCCTCCGAAACGGCGGCGCGCGGCGGCCGCGTGGTCGACAACGTCGTGCGGACGATGCACGATATCGCCAGCAGCTCGCAGCAAATTGCCCATATCACCGGCGTTATCGACGGTATCGCTTTTCAGACCAACATCCTGGCGCTTAACGCCGCCGTGGAAGCCGCCCGCGCCGGGGAGCAGGGCCGCGGATTTGCGGTCGTGGCCGGTGAGGTTCGCACGCTCGCCAGCCGCAGCGCGCAGGCGGCGAAAGAGATTAAAGGGCTGATTGAAAACTCGGTTAGCCGCGTCAATACCGGTTCTGAACAGGTATCGGAGGCAGGCGATACGATGAAGGAGATCGTCAGCGCCATCACCCGCGTCACCGACATTATGGGGGAAATCGCCTCGGCCTCCGACGAGCAGAGCCGCGGCATTGAGCAGGTAAGCCAGGCGGTATCGCAGATGGACAGCGTTACCCAGCAGAACGCCGCGCTGGTGCAGGAATCCGCGGCGGCCGCGACGGCGCTGGAGGACCAGGCGGAACACCTGCGCCAGGCGGTGGCCGCTTTTCGCCTGAATGCCAGACCGGCGCAGGCCTCACGGGCCGATGCGCCAAATCCCCCGGCCGCCCCTCGTCCGATGGCGTCCACCGGCGGCAGCGACGCCAACTGGGAAACGTTCTAACGCGTTTTGCAAAAAAAAAGCGGAGATTGTCTCAGGACAATCTCCGCTCAGTGCTAAAGCATCAGTGATTTTTTTGCGGGCCGTCTTTATGACCGATACCGGAAAGGACGTTAAACACTTCGCCGAGACCGTAAATCAACCCCAGGATCACCGCCATCACCACGGGAACCATGATTACGGCAAAGACCAGACTTTTCAACAACTCTAACATGGTTAGCTCCAGACATTGTGATTCCTTCATTGTAACCCGATAATCAGGAAAAACACGCCCCTTTTGTGCGATGGGTTATGCCATAATCCCCTCTTACACAGGTTTATCCCGATAAGCAGGACATTGATATGCAGGCCGAAATTCTTCTTACCCTCAAGCTTCAGCAGCGGCTGTTCGCCGACCCGCGCCGTATCGCCCTCCTGAAGCACATTGCGCTGACCGGGTCCATCAGCCAGGGGGCCAGGGACGCCGGAATCAGCTACAAAAGCGCCTGGGATGCCATTAATGAGATGAATACGCTGAGCGAACAACCGCTGGTAGATCGCGCCACCGGCGGCAAAGGCGGCGGCGGCGCGGTGCTTACCCGCTACGGCGAACGTCTGGTTCAGCTTTACGATCTGCTGGCGCAAATTCAGCAGAAGGCCTTTGACGTATTAAGCGACGATGACGCCCTGCCGCTGAACAGTCTGCTGGCGGCGATTTCCCGCTTTTCGCTGCAAACCAGCGCCCGCAACCAGTGGTTTGGCACCATTACCCGCCGCGACCATCAGCAGGTGCAGGAACACGTTGACGTGACGCTCGCCGACGGCGAAACGCGGCTGAAGGTCGCCGTTACGGCGCAAAGCGGCGAACGCCTGGGGCTGGAGGAAGGTAAAGAGGTGCTGGTGCTGCTGAAAGCGCCGTGGGTCGGGATCACCGGCGACCCGGCCGTCGCCGCCGGCGCGGATAACCAGCTTAGCGGTACGATAAGCCATATTGAACGCGGCGACGCACAGTGCGAAGTGCTAATGACCCTGCCTGACGGTCAGCCGCTGTGCGCCACCGTTCCGGCGGATCAGGCCCGCACTCTCAGCGAAGGTCAGCAGGCCATCGCGTGGTTCAACGCCGATCGCGTCATCCTCGCCACCCTCTGCTGAGGGCCTTGACTTTCACCGGCGGAACACGTATCCCTGTTTTAAATCGCTGCATAAAACGGGATACACAATGTCATCATTGCAAATTTCGCAAGGCACGTTTCGTCTTAGCGATACAAAAACGCTCTCTATCGAAGATTTGACCCTGCGCGCTGGCGAAAGCTGGGCTTTTGTCGGCAGCAACGGCAGCGGCAAATCGGCCCTCGCGCGGGCGCTGTCCGGCGAGCTTCCCCTGCTGGCAGGCGCCCGTCGCGGCGACTTTTCGCGCATCACCCGCCTCTCCTTCGAGCAGCTGCAAAGGCTCGTCAGCGAAGAGTGGCAGCGTAATAACACCGATCTGCTGAGCCCCGGCGAAGAGGATACCGGACGGACGACGGCGGAAATCATTCAGGACGAGGTTAAAAACCCGGCACGCTGCGCGGCGCTCGCCGAACGTTTCGGCATCAGCAAGCTCCTCGATCGCCGCTTTAAGTATCTCTCGACGGGGGAAACCCGTAAAACCCTGCTCTGCCAGGCGTTAATGAACGAACCGGATCTGCTGATCCTCGATGAGCCCTTCGACGGTCTGGACGTCGCGTCGCGTCAGACGCTGGCTGAGCTGCTGGCGACGCTGCACCACGACGGCTATACCCTGGCGCTGGTGCTGAACCGCTTTGATGAAATTCCGGATTTTGTGCAGTACGCGGGCGCGCTGGCTGACTGTACGCTGCTGGAAACCGGTGAGAAAAACGCGCTGCTGGAGCACGCGCTCATCGCCCAGCTGGCGCACAGCGAAAAGCTCTGCGGCATAACGCTTCCGGAACCCGACGCCCCTCCCGCGCGTCTGACCCTGGCCGATTCGCTGCCGCGGATCGTGCTGCGCGACGGCGTGGTCTCCTACAACGACCGGCCCATCATCAACCACCTCTCCTGGACGGTGAATCCCGGCGAACACTGGCAAATCGTCGGCCCGAACGGCGCTGGAAAATCCACGCTGCTGAGCCTGGTCACCGGCGATCATCCCCAGGGCTACAGCAACGATTTGACCCTCTTCGGCCGCCGCCGCGGCAGCGGGGAAACCATCTGGGATATCAAAAAACACATCGGCTACGTCAGCAGCAGCCTGCATCTCGACTACCGCGTCAGCACCAACGTGCGTAACGTGATCCTCTCCGGCTTTTTTGACTCCATCGGCATCTATCAGGCGGTGTCGGATAAGCAGCGCAAGCTGGCGCAGGGCTGGCTGGATATCCTCGGGATGGACAGCCGTACCGCCGACGCCCCGTTCCATAGCCTGTCATGGGGCCAGCAGCGGCTGGCGCTGATCGTCCGCGCGCTGGTGAAGCACCCGACGCTGCTTATCCTTGACGAGCCATTACAGGGGCTTGATCCGCTCAACCGCCAGCTGGTGCGCCGCTTTATCGACGTGCTGATAAGCGAAGGAAATACCCAGTTGCTGTTTGTTTCCCACCATGCGGAGGATGCGCCGGCCTGCATTACCCATCGTCTGGCCTTTATTCCCGAAGGCGACGGCTACGCATACGCCGTCGGTCCACGCTGAATGTCCTCGCGGGAGGATCGCCTCCCGCTTTTTCAGATTAAGGCAGGATTTATTCACTTTCACATTGATTTATAATAAAAAATCTTTGTGGCGTTGTTCTAAAACACGCAAGTGTAAACGATTCCACTAACGCAGCGCATGTCACACTTTTCACATCTCTGTTATGCTATGGTTATCACATACCATAAGCCTAATGGAGCGAAAAATGAGAGTACTGGTTACAGGTGGTAGCGGTTACATAGGTAGTCATACCTGCGTGCAATTGCTGCAACAGGGTCATGACGTCGTCATCCTGGATAATCTGTGTAACAGTAAGCGCAGCGTTTTACCGGTTATTGAACGCCTGGGCGGCAAGCACGCCACCTTCGTTGAGGGCGATATCCGCAACGAAGCGCTGATGGCCGAACTTCTCCACGATCACGCGATTGACGCGGTGATCCACTTCGCCGGACTGAAGGCCGTTGGCGAATCGGTCGCCAAACCGCTTGAGTATTATGACAACAACGTCAACGGCACGCTGCGCCTCATTGCCGCCATGCGCGCCGCCAACGTGAAAAACTTCATTTTCAGCTCCTCCGCAACGGTCTATGGCGATCAGCCGAAGATCCCGTATGTCGAAAGCTTCCCGACCGGCACGCCGCAAAGCCCCTACGGCAAAAGCAAACTGATGGTGGAACAGATCCTCACCGACCTGCAAAAAGCGCAGCCGGACTGGAGCATCGCGCTGCTGCGCTACTTCAATCCGGTCGGCGCACATCCGTCGGGCGACATGGGCGAAGACCCTCAGGGCATTCCCAACAACCTGATGCCGTACATTGCGCAGGTAGCGGTTGGTCGCCGCGACTCGCTGGCGATTTTTGGCAACGACTACCCGACCGAAGACGGCACCGGCGTGCGGGATTACATCCACGTCATGGACCTTGCCGATGGCCACGTCGCCGCGATGGAAAAACTGGCCGACAAGCCGGGCGTGCATATCTACAACCTCGGCGCCGGCATCGGCAGCAGCGTACTGGATGTGGTTAACGCCTTCAGCAAAGCCTCCGGCAAACCGATCAATTACCATTTTGCGCCTCGTCGCGACGGCGATCTCCCGGCCTACTGGGCCGATGCGAGCAAAGCTGACCGCGAGCTGAACTGGCGCGTGACACGTAACCTTGATGAGATGGCGCAGGACACCTGGCACTGGCAGTCGCGCCACCCGCAGGGGTATCCTGACTAAGGAACAGTAATGACGCAATTTAACCCCGTCGACCATCCGCATCGTCGCTATAACCCGCTGACAGACCAGTGGATTCTGGTCTCTCCGCACCGCGCAAAGCGCCCCTGGCAGGGGGCGCAAGAAACGCCGGCTAAGCAGACGCTGCCCGCCCATGACCCGGACTGTTTTCTCTGTCCGGGCAACACCCGCGTGACCGGCGATAAAAACCCGCCCTACACCGGGACCTACGTTTTCACCAACGATTTTGCCGCGCTGATGACCGATACCCCTGCCGCGCCGGAAAGCGACGACCCGCTGATGCGCTGCCAGAGCGCGCGCGGCACCAGCCGGGTTATCTGCTTCTCGCCGGATCACAGCAAAACGCTGCCGGAGCTGACGCTCGACGCGCTCGCCGGGGTGATCGCCACCTGGCAACAGCAGACCGCCGAGCTCGGCGAACGCTATCCGTGGGTGCAGGTTTTTGAAAACAAAGGGGCGGCGATGGGGTGCTCGAACCCGCATCCGCACGGCCAGGTATGGGCGAACAGCTTCCTGCCGAATGAAGTCGAACGTGAGGATCGCCTGCAAAAAGCGTACTTCAGCAGACAGCGCTCCCCCATGCTGGTGGACTACGTCCAGCGCGAACTGGCTGACGGCAGCCGCACCGTGGTGGAAACAGAGCACTGGCTGGCGGTAGTGCCCTATTGGGCAGCCTGGCCGTTTGAAACGCTGCTGCTGCCAAAGGCGCACGTGCTGCGTATTACCGATCTGACCGACGCCCAGCGCCGTGACCTGGCACTGGCGCTGAAAAAGCTGACCAGCCGTTACGACAACCTGTTTCAGTGCTCTTTCCCCTACTCGATGGGCTGGCACGGCGCGCCGTTTAACGATGAAGACAATCAGCACTGGCAGCTCCACGCGCATTTCTATCCGCCTCTGCTGCGCTCCGCTACCGTGCGTAAGTTCATGGTGGGCTATGAAATGCTGGCGGAAACCCAGCGTGACCTGACGGCAGAACAAGCCGCTGAGCGCCTGCGCGCGGTCAGCGACGTTCATTTTCGCGAATCTGGAGTTTAATAATGAGTCTGAAAGAAAAAACACAATCTCTGTTTGCTGAAAAATTCGGCTACCCTGCCAACCACGTGATTCAGGCGCCTGGCCGCGTCAACCTGATCGGCGAGCATACCGACTACAACGACGGTTTTGTCCTGCCCTGCGCCATCGACTACCAGACGGTGATCGCCTGCGCGCCGCGTCAGGATCGTACTGTCCGGGTTATCGCCGCCGACTACGACAACCAGACGGACGAGTTTTCGCTGGACGCCCCTATCGTGACCCACGACAGCCAGCAGTGGTCAAACTACGTGCGCGGGGTGGTTAAACACCTGCAAAAGCGCAACCGCAGCTTCAACGGCGTGGATATGGTCATCAGCGGCGATGTGCCGCAGGGCGCAGGGCTCAGCTCATCAGCCTCGCTGGAAGTGGCGGTCGGCACCGTCTTCCAGCAGCTGTATCATCTGCCGCTTGACGGCGCGCAGATTGCGCTCAACGGCCAGGAAGCGGAAAACCAGTTTGTCGGCTGCAACTGCGGCATTATGGATCAGCTGATTTCCGCGCTGGGGAAAAAAGACCACGCGCTGCTGATCGACTGCCGGACGCTGGGCACCAGGGCCGTTTCGATGCCGAAGGGCGCAGCGGTCATCATTATCAACAGCAACTTCAAACGTACCCTGGTCGGCAGCGAATACAACACCCGCCGCCAGCAGTGCGAAACCGGCGCCCGCTTCTTCCAGCAGCCTGCGCTGCGCGACGTGACCCTGAACGAATTTAATAAGGTTGCCCACGAGCTCGACCCGGTGGTGGCAAAACGCGTTCGCCACGTGCTGACCGAGAACGCCCGTACGGTTGAAGCCGCCTCGGCGCTGGAAAAAGGCGACCTGAAGCGGATGGGCGAGCTGATGGCGGAATCTCACGTCTCGATGCGCGATGATTTTGAAATCACCGTGCCGCAGATAGACACCCTGGTGGAGATTGTCAAAGCGACCATCGGCGACAAAGGCGGCGTGCGCATGACCGGCGGCGGCTTCGGCGGCTGCATCGTGGCTCTGGTGCCGGAAGCGCTGGTTCCCGTCGTAAAAGAAGCCGTTGCCGCGCAGTATGAAGCGAAAACCGGCATCAAAGAGACCTTCTACGTGTGCAAACCGTCACAGGGAGCGGGCCAGTGCTGACTGATAACTCCACGCTGGCCCCTGACGGCCAGCCCTGGCGACTGCTCACCCTGCGCAACGGCGCCGGAATGGTCGTCACGCTGATGGACTGGGGCGCGACCCTGCTGTCCGCGCAGGTGCCGCTTAACGACGGCAGTCTTCGCGAGGCGCTGCTTGGCTGCGCCGGTCCTGAACAGTATCCGCAGCAGGCGGCGTTTCTCGGCGCGTCGGTCGGCCGCTATGCCAACCGTATCGCCGACAGCCGCTACACGCTTTCGGGCGAGGTCGTCACGCTGTCGCCTAGCCAGGGCGTCAACCAGCTGCACGGCGGGCCGGAGGGGTTTGACAAACGCCGCTGGCAAATCGTCAGCCACAGCGACAACAGCGTGCTGTTCGCGCTGGAGTCTTCCGACGGCGACCAGGGTTTTCCCGGCAATCTGCGCGCTACGGCCCGCTATCAGCTGACCGACGATAACCGCATCAGCATCGAATACCGCGCGACCGTCGATAAGCCCTGCCCGGTGAACATGACCAACCACGTCTATTTCAACCTGGACGGCGAGCAGACCGACGTACGTAATCACCGCCTGCAGATTTTTGCGCAGCAGTATCTGCCGGTCGATGAAACGGGGATCCCGCGCGCGGGCCTGAAGAATGTCGCGGGCACCAGCTTTGATTTTCGCGATGCCAAAGCCATCGCCCGGGAGTTCCTCAGCGACGCCGATCAGCGTAAAACCAAAGGCTACGATCACGCGTTTCTGCTCAGCGCCGCAGGCGATGTGCAGCAGCCCGCCGCGATCGTCTGCTCGGCGGACGGCAGGCTGCAGCTTAAGGTGATGACCTCCGCCCCCGCGCTGCAGTTCTACTCCGGCAACTATCTGGGCGGCACGCCTTCCCGCAGCGGCGGCACCTATGCCGACTGGCAGGGGCTGGCGCTGGAAAGCGAGTTTCTCCCCGACAGCCCGAATCACCCCGAATGGCCCCAGCCTGACTGCATTTTGCGGCCTGGCGCGGAGTACGTCAGCCTCACCGAATACCAGTTTATCGCACTGTGATCCCCGGCCCTCCTTGATGGAGGGCTTTTTTTGTCCATGTTGCTGAAATTAACGCCAGACTCAGACAAAAAAATAACTGCCGATTCACAAGCACCTTACACTGCGTCTCTATTTTCGCTATGGTTATGGTTAAGCGTTGCCGCTGGCCCCGTCACGGCAATATAATGAGAATTGTTATCATTCAATAAAGCTTATGAGGAGTAAAACATGGCTGTAACTAAGCTGGTTCTGGTGCGCCACGGCGAAAGCCAGTGGAACAACGAAAACCGTTTCACCGGTTGGTACGACGTTGATCTGTCAGAGAAAGGCGTTAGCGAAGCGAAAGCGGCGGGCAAACTGCTGAAAGACGAAGGCTTCAGCTTCGATTTTGCTTATACCTCTGTGCTGAAACGTGCCATCCACACGCTGTGGAACGTACTGGATGAACTGGACCAGGCCTGGCTACCGGTGGAGAAATCCTGGAAACTGAACGAGCGCCACTACGGCGCGCTGCAGGGTCTGAACAAAGCAGAAACCGCAGAAAAATATGGCGATGAGCAGGTGAAACAGTGGCGTCGCGGCTTCGCGATAACCCCGCCGGAGCTGACGAAAGACGACGAACGCTACCCGGGACACGACCCGCGCTATGCGAAACTGACCGACGCAGAGCTGCCAACCACCGAAAGCCTGGCGCTGACCATCGATCGCGTTGTGCCGTACTGGAACGAAACCATTCTGCCGCGCCTGAAAAGCGGCGAGCGCGTGATCATCGCCGCGCACGGCAACTCCCTGCGCGCGCTGGTGAAATACCTGGACAACATGGGTGAAGACGAGATCCTCGAACTGAATATTCCGACCGGCGTGCCGCTGGTTTATGAGTTCGACGAGAACTTCAAACCGCTTAAACGCTATTACCTGGGCAACGCCGACGAAATCGCCGCAAAAGCCGCCGCCGTCGCGAACCAGGGTAAAGCGAAGTAATTTTCGCCCGGCATAAAAAAAGCGTGGAGCAATCCACGCTTTTTTATTGGGTGAAACGGGATGTTCAGCCGCGACGCGCTTTAACCGCATTCGCCAGCTGATGCAGCACTGCGTCGGTATCTTCCCAGCCGATGCAGGCATCGGTGATGCTCTTGCCGTATACCAGAGGCTCGCCGCTTTCAGGGTTCTGGTTGCCTTCCACCAGATGGCTTTCGATCATCACGCCGATAATGGCTTTCTCGCCGCCGACAATCTGCCCGCACACGTCTTTCGCCACATCCATCTGCTTTTTGAACTGCTTGCTCGAGTTGGCATGGCTGAAGTCGATCATCACCTGCGCCGGCAGACCGGCTTTTTCCAGCCCCTCTTTTACCGCCGCTACGTGGTACGCGCTGTAGTTCGGCTCCTGGCCGCCGCGCAGGATGATATGGCAGTCGCCGTTGCCGCTGGTATTCACGATAGCGGAGTGGCCCCACTTGGTGACGGACAGGAAGCAGTGCGGCGCACCGGCGGCGTTAATGGCGTCGATAGCCACTTTAATCGTGCCGTCGGTACCGTTTTTAAAGCCGACCGGGCAGGAAAGGCCGGAGGCCAGCTCGCGATGCACCTGAGATTCCGTGGTACGCGCGCCGATGGCGCCCCAGCTCATCAGGTCCGCCATATACTGCGGGGTGATCATATCCAGAAACTCGCCCGCCGCCGGCAGGCCGCTGTCGTTAATTTCCAGCAGCAGCTTACGCGCGATGCGCAGGCCGTCGTTGATGCGGAAGCTGTTGTCCATGTGCGGATCGTTAATCAGCCCTTTCCAGCCGACGGTAGTGCGCGGTTTTTCAAAATAGACGCGCATGACGATTTCCAGCTCGCCCTTCAGCGACTCTCGCAGCGTAAGCAGGCGTTTGGCATACTCTTTCGCCGCCGCGGGGTCATGAATGGAGCATGGGCCAATCACGACCAGCAGACGATCGTCCTGCCCGTTAAGGATCTTGTGGATCGCTTTGCGGGCATGAGAAACCGTGTTTGCGGCATTCTCGGTGGCGGGGAATTTCTCAAGGAGCGCTACGGGCGGTAATAACTCGTTGATCTCTTTAATGCGTAAATCGTCATTCTGATAATTCATCGGTCTTTCCAGTCCTGCCATACTTATATGATTGAGTGCAATCCTTTCAATCTATCTCGACAATCGGGAAGTGTAAACGGACTTTTACACTCCGACCGTCATTTTTCTGCGGCGGGCGAAAAGATCTGTAATGATATAATGCAATTACCTCAAAACGTGATGCAGGACGATTTTATGGCGCATTCTCACTCTCATTCCTCACCGCAGCCCCAGCGGCCACATGATAGCAACGCCCGTCGCCTGCGGCTGGCCTTCGTGATTACCGCCGGGTTTATGGTCATTGAGGTGATTGGGGGACTGGTATCCGGTTCACTGGCGCTGCTGGCCGACGCGGGGCATATGCTGACGGATGCGGCAGCGCTGCTGTTCGCCCTGCTGGCGGTGCAGTTTTCGCGCCGTCCGCCGAACGCCCGGCACACCTTCGGCTGGTTGCGCTTAACAACCCTCGCCGCCTTTGTTAACGCCATCGCGCTGGTGGTGATTACCATCCTGATCGTCTGGGAGGCTTTCCAGCGTTTCCGTCATCCGCAGCCTGTTGCCGGTATGACGATGATGGTGGTTGCCGTTGCTGGCCTGCTCGCCAATATTGCGGCGTTCTGGATCCTGCACCGCGGCAGTGAGGAGAAAAACCTCAACGTCCGCGCCGCCGCGCTGCATGTGCTGGGCGATCTGCTCGGTTCGGTGGGCGCTATCGCCGCGGCGCTGGTGATACTGTTGACCAACTGGACGCCGATCGACCCGATTCTGTCGGTTCTGGTCTCCTGTCTGGTGCTGCGCAGCGCCTGGCGTTTGCTTAAGGAGAGCCTGAATGAGCTGCTGGAAGGCGCGCCGGGTTCGCTCGATATCCCGGCGCTAAAACGCGGACTGCGCCGCGAGATCCCGGAGGTGCGCGACGTGCATCACGTCCACGTGTGGCTGGTCGGCGAGAAGCCGATTATGACGCTGCACGTACAGGTGATCCCCCCGCACGATCATGACGGCCTGCTGGCGCGAATTCAGCATTTCCTGGAACATCACTACCAGATTGCGCACGCCACCATCCAGATGGAGTATCAGCCCTGCAGCGTGCCGGAGTGCCACATCAACGAGACGGCCGCCGAACACGCCCATCACCATCACCACTAAGGAACAAGCGCGTGAGAGCCCTGCGGCTCCCGCGCGCGGTTTAGCCACGCAGGGTGGCGGCAAACTCCAGCATCCGGTTTAGCGGCAGCAGCGCGCCCTCACGCAGCGCGGCGTCGACGTGAATCTCATGCGCGCTACCGCCCGACTCCAGCGCCTGAGCGATGGCCTGCAGGCCGTTCATCGCCATCCACGGGCAGTGGGCGCAGCTGCGGCAGGTCGCCCCTTCCCCGGCGGTTGGCGCCTCAAGCAGCTCTTTTTCCGGCACTGCCTGCTGCATCTTGTAGAAAATCCCGCGATCGGTCGCCACGATAAGCTGCGGATGCGGCAGCGACTTCGCTGCGGCGATAAGCTGGCTTGTAGAACCCACGGCGTCCGCCATATCGACAATCGCCTGCGGCGACTCCGGGTGTACCAGAACGGCGGCCTGCGGATAGAGCGCCTTCATACGCGCCAGCGCCTGGGTCTTAAATTCATCGTGGACGATGCAGGCGCCCTGCCAGCACAGCACGTCTGCACCGGTCTGTTTCTGCACGTAGCGCCCGAGGTGCTTGTCCGGCGCCCAGATAATTTTTTCGCCGAGGCTGTCGAGATGTTCAATCAGTTCAACGGCGATGCTGGAGGTAACGACCCAGTCCGCGCGCGCTTTTACCGCCGCCGATGTATTGGCGTAGACCACCACGGTCCGGTCAGGATGGGCGTCGCAGAACGTATTGAACTCGTCAATCGGGCAGCCTAAGTCGAGCGAGCACTCCGCTTCCAGCGTCGGCATCAGGATGTTTTTTTCCGGGCTGAGGATTTTTGCCGTTTCGCCCATAAAACGCACGCCGGCCACCAGCAGCGTAGAGGCCGGGTGTTTTGCGCCAAATCTCGCCATCTCCAGAGAATCGGAAATACAGCCGCCGGTCTCTTCCGCCAGCTGCTGGATTTCAGGATCGGTGTAGTAATGCGCCACCATCACCGCATCTCGCTCTTTGAGGAGACGCTTTATCTTCTCGCGGTAGAACTGCTTTTCATCCGGACTTAGCGGGACAGGCTTTGGCGGGAAGGGATAGATTGCTGCTTCTGGATCAAACATCACGCTCATTATGGCTTCTCGTTTCGCTGGCTTAACAATATTGCCCTTCTTTTGCATGACATAGCAAAACGTATGGCAATTGTGTTTTGTATACTAAACAAGATAGCGGATGTGAGGTTAAAAGTCACCGGAAATGAAAAAGCAAAAAGGCGCCTTTAGGGCGCCTTTTTACATTGGTGGGTCGTGCAGGATGATTCGGCTTCGCCTCGCCCTTCGGGCCGTTGCTAACGCAACGATATCCTTCACGTTTAACACCTGATTTCGATGTTAAAATTGGTGGGTCGTGCAGGATTCGAACCTGCGACCAATTGATTAAAAGTCAACTGCTCTACCAACTGAGCTAACGACCCCTTGCGGGATTTACTGCTTTTCATTCAGGCTGGTGGGTCGTGCAGGATTCGAACCTGCGACCAATTGATTAAAAGTCAACTGCTCTACCAACTGAGCTAACGACCCATTTGGGTGTCGCCTGAAAGATTTACTCGTAACCAATATAAAATTGGTAGGTCGTGCAGGATGACTCGGCTTCGCCTCGCCCTACGGGCCGTTGCTAACGCAACGTTATCCTTCACGTTTAACATCTGAGTCTGACGTTAAAATTGGTGGGTCGTGCAGGATTCGAACCTGCGACCAATTGATTAAAAGTCAACTGCTCTACCAACTGAGCTAACGACCCGAGTGGTGGGTGATGACGGGATCGAACCGCCGACCCCCTCCTTGTAAGGGAGGTGCTCTCCCAGCTGAGCTAATCACCCGATACTACGCTGGATACTACTTACTAACTGAAGTTAGTGGTGGGTCGTGCAGGATGACTCGGCTTCGCCTCGCCCTACGGGCCGTTGCTATCGCAACGTTATCCTTCACGTTTTACTATCGCGTCCACCAGAACGATTGGTGGGTCGTGCAGGATTCGAACCTGCGACCAATTGATTAAAAGTCAACTGCTCTACCAACTGAGCTAACGACCCACTTTTGCGTCGCTTCCGGTTTGTGTGATATCCCGTGGCAACGGCGGCATATATTACTGATTTCAGATTTCAGCGCAACAACTATTTCGATAACGGTGATTTAACTGCTTATGATTCAGGCGGCAAGACCAGAAATAACGCAATTTCTGGTCATGCTTCAGGCATCAGAGACCACTAAGGCGTTTTTGCGCCTGTTTAGCGCCTTCGGTGCCGGGATACTTGCTAACCACCTGCTGGTAGACAGCTTTGGCTTTCGCGGTATCGCCTTTGTCCTGCATGATCACGCCGACCTTATACATCGCATCGGCGGCCTTCGGCGATTTCGGGTAATTTTTCACCACAGAGGCGAAATAAAACGCCGCATCATCCTTTTTCCCCTTATTGTAGTTCAGCTGTCCCAGCCAGTAGTTGGCGTTTGGCTGATACGTAGAATCCGGGTACTTCTTGATGAAACTCTGAAATGCCGCGATCGCATCATCCTGGCGGGACGCATCCTTCACCAGCGCGATTGCCGCATTGTAATCCGTGTTCGCATCGCCGCTTTGCGCCGGCGCGCCGGTGGAAGCCGCTGCGCCTGCGTCAGGAGCCGACGTCGCGGCCGCAGCGCCGCTCTGAGCGCCTGCGGCTGGCTGCGCAGCGTTACCGCCGCTGCTCATACCATCGAGCTGCGATTGAATCTGCTTTTGACGCTCAACGGCCTGGTTAAGCTGATACTGGCTTTCCTGAATCTGACCACGCAGGGCGTCAATATCGGCCTGGTTGTCCTGGATTTGCTGCTGGAGTTGGGTCAAAAGCTGGCTGTGAGCGTTAGAAATACGCTCAAGTTGGGTGACGCGGTCTTCGACCGAGCCTGAGCCGACACTACTGATTGGCGCCTGCGCAAAAGCGGCCCAGGGGGCCGCTATGCCAACCAGTAACGACAGACTCAACAGATGATGTCTGAAGTTACTGCTCATGCAATTCTCTTAGTAAACCAGTACGGCACGACGGTTTTTGGAGTAAGCCGCTTCGTCGTGACCCAGTACTGCAGGTTTTTCTTTACCGTAAGAAACGATGGAGATCTGGTCAGCAGAAACGCCTTTACCCTGCAGGTACATTTTAACGGCGTTAGCACGACGCTCGCCCAGGGCGATGTTGTACTCAGGAGTACCACGTTCGTCAGCGTGACCTTCTACGGTGACTTTGTAGGACGGGTTGCTACGCAGGAAGTTAGCGTGCGCATCCAGCATCGCAGCGAAGTCAGAACGGATATCGTACTTGTCCAGATCGAAGTAAACGATGTTGTTCTGCTGCAGCTGCTGCATCTGCAGACGAGCCTGCTCTTCGGAAGACATGTTGCCGTTACCGTTAGCATCCATACCAGTGCCGGCACCCATCATGCCTTCGCCGCTCTGGTCGTTGCTGGCGTTCTTGTTAGAAGAACATGCCGCGATTGCCATAACTGGCAGAGCGATCATCAGTCCTTTCAGCACTTTGTTCAGTTGCATTTCTTTGATTCCTATAATATTCAATTAATTATTATTACAGATACGGCGACCAGGCAGGGAATTTCACCTGTCCATCAGTTGCCGGAAGACGCGCTTTGAAACGCCCATCTGTAGAAACCAGATTCAGCACGGATCCCATCCCCTGAGAAGAGCTGTAGATAACCATAGTGCCGTTTGGTGCCAGACTTGGCGTTTCATCCAGAAACGTTGACGACAGAACCTGTACGCCACCCGCTGCCAGATCTTGCTTAGCAATGTGCTGCTGGCCGTTGGCCGAGCTCACCATCACTAAAAACTTACCGTCGGCGCTGACATCCGCATCCTGGTTCTGAGAACCTTCCCAGGTAATACGCTGCGGCGCGCCGCCGTTCACATTCACTTTATACACCTGCGGACGACCGGCCTGGTCAGAAGTAAAGGCCAGGTTCTGGCTGTCCGGGAACCAGTTTGGCTCCGTGTTGTTGCTGCGACCATTGGTCACCTGCGTGATCTGACCGGAGGCCAGGTTCATCACGTACAGATTCAGGCTACCCGTTTTGGACAGCGCAAAGGCAAGCTTAGAGCCATCCGGCGAGAACGCCGGCGCGCCGTTGTGCTGCGGGAAGGAAGCAACCTGACGTACCGCGCCGTTAGCCAGCGTCTGGATAACCAGCGCGGAGCGGCCGCTTTCAAAGGTCACGTAAGCCAGCTTAGCGCCGTCCGGAGACCATGCCGGAGACATCAGCGGCTGGGAGGAACGGTGAACCACGAACTGGTTGTAGCCGTCGTAGTCAGACACGCGCAGCTCATACGGGAACTGGCCGCCGTTAGTCTGAACAACGTACGCGATACGGGTGCGGAACGCGCCTTTAATACCGGTCAGCTTCTCAAAGACTTCATCACTCGCCGTGTGGCCCGCGTAGCGCAGCCACTGCTTGTTCACTTTGTAGGAGTTCTGCGCCAGCACGGTGCCCGGCGCGCCACCGGTATCTACCAGCTGGTAGGCAACGGTATAGGAGCCATCCGGGTTCGGCGTTACCTGACCAACGACCACGGCATCAATGCCGAGCGCGGACCAGGCTGCAGGCTGAACTTCCTGAGCGGTGCCCGGCTGCTGCGGCAGACGAGAACGATCCAGCGGGTTGAATTTACCGCTGTTGCGCAGGTCAGCCGCCACAATGCCGCCGATATCTTCAGGCGCAGCGCCAGGGCCCGCCCACTGGAAAGGCACAACGCCAATCGGACGCGCCGAGTCCACCCCTTGGGTAATCTCGATACGTACTTCTGCGTGCAGCACCGCCGCCCACAGCATCAGAAAACCAAATGCTACTCGTAATGCCTGCTTCATCATATCTCCCTTATCCAGGCGGAAAGCCCACGATAATTTAGCAGAATGTTAACAAACTCAAATACACAAAACTACCAAAACCCTGTGACATATCCTAGCTCACTGCCAGGCATCTGCTGCGAGCAATCACAGTTTAAAACCTAGTGTGGCATTCTTAATTTTTTCATAAACAGCCTGACTCGGCGGTTTAGGAATGGTAGCGGTTTTAGCCGCTGTTAGCGCAGCCTGACAAAGGGCAGGGTCTCCTCCTGCAGACGTAATACTCTTCAAAGTACCATCTGGTGCAAGACTAATGTGTAAATCACATTGCTGGCCGGCATAAAGGCTCGAATCATAGAGACGACTCTGGATCGCACTACGAATCTGAGCTGCGTACGCACTTATATCAGCGCCTGTAGCTCCGCCGTTAGCACCACTAGTACCACTATCCTTCGCTGGCTGTCCTTTGCCTTTCGCTCCACCGCCCGTTTTCGGCGCATTCTTACCGGAGCTAAGATCGCCCAGCAGATCGTCAACGCCGGAAGCCTCTTTCGCCTCCGCCGCTTTCTTCGCAGCAGCTGCCTTAGCGGCCTTCTCCGCCGCCGCTTTTTCTGCAGCCGCGGCCTTCTTCTCAGCAGCGGCTTTCGCTGCTTTTTCCGCTTTATCAGCAGCCGCTTTTTCCGCCGCAGCCTGTTCAGCTGCAGCTTTCTCGGCAGCGGCCTTTTCGGCGGCAGCGGCTTTCTTCGCAGCATCGGCGGCAGCTTTCTTCTCTGCTTCCTGCTGCGCTTTCTTCGCGGCTTCCGCCTCGGCTTTCTTCTGAGCGTCCGCAGCAGCCTTCGCCGCGTCAGCTTCGGCTTTCTTCTGCGCCGCCGCTGCCGCTTTTACCGCTTCCGCTTCTGCTTTTTTCTGCGCATCCGCAGCGGCTTTCTTCGCCGCCTCGGCGGCGAGCTTCGCGTCAGCTTCAGCCTTGGCTTTTGCGTCCGCCGCCGCTTTTGCTGCCGCTTGTTCAGCCTGTTTCTGCTGTTCCTGCGCCTGCTTCTGCTGCTCCTGCGCCTGCTTAGCCGCTTCCTGCGCCTGCAGTTTTTCCTGCTCCAGCTGCTTCAGACGCTCCTGCTCGGCGGCCTGCTTCTCACGCATTTCCTCCGCCTGCTGTTGCGCCTGCTTTTCACGCTGTTCCTGCGCGCGCTTCGCGCTGGCCGCCTGCTGCTGCTGGCGGTTGTAGTTCTGCACTACCGCGCCTGGGTCGACCATCACCGCATCAATGGACGAACCACCTCCGCCGCCTGCCGACGCATCTATATGCTCATCGAACGAACTCCAAATCAGCAGTGCAATCAAGATGATATGCAGAACGACTGAAATGATGATCGCGCGTTTTAGCTTGTCGTTTTGTTCGGTTGCCTTTGACACTCTCGGTTCCCAAAAACTGTTAGCCTGTTAGCCGGGTCAGATTGGCTGGGTCATTAAACCAACCGATTTAACACCTGCGCTGTGCAACAGGTTCAGCGCTTTAATAATTTCATCGTAAGGCACATCTTTAGCGCCGCCGATTAAGAAGACCGTTTTCGGATTCGCCTGCAGACGACGCTGCGCTTCAGCAACCACCTGTTCTGGCGGCAGCTGCGGCATCTTATCCTGACCAACGTTGACGCTGTACTGCCCTACGCCAGAAACTTCTACGATCACCGGCGGATCGTCGTTGGTGCTCACGGCTTGCGATTCGGTTGCATCAGGAAGATTGACTTCCACGCTCTGCGTAATGATCGGTGCCGTCGCCATAAAAATCAGCAGCAGCACCAGCAACACATCCAGCAGCGGAACGATGTTGATTTCGGACTTCAGTTCGCGACGTCCGCGTCCACGTGCTCTGGCCATGGCTTACCCCTTGTTGCTGTCGCTGCTGGTAAACGCCTGACGGTGCAGAATCGCGGTGAACTCTTCCATAAAGTTGTCGTAATTCAGTTCCAGTTTATTCACGCGCTGGTTCAGACGGTTGTACGCCATTACCGCCGGAATCGCGGCGAACAGACCGATAGCGGTCGCGATCAGCGCTTCTGCGATACCCGGCGCCACCATTTGCAGCGTCGCCTGTTTCACCGCGCCCAGCGCGATAAAGGCGTGCATAATCCCCCAGACGGTGCCGAACAGACCGATATACGGGCTGATAGAGCCAACCGTGCCAAGGAACGGAATATGGGTTTCAAGCGTTTCCAGTTCGCGGTTCATCGAAATGCGCATCGCACGGGACGCCCCCTCGACAATCGCTTCCGGCGCATGGCTGTTCGCACGATGCAGACGAGCAAACTCTTTGAAACCACTATAGAAAATTTGCTCAGAGCCGTTCAGGCTCTCGCGACGACCCTGGCTTTCCTGATACAGGCGCGACAGCTCAATACCGGACCAGAACTTATCTTCAAAGGCTTCTGCTTCACGCGCCGCCGCATTGAGGATGCGCGTTCTCTGGATAATGATAGCCCAGGAAGCGATTGAAAAACCAATCAAAATCAACATGATAAGTTTAACCAGAAGGCTTGCCTTCAGGAACAAATCAAGGATATTCATGTCAGTCACTGCTTAAACTCCGCGACAATAGACTTGGGAAGCGCACGAGGCTTCATTAAGAGTGGATCAACACAGACAATCAGCACTTCAGCTTCATTCAGTACCGTGTTTTCCGCGTTGACGATCCGCTGCGTGAAGACCAGAGAGGTGCCACGCATCGCTGTAATTTCCGTTTGGACTTCGAGCATGTCGTCGAGTCTGGCGGGTGCAAAATACTCCAGCGTCATTTTGCGTACCACGAAGGCAACCCGCTCAGCCAGCAGAACTTGCTGGCTAAAGTGATGGTGGCGCAGCATCTCAGTGCGTGCTCTTTCATAGAAAGCGACGTAGCTGGCGTGGTAAACCACACCACCGGCATCGGTGTCTTCGTAATAGACACGAACCGGCCATCGAAACAGCGTTGTATTCACTTTACATCCCGGTAATGCAAAAAAAGTTAGAGCTTTTAAACTTCGTTACTATACGCGCGGGAAAGGTGGTTTGGAATGGGGGAAGGTAAACGGAGCGTAAATTTTTATGGGCTCATACAAGCCCATAACGGTTAACGGATGTTTCTTATTCAGGCGTAGAAGAAAATCAGCCCGGCCAGCAAAATCAGGTCGGCCAGCAGCGGGCAGAAAATCCCCTGCCAGTGGATCGCCTGAGGACGAAAGCCCACGCCGTGGATAACCCCCGCGCAAACCGCCCACATGATAAGGAAGCCGTGCCAGATTTCCAGCGCGCTGGTTTTGGCCGCAAAACGTGATGGGTCCCAGAAAATGCAGCCTGCCAGCACTAAGGCCATCAGTAAGGAAAGGGCCCTTAACGGGCCCTTATCCATTACCGCATACAACGTTGCGATAATCTTATTCATCAGTGCTCTTCTTGTCCGGCTTTGGACGCTTCAATATGTTCCAGCGCCAGCGCGGTGATGACCCCAAAGGCACAGGCAAGAAGCGTTCCCAAAATCCATGCGAAATACCACATATATTGCTCCTTACTTAGTACATAGAGTGGGTATTGCTTTCAATGTGTTCTTTGGTGATGCGACCGAACATTTTCCAGTAACACCAGATGGTGTACAGCAGAACAATCGGTACGAACACGCAGGCCACATAGGTCATCAGGTTCAGCGTCATCTGGCTGGATGTGGCATCCCACATCGTCAGGCTGGCGTTCATCATGGTGCTGGACGGCATCACGAACGGGAACATCGCGATACCCGCGGTCAGGATGATGCAAGCGAGCGTCAGTGAGGAGAACAGGAACGCCAACGCGCCTTTTTCCAGACGAGAGGTCAGCATGGTCAACAGCGGCAGCACGACACCCAGCGCAGGGATTGCCCACAGGATCGGCGCATTGTTGAAGTTCACCATCCAGGCGCCTGCCTGACGCGTCACTTCTTTGGTCAGCGGGTTAGACGGCGCGGCATGGTTGATAGCCGACGTAATCACGTAGCCATCAATACCGTACACCACCCAAACGCCCGCCAGCGCGAAGCACACCAGCGTCACCAGCGCGGCAACCTGAGAGGTCACACGGGAGCGCAGGTGCAGCTCGCCCACGGTGCGCATCTGCAGATAGGTTGCGCCCTGGGTGATGATCATCGCCACGCTCACCACGCCCGCCAGCAGGCCAAACGGATTCAGCAGCTGGAAGAAGTTGCCGGTGTAGTACAGGCGCATATATTCATCGATGTGGAACGGCACGCCCTGCAGCAGGTTGCCGAACGCCACGCCGATCACCAGCGGCGGCACGAAGCTACCGATGAAGATGCCCCAGTCCCACATGTTACGCCAGCGGGTATCCTCAATCTTCGAACGGTAGTCGAAACCGACCGGACGGAAGAACAAGGACGCCAGCACCAGAATCATCGCCACGTAGAAGCCGGAGAAGGCCGCCGCGTAGACCATCGGCCAGGCCGCGAACAGCGCGCCGCCTGCGGTGATGAGCCACACCTGGTTGCCGTCCCAGTGTGGGGCGATGGAGTTAATCATAATTCGACGCTCGGTATCATTACGACCGAGGAAACGGGTGAGCATGCCCACCCCCATGTCGAAGCCGTCGGTGACCGCAAAACCGATCAGCAGAATGCCAACCAGCAGCCACCAGATAAAACGCAATACTTCATAATCGATCATTTGACGACTCCTGTCTTAGCGTGCCGGCTGAGTAGTCGTGGTGGACTGCTCATAGTGGTAACGACCGGTTTTCAGGCTGCTTGGGCCACGGCGTGCGAACTTAAACATCAGGAACAGTTCAGCAACCAGGAACAGCGTGTACAGGCCGCAGATCAGCACCATCGAGAAGATCAGATCGCCTGCCGTCAACGACGAGTTGGCGACGGCGGTTGGCAGCACTTCACCAATCGCCCACGGCTGACGGCCGTACTCAGCCACAAACCAGCCGGATTCGATAGCAATCCACGGCAGCGGAATCGCATACAGCGCAGTGCGCAGCAGCCATTTCCTCTCGCCGATACGGTTACGGATCACCGACCAGAAGGAGGCGGCAATGATCAGCAGCATCAGGATGCCGCAGCCAACCATGATACGGAAAGCGAAGTACAGCGGCGCAACGCGCGGAATAGAATCCTTGGTCGCCTGCTGGATTTGCGCTTCGGTCGCGTCAGAGACGTTCGGGGTATAGCGTTTCAGCAGCAGACCGTAGCCCAGGTCTTTCTTCACATTGTTGAACTGGTCGCGGACCGCCTGATCGGTTGAACCGGCGCGCAGCTGCTCCAACAGCGCGTAGGCCTTCATCCCGTTGCGGATACGCTCTTCGTGCTGCGCCATCAGGTCCTTCAGACCAATCACCGGCGTGTCCACGGAGCGCGTGGCGATAATACCCAACGCGTAAGGGATCTGGATAGCAAAGTGGTTTTCCTGCGCATCCTGATCGGGAATGCCGAACAGCGTAAATGCGGCCGGGGCAGGCTGCGTTTCCCACTCGGCTTCAATCGCGGCGAGTTTGGTTTTCTGTACGTCGCCCATTTCGTAGCCGGATTCGTCACCCAGTACGATAACAGAGAGAATCGCCGCCATACCGAAGCTTGCCGCGATAGCAAAGGAGCGTTTCGCAAAAGCGAAATCGCGGCCACGCAGCATGTAGTAGGAGCTGATGCCAAGAATGAACATCGCGCCGCAAACGTAACCGGACGCTACGGTGTGAACGAATTTCACCTGTGCAACCGGGTTCAACACCAGCTCGGAGAAGCTCACCATCTCCATACGCATGGTTTCGAAGTTGAAGTCCGAGGCAACCGGGTTCTGCATCCAGCCGTTGGCGACAAGGATCCACAGCGCAGAAAGGTTAGAGCCTAATGCAACGAGCCAGGTTACCGCCATATGCTGGACTTTGCCCAGACGGTCCCAACCGAAGAAGAACAGACCTACAAAGGTGGATTCGAGGAAGAAGGCCATCAGACCTTCAATGGCCAGCGGCGCACCGAAAATATCGCCCACATAGTGAGAATAGTAAGACCAGTTAGTCCCGAACTGGAACTCCATGGTCAGACCGGTTGCCACACCCAGAGCGAAGTTGATACCAAACAACTTGCCCCAGAACTTGGTCATATCTTTATAAATCTGTTTGCCGGAAAGGACGTAGACCGTTTCCATGATGGCCAGCAGGAACGCCATACCGAGCGTCAGCGGCACAAACAGGAAGTGGTACATCGCGGTCAAGGCAAACTGTAAGCGCGACAGTTCGACTATATCTAACATCATGACTCCTTGCTCATCGCATGAAGACTCCGAGAGTGAACCCCGTTAGAAAGGGCTCACACACATGCCCCAATACAAATTTATTTGCTTCCCGCTTCGTTGCTGCACCGCGATAACCGGAAACAGCAATGGGTAAAGGTTACAAATACGTTAATAAAAAACCCAAATTGATCCCTTAAATATATTACGCCGTAAAACCCTTACAATAAACAGGTTTTTATTGAACCAGATTTACGTTTTTCGACGGTGATCAATATATAGCTAAGATGCTACTTTTAGGCCAGTTTGATCGCGAACAATTTAGCCTCTTTTGGCTCTTTTTTCCAAGTATTAGATATTGATTTAAATCAATTTTACTTAACTCTGTTAATTGTGTATGTGGTTGATGATTTATAGTGAATGCAATGTTAATAACATGTTCTTCGCATGGCCGTGATGGTTATCAAATAAGATAAAATTAAACAAACTGGGAATTAGGCGGGCGCGGGATTCGCCAAAGAAAAAACCTTCCCGGCGATCTTAGATAATGTTAGTCGCTTCACAGTATTTTGCCATTCGCTGATGCGCCCTTTATTTTTATTACATTTCGTTTACTTTATTGCATTTAAAAATCAACATTCACCCCCAGCAGCGGCTGAAAACAACAATGCCACGCGAGGCGTGGCATTGTGTCATTTGTCTGTAAATTAACCGATTTTGACGCGCCAGGTGCGAGACTGCCCGGGCCGGAAGCTCACCGTCTGGTCAGTAATTGCGCTCCCCTCCCCCGCCGGCCGCTCGTCCATTCCCGTTTCCTGGCTGGACGCCGGTAAGGAAAACCGCAGCCGGGTCCGTGCAGGCTCACCGTCGGAAGGGTTAAATAAGCGGACAATCAGCGCATCTTCGTCCTCCGCTTTTTTCAGGGCGCTGAGCTGACAGCCCGTTGCGGGCATGCTGAACAGCGAATAGCTTGCGGGCGTAACGATTGTCTCGCGGTTCATCTTCATCGCGTCCCACGGGATTTTGTTATAACACTGCACCGGCGTCAGCCAGGCACGCGCCTGCTGGGCGACGCCCGCCTCAAGCGCTGAACCGCTAAACGACCACAGGCTAAAGTCGCAGCGCAGTTCGCCCCTGAGCTGGGAGTCAGGTACCGGCATTTTGATACCGGATGGCCTCCCCGGGCGCAGCAGCAGGTTCTCTTTTCCCAGAAGGCCGACTCCGCGCAGCAGCGTGAGCGCAAACGCGCTGCGCTCCTCGCCGATAATCTCGACCTCCCTGAGCCCCTGGGTAAACAACGCCAGACCGTGCCGCCCCTGCTGCAAAACGGCATAGTTGAGGAAATTCCACACCGGAACCGGCGCTTCTTTCCACCCCTGCGCCTGCCAGTTTTCCATCGCCGGGTCGCTGACCGGACGAGACAGCGACCCGAACTGGGTGTCGGTAAGTACCGACTGCGCTTTATAAGGTACCGGGATCCGCACCCGCACGCGGTGGTCGTCGGCCTCGTTATCCATACGCAGCGAGAAATCAACCCGACGGCTGCCATGATGCAGCACTACGGTCGTTTCCACAGTCAGCGAACCGCTACGCTGCCGCGCCGCCCGTTCGCCAAGGTTGGCCGGGACGGCAAACGTACTCTGAATCACCGCCCTGCTCTGCCACCCCTCATGCACGACGTCGCTACGGTGCTCGCCGCAGGCCGAGGTGAGCAGCCACTCTTCGCGAGAAGGCGAATAGTCGTACTCGTCGCCGTCGTCAGAACCCTCTTCAAATTCCAGCACCCGGTCATAGACCAGCCCGCTCGTTTTATCCGCCATACGCAGCGTGCCGTCGTCGTTAAGCGTAATGCGCCAGTCGTCGTTTTCCAGCAGCGCGTCTTCCGGCTTCCCGGCCGGTTGCTGGACACCCTTTTCCCCCACCAGAATGTACAGCGTGGTGTACCCCATCGGCGCCAGCGTCTGGCGCAGCTGAATGTCATACTCCATAAATGGCGCATAGTTGCCGTAGTGGACAATCTGCCGATCCACCAGCCCCGGGTCGATTTCCCGCCGTGCGCGGATGTAATAGGCGACGTCGTTTCCCCCGGCGTCACGCAGCTGAAACTGGCTTCCACGCAGGCGGATCGTGGTATTGATAACCTCATCACGCGTCCAGGGCAGCAGGTTGAACAGCACCAGCTTGTCGCCCTCGCAGTGCGCCATATTGTCGACAATCTTGCGCAGGTAAAAGCGAATCAGGTTGTCGGCCATATCTTCTGCCAGCCAGAAGCGGCTCATTATTTCGCGATGTACCTTATCGCTGCAGCAACAGCCGATACTGTCGTGGGCGTGATTTTTAAGGATCTCCTTCCACATTTTTTCCAGCAGGCCGTGCTGGTACTCAAAACCCAGCGTCCAGGCCAGCGTCGCCAGCGGTTCCAGCAAATTGACTATCTTGTTCTCAATCCTGGCGTGGGCAAGTTTGATATCCATACGCGTGGAGCCAATCGTACGGTGGACGCGCATATACTTACCGTCATTGAACTCGCCCGTCAGCGTCGCCAGCGCGTCACGATGGCGCTCAATATGGTTAAAAACCGCTTCAAAGCGGCTCATCACAAACTCGCGCTGCGGGTAAATTTCCCGCAGTTTCTCCATCACTGCGAAGATATTCTGCTGCAGCGGCATCTGGTCGTGCCCGTTGGGCAACAGAATTTCTTTCGTCACCGAGGCGTTCTCCAGCACCGCAAAATAGCCGTCGAGCCGTTTGCGCAGCCCGGCCTCGTCCTCCGGTAAGTACTTACCAATCGCGTAGCCCAGCGGCAGCACCTGGGCGACAACTTCGCTTCCATCGACGCTGCGCCAGAGAAACTCGGTTTTATCGCTGCCGTGACGCTCAGAGCACCCGCGCCAGAACATGGCGCGGGTAATGCCAAAGCCGTTATAGATGTGCGGCAGCTGCCCGGACATGCCAAAAGAATCCGGCAGGTAGCCGATTCTCATCGGTTCGCCGAACGCCAGGCAGTCGCGCATGCCGTACATCAGATTACGGACTATCGACTCTCCGGCGACGATGGTGGTATCGGTTTGCGTATACCATGGGCCGATAATCAATTTTCCCGCCGCCGCCAGCGCCTTCACGCGCGGCCGGTTTTCCGGCTTAACGGCAAAGTAATCCTCAAGGATGGCGGTCTGTCCGTCGAGCACGTAGTACTTATATTCAGCGTCCTGCTCCAGCCGGGTCAGGATCTCTTCCATATTATTGACCAGCAGAATGCGGGACTCTTCGGTGGTGAAGTACCACTCCCGATCCCAGTGCATATGCGGCGTGATGTGAACACGAGATACAGCTTTCATCTTCGTTTCCTGTTTCTTTTATTGCAGCGTCAGGAGATAGCGCTGTCGATGACATACTTGCCGGTTTTGACGGCGTAGCGCCGCCAGAGGATTAAAATGCACGTCGAGATGAGCGTGCCGGTCAGCGCCGCCGCGAACCATCCGGCGGCGGCCATCGCCTTGCCAAACCCGCCGTCGTGCAGCAGAAACAGCGAAAAAATGCCCGCGCCCGGGGTTGAAAGGCCAATATTCATGGCGCCGACAATGCCGCCGGTGACCATCGAGCCCAGCACGAAAGAGCCGATAACCCGCAGCGGATCTTCAATCGCCATCGGGATCGCGCCTTCGGTAATACCCGCCAGCCCGAGCAGCCAGGTCGATTTTCCGGTCTCAATTTCAAAGGTTTTAAACAGATGCGGTGCCAGCATCGTCGATGCCGTGACCGTAAACGCGGAAACCATTTTGACCGAGGCAAAGATGGCGTACGGGCCATAAACGCCGTTAGCCATCGCGCCGAGGCAAAACGCGTAGGCGGCTTTGTTGACCGGCCCGCCGAGGTCAAAGGAACACATAAAGCCGAGGATAGCGCCAAGCAGCAGCGCGTTGGCGCCCGACAGCCCGTTGAGCCACGCCGTCAGCCCGTTGTTGATCCACGCGACCGGCTCGCCGACGACAAACAGCATCAGGCTGCCCGCTCCCAGCGTCCCCAGCACCGGGTAGAGGTAATAGGTCAGAAAACCATTAAACCGGTTGCTCAGGCGAAGGCGCGTTTTCACCCAACGCATCAGATAACCGGCGATAAGCCCTCCGGCAACCGCGCCGAGAAAGCCCGAGCCGATCATATTGGCGGCGAGGCCCGCGGCAAACCCTGGCGCCAGCGCGGGTTTATCCGCGAGGGAATATGCGGTGTAGGCGGCCAGTACCGGCACCATCAGCGTGCCGAGCATGCCGCCGCCCAGCTTGCGATACATCCACAGCCAGGAGTTTTCGAGGTCGAACAAATGCTGCAACCCCAGCATCTGCGCCAGCAGCACGGCCACCGCCAGCACAGTGCCGCCCGCCACAATCAGCGGTACGGCGAACGATATCCCGCTCAGCAGCGCCTGCTTGAGCTCTGTTTTTACGCTCACTCTCTGCGGTATGGCGCCCGGCGACTGACGGGCTTCAGCGGAAGGTTTCAGGGCCAACGCCTGCCGGATAAGCGCCTGCGCATGACGAATGGGTTCGGCGACCGGAACGCTCAGCGACGGGATGCCGGCAAAGCGCTCGCTTTCTTTAATGGCGACCTCTGCGGCAAAAATGCAGGCCTGCGCCGCCTGCAGCTGCTCCGGCGTCAGGCGCGATTCAATCCCGTTCGCGCCCTGCCGTTCGACATACACGCTCACGCCCAGCTGCTGGCCCGCTTTCTCCAGGTATTCCGCCGCCATATAGGTATGGGCAATCCCCGCCGGGCACGCGGTGACGCAAACCACCACGGGAGCATTCGCTGGCGCATTGAAGGTCCGGGTCTGTTCCGGCGGCGTCAGCGCGGCCAGCAGCTGTTCTGCGGTAAGCGCACGGCGCACCGCCTCACGAACATCATCATCCGCAAGGCGAGAGGTTAGCGCCGTCAGCAGCTGCATATGCGTCGATCCGGCTTCGGCGGGCGGGATCGCCAGCAGAACAACCGTATCAACCCGCTCCGGGCCATCAACGCCCTGCCAGCTAAGCGGGACGCTGAGCGTTGCAACGGCGAAGGCCGCCTCCAGCACGGCATCGCTTTTACCGTGGGGAACCGCCAGTCCCTCTCCTAACGCCGTAGGACCGTCATTCTCACGGGCAAAAACGTCGGCAAGGAATTGTTCGCTATCGCTGATTTTGCCAAGCGCCGCCAGGCGGCGCGCCAGCTCCTGGATAACCTCTTCACGGCTGGCAAACCGCGCCTGCAGGCAGAGGGCATCCGGATGCGTTAATGCCATTACATTCATCACGATCCTCACTGTGCTCAGAGAAAAACAACCGCTTCAGGTTGCTGAATGACGCACAGCATGCCAGACAAAACAATACATTTATGTGATCATTTTCTCTTTAAAGCTACATTTGTATTTAATTTGTATTATTTACAGCAAAACAAAAGCGCGCATAATCTCGCTATGAACTGTCGTATTGGTATCGTGTAAGGAGTGTAAGGACGATGAGCAGTAAACCCATGTACCGGCAAATTGCAGATGCGCTACGCGAGCAAATCCAGTGCGGCGCGCTAAAAGCCGGTGATGCGCTGCCCACGGAGTCAGCGCTTCAGGAACAGTTTGGCGTTAGCCGGGTGACGGTGCGCCAGGCGCTGAAGCAGCTGACGGAACAGTCCATTATTGAGAGCATCCAGGGCAGCGGCTCGTATGTAAAAGAAGAGCGGGTAAATTATGATATCTACCAGTTAACCAGTTTCTATGAAAAGCTGGCGGACCGTCATGTTGAAACACACAGCGACGTACAGGTGTTCGAAGTGATTGCCGCCGATGCGGCGCTTGCCGAAAAGCTGCAGATCCCCCCGGGCGACAAAAGCTGGCACGTTAAACGCGTGCGCTTCATCAAGCAAAAGCCGGTGACGCTGGAGGAAACCTGGATGCCGCTCGCGCTCTTTCCCGACCTCACATGGGAAGTCATGGAAAACTCGAAGTACCATTTTATCGAGCAGGTAAAGAAGATGGTTATCGATCGCAGCGAGCAGGAGCTCGTTCCCGTGATGCCCTCTGTCGACGTCGTGAATGCTCTGGGGATTGACGCGACAAAACCGGTCCTCGAAAAAATATCCCGCGGCTACCTGAGCGACGGACGGGTATTTGAATACAGCTGCAATACCTTCAAGAGCGATGACTACAAATTCACGCTCGTGGCGAAACGCAGGCACTAAACGGACATGAAGTACAAAAACCCGGTACAAAACCGGGTTTTCAGGAGGGTGCGTCCGCTTAAAGCGTAAACGTCATACCGATGCGATAGCGTGACTCGGAGATATTGTCTTCACCTTCATAGTAGCCCTGCTGATCCAGATAGTCGTATTCAACATAGGGGCTAAACCATTTGTTCCATTTGTAGCGAAGGGTAAACGCATTCTCCGTGGCCCAGGTTTTATTATTTTTGTAGGTGTAATCTTCATTGGCATGTTTATATGCCGTGCCCTGGTACAGGAAACTCCATTCGCTATTAAATTTATAGCCAACAAAAATATCGAGACGGTTGACGCTGTCGCGATGCGATTCCCCGTCATCATTAAGCGTCTCATAGGTATTATAGTCGTAGCGGTAACGCAAACCGAGGCTCCAGTCTGCGGTGGGCAGATAGTTTACCCGGATATAGGGACGAAGCTGAGTACCTTTACTGCTCCAGTGATAAATCCCCCCCGGCTGTAGGTTCCACTTATCGGCAAATCGCCAGGTATAATTGGTTTCTATCTCGTTATAGTCCGTTGTGCTGTCGCCAAAAGAGTGTGCGCTATCAGATTTATCCGCCCCCTTTGGCCCCTCGCCGTTATTTTTATTGTTTTTATTATCCATCTCTGCGCTGGCCCACCAGCCGTTAACCCAGCTCTCGCTGATCTTATAGCGCGACTCATAGGAGTGGCTTCCGGTTTTATAACCGCCACGGACATCAAACGTAAGCGCATGGCTCGCCAGCGGTAGTCCAGCGGCGACGAGAATCAGAAAACGTAATGGATTTTTGTGCATGATAGACCTTCATCCTTTAAAGAAAAGAAAACCAATTCGCCATAAACAAATAAAATCAACACCCATCGACCAACAATTTTCGAGAATCATATTTATCTATAAACAAAGATCACGAACATTGTTTCATAAATTAGATCATGATCATAAAATTTATCAGAACATCATTTCATTAAAATTAGAATACAGTTAAAAAACCACCAATAAATGCTGCATGCATTCATTAGATAAATTTAATTTTTAGTTTTTTCAAAACAACCAGCGATAACAAAAAAGAAACAACACGCCCTTCAATACACGCACAGAAACAAAACAAAAATAAAAATGAAATGTTGTTTTAAAACTGAGATCAAGATCATGATCGCTATGAACTTCAGCCCGTACAATAAAATGAAACCAGGTTTTATTTTTTATTAAATTAATTATTGATGGACAAGGTGAATGTCGTGAAGATCAAAAAACTACGCTGGTACATTATCTCGCTAGTCATGTTAGGGACGATTATTAACTACTTAGCCAGAAGCACGCTCGGCGTCGCGGCGCCGGAAATGATGAAAACGCTGAACCTCTCCAGCGAGCAATACTCATGGATTGTGTCGGTCTTTCCCTTCACCTATGCCATCGGCGGGATCGCCTGTGGTTTTGTGATCGATAAATTCGGTTTGCGCATCAGTTTCGCCGTACTGGCCGCGCTGTGGTCTTTGTGCAACATGCTGACGGCATTATTCAGCACATGGTTCCCTATTGCCGCATTGCGCGGTGGCCTGGGCCTGACCGAAGCTGCCTTCAACCCTGCGGGTATGAAGGTGACCGCCGAGTGGTTCCCGGCAAAGGAGCGAGGCTTAGCCTGCGGCGTTTACAGCCTCGGCACCTCCGTCGGCGCCATGCTGGCCCCGCCGCTGGTCGTCTGGGCTATTGTTAACTACAACTGGGAAATGTCTTTTGTTGTCACCGGTGCGATCGGCGTTGTTTGGGCCATTCTGTGGGCGGTGCTCTATCGCTCCCCGGAATCACACCCTGCGCTGCTGAAAGAAGAACACGAAGAGGTCATGGCCGATCAGATAGAGGTGGTTAAAGAGAAAGCCTCCCTGATATCTATGATCAAGGATAAAAGCCTGTGGGCAATCTCCTTACCGCGTTTTATGGCCGATCCGGCATGGGGAACACTGCACTACTGGATGCCGCTCTACCTGGTGACGGTGCGCCATATGAACATGAAAGAAATCGCCATGTTCGCCTGGCTACCCTTCCTGACCGCCGATCTGGGCTGCCTGGCTGCGGGCTACATTTCGAAGTTTCTGAACAACCGCGGTGTGCATATTGTTAACGCCAAACGCATTACCTTTACGTTTGCCGCCCTGCTGATGCTGTCAATGGCGGGCGTCGGTTTTGTCAGCAATGTCTATGTGGCCATTGCGCTGTTTTGTATTGCCGGGTTCGCCCATCAGTGTCTGTCCGTTACCGTGATCAGCATGTCGTCCGACCTGTTCCCGAGACAAAAAGTCGCCACCGCGACCGGTTTCGCCGCCTTCACCGGCAGCATGGGGAACTTCCTGTTCAGTATTTTCCTTGGCGCCATGGTCGCTGTTGTGGGTTACGACATCTTCTTTATCGGTCTGGGCGTCTTCGATTTGATTGGCGCACTGTTCCTGTGGATGCTGATTAAGGCTCCTTCTGCAAAAGTCGCACCGGCGGTCGCCTGACTGATTGGTATGAACGTAAGGAATGCACCTATGAATTATTGCAACATTGCGCTCATCAGCGCGCTGTTCTCAACCTCCGCGTTAGCGGCGAGCGGGAATATTCCCCCTCAGGGCCCGAATGACAACTGCCTGACCTACGATTGCAGGCAGATGCTTGAGATCAAAGAAAGCATTCAGCGCGGAGATCAAACCTACGCTCCCGCCTGGAAAAATCTGCTGCAGAAAGCAAACCAGGCGCTGGAACATAAACCCTGGAGCGTAACGGATAAAAAATTATTACCGGCATCCGGGAATAAGCATGACTATTACAGCTTTGGCCCCTACTGGTGGCCAAACCCGGACACCAAAGACCATCTTCCTTACATTCGGAAAGACGGCCAGATAAACCCGTCATCAAAGACAGACGATACGGACAGCAAGCGCCTGGTGCAGTTCTCTGACGACGTTCGCGCGCTCTCGCTGGCCGCGTTTTATAGCGCAGACGCCCGCTATGCGCAAAAAGCAGAAATCATGCTGGACACCTGGTTTTTGAACAAACAGACCAGAATGAATCCTGACCTCAGTTACGCCCAGGCGATCCCGGGCGTAGTGAATGGCCGGGGGATTGGCATTATCGATACGCGCGTGCTGATAGACGTCGCCGACAGCATCGTCCTGCTGCAGCATGCGGGCTTCCTGTCTGATAAAGAGGTCCAGGGTTACAAAAACTGGTATTCAGCCTATGCCGCATGGTTGTTGACTAGCGCTAACGGCCAGGAAGAGGGAAACTGGTATAACAATCACGGCGCCTGGTATGACGCGCAGGTTACCGCTTTTTCCTTGTTCTCCGGTGACGTCAAACAGGCTCGTCGGCAAATCGATATTTTCAAGAATCGCCACCTTGCCGCGCAGGTGAACGTCAAAGGTGAACTACCGGCCGAGCTTGAACGAACTCGCTCATTCCACTACACCAATTTCGCCCTGGCAGCCTACGCCAGAATGGGTCGCTACGGTGAAATAACCGGTGACGATGTCTGGAATTACGAACTGGATGGGCGAACCATGAAAAAGGCCTTCTCCTTCGTCAGCCAGCAAACCGGCAAACCCGCCAGCGACTGGCCATATCAGGAAATAAAATACATCCCTGAAGAGGCTATCGGCCCGTTACTCGCCGCGGCGAGAGTCTGGATAGAGGATGATTTCAGCAAAAATGCCGCGGTATTGATGAAGGCAAATGACACCGATATCAACATCCTGACCCCGGGCTCTGTGCTGGTGAAGTAAGCACCACGACAACGCATACAGGTAGATAATGAAACAGTTTACACAAGCCCAGATTGCGGCCGCAAAAGCCCGGGTAACGCCGGAGATCCTTCGCCGCCTGGTGGAAAACAACCGCGACGTACTCAACCACGACACGCTGGTTCCACAAACGGGCTGCGCCACCTGGAACCACTATTTTTACTGCCCGGAACACAGCGTGCGGCTGCTCTGGGACCGAAAATCGCCCAATAAGCACCGCTGCCCCGTTGATGGAGCCGTATTTACCGGTGAACCCTACTACGGCGCCTGGTGGCGCTGGCTCAATGGGCTCAATGCCAAAGCGTGCTATGAGCTTGGCATTCTCTGGCTGCTAACGGACGATAAGACATATCTCGATAAAATTATCGATATCCTGATGCAGTACGCAAAATACTATCCTGACTACGAAGAGCACGGCGGTATTCCTTACAACGGTCCCGGTAAAGCCAACGCGCAGACGCTGTGCGAAGCCAACTGCCATGCCGATTTTGCCCGTGGGTTCGATATCGTCAGCGCCGCGCTGACGGCGGAACAGTATGACTATATCTCCCGACGCCTGCTGCGCAGCGGAGCCGATTTTCTGATGCAGCACCGGAGCAATCAAATCCACAACCACGAGGTGAAGATAGGTGCAACCATCGGCATTATCGGCGCTGTTCTCGACGATGAGCATTATCTGACGTTTGCCGTTAACAGCCCTTACGGCCTGCTGTATCAGCTGGAGCACGCCCTGCTGCCCGGCGGATTATGGTTCGAAGGTTCGCTGCATTACCACTATTACGCGCTTGAGGCGTTCATGGGCTTTGAGAAATTCGCCCATCATGGTCCGTTCAGCCTGCTGGATAAGCCCTGGTATACGAACATGCTGTCACTGCCATTGACGCTGCTGATGCCGAATATGACGCTGCCGAAGGTAAACGACTGCGTGAACGGCCAGGAAAAGCTCGGCCACGCCGATATCTATGAATTTGCGTTCAACTATTATGGCGCCCCGCAATATGGTGAGCTGTTAGCCTGGTTATACACCGCCGGACCGCGCGACAATATTGACGCCCTTTTCTATGGGCAACCGCTGCCGACGCAGGCGTTAAGCGCCCCGGAGGGCAATAAGCATAATCCTGACGCCGGATTTACGATAATCCGCAATGCGCCGGGACGCGCCGTATGCATTAAACACGGCCCCTATGGCGGCGAGCACGATCACTACGACAGGCTCAACCTCATCGTCTTCAATAACTACAGCGCGCTGTTCCCCGATCTGGGCACCACCGGCTATGGCGCTCCGCTGCACTATGGCTACTACAAAAATACGTTTTCGCACAACACGCTGTGCGTCAACGGACTCAACCAGCCCCCTGCGCTGCCCCGGGTTCTCGATTACCAGCAACAGGAGGGAGAGTCGCGGCTCATTGCCGAAGTGGACTGGCACAGCGCCGCTGCGCTACCCGACAGCAAAACTCGCGTGGAATGGGATGATGAGTCCTACCGGGATATCGTTTTTCGCCGCACCATCGTGGTGACGGAGAACCTGCTAATTGATAAATGGGACGTCGATAATCCTCACTACCAGTGCGTTGATGCGGTTTACCATATCAACGCCGCAGCAACGCAGGCGGCGCCACAGAATGACGTCAGGATCTGCTACCCCTACGTTAAACAGGCAACCGAGCAGCCGCTGAAGGGCAAAGTTGAGGTTCGCTACCAGGCTGACGCCCCGGTTTCTGTCACCTGCTTTTCAACCAACAATACGGCGTTAATCAAAGCCCAGGGACCGAATAACCCCTCGACATCGATGATCGATTACCTGCTATTACGCAGCCGTGATAAGCGTATTTCCTTCGTGTTTGTCACGGATTTCACGGGTACCGGGAAAGTCGATATCGTGAAGAGCGACGACACGATAACCGTCATTGACATGACGTTAAACCACGAATACCGCCTCTGATGACGAGGCCGGAAGTCACTGATTCAACATGCAACTAAGGTGATACGATGTTTGTTTTTCACAATCTGACGCAGCTGGAAGAGGCAGGCAATGGCGTAACCCGCCGGATTCTCGCCCATGCCGGCAATATGATGGCGGTTGAAGTGCATTTTGCCCAGGGCGCTATCGGCCCTATGCACAGCCATCCCCACGAGCAGTTGACGTACGTATTATCCGGTGAGTTTGAATTCACCATTGCCGACGAAACGCATATCGTCAGAGCGGGAGATACGCTGTACAAACAGCCCAATGTCATGCACGGCTGCGTGTGTCTCAAGGCGGGAACCCTGCTGGATACCTTCACGCCGATACGTGAGGATTTCCTGCAATAAGCCATGAAAAAAGGCCGCTTTACAGCGGCCAACCATGTCGAAAACGGACATTTAAAGCTCTCCGCAGGGAGAGCAGAGAGGATTTACTTAATGATGGATTTCAGTGCTTCGCCGATATCCGCCAGGCTGCGAACGGTTTTCACACCCGCCGCTTCCAGAGCCGCAAACTTCTCGTCTGCCGTTCCTTTACCGCCTGCGATAATCGCGCCCGCGTGGCCCATACGTTTGCCTTTCGGCGCAGTAACGCCCGCGATATAGCCGACAACCGGCTTGGTCACGTTTGCTTTGATATACGCCGCCGCTTCTTCTTCCGCGCTACCGCCGATCTCGCCGATCATCACGATCGCTTCGGTCTGCGGATCTTCCTGGAACAGCTTCAGGATATCGATGAAGTTAGAGCCCGGAATCGGGTCGCCGCCGATGCCCACGCAGGTGGACTGGCCGAAGCCGTAATCGGTGGTCTGCTTAACCGCTTCATAGGTCAGCGTACCGGAGCGGGAAACAATACCCACTTTGCCCGGTTTGTGAATGTGGCCCGGCATGATGCCGATTTTGCACTCGCCCGGGGTGATAACGCCTGGGCAGTTCGGGCCGATCATGCGCACGCCGGCTTCGTCCAGCTTCACCTTCACGGTCAGCATATCCAGCGTCGGGATGCCTTCGGTGATGGTGATAATCAGTTTGATGCCTGCATCGATAGCTTCCAGAATGGAATCTTTGCAGAACGGCGCCGGAACGTAGATAACGGTGGCGGTGGCGCCGGTCGCTTCTACCGCTTCACGCACGGTGTTGAACACCGGCAGGCCCAGATGCGTGGTGCCGCCTTTGCCTGGCGTTACGCCGCCAACCATTTGCGTACCGTAGGCAATCGCCTGTTCAGAGTGGAACGTCCCCTGGCTACCGGTGAAGCCCTGGCAGATAACCTTGGTATTTTTATTAATTAAAACGGACATTATTTCCCCTCCACTGCGGCAACAACCTGCTGAGCTGCATCCGTCAGACTTTTCGCTGCAATAATATTCAGGCCGCTGTCAGCCAGTTTTTTCGCGCCCAGTTCGGCGTTGTTGCCTTCCAGACGAACCACAACCGGTACGTTAACGCCGACTTCAGCAACCGCGCCGATGATACCGTCTGCAATCAGGTCGCAGCGCACGATACCGCCGAAGATGTTGACCAGAACGGCTTTCACGTTGTCATCGGAGAGGATGATTTTGAACGCTTCGGTCACGCGCTCTTTGGTCGCGCCGCCGCCCACGTCGAGGAAGTTAGCCGGTTCGCCGCCGTGCAGCTTAACGATGTCCATGGTGCCCATCGCCAGGCCCGCGCCGTTCACCATACAGCCGATGTTGCCATCCAGCGCGACGTAGTTCAGTTCCCACTGCGCAGCCTGCGCTTCGCGCGGGTCTTCCTGAGACTGATCGCGCATTTCACGCAGATCCGGCTGGCGGAACAGCGCGTTGCCGTCAGCGCCCAGTTTGCCGTCGAGGCAGATAAGGTCGCCCTGTTTGGTGATAACCAGCGGGTTGATTTCAATCAGCGCCAGGTCGCGCTCAAGGAAGATGGTCGCCAGGCCCATGAAAATCTTGGTGAACTGCTGAACCAGTTTACCTTCCAGACCCAGTTTAAACGCCAGCTCGCGACCCTGGTAAGGCATTGGGCCCGCCAGCGGATCGATAGCGACTTTATGGATCAGGTGCGGCGTTTCTTCCGCCACTTTCTCAATCTCAACGCCGCCTTCGGTCGAGGCCATGAACACCACGCGACGGGAGCTACGGTCAACGACGGCGCCAAGGTACAGCTCTTTGGCGATATCGGTCGCCGCTTCTACCAGGATCTGATTAACCGGCTGGCCATTAGCATCTGTTTGATAGGTTACCAGGCGTTTGCCCAGCCAGTGCTCAGCGAATGCGCGGATCTCTTCTTTGCTCTTAACGACCTTAACGCCGCCCGCTTTACCGCGGCCGCCTGCGTGCACCTGGCACTTAACTACCCATGGGCCTGAACCAATTTTAGAGGCGGCTTCTTCTGCTTCACGCGGGGTGGAGCAGGCATAGCCGACTGGCGCAGGTAAACCGTAGCGGGCAAACAGCTGTTTTGCCTGGTATTCATGTAAGTTCATGCGTTCTATCCACTTTTCAGGTAATCGTTATCTTTAAACCGTAGGCCTGATAAGACGCAGTAGCGTCGCCATCAGGCATCTCATCAACGCCGGATGGCGGTGTAAACACCTTATCCGGCCTACGGGCAGGTGATGCCTAAACTACTACACGTCCAGCAGCAGACGAGTCGGATCTTCCAGCAGCTCTTTAATCGCTACCAGGAAGCCCACGGACTCGCGGCCGTCGATCAGACGGTGGTCGTAAGACAGCGCCAGGTACATCATCGGCAGGATTTCGACTTTGCCGTCGACCGCCATCGGGCGATCTTTGATGGCGTGCATGCCGAGGATCGCGCTCTGCGGCGGGTTGATGATCGGCGTAGACATCAGGGAACCAAAAACACCACCGTTGGTGATGGTGAAGTTACCACCGGTCAGATCGTCAACGGTCAGCTTACCGTCACGGCCTTTCACCGCCAGTTCCTTAATGTTTTTCTCGATGTCGGCCATGCCGAGCGCGTCAACGTCACGCAGTACCGGGGTTACCAAGCCGCGCGGCGTAGAGACCGCCATGCTGACGTCGAAGTAGTTGTGGTACACCACGTCGTCGCCATCGATAGAGGCGTTGACTTCCGGATAGCGTTTCAGCGCTTCAACTACGGCTTTCACGTAGAAAGACATAAAGCCCAGGCGGATACCGTGACGTTTTTCAAACGCGTCGCCGTACTGCTTGCGCAGATCCATGATGGGCTTCATGTTGACTTCGTTGAAGGTCGTCAGCATGGCGGTGGAGTTTTTCGCTTCCAGCAGACGCTCAGCGACGCGCTTACGCAGACGGGTCATCGGCACGCGTTTTTCGCTGCGGCCCGCCAGCGGCGCTACCGGAGCCGGTGCGGCTGCCGCTTTTGCAGGCGCTTTCGCCAGATGCTTCTCAACATCTTCACGGGTGATACGACCGCCCACGCCGGTGCCTTTGATAGCGCTGGCGTCGAGGCTGTGTTCGGCCAGCAGGCGACGAATCGCCGGGCTGAGCGCATCGTTGCTCTGCTCTTCAAGAGAAGCCTGCTGACGCTGAGCCGGGGTAGACTCTTTCGCATCGGCTTTCGCGCTGGTTTCTTTACCGGCGCTGTTGCCTTCACGCAGGCGGCCCAGAATCTGACGAGAGGTCACGGTAGTCCCTTCATCTTCCAGCACTGCATCCAGAATGCCGTCAGCAGACGCCGGTACTTCCAGTACCACTTTGTCAGTTTCGATTTCTACCAGCACTTCATCACGCTGGACACTATCACCCGGTTTTTTGTGCCAGGTTGCCACCGTCGCATCGGCAACAGACTCAGGCAGGTCGGGAACAAGAATATCTACGCTACTCATTTTGCATCCTTTAATTAATTGACGTTCAGCGCGTCATTAACCAGATCTTGCTGCTGCTTCTGGTGAACGGACATATAACCTACCGCCGGAGAGGCGGAGGCCGGGCGGCCTGCATAGCGCAGTGCGGCCCCAAACGGAATAACTTCACGCAGGTGATGCTGGCTGCAGTACCAGGCGCCCTGGTTGAGCGGCTCTTCCTGACACCAGACAAAATCATGTACGTGAGCATAAGCTTTCAGCGCGTCCTGCATCGCCTGATGCGGGAACGGGTAAAGCTGTTCAATACGAACAATCGCCACATCTTTCTGGTCGTTCTTACGACGCTGTTCTAACAGGTCGTAATACACCTTACCGGAACACATCACAACGCGTTTTACCGCCTGCGGGTCGAGCTCGTCTACCTCGCCGATAGCCGGCATGAAGGTACCGTTGGCCAGTTCGTCGAGGTCGGAGACCGCCAGCGGATGGCGCAGCAGCGATTTCGGCGACATCACCACCAGCGGACGGCGCATACCGCGCAGCGCCTGACGACGCAGCATGTGGTATACCTGCGCCGGCGTGGACGGGATGCACACCTGCATATTTTGTTCAGCGCACAGCTGCAGGTAACGCTCCAGACGCGCGGAGGAGTGCTCCGGCCCCTGGCCTTCGTAGCCGTGCGGCAGCAGCATCACCAGACCGCACATACGGCCCCATTTCTGCTCGCCGGAGCTGATGAACTGGTCGATAACCACCTGCGCGCCGTTGGCGAAGTCGCCGAACTGCGCTTCCCAGATGGTCAGCGTGCGCGGTTCCGCCGTGGCGTAGCCGTATTCGAACGCCAGCACCGCTTCTTCAGACAGCACGGAGTCCCAGACCTTGAACTCGCCCTGGCCGTTGTGCACGTGCTGCAGCGGGGTCCAGGTGGAGCCATTGGTCTGGTTGTGGATCACGGCGTGGCGGTGGAAGAAGGTGCCACGGCCGGAGTCTTCGCCGGACAGACGGACGGAAACGCCTTCATCAACCAGCGTCGCATAGGCCAGCGTCTCAGCGCCGCCCCAGTCGAACAGCTTCTCACCGTTCGCCATCGACTGGCGGTCGGCATAGATTTTCTGCACGCGGGACTGCATCTCAACGGTTTCCGGCACGGTGCTGATGCGGTGCGCCAGCTCCTGCAGACGCTTCATCTCGACCTTGTTCGGGTAGCTCTCATCCCACTCGTGGTTGAGGTACGGCGACCAGGTAAAGGAGTGCATATTCATCGGACGCCACTCTTTCACCACGCACTCGCCAGCATCCAGCGCATCGCGGTAAAGGTTAACCATCTCGGTGGCGTCTTCCAGCGTCGTCACTTTGTCGCTTTCCAGCTTGTCAGCGTAGATTTTGCGCGGCGTCGGATGCTTTTTGATTTTCTGGTACATCAGCGGCTGGGTTGCGCTCGGCTCGTCGGCTTCGTTATGGCCGTGACGGCGGTAGCACACCAGGTCGATGAACACATCGCGTTTAAAGGTGTTACGGAAATCCAGCGCCAGGCGGGTCACAAACGCCACAGCTTCCGGGTCATCCGCGTTAACGTGGAAAATCGGTGCCTGCACCATTTTGCCGATGTCGGTGCAATAAGGGGTAGAACGCGCATCCAGCGGGTTGGAGGTGGTGAAGCCCACCTGGTTGTTGATAACGATGCGAACGGTACCGCCCACTTCGTAACCACGCGCTTTCGACATGTTCAGGGTTTCCTGAACCACGCCCTGCCCGGTCACCGCGGCATCGCCGTGGATGGTGATCGGCAGCACCATGTTGCTGCTTGGGTTATCCAGACGGTCCAGACGGGCGCGTACGGAGCCGATAACCACCGGGCTGACGATTTCCAGGTGCGACGGGTTAAACGCCAGCGCCAGGTGAACCAGACCGCCTTCGGTTTCGATATCCGATGAGAAGCCCATGTGGTACTTCACGTCGCCGGTGCCGAGGTGCTCTTTATGCTTACCGGCGAACTCGTCGAACAGGTCCTGCGGTTTTTTACCGAGCACGTTGATCAGCACGTTCAGACGGCCGCGGTGCGCCATACCCAGCACCACTTCGCGGGTGCCGCTGTTGCCCGCATGGCGGATAAGCTCTTTGAGCATCGGCACCAGGGCATCGCCGCCCTCCAGCGAGAAGCGCTTCGCGCCCGGGAATTTCGCCCCCAGGTAACGCTCCAGCCCTTCGGCCGCGGTCAGTTCGCTCAGGAAACGTTTTTTCTCATCTGCGCTGAAGCTGGCTTTACCCACCACGGACTCAATGCGCTGTTGGATCCAGCGTTTCTCTTCCGTGGAGGTGATGTGCATGTATTCCGCGCCGATAGAGCCGCAGTAGGTTTGCTTAAGCGCCGTCAGCAGGTCGCCTAACTTCATGGTGTCTTTGCCGATGGCAAAAGAACCTACGTTATAGCTTTCCTGGAAATCGGCCTCGGTCAGATCGTGGTAAGCTGGCTCAAGATCGGCCACCTTATCCTGCTGCCACAGTCCCAGCGGATCGAGATTCGCCTGCTGGTGACCACGGAAACGATACGCGTTAATGAGCTGCAGGACTTTAACCTGCTTCGCATTGGTGTCAGGGTCGGAAATCGAAGAAGAGTAACGTGAGGCATCCTTCGCCAGACGACGGAAATAATCACGCGTTTTAGAATGAAATTGATCCGGTTTGACTCCGGTGCCAGGTAACTGCTGGAACATTGAACGCCAGTTAGCGTCAACTGAGTCAGGATCGGTTAAGAAGTCTTCATAGAGCTGTTCTATCCAGCTCTGGTTTGCGCCAGAGAGGTAAGAAGAGTCCAGCCAGGCTTTCATTGCGCCGTTCTGCATCGTGATCCCTTAAGCATTTTTAATGCTTACTTCGCCGTGGAAACTACCACGCACACCCGGTGTGCGTGCCGGGGTTCACCTGCGAGCTCTTTTGGTATTGGCCCGCGAAGGAACCTTTAAAAACCGTCTACACTTCAGGGCAGTTTTTAGAGATTTCCTGTTTTTTGCCCGGTGACGCTACGCCTACCGGGCCTACTGTCTCGTAGGCCGGATAAGCGCAGCGCCATCCGGCGTTGTTACTTACGCGCTACGCTGCAGCAGCATCGACTTAATATGGCCGATGGCGCGCGTCGGGTTAAGCCCTTTCGGACAGACGCTGACGCAGTTCATGATGCTATGGCAGCGGAATACGCTAAAAGCATCGCTCAAGCCGTCAAGGCGGTTATCGGTTTCAGTATCACGGCTGTCGATCAGGAAGCGGTAGGCTGCGAGCAGACCGGCCGGGCCGATGAACTTATCCGGGTTCCACCAGAATGATGGGCAAGACGTCGAGCAGCATGCACAGAGAATACACTCGTACAGTCCATCGAGTTTCTCACGCTGCTCCGGTGACTGTAAATGCTCACGGGCAGGTGGATTTTGTCCATTATTCAACAAGTAAGGCTTGATCTTCTCATACTGTGCATAGAATTGCCCCATGTCCACCACTAAATCGCGAACCACCGGTAATCCCGGCAGCGGACGGATAACAATTTTCTGCCCCGGACGCTGCAACGCTGAAATCGGCGTGATACAGGCCAGGCCGTTTTTGCCGTTCATGTTCAGACCGTCAGAGCCACACACCCCTTCACGGCAGGAACGACGAAACGACAGCGTCGGATCTTTTTCTTTCAGCTGGATTAAGGCATCCAGCAGCATCATGTCGCGACCTTCTTCCGCTTCGAGGGTGTAATCCTGCATGTGCGGAGCATCATCAACATCCGGGTTATAACGATAAACTGAGAATTCGAGTTTCATTATCCTGTCTCCGCATTAGTAAGTACGAATCTTCGGCGGGAACGCCGGACGCAGCTTCGGTTCCATATTGACGCTACGACGCGTCATGGTTTCCGATTGCGGCAGATACAGGGAATGGCACAGCCAGTTTTCGTCATCCCTTTCCGGGAAGTCGAAGCGGCTATGGGCGCCACGGCTTTCGGTACGGAAGTTCGCAGACTGCGCGGTGGCATAAGCCGTTTCCATCAGGTTATCCAGCTCCAGGCACTCGACGCGCTGGGTGTTGAATTCGCTGGAGGTGTCGTCCAGACGGGCATTTTTCAGGCGCTCGCGAATCGCTTTCAGCTCTTCAAGACCTTTCGCCATCGCATCGCCTTCACGGAATACCGAGAAGTTATGCTGCATACATTCCTGCAGCGCTTTGCGGATAGCCACCGGATCTTCGCCGTCACGGTTACCGTTCCAGCGGTTCAGACGCGCCAGAGAAGCATTGATTTCATCTTCGGTCGCCTCCAGCAAATCGCCCTGCTCGGCGATAGACTCCTGCAGATGCAGGCCGACCGCACGACCGAACACCACCAGGTCCAGCAGCGAGTTGCCGCCCAGACGGTTGGCGCCGTGGACCGATACGCAGGCGATCTCGCCCACCGCAAACAGCCCAGGAATCACTACGTCTTCGCCCTGCTCGTTCACGGTCAGCGCCTGGCCGGTGACTTTGGTCGGAATACCGCCCATCATGTAGTGGCAGGTCGGGATAACCGGAATCGGCTCTTTCACCGGGTCGACGTGGGCAAAGGTGCGCGACAGTTCGAGAATGCCCGGCAGACGGGATTCCAGCACTTCTTTACCCAGATGATCGAGCTTCAGTTTAGCGTGCGGGCCCCACGGGCCGTCGCAGCCGCGGCCTTCACGGATTTCGATCATGATGGAGCGCGCCACCACGTCACGACCCGCAAGGTCCTTCGCATTCGGGGCATAACGCTCCATAAAGCGTTCGCCGTGTTTGTTCAGCAGGTAACCGCCTTCGCCGCGGCAGCCTTCCGTCACCAGCACGCCCGCTCCGGCGATACCGGTCGGGTGGAACTGCCACATTTCCATATCCTGTACCGGAACACCGGCACGGATAGCCATACCGACGCCGTCGCCGGTGTTGATGTGGGCGTTAGTGGTGGACTGATAAATACGGCCTGCGCCGCCGGTCGCCAGCACGGTGGCGCGGGCTTTGAAGTACACCACTTCACCGGTTTCGATACACAGCGCGGTACAGCCGACAATCGCGCCGTCGGCGTTTTTCACCAGATCCAGCGCGTACCACTCGGAGAAAATGGTGGTGTGGTTCTTCAGGTTCTGCTGATACAGCGTATGCAGCAGCGCGTGACCGGTACGGTCAGCCGCCGCTGCGGTACGTGCCGCCTGCTCGCCGCCGAAGTTTTTCGACTGGCCGCCGAACGGACGTTGATAAATGGTGCCATTTTCCAGACGGGAGAACGGCAGTCCCATATGGTCCAGCTCCAGAATCGCCTCCGGGCCGGTCTTACACATATATTCGATAGCGTCCTGATCGCCGATATAGTCCGACCCTTTTACGGTGTCGTACATATGCCATTCCCAGTTATCTTCATGGGTATTACCGAGCGCCACGGTGATGCCACCCTGCGCGGAAACGGTATGGGAACGGGTCGGGAAGACTTTGGAGAGCAGCGCACAGGTCTGGCCGCTCTGGGAGATTTGCAGCGCGGCGCGCATACCTGCGCCGCCTGCGCCGATCACAACAGCATCAAATTCTCTGACTGGCAGTTTCATTACACACCCCACACCACAACAAATCCATAAATGACGTAAACCACCAGCGCAACAACGATAGCCAGCTGCAGCACAAGGCGCACGGCCAGCGGTTTAACGTAGTCGGTCAACACCTGCCACATGCCGATCCAGGCGTGAATCAAGATGGAAAAGAGCGCCAGCAGGGTGAAAACTTTGGTGAAAGAGGAAGAGAAAAAGCCCGTCCAGACTTCCCAGGTCACGGTGCCGGTCGTCGCGAAAAAGCCAACCATGTAGATGATGTACAGGGTCAGAACGATCGCAGTGGCACGAACCAGAATGAAGTCATGTACGCCGTTGCGTCCTAATGCCGAGGCGTTGCTTACCATACGAGGACTCCTGCGAGAAGTGAAAGCACGACAGTAATAACAAAAGAAATTTTGGCGGAACGTGTCCCTGCTTCGAGGGTTTCTTCCAGATAGCCAAAATCCATCAGCAGATGGCGGATACCGACAACGGCGTGGTAGGCCAGCGCGGTCAAGATGCCCCAAACGATGAATTTCACAAAGAAGCTACTCATGATGGACGTCGCCACCAGGAAGCCTTCAGGCGAAGAGAGACTGGTTCCCAACAGCCACAGCAGAATACCGACCGCCACGAAGGTAATCACACCGGATACGCGATGGAGAATGGACGCTATCGCCGTTACAGGGAATCGGATCGTTGTCAGATCCAGATTGACAGGTCTTTGTTTCTTCACATTTTTTATCATGAATAACGCCCACATGCTGTTCTTATTGTTTCCTTCCTCCGGTCTGCGTGCGGGTCAGACAGCGTCCTTTTTCTATAACTGCGCGTCATGGATAACCAACTTTTCAGAAGTTTAAAACGACACATTACAACGCTGGGTGGCTCGGGATTGCAGGGTATTCCGGAGACCTGGCGGCAGTATAGGCCGTTCACAAAATCATTACAATTAACCTACATATAGTTTGTCGGGTTTTATGCGGAACAGTGATCGGCGTCACGATAACAACATTATTTTAATTTTTACTCAGCTAATTTGACAAGTATTAAACATTATTGTTACAACCATCATCTGAAAAGTCATATAATGCTTAAAAGTTATGGGGTCACTCTTTCACCTGAGAATAAGTTATGTAACAGTGTGATGGTATTGACCGATGTAATCAGGACAGTTATTAGTGATAGACAGATTTGAATAAACGGACTGCTAATACCCTGATTTGCTGTAGTTTCACTGTGGATTGAACGTATGCCGCCAGGCGCCCTTTAGCTCTGTACCCTGGTTTCTCCTCTGACGCGGAGCTGTGAGCCAAATAACAAACTGGTAACGTTGAACTGCAGCCTGAAGGCAAATCCGGCATCCAGCAGTCTTATGCAATAAGGCGCTAAGGAGACCGTAAATGGCTGATACAAAGGCAAAGCTCACCCTAAATGGTGACGCTGCTATCGAACTGGATGTGCTCAAAGGTACACTCGGTCAGGACGTTATTGATATTCGTAGTCTCGGTTCAAAAGGGATGTTCACTTTTGACCCCGGTTTTACCTCGACCGCATCTTGCGAATCCAAAATCACCTTTATCGACGGTGACGAAGGTATCCTGCTACATCGCGGTTTTCCTATCGATCAGTTAGCGACTGAGTCCAACTACCTGGAAGTATGTTACATCCTGCTGAACGGTGAAAAACCGACTCAGGCTCAGTACGATGAATTCAAAACCATCGTGACCCGACATACCATGATCCATGAGCAGATTACTCGTCTGTTCCACGGCTTCCGCCGCGATTCTCACCCGATGGCGGTGATGTGTGGTGTGACAGGCGCGCTGGCCGCGTTTTATCACGATGCGATGGACGTCAATAATCCACGTCATCGCGAAATCGCCGCTTTCCGCCTGCTGTCGAAAATGCCGACCATGGCGGCCATGTGCTACAAATACTCCATCGGTCAGCCGTTCGTTTACCCGCGCAACGACCTTTCCTATGCGGGCAACTTCCTGCGCATGATGTTCTCCACGCCGTGCGAAGAGTATGTCGTCAATCCGGTGCTTGAGCGCGCGATGGATCGTATCCTGATTCTGCACGCTGACCACGAGCAGAACGCATCGACCTCTACCGTACGTACCGCGGGCTCCTCCGGCGCTAACCCGTTCGCCTGCATCGCGGCCGGTATTGCGTCCCTGTGGGGACCGGCGCACGGCGGCGCGAACGAAGCGGCGCTGAAGATGCTGGAAGAGATCAGCTCCGTTAAGCACATCCCGGAATTTGTCCGTCGCGCGAAAGACAAAAACGACTCTTTCCGCCTGATGGGCTTCGGCCATCGCGTCTACAAAAACTACGATCCGCGTGCAACCGTCATGCGCGAAACCTGTCACGAAGTGCTGAAAGAGCTGGGCACCAAAGACGACCTGCTGCAGGTCGCGATGGAGCTTGAGCACATCGCGCTCAACGACCCGTACTTCATCGAGAAGAAACTGTACCCGAACGTCGATTTCTACTCCGGCATCATCCTGAAAGCGATGGGCATTCCGTCTTCAATGTTTACCGTTATCTTCGCGGTGGCGCGTACCGTTGGCTGGATTGCGCACTGGAGCGAAATGCATAACGACGGCATGAAGATCGCCCGTCCGCGTCAGCTGTATACCGGCTACGAAAAACGCGATTTCACATCCGACCTGGCCAAACGCTAATCCCGTAACGCCCGATGAAAAAACGCGCCTGCCGGCGCGTTTTTTATTTCACGAATCAGTGCTGACAACCCGGGCACCAGTAAAACGGCCGCGACGCTTGCAGTGTTTTTGCGATGATCCCGCCGCAGCGTTCGCAGGTTTCGCCATCGCGATGAAACACCTTAAAGCGGAACAGTGCGCCGTGGTGCTTGTTGTCGTCGGCATTTCCCCGCGTGCGGTAGGAAAGACGGGGAATATCCAGCAGCGCATGGCAGAGCGCGTCAAGCTGCGCATCGCTTAGCCCGGACGCTTTATGCTGCGCCGTCAGCCCGACCTGCCAGAGGATCTCCACCCGCAGGTAGTTTCCCAGCCCGGCGAGAAACGCCTGGTCCAGCAGCAGGCCGGAAAACTGCCGGTTGCGAAAGCTCGGCAGCAGCAAACGCGCCCGTACGCATTCCGGCGTCAGCGCCATATCAAGCACATCCGGCCCGACGCGCTGTAAAAAGGGGTGAGTCGCCAGCTGCTCCGCCGTCAGCATTTCGATATCTGACGCGCTATACAGCAGTATCGCTTTTTCTGCGGTCTGCAGCTTTACCCGCAGCACGCGCGTCGTGTCCGGCAGCGTCCCCGCCTCCACCACCCGCCAGACGCCGTACAGCTGATTATGGCTGTAGAGCGTCAGCCCGCCGGAAAAGTGCGTCAGCAGCGCTTTTCCGCGGGTCTCAATGTGAGTCACGGTCTGGCCGACCAACAACAACTGATACTGCGCGAGCTGCGGGAAGGCAAACCAGACCCCGGTCAACGGTTTGCCTTTGATAGCCGCTTCCAGGCTATCCGCCGCGCGGCGGATTTCCGGACCTTCCGGCATCGTTTTGTCCTTATTTCTGTCCGATCAGTGGGTTGCGCCGCCGGTCACGGCGATATCTTCAGCCACCTGTAGCGCCGTGGCGATGGCTATCTCCAGCCCGTGACGCACCGTCTCTGCCGCCATGCTGGGCGCGCCGGGGTGCGCCGCCGCTTGTTCCGGCAGGTAAGGAATATGGATAAACCCGCCCTTCACATCCTGAATGCCGCTCAGCGTATGCAGCAGGCCGTACATCACGTGGTTGCAGACAAAGGTTCCGGCAGTTTGCGATACCGATGCCGGAATGCCCGCCTCGCGCATCGCCGTAACCATCGCTTTAATCGGCAACGTACTAAACCAGGCCGCCGGGCCGCCGGGAACAATCGGCTCATCGACCGGCTGCCTGCCCCGGTTGTCCGGGATGCGGGCATCGTCGACGTTAATCGCCACGCGCTCGACGGTGATATCCGTACGTCCTCCGGCCTGGCCGACGGCCAGCACCAGCGCTGGCGACAGCGCATCAATCGCGGCGTTAAGCGCCATCAGCGATTCGCCAAACACGCAGGGCAGCTGACGCGCCACCACGCGGCATCCCGCAATAATCGCATTGTCGAGGCGTGAAACCACTTCCCAGGAAGGGTTCACCTGCTCGCCGCCGAAGGGTTCAAACCCGGTGATCAGTACCGTTTTCATCCTTCCTCCTTACAGGAACATCAGGAAATACATCAGGAACACGTTGGTCAGCAGCAGCAGGAGCCCGGTCGGCACCTGCGCTTTAATGACCGCATTTTTATCCGGCAGCTCCAGCAGCGCGGCGGGAACAATGTTGAAGTTTGCCGCCATCGGCGTCATCAGCGTCCCGCAGTAGCCGGAGAACATGCCAATGGCCGCCATCACCGCCGGATTTCCGCCATGCTGCAGCACCAGAATCGGGATGCCGATCCCCGCCGTGACAATCGGGAACGCGGCGAAGGCGTTGCCCATCACCATGGTCAGCAGCGCCATGCCGATGGTGTAGACCGCGACGGCCACGAAACGGCTATCGACGGCGAGGTACTCCTGCGTAAGGTACGAGATGCCGCTGCCGACGCCTGCCGCGGTAAACAGCAGCCCGAGGGTGGCGAGGATCTGCGGTAAAATGAACGCCCAGCCGATGGAGTCCAGCAGGCGGCGGGCCTCCTGAATCGGCTGATGCGCCTTCTCATGCGTCATCTTTACCGCCATCCCCAGACCCAGCAACGACCCTACGGTCATGGAAAACAGCGTCACCAGGGTCGCGTGATTGCCCGGCCCGAACAGCGCCAGCTGCAGCCCCGGAATATAGTTAAACATCAGCACGCCAATGACGGTCACCAGCGGAATCGCCAGCGCCGGATAAAACAGGCGGTTGCCGAGACGGACAGCGCTTTCCTCACGCTGTTCACGGCTACGCTGGTGATAGCTGCCGAGCTTTACGCCGCCGAAACCGGCAATCAGCGCCATCACTACCACCGCGCCGCCGACGGCGATATTGACCATGCGTTTATCGCCCACCAGCTGATAGGTCCAGTCGCCCAGCAGGAACAGCAGGCCATACACGCCCCAGAACAGACCCGTCGTCAGGCGACGCGGGTTCGCTTTGTCCTGCCAGGACATGACGGCGACAATCAGCAGGACGCCCCCCGCCAGCCAGTAGAGGTAGCTTTGCTGGAAATTCATTGCGCCTCTCCTTTGCGGATGGTTTGCGTCGCGCTGGCTTTCAGCATCTCGCGCTGCAGGTAGCTGTCCAGACGCCACAGCCGCGCGCCGTGGATCAGAAAGGCGCAGAGCGCCGTTGGGATCCCCCACAGCGCAATGTGCAGCGGCTCGGTCTGGATCCCGCCGGATTCCAGCATAAAATTGTGCATGAAGATGATCGCGCCGAAGGCGACGAAAATATCCTCGCCAAAGAACAGACCGACGTTATCGGTCGCCGCCGACATCGCCCGCAGGCGATAGCGCACCGCGCCGGGCAGTTCGCCGAACTTTTTCTCCGCGGCCCCTTCCGCCATCGGCGCCAGCAGCGGACGCACCATTTGCGGATGGCCGCCAAGGCTGGTCAGCCCCAGCGCAGCGGTCGCTTCACGAATGAACAGATAGACAATCAGCAGGCGTCCCGAGGTGGCGCTGCGAATTCTGGCAATCCACGCCTGGGCGCGCTCTTTCAGCCCGTGGCGCTCCAGCAGGCCGATGACGGCCAGCGGGATAAGCAGGATAAACGGCAGGTTGCGGGTGTTGAGAAAGCCTTCGCCCAGCTTCTCGAGAATGGTGGCGATCGGCATATGCGCCGCCAGCCCGGTGACAATCCCGGCGACGATGACCACCAGTACCGGGTTAAAGCGTAAAAGAAATCCAACCACAATGACGGCTATTCCCATCAGTGGCCAGAGCGTTATTGTCTCTCCCATAGTTCTTTCCTGTTTGTGAGTTGTGATCCATTGTGTCGTTTGTTATATGCACGGCCCCTCTATGGAGGCTATGTCAATGATTTAAGCTACGATATTGATACTGCACGCCTGAAATGCCGCGCGCAAGCGGCGGGCGAAAGCGAGTGCGTGCTCGCCGTCGCCATGAATGCACACCGTTTGTGCCGTCACGCTTGCCCACTCGCCGGTAATGCTTTTCACCCGTCCGGATTCCACCATCCCCAGCGTTTGCGCCAGCGCCTGTTCTTCATCCTCAATCAGCGCGCCCGGCTGAGTACGCGGCACCAGCGAGCCGTCCGCCAGGTAGCCGCGGTCGGCGAACACCTCCTGACGCGTCGTCAGACCATAACGCTCGCCTGCGCGAATCAGTTCGCTGCCCGCCAGCCCCACCAGAATCAATGACGGATCGCAGGCCCGTACCGCCTTCGCGATAGCGTCGGCCAGCTGCGGATCCTTTGCCGCCTGGTTGTAGAGCATGCCGTGCGGCTTAACATGGCGCATCGCGCCGCCTTCCGCGCGCGCCATCGCCGCCAGCGCGCCTATCTGATACAGCGTCTGCGCGTACACTGTTTCCGGCGGCAGGTTCATGGCGGTACGGCCAAAGTTTTCCCGATCCGGGAAACTCGGATGCGCGCCAATCGCCACGCCGTTCTTCAACGCGTCACGCACGCTCGCCAGCATGGTTTGCGCATCGCCGGCATGAAACCCGCAGGCGATGTTGGCGGAGGAGACCAGTTTTAATAACTCAGCGTCGCTGGCGCAACCCTCGCCCAGGTCCGCATTCAAATCAATTTTCATCGTTGAGTCGCCATATTAGCTGTTCGATATAGCGCTGCCGGTCGTGACGCGCCTGTAGCGCCTCTTCCAGCGAACACGGAACAAAATGAATGGGTTGCCCAAGGGGAATTTGCGCCAGGTGATACATATCCGCCTCAATAATACAGGCAATTCGCGGATAGCCGCCGGTCGTCTGGGCATCGTTCATCAGCACGATCGGCTGCCCGTTGTGCGGCACCTGGATGACGCCCGGCAGCAGTCCGTGCGAGACCATCTCGCGATCGGTGGTGCGGGTCAGCGGCTGCCCCTGCAGGCGGTAGCCCATCCGGTTGCTTTGCGGGCTCAGCTGCCAGGGCGAGCGCCAGAACGCCTCCTGCGAGGCCTGATCAAACTCCTGGTATTCCGGCCCGGGCAGCGCGCGAATGCGGTTGCCCCACAGCAGCTGCTTGACGCCCCGCGCCTCGCTGAGCTGCCGCCCCGGTTTTCCTGTCGCCAGCCGGTCGCCATCTTTCAGCAGGCGGCCTTCATAACCGCCGATGCCGACCTTCAGGTCGGTGCTGCGGGACCCCATGACTTCCGGCACATCGATTCCGCCCGCCACCGCCAGATAGCTGCGCATCCCGTGCAGCGGCCGCTTCAGCGTCAGCCGCTGGCCTGCTTTCACCGGCAGCCGCCAGCCGGTCCAGACGGGCTGACGATCAAGATGCGCCGCGCAGCTTGCTCCGGTAAGGGCGAACCAGCCGTCAGACTCAAACTCCACCACCAGCTGCCCCAGGGTTATCTCCAGCGCCGCGGCGCCGGGATCGTTGCCCACCAGCAGATTCGCGATATACAGCGCCGGTTTGTCCAGCGCGCCGCAGTGGCTGATGCCCGACTGACGAAAGCCGTGGCGTCCGTTATCCTGCACCGAGGTGTACATCCCCGCCCGAATAATGTTCAGCATACGCCCTCCTTCTGCGGGATGAAGCGCACGTTATCGCCCGGACGCAGCAGAATCGGCTCATCGCGATGGGGGTCAAATAATTTAAGCGGCGTCAGGCCAATCAGCTGCCAGCCGCCCGGCGTCGCCAGCGGGTAGATGCCGGTCTGCGGACCGCCGATGCCTACGGACCCCGCCGGAACCCTCAGCCGGGGCTCCGCGCGCCTGGGCGTATGCAGCGCCTCCGGCAAGCTCCCCAGATAGGGAAAGCCCGGCTGAAAACCTAAAAACCAGACCACGTAATCCACCGACGCGTGCAGTTCCACAACCTGTTTTTCACTCAGGCCGCTGTGCTGCGCCACTTCCGCCAGATCCGGACCGCTGTCGCCGCCGTAAATCACCGGGATCTCGATAAAGCGCGACTCCGGCTCCAGCGCATCGCTCTCTTCCCACCAGCGCTGCAGACGCTCAATGGCGTCCAGCGCCAGCGTTTGCGGCGAGCTGAGGATAACCGTGATGTTGTTCATACCCGGAATGGCTTCAACCACATTCGGTGAGCCGACCAGACGCTGCGCCAGGCTCCAGATACGCTTCTGACTCTCCAGCGTTACCGGAGGTTCCAGCTCCAGCACCACTGCCGTTTCACCTAACAGATAACAACGCGCTCGCTGCACCCTCTGTCTCCCGTATCAGGCTGGATTAGGAATATCGATAAAGGTCACGTCAAGATCGGTCGTCTCCTGCAGCCATTCGCTGAGGGCGCGGATCCCGCCCCGCTCCGTGGCGTGATGACCTGCCGCATAGAAATGCAAACCCTGCTCGCGCGCCGAGTGGATGGTCTGCTCCGACACTTCGCCGGTAATGAACGCGTCAACGCCGAAACGGGCGGCGCTGTCGATAAAGCTCTGTCCGCCGCCGGTACACCACGCCACGCGGGAAACCTTATCCGGCCCGGTATCGCCGCACCACAGCGGTTTGCGTCCCAGCCGCGCCTCAATCCACGATGCCAGCTCAAGGCCGGACACCGGCATGGAAAGCTCGCCCCACGGCAGCAGCGGCTCAATCTCGCCGCGTACGTTAAGGCCCAGCAGCGCCGCCAGTTGGGCGTTATTGCCAAGCTCAGGATGCGCGTCCAGCGGCAGGTGCCAGCCGTAGAGATTGATATCGTTCGCCAGCAGCGTTTTCAAACGGTTACGCTTCATTCCGCGGATCACCGGCGATTCGTTTTTCCAGAAGTAGCCGTGATGCACGATCACCGCATCGGCCTGCTGACGCACGGCCTCATCCAGCAGCGCCTGGCTTGCGGTGACGCCGGTGACGATTTTTTGAATTTCTGCTCTGCCCTCAACCTGCAGGCCGTTTGGCGCAAAATCGCTGATGGCCGCACTGTTGAGTTTGTCATTAATCAATTGTTCCAGTTCGCTATTTTTCATCGTCGCTCCTGCCGGGAAATAATCCTTTAAGAATATCACAGCTTTCCGTCAACCGGACGCCGATCCCCGCCGTAAAGGTCCGCAGCGGCGGGTTGACGATGACGCCGTAAAAGGCTTACCACCTCACAGGATATTCGTGTATATTTATGCAAAAGGACAGCATATTAATGAAGCATTGATGCACAAAGACCATGGATAGCATAAAAGAAATGAATAATGCGGAATGATTATCTTCCGCGCTACTGGCAAGACAGAGAACGAAATGAAGACACCATCGTCACAACCCCGCGCTATCTACTACGTCGTCGCGCTGCAAATCTGGGAATACTTTAGCTTCTACGGCATGCGTGCCCTGCTGATTCTGTATTTAACCAACCAGCTGAAATACAACGATACCCATGCCTACGCGCTGTTCAGCGCCTACTGTTCGCTGGTGTACGTCACGCCAATCCTCGGCGGCTATCTTGCCGATAAGGTGCTCGGCAACCGCATGGCGGTGATGCTCGGAGCGCTGCTGATGGTCATCGGTCATCTGGTGCTCGGCGCCAGCGAAATGTCCGCCGCTTTCCTCTACCTCTCGCTGGCAATCATTGTCTGCGGTTATGGATTATTTAAATCCAACGTCAGCTGCCTGCTGGGCGAGCTGTATGAGCCGACCGACCCGCGCCGCGACGGCGGATTCTCGCTGATGTACGCCGCAGGCAACGTCGGCTCGATTATTGCGCCAATCGCCTGCGGCTATGTTCAGGAGGAGTACAGCTGGGCGATGGGCTTTGCGCTGGCCGCCGTGGGGATGCTCGCCGGACTGGTGATTTTCCTCTGCGGCAATCGCCACTTCAGCCACACCGCCGGCGTCAACAAGGCCGTGCTGTGCAGTAAGCAATTCGCGCTGCCGGTCTGGGGCTGGCTGCTGGTGCTGCTGCTGGTCTCGCCGGTGGTTATCGCCGTTCTGTTCTGGCAAGAGTGGTCGGTGTATGCGCTGATCGTCGCAACCCTCATCGGCCTTGCCGTGCTGGCGAAAATCTACCGGCAGGCGCAAAACCAGAAGCAGCGTAAAGAGCTGGGGCTTATCGTCGTACTGACCTTCTTTAGCCTGCTGTTCTGGGCCTTCGCCCAGCAGGGCGGCAGCTCGATTAGCCTCTATATCGACCGCTTTGTGAACCGCGATATCATGGGATATGAAGTCCCAACCGCCATGTTCCAGTCGATCAACGGCTTCGCCGTAATGCTGTGCGGCGTGGTGCTGGCATGGGTGGTGAAAGAGGGCGTGGCGGGCAACCGCGCGGTGCGCATCTGGGGAAAATATGCCCTGGGGCTGGGTCTGATGAGCGCAGGCTTCTGCATTCTGACCTTCAGCGCCCGCTGGTCAGCGGCGCACGGCCAGTCCTCTATGCCGCTGATGGTGCTGGGGCTGGCGGTAATGGGCTTTGCGGAGCTGTTCATCGACCCGGTCGCCATGGCGCAGATCACCCGTATTGAGATCCCGGGCGTAACCGGGGTGCTGACCGGGATCTACATGCTGCTGTCGGGCGCTATCGCCAACTACGTCGCCGGGGTTATCGCCGACCAGACCTCGCAGGGCGCGTTCGATGCCGCGGGCGCCATCAACTACTCCATCAACGCCTACATCGACGTGTTCAGCCAGATTACCTGGGGGGCGCTCGCCTGCGTTGGCATGGTGCTGGTTATCTGGCTGGTCCAGACGATGCGTATTAAGAAAGCCCGCCGCCTGGCGCTGGCCTCTTAACCTTTCCTGGCGGCCTCATAGGCCGCCAGGGTCTCCAGCCGCGCCTGCGGGTGATCGACAATCGGGCGCGGATAATCAATCGTCCCCCCTTCCTTGTCAGCCCACTGCCACGGCGAATGCAGCGCCTTGTCCGGCACATCTTTCAGTTCAGGCAACCAACGACGAATAAATTCGCCCTGCTTGTCGAATTTTTCGCCCTGCGTCGTCGGGTTGAAAATCCGAAAATAGGGCGCCGCATCGGTACCGGTGGACGCCGCCCACTGCCAGCCGCCGTTGTTCGCGGCAAGATCGCCATCCACCAGCTGCGACATGAAATAACGCTCCCCTTCCCGCCAGTCAATCAGCAGATCTTTGACCAGGAAGCTGGCAACAATCATCCGCAGACGATTGTGCATCCACCCGGTGTCATTCAGCTGGCGCATGGCGGCATCGACAATCGGGTAGCCCGTTTGTCCCCGCTGCCAGGCGTTAAGCCGGGTGTGATCCTCACACCATTTCACGTTATCAGTCCATTTGATAAACGGTTTGAAACGACAAAGCTCAGGGTGAAAAGTCATTAAATGGCGATAAAATTCACGCCAGATAAGCTCATTCAGCCAGACGCTCCCGGCTCCGCCCTCCAACGCACCGGAGCACTCAGCCAGTAAACGGCGCAAACACTGACGTGGCGAAAGGACGCCTACGGTCAGGCAGCAAGATAAACGGCTGGTCCCTTCCATTGCCGGGAAGTCTCGTTTCTGTTCATATTCCGCCGCCTGTTGCTGGCAAAATTGCCGGAGCCGGGCGATGGCGCTTTTCTCATCTGCCGGAAATAAATCCGGGTCGAAAGGCGTCTGCGGATAATTAAGCTTAAGAGGTTGACAGACCTTGATAGCGCCCTCTTCCCGGACTGAAGGTGCCCGTACGCACTCCGGCAAACCCTCTTTCAGTCGCTTTAAGTACGCATTTTTGAACGGCGTAAACACCTTATACATCTGCCTGTCGCCGGTCATCACGCTGCCGGGCGCCAGCATCACGCTGTCGTCAAACCCCTGGCAAAGGACGTCTTTCAGCGCTTTTTCCACCCGCGCATCTCGCCTGCGTTCATTGAGTTCGTACTGATAGTTGTAATAAAGCGAGCTGACCTTATGCTCATTGCAGACCTGCCGGATTACCTGTGCCGACGCGGCGAAATCCTCCGCTTCCCGCAACAGCAATGGAATGCCCTTGTCTGCCAGATTTCGCTGTAAATCATTAAGCTGCGCCTGAATATACGCTGCCTGACGGGGGGCCATGCGGTGCTGCCGCCACTGCCCTGGCGTGGCAATGAACAGGGCCAGTACCTTCGCATAGCTATCGCGGCACGCCGCCGCAAGGGCGAGGTTGTCATGCAGCCGTAAGTCGGCGCGGAACCAGACCAGATGCGTGGTCATCACTCTCCCGTTAGTGTTCGTATCGTAAACGTAAAGCCTCCGGCCACGGGTCGAAATAGCGCTGCCCCGCCAGATAAGCATCAGGAAATTCAGCCATATAGTGTTTTAACAACGTGACGGGCGCAAGCAGCGGCTGCGTCCCCTGTCGGTAGCGGTCGATAAGATTAGCCAGCTCCTGACGCTGACGGCTGTTGAGCTGGTTGCGGAAGTATCCCTGGACATGCATCAACACGTTGGTGTGATTGCGGCGCGTTGCCGGATGCGCCATCAACGCCATCAGGCGTAAACGGTATTCCGTAAAATAATCCGCCAGAGAGGACCATTCGCTCATCGCCGCCACAAAGCGCCCGAGTTCCCGATAAAGCGGCTGGGAATGCGCCAGCAGCAGAAGTTTGTAACGACTGTGAAAAGCGACAAGCTCTCCCCGCGTCAGGCCGCGTTCCCGCAGAACGTGCAGCTCGTGGAGCGCGTAAATCCGTTCGACAAAATTTTCGCGAAGCACCGGATCGTGCAATCGCCCATCTTCTTCGACAGGGAGCCAGGGATAGGTCTGCATCAATATTTCGGTATAAATACCCCGCCCGGATTTACGGTTGTTATGACTCTTTGCGTCATAAACCCGAACTCGCTCCATACCGCAGCTCGGTGACTTAGCGCAGACGATATAGCCGCAAAGGTGCTCAAAGCGGGCAATACGTTTGTGGGTAAACTCGCGCATGGCGGAGCTGAGTTCGCCTTCACGTTTATCGCTAAAACGTAGCTCCATCTCCCCGGACTCCCCCTTCACCAGGCGTAAGGCGGGACGAGGCACTGGCAACCCTATCGCCATTTCCGGGCACACCGGCTCAAACGCCACCCAGGGAGAAAGTTCCTCCACCGCAAAGGGGAACCGCCTGTGGCCCCCATCAAAACGGACTTTCTCTCCCAATAAACAGGCACTGATGCCCACGGGGATTTTCTCGCTCATACCCACTCCTTTCAGATCTATAAAGAAGTGTAGTCGCCCGGAAATGGAAAAGGCCGCACAGGGCGGCCTTAACGCGACTCGACCGCACAATGACGGGCGAGTGAACATACCGCCTCGTTTAACGCAGGCGGTTTTTTATGGTTGCTGCGGGATTAGTAAAAATCACAGGTGGCTTTCTCAGCCTGATCCATCCACACCGGTTTTTCGCTGGTTTTCGCCCACACCCGGTGCAGGTAGCTGTAAAAACGCGCGCGGTCTTTCCAGAACAGCATCACCGGCAGCGCCACGATGCCCGCTACTACCGCGAATACGCGGCGCGCGAATACGACGTGTGCAGGATAGTCTTTATACAGAGTCATCTTGGTCTCCCCCTTTTACTCGACCGGTGAAGCGCACCGGTAAAAGTTATCTGCCTAAAATAGTACCGCTTTGGCCGTAATTTTACTACTCATCCGACCACTATTTTTCACCCATTTACCGGTTCTTTACACTACTTTCCGTAATTGAGTTACATAAAAGTTAAATTAATACTAACCATTAGTTAATTAATGGCTTTTCGCCATTTTTATATTTTTTTTACACCCCGCTCCCCGTTTTTTGCGAAATCTTTGCACCGAAAAACCTACCTTTTCTGTACATCATCAAACACCTGGAGGTGGACTGTGAGCGCAGGCGTAATAACCGGTATCGTGCTGGTTTTCCTGTTGTTGGGCTATCTGGTTTACGCCCTGATTAATGCGGAGGCCTTCTGATGGCTGCCCAGGCATTTTTATTAATCGCCGGTTTTCTGCTGGTGCTTTTCGTTCTTGCCCGCCCTCTGGGCCTGGGGCTGGCGAAGATGATTAACAACGCGCCGCTGCCGGGCACCGCCGCCGTCGAAAACGGCTTATGGCGCGTGCTGGGCGTTTCGCGTGAGGAGATGAACTGGCGCCAGTACCTGCTGGCGCTTTTGCTGCTTAACCTCGCCGGCCTCGTGCTGCTGTTTCTGATGCTGGCGTTTCAGGGCGTACTGCCGCTGAACCCGCAGGGTTTCCCCGGCCTGCCCTGGGATCTGGCGCTGAACACCGCCGTGAGCTTCGTCAGCAACACCAACTGGCAGGCCTACAGCGGTGAAACCACCCTGAGCTACTTCAGCCAGATGGCGGGGCTCGCCGTACAGAACTTCCTGTCCGCCGCCACCGGCATTGCCGTGGTCTTCGCGCTGATCCGCGGTTTCGCCCGCAACAGCGCCAGCACGCTGGGCAACGCATGGATGGACATCATCCGCATCACGCTGTGGATCCTCGTGCCTATCTCGCTGCTGATCGCGCTGCTGATGATCCAACAGGGCACACTGCAAAACTTCCTGCCCTACCAGCATTTCACCTCGCTCGAAGGGGCAAAAGGGCTGCTGCCGATGGGGCCGGTCGCTTCGCAGGAGGCTATCAAGATGCTGGGCACCAACGGCGGCGGTTTCTTCAACGCCAACTCCAGCCACCCCTTTGAAAACCCAACGGCGCTGACCAACTTTGTGCAGATGCTGGCGATTTTCCTGATCCCGACGGCGCTCTGCTTTGCCTTTGGCGATGCGGTCAATGACCGCCGCCAGGGTCGCGCTATCCTGTGGGCGATGTCGATAATCTTCGTCATCTGCGCCGCCGTGGTGATGTGGGCGGAGCTGCAGGGCAACCCGCACTTCCTGCAGCTTGGCGCCGACAGCGCCGCCAATATGGAAGGTAAAGAGAGCCGGTTCGGCATTCTGCAAAGCAGCCTGTTTGCGGTGATTACCACTGCGGCCTCCTGCGGCGCGGTGAACGCCATGCATGACTCCTTTACCGCGCTGGGCGGTATGGTGCCGATGTGGCTGATGCAGATTGGCGAAGTGGTCTTCGGCGGCGTTGGCTCCGGCCTGTACGGCATGCTGCTGTTCGTGCTGCTGGCGGTGTTTATCGCCGGGCTGATGATCGGCCGCACGCCGGAGTACCTCGGTAAGAAAATCGACGTGCGCGAAATGAAAATGACCGCGCTGGCTATTCTTATCACCCCGTCGCTGGTGCTGATCGGCACCGCGCTTGCCATGATGACCGATGCCGGACGCGCCGGGATCTTCAACCCGGGCATTCACGGCTTTAGCGAAGTGCTGTACGCGGTGTCTTCCGCAGCGAACAACAACGGCAGCGCCTTTGCAGGTCTGAGCGCAAATACGCCGTTCTGGAACTGCCTGCTGGCGTTCTGCATGTTCGTTGGCCGCTTTGGCGTGATCGTACCGGTGCTGGCGATCGCCGGTTCGCTGGTGGGTAAAAAAATCCAGCCCGCAAGCCCCGGCACCCTGCCGACCTTTGGCCCGCTGTTCATCGGCCTGCTGATCGGCACCGTGATTCTGGTCGGCGCGCTAACCTTTATTCCCGCCCTGGCGCTTGGCCCGGTCGCGGAACACCTTTCTTTACTGTAAATCGGCTGGAGACGCGTTATGAGTCGCAAGCAACTGGCTCTGTTCGAACCGTCGCTGGTTCGTCAGGCCCTGATGGATGCCGTGAAAAAACTGAGCCCGGACGTGCAGTGGCATAACCCGGTGATGTTCATCGTCTGGATAGGCAGCGTGCTGACGACCGGGCTGTCCGTCGCCATGGCGACCGGCCACCTGCCCGGCAGCGCGGGTTTCACCGCCGCAATCAGCATCTGGCTGTGGTTTACCGTACTGTTCGCCAACTTCGCTGAAGCGCTGGCGGAGGGCCGCAGCAAGGCGCAGGCCAACAGCCTGAAAGGGGTTAAGAAAACGTCGTTCGCCCGTAAGCTGCGCGCGCCGCAGCATGACGCGCAAATCGACCATGTGCCGTCTGAAGATCTGCGCAAAGGCGATATCGTGCTGGTCGAAGCGGGCGATATTATCCCCTGCGACGGCGAAGTTATCGAGGGCGGCGCATCGGTGGACGAAAGCGCCATTACCGGTGAATCAGCGCCGGTTATCCGTGAATCCGGCGGCGATTTCGCCTCGGTGACCGGCGGGACCCGTATTCTCTCCGACTGGCTGGTGATCCGCTGTAGCGTCAACCCCGGCGAGACCTTCCTTGACCGGATGATCGCCATGGTGGAAGGCGCGCAGCGTCGCAAAACGCCAAACGAAATCGCGCTGACCATTCTGCTGGTCGCCCTGACTATCGTCTTTCTGCTGGCGACCGCGACCCTGTGGCCGTTCTCGGCGTACGGCGGCGCAGCGGTCAGCGTCACGGTGCTGGTGGCGCTGCTGGTGTGCCTGATCCCAACCACCATCGGCGGCCTGCTGTCGGCCATCGGCGTGGCGGGGATGAGCCGCATGCTCGGCGCGAACGTTATCGCCACCAGCGGCCGCGCCGTTGAGGCCGCAGGCGACGTTGACGTCCTGCTGCTCGACAAAACCGGCACCATTACCCTTGGCAACCGCCAGGCCTCCGATTTCCTGCCCGCTCCCGGCGTGGAGGAAAGAACGCTGGCCGACGCCGCGCAGCTGGCCTCGCTTGCCGATGAAACGCCGGAAGGCCGCAGCATCGTGGTGCTGGCCAAACAGCGCTTTAATATCCGCGTGCGCGACGTTCAGGAGCTGCAGGCCACCTTCGTCCCCTTCACCGCGCAGACCCGCATGAGCGGCATCAACGTGCATAACCGGATGATCCGCAAGGGTTCCGTTGACGCCATTCGCCGCCACGTCGAGGCCAACGGCGGCCACTTTCCGCCGCAGGTGGACACGCTGGTGGAAAGCGTCGCCCGTCAGGGCGGCACGCCGCTGGTTGTCGTCGAGGGCGCTATGGTGCTGGGCGTTATCGCGCTGAAGGATATCGTTAAAGGCGGCATAAAAGAGCGCTTCGCCCAGCTGCGTAAAATGGGCATTAAAACGGTGATGATCACCGGGGACAACCGCCTGACCGCCGCGGCCATTGCCGCCGAAGCCGGGGTCGACGACTTCCTCGCCGAAGCAACGCCGGAAGCCAAGCTGGCACTGATCCGCCAGTATCAGTCGGAAGGCCGGCTGGTGGCGATGACCGGCGACGGCACCAACGATGCTCCGGCGCTGGCGCAGGCCGACGTCGCGGTGGCGATGAACTCCGGGACCCAGGCGGCGAAAGAGGCCGGGAACATGGTCGATCTCGACTCCAACCCGACCAAGCTGATTGAGGTGGTGCACATCGGCAAACAGATGCTGATGACCCGCGGTTCGCTGACCACGTTCAGTATCGCCAACGACGTGGCGAAGTATTTCGCCATCATTCCGGCGGCGTTCGCGGCAACCTATCCGCAGCTGAACGCCCTGAACGTGATGCACCTGCACTCACCGGCTTCCGCCATCCTGAGCGCGGTCATTTTTAACGCGCTGATTATCGTGTTTCTGATCCCGCTGGCGCTCAAAGGCGTGAGCTACAAGCCGCTGTCGGCGGCCGCCATGCTGCGCCGCAACCTGTGGATTTATGGTCTGGGCGGTCTGCTGGTGCCGTTTGTCGGTATCAAGCTTATCGACCTGCTGTTGACGCTGTTTGGTCTGGTGTAAGAGGAAATTGAAAATGGCGATGTTACGCCCTGCTCTGGTCATTCTGGTTTTTCTGACGCTGGTCACCGGCGGACTGTACCCGCTGGTCACCACCGCCCTCGGGCAATGGTGGTTTAACGATCAGGCAAACGGCTCGTTAATCCGGGAAGACAATACGATCCGCGGCTCGCTGCTGATTGGACAAAACTTTGACGCCGCAGGATATTTCCACGGACGCCCTTCCGCGACGGCAAATAGTCCCTATAATCCAGAAGCATCCGGCGGTAGCAACTTAGCCGCCAGCAATCCGGAGCTGGATAAAGAGGTTGCCGCCCGCGTGGAGCAGCTGCGTAAAGCGAATCCGCAGGCCGACAGCGCCGTGCCGGTGGAGCTGGTCACCACCTCCGCCAGCGGCCTCGACTACAGCCTGTCGCCGCAGGCGGTCGCCTGGCAAATCCCCCGCGTGGCCGCCGCGCGCCAGATGTCGGTGGATGCGCTGAGCAAGCTGGTCGCGGAGCATACGCAAAAGCCGCTGGTCAGCATTATCGGCCTGCCGGTGGTGAATATTGTTGAGCTGAATATGGCACTTGATGCGCTGAAATAAACTCAGGATACATAATGACCGACGAGCCTCTTCGCCCGGACCCTGACCGCCTGCTGGAGCAAACCTCCGGCTGGCACCGGGGTAAACTGAAAGTCTTCTTTGGCGCCTGTGCGGGCGTAGGGAAAACCTACGCCATGCTCAGCGAAGCGCAGCGGCTGCGGGCGCAGGGGCTCGATATCCTGATAGGTGTGGTCGAAACCCACGGCCGTCAGGAGACCGCCGCCCTGCTCGACGGGCTGGCGACACAGCCGCGAAAACGGATTCACCATCGCCGACGCATTGTCGAAGAGTTTGACCTTGATGCCGCTCTCGCCCGCCGTCCGGCGCTGATCCTGATGGACGAGCTGGCGCACACCAACGCCCCCGGCTCCCGCCACCCGAAGCGCTGGCAGGACGTCGAAGAACTACTGGAAGCCGGGATCGACGTCTTTACCACCGTCAACGTCCAGCACCTGGAAAGCCTGAACGACGTGGTCAGCGGCGTCACCGGTATTAAGGTGCGCGAAACGGTGCCCGACCCGTTCTTTGACGCCGCCGATGAAATCGTGCTGGTCGACCTCCCCCCTGACGATCTTCGCCAGCGCCTGCACGAAGGGAAAGTTTACATTGGCGGCCAGGCGGAGCGGGCTATTGAGCACTTCTTCCGTAAAGGCAACCTGATCGCGCTGCGCGAGCTGGCGCTAAGGCGCACCGCCGACCGCGTCGACGACCAAATGCGCGAGTGGCGCGGCCAGGGCGAGGAGCGCGTCTGGCACACCCGCGACGCCATTTTACTCTGCGTCGGCCACAGCAGCGGCAATGAAAAGCTGGTGCGTACCGCCGCGCGGCTGGCCGCCAAATTCGGCAGCGTGTGGCACGCCGTGTATGTTGAAACGCCGGGGCTACACCGCCTGCCGGAGCACCAGCGGCGCAGCATTCTCAGCGCTCTGCGTCTGGCGCAGGAGCTGGGCGCGGAAACCGCCACCCTCTCCGACCCGGCGGAAGACAAAGCGATACTGCGCTACGCCCGCGAGCACAACCTCGGCAAAATTATTATCGGCCGCCGCGCGCAGCGTCACTGGTGGAGCCGGGAATCGTTTGCCGATCGCCTCGCCCGGCGCGCGCCGGACCTTGATTTAGTGATCGTCGCGCTGGAGGATGCGCCCGCGCCGCCGGTCAACCGCGGCAACGACGCGCGTCCGTGGATGGACCGCTGGCGGGTGCAGGTCCGCGGCTGCGCGGTGGCGGTGGCGCTCTGCGCGTTAATCACCCTTGTCGCCAGCAACTTTTTGGTCGCCTTCGCCACCGTCAACCTGGTGATGCTGTACCTGCTTGGCGTGGTGATCGTCGCCCTGTTTTACGGCCGCTGGCCGTCGGTGCTGGCGACGGTGATCAACGTCATCAGCTTTGACCTGTTTTTTATCGCCCCGCGCGGCACGCTTGCCGTCTCGGATATTCAGTATGTGCTGACATTTGCGGTCATGCTTACCGTCGGCCTGATCATCGGTAACCTGACGGCGGGCGTCCGCTACCAGGCGCGTATCGCCCGCTACCGCGAGCAGCGCACCCGCCATCTGTATGAGATGTCAAAGGCGCTGGCCATCGGCCGCAGCGAGCAGGATATCGCCCGCACCAGCGAGCAGTTTATCCAGTCGACCTTTTACGCCCGCAGTCAGGTCCTGCTGCCCAACGCCAGCGGCCATCTCGCCGCGCTGACCTCCGGCAACGGCATCACGCCGTGGGATGAGGCCATCGTTCGCTGGAGCTACGACAAGGGCCAGCCCGCCGGCGCGGGCACCGACACCCTGCCCGGCGTGCCGTACCTGATTCTGCCGCTGAAAACGGCGGAGAAAACCCTGGGCGTGATCGTGGTGGAGCCGGGCAACCTGCGCCAGCTGATGATCCCCGAACAGCAGCGCCTGCTGGAAACCTGCACCCTGCTGGTGGCAAGCGCCCTCGACAGGCTGGCGCTCACCACCAGCGAAGAGCAGGCACGGCTCGCCAGCGAACGCGAGAGCATTCGCAACTCCCTGCTGGCGGCGCTGTCGCACGATCTGCGCACGCCGCTCACCGTCCTGTTCGGCCAGGCCGAAATCCTGACGCTTGATCTGGCAAGCGAAGGTTCAAAACATGCGCCGCAGGCCAACGAAATCCGCCAGCATGTGCTTAACACCACGCGGCTGGTGAATAATCTGCTGGATATGGCGCGGATTCAGTCCGGTGGCTTTAATTTACGCAAGGAGTGGCTGACGCTCGAAGAGGTGGTCGGCAGCGCAATTCGCACGCTGGAGCCTGGGCTCGGCGGGCGGCATATCGAACTCCACCTTGGCGATCCGCTGGCGCTGATTCATGTGGACGGCCCGCTGTTTGAGCGCGTGCTGATCAACCTGCTGGAAAACGCGGTCAAGTACGCCGGAACGAAGGCGCAAATCGGCATTACCGCGACCCATCAGGATGAACAGCTTCAGCTGGACGTCTGGGACAACGGTCCCGGTATTCCTGCTGGTAAGGAGCAGTCTATTTTTGATAAATTCGCCAGGGGCCATAAAGAATCAGCCATTCCCGGCGTTGGGCTGGGGCTGGCTATCTGCCAGGCCATTGTGGACGTTCACGGCGGCACGCTGTCGGCGCATAACCGCCCGGAAGGCGGCGCCAGCTTTACGGTGACCCTGCCGCTGGAGGCGCCGCCAACCCTCGACGACCTGCCTGAGGAAACGTGATTAACGTATTAATTATTGAAGATGAACAGGCCATTCGCCGGCTTCTGCGCAGCGCGCTGGAAGGCGACGGCCTGCGCGTTCACGAGGCGGAAACCCTCCAGCGCGGCCTGCTGGAGGCCGCGACCCGCAAACCGGACCTGGTGATTCTCGATCTCGGCCTGCCGGATGGCGACGGCATTGACTTCATCCGCGATTTTCGCCAGTGGAGCCAGGTGCCGATTATCGTGCTGTCGGCCCGCGCGGAAGAGACCGACAAAATCACCGCCCTCGACGCCGGTGCCGACGACTATCTCAGTAAGCCCTTCGGGATTGGCGAACTGCAGGCGCGGCTGCGCGTGGCGCTACGCCGTTACGGCGGCAGCGAACAGAACCAGCCGCTGTATACCTTTTCCAATACCCAGGTCGACCTGGCGAACCGCCGAATCGTCCGCGGCGATGAAGAGATCCATCTGACCCCGATAGAGTTCCGCCTGCTGGCGGTGTTGCTGAATAATCACGGCAAGGTTCTCACTCAGCGTCAGCTGCTCAGCCAGGTCTGGGGACCGAATGCGGTTGAACATAGTCATTATTTGCGCATATATATGGGGCACCTGCGCCAGAAGCTGGAAATGGATCCCGCGCGCCCACAGCATTTATTAACGGAAACCGGCATCGGCTATCGCTTTATGCTGTGAATAATTATTCACAGCATAAATCCCCTCTCCCCCTTAATTCTCTCCGCCTCTCTTTTTTGTCATAAAAGAATAATAAAAAAAGGCTAACCACCTTCATTTAAATCATTATTCAACACATTTTATTTACAACAAACAAACAATTCAGCATATCGTCTTGCGGTATGCATAACCAGTGACTATTTATTTCTGAGAATATCGCCTTTTATTGATCATCTTCACAGATTACTACTCATTCATGGATAAAATAACCATGCTTTCACTCAATTCATGAAGGTACACGAAATGGAAAACAACAGCCGAACTATGCCCCACATAAGGCGGACAACACACATCATGATGTTTGCCCACCGCAATAGTTTTGACTTTCACTTCTTTAATGCCCGGTAGTCTTCCGACTACGGGCGCTTTCGCATACAGGTCTTCCTGAATCTTGCTCGTACAGGCATTCGCCTGTAGCCAACAGCGCTCGCCCTGACAAATCCTGCTCATAGCCAGTAACCGGACTGGTGGGGTTTGTGACATCCAAAAAAAAGCAATTTCCTGATTTTATTATCAGCGGAGTGATATTGCCTTTTATCCGGAACAATCAATTTCTTATTTAAGAAATTGAGGGCCTGTTATTATCGAAAATAAAGAAGAGATCAAAATGTCTGAATTAAAAATTGCAGTAAGCCGCACTTGCCCGGATTGCTTTACGACACAGCGCTCTATTATCAATACCTGTGACACTCATTTTATTGACGTTGCCGCTGCCGTATTATCTATTGAAGATGTCGAGTGCGGTAAGCTCGATGAAATAGATGCAACCGGTTACAATCTCCCTGTATTTATTGCTATTAATAAAGAAGAAATCGTCCCTGCTGAGTACCTTTCACGTATTCAGGGGGTGTTTGAACATGACGAGACCCGCAACGACTTCTATGGCCGTCAGCTGGAAGCCGCCGCGCACAAATATGAAGTGCAGCTGCGTCCGCCGTTCTTCCGCGCGCTGGTCGATTATGTCGCCCAGGGCAACAGCGCCTTTGACTGCCCGGGGCATCAGGGCGGTGAATTCTTCCGTCGCCACCCGGCAGGCAACCAGTTTGTCGAGTATTTCGGTGAAGCGCTGTTCCGCTCTGACCTGTGCAATGCCGACGTCGCGATGGGCGATCTGCTGATCCATGAAGGCGCGCCGTGCATCGCCCAGCAGCATGCGGCGAAGGTCTTTAACGCTGATAAAACCTACTTCGTGCTTAACGGTACCTCCTCCTCCAACAAAGTGGTACTTAACGCGCTGCTGACCCCGGGCGATCTGGTGCTGTTTGACCGCAACAACCACAAGTCTAACCACCATGGCGCGCTGCTGCAGGCGGGCGCAACGCCGATTTATCTGGAGACCGCGCGCAACCCGTACGGCTTCATCGGCGGTATTGACGCCCACTGCTTTGAAGAGCGCTATCTGCGCGAACTGGTCAGCGAAGCTGCGCCAAACCGCGCGCAGGACGCCCGCCCGTTCCGCCTGGCGGTAATTCAGCTGGGCACCTACGACGGCACCATCTATAACGCCCGCCAGGTCGTCGATAAAATCGGTCATCTGTGCGACTACATCCTGTTCGACTCCGCCTGGGTGGGCTACGAGCAGTTTATTCCGATGATGGCGGACTGCTCGCCGCTGCTGCTGGATCTCAACGAAAACGATCCCGGCATTCTGGTGACCCAGTCGGTGCACAAACAGCAGGCTGGCTTCTCGCAGACCTCACAGATCCACAAAAAAGACAGCCATATCAAAGGGCAACAGCGCTATGTACCGCATAAGCGTCTGAACAACGCCTTTATGATGCACGCCTCCACCAGCCCGTTCTATCCGCTGTTTGCCGCACTGGATATCAACGCGAAAATGCACGAAGGCGAATGCGGTCGCAACATGTGGATGGACTGCGTGGTTAACGGTATCGAAACCCGCAAGCTGATTCTCGATAACTGCAAACATATCCGCCCGTTTGTACCGGAAATGGTTGACGGTAAGCCATGGCAGTCCTTTGCGACCGCCGATATCTCCACCGACCTGCGCTTCTTCCACTTTGTTCCGGGCGAACGCTGGCACGGCTTTGAAGGCTACGCCGAGCACCAGTACTTCGTCGATCCGTGCAAACTGCTGCTGACCACGCCGGGTATCGATGCGGCGAACGGTGAATACGAGAACTTTGGCGTACCGGCCACCATCCTCGCCAACTTCCTGCGTGAAAACGGCGTGATCCCGGAAAAATGCGACCTCAACTCGATCCTGTTCCTGCTGACGCCGGCCGAAGACATGGCCAAACTGCAGCAGCTGGTCGCGCTGCTGGTGCGTTTTGAAACCCTGCTTGAGTCCGATGCGCCGCTTGCCGACGTGCTGCCGTCGCTCTACGGCCAGCATAAAGACCGCTATGAGGGTTACACCCTGCGCCAGCTGTGCCAGGAAATGCATAACCTCTATGCCCGCCACAACGTTAAGCAGCTGCAAAAAGAGATGTTCCGTAAATCACACTTCCCGCGCGTGAGCATGAACCCGCAGGACGCCAACTACGCCTATCTGCGCGGCCAGGTCGATCTGGTGCCGCTGCCGCAGGCTGAAGGCCGCATTGCCGCAGAAGGCGCACTGCCTTACCCGCCAGGAGTGCTGTGCGTTGTTCCGGGCGAAATCTGGGGCGGCGCGGTACTGCGCTACTTCACCGCGCTGGAAGAAGGTATCAATCTGCTGCCCGGCTTTGCACCGGAACTCCAGGGGGTGTACATCCAGGAGCACGACGGGCGCAAACAGGTGTGGTGCTATGTCATTAACGATCAGCACGCGCCTAATGCACTGCTGAAAGGGGAAAAATTATGAGCAAATCCAACAAAATGGGTGTTGTTCAGCTCACCATCCTGACGATGGTGAACATGATGGGCTCGGGCATCATCATGTTGCCCACCAAACTGGCTGAAGTCGGCACCATTTCAATTATCTCCTGGCTGGTCACCGCCGTGGGCTCGATGGCCCTGGCGTGGGCATTCGCCAAATGCGGGATGTTCAGCCGCAAGTCCGGCGGGATGGGCGGCTATGCGGAATATGCCTTCGGCAAATCCGGTAACTTCATGGCGAACTACACCTACGGCGTGTCGCTACTGATTGCCAACGTAGCGATCGCCATTTCGGCGGTCGGCTACGGCACCGAGCTGTTCGGCGCCACGCTGAGCCCGGTGCAAATCGGTATCGCCACCATCGGCGTGCTGTGGCTGTGTACGGTCGCTAACTTCGGCGGCGCACGCATCACCGGCCAGATCAGTAGCGTCACCGTGTGGGGCGTTATCATTCCGGTCGTCGGCCTGTGCATCATCGGCTGGTTCTGGTTTAGCCCGACAATGTACGCCAGCTCATGGAACCCGCACAACGTGCCGTTCTTCAGCGCGGTGAGCTCGTCTATCGCCATGACGCTGTGGGCCTTCCTGGGCCTGGAGTCCGCCTGCGCCAACATGGAAGTGGTGGAGAACCCGGAACGTAACGTACCGATCGCCGTTCTTGGCGGGACTCTGGGCGCGGCGGTGATCTACATCGTCTCAACCAACGTCATTGCCGGGATTGTGCCGAATATGGATCTGGCGCACTCCACCGCGCCGTTCGGTCTGGCTTTCGCTCAGATGTTCACCCCGGAAGTGGGCAAAGTGATCATGGGCCTGATGGTAATGTCCTGCTGCGGTTCTCTGCTCGGCTGGCAGTTCACTATCGCCCAGGTGTTTAAATCTTCGGCGGACGAAGGCTATTTCCCGAAAATCTTCTCCCGTACCAGCCAGGCGGATGCGCCTGTCCAGGGGATGCTGACTATCGTGGTTATTCAGTCCGGGTTAGCGCTGATGACCATTAGCCCGTCGCTGAACAACCAGTTCAACGTGCTGGTGAACCTGGCGGTGGTGACCAACATTATTCCGTACATCCTGTCGATGGCGGCGCTGGTCATTATCCAGAAAGTGGCGCAGGTCGACCCGGGTAAAGCGAAAGTCGCCAACATCGTGGCGTTAATCGGGGCTATCTATAGCTTCTACGCGCTCTACGCTTCCGGCGCAGAAGCGATGCTGTACGGTTCAATCGTGACCTTCCTCGGCTGGACGCTGTACGGCCTGGTTTCTCCGCGCTTTGAACTGACCAACAAACACGGTTGATATCCAACCCCGGGCCGTCGTTCAGGCGGCCCGGACGCTTCAGACCATCAACAATAAGACACGGCTATGAGCAATCCAGAGCGGGAAGTCACCGCGCCAGCGGAAATACGGGTGATCGTCGAGCGGCACCAGGTGTGCCGGATAGCCCTTAATGACGACGCCTGGCCGTATGTCGTTCCCGTCAATTTTGGCTACGACTATCAGGACGGGCGCTGGGTGTTTTATTTCCACGGCGCCAGGACAGGGAAGAAAATGCGGCTGCTGCGTAAAAACCCGGCGGTCAGCGTTGAAATTGACGGCGACCACGGGCTGATTACGGCGGATGACGCCTGTGATTACGGCTTCGCCTACAGCAGCATTATGGCCACGGGATACGCATCGATACTGCAGAGTCGTGAGGAGATGCAGCACGGGCTGGATGCCATCATGCGCCAGTCGGCACCGGGAAAAACCTTTCGCTATCGGGAGCAAATGATGAAAGCGGTCTGCGTCGTACGCATCGACTGCGAAACGTTAACCTGCCATCGTCATTCCCTCCCCAGCTAAAGGGCAAAAAAAACGGGTTCCCTCAGGAACCCGTTTTATCACTCGCTCGTTACGCGTTTTTCAGCACTTCACTGACTATCTCAACCGCTTCTTTCTCAATACGCTTACGGTGTTCGTCGCCGAGGAAGCTTTCGCAGTAGATTTTATACGCATCTTCCGTACCGGACGGACGGGCTGCAAACCAGCCGTTGTCGGTCATGACCTTCAGACCGCCGATAGACGCGCCGTTGCCTGGCGCCGCCGTCAGCCGCGCGGTGATCGGATCGCCCGCCAGGGTGTTGGCGCTGACCATCTCCGGAGAGAGCTTAGACAGCGCGGCTTTCTGCGCGGAAGTCGCCGGCGCCTGCAGACGGTTGTAGCTCGGCGCGCCGAAGCGGGCCGCCAGCTCATCGTAGTGCTGCTGCGGGTTTTTGCCGGTAACCGCGGTGATCTCCGCCGCCAGCAGACACATGATGATGCCGTCTTTGTCGGTAGACCACGGCGTACCGTTGAAGCGCAGGAATGACGCGCCCGCGCTCTCTTCGCCGCCAAAGCCAAAGCTGCCGTCAAACAGGCCGTCGACGAACCACTTAAAGCCCACCGGCACTTCCACCAGCCGACGGCCCAGCGCGTTCACCACGCGGTCAATCATTGCTGACGACACAAGGGTCTTACCGACGGCAACATCGGCGCCCCACTGCGGACGATGCTGGAACAGGTAGTTGATCGCTACCGCCAGATAGTGGTTGGGGTTCATCAGCCCGGCCGGGGTCACGATGCCGTGGCGGTCGTAATCCGGGTCGTTGGCGAAGGCCAGATCGAACCTGTCGCGCAGCTGCAGCAGGCCCGCCATCGCGCACTCAGAGGAGCAGTCCATACGGATAGCGCCGTCTTTATCGAGGTGCATGAAGCGGAACGTTTGATCGACATGATCGTTAACAATGGTCAGATCGAGCTTGTAGAACGCCGCAATACGTTTCCAGTATTCGATGCCCGAACCGCCGAGCGGGTCGACGCCCAGCTTCAGGCCCGCTTTCTGGATAGCCGCCATGTCGACGATATCCGCCAGGCCTTCGATAAACGGCTGGACCAGATCGCGCTCTTTAATGTGGCCAGAGGCCCATGCGGCATCCAGCGACATGCGTTTCACGCCTTTCAGGCCGTCGGCCAGCAGCGCGTTCGCGCGATCTTCCACCACTTTAGTGACGTTGGTGTCCGCCGGACCGCCGTTTGGCGGATTGTATTTAATACCGCCGTCTTCCGGCGGGTTGTGCGACGGCGTGATGACGATACCGTCAGCTTGAGCGCCGCCTTTTTTGTTGTGAACCAGGATAGCATTCGAGATGGCAGGCGTCGGGGTATAACCGTTCTGCTCCTGCACAATCACGTCCACTCCGTTGGCCGCCAGCACTTCCAGTACGGAAATGATCGCAGGCTCAGACAGCGCGTGAGTATCCTTACCCACAAAGCACGGACCGGTGATGCCGTTTTTCGCACGCTCTTCCGCAATTGCCTGAGCAATCGCCAGAATGTGCGGTTCGTTAAAGCTATGACGCGCGGCGCTGCCACGGTGACCGGAGGTCCCGAATTTTACCGCGTGGTCCGCGTTGCCTGCCTGCGGCTTCAGCACGTAGTACTGAGACGTCAGCTGGGCGACGTTGATCAAATCACTCTGTTGCGCAGGTTGGCCTGCGCGGTTATGAGTTGCCATTGCCTGGTCCTTCTCATGCAAGGGTTAGATTGTGCCGCAAACCTTTTCAATTAATTCCGCAGGGAACTGCATTGACTGCATGATGTGTTCAATCATGCTGCATTTACGACCGGTGTTCGTGTTGGTGATCACCCAGTACGGGGTTTCTGGCACCTGTTTGGGTTTAGTCTGGTTGCCGTTTTTCAGCAGCGTCTGCTCGTCCGCGGCGAAATAGACGCGGGTACGGCCATGCAGAGACTCCGTCGCCTCAGCAAACGCGTTGCCGTCCAGTGAGTAGAGTGTAGTCAGCACCAGCATAAAGCGGTTGACCGCTTTTTTCTGTTCTGCGTATTCGTCAGAAAGCAGCAGCTCGCGCATGGCGCGAACCTTATCTTTCGGCGTCGGCGTCGTCGCCGCCTTCACGGCAGCGGCAGGTGCCGGAGCAGCCGCAGGGGCCTCTTTGACGACGGTAGCGGCTGGCTGGGACACGGCGGAAAATTTCAGCATGCGCCGTAAAATGTCGGATGCGCTCTCGCCAATGTGCAGGGTGTGGCTGGCAATATAGCGATAGAGTTCATCATCAACTTCGATCGTTTTCATCTTAATCCAGTACGATATCTTTTCTGAATACAAGTCGCTGAGATTATAAGGTCAAATCCCAACAGCGGATAGCGTCAAACCAGGGTGGCGGCAATTTCAGGAATACTTCCTGGTATTGCAGCCGGGCGGCAGAATGTTCAACATAATACCCTAACCCGACAGAGCGAAAAAAAGAACTTTGCCATGAAATTGAATAGCCGAGCGCTAACTGCGCAAAACCTGCACACTCATTCTCCTATCGTCCTCGTCCACGGCCTGTTCGGCAGCCTGGATAACTTAGGCATCCTCGCCCGCAGCCTGGTCGCCGACCACGATGTCGTGCAGGTGGACATGCGCAATCACGGCCAGTCGCCGCGCGCCCCGGAGATGACGTACAAAGCCATGGCCCAGGATCTGCTCGACACCCTCGACGACCGGCAAATTGCAAAGGCCACGCTGATTGGCCACTCCATGGGCGGCAAAGCGGTGATGGCGTTAACCGCCCTCGCCCCTGAGCGTATCGACAAGCTGGTGGCAATCGATATCGCGCCGGTGGATTACCAGGTGCGCCGTCACGATGAGATCTTCGCCGCCATCAACGCGGTAACCGACGCCGGGGCGACCTCCCGTCAGCAGGCCGCCGCCGTGATGCGCGAACATCTGCAGGAAGAAGGCGTTATCCAGTTTCTGCTGAAATCCTTTATCGACGGCGAATGGCGCTTCAACGTACCGGTGCTGTGGGAGCAGTATCCGCATATCGTCGGCTGGGAGCCTATCCGCCCATGGGATAAGCCCGCGCTCTTTATTCCTGGCGGCAATTCGCCGTATGTGACGGAGGCCTACCGACAGCCGCTGCTGGCGCAATTTCCGCAGGCGCGGGCCCACGTCATCGCCGGCGCCGGCCACTGGGTGCATGCGGAAAAACCCGAGGCCGTTCTGCGCGCAATTCGCCGTTATCTGGCAGAGTGATTAAAAACCGAGCGACCGCGCACCATAATGCCCGTCGGCGTTGGCGCGCCGGACTCCGTGATGTATGATTGCGCGCTATCTACGCCGGAGGGTATTCCGGCGGCTTGTTTCCCCGAAGTCACTCTGAATCATGGCAAAAGAACAAACGGACCGTACGACATTAGATTTGTTCGCAAATGAGCGTCGCCCGGGAAGACCCAAAACCAGTCCGCTCTCGCGCGATGAACAGCTGCGCATTAACAAGCGCAATCAGCTAAAACGCGATAAGGTCCGCGGCCTGAAGCGCGTCGAGCTGAAGCTGAACAGCGACGCCGTCGACGCGCTCAATGAGCTGGCCGACGCCCGCAATATGAGCCGCAGCGAACTGATTGAAGAGATGCTGATGCAGCAACTGGCTACCCTGCGCGGCCAGGGGATTGTCTGAAAATCCGCAAAAACAACATTTTCATGTAGCAGAGAGTGCAGTACGGCGCGATAGCGGTTTTCGCGCACCGCTGCTCCTGCTATGATTGCCCTTATCTGTGGGCATTATGCCACCACCATTTCAAGACGTTTCAAGAGGTTATTTTACTCATGGCAATCGTAGGCATTTTTTTTGGCAGCGATACCGGCAACACCGAAAATATCGCAAAAATGATTCAGAAACAGCTGGGTAAAGATGTTGCTGAGGTGCATGACATTGCCAAAAGCAGCAAAGAAGATCTCGAAGCTTTCGACATTCTGTTGCTGGGTATCCCGACCTGGTACTACGGTGAAGCGCAGTGCGACTGGGACGACTTCTTCCCGACGCTGGAAGATATCGACTTCAACGGCAAGCTGGTTGCCCTGTTTGGCTGCGGCGACCAGGAAGACTACGCGGAGTATTTCTGCGACGCGCTGGGCACCATTCGCGACATCATTGAGCCGCGCGGCGCGGCAATCGTTGGCCACTGGCCGACCGCAGGCTACCACTTCGAAGCCTCTAAGGGCCTTGCCGATGACGATCACTTCGTCGGTCTGGCGATTGACGAAGACCGTCAGCCAGAAATGACCGCAGAGCGCGTTGAAAAATGGGTCAAGCAGATCGCAGAAGAACTGCATCTGGAAGCGATTAAGAACGCCTGATCTTGTTGCGGCGCATCGATTAAGCTGTGCCGCATTAATAGATAAAAGCAATCAAAATAATCGCTACAAATTTTTAACTTTTCAGCGCAGATCTGTACAATAACCGTTGATTTGACGAGGACAGATGTTTCGCTTTGCAGATGATGCCTCGTTTTTAAAAGCAGACTTTGCTCAGGAGTTGTAGTTTTCATTTAAACATGGCAGTTCTATAATGAGACGCATTATCCTGATTACACTCTTAGGTGATACTTCCCAGAGGGAAGCATTTAGCAACAGGACAGATTCCGCATGACTGACAACAATACCGCATTAAAGAAGGCCGGCCTGAAAGTCACGCTTCCTCGTTTGAAAATTCTGGAAGTGCTGCAAGAGCCGGATAACCACCATGTCAGTGCGGAAGACTTATATAAACGCCTTATTGATATGGGTGAAGAGATTGGTCTGGCAACGGTTTACCGCGTGCTTAACCAGTTTGACGACGCAGGTATCGTGACCCGTCACAATTTTGAAGGCGGTAAGTCCGTTTTTGAACTGACGCAGCAGCATCACCACGATCACCTGATCTGCCTCGACTGCGGTAAAGTGATCGAATTTAGCGATGACTCTATCGAAGCGCGTCAGCGTGAAATTGCGGCGAAACACGGCATCCGTCTGACCAACCACAGCCTGTACTTGTACGGTCACTGTGCTGAAGGCGACTGTCGCGAAGATGAGCACGCGCACGACGGCGTCGAAAAATAATCTTCCGCTGAAAGAAAAAGCCAACCCGACGGTTGGCTTTTTTATTGGCATAAACAGAAGATAAAACGTTATTGGGCAGTATTATTGCTGCGGATTTCCTTCCAGATTTTATCGCAACGCGCTTTAACCGCCTGGTCATTGCCCGTGCGCGTAGCCTGAATGCAGTTCTGGTAATCCAGCACGCGCACGCTTTCCTGATTCGCGAACTGCTCGTGCTGCTTCTCCTGCTTCAGGACGTTCAGCACGCTCTGGCAGGCCTGAATTTTGTCAGGGTTGCCTTCCGCGGTGTTGATACAGGCGCTGTAGGCGTCCTTCAGCTTTGAATCTTCTTTTGGCGCAGGCGGCTGCGCGCAGGCGACCAGCCCGGATGCCACGATAGCGACCAGCATTAATTTCTTCATAGTGCGACCTCAACGTTGTGCGGCGGGAGAGCCCCGCCGCGTCTGGCATCAGAAAATAGTGAACGGTGCGATAACCATGAATTTCACGTCACGCTCATCCTGGAAGATGTTGCCGTAGCCGCCGCTCCAGCTCGGAATATCGGAGTGGTTGTCGTACTGGGTGAAGTGCAGCTTGAACAGCGTTCCTTTCGCGCGTCCTTCCTGAACGGTGTACATGGCGTCCAGGCTGTAGGACGATTCGGTCAGGCGATAGTTCGGATCGTAGTAAGCATCCGGCGTCGCCATTTTGCCCGGCTTCGCATCCCAGGCGTAGACGTAGGACGCGCCCACGGCCCAGCCCGGCATGTCCCAGTTTTTCAGGTCATACATCGCGCCGAAGAACACCGCTTTTTCGCCGTTGGCGTTGAAGTCTGAGCGGTTATCCCACCAGATATCCAGACGACCGTTTGAAGAGGCGTAGGTCGGGGTCATACGCTGCAGGAAGTAGCCCTGCTGACCTTCGGCTTTAACCCAGGTTCCTTCCAGCCGCAGGTCGACAACATCGGCCACTTTGTAGCCGAAGGTCAGCGCCTGCAGCCAGGCGGTGCCGTCATAAATATCGTTGATGCCGCCGTTGCTGACTTTGTCGCGGGTGCCGTAGAACTGATAGCTGGTGGTCATCGGCGCGCCGGCCACGTCGAATTTATAGCTGGCTTTGGTAAAGTACTGGTCGATATAGCCCTGCGCCTGGCCGAAGGCGGCTTCCAGCACAAAGTTATTTTTGAAATCATACTTCGCGCCCAGCGAGTGCAGATAATCGACCTTGGTCTTCTTATCGTTTTGATAGAAGTCGTCCATTTCGATATGCCACGGCGCTTTATACTCGTTGGTCCACATATAGGAGAAGCTCAGCGCCCCGGAATCGCCATAGTCAAAGTTGGCTCCGGCTTCCGCCCCCTGATAGGTACCCGGCATAAAGCTCCAGTGCGGCGCGAGCAGCGTCTGTCCGGTCGGCTGGATATAACCGGCGCGAGCCCAGGCTGGGCCGTACTTAAATTTCGCCGCGGCCTTATACAGGCTGATACCGCTCTTATCGCCGGAGTAATCTTCGTCGTACGCTTTATTGCTGGAGGAGAAGGCAATTTCGTTCGGGTGTCCGCTTTCTGCAGACTCCGCCATTTCAATGGCCGTGAACGCGGCAATATCAATACCGAACATGTCGGCAGCATAGCCGGACTGGAAATCCAGGTTGGCGTTCCAGGTCGCATGCGAGAGGTTGGTTTTGTACTGATCGCCGTCGGTAACGTCTTTACGGTCACGCTCACGCTGCCAGTAATAGATGCCGCCGGTTAAACTTGAATCGTCGATGAATCCTGCTGCGCTGGCCTGCGGAACCGCAACCCAGCCCGACATCGCGGTGACACCGGCAATAGCCAGCGCCAGCGTACTACGTTTGCCACTGAACGTACGCATGTGTATATCCTCTTTGACTTTTAAAAAACGCTGTGTGCAAAAGGGCAAACAGCGATAAAAATAAAAAACTGACAAATAAAAGTAGCGAATCAATAACCTTCCGAATGCTACTGGGAATAGACTATTTTTCGCGACGCGAATTATCAATCCTTTTTCCGCACGAAAGCGCAAGAGTATGACAAAGCGCACATATTTGATTGCGTTTTGTTACAAATAGCAGGTTAAGGGTGTGATGTCGCAAGCCACGTCCTGCAACGGATTGAGAGGAAAACAAAAAGTGAATGCGCGAAAATGTAACAGGCAGCGGAAAAGGCGTGTCATACAATACGCGTATTATTTCGCTACGCGAAAATGTCATAAATAAAAAAGGCGCTGCCGGAGCAGCGCCTCTCTATTTTCACACCACGGCGTTATTCGCCGATTTTCGCCCAGGTATCGCGCAGGCCGACGGTACGGTTAAACACCAGCTTCTCGGCGGTCGCATAGCGGCTGTCGAGGCAGAAATAACCTTCACGCTCAAACTGGTACGCTTTACCTGCTTCCGCAGTCTTCAGCGAAGGTTCCGCATAGCCCTGGCGGATAACCAGCGATTCCGGGTTGATGGTGGCCAGGAAATCCTCCGCCGCCCCCGGGTTCGGGATGCTGAACAGACGGTCGTACAGACGGATCTCGACCGGCAGCGCGTGTGCGGCGCTCACCCAGTGGATAACGCCTTTCACCTTGCGGCCGTCCGCCGGGTCTTTGCTCAGGGTGTCCGCATCATATGAACAGAAGATGGTGGTGATGTTACCTTCCGCATCTTTCTCCACGCGCTCGGCCTTAATCACGTACGCATTACGCAGACGCACCTCTTTGCCCAGCACCAGACGCTTGTACTGCTTGTTGGCTTCTTCGCGGAAATCCGCGCGATCGATCCAGATCTCGCCGCTAAACGGCACATCGCGGCTGCCCATTTCCGGTTTGCTCGGGTGGTTCGGCATCGCGACCATTTCGCCTGCGCCCTGCGGATAGTTTTCGATAACCAGCTTAACCGGGTCGATAACCGCCATCGCGCGCGGCGCATTGTCGTTGAGATCTTCGCGAATGCAGGATTCCAGCGACGCCATCTCAATGGTGTTGTCCTGCTTGGTCACGCCAATGCGCTTGCAGAACTCACGGATAGCAGCGGCGGTATAGCCGCGACGGCGCAGACCGGAGATGGTCGGCATACGCGGGTCGTCCCAGCCTTCCACGTGCTTATCGGTCACCAGCAGGTTCAGCTTACGCTTGGACATCACGGTGTATTCCAGATTCAGGCGCGAGAACTCGTACTGGCGCGGGTGAACCGGAATGGTGATGTTATCCAGCACCCAGTCGTACAGACGACGGTTGTCCTGGAATTCCAGCGTACACAGCGAATGGGTGATGCCTTCCAGCGCATCGCTGATGCAGTGGGTGAAGTCGTACATCGGGTAGATGCACCACTTGTTGCCGGTCTGGTGGTGCTCTGCAAATTTAATACGGTACAGCACCGGGTCGCGCATCACGATGAACGGCGAAGCCATATCGATTTTAGCGCGCAGGCACGCCTTACCTTCTTCGAAGCCGCCGGCGCGCATTTTTTCGAACAGCGCGAGGTTCTCTTCCACGCTGCGATCGCGGTATGGGCTGTTTTTCCCCGGCTGAGTCAGGGTACCGCGATATTCACGGATTTCGTCCGCCGACAGCTCGTCAACATAGGCCAGGCCTTTGTTGATAAGCTCAACGGCGTACTGATACAGCTTGTCGAAATAGTCAGACGAATAGCAAATATCCCCTGCCCACTGGAAACCTAACCACTGTACGTCGTGTTTAATCGACTCTACGTATTCGATGTCTTCTTTTGCCGGGTTGGTATCATCGAAACGCAGGTTGCACTGGCCCTGGTAATCCTGGGCGATACCAAAGTTCAGGCAGATAGATTTCGCGTGACCGATGTGCAGATAACCGTTCGGCTCAGGCGGAAAACGCGTATGGACCGTGGTGTGCTTACCACTGGCCAGATCTTCATCGATTATCTGGCGAATAAAGTTACTCGGGCGGGCTTCTGCCTCACTCATCGTGCATTCCTCAAAGCGTAAACAACGTATAACGCAACATGATCTTATAAGCCGGACCGACTGACAACCCTTAGTTACGCAAAATACCGACTGAAAAAAAATAATGGGGGCATTTGCTATAAAAAAAAGCGGCGGAGGATATCCCCCGCCGCTTAAGGCATTAACGCTTACTCAGGAGCACTTACTTGCCTTTAATCTCATACAGCGGCGTTTCACCCGCAACGACGTGACCCTGCGCCTTCACTACCAGGCCGCTGAAGTCATCGATGTTGCTGCACACCACCGGGCTTATCATGGAGCGCGCATTAGCGTTCAGGAAATCCAGATCCATTTCCAGAACCGGCTGACCTGCCGCCACTTCGGCGCCCTCTTCCACCAGGCGTTTGAAGCCCTGGCCGTTCAGCGCGACGGTATCGATACCCATATGGACAACGATTTCCGCGCCTTTCTCGGTTTCCAGGCAGAACGCGTGGTTGGTGTTAAAGATTTTAACGATGGTGCCTGCCGCCGGAGACACGACGGTTTTCTCCGTGGGTTTCACCGCAATGCCGTCACCGACCGCTTTGCTGGCGAACGCTTCGTCAGGAACCTGCTCCAGCGCCACCACTTCACCGGTGACCGGGGAAACCAGCGCGGCGATCGTTACTGCGTTCGGCACCGCCTGCGGTTTTGCCGCGGCCTGAGCCGGAGCAGCAGCCGGAGCGGCTTCCGCTGCGGCGACATGACCGGTGGTTTTCATGGCGTTAGCAATTTTCTCAGCAACAAAGCCGACGATAATCTGCACGCTGGTTTTGTTCAGGCGGATAACCCCTGACGCGCCCAGACGTTTTGCCAGCGCTTCGTTCACCAGAGAAGAGTCTTTCACGTTCAGACGCAGACGGGTGATACAGGCATCGATACCGGTCAGGTTGTCGGAACCGCCAACCGCCGCGATGTACTGACGAGCCAGACCAGAAACGTCCTGCTCTTTGGCGCCGCTCACGTTCACGTCCTGGCCATCGGCTTCGCTACCGTCAACAGCCAGCTCACGACCCGGGGTCATCAGGTTGAATTTGGTGATAGTGAAGCGGAACACCACGTAGTAGATAACGAAGAACACCAGACCCTGAAGGATCAGCATGTACCAGTGGGTTGCCAGCGGGTTACGCGAAGACAGCACCATATCCACCAGACCGGCGCTGAAGCCGAAGCCCGCGATCCAGTGCATAGTTGCCGCGATGAAGACGGAGATACCGGTCAGCACGGCGTGGATCACGTACAGTACCGGCGCCACGAACATGAAGGAGAACTCCAGCGGCTCGGTGATACCGGTGAAGAAGGCCGCAAAAGCGCCCGCCATCATGATACCCAGCACTTTCGCTTTGTTTTCCGGACGCGCGCAGTGGTAAATCGCCAGCGCCGCACCCGGCAGACCGAACATCATGATCGGGAAGAAGCCCGCCTGATAACGACCGGTGATACCCACAACCGCTTTGCCCGCTTCGATAGACTGCGCGCCGCCGAGGAAGTTAGGAATATCGTTGATGCCGGCCACGTCGAACCAGAACACGGAGTTCAGCGCGTGGTGCAGACCTACCGGGATCAGCAGACGGTTGAAGAACGCGTACACGCCCGCACCGACGGAGCCCAGCTTCTGGATGTGTTCGCCAAAGTTCACCAGACCGTCGAAAATCACCGGCCAGATGTACATCATGATGAACGCGACCACGATCATCACGAACGAGGTGAGAATAGGCACCAGACGGCGACCGCTAAAGAACGACAGCGCCTTCGGCAGCTCAACGCTGCTAAAGCGGTTGTACAGTTCCGCAGAGATAATACCGACGAGGATACCGACGAACTGGTTGCTGATCTTACCGAATGCCGCCGGAACCTGATCCGCCGGAATTTTTTGGATCATCGCCACCGCTGCTGGCGAGCAGAGGGTGGTCAACACCAGGAAACCCACAAAGCCGGTCAGCGCAGCCGCACCGTCTTTATCTTTGGACATACCATAAGCAACACCGATCGCGAACAACACGGACATGTTGTCGATGATGGCGGAGCCGGATTTGATGAAGAACGCCGCCAGCGCGCTGGAGTTACCCCAGCCGTTGGGGTCGATCCAGTAGCCGACACCCATCAGGATGGCTGCGGCGGGCAGCGTGGCCACTGGCACCATAAGGGCGCGGCCAACTTTTTGTAAATAACCTAGAACACTCACTTTATTCCCCCTTGAGACCCCGTAAAGGCTCATTCAAAGCCGTTTTTTTATAGTGTAACTAACCTTGAAAGCGCGGCGATTTTTCACCTGCCTTCAGAGTGTGTGAAAAATTAATTCGTCTCGCAAATTAAAAGCGTATTTTTTGTGATTTTTATCACCAAATATCGTAATCCCCTCCTCCTTACACTGGCTAACAGGGAAAACTTATTTTATCATTCAAAAAATCAAGACGGATTGCCCCGCTCAATTGATAAATCCAGGTTACGCTTATCAGAGTTAAGGCGCCAATCCGCCAACCTTTATTTTAAACTACTGAGGTGAACAATGAGACTGATTCCCCTGGCGACAGCAGAACAAGTGGGCAAATGGGCTGCCCGTCATATCGTTAACCGCATCAACGCGTTTAAACCGACAGCGGATCGTCCGTTCGTACTGGGTCTGCCGACAGGCGGTACGCCGCTCACCGCTTATAAAGCGCTGGTTGAGATGCACAAAGCAGGCCAGGTTAGCTTTAAACACGTGGTGACCTTCAACATGGACGAGTACGTCGGCCTGCCGAAAGAGCATCCGGAAAGCTACCACAGCTTCATGCACCGTAACTTCTTCGACCACGTCGATATCCCGGCGGAAAACATTAATCTGCTGAATGGTAACGCGCCGGATATCGACGCCGAATGTCGTCAGTATGAAGAGAAAATTCGCTCCTACGGCAAAATCAACCTGTTCATGGGCGGCGTGGGCAACGACGGTCATATCGCGTTCAACGAACCGGCGTCCTCTCTCTCTTCCCGCACCCGTATTAAAACCCTGACCCATGACACCCGCGTGGCAAACTCCCGTTTCTTCGACGGCGACGTCAGCCAGGTGCCTAAATATGCGCTGACCGTTGGCGTGGGTACCCTGCTGGATGCCGAAGAAGTGATGATTCTGGTGCTGGGCCACCAGAAAGCGCAGGCGCTTCAGGCTGCCGTTGAAGGCAACGTTAACCATATGTGGACCATCAGCTGCCTGCAGCTGCACCCGAAAGCGGTGATGGTGTGCGACGAACCGTCCACCATGGAGCTGAAAGTGAAAACGCTGAAGTACTTCAACGAATTAGAAGCCGAAAATATCAAAGGTCTGTGATTGACTACCCGCCTCTGTCATCGAGGCGGGTCGCATTTTTTGAAACCGGGGGTCGTAATGTATGCTTTAACCCATGGCCGGATTTACACCGGTCACGAAATTCTGGATGACCATGCGATTGTTGTCGCCAATGGCCTGATTGAACGTATTTGCCCGCTGGCTGATTTACCGTCCGGGATCGAGCAACGCTCGCTGAATGGCGCCATTCTGTCCCCCGGTTTTATCGACGTCCAGCTGAACGGCTGCGGCGGCGTGCAGTTTAACGATACGGCCGACGCCGTGACCGTTGAAACGCTGGAAATCATGCAAAAAGCCAACGAGAAATCGGGCTGCACCAGCTATCTGCCGACGCTGATCACCTCCAGCGACGAGCTGATGATGCAGGGCGTTCGCGTGATGCGCGAATACCTGGCCAAATACCCGAACCAGGCGCTGGGTCTGCACCTGGAAGGTCCGTGGCTGAACATCGTGAAGAAAGGCACCCACAACCCAAACTATGTGCGTAAGCCTGACGATAAGCTGGTCGATTTCCTCTGCGACAACGCTGACGTTATCACCAAAATCACCCTTGCGCCTGAAATGGTGGCGCCGGAAGTGATTACCCGTCTGGTCAACGCCGGTATCGTCGTGTCGGCCGGACACTCCAACGCTACGCTAAAAGAAGCCAAAATCGGTTTCCGCGCCGGGATTACCTTCGCGACCCACCTTTATAACGCCATGCCGTACATTACGGGCCGTGAGCCGGGTCTGGCGGGCGCGATTTTCGACGAACCGGACGTATACTGCGGTATCATCGCCGACGGTCTGCACGTCGACTTCGCCAATATCCGTAACGCGAAACGTCTGAAAGGCGACAAGCTGTGCCTGGTGACCGATGCCACCGCGCCGGCGGGTGCTAACATCGAACAGTTCATTTTTGCTGGTAAAACAATATACTACCGGGATGGACTGTGTGTGGATGAAAACGGCACCCTCAGCGGCTCGGCGTTGACCATGATCGAGGGCGTACGTAACCTGGTCGAACACTGCGGCATCGCGCTGGATGAAGTGCTGCGCATGGCAACGCTGTACCCTGCCCGCGCTATCGGCGCGAGCAAGCAGCTGGGCAGCATTGCGCCGGGAATGGTCGCTAACCTGACCGCATTCACCCGCGATTATAAAATCACTAAGACCATCGTTAATGGTAACGAGGTCGTTGACTTGAGTAAGTGAAAGTATGACATCAGGCGGACAAGCTCAAATTGGTAATGTTGACCTCGTTAAACAACTTAACAGCGCGGCCGTTTACCGCCTGATTGACCAGCATGGGCCAATCTCGCGAATTCAGATTGCCGAGCAAAGCCAACTTGCGCCCGCCAGCGTGACAAAAATCACGCGTCAGCTGATTGAACGCGGCCTGATCAAAGAAGTCGATCAGCAGGCCTCCACCGGGGGCCGCCGCGCTATCTCTATCGTCACCGAAACCCGCAATTTTCACGCCATCGGCGTCCGTCTTGGCCGCCATGACACCACGCTCACGCTCTACGATCTGAGCAGCAAAGCGGTAGCGGAAGAGCACTACCCGCTGCCGGAGCGCACCCAGGAAACGCTGGAGCATGCGCTGCTTTCCACCATCGCCACCTTTATAGAGCACTGCCAGCGCAAGATCCGCGAGCTGATCGCTATCTCGGTGATCCTGCCGGGGCTGGTCGATCCCGAAAGCGGCGTGATCCGCTATATGCCGCATATTCAGGTCGAAAACTGGGGTCTGGTGGAGGCGCTGGAAAAACGTTTTAACGTGACCTGCTTCGTCGGCCATGATATCCGCAGCCTGGCGCTTGCCGAGCACTACTTTGGTGCGTCGCAGGACTGCGAAGACTCCATTCTGGTGCGCGTCCACCGCGGCACCGGCGCCGGGATCATCTCAAACGGCCGCATCTTTATCGGGCGCAACGGCAACGTGGGCGAAATCGGCCACATTCAGGTCGATCCGCTCGGCGAACGCTGCCACTGCGGCAACTTCGGCTGTCTGGAAACCGTCGCCGCCAACGCCGCTATCGAACAGCGCGTGCGCCATCTGCTGGAACAGGGCTACCAGAGCCGCGTGACGCAGGATGACTGCAACATCAAGTCTATCTGTAAGGCCGCCAATAAAGGCGATGCGCTCGCCAGCGAAGTGATCGAACAGGTCGGCCGCCATCTGGGCAAAACCATCGCCATCGCCATCAACCTGTTTAACCCGCAGAAGGTGGTTATCGCCGGTGAAATCACCGAGGCGGAAAAGGTGCTGCTGCCCGCTATCGAAGGCTGCATCAACACCCAGGCGCTGAAGGCGTTTCGCCAGAATCTGCCGGTGGTGCGTTCTGAGCTGGATCACCGTTCCGCCATCGGCGCTTTTGCGCTGGTGAAACGCGCCATGCTCAACGGAATGCTGCTGCAACGTTTGCTGGAAAGCTAATGGCGTTTTATAGTTACGCCTTCTTTTTTTGATGTCGGGTAGTCCATGACCATTAAGAATGTAATTTGTGATATTGACGGCGTGCTGATGCATGACAACGTTGCCGTACCGGGTGCCGCTGAGTTTCTTAACCGGGTGATGGAAAAAGGGATGCCGCTGGTGCTGCTGACCAACTACCCTTCCCAGACCGGTCAGGACCTGGCAAACCGCTTTGCAACGGCCGGAGTTAATGTCCCGGATAGCGTTTTCTATACCTCCGCCATGGCGACGGCCGACTTCCTGAAACGCCAGGAAGGCAAAAAAGCGTATGTGGTCGGCGAAGGCGCGCTCATCCACGAGCTCTATAAAGCCGGATTCACTATCACCGACGTCAACCCGGATTTTGTTATCGTCGGCGAAACCCGCTCCTATAACTGGGAAATGATGCACAAAGCGGCCTTTTTTGTCGCTAACGGCGCGCGCTTTATCGCCACCAATCCAGACACCCACGGCCGCGGCTTTTACCCTGCCTGCGGCGCGCTGTGCGCCGGTATCGAAAAAATCTCCGGTCGCAAACCGTTCTATGTCGGCAAGCCGAGCCCGTGGATCATCCGCGCCGCGCTGAATAAAATGCAGGCTCACTCTGAGCAGACGGTGATTGTGGGCGACAACCTGCGCACCGATATTCTGGCGGGCTTTCAGGCCGGGCTGGAAACCATCCTGGTGCTGTCGGGGGTATCGACGGTCGACGATATCGACAGCGTACCGTTCAGGCCGTCGTGGATTTACCCGTCGGTCGCCGAAATCGACGTTATCTGAACAACGCCACGTCCCCGGACGTGGTTTTTGCTTTCTGGAAGCAGAAAAAAGAACACCCTCTAATAAAATCACTATTTTATTGAATAATCGCTAATGACAGCGACAATAACATACGTGATTTTCAGCATTCGCTAATCTCCATTGCACTTTTTTCTTTTTCACCCGCAAATCTGTTGCGCCTTCCGGCGGTTTGCGGCATTTTTTATCTCATGCAATGACACAACAACACGCAACAGGCTTAACGGAGATTTCTCTATGTGTTCTATTTTCGGTGTACTGGATATTAAAACTGACGTGGTTGAGCTGCGTAAAAAGGCGCTCGAACTCTCCCGCCTGATGCGCCACCGCGGCCCGGACTGGTCCGGCATTTACGCCAGCGATAAAGCCATCCTCGCGCATGAACGTCTGTCGATCGTCGACGTCAACGCCGGCGCCCAGCCGCTGTACAACGCGCAGAAAACTCACGCGCTGGCGGTCAACGGTGAAATTTACAACCATCAGGCGCTGCGCGCGGAGTACGGCGATCGCTACACCTTCCAGACCGGCTCCGACTGTGAAGTAATCCTCGCCCTGTATCAGGAAAAAGGCCCGGCGTTCCTCGACGACCTGCAGGGAATGTTCGCTTTCGCCCTGTACGACAGCGAGAAAGACGCTTACCTGATTGGCCGTGACCACATCGGCATCATCCCGCTGTATATGGGCCACGACGAGCACGGCAACTTCTACGTCGCCTCCGAAATGAAAGCGCTGGTGCCGGTATGCCGCACCATCAAAGAGTTTCCGGCGGGCAGCTATCTGTGGAGCAAAGACGGCGAAATTCGTCAGTACTACCAGCGCGACTGGTTCGAGTATGACGCGGTCAAAGACAATGTGACCGACAAAGCCGCGCTGCGCCAGGCGCTGGAAGATTCCGTGAAAAGCCATCTGATGTCTGACGTCCCGTACGGCGTACTGCTCTCCGGCGGCCTGGATTCTTCCGTAATCTCCGCGATCACCAAAAAATTCGCCGCCCGTCGCGTGGAAGACCAGGAGCGTTCAGAAGCCTGGTGGCCGCAGCTGCACTCCTTTGCCGTTGGCCTGGTCGGCTCCCCGGATCTGAAAGCCGCGCAGGAAGTGGCCAACCACCTGGGCACCGTGCACCATGAAATTCACTTCACCGTGCAGGAAGGTCTGGACGCGATCCGCGACGTTATCTATCACATCGAAACCTACGACGTCACCACCATCCGCGCCTCGACGCCGATGTACCTGATGTCGCGTAAGATCAAAGCGATGGGTATCAAAATGGTGCTGTCCGGCGAAGGCTCAGACGAAGTGTTCGGCGGCTACCTCTATTTCCATAAGGCGCCGGATGCCAAAGAGCTGCACGAAGAGACCGTCCGCAAGCTGCAGGCGCTGCATATGTTCGACTGCGCCCGCGCCAACAAGGCGATGTCCGCCTGGGGCGTCGAAGCGCGCGTGCCGTTCCTCGACAAGAAGTTCCTCGATGTGGCGATGCGCATTAACCCGCAGGACAAAATGTGCGGCAACGGCAAAATGGAAAAACATATTCTGCGCGAATGCTTTGAATCCTATCTGCCGGCAAGCGTGGCCTGGCGCCAGAAAGAGCAGTTCTCTGACGGCGTCGGCTACAGCTGGATCGATACCTTAAAAGAGGTGGCGGCGAAGCAGATTACCGATCAGCAGCTGGAAACGGCGCGCTTCCGCTTCCCGTACAACACCCCGTCGTCGAAAGAAGCGTATCTGTATCGCGAAATTTTCGAAGAATTGTTCCCGGTGCCGAGCGCGGCGGAGTGCGTACCCGGCGGTCCGTCGGTCGCCTGTTCTTCCGCTAAGGCGATTGAATGGGATGAAGCCTTCAAAACCATGAACGATCCCTCCGGCCGCGCTGTCGGCGTCCATCAGTCAGCCTACAAATAACAGTACGGACCCTACGGGGTCCGTTGTTTTTTCCCCACCTAAATTACGCTAAATAATCAATAAACGCCGATTATTCGGTCATGCTGTTCGCAACCTAACCAAACAGTCACATTCAGGCCATTTTCGATGAAAAAGGGGTTGACGCTGCAAGGGTCTATACGCATAATGCGCCCCGCAACGCCGATAAGGTAACGCGAAAAAGAGGGCTACGTAGCTCAGTTGGTTAGAGCACATCACTCATAATGATGGGGTCACAGGTTCGAATCCCGTCGTAGCCACCATCTTTTTGCGGGAGTGGCGAAATTGGTAGACGCACCAGATTTAGGTTCTGGCGCCGCAAGGTGTGCGAGTTCAAGTCTCGCCTCCCGCACCATTCCCAGGTAAGCGTTGCACGGATGGGGTATCGCCAAGCGGTAAGGCACCGGTTTTTGATACCGGCATTCCCTGGTTCGAATCCAGGTACCCCAGCCATCTTTTCATCGACAAACTGACGTACCTGTTGTTGGGGTATCGCCAAGCGGTAAGGCACCGGTTTTTGATACCGGCATTCCCTGGTTCGAATCCAGGTACCCCAGCCAGTCGATGTGAAAGAAAAAGAAATTTGGCTACGTAGCTCAGTTGGTTAGAGCACATCACTCATAATGATGGGGTCACAGGTTCGAATCCCGTCGTAGCCACCAGATTAGAGATATTGCCAGCGCAGTATTTCGCCATGAAAAATTGGGGTATCGCCAAGCGGTAAGGCACCGGATTCTGATTCCGGCATTCCGAGGTTCGAATCCTCGTACCCCAGCCATTTTTCAAAGTCGTTTTATACAATTTGTTTAAACGCACCCGTTGGGGTATCGCCAAGCGGTAAGGCACCGGATTCTGATTCCGGCATTCCGAGGTTCGAATCCTCGTACCCCAGCCACTTAACAGACAAAAAAGCTCGCCTCGGCGGGCTTTTTTGTTTTTGCGCCCGATGATAATGTCATCATATCAGTGCTGACTTTGCAGGGACGTCATGATGGAGTACCAAACCTCCGCGTTATGGTTTTACAAACCCCTCCCCCTTCTGGCGGCTGGCGTCAGCCTCGCGCTGTCATGGATGGGCTTTTCCGCCGGGCTTGGCTACATGCTGCTGACAGGGCTCTTTTGGCCGATACTGATCGCCATGTATCTGCACCGTCAAAAAGAGAACATGCGGGTCTGGTCGCCGCAGGAGAATAGCGAGTGGCTCGTCTACGTTAACGCTATTCCGGTACGAGAGCAGCGGAGCGTGCTGACCAACCCCGGATTTTCCTCACCGGCCAAAGCCCGCCGCTTTTTTCAGAGCGCTTTTCTGCTGAAGTTTATCCTGCAGGCCGGTTGTCTTACGCTGGCGGTCTGGCAATTTATCGCAGCGCCGTGGGATCTCTACGCCGTCGTCGGAAGCCTTGTCCTGCTGCTCCCGCTGGCTGCGGCGGTATGGCGCACCGGCCAGCGGCTGGCGACGCTCAATGAACTGCAGTTTGCCGAAATATCGCATCCCAACGGGCAGATCTGGCATCAGGCGCAGTTCGTCCGCTCAGGCAAAACGCTGCCTGCGCTGAAGTCCCTGCTTTCCCTGTTCTAGCCTACAGCCCTAACGCATACTTCAACGCCTGGCGCTTTAATGCGCCAGCGCGGCCCGCCGCCATCAGCCCGATATTACGCAGTACGCGTACCGGCGCGAGGTCGTTGTTGAACCCGGCGTAGAACAGATCCATCCCCGACTGCATCAGGTAGTTGTCGGCCATACGGCGCGTCTGGTAGCGCTTAAGCACCGCCAGGCTGCCCCAGGCCTCTCCGTGGCTGCGTGCGCTGGTCAGCACGTCCAGCAGCGCCTCGACATCGCGATAGCCCAGGTTGACGCCCTGTCCCGCCAGCGGATGGATGGTGTGCGCCGCATCGCCAACCAGCGCCAGGCCCGGCTGCACGTAGCGCAGCGCATGGCGACGCGTCAGCGGAAATGCGCCAGCGGCTAATGGCGTAACGCGGCCAAGCCGCGGCGGAAACGCCCGGGTGACCTCATCTTCAAGCTGCGGCAGCGGCAGCGACTGAAGCTTGCGAATGCGCGCCGGCGCGTCATACCACACCAGCGACGCCCAGTCGTCAAACAGCGGCAAAAACGCCCGCGGACCGTCCGGGGTAAACTGCTGCCAGGTGCTGTCGCCGGGCTCATCCTCACATTTTACGGTGATCAGCATGCAGGACTGCTGATACTGCCAGGCGTGGATGCCGATCCCCGCCCACTGGCGTATTTGAGAATTGGCCCCGTCGGCGCCGATCGTCAGGCCTGCGCTCAGCGTGTCGCCGTTGCTAAAACGCAGCAGATAACCCTGCTCCGCCGGTTCCATACCGCTAAGCGGCGTCGCCACTTTTAAGGTCACCCGATCATGGTCCGCCAGCGCCTGCCACAGGGCGAGCTGCAGCACGTTGTTCTCCACCATGTAGCCAAGCTCCGGCAGCTTCAGCTCAGCGGCATCAAACACCACATGGGCGTTTTCCCACTCCCAGGTTTCCAGCCGACGATAGCGGTGCGCGCGCATCGCCAGCACCGACTCCCAGACGCCAAGCCCGCGCAGCAGGCCAACCGACGCGGCGCTAATGGCGGAAATACGCACATCCGGCGGCGCGACGGCGGAAAACGCAGGCGGCGCCTGGTGCTCGATAACCGTCACCGAAAACCCGTGTTGGGCAAGCCCCAGCGCCAGCGCGCCGCCGACCATCCCTCCGCCGACCACGGCGATATCCGTTTGTTGCATGCTCATGGTGAATTGTCCTTAAACCTGAATCCCTTAAGTTTACCGGATTTTTCCCCTTTCAGGTGAGGCTGGTCAGCACACGACCAAAGCATTACAATACGCGCCCTGCATTCCTGAGCATGAGCAAGTCGATGACCAAAAAACTCCACATTAAAACCTGGGGCTGTCAGATGAACGAATACGATTCATCCAAGATGGCCGATCTGCTGGATGCCACCCACGGCTATCAACTGACCGAGGTCGCAGAAGAAGCGGATGTGCTGCTGCTGAATACCTGCTCAATCCGTGAAAAGGCCCAGGAGAAAGTCTTCCATCAGTTGGGGCGCTGGAAGCTGTTAAAAGAGAAAAATCCGGACCTGATTATCGGCGTCGGCGGCTGCGTTGCTTCCCAGGAAGGCGACCATATCCGTCAACGCGCCCACTATGTCGATATTATATTCGGGCCGCAGACCCTGCATCGCCTGCCGGAGATGATCAACTCCGTGCGCGGCAACCGCAGCCCGGTTGTGGACATCAGCTTCCCGGAAATCGAAAAATTTGACCGTCTGCCGGAGCCCCGCGCCGAAGGTCCGACGGCGTTCGTTTCCATCATGGAAGGCTGCAACAAATACTGCACCTACTGCGTCGTGCCCTATACCCGCGGTGAGGAAGTCAGCCGTCCGAGCGACGATATCCTGTTTGAAATCGCCCAACTGGCGGCCCAGGGCGTTCGCGAAGTCAACCTGCTGGGACAGAACGTCAACGCCTGGCGCGGTGAAAACTACGACGGCACCACCGGCTCCTTCGCCGACCTGCTGCGCCTGGTTGCCGCCATCGACGGTATCGACCGCGTACGTTTCACCACCAGCCACCCGATTGAGTTCACCGACGACATCATCGAGGTGTACCGCGATACGCCGGAGCTGGTGAGCTTCCTGCACCTGCCGGTGCAAAGCGGCTCCGACCGCGTGCTGAACCTGATGGGACGCACCCATACCGCGCTGGAATATAAGGCTATCATCCGCAAGCTGCGCGAGGCGCGCCCGGACATTCAGATTAGCTCCGACTTTATCGTCGGCTTCCCGGGCGAAACCACCGATGATTTCGAGCGCACCATGAAGCTGATTGCCGATGTTAACTTCGACATGAGCTACAGCTTTATCTTCTCCGCGCGCCCGGGCACCCCGGCGGCCGATATGGTCGACGACGTCGCGGAAGAAGAGAAAAAGCAGCGTCTGTATATCCTGCAGGAGCGTATCAACCAGCAGGCGATGGCCTGGAGCCGCCGCATGCTCGGCACCACCCAGCGCATCCTGGTGGAAGGCACCTCCCGCAAGAGCATCATGGAGCTGTCGGGCCGTACCGAGAACAACCGCGTGGTGAATTTCGAAGGAACGCCGGATATGATCGGGAAATTCGTCGATGTCGAGATAGTCGACGTCTACCCGAATTCCCTGCGCGGCAAGCTGGTGCGCACTGAAGATGAGATGGGCCTGCGCGTCGTGGAGTCACCGGAATCGGTGATTGCCCGCACCCGTAAAGAGAACGACCTCGGCGTTGGACACTTCCAGCCGTAATCCCTGCGGCCTGCCCCAGCGGGCAGGCCCTTGCATTTCCCTTCCCTGTCCCCATATCCACAGCAATGCTTGCGCCTTTTTCCCGTGCAGTAAATAATTTCGATAATGACAGCCCTCTGGACGATGACCCGCAGCGCCCTCTGGCACGACATATATACGAGGAACAGTTTGAACATAGACACCCGTGAACTCACTCTTGAACCGGCAGACAATGAGCGCCTGCTGAGCCTTTGCGGCCCCTTCGATGACAATATCAAGCATCTGGAGCGACGTCTGGGCATCGAAATCAACCGCCGCGATAATCACTTTAAACTTACCGGCCGCGCCATTTGCGTGGTTGCCGCCGCCGATATTCTGCGCCGACTCTATGTCGATACCGCCCCTCTGCGCGGCCAGACTCAGGATATCGAACCGGAACAGATCCACCTGGCGATTAAAGAGGCCCGGGTGCTGGAGCAAAGCGCCGAAAGCGTGCCGGATTACGGTAAGGCCATCAACATTAAAACCAAGCGTGGCGTGATTAAGCCGCGTACGCCGAACCAGGCGCAGTACATCGCCAATATCCTCGATCACGACATCACCTTCGGCGTGGGCCCGGCAGGGACAGGGAAAACCTATCTTGCCGTGGCGGCGGCGGTGGATGCGCTTGAGCGCCAGGAGATTCGCCGTATTCTGCTGACCCGTCCTGCCGTCGAGGCGGGCGAAAAACTGGGCTTCCTGCCAGGCGATCTCAGCCAGAAGGTCGACCCGTATTTGCGCCCGCTGTATGACGCGCTGTTCGAAATGCTGGGCTTTGAGAAGGTTGAAAAGCTGATTGAGCGCAACGTTATCGAAGTGGCGCCGCTTGCCTATATGCGCGGCCGTACGCTAAACGACGCCTTTATCATCCTTGATGAGAGCCAGAACACCACCATCGAGCAGATGAAGATGTTCCTGACCCGTATCGGCTTTAACTCGAAAGCGGTGATTACCGGCGACGTAACGCAGATAGATCTGCCGCGCAGCACCAAGTCCGGCCTGCGCCACGCCATTGAGGTGCTGGCGGAAGTGGACGAAATCAGCTTTAACTTCTTCCACAGCGAAGACGTGGTGCGCCACCCGGTCGTCGCCCGTATCGTTACCGCCTATGAGGCCTGGGAAGAAGCGGAACAAAAACGTAAAGCAGAAGTGGCCGCCGAGCGTAAGCGCGAAGCCCAGGCCATGCAGGAGCAAAAATGAGTGCCGTGATTTTAGATTTACAGCTGGCGTGTGAAAACGAGGCCGGTCTGCCGCAGGAGGCGCAGTTCCAGCGCTGGCTGGACGCCGTTATTCCGCAGTTCCAGGAAGAGTCGGAAGTGACTGTCCGCCTGGTGGATGACGCCGAGAGCCACGAGCTGAACCTGACCTACCGCGGTAAGGACAAGTCCACCAACGTGCTCTCATTCCCGTTTGAGGCGCCGCCGGGCATGGAGATGCCGCTGCTGGGCGACCTTATCATCTGCCGCCAGGTGGTAGAGCGCGAAGCCGAAGAACAGGGCAAGCCGCTGGAGGCGCACTGGGCGCATATGGTGGTTCACGGCAGTCTGCATCTGCTGGGTTACGACCATATCGAAGATGACGAAGCGGAAGAGATGGAAAGTCTGGAAACAGAGATAATGCTTGCTCTGGGCTATGATGATCCGTACATTGCCGAGAAAGAATAGTCCGTACGGCAGCCCGCTGCCGTGACGACATAAAATGCCGTCTGGCGCTGAGTTTACGCGCGACGGCGAACAATCCACTAACATGAGACCCCATACGACGCCATGAGCGACGACAATTCACACAGTAGCGACACCTTAAACAGCAAAAAGGGATTCTTTTCCCTGTTACTGAGCCAACTGTTCCACGGCGAACCCAAAAACCGTGACGAACTGCTGGCGCTGATCCGTGATTCCGGGCAGAACGACCTTATCGATGAAGATACGCGCGACATGCTCGAAGGGGTAATGGATATCGCCGACCAGCGCGTCCGCGACATCATGATCCCCCGCTCTCAGATGATTACCCTGAAACGCAACCAAACCCTGGACGAGTGCCTCGACGTCATTATTGACTCCGCGCATTCGCGTTTCCCGGTGATCAGCGAAGACAAAGATCATATTGAAGGGATTCTGATGGCCAAAGATCTGCTGCCGTTTATGCGCAGCGATGCCGACGCCTTCAGCATGGAAAAAGTGTTGCGCCAGGCGGTGGTGGTGCCGGAAAGTAAGCGTGTCGATCGCATGCTGAAAGAATTCCGCTCCCAGCGCTACCATATGGCGATTGTGATTGACGAATTTGGCGGCGTCTCGGGTCTGGTGACCATTGAAGACATTCTCGAACTGATCGTCGGCGAAATTGAAGACGAATACGATGAAGAAGACGATATCGATTTCCGTCAGCTAAGCCGCCACACCTGGACGGTGCGCGCTCTGGCGCCTATCGAAGACTTCAACGACGCCTTTGGCACCCACTTCAGCGATGAAGAGGTCGACACCATCGGCGGTCTGGTGATGCAGGCGTTCGGTCATCTGCCTGCCCGCGGCGAGTCTATTGACATCGACGGTTACCAGTTCAAAGTTGCGATGGCCGACAGTCGTCGTATCATCCAGGTTCATGTCAAACTTCCGGATGACGCACCGCAACCGAAGCTGGAAGATTAATTAAACGGGACGACAAATCTACATGGCATTTGCCTCTCTGATTCAACGCCAGCGCGTGCGCTTGCTGCTGGCGCTACTTTTCGGCGCCAGCGGTACGCTGGCCTTTTCACCTTACGACTTCTGGCCCGCCGCGATTATCTCGCTGATGGGCCTGCAGGGCTTAACCCTCAATCGCCGTCCGCTGCAAAGCGCCTGGATTGGCTATTTCTGGGGGATGGGCCTGTTCGGCACCGGTATTAACTGGGTCTACGTCAGTATCGCCCAGTTTGGCGGTATGCCGGGACCGGTCAACGTCTTCCTTGTGGTGCTGCTCGCCGCGTATCTATCGCTTTATACCGGCCTGTTCGCTGGCGTGCTAAGCCGCCTGTGGCCGAAAACGAGCTGGGTGCGCGTAGCGCTCGCCGCACCGGTCGTCTGGCAGATAACCGAGTTTTTACGCGGCTGGGTGCTCACCGGCTTCCCGTGGCTGCAGTTCGGCTACAGCCAGATTGACGGCCCGCTGAAGGGGCTGGCGCCGGTGATGGGCGTCGAGGCGATTAACTTCCTGCTGATGATCGCAAGCGGCCTGCTGGTGCTGGCGGCAATACAGCGCAGCTGGCGCCCGCTGGCGGCCGCGCTGGTGCTGTTCGCCCTGCCGTTCCCGCTGCGCTATATCCAGTGGTACCAGCTGTTGCCGGATCGCGCCACTCAGGTGTCGATGATCCAGGGCAATATCCCGCAGTCGCTGAAGTGGGACGAAAAAGAGCTTTTCAATACGCTGAAAATTTATCTCGACGCCACCGAAAAGGTGATGGGATCGTCGCAGCTGATTATCTGGCCGGAGTCGGCCATTCCCGACCTGGAAATCAACCAGCAGCCGCTGCTCAGCATGATGGACAATATGCTGCGCGCGAAAGACAGCTCGCTGATTACCGGGATCGTGGATGCGCGGCTTAACGCGCAGAACCGTTACGACACCTACAACACCATCATCACGCTGGGCAAAGACAATCCGTACAGCTACAACTCCACCAACCGCTACAACAAGAACCATCTGGTACCGTTTGGCGAATTTGTTCCGCTGGAATCGATTCTGCGCCCGCTGGCGCCGTTCTTCGATCTGCCGATGTCGTCGTTCAGCCGCGGCGCTTACATCCAGCCGCAACTCTCCGCGCATAATCTGAAGCTGACCGCCGCTATCTGCTACGAGATCATTCTCGGCGAACAGGTGCGCGATAACTTCCGTCCGGACACCGACTTCCTGCTGACCATTTCAAACGATGCCTGGTTCGGTAAATCGATAGGCCCGTGGCAGCACTTCCAGATGGCGCGGATGCGCGCGCTGGAGCTGGCGCGACCGCTGCTGCGCAGCACCAACAACGGCATTACCGCCGTAATTGGGCCGCAGGGCGACGTGCAGGCGATGATCCCGCAGTTCACGCGCGACGTGCTGACCACAAAAGTCACTCCGACGACTGGCCTGACGCCGTACGCGCGCACCGGTAACTGGCCGCTGTGGGCGCTGACCGCGTTGTTTGGTTTTGGCGCCTTGCTGATGAGCCTTCGCCAACGCCGCAAATAATCTGTTCCTCTCCTTGCCCGGCGGCGCTCTGCTTGCCGGGCAATTCCTACCGTTACTCCCAATTCTGGCACAGCTATTGCTTTGTTTATTCACGCAAACGCCGTTTGGCTTAACGTGCAACCTGGTCGCACCAGCGTAGATCATCAGTAGCACCGAAACAGTGCAACGAGAGATTTTTGCCTCTGAATGGTGCGGCGCGCTTCGCAAAAATAAACAATAACGCAGCAAAATCTTTACATTAAGCCAAACTAAATGCTAACAAACAGGCTTAATAAATACTGCACGGAAAAGTTGCAGGCAATAACAACACAACATTCACATGGGTATCGATGCGTCACGTTACCTGGCGCTGACGATAAAAGGAGTTGGATATGCAATTACGTAAACTGGCCGCAGCAATGCTGGTGATGGGAATGTCCGCCGGGCTTGCTCATGCCGATGATGCCGCGCCGGCAGCCGGGCAGAGCACGCTGGATAAAATCGCCAAAAACGGCGTTATTGTGGTCGGCCACCGTGAGTCCTCGGTCCCTTTCTCATACTATGACAACCAGCAAAAAGTCGTCGGTTACTCTCAGGATTATTCCAACGCTATCGTTGAAGCGGTGAAGAAAAAGCTCAACAAACCGGATCTGCAGATCAAACTTCTGCCGGTGACTTCGCAAAACCGTATCCCGCTGCTGCAAAACGGCACCTTTGACTTCGAGTGCGGCTCGACGACCAACAACCTTGAGCGTCAGCAGCAGGCGTCTTTCTCTGACACCATTTTCGTGATCGGCACCCGCCTGCTGGTGAAAAAAGGCAGCCCGATTAAAGATTTCCCGGATCTGAAAGACAAAACCGTGGTCGTGACGTCCGGCACCACCTCTGAAGTTCTGCTGCACAAGCTGAATGACGAGAAGCAAATGAACATGCGCATCATCAGCGCGAAGGATCACGGCGACTCTTTCCGCACGCTGGAAAGCGGCCGCGCGGTGGCCTTTATGATGGATGACGCGCTGCTGGCCGGCGAACGCGCCAAAGCGAAGAAGCCGGATGACTGGGTTATCGTCGGCACGCCGCAGTCCAAAGAGGCCTATGGCTGCATGCTGCGTAAAAATGATCCTGAGTTCAAAAAGCTGATGGACGACACCATTTCCCAGGCGCAAACCTCCGGGGAAGCCGAGAAATGGTTCGACAAGTGGTTTAAGAACCCAATCCCACCGAAAAACCTGAACATGAACTTTGAACTGTCGGAAGACATGAAGGCTCTGTTTAAAGCACCGAACGATAAAGCGCTTAACTAATTAAAACAATGAGGGGCGGGACCTCCTGCCCTCACGATTATCAGGAAGCACGGACAGACTATACGCAGCGTGGTCGTTCCCCACGCTACGCGAAAAAACAGCCTCCTGATTAATCTTCGAGGGTAGCGCTGCTACCCTTTTTTTTTCGGAGTAGATTTATGTCAATAGACTGGAACTGGGGTATCTTCCTGCAACAGGCCCCGTTCGGCAACACCACCTACCTCGGCTGGCTGTGGAGTGGTTTCCAGGTCACCGTCGCGCTGTCGATTACCGCCTGGATTATCGCTTTTATCGTCGGCTCGCTGTTCGGCATCCTGCGTACCGTTCCTCACCGCGCGCTCTCAAGCCTCGGCACGCTGTACGTAGAGCTGTTCCGTAACGTACCGCTTATCGTGCAGTTCTTTACCTGGTATCTGGTTATCCCGGAGCTGCTGCCTGAGAACATCGGGACCTGGTTTAAATCCGAACTCGATCCCAATATTCAGTTTTTCGTCTCATCGATGCTGTGCCTGGGCCTGTTTACCGCCGCTCGCGTCTGCGAGCAGGTACGCGCCGCCATTCAGTCGCTGCCGCGGGGACAGAAAAACGCCGGTCTGGCGATGGGCTTAACCCTGCCGCAAACCTACCGCTATGTTCTGCTGCCGAACGCCTATCGCGTTATCGTGCCGCCGATGACCTCGGAGATGATGAACCTGGTGAAAAACTCGGCCATCGCCTCAACCATCGGTCTGGTGGATATGGCCGCGCAGGCGGGCAAGCTGCTGGACTACTCGGCCCACGCCTGGGAGTCGTTTACCGCCATCACCCTGGCATATGTGCTGATCAACGCGGTGATCATGCTGGTCATGAATCTGGTTGAACGTAAGGTCCGCCTGCCCGGCAACCTGGGAGGCAAATAATGTACGCTTTTGACTGGAGTTCAATAATCCCTTCCCTGCCTTATCTGTTTGATGGGCTGCTTATCACATTGAAAATCACCGTCACGGCAATTGTCATCGGGATCGTCTGGGGCACGCTGCTGGCGGTTATGCGCCTGTCGAGCTTCCTGCCGGTATCGTGGTTTGCCAAAGCGTACGTCAACGTTTTCCGTTCAGTACCGCTGGTTATGGTGCTGCTGTGGTTCTATCTGATTGTTCCCGGCTTTCTGCAGCAGGTGCTTGGCCTGTCGCCGAAAACCGATATTCGCCTGATCTCCGCCATGGTGGCGTTTTCGATGTTTGAAGCGGCCTACTATTCGGAAATTATCCGCGCCGGGATCCAGAGCATCTCCCGCGGGCAATCCAGCGCCGCGCTGGCGCTGGGCATGACCCACTGGCAGTCCATGCAGCTCATCATCCTGCCGCAGGCGTTTCGCGCCATGGTGCCGCTGCTGCTCACTCAGGGCATCGTCCTGTTCCAGGATACCTCCCTGGTCTACGTTCTGAGCCTTGCGGACTTCTTCCGCACCGCCTCTACCATCGGCGAACGTGATGGTACCCAGGTTGAGATGATCCTGTTTGCAGGTGCCGTCTATTTTGTGATTAGTTTAAGCGCGTCGCTGTTGGTCAGCTGGCTGAAGAAAAGGACAGTGTAATGATTTTCCTGAAAAATGTTTCTAAATGGTATGGTCACTTTCAGGTGCTGACCGATTGCTCCACGGAAGTGAAAAAAGGTGAAGTGGTGGTGGTGTGCGGCCCGTCCGGCTCCGGTAAGTCGACGCTGATTAAGACCGTCAACGGCCTGGAGCCGGTCCAGCAGGGCGAGATCCTCGTCGACGGCACGAAGGTCAACGACAAGAAAACCGATCTGGCCAAACTGCGCTCCCATGTCGGTATGGTGTTCCAGCATTTTGAGCTGTTCCCGCACCTGTCTATCATAGAGAACCTGACGCTGGCGCAGGTCAAAGTGCTCAAGCGCGACAAAACCGCCGCCCGCGCCAAAGGGCTGAAGCTGCTGGAGCGCGTTGGGCTGGCGGCGCATGCGGAGAAATTTCCGGCGCAGCTTTCCGGCGGCCAGCAGCAGCGCGTGGCGATCGCCCGCGCGCTGTGCATGGATCCGGTAGCCATGCTGTTTGACGAGCCGACCTCGGCGCTCGATCCGGAGATGATCAACGAAGTGCTGGACGTTATGGTCGAACTGGCTCACGAAGGCATGACCATGATGGTGGTCACCCACGAGATGGGCTTCGCCCGTAAAGTGGCGAACCGCGTCATCTTTATGGATGAGGGTAAAATCGTTGAGGACTCGGATAAAGACGACTTCTTCGATAACCCGAAATCCGAACGTGCAAAAGACTTCCTCGCCAAAATTCTGCACTGATCCTCACGGCGCGCACCAATGTGCGCGCCGCTTCACGCTTTCCCGCCCGTTATCTCGTTTCTTTCGTGCCGTAGCGTTAACCTTATCGCAAAAATAATGCGTATAAGGAGATGCTATGACCCACCCCATTATTATCGATTGCGACCCTGGTCATGATGACGCTATTACCATTGTGCTTGCTCTCGCCTCGCCCGAACTGTCCGTGAAAGCCATTACCTCCTCCGCCGGAAACCAGACGCCGGAGAAAACCCTGCGCAACGTGCTGCGGATGCTGACCCTGCTTAACCGCAGCGATATCCCGGTCGCCGGCGGCGCGGTAAAACCGCTGATGCGCGAGCTGATTATCGCCGACAACGTGCACGGCGAGAGCGGGCTTGACGGCCCGGCGCTGCCGGAGCCGGGGTTTGCGCCGCAGCCGTGCACCGCCGTTGAGCTCATGGCGAAAACCCTGCGCGAAAGTCCGGAGCCGGTCACCCTTGTCTCAACCGGCCCGCAGACCAACGTCGCGCTGCTGCTGAACAGCCACCCGGAGCTGCACAGCAATATTGCCCGCATCGTCATCATGGGCGGCGCAATGACGCTCGGCAACTGGACGCCTGCGGCGGAGTTCAACATTTTCGTCGACCCGGAAGCCGCGGAAATCGTCTTTCAGTCCGGTATTCCGGTGGTCATGGCCGGTCTTGACGTCACGCACAAAGCGCAGATCCATGCCGAAGATATCGAGCGTTTTCGCGCCATCGGCAACCCGACAGCCACGATCGTCGCCGAGCTGCTCGACTTCTTTATGGAGTACCACAAGCAGGAGAAATGGGGCTTTGTCGGCGCGCCGCTGCACGACCCCTGCACCATCGCATGGCTGCTGAAGCCGGAGATTTTCACCGCCGTCGACCGCTGGGTCGGCGTGGAAACGCAGGGGAAATACACGCAGGGAATGACGGTCGTCGACTACTACTTCCTGACCGGTAATCAGCCCAACGCCACGGTCATCCTCGACGTCGACCGCCAGGCGTTTGTCGACCTGCTGGCGGAGCGGTTAGCGCGTTACGCCTGAAGCCTGCGCGTATCCGGCCTGCAAAGTGTTAAATTTGTAGGCCGGATAACACGCGCCGCGCCGCCGTCCGGCACGGGCGATCAGGGCTCAAACGGCTGGCGCTGAAACTGATCGTGCCCGCACTTCGGACAGTGCGGCAGGATATCCGGCGAGTAGATAGCCAGATGATGGTGGCACTTCTCGCACACCAGGTTGCCCAGTCCCACCACCTCGCCGCTGTGATAGACGCCGTGATGGTTCAGGTCCTGAAACACCTCGCGCCACTCCAGCTGGGTTTTATCGGTAATGTCCGCAAGCTCCTGCCAAAGGCTCTCTTTAATGACCCGCATGAAGACGCTGTCGGTGAGCTCATCCTGGCTTTCGTGGTAGCTCAGCGCGAACTCCTCAAGGTCACGGCGTACCGCCCGCGTCAGCTCCTCGATTTCCGTGCGCGTTAACTCCCCGGTCTGGCTGACGCGCTGACGCGCCTGCTCCACCAGCGCATCGATATCGCGCTCACCGTGGCGCAGCCGTTCCGTTAGCGTAGTGACCAGTTCGCGATAATATTGAGCAACCTTGTTCATTGTTTCATCTCCCGGGCGGTTAACGTCTTCTAATAATAGACCTTATTTGCTCAGCACTTTGTCAACCCGGACACAGACCCGGTAAATATTCGCCGCCGCTTAATGTGTGAAAGGCTGTTTTGACGTGTCCGTTTGGGCTATGCTATGCGGATCTGAGATACCACATCCATTGGCTACGTTTGTAGCTGTATTGAAAACAGGACCACTGGCTGCCATGCAAGAGCAATACCGCCCGGAAGAGATAGAATCGAACGTCCAGCAACATTGGGACGAAAAGCGCACTTTTGAAGTCACTGAAGACAACAGCAAAGAGAAATACTACTGCCTGTCGATGCTTCCCTATCCTTCTGGCCGACTACACATGGGCCATGTGCGTAACTACACCATTGGCGATGTGATTGCCCGTTACCAGCGCATGCTGGGTAAAAACGTGCTGCAGCCGATCGGCTGGGACGCATTCGGTCTGCCGGCGGAAGGGGCGGCGGTCAAAAACAACACTGCGCCTGCGCCGTGGACGTATGACAACATTGCCTACATGAAAAACCAGCTCAAAATGCTGGGCTTCGGCTATGACTGGAGCCGCGAGCTGGCGACCTGCACCCCGGAATACTACCGTTGGGAGCAGAAGTTCTTTACCGAGCTGTATAAAAAAGGCCTCGTGTACAAGAAAACCTCCGCAGTGAACTGGTGCCCGAACGACCAGACCGTCCTGGCGAACGAACAGGTTATCGACGGCTGCTGCTGGCGCTGCGATACCAAAGTTGAGCGTAAAGAGATCCCGCAGTGGTTCATTAAGATCACCGCCTACGCCGACGAACTACTGAACGATCTGGACAAGCTGGATCACTGGCCGGATACCGTGAAAACGATGCAGCGTAACTGGATCGGCCGTTCCGAAGGCGTGGAAATCACCTTCGATGTGAACGGTTATGACAACACGCTGACCGTTTACACCACCCGCCCGGACACCTTCATGGGCGCTACGTACCTGGCGGTCGCCGCGGGCCACCCGCTGGCGCAGAAAGCCGCAGCGGGCAACCCGACGCTGGCGGCGTTTATCGACGAATGCCGTAACACCAAAGTGGCCGAAGCCGATATGGCGACTATGGAGAAGAAAGGCGTCGATACCGGTTTCAAAGCGATTCACCCGCTGACCGGCGAAGAAATTCCGGTCTGGGCCGCTAACTTCGTGCTGATGGAATACGGCACCGGCGCGGTCATGGCCGTTCCGGGTCACGATCAGCGCGACTATGAATTTGCCACCAAATACGGCCTGACCATCAAACCGGTTATTCTGGCCGCTGACGGTTCTGCGCCGGATCTCAGCGCCCAGGCGCTGACCGAAAAAGGCGTGCTGTTTAACTCCGGCGAATTTGACGGTCTGGGCTTTGAGGATGCGTTTAACGCCATCGCCGACAAGCTGGCCGCCAAAGGCGTGGGCGAGCGTAAGGTGAACTTCCGTCTGCGCGACTGGGGCGTATCCCGTCAGCGCTACTGGGGCGCGCCGATCCCGATGGTCACGCTGGAAGACGGCACCGTGATGCCGACGCCGGAAGATCAGCTGCCGGTTATCCTGCCGGAAGACGTTGTGATGGACGGTATCACCAGCCCCATCAAAGCCGATCCTGAGTGGGCGAAGACCACCGTTAACGGCCAGCCGGCGCTGCGCGAAACCGACACCTTCGACACCTTCATGGAGTCCTCCTGGTACTATGCGCGCTACACCTGCCCGCAGTATCAGGAAGGCATGCTGGACGCCGACGCCGCCAACTACTGGCTGCCGGTGGACATCTACATCGGCGGTATTGAACACGCCATCATGCACCTGCTCTACTTCCGCTTCTTCCACAAGCTGATGCGCGACGCGGGTATGGTCAGCTCCGACGAACCGGCGAAACAGCTGCTGTGTCAGGGGATGGTGCTGGCGGACGCCTTCTACTACGTGGGTGAAAACGGCGAACGTAACTGGGTATCGCCAAAAGACGCCATCGTCGAGCGCGACGAAAAAGGCCGTATCGTGAAGGCGAAGGACGGCGAAGGCCATGAGCTGGTGTATACCGGCATGAGCAAGATGTCCAAGTCGAAAAACAACGGTATCGACCCGCAGGAAATGGTTGAGCGCTACGGCGCGGACACCGTGCGCCTGTTCATGATGTTCGCCTCCCCGGCGGATATGACGCTGGAATGGCAGGAATCCGGCGTTGAGGGGGCGAACCGCTTCCTGAAACGCCTTTGGAAGCTGGTTTACGAGCACAACGCCCAGGGCCCGGTTGCGGCGCTGAACGTCGATGCGCTGAGTGACGATCAGCAGGCGCTGCGTCGCGACGTGCACAAAACGATTGCCAAAGTGACCGACGATATCGGCCGCCGTCAGACCTTCAATACCGCAATTGCGGCTATTATGGAGCTGATGAACAAGCTGGCGAAAGCGCCGACCGACGGCGAGCAGGATCGCGCTCTGCTGCAGGAAGCGCTGCTGGCGGTAGTGCGTATGCTCAACCCGTTCACCCCGCACATCTGCTTCACGCTGTGGCAGACGCTGGGCGGCGCAGGCGATATCGATAACGCGCCGTGGCCGGTCGCCGATGATAAAGCGATGGTAGAGAACAGCACGCTCGTCGTGGTTCAGGTCAACGGCAAGGTTCGCGGTAAAATCACCGTACCGGTTGATGCGACTGAAGAGCAGGTGCGCGAGCGTGCAGGCCAGGAACACCTGGTGGCAAAATATCTTGATGGCGTTACCGTGCGCAAAGTGATTTACGTGCCGGGTAAACTGCTTAACCTGGTCGTTGGCTAAGCGCAGGAGGAAGCGTGCGAATTCTGACAACGTTGTTGTTATCTCTGGCGGTACTGGCTACCGCCGGATGCGGTTGGCACCTGCGTAGCACAACGCAGGTTCCGACTTCCATGAACAAAATGATCCTGGATTCCGGCGATCCGAACGGCCCGCTGAGCCGCTCGGTGCGCAACCAGCTGCGTCTTAACGGTGTTGAAATCGTTGAGTACAGCGCGGTGAATAAGGATATTCCGTCGCTGCGTCTGCTTGGCGCGGGTATCTCTAAAGATACCGCGTCCGTATTCCAGAACGGCCAGACCGCGGAATACCAGATGATCCTGACCGTCAACGCCAGCGTGCTGATCCCGGGTCACGACATCTACCCAATCCAGACCAAGGTGTATCGTTCCTTCTTCGATAACCCGCAGCAGGCGCTGGCGAAAGATGCGGAGCAGGACATGATCATCCAGGAAATGTATGACAAAGCCGCAGAACAGCTGATTCGTAAGCTGCCAAGCGTGAAGGTGGCGGAGAAAAGCGCCGCCAGCAACAGCGAAAAACCGGCGGCGGGCAGCAGCAGCGCCCCGGCCGGAACGCGTGTTTCCACCACGCTGGGTAACTGATGATTCGGTTGTACCCGGAACAACTTCGCGCGCAGCTCTCTGAAGGGCTGCGCGCGGCGTATCTGCTGCTCGGCAACGATCCTCTTCTGCTTCAGGAAAGCCAGGACGCCATCCGCGAACAGGCGGCCTCTCACGGCTTCGACGAACACCATACCGTCAACATTGATACCAGCACCGACTGGAACGCCCTGTTTTCCCTGAGCCAGGAACGAAGCCTTTTCGCCAGCCGCCAGACGCTGATGCTGCTGCTGCCTGAAAACGGCCCCAACGCCGCCATTAATGAACAGCTCAATGCGCTGATCGGGCTGCTGCATGACGATCTGCTGCTGATCGTGCGCGGCAATAAGCTCACCAAAGCCCAAGAGAATGCGGCCTGGTTTACCGCGCTGGCGCAACGCTCGGTGCAGGTCGCCTGCCAGACCCCGGAGCAGGCGCAGCTGCCCCGCTGGCTGGCCGCTCGCGCCAAACAGCAAAATCTGCATCTTGATGAGGCCGCCAGCCAGCTGCTGTGCTATTGCTATGAGGGTAACCTGCTGGCGCTGGCGCAGGCGCTGGAGCGGCTGTCGCTGCTGTGGCCCGACGGTAAGCTGACGCTGCCGCGCGTTGAGCAGGCGGTCAATGACGCCGCGCACTTCACGCCGTTCCACTGGCTGGACGCGCTGCTGGCGGGGAAAAGCAAGCGCGCGCTGCACATCCTGCAGCAGCTGCGTCTTGAGGGCGGCGAACCGGTTATCCTGCTGCGAACCCTGCAACGCGAGCTGCTGCTGCTGGTGAATTTAAAACGCCAGTCTGCGCACACGCCGCTGCGCGCGCTGTTTGATAAGCACCGCGTCTGGCAAAACCGTCGTCCGCTGGTCAGCGACGCGCTCAACCGGTTGAGCGCGGATCAGCTGCGCCAGTGCGTATCGCTGCTGGCGCGTACCGAACTGACCCTTAAACAGGACTACGGCCAGTCAGTCTGGGCCGAACTGGAAAGTCTTTCGCTGTTGTTTTGCCACAAAGCGCTGGCAGATGTTTTTGTTGATGGTTGATATGAAGCAATTGCAGGCTATTTACGGCGGCACCTTTGACCCGGTGCATTATGGACACCTCAAGCCGGTGGAGACCCTGGCCAATCTAATTGGATTAACCAAAGTCATCATTGTGCCGAACAACGTCCCGCCGCATCGCCCGCAGCCGGAGGCGAGCAGCGAGCAGCGCAAGCATATGCTGGCGCTGGCAATTGCCGATAAGCCGCTGTTTGTGCTGGACGAGCGAGAGCTGCAGCGCGATACCCCCTCTTATACCGCCGAGACGCTGCGCCATTGGCGCCAGGAGATCGGGCCGGAGAAGCCGCTGGCGTTTATCATCGGCCAGGACTCGCTGATCAATTTTCCCACCTGGCACGACTACGAGAGCATTCTTGATAACGCGCACCTGCTGGTTTGTCGCCGCCCCGGCTATCCGATGATGATGAAAGACGATGCGCATCAGCAGTGGCTCGACGCACACCTCACCTCAAGCGCAGACGACCTGCATTTTCTGCCGGCGGGCAAAATTTACCTGGCCGAAACGCCGTGGTTCAATATCTCCGCCACCCTTATCCGCGAGCGGCTGCAGCAGGGCGAATCCTGCGCCGATATGCTGCCCGCCTCCGTTCTGACCTACATTGAACAGCAGGGCCTGTACCACACGCGCTGACGGTTTCTCAGATTTTCTCCAGGTAAGCCCTCCTCAGACCATTGACACGCACTCACAGACTGCTATTCTCCGCAGCCAGACTTCTCCCACCCGACGGTTTACAGAAATTGTTTTACAAAAATGGCGATGCATTCATGGCGTTGGGATGGGATGATAGCCCGCCTGTCACGCCCGTCGGGTGACATTTGTCCCGACAACACCGCCATTTCAGGTATACTGACGGGCCGTTTATTGTTATTAATTCATCACCCCAGGGGGAATTCACTTGCAGGGTAAAGCACTCCAGGATTTTGTAATCGACAAAATTGATGACCTGAAAGGTCAGGACATCATTGCCTTAGACGTTCAAGGTAAATCCAGTATCACCGACTGCATGGTTATCTGTACCGGCACCTCCAGCCGCCACGTGATGTCCATTGCTGACCACGTTGTCCAGGCGTCCCGCGCCGCGGGCCTGATGCCGCTTGGCGTGGAAGGCGAAAATGCCGCAGACTGGATCGTCGTTGATTTAGGCGATGTGATTGTCCACGTCATGCAGGAAGAAAGCCGTCGCCTGTATGAGCTGGAAAAACTCTGGGGTTAATGCGTGAAGCTGCAGCTCATCGCCGTCGGCACCAAAATGCCGGATTGGGTTCAGACCGGATTCACCGAGTATTTACGCCGTTTTCCGAAAGATATGCCGTTCGAACTGGTGGAAATCCCCGCCGGTAAACGCGGTAAAAACGCGGACATCAAGCGTATCCTCGAGAAGGAAGGCGAAATGATGCTGGCCGCGGCGGGCAAAAACCGTATTGTGACGCTGGATATCCCAGGGAAACCCTGGGATACGCCGCAGCTGGCCCGCGAGCTGGAGCGTTGGAAGCAGGATGGCCGCGACGTCAGCCTGTTGATTGGCGGCCCGGAGGGATTATCCCCGGCCTGTAAAGCCGCCGCAGAGCAAAGTTGGTCCCTTTCCACGCTAACGCTCCCCCACCCTCTGGTGCGAGTGCTGGTCGCAGAAAGCCTGTACCGGGCGTGGAGCATTACCACCAACCATCCTTATCACCGTGAGTAATGATGACCAGGTTAGATTAAGCAGCGGATGAAATTACAGAATTCTTTTCGCGACTATACGGCTGAGTCTGCGCTGTTTGTGCGCCGGGCGGTGGTCGCCTTTACGGGGATTTTGCTGCTTACCGGCGTACTGATCGCCAACCTCTATAATCTGCAGATCGTCCGTTTCACCGATTACCAGACGCGCTCGAACGAAAACCGCATCAAGCTGGTGCCGATTCCCCCGAGCCGCGGCATCATTTACGACCGTAACGGCACGCCGCTGGCGCTGAACCGGACGATTTACCAGCTTGAGCTGATGCCGGAGAAGGTCGATAACCTGCAGCAGACGCTGGACGACCTGCGCAGCGTTGTCGACCTCACCGACGACGATGTCGCCAACTTTAAAAAAGAGCGCTCCCGCTCTCACCGCTTTACCTCTATCCCGGTCAAAGTCAACCTGACGGAAGTGCAGGTCGCGCGCTTTGCCGTAAACCAGTACCGCTTCCCCGGCGTGGAAGTTAAAGGCTATAAGCGCCGCTACTATCCGTACGGCTCCGCGCTGACCCACGTCATTGGCTACGTGTCGAAAATTAACGATAAAGACGTTGAACGGCTGGATAAAGACGGCAAGCTTGCCAACTACGCCGCCACGCACGATATCGGCAAGCTCGGCATTGAGCGCTACTACGAAGATGTTTTGCATGGCCAGACCGGCTACGAAGAGGTTGAGGTTAACAACCGCGGCCGCGTTATTCGTCAGCTGAAGGAAGTTCCGCCGCAGGCCGGACACGATATTTACCTGACGCTGGATCTGAAGCTTCAGCAGTACATTGAAACCCTGCTCGCCGGTAGCCGCGCCGCGGTGGTCGTGACCGATCCGCGCAGCGGCGGCATTATGGCGCTGGTGTCGATGCCAAGCTATGACCCGAACCTGTTCGTCGACGGCATTTCCAGCAAAGACTACTCGACGCTGCTGAACGACCCCAACACGCCGCTGGTCAACCGCGCGACGCAGGGGGTTTACCCGCCGGCATCGACGGTAAAACCGTATGTGGCGGTCTCTGCGCTCAGCGCAGGCGTCATCACCCGCAGCACCGGCTTATTCGACCCCGGCTGGTGGCAGCTGCCCGGCTCCGAAAAGCGTTTCCGCGACTGGAAAAAATGGGGCCACGGCCACCTGAACGTCACCAAAGCGCTGGAGGAATCCGCGGATACCTTCTTCTATCAGGTGGCGTACGACATGGGGATCGATCGCCTCGCCGAGTGGATGGGGAAATTTGGCTACGGTCATTATACCGGTATCGATCTCTCGGAAGAGCGCTCCGGCAACATGCCGACCCGCGACTGGAAGCTCAAACGCTATAAGAAACCGTGGTACCAGGGCGACACCATTCCGGTAGGGATCGGCCAGGGCTACTGGACGGCGACGCCGATACAGATGAACAAAGCGCTGATGATCCTGATTAACGACGGCGTGGTGAAAGTGCCGCATCTGCTGATGAGCACCGTCGAGGAAGGCAAGCAGGTGCCGTGGGCACAGCCGCATGAGACTCCGGTCGGCGATATCCATTCCGGCTACTGGGAAATCGCTAAAGACGGGATGTACGGCGTGGCCAACCGCGCGAACGGCACCGCGCATAAATACTTTGCCGGCGCGCCTTACAAGATTGCGGCGAAATCCGGTACCGCGCAGGTCTTCGGCCTGAAGGCGAACGAAACCTATAACGCGCATAAAATCGCCGAACGTCTGCGCGACCATAAGCTGATGACCGCTTTTGCGCCTTACGACAATCCCCAGGTCGCCGTGGCGATGATTCTGGAGAACGGCGGCGCAGGGCCGGCGGTCGGCACCATTATGCGCCAGATACTTGACCACATTATGCTGGGCGACAACAACACCGATCTGCCGTCAGAAAACCCGGCAGCCGCAGCGGCGGAGGACCAATAATCATGACGGATAATCCGAACAAAAAATCGCTGTGGGATAAAATCCACATCGACCCCACCATGCTGCTTATCCTGCTGGCGCTGCTGACCTACAGCGCCCTGGTTATCTGGAGCGCCAGCGGCCAGGACATCGGCATGATGGAGCGTAAAATCGGCCAGATCGCCATGGGGCTGGTCATCATGGTGGTGATGGCGCAGATCCCGCCGCGTGTCTACGAAGGGTGGGCGCCGTGGCTATACATTTTCTGTATTATCCTGCTGGTGGCGGTTGACGCCTTCGGCGCCATTTCGAAAGGGGCGCAGCGCTGGCTCGACCTTGGCGTTGTGCGTTTCCAGCCCTCGGAAATCGCCAAGATCGCGGTGCCGCTGATGGTCGCGCGCTTTATCAACCGCGACGTCTGTCCGCCGACGCTGAAAAATACCGCCATTGCGCTGGTGCTGATTTTCCTCCCGACGCTGCTGGTTGCGGCGCAGCCTGACCTCGGTACGGCAATCCTCATCGCCCTTTCCGGCCTGTTCGTGCTGTTCCTGGCGGGGCTAAGCTGGCGGCTTATCGGCATCGCGGTGGTGCTGATCGCCGCGTTTATCCCCATTTTGTGGTTCTTCCTGATGCATGACTATCAGCGTCAGCGCGTTATGATGCTGCTGGACCCGGAAACCGATCCGCTCGGCGCGGGTTATCATATTATTCAGTCTAAAATTGCTATTGGCTCCGGCGGCCTGCGCGGCAAAGGTTGGCTGCACGGCACCCAGTCGCAGCTGGAGTTTCTGCCGGAACGTCACACCGACTTTATCTTTGCGGTACTGGCGGAAGAGCTGGGGCTTATCGGTATTCTGGTGCTGCTGGCGCTGTACGTGCTGCTTATCATGCGCGGGCTGTGGATTGCCGCCCAGGCGCAAACCTCCTTTGGTCGCGTCATGGCCGGGGGTTTAATGCTGATTTTATTCGTTTATGTCTTCGTAAATATTGGTATGGTGAGTGGGATCTTGCCGGTGGTAGGCGTACCGTTACCGCTGGTCAGCTATGGGGGCTCAGCCCTGATCGTACTGATGGCCGGGTTTGGTATTGTGATGTCGATACACACCCACAGAAAAATGTTGTCGAAAAGCGTATAAGGGGAGCGCAATGCGTAAGCAATGGCTTGGGATCTGCATCGCAGCGGGACTGCTGGCAGCGTGTTCAAGTGATGATGGTCAACAGCAGACCGTCACGGCGCCGAAGCCGGCGGTCTGTAATGGGCCCGTCGTGGAAATCAGCGGTGCCGATCCGCATTATGAATCTCTGAATCCATCGGCGAATCAGGATTATCAGCGCGACGGCAAGAACTATAAAATTGTTCAGGACCCGGCGAACTTCAGCCAGACGGGTCTTGCCGCCATCTATGATGCGGAGCCGGGCAGTAATCTCACCGCCTCCGGCGAGGCGTTTGACCCTATGCAGCTGACGGCCGCGCATCCTACGCTGCCGATCCCAAGCTATGCGCGAATCACCAACCTGGCGAATGGCCGTATGCTGGTGGTGCGCATTAACGATCGCGGCCCGTACGGCAACGATCGCGTGATTTCGCTGTCGCGCGCGGCAGCGGATCGCCTGAACACCTCCAATAACACCAAAGTGCGCATCGACCCGATTATCGTGGCTCCGGACGGCTCGCTTTCCGGCCCCGGCATGGCCTGTACGACGGTGGCGAAACAAACCTACGCCCTGCCTTCCCGCCCTGATTTGAGCGGCGGTATGGGCGGCGCGTCTTCGGCGCCACAGGTCTCCTCTCCTCAGGGGGATGTAAAAGCCATCAGCAACGATACGCTCAAGCCGCAGGATAATACCGGCGCACCGGTAAATTCCGGCGGCTTCCTCGGCGCGCCAACGCCGCTCGCCAGCGGCGTGCTGGAAGATAACGCTCCGGCCGCAACGCCCGCCGCACAGCCTGCTGCGCCAACCGCCGCGGCGCAGAGCCAGGGCACGCAGAACGCGCCGGTGACCGCGCCGGGCTCCGTGCAGGGCAACACCAGCCATACCGCAGCGCCTGCCGTTGCCGCCACCGCCGCCGCTGCGGCCTCCGGCAGCTACGTGGTGCAGGTCGGCGCCGTCAGCGATCAGGCGCGCGCGCAGCAGTATCAGCAGCGTCTGAGCCAGCAGTTTTCAGTGCCCGGCCGCGTGACGGCAAACGGCGCCGTCTGGCGGATCCAGCTAGGGCCGTTCGCCGACAAAGCGGAAGCCAGCACGCTGCAGCAGCGTTTACAAAGCGAAGCGCAGCTGCAGTCGTTTATTACTCACGCCAACTAATAGATGGAACGGGCATCCTGCAAGCGCTGCGTATGTAAAAGTCGCTAACACTCTCGTACGTAAACCAGGATGCCTGCTCATAGAGCATTTGCTATAGTAAGGCACTTTTTTTAACTCCATCACGGATGTCGTTGTTCTGACCATGAAGACCTCTTTTTCTGCTCGTTTACTCATCACGGCGCTGTCCGTTGCGGCGCTCTCCTCCGCCGCGCATGCCGATGATCTGAATATCAAAACTATGATCCCTGGCGTTCCGCAGATTGACGCGGAGTCGTATATCCTTATCGATTACAACTCAGGGAAAGTTCTGGCGGAACAAAACGCTGACGAACGCCGCGACCCAGCCAGCCTGACCAAAATGATGACCAGCTACGTCATCGGCCAGGCGATGAAAGCCGGGAAGTTCAAGGATTCCGATCTGGTCACCGTCGGCAACGACGCCTGGGCCACCGGCAACCCGGTATTCAAAGGCTCATCGCTGATGTTCCTCAAACCAGGCATGCAGGTGCCGGTCTCGCAGCTGATCCGCGGGATTAACCTGCAGTCGGGTAACGACGCCTGCGTGGCGATGGCCGACTACGTCGCCGGCAGCCAGGACGCGTTCGTCGGACTGATGAACAACTACGTCAACGCGCTGGGCCTGAAAAACACCCACTTCCAGACCGTTCACGGCCTGGACGCTGACGGTCAGTACAGCTCCGCCCGCGATATGGCGCTGATCGGCCAGGCGCTGATCCGCGACGTGCCGAACGAATACTCCATCTACCGTGAAAAAGAGTTTACCTTTAACGGCATCCGCCAGCTGAACCGTAACGGCCTGCTGTGGGACAACAGCCTGAACGTGGACGGCATCAAAACCGGGCATACCGACAAAGCGGGCTACAACCTCGTCGCTTCCGCGACCGAAGGTCAGATGCGTCTGGTGTCCGCCGTGATGGGCGGCCGCACCTACAAGGGTCGCGAGACCGAAAGTAAAAAGCTGCTGACCTGGGGCTTCCGCTTCTTTGAAACCGTCAGCCCGCTGAAGGCAGGGAAAGAGTTCGCCTCTGAACCGGCCTGGTTCGGCAACACCGACCGTGCCTCCCTGGGCGTGGACCAGGACGTCTACCTGACCATCCCGCGCGGCCGAATGAAGGATCTGAAAGCCAGCTATGTGCTGAACTCCACCGAACTGCACGCGCCGCTGCAGAAAAACCAGGTTGTCGGCACCATTAACTTCCAGCTGGACGGCAAAACCATCGAACAGCGTCCGCTGGTGGTGCTGCAGGAGATCCCTGAAGGCAACTTCTTCGGTAAAATCATTGATTACATTAAGTTAATGTTTCATCACTGGTTTGGCTAAAAAGTGAACACTTGAAAGTGTGATCTTTATCCCCATATAATGATTATCAGAAACATTACTCCCGCGCCTGACGCGGGAGTAATTCTTTATACCACTGGAGCTGACATGAAAACCAAACTTAACGAACTGCTTGAATTCCCTACTTCGTTCACCTACAAGGTGATGGGTCTGGCGAAGCCTGAGCTGGTTGATCAGGTGGTTGAAGTGGTACAGCGCCATGCGCCTGGTGATTACTCCCCGCAGGTAAAACCGAGCAGCAAAGGCAATTACCACTCGGTATCCATCACCATCACCGCAACGCATATCGAACAGGTTGAGACGCTGTACGAAGAGCTGGGCAATATCGAAATCGTTCGTATGGTGCTGTAAACCCCGTTGCCCGGTACTCGCCGGGCAACCCGCCTCCCGTCTGTGATATAATCCCCAGCCATTGTTCCCCTTCTCCCCGGAGATGCCGTTTTGGATCTGAACACCATTCTTATCCGCCAGCTCGGTTTACAACCCTACGAGCCCGTTTCCCAGGCCATGCATGACTTCACCGATAGCCGCGATGAGTCGACGCCAGATGAAATCTGGTTGGTTGAGCATCAGCCGGTGTTTACTCAGGGCCAGGCGGGTAAAGCTGAACACGTGCTGGTGCCCGGCGATATTCCCGTCATTCAGAGCGACCGAGGCGGCCAGGTGACCTACCACGGCCCGGGCCAGCAGGTCATGTACGTACTGCTCAACCTGAAGCGCCGCAAGCTCGGCGTACGCGAGCTGGTTACGCTGCTTGAGCAAACCGTGGTCAATACCCTGGCGGCGTACGGTATTGAGGCGCGCGCGCGGGCAGATGCGCCCGGAGTATACGTCGGCGAGAAGAAGATTTGTTCGCTGGGTTTACGCATCCGCAAAGGCTGCTCTTTCCACGGCCTGGCGCTCAATATCGCCATGGATTTATCGCCGTTTTTACGCATCAACCCCTGCGGCTATGCGGGAATGGAAATGGCGCAGATGCAGCAGTGGTATGCCGACGCTGCCCCCGAAAATATATCGCCCGTGCTGGTCGCTAATTTTTTAGCATTACTAAACAATCCACCACATCAATATATTGACGCTGAATAAATTTAATGGTTTGGCCTGATGTTTTGTCGGGCCGCCCTTCCTTTTATCCCCCCGCCCTTTACATTAACCCTGAGTTTCTATATTTTCCCTGCACCTGTACAGAACATCAGGCGACATATACAGGATGTCCCGTCTGCCCTCCCAGGAACACGAGACCCGTCGAAGACAACGACACAACCCATTGATATATGGTCATATCAATGTCAGTCTCCGTAGGTAAACATTCAGCTTAATAATAGCAGCAAATACAACTTCAACTATTATTCATACGGTGAATAAATACGGAGTATAAGCGTGGAATATAAAGATCCCCCGGAAAACCGAATAGGTTCGCGGCTGGAGAGCGATACCCCGCAAATTTTTAGAATGCTACGCAATATCGACCTTAATTTATTGACGGTTTTTGAGGCGGTATATGTGCACAAAGGCATCGTTAATGCCGCGAAAATTCTTAATTTGACGCCGTCGGCAATTAGCCAGTCCATTCAAAAATTGCGCACCATTTTCCCCGATCCGCTGTTTATTCGTAAAGGCCAGGGTGTGACGCCAACGGCGTATGCCACCCACCTGCATGAGTACATCAGCCAGGGTCTGGATTCTATCCTCGGCGCGCTGGACCTGAGCGGCGGGTATGACAAACAGCGCACCATGACTATTGGCACATCGCCTACCGTGGGCGCTCTCGTGATGCCCGCTATCTATCAGAGCGTCAAATCCCGCTTCCCGCAGGTTCTGCTACGCAACGTCGCCGTCACCGACGCCAGCGCCCAGCTAAACCAGTTTCAGACCGATCTGGTCATTGATACCCACGCGGTCGGTACCCGCGCTCATGGACACCATCTGCTGTACCGGGACAGCATGGTGCTGGTTGGTCGCCAGGGCCATCCGGCGCTCGCGGCCTGCACCCCGCCCGAGGCGATGACTCAGTACGAATACACCCTGCTGATGCTGGAAGGCGCCGCGCATGCCGAACTGCGTAAGCGAATCTATGAGATTTTCCCGGAGCGGCAGATTAGCTTCAGCAGCTATAACCTCGTCACCATCGCCGCGCTGATCGCCGGCAGCGATCTGCTGGGTCTGATGCCCTTCCGCTGCTTCTCGCTGTTCGCGCGCTGCTGGCCGCTGCAGGTTATCGATTTCCCGGCTATCGCCGATGAATCCGTCGACGTTGCGCTGTACTACAACAAAATGAGTCTGCGGGATGAAATGCTGCAAAACGTGATTGCCGCTATTTGTCAGGTATTCTGACGCGTGTTGCCTGGTTCTGCCCCGCTGTAAACGCTTGTGCGCACATAAAGCAACAACTGGTTTACAAATTCGCGGGTGGCCAGGCTGCTTATCACTCTGATTAATGGTATACTGCCTGCATAAAATTCAAAAATAGTTGATAAATACAACATTTACTTGAATTTGAAAGCTTTCCTTCGTTACTCGCAACTGGAACACGCACGCTATGAGTAAACCCATTGTGATGGAACGCGGTGTTAAATACCGCGACGCCGATAAAATGGCCCTTATCCCGGTTAAGAACGTGGCTACCGAGCGAGAAGCTCTGCTGAGAAAACCGGAATGGATGAAAATCAAACTTCCGGCTGACTCATCCCGTATCCAGGGAATCAAAGCGGCGATGCGCAAAAACGGTTTACACTCCGTTTGCGAAGAGGCCTCCTGCCCGAACCTCGCGGAATGTTTTAACCACGGTACAGCCACCTTTATGATCCTCGGGGCTATCTGTACTCGTCGCTGCCCGTTCTGCGATGTGGCCCATGGCCGTCCGGTTGCGCCTGACGCCAACGAACCCCAAAAGCTGGCGCAGACTATCGCCGACATGGCGCTGCGCTATGTCGTTATCACCTCCGTTGACCGCGATGACCTGCGCGACGGCGGCGCCCAGCATTTTGCTGACTGCATCAGCGCCATTCGCGAAAAGAGCCCAAGCATCAAGATTGAAACGCTGGTGCCGGACTTCCGCGGCCGTATGGACCGCGCGCTGGAGATCCTCACCGCCACGCCGCCGGACGTGTTTAACCACAACCTTGAGAACGTACCGCGTTTGTATCGCCAGGTACGCCCGGGCGCGGACTACAGCTGGTCCCTGAAGCTGCTGGAGCGTTTTAAAGAAGCGCACCCGGAGATCCCAACCAAGTCAGGTCTGATGGTCGGTTTGGGTGAAACCAACGCCGAAATCGTCGAGGTCATGCGCGACCTGCGTCGCCACGGCGTCACCATGCTGACCCTCGGCCAGTATCTGCAGCCGAGCCGCCACCACCTGCCGGTACAGCGCTACGTCAGCCCCGACGAGTTTGAAGAGATGAAAGCGGAAGCGATGGCGATGGGCTTTACCCACGCGGCCTGCGGCCCGTTTGTTCGCTCCTCTTACCATGCGGATCTGCAGGCAAAAGGGATGGAAGTGAAGTAAGTCTGAAATATTGATTTACAACTTCGACAAAAAAACCGGCAGTTGGCCGGTTTTTTTTGTTGTTCCGCACGCCGCAACCGGCCGCACTCTTACTCTTTATGAGAGATTTTGTCTGCCGGGACGTCTTCTTCAGCGCTCTTCTTCACGCTGGTATCATCGTCATTCATGGCTTTTTTGAAGCCTTTGATCGCGCTTCCCAGGTCTCCGCCCAGCGTACGCAGCTTCTTGGTACCAAACACCAGGACAATCAGTGCGGCAACCACCAGCAGTTTGGTAATACTAATCTCACCCATAGATACCTTCTTCATTAAAACAGGCTGCAAAATGCGCCACTAAAACCGTAGCTAATTAACGGACATTTGGCGCGCGCACACAATAGCAATCTGTAACAAGGTGAATCAAGCGTTGTTTAAAAAAACATCACATAATTTGCGGTGGCGCAAAACGCCGGTTACGCAGGACGGGCAGCTGCGCGCGCACCTCTTGTAAACAGGTTTTACTAATATCAGAAAAAATCAGCTGCGGTAAACTCCCGGCACCCGCAAGCGTGACGCCGAGCGGATCGATTATCCGGCTCTGGCCGATATTTTTATTACCGCATTCACCGGCGGCAACAATGTAGCAGGTGGTGTCCAGCGCACGCGCCGCCAGCAGCGACGCCCAGTGGTGCTCCTTAAGCGGCCCGCGAAGCCAGGCGGTGGGCAACACCAGCACCTCAGCGCCCTGCAGCGCCAGCGCCAGCGCCATCTCCGGAAAGCGCAAATCATAGCAGGTCATCAGCCCGACCAGCATCCCGTCGACCTCAACCAGAGGCGGCAAGCGGTCGCCCGCGTCCACCCGCCGGGATTCCTGTACGGAAAAGGCATCATAAAGGTGCAGTTTCCGGTACTGCGCGATAACCTCGCCGCCGCGCAGCACGACCAGCGTATTCGCCGCCCGCCCGTCCGTCGTCGGCACATGGAGAGTCAGCACCGTGGTCAGCGCATTACGCCGGCTCTCTGCGCTCAGCGCGCTCAGGAAGCCGCCCGTCAGCGGCTGTGCCGAGTTTACCGACATATCCGGGTCATTATCGTGCCGCGCCAGCAGCGCTTCAGGGAGCACCAGTAAAGACGCTCCCTCCTCTGCCGCCCGCCGCATCAGCTCAACGCAGAGCTGCGCATTTTTGCACCACTCCGGCGTCACCACAAATTGTCCTGCTGCAACACGCATAGCCTGCTCCTGTCGTCCCGCCGTAGCCAGAAGGCGGCTTCAGCGCTAAGATAATTCTCTCATTATTCTGATAGCAGGAAATCGTGGTGTTACAACTTCTTTTGGCTGTATTTATTGGCGGGGGAACGGGCAGCGTGCTGCGCTGGGTACTGGGTATGCGGCTAAACCCGCTGCATCACGCGATTCCTGTCGGTACGCTGACGGCTAACCTGCTCGGGGCGTTTATCATCGGCGCCGGGCTGGCCTGGTTTAACCGGATAACCACCATCGACCCACTCTGGAAGCTGCTGATCACCACGGGGTTCTGCGGCGGTCTGACGACGTTTTCGACTTTCTCTGCGGAAGTGGTCTTTCTGCTGCAGGAAGGACGCCTGGGGTGGGCGCTGATGAACGTGGCCGTCAACCTGTTCGGTTCCTTCGCCATGACGGCGCTGGCTTTCTGGTTGTTCTCCGCCGCCCGGTAAAAAAAGGCGAAAAAAAACCCGCCAATGGCGGGTTTTGAATTCTACTGACGTTATGCTTACAGAGCGGTTACGTTTGCAGCAGAAGGGCCTTTGGCACCGTTAGTGATTTCAAACTCTACACGCTGACCTTCAGCCAGAGTTTTGAAGCCATTGGTCTGGATAGCGGAGAAGTGTACGAACACGTCTTTGCTGCCATCTTCCGGAGTAATGAAACCAAAACCTTTGGACTCATTAAACCACTTAACGTTACCTTTAATCTTAGACATCAAAATTACCTTTACATGAAAAAACGACACAAATGCTGTGTCGAGTAACAGTACAGCAATTGTGGTGGCTTTTGTCCAGTGTAAGTTAACTAAAAAGTGATAAAAGTCTCTAAGTTTTTATTTCAGTAACGGTTAGTCATTGTTTTTACTCACAACGCTGCCGAGAGCACGTTTTGTCACAAACCGGACAAATCGTTAAAACTGAAACCGTAGCCAGGCAAAGTAAACGTTACCGTTGTTGTAAGTACCTGGGATGTAGGTCATCTGAAACGTCGCCGGACCGTACCCCACCGACGCCATCGGCAGGATCACCGGCAGCGGAATATAGTTCCAGTTATCACGCGCCGTCACCCCCAGCGTGTACCCCAGTCCCAGATGGAAGTTGTCGTCCGCCAGCGGGCGCCAGGTTTTTTCCCAGCCGTAGCCGACAATCGGCTCCCATTTGTTGAACGAGTCCTTAAACGCCATCAGATACAGGCCGTTCCAGTTGCCCTTTTCATCCCAGCGCGACATCCCGAACCCGGCGCCCCAGGGGCGCTCATTGTAGTTATCGATCTTTTCCTGATCGTAGGCAAAGCGCGCATGCCAGGTGATCACCGGGACATAGAGATCGTAATGCTCCGGCGCCTGCCAGGTTTGCGTGACGTTATTGCTCAGCGTGGACCAGGCGTCGCTGACGGTAGCGCTAAACGATGCCTGCGCAGTGGTTGAAAACATCATCTGGCTGACAAAGGCGATAATTAAAATTACGTATTTATTCACTTTTAACACATTATTATGACCGAAATACAGATATCCGAAAATTGTAACAAGCATAAAGTTAATAAAGCATGAACAGACCAGGATTTGTCTTGTTTATTACAGAATAATCTGGAGCAGATGAATAATTAAAATCCCTATGAGAAGCGTGGATTTCTTATATTTTGCGGGACAATCCTTACATTTTCTCACGTCATGCCCGCGTCCTGGGTTCATAAAGCACTCAGATTGCCTTATGAATATAGAGACACTTTAACGTAACAATTTTTTTTCATTTATGCATCTTTTACAGCGAAAATTCGACAACGACAAAAGAGATATAGTGTGATTACCGGCTGTGTTTTACTTTCGCGGGCGTATCAGCTCGCCGGTTTATTGATTTCCGTCAGCAAGTTCAGCGCGTTTATTCGGCACATTCCATAGCTTCTTTTTTTGAAATCGCTTTTGCACAGAATATTCTTTGGGCAACAGACACACAGGGATCTATCATGCTAACGTTGTTTGAACTCCTTATCGGGGTTGTCGTCATAGTGGGCGTCGCCCGCTACATCATAAAAGGTTACTCCGCAACCGGCGTCTTATTTGTCGGCGGTCTGTTATTGCTTATCGCCAGCGCGGTGATGGGCCACAAGGTTCTCCCCGGCAGCGCCACCAGCACCGGCTACTCCGCGACTGATATCGTTGAATATGTTAAAATTTTGCTGATGAGCCGCGGTGGCGATCTCGGCATGATGATCATGATGCTGTGTGGTTTCGCCGCTTATATGACGCACATTGGCGCGAATGACATGGTAGTGAAACTGGCCTCCAAACCGCTGCGTTATATTAATTCGCCCTATTTGCTGATGGTGGCGGCCTATTTCCTGGCCTGCCTGATGTCGCTCGCCGTTTCATCCGCCACCGGTCTTGGCGTCCTGCTGATGGCAACGCTGTTCCCGGTGATGGTAAACGTCGGCATCAGCCGCGGCGCGGCGGCGGCGATTTGCGCCTCCCCGGCGGCGTTAATTCTTTCTCCGACATCCGGCGACGTTGTGCTGGCGGCAAAAGCGGCGGAAATGCCGCTCATTGATTTTGCCTTTAAAACTACGCTGCCTATCTCAATTGCGGCAATCGTCTGCATGGCGGTGGCGCATTTCTTCTGGCAGCGTTATCTGGATAAAAAAGAAAATATCAGCCACGAGATGCTGGACGTCAGCGAAATTACCACCACCGCACCGGCGTTTTACGCCATCCTGCCGTTTACGCCCATTCTCGGCGTGCTGGTCTTTGACGGCAAATGGGGCCCGGAACTGCACATTATTACCATCCTGGTACTCTGTATGCTGCTGGCCGCTATTCTGGAATTCATACGCGGTTTCGATACTAAAAAGGTTTTCGCTGGCCTGGAAGTGGCCTATCGCGGCATGGCGGACGCCTTTGCCAGCGTCGTCATGCTGCTGGTGGCCGCGGGCGTCTTTGCTCAGGGCTTAAGCACCATCGGCTTTATCGACAGCCTCATCTCCATCGCGACCTCGTTCGGCTCCGCCAGCATTATTCTGATGCTGGTGCTGGTCGTGCTGACGATGCTGGCGGCCATGACCACCGGTTCCGGTAACGCGCCGTTTTACGCGTTTGTCGAGATGATCCCAAAACTGGCGCACTCCTCCGGTATCAATCCGGCATACCTGTCGATCCCAATGCTGCAGGCCTCCAACCTTGGCCGCACGATCTCCCCGGTCTCCGGCGTCGTGGTCGCCGTCGCCGGGATGGCGAAAATATCCCCCTTTGAGGTGGTAAAACGCACCTCCGTGCCGGTTATCGTCGGCCTGATTGTGGTTATCGTCGCCACCGAAGTGCTGGTGCCGTCCGTCGCCGCTATCGGCGGCTGAAATATTGCGGCTATTATTGTCGGGGCGTATTTTCGCGCCCCGACGTTTTCTCCCCGCGCTATATTTAAAAATTCGTTTTTAAATTGTAATAAATTTGTTTATCTTATTTTACCCGCCCCACCCACCATTCTCTATTTAAACGCATCAACGCTGAAGAATATCTCCACGGGAAACACCGGGAATAAAAACCATATAAACCACACGTTTGTTTGTGGATAACTTCAAATACCCTCGTCATATTCCTCTTTATGATCCTGATAATGAAAAAGGCACCGCGTCCGTCATGCATATACAGGATCCCACATGTTCGATAACCTTTTGATTTCTCGCGTCAGGCGTTCTGAAAACGACAAAATCGCCGCCATTACGCAATTCCTTAATGAGAATGATCTGCGTATCGATACTACCATTGAGGAATTTATTACCCTGAGCCGCAGCGGGCGACTCATCGCCTGCGGCGGGCTGGCGGGAAATATTATTAAATGCGTCGCCATCAGCGATAGCGCGCGGGGAGAAGGACTGGCATTAACCTTAGCAACCGAATTAATTAATCTGGCGTATGAATGGCAGAGAACGCATCTGTTTATTTACACCAAAACGGAAAACGAAGACTTATTCGCCAAATGCGGCTTTTATACCCTGGTGCGCGTACCGGGCATCATGGTGCTGATGGAAAACAACCCGTCGAGCATTGGACGCTATATCAAACAGCTCTCGTTACAGCGACACGAGGGCGCGAAGATTGGCAGCATCGTGATGAACGCCAACCCGTTTACCAACGGGCATCGCTACCTGGTGGAGCAGGCCGCAGCGCAGTGCGACTGGCTGCACCTGTTTCTGGTGAAAGAGGATACGTCGCGATTTCCGTACAAGGACAGGCTGGCGCTGGTGCTGGAAGGCACCCGCGGCATCAGCGGGCTGACGGTGCACCCGGGCTCGGAATATATCATCTCCCGGGCGACCTTCCCCTGCTATTTCATTAAAGAGCAGAACGTCATCAACCACTGCTACACCGAAATCGATCTCAAAATATTTCGCCAGTATATTGCCCCCGCGCTCGGCATCACCCACCGCTTTGTCGGCACCGAGCCATTTTGTCAGGTCACTTCTCAGTACAACCGCGACATGCAGTTCTGGCTGCAGACGCCGTCGCTGGAATTCCCGCCGGTTGAGATAGTCGAGATCCCGCGTTTGTGCTACCTCGACATACCGGTCTCCGCCTCTCGCGTGCGTAAATTACTGGTTAAAAAAGATCTGCAGACCATTGCCCATATGGTCCCGCCTGACACCCTGAATTATTTGCAACGCCTCCTTTCGACGCGTCAGACCAGCCCCCTTCTGGCCCCAACGTCGGGTTAACCCGCGCCATGGCGCGTGCGCAATGAATGATAAAAAAAACTTTATGGAGAATTGGTTATGTCCCTAACAAAAGGCCAGATATGGAAGTTGCTGGCCCCCCTGTTTGTGATGTTTATATTGTTTTTAATTCCCGTGCCTGACGGCATGCCGCCGCAGGCGTGGCACTATTTCGCCGTGTTTGTCGCCATGATTGTGGGTATGATCCTCGAGCCCATCCCGGCTACCGCGATCAGCTTTATCGCCGTGACGATCTGCGTCATCGGCAGCCAGTACCTGCTCTTTGACGCCAAAGAGCTGGCGAAGCCTGGTTTTGAAGCCAGCGCGCAGGCGCTAAAGTGGGGGCTGGCCGGTTTTTCCAGCACCACGGTCTGGCTGGTATTTGGCGCGTTTATCTTCGCGCTGGGCTATGAGGTCACCGGGCTTGGCCGCCGTATTGCTCTGTTTATGGTCAAGTTTATGGGCAAGCGCACGCTGACGCTGGGTTACGCTATCGTGATTATCGATATCCTGCTGGCGCCGTTTACCCCCTCGAATACTGCCCGTACCGGCGGTACCGTCTTCCCGGTTATCAAAAACCTGCCGCCGCTGTTTAACTCGTTCCCCAACGATCCGTCGTCTCGCCGCATCGGCGGCTACCTGATGTGGATGATGGTCATCAGTACCAGCCTCAGCTCGTCGATGTTCGTCACCGGCGCAGCGCCCAACGTGCTCGGCCTTGAGTTTGTCAGCAAAATCGCCGGTATCCAGATAAGCTGGCTGCAGTGGTTCCTCGGCTTCCTGCCCGTGGGCCTGATTCTGCTGGTGATAGCCCCCTGGCTCTCCTACGTTCTGTATAAGCCCGAAATCACCCACAGCGCCGAGGTCTCCGGCTGGGCCCGCGAGGCGCTGAAAGAGATGGGCGCGCTGAGCAAAAAAGAGATAACGCTTATCTGTCTGGTGCTGTTAAGCCTGGCGCTCTGGGTCTTCGGTGGTGATTTCATCGACGCCACGGCGGTGGGGATGCTGGCGGTATCCCTGATGCTGGCACTTCACGTTGTGCCATGGAAAGAGATAACCAAATACAACGGCGCCTGGAACACGCTGGTCAACCTCGCCACGCTGGTGGTGATGGCAAACGGCCTGACGCGTTCAGGATTTATCAAATGGTTTGCCGACACCATGAGCACGCACCTGGAAGGCTTTTCACCTACCGCGACGGTTATTGTCCTGGTGCTGGTGTTCTATTTTGCCCACTACCTGTTCGCCAGCCTGTCGGCCCACACCGCCACCATGCTGCCGGTGATCCTCGCCGTCGGCAAAGGCATTCCGGGCGTGCCGATGGAGCAACTTTGCCTGCTGCTGGTGCTGTCTATCGGGATCATGGGCTGCCTGACGCCGTATGCCACCGGCCCTGGCGTTATTATCTACGGCTGCGGCTACGTCAAGTCACGGGATTACTGGCGCCTGGGCGCTATCTTTGGCGTCATTTATATTTCCTTACTGCTGCTGGTCGGCTGGCCTATCCTGGCGCTATGGAACTGATCGTACGGTAATAAATCTGCCAGACCAGGCCAGTGAGTCCTCCTCACTGGCCTTTTTTGTGATTTAATAAAAACAATTCAGGTTTACAGGAATATCCCCAATGACTCCCGGATGGAAGACACTCACGCTGCTGCCTGCCTTTGCTCTGCTGCCCGCCTTTGCCGCATCAGCCGATCCGCTGCAGGCCACCCAGTACGGCGATTTTGACCGCTATGTGCTGGCGCTCTCCTGGCAAACCGGTTTTTGTCAGAGCCAGTACGATCGTAATCACGATGCGCCGCCAGAATGCCGTTTACAGAAAGACGTGGCCGACAAGACCAGTTTTCTGACCGTGCATGGCCTGTGGCCAGGGCTGCCGAAGTCTATCGCCGCGCGCGGCGTCGACGACCGTCGCTGGATGCGCTACGGCTGCGCCACGCGCCCGGAGCCGAATATGCCGGAGGTGCGCGCCAGCCGCAAATGCGCGGCGGCAGAAACCGGTTTATCGCTGGAAATGGCGAATAAACTCAACAACGTCATGCCTGGCAGCGGCGGTAAATCCTGCCTTGAGCGCTATGAATACGCCAAGCATGGCGTCTGCTTCGGTTTCGATCCCGATGCCTATTTCGGCACGATGGTGCGCCTGAACGGCGAAGTGCGTCAGAGCGCGCTGGGAACGTTCCTCGCCGACAACTACGGCAAAACCGTCAGCCGCAGCGACTTCGATAGCGCCGTCGCCAAAAGCTACGGCCAGGAGGGCGTCAAGGCCATCAAACTGACCTGTAACGGTAATCCGGCTTACCTGACCGAAATGCAGATTGCCATCAAGGCCAGCGCCATTAACGCGCCGCTGTCGGAAGGCTCCCTGCTGGCGCAACCGCACCCCGGCAACTGCGGACAGCAGTTTGTTATCGATCAGGTCGGTTATTAATCGTTAACCCGCGCCAGCCCCTTTTTGCCAGCGCGGATATCGACGGGATGCTCCTCTTATGTGAGCTAAATCACTTCAAACTTTCGACCTCAGTCAGTATGATGGTCGAACGATTAAACCCTCGCCTTCCCCCGGCGAGGGTTTTCTTTTGGACACTGGTACCTGGAATAACATGGAGTAAACAATGACCAGACCCGCAATTATCATTAACGAATTTGATGCGGAACGTATCGATCGCCTGCTGGAACAACCTGCATGGGCCAGTTCACCGGTTGCCGACGCGCTGAATGACGAATTAGACCGCGCCCAGATGTGTGCGCCGGAGTCGATGCCGCACGATGTCGTCAGCATGAACAGCAAGGTCAGATTCCGCGATCTTACCACCGGCGAAGAGCGCGTGCGCACGCTGGTCTTCCCGACGCAGATGACCGACAGCAGCACGCAGCTGTCCGTTCTGGCGCCCGTCGGCGCGGCGCTGCTGGGCCTGCGCGTCGGCAGCACTATTCACTGGGAGCTGCCAAACGGCACCGCAACCCACCTTGAAGTGCTGGAATTACTCTATCAGCCGGAAGCGGCCGGCGAATTCCACCGTTAATCCCGTCGTTTTTAGAGGATGTATATACATCCTCTTTCCGCATCAGCCATGACGCTATTTTGCACTACTCTCCTGCGACAGATCACAAATTTGCGACCTGAATGACACAATAAATGTGCATAATGTGTTTGTATAACAGTAACGACAATCGCAAGGAGGAAAGCATATGTACCATACGATCATTATGCCGGTTGATGTCTTTGAAATGGAGTTGAGCGATAAGGCCATTCGCCACGCGGAGTTTATGGCGCAGAAGGACGGCGTTATTCATCTTCTGCATGTGCTACCCGGCTCCGCCAGCATGACGATGAGCCGTTTTGCGGCGGATTTGCGCCGTTTTGAAGAGCATTTACAGCAGGAAGCTGAAACGCGCCTGAAGACTATGGTCACCCACTTTAGCATTGAGCCGTCCCGGATTAAGCTGCATGTCAGCTTCGGCAACATTCGCGATGCGGTTAACGACCTCGCCGAAGACCTGCATGCGGACGTTGTGGTTATCGGTTCCCGCAACCCTTCTATCACCACGCACCTGCTGGGTTCCAACGCCTCGAACGTGATCCGCCATGCGCATATTCCGGTGCTGGTTGTGCGTTAACGCTAGCGTAAAAAAAAAGAGGCGACCTGAAGGTCGCCTCTTTACATTGCAGGTATCGTCTTACTTTCTTTTTTATGCCGTTTTGGTACGAATCAAATAATCAAATGCGCTGAGGGAGGCTTTTGCGCCTTCGCCGGTGGCGATGATTATCTGCTTGTACGGAACGGTGGTGCAGTCGCCCGCCGCGAACACGCCCTTCACGCTGGTTTCGCATTTTGCATCGACGATGATTTCGCCCATGCGGTTGCGCTCAATGGCGCCTTCCAGCCAGTTCGTGTTCGGCAACAGGCCAATCTGAACAAAAATGCCCGACAGCGCGACATGATGCGCGTCGCCGCTAACGCGGTCACGGTAGTCAAGACCGGTCACTTTGCTGCCGTCGCCCTTCACTTCGGTAGTCTGCGCATTGAGGATGATATCGACGTTTTTCAGGCTGCGGACTTTATTCTGCAGCACCTGGTCGGCCTTCATCTCCGGGGCAAACTCCAGCAGGGTCACGTGCTCGACAATACCGGCCAGATCGATCGCCGCCTCAACGCCGGAGTTACCGCCGCCGATGACCGCCACTCGCTTGCCTTTAAACAGCGGGCCGTCGCAGTGCGGGCAATAGGTCACGCCTTTCGTACGGTACTGATCTTCGCCCGGCACGTTCATGTTGCGCCATTTTGCCCCGGTGGCAATGATAATGCTGCGCGCCTTAAGCACCGCGCCGGAGACCGTCTCAAGATGGTGCAAACCGCCTTCAACGGCAGCAGGCGTCAGCTTGCGCGCGCTCTGGGCGTCAATGACGTCGACGTCATAGTCGGACACGTGCTGCTTGAGCGCGCCCGCCAGCTTCTGGCCTTCCGTTTTCGGTACCGAGATATAGTTCTCTATGTCCACAGTATCCAGCACCTGACCGCCAAAGCGCTCGCCCATCAGCCCGGTACGAATACCTTTACGGGCGGAGTAAATCGCCGCCGCCGCACCCGCCGGGCCGGAGCCGACGATCAGCACATCGTAGGCGTCGCGCTGGTTCAGCGCCTCTGCTGCACGTTTCTCCGCGCCGGTATCCACTTTGGCGACGATTTCCGTCAGGGTCATACGGCCCTGGCCGAACGCCTTGCCGTTCATAAAGACCGCCGGAACGCCCATTACGTTGCGATCGGTGATCTCGTTCTGGAACGTACCGCCGTCAATCGCCGTATGCTTAATGCGTGGGTTGAGCACTGCCATCAGGTTCAGCGCCTGCACCACGTCCGGACAGTTGTGACAGGAGAGCGAATAATAGGTTTCAAACTCGAAATCACCGTCAAGATCGCGAATCTGCTCCAGCAGCGCCTGCGCTTCTTTCGACGGATGACCGCCGGTCCACAGCAGCGCCAGCACCAGCGAGGTAAACTCATGCCCCAGCGGAGAACCGGCGAAGCGCGGCCCCTGGTCAGACCCCGGATTGGTAATCAGGAAAGAGGGTTTACGTACCGCCAGAGCGTTATCTTCTTTAAAGGTGACTTTTGCTGACAGTTCGGCGATTTCAGCCAGCAGCTCCCTGATCTCTGCCGATTTAGCGCTGTCGTCCAGCGTGGCAATCAGCTCAACAGGCCGGGTCAGTTTCTCAAGGTAAGCCCTGAGCTGGGTTTTCATATTCGTGTCGAGCATTATTCTTCCCTCTCTAAAAACATCATCATGCAAGCGGCCTTACGCCGGCTGCCTGAATGCAACTTGCATCATGGTGCTGGAAAAAACGGGTGCGATGCACCCGTGGAGCGCCGGGTGGTACTTCGTGACCCGGCCTGTGATGTTGCAGGCCCATGCAAGCGCAGCGCCGCCGGGCCTATCTGACTTAAATCTTACCGACCAGGTCCAGTGATGGCGCCAGCGTAGCTTCGCCTTCTTTCCACTTAGCCGGGCACACTTCGCCTGGGTGGGAAGCCACATACTGCGCCGCTTTGATTTTGCGCAGCAGGTCAGACGCATCGCGGCCGATACCTTCAGCGGTCACTTCGATAGCCTGGATGATGCCCTGCGGGTCAACAACGAAGGTTGCGCGATCGGCCAGGCCTTCATCTTCACGCATGTTGTCGAAGTTACGAGTCAGCGCGCCGGTCGGGTCGCCGATCATCGCGTATTTGATTTTCGCGATAGTGTCGGAGCTGCTGTGCCACGCTTTGTGGGTAAAGTGGGTATCGGTAGAAACCGAGTACACGTCTACGCCCAGTTTCTGCAGTTCGTCGTAGTGGTCCGCGACGTCACCCAGTTCGGTCGGGCAAACGAACGTGAAGTCAGCCGGGTAGAAGAAGAAGACGCTCCAGCGACCTTCGGTATCTTTCTCGGTAACTTCGACGAATTCACCGTTTTTGAACGCCTGGTTTTTGAAAGGTTTGATTTTGGTATTAATTAAAGACATCTGTACTTCCTCCATGTTTTCGTTGAGGGCTAAGGTAACTAACTTTCCCCGCTTCGGCTAATGCGTTTCCTTTATCAAATCAATAAGCGCTGGCTAACAATGCGCGGCGAATTACTTTGTGAATCTTTATATACGCTTATCCCGCGAGCCCGGCACATGCGCACAATGTCAGCTAAAGTAAAAAGGCCACCTTTGCAGATGGCCCCGTTACCTGAAGCCCCTGAGGGCTTTCAGTGCCAGCATCTGCTGGCGATGTGTTGCGCTCTGCATGACCTTACAGGTAAGGCTGTCACAGCGTGAAGGATTACAGCATCCGCTCTGGCGAAGCGCAATTGCAGCACCCCGGGTCTTATCTATGGTTGTGATAGGTTCAGCCGTTCACACTGTTATTTACCTGCTTCACAAGGTGTTCCCATGCGTAAGCTCGCACTTTTTCTCACCCTGCTACCTCTCCTCGTCAGCACGCAAGCACTGTCTGCCGACGCCGGTCAAACTCCCTCGGCCACGCAAAATACGGCCAGCAATAGCGAAGAACAGGCAATCTGGCAACGGATGGAGCAAGCGCACTGGCTGCTTGATGGCAAAAAAGACGCGCCACGGATTATCTATCTCTTTACAGACCCCTTTTGCCCCTACTGTCGGCAGTTCTGGCAGCAGTCGCGTCCATGGATAGACTCAGGAAAAGTGCAAATTCGAACATTACTCGTTGGCGTAATTAAACCGGATAGCCCGGCGACGGCGGCCGCGATCCTTTCGTCAATGGACCCGGCGAAAACATGGCGTGACTACGAGCAGTCCTCAGGAAAAATTGTCCCTGAAGTCTCGCGTCTTATCGCTCCGGATAAGCTAAAAATCCTCAATGATAATAAAAAAATCCTTATTGATTTAGGGGCGGCAGTCACTCCAGCCATTTATTATATGAATGATGCTAAACAATTACAGCAGGTTGTTGGCCTTCCGGATAGCACCAGCCTGCATGCGATGATGGGCAGCGATTAAATCAATAACGTCGGGTGATAAAATTCTCTCAAAGAATGGTTGCCCGACGCGCCCCGGCGCTGGATAAAACATTTTTTTACATATATATTAAGCAGGCTTTCATTGACCTTTAAGTTAAACAAAAAGCATGGATGTGAATAACTCAATTGCAAGCTATATTTATTATCAATAGTTGCAAATTAACAAGGACAAAAAAAATGGCAAACCTCTACGATCTTAAAAAGTTCGACCTGAATTTATTGGTTATTTTCGAATGTATTTATCAGCACCTCAGCATCAGCAAAGCCGCGGAATCCCTGTTTATCACCCCCTCAGCCGTGAGCCAGTCGCTACAGCGCCTGCGCACCCAGCTTAATGATCCGCTGTTTATCCGTGCGGGAAAAGGGATCACGCCGACAACCATTGCGGTGAATTTGCATCACCACCTGGACAATAATTTAAATCAGATCGAAAAAACGCTTCAGCTAATGAGCCGAACCGACCTGGCCAGAAAATTTATCGTCTATGCGCCGCAGCTCATTATCCTTGACCCTGTAAAAAACCTGTTCAATATTTTCGAGCAAGAGCCCAATTTGCTTATTGAACATCACGATATGCTTATCGCCCAGCAAAGCGCAGAGGATTTGCTCAATTACCGTAAAGCCGATTTGGTCATCACCACAACGCCGTCGACCAATCTCTCCGTCGTCTGCCAGCCGCTGCAGTCTTTCAGGCTGATTCCCATATGCCGACGCGCCCACCCTCGCCTGAAAGAAACGGTGACGCTGGAACAACTGTTGTCGGAAAGCACAGTCTCTTACGTGGTGGATGACCCAATACTTAAATCCATTCAGGTAGATAGCCACCCCTATTTTCAGGAGCGAAAGGTTTCGTTTCGCAGCAGCTCGGTCTTTGCGCTGATGAACATGATCAGCAACAGCGACCTTGTCGGTTTTCTCCCTGACCTTGTGTATGAGTATTTTAAAGATTTTCTGCAGTTAAAAGCGTTATTAACGCCCGTCCCTTCGCCAACGGTGACGCTGTACATGATTTATAACCGGACTTCGCTGAACAATACCAGCTTTGCCGAATTTATCTCCAGGATTAGCGTTCTTTAAGAAACACCGGCGCAAAAATTAAGAACTTTCGCACAAAGATTTACTATAAATATAAATTCTTATTGATATATTAATATAGTTAATACATCAATAAAGTCGTTTACTCATTGTTGTTTTTTATATACTTTTAAAATTAACAATATCATATCAGCCAACCAGGGATTGTTGCCATGTCTGTTTTCAAATACCCACTCGACGCCTCTGTAAAGGACGCTGGCGAGGAGCGTATTACGTGGGTGCTGAACAATTTCGATAAGGTCTGCGTCTCATTTTCCGGCGGAAAAGACTCTACCGTGATGCTGCATTTAACCGGGCAGTTGGCCAGAAAGCTCGGCAAGCGATTCAGCGTATTATTCATCGACTGGGAAGCGCAATTCAGCAGCACCATTAATCATTGCCAGAAAATGCGCGAACAGTATCAGGACGTCATTGAGACGTTTTATTGGGTCGCCCTGCCGCTGACCACGCCCAACGCGCTGACCCAGTTTACGCCGGAATGGCAGTGCTGGGAGCCCGGGATGCAGTGGGTACGCCAGGCGCCCGATGATGCCATCACCGACCCTGAGTATTTCTCGTTTTACCGCCCCGGCATGACGTTCGAAACCTTCGTGCGCGACTTCGCCGAGTGGTTTTCGCAAAAGCGTCCTGCGGCGGTGCTGGTGGGTATTCGCGCCGATGAATCCTACACCCGCTTCCTGGCCGTAGCCTCACAGCGCAAGCAGCGCTTTGCCGACGACAAACCGTGGACCAGCATGTCCCCCGGCGGCCACGCCTGGTACGTTTATCCCATTTATGACTGGAAAACGGCCGATATCTGGACGTGGTTTGCCCGCACGCAGAGCTGCTACAACCCGCTTTACAACCTGATGTACCAGGCCGGCGTACCGCTGCGCTACATGCGCATCTGCGAACCGTTTGGCCCTGAACAGCGCCAGGGACTGTGGCTCTACCACGTTCTGGAGCCGGAACGCTGGGCGGCGATGTGCCAACGGGTCAGCGGCGCGCACTGCGGCGGCGTTTACGCCGGGCATGACAATCAGTTTTACGGCCACCGCAAGCTGGAAAAACCGGAGCAACACAGCTGGAAAAGCTACGCCATGTTCCTGCTCGACACCATGCCGCCGCCCACCGCAGAGCACTACCGCAACAAAATCGCCGTCTACCTGCACTGGTATCAAAAGAAGGGAATGGATGACATTCCCGACAGCCAGCACGGCGATACCGGTTCAAAAGATGTGCCGTCGTGGCGCAGAATCTGCAAAGTCTTATTAAATAACGATTACTGGTGTCGCATGCTGTCCTTCAGCCCGACCAAAACCGGTAACTATCAGCGCTATAGGGAACGTATGAACCAAAAGCGCCAACAGTGGGGAATTCTATGCAACAATCAATAATTGAACAGATTGGCCAGCTTCTGGAGTCGCTTTGCGAAGACCAGCGCATTGAGGCGATTAATCAGCTTCGTCAGGCCATCCACGCGCATAGCCCCTTTAAAGAAAACCCGGTCGATTGCGTATTATGGGTGAAACAGGAGCAGGTCACGCCCAACAGCTATAACCCGAACAACGTGGCGCCGCCGGAGAAAAGGCTGCTGCAAAAATCGCTGGAGGCCGACGGCTTCACCCAACCGGTGGTGGTTTACCGGCAAAAAGATCATTATGAAATCGTCGATGGCTTTCACCGCCACGCGCTGGCGAAATCCAAAGCTACGCTTAAACGTCAGCTTAAGGGCTACGTTCCGGTGAGCTGCCTGTCAGAAAAATCGTCAGAAACCAGCGGGCGCATGGCGTCGACTATCCGCCATAACCGCGCCCGCGGGCGCCATCAAATCAATGCGATGGCGGATATTGTCCGCGAGCTGGCGCAGCTTGGCTGGAGCGATGAAAAAATCAGCGCCGAGCTCGGAATGGATGCCGACGAAGTACTGCGCCTGCGCCAGATGAGCGGCCTGCTCGACCTGTTTGCCGACCGCCAGTTCTCTCAGGCGTGGACGGTGAAATAGCTATAGCCGACACAGCCGTTCGGCCGCCGCCAGCAGCGTCGACGGCTGCTTGGCAAAGCACAGGCGAATCAGCTTGTGCGGAAACGGATCGGCGCAAAAGACGGACAGCGGAATCGCCGCTACGCCGACCTCGGTCGTCAGCCAGCGGCAGAAGCTCACATCATCGAGATCGGAAATCGCGCTGTAATCCGCCAGCAGGAAGTAGGTGCCTTCGCACGGCAGGATCTCCAGCCGGCTCTGGCTCAGCGCGTTAATAAACAGATCCCGGCGCGCGCGGTAAAACGCCGGCAGCTCGCGATAGTGCGCGGGCTCGTCGCGCAGCATATCGGCCAGCGCCAGCTGGGCCGGGGTGTTTACCGCAAAGGTGAGATACTGATGCACCTTGCGCAGCTCAGCGCTAATGGCCGCGGGCGCGACGCAGTACCCGACTTTCCAGCCGGTCATGTGATAGGTTTTGCCAAACGACGATACCGCCACCGCGCGCTCACGCAGCTGCGGATGCGCCAGCACGCTGGCGTGGCCGTCGCGGGCAAAGCAGATATGTTCGTACACCTCATCGCTCAGCACATAAATCTCGCGCCCGACAATCGCCTGCCACAGCGCGTCAAAATCGGCTTTTTGCCACACCGTTGCCGACGGGTTGTGCGGCGTATTGAGGATAACCAGCCGGGTCTTCTCGCTCAGCAGCCCGTCAAACGCCTGCCAGTCGACGCGAAAATGCGGCGGCGTCAGGGCAATACGCTTCACCACCCCGCCGGAAAGCGCGATGGCAGGCGCATAGCTGTCGTAGCTGGGGTCAAAACAGATAACCTCATCGCCCTGGCGCACCAGCGCGGTAATCGCGGCGTACAGCGCCTCGGTTGCTCCGGCGGTCACCGTAATATCGCTATTGGCGTCCGGCGCATGACCATACAGCGCCGCCGTTTTCTGCGCAATCGCCTCACGCAGCGCCTGCACGCCGGTCATCGGCGCGTACTGGTTCGCCCCCTGGCTGACGTGATGCGCCAGCCGCTCCTGCAAATAGCGTGGGCCGTCGAAGTCCGGAAACCCTTGCGACAGGTTGATGGCCTGGTGCTGCTGCGCCAGCGCGCTCATTTGCGTAAAAATAGTAGTGCCCAGACTGGGCAATTTGCTTTGTGGGATCAGAGGGTTATTGCTCATTTTAGTGTTGACCAGTTGTAATGCTGTTGTTGATGCCACTATAACACGATGTTAATATTTGGCAATCAAGACGCTTAGACGTCTAAACGATAGCAATATTCCTGACCGCCGGAGAAAGGAAAAGATGACCAACAACCTGCAGCTCACCGCCCTTGTCGGGGCCTGTCACTGGATTGGCGCCAAAGGCTGGGCGCCCGCGACCGGCGGCAATATGTCCGTTCGCGAAGATGAACTCACCTGCTGGCTGAGCGAATCCGGTAAAGACAAGGGCAGCCTGACGCCAGAAGACTTCTTACCGGTAGAGATAGCCACCAACCACGCGCCGTCCGGCCGCAAGCCGTCGGCAGAAACCGGGCTGCATACGCTTATCTATCGCCTGTTTCCGCAGGCGGGCGCGGTATTGCACGTCCACACAGTCAATGCCACTATCCTCTCTCGTATCGAAAAATCCGCCGAGCTGGTGCTGCAGGGCTACGAAATGCAAAAATCGCTGCGCGGCCAGACCAGCCACCTTGACGCCGTACGAATTCCGGTTTTCGATAACGATCAGGATATTGCCGCCCTTGCCGGACGTATTGAAGACTACGCCCGCACGCGCCCGCTGAGCTACGGCTTCTTGCTACGCGGCCACGGCCTGACCTGCTGGGGACGCGATGTGGCCGAGGCCCGCCGTCATCTCGAAGGGCTGGAATTTTTATTTGAGTGCGAACTGCGCTTACGCCAACTGGAGACATTATGATCCGCGCGATCGTGACCGATATTGAGGGTACTACCAGCGATATTCGCTTCGTTCATAACGTGCTGTTTCCCTACGCCCGCGAGCGTCTTGCGGCGTTCGTCAACGCCCAGCAGTTCGTTGAGCCGGTCAGTACCATCCTCGATAACCTGCGCGCGGAAATCACCCGCCCGGACGCCACCGCCGCAGAGCTTATCGCGACGCTGCTCGCCTTTATGGACGAAGATCGCAAGTCTACGGCGCTCAAAGCGCTGCAGGGTATTATCTGGCAGGATGGCTACGTCAACGGCGACTTTCGCGGTCACCTGTACCCCGACGTGCTGCCCTCACTGGAGAAATGGAAGGCGCAGGGTCTTGATCTGTATGTTTATTCTTCAGGCTCCGTTGCGGCGCAGAAACTGTTATTTGGCTACAGCGACGAGGGTGATATTACCTCTCTGTTCAGCGGCTATTTTGACACGCACATCGGCGCTAAGCGCGAGGTGCAGTCGTACCAGAATATCGCCGCCAGCCTCGGCCATTCGCCCGCGCAAATCCTGTTCCTTTCTGATATCCATCAGGAGCTGGACGCCGCCGAACAGGCCGGTTTTCGGACGTTGCAGTTAGTTCGCGGCGACGGCGATGCCGCCAGCCACCATCACCAGGTTCATCGTTTTGACGATATTCATCCGGAGCAGATTCCCTCATGAGCGCACTGACGATTTTTTCCGATAATGACGCCAGCCAGCCGACCTGGCACGGTACCGACGCCCAGAAAATCGCCCGGCAGCTCAGCGCCAAAGGCGTGCGCTTTGAGCGCTGGCAGGCGGACCAGGCTCTCGGCGATAACCCGACGCCGGACGCCGTGCTCGCGGCTTATCAGCACGCTATTGCCACACTGGTGGCGGAAAAAGGCTATCAGAGCTGGGACGTTATCAGCCTGCGCGCCGACAACCCGCAGAAAGCGGCGCTGCGCGAGAAGTTCCTGAGCGAACATACCCACGGCGAAGACGAGGTGCGCTTCTTCGTGGAGGGCGCAGGTCTTTTTTGCCTGCATATCGGCAACGAGGTGTATCAGGTGCTGTGTGAGAAAAATGACCTGATCTCCGTCCCGGCGGGCACCCCGCACTGGTTTGATATGGGGTCTGAACCGAACTTTACCGCAATTCGCGTTTTCGATAACCCCGAAGGCTGGATAGCGCAGTTTACCGGCAGCAGTATTGCGGACGGCTACCCGCGCCTGGCGTGAACACGGCGTTCCCTCTTTACCATTGCAAAGAGGGATCCGGCTAACGATTTGGCGATCGAAAAAACATCGTCACCGACCTTTTCTCTTCATTTATCCGCAGGCTCAAGCAGCCTGATATTTTTCCCGATGCCGTCAAGCACGACCTCCGGCACAATGCCCACCAGCCGCGACAGATGCACAAACTCCACCACATCCAGCCGACGCTCACCGCTCTCTACTTTGGCAATAAATGACTGCGGTTTGCCTAAGGCCTCTGCGAGCTGCGCCTGCGTAATCCTCCGTTCCTTTCGCGCTTTTTTAAGCGCGCGAATAACGCGCTGATAGTCGTCCGAGTAAACAGAGGCCATGAGTCCGATTCCTGAGTAATATCCGGAAATCGAATATCCGCGCGTTGTCTTTTTATCCCAAAGCGGGATAATTGAACACGTAACGACCACGTGTAAGGAGAACACAATGGACCGGCAAAACTGGCATCACGCCGACATTATTGCGGCGCTCAAGAAGCGCGGGACCAGTCTCGCGGCGCTGTCGCGCAGGGCCGGGCTTTCATCCTCCACGCTTGCCAATGCGCTGTATCGTCCCTGGCCAAAGGGGGAATCGATCATTGCGCAAGCGCTTGACGTCGAGCCCGAAAGCATCTGGCCCGAGCGTTATATCGATGCGCAGGGGGCGCCGGTGGTAAGAAAGCTAAGGATGAACCGCGCGCCATAGGTGGAAGGGAGAACGTCAACCGCCCGTCTGCTGTTACCTCGCGATAGCAAAAACCCCTTTCTCCACCTCTTCCGGCGTCACGATTCCGCTGTCCAGCACCCAGCCGCTGATAAGCGTCGCGGGGGTCACGTCAAATGCCGGGTTGTACACCTGAGCATCCGGCGGCGTCCACCGTACGGCGCCAAAGCTGCCGGCAGCGCCGGTGACCTCAGCCGCCGCCCGCTGCTCGATGGGGATAGCCTCGCCGTTCGGGCAATGCGGGTCAAGCGTGGTGCGCGGCGCGGCGACGTAAAACGGGATGCCGTGGAATTTCGCCAGTACCGCCAGCGAATAGGTGCCAATCTTATTGGCCACATCACCGTTCGCGGCAATACGGTCAGCGCCAACCCACACCGCGTCCACCAGCCCCTTCGCCATCAGGCTGGCGGCCATTGAGTCGGTAATCAGCTGATAGGGTACGCCCAGCTCGCCAAGCTCCCATGCGGTAAGACGTCCGCCCTGCAACAGCGGACGCGTCTCATCCACCCAGACGTTCGCCACCTTTCCCTGCCGATGCGCCTGCTGAATAACTCCCAGCGCTGTCCCGACGCCCGCCGTCGCCAGCCCGCCGGTATTGCAGTGGGTCAGCAGGCGGCTGCCGGGTTTTACCAGCGCGCTGCCGGCGCGGGCGATGCCGTCGCACAGGGCTTTATCCTCCTCGACCAACCGCAAGGCTTCCGTCACCAGCGCCGCCACAAACCCCTCTTCGCGCAGCGCGAGCTTCATGCGGTCGAGATTGTTCATCAGGTTCACCGCCGTCGGACGCGACGCGCGCAGCGTTTCCAGCGCATGCAGCAGTGCATCGCGTGAATGCCCCTGCTCTGCCAGCAGCGCCAGCAGCAGGCTGGCGGAGAGGCCAATCAGCGGCGCGCCGCGCACCCGCAGGGCATGAATGTGCCCCACCAGCGCCTCGACGGTGCTGGCGTCCAGCCAGCGCTTTTCCTGCGGCAGCGCCTGCTGGTCAAGAATAAAGAGCGCGTTATCGCGGATCCGCAGGCTGGTGGTTTGTAATGTATGCATGTCGTTAAATCCATGTTGCGTTGTTGTATTGCATTGTGTCAGGATGGAATTCGGATGTATAGACGTCTGAATGGCTTTATTTCTGAATGATGAGGATCGAGGCAATGTCGCAATACCATACCTTCACCGCCCACGATGCTGTGGCCTACGCGCAACAATATGGCGGCCTGGATAACCCGTCAGACCTGACGTCAGCGCAGGAGGTCGGCGACGGCAACCTCAACCTGGTCTTCAAAATTTTCGATACCCACGGCGTCAGCCGCATCATCGTTAAGCAGGCGCTACCCTATGTCCGCTGCGTCGGCGAGTCCTGGCCGCTGACCCTGGACCGCGCGCGCCTCGAGGCGCAAACCCTGGTCGAGCACTACCGCCACAGCCCGCAGCACACGGTAAAAATCCACCACTTTGACCCGGCGCTGGCGGTAATGGTGATGGAAGATCTCTCCGATCACCGCATCTGGCGCGGGGAGCTCATCAAAGGCGTCTACTACCCGCAGGCCGCGCGCCAGCTGGGCCGCTACCTGGCGCATACCCTGTTTCATACCAGCGACTTTTACCTGCATCCGCATGAAAAGAAAGCTCGGGTGGCGCAGTTCATTAACCCGGAGATGTGCGAGATAACAGAGGATCTGTTCTTCAACGACCCCTACCAGATCCACGAACGCAACAGCTACCCCGCGGCGCTGGAGGCGGATGTCGCGGCCCTGCGTAATGACGACGCGCTAAAGACCGCGGTCGCGTCGCTCAAGCACCGCTTCTTGTCACACGCCGAAGCGTTACTGCACGGCGATATCCACAGCGGCTCCGTTTTCGTGGCCGGGAACAGCCTGAAGGCCATTGACGCCGAGTTCGGCTACTACGGTCCGATAGGCTTCGACGTGGGGACCGCCATCGGCAACCTGCTGCTGAACTACTGCGGCCTGCCGGGACAGCTGGGCATTCGCGATGCCGCCGCCGCCCGCGAGCAGCGCCTGAGCGATATTCAGCAGCTGTGGACGACCTTTCGCGGGGAGTTTCTGGCGCTGGCGGAGGCCAAATCCCGCGATGCGGCGCTGGCCTGGCCGGGCTATGCGTCCGCGTTTTTGGGCAAAGTATGGCAGGATGCGGTGGGCTTCTGCGGCACCGAGCTTATCCGCCGCAGCGTTGGGCTGTCGCACGTCGCGGACATCGACACCATCGCCGATGAGGCCATGCGCAACGAATGCCTGCGCCACGCCATTCAGCTGGGCAAGGCATTAATCGTGATTGCCGGGCGCATCGACAGCGCAGAAGAGCTGGTGGCGAGAGTGCGTCAGTACGGCTGACCCGCGCTGCGACAGTCAACTTACCGGTAACGCTGACGCCGCAAACGCTCTACGCCGCCTTTGAGAACGTGGAGAATCTCGACGCGTAATCCATAATTTTTGTTTGCCTCTGTCGCCTGACAGAGGCGTTTTCGAGCCGCTTCGCATCCCTCCCCTTTTCGTCTTCCGTGGCTTCCCCAATAGCGCTATTGTTCAGCAACAACACGCTTATAAATTTTCTAATAATCTTATTATTTACTTATGAAAAAACAGGCGTACAGTGGAGGACGATATGATCGTTTTTTGGTCAAGGCGCGCAGAGAAGCAGCTTGCGGCAATCGATGCCCGCTACCGGAAACGGATTACGGAAAAGCTGCGGACAATGGATGATAGAAATGCGCCAGCGGCAGATATTAAGAAACTGTCAATGCCTGAAGATCATTATCGGTTACGAGTGGGCGATTACCGCATCATCTTCACGCTGAATGGAGATACCGGCGAGGGCTGCTATGTGGTGGCCATAAAACGCAGAACCTCCACAACCTACCTTCACGAGGAGCCGACACCCTATGGCAGTGCAACTCATCAGAGATGATAAAGGAGATCCCCAGTACGTGGTGATCCCCTATAGCGAATATTGTCGTATGCGTATGAAACTGGCTGAATACGATGATGAAAATGAGCAGGACTGGGAAGACATCCCCTGGGAATCCGATAAATACGACGATGTCCCCCTGCCTGATGCGGTCTGCGCTATTATGAACCGTGAAAACGTCAGCCTTCAGGCGGCCTGGCGCATAATGCGCGGATTATCACAACAGGATGTCGCCGATAAGCTGGGCATCAGCCAGTCTGCGGTATCACAGCTTGAGGCTAAAGACACACGCCCGCAAAGACGTACTCGTGAAAAGCTGGCCGCCATTTATGGCTGTACTCAGGAACAAATCAGCCTCTATCTACCGAAAGAAGGCTAGCAGCACTTCGCGCCGCCTTTGCCGCCGTAGCGGGCGTCCTGACGATCGCGAAAAAACTCTTCATAGGTCATCGGCGTCTGGTCCGGATGCGTCTGGCGCATATGCTCGACGTAGTTATCGTAATCAGGAACGCCGATCATCATTTTCGCCGCCTGGCCTAAGTATTTTCCCGCTTTGGATAGGGTGTCGAACATCGTTCATGTCTCGTCTTTATTCCCTCTCCCCGGTTGGGGAGAGGGTTAGGGTGAGGGGTTAGTGCGCCCCTTTCGCCTGGGTCACAATCTCTTCCAGGTTCTCCGGCATCGGCTCGTACGGCGTCTCTTTCGCCGTTGGCTTGTCTTCCTTCAGCGCCGCCAGCGCGGTCTTCACAGAATAAACCGCCAGCACCACAACCACCACCATAAAGAAGATGGTCAGTCCCGCATCCAGACGGTTGTTAAACACCAGCTGCGTCAGCTGAGACTGGGTGTACTGCGGCGGAATACTACCGCTGTCGATCATCGCCTGGAACTTGTTGGCGATGGCGAGGAAGCCCACTTTCGCATCGCTGCTGAAGGCCTTCTGCCAGCCCGCGGTGAGGGTACAGACCAGCAGCCAGGCGGTCGGCAGCAGCGCGACCCAGGCGTAACGCTGGCGCTTCATCTTAAACAGTACCACCGCGCACAGCATCAGCGCCATACCCGCCAGCATCTGGTTGGCGATGCCGAACAGCGGCCACAGGGTGTTGATGCCGCCCAGCGGGTCAACCACGCCCTGATGCAGGAAGTAGCCCCACGCCAGCACGCACAGCGCCGTCGCCAGCAGGTTAGCAGGCAGGGAGTCGGTACGCTTGAGATTCGGGCTGATGACCCCCAGCAGATCCTGCAGCATAAAGCGCGCCGCGCGGGTGCCTGCGTCAACGGCGGTCAGAATGAACAGCGCCTCAAACAGAATCGCAAAGTGGTACCAGAACGACACATCCATCAGCCCGCCCAGCGAGCCGTGCAGGATATAGGCCATCCCTACCGCCAGGGTCGGCGCGCCGCCCGCACGGGAGATGATCGACTGCTCGCCGACCTCATTGGCTATCTGATGCAGGGCGTCCGGCGTAATGCTAAAGCCCCAACTGCTGACCACCTGCGCGGCGGAGGCCACCACGTCGACGGTTCCCGCTGGCGCCAGCACCGCCAGCGGGCTGTTCATGGCGAAATAGACGCCCGGGTCGATGATGCACGCCGCCACCAGCGCCATGATCGCCACGAAGGACTCCATCAGCATCCCGCCGTAGCCGATAAGACAGGCCTGCCCTTCGTTCGCCAGCATCTTCGGCGTGGTGCCTGAGGCGATCAGCGCGTGGAAGCCGGACACGGCGCCGCAGGCGATGGTAATAAACAGGAACGGGAACAGGCTGCCGGTCCACACCGGGCCGGTACCGTCGATAAACTTCGTCAGCGCGGGCATGGTCAGCGTCGGACGCATGATCAGAATACCGATGGCCAGACCGACGATGGTACCGATTTTCAGGAACGTCGAGAGATAGTCGCGCGGCGCCAGCAGCAGCCACACCGGCAGCACCGCCGCCACGAAACCATAGCCCACCAGCATCCAGGTCAGCTGTATGCCGGTAAAGTCAAAGAACGGCGCCCAGGCCGGGCTTGCCGCCACCCAGCCGCCGGAAATGATGGCGAACACCAGCAGCACCAGGCCAATCACCGACACCTCGCCGATGCGCCCGGGGCGCAGATAGCGAATATAGATACCCATAAAAATCGCCAGCGGGATGGTAAAGGCGACGGTGTAGGTTCCCCACGGGCTGTGGGTCAGCGCTTTCACCACGATCATCGCCAGCACCGCCAGAATAATCACCATGATCATAAAGGTGGCGATCAGCGCGATCACCCCGGCGGTTGCGCCCATCTCTTCTTTCACCAGTTCGCCCAGCGAGCGGCCGTCGCGGCGGGTCGAGACGAACAGCACCATGAAGTCCTGTACCGCCCCGGCGAGCACCACGCCGGCGAGGATCCAGATCATCCCCGGCAGGTAGCCCATCTGCGCCGCCAGCACCGGCCCCACCAGCGGGCCTGCGCCGGCAATCGCGGCAAAGTGGTGGCCGAACAGCACTTTTTTGTCGGTCGGCACATAGTCCAGACCGTCGTTATGACGGACGGCGGGCGTCATGCGGGTGGGGTCAACCGCCAGCACCGTTTTGGCGATGTAGCGGCCATAGAAGCGGTAGGCAATAAGATAGATACACACCGCGGCAACGACTATCCACAGCGCGTTGATCTGCTCGCCGCGGTTAAGCGCGATGTAGCCAAGGGCGAACGCTCCCACAATCGAGAGAATCGCCCACAGCAGGTATTTCCCTGAGTTGTTCATGGTTGTTATCCGTTGTTGTGAAACAGTGAGATGTTACATTTTGTTTCTAGAACAACGGTTAAAATTTAACAACTTTGAAACGCAATAATGTGTGGTCAAACCAGACATTTACATCACAGTGTTAAGCCGGTCACTCTATGCATGAACAGCTTACCCCAGCACCATGGTGCTCAACCGGCAGGTGCAGCAGCGCCGTCCCTGCTCATCGAACACCACAATTTCCCAACTCTGGCTCTGACGCCCGAGGTGCAGCGGCTGGCAGACCCCGCGCACGCGGCCCTGCGACACCGCGCGATGGTGGGTCGCGTTAAGCTCGGTGCCCACCACGCACTGCCCGTCGCGGGTCATCAGATAGCCCGCCATTGACCCCAGCGTTTCCGCCAGCGCCGCCGACGCGCCGCCGTGCAGCAGGCCAAACGGCTGGTGCGTGCGGTTATCCACCGGCATCTCCGCCTCCAGCGTATCATCGCCCAGCCGCGTGTAGACGATACCGAGATGCGCCACCAGGGTGCTGCTGCTGGTGGCGTTGAGTTCCTCAAGGCTAAGGTGTCGTTTCCAGATAATTTACGCTCCCAGCGTCGAGCCGCCGTCGACGACAATATCCTGCAGGGTGATGTGGCTGGCCCCATCGGAGGCCAGAAACAGGATAGCGCTGGCAACCTCCTGCGGACGGGCGATTTTCCCCAGCGGGATCCCCAGCTTAAACTGCTCGCCGAAGCCGCGAATACGCTGCTGCTCAGCATCGCTGCTGGCCCACAGCGCGCGCTGCATGTCGGTGTCAGTAGACCCCGGCGAGACCAGGTTACAGCGCACGCCGAAGCTCGCCAGCTCCAGCCCCACCGTCAGCGCCAGGCTCTTCAGCGCCGCCTTCGATGCGCCATAGGCGCTCATGCCGATGCGCGGCGCATGCGCGGCATCGGACGCCACGGTGACGATGGCCCCGCTCCGCTGCTGGCGAAAGTGCGCCATGGTCTGCTGGAACAGGTTAAACGCGCCGCCGACGTTCACGGCAAAGGTCTGCTGCCAGTCCGCCATACTTAGCGCATCGGTCGCGCCCATGCGCAGAATGCCCGCCGCGTTGACCAGCACGTCGAGGCGCGCATCCGCCCGCAGGCGACGCCCGCACATGTCGGCCACCTGCCCGGCGCTGGCAATATCCAGCGTCTCGGTGGCGAACGGATAATCCGCCAGGTCGAAGGCCAGGTCGAACCCCACCACCTCGGCCCCGGCATCAACAAACGCCAGCGCCGCAGCGTAGCCGATGCCCTTACCGGCGCCAGTCACCCAGACGGTTTTACCGCGAAAATCGAACCCCGCCATCATTTCACCTCGCGGGAGATAAGCGCCCACCACGCGTCGAGAGTCGGATTCTTCGCCAGCATCACAAAATCGATATCGCCGTGGACCTTACGCCAGCGCGCCGCCAGCGCCATCATGCGTACTGAATCCAGGCCGTAGTCCACCAGGTTTTCATCATCCATCGGCTCATCGGACTCATCCAGCAGCGGCAGAATCAGCGCGCGCAGCGCCGCCTTCGACCCCGGCAGCGGCAGCAGCTCGTCGGTCATCACCACCCGCCCACTGCGCCCGGCCACATAGTTCAGCGACATCAGGTGCTCTTCGCGGCTGAAATCCGCCAGCGCATCGGCAACAAAGAACGGTTTGATATCGCGCATAAAGGCGTCGGTGGCGGTGGTCATGCAGCCGATATGGGCATACACCCCGGTAATCACCAGCTGGTCGCGGCCGGTCTCTTTCAGCGCCTGCTCCAGCGGTGAGCGGTGAAACGCGCTGTAGCGCCATTTCACCAGCACGGTATCCGCCTCGTCCGGCGCCAGCGCCGCGATAATGCGCTGCTGCTCCGGCGAACGCGTCAGCCCAGGCCCCCACATATCGTTCAGCAGCGCGCGATCCTCATCGCTCTGGGTTTTCGGCTGCGCGGTGTAGTACACCGGTATATGGTGCTGTTTGGCGTACTGGCGCAGCGCGGCGATATTCGCGACCACGGTTGCCATCAGCGGGCTGTTGTCGCCCCAGAAATTGAGGAAATAGTCCTGCATATCGTGGATCAGCAGCGCCGCCCGCGCGGGCTCAAACGGCCAGTTCACCTTGTTCGACGGAAGATCCGCGGCGGTCGGCAGCGCATAGGCCTGCAGTTTTGGAATTGCCATACTCTAGTCTCCTTCAGGCCAGCGGGCGTTCTGCCAGGCGCTGACGCAGTTTTTTCTTATCCACTTTGCCGACCGGCGTCAGCGGCAGCGCGTCGACGCACTCCACCCGATCCGGCAGCTTAAACTCCGCCACGCCCTGCTCGCGCAGGAACCGGCGTACGGCGACCGCGCGCAGCGGCGCATTCACCACCAGATACGCGCAGCTTTTTTCACCCAGCAGGCTGTCCTCCATGCTCACCAGCGCCGCATGAATCACCGCCTCATGGCGCAGCAGCAGGTTTTCCACCTCTTCGGCGGCAATTTTTTCACCGCCGCGGTTGATCTGATCTTTCTCGCGCCCCTGCACGGTGATGTAGCCGTGCTGATCCATGGAAATCAGGTCGCCGGAGCAGTAAAAGCCGTCGGCGTTAAACGCGCTGGCGTTATGCGCCGGGCTGTTGTAGTAGCCGCGAAAGGTGTACGGTCCGCGGGTCATCAGACGCCCCACCTCGCCGCGCGGCAGCGGTTCGCCGCGCTCACCGGCGACCCACACCTCATCATCCGGGCTCATCGGGCAGCCCTGAGTGTGGATAATGCGCTCCAGCGGGTCGTCGAGCCGGGTGTAGTTCACCAGCCCTTCGGCCATACCGAACACCTGCTGCAGCTGGCAGCCGATCGCGGCGGGAATGCGCGCGGCCAGGGTTGCCGACAGCCGGGCGCCGCCCACCTGCAGCAGCGTGAGCGAGCGCAGCGGCGCATTGCCGCCCTCCTGAACCGCCTGCAGCCACAGGCTGACCGCGGGCGGCACCAGCGCGGTGACGGTTATCTGGTGCTTCTCAATCAACGGGAAGCACTGCGTGGCGCTCGGATCAGAGGCCAGCACCACCCGACCGCCGGCGAGAAACACGCCCAGCGCGCCGGGCGAGCTCAGCGGATAGTTGTGCGCCGCCGGAAGCGCGCACAGGTAGCGGGTGTGCGGGCCGAAGGCGCAAATCTCGTTGCTGCGGCGAATGCTGTAGTAGTAGTCGTTGTGCGTACGGGGGATCAGCTTTGGCGTCCCGGTGCTGCCGCCGGAGAGCTGGAAAAACGCCACCTCATCGGCTGGCGACGGCGCGGGAGCAAAACGCTCTGCCGGACGGGCGATAGCCGCCGCCAGGCTCTGCTCGCCGTCGTCGTTGCGCAGCAGCACCGTCCGCACGCAGCGGTGTTCGGCCATAAAATCCTGCAGGAACGCCTCATCGGCGAACAGCGCGTGCTCGCGGTCGGCGATCAGCAGCGCCGGCGCGATTTGCGCCGCATAGGCGTTCAGCTCGCTGCGCTGATGGCTGAACAGCGCGTTAACCGGCGCCACGCCAAGACGCAGCAGCGCAAACAGCGTGACATAAAACTCCGTCACGTTGCCAAGCTGCACCAGCGCCGTTTCGCCCGCCTTCACGCCGAGGCGCGCCAGCTGACAGGCCAGGTTATCCACCTGCTGGTTCAGCGTCCGGTAGCTCAGCGCGCGCTCGCCCTCAATCACCGCCAGCGCGTCGCTGTCGGCATGGCGGGTGAGAATGTCGGTCAGCGGCAGATCCTGCCAGTACCCTTTTTCACGGTAGCGGGCCGCAAGCTCAGCGGGCCAGCGGGTAAACGCAATGCTCATGGGGAGTCCTCAGTGCAGGCCGAACACGTTCAGCATGGTGGAGAGCTTGACGCCCGTTTCCCGCCACTCCGACAGCGGCGACGACGCCGGAACAATCCCTGCCCCGGCGAATAAACGAATCTGGTTCTTCCGCACGCGGGCGCAGCGGATGGTGACCACCCACTCGCCGTTGCCCTCGTCGTCGCACCAGCCGACGATGCCGCCGAACAGCTCGCGCTCGAAGGGCTCAAGGTCGGCAATCAGGGTTTTGGCGATAGCGTGCGGGAAGCCGCTCAGCGCCGGCGTCGGATGCAGCAGGCAGGCCAGCGACAGCGCGTTCTCTTCCGGCTTCGCCCGCCCCTCGATCGGCGTCGCCAGATGCCACAGCGTCGGCGTCGTCACCAGCTGCGGCGACGGCGGCAGCGTCAGCTCGAGGCTGCGCGGCGACAGCACCGCTTTCATCGCCTGGGTGACCAGCTCATGCTCGTGGCGGTCTTTTTCCGACGCCAGCAGGCGGTTGCCCGCCTCGCGATCCAGCACATCATCCGGCTGGCGGCGGGCAGACCCCGCCAGCGGCAGCGAGCTAAAATGACTCCCCTCCTTGCGCAGCAGCAGCTCCGGGCTGGCGCCCAGCAGTACGCCGCCGTCCGGCAAGGGGATATGAAAATTAAAGCTGGCCGGGTTCTGGGCAATCAGCCGCTCCAGCATGGCGCCGGTATCGACATGCCTGTCGGTCGCCAGCTCAATCAGCCGCGACAGCACCACCTTATCGACCTTCGGCGTCGCGGTCAGCGCCGCGGCCCGCTCCACCATCGACATAAACCCCTGCTGCGCCGGGATCTCCTCGCGGGCCAGCACCTGCAGCGGCGGCATTCCCGTCGTATAGCGCGCGGAGCGCTGCTTATCGGTGCGGGAAAATGCGCGGCTCCGCTCAGGAATGAACAGGGCCGAAGGCTGGGTCGTGTCGAACGGGATAGCGCCTACCAGCAGCGGTTTGGCGATCCCCGCCGCGCGGGCATCGCCAAACGCGCGGGCAACGGCCTGTTGAAAATCGCCGTTAAGATTGTCCCCGCCCTGCACCGGCTGCGCGACGCGACGGAAGCAGCCGTGGGTGGTAAAGCTACGGTACGGCGACATAAAGAAGAAGCTCTCGGCCGTCAGGGGGGCGGCCGCGCGCTGAATGTCTTCAGACAGTGACGTTTCCATTTCCATATCATCCTCAAAAACGATAAAGATATTAATAATGATTATCATTTATATTTTGGATTGGTAACCTAAAAGTAAAACGTCCGTATGTCAACAGCCAGTGTCTCTTCCTGCTTGCACCGGAGGCACATTAAAGTGAAAATGAGACGCATTAACTTAAATGATTAAGGAATCTTACCGCGTGAAATTCCCTGTTTTTGTCCGTAACGTTCTGCTTATCGCCTGGCTGTGCGTCTCAGGATTATCCGTAACGCATGCCGCCGACTGGCCGCGCCAGGTCGCCGACAGCCGCGGCGTCCACACCCTCGGCCACAAACCGCTGCGCATCGTTTCCACCAGCGTTACCCTCACCGGCTCGCTGCTGGCGATCGACGCGCCGATCGTCGCAAGCGGCGCGACCACGCCCAATAACCGCGTGGCCGACGACCAGGGCTTTCTGCGCCAGTGGAGCCAGGTCGCGAAGCAGCGCAACCTGACGCGGCTCTATATCGGCGAACCGAGCGCGGAGGCCGTGGCGGCGCAAATGCCGGATCTGATCCTCATCAGCGCCACCGGCGGCGATTCGGCCATCGCGCTGTACGATCAGCTCTCGGCGATTGCGCCGGTGCTTATCGTCAACTACGACGATAAAAGCTGGCAGGCGCTGCTGACGCAGCTTGGCGCCATCACCGGCCAGGAAAAGCAGGCCGCCGCGCGCATTGCCGAGTTTGATAAGCAGCTTGCCGCCGCAAAGGCGAAGATAACGCTGCCGCCGCAGCCGGTCAGCGCGCTGGTCTATACCGCCGCGGCGCACAGCGCCAACCTGTGGACGCCGGAGTCGGCGCAGGGCAAGCTGCTGGACCAGCTCGGCTTCCGCCTGGCGCCGCTGCCCGCCGGGCTGCAAACCAGCCTGAGCCAGGGCAAACGCCACGATATCGTACAGCTTGGCGGTGAGAGCCTGGCCGCAGGGCTTGCGGGGAACGCGCTGTTCCTGTTCGCGGGCGACCAGAAAGACGTCGAGGCTATCTACGCTAACCCGCTGCTGTCCCACCTGCCGGCCGTGAAGGACAAACGGGTGTATGCGCTGGGAACGGAAACCTTCCGCCTCGACTACTACAGCGCCATGCAGGTGCTGGCGCGGCTGGAGGCACTCTTCGGCTGAACCTGTTTTACCTGATGCGGCGCCGCCGCATCAGGCTGGCACCTCGCGGCGAAAGCGCCGCAGTTCGCCCAACAGCAGCACCAGCGCCACGCCGACGGCTGCCAGTATGCCGCCGCTGACGCTCGCCGACGCCACCGGCGTCATCACCGCCCCAAGCCCCCCGAGCAGCGCGGCGCCAGTCGCATCGCCGGTAACGTTCTGCGCCGTCCACAGGCCGTTGATCCGCCCCAGCATCGCCTCCGGCGTCTGGGACTGAATCAGGGTGTACTGCAACAGCGAGCTGATGGCGCTCAGCCAGCCGAACACCGCCAGGCACAGCGCCGCCAGCAGCCAGACCGGCATCAGGCTGAACAGGCCAATCGCCGCAAACGCGCCGACGGTGCTGGCAAGCATCAGCACGCCCGGGCGCGGCGTATGCGCCAGCCTGCCGCTGGTCAGCGCGCCCAGCGCCGCGCCGAGCGGGATGGCGGCGTAGAGGATGCCAATCTGCGACGCTGACATCTGCCAGCCCTGCGCCAGCGCCGGATAGAGCACGCGCACTGCGCTGGCCATCGTGAGCAGACCGCCGAGCAGCGCGATACCGCCAATCAGCGGGCTGCTGCATAAAAACCGCAGCCCGGCCATCAGCGAACGCAGCGGGTGCTCCCGCGGCTGGGGCGGCGGCGGCAGTTTCGGCAGGCGCAGCAGCGTCAGCGTGGTGATAAAGGTGCCGACCGCCGCCAGCAGGTAGTTCCAGGCGACGCCGCCGCTGGCCAGCAGCACGCCGCCGACCATGGGCGAAATCACCGAACCCAGGCGCACCGTCAGCATGGTGATCGCCCCGGCCTGCATCAGGTTGTCCCGCCCGACCAGCGCGGGCGTCGCCGCCAGCAGCGCGGTCACGCCAATGGAAGCGAACAGGCCATCCCAGATACCCAGCAGATAAATCGCCAGCAGCGACGGCGCGGGCAGCAGCGCGTTCAGCCACAGCCCGAGAAAACCGACCCCGCAGGTGCCGCGCGCCAGCAGAATCAGCGTTTTTCGCTCATAGCGGTCCGCCAGTACCCCGCCCGCCATCAGGCCGACGAACATCGCCCCGCCGGTCAGCGTGACCGACAGCCCCACCTGCCAGGTGGAGTGGGTCATCATCTGGATTTGCACCGGTACGGCCACGCCGAGCAGGCCAAGCGACAGGATGGAGATAAAACGTGCGATAAATACGGCGCGAAACGCCGGATGGGTCTTTAACAAGCTGAGGTTCAGTAACCAGGAGTGTTTGTTCATGCCGCGCCCTGATGCTTTTTTCATATCATTTCCGTGGCCGCACATGCTAACATAAACAAATAAGATCGATAACGATAATTACTATCATTATCAAATCAGGGATGTTGCTATGTCGTTTTCCCCTGTCGCGGCGCGTGCCGTCGCCGTGCCCGGATTAATCCTGTTGCTGCTTTTCGCCGTCACGCTGAGCCTGCTGACCGGCGCCGCTTCACTGCCGGTCGGCGTAGTCGTGGACGCGTTCAGCGGCCAGTGCCGAAGCGCCGACTGCGCCATCGTGCTCGACGCCCGTCTCCCCCGCACCCTCGCCGGCCTGCTGGCGGGCGGCGCGCTGGGGCTGGCGGGCGCGCTGATGCAGACCCTCGCCCGCAACCCGCTCGCCGACCCGGGCATCCTTGGCGTTAACGCAGGCGCCAGCTTCGCTATCGTCCTCGGCGCCGCGCTGCTCGGCCTCTCTTCCCCTCAGCAGCAGCTGCTGCTGGCGTTCTGCGGCGCCTTTATCGCCTCGCTGCTGGTGGCGTTTACCGGCAGCCAGGGCGGCGGGCAGCTGAGCCCGGTGCGCCTGACGCTGGCGGGCGTAGCGCTCGGCGCGGTGCTGGAAGGTCTGTCGAGCGGTATCGCCCTGCTTAACCCCGACGTCTACGATCAGCTGCGCTTCTGGCAGGCGGGTTCGCTGGATATTCGCCAGCTCGCCACCCTCAGGGTGGTCTTCCTCCCGGTGCTTATCGCCACCGCCGTTGCGCTGCTGCTCAGCCGTTCGCTCAATGGCCTGAGCCTCGGCGCCGATACCGCGACCGCGCTGGGCAACAGCGTTGCCCGCACGCAGATCCTCGGCCTGCTGACCATTACCGTACTGTGCGGCAGCGCCACCGCCGTCGTCGGCCCCATCGCGTTCGTTGGCCTGATGATGCCGCATATCGCGCGCTGGCTGGTGGGGGCCGACCACCGCTGGTCGCTGCCGGTTACCCTGCTCGCCACCCCGTCCCTGCTGCTGTTTGCCGATATTATTGGCCGCCTGATCGTGCCGGGAGAGCTGCGCGTTTCCGTGGTCAGCGCCTTTATCGGCGCGCCGGTGCTGATCTGGCTGGTGCGCCGCCAGCCGCGGGGAGGCCGCGCATGATGGCACCGTCCCGTCGTCTGGTCGTCACCTGCCTGCTGCTGCTGTCCCTCAGCCTGCTGACGGCCCTTCTGAGCCTGCGCAGCGGCGTCGTGACCCTCGATTTTTCGCAGGTGTTTGCCGCGCTGCTGGGCGATGCGCCGCGCAGCGTCACGCTGGTGGTGACCGAATGGCGGCTGCCGCGGGTGCTGATGGCGCTGCTGGTAGGCGCCGCCCTGGGCGTCAGCGGCGCCATGTTTCAGTCGCTGATGCGCAACCCGCTCGGCAGCCCTGACGTGATGGGTTTTAACGTCGGCGCCTGGAGCGGCGTGCTGGTGGCGATGGTGCTGTTTGGCCAGCATCTGGCGGCCATCACCGCCGCGGCTATGGCCGGTGGCGTCGTCGCGTCGCTGCTGGTCTGGCTGCTGGCCTGGCGCAACGGTATCGACACCTTCCGGCTTATCATCATTGGCATCGGCATGCGGGCGATGCTGATGGCGTTTAACACCTGGCTGCTGCTGCAGGCGTCGCTGGAAACCTCGCTGTCCGCCGGGCTGTGGAACGCCGGATCGCTCAACGGCATGACCTGGGCGAAGACCTGGCCCGCCGCGCCGCTGCTGCTGGCGATGCTGGCGTGCGCCGCGCTGCTGGTGCGCCGGATGCGCCTGCTGGAGATGGGCGACGACAGCGCCTGCGCGCTTGGAGTCAGCGTCGAGCGCTCCCGCCTGCTGATGATGCTGGTGGCGGTGCTGCTGACCGCGGCCGCCACGGCGCTCGCCGGACCGATTTCGTTTATCGCGCTGATCGCCCCGCACATCGCCAGACGGCTTTGCGGCACGGCGCGCTGGGGATTAACCCAGTCGGCGCTGTGCGGCGCGCTGCTGCTGACGCTGGCGGATTTTGGCGCCCAGCGGCTGTTTATGCCGTATCAGCTGCCGGTCGGCGTGGTGACCGTCAGCCTCGGCGGCCTCTACCTTATCGCGCTGCTTATTCAGGAGTCCCGCAGGAAATGACAGACAACACGGCCCGCCTGCACGGCGAAGCGCTCACGCTGGGCTACGGCAAAACCCCCATCGCCGAGAACCTGAGCGTGGCGATTCCGGACGGCCACTTTACCGCCATTATCGGCCCCAACGGCTGCGGAAAGTCGACGCTGCTGCGCGCCCTGAGCCGCTTGATGGCGCCGCAGCGCGGCCACGTTTACCTCGACGGCGAGCACATTCAGCGCTTTGCCAGTAAAGAGGTGGCGAAGCGCATCGGCCTGCTGGCGCAAAACGCCACCACCCCGGGCGACATTACCGTCCAGGAGCTGGTGGCGCGCGGACGCTATCCGCACCAGCCGCTGTTTACCCGCTGGCGCAAGGAGGATGACGAGGCGGTCAGCCGCGCCATGCAGGCCACCGGCATCACCCATCTGGCCGCGCAGAGCGTAGACACCCTCTCCGGCGGCCAGCGCCAGCGGACGTGGATTGCGATGGTGCTGGCGCAGGAAACCGCCATTATGCTGCTGGATGAGCCCACCACGTGGCTTGATATCAGCCACCAGATCGATCTGCTGGAGCTGCTGCGGGAGCTGAATCAGGAGAAAGGCTATACGCTGGCGGCGGTACTGCACGACCTCAATCAGGCCTGCCGCTACGCCACGCACCTTATCGCCCTGCGCGACGGCAAAATCATCGCCGAGGGGGCGCCGAAAGCGATTGTCACGGCGGAGCTGATTGAGGCGATCTACGGGATGCGCTGCACCATTATCGACGACCCGGTGGCGCACACGCCGCTGGTGGTGCCGTTAGGACGCCAGCGGCAATAATGCCCCTCCCCCGGCCGGGAGAGGGGAACGTCCATCCTTACCCCAGCGCCTCCCGCAGCACCGGGCCAATCGTCTCGAACGCCTGCGGGGAGACTATCTCCACATGCGCGCAGTCCAGCCGGTACACGTCCAGCTCCCGCACCCACGGCGCCCAGGCGCTTTGCGGATCGATCCCCGCGGGCAGCGTTTTCTGCGCTGCGAATAGCGTAGCCTTACCGTCAAACGGCACGCTGTGAGCGGTGGTCAGCAGGCGCACCGCATCGGCGTAGTTGCCCTCAATGGCGGTAAAAAGTTCGCCGGAGGCATTCCCCTGCTGGGCGGCCAGAAACGCCTCGCGTTCACGGTTAATTTCCGCCAGAACCTCCGGGTCCAGACCGTTCGCCTCTTTTTCCGCCCAGTTTTGCGTCTCCGGCGGCCAGGTGTCGAGCAGCCCGAGAAACGCGACCGTTTCCCCGCGCTGGCGCAGCCGGGCCGCAATCCCCTGCGCCAGCGTGCCGCCGAGCGAATAGCCGAGCAGGTAGTACGGGCCGTGCGGCTGCTGCTGCTGCAGGGTGGCGAGGTGGCTGTCGCACAGCGCATCGAGATTTTCCGCTGTCGCCATCGGCCCCGCCGGGCGCGGCGACTGAATGCCGGTCACCGCCCAGCGCGGCGCCAGCCAGCGCGCCAGCACGCTGAACTGCCAGGCAAAGCCGGAGGCCGGATGGAAGCAGAACAGCGTCGGCCCGTCGCCGTCGCGCAGCGGCAGGATAGCCTCATAGCCCAGGCGCTGCGCGCGGCCGTCATCCTGTGTCTCCAGCAGCGCGCTGAGCTTCGCAACGGTTGAGGAGACCATCACCTGCCCCGGCGTGACCTCGCGCGCAAAGCCGCGGCTGAGCTGGGCGGCCAGGCGCATCGCCAGCAGCGAGTGGCCGCCGAGGGCGAAGAAGTCGGCGTCCACATCGTCCACCTCGCAGCCGAGCAGGACGCTGAACGCTTGCGCCACGGCCCGCTCGCTGTCCGTTTCCGGCGCGCGCCCGCAAGTCGTCCGGCTAATCGTCGGCAGCGGCAGCGCTTTACGATCCAGTTTTCCGTTGGCGCTGAGCGGCAGCGACGGCAGCTGCGCCAGCACCACCGGCACCATGTGCGGCGGGAGCTGTTCACGCAACCGTGCCAGCAGCGCGTCGGTATCCAGCGGCAAGCCGGACTCTGACACCAGATACCCCACCAGCTGACGGGCATCGCCGCCGACGGCCGCCGCCTGGTTAAAGACGCAGGCATGCGCTACCGCCTGCGCCACGTCCGGCAGGCTCAGCATCACGCGGTCAATGTCGCCAGGTTCGATCCGCTGTCCGCGGATTTTGAGCTGGTCATCGCTGCGCCCGAGGTACTCCACCGCGCCGTTATCCAGCCAGCGCGCGACGTCGCCGGTGCGGTACATGCGCTCGCCGGGGGCGAACGGGTCGGCGATAAAGCGGCTGGCGGTCAGATCGGCGCGCCCCATATAGCCCTGCGCCAGCTGGATGCCGGTGAGATAGAGATCTCCCGCCACGCCAAACGGCACCGGGCGCATCATGGCGTCGAGAATGCGCAGGCCGGTATTCCACACCGGAAAACCGATCGGCACGCTGTTGCCGACAACCGCCGCCAGCTCGGAGCCATAAGCCGGGTACCAGCTGACGTCCACCGCCGCCTCCGTCGGGCCGTACAGGTTGTGCAGCGGTACGGCGGTGAGGCGCTCCCAGTCGCGGCACAGCGCGGTCGGCAGGGCTTCGCCGCTGCAAAACACCCGGCGTAATGAACGGCAACTGTCCACATTGTCGCCGTCAAGGGAGGCGACGAACGCCGCCAGCATCGACGGGACAAAGTGCGTGGTCGTCACGCCATAGCGGGTGAAGAAGCGCTGCATCGCCTGCGGGTCGCGGTGCGCGTCAGGTTCCGCCATCACCAGTTGCGCGCCGACGATAAACGGCCACCAGAATTCCCACACCGACACGTCAAAGCTGCACGGCGTCTTCTGCGCCACCACATCGTCGGCGCCGAGCGGATAGCGTTCCTGCATCCACAGCAGGCGGTTGACGATCGCCGTTTGTCCGACCATCACGCCTTTCGGGCGGCCGGTAGAGCCGGAGGTAAAAATGATATAGGCGGTATGCTCCGGGCGTGACAGCGCCAGCGCGGCGCCGTCGGTCGCCGGCAGCGGTTCGCTATAGCACAGGGTCGCTATCCCCGGGAAGCGGGCGCGCTGCTCCTCAGAGGTAATCAACAGCGACGGCCGGGCATCCTCCAGCATCATCTGCAGGCGATCGTCCGGGTAGCCGGTATCCAGCGGCAGCCAGGCCGCGCCGGCCTCGACGATACCGTGCAGCGCCAGGGTCAGGAAGACCGATCGCGGCAGCGCCACCGCCACGCTGTCGCCGGGCTTCACGCCGCGCGCGCGCAGCAGCGTTGCCAGCGCCACCACCTGCTCGCGCATTTCGCGGTAGCTGAACCGCCAGCGGGCATCCGCCAGCGCCGGGGCATCCGGCGTTCTCATCGCCTGCGCCGCCGCCAGCGCGCTGAGGGTGGTTTCCGGCAGCATCACATCGGTATCGTTGATCTGCGCAAGCTGCTGATACTCCGCCGCTGAAACCATTTCCACATCGCCGCAGCGCAGATGCGGGCTGCGGGCGAACTGCGCCAGCATCGCCGACAGCCGCGCCGTATGGCGCTGAAGCTCCGCCTCGTCATAGCGCTGCTTGTTCGCCAGCACCTCAATGGATAAACCGCCCGCCTCGTCCGGGAACAGCGCCAGCTCAAGATCGTTGACCGGCCCGGTAGCGAGGGTGTGGGTGGTGGCGCTTACGCCATCGATAGCCAGCTGATAGTCGAACAGTTTGACGTTAAATACCGGGCCGAACAGCGGCTCGTCCCCGGCGGCTTTACCGCTGTCGCGGACGATTTGCTCGGCGTCATAGCGCTGATGACGGCGCATTTTTTTCAGCTGCGCCGCCAGCCGCAGCGCCAGCTGCGCCAGCGTTTCTTCGGCTTCAATCGTTACCGCCAGCGGCAATACGTTAAGCACCGGGCCGCTGGCGGTCAGCGCGGCGGACCCCAGACGGCGCATGAAGATATAGCCCGCAGACCAGGCGCTGCGTCCGCACAGGCGGCTAAGCCACAGCGCGGCCAGCGCCAGCGCCAGATCGGCGCGCTGGCACTGCGGCGCGGCGGCGGCAAGCTGGCTGAACGCCTGGGCATCCGCCGTCACCTTCAGCCGCCAGACGTCCGTCGTCGCGGCGCGTCCGGGCAGCGGCGCCGCCGACAGCGACGCCGGCGGCGGCAGCTCCCGGCGCTGCTGCGCCCAGAAGGCGCCATCGCGCTGCCAGCTGTCGCTTTCACGGTAGCGCCGATACTCCTCCACCACCTCCGCAAACGGCGTGAAGGGGGAAGCCGGTAGCGGCTCGCCGCGCTGCAGGGCGCGATAAATTTGCGCTATCTGCCGGGTAATGGCCGGGAAGCTGAAGCCGTCCACCAGCAGGTGGTGGTAGCGCTGGTACCAGAACCACTGATTTTCCGCCACGCGGATCAGCTGATGGCAGAACAGCGGGTTGCCGCTGTCGACGCGCAGATCCTGGAGCAGGTCGGCCTGCATCAGCGCCTGCGCCGCGGCGTGCGGGTCGCTCGCCGCGCGGACGTCGACAACCGCGGGCGGCGAAAAAACAAGGCTGTCGTCCGGCGCCTGCCAGAGCTCGCCGTCATCCTCGCCGAAGCGAAAACGCAGGGTATCCGCCTGCTGCAGGCCGACAACGATAGCCTGCCCCAGCAAGGTCGGGTCAATGGCGCCTTCCAGCGCCACATAGTGCGCCACGCTCCAGGCATTCGGCAGCGAAGAGAGCTTTTCCGCCATCCAGATCCCCGGCTGCGCCGCCGTCAGGGGTAAACGTTCGGTCATCACAGATTCCTTAATTCGCGTAGTGCGCCGGGGTGAGAGAGGTCCAGCGCGCGGCAAGCCAGGCGCTGCAGTCCTCCGCGTTTTGCGGTTCGCAGACCACCGCCCAGCCTTCCGGCAGCGCGCACTGCTGCGGCCAGAGGCTGAACTGCTGGCGGGCGTTTTGCAGAATGTAGAACTGCCCCTGCGGGTTATCGAAAGGGTTACTGAATTGCATCGCAAACTCCTGTCATAAAACGCCTTACGCGCGGCTTTCGCAAAGCGGCAGCCAGAGCTGAATCAGCCCTGCCGTCAGCCCGCCGCGCCAGCACAGCGCGTCATGACCGCCGTCGACCTGGCGCCAGAAAACCGGCTGCTGCGCCTGCTGTAGCTGTTGTAAAAGCGCCTGATTGGCCTGAAAAATCATCGGTTCGCGCACGCCCGCTTCCAGCCAGATACGCAAATTTCCCGGCGACAGCTCGCGGCGCGCCAGCCTGTCGACCAGCGCGCCGCCCGGCTGCGCCCCGCGGGTCGGCCACCAGAACGAGCCGGACTGGCTCAGCACGCAGCCAAAGCGCTGCGGCCAGTGAAGCCCGGCAAACATCGCCGCCAGGCCGCCGAAGCTCTGACCGGCGACCACGGTGTGCTCGCCGCGATCGCTGAAGGGCGCAAGGCTCTGCACCTGCGGCAGCAGCTCCTGCTGTAGGGCCAGCCAGAAATCGGCGTTGCAGGGAAGCTCCGCGCTGCGGTGGGGCGTGTCGATGGCGTCGATCAGCAGATAGACCGCGGGCGGCAGCTGGCCTTCGCGGGTGAGCGACGCCAGCGCGGGCCATACCGGCATGCTCTCGGCCCAGAACTGACCGTCCAGCAGCACCGCCAGCGGCCGTTCAGCAGGCATGTCGCTGCCGGTGGTAAAGATCCATACCCGGCGGGTGTTGCCCAGATGCCGGCTGCGCCAGTCGATGCACAGCGGCGGCAAGTAGAGCGCATCCGGCGTTTGCCAGCCGGGCTGCGGCGGCGAGAGCGGCAGCGAGAGCGCGGAGACCGGGTGGCCGCGCCCGCCGCGCCAGCTGTGAGGATTCAACGGGTCGGCAATCGCCTGCGGCAACAGCGCGCGCCAGCCTTCACGCAGCCCCGCGCTATCCGGGCGCGCGCTGCGGAAAACGTCTGCCGGAAAATCGTCTGTCCGTAAGGAGGGAATCAGGCAATAGCTGCCGCGCCAGCTGGCGGGCAGCGTCGTTTGCCAGCGCCAGACGTCGGTCCCCGCAAGGCGCTCCAGCGACTGCGGCACCGCATGCTGATGGTGGTCGGTAACGCCGGTGATGTAGATCCACACCCGCTGAACGGGCGACGTCAGCTCGCTGCCCGCCGGATCCCGCCACCAGAAGGTGACATGGCATGACTCCCCTTCCTGTCGCCACTCCGGGCCGCGTTTACGCGCCCACCAGGCATTACTTCCTGTCGTTACCGTCTCCGCCACGTTAACCCCGCGCTATGTATTGTTTTTTTTCGAACTGTAAAAAATTATTGATAATATTATTGATAACTATTTGCATTTGCAATAGCGTATTGACGCGCGTTTTTTTGGGAAAGTTAAACTCACAGCAGGGCTCATAATGAATAAGAAAATGAAATTCCTGACCTTACAGGTCGCTCTGGGAATATACGGGGTAGCGCCAGGGCTGCACGCCGAGGACACCGCGGCTAAAACCGCCGACGACCCGGCGGAAACCATGGTGGTTACCGCGGCGCAGCAGAACCTTCAGGCGCCGGGGGTCTCGACCATTACCGCCGACGAAATTCGTAAAAACCCTCCCGCCCGCGACGTATCGGAAATTATCCGCACCATGCCGGGCGTAAACCTGACCGGGAACTCCACCAGCGGCCAGCGCGGCAACAACCGCCAGATTGATATTCGCGGGATGGGGCCGGAAAACACCCTGATTCTGATCGACGGGAAACCGGTCACCAGCCGCAACTCGGTGCGCCTGGGCTGGCGCGGCGAGCGCGATACGCGCGGCGATACCGGCTGGGTGCCGCCGGAGATGATCGAGCGGATTGAGGTGATCCGCGGCCCGGCGGCGGCACGCTACGGCAACGGCGCCGCGGGCGGGGTGGTCAATATCATCACCAAAAAAGGCTCGGAAGAGTGGCACGGCTCCTGGAACGCCTATATGAACATGCCGGAGCACAAGGACGAGGGCGCGACAAAGCGCACCAACTTCAGCCTCAGCGGCCCGCTGGGCGGCGACTTCAGCTTCCGCCTGTACGGCAACCTCGATAAAACCCAGGCCGACGCCTGGGATATCAACGAGGGGCACCAGTCAGAACGTACCGGCATCTACCAGAATACCCTGCCGGCCGGTCGCGAAGGGGTCGAAAATAAAGACATCAACGGCGTGGCGCGCTGGGATTTCGCGCCGATGCAGTCGCTGGAGCTTGAGGCAGGCTATAGCCGCCAGGGCAACCTGTACGCGGGCGATACCCAGAACACCAATACCAACAGCCTGGTTAAAGAGAACTACGGCAAAGAGACCAACCGCCTCTATCGCCAGAACTATGCGCTGACCTGGAACGGCGGCTGGGACAACGGCGTGACCACCAGCAACTGGGTGCAGTACGAGCACACGCGCAACTCCCGTATTCCGGAAGGTCTGGCGGGCGGCACCGAGGGGATCTTCGATCCTAACGCCAAACAGAAGTTCGTTGATATCGATCTCTCCGATGTGATGCTGCACAGCGAAGTCAGCGTGCCGTTCGATCTGTGGGTGAACCAGAACCTGACGCTGGGTACCGAGTGGAACCAGCAAAAAATGAAGGACATGACCTCCAACACCCAGACCTTTATGGGCGGGAATATCCCGGGCTACAGCAGCACCAACCGCAGCCCGTACTCGCAGGCGGAGATCTTCTCGCTGTTTGCCGAGAACAACATGGAGGTCACCGACTCCACCATGCTGACGCCCGCGCTGCGCTTCGATCACCACAGCATCGTTGGCAGCAACTGGAGCCCGTCCCTGAACCTCTCCCAGGGGCTGGGCGACGACGTCACCCTGAAAATGGGCATCGCCCGCGCCTATAAGGCGCCGAGCCTGTACCAGACCAACCCGAACTACATCCTCTACAGCAAGGGCCAGGGCTGCTACGCCAGCGGCACCGGTGTGGGCTGCTACCTGCAGGGCAACGACGATCTGAAGGCGGAAACCAGCATCAACAAAGAGATTGGTCTGGAGTTCAAGCGCGACGGCTGGCTGGCGGGCGTTACCTGGTTTCGTAACGACTACCGCAACAAGATTGAAGCAGGCTATGTCCCGGTCAACCAGACCTCGATAACCAGCAAAGGCAAAACCACCTATACCGATATCTACCAGTGGGAAAACATCCCCGAAGCGGTGGTGGAAGGCCTTGAGGGAACGCTGAACGTGCCGGTCAGCGAGACCATCAGCTGGACCAACAACATCACCTATATGCTGCAAAGTAAGAATAAAGAGACCGGCGAACGCCTGTCGATTATTCCGGCCTATACGCTTAACTCCACCCTGAGCTGGCAGGTGACGCAGGATGTGTCGCTACAGTCGACCTTGACCTGGTACGGCAAGCAGCAGCCGAAGAAATACAACTATAAGGGACAGCCGGCGACCGGCAGCGAAACCGATGAGGTTAGCCCGTACAGCATCGTTGGCCTGAGCGGCACCTGGGACGCGACCAAAAACGTCAGCCTGACCGCGGGCGTCGACAACGTGTTCGACAAGCGCCACTGGCGTGCGGGCAACGCCCAGACCACCGGCGGCGATACTGGTTATATGTACGGCGCTGGCGCCAATACCTATAACGAATCGGGCCGGACGTGGTTTATGAGCGTTAACACGCACTTCTGATGACCTGTCTCCCCCGCTCCGCGTTTTGCGGAGCGGGGCGCGGAGGAGACCCCATGCTGACCCATCACACCCGCCTCGTCCTTCATGGTACTCCCCTGCACCGCATCGACTTTGCGCCTGCCACCTTCACCGATGCCGATCTCTTCTGGCTCCCTCACCACCAGAAGCTGCTGAACGCAGGCCGTAAGCGCAAAGCCGAGCATCTGGCAGGCCGTATAGCGGCGTTTTACGCGCTGCGCGAGCACGGGATCCCGACGATTGCGGATATCGGTGAGCGGGGTCAGCCAACGTGGCCGCCGGGGTGGTTCGGCAGCATCAGCCACAGCACCACCACCGCGCTGGCGGTGGTGGCCCGCCAGCGGGTCGGCATGGATAATGAAACGCGACTACAGGCCGGGGAGTGCGAAGAGATAGCCGACAGCATCGCCTGCCCGGACGAACTCGCGCGCCTTCGCGCCTGCCGCCTCCCCTTTCCGCTGGCGCTGACGCTGGCCTTCAGCGCCAAAGAGAGCCTGTATAAGGCGCTATCGGACAGGTTTCCCGACATGCCGGATTTTCACGCCGCGCAGGTGACGCACATTGCCGAACAGCAGCTGATGCTGCATATCAGTCAGGACATTGGCCCGGAATACCGCGACACGCGGTTCCCGATACGTTTTCATACCGACGGCAGCCAGGTGATGACGCTGGCGATCGTGGGCTAATGCCTTTCCCGTCTTGATTATGCATTTTCCGCATAAGCTAAGCTGAATTTAAACTTTAACAGAAGCCGATCACAGCGATAACGTAGCGAATCCTATAATAATCATCCTCTTCTTTTTGCTTCAGGGATCGCCGCTATGACCAAAAAACTGCTGTCGTTACTGCTGCTGTCTGCGCTGTCAGCCGCTTCGCATGCCGCCACACCCCCTAACACGCTGGTCGTGGCGCAGGGCCTTGACGACCTCGTCAGCCTCGACCCGGCGGAAGCCAACGAGCTCTCCAGTATTCAGACGGTGCCGAGCCTGTATCAGCGCCTGGTGCAGCCGGATCGCGATAACCCGGAAAAGATCACCCCGATTCTGGCGGAGAGCTGGCAGGCTGACCCGGCCGCGAAAACCCTGACCGTGAAGCTCAAACCCGACGCCAAATTTGCCTCCGGCAACCCGCTGCGTCCGGAAGACATTATTTTCTCCTACACCCGCGCGGTGAAGCTCAATAAATCCCCGGCCTTTATTCTCAACGTGCTGGGCTGGGAGCCGGACAATATCGATGGCCAGCTTAAGAAAATCGATGACCACACCGTGCAGCTGCACTGGACGGCGGACGTCAGCCCGGCGGTGGCGCTGAATATTTTATCTACGCCAATCGCCTCTATTGTTGATGAGCAGCTAGTGGCGCCGAACGCCAAAGCGGGCGATTTCGGCAACGGCTGGCTGAAGATGCACTCTGCGGGCAGCGGCGCCTTTAAGATGCGCGTGTACCAGCCGCATCAGGCCATTGTGCTGGACGCCAACGGCACTTCGCCCGGCGGCGCGCCGAAGATTGACAACGTCATCATTAAAAACGTCCCGGACCCTGCCTCCCGCCGCCTGCTGATTCAGCAGGGCGATGCCGACATCGCCCGCGACCTGGGCGCCGACCAGATTGACGCCCTGCAGGGGAAAACGGGCGTGAAGGTGCTGAGCATTCCGTCAGCGGAACAAAACTATCTGGCGTTTAACACCGCCAATACCGCCAACCCGCTGCTCAATAACCCCGCCTTCTGGGAAGCCGCGCGCTGGCTGGTGGACTACAACGGCATTACCAAAGACCTGCTGAAAGGGCAGTATTTTGTTCACCAGAGCTTCCTGCCGGTCGGTCTGCCGGGCGCACTGGAAAATAACCCGTTTACCTTCGATCCGGCCAAAGCAAAGGAAATCCTCGCCAAAGCGGGCATTAAAGATGCGCACTTCACGCTGGATGTGGAAAACAAACCGCCGTTTATCACCATCGCGCAGTCGATGCAGGCAAGCTTCGCCCAGGGCGGCGTGAAGGTGGATCTGCTGCCTGCCGCGGGCAGCCAGGTGTACGCCCGCGTGCGCGCCAAACAGCATCAGGCGGCGATTCGCCTGTGGATCCCGGACTACTTTGACGCCCACTCCAACGCCAGCGCCTTTGCGTGGAACGACGGGAAGTCCAGCACCGTGGCGGGCCTCAACGGCTGGAAAATTCCCGAACTGAATAAACAAACCCTGGCGGCGGTTGCGGAGCCGGACCCGGCAAAACGCCTCGACCTGTATAAAAAAATGCAGGAAGAGCTACAGCGCAGCTCGCCGTACGTGTTTGTCGATCAGGGCAAAACGCAGATCGTGGTGCGTGATAACGTCAAAGGCTATCAGCAGGGGCTGAACGCCGATATGGTGTGGTACGACCGGGTGACCAAGTAATCGCCGTCGGTTCCCTCTCCCCTCTCCCCTCTCCTTGACCGGAGAGGGGGATTTATTTCAGCCAGTTAAGAGCCACGCATGTCACACACCTCTCCGAAAGCGCTGCGGGTCATCCAGGCGCTTTTCACCCTTGCCCTCACCCTGCTCGGACTGCTGCTGGTCACCTTTGCGCTGTCGGCGCTGTCGCCGGTCGACCGGGTATTGCAGATTGTCGGCGATCACGCCAGCCAGTCGACCTACGATCAGGTGCGCCATCAGCTCGGCCTGGATCAGCCGCTGCCGGTACAGTTCTGGCGTTATCTGGTCAACCTTGCGCACGGCGATCTCGGTATTGCCAGCGCCACCGGGCAGCCGGTGCTGCACGATCTCCTTGCCGTCTTTCCCGCCACGCTTGAGCTGGCGACGCTGGCGCTTATCGTCGGCGCGGCGCTTGGCGTCGCTGCGGGGGTCCTGTGCGCCCGCTATGCCGGCACTCCCTGGGATCTGGCGGTGCGCACCTTTACGCTGCTGGGCAACTCGGTGCCGATTTTCTGGCTCGGGCTGTTAATGCTGGCGCTATTCTACGCCAGGCTACAGTGGAGCGCCGGGCCGGGACGGCTTGACGACCTCTACCAGTACACGGTGACGCCGCATACCGGGTTCGCGCTGATCGACACCTGGCTTTCCGGCGATATGGCGGCATTTAAAAACGCCGCCAGCCACCTGGTGCTGCCGGTGCTGCTGCTGGCCTACTACGCGCTGGCCAGCATCACCCGCCTGACGCGTTCGGCGTGCCTGAGCGAAATGAACAAAGAGTACATCCTGCTGGCCCGCGCCAAAGGGGCGAGCGAAATGACGATTTTGCTGCGCCACGTGCTGCCCAATATTCGCGGCACGCTGCTGACGGTCATCGCGCTGGCCTGGACCAGCATGCTGGAGGGCGCGGTGCTGACCGAGACCGTCTTCTCGTGGCCGGGCATTGGCCGCTACCTCACTACCGCGCTGTTCGCCGGCGACACCACCGCCATTATGGGCGGCACGCTGCTTATCGGCGTCTGCTTTGTCGTGATTAATAACCTCACCGATATGCTGGTGCGGTTGACTGACCCGAGGGTGCGCTGATGCCTGCTTCCCTGTTTTTGCGTCGCCTGCGCCGTTCGCCCGCCGCCTTCAGCGGCCTGCTGGCGATCGCCCTGCTGCTGCTGGTCGCCCTGTTTGCGCCGTGGATTGCGCCGCTGGACCCGAACTGGCAGGACGCCGCCGCGCGCCTGCAGGCGCCTGACGCCCGCCACTGGCTGGGCACCGACAGCTATGGCCGCGACCTGCTCTCGCGGCTGATTTACGGCACCCGCCCGGCGCTTGGGCTGGTGGGGCTGGTCACCGCCATTACCCTCCCCGTCGGGCTGCTGGTGGGGATCCTCTCCGGCTACTACGGCGGCTGGCTGGAGCGCGTGCTGATGCGTTTTACCGACGTGGTGATGTCGATGCCGCGCCTGATTCTGGCCTTCGCCTTTGTCGCCATGCTCGGCCCGGGGCTGGTCAACGGCGCACTGGCGCTGGCGCTCACCACCTGGCCTGCCTATGCGCGGCAGGCGCGCAGCGAAATCCAGCGCCTGCGCCACAGCGACTACCTCGCGGCGGCGGAGATGATGGGCATTCGCGGCTGGCGGCTGCTGGCGGGCCATATTCTGCCGCTGTGCCTGCCCTCGGCCATCGTTCGTCTGGCGCTGGATCTGGCGGGGATAATCCTTGCCGCCGCCGGTCTGGGCTTCCTGGGGCTCGGCGCCCGCCCGCCGATGGCGGAATGGGGCGCGATGATCGCCGACGGCATGCAGGTTATTTTCGATCAGTGGTGGATTGCCGCCATTCCGGGAGGCGCGATTTTGTTCGCCAGCCTCGCCTTTAACCTGCTGGGCGACGGCCTGCGCGATGTGATGGAGCCGCAACATGACTGATATTCGTATTCACGCGCAGGGGCTGAACATTGACTACCCCGGCAGCCGCGTGGTCAACAGCCTCAGCTTTACGCTGGGCAACGAGCGCCTGGCGCTGGTCGGCGAATCCGGCTCCGGTAAATCCATGAGCGCCCGGGCGCTGATGGGGCTGGTGCGCAGGCCGGGCGTCGTCAGCGCCCAAACGCTGAACGTGCTGGGGCGCGACGTGCTGACGCTCAGCCCCCGCGGCTGGCAGCAGCTGCGCGGCAACGGCATCGCCATGGTGCTACAGGACCCGCGCTACGCCCTCAACCCGGTGAAAACGGTCGCCGCCCAAATCGACGAGGCGCTGACCCTGCATCAGCGCCTGAGCCGCCGCCAGCGCCAGGAACAGGCAGGCGACGCCATTCACGCCGTGGGGCTGGACAGCAGCGTCCTGAACCGCTATCCCGGCGAACTTTCCGGCGGCATGGGCCAGCGGGTGATGATCGCCATCGCGCTTATCAACAACCCGCAGGTGCTGATTGCCGACGAACCGACCTCGGCGCTCGACGCTCGCCTGCGCCAGCAGATCCTCGAACTGCTGGTGGAGCAATGCGAACAGCGGCGGATGGCGATGCTGCTGATAAGCCACGACCTGCCGCTGGTGGCGGCGCATTGCCACCGCGTGCTGGTGATGTATCAGGGGGAAAAAGTGGATGAAATGGCGGCGCAGCGGCTGCCCGACGCCACGCATCCGTACACGCGCACGCTGTGGACCTGCCGCCCCAGCGCCAGTACCTTTGGCCAGATGCTGCCCACGCTCGATCGCAGCCAGTCTTTTCGCGGGGTAAACCATGACGGTCGTTAAACTTGAGCAGCTTCAGGTCACCTTCGGCGCCAAAACCGCCGTCAGTTCGGCCAGCTTCGCGGTCAATGCCGGGGAAACGTTCAGCCTGATAGGCGCCTCCGGCTGCGGCAAATCGACGCTGTTGCGGGTGCTGGCCGGGCTGCAGCGCGAATGGCAGGGGCAGGTTAGCCTGCTCGACCAGAGCGTGACTCCCGGCGCGCGTTTTACCGGCGCGCTGCGCCGCAACGTGCAGATGGTATTTCAGGACCCGTACGCGTCGCTGCATCCGAACCACACGATGTACCGCACGCTGGCGGAGCCGCTGCAGATCCACGGAAAAACGCAAATTGAAGCGCGCGTCACTACCGCGCTGCAGGAGGTGGGACTGCCCGCCGATGCCGTGAACCGCTACCCGCACCAGCTTTCCGGCGGCCAGCGCCAGCGCGTGGCAATTGCCCGCGCGTTGCTGCTGCGCCCGAAAATTCTGCTGCTTGATGAGCCGACCTCGGCGCTGGATATGTCGGTACAGGCGGAGATCCTCAACCTGCTCAACCGTCTGAAGGGCGAGCACGGCATGACCTACCTGCTGGTCAGCCACGATGCCGACGTGATTGCCCATATGTCGGATCGCGCGGCGTTTATGGCCGGGGGCGAAATCCGGCGCTTCTTCGACCGCCGGGCGCTGCTGAGCGGCGAGCACCGGATGGCGTGACCAACGGCCCCTCTCCCGCACCGGCAGAGGGGCCGTGCTTCAGCGCGCTTTGCGCAGGCCGCGCGTCAGGCGTTTTTCAATTTCCACCACCACGAACATTGCGCCGGCAACCGCCAGCGTAATCCCCCAGTAGCGCAGCGGCAGCGCTTCGGTGCCGAACATCATCTGCATAAACGGCAGGTAGATGATGGCCAGCTGCAGCGCCAGCAGCGCGCCGGTCACCAGCCAGATGCCTTTGTTAAGCAGCAGACCGCGGTTAAGCGAGAAGCTGTTGCTGCTGCGGCAGTTGATCATATAAACCCACTGCGCGGCCACCAGCATCTGTAGCAGGACGGTGCGGATAAACTCCGGGCTATGGCCGCGTGGCGCCAGCCAGGCCTCCAGCGCAAAGGCGCTGACCGCGATTATCGAGCCGACAAACGCCACCCGCCAGACGGCGAAGGCATCCATCACGTGCTGCCCGGTCTTACGCGGCGGACGGTTCATCGCATTGCGCTCCGCCGCCTCAAACGCCAGGCCAAAGGAGAGCGTGGCGGAGGTCGCCATGTTCAGCCACAGAATCAGCACCGGCGTCAGCGGGATCATGCTGCCCGCCAGCAGCGCAATAATGATCAGCAGCCCCTGCGCCAGGTTGGTCGGCATGATGAAAAGAATGGTTTTCTTCAGGTTGTCATAGACCCGGCGGCCCTCTTTTACCGCGCTGGCGATGGTGGCGAAGTTGTCATCGGTGAGCACCATGTCGGCGGCCTCTTTGGTCACTTCGGTCCCCTTGATGCCCATCGCGATACCGACGTCGGCCTGGCGCAGCGCGGGCGCATCGTTCACGCCGTCGCCGGTCATCCCGACCACCTCGCCGCGCTCCTGCAGCGCTTTCACCAGCCGCAGCTTATGCTCCGGGCTGGTACGGGCAAAAATATCGTACTCAACCGCCGCTTTCGCCAGCTCCTCATCGTTCATGTGCTCAAGCTGATAGCCCGTCACCGCCTGCATGCTGTTGCCAATTCCCAGCATCTGGCCGATGCTCATCGCCGTCTGCGGATGATCGCCGGTGATCATCTTCACGCGGATGCCCGCGTTCTGGCAGGCATGAATCGCGTCGATGGCCTCCGGACGCGGCGGGTCCATCATCCCGGCAATGCCGAGCAGCACCAGGCCCGCGCGCAGATCGTCATGCGTTAAGGTTGTCGCGCCCGGCGCGGCGGGCTTCCAGGCCGCCGCCACCATCCGCAGCCCCTGGCTGGCGTAGCGCGCCATTTCCGCCTCCCAGTACGCGCGGTCAAACGCCGCCTCGCCCTGACGGGTCTGCTGGTGCTGGCACAGCGCAAACAGCACGTCCGGGGCGCCGGTCACCAGCACCCGATCCACGCCGTCGATCCGGTAGTGGGTCGCCATATATTTGTACTGCGAATCAAAAGGAATTTTCGCCACCAGCTGCGTCGGCGTCTCGCGCAGATGTGCTTTGGCCGCCAGCACCTTCAGCGCGCCCTCGGTCGGCCCACCGGTGATGCCCCACAGGCCGCGCTCGTCCTGGATAATCTGGCTGTCGTTGCAGAGATCGATAGCGCGCAGGTAGGTTTCCAGCACGGTATCCGGCTGCACCTGCAGCGGCTCATCGCTGCCCTCAAGATAGATATGGCCTTCAGGCGCATAGCTGTCGCCATCCACGCGATAGCCGCTGTCGGCGGTAATAATGGCCTTTACCGTCATTTCATTCATGGTGAGGGTGCCGGTCTTGTCCGAGCAGACGACGGTCATCGCCCCGAGGGTTTCCACCGTCGGCAGCTTGCGGATAATCGCCCGCTTGCGCGCCATCGCCTGTACGCCCAGGGAGAGGATGATCGAAATAATGGCCGGTAACCCCTCCGGCACCGCCGCGACCGCGAGGCTAATCAGCGACAGCAGCAGCTCCCCCAGCGGGATGTCGCGCAGCGCGATGCTGAACGCAAACAGCGCCGCCATCATCGCGAGGATAATGACGAAAATCGCTTTGCCGAGTTTGTCCATCTGCACCAGCAGCGGCGTACGGTGCTGCTTTATCTCCGCCATCATCTGATTGATATGGCCAAGCTCCGTCTCCTGGCCGGTGGCGGTAACGACGCCCACGCCGCTGCCGGCGCTGATGGTGGTGCCGGAGAACAGCATGTTGGCGCGATCGCCCAGCGGCAGCTCGCCCTGTAGCGCCCCGGTGTGCTTATCCACTACGGTGGATTCACCAGTCAGGATAGCCTCCTCCACCCGCAGGTTGTGCGCCTCGATAAGGCGCATATCGGCAGGAATGCGATCGCCGGCGCGCAGCACGACGATATCGCCCGGAACCAACTCAACGGTCGGTACGGTGTCGTGCTGGCCGTTACGCAGCGCGACCGCATCGCTGGAGAGCATATTGCGGATGCTTTGCAGGGATTTTTCGGCATTGCTTTCCTGAATGTGGCCAATAAGCGCATTGACCACCGTCACGCCAAGGATAACCAGCGTGTCGACCCAGTGCCCCATCGCCGCGGTCAGCGCGGCGGCGGCCAGCAGCACGTAGATAAGCACATCGTTAAAGTGCGCAAGAAAGCGCAGCCAGGCCGGTCTGCCCTTTTTCTCCGGCAGCGCGTTCGGCCCGACCTGCTGATAGCGTTCTTTGGCCTGCGCCGTACTTAAGCCGCAAAGGTCGCTTTTCTGCTGCGCCAGCGCCTGCTGAACGCTCTGCTGGTAGGCTTCGCGATAGCGCGGACCGCCGCCGGGCGGGATAGTGTTGGGGTTAATCATTTTGGTCATTGTAAATATCCTTTTAAATTCCGGTTAGCGGAAAGCCGAAAATCATTTCCGGCCAATGCAAAAAACGTTAAGGCAAATATTCACATGGCATTAAATTTGATCTAACGCAATATTCAAGCTGGCGTAATATTCAAAACTAGCGGCAGAGAAAATGTTTCCAACACTATTACAAAGTTTTTCTAAACCGACGCTAAACGAGGGGGTATCATGTTCGGAATCTACCGCGGGCGCCGCCTGGCGCTATATGTCGCCGCCGCCATTATTATTGCCACGCTTATCGGCTACAGCACTTATACTTTTGTAAAAGTGCTGGGGTAATAATGACGTTAATTTACCAAAGCAGATTTATTTTTAATTAATCAAGAATATATTACGCAGATAATCGTAGCGCTAATATAAATGCGAAGAAAAATAATGCCTGACGGGGAGCATTGCGTTATCGGCAGAATTCCCCGACAATATCGTTTTTAACTGACGATTAACATAACAATGAAGCATCCGCTCGAATCGCTGTTGACCGCTGGCGGCATTTTGCTGATGGCGCTGCTCTCCTGCCTGCTGCTGCCAGCGCCCTCTTTAGGATTGACGCTGGCGCAAAAGCTGGTCGAGACCTTCCATCTGATGGATCTCAACCAGCTCTACACCCTGCTCTTTTGCGTCTGGTTTTTAGCGCTGGGCGCCATCGAGTTCCTGGCGCTGCGCTACATCTGGCGTCGCTGGTTCGCGCTGGCATAAGCGCCACGCCAGCGCGCGACAATCAGTGCGTCTGGTGCTCTTTGCGCCAGGCGCCGGGAGGCTGTTTGAAGGTTCGCGTAAAGACGCGGGTGAAGGTCTGCTGCGAATCAAAGCCATACTTCAGGCTGATATCGTAGACCTTCTGGTTGGTGTCGCGCAGATCCTGCGCCGCCAGCAGCAGCTTGCGCTTACGGATATAGCGCCCCAGGTTCTCCCCTTTATGTTGGACAAACAAACGCTGCAGATGCCATTTTGAATAGCCCGCGTGGCGGGCGATATCCTCAATGCGCAGCGGCTGATGCAGATTGTCGTCGATCCAGTCGACGATGGCGTCAATCACCTGAGCGGAAATCGTCATGCTTCCCTCCCCTGTTGTAAACCGTCCGGCGGTCATTCCCACCAGGCCTGAAATGGTTGATCCTGATTTGCCACCCACACCGGCTCCCCCTGCGCCGGCGTCAGCAGGCGATACGGTTTCCCCTCGCTTGCCAGCGCCAGCTTTTTATACGGGTCGTCCCAGGTATGTTTGGCCAGTACGAAGCGCCCCGAATGGCCCGGCAGCACCGCGCGCGCGTTAAGATCCACCGCCGCCTGCGCCGTCTCTTCCGGCATCATGTGGATGTATTTCCAGTCCTCGTCGTACTGGCCGTTTTCCATGATCGCGAGAGAGACGTGGCCAAACTGCTCGCCGATCGCCTTAAAGTGCGGGCCATAGCCGCTGTCGCCGCTGTAGTAGATATTTTGCTGCGGCGTAACGAACATAAAGCTGCCCCACAGCGTCTGGTTGCGCTTCAGACCGCGGCCGGAAAAATGGCGCGCGGGTAAGACATGTACCGCCAGCGCATCGCTGAACCGGACCTGCTGCTGCCAGTCGGCTTCGGTGATGATATCGGGGTTCATCCCCCAGTAGCGCAAATGCGAGCCAACACCCAGCGGCGTAATCACCCGGCGAACCTTCGGCATCAGCGCCCTGATGGTGGCGTAATCAAGATGGTCGTAGTGATCGTGGGAGATAATCAGCAGGTCTATTTCCGGCATGCTCTGCGCGCTCCACGGGTAATCGCCGTCAAACGCCTTGTTAAGGAACGAAAACGGCGCGGCGTAGCTGCTGAAAACCGGATCGATCAGGATGCGCTGGCCGGAAAGCTGCAGATACCACGAGGAGTGTCCCAGCCAGAAAATCACCTCCTGCTGAGACGGCAGGCTGGCAAGATCGGTCGCCACCCGCGGCAGCGGCTGCGCCGGACGGGCGTTTTCGCGCCGGGCGGTGAGAAACTCCCACCAGGCCGCCAGCATGTTTTTCTCCCCGGTAAAACCCGGCGTCGGCAGCTGATTATGAAACGCCCCGTCGCGGTACTGCGCGGAGCGCTCGACGATGCTTAACTGCGCGCCCTGGGGCGTCCGACCAAAACCGGCATTCAACACAAACGGTAAACTCGCTGCACTGGCAATTAACATGATGGCAACCACGCTGAGAAAGAATCGCTTCATATCCTGACCACGACCGACGGCGGAACAGCTGGCGATACAAGAGACACTTGATTATGAGTGAGTAAGCACTCATTATAGAAACAGAACGAAGGTCGTCAAGACGATTTTCAATTTTTGACATTCAGCGTTGAAGTGGCGCAACCGGCATGCTTCAATCGATGTTTTTTCCAGACTGTGAGGTAAAGTGTAGTGGCTCGTCCGAAAAGCGAAGATAAAAAACAAGCGTTACTTGAGGCGGCAACCGCAGCTTTCGCCCAGTCCGGGGTTGCCGCATCCACCGCCGTGATCGCCCGCAACGCCGGGGTGGCGGAAGGGACGCTGTTTCGCTATTTCGCCACCAAAGACGATCTGTTAAACGCGCTTTACCTCGATATCAAAGCCGATATGCTGCAGGCGCTGCTGGTTCGCCCGGCCGGGCTGGATATCAGCAGCCCAAAAGAAAACACCCGTAACATCTGGAACAACTATATTGACTGGGGGATCCGCAACCCCGTCAGCCACAAAGCCATTCGCCGGATGTCGCTCAGCGAACGGATCACCGACGCCACCAAACGGCAGGTCAGCGATATGTATCCTGAGCTGCAGGATCTCTGTAAGCGCTCGGTGCGCGAGGTTTTCCTCGCGGGCGATTACCAGCCCTTCGGCGATGCGCTGTTCCTGGCGCTGGCGGAGACCACTATTGAGTTCGCCAGCCACGAGCCGTCGCGCGCGCAGGCGCTTATTGCGCTCGGTTTTGAAGCCATGTGGCGGGCGCTGGCCGAGGAGGAAGCCCAATGAATGGCGATGCGTTAGTCGCCCACGCGCTGCGCGTGGCGCAGGAATATCCGTTCAGCGAACGCTGCTGGCCGTTTGGCCCGGAATATGACGTCTTTAAGGTAGACGGCAAGATTTTTATGATAGCCATGAGCCTGCGCGGCCATCCGCTGATTAGCCTCAAGGTCGACCCGGAAAAATCGCTGCTGCATCAGGCGATTTACCCCAGCATTCACCCCGGATACCATCTCAACAAAAAGCACTGGATTTCCGTCTACGGCGGCGATGACATTCACCCGGATCTGGTCGAAAGCCTGATTGAAGATTCATGGCATCTGGTGGTCGACAAGCTGCCCAAAAACCGGCAAAAACGCCTGCGCCCGGCGTGATTTTCAGCTCAGGAAAACAAGTGTTATCACAATTTTAGCCCTTATCAAGCGCGGGCTAACCCTGTACCCTGCTCCCACGTAATTCGCCAAACGACGGCGATACCAATTTCTGAGGAGCCATTATGGATATCGTATCTGTTGCCCTGAAACGCCACTCCACCAAAGCGTTCGACGCCAATAAAAAACTGACCGCCGACCAGGCCGGGCAGTTGAAAACCCTGCTGCAGTTCAGCCCGTCCAGCACTAACTCCCAGCCCTGGCACTTTATCGTCGCCAGCACCGAGGCCGGAAAAGCGCGCGTCGCGAAATCCGCCGCTGGCGGCTACGTGTTCAACGAACGTAAAATGCTGGACGCGTCCCACGTGGTGGTGTTCTGCGCCAAAACCGCGATGGACGACGCCTGGCTGGAGCGCGTGGTGGATCAGGAAGACGCCGACGGACGTTTTGCATCGCCCGAGGCGAAAGCCGCTAACAACAAAGGCCGCCGCTTCTTTGCCGATATGCACCGCGTCGACCTGAAAGATGACGATCAGTGGATGGCGAAACAGGTGTACCTCAACGTCGGTAACTTCCTGCTGGGCGTGGCCGCCATGGGGCTCGACGCCGTGCCGATTGAAGGTTTCGACGCCGCCATTCTTGACGCGGAGTTCGGCCTGAAAGAAAAAGGCTTCACCAGCCTGGTGGTCGTGCCGGTCGGTCATCACAGCGTTGAAGACTTCAACGCCAGCCTGCCGAAATCCCGTCTGCCGCTGAGCGCCACGCTGACCGAGATTTGATGTCTGCGCCCGGCGACCGCCGCCGGGCAAGCATCAGAATCCTATTCGCCATTTTGCCTTCCCGCATGCCAAATCTTTTCCGCATACCGCCCCACCACTGCCAGCGAGACGGCGAGAATGAGGAAAAACACCACCTTGTGCAGGCTGTCCCAGAAGTACTCGAAAAAGCGGGTGTAGAGGTTGATGGCAAGAAAGGTCAGCCCGAAACCGCGCAGCATCCCGTCGTCGGTTTTCAGGCTGATATAAATACAGATCCCGGCGGCGACGGCGAACAGCAGCGCCCATGGGATCAGCGCTTCGAGGGTCACGCTGCTCCAGCTGTCGAGATTGTAGTTGCCGAAAATCGACATGATCCACAGGGCGATAAACAGGTACGTCAGCCCCATCGCTTTACTGATGGTGAACAGGCGGCGCTTTGCCAGCACCTCGCGCAGCAGGAGGCAGGCGAGCAGCAGCGAGCCGCCGAACAGCACAAAGCGGATCGGATAGTTCATGCCCAGCCAGTAGGCTCCCCAGCCGGAGACGTAGCCGGTTTCCGCGCCGAACCAGTTGCCCAGCGCCAGCAGGAAGAAAAGCCACACCAGAGCGGAGCGCCCGAACCAGGCCACCGCGCCATAAATCGCGCAGCCGATTAAAAACAGCGGGGCGACGTGTCCGCTGCCGTTATCCAGCCGTTCGCCAAGCTGCCACAGCATCAGCGCGGTACAGACCACGCCGAGAAACAGTATCGCCTCAGTGCTGTAATGCCACTGCGTCTCCCGCCGCTGGCGGCGAAAGCCCCACAGATAGAAAACAACCGCCAGCGCCAGCGGCGCGCCGATGCGCAGCAGCCCGGAATAAGAAAACAGCGCGAGCAGATAATCCACCAGCTCGCTGTCGGCAAAGAAGCTCGCCAGGGCTATCAGCACGCAGGCTATCGCCGTCCAGAAGGCGTAGCGGCTCAGGCGCTGCCAGTCAAAGGCAACGGCGTTGAGCGTTGCCGCCAGCTTCGCGTGCTCGCTATCGGTGATCTGGCCCTGCTGCCGCCAGTCGGCCAGCGCCCGCCGGATAATGCGCTCCTGCTTACGGGTGACGTTCATTGCATCCCTCTGTCGCTACGTTTTTGTTGAGTATATCACTCAGATCTGGCGGTTGAGCTGCGCCAGCGCGTTTTCCCCGGCAGCGTCGACCGGCAGATAGACCAGCAGGCGCGAGCCGTTGCGCGGCGCCGAGTACCAGTACATCTGCTGCAGGCTAAACGCGCCTATTTCCGGGTGGTTAAAGCTTTTAAGCTGATTCTCCACCCCGCGAACGTCATAACGCTGGTGCCAGAGCACTTCGAACTCCGCCGACGCGGCAAAGAAGCGCGCCAGCTTGTGCTCCCATGCCGGGTCGCCGCGATGTTCCGCCATCGCCGCACGAAAATAGGAGACGAACGTCGGCAGCACGTCGCGGTTTGCCAGACGGCTGCGCCAGGTGTCGTTGGTGAGATACAGATAAATGCAGTTGCGGTCATCTTCCGGCATGACGCTGAAATCCACGCCCATCAGGCGGCAGAAGCTGGCGTTCCACGCCACAATGTCAAAATTCGGCTTCTGGATGCTGGCCGGCTGCGGCATCAGGCTGTCGAGCATCCGCCGGGCGCCTGCGCTGATGCCTTCGCACACCGGCGCCTGCGTTGACTCCAGCGGCGGCAGCCCGGCCAGCACGAACAGGTGCCGCGTCTCCAGCGCGCTGCACTGCAGCGCACCGGCAACCGCCTGCATTACCGCAGCGGAGGGATTCACCTCCCTGCCCTGCTCAAGCCAGGTATACCAGGTCACCCCGACGTCGGCGAGCATCGCCACCTCTTCCCGGCGCAGCCCCGGCGTGCGCCGCCGCCCGCTGCGCGGCAGGCCGAGCCGCTGAGGGTCAAGGCTTTCCCGCCGGGCGCGCAAAAATGCGCCCAGCTGTTTGCGGTTGTCATCAACGCGAAGCGGCAAGGGTTCAACAGGGGTGATGAGCGACATATCGCCTCCAGCATAGTAGCGCCAGTACCAGTATAATCAGGAACTGGTACCCGTTTTTGCATTCAGCGATGCTACGTCCATCTGCTGAATGACGCAATGGAGAACCCCATGAATTCGTCCGCTGTTTCACCGGGTCGCGCCGGGCTGCTGCTGCTCCTGACCGGGCAAATGTTGCCGCTTATCGACACCTCGATCACCAACGTGGCGCTGGACGCCATCACCCGCTCGCTGCGCGCCACGCCGACGCAGCTCGAGCTCATTGTGGCGCTGTACGGCGTGGCCTTCGCCGTTTGCCTGGCGATGGGCAGCAAGCTTGGCGATAACCTCGGGCGCCGCCGCCTGTTCATGTGGGGCGTGGCGCTGTTTGGCATCGCGTCGCTGCTGTGCGGAATGGCGAACTCGATTGGCGAGCTGCTGGCCGCCCGTATCCTGCAAGGGGCTGGCGCGGCGCTTATCGTGCCGCAAATTCTCGCCACGCTTCACGTCACGCTAAAAGGCGCCGCCCACGCGCGTGCCATCAGCCTGTACGGCGGTATCGGCGGCATCGCGTTTATCGTCGGGCAAATGGGCGGCGGCTGGCTGGTCTCGGCGGATATCGCCGGGCTCGGCTGGCGTAACGCCTTTTTTATCAATGTGCCGATTTGCCTGCTGGTGCTGGCCTTCAGCGTTCGCTATGTGCCGGAAACCCGCCGGGAAACGCCGTCGCGCATCGACTGGTCGGGCACGCTGTACCTGGCGCTGATCCTCTGCTGCCTGCTGTTTCCGATGGCGCTGGGGCCGGAAATGCGCTGGCCGTGGCCGCTGCGGGCGATGCTGCTGGCGCTGGCGCCGCTGTTCTATCTGATGCGGGCCAGCGCGCTGAAGAAACAGCGGCGCGGCGAGCAGCCGCTTCTGCCGCCGCGGCTGCTGAAGCTTGCCAGCCTCCGTTTCGGCATAGCGATCGCCCTGCTGTTTTTCAGCGCCTGGTCGGGCTTTATGTTCTGCATGGCGCTGACCATGCAGACAGGGCTGGGAATGGCGCCGTGGCAGTCCGGCAACAGCTTTATCGCGCTGGGCGTGTCCTACTTTATCTCCGCCCTGTACGCGCCGAGGCTGATCGCCCGCTATAGCATTGGGAGAATATTACTGACGGGTCTCGGCGTGCAGCTCTGCGGGCTGATACTGCTTATCGCCACCTTCTGGTATGTCGGCCTGAATACCGGCACGCTGACGCTGGTGCCGGCGACCCTGCTGGTGGGCTATGGCCAGGCGCTGATCGTCAACAGCTTCTATCGCATCGGGATGCGCGACATCGGCCCTAACGACGCCGGCGCCGGTAGCGCCATTTTGAGCACGCTGCTGCAGTCCGCGCTGGGTCTGGGCCCGGCGCTCCTTGGCAGCGTATTTCTGGCGCTCAATCGCCACGGCGGCTACATCATCGCCATCACCGGTTTTCTGACGCTGGAGGTTGTGATGATGCTCGCCCTCGCGGCGGCCGCGATCGGTTTTCGTCATCACTTAGGCCGCTGTCCGGCGGCCGGGCTTTCGTAACGTCGCCCCTGGTTTGCATCGGCATCGCCCGGCGGTCATCATGGCCGCCGGGCGATGCAGGAGACGCTATGCAGGAATTCATAGCCACGATGCGAAGCGATGCGGTCGTTGCCTTACCCGCGCTTGCGCAGCGTCTTAAAGACGACAAACAGGAATACCACCCACGCCGGAAGCAGGATGGCCGACAGGCGCATGTCGTCAATCGTCAGCATAAGTCCGAGGATCATCAGCAAAAACGCGATGCACAGATAGTTGCTTGCGGGCGCAAACAGCGCGCGAAACTTCGGCTCGCGCCCTTTGCGGCGCTGCGCGGCGCGAAACTTAAGGTGCGCCATGCAGATCATCAGCCAGTTCAGCAGCAGCGTCGCCACCACCAGCGAAGTAATCGCACCGGAGAGCAGCAGCGAGTTCACCGGCACGCCGCGGCGGCTGACGCGGGTGAGGAATTTCGGCGCGTTGCCCTGCACGGAAAGGCCGAACAGCATGCGGCTGTTGGAGTACACCCCGCTGTTATACACCGACAGCGAAGCCACCAGAATGACGAAGTTCAGCACAGAAGCCACCGCGTTGCTGTCAAGATTATGGAAAATCATCACAAACGGGCTGCTGTCGGATTTAATATCCACCCACGGGTACAGCGCCAGCAGCACCACCAGAGAGCCGATATAAAACAGCAAAATACGGTACACCACCTGGTTTACCGCTTTCGGGATGCAGGTTTCCGGGTCGCGCGCTTCCGCCGCGGTGATCCCAATCAGCTCAAGCCCGCCGAACGAGAACATAATCACCGCCAGCGACAGCACCAGCCCTTGCCAGCCGGTCGCCAGAAAACCGCCATAGCGCCAGAGGTTATCCACCGACGCGCGCTCGCCGCCGTGGCCGCTGAACAGCATCCACAGGCCAAAACCGATCATACCGAGAATTGCCAGCACTTTGATCAGCGCAAACCAGAACTCCGTCTCGCCGTACAGGCGTACATTGACGAGGTTCACGGCGTTAATAATGATAAAAAACACCGCCGCCCAGACCCAGGTCGGCACATCCGGCAGCCAATACTGCATATAAATACCGGCGGCGGTGAGTTCCGCCATGCCGACCAGCACGAACATCACCCAGTAGTTCCAGCCCGACAGGAACCCGGCGAACGGCCCCCAGTATTTATACGCAAAATGGGCGAAGGAGCCTGAAACCGGCTCTTCTACCACCATCTCGCCCAGCTGGCGCATGATAAGAAAGGCGATAATCCCGGCGATGGCGTAGCCCAGCACGACCGCAGGACCGGCCATCTGAATGGCGGGCCCAATTCCCAGAAACAGGCCGGTGCCGATGGCTCCGCCGAGGGCGATGAGCTGAATGTGGCGGTTTTGCAGGCCGCGGTGAAGCGTCGGCTGGTTATCCGACTCAGCATCCGATTGCGTTTGTCCGGACGCGGTTGACGCGTTTTTCACGTCTTTCCCCTGTAGCGTTTTATGAAGGGGCACCTTTTAACACTTAGCCCGCCTTGCCGCAAGTTTCGTCCCGGCGGCAGGGCGGAGCAGCGCGTTTATTTCTGCATTCGCTGCAGCTGAACCTCGTCGGCCTGTTCAGCGCGACGTGCCAGAACCTGGAACTGGCGCGGCGTGTAGTAGCCGGCGGGCATCGGCAGCTGCTGCATATCGTTGCCGGGGTGAATTTGCAGCTCGCCCAGGCGCGCCAGCACATAGCCGTTAATGGTTTCAGGGATCTCCAGCTGATACGGCGTCGCTTTTTCAAACGGCACCGGCGTAGGCAGGCGGTTATCGCTGAGCGAGTAATTGCGTTTCAGCACCAGAAATTTATCCGGCACCCGGCGCCTGCTGTTCCACCAGTCGCCGTCCACCGCGCGAAACATCTGCTCGCTCTCCTCGCGCGTGGCCACATTCAGCCCTACCAGCGCCTGGCGAAGCGTGGCATCCATCGCCCGATTGTAATCATCAACCGAACGGGCATGCCCCGACAGAATCACATGAATGGCAAGCCTGGCGCCTAATAAATTCGAGTAGAGATCTTCCGGCGAAAAGGCGGATATCTCCTCCGAAAAACCGGGTACGGACTGGAATCCATACCACTGCGCCACCTCATGCCACTGCGCCAGCTCAAAGGCCAGCTTTCCCGCAAGCCAGGCGGCGAGGGTATAGCGCTGGGCGGGCGATGACGGGGGCGTAAAGGCGTTCAGCTGGACGCGACGAACGCCCAGCTCTTCGCTATAGAACAGACGCCAGCGCTGCCCGAGCTTCGGATACAGGCGGGTGAACAGGTAGAAGGTGTTGTCCGCCGTATCGCGCACATGGGCAATATCGATAAACCCGCCGCGGTGGGTATACAGCAGGCCGTTCGCCTCCTCGCTCAGCCCCACCAGGTTTTTTACCGCCCCGAGCGCGCTGTCGTTATAGCGATGGTTGCCCAGCGTATCCAGCGTCAGCACGTTGCCTATCTGATACACCGGGATCGGCACGCCCAGCGCCCGCACTTTCAGATCGTAACCAAACGCGCAGCACGGACGCAGCGACTCCGGTGGCGAAAGATGCCGCGCCACCGGCGCAACGCCGCGCACGACCGGGGTGGGCAATACCGCGTCGCCCGCGGTTGCGCAAAAGGCGCACAGCAGAAAAGTGAACAACCAACCACGCATTAAAAGGCCTCCGCGACCTGAAAATAAAATCCGGCCGTATCCCGGCCAACGCCCAAATCCAGCCGAATGTTCATATCCGGCTTCACTTCAAACCGATAGCCCACGCCCACCGTCGGCAAAAGGGGATGCTCGCTCAGCTCGCCCGGCGAGCCGCCGAGCGCCCCGACGCCCATCCACAGCACATAGCCGTTGCGCCAGTCGAGCTTCTGGCGGTACTCCACCTGCCCGCTGACCACGTCTTTATCGCGATAGCGCCCCTGGTAGTAGCCCCGCAGCCGTCGGTTATCCCCGGCCAGCGACAGCCGGTCCCAGGGCACGTCGCCGTGGGTGAAGCGCCCCCACAGATCGAACGCCAGCACCCGCTTTTCATCCAGTGGCGCATAATAATTGTACTGCACCTGCGCGGCGGTGAAGTGGGTATCGGAACCGAGCGCCGGGTCGAATACGCTGTACTCGATGCTAAAAAACTGCCCGCGCGTGGGGCGGGTAATCACATCGCGGGTGTCGTAGTGCATGCTGACCGTTGCGCCGGAACTTAGCGGCGACGTTGAGGTGGTAAACCGGGAAAATTTATCGCCGGGATGCGGGTCGTCAACGTCGGCGTTCATCGCCGAGAAATCCCAGCCGACGCCGACATACAGGTTATTCGCCAGCCGACGGAAAAGCTGAGGATGCAGCCGGACGGAATTGTCGGTGTACTTCTGCTCGCTGCCCTGCGCGGCATCATAGCCAACGCCCCAGAAGCCGGTGGGCACTTTGGCGATATTCCCCTCGACAAACAGCCGCCAGCGATCGTCGGTAAAAAACGTATAGTTGGTAAAGCCGATGCCCAGCGCGCCGCTGGTGCTGGCAAAGCCGGTAAACGACAGCGACGAATTTTGCGTGACGGTATCCTGCGGGTTGACGCGGTAAATGCCCGCCGCCGCCATGCCGAGCCCGAGCCGCAGCTCGGGGGTGTAAAACGGCCCGGGCAGCACGCTCCAGTTGATGCCCTTGCTGGCATCATACTGATTGTCGGCCCCGAGCTTGCCGAGAAAGGCATCCACCGACTGCCTGTCCAGCGCAAACGTCGGCGGCGAGGCGAACACCACGCCGACCAGCCCCGCCAGCAGCACGCCATTTCGCGTCATCAGAATCGGTATTCGCCGGAGATAAAGAAGCTATTACGCTCGTTGAAGCCGAACTCCGTCAGCACGTTAAAGTTGCGCGTCACCTCGTACTGCGCGCCGACCAGCATATTCCACGGCGACTTCAGGTGCTGCTTCACGGCGAATTTACCGTCGCCGTCTTTGTTGACCGCATTGATCAGCGGCTGCAGCTCGGCGGGCATCTGCAAATCGGACAGGTTGCCCTTAAACTCCTGCTGCACGTCCTGATACATGCTTCCCACCCACAGGCTCAGGTGCGACGGCCCGGATATGCCCTCAAAGCTGAAGCGGTAGCCGACGCGCGGCGAAACGGTGAGCGCGGAAATATTGCCGTCGAGGATATCAAAATCGGTACGGGTGTAGTTGGTGTCAACCAGCGCAAACCAGTTGCCATAGCCGCCCGCGAGCGTCGCGCCGGTGCCCCAGGTTCGCCCCTTGAAATCGAGGGTGAAATCGATGTCCTGCAGGGAGCCCTGCTGGTAGAGGCGATGGACCGATCCGGCGATAATACGGTTGATCCCGGTAAACTTCGTCGGATCGGCGTCTACCGACACGGTGGAGACCGACGACCCTTTGGTGTAACCGTATAACCCGTAAATATTCAAAAACGGAAACACCCACATATCCATGCGCAGGGTTTCCGTTTTGCTGCTCTCCCGGGTGTGCCCGGCGTCAATTTCAAACATATCGCTGGGAATCGGGTGATCGCCAAGCTTCAGGCCAGAGAACATGATGCTGTCGACGCCGATATCCTGACGAATGTTCATGTAGTTCAGGTTGATACCGAACGGCAGCGGGATCTCGTAACCTCGCGCCCGCGCCTCATCGCCCCAGATGGGAAAGGTGCTGCCGGTTTCGGTTTTCTCTTCGTCGCTGCTATCGGTACCGGTCGCAGTGCTGGCGCCGTAAGCGGCGCCAGAGAGCAGAAACAGCGGCAGCAGAGTTTGCGTCCATTTCATCATCATCTTCTCATTATCAATTTTACTTACAGCCCGGAGCCGACGTTGAAGTAGACGGCCTGCTCATTTTTGCTAAAACCGACGTCAACACCGGTGTACAACCCATACTGGCGGGCGATCAGGTAGCGAAACCCGGTGCCCCAGGCAACTTCCGTGGTATCAAACAGCTGGCTTGCCTCATCGGCGGCGCTGCCGGCGCCGACAAACCCCTGCACTATCCAGCGCGGCGTCACCTGCCATGCAAGCTGCGTCTGCACGGTGCCGACATAGTCGCCCTGGTAGCGATAGCGGGAGATGCCGCGCAGGTTGATGTCCGGTCGCGCCATCGGCGGCAGATGCTGCTGCTGGTTCATTAATGCCTGATAGTTCCCGGCCACCGCCAGCGTCAGCGAGCGGGTCAGCGGGTAGTAATATTTACCGTCCAGCGTCAGCTGGTCGTAGCGGTAGTCGCCGCCGAGAAAGCTGCTGTAAAAGCGGTACTCCCCGCTCAGCGATGCGCCTTTGCGCGGATAGAAAAAGTTGTCGGTGGTATCGTATTCCGCCACCAGCCCTACGGCGGACGAGGTGCTGTCCGCGCCGAACAGCCGCTGCCAGGCGCGGTTGACCAGGCCGTTATCCGCCGAAATATCCATCCGCGCATAAAACTGGGACACGCCAAGAAATACCGGGGTATCGCCAACGCGGAACTGCAGCTTCTGCATACCGCCGTAGCCCTTGGTCTGGGTGGCGATAGCCTTACTGTGGCCAAATCCGGCGACGTCGCCGGAGTAGATATCCAGATTCACGTCGGCATAGCCCATCGCCACGAGGTAGCGAATATGGTCGTCATTCCAGGTGTGCCGATGACCGCCGCCGACAAACCAGCTGCCGTTCTGCGTTCCGCCGCCGCCAAACGCGGTCATGGCGGGCGGGATAAAGCGCTCGCCCTGCTGGGTTCCCTTGCCGTGCAGAAACAGGCCGAACAGCCCGCCGCCGTAGCCGACCGCCGGTTCAGTAATCACCATCGGAACGGGTAAAAAACCGTAACGGTTATCGCGCAGATAGTCGCTCATGTCGGGCATACCGTCTTCAGGGTCGAGAAACCCTGCCGCCCGGCACGGCCCGTAAACCATCAGCGCCAGGAGAAGGACGCTTAACCGCACTTTGCGGTTCATGACAGAAGCCTTTCAGGGGATAAATCGGGGGCATAGACTCTACCGGCCCTCACAGCATGCGGTAAAGCCATGAAAAGTATAAAAATAAATAATTTATCTGGCAAACTGCACCATCCACATGACGCCTGCTCGGTTTTGCTCATAGCCCTATCCACAGAGGTTTTTAATTTTCTTTATTATTCATCTGGTTATTGATAAACATTTAGCTAACACATTGTTTTGAGCATAGACCAGCGCGTCGCTTATTCAAGATCGCCGCCGCAACATCATAAGGTCACTTGCCATACAATATTAATTTTTATATTATATAAATATATATAATGTTATTTGAGGGAAGCGATGAACGCGCCAATCAATCAACAACAGATGCGGGCGGCGGCAGGCAGAACGGCGGCAGTGCTGAAATCGCTCGCCAATGAAACCCGTCTGCTGCTGCTGTGCCACCTGAGCCAGGGCGAAGCATCGGTGAGCGAAATAGAGGCGGCGCTCGGCATAGGCCAGCCGACCCTGTCGCAGCAGCTTGGCGTGCTGCGGCGGGAAAACCTGGTCAGCACCCGCCGGGAAGGTAAGCAGATTTTCTACCGCATCTCCGCCCCGGATATCCTGACGCTCCTCAACACGCTGTATGAACTCTACTGTCCGAAAAACACCGGCGAGGTAACGGAATATGATGATTGATATCGCGCACTTCACGCCCGTCCAGAGCTTTATCGGCGGCCTGATTATCGGCGCGGCGGCGTGGGTGCTGATTCTGTTTTGCGGACGCATCGCGGGCATCAGCGGCATTCTCGGCGGCGTATTGTCCCGCACCAGCAGCGATAAGGGCTGGCGGCTGGCGTTTCTTGCCGGGATCGTCGTTGCGCCGCTGCTCTATCGGGCCTTCACCGCCCTGCCCGAGCGCGATATCGCCGCGTCATGGCCCACGATAATCTTCGCCGGGCTGCTGGTCGGCCTGGGAACGCGCTATAGCTCCGGCTGCACCAGCGGCCACGGCGTCTGCGGGCTGTCGCGGCTGTCGCTGCGTTCTCTGGTGGCGACGCTGACCTTTATGGTCGTCGCCGCCGTGACCGTCTGGGTTATCGGTTTCTGGCGTTAACGGATACGGAGTTAAGATGAACCTCTTTTTTTCCTTTCTGGCGGGCCTGCTTTTCGGCCTTGGCCTGCTGATAAGCGGAATGGCGAACCCGGCGAAGGTCACCGGATTTCTGGATATTACCCGGCAGTGGGACCCGTCGCTGGCGTTTGTGATGGGCGGCGCTATCAGCATCGGCTTTTTCGCCTTTCGCATGGCGAAGAAACGCCAGCGCCCAATCTACGGCGATAAAATGGTTCTGCCGACCTCCTCAACCCTCGACAAGCGGCTGGTCGGCGGCGCCGTGCTGTTTGGCATTGGCTGGGGGCTGGCGGGCATCTGCCCGGGGCCAGGCCTGGTGCTGCTGGGCGCGGGCGAGCTCAAGGGCGTCGGGTTTGTCCTCGCCATGATCGCGGGGATGTGGCTGTTTCAGCGGCTGGAGCGTCGCTGAGTCACGCCCCGCTATCGCGCAGCGCGTCAATCAGCAGCGCAAATGCCGGAGGATGCTGTCGGCGGCTTGGGTAGTAAAGGTAGTAGCCGGGAAACGTTGGGCACCAGCTCTCCAGCACCCGGACCAGGGCGCCGGCGCGCAGCTCATCCTGCACCATATCCTCCGGCACAAAGCCAATGCCGAATCCGCTGACGATGGCGTCGACCCGCTCGGCCAGCAGGTTGAAGGTCAGCTGCCCCTCGACCCCTACGCGCAGCGGTTTACCGTCTTTTTCAAACTCCCAGTGATACAGCCCGCCCGCGGTGGGCAACCGCATGTTGATGCAGCGGTGCTGCTGTAGCTCGTGCGGCGTCTGCGGGATCCCCCGCGCGGCAAAATAGCCGGGCGACCCGACTGCCGCCATCCGCATATCCGGGCCGATTCTCACCGCCACCATGTCTTTATCAACGCTTTCGCCCAGCCGCACGCCCGCGTCAAACCGGCCGTCAACGATATCGACAAAACCATTGTCGACCACCAGCTCAATATTGATTTGCGGCCAGGCCTGCAGAAACGGCTTTAGCTTCGGCCACAGCAGACGGCGCGCCGCGTGCTCCCCGGCGGAAAGGCGAATGTTGCCGGAGATGACGCCGTTGAGCTGAACAATGTTTTCCAGCTCGCGCTCCAGTTCGTCAAGCCGCGGCGCCAGACAGGCAATTACCCGCTCTCCGGCCTCGGTCGGCGCGACGCTGCGGGTGGTGCGCGTCAGCAGGCGCAGGTTTAAGCGCGCTTCCAGGGCCTTCATCGCGTGGCTTAACGCCGATTGCGATACGCCAAGCCGGGCCGCCGCTCGGGTAAAACTGCGTTCCCGGGCGACCACAAGGAAGATCTGCAGCTCATTGAAGTTTTCTTTCAACATGATGCCTGTCCTTCACAATATTCATTAACATTTTAACAAAAGCAGTACCGCCAGGCTAAGCAATGAAATCAACCCATTACTTAACAACGCATTACGATAAATTATGTAACTCACTTCACATTGTTAATATATTAAGCATTGTGTTACCAACTTGTAAAACATATGCTTGTTTCATGGTTCTCAATCCGCCTGGCGCGCCCTCATTTTACGGGAGGAGACAATATGTCCGCGTTATCAATGTCTCGTCATAATGATGCGATTATTGCCCGCTGCCTGCAGACAATTTCGCAGCTTATCCCGCTGTCGTCGGCGGTGTTTTATCGGGTGAATAAGCGCACGACGCCGGAGAACTACATTCTGCACAATATTTCTGAGAACACGCATCAGCAGTACCTGGAACATTTCCAGCCGCTCGACCCCCTGCTGCCCTCCCGCTTCACCCATCCTTCGATTACCATGGCGGGAATGACCCCTGGGCTGTATGACCGTTATCGCCACTACTATCACGACTTTATGCTGCCGAATAACGTTCGCGATATGACGGAGATTTTTATCCGCCGCGATCGGCGGATTGTGGCAGGAATTTCTCTGATGCGCGATACGCCGTTTTCCAGCGAAGAGCGGCTGCGGGCGCAGGCGGTGCTGCCGCTGGTCGAGCTGGCTATCCACGAGCTGCTGCAGGATGACGATGCCCTGTCGGAGATGCTGACCGCCAAAGAGCGGGAAATCGTCAGCATGGTGCGCGAAGGAGCGAGCAATAAGCTGATTGCCCGCCAGCTGGATATTTCGCTCTCGACGGTGAAAACGCATTTACGCAATATCTTCGCCAAAACCGAGGTGGTGAACCGCACCGAGCTTGTCTCCAGAACCCTGATGCCGGCAGGTCAGCGAGCGCCGCTGTAACGCAGGGCTGCGTTTCCGCCGGCAATAAAGTATCCTCGCCGCGTGCCGATAAAATAAGCAAGACCCATCAACCCCTTACGGACCATGGACAGAACGCCGCGCAATCCAGATATCACCGTCAAGCCTCAGGCCGCCGCCTGGTTTACGCGTCATCCAGAGGCCCGCCTGCATTTCGATCCAGTGCTTAACCTTCTGCTCAGCGGCTACGTGGGGGATAACCACGGCTACATTAATAAGCAGACAAGCCCGCACTACGTATTTAATGCGTGGAGCAAAGAGGGAAATACGGTCAGGGTCAGCTGCACCGCGCACTATTCCCGCGTCCGCATCCGTGTGGATAAAGCGCAGACGCGTCCCGCCTTTCATCCCTATGCAAAAACGCTCGCCAACCGTGATGGCAGCCGCCGAATTGAGTATATCGACCTGATTATCCGCACGGCCGACGACCTGCAGCTGCTGGCCGATTTTTTCAGCCAGCACGACATTCCGGGCTTTACGCCCTCGCAGCCGGGGAACACCTCGCCCGACGAGACGGATTACGCCCCCATTATTCGCGTCGTTGACGGCAGGGTGATTGACGTCAGACAGCTTCATAACGCGCTGGCTGGCCGTTTCACCCGCAGTATGCAGATGCAGGGTTACGCCTGCCGCCACGAACACCGGCTGGCGAATACGCTCGATCGCGTCGATGTCCTGTTATCGCGTCACGGCCTGAATATCTACTGCGAACTCAAGCCCGTCGCCGGAAGCTCGACAAAGCGGGAGATCCGCGCTGCGCTCGGACAGCTGCTGGACTATCAGTACTACAATAAGTCAGTCCGCGCCGACGCGCTGTGGATTGTGCTGGACGCGCCCTGCAATACGCAAGATACCGCCTTCATTGCGCAGATAAGAGACCAGCATCAGCTGCCGCTGACGCTGGTCTGGGAGGAACAGGGGACGTTTCGTTTTTACCCGGCTTTAGCCTGACAAGCGCGGTTAGCGCCCGCGTCCATCAGCTGCCCCATCGCCTGGCTGACCATATTCATCACGCTCAGCAGCAGCATCCGCTGCTGCGGTTCGAGACGCAAATAGCGGCGCAGCGGCGGCAGTTTGCAAACCACTTCGCTGGCCCCCCAGGGCTCAATCGTGCAGCACCATTTCTGGTCGGTAATCACCAGCGAAAAGCGGCGGTAGTCCAGCTCGCTCAGGGTGGCCTGCAGATTAGGAAAGCCGTTGAGCCAGGCCGCCGCCGCGTCAGCCGCCGCGCGTTTACCGGCGACAAAGGTCACCGGATGGCGCGTAAACCACCCGGACTGATGCGCGCGAATTTTACCCTGCAGGGGCCGGTTTACCGGCCCCTCGACGCTAAACTCACAGCTCTGGATGCTGGCCATAAACAGCCGCTTTTGCCGCTGGCTGTAGGTCACCTCGGCGCTGTCGCTCAGGCGCAGCACGCCGCTGCGCTCTGAGCGCTTCTCGGTGGGCCAGCCTGCTAAATCGCGCGAAACGGCGTTTAACAGCGGCGTGTTAAAGCAGGGGACGGAGCGCATCCGGAACCCCCTCTCCCACGTTATGGGCGTCATACTGACCGATTGCCCGCTCAACCACCTCTTCTACCGCCAGCGGCTTAAAGGGGTTGACGCGCTGCACGCACACCGTCCAGAACAGCGCATACCCGGCGGTAAGGCCCAGCATCACGCCGAACGGCACCAGAATGTCGCGGCTGTTCATGCCCGGCGGGGCAATGTTGATAATCGCGATAACGATCCCGACGCTTGAGATAATCTGCGGCAGCGGGAACCACGGCGAGCGGTAGGCGCGCGGCAGGTCCGGACGGCGAATACGCAGCAGCACCACCGACAGCGTCACCAGCAGATAGGCAACGCCCCAGGCGCAGACGGCGGCAAGGATCAGCGGCACAATACGATCCAGATCGCCGTTCAGATACCAGGCGTGCAGACAGGGGATCGCCACGCCGATAGCAATGGCGATCACCGGCGTTTTAAAGCGCGGGTGCAGCCAGGTCAGAAAGCGCGGCAGCGCGCCGTCCAGCGCCATACCGTAGATGATGCGCGGCACCGCGGCCATCAGCGTATTGATCGTCGCGCAGCCTGCCAGCAGCAGCCCCACGCCAAGCCAGTACTGCCCGGCATGCCCCATGACGCGCTCGGCAAACGCCGGGATTGCCATCGGCGTATCCAGCAGATGCACATTGTTCGCCGCATCCACCACCACGTTCGTCACCTGGCGGTTAATCGCCGCGCCGTAGATAAACATGCAGCTGGCGACCCCCAGCAGCCCGAGCGCCATCGCCCGGGGAATGGTGCGGTGCGCCTGCTTAATTTCAGGGGCCATCGGCGTGACCAGCTCGCAGCCGACAAACATGAACATCGCCATGCCGATATAGCCGAACAGCCCGGAAAGATCGCTGACGTTTACCGGGGTGCCGAACCATCCGGCCTGATGAGTGACGGGCGCCATAAAGATGCCGCACAGGCCGAAAATGGTCAGCGTGGTCCACATCCCGAAGGTGAGCACCACTTCTACCTTGCCAAAAATCTCAATGCCGATGGCGTTCAGCAGGCCGAAAACGACCACCATGCCCACCCCCACCATCCAGGTGTTCTGGTGCGCCGCCATCTGGGCGTTGATCGACTCGAAGTTTACCAGCGCCATGATCCCGGCGAGGATGGTCTCCGCCGTTCCGGCGAAGATGTGGACGATAAGGTAGGCGCACAGCGCGCCGGTAATGGCAAAAAAGCGCCCCATCCCGCAGGAGATGTAGTCATACACCGAACCGGTGGTGGGGATGAGCGTGGCCGCCTCGGCGAAGGTGGTGACCTGGGCCTGCATCATAATAAACGCCAGCAGCACCGCCAGCGCGAATGTATCGCCCCCCATGCCGAAACCGCTGGTAACGGTAAGAATGACGGGGCTTGCCATGATTAAGCCGACGGAGCTGGCGAGCGTGGTGGGAAAACCCACGACGCCGCGTTCAAGATGGCTGGCGAGTCTGTTACTGAACATAGTCAACCTCTGCACAAGGTGTAGGGCCAGGGAACGGCGCAACCGTTCCGGGATAGTCATAATTTATGCAGGCATCCCGCTCAACGAATATCGTCCTGAAGGTGGAGAGGAGCGGATGATTTTGTGACGATGAGCAAAATTGTCCTCCCCGCCGCTTCTCACCGGGGAGGACAACGACGGCGTTAGCGGCTTTCGACGTTTGCCAGGTAGTGCTTCACGAAGCGGCTGGTCAGAATTTTCCACTCCACTTCGGTGCCCTGTTTCACAAACCAGCTGTCGCCAGGCGCAAAGCGCTGCGGCTCGCCGCCCGCCACGGTCAGCTCGACTTCTCCCTCAAGGACGGTGGCATGTTCGGTAAACGGATAGGTCATGGTGAAGCTTCCTTTGGTTGAGGAGAAGAGACCGCAGGTAAAGGCATCCTGCGGTTCGCCGTACACCATGGCGGCGGCGACCTGCGGGTCGCCCTCGGTCGGCGTGGCGCCGAGCAGGCTGACGCTGCCGATAGGATGCAATTCAGGAACGGGTTGGTTGAGTTTGAACGCTTTCATCAGTTTCTCCAGATTAACTGCGGCCTTTCCAGAAGCCGGCGGTTTGATGCATCAGTTTCCCGGCGGTGACCAGCAGCAAACGCAGGCTGTCGCGACCGTGAATGGTGGCGTGGGGAATACGGCTCATCAGACGGTACCGATCGGATCCGCCGGCGATCCCTTCCGCCAGAATTTTGCATACGATATGGGAGGGCGTAACGCCGAAGCCGGAGTACCCCTGCACGTAGAACACGTTGTCGCGATCGCGCAGCGTACCGATCTGCGGGAACAGGTTGGCGCTGCAGGCCATCGGGCCGCCCCAGGCGAAGTCTATCTTCACGTCTTTCAGGTAGGGGAACACCTCCGCCATCAGCGTGCGGTTCCAGGCGGCGAAATCCGTCGGGGTGTATTCCACAAAGCGCGTGGCGCTGCCGAAGAGCAGACGGTTTTCCCGGGTCACCCGGTAGTAGTTAATCACCGGACGGATATCGCTGAACGCGCCGCGCAGCGGGCTAATCCGCTCAATAAGCTCATCGGATAGCGGCGCGGTCGACACCTGATAGGAGTAGGTGACCAGCGTCTTGTTATAGATTTCCGGCTCCATATTGTTGAGGAAGCTGTCGCAGGCCCACAGCATTTTTGCTGCCCTCACGCTGCCCATCGCGGTGCGCACGCGCACCTCTTTGCCGTAATTCACCTCCACCACCGGAGAGGATTCATAAATCTTCACGCCCAGCGATGCGGCCGCCTGGGCGGAGCCCAGCAGCATATTCAGCGAATGGATCTGCCCGCCGCCCATATGCTTGAGCGCGCCGCAGTACACGTCGGAGCCCACGACTTTATGCACGTCGCGGCCGGTGTAGAGCTCAATGTCTTCATCCGGGGCGGCCGCCTTAAACTCCTTTTCCCACTGCTGCAGCGTTTTCAGCTGACGGGAGTTGTAGGCCAGATAGCCGTAGCCAGGGACGAAATCGGCGTCAATATTGTATTTGCGGATGCGTTCGCGAATGATCCCGGCGCCGAGGTTGGCGATTTTAAACAGCGTCTCCAGCCCTTCTTTGCCGACATGCTTTTTCACCGCTTCGATATCGTGGCCGATCCCCGCCATCACCTGGCCGCCGTTGCGTCCGGTGCCGCCATAGCCGAGATGGCGCGCCTCCAGCACCACCACGTTGGTTATCCCCTGCTCTGCCAGCTCCAGTGCGGTGTTAATCCCCGAAAAGCCGCCGCCGATGATAACCACGTCGGCCTCAATGTCTTCCTGTAGCGCCGGAAAGTGCAGCTGGTATTTCTTCGTCGCGCCGTAGTAGTTGAGCGCATCGATTTTGATGTTCATAGAATCACCCCATCTCCTGCCAAGGCCTCCATCTCAGCACGACGCCAGAGGGCTGGATATCGTCCGGAAGAACGACATCCTTTAGAACGATGCGCGGAGGGAAAAACGGCGGTGAAAATATTTTTCGCGCGAAGAATGTCATAACAAAAAATAATAAAAACGGCGCCGTTGTATTACGCCAATATTATTAATACGCTAATCATCAAATAATTCTGTAGTCATTTAACGCCGGGTCTTTATTTTTACCCCGTAATAGATCTTTTCCGCATTATTCATCGTCCGGCGGCGTTGGTGGCAAAACGGCGAGCGCCTGCTACGTTCAACAGCACAGGCATCAGCGCAGAAGGTACAACACATGCCCCGTTCTCCCGCCGCCGGCCGCAGCTTCTGGCCGGTCTTTTTCATCTTTTTAAAGCTGGGGCTGACCTCGTTTGGCGGGCCAGTCGCCCATCTGGCCTATTTTCACGATGAGTTTGTCACGCGCCGGCAGTGGCTGACGGCGCGCAGCTACGCCGACGTGGTGGCCCTGTGCCAGTTCCTGCCCGGTCCGGCCAGCAGCCAGGTCGGCATCGCGCTTGGGCTTTCGCGCGCCGGCTATCGGGGCGCGCTGGCCGCCTGGGCGGGGTTCACGCTGCCTTCCGCGCTGGTCATGATCCTGCTTGGCCTCGGCATTGCCCATCACCACGCCGCGCTGCCGCCGGGCGTACTGCACGGGCTAAAAGTGGTGGCGGTTGCCGTCATCGCCCAGGCGGTATGGGGAATGGCCCGCACGCTCTGCCCGGATGTACCGCGCATCACGCTGATGGCCGCCATGGCCTGCGTGGCGCTGGCCGCGCCAGCCGCCTGGAGCCAGGCGGGCGTGATTGCCGCCTCGGCGCTGCTCGGGCTGCGGCTGTGCAAACCGCCGCTAAGCGCCGGCAGCGATCCGCTGCCGTTGTCCGTCAGCCGCCGTACCGGTGCGCTTAGCCTTTGCCTGTTCGCCGTTTTGCTGGTGGGACTGCCGCTGCTGGCGCAGCTTCATCCCGACCAGACGCTGCTGATGGCCGATGCCTTTTACCGGGTGGGGTCGCTGGTGTTTGGCGGCGGGCACGTGGTGCTGCCGCTGCTGCAGGCGGAAGTCGTTCCCCACGGCTGGGTAAATAATGACATCTTTCTTGCCGGTTACGGTGCCGCGCAGGCGCTTCCCGGCCCGCTGTTTACCTTCTCGGCATTTCTTGGCGCGGCCATGAATACACCGCCCTCCGGCGTATTTGGCGGCGCTATTTGCCTGCTCGCCATTTTTACCCCTTCCTTTTTACTGGTGACCGGGGTTTTGCCGTACTGGGAACGCCTGCGCCGCAGCCCGCGCATGCAGGCAGCGCTGTGCGGCGTCAATGCCGGCGTGGTGGGGCTGCTGCTGGCGGCCCTTTACCAGCCGGTATGGACCAGCGCGATACTGACCTCGCAGGACTTTGGTCTCGCGATTTGCGCCCTGATTGCGCTGATGTTCTGGAAACTTCCGCCGTGGCTGGTGGTACTTACCGTCGGCGCCGTCGGAGGGTGGCTGAGCTTGTAACGTAAGGAGACAAAAAAATAACGTGAATGCCTTGCATATTAATTACCTGGCAATATATTTATTTTCATGTCCCTTAACGTTATCTCCCGTCGTTTTTTTGCTTGCTTTAGCCAGGCTCTGTTATAATGTGAACAGCATGTTACCGATGTATTGATTTAAATGGCGAGGAAATACACTTTCCTTTCATGTTTTTTAGAGCGAGGGGCTTAATGTGCGAATCTTCCTATATCTTGTAATCTCATCCCTTTTCCTGTCGACATGTTATGCAGCATCGACGACGTCCGCGCCAGAAGACAAGGTCGTTTTGACAATTTCTGGAAAAATAGGAAGCAACGGCCAGGGTGAGCCGCAGAAATTCAGCATTGCCGACCTTGAAAAATTGGGCGTAGCGACAATTGAAACCACCACGCCATGGTATGACGGACGTATGCGCTTTGACGGCGTCTCTTTTAATAAGCTGTTTGACAAAGTGAACGCCCAGGGCCAGACGGTGAAAGTCGTCGCGCTGAATGACTATACGATCAGCGTCCCGGTTGATGACCTTAAAAAGTTTAATGCTATTTTGGCCTACAAACGTAATGGTAATTTAATGCCCGTACGTGATAAAGGGCCATTGTTTATCATTTATCCTTATGACAGCAGTCCGGAACTCAATAACCAGATTTATTATGCCCGTTCAGCCTGGCAGGTCGCCCGGATAATCGTGCAATAGGGGCTGTAGATTGAACCGCATTCTTACTGTCATCATTCTTTTTCTTTTCGCTTTAACTGGCTACATAACTTATCTTGTTCAGGAAAGACAAAATGAGCTGCAGAAACTGACTCGCTACACCGATTCATGGTCTGTCTCACAAATCGTTTCTGAATATTTCAGATTAGAGGCTAGCCTGGCGCTGTATGCCGTTGGCTCTAACGATGTCAGTATAGATGATGTGCGCATGCGTCTGGATATTATGACAAGCCAGAGCACGCTGCTGAAAGAAGGCGATCTTGGCAAGTACATCCGGAAAAATCCGGATGCGCTTGCCACTATCACCGATGTGCAAAAATACCTGGTGACGCTCGACAAACAGCTCGGCACCCTCAGCAGCGGACAAATTGTCCAGATGCTTAGCGGCATGCGTGACCTTGAAGCTCCGCTGCGCGAAATCGCCTCCGAGGCCTTAAGCAAAGATATCGATATCGTTAATAGCACCCACGATAAGATTCGCTATCTGTACTATATCTATTCGTTTATTTCGCTGATGCTGATTATCCTGAGTTTTACCTTAGGATTTCTGACGTTAACGCGAAACAATAATCTGCGAAAAGCCCACAGGAAAATGGAGCTGCTGGCTCAGGATCTCCACATCTCCAAAGAAGACCTGCAGAACAAAAATGAAAAACTGGAGTATGTCGCCTATCACGACTCGCTGACGGGCTTGCCGAACAGGCTGCTGTTCTGGCAAAAAATGCAGGAGCTTATCGACACCAAATCCGCGGTGGTGGTGATGCTTTTCGACCTCGACCGCTTTAAAGCGGTGAATGACACCATGGGTCATGATGCCGGAGATAAACTGCTTATCGATATCGCCGAGCGGCTGTCGCTGTTTATTAATGAATCCGTCGTTTTATATCGTCTCGGCGGCGACGAATTCGCCATCCTGTCCAGCGATATGACCGAAAAACAGGCCTACAGCCTGGCCTGCGCCATCAGGGATAATATCAGCATGCCGTACCAGGTATATGGCACCTCGGTCAGCGTGGAAACCTGTATCGGCCTGATTGTTTCCAGTACGGAGACCCGCGCTGATTATCTGTATAAATGCGTCGACCTCGCCCTGTACGACGCCAAAAGCATTGGCCCCGGCAATGTGCGCAACTTCCAGCAGTATATGCTGGAGGATCTCCTTGATAACCGGTCGTTTGAAAATGACCTGGCGAACGCGGTGAAAAATAACGAGCTGGTAGTGTACTACCAGCCGATTGCCGATGCCGTCAGCGGCGAGATTTACGGCTATGAAGCCCTGCTTCGCTGGTTCCACCCCGCACGGGGCGCGATATCGCCGGAGGTCTTTATCCCGGTCGCCGAAAAAACGGGGCTTATCCACTCTATTGGCGCATGGGTTCTCGCCCAGGCCTGCCAGCAGGCAACCCAGTGGGCGCCATCGACCCGGGTAGCGGTAAATATTTCACCGCTGCAGCTGCTGGATGAATCGCTGCCGGATATCGTGCGGTCCGAGCTTAAGAAAAACGGCCTGGATGCTGCCAGACTCGAGCTGGAAATCACGGAATCCAACTTTGTTAACCAAAGCGCCCGCTCGCTTGCCACCCTGCGCGCGCTGAGCAACCTCGGGCTGAGCATCTCGATTGATGACTTCGGCACCGGCTACTCGTCGCTGTCGCGCTTAAGCTCGTTTGCCTTCGATACGATAAAGATCGATCGCTCATTTGTGTCAAATATCACCCAGCAGCACGGCGATCTGAACATTCTTAAGGCGATCGTCAGCCTCGGCAAAAGCCTTAACATGCGGATTATTGCCGAAGGCGTGGAAACCGAAGTGCAGCTTAATTATCTGAAAACGTTAGGTTGCGACCTGATTCAGGGGTACCTGATTGGCAAACCGGCCCCTCCCGGCCAGCTAAAGCTCTGACCGTCGGACAGGGCGCTGCGCTGCAGCGCCCTGCTCCCGCTCGCGGTTATGCTACAGGCGCGGAATGCGCCCTGTCACCGGATAGGCCGGGTCGGTAAAACCTGGCGTCGACGGATGGCCTGGCGGCACCAGCGCGTCGACCAGCGCTTCATCATCGGCAGTAAAGGCGGGCGCCTCCAGCGCCGCAAGGTAGCCCTTCCACTGTTCGAGCGTACGCGGCCCGGCGATAACCGCATCAACCAGCGAGTTATTCAGCACCCAGTTAATCGCGAAATGCGCGGTCGTCATTCCGCGCGCTTCGGCATGCGCTTTGATGTGCAGCGCCGCCTGTAGCGACTCGGGGCGCAGCTCGGTTTGCAGGATCCGTCGGTCGCCCCGCGCCGCGCGACTACCTTCCGGCAGGTTATCCACGCGGGCGTATTTCCCGGTCAGCACACCGCGCGCCAGCGGGCTATAGGGCACCACGCCCACGCCGTAAAACTGGCACGCGGGCAGCAGCTCAACCTCCGGCATTCGGTTCATCGCGTTGTACTGCGGCTGGCAGGCCGCCGGACGATCGATACCGGCCTCATCGCACAACCGCACCAGCTCCGCCAGACGCCAGGCGCGGAAATTCGAGACCCCGATATAGCGAATTTTTCCCTGCTGCTGCAGACAGGCCAGCGCCCGCACCGTCTCTTCCAGCGGAGTGGCGAGATCGTCACGGTGCAGATAATAGAGATCGATACAGTCGGTTCCCAGGTTTTTCAGGCTGCGCTCCGCCGCGCGTAGCAGATAACCGCGCGACAAATCGGCAGCGGTCGGCGATAAAAGACCGGCGGGATACCCCGCTTTGGTCGCCACCACCCAGCGGTCGCGATCGGCGCGGATCGCGGCGCCGACGATCTGTTCTGATACGCCTGCGCCGTAGGCATCTGCGGTATCAATAAAATTGACGCCCGCATCCCGCGCATGGCTGATGATGTCAAACGCCTGCGCCTGAGGCGTCCTGTCGCCAAACATCATGGCGCCAAGGCAAAGCCGGGAGACTTTCAGGCCGCTGCGGCCCAACGCGTGATAATTCATAGGGTAACGCCCTCTGTTCAGATGACCGATTTTTCTGACCAAAAGTGTAGCAGCAGAGCGCCCGGCGGATTAACCCGCGCCGCCCGGATAGTCCTATGAATGGGATTCATGAATGCAGCGCGGCTTCACGCAAGCCGCGTAGCGGAAAAAATAATATTTCATTTATATAAAAATATATTCCATCAGGATAATTCAATACGTGTAAATATTATAAATTTCGCTGGCTAATTAACCAAAGATATGCCGCTACGGATTATCGGATTTCTCGTAAAGCGCCCATATTAGCTGCAGCAGGCGTAATAAAAGATATGTTACAAATATTATGAGCATCGGTATTGGGATCCTGCGTCAGAAGGGGTGACAGCGGGCAGCTCAGGCCGTAGTATGCTGAGCCACAACGAAATTACCGATGAAGCGCAGACATGTATTCGACCGATGTCGTCAAGGACAATTTTTATATTACCGCCAGCAAATCAGGGCTGGAATCAAGCGAAATTGCGGCGCTTAAACGTTCTATTCCTGAACGCGTTAATTTGAAGCAGCTCAAAAAAAATGAGTCCATTCGCCTGGTGGTGGGGAAAAAGTCCGGCAAGTCTCGCATCGTCGCTTACAAGCTGTCCGCCGGGAAAAGCGAATATACCGCCTACCGAATTTCCGACAGCGCGTTTTATAAGCTCGATGACAACATCGCGAAGGTCAACATGGCCTACCCTAAACCGGCCTCCGCGCGCCTGAGCTCCACCTTTAACCCGGCCAGGGTCAACCCGGTCTCCGGCAAAGTCAGCCCGCACAACGGCATTGATTATTCGATGCCGATGAAAACCCGGGTGGTCAGCGTCATTGGCGGCACGGTCACCAAAGCGGAATACAACAAAACCATGGGCTATTTCGTTGAGGTCAGCGGTAAAGCCGGTATCAAAACCCGCTACCTGCATCTCAATAAGATCCTCGTGAAGAAGGGCCAGCAGGTCAAAAGCGGCGCCAGCATCGCCCTGTCCGGCAACAGCGGCCGCTCCTCCGGCCCGCACCTGCATTACGAGCTGCTGATTAACGACAAACCGGTGAACTCCCTGGCGTTTCGCCCGCAGAAGGCCGGATTAAGCAAGCTTGAGCAGCACGCCTACGCCCATATGCAAGAATACGAGCAGTACCTGGACTGACTCCCCCCATAAAATAAGCACACTGGCCTGCGCCAGTGTGCTTGTGCCGTTACGCTTTTTTCACCCGATGCCTGCGCAGCCAGATGAGCTTATAGGCCGCCGGGATAATAAACAGCGACAGCAGCGGCGCGGTGATCATCCCGCCGATCATCGGGGCGGCGATACGGCTCATTACCTCCGAACCGGCGCCGGTGCCCCAGAGGATCGGCAGCAGGCCGGCCACGATCACCGCCACGGTCATCGCCTTTGGCCGCACGCGCAGAACGGCGCCGTGGTACAGCGCCTCGTCCAGCCCCTGCTCGCTGAAGGTCTCGGGGCTGAGAAGCTCAGGCTCCGCTTCTATCGCATGGCGCAGATACATCAGCATCACCACGCCAAACTCGGCGGCGACCCCAGCCAGCGCGATAAACCCGGTACCGGTCGCTACCGACATATGGAACCCCTGCAGGTAAAGGAACCAGATGCCGCCCACCAGCGCAAACGGCAGGCTCATCAGGATAAGCAGCGCCTCGTCCACGCGGCGGAACGCCAGATACAGCAGGATGAAGATAATCATCACCGTCATCGGCACCATCAGCTTCAGCTTCTTGTTGGCGTGCTCCAGCAGCTCAAACTGCCCGGAAAACGCCACGCTGGTGCCGGGTTTCATCTGCACTTTTTCACCGATCGCCGCCTTCAGGTCATTAACCACCGACACCATGTCGCGACCGCGGGCATCGATGTAAATCCAGCTCGCCGGGCGGGCGTTTTCCGTTTTCAGCATCGTCGGGCCGGAGACCACCTTCACGTCGGCCACGTCGCCGAGGGTGATCTGCTGCTTCATCGGCGTCAGGACAGGCATCTGCCTTAAGGCTTCAGGACCGTCGCGGAACCCCTGCGGGTAGCGGATGTTGATCGGGTAGCGGGCCACGCCCTCCACGGTCTCCCCCACCGTCGCCCCGCCGATGGCCGAGGAGACGAACAGCTGGACATCGCCTACCGTCATGCCGTAACGGGCGGCTTTTTCACGGTTGATATCCACATCGATATAGCGCCCACCCTCAAGGCGCTCCGCCAGCGCGGACGCTACGCCGGGTACGGTTTTGGCCACCTCTTCAATACGCTGCGCCGTCTCATCGATGTCGGCCAGCACGGTGCCGGAGACCTTAATGCCGATCGGGCTTTTAATCCCGGTCGACAGCATATCGATACGGTTACGGATAGGCGGCACCCAAAGGTTCGCCAGCCCCGGCAGCCGCACGGTGGCATCCAGCTCTTCGACTATCTTGTCGATGGTCATCCCCGGGCGCCACTCGCTCTGCGGCTTCAGCTGGATGGTGGTTTCCACCATCTCCAGCGGCGCAGAGTCGGTCGCCGTTTCGGCTTTACCGGTTTTGCCAAAAACGGAGGCCACCTCCGGCACTGTTTTAATCAGCTTGTCCGTCGTTTGCAGCAGTACGGCGGCCTGCCCCGGCGAAATGCCCGGTAGGGTCGATGGCATATACAGCAAATCGCCTTCGTTGATCTTCGGCAAAAACTCGCCCCCTACCCGGCTCAGCGGCCAGATAACCGTGAAGATAGACAGCGCGGCGACCAGCAGCGTCAGCTTCGGCCAGTGCAGCACCTTCAGCAGCAAAGGGTGGTAGGTTTTGATCAGCACGCGGTTCAGGGGGTTGCTGGTCTCCGCCGGAATTTTCCCTCTGATCCAAAAGCCCATCAGGATAGGGATCACTACGATCGCCAGCGCCGCCGCCCCCGCCATGGCGTAGGTTTTGGTAAACGCCAGCGGGCCGAACAGCCTCCCCTCCTGCCCCTCGAGGGTGAAGATAGGGATAAACGACAGCGTGATGATAAGCAGGCTGATAAACAGCGCAGGCCCCACCTCTACCGAAGCGTCGGTAATCACCTTCCAGCGGGTGTCGTTATCGATGCGTTCGCCGGGATGGCGATGCTCCCACTCCTCCAGCCGCTTATGGGCGTTTTCGATCATCACAATGGCGGCATCCACCATCGCCCCCACGGCGATGGCGATCCCCCCAAGCGACATAATATTGGCGTTCAGCCCCTGGAAATGCATGATGATGAACGCAATGCACAGCCCCAGCGGCAGCGAGATAATCGCCACCAGCGCCGAGCGCACGTGCCAGAGAAACAGGGCGCAGACCAGCGCGACCACGATAAACTCTTCCAGCAGCTTCCCGCTGAGGTTATCAATCGCCCGGTCGATAAGCTGGCTGCGGTCGTAGGTCGTAACCACCTCAACCCCTTCCGGCAGGCTCTTTTTCAGCGTATCGAGCTTCTCTTTAACCGCCGAGATGACCTCACGGGCGTTTTTGCCCGAACGCAGGATCACAACCCCGCCGGCCACCTCTCCTTCGCCGTTGAGCTCCGCAATACCGCGGCGCATCTCCGGGCCAATCTGCACGCGGGCGACGTCGCGTAAATAGACGGGTACGCCGTTAGCGCCGGTTTTGAGCACGATATTGTTAAAATCATCAATCGTTTTCAGGTAGCCGCTGGCGCGCACCATATATTCCGCTTCGGCGATCTCCACCGACGAACCGCCCGCCTCCTGGTTTGACGCGGTAAGCGCCGCTTTTACCTCCGGCAGGCTGATGCCGTACTGCGAGAGCTTCAGCGGGTTCACCTGCACCTGGTACTGTTTTACGACCCCGCCCACCGAGGCGACTTCCGCCACGTTGGGAATGGTTTTCAGCTCGTATTTCAAAAACCAGTCCTGCAGGGAGCGCAGCGCCGCCAGGTCGTGCTTGCCGCTGTGGTCCACCAGCGCGTACTCGAAGATCCAGCCCACCCCGGTGGCGTCCGGGCCGATTTCAGAGCTTACCCCGGCCGGTAATTTCCCCTGTACCTGGTTCAGGTATTCCAGCACGCGGGAGCGGGCCCAGTAGAGATCGGTGCCATCCTCAAAAATCACGTACACGTAGGAGTCGCCGAACTGGGAAAAGCCGCGCACGGTTTTCGCGCCCGGCACCGACAGCATGGTGGTGGTCAGGGGATAAGTTACCTGATTTTCAACAATCTGCGGCGCCTGCCCCGGATAGCTGGTTTTAATAATCACCTGCACGTCGGAGAGGTCGGGCAGCGCATCCACCGGAGTGTTGACGATGGTCCAGGCCCCCCACACGCTGAGAAACAGCGCGCCCATCATCACCAGAAAGCGGTTGGCGACCGAACGCCGGATAATCCATTCAATCATTGCCGTCTCCTCAATGACCTGAGTGCGCGTCTGCGGACGGCATGACCATCCCCGGCGCCATTGCCTCAGGGGTCTGCGCATGGCGCATACGCTCCAGCGCGCCGGTAATGTTCGCTTCTGAGTCAATCAGGAACAGGCCGCTGACGACAACGGACTCCCCTTCCTGCAGCCCGCCGCCAACGCCCGTCTGCCGCTGCGACTCGTGCAGCACCCTGATGGCTTTCGGCACGAAGCGTCCGTCGCCGTCGACGGTGATGACGCGCTGCTCGTTGCCGGTGTCGATAACAGCCTGCGACGGGATAAGCAGCATTTCCGGGCTCTGGGTGTCCAGCTTCAGGTACGCATTCATACCAGGCTTGAGCACCTCATCCCGGTTGTCGACCTGAAGACGCACCTGCAGGGTACGGGTGGTTTGATCGGCGCTGGGCAGAATGCTCCATTTCTCAATGCTGAACGTTCTGTCGGGGTACGCCGGTACCGAAATGGTGAACTGCGAGGTGTCTTTGAGCAGGTAAGCGATAGACTCCGGGACGGCGGCGCTGATCCACACCGGGTCCATCCCCTGAATCTGGGCCACCACTTTATCTTTCGAAATGTTCATTCCGCTTCGCAGATCGAACGCGGTGATGACGCCGTCGATCGGCGCCCTGATGGTGAAGCGGGTCTGGACGGTCCGCGAACCGCGCAGGCGCTGAATATCCTCTTCCGGCATCCCGGCCAGGCGCAGCCGCTCAAGGATCCCTTTGACCTGAGTGGCTGAACCGCCGGTCGCCGACAGCAGCAGGTATTCGCTCTGCGCCTCCACCCATTGTGGGATGGTAATATCAATCAGCGGCGTCCCTTTCTTCACCTTATCGCCGAGGGTCAGCGGATAGACCTTTTCGACGAAACCGTCAGAACGCGCCTGGACTATCACGAACTGGTAGTCGTTGAAGCTGACGTTGGCGGGAATGGTTTGCGAGTACTGCAGACGGCCTTTGCTGACTTTTTCGGTCTTAAGCCCCAGGTTTTGCACCAGCGTGGGGTCGATACGGATACCGTTGCCGTTTTGCGCGTCGCCCTCGTCGGCGTATTTCGGCACCAGATCCATATCCATAAACGGCGATTTTCCCGGCTTATCGAATTTGGTATCGGGTTTCATCGGGTCATACCAGAACAGGACTTTACGCTCTGCCGACGGCGATGCCGCGCTGCCCGCAGCATTCATATAATGGTAAGCCGCAAGCGAAATGACGCCTCCCACGATAAGACTGCTGATAATCGTTGCCGTGTATTTTAAAGAAGCCATCATCGCTCCTGCTAAATTAGCTATAGGCTTTGAAAATTCGCCCACCATAACGACAGTTATGCCGGGCGAATAAATCGTGAAAATAATCAGGACGGGATGACGTTAATACTCTGCAGCAGCGAAATATTACCCTGCTGGATAAACGAGAAATTCACCTGGCTGCCCGGTTTTAGCGCGCTGATGCTGTCATCCTGGGTGGCGAAGGTAAAGCGCATGGTCATCGCCGGCCAGCCGATGGCCGGAATCGCCTCATGGGCAATGGTGATTTTTTTATTTTTAAGATCAATTTCTTTTACTACGCCGCTGGCGCTGACGACCTGCGGCTGCGCGCTTGTTTCGCTGCCGGACATCGCCATTCCCTGGTGCTGCTCGTTGGCCTGTACGGCCTGCGCCATCACCAGAGAGAGAACTCCGAACAGCGCGACTTTCATTGACTGACGCATAATATTGACTCCTGATTTCATCATGATTGGCTATTTCACTCACTCCAGCCGCCGCCAAGAGCGGTAAAGAGATTGATCTCATTAACCTGCTGGGCATATTTCAAATCGAGGATCGTTTGCCGGGTGGCAAATAATGAACGCTCGGCGTCCAGCACCTCGATATAGCTCACCGCGCCGCTGGCGTATAATCCGCGCGCGCGCTGTAGGGTAATCTGTAAAGAATTCAGGTAACGCTGCTGGGCGGCAATTTGTCCGCTGATGCTATCGCGCAGCGACAGCGCATCGGCAATGTCCTTAAACGCCGCCTGTATTTTCTGCTCGTAGTTCACTACCGACTGCTGCTGGCGCACTTCCGCCAGGGTCAGATTGGCCTGGTTGCGGCCGGCGTTGAAAATCGGGATCTCAATTTTCGGCACGAAGTTCCACATACCGCTGGACGCCGTAAACAGGTTCGTCAGGTCCGTACTGCTGCTGGAGATCCCGCTTGTCAGGGTAATAGACGGGAAAAACGCCGCCCGCGCCGCGCCGATATTGGCGTCCGCCGCCCGCAGCTGGTGCTCGGCCTCCATGATATCCGGCCGCTGCAGCAGAATCGTCGAGGAGAGATTGGGCGGCAGCGCGACCGGATTCAAATCTTTTTCCAGATTCAGCGCGTCGTTCGGCAGCATCTGGTAGCTCCCGGTCAGCAGCTGCAGCGCATTGTTCGCCTGCGCCAGCTGCCCTTCCCGTTTAGCGATCTCGGCGCGGGTGCTTTCAATCACCCCGCGAGCCTGTTCAAGGGCCAGCACGTTGGTGCTGCCGGTGACCAGCTGCTGCTCAACGAAGGCGTAGGATTGCTGATAGTTTTGCAGCGTCTCTTTGGCGATATTCAGCTGCTCCCAGGCCAGGCGCTGGTTAAAGTAGCTTTGCGAGACGTTGGAAATCAGCAGGATGTGCACGGCGCGCTGGGCTTGCTGACTGGCAAAGAAGTTCTGCTGATCCGCTTCGCTCATGTTTTTCAGCCTGCCGAAGAAATCGAGATCGAAGGTCAGACCCAGCCCGGCCTCATACTCTTTGCTGGTGGCGCTATCGCCTTTTAACCCGCCTTTGTAGCTGGCGTCTGACGAGGCGTTCAGCTGCGGATAGCGATCGGCGTCGGTCACATTGTACTGCGCGCGCGCTTCCTGAACCTTCAGAGAGGCCATTCGCAGATCGCGGTTGTTACGCAGCGCCTCATCAATGAACCGCCTGGCCTGCGGGTCGGCAAAGAAGGTGCGCCAGCCGGTGTCCTGATAGCCTGCGGTTGTCGGGACGAGCGCATTGCGGGAGAGAGAAAACTGCTGCGGCACCGGCAGCTCAGGGCGCTGATAGTCTGGCGCCAGAGAGACGCACCCCGCCAGAAAAAATGCCGTACTGACCGCCAGTTGTTTTAATCTAAACATATCGCTTCCCGTCCAGGCGAGCCCGGTAACCTGCTGCCAATCGTTTCCAGATGATGATGGCGGACACCTTAGCTGAGCGACTCTGTTCGCAGGGTGACAGGATAATGACAAAGCTGTCATTTTCGGTTTAAGTCGTTGATCTCGTCCCCCCGCCCACTAGAATGACAGGCGAACTGGCGCTGCGGAGGGCAGATGAAAATACTGATTGTCGAAGATGAGGTAAAAACCGGAGAGTACCTCAGCAAGGGGCTGACCGAAGCGGGGTTTGTGGTCGATCTCGCCGATAACGGCCTGACCGGCTACCACCTGGCAATGACCGCCGATTACGACCTGATCGTACTGGACATCATGCTGCCCGACGTCAACGGCTGGGATATCGTCCGTATGCTGCGCACCGCCAATAAGGGAATGCCGATTCTGCTGCTGACCGCGCTCGGCACCATTGAGCATCGGGTGAAGGGGCTTGAGCTCGGCGCCGATGACTATCTGGTGAAGCCGTTCGCCTTCGCCGAGCTGCTGGCGCGGGTGCGCACTCTGCTGCGCCGCGGGGCGGCGGTGATCCCGGAAAGCCAGTTTCAGGTCGCCGATTTAACCCTCGACCTCGTATCGCGTAAGGTGAGCCGCGGCGGCGCCCGTATTACGCTGACCAGCAAAGAGTTTACCCTGCTCGAGTTTTTTATCCGCCATCGCGGCGAGGTGCTCCCGCGTTCGCTTATCGCCTCGCAGGTCTGGGATATGAACTTTGACAGCGACACCAACGCCATCGACGTCGCCGTTAAACGGCTGCGGGCCAAAATCGACAACGATTTTGAGCCGAAGCTGATTCAGACCGTTCGGGGCGTCGGCTATGTGCTTGAGGTGCCTGATGAGGATTAACTGGCGGCGCAGACCGTTTTCGCTTGAGATACGCCTCACCTTCTTCATTAGCCTGGCGACCATCATCGCCTTTGCCGCCTTTGCCGGTATCATGCTGCATTCCGTACAGAATCACTTTGCCGAGCAGGACGTGAAAAACCTGCAGCAGATCAACACTACGCTGTCGACCATTCTGGAAAATCCCGATGACTCCGAACGGCAAAAGGTGGAGAAAATCGGCATTATCCTTGCCAGCTATCGCTATATCTCGGTGCTGCTGCTGGACCCGCAAAAGCAGGTGCTGTACCGCTCGGCGGACGGTCCTGACCTGATGCCGGTATTGAAAACCGCCGGCTTCAGCCAGAACCTGGGCTCCGGCAACGTATTTCAGTGGGCCGACAGCCAGGATAGCATGCAGAACATGCATGGCATGAGCCAGAGCACGTGGCGGATTATCGCCTCCCCGGTCGCCTCGCCGGGGAGCGGGAAAACCGCAACCGACACGCTGCTGATTGCGCTCTCCATTGATTTTCACCTGCACTATCTTGACGCGCTGAAGCACAACCTGCTGATGATTGCCTCGGCGATGAGCCTGCTGATTATTTTTATCGTGCTGTTCGCAGTGCATAAGGGCCACCAGCCGCTGCGCAACGTCAGCATGAAAATCAAAAACATCACCTCGGAGAATCTCGACGTTCGCCTGGAGCCGGAGCGCGTGCCTATCGAGCTTGAACAACTGGTTATCTCCTTTAACCATATGATTGCGCGCATTGAGGACGTCTTCACCCGGCAGGCCAATTTTTCCGCCGACCTCGCCCATGAGATCAGAACGCCGATCACCAACCTCGTCACCCAGACGGAGATTGCCTTAAGCCAGCCGCGCACGACAAAAGAGCTTGAGGACGTCCTTTACTCCAGCCTTGAAGAGTACAACCGGATGGCGAAAATGGTCAGTGATATGCTGTTTCTCGCCCAGGCGGACAACAATCAGCTGATCCCGGAGCGTATTCCGCTGGACCTGCGGGCGGAAACCATCAAGGTATTCGAGTTTTTCGAGGCCTGGGCGGAAGAGCGCAACGTCGGTCTGCAGCTGGAGGGCCAGGCCTGCATCGTGGAGGGCGACCCGCTGATGCTGCGCCGCGTCATCAATAACCTGCTATCCAACGCCATTCGCTATACCCCGGCAGGTCGGTCCGTGACGGTGCATGTGCATGAACGCGGCAAATGGGCGGAGCTGACGGTGGAGAACCCGGGAGCGCCCATTGCGCCAGCGCATCTGCCGCGCCTGTTTGACCGCTTCTATCGCGTCGACCCTTCACGCCAGCGCAAGGGGGAAGGCAGCGGCATAGGGCTGGCCATTGTGAAATCGATTGTCGCCGCGCACCAGGGAAAAATCAGCGTGGCCTCCGACGCCATGTCGACCCGCTTTACCCTCAGCCTTCCCAGGCTTGCCGCCTGAACGCATCGGCCTGTCGTCGGACAGGCTGCTTTATCCCTGCGCGTTCATGACGCACTTGTCACCGCCCGGTCACGCTGGCAACAGAATCATCTCTTTATAATCAACTACATCCAGACGCTTCCCTCCGCGGAATTCCTCTGGAACGACACGTTGAAATGAATAAGGAGACTAGCACCATGAAAAAATCGATTATCACTGCCTTCATCGCCCTGGGCATTGCCTCTTCCGCCTGGGCCGCCGACGCGGTGGACGCGCACCGTCAGGTCAACAATGCCCAGGCGGCGGCGCACCAGACAGCCGCCTCCGCTCCCGCCGCCGCAGTGGCCGGAAACGCCATGACAATGACGGAGATGAATACGCACCAGAAAGCGATGGCCGCACATGCCAGCATGAACAACAGCCAGGCTTACGCGCATCAGCAGCAGATTGAAAAGCACCGTAAAATGATGATGGCTCAGCAGTAAGCCGGTTGGATAAGAGGATGCGAAAGGGTCAGTTGCGGTGCCGGGTGCCTCCCGGTGAGTCAGCCAGTCCAACTGACCCGCATGCATTGTGTTTACTGGGATTTCAAAAACCTGACTGAGCGCCCCGCCGCTTAGGGGGATTCACCGCCCGTCAACAATACGTTGGGACCGGCATTTTAGATAATGCTGATTTGTTTATTTTTGAACTCTCCGGCGGTGTCAGGTGCTATACTCAGATTCTTCTGTATCCGTTTTGAATAAAGGAATATTCCCCTTTGCCACAGCCTAAATACCGCAGCGCGACAATCATTATTATCGTTCTGACGACGTCTATTTTCTTCGGTTTTATCGTAAATGAATACCGAAGTTTACAAGGCTACATGGGGTATATCGCAGAAAACGGGAAATCAGCGCTGTTCCATGAAGAATATGTCAACCAGAATATTGCCTTTCGCCTTTCACGAATATTTTCCGCCCATCAGCAGGCCAGCAGCGGTAATGTAAAGAGCAGCGCGGCGATCTGCCGGCACGTTGAGTCAATGAACGGGATAACAGGCCTGAACCTGGCAGGACAAACGATGCCCAGCCTCAATGGAACGCTGCAAACGCGTAATCATGACTGCAACGCATGGGCGCAGGATGTTTCTGCGCTACCGATCATTCAAAACAATACGGTCGAAACGTTATCAAAATATACATTTTCAAACTATACCGGCTACCGTTTTAACAATATTCGCTACTACATTGATCTGCAAAATAATTTTATTTTTATCAACAGACTGGTTGATACGCATCATTATACATTTAGCAACTGGTTAGTCACCAGCGATGGCAATATTAATATCGAGCGGAGCGCCCACAGTATCAACATCGATGCCGATGCATTAAACGATTTACGTCAGGGTGAGAATATTGTGTCGCATATTTATCGTGATGGATACACTAAGAAAAATATTATCAGCATGCTCACCCCCGTTTTTCAGCATAACGAAATCAAAGGCATTCTGATAACGGATGTTAATATCGAAGACCTTGCCACCTCATTTTATACGACCGAGCGCCCGCTGTTGTGGCGGTTTCTTTCACTGTATGTCACCGATAACGCCACTGGCGATAATATCGTGTTCCACCGTCCGGAGCTCAAATCTGCGCCCTTGATTCACTATGCGGAAAATATTACCCGCTATTATACCCTGCATATCAAGCTGGACGGGATTTATGTCCTGATCAACTGCCTGTGGCTGATAGCGCTGTACCTGCTGGGCACCGGGTTATTGTGCCACTACGCGCGCCAGCAGCTCATGCGGCATGAGTCGCTCTCTCGCGACAACGTCACGGATGCAATGACCGGGCTGTATAATCGTAAAGCGCTCACGCCCGCTTTGGCGCAAAAAATTCAGACGTTGCTGGCAAAAAATATCGCCGTCACCGTTATCGCTATCGACAGCGACGGGCTGAAAAAAATTAATGATACGCTCGGCCATCACATGGGTGACCAGGCCATTCAGTATTTAGGTAGAGCAATCGCGCAGTCTATTCGTAAAAGCGACGCTGGTATTCGCCTCGGCGGCGATGAGTTTAGTCTGGTGCTGATTAACGCCTCGCTGGCAAAATCCCGCGATGTAATAGCCCGCATTCAGGAAAATCTCGCCGCAATCGATGAAAATAAGCTGGTTTCTTTTTCTTACGGCAGCTATCAGCTGCGATCCGGCGATACGCTGGAGACTGCGTTATTAAAAGCCGATGAGCTCTTGTATCAACACAAGCGTAATAAATACGCGCAGGCATAACCGGCAGAAAACGTATGTTTCCTGCCATCATGTCGGCCAACGGGGCAGCCTGGCGATTCTCTTATTTTTTCGCCGGCTGCGGATGGAACAGCAGATTCGTCGTGTGCTGGTCAATTGCGCCGCTGCGTTTACCGTCCATGCCATAATAGCGATCCTTACGGCACAGCTTTTCCTTCACATCGCAGAAAATACCGTTAGCAAAGGTAAACTGCGTATGGTCGAAGTCCCCCAGCGAAGCTAATTTCTTACCCGCATTTTTCCCCAGATATTTTTCCGTGAGCGGTGCGGAAAGCCCGTTGCTGTCGGCGCAGACGTATTTATCGCATACCACGCCGGGGACCGGCGTTTTCAGCGCCTGTTTGCTGCCTGCCGCCCCGGCGCACGCCGCGATGCCCAGCAGCGCCAGCAAACCCCATGCTCTTTTCATTGTGCTTCCCTTATCGCTTATCTATTGAGGAATTAGCTTATTGCCTCGATCGCCCGAACGCAACGCCCGCCGCTGCCCCGCCAGCGTCCTCCATGCTGACCGTTTTGCAAAAACCTGCCGCAAACGGACATTTTCAGCGCAGCCAGAACTCGCCGCAGCACGGCGCTAAACGCCTTATTCATTGATAACCATCACACATTCGCGCCCCGGTTGTTTCGCGACGCCGCTATCGATAAACAATAACCACATAGTTACAAGGTCTTTTGCTGAAAACTTATGGGCTTCGAAAAGGGGAATTATCCTATGACACATCGCATGATATTGAATGAAACGGCGTGGTTTGGCCGGGGTTCGGTCGCATCGTTAGTCGATGAGGTGCAGCGGCGCGGCTACCACAAGGCCCTGATAGTGACCGATGAAAACCTGGTGCGCTGCGGCGTTGTCGAAAAAGTCACCTCGCGGATGAACGACGCGGGGCTTGCCTGGGAGGCGTTCACCGGCGTGGTTCCGAACCCGACGATCCAGGTAGTGAAAGCGGGCCTTGAAGCCTTCGAGCACAGCGGGGCCGACTACCTGATCGCCATCGGCGGCGGCTCGCCGCAGGACACCTGTAAGGCGATTGGCATTATTCATAACAACCCCGAATTTGCCGACGTGCGCAGCCTCGAAGGCCTGTCGCCGACCCGCCGCGCCAGCGTGCCGGTGATGGCGATTCCCACAACCGCAGGCACCGCGGCGGAAGTGACGATTAACTACGTCATCACCGACGAAGAAAAACGCCGCAAATTCGTCTGCGTCGATCCGCATGATATTCCCCAGGCCGCGTTTATCGATGCGGATATGATGGACGCTATGCCGCCAGCGCTGAAGGCCGCCACCGGCGTGGACGCGCTGACGCACGCGATTGAAGGCTACATCACCCGCGCCGCCTGGGCGCTGACCGACGCTCTGCACCTGAAAGCCATTGAGATTATCGCCGGCGCGCTGCGGGGGTCGGTCAACGGCAACCGTGACGATGGCGAGGCGATGGCGCTGGGGCAGTACGTCGCCGGGATGGGTTTTTCCAACGTCGGCCTGGGGCTGGTTCACGGCATGGCGCATCCGCTTGGCGCGTTTTACAACACCCCGCACGGCGTGGCTAACGCTATCCTGCTGCCGCATGTGATGCGCTACAACGCGGCCCATACCGGCGACAAATTCCGCGACATCGCGCGGGCGATGGGCCGCCCCGTCGAACATCTGACGCCGGAAGAGGCGCGCGCCGCGGCCGTCGACGCGGTCGTCTCGCTCAACCAGGACGTCGGCATCCCGGAAAATCTGCGCGCCATCGGCGTTCGTAAAGAAGATATCCCGGCCCTGGCGCAGGCGGCGTTCGACGACGTCTGCACCGGTGGAAACCCACGGGAAGCCACCCTCGACGATATTATGGCGCTGTACCACCAGGCCTGGTAAATCGCCGCGTACAATAGCCTGTTTCCTTGGGAAACAGGCTATTCTGCCCACCCTGTCGTCGCCTCTTCCGCCAAGTAATTTTTCATTTAAAAATACCAAAAATTAAATTCAAAACGCCGTTTTAAATTAAAGAAAAACAACTACACTATGCCCCGGCACTGCTTATCAGTGCCCTTTTCATATTATTTCATCGCCCTGATGCGCCCAATTTATCAACAGGTTCACCCGTGAAAAAACGTATTTCATCAAACCAGATTATTTTCCTGGCAGGGACGGCAGCGCTAAGCACCGTCCTGTTTGCCTTTGACGCCGCCTCCATTGGCCTGTGCGCGGCATTTCTGACGACAGGCTCGTTTTCCTTACAGGTCTTCGACATCCTTAAGACGCGTGAAACCAGGGCGATTTCCACCAAAATGTATCTGGTATTTATCAGCGGCCTTTTACTGTGGCTAACCTACGGGATTAAATCAGGAGATATTCCGCTGATTGCCGCTAACGGCGTTACGCTGCTGCTGGCGAGCGCCGTTATGGCGCTGAAATGGAATAACGAACGCGCCCGCGATTGATAGAAAAAAAAATAAACAGCGCGGATCGCGCTGTTTATTTTTAGCAACCATGACGATGTTCGCCGAATTATTCGCTCAGCCGCCGCAAATACCCCACGCTGTCCGCCAGTGCCGCCCCCGTCAGTTCTTCAACAACAACAGGAATATGGCTTAGCTGAAAACGCTCAAGCGTCCTCAGCACCTGCGCGTAATCGATGATCCCCTCCTCAAGCCCCACCGGCACCTTATGCCCGTCCTGCAGGATAAAGTTCTTAAAATGGAGGAGGCGAATCCGCCCGCCGTGGGTGAGAAGAAAATGTTCCAGCACGTCGCGCCAGCGCGCGGCATTACCGGTATTGAGCAGATTGGCGAGATCCAAGGTGACCTGAAAACGCGCCCCTAGCCGCGCGTTTAGCTGCGCCAGACGACCGGCGTCGTGAATAATGTGGTCGCTGACCGCCTCAACCAGAAAGTGCCTGTCATGGGCCACCAGCGAAGGGCGAAGCCGTGACAGCGTTTGCTCTACGGTGGAGAAGGCCGTCTCACCGTGGTTATCCGGATGCCACGTCCACTCATCGTCGTTGAGGGAGCCCGTTTCGCTTCCCACCGCAGCAACGCCGCTTTTGCCGGCAACGGCGATGGTAAAACGCACGCGTTCGAGCTCTCGCGCCAGCACATCGGGGCGGGAATGCGCCGGATTAAAGTAGCTCGCCAGCAGAAACAGGGACAGCCCGGAACACTGAAGGTGATGAATATTGGCGACAATCGCATCCTCATCCCTGGCCTGCCACTCGTCCTCCCAGGTTTTATGGATGGCCAGCTGCAACCCGTCAAGGCCCAGTTTGCGGGCCTCATCGATAATATCCTGCAGGGAGTGGCCGCTAAGATCATGGGCGCGAGCGCCGATGTTCAACCGGTTCATACGCAGCTCCTGTTGGAAAAATGACAATGGGGGAGCATTGCTCCCCCACAGGTATATCACTCAGGTATCAGACCGCAGGCGCGGCTGCCAGCTCCGCGCTGGCGCTGCCCGGTCCTTTATTGAACTCTTGTTCGAAGTATTCGCGAACCATCGGCGCCGACAGTCCGACCACCACCTGCAGGTTCTTACCTGCACGCATGACGCCGAGGGCTCCGGCCTGTTTCATGGCCTTATCGTCAGCAACCAGCGCCGGGTCTTTCACCACCAGCCGCAAACGGGTCTGGCAGTTGCCAATCGTGTCGACGTTGGTATAGCCGCCAACGCACTGGAGGATTGCCGCCGCCTTAAGTCTGTCCGGCTCCTGGCCCGCGACCGGCGCGCCAGACTGCTTGTTACGATAGTCCTGCTTGGTATAGAGACGCACCTCTTCATTTTCGTCTTCGCCACGGCCCGGCGTCAGGAAATTAAAGCGCAGGATCATGTAGCGGAACACGAAGAAGTTGAGCGCCGCAAAGCCCAGCCCCAGACCCAGGTGGATCCAGATAAGATGCGCGTGGTTCTTGGCGTAGAACACCCAGTTGAACAGAATGATGTCATTCAAACCACCGCCCATGAACCCCACCACGCCGCACAGATAAAGCACAACGCACAGGGTCGCGCCGATCAGGGCGTTCACCAGATACAGCACTGGCGCAACGAACAGGTAGGTAAACTCAATCGGCTCGGTGATGCCCACCGCCATCGCGGTAATAATCGCCGGAATGACCAGCGCCGCAATTTTGCGCTTCTGGCTTTTCTTCGCCGTGGCGTAAATGGCAAGACCCGCCCCTAATGAACAGAAAACGCTGATGTTGCCGTACAGGGAGTAGCCCGCCGCCGGGAACTGTTCAACCAGCGGAACGGTAGAGGCCGCGTAGGTCGACACGTTTTCAATCCAGTGCGTATACAGGCCGCCGTCAACCACCGCCGGACCGAAGAAGAACGGGAAGTAGACGAAACGGTGCAGACCGGTCGGCACCAGCATACGTTCAACAAACGCCAGCATCCACATGCCTAACGCATCCGCTTCGACATACATACTCTGCATGGCGTTGATGCCAAGCTGCACCTTCGGCCACAGCAGGCAGGTCAGGTACGCCATTGGCAGCATAACGAAGAAGGAGATGATGAACACCAGGCTCATCCCCTGGAAAATACCCAGATAATCCGGCAGCTTCTTCTCAAAGAAGCGGTTATGAACCCAGGTCACCACGCCGCCGATAATCAGCGAGAAGACGATACTGGTATCCAGCGTTTTGATGCCGCCGACCAGCGCCAGACCGCTGGAGCCGCCGACCGCTTTGCTGAAATCAACGCCGAACTCAGGCCCCCAGAAGGTGAGCATGCTGTTGGTGAAGTAGTTGTAGGCCATGTAGGCGAAGAAGGCGACCAGCGCCGCGCGCGCCTGGCCGGTTCTGGCCAGACCCACCGGCAGCGCCATACAGAACAGCAGCGGGAAGTTTCTGAAAATCGTCCAGCCGCCGGACTTGATGATGGTCATCACCTTATAAAAGTTAGAATCCGGATGGGCAAGCCCGCCCATCACGTCGGGCATGGTCAGTAAGCCGGTGATGGCGAGCAGTAAACCGGTAAAGGGTAGAAAGGCAATGGGGACCGCCATGGCGCCGCCAAAAGTCTGGAAGGCCCCCATAATGTTCCGTTTGGACATCAAATGTTCTCCGAATAATTACAACGTTAAAACCGTTATGCCAGCCACTGGCCCTGCTCGAGCTCAAGCAGCAGCAGCATCGTCAGCGCCTGGGCGTAAGGCACAGGGGCAATGGCGATGTCGCAGTAGTACTGATGGTCATGCCCCACCATGGTCCCTTTAGAGGCTTCAAGGACGATGCCGTCGGCATCAATGCGCTGCCACACCGCGCGCGCGGCCCGCAGCGCAGGCTCAACGACCGCGTCATCCAGCAGGCCAAGACGAACGCCGCGCAGCATGCCGTAGGCGATCCCCGCCGTGGCGGAAGACTCCTGCGGGGAGTAAGGGTCATCCAGCACCGTGTGCCACATGCCGTTTTCGGCCTGCAGGTCGCACAGGGAGCGCACCTGGCGCGCGACCACCTGGGTCAGAAAGCGTCGGGTACCGGCATCGAGGTGCTCGCCCATCAGGTCGATAAATTCCGGGATAGCGACGGTGATCCACGCGTTTCCACGCGCCCAGAAGGCGCCCGCAAAATGGTGATTGCCGAGGAAAGTCCAGCCGTGATACCACAGGCCGCTGCGGGGATCGCTCAGGTAGCGGGTGTGCAGCAGGAACTGGTAAACGGCTTCGTCTATCAGATCCTGGCGCTTCAGTACGATCCCGGCCGTACCGAGGAACAGACAGGTCATAAACAGGGTGTCATCCCAGAGCTGTCCGGTGTTCGGCTGCTCCTTCACCACGTGCTGAAAGCCCCCCTCCTCGGTTCTGGGCAGGTTCGCCATCAGATCGTCGGCCCAGGCGTTGACCGCTTCGCGCAGATCGGCGCGATCGCCGTGGCCCGCCAGCAGCGCGAGGGTTATCATCGGCGCGGTGGTGTTGATTTGCATGGCCGGCAGACCTTTCGCTATCTGCCCCTCATACCAGTCCAGCAGTGACGCCTGTAGCGCGGCGTCATTTTGATGCAGGGCATAGCGCCAGAAGCCGTAAAGACCGACGCCGACCTCCCACTCCCATTGCTCAAACTGAATAGCAAGGCCCTTGCTGGCGCTCAGCTCTCCCATCCCTTTTAACTGGCAGAACCCGTGAACTACCCGCTCCAGGGCGGGGATGAGTTGTTGCGGCTTCATTGTGCGTCTCCACGATAAATCACGATCGGATGGCATCCGGCATCAGCAGGAAAGGCGCGCTCAACGCCCTCAACCTGGCAGCGGCCCTGTAGATCAAGGCGCATCAGTTCGCCTTCCGCCGTCGCGGCGACGGCGGTGTCGCTGTCGTCCAGACGTACGCTCAGCGTCGACATGCGCTGGCAGAATGCGTCGAAGTCGCTGGCATCGCCGTGTCCTACTTCGATATACCAGGCGACGCGATGCCCCTGCGCGCGGTACTCATTACCGGCGGTCATCCCCTGAGTCACGGCCGTCAGCGGCGCGGAACAGCAGATGGCGGCAAACGCCTCCCCGGCCTTAACCACACAGCTATGAGCAGTGCTAATCACCCGATCGAACGCCTCGCCGGGCAGGTAAAGGTGGGTCCAGGGAAAGGCTTCCCCTTCAGGCAGGCAGTAGATCTGCATGGCGCGGTTGTCGACCTGCATCACCCGCGGTAATACGCCGTTGCCGGACCAGTAGGACGGCCGTTTTTCACCGCCGGGCTCATCGTCGCCCGGATGGTTCACCCACAGCTTCGCGTCGTAGTGGCTGGCGAACTGGACATCCACCAGATGCTGCTGATGGCCCCGCTTGCCGGTATGGTGATCCACGCAGCTGGAGAGGCTGACGCCGGGCGCTTTCCACACGACAATGTTTCCGCCGCCCGCCTGATAGCTGGCGGACAGCGTCCCCTGCTGCAAGGTGGCGTAACGGTGGGTATCGACGGGTGGCTGATAGTCGCTGGCGCAAAACAGCGGCAGAGAGGCGCACTTGCGGTTGTACCAGCCGCCGCCCCAGGCCACGTTGCCGTAGGCAGACAGTTCGGTCAGTACGCCCGCCAGCAGCTCTTTTTCGTAAACCCGCCCCATGGTGCCGGCCGCAATTCCGGCCTGATAGTGCAGGGAACTCAGCAGCATCAGCCGGTCGATCAGCGCTTTTGCGCGTTCACTGATCCAGGCATCCGCCGCCAGCTCGTACAGCGCAAACAGACCGATGTAGTCAACCGGGTAATACGGCGCGGAATTCCACTCGACAAAACCGTGCTGCTCAACGGCGTCAAACCACTGCGCCAGTCGGCGCGCGGCAATCTCGCGCTGCTGCTCGCCAGAGCGCCCCGACGCCAGAAACAGGTCGTTCGGGAACATCTGGCCCGCCAGATACTGAGCGGCATGGAAACAGAGCGTGTGGTTTTCACTCCAGAACCACATCACGTCGTTACCCGGCTCATCCAGCCAGTAGCGGTAGCCCAGGATGGTGCTGCGCACGCGTCGCCAGAGCGCAGGCGGGAAATGCTCGCCCTCGTGATCGCGCCAGATCCACAGCAGCGGCACCAGTGAGAAATCAGAGCAATCCTCGCGGGCGCTGATTCGCTGCAGCGTATCGAGCAGCAGCGGCGTAGCGGCGTCCGTGACTTCGCCGCAGTGCAGCATGGCCAGCAGGCGCGAGGTGCGGTCCATTCCGTGACGCGCCGTGTGGCGTAGCGCCTGCAGCTTGCGCTCCTGCAGTTTGCCCGACGGTTCCGCCGCGCCCAGCGGCTGCATGACGTTGACCCCGATCGCGCGGGTGATACAGACATCCTCACAGCGCATGCGTAGCGCAATCTGATAGTGCGCAGGGCCGATGTCGCGGGGGATCTCAAGCGTAAGCGCCTCGGACGCCGGAGAGACCGCGCCAAAATCGACCTGGCGCGGCGTGAAATTGTCGTTGCCCATCCCGTGGATTTCGCCCTCAAGATGAACGGTATGCGCGGGCGCGGCGGCGGCAAGGCGGATGCGCGCCTGGTTGTTCCAGGCCGTCAGCTCCGGGCGCATTCCGCTGGCAAAATGGGTTAATGCATCCAGCGTTTTCGCCTCGACGTTCGGCAGCGACACGCCCAGCGAAACATCGCCGCGGTAAATCAGGCGCAGCACAAAATGGGTATCGCGCTCGAACAGCTCTTCCAGGTGAATCAGCAGGGTGTTTTTCCCGGCCGCCAGCGGCAGCAGGACGTCGCAGCTCTGCTGCGTATTGCGGGTAAACGGGGTAAAGCTGGCGACGGCCGCGCCATCGCGCCAGATCCGGACGCCGCCGCAGGTTGACAGCTGAAACGGGTAAAGCCCGGCGCTTTCGGCATGCAGCTCCACCTCCAGCCAGCGCTGTACGTGGAACGGCAGGCGGTTAAAGGATGAAAACGACACCGTGTCGCTCTCACCGACAAAGGTAACCTGCGAGCGCGGCAGCGCCTGCGCGGGATCGACGCTGCGCTCCGCCATCTGCTGGCGAAAAATCTGTCGGCAAAACGTCTCCTCTGACGGCCCGGTTCCATTCTGGAAGTGGTAATCCATGGTCATATCCATGGCTTCACCGGTAAAAAACTCGGCGAATCGCTCCTCGCGGGAAGCCGATACGCAAAAACGCGTAAGCGCCTCTCCCGGTTCAAGCACCCAATTTCCCAGAGACATACAACTCTCCTTGTCGCCATTAACGCCTGTCGACGCTAATGGCATTGAAAATAAGAGCAGACCCTTTTTCATTGACGAAAATGAGCCTGCGGTAATAAACCCATCTTAAGTGCAGCCGTATTCAGAGGAATGACCGTCAGAATACGTATTCAACCCCGACGCGCCAGCGCCACTGCCACTCGTCAGGATAGGGATTGTTATCCGTTGGATCGTTATACGATACGTAGCCAATTTCGGTATAAGGACGCCAGTTCTTATTAATAGGAACGCGGATCGTTACGTTATTAAGATAAGAATACTCTTCGCCTTTAAAGTCAGGATAATCCAGCTTCTTATATTCAAAATCGTAGGCAATAGACCAATTCTCAGCGTTATAACCCAGGTAATAGTTCAGCTGGAAATAGTGTCCATTATCTTGTCCAGAGGCGTCGGTATAGTTGCGCTGGCCAACCCTGAAACGCGCAGCAGTATAAAGCTCAGGCGTAAACCAGTAGGTCGGTTTGAAATGAACGCGCAGATCCTGGACGTCGTCGGTTATCTCGGTATTAAATCCGGCTTCCCACCACCATGTCGAATTCGGTTTAGCAAGATAGCTCAGATCGTATTCGGTGCCGGTGGTATGAAAACCATCGAACGCCCCTTCCCCTTCGTTGGTAAATTTGGACTCTACGCTAAAGCCCCAGCCGTTATCGAAACGATGCCCAACGACAAGACGATCGCTTTGCTGTTCCGATTTTTCCAGAAATTCGTGGCGATAGTTGAGGCTCCATGCATTAGCATTCAGGCTCGTTAACGCCGAACAAACGGCAAGGGCAGCATATAAAGATTTCAACGTCATACCTTTCAATCAATCCTGTGAAAAGAACTACTAAAGGTTTTTATCGCCAGATGACATGCTCTGCGGCACGCTATCTGACCTGAAGCGGCTGAAGTCAAAGATGAGTGGTCAGAGGTAACCGACTGATGAAATGGACGTTGCTTCACGCAGCGCCAGCATCCCCATTCATATCGTTATATCGGTGCGCCCACAGTTTCAGTTTCCATGACAAGCCGTGGGGATATATAAAAACTGAAATTAGCGTTTACTCAAAATGAAATAACGTTTCTTTTTATACATATTATGATCTTAGCGGGGTATTGACGTACGTGCGAAAGCCCTCTGTGCCTGGGCTGGCGCAGAGTTGGCGCTGATGACGGGAAACACACGCACAGCGAGCGCGAAGTGTTATCTGGAAATTAATAAAGTGAATTAGAGTCTTTTGGAACTAGTAATGTTCAATGACTGTCAGTTATGCCTGCGCTGTCGCAGGCTATGGCTGCGTTGCAGAAACCACGATTGATTTATGACAGGTAAGGCAAAACGCTCTCTTCTTGTGGGTTGTCAATACGCTGGCCCACTCCTGCCGGTGTTCACCTGCCGAAGCCTTCTCCCTTATCGCGCAGAGCCTGTCAATCTCATAGTAGGCGCTCATACTGTCGCAGTGAGGGCATAATACCGGTCCGTTTTGCAGCTTCATATCACCTCTCCGCTATCGTGCATTTCAAATTAACATTGTCATAACATAACGATGATAAGGCGACGGAGCAATCGTCGCGGAGTTTAATTCTGGAATAGCGCCACCCGCCAACGCCCGGTAGTCAGATAGTGGACAGCGTCTGCTTCACCGCACATAAATCTGCGCAAGAAATAGTCAGAGATAGATACCGAGAATACTTGCTATTCCCATTATTCATTTGTCATACAAATCAACGTATGTTTTCATATTGCAACTTTGACAAACTAGTTCAAAGATAATCCGACGTAGTATTTTGCCCTGAACCCCAGGGCTTTTTTTATACACCAGACAGCCTCTTTGCCTTAAGACTTTACTATTATTTTCGGGTCTTACAGGATTCAACATAAAAAAACTTATTGTATTTTAATGCAAAAATACGCGTTCAATTTTAGTACTGGAAATAACGGCAAGCACTATCCTTTAGTTAACGTTTTGCTGGAGCGGAGTCGTATATACCTATTCATTCCCTGAGTAGGAAATACGGTATCCACCATCGGCCATGAAAACGGTAGCAAACCCGGTTCGGTCTAAATGCATGCCTGCTATAAGCAACTTATCCCTGGCAGCTTGTTGCAGCGTTTTCTTCCGCGTATCTTCGGCCTGCGCGGGATCAACATCAAATAAAATAGAAGCACCCGGTTTTGCTGACTGAATATGAGGATAATGGACGATATCCCCCCATATTAATAAACTTTTATCACCCGAACCAACGCGGAACCCGGTATGTCCTGGTGTGTGACCCGGTAACCATACGGGCAGAATACCCTCGGTTACCTCATTACCGGAAAAAAAACGCACACTCTGCGCATAAGCGTCTAGTGTGCGACGAGCCAGCATGAAATTATATTTTCCTCGCTCACTGGCCATTCTCTGTTTTTCATCGTCCCACCAGTATTCCGCTTCGAGAGTATGAAGATGAAGTTCAGCATGTTCATAGACTGGTCGCCCTTCAGCATCCAGCAGCCCCCCAATATGGTCAGGATGACCGTGCGTCAATAAGACCGTGTCCACATCATCAGGTCGGACCCCGGCTGCAACAAGGTTTGCTTTAAGCTGGCCTCCCGCCTCACTCTGCCCTCCTGTACCGGTATCAACCAGGATGGTTCGCCCTCGCCCACGGATGAGATAACAGTTGATATGGATATTGCCGGGTTCAACAATCCCGGCATTATGCTGAATGACCTCTGCATCGACAGTTTCAATACCTGATAGTAAATCCAGGCTGGCTGATATATTGCCATCACTCAATGCTGTTACCAGAAAATCCCCAATCTGACAGGAGATGAAGGGTACATGTTTCATAAATACCTCAGGGTTAGTTTTTGGCATATATTTGAGATGAAATAAATCCAAAACAGCGAATACGCGCCATTAAACCCGAAGCCTGTTGAATAGCCAGCTCCAGCTCATGCATAAAATTTTCCATCACCTCTGATGTCCGCAATTCTGTCAGACGGTAATTGATTTCGGCATATACCGGATACCCACATCCCGGCTTTACATCGATATATATGATGTGAACTTTTTCCGGTTCTGCGCCAAGTATGTTGCAGCAGAGTGTAATGCAATTATGGGTAAAACCGGGAAGATCGGTGAATCTGTCAAACCGATCTTCAGCAATATGAAAACTAAGATTAGGCATAATTCTGTAGCCCTCCCCTTTGAGGCCCCTTAACAGGGCTCTGCAGCTGCGGTGTGAGGGCTTCGTAGAGATATACCTCAGGAATTTCCGCAAGCAGTGAGGCATTTTCACGCGTCAGGACATATATAACGCGATGTTCCGGGGATTTATTCAGCCCCACGGCCTGCATTTTCAGAACCTGGCACCCCAGCTCTGTCTCCAGAAAGCCTATCGGCCAAATGCTGACTGCCAGTATTTCATTTGAGGATATGCCCGGAGCCGGGCCTTCACACTCATACAAGTTGCGGTGCCAGTCCGTGATGTATGCCTGCCCGAAGGAGAAATGACCGCCCCCTTCCTGCCGATAATCATCACTGGTAAGAACATCCGCATCCTTAATGGTGTGAATCGCAAGATATGCAGGACAGCCAGGTTTTATAGCCCGGAATCGCTGTGAAGAACTGAATCCAGGGACGGAGACCAATGCTGGCAGTTTTTCCTCGCTGTAAAATTTATTCCACTCATCCTCGCTTCCAGGATCGTTATACGAGCATTCAACGATATATAACATCGATTAACCTCCACAGTAGTAAACAGCAGGAAACACATGAGCCTGTCTAATGACTTTTCATCATGCTACATGCTGTTTTTTCGGCTATGAATCGATATTATTTCATTGATTAGTGACATTAGATCACTGAAAGGTCACCATATACACATCAAAAGAGGGGTTTTTATGCGCAGAAAAATACCCAGCAGCACCTCCCTGCAGGCTTTTGATGCCGCCGCGAGGCACGGTAACTTTGCCCGGGCAGCAAAGGAACTCTCGCTTACAGAAGGGGCCATCAGCCGTCAGATAGCCCGCCTCGAATCTTTACTGGGCTGTAGACTGTTTGACCGGGCGGGAAGCCGTGTAAAACTGAATCCAGTCGGTGCGCGTTATGCGCATCACGTTCACGAAGCGCTTGAACGACTCGAAAGGGATACCCTGTACATCACCGGTATGCCTGAGGGCAGCAGGAGTCTGGATATTGCCGTACTGCCGACGTTCTCCAGTCGATGGCTTATTCCGCGCTTGAGTGGTTTTCAATCTCTACACCCGGATATCACATTAAATATCGCAGCCAGAACTGACCCTTTCATTCTTACCGGAAGTGGCTTTGATGCCGTCGTTCATTTTGAGCATCCCGCCTGGTCAGGCATGCGCATGCAATTTCTCTTTCAGGAAAAATTGGTGCCCATATGCCATCCGGCATTATTAACGGATAAGAACGTCTATGAACAGTTGAGTGAACTACCGCGCATTCATCGACGGCAGAATCCTGAAGCATGGCAGCATTATGCCCGGGAAATCGGGATAAGCCTTGATAATTTAGCTCAGGGTGCCAGGTATGACCTTCATGAAATGGCAATAGCTGCCGCACTGGCGGGACAAGGCGTTGCATTAGTGCCGCGCATGTACGTTGACAAAGAATTGAGTAGCGGCGCGCTTGTCGCCCCCTGGCCAGAATCGGCATCTGTAAGTAAAAAATTCTGTTTAGTCAAACCGACGGAAACAGGAACAAATGAACCGGCACTCAAGGATTTTGAACACTGGTTGCTGACTGAAATGAATAACCTGACAAAAGTACCTATTTGATGCCTTTAATACTGAAAGGCGCCTCTCCCCCCCCAGGATGAAACAGTGCGCGCTCCCAGCCTGTTAAACTCGTGGCGATTCACAGGCCTGAGGTATTCATCAGCCTGCAGAAAATGCCGAAAATTAACGCGCGGGAGCCTCATGCCAGGCTAAGCGATATCCCGCATTTCGTTGCTGACTCAGTTTACGATACTTCTGCGGCGACATGCCGACATATTGATTAAAGGTACTGTAGAAGCGACTGCTGGAACGAAAGCCCGCAGTGAGCGCAATATCCAGTATAGTCTTATCCGTATCGCTGAGCAGCGCTCTGACGTGGTTAACCCGCATCGCGGTGATGTACTGTTTCACCGTCATTTGCATCACGCGCTGAAAAATTCCCATGGCGTAATTGGCATTCAGCTTAACATGTTCCGCAACCTGCTCAATGGTCAGCGCCTGATCATAATTTCCGGCAATAAACTCCAGCATTTGGCTGACATAAAATTGCGCATGCCGTGACATATTATTCCCGGTGCTGTAGGTCCGTGAACTTCTGTTTACCAGGACAGGCTGCCAGCCCAGGAGGCTAAAGCGCTTTAGCATCAACCCAATTTCTTCAATCGCCAGCTGACGAATCTGCTCATCCGGGCTATTAAGCTCCTGCTGCCAGCGGCGGACCTCGAAATCACTTAACTGCTGCGCAGCAAGTGATTTAATCACCATGCCGTGAGTCACATGGCTCACCAGCGTGCGATCCAGAGGCCAGGAGAGAAACAGGTGCATGGGTAAATTAAAAATAGCCATGCTCCGGCAATTACCCACGTTGATAAGCTGATGCGGAGTACATGCCCAGAACACCGTGATATGTCCTCGTTCCACGCTCACAGAGCGATCGTTGAACTGGTATTCAACGTCGCCATCGAAAGGGACATTGACCTCCACCTGCCCATGCCAGTGGCTTGCAGGCATCACATGCGGCGCACGCAGTTCAATATCCATGCGCTGATATTCAGAATAAAGCGCCAGAGGACTGCGAACCAGATTGTCAGTACTGTTGCACATATGCGGGTCGGGCGGCGGACGCTGTGGAGTATGGTCCATAGTGAATATCCTCCTGAATTATCAGATATCCTCGCATAACAGGGAGCGGGAGACTGCGACAACAGCCTGTTTTTTTATAATGCTATCTGAGAAAGACCTGAAACCTCTTCTTTTCAGCATAAATAGTCCTGAAAACTCAGTTTTATTAGAGTGGAATGCAGAATATGAGTTTCCGGGATATCTCTCAGAAGAAGATGGAGGAAAAGCCCATCTCCGGTATGCCACGATGAAAGCGTTAATTCGACTACCGGAGAAAAATTATGCGGCCCCCTAAAATTACCTTTATCGGCGCAGGTTCCACCATTTTTGTGAAGAATATTCTCGGCGACGTATTTCAGCGCCCGGCACTGAAAACAGCGCATATCGCCCTGATGGACATTGACCCTGTACGGCTGGAAGAGTCTCACATTGTCGTACGTAAACTGATGGAGTCTGCCGACGCGACGGGCAGCATCACCTGTCATAGTTCCCGCAAAGAGGCGCTTCGCGATGCCGATTTTGTCGTCGTGGCATTTCAGATAGGCGGCTATGAACCCTGTACCGTGACTGATTTTGAAGTTTGTAAACGACATGGTCTGGAACAGACAATAGCGGATACGCTGGGCCCAGGCGGCATCATGCGCGCCCTGCGGACGATCCCGCATTTGTGGCAAATTTGTGAGGACATGACGGAGGTTTGTCCAAATGCCACCATGCTTAATTACGTTAACCCGATGGCGATGAATACCTGGGCAATGTACGCCAGATACCCGCAGATTAAACAGGTTGGGTTGTGTCATTCCGTACAGGGAACAGCAGAGGAACTGGCTCGTGACCTGGATATTTCTGCTGACACCTTACGCTACCGCTGCGCCGGTATTAATCATATGGCGTTTTATTTGTCGCTGGAGAAAAAAGGGGAAAATGGCGAATACACCAGCATCTACCCCGATTTATTACGTGCTTATGAAAACGGCCATGCGCCTAAACCGAATTCTCACAGTAACTCACGCTGTCAGAACATTATCCGCTACGAGATGTTTAAGAAACTGGGCTACTTTGTCACAGAGTCTTCTGAACATTTTGCCGAATACACGCCGTGGTTCATTAAACCGGGTCGTGAAGATTTGATTAATCGCTACAAGGTGCCTCTGGACGAATATCCGAAGCGCTGTGTAGAGCAACTGGCTAACTGGCGCAATGAGCTTGAAGCGTACAAAACGGCAGAGCGCATCGAGATTAAGCCTTCCCGCGAATATGCCAGCACTATTATGAACGCAATCTGGACCGGCGAACCCAGCGTTATTTATGGCAACGTGCGCAACGAGGGGTTAATTGATAACCTGCCGCAGGGATGCTGCGTGGAGGTCCCTTGTCTGGTCGACAGCAACGGGCTTCAGCCCACCAAAATAGGCGCTCTGCCCTCACATCTTGCCGCGCTGATGCAAACCAACATCAACGTTCAGACGCTATTAACTGAGGCGATGCTGACTGAAAACCGGGAGCGCGTTTACCATGCCGCGCTGCTGGATCCACACACGGCGGCAGTGCTCAGCATTGAGGAAATCTATACGCTGATGGACGATTTGATAGCAGCTCATGGCGACTGGTTACCTGAGTGGGTACACCCGTAATTATCACGATGCCAGGCCATAGCAGGCCTGGCTCTGACATTCATTTCTGCAGACTGAAGGCGGGCGCTGGCAACAGTGACCTGATACCCTATGAGCATATCAATGACCACAAAACTCAGTTACGGATTTGGTGCATTTGGTAAGGATTTCGCGATCGGCATTGTGTATATGTATCTGATGTATTACTACACCGATATTGTCGGTCTTTCGGTAGGCGTTGTCGGGACTTTGTTCCTGGTCGCCAGAATCTGGGATGCTTTTAACGACCCTATTATGGGATGGATTGTTAACAGTACGCGTTCGCGGTGGGGAAAATTTAAACCCTGGATCCTCGTTGGAACACTGACAAACTCCGTCGTTCTGTTTTTACTGTTTAGCGCACATCTGTTTGAAGGCACAGCACAGATTGTCTTTGCCTGCGTGACCTATATTTTGTGGGGAATGACCTATACCATCATGGACATTCCATTCTGGTCATTAGTACCCACCATCACGCTTGATAAACGGGAACGTGAACAGCTTGTCCCCTATCCTCGTTTTTTTGCCAGCCTTTCTGGCTTTATCACCGCAGGTATAACCCTGCCGTTTGTGGAGCATATCGGCGGCGCCAACCGGGGTTTTGGTTTCCAGATGTTTACCCTGGTGCTGATCGCATTTTTTATCGCTTCAACGGTTGTCACGCTGCGTAACGTCCATGAGGCCTGGTCATCCGACAGCGATGCGACCCCTGATAGCGGCCGGTTGACGCTGAAAAGCATCGTGAGCTTAATCTACAAAAACGATCAACTCTCCTGCCTGCTGGCAATGGCGTTAGCCTATAATATTGCAGCCAATATTATCGCAGGGTTTGCAATTTACTACTTCACCTATGTTATCGGCGACGCATCGCTGTTTCCCTACTACATGTCCTATGCTGGCGCCGCGAACTTGCTGACGCTAGTCCTGTTTCCTCGGCTGGCAAACATGCTCTCACGAAAAGTATTATGGGCAGGGGCATCGGTGATGCCGGCACTTGGCTGCGGCGTATTGTTATGGATAGCCTTAATGGGATACCACAACATCTGGTTAATCTCGCTTGCAGGCATATTCCTCAATATTGGCTCTGCATTATTCTGGGTATTGCAGGTCATTATGGTTGCTGACACCGTTGATTATGGAGAATATAAGCTTAATATTCGCTGTGAAAGTATTGCTTACTCAGTGCAGACCATGGTGGTCAAAGGTGGTTCAGCCTTTGCAGCTTTTTTTATTGCCGCCGTGCTTGGTATCATTGGCTATCAACCCAATATGGCACAGTCAACCACCACGCTGCTCGGCATGCAGGTGATAATGATTGCGTTGCCGGTGCTTTTTTATATCGTGACGCTGGTTCTTTATCTTCGCCTCTATAAGCTTAACGGGGATATGCTCCATAACATTCAGAATCACTTACTGGACAAATACCGTAAACCGCGCCCTCAACGATCCGCTGAGGATGCAGATTATGGGGTGACCACCTTATAGTCCTGAGACATACTCAACAGTGCAGAAAGTACCTGCTCCAGAAAAAATACATTTATCAAACCAGCAAATTATTTATTTTTTAAATTAGGCAGGTACTGGTTAACACGAACAAGTACCTGCTACTTCAACGTTATATCTCGCAATCCTCTATTCTGCATTAATCATTAATACAGACATCGCCTCACCCATGAAGAGTAAAGGCCATCAGATGCGTCATTAACATCCGATAAGCGCGCTGATACAACCGGTAAAAACCTGAACGCCCGGCAACAACGAAGCTTCATCAAAATCAAAATTTGCCTCATGATGACCAGCGGAAATGGTCGCCCCCAAAACAAAGTAGATCGCTTTCCCTCCCCGCTCCTGTACTCGCTTAACCAACAGTGTGGCATCTTCGCTGCCGCCAAAAGAATCTTCGCGCAGTGATAGCCCAACATTATCCCGGGCAATGTGGCTTACCAGTTCAATCAGCTGCATATCGTTGTGCAGATCGACCGCTTCCCCCATCACCTCATGTTCGAAGCGCAGACCAAATCCCTGCGCAATCCCTTCTCCAATACTCAGCGCGCGTTGAGTCATATACTGATTTATCTGCTGGCAGTCCCCTCTGACCTCCAGCTGGAGCAAGGCTGAACTCGGGATAACATTACGGCCTTCTCCCGCCTGTAGGGTGCCGACATTGATGCGCGTCATTCCTTCCCCATGCCGCGGGATCCCCATGAGCTGGCTGACGCAGTGACAGGCCCCCACCAGAGCATTAGCCCCGCCTTGCGGATTGACGCCAGCGTGCGCCGATATGCCATCAAACCGAAAATCCAGCTTAGTTGTGCACAGGAAGTCCTGCGGATTGACGACGATCTCGCCGCTGGGACATCCCATCCCTAAATGCGCTGAGAGAAAATAATCCACATCATCAAGACTCCCGCCTTCAACAACAGGTCTGGCGCCACGGACGCCCTCTTCCGCTGGCTGGAAAATTAGCTTAACCCGTCCCCTAAGCGATGCTCGATTGGCTATTAGCCACTGAGCCACACCTAATCCGATAGCCATGTGCCCGTCATGTCCGCAGGCATGCATATATCCGGGGTTGAGGGAGGCAAATCCCTGAGAAAAAGGCAGGTGGCGCGAATCCCTGCTTTCATTAACCGCCACACAGTCAATGTCAAAACGCAGGGCGATAGTGGGGCCTTCCACTCCGGTATCCAGCAGGGCCAGACACCCCGTCAGCCCCGCAATTTCCGCCAACAAATTGGGATCGACGCCTGCAGCCTGTGCCCGAGCCACTCCCTTATCAACATCCTGCCGATCTCGCCCGAGGATAGCTGCCGGATTGAGAAACTCCTTACCGGTCAATACCTGGTAACCCATGTCGCGAAGCGTCGTAATCAGTGTTGCCGTAGTAACAAACTCCGACCAGCCAATTTCAGGCATCTGGTGAAACTGCCTGCGCCACTTGCTTAACTGTTCCGAATTAGGGTAACTCATGAATGACCTCGCTTATAAAAAAAAGATAGCGATAAAGAGCATCGCAACAATAGCGCCTGGCGCAGTTCGCCTGACGATTTCAACCGGACTGACACCCGCTAACCCGGCACACACGATGGTGGCTCCTGCCAGTGGCGACATATTGCGTCCCAGTGCAGAAGCCAGCATCACGCTCGCGCCGAGGTTATTCACGCCATATCCAAAGCTGCCGGCATGCGGTGTCACAGCCTCATTAAACGCAAACGCCGTCGCATCGCCAGTACCCGTAATTAACCCCATAAAGAAAGGTCCCATCGTCCCGCCCCACCGGGCAAACTCAGGGTGGCTGGTTAATAATTGAATGAATCCATTAATCATCCCAACGGAATTCAGCCCCTCGATAAATACTGCGGCAGCGATAATGATGCCCAGGATATTGGCATACGACTCTCCCATTCCGTCGAAAAAGCTTTTGGTCAGTGCTCCCGGATTAGAACGTGTTATCAGTAAGGCGTAAATCGCGCCAATAATCATCGCCGCAGGCACGTTCATTTTCACCTCGCCAAACCAGCCAAGCCCGGCAGACACCAGCAGAACCACCGGTATAAATGGCGCGATGGTTTTAAGATAAAAACACAGGCCCCGCGCCTCGCTTTGATCCGTAATCTGGCCTATTTCAACCGCCTCCCCCTGTGCTGGCTGATAGTTAAGCTGTTTGGTGAAGATGGCGACGAGCGTCAGGCATACAGCGCCAATCACGCCGCAGAGGATTGTGATCGGCGCATGATAAAACACAAAATCCATCAGTGGCGTATGGGAGATGTGGGCAATAAAAGCATTATGAGCAACGCCAGGGTTCAAATATGCGCCCAACGTACCGGTAAGCACCGTACCGCCAGCGATCGCCGGATGAATACGTGCGGAGATAAGCAACGGGATCAACGTCGCTCCCACCGCGGCCGAAACGCCAGCGGCAGAAGGAATGGCAATGCAGACAACAAAGGTCACCGCTACCGCCGCAGGGATCAGCAAAAAGCCCAGTTTTGATAATCTGCGGGTCAACAAATTGACCAGCGCCAGGTCGCAATGGGTGAATTTCATCACGTAGGCAAACCCCATACTGGAGCAGATAGATTCAATTAACCCCGAAGTTGTCATTCGCGCTGAAAATGCGCCAAACGCACTCATTGGAGACAGGGAAATAATGCACAGCATTATTCCAGCGCCAATAAGGGTTGCTCGTGTATCAAATCGTTTAACTAATAAGACAATAGTGGCAATGAGTACAAAAATACCCAGCATGATGGTTAGCATCGGATCATTTCCTGTGTAGTTAATTCGCTTTATATCCGTCATACTTCAAGTTGTGCGTGCGCCAGCGCCGTGCGCCCACCTCCGGCGCCACCGTCTGTAGCGTCCTGTCACATAAATTGCTTCATGGATAGTGTTACTGATATTGGTATTAGATTCCGTTGATTTAACGCAATAAATGCCGAAGGGTAAAGATGCTATTTCTTTTACCATGATAAAAAAAATTGATAGGGACACGATGAAGTATTTACCCAAGCTTCAGCAGATTAAAGTCTTTAACGAAGTCATTCGTTGCGGAAGCATTCGCGCAGCAGCCAGAGAGATGAATCAGTCGCAACCGGCATTGACCCGAGCATTAAAAGAACTGGAGAATCATATCGGAGCGACGCTGCTAGTCCGCAGCAATGAAGGCGTAACGCTGACCGAGGTAGGGAGCGCCTTTGCCGTTCGGGCACATTTAATTCTGGAAGAGCTGGAGAAGGCGGCGGATGAAATTGAGCAAATCAACAACAATACCTATGGACGAGTGGCATTCGGTATTTCCTCCCTGTTTGGGGTTACGATCCTGAGCTCAGTAATTAAAGATTTTAAAAAGTCACATCCCAGAACGTTGATTAATATCAAAGAGGCGCAACTGTCAACGTTATTACCAAGCCTGCGTGATGGCCGGCTCGATTTTGCCCTGGGAACCCTGACCGACCAGATGCCGTTGGGCGATTTCAGGATAATTCCTCTGTTTGATGCGCCATTTTGTGTCGTAGGCCGCAAAAATCATCCATTAATAAACTGTCGTTCTATGCAGGATCTGGCAAAGGCTTCATGGGTGATTCCGGAGACCGATATGGGCTACTACCACTACATCCGGCAATTTGTACCGTTTGATTATCCTGACGGTCCCTCCTCGCCGGTACTTACTGATTCGACGGTATGTATCATGAATCTGGTGATCAATAACGATTACCTGACCATCCTGGCCCAGGCGCGGCTCAACGAGCCGCGTTTTGGCTGCGTGCTTAGCGCGCTACCGATCGGCCAATCCTCATTGCCGATGGGGCATTATGGCTTAATCTACCCGCGTAAAAGGCCGCTGACTCAGGCTGCCCAGGCAATGGTCGAGCAGTTAAAGTGGTATTGTCAGCAACATCACTGGGGGGGCAGGTAGGATCTTACGTTTAGCCAGTTTCTTTTGCAGAATGATAACGATAAATGGCCGGTCACTGTATTCGTTCACACCAGAGCATGGCACAGACCAGATGGAACGCTAACGCCGACCGTAAGGAAAATTCGGGTCGATGACAGTCGGGCATGGAGCTCTGCATGCAAGAGAGCCGGAATTGAGGATTTCCGTTTCCATGACCTCCGGCATACATGGGCAAGCTGGTTAATTCAGTCTGGAGTGACGCTGTCCGTTCTGCAGGAAATGGGAGGATGGGAAAGCATCGAAATGGCACGTCGATATGCTCACCTGGCATTTATCACCTGGCTAAACACGCAAGACAAATTGACTCGATTTTAACAAAGATGTCCCACAGCGAAAAAATGGAGGAGATAAAAGAAGCGTAAGTCACTGAAGTTAAATGGCACGCCCTATAGGATTCGAACCTATGACCTACGGCTTAGAAGGCCGTTGCTCTATCCAACTGAGCTAAGGGCGCACACAGAAGAGAACTTCACGGGGTGAAGCGCGAGGAATTATACGGTCCCACAGCGGTGAGTCAATGCCTTTTCCCGGTATCCCCCCACACGCCGGGTTTGAACAACATCAACTGCTTAAACGTTAGTCACATTTCCCTGCCAACGACTAAGAAATATCTCCCCCCTGTTTAAGCCCCGCCTGGTACCCTCTGGACAGGCGCTCATCAACAATGGCTAAACCCGTGTTCTATCGGGAAGAATGGCGGCGAGTTTCCGTTTACTGCAGAAAAATCAGGTAATATTCCCCCCCTCCTGGCGGAACACCGTCCCAGGCCCGGGAGAGTTTACCGGGCGTGCTGAGAGGGAATGAATGCGCACGGTGAGACGCAGGGAAAGGCGAAGACGAAACATGACCGAGGAGCAGGGGTATCAGCTCCCCTTACCTCACTTTGCGTTAATTGAAAGCGCCGAGCTGCTCAACCCGACCTCTGGTCTGACGAAGAACGCCGCCGACCCGATTCTGGTCACCCACGATCGCTATCTCATTGGCGGAATGCGCTACAGCGCGGCGCCGTTAAGCCACTGTCGGATTTACGACACGCTCGCAGACGCATTCGCCGCCGTAAAAGATGCCGTCGCCGGTAACCTGATTGTGGACCCGGAGGGTCTGGCGCAACCGCTGTTAACCACGCTGGATCTCATTCGCCACCAGCAAAAATATGCGCCAACCCTCAGCGTCACGCTGCTGCTTTCCTCGTCGCAGCGGGATGTTCAGCGCTTTATTAAATCCGCTTGCCGCTGCCGGATCCTCAACCGCCACGCGGTGCTCGATGCCGTACGCCTGACGCCAACCGCCCCCGAGGCTGGCGCTGACGCCCCGTCGGCCAGAGGCGATTTTAATGCCCGCGAGTGGGATATTTTGATCCAGCTGGCGCACGGGCGAACGCTGCGGGAAATTGCCCGCGCGCAGCAGCGTCCTTACCACCGAATCATTTATCGACTCGGCTGCATTTTAACGCGGTTAAAATACACTCAGCGCCAGCAGCTGCTGCGTCTGTTACAGCAGGTGAATAATCCACCTTGTGAAAATACACCGAACTAATTTGTTAATTCTTACTTAACTTTAGGAAATTGCTTATTTTTATGTTAATAAAATGTAAATATGCAACATCTGAAAAACAATTAAAACTATTCCTAAAAAAGCGATCTCGCCGTGATAAATATCCACGTAACGTCCTGTGACTGGCCTCTTTCACTAAGAACCGGTTTTGCGGATGCAAACCGATGGTCATTTACTCGAGCGAAATATGAGCAGCGGGCCATTTCACCGGACGCATTTCTTCTATCAACAGAATATTATTCTAAATTGATTTCAACGAGGTTAAGCCTGAAAAAGACCGGGTTTCCCCCCTTATAACGCGCGATAGCGAAGGATTTTCTGATGATACCCGCCTGTTAATCAGGAAAAACTACATTTGGTAATATTATTAACAAATGATAAACACCTGGTTAGTAATTTTGTTTTTAACGATTAAATAGACATTAAACTCTACCATATTAAAAATAACCAGAAAGAGTATCCATGCGAATTTTCCTAACTTGTCTTACTCAGAACATCATAATTAGTAAAGCGCTTTGTTAACTTTGCAGGCTTTTATGCAAAACGTTAGACGGTATAATCGACACCGTTGAATGTTTAATACTTTAATAATTGCTCATTGACCCACACAGGCTTAACCAGGGACACACTTACACTATCCGGGGAAACACGCTTCGCACTCAGGAAATCCAATCCGCTGTCCTCCTGCCGAACGTGACGACTTCAAGAATCAGCACGGTGTTATATAAAATCTGAGGAACAGATTATGAAACCATCATCCGTAATTATTATGGACGAACAGCCTATCGTCAGAATGTCGATAGAGATTCTTTTGCAGAAAAATAAAAATATTCAGGTAGTACTTAAATCGGGAAATGGCCGTGAAGTGCTTGAGCACGTGCGTAAGCATCCCACCGACCTGGTCATTCTTGACGTCGAACTGCCCGGCACGGATGGATTTTCTTTGCTCAAAAGAATCAATGAGATAAACAGAAGAACCAAGGTTCTTTTTCTCTCATCGAAATCGGAGAACTTCTACGCCGGGCGCGCGATACGCGCCGGAGCGAACGGTTTTGTCAGTAAGCGAAAAGATCAAAACGACATATATAAAGCCGTCGAAATGCTGTTATCGGGATATTCATTTTTCCCTGCCGACACGCTCAGCGCGCTGAGCCGTAGCCACATTCGCCGTGGTAGTAAAACGGAGCTTCCGCTATCTAATCGGGAGGTCATGGTATTACGCTATCTGGCCAATGGGTTAACCAACAAAGAAATTGCCGATAAGCTGTTATTAAGCAACAAAACCATTAGCGCGCATAAGTCTAATATATTTAGCAAACTGGGTGTCCGCACGATTGTCGAGCTTATTGATTACGCCAAGGCGCATGAATTACTTTAATCTTCCCCTTTCGCCCCCGGCACGTACCGGTTGCTGAATACGGCTTAATTATAATTAATCATAAAGGTGGCATCCGCATCGGCGCTCCCGGCCTGCGGATCGTCTGCGGTTGCAATATAGTTGGCATAAAACTGCAGCATGACGTTACCCTGGGCATCCACCGCAACGTCGCGGCTTGCCTGCTGCAGCGGCAGGCGGCGACGATCGTTATCGCGAATTTCAACGGCAACCCGGCTGGCGCTACTGCTGGCGTTCAGCGCCAGCAGCGACGGGTCTGCGCCATCGGCTTTACCGGCAAAGGTAATCGACGCCGCGCCGGGCGGGCATCCGGTAAGCCGCAGCGTGAAGGGCACTGCGGTCGTGGTGCTTCCGGCCTGACGCAGCTGCTTTGCCGGCCAGCGCCCCAACGACACCGATTTATCGCTGTCGCTGCCCTCTGCAACGCAGGTGAAATCCACCACGTTGCCGGTAAGCTCAATATTCACCTGCCCAAGCGGCGTATCCGCCAGCGCGGGCAGCGCTATGGCGATGCCCATCAGCAGGGCGATCCCGGGTCTCCGCATCAACGTCATCCTGTCTTTAGTCATAGTCAACCCGCAGATAGCCGCGGGCGGTAAACGGTCCTTCCACGGGTTTCTTACCGGTGACGCTGACCGGCCACGCGCGAATACCCACCTGCGCCTGGGCGCTGGCGTCCAGACGGAACGGAATTTTGCTGCTGATGTTATTCGGCGTAAGCGGCTTGCCGCTGCTGTCGGCGACGACAAACCCCAGATCCGGGTTATCCGCAACCATCGCGTTCCCCTGCACGCTGCTGGCCTCAAGGCGCATGCTCAGGTAAGCCTGGGCTTCCACGTTGGTGCATTTGATGCCTACCGTTTTTTGCTGTACTGCCACGCCCTGCGGGCGATTGCCCGCCCCAGCCTCGCTAAACAGCGAGGCGCCGATGTCGCCAAAGTCAAAGCGCACGACGGTACCGGCATCAATTTCACAGTTTTGCGGAACGTTGATCGTTCCGCTGTAGCTGATGGTGTATACCGGCGTGGTCAGCGGATCGCTCTTCGTGGTGGTGACATACACGCGAAACATCGTCTGCCGCGGGATAACCACCATATTGATAAAACGTTTGGTGACCTTCAGGCGGAATACGAGGTTAGAATCCTGTACCGGAAACGGCTTTTGCAGCGGCACGTTGGCGTGAGTCCCCATCTGGATGTAATTTTTCGGCGGCCAGAACGTGCCTGCAAAGCTATCGGTGATTTGCATCGCGCCATCCAGGTAGTCATTCAGTTTCAGATACTGAAAGTTACCTTCCGTGCTGGTTACCTGAAAATCCGAGACATAGCTGCGCATTGTCGAGCTTCCGTGGGTGCCACTCGGGCAAATGGCGTTCACGCCGACCCAGCCGGATTTATTGCTCAGGGTGACAATCTGCCCCACCTGGTTATTCGCGCTGGTAAAGGTGTCGGTCAAATCATAAAAAACATCCGTCGCGCCCCCCTTTTCGTTGTAGCACACGGTGGCCGAGACCTGCGCCGACGCCAGCAGAAGCGCCAGCAAAGTGGTTACCTTAGCGATCACAACGAACCTCCGTCAGGGTGATAGCCTGTTGCAGGCTCTTTTCGGGCAGCGTGTACGGCGCGCGGCATTGCTCTGCGGCGCCGTCGCCCCACTGGATTAACAGCTCGCCGCGCAGCGGCAAACCGCTCAGGTAGATTTGACCATCATCGCCGACCATGCTGGTTATCCCCCGGCTGGTTTCACGCACAATTGCGCCGAACGGCACCGGCTGCGCGCCGCGGCGGACGGTGATCAGCGCCCTCACGCCGATGCGGGTATCAAACGCCGCGCGCACCACGGCCCCTTCGGTGGGCACGACGCTGCTGACGTTGTTTTCAATATCGGTGTTGTTGCCCATCGAGTTCGGATCCAGCGCCACGCGGTTATAGCGGTAGACCGTGGCGTACGGCATCACCGCATATCCGCGCCAGTCGGTTTTCACGCCGGTCTGGTTTTCAACGCTGACGCCGGTGGCGCCCGGCGCTTTAATCAGCACGTTGGTGTCGCCCAGCGGCTGGCTGAAGGTCACGCCGTCGGCGTGCGCCAGAATGCCGCCCGCCGCCTGCCAGTTGAAATCATGCTGGTCGCGATCGTAGTTATAGGCCGCGCCGAGGGTACCATAGGTGGCCTGCCAGTTCGCGCTGGCGCTGCCGGTCGCCCCCCGACCGCTGGCGTTGCCCTGGGTCACGCTGTAGCTGAGGTTGTTGCCTTCCAGCAGTGTTCCGCTCACCCCGCTCTGCCAGCTGTCATCACCATCGCTGTTGCGGCTGGCGGCAACGGTCGCGTAGGCGCGGTTCAGCGCCCCTTCCCCCGGACTGAAAATACTGAACGGCACGGAAAGGTTAAAGGCGGCAATGCGATCGGTACCCGGAATGCCGACCGAGCGGTTCCATGACCACGACAGCGAATAGCTGACGCCGCGCCAGCCGCCGGAATACCCAAACTGATACCAGGTATTGGTATCGCCGGTGCCCCAGTAGCTCTGTTCGCTGCCGGAAACATACAGCGAGCCGAAACGCCCCAACGACTGTGACACGTTGACCTGAAAACGCCCTTTCTTGTTCATCGTCAGGTTGTGGTAGCTAATAATGTCCGGCACGCCGTCTTTATCTTTTTGGTCATCGCTGTACTGATAGCCGCTCATGGTTTTCCACGTGGTGTCATCCAGGGTGAAGAAACCCTCCGTGGAATAGCGATATCCCAGCAGCTGGAAGTTGGTGCCGACGCTGTTGAGGGATTTGGCATACAGAAAGCGTAAGGACTGCCCTTCGTGGCGGCTGTCGTCCGCCAGCTGGCTGCGGGCGTGCGTAACGTCGAGCGAAATCGCCCCCCAGTCGCCGAAGTTTTTCCCCGCGCCAATGGCGACCGCCGTGTAGCGCTCCGACAGCTGCGTGCCGCCGTAAAGGGTAAACCCGCCGGCAAGGCCCGCGATTAGCGTCCCCTGGGCAAAGAACGGCGTGGACTGGTCGTTGTTCCCCGAGCGGTAGTCTCCCGCCACCAGATCGTATTTTATTCGTCCCTCGCGCTGCAGCAGCGGTACGGAGGAGTACGGTACGGTATAGCGCTGCTGGCTGCCGTCTTTTTCATCAACGGTTACCTCAAGATCGCCGCTTGACGACGTCGGGTTGAGATCGCTGATGGCGAACGCGCCGCTTTGCACATAGCTTTGATACACCACATACCCGTTCTGCCGGATGGTCACTTTGGCGGGCGTGCGGGCGATACCGCGTACCGTCGGCGCAAAGCCCTGTAAGCTGTCGGGGTACATGCTGTCAGACGAGTAGAGGCGGCCGCCGCGAAAACCGACGCTGTCAAACACGTCGCTACCGGTATTGCTGTCGCCGAGCACCAGCTCGCTTTTCCACGGAATAATGGCGCGCTGCAGCCAGGTCGCCACGTTGCGCCAGCTGTTCTGATGCTGGCCGTCGTTGCGCGAATAGTTCCAGGTGCCGTTGTTGCGCAGCCGCCAGGGGCCGTAGTTCAGCCCGCTTTGCAGGCTGAGAAAGTAGCTGTCGTCGTTGGTGCCTTTGCTGCCGCTGAAGCTGTAGTTCGCCAGCGCGGCGGTTATGCCCTCATCCCACTCTTCCGGCGGAATGTAGCCGCGGGCGCTGTTAAGCATCGCCACCTGCGGCAGGCTGATGCTGAGCTTCATCGCCGCGAAATCAAACGCCGCTTCGCTGCCCGGAATCGCCGTTTCCAGCGGAACGCAGGTATCAGTTGCGTATTTCGCCAGCGCCGGAAACGCCGCGCGGTTCACCCCAAGGCGCGACAGCAGCGAACTGGTAATACACGGCGCCAGCCCGCCAGCCGTCGGGGGCTTACCCCCGGCGGCGGTAAACGCCAGATCCTGCGCGCCGATAAACTCCTCATTACGCCAGATATCCACCCGGTACACGCCCGCAGGCTGCTGGTTGCCCTTCTCAAACCGGGAAAGATCCGCCACACCGGCTTCATCATCGGATAAAAACGCCGGGTTGAAGTAGCTCTCAGCCCAGGCGGATGAAGAGAGCCAGGCGCCGGAGAGCGCCAGCGCCAGCAGCCGCAGCGCAGGCCAGTGAGGGGCCGTCATGTTCGTTTTTCCCGCTGGCATTACAGGCTCACGCGGCGTGCAGGCGTAATCGCCCCGTAGTCATTCACGCTTTGCCAGCTCAGCGCCCCCTGAAGATCGCCGGGAACCGCCACGCTGGCGCTGCTTTTCGGCGCCACCATCACGTTATCGAGCTTGCGCCCGCCGATTTGCAGATTCACCAACGTGATGTAATACGGCGACGGATTGCTGATGCTGACCGCGCTGCCCGTGCGGGCGAATTTCAGCTGGTCGAGCGCCTGCGTCGGCTGCACCGGCAGGTTTTTCGGGCGAACGAAGAGCTTAATGCGCGACAGAATAGCCAGCTGCAGCACGTTTTTGCCGTCGGCATCCGCTTTATTGACGGAGGGGATCGCTTTCACGTTCATCCAGAACAGGGATTCGCGGTCGGTTGGTAGCGCGGGTCCGGCATAGATAATCCGCAGCGTGTTTTCGCTTTTCGGCTCGCTTACGAACAGCGGCGGCGTGACCGCGAAGGTCTTCTCCTTCTGGCCGCTGGCGTTTTCAATCCAGGCGTTGATCAGATAACGCTCCTGCGGGTTGCTGTTGCTCAGCGACAGCGCGCTCTGCTTCGCATCCGCCGGATAGATAACGCGGGTTGCCCCCAGCGCGATGCCGCCCGCCGCCTGCGTCGGTAGCGCGCACGTCAGCAACAGTAGCGACAACGCAATAGCGCCGTTGAATAAACGATTCATAACGGTAAACCCTGTAATATTATATTTTCTGGTCAGACTCAAAACGCTTACGGATAAATGAGGGTGAACCAGACATCCGATGTTATTGCGCCAGGCGTCAGGGGCAGGGAAATAACCCGGTAACGCGCGCTAAAATACAGCGTCATTTCCCCGGTGGTGACCGGGAAATACGTCACCGGCGGCGCATTGGGAATAATCATCTGTTGTTTATTATCAAATAACGCCAGCCCTAACCCGCTCCCGGCAGGCACACCGCTTACCTGGGTGGCGGCCAGAAAAACCTGGGGATCTTCCGCCGGGCTCAGCCCCTGGAATGTCACCCCGACCAGGCGCGAAATGTCCGTCCGGCAATCCACCATCTTCAGCGTAAAGGGAACTGTGACGGTCGAAAAACTGCCCACTCCGGCAAAGGTGTTGGTGCGGTACTGCCCCATATCGATACGCAGACTCTGGCTCTCTGGCGCGACGGCGCAGGCGCCGTTAACCAGTTCGCCGCGCATCTGTACACGACCGCCGTCGACCACCACGCGATGGGCAAATGCGGGCGGCGCGGTCGCGCACAGAACCATGAGCAGCGCTAACATCCTTAGCATCATCATTCCCCGATTCGGGCTAAAAAACGCCTCTTCCCTGAGGCAATGGCCATCCTGAATCTGGCGTCAGCCTTATTCGTATTTCATGACGAACGTTGCGTCGGCGTTCGCCTGGCCCGGTTCGGTCGTGTCCGCCGTGGCTTTGTAGCGCGCGCTGAAGTGCAGGGTGTTGGTCCCCTGAACCAGGTTTTGCGCCACGGAGAACACGCTGCCGTTCGGCGTCAGGGTGGCGGATGCGCTGTCGAGGATCTCGATGCCGACGCCCGTCGCGGTTGAGCCATTGCTGCCAGACGTCACCGCAAGCAGGGTCTTGTCCTGGCCGTCAATCTGGCCGCTGAACGCCACCGCCGCGGTCGCCGCAACGCTCGGATCGCAGTCGTTCAGTACGATATTGAACGGGATCTTTGCCGACGTCGTGCCGACCTTGGTAAAGGTGGCGGTACGGTACTGACCCAGCTCAACCGTCTGGTTAGAGGACTCCGTGCTCACCGCGCACGCCGCATTGACCAGTTCACCTTTAAAATGCACATTACCGCCGTTCACGGACACCGTGTCGGCCTGTGCCGCGGAAGCGACGAGACCGAGCGCGGCCACAAAAGACGCTGCTATTTTACTAAATTTCATAAATGTTCCTTGCTAGCTATAATTATTCGCGCGACGGCGAATAACCCAAAGTCATTCGCATAACGGGCCTGCCCGGAGGCTTTAAATAACACCTGAAGCAGTATTAATAAATTATCCGGAAATAATTGGCGCAAAACATGTATAAAGGCTGCGAATAAGCTCAGCTGCGTCCTAAAAATAAATAAGAAAGAACCTGTAAAGGTTATGGGAATGCACGCGGCGGTGGTCAACGCGGCGTCATCCCCTGCCGGAAACGCCCGTCGGCGTACAAAAGTACAAACGGTGACTGACATCACGCCCGGCTTCTGCCAAAATATGCACATCCCCCCTTTGGTAAGTGACAGATGGAATCCTCTCTCTGATGGCAGCAAAGATTATTGACGGTAAAACGATTGCGCAGCAGGTACGCTCTGAGGTTGCGGAAAAAGTACAGGCTCGCATTGCGGCGGGAAAACGCGCCCCCGGACTGGCCGTTGTGCTGGTAGGCAGCAATCCTGCGTCGCAAATTTATGTCGGCAGCAAGCGCAAAGCATGCGAAGAGGTGGGTTTCGTCTCCCGCTCCTACGATCTGCCGGAAACCACCAGCGAGGCCGAGCTGCTGGAGCTGATTGATACCCTGAATGCCGACGGCGCGATCGACGGGATTCTGGTGCAGCTGCCGCTGCCTGCGGGTATTGATAACGTGAAGGTGCTTGAGCGCATTGCGCCCGACAAAGACGTTGACGGTTTTCACCCCTATAACGTTGGCCGCCTGTGCCAGCGCGCGCCGCGCCTGCGTCCGTGCACGCCGCGCGGTATCGTGACGCTGCTTGAGCGCTATAACATTGATACCTACGGCCTGAATGCGGTCATTATCGGCGCCTCAAACATCGTTGGCCGCCCGATGAGCATGGAGCTGCTGCTGGCGGGCTGCACCACCACCGTCACCCACCGCTTTACGAAAAACCTGCGCCACCACGTCGAAAACGCCGACCTGCTGGTCGTGGCCGTCGGCAAGCCGGGCTTTATCCCGGGCGAGTGGATCAAAGAGGGCGCGATTGTCGTTGATGTGGGCATCAACCGCCTCGAAAGCGGCAAAGTGGTAGGCGATGTTATTTTTGACGACGCCGCCGCGCGCGCCTCGTACATTACGCCGGTCCCCGGCGGCGTGGGCCCGATGACGGTCGCCACCCTGATTCAGAACACCTTGCAGGCCTGCGAGGAATATCACGACGTAGAGGACGCGTAACATGGCAACTTTTTCCTTAGGCAAACACCCGCACGTTGAGCTTTGCGACCTGCTGAAGCTGGAAGGCTGGAGCGAGAGCGGCGCGCAGGCGAAAATCGCGATCGCCGAAGGTCTGGTAAGCGTTGACGGCGTCGTGGAAACCCGTAAACGCTGTAAAATCGTCGCGGGTCAGACCGTGAGCTACGACGGCCAGCGCATTACGGTGACGGCGTAAGCCCTGCTTCCCTCGCCGCATTCGCGGTGAGGGGCAACATATCCCTACCGCGATCGCGGTTAATTTTCGATCTACTTCAAAGAATCACAATTTCCTCTGACACGATGTGAAATTTAAGTTGCACGTCCTCCCGGCTTCTTACACGATAGGTAGAACGTTCTACTAAAACGTTCTACTTACAACAACAATGCGCCATGAGCGCCTGTCAGGGTCTCCAGTCGGGGGGAGTCAGCATGAGTCTGTTCTCAGGGTTTGTTAAATCTTTGTCAAAACTATCAATGATTGGCCGCGCCTTAATGCTGCCAATCTCACTGTTGCCAGCGGCAGGTCTGCTGCTGGCCTTCGGCGATAAATTCCATCTGCCGCTGATGATGAACGCCGGTGGGGTTATTTTCGATAACCTGCCGATGCTCTTCGCCATCGGCTCCGCCGTCGGTCTGGCGTCAGAATCCGGGATTGCCGCGCTGTCGGCGGCGGTATCGGTGTTCGTCACCAACATCACCATCAGTACGGTGCTCGGCATTACGCCGGAAATGGCCTCTCAGGGCGGGAAATACGCCATGGTGGTCGGTATTCCCACGCTGCAAATGGGCGTCTTCGGCGGGCTTATCTGCGGGATCCTCGCGGCGTGGTGCTACAACCGCTTCCACGCGATGCAGCTGCCGGAATTCCTCGGCTTCTTCTCCGGCAAGCGTTTTGTCGCTATCGCCGCCGCCTGCCTGTCGTTTGTTCTCGGCCTGCTGCTGCCGTACGTCTGGCAGCACATTCAGGCGGGCATCGACGCGCTGTCGGTGGTGGTTAACGGCGACAACCAGGCGGCATCGACCTTTATCTTCGGTCTGGTGGAGCGCGCGCTGATCCCGCTGGGTCTGCACCACATCTGGTATCCGTCCTTCTGGTACTCGTTTGGCGATTACACCACCCAGGCAGGCCTGGTTATCCACGGCGACCAGACCATTTGGTTTAAGATGCTGGAAGAAGGGGTGAAATCCTTCAGCAGCGATACCTACCAGAACGCCGGTAAATTCATGCAGGGCGAGTTCCCGCTGATGCTGTTCGCCCTGCCGGCGGCCTGTCTGGCGATGTACCACGAAGCGCATACGCCAAACAAAAAGATAGCCTCCGGTATTCTGTTCTCCGCCGCGCTCACCTGCTTCCTGACCGGGATCACCGAGCCGGTTGAGTTCACCTTTATCTTCGTGGCGCCGATTCTGTACGTCTTCAACGCCATCATGGCGGGCCTGGCCTACATGACGATGTACCTGCTGCATGCGCATATCGCTAAGTCGTTCTCAGCGGGTTTTATCGACTATCTCTCCTTCGGCATCGTCCCGTCGCTTAACGGCTACCAGACCAACTTCCTGAACGCGGTAATTGTCGGTATCCCGATGGCGCTGATTTACTACTTCACCTTCCGCTTCGTTATCCGTCGCTTTGACGTGAAAACGCCGGGGCGTACCGGTGTTACCGTCAACGCCGACGACAAAACCGACAGCGAGCTGGCTACCGAGATTATCGGCCTGCTGGGCGGCGCCAGAAACATCGACTCCGTCGGCTCCTGCATTACCCGCCTGCGTCTTGAGGTGTCGAAGAGTGACATGGTGGATAAAGACGGTCTTAACGGCGTGGGCGCCCGCGGCGTGGTCTTCGTCGGCGATAACGGCATTCAGGTGATTTTTGGCGCCAGAGCGCAATTTATTGCACAAACCATGTCGACGATGATTGGCAAATAACCGGAACAATGTCAGGCTGTACACGTCTCCTGCCCGCGCGGGAGACGTTGTTTTATCTGGCTGATTGCGGCGGATTTTTCAGGGAGCGGGTTTGAAAAAAGTCAGTATTATCGATGTCGCAAGGCAGGCGGGCGTCTCCGTCTCCACCGTCTCGCTGGTATTGCGCCAGAAAGGAAAAATTTCTGACGCCACAATCGAAAAAGTCCAGGCGGCGATCGCCGCGCTGGGCTACGTGCACAACGTGGCCGCCGCCAACCTGCGCGCCAACACCTCAAACCTTATCGGCCTGATCCTGCGTGATTTCAGCGACAGCTTTTCCATCAAGGTGATGGCAAGCGTGGTGCAGGAGCTGGAAAAACAGGGCTATATGGTTTTTCTCGGCCAACCGCTGGACGACCACGCGCACCTGGAGCGCTGCCTGCTCTCCTTTAAGCAGCAGGGCGTGGCGGGCGTGATTTACCTGGCCTCAGATACCCGCAGGACGCAGCTGCCCGAACAGATTCGTCAGTGTCCGCTGCCGCTGGTGGTGGTCTCACAGTCGCTGATGGAAGAGAACTGCAATCTGGTGATGCGCGACAACCGGCAGGCGGCAAGCCTGGCCACGCGCTATCTGATAGAACGCGGCCACCGCAGCATCGCCTATATCGGCGGGCACGAGGATAACGTCATCCGCCAGCAGCGCCTGCTGGGGTTTCGCAGCACGCTCGCCCAGAACGGGATGGTCTTTCGCGAAGAATCTACGCCCGCCTGCAGCGACGACACCTACGCCGCCAGCATCGCCACGCGCCACCTGCTGGAGAAAAACAACACCATCACCGCCCTGCTCTGCCACTCGCCGGACGCGATGATCGGCTGTATTACCGGGATTCATCAGGTCGGGCGCACCGTGGGGAAAGATGTGTTTCTGACCCAGCAGGTGGCGCTGGTCGGCTTCGAGGATATGCTGCACGTCAACCTGACGTCGCCATCGTTCACCTACGTGTCGTCCGCCAGCGAAGAGACCGGACGCCAGGCCGCCGGGCTCATTATCCGCAAGCTCAAGGAGCCGGAGCTGCAAACCCAGCGCATTACCCTTTCCGGGCAGTTGATTGCGCGGGAGTCGGCGTAAGATAAAAAAGGCCGGGTGGCGGCTACGCCTTACCCGGCCTGTAAACCCGGCAAAACTTACTTACGACGCCAGGTCGTCCCCTGCGGGCCATCTTCCAGCACGATACCCATCTCGTTCAGACGGTCGCGCGCCGCATCGGCTGCCGCCCAGTCTTTCGCCTTACGGGCATCCAGACGCTGCTGGATAAGCGATTCGATTTCCGCCACTTCACTGTCGTCCGCCTGCGCGCCGCCTTGCAGGAAGGTTTCCGGATCCTGCTCCAGCAGGCCGAGCACGCCTGACAGCTTACGCAGGTGGGCCGCCATCGCGCTGGCGGCCTGGGCGTCTTCGCCCTTCAGACGGTTCACCTCGCGGGCCATATCGAACAGCACCGAGTAGGCTTCCGGAGTATTGAAGTCGTCGTCCATCGCCTCGCGAAAACGCGCCTCAAAGGCCTCGCCGCCCGCGGCCGCAGCGGAGGCATCGGTCCCGCGCAGCGCGGTGTAGAGACGCTCCAGCGCGGAGCGCGCCTGTTTAAGGTTCTCTTCGCTGTAGTTCAGCTGGCTGCGGTAGTGGCCGGACATCAGGAAGTAGCGGATGGTTTCGGCATCGTAATACTTCAGCACGTCGCGCACGGTAAAGAAGTTGCCGAGCGATTTCGACATCTTCTCACGGTCAACCATCACCATCCCGGAGTGCATCCAGGTATTGACGTACTCGCCGTCGTGCGCGCAGGTGGACTGAGCGATTTCGTTTTCATGGTGCGGGAACATCAGATCAGAACCACCGCCGTGAATATCGAAATGGCTACCGAGCTGTTTGCAGTTCATCGCCGAGCACTCGATGTGCCAGCCAGGACGACCTTCGCCCCACGGCGAAGCCCATGCCGGCTCGCCCGCTTTTGACATCTTCCACAATACGAAGTCCATCGGGTTGCGTTTAACATCAACCACGTCCACGCGAGCACCGGCCTGCAGCTGGTCCAGATCCTGACGGGAAAGTTCGCCATAGGTGGGGTCAGAAGGCACGGAGAACATCACGTCGCCGTTGTCTGCCACATAGGCATGACCGCGTTCGATAAGGCGCTCAGTGATCTCAATGATTTCCGGGATGTGGTGCGTTGCGCGCGGCTCGTTGTCCGGACGCAGAATGTTCAGCGCATCGAAGTCTTTGTGCATTTCGATAATCATGCGATCGACCAGGCCGACAAAGTCTTCGCCGTTTTCGTTGGCGCGCTTGATGATTTTATCGTCGATATCGGTGATGTTACGCACGTACTTCAGTTTATAGCCGAGGAAACGCAGGTAGCGGGCGACGACGTCGAACGCGACGAAGGTACGGCCATGGCCGATATGACACAGATCGTAAACAGTAATCCCACACACGTACATGCCGACTTCCCCGGCATGAATTGGCTTAAATTCCTCTTTTTGGCGTGTCATTGTATTGAAGATTTTTAGCATCGAAGATTCCATATATCCGTGTGTGAACGAAAACCGCGTATTCTACCCGTTATTCAATCCGGAAGCAGCACACATTGCAAGGTGATCCAACCCTGCGGTTATGCTATAACAAGCCCCTATACGTAACCCGTCGTCGGGTATTCGCACCACTATAACGGAACAGGATGCAAAAATGGTTACTTTCCACACTAATCACGGTGATATTGTCATCAAAACGTTCGATGATAAAGCGCCTGAAACGGTTAAAAACTTCCTGGACTACTGCCGCGAAGGTTTTTACAACAACACCATTTTCCACCGCGTCATCAACGGATTCATGATCCAGGGCGGCGGTTTCGAACCTGGCATGCGTCAAAAAGCGACCAAAGATCCGATTAAAAACGAAGCGAACAACGGTCTGAAAAACACCCGCGGCACGCTGGCCATGGCGCGTACCCAGGCGCCGCACTCCGCAACGGCCCAGTTCTTCATCAACGTCGTCGATAACGACTTCCTGAACTTCTCCGGCGAAAGCATGCAGGGCTGGGGCTACTGCGTATTTGCCGAAGTGGTTGAAGGTCTGGACGTGGTTGACAAGATCAAAGGCGTGTCCACCGGCCGCAGCGGCATGCACCAGGACGTACCGAAAGAAGATGTTATCGTTGAAAGCGTGACCGTCAGCGAGTAATTCGTGGCGACACTCTTTATCGCAGATCTGCATCTGCAAACAGAAGAACCGGCGATTACCGCCGGTTTTCTGCGTTTTTTACGGGGCGAAGCCCGCAGCGCCGATGCGCTGTACATCCTGGGCGACCTGTTTGAAGCCTGGATTGGCGATGACGACCCGAACCTGCTGCACCAGGAGATGGCAACTGCCATCCGTGCGCTGGTCGATTCCGGCGTCCCCTGCTATTTCATTCACGGCAATCGCGACTTTCTGCTCGGCAAACGCTTCGCCCGGGCAAGCGGTATGACGCTCCTGCCGGAAGAAAAAGTGCTCGATCTCTACGGCCGCCGGGTGCTTATCATGCACGGCGACACGCTGTGCACCGACGATACCGGCTATCAGGCCTTTCGCGCTAAAGTGCACACGCCGTGGATCCAGCGGCTGTTTCTCGCGCTGCCGCTGTTTATCCGCAGCCGTATTGCCGCCAGAATGCGCGCGGGCAGCAAGGCCGCCAACAGCGCGAAATCAATGACCATCATGGACGTCAACCCGCAGGCGGTAGCGCAGGTGATGGAAAAGCACCGCGTTCAGTGGCTGATTCACGGCCACACCCACCGTCCCGATGTCCACACCCTCACCGCCAACGGCGACCCCGCCCATCGCGTGGTGCTGGGCGCCTGGCATGAGGAAGGCTCGATGGTGAAAGTCACGCCCGAAGGCGTCGAGCTGATCGCATTTCCTTTCTGAATTCCCGCCGCACCCGACGATCAACATCATTCATTTTTTTGAATGATATCCGCAAATTGTTTCGATTTTAACCAATCCGTGGTCGTTCTATCATTCATCACATCAGGGCAACACGCCCTATTCAAGACAAAACACTTAAGGAATACGACCATGAAATCCATCAAAACTTTCGTTGCAGTTGCTGCTCTTTCTACTTTCTCTTTCGGTTCTTTTGCTCAGAGCGTCAGTGCTACCGCCTCTACCCTTGACCGCGCAGAAGCCCAGATTGCCGCTCAGGCCGCTGAACAGGGTGCGTCTTACAAAATCACCAGCGCACAGTTCAACAACCGCGTTCACATGACTGCGGAACTAACGAAATAAAACGTCTGACTGCCGTGCCGCCAGTACGCAGATAAGCGACAGCGACAATACGATGAGCAAGGAAAAGAGAATGAAAAAAATCAGCATCGTGAGCACCCTGCTTCTGGCCACTGTCCTGTCCACTGGCGCGATGGCAGCAGAGAATCACGTCTCTACACCTGAAACAGGTTCGAATATCGACACCGGCGTGCAGAATCATATTGATGTCAGCCACGCATTCGACAAAGAGAGTCTGACCGCAGGCTATCTCCTGTAAAAAGCCTTACAGGCTTTCGCCAAACAGACCGTCAAAATACGGTCTGTTTTGTTATGCATTGATGACCACAACGGCTCACTTTTCAACCGCGCAACCGTTTTCCTTGCCCGTATTACATGCTATTCTCTGTGCCCTCGAAAGCAGTATGTTTCGCACCACAGGAGTTTTAAGACGCATGTCTTCCCGCAATAATCCGGCGCGTGTCGCCATCGTGATGGGGTCCAAAAGCGACTGGGCTACCATGCAGTTCGCCGCCGAAATCTTCGACATCCTGAACGTTCCCCACCATGTGGAAGTCGTCTCAGCTCACCGCACGCCGGACAAACTGTTCAGCTTCGCCGAAAGCGCAGAAGAGAACGGCTACCAGGTGATTATTGCCGGTGCGGGCGGTGCTGCGCATCTGCCGGGAATGATTGCCGCCAAAACGCTGGTGCCGGTGCTGGGCGTGCCGGTGCAAAGCGCGGCGCTGAGCGGCGTCGACAGCCTGTATTCGATTGTGCAGATGCCGCGCGGCATTCCGGTCGGCACTCTGGCCATCGGCAAAGCCGGGGCGGCTAACGCCGCGCTGCTGGCGGCGCAGATTCTGGCGACGCACGATACGAGCCTGCGCCAGCGTCTGGCCGACTGGCGCCAGGCGCAGACGGACGAGGTGCTGGATAATCCGGACCCGCGGGGTGCGGCATGAAACAGGTCTGCGTACTCGGCAACGGCCAGCTTGGCCGAATGCTGCGCCAGGCCGGTGAACCGCTCGGCATCAGCGTCTGGCCGGTGGGGCTGGAGGCCGATCCGGAGGCCGTGCCGTTTCAGCAAAGCGTCATCACCGCGGAAATCGAGCGCTGGCCCGAAACCGCGCTGACCCGTGAGCTGGCGCGCCACAGCGCCTTTGTGAACCGCGACGTTTTCCCGATCATCGCCGACCGGCTGACGCAGAAGCAGCTGTTCGATAAGCTGAATCTCGCCACCGCGCCGTGGCAACTGCTGGCGGATAAAAGCGTATGGCCAGCGGTATTCGATAAGCTGGGCGAGCTGGCTATCGTCAAACGTCGGACCGGCGGCTATGACGGCCGCGGCCAGTGGCGCCTGCGCGACGGCGAAACCGACCAGTTACCTGACGACTGCTACGGCGAATGCATTGTCGAGCAGGGCATCAACTTCAGCGGCGAAGTCTCGCTGGTCGGGGCTCGCGCGCAGGATGGCAGCACCGTGTTCTATCCGCTGACGCACAACCTCCATCAGGACGGTATTCTGCGCGTCAGCGTGGCGTTTCCGCAGGCGAATATCCAGCAGCAAACGCAGGCGGAAAGCATGCTGTCGGCCATTATGCACGAGCTGAACTACGTCGGCGTCATGGCGATGGAGTGCTTTATCACTCCGGCCGGACTGCTTATCAACGAGCTGGCACCTCGCGTGCACAACAGCGGGCACTGGACGCAGAACGGCGCCTCCATCAGCCAGTTCGAGCTGCATCTGCGCGGCGTGACCGGCCTGCCGCTGCCGAAGCCGGTGGTCAACAGCCCGTCGGTGATGGTCAACCTGATCGGCACCGATCTCAACTACGACTGGCTGAAGCTGCCGCTGGTGCACCTGCACTGGTACGACAAAGAGGTGCGCCCTGGCCGCAAGGTAGGGCATCTGAACCTCAGCGATTGCGATGCCGGCCACCTCAGCGCCACGCTGGAAGCGCTCATCCCGCTACTGCCGCCGGAATACGCCAGCGGCATTGCCTGGGCGCAAAGCAAGCTCGGCGCCTGATACGCTATCTTTGACCTTTCTTGCCGGGGGACTTCCCCGGCATGCCCTCCGGCGCGTAAAATTCCGTCCATGCATGTTGAAGAAGGATTTCCTGATGAAAGATGGGATGGATCACCGCGCGCTGCTTGCCGCCGGTACGCCCATAATTGACGTTCGCGCTCCGGTCGAATTTGCCCAGGGGGCGATGCCCTGCGCGATCAACCTCCCGCTGATGAACGACGATGAGCGCGCCGCGGTCGGCACCTGCTATAAGCGCAGCGGCGCCGAGGCGGCGCTGGCGCTCGGCCACCAGCTGGTGAGCGGAGAAACGCGACAGCAGCGTATTGCCGCCTGGCAAGCGGCAATCGCGCAACGCCCCGACGCCTGGCTGTGCTGCGCGCGCGGCGGACAGCGTTCACACATAACCCAGCGCTGGCTGCTGGAGGCGGGAGTCGACGTGCCGCTGGTGCCCGGCGGCTATAAATCCCTGCGCCAGGCGGCAATAAGCGCCACCGACGAGCTGGTCAGGCTGCCGATGGTGCTTGTCGGCGGCTGTACCGGCAACGGCAAAACGCAGCTGGTGCGCGCGCACCCGCTCGGCGTCGACCTCGAAGGGCTGGCGCATCACCGCGGCTCCTCGTTTGGCCGCACGCTGCAGCCGCAGCCGGCGCAGGCAAGCTTTGAAAACCACCTCGCCGTCGCCCTGCTGCAAAAAGCGCAGCAGAAGGAGCCGATACGCTGGGTGCTGGAAGATGAAGGCCATATGATAGGCGCCAACCACCTGCCGGAAAGCCTGCGCGATCGCATGGCGCAGGCGCCGATTGCGGTCGTGGAAGACGCGTTCGAGGCTCGTCTCGCGCGCCTGCAGGAAGAGTACTTCACGCGGATGCATCACGATTTCATCCAGGCCTTTGGCGAAGAGCAGGGCTGGCAGGAGTACAGCGAGTATCTGCATCACGGGCTGTTCGCCATCCGCCGCCGCCTGGGGCTACAGCGTTTTGCCCAGCTGACGGACCTGCTGGATACCGCCCTGCTGGCGCAGCAGCGCACCGGGGCGACGGACGTGCATTTCTGCTGGCTGGATCCGCTGTTGGTCGAATACTACGATCCGATGTACCGCTATCAGCTTGGGAAAAAGGCGGAAAAAATTGTGTTTCGGGGTGACTGGAATGGCGTGAGCGATTGGCTTAGCCATTCAATATAGTGATGCTTAGCTGAAAAATCATTACAGGTTAAAAGGTAATGCCGGGAATAAACCCGGTATTACAAACCGTTGACAAACATCATTGAAATCAAGAGCGGTATGATTTCTCCCTCTCCCTTTTAGGGAGAGGGTCGGGGTGAGGGTGTTAACGCGCGGATCTCCAGAAAAAATCCCCTCACCCTAGCCCTCTCCCACAAAGAGAGGGGATTAACCGTACTCTGTTTTTCACTTTGTCAGCAGCCTGTAATGCCGGGAGTAAGCCCGGCATTATATACCGTCAATGATCAATGACACCAAATCGAGGCTCTTTAAGCTCATAAGTCATATAACCAATAAGATCATGCAGTAACCCTGATAAAACCTCTCGTTCCTCAGAATTACAAGTATTGCGCATTAAAATGGAGGTTAACGCCTGGCAATACTCACATTGAAGATCGGAATCAGCAAAGATCCACTTTTCAGTCCGGTGAAATTCATCGTTGATTGTTAACTCCATAATCCGATGGCGACTCATATCTTCCTCAAGTGACAAATTCAACTTAGACAGATAGGAAGACAGACAGCGCAATACCGGCGTGATGCTTTCAGATTCATGGGCATCAATAATGATTTGAGACAGAAGTTCGCACCGTTCAGCAAGGTCAATAAAATCGAGGTTTCCAGCTGTGATTTCACTGTAGCTTGCTGAGTTATAAACTTGACTACTATTTTCTTTGTTCATATAGCATTCTCGTTACGGATTGCCGGAATGCCTCCATAAACGCCACATTCTGGAGGCGGACTGAACAAGGTTGGCGTACCGACCCGTAACGAATATCGGCGCTTCAAAAGAAGCCCTCGTCCAGCCCACCATCGTTGCATTATACGCACAATGCAAAAAATAGTGCCAAAACAGAGGTGGTATGAAAAACAGCTTCATACGTTATTACGGGTTCAGGACGCCAATCCTGGAGCCTGCTTTTCAGGTTCGAAGCGATAATACACCTGTATGCCCATCCAACAATTTCATTTATATGAATCTGGAAAGCTGCTCGCAAATGTGAAGTGCGCAACGAAAACAGCGGCAAAAGGCCGCTGTACCCGAACCTCTGCCGGGTGGCGCTACGCTTACCCGGCCTACAAAACTACAAAACCCTGGCGCCATCAGGCAAAGCGTGCGCCTTACACGCTAAACTGCCGGAACAGCGCCTTGCCTTTCAGCAGGCGCAGCCCAAGCCAGCCGCCGCACAGCGACAGCAGCACGCCGCCGAACAGCGGCAGCGTCACCCACAGCCGCCAGTCCGGCTCCCAGGGGAAGTCGAAGACCTTCGTTTGCAGCAGCGCCAGCGCCGTTTCCGCGCCGATGGCCGCCACCAGTCCCGACACCAGCCCCAGCAGCGCAAATTCAGCCCACAGCGTAGCGCGCAGCAGCGATTTACCGGCGCCGAGCGTGCGCCAGACCACCAGCTCCTGATGGCGCTGGCGCATCCCCACCTGCACCTGGGCCAGCAGCAGCAAAAGACCGCAGGCGGTCACCAGCACCACCATCACTTCCAGCGCCCGGCTCACCTGCCCCAGCACCTGTCCTACCTGCTTCAGGATGGCGCCGATATCCAGCAGGCTGACGGTCGGAAACTCGCGGTTAAGCTGGGTCAGCAGCGCCGCATCGCGATCCCAGCGGAAGCTGGTCAACCAGCTCTGCGGCTGGCCGTCCAGCGCGCCAGGCGGGAAAATAAAGTAAAAATTCGGCCGCAGGCTCTCCCAGTCCACCTTGCGCACACTGGTGACAGTCGCGCTGAAGTCCTGGGTATCGCCGGTAAAGGTCATCCGGTCGCCGAGGTTGATACGCAGGCGTTTTGCCAGCCCCTCTTCAATGGACACCTCCCCCGCTTTTGGCGGCCACTGCCCGGCCACCACCGTATTATGCTCAGGACGCGCGCTTTGCCACGTCAGGTTCAGCTCGCGGTTCAGCGCCTCTTCCGGGTTGCCCTCCGTCGGCTGGTGATTGATGGCCGTCAAACGCGCGCGCACGACGGGATAAAAAGCGGAGGGGATCACCTGATGCTCCGCCAGAAACACCTTCATCGGGCTAACCTGCTCGGGGGCGATATTGATCAGGAAGTAGTTCGGGCTGTCCGGCGGCAGTTGCTGCTGCCAGCGTTCGAGCAGGTCGCCGCGCAGCACCAGCAGGAGCGCCAGCAGCATAAACGAAAGCGAGAAGGCCGCCAGCTGGCTGAGGGTCGACCACGGCTGGCGCAGCAGACGGTTCACCGCCAGACGCAGCGGCAGCGCCTTCAGCGTCAGGCGCTTGAGCACATTGAGCAACAGCCAACCGACGACGCCGCACAACAGCGCCAGCACCACCGCCCCGGCCAGTACGGACCACAACAGCACGCTACCGCCCATCAGCCACGCCAGCAACAATACGACCACCACGCACGCCAGCGGAATGTAGATCTGCAGCGGCCAGACCTTCGCCACCACGTCGCGGCGCAGGACGCGCAGCGGCTGCGTCGCCAGCAATAGGCGCCAGGGGCGCAGCCCCACCAGCAGCGAAATCACCACCATCGCGCCCGTCGCCCACAGCCACGGCCAGAGGCTGGCCGGAGGAAGCGCCGCCGGCAGCACCGGTTTTAACAGCGCCATCAGAATATGTTCAAACAGCAGCCCCATCGCCCCGCCGGTCGCCAGCGACATCGCCAGCAGCAGAACCCACTGCCCGAGGATCAGCTTACGCAGCTGCGCGCGCCCCGCCCCCAGCGTTTTGAGGATCGCCACCAGGTCGTAGCGACTGCGGCAGTAGTGCCCCATCGCCACCGCAACGGCCGCCACCGCCAGCAACAGGGTCAGCAACGCCGAGAGCAGCAGAAACTGCTGAGAGCGCTCCAGCGATTTACCCAGCGCGCCCTCGTCCTGATTGAGGCCAATCCAGCGCTGCTCCGGGCTCAGCTGCGGGAGTAGCCACGCCTCATAGGCCGCAAGCGCTTCAGGGGTGCCGCCGAACTTATAGCGCCAGCTGACGCGGCTTCCCGGCTGCACCGCGCCGGTTTTTGCCACATCTGCCACGTTCATCATCAGCCGGGGCGCCATCTGGAACGGGTTAAAGCCCGAATCCGGCTCCTGGATAACGGCGCCGGCAATCCGCAATGTGGTATCGCCGACGTCGATCGTATCGCCGGTTTTCAGGTTCAGCAGCGCCATCAGCCTGGGGGCCAGCAGCACGCTGCCCGCCTGCGGCTTCAGACCCGGCGGCTCGGTTTGCAGCTCGCCGTACATCGGATAAACGTCGTCGACCGCCTTGACGCTGGCCAGCTGCGGCGTGTCTCCGGCGTAGGTCATCGTCGTGAAGTTCAGCTGTTCGCCCACCTTCAGCCCCAGCGCGCGGGCTTTGTCCAGCCACGCCTGCGGCGCGGGTTTGTCGGTACGCAGGGTGCGGTCGCCGGCCATAAAGTCGCGGCTCTGCTGGCTGAGCCCTTTGTCCATACGGTCGCTGATGCTGCCCAGCGCCAGCACGCAGGCCACCGCCAGGCTCAGCGCCATCCAGACAATCAGCAGCGACGGCGAACGCCACTCCCGCCAGAACCAGCGCGCAATCATGCTTCCTCCTGCAACTGCCCGTTATTCAGGCGCAGACGACGATCGCAGCGCGCCGCCAGCGTCAGGTCGTGCGTCACCAGAATCAGCGTGGTGCCGTGCTCGCGGTTAAGCGAAAACAGCAGATCGGCGATACGTTCGCCCGTCTGGCGGTCAAGATTACCGGTCGGTTCATCCGCGAACAGCAGCGACGGACGGCCGTTAAACGCGCGAGCCAGCGCCACGCGCTGCTGCTCGCCGCCGGAAAGCTGCGCCGGAAGGTGGTGCAAACGCTGGCCGAGCCCCAGCTGTTCCAGCAGCGCTTTGGCCCCCTGCCGCCCCTGGCGATCGCTTTCACCGCGCAGCAGCGCGGGAAGCTCTACGTTCTCCAGCGCGTTGAGCGTGGGGATCAGCATAAACGACTGGAAAACAAACCCGACATGCTCCGCGCGCAGCTTCGCCCGCGCCTCTTCATCCATCGCGTGCAAAGGCTGCCCAAGCAGCGTCACTTCACCGCTGCTGCCGTCGTCCAGCCCCGCCAGAATCGCCAGCAGCGTTGACTTGCCGGAGCCGGACTCGCCGATCAGCGCAATGGTCTGGCCCCGTTTGACAAGCAGCTCAACTCCGGTGAGGATGGAAAGCTCCTGCTCCCCCTGACCGACGGATTTCTTAAGATGATGAACTTCAAGTATGTTTTCCGCTGGCATGTGCCTTTCCTGTTCCTGGTTCTGTTAACCTGCCGCGCCGCGTTTGCCGACACCGTTCTGGTGTTAGGCGACAGCCTCAGCGCCGGTTACCGCATGGCGGCCAATGCCGCATGGCCCGCGCTGCTTAACGCCAAATGGCAGCCGAAAACCGACGTCATCAACGCCAGCATCAGCGGGGACACCTCACAGCAGGGGCTGGCGCGCCTGCCGGAGCTGCTAAAGCAGCATCAGCCCCGCTGGGTGCTGGTGGAGCTTGGCGGCAACGACGGCCTGCGCGGCTTTCCGCCGCAGCAGACGGAAGCGACGCTGCGCGCCATCCTTAAGGATATCGAAGCCGCCAACGCCAAACCGCTGCTGATGCAAATTCGGCTCCCGGCGAACTATGGTCGCCGTTATAATGCCTCTTTTAGCGCGATATATCCGAAGCTCGCCAGCGAATTTAATATTCCACTGCTCCCTTTCTTCATGGAAGAAGTCTATCTGAAACCGCAGTGGATGCAGGATGATGGTATTCACCCCAATCGTGACGCACAGCCGTTCATTGCCGACTGGATGGCGACACGCCTGGCTCCCTTAGTTAATCACGACTCCTGATAATCCGGGGTCGTCTTCAGGTAAAGTTATGCAAAAAACGGTCTTAATTACAGGATGTTCCAGCGGTATCGGTCTGGAAAGCGCGCTTGAGCTTAAACGTCAGGGATTTCGCGTGCTGGCCGCCTGCCGCAAACCGGACGATGTTGCCCGGATGTCGGCTTTAGGCCTGACCGGCATTCTGTTGGATCTGGACTCGCCGGACAGCGTCGAGCGGGCCGCCGATGAGGTCATCGCCCTGACGGAAAACCGGCTGTTCGGGATCTTCAATAACGCCGGATACGGGGTCTACGGCCCGCTGACCACGATCAGCCGCGCACAGCTGGAGCAGCAGTTTTCCACCAACTTTTTTGGCGCGCACCAGCTCACCCTGCGCCTGCTCCCGGCGATGCTGCCGCACGGCGAAGGGCGTATCGTGATGACCTCATCGGTGATGGGGCTTATCTCCACGCCAGGCCGCGGCGCCTATGCGGCCAGCAAATACGCGCTGGAGGCCTGGTCGGATGCGCTGCGTATGGAGCTGCGCTACAGCGGTATCAAGGTCAGCCTGATTGAACCGGGGCCGATTCGCACCCGCTTTACCGACAACGTTAACCAGACCGAGGCCGACAGGCCGGTCGAGAACCCGGGCATTGCCGCGCGCTTTACCCTTGGCCCGGAGGCGGTGGTGGAAAAAGTGCGCCACGCGTTTCTCAGCGACAAGCCGAAAATGCGCTATCCGGTGACGGTAGTGACTCACGTCGTGATGCTGCTCAAGCGCCTGCTGCCGGGCCGGATGATGGATAAAATCTTACAGGGCTGAGTTGAAGGCGCGCCGCGCTGCCCCCATGTAATGTAAAAATCGACAAACGAGATAATCACATGTCAGTACAGAATATCGTCAACATTACCGAAGCCAACCTGCACCAGACGCTGGAACAGTCTGTCGCCACCCCGGTGCTATTCTATTTCTGGTCCGCGCGCAGCCAGCACTGCGAGCAGCTGACGCCGGTGCTGGACACGTTGGCAGCCCAATACAACGGGCAGTTTATTCTCGCCAAAGTGGACTGCGACGCTGAACAGATGATCGCCTCGCAGTTTGGCCTGCGCGCCATCCCAACCGTGTACCTGTTCCAGAACGGCCAGCCGGTGGACGGCTTCCAGGGCCCGCAGCCGGAAGAGGCGATTCGCGCCCTGCTCGACAAGGTGCTGCCGCGCGAAGAAGAGCTGAAGGCGCAGGAAGCCATGGCGCTGATGCAGGAAGGCAAACACGCCGAAGCGCTGCCGCTGCTGAAAGAGGCCTGGCAGCTGTCCGGCCAGGACAGCCAGATTGGCCTGCTGCTGGCGGAAACCCAGATAGTTCTGCACCGGACAGAGGATGCGCAGATCACCCTGAAAACCATTCCGCTGCAGGATCAGGACACCCGCTACCAGGGGCTGGTCGCGCAGATTGAGCTGCTGAAACAGGCCGCCGACACCCCGGAAATTCAGCATCTGCAGCAACAGGTTGATGAAAATCCGGACGACGCCGCGCTGGCGTCGCAGCTGGCGCTGCAGCTGCATCAGGTCGGGCGTAACGAAGAGGCGCTGGCGCTGCTGTTCGGCCACCTCAAAAAGGATCTCGGCGCGGCGGACGGCCAAGCGCGTAAGATGTTCCAGGAGATCCTGGCGGCGCTGGGCACCGGCGACGCGCTGGCGTCACAGTATCGCCGTAAGCTGTACGCCCTGCTCTATTAATGAAAAACGCCCGGTGGCGCTAGCGCTTACCGGGCCTACAAAATACGACACGCGCTATGATTTCTTAAGCTGCGTCACCACCAGCTGATGGCGCGCGTTGTAGAACTTCCGGTAGGTCAGATAGCAGCCGATGATCGTTGACAGGCTGGCGGTCGACAGCAGCATGAAGGTCACCATAATCTGATACTTAATCGCTTTTACCGGGTCAATACCAGCGAAAATCAGCCCTGACATCATCCCCGGTAAGCTCACCAGCCCCACCGTTTTGGCCGAATCGACCGTCGGAATGAGCGATGCGCGAATGCTTTCGCGAATCAGCCGCGCCGAGGCCATCTTTGGCGTCGCCCCCAGGCTGAGCTTTTCCTGAATCTGCTGCTGCTCGCTGCGAAAGCGCTGTCCCAGGTTGTTGTAGCACAGCCCCACCGCCACCATCGCGTTACCGGCGATCATCCCGGAGATGGGGATCACCTGCATCGGCGTAAAGCTTATCGACCCCGAGAACACCAGCACCGCCAGGGTAAGCGCCGTGCCGGTAGTAATGGCAATAAACGACGATGTGAACGCCTTATCGATATATTTACTGCGCTTCTGGGCGTTCCACGCCGCGTTAAAACAGATAAACAGCACCATCAGCAGCGTCAGCACCGCGTGGTTGACGTTAAAGATGTACTTCAGCACGTAGCCGACAATCACCAGCTGCACAACCGCCCGGCAAATGCTCCAGATGATCTCTTTTTCCAGCGCCAGCTTTTCCCGGTAGCTGACGACAATGGCCACCAGCACCAGCACCAGCGCAAACGCCAGCGATCCGTTGGTAATATTATGCTCGCTCATGCGTGCTCTCCTGCATTGCGCCCGCATTCGCCGCCAGCGTAATGACGCTATCCGCATGGCGGATTTCGCCCCGATCGTGCGTGACCCACAGCACGGCAATATTTTTTTCCGCCGCGTAGTGGTGAATGATGTCGTTCACCTTATGCTTATTTTCTTCGTCCAGCGCGCTGGTAATTTCGTCAAGCAATAATACTTTTGGCAAAAACTGCAAATTACGAATGAGCGAGACCCGCTGTTTTTCTCCGCCGGAAAGTTCAGTGATTGATTTTTCCAGCGTCTCCGGCGCTAAGCCAAAGCGGGCTAAATCGGCGAGCAGCGCTTCTGGCTCCGGGCGCTTATTGCGGATTTGCCACGGAAAAATGAGATTGTCGTAAACGGTATCGCCAAACAGCACCGGCGTTTGCGTACAGTAGGAGACCTGCTGGCGATAGGCTTCCGGCGACAGGCGCTCGACGTCGTTTCCCTCAAACAGCAGCGTGCCGGAAGTGGGGCTAATCAGCGAAGCGATGATTTTGAGCAGCGTACTTTTACCACAGCCCGACGGGCCGGTAATCAGGGTGAATTCGCCTTCCCGCAGCGTCAGATTGATATCGCGCAAAATAGTATTATCGCCGACGCGATAACCCACCTGCTTTAATTGCAATATTTCCTTCATGATATATCCGTTTTTTTGCGTACTAAACCTTGCCTATTGTATCCGTTATTGTTTCGCAGCGCTGGGGATAAAAGATATACTTTATCTTAGGTCGTTCAGGTAAAAAAACAGGAGGTTTTTGATGCTCGTATTTATTCCCGTCATGATCTTTGTCGCGCTGGTGATTGTCGGCGCAGGGGTGAAGATTGTTCCTCAGGGCTTTCAGTGGACGGTTGAACGCTTCGGGCGTTACACCAAAACGCTGCAGCCGGGCCTGAGCCTCGTGGTGCCGTTTATGGACCGCATCGGCCGCAAGATCAATATGATGGAGCAGGTGCTCGACATCCCCTCGCAGGAAATCATCTCGAAAGATAACGCCAACGTCACCATTGACGCCGTCTGCTTTATCCAGGTGATCGACGCGCCGAAAGCCGCCTATGAGGTCAGCAATCTTGAGCTGGCGATCATCAACCTGACCATGACCAACATCCGTACGGTGCTCGGCTCCATGGAGCTCGACGAAATGCTCTCCCAGCGCGACAGTATTAACACCCGCCTGCTGCATATCGTGGATGAAGCCACCAATCCGTGGGGCATCAAGGTCACGCGTATCGAGATCCGCGACGTGCGCCCGCCTGCGGAACTGATTTCCTCGATGAACGCTCAGATGAAAGCGGAACGTACCAAACGCGCCTACATCCTCGAAGCCGAAGGGGTGCGTCAGGCGGAAATCCTCAAGGCGGAAGGGGAAAAGCAGTCGCAGATCCTCAAAGCCGAGGGCGAGCGCCAGTCGGCGTTCCTGCAGGCCGAGGCGCGCGAACGCTCCGCCGAGGCGGAAGCCCGCGCAACGCAGATGGTGTCTGAGGCGATCGCCGCCGGGGATATCCAGGCGGTGAACTACTTCGTGGCGCAGAAATACACCGAGGCGCTGCAGCAGATTGGCTCTGCCAATAACAGCAAGGTGGTGATGATGCCGCTCGACGCCAGCAGCCTGATGGGGTCGATCGCCGGGATCGCCGAGCTGGTCAAAGACAGCGCCAGCGCGCGGAAAAAACCATGATCGACGCGATCCTCACTCACCCGCATGTTTTCTGGCTAAGCCTTGGCGGGTTGCTGCTGGCGACGGAGATGCTGGGGGGAAACGGCTATCTGCTGTGGAGCGGCGTCGCGGCGCTCGTTACCGGGCTGCTGGTGTGGCTGCTGCCCGTCGGCTGGGAGTGGCAGGGCGCGCTGTTTGCGGTGCTGACGCTGCTCGCCGCCTGGCTGTGGTGGCGCTGGCTTACGGGCCGGGTCAGGCAGCAGAAAGCGACCGACAGCCATCTTAACCAGCGCGGCCAGCAGCTCGTCGGCATGCGCTTTACGCTCGACAGCGCCCTGAGCAATGGCCGCGGGCACATGCGCGTCGGCGACAGCTCGTGGCCGGTCAGCGCCGAAGACGATCTGCCCGCCGGCACCCACGTGGAGGTTATCGCGGTAGAGGGCATCGTGCTGCGCGTTCGCGCCTGCCCCCGCCGCTAGCCGACTAGTGGCTTGATCCTGCTTTGTGGTGGTGACAGCCGCCGGCGAGATTGTCGATTATCGGGCACTCGGCGCTGTCATCGCCAGGACAGGCTTCCGCCAATGTCAGCAGCTGCGTACGCATGTTCTGCAGCTCTTTGATGTGCCGCTCAATATCCGCCACCTTTTGCAGCGTCCGCGCTTTCACATCGGCGCTGTGCCGTTCTGGATCGTTAAACAGGTTCACCAGCTCGCCGCACTCTTCCAGATTAAACCCCACCTGCCGCGCCTGGCGCAGCAGCGTCAGCTCATCGAGGTGCTTTTGCGTGTAACTGCGGTAGCCGTTGTCGCCGCGCAGCGGCGGCGTCACCAGCCCTTTCTCTTCATAGAAGCGAATGGCTTTGCTGGTTAAACCGGTTTTTTTCGCTACATCGCTAATATTCACATTTCCTCCTTGACCTTCCCCTTGATGGAAGGTTTAACCTTCATAACAGTTAGATGAAAGCATTATGTCGGTCAATATCTGACCGGGTAATTATAAAGGAGTTTTGTTATGTCTCACACTATCGATCTGACGCTCGATGGCCTCTCCTGCGGCCACTGTGTTAAACGCGTGAAAGAGAGCCTGGAGCAACGTTCCGACGTTGAGCAGGCCGACGTCACCGTTACCGAAGCGCATATCACCGGCAGCGCCAGCGCTGAACAGCTGATTGAAACCATCAAACAGGCCGGATACGGCGCGGTCGTCAGCCACCCAAAGGCTAAACCGCTGGCAGAGTCATCAATCCCGTCGGAAGCACTGACAGCGGCCCCCCCAGAGCTTCCGGCAGCCGACGATATTGATGACAGCCAACAGCTGTTGATTAACGGTATGAGCTGCGCCAGCTGCGTCTCCCGGGTGCAAAACGCTCTTGCGGCGGTTCCGGGAGTGTCGCAGGCACGGGTAAACCTTGCGGAACGCACCGCGCTGGTCATGGGCAGTGCGTCCGCAGCAGAATTAGTGCAGGCGGTGGAGAAAGCGGGCTACGGCGCGGAGGCCATCGAAGATGACCAGGAACGCCGCGAACGCCAGCAGCAGACCGCCGTCGCCACCATGAAGCGTTTTCGCTGGCAGGCGATTGTCGCCCTCCTCGTCGGCCTGCCGGTGATGGTCTGGGGGATGATCGGCGACAACATGATGGTCACCGACGCGAACCAGTCTCTGTGGCTTGGCATCGGCCTGCTGACCCTCGCCGTGATGGTCTTCGCGGGCGGCCATTTTTACACCAGCGCGTGGAAGAGCCTGAGAAACGGTGCCGCCACCATGGATACGCTGGTTGCATTGGGTACCGGCGTGGCCTGGCTTTACTCCATGAGCGTCAACGTCTGGCCGCAGTGGTTCCCGATGGAGGCCCGGCACCTCTACTATGAGGCCAGCGCCATGATCATTGGTCTGATTAACCTCGGCCACATGCTGGAGGCCCGCGCCCGCCAGCGCTCGTCGAAAGCGCTGGAGAAACTGCTCGACCTGACGCCGCCAACCGCCCGGGTGGTCACCGAAGAGGGAGAAATCACCGTTCCTCTGGCGGACGTTCAGCCCGGTATGACGCTGCGCCTGACCACCGGCGACCGCGTCCCGGTGGATGGCGAAATTACCCAGGGCGAAGCCTGGTTTGACGAAGCGATGCTCACCGGCGAACCGGTGCCGCAGCAAAAAGGCGACAGCGAAAGCATTCACGCCGGGACCGTCGTCCAGGACGGCAGCGTGCTGTTCCGCGCAAGTCGCACGGGCAGCCATACCACGCTGTCGCGCATTATTCGCATGGTGCGCCAGGCGCAGAGCAGCAAGCCGGAAATCGGCCAGCTGGCGGACCGCATTTCGGCGGTGTTTGTTCCGACCGTGGTGGTTATCGCGCTGGTCAGCGCCGCCATCTGGTACTTTTTCGGCCCGGCGCCGCAAATTGTCTACACCCTGGTCATTGCCACCACGGTGCTGATCATCGCCTGCCCGTGCGCCCTCGGGCTGGCAACGCCGATGTCGATTATCGCGGGCGTAGGGCGCGCCGCCGAGTACGGCGTACTGGTGCGCGATGCCGATGCCCTGCAGCGCGCCAGCCAGCTGGACACGCTGGTGTTTGATAAAACCGGCACCCTGACGGAAGGGAAACCGCAGGTCGTCGCGGTCGTCACCGTGAACGGCGCGGAGGACGCCCAGGCCCTGCGTCTGGCCGCCGCCCTTGAGCAAGGCTCCAGCCACCCGCTGGCGCACGCCATTCTTGAGAAAGCCGCAGGCCAGACGTTGCCGCAGGTCAGCGACTTCCGCACCCTGCGCGGCCTTGGCGTCAGCGGCAGCGCGGAAGGCCGCGCCCTGCTGCTCGGCAACCAGGCGCTGCTCAACGAGCACAATGTGGATACCGCATCGCTTGCCGACGAGATTCAGGCGCAGGCCGCCCGCGGGGCGACGCCGGTGCTGCTGGCGATCGACGGCGTCGTCGCCGCGCTGCTGGCCGTGCGCGATCCGCTGCGCGAAGACAGCGTCAGCGCGCTGGCGCGCCTGCACCGTGAAGGCTATCGCCTGGTGATGCTCACCGGGGATAACCCCATCACCGCCAACGCGATCGCCAAAGAGGCGGGTATTGATGAGGTCATCGCCGGCGTGCTGCCGGACGGTAAAGCCGAAGCGATTAAAAAGCTGCAGGCGGAAGGTCGCCAGGTGGCGATGGTCGGCGACGGCATCAACGACGCCCCGGCCCTGGCCCAGGCGGAGGTCGGGATTGCGATGGGCGGCGGCAGCGACGTCGCTATCGAAACCGCGGCGATAACCCTGATGCGCCATAGCCTGGTCGGCGTTGCCGATGCATTGGCGATTTCGCGCGCGACGCTGCGCAACATGAAGCAGAACCTGCTGGGGGCGTTTATCTACAACTCGCTCGGCATCCCGATTGCGGCGGGCATTCTCTGGCCGCTGACCGGCACCCTGCTGAACCCGGTGGTGGCCGGCGCGGCGATGGCGCTGTCGTCCATTACCGTGGTCAGCAACGCCAACCGCCTGCTGCGCTTCAAACCTAAAGCATAGCCCTAACCCCCGCCTCGTTTGAGGCGGGGGTTAGCATTGCGCCTCCCGGGGCAACGCGCTAGCATGAGCCTTTCATCACGGAGCGCGTATGAGCCTGTTAAACAGAATAAAAATGCTGTGGCGAACCCTCTGCGGGGCGTCTTATTCCTGGCCCGCGCTGGATGTTATCCTTCCTGGCAACCGCCACCTTCACCTTGTCGGCAGCATCCATATGGGTACCCGCGATATGTCCCCGCTGCCTCCCCAGCTGCTGAAAAAGATCCGCCAGGCCGATGCGCTGATCGTCGAAGCCGATGTCTCCGGCAGCGACAGCCCCTTTGGCTCGCTTCCTGACTACCCGCCGCTGGCCGGGCGCCTGGCGGCCGACGTACTCCAGAAGCTGGAAAAACAGGCCGACGAGCTGGGTCTGTCGCTCGCCCTCTTCGACAACCAGCCGCTGTGGCAGATAGCCATGGTGCTGCAGGCGACCCAGGCGCAAACGCTGGGGCTGCGCGCCGATTACGGTATTGATTATCAGATGTTGAACAGCGTACGCGGTACGGATACCCGGGTGATTGAGCTGGAGGGGGCGGAGAATCAGGTGGCACTACTGCGTCAGCTGCCGGACGACGGGCTTTCGCTGCTGGAAGATACGCTCACCCACTGGCACACCAACGCCCGGCTGCTGCAGGTGATGATCGGCTGGTGGCTGGAGCAGCCGCCGACCAACGCCGCAGCGCCGCTGCCCAATACCTTTAGCGAAACGCTGTATGATGTGCTGATGCATCAGCGCAACCTGGCGTGGCGCGATATGCTGCTGGCCCTGCCGCCGGGGCGCTACGTGGTGGCCGTCGGCGCGCTGCATCTGTACGGCGAGGGCAATCTGCCCGCCATGCTGGCTGCCGCGATAAAATAAAAAAAATGGCCAATATTTCTATTGGCCCGTCAAAGAGGAATTTCATCGTTATTATTATCCCGGAGTTCGCACTCCGGATCTTCCGATTGTCGCTCAAAGTAACCATCACTGCCAACACTATTGCGCAAGATAATACTATTTTTTCAGCAACCATCAGGCGTATGCTTGTCGCACTTCAGATAGGCAGTAAGAAGGATGGTTATGACTCCCGCCGTTAAGCTACTCGAAAAAAACAAGATTCCGTTTCAGATCCACACCTACGATCACGATCCTAACGAAACCAACTTTGGTGATGAGGTGGTGCGTAAGCTGGGGCTGAACGCGGATCGGGTCTATAAAACGCTGCTGGTCGCCATGAATGGCGATATGAAGCAGCTGGCCGTCGCGGTCACGCCGGTCGCCACGCAGCTCGATCTGAAAAAAGTCGCCAAAGCGCTGGGCGCGAAAAAGGTGGATATGGCCGATCCCATGGTGGCGCAGCGCACCACGGGGTACCTGGTCGGCGGCATCAGCCCGCTCGGTCAGAAGAAGCGCCTGCCGACGCTAATTGACGCGCCTGCCCAAACGTTTGATACGATCTATGTGTCCGGCGGTAAGCGCGGCCTGGATATTGAACTGGCGGCGGACTCTCTGGCGAAAATGCTGGATGCCAAATTTGCGGATATCGCGCGCAGGGATTAACAGCACCCGGTGAGCATCGGCTCACCGGGTACTTTCACCGTTACTGCCAGCTTACCTCGCCTTTCGGCTCATAGGCGCCCGCATCCAGCGGCGAGTTCTGCTCGATATACTGCTTAAGCACCTCGGCGTCGATAAACCCGGTATTCACATAGCCAGGCTTGTTATCGATATGCGGATAGCCGTCGCCGCCGGTGGCGTTAAAGCTCAGCGTCGCCATCCGGTAGGTTTTCGCCGGATCGACAGGCTCGCCTTTAATCTTCAGATCGCTCAGCTTACCGTCTTTCGCCACAAAACTGACGTTGGCGAACTGCGGGTAAGCGCCGGAATCCGGCTTCATTTGCGCGACGGCGGTCAGATACTCCACCGCCTCTTTACCCGGCATATCGGCATAGACCAGCACGTTGCCGAACGGCTGCACCTTCAGCACGTCTTTATAGGTTATCTTTCCGGCGTCGATAGAATCGCGGATGCCGCCGCCGCTCATGACGGCGAAATCAGCGCCGGTACGCGCCATTTGCGCCGCCAGCAGCAGGCGTCCCATGTTGGTCTGCACAAAGCGGACTTTACTGCGATCCCCTTCAAGGCGGCCGTTCACCTCGCCGATTCTCACCTCCAGCTGCGCCTTGCCTTTGTTCTGAAACGGCGTCAGCAGCGAGAGCATCTGCGGGTTCTCCGGGATCTGTGGCGTGTAAAGCACGCGCTCGCTTTGCCCGTTATCGTAGGTCACTTTTTTCTTCAGGTTGACCGGGATCAGCTGATAATGCACCAGCTTCATCTCCCCGTTGCGGAACTCAAAATCGGCGCGGCCGACGTATTTGCCCCACTCGTGGGCCTGCACTATCCAGATGCCGTTTTGCCTGTCCGGCGCGCACGGCGTACCCGGCACATAGTCGACCTGCTTTTTATTCTCCGAGGCCATGCAGACCGGGTCCTGTGAGTGACCGCCCACAATCATCGCCAGCGAACCGGCCGGCAGGCTGCGGGCCATCTCGACATCTCCCGGCGCGTTGGAGCCATGGTCGCCGTTGTCATAATGCCCCATGTGGGTCGCGGCGAGGATAATGTCCGGTTTTTGCGTCTGCTGAAGTTCCTGGATAACCAGCTTCGCTTCCTCGGCCGGTTTGCGAAATTCGATGTCGGTGAAATATTCCGGATTGCCGATTTTCGCCGTATCGTCGGTGGTCAGGCCGATAACCGCAATCTTCAGTCCCTGGCGGTTAAACAGCGCCCACGGCTTAAACAGCCGCTCGCCGGTGCTTTTCTGATAGATATTGGCGGAGAGGAACGGGAATTTGACCCACTTCTCCTGCTGGCGCAGCACGCTGAGCGGGTTATCGAACTCGTGGTTGCCCACGGCCATCGCGTCATAGCCTATCAGGTTCATGCCGCGGAAGTCGGGTTCTGCATCCTGCAGGTCGGATTCCGGCACGCCGGTATTGATGTCGCCGCCGGAGAGCAACAAGACGCTGCCGCCCTCTGCCGCCACCTCTTTACGAATGCTGTCCACCAGCGTTTTTTGCGCCGCGAGGCCATATTCGCCGTATTCGCTTCGCCAGAAGTGGCCGTGGTGATCGTTGGTGTGCAGGATGGTTATCTTGTAGGTCTTATCCTGCTCATAGGCCTGCGCGGGCAGGCTTGCCAGCGACCATGCCGCCAGCATCGCCAGCGCGACGCCGCGTTGCAAAAATCTCATGTTTCTCTCCCTGACGTAATGACAAGTGCTGAAATTACAATGTGTAACAAAGATAGACAACTTTGTTTGCAGAATCGAGACTTCCTTCAAAACTCATCGGCAGGTATGTTAGTTGGATAATAATTACTCCCTGCACTTCCAATAACTATAGACGTGGTATTTATGGCAATCAGTGAATCTACTCAGCCCATTCCGGGGGCCCCGGCGTCGTCGCCGAAGTCGCGCACGTCGTTCGGCATCCTGGGGGCAATCAGCCTCTCGCACCTGCTCAATGACATGATCCAGTCGCTCATTCTGGCGATCTACCCGCTTTTACAGTCCGAGTTCTCGCTAAGCTTCGTGCAGATCGGGATGATCACCCTGACCTTCCAGCTGGCCTCGTCGCTGCTGCAGCCGATTGTCGGTTACTGGACCGACAAATACCCGATGCCGTGGTCGCTGCCGATCGGCATGTGCTTTACCTTAAGCGGCCTGGTGCTGCTGGCGCTGGCGGGCAGTTTCGGTACGGTGCTGCTGGCGGCGGCGCTGGTCGGCACCGGCTCGTCGGTGTTCCATCCGGAGTCCTCCCGCGTGGCGCGCATGGCCTCCGGCGGCCGTCACGGGCTGGCGCAGTCGCTGTTTCAGGTGGGCGGCAACTTCGGCAGCTCCCTCGGCCCGCTGCTGGCGGCGGTGATTATCGCGCCGTACGGTAAAGGCAATGTGGCCTGGTTCGTACTGGCGGCGCTGCTGGCTATCGTCGTGCTGGCGCAAATCAGCCGCTGGTACGCCGCCCAGCACCGTATCAATAAAGGCAAGCCGAAGGCGCCGGTGGTGAATCCGCTGCCGCGCAATAAGGTGATTCTGGCCGTCTGCGTGCTGCTGCTGCTGATTTTTTCCAAATACTTCTATATGGCCAGCATCAGCAGCTATTACACCTTTTATCTGATGCACAAATTCGGGCTGTCGGTGCAAAACGCGCAGATCCATCTGTTCGCCTTCCTGTTCGCCGTGGCGGCAGGGACGGTCATCGGCGGGCCGGTTGGCGATAAAATTGGGCGTAAATACGTCATCTGGGGCTCTATTCTCGGCGTGGCGCCGTTTACCCTGGTGTTACCGTACGCCACCCTGTGGTGGACGGGGATCTTAACCGTGATTATCGGCTTTATCCTTGCCTCGGCGTTCTCGGCCATTCTCGTCTACGCTCAGGAGCTGCTGCCGGGGCGTATCGGTATGGTTTCCGGGCTGTTTTTCGGTTTCGCCTTCGGGATGGGCGGCCTTGGCGCCGCCGTGCTCGGCCTTATCGCCGACCACACCAGTATCGAGTTGGTCTATAAAATATGTGCTTTCCTGCCGTTACTTGGCATGTTGACCATATTCCTGCCTGATAACCGGCATAAAGCCTGACTTTCCGGCGGCTAAAGTGAAACTTTGGCCGCCGTCATTCCCAGAGATATCCTACCTCCTGTCGCCTTAAAGGTATTGTTTTTCCGATCTGTGCTTTTTTATCGCTTAATTCTGTTTTTCATCAAAATTCAATAATTATTCATAAACAGAATCGTTTAAAGTGTCATAAACTATTACCAGGATTTGGCGCAGCGCCATGACATGGACCCCACGCCGCTACGAAAGGAGACGGAATGCACCACGCGACACCGCTAATCACCACCATTGTCGGCGGGCTTGTGCTCGCTTTTATCCTCGGCATGATTGCCAACAAACTGCGTATTTCTCCTCTGGTGGGATATCTGTTAGCGGGCGTACTGTCTGGTCCTTTTACGCCAGGTTTTGTGGCGGACACCCAGCTGGCGCCTGAACTGGCCGAGCTTGGCGTCATCCTGCTGATGTTCGGCGTCGGCCTGCATTTTTCGCTGAAGGATCTGATGGCGGTAAAGGCCATCGCCATTCCCGGCGCGGTAGCCCAGATAGCCGTGGCGACGCTGCTGGGGATGGGGCTCTCCGGCCTGCTCGGCTGGTCGCTGATGACCGGCATCGTCTTCGGGCTTTGCCTCTCCACCGCCAGTACCGTGGTGCTGCTGCGCGCCCTTGAGGAGCGTCAGCTTATCGACAGCCAGCGCGGGCAAATCGCCATCGGCTGGCTGATTGTCGAAGATCTGGTGATGGTGCTGACGCTGGTTCTGCTGCCGGCCGTCGCCGGAATGCTGGAAAAAGGCAACACCGGTTTCGGCGCGCTGGCCATCGATATGGGGCTGACCATCGGCAAGGTTGTCGCCTTTATCGCCATTATGATGCTGGTAGGCCGCCGTCTGGTGCCGTGGATTCTGGCGCGCAGCGCGGCGACGGGCTCCCGCGAGCTGTTTACCCTTTCGGTGCTGGCGCTGGCGCTGGGCATCGCCTTCGGCGCGGTTGAGCTGTTCGACGTCTCCTTTGCGCTTGGCGCATTCTTCGCCGGGATGGTGCTGAATGAATCAGAGCTGAGCCACCGCGCGGCGCACGACACGCTGCCGCTGCGCGATGCGTTCGCGGTGCTGTTCTTCGTCTCGGTGGGAATGCTGTTCGACCCGAGGATCCTTATCGAGCAGCCGCTGGCGGTGCTGGGCACCCTCGTTATCATTATTTTCGGCAAATCCGTCGCGGCGTTCCTGCTGGTGCGAATGTTCGGCCACTCGCAGCGCACGGCGCTGACCATCGCCGCAAGCCTGGCGCAGATTGGTGAATTCGCCTTTATCCTCGCGGGCCTCGGCATGGCGCTCGACCTGCTGCCGCAGGCGGGGCAAAATCTGGTGCTCGCAGGCGCGATCCTGTCCATCATGCTCAACCCGGTGCTGTTCGCCCTGCTGGAAAAATACCTCGATAAAACCGAGACGCTGGAAGAGCAGACCCTGGAAGAGGCTATCGAAGAAGAGAAGCAAATCCCGGTGGATATCTGCAACCATGCGCTGCTGGTCGGCTATGGCCGCGTCGGCAGCCTGCTCGGCGAGAAGCTGATGGCGCAGGGAATTCCGCTGGTGGTGATTGAGACCTCCCGCACCCGCGTGGACGAGCTGCGCGAGCGGGGGATCCGCGCGGTGCTGGGCAACGCCGCCAGCGAGGAAATTATGGCGCTGGCGCACCTCGACTGCGCGCGCTGGCTGCTGCTGACCATTCCGAACGGCTATGAAGCCGGAGAAATTGTCGCCTCCGCCCGGGAGAAGTGCCCACAGATTGAGATTATCGCCCGCGCGCACTACGACGACGAGGTGGCCTACATTACCGAACGCGGCGCCAGCCAGGTGGTGATGGGCGAGCGTGAAATCGCCAAAACGATGATGTCGCTGCTGACCGCGGATGAGATAACGCCAGCGATGCAGGCCGGATAAGGCGTTTACGCCGCCGTCCGGCCTGCGCCGAATTAACGATCCCAGTACGACTCTTCGAGGCTGTCTTCGCGCTCCGGCAGACCGCGCGTCAGGCGCGGGGAATGCTGGTTCAGCACCTGGTAGCTCACGCGGTTGGCGTATTTGCACACCTGGGCCAGCGACGAATAGGTGAGCCAGGTAAACTTGTGCTTGCTGGAGTTCGGCACATTGGAACGGTGATAGTTGTTGGCGGTGATGTCGTGCAGCAGCGCCGCCAGCGCGCCGTCTCCCGCGCCGTTGGTGTTCATTATCTTCTCCGGCCCGCCCATGTAGGGGGCGATGTGCGAATAGATACGCAGCGGATTCTCACAGTCTTTGTGACGCATCGCGCGGCTGAACTCATACTGGTTAAACTCGGCGATAGCGCCCGGCAGCAGCGGATGCTGGGTTTTGCGTTTGGCTTCCTCTTCGGTAAAGCCCGCCATATACAGGCCTATCGGCCCGGCGGTGCACAGCACCAGATCCACCCAGTCCAGCGCCTTATCAGAGGCCAGCAGCGGATCGGCGATGCCGGTCAGCGCTTCCGCTTCTTCTTCGTTCATGGCGAGAATCGAGACGTTCTCTTTAAGAAACGCCTGCCACCAGGCCGGGTTATCGGCAATCACGTACCTGGTGCCGAGCGTCAGCACCACCGGCACGTTGTGCTTTTTGGCGTATTCGACGGCCTTCATCGTCGCGTCGCGCATCGGCTCGCCGGGCTTGCAGCGCACCAGGTAGGAGGTCAGCACCAGCGCCGACGCGCCCGCGATAACCGACTCCGGAATGCTCTCCGGGCGCAGCTGGTTCATGTGCCCCGGGCTGATGGCAAAGGTGCGTTCACCGTTATCGCCAATCAGCGTGAAGCAGCGGCCAATCGGCCCCTCTACGCCCTGCAGGTGATTGAGGTCGGTACGGCTGGAGGTGTTGCACAGGTAGCGATAGGCATAACCGCCGATTTCGATATTGCTGCACATGACGCCCAGCAGCACCGAACGGTCATCGGCCAGCACCGAGTAGTTGTGCATGGTATTGCCGATAGTCCCGCCGGCAAACTGGTGGGTAATCAGGTTTTCCCGTACCAGCTCCTGATAAAGCGCATCCGCGACGTCATCATCAATCACCAGAGAATGACCAGCGCTCAGGCCGTAGCGTTCAACGAACGTGTCATCCACTTTCGCTTCGATGTCCACCAGCGTCTGGTCGATACCCACCACCCAGGAGGCGCTGGTTTCACTTTCAGGCTGGATTTGCTGGAGCAGCGGATCGCGGGCGTTAACGGGGAAATAGTGTTTGGATTTGCGTTTACCGGGAAATTTCATGATCTGCGGTCAGGTAGCTGTTAACGAGCGGAGAATAGTAGCATATTCCCCGCCCGATCGCTGCTGCCCGCAATCAGCGTACTGCTGCGGTCAGCTTGACCATCATGTCAATATGGTCCGCAGAAGCATTAAGCGCCGGAATGTATTCATATTTCTGCCCCCCGGCCTCGAGGAAAATCTCCCGGTTCTGCACGGCTATCTCCTCGAGCGTTTCCAGGCAGTCGGCAGAAAAGCCCGGGCACATCACCTGGACGTGTTTCACCCCCTTCTCCGCCAGCATTTTCAGCGTTTCGTCGGTGTAGGGCGTCAGCCACGGCTCGCGGCCAAAGCGCGACTGGAAGGTCATCATCACCTTATCGTGCGCAATGCCCAGCGCCGACACCAGCTCGCGCGTGGTGTCGCGGCAGCGCTGCGGATAATCATCGCCTTCATCGGCGTAGCGCTGAGGGATGCCGTGATAGGAGAGCAGCAGCAGGTCCGGCTCGCCGTGGGCGGCGAACGCGGCGCGTGCGCTGTTGGCCAGCGCCCGGATATAGCCTTCGTCATCCGCATAATCGCGTATAAAGGATATTCCCGGGATGCGGCGCTTATGCGCCAGAATACGCGCCAGCTCGTTCCAGACGGCGGCAACCGTTGAACAGGAATACTGCGGATAGAGCGGCAGCACGACGATATGATCGACGTTCTGGGCCAGCAGTTCGTCAACCGCGCTTTCCAGCGACGGCGAGCCGTAGCTCATGCCGAGCGCGACCGGCGTCTGCGGCAGACGCTGCGCCAGCGCCTGCTGCTGCTGGCGGCTGTAGACCATCAGCGGCGAACCGCCCTCCATCCAGACGGACTGATACAGCTTTGCCACCCGCGGCGCGCGCAGCGGTAAGATAACGCCGCGCAGCAGCGGCCACCACAGCAGGCGAGGCGTATCCACGACCCGCGGATCGCTCAAAAACTGGCGCAGGTAGCGTTTCACCGCATCGGATGTTGGCGCGTCGGGAGTCCCGAGGTTGGCAAGCAAAATGCCGGTTTTCGTCTGACGCATTACCGCCTCTTGTCTGTTAACTGGCTGATAATTGTAGCGGAAAAGCGAGTAAGAAGAACTAATTGCTGTGAGAGGTCATGCGGATAGTTGCCTGATGGCGGTGCAAGCACCTTATCCGGCCTACAACTGCATTCCTGCTTTGTAGGCCTGATAAGCGTAGCGCCATCAGGCAAAACGGCCTTAGCCGAGGATTTTTTCCAGCTCAGCGCGTACGTCGGCAACGGCTTTGGTACCGTCAACCTTCGCGTACCGGGTGTTACCCGCCTGCGCTTCTTTAGAGTAGTAGCCGATAAGCGGCGCGGTCATCTGATGATATTCCACCAGGCGCTTACGTACGGTCTCTTCCTGGTCGTCTTTACGGGTCGTCAGCTCTTCGCCGGTAACGTCGTCTTTACCTTCCACCTTCGGCGGATTGAATTTGATGTGGTAAACGCGGCCGGAAGCGGCATGAACGCGGCGACCGACGATACGATCGACAATCAGCTCGTCCGGTACGTCGAACTCCAGCACGTAGTCCACGTTGATGCCCGCCTCTTTCATGGCATCAGCCTGCGGAATGGTGCGCGGGAAGCCGTCCAGCAGGAAACCGTTGCGGCAGTCTTCCTGAGCAATGCGCTCTTTCACCAGGGCGATAACCAGCTCGTCGGTGACCAGCTTGCCCGCATCCATGATGTCTTTTGCCTGTTTGCCAAGCTCGGAGCCGGATTTCACGGCAGCGCGCAGCATATCGCCGGTAGAGATCTGCGGAATACCGTATTTCTCCATGATGAACTGAGCCTGAGTTCCTTTACCCGCGCCCGGAGCGCCAAGCAGAATGATACGCATTGCGAAAATCCCCTCAAAGGTTGTCGATATTTTTAAAAAAGCGCTAAACGATACCACCATCACGCATTTGTCTCAAGGAAGCGGGGCGGCGCTGAAACGGTTAATAGGGAAAAGGTGTGCGAAAAAAAGCCGGATGGCGGTGCAAGCACCTTATCCGGCCTACAAAAGCAGAGTTCATCGTGTGCCGGATAAGCGTCAGCGCCATCCGGCCTACAAAAGCAGAGTTCACCGTAGGCCGGATAAGCGTCAGCGCCATCCGGCATGACAAAACGGCTATCAGGACACCAGCAGCTGGTTCATGCGGCGAATAAACAGGTTCGGATCTTCCAGCGTGCCGCGCTCGGCGAACAGCGCCTGATCGAGCAGCAGCTCGACCCACTCGCCAAACTGCGCGTCATCCTGGGTATCCGCCGCCCGTTTCACCAGCGCGTGATCCGGGTTCAGCTCGAAGATGTACTTCACGTCCGGCACGCTCTGGCCCGCTGCGGCGAACAGCTTCGCCATCTGGGTGCTCATCTCGTCGGCGTCGGTGGTGACAATCGCCGGAGTGTCGGTCAGACGGTGGGTCAGACGCACCTCTTTCACCCGCTCGCCCAGCAGGGTTTTCACCCGCTCGACAAACGGCGTCAGCGCTTTTTCCGCTTCCTTCGCGCTTTCATCGACGTCATCCGCCAGCTTGTCGATCGACTCGTCAGCTTTGGCCACGGACTGGAACGCCTTACCGTCGAACTCGGTCAGGTAGCTCATCATCCACTCGTCGATGCGATCGGAGAGCAGCAGCACCTCAATGCCCTTCTTACGCAGCAGCTCCAGGTGCGGGCTGCTCTTCGCCGCGGCATAGCTGTCGGCGGTGATGTAGTAAATCTTCTCCTGCCCTTCCTTCATGCGGGAGACATACTCTTCCAGCGACACGGTCTGCGCGGCGGAGTCGGTGTGGGTCGACGCGAAGCGCAGCAGTTTCGCGATGGTCTGCTGGTTAGCGTGGTCTTCCGCCGGGCCTTCCTTCAGCACCAGGCCGAACTGTTTCCAGAAGGTCTGGTATTTTTCCGCGTCATCTTTCGCCAGTTTTTCCAGCATCTGCAGCGCGCGTTTGCTCAGCGCGGTGCGCAGGTTGCGGGTAACGGTGCTGTCCTGCAGAATTTCACGGGACACGTTCAGCGGCAGGTCGTTGGAGTCAATCAGGCCGCGGACAAAGCGCAGGTAGTTCGGCATGAACTGCTCGGCGTCGTCCATGATGAACACGCGCTGCACGTACAGCTTCAGACCGTGCTTGTGATCGCGGTTCCACATATCCCACGGCGCCTGGGACGGGATGTACAGCAGGCTGGTGTACTCCTGCTTCCCTTCCACACGGTTGTGGCTCCAGGTCAGCGGATCGGTGAAGTCGTGCGCGATATGCTTATAGAACTCGTTGTACTCGTCGTCGTTGATTTCCGACTTGTTGCGCGTCCACAGCGCCTGGGCCTTGTTGATTTTCTCCCAGGAGACAACGGTTTCGCCGTCTTTCTCTTCCTGAGTTTCAATCTCTACCGGCAGCGCGATGTGGTCGGAATATTTGCTGATGATGGAGCGTACGCGCCAGTCGTTCAGGAAGTCGTCTTCGCCTTCGCGCAGGTGCAGGGTGATTTCGGTCCCGCGATCGGCCTTAGTGATATCCGCGACGGTGTATTCGCCTTCGCCCTGAGATTCCCAGAACACGCCGCTTTCGGCGCTTTCGCCTGCGGCGCGGGTGCGCACGGTGACCTTATCCGCCACGATGAACGCCGAGTAAAACCCGACGCCGAACTGGCCGATAAGCTGGCTGTCTTTTGCCTGGTCGGAGCCCATGGACTCAAGGAACGCCTTGGTGCCGGATTTGGCTATCGTACCGAGGTGGTCAATCACCTCGTCGCGGGTCATCCCGATGCCGTTATCGGCAATCGTCAGGGTGCGTTTGTCTTTATCAAACGACACGCGCACGCGCAGTTCGCCGTCGCCTTCGTACAGATCCGGGTTAGACAACGCGCGAAAGCGCAGCTTGTCTGCCGCATCGGAGGCGTTGGAGATAAGCTCGCGCAGGAAGATTTCTTTGTTGGAATAGAGAGAATGGATCATCAGGTGCAGAAGCTGTTTAACTTCCGACTGGAAACCACGGGTTTCTTGTCCTTTCATTGGAAAATTCCTCAATGCCATATTTAGGGTAAAAAAGCGTTGAGGGAGAAATGGGGATACAGGGAAAGTTTTTCAAGCGGAGGCCATCGCGACGGCCTCCGTTTGTTCAGAATTTAATCTTATGACGCCCGGCAAGCGAGTGCGACAGCGTGGTGCCATCCACCATTTCCAGCTCGCCGCCGACCGGTACGCCGTGGGCAATGCGGCTGGCTTCGACGCCATACTGCTCGCAAAGCTCGGCAATATAGTTGGCGGTCGCTTCGCCTTCCACCGTCGGGTTGGTCGCGAGGATCACTTCGCTGAGCGTTTCTGCCGCCAGCCGCTGTTCCAGCCGGTCGAGGCCGATATCGTCAGGCCCGATGCCGTCGAGCGGCGACAAATGTCCCATCAGCACGAAGTAGCGGCCGGAAAATTGCCCGGTTTGTTCGATAGCGTAGATATCCGCCGGGCTTTCCACCACGCAAATCTGACCGTTTTCCTGACGACGCGGATTCGAGCAGATGTTGCAGACGTCCTGCTCGGTGAAGGTGCGGCAATCGGCGCAGTGGCCGATTTCCGACATCGCCCGGGTCAGCGCCTGCGCCAGGCGCATTCCCCCGCTGCGGTCACGCTGCAGCAGGGTAAAGGCCATACGCTGCGCCGACTTCGGGCCGACGCCCGGCAGGCAGCGCAGCGCTTCCATTAACTGGGTTAACAGAGGGCTGGTCTGCATCAGAACGGCATCTTAAAGCCTGGCGGCAGCTGCATACCGGAGGACACAGACGCCATTTTCTCTTTCTGAGTCTCTTCGATACGGCGAGCGGCATCGTTGAACGCCGCGGCAACCAGATCTTCCAGCATCTCTTTGTCGTCTTCGAGCAGGCTCGGGTCGATTTCCACGCGACGGCAGTTATGCGCGCCGTTGATGGTGACCTTCACCAGACCTGCGCCGGATTCGCCAGTGACTTCCAGCTTAGCGATTTCTTCCTGCATTTTCTGCATTTTTTCTTGCATCTGCTGGGCCTGCTTCATCAGGTTACCCAGACCGCCTTTACCACCGAACATAGGCATCTCTCTTAAGTCACGTTTAAAGATAACAACCGGGAGTCAGGCTCGCGGTCAAATGGGGCGAATACTCTCTTCATCCAGATCGGCGTCGAAAAACCGGCGCAGAGTCTGAATGTTGTTATCCGCAATAATCGCCTCGCGCGCCTGCGCGAGCTTTTCTTCATAAATGGCCTGGCGCCACTCCAGCGGCGTACGCACCGCGGGATTATCATCTTCCACGATGGTCAGTTCAACCGCTGAACCGGTTAATTCGCTCAGGGCCTCCGCCAGCGCCTTCTGCGCGCCGGCATTATTCAGATGACGCTGCGAAGAACGCAGGTGCAGACGCACCACGGCGCCCTCCTGCTCTTTCCAGGCGTTGAGCGCCACCTGCTCGACCAGCTTCGGGAGTTTGAGCTGGCTCACCTGCGCCGCCCAGGCATCGCGCGCCACGGACTCCACCGCCAGTTTGGCGGCAAGCTCCGGCGTTTTTTCATGCTCAAGCGCTTTTTTCAGCGCCTTCGGCGTCGCGACCTCTTCCTTGACCTCTTCAACGATGGTCGTGGCCTTCCAGCGATAAGCCTCTTTTTTCTCCGGGCGCTGCTGCTCCAGCGCCGACGGCGATGGACGCGCCTGGACGCGCTCAGTCACCGAGGCCAGTCTCTCCAGCGCAGCGTTATTCACCGGCCGCGCGCGGGATGCGGCTGCCGGTTCACTCTTTTTTGCTTTGGGTGCTCCCTGCGCGCGCTGCAGCTGATTGCGTGCCGCCAGCACCTGGCTTGTGGCATCGGGCAGCGCGTCATGTACCGGCGCAACGGTCGCCTGCGGCGGCACCGCCGCAGGGGTCGTCACCGGGCCCGGCGCCGCAGGGGCAAACGACGGCGCCCGCACCTCCGGTTCCGGCAGCGGCTTGCGCGGATGGAACGCCAGCGCGCGCAGCAGCGTCATTTCAACGCCCATGCGCCTGTCCGGCGCGTAGGGAAGCTCTTTGCGGCCAATCAGCAGCGTCTGGTAGTAGAGCTGAACGTCGGCGGGCGGGACGGTACGCGCCAGTTCGCGCATACGGTGTTCCACCGCCGCCATATCGCTGCCCAGCGCCGACGGCGACAGCTGCACCATCGCGATACGGTGCAGCAGGCTTTGCATCTCTACCAGCAGCGCCTCCCACTCGGCGCCGCGCGAGGCGGCGTCGTGGATAAGGGTCATCACGCGTTCGCCGTCAGCGGCAACCAGCGCTTCAATAAGCGACAGCGCCTGGGCGTCATCCAGCGTACCGAGCATGGTGCTGACGGTCTGTGCCGTGAGCTGCCCGTCGCCGCTGGCGATCGCCTGATCGGTGAGGCTCAGGGCGTCGCGCAGGCTGCCCTCGGCCGCGCGCGCCAGCAGCTGCAGCGCCCGCGACTCAAAATTAATCTTCTCCTCGCCAAGGATATGCTCCAGCTGCGCGCGAATCTGATCGACGTCGAGCGCTTTGAGGTGGAACTGCAGGCAACGCGAGAGAATGGTGACCGGCAGCTTTTGCGGGTCGGTCGTCGCCAGCAGAAATTTGACGTGCGAAGGCGGTTCTTCCAGCGTTTTCAACAGCGCGTTGAAGCTATGACGCGACAGCATGTGCACTTCGTCAATCAGGTAGACCTTGAATCGGCCGCGCGCGGGCGCGTACTGCACGTTATCCAGCAGATCGCGGGTATCTTCAACTTTGGTACGCGAGGCGGCGTCAATTTCGATCAGATCGACAAAACGCCCCAGCTCGATTTCACGGCAGTTATCGCAGACGCCGCACGGGGTTGCGGTAATGCCGGTTTCGCAGTTCAGCCCTTTCGCCAGCAGGCGGGCAATCGACGTTTTCCCGACGCCCCGGGTGCCGGAAAACAGGTACGCGTGATGGATACGACCGGACGCCAGGCCGTTCGCCAGTGCGGTCAGCACATGTTCCTGGCCGACGACGTCAGCAAAGGTTTGTGGGCGCCATTTTCGGGCTAAGACCTGATAACTCATTGGCAGGCTCTGAAACGCTGGAAGGTGGAATACAGGAGGGTAATGCTAACACAACCTCACCCGTTGAGCGAGGTTGTGGGAAGACGCGAGTCAATGACCCGGGAAAGGCACCAGGCTGTAGCAGTTAATCCCCTGCTTCTCGAGGCGCTGCTCGCCGCCGAGATCGAACAGATTAATAATGAACGCCGCATCGGTCACTTCACCGCCCAGGCGGCGGATCAGCTTCACGGTCGCTTCGATGGTGCCGCCGGTCGCCAGCAGATCGTCCACCACCAGCACTTTATCGCCCGGCACGATGGCATCAACGTGGATTTCCAGCTGATCGGTGCCGTACTCCAGCTCGTAGCTTTCCGCGATGGTTTCACGCGGCAGCTTGCGCGGTTTACGTACGGGCACAAAACCCACACCCAGCGCCAGCGCAACCGGCGCACCAAACAGGAAACCGCGCGCTTCCGTTCCCACCACTTTGGTGATACCGGCGTTTTTGTAGCGCTCGGTCAGCAGTTCAATGCTGAGGGCGTAGGCTTTCGGGTCTTCCAGCAAGCTGGTGACATCACGGAAAAGAATGCCAGGCTTCGGATAATCCTGGATGCTTTTGATGCTGTTTTTCAGATATTCAAGCTGCTGTGCAGTTGCGGTCATAGGTGTATGCCTGATTAAAACGGTGTTACTCACGGCGCATTCGCTCGGGCCAAAAGTTACAGTTGTTTAACCTTTAACCAGACGCGCACGTGCTCGAAAACGCCAGAATTTACTGGCAGAGAACGATAAATGCAATAACCATTGCGGCCATTATTGTTTTTGTTGTTCTGAATCAACCACCGGGATGCGCCACATAAAGAACAACAGCCCGGCGAGGATCGCCAGCAGCAGCAGACGCACCCACAGCATATTAACCAGCCAGAGGGAAATCGCGAAGGTAATGAGGATCACCGCGATCGCTTTGGGCTTGGCCCCTGGCGGCATCGCTTTATACTGCTGCCAGTGGCGCAGATAACCGCCAAACCAGGAGCGGTACAGCAGCCAGCGATGAAAACGCGGCGACGAACGCGCAAAGCACCAGGCCGCCAGCAGAATAAACGGCGTCGTCGGCAGCAGCGGTAAAAACACGCCAAGCGTACCGAGCGCTACCGCCAACCAGCCAATGATGATTAGAATAATGCGTTGCATAGTGAGAATCGCTATCAAACAGAACGGCTACTGTAGCACAGGCCGCTGGAGAGAAAGATGAAAACTGACCTGTTACTGCAATCGCTAAATGCGCAGCTTATGCGCCTGGAACAGGACATCCGGCCGATGGCGTTTCACGCGACGCTGGGACGGCGGTTCGACCGTCAGCTGTTTCGCAACCAGAGCCCGTTTCTGCAGGCCTGCCTTGAAGAGGCGCGGGAGAACCTGCGGGCGCTGGAGCACGCCGTCGCGCAGCGGCAAACCGCGCAGGTCGTCTGGCTGGCGGAACATCTGGCGGCGCAGCTGGAGGCCATTGCGCGGGAAAGCGCCGCCTGGGCGCTGCGCGAATGGGATAGCGGTTCGCCGACGCTCACGCGCTGGCAGCGCAAAAGGCTGCGCCATCAGGACTATGAGCGGCGTCTGCTGGCCATGAAGCAGGCGCGCGAGCAGCAGCTGGCGCAGGCGACAACGCTTGCGGAACAGCAGCGCCTGTCGCGGGAAATCGACGCCTTTCGCGGGCGTCTGGCGCGCTGTCGGGATGCCCTGCAAAATATTGAAACGGTGCTGGCGCGCCTGACGCGCTAGCCGAAAGGAGAAGCGATGTCGCTGGAAAACGCCCCGGATGATGTAAAACTTGCGGTAGATCTCATCGCGCTGCTCGAAGAGCACGCCATTGCGCCGGAAACGGTGCTGAGCGCGCTGGAGATGGTCAAACGGGATTTTGAGCGCAAGCTGCGCGAAAGCGCCGGAGATGCCTGAAGCCCTCTCCTTTGCAGGAGAGGGTCAGCCAATGATTACGCCTGCGACGGCGTCGGGTCGTCGCCTTTCACGTCACGTTTGACTTCCGTGACCTCATCGCCCTTCTCGTTACGCAGATGCACTTCAAGCTGGTTGAAGGCGATATTGATGTCGTTTTCACGGCACAGGCGATCGATAGCGCGGTTGAGCTCATCGACGGTGTAGCTGCGATCGCGCAGCTCGCGCACGTACAGACGCAGCTCATGATCCAGCGTGCTGGCGCCAAAGGTGGTGAAGAACACCGACGGCGCCGGATCCTGCATCACCTTCGGATGCTCGTGCGCCACGCGCAGCAGCACCTCTTTCACTTTGTCGAGATCCGATCCGTAGGCCACGCCAAGGCGGATCACTACGCGGGTAATGGTATCGCTGAGCGACCAGTTGATCAGGCGCTCGGTCACGAACGCTTTGTTCGGAATGATCACCTCTTTGCGATCGAAGTCGGTAATCGTGGTCGCACGAATACGGATCTTGCTGACCGTCCCGGAGAAGGTGCCGATCGTCACCGTATCGCCGATACGCACCGGACGCTCGAAGAGAATAATCAGGCCGGAGACGAAGTTCCCGAAGATCTCCTGCAGGCCAAAACCGAGACCCACCGACAGCGCCGCCGCCAGCCACTGCAGCTTATCCCACGAGACGCCCAGCGAACCAAACACCGTCATCGCGCCGACGGCGATAATGACGTAGTTCAGAATGGTGGTAATGGCGTAGGAAGCCCCCTGGCGCATGTTGAGCCGCGAGAGCACCAGCACCTCCAGCAGGCCCGGCAGGTTGCGGATAAGCGCCAGCGCCACCATCCCGGCGACCAGCGCGAACAGCAGGCTGCCGAGGGTGACGTTCCGGATGACGTCCGCCCCGGCTTCCGTCACGCTGTAGTGCCAGAGGGTGATGCTGTCGAGATAGGCAAAAACGGTGATAAGATCCGACCAAATCGCCCAGAACATCACGCCGAACAGCGCCACCATCACCAACATGGTGATGCGTAACGTCTGCTGGTTGACCTCTTCCAGCGCGATGCTCGGCTCCTCCTGCGGTTCAACGCCTTCCGCCCCCTCTTTCACCAGGTGCTGGCGACGGGCCAGCGCGCGGCGGTAGGCGATGCGGCGGGCCGCGACGCTCAGGCCGCGGAGTACGGTCTGGTACAGCAGGTTCCAGACGATAACCAGATAGACGGTTTCAATCCAGCGGCCGGACAGGCGCAGCGTGGTGTAGAAATAGCCGGTTGCGGTGAGCACCATCAGCGCGATAGGTACAATCGACAGCGTGGTGATGGTCAGCAGGCGCAGGCCGTGAGACTCCTTGTCACGCCAGCTTTCGCGGCACATCGGCCAGACCAGAATCGTGATGGCCAGCAGGTTCAGGAAGATGGCGAACTGCCCCAGCACGTCGTCCATCAGATGCAGCGGCGACAGCTCCGCCGCTACCGACCAGAAGTGCAACGGCAGCAGCGCCAGGCTGATGCGCACAATCTGGCGGCGCCAGTGGCTGGTCAGCTGCGGCGGCATATTAAAGTGCGTAACGGCGACGCCATTCTTCTCCAGCACTTTCCAGCACAGGCCAAACACCAGCCAGAACAGCGCCAGCTTCTTACAGAACGCCCACAGCAGATCGCTGACGTTAAGCTGCATGGTCAGCAGAATAAGCCCGACCGCCAGGATAATCATCACCACCGGCAGAGCGCGGATAAGATCGATAAGAATCGCCTTCGGCGTATTCAGCTGGCTGTCGTTACGCAGCTGCCCGACCTGGGAGGCCAGCTTCTGCTGGTAAGCCCGCAGCCAGGACAGACGCCAGCGAATGAGTCCGGCAATGAGCAACAGCGGCAGGCCGGCGAGGAACGCGATAAACACCGCGGGCCAGGCTTTCTCCCAGTTCACGGTGATTTTCATCTTGCTGAACTGGTCTTTCAGCGCCGACGGGAAGGATTTAAACCAGTCCCAGTCCATTGGCTTATTGCTGTTCACCCAGAAAATCTGCTGCGTCAGAATGGATCGCAGGCTTTTTGATACCCCGACCAGCTGCTGCTGGTTGATCTGCAGGTTAATAGCCATCATCAGCTGGTTGCCCAGCTGCTTGTTCATCTGATCCAGCAGCTCGCGGCGCATATCAACAACCTGCAGCAGCGCATCGTGCACTTCAGGGTTGACGTCGTTGCTGTGGCCTTCTTCAAGGTTGGTCACATAGTCATCATTCTGGAACAGCGCATCGCGCTGCTGATTCACCTCAAACTGCTCAAGGCGCAGGTCGGCGATGCGGTTGGTCATATCCTCCAGTTCGTCAGCAGACGGCAGGGTCTGCTGCTCCTGATAAAGAATACGCGACAGCAGCAGGCTGCCTTTGAGCATCGAAATCTGCTCTTTGATGTTACGCTCCGACTGCAGCGCGCGATCGAGCCAGTTTTTGACCCTGATGTTCTGCTGCACCAGCTGGTTGCCGTTTTCGGTGGCTTTAATCAGCCGCTCGCTCAGCTGGTGGTTGATATCGAGTTCCTGCTTCACCAGTGGATTCGCCTGAATGCGCGCGGCGTCATCCGGAGACATGGCCTCTTTGGCGGTCTTTTCAGTCAGGGTGAGGCGCTTGCTGTTTACCGCTTCCTGCAACAGCTGGAGCTGATGCTCAAGGCGATTACTGTTGGCCGTGACGTAGTCGCGCTGCTTTTGCAGGGTGTCCTGCAGCACGGTGTTGCCTTCGAGGCTTTTCCGCTGCTGGTCTATCTCCGCATTCAGCAGCACCTGCTGCACCAGCAGCATGGTCTGCTGCGTCGGGCGCAGCGCCCCCTCGCCGACCGTGGTGCCGTTCAGCCGGTTGCGTACCTGCTGCAGCTGCTGGGACGCGTTGTACATGGCGTTCTGCACGCGCTCGGGCTGCGTCTGCAGCGAGACAAGCTGGCTGTTGTAGGTGGCGAGATCGCTTTGCGCCGACTGCAGGTTGTCCAGCACGTCGCTGACGCGCGCCTCCAGCTGCCGCATCGAGAGCTGGGCCAGCACCTTACGCGTTTCGGTATCGTTATCCGCATCGCTCAGGGCATTCAGACCGTCCACCGCCTGACGCATTTTGGTCGGCGCCTGTTCAATCTGCTGTTTGAGCTGCGCCGTTTCGTCTTTGACGCGGTCGATTTTGTCGAGCATCTGCAGCGTATCGGTCAGGTCCTGCTCGATAAGCTTGTCCTGCGGGGAGAGATCTTTTTTCTTGGTCAGGGTGGCAAGCTGCTTTTGCACATCGCTACGGTCGGGCAAGTCGTTGCTGTTCTGTGCGCGGGCCTGACTCAGCGAGATGGAGCCAAAGAAACAAGTCAGGATAACGATAAAAGCGGAAAGCGATTTCCGCCAGCGAGTGTTGTGCGACATAGTGTTAACATGAATGGTGGCAATGACCGGTAGAACCGGGGGATTTACGCGGGCGAAGAATAACACTTCTGGCTGCCGACGAATAGCGATTAGCGCCAGGAATATTCTTAGTCACGCCCGTTTCCAGCCCGCCTCAGACGGCGGGCGATACCGCGCGCAGCGTCGGGCAAAACTGGAACATTTCCAGCAAGATAGCCACGTAGTCCCGCGCCTCGTTTTTCAGGTTGAACGACTCGGGGGCAAACAGCCAGTTTTCCACGAGCCCGGAGATGTAGCCGCGCATCAAAATCGCCGCCCGGCGGGTCAGTAAATTCACCGGCAGCAGCCGGGCGCGCATGCACTCGTTCAGGGTGAATTCGATACGGTCATAGCTTTCCAGACACAGGCCCCGCTGCACCAGCTGAACCTCCGCCATTTCGCCGACAAACTCGCATTTATGGAAGATGATTTCCATCAGCAGTCGCCGACGTTCATCTATTACCGTAGCTTCAAGAATATAGACTAAAATCTCCCTTAAAACTGACAGTGGATCATCGGGGAATTTTGCCCGATACTCTGTTTCGAGATCGGCGATGCTGAATTCTGAGAGCTGCCAGATTTCACTAAACAAATCGGATTTGTTTTTGAAATGCCAATAGATAGCGCCGCGCGTCACACCCGCCGCTTTTGCAATGTCCGCCAGCGAGGTAGATGATACCCCCTGTTGCGAGAACAAACGCAGAGCCACATCGAGTATGTGTTGTCGTGTTTCCAGCGCCTGTTGTTTGGTTTTTCGTGCCATAGGTTAGTGAATTTACAGAGGTTAGATTTACATACATTTATGAATGTATGTACCATAGCACGACGATAATATAAACAAAGCAATGGGTTTGTGGACACTTGATCCATTATCTATTTGAAATCGGACACTAGAGGTTTACATATGAACAAAAACAGAGGGTTAACGCCTCTGGCGGTCGTTCTGATGCTCTCAGGCAGCTTAGCGCTAACAGGATGTGATGATAAAGGAGCCCAGCAAGGAGCTGCTCATATGCCAGAGGTTGGCGTGGTAACGCTCAAAACCGAACCTCTTCAGATGACAACGGAGTTACCCGGTCGTACTAACCCATACCGCGTTGCTGAAGTTCGTCCCCAGGTCAGCGGGATAATCCTGAAACGTAACTTTACCGAAGGCAGTAACATCGACGCGGGCGTCTCCCTGTATCAAATCGATCCGGCCACTTATCAGGCCGCGTATGACAGTGCGAAAGGCGATCTGGCGAAAGCCGAAGCGGCGGCGAAAATCGCTCAACTGACGGTAGCGCGTTATCAGAAACTGGTGGGTACGCAGTACATCAGTAAGCAGGATTACGACACCGCCGTTGCCAATGCGCAACAGGCCAATGCTGCCGTTGTGGCGGCAAAAGCCGCTGTAGAAAGCGCGCGCATCAACCTGGCGTACACCAAAGTGACCTCGCCTATCAGCGGGCGCATTGGCGCATCATCCGTGACCGAGGGCGCGCTGGTGCAAAACGGCCAGGCGACAGCGCTGGCGACCGTGCAGCAGCTTGATCCTATCTACGTCGATGTGACCCAGTCCAGCAACGATTTCCTGCGCCTGAAGCAGGAGCTGGCGAACGGCTCGCTGAAACAGGAAAACGGTAAAGCGAAAGTGACGCTGGTCACCAATGACGGCATCGCGTATCCGCAAGACGGCACGCTGGAGTTCTCTGACGTGACCGTTGACCAGACCACCGGTTCTATCACCCTGCGCGCTATCTTCCCGAACCCGGATCACACGCTGCTGCCAGGGATGTTCGTTCGCGCGAAACTGGAAGAAGGCGTTAACCCGGATGCCCTGCTGGTGCCTCAGCAAGGGGTAACCCGTACACCGCGCGGTGAAGCCAGCGTGATGGTTGTCGGCGAAGGCGACAAAGTCGAAGTTCGCCAGGTGACCGCCACCCAGGCCATTGGCGATAAGTGGTTAGTGACCGCAGGCCTGAAGACAGGCGACCGCGTGATCGTCACCGGTTTACAAAAAGTAAGACCGGGCGCACAGGTAAAAGCGCAGGAAGTGAATTCTGACAACCAACAACAAGCCGCAGGCGGCGCCCCGTCAGAATCGACCAAGTCTTAACTTAAACAGGAGCCGTTAAGACATGCCTAATTTCTTTATCGATCGCCCCATATTCGCATGGGTGATCGCCATTATTATCATGCTGGCAGGGGGACTTGCGATCCTCAAACTGCCGGTTGCGCAATATCCAACGATTGCGCCGCCGGCCATCGCGATCACCGCCATGTACCCTGGGGCCGATGCGGAAACGGTGCAGAATACCGTGACCCAGGTTATCGAACAGAACATGAACGGTATCGATAACCTGATGTATATGTCCTCAAACGGTGACTCGACGGGTACAGCAACCATTACGCTGACCTTCCAGTCAGGCACCGACCCGGACATCGCCCAGGTACAGGTTCAGAACAAACTGCAGCTGGCGATGCCGCTTCTGCCGCAGGAAGTGCAACAGCAGGGCGTGAGCGTTGAGAAAGCGTCCAGCAGCTTCCTGATGGTGGTCGGCGTCATCAACACCAACGGCACCATGTCCCAGGATGATATTTCCGACTACGTGGCAGCGAACATGAAGGACCCGATCAGCCGTACCAACGGCGTGGGTGACGTTCAGCTGTTCGGTTCCCAATACGCGATGCGTATCTGGATGGACCCGAATAAACTGAACAACTTCCAGTTAACGCCTGTAGACGTGATAAGCGCCCTCAAAGCGCAGAACGCCCAGGTCGCCGCCGGTCAGTTGGGCGGTACGCCGCCGGTGAAGGGCCAGCAGCTGAACGCCTCTATCATCGCCCAGACCCGTCTGACCAATACCGAAGAGTTTGGCAATATCCTGCTGAAGGTGAATCAGGACGGTTCTCAGGTTCGCCTGCGTGATGTGGCGAAAATCGAACTCGGGGGCGAAAGCTACGACGTCGTCGCGAAGTTTAACGGCCAGCCAGCTTCCGGTCTGGGTATTAAACTGGCGACCGGCGCCAACGCCCTGAACACCGCGGACGCGATTCGCGCAGAGCTCAAACGTATGGAACCCTTCTTTCCGTCAGGTCTGAAGATTGTTTATCCGTACGACACGACGCCATTCGTTAAAATCTCAATTCATGAAGTGGTCAAAACGCTGGTTGAGGCGATCATCCTCGTCTTCCTGGTCATGTACCTGTTCCTGCAAAACTTCCGCGCGACGCTGATTCCCACTATCGCCGTACCGGTCGTCCTGCTCGGAACCTTCGCAATCCTGGCGATATTTGGCTACTCGATAAACACCCTGACGATGTTCGGGATGGTGCTTGCCATCGGTTTGCTCGTCGATGACGCCATCGTGGTGGTAGAAAACGTCGAGCGCGTCATGGCGGAAGAAGGTCTGCCGCCGAAAGAAGCCACCCGTAAATCCATGGGTCAAATCCAGGGCGCGCTGGTCGGTATCGCGATGGTGCTGTCTGCGGTATTTATCCCGATGGCGTTCTTCGGGGGCTCTACCGGGGCGATTTACCGCCAGTTCTCCATCACCATCGTTTCGGCGATGGCGCTGTCGGTACTGGTGGCGTTGATCCTGACGCCAGCGCTGTGCGCCACCATGCTCAAACCTATTGAGAAAGGCGGTCACGGCGAGCACAAGGGCTTCTTCGGCTGGTTTAACCGCATGTTTGATAAGAGCACGCATCACTACACCGACAGCGTAGGCAACATCCTGCGCAGCACCGGTCGTTATCTGCTGCTCTATATCATCATCGTGGTCGGCATGGCCTACCTGTTCGTGCGTCTGCCAAGCTCGTTCTTGCCTGACGAAGACCAGGGCGTGTTCCTGAGTATGGCCCAGCTTCCGGCGGGTGCGACGCAGGAACGTACGCAGAAAGTGCTGGATGAGATGACCGACTACTATCTCACCAAAGAGAAAAACAACGTGGAATCCGTGTTTGCGGTTAACGGCTTCGGCTTCGCCGGTCGTGGTCAGAACACCGGTATCGCGTTCGTTTCTCTGAAAGACTGGAGCCAGCGTCCGGGCGAAGAAAACAAAGTCGCGGCGATTACTCAACGTGCGATGGTCCGCTTCTCGCAGATTAAAGACGCGATGGTGTTTGCGTTTAACCTGCCAGCAATTGTTGAGCTGGGTACCGCAACCGGCTTTGACTTCCAGCTGATTGACAGGGGCGGCCTGGGCCACGAAAAACTGACCCAGGCGCGTAACCAGCTGTTTGGTGAAGTTGCGAAACACCCGGATGTCTTAACCGGCGTGCGTCCTAACGGTCTGGAAGATACGCCGCAGTTTAAGATCAACATCGATCAGGAAAAAGCGCAGGCGCTGGGCGTGTCCATTAGCGACATTAACACCACGCTGGGCGCGGCCTGGGGCGGTAGCTACGTCAACGACTTTATTGATCGTGGCCGTGTGAAGAAAGTTTACCTGATGTCCGAAGCGAAATACCGCATGCTGCCAAGCGATATCGGCGACTGGTACGTTCGCGGTAGCAATGGACAGATGGTGCCGTTCTCCGCCTTCTCAACCACCCGTTGGGAATACGGCTCACCGCGTCTGGAGCGTTATAACGGTCTGCCGTCGATGGAAATCCTCGGCCAGGCAGCGCCGGGCAAGAGTACCGGTGAAGCCATGGCGCTGATGGAAGAGCTTGCCAGCAAGCTGCCGTCAGGCATCGGCTACGACTGGACGGGGATGTCCTACCAGGAACGTCTGTCCGGCAACCAGGCCCCTGCCCTGTACGCTATCTCGCTTATCGTCGTCTTCCTGTGTCTGGCGGCGCTGTATGAGAGCTGGTCAATTCCGTTCTCGGTCATGCTGGTTGTACCGCTTGGGGTTGTCGGCGCGCTTCTGGCGGCGACCATGCGCGGCTTAACCAACGACGTGTACTTCCAGGTCGGCCTGCTGACAACCATTGGCCTGTCGGCGAAGAACGCGATACTGATCGTGGAATTCGCCAAGGACCTGATGGATAAAGAAGGCAAGGGCCTGATTGAAGCGACCCTTGAGGCGGTGCGTATGCGTCTGCGTCCGATTCTGATGACCTCGCTGGCGTTTATCCTCGGGGTACTGCCGCTGGTGATAAGCTCCGGCGCAGGCTCCGGCGCGCAGAACGCCGTCGGTACCGGCGTAATGGGCGGGATGGTGACCGCGACCATTCTGGCTATCTTCTTTGTTCCGGTCTTCTTCGTGGTGGTACGCCGCCGCTTTAGCAGAAAGAACGAGGACATTGAGCACAGCCACCAGGTTGAGCATCATTAATCGCTAAGCTAATCTCAGGGGCCGCAATTGCGGCCCCTTTTATTTGGCGGCCCGGCATAACGGCACGTATTGCGTGCTCATTTATTTTATTGTCATCATTTTCGGTATATAATCTTAATAGTTCCGGTATTAAATCCATGGGTAATACATAAGCTGAACTTATTTTTTTATTTTAAATGATTAAGAATACTCTTAGTTTTACCCTAAGCGATAAATGCGCCGATCGGCGGTTTCATAACTCAATGAAAATTAAGCGTCTGCACGGGAATGCCAGCGCGTATCGCCGTACAGCACGCATGATGAAAAGTCTTAGCCTCACGCTAAATAACGATAATTGTAATTTTTCGTAATAGCGCGATGAAATCTTTTAAAGAGTAGATTATAGTTAGAGCATCAGATTTATAGCGTTATGTTCCAGGTCAGACAGCAGTATCCATCCCGCAACGGTGTTTGTGAGTTAATCTTAAGGGGGATGTGTTATGGACGAATACTCGCCAAAAAGACATGATATCGCACAGCTTAAATTTCTCTGTGAAACCCTGTATCATGACTGCCTTGTTAACCTTGAAGAGAACCGTGCAGGCTGGGTGAACGATCCGACCTCCGCGATTAACCTTCAAATCAACGAACTGATCGAGCATATTGCTACCTTCGCACTTAATTACAAAATTAAGTATAACGAAGACAATAAATTGATCGCACAAATTGATGAATATCTGGACGATACCTTTATGTTGTTCAGTAACTATGGCATTAACGCAGAGGATCTGCAGAAATGGCGAAAATCTGGAAACAGGCTTTTTCGTTGTTTCACCAACATCAGTAGAGCTAATCCGGTTAGTCTCTCCTGTTAAAATTATTACAATCAATAGGTAACTTTATGTCAGAGAAACCCTTAACAAAGACTGATTATTTGATGCGTTTGCGACGTTGTCAGACTATTGACACACTGGAACGTGTCATTGAAAAAAATAAATATGAACTTTCAGACAATGAACTGGCTGTTTTTTACTCAGCCGCCGATCATCGTCTTGCCGAACTTACTATGAATAAGCTTTACGATAAAATCCCCGTTTCGGTATGGAAATTCATACGTTAATGATCCTCTTTGTCACGGTACCCCACACCCCTCTCTGACCTGTCGACGTTCTTATCGCTTACTTTGTGATAGACGTCGCACGTTGAAATGGGGAACGTTCCCATAAAGACAATAAGCTTATAGTGTGAAGCTCCGATGTTAAAGGAGGCACATATGAGTGATGAAAAACGCAAGATGATCGCCGGGGAGCTATACCGTCCGGGCGATGAGACCTTACGCGCCGACCGCCTGCGCGCAAGGCAGCTGATTCACCGCTATAACCCTACGTCGCCAGACGAGCGTGACGAGCGAAACGCCCTGCTCCGCGAACTGTTCGGTCGGGATCATGACGCCTATATCGAACCGGGCTTCCGCTGCGACTACGGCTACAACCTTTTCCTGGGTAAAAATTTTTACGCCAACTTCGACTGCGTGATGCTGGACGTGTGCCCGATACGCATCGGCGACAACTGTATGCTGGCCCCCGGCGTGCATATCTATACGGCGACCCACCCGCTGGACGCCGCGGAGCGCAACAGCGGTCTGGAATTCGGGAAGCCGGTTACCATTGGCGATAACGTGTGGATCGGCGGGCGGGCGGTGATTAACCCGGGCGTCACCATCGGCGACAATGCCGTTATCGCGTCAGGAGCGATCGTGGTCAAAGATGTTCCGGCGAATGCGGTGGTTGGCGGTAATCCGGCGCGCATCATCAAAATGCTGGCGTGACTGTTATGCTTTTTCGTAACTGATCTGTTACTTTTCGCCAGAATTAACGCAACATAAAATAACACCATTTCCCGTTCTTCGACATTTCAGGGGACGCCAATGGCCGAAATCCAACGCCTGCTTACCAACACGATTGATGAGCTGAACACAACCGAGAAGCGCGACAACCGGCCGCGCTTCAGCATCAGTTTTATCCGCCGCTTTCCCGGCCTGTTTTTGGGTATGTATCTCGGGTTTCTGGCAACCCTGATTGTAATGATGCGTTCCGATACGCTGGCGGATTCCGTGTGGCTGCTGGTGGTGCTGTTCGTATTGCTTAACGGCTTTTTCTTTTTTGATGTCGCGCCGCGCTACCGCTATGAAGACATCGACGTGCTCGATCTGCGCGTGTGCTACAACGGCGAATGGTACAACACCCGCTTCGTACCGCCCCAGCTTATCGACACCATCATGCAGTCGCCGCGCGTCACGGAGCCGCTGAAAGCGCAGCTGCAAAAGATGGTTTCCACCAAAGGCGATCTATCGTTCTACGATATTTTCACCCTTGCCCGCGCCGAGGCGGCGTAATAATTCGGTTAAGCGCCCTTACCGCGGGCGCAAACTGCGACGCCGACGTATTGCCGTAGCCGAGCACCAGCCCCGTTTTACCGCTCTGCGGATTAAGGTAAAAGCGGCTTAACGCCGCTGGCGCCAGCTGATACTGGCGCGCACGCTCCGCCACCTGTACATCGTCTATTCCCGCTATCTCAACCATCAGGTGCAGACCGCCTTCGCCGCCGTGTATACGGTGCGGCACGGCCAGCTCCTGCGCCAGCGCGTCGCATAGCTGTGCCTGCCGCCTGCGATACAGCCGCCGCATCGCGGCGAGATGGCGAGCGTAATGCCCCTCTTCAATAAACCACGCCAGCGCTCGCTGCTCGGTGCGGTGCCCGCCGCGCAGCAGCGCCCGTATCGCCGGTTGCGCCGCCACCGCCAGCGCCTGCGGCATCACCATAAATCCGATGCGCAGCGACGGGAAAAGCGTCTTGCTGAACGTGCCGAGATACACCACCGGCGCATTTTTTACCATGCCGAGCATGGCCGGGATCGGCTCGCTGCTGTAGCGAAATTCGCTGTCGTAGTCGTCTTCAATGATCCATGCCCCCTGCTCGCTGGCAAAAGTGAGCAGCGCCAGGCGGCGGCTGGCGCTGAGCAGCTTTCCGGTAGGATACTGGTGCGACGGCGAGGTGAATATCAACCGGGGGATCTCCGGCGCATCGCCGGGAAACGCCATCCCCTCGTCATCAATCGCCATTGTTTTTATTCGCAGCCCGGCGGTTAAAAAGGCGCTTCTTGCGCCAAAATAACCGGGATCCTCCAGCCAGGCGACATCCCCCGCTTCGCTCAGCAGATGGGTGCATAAATTCAGCCCTTCCAGCGCGCCTTCGGTGATGACGACCTGGCCTGCATCGCAATGAATGCCGCGCGACAGCGCAAGATGACGGGCAATGGCGGCGCGCAGCGGCCATTCGCCCGCCGAGTCGCCGTACCCCAGCAGCGCGCTGCCCTCTTCCCGCAGCACCCGGTCCAGCAGCCGTCGCCACAGCGGCAGGGGAAAGTAGTTAACCGCAGGCGTGCCGGGGGTAAATGCCAGCGCCGGTGAATCACGGCGCGGGCCGGGCGGTAGCTGCTGCAGGCGTGCGGGCAGGACTATCTTTTCAGCGGGCGGCGGCGCCACATCTGCCGCTGCGGGCAGTTGCGCAACGCGCGAACCCAGCCTGTCGCGCAGTAAATACCCTTCGGTGGCCAGTTGCTCAAGCGCGGCATTAATCGTATTTCGCGAGACCCTCAGCCGCAGGGCGATTGCGCGCGATCCCGGCAGGCGGCTGTGCGCCTGCAGGCTGCCGTCCAGCATGGCTCCACGCAGCGCATGGTATAGCGTTCGTTGCAGCGTCTGCCCGCCGCGGCGCTGCAGCGCCCGCGTCAGCAAACCGTAGAATGCATCATCAGGAATATTCATCGCTCCCCCTACTGGTACCATAAAAACATACATTGATGGCACTTTTTAGGGAACCACAAAATGTTTACGCTGCGCAGGTACATTCATAAAAGGAACCGGTATGAGTCAGAATAATCAGTTTGGTCAACCCGTTGGCGATGCGCTTCCCGACTGGCAGCCGCGCCCTCATCCGCTGCGGGTGACAATAGAAGGACGGCTTTGCCGCCTGGAGCCGTTGGCTATACAACATGCCCACGCTCTGTTTGCGGCCTGGCAGCTGGCGCCGGATACCCGCAGCTGGACCTGGCTGCTGCGTGAGCCAGATAGCTGCGCCGAGGACTATGCCCGGTGGGTAGAAAGCGTGGCGGCGCTGCAGGATCCGGTGCATTTTGCGGTCATCGACAAGCAAAGCGGTCGCCCGGTCGGCACCCTGGCGCTGATGCGCATCGACAGCCACAACGGCGTTGTCGAAGTCGGCCACGTCCATTTCTCACCGCTGCTTAGTCGTACGGCGATGTCCACCGAAGCGCAGTGGCTGCTGATGCGTTATGCCTTTGATACGCTTGGCTATCGCCGCTATGAGTGGAAATGCAACAGCCACAATGAGCCGTCACGGCGCGCGGCGTTAAGGATGGGTTTTCAGTTTGAAGGGCGCTTTCGCCAGGCGCTGGTGATAAAAGGACATAACCGGGATACTGACTGGTTTTCCATTATCGATAAGGAGTGGCCGCAGGTCGACCAGGCGATGCAAAAATGGCTTGCCGCCGACAATTTCGACGCCGACGGCAAGCAGTTAAAAACCCTGGAAAGTTGGCGACAAGATCTGGATTAACGTTTTTTCTTACGCCCCTGCACGGCCTTAAAGCGGGGGTTACTTTTACAGATAACGTACAGGCGTCCTTTGCGTTTGACTATCTGACAATCCGGATGACGCTGTTTCGCGCTGCGCAGTGAGTTGAGTATCTGCATCCTTAGCTCCGTTTCGCATTGATAAAGCCGCCAAAACGCTGGCGGAAACGCGCCGCACTCCCCTCGGTGGCGAAGGTTTTTTGTTTCCCGGTGTAGTACGGGTGCGATTTTGACGACACATCAATCGTGATATAGGGATAGGTTTCACCGTCCAGTTCGATCTCTCTGTCGGTCTTAATGGTTGACCCCACTTTAAAGTACTCATTCGCGCTGGTGTCGTGAAACACCACGGTACGGTAATGAGGATGGATATCCGGTTTCATGCTGACCTCAATTAATATGTTATAACATAACAATTAAGGTACGCCGTTATTGATAAAAGATCAACCATGGCGTAAATGGGGGTTAATTCACGATATCTTTCAGATGTTTTTCAACAATCGCGTATAATTGCTTTACCTATGCGACTTCAGCACTGAAAGGATACAGGGCCATGACAAGCAGAAGAATGGTCAGCCTGGTAATAGGTGTGCTGATTTTATCCGTTTTACTTCCTGTCATTCTCAGCGTCTGGCTGGCGCACTATCAGGCGGAAAAGGATTTTATCAACGACCTCAACACCTATGGCGAACGCGTTATCATGCGCACAAAGCGGGTCGTCGATCAGGCGAAAACCGCGCTGGTGGAGATCGACGCATACCAGGGAACGCCCTGCAGCGAAGGCCATCTGAAAGCCATGCGCCAAATCGTCTATGTGCAGCGCTACGTGCAGGAAGTCATCTGGCTCGAGGGCCTCAAGCCCATGTGCTCGTCGATGGAAAGTAAGAGCAGCAAAATCCATTTTTCCCCTCCCACGCGAAGCACGCACGACGGCTACCGCATCTGGCTGACCAGCGAAAACGATCTCGGCATCAGGCACAATATGGTGGCGCTCGCCAGCAAAAATCATATGGTGATGATCGATCCAGACTCCTTCGTCGACGTCATCTCTTTCAGCTCCTGGGCTATCAACGTCGCCCTGATCGCCCGCGACAGCGAAAAAATCATTTCCGAAAACCACGATTTCGATCTCGCGCTCTGGCGGCAGGCCCAGCGGGAAGGCGACAGCTCGCTGATTAAGAACGGCAACCTGTATGATTTTCGGGACTACCCCGATCTCGGTATTTCCCTGGTTATCTGGGCCTCAACCAAACCGCTGACGGCAAGCTGGCATCGGCAGACGCTGATCTGGCTGCCGGTGGGGCTCCTCGTTAGCCTGGCCGGCGCCTGGCTTATCGTCAGAGTGCTGCGCAGGCTGCAGTCGCCGTATTACAACCTGCTTGACGCGATCAACGGCCGGATGATTGAGGTCTATTATCAGCCGATCGTCTCGCTGTCGACGGGGAAAATTGTCGGTGCGGAAGCGCTGGCCCGCTGGCGCCAGTCGGACGGTACGTTCCTCTCGCCGGACATGTTTGTGCCGCTGGCCGAAGAGAGCGGATTGATTACGCGTCTTACCCAGCTGATTATCGAGAAAGCGTTTGACGATCTTGGCCCCTGGCTGAATTGCCACCCGGAACAGCATATCTCCATTAACCTCTACCCGGATGATTTAACGTCGCCCGTACTGCCCGCGCTCATCGCCAGCAGGCTCCAGCAGTGGAACCTGTCGCCATCGCAAATTGCGCTGGAGCTGACCGAACGCAGCATGGTCGATCCTAAAAGCAGCGCTCAGGCACTCGACGCTTACCGTAAGGCAGGCCACGCCATTTATATCGACGATTTTGGCACCGGCTATTCCAGCCTCAGCTATCTGCAGGATCTGGACGTAGACCTGATTAAGATTGATAAATCCTTTGTCGATGCGCTGGAATTCAAGCACCTGACGTCGCACATCATCGGCATGGCGAAAGCGCTGGATCTCGCCATCGTGGCGGAAGGGGTGGAAACCGACTACCAGCGCGAGTGGCTCAACCGCCACGGCGTGCAGTACGGTCAGGGATGGTTCTACAGTAAAGCGCTGCCGAAAGGCGACTTTATCAATTGGGCGGAAAATAATCTGCGCAAAACCTGACGGCCTGAGATGAAACCGGCTGGCGGCACGCCGCGCAGCCGGGACGATTACTCATCAAGGATGGGTGCGAAACCGCCGTAGATCATCCGTTTACCATCAAACGGCATACTGTCTCCCATCTCTTTCATTCGCGGGTCGGCCCTCATTTTCTCGTTGGCCTTATCGCGCACCTCCTTCGACGGGTACTCAATCCAGCTGAAAACCACCTCTTCGTGCTCTTCTGCTTTCACCGCCATGCGAAAGTCAGTCAGCGTGCCGCCTGGCACATCGTCCGCCCAACATTCCACAATTCGGGTGGCCCCAAACTCTTTAAAAAGAGGGGCCGCTTTTGCCGCCAGCGCAAGATATGCCTCCTTATTTTCCGCGGGTACGGCAACCACAAAACCATCAACATACTTCATGAGAATAACCTCCGAAGTGAGCCGCGCGGCCAGGGTTTCCGGCCGCATCTGGCGTTGATAAGTTTAGTCGCGGCGCCAGCTGAACGCATAACGCAGGCGCCGCTGTCCCAGCAGAAACTCATCCGCAACGCTCGGGCTCCACGAGTCGTCGCCGCCTACGCCCATATGGAAGGCGTCGAGGTTCAGCCAGCAGCCCGGCTCCTCGCGCAGCAGGTGGCGATGCGTCGTGACGTGCAGCTGCCGCTGGCTGTAGCGGCTGAGGCCAAAATGAAAATCCCCCTGCCAGCAGCTGTCGCCATAGCGCAGCTCGCGCGTTTCGCAGCGCAGGCCATTTTCGCCCGGGAAAATGTAGGGCGTGTGCAGCGCGGCCAGCGGCAGCGTCCAGCGCCCCTGACGGGCGGCGAGCTTACGGTCCGGGTAATTCTCGTGCGGCCCCAGGCCTGACCAGCTTACCTCCGGCGCTTCGGCGGCCAGCTGGCACTGAATGCCGATACGCGCGGGCGGCGGAACATCCTGCGCCACGGTCACGTCGATATCGGCGTGCAGCGTCCCCTGCCCGTCAATACGCCAGCGCTTATCGGAGATGAACAGCGCCCGCTGCTGATGCTCCCAGACGTGACGAGTGACAATAACCACCTCATCTCCCTGCACCTGCGCCTGCATGTGCGCCAGCCGCGACGCCATCGCATACATCCCCGCCGCCTTCCAGCGTTCGACCCAGGCATCGGGATCGATGCGGCTTGCCTCGCTGATGCCGATATCGTTATCGAGCGGCGCGCGGGTGAAGTTATCGGTAACCGGCGTCAGCAGCGCAGGCGCTCCGTCTCGCCACCATTGCGTAAGATGGCCGCTGCGCCGACAGAACTGCCAGCGCTGCGCTCCGTGCTCAACGATAAACGCCGTCTCCTCCTCCGCAAGCTGCGCCGTGCTTCCAGACGCAGGCCAGTCGGCGACCGTCAGCGACAGCGCGACCGGCCACTGATCCCAGGCGCAAAGGTGGTTGGCCTCCGACCACGGCGTCGCCTCCTGCTGCCGGACCTCGACGTTCAGCCACATCTCGCGCCCTCTTACCGCAGGCGGAATTTCGCCCAGCACCTGCGACGTCACGCTGTCGGGCGCCATCGCCAGGGCGCATTCGCCTGCCGCCACCGTCAGACCATCGCACGCCAGCCACCAGCACAGACGCTCGTTATCGCTGCGACGAAAAAGATATTCGCTGGTTATCTCAACGGTCAGCGGCGACGTGCTCGTCAGGCGGAACTGGAAAAACTGCTGGGCGCGCTGCGCCTCATACAGCGCCGGATGCGGCGTACGATCCGGAAACACCAGGCCGTTCATACAGAACTGGCGATCGTTTGGCGTATCGCCAAAATCACCGCCGTAAGCCCAAAACGCGCGGCCGTCGGCATCGGTTTTGCTCAGCGCCTGGTCGACCCAGTCCCAGACAAAGCCGCCCTGTAAACGGGGATACGCGCGAAACGCCTGCCAGTATTTGGCAAAACCACCAAAGCTGTTGCCCATCGCATGGGCGTATTCGCACAAAATCAGCGGCCGGTTTTCTCCCGGCAGGCCGATCCACTTTTTCAGCGACCACTTCGGCACCGCCGGGAAGGGCTGATCCTTATCGACGCGGGCGTACATCGGACACACTATATCGGTGGCCGCCGTATTGGCGCCGCCGCCCTCATACTGCACCGGGCGCGAAGGGTCGGTGGTTTTCAGCCAGCGGTAGAGGGCGTCGTGGTTTGCGCCATGACCGGACTCGTTGCCCAGCGACCAGATGATGATCGACGGATGATTCCGGTCCCGGGCCACCATGCGGGTAACCCGCTCGCTCATCGCGGGCAGCCAGCGCGGATCGTCGGCCAGACGGCTCATCGGCACCATACCGTGCGTTTCAATATTGGCTTCATCCACCACGTACAGGCCGTAGCGGTCGCACAGCCGGTACCATAGCGGGTGGTTGGGGTAGTGGGAGCAGCGCACCGCGTTGAAGTTATGCTGTTTCATCAGCATGATGTCGCGGACCATGGTCGCTTCATCAACGGCCTGTCCCGTATCCGGATGATGCTCATGGCGGTTGACGCCGCGAATCAGCAGCGCTTTACCATTGAGCGTCAGCAGGCCGTCGACGATAGCCACCTCGCGAAAGCCGACATCGCAGGCTTCGCATTCCAGCGTCTGCCCCTGGGCATCCGTCAGCGTCAGGGTCAGGCGATAAAGGTTCGGTAGCTCCGCGCTCCACAGCGCCGGATTCGCAAGCGTCAGCGTCAACGTCAGCCGTTCCGCCCAGCCGCCGCGCTCATCCACAATGGCGCTACCCGGGCACTGGCGCTGACGGGCCACCTGCTGGCCATCGCGCCATAGCACAGCGTCAACCTCCGTCCCGGCAACGTTTGTGCCTTCCAGCCGGACGTCGATCGCCAGCTCCCCTTGCGTATACCCGTGCTGCAGCCGGGTCGTCAGGTGATAGTCGGCGATCCGCGTCTCGGGCTTATGCAGCAGCGAGACGTCGCGGAAAATACCGCTCATCCGCCACATATCCTGGTCTTCCAGATAGCTGCCGTCGCACCAGCGCAGGACCATCACCGCCAGCCGGTTTTCCCCGGGACACAGCGCCTCGCTGAGATCGAACTCCGCTGGCAAGCGGCTGTCCTGCGAGTAACCTATCCAGCGTCCGTTACACCACAGGTGGAAGGCGGCGTTGACGCCATCGAAGATAATGCGCGTCTGCCCGCTGGCCAGCCACTGCGCGTCAACCTCAAACTGACGCGAGTAGCAGCCGGTCGGGTTTTGCGCTGGCACCGTCGGCGGGGTGACCGCAATGGGATAGGTGACGTTGGTGTAAATCGGCGTATCAAACCCGTGCATCTGCCAGTTGGCGGGCACCGGCATGGCGACCGCTTGCGGGAGATCTTCGCTACGCCAGCGTTCAGGCACCGCTTCCGGGGACGGGTAAAAGCAAAAACGCCAGTCGCCGTTCAGCAGCCGGTGCGAAACGGAAGCCGTCTCGTCGCGCGCGGCGTCGGGCGTACGCCAGCTGCGCATCGGCGCATGGGCATCAAGGCGATGCCAGTGGGTCACGCCCGGGTGCTCCCAGTCGCGACGAGCCCGTATTGCCGCCAGAGATGATGCGTCAGATGTCATGGGGATTCCTTATTTGCGAAGCGCTCACAATTTTACTCAGCATGCCTGCGGCATCGGGTCCGGTAAAGGTTTCCGATCGCAGGAAGCGAGAAGGATCACAAAGCGGTTAGCGGAGATCGCCGCGCGCGGCCTGGCGAGCCAGCGCCTGCAGACTCCGGGCAAGGGCATCGTCCGTCGTATCGCTATGCGCCGCCGTGGAGTCACGCACCACCAGGCTGACCGGCAGGCAGGCCTGATAGCACGCGGCGCGATGGCGATCGCGGGCGATCAGCCAGTCGACGCTCTGCTCGCCGGCATGACGAAACGCCTGGCGGACGGTGGTCAACGGAGGGGAAAACCAGGCGCTGTCGGTCGTATCGTCATAGCCCACCACCGACAGCTGTCCCGGCACGCGGATCCCTTTTTCCGCGCAGGCGCGCAGCACGCCCAGCGCCATTTGATCGTTAGCCACCAGAATGGCCTGCGGCCGCGGCGAGACGGCAAGCAGGCTGTGGGCTTTCTCATAGCCCGACTGCGCGCTCCAGTCGCCGACGGCCTGCGCGCAGGCCGTAAGCCCGCACTCCGCCAGCGCCTGCTGCCACCCTTCGAGCCGCGCGCGGGCGGAAACCGAGCTTAAGGGACCGGCGAGCAGCGCGATGTGCTGGTGGCCAAGCGACGCCAGATGTGAGACCCCAAGCCGCGCGCCCTGGCGGGCGTCAAAGACCAGCCGGTTGACCGGCGCCGCTTCCCCGACGTCGAGAAACAGCGCCGGGAGCGGCGCCGCCAGCGCCTGCAGACGCGCGGCGGCGTCATCCTCCAGCGGCACATTGATAAGCAGCCCTTCCACACGCTGCGCCTGCAGCTCCTGGATTGCCGCCCGGCACTCCGCCTCATCGTTACGGGTGACCATGGCGATAAGCGCCGTGTAGCCCTGCTCCGCTGCGCGCGTTTTCACCGCGGATGCAATCTGCGACGGGGCGTGTAGCGCGAGATCGGTACTCACCAGCCCCAGCGTTTTCAGCTGCTTTCCGGCCAGCAGCTGCGCGCCGCGATTGGGCACATAGTTCAGCTCGGCCATCGCCCGCTGCACCTTCTCCCGGGTACGGGCGGAAACGTGTTCGGCCCGGTTAATGACCCGGGAAACGGTCTGGTAAGAAACGCCCGCTGCGCGGGCAACATCATAAAGGGTTGTGGTTTTCATCATCACGCGGGGCAAAGAACAGATGATGCCAGTATACCCTGATTCTCGTTATCAGATTGTGAGCGCTTCATAAAAACCGCTCACGCCTCCACCTTATCGCCCTCAGCGCAGAGGGCGGGCCGCTGGCGAAACCACGGCAAACAGATCTGGATAAGCGGACCTATCGCCAGCGCATACAGCACCGTACCCGGTCCAAAGGTTCCGCCCAGCAGGCAGCCGACGATCAGTACCGAAACCTCAATGCTGGTGCGAATCATCCGCACTGACCAGCCGGTTCTCGCATGAAGGCCGGTCATCAGGCCATCGCGCGGTCCGGCGCCAAAGCCTGCGCCAATGTACATTCCCGTCGCCAGCGCGTTCACCACCACTGCCGCCGCCAGCAGCGCGCTGCGCACCCACAGCGATTCCAGCGTCGGCAGCACGGCGAGCGTGGCGTCAGCGGCCAGCCCCAGCACAATCACGTTGCTCAATGTCCCGAGCCCCGGCCGCTGGCGCAGCGGGATCCACAGCAGCAGCACCAGCGCGCCGGTCACGATCATTACCATACCGATATTCATCGACAGCAGCCTGGCGACCCCAAGATGGAAAACGTTCCACGGGTCGGCGCCAAGATCGGCGCGCACAAACATGGCGGTGGACACACCGTATAAACATAATCCGACATACAGCTGAATCAGACGTCGCAGCACGAGAACCTCACATCATCATTGCCTAAAACGTCATCATCATCAAAAATGGACTTATATTTAATGACCAGTTTCAGGAAAGTGGACTGCTATGAATACACGCCGTTCCGGGAGCCAGTCGCTGGTGCGACTGTTAGGCCACTGGCAGGAAGAGAATGCCCGTACGCCGCTATGGCGACAGCTGGCGCAGGCGCTACGGCTGCTGATCCTCGATGGGCGTCTGGCGCTCGACAGCCGGCTTCCCGGCGAACGCGAGCTGGCCGGCGCGCTCAACATTAGCCGCACGACGCTTGCCAGCGCCCTGGCGCAGCTGCGCGATGAGGGTTATATCGCGAGCCGTCACGGCAGCGGCTCGCGGATCGTGCTGCCCGCACAAAATCCGCGGGTGCCGACGCGCATGTCCAGCGCCCAGGCGCTGGATCTGTCGACCGCCGCGCTTAGCGCCGGACCGGAGATCCATCAGGCCTACAGCCACGCCCTGCACCTTTTACCGCAGCATCTCGGTAGCTCCGGCTATGACCAGCAGGGACTTTTCGCTCTGCGTGAGGCCATCGCCCACCGCTACGCCGAGCGCGGGTTGCCGACGCGGGCCGAAGAGGTGATGGTGGTGAACGGCGCCGTCAGCGCTCTGGCGCTGACGCTGCGGATGATGACCGGCCCGGGCGACCGGGTGGTGGTCGATAACCCCACCTACCCGCTGGCGCTGGCGGCGATACAGGGCGCATCCTGCCGCCCGGTCGGCGTCGCCCTCCCCGCTCAGGGATGGGATATCGCCGGGCTTGCTGCGGCATTTGCCCAGACATCTCCCCGCCTCGCCTACCTGATGCCGGATTTCCATAACCCGACCGGCCGCTGCATGGACGGCAATACGCGCCAGCAGGTCGCCGATTTATCGGCGCGGACCCGCACCGCCCTGGTGGTGGATGAAACGATGGTCGACCTCTGGTACGACGCCCCGCCCCCGCCCCCGCTGGCGGCGTTTAACGCCGATGCGCCCATCATCACCGTAGGCTCGACGGGAAAAAGTTTCTGGGGCGGACTGCGCCTGGGGTGGATCCGCGCCTCTTCCCGCACTATCGCTTCACTGACCCAGACCCGCGATACGCTCGATCTCGGCTCGCCGCTGCTGGAACAGCTGGCCACCTGCTGGTTGCTGGAAAACGCGCAGCATCTGCTGCCCGCGCGACGGCATATGCTGGCCGCGCGGCGCGATATGTGCAGCGCGCTCATGGCGGAATACTTCCCGGCATGGCGCTACGCGCAGCCGGAAGGCGGGCTTTCGTTTTGGGTGGAATTACCCGGTATGCTGGCGACCCTGTTTGCCGCGAGGGCCGAAGGCGCAGGGATACATTTGGGGGTCGGTACGCGATTTGGCCAGGACGGCGCGTTCGATCGCTGGCTGCGTTTACCGTTTACTCAGCAGGATAATGCGTTACGGGATGCGTTTAAGACGTTACAACCTATCTGGGATTCACTGAACGGTCAGCAGAATAATTCTCGAACAAGAAAAATAATATAAGAAAATATGACGAGCCTGTCTTTCATCAGACTCGTCTAAATACATCGTCCTTAATGACATGAGATGATTGTGTCTTTCTTATGCACACGGATCATCACAGGTCCTGATGTCGATAAAATGACAACAGCGTGACGGATATATTAATGCTGACGTGGAATGGGGAATCCCTTCAGGGAAATAATAAAGCTATCTCCCTCTTTTTTTATTTTGGCGCCGGTATCACACCAGTCAGAAGCAATGCGAAAGAACTCATCGCTGCCCACATTCCAGTTAAGGCGGACATGTTTCACATAGCCAGAACGCAAAAGCTCGCAGGCTTCACTATAGTTACTGGCGACTGAAAGTTGTGCTTTCATTTTTTCTTCTTCAAGAATTTGCGTAGTGCTTTGATTTCTTTAGGAGTAAGAGGAGTTACTTCTTCTTCGGTGTGCTGGCTGTCAACGTCTTCTTCTGATACTCCCGCCTCTTCTGCACTTTCAAACGCAAGCTGCAGAAGCCGTTCTGTTGCTGCACTCAACGTCTCATTATTCGATTCAGCGTAATGACGCAGGTGTTCTTTTAATTCGGCTGTAATTTTAACATTCAATACCGCAGTAGTCATGATCACGCTTCCCGTGCAATAAATTCAACTAATTAATACACTAAGTTAACAGATCGATCCAGAAATATATTTCCAGCTTATGACAACTGATAATTACCCGCCGTTATTTTTCACTATAATCATGACACTAAAATGACAGATATATTTCAATTAAATTACAATGTTAATTTTGGCTGCATAAAATGCGCAACCAGAATTAACCATACTAAGAATACGCCTTTTCGCTAGCGTTTCGCCAGCCCTTTTGCATATTCCACAAGCTGGTCCAGCACAATCCCCCACCCCTCATGAAACCCCATTTCTTCATGACGCTGGCGATCCTCTGCGCTGCGGTGACGCGCCAGCGCGGTATACTTCGTTTTCCCGCCCCCGGCGTCTTCCAGGGTGAGGATAGCGGTCATAAACGGGTTTGCCGCTGGCTTCCAGCCTTCGGTGTAGGCATCCGTAAAGACCAGTTTTTTCCCCTCTTCAATCTCGAGGTACACGCCTTCGTTTTTCATTTCGTGGCCGTCGACGTCAAACACCGCGTTAAAACGCCCGCCGACTTTGAGCGAAATATCGCACGCCGTCACCCGGTGCGGCTTCGGTACAAAAAAGTGTTTGATGTGTTCGGGCGTCGTCCAGCATTCCCAGAGCAGCTGGCGCGGCGCGTCGACAACGCGTTCCAGCAGCAGGTCGGTATTAGGGTCGAATGGCATACGGATCTCCTCCGTCGGACGGGAAAAGGGGTGAGCGCGACGCAGAACATCGCGCTCAGGCGTAACAGGCAGTGTAGCTAAACGCTGGCGTTCTTCCACTTTCGCCACTCATCGCGAGTGATTTCCCACAGCTCGGAATCGAGCTCGCCCGCGACATACTGCCGCTTATCCACGCCGACCAGCCGCATACCGCTGCGGCTGGAGATATTTTTTGATCGGGTGTTGGCGACCGCTTTCGGCGCCCTCAGCACCGGCTGGTCCAGCGACTCAAACCAGAATTCGGTAACGGCTTCGCAGGCTTCCGACATGTAGCCCTGCCCCTGCCATTCCGGCACCAGCCAGAAGCCGCGGTTGTTGTCCGGCAGCATCATCAGGCAGATAACGCCGATCAGCGTCTGCGCGTCTTCTTTACGTCGCAGCGTCCAGAACCAGCCCGTTCCTTCCTTCGACGCCGCCAGCGCAACATTATCAACATAATGCTGCGCGGCGCCTTCCGGATAGGGCCACGGCACCGACGCCACCAGATAGCGGACGATTTCCCAGCGCGGAAACACGCGCTGGATTTGCCCGGCATCTTCAGAGCGCAGCGGTTTCAGGATAAGACGGTCGGTGATAATTTCCGGTGTTACGGTCACAGGTTCCCTCCCTGTACAGATAGTGTTCTAAGAACATAAAGAGAGCCCGGGCAAACTGGCAAGCAAAATCGCTAGCGGATATACGAATCCAGCACTTTCAACACGACCTCAAGGTCATCTTCCCGCTTGACCTCATCGTTTTCATGAACGATGTGTTCGGTCAGATGCCCTTTTATCACTTCCCGCATGAGGCCGTTTACCGCACCGCGGATGGCCGCAATCTGCTGCAAAACGGCTGCGCATTCGTGGGGTTCATCAAGCATTTTTTTCAACGCGCCCACCTGGCCCTGAATCTTGTTGGTTCGCGCTTTAAGTTTTTGTTTATCGCGGATGGTATGCGACATATCGGCACCTCGATGACATAAAACCTTCCCAAACTATACCAGCACACATCTACTGGGGGGTAGTATTTAGTACTGGGGGGGAGTAGAATCGACACGTTCTCAATTACTAAGAATCATTCTCATGAACGAATTTACGGCACTTATTCAGCAAGGAAACGCCTGGTTTTTCATCCCCAGCGCCATACTGCTCGGCGCGCTGCACGGGCTGGAGCCTGGACACTCAAAAACCATGATGGCCGCCTTTATTATCGCTATCCGGGGGACGGTCCGTCAGGCCGTCATGCTGGGGCTGGCGGCAACGGTCTCGCACACCGCGATTGTGTGGCTTATCGCGTTTGGCGGTATGTACATCAGCCGGAAATTTACGGCAGAATCCGCGGAGCCTTGGCTGCAGTTGGTTTCGTCGCTGATTGTTTTGGGTACCGCATTCTGGATGTTCTGGCGTACATGGCGCGGTGAAAACGGGATGTTTGCAGAGGCGCACGCGCATCACCACGCCCATCACCATGGTCACCACCATGGCCACGCGCATGCCAATGTTCTCGCGGTACCGCGTCGCGAACTGACCGGCTTTACGGTCAGAGCGACGGAATATCAGGACGCCCACGAGCGCGCGCATGCCGATGACATTAAACGGCGGTTCGCCGGAACCACGGAGGTCTCAAACGGGCAGATCCTGCTCTTTGGCCTGACGGGAGGACTGATTCCGTGCCCCGCGGCCATTACGGTGCTGCTTATCTGTCTGCAGCTCAAAGCCCTGACGCTCGGCGCAACGATGGTGGTCTGCTTTAGTATCGGTCTGGCGCTTACGCTAGTAACGGTTGGGGTGGGCGCTGCCGTGAGCGTCCGGCAGGCGGCCAAACGCTGGAGCGGTTTTAACAAGATGGCCAGGAAAGCGCCGTATCTCTCAAGCGTGCTGATCGGGCTGGTGGGCGTTTATATGGGCGTACACGGCTATCTGGGGATTGCCGGATAATCCGGCACAAATGGGTGGGGGCCCTGCCAGCTACATCCCGGCACACACGTCGTCTGCCCTGGCTGCTTCCTTCCGGACCTGACCTGGTGAACAGAGTAGCGTTGCGGGAGAACCAACAGAGCCCCCATTGAGAGCGTTGTTAACCAACGCGCTGGCGCATTATCCCTGTGCCGACCGGCAATTGCAAGCCGCAGCCATCCGGATGATGGTTTATTGCGCAGCCCGGGCGGAAAGAACGATTTCGCACTACACCGGGCCGCGGTTAATGCGCATATTGCGAGCCTCTTCGCAGTAAATTAGCTAACCCATGTCACACTATTTGAATGTGATCGACGTATCGTTTTCATTCTTTCATGGGTGCCTCTATGATCAACACGCTTCCACAGACATTGACGCTCGCAATGCCAGCCATCGACGGCGTGACCATTCACCACGAGGGGCTCAACTATCTGCGTCCTGAACTGCTGCTGGATTTCGTCAGCATCAGCGAACGGTCCATGCTGTTCGTTACGCCCATCGCCGTGCTCTATTCCACAGTAGGCGTCGTGCGCCATGTAAACCTGCGCCGGATCCCGGTCGCGGTTTCGGGACGCGTTATCTACCCCATCTGCTCACAGGCGCTGCCCGATCTCAGAGCCAAACTGATCATTAACACCCAGGCGCGGAAGCTGAAGTTTCTGGAGAGCCTGGTGGCGATGCGCGACCAGCCTGCCGCCAGCAGCACCAAAGTGATTGGCCTGGCGCTGGAATTTACCGTTCAGCAACCGGTTTGAGCGCGATACCCTTGCACCTTCACAATCATGACAGGGTCGCTTATCCTGTGGTTTTCCTTGTCCGGTAAGCATTATGGATTCTTACGATTCGTCCCCCGAACCGTTACCTGACACGTTTCCCGTCAGGGTCTGGCAGATTGTCGCGTCGATTCCCGAAGGCTATGTCACGACCTACGGCGATGTGGCTCGCCTCGCCGGTTCGCCGCGGGCTGCGCGCCAGGTAGGGGGCGTCCTGCGGCGGTTGCCCGAAGGCTCCACCCTGCCCTGGCACCGGGTGGTCAATCGCCACGGCGCGATTTCGCTCACCGGGCCGGATCTGCAGCGCCAGCGCCAGGCGCTCCTTTCAGAGGGCGTTCAGGTGTCAGGCAGCGGGAAAATCGATATGCAAAAGTACCGCTGGATCTATTAACCCCCTCCCGGGCGGAAGGGGGGCAGATTTACTGCATCTGATCAGGGGCGGGCGCGCCTGAGGTCATGGGTACGGCGGTCTGCTGGACCGGAACCAGCGTCAGATCCGCTTTGGTGCCGCCGTGGTTGATAACCTCCTGAACGGTATCGGTAATAAACATCAGCTTACCGTTGAGCGTTACCGCTGAGCTTAGCAGGATGCGGGCGTTCGGCTGGATATCGGCCGGATTATAGGGCAGCGCAAAGCTGAACGGCGCCTGCTTACCTTCGGTACGGGTGACTTTCTGCGACAGCACTTTCGACGGCGCATCCGCCAGCGACGCATCGGACAGCGTGACGGTCAGCACCGCATCCGGCGGTAAAGCGATTTTCTGGCGGATCCAGACGGTACCGGAAACGACAGGCTGTTGAACCGCGGGCTGTGCGGTGGTTACAGACGCCCCAGAGGCGGGTGCCGGTGCCGGAACGTTTGCGCTTTTCTGCGCACAGGCAGAAAGGGCGACCGCAACCGCTAAACCACTTAAGATAGCGACGAGTTTCATTATGCTCTCCTTCTTAGTCACGCAAAAAACAGGCATTTATCCCGTCATTACGCGTACTCCAAACATTTATCACTCGTTAATTATGGCAGATGTCGCACTTAATTGCCTGTAAGCACCGCATTATTCAGACTATTGCACCCATCGGACCACTTTGAAAACTGCGTTATACTCTGCCTAATCCCGTCTTCTGGGCGAACATAATTATTATTGAGGACATGTATGAGTCAGGCGCTCTCCAACTTACTTACTTTATTACACCTGGAAAAAATAGAAGAGGGATTGTTCCGCGGCCAAAGCGAAGACCTGGGATTGCGCCAGGTGTTTGGCGGCCAGGTGGTCGGCCAGGCGCTGTATGCGGCAAAAGAAACCGTGCCGACGGAACGGCTGATCCACTCCTTTCACAGCTATTTTCTGCGCCCGGGCGACAGCCAGAAGCCGATTGTCTATGACGTCGAGGTGCTGCGTGACGGCAACAGCTTCAGCGCCCGCCGCATCGCGGCCGTGCAGAACGGTAAGCCGATTTTCTACATGACGGCCTCGTTCCAGGCGCCGGAGCCGGGCTATGAGCACCAGAAAACGATGCCGCCCGCCCCCGCGCCCGACGATCTGAAATCAGAAACACATATCGCCCAGTCGCTGGCGCATTTGCTGCCGCCGCAGGTTAAAGAGAAATTTCTGTGCGAGAAACCGCTGGAGATCCGCCCGGTTGAGTTTCATAACCCGATGAAAGGCCACGTTGCCGAACCGGCCCGTCAGGTGTGGCTCCGCGCTAACGGCAACATGCCGAAGGATTTCCACATCCATCAGTCCCTGCTCGGCTATGCCTCTGATTTCAACTTTCTGCCCGTGGCGCTGCAGCCGCACGGCGTGGGTTTTCTGGAAAAAGGGATGCAGGTGGCGACCATCGATCACTCGATGTGGTTCCACCGCCCGTTCGACATGAACGACTGGCTGCTGTACAGCGTGGAGAGCACCTCAGCATCGAGCGCCCGCGGGTTTGTGCGCGGCGAGTTCTATACCCAGGACGGTATTCTGGTGGCGTCGACGGTGCAGGAAGGCGTAATGCGCAACCGCGCGGTCTGACCCCGACCCCGGAAAACCAAAAGCCTCCCGTCGGGAGGCTTTTTTCATGCTCAGGAGATAACACAGCCGATCAGGCGTTGTAGGCGTTCTCGCCGTGGCTGTTCACGTCCAGGCCTTCGCGCTCCTGCTCTTCCGGTACCCGCAGCCCGACGGTCAGGTCCGCCAGCTTATAGCCGATGAAGGCAACCACGCCGGACCAGACGATAGTGACCGCCACGCTCTCCAGCTGCACCAGCACCTGGTGCCCCATGGTGACGCCTGTCGCGTAGCCCACGCCGCCAAGCGACGTTGAGGCGAAGATCCCGGTCAGGATGCAGCCAATGATGCCGCACACGCCGTGCACGCCGAACACATCGCACGGGTCATCAACGCGCAGCCAGCGCTTGAGCGCCGTTACGCCCCACAGCCCGGCCAGCCCAGCCGCGATACCGACAATCAGCGCGCCGCCCACGCCGATGTAGCCGCAGGCTGGCGTGACCGCAACCAGGCCGGCAATCGCCCCGGAGCAGGCGCCCAGCAGAGAGGGTTTGCCGCGCAGCGCCCACTCGCCGAAAACCCAGGCCAGGATGGCCGCTGCGGTCGCCACTACGGTGTTAAGAAACGCCAGTGCGGCAATTTCGTTCGCCGCGCTGGCGGAACCCGCGTTGAAGCCGAACCAGCCGATATAAAGGATCGCCGTACCGGTAAACACCATCGGCAGGTTGTGCGGTTTAAACGCCTCTTTGCCAAAACCGACGCGTTTTCCCATCATGTACGCCCCGACGAGGCCGGCGATCGCGGCGTTGATATGAACGACGGTACCGCCCGCAAAGTCCAGCGCGCCGTGGTTTGCCAGCAGACCGCCGCCCCACACCATGTGCGCAATCGGCACATAGGAGAGGGTCATCCACACCACCACGAAAATCAGCACGGCGGAGAAGCGGATGCGTTCCGCCAGCGCGCCCACCACCAGCCCGACGGTAATGCAGGCGAAAGAGGCCTGGAAAACCACATGAATGTACTGATAGAACGTCCCCATCAGCGCTTTCAGCTCAATGTTCTTCAGCATTATCCAGTCAAAGCTGCCGAAGAAGTTGCCGCCCGTCCCGAACGCCAGGGTATAGCCGTATACCACCCACAGTACGCAAACCAGCGCAAACGTCACCGTCACCTGCGTCAGCATCGAAAGCACGTTCTTACCGCGGATCAGGCCGCCGTAGAACAGGGCAATCCCCGGCAGGGTCATAAACAGCACCAGCGCGGTACAAATCATCATAAAGGCGTTATCGGCTTTATCCGCGACGGCGGGCGCCGCCAGCGCCAGCCCCGGCAGCAGCGTCAGAACGCCGAGGGTTGTTTTCAGCAGTACTTTGTTCATGTTCTCGATCCCTATCACTGTGTGTCAGGTGTTTAAAGCGCCGCTTCGTCGGATTCGCCGGTGCGAATACGAATCACGCGCTGCAGCTCGGCGACGAAAATTTTGCCGTCGCCAATTTTGCCGGTGTAGGCCGCCTTGCTGACCACATCGATGACCTCATCGAGCTGGTCGTCCGCGATGGCGACATCGATTTTGACCTTCGGCAGGAAGTTGACGCTGTACTCCGCGCCGCGGTAAAGCTCGGCATGGCCCTTCTGGCGGCCAAACCCTTTCACCTCAGTCACGGTCAGCCCCTGAATGCCCATTGAAGACAGCGCTTCGCGAACGTCTTCAAGTTTGAATGGTTTGATTACCACGGTAACCAGCTTCATAGATCCCCTCCAGTCAGAATTCGGTAATGGCCGTCGCTCACGGCTGAGATAAAGCAATCGGCGTGCCAGAAATAAAAACGGCTGTCCTGGCGCGGGCTGACGTGCCCTGGCGGGAGGGGGATAAAAAAACGCACCATGCCGGTGCAGGGTGCGTTGAGGTTTTGCACCAGAACAGGTGCGTGTTAGCAGAGCGCCTGCGGATGGTGCATCAGGCGATAAGCGACTCTTCTTCCATGCTGGCGGCCAGCTCTTCGCCCGCCAGCTGCAGCTGATACATTTGCCAGTAGCGGCCTTTCGCTTCCAGCAGCTGCTGATGGGTCCCGCGCTCAACCGCCTGTCCGCGATGCAGCACCATGATGGTGTCCGCCTCAACGATGGTCGACAGGCGGTGGGCGATCACCACCAGCGTGGTGTGCTGACGCACCGTCGCCAGCGCCTGCTGGATAGCGCGCTCGGTACCGGAGTCGATATTGGCCGTCGCCTCATCGAGGATCAGGATCTGCGGCGTATCCACCAGCACTCTCGCCAGCGCCAGCAGCTGTTTCTGCCCGACAGAAAGATTATTGCCCTGCTCGCCAAGGCGGGTGTAGATGCCGTCGCTCAGGCCGCGCGCCATTTCCGCCAGCTGCACCGTTTCCAGCGCCTGCCAGACCTGCGCTTCGCTGATATCGCGCCCCAGCGCGACGTTGGCAAAGAGCGTGTCCGCCATCACCACCGGGTCCTGCTGCACCATGGCGACACTCTGACGCAGCGCGCTGTGGCTCAGCGACGGCAGCGGCCGACCGTCAAGGCGGATCTCGCCGCGGGTCAGCGGGTAGTATCCCATCAGCAGGCTGGCGAGCGTACTTTTGCCGCTGCCGGTGTGCCCGACCAGCGCGATAAAGCTGCGCGACGGCACCGTCAGATTGATGTCCTGCAGGACCAGACGGTCGTCGCGATAGGCGAACGAGACGTTATCAAACGCAATGGCGCCGCTTTGCAGCGGTACCGCGTCCTGGCCGTAGGTCTGCCGCGGTTTGTCCATCAGCTCGAACACGCGCTCGCCGGCAACCACCGCCTGCTGCAGCATCGACTGCTGGGTGGTCAGTTCAATCAGAGGTTCGTTAAGGCGCCCGAGGTAGCTGATAAACGCGTACAGCACCCCGACCTCAATCGTGCCGGTCGACGTCAGGCCGAACATCATCAGCAGGCCGCACAGCACCATCGACGAAAACAGGCTCAACAGCGGACGCAGCAGGAACCCGTCCAGGCGCAGCGTCTGCATCCGCGCCATATAGTGCGAACGGCTGGACTCCCCCACCCGCTCGCCGAAGCGCGCCTGCTGACGGAACTGCTGAATCACGCTCATGCCGTTGATGACTTCGTTAAAGCCGTCATTGATATCCGCCAGATAGCCGCGCACCCGGCGCACGATAGGCGTGCTGTAGCGCTGATAAATCACCATCACCACCAGCACCGCCGGGAAAATGGCGATCGCCACCAGCGCCATGCGCCAGTCGAGGCTGAACATTGCCACCAGCATCGCGCCAATCAGCGCCGCGCTGCGCAGCACCGTCGCCACCACGGTGACGTAGAGATCGCGAATCACCTCCGTGTCGTTGGTGACGCGAGAGATAAGCTGTCCGACCGGCTGCACGTCAAACTCGCTGAGCGGCTGGCGCAGCGCGGCGTCCATCACGTCGGTGCGTAGCTGCTGCACCACGCCGACCGCCGCGCGGTTAAACAGCAGCGACTGCGCATAATGCAGCGATGCCGCCAGCAGCTGGAGGCACACATAGGCCGCCGCCAGCCCCGCGACGATCCTCCAGGGCAGGTCGCCTTTCGCCACCATGTTGTCGATAAAATAGCTTATCAGCAGCGGTCCGCTCACCTCGGCCGCCGCCGCGACCCACAGGAGAACAACGCCAATCGCCATGGGTTTTCGCCACGGCGAACCGTAGGCCAGAAGGCGTTTAAGGGTAGGCCAGAGCTGGCCAAAATTACGCATCCGCCGCCTCCTCATCCTGCGCCTGCGGCACGTCGTTGAGCGCCGCCTCCAGCTGCTGATAGCGATACATATCGCGATACCAGCCCGCCTGCGCCACCAGCTGCTCGTGCTGCCCGCGCTGGGCGATATGCCCGTGCTGCATGACCACGATTTCGCTGGCCTCGGTCAGCGCCGAGAGGCGGTGGGCGCTGATAATCACCGTCCGGCCCTCGCCCCACTGGCGCAGGTTATGCAGGATCTGATGTTCGGTACGGCCATCGACCGCCGACAGCGCGTCATCAAGAATGAGGATCTCGGCATCCAGCAGCAGCGCGCGGGCGATCGAAATACGCTGTTTCTGCCCGCCGGAGAGCATCACGCCGCGCTCGCCCACTTCGGTTTCATACCCCTGCGGCAGACGCAGAATATCGTCGTGCACGCTGGCAAGCCGGGCGACATGTTCAATCTCCTGCCGGGTGGCGCCCGGCTTACCCAGCGCAATATTGCTGGCCACCGTGTCGGAGAACAGAAACGGCGTCTGATTGACCACCGCCAGCCGGCTGCGCCAGCTGTCGAGCTGCAGCTGCGTGAGCGGGATATCGTGGAAGCGAATCTCCCCCTGCTCAACGTCAAAATGCCGCTGGATAAGCGACAGGACGGTGGTTTTACCGGCGCCGGTCGGGCCGCAGATCCCCAGCATCTGGCCGGGCTGCAGTGTGATATTGACGTTGCACAGCGTCGCTTTATCCGTTTGCGGGTAGCGGAATTCGCGAATGGCGACATTCAGCGCGCCGCGCCCTGACGGCGCCGGAACGCTGCCGTCATTCACCACCGGCGCTTCCGCCAGCATCGCGCGGATACGGCTGTAGGCGGCGCTGCCGCGCTCAACGATGTTAAACATCCACGCCAGCGCCAGCATCGGCCAAATCATCAGCCCGAGGTACATCATAAAGCTGGTCAGCTGTCCGAGGGTCATGCTGCCGTGCACCACCATCCAGCTGCCGCCAGCTATTGCCAGCAGGTTGGCCATCCCGATGGCGATATAGATAGTCGGGTCAAAGCGCGCATCAATGCGCGCCACACGCATATTTTTCGCGCCGGTATCGGCCGCCTCCGCCGCAAACTGCGCCGACTGGCGGTCTTCAAGACCAAACGCTTTGATCATGCGAATGCTGGTGAGGCTCTCCTGAGTCCGATCGTTCAGCCCTGAAAACGCGGCCTGCGCCAGCTTGAAGCGGTCGTGGAGCATATCGCCATAGCGCTTAATCACCAGCGCCATAATCGGCATTGGCACCAGCGCCAGCAGCGTGAGCTGCCAGCTTATCTGCGTGGACATGACGATAAGCACCGCGCAGCCCATCACCAGCGAGTCCACCAGCGTCAGCACGCCCTCGCCGGCGGCGAATACCACGCGGTCAACGTCGTTGGTCGCCCGCGCCATTAAATCGCCGGTACGGTGACGCAGGTAAAACTCCGGATGCTGGCGGCTCAGCTGGCGGTAGAAATCTTCCCGCAGCTCCACCGCCAGCTGGTAGGAGGCGCCAAACAGCAGCACGCGCCAGACGTACCGCAGCAGGTAAACCACCACGGCAATCAGCAGAAGCGTCGCCACCCACATCAACACCTGCGAAGCGGTGTAATGCTGTCGGATGACGCCATCCACCACATATCCCACCACCTTCGGCGGAATAAGCTGCAGAATGGCAATAATAATCAGCAGGCACACCGCGCCGAGATAGCGGCGCCATTCCCGGCGGAAATACCAGCTTAATTGAGCAAAAAGTCGCACGCGAAGAGATCCAAAGTCTTAATAAGAGATTATTCAACCGGTAAGGCAGTAGTGTATTTAATCTGTTCCATGGCAAAGCTTGAGGTCACATCGGTCAAGCCGGGCACGCTGTTCACCAGGCGTTTATAAAAGTCGTCATAGCGCTTCATGTCCGCGACCTGAACGCGCAGCAGGTAGTCATACTCCCCCGCCATTCGCCAGAAGCCGAGCACTTCAGGCATCTGCGTCACCTCCGTGACAAAGCGGCAGTACCAGTCGCTGCTGTGGTGCTGGGTTTTGATCAGCACAAACGCCGTCAGCCCCAGCCCGAGTTTTTCCGCATCCAGCAGCGCGACCCGCCCGAGGAGAATGCCCTCATCCTCGAGGCGTTTCAGCCGCTTCCAGCAGGGGGTGGTGGTCAGATTAACGGCATCGGCCAACGCCTGCAAAGAGAGGGTGCAGTCCTCCTGCAGGAGCGCCAGCAGCCTGCGGTCAATTTTATCTATCATAAGCCACTCGCAGAGAAATTTTTTCTCTGTTAATTGTATTTCAAAGGCTAAATAGCAACAATTTTTTCTGTGCTTTCCGCTATGCTGGGCACAAAATGACAAACAGGAATTAATGATGAACAGCGCCTGGGTTAAACATGCCATCAGTGAAATTAACGCCGACTACCAGCGTTCGGCCGACACGCACCTTATCCGCCTCGCGCTGCCGGCGTTTCCGGGCGTGCAGCTCTATCTTAAGGATGAGAGCACGCATCCGACCGGCAGCCTGAAGCACCGACTGGCGCGCTCATTGTTCCTGTACGGCCTGTGCAACGGCTGGATCAACGAAGGGACGACGATTATCGAATCCTCCTCGGGCTCCACCGCCGTCTCTGAGGCCTACTTCGCCCGCCTGCTTGGCCTGCCGTTTATTGCGGTAATGCCGTCATGTACGGCGAAGCGCAAAATCGAGCAGATCGAATTCTACGGCGGACGCTGCCATTTTGTGGAAAGCGCCTGCGAGATCTACGCCGCCTCGGAAATGCTAGCCCGTGAGCTCAACGGTCACTATATGGACCAGTTCACCTACGCCGAGCGCGCCACCGACTGGCGCGGCAACAACAATATCGCCGACAGCATCTTCCGTCAGATGGCCCACGAGCCAAACCCGGTTCCGGCCTGGGTGGTGATGAGCGCTGGTACCGGCGGCACCTCGGCGACGATCGGCCGCTATATCCGCTGTCAGGGCTATGACACCCAGCTGATGGTGGTGGACCCGCAGAACTCGGTGTTTCTCGACTACTGGCAGCAGCGCGATGCGAACCTGCGAAGCCCGGTCGGCAGCAAAATTGAAGGCATTGGCCGCCCGCGCGTCGAGCCCTCTTTCATTCCCGACGTCGTGGACGAGATGCTGCGCGTACCAGACGCCGCAAGCGTCGCCACCGCGCAGTGGCTGGAGGGCCAGCTTGGCCGTAAGGTTGGCGCCTCCACCGGCACCAATATGTGGGGCGCCCTGCAGCTGGCGGCGCGGATGCGCGACGAAGGGCGCAGCGGTTCGATAGTCACCCTGCTGTGCGACAGCGGCGAACGCTACCTTGAGACCTATTACAACCCGCAGTGGGTTGCCGCCAGTATTGGCGATTTAACGCCGTGGACCGCGCAGCTCGCAGCGCTGACGAAATAAAAAAAGGCCGGGGAAGAGAGCTTCCCCGGCCTGCTGGAAGGGTCTCATTATTCGGGGGAATAAGGTAGATTCGGTGTGTCCAGCAAATGGTTCAAAAAGTGGGATACCGCCTGGTTCCGGCAGTGTCCGATAACCGGTAAATGGGGCAGCGCGGCCTTCAGCTGCGGCATGGCGTTCCCCATAATGACGCCCTGCCCGACCAGCCCCAGCATTTCACGATCGTTCATGGCGTCGCCGAAGGCGATACACTCCGCCATACCCACGCCGAGATGTTCGCTCAACACCGACAGCGCAGCGCCTTTGTTGCAGCCGTTTGGCAATATTTCCAGGCAATCTACCGCGGAGAAGCACAGGTGAGCGCGCTCGCCCAGCACCTCGTTTAGCTGAATGCGCAGGCGGCAAAGATCGTCATGATCGCCGCAGAAGCAGATTTTGGTGACGTCATGGGCAGGCAGCCGCTTCAGATCGCGCAGCTGATAACGAAAACCGCTGTACACATGGGCATGCAGCATTTCCGGGATCTCCTGGCCGGTCATCCAACCAGAATCGTTAAACACGTGCATACTGGCCTGCGTATCCCAACGGCTGTGCAATACCAGGTCCGCCACTTCCGGCGCCAGATCGCGGCGGTGCAAAACCTCGCCTTCCAGAGAATGAATGCGGGTGCCGTTGCCGGTTATCAGGAAGGCATCAAGGGAAAAATTGCCGATGATATGCCGCATCTCCAGCACGTGCCGCCCGGTCGCGAACGTCAGCGTGATATCACGCTCGTGAAGCCGCTTGAGCGTCGACAGCGTTTGCGCGCCAAAGCGATGGTCAGGCATCAACAGCGTGCCGTCCATATCAAATGCAGCCAGTCTTGCCATTATCTTCCCCAGAGTGTGATAGCTCATGCTTGCGCAAAATTATTGCCTGAGATATACGGAAGGAATAGTGAATAGATGATATTTATTGTTCCGGGTTTTAGCATTCAGGATCGTCGCCTATGCGTCAGCTCAACCGTCTTAATCAGTTCCAGCGCCTGTGGCAGCCCTCCTCCGGCGCGCCGCAGCAGGCGACCATCGCCGAGCTCGCCGCCCGCTGCTTTTGCAGCGAGCGCCATGTGCGCACCCTGCTGCGCCAGGCCGAGGAGGCGGGCTGGCTGCGCTGGCAGGCGCAGTCCGGGCGCGGCAAGCGCGGCACCCTGAGCTTTCTGATCAGCCCGGAATCGCTGCGCAATGAGATGATGGAGCAGGCCCTGCAGCACGGCCAGCAGCAGAACGCGCTCGAGCTCGCCCAGCTCGCCCCCGTGGAGCTGCGGGCGCTGCTGCACCCGTTTCTCGGCGGGCAGTGGCAAAACAACACGCCAACGCTGCGCATTCCCTATTACCGCCCTCTTGAGCCTCTGCGCCCGGGTTTTCTGCCCGGCCGCGCCGAACAGCATCTCGTCGGGCAGATTTTCTCCGGCCTGACGCGATTCGACCCGCAGACCGTCGAACCGGTCGGCGACCTGGCGCACCACTGGGAGGTTTCCGACGGCGGGCTGCGCTGGCATTTTTATATTCGCTCCACCCTGCACTGGCATAACGGCGACCCGGTCACCACCGGGCAGCTGCGCCAACGTCTGACAATGCTGCTTGCCCAACCGACGCTGCAAAAGCTGTTTGCCAGCGTCAAGCAGATTGACATAACCCACGCGCAGTGTCTGACCTTCACGCTGCACCACCCGGATTTCTGGCTGGCGCACCGGCTGGCAAGCTACTGCAGCGTGCTGGCGCACCCGGAATACCCCTCCTGCGGCACCGGGCCGTTTCGCCTCAAGCTCTTTGAGCCGGAACTGGTGCGCCTTGAGAGCCATCACCGCTACCATCTGGGTCACCCGCTGCTGCAGGCGATTGAGTACTGGATAACGCCGCAGCTTTTTGAGCAAAATCTCGGCACCAGCTGTCGCCATCCGGTACAGATAGCCATCGGCGAACCGGACGAACTGCGCAAGCTTCAGCTGGTCAGCAACAGCATCAGCCTGGGATTTTGCTATCTCACCCTGCGTAAGAGCGAGCGGCTGAACGCCGCCCAGGCGCAGAAGCTGATCTCGCTTATCCACCACACCTCGCTGCTGCAGACGCTGCCGCTGGATGAAAACCTGATTACCCCAACCCAGGAGCTGCTGCCGGGATGGCGCATACCGGAAACGCCCCCCTGCGACGACATCGCGTTTCCCCCTGCCCTGACGCTGCTGTATCACCTGCCCGTCGAACTGCATACGATGGCCGAACAGCTCAGGCTGGCGCTGGCGGCCCACGGCTGCGAGCTGACGGTGATATTTCACGACGCGAAAATCTGGGACGGCTGCCCGCAGCTTGCCAGCGCAGACCTAATGATGGGCGACCGCCTGATTGGCGAAGCGCCGGAGTTTACCCTTGAGCAATGGCTGCGCTGCGACCCGCTGTGGCCGCACCTGCTCAGCCACGCGCAATACGCCCATCTGCAGACCACGCTGGATGCCGTGCAGCGCCAGCAGGATGCGCCCTCGCGCAACGCCGCCCTGCAGAATGTCTTTGAGCAACTGATGCGCACGGCGACGCTGACGCCGCTGTTCAACTACCAGTATCAAATCAGCGCGCCGCCGGGCGTCAACGGCATTCGCCTGAATGCCCGGGGATGGTTCGATTTCGCCGAGGCGTGGCTACCGGCGTCGTCGTGAAGCTGGTCGGCGGTAAGCGAAGGCGCTACCATAACGCTTTCGAATAATAAACAGGATTTACCATGAAACGCGCCGTTGTGGTTTTTAGCGGAGGACAAGACTCCACCACCTGCCTGGTGCAGGCCCTGCAGCAGTACGATGAAGTACACTGCGTGACGTTTGACTACGGGCAGCGCCACCGCGCGGAAATCGACGTCGCCCGCACGCTCGCCCTGCAACTCGGCGCCCGTGCCCATAAGGTGCTGGACGTAACGCTGCTCAACGAACTGGCCGTCAGCAGCCTGACACGCGACAGCATCCCGGTGCCGGACTACGAACCGGATGCCGACGGAATTCCGAACACCTTCGTGCCGGGACGCAATATTCTGTTCCTCACCCTGACCGCTATCTATGCGTATCAGGTCAAAGCTGAAGCGGTCATTACCGGGGTCTGCGAAACCGACTTTTCCGGCTACCCGGACTGCCGCGACGAGTTCGTGAAAGCGCTGAATCACGCGGTAAACCTCGGTATGGCGAAAGATATCCGCTTCGAAACGCCTCTGATGTGGCTGGATAAAGCCCAGACCTGGGCGCTGGCGGACTACTGGGGCAAGCTGGATCTGGTGCGTAACGAAACGCTGACCTGTTACAACGGGGTAAAAGGCGATGGCTGCGGACAATGCGCCGCCTGCAATCTGCGCAGCAATGGTCTCAGCCACTACTTTGCCGATAAGCCTGCGGTAATGGCGGCGATGAAAGCCAAAACCGGGCTGAAGTAAACGCGCGGGTCCCCGGGCCACCATCCGCCGGGGACCGCTGTCCTTATGCCACCATCTGTTCCAGATGGGTCCGCAGTTCCCCTTCCAGCGGCAGCGCTTTTTGCGTTTTCAGATCGATACACACGAAGGTAATCAGCGCATCCGCCACCACATCGCCGTCGGGCTCAAGCGTCACCACCTGGCTCAATACGCCGCTTTTGCCGTTCAACTGCTGTACTTTGCTGCTGACGGTAAGTACGTCGCCCAGCACCGCCGGGCGACGATAGTTAATGTTGATGTTCACCACGACAAAGGCGATGTGGTTCGCCGTCATCCATTGAAAACCGGCATGATTCTCCAGCCCGTCCCAGCGGGCCTCTTCGAGAAACTCGAGATAGCGGGCATTGTTTACGTGCTGATAAACATCCAGGTGATAGCCACGAACTTTGATTTGTGTCTGCATAGCGCACTCGCCTTATTGATTTGTTGTTATAGGATCAGAGGCCGCACCACTGGTACGACCTCCCTAGTCTGGCAAATTTTTGCAACTGTGCAAACTCAAAACGGCGTCAGAGCATCAGATGTGCAAGATTTCGCTCCACCAGCGCGCTGCCTAACCCCGGGACCTGCCGCAGGTCGTCCAGCGTTTTAAACGGACCGTACTCTTCCCGGTAGCTGACGATCGCCTGCGCTTTTTTCAGCCCGACGCCGTTCATGGCGTGAGCAAGCTCCTCCGCGCTGGCGCTGTTGATGCTGACCTTGCTCGCCTCCCCCGTCGGCGCGTCTGCCGGCGCGGTGGTTTTTGCCGCCGCTGGCGGCGTCTGCGGTGCCTTCTGGCCGACCTGCGCTTTGGCCTCCGCCGGAGCGGCAAACGCGGTATGGCTAACCCCGGCGCAAAGGAAAACGGTAGCGAAAATAAGGGCATTGATTCCAGGTTTCATGCTGTTTCTCCTTGTTTGTTGACAGCGAGGCCACGATACCCGGCGCGAGAAACCCGTACAAAAGGCAAAAGCTAAAAATGGAAAAGGCCGCGAAAGCGGCCTTTGTCTGTTGCAGTCGATTACGACATTCTGCGAGCGTGCGCGAAATTACTGCTGCTGAGTGACGATATCGCCCAGCTTGATTTTCGCGTCTTTACGCAGGTTCGACATCATGGCTTCGAAGGCAATCTGCGCGTTGTTCTGCGTGATGCCCGCGACCATAGCCTTCTTCTGCGCTTCCGGCATGGTGCCGTCTTTCACGCCGTCCAGCGAGACCAGCACCACGTTGCCCTGCATATCGCTGCCAACGCCGTAAACCGGCTTATCTTTCTGCGGCAGCGGCAGGGAGAACGCCGTCTGGCTCAGCGGGTCCTGGCCGGTGCGGCTCAGGGTGGTGGCCGGGCCAAAGCTCAGGCCAGCGGCTTTCATCGCCTCATCGCCCTTACCGGCGTTCAGCTCAGCCAGCAGCTTATCAGCATCCAGTTTTGCCTGCTGTTCCGCTTTGGTGTGCTTAACAATGTCGGTCACCTGCGCCTTCACGTCCGCCAGCGGCTTGACGGCCTCGGCTTTGTGTTCGCTGATGCGCAGCACAAACGCGCGGTCGCCATCGACGGTGATGATATCGGAGTTACTGCCAGGCGCGCCGTTTTCGCCCACCAGACCGCCGTTGAAGATAGCGTCAGCCACCGGCTTGAAGTTCAGCTCAGAAGGCAGGCTATCACGGCCGAACCAGCCGGTTTCTACCGCCTTCATCCCGGCAACCTGCTCAGCGCCCGCCAGAGATTCGTTATCATTGCTGGCGGCATCGCTCACTTTCTGCTGCAGGGCGTAGTAAGCGTCCAGCGCTTTTTCCTGCTTCACTTTCGCGGCGATATCGTCACGGACCTCGGCCAACGGCTTCTCTTTCGCCGGCTGGACGTCGTCAAGACGGGCAACCAGGAATCCGACGGAAGAGGTAATCACGCCGGACAGCTGGCCTTTCTCTTTCAGGCCCGCATTTTTCAGCTCATCCGGCGTCGTGGAGGCTTCCAGCCAGCCCATATCGCCGCCGTTTTTCGCGGAGATGATGTCGGCGGATTTTTCTTTTGCCAGCGCGGCGAAATCAGCGCCTTTGCTCAGCGCGTCCAGTACCGCTTTCGCGTCAGCTTCCGTTTTGGTCTGAATCACGCTGTAGCGTACGCGTTCCGGCTGGGTGAACTGTTCCTGATGCTGATCGTAGTAAGACTGGATATCGCTGTCGGAGGCGGTTTCCTGCATCGCGGCGGCATCGAGTTTGATGTAGCTCACGCGGAACTGCTCCGGCGACACGAATTCATTTTTGTGCTGCTCGTAGTAGCTGCTGATTTCCTGGTCGCTGACCTGCTGCTTCGCCGCCAGCGCGTCAACGTTGATTGTCGCTTCGCGTACGATGCGCTGCTGAGAAACCAGCGTCGCCAGCTGCTCGGTTTCACCCGGCAGCATGAAATCAGTGCCGACGATGGCGTTGATCAGCTGCTGGGTTTCCAGCTGGTTGCGCAGCGCCTGGGCGTACTGATCGGCCGTCATCCCCATCTGGCTAACGATGCCGTTAAAACGATCGTTATCAAATTTGCCGTTAGACTGGAATGCCTGGGTCTGGAAAATCGCCTGCTTCACCTGCTGGTCGCTGATGGCGAGACCGAGGTGCTTCGCGTACTGGTCGAGCAGCGCTTCGTCGATGAGACGGTTCAGCACCTGCTGGCGCAGCGTTTTCATGTAGTTTTCGTTAGCGGCAAGCTCCGAAAACCGATCGCCAAGCTGCTGCTGCATACGGTTACGCTCGCTGGCAACCGCATTTTCAAACTGCGAACGACCAATCTCCTGGCTATTCACTTTCGCGGCGTATGTATTGTTACCGCCAATCAGGTAGCTGCTCACGCCGGTCAAAATGAACGACACGATAATGATACCGAAAATAATCTTGAGCACGACGCTATTGGCTGCCGTACGTAAGGAGTCCATCATGGTGTAATAACGCTCCGCTGTAGGTGACTGTATACCTCGCACAGCATAGCATGAGAGGCCGCTGCACGTGAGGGCGTATTTTGACAAGAAAACGGGGTCATTGTCAGCCCGCAACTCGCCTAAAGTCGCAGAAAGTAAGGCTGGACAAACAAAAAAGGCACATCAGTTGATGCGCCCTTGTACTTTGTCACGTTCCCTTAACGGGAAAGCGATCAGTTTACCGCGTCTTTCAGAGCTTTACCTGCACGGAAACCCGGCACTTTAGCGGCAGCAATGGTGATCTCTTTACCTGTTTGCGGATTGCGACCAGTACGGGCAGCACGCTCTTTAACAGCAAAAGTACCAAAACCTACCAGTGCAACGTCATCCCCGGCCTGCAGAGACTCGGTAACGGAAGCAATCAAAGCATCTAACGCACGTCCAGCTGCAGCTTTAGAAATGTCCGCACCTGCAGCAATTTTGTCAATCAGTTGAGATTTATTCACTGTTCTCTTCCTCTCTTTATAATTTATATCGCACCTGAATCCTTCACGGTGCGACCGCGCAGCAGTTATATCAGGAGTGTCATGCCCTTACAACACCCGTTGTTGATGACAGACCCATCCAGCAATCTAAATTAGCTATACAAAAAAAGGCTGGCAAGTAGGATTTCACTCACCAGCCTCGATTTTATTAGCGCTATTTGCGCGAGGTCACTATTTTGTGGTCACAACCTGCATGCCAAAGGGCTCATTCTGCAGCGCAAGCGCCAGAACTTCCTCGATTCGCTTCACCGGATGAATATCCAGATCGGCGATAACGTTATCCGGAATCTCTTCCAGGTCGCGTTTATTTTCATCAGGAATCAGAACAGTCTTAATGCCGCCGCGGTGTGCCGCCAGCAGTTTTTCCTTCAGACCACCGATCGGCAGCACCTGTCCGCGCAGAGTGATTTCACCGGTCATCGCCACATCGGCGCGAACCGGGTTGCCCGTCAGGCAGGAAACCAGCGCTGTACACATTGCGGTCCCCGCGCTTGGGCCATCCTTCGGCGTCGCCCCTTCCGGTACGTGCACGTGAATGTCGCGTTTTTCATAGAAGTCCGGGTTGATGCCCAGCTTCTCAGCGCGCGCGCGCACCACGGTCAGCGCCGCCTGGATAGACTCCTGCATTACTTCGCCCAGGGAACCGGTGTAGGTCAGCTTGCCTTTACCCGGCACGCAGGCGGTTTCGATCGTCAGCAGGTCGCCGCCGACTTCAGTCCACGCCAGACCGGTCACCTGGCCTACGCGGTTTTCGCTGTCAGCGCGGCCATAGTCGAAGCGCTGTACGCCGAGGAAGTCGTGCAGGTTATCGCCGTTAATCTCAATGTGCTTGAGCGATTTATCCAGCAGCAGCTGCTTCACCGCCTTACGGCACAGCTTGGAGATTTCACGCTCAAGGCTACGCACGCCCGCTTCGCGGGTGTAGTAGCGAATGATGCCGATAATGGCGCTGTCTTCGACCGTCAGCTCGCCTTTTTTCAGCGCGTTACGCTCAATCTGCTTCGGCAGCAGGTGCTGTTTAGCAATGTTCAGCTTTTCGTCTTCGGTATAACCGGACAGACGAATCACCTCCATACGGTCCAGCAGCGGCGCCGGAATGTTCATGGAGTTCGAGGTCGCCACAAACATCACGTCGCTGAGATCGTAATCCACTTCCAGATAGTGATCGCTGAACGCCACGTTCTGCTCTGGATCCAGCACCTCAAGCAGCGCAGATGCCGGATCGCCGCGCATGTCGGACGACATTTTGTCGATCTCATCGAGCAGGAACAGTGGGTTTTTAACGCCCACTTTCGCCATTTTCTGGATAAGTTTCCCCGGCATCGAGCCGATGTAGGTGCGACGGTGACCGCGGATTTCCGCCTCGTCACGGACGCCGCCCAGCGCCATGCGGATGTATTTACGTCCGGTGGCTTTGGCGATGGACTGCCCCAGCGAGGTTTTACCCACCCCCGGCGGCCCCACCAGGCACAGAATCGGGCCCTTAATTTTGTTCACACGGCTCTGCACCGCGAGATACTCAAGGATGCGGTCTTTGACTCGCTCAAGGCCGTAGTGATCGGTATCGAGGATTTCCTGGGCCTGACGCAGATCTTTTTTGACCTTGCTGCGGGTGTTCCACGGAACCTGCACCATCCACTCGATATAGCCGCGCACCACGGTCGCTTCCGCAGACATCGGCGACATCATTTTCAGCTTCTGCAGCTCGGACTCGGCCTTCTCTTTTGCCTCTTTCGGCATCTTCGCCGCGTCGATTCTACGCTTCAGCGCTTCGTTTTCGTCCGGCGCGTCGTCCATTTCGCCCAGCTCTTTCTGGATGGCTTTCATTTGCTCATTCAGATAGTACTCGCGCTGGGATTTCTCCATCTGCTTTTTCACGCGGTTGCGAATACGCTTCTCAACCTGCAGCAGATCGATTTCCGATTCCATCATCGCCATCAGATATTCCAGACGCTCGTTCACGTCGGACATCTCAAGCACGGACTGTTTGTCCGCCAGCTTCAGCGGCATATGCGCCGCAATGGTATCCGCCAGGCGCGCCGGATCGTCGATGCTGTTCAGCGACGTCAGCACTTCCGGTGGGATTTTCTTGTTGAGCTTGATGTAGCCTTCAAACTGGCTTATCGCCGTACGAACCAGCACTTCCTGCTCGCGCTCGTCGATAGACGGCGAGTCCAGATACTCCGCTTTCGCCGAGAAGTGATCGCCATTGTCTGACAGCGTGGTAATACGCGCGCGCTGCAGGCCTTCAACCAGCACCTTTACGGTACCGTCAGGCAGCTTCAGCATCTGCAAAATAGAGGCCACGGTCCCGACGGTGAAAAGATCGTTTACACCCGGCTCATCCGTTGACGCATCTTTTTGAGCAGCCAGCATGATTTTTTTATCATGATCCATGGCCGCTTCCAGACAACGGATAGATTTTTCCCGCCCTACAAACAAGGGAATGACCATGTGCGGATAAACCACCACATCGCGCAACGGCAATACGGGGATTTCAATGCGTTCAGAACGCTCAGGATTCATAGAGCTCTCTCTTAGTTTAGTGTCCGCCAGGTAGTCGGTTGCGCAACTGTGCTTCACGCGACCGTTAACATGTGATCCAGTATATGGGGATGATTCCCACACATTCAACGCCCGGTTTACAGGAAAAACAAAAGGGGGGATAAAATATCCCCCCTTTGCTTAACTGACTGAGTCAACTGGTTAATTATTCGCCAGATGCCTGCTGGGTCTCGGACTTGCCGTAAATCAGCAGCGGCTTGGATTGCCCGGCAATGACGGACTCATCAATCACCACTTTCTCGACATCTTCCATGGACGGCAGATCGTACATGGTGTCGAGCAGCGCCGCTTCCACGATAGAACGCAGGCCGCGGGCGCCGGTTTTACGCGCCATGGCTTTTCTGGCAATGGCGTCTAACGCTTCGTCGCGGAACTCTAAATCCACACCTTCAAGATTGAACAACGCCTGATATTGCTTGGTCAGGGCATTTTTCGGCTCTTTAAGGATCTGGATCAGCGCGTCTTCGCTGAGCTCGTTAAGGGTTGCCACAACCGGCAGACGGCCGATGAACTCAGGGATCAGACCGAACTTGATCAGGTCTTCCGGCTCCGCCTGCGCCAGCAGTTCGCCTTCGTTGGCTTTTTCAGATTTCGCTTTCACCGTCGCGCCAAAACCGATACCGGATCCGGTTTCCACACGATTGGCGATCACTTTATCCAGCCCGGCAAACGCGCCGCCGCAGATGAACAGGATCTTCGACGTATCCACCTGCAGGAACTCCTGCTGCGGATGCTTACGCCCGCCCTGCGGCGGAACTGCGGCGATCGTGCCTTCGATAAGCTTCAGCAGCGCCTGCTGTACGCCTTCGCCGGACACGTCGCGAGTGATCGACGGGTTGTCAGACTTACGGGAAATCTTGTCGATTTCATCGATGTAGACAATGCCGCGCTGCGCTTTCTGCACGTCGTAATCGCACTTCTGCAGCAGCTTCTGAATGATATTTTCCACGTCTTCGCCGACGTATCCCGCCTCGGTCAGGGTCGTCGCATCCGCCATGGTGAACGGAACGTCCAGCAGGCGAGCGAGCGTTTCCGCCAGCAGGGTTTTACCGGAGCCCGTCGGGCCAATCAGCAGAATGTTGCTTTTACCCAGCTCTACGCCGTTGCTGGTATCGCCATTGCGCAGGCGCTTGTAGTGGTTGTATACCGCCACGGCCAGCACTTTTTTCGCTTTTTCCTGACCGATGACGTAGTCATCGAGGTGATGGCGAATTTCATGCGGCGTTGGCAGCGCGCTGCGCTCGCGGTGCGGCGCAACTTCTTTAATCTCTTCGCGAATGATGTCGTTACATAAATCAACGCATTCGTCGCAGATATACACGGACGGCCCGGCGATCAGTTTCCGCACTTCATGCTGGCTTTTGCCGCAGAAAGAGCAGTACAACAGTTTGCCTGAACCATCTTTGCGTTTATCTGTCATCAGTCCAAACCTCTTTTATGTTCTTTGTGCCGCACATGACGACGCAAATGCCAATATCAACGGTATGCCGCCCTCTACAGTATAGCGGCACACCGGCATCTGGCATTATTTACGATGGGTCAAAATAGAGTCGACCAGGCCGTACTCAACAGCTTCCGGGGCAGAGAGGAAGCGGTCACGCTCGGTGTCGCTTTCGATCTGCGCAAGGGATTGACCCGTGTGTTGCGCCATAAGTTCATTCATGCGCGCTTTAACCTTCAGGATTTCCCGGGCGTGGATCTCGATATCCGTCGCCTGGCCCTGATAGCCGCCGAGCGGCTGGTGAATCATGACCCGGGAATTCGGCAGGCAGAAACGCTTGCCCTTCGCCCCTGCGGTCAGCAGGAAAGCGCCCATAGAGGCCGCCTGTCCCATACAGATGGTGCTGACATCCGGCTTGATGAACTGCATGGTGTCATAAATTGACATCCCTGCGGTGATCACCCCGCCAGGAGAGTTAATGTACAGGTAGATATCTTTTTCCGGGTTTTCCGCTTCCAGGAACAGCATCTGCGCCACAATCAGGTTTGCCATGTGGTCTTCCACCTGGCCGGTCAGAAAGATCACGCGCTCCTTCAGCAGGCGGGAATAAATATCAAATGAACGTTCGCCGCGTGAGGTCTGTTCAATGACCATCGGCACCAGGGCCATATGGGGTGCAAAGTTATCTCGTTCGCCACTGTATGACATGTCCGTCTCCTGGATAAAATTGAAAATACCTGCTGTGCTGATTGTAACCTTGCGGACGGATTATCAGCCAGTTTCTTTCACACTACTTACCCACTAATGGGGTTTACAACGCTCTATTTCAAGCATAACAATCTTTTGCTGTTACGCTAACACCGAAACGCCGTTTTTAGCACGTATGTGCATCTATCGCTGCAATAAAAAAACCCGTCGCCGGAAGGCAACGGGTTTTTCGTTCAAACTTTGTACCAGAGAGACGTTAATTACGCCGGCTGGTTCATCAGTTCGTTGAAGGTAGTGGCTTTTTCAGACACTTTAGCCTGGTTCAGAACGGCTTCAACAGCCTGCTCTTCCAGCGCTACGTTGCGCATGTTGTCCATCAGCTCTTTGTTTTTGCTGTAGAACTCGACAACTTCTGACGGATCTTCGTAAGCAGAAGCCATCTCTTCGATCAGGCCCTGTACGCGCGCTTCGTCAGCTTTCAGCTCGTTGGAACGAATCACTTCGCCCAGCAGCAGACCCACGACAACGCGGCGTTTAGCCTGCTCTTCGAACAGCTCGCGCGGCAGTTCCAGAGCCTGCTTCTCGTTACCGCCGAAACGCTGTGCAGCCTGACGGCGCAGAACGTCGATTTCGCCGTCGATCAGCGCAGCCGGAACGTCGATGTCGTTCGCTTTCACCAGACCTTCAATCGCCTGAGACTTGATGCGGTTACGCACCGCGCCTTTCAGCTCGCGCTCCATGTTTTTACGCACTTCAGCGCGCAGGCCGTCTACTGAGCCATCTTCAACGCCGAAACGTTTGATGAACTCTGCGGTCAGCTCCGGCAGCTCACGCTCTTCAACTTTCTTCAGGTTAATGACGAATTTCGCCGCTTTACCTTTCAGGTTTTCAGCGTGGTACTCTTCCGGGAAGGTCACGTCGATGGTGAACTCTTCGCCCGCTTTGCGACCTTTGATGCCGTCTTCAAAGCCCGGGATCATGCGGCCCTGGCCCATCGCCAGAACGAAATCGGTGGCTTTGCCGCCTTCGAACTCTTCGCCGTCAACAGAACCGGTGAAGTCAACGGTAACGCGGTCTTCTGCGTCTACAGCGCCATCTTTGTCTTTCCAGGTCGCCTGCTGCTTACGCAGGGTGTCCAGCATGCCGTCAACGTCGGCTTCGGTCACTTCAACAACCGGTTTTTCAACTTCGATGGTGTTCAGGTCTTTCAGCGCAACTTCCGGGTACACTTCAAACTCAACCGCGTAGGTGAAGTCTTCGCCCAGTTTGTATTCGCCCGGCACGTAGTTCGGCGCGCCAGCCGGATTGATTTTTTCTTTGATGATCGCGTCAACGAAGTTGCGGCTCATCAGGTCGCCCAGCACGTCCTGGCGTACAGAAGCGCCATAACGCTGAGCAACGACGTTCATCGGTACTTTGCCCTTACGGAAACCGTCAATGCGAACTTTTTTCGCTACGTTGACCAGCTCGCTTTTTACAGCGGTCTCGATGCTGTCAGCAGCGATAGTAATCGTTACACGGCGGCCAAGGCCCTGAGTGGTTTCAACTGAAACTTGCATCTTATTACCTCAAAAAAATCACAGTGCTCGGTCAACTCTGAAAGCGTGTATCGCGCGCTTCGCAGAACCGGGATGTTCTCTATTATTCAGAATCACATTCCCTGTCGCCAGAATCATCCCGAAGACGTTCCTAAAATTAAGACGCCGCATTATAGCGGCATCACCAGGGTGAGTCGAGAACGGTTGTCGCGCCAGACTGCGGCTTTTTTCACATTTCCTGGCTATTTTTCATCTAAAAAATCACATTTACGCCGATTTTTCAGACAAAACAAAACGGCCCGCAGGCCGTTTCTCATTAATTCTGTACGCAACATACTGGAAAAGCTCCGGCAGTTGCAAATGCGAATTTTACGCAATCGTCCCCGCACCACGGCACGGTGGCGACGCAAAGACGGTATCCTGCAGGTTCGCCCACTCCTTAATGGTGTAGGTATGCAACGCCAGAGCGTGCACGGTGGTTGAGAGTTCAGCCGTTAAGGTACTGTAAATCATCCGGTGACGATTAAGGAAACGCTCCCCGGTGAAACGATCGCTCACCAGCACCACTTTGAAATGGCTTTCAGAGCCAGCCGGAACATTATGGCGATAGCTTTCGTCCACCACCTCAAGGAACACGGGAGTAAACGCTGCCCTTAATTTATCTTCGATTTGCTCACGTATCATCATGAAATGACTCCTCCGACAACGCTGAGATGCCGCCCATCCCTTTAAATGTTAGCCGCTTTTACCGACTCCATTACAGAAACACAACAAAAATTTAGCTTTCACCCGCCTTTTTCAGTCAAACGTATGAAGATGTCGAACTCTTTCATCAGATTCATCGTAAAAATCAATCTTAAATCGCTGGCTGGCTCAGAAAACGCACAGTACGGCGAAATTAGCTGCGTTGCCCCTTCCCCTCGCCGTTGGCGATGCTATGATGGCGAGAATTTTTTCGCCCGATGAACAACAGTCCGTTGAGAACCTAAACATGTTAAAAAAAATCCTCTTCCCGTTGGTCGCGCTGTTTATGCTGGCAGGTTGCGCCACGCCGCCAACGACCATTGAAGTCTCGCCGAAAATCACCCTGCCGCAGCAGGACCCGAGCCTGATGGGCGTGACGGTGAGCATTAACGGCGCCGATCAGCGTCCGGACCAGGCGCTGGCTAAAGTCACCCGCGATAACCAGCTGGTGACGCTGACCGCCTCCCGCGACCTGCGCTTCCTGCTGCAGGAAGTGCTGGAAAAACAGATGACCGCGCGCGGCTATATGGTTGGGCCAAGCGGCGCCGTTGATCTGCAGATCATCGTAAACCAGCTTTATGCCGATGTATCCCAGGGTAACGTGCGTTACAACATTGCGACCAAAGCGGATATCGCCATCATCGCTACCGCGAAGAACGGCAATAAGATGACCAAAAACTACCGCGCAAGCTACAACGTGGAAGGCGCGTTCCAGGCCACCAACAAAAATATTGCGGATGCGGTTAACAGCGTGCTGACTGACACCATCGCCGATATGGCGCAGGACACCAGCATTCACGATTTCATCAAGCAAAACGCGCGTTAATTCGTCGCTGACCCGGCGCCATGCCGGGTCAGCCGCTCAGGCTCATGTCCAGTCATTATTTACGTATTTTCCAACAGCCCCGATCGGCGATTCTGCTGATCCTCGGTTTCGCCTCCGGTCTGCCGCTGGCGCTCACCTCCGGCACGCTGCAGGCGTGGATGACGGTCGAAAACGTCGATCTCAAAACCATTGGTTTCTTCTCGTTAGTCGGCCAGGCCTACGTTTTTAAATTTCTCTGGTCGCCGGTCATGGACCGCTATACCCCGCCGTTTCTCGGGCGCAGGCGCGGCTGGCTGTTAACCACCCAGGTGCTGCTGCTGTTCGCCATTGCCGCGATGGGGTTCCTGGAGCCGTCGAGCCAGCTGCGCTGGATGGCCGCCCTGGCGGTGGTGATTGCGTTTTGCTCCGCCTCGCAGGACATCGTCTTTGACGCGTGGAAAACGGATATCCTGCCGGCGGAAGAGCGCGGCGCGGGCGCGGCGATAAGCGTGCTGGGCTATCGCCTGGCGATGCTGGTCTCCGGCGGTCTGGCGCTGTGGCTGGCGGACCAATGGCTGGGCTGGCAGACAATGTACTGGCTGATGGCCGCGCTGCTGGTTCCCTGTATTATCGCCACGCTGCTGGCGCCGGAGCCCAGCGATGTTATCCCGGCGCCGAAGACGCTGGAGCAAGCCGTCGCCGAACCGCTGCGCGACTTTTTCGGGCGCAACAACGCCTGGCTTATCCTGCTGCTGATTGTCCTTTATAAGCTAGGCGACGCCTTCGCCATGAGCCTGACCACCACCTTCCTGATTCGCGGCGTCGGTTTTGACGCGGGCGAAGTCGGCGTGGTGAATAAAACGCTCGGCCTGTTCGCCACAATCGTCGGCGCGCTCTACGGCGGCGTGCTGATGCAGCGCCTGTCGCTGTTTCGCGCGCTGCTGATTTTCGGCATCCTGCAGGGCGCGTCGAATGCCGGGTACTGGCTGCTGTCGATAACCGATAAACACCTGATCAGCATGGGCGCCGCCGTGTTCTTTGAAAACCTGTGCGGCGGTATGGGCACATCGGCATTCGTCGCCCTGCTGATGACGCTGTGCAACAAGTCATTTTCGGCCACCCAGTTTGCGCTGCTGTCGGCGCTGTCCGCCGTCGGACGGGTGTATGTCGGCCCTATCGCCGGCTGGTTTGTTGAAGCGCACGGCTGGCCCACCTTTTATCTTTTCTCGGTGATCGCCGCGATACCGGGAATCGCGCTGCTGCTGCTGTGCCGACAAACGCTGGAGGATACCTGGCAGCACGAGCGTTTCGTACCGCGTACGGAATATAAAGGCGGCTATCAGACCGCGCTCTATATATTAATGCTGGGCTGTCTGGTACTGGCGGTGTGGCTGCTGCTGTTGACCATGAATGCGCTGGACTACACCGCATTTTCATTCCTGCCGGGTCTGCTGGAAACCGGCGTCCTGATTGCCGTGGGCGGCATTCTGCTGGGGTGCGTTCTTGACGCGCTGGCGCTGCGAAGAACCCGTCCGGCGTGATCCATAAATATACTCTAAATAATTCGAGCTGCAGGAAGGCGGCAAGTTCGCGAATCCCCAGGAGCATAGAGAGCTATGTGACTGGGGTGAGCAAACGCAGCCAACGCACCTGCAACTTGAAGTATGACAAGTATAAATGCTTATTGGCCGTTGTAATCACCTGAAGTAATTATAACGGTCAATAGCGGTTCCCTTTTTCTCTCTTGTTATTTTGTGCGTTTTTAAATTTTGGAAATTTTTGGCACCTTTAAACTTTTGCCTTATTTCATTAACCGATTCAGCGTGGTTTGATTTAATATTTCGTTTTCCCAATGTCGTTATATTGATAACGAATTGTTAACTAATTGTGTGTTTTTGGTATTGGTTATACCAATTGCCATTTGGTTAATTTTTTTCTTCTCTGTTTTGTTATAACACCGCCGCAATGCGCTATCTGCCTGGATTTTAGGCACAATTGGCAACATCTGTGACACGCCCGGCAGAACCCAGTAACACGAAGCTGACACTACTCCAATCATGTTTACAGTAATGTAACCTTCCCGTAAAATGCCCCCACACTTTAAACGCCACCAGATCCCGTGGAATTGAGGTCGTTACATGAGACTCAGGAAATACAATAAAAGTTTGGGATGGTTGTCATTAATCGCCGGCACTGTTTTACTCAGTGGCTGTGATTCTGCGCTACTTGACCCCAAAGGACAGATTGGACTGGAGCAACGCTCGCTGATACTGACGGCATTTGGCCTGATGTTGATTGTCGTTATTCCCGCCATCTTGATGGCAGTTGGTTTCGCCTGGAAGTTCCGTGCGAGTAATAAAGATGCGAAGTATAGCCCTAACTGGTCACACTCCAATAAAGTGGAAGCTGTGGTCTGGACGATACCTATCCTTATCATCTTGTTCCTTGCCGTTCTGACCTGGAAAACCACGCACGCGCTTGAGCCAAGCAAACCGCTGGCGCATGACGAAAAACCGATCACTATCGAAGTGGTTTCCATGGACTGGAAATGGTTCTTCATCTATCCGGAGCAGGGCATTGCTACCGTTAACGAAATCGCCTTCCCGGCGAACGTTCCGGTTCAGTTCAAAGTCACCTCCAATTCCGTGATGAACTCGTTCTTTATCCCGCGCCTGGGCAGCCAGATCTACGCAATGGCAGGCATGCAGACTAACCTGCACCTGATTGCGAACGAAACCGGCACCTACGACGGTATCTCCGCCAGCTACAGCGGCAAGGGCTTCTCTGGAATGAAGTTCAAAGCCATTGCTACGCCGGACCGCGCTACTTTCGACCAGTGGGTCGCTAAAGTAAAAGCTTCTCCAGACACCATGAGCGACATGGCTGCCTACGACAAGCTGGCTGCGCCGAGCGAAGACAACAAGGTGGAATACTTCTCCAGCGTGAAACCAAACCTGTTTGTTGATGTTATCAACAAATTCATGGGTCACGGGCACATGAACATGGGCCAGCCGAACGGTGAACATCAGTCACAGGACGGTATGGAAGGCATGGACATGGGTCAGGCTGCGTCTTCGCATGATTCCCATGGCGACATGGCCGACATGGACATGAATCACGCGGAAACCGCTCACTAAGGGGCCGAGGAAGAAAACGATGTTCGGAAAATTAACACTGGATTCAGTGCCCTACCATGAACCCATTATCATGGTTACGGTGGCTGCAATTGTCATTGGTGGGGCGGCGTTACTGGCCTTAATCACTTACTTCGGTAAGTGGACCTACCTGTGGAAAGAGTGGTTGACCTCGGTCGACCACAAAAAACTCGGCATCATGTACTGCATCGTCGGTATCGTGATGCTGATTCGTGGCTTTGCTGACGCCATCATGATGCGTAGCCAGCAGGTTCTCGCCTCTGCGGGCGAAGCCGGCTTCCTGCCGCCGCACCACTACGATCAGATCTTCACCGCCCACGGCGTGATTATGATCTTCTTCGTGGCGATGCCGCTGGTTATCGGTCTGATGAACGTTGTGGTTCCGCTGCAAATCGGCGCACGCGACGTTGCCTTCCCGTTCCTCAACAACCTGAGCTTCTGGTTCACCGTCGTCGGCGTGATTCTGGTCAACCTGTCGCTGGGCGTGGGCGAATTCGCTCAGACCGGCTGGCTGGCCTACCCGCCGCTGTCGGGTATTGAGTACAGCCCAGGCGTGGGGGTTGATTACTGGATTTGGGCGCTTCAGCTCTCCGGTATCGGTACAACGCTGACCGGTATCAACTTCTTCGTGACCATCCTCAAGATGCGCGCGCCGGGCATGACCATGTTCAAGATGCCGGTGTTCACCTGGGCATCGCTGTGCGCCAACGTCCTGATTATTGCGTCATTCCCGATTCTGACCGTCACCATCGCGCTGCTGACTCTTGACCGCTATGTCGGTACCCATTTCTTCACGAACGAAATGGGCGGCAACATGATGATGTACATCAACCTGATTTGGGCCTGGGGCCATCCGGAAGTGTACATTCTGGTGCTGCCGGTATTCGGCGTGTTCTCTGAAGTTGCGGCGACCTTCTCGCGTAAGCGCCTGTTCGGCTACACCTCGCTGGTGTGGGCGACCGTGTGTATTACCGTACTGTCGTTCATCGTGTGGCTGCACCACTTCTTCACCATGGGCGCCGGCGCGAACGTTAACGCCTTCTTCGGTATCGCCACCATGATTATCGCCATCCCGACCGGGGTGAAGATTTTCAACTGGCTGTTCACCATGTACCAGGGCCGTATCGTGTTCCACTCCGCAATGCTGTGGACCATCGGCTTCATCGTGACCTTCTCTGTGGGCGGGATGACCGGCGTACTGCTGGCGGTACCGGGCGCTGACTTTGTGCTGCACAACAGTCTGTTCCTGATTGCGCACTTCCATAACGTTATCATCGGCGGCGTGGTCTTCGGCTGCTTCGCAGGCGTAACCTACTGGTGGCCAAAAGCGTTCGGCTTTACCCTGAACGAAAAATGGGGCAAACGCGCGTTCTGGTTCTGGATCATCGGCTTCTTCGTTGCCTTTATGCCGCTGTACGTGCTGGGCTTCATGGGGATGACCCGTCGTCTGAGCCAGAATATCGACCCGCAGTTCCATCCGATGCTGGTGGTTGCGGCCTGCGGCGCGGCGCTGATTGCCTGCGGTATCCTGTGCCAGCTGATTCAGTACTACGTCTCTATTCGCGACCGCGAGCAGAACCGCGACCTGACCGGCGACCCGTGGGGCGGCCGTACGCTGGAGTGGGCAACCTCTTCTCCGCCGCCGTTCTATAACTTTGCTCACGTGCCTCACGTTCATGAACGCGATGCATTCTGGGAGCTGAAAGAGAAAGGCGAAGCGTACAAGCAGCCGAAGCACTATGAAGAAATTCATATGCCGAAAAACAGCGGCGCTGGCATCGTGATTGCCGCCTTCGCGACGGTATTCGGTTTTGCCATGATCTGGCACATCTGGTGGTTGGCGATTGTTGGCTTTGCCGGCATCGTAATCAGCTGGATTGTGAAGAGCTTTGACGAGGACGTGGATTACTACGTACCGGTTGCAGAAGTCGAAAAACTGGAAAACCAGCATTTCGATGAGATTTCTAAGGCAGGGCTGAAAAATGGCAACTGATACTCTGACAACTGCGAACGCCCACGCGCACGAACATGGGCACCATGATTCAGGATCGACCAAAGTTTTCGGTTTCTGGATCTACCTGATGAGCGACTGCATTCTGTTCTCTATTCTGTTCGCCACCTATGCCGTGTTGGTCAACAACACGGCGGGCGGCCCGTCAGGTAAGGACATTTTTGAACTGCCGTTCGTTCTGGTGGAAACCGCGCTACTGTTATTCAGCTCCATCACTTATGGCCTGGCGGCTATCGCCATGTATAAGAACAACAAGAGCCAGGTTATCTCCTGGCTTGCCCTGACCTGGCTGTTCGGCGCAGGGTTCATCGGGATGGAACTCTATGAATTCCATCACCTGATTGTTGAAGGTATGGGCCCGGATCGCAGCGGCTTCCTGTCCGCGTTCTTTGCGCTGGTAGGCACCCACGGTCTGCACGTCACCTCGGGTCTTATCTGGATGGCTGTCCTGATGTTCCAGATCGCGCGTCGCGGTCTGACCAGCACTAACCGTACCCGCATCATGTGCCTGAGCCTGTTCTGGCACTTCCTGGATGTGGTGTGGATCTGTGTGTTCTCTGTAGTTTATCTGATGGGGGCGATGTAATGAGTCATTCAACCGATCACGGCGCTTCCCACGGCAGCGTAAAAACCTACATGACAGGCTTTATCCTGTCGATCATCCTGACGCTTATCCCGTTCTGGATGGTGATGAACGGCTCTGCATCCCACGTTGCCCTGCTGGGCACGGTTCTGGTGAGCGCAGTAGTACAGATTCTGGTGCATCTGGTGTGCTTCCTGCACATGAACACCAAGTCTGACGAGGGCTGGAACCTGACGGCTTTCGTCTTTACTGTACTGATCATCGCAATTGTGGTCATCGGTTCCATCTGGATCATGTGGAACCTTAACTACAACATGATGGTTCGATAAGAGCGGCGAGTATGTTTAAGCAATACCTGCAAGTAACAAAACCAGGCATCATCTTCGGTAACCTGATCTCCGTGATCGGCGGTTTCCTGCTGGCCTCAAAAGGCCGCATCGATTACCCGCTGTTCATCTATACGCTGGTCGGTGTCTCGCTGGTTGTCGCCTCCGGTTGTGTATTCAACAACTATATCGACAGGGATATCGACAGGAAGATGGAGCGGACCAAAAATCGGGTGCTGGTAAAAGGCCTGATTTCTCCGCAGGTTTCGCTGGTGTATGCCACCTTGCTGGGTATTGCTGGCTTCATGCTGCTGTGGTTCGGCGCCAACCCGCTGGCGTGCTGGCTGGGCGTGATGGGCTTCGTGGTGTACGTAGGCGTATATAGCCTGTACATGAAGCGCCATTCCGTTTACGGCACGCTGATTGGCTCCCTGTCCGGCGCCGCGCCGCCGGTCATCGGCTACTGCGCCGTCACCGGCGATTTCGACAGCGGCGCGCTGATTCTGCTGGCGATCTTCAGCCTGTGGCAGATGCCCCACTCCTACGCCATCGCGATTTTCCGCTTTAAGGATTATCAGGCGGCGAACATTCCGGTTCTGCCGGTGGTGAAAGGCATCTCGGTGGCCAAGAATCACATCACGCTGTACATCATCGCGTTTGCGGTCGCCACGCTTATGCTGTCGCTGGGCGGCTATGCCGGATACAAATATCTGGCGGTCGCCGCGGCGGTCAGCGTCTGGTGGCTCGGCATGGCGCTGCGCGGATATAAAGTGGAAGACGATAAGGTCTGGGCGCGAAAACTGTTCGTGTTCTCCATTGTCGCCATCACTTCGCTGTCCGTGATGATGTCGGTGGACTTTATGGTGCCGGATTCACATCATTTGCTGGCATATGTCTGGTAAAAGACGTAAACGCTTAAAAGGGTGCTAAGGCACCCTTTTTTATTTGCCAAATAAATGAATCGCAGACGTAATATTTGTTAAACAACAGTTTGTTTACCCTGCCCTTTCCCCGTTTTACACTATGCGCGGCTTTTATATCGAGGTGGAAATGAACGATTTTAAAATGACGCCCGGCGAGTTGCGCGCGACCTGGGGTTTAGGGACCGTGTTTTCATTGCGCATGCTCGGCATGTTTATGGTCCTGCCCGTTCTGACCACATACGGGATGGCGCTGCAGGGCGCCAGCGAAGCGCTGATTGGCCTGGCTATCGGTATCTATGGGCTTGCGCAGGCCGTCTTTCAGATCCCCTTCGGTCTGCTGTCCGACCGCATTGGCCGCAAGCCGCTGATTGTCGGCGGGCTGCTTATCTTTGTTGCCGGCAGCGTTATCGCCGCCCTCTCCCACTCTATCTGGGGCATTATTCTTGGCCGCGCCCTGCAGGGCTCAGGGGCGATCGCCGCGGCGGTCATGGCGCTGCTGTCCGACCTGACCCGCGAGCAAAACCGCACCAAGGCGATGGCCTTTATCGGCGTCAGCTTCGGCGTCACCTTTGCGATAGCCATGGTGCTCGGTCCGATAGTGACCCACCAGTTCGGGCTGAATGCGCTGTTCTGGATGATAGCGCTGCTCGCCTCGCTGGGCATTTTGCTGACCCTGTGGGTGGTGCCCAACAGCGAAAACCACGTGCTGAACCGCGAATCCGGGATGGTGAAAGGCTGCTTTCGCCAGGTGCTGCTGGAGCCGAAGCTGCTGAAGCTCAACTTCGGCATTATGTGTCTGCATATTCTGCTGATGTCCACCTTCGTGGCGCTGCCGGGCCAGCTGGAGGCCGCAGGCTTCCCGGCGGCTGAACACTGGAAAATCTATCTGGTCACCATGGTCGTCTCTTTTGTCGCCGTGGTGCCGTTCATCATCTATGCGGAAGTCAAACGCCGCATGAAGCGCGTCTTCCTGCTGTGCATCGCCGTGCTGCTGATCGCCGAAATTGTCCTCTGGGGCTCCGGCGCCTATTTCTGGGAGCTGGTGACCGGCGTCCAGCTTTTCTTCCTCGCCTTTAACCTGATGGAGGCGCTGCTGCCGTCGCTTATCAGCAAGGAGTCACCTGCCGGTTACAAGGGCACCGCGATGGGGGTTTACTCCACCAGCCAGTTCCTTGGCGTGGCAATTGGCGGCTCGCTCGGCGGCTGGCTGGACGGCTTCTTCGATTCGCAAACCGTGTTTCTGATGGGCGCGCTGCTGGCGACCGTCTGGATGCTGGTGGCGATGACCATGCAGGAGCCGCCGTACGTCAGCAGCCTGCGCATCGCCATTCCCGATGACGTCGACGCTGACGATACGTTGAAAGCGCGCCTGCTGGCAAAAGAGGGCGTGCAGGATGTCCTGGTCATCGCCGCGGAGCGGTCGGCGTACGTCAAAATCGACAGTAAGATAACCAACCGCTTTGAGGTTGAGCAGGCGATGTTGCCCGCCTGACCGCCCTCCCCCGCCCGACGTTCGCGCCGGGCGGGAAAAGGTTACGCCAGCGGCGTGACGCCTTTCTTGAGCAAGATATTGCCGTACTTCGCCGTCTCCCCGGTGACCACAATCGCAAAGGCGCCGCGGGCCCGGTCGTAAAACGCGAATCTATCGATGCGCGAAATCTCCTGGCCGCCCTTCTCGCCAAACAGCGCCTGGCGGTAGCGGGCCTCCACCGCCGTATCCAGGCTGTCGCCCGCCACCGGCGCCATCATCACCAGCGGATCGGCATAGCCGTCAAGCTCAAACAGCGGGATAACCGCAGCCAGCAGCGCGCTCACCGACAGGCCGTCGGCGCGAATCACCTGTGGGCCGAGGCTGTGCGCCGGAAAGTGGGCGTCCGCAAAAATGATTTCATCGCCGTGCCCCATCTCAGCCAGAGTTTTCAACAGCGCCGGTGAGATAATCGGAGAAATGTTCTTCAGCATCTTAACCCTCCTGTGGATAAAAATAGCGATAGCGGTAATTGACCGCCGCCCGCGCCGATTCGGCATCGGGATACGCCCCGACGCCCGCCCAGCCGTAGCAGGCTGCGCCCAGCACCGTGGTCTCCGCGTCTTCGAGCACCTTTACCGGCACCCGCAGCGCGTCGGCTTTCATCTGGTTCCACAGCGCATTGCGGCTACCGCCGCCGACCAGCAGCAGCTCGCGCGTTTCGATACCGGTCGCGGCTTCCAGACGCGCCAGGTTCTCCTGCAGCTGCGCGGTGAGCCCCTCCAGCGCGGCGCGATAAAAATGCCCGCGGCTGGTATTGAGCGTCACCCCCTGCCAGCCCGCCTGCGGGCTGGCAAGCAGCTGGCAGTTCATCCGCACGCCGTCGGCGCCGGGCGCGATCTGCCGCGCCTCATCAATAATGGCCTGCCACGGGGTTTGCGGCGTCCAGAACAGCCCGCGCACCCACTCCAGCACGCCGGAGGCCAGATACTGCATACCGGGGTTGACTATCCCCGGCTGGCTGTCCAGTTCGCAGGTTGACCCCGCGACCCGGGCGAGCCTTCCGGTATCCACCTGCGAGCTGCGCACCATCAGGATCTCCCAGGTGCCCGACGACAGCACCGGCTGGCCGATTTCCGCGCCCGCGCCGAAAAGCGCGAACTGGGTGTCATGCCCGGCGGAAATCACCGGCAGCCCGGCAGGCAGGCCAAGCAGCGCCGCCGCCTGCGGCAGCAGTTCGCCTACCCGTTCTCCGGGGTTCACCGTCGGGGGAAACAGCGTTTCGCGAACGCCGATTTCGCCGAGGATCTGCAGGCTGAAGCGCCCCTCCTGCAGCGAATAGAGCTGGCTGGTGCCGGCCATCGTGATATCGGTGGTTAACTGGCCGGTCAGGCGCTGGTTAATCAGCGAGGAGATAAACAGCCAGGCATGCGCGTTTTCCAGCAGCCGGGGATGATGCTCACGCAGCCAGAGCAGCTTATACAGGGTGTTAAAGCTGAAGTGCCCCACCCCGGTTATCTGCTGCAGCAGGGCGGGATCAACGCGCTGCGCCAGGCTCGCCATCACCGACAGCGTACGCGGGCATTTCCAGCTGATCACCGGGTAGAGCAGGTTGCCGCCGTCATCCACCAGCGCGCCGTCCACGCCAAAGGTGGTGACCGTAAGGCCCGCTATCGTGTAGCCGTCAAGCTGCCCGTAGACCTCGCGGCAGCACCGGGCGAAACGCTGCAAAATGGCCTCGACGGACCACTGATGCCAGCTGGCATCTTCCGCGGCCGGCTCGCTGGCGTTGGTCACGCCCGCCCGCGCGATAATCTCCCCTTGCCGGTTGAGCGCAATGGCGCGAACGTTAGTTGCGCCGCAATCAAGAACCAGGAAACATGAATGCATAGTGGCTCCTGCCAGACGGCGCGCAGGCGGGCTGCCTGCGCGCCTGCGGATTAGCGTTTGTAGAGTGGCCCGTAGTTCTGGCAGGCGCGATAGTCCTGGCCTTCCAGATCCATACCGTGCGCCGCCCACGCGCCCGGCCGCCATACCTGCTCTTCTTCAACGTTGTGCATGCATACCGGAATACGCAGCATCGATGCGAGCGTCAGGAAATCCGCCCCGACGTGGCCGACGGTCAGTACGCCGTGGTTTGCCCCCCAGTTCGCCATCACCGACCAGACGTCGCGGAACGGGCCGCGCCCGGTCAGCCGTGGCGCAAACCAGGTGGTCGGCCAGGTGGAATCGGTGCGTTTGTCCAGCGTGGCGTGCACGTCCTCCGGCAGCTCAACGCTCCAGCCTTCGGCAATTTGCAGCACCGGGCCAACGCCTTTGATGATGTTCACGCGGGACAGGGTGAACGGCACCCCGCCGCGGGTAAGGAAGTTGGAGGAGAAGCCGCCGCCGCGGAAATATTCGTGCACCGCCGGACACCAACGCGTGGCGTTAAGGCAGGCATCCACCTCCTGCTGGCTGATTTCCCAGTGCGGTTTAAGCGTCGGCCGTCCTTCGCTGTCGGTCTGCTGCGCGGTGCCGTCCAGCGCCGCCGAGCCGGAGTTGATCAGGTGAATAATCCCCTGCTCCGCAAGCCCGGTGAGCTTTTTACCGGTGACGCGCTCAACGGCTTCCGGCGACCAGAAGGTTCGCACATCGGCAAAGATCTGCGCCGTACCGGTCATCAGGTGGCCAAACAGCATCGCCACGCCGTTCAGGCTGTCGTTTTCCGTCGCCACCACCAGCGGCTGGCGGATGCCGTTCCAGTCGAAGGAGCTGTTGAGCAGCGCTTCGGCGGTGTCGCCGTTAGGATAGTGATCGGTCCAGTGGCGCTGGCCCTGGAAACCGGAGGCGATGGCGTTATAGCCCAGCGCTTCCTCGCCGCGCCCTTTCTCCGCAAGCTTCGGATTGCCCTGCATCATGTCGCGGATGCACATCGCCATCAGCAGGCTTTCCCGCAAAATTTCCCGCTTTTGCCCTTCGTCGCGACGGTATTGCGCCGCGTTTTTATCCTCGCCGAAGCGGAATTTTTCCTCCGCCCAGGCCAGCGCCAGCGCCAGCTCTTCTTCGTCGTAAATCTGATGGTCGATACGGCGGCGCAGTTCGGTCATGTCGACGGCCTGCACCTTCATGCCCAGCCAGGATTCAAAGAAGCTGTGGTCGACAATCGACCCGGCGATCCCCATCGACACGCCGCCGAGGGACAAATAGCTTTTCCCCTTCATGCTCGCCACTGCGAGGCCCGCACGGGTAAAGCGCAGCAGCTTCTCTTCGACATCCGCCGGAATGGTGGTATCACCCGCATCCTGGACATCATGGCCATAAATCGAAAATGCCGGGATCCCCTTCTGGTTGTGCGCCGCCATCGCCGCCGCCAGATAGACCGCTCCCGGACGTTCGGTGCCGTTGAACCCCCAGATGGCTTTCGGACGCAGCGGATCCATGTCGATAGTTTCGCTGCCGTAGCACCAGCAGGGCGTTACCGTAATGGTCAGCCCGACGTTAAGCGCAGCGAACTTCTCGTCGCAGGCGGCGGATTCCGCAAGCCCGGCGATACAGGTGTCCGCAATGACGCATTCGATCTCGCTCCCGCAGGGATGGCGCAGTTTTTCGCGCAGCAGGTTCGCCGTCGCCTTCGCCATATTCATCGTTTGCTGTTCCAGAGATTCACGGACGCCCAGACGACGGCCATCAATGACCGGGCGAATCCCCACTCGTGGCAATAACTTCTTATTTTTCATCGCGATTCCTCGTCATCATGGATGCACCCTGCGGGTATGCAGCGCAAGACTTCCGCAGGCAATAAGGCAGAGCGCTAAAATTACTCATTTTGCTAACTCGAATTAGCTTAGGTTTCATACGATTTTAACCACAACAAATTTGTCATGGATTTGTGAGCGCTTTCACGAAGAGTGGTCAAAATTCGATCGCCGTCAGATAACTCGTTTCAGCAAAATTATATAATTACTTTATATTTCAAATAATTAATTAAATATGTTTGCACAGAGTCACAATTTGAATACAAATGATTTGGCTAAATTTTGAGCCTGAAATAGCTTTTAACGGCGAAAGCTAATTCGAGTTAGCCAATATGCAGCAGCCCGATCTCATGCGGAGAACGCCATAATGTCCGAGACATTTTTGCAGATGAGCCATATCACCAAGCGCTTTCCGGGCGTATTAGCGCTGAGTAACGTCAGTTTTAATTTACGTCCAGGCGAAGTCCATGCGCTGCTCGGTGAAAACGGCGCGGGGAAATCCACTCTGATGAAAATTCTCTCCGGCGTCTACCAGCCTGATGAAGGGGAAATCACTTTTGAGGGGAATCCCGTTTCATTTGCCGATCCGCTGAGCGCGCAGCGGGCGGGAATTACCATCATTCATCAGGAATTTAATCTTTTCCCTGATTTAACCGTGGAAGAAAATATCTTTATCGGCCGCGAGTTTTGTAAAAATAACCGCTGGCGGCTGGATGATAAATCCCAGCGTCAGGCGGTAGTTGATATTTTAAAGCAGCTCAATTTATCCGTCTCGCCGCAGACCCGCGTGGCGGATTTAACCGTCGCCCAGCAGCAAATGGTGGAGATAGCCAAGGCCATCTCGGTGAACGCCAAAGTGCTTATCATGGATGAGCCGACCGCCGCCCTGACCGAAAGCGAAATTGAGAGCCTGTTTGCCGTCACCCGCCTGCTGAAAGCGCGCGGTACCGGCATCGTCTATATCTCTCACCGCCTGGAAGAACTGGCGCTTATCGCCGACCGGGCCACCGTCATGCGCGACGGGCAGTATATCGCCACCGTGGATTACGAGTTGGTGCAAATCAGCGAGCTTATCGCCATGATGGTGGGACGCGATCTTGGCAATATTTACCCAAAACGCGCGCCGCAAACCCGTCGTCAGCCGGTGCTGGAGGTTAAGGGGCTGCAGCGTAAAGACGTCCTGCACGACATCAGCTTCACCCTGCACCGCGGGGAGATCCTCGGGCTTGCCGGCCTGATGGGCGCCGGGCGAACCGAGCTTGGCAGAGCGCTGTTCGGCGCGGATCCCATCGACGGCGGCAGCGTGGTGCTCAACGGCCAGCCGGTGGTGATTAAAAACGTCTCTGACGCCATCAGCCGGGGAATTAGCTACCTCACGGAAGACAGAAAAAAAGAGGGGCTGGCGCTGGGGCTTTCCGTTGAAGCGAATATTATGCTCGGCAATTATCCGGAGTTCAGCACGCCTCTGGGCAACGTCAACGAAAAAGCCTGTCAGCAGACCAGCAGCGAACTGGTCAAAACCTTACGCATCAAAACGCCCCACCTGCAGCAGGCCGCCCTGAATTTAAGCGGCGGTAATCAGCAGAAAATTATTATTGCCCGCTGGGTCTGTAAAGACACCGATATTCTCATTTTTGACGAACCCACCCGCGGCATTGACGTTGGCGCCAAGCTGGAAATTTATGAGCTGATGAATCGTCTGGTCGCCAAAGGTAAATCCATCATCATGATCTCTTCCGAACTCCCGGAAGTGCTTGGCATGTGCGACCGTATTCTGGTCATGCGCGGCGGGCGAATTACTGGAGAAATGAATGCGGATACCGCCACCCAGGAAAAAATCATGCAGTACGCGACGCTGGAGGATTAAACATGACCATCTCTGTCCCTACCGCTAAAAGCGAAAATAATAAAGTGAAAGTGAATAAAGCGTTATTAATGCGCCTGGCGCCGTTATTCAGCCTGATTTTGCTGGTGCTTTTTTTCAGCTTCAGCTCGCCGTTCTTTTTTAATACCGAAAACCTGATGACGATCGCCCTGCAAACCTCGGTTATCGGCATCATGGCGATCGGCGTCACCTTCGTGATCATTACCGCCGGGATCGACCTGTCGTTAGGCTCGGTGGTGGCGTTTTCCGGCGTCGTGGTGGGTATCTGCGCAAGCTTCGGCCTGCCCCTGCCGCTGTGCGTACTGGCAGGCGTTATTGCCGGCGGACTGTGCGGCTATGTGAACGCCTTCCTGGTGACCAAAGCGGCCATTCCGCCGTTTATCGCCACCCTGGGCCTGATGATGTCGGTACGCGGTATCAACATGGTGATGACCGACGGGCGGGCCATCTATTTCTCCGACTACCCGATGTTCAAAATGCTCGCCCAGGGACGGCTGTTTGACGTCCTGCCGTATCCGGTGTTCTATCTGGCGATCGTCGCGCTGGGCTCTGCATACCTGCTGAAGAAAACGGTCATTGGCCGCTACGTTTATGCCGTTGGCAGCAATGAAACCGCCGCGCATCTCTCCGGGATCAAAGTTCAGCGGGTCAAAATTTTCGTCTACGCCTTCTGCGGCCTGCTGACCGGCATCGCCGGGGTGATCCTCGCCTCGCGTCTGAACTCCGGGCAGCCGACCGTCGGCGTTGGCTATGAGCTGGAGGCTATCGCCGCGGTGGTGATCGGCGGCACCAGCCTGATGGGCGGTATCGGCACCATCGGCGGCACGATAATCGGCGCGTTTATTATGAGCGTGCTGAAAAACGGCCTCAACCTGATGGGTGTGTCCCAGTTCTGGCAGATGGTGGCGATGGGTATTGTGGTCGTGGCCGCCGTGTATCTCGATACGCTACGGAAAAAAATGCGTTGAATCTTGCCGCCCGGCAATACCGGGTATATCCCTGCCCTGACGTTTAGGGTGCAAAACTCAAGACGGAGCACAATAATGAAAACCAGGCACTTCCTCTCAGCATTGTCGCTGCTTGCACTGATGACCAGCAGCGCGCTGGCCAAAGACTTCAACCTGCCGGTGGTGAGTAAAGGCTTCCAGCACGAATTCTGGCAAACGGTCAAAATGGGTACCGAAGCGGCAGCGAAAGAGCTGGGCGATAAAACCAGCTACGTCGGCCCGGCGGACGAAACGCAAATCGCCGAGCAGATCCAGCTGGTGGAAAACACCATGGCGCAGAAACCGAACGGCCTGCTGCTGGCCGCGCTGGATGAAAACGCGCTGGCGCCGCTGGTCGAGACCGCCAACAGCCGCGGTATCAAGGTGGTCACCTTTGACTCCGGCGTCAACTCCGCCATTCCGGCAAGCTTTGTCGCCACCAACAACCGCAAAGCGGGCGCTGGCGCGGCGGATGCGCTGGCGGAACAGCTCAGCGGTAAAGGTAAAGTCGGTATTATCGCCCACGTTGCCGGTACCTCATCGGCGATCGAGCGCTCCGAAGGTTTCTCCGCGCGGATGAAAGAGAAGTACCCTGACATTCAGGTACTGCCGGTACAGTACAGCGACGGCGACCCGCAAAAAGCGATGGATAAAACCATCGACATGGTGCAGGCCAACCCCGATCTGGCCGGGATCTACGCCACCAACGAAGGATCGACGCTCGGGGTGGCCAACGCCATCGACAGCCAGAACCTGAAGGGCAAAATTAAAGTGATCGGCTTCGACAGTACGGAAGCCATCATCAACTTCCTGAAAAACGGCGTAATTCAGGGCTTTATGGTGCAGGATGCCTTCCAGATAGGCTATCAGGGGATTAAAGCGCTGGATGCCGTCCTGTCAGGACAAACCGTGCCGAAGCAAATCGATATCCCGGTGAAATACGTCAATGCCAAAAACCTGGATACCCCGGAAATCGAAAAGCTGCTGCACCCGTTAGGTAAAAAGTAATCGCGTCGGGGCGGCAACGCCCCGTCTTCGCGCTGGCAAGCATAACCGCCGGATGCCTCACGACAATGCGGGCTAATCCTTTTATGATGGCGGAAGTCTTTTTTCTATGGAAGTCTGCGGAGCGCTCAGTGATGGCCAAAACTGTTGAACAAATTGCCAACGACCTGAACCTGTCGGTCACGACCGTCAGGCTGGTCCTGAACGGGAAAGCGGAGCAGTACCGCATCAGCGCCAAAACCCAGGCGCGCATCAATCAGCACGTTGAGCTGTATGGCTATACCCTCAACCATTCGGCGCGCAGCCTGAAGCTGAACAAAACCGATACGCTGGGCCTTATCGTTCCCAATATTTCCAACGTCTTCTTCGCTACGCTTGCGGAAAAGCTGGAGCTGCGCTGCCGCCGCTCGGGTTATCAGCTCACCATCAGCTGTACCTACAACGACGTCGATTACGAAAACAAGCTGGTCAGGGCGCTGATTGACCGCAACGTCGACGGCCTGTTTATTGTGCCGTCAACGCTTGAGAACCAGCAGCACCACCTGCGGCAGGTGAAAAAACCGCTGGTGCTGCTCGACCGCGATTTTAAATACACCGACAACGCGCTGGTGGAAAGCCACAACGTCGAGGGCGGCCAGCGGCTGACGGAAAACCTGCTCGCCGCCGGCGCTTCGCCGGTCTGGTTTCTGGTGGGCGATACGGCGCTGCCCAGTATTCGCGACCGTCTTGAAGGCTACCTGAACGCGCTGAAAAAGCACGGTATTGAACACCGCGACTGGGTGCTGAGCGTGAATGAAAACACCCCGGAAGGCGGCAAGCTCATTATGAATCAGCTGCTGGACGCCCACGGCGCCCCGGACGCCTTTATCGCATCGTCGCTGCCGATGCTGGAAGGCGCGATTGAAGCGCTGCGCGACCGTCTGGGCGAAGTGCCGCAGCAGATCAACATCGGCACCTTCGACGAACACCCGATGCTCGGCTTTCTTGCCAATAACGTCTGGTCGATGCAGCAGGATGAAAACGCCTGGGCCGAGCAGGCGTTCGACATCATGCAGAACGCGCTTGATGGCCATCCGCTGAAGGAGACCATCAAAGTAAAAATGAAGCTGATTAAGCGAACGCGACGCGCCTGATCGGCAAACAACAGACTACTCACGCCTGCGGTCTGGACGCCAACCTGCGTCCAGTGGCTTCCTTTTGCCCCGAAGTACCCGGAGAAGAAAAATGGAACGTTCGACGCTGTCTTGCGACATTATTGAAACCTGCCTCGAAATGACGCGCCTTGGGCTCAACCAGGGCACCGCGGGAAATATCAGCACCCGCTATGGCGACGGCATGCTGATTACGCCCACCGGTATTCCTTATGAGCGGCTGACCGAAAACCAGATAGTCTATGTCGATGCCCAGGGAGGCCACGAAGAAGGCAAGCTGCCGTCCAGCGAATGGCGTTTTCACCAGGTGGTGTACCAGACCCGGCCGGATGCGCAGGCGGTGGTGCATAACCACGCGGTACACTGTACGGCGGTCTCGATCCTGAATCGTCCGATTCCGGCCATTCACTATATGATCGCCGCTGCGGGCGGTAACTCTATCCCCTGCGCCCCGTATGCAACGTTTGGCACCAAAGCGCTTTCCGAACATGTCGCGGTCGCCATTCAGGATCGCAAAGCGACGCTGCTGCAGCATCACGGGCTGATTGCGTTTGAATCTAGTCTGGAAAAGGCGCTGTGGCTGGCGCAGGAAGTGGAGGTGCTGGCAAAACTGTATCTCGCCACTCTTGCGGTCACCGATAATGTGCCGGTGCTGCCGGATGCGGAGATCGCCGTGGTGCTGGAGAAATTTAAAAGCTACGGCCTGCGGGTGGAAGAGTAAAAAATGAAGGTCTCCGCCCGCCGACGGGCGGAGACTCAGGATTAATCGCGGAAGTTTTTAAACTGGAACGGCTGCCCCAGATTGCCGCCGCGCACCAGCGCCATCACCGCCTGCAGGTCGTCGCGCGACTTGCCGGTGACGCGAATCTCTTCGCCCTGGATCTGCGCCTGCACCTTCAGCTTGCTGTCTTTAATCAGCTTAACAATCTTCTTCTGTACCGAGCTTTCAATGCCGGTTTTCAGCTTAGCCTCGACGAACCAGGTTTTGCCGCTGTGGACAAACTCTTCCGGCACCTCGATTGAGTTACCTTCAATGCCGCGCTTAAGCAGCTTGGCGCGCAGGATGTCGAGCAGCTGGTTGACCTGGAAATCCGACTCGCTCAGAACTTTAATGGTTTCGTTTTTTTCGTTCAGCTCAATGGTCGCCTCTACGCCACGGAAGTCAAAACGGGATTCAACTTCACGCGCCGCGTTATCCACAGCGTTTTTGGCTTCCTGAAGATCGACTTCAGAGACAATATCGAAAGATGGCATGTTTTATTCTCCCTCTCTTTTTGTTGCGATGCATAATACCCGCACAGCCAGAGAACACAACCTGTTATCCCTGTGTCTGCCGGGGAGTCGTCGGCGCTATAATAATGGCATAATGAGCAAAATGCCTGATCCTGCAGCAGGTGAGGAGAACGAATGAAGATTACCGTGCTTGGATGCGGCGCCCTCGGACAATTATGGCTTACCGCCCTCTACCGGCAAGGGCATGAGGTGCAGGGCTGGCTGCGCGTGCCCCAGCCCTGGTGCAGCGTCAACGTGCAGGAGACCAACGGCCAGGTGTTCAATGAGCTGCTGACGGCCAACGACCCCGATTTTCTCGCCCGAAGCGATCTCCTGCTGGTCACGCTGAAAGCCTGGCAGGTTTCCACCGCGGTGAAAAACCTGGCCGCTCAGCTGCCCGCCGCCAGCCCGGTGCTGCTCATTCATAACGGCATGGGAACCCTGGAAGAGCTGCGCACGCTGCAGCAGCCGCTGCTTATCGGTATGACCACGCACGCCGCCCGTCGCGACGGCAACCTGATTATCCACGTCGCCAACGGAATTACCCATATCGGACCGGCCAACGCCGCCGCCCAGGAGTACAGCTTTCTCGCCGATACGCTGCACGCGGCCCTGCCGGATGTCGCCTGGCACGATGAAATGGGCAGCGCCAGCTGGAAGAAGCTCGCCGTTAACTGCGTGGTTAATCCGCTTACCGCGCTTTACGACTGCCCGAACGGCGCGCTGCGCGAGCACCCGCAAGAGGTTGAGGCCATCTGCAACGAGGTGGCGGCGGTGATGCAGCGTGAAGGACATCATTCCAGCCCGGACGATTTGCTGTTTTACGTCTGGCAGGTGGTCGACAGCACGGCGGCCAACATCTCGTCCATGCTGCAGGACGTCCGGGCGCGGCGCCACACCGAGATTGACTACATCACCGGCTATCTGCTTAATCGCGCGCGCGCTCATGGCATCAGCGTGCCGGAAAACGCCAGGCTGTATGAACTGATTAAACGTAAGGAGAATGAGTATGAGCGCATCAGCGCTGGTTTGTCTCGCCCCTGGGAGTGAAGAGACCGAAGCCGTAACCACTATCGATCTGCTGGTTCGCGGCGGCATTAGCGTCACCACGGCGAGCGTCGCCAGCGACGGCGAATTAGTCATCACCTGCTCGCGCGGCGTCAAACTGCTGGCGGACGCGCCGCTGGTGCAGGTGGCCGACGGAGATTATGACGTCATCGTCCTGCCCGGCGGTCTGAAAGGCGCGGAATGCTTTCGCGACAGCCCGCTACTGGTCGAAACCGTACGCCAGTTTCACCTTTCCGGGCGTATCGTCGCCGCTATCTGCGCGGCCGCCGGGACGGTGCTGGTTCCGCACGCGATATTCCCTGTCGGCAATATGACCGGTTATCCGGGGCTGAAGGACGCCATTCCTGAAGATCAGTGGGTGGATAAGCGCATCGTTTGGGATCCGCGCGTCAATCTGCTCACCAGCCAGGGGCCGGGAACGTCGATTGATTTTGCGCTGAAGATTATCGATCTGCTGGTCGGGCGCGAGAAAGCCCATGAAGTCGCATCGTCACTGGTGATGGCGGCAGGAATTTATAACTACTACGAGTAGGTTGTAAAAAGCCGGGTGGCCGCTGGCCTTACCCGGCCTGGACAAGCGCGGTACCGTAGGCCCGGTAAGCAAAGCGCCACCGGGCAAGAAAACTACGGGCGATACACCTTCACGTTGGCAAAACCCTGCTCGCGCAGGTACAGCGCCTGCAGCCGGCTCATCACGCCGCGCTCGCACCACAGCAGCCAGGTTTTGCTTTGGTCGAGGTTGCCAAATTGGGTGCTGAGCTTGTAGAACGGCAGCGACACAACCTCCACCCCTTCTACGTTCAGCGGCTTATCGTCCTGCTCGTCGATGGCGCGAATATCAAGGATAACGTCGTTGGCGCCGAAGCCGCTGACGGTTTCCACTTCCACCACCTCCTGCCCGGCCTGCTGGGCGATTTCGCGGATATCGACGTTGGTCGCTTCTGCCACAACCTTATCGAGGATCGCAAAATCGAAATGCTCCTCTTCCGCCTCAATCTTTGCCTTCACCGCCTTCACGGTCGGGCTTTTTGAGATAACGCCGCAGTATTCCGGCATCGTGCGGGCAAAATCTTCTGTGCCGATTTCGCGCGCCAGATTAATGATGTGCTCTTTGTCGTAGGAAATCAGCGGGCGCAGCACCAGCGTATCGGAAACGTTGTCGATAAGACGCAGGTTGGTCAGCGTCTGGCTGGAGACCTGGCCCAGCGCTTCGCCGGTGACCAGCGCCTGTACGCCGTAGCGCTCCGCCACTTTTGACGCAGCGCGGACCATCATGCGCTTGAGCACCACGCCCATCTGGCCGTCGTCCACTTTTTCGAGGATTTCACCCACCACCGGCTCAAAGTTGATCGCCACAAAGCGCACGCGATGGGAGCTGCCAAAACGGTTCCACAGATAGTGCGCCACCTGACGAACGCCGATTTCATGGGCAGCGCCGCCGAGGTTAAAGAAGCAGTAGTGCACGCGGCAGCCGCGGCGCATCAGCATGTAGCTGGAGACGCCGGAGTCGAAGCCGCCGGAAATCAGCGACAGCACGTCTTCCTGGGTGCCGATCGGGAAGCCGCCGATACCCTCATAGCGCCCTTTCACCAGCAGCAGGCGATCGTTTTCGATCTCCAGGTTCACGGTGACGTCCGGGTTGGTGAGCTTCACGCGCGCGGATTCAATATGCTGATTCAGACCGCCGCCGACATAGCGCTCGACCTCAATGGAGCTGAACTCATGCTTGCCGCGACGCTTCACGCGCACGCAGAAGGTCTTGCCTTCAAGCTGTTCGCGCCACAGCGGCAGGGTCTGCTCAAAAATGTCGTGCAGGGAGGTGAAAGGAACATCCTCCACCTCCAGAATATGGTGGATCCCCGGAATACGGGTCAGCGCGTCGCGGATCGCCAGACGCTGGTTTTCGTCTTTGGCGCGAACTTCAATGTGATCCCAGTGACGAACGACGGCAAGCGTCTCGTCATAGTGCTTGAGGACGTTACGAATATTCCCGGTAAGCATTTTTATAAAGCGCAAACGCACAGATTGGCTTTTGATGGTAATTTCCGGGAACAATTTAATGATAAACTTCATGGCGGCAATGGTTCGTTGGCAAACCCGTCGGGGTTTGTGGGGCAAAAAATACAGCAGCCCACACCTGCGGCTGCATCCAGGCGCGCAAGTATATCATCATCATGGTTAACCTGCGCACTTTACACCTTACCATTGTGCGTTATTTGCTTCGTGCCAAGACTCCGCTACCATAGCGGGGTTGCGAGATAACAAGAGTCAGACATTCACTATGCCAAAGAAAAATGAAGCGTCAGCCAGTTTCGAAAGCGCGTTAACTGAGCTTGAGCAGATAGTCTCCCGTCTTGAAAACGGCGACCTGCCGCTGGAAGAGGCGCTGAATGAATTTGAACGCGGCGTACAGCTGGCGCGTCAGGGACAGGTGAAGCTGCAGCAGGCGGAACAGCGCGTGCAAATTCTGCTGGCCGATAGCCAGGACGCTCCCCTGACCCCTTTCACCCCGGACGCTGAGTAAATGGACTTCACGCAACAGTTGCAGACGTGCGTCACGCGGGCTAACGACGCGCTGCGCCAGTTTATCGAGCCGCAGCCCTTTCAGAACACTCCGCTGGTTGAGGCGATGCACTACGGCGCACTATTGGGCGGCAAACGCCTGCGTCCGTTCCTCGTCTACGCGACCGGCACGATGTTTGGCGTCAGCTTAACGACGCTGGATGCCCCCGCCGCGGCGGTAGAATGTATCCATGCCTATTCGCTCATGCACGACGACCTTCCGGCGATGGACGACGACGATCTGCGCCGTGGCCAGCCGACCTGCCACGTCAAGTTCGGCGAAGCGAACGCCATCCTGGCCGGAGACGCGCTGCAGACGCTGGCGTTTTCAATCCTCAGCGATGCGCCAATGCCGGAAGTGGCGGACCGCGATCGCATCGCGATGATTTCCGAACTGGCGCAGGCCAGCGGCGTCGCCGGGATGTGCGGCGGCCAGGCGCTGGATCTGCAGGCGGAAGGCCAGCAGGTCGACCTCGCCGCGCTGGAGCGGATCCATCGCCACAAAACCGGGGCGCTGATCCGCGCCGCCGTCCGCTTAGGCGCGCTGAGCGCGGGCGAAAAAGGCCGCGCGGCGCTGCCGGTGCTGGATAAGTACGCCGAGAGCATCGGTCTTGCCTTCCAGGTACAGGATGACATTCTGGATGTGGTGGGGGATACTGCGACCCTTGGGAAACGTCAGGGCGCCGATCAGCAGCTTGGCAAAAGTACCTACCCTGCCTTACTGGGCCTTGAGCAAGCCCGGATGAAAGCCCGTGATCTGATAGAAGACGCCCGCCGGTCGCTGAGCGAACTGGCCGCGCATTCACTGGATACCACGGCACTGGAAGCGCTTGCGAACTATATAATCCAGCGTGATAAATAATCTATAACACCACGATGAGTCTCTGATGAGTTTTGATATTGCCAAATACCCGACGCTGGCGCTGGTAGATTCCACTCAGGAATTGCGTCTGCTGCCGAAAGAGAGTCTGCCGAAACTGTGCGACGAGCTGCGTCGCTACCTGCTCGACAGCGTCAGCCGCTCGAGCGGACACTTCGCCTCCGGGCTTGGCACGGTGGAGCTGACCGTTGCGCTGCACTATGTCTACAACACCCCGTTCGACAGGCTCATCTGGGACGTCGGCCATCAGGCTTATCCGCACAAAATTCTCACCGGCCGCCGCGACCGTATCGGCACCATCCGCCAGAAAGGCGGTCTGCATCCGTTCCCGTGGCGCGGTGAAAGCGAGTACGACGTACTGAGCGTCGGCCACTCCTCGACCTCGATTTCCGCCGGTATCGGCATCGCGATTGCCGCAGCCAAAGAGGGCAAACAGCGCCGGACCGTCTGCGTGATTGGCGACGGCGCCATCACCGCGGGGATGTCGTTTGAGGCGATGAACCACGCGGGCGACATTAAGCCCGATATGCTGGTTATCCTCAACGATAACGAGATGTCTATCTCCGAAAACGTCGGCGCGCTGAACAACCATCTGGCGCAGCTGCTCTCGGGTAAGCTCTACTCGTCCCTGCGCGAAGGCGGCAAAAAGGTGTTCTCCGGCGTACCGCCGATTAAAGAGCTGCTTAAGCGCACCGAAGAGCATATCAAAGGCATGGTGGTGCCCGGCACGCTGTTCGAAGAGCTCGGCTTTAACTATATCGGCCCGGTCGACGGCCACGACGTGCTCGGGCTCATCACCACGCTCAAGAACATGCGCGACCTGAAAGGCCCGCAGTTCCTGCATATCATGACCAAGAAAGGGCGCGGCTACGAGCCGGCGGAGAAAGATCCGATCACCTTCCACGCCGTGCCGAAGTTCGATCACACCAGCGGCAAGCTGCCGAAAAGCAGCGGCGGCCTGCCGAGCTACTCCAAGATTTTTGGCGACTGGCTGTGTGAAACCGCGGCCAAAGACAGCAAGCTGATGGCCATTACGCCCGCCATGCGCGAAGGCTCCGGCATGGTCGAGTTTTCTAAACGCTACCCGGATCAGTACTTTGACGTGGCGATCGCCGAACAGCATGCGGTGACCTTTGCCGCCGGGCTGGCGATTGGCGGCTTTAAGCCGGTGGTGGCGATTTACTCCACCTTCCTGCAGCGCGCCTATGACCAGGTTATCCACGATGTGGCTATCCAGAAGCTGCCGGTGCTGTTTGCCGTCGACCGCGCCGGGATCGTCGGCGCCGACGGGCAGACCCATCAGGGCGCGTTCGATCTCTCCTTCCTGCGCTGCATCCCGGAGATGGTCATCATGACCCCCAGCGATGAAAACGAATGCCGCCAGATGCTGTTTACCGGCTACCACCACGGCGACGGGCCAAGCGTCGTGCGCTACCCGCGCGGCAGCGGTACCGGCGCTGAGCTCACGCCGCTGGAAAAACTGCCGCTGGGTAAGGGCGTGATAAAACGCCGCGGCGAGAAAATCGCTATCCTCAACTTCGGCACGCTGCTGTCGGAAGCCGCCGTGGCGGCGGAGAAATGCAACGCGACCCTCGTGGACATGCGCTTTGTGAAGCCGCTTGATGAAGCCCTGATCCTGCAAATGGCGGAGCAGCACGACGCGCTGGTCACGCTGGAGGAGAACGCCGTCATCGGCGGCGCGGGCAGCGGCGTAAACGACGTGCTGATGGCGCACCGCCGCGCCGTGCCGGTGCTCAACCTCGGCCTGCCGGACTTCTTCATCCCGCAGGGAACCCAGGAGGAGGCCCGCGCCGACATCGGTCTTGATGCCGCGGGTATTGAAAGCAAAATCCGCAGCTGGCTCGCCTGACCGCCTTTTCCCCTGCCGCAGATCTAAAAAGGGCTGTCGGATTATACTTATCCGGACAGCCCTGCAGAAACGTGAAGCCGTTAACGTCCTTTTGCGTCAAAGACAGGGGTTACATCAGCCCCAGCGGCCAGTGGTGGCCTATCACGTAGAGAATGCCTGCGGAAATAATCCCGGCGATAATATCGTCGACCATAATCCCCATTCCGCCGTGGACGTTGCGATCGAACCAGCGAATCGGCCAGGGCTTCCACATATCGAAAATGCGGAAAATGACAAACCCGGCGGCGACCCACCGCCAGTCGAGGACGGGTAACGCCATCAGCGTTATCCACATGCCGACAAACTCATCCCAGACGATACTGCCGTGATCGTGCACCCCCATGTCTTTGGCGGTGCGATGGCAGATATAGACCCCAAGGCAGATCCCCAGCATCACCACCAGCGAATAGAGCTGCCACGGCAGAAAGGTCATCAGATACCAGAACGGGATAGCGGCAAGCGACCCCATCGTACCGGGCACCACGGGGCTCAGACCGCTGCCGAATCCAGTGGCCAGCAGGTGCCAGGGATTTTGCAAATTGAGCCGGCTTTTGGCGATATCTTTACTGCGCAAAATGGTCGTACCCCTTCCAGTCGAGCATGACGGCTTTACCCTCGCGCTGGAAATGCATCCCTTCCACGTCCGCGCTAATCTGGCCGATGCAGGTATACGGCATGTTTAAGTTGCCGATAGCCACCTCCAGCGCGCCGCGGTTGAGCTCCGGCACGGTGAAGCACAGCTCGTAGTCTTCTCCGCCGGAGAGCGCCCAGCGCAGGGCCTGCTCCGGCGCGACGTGGCGCTGCATTGCCGCAGAAAACGGCAGCGCATCCAGATCGATACGCGCGCCGCAGCGGCTGGCGGTCAGAATGTGGCCGAGATCGGAAATCAGCCCGTCGGAGAGATCGATTGCCGACGTCGCCAGATTGCGCAGCGCCTGGCCGGTTAAAATGCGCGGCGTCGGGCGCAGATGACGTTTTTGCAGATAGCGGGCGTCCTCTGCGTCATCAACCGTCAGACGGTGTTGCAAAATCGCCAGACCGGCGGCGCTGTCTCCCGGCGTGCCGGTGACGTAAATCCAGTCGCCGGGTTTTGCGCCGGAGCGCTTGAGCGCCCGCCCCTGCGGGACGAAGCCATGAATTCCCAGCGTCATCGACAGCGGGCCACGGGTCGTATCGCCGCCAATCAGCTGCATATTGTAATAGCTTAGCTGTTCGAACAGGCTGTCGCTGAAGGCGGCAAGCCACGCCTCATCGACCGACGGCAGAGTGAGCGCCAGCGTCAGCCAGGCCGGGTCTGCACCCATCGCCGCGAGGTCGCTCAGGTTAACCGCCAGCGCCTTACAGGCCAGATCGGCGGGATCGATATCGGGTAAAAAGTGGATGCCCGACACCAGCGTATCGGTGCTGATCGCCAGCGTCTGTTTTTCGGGAATATTCAGCAGTGCGCAATCGTCGCCAATACCGGTTTCGACATCAAGACGAGAGCTTCTGACACGATCGAAATAACGGGCAATCAGGGAAAATTCGCCGCATGCCATACGTTATGCCTCAGCAGAGAAAAGACAAGGCCGGGGATGAGAAGAAAAACCTCATCGCCCGGCCTGAAGATTACTTCTTGTGGGGACGGATAGCCGGCGCGGCTTTATCCAGCACGCCGTTGACGAACTTATGGCTGTCTTCTGCGCCAAAGGTTTTCGCCAGTTCGATGGCTTCGTTGATGGCAACCTTATACGGTACGTCATCGCGCTTTGACAGTTCAAACAGCGCGATGCGCAGCACCGCTTTCTCGACCTGACCCAGCTCTTCGAGCTGACGGGACAGATACGGCTTCATCAGACCGTCAAGGTACGCGCTGTTAGTCGCCACACCGGACAGCAGTTCACGGAAATACAGGACGTCAACGTCTTTTACGTCCTGTTCCGCCAGGAACTGGTATTCAACATCAGCGATGTCGTTTTTAGACAACTGCCAGGAGTAAAGCGCCTGAACGGCACATTCACGGGCGCGGCGACGAGCAGCAGGTTTCACGGAATTCCCCTTACGAAAATCAGGCCTTGATGGCTTTCAATACATTAATCATTTCAAGCGCGGTCAGTGCAGCTTCCGCGCCTTTGTTACCGGCTTTAGTACCGGCACGTTCGATAGCTTGTTCAATGCTTTCGGTGGTCAGAACACCAAAAGCAACCGGGATCTCGCACGCCTGAGCGACGTGCGCCAGGCCGTTGCTTGCGCCACCGGCGACATATTCAAAGTGAGCCGTACCGCCACGGATAACGGTTCCCAGCGCGATCACCGCATCATACTTATTGGTTTTCGCCAGCGCGCCAGCCGCCAGCGGCAGCTCGTAGGCGCCAGGCACCCAAACCACGGTGATGTTGTCATCTTTAACCTGACCGATGCGCTTCAGAGCATCAATCGCGCCTTCCAGCAGGCTGTCGTTGATGAAGTTATTGAAACGCGCAATGGTGATGGCGATGCGGGCTTCCGGGGCAGCTACGTTAGCTTCGATAATGTTCATATTCTTCCTTTTGGGATTCGACTTGCCCCGCAGGGGGGCGGATTTTATCATAATAATTTACGCACTGCCGAAGTTTATGGCGCAGGCGTCAAGTGCAGGCACAAATCCGGGCCAACCTGCCGTATCTCATTGAATCTGAATTGGGGTGCGTCGGCCAGTTTCTCAAGCCCTGGCAGCACACAAAGACCGCGCGCATCGCTACCTAACAGTTTAGGCGCAACGTAGACAATAAGCTCATCCACTACCCCCGCCTGCAGCAGCGCGCCCGCCAGCCGCGGTCCCGCTTCGACCCAGACGCTGTTTATCTGCCGACGACCCAGCTGCATCATCAGCAGCACCAGATCAAGCTGGCCGTTGTGCGCCGGAATGTTCAGCGTACTGACGCCGTCGGGCCACTGACGCGAATCCTCGTCGGTACGGGCAAACCAGGTCTCCCCGGGCTGATGGACAATGCGGTGCTCCGGCGTCACGCGGTTGCGGCTGTCGATAACAATACGCACCGGCTGGCGCAGATTTTCCTGCGGGTAGCTGGCCTGGGTATCGGCATCCAGCTCCTCCCAGCGCACGGTCAGCGCGGGGTCGTCCGCCAGCACCGTCGCGCTGCTGGTCAGAATGGCATGGCTTTGCGCGCGCAAACGCTGCACGTCGCGTCGCGCCTGCGGCGAGGTTATCCACTGGCTTTCGCCGCTCGCCATCGCCGTACCGCCGTCGAGCGAGGCGCCAAGCTTAAGCTGCAGCCAGGGAAAACCGGTGCGCATGCGCTTGAGGAAGCCTTTATTAAGCTGCTCCGCTTCGCTCATCATCAGGCCATGGCTGACCTCAACGCCCGCCTGCTGCAGGCGATACAGCCCGCGTCCGGCGACCTGCGGGTTAGGGTCCTGCATCGCCGCCACCACGCGGCTGACGCCCGCGGCGATCAGCGCATCGCAGCACGGCGGCGTGCGCCCGTGATGGCTGCAGGGCTCCAGCGTGACGTAGGCCGTCGCGCCCCTGGCTTTATCGCCCGCCATCCGCAGCGCATGCACTTCGGCATGGGGTTCGCCCGCGCGAAGATGAAAACCTTCCCCGACGATGTCGCCGTCACGGACAATCACGCAGCCGACGCGAGGGTTAGGATGGGTAGTAAAACGACCGCGCTGCGCCAGCTTAAGCGCTCGCGCCATGTAGACTTCATCCTGCATGACTTAATCCTGTAAGCGGGCGATCTCTTCGCCGAATTCTTTGATGTCTTCAAAGCTGCGGTACACCGAGGCGAAGCGGATGTAGGCGACTTTATCCAGTTTCTTCAGCTGCTCCATCACCAGGTTGCCGATCATTTTGCTCGGCACTTCGCGTTCGCCGGTAGCGCGCAGCTGGGACTTGATATGGTTCAACGCCATTTCGACATCGTCAGAGCTGACCGGACGCTTCTCCAGCGCCTTTTGCATCCCGCGACGCAGCTTGTCTTCGTTAAACGGTTCGCGAACATCGTTGCTTTTTACCACCCGCGGCATCACAAGTTCGGCCACTTCAAAGGTCGTAAAACGCTCATTGCAAACCAGGCACTGGCGGCGACGGCGCACGGAGGAGCCTTCCCCCACCAGTCGGGAGTCAATCACTTTGGTATCTACGGCGAAACAAAATGGGCAGTGCATGGCGCGTCCTGACGGTGAAAAGGTGACATCCTGCCATTTTACCACGACCAGCATAGCGGCGTCATTTTGAGACAAACCCCCGATGGCAAACACAGCGATACTGCTACCATTACCCCTAATATTTGCCTTTCAGGAAGTGAGAGTGATGACAAGACGTTACGTTCGATTACTGGTGCTCAGCAGCCTGTTTACCCTCAGCGCCTGCGCGCAGCAGAGCGAAATCCGCCAGATGCACCAGAGCGTCAGCACCCTGAGCCAGGAGATGACCAGGCTCAACCAGGAAACGGTGAAAATCACCCAGCAGAACGCGCTCAACGCGAAATCCACCCGCGGCGTCTACCTGCTGCCTGGCGCCAACACCCCGGCTCGCCTGGAAAGCCAGATTGGCACCCTGCGGATGTCGCTTGTCAATATCGCGCAGAACGCCGACGGCATGCGCGTCACGCTGCGCATTCAGGGCGAATCTAACGATCCGCTGCCCGCCTTTAGCGGCACGGTGGAATGGGGCGAAATTCAGGGCACCACAGCCCAGTTCCAGGAAGCGAATGTCAAAAATCAGCTCATCAGCGCCCCGGCCAGCCTGCTGGCGCCGAGCGATGTCGATATTCCTCTACAGCTTAGCGGCCTTAACCCCGCGCAGCCGGTGTTTGTCCGCATTCACGACATCCAGCCGACCACCCCGCAGTAACCCCCGCTCCGGTGTCGGGGGGTCCCGGCGCCATTCGCGTTCACCGCTTTTCGATTCGCCGCACGGTATTTACGTTTATCCAGAAAAACCAGGAAACATTTTCATCTTCCCGTACGATCGCCGCCGTCAAATGTGCGCAAACGTGAACGCAATCGATTACGTACTTGAGAGAACTGTGAAACAACACATATTTTTGTGAGCAGTGATTCTTATAATAGGCCTCGCAGAACAAAGTTACATTTAGAAACGTCCAGGCATCTATTTTCATTCCCGGAAGGGATTTCAAATCAGTGGCATTATTATGAAAAAAACATTACTTGCGGCCAGTGCAGTGCTTGCTCTTTCATCCTCATTCCCGGCATCCGCTGCCGAGACCAGCAAACCAGAATATGTGTCCGACTGGTGGCATCAGAGCGTCAACGTGGTGGGCAGCTACCACACGCGCTTTGGGCCGCTCATCAATAACGACGTGTATCTCGAATACGAAGCGTTCGCCAAGAAGGACTGGTTTGATTTCTACGGCTACATCGATATTCCTAAGACGTTCGGTATCGGCAACGGTAACGACAAAGGCGCCTGGGATAACGGTTCCCGTATGTTTATGGAAATCGAACCGCGCTTCTCTATCGATAAGCTGACCGGTACCAGCCTGGCGTTTGGTCCGTTCAAAGAGTGGTACATCGCCAACAACTACATTTATGACATGGGTGCGAAAGGCGAAGAGAGCACCAAGCAGAGCACCTGGTACATGGGTCTCGGTACCGATATCGATACCGGCCTGCCGATGAGCCTGTCGCTGAACGTGTATGCCAAATACCAGTGGCAGAACTATGGCGCGTCCAACGAAAACGAGTGGGATGGTTACCGCTTCAAAGTGAAATACTTTGTGCCGATCACCCAGCTGTGGGGCGGCCAGCTGAGCTACATCGGCTTCACCAACTTCGACTGGGGCTCGGATCTCGGCAGCGACAACTTCTACGACAACAACGGGAAGCATGCGCGCACCAGCAACTCTATCGCCTCCAGCCACATTCTGGCGCTGAACTACGATCACTGGCACTACTCGGTGGTTGCGCGTTACTGGCACAACGGCGGCCAGTGGGCTGACGACGCCAGCCTGAACTTCGGCAACGGCGACTTCAACGTGAAGTCTACCGGCTGGGGCGGCTACCTGGTGGTCGGCTACAACTTCTAAGACCGGCCCCAGACAGCAAAAAGCCAGCGTTCGCGCTGGCTTTTTTACTTCCGCTCCTCGCGCCGGACCTTGCGCAGGAAATCGCTTAACGAACGATCGGCGCTTTCGCTAAAACGCCGCGATGTCGCCACGATATTCAGACAGCGCTCCAGACGAAAACAGCGGTAGTCCTCCCGCCTCTCGCACCAGGCGGCCAGCAGCCAGTGCTCGCCCCAGAAGAAGAGTCCCAGCGGCTGTACATCGCGCCAGGTCAGCTGGCCCGTTTCGTCGCGGTAGTGAAGCGACAGCACCTGCTGGGCGGAAATCGCGTGATGAATCAGGTCGAAATCGCGGCGGGAATGCTGCTGGATGCCCATATCCGGCGCGAACACCCGCGCCTGTTCGGCCTTGCGACGGCTGTCGGCGGGCAGAATCGCCAGCACCTTCTCCTGCGCCGACTCCAGCGAGGCCGACAGCGACTCCCCGCCCCAGGTTTTCAGCAGCCGGATAGCCACCATCAGCGCTTCCGATTCCCGGGCGGTCAGCATCAGCGGCGGTAAATCGTAGCCGTCCAGCAGCCGATAGCCGCTCCCCGCCTCGCCCTCCACCGGCACGCCGGAAAGCGACAGGTCGCGGATATCGCGGTACACGGTGCGCTCAGAAACGCCGAGCCGCTCCGCCAACAGCGCCGCCGTCGTCAGCCTCCTGCCGCGCAGGATCTGCACAATCTGAAACAAGCGGTCGGCGCGTCGGGTCATGGTGGTGTCATTTCGCCTCAGGCGGGTTGATGCAGGCCGATGCGGTTGCCTTCGCTGTCGGTAAACAGCGCAATAGCGCCAATGCCGTCGGGCAGCTCCAGCGGGCCAAATACGCATTCGCCGCCCTTTGCCGCCACGTTTTTCAGCGTTCCGCGCAGGTCGTCGGTATGCAGATAAATAATACATCCCTGCGACGACGGCGTAATGTGTTCAAACTTCGCCAGCGCGCCGCCGGTTTGCTCATCGCGATGCGGGAACACCGCCAGCTCCGCCCCCTCCATCACTTCACGGCGCAGCGTAACGCCCATCACCGACTCATAAAACGCCACGGCGCGCGCCATATCGCTCACGGGGATTTCAAACCAGTTAATCACGTTGTTCATACTGCCTCCTGTCACCTTGGGTTAGTTCAGGAGAAGTGTAGAACAGGCCTCCTGACAGCATACTGTCAGGAGTGTTGTCAGGAGCCCGCAGATTGACACACCAGCGCCCGGGTCGGGTCCAGCAGCCATGGGCGCAGGTAGCCTACCGTATTTGAGAACGGCAGCACCTCCTCCGGCAGCGTAATGCCGATATGGCGGGCAATGTAGTCGCGCCGCGCCTGCACTCTTGCCCACAGCGCCGGGTACCCGGCGGCCAGCTCCGCGCGCAGCGCCGCATCGGCCAGCGCCACGGTATCTTCAATGCTGGCGCCCGCATATCCCGCCCGGGAAGGAATAATATCGATTTGCAGCAGCATACCGCTCGCCAGCGGAATGTCAGACCCCGGGTAAATGGGCGAGCAGAGCCACTCTTCGTCCGCGACCAGATGGCCGGGGTTCAGGTGCCAGTGGTACTGCGCTTTTGGCAGCACGCGCTCGATGAGCTGGTACATGTCGCCGCCGGTTACGCCTGGACGCAAATGCTCAAGCCAGCTCACTACCGCCCGAAAATAAGGAATCGCGACCACCTCAAGATAATCGCTGACGTTCGCGGCAAGCTCTCCGGCATTTTCCACCACATAGGCCGCCCGGCTGCTGAGGCCGCCTTTATAGCTCGTCGTCAGGGAAAACGTATCGCCGCGCTGGATACGCTTATCGCCGGGATAGAGCCTGGCGTTGGCGAAACGATCGCCGGTGGCGGCAATCATCACCACGTTATTCGGCTGTCCGTCGGCGGCCAGCAGCGCGCCAATCTGCTTTTCCGTCTTTCCAGGCGCAACCGCATTCAGCGCCGTGAGGATCGCCGTCGACGCCAGGTTAGCGCCATATTCGTAGTGCGCCAGCTCGTTGGCGTTATTGACGGTGCGCGCGCCGCCGTCCGGGGAGATAAAAATGCCGGTAGCGTTACGTAAAACCGCGCCGCCGCCCGCGGCTTCACGGATAGCATCCACCATAAACGACGGCAGATCGAACATGCCCTGCACCGCCTCGCCGCAGCCGGTGAAGAGCTTCCAACCGGCAAGCCCCAGCGTTTTGTCGCGGTCTATCCCCGCCTCCCGCAGCAGGTCCGCCAGCGTTTTGCCGGGCGTCATCGGCTGGTTGGGCAGCGAAAACCACGGCGCGTGGAACACGCGGTTTTCCAGCCAGGCATGCGGCGCAAGCTTGAGGTTCTCGTTGCCGAGCACCAGCGCCGCCTCGCCGCTGCGCTGCAGCACCAGCAGCGCCTCCTCAAAGCGCGGGATAAAGCCCGTCAGATACTCAAAGTTTCCGCCGTGCTCCTTATCGGCGTACACCACCAGGGTATCAATCCCGTCGCGCGTCATCTGCGCCAGCACGCGCGCTTTGCGCTGCCGCATCGTCTCATCGGTAAGATCAACGCAAGGCAGGCTGTGCCAGCAGTCCGGCTGAGGAACAACGTGAAGGGAGACATCGCGGCGGGCATCGTGCATTTCTGGGGCTTCCTGTAATCAGAGACAGAGGAGCCACCATAGCGGGAATTACCGGGTTTGTAATAAAAAAATCCCGGTCGTTTGACCGGGATTTCGTTTTTCCGTACCGCAGGGGCTTAAGGAAGAATCGACGGCTGATCCGCCCCTTCTTTCTCGACTTTCTGCTGCAGCAGGTGTTCGCGCTTCATACCCAGCTTCAGCGCCAGCGCGGAAGCCACGTAGATAGACGACGCGGTACCGATCGACACGCCGATAAGCATGGTCAGCGAGAAGCCTTCCAGAATCGGGCCGCCGAACAGGAACAGCATCAGAATAACCACCAACGTCGTACCGGAGGTAATCAACGTACGGTGCAGCGTCTGGGTCAGCGACACGTTAAAGATCTCGTAAGGCGTACCGCGGCGGATCTTGCGGAAGTTCTCACGGATACGGTCCGATACCACGATGCTGTCGTTCAGGGAGTAACCGATAACCGACATCAGCGATGCCACAATGGTCAGGTCAATCTCAATATGGAACAGCGACAGAATGCCCAGCGTGATGATCACGTCGTGCGCCAGCGCGATAACCACACCGGCCGCCAGGCGCCACTCGAAGCGGAACCCTACGTAGATCAGGATGGAGATCAGCGCCGCCATCAGCGCCATGGCCCCAGACTGGGCAAGATCCGCGCCGACGCTCGGCCCCACAAACTCAATACGCTTGACCGCCGCGTTTTGGCTGGTGGATTCGTTAACTACCGCGAGAACTTTACTTCCCAGTTCCTGACCGCCGTCCGCGCCCTTCACCGGCGGCATACGCACCATGATGTCGTGGCTGCTGCCAAAGTTCTGCAGCTGCGGCTCGTTAAAGCCCGCTTTTTCCAGCGACAGGCGCATCTGATCCATATCGACCGGTTTTTCCAGCGTGATCTCAATAACCGTACCGCCGGTAAAATCCAGCCCCCAGTTAAAGCCACGCACGCCCATCACAATGATGGCCAGCACCAGCAGCAGACCCGAAATGCCGAAGGCCCAGTAGTCCCAGCGCATAAAGTCATAGACTTTACGGCCGTGGTTCAATTGTTCAACAGTATATTCCTGTGCCACAACGCACTCCTCAGATAGACAGCTTGTTGATGCGTTTGCCGCCATACAACAGGTTCACGATGGCACGCGTACCGACGATCGCCGTAAACATGGACGTTGCCACACCGATGCCGGTAGTGATTGCAAAGCCTTTAATCGCACCGGTACCGACCGCATACAGGATGATCACTTTAATCAGCGTCGTCACGTTCGCATCGAAGATTGAGCTGAACGCACCGCGGTAGCCTTCGTCAATCGCCTGCTGCACGGTACGGCCGTTGCTCAGTTCTTCCTTAATACGTTCGTTAATCAGTACGTTGGCGTCGACCGCCACCGCAAGGGTTAACACGATACCCGCAATCCCCGGCATACTCAGGGTTGCCCCCGGCAGCAGCGACATGATGCCGACGATCAGCACCAGGTTGGCAATCAGCGCGCTCGTCGCGATCAGACCAAACTTCTTGTAGAAGAGGATCATGAAGATGACGGAGGCCAGCAGACCGGCCAGGCAGGCTTCCAGACCCTGTTTGATGTTCTGCATACCCAGGGTTGGGCCGATGGTGCGTTCTTCAACGATCTGGATTGGCGCGATCAGCGCACCGGCACGCAGCAGCAGCGACAGCTGACGCGCTTCGTTCGGGTTGCTGATACCGGTGATACGGAAGCTGTTGCCCAGGCGAGACTGGATGTTGGCGATGTTAATCACCTCTTCCTGCTTCACCAGAATGGCGCGGCCTTTCGCATCTTTCTTACCGCTGTCTTTATACTCTACGAACAGGGTCGCCATCGGCTTGCCGATGTTGTCCTTGGTAAAGTTAGACATGATGTTGCCGCCCGCGCTGTCCAGCGAGATGTTCACCTGCGGCTGGTTGTATTCGTCCTGGCTTGAGGTGGAGTCGGTGATATGGTCACCGGTCAGGATCACGCGTTTGTACAGCACCACCGGCTGGCCTTCACGGGTGTCTTTGACCTCAGAATCGCCCGGTACGCGGCCGGAAGCCGCCGCAGCCTGGTCGACATTGGTGTTCACCAGACGGAACTCCAGCGTTGCGGTCGCGCCAAGGATTTCCTTCGCCCGCGCCGTATCCTGAATACCCGGCAGCTCAACCACGATGCGCTCCGCGCCCTGGCGTTGCACCACCGGTTCGGCGACGCCGAGCTGGTTCACACGGTTACGCAGGATGTTGATGTTCTGCTGGACCGCATATTCGCGCGCTTCTTTCAGGCGCGTATCGGTCATTACCGCACGCAGCTGGTTGCTGCCCTGGCTGGAAATCACCAGATCGCGATGGCGTGCCGTCAGATAGTCAATCGCCTGATCGCGCGCCGCGCCGTCGCGGAACGTGATGCTCAGACCGAAGTTATCTTCTTTGCGAACGGTAGTATAGGGGATGCCTTTTTCACGCAGATCGCTGCGCAGGCTGTCGATGTTTTGTTCCTGGAGCTTACCGAGCGCGGTATCCATATCCACTTCCATCAGGAAGTGCACGCCGCCGCGCAGGTCAAGACCGAGCTTCATCGGGTCGGCATGAATGGCCGCCAGCCAGCGCGGGGTTGCAGGAGCAAGGTTTAGCGCCACGACATACTTGTCACCCAGCACGGAAACCAGCGCTTCGCGCGCGCGCAGCTGGGTGTCAGTGGAGTCGAAGCGAGCAAGAATAGCGCCCTCTTCCAGTGCCACAGACTTCGCGGTAATTTTTTCTTCTTGTAAGGTTTTCTGGACCTGGATCAGCGTTTGCTCACTGGCGGCGACGCCGCGCACGCCAGTGATTTGAACAGCCGGATCCTCACCATAAAGGTTGGGAAGTGCGTAAAGCAGGCCGCCGATAATCACGACGACCAGCATAATGTACTTCCACAAAGGATAACGGTTTAACACGGCAGTTCCCTTTGGGAAAACAATGGATTACAGCGCTTTCATGGTGCCTTTCGGCAGCACGGCGGCAACGAAGTCACGCTTGATGACAACTTCGGTGGTGTCGTTCAGTGCGATAGCAATGTAGCCGGTTTCCGCTACTTTGGTTACGCGACCAACCAGGCCACCGTTAGTCAGGACTTCATCACCTTTAGCGATAGAGTCCATCAGCTTTTTATGATCTTTGGTACGCTTCTGCTGTGGACGCAGGATCATGAAGTAGAAAATCAGACCGAACACCACCAGCATCAGGATCAGAGACATCGGGCTGCCCTGCGCCGGCGCACCGGTAGCTGCTACCGCATCAGAAATAAAAAAGCTCATTGAATTTCCCTCATTATTAAAATTAATCAACGTTCAAAGGTGGAACAGGTCGACCCTGACGTTGGTAAAAATCCGTCACGAAGCTCTCTAATTTACCCTCTTCGATAGCCTTGCGTAAACCCGCCATTAAGCGCTGATAATAGCGAAGGTTATGAATGGTATTGAGACGCGCCCCCAAAATTTCATTGCAACGGTCCAGATGATGCAAGTAAGCGCGCGAATAATTGCGACATGTGTAGCAATCGCACTCTGCATCAAGCGGACTGGTGTCGCTCTTATGTTTTGCGTTGCGGATTTTCACCACGCCGTCGGTCACAAACAGGTGACCATTGCGGGCATTACGGGTTGGCATCACGCAGTCAAACATATCGATGCCGCGACGCACGCCTTCAACCAGGTCTTCCGGTTTACCAACGCCCATCAGGTAACGTGGTTTGTCAGCCGGAATTTGCGGGCAGACATGCTCAAGAATGCGGTGCATGTCTTCCTTCGGTTCGCCTACAGCCAGACCGCCGACAGCGTAGCCATCAAAGCCTATCTCTACCAGACCTTTCACAGAGATATCGCGTAAATCTTCGTAAACGCTGCCCTGAATGATGCCAAACAGCGCGTTTTTGTTGCCCAGCCCGTCAAAACGGTCGCGGCTGCGTTTGGCCCAGCGCAGGGACATTTCCATGGAGCGCTTCGCGTAGTCCCAGTCCGCCGGGTACGGCGTGCACTCGTCAAAGATCATCACGATGTCAGATCCGAGATCGTACTGAATCTCCATCGATTTTTCCGGATCGAGGAAAATCGGATCGCCGTTGATCGGGTTGCGGAAGTGAACGCCCTGCTCGGTGATTTTGCGGATATCGCCAAGGCTGAACACCTGGAAACCGCCGGAATCGGTGAGGATCGGGCCTTTCCACTGCATGAAATCGTGCAGATCGCCGTGCAGCTTCATGATCTCCTGACCCGGGCGCAGCCACAGATGGAAGGTGTTGCCGAGAATAATCTGCGCGCCGGTCGCTTCAACTTCTTCCGGCGTCATGCCCTTAACGGTGCCGTAGGTGCCCACGGGCATAAAGGCCGGCGTTTCCACTACGCCGCGATCAAACACCAGGCGGCCGCGGCGTGCGCGTCCGTCGGTCGTATCCAGTTCAAATTTCATTTTCTCTCCAGCGTCAGAAAAACAGTCCGACGTTTTAAAACGGTGTCGCGGAATCAGTCCCCGACACGCTCATGTAAAGCCTGCGGATTGTACGTGATAAACATCGCGTCCCCGTAGCTAAAAAAGCGATAATTTTGTTCTACCGCAGCCTTGTAGGCATTCATGGTGTGCTGATAGCCGGCAAAGGCGGACACCAGCATAATCAGCGTCGATTCTGGCAGATGGAAGTTGGTCACCAGCGCATCGATAATCTGGTACTGATAGCCCGGGTAGATGAAGATTTGCGTATCGCCGAAGAACGGTTCGATCCGTTCCTTTTTCGCGGCCTGCGCGGCGCTCTCCAGCGAGCGAACGGAGGTCGTGCCGACGGCAATCACGCGGCTGCCGCGGGCTTTGGCGGCCATGACCGCATCAACCACCTCCTGCGGCACCTCGGCGTACTCCGAATGCATGATGTGGTCTTCAATGCTGTCCACGCGCACCGGCTGGAACGTCCCCGCGCCGACGTGCAGCGTCACGAACGCCATCTCGATGCCTTTCTCGCGAAGCGCCGCCAGCAGCGGTTCGTCAAAGTGCAGCCCCGCCGTTGGCGCCGCGACCGCGCCAGGCTTCTGGCTGTAGACGGTCTGGTACAGCTCGCGGTCGGCGTCTTCGTCCGGACGGTCGATATAGGGCGGCAGCGGCATGTGGCCGATGGCGTTGAGAATATCCAGCACCGGACGCTCGTCGTTGAATTCGACCTCAAACAGCGCATCGTGACGGGCCGTCATCGTTGCGTTGATGCTCTCATCATCGCCCAACAGCAGCTCGGTACCCGGCTTCGGCGCTTTCGACGCGCGAATATGTGCCAGAATACGTTTATCATCAAGCATACGTTCGACCAGCACCTCAATCTTGCCGCCGCTGGCTTTACGGCCAAACAGGCGCGCCGGGATCACGCGGGTATTGTTGAACACCAGCAGATCGCCGGGGTTGAGCTTGTCGAGCAAATCGGTGAAAGTACCGTGCGTCAGCGTCCCCGTCGGCCCGTCCAGCGACAACAGGCGGCAGCTACTGCGCTCGGGTTGCGGATAGTGGGCAATCAGGGATTCAGGAAGTTCAAAGGAAAAATCGGCGACGCGCATGACGTATACTCGTGACTTAAAAACAGGCGGCTTAGTCTAGTGCTCACACCTCTTTGCTGCAACAACTAGCCGACTCCGGATACCGAATCGCATGAATTTTCTTGCACACCTGCACCTCGCCCACCTTGCCGACAGCTCGCTTTCCGGCAATCTGCTGGCGGATTTCGTTCGCGGCAACCCGGGAGACGCCTACCCTGCGGAGGTGGTCGACGGTATTCGCCTGCACCGGCGCATCGACGCGCTTACCGACAATCTGCCGGAAGTCAAAGAGGCGCGGGAGTGGTTTCGCCCGCAGACGCGCCGCGTGGCGCCGATTACGCTTGACGTGATGTGGGACCACTTTCTGTCGCGCCACTGGCAACAGCTGTCGCCGGAAATGCCGCTGCCGGACTTCATCCGCTACGCCCACTCGCAGGTCTCTGTCATCCTGCCGGATGCTCCGCCGCGATTTGTTAACCTCAATAACTATCTGTGGTCCGAACGCTGGCTGGAGCGCTACCAGGAGATGGCGTTTATTCAGCGCGTACTGAACGGTATGGCCAGCCGCCGACCAAAACTCGACGCTCTGCGCGACTCCTGGTACGATCTCGACGCGCACTATGCGGCGCTGGAGCAACGTTTCTGGCAGTTCTACCCGCGGATGATGCGCCAGGCAAAAAACAAACAGCTCTAATGTTAAGAAGATTGATAGGTAAAAACTGACTGAACGATTGTCAGCGCCTCTTTGTCTTAATCCCGAACACTCACTATACTGGCCGCGTTGCGTTCCAAAATAACCTTAGTAATCACAGGAGAATCACATGGTTCTGGTCACTCGTCCGGCTCCGGATTTTACCGCTGCAGCAGTACTGGGTAACGGTGAAATCGTTGAAAACTTCAACTTCAAAAAGCACACCAGCGGCAAAGCTACCGTTCTGTTCTTCTGGCCGATGGATTTCACCTTCGTATGCCCGTCTGAACTGATCGCATTCGACAAGCGTTACGAAGAGTTCCAGAAGCGCGGTGTAGAAGTGGTTGGCGTCTCTTTTGACTCTGAATTTGTCCACAACGCATGGCGTAACACCCCTGTCGAAAAAGGCGGCATCGGTGCAGTGAAATACGCAATGGTTGCTGACATCAAACGCGAAATCCAGCAGGCTTACGGTATCGAGCATCCGGACGGCGTTGCGCTGCGCGGTTCCTTCCTGATCGACAAAGACGGCATCGTGCGTCATCAGGTAGTGAACGATCTGCCGCTGGGTCGTAACATCGACGAAATGCTGCGCATGGTTGACGCGCTGCAGTTCCACGAAGAGCACGGCGAAGTGTGCCCGGCTCAGTGGGAAAAAGGTAAAGAAGGTATGGCCGCTTCTCCGGAAGGCGTGGCGAAATACCTGACCGAAAACGTATCCAGCCTGTAATCGGCACGGTTTACGAAGAAGGCCCGCTGATGCGGGCCTTTTTTTCGTGGCTATCTTCACTCAAAGCGCAAAGCACGAGCAGCCGAGCACGCCCCAGAACGCCCGATCGTCAGAGACCGGAATCCCCGACTGGCGCGCCGTATCGTGCTGGTGTCCGTGTACGCCGCAGCTGCCGATGCACTGATGCAGCGGTACGACGGCGCCCGCTTTTGCCGCCGCAGGCGGTGCCGAACGGTAATGCCCCGGTACCTTCACCACCGGCGACCAGTCGGGCACCACCGGAATCGCGGGCGGCGCCAGCGGCGTGAAATGCCCGGCGGCATACACCACCTTCCCGTCGACAACCGTCAGCACCGACTCAATGCCTTTGATTTCCTCTTCCGCGACGCGGAAATAGTCTTTCGACAGCACCACCAGGTCGGCAAGCTGCTCCGGCGCGATGCGCCCCTTTTTGCCCTGCTCGCTGGAAAACCAGGCGCTGCCCGCTGTCCACAGCTCCAGCGCCACCTCGCGCGGCAGGCGGTTGTTATCGTCATACATCGCCAGTCCGCCGACGGTGCGGCCTGACACCAGCCAGTACAGCGCGGTCCACGGGTTATAGCTCGCCACCCGGGTGGCATCGGTGCCGAGCCCGACCGGCACGTCCAGCTCCAGCATCTTCGCCACCGGCGGCGTGTGCTTCACCGCCTCTTTGCCGTAGCGGTCGACGAAATATTCCCCCTGGAACGCCATCCGATGCTGCACCGCAATCCCGCCGCCCAGCGCCTTTACGCGCTCGATGTTGCGCTCGGTGATGGTTTCCGCGTGGTCAAAGAACCAGTGCAGGCCGTTAAACGGAATGTCGCGGTTGACCTTCTCAAAGACGTCGAGCATCCGGCTGATGGATTCGTTGTAGGTGGCGTGCAGGCGAAACGGCCAGCGGTGCTCGACCAGATGGCGCACCACGCGCTCCAGCTCGTCCTCCATCCCGGCGGGTAAATCCGGGCGCGGCTGCAGGAAATCCTCGAAATCCGCCGCCGAGAAGACCAGCATTTCACCCGCGCCGTTGGCGCGATAGAAATCGGTACCCTGTCCGGGTTTGAGCATGTCGGTCCAGCGCTCGAAGTCCTCCAGCTCCTGCTTCGGCCGCTGGGTGAACAGGTTATAGGCGATGCGCACCGTCATCTGCTGGTTCGCGTGCAGCTGCTCGATAATTTCGTAATCTTCCGGGTAGTTCTGGAAACCGCCGCCGGCGTCGATGGCGCTGGTCAGCCCCAGCCGGTTCAGCTCGCGCATAAACTGGCGCGTGGAGTTGACCTGCATCTCCAGCGGCAGCTTCGGCCCTTTCGCCAGCGTGGAGTAGAGGATCATGGCGTTCGGTTTCGCCACCAGCATACCGGTGGGGTTGCCGTTGCTGTCGCGCACGATCTCCCCGCCCGGCGGGTTCGGCGTCTCTTTGGTGTACCCTACCGCCCTGAGCGCCGCCCGGTTGAGCAGCGCGCGGTCATAGAGATGCAGCACAAACACCGGCGTATCCGGCGCGGCATCGTTTAACTCTTCAATCGTCGGCATTCGCCGCTCGGCAAACTGAAACTCGCTCCAGCCGCCGACCACCCGCACCCACTGCGGCGACGGCGTGCGATCGGCCTGCTCTTTGAGCATCCGCAGCGCATCCGCCAGTGACGGCACGCCTTCCCAGCGCAGCTCCAGGTTGTAGTTCAGCCCGCCACGGATCAGATGCAGGTGCGAGTCGTTGAGGCCGGGGATCACGGTATGCCCCTTGAGGTCAACGATCTGCGTTCCCTCAGCGGCATAGCTCATAATTCGATCGTGGCTGCCAACCGCGAGGATCTTACCGCTGGCGATAGCGACGGCCTCCGCCAGCGGGTTTTGGCTATCCAGGGTATGGATATCGCCGTGAGTCAGGATCAGTGTGGCTTTCTGAGACATAACTATCTCCTTAAGATGGGGTCAGGCTTTCTTCAGCCACCCGGCAAACAGGCGGGTTACGATGGGCATCCACAGCCAGACGACCAGCGCCACCACGCAGGCATCGTTAATCAGGTGCAGCAGCAAAGAGCCCTTCAGGGCGGGCAGCGCCATGCCGGTCAACCAGGGCACCAGATTGGTACTGGGGAAAATCACCAGCAGCGTGATAAGAAACTGCTTCCAGCGCAGCGGCTGGCGCACGTGCGGCGCGGGGGGCGTAAACCAGAACGCGGCTTCGGTTCTTATCTCGGTATGGTCGCCTTCGCCCAGCAGCGGCGTAATCTCATCGACCAGCTGCCGACGGGTTTCCGACTGGGTCCAGCCATACAGATGCTCGAGGGTGTCAAAACGGATGATGATATTCCACATCCCCTGCCCGTCGGCGGGGCGGATGACGTTAGCCCCGAGGTGGCCGGGGTACTGCGCGGCAATCGGCATAATCTTGCCAAGCCATGCCTCATATGTACCGGCGTCCTGCGGCTTCAGCGCGTGGGTTATCACCAGCGTGACATGTTTTTGTTGCGTCATGGCGGGGATTCCTTGCAGTGCAATCGGGCGGGCGCAAGCCCGCCGCCGGGGTTACGCCTTACGTTCTGGTGCGCCATGCACCATCGTGTAGGCGTAGTCGACGCCCATACCGTAAGCGCCGCAGTGCTCGCGCACCAGGTCCATTACCGCGTCATACGTACCTTTGCGCGACCAGTCGCGCTGGTACTCCAGCAGCACCTGCTGCCAGGTCACCGGCACGGCGCCGGCCTGCACCATACGGTCAATGGCGCGCTCGTGGGCGTCAACGGAGGTGCCGCCCGAGGTGTCGGTGACCACATAAACCTCATACCCGGCTTCCAGCGCCATCAGCGCCGGGAAGGTCAGGCACACTTCCGTCCACAGGGCGGAGATAATCAGCTTCTTACGCCCGGTGGCCTTCACCGCCTCGACAAACTTCGCATCTTCCCAGGAGTTCATTGAGGTGCGTTCAATCGGTTTAACATCCGGATGCACCGCCAGCAGCTCCGGCCAGATATATCCGCTGAAGCTTTTGGTTTCCACTGAGGTATAAACCACCGGGACATTAAATATTTTGCCCGCTTTGGCTAACGCTACGGTGTTATTTTTCAACGTCTGTCGGTCAATATTGGTAACGCCAAAAGCCATTTGCGGCTGATGGTCGATAAAAATGAGCGTGGAGTTAGAGGGGTCAATCAGTTCCCGAATAGACATGTTATACCTTCTTAATCAATAAGTTAAAAAGAAATGGTCTAAAGCTGTTGTGAGCAGTTGGATACTGAAGGAGAAAGCCTGATGAGTATAGCTGGAAATTTCTAACGAGTTATTAAAGAAATTTTTCCGTTTTATGGCAGGTATTTTTTGTCATTAGACACGGGCCGATAATATCACCCAACAATTAATTTTTATCTTTATCAAAAAATTACGCCAGCCTGTTCTAAATTATTCACTGGCAGCCCTTTGCCGCTTTAGGTAAAACTAGATGATATTATTTCATACGGTTAAGCTGCCGCCATGCGATTAAATCTCGACGTATTGCTGATCCTTGACGCGCTGGATAAACATGGCTCTTTCGCCACCGCGGCGGAATCGCTGTTCAAAACCCCGGCCGCGCTAAGCTATATGATCCAGAAGCTGGAAAGCGATCTGAATATCACCCTGCTCGACCGGTCCGGACATCGGGCGAAATTTACCGATACCGGCAAAATGATGCTGGAGAAGGGACGGCTGCTGCTCAACGCCGCCCAGGACCTGGAAAGGCAGGCCGTCCAGGTGCAGTCCGGCTGGGAAAAAGAGCTTTCCATCGCGCTGGATGACTCTTTTCCCTTTGAGGCGCTGCTGCCGCTGATTGCCGATTTTCACGCTCTGAACAAGCAAACGCGGCTGAGCTTTACCCACCATACCCTGGCCGGGTCGTGGGAAGAGTTGACCCACCACGGCGCGGACATGATTCTCGGGGCGATCAACGAGCCGCCGACCTCCGGCGCCTGGTCCTACAAAATGCTGGGCACGCTGGATAACGTGTTTGTCGTCGCCCCCGTCCATCCGCTGGCCTCCAGTACACAGCCGCTGTGCAACGATCGGCTCAGCGAGCATCGGGCGGTGGTTATCAGCGACAGCGCCCGCCGCTGTCATCCGATCAACAGCAATCTGATGGACGAACAGCCGCAGATCCGCGTCGATGATTTTCACAGTAAAGTCACGCTGCTGCGCGCGGGCCTCGGCTGCGGCTTTTTACCGCGCCACATCGCCCGTCCGTGGCTGGAAAACGGCGAGCTGGTGGAAAAAGCGGTGCTGTCGTTTCGGGAAAAAGACGTGGCCTATATGGCCTGGCGCAACCACCGCGACGGGCTGGCGCAGCGCTGGTGGCGCGAAAAGCTGCTCACCAGCACACTCCTCGACCAGCTGTACCGCTAGCGCCCCAGCCAGACGCTGGCCGAGACGGCGGGCAGCGTCAGCACATCCTCGTGCAGAGCGCCGCTGCCCTCTTTACATAACCACGCCTTCACCGCCAGCAGCGGAGAAGCATCAAGCACGACCTCGCAGGCGTCGCCGCGGTTAATGGCGACCAGCGCCCGCTCCTGCCGCCAGACGCGGATAAAAACCACCACGTTATCTTCGGCATACAGCACCTGACAGCCGCCATAGCGCAGCGCCGGATAGCGATGGCGCAGCGCCGCCAGCCGCTGATACAGCGCCAGCAGCGCGGCGTCCTGTTTTTCGGGATCCCACGGAAACGGTTTCCGGCAAAACGGATCGTTATTGCCGTCGAGGCCGACCTCATCGCCGTAATAGATGCAGGGTACGCCGGGCCAGGTAAACAGCCAGACCACCGCCAGCGGCAGGCGGGCGACGTCTTTGCCCAGCAGCGATTTAAAGCGCGCGGTGTCGTGGCTGTCGAGCTGGTTGAACATGCGCAGCTGCTGCTGATGCGACAGCCCGGCGCGATAGTTATCCATCCACGCCATGCAGGTTTGCGCATCAATAAGCTGCGGATCGTAAGAGATGTCGGTATTGGCCAGAAAGCCCCACAGCGGGAAGGTAAAACCGCGGTAGTTCATGGCGGCGTCTTCTGCATCCGCCTGCAGCCACTGGCGCGCATCGCCGAAGTGCTCGCCGACCACGTAGGCTTCCGGCTGCGTCTCTTTCGCCGCCCGGGTGATGCCCGCGACGTGCTGCAGGTTGTTGCGCGCACCGCCCGCTTCGCCCAGCATATGCACCACGTCCAGCCGCCAGCCGTCCATGCTCCAGGGCGCCTTCAGCCAGTAGCGCACGATGCTGTCTTCCCCCCGGTATATCTCGTTGAGCAAGGATTCAGACCGATAGTCGAGCTTCGGCAGACTGGCGTACCCCAGCCAGTCGAGCGCCTGCCCCTCTGCGGAAAAAGAGTACCAGTCGCGCCATGACGACTCCGGGTTGTGGCAGGCGCCGTCCGCACCCTGCTGATGGCGGTCAAACCAGGGATGGGTATCCCCGCTGTGGTTAAAAACGCCGTCGAGGATCAGCCGCATCCCTTCCCGAAACGTGCTTTGCCGCAGGCGCAGCAGCGCCCGATCGCCGCCAAACTGCGGGTCGACGTGGCGGTAGTCCGCGGTATCGTACTTATGCACGCTCGGCGCGGTAAATACCGGGTTGAGATACAGCGCAGTGACGCCCAGCTTTTTCAGGTACGGCAGCTTTTCGCCGATCCCGTCCAGATCGCCGCCGTAAAAGATCGAGCCTCCGGCCCTGGCGGTCAGCGGCTCGTCCCAGTTTCGCAGCACAATATCGTGCCCGGCAGCGTGGTGATAGTAGACGTTGTCCTGCTCTGCCTCCCGCGGCAGGCTGCGGGCGAAGCGGTCGGGAAAAATCTGGTAGAACACCTGATCGGCGACCCACTGCGGACCGCTATCGGGCGCGTCAATGGCAAACTGCTCCAGCCGCGCTGGCGCAAACGCGCTGAACCCCTGCGGCGTGAACCAGCGCTGGCGGTTGTCCCACAGCAGCTTAAAGCAGTAACGACGCCGCGGCTGCCCCTGATCGAGGGCGATCTCCGCCCGCCAGGCCGTGACGCCCGGCTCAGGCTGCCGCTTGAGCCTGCGCATCGGCAGCGAGATCTCTTCGTTGTCCTGCTCCGCACGCAGCGTGACCCGCTGCGGCAGGCTGTCTCCCGTCAGCCAGAGGGTTATCGACAGTCTGTCCGACTGCTGCTTGACGAACGGTGCGACAGGAAGATGCCAGGCCTTCAACATTATCATTACCCCTTGTTCAGAATGCCCTCACCTTGCCACAGCCGACAACAGGACGACTCATCATTATGGCGTTAATTGGGGGAGGATAATGGGGGATGAGAGATACCCTCCCCTGTATCGGGGAGGGTCGAAGACAGGACTCAGTTCGCTTCCGCCAGCTGGCGATCGTAGCGGCGCTTAAAGCCCCAGCCGATAAGCAGCAGCACAATCCACGCCAGTCCGACGTACAGCGAGATGCGGGTATCCGGATGGTAGCCAATCAGCGCGATGATGAAGACCAGGAACACCAGGCCGACCACCGTCGTCGCCACCCCGCCCGGCACTTTGAAGCTCAGCTTGCTGACCTCCTCCGGCGACAGGCGACGGCGGAAGGCTATCTGCGACAGCAGGATCATTATCCACACCCACACGGTGGCGAAAGTCGCCAGTGACGCAATCACCAGGAAGACGTTTTCCGGCATGATGTAGTTTAGATAGACGGCAAACAGCAGCGCGATGGTCATCACCATCACCGTCACCCACGGAATGCCGCGGCGCGAGGTTTTGGCGAACACCTTCGGCGCGCTGCCCTGCTCCGCCATGCCGTGCAGCATGCGGCCCACGCCGAACACGTCGGAGTTAATCGCCGACAGCGAGGCGGTCAGCACCACAAAGTTGAGGATGCTGGCGGCAAAAGTAATGCCCATATGCTGGAAGGTTAATACGAACGGGCTGCCGTCGGTGCCGACCTGATTCCACGGGTAGATGGACATGATGACGAACAGCGTCCCGACATAGAACACCAGAATACGCATCGGCACGGAGTTAATCGCACGCGGGATGGATTTCTCCGGATCTTTGGCCTCACCGGCGGTGATGCCGATAATTTCGATACCGCCGTAGGCAAACATCACCATCTGCAGCGACATCACCATGCCAAGCCAGCCGTTGCTGAAGAAGCCGCCGTTGCTCCACAGGTTATGGATCCCCGTCGGCTGGCCGCCGTTGCCGATACCCCAGACGATTATCCCGATACCGGCGACGATCATGATGATGATGGTCGCGACCTTGAAGAACGAGAACCAGAACTCCAGCTCGCCGAACACCTTTACGCTCATCAGGTTGATGGCGCAGATAATCAGCACCACGCTCAGCACCCAAATCCAGTGCGGCACCGCCGGGAACCAGACGCCCATGTAGATCCCGAAAGCGGTGACGTCGGCAATGGCGACAATCAGAATTTCAAAGCAGTAGGTCCAGCCGGTGATATAGCCAGCCAACGGGCCCAGGTTTTCCTGCGCATAGCGCGAGAACGAGCTGGCAGACGGGTTATGAACGGACATCTCGCCGAGCGCCCGCATAATGATATAGGCCGCAACGCCGCCGATAATATAGGCCAGCAGCACGCTGGGACCGGCCATTTTAATGGCGTCTGCCGAGCCATAAAAAAGACCGGTGCCGATAGCCGACCCGAGCGCCATAAAGCGAATGTGGCGGGTGCTTAGCCCGCGCTTTAGCTTGTTATTCGTTTCCATTAATTCCAATGCCTGACACAAAAAAACAAAACCACGGGGCATTTCGCCCCGTGGTTAATTTCCACTCTTCGCGCTGACTTAGTGCGCGCTGGAGGTAACCGGACGTCCCGCTGCGCGATCCCAGGCGATAGCCAGTACCGCCATTACGATAGTCGGCATCAGCCACGCCAGCCCCTGCTCCGCCAGCGGCAAATGCTGGGTCCATGACGGCAGGATGTCGGCAAACGCGGAGGCCTTAATACCGTCCAGCAAGCCAAACACCAGGCTGATAAACATCGCCGGGGCGATCACGCGGGTGGAATTATGCCACCAACCGCGGGTAAAACTTAATACTACCAGTGCGATACAGGGAGGATAAATCGCCGTCAGCACCGGAATGGAAATCTGAATCAGGTGGCTCAGCCCCAGGTTGGACACCACCATGGAGAACAGACCGAGGATAAAAACCAGCGAACGGTAAGAGAGCGGCAGGTACTGAGCAAAAAACTCCGCACAGGCCGTCGTCAGGCCCACCGCCGTCACCAGACAGGCGATGAAGATGAGCGCCGCCAGCAGGAAGCTGCCCGCGCCGCCGAAGGTATGCTGCACATAAGCATGCAGAATCGCCGCGCCGTTGGCGTTCTGCTCAACCAGCGTCGCGCTGTCGGAGCCGAGGCGGAACAGCGCCAGATACAGCAGCGTCAGGCCGATACCGGCGATCAGCCCGGCCCACACGGTATAGCGGGTCAGCAAACGCGCCTCGGTCACGCCGCGAGAGCGCGCCGCATTGACGATAACGATGCCGAACACCATCGCCCCCAGGGTGTCCATGGTCAGGTAGCCATTAACAAAACCGTTGGAGAACGCCGAGGTCTGGTACGCCTCCAGCGCATGGCTGATAGGGCCAACCGGCCAGATAATCGCCGCAACGGCAAGCACAATCAGCGCGAGAATTTTCAGCGGTGCCAGGAAGTTGCCCACGGTATCCAGCAGTTTGCCCGGGTAGAGCGACACGAGGATAACCAGCGCAAAATAGATAATGCTGTAGATAAGCAGCGGCATCGCGCCATCGCCGGTCAGCGGCGCAATACCCACTTCAAAGGAGACGGTCGCGGTACGCGGCGTGGCGAAAAAAGGCCCCACCGTCAGATAGCACACCACGGCCAGCAGCAGGCCCGCCACCTTACCGATTGGCGTGCTCAGGGTATCAACGCCGCCGCCGACCTTCGCCAGCGCGATAACGGTCAATACAGGCAAACCCACCGCGGTAATCAGAAACCCAAGCGCCGCCGTCCAGACGTGCTCGCCCGCCTGCAGACCAACCATGGGAGGAAAAATGATGTTGCCTGCGCCAACGAACAACGCAAAGGTCATGAAACCCAAAGCGATGATGTCGCGTGATCTTAACTGATGAGTCATAAACGCTTTACTGCCTGTGGATGTGGTGTTGAAAAAGAAACATTTCTCGCTGCTCCCAACGGGATAGTGCAGCGGCAATTGCGCACAATTTCAGCGAGATATTCTCCCTGAATAGCGTGGAGAAGAATTGTTATTTGATAATCCACGCGTATGCAGTCTGTCTGTTGCTGCATGGGGCGCAATTTAAACGCTTATAACGTTTTAAAGCAAGAAGGGATCGCAAAACCAGATGATTATCTCAATCACTCGTCGTAATCCAGATTTATTAACCAGATATCAGAAAAACCCATGGCTAATAATGCGAACAAAAAATAAACAGACGTTTGATAATTGTTCACCGTCTGGTTAACCGCAAAGAAAAAAAACCAGCCGAAGCTGGTTTGTGGAAATACAGATTGACAGTTGCTCCGTCAGGCGCTTTTTCTGGCAATTAAACGTTCCGGCAGGAGGAAGCTGAAACGGGTGCGAACCCCCGGCTGGCTTTCAATATCCAGCCGGCTGTCGTGATGGTTCACCGCATGCTTAACGATAGCCAGCCCCAGCCCGCTGCCCCCGGTCTGGCGGGAGCGCGCTTTGTCGACGCGATAAAAACGCTCCGTCAGGCGCGGGATATGCTCGGGCGCGATCCCGGGTCCGTTATCTTCGACGCTGAACAGCGCGCCGTGCGGCGTACGCTGCCAGCAGACGCGAATTTCGGTGCCTTCCGGGGTGTGGTTAACCGCGTTGTACACCAGGTTAGACATCGCGCTGCGCAGCTGCTCTTCGTTGCCCAGCACCTGCAGCGAATCATCGATTTCAAACGTCAGCACGTGCTTTTTATGGCTCAGCGTCTGGGCTTCCCGCTCGACGACGCGCAGCATCATCGGCACGTCGATTTTATCGTTCAGCGCCATGAGCGGCGCGGCTTCGATTTTTGACAGCGTCAGCAGCTGGCGGACCAGGCCTTCCATACGCTGGGTCTGCTCGCGCATGGTATGCAGCGCTTTTTCGCGCGGCGCGCCCTCAAGGATTTGCTCCTGCATCATCTCCAGGTAGCCCTGCAGCACCGTCAGCGGCGTGCGCAGCTCGTGGCTGACGTTAGCAAAGAAGTTGCGTCGCGCCCCTTCCAGCTGGTGCATCTGCGTGACGTCGCGCGCCACCATCAGCAGCTGTTTTTCGCTGTAGGGCATCACGCGAATCTCCAGATGCCGCCCGCTGTTAAGCACCAGATTCATCGGTTTGGTGAAATCGCGCGCCTTCAGGTAGCGGGAAAATTCGGGATAGCGCAGCAGGTTCAGGATGTTCTGACCATTATCGTCCGGCCAGCGCAGGTGCAGCATCTGCTGCGCCAGACCGTTACACCAGAAAATCGCCCCCTCTTCGGTGGTCAGCACCACGGCGTCAGGCAAGGACTCCGCCCCGCTGCGAAAGCGTTTAATCAGGCTGCCCAGCTCGCGACGGCGCTTTTTGTTACGCATCTGCATCTGGTGCAGGCCGTACAGCAACGGCTCCCAGCTGCCGCGTCCGGGAGGCGGCGTCATGCTGCGATCGACCCATAACCACCAGGAGAGCCGCAGCAAATTCCAGAAATGCCAGATCAGAAGCCCGGTGACCGCCGCCAGCAAAAACCACGGCAGGTGACCAATGAGGCCCCCCAGAATGAGGGCCGGGATACAACAGAGGATCAGCTCAAATACCAGCCTTTTCCATGACAGCCGTTCCAGCACGGGTAACACTCCAGTCAGTTGTCAGAAACGGGCAGAGAACCGATAACCCGTGCCGCGAACGGTTTGTACCATTCGGTCATGACCACTATGTTCCAGCGCTTTACGCAGGCGGCGAATATGCACATCCACCGTCCGGTCTTCAACATATACGTTCGTGCCCCAGACGTGGTTCAGCAGCTGTTCGCGGCTGTAGACACGCTCCGGGTGGGTCATAAAGAAGTGCAGTAGCTTAAACTCCGTAGGCCCCATGTCCAGCGGATTCTCGCCGGTCATCACGCGATGCGAGGAGGGGTCAAGGCTAAGACCCTGCATTTCAATCACTTCTTCTACCGCCATCGGCGATATGCGTCTCATGACCGCCTTAATTCGGGCCACCAGCTCTTTCGGGGAAAAAGGCTTGGTGATGTAATCATCAGCGCCGGTTTCCAGCCCGCGTACGCGGTCTTCCTCTTCGCCGCGGGCGGTCAGCATCACCACCGGAATATCGCGGGTCATGGCTTCGCGCTTCAGATGCTTAATGAACTGAATCCCCGATCCGCCCGGCAGCATCCAGTCGAGTAAAATCAGATCAGGCCAGGGTTCATTGAGTTGCGTTACAGCGCTGTCATAATCTTCCGCTTCAACAGGCTGAAAGCCATTTTGCTCCAGAACGAAGCACACCATCTCGCGAATCGGCGCTTCATCTTCAACGACCAGAATACGTCTCGCCATTATTTACCCTGTGTTTTTAGTAACAAGCCTAAAGTGCGGCGCCATTATGCGTCAGATTTATGACAGATTTATGAATAAGATGACCGTCTTATGATAGTGGATTTTTGAATTATGACACGGGGTTAATGCGGCCATCGCCCTGGGATCGCTATGCGTTTATAATCCCTGTCACGCTTTTTTGCCACAGGACACTTATGCGCATCCTACACACCTCCGACTGGCACCTGGGCCAGAACTTTTACAGTAAAAGCCGGGCCGCCGAACACCAGGCGTTTCTCGACTGGCTGCTCGACACGGCGGACGCTCAGCAGGTGGATGCCATTATCGTGGCGGGCGATATTTTTGATACCGGCGCGCCGCCGAGCTACGCCCGCGAGCTGTATAACGGTTTTGTGGTCAAACTGCAGCAAAGCGGCTGCCGTCTGGTGGTGCTGGCGGGCAACCATGATTCGGTGGCGACGCTGAATGAATCCCGCGAGATCCTCGCCTTTTTGAACACCACCGTGGTTGCGGGCAGCGGCACCCCGCCCTGCGTGCTCAACCGCCGTGACGGCACCCCCGGCGCCATTCTGTGCCCGGTGCCGTTCCTGCGCCCGCGCGATGTGGTGGTAAGCCAGGCCGGATTGTCGGGCGGTGAAAAACAGCAGCATCTGCTGCAGGCCATTACCGACTACTACCAGCAGCAGTACGCGCAGGCGTGCGAGCTACGCGGCGACCGGCCGCTGCCGATCGTGGCCAGCGGCCACCTGACCACCGTCGGCGCTAGTAAAAGCGACGCCGTACGCGACATCTATATCGGCACCCTCGACGCCTTTCCGGCGCAGAACTTCCCGCCGCTGGACTATATCGCTCTCGGCCATATCCACCGGGCGCAGAAGATCGGCGGCAGCGAGCATATTCGCTACTGCGGTTCGCCAATCCCCCTCAGCTTCGACGAAACCGGGAAGCCCAAAAGCGTCAATCTGGTGACCTTCGCCGACGGCAAGCTTGCGGACGTGACGCCGCTCGAGGTGCCCGTCACTCAGCCGCTGGCGGTGCTGAAGGGCGATTTCGCCAGCATCAGCGCGCAGCTCGCACAGTGGCGCGACGCCCCGGCGACACCGGCAACGTGGCTGGATATCGAAATCACCAGCGAAGAGTATCTGCACGATATTCAGCGTAAAATCCAGACGCTAACCGACGACCTTCCCGTTGAGGTGCTACTGGTGCGCCGCAGCCGTGAGCAGCGCGAGCGCACGATGATGAACGCGCAGCGGGAAACGCTGAGCGAGCTGCGCGTAAGCGATGTCTTCCAGCGCCGGCTGGATCTGGAGTCGCTCGACGCGCCGCAGCAGGACCGGCTGCACCAGCTGTTTAACGAAACAGTGCAAACGCTTCGTGGGGAGGAAACGGCATGAAGATCCTGAGCCTGCGCCTGAAGAACCTCAACTCCCTGAAGGGCGAGTGGAAAATTGACTTTACCGCCGAACCGTTCGCCAGCAACGGTTTGTTCGCCATTACCGGGCCGACGGGCGCGGGGAAAACCACCCTGCTCGACGCCATTTGCCTGGCCCTGTATCACGAGACGCCGCGGCTTAACACGGTGTCGCAATCGCAAAACGACCTGATGACCCGTGATACCGCCGAATGCCTGGCGGAAGTAGAGTTTGAGGTCAAAGGCATCGCATACCGCGCCTTCTGGAGCCAGAACCGGGCGCGCAACCAGCCGGACGGCAACCTGCAGGCGCCGCGCGTTGAGCTGGCGACCTGCGCGGACGGCAAAATTCTGGCCGACAAGGTGAAGGACAAGCTGGAGCTGACCGCCTCGCTCACCGGGCTGGACTACGGGCGCTTTACCCGCTCGATGCTGCTTTCCCAGGGGCAGTTCGCCGCCTTCCTCAACGCCAAACCCAAAGAGCGGGCCGAGCTGCTCGAAGAGCTGACCGGCACCGAGATTTACGGGCAGATCTCGGCGCAGGTGTTTGAAAAGCATAAAACCGCAAAAACCGAGCTGGAAAAGCTGCAGGCGCAGGCCTCGGGGATGGTGCTGCTGAACGATGAGCAGCAGCAGGCGCTGCAGCAACGTTTGCAGGCGCTTACTGACGAAGAGAAACGGCTGCAGGACGTACAGACCCGCACCCAAAGCTGGGCGCAGTGGCTGACGAGGGAAAACGAAATTTGCCGCGAGCAGCAGCGCGCGCAGGCCGCGCTGCAGAGCGCCGGACAGGCGCTGAACGACGCCGAACCGCAGCTGGCGAAGCTGGCGCTGGCGCATCCTGCCGATACGCTGCGCCCGCTGTGGATGCGGCTGCAGGACCGGCAGGCCGCGCTGCAGCATATCCGCCAGCAAACGACTGAAGTAAATACTCGCTTACAGAGCCAGACCGGGCTGCGAAACCGCATCCGCCACAGCGCCGCCCGGCAGCACACGCAGCTGCTGGCGCAGCAGAAAACCCTCGGCGACTGGCTCGCCGCCCACGACGGCTATCGTCACTGGCAGCGGGAGCTTGCCGGATGGCGGGCCACGTTTGAACAGCTGGCGCGGGACGCCGTGCAGCTGCAGATGCTGTCCCAGCGCGAGGCCGGGCTCAGGGGCGAACTCAGCGCGCTGCCGGAAACCGCGCTGACCCTGGAGGCGGCGGCGACGGCAGCGGCGCTGGAGCAGCACGCCGTCCTGCGCCCATACCGCCAGCAGCTCAACGCGCTGTACGGACGCTTTGCGCCGCTGCAAAAGCGCCGTCAGCAGCTGCAACAGTCGCTGCAGCAGCGCCAGCAGGAGCAAGAACAGCACGATGCCGAACTCGCCCGCCGCCGCCAGCAGTATAAGGAGAAGCTCCAGCAGTTCACCGACGTCAAAACGCTGTGCGAGCAGGAGCGCACCATCGTGGCGCTGCAGGAAGAGCGCGCCCGCCTGCAGGCGGGTTCCCCGTGCCCGCTGTGCGGCTCAACCGAGCATCCGGCCATTGAGCGCTACCAGGCGCTGACGCCGGGCGTGAATGAAGCCCGCCGGGACGCGCTGGATAAAGAGGTCAAGGAGCTTGCCGAGTCCGGCGCCGCGCTGCGCGGCCAGCTGGAGGCGCTCAATAAGCAGCAGCAGGCCGACAACGGCGAGATACAGACGCTGACGGAGCAGGAGCAAGCGCTCACCTTACAGTGGCAATCCACCGTCGCCGCGCTGGGGATCGCCCTGACGCCGCAGGAGGATGTCGCCGCCTGGCTGGAAACACAGCAGGAGTACGAGCAGCAGCTTTTCCGTCACAGCCAGCGGCTCGCCCTGCAGCGCCAGATGGACGCCCTGAATGCCCAGGCGGCGGAAATCCGCCAGCAGCAGGCGCAGCGCCAGCAGGCGCTGGCGGCCACGCTTGCCGCGCTGGCGCTGACGTCGCCGGAGGCGGGCGAAGAGCGTCGCTGGCTGGACGCGCGCGAGGCGGAAAGCGCGCAGTGGCAGACCCACAGCGACGAACAGCAGCGCAACCAGCGCCAGCTTGAGCTGCTGCAGCCGCTGCTCGACACGCTGCCGGAAAGCGCAGACCCCGAAGCGCCCGAGGAGACGCCGCTGGAGGGATGGCAGCAGGTGCATCATGACTGCGTCTCGCTCCACGGCCAGTGGCAAACGCTGCAGCAGCAGGAAACCGACGCCAGCGAGCGCCTGCAGCAGGCGCAGCAGGCCTTTGAGCAGGCGCTGGCGGCAAGCCAGTTCGCCAACCAGCAGGCGTTCCTCGACGCGCTGCTCGACGAAGCGACCCGCAGCCGTCTGGAGCAGCTCCGACAAACGCTGGAAAACCAGCTGCACCAGCAGCAGGCGCTGGTCGCCCAGGCGCAGGCGACGCGGGAGCAGCATCAGCAGCTGAAGCCCGACGGTCTCCCGGAGACCGAGAGCCTCGAGACGCTGCAGGCTCAGCTGCAGCAGCTGGCCCAGCAGATGCGCGAGAACAGCACGCAGCAGGGCGGTATTCGCCAGCAGCTGACGCAGGATGCCGCCAGCCGCCAGCAGCAGCAAGCGCTGATGCAGGAGATAGACGCAGCCGCAAGAACGCTGGAGGACTGGGGCTGGCTCAACGCGCTGATCGGCTCCAGAGAGGGTGATAAATTCCGTAAATTCGCCCAGGGGCTGACTCTCGATAACCTGGTGTGGCTGGCGAATGAGCAGCTCAGCCGCCTGCACGGCCGCTACCTGCTGCAGCGCAAGGCCAGCGAAGCGCTGGAGCTGGAGGTCGTCGATACCTGGCAGGCCGACGCGGTTCGCGATACCCGCACCCTGTCCGGCGGCGAAAGCTTCCTCGTCAGCCTCGCGCTGGCGCTGGCGCTGTCGGATCTGGTCAGCCACAAAACGCGGATCGACTCGCTGTTCCTCGACGAAGGCTTTGGCACGCTGGACAGCGAAACGCTGGATACCGCGCTGGATGCGCTGGATGCCCTCAACGCCAGCGGTAAGGTCATCGGCGTTATCAGCCACGTTGAAGCGATGAAAGAGCGGATTCCGGTGCAAATCAGGGTGAAGAAAATCAACGGGCTGGGATATAGCAGGCTGGATAAGCGCTTTGCGATGGAGTGATGCGTCCCTCACCCAGGCGGGTGAGGGAAAATACTACAGCGGCCACAGCCACGCCGCGCCGCGCACGCCGCTGGAGTCGCCGTGGGCGGCCCTGCGGATCGGCGTTTCGCATTCGCCGCCGAACACAAACCGCTTCACCAGCTCCGGCACGGTCTGGTACAGGCGATCGACATTGCTCATGCCGCCGCCCAGCACAATCACGTCCGGATCGAGAATATTCACCACATGGGCCAGCGATTTCGCTAACCGCAGCTCGTAGCGGCTGAGCGCCTGTTCCGCCAGCGCATCGTGCTGCCCGACCAGGCGCATAATGTCGCTGCCCTTCAGCGCCTGGCCGCTCAGCCGCCGGTAATCGGTGGCGAAACCGGTGCCGGAGATGAAGGTCTCGATGCAGCCCTGCTTGCCGCAGTAGCACGGCACCTCGGCGCGATAGCGCAGCTCGTCGTCATCCATCCACGGCAGCGGGTTATGCCCCCACTCGCCCGCCGTGCCGTTGCCGCCAATGTGCGCGCGCCCGTTGATGGCGACGCCCGCCCCGCAGCCAGTGCCGACGATCACCGCAAACACCGTCCGGGCGCCTTTTGCCGCGCCGTCCACCGCTTCCGAGACCGCCAGGCAGTTGGCGTCGTTCGCCAGCCGCACTTCGCGGTTTAAGCGCCGGCTCAGGTCTTTGTCAAAAGGCCGGCCGTTGAGCCAGGTGGAGTTGGCGTTCTTCACCACGCCGGTATAGGGCGAGATAGACCCGGGGATCCCCATCCCGACGCTGCCGGACTGGCCGGTCTCTTTTTCCGCCATCGCCACCAGCGCGGCGATGGTTTCAATCGTCTGCTGATAATCGTCGCGCGGCGTCGGCAGCCGGTGGCGGAACAGCTGCTCTCCTTTATCGCTCAGCGCAATGACTTCCGTCTTCGTTCCACCCAGATCAATACCTATTCGCACAGAAGCATCCTCAGTTCCTGATTAACAATGCAAGCATAGCGACAATTCGCTATCATGCCCGCTGGATTTAACGACAAAGCCGTGGAAATTATCATGCTGTGGTTCAAAAATTTAATGGTTTACCGTCTCAGCCGCGACATTACCCTGCGCGCTGACGAGATGGAAAAACAGCTAGCCGAGCTGGCGTTTACCCCATGCGGAAGTCAGGATATGTCGAGAACCGGCTGGGTTTCGCCGATGGGTTCGCACAGCGACGCCCTGACGCACACGGCAAACGGTCAAATCCTCATTTGCGCGCGCAAGGAGGAGAAAATCCTGCCGTCGCCGGTGGTGAAGCAGGCGCTGGAGGCCAAAATCCAGAAGCTGGAAGCCGACCAGGGCCGTAAGCTCAAGAAAACTGAAAAAGACTCGCTGAAAGACGAAGTGCTGCACTCCCTGCTGCCGCGGGCCTTCAGCCGCTTCAGCCAGACGCTGCTGTGGATAGACACCGTCAACGGCCTGATCATGGTCGACTGCGCCAGCGCGAAAAAAGCGGAAGATACGCTGGCCCTGCTGCGTAAAACGCTCGGCTCCCTGCCGGTTGTCCCGCTGGCGCTGGAAAACCCGATTGAGCTGACCCTGACGGAATGGGTGCGTTCAGGCGCCGTGGCGCAAAGCTTCCAGCTTCTCGACGAAGCGGAGCTGAAGGCGATCCTCGAAGACGGCGGCGTGATCCGCGCCAAAAAGCAGGATCTGGTCAGCGATGAAATCGCGGTGCACATTGAGGCCGGAAAAGTGGTCACCAAACTGGCGCTCGACTGGCAGCAGCGGATCCAGTTCGTCATGTGCGACGACGCGTCCATCAAACGTCTGAAGTTCTGCGATGAGCTGCGCGATCAAAACGACGATATCGATCGCGAAGATTTCGCACAGCGCTTTGACGCTGACTTCATCCTGATGACCGGTGAACTGGCGGCGCTTATCGCCAGCCTGGTGGAAGGACTGGGCGGAGAAGCCCAGCGCTAGGACGTTTTCGCCTTCCTGCCGGTGCAGGAAGGCGGCCTGTTACAGGTAACGGCAAAGATATGAGGTCGGCTCTGCGACCTGCAGATGAAACTCGCTGCTGCCCGGCACGTGGAATACCTGCCCGGCCTCATAGGTTTTCCACTCCGTTTCGCCCGGCAACAGCACGTGCAGCGCGCCGCTGACAACGGTCATTTCTTCAGGCTGCGCGGTACTAAACGCATATTCCCCTTCCGCCATAACGCCAACGCTGGCGCGACCAGTACTGCTGCTGGTAAAACCGATAGACTTCACCTTACCGGAAAAGTATTCATTACTTTGAAGCATAAACTGGCCCTTATTTATTATCGATAAAAAGCCAATATAGGGGGCGCAGGCGCCCCCTGTCACGCAAAAAAAACGGGCTTACACCAGCAATTCCGCCGCCAGTCTCGCAACCAGCACATTCGACAACAGCACCGGTACATCCAGCGCTTTTTGCAGCAGGTCGCGGTGGTGCTGATGAAAGCCGAGACAGTCAAGCATCAGCACATCGGCCCCCTCCTCCAGCAGCTGTTTTCCCGCCGCAATCAGCTCAAGCTCTGTGCCATGCACCGGGTTGGCCAGCGCATAAAGAGGCGGGTTTTGCAGCGCCTGCCACTTTTTACGCTGCATTTTTAGCAGCTCCGGAATGGGCACGATAACGCCGACCTGATGACCGTCGACGATAGAGTTGACCAGCGGCGGGATGATGCGCTGCGGTTCGAGCAAAATGGCGTTGCGCGCCACCAGGCCGCTGACGGGCGCGGAGCTCATCAGCAAAATAACGTCATAGTTTTGATTATCCAGGACTTCAATGACCGACTGGAGGTTGCGTTCGGTTTTAGGACGAGATATTTCCGCCAGCTGATTGTCGTTGAGTAAGGTAATGATAACCTCCTCACCCTCTTCTACGCCGTAGCTCTCCATGACCGTCTCCCTCGACATCTTCCCCAGCAGGTTGATGTGGGTTATTCGCTCTTCCCTGATATGCTCGGTCAGGAGCGGCAACACCTCACGCAGCGGAACCACACCAATCGTAAGAATCGCCAAAGTCGTATTCATGTTATGTACCTTCTTCACTACCACTGCTTCAACACAGGCTCACCGCTTTTGAATCGCCCCCTGATGGCTAAAAAAACAACCGCCTTGTAGCGTAGCAGCTTCGCCGCACATCGGATCGTAAAGATTCCTGAAGTATCCAGAACACTCCTGTAATATCTTAAGCTTAACGACTCATTAACATTTGCTTTGGCTAAAAAGTGTGATGCGCGCCCTGTATTGACCTTTTCCTGCATACGGGCGCGTGATATTTGGTCGCAACCGGCGGACCGGCGCGTTTTGCGGCGTGAGAATTATCGCAATAAGGCGGAGTTTGCCCGTGCGGGCTGCGGGCTTCCGTCGGCAAGTGCGGCAAGGATCTGCGTGACAACCTCGTCCGGTTCGTTGGCAGCATCAACAATGGTATGGGCCGCTTCCCGGTACAGCGCGTCGCGCTGGGCCAGCACTTCACGCACCTCTTCGGCGATGGGTTTGCCGGTTAACGTTGGCCGCTGGCTCTCTTCGGGGAAGGCTTCCAGTCTTCCGGCCAGCACGCTGACGGGAGCTTTCAGGTAGATAACGACGCCATTTTGCCGCATAAACTCGCGGTTAACCGGGGCCAGAATAATGCCGCCCCCGGTGGCGATCACGTGCTGCGCCGCGGTAACGGTCTGCAGCGTCTGCGTTTCCCTGGCGCGAAAACCGGACCATCCTTCGTTGGCCACGATGTCGGCAACGGTCATCTGCGCACGCTGCTGGAGAATTTGATCGGTATCGATGAACTGATACTGGCAGGCCTCAGACAGACGCCGGCCAATGGTGGTTTTTCCGCAGCCGCGGGCGCCAATCAGAAAAATGGGCTGTGTCATCACCTGAAAATCCCCCTGGTACCTGAACGTTGTGCGTGATGTCGATGAATACTCAATAATACTGGCAAACTAGCACACGATTAAGTGTAAATAAAAAGTTACAACAACACATCGTTTGTATCGTTTTTTCTTGTCTTTACTGGATTCGGCAATGTATGAAGGTGTAAAGAAATGGTGTCATTAAGCGTTGCGGCAACACTACATTAAAAGATCACCGTTTGACAACCCTGCTTTGCTGCAAAAGGTAACACATTTATTCGCAGCTTTACGGTTGCACATATTTACAGTACGAATATTTCATTCAGACTGTAACGGTAAGTTATCCGTATGACAGAGGGATGTACCATGCAATCTGAAGAACAACGTCTCATCGATGGCCTGTTTTCTCGTCTTAAACAAGCCGAGGAGCACAGCGCGCCGCGCGATGCTACCGCCGAGAGTGTGATTGCGCAACATGTTCAGTCGCAACCTGCCGCCCCGTACTACATGACGCAAACCATTTTAATTCAGGAAGCCGCGATTAAGCAGCTGAACGAACGGATTCAAGCGCTGGAAAGCGAGGCCTCGCAGCTGAGAGAGACAAAACAGAGCAGCGGCGGGTTCCTGGCCGGTCTGTTCGGCGGCGGACAGTCATCATCCCCGGCACGCGGTTCTGACCCGATTCCAGGCGCGCAGAACTATGCTTCACAAAGCTATGCGTCACAAAATAGCGTATCGCCAAATCAGAATTACGCCCAGGCGCCGAACCAGTATGCGCCAGCGGCCCGCGGCGGCGGCAGCTTTATGTCCGGCGCGCTGCAAACCGCAGCGGGCGTTGCCGGCGGCGTGGTTATCGGCAACATGCTGATGAACATGTTCTCCGGAACGCATCCGCAGGAAATCGTCAACATCATTGAGGAGCCGCCGGCGCCCGCCGCAAGCGACCTGACGCCTGCCGCAGACGCGTCGTTCCTGCCTCAGGACGGCAGCGACTACGCCTCCGAAGTCAACAACGATGACTGGGGCAACAACGACGACTTCGGCAGTAACGACGATTTCGGCAACGACGACGACAGCTGGGTTTAATTCTGCCCGCGCTTAACCGCCAGCAGCCATTTGTCGAGCTCTGCGGCAAACTGCTGGCGATCGCGCGGCGACAGGCTCGCCGGGCCGCCGGTTTGTATACCGCTGGCCCGCAGCGTATCCATAAAGTCCCGCATCGTCAGCCGCTCCCGAATCGTCGCTTCGCTGTAGCGCTCTCCGCGCGGATTCAGCGCTGCGGCGCCTTTCGCCAGCACCTCCGCCGCCAGCGGGATATCCGCGGTGATCACCAGATCGCCCGGCGCACAGAGGCGGACGATTTCGTTATCCGCAACGTCGAAGCCTGACGCCACGCGCAGCGCGCGGACCAAGGGCGACGGCGGAACGCGTACGTGCTGGTTCGCCACCAGGGTCAACGGCGTTTGCGTACGCTCCGCGGCGCGAAATAAAATCTCTTTAATGACGTTCGGACACGCATCCGCATCCACCCAAATAGCCATATTACCTCCTGCGGCCTGATTTACGCCTATTGTCGCCTGCTTTCCCTGGCCATGCCAAGCCACAACCGCGCCACAAGGTGATAAGCTATAACGCACAATCAATAACACGCTGAGGGAGAGACGTTATGGAGAAAAAAATCGGTTTTATCGGCTGCGGCAATATGGGTAAGGCTATTCTCGGTGGCCTTATCGCCAGCGGCCAGGTGCTGCCAGGCCAAATTTGGGTCTACACCCCGTCCCCCGACAAAGTGGCGGCCCTGAGCGAGCAGTACGGCGTGAACGCCGCGGAAAGCGCCCAGGAGGTCGCGCAGATTGCCGATATCGTTTTTGGCGCGGTGAAGCCCGGCATTATGGTGAAAGTGCTGAGCGAGGTCGCCTCCAGCCTGAATAAAGATACCCTGGTGGTGTCGATTGCCGCTGGCGTCACGCTCGAACAGCTGGCGCGCGCGCTGGGCCACGACCGTAAAATCGTCCGCGCCATGCCGAATACGCCGTCGCTGGTGAATGCCGGTATGACCTCGGTGACGCCAAACGCGCTGGTCACTTCGGAAGACACGGCCGACGTGCTGAACATTTTCCGCTGCTTTGGCGAAGCGGAAGTCATCGCCGAGCCGATGATCCACCCGGTGGTCGGCGTCAGCGGCTCCGCGCCGGCCTATGTGTTTATGTTTATCGAAGCAATGGCGGATGCGGCCGTACTCGGCGGTATGCCGCGCGCCCAGGCCTACAAATTTGCCGCCCAGGCGGTAATGGGCTCGGCCAAAATGGTGCTGGAAACCGGTACCCATCCGGGGGCGCTGAAAGATATGGTCTGCTCGCCGGGCGGAACCACTATCGAAGCGGTGCGCGTGCTGGAAGAAAAAGGTTTCCGCTCGGCGGTGATCGAGGCGATGGTGAAATGCATGGAGAAATCAGAGAAGCTGAGTAAATCCTGAGGGTTGAGGGTGAACCGCTGAACGGCGGCTCACCCTGCCTGACTAGCCGTTTTTCTTAAGGCAGGTACTCATAAACTTGTTGCGATCCTCACCTTTAAGGGCTTTCTGACCCGCTTCGGCATTACATGCCTGCATTTTTTTCTGCTGCGGCGTCAGGGTTTTTTCCTCTGCTTTCGCGCTGTCCTTCTTCAGACACTCGCTCATAAAGGATTTCCTTGCGTCTCCCTTCAACGCTTTAGACGACGCCTGCTCGTTGCAGAGCGTCATCTTCTGCTGCTGGGGCGTCAGCGTTTTCTCCGCGGCCCCCACCGTCGTCATCAGCACCAGACCAAACAGTAACGTAACCAGTAATGTTATTTTCATAGCACCATCCTTCTGTGAGGTATCACAGTAAGTCTGGACGCAGAAACGAAAAAAACCACCCGACGACGCGAAAAAGCGCTTCGCTTGCTACCGCGCAGGCACCCGGGCGCGTTTGCGCAGCATCAGGGCAAGCTGGATCAGGTTTATCAGCACCACGATCGCCGTGGCGACAAATACCCAGCGAAACCCGGCCATCGCCGACACGCAAGCGCCGATCAGCGGCCCGGCGACGTTGCCGAGATACATAAACGACTGGTTATAGCCAAAGATGCGCCCGGTAACCCGATCGCTCGAATACTTGAGCAGCAGCGTCTGTACCGCTGGCAGCATCGCGCCATCGGCAAACCCCAGCAGAAAGCGCAGGATGCCGAGCTGCAGCGGCGAGGTGACAAACGACATGGCGAAGAACATCACCATGGCGCAAAACAGCGTCGCCAGCAGGATGCGGTGCGCGCCGATCCGGTCGCCGAGCCTGCCCAGACGGGGAGCGGAGATCAGCGCCGACACGCCCGGCACCGCGGCGATCATGCCGCTTAAAAAGGCGATATTAGTGCTGTCCGGCGCCATCGATTTGATAAACAGCGCCAGGATCGGCCCTATCGACCCGTTGCACATCTGGATAACCATGGTGGTGACAAACAGGCTAATGACCAGTCCGGGGTACGGCAGCGAGGCGAAAACCGCCTTACCGCTCAGCCGTTCACCGCGGCTCACGTTCGGTCTGCCGCCCTCTTTTATCAGAAACAGGGTGACTAAAAAGCTCACCGTCAGCAGGAGGGCGGTAATAAAAAACACCGCCCGCAGCCCCACGTGATCGGCGAGGAAACCGCCAAGCAGCGGCCCGCCGATAACCCCGCTGATTTGCGCCGTCGACAGCGTGCTGAGCGCCCAGCCGCTGCGCTCGCGCGGCGCCTGCGAGGCCACCAGCGCCATCGCGTTAGGAATATAGCCGGAGGTCAGCCCCATCACCGCGCGCAGGAAAAACAGCTGCCAGACGTTGGTGGCGAAGGCCTGCAGCAGAATGGCCACCGCCATGCCGAGCGAGGCGCGCAAGAGCATCAGCTTGCGCCCTTTACGGTCCGCGAGGCTTCCCCACATCGGCGAGACGATGGCCGACACCAGGAAGGTCACGCTGAAGGTCAGCCCCGACCACATCGACAGGGCCTCATGTGAGGTTACGCCCAGCTGCGAAACATAGAGCGGTAAAAACGGCAGGATTTGGCTGATGGCAAGCCCGGTAAAAAAGCAGCCGAACCAGACGGATATAAGATTAACCTTCCAGGATTCCATAACGACGCACGATCTTTTTTGGGTCTATAGCGCCCAGCATAACAAGTTCCCTGAAACGGCGGTTCATCCAGAGATGCGCTCGTCGCGACTTTGGTGTTTTATCTTACAAAGCCAAAATTATGTGATTAATATCACGCTAATTAACCACTCGCGCAGCGCGTTATGCTCGCCACTTTTTCACCTGTTGCCCGCAGAGGCCCTGGAAAAGGGCGGAAGCGTCCGCAGCGACGTGCTATGGTATCGGCTTTATGTTTTCTGTTGATGGAAGTGGAAATGGCTAAGTTGCGGGTGGGAGTCGTGTTCGGCGGTAAATCATCTGAGCATGAGGTATCGCTACAGTCGGCGAAGAACATCGTCGAGGCGATGGATAAAACGCGTTTTGACGTCGTGCTGTTGGGAATTGATAAGCAGGGACAGTGGCATATCAACGATGCCAGCAACTATCTGCTCAACGACCACGATCCGGCGCACATCGCGCTGCGCCCCTCCGACGTGACGCTGGCGCAAATCCCGGGTAAGGAAAGCCAGCAGCTTATCAACGCCGACAGCGGCCAGCCGCTGCCCGCTATCGACGTTATTTTCCCGATCGTGCACGGTACCCTGGGGGAAGACGGATCGCTGCAGGGCATGCTGCGGATGGCAAATCTGCCGTTCGTCGGCTCCGACGTGCTGGGCTCCGCCGCCTGTATGGATAAAGACGTCACCAAGCGCCTGCTGCGCGATGCGGGCCTCAGCATCGCCCCCTTTATTACCCTGACGCGGGCCAACCGCGAGCGCGTGACCTTTGCCGAGGTGAGCGAAAAGCTCGGCCTGCCGCTGTTTGTTAAACCGGCAAACCAGGGGTCTTCGGTGGGCGTCAGCAAGGTGAAAAACGAAGCGCAGTACCAGCAGGCGGTCGCGCTGGCGTTTGAGTTCGACCACAAGGTGGTCGTAGAGCAGGGAATTATCGGGCGCGAGATCGAATGCGCCGTGCTCGGCAATGACGAACCGCAGGCCAGCACCTGCGGTGAAATCGTGCTTAACAGCGAATTTTACGCCTACGATACCAAGTACATCGACGATAACGGCGCGCAGGTGGTGGTGCCTGCCGACATCAGCCCGGCGATCAACGATAAGATCCGGGCGATCGCCATTCAGGCGTACCAGACGCTGGGATGCAGCGGCATGGCGCGCGTTGACGTTTTCCTGACGCCGGAAAATGACGTGGTTATCAATGAAATCAACACGCTGCCTGGTTTTACCAACATCAGCATGTATCCAAAACTGTGGCAGGCGAGCGGGCTGGACTACCGCAGCCTCATTTCGCGGCTGATAGATCTGGCGCTGGAGCGCCATCAGGCCAACAGCGCGCTTAAAACGTCCATGAACGGGTAACGCCGACTACGACTCCGCCGTCTCCTTGTCATCAGGGCGACGGCGGATAATCAACCCCGCCAGCCAGAAACTGATAACCCAGGTGACCAGCCCGACGGCATAGGTTTGCCAGCCTTTCGCCTCAAACCCCAGCAGCCCGACCACGCCGTTTAGGATGAAAATCAAGCCAATAGCAAAGGCGTAGTAGTGCCAGTCGCGGCGAATTTTGTCAGGTAACTTCATAGCAGCCCCACGTCGAAAAAACGCATCGTCGCACATTTGACGCCCGTCGTCTGCGCGATGGTTAGCAATTCTTTTACATTTACGGCGTGCGGCGAGGGTGCCTGCACAGCCTGCAGAATTAAGAGTATTCCTTAAGGGAAATTACCATAAATCTGATATTGACAGTGGCGGTCTGCTGCCACACTCATCTGAACGCTACTGGCTAAAGCATCAGGAGGTCGTGATGGCTGATTTCACCTTATCTAAACCCCTTTTTCGTAGGAAAACAAAAGCGTCTGCCGCCCCGGGCAATATTGCGTATGCCCTGTTCGTGCTGTTCTGCTTCTGGGCCGGCGCGCAGCTGTTAAACCTGCTGGTGCACGCGCCTGGGATATTTGAACACCTGATGCAGCTGCAGGACAGCGACCGTCCGCGGGTCGAAATTGGTCTCGGCGTCAGTACGCTGTTCGGCCTGGTGCCTTTCCTCGCGGGCTGCGCCATCCTTGGCGTTATCGCCTTCCTGCTGCGCTTGCGTCGCTATTTCTGAGCCATGCACTGCGCCCGACGGGCATCCACGCGCTGCGCAAACCACGCGGTGGTCAGCTTGCGCGTGATCTTCGGGCTCTCCAGCTGAATACCCGGCAACACCTCACGCGGCAGCGCCTTACCGGTTTTTGCCTCCGCCAGCTGATACACGTTGCGGTATAGCGCCGTCTGTTCAAACGCCTGACTGTCGCCTTTTCGCAGCTGCGCGCGAATCTCGTCGTTGCTCATCGACAACCGCGGCGCCAGCTGGCGTACCGCCAGCTCCGTGCTGCCAGGCTCATCGCTGTCGTACCGAATCACGTCGCCGTCCAGCGCCAGCTTCACGCCAGAGGCTTTGCTGACCGCATTCTGGAACGCCGCATTACGGCTGGCGTACCAGCCTGCGTTAAAGTCGGCAAAGCGGTAGATGGGCGCCGTATAGCTCGCCGGGTAGTTAAGCAGATGGTAGGTGCCGAACCACAGGCCGCCGCGCAGGGTGAAGACTTCCTGACGTACGGTGCCGTCGATTTTCCACGGATATCCCTGGGCGTGCGCCTGCGCAAACGCGATGCTCACCTGCATCGGCCCGCCGGTGCGCACCGGGTTCAGCGAGCCGAACAGCGTCTGGCCCATCGGCACCATGCCGATAAAATCATCAAAGATAGCGCTGAGCTGTCGCTCGGTTTTCACCGTATCCAGACGTTCGCTGTAGCTTTTACCGTTCGGCGAGGGAATTTTCAGCGCGGTATGCACCAGGAAAAGCGGGACATGCGCCTTCTGCGCGCGCCTGTCTATCTCCTGCCAGGCGATTTTGCTCAGGCCCGGCACCGCCGGGTCGGCCTGATAGTTGGACTCCTGCTGCGCAATCGCCAGCACCGAGCAGACGTTCTCTTCCGTCGGCGCCAGCTTCTGGCTGGCAAACGTTCTGGCGATAGCCTGCGCCCAGTCGTCACGGTCTTTGACGCTGGCGGGCATTTTCTGGCGCACCATCGCGGCCACATCCACGGGTTTTTCACCCTCTTTCAACGGCGCCGTCTTGCTGCTGCACCCCGCCAGGATTAACCCGGCGAGGAGCGTCACGGTCATAGATATCCGGCGGGGTACGGCTGTTGCCATGGTGCGTCCTTGTTAGCTAACGGTTTGCGTGGCTTCCTGGGCAGTCTGTTTATCCAGTTCGCGCTCAAAGCTGCGCAAACGCTTGTAGATGGACATCAGCTCAACCAGCGTGGTCCAGGAGCTTATCAGATACTGGAACGAGCCGCGCACCTGACCAAATACGTTGGTAATCTGCGTCATCAGACCCAGCGTAATGGTACCGGCGACAATCGATGGAAACAGCAGGAACAAACCGAAAACGTTATCCACCTGCAGATATAAAATACGGGCGATGTTGAAATACATGTAGTGGAAATAGAGGCGGAAATAGTTCTGACGTACTGCGCTGAACAGCTCGCGCACCGTCGGCGGCGTCGCGCGATGCGGGTTGTCCTCGCCGTAGACCAGCTCTTTACGGTAAGCCGCCTCCACGCGCTGGTTTTTGAAGTTCAGCCCCGGCAGCTTAATCCCCACCATCGCCAGCAACCCGGTCCCCATCAGCGACCAGACAATAGCGGCGATCACCAGGCCGTAAGGAATATGGCCGACAATCGGCAGCTCCTGTACGTGCGGCGACAGCGCCACCAGCACCGGCAGAAACGCGATAAGCGTCATGATGGCATTGATAAAGCTCACCCCCATATCCTCAAGGGTCGAGGCAAAACGCATGGTGTCTTCCTGCACACGCTGCGCGGCGCCTTCGATATGGCGCAGATACTGCCAGTGCGCCATATAGTGTTCGTTCATCGCGGTGCGCCAGCGAAACACGTAGTGGCTGACAAAAAAGTTGTTCAGCACGCCAATCACCACCGCAATCAGCGCAATGCCGAGGAATACCCCCACCTCATGGTAAAACTGGCCGATAGTCACCTTGTGCGGCGACGATAGCGCGGTCTGGATCAGGTCATAGAACGGCGCATACCAGGCGTTGACCGCGACCCCCACTTCCACCAGAAACCAGGTGACGAAAATAATCAGCGAGGTGCCCAGAATCGACCAGTACTGCCAGCGATGCGGGCTGTAGATAAACCAGAACAGGGCAAAAACCGCGACGCAGAACAGGTAATAGACGTAGAACACCAGATAATCCAGCGACCAGAAACGCGCCGCGCTAATCGGCACATTGCCGCTCGCCCCCACCCACTGCAGCAGCCATTTGCCGCCGTCAGCCTGCCAGAATATGACGGCGATGAGCGCCCAAACAAACGCCGAGAGAAAAAAGGGACCCGGCTTGGGGAAAAAAGACTTAAACATCATACTCTCCTGCTAACTTCTTATCGTTCTGGCCGCTGCTGCGCACAGCGGTACGTCCGCTGCGGTATTCACCGCAGCAAAGGTGATATACGTATTGATAATGCGATGACCAATGAGACCGGCGTAAAATGGCTTAGTTCGCCGACCATTGCGCAACAATTGTATCGACGGGTTTCACGTAAACCGGATTGCCCGGTACGGTCAGCGTCCGCCAGACGTCGTTATAGTGGGCAATCAGCACCTCCGCCTGTGCGGCCGGGCGATTGGCGGTGGTGTGCGCATCCTCAGCCACGGTTATCGAATAACCTCTGCTGGCGCCGTTTTTAAGCGTCGTATCCACACAGTAGTCGGTAGCGCAGCCGCAGATGACGAACTGGCGGATATCAAGCTCAGCAAGCCGCTGCGCAAGCGTCGTGCGCCAGAAGGCGTCGCAGGCGGTCTTGGTGACATACAGCGCCCCCGCGGGCTGTTCAAGCTCCGGCAGCAGCGCGAAGCCCTCGCTGCCCTCTTCCAGACCGCCCGCCTCGGCATGCTGGATAAAGATGACGGTATCCGCGGCGCGGGTCAGGCGGTTTATCTGCGCGACGCAGCGCCCACGTTCGCGGCGCGGCGTCTCAAAGACCCCGTTTTGCATATCAACGACCATGACAACGCGTTTATCCGACATCACCTTTCTCCGTAATCAAGTGTGAATACTGAAACTATCATACGCGTCGGAAAACAAAAGCGCGTCACGCGGTTCAGGAAAAAACGTCATGTTTACCCGTCGTTACGTTTTTCTTCGCACAATCCCGCGTAATGCCCCTTTGCAAGCGGCGATTTAATAGTATAAATACGCATTATCTTTCTATTTCACTTCATGGAAACTCTCCTTGAAACGTCGTCTGCTCATTCTTGCCGCACTTTGTGCGTCAGCGCTGCCTGCTGCCCAGGCCGCGCAAACGTCGCCGGACCCGGCTTTTGCATCTGATATCGTCGATCGCTACGCCAACCACATTTTTTACGGCAGCGGCGCCACCGGTATGGCGTTAGTGGTGATCGACGGGAACCAGCGCGTGTTCCGCAGCTTCGGCGAGACGCGCCCCGGCAGCAACACCCATCCTCAGCTGGACTCGGTTATTCGGATAGCCTCTCTGACCAAGCTGATGACCAGCGAAATGCTGGTGAAATTACTCGATCAGGGCGTGGTAAAACTCAACGATCCGCTGAGCAAATATGCGCCGCCGGGCGCGCGGGTGCCGACGTATCAGGGCGCGCCGATCACCCTGGTCAACCTGGCGACCCACACCAGCACCCTGCCGCGCGAGCAGCCGGGCGGCGCGGCGCATCGCGCGGTGTTTGTCTGGCCAACCCATAGCCAGCGCTGGAGCTGGCTGTCCACCGCCTCGCTGAAGGCCGAGCCGGGCTCCCAGGCCGCCTACTCCAACCTGGCTTTCGACTTGCTGGCCGATGCGCTCAGCACCGCGGCCGGTAAGCCCTATACCCAGCTTTTTGAAGAGCAGATAACCCGTCCGCTGGGGATGAAAGACACCACCTTTACTCCGTCGCCGGACCAGTGCCAGCGCCTGATGGTGGCCGAGAAAGGCGCCAGCCCGTGCGACAATACGCTGGCGGCTATCGGCAGCGGCGGCGTCTATTCCACGCCGGGCGACATGATGCGCTGGATGCAGCAGTTCCTGTCGTCGGATTTCTACACCCGCAACCAGCAGGCGGATCGCATGCAGACGCTCATCTACCAGCGCAGCCAGCTTACGCGAGTTATCGGTATGGATGTGCCGGGCAAGGCGGACGCGCTGGGCATGGGATGGGTGTATATGGGGCCGAAGAACGGGCATCCGGGGATCATCCAGAAAACCGGCGGCGGCGGCGGCTTTATTACCTATATGGCGATGATTCCCCAGCACAATGTGGGAGCCTTTGTGGTGGTCACCCGCTCTCCGCTCACGCGGTTTGTGAACATGAGCGACGGGATTAACGACTTGGTCAGCGAGCTCAGCGACAATAAGCCGCGGCTCGTTCCGGCATCCTGAATCGGTCAGTACTCAAGGGGTAAGCGGTGTACGCGCACCAGCTTCCCCTTATCCATCTCGATGTAGTTCCCCTGACGCAGCGCCGCCAGCACCTCGGCAATCACCGAGCGTGAAATGCGCGTACGCTGCTGAATGTAGCTCATCACGCCGACCCTGGCCCGCAGCGCCGGCTCCCACTTCTGCATAAGGTGCAGCGACTCGCGAATCTGGCTATAGGAACTGCGGCCGACCAGCTGGATATCCCGCATTTCGACCACCCGATACTGCCAGCTCAGCCAGCAAAACGCCGCCTGCCAGAGCTGGTGCTTTTCCAGCAGCGCCGCGCCTTTTTCAGCATTGAGCTGATACCCGTCGCAGGGCTCCACCGCCGTGAGCTGGTAGTCCGCCACGCCGGGAAACTGCAGGCAGGGCAGCCCAAGAATCAACGGCGCGGTGGCGATCCCCACCAGCAGCTCCTGCTGCATTCTTGAAATTTTGACCGCGCCGTGGCGGATCACGGTAATTTTTGCATCGTCTGCATTCGCCAGCAGGAGGGACTGCTGCGCCGTCAGCGAAAACGCGTCTGCGCCAGCGGAGAAGCGTTTATCCAGAACAGCAAATGCCGATAACGGTTTAACTGTCAGCATTGATGAGCAACATCCTGTGTTAAAATAAATATCCGTTAAAAAGACAAGGGGACTATTATTTACTCCCGACACCGGCGAGCGCAATTATTCTATATAAAAATGACGAACGTGGGCAATGCTTTATATTAAACATAAACAACACGCAAATAACCAATAAATATCAATACGTTAAGATAAATAACACAAAGAAAGCATACAGGAAGAAAATATTATTTCATGATTCATATACAATTATTTATTATTACCGCAAGACCTGTTTCCCGGCATGCGCTGATAATACGTAATTTTAGCAAAAAGCATAAACACCACTTTAGTGAAACACTTTATCCATAAATCAGGTAAACTCTTGACCGTCGTTCCAACAACATCAGGCTTCCTATGACAAACTTGATCGATCGTCCCCGCCGCCTGCGCAAATCCGCTGCGCTGCGCGCCATGTTTGAAGAGACAACGCTGACCTTAAACGATCTGGTGTTGCCTATTTTTGTTGAAGAAGAAATCGATGACTACAAGGCCATCGAAGCGATGCCGGGCGTTATGCGCATTCCTGAAAAGCACCTGGCGCGCGAGATTGAACGCATCGCCAACGCCGGAATCCGCTCGGTAATGACCTTTGGTATTTCGCACCACACCGACGCCACCGGCAGCGACGCCTGGAAAGAGGATGGGCTGGTCGCGCGGATGTCGCGCATCTGCAAACAGACCGTGCCGGAAATGGTGGTGATGTCAGATACCTGCTTTTGCGAATACACCTCTCACGGCCACTGCGGCGTGCTGTGCGATCACGGCGTCGATAACGACGCTACCCTGGTAAACCTCGGCAAACAGGCCGTGGTGGCCGCCGCCGCCGGTGCGGATTTTATCGCCCCCTCCGCGGCGATGGACGGTCAGGTGCAGGCGATTCGCCAGGCGCTGGATGCGGCAGGTTTTACCGATACCGCCATCATGTCCTACTCCACCAAGTTCGCCTCCTCCTTCTACGGCCCGTTCCGTGAAGCGGCGGGCACCGCGCTGAAAGGCGACCGCAAGACCTATCAGATGAACCCGCTGAACCGCCGTGAGGCGATCCGCGAGTCGCTGCTGGATGAAGCCCAGGGCGCAGACTGCCTGATGGTCAAACCGGCTGGCGCCTATCTGGATATTCTGCGCGACATCCGCGAACGTACCGAACTGCCGCTGGGCGCCTATCAGGTGAGCGGCGAGTACGCGATGATCAAATTCGCCGCCATGGCGGGCGCCATTGATGAAGAGAAAGTGGTTCTGGAAAGCCTGGGCGCGATTAAGCGTGCCGGCGCGGATCTTATCTTCAGCTACTTCGCGCTGGATCTGGCCGAGAAAAAAATCCTGCGCTGATGCCCTTCGGGCGGGAACCGCTTCCCGCCCGCATCCCCAAAACGTCATTCACCTGACACGCAAACGTCACGTTGAGCTTCTACTGTCATCCGCAGGACGCCAGGAGGAACCAACATGTTTATTCTTGATAACGTACTCGACGATCTTTGGCCTCAGGCGAGGCCCGCTCCCTGGCAAAAGAACCTGTTAAGGCGCCTGCTGCACGAGGAAGAGTTTCAGGAATTTGCCGCCGGCCACCCGCATCTTCGCGGTCTGGACATGGTTGAACAGGTACTGGAACATCTGCAAATCCGCTGCAATATCGCCCCCCGCGAACTGGAAAATATCCCCGAAAACGGCCCCGTCGTCATCATGGCGAATCACCCGACAGGCACCCTCGACGGGCTGGCGCTGCTGTATGCGGTATCGCGCGTGCGTCGCGACGTCAAAGTGGTCACCAACCGCATGCTGACCCACCTTGAGCCGCTGAGCTCGCTGTTTATTCCGGTGGACAACGTTAACGGCCGCACGCGCAAATCCTCGCTCGCCCATATGGAGCAACAGCTCCAGAGCGGCGGCGTGCTGATTTTCTTCCCGGCGGGGGAAGTGTCGCGCCTCAGCCGTCAGGGTATTGCCGACGGCCACTGGCATACCGGCTTTATCAAACTGGCCGCCAAATACCGCACGCCGCTGCTGCCGGCGTTTATCCACGCCCGCAACAGCGCGCTGTTCTACGCCAGCGCGCTGGTGTCGCCAACGCTGCCTCTGCTGCTGCTGATGCAGCAGATGTTCCGCCGCCGCGGCTCCAGCCTGCCGGTGACTATCGGCCAGCGCATCCCCTGGGAAAGCTGGCATAGCCCGCAGTCGGCCTCCCGGGAGCTGGCGAAAAAATGCCGCCAGCACGTACAGCTGCTGGGCAAAGGGCAGCCCGGGAAATTCAGGACGGAAAGCGCCATCGGCCGTGCGGAAGACCGGGCCACGCTGCGTCGCGAGCTGGCGACGGCGGAATGCCTGGGACATACCGCCGATGGCAAAGTTATCTATCTCTGGCAGCGCGGCGATGTTCAGCAGGAAGCGCCGCTGCTGCGCGAGCTTGGGCGGCTGCGCGAAATCGCTTTTCGCGCCGTTGGCGAGGGCAGCGGCAAACGTCGGGATATCGACCGCTATGACGATGATTATCTGCACCTGATCCTGTGGGACGAGCAGGATCTGGAGATCGTCGGCGCGTACCGCTTTATGCCGACCGCGCAGCAGGTCGCTAACCGTGGGCTGGACGGGCTTTACAGCTATAGCCTGTTCCATTACGACGAAAAAATGGACGCTATCCTCCAGCACGGAATCGAGCTCGGGCGCAGCTTTATTCAGCCGCGCTACTGGGGACGCCGGGGTCTGGACTACCTGTGGTCGGGAATTGGCGCCTGGCTCGCGCGCTACCCGCAATACCGCTATCTGTTCGGACCGGTGTCGATTTCCGGCGGGTTACCGCCCGCCGCGCGCGATCTGCTGGTGGCCTTTTATCGCCTGTGGTTCCCGGCAAGCGATGCGCTGGCCGTCTCCCGCAGCCCCTATCCGGCAACGCTTCCCGGCGTGCTGGCGCAGTTTAAAGGGGAAGACTACGGCGAAGACCTGACGCAGTTAAAATCGCTGCTCAGCAATCTGGGCTGCGGCATCCCGCCGCTGTATAAGCAGTACTCTGAGCTCTGCGAACCGGGCGGCGTGCAGTTTATCGACTTCGGCAGCGACCCGGCGTTTAATCACTGTATCGACGGGCTGGTGCTGGTGGATTTAACCTTCCTGAAGAGCAGCCGCTACGCGCGGTATATCGGGGCGCACCGGTAGCGCTCATCCCCGATAAAACGGCCTATCGCCTAATATCGTCGCACGGTGCATGATGCGCCGCTGCGGCAGATAATCGGCATTCGCATAGTGCTGAGTCACCCGGTTATCCCAGATGGCGATATCGCCCTCCTGCCAGCGCCAGCGCACCTGAAACTCCGGCTTCGTGACGTGGGCGAACAGAAAGCCCAACAGCGCCTCGCTCTCTTTTGCCGTCACATCCACAATGCGCGTGGTAAACCCCTCGTTGACGAACAGCGCCTGCTTCCCGGTCACCGGATGCGTGCGCACTACCGGGTGCAGCAATGGCGGGTTTTTAGCGGCCGCATCGCGCCAGCGCTGATGCTCTTCCGGCGTTTTGCGGTGCTTATATTCCGGAAACGAGCGCGTAAAATCATGCTCGGCCCGCAGGCCGCTAAGCAGCGCCCGCAGCGGCGCGGAGAGCGCCTCGAACGCGGCGATGCCGCTGGTCCACAGCGTGTCGCCGCCGCTTTGCGGCAGCAGCTTCGCCGCCAGAATCGCCCCGGCGGGCGGGGTGTCGATAAAGGTAACGTCGGTATGCCAGTTGTCGTTATCCGGCGGATTATCGTTATGCGTATCCAGTACGATAATCTCCTCAACCCCGTCAGCGTGCGGGTACACCGGATGGATATGCAAATCGCCAAAGCGCAGCGCCAGCGCGCGCTGCTGCTGCGGGGTTATCGCCTGTTCGCGCAGGAAAACCACCTGATGACGCAGCATCGCGTGATACAGCTGCTCGAACTGGTTATCGCTGAGCGGACGGGTCAGATCGACACCTGACACCTCCGCGCCAATAAACGGTCCTGACGGGGTGATATGTAAACGTTCACTCATGCGACTTCTCCATGCCATGGCGTCAAGCGGCGCTGTAGCGCCCGCAGACTCAGCTCTAAAACAAAGGCGATCGCGGCGATAACCGCAATACCTGCTAATACCACGTCGGTGGCCAGAAACTCGCCCGCCGACTGCACCATAAACCCTAACCCGCGCGTCGCGGCGATAAGCTCTGCCGCCACCAGCGTCGACCACCCTACGCCAAGGCCAATCCGCAGCCCGGTCAGAATATCCGGCAGCGCCCCCGGCAGGATGACAAACCACAGGATCTGCGCGCGGCTGGCGCCAAGCGACTGGGCCGCGCGCAGGCGAACCTGCTGTACGCTCTTCACCCCCGCCAGCGCCGACATCGCCACCGGCGCAAAAATCGCCAGGTAAATCAGCAATATTTTTGAGGTTTCGCCAATGCCGAACCAGATAACCATCAGCGGCAGATAGGCCAGCGGCGGAACCGGACGGTACAGCTCAATCAGCGGATCGAGAATGCCGCGCACCGTCGGGCTTAGCCCCATCGCTATCCCCACCGGAACGCCGATAACCGTTGCCGCCAGTAGCGCAATCACAATTCGCGTCAGGCTCGCGCCCAGATGCTGCCAGAGGGTGGCGTCCATAAATCCCTGCGCCCCGGCGATACTGACCAGTTTGCGCAGCACCTGCCCCGGCGGCGGTAAAAACAGCGGGGCGATCAGCTGCAGCCCGGCGACCGTCCACCACGCCAGCAGAATGACGCCCAGGGTGGCGGCGCTTAAGGTCAGCTGCCGCGACAGCGGCCAGCGCCAGCGCAGTGCCTGACGGCGCGGTTTGTCGTTGACGACAATGCTCATGAGAAGGCCTCCCGGTGTTCAAATACGCGGCCTAAGACGTACTCGCGGCGCGCGATAAACTGCGGATCGGATTTAATGCTGCGGCATGGCTCTCCGGCGACAAAGCGGCGGGCGAAATCCAGCGACAGCCGCTCGGTGACCCGCCCAGGGCCTGGCGACAGCAGCACCAGCTCGGTCGCCATAAATACCGCCTCTTCGATATCGTGGGTGATCAACAGCACCTGCTTGCCGGTTTCATGCCACAGGCGCAGCAGCAGGGTTTGCATCTGTTCGCGGGTAAACGCGTCCAGCGCGCCGAAGGGTTCGTCGAGCAGCAGGAGCTGCGGATCGGCGGCCAGCGCCCGGGCGATCCCGACCCGCTGGCGCTGCCCACCGGAAAGCTGCCAGATAAAGCGCTCTCCGGCGCCGTCCAGCCCGACCTTTTTTAGCATTTGCCGGGCGATTTCCCGACGCTCGCGTTTTCCAGCGCCCGCCAGCTGCAGGCCAAACGCCACGTTATCCTGCACCGTACGCCAGGGCAGTAACCCTTCGTTTTGAAACACCACGCCGCGTGAAGCGCCTGGCCCCAGCACCGGCTCGCCGTTCAGCGTAATACTGCCGCTGGCGTGAGGAATAAACCCGGCAACCAGATTCAGCAGCGTGGTTTTCCCGCAGCCGGACGGCCCCAGCACCACCAGCAGTTCGCCGCGATCGACGCTCAGGCTGATATCGTCAAGCACCGCTTTTCCGCCGTAGCGGGCGTTCAGGTGGGATATTTGCAGCATGGCGACCTCCGGTTCACTGCACGAAACGATCGGTCACGAACTGGCGATAATCGCTGGCAACAGTCGGCACTTTGCCCTGTTCTTTAAGAAACTGCGCGGTATCGACAATGGCTTTATTGACCGGGCCATTGAGCTGCTGCGCCTGCTGCGCGGCCGTCAGATAGGTATTCCCCTTCACCAGCCCCGGCACATCCGCCAGGGGTACGCCGCTGAGCGTCGCCAGCTTTTGCAGGTTCTCCGGCTGCTGCAGCCAGCCGTCCGGGTTATCGATATAGCCGCGCTGCGCCTCAAGCGCGCTTTTGGCGAACGCTTTCACCACCTCCGGATGCTGTTCGGCAAAATCCTTGCGCACTACCCAGACGTCCAGCGTCGGCGCCCCCCACTGCCCGACCTGCGCGGAGTCCGTTAACACCGTGCCGTCTTTCTCGAGCTCATTGACCGCCGGCGCCCAGACGTACGCGCCGTCGATATCTCCCCGCTGCCAGGCGGCGATAATGGCCGGCGGCTGCAGATTCACAATCTGCACCTGCGAAGGCGTAATGCCCCAGTGTTTGAGCGCCGCCAACAGGCTGTAGTGGGTGGTGGAAATAAAGGGGACGGCAATGCGCTTGCCGATCAGATCCTGCGGCTTGCTGATGTTTTTCTTCACCACCAGCGCTTCGGAATTGCCAAGCTGGGAAGCGAGCAGAAAGACCTCAATCGGCACCTGCTGGCTGGCGGCGACGGCCAGCGGGCTGGAGCCGATATTGCCAATCTGCACATCGCCGGAGGCCAGCGCGCGCACGACGCTGGCGCCGCTGTCGAATTTGCGCCAGTCAACGGTCGCGCCGCTGGCTCTGGCGAAGGTGTTGTCCGCCTGTGCGACTTTGGCAGGTTCAGCGGAGGTTTGATACGCCACGGTGACGGTGACCGCCTGCGCCTGAAACGTCAGAAATGCCAGCGCGGCGAGAAATGAAAAACGCGATGAAACTGCCATAGTGTCTGCCCTCTTGTTGTCATGAGCGCAGTATTTCCGGCAGCCGGGTTTTGATAAAGGAATAAAAAAGTCTGGCTAATTCCAATCGGTTTTTAGAAAAAAAACGGCAAAGCTTAGTCAGTCCGGCTTATTGCGCCGACAGATTGCGCACGAGAAACAGCCTTCCCCGCCGTTTTGACAGCCTGGGGTTACGCGTTGTGATGAGAAAAAGAAAAGGACGCCATGCCATAGACACCTCCTGCGCAACACACCTTCAGCATGAGCACGCAGGTTGACTATCACCGTCAGCCAAAAGACTTAACTTTTCACATTTTCTCACCATAACTGCGTAGAAAACGCTCGTTTAGGTCAAATCCTTAACAGTTGTAAGTAAATTTTTCTTAACACATAAAATTTCAGATAAATACGCAAAAAGCAGACCATTTCGTTGGTTATCTCGCCATCAACGCACATAATCCACCACCCCAAAGGGAAATAAACAAGATAAAACACCACCAAATAACGGCAAAGCACTGCACTTTGCTGCAAGGAACGCATTCATGCAAAAGAAATACCTCGTCATGCTGATCCAGACAGCATTACTTTCCGGGCTACCCGCCGTTTCCGCTTATGCAGCACAGTGCACCACCGCCAGCAGCCGCGTGGCGTGTACCGGCGCGGGCACTGTCGCTGACAATATCGGCAGCGGGCGTAGCACCAGCAGCACCACCATTACCGTCGATTCCGGCGTGGTGCTGGATGGCGGCAACGCGCCCGCCATCAGCCTGAACGACAGCAATACCATCACCGTTAACGGCACGGTGCAAAACAGCGCCAACCCGAGCTCCTGGGGCCTGCTCAACGCGGGGGCCAATACCATCGAAGTGATCTCCAACAGCACCATTACCATTGAGCAAGGCGGCAAAGTGCTGGCGAACGGCACCTCCGGCAACGCAGAGGCGATCAACGTGATGGGATTTGGCAACACCATTACCAACCGCGGCGTCATTCAGAGCAGCGGCAGCTCGGCCGCGCTGTGGTTTGAGGATGATGAAGGGCAGTACGGTCCGCCCACGGTCAGAAACCGCGTGGAAAACTATGGCGTCATCGCCCGCGGAACCGAACAGACCAGCACCGCGCCGGTCTTCGGCACCAGCTCCCGCTCCGGCGGGGCCGGTATCGTCTTCGTCAACCACAGCAACAGCAAAGTCATCGGCAGTCTGGCCTTTGGCCGCGGGGATGACGATCTTGAGTTCTACAGCAACTCGCTGGTGACCGGCAACATTGACGGCGGCGGCGGCGTTAACCGTCTGACGCTTAACGGCTCGACCAATTCCCGCGATACGCTGCGCGGCGATATCTCCAACTTCACCACTCTGGATAAAAACGGCGAGGGACGCTGGGACGTCACCGGCGCGCTGAACGGCTTTACCGTGGTCAGCGTTAACCAGGGCACCCTGGGACTGTCGGGCGATAACACCAGCTATACCGGACAGCTGGTTATCAACCCGTCGGGCAATAATGACCCGACCGCCACCGTTGAGGCGCCGGCGCGCAGCCTGCCGGTACGCCCAGGTAATAATACCAACAACGTCATCAACAACGGCATCCTGCGCCTGACCCAGGATAAAAATGAGACCTACGTCGGGCAAATCACCGGCAGCGGCCAGCTGATTAAAACCGGCCAGGGCACGCTGACGCTTAATCCGCAGGCGCCGGACGGCAACCTGTGGCAAGGCGGCACCACCATTCAGCAAGGCGCCATCGCCGTAAGCCAGGATAACCAGCTCGGCGCGGTCAACAGCGCGCTGACCCTGGACGGCGGCGGCCTTATTTTCAATAGCCCGGTCGACCTTGCCGCGGGCCGTAACCTCACGGTGACCGGCAACAACGGCTTTATCGATACCCAGGCCAACAGCACCCGCATCGCCCAGGCGATTAACGGAACCGGGACGCTGAGCAAGCGCGGCAGCGGCATGCTGAATATCACCGGCCAAAACCCGGATCGCTGGAGCGCTGACGTCGAGCAGGGCATCCTCAACGTCGATGGCGCCATGGCGGGCAACGTCGCCGTGCAGAGCGGCGCTCTGCTGACGGGGAGCGGCAGCGTCGGTAACACAACGCTTAACACGGGCTCAACCCTGATTGTTGGTAGTGCCGCCGCGCCATCCGCCGCCGGGCCGCATCAGTTCACGGTCAATGGCGCCCTGCAAAATAATGGCACCCTGCAGCTGTACCGTGAGAATGACAGCACGCTCACTAACAGGCTGCAAATTAACGGCAACTATCACGGCGGCGATGGAAGCCTGCTGAAAATGAACAGCCTGCTTGCCGGGGACAACGCCCCTTCCGACCTGCTGGCGATTACCGGCAGCACCAGCGGTACAACCGGCGTGGCTATCAGCAACGTCGGCGGGCACGGCGAACAGGCGCTGAACGGTATTAAGGTGATTGACGTCCAGGGACACTCCAGCAGCCAGGCGTTTTTCCAGCAGGGCCGTATTACCGCCGGGGCGTACGATTACTTCCTGACGCAGAAAGGCAAAAACTGGTACCTGACGAACCACGTTGAGGGGGGAGACACGGATGACGCCGATACCCCTGAATCGTTACCCGATCCTGACGTCACGCCGGAGTTCACCGGCAAGAAAGCCTACCGCCCGGAAATCGGCGGCTATCTGGCCAGCCTGCAGGCGGCCAATACGCTATTCACCCTGACCCTTGACGATCGCGAAGGCGGTACCGAGTATCTGGATCCCATCAGCGGCGAAATGAAAAAGACGTCGATGTGGCTACGCCAGGAAGGGGGACATAACCGCTTCGCCGCCGCCGAAGGTCAGGTGAAAACCCAGGCCAACCGCTACGTCGCGCAGCTCGGGGGAGAGATAGCCAACGGCAGCTTTAGCGGGGCCGACCGCTGGGACGTCGGTGTGATGGCGGGCTATGCCAACCAGCAGTCCAACAGTCGCGCCTCCCTCACCGGCTACCGGGCGCGCGCGAAGACCGACGGCTACAGCGCGGGCGCCTATGCGACCTGGTTTGAGCAGGCGCAGGCGAAAACGGGCTGGTACGTGGACAGCTGGGCGCTGTATAACTGGTTCGATAACACCCTCAGCAGCCCGAATCAGCCGGGAGAGCGCTGGAAGAGCCGCGGGGTGACCGCGTCGCTGGAGACCGGCCACATTTCGCAGCTGGCGCGCTATTCGCGTACCGCGCTGTACGTGCAGCCGCAGGCGCAGGCCATCTGGATGGGCGTCAAAAATGCGCATGACCTGACGGAAGCAAACGGTACAAAGGTGCAGGACGTCAATAACGGCAATATCCAGACCCGCCTCGGCGTGCGTCTGTACCTGAAAGGCCACTCCGCGCTGGACGACGGGAAATCCCGTGAGTTCAAACCCTACGTGGAGGCCAACTGGCTGCATAATACCGAGCGCTACGGCGTTCGTATGGATGGCGAAACCGTCTCCGTCGACGGCGCGCGTAATATTGCGCAGCTCAAGCTGGGGGTTCAGGGACAGCTCACCCCATCCCTTAACGTCTGGGGCGGTACGGCCGTACAGATTGGCGATAATAGCTACAGCGATGCGTCCGCCATGCTTGGCGTAAAATATCGCTTTTAAATAACCTTGCGCGGGCCACGTGTATTTTCACTCTGGCCCGCATTATTATTTACCACTTATTTTTTATTTAATTTTAAATTTTAATTAAAAGCAAAATCCAAATTTAAATTTTACAGCTCATCACACTAATGAAATGCAATTTATCTTTGAATGCTGCTATATTTGCCTCACTCATTGTTTTATGGTTTCCTGTACGCTGTCTTTTTTTCAACCGTTGTTAACTTTCTGGAAGTATTCCTGGAGTTTTTATTATGGCACTGGACTATATTGCTCTGGCAATTATGGTTGTAGTTTTTCTCATTCTCTTCTACAGCATTATTGTTATTCATGACATTCCCTATGAGATCGCCAAACGGCGCAACCACCCTCACCAGGACGCCATTCATTACGCCGGGTGGGTGAGCCTGTTTACGCTGCATGCGCTTTGGCCATTCCTGTGGATCTGGGCCACCTTGTGGCGTGAAGACCGCGGCTGGGGCATGAAGCAAATGGCGGCGGAGCAGCACGATATGCATCACCAGATGACCTCACTTCTGGCGCAGGTTGACGATTTAAAAAATGAAATCAGAAAACTGAAAGCCCAACCTGGAACGACATCTTCCCATCCATCAGTGGAAGAGGAAAAATAATGGAAACGCTATTACTTCTGAGCTATGCAGCCTTCTGCGTCGCCATATTTAAGATTTTTCGCATTCCGCTGAATAAATGGACCGTACCGACGGCCGTACTCGGCGGCGTTATTTTCATCAGCCTCATCATTCTGGTGATGAACTATAACTACCCGTTTAGCGAAACGGGGAAACAGGCCTTCAGAACCGTGCCGATCGTTTCTCAGGTACGCGGTATCGTCATCGATGTGCCGGTAAAACCGAACGTGATGCTGCACAAAGGCGATGTGCTTTATCGCATCGATCCTACGCCGTTCCAGGCGCGGGTTGACGATCTGCGCGCGCAGGTTAAAGAAGCCAGCCAGAATGCGCTGTCTCTGGACTCCGCGCTGAACCAGGCCCAGGCCGATCTCGGGAAGGCCGTTGCCGACCGCGATCAGGCGCAGCGTGAGTATGCGCGTTTTGCCCAGGGTCATGTGAAAGGCGCCTATTCCGATCAGGACGTCGATACCCGCCATCAGAACTGGAAAGCCGCTGAGGCCTCCGTTGCGGCGGCAAAAGCTCAGGTTAAGCAGGCGCAAAATAATCTGAATTCCGTTGTCGATGGCGAGAACACCAAAGTGGCCTCGCTGCTGGCGCAGCTGCGCCGGGCGGAATTTAAGCTCGAAAGCACGACGGTACGCGCGCCATCTGACGGCTACGTCAGTATGGTCGGCCTGCGTCCTGGCACCATGTCCACCGCGCTGGGACTGGCGCCGGTAATGACCTTTGTGCCGGAAGACCAGGAGCAGCACACCTACGTGGCCGCCTTTCGCCAGAACTCCACCCAGCGTCTGAAGCCGGGCTACAAAGCCGAGCTGATGTTTCCGTCCGTCCCCGGAACGGTCTTTAGCGCAGAGATAATCGACGTGCTTCCGGCGATTGGCGAAAGCCAGTTTCAGGGGCAGGGTCGCCTGCTGACCACCGCCGACGTCGGCAACCAGGGGCGCGTGCTGGCGCTGGTGAAGGCGACCGATCCGCGGCTGGCTGATTACCATCTGCCGCAGGGTACGCAGGTAGAAGTGGCGGTTTACTCCGGCTATTTCAAAGAGCTGGCGCTGATTCGTAAAATCCTCATCCGCATGAAGAGCTGGCAAAACTATATTTTCCTCGATCACTGATCCCCTCCCCCTCCTGCACGCCAGGAGGGGTTTGCCTCATACCGATTTCAGAAAAGCGACGTATTTTTTGTTCTTTGCCTTCTGCCCCTGCCGTGTGGGAGCGTAACACCACACCAAAAAAAACAGGGATATCAAAGAACATGGCACAGACATTACGCACGCTCAAACGTACCGCTGTCGCGCTCAGCGTCCTGGCAACCGCCGGGCTGGCGGCGCAAACCGCCCGGGCGGACCAGCTGGCGAACATCAAAGCCGCAGGGGTGATCAAGGTTGCCACCTTCGACGCCAATCCGCCGTTTGGCTCGGTGGACGGCAAAACGCACGAACTGGTGGGTTATGACATCGATTTCGCCAACGCGCTGGCGAAATCGCTTGGGGTGAAGCTGGAGCTGGTCGCCACCAACCCGGCCAACCGCATTCCGCTGCTGCAGTCCGGTAAAGCCGATGTGATTGTCGCCGACATCACGATTACGCCGGAGCGCGCGCAGGTTATCGATTTCTCGACGCCCTACTTTGTGACCGGCCAGCAGTTTCTGGTTGCGGCAAAAGCCGGGGACCAGTTGGAGGATTACCAGCACGCGCGTATCGGCGCGGTAAAAGGGACAACCGGCGAGCAGGCGCTGCACCAGCGTTTCCCGCAGTCCCGCGTACTGGCCTACGACGATATTCCGCTGGCGCTTACCGCGCTGCGTAACGGCAACGTGCAGGCCATCACCCAGGACAGCACCATCCTCGCCGGGCTGCTGGCGGGCGCGCCGGATAAGGCCAGTTTCAAAATCCTGCCGGACCTGCTCAGTAAAGAGGAGATAGGCGTCGGCGTGAAGAAAGGTGAACCGGCGCTGCTGAACGCGGTGAACGCGGAGCTAGGCAGGCTGGAGAAATCCGGCGAGGCGGCCAAAATCTACGATCGCTGGTTCGGCCCGCACACGCCGACGCCGCAGCCTCGCAGCTTCACCATCGCCGCAAACTAGCATGTGGTGCCGATTATTCCGGCGCTCCGCGGTCCACGCCGCGGAGCCGTCGCGTCTGCAAAACGCCAGTGTGGAATTTCGTAACGTGGTGAAAACCTGGGGTTCGCACCGGGTGCTGAACAACATCAATCTGACTATCGCCCCCGGCGAGGTGGTCACCATCCTCGGACCGTCCGGCTCGGGAAAATCGACGCTTATCCGCCTGATCAACCAGCTGGAAACCCTGAGCGGCGGCGAAATACTGATCGATAACCAGCCCACCCGCGCGCTTCAGGGCCGTAAACTGCGGCAGCTGCGCAGCCGGATCGGTTTTGTTTTCCAGCAGTTCAACCTGTACCCGCACCTTACGGCCGGGCAAAACATTACGCTGGCGCTGACCTCGGTGTATGGCGTGGACGCCGACCGCGCGCGGTCGCGGGCGCAAAGCCTGCTGGCGCAGGTCGGGCTGGCGGACAAGACAGACCACTACCCTTCCCAGCTTTCCGGCGGACAGCAGCAGCGCGTGGCAATTGCCCGCGCGCTGGCGCCGTCGCCGCAGATCCTGCTGTTCGACGAACCGACCTCCGCACTGGATCCGGAAATGATCGGCGAGGTGCTGCAGGTCATGAAGGGGCTGGCGCACAGCGGGATCACCATGGTGGTGGTGACCCATGAGATGCAGTTCGCGCGCGACATCGCCGACCGGGTGGTATTTATCGACGGCGGCGAGATCCTCGACATTGCGCCGCCGCAGACCTTTTTCACCCGCCCGGCGCATCCGCGCGCCAGGCGTTTTTTGCAAACCCTCCTCGACCCGCTGCACCAGGAGACGACGCCATGATGCCGCATCCTGACTGGGCGGGGGTGCTCAGCGGCCAGCCGCTGCAGTGGCTGCTCTCCGGCTGGCTGACCACGCTGTGGGTCACCCTCGCCGGGATAACGCTGGCGAGTCTGCTGGCGGCGCTGCTCCTGCTGCTGCGCCTGGCGGGCGGCCGGACGGGCGCTGCGCTCACGGCCTGCTGGGTATCGATTTTTCGCAATACGCCGCTGCTGGTGCAGCTGTTATTCTGGTACTTCGCCGCGTGGAACCTGCTGCCGCTGGGGTTTCGCGATATCGTCAACGGGGTTTATCGCTTCTCCGTGCTTCCCGGCAACGTCTGGTGGCTGACGCCGGAGTTTCTCTGCTCAGCCTGGGGGCTGGCAGCCTTCACGTCGGCCTTTCTGGTGGAGGAGGTCACCGCAGGCCTGCGGGCCGTTCCACTGGGGCAATATGAGGCCGCGCAGGCGCAAGGGTTCTCCGCCCCGGCGCTGTTTCGCCACATCCTGCTGCCGCAGGCGTTAGCCAACGCCTGGCAGCCCGTGGTCGGCCAGTATCTCAACCTGATGAAGCTCTCCTCGCTGGCCAGCGGCATCGGCTTTGCCGAGCTAACCTGCCAGGTGCGGCAGATTGAAAGCTATAACGCCCACGCGCTGGAGGCGTTTGCGCTGGGCACCGCGCTCTACCTGCTGACCGGCGTCCTGATGGGGCTGACGCTCACGCGCTTTGCGCCAGGTGCGCGCGCGCCGAGGCGCGCCGGTACCCACGCGACAGGAGGAGGCGCTATTCAGCATGAACGCTAATTTCAGCATTATTACCGACAATCTCGACTATCTGCTGTGGGGACGGCTGGCGGACGGTCAGCCCGGCGGGGTGGCGCTGACGCTGATGATGGCGCTCGGGGCGGCCGCGCTGGCGCTGCCGGGCGGTATCCTGCTGGCGGGGCTCGCCTGGCGCTTTCCGGGGCTCGTGCGCCGCCTGCTGTACGGCTGGGCGGAGGTGATCCGCGGCATTCCGCTTATCTTCGTTATCTTCTGGCTGTGGTATCTTCTGCCCTGGCTTACCGGCAGCGATCTCCCCGGGGCGGTCACCGTCACGCTGGCGCTGGCGTGGTTTACCAGCGCCGCCGTGATGCATACGGTGTACGCCGGAGTGCAGGCGCTGCACGACGGACAGCGGGAAGCCGCGCTGGCGCAGGGGTTCAGCGGCGGGCAAACGCTGCGGCGGGTGCTGCTGCCTCAGGCGCTGCGCAACGTGCTGCCGTCGCTGGTGGGTATCGGCATCAGCCTGCTGAAAGATACATCGCTGGCGTTTATCGTCAACGTGCCGGAGCTCACCACCGTTGCGGGTCAGGTCAACAGCCGGGTGCAGATTTACCCGGCGGCGATATTTATCTTCACCGGCGTCGTCTACTACCTGCTGTGCAGCAGCCTGAGCCTGCTGGCGCGGCGCTTCCAGCCGCGCCCGACGTAATCAGGGCAGACCGCAGATGCGGTCGCGCCCGCTATTTTTGGCCTCATACAGCGCGGCGTCCGCTTCGCTCATCAGTTCGGACAGCGGACGCTGCCAGCCGACCGAGACGCCGAAGCTGGCGGTTATCTGAAACGGCTCGCCGTTCGGCCCCTGAAAGGCCAGCTTGCGAATTTCAGCCTGAATTCGCTGCGTGTAGCCCGCCACGCTCTCATGCCCCTGGGCGCGGAACATCACCGCGAACTCTTCGCCGCCCAGGCGGCCAATAACGTCGCCCGGTCGGCTAAAGGTTTTCAGCGTTGTCGCCAGCCCAACCAGCACCTCATCGCCCGTCGGGTGTCCCCAGGTATCGTTAATCGATTTAAAGCGATCGACATCCAGCATGATAAGCCAGGCGGGAAAATGGTGGCTGGCCTGCTGCAACAGCGCGGTCGCGCGCGCGTCAAACGCCCGGCGGTTATAGAGATGCGTGAGCGGGTCCTCCTCCGACTGGCGCTTCAGCGTCCGGCTCAGGCGCGTCTGCTCCTGCAGTTTGTCCCCCAGCGCCCCGAGCGAAGAGAACAGCTCCTGCACCTCTTCCGCGGTTCTGTCATCCATGGGGGCGTCAAGCTGCTTGCCAGCCAGAATAGCAACGGCAATATCGTTGAGGCGCAAAATCGGCCGCAGCACGCGGGCGCGGATATACATAATCATGCCGGTCACCAGGGCATACAGCACCAGCAGGATGGCGGACACCATCAGCAGGTGCAGCAGCGCCTCGCGTTCGGCGCTAACGTAATGCTTTTTCACGCCCGTCAGGTAGGTATTGAGCAGTTCATCAAAGGAATTGAGGCTGGCGTGAAAGCGCAGCGCAAAACTATCGGCATTGACGGCGTAATGCTCACCGCTGACGCTCTGCGCCTGTAACGTCCCGAGAAGGGTAATCCCCTGCTCTTCGAACGTTTGCCGTGTACTTTCCAGCTGTTGCGCAAAACCAGGGAGGTAGCTGGTCTCATCGCCCTGGGTGCGCAGCAGCCACCATAGCACGCTGATACGCTCCTTCCCCCGGCTGATCGCCTCAATATTTTGCAGCGGCAGCGGCGTTTGCGTCGCCAGCGGCACCAGAAGCTGCGAGCCGAGGCGCCCGGCGGCATCGCGCAGCTCGCCCAGCGCCTGAGATCGCAGAATGGGTCCCAGCGCCGATGGCTCCAGCAGCAAAAACGCCGAGGTATGGCGAAACAGCGCCTGATGGTAAAAATCGGTCGCCGCCAGCATAGCGTTAATGGTTTGCTGCGCCTCAACGGGGTCCGTCAGGGTATGGGTACGAAACGCGTCAACCCGCTGACGAGCGCGCCCGAGCTCGTCAAGCGTGGCTTTCAGCAGCGCAGGCGACAGTAAATCCGCCGGTATTTTGTTGATATCGCGGTTGGTTATCCGGCGGCTTTTCTCCAGCGACTGCCAGGCCTTTTCTTTCTCGCGGACGGTACTCAGCACCAGTTCATTGGCGTAGGCGCGCTCGCCGGCCAGGTCGTTTGACACCTGCAGAACGTGATAAAAATCATCAAACTGAGAGACGTTGTTACGTGCGCTTTTCCACGTCGCCCAGGAGCCGGAGAGCAGCCACCAGGAGAGTAAGGTGGTTAAAAAGAGGACGAGCGCCGCCACGCTCCACAGGGAACGCAGCACGTTTGAGGATATTGCCGTTTTTTTTATTTTTTTCATGACGTCCAGAGCCGATAGCGGCAAAAAGGGCAGAACTTATTATCATAACAGTTTATTTTTAAACGCTCTTGCCGGATGGTGTCCGTACGTCATCCGCCCTTCGAAGTGTAGTGCAGGGGGCATGCAGAAATAAAAAAATCACCCTGCGGAGCAGGGTGACGTATCAATGAGCGCTGTCAGACGGCTAGCGCCGCGAAATGCGCCGCGCCGCCAGCTCAAGCGTTATCGGCTCGCCGCTGCGGATACCGTCTACCGCAGCGCCCATCTCGCACAGCCAGGCAATCTCAGACTGGCGCGCCAGAATGGCGCCGTGGGACAACGCGCTGCCTGCCCGCAGGCAGATACCGTTGACCCGACCGGCGTCGAGCTGCAGTACCGTTGAGGGAAAGATATCGTCCGCCAGCAAAATCGCCGACGGCGGGATATCGGCCAGCGACGGCGGCGTTGTCCCCTGCAAATAGCACAGCGAGCGATGCAGAATATCGTCGATGTCGATGTAGCGCGCCTGCAGGTACGGATCGTCGAGCTCGCGATACTGCTGGCTCAACGCGCTCAGCACCTGGTGCCAGGCCCACGGCGCGCAGCACTGCTGGTCGCGGATAACCTCACAGGCGGCATCACAGAGTTCGGGGTCGTCCAGCAGCGTGTGGTGTCCGGAAAAAATCGCCGCAATATCCTCCGAAAATTTCGTCTCCGCCAGCGCGGTCAGCGCATTCAGATCCGCAAGCGTCAGCGCGATGGCCTGCTGCAGACGCTGCTGCTCCCGGGCAGGATCGGCGCACGACTGGCGCTCTGGCACCGTCAGATGCGGCACCTGAGTCCACGCCTGGCCGCTGACAGAACCAACCTGCGCCGTCGCGGCCGGGGCATCGTTGCCGGGGACTATCTCCTCGCCAAAGTGGCTGGCCGCCAGCGCGTCAAACGCCGCCAGCGCCCGGTGGGCGTCGGGGCCGCGCGCCAGCAGGCGCAGCGTGTCGTTGCAGCGCACCTGTAGCAGCGCAATCTGGTTGATGCTGTCCGGCCTGACGCACTTCCCGTCCTTTTCCAGCACCAGGTCGGCGTCAAAACCGGCCAGCGCCGCCACCAGCTTTGACGCCGGACGCACGTGCAGGCCATTGGGGTTTTTCACCACCACGCTCAGCGACTGCGCGTCGCCATCCGGCACCGGCAGCGCCGCTGACGACGGTGCCGGCGAGAGCGATGGTAACCCCAGCTGTACGCGCTTTGCCTCCAGCGCGCTCATCGCGTCGTCGATCACTTTCTCAATACCGGCGCCGGAGGCGGCGCTGACGGTAGCCGCCAGCGTGCCCTCCACCAGCGGCGCGGCGCACAGCCGCACCTTGCCGGCGATGGCCGGATCGAGAAGATCGAGCGCCGTTTCAGCGCTGAGCAGCGCGCTGCCGATATCCATCATCACCAGCACATGGTCGGCGTCCGCCACCGACTCGATGGCCTCCATGACCTTGATGGGATCGGTGCCGATCGGGTTTTGCGGATCGTCAATGCCTGCGGCGATGGCAATCTTGCAGCCATCGTCCATCAACATCTGCCGGGCCAGTTCCCCGACGCCCTGGCCCAGCTGGGCGCTATGAGAAACAATTACCAGGTTTACCATCGCGTTTTCCTTACTCTCTTGCCGCCGCGGTCAGCATCTGCATCATAAACAGCACCGACGTTGCCCCCGGGTCCTGATGGCCGATGCTGCGCTCGCCGAGATAGCTTGCCCGGCCCTTGCGCGCCTGCATCGGAATGGTGGCATGCGCCGCCGCTTCCGCCACGTCGGTGGCGGTCTGTAGCGCCTGCGCAACCGTCAGCTGCTGCTCGCTGGACTGGCGCAGCGATTCCACGACCGGCAGCCAGACGTCGCACATAGTTTTGTCGCCCGGCTCCGCTTTCCCGCGGTTGATGACGCCGTCCGCCCCTTCGCGCATCATCTGGTACAGCTCCACCAGCGTCAGGCTCTGGTGCGCCTGCGCGCTTTGCGCCGCGCGAATGAAAAAGGTGCCGAACAGCGGTCCGCTGGCGCCGCCGACGTTGGAGAGCAGCACCATGCCGGTGTTTTTCAGGATAAAGCCAATGTCTTTGTCCGCGATGGACGGCAGTTTTTCGACCACCTTGCTGAAGCCGCGGCGCATATTGAGGCCGTGGTCCGCATCGCCAATCTCTTTATCCAGCCCGGTCAGAAAATCACACTGCTGATTAAATACCTCGCCGCAGCGGTACAGCCAGTCCACGACCTGTTCTCGATTCAATGACATCGTTAAGCTCCTTAAATTAGTGGCCCCAGCGCAGCGCTGGCGTATCGACCGGGGCATCCCACAGCGCCAGCGTTTCATCGTCAACCTTCAGCAGGGTGATGGAGATCCCGGCCATATCCAGCGACGTGCAGTAGCTGCCGATAAGATTACGTTCAATGACGATCCCCGCCTGCTGGCAGCGGCGCTCCAGCTGGTTATAGACGCCGTAGAGTTCGGACAGCGGCGTCGCGCCGAGGTTATTTACCAGCGCGATGACGCGATCGCCCTGCCGCAGCGGCTGTTTTGACTGCGCCACGTCCAGCCACGCGCCCTGCGCCGGGTCCCACTGGCGCAGCGTGCGGTGATAGGCGCCGTTCTCCAGCAGGGTGTCGAACATCTCATCGACGGTGGTATCCAGCGAGCTGAACTTACGGCGGTCAATGCCCGGCTCGCCGTGAATGCCAACGCCGAACTCCATCTCGTTGTCATTCAGCTCAAAGGAGGGTTTACCGGCGGCCGGGACCGTACAGGCGTGCAGCGCAATGCCGATGGAGTGCCCCTGATTGTTGAGCTTACGGCCTAGCGCCGCGCAGGCTTCCAGCGAATCGCCCCGCTCAGCGGCGGCGCCGATCAGCTTCTCCAGCAGGACCGTATTGGCCACGCCGCGGCGACCTGCGGTATAGAGGCTGTCTTTTACCGCCACATCGTCGTCGACGACCACGGTCGTCACCTTCACGCCGCTTTCGTGCAGCAGCTCCGTGGCGGTTTCGAAGTTAAGAATATCGCCGGTGTAGTTTTTGATAATCAGCAGAACGCCTTCGCCGCCGTCAATGCGCATTGCGCACTCAAACATTTTATCCGGCGTGGGAGAGGTAAAAATCTCACCCGGGCAGGCGCCTGACAGCATCCCCTTACCGATAAACCCGCAGTGCATTGGCTCATGGCCGCTGCCGCCGCCGGACAGCAGCGCCACTTTTCCCGCCACCGGCGCATCGGCGCGAGTGACGTACACCGGGTCCTGATGCAGCGTCAGCGAAGGGTGGGCTTTCGCCAGGCCAGCCAGTTGTTCGTTCAGTACATCATCCACACGGTTGATCAGTTTTTTCATTGTTAATGCTCCGTCGGAGGAGAGATGGCGCGACGCGTTTGCCGCGGCCTGTAGGGTTATCGGAAAAAGGTCATCGCCGATGAAATGATTCTGAATGAGTTGGCGCAAAAAAAAATGTCACGAAAACAGGTTCCAATACGGAACGTCGGCAACGAAAAACGTTCCACAATGGAACGTTTTTTACGACAAAAACGGTAAAATGAGATCCCTGACGGCTTTATTGGCGCTGCCTCCGCCGCCCTGCGCCAGCGTTTACGCTTCGTTTTTTTCACGCGTTTACGCCATGTGCGGGAACAGGTCTGCCGGCAACCGCTTCCCGGGGTCGAGTTTTCCACAAAAGCGGCCGATCTGGATCGCAATCCTGACTCTTTATGTGGATTTGCGTTCCAATATGGAACATATTATTTTCTGCCGCGTTCCATTTAAGAACAAAAACGATATCGGTTTTTTTGTCGGCAGCGCCCCCTACAGTAATGGCAACGCGTCTCACGCAACCATGAACTATTAAGGGGTGACCAGAATGCTGAAAGTAATTCAATCTCCGGCTAAGTATCTTCAGGGGCCAGATGCCTCCGCGCTGTTCGGCCAGTATGCCAAAAATCTGGCGGAGAGTTTTTTCGTCATTGCCGACGACTTTGTGATGAAGCTGGCGGGCGAAAAAGTGCTGAACGGCCTGCATGAGCACAACATCGCCAGCCATGCCGAACGCTTTAACGGCGAATGCAGCCATGTGGAAATTAAGCGCCTGATGGCCATTCTTGAGCAAAAAGGCTGCCGCGGCGTGATCGGCATCGGCGGCGGGAAAACGCTGGATACCGCCAAAGCCATCGGCTATTACCAGAAGCTGCCGGTGGTCGTGGTGCCGACGATTGCCTCTACCGATGCGCCCACCAGCGCGCTGTCGGTCATTTATACCGAAGCCGGCGAGTTTGAAGAGTACCTCATCTATCCGAAAAACCCGGATATGGTGGTGATGGACACGGCGATCATCGCCAAAGCGCCGGTGCGCCTGCTGGTTGCCGGGATGGGCGATGCGCTCTCCACCTGGTTTGAAGCCAAGGCCTGCTACGACGCCCGCGCCACCAGCATGGCGGGCGGCCAGTCAACGGCGGCGGCCCTGAGCCTGGCGCGCCTGTGCTACGACACGCTGCTGGCCGAAGGGGAAAAAGCGCGGCTGGCGGCGGAAGCCGGAGTTGTGACCGATGCGCTGGAGCGGATCGTTGAAGCCAATACCTACCTGAGCGGCATCGGTTTTGAAAGCAGCGGGCTGGCGGCGGCGCATGCTATCCATAACGGATTCACGATCCTTGAAGAGTGCCACCACCTGTATCACGGTGAGAAAGTGGCGTTTGGCACACTGGCCCAGCTGGTGCTGCAGAACAGCCCGCTCGAAGAGATTGAAACCGTGCTGACGTTCTGCGAAAACGTCGGGCTGCCGGTCACGCTCGCGCAGATGGGGGTTACAGAAGACATTGCAGCAAAAATTCAGGCGGTGGCGGAAGCGACCTGCGCAGACGGGGAAACCATTCACAATATGCCGTTCCCGGTCAATGCGCAGAGCGTGTATGCCGCAGTCCTGACGGCGGACCGTCTGGGCCAACGCTGGCTGGCGCGCTAACCTGCGTCGACGGTTTCGCCATCCGATTCCGCCCCACCCGCGTGGGGCGGTCGTAATGACCTGACAGGGGAAAGTGATGGCGGTCGACAAACAGGGTGCTGATAACGAAGTCTCGGCGTTTATCGCCCAGTCATGGCACCGCTGCGAGAAGTTCATGCAGCGGGAAACCTGGAGCGCGCCGCACCAGGCCCAGGGGCTGACCTATGAGTCGATATGCCGCCGTAAAACCACGCTGCTGACCATCGGCCAGGCGGCGCTGGAGGATGCCTGGGAATATATGGAGGAGCGCCCCTGCGCGCTGTTTATCCTCGATGAATCCGCCTGTATTCTCAGCAGCTCAGGATCTCCCCTCACGCTGAATCAGCTGGATAGCCTTGGCTTTAAGGCGGGAAGCTACTGCGCGGAAAGCATTATCGGCAGCGCGGCGCTGTCGCTTGCCGCCCTGCTCGGCCAGCCGGTAAAAACCGCGGGGGATCAGCACTTTAAACTGGCGCTCGCGCCGTGGTCGTTTTGCTCCACGCCGGTGTTTGACAACCACGGGCGGCTGTTCGGCTCCATCGCCCTGTGCTGCCTGTGCGAGCATCAGGCGCCCTCCGACCTTTCGCTGACGCTGGCTATCGCCCGCGAAGTCAGCAACGCCCTGCTCACCGACACCCTGCTGGTCGAGTCGAACCGCCACCTCAACCAGATGTATGGCCTGCTGGAAAGCATGGACGACGGCGTGATGACCTGGAACGAACAGGGCATTTTGCAGTTTGTTAACGTCCAGGCGGCAACGCTGCTGCATCTGGATCCGCAGGCGAGCCACGGGAAAAACCTCAACGAGCTGGTGACCCTCCCGGCGCTCCTGCGTCGGGCCATTAAGCAGGCGCGCGGGCTGAAGCACGTCGAGGTCACGTTCGAAAGCCAGCACCAGTTTATTGACTCAGTGATCACCCTGAAACCGATCGTCGAGGAGCAGGGCAACAGCTTTATTCTGCTGCTGCACCCGGTAGAGCAGATGCGCCAGCTGATGACCAGCCAGTTGGGCAAAGTCAGCCATACCTTTGAGCAGATGTCGGCGGACGATCCGCAGAGCCGACGGCTGATCGCCTTCGGCCGCCAGGCCGCGCGCGGCAGCTTTCCGGTCCTGCTGTGCGGCGAGGAAGGCGTGGGCAAAGAGCTGCTCAGCCAGGCGATTCATAATGAAAGCGAGCGGGCCGTCGGCCCCTATATCGCCGTGAACTGTCAGCTGTACGCCGACAGCGCGCTGGGACCGGATTTTATGGGCAGCGCGCCGACCGACGATGAAAAAGGGCAGCTTAGCCGTATGGAGCTCGCCCACGGCGGCACGCTGTTTCTGGAAAAAATTGAATATCTGGCGCCGGAGCTGCAGTCGGCGCTGCTGCAGGTGATTAAACAAGGCGCGCTGACCCGGCTGGATGCGCGGCGGCTGATTCCGGTCGATATCAAGGTCATCGCCACCACGACGGTCGACCTGGCGAACCTGGTGGAGCAGAACCGCTTTAGCCGCCAGCTTTATTACGCGCTGCACTCGTTTGAGATAGTCATTCCACCGCTGCGCGAGCGGCGCGACAGTATTCCCGCGCTGGTGCATAACAAGCTCAGACGTCTTGAGAAACGCTTTTCCTCCCGTCTGTCGCTGGATGACGATGCGCTGGCGCAGCTTACCGCGTACTCCTGGCCTGGCAATGATTTTGAGCTCAACAGCATCGTGGAAAACCTCGCCATCAGCAGCGAAAACGGCCATATCCGTTTGCGCCACCTGCCGGAATACCTGTTCGCCGATCGCGTCGGATCGGAGGCCGCAGCCGACCCGCTCCCCGCCAGCCTGGCGATCGCCGCCAGAGAAAAAGAGGCGATTGTTCAGGCCGCCCGCGTAACCGCTGGCCGGATACAGGAGATGTCGCAGCTGCTGAACATTGGGCGTACGACCCTGTGGCGTAAAATGAAGCAGTACGGAATTGATGCCGGGCAGTTTAAGCGCAAATCTGAAGAGCCGATTCGCTATCACTCCCAGGACAAATGAACAATATGCGTCTTATTTATTTTAGCACATAGAAAATTCCTAATAATATTCCTGGAATTATCAAAAAAAGGGCACTTTCATTAAAAATAAATTTATAACCCATAAGCAATACTAATTGCTTCCACCCCATAACTTTCTGTTATCCCCTGGATAACAGGTCAATCCCGCCGTTCCTTTTGCAAAATCACCGCTCTATAAAGACATAAATACAAAACCCTCGCCGAATAAATAGCAATTATCGTTTTAGTTTATTTAAACACTCAACGCTATTCTTTAGAGCAAAACTTCAATAACCTTTATGTATCAAATAAACAAATAAAGAATATATAAATAACCATCAACCATTACCCATATTCACATTATGATTTCATTAGACAGGTTCATTTACTGTAAAGATCAGTTTTTTGCCAGCGGACTGGCGGAAGTGATACCCAATGGCTTAGCTCAGGGGACCTTCACATTTTTCGACAACGACTATTTACTCGAATATGGGGCAAAAGACTCTCTTCATGCGACATCGGCGCAACCCATTATATTTATTGATAATGATTTAGATTACTATGCACTACAGATATTAACGAAGGATTACGATCTGCTGCTGATCAGTAAAAAATGTAGATTAAGTGAAATTTTAACCTCGCTGCTATTGTATGAAAAGCAAGGCGCGTACAAAGTCAGGTTATCGCTAAGCCAAAGTGAACTGCAGGTGCTGGAGTGTTTAATGAGAGGAGCAACGATAGATCAAATGGTGGTAAAGCTACAGCGAAATGAAAAAACAATTTATGCCCATCGCAATGCTATCGTCAAAAAACTAGAGCTGAAGAATCGCAATGCCTTACATCGCCTGAAGACATGGGTGGACATTTTTAAGTAAAATATGGCTTATTGATAAGCTATCAGAGTTAACACCGTCCCTTGTCCAAATAAAAAGCGCCAGTCCACTGGCGCTTTTTATTGTTATCCGCTTAGTGTCCCTTTTTGCCGCCACGCACAACGGTATCTTTTTTCGCCGAAGTATCGAGAATATTAAGGTCGACAAAATAGCGTTTACCCATGATAACGCCGTTGCCTAACCAGTCCACGCTTCTGGAGCGAAACAAAAAGGCATGCTGATCCCGGATAAGCTGATGGTAGCTGCCGTCAGAAATATCATACCCATACTGAGTTAACGAGCGGGTGACGATCGGCTTGGTACTTTCCGCCTGATAAAAGACTTTTACCGTCTTGAGAAAATTTGGCGAATACTCTCTGACCATCTGCTCAATGCGCATCTGATAGGTTCCCCATGACTCGCCCTTCATCCTTTCCAGGTTCCCCGCCATGAGGGCATAGAGCTGGGCAGTGGCCTGCGCGATAGCGATGTGCGTTCTGACATCCTGCTCAAAACGCGGCTGGTTGAACACTTTCTCGACCGCGCTTTTTCCCGTGGCGTCCGCCGCGCTTTTCGTCTTCTTGTCATCTTTACCCGCCGCGTCCGTATTCTTCGTATCCGCTTTTTCCGCTGGCGGCACGTCCTGCATATAGGCTGAGTTATCCACCGGCGTAAATAATACGGAGATCAGATATGTCGAGCAGGCGGTCTGCTGCGCGGTAAGATCGCTGTTGACCAACAGCCCCAAGGTGCCGTTATCCTTTGCCAGGGCCTGCAGATTCACATTTTTCTTCAGCAGCGCCTCATCGATATCCTGCTGCGTTTTATCCCCGCGCGCTAAATCGCAGACCAAAGACATAACACCATCATCACGCTGGCCGTTCACTAAGGGCGTCATTTTTATCAGCGTGTCGGTGATAATATTCCACGCAGGCATGCTAACGGTGGTGACCTGAAAATGACTGGTTGCCGACATCGCCTGACCGCAGATCAAAAAAAGCAGGCCGCCCGTTGCGGCCTGAAAACGACTAAAGAACATCATTAATACTGTTACTCCAGAATATTGATTGTGATCCGACGATTTTTTTCCAGGCACGCCACAACCGCTGGCGTGGTTTCTCCAGGACAAACGACCAAGGGCTGCGAAGCGCCCACGCCCCGGGTTTCAACGAGCGCTTCCGGGATCCCTTGCGCGACCAGTAGCGTTTTCACAGCCTCTGCCCGCGCCAGCGATAGCGCGTTATTTTTTTCACTATTACCGATACGGTCAGCATGCCCGGTAATAAGCACCCGCTTAACCGGTATATGCTGTTCTTGTATTTGGGCAATCATGCGCCGAAGTTCGGTTTCCCCTGTACGACTTAGCGTGGCGCTGCCAAAACCAAAAAGGCTTTCAGCGGCAAACGTGCTATCGATAGAGTGAGGCGCCGTTTTTACCTTCGGCGCCGTCAATGCGCTCAGACATCCTTCCGGCCTGTAAAAGAAACTCTGCGCCTTCATATTTTCATCAAATAAAACTTTATATTGACAAGTCAGCACCGTTTCGTCTGTCCGGGTAAAGTGGAAAATATAATCCCACTCTTTCACCCGCACTATGCCCTCCCTGAAGTGCGGCACGCCGATAAGCTCATACAGCTGCTCTTTGCTCATCCCCGCCTTCACCTGCCGGAGATTCTCAAGGTTGACGAAACTTCCTTCCGGGCGCACGGCCGATGCCGTATCCGGAAACACCGGACGGGCCGTTTTCCCCTGAGCATCGACATCACTGACTGAACGGGTACAGGCGCTCAGCAGCATAAAACTGGCGATCAGCGAGAGACCGTAAATACATTGATAGCGTTTAAACATCGTTATTTATCCATTCCACTCTTTCAGAACCCCGGGCAGATTGCCCGGGTATGATTTACCACTGATAACCCACGCCGACGGCGGCGCCGACATCCCCTTTACTGTTTGTGGTTCCTGAAAGTTTCGTGACCCATTTACCGTTATCGGAAATGGTGGATACGCCTAACGCAACCGCCGATTGTCCCTGATAGGTTCCGCCCCCCAGCCCGACCATGCTGCCCCCCGCGGAATATGGCTGCGGTAAGGCCGCCATCGCCATCGCGCCCGCAACGCCCGCGCTCAGCTTATCGTTGTTATCGTCAACCCTATTTTTCAGGTCGTTAAAGCGCTTGTCGGTATACTGATTCGCGCTGCTAATCCCATTGTTCAACTGGTTCAGGTTGACGGCATCCGTTCCCTGGGTGCCTGCGGCAACATTGGTAATCTGACGTTCATTACCCGCGGAGCCGACGGAAACCGTATTCGCGCGATCGGCTACCGAGCCACTGCCTAAAGCGACGCTGTTGTTTGCGGTCGCTTTTGCGCGCGTCCCTAACGCCGTGCTGTTGTTGCCGCTCGCTTCAGCCCCCGCGCCCCCCGCCACGGCGTCGTTGCCCGTAACCGTCGGCTTGGACAGGTTGCTGGAGTTATTCACCTGGAACATGCCGTCTCTGCCGTTTGAAATATTTTTAGCGGTATTCTCAATGTTCGAGATGTCGCCTGTTGCCGCACGCAGCTGCGCCAGGTTGACGGCGTCGGTGTCTTCGGTTCCTGCCGCAACGTTAGTAATCTGACGCTCATTCCCCTGAGAGCCGACGGAGACGGTATTGGCGCGATCCGCGACGGACCCGGCTCCCAGCGCGACGGCATTATCCGCGGTAGAGGCGGCGCCATTGCCTATCGCAACCGAGTTATCCCCCGATGCATTCGTTCCCTGGCCGACGGCAACAGCATCAGCGCCCTGGGCATCCGCCGCCGGTCCCGTGGAGTTAACCTTGACGTAACGATTGGCGTTCTCGGCGTTGGTCACGCGCGTATCCAGGTTGTCGATTCTCTGGTTTGTGTCATACAGCTGTGAACCGTTGACCGCATCGGTACTGGTGGAAGAGAGCGTCCCTGGCGCCACATTGGTTATCTTATTCACCGTTATCCCGCCATGGCCTGCGCTAAAGGCGCCGAGCGCGGAATCCCAAAGCAGCGCATCCTGCTGCAACGATCCGACCGTTGTATTGATGCTATTGAGCGCAGTATTGGTGGCATAAAGCTGAGAACCGTTGACCGCATCGGTGCTGCTACCGCTCAGGCTTCCCGCCGCCACATTGGTGACCAGCCGCTCATTGCCCGCCGAACCGACGCTCAGCTGGCTTGTTGGCGCGGCGCCGGCAAAGGTGTAGTTTGTCCCCAGCAGAGTTGTACCTGCCGTTCCGGTTGTGGTTCCGGTCACCGAGTTCGCCCCCAGCGCCACGTCGTTGGCGTTATTTGCCACCGCATTTTGACCAATCGCCACCGCATCCAGCCCCAGCGCCGACGAATCCGTCCCCGTGGAGTTGGCGTGGAAGTACTTTGTCCCGGTGCTGTAGATATTGGCTATCTGGTTGTTGGTCGCCGTCAGCTGGGAGAAATTCACCGCATCGCTCGGCGCGACGCCATCCGCCACGTTGGTGATTGTTGTGCCGCCCGTGTGGGTGCTGTTGTCGTAGGTATTCCCCCCCAGCGTGATGCTGTTGTAGTTCACGCTGCCATCCGTATTGGTGTCATACCGTACGGAACCCGCTCCCAGCGAATTCAGGTTGTTATTCAGCGAATCGAGGGCGGTATTGGTGGCAAAAAGCTGGCTGCCGTTGACCGCATCGGTGCTGGTCGCGCTTAAGCGGCCTGCCGCCACGTTAGTCACCAGACGCTCACTGCCCGCCGAACCGACGCTCAGCTGGCTTGTTGGCGTGGCCCCGGCAAAAAGGTAATTCGCCCCTGCCAGCGTGACGCCGGAAGTCCCGGTCGTGGAGCCGGTTACCGAATTCGCCCCCAGAGCCACGTCATTGGCGTTGTTCGCCACCGCACTCAGGCCAATCGCCACCGCATTCAGCCCCAGCGCCGACGAATCCGTCCCCGTGGAGTTGGCGTGGAAGTACTTCGTGCCGGTACTGTAGATGTTGGCTATCTGGTTGTTGGTCGCCGTCAGCTGGGAGAAATTCACCGCATCGCTCGGCGCAGTCCCGTCCGCCACGTTGGTTATCTTCGTGCCGCCCGTGTGGGTTGTATTGTCATAGGATGGTCCGCCCAGCGTGATGCTGCTGTAGTTGACGCTGCCGTCCGGGTTGAGGTCGTATTTCACGGCGCCGGAATCCAGCGCGCTTAGCGCCGAATTGGTGGCGAACAGCTGAGAGCCGTTGACCGCATCGGTGCTCGAGCTGCCGATCCGTCCGGCCGCTAAATTCGTCAGGGTTCGCTCAAACCCCGCTTTGCCGATACTCACGGTTGCAATGGGAGAGGTGCCCGCAAAACTGTACGTTTTCCCGTTCAGGGTTGTTGAAGATGTTCCCACTGCGGCAGCCACACTTGCGCCGTTGCCAAGCGCCACGGCGTTATCTAACCCCGCCGCAATGGTGATATTGTTGCCAAGCGCAGACGCATTATTGGCATCAATCTTGTTATTGTTCCCAACCCCATAGCTGTTATTGCCATTGATAATGCTGAGTGCCCCCAGGTTTCCTGAACTAGAACCAGCAACCACTGCGTTATAGCCAACGGAGACGGACTGGGAGCCTGATACGTTTGCTTTTTGGCCAATACCGACGCTCAAATTTCCCGTAACAGAAGAGTTGGCCCCTTGCGCAATTGCGCCCGTCACGCCAACGCCGACCGTCGAGCTATTACCAATGGCGATAGAATCATCGCCGCCGGCGTTTGCCACCTGGCCCAGGCTCACTGTCCGGTTCGCGCTCACGCCATTTCCGGCATCCTGACCGATAGCGATATTTCCGCCGCCGGTAATGTTATTACCGGCATGAGGACCGATGGCCGTATTATTACTCCCGGTTTGCGTTACGCCGCCGCTCACCCCGCCATTAATATTACTGCCCGAATTTGGACCAATGGAAACGTTGTCAAATCCATAGACGTTCGACCCCGAACTGGCCCCAAAGGTAATGTTTTCATTACCCGAAACATTTCCACCGCTGTAATTACCAAACGACAGGTTTTTTGTGCCAAGGACGTATTTCCCGGCATTATCACCGACGGCAATATTACTGCCCTGGTTACCAAATGTGGAACCCGGAATGGGGTTCGTCCCTTCCCCAATACCGGCATTGTAGCCCAGGGCAATACTATGGCCGCCGCTGGCAAAGGCGTTATAGCCAATTGCGACAGCACCATCCCCCGTGGACATTGTCCCGACGCCCAACGCAACCGTCTGATTCCCTGTCGCCTCGGCGCCAAAGCCCGCCGCAAGCGAACTTTGCGCAGCGGTGCTTAATGCGCCCAGCGCCGTTGAGCCCGTCCCCGTCACCCGGGAGTTCTCGCCTAAAACAACCGATGCCGCATAACCATTGTTTGACGCATTATTACCAATGACCGTTGAGTCTGCGCAGCCGCCATTTAAGTAGGGATTTCCCAGAAGATCCGTCGAATTTCCGCAAATAGGCGCGCTATTCGCCGCCGATGCATTATCACCGATAACCAGGTTACCGGTAGTGCCGGTCGTCGCCCCTGTGCCAATGGGCGTAAAAGCGAACGCATTCTGGCTGGCGAGCAATGCAACCCCCGCCACTATAACCACCTTTGAGACTAATCCACCTTTGCCTTTGGCAAATTCCGGCGCAACAACCGTTGCCTGCAGACGGTTGCTCCAGACTAGCCGATATATCGTATTCATATCCTAACCTTCTATTTTTACCGAACTTTTTCTCAAAAGTTGAATTTGCCAGGAGGTGGTAAATAGCAACTTATGTCAAATAAAGTGCACGGAGAAATATTAACGTCAGGGATACCGGTTAAAATATGAGGAGTATTTAAGGTAAGACCAGTAACAACAGCAGAATCTACATCCAAAAAAGGATTAAACCTAAGAATTAACCACCTTCAAATGAAAGAAAAATAGCTTTAAGCCGCCGAATGAGAATACATTCATTTTCATCAAACAGGCATCAATAACATTTAATATATAATTAATTAACAATTTTATAAAAACACTGAGAATTTTATTAAGATAATTCTCGCCATCGTTTTTCTCTAAATAAATATCGCCCGCAGAAGGTCAGTGTAGAAACGTCGCTAAACGCTTTACCGGGATTACCTTTAATACATTTGGGGGAAACGAGATGATACCGGCCGCAATCAAATACGTGGGAAGCGGATTAATACCTGCTCATGCAACGGGAAAAGCCCCGCAGCGGCCGCCGCGGGGATGCAATATTACGGCGTAACGATATTAAACCAGAACTCAAACTTATCCATGTAGCCCAGCATTTCGTCGAGTTTTGCGCCGTCGCCGGTAATTTTCACCTCACCCTTATCCTGAGCCTGCTTGAGGGTTTCCTCTTTCAGGATGATCTTATTCAGGGCGTCGCGGCTAAGCGCGATGGTCTCATCGGCATTGCTCGCCTGCGCGTCGGCGGTGTGGTTCAGCACGCCGTTTTCCAGCTCCAGCTTGTACTTCCCGCCGTCGCTGCCGAGGTCGATATTAAACACCGCTTTGGCATTCCCCGCTTTCTCGCCATTGATATGCACCGCGAGGTAGTCGAAGAACATTTCCGGGGTCATCGCCCGTACGGTATCCGGGCTTGCGGTGTTCGGCGTCGGCCCCTTCACCACGCCGTTACGCAGCTCCTGGGCGCCGGTCAGGTAGAAGTTACGCCACGGGCCGGATTCCGCCTGATAGCCAAGCTGCTCCAGCGCATCGGCCTCCAGTTCGCGGGCATCCTTGTTGTTCGGATCGGCAAAGACCACTTTGCTGACCACCTGCGCCACCCAGCGGTAGTTGCCCTGATCGAAGTCGGTTTTCGCCTTCTTGAGGATGGCGTCCGCGCCGCCCATATAGTCGACGAATTTCTTCGCCGCCTCTTCCGGCGGCAGTTCATCCCGCGTTGCCGGGTTGCCGTCAAACCAGCCGAGGTACAGCACGTAGGTGGCTTTGACGTCATGGCTGACGGAGCCGTAGTAGCCGCGGTTAGCCCAGGTTTTCGCCAGGCTGTCAGGCAGCGTAAAGTGAGCGGCGATTTCGTCGCGGGTTAACCCTTCGTTCGCCATACGCAGGGTCTGATCGTTGATATAGCGATACAGGTCGCGCTGGCTCTTCAGCAGGCTGACGACGTTATCGTTGCCCCACGTCGGCCAGTGGTGCTGCGCCATGATGATCTCCGCTTTGTCGCCCCAGCGGACAATCGCTTCGTTAATGTATTTCGACCACGGCAGCGGCTCGCGGATCTTCGCGCCGCGCAGCGAATAGGTGTTGTGCAGCGTATGCGTGACATCCTCCGCCGCTTCGATAAGCTTCTTCTCTTCGATATACCACAGCATTTCCGACGGCGCTTCCGAGCCCGGCGCCAGCATAAAGTCGTAGGTCAGTCCGTCGATGACCTCCTTCTGGCCGTCCTTCTCGATGATGTTGGTCGGCGCAATCAGGGTCACGGTCCCGGCGGAGGTGGTGGTGCCAAGCCCGGCGCCTACCTGGCCTTTGGCATCCGGCTTCAGCTGGTTGCCGTACATGTAGCTGGCGCGACGGCTCATCACATTACCCGCCATGATGTTTTCAGCGACCGCCGCTTCCATAAAGCCCGATGGCGCGTAGATTTTCACCTTGCCGGATTTCACATCGGCCTCATCCACCACGCCGCGCACCCCGCCGTAGTGATCGACGTGGCTGTGGGTATAAATCACCGCTACCACCGGTTTCTTGCCGCGATTTTTAAAATAGAGATCCATGCCGACTTTCGCGGTTTCCGCCGAAACCAGCGGGTCAACGACCGTGACCCCGTCCTTACCTTCGATGATCGTCATGTTCGAGAGGTCAAGGTTGCGGATCTGGTACACGCCGTCGGTGACTTCAAAGAGCCCGCTGATGTTGATCAGCTGCGACTGGCGCCAGAGGCTGGTGTTGACGCTGTCCGGCGATTTTTCGCCTTCTTTGATAAAGGCGTACTGCTGCGGATTCCAGATAACATTGCCCTGCTCGCCTTTAATGACCTCCTGCGGCAGCGACGCAATAAACCCTTTATGGGCATTGGCGAAATCGGTGTTATCGGAGAATGGCAGCTGGCTATAGAGCGCGTCGTTAGTCTGTTTGGTTGCCGTAGCGGCGTCTTTCGGAGCAACATCAGTATATGCGGGAAGAATGATCGTCGACAGCAAACCAGCAATTGCCAGTTATCTAACAATGGGTTTCAGCTTCATTATGATCCGCATGCATGGTTAGTGATTCCGGGCCCTGGGATGGACCACTCACTTAGTTACAATTTGTAACTCTGCATTAACTTTAGTTAAGGATCTGGATTCAGCCATTTTTTAAGAAAATGCACGCTTATCAGCGGGCTGGCGACTGCGCAGCCCGCTGATAGTGCAACACAATGCAATGTCGTGATACCGAAAAGTAGACAAAGACCGCCTTATTCCGTGGGCAGCAGACCCGCTTTTGCCCAGTGCGTCCTGGGGATTTCCACGATCACCACATCGACGCTTTCCGGTTTGCATTTTAATGTTTCCACCGCCACGCGGGTGGCCTCACGCGCGAAATCGCGTTTTTGCTCCGGCGTGCGGCCTGGCTGCATCTCTAAACGTAGTACTGGCATAGATAACCCCTTTTATTTGAAGCTCCGCAAGTGGAGCCGGCAGAGGTATCTTTGCCGATGCGGGGATGATGATAAATGTGTGTTAGGTTAATTGAATTAGAACCTACAGGTTGTTAATCATGGATAAACTTGCCGGGATGGAGATGTTCGTCAGGGTCGTCGAGTGCGGCAGCTTTACCGCCGCCGCCGACGCCAGCGACGTTTCCACCACCATGGTGGCCAAGCACATCAGGACCATTGAGCAGCGGCTTGGCGCACGCCTGCTGCACCGCACCACGCGGCGACAGCAGTTGACCGAGGTGGGACAGCTCTACTACGAGCGCTGCCGCCGGGTGCTGGCCGAGTTTTCGCTGGCCGAACACAGCGCGATGGAGCTGCAGTCCACGCCTAAAGGGCTGGTGCATATGGTGGCGCCCGTCAGCTTCGGCAGCCAGGTGCTGGTGCCGGAGCTCAGCGCCTATATGGCGCAGTATCCGGAGGTGAACATTACGCTGACCCTCGACAACCGACTGCCTGACCTGGCGGACGGCAACGTTGAGCTGGGTATCCATATTGGCGAGGTCCGCCAGCCCAATGTGGTCGCCAGACCGCTGCGCTCCTATCGCCGGATCCTCGCCGCCGCCCCCGCGTATCTCCGCCAGCACGGTTCGCCGGAGCATCCCCGCGAGCTGCATGACCACAGCTGCCTGGGGATCGCCTACTGGGCGCATCAGGATCGCTGGGAACTGATGGGGCCGAACGGCGAAATGTTCAAAGCGCCGATCGGCGGACGCTTTATGTCCAATCAGGGAAGCGCGCTGCGCATGGCCGCGCTGCATGGCTGCGGCATCGTGCTGCAGCCGGAATCCGTGCTGATGGACGACATCGCGCAAGGACGGCTGGTGCGGGTATTACCGGCGTGGTCATATAAGCCCACGCCGATGTTTCTGATTTACCAGCAGGACAGCCGCCCTTCGGCCAAGCTGCGCAGCCTGATCGATTTTCTGATGGCGCGCTTTGGCGAGCGGTAAGGTGATAGACGACGCAATCCCCCCCGCCGGCAACATCAGCGAGCGCTATTCCAGATCGGCGTGCCTTTTAAACATACTGTCGCTGGTTTCGCCAATCTGGGCCATGAGCTCAAGCACAATGGCGTCATAGGTAATAAAACACAGCTGCTCGAAGGCAGAGCCCATCGGCTGCGAAAAGGCGCCTTCCTGACGATCGTTGTCTTCTTTCACCGTACCGGGTAAGACAAGAACGCTTTTAGCCAGCTTGCCGATTGTTGACTCTGCTTTCAGAGTGACGAGCGCCACATCAACGCCGCAGGCCGCCGCCTTTTGCGCCAGGCTCACCAGGCTCCCCGTTTCTCCGCTACCGGACCCAATAATGACCAGATCTCCCGGTTTGGTATGGGGGGAGGAGACGTCACCCACAATACTGACCGAAAAGCCCAGGTGTAATAAGCGATTGGCGAAACCACGAATGGCTATTCCACTACGCCCGGCGCCTTGCAAAAAAATGTGTCTGGCATTTTTAATGCTCTCAATAAAATGTCCTGCCTGAACATCATCAATATTGAGTGCATTTCGCTGTAGCTCACTCAGAATATTCAGAGTATTTTGTTTAACGCTCATTTTTCGGTCCCTCGGTCAGGCGATTGTACGGCCGCCATCCATCAGAATGGTCTGCCCCTGAATATAGGAGTTGTCTTTGTCCGCCAAAAAGATGGCCAGGTTTGCCACATCGTCAATGGTGCCCAGGCGGCGCACCGGTATTTTCGCCAGAACGGCATCAAGATCGGCCTGGGTTGGGTAGTTGACGCGCATCATTTCGCCGGTATCGATCAACCGCGGCGCAATGGCATTAACATTGACGCCTTTAGGCCCTAACTCTTTTGCCAGACCGCGAATTAACCCTTCACCGCCCGCTTTACTGGCCGGGTAGCTGACGCCGCCGCCGGTGCCAGAGAGCGCAGAACCAGAAGAGATATAAACGATAGAACCCTCGTTAGTGGTGAAATCATTGTAGAACGCTTTAACCGTGTTAAATAACCCGGTAAGGTTAATCGCAATCGTTTTGTTCCACTCGTCGAAAGTAATATCGTTAACTTTATTAGCAAATGCGACGCCTGCATTTAATACCAGAATATCAATACGGCCAAACGTCTCAAACACTTTTTCACGAACCTGCTCCAGCGCTTTGGGGTCAGAGACATCGGTCTTGACGAATAATGATTTAACATTGCCGAACGTAAGCTCTTCGGCCGTTTTTTTACCATTTTCCTCATTGTAATCGACGATTACGGTATGGGCGCCACGCTCAGCGAATTGTCTGGCGATACCTTTGCCAATACCATGCGCCCCACCGGTTATTAACGCCACTTTACCATCAAAATTACTCATTTAATTTACTCCTCAACGTCTTGTGGCCAAGGGGAGGCCTGACTCCCCTTGTCGGGAATTAACATAACGCGCTAATAATTCGAAAGATGATTGATTATTAGCTGATTACTGAATTGCCGCCCTTAATGCCTGATAGCTTTCTTTAGGTGTCTTATTGAATAATGCACCGCCGACGACAATTAAATCAGCTCCGGCTTCTTTGACCTTTTTAGCAATGTCAGTATTAACGCCACCGTCAACCTCAATCTTAATGCTGCGTCCTGCAACCATCTTTTTGGTATTTCTGATTTTCTCCAGACTTTTTTCAATAAATGTCTGGCCGGGCTGACCTGGGTTAATGGTCATAATTAAAATATAATCGATGTCGTCAAGAAGGTATTCAATAACATTTTCAGGGGTGCCCGGGTTGAGGACCACCCCCGCCTGACGCCCCGCCTGCTTAATTTTCTGAATAATATAATGCACATGCGGGGTGGATTCGTAGTGAACCGAAATCATCTCCGCCCCCGTTTTGATAACATCGTCAACGTGCCGTTCCGGATTCGCCAGCATCATGTGCACGTCAAAGATCATCGAACTTGCTTTTTTCATTGCCGCAATCTGGTTTGGCCCAAATGCAATGTTATTAACATAGGTGCCATCCATGAGATCGACATGAAGGATCTCTGTCTTCTCAGCTTCCAGAAATTGAATTTCTTCCTGCAAGCGTAATATATTTGCGCCAAAAATTGATGGTAGAATTTGTGCCATTTTAATTAGCCTCCTGCCCGCTAATTAGTGAAGTACCGTACTTAGCCAATATGTGAAGATTTCCCATGGGCCGGTTAATACGAAGTCAGTTCCCTGGCCATTTAACCCCACGCCAGCGCCGCTCAGGAACTGAGTCGCTCCAGGCGCGACATATCCCCCCAAATACATCACCACCACGCAGAACAGCAGGGTTGAGATAATTGAACGGATAACGTTGCCGTTACTGGCCATGACCGTCATCGTCGTCATGTAAATGATGGACATTAAGACGCCAATGGGGAATATCTGAATACCCGGTAAAATCAGGGCGCAAAGCATGGTCAGCGGAATAGTAATCACGGTCACAGTCACTGTTGCCGGGTCGCCGAGCGCCAGAGCACAGTCCATCCCGATATTCAGCTCAGCATCTTTCCCCATCTGCTTTTGCATAATTTCTTTAGCGCTTTTACCAATCGGGTTAAGCCCTTCCATCAGGACCCCCACCACTTTCGGCAGCAGCACCATGACGCCAGCAACCCCCATCGCCATCGGCACGATAGTTGTAATGGCCTGTTTGGTTAATATCCCCAGCAGGCAGCCGACAATAACCCCGATAATTGCGGGCTCGCCAAACACGCCCATGCGTTTTTGAACGCTTTCCAGGTCCACATCCAGCTTATTTAAACCGGGAATGAAATCGATAATTTTGTTCACCGCCCAGGCAAACGGCAGCGTCCAGCCGATATGAATCATGGTGGTACAGGTTGTCCCTTCGAGACCGTAGTATTTCTGCCACCGGGGCGCAATCAGGTCGCCAACGAACAGGGCGACAACGCTCAGGGCCACAGCGATGCCCAGGCCGAGGAAGAAACTGTCGAAAACAAAGTATGCGAGCGCGCCCGGAACCAGGAAGTGCATGTAGTTCCAGATATCAACGTTCAGCGTTTTGGTCAGCTTCAGACGAACCAGGATCAGGTTCAAAATAATACCGATTGGGATCACCAGCGCAGCAAACGGCGCTACCCATGCGGCCGCGCCTACCGCCGGCCATCCAATATCGGCAACGGTGAATCCGCTGCCAATTTTGGAGTAATACTCAATGGCCGGGTGAAGCGAAGTATTCAGCAAGCCAACAACCAGACCCAGGCCAATAAAGCCGATACCGACGGTGATACCAGACTTAATGGCTGCACCGACCTTCATCCGGAAAACTAAACCTAAAAGGAAAATTACAAGTGGTAATATTGCCGTGGCGCCCATGCTTGTAATTGTAAACATGATGCTTTTTAACATTTCCATTTAACCATCCCCCGCCTTTTTGGACTTCAGCCCTTCGCTATTTCGGTCAATAACTCACCCAATTTTTTCCGCAGAGCCGCTTCGTTAATACCGGTAATAAACCCGGCAACGCTCATGTGGGGTTTTCCAATATCGCCTTTATAGTTGTTTGTGGTTAACACGATATCCGCACTTTGCATCTCTGATGCGAGTTCAGACATGCTGCACTTATTGATTTTGACATTAGCAATGCCATATTCAGCACAAACCGATTTCACTTCATCAGCGGCCAGCGTGGAGGTGGCCACACCGCTTCCGCACGCTACGAGGATAGTAATCATGATAAGACTCCGGGTAATCGTTATTTAATTATCGTGTTAATGAACAGTGCCTTAGCTTCTTCTGCAGGAAGCTCCAGCATTTGGTGGTAGAAATCGACCATCTGCAGGTGGTTGAACAGCGCCTTCAGTAATTTGAGCTGTTCAGATGGATGGGTAACCACCAGGTTGACAACCAGTCGAACCCACAGCTTTTCATCCCCATCGGCCTGATTAACTTCGATATCTTCCGGTAAACGAATGATGTAAATGGCCGGGCTCACTGCATGCTGGCTGTCACAGTGGGGAATGGCCACCGCATAACCCTCCAGCAGGATCCCGGTTGGATAATCCGCTTCTCGCTCGCGAAGCGCTTTCAGGTAGGAATCTTTAACAATCCCGTCTGCATACTGTTTCTCGTGAATATGCTGCAGCACTTCATCGTAATTTTTAAATGCCGCACCATCCGCGACATTGATAGAAATTGCACTCACGGGTCTCTCCTCAATGCATCATTGCTCATATGAGCAACACAACAAACCACATGAGCGATTATGGCACATCGGGATTGCACTGAAATGAGGGGCTTTCAAAAATTGTATCCTGATCACACAAAACATCATGAGCGCAAAATAAAAACCTCTCATATGAGCAATTATAAATATCCCTTACATTTCAAAAATCAACCAACAATTTGATTTTTAAGTGTTTTTATAAAAACACGGAATATACAAGAATTAAAGGCAGTGAAAAGCAAGTTCGCTCTTATGAGCGGAGGAGTGGGAGCGTTCAGTGAAAAAGGCAAACGGGTCAGGTCCGCCGCCATTGAACAATGGCGGCGTGGAATAAAATAAACGCAGGTTATTAGTCCAGAAGCTTAATGGCCGTATCAAAATCAGTGATCAGCACGTTCAGAAGCCCGGATTTGAGTGAGGCGACAATGCCCTCATATTTCTCATCGCCTCCCGCAACGCCGATGAGCTTTTTCGTTGCTCTCAGTTGCGCGGTGGTGATACCAAACCCAAGACGGTTCAGCGGGCTATCCAGTATCTCGCCTTTGCTATTGACGAGCGTGACGCAGACATCAGCCGTAATGTCCTGGCTCATTAACGCGTCCCGCCATGCGTCAGGGAAGATATCGCACAGGCTGGAGGAACCGGTTTTCCACGCGCCAATACCGGTAATGACGACATCCATACTGGAATAAAACTTCTGCGTATCCAGTACAGCCTGATCGTCGGCAAGTTTTTGCGCCAGGCTTTCGTCATCAACCCACATGGGCACATACATCGGGTGCGCCCGGCCGTGAGAAATCGCCGCAACTTTATGGATCAAATCGATCGGTCCCTGGCTAAACTCGATTCCCGGATGCACGCCAGAAAGCTGAACAACATCCAGAGCAGGCAGCGTCGTCAGCTGACTAACGGTACTGGAAAGTACGCGTCCCCAGGCGAGGCCGAACTTCATCCCCTCTTTAAGAATCCCGCTCAGGTAGGTGGCGGCAATCCCCCCCAGTTTAACGTTGAGCTGCTCCTGGGAGGACCAGGTTTCAGAAACAGAAAGCACGACCGCATCCTGCAAGCCATATTTCTTGCAGAGATTCTGCGCGATTTCCTCATCCAGAGCCTGCTGCTTAGGGAAGGTAAATTTTACGTACTCCTGGGCAATGGCCTCATCAATAAGGCGCGCCACTTTGAAGCGCGAGACGCCAAGCTCCTCGGCGATTTCAATCTTCGTCTTCATCTCAGCGAAGTAACGTTTAACGACAAGCGAATAAATGTAGCGAGGGTCGTAGTTCCGCAGCTTGGAGTTATTCTCTTTTGGCATACCAGGTTATCCATACATTATCAGAGACAGCACCCGTCAATTGAGCGTAATGCTCTTCAAGAACACTCAAAAGAGTATACTTTTTTTTGCTCATCAGATATGAGTGTCAGAGGGATTTCTGCGTTCTGTGATGTATCGCCCGTCGTGAAAGAGGTATTCGGGAAGGGTCAGGCTGACCCCCGCATCCCGTAAAGCCACGCTGGGTGGAAGGTTTAAAAAACGGTGATAAAGCGAACTACGCCTGAAGTAGTGAACTGAATCGGGGTATTTTCCGCCGGTCACTATGAGCAAAATACCTCAATGCTGGTCACTACACATAGAACGTCAAGAACTTTCCAATTGGTGACAGTGCAAGCGTCATCCGGCATGCGCTTCCTCCGCCAGATCCCACGCACCACGCGGGCCAGAGCCTCTCGGTGGCGTCCAATGCCTCTGGGTGGCATATAAAAGTGCGTCCACGCGTTACTGAATTCTCCGATAGAATCTCTCGTTATCGAACAAACCAAACTCGCTCCGATGAGGTTCGGCACCTGCCATTTCATGACAGAACCCTCGGTGCGACACAGCCACAAGAACAAGAAGGCTCGGCTTGAATCCCCTGGGCAAGATGCCTGGTAAGCAGAGTCTTTAAAAGATAAGGCTTTCAATAACACATACGTCTATCTCATCGCAAAATTTGCAGCAATGCCGTTCGTTCACCCGCTGGTTCATCAGCCAGTACGGCATGTCGCTGGCGGCCTGGTGACGGGAGTATACGGGACTGGAGGCTTGTGAGGAGCATGTCGATATTAGATGCAGTTATTGTGACTCCGGCGCAATGGAGTGCCATCCGGACAGGGTAAATGCGATTTTGCGGGATTTCAAATGCGATTAGCGACAATCAGGCAGGAGAGAAGCCATGCAAGAGAAAAACGACACTTTGCACTTCAAGAAGCATCTGCCTGTATTGACCATCGCTGTGGCGACGGCTCTGTTCGCGGTGTCTGCACTGGCATTCGACTTCAATATCGACAACCCGGATCTGAACATCCGCTGGAACAACACCGTAAGGCTCAATTTGGGTAATCGAATAGGCGAGCAAGATCAGGCTATCACGCACACCCCCAACAGCAACGATGGAGATCTGAACTTCGACAAGGGTGCTATGGTTACCGAGCGCCTTGATCTATTAAGCGAACTCCAGCTGGATTACCAAAAGAAGATGGGGTTTCGCGTCAGCGGCTCGGCCTGGTACGACCCGGCCTATAGAAATCTAGAGAGTAATAATAAGACTCCGAACACGTTGGTGGACGGTAAGCCGACTGCCGGCGTTCTCAGCCCGTACACGAAACGCTTTGCAGAAGGCCCATCGGGCCAGTTGCTGGAAGCTTACGCCTATCGTACTTTCGAGTTCGACCAGCAGAAACTCAACCTCACTGTGGGTAAAAGCCTGCAATCATGGGGGAATAGCTTGTTTGCTCCGCTGCATGGCATCAACTACGGCCAGTTCCCGATTGATCTCGGAATGATGTTTGGTTCGCCACTCAGCGAGCGTACCGAAATACTCCTCCCACGTAACCAGGTGACGGTTGATTACGCGGTCTCCCCTACCTGGTCGTTCGGCGCAGAATATTTCCTTGACTGGCAGCACGCACGTTTCCCTGAGTCCGGTTCGTACATGGGCATGTACGACCTTGCGTTAGACGGTGGTGAGACGGCGTATCTGCCCAACGGTAAGTTCGCTACGCATGGCGATGATGTGACGCCAAATAAGATCGGAGACTTTGGTTTGAATGTGAAGTGGAGCCCAGATTGGCTCGGAGGTACGATGGGGCTGTTCTTCCGCCGCACCGCAGATCAGTTGCCGGATACAGTCGTGTTCAACCAAAAAACCAATCAATACGCCATTACCTATGCGGGCGATATCGACATCTACGGCTTTAGCCTGTCCAAAAACATTGCCGGAGTGAAAACCGGTCTGGATTTGAGCTACCGCCGAAACATGCCTCTGAATAGCCAGCAAGTCCTCACGGTGTTGCCAGCTAAAGCAGGCTCGCCGGGTTTCATCAGCGCGATGCCGCAGGATGGTCAAACCGGTGGGGCGATGGGCAACACCTTTCATGCCGTGTTGAACGGGGTGAATACAGTCGGAAAAACGCCATTCTTCGATCGCGCTTCGGTAGTGGCCGAACTGGCCTGGGACCACGTACTCTCGGTGACCGAGGGATATGCGCAATATCGTGGTAATCCTGCGTACACCGGTATCGATAAGTCTACACGTGATTTCTTCAGTTTGAACCTGAACGTCACGCCAACCTGGAACCAGGTGTACCCTGAGATTGACCTGTCAATGCCATTGACATATGCCGTCGGCCTCAAAGGCGAATCTGCCATCCCGTTAGGTGGCAATGCGCACACGGGCAATTATTCTGTTGGTCTTAGCGCGATGGTGCAGTCCAGGTTTCAGATTGAATTGAAATACACCGGTTTCTTCGGCCCATTCGTGAAGGCACCAAACGGGACGATCTCCTCGTATGCAGGTCTGATGAGCTTACTTAGCGATCGCGATACCCTGTGGCTAACCTCCAAGGTCAAGTTCTAAACGACAGACTTGACTCTGGCTGACTTATTGCCCGTCCCGACTAACTTAATATGTTTACCTGACGGGCCAATGATCACTATGTGTAACGGCCCACAACCAGCTCCCCTTGATTCCGGTCAAGTCCAGTTGATAACAGGAGATAAGATACGGGCCAGAAACCGCAGCATACGGGCTTTGAGTTGATGTCGGTAGACTTGGGAGAGTTTGAAATGGTGCCGATAATAGGAGTCGAACCTACGACCTTCGCATTACGAATGCGCTGCTCTACCAACTGAGCTATATCGGCTTAGAGAGGAACTTAACGGGGTAAGAGGTTAAAACTATGCGAGTGATGCGTCAATGCCCTGAAGAATCAAACGGCTATTTTTGCATCACTCGCGGGTCAATCAGGCACGAATAGTATCGTCGCCAAAGCCGATCCACTTGTAGGTGGTCAGCGCTTCAAGGCCCATCGGGCCGCGGGCGTGCAGTTTTTGCGTGCTCACGGCCACTTCCGCGCCAAGGCCAAACTGGCCGCCGTCGGTGAAGCGGGTGGAGGCGTTGACGTAAACCGCGGAGGAATCCACCTCGTTGATGAAGCGGCTGGCGTTACGCAGCGTGCGGGTCAGAATGGCATCGGAGTGCTGGGTGCCGTGCGCGCGAATATGCGCGATGGCGCCATCCAGGTCATCCACCAGCTTCACGTTGAGATCCAGCGATAAAAACTCATCGTCATACTCCTGCGCTTTTACCGGCACCACCTGCGCCGGGCCGTCTTTAAGTAGCGCAATCGCGTTTTCGTCGGCGTGCAGGGTGACACCGCTTACCGCCATCTGCTGGCTCAGGGCAGGCAGGAAGGTATCGGCAATGCCTTTATGCACCAGCAGCGTTTCCACCGTATTACAGGTGCTCGGACGCTGGGTTTTCGCATTGACGATGATCTTCAGCGCCGGCGCAAACTCGGCGGAATCATCCACGTAGATATGACACACGCCGATACCGCCGGTGATAACCGGTATAGTCGACTGTTCGCGGCACAGCTTGTGCAGGCCAGCGCCGCCGCGCGGAATAAGCATGTCGATATACTTATCCATGCGCAGCATTTCTCCGACCAGCGCGCGGTCCGGGCTTTCGATAGCCTGCACGGCGCCCGCCGGTAAACCGCACTCCTCCAGCGCCTGCTGAATCACTTTTACCGTCGCGGCGTTGGTGCGCCAGGTCTCTTTACCGCCGCGCAGGATCGCCGCATTGCCGGTTTTCAGGCACAGCGAGGCGACATCGACGGTCACGTTCGGACGCGCCTCATAAATGACTCCCACAACGCCCAGCGGAACGCGGCGACGCTCGATACGCAGCCCGCTGTCCAGCAGGCCGCCGTCGATCACCTGCCCGACCGGGTCGGCAAGGTTGCACACCTGGCGCACATCGTCGGCGATCCCTTTCAGGCGCGCAGGCGTCAGGGCCAGACGGTCCAGCATGGCCTCGCTGAGGCCGTTAGCGCGCGCCTCTGCAAGATCCTGCGCGTTCGCGCTGAGGATATCTTCGGTCTGCGCTTCCAGATAATCGGCAATTTTTTCCAGAACCTGATTTTTCTCACGGCTGGATAACAGTGCCAGTTGATAAGACGCCGCTTTGGCGGCAATGCCCATTTGTTCCAGCATGGGAAACTCCTTAACGGGTGATCATATCGTCGCGATGTACGGCGACCGGGCCATACTCATAGCCAAGAATGGCGTCGATTTGCTGCGAATGGTGGCCCGCAATGCGGCGCAGCGCGTCGCTGTTGTAACGGCTGACGCCATGCGCAATATCGCGACCTTCAAGATTACGGATACGGATGACTTCACCACGGGAGAAGTTGCCTGTCACGCTTTTAATGCCTTTTGGAAGCAATGAGCTACCTTTTTCCAGAATCGCCGCGGTGGCGCCCTCATCAACGGTGATTTCACCCGCCGGCGGCGCGCCGAAAATCCAGCGCTTGCGGTTCTCCAGCGGCGAGGCCTGGGCGTGGAAACGGGTGCCAACCGGCACACCTTCCATCACATCGCCAATCACCCCCGGGCGGCTGCCTGCGGCGATGATGGTATCGATACCCGCGCGGCAGGCCACATCCGCCGCCTGCAGCTTGGTCCCCATACCGCCGGTGCCAAGGCCGGAAACGCTGTCGCCGGCAATCGCCCGCAGCGCATCGTCGATGCCGTGAACGTCGGCAATCAGTTTGGCATCCGGGTTGCTGCGCGGGTCGGCGGTGAACAGCCCCTGCTGGTCGGTCAGCAGCAACAGCTTATCTGCGCCTGCGAGGATCGCCGCCAGCGCGGACAGATTGTCGTTATCACCGACCTTAATCTCAGCGGTCGCCACCGCGTCGTTTTCATTGATAACCGGTACGATGCGGTTATCCAGCAGCGCGCGCAGCGTATCGCGCGCGTTGAGGAAACGCTCGCGATCTTCCATATCCGCGCGGGTCAGCAGCATCTGCCCTACATGAATGCCGTAAATGGAGAACAGCTGCTCCCACAGTTGAATCAGGCGGCTCTGCCCGACGGCGGCCAGCAGCTGCTTGGATGCGATGGTGGCGGGCAGCTCAGGATAGCCAAGGTGCTCCCGCCCGGCGGCGATCGCCCCGGAGGTGACTATCACAATACGGTGCCCGGCAGCGTGCAGCTGCGCGCACTGGCGCACTAATTCAACGATATGGGCGCGATTCAGACGACGCGATCCCCCGGTTAAAACACTGGTACCCAGCTTGACCACCAGCGTTTGGCTGTCACTCATGATTCTCTGCCATTAAAAAAAGAAGAAATGATATCGAACAGACGTTTTAACAGGAGTAGGCGCGCTTGCCAACTCCCTCTGGAGGCTGCAAAGCACTTTGTTGCGCGGGATCAGGAAGCGTAGCGGCGGAAGATGACTTTTTTATTACAGAAACACTAAAACACAACTTTTTAAAAATATTCTCACTTTGTCATAAAAGTTTCATTCCTGCGGGTTAAAAACCTTCCTGTTTTTTTCATGGGATGAGTTCCCGATTTTATAGCGCGTATAAATACTCAGGGTTAAAAATGAAAAAGAGCACACTGGCATTAGTGGTAATGGGCGTTATGGCGGCTTCTGCGGCGCAGGCAGCTGAAGTATATAACAAAGACGGCAATAAGCTGGATCTGTACGGCCGCGTAAAAGCTGAACACTACTTCAGCGACAACGCCTCTGTTGATGGCGATCAGTCCTATATTCGTCTGGGCTTCAAAGGCCAGACACAAATTAACGATCTGCTGACCGGCTTCGGTCAGTGGGAATACCAGGTTGCCGCCAACAAAGTAGAAGGCGACCCGAATACGGCGAAAACCCGTCTGGCGTTTGCCGGTCTGAAAGCGGGCGATTACGGCTCATTCGACTACGGCCGTAACTACGGCGTGCTGTACAACGTCGCGGCATACACCGATATGATCCCGGAATTCGGCGACGACTCCTTCGTTAAAACCGACAACTTCATGACCGGCCGCGCTAACGGCCTGGCAACCTATCGTAACAACAACTTCTTTGGTCTGGTTGATGGTCTGAAATTTGCGCTGCAGTATCAGGGCAAGAACGAAAACGATGGCCGCGCGGCAAGCAAAGCCAACGGCGACGGTTTCGGTACCTCTCTGAGCTATGACTTCGGCGACTCCGGCTTCACCTGGGGCGCAGCCTACTCTAACTCCAACCGCACCCTGACTCAGCAGGAAAGCAGCTGGGGCAAGGGTACGGACGCGGAAGCCTGGACCACCGGCTTCAAATACGATGCGAATAAAATCTACCTGGCGGCTATCTACGCGGAAACCCGCAACATGACCCCGATTTCCGGTACTGCGTCAATCAACGGCGTAAATACCAAAGTCAGCGGCTTTGCCAACAAAAACCAGGCGATGGAAATCGTTGCGCAGTACCAGTTCGATTTCGGTCTGCGTCCGTCCATCGGCTACATCCAGTCTAAAGGCAAGGATATCGAAGGCGTAGGCGATGCGGATCTGGTGAAATATATCGACGTCGCAGCGACCTATTACTTCAACAAAAACATGTCGGCGTTTGTGGATTACAAAATTAACCAGCTGAATGACAAAAACAAACTCGGTCTGAATACCGATGACGTTGTCGCGCTGGGTCTGGTTTACCAGTTCTAAGACCTCATAAAATAAGAGCCCTTCCGTTTACGCCGAAGGGCTTTTTATTTTCAATCGCGGCAAAATAATAACCCCCTGGAATAACAATGCTATTCAGGGGGTTATTTTCAGGCGGAACGTTTTACCGGCTGGCCTTTAAAATCATCCGCTGGCTCCAGAGCCAGATCGAACGTTTTCAGCAGATCGCGAACCCTTTCATGAAAGTCCCGCAGCGTTTGTTCAAGGCGATCTTTCACTTCGGCGTCTTTGATGACCATAGCCTGCCATACGCCATCTTTGTCATATAAACCAAACTGATAGCTGTAGGTGAAACGTTTCTCTTCCGCTTCCATCTCCAGCCACCAGCCCCAGAACTCGCGCTTCTCAGGGGCGGGTTTAACATTGACGCACACAGCCAGGCAGTCGAAAAAAAAGCGGTTATCCTCGCACTGCTCCTCACGAATGTAGGGGCCAAGGGCCGCTAATTTCTTGGTCAGTTTACTCTTCGGGTGTCCACTCGGTAACGTCATTGCGATCTCCTTTAGTGATGCAACTGTTTTACCAAATCAATAAAATTTAGCAATATATTAACTAAAACGATGATTGATCCACCCAGCAATTTCTTTCAAAGCCTTATCAAAATTACGATATACCGGGTTAAACGCCACCGGCAGCAATTTACCATCGGCAGAGGATGAGGTAATTAACTGCGACTCCTCAGGCGGACTAAAGGGATCGTTTTGCCAGAATGCGGAAAGCATAGGCGTCGGGCAGCGGCGCCCCAATAACCCCTGCGTTTTAAGAGAGTAGCGGTTGAGCTCAACGCGCAGCGCATCGTCTGAAGCATCGTGCATGCCGAGGCTCGAGGCCAGCACGTCAAGATACATCTCGGGGACGCTGGCCTGACGCTGCGGGTCGCTCAGCAGGCTGTGCACCACCGGGCCGATGCAGGCCACGGCTCTGAGGCGCTGGGGCTCCAGGTAGGCCAGCCGCACGGCGACGTTGGCGCCAAAGCGGAAGCCAAACGCCGCCACTCGGGTATGATCAACCCACGGAATGTTCGCCAGCGCCTTCAGCACGTGCTGATGCAGGAAGCTGGAGTCTTGCGTCAGCTTCCATTTCGAAGAGAAGCCGATAGAGGGCATGTCCAGCGTCAGCATCGCAATGCCGCGCGGCGCGAAGTAATTTTCATACAGGTTGAAATAATCGCTCTGCAGCGAATCAAGCCCGCCGCACATCAGCACCGTCGGAAACGGCGCCTCGCCGGGCGGCATATGCAGAAAACCGGTTATCGACGGGCCGCCAGGGATAGTGAACTCCAGTTCGCGCATGGAAACCGGCAAACGCTGCGCGGCTTCCTCATAGGCACGATTGGCCAGCGCCTGAGCCTGCTCCGCCAGCTCATCGCCCTTCAGGTGCGGGTAGGCGGCAATGCTGTACAGATTAGAGGCGTGCAGCCAGTGGCGGCCGCTGAGCGCATCGTCAGTCTCCTGCCCCGCTTTTTGCTGCCAGAGCATCGCCTGTTTGGCCCATTCGTAGATCCAGTTGCCGCCGCGGTAGCCGACCACGGTGTCATACAGCTCTGCGTCCGTGCGCTCGGCCTGGCTCATCACAATACGCGCCTGAACGTCGAGGATCTCCTGCGGCGAGACTCCGCGCCAGATCCACATCAGCCGGTTAATCATCCGGTACCAGTGCGGAACGTTTTTACCGTCCAGCGCCGACTGCACCGACGAGGCGTTTCCCTGGTTAAAGCGGCGCACCAGCGTTGAGGTTTCCGGGTGTTTGAAACGGGGTTTAAACAGCGTTTCGCTAAGATTGGGCTCAGACATCGCACAGACTCCATAGATACGACATAGAGTCTATTGTACCGCGCCTGTGCCGAAAAAAAACAACGCCCGGTAAACCGGGCGTTGAGAAGACATTTTTTGCAGGAATGCGCGGGATTAGCGGCCGGAAATCGGCGGAACGAACACGACGCCCATATCCCACGGCTGCTCAATCCAGGTATCCTGCGGGATATCAACCACGTAGTCATCAACCAGCGGACGACCCGCCGGTTTTGCGAAAATGGTGACGAAATGGGCTTTTGGATACATTTCGCGGATCGCCACCGCAGTGCCGCCGGTATCGACCAGATCGTCAATCACGATAAAGCCTTCGCCATCGCCTTCCGCGCGTTTGATTACTTTCAGCTCGCGCTGGTTGTCATGGTCATAGCTGGAGATGCACACGGTATCAACGTGACGGATGCCCAATTCACGCGCCAGCAGAGCGCCAGGAACCAGCCCCCCGCGGCTTACGGCAATGATGCCTTTCCACTGTTCAACCGGCAGCAGACGGCTTGCCAGTTTGCGGGCGTGAATTTGCAACATGTCCCAGGTGACAACGTATTTTTCGCTCATGTGATAGTGTCCCAGCCAGTCTAAAACGGCTTAAAAAATGTTCGGGGTGATTCCAGGTTGCGCGAGATTATAGAGATCTGGCGCACTAAAAACCAGTGTTTAGCGGCCTTGCCGGGAGTTTTTACGCGGTTCGTGCTACCAGAGAAGACAGAAAGTGGTATCCTCAACCACGTCTCGCAAGTCAGGCGCAGCGCCTGATTGTCATTGCTAACCCGTTACCTGCAAGCGACTTTTGCAGTAAGCCCTAAGGAGACTTATTGTGTCTGAACTGTCTCAGCTATCCCCACAGCCGCTGTGGGATTTTTTTGCCAAAATTTGTTCCATTCCGCACCCGTCCTACCATGAAGAACAGCTCGCTGAGCACATTATGGGCTGGGCGAAGGAAAAAGGGCTCCACGCAGAACGCGATCGGGTGGGCAACATTCTGATCCGCAAACCGGCCTCCGCCGGTATGGAAAACCGTAAACCGGTCGTGCTGCAGGCGCATCTCGACATGGTGCCGCAGAAAAACAACGACACCGTTCACGACTTCACCAAAGATCCGATTCAGCCGTACATCGACGGCGAGTGGGTTAAAGCGCGCGGCACCACCCTCGGCGCGGACAACGGCATCGGTATGGCCTCCGCCCTGGCGGTGCTGGCCGACGACAGCGTGCAGCACGGTCCGCTGGAAGTGCTGCTGACCATGACCGAAGAGGCCGGCATGGACGGCGCATTCGGTCTGCAGCCGAACTGGCTGCAGGCGGACATTCTGATCAACACCGACTCTGAAGAAGAGGGTGAGATCTACATGGGCTGCGCCGGTGGTATCGACTTTATCACCACCCTACCGCTGACCCGTGAAGCGGTGCCTGCGGGCTACCAGACCTTTAAGCTGACGCTGAAAGGCCTGAAAGGCGGCCACTCCGGCGGCGATATCCACCTGGGCCTCGGCAACGCCAACAAGCTGCTGGTGCGCTTCCTCGCCGGTCATGCGGCGGAGCTGGATCTGCGCCTGGTGGATTTCAACGGCGGCACCCTGCGCAACGCGATTCCGCGTGAAGCGTTCACGACCGTTGCCGTTCCGGCCGCTAACGTTGAAAAACTGAAAGCGCTGGCGGATAAATACCTGGCCATTCTGCAAAATGAGCTGTCCGTTAAAGAGAAGAACCTGACCGTTATCCTTGAGGCCGTTACGACGACCAAAGGCGCGCTCAGCACCGCTTCCCGCGACGGCTTTATTCAGCTGCTGAACGCCACGCCGAACGGCGTTATCCGCAACTCTGACGTGGCGAAAGGGGTGGTTGAAACCTCGCTCAACGTCGGCGTGGTGACCATGCATGACGATAACGTGGAAATCATCTGCCTGATTCGTTCGCTTATCGACAGCGGTAAAGACTACGTCGTGAGCATGCTGGAATCGCTGGGCCAGATGGCGGGCGCGAAAACCGAGCCGAAGGGCGGCTACCCGGGCTGGCAGCCGGATGCCAACTCGCCGGTAATGCACCTGGTGCGTGAAACCTATCAGCGTCTGTTCAACAAGATGCCGAACATTCAGATTATCCACGCCGGTCTGGAATGCGGTCTGTTCAAAAAACCGTACCCGGATATGGACATGGTATCGATTGGGCCAACCATCACCGGTCCGCACTCTCCGGACGAGCAGGTACATATCGAAAGCGTGGGCCAGTACTGGACGCTTCTGACCGAACTGCTGAAAGCCATTCCGACGAAATAAGAGTGTCGTTTTAAGCACAGCGCCCCGCGATTGCCGGGGCGCTGTATTTTACAGCCCCAGCACCAGCTGGCGCTCAAGCTGCGGATCGAGCAGCGTCACGTGCAGCCCCACCAGCCTGACTCCCCTTCCCCCTCGCCGCTCCTGCCAGGTGTTGTACGCCGTGGCGATGAGGTCATCTTTGTTCAGCGTCGGCCAGATGTGTTCCTGAGTGGTGAGCTGAAAGTCGTTAAATTTGAGCTTCACCCCCTGCCGCGCGATGCGTAGATCGGGTTTCACCTTCGCCAGCCGCCGCTCAAGCTCCGGGTACAGGCGCTCAATAATGGCTTCGCAGTCGGACCAGTCGTGGATATCTTCCGCCAGGGTACGCTCAACGCCGACCGATTTACGCAGACGCGTGTTGTTAACACCGCGCTCATCAACGCCGTTGCTGCGCTCCCACAGCACCCGGCCAAACTTGCCAAAGCGCTTAAGCAGCAGCGCGAGATCGCTTTGCTGCACATCGCCGCAGGTACGCAACCCCATGCTTTCCAGCTTCGCCGCGGAGACTTTGCCCACCCCGGGAATTTTCGCCAGCGGCAGCGTTGTAAGAAAGGCGGGAACCTCATCGGGCGTGATGACGTACTGTCCATTGGGCTTGTTGAGATCGGAGGCGATTTTCGCCAGAAACTTCACCGGCGCAACCCCTGCCGAGGCCGTCAGCTGCAGCTCATCGAAAATCGTCTGGCGAATTTCCTGCGCCATCCGCGTGGCGGAACCCTGGCAATGGGGGCTGTCGGTGACGTCAAGATAGGCCTCATCCAGCGACAGCGGTTCGATAAGCGAGGTATAGCGGGAAAAGATTTCACGAATATGCACCGAGGCATCTTTGTAGGCGTCAAAACGCCCCGGCAGCAGCGTCAGGTGCGGGCAAAGCTTCAGCGCCATGGCCGTGGGCATCGCGCTGCGCACGCCAAACTTACGCGCCGGATAGTTGGCGGTGCTGATCACGCCGCGCTGTACGCGGCTGCCGCCGATGGCGATGGGAATATCGCGCAGCGCAGGATTATCCCGCATTTCAACGGCGGCAAAAAAGCAGTCCATATCGACATGGATAATTTTGCGCATACTTAGCCCTCACCAACCACTGGATAAGTATACAGAATAATACCAGGAAATGAGAAGTGGGATACGCGCCCCCGAAAGAGGGCGCGGTTATTCAGAGAATACGGTTCGCCTCGCGCGCCATGCGCTTTTTACGCGCGTCGCACGGTTCAGGACAGTCGCACACTTTCTCAAGCCCCAGGGAGGAGATCCCCCCGCAGCTTCCCTGAATACTTTTACGCTTAAGCAGATAGCCCAGCGACATGCCGAGGATCGTCAGCACAAAAATGGCAAACGTCGCCAGAAAAACCGTCATCATCCTTAGCCTCCAAAGTCATCCAGCAGGATGTTGTCATCCTCGACGCCGAGATCTTTAAGCATCTTAATGACCGCGGTGTTCATCACCGGCGGCCCGCACATGTAAAACTCGCAGTCTTCCGGCGCCGGATGATCCTTCAGGTAGTTGTTGTACAACACGTTGTGGATAAAGCCCGTGTAGCCCGTCCAGTTATCTTCCGGCTGCGGATCGGAAAGCGCCACGTGGAAGGTAAAGTTCGGGTTCTCGCGGGCAAGCTGTTCAAACTCATCGTCGTAGAACATCTCGCGCAGCGAACGCGCGCCGTACCAGAAGCTGATTTTTCGGTGGCTGTGCAAACGCTTAAGCTGATCGAAGATATGCGAACGCATCGGCGCCATCCCCGCGCCGCCGCCGATAAACACCATTTCGGCATCGGTCTCTTTGGCGAAAAACTCGCCAAACGGCCCGGAAATCGTCACCTTATCACCGGGCTTAAGCGACCAGATATACGACGACATAATCCCCGGAGGCGCGTCAGGCGCGCCCGGCGGCGGCGTTGCGATGCGCACGTTGAGCATGATAATGCCCTTCTCTTCCGGGTAGTTCGCCATGGAGTACGCGCGAAGCGTCGGCTCTTTTACCTCAGAGACAAAGCGGAACAGGTTGAATTTGTCCCAGTCGCCGCGGTACTCCTGCGGCACGTCGAAATCAGCATAAGCCACCCGGTGAGGCGGACATTCGATCTGAATATAGCCGCCGGCGCGGAAAGGCACGCTCTCCCCCTGCGGAATCGCCAGCTTGAGCTCTTTAATAAAGGTGGCTTTGTTATCGTTAGAGATAACCTCGCACTCCCATTTTTTCACGCCGAAAACCTCTTCCGGCAGCTCAATCTTCATGTTCTGCTTCACCGCCACCTGGCAGGCCAGGCGGCAGCCCTCTTTGGCTTCGCGCTTAGTGATATGCGAAAGCTCGGTCGGCAGAATATCGCCGCCGCCCTCTTTCACCACCACCCGGCACTGGCCGCATGAACCGCCGCCGCCGCAGGCAGAAGAGACGAAAATCCCGTTGCCGGACAGCGTGTTAAGCAGCTTATCGCCCGCCGGGGTGCGGATCTGCTTATCCGCCTCGTCGTTAATTTCAATGACCACATCGCCGGAGTTCACCAGCTTTGATTTTGCAAACAGGATCAATACCGACAGGGCCAGCACGATCAGCGTAAACATACCTACGCCCAGTAAAATTTCCATAGCTACCCGCCCTTACAGTTGCACGCCGGAGAAGGACATAAAGCCCAGCGCCATCAAACCGGTGGTAATGAAGGTTATCCCTAAACCGCGCAGCCCCGCGGGCACGTTGGCGTATTTCATTTTTTCGCGGATCCCCGCCATGGCGACGATCGCCAGCATCCAGCCGATGCCGGAGCCGAAACCATACACAATGGACTCACCAAAGTTATAGTCACGCTGCACCATGAAGGAGACGCCGCCAAAAATGGCGCAGTTCACGGTAATCAGCGGCAGGAAGATGCCAAGGGCGTTGTACAGCGCCGGGAAGTATTTATCGAGGATCATCTCGAGGATCTGCACCAGCGCGGCGATAACGCCGATAAAGGTGATGAAGTTGAGGAAACTCAGATCGACGCCCGGCGCCAGCGCGCCGTCGCGCAGCACCAGGTTATACACCAGGTTGTTCGCCGGCACCGCAATGCCGAGAACCACCGTCACCGCAACGCCAAGACCAAAGGCGGTCGACACCTTTTTCGATACCGCAAGGAAGGTACACATGCCGAGGAAGAACGCCAGCGCCATGTTTTCGACGAATACCGCGCGGACAAACAAGCTAAGATAATGCGCCATCGACGGTTACTCCTTTTCCTGCTGTTCCGGCTTCCACGTACGCAGCGCCCAGATCAGCAGACCAATAATAAAGAACGCGCTCGGCGCCAGCAGGAACAGGCCGTTCGGCTGATACCAGCCGCCGTTCTGCACCGTCTGCAGCACCGTCACGCCGAACAGTTTGCCGCTGCCGATAAGCTCGCGCAGGAAACCGACGATAAGCAAAATCGCGCCGTAGCCCAGACCGTTGCCGATCCCGTCCATAAAGCTCGCCAGAGGCGGCGATTTCATGGCATAAGCCTCCGCGCGCCCCATCACGATACAGTTGGTGATAATCAGGCCGACGAACACCGACAGCTGTTTGGAAACCTCGTAGGCAAAGGCGCGCAGCAGCTGATCGACGACGATCACCAGCGACGCGATGATCGCCATCTGCACGATAATGCGCACGCTATTGGGGATGTGATGGCGGATCATCGAGATAAACATGCTGGAAAACGCGGTGACCAGCGTAACCGCAATGGTCATCACGAAGGCCGTCTCCAGCTTGGTGGTCACCGCCAGCGCCGAGCAGACGCCGAGCACCTGCAGGGCAATCGGGTTATTGGCGACCAGCGGCCCAACCAGTACCCGTTTAACCTCTTTCATATCGCCGAGTTCAGCCATTGTTCAGCCCTCCTTCACGAACCTGTTTCAGGAACGGACCGAAGCCAAGCTCGCCCATCCAGAAATCAAAACTGTGCTGCACGCCGTTCGACGTCAGGGTCGCGCCGGACAGGCCGTCCACCGCGTATTCATCCCCCGGCCGCGCTGCGCCTTTTACCACCTTCAGCGCCGGCATGCCGTTATCGTCGAGCACCTTTTTGCCGACAAACTGCTGGCGCCAGTTCGGGTTTTCCACCTCGCCGCCCAGCCCCGGCGTTTCGCCCTGGTCATAGTAGGTGATGCCATTTACGGTGCGGCCATCGGTATCCAGCGCCACAAAGGCATACATCATTGACCACAGGCCGTTGCCGTAAATCGGCAGCACCACTTCCTGCACCTGTTTGCTGGCGTCTTTGACCAGATAAATTTCCACAATGTTGCTGCGACGCTTGATGCCCGCGGGATCCTGGCCTGCGTCCAGCGACAGGCTTTGCGCCGGGTCTTTTAACGCCAGAGACGCGTTGAAGCTTGCCGGGTCTTTCGCCAGCAGCTCGCCGCTTTTCAGATCCAACAGCCGCGGCGTGATGCGCTCAGCATAAACAGACGCCACCTCGTCGGCCTGCATCTCCGGCTTCATCAGTCCGGCGACCGCCAGAATGTTGCGCTGCTTGTCCAGCGCGCGCTGCTCCTGCTGGCGCGGTTTCAGCCCGACGGCGGAACCGGCGACCACGATGGAGCAGATAAGGCACAGCACCAGCACCACCAGCAGCGTTTTACCAATGCTATCGTTATTCTTGACGTCAGCCACGCGACTTCCTCCGCTTGATGTTGGCCTGCACCACCAGGTAGTCAAACAGCGGCGCAAAGAGGTTGGCGAACAGGATCGCCAGCATCATCCCTTCCGGGTAGGCCGGGTTTACCACGCGAATCAGCACGCACATCACGCCGATCAACGCGCCGTAGCACCACTTCCCTTTATCTGTAAATGACGCCGATACCGGGTCCGTTGCCATAAACATCATGCCGAACGCAAAACCGCCCAGCACCAGATGCCAGTACCACGGCATGGCGAACATCGGGTTGGTATCAGAACCGATAACGTTGAACAGCGTCGCCGTCGCCGCCATCCCCAGCATGACGCCCGCGACAATACGCCAGGAGGCGACGCGGCCAAAGATGATGATGGCGCCGCCGATCAGGATCATCAGCGTCGACACTTCGCCAATCGAGCCGGGGATATTGCCGAGGAACGCGTCCATCCAGGTGACCGGCTGGCCCGTCACGACGTTTACCAGCGCCTCGCCGCCGTGGCTTGCCCACTGCGACAGCGGCGTGGCGCCGGAAAAGCCGTCCGCCGCCGTCCAGACCAGGTCGCCGGAAATCTGCGCCGGGTAGGCGAAGAACAGAAAAGCGCGCCCCGCCAGCGCCGGGTTAAGGAAGTTGCGTCCGGTGCCGCCGAAGATCTCTTTGGCGATCACCACGCCGAAGCTGATGCCCAGCGCCGCCTGCCACAGCGGTAGCGTGGGCGGCACAATCAGGGCAAAGAGGATAGAGGTGACGAAGAAGCCTTCGTTAATCTCGTGCTTACGCACGATGGCGAACAGCACTTCCCAGAAGCCGCCGACGATAAAGACGGTGATATAGATGGGCAGGAAAAAGACGGCGCCCAGCCCCATCATGCTCAGCCAACCGGCGTCAGAGCCAAAGTTCACGCCCAGCCACTGCGCCACGCTGTAGTGCCAGTGGCTGGCGATGACCTGCTGCAGCTGTTCCGGTCCGTACAACTTATGCAGCGCCGGAATGGTCTGCAGGCCGACGTTATACATACCCCAGAACATCGCCGGGAAAACGGCGAGCCATACCAGAATCATCATGCGCTTAAGATCGATAGCATCACGCACATGCGATGCCCCGCGCGTCACCTGACCCGGAGTATAGAAAATCGTGGCCGCCGCTTCGTACAACGGGTAATACTTTTCCAGTTTGCCGCCGTGGGTAAAGTGCGGCTCAATTTTTTCCAGCAGATTCTTCAAGCCCATCACTTATCCTTCCTGCTCAATGCGGGTTAACACGTCGCGCAAAATCGGCCCGTATTCGTATTTCGCCGGGCAGACGTAGGTGCAAAGCGCCAGGTCTTCTTCATCCAACTCCAGACACCCCAGCGCCTGGGCGCTGTCGGTATCTCCGGCGAGCAGGTCGCGCAGTAGCGGCGTCGCCAGAATGTCCAGCGGCATCACGCGTTCGTAGTTGCCGATCGGCACCATGGCGCGCTCGCCGCCGTGGGTATCGGTCGTGAAGCGGAACAGCTTGTGTTTCAGGAAGTGGCCCAGCGTCGTGCGGGTAATGGAGAATTTGTCCTTGCCCGGCATCACCCAGCCGAACAGCTCCTTCTCACGCCCTTCCTGCACCACGCTGACCTGCTGATGGAAACGCCCCAGGAACGCATGCGGCCCCTGCGCGTGCGTGCCGCTCAGCACGGACCCCGAGATAACGCGGTTTTCACCTTCGCAAAGCTCCGAAGCCAGCAGCTCGTCGAGGCTCGCCCCCAGACGGGTGCGCAGCAGACGCGGCGTTTTCACCTGCGGTCCGCCGAGCGCGATAACGCGCTCCGTCCACAGCTCGCCGTCGACGAACAGTTTGCCGATGGCGATAACGTCCTGATAGTTGAGGTGCCAGACCTGTTTTTTCAGGCTGACCGGCTCAAGGAAGTGGATATGCGTGCCAGCAAGCCCCGCCGGATGCGGGCCGGTAAACTCATTGAATTTCACCTGACCGACCGGATGGCCGCCCAGCTTGCCGCCGCTTGCCTGGCACACATGCACCATGCCCGGCGTCAGGCGCGTCAGCACCGTCAGGCCGGCGTTAAATGCTTCGCGATGGCTGAAGATAACGGGCTGCGGGTCGGCGCTGAGAGGCTGAGTGTCCATCGCCGTGACGAAAATCGCCGCTGGCGTTGAGCCAGGCGCGGGGGCTTTACTGAAAGGGCGGGTGCGCAGGCTGGTCCACAGCCCCGAGGCCAACAGCTGCTGCTCAACCGTCTCCCGCGGCAGATGCGCCAGTTCGTCCGGCGCAAAGCGCGAAAAGGCTATTGATTCATCGCCTTCTATATCGATCACCACGGCCTGCAGCACGCGACGTTCGCCACGATGAATCGCGCTGACGGTACCGCTGGCAGGCGCCGTAAAGCGCACGCCGGGATTTTTTTTGTCTTCGAACAGCGGTTGTCCTTTGAGAACCCTGTCCCCTTCCTTGACCATCATTGACGGTCGAAGGCCAACATACTCTTCCCCCAACAGCGCGACGCGCTTGACCGCAGCACCTTCAGACAGTTGCTGCGAAGGGGCGCCCGCGATCGGCAGGTTGAGGCCTTTTGTGATTTTAATCATATCGTTAGCAGGTATCCGTAACTATCACTTTGTACTTCATCCTTCAGGCGGCGTCGGTGAGCCACTGAATGACGTTGCGTATGAACCCAGCATTTTGCGAAGAAAAAAGAAAGGAAAATCAAATGCCAGAGTCTCTGCTGGCAGCAGCTGATGAGCGTAAAGCATCCTTTCCTACACCTGATCATAAAGCGGGGGAAGTCTATCAGTTTTCCCCTTCGGACCCCAGCATTCACGGGAAAGTGGATGGTAAAATGCGAGCTAATGCGCAAAGTTCTGACTGCCGATTCTCAACAAATCGGCTATAAAGAAAAACTAAATTGTAAACGCGGCAGTCTGCGCTTGCGAAAAACGCTGGTGATGCTAATGTGAGCGCATCTAAAACCAGAATCATCTTATTTTCGGGTTTCTTTCGCCGTTCTGGCGTGTTGTGTGTCAACACCGTTTTATCAAGGAATAAGTAGTATGCGCAAAATCGCATTGTTTATTGCGATGCTTTTGATTCCGTGCGTCTCATTTGCGGGCCTGCTCAGCAGCAACAGCCCGACAACGCCGGTCAGCAAAGAATTTAAACAGCAGTTGATGGGGTCGCCGGTTTATATCCAGATATTTAAGGAAGAGCGCACCCTTGATCTGTATGTGAAAATGGGTGAAACCTACCAGCTTCTCGACAGTTACAAAATCTGTAACTACTCCGGCGGCCTGGGGCCTAAGCAGCGCCAGGGGGACTTCAAATCACCCGAAGGTTTCTATTCCGTCACCCGCGAACAGCTCAAACCTGACAGCCGTTTCTATAAAGCGATCAATATCGGTTTCCCGAATGCCTATGACCGCGCGCACGGCTACGAAGGGAAATACCTGATGATTCACGGCGCCTGCGTCTCTATCGGCTGCTACGCCATGACCGATTCCGGCATCGATGAGATCTTCCAGTTCGTCACCGGCGCCCTGGTTTTCGGCCAGTCCAACGTTCAGGTGAGCATTTACCCGTTCCGCATGACCGATGCCAATATGGAACGCCATAAGTTCTCGTTTTACAAAGACTTCTGGTCACAGCTGAAGCCCGGATACGACTACTTCGCCCAGACGCATAAGCCGCCAATGGTGTCGGTCGTCGACGGGCGCTACGTGGTCAGCAAGCCGTTGAGCAGCGATGTCGTCCAGCCGCAGCTGGCGTCAAACTATACGGTCCCCGAGGCAAAATAACGCCCACTCGCCTGGCATAATCTTATGCCAGGTTTCATTGCCCGTCAGCGGCTGCGTGGCTATCACGGTGACCACATCGTTCGGTGTGGTCTCGCGCTGAAAGTCGATTTCAACATCCTGATCGAGCAGCTTGGCAACGCCGAACGGCGCGCGTCGGGTGATCCAGTACAGATTGGTCGAGCAATACGCCATCACGTAACGGCCGTCGGACAGCAGCATGTTAAACACGCCTTTTTCCCGCAGCTGCGTCGCCAGCGTCGCGATATATTTAAATACCGCCTCCATATTTCCCGGCGTACGCGGGTAGCGCGTCGTCAGCCTGTTAAGCAGCCAGCAAAACGCCTTTTCGCTGTCGGTTTCGCCGACCGGACGAAAGTGGCCGGTTTCCAGCGTCTTATAGCCCGTGAGCTGCCCGTTATGCGCGTAGGTCCAGTTACGGCCCCACAGCTCGCGGGTAAAAGGATGGGTATTCTCCAGCGCGACGTTGCCGCGGTTCGCCTGGCGAATGTGCGCGATAACCGAACAAGATTTGATGGGGTAGTCCTGCACCAGTCTGGCGACGGGCGACTGAAAGCTCGGTTGCGGATCTTTAAATGTGCGACAGCCTTTACCTTCATAGAAGGTGATGCCCCAGCCGTCTTTATGCGGCCCGGTGCCGCCGCCGCGCTGCACCAGCCCGGTAAAACTAAAGCAAATATCGGTCGGCACATTCGCGCTCATCCCGAGCAGTTCGCACATAATTACCCCCTCATCTCTTCCCCCTCCCGCGCAGGAGGGGGAGACTACACTACTCAGGCTTTAACCATCTCTTTTTCGATAAGCATAATCAGGATGTGAATCACTTTAATGTGAATTTCCTGAATACGATCGGCGTAGCCGAAATGCGGTACGCGAATTTCAACATCGGCGGACCCCGCCATCTTGCCGCCGTCTTTCCCGGTCAGCGTGATGACTTTCATCCCCTGGGCGCGAGCCGCTGCAATCGCTTTGATCACGTTGCCGGAGTTACCGGAGGTGGAAATACCCAGCAGCACATCGCCGACGCGGCCGACGGACTCAACGTAGCGCGAGAACACATACTCATAGCCAAAATCGTTGCTGACGCAGGAGAGATGGCTGACGTCGGAAATCGCGATCGCCGGATAGCCCGGACGGTTTTCACGGTAGCGACCGGTCAGCTCCTCAGCAAAATGCATAGCGTCGCAATGCGAACCGCCGTTACCGCAGGAAAGCACTTTACCACCGGCTTTGAAGCTGTCCGCCAGCAGAACGGCCGCGCGCTGGATTGCGTGGATATTGGCGTCATCTTGCAGAAAGTTAGCCAGTGTTTCCGCTGCTTCGTTCAGTTCGTTACGAATAAGATCCTGGTACATGAGGATAATCCTTCAGCATTTAATGAGAATAACCTCGGCAGTGTACCGGATAGCGGGATAGGCGAGAAGCATCACGCCGGGGAATACCGCGTTCTTTTGATTTTCCGTGCCCCGTTTTACCAAAACTCTGTGAGCCAGGTTGTAATTATTTTGTAAACACATTGCTAAAAGAAATGACATCCACTACAACCTTATTATCACAAGTGGTCAGACCTCCTACAAGCAAGGGAGCTTTTCTCTATGATGATTTTGAGTATTGTTGCAACCGTTGTTTTACTCGGCGTGCTTTTCTATCACCGGGTTAACCTGCTGCTCGGCAGCCTGATTCTGCTGGTCTGGACGGGCGCGCTGGGCGCGGCTGGGCTGTGGAATATCTGGCTGCTGCTGCCGCTTGCCATTCTTCTGGTGCCGTTCAACCTGGTATCAATGCGTAAGGCGCTGATTTCCGCGCCGGTCTTTCGCGCCTTCAGCAAAGTGATGCCGCCCATGTCGCGTACAGAAAAAGAAGCGATTGATGCGGGCACCACCTGGTGGGAAGGCGACCTGTTCCAGGGCAACCCGGACTGGAAAAAGCTGCACAACTACCCGCAGCCGCGCCTGACCGAAGAAGAGCAGGCGTTCCTCGACGGCCCGGTTGAAGAGGCCTGCCGGATGGCGAACGACTTCCAGATTACCCATGAAATGGCCGATCTGCCGCCGGAGCTGTGGGCTTATCTCAAAGAGCACCGCTTCTTTGCGATGATCATTAAGAAAGAGTACGGCGGACTGGAGTTTTCGGCATACGCTCAGTCCCGCGTGCTGCAAAAACTCTCCGGCGTCTCCGGTATCCTGTCCATCACCGTTGGCGTACCGAACTCATTAGGCCCGGGCGAACTGCTGCAGCACTACGGCACCGATGAGCAGAAGAACCACTATCTGCCGCGTCTGGCCCGTGGTCTGGAAATCCCCTGCTTTGCGCTGACCAGCCCGGAAGCGGGCTCCGATGCGGGCGCCATTCCGGATACCGGCGTTGTTTGTATGGGCGACTGGCAGGGCGAACAGGTATTGGGCATGCGCCTGACCTGGAACAAACGCTACATCACGCTGGCGCCGATCGCGACCGTACTGGGCCTGGCGTTCAAACTGTCCGACCCGGACAGACTGCTGGGCGGCGATGAGGATCTGGGCATTACCTGCGCGCTGATCCCCACCGGCACGCCGGGCGTTGAGATTGGCCGCCGCCACTTCCCGCTGAACGTCCCGTTCCAGAACGGTCCGACGCAGGGGAAAGACATTTTCGTCCCTATCGATTTCATCATCGGCGGTCCGAAAATGGCCGGTCAGGGCTGGCGTATGCTGGTGGAATGCCTCTCCGTAGGCCGCGGCATTACGCTGCCGTCTAACGCCACCGGGGGGCTGAAATCCGTTGCGATGGCGACAGGCGCTTACGCGCACATCCGCCGCCAGTTCAAAATCTCTATCGGTAAAATGGAAGGGATCGAGGAGCCGCTGGCGCGTATTGCCGGTAACGCCTATGTAATGGACGCCGCTGCGTCGCTTATCACCTACGGCATTATGCTGGGTGAGAAACCGGCCGTGCTGTCCGCTATCGTGAAGTATCACTGTACCCACCGTGGTCAGCAGTCCATCATCGATGCGATGGATATCGCCGGCGGTAAAGGCATTATGCTCGGCGAAGGCAACTTCCTGGCCCGCGCCTATCAGGGCGCGCCGATCGCCATCACCGTTGAGGGGGCCAACATTTTGACCCGCAGCATGATGATCTTCGGCCAGGGCGCCATTCGCTGCCATCCGTACGTCCTTGAAGAGATGGCGGCCGCGCAGAATAAAGACCTGAACGCCTTTGATAAGCTGCTGTTCAAACACATCGGCTACGTCGGCAGCAACAAAGTGCGCAGCTTCTGGCTCGGCCTGACCCATGGCCTGACCAGCAGCACCCCGACCCACGATGCCACGAAGCGTTACTATCAGCACCTGAACCGCCTGAGCGCTAACCTCGCCTGGCTGTCGGATATGTCGATGGCGGTGCTGGGCGGCAGCCTGAAGCGTCGCGAGCGCATCTCCGCCCGCCTTGGCGATGTGCTGAGCCAGCTGTACCTGGCGTCTGCGGTGCTGAAACGCTATGACGACGAAGGACGCAACCCGGCGGATCTGCCGCTGGTTCACTGGGGCGTTCAGGACGCGCTCTACCAGGCCGAGCAGGCGATCGACGAACTGCTGCGCAACTTCCCGAACCGCTTTATCGCCGGCGTCATGCGCGTGGTCATCTTCCCGACCGGCCGCCATTATCATGCGCCTTCCGATAAGCTGGATCATGTTGTTGCGAAGATCCTGCAAACGCCGAGCGCAACCCGCTCACGCATCGGTCGCGGCCAGTATCTGACCCCGAGCGAGCATAACCCGGTGGGCCTGCTGGAAGAGGCGCTGGTCGACGTGATGACCGCCGACCCTATCCATCAGCGTATCTGTAAAACGCTGGGCAAAAATCTGCCGTTTACCCGCCTGGACGAGCTGGCCCGCAGCGCGCTGGCGAAAGGGATAATCAGCCAGGATGAAGCGGAGATCCTTATCAAAGCGGAAGTCAGCCGTCTGCGCAGCATTAACGTTGACGACTTCGAGCCGGAGGCGCTGGCGACCAAACCGGTAAAGCCGCAGGAGAAGGTCCGCAAGGCTGAGGCGGCGTAACCACGAAGCATCAAGAGGCTAGCGCCCGGCAATCCCATTGCCGGGCGCTTTTTTTTTACGCCGTCGCCTCCCTGAAAGACTGCAAGCGATATCCCGTCGCGGCATAAATCAGGGCAAAAACCATCGAACTGAAGCAGAACACGCTGTACGGCAGATAGCTGAACGTTGACACGCCCAGCGTTGTCGCCATATAGAGTCCCGCCGCAGACCAGGGGATAATCGGCGCGCTCATGGTCCCGAAGTCCTCCAGCGTCCGCGCAAGCACCAGCGGCGAAAGATTGAGATCCTCAAACTTCTTCAGCATCAGCTCAGAAACAACGATCTTGTTCAGACCATCCGAACCGGTCAACAGATTGATGATGACCGCCAGCACGCCGCTGGTCAGAATCGCGCCAAAGACGCTTTTGATTTTGCTCGCTGCGCTTTGCAACGTCACATCCATCATCCCTGTGCCGGTCAGGATCCCGGCGAACATCATCGCGCAGATAATGAACGAGAGGAAACCGCCCTGATTATTAAGCCCTCCCTGCTCCAGCAGTTCTTTAACGGAAGGCAGGAGGTTTGTCGCATCGGTTATCGTGCCGAGACGAAAACCGCTCATTGTGGCCTTAATCCCTTCCTCTAACGGAAAGCCCTGGTAGAGCCACCCCACCAGCACCGCAACAAAGGCGCTGCTCAGTAACGCGGGCACCGTCGGCAAGCGCAGAAAGGTAAAGCACAGGACAATGATCATCGGCAGCAGCGGCAACACGCCAAACTTGTACAACCCTTTCAGCTGCACCAGCATTTGCATACTTTCCGGCGAAATCGTGCCGGATGAGGTATGAACCATGCCAAGCCAGGTAAAAAACAGCAGGCTAATTATCGTTGACGGTATTGTGGTCCAGAGCAGATATTTGATCAGATCGTACAGCCGGGTTTTGGTCACGGCAGAGGTCAGGTTCGTGGTATCGCTCAGAGGGGAAAGCTTATCGCCAAAGTAGGCGCCCGTGACAATTGCCGCCGCCAGGATGGGAAGATCGGCGTGCAGTCCGTTACCAATGCCCATCAACGCCACGCCGATAGAGGCGACCGATCCCCATGAGGCCCCTGAAACATAGGACAGCACGGCATTCAGAATAAACGCGATAACGTACAGCCAGGCCGGAGAAACCAGCAGCATGCCGTAGTAAACCAGCATCGGCATGGTGCCAGCAAAACTCCAGGAGGCGACCATAAAACCGACAAAAATAACGATCAGAACCGGCGCCATGACCGCTGAAATTTTATCGATGATGAATCCCTGTATTTCGTCCCAGGTATATTTCAGCTTATACATCGCAATGATGCAGGAGAACGCCGCCGAAATGAGCAGGCAAACGCTGGCAGGCCATCCCAGCACGCCGATACCGACCACTAATACAACCGCCATGAAAATAACAGGGGTGAGCGCTACATAAAAACCGGGTTTTTCTCTCATGGTCATTCTCCTGGTCAAAAGACCTTCACGCGGTTTCGCACCAGCCGCGCCTGCACAAGCTGAATATCCACTTGCGAGACTCGCGTATTGCTCTTGATGGCAATCGCCGCAGCGGTACCGGCACCTTCGCCCGTCACAATGCAACACCCCATATTTCTGATGGTGGCGTAGGCAAAATTGTCCGCATCAATCGCCCGCCCGCAAACCAGCAGGTTCTCAACCTCGCGCGGCACAAGCGCGCCATAAGGAATATGGAAATAGCGCGGTTCCAGCGGCAGCTTTAACCGCCCATTACCGTCGATAAACTCCGGGAAAATGCCGATAGAATCCGTATGACGCCCCTCCTGGCAAATATCCTGTTCGGTCAGCTGCGTCCGGCCTGAAATATGTCTCGACTCCCGCGTTCCCACCGTCATACCGAAATTCTTCAGCTGCGCGCGTTCAAATCCCGGCTGGAATTTACGCAGGACGTCTATCGCCTGCATTGCCTGCTTACGGCCTTCAATTTCCGCACGGGTTAAATCAAAAACATCGGTGCAATCGACGGCCGGAATGCTGACGACGTTAAGATAGTTGGCGTCGCCATACTCGGTGATGGTGCTCCAGGAGCCGCCCAGGGTGACATCCTGCGGAATCAGGCCTGCCGCCTTCCCCTTTGCAAAAACTTTTCCGAGATATGGGCTGAACATTTCACGGCAGGATTCATGGACATCGTACGACCAGTTCTTGTTTTCCTCATCGGCTCCCCAGTCGCCGTATTTGGGACGCGACGCATCAATGCTTTGCATGAAAGCCTGTTTATCGACGTTGGCGCAGCTAAAGACGGTAGTGACGCACATCAGATCGTCCTTGCTACGTTTGGTGAACGGCGCTCCCGCAAACCAGGCGATATCGGCATCACCGGTGCAATCAATAATGACTTTCGCCAGAATGGCCTGCCGCCCGGATTTGCTTTCGGTAATCACCCCCTGCAGCTCGTCGCCATCTTTGATGACCTCTACCGCAGAGATGTGCAATACGCGACGGACGCCCGCGTCCTCCAGCATCGTGTCGGCCACCAGCTTAAAGCGCTCAGCGTTGATCGCCTGGCTTAATGACTGCGGCTCGGGCTGCGATGCGCCCAGCTGACGAGCGGTTTCTTCGATTTCACGGGCAAGACCGCCTGACTCGACGGTATTCTCATGACGCCACCAGGCGATAGACTCCACGCCAGCCGTCGTCATCATGCCGCCAAAACAACCGAAACGTTCGATAAGCATCGTGCTCACCCCTTCACGAGCTGCGCTCAACGCTGCCGCTATACCGGAAGGTCCGCCGCCAACAACGAGGACATCCGTTGTCGCCATGACCGGAATACGCCGGGCCGGCTCAAGATAAAAATCCATGCGTGATCTCCGTAATCAGAAATTAAATAAAAGGGTTTCCTCGCAAATAAATGCGTGAAAATAAATTTATCTTTCGATAGCATCATCATGCTAATACAGAAAAAAAGTAAAAATCAGCAGCCAGCGTATGTTTTTTATGACTCTCTGGGGGGGCACACACTTTCACTCCCCGGCTGCTAATTATAATTACCTCATTGTGGCGATAGTCACACTCCACGCGACAGACATTTGCCCTGAATCAAAAAGAAACAGCGGGTCATAAAATCCATTTCATAATGGAACACCGCTATTCATCATTAAACGGCCCTGGATATAAATTATAATTTTTCAGCTTTCTCCACAGAGTGGTCCTGCCGATTTTCAAGACGTCCGCCGCTTTGCTCAGGTTCCAGTCACAGACGCGGCAAACGTGCTCGATAGCCTGCATTTCAACTTCAGCCAGTGAGATCAAATGCGAGACATCATCAGCGGCGCAATTATTATTCTGGCGAATATCTAATGGTATATCCTCTAATTCCAGCACCAGTTTACCGCACCCCATAAAAATCTTTTCCATACGATTTTTAAACTCCGAGATGTTACCTGGCCATAAATACTCAAGAAGCGCAGATTTCGCCTCTGTAGCGATCGTCAGCGTCTTTCCTGTCCGGTTACGATATTTTTCAAGAATTTCGTTAATCATATATTCCAGGTCGTCACGACGCTTGCGCAACGGTGGAATTTCAATTTCGCTCATCGAGATTTCATAATACAGCTGTCGACTGAACGCCCCCTGCTGAACATAATCGCGTAGCGAGCTCCCGGTACAGGTAATCAGGCGAAAACGGACTGGAATCAGGCGATGGCTGTCGGATCGCATCACCAGTCCGGTTTTTAACACTTTCAACAGCACGCTCTGTATTTCGCTGGAGAGATACTCCACTTTGTCCAGGTATAGCGTGCCGTTTTGCGCCAGTTCAAATTTTGACGGGACAGGACCTGCGTCCGACCCCAGTAGCTCATGCAGCATATTTTCCGGAGACAGCATCTGGCAATCCACAGAGATAAACGGTCCGTCGCGCTGTTCGCTTTCATTATGGATCGCCATCGCCATACTGAGCTTCCCCACGCCTTCCTCGCCATTGATAAGAATTGGCGAGGCGGTCTTGATAGCTCGGCGTGCGACGCTCAGCACCTGCTTCATTCCCTTTGAAATGACATGCAGGCTGTCAAATGTGAAGTTTGCGTTTGTGCTGATTTGCTGCTGCGCGATTTTGCGTATTTTGTCTAACGGATGCAGAAAGAGCAGGAAGGACCCATCGCTTAAGGGACGCAGCGTGACCATCAGCTCAATAAATTCACCACGGTATTCAATCACAATTTGCTTTTGCGGAAGCTTTGTCCGCTGGGAAATCGCTTCATTCAGGGCAGGAGGAAATACAAATTCATTTCTTATATTTTTCCCAATCAGACTTTCTTGTTTCACATTAAGTAATAACTGAGCCTGTGGGTTGATCATGGTAATAACTGTCTGAGCGTCCCAGCAAATGAATCCATCATCCATACATTCAATTACCGCATTATGCTGACAGAGTACTTTATTGGTATTTTTTTGCTCATTCTCAATATAGATAAAATTAGCAACCTCTACCCCGCAGGCGTGGGACAAATGCAGATAGTGAGTATCAGCCGATGCCTTAACAATACAAACAATATAACCATGCACATTACCACAATAATCAATCACTGCCGCCGCGCTCATCGAAAATGCATGCAGTGACTCACTAAAATGTTCAGCCCCCTCCAGCCGGGTATATAAATGCGTATCGCGGCACAGACTGTACACATTCGTGCCAATTTCCTCCTCAGCCCAGGACATTCCAACCCCGACGCCCAGATGCTGAAGCTGCGTGGCCAGTTCCCCGGCGGACTGCACTTCCAGCGTCCAGCCGTGTGGGTCAAGCACCACCAGCGCGACCTCATCTCCGCTCACCAGCGTAAAATGGTCTTCCACCACCCGTCGCGATACTCTGATAAATTCGCCATTCCGACTCAGAATCGTTTGTAAAGTCTGACCTGACGCTTTAATCGGCATTTTCCAGCGACGCGGATCACAATGTTTTAAACATTTTTGCCATGACCGTAGCGTGACAGAATTGACCGATCCTTCTGATGCCCAGCCATGATGAATAAACATTTTCCATTTATTCTTTAGATCATGATGATAGGACTCTTTATCCATAGCTAAATATCCACTAGTATTTATTACATTCCTTGTATCAGAAATATCTGAGAACCAGCTTGATCAAACGCAATAATCCTCTGCCTGACCTGTTAGCAATAAAACCGCGAATAACCGTACATATATATAAAATAGATACTTAAACCAACATAATGAAATAGCACTGAGAAATAAAGAGCAAAGCGACATGAATGATAAAACTGCCAGCAGCATCAGGAATCCGCTATAAAAACATCAACATAATTCATAATGAAACACTCAGACCATCACAACTGTTTCACTATGAAACACTTTATCTATATTTGTCCCACCATTCTATTTCTTCAAAAATATTTAACTACCGGGTACCGACGTTTGTTTGTTGCCCTTACAACCGTAAATGTCAGGAGAAAAAATATGGCGAGGATGCGTGCAATTGAGGCAGCCGTTGAAATACTGAAAAAAGAAGGCATTAGCGTTGCCTTTGGCGTGCCAGGCGCAGCAATTAACCCGTTTTATGCGGCAATGAAAAAATCAGGCGGTATCGATCATGTGCTGGCTCGCCACGTCGAAGGCGCCTCGCATATGGCGGAGGGCTATACCCGGACCCGCAGCGGTAACATCGGGGTATGCATCGGCACCTCCGGGCCTGCCGGCACCGACATGATCACCGGGCTTTATGCCGCGTCCGCAGATTCTATTCCTATTCTCTGCATCACCGGTCAGGCTCCCGTAGCCAAACTGCACAAAGAGGATTTCCAGGCCGTTGATATTGAGGCCATCGCGACCCCCGTGACCAAAATGGCCTGCACCATTCTCGAATCGGCACAGCTCCCAGGCATATTCCAGAAAGCGTTCTGGGAAATGCGCTCTGGCCGCCCGGGTCCGGTCCTGCTGGATTTACCGTTCGATGTGCAGATGGCGGAAATCGAATTTGATATCGATCTTTACCAGCCGCTGGCTCCATGGCGCCCTCAGGCGACGGTCGCCCAGGCTGAACGCGCCCTGGCGATGTTAAATCAGTCAGCAAAACCCGTTATTGTCGCTGGTGGGGGAATCATTAACGCCGAAGCCAGCGAGCTGTTACGTGAGTTTGCAGAACTGACGGGCGTACCGGTTATTCAGACGCTGCGCGGCTGGGGCGCCCTGCCGGACGATCATCCGCTGATGATTGGCCGTATGGGATGTCAGGCTGGCCATCGTTATGGCAACGCCAGTTTCCTGGCCTCCGATTTTGTGTTTGGTATCGGCAACCGCTGGGCTAACCGCCACACTGGAGCACTCGAAACCTATACCGAGGGGCGCAAATTCATCCATGTGGATATTGAGCCTGCACAGATTGGCCGTATTTTTGGCCCCGACCTCGGTATTGTTTCTGACGCGCATGCCGCCCTCACGCTGTTCATTCAGGTTGCACGCGACATGAAAGCGCGCGGCGAGTTGAAAGATCGCAGCGACTGGGCAGCCAGCTGTGCCGAGCGCAAACGCACCTTGCTGCGTCGGTCTGATTTCGACTGCACGCCTGTCAAGCCGCAGCGGGTATATCATGAAATGAATAAGGTCTTTGGCCCTGAAACCCGCTATATCTCAACCATTGGGCTGGCGCAGATTGCCGCCAACCAGTTCCTGCATGTTTACCGCCCGCGTCATTGGATCAACGCCTGCCAGGCAGGCCCGTTGGGATGGACGATGCCCGCCGCGCTCGGCGTGGTGAAAGCCGATCCGTCAACGCCCGTCGTTGCGATCTCCGGGGATTACGACTTCCAGTTTTTGATTGAAGAGCTGGCCGTGGGCGCGCAGTTTAACCTGCCCTATATTCATGTCTTGCTCAACAACGCCTACCTCGGGCTTATTCGCCAGGCACAGCGCGCTTTCGATATTGACTACTGCGTTCAGCTATCGTTCGAAAACATTAATGCGCCAGAGGTTAACGGCTACGGCGTTGATCACAAGTCAGTAGTAGAAGGTTTAGGCTGTAAGGCCATTCGCGTTTTTGAACCGCAGGATATTGAACCGGCGCTGCGCGAAGCCCAGCGCCTGCGTGATGAATTCCGGGTGCCGGTCGTCGTGGAAGTCATTACCGAACGCGTCACCAATATCGCTATGGGGCCGGATATTAATAAAGTTACCGAGTTTGAAGATATTATCGATCTCTAAGGAAACAGGAAGATGGCAAAATTTGCAGCGAATTTATCCATGCTATTTACCGAATATCCGTTCATTGAACGTTTTGCTCATGCCAGCAAAGCCGGTTTTCACGGTGTGGAATATCTTTTCCCTTATGACTTTCCCGCAGAAGAGCTCGCGCAGACGCTCCGCGCGCATCACCTGACGCAGGTGCTGTTCAATCTTCCGGCCGGGGACTGGAACAGCGGCGAACGGGGTATCGCCTGCCATCCCGATCGCGTTGCGGAATTCCGCGACGGCGTCGCCAGGGCGATTACGTATGCGCAGGAGCTGCGCTGCTCGCAGGTAAACTGCCTGGCCGGGAAGCAGCCTGCCGGTTATTCCGTAGAGCAGTGCCACGAAACGCTGGTAAAAAATCTGCGCTACGCCGCAGAGCAGCTGGCTGAAGCGAATATCAGACTGGTGCTGGAAGCAATTAATACCACCGATATACCCGGTTTTTTTGTCAATAACACCCAGCAGGTACTGAATATTCTGCACGATGTTAACCATCCAAACCTGCAATATCAGTACGATATTTACCATATGCAAATTATGGAAGGGAATCTGGCTAATACGATGAAAAACAACCTCGATCGGATTGGTCACATCCAGCTTGCGGATAATCCAGGACGCCATGAACCCGGTACCGGGGAAATTAATTATCCCTGGCTTCTTGGGTATATCGATAAGCTCGGCTATCAGGGCTGGATTGGTTGCGAATATATCCCTTCAGCAACCACGGCTGACAGTCTTCACTGGCTTAATGCCATGAATAACGATTAACTCCAGAGGAGTAAATTATGAATATTGGATTTATCGGCACCGGTATTATGGGCAAACCTATGGCCTATAATTTACAGCAGGCTGGCCATACCCTGCGTTTTTCAGAGCATTTCGAACCCGCGCCGGCAGAGCTCCTCAACGCCCACGGCATTGCCTGTAAAACACCTGATGAGGTCGCACGCGGTAGCGAGATAATTATCACCATGCTGCCCGATACCCCGCACGTTGAGGATGTGCTGTTTCATCCTGAGCACGGCGTTATACACGGATTGTCGGCGGGGAAAATTGTCGTCGACATGAGCTCCATCTCACCGGTTGCGACTAAATCATTTGCGCAGCGCGTTTATGCAACGGGCGCTGAGTATGTCGATGCCCCGGTGTCAGGCGGCGAAGTCGGCGCCAAAGCGGGTACCTTGTCGATCATGGCGGGCGGTAATGAAAGCGCTTTTCAACGCGTAAAACCCCTGCTGGACGTGATGGGAAAAAACATCACGCTGGTCGGCAACGTCGGCGATGGCCAGACCTGCAAAGTCGCCAATCAGATTATTGTGGCGCTGAATATCGAAGCCGTTGCCGAAGCCTTACTCTTTGCCAGCAAATCCGGCGCCGATCCGGCGCGGGTACGCGAAGCGCTAATGGGAGGATTTGCCGCATCCCGGGTGCTGGAAGTTCACGGCGAGCGCATGATCAAAGGCACATTTGATCCTGGTTTTCGTATCAACCTGCACCAGAAAGATCTCAATCTGGCGCTGGAAAACGCCCGCCTGCTTCAGGTTGCGCTGCCAAACACCGCCACTACGCAGCAGCTGTTCAGCACCTGCGCCGCCCACGGCGGCAGCGGCTGGGATCACTCAGCGCTGATCCGCGCGCTTGAGGAAATGGCTAACTTCTCTATTCGCCAGTAATAACCCGAAGGGAACCCCAGGTTCCCTTTTTTCATCGCCCGATTTCCGTCCTGATACTATCTGAAAGAGAACCCCTCGATGAAAATAATTATCTCTCCTGATTCCTTTAAAGAGTGCCTTCCCGCCTGGCAGGTCGCGCAGGCGCTGGCGACAGGGTGGCGCAATGTGCTGCCTGACAGCCACCTGGTGTGCCTGCCCGTTGCTGATGGCGGTGAAGGCACGCTCGATACGCTGATCCATGCTACTCACGGCGCCTTTCATGAAAAGATCGTTACCGGGCCTTTAGGCGAACCGGTGAAGGCTCGCTTCGGCATCCTCGGCAATCAGCCGACGGCGGTCATTGAAATGGCGCAAGCATCGGGTCTTGAATGGTTAACGCCCGAGCAACGCGACCCGCTGCGGGCGACCTCTTTTGGTACCGGGGAGCTCATTCTCGCCGCTCTGGAACACGAGATCGATACCATCATCGTCTGTCTCGGCGGCAGCGCTACCAACGACGGCGGTGTGGGTATGATGTCCGCGCTGGGCGCCGCGTTTTTGGATCAACACGGAGCCCCCGTCAACAGCGGCGGGGCGGGCCTGTCAGCAATCGCAGAGATTGACCTTAGCCGACTGGACCCGCGCCTGAAGCAGGTTAAGGTGATTGCGGCCTGCGACGTCACCAACCCGCTTACCGGCGACAACGGCGCCACCCGGGTTTTTGGCCCGCAAAAAGGAGCCAACGCGGAGATGCTCGCCTGTCTGGAGCAGGGAATGGGCAATTACGCCCGACAGCTGCAGCGCTACTGCGGTAAAGATATTGACGCCATTCCCGGCGCTGGCGCGGCGGGTGGTACCGGAGCCGCGCTTCTGGCCTTCCTCGATGCCCGTCTGCAGCCGGGTATCGACATGGTGCTGGATGCCATCCATTACCACGATCACCTCAACTACGCCTCGCTGGTGATTGTCGGCGAAGGAAAAATGGACCAACAGAGCCTCAACGGTAAAGCGCCCGTCGGCGCCGCGCGCATGGCGCAGAAGATGGGCGTACCGGTTATCGCCATCGCCGGCTATGTCGAACGCGGGCTTGGCGACGCCTTGCGCGAGAGCGGTATTGAAGCCTGTTTCCCGGTCGTGAATGGCCCGTGCGACCTCCCGACGGCGCTACGCGACGGTGAGGTTAATTTGATTCAGTTAGGCGAGAATCTGGCAGGGTTTTACCGTGCGGTGTTGAGTTAACCACAGCCCCGGCAGCAGCCGGGGCCGTTTTATCAGCGGTTGTTATCACGCGCATGCTGCGTCAGAAAACTTTTCAGCAGAATGAAGACTACGCCGCACAGCGGCAGTCCCGTCAGAATGGAGACCGTCTGCAGCGGTTGCAAACTTTGCGCATCAAGCAGATACAGCGTCGTGGCCACAATGCCGGTCAGGATCAACCAGAACGCGACATTCCAGAACTCAGGCTCCCGGCGACAATCCGCCTGCTTTTGCGTGGCAAACCCCAGCGCATACCCGACCGTACAATGACCGGTAATATACGAAATCAGCGCAATAGCGCCGAACGCAAAGAGGAAGAGCGGGCTCCACGGCAGCTGTTCCAGCAGCCGCGAGACAACAACGCCGCGCCCCTGCTCGTTCATCACCGGAATGAAATCCATGACCTGGCTGGTTTGCAGATATAAACCAAAGTTGGCCAGCACCATATAGAAAACCATACACCCGAGCGAACCGGCCAGCGTGCCGCAGACGATCAGCTGACGAATCGTCCGCCCCTTCGAGATACGGGCAATAAACAGCCCAAACGGAATGGCGTACACCACCCACCAGGAGAAATAAAACACCGTCCATGCCTGCGGGAATCCCCCCTTCCCGATAGCATCGGTACTGAGGCTCATCGTGATAAAATTTTGCAGCATCAGCCCCAGACCATCAATGGACTGGTTGAGAATAAAGGCCGTTGGCCCACAAACCAGAATCGCCAGCAGCATCACAATATCGGCACGGATATTCCAGTTGCTCGCCCGGGCCACGCCGTTTTTAAGACCAAAAAACAGGATCAGCAACGGCACCAGGGTCCAGATAAAAATGACAACGACGTTCATCAATTGCCCGTCGGGATCCAGCCCGAAAACATGGCAGAACACCGCGGAGATCATCGGCGTACCGAGCGCCAGCGAAGTGACGGCTCCGCCCAGCAGGCCAAACATATAGAAGAAATTCAGCAAATGCCCGCACACGCCATCGACCCGGTTTCCCAGCCAGCCCCGGCACAAGTCGCTAATTTTCAGCGAGGTGGTTTTCTTTACATGCATAAACCAGCCAATCGGAACCGCACAAATCAGGTACCATGCCCAGGCCGAAGGCCCCCAGTGAAACATACCGTACGCCGACGCCCAACGGGCCGCCTGTACGCTCCCGGGCTCAGCGCCGAACGGCGGCTGCTGAATAATCCAAATCCACTCTACCGAGGCCAGATAGAGCAGGCTGCCGCCGGTGCCGGAGGTAAAAATAAGGCCGAGCCAGGTCAGAAAGCTGAAATCCGGTTTGTCCCCTGGCGCGCCGAGCAAAATCGTCCCATAGCGCGAGCAGGCAAGCCACGCGCAGCTGATTATCACCAGAAACGTCATGACCAGGAAAAAACCGCCCATTTCCCAGGTCAGATAGTGATGCATCTGATTAATATAGCGGCTGGCCTCGAGGGGATATATCGTCAGACAGGCAATGACGACCCCAATAAACACGACGGCGGGAATAAACACGCTCGCCTCAATGCGGGCGAAGTGCCTTCTCAGCAATAACATACGTATCTCCTGAACAATCTGGTTTAGCGAACGTTGGTGCTGCGATGCTGTTGTTTTCTTTTTTGTAACTGTCGGGAAAGACGCAGGGAGAAAAACGCGCAAAGCAGCGCCAGCGCGCCCATACAAAACAGCATCAGCCCGCGCTGTTGTTGCTGAAGCATATAAAGAAAGATCCCCAGAAAGGCGCCGCAAAGAAGCGTTGTTCCCCAGTAGTTCGCCCGCAGATGCTCCAGCTCGTCGTCCTTCATGTGTTCCTCCTTTCTGAACACAGGGCGCCGTCTGGCGCCCTGCTATTGTGGCTATCCCAGGCGCACACCCTGAGCCTGTAACGTCCTTTGCAGCTGAGGAATATCGACATGCCGAACGACGCGGTTCTGGCGCAATGACTCGGCCGCCGCCGTGCCCGCCGCCTCTCCGGTGACCGCACAGCACATCATGTTGCGCATTGAGGTATGAGCCACCACGCCGGCAGAGATACAGCGCCCGGCCACCAGCAGGTTCTCTACGGTTTTAGGCACCAGGCACCCGTAGGGGATCTGGAAAAAGCGGCCCGTCGTCGGCAAAATCAGATAGCCTGAACCATCGATAAATTCAGGGAAAATACCGACGCTGTCCGCACAGCGTCCCTGGTTGAGCACGTACTCATCGGCAATACGCACCTCTCCGTCAATCAGCCGGGATTCGCGGGTCCCCAGCGTCGCCCCAAAATTGCGCAGGCGCGCGTTCTCAAACCCGGGGACGTAATGGCGCAGCGCGTCAATAGCCCATAGCGCCTGCTGGCGACCGGCAATTTCGGCCTGGGTTAAATCGAAGACGTCGGTACAGTCGTAACCGAAGGCGTACACCATATTCAACTGGAACGCTTCACCGCTTTCCGAGAACGTAGACCAGGTGCCGGCGATAGCCTGCGCATCGCCAGGAATGACTCCTTCTTCCTGCGCGCGGGTGAAAATCTCCTCCATGTACGGGCTGAACATCCGGTCTTCCTTGCCGGTGGTCTGGATAGTCCAGTTTTTCCCCCAATCGGCGTAGGTCGGCTGTAACTCCTCCTGCACGAAGCGATTAAAGCGCGCCACATCCACCCCGGCGCAGCTGAACATGACGGTAACGCCCATCAGTTTATCTTTACTGCGTTTGGTCCACGGCGCTCCGGCGCGCGCAGCGACGTCAGCATCACCGGTGCAATCGACAATGCGCTTGGCGAGGATCGCGCCGCGTCCGGATTTGTTCTCCACAATGACCCCGCACAGCGTATCCCCTTCTTTGATGACATCAACCACCCAGGAGTGGTACAGCGGCTCGACGCCCGCCTCGACAATCATCTGATCGGCGACGACTTTAAACCCTTCAGTGTCAATCACTTCGCTAATCGACTGCGGTTCGGGACGGGTGAAGCCGAGCTCCCGGGCCCGATGCTCGTACTCCCGGCAAATCCCTTCGCAATCTTCGGTGCCGGGGTGGCGATACCAGGCAAAGCTCTCTACCCCAACCTGCGTCAACACGCCGCCCAAAGAGCCATAGCGTTCAACAATCATGGTCCTGGCGCCCAATCGCCCCGCGGCAATGGCCGCCGTCAGCCCCGCCGGACCGCCGCCAATGACCAGAACGTCCGTCTGAGCAATCACCGGCGTCTGACGCGCGCATTCATGAATCATTTCCATCGTTACTTCTCCAGTCGTCTGTATTCAGGATGCGCAGTCAACGTTGGCTTGCTGCGCCTTCGTCGCTTCTGCGTTGACCCGGTTCTTACGGTTTACGTGCTGCAATACCAGTGCCGCGACCAGCCCCACAAATGCGCAGCCCAGCATGAACATGAACACGTCCTGATAACCGGCAATACCCGGTTTGCGGTCAACCATATTGCCCACCATCGTGTAGCAGTAGATTTCCGGGAAATAGGTCAGCAGCGAAATCAGCCCCGCAGCGGTACCGGTGACTTTGGCCGGGATTTTTACCTCATCGATAATGGAGAAGAACACAGCATTCGCGGAGTAAATGAACACGCCCAGCGCCACCATATTTGCGAGAGCAATCGTGACGTAGCGCGTATCGCCAGGCAGGAAACAATAGACGGTCGTGAAGACGATCATTCCGATAAAGGCGTAGATCATAAAACGGGTACGCGACGCGCAGCGATCCGCCAGTTGCCCGCCAATCAGCCCCCCCATCGCAAACAGTACGTAGGCGCGGATAATACTGGCGATCGCCACTTCCGATTCGCCCATATGCAGCACCTGCGTCAGATACGGCGTGACCATGCCGAAGCCGATATAAATTGACCACATGCTGAACGTCACAATGCCAGCCAGCCAGACGGTAGGCATCTTCAGCACCACCGCCATGTCGGCAAGACGGAAGTTGCTTTTATCTTCATTATGCGTTTCATCTTCGCAGACGAACCAGGCCAGTACGCCGGTCAGCACCGTGACCACCGAGTAGAAAATGATGGTGGCCCTTAAACCTTCAACGCCTTCGCCGAATTTCGCAAATAACGGAACGGAAAGAAAACCCAGTACGATGGACGTCAGCCCTTTGCCCAGGAACCAATAACCGTACAGCCGCCCCTGCTGCTCGCTGGAACCCAGCGTACGAATAATACGCACGCACACGGCCCAGAACGTAAATACGGTAGTGACCGCCCACAGCGCGTGTAAAAGAACAATCATGGTGTAGGACGGGAATGTCGCGTAATAAAAGCCGCTAATCCCCGTAGAGATCAGAGAAAATGTCATTAGCTTCCGCGCAGAAAAACGGTCTGCGGCCCAACCGCCGGGTAAATATAATAAAAAGTTAACTAAACCATAGGCTGTCATTAAAAAACCGAGCTCAGCATTGGTTGCGCCCGTGGCCTGCTGCATAGCCTCATAATAGGTTTCACGAAGATAGGGCAATTTATATATTGCACTACCCGCAATGCCGCACAGCGCCAGCGTTATCCATTTTCTCCAGTTACTGGACATATCTATCTCCACATCAAAATTAAATGCATGTTTGTTATGGCCCGCCGTTCTGCGGGCCATTATTTTCATCGTTAGTTTTAAAGCCCCAGAGGGTACGCGGTTAAAATTACTGAATAAACATTCTGAGTTGTCATGGGGAATGACATATTGTGAGTGGTTTCTCCTGCCGCGGCAGGGGCTTTAGCAATTGCACAGCTTGCGATATTATTCAGAGTGCGACTTTTCTGAAAAAATTTCCCCGGACTAATAATTATCTTATTCATATCATGCCTCGCATCGCTGACTGCAGTTCATAATCAACGTATCGCTGTGAGCACATCAGCGGCAAGGACTTCATTAAAGAAAAAACTGTTTTTATGATCGCGCTGTAAAAACCCGCCCTTTCCGAATGTTTACAAGCCTATTTCCTGAAAACCAGTCACAATATTTCCCTCAATATCTAGCCACTATTTCATTTTGAAACAGTGGCTATCAAAAACCGTTTCATTATGAACCTTTCCCGACGGTCATTTGTTTAACTAGCCACGGATAATTAATCTCACCAGAAGAAATTCTGGCTGTTCACCCACGTTATCAGGACAAGAATGAGCATGAAAAAGTTAATTAACCAGATTGATACCGTTGTCACAGAACAAATGGAGGGCATGGTCGCCTGCTGGCCACACCTGCAGGCAAGCTATGATCCCCGCTTTATCTGGCACTCACAGCCAAAAAACGTCGTGGCGCTGGTCTCGGGTGGCGGTTCCGGGCACGAACCCCTGCACTCCGGATTCATCGGCACCGGCATGCTGACCGGCGCCTGCCCTGGTGAGGTTTTTACGTCCCCGACCCCCGATCAAATGATCGAATGCGCAAAAAAGGTCGATAGCGGCGCAGGTGTCCTGTTTTTTATCAAAAACTACACCGGGGATATTCTCAACTTCGAAACTGCCGTGGAAATGCTTCATGAGGAAGGTATCAAAGTCGGCACGGTGATTATTGACGATGATGTCGCCGTCAAGGATAGCCTGTACACCGCCGGGCGCCGAGGCGTCGCTGGCACTCTCTTTGTAGAGAAAATCGTTGGCGCGGCGGCGCTGCAGGGATACTCCCTTGAAGCCTGCGAAAAACTGGGCCGCGACGTCAACAACGCCACACGCTCTTTCGGCGTGGCCCTCGCGGCGTGTACGGTACCGGCCGCCGGTAAACCCTCATTCGAGCTGGCGGATAACGAAATTGAGTTCGGCGTGGGTATTCACGGCGAACCGGGTATTGAAAGACGCGCCTTGCCGGATCTTGATACCCTGGTTGCCAGCGTCATGGCGCAATTAGTGGATAACACGCCATGGCTTAGAACCTTGCGCCACTGGGATCGCCCTACCGACGACTGGATGGCAACCACGTCGGCGAATACACGGTTTGATAATCACGACGAGTATATAGTGCTTATCAATGGTCTCGGCGCTACGCCGGAATCGGAACTTTATGGCGTAGCCCGGGCGGTGACGCGTGCGGCAAAGCAACGCGGTATTCGCATCGTTCGCCACCTGGTCGGCAACTACTGTACATCACTGGATATGGCCGGTTTTTCCGTAAGCCTGCTGAAATGCTCCCCATCGTTTTTAGCGCTGTGGGACGCACCGGTCAACACGCCTGCGCTTCGCTGGGGATGCTAAAAAGGACATCATATGAAAATTCATAATAAACATATTATTGCATGGCTGGAACGCTGCTCAGTGTACATGAGCGAACAGCAGGATTTCTTAACCAACCTCGACAGAGATATTGGCGATGCCGACCACGGACTGAACATGAATCGCGGTTTCACCGCTGTGGAGGCAATCCTGCCGGAGATAGAGCGTCAGCATATCGGCAATATCCTAAAGAACACCGGCATGAAGCTCCTCTCCAGCGTCGGCGGCGCCAGCGGTCCGCTGTACGGCACGCTGTTTATTCGCGCCTCGGCGGCCGTCGGGGTGCGTACCGAATTAAGCTTTGCCGAGTGGCTCGACTGTCTGCAGGAAGGGATTTCCGCCGTCGTCGCCCGCGGTAAAGCCGAACAAGGCGACAAAACCCTGTGTGACGTGTGGGTCCCGGTGCTCCATGCGGCGAAAGTGAACCTTCAGTCTGGAATGTCGGAAAGCGAGCTACTTCGCACCATGGAGCAGGATGCCGTCACGGCGGTGAACAACACCATCAATATGCAGGCCAAAAAAGGGCGCGCCAGCTACCTCGGCGCGCGCAGCGTTGGGCACCAGGATCCCGGAGCAACTTCCTCCTGGTTGATGATTAAAGCCATGCAGGAAGGATTCACGGAATAATTATGACCGCCATTGTCATTGTTTCTCACAGCCTGCGCCTGGCGCAGGGGATCGAAGAGCTGGCCCTGCAAATGTCCGGAGGAAAGGTTCCACTGGCCGTTGCCGCCGGCATCGACGATCCGCAAAACCCGATCGGCACCGACGCTATCGCTATCCTGTCGGCTATTGAATCCGTCTGGTCGCCGGCGGGCGTGCTGGTATTCATGGATATGGGCAGCGCGCTGCTCAGCACCGAAATGGCGCTGGAGCTGCTATCGGAAGAACAGAGAGCCGCCGTACATCTGATGTCGGCTCCTGTAGTGGAAGGGGTACTGTCCGCCATTGTCTGTGCAGCGGCAGAACTTCCAATATCAGCCATTATCGCCGAAGCCGCCAGCGCCCTTGACGCAAAGCGCCAGCATCTTCACCCCAACGAGGCTGCGGCTACTGACATCACGCCAGAGCCGGGCCAGAGCATCGCAGAGCAAGCGCACACGCTGCGCTGGACGGTGCGTAATTTTCACGGTATTCACGCGCGCCCGGCGGCAAAAATTGTCGCCACAGCGGCCCGCTGTGATGCAGAGATTACCGTGATCAACGGCGATAAGCGCGCCAGCGCCCGGAGCCTCAACGGGCTGGCCATGCTCGGTATTCGCTGCGGCGACGAGATCCTCTTTCAGATATCAGGTCATGACGCCAGTCAGGCAATTCAGCTGATAACATCGCTTGCGCAGAGCCATTTTGGCGAATCTCATGCGCTGGAGCCTGTTGCGAACGAGCCGCAGCCGGTCCAGCGCATCACCGCAGAAGGCGCGGTATCCGGCCTGCCGGTTAACGAAGGGATCGCCATCGGCTGCGTGAAATGGTTCTCCTGCGAACTACCCGAGTTTCCGCTGCGTACCCCGGCGAGTCCTGCGGAAGAAATGGCGAAAATAGACTCGGCGATTGGCGCCGTTCTCCACGCGCTGGAGCAAAAAGCGCTCGGCCCGGAAGGAGAAATCTTTGCCGCGCACCAGGCGATGTTAGACGACCCTGAGATTCGCCTGCAGGTATTGCAGGAGCTGGGAAAAGGTGACCAGGCCGAAACCGCGTGGATGAACGTGATGCAGGAGGTCGCGAGCCGCTATCGTCATGCCAGCAGCCCGTACTTCCGCGAACGCGAAGCCGACGTACACGATCTTGCCCGTCAGGTTCTTCTGGCGCTTTGCGGCGTCAGCGAGGGGACGTTTGCCACCCATGAGCCCTGCATATTGCTGGCGGACGATCTGCTGCCCTCTCAGGTCGCTAATCTGGATAAGCGCCATATCCTGGGTATTTGCCTGCGCAACGGCGGCGCCACATCGCATAGCGCGATCCTCGCCAGAGCGATGGGTATCCCGGCGGTGGTCAAAGCGGCGATCGCCAGCACGCAGATCCCTGATGGCGCGGAAGTGATCCTCGACGGCGGCAAAGGACAGCTCTGGTTTGATCCGGATGACGCAACGCGCCTGAGCCTGATCCAGCGTCACGATGAATGGCGGCAATCCAAAGCTAGCGCGCTTGCCAGCGCAGCGCAGCCGGCCATCACCCGGCACGGTCAGCGAATTAATGTACTGGCGAATATTGGCGGCCCGGAGGATGTGGATGCCGCTCTGGCGCAGGGAGCGGAGGGGGTTGGGCTATTTCGTACCGAGTTTTTATTCCACGATGCGGCCGAACTCCCCGGCGAGGATGAGCAGTTCCGGGTTTACTGCGATATCGCCCGGGCGTTTGGCGATAAGCCGGTCACCATCCGGACGCTGGATATCGGTGGAGACAAGCCTTTAGCCGCCCTTCCGCAGGCCAAAGAGGACAATCCGTTTCTCGGGCTGCGCGGCATTCGCCTTTGCCTGGCCTCGCCGCAGATTTTTATACCACAGCTACGCGCGCTGCTGCGGGCTGGAGCGTTGCATCCCAATCTGCAAATTATGCTGCCGATGATATCAACGCAGGATGAGGTCGCTGCGGTACAGGCGCTGACGCAACAGCAGGCGCAATTGTTGAATATTCCTCAGGAACGTCTCCCTGCGCTCGGCATCATGATAGAAGTCCCTGCCGCCGTGATGATTGCGGATGCGCTGGCGCAGCAGGTCGATTTTTTCTCGATAGGCACCAACGATCTGACGCAATACATCATGGCGGCCGATCGCGGCAACAGCGCGGTTGCCGAGCTGGTCGATTATCGCAACGAGGCGGTCGTCAGCGCTATTGCGCGCGTTTGCGAAGCCGGACGCACCTATGGCATACCGGTCAGTATGTGCGGCGAAATGGCAGGCGATGTCACGCAGACCGCGCTTCTGCTGCGTCTGGGAATTGATAAGCTTAGCGCCAGCGCGGCGCGGCTTCCGGCGTTAAAAGCCACGATCAGAGAGCTGTAATCCGTATCAGGCGGTCACCGTGACCGCTTTTTTCCCAACCCCGTCATCGCTCATGCTACAGTGAAAAGACGCCGTAATATGGGAGTCTCAATTGTGCCTGGTTTAAAAATAACACTGTTGCAACAGCCTTTGGTGTGGATGGACGGCCCTGCCAACCTGCGCCATTTCGATCGCCAGCTGGAAGGGATACAGGGACGGGATATCATCGTCTTACCGGAAATGTTTACTACCGGTTTCGCGATGGAAGCGGCGACGCAATCGCTCCCCGAAAACGACGTAGTCATGTGGATGCAGAGCAAAGCCCGGCAGACCAATGCGCTTATCGCCGGGAGCGCCGCCCTGCAGGTGGAGCGCGGCCCGGTCAACCGCTTTTTACTGGTAGAGCCTGATGGCCGGGTTCATCGTTACGACAAGCGCCATCTGTTCCGCATGGCCGATGAGCATCATCATTACGAAGCGGGCAATGAACGCGTGATCTTCGAATGGCGAGGCTGGCGAATCCTGCCGCTGGTGTGTTACGACCTGCGTTTCCCGGTATGGTCGCGTAACCGCGGCGATTACGATCTGGCGCTGTATGTGGCGAACTGGCCGGCGCCACGCTCGCTGCACTGGCAGGCGCTGCTGGTCGCCAGGGCCATTGAGAACCTCGCCTATGTCGCGGGCTGCAACCGCGTCGGCACCGACGGCAACGGCCACCACTATCGCGGCGACAGCCGCGTTGTCAGCCCGCAGGGAGAAATTCTTGCCACCGCGGACCCGCACCAGGTGACGCGGATTGATGCAGAACTGTCGCTGACCGCGTTAAAGGAGTACCGCGAGAAATTCCCGGCGTGGCAGGATGCGGACCCGTTCACTCTGGATTAGCGCCTCCCCTCCCCCGCGAGCGGGTAAAACGACGTTGGCCTGAAGCATGACGCGACAGGCCTTTTTGTTTGCCCGTCATTGCTTAATATCTTTATTTATCAATGCCATCACGCATTATATCGCAGGCTAACGATCCCATTTAATAAACCTGAACCATTACCGTTTAATATTTGCTTATTCTGCGGGCGTTCTGTTCTACACTAATAAAGTGGATAAAATTCAACATAAATGAGAGCCATTTTTAAATAACTTCCAGCGTCAACTAAAACGATTACGTCTCTATACTGGCTTGCTTTGCGCACCAGACCCGGCGGTTGCGTGTGCATTATCAACTGGAACAAACGATCATGGAAAATAATAATCTGCTCATTGTTGAAAAAAGACTTGTTGCCAGATTTATGGATATGTTCATCAAGTTTGGACTTATCCTGGCATTAGCCTCTTTTTGCTTTACGGTATTTTCTCCCTTTCTGAATATGATGCTGTGGGCGATTATTCTGGCGGTAACGCTCTACCCGCTCCAGCAGTATTTCGCGGCCCGTCTGGGCGGTAAGCAGGGCTGGGCATCCACGCTGCTGGTCCTGCTCGGTATTCTGTTGATCGTCGCACCGACGATTGCGATGGTGAGCTCGCTGGGAGAAAGCGTCAGCGCCCTTATCGACAAAATGGGCAGCGGCAGCCTGGTGATCCCTCCGCCTTCCGAAAGTATCGCCTCCATTCCGGTTGTCGGCGGCAAACTGCACGCGCTGTGGCTCAAGGCATCGGTGGATTTACCGGGGCTGATTAGCGCCTACCGCACCCAGCTGGGCGACGTTGCCAAACAGGTGCTGAGCGTTCTGGCCAGCATGGGCGGCGGGCTGCTGGGCTTTGTCGTCTCCTTTATCGTCGCGGGTATTATGATGGCCTGGGGCGCCGCTGGCGCCAACAGCGCCAGACGCATCGCCATGCGTCTTACCGATGAGAACAAAGGCGTTGCGCTGATCAAACTGTGCACCAGCACCATCCGCGCGGTAGCGCAAGGGGTTATCGGCGTGGCGCTGATCCAGGCGCTGCTGGCAGGGGTGGTTATGGCGCTGGCCGGAATTCCTGCCGTCGGCATCTTCTTTATCCTGGCGCTGATTCTGGGGATCGCGCAGATCCCGGTGATTCTGGTCACAGCGCCGGCGATCGCTATCATGTGGCACATGGGCGACCACGGCACGGGCCTGAACATTATCTACACCGTGCTGCTGCTTATCGCCGGTATGGCCGATAACGTGCTCAAACCGCTGATGCTCGGCCGCGGCGTTGATGCGCCAATGCCGGTTGTTCTGCTGGGCGCGCTGGGCGGTATGGCGGCCAGCGGCATTCTCGGCATGTTCATCGGCGCAACGCTGCTCTCCATCGGTTATCGCATCTTTATGGCCTGGGTCAACGAAGGCCTGGCTAACGCATCGAGCGGAAACGATGGTAAATGACGGTCGTCTTGGGCGCCTCCTGTTAACCGGAGGCGCCTGCCTGGTTCTGACCGCCTGCACTAAACTGGGGCCGGACTATACCCCACCGAAAACCCCGGAGCTGACGCAGTGGCAGCCGGCAACGCGAGGGGTTACCCCACACGCGGCGCAGGCGTCTTACGACCGGTGGTGGACGCAGCTTAACGACCCAACGCTCACCGCGCTCGTCAACGAGGCGCTGCGGAAAAATCCTGACGTTAAGATTGCGGGGCTGCGCTTGCTCGAATCCCGCGCCCAGTTAGGTATTGCGGAAAGTCTGCTGGGGCCGCAGGCCACCGTCGGCAGCGGAGAGATTGTGCGCACCGGCCAGGTCCGCGACCATCACTCCAGCACGGCCACCAGCTATGGCGCAGGCTTCAATCTGGGATGGGAAATTGATTTCTGGGGCAAATTCCAGCGCGGCGTTGAATCCGCCGATGCGAGCTATTTCGCCACGCTTGCGCAGTACGACGACATTCAGGTGCTGATGGCCGCTCAGGTCGCGCAGCTGTACGTCAACATCCGCACGCTGGAAGCCCGGCTGAACATTACCCGCAACAACGCCGATATTCAAAAACGCAGCCTGCAAATCACCGAACGGTTATTCCTGAGCGGCAACAGCGCTGAGCTCGACGTTCAGCAGGCGAAAACCCAGTATCTGTCAACGCTCTCCAGCATCCCGCAGCTGGAAACCAGTCTGCGCCAGAGCCAGAACGCGCTGAGCGTGCTGCTGGCCAGAAAGCCGGGGCCGCTGCCGGAAATGGCAAGCAATACCGGGGTTATCCCGCAGGGGGATTTATCGCTGGTTTCCGAGGTGCCGGCCGACCTGCTGCGCCGTCGTCCCGACGTCAGGACGGCCGAGCGGCAGCTGGCGGCACAGTCGGCGCTGATAGGCGTCGCCGAAAGCGAGCTGTATCCGTCAATTTCGCTTATCGGCAGCGTCGGGATCAGCGCCCGCACCGGCAGCAGCAGTACGCTTTCGTGGGTCGCAGGCCCAACGTTTAGCTGGAACCTGCTGGATCAGGGCCGTCTCGGCAACCAGGTACTGGTGCAGGATGCCCGTTTCCTGCAGCTGCATGAACGTTACCGGGACACCGTTTTCCAGGCCGCACGGGAAGTTGACGATGCCGCTATCGCCTACGCCAACGATAAAGACGAGATTACGCTGCTTATTGAAACCGGCCAGGCGGCGACCCGTTCGCTGGAGATTGCCAATACGCAGTATCGCGAAGGGATGGCGGATTTCCAGCGCGTTCTGGATTCGCAGCGCGCCCTGTTTAACCAGCAGGAGCGTCTGGTTAACAGCCGCGGCGCAATGATGCGCGATCTGATAACCCTGTATAAAGCGCTGGGCGGCGGTTGGGAGACAGGGCGCCAGCGTCCGCTGGTAGACCGTGAAACCGAGTCGCACCTGCGTCAGCGGGATAACTGGGTTCCGCTGCTGGATACCCCACTGCCCTCTGCCACCGAGACCAAAGAAGGTAACTCGCCATGACTTCCCCCTCATCCCCGGCCGGCCAGGCCAGCCGTCGTGGAGTGACAGGCATTCTTGTCCTGATCGTGATTCTGCTCTGCTGGTATCTGGTGTCTGACCGGTTCACGCCCTACACCTCGCAGGCCAGAGTTCAGGCATTCGTGGTGCCTGTCGCCGCCGAGGTCACCGGGCAGATCCAAAAAGTGTACGTCCGCGATAACCAGCAGGTTGCCGTTGGCGATCCGCTATTCGAGCTCGATCCGGAACCGTACGATATTGCGCTGGCGCGCGCGCGTTCCGATTACGATACCGTACTGAGCTCGGTGAAAGCCAACAGCGAGGGGATTGCCGCCGCGAAGGCAGGCTATCAGGCTGCCGTTGCCGCCTACGAAAACGCGGCGAAAGACGCTGAGCGTCAGGAGCGCCTGTATCGTGAAGATCCCGGCACCATCTCGGTTCGCCGTCTCGAAATCGCCCAGGCGACCCGGGAGACCGCCCGCAGCCAGATGGCCGCCGCCGCCGCCGATGTCCGTAAAGCGACCGAGGCCGCAGGTATCGCAGGCGACAACAACTCGCAGCTGCTGAGCGCCCGCTCGGCGGTCCGCAAAGCGGAGCTGGACCGCAAGAATACTCTTATTGTCGCCAGCAACCGCGGTCTGGTGACCGATCTGCGTACCGATATTGGTGAGTTCGTCGGCGCCGGCGCGCCGGTCATGACGCTGGTGGCGATAAACGATGTCTGGATCAGCGCCGATATGACGGAGAACAACCTCGGCCACGTGAAGCCGGGCGATGAGGTGGCGATTCTGCTCGACAGCATGCCGGGCCACGTCTTTAAAGGCGAGGTCCGCAGCATCGGCTACGGCGTCAACACCTCTTCCGCGCAACCGGCGGGCGCGCTGCCCACCATCGATAATAACCGCGACTGGCTGCGTCAGGCCCAGCGTTTCCCGGTCAAAGTCGCTTTCGCAAAAGATGATTTACCCCCGCCCGACAGCCTGCGGGTGGGCGGTCAGGTGGACGTTCTTGTCTACGCCAGCGGCAGCGGCGTGCTGAACTTCTTCGGCAGCCTGTATATCCGCCTGATGAGCCTCTTCTCATATTTCTATTGAGGTTCCCGATGCATAACGCCGATCGTGCGGTACTGAGAATAGGCAGCGGGATCGCCGTGGCGGCGCTGGTCTGCTACGGCGTTGGCCTGCCGATGCCGCACCTCGGCTGTATTATGGCCTGGATAGTGCTGTGCCAGGGCAAACCGTTGCCCATCCGTAAAGGCGTTATCGTCGGTCTGGTGCTGATGGCGACGATGATTGGCGGGGTGCTGATGGTGCCGCTATTGACCCATTATCCGCTGCCGGCGCTGCTGCTGACAGGGTTACTGCTGTACCGGCTGATGCTGATGGGGCTGTCGGGGAAAGGCGCGCAGTCCATGCTGCTGATTGTCGCTATCGCCATTATCCCCATCGCCGGTCTGATTGAGCAGCCGCTGGCTATCGGTATCGCCCAGATGATGGGCGTTGGCATTATCACCGGCACGCTGGTCAACCGCCTGACGCTGGCGCTGTTTCCTCCGCAGCCCGCCGCGGCGGCGGCAGGTAAAGCCGCGCCGCCGCTGCCGGAGTCGCCGCACTATCTGGCGCTACGCGCGGTGCTTATCGTGCTGCCGGTATGGCTGCTGGCGCTAAGCAACCCGGCATTTTATATCCCGGCTATTATGAAAACCGTGATGCTGGCGCAGCAGGCTAACACGCTGTCGGTGAAAACCGCCGGCCGGGAGCTGGTGCTGTCTACGCTGATGGGCGCCCTGCTGGCGGCAGGACTGTGGTTCGGGCTCAGTATCTGGCCATCGTTGTTGATGCTGGCGCTGTGGCTGGGGCTGCTCAGCCTGTGGGTCGCACGCCGGATGATACGGCTGGCCGCCACCCGGTTCCCCCCCTCATTCTGGAGCAATGCCTGGATAACCTGCCTCATCCTGTTTGGCCCGGCCATTCAGGATAGCGCGTCAGGAAAGGATGTATGGATGGCATCAGCGATGCGCTGCTCTTTATATATCGTGGTCGCGCTTTACGGCTGGGCCTGCGTCGCGCTGCTTGAGCGCTGGCGCGCCAGCGGCCGACCCGCTGTCGATATCATCTCTGGAGATTAATACTATGTTATTGCCCTTACTGATGGGGATGCCGGTTATTCTGTGCAATATGCTGCTACAGTCGCTGGCTTCCGTCTGGAGCATACGTTTTTACATCAAACACTTTCACCACAAAGAAGGCGCGATAGCGGGCGTTCTGGCGTTGTTTGGCATTATCACCATTGTACTTTTTGGCAATCTGCTGCAAATCCTGCTGTGGGGAGTGCTTTTCTTGTGGCTGGGAGAATTCAACACGCTGAAAGAGGCGGTGTATCACTCTGGCGTTAACTTTGCCACTCTGGGTTATGGCGACATTGTGATGAGCGCGAAATGGAAACTGCTGGGCCCGCTGGAGGCCGTCAATGGCGCGCTGATGATCGGACTTTCCGGCGCCAGCATGCTGGCGGTTCTGCAGCACCATATTCGCAAGCAGCTCACGCCCTGAGCACCTGTCCAGCTTGCCGGGCGCATAAGGCCCGGCGGTAAATACAACACCTGGATAAATTCATCTACATAAAGAACTTCACCGCCTGCTGCAGCGTAGTCCCCATCCCCCACAGCAGCGGCACACCGACAGCAATCCAGCTCAGCGTCAGTAGCGGTGTTGCAGGCTTAGGATGCCAGGTAAGCAGAGCATCTTTATTGATGGTATACAGCCCTTTAGCCTGCTGCTGTTGCTCGGCGGTCATCGCGTATTTTGGCGGAATTGGCCGTACCAGTTGATTGCAGATAAAACCGATAATTAACAGTCCGGTCAGCACCAGCAGCGTAATATCGTAGATCCGCGCCGGGTCCACGCCCTGCGCCAGCTGATACTCACGCAAGTAGTTGACCAGTACCGGGCCGCTAATTCCGGCCGCCGACCATGCGGTCAGCAAGCGACCGTGGATCGCGCCAACCATTTGCGAACCGAATACATCAGCAAGATAAGCCGGGATAGTAGCGAAACCGCCGCCGTACATGGAGATGATCACGCACAGCGCGCAGACAAAGAGTGCTACGTAGCCGCCATGGTTAATCAGCGGCAGCGTGCCATAAAGTAAGGCGCCGAGGAAAAAGATCAGCGCAAAAGTCACTTTCCTGCCGCACATATCCGAAACCGAGGCCCAGAAAAAACGCCCCAGAATATTAAACAGGCTGAGCAAGCCGGTAAAACCGGCGGCCACGGTGGCGATACGCTTAAGCTGTTCACCATTTAGCGCCTGCCAGCTCAGATCCAGCGATAACAGCTTGCCGGCAAAAATCTCCTGCAACATCGGCGAGGCCATACCGAGAATACCAATCCCGGCGGTGACATTCAGCCATAGTACCAGCCACAGTAGCCAGAACTGAGGGGTCCGCCAGGCCACGCTAACGTGAACCTGAATGCCTGGGTTGCTGTTGATGACCTTTTGCGCCTTCTCGCCGCTCGGGTGCCAGCCCATCGGCGGCAGACGGTATCCGAAGGTACCGCAAAGCATAAACAACGCGTAAATTGCCGATAGTGCCAGAATGCTTTGCCAGACGCCGTTCCCCTGACCATCGGCAAAAAAGTTCATTAACCAGTTCGCGAGCGGCGCGCCCACCAGCGCCCCGCCACCGAAACCCATAATCGCCATCCCCGCGGCCATCCCGCGCTTATCGGGAAACCAGCGCAGCAGTGTTGAAACCGGTGAGATATAGCCGAGCCCAAGACCAATACCGCCAATCACGCCAGCCCCCAACCACAGCAGCCACAGCTGATGGAAATAGATAGCGATGGCCGACAGCAGCAGGCCGCCGCACCAGCACAGAGTGGCGACAAAACTTACCAGCCGCGGGCCAACTTTCTCCAGCCAGCTCCCCCACAGCGCCGCGGAACAGCCGAGAAAAACGAAAAACAGCGTGTAGGTCCAGCCGAGCATGGAGATTTTCCAGTCGCACTGACGGGTAAAGAGCTGCTGCCAGAACGAGATCTCAGGCGGACACTGCAGCGGCGCGCTGCCGCCAATCAGATGCGACATCGGCAGCCAGTAAACGGAAAAGCCATAGGCCATGCCGATACACAAATGCACCGCCAGCGCGGCAGGAGGGACCAACCAGCGGTTAAATCCAGGTTTGGCAATAATGCGGGACTTAGCAAAAAAACGACTCAACGATGAAACGGGCGGAGTCGCGATATTTTCATTAATCTGCACCATATTCCTGTCCTTATCATATTTGTTTGCCGGCTAGCGCAGCAGCCGGTGGCAGACGGTAAAGGCAAGAACGATGCCACCTGATGAAAAAACGAACAAAAATGGTGACTGAAGCGAGCAAGCTGACTACAGCAAAACCGCTGAGTACAAATCCAGACATCAACAAGAGAAAACCATCGCCGACAATGTTCTCTTTTCCCGGACAAACTTAGCGTTATGTGGGCCAGGTTAACGATGGCAAACGATTTTGATAAACCGAACTCTCAGACTGATACAGCGTATCAGATGGATGAAATCGGGAATATGGTTGCCAGTCGCCATGAATACACAGCCTGAAAATAGCCGCAAAAACCCGTGATTAATTTCACAGATACATTATCCGACAAGGATATGACTCATTTCTGGCACAGCTTACGCATAACACCGTCACCGCATAAGAAACTCCGTGCGCATATCACGCTAATGAACGTCATCAGCAGAGGGAGGCGACGGCCTTCGAATCGTAACTTCTGCCCTTTCATTTCCGACATGAACAGAAGTCGTAAAGGAGACAACTACTTCATGAAAGATTTTGCCATTCCGGACTCACACAATACGGCGTCTACCGCGCCGGTCGATGAGATCCTGCCAATTACGCAAATGATACTCTATGGATTGCAGCACGTACTGGTGATGTACGCCGGGGCAGTGGCGGTTCCGCTGGTGGTAGGCAATGCGGTAGGGCTACCTGCAGAACACATTATTTTATTAATCAGCGCTGATTTGTTTGTTTGCGGCGCCGCAACGCTCGTGCAATCGATGGGCATCAGGCAGTGGCTGGGCTGTCGGCTGCCGCTGATTCAGGGCTGTACTTTCGCCGCGCTAATCCCGATGGTGCTTATTGGCAAAGAGTACGGTATCGGCGCGATCTCCGGGGCGGTTATCGTCGCGGGCATTTTTATCCTCTGCTGCGCGCCGTGGATTAGCCGCCTGATTCGCTTCTTTCCGAAGGTGGTGATGGGCGGCATCGTCACGCTGATAGGGCTCTCTATCATGCCGGTGGCAGGCGGCTGGATTGGCGGTGGCAGCAGTGAGATGGCTGGGTTCGGCGATCTCTTCTCGCTACTGATGGCGGCTATCACCCTGGTCATCATTCTTAACCTTTATACTTTCGCAACCGGGGTTATCAAAAACACCGCAGTGCTGATCGGGCTGGTGATTGGTACCATTTTATGGAGCTTCTTTAAGCCGCTGGATTTTAACCTCGTCAACGTCACCCCGTGGCTGCACCTGCCGCAGGTGATGCAGTTCGCCCGACCGGAATTTCATATTGTTCCCGTCGCCCTGTTGTCGATGGTGATGGTGGTGGTTATGGTCGAGACCATGTCGTCAATCATGGGTACCGGCGATATCGTCGGTAAAAAGGTTGACGCCAGCATGCTGCGTAACGGCCTGAATACCTGCGGCCTGGCTACCATGGTTTGTGGCCTCTTTAACCTGTTCCCCTATGCCGCCTTTGCGCAGAACATTGGCCTTATTGGTCTGACCGGGGTACGCAGCCGCTTTGTGGTGTCGGTTTCCGGCGTCATCCTGATGCTGATGGGCGTCTTCGCTAAAATGGCGGCGCTGGTGGTGCTGATCCCGAAACCGATCCTCGGCGGCGCGGGTGTCGTAATGTTTGGTATGGTCGCCGTCTCCGGTATCCGTACGCTCGGTCAGGTCAACTATCGCAACAATAACAATGGAATGGTCGTCGGACTGACCCTTGGTCTCGGCATGATGCCGGTCCTGGTGCCCAACCTGTTTACCCAGTTTCCACCGATGATGCAGCTGTTCCTGCACAGCGGTATCACCATCGGAACCCTGACGGCGATCGTCGCCAATCTGACGCTTAACGGCAGCGTGCCGTTTCGTATTTCTCACGATGTTCCAGAACCAGACCCGGTGCCGCCGAGCGCTGCCGCTCGCAACATGGCGGTACGGACGGTGCGCATGTGGCTGCTGTTGCGCAAGGTGCAAAAAGGTCAAACCACCGCGGGTAGCCAGGAGTAATTTATGTCCATGGCGCCACGCCAGCTTTTTGCCTTGTGAATGAAACTCACTATGTGCTGAAAATTGATAAGGTACCTGTGCCGCAATCCGGGGTTGGGGATTACCCCGATTAATGTGTCACGAAGACAGGCAGGAGACGTTCCGGGGTAATAAACGCCTTACCCCGGAATCAGACATTACGATTTAATCGCGTGTTGAATGGAGTCGATAATCGGTTGGTAGCCTGTGCAACGGCACATATTGCCCTCTAACACATCCTTTATCTGCGCTTCGGTTGGGTTTGGATCTTTGGTTAGTAGCTCAGTGGCGCTAACGAGTACTCCCGGGGTACAAAACCCGCACTGCACGCCGCCCTTCTCGATAAATGCGTCCTGTAATTTTTGGGTAATCGGATTATCATTTAACCCTTCGAGAGTCACAATCTCCGCATCATCACACTGCGCGGCCAGCACCAGACAGGAACACACCGCGTTACCGTCCATCAGCACCGTACAGGCGCCGCATTCACCTATCGAACATCCCTCTTTGGTGGCGGTAAGTCGCAACGTATCGCGCACCAGATCCAACAACCGCATATTGCCTTCGACCTTCGCTTCCACCAGCTTGCCGTTCACCTTCACTTTAATTATGCTCATTGCTCTATCCTGATAGGGCGCTGCGCGCCCAACGTAATCATTAAATCCCTGATACCTGCTGCGCCTCAGCCATCATATCGCGGAACATATTGACGAATACCGGCTGCTTATAGGCCGCCGACCAGCGCTTGCCGATCGCGGCATAGATAAGCTTATCCAGCACTTCACAGGCACTGTTGATACTGTCGCTGTTCAGCGGTTTCCCCAGCAGGCACCGCTCAATATCCAGCAACCGCTGTGGCTTGCTGAACAGCGCGCCATCCACCAGCCGGCAGTAGCTCACCGTCCCGTCGTCGGCAAAATCCAGCAGCGCGCTCAGGCTTTGGCGCGTAATATTCAGCGCGTTACGCCGTCCTAACTGGTGATAGAAACCTTTCGCCTGCGGTCGCGCCGGCGGCGGCAGTATCACTTTGGTCAGCAGCTCATCAGGCTGACGCTGGGTTTTATAGCCAGAGAGTAAGAACTCGGCCAGACCAAGGGTACGCATGCCGTTAAGCGAGCACAGTTCGATACGGGCATCATAGAGAATGGCTGGCGGGATTGAGTCGCCGCAGGGAGCGGCGTTGACGATATTACCGCCGATGGTGGCGCGATTACGGATCTGATGCGAACCGACGGTATGGCAGGCCTGCACAAGCAGCGGGTAGCGTTCACGCAGCAGAGGATGATCGGTGATGCGGTTAAAGGTCATCGCCCCGCCGATGGTCACTTCATGCGTCGCGGGATCTTCGCTCACCTGCGTCAGTTCAGGCAGATGAGAAATATCTATCAGCCGCATTGCCCGGGTCTGCAAACGTCCCTGTACAATAACGTCAGTACCGCCGGCGATAGCCGTGACGCCATCATTCGCCAGCAGGGTTAGCGCCTCCTGCAGGCTTTGCGGCCGGGTCACTTCCACGTCCGTGAGGCGTAACACGTGTTTCCTGTTTTCCGCCTCCAGCATCATTTCACTTTGGCGAACCGGTTTCTTCAGGTTGTAGCCGAGGATCACCTGTTCGAGGGTCAGAGGTAATTTATTAAACCGCGCTTCCAGCGCAAAGCTCACCGCGTTATTGATCGCCGCCGCCGCCAGCTCGGTTGCTGGCTCACCAATCCCCTTCGCGCCCAGCGGCCCGGCGATATCCGGGTTTTCCACGCCGATAACCGTCATGCGTGGGATATCTTTCATCGTTGGCAGCAGGTAGCTATCGAAGTTTTCCGACTTCACCTGGCCATTTTCAATGTTGAAGTCCTCCAGCAACGCGTAGCCGAAACCCTGAGCGACCCCGCCGTAGACCTGTCCTTCGAAGCCCACCGGATTGAGTACACGTCCAACATCATGCGCGGCGGTTACATGCAGCAGATCGGTTTTGCCGGTACTGGTGTTGACGCGGACCTCAGCCACCTGGCAGCCGTACACCCAGGTGAAATACGGGCTGCCGCAACCTTTCTCTTCATCCCAGTGGATCGGTGGCGGCACAAACCAGCCGTATTCGGTCAAGCTGACACTGGCCCATTTGGTTTTGTTGACCGCAGTTTTGAAGTCAATGCGCCGTTCGCTATCCTGGATATTGATAATAAAGCCATTCTGCCAACGCGTTTCGCTCAGCTCGCGGGTTCCGATGCTGTCGCCGACCACGCTGAGAATACGGCGTTTTATCTTATCGGCGGCATCAAGGATCGCCCCTCCGCCGACCATCGTTCCACGGGTGGCCGCTGTCGAGCCGCCGTCACCGATAACCGATGTTGGCGGCTCCATAAAATGGAGATCCGCCAGTTCAATGCCGAAGGTTTCCGCAGCGATCAGCGACATCGCGGTCTGTAACCCCTGACCATTTTCCGATACCGACGTCGCCAGGTTGACGCTACCGTCTTCGTTCACCTGAATCAGCGCCGTGGAGGTATCAACGCCCTCCGCGCCGATGGAACAGCCGCGATAGCTCAACGCGATGCCGATACCGTAACGATAAACGCCGCCTTTTAGATTTAACTCGCGATAGTGTTGGCGCCTGGCGGCAAACTCTGACGCATTCACCGCCTTGTTCAGGACCTCAACTGCCGAGACGGTATGTTTATCAAACAGCTGTCCGGTCACCGAGGTATCGCCCTGACGTAAGGCGTTAACCTCGCGTACCGCTACCGGCGAAAGATTGAGGGTTTCGGCGATCTCATCCATAAAGGATTCGTTAGCATAGACCACCTGCGGCGAGCCGAAGCCGCGCATCGCCGAGGTATAGCTGTTGTTGGTATAAACCGCTTTCACATCGATATGGACGTTAGGAATGTTGTACGGCCCCGCCGCCTGTACCGAAGAGCGCCAGGTGACGAACGGTGATGAAGCCGCATAACCACCGCTGTCGGCCAGAATATCGATTTTGATCGCCAGGATGCGCCCGGCGTCGTCCATCCCCGCCCGGTACTTCATCTTATACGGATGGCGCTTGCAGCTTTCGATAATTGACTGCTCGCGGGTGTAGGTGAATTTCACCGGACAGCCTGTCAGGCGGGTCATCAGCGCCGAACGGCAGGCCAGGTGATCGATAATGTCATCTTTTCCGCCGAACGAGCCGCCCATCACCGCGCGTTTGACGTTGATCTGGCTCTGCGGGCAGCCTATGAATTTAGCCACGAAGCTACGCACACGGTGCGGGTTTTGAATTGAGCCTGAGATAATCAGGCTGCCGTCGGTGGGGTCAAGCCAGGTCAGCACCACTTCCGGCTCGATGTAAGCGTGCTCCTGGAAGCCCACTTCATATTCACGTTCAATAACGTGCTTTGCCTCAGCGAAGCCTTTTTCGATATCCCCCTTAACGGTATGGTGATGAGCAACGACATTATCACGGCATTCGGGATGTATTCGCCGCGCGTCGGGTGCCATCGCCTCTTCTACGTCGGTCAACGGCACATACGGCGCATAACGAACGCGGATTTTATCCGCCGCTTCGCAGGCGACTTCATAGCTGGTCGCCGCCACTACTGCCACCACATCGCCGTGAAAGACGACCTCGTCTTTCACGATCGGCAGATAATCTTTCACAATAATCCCTACCGCTGGGGTACCGGGAATATCCTGCCAGGTGGCGATCTTGACGACGCCTTCGACGCTCAGCGCCTCACTAAGATCGATCTCCTCGATTTTCCCGGCAGGAATATCCGCAAAGCGACAGACGCCATAGAGCATGCCGGGTAAGGTAATATCATCGCCATAAATGGCCGTTCCTTTGACTTTCGCCAATCCATCCACGCGCCGCAGCGGCGCTGAACGTGAAGCACACATAACATTCCCCTCAATGATTGTCCGTTGCTGGCAATCCCGGGCTCGCCAAACGTAGCGCTATCTATAACCCATGGGAAAAGCCTCATCACCGACAGCAAATCCAATATTTGTGCCATAAATCAAAGGGGTGCTGGTTAAGGTTGTTTTTTGTGAATCGCCGAGCAAAACGCGGCAAAAGCGAGGAAAAACTAGCGCGCCTGAGGCAACCGCTTGCATGCTGGCGGAACCTCAACATCGCTGTTATCAAAGTAATAGATTTGTTTTCTCAAATTAATAATTTTCCTGCCCGTCTATCGGGTATGGATAGACGGTATAGATTCGAATGTCATGCTCATGAAATGCATCGCTTTCGCTGCTTCACCGTGGGTGTAATTCTGGCCGGGGCCAAACTTGCCGCGTCGATCGAAAAAAGGGAAGCGGCAAGCCGCTTCCCTTAGTTACACGATTAATTACTTGTTGTTTTCTTTTAGCACACTGACGACGTAATGGCCGTCTTCCTGGCGATATGCGCCGTGGATATCGGTTTCGAAGCCCGGGTAGTGGGCGCCGATTTCGCACAGCATCTGCAGGAACTCCAGTACCGGACGGCTTTCTTCGGTGATCATTTCGCCCGGCATCACCAGCGGCACTCCCGGAGGATACGGCAGGATCATGTTGGCGTTGACGCGGCCAACCATCTCTTCGAGGCAAACGTCTTCCACTTCACCGTGCAACACTTTCTGGAACGCGGTGTACGGGGTCATGACCATGGCCGGCAGCACTTCGAAGGCGCGGAACATCAGGTCCGGCAGGTTGTGATGCTCAACCAGTTTGTGGATGTTCTGCGCCAGGTCCTGAATGCGCATATTTTCATAGAACTCAGGAGCTTTACGGTACAGCGACGGTAGAATGTTTTTCACGCACAGGTTCAGGTCGAACGCGCGTTTGAAGTCGGTCAGCGCGCGCAGCAGGCTCAGCGCTTTGGTTTTGTCGATACCGATGCTGAACAGGAACAGCAGGTTGTACGGACCGGTTTTCTCAACAATGATGCCGTGTTCATCAAGGTATTTCGCAACGATACTTGCCGGGATGCCGAAATCATCCATGGTACCGTCTTTCTTCATCCCCGGAGTCAGAAGAGTGACTTTGATTGGGTCAAGGGACATGTGCTCGTTATCGATGTTTTTGAAACCGTGCCATGCGCTGTCAGAACGCAGCGGCCAGCATTCCGGCTTATCGATATGTTCCGGCTGCCATACGTCGAAGAACCAGCCGTCGGATTCGCCTTTCAGGCGTTTGATCTCTTTACGGAACTTGATAGCGCGCTCGATAGAGCCTCTGATCATGCGCTTACCCGCATTACCCTTCATCATCGCCGCTGCGGTTTCGGTGGACGCCACGATACCGTAGTGCGGAGAAGTGGTGGTGTGCATCATGAACGCTTCGTTAAAGGTTTCTTCGTTGACGTCGCCTTTAACGTGGATCATGGAAGCCTGCGAGAACGCCGCCAGCAGTTTATGGGTGGACTGGGTTTCATAAATCACTTTCCCTTCCACACGGCCGCCGCTCATACCGCATTTACCTTCGTAAATCGGCGAGAAGTTGGTGTAAGGCACCCAGGCGGAGTCAAAGTGGATGGATTTCACATCCAGATTTTTCTTGATGAAATCAGTGTTGTACAGCAGGCCGTCATAGGTGGAGTTGGTGATAACCGCGTGTACCGGCCAGGTTGCATTCGGCGTCTCTTTGACGCGCCTGGCGATGGTCGCGTGCTGGAATTCGCTCTGCGGAATACCGCCGAGGATGCCGTAGGCGTTACGGGTCGGACGGAAGTAAATCGGCGTAATGTCGCTCATCATCATCAGATGGGTCAGCGATTTGTGGCAGTTACGGTCGATAAGAACGGTGCTGCCCGCCGGGGCGGAATACATACCGACGATTTTGTTCGCGGTAGACGTACCGTTGGTCACCATGTAGCTGCGTTCAGCGTTGAAGACGCGGGCGATGTACTCTTCGGCTTCTTTATGCGGACCGCTGTGGTCGAGCAGGGAGCCCAGCTCGGACACGGAGATGGAGATATCGGATTTCATGGTGTTAGCACCGAAGAAATCATAGAACAGGCTACCTACCGGGCTTTTCTGGAACGCGGTACCGCCCATGTGGCCAGGGGTGCAGAAGGTGTATTTGCCTTCGCGGACGTATTTGAACAGCGCCTTGGTCAGCGGCGGCAGAATGGTGTCGATATATTCGTCGGTGTTCTGTTTGATTTTAGCCGCGATATCATCTGCTGCGCCCAGCGCATATTCGAAGAAACGAACCTGCATGTGCAGATCGTTCAGGCTAACGTCCAGAGTGGAATAAGTGTTAGCAAACGCATACAGCGGCATGTATTCGTTCATTTCGCTGATTTCTTCGCACAGCTCGAAATTGTATGTGTCCCAGTCGAAAATCACACCACACAGCTGCGCATTGTTTTCGATAAGTTTCAGCAGATCTTCGCGGTCGTTCGGGTAAACAATGCCGAAATCCAGGCGCTCAAGGGCACGGTGCAGTTCACGGATAGGTTCTTCTTTAAAGTAGACACCCGTGTGATTCATGATTGCAATAACGTTCATAGTCATATCTCCAGATGTAGAGTACCCCTCCCGTCACGTGGTGACAGGTTCAGGAGGAATAGCGATAAATGGGTTCAGTAACTCGTTAGTGGGCGTCAGCTGTTTTCGCTTGACCAGATTCGTTGTTATGCTGGCGGCCGTGTATTTTGCGGCCATAGAACATCAGGATGATCAGGCTGACGATGAAGGTGCCGGCCAGTTCGAAGGAGCTTGCCCCCATCAGCGCGATGAAGCAGAAGGCACAACCGAGAATGGAGCAGATCAGGCTTGCAAGATTGCGAATGTTGGTGCCTTCGATACGAATCAGGTCAACGCAGGAGTAGAAGTAAGGCAGCATGGTCAGCAGTACCGCAATCCCCGTCAGCATGCCAAACAGGTCAGAGGCTTTACCGCCGCTGGAGCTCATCATGGTAATCAGCACCATCAGCACGGTCATTTTCACTGCGGCCAGCAGCAGACCTTTTTTCGGAATACCATTGCTGTCAGTTTCGCCATAGATTTTCGGGAAGTTACCATCATCAGCAGCACGTTTACCGGCCTGGCCTACCAGCATCATCCAGGACCCCAGAGAGGTCAGACAGGCGAATGCGGTGAAGGCAGAAACCATCGGAGCAGCCCAGCCGCCGAGGATGGTAGACGCACTGATGGCGAACGGCGCACCAGAAGCCGCCATCTGAGAAGCAGGATACATACCTGCGATGACCTGAGTCGCAGCTATATACACGATACCGGCCATTGCGGTACCCAGTATTGTTGCCAGTGGTACGGTCCGTTTCGGATTTTTCACCATACCGGTGCTGACGGCGGCAGACTCAACACCGACGAACGCCCACAGGCAGAGCAGAATACTTTTGATTATCGCCTGACTGTCAGTGGTCTGAGAAGTGTTCCAGTTTGCCTGATAGGTGGCAACATCAAACCAGTGCCAGCCGACAATAGCGGTCATGATAACTGGAATAAGTACCAGCACCAGACCAATAGTCGTCAGGCGGCTCACCCAGGTTCCACCGAGCATATTCACGAAGGTGAATATCCACACGATGGCAATACAGGCGATACCGGCCGGAATCGGGTTATTTAAAACAGGGAAGAAGGTAGACAGGTAAGATACTGCGGTAATCCCGATTGCCAGGTTACCAATCCAGTTTGCATGATAATAAAGTACGCCGGTCTGGAAACCGAATGCTGGAGAAATTTCCCCTGCATAAGCAATTGGGCCACCCTGTTGCGGGTTTATGGTGGCCAGTCGGGCATAGACATAAGCCAGAGACATTGCACCAATAATAGCAATCACCCAACCCCAGATAGCAATACTACCAAGGCTTGCCAGGTTAGCAGGCAATAAAGCAATCCCGCTCCCCATCATATTACCAGCGACTACGCCGATACAGGCAAATAGTCCGATCTTCTTGGCAGAACTCATTTTTAATTTTCTCCTGAGCTTTACTTTGAAAGTGCGGACCATAATGTGAATTTAGTAGTCCGACCAACTGCCTGCGATATTAATGATTATCATAAGGGAAGTCCTAAGGATTAGATAAGCTAATTAAAAATAGTGCAAAAATGATATCTTGATTTATTTTATAAAAACACAAAAAAGACATCTTGATATCATAAATAAATAATACCCATTGATTAACATGAATTTAATGATACACAAGAGATGCGCATGATTTTTATTGTCACAAGCCTGGCGATTTGCAGCAGCCAAAAAATATTGCTGACGCCTAAAAAACATCACACTGCCATTAAATGATAGTGTGATGAAGGTCTGCTTATTTTGAAGAAAGGAAGTTATTGAGATAAGGGACGATGCGGGTAATAGACGTCTGGAATACGCCGTTTTTAATCCAATACAGGGTGTTTTCACCAGGTCGTAAATTAAAAGCGGTAAGATAGGCATCAGCAGCCTGGCGATTGGCTCCTTTCATTTCATATGTTTTTCCAAGCAACACATAATTGAGCCAGGACATCTCCAGAACAATACCGTTATTAATGGCCTCAAATGCTTCATCAACATTGCCTTTGCTCAGTTGAACGATAGTTTGTATTTGATAGACGATTGATTCATCTTTCATTCCGGGGATATTTTCCACCTGCTGAATCGCCTCATACATAGCCGTCAGGGATGTCCCCTCAAGCGGATGCTGCGAATGGCGTAATACATCCACCAGCACCTTCTCCGCATACGCATACGTGAACTCTGGAGACTGCTTTGTGATCTCACTCAAAATATCATGGGCTTTAATTAACGAATCGACATCTCCATTCATTAAGAATTGATGTGCCTGATAGAAATGAGGCAACGATGTACTTTTCAGCGGTTGATACTGTCTGAGCATCTCATGCATTTTTTCTGACCATGGCTGCTCCAGCGCTTCGGAAAGACTGTCCATCAGGTCGTTCTGGATCACTAATTGGTTGCCGTTGGTAATGAAGTAGCGTTTGTCGAGCATGCTGGATCCGTCAGCATTATTCACCAATTGTACTGACATAAAGCACTGCTGTGCCCGATAATGGCGCTGATTGACGAACTCAATGGTCAGGGTTTTCCCGGAGCTGCTCGGTTCATTGAAGTTGTAGTCGGTTTTGTCATGGACCATAAAGGTTGAGTGGGTATTGAGCAACGTCGTTACGAGGTTACCGAGCCCAACCGCATAGGAGCGCTGCGACATCCAGTTATTACAGGAGTTACCGTTCTCGAGGCGAATGTCTATATCACGCGGGTTGAGCAGCAGTCGCGTTTTAGCGATAGCTGGATGGGATTTTATCGTGGACATTGCCACCATCGCAACGCAGGTAACGAGCGCCAGCAGGAACAAACTCCATACCCAGAATGTAGCAAGGCGCTTACGTTTTGCTGGACTCTCCACAGGTGAAGCTGCAGGCTCTGGTGGGGGATCGGCGAAAGGTACATGAGCAGGTTCAATTGGCGTATGCAGTTCAGCAGCAGGTAGCTCAGGTATGAGGTCTTCACTTTCAACTGTCGTACACCAGAAAACCGGCGCTGTCAGTTTATAGCCGCGTTTAGGCACGGTAACAATGTATTCCGGGCTACTGTCATCGCCATCTTTCAGTGACTTACGTAGCTCAAAGATGCTTTGAGTGACAACATGGCTGGTGACGATGTTACGTGTCCAGACATTATCAATGAGCCTGTCACGACTCAGCACCTCGTCAGGATTACGGGCAAAAAAAACCAGAAGGTCAATTAGACGCGGTTCTAATGTTAGCTGGCGTCCCTGACGACTAATTTGATTAACGGAGGGGATAACAAACCATTCTCCAACACGCACAACAGGTTGCTGCATAAAAAGCTCAGAAGTAAAATGGAAACGTGAATTATATCATATTATACCCCCTCAATTTTGATGAGCCTCACCCTCCCAATCAGATATATGCTCGAATATCATCATTTTTCTATATTTTTGAAATAGATGGTGTCATATTTTTATTCTCTTAAATGAATTCAATATTATCTTAAATCAATGCAAGATTTTCTTAAATCCAGACAGCTCCTTCTTAAATTCACACAAGGATACCCAGAACTTCATTTTAGAATGTCGCACAAGGACAATGAGCGCAGGTAAATTAGCACACTGGAATTGCAAAAGTGACGTTTCTGCTATCTCAGTCGCAAGCTAAGAATAAACAACAAACACGCAAAAACTAATCTTATCATCTGTATCAAGAATTTATTCCTCATGATAACTTTTCATTTTACGATTGGTTTGAATTTACAGAATGGTTTACGATGATCTTTGTGGATAAATATCCATGTAGATATTTATGCCGGGAGAGACTTTTAATAGAAGTCATTGAAGAGTTCGAAAAGGAGGTGGCGACTCGCATATCAAAGATCTGCGCACTGATGCAGAGTTCCGCAATACCCAGGCCGTGCTGGACGGCAGCCTGGACCAATTTATCGAAGCAAGTTTGAAAGCAGGGTTATGAGGAACCAAAATGTCTGAAATACAAGCACAAGGTGCCGATGAGGCCATTGACCTTAATAATGAACTGAAATCCCGTCGTGAAAAGCTGGCTGCCCTGCGTGAAGAGCAGGCTGTCGCGTTCCCGAACGATTTCCGTCGCGATCATACCTCTGACCAATTGCACTCTGAATTCGATGCCAAGGAAAACGAGGAACTCGAATCCCTGAACGTTGAAGTCTCTGTTGCTGGTCGTATGATGACCCGCCGCATTATGGGTAAAGCCTCCTTTGTCACGTTGCAGGACGTGGGTGGCCGTATCCAGCTGTACGCGGCGCGTGACGATCTGCCGGAAGGCGTTTATAACGATCGGTTCAAAAAATGGGACCTCGGCGATATCATCGCCGCGCGCGGTAAGCTGTTTAAGACTAAAACCGGCGAGCTGTCCATTCACTGCACCGAACTGCGTCTGCTGACAAAAGCGCTGCGCCCGCTGCCGGATAAGTTCCACGGCCTGCAGGATCAGGAAGCGCGCTACCGTCAGCGCTATCTGGATCTCATTGCCAACGATGAATCCCGCAACACCTTTAAAATCCGCTCTCAAATCCTGGCCGGAATGCGTAAGTTCATGGTCGGTCGCGGCTTTATGGAAGTAGAAACGCCGATGATGCAGGTGATTCCGGGTGGCGCATCCGCACGTCCGTTCATCACTCACCACAACGCGCTGGATATGGACATGTACCTGCGTATCGCGCCGGAACTGTACCTGAAGCGTCTGGTGGTTGGCGGCTTCGAACGCGTCTTCGAAATCAACCGTAACTTCCGTAACGAAGGTATCTCCGTTCGTCATAACCCTGAGTTCACCATGATGGAACTCTATATGGCGTATGCGGACTACAAAGACCTGATCGAGCTGACCGAATCCCTGTTCCGCACCCTGGCCCAGGACGTTCTGGGTAAAACCGAAGTGCCTTACGGTGAACACACCTTCGACTTCGGCAAGCCGTTCGTGAAACTGACCATGCGCGAAGCTATCAAGAAATACCGCCCGGAAACCAACATGGCGGATCTGGATAACTTCGACGCGGCGAAAGCCATCGCAGAATCTATCGGCATTCACGTCGAGAAGAGCTGGGGTCTGGGGCGTATCGTGACCGAAATCTTTGACGAAGTGGCGGAAGCGCACCTGATTCAGCCGACCTTCATCACTGAGTATCCGGCTGAAGTGTCTCCGCTGGCGCGCCGTAACGACGTGAACCCGGAAATCACCGACCGCTTTGAATTCTTCATCGGCGGCCGTGAAATCGGTAACGGCTTCAGCGAGCTGAACGATGCGGAAGACCAGGCACAGCGCTTCCTGGACCAGGTAAACGCGAAAGCCGCAGGCGATGACGAAGCGATGTTCTACGACGAAGACTACGTGACCGCGCTGGAACACGGTCTACCGCCGACCGCGGGTCTGGGTATCGGTATCGACCGTATGGTTATGCTGTTCACCAACAGCCACACCATCCGTGACGTTATCCTGTTCCCGGCGCTGCGTCCGGTGAAGTAATTCCTCGGGGAGCGCTATTCCAGTGCACTATGCATATGGTTTTCATTGTAATAGTTGAACGGTACCGCCAGGTTTTGCAGCGCCGCTCGCGCATCAGGTTTTGGCAAGATGAAATGAATACCTGTCAGAAACATTCTCAAGGCTACCGACGCGAGCCAAATGACAATGCCATATCGTGAAATTCAGACATGAAAAAGGCCATGCTAATCAATAGCATGGCCTCGAATAGTGGCGGAACGGACGGGACTCGAACCCGCGACCCCCTGCGTGACAGGCAGGTATTCTAACCGACTGAACTACCGCTCCGCGTTGTTGTTCCGTTGGGAACGAGGCGAATATTACGGATTACCTCTACCCTCGTCAACGCTTTTTCTCGGCTTTTGAATCGTTTGCTGCAAAAATCGCCCGCAGGTTGATTTTTACGGTATTTCGGCGTCCGTCAGGCGCGCCAGAGGCAGCTTCCGCCCTTTTTTTGCACCAGGTCGAGCCGCGATTCATGGGCCATCAGCTCTTCATCGCTGGCTAAAACCACCCGCAGCTTACTGGCCGCACGGACAACGCGCTGAATTCCAGCCTCTCCCTGCGTCTGCTGCGCCTCGCCCTCCATGGCAAACGCCATCGACGTTTGCCCGCCGGTCATCGCCAGATAGACGTCGGCCAGGATCTGGGCATCGAGCAATGCCCCGTGCAGCGTACGCTTGGTATTGTCGATTTCGTAGCGCGAACACAGCGCATCGAGGCTGTTACGCTTGCCCGGGAACATTTTCCTTGCCAGCGCCAGGCTATCGGTGACCTTGCAGAAGGTATTGGTTTTCGCGATGCCGCGATTGAGCTTACTGAACTCATAGTCCATAAAGCCGATATCGAACGATGCGTTGTGAATGACGAGCTCTGCGCCGCGAATATACTCGAGGAACTCATCGCAAACGTCGGCGAAGGTCGGTTTATCCAGTAAAAACTCGTCAGCGATACCGTGAACGTTAAACGCTTCCGGGTCTACCAGCCGGTCCGGCTTCAGGTAAACGTGGAAGTTGTTGCCGGTCAGACGACGGTTGATCACCTCGACGGCGCCGATCTCAATAATCTTGTGCCCTTCATAGTGCGCACCAATCTGGTTCATACCGGTGGTTTCGGTATCGAGGACGATCTGTCGAGTAATTGCAGTGCTCATAGCGGTCATTTGTGTCAGACTTGTCGTTTTACGTATCGAGTTCAATTACAGGAAGTCTACCAGAGATGCTTAAACAGGTAGAAATTTTCACCGACGGTTCCTGCCTGGGTAATCCAGGTCCGGGCGGCTACGGTGCGATTTTACGCTATCGCCAGCACGAAAAAACCTTTAGCGCCGGTTATTACATGACAACCAACAACCGTATGGAGCTGATGGCGGCGATTGTGGCGCTGGAAGGCCTCAAAGAACACTGCGAAGTGGTACTCAGCACCGACAGCCAGTATGTACGCCAGGGGATCACGCAATGGATCCACAACTGGAAAAAACGCGGCTGGAAAACCGCAGATAAAAAGCCGGTTAAAAATGTCGACCTCTGGAAGCGCCTGGATGCGGCCTTGAGCCATCACCAGATTCGCTGGGAGTGGGTAAAAGGCCACGCCGGACATCCGGAAAACGAACGTTGCGACGAGCTGGCGCGCGCGGCCGCCATGAGCCCAGGCCAGGACGACACGGGCTACAGCGCGGAAAGCTAGAGCCGCGGCTTACGATACTGCCGCGTCGCGCCTACCGCCGGGCGCAGCTGCGTTCGGGATTTACTCTGTTTCATCGGGTTAAGCGTCAGCGGTATCGTTCGCTTGCGCGCCACGATAAGCTGCAGACACCCGAGCGCCGGCAGATGGGTGCTGAGCAGCCTCCCTCCCTGCCGGTTCCAGGGCAGCACCTGGAAGCGGCCATGGTGCAGCACCTCAAAATTCAGCAATGACAGCCAGTCGAGCTGGCGCATCATGGTGAACATCCGGCTGTTATACGGCATACTGCCGCGCAGCACCGGCGCCAGTTTTCGCAGCCCCATCAGGCTCACCGGGTTAAAACCGGTCATGATAAGCCAGCCGTCATCGATCAGTACGCGATCCGCCTCGCGCAGAAGACGGTGCGGATCCTGGCACCAGGGCAGCGTGTGGGCCAACAGACAGGCATCGACCGACTTATCCGCAAAAGGCAAATACAGCGGATCGGCGATAACTTGCCTGGGTTCGCCGCCGAGCGACACATTTACCTGATGGGAAATCGCGCAGGCCTCGGTGTTGATTTCAGCGCTCAAATTGCCAATCTTCAGCAGATGAAATCCGTAGAGTTTTGTCAGCCAGGGCTTAAGCTGTTGTTCCAGCGCTTCACGATAATATTCGCCCCAGGGCATCTCTGCCCAATGGCCTGGCGCGGTGACGGTCAGGGATATCCTTGCCGGTTTCATCACAACCTTCCGCTACGTTACGTTATGAGAGGTAATCTATGAATCTTAACAGTATTCCCGCCTTCCAGGACAACTACATCTGGGTTCTGAGTGATAACAAGCAACATTGCCTGATTGTCGACCCGGGCGAAGCGGCGCCGGTGCTTCGCGCCATTGAAGAAAACCACTGGCAGCCCGAGGCCATTCTGCTCACGCACCATCATCACGATCACGTTGGCGGCGTGAAAGAAGTCCTGCAAAAGTATCCGGGTATTGTGGTGTATGGTCCGCAGGAGACACAAGATAAGGGTACGACGGTCATCGTTAACGAAGGGGATACGCTTCACGTTTTGGGATGCGAATTTTCCGTAATTTCGACCCCTGGGCACACCACCGGGCACGTGTGTTACTTTAGCAATCCTTATCTTTTCTGCGGCGATACGCTGTTCTCGGGCGGCTGTGGCCGGCTGTTCGAAGGGACTGCTGCGCAGATGTACCAATCTTTGCAAAAGATTAACGCACTTCCCGATCATACGTTAATTTGTTGTGCCCATGAGTATACGTTAGCAAACATGAAGTTTGCCCTGAGTATTATGCCTGATGATTTAGCGATAAATGATTATTTCAGAGAAGTTAAAGAGTTACGCGCTAAAAATCAAAAAACACTCCCGACAATTCTTAAAAATGAGCGCAAGATAAATTTATTTTTACGCACAAATGACATTGATTTTATTGAAGAAATATCGAGAGAAACAAATTTGCAACAACCTGAAGAGCGATTTGCATGGTTACGGTCAAAGAAAGATAACTTCTAAGATTTCGAGGTTGCCTTTTTAAAATTTCGCCGTTATGATCGGTCGTCTTTTAAGCAACTATTGACACACACATGAAGGCACGAGCGATATTACTCGCCTCTGTCCTGCTCGTTGGGTGCCAGGCGTCGAAGAACGGCGCCAACATTCAGCAGCACGCACAGAGCCTTTCTGCGGCTAGTCAAGGGGAAGCAGGAAAGTTTGCAGGTCAGGCGCGATGGATGGATGATGGAACCTTCTATGCGCAGGATCAGGATCTGTGGGCTTTCATTGGCGGCGAGCTAAAGATGGGAATTCCGGAAAATCCCCGGATTCGCGAACAGAAACAGAAGTATTTACGTAATAAGAGCTATCTCCACGATGTAACTTTACGGGCAGAGCCGTATATGTACTGGATAGCAGGGCAAGTGAAGAAACGTAACATGCCCATGGAACTGGTACTACTACCCATAGTGGAGAGCGCTTTTGACCCACACGCGACGTCTGGCGCCAATGCCGCAGGCATTTGGCAGATCATTCCGAGCACCGGGCGCAATTATGGTTTAAAACAGACCCGCGGCTATGACGCGCGTCGCGATGTTGTCGCATCGACTACGGCTGCACTCGATATGATGCAGCGTCTGAACAAGATGTTTGACGGCGACTGGCTGTTGACGGTCGCGGCCTACAACAGCGGCGAAGGGCGCGTCATGAAAGCAGTGAAAACCAACAAAGCGCGTGGTAAACCCACCGATTTTTGGTCGCTTTCGCTGCCTCAGGAAACAAAGGTCTATGTGCCTAAAATGCTGGCATTGAGTGATATTCTCAAAAACAGCAAGCGCTATGGCGTACAGCTGCCGACGGCAGACGAAAGCCGCGCGCTGGCACGTGTCCGTCTGGACAGCCCGGTAGAAATGAAGCAATTGGCCGATATGGCGGGTATCTCAGTCAACAAGCTGAAGACCTTCAATGCTGGCGTAAAAGGGTCAACCCTTGGCGCAAGTGGTCCAAAGTATGTGCTGGTGCCGCAAAAACATGCCGACCAGCTGCGTGAATCGCTGGCATCAGGTGACATTGCAGCAGTACAGCCTACTCAGGTTGCTGATAATGCCCCGCTGACCAGCCGTAGCTACACGGTACGCTCCGGCGATACGATTTCCGGCATTGCTTCACGCCTGGGCGTGACGGCAAAAGACCTGCAGCAGTGGAACAAGCTGCGCGGTTCAAGTCTGAAAGTCGGCCAGAGCCTGACGGTAGGCGCAGGCAGCAGCGCGGAACGCCTTGCCCGCAACAGCGATAGCATTACCTATCGCGTACGCAAAGGTGATTCGCTTTCGAGCATCGCTAAACGCCACGGTGTCGACATCCGCGATGTCGTCCGCTGGAACAGCGATACGCAGAACCTGCAGCCGGGCGATCAGCTGACGTTGTATGTGAAAAACAACGACAGACCTGACTCCTGACAGTACGGATAAAAAAGGCACCGATTCCCCCGGTGCCTTTTTTCTATGCGCAATTTGTACAGCGCTATGCGGCTTTACGCGCTTCCACCATGATGGTATCGCTGGTAAACGATCCATCCTCCTGCAGCGCAAAATAGGCCTGCACCTCTTCTGATGCGCTCTGCTGATAAAGGCGAATCGCCTCGCACAATGGCGCAGGCGTGCGCATCCGGGCTATCCATGACCCATACTCCAGCGCCAGCCTGTCGGTCGTCAGGTTCTGAGTAATAAGTCCAGCCTCATTGATCATCGCCAGCCATTCCCCGCTGGCATAATTACGTACGTGCGACGTGTCGCGCAACGCCTCAACCGTCTGCAGCCAGATATCCCGCAGCGGATGCCCGGGCGACATCACATCCATCACGATCAGCACGCCGCCGGGTTTCAGCACCCGTTTAACCTCCCGCAGCGCCTGGCCGACATCGTGCCAGTGATGCGCGGAATAGCGGCTGATGACCACCTCAAAAGAGGCGTCGGCAAACGGCAGCGATTCTGCATACCCCTGCTGCGTTTCGATATTCGCAAGCCCTTTATCCCGGGCGGCGGCGCTGACAACGTCCAGCATCTGAACCGACAAATCATAGGCGGTCACGCGGGCGGCCTGCGTCGCCGCAACGAAGCTGGCATGGCCCGCGCCACAGCCCATATCCAGCACATGGGCCTGCGGGAAGCTGGCGAGCCGCTCGCCAAGCCGTTGCAGGTCGCGGCCCGATGCGTGCACCGCGCTGGTCAGATAGGCGTCAGCCTGAGAGCCAAACTGCTTTTCTACGTTGTGATGATGGGAGCGTGTGGTCATGGTGTTGTCCTTCGGTGGTTGAAAAATAAAGGGCAGCACCTTACCTGCGCAGGTCTGCCCCACGGCAGACCTGACGTACCCTTAGCGTTCAGGTTTGCCGGGACTGAATTCTACGAGTAGCGGATTATGGTCGGAGGCGCGCGTCACCAGCACGGAAGCATCGTGCACATTCAGACCACGATAGAAGACAAAATCAAGAGGACGGCCAAACGCACGGCGGCGGTGATCGTCGGTGAAACGCACCTCGCGCAGCGACATTTCGCGCGCAAAGCGGTACAGCGCATTCATACGCGGGCGGCTCCATGCGTTGAAGTCACCCGCCATGATAACCGGCCCCGAGTGATGCGCTATCTGGTCGCCGATGGGAAGTAACTGCTTACTATAAACATCAACGCCGAGGCTGAAGTTAACGGCGTGGATATTGACCACCATCAGCAGACGCCTGTCCGGTAACGGATAAACGGTCACAAGAGCGGATTTGGCCAGCCGTAAAATAGGCTCCCGCTCGCGCAGCGGGCAACAGTAGACCGGATGCGCGGCAGAAAGCGTCATTACGCCTGACGGGTGCTGCGGCAGCACAAAGGCCGGCACCTGATCCGCGGCGAGATAGTTAGCGGTTGCAAACCGGAGCAGTTCGGGAGTGGTCTGCGCCTCCTGCAACAGCATCAGATGCGCATCTTTGCCAAAGTTTTTCAGCACCGACAGCCACTCGGCCCGCTGCTGCTTAAAGATATTCCATACCAGTACGCGGATCTTCTCTTCGCTGCTTAATGGAACGCCCGCGGGTAACGCCTGACCGATGCTCGCGAACGAACCGGGAGGTAAAATCCTCTCAGCGGGCTGTCCGGCGACATAGCGCATAGCATAGGTATTTTTTCGCACTTTTTGGATTGAACCTCAATAACAGAAAAGCCACGCCGTTGCCGGGGTGACCTTTCTGTTATAGGGATTTTTGCTCACACTTTCAACGCTATTTGCCAGAAAGATTCGTCAGCGAGTGTAAGCAAGCGCTTACTTTCCGGATTCAGACAGCCAGCGCTTTCGCTCGTCCGTCCAGACGACCGCTCAGGCCAATCAGCAAAAACGCCGCCAGCACAATGACCGCGCCGATCCACGGCGTCTGCGCCAGACCATAATGCTGAACCGTTTGACCGCCGATGACGGAGCCCAGCGCGATCCCCACGTTGAAGGCGGCAATATTAAGACCGGAAGCCACATCAACGGCGGATGGCGTGTAAACCTCTGCCTTCTGCACCACGTAAACCTGTAAGCCCGGCACGTTGCCAAAGGCGAAGATGCCCATGACCAGCACCGTCGCCAGCGCAGCATACTGAATGGCGGCGGTAAACTGGAACACCACCAGAAGGGCAACCAGCGCGGCGAAGATAATCTTCAGGGCCGGAACCGCGCCGTGCCTGTCCGCCAGCTTGCCGCCCCAGATATTACCGATAGCCACGGATACGCCATATCCAAGCAGGATCCAGCTGACGGCACTTGGGGAAAAACCGGCCAGGTTTTGCATCATCGGCGCCAGGAAGGTAAAGGCGGTAAATACGCCGCCATAGCCCAGCGCAGTGATGGTATAGATCATCAGCAAACGCGGATGCGTCAGCACCTGCAGCTGGTCGCGAAGCGAAGCTGCCGCGCGGCTGGGAATCGAGTTCGGCACCAGAATCGCGCTGCTCAGCAGTGAAATAATGCCCAGCAGGGAGACCGCCAGGAAGGTTTCACGCCAGCCAAAATGCTGGCCGATAAAGGTTCCCAAAGGCACGCCGGTCACCAGCGCGACGGTCAAGCCGCCGAACATAATTGCAATCGCCGACGCCGCTTTCTCTTTTGGCACCAGACCTGTCGCGATAGTAGAGCCAATGGAGAAGAAGACCCCGTGCGCCAGCCCCGTCAGCAGGCGAGCGATAACCAGCGTCGCATACCCCGGCGCCTGCCATGCGATAAGATTACCCAGCGTAAACAGCACCATCAGCGCCAGCAGCAGCTGTTTGCGCGGCATACGGCCCGTCAGGGCGGTTAACACCGGCGCGCCGATGGCCACGCCGAGCGCATAAATAGAGACAAGGAGCCCCGCGGAGGGCAGTGAAACAGACAGCTGTTCGGCAATTGTCGGAACCAGACCGACTATTACAAATTCTGTTGTGCCAATTGCGAAGGCACTGATCGTCAGGGCAAGTAGCGCCAGCGGCATAATTAACTCCGTATCATCAGGATTAAGATGACAACGAGTATGCGCGGATGTTTAAATAACAAAAACCGTCAAAATCTCAATACAATTTTGCTTCAGGTGCAACAATGAGAGCCACATCAGAAGAGATAGCCATTTTTGTCGCCGTGGTGGAAAGCGGAAGCTTCAGCCGCGCAGCGGAGCAGCTCGGGCAGGCCAATTCCGCTGTCAGCCGTGCGGTCAAAAAGCTGGAGTCTAAACTCGGCGTCAGCCTGCTCAACCGCACTACGCGGCAGCTTAGCCTGACTGAAGAAGGCGAACGCTATTTCCGCCGGATGCAGGGCGTCCTGCAGGAAATGGCGGCCGCAGAAAATGAGCTGATGGAAACGAGAAATACCCCGCGCGGTCTGCTGCGGGTGGATGCGGCGACGCCGGTGATGCTGCATTTTCTGATGCCGCTCGTTAGGCCATTTCGCGAGCGCTACCCGGAGATGACACTCTCGCTAGTCTCTTCAGAGACGTTTATCAATCTTATCGAGCGTAAGGTCGACGTTGCTATCCGGGCGGGTACTCTTACGGACTCAAGCCTGCGCGCGCGTCCGCTATTTAACAGCTACCGGAAGGTGATAGCCTCTCCGGACTATCTGGCCATGCACGGCGTGCCGCAGACCGCCGACGATCTCAGCGCGCATTTATGCCTCGGATTCACCGAGCCCGTCTCGCTCAACACCTGGCCACTTGCCCGGTATGACGGGCAGCTGCTCGAAGTCGAGTGCGGACTCACATCCAATAGCGGTGAGACCCTGAAACAGCTGTGCCTGAACGGTAATGGTATCGCCTGTTTGTCGGATTACATGGTGGATAAAGAGATAGAAAGCGGTGAGTTTGTGGAGATCCTGGCGGATAAACGCTTGCCGGTCGAGATGCCGTTTAGCGCGGTGTACTACAGCGACCGGGCCGTCAGCACGCGTATTCGCGCGTTTATTGATTTCCTGAGCGAGCACGCAAAACAGCTCCCGAAGGAGCTGTGAGAGGGTTAAGTAAGGACACAGAGCGGGCTGGACATTAATCCCAGTTTGGCGCCAGGCCTTCCGGGCTGACCAGGCGATCGTTGCAATCAAGCGCTGCGATCGCTTTTTTATCTTCCGCGTCTAATTTCAGATCCAGCGCCAGCAGGTTGCTTGCCAGGTTTTCACGTTTGGTTGAAGACGGGATCACGGAGTAACCTTCGCCCATCGCCCATGCCAGGATAACCTGTGCTGCTGTCGCGTTATGTTTCGCAGCAATGCGGGCAATCACTTCATCTTTCAGCGCCTTACCGTAGGCCAGCGTCATATAAGAGGTGATGTGGATGTTGTGCGCTTTTGCCCAGTCCACGACTTTGCGGCTCTGCAGATACGGAGACAGCTCAATCTGGTTAGTCGCAATATTTTCGGCACCTACAGCAGCAATCGCTTTTTCCATCAGAGGGATGGTGAAGTTAGAGATACCGATTTCACGGGTCAGGCCCTCTTTCTTCGCTTCCAGCAGCGCTTGCATGAATTCTTCTACGGATACTTCATCGTTTGGCGACGGCCAGTGAATCAACGTCAGATCGACGTAGTCGGTACGCAGTTTTTTCAGGCTCGCTTTCAGGCTCGGGATCAGCTTGTCTTTGCTGAGGTTCTCGATCCAGATTTTCGTAGTGATATACAGATCGCTGCGCGCTACGCCGCTTTCCGCAATCGCCTGACCTACAGCGGCTTCGTTATCATAGATTTGCGCCGTATCAACCGCGCGGTAGCCGAGCTCCAGCGCTGTTTTAACAGAAGCGATAACGACGTCGTCTTTCAGACGGAAAGTGCCAAGACCGAATGCAGGGATAGTCATGATGTTCCTCTTTCTCAATGAATTAGTGAATGTTCGTTCGATGAGAGGAGTATGACGGGTTTAGCATGAGGTAAAAAGATCGCTAAACGCAGAGGATTTTTGCTAAAACAGCAATAATGGCATTTAAGACAAAAGAAAAAGCCCTGAGCAGATGCTCAGGGCTCTCAATAAGTGGCGGAACGGACGGGACTCGAACCCGCGACCCCCTGCGTGACAGGCAGGTATTCTAACCGACTGAACTACCGCTCCACCGAAACTGTTTTACTGCTACCGGTTGTCACTCCGGTTTACTGCTTAACTGTCGAACCGCCCACAACGCTATTGTGGTCGCATTCTTTAATTGATGCCTGGCAGTTCCCTACTCTCACATGGGGAGACCCCACACTACCATCGGCGCTACGGCGTTTCACTTCTGAGTTCGGCATGGGGTCAGGTGGGACCACCGCGCTTTTGCCGCCAGGCAAATTCTGTTATCTGTATCAGGCTGAAAATCATCTCAAATCCGCCAAAACATCTTCGGCGTTGTAAGGTTAAGCCTCACGGTTCATTAGTACCGGTTAGCTCAACGCATCGCTGCGCTTACACACCCGGCCTATCAACGTCGTCGTCTTCAACGTTCCTTCAGGAGACTTTAAGTCTCAGGGAGAACTCATCTCGGGGCAAGTTTCGTGCTTAGATGCTTTCAGCACTTATCTCTTCCGCATTTAGCTACCGGGCAATGCCATTGGCATGACAACCCGAACACCAGTGATGCGTCCACTCCGGTCCTCTCGTACTAGGAGCAGCCCCCCTCAACTTCTCCAGCGCCCACGGCAGATAGGGACCGAACTGTCTCACGACGTTCTAAACCCAGCTCGCGTACCACTTTAAATGGCGAACAGCCATACCCTTGGGACCTACTTCAGCCCCAGGATGTGATGAGCCGACATCGAGGTGCCAAACACCGCCGTCGATATGAACTCTTGGGCGGTATCAGCCTGTTATCCCCGGAGTACCTTTTATCCGTTGAGCGATGGCCCTTCCATTCAGAACCACCGGATCACTATGACCTGCTTTCGCACCTGCTCGCGCCGTCACGCTCGCAGTCAAGCTGGCTTATGCCATTGCACTAACCTCCTGATGTCCGACCAGGATTAGCCAACCTTCGTGCTCCTCCGTTACTCTTTGGGAGGAGACCGCCCCAGTCAAACTACCCACCAGACACTGTCCGCAACCCGGATTACGGGTCCACGTTAGAACATCAAACATTAAAGGGTGGTATTTCAAGGTTGGCTCCATGCAGACTGGCGTCCACACTTCAAAGCCTCCCACCTATCCTACACATCAAGGCTCAATGTTCAGTGTCAAGCTATAGTAAAGGTTCACGGGGTCTTTCCGTCTTGCCGCGGGTACACTGCATCTTCACAGCGAGTTCAATTTCACTGAGTCTCGGGTGGAGACAGCCTGGCCATCATTACGCCATTCGTGCAGGTCGGAACTTACCCGACAAGGAATTTCGCTACCTTAGGACCGTTATAGTTACGGCCGCCGTTTACCGGGGCTTCGATCAAGAGCTTCTCCTTACGGATAACCCCATCAATTAACCTTCCGGCACCGGGCAGGCGTCACACCGTATACGTCCACTTTCGTGTTTGCACAGTGCTGTGTTTTAATAAACAGTTGCAGCCAGCTGGTATCTTCGACTGATTTCAGCTCCACCCGCAGGGGCTTCACCTACATATCAGCGTGCCTTCTCCCGAAGTTACGGCACCATTTTGCCTAGTTCCTTCACCCGAGTTCTCTCAAGCGCCTTGGTATTCTCTACCTGACCACCTGTGTCGGTTTGGGGTACGATTTCGTGTTACCTGATGCTTAGAGGCTTTTCCTGGAAGCAGGGCATCTGTCACTTCAGCACCGTAGTGCCTCGTCATCACGCCTCAGTGTTAAAGTGCTCCGGATTTGCCTGGAACACACACCTACACGCTTAAACCGGGACGACCGTCGCCCGGATGACATAGCCTTCTCCGTCCCCCCTTCGCACGTAACACCAAGTACAGGAATATTAACCTGTTTCCCATCGACTACGCCTTTCGGCCTCGCCTTAGGGGTCGACTCACCCTGCCCCGATTAACGTTGGACAGGAACCCTTGGTCTTCCGGCGAGCGGGCTTTTCACCCGCTTTATCGTTACTTATGTCAGCATTCGCACTTCTGATACCTCCAGCATGCCTCACAGCACACCTTCAACGGCTTACAGAACGCTCCCCTACCCAACAACACATAGTGTCGCTGCCGCAGCTTCGGTGCATGGTTTAGCCCCGTTACATCTTCCGCGCAGGCCGACTCGACCAGTGAGCTATTACGCTTTCTTTAAATGATGGCTGCTTCTAAGCCAACATCCTGGCTGTCTGTGCCTTCCCACATCGTTTCCCACTTAACCATGACTTTGGGACCTTAGCTGGCGGTCTGGGTTGTTTCCCTCTTCACGACGGACGTTAGCACCCGCCGTGTGTCTCCCGTGATAACATTCTTCGGTATTCGCAGTTTGCATCGGGTTGGTAAGTCGGGATGACCCCCTAGCCGAAACAGTGCTCTACCCCCGAAGATGAGTTCACGAGGCGCTACCTAAATAGCTTTCGGGGAGAACCAGCTATCTCCCGGTTTGATTGGCCTTTCACCCCCAGCCACAAGTCATCCGCTAATTTTTCAACATTAGTCGGTTCGGTCCTCCAGTTAGTGTTACCCAACCTTCAACCTGCCCATGGCTAGATCACCGGGTTTCGGGTCTATACCCTGCAACTTAACGCCCAGTTAAGACTCGGTTTCCCTTCGGCTCCCCTATTCGGTTAACCTTGCTACAGAATATAAGTCGCTGACCCATTATACAAAAGGTACGCAGTCACCCCATTAAGAGGCTCCCACTGCTTGTACGTACACGGTTTCAGGTTCTTTTTCACTCCCCTCGCCGGGGTTCTTTTCGCCTTTCCCTCACGGTACTGGTTCACTATCGGTCAGTCAGGAGTATTTAGCCTTGGAGGATGGTCCCCCCATATTCAGACAGGATACCACGTGTCCCGCCCTACTCTTCGAGTTCACAACGTGTGCATTTTCGTGTACGGGGCTGTCACCCTGTATCGCCGGACTTTCCAGACCGTTCCACTAACACACGCGCTGATTCAGACTTTGGGCTCCTCCCCGTTCGCTTGCCGCTACTGGGGGAATCTCGGTTGATTTCTTTTCCTCGGGGTACTTAGATGTTTCAGTTCCCCCGGTTCGCCTCATTAACCTATGGATTCAGTTAATGATAGTGTGACGGATCACACTGGGTTTCCCCATTCGGACATCGCCGGGTCAAAGGTTCATATCACCTTGCCGGCGCTTTTCGCAGATTAGCACGTCCTTCATCGCCTCTGACTGCCAGGGCATCCACCGTGTACGCTTAGTCGCTTAACCTCACAACCCGAAGATGTTTCTTTCGATTCATCACCGGCTTGCGATAATTTGAGAGACTCGAACACACCATTAAAGATGTGTCGTTTCAATTTTCAGCTTGATCCAGATTTTTAAAGAGCAAAACTTCGCAGTGCACCTTTTCAGGTTCACTCTGAAGTTTTCTTGTGTCGCAGTAAAGATGGTGGAGCTATGCGGGATCGAACCGCAGACCTCCTGCGTGCAAAGCAGGCGCTCTCCCAGCTGAGCTATAGCCCCATCGTAGTTAAAACCTCATCAAATTTGCATCGCAAATTTGGTAGGCCTGAGTGGACTTGAACCACCGACCTCACCCTTATCAGGGGTGCGCTCTAACCACCTGAGCTACAAGCCTGCAGAGATTTTTTACTGCTCATTTTTCATCAGACAATCTGTGTGAGCACTACAAAGGCAGGTTCTTTAAGGTAAGGAGGTGATCCAACCGCAGGTTCCCCTACGGTTACCTTGTTACGACTTCACCCCAGTCATGAATCACAAAGTGGTAAGCGCCCTCCCGAAGGTTAAGCTACCTACTTCTTTTGCAACCCACTCCCATGGTGTGACGGGCGGTGTGTACAAGGCCCGGGAACGTATTCACCGTGACATTCTGATTCACGATTACTAGCGATTCCGACTTCATGGAGTCGAGTTGCAGACTCCAATCCGGACTACGACATACTTTATGAGGTCCGCTTGCTCTCGCGAGGTCGCTTCTCTTTGTATATGCCATTGTAGCACGTGTGTAGCCCTGGTCGTAAGGGCCATGATGACTTGACGTCATCCCCACCTTCCTCCAGTTTATCACTGGCAGTCTCCTTTGAGTTCCCGGCCTAACCGCTGGCAACAAAGGATAAGGGTTGCGCTCGTTGCGGGACTTAACCCAACATTTCACAACACGAGCTGACGACAGCCATGCAGCACCTGTCTCACGGTTCCCGAAGGCACTAAGGCATCTCTGCCGAATTCCGTGGATGTCAAGACCAGGTAAGGTTCTTCGCGTTGCATCGAATTAAACCACATGCTCCACCGCTTGTGCGGGCCCCCGTCAATTCATTTGAGTTTTAACCTTGCGGCCGTACTCCCCAGGCGGTCTATTTAACGCGTTAGCTCCGGAAGCCACTCCTCAAGGGAACAACCTCCAAATAGACATCGTTTACGGCGTGGACTACCAGGGTATCTAATCCTGTTTGCTCCCCACGCTTTCGCACCTGAGCGTCAGTCTTCGTCCAGGGGGCCGCCTTCGCCACCGGTATTCCTCCAGATCTCTACGCATTTCACCGCTACACCTGGAATTCTACCCCCCTCTACGAGACTCAAGCCTGCCAGTTTCGAATGCAGTTCCCAGGTTGAGCCCGGGGATTTCACATCCGACTTGACAGACCGCCTGCGTGCGCTTTACGCCCAGTAATTCCGATTAACGCTTGCACCCTCCGTATTACCGCGGCTGCTGGCACGGAGTTAGCCGGTGCTTCTTCTGCGAGTAACGTCAATCACTGTGGTTATTAACCACAATGCCTTCCTCCTCGCTGAAAGTACTTTACAACCCGAAGGCCTTCTTCATACACGCGGCATGGCTGCATCAGGCTTGCGCCCATTGTGCAATATTCCCCACTGCTGCCTCCCGTAGGAGTCTGGACCGTGTCTCAGTTCCAGTGTGGCTGGTCATCCTCTCAGACCAGCTAGGGATCGTCGCCTAGGTGAGCCGTTACCCCACCTACTAGCTAATCCCATCTGGGCACATCTGATGGCATGAGGCCCGAAGGTCCCCCACTTTGGTCTTGCGACATTATGCGGTATTAGCTACCGTTTCCAGTAGTTATCCCCCTCCATCAGGCAGTTTCCCAGACATTACTCACCCGTCCGCCGCTCGTCACCCGAGAGCAAGCTCTCTGTGCTACCGCTCGACTTGCATGTGTTAGGCCTGCCGCCAGCGTTCAATCTGAGCCATGATCAAACTCTTCAATTTAAAAGTTTGATGCTCTTAGAATTAAACTTCGTAATGAATTACGTGTTCACTCCAGAGACTTGGTATTCATTTAGTGTCCGAGGACATTAAGAATCCATGTCACTTTGAGTGCCCACACAGATTGTCTGATAAATTGTTAAAGAGCAGTTGCGACGCGCTTCAGCGCTCTGTCGCGAGGTGGCGTATATTACGCTTTCCTCTTTCAGAGTCAACCCTGATTTTCAGGATTTTTTCTCTTCAACCGAACCGGCTGTTTGTGTGAAGTGATTCACATCCGCCGTGTCGATGGAGGCGCATTATAGGGAGCTCAGAAGGAATGACAAGCGGAAAAATGCATTTTTGCTTCAACCGCTCATCTTTTCATCGTTACGCCGGTTTTTTCTGCTTTTTGATAGCCGCGGGCAGGTCCGCCAGGCTGTTAATCACCCAATCTGCCGCCGATTCGGCCTCCGCCGTCACCGGCTTGCCGGTGCGCACCAGCACTTTGGTGCCAACGTCCGCTGCGGCAGCCGCCTGCATATCTTCGATTTTATCGCCCACCATATAAGAGGCAGCCATATCAATGTGCAAATAGTCTCTGGCGGAGATAAACATGCCTGGATGCGGCTTACGGCAATCACACACCTGGCGATACTCTTCGACAGAGCCCTGCGGATGGTGCGGACAATAATAGATGCCGTCCAGGTCCACGCCGCGGTCCGCCAGCGACCAGTCCATCCACTCCGTTAGCGTCTCGAACTGCGCCTCGGTAAATTTTCCGCGCGCAATCCCCGACTGGTTGGTGACCAGCACCAGGGCATACCCCATCTCTTTCAACTCGCGCATCGCATCAATGACGCCGTCGATAAATTCAAACTCATCAATTTCGTGGACATAACCATGATCGACATTAATAGTGCCATCACGATCGAGAAATATTGCGGGAACGGTCTTTGCCACCGGTGTGCTCCTGAATAAGGCATGTGGCGGTAGTATCTCACGTTTCGTCCGGCAAGAAAGTGCTCATTGGCGCTTCTCCGGATTGATTTAGACGTCTGGATGCCTTAACATCCATTCCATCGACGGTCATCACCCGTCTGGGGCAGCAGAAAATGCCACGGCAAATCTTCATACGATAATAAATAGCTAATGATAAAACTTTCGAATATCACCAAAGTGTTCCAGCAGGGGAACAGAACTATCCAGGCGCTGAACAACGTCAGCCTGCATGTGCCTGCCGGACAAATTTACGGCGTCATTGGCGCTTCCGGCGCAGGGAAAAGTACGCTTATCCGCTGCGTAAACCTGCTTGAGCGCCCAACGGAAGGCAGCGTGATGGTTGACGATCAGGAGCTGACGTCGCTTTCTGAATCTCAGCTGACTAAAGCACGCCGTCAGATAGGTATGATTTTCCAGCACTTTAACCTGCTGGCATCGCGCACTGTCTTCGGCAACGTGGCGCTGCCGCTGGAGCTGGACAACACCCCAAAAGAAGAAATCAAGCGTCGCGTCACTGAACTGCTCGACCTCGTCGGCCTTGCGGATAAGCACGACAGCTACCCGGCCAACCTGTCCGGCGGGCAGAAGCAGCGCGTGGCCATCGCCCGCGCGCTGGCAAGCCAGCCGAAAGTGCTGCTGTGCGATGAAGCCACCAGCGCGCTGGATCCCGCCACCACGCGGTCGATTCTCGAACTGCTGAAAGATATTAACCGCCGCCTCGGCCTGACCATTCTGCTGATTACGCATGAAATGGACGTGGTAAAGCGCATCTGCGACTGCGTAGCGGTGATCAGCAGCGGTCAGCTGATTGAGCAAGACACCGTAAGTGAAGTGTTCTCTCACCCGAAAACGCCGCTGGCGCAGCAGTTTATTCAGGCCACGCTGCATCTGGATATCCCAGAAGATTACCTTGCGCGCCTGAAGCCGGAGCAGCACGCGGACAGCGTCCCGATGCTGCGCATGGAGTTCACCGGCCAGTCCGTTGACGCGCCGCTGCTTTCGGAAACCGCGCGCCGCTTTAACGTCAACAACAACATCATCAGCGCGCAGATGGATTACGCCGGCGGCGTGAAGTTCGGCATCATGCTGACGGAAATGCACGGCACACACGACGATACGCAAGCCGCCATTGCCTGGCTGCAGGAACACCATGTGAAAGTAGAGGTACTGGGTTATGTCTGAGGCGATGATGTGGTTACTGGCTCGCGGCGTATGGGAAACGCTGGCGATGACCTTTGTCTCTGGTTTCTTTGGTTTTGTGCTGGGCCTGCCGGTCGGCGTGCTGCTGTACGTAACCCGTCCGGGGCAAATCATTGAAAATGCGAAGCTCTATCGCACGCTGTCGGCGCTGGTGAATATCTTCCGCTCCATTCCTTTCATTATTCTGCTGGTCTGGATGATTCCGTTTACGCGCGTGATCGTCGGCACCTCGATCGGCCTGCAGGCGGCTATCGTTCCGCTGACCGTGGGCGCCGCGCCGTTTATCGCCCGCATGGTGGAAAACGCCCTGCTGGAAATCCCTACCGGCCTGATTGAAGCCTCCCGCGCGATGGGCGCAACGCCGATGCAGATCGTTCGCAAGGTGCTGCTGCCGGAAGCGCTGCCGGGCCTGGTGAACGCCGCGACCATTACGCTGATTACCCTGGTCGGTTACTCCGCGATGGGCGGCGCTGTCGGCGCCGGCGGCCTGGGGCAGATTGGCTATCAGTACGGTTACATCGGTTATAACGCCACGGTAATGAATACGGTACTGGTATTGCTGGTCGTTCTGGTTTATTTAATTCAATTCTGCGGCGATCGCATCGTCCGGACTGTCACTCACAAGTAACGTTACACACAACATACAACTCAAAGAGTTAAGGAAATACTATGACGTTCAATTTTAAAACCTTTGCGGCAGTTGGCGCCCTGATAGGTTCTCTGGCGCTGGTGGGTTGCGGTCAGGATGAAAAAGATCCGAACCACATTAAGGTCGGCGTGATTGTTGGCGCTGAGCAGCAGGTTGCTGAAGTCGCGCAGAAAGTAGCGAAAGAGAAATACGGCCTGGACGTTGAGCTGGTGACCTTCAACGATTACGTTCTGCCAAACGAAGCCCTGAGCAAAGGCGATATTGACGTCAACGCCTTCCAGCACAAACCGTATCTGGATCAGCAGATCAAAGATCGCGGCTACAAGCTGGTACCGGTCGGCAATACGTTTGTTTACCCGATTGCCGGCTACTCCAAAAAAATCAAATCGCTGGACGAGCTGCAGCCGGGCTCCCAGGTCGCAGTTCCTAACGATCCAACCAACCTCGGCCGCTCCCTGCTGCTGCTGCAGAAAGTGGGGCTTATCAAGCTGAAAGATGATGTTGGCCTGCTGCCGACCGTTCTGGACGTGACCGAAAACCCGAAAAACCTGAAGATTGTTGAGCTGGAAGCGCCGCAGCTGCCGCGCTCTCTGGACGATGCGCAGATTGCTCTGGCGGTTATCAACACCACCTATGCAAGCCAGATTGGCCTGACGCCGGCGAAAGACGGTATCTTTGTCGAAGATAAAGACTCTCCGTACGTCAACCTGATCGTTGCCCGTGAAGACAACAAAGACGCAGAAAACGTGAAGAAATTCGTTCAGGCTTACCAGTCTGACGAAGTTTACGAAGCCGCGAACAAGATCTTCAACGGCGGCGCTGTTAAAGGCTGGTAATCTTTTTACAACGTAATATCATCAGGACGGGCTTATGCCCGTCTTGTCATTTATGTAATCTGCTGATTCAATGACTACCTGATTTTATATTGCTTGAGGAAATATTATGCGTGCTTTACCGATCTGTTTATTAGCATTCGCGCTGAGCGGCTGTTCGATGCTAAACAGATCCCCTGTCGAACCCGTACAAAGCACCGCTACGCCTCCTGCGCCTGAGCCGACGAAGCCGAAGCCGCCGCGTCCGGCGCCGGTACGCATCTATACCAATGCAGAAGAGCTAGTCGGCAAACCGTTCCGCGATCTCGGTGAAGTCACCGGCGAATCCTGCCAGGCCTCAAACCAGGACTCCCCGCCGAATATCCCTACCGCGCGCAAACGCCTGCAGATTAACGCGGCCAAAATGAAGGCCAACGCCGTACTGCTGCACAGCTGCGAAGTCACCAGCGGAACGCCAGGCTGCTACCGCCAGGCCGTGTGCATTGGATCCGCGCTTAACGTCTCAGCGAAATGACCGCATTTAGCGTTGAGCAGATAGGCGTTATCCGCTCACCCTATAAAGAGAAGTTTGCCGTACCGCGGCAGCCCGGGCTTGTCAAAAGCTGTGGCGGCGAACTTCACCTGATTCCCCCGTACAATCAGCCCGATGCCGTACGTGGTCTTGAAGCATTCAGCCATCTGTGGGTGCTGTTTATCTTCCATCAGACCATGGAAGGCGGCTGGCGGCCGACGGTGCGCCCTCCCCGTCTCGGCGGTAACGCCAGGATGGGCGTGTTTGCCACGCGCTCTACGTTCCGCCCCAACCCTATCGGGATGTCGCTCGTCGAGCTGAAGGGGATTCGCTGTCAGAAAGAGAGCGTCGTGCTGGAGCTTGGCAGCCTCGACCTTGTCGACGGCACGCCGGTCGTCGACATCAAACCCTATCTGCCGTTTGCCGAAGCGCTGCCGGAGGCGAAAGCCAGCTATGCGCAGCTTGCGCCGCAGGCCACCATGCCGGTGTATTTCGCCGCCGCCCTGCAAGCGCAGCTTCAGCAGCTGGAAAAGCGCTATCCCCACCTCAGGGAGTTTATCGTTGAGGTGCTGGCGCAGGATCCGCGCCCGGCCTATCGCAAAGAAGAGGAAGCAGGAAAAACTTACGCCGTCTGGCTGCTGGATTTCAACGTCCGCTGGCGCGTCACCGAGGCCGGGTTTGAAGTCTTTGCGCTAGAACCGCGCTAATTTTATTTTCCTCTCTTTTGGCAACTCTGCCAGGCTGATAAACTAAACCACTTTTTTTGAATCAGGCTCGAGCAGAGCCTGTTCCGATCGTCGAAATGGAACCGTAACAACATGCGTACTAGCCAATACCTGCTCTCCACTCTGAAGGAGACACCTGCCGACGCCGAAGTCATCAGTCATCAGCTGATGCTGCGCGCCGGGATGATCCGCAAGCTGGCCTCCGGGTTATACACCTGGCTGCCGACCGGCGTGCGCGTCCTGAAAAAAGTCGAAAACATCGTGCGTGAAGAGATGAACAACGCCGGTGCGATCGAGGTGTTAATGCCGGTAGTTCAGCCATCTGAACTGTGGCAAGAGAGCGGCCGTTGGGAACAATACGGCCCGGAACTGCTGCGTATTGCTGACCGTGGCGATCGTCCATTCGTCCTTGGCCCAACGCACGAAGAAGTGATCACCGATCTGATTCGTAACGAGCTGAACTCTTACAAACAGCTGCCGCTGAACTTCTACCAGATCCAGACCAAATTCCGTGATGAAGTGCGTCCGCGTTTCGGCGTCATGCGCTCCCGCGAATTCCTGATGAAAGATGCGTACTCTTTCCATACCTCACAGGAATCCTTGCAGGAAACCTACGACGCGATGTACACCGCCTACAGCAAAATCTTCAGCCGTATGGGCCTGGATTTCCGCGCCGTTCAGGCTGACACCGGCTCTATCGGCGGCAGCGCGTCTCACGAATTCCAGGTGCTGGCGCAGAGCGGCGAAGATGACGTTATCTTCTCTGATACCTCTGATTACGCCGCCAATATCGAGTTTGCCGAGGCCCTGGCGCCATCAGCGCCGCGCGCCGCCGCTACGCAAGAGATGACGCTGGTGGATACGCCGAACGCCAAAACCATCGCCGAGCTGGTTGAGCAGTTCAGTCTGCCGATTGAGAAAACGGTGAAAACGCTGCTGGTAAAAGCCGTAGAAGACAGCGCTTATCCGCTGGTCGCCCTGCTGGTTCGCGGCGATCACGAGCTGAACGAAGTCAAAGCGGAAAAACTGCCGCAGGTCGCCAGCCCGCTGACCTTCGCCACCGAAGAGGAAATTCGCGCGGTCGTGAATGCAGGCCCTGGCTCTCTGGGCCCGGTCAACCTGCCGATTCCGGTCGTCATTGACCGTACCGTTGCCGCAATGAGCGATTTCGCCGCAGGCGCTAACGTTGACGGTAAACACTACTTCGGTATCAACTGGGATCGCGATGTCGCTACCCCGGAAGTCGCCGATATCCGCAACGTCGTCGCCGGCGATCCGAGCCCGGACGGTCAGGGAACCCTGATGATCAAACGCGGTATCGAGGTTGGCCACATCTTCCAGCTGGGCACCAAGTACTCCCAGGCAATGAACGCTGCCGTTCAGGGCGAAGATGGTCGTAACCAGATCCTGACCATGGGCTGCTACGGTATCGGGGTAACGCGCGTCGTGGCTGCCGCCATTGAGCAGAACTACGACGAGCGCGGTATCGTCTGGCCTGACGCCATCGCCCCGTTCCAGGTCGCGATTCTGCCGATGAACATGCACAAATCCTACCGCGTGCAGGAGCTGGCGGAGAAACTGTACGCCGAACTGCGCGCACAGGGCATCGAAGTGCTGATGGATGACCGTAAAGAGCGCCCGGGCGTGATGTTTGCCGATATGGAGCTCATCGGTATTCCGCATACCGTTGTTATCGGCGATCGCAACCTCGACAACGACGATATCGAATACAAATACCGTCGCAACGGCGACAAGCAGCTGATCAAGACCGGCGACATTCTGGATTACCTGGTTAAGGCCATTAAAGGCTAAGCCTGCCGTGGCATAAAAAAGCCTCGCCCCTGCGTAATGCCGATCCAATGGCTGGTGTAAAAAGGGTTCATGTTTATCATGGACCCTTTTTAAATGGAACTTTCACCAGCTCTCGGCATTATCAATGTTATCTCCCCATAACCGAGATCGCGGATCTGATGGATATCTCTGACCGGACCGACGAGCCTTTCACTGCCCGTAGCTCCGTCATTCAACGCCGAAAAACTTTGCAGTCGCCCATTTTGGAAGATTGACTGATTTAATCTATTATGGAGTCACTTACGCGTGTAGCGAGACAGACAACTATGTCAAATTTTTATGTCCGCGGAGTGCTGGCCAACCTAATAACGCTGTTAATTTTTCTTGCGTGCATGTTCATTCCTGCAGGTACCCTGGATTATTGGCAGGCATGGGTCTTCGTGGTGGTGTTTGAGGTCTGCTCGCAAGCGCTAGGCATCTATTTTCTGACGCATGACCGAAAGCTCGTGGAACGTCGTATGAATTTTGGCCCGGGGGCGGAACAGCGGCCGGCTCAGAAATTTATCTCATCGCTCTTCATTCTTGGCTTTGTTGGGTTCGTGGTGCTTCCTGCGTTCGACCATCGTTTTGGGTGGTCACCGGTTTCACCGATTGTATCCATTCTCGCAGACGCATTTGTCATCGTATCCTTCCTGTTGTTCTTCTCGGTGATGAAATCGAATTCATATGCAGCTTCAACCATTCAGGTGGAGGATGGGCAGACTGTTGTGTCAACCGGTCTGTATGCGTACGTCCGACACCCGATGTATTCAGGTGCATTGCTTCTGCTCGCGGCGATGCCACTTGCACTCGGCTCATGGTGGAGCGTTTTCCTGCTGGTACCGTTCTTCCCGGTACTCGCCTGGCGCCTCATTGATGAGGAAGAGTTTCTCAAAGAGAATTTACCCGGTTATACCGAATATATGCAGAAGGTGAGGTATCGCCTTGTTCCTTACATCTGGTAAGGCATGGGTGGGCGGGTACAACAATCGATGGCTGCTGGTGCGTCTCGGTCATATCCCGCCAGCTGAAGCTGAAAAAGCGTATTACGCTTCCATAGGGGCAAAGGATCTGGCCGCCTGAGTTCCCGGACTAAAAACGCTCCCACAAACCTGGTACGGTTCACGGTAAGAAAAACTGCTGGCCACCTTAAGTGACCAGCATTACGCACCTGCGAGGCTTTTTATTTGCGGCAACGGTTAGTGGCTACAGTCCTTGCCGGGGATAAATTTCGCGTCACGATCGACCGCCAGCGTGTTGACCTTCTCACCGGTATCCTGGTTTGGCTCCAGCGTGAAGTGCCCGTCCACCACCAGCAGCACCGGTTTTGTTTCGCTGCCGCGGGCTGCGGCATAGTCGCGCTCAAGCTGCGCGTTGTTCGCTACCGCAACGCGCTTACCGGTGGCGCAATCGGTAAAGATGGCCGCATCCGCCATATAGAAGTACATTCCGCGCATCGTCATCGGCGTGAGCGGCAGGCTGGCCTTGACCGGCTCCAGCGTATAGTTCAGCGTGGAGGTAATTGGATTGCCCTGGCGATCCAGCATTTCCAGCTTGTCGCCTTTCACCCGATAGTACGATTTCTCTCCTTTGCTATCGGTCAGCACCAGCTTCTCGGCGGTACGGGCCCAGGTGCCATAAGAGGCAAACGATGCCGGCCCTTTCGTCACGCCCTGGTAGCGTTCATTCATTACCCAGGTGCCGTCTTTTTCCAGAAACAGCGACGTTTCAATACCTTCACAATCCGCGCATGGCAAAACGCCGCGCCAGCTCTGCTGCATCGGCGCTAAGGTTTCAGACGCTGCAGGCGATGTCTGCTCATCTGCTCGATTATTGCAACCGGGTAATGCCATCAGCATCCCCAGCGCCGCGATCGCTAATAATACCTTTTTCACCCTACTGTCCTTATCTGTTTAGTCTGCCCGCTATTCACCGGAATGGCGGACTTTCCCCCGTAGCGCTTTTACCGACGACTTTTGTGACTTGGACGTCAGCCTGCGCTCTTTTGACGCTTTGGTCGGACGCGTCGCTTTACGACGCTTCTGCACTACGGTCAACGTTTGTATCACCGACACCAGCCGGGCCAGCGCCGCCTCGCGGTTCATCTCCTGGCTACGATATTCCTGCGCCTTTATGATAATCACACCTTCCGCAGAAATTAAGTGGTGGCTGGCTGCCAGGAGCCGCGTCTTATACTCCTCAGGCAGGCTCGACGCGCGAATATCAAAGCGCAGATGGATAGCCGTCGACGTCTTATTAACGTGCTGTCCCCCCGCGCCCTGAGCCCTGACGGCGGTTATCTCAACCTCATCGTCCGCCAGAACGACGCCGCGCGAAATTACGATCATGCGGGCTGTTGCCAGGCCGTCAGATGAATTTCCAGATTATTCTGAGCGTCGGATAACCAGATGGTTCCTTCCTGCAGCGTGGCCTGAAGCGTCATGTTGCGGGCGGCAAATTCACGCAGCTGCGCCAGTTGCCCATCGTCCAGGTACCAGATGCTGAGGTTGGCAAACGCGCCCATCGCCGACTGGTTCTGCTGCCACCAGATTTCCGCCGCCCGGCTGTTGTAGGTAAACAGCGCCACGTCCCGCGAGCGGGAGCAGGCTTTTTTAATCCTGCGCTCATCGGGCAGGCCCAGCTCCACCCACAGGTCGACGCCGAGATGATCGTTAAGCTGCCACAGCTCCGGCTCTTCGTCGGCGCTCAGGCCGCGGGTGAACTGCAGGCGTTCGTCGGCATACTTAATCCACGCCAGCAACCGCAGCATCATGCGCTCTTCGGTTTCGGAGGGATGGCGGGCCAGCGTCAGGCTGGCATCCAGAAACTGGTTGCGATCCAAATCCGCCACATTGACCGCCGCCTTATAAATTGTCGCTTTAAGCGCCATGATTTTACTCCCGAAAAAAGGGCAGATAGTGTAACTAAACCCGCGGCAAAAGGCTGTTATGAATTCGCAGTATCAATTCTCATCCTGCTGATATTGCTTAGGAGTATGATATAGTCACCTTGCTAAACAGAGTTTATCTTCGTAGGCTTAAACTTGCATCCCACAGTTGAGTCAGAACGCTGACAGGAGGGCATGTGGAAAAATATTGTGAGTTAATACGCAAGCGGTATGCGGAAATTGCCAGCGGGGACTTAGGGTATATCCCGGATGCGCTGGGTTGTGTGCTAAAAGTATTGAATGAAGTGGCGGCTGATGACGCGATTTCAAAGTCGGTCAGAGAAAAAGCGGCCTTTGCGGCGGCAAACTTACTGGTGAGCGATTATGTCGATGAATGATACTTATCAACCCATCAACTGTGATGACTATGACAATCTCGAGCTCGCCTGCCAGCACCACCTTGTCCTGACGCTGACGCTGAAGGATGGCGAAGTGCTGAAAGCGAAAGCCAGCGATCTGGTCTCACGAAAGAACGTCGAATATTTAGTGGTTGAAGCCTCCGGCGAAAACCGCGAGCTGCGTCTCGACAAGATTGCAAGCTTCAGTCACCCGGAAATCGGGACCGTAGTGGTCAGCGAGTCGTAAAGCAAAAACGGGCAGTGTCACTGCCCGTTTTTATGCCAGAGCAGCGTTAGCCCCGGCTCCCCTTCCCCGCATTGCCCTTCACGCGTGACAAACCGCCCGGCGGCGGCGATCGGCGTTTCACCGAAGAACAGCAGCGGCGTGGTGTCGCGAAGCCAGGGCGCAACCCCCATCTCCTGCCAGATTTTTTTCAGCTTGCGCCCGCCATGGCGCCCGACGATGTGCAAAAGCCCCGGCGCGGTATAGCGAATCGTGATCGCTTCATCCGGCCGCGGGTGGCGCAGCGTCTGCCCAGGGACGAGCTGTAGCGCGCCATGCCCTTCCGCCAATTGCAGCGGCAAACTGATATCATCCCAGCGAAGCGGCGTCTGCGGCGGCGCCGGTAACGTTTTGATCCACCAGAGCTGCTGCTGATAGCGGCGCACCTCAAACGCGCCCAGCCGCAGCACCGGCGATGCATCTTCCCGCGCCAGCGCGACCTCCTGCCAGATGCGCGCGGTCATGTCGCGCGACGGCATCAGGGCCCCGCGTTGCGCCAGCCAGCGGCGCAGCAGCGCGGCGCGGCGCGGTTCGCTCATCTGCGCCATCGGCATAATCGCCAGCTGCCCCTCAGCGCCCGTCAGACGCGCAAGGTCATCCGCCAGGAGCTCATCCAGCAGCTGCTCCTGCTCCGCACACAGCGCCGCGCTGCGCGCCGAGGCCTCGGCAAAATGCGGCCAGCGCGCTTTCAGCAGCGGCAGCACCCGCAGACGCAGAAAGTTGCGTTCGTAGGCATCATCCTGGTTACTTTCATCTTCAATCCAGCGCAGCTGATGCTGTATCGCCCACTGCATCAGCGACTCGCGGGACATCTCCAGCAGCGGGCGGACAAGCCGCGTACCGGCGAAGGGCGCCACGCCGGGCATTGCCGACAGCCCGGCGGGCCCGCTGCCGCGCTTTAAGGCCAGCAGCAGCGTCTCGGATTGATCGTCGAGATGCTGGGCCGTCGCCAGCACTTCCCCCGGCTGCAGCGCGTCACGAAACGCCTCATATCGCGCCTGGCGGGCATGGGCTTCAATCCCCAGACCGTCGTCCGCAAGCGTTACCCGCGCCACCGCCAGCGGAACCTGCCACTGCGCGCAAAGCTGCTGGCAATGGCGTACCCACGCGTCGGCATTCGGGCTTAGGCCGTGATGCACATGGATGGCGCGCAGCTGGATATCCGGCGCAGATTGCCGCCAGCACACCAGCTGATGGAGCAAAACGGTAGAGTCCAGCCCGCCGCTGAACGCCACGAGGATCTGCCGATACGGCTGCAGGCGCCTGACGGCGGGCAGTAAGGTTACGCTCATGACTGTTGATACAGCTCCAGCGGCAGACCGTCCGGATCGTTAAAAAAGGTAAAGCGCTTGTTCGTAAACGGATCGATACGGATCGCCTCGCACTTCACGCCGTGGCCTTCCAGATGCGCAACCGCCGCGTCGATATCGTCCACGCTAAACGCCAGATGACGCAGGCCGCAGGACTCCGGACGCGATGGTCTCGGCGGTGGAAAAGGAAAAGAGAACAGCTCGATAGTGTAGTGCCCGTTCAGCGCCAGGTCGCCCTTCCACGAATCCCGCGCCTCGCGGTAAAACTCGCTTTGCAGGGTAAACCCCAGAGTGTCGCAGTAGAACGCCTTACTCTTCGCGTAATCGCTGGCGATGATGGCGATATGGTGAATCTGTTTTAAACCCAGCATGAAGTCTCCTTAAAGCAGGACAGCACGTTACTCCCGCAAGGACCGCCTGCGCAAGCCCTCACGCGTCTTTTAAGACGCGCACTCTGTAGACGCCGTCGTCGCCGCGCTTAGCGCCGTGAATATCCGTCTCAAACCCCGGATAATGGCGGCCAATGGAGCACAGCATCAGCAGAAAATCGAGCACGGCCCGGCTCTCCTCGGCGATCATCTCCCCGGGCATCAGCAGCGGCACGCCGGGCGGATACGGCAGGATCATGTTGGCGGAGATTCGCCCGACCAGCTGCTCCAGCTCGACTGTTTCAACCTCGCCTTTGATCTGGCGCTGCCAGGCCTGATGGGGCGTCATCTTCATTTCCGGTAACACGTCAAACGCCCGCAGCATCAAGTGAGAAAGCTGATGCTGACGAATCAGCTGGTGGATCCCTTGGGCCAGATCCTGAATGCGCATGTTGCGGTAGAAATCAGGATCCTCCGCGTACAGATCCGGCAGCATATTCTTCACCCGCAGGTTGAGATCAAAGGCGCGCTTAAATTCGGTTAAGCCGCGCAGCAGGCTCATTGCCCGGGTTTTATCAATACCGATGCTGAACAGGAACAGCAGGTTATACGGCCCGGTTTTTTCCACCACGACGCCGCGCTCGTCGAGAAACTTCGCCACCAGCGCCGCCGGGATCCCGGTATCGCTCATCGTTCCCTGTTCGTCCATACCCGGCGTAAGAATCGTCACCTTCACCGGATCGAGGAACATATGGTCGGTATCGGCATCGCTAAAGCCGTGCCACTCCTCTCCCGGCGCCACCGGCCAGCACTCCGCATGCTCGACCGTCTCCGGCTGCCAGATATCGAAGAACCAGCCGTCAGACTCCTCGCGCAGGCGCTGAACCTCCTTGCGAAAATGCAGCGCCCGCTCAACGGAGCGGTTAATCAGCCGTTTCCCCGGGTTGCCGCGCAGCATCGCCGCCGCCGTTTCGATAGAGGCAACGATCGGGTAGCTCGGCGACGTCGAGGTGTGCATCATAAAGGCTTCATTGAAGGTCTCTTCGTCGTAGTCGCCTTTAATGTGGATCAACGAAGCCTGAGAGAGCGCCGCCAGCATTTTGTGGGTCGACTGGGTTTCAAAGAACACTTTTCCCGGCACCCGCCCGCCGCTCATGCCGCTTTTGCCGTCATAGATCGGGTGGAACTGGGTGTAGGGCACCCAGGCGGAATCAAAGTGGATCGAGGGAACGTCCAGGGTCTCTTTGATCCACGTGGTGTTGTACAGCAGACCGTCGTAGGTCGAGTTAGTAATGACCGCATGGACGGGCCACTGGGCGCCCTGCGTCTCCGCCACCTTCTGCTGAATGCTCTCATGGCTGAACTCCCGACGCGGGATCCCGCCCAGAATACCCAGCGCATTGCGCGTCGGCTTCAGCCACAGGGGAACGACATCGCTCATCATCAGCAGATGCGCTAACGACTTATGGCAGTTGCGATCGATAAGCAGCGTACTGCCGGCAGGCGCCGCATACATACCGACGATTTTATTCGACGTCGAGGTGCCATTGGTCACCATGTAGCTCTGCTCGGCGCCGAAGGTGCGGGCGATATACTCTTCGGCCTCCAGATGCGGGCCGCTGTGATCGAGCAGCGACCCTAGCTCCGTCACCGAAATGGACACATCCGCTTTCAGCGTGTTGCCGCCGAAAAAATCATAAAACAGGCACCCTACCGGGCTTTTCTGGTAGGCCGTACCCGCCATATGTCCCGGCGTGCAGAAGGTATATTTGCCCTCTTTCACGTAGCTGAACAGCGCCCTGGTGAAAGGCGGCGTGATGTTATCGAGATATTCCCGCGTGTACTGACCAATACGGGTCGCAATATCCTCTGCGGTCCCCAGCGAGTACTCAAAGAACCATAGCGCCATGCGCAGATCGTACACGCTGACATCAAGCGTCGAATGGGTATTGATAAAGGCATACAGCGGCAGGTATTCGTTGAGCTGATTAATATCGCTGCAGAGCTCAACGCCATACTCGTCCCAGTCAAAGATAACGCCGCAGATGCGCGGATTTTGCTCAACGAGCTTGATAAGATCGGCGCTGTTCTGCGGCCAGATGATTTTAAATCTCTGCTGTAGCAGCGCGGCTTCCAGCTCCTTGACGGGCTGGTCCTTGTGCCAGGCCCCATGCGGCCCCATGATGGCGATAATATTCACACGTTCCTCCTGGAAAAACCTTAGCTAATCATAGCGCAGCTAAACCGCAGGTATAAAAAAAGCCACACGATGTGTGGCTTTTTCAGATGCGCGGCAGGCTTACGCGTAGCCGTAGCCCATCAGACGCTGATAGCGACGGTTCAGCAGATCGTCTTTGCTCAGCACGTCCAGGTCCGCGAGGTCAGCCAGCAGCTGCGCCTTCAGGCTTGCCGCCATGACTTCCGGGTTACGGTGGGCGCCGCCCAGCGGTTCCGGGATCACAGCGTCGATAAGCTTCAGCTCTTTCAGGCGCGGCGCGATGATACCCATGGCTTCCGCCGCCAGCGGCGCTTTATCCGCACTCTTCCACAGAATGGAGGCGCAGCCTTCCGGAGAGATAACGGAGTAGGTGCTGTACTGCAGCATGTTCACTTTATCGCCGACGCCGATTGCCAGCGCGCCGCCGGAGCCGCCTTCACCGATAACGGTACAGATAACCGGTACGCTCAGGCGCGACATTTCACGCAGGTTGCGGGCAATCGCTTCAGACTGGCCGCGCTCTTCCGCACCAACGCCCGGATACGCGCCCGGGGTGTCGATGAAGGTGATAATCGGCATATTAAAGCGTTCCGCCATTTCCATCAGACGCAGCGCTTTGCGGTAGCCTTCCGGCGCCGGCATACCGAAGTTACGACGGATCTTCTCTTTGGTTTCACGGCCTTTCTGGTGGCCAATCACCATCACCGGACGACCATCAAGACGCGCAATACCGCCGACGATCGCTTTATCATCAGCGTAAGCGCGGTCCCCGGCCAGTTCGTCAAACTCGTCGAACGCCAGGCGGACATAATCCAGGGTGTACGGACGCAGCGGATGGCGAGCCAGCTGGGCTACCTGCCATGCACCGAGATCGGCGAAGATTTTACGCGTCAGCTCAACGCTCTTTTCGCGCAGACGATGAACTTCTTCGTCGATGTTAATATCCAGTTTTTCATCCTGACGGCCAACGGCAGTCAGGGAATCGATTTTCGCTTCCAGCTCTGCAATTGGCTGCTCAAAATCAAGGAAATTCAGACTCATAGTATTCCTGTATTAGTCAAACTCCAGTTCCACCTGCTCCGAACCGATGAGGCCACGCAGATCGTTGAGAAGACGATCGCTCGGAGAGACGCGCCAGGTTGCACCAAAACGCAACCGCGCGCGTGCATCCGCCCTCTGATAGTAGAGATGTACTGGAATGGTCCCCGAACGGTGGGGTTCCAGAGACTGACGGAGACGGTTTAAAAGCTGGTCATCAATTTGCCTGTCCGTCAGCGAGATAGCAAGCCCGCGAGCATATTTTTCCCGGGCTTCGTCAATATCCATCACTTCGCGGGCCATCATTTTAAGACCCCCGCTGAAGTCATCAAAGCTGACCTGTCCGCTGACGATAAGTATGCGGTCTTTTTCCAGCAATTGCTGATATTTATCCAGCGCTTCGGTGAATAACATCACCTCCAGACGCCCGGAACGGTCATCCAGCGTACAGATGCCGATACGATTGCCGCGCTTGGTGACCATTACCCGCGCCGCAATCACCAGACCCGCCGCCGTGGTCACTTTACCACGATCGGTCGGATGCATGTCTTTAAGCCTTACGCCGCCGACGTAACGCTCTATCTCTTTCAGGTACTGGGTGATCGGGTGGCCGGTCAGATACAGCCCCAGCGTTTCCCGCTCGCCGTCGAGGACCACCTGTTCCGGCCACGGCTGGCAGCTGGCGTAGGACTGCTCAATCTGCTCCGGCTCTTCCGCCAGTACGCCGAACATATCCGCCTGGCCGATGGCTTCGGCTTTTGCGTGCTGATCGGCCGCCTTCAGCGCATCGCCGAGCGAATTCATCAGCGCGGCGCGGTGCGGCCCCAGACGGTCAAAGGCGCCTGACATAATCAGTTTTTCCAGCACCCGGCGGTTGAGCTTTTTGGTGTCGGTACGGGCGCAGAGGTCAAACAGCTCGCGGAAGTAGCCGCCGTTGTTGCGCGCCTCGATGATGGCCTCAATGGGACCCTCGCCGACGCCCTTAATCGCGCCGATGCCGTAAACGATTTCACCGTCATCGTTAACGTGGAAATGATACAGGCCCGAGTTGATATCCGGCGGCAGGATTTTAAGCCCCATGCGCCAGCATTCATCCACCAGCCCAACCACTTTTTCGGTGTTATCCATATCGGCGGTCATCACCGCCGCCATAAACTCGGCCGGATAGTGCGCCTTCAGCCACAGCGTCTGGTAGGAGACCAGCGCGTAGGCCGCGGAGTGCGATTTGTTAAAGCCGTAACCGGCGAATTTCTCCACCAGGTCAAAGATTTTCATCGCCAGTTCGCCGTCAACGCCGTTCTTCTTCGCACCCTCTTCGAAGGTGCCGCGCTGCTTGGCCATCTCCTCCGGCTTTTTCTTACCCATCGCACGACGCAGCATGTCCGCGCCGCCGAGGGTATAGCCGGAAAGCACCTGGGCAATCTGCATGACCTGTTCCTGGTACAGAATGATGCCGTAGGTCGGCTCCAGCACCGGCTTCAGGCTTTCATGCTGCCACTGAACGTCCGGGTAGGAAATCTCTTCGCGCCCGTGCTTACGGTCGATAAAGTTATCTACCATCCCCGACTGCAGCGGCCCCGGACGGAACAGGGCCACCAGGGCTATCATATCTTCGAAGCAGTCCGGCTGCAGACGCTTGATAAGGTCCTTCATGCCGCGCGATTCAAGCTGGAATACCGCAGTGGTTTCCGAGCGCTGCAGCATGTCGAAGCTTTTCTTATCGTCGAGCGGGATGGCGGCAATATCTATCGGCTCCAGCCCCTGTTTAGCCCGACGTGGGTTAATCATTTTCAACGCCCAGTCGATGATCGTGAGCGTACGCAACCCCAGGAAGTCAAACTTCACCAGTCCAGCATATTCCACGTCGTTTTTATCGAACTGGGTAACCGGGTGATTCCCGGACTCATCGCAATAGAGCGGCGCAAAATCGGTAATTTTGGTCGGGGCGATAACCACGCCGCCCGCGTGTTTACCGGCGTTACGCGTGACGCCTTCGAGTTTACGCGCCATGTCGATCAGCGCTTTAACCTCTTCGTCCGCCTCGTAAATTTCCGGCAGCTGTGGTTCAGCCTCGAAGGCTTTCGCCAGCGTCATCCCCGGATCGGGCGGCACCAGCTTAGAAATTCGGTCGACGAAACCATACGGATGGCCCAATACGCGCCCCACGTCGCGGATAACCGCCTTCGCCGCCATGGTCCCGAAGGTGATGATCTGCGATACCGCTTCACGCCCGTACATTTCTGCTACGTGATCGATAACCTGGTCGCGTTTCTCCATGCAAAAGTCGACGTCGAAGTCGGGCATCGACACACGTTCCGGGTTCAGGAAACGTTCGAACAGCAGGTCGAACTCCAGCGGGTCAAGGTCGGTAATTTTTAGCGCATACGCCACCAGCGACCCGGCGCCGGAACCACGGCCCGGCCCTACCGGCACGCCGTTGTCCTTCGACCACTGGATAAATTCCATTACGATGAGGAAGTAGCCCGGGAACCCCATCTGGTTAATAACCTGCAGCTCAATGTCCAGACGCTCGTCGTAGGGGGGACGCTTCTCTTTCCGTTCAGCTTCGTCAGGGAACAAAAATTCCAGACGCTCTTCCAGACCCTCTTTCGATTTCACGACCAGGAAATCTTCGGTGGTCATCTCGCCGGTCGGGAACTGCGGCAGGAAATATTCGCCCAGACGTACGGTGACGTTACAGCGTTTGGCGATCTCAACGCTGTTTTCCAGCGCTTCCGGGATATCGGCAAACAGCTCGCACATCTCCTCTTCGCTGCGCATGTACTGCTGCGAGGAGTAGTTGCGCGGACGCTTCGGATCGTCGAGCGTAAAGCCGTCATGGATGGCGACGCGGATCTCATGGGCGTCAAAATCGCCGGCGTCGATAAAGCGAACGTCATTGGTCGCCACGACCGGCAGACCGCGCTCTTCCGCCAGTTTTACCGCCGCGTGCAGATAGCTCTCTTCGTCGGCTCTGCCGGTACGAATCAGCTCCAGAAAATAGCGGTCAGGGAAATGCTCTTCGTAAAACGCAGCGCACTGCTCGACCAGCGCGGCGTTGCCGCGCAGCAGGCTTTTCCCGACGTCGCCCATACGGCCGCCGGAGAGCAGGATAAGCCCTTCGTTCAGCTCCACCAGCCAGTCGCGGTCGATCCATGGCCCTTGCGCGCCATAGCCGCGCTGGTAGGCGCGGGAAATCAGCAGCGTCAGGTTCTGGTAGCCGGTATTGTTGGCGGCAAGCACCGTCAGCTGGCTCATTTCGTCGCCGAGCAGATCGTTCTGGACATGGAAATCCGCGCCGACGATGGGCTTCAGCCCGGCGCCGTGGCCGGTTCCGTAGAACTTCACCAGGCCGCACAGGTTGGTAAAATCGGTGATCGCCAGCGCAGGCATGCCAAGCGCGGCCGCCTTTTTCACCAGCGGCCCGGTCTTTGCCAGCCCATCGATCATGGAGTAGTCGCTATGCACCCGCAGGTGTACGAAACGTGGTTCAGCCATCTTCAGATTCCGCGTTACTTAATTGCGTATTGATTCAGGACGCCAGGCCCAGCGCCCGTTTCACCGGGCCAAAACTGCGCCGGTGCTGTTCGGTAGGGCCATGTTCTGCCAGCTTTTCCAGATGAAAAGCGGTGGGATACCCTTTATGCTGCGCAAAACCATACTGCGGGAAGGTCACGTCCAGCTCGGCCATTTCGGCGTCGCGCGTCACTTTCGCCAGTATGGATGCGGCGCTGATTTCCGCCACCCGGCTGTCGCCCTTCACCACCGCCATCGACGGTACCGGAAGCGCCGGACAGCGGTTGCCGTCGATCAGCACATACTCCGGCGTAATGTGCAACCCGGCCACCGCGCGCTGCATCGCCAGCATGGTGGCATGCAGAATATTCAGCTCGTCGATCTCGTGCGGCTCGGCGCGCCCGAGGCTCCAGCAAAGCGCCTTCTCTTTGATTTCATCAAACAGCGCCAGCCGACGTTTTTCACTCAGCTTTTTCGAGTCGTTCAGCCCGACGATCGGCCTGGCCGGATCGAGGATCACCGCCGCGGTCACCACCGCGCCGACCAGCGGGCCGCGCCCGACCTCATCGACGCCAGCGACCAGATGCGTATGGGGGTAGATAAATTCCATCATTGGGCGAGCTCCAGCACCGCATCCGCCGCCTGCTCATCGGCATTACAGCGGATCTGCTGGTGCAGTTCACGGAAAATGTCGTGCATGGCATGGCTGGTTTTGCCGTTGGCCAGCAGCGGCAATAGCGCGTCGGCAAGCGCCTGCGGCTGACATTCGTCCTGCAAAAGTTCTTTTACCAGCTCGCGTCCCGCCAGCAGATTCGGCAGGGAAACATAATCGGTTTTCACCAGACGTTTGGCGAGCCAGAAGGTGAAAGGCTTCATGCGATAGCCCACCACCATCGGACATTTCGCCAGCATGCACTCCAGCGCCGCCGTACCGGAAGCCAGCAGCGCGGCGTCGCTGGCGATCATCGCCTCGCGCCCCATGCCGTCAAGCAGATGCACCTTCAGGTCAGGCGCTACGTCGGCTTTAATACGCTCGAACTGCTCGCGGCGCCGGGCATTCACCAGCGGCACGACAACCTCAAGATCGGGGTAATGCTGGCGCAAAATCTGCGCGGTTTTCAGGAAGTCGGCGCTCAGCATCTCGACTTCGGCGTTGCGGCTCCCCGGCAGCAGCGCCAGACAATGCACGTCATGCGCAATGCCCAGCGCATCGCGCGCGGCGTTTTTATCAGGATCGAGCGGCATCGCATCCGCCATCGTATGCCCGATAAAGCGGCAGGGAACGTTGAAACGGTCATAAAACGCTTTTTCGAAAGGCAGAAATGCCAGCACCAGATTTGTCGATCTGCCAATTTTGAAAACGCGTTTTTGTCGCCAGGCCCAGACGGACGGGCTGACGTAATGAATGGTTTTAATGCCCTGTTTTTTCAGGTTGCCTTCGAGCGTGATGTTGAAATCCGGCGCATCGATACCGACGAAAACATCCGGCTTCAGTTCGCTAAAACGGCGGGTCAGATCGGCACGAATATGCAGCAAACGGCGCAGGCGTCCGAGCACTTCAACAATGCCCATCACCGCCAGCTCTTCCATCTCATACCATGCTTCACAGCCTTCAGCCTGCATACGCGGCCCGGCAACGCCGACAAAACGCGCGTTGGGCACGCGGCCCTTCAGCGCGCGGATAAGACCGGCGCCAAGAATATCGCCGGAGGTTTCTCCGGCGACCAGGGCTATCGTTAAAGGACGTTCAGCCATTAACGAATCAGACCACGCGTCGACTGCTCGAAGAAGTCAGAGAACGCTTTCACTTCCGGATGCGCCTTCGCAAGCGCGGCAATTTCCGGTTTGGCCTCTTCCAGCGTTTTGCCGCTGCGGTACAGCAGTTTGTAGGCATTGCGGATCGCAATAATCGCCTCTTTGCTGAAACCGCGGCGCTTCAGCCCTTCGATATTCACACCGAACGGCGTCGCGTGGTTACCCTGCGCAATAACGTACGGCGGGACGTCCTGCGCAACACCGGAGCAGCCGCCAACCATGACGTGCGCGCCAATGCTGCAGAACTGATGGATAGCCGTCATGCCGCCGATAATTGCGTAATCGCCCAGCGATACGTGCCCCGCCAATGTCGCGTTATTGGCGAGGATACAGCGATCGCCAATTGAACAATCATGCGCAATGTGCGCGTTGATCATCAGCAGGTTATCACTGCCCACCTTCGTCAACTCACCGCCCTGTATTGTGCCACGATGAATGGTGACGCTTTCGCGAATGCGGTTGCGATCGCCAATCTCCACACGGGTCGGTTCGCCAGCATATTTCAGATCCTGGTTCACTTCGCCAATGGAGGCGAACTGATAAATCTCATTATCACGACCGATTTTGGTGTGACCGTTTACCACGACATGAGATTTCAGTACGGTACCTTCGCCGATTTCGACGTTGGCGCCGACAATACAAAACGGACCAATATGGGCGTTAGCGCCAATGACGGCGCCTTCTTCCACAATGGCGGTCGGATGAATAAAGGCGGTAGTATCAATCACGTATCAGGCCTCCCGGCTGCGGGCGCACATCATGGTCGCTTCGCAAACAACTTTACCATCAACCAGCGCCACGCCTTTAAAACGGGTCAGGCCACGGCGGGTTTTCTCAAAGGTGACTTCCATAATCATCTGATCGCCTGGCACTACCGGACGCTTGAAGCGAGCTTCATCGATGCCTGCGAAATAGTACAGCTCACCCGGCTCCAGTTTACCCACGCTCTTAAATGCCAGAATACCCGTGGCCTGCGCCATGGCTTCCAGAATCAGTACGCCTGGAAAAATCGGCTTACCAGGGAAATGCCCCTGGAAAAACGGCTCGTTTACGGAGACATTTTTAACTGCGCGCAGAAAACGACCCTCTTCAAAATCCAGCACGCGATCAACCAGCAAGAATGGGAAGCGGTGCGGCAGAAGTTCCAGAATCTCTTCAATGTGCAGAGTATGAGTGTCAGTAGTCAAAATACTCTTCCTGTCAAAATATACTGAATGGCAATAATAACACGGCCTGCCGGATTATAAGAAATCAGACAGGCCGGGAAGTTTGGCGCGTAATGAATGAGATATCAGTCTTGTTGACCGGCTTTGCGCTCAAGCGCCTTGAGGCGTTTGCTCATATCATCAATGTTCATCACCAGCGCCGCGGTTTTACGCCACGCCTTATTAGGCTGCAGCGGGATACCTGAGGAATACACGCCAGGTTCGGTGATTGGTCGCATGACCATCCCCATACCGGTCACGGTCACTTTATCGCAGATTTCCATATGGCCGTTAATGACGCTGGCGCCGCCAATCATGCAATAACGACCAATTTTCAGACTACCTGCCATAATAACGCCGCCGGCAACGGCAGTATTGTCACCGATGACCACGTTGTGCGCAATCTGGCACTGGTTGTCGATGATCACGCCATTGCCAATGACGGTGTCGTCAAGCGCGCCGCGATCGATCGTCGTACAGGCGCCGATCTCCACGCGATCGCCAATAATCACGCGGCCCAGCTGAGGGATCTTCACCCAGTTGCCGCGATCGTTGGCATAACCAAAACCGTCGGAGCCGATCACCGTGCTGGACTGAATCAGGCAATTTTCGCCGATTTCAATCTCATGGTAAATGGAGACATTCGCCCACAGACGGGTGCCCGCGCCGATTTTGGTATTCTTACCGATGAAACAACCCGCGCCGATGCACACGTTATCGCCAAGCACAACGCCGGACTCGATAACGGCGTTCGCGCCGATTGAAATGTTTTTACCCAGCGTCGCGCTGGCATCGATCACCGCGCCGGGCGCGACATCCTGTGCCGGCTGAGGCGTGGTATCGAGAATTTGCGCCATGCGGGCGTACGTCAGGTAGGGGTTTTTCACCACCAGCGCCGCGCTTTTGGCAAAGGGCAAATCGTCCTGCGTCATTACGACAGCAGACGCCTGGCACAGCGCCAGATGTTCACGGTATTTTGGATTCACCATGAACGTGATGTGACCTGTTTGTGCAGATTGCATGGACGCGACTGCGGTGATGACGATATCGCCATCACCGTGTAATTCTGCATCCAACTGCTCTGCTAAATCAGCCAGTCGAATTGAAGGCATTACTTATTTAACCTGGTTCAGTACGTCGGTAGTGATGTCTTTTACATCGTTGCCGCTGTAAGCCACGGTGTTCGCGTCAACAACCAGGTCGATGTTCTGGCTGCTCGCTACGGTCTTCACTGCAGCCTGGATACGTGTAACCAGTTTGCCGCGCTCTTCGTTAGAACGACGCGCACGATCCTGCTCAAACTGCTGCGCTTTCTGGGAGAAAGCCTGGCGCTGAGACATGATGTCTTTTTCCAGTTTGCTGCGGTCAGCAGCCTTCATGGTAGAGCCATCACGCTGCAGACGCTGCATTTTCGCCTGCAGATCGGATTCCTGGCGCTGCAGTTCAGCTGCACGGCCTTTGAATTCGTTTTCCAGCGTCTGAGAAACGCCAGTTTTCTGTGCGACCTGCTGGAACAGGCTGCCCATGTTAACGATCGCAATTTTGTCTGCGGCTTGCGCGGAGGTAACCATCGCTAAACCCAGACCTGCAGCTAATAACCACTTTTTCACAATAAACTCCTTACCATCCCATGAGTGCCCGAGGGCACCGTTCTTTGCGATGTCATGCGACCACGCCGTGATCGCCAGATGTCATCGCTACACTGCACTAGCATTCCTTTGCACAGACCAATTACCAGGTTTTACCAATGTTAAACTGGAACTGCTCTGCTTTGTCCCCTTCGTACTTCTTGAACGGCTGAGCGTAGGAGAAGACCAACGGCCCCAGCGGAGACATCCATTGTAATGCGATACCAGCAGACATACGAATATTGCTCGGATCGCTGTAGTCAGGAATTCCCGCCGCTTTCATCTGCGCGGTATTATCCCAGTGCGTATCCCAGACAGAACCCGCATCCCAGAAGAAGGAGGTGCGGACAGAGTTCGCGTACTTGTCGCTGATGAACGGCGTCGGTACGATCAGCTCAAGACTGGCGACCGCCATGGCGTTACCGCCCACCGCATCTTCAGATTTACACACGCCCGTCGAGGTGCTGCCGCAGTTATCCTGGTTCGGCCCGTAGTAGACCGCTTTCGGACCGATGTTGTTAGACTGGAAACCACGGACGGTGCTGGAACCACCGGCGTAGAAGTTCTCATAGAACGGCATCTCTTTGCCGCCTAAGCCATCGCCATAGCCCCAACGGGTACGACCCAGCACGACCCATTTATGATCGTCATCGATCGGGAAATACGAAGCCGTATCAAGCGAGATCTTGTAGAACTCGTTATCAGATCCCGGGAGTGTGACCTTACCATTCAGGTTGACGCGCGAACCGTCCGTCGGGAAGAAGCCGCGGTCCAGTTTGTTGTACGTCCAGCCGTAATTGAAGGTGAAGTCATCGGCGGAGAAGCTGTTGTCAGTCGATGTCGTGCTGGTCGTCTGGCCGATAGAGTCCAGATAACGGTTCATCGCCACCTGCGGCTGCATGTTGGACAGGTCGTTATGTACGTAGCCCAGACCTGCGCGCAGGGAGTTGTATTCGTTAATCGGGAAGCCCAGCGTGCCATCAACACCATAGCTCTTGTTGGTGTATGAGGACAGGTCAGCGTCATCCGCTTTAAAGTCATTGTAGAAGATACGGCCGCCAAGGCTCACACCGTCTACCGTGAAGTACGGGTTGGTTACCGACAGTTCGGAGTAGGTCTGGTAGTCGTTCTTGGTGCCATTAATGCCGACAGAGTAGCCCGTACCTAACCAGTTATCCTGCTGCACCCCGACCTGGAAGCTCACGCCGCTTTCAGTACCGTAACCGATACCAAAGTTGAAGCTACCGGTGTTGCGCTCTTTAACCTTGTAGACCACGTCGACCTGATCCGGGCTGCCCGGCACGCGCTGGGTATCCGTATCGACAGTTTCAAAGTAGCCCAGTCGGTTCAGACGATCTTTGCCCTGGTCAACCAGGTCGCTGCCCAGCCAGGCCCCTTCCATCTGGCGCATTTCACGACGCAGGACGGCGTCTTTCGACGTATCGTTGCCGACAAAGCGAATCTTACGCACGTAATAACGGTTGCCCGCATCGACGTTAACGTGCAGCTTCACGGTCTTATCGGCATCGTTGATTTCCGGCTGCGACTGCACGCGTGGATAAGCGTAACCATAGCGACCAAGAAGTTTCTTAATGTCATCTTCCATTTTGGTTACTTTGGTGCCGTTATACAGCTCGCCCGGCTGCACTTTGGTCAGGCTTTCAATTTCCGCAGAATGCCCGGCCAGGTTGCCGCTCACCGCAACGCCGGACAGCTTGTACTGATCGCCTTCGGTAACGTTGATGGTGATATAAATGCCTTTCTTATCCGGCGTCAGGCTGACCTGCGTCGAATCGATATTGAAACGCGCGTAGCCGCGATCCAGATAGTAGCTGCGCAGGGTTTCGAGGTCGCCCGCCAGCTTTTGTTTCTGGTACTTGCGATCGCCCACCACGTTCCACCACGGCACTTCGTCGCGCAGCTGGAAGTTGGAGATCAGCTCATCGGTCGAAAACGCATGGTTGCCGACGATGTTGATTTGCTGAATTTTAGCGGAGACGCCTTCCTGGAAGACCAGCTTCAGGTCGACGCGGTTGCGCGGCAGCGGCGTTACCACAGCTTTCACGCTGGCGCTGTATTTACCGACGCTGTAGTAGAAATCCTCCAGCCCTTTCTCAATATCAGAGAGGGTGGTGCGGTCCAGAGATTCACCAACGCGAACGCCAGAGGCCTCAAGGTTTTGCTTGAGCATGTCATCTTTTACCGACTTGTTGCCGGAGAAAGTGATGCTGGCAATCGTTGGGCGCTCTTTTACCTGCACAAGGAGCGTATCGCCATCGCGCAGGACGCGAACGTCCTCGAAGTTGCCAGTGGCAAACAGAGCGCGGATAGTATTACTGATGTCTTCATCAGTGACGGTATCGCCAGGACGAACTGGCATGCTGAGGAGGGCGGCACCAACAGCGACACGCTGCAAGCCTTCGAAATGAATATCCTTCACTACGAACCCGTCAGCACCGTATACGGTCGCGCTGCCGAACAGCAGCGACGCTATGAGCAACTTTTTCATCGCCATCGTTATTATGCGTTCTTCCTAACTAACTCTCTTACAACCGAGAGAAATCATTGAAAAGTGCAAGCCCCATTAACAGCACCAGCAGTATTGAGCCAATGCGGTAACTTAAGTCTTGAACTCGCTCGGATACCGGCCCGCCTTTCAGCTTTTCAATCGCCAAAAAGAGCAGATGACCCCCGTCAAGAACGGGAAGCGGGAACAGGTTGATGATGCCCAGATTCACACTGATGAGCGCAAGAAACATCAGATAGTAAATCAACCCAAACTCCGCAGACATTCCAGCCCCCTGGGCGATAGAAATCGGCCCACTGAGGTTGTTCAGTTTTACGTCACCGGTGATCAATTTCCCCAGCATTTGAACCGTAAGCTTCATCAGCTGCCAGGTTTTATCCGTGGCTTCGCCGATAGCGGCAAACGGCCCATACTGGCGCACTGTTTTGTATTCATCTGGCAGTGGAATGACTTTCGGCACCACGCCAGCAAATCCTTCCGCTTTTTCTTTACCGGGTTTTGTATCCGGTATCAGCGTTAAAGACAAGAGGCTCCCCTGTCTTTCTATCTCAAGCTGCAGCGCTTTACCCGGGTTGTCGCGCACAAGGGTAACAAACGTCATCCATTGCGTCAGCGGTTGACCATCGACTTTAACGATCCTGTCACCCGCTTGCAAACCCGCCTTCCGTGCTGCTGACGTCGGCTGCACTTCGGCAAGTACCGGTTCAATCTGCGCACCGCGCGGACGGATGCCAAGCGACGCGACAGGATCTTCTTTATCCGGCTCAAACGCCCAGTGGCGCAGATCCAGAACCTTATCCTGACGCTGCTGGCTGCCGAAAGGCGCCACGGTGAGCGTGGTCTGGCTGTCGCCAATTTTCGTGACCAACGCCAGACGCACTGCATCCCAATCAGGCGTTTCGATACCATCGACGGCTTTAAGTTCCGTTCCTGGTGCAATTTGTGCTGTCGCGGCGATCGAATTGGGCGTTATTTCGCCAACCACCGGACGAACGCCCGGGACGCCAATGATAAACACCAGCCAGTAAGCAAAGATAGCAAAAATAAAGTTCGCGACCGGCCCGGCGGCGATGATGGCAGCGCGCTGCCCCACCGTTTTATTGTTAAACGCATAATGGCGCATTTCCGGGGCCACCGGCTCAACGCGCTCGTCCAGCATTTTGACGTAGCCGCCCAGCGGAATCAGGGCAATAACGAACTCGGTGCCGTGCTTATCGACGCGCCGCCAGAGCCCTTTGCCAAAACCGATGGAGAATCGTTCCACGCGAACGCCACAGCGGCGAGCAACCCAGAAATGGCCAAACTCATGCACGGTAATAAGCACGCCCAGTGCAATGATAAATGCCGCCAGATTCCAGAGGATGCTCAGCATAAAACCTTCCGTCAAATCGTCCTGAAGACTAAAAGTAACAGGCACGCGAAGACCGGTACCGCCGCCGTCAGGCTGTCAATACGATCCAGAATACCGCCGTGTCCAGGGATCAAATGACCGCTGTCTTTGATGCCCGCTTCTCGCTTAAACATACTTTCAGTCAAATCGCCCAGCACGGACGCCAGCGCGGCGACCACGGAACAGATTAGCAGAACCGACGGCGTCACCTCCAGATTGGCCCACAGGCCGTATGCCCAGGAGATCACCGCCGCGGTAGCCAGCCCGCCGATAAAGCCCTGCCAGGTTTTGCCCGGCGACACTTTCGGCGCCAGCTTGTGCTTACCGAAAAGCTTACCAAACATGTACGCGCCGGAATCCGCGCCCCATACCAGAATCATGACGTACAGCAGCCACAGCGATCCGCTGTAATGGTTGACATCATAATGCCAGGCGCGCAGCGCCAACATCCCCCAAAAAAAGGGAACAATCGTCAGCAGGCCAAATATCAACCGTAGCGTTCTGGAATGACGCCAGAATGACGCGGAGCCGGGATAAAACAGCACCAGCAGCAGCGCGGCTATCCACCAGCCCAGCGACGCCCACAGGGCAATCTCCACTATCGGCTGATTGACGCTATGGTGATATTCCGGCAGTAAAAGAAGCATCACGGCCAGCAGCAGGCCAAACAGCACCGCCAGCCATATCCGCTGCGAGCGTGAGGTAAACCCGCTTAGCTGTCCCCACTCCCACGCGGCCAGCATACACACGACGAGCGTGACAATCGCAAAGCCGCCCGGCGGCAGCAGAAAAAGCGCGGCAATAACCACGGGTATTAAAACGAAAGCAGAAATCAGGCGATACTTCAGCAAAAGCTACCCCCATCAGGCATTTTCGCCACCTGGCTCGGTGCCGCCGAAACGACGCTCTCGATTGGCAAAGGCATGCAGCGCACCTTCAAAGTCTTGTTCATCGAAATCGGGCCAGAGAACATCCGTAAAGTAAAGTTCGGCATAGGCAATTTGCCACAGCAAAAAATTACTGATTCGGTGCTCTCCCCCTGTCCTAATAACTAAATCAACGGGCGCCAGTTCATGCATACAGATTTGCTGGCTCAGCAAATCTTCAGTAATTTGATTGGGGCTAAGCTCCCCTTTCTGAACCTGTTCAGCCAACTGCTGAACACCCTGAATAATATCCCAACGCCCGCCATAATTCGCCGCAATATTGAGCGTTAACCCGGTATTATTCTGGGTCAACGCTTCAGATTTGCGAATTCGTTCTTGTATACGGGCATTGAAGCGGCTGGTATCGCCAATGATACGCAGACGGACGTTGTGTCGGTGCAGGCTTTTTACTTCGCTATCGAGCGCCCACACGAACAACTCCATCAGCGCACTGACTTCCTGCTCCGGCCGGTTCCAGTTTTCACTGCTAAATGCGTAAAGCGTCAGGGCGCTGATGCCGTTATTCGCCGCAAACGAGACGGCCCGGCGTACGGATTTAGCGCCGGCCTTATGTCCAAAGGCGCGGATCTTCCCTTGTCTTTTCGCCCAGCGGCCATTGCCATCCATAATAATGGCTACGTGACGACAGCCATGAGCAGGCAAATTTTCGCTGATTGGTTGATTAGCAGACAACATAACGCGTTTTTAGTCCATCACCAGGAATTTGCGGTACCAGAAATACCGCTGCTTTTGCACAAAAAAGCCGTGTTAGTCCACGGCTCACCCATTTTCGCCAACAGGTTACAGCGCAAACGGGTGGCGCAGACTATAACACTGAAGCCCACGCCCCACAAATGCCACGGCATTTTGCGACGGGACAATCATCAGCTTACGAAATGTGCGACCTGCTGGCGCGCGGCGTTTCTCGCCCGGGCATCCACGTCAATCACCTCATCAATGCTCTGGGGTTCGCGTACGTCCAGCGACTCGAGCACCGCCTGGTTTATCTCGGCAATCTCGGTAAAGCGAATGCTGTCGGCCAAAAAGGCCGCTACGCTCACCTCATTCGCCGCATTCAGCGCGGTGGTGGCCGCCTGCCCCTGGTCGAACGCGTCCATCGCCAGCTTCAGGCAGGGATAGCGCTGATAGTCCGGCGCGGAGAAGGTCAGCGCGCTGAGCGAGCAGAAATCAAGCGGCTTCACGCCCGACGCCACGCGGTGAGGCCACGCCATCGCGTGGGCAATAGGCGTACGCATATCCGGCTCGCCGAGCTGCGCCAGAACGCTGCCGTCGCGATAGCGCACCATGGAGTGAATAACCGACTGCGGATGGATAATCACCTCCATCTGCGCGGCCGAGGCGTTAAACAGCCAGCGGGCCTCAATGTATTCCAGCCCCTTGTTCATCATCGTGGCAGAATCGACGGAGATTTTGCGCCCCATCGACCAGTTCGGATGCCGACAGGCCTGATCGGGCGTCATTGCGCGAAGTTCAGACAGCGGCGTTTCGCGGAACGGGCCGCCAGACCCGGTCAGCAAAATCGACGATACGCCGTTCTGCTCCAGGTCAGCGAATCCCAGATTATGCTGAAAAGTTTGCGGTAAACTCTGAAAAATGGCGTTATGTTCGCTGTCCACCGGCAGCAGCTGCGCCCCGCTTTGCTTCACCGCCTCCATGAACAGACGCCCGCAGGTCACCAGCGACTCTTTATTCGCCAGTAATACCGTCTTGCCGGCATGAATGGCGGCAAGCGTCGGCACCAGCCCAGCCGCGCCGACAATGGCGGCCATCACCTGATCCACTTCACCGGCAGCCGCCACCTCGCAGGCCGCCTGCTGACCGCTCATCACCTCGGTACGGCAACCATGCTGCTGCAGCGCCGTCTTCAACGCCGCCGCGCTCGCCGCGTCGTCCATTACCGCGAAGCGAGGGGAAAACGCCAGGCACTGCTCAATCATTCGGGAAACGTTTTTTCCCGCCACCAGCGCGAAGACAGCGTAGTGTTCAGGATTGTGACGCACGACATCCAGCGTACTGCACCCGATGGAGCCGGTTGAGCCGAGAACGGTTAATTGCTTCATGACAGACCCGCAAATAGAAAGCTAAAAAGCAAAACGCCGCCAGCAAAGCCATCACTGGCCTTCTGTACGGCGTTTCAGGGAATACACGCCGCTTCAGGCCGCGTCATTGCCGCCCGAATCTCGCGTGTATTCAGTCCATATCAGAACTGCATCAGTTCTGCTTCTTTGTCGGCCAGCGCCGCATCGACTTTCTTGATGGCCGCGTCAGTCATTTTCTGCACGTCATCCTGAGAACGGCGATCGTCGTCTTCGCTGATCTCTTTTTCTTTCAGCAGCGCTTTCACTTTGTCGTTCGCGTCGCGACGGACGTTACGCACGGCAACGCGCGCCTGCTCGGCTTCGCCGCGCACGATCTTGGTCAGATCTTTACGACGTTCTTCGGTCAGCGGCGGCAGCGGCACGCGGATGTCAGTGCCTGCAGAGCTTGGGTTCAGACCCAGGTCGGATGCCATGATGGCCTTCTCAACCGCCGGGCTCATGGAGCGATCGAACACGTTGATTTTCAGCGTGCGGGAGTCTTCCACGGTGACGCTGGCTAACTGACGCAGCGGCGTCGGCGTACCGTAGTATTCCACCACGATGCCGTCCAGCAGGCTTGGGGACGCACGGCCAGTGCGCACTTTGCTGATTTGGGTTTTGAACGCTTCGACGCATTTTTCCATGCGCACTTCAGCATCTTTTCTGATATCGCTAATCACGTTACGAATCCTTGAAATCTTGTCTCAGACTGACCATACCCGCCTCGCGGCAAACGCGAGTGTGCTAAGTATAGCCCGTTAAATTCATGGCGCCGTAAACGGCGGCCTTGCAAGAAACGCCAAAATAAAACGGAATCTTACCTGTATTTGCGCCTGACGGAAATTATTCCGTAATCAATGTGCCTTCTTTTTCACCCATGACCACGCGGCGCAGCGCGCCAGGCTTGTTCATGTTGAAGACACGAATCGGCAATTTGTGGTCACGGGCCAGCGTAAACGCGGCCAGATCCATCACTTTCAGCTCTTTATCCAGAACTTCATTGTAGGTCAGCTGTTCATACATGGTCGCCGACGGATCTTTCGCCGGGTCAGCGGTAAACACGCCGTCCACTTTTGTCGCTTTCAGCACCACGTCAGCTTCGATTTCGATTCCGCGCAGGCAGGCGGCGGAGTCGGTGGTAAAGAATGGATTGCCGGTACCGGCGGAGAGGATCACCACGCGGTTATTACGCAGCAGGCTGATAGCCTCTGCCCAGCTGTAGTTGTCGCACACGCCGTTCAGCGGAATCGCGGACATCAGGCGGGCGTTCACATAGGCGCGATGCAGAGAGTCACGCATAGCCAGACCATTCATGACGGTTGCCAGCATGCCCATGTGGTCGCCCACAACGCGGTTCATCCCCGCTTTTGCCAGGCCCGCTCCACGGAAAAGGTTACCACCGCCAATCACTACGCCGACCTGGATACCCAGTTCAACCAGCTCTTTAATTTCCTGCGCCATACGGTCAAGAATGCTTGCATCGATACCGAAGCCTTCAGTTCCCTGCAGCGCTTCGCCGCTCAGCTTAAGCAGAATGCGTTTGTAGACGGGTTTTGCATTGGTAGCCATATTTCTTTCCTGGGACTGTCAACGTTTGAGATGAGTTAAAACCGGCGATTGGGTAAGTCGCCATTCAGCGCAGGCCGATAAGCGCCCGGCTGATTTCCACATGATGGGTCCAAAAAGAAGCCGCCCTCAGGCGGCTCTTTCTGAAAAATTAAGACTGCTTGGACATTGCAGCAACTTCTGCTGCGAAGTCAGTCTCAACTTTCTCAATGCCCTCACCCACTTCGAAGCGGATGAAGCCAGTCACGTCAGCGTTGTGCTCTTTCAGCAGCTGGCCAACGGATTTGCTCGGATCCATAACGAACGGCTGGCCGGTCAGAGAAACTTCGCCGGTGAATTTCTTCATGCGGCCTTCAACCATTTTCTCTGCGATTTCTTTCGGCTTACCGGACTGCATGGCGATGTCCAGCTGTACCTGGTACTCTTTTTCTACCACTTCAGCAGACACGTCTTCCGGCTTAACGAATTCCGGCTTGCTTGCAGCAACGTGCATTGCCAGCTGTTTAACCAGCTCGTCGTCAGCGCCTTTAGCCGCAACCAGAACGCCGATACGCGCGCCGTGCTGGTAAGAGCCCAGAACGTCGCCTTCCAGGGACGCTACGCGACGGATGTTGATGTTCTCGCCGATTTTAGCAACCAGGGCAACGCGCTCTTCTTCGAACTGCGCTTTCAGAACTTCAACGTCGGTGATTTTACCGGCAACAGCTGCGTCCAGTACTTTGTTAGCAAATGCCTGGAAACCGCCATCTTTCGCAACGAAGTCAGTCTGGCAGTTAACTTCCAGAATGATGCCGTAGGTGCCGTCGATTTTAGTGATGATCACGCCGTCAGCTGCAACGTTGCCTGCTTTTTTCGCCGCTTTGATTGCGCCGGATTTACGCATGTTTTCGATTGCCAGCTCGATGTCGCCGTTAGCTTCAGTCAGCGCTTTTTTGCAATCCATCATGCCTGCGCCAGTACGTTCACGCAGCTCTTTTACCAGGGATGCGGTAATTTCAGCCATTCTTAAATCCTCGGGAGAGATATGACCTGCCCGGTTCCAGGAACCAAACAGGTTTAAAAGTGAAAAAGGGGCCTATAATTGGCCCCTATCCATACACGGTACTAATAAGGGCTTAAACCTTATTATTCAGCTTCTACGAAGCTTTCTTCCGCCTGAGAAGCCAGATCCTGAGAACGGCCTTCACGTACGGTAGTAGCAACAGCGCCCAGGTACAGGCTAACAGCGCGGATTGCGTCGTCGTTACCCGGGATAACGAAGTCTACGCCGTCCGGATCGGAGTTAGTATCAACGATAGCAAATACCGGAATACCCAGGTTGTTTGCTTCTTTGATTGCGATGTGCTCGTGGTCAGCGTCGATAACGAACAGAGCGTCCGGCAGACCGCCCATATCTTTGATACCGCCCAGGCTGTTTTCCAGCTTGTCCAGCTCACGAGTGCGCATCAGCGCTTCTTTCTTGGTCAGCTTGTCGAAAGTACCGTCCTGAGACTGAGTTTCCAGGTCTTTCAGACGCTTGATGGACTGACGAACGGTTTTCCAGTTAGTCAGCATACCGCCCAGCCAGCGATGGTTCACGAAGAACTGGTCGCAGCTCAGAGCAGCGTCTTTTACCGCTTCGCTTGCAGCGCGCTTGGTACCAACGAACAGGATCTTACCTTTACGGGAAGAGATTTTGTTCAGCTCAGCCAGAGCTTCGTTGAACATCGGTACGGTTTTCTCAAGGTTGATGATGTGAACTTTGTTACGCGCACCGAAGATGAACGGCTTCATTTTCGGGTTCCAGTAACGGGTCTGGTGACCGAAGTGAACACCAGCCTTGAGCATGTCGCGCATGGAAACAGTTGCCATGTTTAAAACCTCTATATAAAAGTTGGGGTTATGCCTCCACGTATCCCATATTACCGACCCCAAAGGGCACCCCGGAATATGTGCCGATACGTGTGTGTTGTTACACAAAGTGAGATTTGTCGCTTCGCTACCGCACTGTGTATATGAAACGGAAGAGAAGTTCGGCGCGCTTTATACCACAAATTGCCGCCGGACACCAATAATTGTTGGCGATGTGAGCGGTTTCGGAGCGTGAATTTCTTGTGACAAAAACGCCTGCGTGGCACGAAAGGCGAAGTTCAGAATGATTCTCAATTTGGCAGGAAGCGCGCCAGACTGATACCATGGCACCACTTAGACTCAAATTGCCGAATAAAACGGCGCTGATGGACAGAATTCATGGCTATCTCAATTAAGACACCAGAAGAAATCGAAAAAATGCGCGTGGCGGGCAGACTTGCCGCCGACGTGCTGGAAATGATCGCTCCCCATGTTCAGCCGGGCGTCAGCACCGGCGAACTCGATCGCCTGTGCAACGACTACATCGTCAACGAACAGCACGCGATCTCCGCCTGCCTCGGCTATCACGGCTTTCCGAAATCCGTGTGCATCTCGATTAACGAAGTCGTGTGCCACGGTATTCCTGATGATGAGAAGCTGCTGAAGGACGGCGATATCGTCAACATCGACGTGACCGTCATTAAGGACGAGTATCACGGGGATACGTCGAAAATGTTTATCGTCGGCAAGCCGACCATCCTCGGCGAGCGCCTGTGCCGCGTCACCCAGGAAAGCCTTTACCTGGCGCTGAAAATGGTGAAGCCGGGCATCCGCCTGCGCACCCTCGGCGCGGCTATCCAGAAATATGCCGAAGCGGAAGGTTTCTCCGTCGTGCGCGAATACTGCGGCCACGGCATCGGCCGCGGTTTCCACGAAGAGCCGCAGGTGCTGCACTATGACGCCGATGACGGCGGTGTGGTTCTGCAGCCGGGCATGACGTTCACCGTCGAGCCGATGGTCAACGCGGGCGACTACCGCATCCGCACCATGAAAGACGGCTGGACCGTGAAAACCAAAGACCGGAGCTTGTCTGCGCAGTATGAGCATACTATTGTGGTAACGGACAACGGCTGCGAAATTCTGACGCTACGAACGGATGACACCATCCCGGCGATAATCTCGCACAACGAATGATAAAAGCCGGCGCAAGCCGGTTTTTTTTATGACGGGCGTCCTGCCCGTCCCCCTTTGGGCCGCCGCAAGCGACGTTAAAAATCGCTCCCGGCGATTTTTTATGACGGGCGTCCTGCCCGTCCCCCTTTATGGGTAATCGTTTTTACTGATGGGTGGCGCGATGCGTAATTCTTTACCTGACACAGCACTTCCCACACTCGACGGCCAGCCGGAAACGCCGGTCGTCTGGCCTGCGACGGAGCTGGCCTGCTCAAGCATTAAGGCGCGCCTTGACGCTTTCCAGCGCTGGCTGGGCGACGCCTTTGACCGCGGTATCTCCGCCGAGCAGCTGATGGACGCCCGTACGGAGTTTATCGACCAGCTGCTGCAGCGCCTGTGGGTGCATTACGGTTTTGGCGAGGTCAGCGATGCGGCGCTGGTCGCCGTAGGCGGCTATGGCCGCGGCGAGCTGCACCCGCTGTCGGATATCGACCTGCTGATCCTCAGCCGCAAAAAGCTGCCCGATGAGCAGGCGCAAAAAATCGGCGAGCTGCTCACCCTGCTGTGGGACGTTAAGCTTGAGGTCGGGCATAGCGTCAGAACGCTGGAAGAGTGCCTGCTGGAAGGATTATCCGACCTCACCGTCGCCACCAACCTGATTGAGTCGCGCCTGCTGATCGGCGACGTCGCCCTGTTCCTGGAGCTGCAAAAGCATATTTTTAGCGATGGTTTCTGGCCGTCGGAGAAGTTTTTCGCCGCAAAAATCGAAGAGCAAAACGAGCGCCACCAGCGCTATCACGGCACCAGCTATAACCTCGAACCGGACGTCAAGAGCAGCCCCGGCGGCCTGCGCGACATCCACACCCTGCAGTGGGTCGCCCGCCGCCACTTCGGCGCCACGTCGCTTGACGAGATGGTGGGCTTCGGCTTTTTGACCGAAGCGGAACGCACTGAGCTCAACGAATGCCTGCACCTGCTGTGGCGCATCCGCTTCGCCCTGCACCTGGAGCTCAACCGCTACGACAACCGCCTGCTGTTCGACCGACAGCTGAGCGTCGCCCAACGCCTGAACTACAGCGGCGAAGGCAACGAACCGGTTGAGCATATGATGAAGGACTTCTTTCGCGTCACCCGCCGGGTCGGCGAGCTTAACCAGATGCTGCTCCAGCTTTTCGATGAAGCGATCCTCGCGCTGACCGCCGACGAAAAGCCGCGCCCGCTTGACGATGATTTTCAGCTGCGCGGCACGCTGATTGACCTGCGCGACGATACGCTGTTCATGCGCGAGCCGCAGGCGATTCTGCGCATGTTCTACACCATGGTGCGAAACAGCAGCATTACCGGCATCTACTCCACCACCCTGCGCCATCTGCGCCACGCCCGACGTCACCTGACGCAGCCGCTGTGCTATATCCCCGAGGCCCGCTCGCTGTTTCTCAGCATGCTGCGCCACCCGGGCGCGGTGAGCCGCGGGCTGCTGCCGATGCACCGCCACAGCGTTCTGTGGGCCTATATGCCGCAATGGACGCATATCGTCGGGCAGATGCAGTTCGACCTGTTTCACGCCTATACCGTTGATGAGCACACCATTCGCGTTCTGCTGAAGCTGGAGAGCTTCGCCAAAGAGGAAACCCGTGCGCGCCATCCGCTGTGCGTCGAGCTGTGGCCGCGGCTCAACCACCCGGAGCTTATCCTGATAGCCGCCCTGTTTCACGATATCGCCAAAGGGCGCGGCGGCGACCATTCGATCCTCGGCGCCCAGGACATTCTGACCTTCGCTGAGCTCCACGGGCTTAACTCCCGGGAGACGCAGCTGGTCGCCTGGCTGGTGCGTCATCATCTGTTAATGTCGGTCACCGCCCAGCGCCGCGATATTCAGGACCCGGAGGTCATTAAGCAGTTCGCCGAAGAGGTGCAAACGGAAAACCGTCTGCGCTATCTCGTCTGCCTGACGGTGGCGGATATCTGCGCCACCAACGAAACGCTGTGGAACAGCTGGAAGCAAAGCCTGCTGCGCGAACTCTACTTCGCGACCGAAAAACAGCTGCGCCGCGGCGTGCAAAGCATGCCGGACATGCGCGAACGCGTGCGCCATCACCAGCTACAGGCGCTGGCGCTGCTGCGGATGGACAACATTAACGAAGAGGCGCTGCACCAGATTTGGGCCCGCTGCCGGGCCAACTACTTTGTGCGCCACACGCCGAACCAGCTGGCCTGGCATGCGCGGCATCTTCTGCGCCACGATCTCAGCAAGCCGCTGATCCTGCTGAGCCCGCAGGCGACGCGCGGGGGAACGGAGATCTTTATCTGGAGCCCCGACCGCCCCTACCTGTTCGCCGCCGTCTGCGCTGAGCTCGACAGGCGCAATCTGAGCGTCCATGACGCACAGATCTTTACCACCCGCGACGACATGGCGATGGATACGTTTATCGTGCTGGAGCCTGACGGCAGCCCGCTGTCCGGCGATCGCCACGAGGCCATCCGCCGCGGGCTTGAGCAGGCGATCACCCAGACCACCTGGCAGCCGCCGGCTCCGCGTCGCCAGCCGGCCAAGCTGCGGCATTTCACCGTCGATACGGAGGTGACTTTTCTGCCGACCCATACCGACAGAAAATCCTTCCTTGAGCTTATCGCCCTCGATCAGCCAGGACTGCTGGCCCGCGTCGGGCAGGTGTTCGCCGACCTCGGCATTTCGCTCCACGGGGCGAGAATTACGACAATTGGTGAACGAGTAGAAGATTTATTTATAATCGCGACGGCTGACCGGCGTGCCCTTAATAATGTACTGCAACAAGAAGTACAACAGCGGTTGACAGCAGCCCTCAATCCAAACGATAAAGGGTAACGTTTTTTATTTACGAGATGGAAAGAGAAACAATGCAGCAGTTACAGAACGTTATTGAGTCCGCGTTTGAGCGCCGCGCCGACATTACTCCAGCGAATGCCGACACCGTTACCCGTGCCGCCGTTGAGCAGGTTATCGCCCTGCTTGATTCCGGCGCGCTGCGTGTCGCAGAAAAAATCGATGGCCAGTGGGTCACGCATCAATGGCTGAAGAAAGCGGTGCTGCTCTCCTTCCGTATTAACGATAACCAGGTTATCGACGGAGCGGAAAGCCGCTATTTCGATAAAGTGCCGATGAAATTCGCCAACTACGACGAAGCGCGCTTCCAGAAGGAAGGTTTCCGCGTGGTGCCGCCTGCCGCCGTACGCCAGGGCGCGTTCATCGCCCGCAATACCGTGCTGATGCCGTCCTATGTCAACATCGGCGCGTATGTCGATGAAGGCACCATGGTCGACACCTGGGCGACCGTAGGCTCCTGCGCGCAGATCGGTAAAAACGTCCACCTGTCCGGCGGCGTGGGCATCGGCGGCGTACTGGAGCCGCTGCAGGCGAACCCGACCATTATCGAAGACAACTGCTTTATCGGCGCGCGTTCTGAAGTAGTGGAAGGCGTTATCGTCGAAGAAGGCTCAGTTATCTCCATGGGCGTTTATATCGGCCAGAGCACGAAAATCTACGATCGCGAAACCGGCGAAGTTCACTACGGCCGCGTGCCGGCGGGCTCCGTGGTCGTATCCGGTAACCTGCCGTCGAAGGACGGGAAGTACAGCCTGTACTGTGCGGTTATCGTGAAGAAAGTCGATGCCAAAACCCGCGGCAAAGTGGGTATCAATGAGCTGTTACGCACCATTGATTAAGGCAGTTTAAAAAAGCGGGGGCTACCCCGCTTTTTTTACATCTTCGGCTGGCGAAAGTAGATTTTTTCGTTAATTATTCAAAGGTTATGTTTAGATCAAGGATACCGCTATGTACGATAATCTGAAAAGCCTGGGCATTACCAATCCTGATGAAATCGATCGTTACAGCCTCCGGCAGGAAGCCAACAACGATATCCTGAAAATCTATTTTCATAAGGATAAGGGCGAATTTTTCGCCAAGAGCGTGAAGTTCAAGTATCCGCGCCAGCGTAAAACCGTGGTCGCCGACGGCGTCGGTCAGGGGTACAAAGAGGTGCAGGAGATCAGTCCTAACCTGCGCTATGTGATCGATGAGCTGGATCAGATCTGCCAGCGCGACCGCACTGAAGTCGATCTGAAGCGTAAGATCCTCGACGATCTGCGCCATCTTGAAAGCGTTGTCGCCAACAAGATCACCGAAATCGAGTCCGATCTGGAAAAACTGACGCGTAATAAATAACGACGTTAAGCCCTCCTCCTGCAGGAGGAGGGCTTATTTCCGCTTACTGCATCAGCAGATACAGGCTGCTGTCGCCGCGCTGGATATTCAGCGCCAGAACGGACGGTTTGCTGTCGAGGATTTTGCGCAGATCGGCAATGTTTTTCACCGGCTGCTGGTTAGCGCCCATGATCACATCCCCTTTCTTCAGGCCAATTTGCGCCGCCGGAGAACCCGCCTTCACGCTGCTGACCATTACGCCTTTGTCTGCGCCCTTGTTGCTCATTTCCGCCCCTTCGATACCGCTGAAGATGCTGCTGGAGTCAACCTGAGTCTGGCTGCTCTGCTGCAGCTCCAGCGTGACGGTCACCGGCTTGCCGTCGCGCAGCAGGCCCAGCTCAACTTTGCTGCCGACCGGCATCGTGCCTACCTGCGCACGCAGGGCGGCGAAGCTGCTGATCGGTTTGCCGTTCAGGGAGGTAATCACATCCCCGGCTTTGATCCCGGCTTTCGCCGCTGACGAATTCGGCATCACCTGGCTGACAAACGCCCCGCGCTGCGCGTCCACCTTCATCGCTTTCGCCAGGTCAGAGCTCAGTTCTGTCCCCATGATGCCCAGCTCGCCGCGTTTCACCTGACCGTATTTCACCATCTGCTCGGTCAGGTTTTTCACCATATTGCTCGGGATAGCAAAACCGATACCGATGTTGCCGCCGTCCGGCGCCAGAATCGCGGTGTTAATCCCGATGAGCTCGCCGTTGAGGTTCACCAGCGCGCCGCCGGAGTTGCCGCGGTTAATCGCCGCATCGGTCTGGATAAAGTTCTCGTAGTTTTCTACGTTCAGCCCGCTACGTCCCAGCGCGGAGACGATCCCGGAGGTCACCGTCTCGCCAAGGCCGAACGGGTTGCCGATGGCCACGGTGTAGTCGCCGACGCGCAGCGTGTCGGAATCGGCAATCTTAATCGCCGTCAGGTTTTTCGGATCCTGAATCTGAATCAGCGCGATATCGGAGCGCGGATCTTTACCCACGACCTTCGCATCAAACTTACGGCCGTCGCTCAGCTGCACCTTAATCGAGGTGGCGTTATCGACAACGTGGTTGTTGGTAACGACATAGCCTTTCGCTGCATCAATGATAACGCCGGAGCCCAGCGCCATGAATTTCTCCTGCTGGCTACCGCCGCCGCCGTTACCGCCGCCAGGGCCCCCCTGACAGAACGGCGAGCCCTGGAACGGGGAACCGTCCTGGCAGAACGGCGAGTTATCGCCAAAGAACTGCTGGAAGTTACGCGGCATGCGCGGCGTATTGACCGTCGTACTGCCTTCCACGTTAATGCTCACAACGGAAGGCATGACTTTTTCCAGCATTGGCGCCAGGCTTGGCATCTGCTGGGCCGTCGCGGCCGACGACGAGGTTTCGCCCGCTGTCGCCGACAGCGGAGATAAGGCCAGACCTAAACTCAGAGCCAGTGCACTCATTGCTAACGTGGTTTTTTTCATCTCTCTCAATCTCAATTCAGATAACGCAAAGTTGCTGTGTACGAGACTTCAGATTCATTTTATAGCGCGAAGTTCCGGAGTTAAGTTTCTGGTAAAGTAAAAATTTATTGTCCGTCTTTACAAAACTTTTGGCTTATTCCACCGCCATCAGCCGACGATATTCATCCCATGCGTAGAGGTCGGTCATTCCGCTGATATAATCCTGAATCAATCGACAGCGGTAATAGTATTCCATTATCGGAAATTCGGCCGCGTGCCTTTCCAGCTTATTTACCGCCTCAACATAGGCCAGCCGGTGACGGGTAGAGAGTTTGTGGAAAAGACGGCTTTCAATCGGCAGATGGCGCAGCCGGTCTTTTTCCACCAGCTCGCTGAAATCACGCAGCGATAGCTTGAGCAGCGGCTGATAAATATCCAGTAAGCCGCTGATAACGCGATATCCCTGTAATTCCAGCTGCTCCACGTCCGGATGGCTGAATACGTGCTTTACCGCCACGCTCTTATATAATTCAAGCAGCTGGCTGCAGTCGCTGTCATCCTCCAGCAGCGCATGGTTGAAATCGCCGGCAAACACCTGCGGCAGGTTATCAATAAAGCGCTGCGCGGCGTAGGGCACCAGTTTATTCAGCGTATTAACCCGCAAATACATAAAGAACTGATCTTCCGCGCTGTGCTTCAGGGAATTGGAGCGTGATTTCTCCCAGGCATTTTCGACCACCTGAGAAAACAGCGACCCTTTTTGGTGCTGGCCCCAGGCGTCATACAAATGCTGATACAGCTGCTCGATGCTGAATATCCGTTTTTCAACGGCATCTTCCAGGTCGGCCACGCAATAAGAAATATCGTCCGCCGCTTCCATAATCCAGGTTAAGGGAAAACGATTGTAAGGCGCCAAATCGAGTTCTTTACGTAACCTGTCAATATAGGCCTCTTCGGCGAAATAATAGCCAGGCTTTTTCATTAAATAGCTGTGGGTGGCGGGCGTCTCTCCTCGCCACCAGGCCGGGCGGGTATATTTCAGAATACAGCCCACCTGCGCCCAGGTCAGATTCATGCGCATCAGGGTATGCACCAGGCGGATCCCCTGCGCATTGCCTTCAAAATGGCAGACGTCCTGGCGTATCTTGCGCCGCAGCTCGTTCAGGGACTCCTCCCCTTCGCGCAGGCGCAGCGCGCCCTCGACGCAGCGGTCGTCGGACAGCGGCTGGCTGGCGGCGTCGGCAGGCCACAACCGCTGGCGAAACCAGTCGTTAATCGCCGCCTCGCCAAAATGGCCAAACGGCGGATTGCCGATGTCATGCATCAGGCAGGCCATCTCGACGATACTTTCAAAAGGACCGGCGAGCTCATCCAGACCGTAGCTTTCCAGCAGCTTTCGCTGCTTAAGGCGGCTTAACACTTCTTTGGCAATATAGCGGCCAACCTGCTGTACTTCCATCGAGTGGGTTAAGCGCGTGCGGACCGCCGCATTGCGCTCCAGCGGAAAGACCTGGGTTTTTTGCTGCAGGCGGCGAATCGCCGGAGAATTGATAATTCGCCCGCGATCGCTTTCAAAGATGCGCAGGATCTCATGCTCGGTCGCCGCGCTTTGCGGCGAGCGGAAACGTCGGCGCCAGTTTATCTTGCTGCGAAAATCGATCTTTGCCATCGCCACTCCCGGTCCGCAATTGCTTGTCCCATGATAGACTATGCCTCTAAAGCTAACATATCGCGAGTAAATCTATGAAAATCGGCATTATTGGTGCAATGGAAGAAGAAGTGACGCTGCTGCGTGACAAAATTGACAACCGCCAGACCATCACCATCGGCGGTAGCGAAATTTACACCGGCCAGCTGAACGGCGCTGACGTTGCGCTGCTGAAATCAGGGATCGGCAAAGTCGCTGCCGCGATGGGCGCCGCCCTGCTTATCGAACGCTGCAAGCCGGATGTTATCATCAACACCGGTTCCGCGGGCGGGCTGGCGGCAGAGCTGAAGGTAGGCGACATCGTGGTTTCCGATGAAGCGCGCTACCACGACGCCGACGTTACCGCCTTTGGCTACGAGTATGGCCAGCTTCCGGGCTGTCCGGCCGGTTTCGCCGCCGACGCCAGGCTGGTTGACGCCGCCGAGAACTGCATCAAGGCGCTGAAGCTGAACGCGGTGCGCGGGCTTATCGTCAGCGGCGATGCGTTTATCAATGGCTCCGTTGGGCTGGCGAAAATTCGCCACAACTTCCCGCAGGCGATTGCCGTAGAAATGGAAGCCACCGCCATCGCTCACGTCTGCCACAACTTCGGCGTGCCGTTCGTGGTGGTTCGCGCCATCTCTGACGTCGCTGACCAGCAGTCGCACCTGAGCTTCGACGAGTTCCTCGCCGTCGCCGCGAAGCAGTCCAGCCTGATGGTTGAAACGCTGGTGCAGAAACTGGCGCATGCGTAACCGGCGACTGCGGGGCGCGCTCGCCCTGTTGCTGCTGCTCCCGGCGTGGCTGCTTGCCGCGCCGCGGGTTATTACACTCTCCCCCGCCAACACCGAACTGGCCTTCGCGGCTGGCATCACGCCCGTCGGCGTCAGCAGTTTTTCCGATTACCCGCCGCAGGCGGCGCACATTGAGCAGGTCGCCAGCTGGCAGGGCATCAACCTCGAACGCATCGTGGCGCTAAAACCCGACGTGGTGCTGGCCTGGCGCGGCGGCAACGCCGAACGGCAGGTCAACCAGCTGGCGTCGCTGGGCATCAAGGTCCTGTGGGTGGACACCAGCCGTATTGAGCAAATTGCCGATATGCTGCGCCAACTGGCCGTCTGGAGCCCCGAGCCGCAAAAAGCGCGCCTGGCGGCCCGGTCTCTGCTTCAGGAATACGAAACGCTGAAAACTCGCTATGCGCAAACGCACAAAAAGCGTGTTTTTCTACAGTTCGGTACGAATCCGCTCTTTACCAGTAATAATGATTCGATTCAGAACGAAGTTTTGCGCCTGTGCGGCGGAGAAAACGTTTTTGCCGACAGCCGGGTTCCCTGGCCGCAAATTAGCCGAGAGCAGGTGCTGGCGCGCCATCCACAGGTGATCGTCACGGCTGGCGATAGCAACGATGTCGCCCATGTTAAGCAGTTTTGGGGCGACCAGCTCACTATTCCCGTCATTGTGTTAAATACTGACTGGTTTGAACGCGCGTCCCCGCGTATTATCCTCGCCGCGAAACAACTCTGTTCTGCGCTGGCGCAGGTTAACTAACGGGAAACGCAACGATGCTTGTCTATTGGCTGGATATTGTTGGCACAGCCGTATTTGCTATCTCCGGCGTCTTACTGGCCGGAAAACTCCGCATGGATCCTTTCGGCGTACTGGTGCTGGGCGTCGTAACCGCCGTCGGCGGCGGCACCATCCGCGACATGGCGCTGGCCAACGGTCCGGTTTTCTGGGTCAAAGACCCCACCGATCTCGTCGTGGCGATGGTCACCAGCATGTTGACCATTTTGCTGGTCCGCCAGCCCCGCCGTTTACCCAAGTGGATGCTGCCAGTGCTCGACGCCGTGGGACTGGCGGTCTTCGTGGGGATTGGGGTCAACAAAGCCTTTATCGCTGGTAGCGGCCCGCTGGTGGCTATCTGCATGGGGGTGATAACCGGCGTCGGCGGCGGGATTATCCGCGACGTGCTGGCCCGTGAAGTACCGATGATCCTGCGAACGGAAATCTATGCCACCGCCTGTATTATCGGCGGAATTGTCCACGCCACCGCGCACCATACCTTCGGCATACCGCTGGAAAACGCCGCAATGCTCGGCATGATAGTGACGCTGGGTATCCGTCTTGCGGCCATCCGCTGGCACCTGAAGCTGCCGACGTTCGCGCTGGATGATAATGGTCGATAGCAAAAAGCCGTGTCGATGACACGGCTTTTGGATCTATACGTCAGCGTTAAATGCTGAATGAAGAGCCACACCCGCAAGTGCTTTTCGCGTTCGGGTTGGTCACGATAAAGCGCGAGCCTTCCAGACCTTCGGTATAGTCAACCGCGCCGCCCACCAGATACTGCAGGCTCATCGGGTCAACGACCAGGCCGACGCCCTGTTTCTCGATAGTCATGTCGCCATCGTTAATCTGGTCGTCGAAGGTGAATCCGTACTGGAAACCGCTGCAACCACCGCCGGTGATATACACGCGCAGTTTCAGGTTCGGATTGTCTTCATCCGCGATCAGGCTTTTTACTTTATTGGCTGCGGCATCAGTAAACTGCAGCGGCAGCGCTACGTCATCACTCATTTCTTACTCCCGTTGATTCTTCAACCAGGTTAAAGAACAACCCGATCTTTTGTGCCATTATCTAATACCCGACTATTTCGTTCAAGTATTCTCCCCGGCTTCCTGTTTGGCTTTCTGTGCCTGTTCGGCCTCCTGCTTCGCCAGCGTACGGGACAGAATCGTGGAATAGAGCGGCTTACCGCCGAGAAACTGCGCCAATAGCGTGGCGCCGAGGCAGGTAATAATCATTGGCAAAATGAGCTGATAGTTATCCGCCATCTCCAGCACCAGGATAATCCCGGTCAACGGCGCACGTAGCGAGGCGGCAAGCAGCGCTCCCATCCCGGCGATGGCAAACGTCCCCGCTTCTAAATGGTATGCCGGAAAACATGCTGCCGCCGCCATGCCGAACGCGGTGCCAAGCAGCGTGCCAAGCGCCAGCATCGGCGCAAAAATACCGCCAGGCGCCCCGGAAGAGAAGCACAATAAGGTGGTAATCACCCGGGAAAAGAAAATGAACAGCAGCAGACCGATAGTGAAATTGCCCTCGGCGGCGATCGGGATCAGGTTAAAGCCGCCTCCCGCTGCCGTAGGCTGAATCAACCCGAGCACGCCGCACAGGCCGCCAATCAACCCACCGACCAGCACCCATTTTTTGGTTACGCCGCCGTGAATGCGCTGGAACAAATCCTGGGTACGCAGCACCAGGGTATTGAACAGCGGGCCAAAGCAGCCGAATATCATCCCAAGGATCAGATACAACCACAGGGTATTGACCGGCGCATTCGCCAGTTGCCCAACCTCAATCAACGCCGATTCGCCGTTGAACACCCGAAAAACGATGCTCGACATAATCACGCCGGTAAACACCGCCTTGATGGAGATCAGGTTGTAGCGAAACTGCGGGCGCATCTCTTCGATAATAAACAGTATCCCGGCCAACGGCGCGTTAAACGCCGCAGACAGCCCCGCCGCCGCGCCGGTCGCCAGCAGCGTATGGCGCGCCTCAGCGCTGCGCATGCGGAACAGATCCAGCACCATGCGGCCAATGTTGCCGCCAAGCTGTACCGTGGGGCCTTCCCGCCCCAGCACCATCCCCGCGCCCAGGGTGCCCATCCCGCCGATAAATTTCACCGGAATCACTCGCCACCAGCGCACCGGACGCAACTCTTCCAGCGCCCCTTCTATTTCGGGGATACCCGAGCCCCCGGCTTCCGGCGCGAAACGGCGTACCAGGTAGTACCCGACCATCGCCAGTAGCGCGGAGAGAATAAACGCCAGCGGCCAGACGATAATGTCATAGTTAGCGACGTGCGCCAGTGAACCGAGGCGCCAGTTTTGCACCCAGTTTACCGCTTTTTCAAACGCCACCCCGGCCAGCCCGGCCAGCGTACCGACGACGGCGGCCATCAATAAAATCGCCAGCGGCGTTTTATCGCGGTTCAGAAGCTGGCGCACCACATGACGGCGGCGCAAGCGGAGAATTTGCTGTGATTCAAAAGAGGGAGATTCTGCTTTCATGCCATTATCATTTATTGGTAATACAAATCACAGATTGCATTGTACCCAGCGCAGCACAGGGCGTCGCCTAAAAATACTTTTCATTTTTGCATTGTTTCAATTGGGCAAAACTTTCATAACTTTCTGAGAATAATTTAGAATAGTTGGCTAACACGCTTTCTACGAACCAGGACCCCTGCAATGAGCAAATCAGAGCATCTCTACAGCGCGGCGCGCGAACTCATCCCCGGCGGCGTCAACTCGCCGGTCCGTGCTTTCACCGGCGTCGGCGGCACGCCGCTGTTTATTGAGCGCGCCGACGGCGCGTACCTGTATGACGTCGACGGCAAAGCCTATATCGATTACGTCGGCTCCTGGGGCCCGATGGTGCTGGGCCATAACCATCCGGCCATCCGCAACGCGGTGATTGAAGCGGCGCAGCGCGGTTTAAGCTTTGGTGCGCCGACCGAGATGGAGGTCAAAATGGCGGCGCTGGTCACCGAACTGGTGCCGACCATGGATATGGTGCGCATGGTGAACTCCGGTACCGAAGCGACAATGAGCGCCATCCGCCTGGCGCGCGGTTTTACCGGTCGTGACAAAATCATCAAATTTGAAGGCTGCTACCACGGTCATGCCGACTGCCTGCTGGTGAAAGCGGGCTCCGGCGCCCTGACGCTGGGCCAGCCGAACTCACCGGGCGTACCGGCGGATTTTGCGAAACATACGCTGACCTGCACCTATAACGATCTGGCTTCCGTACGTGCAGCCTTCGAACAATATCCGCAGGATATCGCCTGCATCATCGTTGAGCCGGTCGCCGGCAACATGAACTGCATCCTGCCGCAGCCGGGCTTCCTGCCGGGCCTGCGCGCGCTGTGCGACGAATTCGGCGCGCTGCTGATCATTGACGAAGTGATGACCGGTTTCCGCGTCGCGCTGGCGGGCGCCCAGTCTTACTACGACGTGGTGCCTGACCTGACCTGCCTTGGCAAAATCATCGGCGGCGGTATGCCGGTGGGTGCCTTCGGCGGACGCAGAGAGGTGATGGAAGCGCTGGCGCCGACCGGGCCGGTTTATCAGGCCGGTACGCTGTCCGGCAACCCGATCGCCATGGCCGCCGGTTTTGCCTGCCTGAGCGAAGTCGCTCAGCCGGGCATCCACGAAACGCTGACGGAGCTTACGAATCAGCTCGCCGATGGCCTGCTGGAGGCGGCGAAGGAAGCGGGGATTCCGCTGGTAGTGAATAACGTTGGCGGGATGTTTGGCATCTTCTTTACCGACGCCGACACGGTGACCTGCTACCAGGACGTGGTGAAGTGCGACGTTGAGCGCTTCAAGCGCTTCTTCCATCTGATGCTGGAAGAAGGCGTTTACCTCGCGCCGTCCGCGTTTGAAGCGGGCTTTATGTCCGTTGCGCACAGCGAAGCCGATATCGATAGCACCATCGATGCCGCGCGCCGGGCGTTTGCCAAACTTTGAGTCTATCTGCCCGGCGAGTCCAACCCGCCGGGCATTTTTATCGGCTCTGCTTTCTTAGCAGATAAATAAAGTACGGCGCGCCGATAAAGGTCGACAGCAGTCCGGCCGGAATCTGGTACGGGAACAGCAGCATGCGCCCGCACCCGTCGGCAAGCACCAGCAGTATCCCGCCAAACAGCGCCGACATCACAATATGCGGCATCGTCCGCCGAAAACCGCTCATCCGGGCGATATGCGGCGCAATTAATCCCACAAAGCTTAGCGGACCGATGGTCATGGTCGCCGTTGCCGTCAAACCGGCAGCCAGCAGCAGCAGCCCGACGCGCGTCGGCGTCAGCGCCATGCCAACCGCCCGCGCCGTCTCCCCGCCGAGCGGCAAAATCGTCAACCAGCGGCGGCACAGCGGCACCAGCGCGAGCAGTATAGTCATCACCGCGCCGGTGCGTACGGCCTGCTCCCATGAGGCGCTATACGTCGAGCCGGAGAGCCAGGTCAGGATCTGCGCCATCCGCGGATCGCCGCTGGCCTGCAGCAGCATCAGCAGCATCGTGAACGCGGTGCTGAGCGCCATCCCGGCGAGCAGCATCCGGTGCGGCGAAAACCCGCCGCGCCCGGCGGCAAGCAGAATGATCAGCAGCGTCGCGGCGGCGCCAATACTGCCCGCCGGCATCAGCCAGACAAACGCGTTGCCCGGCACAAAAAACAGCATCAGCACCACGCCAAACGCCGCGCCGGAGGAAATCCCCAGCACTTCGGGGCTGGCCATCGGGTTGCCGGTCAGGCGCTGGATAATACAGCCGGCGACCGCCAGCATGACCCCGGCGATCGCCGCCGCCATGACGCGCGGCGCGCGCCACGTGAGCAGGGCGTCAAGCTGTTCGCCCTGCGCCCAGAACCAGCCGTGCTCTGCGCGCCCAAAAGAAAGCGCGATCACAACGCTCAGCAGCAGAACGCCAGCGCCGACCGCAGACCAGAACAGGATATGCTGACGCTCGACCGCGACCTTATCGCCCGCGTCCATCGCCGGGGAGCTGATGCTGCGCAGGCGCGGCAGCAGCCACAGCAGCAGCGGCGCGCCAATCAGCGCGGTCGCTGAGCCGGTGGAGACCTCCATCCAGACGTGAGAAAGCCAGAGAATAATTTGGTCGGAGAGCCAGAGGATCAGCGCACCGATAGCCGACGCCAGCACCAGCCGCGGCAGCAGGCGCCGCGCTCCCAGCATTTTCGCCAGCAGCGGCGCAAACAAGCCGATAAACCCGATAATCCCGACCGCGTTAACCAGCAGGGCGCTTAGCACAATCGCCAGCGTGAGCGCCGCCAGCCGGGCCAGCGACAGGGCAAGCCCCAGATTGCGCGCCACGCCGTCATCCAGCCCCATCAGCGTCAGCGGGCGCAGCAGCAGTAAGGTCAGCATTGCGCCGCCAAGCAGCTGCGGCCACAGCTGCTGCACGACGCGCCAGTCGGTTTGCGTCAGCGTGCCGGTACTCCACAGGAACATGCTCTGTAGCTGGTCGTGATGAAAGATGACCAACAGCTGGTTTATCGCGCCGCAGTACAGGCTCACCACCAGACCCGCCAGAATCAGCGTCACCGGCGACAGCCGTTTGCCCCAGGCGACGCCAAACACCAGCGCTCCGACGATACAGGCTCCCGCCAGCGCGGCGAACTGCGCCGTCAGCGCGCCGGGTATCGCCCACAGCGTCGTCAGGGTGATCCCCAGCTGGGCGCCGGTGGCAACGCCGAGGGTGGTCGGCTCTGCCAGCGGGTTGCGCAGCACCTGCTGAAACAGCACCCCCACCAGCCCAAGCCCGGCGCCGACAAGCAAAGAGACCGCCCCCCGCGGCAGCAGGCCGTAGTGAAACAACATTTGCGCGATGCTATTTATATCCGGCTGCCAGAACGCCTGCAGCCACTGCGCGCGCGGCAGCGCCGCGTTCAGGTTATGCCAGCAAAGCCCGGCGGCGACGATAAAGAGCGTGAGCAACAGCAGCGCCGGGAAAGGCGCGATTCGCGATCTCATGCCTTTGCCCCCAGCGCCCGCTCCAGCAGGCGGACAAAATGCATCACCGACAGCGTCGCGCCATAGAACCAGACGGGCGGTAGGCGCAGAAAGCGCTGCTGGCGAACGAACGGCATCGCCTGCCACAGCGGCGTCGCCATCAGCTTTTGCATTTCAGGTTCGTTGCCGTGATCAAAGCAGATAACATCCGCATCCTTAAATTCGCCCAGCCGGTCGATACCCACCACGTCGCTGCCCCAGAAGTGGGTTTTCCCCTGCCAGGCATTGACCAGCCCGTACGCATCCAGCACCGGCTGAAACAGGCAGTTTTTGCCGAATACCAGCATATGGCGGGCATCGAGCAGGCTCACCAGCAGCAGCGGGCGGCGCTGCCGGGCAAAACCGGCCCGGCGCTGCTCAATGAAGCTATCGAAATCATGCAGATGGCGCTGGGCCTGCTCCTCCCGTCCCAGCCGCTGGGCCAGCGCGGTCAGCGACGCGCGCGCGGTGGCGAGCGGATTGACGCCGTTGCTGAACGTCACGCCGTAGCCCGGCGCAATGCGGGCGAGCTTCTCTGGCGAAGGGCCGTACCCTGACGACCAGACCAGAAACGAAGGCTGCATTTCCGTGAGCAGCTCAAGATTGGGTTCAGTACGCAGGCCAACGTCAATCGCCGACGCCGGAAGCGGCGGCTCGCTAACCCACCGCCGGTAGTTGGGAATATCGGCAACACCGTACGGCGTGACGCCGAGCGCCAGCAGCAGCTCAACGGGCAGCCACTCCAGCGCGACGATTTTATGCGGGTTGATAGCGCCCGCCTGCGCGTTTTTCATCTGCCAGAGCAGCGGCGAGAGCGCCAGAGCCATCAGTAAACGTCGGCGGCTAATCACAGGAGAGTTACCCATTAGTAGACAAAGCTGACCGGCGCGGCCCCTGCCGGATGCGGCAGGATCCCCATCGGAATACCGTAAATCTGTTCCAGCGTTTCGCCGCGCATCAGCGCCTCCGGCGCCCCCTGCGCAATCATCTCGCCGCCGCGCAGCGCCACCAGGTAGTCGCAGTAGCGCGCCGCCATGTTGATATCATGCAGCACCGCGATAACCGTCAGCCCGCGCTGCTGGCTTAAGCGGTGCACCAGCGCCAGAACATCAACCTGATGGGCGATATCCAGCGCGGACGTCGGCTCGTCAAGCAGCAGACAGCGGCTGTCCTGGGCCACCAGCATGGCGAGCCACGCCCGCTGCCGCTCGCCGCCGGAGAGGCTGTCGACCAGACGATGCGCCAGAGGCTTTAGGCCGACCAGCGTAATCGCCTCGTCGACTTTTTCGCGGTCGGCGGCGCCAAAACGCCCCAGCGCGCCGTGCCACGGATAGCGGCCAATCGCCACCAGCTCGCGCACGGTCATCCCCTCCGCAGGCGGCAGTTGCTGCGGCAGGTAGGCGACCTTACGGGCAAACGCCTTACTGCTCCAGCCGTCCAGCGGCTGTCCGTCCAGCAGGATCTCCCCTTCCGACGCCAGCTGGTGGCGCCCGAGCATTTTCAGCAGGGTGGATTTTCCCGAACCGTTATGGCCAATCAGCCCGGTCACTTTACCGGCGGGAAAGGTCAGCGACAGCGGATGCAGCAGCGTACGGCCAGGCACGCGGAAGGTGACGTTGCGAAGCGAAAAAGTGGTTTCAGAGTGGAGCGAATAGTCCTGCATAGCGGTCAGCCCGATGCCGGGCGCGGCGAACCGCGCCCGTTTAAGAGATTAGAAACGGAAGGTTGCGGTGGCAACCACCTGACGCTCCGCGCCCCAGAAGCAGCCGTAGGTGGCAAAGCAGCTGGCGACATAATCGCGATCGAACAGGTTGTTGACGTTCAGCGCAACGCTGGAGCCCGCCATGCCGACGCGCGCCAGATCGTACTTCACGACCGCGTCCACGATGGTGGCGCTGGCTACTTTGAAGCTGTTGGCAGGGTCACCCCAGGAAGAGCCGATATAGCGACCGCCGGTCCCGACCGTCAGGCCCGACAGCGGACCCGCGTTGAAGGTGTAATCGCCCCACAAAGAGGCCATGTGGGTCGGCACCTGCTCCGGCGTATTGCCCTGCAGCGTCGTATCGTCGGTGTACTGCGCGTCGGTATAGGTGTATGACGCCGTCATGTTCACGTTGGCGCTGAGCGCGGCTTTCGCCTCCAGCTCCACCCCGCGAGAGCGAATTTCGCCGCCCTGAACAGACGAGTACACATGATCCGGGTCGGACATCAGGTTGTTGGTTTTCGTCAGCTGATAAATCGCCGCGGTTAACACAATCGGGCGATCGCCCGGGACATACTTCACGCCCGCTTCGTACTGGCGGCCTTTCGACGGTTTAAAGGTGTTGCCGTAGAAATCCGCACCGGAGTTTGGCTCAAACGATTCGCTGTAGCTGATGTACGGCGCTATACCGTTATCGAAGACATAGTTAAGACCCGCGCGTCCGGTGAACTGGCTATCGTCGCGCTCGGTGTAGTTGTTCGCCTGATAGGCGCGCGTGGACTGCGTCAGCCAGTCGTAGCGACCGCCCACCGTCAGCACAAACTGGTTCCACTCCGCCTGGTCCTGAACATAGATACCGGTCTGCTTCTGCTTGTTCTGCTGGTAAGGCGCCGCGGAGCCAAAGTCATAATCGCTGAACACCGGGTTGCTCAGATCCAGCTGCGGCGCGGTACCAAAGGTCGCGTTAATGTCATTGCGCATCTGCTGGAAATCCACCCCGGTCAGCAGCGTGTGCTCAACGGCCGCGGTGGAGAAGGTGCTCTGCAGCTGGGTATCGACGGCAAAGTTATGCAGCTTTTCGTTATCCACCACCGTGCCGCGGTTCAGCATCAGCGGATTGAGCGGATCGATGCCGGTGCCGTAGACGCTTTTCTGCGCGGTTTTCGATTCGACGTAGCGCAGATTCTGGCGCACGGTAAAGGTGTCGTTAAACGCGTGGTCGAAGCTGTATCCCACCATCTTGTGCGACAGAGAGTAGGTGTTGTTCGGCGCGCCTTCGTTGAAATCCGTCGGCAGGTGCTTACCGTTCGCCAGCGGCACGACGGTGCCCTGCATCGGCAGCCAGCCGTAATAACCGGTTTCCGGGCTGTCCTGGAAGTTAGACAGGAAGGTGAAATTGGTCTTGTCATCCGGGCGCCATGAGAACGACGGCGCAATGGCATACCGCTTCTGTTTAGCAAACTGCTGCTGATCGTCGTTTGAACGCGCCACGCCGGTCAGGCGGTAGGACCACACGCCCTCGTCGTCAATCGCGTCGCTAAAGTCAAACCCGGTCTGCCACAGGTTGTCGGTGCCCATTTTGAACTGGACTTCTTTGAGCGGGTCGGTGGTCGGGCGTTTGCTGACCATCGTGATAATCCCGCCCGGGCTGCTTTTTCCGTACAGCACTGACGTTGGGCCGCGCATCAGCTCAACGCGCTCCAGCATATAGGGGTCGATAATCACTTCGTTGTAAAAATCGCCCTGCAGCTTCAGGCCGTCCAGATAGTTATTCTGATTAACGGAGCCGAAACCGCGAATTTTCACCGCATCATAGGTATCAGAAGCGCCGCGCGTCGCGACAGTTATCCCAGGTGTGTAACCCAGCGCCTCTTTCACTGACGCGGGCTGGTGTGTATCCATCTCTTCACGCGTCACCACCGACACGGACTGCGGCGTTTTTTCAATCGGGGTGTCGGTTTTGGTCGCTGTGGCGGTACGCTTAGCGGCAATTGTCGCCGACGGGCCCCATGCGCTTTCCTGTGCGGTTGGCGTGGCGGTAACGGTAATGGTTTCTTCTGCCGGTTGTTCAGCAGCCAGGGCCGAAACGGGCAGGCCGCTAATTGCCGTGGCGACAACGACGGCGAGTTTACGCAGCGAGGTATTCACTGGCTGAGCAGTTTGAGGACGCGCCATGATTTTTCTCTGATGAAATGAATGATAACGTAAACGAGAATTATTATTATGCGCGGAAATAATAAACGATTGCCTTCAGGCATGGCAAGCGGTACACACCCCTGAAAACGTTGAGGGATTAATTAATAACCAGACAGCGGCTGTGGCGTTATGGGGGCGTTAACGGAGGGTTGTAGAAAAGAAGATAATTGCAGAATCCCTCTCCCCCGACAGGGGGAGAGGGAAACGGAACCGCTTAGTTGCTGCCGAACATTTCCTTAATCCAGCCCGCGACACCGTCGCCGTCTTTCTTCTCATTCTGCTGCTGCGGCTGTTGCTGCTGCGGCTGCTGAGGTTGCTGAGACGAAGGTGCGAACGGATTGCCCGGCTGCTGCTGCATCTGGCTCTGCTGGCACAGCTGATCCGGCGTGGTCGTCCACACTGGCAGCGTGCGCATACCGCCACCGCCGCAAACAAAGTTGCCGTTGTCATCCACGCCCATATCGACAATGTCCTCCGGCGGCGTCAGATCCAGCGGAATGGGCGACTGGTTTGCCAGATAACGCTGATAAATCGACATCGCCCCGCTCGCGCCGTACAGTTTGGTCGGCTGGTTGTTGTCGCGGCCCACCCAGGTGATGACCACTTCACGACCGTCGATCCCGGCAAACCAGGTATCGACGTTGTTGTTGGTGGTCCCGGTTTTACCCGCCAGGTGCAGGCCAGGGTACTTGGCGCCGAGCTGACGGCCGGTGCCGCGCTGCACCACCTGCTGCATCGTCCACAGGGTGAGATAGGCCGCCTGCGCCGGAACGGCGCGCTCGGCCTGCGGGTAGCTCTGGTACAGCACCGTACCGTCTTCAGCAATCACCGAACGCAGCGCCGACAGCGGCGCGCGGTTGCCGCCGCTGGCAATCGTCTGAAACGCCTGCGCCACTTCGATAGGCGTCAGGTTCAGCGCCCCGAGCAACATCGCCGGCACCGGGCTCAGTTGATCTTTCGGCGCGCCCAGCTTCAGCCAGGTATCGGTGACGGCCGGGAGCCCCAGCGCCATCCCCAGGTTTACCGTCGGCACGTTCATGGAGCGCGTCAGCGCGTCTACCAGCATCACCTGACCGCTGAAGCGCTTGTCATCGTTTTGCGGCGACCAGGTCTGGCCGTTAGGCAGACGGATACTGATCGGCGCATCGGCGATCCAGGTATTAAGACGGTAGGTATTCGGCTGGCTCAGCGCAGTCAGATAGGTCGCGGGTTTCGCCAGCGAGCCAATCGAACGGCGCGCCTGCATGGCGCGGTTATAACCGGCAAACTGCGGTTCTGCGCCGCCGACCATCGCGCGGACCTCGCCGCTAAAGCGGTCGACCACCACCATCGCGGTTTCCAGGTCGCTCAGCTTGCGCTGCTTCATCAGTACCGGAATACCGTCGACCGCTGCTTTTTCCGCGGCATCCTGGGCCACCGAGTCAAAGGTAGTGAAAATCTTCACGCCGGAGAGATCTTTCACCTTATCGCCCAGCTTCTCCTGCAGTTCCTGACGCACCATTTGCATAAAGGCTGGCTGCGGAGAGATCACCCCGCCGCGCGGCTGCACGCCCAGCGGACGGGCGCTCAGCATATCGTACAGCTCCTGGTTGATCACATTCTGCTGCTGCAGTAAACGCAGCACCAGGTTGCGACGCTCCAGCGCCAGTTTCGGGTTACGCCACGGGTTATAGATAGACGCCCCTTTGACCATCCCCACCAGCAACGCCTGCTGGTCGAGGCTCAGCTCTTCCACCGGACGGCCGAAGTAGTACAGGCTCGCCAGCGGGAAGCCGCGGATTTCATTATCGCCGCTCTGCCCCAGGTAAACCTCGTTCATGTACAGCTCAAGAATGCGATCTTTGCTGTAGCGGGCATCCATGATAACGGCCATGTAGGCTTCGTTCGCCTTACGCCAGTAGGAGCGCTCGCTTGAGAGGAACAGGTTTTTCACCAATTGCTGGGTCAGGGTACTTGCCCCCTGCACCGTACGTCCGGCGGTCAGGTTCGCCACCAGCGCGCGGCCGATTGAGTACAGGCTAATGCCGTCATGCTCGTAGAAATGACGGTCTTCCGTGGCAATCAGCGTATCCACCAGCAGATCCGGGAAACCGCTGCGCGGAACGAACAGGCGCTGCTCGCCGTTTGGCGACGACATCATAGTGATGAGACGCGGGTCGAGGCGGAAGAACCCGAACTGGCGGTTGTTATCCATATTGGTGATGGAATCCAAATGATCGCCATCAAAGGTCAGACGCGCGCGCACCTGCCCTTCTTTGCTGTCCGGGAAATCGAACGGACGGCGGATCATCTCGATGCTGTTGGCCTGCACGGTAAATTCGCCAGGGCGCGTCATCGCCGAAACCTGACGATACTGCGTGGCGTTCAGCAGCCGCACCATCTCGTTTTTGCTGATCGACATATCCGGCTCAAGGCTGACCATACGGCCATACACTGCCGCCGGCAGTTGCCAGACTTTACCGTCAATGCGGGCGCGGATTTTCTGATCCAGATACACGCCGTAGATGGCGATGATCACCGCAAAAACAATACCCAGTTTTACCAGCAGCCAGAACCAACCGCGTTTGCCACGCGGCTTACGTCCTTTGCCCTTACCTTTGCGCGGCATGGAATCGTCTTCCTCATCGTCTTCATCATACTCGTCGTCATACTCCTCCTCCCTGAGCTGACGACGGCTAATCTTTTGCTTTGCCGGACGTGCAGGTTTTCCTTTCCGTCCAATCGGCTCGCGGTCATTCCCCGCCATGCTTATTCTCCGCAATGTTCAGGCTTAAGCGCCTGATTCTCAATTCTTCTGTCACAGGACAGAAGAAGATATCTCTCAATTTTACGCTGTGTTTATGCCGGATGGCGGCTTCGCCTTACCCGGCCTACGTTTAAGTGAGTAGGCCTGATAAGCGCAGCGCCATCAGGCAGAATACTTCTTCGTGCGCCGCGTCGGGGCGGTATTCGCCGGATCGTCCGGCCACACGTGTTTCGGGTAGCGCCCTTTCATCTCTTTTTGCACCTCGCGGTAGGCGCCCGCCCAGAATGCGCTGAGGTCGCGCGTGATCTGCAGCGGCCGCTGCGCAGGCGACAGCAGCTCCAGCACCAGCGCGACCCGCCCCTGCGCTATCGTCGGCGTGTCGGCTTCACCGAACATCTCCTGCATCCGCACCGCCAGCGCCGGCGGATTATCCGCATCATAGCGAATCGCAATCCGGCTGCCCGTGGGCACAGTGTAATGAGTTGGCAGCGAACTCACCAGACGTTGCTGCAATGACCACGGTAACAGGCTCAGCAACGCCTGATGAATATCCAGCGCTTTCAGCGCCCGCAGCGAATGTACGCCGGACATATGCGGCAGCAGCCAGCTCTCCAGCGACGCCAGCAGGGACGCATCATCCACCGCAGGCCAGTTATCCTCCGGCAGCCACTGCGCGGCGCACTGTAAGCGTAGCCGCAATTGCTCCGCTTCAGGCGTCCAGTTAAGCACCGACAGGCCTTTATCGCGGATGCCGTTCAGCATCGCCTGGTGCAACTCCTCCTCTGAGGGTTTTGCCAGCGGCTGCACTTTTACCGTCAACTGACCGATGCGGCTACGCCGCCACGCCTTCAACGTGCCCTGGGCTTCATCCCACTCCACAGTGTCGGACTGACTCAGTAAATGCGGGCATTGGGCGACCAGAGCGTCAATATCGACCGCCAGCGCCTGCAAAATGCGGGCGTCGGGGGACTGGCTGCCTTGCAACAGCAGCGGCGCAATGAGCCATTCATGGCGACCCAGCGCATCATCAGCATCCAGCATCGCGCCCATGCCGTTTGCCAACTGATAACGCCCATCCTGCCCGCGACGCCGGGCGATGCGGTCGGCAAACGCCTGCGCCAGCAGCGGCGCCATGCGGTCGACGTCCGGGGAGCCTGACGGCATCGCCAGACGCTGGCTGAGCGTTTTCGCCCGCAACTGCCAGTGCGGCGCCTGGCGGGAGAAAGCCACGCTGAGATCGGTATTCCCCCCGCGCGGCGGCTCTTCAAGAATAGCGGCCAATTTTGCCGCTGTGGCGACGTCGTCTGCCCCGTCGGCGGCAATCAGCATCGCCGCCAGCCGCGGATCGTTGCCCATCGACGCCATTTTCTGCCCGCGGGCGGTGAGCCGCTCACCCTCAAGCGCGCCCAGTTGTCCCAGGAGCGCGCGCGCCGCCGCCAGGTTTACGGCAGGCGGCGTATCCAGCCAGATAAGCGACGCCGGGTCATAGCATCCCCACTGCAGCAAATCGAGCTGCAGGGCGCTGAGATCGCTTTGTAGGATCTCTGGCTCGCCCTGCACGGCGGCGCGTTCCGCCTGCTCTTTGCCCAGCAGATGCAGACAGAGACCCGGTTCCAGACGCCCGGCGCGTCCAGCGCGTTGGGTCATTGAGGCCTGGCTGACGCGCTGGGTCACCAGCCGCGTCAGCCCGGTACGCGCATCAAAACGGGCGACGCGCTCCTGGGCGCTATCGACCACCAGACGGATCCCCTCAATGGTCAGACTGGTTTCAGCGATATTGGTCGCCAGCACCACTTTGCGCATCCCCGCTGGAGCGGGCAAAATCGCTTTACGCTGCTCAGTAAGCGGCAGCGCGCCGTAGAGCGGGCACAGCAGCACATCGGACGCCACGCGGGATGCCAGCTGTTCCTGCACCCGCTGAATTTCCCCGACGCCGGGTAAAAACAGCAGCAGCGACCCCGGCTCGCAGCGCAGCAGCTCTGCCGTCGCGATGGCGACGGCGTCATCGAAGCGCTGGTGGGCCGGTAGCGTCTGATAGCGGCGCTCAACCGGGAACGCCCGGCCTTCGGACACCACCACAGGCGCATCCGGCAGCAGCGACTGCAGCCGCGTATTATCCAGCGTCGCCGACATGATAAGCAGCTTCAGATCGTCGCGAAGCCCCTGTTGGACGTCCAGCAATAACGCCAGCGCCAGATCCGCCTGCAGGCTGCGCTCATGAAATTCATCGAGGATCACCAGCCCGACGTCCGCCAGTTCGGGATCGCGCTGGATCATACGGGTGAGGATCCCTTCCGTGACCACTTCGAGGCGGGTATGCTTGCCGACGCAGGTTTCTGCGCGCATCCGGTAACCAACGGTTTCGCCAGGTTTCTCGCCCAGCAGCTCCGCCAGGCGCTGCGCCACGTTGCGCGCAGCCAGGCGCCGCGGTTCCAGCAGAATAATTTTGCCGTCGATTCCGCCCTGTTCGAGGATTTTTAACGGCAGCCAGGTCGATTTCCCCGCCCCTGTCGGCGCAGTCAGCAAAACCTGCGGCGCATCACGTAACGCCTGAAGAAGAAGGGGCAGCACAGCGGCAACCGGCAATGACGACACAACACGCTCCCGGGACAAAAGGGTTAACATCGAAAGGCTGACATTGTAGCATCGCGATAGATCATTACCGAGTTTCCATCATGTCTGAGTCAAAAAGGCTGTTTTTCGCCCTCGAGTTACCGGGCGAAATACAGCAGCAGATAGTCCGCTGGCGTGCCGCCCACTTTCCCGACGACGCCGGGCGTCCGGTCGCGGCGGCCAATCTGCATCTGACGCTGGCGTTTCTGGGGGAGATCAGCGCGGAAAAACAGCGGGCGCTTATCGCTATGGCCGGATGCATCCGCCAGCCGGGCTTTACCCTGCATCTGGATGACGCCGGCCAGTGGTTGCGCTCGCGGGTGGTGTGGCTCGGCAGTCGGCAAACGCCGCGCGGCCTGTTGCAGTTGGCCAATATGCTGCGCGCCCAGGCGGCCCGCAGCGGCTGCTATCAGAGTCCGCAGCCGTTTCATCCGCACATCACGCTGCTGCGGGATACTCGCCACGCGGTGCCGATTCCCTCCCCTGGCTTTCGCTGGACAATACCGGTAGAGACCTTCGCGCTGTACGAATCACAGTTCATCCGCGGGCGTACCCGTTACACGGCGCTGTCACGCTGGACATTAACCGACGACAAGGAACAAGGATGAAGTTTCAGCCTCCGCTGCAATCCGCCACGCTGATTAAGCGCTATAAGCGTTTTCTTGCCGATGTCATCACACCCGAAGGAGAGACGCTGACCCTGCATTGCCCGAATACCGGCGCGATGACCGGCTGCGCCACACCGGGAGATACCGTCTGGTACTCAACATCTGACAATGCGAAGCGAAAATACCCGAACACCTGGGAAATGACGCAGACCCAGGAAGGCGCATTTATTTGTGTCAATACGTTACGCGCTAACGCCTTAACCAAAGAAGCGCTCACCACCGGGGCTATCCCTCCACTCTGCGGCTATAGCGTCTTGAAAAGTGAAGTGAAATACGGTGAGGAACACAGTCGTATTGATTTCTTGTTACAGGCAGAAGGTCGTCGTAACTGCTATATTGAAGTGAAATCGGTTACGTTGGCGGAAAAAGCGTATGGTTATTTCCCTGATGCAGTGACAGAACGAGGTCAGAAGCATCTGCGGGAATTAATGAGTGTGGCAGCGTCAGGCGATCGTGCCGTCGTCTTTTTTGCGGTTCTTCACTCAGCCATAACCCGTTTTTCCCCCGCGCGCCATATTGATGCGAAATACGCGCAGCTATTGAGTGAGGCACACGGCAAGGGGGTCGAAATTCTGGCTTATAAAGCGGAACTTTCGGCGGAAATAATGACTCTGAATGAGCCAATACCCGTTGTGTTATGACGTGGTGAACAGGTGGACAATTGCTGTGCTGATCGCGTGCGCAAATACGCTTTTCTTCACAGGGTTGTCAAGTGTAACGTTTAGATAATTGCTATCCGGAAACGCTTCTGCTATTTATAGCGACCTGATTTTTCCCCCAACATGGGGATCGATAGTGCGTGTTAAGGAGAAGCAACATGCAAGAAGGGCAAAACCGTAAAACATCGTCCCTGAGTATTCTCGCCATCGCTGGGGTGGAGCCATACCAAGAGAAACCGGGCGAAGAGTATATGAACGAAGCCCAGCTAGCGCACTTCAAGCGTATTCTTGAAGCATGGCGTAACCAACTCAGGGATGAAGTGGATCGTACCGTTACCCATATGCAGGATGAAGCTGCCAACTTCCCCGATCCGGTGGATCGCGCCGCACAGGAAGAAGAATTCAGCCTCGAACTGCGTAACCGTGACCGTGAGCGTAAGCTCATCAAAAAGATCGAAAAAACGCTGAAAAAGGTCGAGGACGAAGATTTCGGCTACTGCGAATCCTGCGGCGTGGAAATCGGTATTCGTCGCCTGGAAGCACGTCCGACTGCCGATCTGTGCATCGACTGCAAAACCCTGGCGGAAATTCGCGAAAAGCAGATGGCCGGTTAATACCAGCGCTGTCATAACGCTCACAAAGGCGGGAGAGACTCCCGCCTTGTTACCATAGATATGTCTGAATCTCACTATATTGGGCGCTTTGCGCCATCTCCTTCCGGTGAATTACACTTCGGCTCTCTCATCGCCGCGCTTGGCAGCTACCTGCAGGCCCGCGCTCAGCAAGGCACCTGGCTCGTGCGGATTGAAGATATCGACCCCCCTCGTGAAGTTCCCGGTGCCGCAGAGACGATTATGCGCCAGCTGGAACATTACGGGCTGCACTGGGACGGCGAGGTGGTCTGGCAGTCCCGGCGCCACGACGCCTATCGCGAACGCCTGGCCTGGCTTCATGAACAGGGGCTTTGCTACTACTGCACCTGCACCCGCTCGCGGATCCAGAGCCTCGGCGGCACCTACGACGGCCACTGCCGGGATCGGTATCTTCCTGCGCAGAATGCAGCATTACGCTTGCGCCAGACCCGGCCGGTGCTGGGTTTTCACGATACGCTGCGCGGCGCTATCGTGACGGATGAAAGGCTGGCGCGGGAAGATTTTATTATTCACCGCCGCGACGGGCTGTTCGCCTATAACCTGGCGGTGGTTGTCGACGATCGTTTCCAGGGCGTCACTGAAATTGTCCGCGGCGCCGATTTGATTGAGCCGACGGTCAGGCAAATTTCGCTGTACCAGCATTTCGGCTGGCAGGCGCCGGACTATATTCATCTGCCGCTGGCGTTAAATCGCGACGGCAATAAGCTGTCTAAACAAAATCACGCGCCGGCGCTGCCGTCTGGCGATCCGCGGCCGGAAATAATCCGTGCTTTACAGTTTCTTAATCAGGATATAGTTAAAGGGTGGCAGGATCTGAGTATCGACGACCTGCTAAAAAATGCGGTGGCTAACTGGACGCTTTCCCGGGTACCGGAAATCCAGCATTCTCAAATGCTCCTTGCTGAGCTATGATTAGCCGCTATTTTTTTGTCCTGACGACTGACGATACATTCGAGGTGCAACATTTTTACCCGAGTCGCTAATTTTTGCCGCAAGGTGCTAAGCCGTGAAGAAAACGGGGCTGAAACCGTCGACGCAAAACCAGAAATGACGGTCATCCCGCGTGAGCAGCACGCTATTTCCCGCAAAGATATCAGTGAAAATGCCCTCAAGGTGCTCTACCGTCTGAATAAAGCGGGTTACGAGGCCTATCTCGTGGGCGGCGGCGTCCGCGACCTGCTGCTTGGCAAAAAACCAAAAGATTTCGACGTGACCACCAGCGCCACGCCGGAGCAGGTTCGCAAGCTGTTCCGCAACTGCCGCCTGGTCGGCCGCCGTTTCCGCCTGGCCCACGTGATGTTTGGCCCGGAAATCATCGAAGTGGCCACCTTCCGCGGCCACCACGAAGGTTCAGCCAGCGACCGCGTGACCTCACAGCGCGGCCAGAACGGCATGCTGCTGCGCGATAACATCTTCGGCTCTATCGAAGAGGATGCCCAGCGCCGTGACTTCACGATCAACAGCCTCTACTACAGCGTGGCGGATTTCACCGTCCGCGATTACGTCGGTGGTATGCGTGACCTGCAGGAAGGCGTGATTCGCCTGATTGGCAACCCGGAAACCCGCTACCGCGAAGACCCGGTGCGCATGCTGCGCGCCGTGCGCTTCGCCGCGAAGCTGGGGATGAGCATCAGCGCGGAAACCGCCGAGCCGATTCCGCGTCTGGCGACGCTTATCAATGACGTACCGCCAGCCCGCCTGTTCGAAGAGTCCCTGAAGCTGCTGCAGGCCGGTTACGGGTATGAAACCTACCGGCTGCTGCGCGAATACAGCCTGTTCCAGCCGCTGTTCCCGACCATCACCCGCTACTTCACCGAAAACGGCGATAGCCCGATGGAGCGCATCATCAGCCAGGTGCTGAAGAATACCGATAACCGCATTCACAACGAGATGCGCGTTAACCCGGCGTTCCTGTTTGCCGCGATGTTCTGGTATCCGCTGCTGGAAATGGCGCAGAAAATCGCCCAGGAAAGCGGCCTTGCCTACTACGACGCCTTCGCACTGGCGATGAACGATGTGCTGGACGAAGCCTGCCGCACGCTGGCTATCCCGAAACGCATCACCACGCTGGTGCGCGACATCTGGCAGCTGCAGCTGCGTATGTCCCGCCGCCAGGGCAAACGCGCCTGGAAGCTGATGGAGCATCCGAAGTTCCGCGCCTCCTACGATCTGCTGGCGCTGCGTGCGGAATCCGAAAGCAATAGCGAACTGCAGCGTCTGGTGCAGTGGTGGGGCGAGTTTCAGGTCGCTGCGCCGCCCGCGCAGAAAGATATGCTTGACGATCTCGGCGATGAGCCCGCCGCCCGCCGTCGCCACCGCCGCCCGCGCAAACGCGCGCCGCGTCGTGAAGGCAGCGCATGACCCGCGTCTGGATCGCCATCGGCAGCAATCTCGCCTCACCGCTTGAGCAGGTTAACGCTGCTATTCGCGCGCTGGGCGAGATCCCGCAGAGCCGGGTCGTGGCGGTATCCTCGTTTTATCGTACGCCGCCGCTGGGGCCGCAGGATCAGCCCGACTACCTCAATGCCGCGGTGGCTCTCGACACCGCCCTTGACGCGCACACCCTGCTCGACCATACCCAGCGTATCGAATTGCAGCAGGGGCGCGTGCGTAAAGCCGAGCGCTGGGGGCCGCGCACTCTCGATCTCGACATTATGCTGTTCGGCGATGAGGTGATACGCACCGGGCGCCTGACCGTGCCGCATTACGACATGAAAAACCGCGGCTTTATGCTGTGGCCGCTGTTTGAAATTGCTCCAGATTTACGTTTTCCTGACGGGAGCGAACTGAGCATCCTGCTGCAACAACTTGATAGCGCACAACCTGCCCATTGGTAAATGGTAAAACGATTGCCCCTCTGAATGTGACTGGTACAATGCCGCAAGAATCGGCTTTCGTTATCAGGAAACGTTATGAAACCAACCACCATCGCCTTATTGCAGAAATGCAAACAGGAAAAGAAACGCTTCGCCACTATCACCGCGTATGACTACAGCTTCGCTAAGCTGTTTGCCGAAGAAGGCATTAACGTCATGCTGGTGGGCGATTCGTTAGGGATGACGGTCCAGGGACATGATTCCACGCTCCCCGTGACAACTGAAGATATCGCTTACCACACGCGCACCGTTCGCCGCGGCGCGCCGAACTGTCTGCTGCTCTCCGACCTGCCGTTTATGACCTATGCCACGCCGGAGCAGGCGTTTGAGAATGCCGCCGCCGTGATGCGCGCGGGCGCGAACATGATAAAAATCGAAGGCGGCGCCTGGCTGGTTGAGACCGTTAAAATGCTGACCGAGCGCGCGGTGCCGGTTTGCGGCCACCTGGGGCTGACCCCGCAGTCGGTTAACATCTTCGGCGGCTATAAGGTGCAGGGGCGCGGCGACGCGGCTCAGACGCTGTTTGACGACGCCCTGGCGTTAGAAGCGGCAGGCGCGCAGCTGCTGGTGCTGGAGTGCGTACCGGTTGAGCTCGCAAAACGCATCACCGACGCGCTGTCCATTCCGGTTATCGGCATCGGCGCAGGCAACGTCACCGACGGGCAGATCCTCGTGATGCACGACGCCTTCGGCATCACCGGCGGCCACATCCCTAAATTTGCCAAAAATTTCCTGGCGAGCGCGGGCGACATGCGCGCCGCCGTACGTCAATATATTGCCGAGGTTGAATCCGGCGTTTATCCGGGTGAAGAACACAGTTTCCATTAAGGAGCCACGTTGTGCTGATTATCGAAACCCTGCCGCTGCTGCGCCAGCATATCCGCAGACTGCGTCAGGAAGGTAAACGTATCGCGCTGGTGCCCACCATGGGCAACCTGCATGATGGTCATATGAAGCTGGTTGACGAAGCGAAGGCGCGCGCCGATGTGGTGGTGGTGAGCATCTTCGTTAACCCGATGCAGTTCGACCGGGCCGACGACCTGGCGCGCTACCCGCGCACGCTGCAGGAAGACTGCGAAAAGCTGAACAAACGTAAAGTTGACCTGGTGTTTGCCCCTGAGCCTGCGGACATCTACCCGCAGGGCACCGAAACGCAGACCTATGTCGACGTCCCGGGCCTCTCTACCATGCTGGAAGGCGCCAGCCGCCCGGGCCACTTCCGCGGCGTATCGACCATCGTCAGCAAGCTGTTTAACCTGGTTCAGCCGGATATCGCCTGCTTCGGCGAGAAGGACTTCCAGCAGCTGGCGCTGATCCGCAAAATGGTTACCGATATGGGTTACGACATCGACATCGTCGGCGTGCCTATCCTGCGGGCCAAAGACGGCCTGGCGCTAAGTTCCCGCAACGGCTACCTCACCGCGGAGCAGCGCAAAATCGCTCCTGGCCTGAGCAAAGTGCTGAACGGCGTCGCCGAAAAGCTGCAGGCAGGCAACCGCGATCTGGACGAAATGATCGCCCTTGCCGAACAGGAGCTGAACGACAAAGGCTTCCGCGCTGACGATATCCAGATCCGCGATGCCGACACGCTGCTTGAGTTCTCCGAAACCAGCAAACGCGCGGTTATCCTGATGGCCGCATGGCTGGGTCAGGCGCGTCTGATTGACAATAAAGTGGTCGAGCTGCCCCTGTAGACAGGGGTTACAAAACGGGCAATACTGCCCGTAATTGATCGAATTTATCTCTCTCCTCACCCTGCCCCTCATCCCTTTGAGAAAAGGGTTTGGGTGAGGACAACACAGCAACAAGGGTAAAGTTATGATTCGCACTATGCTGCAGGGCAAGCTCCACCGCGTGAAAGTGACTCAGGCGGACCTGCACTATGAAGGCTCCTGCGCCATCGATCAGGATTTTCTCGACGCGGCAGGGATTCTTGAAAACGAAGCCATTGATATCTGGAATGTGAACAACGGCAAACGTTTTTCAACCTACGCCATCGCGGCGGAACGTGGTTCTAAAATCATCTCCGTGAACGGCGCGGCCGCACACTGCGCAAACGTTGGCGATATCGTGATTATCGCCAGCTTCGTCACCATGACGGATGAAGAAGCGCGCACCTGGCGACCGAACGTTGCCTATTTTGAAGGCGACAACGAAATGAAGCGCACCGCAAAAGCCATCCCGGTTCAGGTCGCGTAAAAGTCACCCCTGCGGCTGGTTGCTGACCAGCCGCGACATGGCCTCCAGCGAATCCGTTCTTAAGATATACAGCCGCTTCAGTAAGAACGGATTATCCCCCGGCTTCACCTTCCCTGTCACCGTTGTCACCGCCATATGGAACCCGGCGTCATTCGCCGCCTGAATCGCCGTGGCGTTATAGCCGCCAAAGGGGTAGGAAAGATACAGCACGTGCGGATTAAACTGCGACAGCCCGCGCCTTGATCGCGCGAAATCGAACAGAATGTTGTGGTAGCTACGGCTCAGCAGAATCGGGCGGTGGTACGCATCCACCCGGTGCAGAAAGTGGGTGTGCGACTGTACGTCAAACACGTCCTGAATCTCTTTTAGCTCCGAAACGCTCATAAACTGCAGCGATTTGGGCTCCCACTTCTGCGGATGGCGCTTAATACGCGACGAAATAATAAACGCAGTGGCCTTAAAACCATACGCTCGCAGAACAGGCCAGGCATAGCGGTTTACCGACTTCAGACCGTCGTCAAAGGTAATGACCACCGCGCGGGCGGGTAAATTCATTTTATTGCGCACATATCCTTCCAGCTGATACATGCTCAGCGTGGTATATCCCTGGTCGCGCAGCCACGTCATCTGGTTGCTGAACGCGCGCACCGAGGTGGTCGTGGAGGTATGGCGAAAACGGGTGTTCTCTTCATCGCGCAAAATGTGGTGATAGGTCAGCACCGGAATGCCGTTATCCGGCTGCGCATCGAGGCTGCTAACCCACGCCAGCCGGTTGCCGATACGAATCTGATACCAGGTCTGGTTCAGCCGGTCCTTGAGCTTGCCGATAATCGGGTAGCGCAGGTTATCCGCCAGCGTGCCGAAAGGCGCGCTGCCGACATCCGGCGCGTTATAGACCGGCGTGTCGCGCCAGGTTATCAGGTTCTGATTGCTCAACGGTTTATTCAGGTCGCCCAGGTTATCTTCGACGCGCTGCTTACCCTGCACCGGCTCCAGATGCCCTTTATCGATAAACCCGGTACCGAAGCCAAAGTTAAATTCGTAATAGTCGGCCCGCGTCGGCACCACCGCCAGAATTTGTCCGGCGCGCACGTTGCCGACGGTGACAACGTCGTTGCCCACCTGCGCCCAGATAATGGCGTCTTCCGTCGTTTGCATATAGCGGGCGGGCTGCCCTTGCTGGCTGAGCAGGCTGGCGCTAGCGCTGCCGGAGAGGAGTAACAGGAGAGAGAAAACCACGCGAATCAGCATGCGCTTTTAACCGTCAGGTTGAATCAGCCTGTATTGTAACAAAAGAGCTATCAATACCAACGGTTAATTCGCATACAGGTCATGCAGCAGAACAAAAGGGGGATTTTTTTGCTGCTGGTGCCACAGGCTGCTTACACCGGGGCCGCCCGCATCGACGATCGCATGGCGAAAGGCATCGCTGCTCAGGGAATCCCGCAGCGGATACATTTTCTCAATCAATGAATAGCTGATGCCGGAGATCACTTCACAGTGTGAGTGTTTGTGGCTCATCAGCGCCGCCGCGCGGTAAGGCGGCTCGCCGGTTTTATCGGTGAGGAAAATAACGCCCTCGCCGGAATCCGTTTCATGCAGCGCGTCGCACATCATCCGGCTCAGCATATTGGTACTCAGGCCCGGCCAGAAATTGACGGCCCGGCAGTTCACCAGCGGTCCGTACTTTTCCTCCAGACGCCCGAGCAACGCCTGCGCGTCATCGTCAAAGCATGTAATTACCCAACCCAGCATCGCGCCACTCCTTAACAGGCAGGTAGTTTAGCGAAGCAACCATCGGGGCATGGTGAGGTCGATCAATTTTTCCCCATCCCTCTCCCTTGCCGGAAAGAGATGGGGCGAAGGTCAAAAAAATCAGCTACGTAGACCGCGGCCGCGCTGGATCAGATACCAGCACAGCAGATAAAACGCGACGATAAATATGGCCAGCACCGCTACCGTGGTAAACAGCGGCACATCGGTAATTCCGAGGAAGCCGAAGCGGAAGCCGCTAATCATGTACACGATCGGGTTGAGGTGCGACAGCCCCTGCCAGAACGGCGGCAGCAGCGTCAGCGAATAGAACACCCCGCCAAGATAGGTCAGCGGCGTCAGCACGAAGGTCGGGATCAGGCTGATGTCATCAAACGTCTTGGCAAAAACGGCGTTAAGCAGCCCCGCCAGCGAGAACAGCACCGCCGTCATCAGCAGCGTCAGGGCGACGAACAGCCACGAATGCACCTGGAACGGGACAAAGAACAGCGACACCGCCGTGACCAGAATGCCCACGCACAGGCCGCGCGCCACGCCGCCGCCGACATAGCCGGCGATGATCACGTGCGTCGGCACCGGCGCCACCAGCAGCTCTTCGATGTTGCGCTGGAACTTGGCGCTAAAAAATGATGACGCCACGTTGGCGTAGGCGTTGGTGATCACCGCCATCATAATCAGCCCCGGTACGATAAACTGCATGTAGCTAAAACCATGCATTTCGCCGATACGCGAGCCGATCAGGTTGCCGAAGATGATGAAGTAAAGCGTCATCGTAATCACCGGCGGTACCAGCGTTTGCACCCAGATGCGCATGAAACGGTGGATCTCTTTGGTCCAGATGCTTTTCAGCGCAACCCAATAAAGCTGCATCATGCCTGTTCTCCTTTCTTATTGTGCACCAGCGTGACGAACAGCTCTTCCAGGCGGTTGGCCTTATTACGCATGCTAAGTACCTGCACGCCCTGCTCGCTCAGTTGGCTGAACACGCTGTTGATGCCCTGCTCGCGCAGCACTTCCACCTCAAGCGTCGAGGTATCCACCAGGCGGTACTGGTAGCCGTCAAGCTGCGGCAGCGGGCTTTTCGGCGCCAGATCGAGAATGAAGGTTTCTGATTTCAGCTTGGAGAGCAAATTCTTCATCGAGGTGTTCTCCACCAGCTCGCCGTGCTGGATGATGCCGATGTTGCGGCACAGCATCTCCGCCTCTTCCAGATAGTGGGTGGTGAGAATAATAGTGGTGCCTTTGTCATTAAGGTCCTTCAGAAAGCCCCACATCGAGCGGCGTAATTCGATATCCACCCCCGCCGTCGGCTCGTCAAGAATCAGCAGTTTTGGCTCGTGCATCAGCGCGCGGGCGATCATCAGGCGGCGCTTCATGCCCCCGGACAGCATGCGCGCACGTTCGTTGCGTTTTTCCCACAGATCGAGCTGTTTTAAGTACTTTTCGCTGCGTAAAACCGCTTCACGACGCTCCACGCCGTAATAGCCCGCCTGGTTAACAACTATCTGCTGTACGGTCTCGAACGGGTTGAAGTTAAACTCCTGCGGCACCAGCCCCAGCTGGCGCTTGGCGTTGACCACGTCTTTATCCAGGTCATAGCCGAATACGTTCACCGCGCCGGAGGATTTGTTGACCAGCGAGCTGATGATGCCAATGGTGGTGGATTTACCCGCGCCGTTAGGCCCCAGAAGCGCGTAAAAGTCGCCTGCCTCAACGCTCAGGTCGATACCGCGCAGCGCCTGAACCCCGCCCGGGTAGGTCTTTTTAAGCTGTTTTAATTCCAGTGCAATGGTCATTAAAAATTTCTCTTTTAAAAATCCTGCAATCGATGTGTGGTTTTAAATGAAGCCGAGTTGACCTATATTAGCGCAACGCACTTACCTTGGTTACAGGTCGTTAACTTCCATGAAAGAGATAGATACACTCATCAGCAATAATGCACTATGGTCAAAAATGCTGGTGGAAGAGGACCCCGGTTTTTTTGAGAAACTGGCGCAAGCGCAGAAGCCGCGCTTTCTATGGATTGGATGTTCCGATAGCCGCGTCCCCGCCGAACGCCTGACGGGTCTGGAGCCGGGTGAACTGTTCGTTCACCGCAACGTGGCCAACCTGGTGATTCACACCGACCTCAACTGCCTGTCAGTGGTGCAGTATGCCGTTGACGTGCTGGAAGTCGAGCACATTATCATCTGCGGCCACTATGGCTGCGGCGGCGTTCAGGCGGCCGTTGAGAACCCGGAGCTGGGGCTTATTGACAACTGGCTGCTGCACATCCGCGATATCTGGTTCAAGCATAGCTCTCTGCTCGGCGAAATGCCGCAGGAACGTCGTCTCGACACCCTGTGCGAGCTGAACGTCATGGAGCAGGTCTATAACCTCGGACACTCCACCATCATGCAGTCCGCCTGGAAGCGCGGCCAGAAGGTGACCATTCACGGCTGGGCATACGGTATTCATGACGGTCTGCTGCGCGATCTCGACGTGACCGCAACCAACCGCGAATCCCTCGAGCAGGGTTACCGTAAAGGGCTGTCCAACCTGCACATCAAACACATTAACCACAAATAGCGCTTGTTAAAAAGCCGGGTGGCGGCTAACGCCTTACCCGGCCTACAAGCCTGCGACGTAGGCCTGATAAGCGAAGCGCCATCAGGCACGCCAACCGATACCCTTACTCGTCCAGCAGCACCACTTTGCCGATATACGGCAGATGACGATAGCGCTGCGCGTAGTCGATACCGTAGCCCACCACAAATTCGTCCGGGATGGAGAAGCCGATATATTCGACCGGCACATTCACCTCACGGCGAGACGGTTTATCCAGCAGCGTACAGATAGCCAGCGACTTCGGTTCGCGCAGGCTCAGAATCTCACGAACCTTCGACAGCGTATTGCCGGAGTCGATAATATCTTCAACGATCAGCACGTCTTTACCGCGGATATCTTCATCCAGATCCTTGAGGATTTTGACATCGCGCGTCGTCGACATACCGCTGCCGTAGCTGGAGGCCGTCATAAAATCGACTTCGTGCGAGACGTGAACTTCACGGCACAGGTCGGCCATAAACATGAATGAACCGCGCAGTAGCCCCACCAGCACCATGTCGCTGCCGCTGTCTTTATAACGCTCAGTAATCTGACGACCTAATTCGGCGATACGTGCTTTGATCTCCGCTTCCGGGATCATCACTTCAACAGTATGTTTCATAAAACTAACCACTTGATTTCAGAGATAAATCTCTCAACACCCCGAAAGCCATTCGCGGCGCTGATCGGCAAGCCATGCAGTATACCAGCAAAACCCTTTTTCCGGTGTATGAGTTAATAAGGCCATAATTGTGATTCCGATCACACTTGTTAAATCCTATAATTAATTGCTATTAAAAAATTAACAAGTTGAGTGGTGTTTTCTTATGGCAGAAATAAAAACGCAACAGTCCGCGCTTCTGGTGAAGCTGACGGCGCTGTTTGCAGCCTTTTGCGGGCTGTATCTGTTAATCGGCGGCGCCTGGCTGGTGTCGCTCGGCGGCTCCTGGTACTACCCCGTCGCAGGCCTGGTGATGCTGGGCGTGACCGCCATGCTGTGGCGCGGCAAGCGCGCGGCGCTGTGGCTGTATGCGCTGCTGCTGCTGGCAACCATGCTATGGGGCGTCTGGGAGGTCGGCTTTGACTTCTGGGCGCTGACGCCGCGCAGCGATATCCTGGTGTTTTTTGGCATCTGGCTTATCCTGCCGTTCGTCTGGCGCCGTCTGCGTGTTCCCTCCGCTGGCGCGGTCGGCGCGCTGGTGGCAGTACTGCTGATTAGCGGCGGCATTCTTACCTGGGCGGGCTTCCATGACCCGCAGGAGATTAACGGTACGCTGAGCACCGATACCGCACCGGCGGCCTCCATCTCCCAGGTAGCCGATAGCGACTGGCCGGCCTATGGCCGCAATCAGGAAGGCCAGCGCTGGTCGCCGCTGAAGCAGATAACGTCTGATAACGTGCACCAGCTGAAAGAGGCATGGGTATTTCGTACCGGCGATCTGAAAGGCCCTAACGATCCTGGCGAAATCACCAACGAGGTCACGCCGATTAAAATTGGCGACATGCTGTATCTCTGCTCCGCCCACCAGCGCCTGTTCGCTCTGGATGCGGCGACCGGGAAAGAGAAATGGCGCTTCGACCCGCAGTTGAACGCCAACCCGAGCTTCCAGCACGTGACCTGCCGCGGCGTCTCTTACCACGACGCAACTGCGGATAATGCGCCTGCGGACGTGGTTGCCGACTGCCCGCGCCGCATCCTGCTGCCGGTGAACGATGGCCGCCTGTTCGCGCTGAATGCGCAAACCGGTAAGCCGTGCGAAACCTTTGCCAACAAGGGGATCCTCAACCTGCAAACCAGCATGCCGGTCACCACGCCGGGCATGTATGAACCAACCTCGCCGCCGATCGTCACCGATAAGGTCATTGTGATTGCCGGCGCGGTCACCGATAACTTCTCCACCCGCGAACCGTCCGGCGTTATTCGCGGCTTCGACGTGAATACCGGCAAGCTGCTGTGGGCCTTCGATCCGGGCGCGAAAGATCCGAACGCTATCCCGGAAGACGAGCACCGCTTCACCTTCAACTCGCCGAACTCCTGGGCGCCGGCGGCGTATGACGCCAGGCTGGATCTCGTGTACCTGCCGATGGGCGTCACCACGCCGGATATCTGGGGCGGCAACCGCACGCCGGAGCAGGAGCGCTACGCCAGCGCGATTGTGGCGCTGAACGCGACCACCGGTAAGCTGGTCTGGAGCTACCAGACGGTGCACCATGACCTGTGGGATATGGACCAGCCGTCGCAGCCGACGCTTGCCGATATTACCGTTGACGGTAAAACCGTACCGGTTATCTACGCCCCGGCGAAAACCGGCAACATCTTCGTGCTCGACCGCCGCAACGGCCAGCTTGTCGTGCCTGCGCCGGAACAGCCGGTACCGCAGGGCGCGGCGAAAGGCGATCGCGTCAGCCCGACGCAGCCGTTCTCCGAACTGACGTTCCGCCCGAAAAAAGACCTGACCGGCGCGGATATGTGGGGCGCGACCATGTTCGACCAGCTGGTATGCCGCGTCATGTTCCATCAGATGCGCTATGAGGGCATCTTCACGCCGCCGTCTGAGCAGGGCACGCTGGTCTTCCCGGGCAACCTTGGCATGTTCGAGTGGGGCGGTATTTCGGTTGACCCGAACCGTCAGGTGGCGATCGCTAACCCGATTGCGCTGCCGTTCGTCTCAAAACTGATCCCCCGCGGCCCCGGCAACCCGATGGAGCCGCCGAAGGATGCCAAAGCCAGCGGTACGGAATCCGGTATTCAGCCGCAGTACGGCGTGCCGTTTGGCGTCACGCTGAACCCGTTCCTGTCGCCGTTCGGCCTGCCGTGCAAACAGCCGGGCTGGGGCTATATCTCGGCGCTGGATCTGAAAACCAACCAGATCGCGTGGAAAAAACGTATTGGTACGCCGCAGGACAGCCTGCCGTTCCCGATGCCGTTTAAGCTGCCGTTTACGCTGGGGATGCCGATGCTGGGCGGTCCGATTTCCACCGCGGGCAACGTGCTGTTCGTCGCCGCAACCGCAGATAACTACCTGCGCGCGTACAACATGACCAACGGGGATAAACTGTGGGAAGGCCGTCTGCCCGCAGGCGGACAGGCAACGCCGATGACCTATGAAGTGAATGGCAAGCAGTATGTTGTCATCTCGGCAGGGGGCCACGGCTCGTTTGGTACAAAACTCGGCGATTATATTGTCGCGTATGCGCTGCCTGACGACGCAAAATAAAAGCGAAACGGCAACTTCGGTTGCCGTTTTTGTGTTTGTTCCCTCTCCCCACGGGAGAGGGCATCAGCCCGCGCAACCCTAAACAGTAAACCCGAGCATCATCCCGGTATCTTCGTGCTCCAGCAGATGGCAGTGCGCCATATACATATGCTCCTTCGGCGCGTCGTGGTCGAACTTCACCAGCACTTCGCTGACGGCTCCCTCAACCCGCACGGTATCTTTCCAGCCGGCGCGGTGCGCCGCGGGCGGTTTGCCATTTTCTGACAGGATACGGAACTGCGTGCCGTGGATATGGAACGGATGCAGCATCATGTCCCCTTCCCCGGAAATCACCCAGCGCTCGTACTGCCCTTTACTGGCGGCAAACATCGGTTTCTTCATGTCGAAGGCCTGACCGTTAATTTTGTTTGCGTTGTGGAAATCAAAACCGTCGCTGCCGTGGTTCATTTGCCCCATGCCGCCCATATTACCGTGATCCATCCCGCCCTGGCCCATATGCCCCATCATGCCGCCGTGCTGCATCATGCCGGACATCGCCTGGTCGCCGTACTTCGTCATCAGGGCCTGCATGCCCATCATGTCGAGCATCGGGTCCATCGACAGCTGGAGCTTACGCTGGGTCAGCCCGTCAAGCGACGGCAGCGCCGGAAGGGTGGCGAGCTGGTCGGGCAGCGTGGCGGACGCCGGGATCAGTACCGGCTGGATGCGCATAACGGGATGCGCTTTATCAAACGGCGCCACCGCCATTCCCATCTGGCTCACCGGCAGCGTGACCAGATCGAAGGCTTTACCGTCGCTGATATCCACCAACACTTCAAAACGCTCGCCCATCAGCATCGGCAGCTCGCTCACCTTCACCGGTTCGGCCAGCAGGCCGCCGTCGCTGGCGATAACGTACAGAGGACGGTTGTCGCTGGCCGCGAGGTTCAGGGAGCGTGCGTTACAGCCGTTGAGCAGACGCAGACGCAGCCAGCCTTTCGGCGCGGTGTGCTGCGGATAAATCGCGCCGTTGGTCAGCAGCGTATCGCCGAACCAGCCGACGGCGGCGGTCATAATATCCAGCTGATAATCAATCTGCCCGTCGCTGCCGAACTGCTTATCCTGAATGATGACCGGTATATCATCGATGCCCCACTGCTTCGGCAGCAGCAGCGCGCTAATCTGCGGATCTTCGATAAGCACCAGCCCGGCCAGCCCCATGGCGACCTGATGCCCGGTTTTACCGTGCTGATGCGGATGGAACCAGCAGGTCGCCGCCTGCTGCGTCGGGGTAAACGTGACGGTGCGCGAGGCGCCGGGCTGGATGATACCCTGCGGGCCGCCGTCGACCTCGCCGGGGATTTCAAGGCCGTGCCAGTGAAGGGTCGTCTCTTCCGCCAGCTGGTTGCGGATCTCGACCGTGACCGGTTTGCCCTGCTGCAGGCGCAGCGCCGGGCCTAAAAGGCTGCCGTTGTATCCCCAGGTGGTGGCCATCTTACCGCCGAACGATGTCGTTCCGCGCTGTACCGTCAGCGCCACGCTGTTGCGGGCATCGGGCGTCAGAACCGTGGGTATGGGCAGAGCCGGACGTTCGGCGGCAAATACGTGGCGGCTCCACAGCGGTAATGCGCTGGCGGCGCCAACGGCCGCCGCCAGTTTGATAAATTCACGACGTTGCATCTTCACTCCCTTTTTCGTCTGCAGGCGAATTATTGAGCTTAAACCCTCCCCTTACCGGAAGGTCAAGCGCCAGCGCAATAATAAAGCTCAGCGCAGCGTTATGAAGTATGCTAACGTTGTTTTTCCTGGATGCATTGGTAAATAAGATGAAGACGTTTTTCAGAACGCTGGTACTCGGATTGCTGTTCGTTTTTTCCAGCAACAGCTTCGCATTAAGCGAATCCGAAGCCGAAGATATGGCCGATCTGACGGCGGTCTTTGTCTTTCTGAAAAACGACTGTGGCTACCAGAATTTACCCAATGGCCAGATTCGCCGCGCTTTAGTCTTTTTTGCCCAGCAGAATCAATGGGATCTGAGCAACTACGACAGCTTTAACATGAAAGCGCTCGGCGAGGACAGCTACCGCGATCTCAGCGGCATCCGCATCCCAACCTCCACCAAATGCAAAGCGCTGGCGCGCGATTCGCTGAGCCTGCTGGCCTACGTGAAATAAGCGCCCGACGACGCAGACCCGAAGACCGCCTTGTTGAATAGCGCCATAATTGGCTACTATGCTACGCCTGTAATAAAAGGCGTTAACAAAGGAGGTATTCACTATGGCCGAAAACACGCTGTGGCATGAAACGCTGCACGACAAGTTTGGTCAGTATTTTGCCGTTGATAATGTTCTCTGGCACGAAAAGACCGATCATCAGGATCTGATCATTTTCGAAAACGCCGCATTCGGCCGCGTGATGGCGCTGGATGGCGTTGTGCAAACCAGCGAGCGCGACGAGTTTATCTATCACGAAATGCTGACCCACGTTCCGCTGCTGGCGCACGGCCACGCTAAACACGTGCTGATTATCGGCGGCGGCGATGGCGCGATGCTGCGCGAAGTCTCACGGCACCAGAACATCGACACCATCACCATGGTGGAAATCGATGCCGGCGTCGTCTCTTTCTGCCGCCAGTATCTGCCGAACCACAGCGCAGGCAGCTATGACGATCCGCGCTTTACTCTGGTTATTGACGACGGTGTCAATTTTGTTAACCAGACCACGCAAACGTTTGATGTGATTATCTCCGACTGTACCGACCCTATCGGTCCTGGCGAAAGTCTGTTTACCTCGGCGTTTTATGAAGGCTGCAAGCGCTGCCTGAACCCGGGCGGGATTTTCGTGGCGCAGAACGGCGTCTGCTTCCTGCAGCAGGATGAAGCCATCGACAGCCACCGTAAACTCAGCCACTACTTCAGCGACGTCAGCTTCTACCAGGCGGCGATCCCGACCTACTACGGCGGGATTATGACCTTCGCGTGGGCCACAGATAACGGCGCCCTGCGCCATCTGTCGACGGAAATCATTCAGGCGCGCTTCCACCAGGCCAACCTGAAATGCCGCTACTACAATCCGGCTATCCACACCGCCGCGTTTGCCTTGCCCCAATATTTGCAAGACGCACTGTCCGCGCAGTGACTCTAAGGAGGTGATAAAAATTGAAAAAGCTTAAACTGCATGGCTTTAACAACCTGACGAAAAGCCTGAGTTTTTGTATTTACGATATCTGCTATGCCAAAACGGCAGAAGAGCGCGATGGCTACATCGCCTATATCGATGAACTGTACAACGCCAACCGTCTGACGGAGATCCTGTCGGAAACCTGCTCTATCATCGGCGCGAATATCCTTAATATCGCCCGCCAGGATTATGAGCCCCAGGGCGCCAGCGTCACCATTCTGGTGAGCGAAGAGCCCATCGATCCAAAACTTATCGACACCACCGAGCATCCCGGCCCGCTGCCGGAGGCGGTTGTCGCCCACCTCGATAAAAGCCACATCTGCGTGCATACCTATCCGGAAAGTCATCCTGAAGGCGGCCTGTGCACGTTCCGCGCGGATATCGAAGTCTCGACCTGTGGCGTCATTTCACCGCTGAAGGCGTTGAACTACCTGATTCATCAGCTTGAGTCGGATATTGTGACCATTGATTACCGCGTGCGCGGTTTTACCCGTGACGTCAACGGGATGAAGCACTTTATCGACCACGAAATTAACTCCATCCAGAACTTCATGTCTGATGATATGAAAGCGCTATACGACATGGTGGATGTTAACGTTTATCAGGAAAATATCTTCCATACCAAGATGTTGCTTAAAGAGTTCGACCTTAAGCACTACATGTTCCATACCAAACCGGAAGATTTAAGCGACGAAGAGCGCAAGGTCATCACCGACCTGCTCTGGAAAGAAATGCGCGAGATTTACTACGGCCGCAACATGCCGGCCGTGTAAGGCACGCCGGAGCAGGGATGCTCCGGGTCTGTTATTTCTGCTTCATGAACGCGCGGTAGGCCGCGACCACCTGGAGAAAGTCCTCTACGCCGCACAGAGACAGGCTCTCTTCGTCGTAGTAGCTCATCCCCTCTTCCATTTCATCGCCGGAAAAATCCAGCTGATTCGCGCGCACCATCACCTCTTCGCCGTCCATCCACAGCGTGTATTCGTGACCCGCGCGTTGCCAGGAACGCTCAGTACCCTTCACTGCGTGTGCGGCCTGTTCAACTTCCTCTAACAGCGCGAGGTTCTCTTTCACCTCTTCATTGAACCAGTGCCCGACGGCCTCATGGCCCATCGACATCCGCACCTTTACCCCTCCGGTAATGTCGCGCAGAAATTCGTAATCCATAGTGTGTTCCTCAACTAAGGCAATGCGTCACCGCTGCATTGTACCTATGCAGTAATTATCGCAGCAGGAGAGGAGAAAAAAAGTGTAACGGGCGGAGGAATGGAAAATAAAAAGGTGAGAGCAAGACCCTGCGGCCTGATGCCCTCACCCCGTCCCTCTCCCACGGGAGAAGGTGCAAACACTCAAAACCGTCTCTGTGGAGACGGTTTTGCTGTTTATACCGCCGTCTGGAAGATAACCCCGTCAGCCTTCTCGGTGTACTGATTCAGCTGGTCAAAGTTCAGGTAGCGATAGGTATCGACCGCGGTCTTATCCACCTGCGCCATGAAGGTCTGGTACTCTTCCGGCGTTGGCAGCTTACCAATCAGCGCCGCAACAGCCGCCAGCTCCGCAGACGCCAGGTAGACGTTCGCGCCGGTACCTAAACGGTTCGGGAAGTTACGGGTTGAGGTGGAAACCACCGTCGCGCCGTCCGCCACCCGCGCCTGGTTACCCATGCACAGCGAGCAGCCCGGGATTTCGATACGTGCGCCGCTCTTACCGAAGACGCTGTAATAGCCCTCTTCGGTCAGCTGGGCGGCATCCATACGGGTTGGCGGCGCTACCCACAGACGGGTCGGCAGCTGGCCTTTGTGGGTATCCAGCAGTTTACCTGCCGCGCGGAAGTGACCGATGTTGGTCATGCACGAACCGATAAACACTTCGTCGATTTTGTCGCCCTGGACGTCAGACAGCAGGCGAGCATCGTCCGGATCGTTCGGCGCGCACAGGATTGGCTCTTTGATATCCGCCAGATCGATGTCGATCACCGCCGCGTATTCTGCGTCAGCATCGGCTTCCAGCAGCTGCGGATCCGCCAGCCATTTTTCCATGCCCTGAACACGACGCTCCAGCGTACGGCGATCGCCGTAGCCTTCGGCGATCATCCACTTCAGCAGCACGATGTTGGAGTTCAGATACTCAACGATCGGCTCTTTGTTCAGCTTGATGGTACAGCCCGCCGCGGAACGCTCAGCGGAGGCATCGGTCAGTTCGAACGCCTGCTCCACCTTCAGATCCGGCAGACCTTCAATCTCCAGGATGCGGCCAGAGAAGATGTTTTTCTTCCCTTTCTTCTCAACGGTCAGCAGGCCCTGCTTGATGGCGTACAGCGGGATCGCGTGCACCAGGTCGCGCAGGGTGATGCCCGGCTGCATTTTGCCCTTGAAGCGCACCAGAACGGATTCCGGCATATCCAGCGGCATCACGCCGGTCGCCGCGGCAAACGCCACCAGACCAGAGCCCGCCGGGAAGGAAATACCGATCGGGAAACGGGTATGGGAGTCGCCGCCGGTACCGACGGTATCCGGCAGCAGCATGCGGTTCAGCCAGGAGTGGATAACGCCGTCGCCCGGACGCAGCGACACGCCGCCGCGGTTCATGATGAAGTCCGGCAGCGTATGGTGCGTCGTGACGTCAACCGGCTTCGGATACGCCGCGGTGTGGCAGAAAGACTGCATCACCAGGTCAGAAGAGAAGCCCAGGCACGCCAGGTCTTTCAGCTCGTCGCGGGTCATTGGACCGGTGGTATCCTGAGAACCCACGGAGGTCATCTTCGGCTCGCAGTAGGCGCCCGGACGGATACCGGTGACGCCACAGGCGCGGCCCACCATTTTCTGCGCCAGGGAGTAACCGCGGCTGCTTTCCGCCACGTCTTTTGCATGACGGAACACGTCGCTGTGCGGCAGACCCAGCGCTTCACGCGCTTTGGTGGTCAGGCCGCGGCCGATGATCAGCGGAATACGGCCACCGGCGCGCACTTCGTCGATCAGCACGTCGGTTTTCAGCTCGAAGCTTGCCAGCAGTTCGCCGGTTTCATGGTTGCGCACTTCGCCTTTGTACGGGTAAACGTCAATCACGTCGCCCATGTTCAGGTTGGACACATCCACTTCAATCGGCAGCGCGCCCGCATCTTCCATGGTGTTAAAGAAGATTGGCGCGATTTTGCCGCCGAGGCACAGACCGCCGCCGCGCTTGTTCGGCACGTGCGGGATGTCATCGCCCATAAACCACAGCACCGAGTTGGTGGCGGATTTACGCGAAGAGCCGGTACCAACCACGTCGCCGACGTACGCCAGCGGGTAACCTTTTTCCTGCAGCGCTTCGATCTGCTTGATCGGGCCAACAACGCCTGGCTGATCCGGCTCAATGCCTTCACGGGCGTTTTTCAGCATCGCCAGCGCGTGCAGCGGAATGTCCGGACGAGACCACGCATCCGGCGCCGGAGAGAGGTCATCGGTGTTGGTTTCACCGGTCACTTTAAAGACGGTAACGGTAATTTTTTCAGCCAGAGCAGGACGGTTCAGGAACCACTCAGCGTCGGCCCAGGACTGCATCACCTGTTTGGCGTAGACGTTGCCCGCTTTGGCTTTTTCTTCTACGTCGTAGAAGTTATCGAACATCAGCAGGGTTGAAGAGAGCGCTTTGGCGGCAATCGGCGCCAGTTTATCGTTATCCAGCGCGTCAATCAGCGGATGAATGTTGTATCCGCCCTGCATGGTGCCCAGCAGTTCAATCGCTTTTTCAGGGGTTACCAGCGGAGAAGTGGCTTCGCCTTTGGCGATAGCGGCAAGGAATCCTGCTTTAACATAGGCGGCTTCGTCAACGCCTGGCGGTACACGGTTAATCAGCAGGTCTAACAGGAACTCTTCTTCGCCCGCAGGCGGAGTCTTCAGCAGCTCGACAAGTGCGGCCATTTGGGTTGCATCTAAAGGTTTGGGTACAATCCCCTCGGCGGCACGCTCAGCTACGTGCTTACGGTATTCTTCTAGCACGACGGTTCTCCTCGCTCTCATTGTCATATGCGGCAGGCGATTCTCTTCACGCTCCTGTGAGACAGCAGTTTGTAGGGTAAATGCCGGATACCGCGTCGGCCAGCATAGCAGGATTTCAACCAGGTGTTAATCCGTTTACAAAAAAGCAACATTAAAAATTTGCTGAATCGTTAAGGTCAGGATTTTTCAGGTTTCATCAGGGTTTTATGACATATAAAACTCATTTTGTTACATAACGCTGCGCAAAATCCCTACAAATGTCAAAAATACAAAATCCCGCTCCCTAATACTCGCGGCAGAACGGCCATTTTCGTCAATACTCTGTGGAAACGGGCCAACTTCATTGTGCCGGGAGATAAAAATGACCTTACCTTTTAAGCCCCACGTGCTCGCGATTATTTGCAGTGCCGGGCTGCTCGCAGCGGCGGGAACATTGTATGTGAAAAGCCGCGCGCCCGAGACCATTACCCCTGCTCCTGCTCCTGCGCCTGCGGCAACGCAACCGGCACCCGCGCCCGCTACCGTCGCTGCGCCTGCGGCCGCACCGGCAGTCGCCCCGGCGCCTGCGCCAGCGGCTACGCAGCCGGTCACCACCACGTATACGACGGCGCAAATCGACCAGTGGGTCGCCCCTATCGCGCTCTACCCTGACAATTTACTGTCACAGGTGCTGATGGCCTCGACTTACCCGACCAACGTGATGCAGGCGGTGCAGTGGTCGCAGGATAACCCCACCATGCAGGGCGACGCGGCGGTACAGGCCGTGGCGAATCAGCCGTGGGACCCGAGCGTGAAATCGCTGGTCGCGTTTCCGCAGCTGCTGGCTCTGATGGGGGAAAACCCGCCGTGGGTTGAAAGCCTCGGCGATGCCTTCCTGGCGCAGCCGCAGGACGTCATGAACTCGGTGCAGAAACTGCGCGCGCTGGCGCAGCAAACCGGCGCGCTGAAGTCGACGCCGCAGCAGAAAGTCACGACCACCACGAAGACCGCGCAAGCGTCAAGCACAAGCTCAACATCGAGCAGCAGTACGACCACGGTGGTGCCGGCGTCCAGCACCCAGGTGATAAAAATCGAGTCGGCGGACCCTAACGTGGTGTATGTCCCCACCTATAACCCCTCGACCGTTTACGGCACCTGGCCGAGCACCGCCTATCCGCCCGTTTATCTCCCGCCTCCTCCCGGGGAGCAGTTCGCGAGCAGCTTCATGAACGGGCTGGGTTTCAGCCTCGGGGTGGCAACGACCTACGCGCTGTTCAGCGATATCAACTGGGATGACGATGACTACTACCATCATCATGGTGATGGCGGCGGCTATAACCGCAACGGCGATAACAACATCAATATCAACGTGAATGATTTCAACCGGGTCACCGGGCAAAGGCTGCAGGGCAGCAACGTGAACTGGCAGCATAATCCGAACTACCGGAACAACGTACCCTACCCGAATAGCAGCGTGAACCAGCGCTTCCATCAGACCAACGTGTCCGGCGGGCTGAGCGCAACCCAGGCCGCGCCGACGCAGGCGGCCGTCAACCGCAACAACCAGCGCCAGGCGGCGATGAACCAGTTCCAGCAGCGAACCGGCACGACGGCCGCAGGCACCGGCGCCGGGGTTGCCGCCAGAAACGCGAACACGTCCCGCGACGTGCAGCGCCAGGCGGCATCGAAACAGATGAACCAAATTACCCAGCGCAGCAACTACCGCGGGTATGACAACACGCCGGGGGCGAATAACCAGCAGCGCCGTGAGACGGCCAAAAACCAAGCGCAGCGCTCAGGCGACCAGCAGCAGCGTCGTGAAGCGGCGCAAAAGCAGACGCAGCGTCTGAACACCCAACAGCAGCAGCAGAGGCGTGAACAGGTCCAGCCGCAGCGCACCGCCGCCACGTCCGCGCAGCGCCAGCAAAGGAGTGAGAGCCTGCGGGCCAATGCGCTTAGTGGGAATGACAGCCGCTCACCGTCCTGGCAAGCCCAGCGCGACCGCGGAGTGCAAAGCCGCAATATTTCGGGAGCCAGTCGCGAGCAGCGCCCGGCAAGATCTGAACAACGTGAACGGCGTCATCGTTAAGGGAATCAACATGAAGAAACAGATAATCACCGCAATGCTGGCGCTGTTTGCGTTACCCGTATTTGCCCAGCAGCACTTCTCCACCCCGGAAAAAGCGGCTACGGCGCTGGAGGCGGCTATTTCCAGCCACAACGAGCAGGCGCTAACCGAAGTGCTTGGCGATAACTGGCGCCGCTACCTGCCGCCAGAAGGCGCCGACCCGGAGGCGGTGGCCCGCTTCCTGCGCGACTGGAAAGACGGCCACCAGATCGTCACACAAGGTGACAAGGCGCACCTTAACGTCGGCCTGGAAAACTGGCAGCTACCGATCCCGATGATCAAAACGGGGTCTGGCTGGCATTTCGATATGGCCGAGGCGGCAGACGAAATTCAGGTGCGCGAGGTTGGCCGTAACGAGCTTGCCGCCATCCAGGCCATGCACGGCTATGTCGATGCGCAGGAGGAGTACTACCAGCGTTTTCAGAACTACGCGGGCAAGCTGATTAGCAGCGAAGGGAAAAAAGACGGTCTTTACTGGCCCGTACAGCCCGGCGAAGATCCTAGCCCGTTGGGGCCTGCGTACAGCCCTACCGAACCCGGCATGGGCTATCACGGCTACCGCTTCCGTATCATTCCGGATAAAGACAAGCAGGGCTTCGCTCTGATTGCCTGGCCGGTGAAATATGGTGAAACCGGCATTATGAGCTTTATGGTAAACCAGGACGACCAGGTCTGGCAGGCTAACGAAGGCGAGGACTCCGCCGCGCATGCCAACGCCATTACCGTCTTTAACCCGGACGGCTGGCAGGAAGTGACGCAGTAAACAGAAAAGACCAGGCGCCGCCTGGTCTTTTTTTACCCGCCAGACGCTGAATTATCCCTGATGCGGCATCAGGCCCGGCTGGGCGACAACGGCAGGTTTCGTGCTGCCCAGCGCCGCTTCGTCGGCGCTGATGCTGCCGGAGTTGGTTGCCCACACCCCTTCCTGCGTTTTAGTAATCGCCTGATGCTGCGCATTCAGATTCTGGCCCATCGCGGCGATATGCGTGCTCTCGGTACCACCGCTGTTATCGGCCCATGGAATAACCGGATCGGCGGCGGCGGCCATACCTGAGAAAACGGCGGCGGATAATACGACTGTTGTCAGAAATGTTTTCATCTTGCACCTCACAAATAGCCTGGTATTTTCAAATAATTCTCACGCTATAAGTTTAGTGCGGTATTACTTTCCAAAAATCGACAAGATGTAGCGATTTATTTCACTGAAACATGTGCAAACAAGGAGTTATCGCTTCGATTTGCCGAATTTCCCCATAAAAAAAGCGGCTGTAGCAGCCGCTCTTTTCACTGAAGAAGGAAAATTACTTCTTCTTCGCTTTCGGGTTCGGCAGGTCGGTGATGCTACCTTCGAACACTTCCGCCGCCAGGCCCACGGACTCATGCAGGGTCGGGTGCGCGTGGATGGTCAGCGCGATGTCTTCAGCGTCGCAGCCCATTTCGATAGCCAGACCGATTTCACCCAGCAGCTCGCCGCCGTTGGTGCCAACAATCGCACCACCGATCACGCGGTGAGTCTCTTTGTCGAAAATCAGTTTAGTCATACCGTCTGCGCAGTCGGAAGCGATAGCACGGCCAGAAGCAGCCCACGGGAAGGTGGCGGTTTCGTAGCTGATGCCTTTCTCTTTCGCTTCTTTCTCAGTCAGACCTACCCATGCCACTTCTGGCTCAGTGTAGGCAATTGACGGGATCACTTTCGGATCGAAGTAGTGCTTCATGCCTGCGATAACTTCAGCGGCAACGTGACCTTCATGAACGCCTTTGTGCGCCAGCATCGGCTGACCGACGATATCGCCGATAGCGAAGATGTGCGGCACGTTGGTGCGCAGCTGCTTGTCAACGCGGATGAAGCCACGGTCGTCCACTTCCACACCGGCTTTGCCCGCGTCGAGGTTTTTACCGTTTGGCACGCGGCCGATAGCCACCAGCACGGCGTCGTAACGCTGCGGTTCGCCTGGCGCTTTTTTGCCTTCCATGGAAACGTAGATACCGTCTTCTTTCGCTTCAACGGCAGTCACTTTGGTTTCCAGCATCAGGTTGAACTTCTTGCTGATGCGCTTGGTGAAGACTTTAACGATGTCTTTGTCGGCGGCCGGGATAACCTGGTCGAACATTTCAACCACGTCAATCTCTGAACCCAGCGCATGGTACACGGTACCCATTTCCAGACCGATGATACCGCCGCCCATAACCAGCATACGCTTCGGTACGGATTTCAGCTCCAGCGCGTCGGTGGAATCCCATACGCGCGGATCTTCGTGCGGAATGAACGGCAGCTGGATCGGACGGGAACCCGCCGCGATGATCGCGTTGTCGAAGTTGATCACGGTTTTGCCGTTTTCGCCTTCAACTTCCAGGGTGTTCGCCCCGGTAAATTTACCCAGACCGTTAACCACTTTCACCTTACGGCCTTTGGCCATACCGGCCAGACCGCCGGTCAGCTGAGTGATGACTTTCTCTTTCCAGGTACGAATCTTGTCGATATCGGTTTTCGGCTCACCGAAGACGATACCGTGTTCAGCCAGCGCTTTGGCTTCTTCGATAACTTTCGCTACGTGCAGCAGCGCTTTAGAAGGGATACAGCCGACGTTCAGACAAACACCGCCGAGGGTGCTGTAACGTTCTACGATTACGGTTTCCAGACCTAAATCAGCGCAACGGAAGGCTGCAGAATAACCTGCCGGGCCTGCCCCAAGTACCACGACCTGAGTTTTGATTTCAGTACTCATCATGACCTCTTAATTTATTTCCGGCGGTCCCTGGTCTTGTCGCCCATCATCCACCGGGTCGTTCTATCCGCCCGTATTTTACAAAATTGTTAAAAATTTTGATACAACAAAACGGCAACGATTTTTCTTTGGTACTAATAACCCCATTACCATCATGAGATTACCAGAAAAAAGCCGGCCGATTGGCCGGCTTTTTCGGTTACATCACCAGGCGGCGAATGTCGCTCAGCATGTTGTTGATGATGGTGATGAAGCGCGCACCATCAGCACCGTCAATCACGCGGTGGTCGAAGGACAGAGAGATTGGCATCATCAGACGCGGCATGAACTCTTTACCATTCCACACCGGCTCCATCGCGGACTTGGAGACACCGAGGATAGCCACTTCCGGCGCGTTCACGATCGGCGCGAAGTGGGTGGTGCCCAGGCCACCGATGCTGGAGATGGTGAAGCAGCCGCCCTGCATTTCGCCAGCGGTCAGCTTACCGTCACGCGCTTTTTTGGAGATAACGGTCAGTTCGCGAGACAGCTCGGTAATGCTCTTCTTGTTCACGTCTTTGAAGACCGGAACCACCAGACCATTCGGCGTATCTACCGCAACACCAATGTTGATGTACTTTTTCAGGGTCAGACGCTGGCCGTCTTCGGACAGAGAGCTGTTAAAGCGCGGCATCTGTTCCAGAGCGGCGGCAACGGCTTTCATGATGAAGACCACTGGGGTGAATTTCACGTCCAGTTTGCGCTTCTCAGCTTCGGCGTTCTGCTGTTTACGGAACGCTTCCAGATCGGTGATATCGGTCTTATCGAAGTGCGTAACGTGCGGGATCATCACCCAGTTACGGCTCAGGTTGGCGCCAGAGATTTTCTGGATGCGGCCCAGCTCCACTTCTTCGATTTCACCAAACTTGCTGAAGTCCACTTTCGGCCATGGCAGCATGCCCGGGATACCGCCGCCGGTAGCAGCAGCAGGTGCAGCTTCAGCGCGTTTCACCGCGTCTTTCACGTAAGCCTGAACGTCTTCGCGCAGGATACGACCTTTACGGCCGGTGCCTTTCACTTTCGCCAGGTTAACGCCGAATTCGCGCGCCAGGCGACGAATCAGCGGAGTCGCGTGAATATAAGCGTCGTTTTCAGCGAACTCGGATTTGCCTTCCGCTTTAGCCGTAGGCGCAGCAGCGGATTTCGCCGCCTGAGCCGGAGCAGCAGCAGGTGCCGGAGCAGCAGCGGCAGGCGCAGCGCCTTCTACTTCGAAGACCATGATCAGAGAGCCGGTAGACACTTTGTCGCCGGTGCTGATTTTGATCTCTTTAACGGTACCCGCGAACGGCGCAGGGACTTCCATGGAAGCCTTATCGCCTTCAACGGTGATCAGCGACTGTTCAGCGGCAATTTTATCGCCCACTTTAACCATCACTTCGGTCACTTCAACTTCGTCGCCGCCGATGTCCGGTACGTGAACTTCTTTAGGACCAGACGCTGCCGGTGCCGCCGCAGCCGGAGCGGCGGCCTGTACAGGCGCAGCAGCAGGCGCAGCGCCCGCCACTTCGAAGACCATGATCAGAGAGCCGGTGGACACTTTGTCGCCGGTGTTCACTTTGATCTCTTTCACGGTGCCGGCGAACGGCGCCGGAACTTCCATAGAGGCTTTGTCGCCTTCTACAGTGATCAGGGACTGCTCAGCGCTAACGGTGTCGCCCACTTTCACCAGGATTTCGGTGACTTCAACTTCGTCGCCGCCGATGTCAGGAACGTGAACGTCTTTTGCCGCCGCGGCAGCAGGCGCAGCCGCCGGAGCCGCTGCTTTTTTCTCTTCCTGCGCAGGTGCAGCGGCTGCTGCACCCTCGGCGGAATCGAAAATCATGATCAGTTTGCCGGTCTCGGTTTTATCGCCAACAGAGACTTTGATCTCTTTAACGATGCCAGCCTGCGGAGACGGCACTTCCATAGAGGCTTTGTCGCCTTCTACGGTGATCAGCGACTGTTCAGCTTCAACTTTGTCGCCCACTTTGACCAGGATCTCGGTGATTTCAACTTCATCAGCCCCGATGTCCGGTACATTGATTTCGATAGCCATTATTCTTTTACCTCTTACGCCAGACGCGGGTTAACTTTTTCTGCATCGATGTTGAATTTGGCGATTGCGTCAGCAACCACTTTCTTATCGATTTCGCCACGTTTAGCCAGTTCGCCCAGAGCCGCTACCACCACGTAGGAAGCATCAACTTCGAAGTGGTGACGCAGGTTTTCACGGCTGTCGGAGCGACCAAAACCGTCGGTACCCAGTACGCGGTAGTCGTCCGCCGGTACATAGGTACGAACCTGCTCTGCGAACAGTTTCATATAGTCAGTAGAAGCGACCGCAGGAGCGTCGTTCATCACCTGAGCGATGTACGGAACGCGCGGCGTTTCCATCGGGTGCAGCATGTTCCAGCGCTCACAGTCCTGGCCATCACGCGCCAGTTCGGTGAAGGAGGTTACGCTGTAGACGTCGGAACCTACGCCGTAGTCGTTCGCCAGGATCTGTGCTGCTTCACGGACGTGACGCAGGATAGAGCCGGAGCCCAGCAGCTGAACTTTACCTTTGCTACCGGCAACGGTTTCGAGTTTGTAGATACCTTTACGGATACCTTCCTCAGCGCCTTCCGGCATCGCCGGCATGTGGTAGTTTTCGTTCAGCGTGGTGATGTAGTAGTAAACGTTCTCTTGTTTCTCACCGTACATGCGCTCCAGACCGTCGTGCATGATGACCGCAACTTCGTACGCGTAGGACGGATCGTAAGAGATACAGTTCGGGATAGTCAGAGACTGAATATGGCTGTGGCCATCTTCGTGCTGCAGACCTTCGCCGTTCAGGGTCGTACGACCGGAAGTACCGCCTACCAGGAAGCCGCGAGCCTGCTGGTCGCCTGCCTGCCAGCACAGGTCGCCGATACGCTGGAACCCGAACATGGAGTAGTAGATGTAGAACGGGATCATCGGCAGGTTGTTGGTGCTGTAAGAGGTCGCAGCGGCCAGCCAGGATGCGCCTGCGCCCAGCTCGTTGATACCTTCCTGCAGGATCTGACCTTTTTCGTCTTCTTTGTAGTACGCAACCTGCTCACGGTCCTGCGGGGTGTACTGCTGGCCGTTCGGGCTGTAGATACCGATCTGACGGAACAGACCTTCCATACCGAAAGTACGCGCTTCGTCAGCGATGATCGGCACCAGACGGTCTTTGATAGACTTGTTCTTCAGCATCACGTTCAGGGCGCGAACGAAAGCGATCGTCGTGGAGATCTCTTTGTTCTGCTCTTCCAGCAGCTGGGAGAAATCGGACAGCGCAGGTAGCTCCAGCTTCTCGGTGAAGTTCACCTGACGAGACGGCAGGTAGCCTTTCAGCGCCTGACGGCGTTCGTGCAGGTACTTGTGCTCTTCAGACCCTTCCGGGAAGGTGATGTAAGACAGGTTTTCCACCTGCTCGTCGGTGACTGGAACGTTGAAACGGTCGCGGATATAGCGCACGCCGTCCATGTTCATTTTCTTCACCTGGTGCGCGATGTTTTTACCTTCTGCGGTATCACCCATGCCGTAACCTTTGATGGTATGGGCCAGGATGACGGTCGCTTTACCTTTGGTGTCCTGCGCTTTTTTCAGTGCAGCGTAGACTTTCTTCGGATCGTGGCCGCCACGGTTCAGGGCCCAGATCTGCTCGTCAGTCCAGTCGGCAACCAGCGCGGCGGTTTCCGGGTATTTACCGAAGAAGTGCTCGCGCACGTACGCGCCGTCTTTGGATTTGAAGGTCTGGTAGTCGCCGTCAACGGTTTCGTTCATCAGCTGAATCAGCTTACCGCTGGTGTCTTTACGCAGCAGCTCGTCCCAGCGACCGCCCCACATGACCTTGATAACGTTCCAGCCAGCGCCCGCGAAGATGCCTTCCAGTTCGTTGATGATTTTGCCGTTACCGGTGACCGGGCCATCCAGACGCTGCAGGTTGCAGTTGATGATGAAGCACAGGTTGTCCAGTTTTTCACGGGTCGCGATGGTGATGGCGCCTTTAGATTCCGGCTCGTCCATCTCGCCGTCGCCCAGGAAGGCGTAAACGGTTTGTTCGGAAGTGTCTTTCAGACCACGGTGTTCCAGATATTTCAGGAACTTAGCCTGATAGATAGCGCCGATCGGGCCCAGACCCATAGAAACGGTCGGGAACTGCCAGAAGGTCGGCATCAGTTTCGGGTGCGGGTAAGAGGACAGACCTTTACCGTGAACTTCCTGACGGAAGTTGTTCATCTGCTCTTCAGTCAGACGACCTTCCAGGAACGCACGCGCGTAGATGCCCGGAGAGATGTGGCCCTGGAAGTACACCAGATCGCCGCCGTCTTTCTCATTACGGGCACGGAAGAAGTGGTTGAAGCACACTTCGTAAACGGTCGCTGAAGACTGGAAGGACGCCATGTGGCCGCCCAGCTCCAGGTCTTTCTTGGATGCGCGCAGAACGGTCATGATCGCGTTCCAGCGGATAGCAGAACGAATACGGCGTTCCAGATCCAGATTGCCCGGGTATTCCGGTTCATCTTCAACGGCAATGGTGTTTACATAGTTGCTAGCCCCGGTACCTGCAGCCACCTTCACACCGCCTTTGCGGGCTTCAGACAGCAGCTGGTCGATCAGATACTGAGCACGCTCAACACCTTCTTCACGGATGACCGATTCGATCGCCTGTAGCCAGTCGCGAGTTTCGATCGGATCCACGTCATTTTGGAAACGTTCTGACATGGGGGGTATTCCTTATCTATCTAATACGTTGATTTATCTGGAACCTGTCCCATTGCATTTTCACAGGAAAACGCAATAAGACAGGTTCTGCGTTTAGTTGCCGCGCTCTAAAAACTGGCGCTTAAAAACCATAAGAACCGCTGATGCTAGTCCTTACGTTGCTGAAGTCGTCGCAGTGAACGGTCTCGACGACTTTGTTCACGGCTTCTGTCCAGCAAGATTTCCTCAATGAAGGCCAGGTGACGGTGCGACGCTTCACGCGCCTGCTCCGGCTCCCTTGCCATTATCGCCTCGAAAATACGAGTACGATGGTTGCTGACCAGCGGAAGCATCTCCCGACGGGCATACAACAATTCAAAATTCTGGCGAACGTTCTGGGCCAGCATGGGTTCCATGCAGCGTAGCAGATGAAGCAGCACAACATTGTGCGCGGCTTCGGTGACGGCAATTTGATACTGGACGACGGCGCTGGATTCGGCGTCAAGGTCGCCGGACTGCTGGGCTTTTTCAATCGCCTGATGCAGTTCGCTAATCCGCACACGGTCTTCTTCCGTGCTGCGCAGCGCTGCGTAATAGGCGGCAATGCCTTCCAGCGCGTGACGGGTCTCCAGCAGATCAAACTGGGATTCAGGGTGGTCGGAGAGCAGCTCCACCAGCGGGTCGCTAAAGCTCTGCCACAGGCTACTTTGCACAAACGTACCGCCGCCCTGGCGACGTAGCAGCAGGCCCTTTGCTTCGAGACGTTGAATCGCCTCACGCAGGGAGGGACGGGAAACGTCGAACTGCTTTGCCAGTTCGCGTTCAGGTGGAAGTTTTTCGCCGGGGCGCAGTGTCCCCTCAAGGATCAAAAACTCCAGCTGCTGCTCAATCACATCGGATAGTTTTGGTTGGCGGATTTTGCTGTAGGCCATTATTCCCTGTCTCTGCCATTAGCCCGGAGTCAATTGGTCTTACCAATTTAAAGTTCGTGACGCTAAAGTAACAAAGTATTCACCTTCTGTCCATACAGGTTTTGATTGAAATCAGGAAACCACGCACATTTTAACAACCTTACAGAAATGACGTTTCAGAAATGTAACTTTGCGAAAATGTCACATTTACCACCAAAGGGGTACATTTAACCTTAATTAAACGAGGGATTTTGCAATCTGAAGCGATTCAACAACGCAAAATATGAATTTTCATTCAACGACTTCGCATTTATGACGCATAACTGAATGAGGAGGTATGCAGGACGCGGCTTTACATTTGGTTTCTTTTTAGGCAACCCGTCATCATCCCTTCATAAAGCAGGTGCATTCGGGCGCACTTATCACTATTCTCCACCCTACGGAAGAGCCAAGAACAACTTTCGCCTCTCTCTACCGTAAACAAAAAAATACAGAAAACGGAATTTCTTAATTACACGCACACAACAACAGTGCATACAAAATAATCACTCACGAGGTTTCATGATGGAAGGTCAACAGCATGGCGATCAGCTAAAGCGCGGCCTTAAAAACCGCCATATTCAGCTGATTGCGCTGGGTGGTGCTATCGGAACAGGTTTGTTTCTGGGCAGCGCATCCGTTATCCAATCCGCAGGCCCGGGGATAATCCTCGGCTATGCTATCGCAGGGTTTATTGCTTTTCTGATCATGCGTCAGTTAGGCGAAATGGTCGTGGAAGAGCCGGTTGCAGGCTCCTTTAGCCACTTTGCGTACAAATACTGGGGCAGCTTCGCCGGTTTTGCCTCCGGCTGGAACTACTGGGTTCTGTACGTGCTGGTCGCGATGGCGGAGCTGACCGCGGTCGGTAAATACATCCAGTTCTGGTACCCGGAAATCCCGACCTGGGCTTCCGCTGCGGCCTTCTTCGTCATCATCAACGCCATCAACCTGACCAACGTGAAAGTGTTCGGTGAAATGGAGTTCTGGTTTGCCATCATCAAAGTGATCGCCGTCGTGGCGATGATCCTGTTCGGCGGCTGGCTGCTGTTTAGCGGCAACGGCGGCCCGCAGGCGACCGTGCGCAACCTGTGGGAACAAGGCGGCTTCCTGCCTCACGGCATGAGCGGGCTGGTGATGATGATGGCGATTATCATGTTCTCTTTCGGCGGGCTGGAGCTGGTCGGCATCACCGCTGCAGAAGCCGATAACCCGGAAAAGAGCATCCCGAAAGCCACTAACCAGGTGATTTACCGTATCCTGATTTTCTATGTGGGCTCCCTGGCGGTGCTGCTTTCTCTGCTGCCGTGGACGCGCGTGACGGCGGATACCAGCCCGTTCGTGCTGATTTTCCATGAGCTGGGCGATACCTTCGTCGCCAATGCCCTGAACATCGTGGTGCTGACCGCCGCGCTCTCCGTCTACAACAGCTGCGTTTACTGCAACAGCCGCATGCTGTTTGGCCTGGCGCAGCAGGGCAACGCGCCAAAAGCGCTGCTGAACGTCGACAAACGCGGCGTGCCGGTGAACACCATTCTGGTCTCCGCCGTCGTTACCGCGCTGTGCGTGCTGATTAACTATCTGGCGCCCGAATCCGCGTTCGGCCTGCTGATGGCGCTGGTCGTCTCCGCATTGGTGATCAACTGGGCGATGATCAGCCTCGCGCACATGAAATTCCGCCGCGCTAAGCAGCAGCAGGGCGTCGCTCCGCGCTTCCCGGCGCTGCTCTACCCGCTTGGCAACTGGATCTGCCTGCTGTTCATGGCAGCCGTGCTGGTCATCATGCTGATAACCCCAGGGATGGCGATTTCCGTGTACCTGATCCCGGTGTGGGTAGCCATACTCGGCGTCGGCTACCTGTTCAAACAGAAAAGCGGAAATGCGGTAAAAGCGCATTAATCGCCCGTCGCCAGCATAAAAAACGGGATGCCGCGACCGGCATCCCGACTGCAAAGAAAAAATTCAGAAATACGGACGCTGGCTCAGACCAGCGTGCCGTAAATTGTCAGCAGCGCCATCACCACCACCACCACGAAGGACGTTTTCTTCGCCAGCGATACCGCCGCTTTCGGCGTCTCCAGCTTATTGACGTGCGGCTCGCGGGCAAGTGAGAACTGCGCCAGCTGCGTCAGTACCTGATACTGGGAGCTGTGGCGATCGCCAAGCGAAGCAAACCAGGCCGGCAGCGCTTTTTCGCCATGGCCTATCAGGGCATACACCACGCCGACCAGCCGCACCGGGACCCAGTCCAGAATATGTAAAATCGCGTCCACGCCCGACTCCTGGCGATGCCGTGGCGTCTGGTAGCGCGCAAGCCACGTCTGCCAGGCGCGCAAAAACGCGTATCCCATCAGCGTTACCGGCCCCCACGGGCCGCCGACCACGAACCAGAACAACGGCGCGAGGTAAAAACGGTAGTTGATCCACAGCAGCGCATTCTGCAGCTCGCGCAGGTACTCGCGCTCATCGCAGCCCGGCGGCACGCCGTGGATAAGCGTCAGCTCGCTGGCCATGGCCTCGCGCGCACGGCTGTCGTCGCGCGAGGCGGCCATCAGGTACGCGTGGTAGTGGATGCGCACCTTACCCGCGCCGATGCACAGCAGACCAATCAGGATCCAGACCACCATCAGCGGAACGTTAAACAGCACGCCGTGCAGGACGCGCTGGAGCAAAAAGACGACAACCATCGCCACCAGGGTCATCAGCACGGTGGCGGAAATGGAATAGTGCTTCATCCGGCGAAACAGCACCTCCAGCCGGTGATCGAGCTGCCAGTGCTCTCCCAGCTTGAACAAGCGTTCGGCGATAAGCACCAGCAGTGTCGTAAACAGCGTCATGTTGTCTCCTTATCTGACGAACCGGCGACCAGTGAACGAAAACGCGGCCAGTCAAAAGCCGGGCCGGGATCCGTTTTTCGCTCGGGGGCAATATCGCTGTGCCCCGTGATATGGTCAGCCATCGCCGGGTAAACCGTCGTAAGCAGCCGGGTTAAGGCTGCCAGTTGCTGATACTGCGCATCGGTATAAGCCAGCGTGTCGGTGCCTTCCAGCTCGATACCGATAGAGAAATCATTACAGCGCTCACGCCCGTCGTAGCAGGAAACGCCCGCGTGCCAGGCGCGCTTGTCAAAAGGAACATACTGGACGACTTCACCGTCTCGACGAATCAGGCAATGGGCCGAAACCCGCAGATGCGCAATCTCAGCAAAAAAGGGATGTGCGTCGGGGTCTATCGTGCCGGTAAATAATGCGTCAATCCAGGGGCCGCCGAATTCGCCGGGCGGCAGGCTGATATTGTGAACCACCAGCAACGAGGGGGTTTCTCCCTCCGGGCGGCCATCGTGATGCGGCGACGGAACCCGACGCGCGCCCACCAGCCATCCGCTTTCTAACTGCATGCTGGATCTCCTTTTGCATGGCCTTATGTATGGTGCTGATACCTGGTTCAGAGTAGCATGTTTATATCTTCTGATTCCTTACCATTTGGAGTTTTATCATGCCGCCTCGCCGCTACAACCCCGACCACCGACGTGACGCGCTGCTGGAACGTATTAACCTTGATATCCCCGCCGCTGTCGCCCACGCCCTGCGCGAAGATCTCGGTGGCGAAGTCGATGCCAATAACGATATTACCGCCCAGTTGTTGCCTGCCGACACTCGCTCTCACGCGGTCGTGATTACTCGCGAAGACGGCGTATTTTGCGGTAAACGCTGGGTAGAGGAAGTTTTTGTCCAGCTGGCAGGCGATGATGTCGCTGTCACCTGGCACGTAGAAGATGGCGATGCTATCGTCGCCAACCAGCCGCTGTTCGAGCTTGATGGCCCGTCCCGCGTACTGCTGACCGGCGAGCGCACCGCCTTAAACTTCGTGCAGACGCTTTCCGGCGTGGCAAGCGAAGTGCGTCGCTATGTCGAGCTGCTCGCCGGTACGCAAACCCAGCTGCTGGATACCCGCAAAACCCTGCCGGGGCTGCGTACCGCGCTGAAATATGCGGTGCTCTGCGGCGGCGGCGCAAACCATCGGCTGGGGCTGTCGGACGCATTTTTGATTAAAGAAAACCACATTATCGCCTCCGGTTCGGTGCGCAACGCTATCGAAAAAGCGTTCTGGATCCACCCAGATGTGCCGGTCGAAGTCGAAGTGGAAACCCTCAAGGAGCTGGAAGAAGCGCTGAAGGCCGGGGCGGATATCATCATGCTCGACAACTTCGAAACCGACCAGATGCGCGAAGCGGTGAAAATCACCAACGGCCAGGCGCAGCTGGAGGTGTCCGGCAACGTCACGTTTGACACCATCCGCGAATTCGCCGAAACCGGCGTGGACTACATTTCCGTCGGCGCGCTGACCAAACACGTGCGCGCGCTGGATCTCTCCATGCGCTTTAAATAGCACCGTAGCGGAAGGGGATTTGCGATCCCCTTCCCTGTTTCTCGCAACCTCTTTGCAACCGGGCAAAAAGCCCTGAACCCCGTTCGACAATCCTCATTTTGCCGCTCGTACGCCATTTCCTCGCCTGTCACAGTGCTCCCGTCATAACAGGAGCCAGACGATGAACAGACAACATGGATTTACCCTGATCGAACTGATGGTGGTGATCGGCATCATCGCCATCCTGAGCGCCATCGGTATTCCGGCCTACCAGAACTATCTGCGTAAAGCCGCGCTGACCGACATGCTGCAAACCTTTATGCCCTACCGCACGGCGATTGAGCTGTGCGCGCTCGACCACGGCGGCCTCAGCGCCTGCGACGGCGGCAGCAACGGTATTCCCTCCCCCACCACCAGCCGCTACGTCTCGGCGATGCAGGTCGCTCAGGGCAACGTCAGCTTAAGCGGTCAGGAAAGCCTCAACGGACTGACGGTCAACCTGACGGCGCTCTGGGATAACGCCGACGGCATCACCGGCTGGCGTCGCGTTTGCGACATCGCCAACGACAGCGCCCTGAAGCAGGCCTGCGAAGATGTTTTCCGCTTCGAGGCTCCCTGAGAGAACGCCGATGAAACAGAACTCGCTCATGGCCCTGTGCCAGCGGCATCACGCGGTGCTATTAGCCAGCGACGAGCAGATGCTCAGTATCGCGGTCGTCGGCAACCCCTCGCCGGAACTGATGCAGGCGCTGCGCTTTGCCACGCAGAAGCGGATCGATATCGAATGCTGGGATCGGCAAAAAATGGAGCAGCACCGGTCACGTGAGGCGCAAACGCACCTGCCCGCCGCGCGTGAAGAGAACGATAGCGTCGTCGACGTGCTCAACCAGGCCCTGCAGCGGGCGCTGCAGCAGCGCGCGTCGGATATCCATTTTGAACCCACCGAGGATAACCTTCGGGTCCGGTTACGCATCGACGGCGTGCTGCATCCCTATTCCGAGCTGCCCGCCGCGATGAGCGCGTCGCTGGTGGCGCGTCTGAAGGTGCTCGGCGGTCTGGATATTGCAGAACGGCGGCTGCCGCAGGACGGGCAGTTTTCAGTTGAACTTAGCGATAGCACGACCTCTTTTCGCATTGCCACACTCCCCTGCCGTCATGGAGAAAAAGTCGTACTGCGTCTGCTCCAGCAGGCTGCGCAAACGCTTAATCTTTCTACCCTCGGCATGACGCCAGAGCAGCTCGGCGCATTTAACAACGCGTTACGCCAGCCGCAGGGGCTGATGCTGGTCACCGGGCCGACCGGCAGCGGGAAAACCGTCACGCTTTACAGCGCGCTGCAGGCGCGCAACACGCCCGAGGTGAATATCTGCAGCGTCGAAGATCCCATTGAGATCCCGCTGGCGGGCGTTAACCAGACGCAGATTAACCCGCGAAGTGGCCTGAACTTTCAGAGCGTTTTGCGCGCGCTGCTGCGCCAGGACCCAGATATCGTCATGGTCGGCGAAATTCGCGATGCAGAGACGGCGGAAATCGCCCTGAACGCCGCTCAGACCGGGCATCTGGTGCTGTCAACGCTGCACACCAACTCCACTTGCGAAACGCTGGTGCGCTTACAGCAAATGGGCGTAGCGCGCTGGATAACCTCCTCGGCGCTGCTGCTGGTTGTCGCCCAGCGTCTGGTGCGCCGACTCTGCCCGCACTGCCGCCAGCAAAACGGCAGCCACGCCGCGCTGCCGCGCGCGCTGTGGCCCAGAGCGCTGCCCAGGTGGCGAACCGCTGGCTGCCCGCGCTGCTATGGCGGCTATCTTGGCCGCATTGCGCTTTTTGAAGTCCTCGTGATAACCGACGATATCCGCCAGCTTATCGCCAGCGGCGTCGATGCCGGAACCCTCGCGCGCATGGCCAGACAGACCAATATGATGACCCTGTTTGAACATGGCTGCCTGGCCGTGGAACGCGGCGAAACCAGCCAGGAAGAGCTGCTGCGGGTGTTGGGTATTCCGCATGGCGAATAAAAAACTGTGGCGCTGGCGCGGTGTTTCACCGCAGGGCCAGCCGATGCATGGCGCCCTCTGGAGCACCGACAAAGCGCTTGCGATGCAGGACATCCAGCGCGAGGGAATTATTCCGCTAAGCCTGAAACGCGACGCCGTGAAGGCCTCGCTGTGGCGGTCGCAGCACTGCAGCGACCTTATGCAGCAGCTGGCGACCCTGCTACAGGCGGGGCTGACGCTTTCCGAAGGGCTCACGCTGCTGTCAGAGCAGCACCCCAGCGCGCAGTGGCAGGCTCTGCTGCAGGATATGGCGGTACGGTTGGCGCAGGGCAGCCCCTTATCCGAAGCGATGAGCGAATGGCCCGAGGTCTTCCCCCCGCTTTATCCGGCAACCATCCGCGCCGGGGAGATGACCGGCAGGCTGGAACACTGCTGCTTTCACCTTGCCAGACAGCAGCAGGCCCAGCAGCGCCTGGCACAGAAAGTGGCGAAAGCGCTGCGCTATCCGCTGGTGGTTATTCTGCTCGCCGTCGCGGTGATTATCGGCATGTGCGGCTTTGTCCTCCCTGAATTTGCCCAGATATACCGCACCTTCAATACGCCCCTGCCGACGCTGACGCGTATGGTGATGGCGCTATCGGTATGGGTCGAGCGCGCCTTCCCTTTGCTGGCGGGGCTTATCCTCTCCCCGTTGCTGCTGCGCCCGCTGATGCGGCGTTCCGGCAGATGGCCATGGTGGAAAGCCGCTATCCTGCGAAGAATACCTGTTCTCGCAGCGCTACGCCGCGGGCAGATGCTCAGCCACATTTTTATGGTGCTGGCTTTAAGCCAGCGCGCCGGAGTGCCTTTTCTGCAGGGGCTGGAGAGCGTCGAAACTACGCTCAGTTGTCCGTGGTGGCGGCACGTCATCCGCCAGATTCACGATGCGGTCGCTCAGGGGAAGCCGATATGGCAGGCGTTTGAAGATAGCGGCGCGTTTACGCCGCTTTGCCGACAGCTTATTCGCACCGGGGAGACCTCCGGCGCGCTGGATGCGATGCTGGAAAACCTGGCGCACTACTACGACGAACAGACCCACCACCTGGCGGATAATCTGGCGGCGCTGCTGGAGCCGGTGCTGCTGGCCGTCACAGGGGGTATTATCGGTACGCTGGTAGTGGCAATGTATCTGCCGGTTTTTCATCTGGGGGATGCCATCAGCGGCGCGGGGATGGGGTGAGGCAGAAAGGAAACGCTGGCGTGACGGGCACGCCAGCACATCGGTTACAGGCTGTTGAACACGCGGTTCTCTTGTTCCTGCACGCGAATAAAGGTCGTACGCTTGGTCAGCTCCTTCAGGCGGGAAGCCCCAACGTAGGTACAGGCTGAACGCAGGCCGCCGAGGATATCGCGGGCAGTATTTTCCACCGGGCCACGCAGCGGCAGCTTCACGGTTTTACCTTCCGCCGCACGGTACTGCGCTACGCCGCCTACGTGACGGTTCATCGCCGACTCGGAGCTCATGCCGTAGAACAGCATGAATTTTTCGCCGTTTTCCTCAACAACGCTGCCGCCGCTCTCTTCGTGACCGGCCAGCATTCCGCCCAGCATCACGAAATCTGCGCCGCCGCCGAAGGCTTTAGCCACGTCGCCCGGCATGGTGCAACCGCCGTCGCTGACGATCTGCCCGCCAAGGCCGTGCGCCGCGTCGGCGCATTCAATCACCGCGGACAGCTGCGGATAGCCAACGCCGGTTTTGACGCGGGTGGTACAAACGGAGCCCGGGCCGATGCCGACTTTAACAATATCGGCGCCTGCCAGAATCAGCTCTTCGCACATTTCGCCGGTGACAACGTTACCCGCACAGATGGTTTTATTCGGCCATGCTTCGCGCGCTTTTGACAAAAACTGCACAAAGTGTTCGGAGTAGCCATTTGCCACATCAATGCACACAAAGTTCAGCGCCGGATGCAGGTTCAGGATCTGCTTTGTTTTTTCGAAATCCGCGTCAGACGTACCGGTAGAAACCATCACGTATTTCAATACCGCGTCAGATTCACGCTGAACGAACGCGCTCCATTCATCAACGGTATAATGTTTATGCACAGCGGTGAGGATCTCGAAAGAGGCCAGCGCGACCGCCATTGCAAACGTTCCGACGGTGTCCATGTTCGCGGCGATAATCGGCACGCCAGACCATGTCTGAGCGGAGTGTTTAAAGGTGTACTCGCGTTCCAGCTCAACATCGGAACGGCTTTTAAGGGTAGAGCGCTTGGGGCGGATAAGAACGTCTTTAAAACCTAATTTCAGATCTTCTTCAATACGCATGTGCGGATTCCTGGGGTTATAGGCAAAAATGTTAAAAGCACAACTCCAGTGACGTTATCATACGCACTAATCATCCCGCCGCAAGACTGCGATTTTCACTTTTTTTACGCTACAATCGTACAAATTTACCTGGTGAATAGTGAATTCCACGTTTTTCACTACAGGCTTTATTTGTCTTATTTTTAACCAATTGATTTTTAATACTAATAATCTCAGGATCGGTGGTATGGGCTATACGGTAGCGTTAACAGGCGGCATCGGCAGCGGCAAAAGCACCGTCGCCAGCGCGTTTGCACATCTGGGAATTACCGTTATCGATGCCGATATGATTGCCCGTCAGGTGGTCGAACCAGGCACACCCGCGCTGGAGGCTATCGTCGAACGCTACGGCGCGCAGATGCTTCAGGCGGACGGGTCGCTCAACCGCCGGCTGCTGCGGGAAACGATTTTTTCCCATCCCACTGAGAAATCCTGGCTAAATTCGCTTCTCCATCCGCTTATCCAGGCGGAAACGCAGCGCCAGATGACGCAGGCCGCCTCACCCTACGTGCTGTGGGTTGTGCCCCTGCTGGTGGAGAATCGCCTCTGGCAAAAAGCTGACCGCGTGCTGGTAGTTGACGTTTCCCGCGAAACGCAGCTCCGGCGCACCGTGCAGCGCGATAATGTGACAAAAGAGCACGCCGAACAGATCCTTGCGGCCCAGGCAACGCGCGATGCGCGACTCGCCGTGGCTGACGATGTTATTGATAACAACGGTACACCAGATGCCATTGCATCGGATGTTGCCCACCTGCACACCAGATACCTGAAGCTGGCGGCGCAGGCCGATTCACAGGAAAAACCGTAATGCACACCCACATCCTCTTCGAACACCCTCTTAATGAAAAGATGCGTACCTGGCTGCGTATTGAATTTCTGGTGCAGCAGTTAAACAGCAATCTGCCGATTGTTGATCATGCCAGCGCGCTGCATTTTTTTCGCAACGTCGGGGACTTACTGGATGTGTTCGAACGCGGCGAAGTGCGCACCGAATTACTGAAAGAGCTTGAGCGCCAGCAGCGTAAACTGCAGCAGTGGAGCGAAGTGCCGGGCGTCGATCAGCACCGCATCGACGCCCTGCGCCAGCAGCTGAAGGCCAGCGGCAGCGTGCTGATGACCGCGCCGCGCGTCGGCCAGGTGCTGCGTGAAGATAGGCTGATTGGCCTGGTGCGCCAGCGCCTGAGCATTCCCGGCGGCTGCTGCAGCTTCGACCTGCCGACGCTGCATATCTGGCTGCACTCCCCGCAGTCGACGCGCGATGCGCAGGTGGCCCGCTGGCTGGAAAGCCTGCAGCCGATGAACCAGGCGCTGAATCTGATCCTCGATTTAGTGCGCAACTCGGCGCCTTTCCGCAAACAGACCAGCCTGAACGGCTTTTTCCAGGATAACGGCGAAGACGCCGACCTGCTGCGCCTGCAGCTGGCGCTGGATGCGCAGCTGTATCCGCAGATCTCCGGACATAAAAGCCGCTTCGCCATCCGCTTTTTACCGCTGGACAGCGAAAACGGCATCGTGCCCGATCGTCTGGACTTCGAACTGGCCTGCTGTTAAGGAGCGATGATGAACGACGAGACGACCGTAAATTGCCCTACCTGCGGCAAAACCGTGATTTGGGGGGAGCAGAGCCCGTTTCGCCCCTTCTGCTCCAAACGCTGCCAGCTTATCGACCTTGGCGAATGGGCCGCAGAAGAAAAAAGGATCCCAAGCAGCGGAGATCTCTCGGATAGCGACGGCTGGAGCGAGGAAGAACGTTAGGCCTGGGCGATTAGCTTCGCGATAACCGGCTCGTTAGCGGGAGGAAACGCTGCCGCTAACAGCTCGCCCTGCGCCACCCAGCGCCCCGGCTGTCCTTCTTTGCCCCAGGGATCGCCCAGCCACTCTTCCACCAGCCAGAACCACAGCGTGATGTGCCGGTCCGGAAACTGGTATTCCAGTTTGTCGAACAGCACCGCGTTGCGCGCCACAATGCCGACCTCTTCCTGGAGCTCACGCACCATCGCCTGCTCGGCCGATTCGCCGTCCTCGATCTTACCGCCCGGGAACTCCCACTTGTTGGCCATATGGGCATCGGCAGCACGCTGGGTAATGAAGATCTCCCCCTGCGCATTACGGATAATACCCGTTGAGATATGCAGTATTTTCATTGTCTTATATCCATAAAAAAGGCGCAGTCACCTGCGCCTTCGTTTTTATTCAGTCCCTTAGCTCAAACGGCCATGGCACTGTTTATATTTTTTACCTGAACCGCACGGGCACGGATCGTTACGTCCCACTTTGCGATCGCCGGTCTGCGCCGCCAGCATTTCAGCCGCAGCGGTATCGTCATCCTGATGGCTGAGCTGCTGCATCTGAGTCAGGCGCTCGGCCTCCTCACGACGCTGCTGCTCCATCGCTTCAACTTCTTCCGGCAGGCGCACCTGCACCTTGCTCAGGGTGCTGATGACCTCATACTTCAGCGACTCCAGCATGGCGGCAAACATGGAGAAGGACTCGCGCTTGTACTCCTGCTTCGGATCCTTCTGCGCGTAACCGCGCAGGTGAATACCCTGACGCAGATAGTCCATCGCCGCGAGGTGCTCTTTCCACAGGGAATCCAGCGTCTGCAGCATCACGCCTTTTTCGAAGTGGCGCATCATCTCGGTGCCAACCACTTCCTCTTTACGCTGATACACTTCGATGGCGCTCTGCAGAATACGCTCACGCAGGGTCTCTTCGTGCAGCTCTGGCTCTTTATCCAGCCATTCGGAAATCGGCAATTCGAGGTCGAAATCGTTTTTCAGACGCTCCTGCAGGCCCGGAATATCCCACATTTCTTCCAGCGACTGCGGCGGAATATGCGCATCGATGGTCGCCTTGAAGACGTCTTCACGGATGCTGGCAATAGTTTCGCTCACGTCCGACACGTCCAGCAGTTCGTTACGCTGGGTGTAGATAGCGCGACGCTGATCGTTCGCCACATCGTCATACTCAAGCAGCTGCTTACGGATATCGAAGTTGCGGCTTTCCACTTTACGCTGTGCGTTGGCGATCGCTTTGGTCACCCACGGGTGCTCAATCGCTTCGCCCGGCTTCATCCCCAGCTTACGCATCATGCCCGACACGCGGTCAGAGGCAAAGATACGCATCAGGGCATCTTCCATCGACAGGTAGAAGCGGGAAGAACCGGCATCGCCCTGACGACCGGAACGGCCGCGCAGCTGGTTGTCGATACGACGGGATTCGTGACGCTCGGTGCCAACGATGTGCAGACCGCCCGCCGCCAGAACGGCTTCGTGACGAACCTGCCAGTCGGCCTTGATCTTCGCAATCTGCTCGCTGGTCGGGTTTTCGAGCTGGGCGATTTCCGCCTGCCAGCTGCCGCCCAGCACGATGTCCGTACCACGACCCGCCATGTTGGTAGCGATGGTCACGGTTGCCGGGTAGCCCGCCTGAGCGACGATATCCGCTTCGCTGGCGTGGAACTTGGCGTTCAGTACGTTGTGCTTGATACCGGCTTTGGTCAGCTCGCGGGACACTACTTCGGATTTCTCGATGGAGATTGTCCCCACCAGCACCGGCTGCCCGTTGGCGGTACGCTCTTTAATGTCTTCGATGATCGCCTGGATTTTTTCTGCTTCGGTCATATAGACCAGATCCGGCATATCCTTACGGATCATCGGACGGTTGGTCGGCACCACAACGGTATCCAGCTTATAAATAGAGCTGAATTCAAACGCTTCGGTATCCGCAGTACCGGTCATCCCCGCCAGCTTCTCGTACAGACGGAAGTAGTTCTGGAAGGTGATAGACGCCAGCGTCTGGTTTTCATTCTGGATTTCCACGCCTTCTTTGGCTTCCACCGCCTGATGCAGACCATCAGACCAGCGGCGGCCCTGCATGGTACGGCCGGTGTGCTCATCGACGATAATGACTTCGCCGTCTTTGACAATGTAGTCCACATCACGGGTGAACAGCGCATGCGCGCGCAGCGCCGCGGTCACGTGGTGCATAAGCATGATGTTCGCCGGAGAGTACAGTGACTCGCCCTCGTCCATGATGCCTTCATTGACCAGCAGCTCTTCCACCAGCACCAGACCACGCTCGGTGAGGTTCACCTGACGCGCTTTTTCATCTACGGAGAAGTGCCCTTCGCCCTGGAAGGTATCGGAGTCTTCTTTCTCCTGACGGATCAGATGCGGAATAATTTTGTTTACCTGGCGGTACATCTCAGAGCTGTCTTCCGCCGGGCCGGAGATGATAAGCGGCGTACGCGCTTCATCGATAAGGATGGAGTCGACCTCATCCACCAGCGCATAGTGCAGCTTACGCTGTACGCGCTCTTCCGGGCTGAACGCCATGTTGTCGCGCAGATAGTCGAAGCCGTATTCGTTGTTGGTGCCGTAGGTGATGTCGGCGGCATAGGCTTCACGCTTGGCTGGCGCCGGCATTCCCGGCAGGTTGATACCGACGGACATGCCGAGGAATTCAAACAGCGGGCGGTTGTTTTCGGCGTCGCGCTGGGCCAGATAGTCGTTGACGGTCACCACGTGAACGCCTTTGCCGGACAGGGCGTTAACGTAAGCCGGCAGCGTTGCGGTCAGGGTTTTACCTTCACCGGTACGCATTTCGGCGATGCAGCGGTCGTTGAGCACCATGCCCCCGAGCAGCTGGACGTCAAAGTGACGCATACCGAATACGCGCTTACTGGCCTCACGGACCACCGCGAACGCTTCCGGGATCAGGCTTTCAACGGTCTCGCCTTTCTCGAGGCGCGCGCGAAACTCGGCGGTTTTTGCCTTCAGCTCATCATCGGAGAGTTTTTCCATCTCCGGTTCCATGGCATTGATAACGCCGACAACTTTACGCATACGACGCAGCGTACGATCGTTACGGCTGCCGAAAACTTTAGTTAATAATTTGATTAGCATAATAAAATCTCAAACGCCCCGCGCTGCGGAGTCTTAGTTATTCGTTAGATTCAGGTGTCGTTTAGCTAAGACGTTGAGGTCCGGCGCGGATGCCCTGCACCTGGCTAATCCAGCGGCCGACGCAGAACGGCGCCCGGGCATCAGGTGCGGAAGCCATGGCCACCGAGCGCACGATGGCGGGCGGCTGGCTTTCCCGCATCAGCAGCGCGCTGAGCGTGTCGAGCAGAGCAAGGTGGTGCACCTGCAGCGGTGCGGCAGCCTGCGCTGAAGGTTTTGCCTGCGGCGCCATGGCGAAAGAGAGATGACGTATGACCGTACGGATGGCGTGCTGATGCCAGTAGTCGACGGTAAACGTTGGCCGACGGTTGGTTTCCAGCAGCGCCAGCTGCGAGAAGTTAACCTTCGCCGGGGTCGAATGGTTACTGGCCGCTTTGGTCGGCGGAACCGACCCGGTGCTGCCGCCGAGCGCAGGCAAGCCGAACCCCGCCGCGACCATCCCCAACAGGAGATGCGGCCAGAAGTATCGTCTGCCAAACTGTCGCCAACGCGTCAGTATTCCACTCACGTCACTTACACCCCGGGTTAAACCAACCAGTAAGAATTTTTTAGCGCCCAAATCTTATCACTAATGCCGCTATCCGGCAGCAGGAATGACGAAATACCAAGGGGAAAAGTGCTCAACAAAACAACAAACGCGCTAATGACTTAGCGATCGCAGGGGAAAAGAAACGACGGGAGGGCTAAAAAAGAAAAAACGACTGGTTTCCTGGTCGGAGAGAGTACCAGGTTACCAGTCGAATTTACGCGATGGTCAGGCTTACGCCAGAACCATTGATGGTGCTTTGAATGCCAGCGGCAGTTCGGCGTCGTCTTCGAAGGTCACAAACTCCCAGGCTTCCTGCTTAGCAAGAACCGCCTGAAGCAGCTTGTTATTCAGCGCGTGGCCGGATTTGTACGCCGTAAATGCGCCGATGATATTGTGACCACACATAAACAGGTCACCGATCGCATCGAGCATTTTGTGACGCACGAATTCGTCTTCGAAACGCAGACCGTCTTCGTTCAATACGCGATAATCGTCAACAACGATGGCACAATCGAAGCTGCCGCCCAGGGCCAGGCCGCGGGACTGCAGATATTCGATATCACGCATGAAGCCGAAGGTACGTGCACGGCTAATCTGGCGCATGAACGCATCCGCGGAGAAATTCAGCTTATAGCGCTGGTTGCTGCTATCAATGGCCGGATGGTTAAAATCGATGGTGAAATCCAGCGAAAAACCATTGTACGGCTTGAATTCAGCCCACTTGTCGCCGTCCTGAACGCGGACCGTGTCTTTAATACGCACAAATTTCTTCGCGCAGTTCAGTTCATCGATGCCGGCATCCAGCAACAGATAAACAAACGGCGCGGCGCTGCCGTCCATGATCGGGATTTCAGGCGCATCGACTTCAATAACAATGTTGTCGATACCCAAACCCGCCAGCGCAGCATTCAAGTGCTCAACTGTTGAAATCCGTACGTCATGCTCATTAACCAGGCAAGTACAGAGCATGGTATCACGCACAGATTTGGCATCTGCCGGAAAATCTACCGGTGGATTCAAGTCGGTGCGACGATAGATGACCCCGGTATTTGCCGGCGCAGGGCGCAGCGTCAGCGTGACCTTCTTGCCGGTATGTAAACCGACGCCAGTCGCCTGAACGATACGTTTAAGAGTCCTTTGTTTGATCATCGTATAATCTCGCCAAATTACCTATCCAACCGAAGTGTACTATACACCTGGCGGGCCAGTTTAGCACAAAGAGCGCCGATTCCCAAATTCCAGCGTATTCTTAGTCCGCCTGCTTGCGCAGGAACGCCGGGATATCCAGATAATCAGGTTCTTTAGTGGTTTGCGGCGTATTGTCGTTAACCACTTTGGCTACTGTTTTTTGTTCCTGTGACAGCGGCGCCATACCGTGCTGCTGATAGCGATCCATCACCGGCTGCTGCTGTTGCTTATTGGTCACCAGCGTAATTTCCGGACGTTTGTCCATGCCGATACCGGTCGCAACGACCGTTACGCGCAGTTCGTCGTTCATCTCTGGATCCAGAGAGGTACCGATAACCACGGTCGCGTTGTCAGAGGCAAACGCGCGGATAGTGTTACCCACGGTTTCAAACTCGTCCAGACGCAGGTCGAAGCCCGCCGTGATGTTGACCAGTACGCCGCGCGCGCCGGACAGATCGATATCTTCCAGCAGCGGAGAAGAAATAGCCATTTCAGCCGCTTCTTCCGCACGGTCTTCACCGCTGGCCACGCCGGAACCCATCATTGCATAGCCCATTTCGGACATCACGGTACGTACGTCCGCAAAGTCGACGTTCATCAGGCCCGGACGGGTAATCAGTTCGGCAATACCCTGCACCGCGCCTTTCAGCACGTCGTTCGCCGCGCCGAACGCGTCGAGCAGAGAAATGCCGCGACCCAGCACTTTCAGCAGCTTGTCGTTTGGAATGGTGATCAGAGAGTCCACGTGTTTGGACAGCTCGGCGATACCCTGCTCCGCAAACGCCATACGCTTTTTGCCTTCAAAGTTGAAAGGCTTAGTCACGACGGCCACGGTCAGAATACCTAAATCTTTTGCTACTTCAGCCACAACCGGGGCTGCGCCAGTACCGGTACCACCGCCCATACCGGCGGCGATGAACACCATGTCGGCGCCGTCAAGGGCTGCGCGCAGCGCCTCGCGATCTTCGTCGGCTGCATTACGGCCAACTTCCGGGTTTGCGCCCGCGCCCAGACCTTTGGTAATACCGCTACCGATCTGAATGGTCTGGCCAACCGCAGTCTTACGCAACGCCTGGGCGTCGGTGTTCACTGCGAAGAATTCAACACCTTCGATGCGCTCGCGCACCATGTGTTCAACGGCATTACCGCCGCCGCCACCGACGCCGATGACTTTAATCACCGCGTCGTTGGTCAGTTCCATAGGTTCAAACATAGTTTCTCTCCGTTTTGTGCCTGTCGCCTGAGAACGCGAATTGTCGGCGTTCTCTTAAAAAAATTAAAACTCTTTTCGCAGCCAGGTATTAATTCGCTTAATCCATGAACTCACTGCGACGCGCTTTTCCACTTCAGCCTCACCACTCAGATGGGATTCTTTCCCGTAGTGAAGCAGGCCCACCGCCGTCGAGTAATACGGCTCCTGGGCATAATCCGTCAGGCCGGTGATGTTCAGCGGCGCGCCGATGCGCACCTGCGTGTGGAACACCCGCTGCGCACAGGCCGCCAGGCCCTCAATTTGCGCCGCGCCACCGGTTAATACAATCCCCGCCGCCAGGTGATGCTTCACCCCCTGCTGACGAAGCTGTTCCTGTAACTGTAAAATTTCCTCGTTAACGAGGTTCAGCAGCTCGGTGTAACGCGGCTCAATCACTTCCGCCAGCGTCTGACGCTGCAGACTGCGCGGCGGACGCCCGCCCACGCTCGGCACCTCTACGCTCTCGTCTTTGCCGACGATAGAGCCCAGCGCGCAGCCGTGACGCACCTTAATCGCTTCCGCGTCGCTCGGCGGCGTGCCGAAGGCATACGCGATATCGCTGGTCACCACGTTCCCGGCATAAGGGATAACTTTGGTGTGACGCAGCGCGCCGCCGGTATACACGGCGATATCCATTGTACCACCGCCGATATCCACCACGCAGACACCCAGCTCACGTTCGTCTTCCGTTAATACGGAATAGCTGGACGCCAGCCCGGCGAAAATAAGTTGGTCAACTTTCAGACCACAACGTTCCACCGCTTTAACAATGTTTTTCGCCATATCGTTATGGCAGGTGATCAGGTGCACCTTCGCCTGCATACGAACACCCGACAGACCGACCGGATTTTTAATCCCTTCCTGGTAGTCAATCGCATATTCCTGCGGGATCACGTGCAGAACACGATGCTCGTCGCGCACGCGTACGGACTTCGCCGTATGCACCACGTTTTCGACATCTTCCTGCGTCACTTCTTCTTCGGAAATCGGCACCATGCCGATTTCATTCTGACAGCTTATGTGCTTACCGGAAAGCGCCAGATATACGGAGGAGATCTGGCAATCCGCCATCAGTTCGGCCTGGTCGATGGCGCGCTGTACGCACTTCACCACGGACTCCAGGTCGTTCACCCCGCCTTTGTCCATACCCCGGGACGGGCAGCTGCCCACGCCGATGATATTCACCATTCCGTCGGGCAGAACTTCCCCTACCAAAGCGGCTACCTTCGCGGTACCAATTTCCAGTCCTACTACCAGTTTTCTGTCCGTCGCCTTGATCATTGTTGCTCTGCCTGTGCCTGATTCTGTTGTTGATGTGTATCCTCTACGGGAGCCGGAGCTGGCTGCCAACCCACCGCTGCGCCTGAGTCATATCGCAAATCAACATAGCTAATCCGTTTGCCATCGGTTTGCGCCTGCTGCTGAAGAACCGGGTAGAGTTCTAAAAAGCGCTCAAGGCGTTTCATCGTATCGCCGCGTCCCAGGTTGAGCTTAATGTCATTGCTCAACGTTAACTGCCAGGAGCGGCGTGCGGTCATCGCCGCCACTTTCAACGAAAACTTCCCTTTAGCCAGTACCTGCCCCATGTCGCGATATCCCTGAAGCACTTCGTTTTCACTGCCTTCAGGACCGTACAGCATGGGTAAATTCTGCTTACTGGCGCGATCCGCCGGTACGCTGAACGCATTGCCGTCGGCATCGACCATGTGCTGATCATTCCAACGCGCAATGGGCACATATTCAACCAGATGAATCTTCAATTCGTCCGGCCACTGCTTGCGAACGCTCGCCTGCTTAATCCACGGCAAACGCTCGATCTGACTCTGGATAATATTGACGTCCTGAGTCATAAACGTTCCTGGCGAACCCAGCGCCAGTATGGTCTGGCGGATATCATCGTTGCGCGTATAGTGACGTTCGCCCGTCACCACCAGTTTTGATATCGGCAATCGCTGAGCATCTTCCATCCAGCCGAGCACCACCCAGCCGCTCATCAACACGGTGCATAATACCGCCAGCAGGAACACAATCCCTGCAAGACGTGCTCCATTATTACGTCGCGAAGAGGAGATCTCTTCTTCACGATTCCGCGTATTCAGCGCTGCCTGCGACATATCAACCCGCCAGGTCCAGAATGCGAACCACCAGCTGCGAGAAGCTCATGCCCGCCTGACGCGCCGCCATCGGCACCAGGCTGTGGCTGGTCATACCCGGAGAGGTATTCGCTTCCAGCAGATACAACTGACCGTCTTCGTCCTGCATGACGTCAATACGCCCCCAGCCTGAACACCCAAGAATATTCCAGGCTTTCAGCACCAGCGCTTTCATTTCTTCTTCACGCTGCGGATCTTCACAACCAGGGCAGAAATATTTCGTCTCGTCAGAGAGATACTTCGCCTCATAATCATAGAAGGTTCCGGCAGGTTGGATGCGAATTGACGGCAAAATTTCTTCGCCAACCACGGCAACGGTAAATTCCGGTCCGCTTAACCATTTTTCTATCAGAACTTCGTCATCGTGCTGAAATGCCAGCGCTAACGCCGCATCGAGCGCACGACTTTCGCTGACCTTCGACATACCGACGCTGGAACCTTCGCGGCTCGGCTTGACGATCAGCGGCAAACCCAGCGCCGCAATGCGCTGCGAATCCTCGGCTGACAGGCCCTGCGAGAACTGGGCGCGGGTCAGCGCCACCCACGGCGCCACGGGAAGCCCCGCCCCCTGCCACAGCAGCTTGCTGCGCAGCTTGTCCATAGAGATGGCGGACGCCATCACGCCGCTGCCGGTATAGGGAATGCCGGTAAGCTCCAGTAAACCCTGCAACGTTCCATCTTCACCGCCGCGGCCGTGAAGGGCAATAAACGCTTTCTTAAATCCCTTGCTTTTCAGAAGGGTGATATCTTCATCACGCGGATCAACGGCATAAGCATCAACGCCGGCTTCGCGTAAACCGGCCAGCACCGCCGCGCCGGAGTTGAGCGATACCTCGCGCTCCGCGGACGTCCCGCCAAGCAGGACGGCGATTTTATCAGCCATGGCGATCATCCTCCTGCCCCTGCGGTCTAAGTTTGATTTCAGCCAGGTTACGCGCGATTTTGCCGATATTCCCCGCCCCCTGAACCAAAATCAGATCGTTTCCGGTCAGAACAGGGGCCAGCATTTCCGCCACCTGCGCCGGATCGGAGACCAGAATCGGGTCAACTTTACCGCGGCCGCGAATTGTGCGGCACAGCGAGCGGCTGTCGGCGCCCGGGATCGGCGCTTCGCCCGCCGGGTAGACATCCAGCATCAGTAGCGCATCGACCTGCGTCAACACGTTAGCGAAATCGTCGTACAGATCGCGCGTACGGGTAAAGCGGTGCGGCTGGAACAGCATGACCAGATTCTTATCCGGCCAGCCGGCACGGGCGGCTTTAATGGTCGCATCCACTTCCGTGGGGTGATGGCCGTAGTCGTCGACCAGCATGGCGCTGCCGCTTTTACCGTTCACCTCCTGCAGCGGGAATTCGCCGAGGAAATCAAAGCGGCGACCGGTGCCCTGGAAGCTTGCCAGCGCGCGCAGGATAGACTCATCGTCAATCCCCTCTTCCGTGGCCACCGCAACCGCCGCCGCCGCGTTGAGCGCATTGTGGCGCCCCGGCGCGTTCAGAACGACGTTCAGCACCGCTTTGTCCTGGCGAATCAGGGTGAAATGCCCCTGCGCGCCGATTTGGCTGTAGTCTTCAACGCGCACGTCGGCGTCGTCGCTAAAGCCGTAGGTGGTGATTTGACGCCCTACGCGCGGCAGCAGCTCGCGGATCACTGGATCGTCCACGCACATTACCGCACGGCCATAAAACGGCAGGTTGTGCAGAAAATTAATAAAGGTCTGCTTTAAATTTTCGAAGTCGCCCTGGTAAGTATCCATATGGTCGGCTTCGATATTGGTCACAATAGCCACCATCGGCTGCAGGTGCAGGAACGACGCATCGCTTTCGTCCGCTTCCGCAATCAGGTAGCGGCTGTTGCCCAGACGCGCGTGCACGCCTGCGGCTTTCACCAGACCGCCGTTCACGAAGGTCGGGTCGAGCCCGGCTTCCGCATAAATACTTGCCACCATCGCAGTGGTGGTGGTTTTGCCGTGGGTTCCGGCAATCGCAATGCCGTGACGAAAACGCATCAGCTCCGCCAGCATCTCCGCACGGCGAATCACCGGAATACGCGCCTCATGCGCCGCAACGATTTCCGGGTTTTCCGCCGAAATCGCGCTCGACACCACCACCACGCTCGCATCACGAACGTTTTCCGGGCGATGGTTGAAATAAATCGTCGCGCCCAGCGCGGAAAGCTGCTGAGTCACCGGGTTCGGCGCTAAATCCGAACCGCTGATCTGATACCCTTCGTTGGCCAACACTTCGGCAATACCGCCCATGCCGGCACCGCCGATGCCAACAAAGTGGATGTGCCGGACGCGACGCATCTCGGGCACAATGGAACGCAGTTTTGCCAGTTGTTGTGTATTCATCTTCTAAACGCCATCGACTACTTCAAAAATTCATGCAACGCCAAACGAGCGCCGCGATCATCAAGCCTGGGCTGCCAGGCTCACTTCGTTTGCCACCCGCTCCGTGGCGTCCGGGATGGCGGCGGCGCGAGCGCGTTCAGCCATCTCCAGTAAGGTATTTCTGTCCCAGCTCTCAAGCGTGCTGGCAACCGCGTCGGCGGTGAACTGCGGTTGTTCAAAAATCTTCGCTGCACCCGCTTGCTCCAGCGGCAGCGCGTTCCAGTACTGCTGACGGTCCTTATGCTGGAACGGCACAAAAACGGCTGGCAAACCGGCGGCGGCAATTTCACTGACCGTCAGCGCGCCCGAGCGGCAAACCACGACGTCAGCCCAGGCGTAGGCCGCGGCCATATCGTCAATAAATTCCGTCACTTTGTGCTGCGGCTGGCCCGCTTCGGCGTAAGCCTGCTGCACCGCCTGTTCCGCGCCCTTCCCGCTCTGATGCCAGATAGTCACGCTGTCGCCGAGCTTAGCGGCCACCAGCGGCATCGTCTGATTAAGCACGCGCGCGCCCTGCGAACCGCCGACCACCAGCACGCGCTTCGGGCCTTCGCGCCCCGACAGACGCTGCTGCGGCAGCGGCAGCGCCAGCACATCGACGCGTACCGGGTTGCCCACGACCTCGGCATTGGGAAACGCGCCGGGAAACGCCTGCATCACCGTCGTGGCGATTTTCGCCAGCCACTTGTTGGTCAATCCGGCAATCCCGTTCTGCTCATGGAGCACTACCGGGATCCCCAGCGACCAGGCCGCCAGGCCGCCCGGGCCGGAGACATAGCCGCCCATGCCCAGCACCACGTCCGGCTGATAGCGTTTCATAATCGCCCGCGCCTGACGCCAGGCGTTGAAGATACGAACCGGCGCCAGCGCCAGCGCCTTCAGCCCTTTGCCGCGCAAACCGGAAATGCGGATAAAATCAATCTCAATGCCGTGCTTCGGCACCAGGTCTGCTTCCATACGATCGGCGGTGCCGAGCCAGCGCACCTGCCAGCCCTGCTCCATCAGATGATGCGCAACCGCCAGCCCCGGGAACACGTGTCCGCCGGTACCGCCAGCCATCACCATCAACCGCTTCACCTGACCACTCATCGCACACCCCGTGTAAACGCCTGAGCTTTCTCCAGACGCGTTTCATAATCAATACGTAACAGCAGCATAATGGCCGTCGACATAATCAGCAGACTGGAGCCGCCGTAGCTGATAAGCGGCAGCGTCAGACCTTTTGTCGGCAGCATCCCCGCCGCCGCGCCGACGTTAACCAGCGCCTGGAAGCTAAACCAGACGCCGATGGCGCAGGCCAGAAAACCGGAAAAACGCTGGTCAAGTTCCAGCGCCTTGCGGCCAATGGACATGGCGCGGAAAGCGACGAAGAATACCATTAAAAGCGCCAGCACCACACCGATATAACCTAACTCCTCCGCGATAATCGCGAAGATGAAGTCAGTGTGCGCTTCCGGCAGGTATTCCAGCTTTTGCACCGAATTGCCGAGCCCCTGGCCCCACATTTCGCCGCGGCCGAACGCCATCAGCGACTGGGTCAGCTGATAGCCGCTGCCAAACGGATCTTCCCACGGGTTCCAGAATGACGTTACGCGGCGAATACGGTACGGCTCCGCAAGGATAAGCAGAACAACCGCCGAGATCCCCATGCCGATGATCGCGATGAACTGCCACAGCTTGGCGCCCGCCAGAAACAGCATCGCCAGCGTCGTGACGAACAGCACCACCACGGTCCCGAGGTCCGGCTGCGCCAGCAGCAGGATCGCCAGCACAAAGATAACGCCCATCGGCTTTAAGAAGCCGCGCAGGTTGTTGCGCACCTCATCAGCCTTACGCACCAGATAGTTGGCGATGTAGCAAAACAGCGACAGCTTGGTAAATTCCGCAGGCTGAATACGCAGCGGCCCCAGCGCTATCCAGCGCGACGCGCCGTTAACCGAACTGCCGACGACCAGGACGATAAGCAGCATGCCGATAGAGGCGATTAGCATGGCCGTACTGTGGCGCTGCCAGAACTCCATCGGCAGGCGCAGCGTGATGAGCCCCAGAAGAAACGCGAGGATGATATACAGACCGTCACGCTTGGCGAACAGGAACGGGTCGTTGGCCAGACGCTGCCCAACGGGCATCGACGCCGACGTCACCATAATGAAGCCAACCGCCGCCAGGCCAAGCGTCAGCCACAGCAGGGTGCGATCGTACATCACCAGGCTGTCGTTATCTTTCGGCCTGGACCCCATCACCCAGCCTTTTAATGCCGAAAACAGCCAGACCAGGATCCCCGATCCCGGCAGGTGCGGCATTCTCAGGCGAGGGAGAGATAAACGCATCAGCCTAACTCCTTCGCCAGACGGGTAAAGATATCCCCGCGCTGCTCAAAATTCTTGAACTGATCGAGGCTGGCGCAGGCCGGAGAGAGCAACACCATATCCCCCGGCTTCACCTGCGGCGCAATAAGACGCATCGCCTGCTCCATGGTCTCCGTCAGCGTGGAGACCTCCGGACGCAGCGCCGCCAGCTCATCGCCGTCGCGGCCAAAGCAGTACAGGCGAATGTTATCTCCCGTCAGGTAGCGCTTCAGCGGCGCAAAATCGGCGGATTTTCCGTCGCCGCCGAGCAGCAGCCAAAGGGTGCCGTCGACGTGCAGACCGTTCAGCGCCGCCTCCGTACTGCCGACGTTGGTGGCCTTCGAATCGTTAATCCAGCGTACGCCGTTATGCTCCAGCGCCAGCTGGAAACGGTGCGCCAGGCCGCCAAACGTGGTCAACGCCTTCAGGCTGCTGGCCCGCGGCAGCCCCGCGGCATCCGCCAGCGCCAGCGCCGCCAGCGCGTTGGTATAGTTATGCTGACCGCTGAGCTTCATCTCTTTCACGTTCAGCACTTTTTCACCTTTCACCCGCAGCCAGGTCTCGCCCTGCTGGCGGTTGAGGTGGTAATCGCCCATATTGATGCCAAAGCTGATGCAGCGCTCATCGGCGCCGCGCACCGGCATCGTCAGCGCGTCATCGGCGTTCACCACGCAGACTTTAGCGTTCTCATACACGCGCAGTTTTGCCGCGCGGTACTGCTGCAGGCCCAGCGGATAGCGATCCATATGATCTTCAGTAACGTTGAGGATCGTCGCGGCCGCCGCCTGCAGACTGGAGGTGGTCTCCAGCTGGAAGCTTGAAAGTTCAAGCACGTACAGCTCGCGGGAAACGTCCAGCAGCATCAGCGCCGGTAACCCGATATTGCCGCCGACGCCGACGTTAACGCCCGCCGCTTTCGCCATCTCGCCGACCAGCGTTGTGACGGTGCTTTTACCGTTTGAGCCGGTAATCGCTACAACAGGCGCCTGCGCTTCACGGCAGAACAGCTCGATGTCGCCAACGATTTCCACGCCGGCATCCGCCGCCGCGCTTAACGACGGATGCGACAGGGCGATACCAGGGCTTGCCACGATCAGGTCCGCCGCCAGCAGCCAGTCGTCATTCAGACCGCTGACGTAGCGCTCGACCTGCTCCGGCAGCTTATCCAGACCCGGCGGCGTCGCACGGGTATCCATCACGCGCGGGGTAACGCCCTGCGCCAGAAAGAAATTAACGCAGGAAAGACCGGTCAGTCCAAGACCGACGATGACCACATTTTTGCCCTGGTAATCTGCCATGATTAACGCACCTTCAAGGTTGCCAGGCCAATCAGCACCAGCATCAGGGAAATAATCCAGAAGCGCACAATGACGCGCGGCTCCGGCCAGCCTTTCAGTTCATAGTGATGGTGAATCGGCGCCATGCGGAAAATACGCTGTCCGCGCAGCTTAAAGGAGCCGACCTGCAGGATGACCGACAGGGTCTCGACCACGAACACGCCGCCCATGATCACCAGCAGGAATTCCTGACGCAGCAGCACGGCGATAATGCCCAGCGCGCCGCCCAGCGCCAGAGAGCCGACGTCGCCCATAAAGACCTGCGCCGGATAGGTGTTAAACCACAGGAAACCCAGCCCCGCGCCGACAATCGCCGTACAGACGATAACCAGCTCGCCGGCATGGCGCAGATACGGAATATGCAGATAGCTGGCGAAGTTCATGTTACCGGTCGCCCACGCCACCAGTGCGAAGCCTGCGGCAACGAACACGGTCGGCATAATCGCCAGGCCGTCAAGACCGTCGGTCAGGTTCACGGCGTTCCCTGTACCCACGATAACGAAGTAGGCCAGCAGAATGTAGAAAAGCCCCAGCTGAGGCATGATGTCTTTAAAGAATGGCACCACCAGCTCGGTCGCTGGCGTGTCTTTGCCGGCCATGTACAGCGCAAAAGCGACGCCGAGCGCGATAACCGACATCCAGAAGTATTTCCAGCGGGCGATCAGACCCTTCGTATCTTTACGCACCACTTTGCGGTAGTCGTCGACAAAACCGATCACGCCGTAGCCGACCAATACCACCAGCACGCACCATACGTAAGGGTTCCACGGGTACGCCCACAGCAGCACGGAAACCACAATCGCGGTCAGGATCATGATCCCGCCCATGGTCGGGGTGCCGCGCTTGCTGAAGTGCGACTCAGGACCATCGTTACGCACGACCTGGCCAAAAGAGAGTTTTTGCAGACGGGCAATCATGCGCGGGCCCATCCACAGCGAGATGAACAGCGCAGTCAGCAGGCTGACGATGGCGCGAAACGTCAGATAGGAAAAGACGTTAAAGCCGGAATAATATTTGACCAAATGTTCGGCCAGCCAAACTAACATGTCCCGTTCTCCTGTAATGCGCGTACTACCTCTTCCATGGCGGCACTACGTGAACCCTTCACTAAAATGGTGATGATTTGTTGTTCTTCGATAGCTGTTTTCAGCCGCGCGATCAGCGCCGCCTTATCGGCAAAATGCTCTCCGACGCCGCTTGCCGCCCCAATCAGCTGGCTTAATCGGCCCACGCTGAACACGCGGTCGATTCCCGCGGCTTTTGCCGCTTCGCCAACCTGACGATGGCAGGCTTCGCTTTCATCGCCGAGCTCCGCCATATCGCCAACCACCAGCACGCGGTAGCCCGGCATGTCGGACAGCACCTGCGCCGCCGCGGTCATTGACCCCACGTTGGCGTTATAGGAGTCGTCAAGCAGCAGCTTGTGCTGCGCAAGCGAAATCGGGAATAAGCGTCCCGGGACCGCCTGCAGCTTCGCCAGCCCGGCTTTGACCGCATCCAGCCCTGCGCCAACGGCCATCGCCAGCGCGGCTGCCGCCAGCGCGTTGGCGATGTTGTGACGCCCCGGCAGCGGCAGCAGCACGTCGATGCTCCCCTGCGGAGTGCGCAGCGTGAACGCCGTGCCGCCGCTGGTCACCTGAATATCGCTGGCGGTAAAATCGCTGCCCGCCGCATTCGGCGAGAAGCGCCAGACCTGGCGATCGCCAATGACGCTCTGCCAGTTCAGCCAGTCGTTGTTATCCGCGTTCAGGATGGCGATGCCGTCCTGCGGCAAACCGGTAAAGATTTCCCCTTTCGCTTTCGCGACGCCCGCCAGAGAGCCGAAGCCCTCAAGGTGCGCCGCCGCCAGGTTATTCACCAGCGCCGCTTCCGGACGCGTCAGGCTGACGGTCCAGGCGATTTCACCCTGGTGGTTTGCTCCCAGCTCAATCACCGCAAACTCATGCTCGCGCGTCAGTCGCAGCAATGTCATCGGCACGCCGATGTCATTATTGAGGTTCCCTGCGGTATATAATGTCTTTCCGCACTGGCCCAGTATCGCGGCGGTCATCTCTTTAACCGACGTTTTTCCCGAGGAGCCGGTCAGCGCGACCACGCGGGCCGGAACCTGCTGGCGCACCCAGGCCGCCAGCTCGCCGAAAGCCAGACGGGTGTCTTTCACCACAATCTGCGGCAGCGAGCACGCCAGTTTACGGCTCACCAGCAGCGCGCCTGCGCCGCCTTCTTTGGCCTGCTCGACAAAATCATGAGCGTCGAAGCGCTCGCCCTTTAAGGCGACAAACAGACAGCCCGCCGTCACCTTACGGGTATCCGTCGTCACGGCATCGACCGCCAAATCGCTGCCGTGCAGTTCGCCCTGCAAAACGTCGGCGAGCTGGCTTAGCGTTACGCGAATCATGCCACCACTCCCAGCAGGCGGGCTGCAGTGACGCGATCGGAATAATCGAGGCGGCGGTTGCCGACTATCTGGTAGTCCTCATGACCTTTACCGGCCACCAGCACTACGTCGTTTTCTTTTGCCTGCATGATGGCGTTGGTCACCGCTTCCGCGCGCCCTTCCATCACTTTCGCATGTCCGGCGTCCAGCATGCCGGCGAGGATATCGGTAATGATCGCGCGCGGCTCTTCGGTACGCGGGTTGTCATCCGTCACCACCACCACATCGGCGAACTCTTCGGCAATCGCCCCCATCAGCGGACGTTTGCCTTTATCGCGGTCGCCGCCGCAGCCAAAGACGCACCACAGCTTGCCCGCGCAGTGCAGGCGCGCGGCCTGCAGGGCCTTCTCCAGCGCATCCGGCGTATGGGCGTAATCGACCACCACCGTCGGTTTCCCCGGCGCGGCGAACACCTCCATACGACCGCACACCGGCTGCAGACGCGCGGCGGTGCTCAGGAGGCCGGCAAGCGGGTAGCCGAGCGCCAGCAGGGTCGCCAGCGCCAGCAGCAGGTTGCTGACGTTAAACGCGCCCATCAGGCGGCTGTCAATTTCGCCGTTGCCCCAGCTGGAAGCAAACTGGATAGTCGCGCCGCTGTCGTGATAGTTCACCGCGGTCGCCTTCAGCCAGCGGCCGTGACAGTTCGGATTGATATGGTCTTCCATCGACACCGCTACCGCATCCGGCAGCTTCGCCAGCCAGCGGCGGCCCACTTCGTCATCGGCGTTGATAATCGCCTGGCCGCAGTGGTGGGTGGAGTAAAGCAGCCATTTCGCCGCTTCGTAGTGTTCCATATCGCCGTGGTAATCGAGATGGTCACGGCTTAAGTTGGTGAAAACAGAGGCGGCAAACTGCAGCGCTGCCACGCGATGCTGCACCAGACCATGGGAAGAAACCTCCATGGCGGCCAACGTTGCCCCCTGCCCTGCCAGCCCGGACAGCACGTGCTGCACGTCGACGGCCGAACCGGTGGTGTTTTCAGTCGGGATAACTTTGCCCAGCAGGCCGTTGCCGACGGTGCCCATCACGGCGCTGGTTTCGCCCAGCAGCTGCGCCCATTGCGCCAGCAGCTGGGTGGTCGTGGTTTTGCCGTTCGTCCCGGTCACGCCGACCAGACGCAGGCGCCCGGATGGCTGGTGATAAAAGCGGCCGGCCAGCGCCGACAGACGCTCATTCAGTTGGCTGAGATAGATAACCGGTACGCCGTGCATTTCACGGATTTCGCCATCGGTCGCCTCGTCTTTTGCCTCAGCAATAATGGCAGCAACACCTTGCGCTATCGCCTGCGGGATATATCGACGCCCGTCCGCCTGATGACCTAAAACAGCCACAAAGAGATCGCCCGATGCCGCCACGCGGCTATCGAGTGTCATCTCTCGCAGCGCCCGCTCGGGTGCATTCGGCACCCAAGGAGCAAGAAGGTCGCGCAAATTACGATCTGCCACCGGTTCCCTCGCCTTGATTAATTACATATTCACTTTTTTCGCCCGTCGCCAGCGCATCCGGCTCGATGTTCATGGTGCGCAGAACGCCGCCCATGATGGCACCGAACACCGGCGCGGAAACGGCACCGCCGTAGTATTTACCCGCCTGCGGGTCGTTAATCACCACCACCAGCGCAAAGCGCGGCTGGCTGGCGGGTGCGACACCCGCGGTGTAAGCAATATATTTGTTGATATAGCGGCCATCCGGCCCCACTTTTTTCGCCGTACCGGTTTTAATCGCGATACGGTAGCCTTTAATCGCCGCCTTCACGCCGCCGCCGCCTGGCAGCGCCACGCTTTCCATCATATGAACGACGGTACGTACGATAGGCTCAGGGAAGATACGCTCGCCCGGAACGGGGGGATCAACTTTGGTGATCGACAGCGGGCGGTAGACGCCATAGCTGCCGATCGTCGCGTAGACTCGCGCTAACTGTAACGGAGTTACCATTAGCCCGTAGCCGAAAGAGAAGGTGGCCCTCTCTATGTCAGACCACCGTTGTTTTTGAGGATATAAGCCACTGCGTTCTCCGACCAACCCCAAATTGGTCGCTTTTCCCAGTCCAAAACGAGAGTAAGTATCTACTAACGCTGAGGAGGGCATCGCTAACGCCAGCTTGGAAACGCCAACGTTACTCGACTTCTGAAGTACCCCGGTCAGGGTCAATTCGCTATAACGCGCCACGTCTTTGATTTCGTGGCCGTTAATTCGGTAAGGAATGGTGTTCAGTACGGTATTTTCGTTCACGATCCCGCGCTGCAGCGCGGTCATCACCACCATCGGTTTTACCGTCGAGCCCGGCTCGAAAACGTCGGTGATGGCGCGGTTACGCATCGCATCTTTTGCGGTGCCGGTGAAGTTATTCGGGTTGTAGGAGGGGCTGTTGGCCATCGCCAGCACTTCGCCGGTGCTGACGTCGACCAGCACCGCGCTGCCGGATTCCGCTTTGTTAAACGCCACGGCGTTGTTCAGCTCACGGTAAACCAGCGCCTGCAGGCGTTCGTCAATGCTCAGCGCCAGGTTGTGCGCCGCCTGGCTGTCGGTGGAGGAGATATCTTCAATAACGCGGCCGTAGCGGTCTTTACGCACGATACGCTCGCCCGGCTGCCCGGTCAGCCACTTATCGAAGCTCTTCTCGACCCCTTCAATCCCCTGGCTGTCGACGTTGGTAAAGCCGATGAGGTGAGCGGTTACTTCACCGGAAGGGTAGTAGCGGCGAGACTCTTCGCGCAGATAAATCCCCGGCAGCTTGAGCTTTTTGATGTAGTCGGCCATGTCAGGGTTTACCTGGCGGGCCAGATAGATAAAGCGCCCTTTCGGGTTGGCGTTAATGCGGGAAGCCAGCTGATCCAGCGGCATGTTCAGGGCGTCGGACAGCGCCTTCCAGCGGTTGTCGAGGCTAATACCGCCCGCGTCATGCAGCTCTTTCGGGTCCGCCCAGATAGCTTTCACCGGCACGCTCACCGCCAGCGGCCGGCCGGAGCGGTCGGTTATCATTCCGCGCGAGGTGGACACCTCCTGCACGCGCAGGGAGCGCATGTCCCCCTGACGCACCAGCATGTCAGGGCTGATTATCTGCAGCCAGGCCACGCGGCCCAGCAGGAACGTCAACGCCAGCAAAATGCAGCCGCAAAGCAACGCAAAACGCCAACTGATGAAGTTGGCTTGTTCTTCCTGACGTTTTGGTTTCTGCGTCTTTGCCGCTGCTTTCATGCGTCGCGCTAATCCTTATTTCTGTACAACGATATTTTCCTGTGAAGGATCGACATGCTGCATCTGCAGCTTCTCCGTCGCGATCCGTTCTACCCGGCTATGATCGCCGAGCGCGTTTTCTTCCAGAATCAGGTTGCGCCACTCGATATCGAGCGCATCGCGTTCCAGAACCAGTTGTTCACGCTGCGCGGTTAACAGACGGGTATGGTGCGCCGTCGTCACCACGGTGACTGCCGTCAAAATGATGCAAATGAACAAGCAGAGTGGCAGCTTCCCAAACCGCAAAAGATCGTCACCGATCACGCCAGGCAAAGCATGACGCTCGTTGCTTCCAATCGATCCTTTTACCTTGCTTAAGGCTTCTGACACTCTGCTGATCATGCGTTCGTCCTCTCTGCAATACGCAGAACTGAACTACGAGCGCGTGGATTCTCTGCCACCTCTTCTTCGCCCGGCATCAACTTGCCTAGTGCTCGCAGCTGACGGCCCCCCAGTTTCCTGAGTTGCTCTTCGGTCATCGGTAACCCTGCCGGAACCTGCGGACCGCGGCTTTGCTCGCGCATAAAGCGCTTCACAATGCGGTCTTCCAGCGAATGGAAGCTGATGATGGAGAGCCGCCCACCCGGGGCAAGCACGTCGAGCGAGCTTTTTAGCGCCTGCTCTATCTCCTCCAGTTCACTGTTCACCCAGATGCGCACCGCCTGGAAGGTACGGGTCGCGGGATGTTTGTGCTTATCCTTCACCGGCGTCGCGGCGGCGATAACCTCTGCCAGCTCTTTGGTCCGGGTCATCGGCTCAATGCGGTTACGCTCAACGATGGCGCGCGCGATGCGTTTGCCAAAACGCTCTTCGCCAAAGGTTTTAATCACCCAGGCGATATCCGCTTCATCCGCCGTTTGTAGCCATTCGGCGGCGGACTGGCCGCGGGTCGGATCCATACGCATGTCCAGCGGACCGTCGCGCATAAAGGAGAAACCGCGTTCAGCATCGTCAAGCTGTGGTGAAGAGACGCCAAGATCGAGGAGAATGCCGTCAATCTTGCCGGTAAGACTGCGCTCGGCGGCATAGTCAGCCAGCGCGGAGAAAGGTCCATGTACGATGGAAAAACGAGGATCGTCGATGGTGTTCGCCACCGCAGTCGCCTCAGGGTCGCGATCGATAGCCAGCAGTCGTCCTTCCGCGCCAAGCTGCGAAAGAATCAGACGCGAGTGGCCACCGCGACCGAAGGTGCCATCAATATAAATACCATCCGGACGAATGTTCAGGCCGTTAACGGCCTCATCCAGAAGTACCGTCGTGTGTTTAAAATTTTCCATCATCTTATAAAGACAAGTCCTGCAACCGCTCCGACAACACTGCGGAATCGGATTGCTCTGCGTCGATATCTTCCTTGACCCGTTGATACCAGGTCGTTTCATCCCACAGTTCAAACTTGTTGAACTGCCCAACCAGCATCACTTCTTTTGTCAGTCCGGCATGTTGCCGTAAAACCGGCGCAATCAGCAAACGACCGGCGTTATCCATCTGACACTCACTGGCATGCCCTAACAGCAGACGCTGAACGCGCCGCTCAGCCGGGTTCATGCTCGACAGCCGCGACAATTTTTGCTCGATGATTTCCCATTCGGGCAGCGGATAAAGCAGCAGGCACGGGTGATGGATGTCAATGGTACAAACCATTTGACCGGAAGCGTTCTCGTTCAGCATGTCCCGATACCGGGTGGGCACCGCTAAGCGCCCTTTGCTGTCGAGATTGACTAACGTTGCCCCACGGAACATGCCAGCCTCACCCCTTTTCACCACTTTAATCCACAAATTCCCACCTAAAGGAGTTTACGGAGCGGAGGAAAAGCTTGTCAAGCCAGCACTAACGCCAACGGAGTCCAAAAACCCAATAATGACAGCCGATATTCGCTCTGATTAAATTTTGTCCAGCGAAAGAGGCAAATTAACGTTATGAATACGTGTAAGAAAAAAAACAAACAGGTTCGTAACGGTTTTCAACAACTCAATCTCACCGAATGAAAATATAAAGTGTCAGTTTGCGACGTGCGCGGCATTTTAGGACATTCTGGCGCATGTTAATAGCCCTTGATGTCAGTGTTTCAACGGGTTCTGGCGAGGGAAGACGCGGGGAAAACGGGCAGCCTGGAATGAAGTGTTTGTAAATTCGGCAAATATCAAATAAATATGTAACAAAATAATACAAAAAGAACCTGGCGTTACTAATTATTACCCTTAATGAAGATAGCGGTGCTTATTTAAGACGCTTTTAAATAGAGTCCTAAGCGTTTTTAAGGAATTATCTGAATATATAAGTAAAAGGCAAAATAAATGAAGGCAGCGCGACCGCTGCCTTCAGATTTTTATCAGCGGCGGCTTAAGCTTCCCCGACGATAAAGATTACGACGAATACGGCTCAGGCCCGGTTTCGGCTTGCGCGGCTCATCAAGGCTTGCCAGCACAATCTCCAGCACGCGCTCCGCCACGTCGCGATGACGCTGCGCAACCGCAAGCACCGGACACTGCAGAAAATCGAGCAGCTCGTGATCGCCAAACGTGGCGATGGCCAGCTCTGACGGCAGCTTCCCTTCGCGACGCAGGGTCACGTCCATCACGCCCTGCAGCAGCGCAAAGGAGGTCGTAAACAGCGCCTGCGGCATCGGGTGCGTTTCCAGCCATTTGTCAAAAAGCTGTGCAGCCGCTTCCCGCTCATAGCTATTGGCGTAGAGGAAGTTAACCTCGCGCGGATCGTCCTTCCACGCGCTGCGGAACCCCTGCTCGCGCAGGAAGCTCACGGACAGTTCGGGCAGCGCGCCCAGGTAGAGCACCGTTTGGGCCGGGAACGTGCGCAGCTCCGCCGCCAGCGCCTCGGCATCTTCCTGGTCGGCGCCGACAACGCTGGTGAAATGCTCGCGATCGAGCGCGCGGTCGAGCGCCACGATAGGGAACGAATCATTGGCCCAGCGCTGATAGAACGGATGCTCAGGCGGCAGCGAGGTGGAGACGATAATCGCATCAACCTGACGCTGCAGCAGATGCTCAATGCAGCGCATTTCATTGTCCGGCTGATCTTCAGAGCAGGCGATCAGCAGCTGATAGCCGCGCTGGCGCGCCTGGCGCTCAAGATAGTTGGCGATACGGGTATAGCTGGTGTTTTCGAGATCGGGGATAACCAGACCAATTGAACGCGTGCGTCCTGCCCGCAGCCCGGCGGCTACCGCGTTGGGATGATAGTTATGCTCACGCACAACCGCCATCACCTTCTCGACCGTTTTGTCGCTGACGCGGTACTGTTTCGCTTTGCCGTTAATCACATAACTTGCCGTTGTGCGCGATACGCCGGCAAGTCTGGCGATTTCATCCAGTTTCACAATTGCCCCTTGCTAATAATGTACAAACCATAACCATTGTTAAATTATGGAATAAGTTTCATAACATCTAAACGCAGAAAACTGACTCCGGCAACCGCTTTTGTTCGCTCTTACTGCTGATTTCGCAAAAAAAAGCCCGACAAAGAAGGTCGGGCTAAGATTGCAGAGGCATTTTTTACGCTAGCGCATGATTTTGTCGCCGCGCGACAGCCCTACGATACCGGAGCGCGCAACCTCAACGATTCTGGCGACATCGCGCAGGGAAGCGAGAAACGCATCGAGCTTATCGCTGGTGCCCGCCAGTTGCACAGTATAGACAGAAGGCGTCACATCGATGATTTGCCCTCGAAAAATCTCGGTATTGCGCTTCACTTCCTCACGCCCGTAGCCGCTCGCCTGCACTTTCACCAGCATGATCTCACGCTCGACGTGCGCGCCCTGCCCCAGCTCACTCACGCGCAGAACATCGACCAGCTTATGCAGCTGCTTTTCAATTTGCTCGATAACCTTTTCGTCACCCACCGTCTGGATGGTCATACGCGACAGCGTTGGATCGTCGGTTGGCGCCACCGTCAGACTCTCAATGTTATAGCCACGCTGGGAAAAGAGACCGATCACGCGCGATAGCGCTCCCGATTCGTTCTCCAGTAAAACAGATAATATCCGGCGCATAATCAGGTTCTCTCCGTTTTGCTCAGCCACATTTCATCCATACCACCGCCGCGAATCTGCATCGGATAGACGTGCTCGCTGCCGTCCACCGTCACGTCGACGAACACCAGCCGGTTATTGCGCACCTGCGTGAGCGCCTCCGCCAGCTTGCTCTCAAGCTCGGCCGGCTTGTCGATGCGGATGCCGACGTGCCCGTAGGCTTCCGCCAGGCGGACAAAATCCGGTAAAGACGCCATGTAGGACTGCGAATGGCGGCCGGAGTAAATCATATCCTGCCACTGTTTCACCATCCCGAGGTAGCGGTTGTTAAGATTCAGCACCAGCACCGGCAGCTCATACTGCAGCGCGGTGGAAAGCTCCTGAATGTTCATCTGGATGCTGCCGTCGCCGGTCACGCAGATAACCGTGGCGTCCGGTAGCGCCATTTTGACGCCCAGCGCGGCGGGCAGGCCGAAGCCCATGGTGCCGAGACCGCCGGAGTTGATCCAGCGGCGCGGCTTATCAAACGCGTAATAGAGCGCGGCGAACATCTGATGCTGCCCGACATCGGAGGTCACGTACGCATCGCCATCGGTCAGCCGGCAGATAGTTTCAATGACCGCCTGCGGCTTGATCTTCTCGCTCTGCGTGTCGTACTTCAGGCAATGGCGAGCGCGCCATTGCTCAATCTGCTGCCACCAGTCGCGAATATCATCCAGCGGCTGCGCCGTGGTTTCCTGCTCCAGCAGCTCCAGCATCTGCTCAAGCACCAGGCGGGCGTCGCCGACGATAGGCACATCCGCCGCCACGGTTTTCGAAATCGACGTGGGGTCGATGTCGATATGCAGTACAGTCGCCTGCGGGCAATACTTCGCCAGATTGTTGGTCGTCCGATCGTCAAAACGCACCCCAACGGCAAAAATCACGTCCGAGTTGTGCATCGTCATATTGGCTTCATAGGTACCGTGCATGCCCAGCATGCCCAGCGCCTGGCGGTGCGTCGCCGGAAAGGCGCCCAGCCCCATCAGCGACGAGGCTACCGGAATATTGAGCGTTTCGACCAGCGTGCGCAGCTGGGCCTCACAGCGGGCGTTAATCGCCCCGCCGCCGACGTACACCACCGGTTTTTTCGCCGACATCAGCGTTTGCAGCGCCCGCTTAATTTGTCCTTTATGACCCGTTGTCGTCGGGTTATAGGAGCGCATGCTGACCGTCTCAGGCCAGACATACGGCAGCTTGTTCGCCGGGTTGAGAATGTCCTTCGGCAGATCCACCACCACCGGCCCCGGGCGGCCGCTTGCCGCCAGCCAGAAAGCCTTTTTCAGCACGCCGGGAATATCTTCCGTCTGTTTGACCAGAAAGCTGTGTTTGACCACCGGGCGAGAAATACCGACCATGTCGCATTCCTGGAACGCGTCATAACCAATCAGCGACGTCGCCACCTGCCCGGAGAGGATCACCAGCGGGATAGAGTCCATATAGGCCGTGGCAATCCCGGTAATCGCGTTCGTCGCCCCCGGACCGGACGTCACCAGCACCACGCCGACCTCGCCGGTCGCACGCGCCAGACCGTCAGCCATATGCACGGCGGCCTGCTCGTGCCTTACCAGGACGTGATCGATTCCGCCAACGGTGTGCAGCGCATCATAGATATCGAGGACTGCGCCTCCGGGGTAGCCGAATACCTGCTTTACGCCCTGATCGATAAGCGATCGGACGACCATCTCGGCGCCAGACAACATCTCCATGGTTTGCCTCCAGGCTTTAGTTAATGACGGCAGAATTCATTTCCGCGCGGTCACACAGCGGAGCGCAACGTCGCCCCGCTGGTTTGTAAATCGCAGCATTTGCTTAACATAACCGCTCGCTATCGGGCAGGCAATCGACACAGACGCGTATTCCCCACGGCTGAACAGCAGAAAAGAAAACAATAGCGCGGGAAACTGGTGAATAACTTCAGTAATAAGAAAAGAGAATAGAAAAAACTCGGGGGATACGGCGGCAGGCAGGAAATCATCCATTTTTCGCCCCGCGCCAGAATGGAGCTCACGGCAATAACAGAATAAAATTCCAGACAACAGCGGTAAGCCGGAAGATTTTATCTTCCGGCTTACGGTTATATCATCCGTGTCGGCAGACGGAAACCAGCAGCTCTTCCATCCACTGATGCCCTTTATCCCGGCCGGCGGCCTCATGCCAGGAGAGAAAACAGGTGCGGCTGTTAACCTTCATGGGCAACGGCAGAATTTGCAGCTCGAGCTTTTCGGCGAACGCTTCCGCCAGCCAGCGCGGCGTCACCGCGACCAGCTGCGTTTGCGAGACCACGTTCAGGACGCTAATTAATGCCATACCCTGATAGGCAATACGGGCCTGTTTTTCCGCTGTATCATACCAGGGCAGGCTAAATGAGGCGTAGCGATCCAGAGAAACTACCGCGTGCTCTTCGCGATAAATATCGCTTTCTTTCATCGGCCCGGTAATACGCGGGTGATTCGCGCTTGCCACCAGCACCATTTCATCATGAAATAATGGTACGCAGGCGAACTCGGGACGACGAAACTCCTCATAGCCGATAACAAATTCAAGCTCCTGATAACGTAGCTGGTGCTCGGTATTTTGATTAAGCGATGATTTAAATGCCAAATGAATACCGGGCGCCATTTCGCTTACTTTGTTAATAATCATTGAGGTTAAACGATTATCTAACGGGCTACAAACGCAAAGATTGAATATACGTTCGCTGCTGAAGGGTTCAAATCCGGCGCCCGGTAATTCATTTTGTACCAGCTGCAGCGCCTGACGAACGGAGCCAAACAGCTGGTACGCGCGCGCCGTCGGCTGTATTCCCCGGCCGTAGCGCACGAACAGCTCATCGTTGAACATCACTTTTAAACGAGAAACCGCATTACTCACTGCGGGCTGCGACATCCCTAAGATCTGCGCGGCACGGGTAATGTTCTGCTCCTGCATTACCGCATCAAAAACGGTTAATAAGTTTAAATCCACCGCGCGTAATTGCGGGCGGTGGGATTCAGGGCCAGAAACGGTTTGCGGCGTTTCTTTATCGACAACCATATCGGACTCCACTGTCATGCTTAACTCCCTTTGCATTAGTGCAGCAATAAATTTTGACAATATGATTTACCATGCATATAAATTCCGCAAAAGAGAAATAAATAAAATTAGGAATATATAAAGATACAGCAAAAAAATGAGCACCAGCGCGATTAGCGAGGTGATTTCCTCGCCAAATGATAAATGGCACTTAATGTCGACAGTTTAATCATAAACACCATAAATACACAACCACACAAAAAGAACAAAGATATTTAAGTAGTATTAAATTGTGTTTTTTTGGACGCATGCTTCCAGATAACAATTTGTGATCAAAACGGCGATCAATTTCTGACAAAAAAATAATTCACATGAATATTTTTATTCATATCATTAAGTTATACATATGGTATTGCGTGACGTTTCTGACGATAAATACGAACAAATATGGACAGATGCGTCCAAATGTGACAACAGTAAATCCCCGCTAAAATAATCTGCGAAAAAACACCGTCTTCATCAGCACAATTAGCTAAAGTTACTGGCGCATCGTCACGACAATTGCCGTGATTTACCGCGGTAAAAGATTGACATCGATCGGCGTATCCAGTACCACTAGAAGCATATCGAATTTCCCTGGAGCATGACGCAATGACTCGCATCACTCGTTTCACCGGCCTACTACTACTAAACGCATCCTCTGTGCGCGGTAGTCTGGTGGGCGACGTTTAGCGATAAGTCATCTTCCAGCAAGACAGAAAACCCGCGCCTCTGCGCGGGTTTTTTTATGCTCGTAGCAAGGCGACCTAAGACTGACAAGGACCCAAAACCATGAGCCAACAAGTCATTATCTTTGATACGACCTTACGTGACGGTGAGCAGGCATTACAGGCAAGCCTGAGCGTGAAAGAGAAACTGCAGATCGCGCTGGCCCTCGAACGTATGGGTGTTGACGTGATGGAAGTCGGTTTTCCGGTCTCCTCGCCGGGCGACTTCGAATCCGTCCAGACCATCGCCCGCAGCATCAAAAACAGCCGGGTCTGCGGCCTGGCGCGCTGCGTTGAGAAGGACATTGATGTTGCCGCTGAGTCATTAAAGGTCGCTGAAGCTTTCCGTATCCATACGTTTATCGCCACCTCGCCGATGCATATCGCCACCAAGCTGCGCAGCACGCTGGATGACGTTATTGAGCGTGCGGTCTATATGGTGAAACGCGCGCGCAACTATACCGACGACGTAGAGTTCTCCTGCGAAGACGCAGGCCGTACGCCGATTGCCGATCTGGCGCGCGTGGTTGAAGCCGCAATCGCCGCAGGCGCCACCACCATCAACATCCCGGATACCGTCGGCTACACCATGCCGTTTGAATTCTCCGGGATCATCTCCGGCCTGTATGAGCACGTGCCAAACATTGATAAAGCCATTATCTCGGTACATACCCATGACGATCTGGGGCTGGCCGTCGGCAACGCCCTGTCCGCCGTACACGCCGGCGCGCGTCAGGTAGAAGGCGCCATGAACGGGATCGGCGAGCGCGCAGGCAACTGTTCGCTGGAAGAAGTGATCATGGCGATTAAGGTGCGCAAGGACATTATGAATGTGCACACCCGCATCAACCACCACGAAATCTGGCGCACCAGCCAGACGGTCAGCCAGATCTGCAATATGCCGATCCCGGCGAACAAAGCGATTGTCGGCACCGGCGCTTTCGCCCACTCCTCAGGTATTCACCAGGACGGCGTGCTGAAAAACCGCGAAAACTACGAAATCATGACCCCGGAATCCATCGGCCTGAACCAGGTGCAGCTGAATCTGACCTCCCGCTCCGGCCGCGCCGCCGTCAAACACCGGATGGACGAAATGGGGTATCAGGAATCCGATTACAGCCTGGATAGCCTGTATGACGCCTTCCTGAAGCTGGCGGATAAGAAAGGCCAGGTCTTTGATTACGATCTGGAAGCGCTGGCCTTCATTAATAAGCAGCAGGAGGAGCCGGAGCATTTCCGTCTGGACTACTTCAGCGTGCAGTCGGGCTCTAACGATATCGCCACCGCCTCGGTGAAGCTGGCCTGCGGCGACGAAATTAAAGCCGAAGCCGCAAACGGCAACGGCCCTGTTGACGCGGTGTATCAGGCGATTAACCGCATCACCCACTACGACATCGAGTTAGTGAAATACGGCCTGACCGCGAAAGGCCACGGCAAAGATGCGCTGGGCCAGGTCGATATCGTCGCCAACTATAACGGCCGCCGCTTCCACGGCGTCGGTCTGGCGACGGATATCGTTGAATCCTCCGCCAAAGCCATGGTGCACGTGCTGAACAACATCTGGCGCGCCGGTGAAGTTGAGAAAGAGCTGCAGCGCAAAGCGCAGAATAAAGAGAACAAAAAGGAAACCGTGTAATGTCGAAGAATTACCATATTGCTGTTTTGCCGGGCGACGGTATTGGCCCGGAAGTCATGGCGCAGGCCCTGAAGGTACTGGAAGCGGTTCGCAGTCGTTTTGGTATTCGTATCACCACCAGCCATTATGATGTGGGCGGTATTGCCATTGATAAGCACGGCACGCCGCTGCCGCAGGCCACCGTTGAAGGCTGTGAAAACGCCGATGCGGTGCTGTTCGGCTCCGTCGGCGGCCCGAAGTGGGAGCACCTGCCGCCCGCAGAGCAGCCGGAACGCGGCGCGCTGCTGCCGCTGCGTAAGCACTTCAAGCTGTTCTCCAACCTGCGTCCGGCAAAGCTGTACCAGGGGCTGGAAGCGTTTTGTCCGCTGCGCGCCGATATCGCCGCCAACGGCTTCGACATTCTGTGCGTGCGCGAACTGACCGGCGGTATCTACTTCGGCCAGCCGAAGGGCCGCGAGGGCAGCGGGCAGCACGAGAAGGCGTTTGATACCGAGGTGTATCATCGTTTTGAAATCGAGCGTATCGCCCGCATCGCGTTTGAGTCGGCGCGTAAGCGTCGCCATAAAGTCACGTCGATTGATAAGGCCAACGTTCTGCAGTCCTCCATTTTGTGGCGCGAAATCGTCAACGAAATCGCCAAAGAGTATCCGGACGTTCAGCTGTCGCATATGTACATCGACAACGCCACGATGCAGCTGATTAAAGACCCGTCCCAGTTCGACGTGCTGCTGTGCTCGAACCTGTTCGGCGACATCCTCTCCGACGAGTGCGCGATGATCACCGGCTCCATGGGGATGCTGCCGTCCGCCAGTCTGAACGAGCAGGGTTTTGGCCTGTATGAGCCGGCAGGCGGCTCGGCGCCGGACATCGCGGGCAAAAACATCGCTAACCCGATTGCGCAGATCCTGTCGCTGGCGCTGCTGCTGCGCTATAGCCTGGACGCCGCCGATGCGGCGGTCGCGATTGAAAACGCGATTAACCGCGCGTTAGAACAGGGCGTACGCACCGGCGATTTGTCCCGTGGCGCAGCCGCCGTCAGTACCGATGAAATGGGCGATATCATTGCCCGCTATGTGGCCGAAGGGGTGTAATCATGGCAAAGACGCTGTATGAAAAATTGTTCGACGCCCACGTGGTTTTTGAAGCGCCAGACGAGACGCCTTTACTGTATATCGACCGCCATCTGGTGCATGAGGTGACCTCTCCGCAGGCGTTTGACGGCCTGCGCGCCCACAATCGGCCGGTGCGCCAGCCGGGGAAAACCTTTGCCACGATGGACCATAACGTCTCCACGCAGACCAAAGATATTAATGCCTCCGGCGAAATGGCCCGCATCCAGATGCAGGAGCTCATCAAGAACTGCAGCGAATTCGGCGTCGAGCTGTACGACTTAAACCACCCGTATCAGGGAATTGTCCATGTGATGGGCCCTGAGCAGGGCATCACCCTGCCGGGGATGACCATCGTCTGCGGCGACTCCCACACCGCCACCCACGGCGCGTTCGGCGCGCTGGCGTTCGGTATCGGCACCTCCGAAGTAGAGCACGTGCTGGCGACGCAAACCCTGAAGCAGGGTCGCGCCAAAACCATGAAGATTGAAGTGAAGGGCAAAGCCGCTCCCGGCATCACGGCGAAAGACATCGTGCTGGCGATCATCGGTAAAACCGGTAGCGCAGGCGGCACCGGCCACGTGGTCGAGTTCTGCGGCGACGCTATCCGCGCGCTGAGCATGGAAGGCCGTATGACCCTGTGCAATATGGCGATCGAGATGGGCGCCAAAGCGGGTCTGGTGGCGCCGGATGACACGACGTTCAGCTACGTGAAAGGCCGTCTGCATGCGCCGAAAGGCCGCGATTTCGACGACGCGGTCAGCTACTGGAAAACCCTGAAGACCGACGATGGCGCGACCTTCGATACCGTGGTCACGCTGCAGGCGGAAGAGATTGCGCCGCAGGTGACCTGGGGCACCAACCCGGGCCAAGTTATCTCAGTGAATGACGCGATCCCCGACCCGGCCTCTTTCGCCGATCCGGTCGAGCGCGCCAGCGCCGAAAAAGCGCTGGCCTACATGGGGCTGAAGCCAGGCGTTCCCCTGACCGATGTCGCCATTGATAAGGTGTTTATCGGCTCCTGCACCAACTCGCGCATCGAGGATCTGCGCGCAGCGGCTGAGATAGCCAAAGGACGTAAAGTTGCGCCAGGCGTTCAGGCGTTAGTCGTCCCCGGCTCCGGGCCGGTAAAAGCGCAGGCGGAAGCGGAGGGTCTGGATAAGATCTTTATCGAGGCCGGTTTCGAATGGCGCCTGCCGGGCTGCTCCATGTGTCTGGCCATGAACAACGACCGCCTGAACCCGGGCGAACGCTGCGCCTCGACCAGCAACCGCAACTTTGAAGGCCGCCAGGGCCGCGGCGGACGCACCCATCTGGTGAGCCCGGCGATGGCCGCCGCCGCCGCCGTTACCGGCCATTTCGCCGACATTCGCAGCATGAAATAAGGAGACCATCATGGCAGAGAAATTTACCCAACATACGGGCCTGGTGGTGCCGCTGGATGCCGCGAACGTCGACACCGACGCCATCATCCCGAAGCAGTTCCTGCAGAAAGTCACCCGCACCGGCTTCGGCGCGCACTTGTTCAACGACTGGCGCTTTCTTGACGACAAGGGCCAGACGCCGAACCCGGAGTTTGTGCTGAACTTCCCGCAGTATAAGGGGGCGTCGATTCTGCTGGCGCGGGAAAACTTCGGCTGCGGCTCGTCCCGCGAACACGCGCCGTGGGCGCTGACCGACTACGGTTTTAAGGTGGTCATTGCGCCGAGCTTTGCCGACATCTTTTACGGCAACAGCTTCAACAACCAGCTGCTGCCGGTCACGCTGAGCGAAGCGCAGGTTGATGAGCTGTTCGCCCTGGTGCAGGCCACCCCGGGCATCCGCTTTGAGGTGGATCTGGAGGCGGAAGTGGTCCGCGCTGGCGAGAAAACCTACCGCTTCAGCATCGACGCTTTCCGTCGCCACTGCATGCTCAACGGCCTGGACAGCATCGGCCTGACGCTGCAGCACGAAGACGCCATCTCGGCCTACGAGAAAAAACAGCCTGCGTTTATGCGCTAAAGCTGTAGCCGGGCGGCGATGTCGCCCGGTCTATACGTCCTTCACCCGCAGTGTCATAACCAGCGCCACCAGCGCAATCGCCGCCATCATCCAGTAGACGGCGAAATGGCCGACGCTTTGCGCCAGCGCCCCCTGAATCACCCCCGCCAGAATCACGCCCGTGGAAATGCTATTGGTAAACAGCGTCGTTGCCGCCCCGGCGCGGCCAGGCATCAGATCCTGAAACCACAGCATGCCAATCCCGGCGACGATACCGATAAACACCGCATTAAAGAGCTGCAGGGCCAGCAGCGCTTCGCGGCTGTGGAACAGAATCAGTCCGATATAAAACAGCACGCCGGCCGCAACGGCGACGATCATCATCCGGCGTTTGCCAAAGCGCTTTACGTAATAGCCCGCCAGGATCATCGCCGGGATCTCCAGCCCCGCGGCGGTGCCCATCAGGATCCCGGCAAGTTTATCCGGCAGGCCTAGCGCGCTGCTGATCCACAGCGGCATATCGATGATGTACATGGTGTTGCAGGTCCACATCAGGGTGGAAGCGATAAACAGCATGCGGACGTTTTTATCGCCCCAGCCGCTGCCCTGCGCCACGACCCGCTCAGCAGGAGGTTCGACGCGGGCCACGGAGGGCAGCGCAAACGCGATCAGCGCCAGGCTTATGGCGAAGATCGCGGCGGCAATCGAAAACATGGCGGTAAAGCCGTAGTTCAGCGCCAGCATGAACGCCAGCGGCGGGCCAATCACCCACGCCAGCGACAGCTGCGCGCGCATCACCGAGCTGAACATTACCACTTCCCGCGCGGAGCTATCGGCATATTCGCGCGCCAGCGCGAACAGCTGCGGCATAGCGGTATTGGCCAGCGACGCCAGCAGCACGCCGCAGGTGAGCAGCGTCAGATAATGGCGGTTGAAGGCGAAGAGCAGCGCGTTGCCTACCGCCATCAGGCAGCAAAACAGTATCAGCGTACGGCGATCGCCCCGGCGGTCGGAGCGCTTCGCCAGCCACAGGCTGACCGCGATCCCGGCGACGGCGTTGACGGTATAAAACAGCCCGACCCAGAAGGGCTGCGCGCCGACCTCCCGGCTCAAGAACAGGCTCAGCGTCGGCGCCTGCAGCGCGCCCGCCACGCCCATCATGAAAGCGACCAGCATAAAAGCCGCGTAAACGCCGTTCAGACGTCGTCCCATCGTCATCAGCCAGAGCATGAGCTATCCCTATCAGCAGAGGAAAAAACGAAAAAAGCCAGCAGAAAATATCTGCTGGCGGGTGATGTTATACACCAATACTCAGTCACACATGATTAAGGCAAATCAATGAGATTCAGAAGTCGGAGCCGTAACGTTCCACTGCATCAGTTCTTCGAGCATTTTCAGCCGCTCTCCTGCCAGCAGGCGGGCCAGCCATGACGCTCCCTGCGTCGCTAAAAAATAGTGCTGATAAAACCGGTGTGTTGATGACTTCTGCATATTCACCTCCTCGCTTCATCGCAGACGATTATTGGCTTAATATAGGGATTAATAAATTGCTGAGTTTTCGTCAGGAGTTCCCCTTTTATGTCTTCTGGTCGCTTGCAACAACAGTTCATCCGCCTGTGGCAGTGCTGCGATGGCCATGCCCAGGAAACCACCCTTAACGAGCTGGCGGCGCTGTTAAGCTGTTCCCGCCGCCATATGCGTACGCTGCTCAACACTATGGAAGAGCGCGGCTGGCTGACCTGGGAGGCGGAGGCCGGGCGCGGTAAACGGTCGCGCCTGACGTTCCTCTATACCGGGCTGGCGCTGCAGCAGCAGAGGGCGGAGGATCTGCTGGAGCAGGACCGGATCGATCAGCTGGTGCAGCTGGTCGGCGATAAATCGGCGGTACGCCAGATGCTGGTGTCCCATCTGGGCAGAAGCTTTCGCCAGGGGCGGCATATTTTGCGCGTGCTCTACTACCGCCCGATGCGCAATCTGCTGCCCGGTACGCCCCTTCGCCGCTCGGAAACGCACATCGCCCGGCAGATCTTCAGCGCCCTGACGCGGATAAATGAGGAAAACGGGGAACTGGAAGCCGATATCGCCCACCACTGGCAGCAGATTTCGCCGCTGCACTGGCGCTTTTACCTGCGTCCTGGCATTCATTTCCATCACGGCCGCGAGCTGGATATGGACGATGCGATCGCGTCGCTACAGCGCATTAATTCGCTGCCGCTGTACAGCCACATCACCCGCATCATCTCCCCCACCGCCTGGACGCTGGATATCCATCTGGCAAGACCTGACCGCTGGCTGCCGTGGCTGCTGGGCTATGTACCGGCGATGATCCTGCCGCGCGAATGGGAGTCGATGAACCACTTCGCCAGCCTGCCCGTAGGCACCGGCCCCTATGCGGTGGCGCGCAACAACCTGAACCAGCTGAAAATTCACGCCTTTGACGATTACTTCGGCTATCGCGCGCTGATTGACGAAGTGAACGTCTGGGTGCTGCCGGAAATCGGCGAAGAGGTCACCTGCGGCCTGACGCTGGAAGGATCGACGGAAGACGAGGAAAAAGCGGTTGAAAGCCGTCTTGAAGAAGGCTGCTATTACCTGCTGTTCGACGCCCGCACGCCGAAAGGCGTGCACCCGGCGGTGCGCCGCTGGGTAAGCCAGATACTCTCTCCCGCCAACCTGCTCTATCACGCCGATGAGCAGTATCAGGGCTACTGGTTTCCGGCCTACGGTCTGCTGCCGCGCTGGCACCACGCCCGGCCGCAAAAGGGGGAAAAACCCGCCGGGCTGGAAACGCTGACCATTACCTATTACCGGGAGCACCTCGAACACCGCAATATTGCCGTCATCATGCAGCGGCTGCTGGCGCAACATCAGGTCAGGCTGGAGATTCAGGAGCTGGACTACGACGAGTGGCATCGCGGCGACGCCTGCAGCGATATGTGGCTCAACAGCGCAAACTTCACGCTGCCGCTGGATTTCTCTCTTTTCGCCCAGCTGTATGAGGTGCCGCTTATCCAGCAGTGCATCCCGCTTGACTGGCAGGCCGACGCCAGCCGCTGGCAGGCCGGAGACATGAACCTCGCCGGCTGGTGCCAGCAGCTTATCGCCCAGCAGTCGATAGTCCCGCTCATCCACCACTGGCTTAGGATCCAGGGACAGCGCAGCATGCGCGGGCTGCGCATGAACACCCTTGGCTGGTTTGACTTTAAATCCGCCTGGTTTGCGCCGCCGGAACCATAACGCTTCCTGAAAACTTACAAACTTATTACAATAGCGCCGTTCTCAACGGGGTGCTGCAGGCCAACGGCTATGCGTGCTGAGAAGATACCCGTCGAACCTGATCCGGATAACGCCGGCGAAGGGATTTGAGGCTCACTCAAAATCCTTTGCCACCCATTTTCTGAGGTGCAAAGTGCTAAAAAAACTCCTGCCGTTGCTGGCGCTCGTAAGCGTGCCCGTGTTCGCTAAACCTGTTCTGACCGTCTATACCTACGATTCCTTCTCCGCCGACTGGGGCCCGGGGCCTGCGGTGAAAAAAGCGTTTGAAGCCGACTGTGGCTGCGAGCTGAAGTATGTGGCGCTGGAAGACGGCGTATCGCTGCTCAACCGCCTGCGTATGGAGGGCAAAAACAGCAAAGCGGATATCGTGCTGGGGCTGGATAATAACCTGCTGCAGGCGGCAACCGATACCGGGCTGTTCGCAAAAAGCGGCGTTCCCTCCTCCTCGGTCACCGTGCCTGGCGGCTGGAACAATGACACCTTCGTACCGTTTGATTACGGCTACTTCGCGTTTGTTTACGACAAAAACAAGCTCAAAAACCCGCCGAAAAGCTTAAAAGAGCTGGTTGAAAGCGAGCAGAAATGGCGCGTGATTTACGAAGATCCGCGCACCAGCACGCCGGGTCTCGGCCTGCTGCTGTGGATGCAAAAAGTCTACGGCGACAAAGCGCCGGACGCCTGGCAGAAGCTGGCCGCGAAAACCGTCACCGTCACGAAGGGCTGGAGCGAGGCTTACGGCCTGTTCCTGAAAGGCGAAAGCGACCTGGTGTTAAGCTATACCACCTCTCCGGCCTACCACATCATCGAAGAGAAGAAGGATAACTACGCGGCGGCCAACTTCGAGGAAGGCCACTACCTGCAGGTAGAGGTCGCCGCCCGCACCGCTGCCAGCAAGCAGCCGGAGCTGGCGGAAAAGTTCCTGAAATTTATGGTGTCACCGGCCTTCCAGACGGCAATTCCGACCGGCAACTGGATGTACCCGGTGACCCAGGTCGCGCTGCCGGACGGCTTTAACGGCCTGGTCAAACCCGCCACAACCCTGGAATATACGCCGCAGCAGGTTGACCACGAGCGCCAGAACTGGATTAGCGCATGGCTTCGCGCCGCCAGCCACTGATCGCCGGCTGGCTTATCCCGGGACTGACGGTCGCCATGCTGATGGTGGCCGTCGCGCTGGCGGCCTTTCTGGCGCTATGGCTGAATGCGCCCGAAGCCGCATGGGGCGCGCTGCTGCAGGACAGCTATCTCTGGCACGTGGTGCGCTTTTCCTTCTGGCAGGCATTTTTGTCGGCGCTGCTGTCGGTGGTCCCGGCGATTTTCCTCGCCCGCGCCCTTTACCGGCGCCGTTTCCCTGGGCGTCAGGCGCTGCTGCGGCTGTGCGCGATGACGCTGATTCTGCCGGTGCTGGTCGCCGTTTTCGGCATCCTTAGCGTCTATGGCCGCCAGGGCTGGCTGGCGCAGCTGTTTCACGCGGCCGGCTGGCAGTGGACGTTTTCACCCTATGGCCTGCAGGGCATCCTGTTGGCCCACGTGTTTTTCAACATGCCGATGGCGACGCGCCTGCTGCTGCAGGCGCTTGAGCAGATCCCCGGCGAGCAGCGGCAGCTGGCCGCCCAGCTCGGCATGCGCGGCTTCAGCTTCTTCCGCTTCGTCGAATGGCCGTGGATACGGCGGCAGCTCCCGCCCGTCGCGGCGCTCATTTTCATGCTCTGTTTCGCCAGCTTCGCCACGGTGCTGTCGCTCGGCGGCGGCCCGCAGGCCACCACCATTGAGCTGGCCATCTATCAGGCGCTCAGCTTTGACTACGATCCGGGACGGGCGGCCATACTGGCGCTCATCCAGATGCTGTGCTGCCTCGGGCTGATGCTGCTCAGCCAGCGGCTGAGCAAATCGGTGGCGCCGGGGTTTACCCACCACCGCGGCTGGCGCGATCCCGACGACCGCCTGCACAGCCGTATCGCCGACGGCGCGCTGATCGTTATCGCCCTGCTGCTGCTGTTGCCGCCGCTGCTGGCGGTGGTGGTCGACGGCGTTAACGGCAGCCTGGCCGAGGTGCTCTCGCGCCCGGTGCTCTGGCGGGCGCTCTGGACCTCGCTGCGCATCGCCATCGCCGCCGGGCTGCTCAGCCTGCTCCTCACAATGATGCTGTTGTGGAGCAGCCGCGAGCTGCGCGCGCGTCAGCATTCGCTGGCCGGACAGGCCATGGAGCTTAGCGGTACGCTGATTCTGGCGATGCCCGGCATCGTGCTGGCCACCGGTTTTTTCCTGCTGCTCAACAACAGCATTGGCCTCCCCGCCTCTGCTGACGGCATCGTCATCTTCACCAACGCGCTGATGGCTATCCCCTATGCGCTGAAGGTGCTGGAAACCCCCATGCGGGATATCACCGCCCGCTACGGCCCGCTGTGCCAGTCGTTGGGCATGCAGGGATTCAACCGCCTGCGTATTGTCGAGCTGCGCGCTCTCAGACGGCCGCTGGCGCAGGCGCTGGCGTTTGCCTGCGTGCTGTCGATTGGCGATTTCGGCGTTGTGGCGCTGTTCGGCAACGATGACTTCCGCACGCTGCCCTTCTATCTTTATCAGCAGATTGGCGCCTACCGCAGCCAGGACGGCGCCGTAACGGCGCTGCTGCTGCTGCTGCTCTGCTTCCTGCTTTTTACCGTGATCGAGAAACTACCGGGCCGCGATGCTAAAACTCAATGATATCACCTGGCTGTATCAGCATTTGCCGATGCGCTTTACCTTCGCCGCCGCCCCCGGCGAGCAGATTGCCGTGCTCGGCCCCAGCGGCGCGGGGAAAAGCACGCTGCTGAACCTGATCGCCGGTTTCCTGGCGCCGGTCAGCGGCACGCTGGCAATAGCGGGAGAGGATCATACCCATACCCCGCCGTCAAAACGTCCGGTATCGATGCTGTTCCAGGAAAATAACCTGTTCAGCCATCTGACCATTCGCCAGAATATCGGGCTGGGGATGACGCCGGGACTGCGGCTCAGCGCGCAGCAGCGGAGCGCGCTGGAGACCATCGCCGCGCAGATGAACATTACCGAACTGCTGGAGCGCCTGCCGGGGGAGCTTTCCGGCGGGCAGCGGCAGCGGGCGGCGCTGGCGCGCTGCCTGGTGCGCGAGCAGCCGGTGCTGCTGTTGGATGAACCGTTTTCCGCGCTCGACCCGGCGCTGCGTCAGGAGATGCTGCAGCTGGTCGGCGACGTTTGCCGTCGCCAGCAGCTAACGCTGCTGATGGTGTCCCACAGCGTCGAGGACGCCGCACGCATCGCCGCGCGCTCGCTGGTAGTGGCCGACGGGCGCATCGCCTGGGATGGCCCCACCGCCGAGCTGCTGAGCGGTAAGGCCAGCGCCTCGCCGCTCCTTGGGCTGTGACACGACGTCAGCGGCTGACGACCTTACCTAAAATATCCAGATACACTGGCATGAGCGGGTGGCGCAGCAGCGCCACCAGCGCCGCCGCGGCCAGCCCGAGCAGCAGCGGCGAAAGCCACAGCAGCCGGGCGCGGGGCAGATAGCGGGTCAGCCTGTCGATACCGGATTTACCGCTGCGCCACAGGCGCCAGCAGAGCCAGACGGCAAGCCACAGCAGCAGCGCCGCCAGCAGCAGCAGCCACTTAAAGCCGCCGCTCTGCGCGTCCGCCGGAATGCCGATAGCCGCTCCGGCGAGGATCCCCGGTAAAAAGTAGACCGGCGGCCAGAGCAGGCAGCCAATGATATTTGGCAGCACGAATTTCGCGACCGGCAGGTCGAGCATCCCGGCGACCATCGGCACCAGCGGACGCGTCGGCCCGACAAAACGGCCAATCAGAATCGTCACCATGCTGTGCTGATGCAGGGCATGCTCGGTTTTATCGAGCAGCGCTTTGTTCTTTTTCATGAACGACCAGCGGTGCAGCGGCTTTTTAAAGCGCCAGCCGAGCCAGAAGGAGATCCAGTCCCCCATCAGACAGCCGATAATGCCCGCCAGCCACGCCTGCCAGAAATTCACGTCGCCGCTGCCGATAAGCGCCCCGAGCGCCGCCATCATCACGGTGCCCGGCAGGATAAGCCCCACCAGCGCCAGTGATTCCAGAAACGCGACCAGCGCCACCGCAATCAACGAGTACATCACCGACTGGGTGATAAAATGTTCCAGCAAAGCTTGCATAAGGCGTCCGGTTGGCGAAAAGAAGCAGGGATTCTCCAGAGCGATGGCTATGCCGTCAAGCCATCAATTGTCTGAATAGTTTACAGGTTCGATGCCGGAGCAGGCTTTCTGGTTCACTTTTTTTTCACACGTTACTAACACCCGCGCGGAATTCGCTGGGGCTGGCGCCGGTGCATTTTTTAAAAACGCGGGAAAAGTAGAGCTGATCCTCAAAACCGACGTTGCGCCCGACGCTGGCGATCGGCATGCGGGTGGTGCTGAGCAGCAGCTTGGCCTGACTGATACGCTGGTCTTCGCGCCAGCTCAGCACGCTCACGCCAAGCTGCTGGCGGAAAAGATGGGACAGGCGCGACGGAGACAGGCAGACGTGCTGCGCGACGCTGGCGATATCAAACTGGCTGTCCGCCAGATGGTCGCTGATGTACTGGCAGGCGTCGCGCACGCGGTTGTCCATCGGCGGATGCAGGGACTCATTGATGGCCTCCACCCGCCGCAGCAGCAGCTGTTCCAGCAGGTTGATCGCCAGCAGCTCGGAATAGCGCCCGGCGCCCTGTCCGGCCTCGATAATTTGCCCGAACAGCCCGGCGAACTGCGCCTGATGCGCTTCATCCGGGCGGTAAAACCCGGTCTGCGCGAACAGCGTCGGCCACGACAGCCATTCTTGCCAGTAGGCGCGCGGGCGGAAGTACACCCACTGGTGATACCACTCGCCGGCCAGCGGATGGCGGCCATAGTGGTGAATTTCCCCCGGCGGAAACAGCACCATATCGCCGGGACGGCAGACGAACTGATGCCCCTGATTGTTGATAACCCCCTCACCGCGCACGGTCAGGTTGAGAATATATCCCTTCATACCCAGCGGCCGGTCGATGAAAAAATCGAGATAGCCGTCGGCCTCGATCGGCGTTAATCCCGCCACCAGATGGGCATTAAATGAGTAGCCAGGCAACAGAGGATCATTTTGCGTTTCAGCCATGAAAAGTCTCCATCATCACGCTCAGGGGAAATCAATTGTCCATATTGCCAGCGAAGCGTAAAAGGCAAAAGTAGCCTGAAAGAATATTTGCACGGCGTCACACTTTGCCTTGTCACAGCAATATCGTCCATAAGATTAGCGGTTCAAACCTGACGCTTTTTTCCGCTGAAATCTACTGTTGCTGCATGTCCGTTTTAGTAGGGAGCAACCAGCATGGCAATAGCGATAGGCCTCGATTTTGGCAGTGACTCGGTGCGGGCGCTGGCGGTGGATTGCGCCACCGGCCAGGAGATGGCGACCGCCGTAGAAGAGTATCCCCGCTGGCAGGAGGGCCGCTTTTGCGATGCGCCCAACAACCGGTTCCGCCATCACCCGCTTGATTACATTGAGGCGATGGAGGCAGCGCTGGCGCAGGTGCTCGGCGAACTGGGCGACGCCGGACGCGCCAGCGTCATTGGCATCGGCGTCGACAGCACCGGCTCAACGCCAGCGCCCATTGATGAACACGGCAATGTGCTGGCGCTGCGCCCGGAGTTCGCCGAGAACCCCAACGCCATGTTTGTGCTGTGGAAGGATCATACGGCGGTTGACGAAGCAGAAGCGATCACCCGCCTGTGCCACCAGCCGGGCCAGGCGGACTACTCACGCTATATCGGCGGCGTTTACTCCAGCGAGTGGTTCTGGGCGAAAATTCTCCATATCACCCGCCAGGATAGCCAGGTGGCGCGCGCCGCCGTCTCCTGGATTGAGCTGTGCGACTGGGTTCCGGCGCTGCTTTCCGGCACCACCCGCCCGCAGGATATTCGCCGCGGCCGCTGCAGCGCCGGGCACAAAGCCCTGTGGCACGACGGCTGGGGCGGCCTGCCCCCGGCCAGCTTCTTTGACCGCCTGGACCCGCTGATTAACCAGCATCTCGACTACCCGCTGTTTACCGATACCTGGACCGCCGATGTGCCGGTCGGCACCCTGTGCGCCGAGTGGGCGCAGCGCCTTGGGTTACCGGAAACGGTAGTGATTTCCGGCGGCGCGTTCGACTGCCATATGGGCGCCGTCGGCGCAGGCGCCCAGCCGAACACGCTGGTAAAGGTCATCGGCACCTCGACCTGCGACATTCTGATCGCCGACAGGGCCAGCGTCGGCGGGCGGGCGGTTCAGGGAATTTGCGGACAGGTGGACGGTAGCGTCGTACCGGACTTTATCGGGCTGGAGGCCGGGCAGTCGGCCTTTGGCGATATCTACGCCTGGTTTGGTCGTCTTCTTGGCTGGCCGCTTGAGCAGCTGCTCGCCCAGCATCCGGAGCTCGCTGCCCCCATCAAAGCCAGCCAGAAACAGCTGCTGCCCGCCCTCACCGAGGCCTGGGCCAATAATCCGTCGCTGGCGCATCTGCCGGTAGCGCTCGACTGGTTTAACGGCCGCCGCACCCCCAACGCAAACCAGCGGCTGAAGGGCGTGATTACCGACCTTAACCTGGCGACGGACGCTCCGGCCCTGTTCGGCGGGCTGATCGCCGCGACGGCGTTTGGCGCCCGCGCCATCATGGAGTGCTTTACCCGGCAGGAAATCGCCGTCGACGGCGTGATGGCGCTGGGCGGCATTGCCCGTAAAAACCCGGTCATCATGCAGGCCTGCTGCGACGTGCTCAACCGGCCGCTGCAGATTGTCGCCTCCGATCAGTGCTGCGCGCTGGGCGCCGCAATTTTCGCCGCCGTCGCCGCCGGGGTTCACGCCGATATCCCCGCCGCGCAGCAGAAGATGGCCAGCCGAATCGAAAGCACCCTGCAGCCCTGCCCCGCACAGGCGCAGCGCTTTGAACCGCTTTACCAGCGCTATCTGCAGTGGGCGAACAGCGCAGAGCAGCATTACCTCCCCGACGCCGCGCCGACCGCGCAGACTCATTAAGGACAGGAACATGACGATTTTTAACGACTATGAAGTGTGGTTTGTCATTGGCAGTCAGCATCTGTACGGCCCTGAGGCGCTGCATCAGGTTACCCAGCACGCGGAACACGTGGTGAATGCCCTGAACGCGGAAGGCAAGCTGCCCTGCAGGCTGGTCCTGAAGCCGCTTGGCACCACACCGGATGAAATTACCCATATCTGCCGGGATGCCAGCTACAGCGACAAATGCGCGGGGCTGGTAGTGTGGCTGCACACCTTCTCGCCGGCGAAAATGTGGATTAACGGCCTGAACATCCTCAATAAGCCGCTGCTGCAGTTCCACACCCAGTTTAACGCCGCGCTGCCGTGGGACAGCATCGACATGGACTTTATGAACCTGAATCAGACCGCGCACGGCGGCCGCGAATTCGGCTTCATCGGCGCGCGCATGCGCCTGAACCACAGCGTGGTCACCGGCCACTGGCAGGACCCGCAGGCGCAGCAGCGCATCGGCGCCTGGATGCGTCAGGCGGTGTCGGCTCAGGATACCCGCCACCTGAAGGTGGTGCGTTTTGGCGACAACATGCGCGAAGTGGCGGTCACCGACGGCGATAAGGTCGCCGCGCAGATTAAATTCGGCTTTTCGGTCAACACCTGGGGCGTGGGCGACCTGGCGCTGGTGGTGAACGACGTTGCCGATGGCGATGTCAGCGCGCTGGTGGAGGAATATGAAAACCGCTACCGCCTGACGCCTGCCGCGCAGGTGAAAGGCGATAAGCGCCAGAACGTGCTGGACGCGGCGCGCATTGAGCTCGGCATCAGGCGTTTTTTACAGCAGGGCGGCTTCCACGCTTTTACCACCACCTTTGAAGACCTCCACGGCCTGAAGCAGCTTCCCGGCCTCGCCGTACAGCGCTTAATGCAGCAGGGCTACGGCTTTGCCGGCGAAGGCGACTGGAAAACCGCCGCCCTGCTGCGCATCATGAAGGTCATGTCGACCGGTCTGCCGGGCGGCACCTCGTTTATGGAGGACTACACCTACCACTTCGACCACGGCAACGATCTGGTGCTGGGTTCGCACATGCTGGAAGTGTGCCCGACGATCGCCACCGATGAGAAACCGATCCTCGACGTGCAGCATCTCGGCATCGGCGGCAAAGCCTGCCCGGCGCGCCTCATCTTTGACACCCAAACCGGCCCGGGCATTGTCGCCAGCCTTATCGATCTGGGGGATCGCTTCCGCCTGCTGGTCAACGCCATTGAAACCGTAAAAACGCCGCACAGCCTGCCGAAACTGCCGGTCGCGAACGCGCTGTGGAAAGCGCAGCCGGATCTGCAAACGGCCTCCGAGGCCTGGATCATCGCCGGCGGCGCGCACCATACCGTCTTCAGCCACGCGCTGACGCTGGCCGATATGCGCCAGTTCAGCGAGCTGCACGACATTGAGCTGACCGTTATCGATAACGATACCCGGCTGCCGGCCTTTAAAGATGCGCTGCGCTGGAACGAGGCGTATTACGGGTCCAAACGCTAGCGAAACCAGCGCCCTCTCCTTGTGGGAGAGGGCCTTAGCGAGGGGAAGACATGCTTGAAGATCTCAAACGTCAGGTGCTTGACGCCAATCTGGCGCTTCCGGAACACCGTCTGGTCACGCTGACGTGGGGCAACGTCAGCGCCGTCGACCGCGCGCGCGGCGTTCTGGTTATCAAACCGTCCGGCGTCGACTACCGTCAGATGACCGCCGACGACATGGTGGTCGTCAGTCTGGACAGCGGCGAGGTGGTGGAAGGCCGCAAAAAACCGTCGTCGGATACGCCGACGCACCGGCTGCTCTACCAGGCGTTTCCCGCGATCGGCGGCATTGTGCATACCCATTCGCGCCATGCCACCATCTGGGCGCAGGCCGGGCTGGCCATTCCGGCCACCGGCACCACGCATGCGGACTATTTCTACGGCGCTATCCCCTGCACGCGCAGGATGACCGACGCTGAAATCAACGGCGAGTATGAGTGGGAAACCGGCAAGGTTATCGTCGAAACCTTCGCCGCCCTGGGGCTCGACGCCGCGCAGATGCCCGGCGTGCTGGTGCACTCTCACGGCCCCTTCGCCTGGGGCAAAAGCGCCGAGGCTGCGGTACATAACGCCATCGTGCTGGAAGAGGTCGCCTATATGGGGATCTTCTGCCGTCAGCTTACGCCGCAGCTGCCGGAGATGCAGCAGACGCTGCTGGATAAGCACTATCTGCGCAAGCACGGCGCCAAAGCCTATTACGGCCAGTAGCATACCTGTATAAAACCACAGCGAAACCGCATAAACCAGGCTATACTCAGGCCTGGTTTTTTGCAAAACGAGCGATCGATGTGACCCAGGCGCGAGAAGGCTTTTTATTAACCCGCCACTGGCGGGATACGCCGCAGGGCACTGAGGTGTCGTTCTGGCTGGCGACCGACGACGGCCCGCTGCAGGCGACGCTGCCGCCGCAGGAGTCCGTGGCCTTTATCCCCGAGTCCCAGCGCGCGCAGGCGGAACGTCTGCTGCGCAGCGAACGGGACGCTCGCCTGGCGCCGCTGGCGCTGAAAGATTTTCACCGCCAGCCGGTCTTTGGCCTTTACTGCCGCTCGCACCGTCAGCTGATGCGCCTCGAGAAATTGCTGCGGGAAGAAGGCATCACCGTCTATGAGGCCGATGTTCGCCCGCCGGAACGCTATCTGATGGAGCGTTTTATCACCGCGCCGGTGTGGGTGGAGGGCGAGCCTCAGGGGAATTCGCTGACCGGCGCCCGGCTCAAGCCCAATCCCCACTATCGCCCGCCGCTAAAATGGGTGTCGCTGGATATCGAAACCACGCGCCACGGCGAGCTGTACTGCATCGGTCTTGAGGGCTGCGGCCAGCGGGTCGTCTATATGCTGGGGCCGGAAAACGGCGATGCGACGGGCTGCGACTTTCAGCTGGAATACGTCGCCAGCCGCCCGCAGCTGCTGGAAAAACTCAACGCCTGGTTCGCCATCCACGACCCTGACATCATCATCGGCTGGAACCTGGTGCAGTTCGATCTCCGCGTACTGCAAAAACATGCCGAACGTTACCGCATCCCGCTGATGCTGGGACGCGGCAATACCGAAATTGAGTGGCGCGAGCACGGTTTCAAAAACGGCGTCTTCTTTGCACAAATCAACGGTCGGCTCATTATCGACGGCATTGAGGCGCTGAAGTCGGCGTTCTGGAGTTTCTCATCGTTTTCGCTGGAGTCGGTATCGCAGGAGCTGCTCGGCGAAGGGAAATCGATCGACAATCCCTGGGATCGGATGGACGAAATCGACCGCCGCTTCGCCGAAGATAAACCGGCGCTCGCCACCTATAACCTGAAAGACTGCGAGCTGGTGACGCGGATTTTCCACAAAACCGAGATCGTACCGTTTTTGCTTGAGCGCGCCACGGTCAACGGGCTGCCTACCGATCGCCACGGCGGCTCCGTCGCCGCATTCAGCCACCTCTATTTTCCGCGCATGCACCGGCTGGGCTACGTCGCGCCAAACCTCGGCGAAGTTCCGCCGCAGGCAAGCCCTGGCGGCTATGTGATGGACTCGCGTCCAGGGCTGTACGATTCCGTGCTGGTGCTGGACTATAAAAGCCTGTACCCGTCGATCATTCGCACGTTTCTTATCGACCCCGTAGGGCTTGTCGAGGGGATGGCGCAGCCGGATCCCGCCCACAGCACCGAAGGGTTCCTCGGGGCGTGGTTCTCGCGCGACAGGCACTGCCTGCCGGGGATAGTCAGCCAGATCTGGCACGGACGCGACGAGGCCAAAGCGCATCACAACAAGCCGCTGTCCCAGGCGCTGAAGATCATCATGAACGCCTTTTACGGCGTGCTGGGCACCAGCGCCTGCCGCTTTTTCGATCCGCGCCTCGCCTCGTCGATCACCATGCGCGGGCACGCGATCATGCGCCAGACGAAAGCGCTGATTGAATCACAGGGCTACGATGTGATTTACGGCGATACCGATTCCACCTTCGTCTGGCTCAAACGCGCCCACGGCGAAGAGGAGGCGGCGGCCATTGGCAGACAGCTGGTGACCTTCGTCAACGACTGGTGGGCGAAAACGCTGGCGGCAGAAGGGCTCACCAGCGCCATGGAGCTGGAGTTCGAAACCCATTTCTGCCGCTTCCTGATGCCGACCATCCGCGGTACGGAAACCGGCAGCAAGAAGCGCTATGCGGGGATGATTCAGGACGGCGATGCGCAGCGCATGGTGTTCAAAGGGCTTGAGACCGTACGCACCGACTGGACGCCGCTGGCGCAGCAGTTTCAGCAGGAGCTGTACCGCCGCATCTTTCGTCATGAACCTTATCAGGCGTTCATCCGCGACACCATCGACAGCCTGATGGCGGGCGAGCTGGACGAGCAGCTGGTGTACCGTAAGCAGCTGCGCCGCCCGCTTGCCGAATATCAGCGCAATATCCCGCCGCACGTGCGCGCCGCCCGCCTTGCCGACGACGAGAACGCCAGGCGCGGACGCCCCCTGCAGTACCAGCAGCGCGGCACGATCAAATACGTCTGGACCACCGGCGGGCCAGAGCCGCTAAGCTATCAGCAGTCGCCGCTCGACTATGACCACTATTTATCTAAACAATTAGAGCCGGTCGCCGAAGGAATACTCCCCTTTGTCGACGATGATTTTGCTACAATACTGACAGGGCAGCTGGGGCTATTTTGACGCGTGACGAAATCACTGGCTTCCAGTACCATAGCGCCCTTTCCATTCCTGGACCCAATTTTGACTTACCGCTGGTTGTACTGGCGGTGATGAACTATTGCCTGCAATTAAAGATATAGAGCCGAATATATGCCTTTTACACTTGGTCAGCGCTGGATTAGCGACACAGAAAGCGAACTGGGATTAGGGACAGTCGTAGCGCTGGACGCGCGCATGGTCACTCTCCTTTTCCCGGCAACCGGTGAAAACCGTCTGTACGCGCGTAACGACTCTCCCATCACCCGCGTCATGTTCAACCCGGGCGACACGGTGACCAGCCACGAAGGCTGGCAGCTGCACATTGACGATGTGAAAGAGGAAAAAGGGCTGCTGGCGTATACCGGCACCCGTGTTGATACCCAGGAAGCCGACGTGGTGCTGCGGGAAGTGCTGCTCGACAGCAAGCTGGTCTTCAGCAAGCCGCAGGACCGCCTGTTCGCCGGACAAATCGACCGTATGGATCGCTTTGCCCTGCGCTATCGCGCCCGCAGGTACCAGAGCGAGCAGTACCGTATGCCGTGGAGCGGCCTGCGCGGCCAGCGCACCAGCCTGATCCCCCATCAGCTGCACATCGCCCATGACGTTGGCCGCCGCCATGCGCCGCGCGTGCTGCTGGCGGACGAAGTGGGTCTGGGTAAAACCATTGAAGCCGGGATGATCCTGCATCAACAGTTGCTCGCCGGCGCCGCCGAGCGCGTGCTGGTGATTGTTCCGGAAACCCTGCAGCACCAGTGGCTGGTGGAGATGCTGCGCCGCTTTAATCTGCGCTTCTCTCTGTTTGACGACGAGCGCTACGCCGAAGCCCAGCATGACGCCGACAATCCGTTTGAAACCGAACAGCTGGTTATCTGCTCGCTGGACTTCGTCCGCCGCAGCAAACAGCGTCTTGAACACCTGTGCGACGCCGAATGGGACATTATGGTCGTCGACGAGGCGCACCACCTGGTGTGGAGCGAAGAGGCGCCAGGCCGCGAATATCAGGCCATCGAGCAGCTGGCCGAGCGCGTGCCCGGCGTGCTGCTGCTGACGGCGACGCCGGAGCAGCTCGGCATGGAAAGCCATTTCGCGCGCCTGCGCCTGCTGGACCCGAACCGTTTCCACGATTTCGCCCAGTTCGTTGAAGAGCAAAAGAACTATCGTCCGGTGGCGGACGCCGTCGCGATGCTGCTGGCGGGCAAGAAGCTCAGCGACGCGGAGCTCAACACCCTCAGCGACCTGATCGGCGAGCAGGATATCGAACCGCTGCTGCAGGCGGCGAACAGCGAAAGCGACGATGCCGACAGCGCGCGCCAGGAGCTGATCGCCATGCTGATGGACCGTCACGGCACCAGCCGCGTGCTGTTCCGCAATACCCGTAACGGCGTAAAAGGCTTCCCGAAACGCGAGCTGCACACCATTAAGCTGCCGCTGCCGACGCAGTACCAGACGGCGATTAAGGTCTCCGGCATTATGGGCGCGCGCAAAACCGCAGAAGACCGCGCCCGCGATATGCTCTACCCGGAGCAAATCTATCAGGAATTTGAAGGCGACAGCGGCACCTGGTGGAACTTCGACCCGCGCGTGGAATGGCTGATGGGCTACCTGACCAGCCATCGTTCGCAGAAGGTGCTGGTGATCTGCGCGAAGGCCGCCACCGCGCTCCAGCTGGAGCAGGTGCTGCGCGAGCGCGAGGGCATTCGCGCCGCCGTCTTCCATGAAGGGATGTCGATCGTCGAGCGCGACCGCGCCGCCGCCTGGTTTGCCGAAGAAGATACCGGCGCGCAGGTGCTGCTGTGTTCTGAAATCGGTTCTGAAGGCCGCAACTTCCAGTTCGCCAGCCATCTGGTGATGTTCGACCTGCCGTTTAACCCGGACCTGCTGGAGCAGCGTATCGGCCGTCTGGATCGTATCGGTCAGGCGCACGATATCCAGATCCACATGCCTTATCTCGAAAAAACGGCGCAGTCCGTACTGGTGAGCTGGTATCACGAAGGCCTGGACGCCTTCGAGCACACCTGCCCGACCGGCCGTACGATTTACGATAGCGTCCACACGCAGCTGATTAACTACCTCGCCGCGCCGGAAACCACCGACGGGTTTGACGAGCTGATCAAAACCTGCCGCGAGCAGCATGACGCGCTGAAAGCGCAGCTGGAACAGGGCCGCGATCGCCTGCTGGAAATCAACTCCAACGGCGGTGAAAAGGCTCAGGCGCTCGCCGAGAGCATTGAAGAGCAGGATGACGATACCGGCCTGATTAACTTCGCCATGAACCTGTTTGATATCATCGGCATCAACCAGGACGATCGCGGCGAAAACCTGATTGTGCTGACCCCGTCAGACCATATGCTGGTGCCGGATTTCCCGGGCCTGCCGGAAGACGGCTGCACCATCACCTTTGAGCGCGATGTGGCGCTGTCCCGCGAAGATGCGCAGTTCATCACCTGGGAGCACCCGCTTATCCGCAACGGCCTGGATCTTATCCTCTCCGGCGATACCGGCAGCAGCACTATTTCGCTGCTGAAGAACAAAGCCCTGCCGGTAGGCACTCTGCTGCTGGAGCTGATTTACGTGGTGGAGGCGCAGGCGCCGAAGCAGCTGCAGCTGCACCGCTTCCTGCCGCCGACGCCGGTGCGTCTGCTGCTGGATAAAACCGGCAACAACCTGGCGGCCCAGGTCGAGTTTGAGAGCTTTAACCGCCAGCTGAGCGCCGTTAACCGCCATACCGGCAGCAAGCTGGTGAACGCGGTGCAGCAGGACGTTCACGCGATTCTGCAGCAGGGCGAAACGCAGGTTGAAAACGCCGCGCGCACGCTGATTGATGCCGCCCGCCGCGAAGCGGACGAAAAGCTGAGCGCGGAGCTGTCCCGACTGGAGGCGCTGAAAGCGGTGAACCCGAACATTCGCGATGACGAACTCGATGCCATCGAGAGCAACCGTCGGCAGGTGATGGACAGCCTCAGCCAGGCCGGCTGGCGCCTGGACGCGTTGCGACTCATCGTCGTGACGCACCAGTAAGGAGCGCATATGGTGATGGACGCCTACAATCCGCCGCAGGATCCGTGGCTGGTGGTGCTGTATCAGGACAAGCACATTATGGTGGTCAACAAGCCGAGCGGCCTGTTGTCCGTACCGGGCCGTCTTGAAGAGCATAAAGACAGCATCATGACCCGCGTACAGCGCGATTTCCCGCAGGCGGAATCCGTGCATCGCCTGGATATGGCGACCAGCGGCGTGATCGTGGTGGCACTCACCAAGGCCGCGGAGCGGGAGCTTAAGCGCCAGTTCCGCGAGCGCGAACCGAAAAAGCAGTATCTGGCGCGGGTCTGGGGTCATCCCCATCCCGAAGAGGGTCTGGTGGATCTGCCGCTGATCTGCGACTGGCCGAACCGCCCAAAACAGAAAGTCTGTTTTGAGACCGGCAAAGCGGCGCAAACCGAGTATCAGGTGCTGGAATATAGCGACGATAACACCGCGCGGGTTCTGCTAAAACCGATCACCGGGCGCTCCCACCAATTGCGCGTGCATATGCAGGCGCTGGGCCACCCGATCCTCGGCGACAGGTTTTACGCCACGCCCGAGGCGCTGGCGATGGCGTCGCGTCTGTTGCTGCATGCCGAAACGCTAACTATCACCCATCCCGCGTATGGCAACAGTATGACCTTTAAAGCCCCGGTAGATTTTTAAATTCTATGCCCATTTGTGCCGGGGGCGCTTCGCTTGCCCGGCCTACCGTTCTCAACGTAGGCCGGATAAGACGCTTTACGTCGCCATCCGGCAAAACCATTATTTAAAACCTTTCTGCTCTTTAATCATTTCATACGCCTTCTGAATTTCCTGCGCTTTCTGCTTCGCCATCTCCATCATCTCCGGCGGCAGTCCTTTAGCGACCAGCTTATCCGGGTGATGTTCGCTCATCAGCTTGCGGTAGGCGCGCTTGATGGTCGTCGCATCATCGGAAGGCTTAACGCCCAGCACGTTGCAGGCGTCTTCGAGGGTCGGCCCCCGCTGCGCCTGTTGCCAGCCGCCGCCGGACTGCGACTGCTGCTGGTAGCCGCCGCCAAACTGCGCGCCGCCCTGCATCATGCGCAGGAACTGGTCGAACTGGGCGCGGGAGATCCCCAGCTCATCGGCGATGACGAACAGCACTTCGCGCTCGTTAGGGTGCAGCGAACCGTCCGCAAAGGCGGCCTGAATCTGAATTTCCAGAAACATCCTAATCAGATCAAAACGGCCGAAGCAGACGCTGCGCAGCTGGCGCATTTTCTCACGCAGCGGGTAGTTATCCGCTTTGCCCACGCGAAACGCGTGCTGCGCGGCGGTACGCGAGTCGCCGTGCAGGTTCATTCGGTCCATCAGCACGCTGGCGACCTGAATGTCCGCCTCGGTCACGCGCCCTTTCGATTTGGTCAGATGCCCCATCACTTCAAAGGTGGTGGCAAAAAAGAGCGACTGGCGCTCCTGCTGATTCGCAAACCAGTTCAGCCGGCGGCTACGGGCACGGTCAAACATATGGCCGATCAGAAACCCCAGCACCACGCCCCAGAAACCGCCGCCCATTATTAAGGCAACCGCCACACCGATCACTTTTCCCCAATACTGCATATACTCCCCAAATGGTCAAATCATCATGCCGTCAGCTAAAATATGCATTATCATACTCGTCATTCAGCACAGTACCTAACGTCACGGATTTGAACCGGCAGGATTAACACTGGCGCGTTAACGATGAGTGCGTTAGTCTCTGACCGTTTGCCAGCCGCAATGCCACAGATGACGGAACAATAAATACAACGTATGAAAAAACGTATTCCCACCCTTCTGGCCACCATGATCGCCAGCGCCCTGTATAGTCAGCAAGGCGCTGCCGCCGACCTCGCATCTCAATGTATGCTGGGGGTCCCGACCTATAATCGCCCCCTGGTGCAGGGTGATACTAATAGCCTGCCCGTCACTATTAACGCCGATCACGCGAAAGGCAATTATCCTGATAATGCCGTATTTACCGGCAATGTCGATGTTAACCAGGGTAATAGCCGCCTGCAGGCGGACGAGGTACAGCTGCACCAGAAAGAAGCCCCGGGACAGGCCACGCCCGTGCGAACAGTGGATGCGCTTGGCAATGTGCACTATGACGATAACCAGGTCATTCTGACAGGCCCGAAAGCCTGGTCAAACCTGAATACCAAAGATACCAACGTCTGGAAAGGGGATTACCAGATGGTGGGGCGTCAGGGGCGCGGCACCGCCGACCTGATGAAACAGCGCGGCGACAACCGCTACACCATTCTTGATAATGGTACCTTCACCTCCTGTCTGCCGGGCGCCAACACCTGGAGCGTCGTCGGCAGCGAAGTCATTCAGGACCGCCAGGAGCAGGTCGCTGAAATCTGGAATGCGCGCTTTAAAATTGGCCCGATACCGGTTTTCTATAGCCCTTATTTGCAATTACCGATTGGCGATAAGCGCCGCTCCGGTTTTCTGATTCCGAATGCGAAATACGGCTCCACCAACGGCGTCGAATTTTATTTGCCGTATTACTGGAATATCGCGCCTAACTTCGATGCCACTATTACGCCACACTATATGGATAAGCGCGGCGGCATCATGTGGGAAAACGAATTCCGATATCTGACCCAGGCGGGTACCGGCCTGTTCGAATTCGACTATTTGCCGTCGGATAAAGTCTACGAAGATGAGCATCCGGAGGACGATAACAGCCGTCGCTGGATGTTCTACTGGAGACACTTTGGGGTCATGGATCAGGTGTGGCGCTTCAACGTCGATTACACCAAAGTCAGCGACGCCAACTACTTCAACGACTTTAGCTCTAAATACGGCTCGAGTACCGACGGTTACGCCACGCAAAAATTCAGCGCCGGCTATTTTATCGATAATTTTGACGCCACCGTGTCGTCAAAACAGTTCCAGGTCTTCGATCGCGAGAACAGTAACTCGTATGCCGCGCAGCCGCAGCTCGACGTAAACTATTACTACAATGACCTGGGGCCGTTCGACGCCCATGTTTACGGCCAGGCGGTGAAGTTTGAGAACACCAATAACAACCTGCCGCAAGCGACCCGTCTGCATCTGGAGCCGACGCTCGCGCTGCCGCTGTCCAACGGCTGGGGCAGCCTGAATACCGAAGTGAAGCTGCTGGCCACGCACTATCAGCAGAGCAATCTGGACGAGTACCGGACCTATGCGAAAAATCAGTATAACAGCAACCCGAGCAGCGATAATGCGCGCTATCTGAATGCGGCCAATAGCCTTGAAGACTCCGTAAGCCGCGTTCTGCCTCAGTTTAAAATCGACGGCAAAATGGTCTTTGAGCGCGACATGGACTGGTCTCAGGGATATACCCAGACGCTGGAGCCGCGCGTCCAGTATCTGTATGTGCCCTACAAAGATCAGAGCAATATCGGCGTTTACGACTCCACGCTGCTGCAATCGGACTATAGCGGACTGTTCCGCGACCGCACCTACAGCGGCCTTGACCGCATCGCGTCAGCCAACCAGGTCACGACCGGTTTGACCACGCGCGTTTATGATGATCACGCCGTGGAACGATTTAACGTTTCTGTGGGTCAAATCTACTACTTCACGGAATCCCGTACCGGCGACGAGAACGTCACCTGGGAAAAAGACGACCAGCGCGGCTCTCTGGTATGGGCTGGCGATACCTACTGGCGCATGACCGACCAGTGGGGCCTGCGCGGCGGCATCCAGTATGATACGCGTCTTGATAACGTGGCTACCGCCAGCGGCACCGTTGAGTATCGTCGGGATCAGGACAGGTTAGTGCAGTTGAATTATCGTTATGCCAGCCCGGAGTATATTCAGGCGACGCTGCCGTCGTATGCTACATCGGCGCAGTATAACCAGGGTATTTCCCAGGTCGGCATGACCGCCAGCTGGCCGATTGTCGACCGCTGGTCCGTCGTGGGTGCGTATTACTTCGATACCAACACCCGCAAATCGGCAGACCAGATGCTGGGCGTGCAATATAGCTCCTGCTGCTACGCTATCCGCGTCGGCTATGAGCGTAAGCTCAACGGCTGGGATACCAACAGCAACGAAAGCAAATACGACAACACATTCGGCTTCAGTGTGGAACTGCGCGGTCTGAGCTCTAACTATGGTCTGGGCACCCAGCAAATGCTGCGTTCGAACATTTTGCCGTATCAAAGCTCTATGTAATGTCACGGTTTTGAAACGTACCCCGCGCTTGCGGTTAATTGAAATGGAAAGAGTATGAAGAACTGGAAAACGCTGCTTCTCGGTATCGCCATGGTTGCGAATACCAGTTTCGCCGCCCCTCAGGTTGTCGATAAAGTAGCAGCCGTCGTAAACAATGGCGTCGTACTGGAAAGCGACGTTGATGGTTTAATGCAATCGGTAAAACTGAATGCCGGCCAGGCAGGCCAGCAGTTGCCGGACGATAACACCTTGCGTCATCAGATCCTTGAACGACTGATCATGGATCAAATCATTCTGCAGATGGGGCAGAAAATGGGGGTAAAGGTATCTGACGAGCAGCTCGATCAGGCCATTGCCAGCATTGCCAAACAGAACAACATGACCATGGATCAGATGCGCAGCCGTCTGGCCAATGACGGTCTTAACTACAACACCTACCGTAGTCAGATCCGCAAAGAGATGATTATCTCTGAGGTGCGCAACAACGAAGTACGCCGTCGTATCACCGTTCTGCCGCAGGAAGTCGACGCGCTGGCAAAACAGATGGGCAACCAGAACGATGCCAGCACCGAGCTGAACCTGAGCCACATCCTGATCCCACTGCCGGAAAACCCGACCTCCGATCAGGTGAGCGAAGCGGAAGCCCAGGCGCGCTCCGTGGTTGAACAGGCCCGCGGCGGCGCCGATTTTGGCAAGCTGGCGATCACCTATTCCGCCGATCAGCAGGCCCTGAAAGGCGGCCAGATGGGCTGGGGTCGTATTCAGGAGCTGCCGTCCATCTTCGCTCAGGCGCTGAGCACGGCGAAGAAAGGCGATATCATTGGCCCAATCCGTTCCGGCGTAGGCTTCCATGTTATCAAAGTGAACGATCTGCGCGGCCAGAGCCAGACTATCTCCGTGACCGAGGTCCACGCGCGCCACATCCTGCTGAAGCCGTCGCCGATTATGTCTGACGATCAGGCTCGCGCGAAGCTGGAGCAGGTCGCTGCGGATATTAAGAGCGGTAAAACCACCTTTGAGAAAGCGGCAAAAGAGCTGTCTCAGGATCCAGGTTCAGCTAACCAGGGCGGCGACCTTGGCTGGGCAACGCCGGATATCTACGATCCTTCATTCCGCGATGCGGTGATGAAGCTGAGTAAAGGCCAGGTCAGCGCGCCGGTTCATTCCTCATTCGGCTGGCACCTGATTCAGCTGCTGGATACCCGCAATGTTGACCGCACCGACGCGGCGCAGAAAGACAAAGCGTATCGCATGCTGATGAACCGTAAGTTCTCAGAAGAAGCGGCGACCTGGATGCAGGAACAGCGCGCCAGCGCCTATGTCAAAATTCTGAGCAACTAATGACAGCCTCGCATCGAGTCGTTATCACTCCCGGCGAACCCGCCGGGATTGGCCCCGACCTGGTCATCCAGCTCGCCCAGCGCGACTGGCCGGTCGAACTGGTGGTGTGCGCCGATAGCGAATTACTGACAAGCCGGGCAGCAATGCTCGGTTTGCCGTTAACGCTGCAGCCCTACGACGCCAACCGTCCCCCCGTTGCGCAGCGCGCCGGTACCCTGACGCTGCTCCCCGTTCCGCTTTCCGCTCCCGTCACGCCCGGTATCCTGAACGTGCAAAACGGTCCTTATGTCGTAGAAACGCTGGCGCGGGCATGCGATGGCTGCACCCAGGGCGAGTTCGCCGCGCTTATCACCGGCCCCGTGCAAAAGAGCATTATCAACGATGCGGGCATCGCCTTTACCGGGCATACCGAGTTCTTTGAAGAGCGCTCCGGAGCCAGTAAGGTAGTGATGATGCTGGCAACGGAAGAGCTGCGCGTGGCGCTGGCGACAACCCACCTGCCGCTTAAGGCCATCAGCGACGCTATTACCCCAGCGCTGCTCCGGGAGGTCATTACCATCCTCGATGACGACCTGCGTCATAAATTTGGTATTGCCCATCCGCACGTGCTGGTCTGCGGGCTGAACCCGCATGCCGGGGAAGGCGGGCATATGGGGACGGAAGAGATAGACACGATCGTTCCGGTACTGGACGAGCTGCGGGCGAAAGGCATGAACCTCAGCGGCCCGCTGCCGGCCGACACGCTGTTTCAGCCCAAGTATCTCGATAACGCTGACGCGGTGCTGGCGATGTACCACGATCAGGGTCTACCCGTGCTAAAATACCAGGGTTTCGGCCGCGCAGTGAACATTACGCTCGGTTTACCCTTTATCCGTACGTCCGTTGATCACGGTACCGCCCTTGAGCTGGCGGGCCGGGGCAGCGCGAACGTCGGCAGTTTTATTACGGCGCTTAACCTCGCCATCAAAATGATTGTTAACTCTCAATGAATAATCGAGTCCATCAGGGCCACTTAGCCCGTAAACGCTTCGGGCAAAACTTTCTCAACGATCGGTTTGTGATCGACAGCATCGTTTCTGCAATTAACCCGCAAAAGGGTCAGGCCATGGTCGAAATCGGCCCGGGCCTCGCCGCGCTGACCGAGCCGGTAGGCGAACGTCTGGATAAACTGACCGTTATCGAACTGGATCGCGATCTCGCCGCACGCCTGCAGACGCACCCGTTTTTAGGTCCAAAGCTGACGATTTATCAGCAGGACGCCATGACCATGAACTTTGGCGAACTGGCGGAAAAACTCGGCCAGCCGCTGCGCGTATTCGGCAACCTGCCGTATAACATCTCCACCCCGCTGATGTTCCACCTGTTTAGCTATACTGATGCCATTGCCGACATGCACTTTATGCTGCAAAAAGAGGTGGTGAACCGTCTGGTTGCAGGACCGAACAGTAAAGCGTATGGTCGATTAAGCGTCATGGCGCAATATTACTGCCAGGTGATTCCGGTGCTCGAAGTCCCGCCGTCGGCGTTCACCCCGCCGCCAAAAGTGGACTCTGCCGTCGTGCGTCTGGTGCCGCACAGCACGCCGCCGCATCCGGTGAAGGATATTCGCGTGCTGAGCCGTATCACCACCGAAGCGTTTAACCAGCGCCGGAAGACCATCCGCAACAGCCTTGGCAACCTGTTTACCGTCGACGTACTGACCGGGCTGGGCATCGACCCCGCCGTGCGTGCGGAAAACATCTCTGTCGCCCAGTACTGCCAGATGGCAAACTGGCTGACGGAAAATGCGCCCTCAAAGGAGAGCTAAAGCATGTTAGATTCGCCCCGTGTTTGCGTACAGGTGCAAAGCGTCTACATTGAGTCACAGTCCTCACCCGATGAGGAACGTTACGTCTTCGCCTACACCGTCACTATCCGCAACCTGGGGCGAACGCCGGTTCAGCTGCTCGGACGCTACTGGCTAATCACCAACGGCCACGGCCGGGAAACTGAAGTTCAGGGGGAAGGCGTGGTCGGCGTACAGCCCCATATCGCCCCCGGCAACGAATATCAGTACACCAGCGGCGCCGTGCTGGAAACGCCGCTTGGCACCATGCAGGGCCACTATGAAATGATCGACGCCGAGGGCAACACCTTCGCCATCGATATCCCCGTTTTCCGTCTGGCAGTGCCAGCAATAATTCATTGATTCGATGAGTACATATCTTATTGGCGACGTTCATGGTTGCTACGATGAACTGATCGCCCTGCTACAGCAGGTGGCGTTTACCCCTGGGAAGGACATGCTCTGGCTGACGGGCGATCTCGTCGCGCGCGGCCCGGCATCGCTGGACGTGCTTCGCTACGTCAAATCGCTGGGCGATAGCGTACGGATTGTGCTTGGCAATCACGACCTCCACCTGCTGGCGGTTTTCGCCGGGATCAGCCGCAACAAGCCAAAAGACCGGCTGACGTCGCTGCTTGAGGCCCCGGATGCCGATGAGCTGCTGAACTGGCTGCGCCGCCAGCCCATGATGCAGATAGACGAAGAGAAAAAACTCATCATGACCCATGCCGGGATCACCCCGCAGTGGGATCTCGACACCGCCAGACTGTGCGCGCGCGACGTTGAAGCCGTGCTCAGCAGCGACTCCTACCCTTTCTTCCTCGATGCGATGTACGGCGACTTGCCCAACCACTGGTCGAAGGAACTGTCCGGCCTGGCGCGGCTGCGGTTCATCACCAACGCCTTTACCCGTATGCGCTTCTGCTTCCCTAACGGGCAGCTGGACATGTACGCCAAAGAGTCGCCGGAGGATGCGCCCGCGCCGCTAAAACCGTGGTTTGCGATCCCGGGCCCCGTCACGCAGGAGTACAGCATCGCGTTTGGTCATTGGGCATCGCTTGAGGGCAAAGGCACGCCGGAAGGGATCTATGCTCTTGATACCGGCTGCTGCTGGGGCGGGGAGTTGACCTGCCTGCGCTGGGAGGATAAAGCGTACTTCGTACAGCCGTCTAACCGTCGCCTCAGTGACGGCGAAAGCGAAGCGGTAGCCTCGTAAACACGCCTCTCCCGCTTACCCCTCTCGCATCAGGAAAGGGGTAGGCTGCGGGAAACCTTAACGACGTTCGAGGATCTCGAAACAGTAGCTGTGCGAGTTCTGCGCATCCGCGTCGTGGAATTCGCTGAACACCGATTCCCACTCGTCCGGATCGTAGTCAGGAAAATGCGTATCCCCTTCCACTTCGGCATCGATATGGGTCAGATAGAGCTTATGCGCTTTCGGCAGGAACTGCTCGTATACGCGGCCGCCGCCGATGACCATAATCTCTTCCGCACCGCCACAGGCGGCGATCGCCTCCTCGACGGATTTCGCCCACTCGACGCGATCGTCCGTACCAGGCTTACTGCTGATAACGATGTTTTTACGTCCCGGCAGCGGGCGGCCAATGGATTCCCAGGTCAGACGCCCCATCACCACCGGTTTGTTTACGGTATTGCGCTTGAACCAGGCGAGATCGGCAGGCAGGTTCCAGGGCATGGCGTTTTCCATGCCGATAACGCGATCCACCGCTAACGCCGCAATCAGACTGATCATTGAAAATTTCCCGGATGCAAAAAATTGCCGCCACTATACGGAAAGCATAATCTTTCGTCGACTGGCGGCAGAGTAAAGAAAGCGAAAATTTTTCAATTTGCAGCTAAGCCCTCGTTATGCCGACGGTTTACTTTCCGGCTCATCCGCAGGATTTCCGGTATGTTTCCCTTCGTCGGTTCCCTGCCAGCCGTGACGCTGGATAAGCGACAGATTACTGCGGTCCTCATTGATGATATCGGTTAGCATCGCGCTGGTGCGCTTAAACGCCGCAGCGAAGGAAGCATCATCTTCTTCGGCGATGTCCACCATCTCTTCCACCATTCTCAGGTTAAAGCGGCGGAACAGGTCGGCGCGCTCGCGCGCTTCGTACGCACCCAGCCCCAGCGCTTCCAGCGCCATGCGCCCGGACTTCAGCGCGCCTTCGAAGGTTTCACGCTCCGGCGCGTCGATCCCCGCCTGGCGCAGCTGGATGTAATGATCGACATCCCGCGCCCGGGCGATGATCCGCAGATTCGGGAAATGCGCTTTCGCAAGCTCCGTCAGCTCAAGGTTCGCTTTCGGATCGTCAATGGCGTTGATCAGCACCTCGGCGTTCGCCGCACCGGCCGACTCCAGCAGGTCGACCCGCGTCGCATCGCCGTAAAACACCTTCATATCAAACTTCCGCAGCGTATCGACATGGTCAGGATCGTGATCGAGGATAACCATTTTGACGCCGCTGGAAAGCAGCAGTCGCCCGGTTATCTGGCCGAAGCGGCCAAAACCGGCAATGATCACCCGCGGCTGCTCTTCATCAATCTCATCGGCCTCCCGCTCCTGCTCGCGCCCGGTTTTCTCCAGCCGGGACAGCACCACCAGCAGCAGCGGCGTCGCCGCCATCGACAGCGCGACCGCCAGAGTTAATGCTTTCGCCCACTCCGGGTCGAGCACGTTCGCCATCTGCGCGGCGCCAAAAACCACAAAGGCAAACTCACTGCCCTGCCCCAGCAGTACGGCGAACCAGCGACGCTGGGCCTTAGGTACACCCAGCGGCCGGGCAATTAGCCACAGCATCAGGGTTTTTATGACCAGGAAGCCGAACAGCAGCACGACAATCCGCAGCGGATGCGAAACCAGGGTGCCAAAGTCCACCGACATGCCGACGCCGATAAAAAAGAGCCCCAGCAGCAGCCCCTTGAACGGCTCAATATCGCTTTCCAGCGCGTGGCGATACTCGGAGCTCGCCAGCAGCACACCGGCCAGAAACGCCCCCATCGCCATCGACAGGCCGACCTCTTCCAGCAACAGCCCAAAGCCGAAGACCAGAAACAGCGCCACGGCGCTGAACACCTCCCGCAGCCCGGAGCGCGCCACAAAGCGCAGCACCGGTCGGGTCACGTAGCGCCCAAGCAGCACCACCAGCACCAGCGCGCCCGCCACCTTCAGCGCGGAAAGCAGGAACACGCCGAACGTGGTGGAGGCTCCGCTTGCCGCCAGCAGCGGGATCATCGCCACCAGCGGGATCGCCGCGATATCCTGGAACAGCAGCACGGCAAACGCGCTGCGCCCCATCTGGGATACCGTCAGGTTACGCTCATTCATCGCCTGCATGGCGATCGCCGTCGAGGACAGCGCCAGCGTCAGGCCAATCAGCTCCGCCACCTTCCAGTCCAGCCCCAGCAGCATGCAGAAGCCGCCAATCAGCACGCCGCAGGCCACCATCTGCAGCGCTCCGCCGCCAAAGACCGACACGCGCAGTTTCCACAGCCGCTGCGGGTCAAGCTCCAGCCCAATCACGAACAGCATCAGCACCACGCCGATTTCCGCAAAGTGCAGAATAGATTCGGCGTCGGTGACCAGCCGCAGCCCCCAGGGGCCGATAATGCAGCCCGCAATCAGATAGCCGAGCACCGAACCTAGCCCAAGGCGTACCGCAATGGGGACGATAAGCGCCGCGGAGCCGAGGTAAATCAGCGCCTGAATCAGCGTATGGCTATCCATGATGCGCCTCCTGCCAGTCAAGCAGACGTTGTTTATAGTGCCGGGCCTGCGCCTGCAGCGTTTCATCATCGCAGATGAAGGTGCAGTGCATCGAAAAAGGCGGCAGCCACTGCAGGCCGCAGTAGAGCGCGGTGGCCTGTAGTGGCTGCGCCAGCACCTCAAAGCCCGGCCAGTTGCCGATAGCGAAATGGTCTTCGCCGCCGCCGGTGGTGACCGCCCACATCAGGCTTTTACCGTGCAGCGCTTTCCCGTTGTGGCCGTAAGCCCAGCCGTGGGACAGCACTTTGTCTATCCACAGCTTGAGCAGCGGCGGTACGCTGTACCACTGCATGGGATGCTGCCAGATAACCAGGTCCGCGCGGGTCAGCGCCTCCTGCTCGGCGGTAATATCGATATTAAAATCGGGATAAAGGTGATAAAGGGAGCGGATTTCGACCCCGTCCATGTCCCTGACCTGCTCAAGCATCCGTTTATTCGCATGTGAATGCTGCGGATAAGGATGCGCATAAATTATCAGAATCATTGATTGGCCTGTCTTTACGCATATTGCAATCAGCAAGAGTGTAGACAGTTAACTGTTCCGGTTACAATGATAACTGTTATTTATGTATCCATCACTTAGGCACTGCGCGGCTCTTTACCAACGGCTTCATTCGCTACGTTTGCATCAAGGTCGCATTTTTTCGGCAGCAGGAAGGTCATGGTTCCGGCAATCAACAGCGATCCCGCCAGCGCGCAAACCGCAACATTTTGACCATAAAGGTAAATCATTACGCCAACCAAATATGGGCCGCAGAAACCACCGAGATTTCCTAAACCATTAATCACACCTCGGGCGCTCCCGGCGACTTCGGGCGCCGCAATTCGCCCCGGCATCGACCAGAAGGGACTGGTAGCCGCTTTCAGGAAGAAGCCACAGATAACCAACGCGATGTAGGCCGCTACCACATGCTCACGCAGTACAACGGATGCGATCAGCGCGGCAGCGAAACAATACAGCGAGAAACGAACCCACAGACGACGTTTTCCACTGCGCTCGCAGGACAGTGAAATAACATAAATCCCTGCAAGCGTGGCAACGAAGGGCAGAATCGCCAGGAATCCCACGCTCGCCATGTTCCCGCCCGTAAGTCCCTTCAGGATGGTCGGCAGCCAAAGCGTATAACCGTAATCGCCTGTCTGGTAGAAGAAATTAAGAACAACCAGTTTCATCAGCCCGGGATTACGAAATACATCCTTCACCGGCGCATTGCTCACTGGCGCTTCGGCCAATTTTGCCGCCCGTTCAGCGGCGAGGGTGTTCACCAGATAGTCCCGTTCAGCCTGGGGCAACCAGCGCGCTTCTTCCGGGCGATCGCTAATCATAAACCACCACACCGCCAGCACCACCAGCGACAGCAGACCTTCGATGATAAACAGCCAGCGCCAGTCGAGCGCAGCAATGATGGCGCCCGAAACGGGGGCGGTCAGCATCCCGCCCAGCGGCGCAAACATCATCACAAACGCATTGGCGCGCCCAAGCTCTTTTTCAGGGAACCAGTTGCTGACCATCGTCAGTACGACGGGCAGCATCCCGCCTTCGGAAACGCCAAGAATAAAACGCAGTACCAGCAGCTGATATTCATGGGTGACAAACCCGGTAGCCACGGACACGACCGCCCATGCCACCAGAGACCAGGCAATAAAGCGTTTACCGCTGCCATTTACCGCAATACGGCCACCTGGTATTTGCAGAAATAAATAACCAATAAAAAATATACCGCTGGCAACACCGGCCATCTGGCTGGTAATACCTAAATCGGCCGTCATCCCACCGGGTAATGCAAAACTAATATTAACCCGATCCATAAAAGAAATAATACAGGCAATTAATACCGGCGTAATAATACGCAACCAACGGGTGCTGGGAATGTTAGCGTTCATATTTCGTACTCTCTATGCAGAGGTTATTGTTGTCATTACATGAGAACCAGGTACAGAGATAAAACGTGAAGTATTAATTAATCGCGCCAGGTAATTTTGCACCTGCAAAATAAGCCGCAACGTTGGCATAGACCACGTCACTCATTTTTTTGCGGGTTTCATGGGTGGCGCTGGCGACGTGCGGTTGCAACACCACATTCTCAAGCGCTACCAGTTCAGCCGGAACATGCGGCTCATCGTCAAAAACATCCAGACCCGCCCCGGCGATAACGCCGTTTTGTAACGCCAGAATAAGCGCCTGTTGATCCACCAGCGAACCACGGGCAATGTTGATGAGCCATGCGTGAGCCGGCATCGCTTTAAATACGGATGCGTCTATAATCCCCCGATTGGCCTCGCCACCGGATGCGGCGATCACCAGGAAGTCGCTCTGATGCGCCAGGGTATGCAGGTCCGCGCACCACTGATACCCAAGCCCCTCAACAGGCTTACGGTCGTGGTACAGCACCTGCATATCAAAACCCGCGGCGCGGCGGGCAATGGCCTGGCCGATATTGCCCATCCCCAGCAGACCAATCCGTTTGCCGCTCACCTGGGTTGCCAGCGGCAGGCCACCGTTAAGCCAGCGCCCTTCCCTCACGAAACGATCCCCCTGACACAGCTGGCGCGCCCCGCAGAGCAGCAGCCCCATAGCCAGATCGGCCACATCATTGGTTAACACGCCAGAGGTTATCGAGACGGCAATCTGGCGGGAGCGCGCATAGTCCAGATCCACCGCATCGGTCCCCACGCCAAAGATAGCCACCAGCCCCACATGCGGCAGCAGCTCCAGCACGCTGTTCTGTACCCCCACGTCACCCCGCGTGACCACCGCGGCAATGTTCTCACCCTGTTCACGCAGAAACGCGATGGGATCATCCTGTTCATACAGGCGAAACAGCGGGAAGTCAGCGGCAAGCCGGGCTTGCAGGCTGTCTATAACGGGAGCCACCAGAAGGACGGCGCGGGAAAGTGTATTCATGGGATCACCTGTTTGAAGTTCATGACGACTGTGGCCACTATCAAACGGGTTTTCAGGAGGTTTTTTTGCGATCTTCGTCACGCTGAATCGTGTTAAAAAGCGCTGTTACAGCCTCCGTGATCGGTAAGACAAATCAGATGGTTTCGCCCATCGACAGGCGGTAGTGCAGGTCGACCTTCTCGATAGTGGGTAGCCCTTTGATTTTCTTGATCAGGATTTCAGTGGCGACCTTGCCCATTTCAGCGCGTGGCGTCAGTACGCTTGCCAGGCGCGGGGAGACAACCTGGCCTATCTCCAGCCCGTGAAAACCGGCGATCGCCAGCGTCTGCGGAACGCGAATACCTGAAGCCAGACACTCCTGTAACACGCCAACGGCGAGGTCGTCGTTGGTACACAGAATGCCGTCCATATCGGCGTACATCTGGCGCCCCAGCGTCATCATGCCCGTACCGATGGAGACGGACGAAACCTTGTTGGGAGCGATGCGCCCTACCGTCAGGCCTGCCGCTTCCATCGCCTGACAATACCCCGCATAGCGCTGCTCATCACGGACGTCCGACATCGAACCAAAATAGACGATGTGCCGTTTTCCGCTTGCCAGCAGCATGTTGGTCATATCCAGGCCGGCTTTGAAATTGTCAAAACCCACGTTAATACGCCCGGGGTTGTCCGACAGGCCCATCACTTCCGCAACGGGGATTTTCGCGGCGTTGAGGTACTTTTCTGCCCGCAGGGTATGCACCGATTCGGTCAGCAGCAGGCCTTTGACATTAAACGCCAGCACTGCCGCAATCTGCTCCTCTTCACGCAGGCGGTCGTAGTCGTAGTTCACCACCAGCGTCTGATAGCCGTGGGCAGCCGTGACCGACTCAATACCGGCTAACAGATCGGCAAATATTTGATTATGAAAAGAAGGAATGAGTACACCAATGCGCGGCACCACGGTACTGCTCATGGCGGGGTTATCCGGGTCAGGCTCGTAGCCAATTTCGGCAATCACGCTGGCAATACGCTCAGCGGTTTCGGGTTTCACTTTATCCGGCGTGCGTAAATAGCGGCTAACGGTCATCTTCGTTACGCCAGCCAGCTCAGCAATATCATTAAGCGTAATACGTTGTGCCTTCATCAGTTAACCCGCCAATAACCGCTACCACATCAGGCCATTATGCCTGCCAGCGCAGGAAAAGAGAATCGCGCGACGCCGCTATCCCCCTCTGCTGGCGCGGGATTTACCGCCCCGTCTCACGTTTAACGTAACCCCTTTTCGTAACACGATTTGAAGTGATCCTCATCACAGTTTCACCAGCCGAAAATCCGTGAGATAGAGCCCACAACGTTTTCCGTTTTCAGCCGTTAATCAGGATATCAAGATGAAAGATCTTTTCAGCTTACAAGGTAAACGCATTTTAATTACAGGCGCAGGTCAGGGCATTGGTTTTGTGATGGCTCAGGGTCTGGCGCAATATGGCGCGGAAATTATCATTAATGATATTTCTGAAACCCGGGCGCACGATGCGGTCATGAAATTACGCGATGAAGGCGCGACGGCCTATCCTGCCGTATTTAATGTCACGGATGCTGACAGCGTAGAAAATGCAATTAGCCAGATTGAAAACGAAACAGGCGCCATCGACGTATTATTTAATAACGCCGGTATTCAGCGCCGCCATCCTTTTACCGAATTCCCGGTTCAGGAATGGAATGACGTTATTTCCGTGAATCAGACGGCGGTATTTTTAGTGTCGCAGGCCGTTGCCAAACGGATGATCACCCGCCAGCAGGGTAAAATCGTCAACATTTGCTCCATGCAAAGCGAGCTGGGCCGCGACACTATCACCCCTTATGCCGCCGCCAAAGGCGCTGTCAAAATGCTGACGCGCGGAATGTGCGTTGAGCTGGCGCGCCATAACATTCAGGTTAACGGTATCGCGCCAGGCTACTTCAAAACGGCAATGACGCAGACGCTGGTCGACGATAAAGCCTTTACCGACTGGCTGTGCAAACGCACGCCGGCGGCGCGCTGGGGCGACCCGCAGGAGCTGGTCGGCGCGGCGGTGTTTCTCTCTTCCAGTGCGTCCAACTTCGTCAACGGGCATCTGTTGTTCGTGGATGGCGGCATGTTGGTGGCAGTGTGACTCAGGAGGCGCTATGACAGGGCAATGTATCATCCTGATGGGCGTATCGGGCACCGGGAAAACAACGGTCGGACACGCCATCGCGCAGCAGATAGGGGCTAAATTCATCGATGGCGATGACCTTCACCCCCGGCAGAATATTGTCAAAATGGCCGCCAGCCAGCCGCTTGATGATAACGATCGCCAGCCGTGGCTGGAGCGTATCGCCGACGTCATTTTTAGCCTTGAGCAGAAGAATGAATCCGGCGTGCTGGTCTGTTCGGCGCTCAAAAAACGCTATCGCGACCAGCTGCGCAAAGGAAGCAACCAGGTTCGCTTTCTGTGGCTGACGGGAGATTACGACTGCATTCTGGCCCGAATGCAGCAGCGTAAAGGGCATTTTATGCCAGAGGCGTTACTGCGCAGCCAGTTTGCCGCGCTGGAAGCCCCCGACAGCAGCGAAACCGATATAGTCGCTATTGATATCGCCCCGACGGTGGCGCAGATCGTGGCGAACGCCTTAACGTTACTCGAACAAGCGCACTCCAGGGAGGTGCTGGCATGATTATCGATACCCTGGCCACAGCCGCTAAAAATGCACTCTATCCGCCGGTTATCCGTACCGCGTTACAGGCGGTTATCGCCCAGGAGCCGCTCAGCCTGCCTTGCGGTAAATATACCGTTGATGGCGATAATCTCTTTTTTACCGTCGTCGAAGGCGAAACGCGCCCTCTGACCGAACAGCGCCCGGAGTATCATCGTCAATATATTGATATTCATATCGTTTTGGTGGGAGAGGAAGTTATTGGCGCAGGAAATAAGGGGCTGACCATCGCGCCGGATGGGCCGTTTAACGCGGCTCACGACATTGGTTTTTGCGAACACATCAGCAGCGAAACGCTGATCCACCTTCATCCCTTTGAGCTGGCTATCCTGTTCCCTGGCGAGTTACACCGTCCGATGAGCACCCTTGATGCTGGCGCACCGCTGCGCAAGATTGTCGTCAAAATCAATAACGACCTGCTCTAGATAATAACGCAGGCCCGGAACCGGGCCTGCGTGAAGAGGCTTACTTCGTAATTTGCGCGTGCATTTCCTGTACCGAAATCACCTTCTCGGTGGCATCCGCATTCAGCGCCATGGCTGTTGCGAAACCGCCGTTCAGGGTGGTGTCGTAGTGCACTTTGTACTGCAGCGCGCTGCGGCGAATCAGCTTGGAGTCTTCAATCGCCTGGCGGCCAGCGGTGGTGTTGATGATGTAGGTGTATTCGCCATTCTTGATACGGTCCTGAATGTGCGGACGACCTTCATGCACCTTGTTCACCAGGCGCGGGTTGATGCCCGCTTCGCCCAGCACAATCGCCGTACCGTGGGTCGCATCCAGCTCGAAGCCCTGCTTCAACAGCTTCGCCGCCAGGTCGACCACACGCTCTTTGTCGCCTTCGCGAACGGAGAGCAGCGCACGCCCCTGTTTTTTCATGGTAGAGCTGCTGCCGAGCTGCGCTTTCGCGAAGGCTTCTGCAAAGGTGCGGCCCACGCCCATCACTTCCCCGGTAGAGCGCATTTCTGGCCCTAACAGGGGGTCAACGCCCGGGAATTTGTTGAACGGCAGCACCACTTCTTTCACCGAGTAGTACGGCGGGATGATTTCTTTGGTCACGCCCTGCTGAGCCAGCGTCTGGCCCGCCATCACGCGCGCCGCCACTTTCGCCAGCGGAACGCCGGTGGCTTTGGAGACAAACGGGACGGTACGCGCCGCACGCGGGTTCACTTCAATCAGGTAGACTTCGTTGTCTTTCACCGCGAACTGGACGTTCATCAGACCACGCACCTGCAGCTCGAAGGCCAGCTTCTGCACCTGCTGGCGCATCACGTTCTGAATTTCCTGGCTCAGGGTGTAGGCCGGCAGAGAACAGGCGGAGTCGCCGGAGTGAACGCCCGCCTGCTCGATGTGCTCCATGATGCCGCCAATCAGCACCATTTCGCCGTCGCAGATGGCGTCGACGTCCACTTCTACCGCATCGTCCAGGAAGCGGTCGAGCAGCACCGGCGCGTCGTTAGAGACGCTGACCGCGGTCTGGAAGTAGCGACGCAGGTCGGCTTCGTCATACACAATTTCCATCGCGCGGCCGCCGAGAACGTAGGAGGGACGCACCACCAGCGGGTAGCCAATGTCTTTTGCCTTCTCTACGGCCTGTTCAATCGCGGTCACGGTGGCGTTCGCCGGCTGTTTCAGCTTCAGACGGTCAACCGCCTGCTGGAAACGCTCGCGGTCTTCCGCACGGTCAATCGCATCCGGGCTGGTGCCGATAACCGGTACGCCAGCGGCTTCCAGCGCACGCGCCAGCTTCAGCGGAGTCTGGCCGCCGTACTGCACGATGACGCCTTTTGGCTTCTCGATACGTACGATTTCCAGCACGTCTTCCAGCGTGACCGGCTCGAAGTAGAGGCGGTCGGAGGTGTCATAGTCGGTAGACACGGTTTCCGGGTTACAGTTGACCATAATGGTCTCGTAACCGTCTTCGCGCAGCGCCAGCGAGGCGTGTACGCAGCAGTAGTCGAACTCGATGCCCTGGCCGATACGATTTGGACCGCCGCCCAGCACCATAATTTTGTCGCGGTCAACGGACGGGTTCGCTTCGCACTCGTCTTCATAGGTGGAGTACATGTAAGCGGTGTCGGTCGCAAATTCTGCGGCGCAGGTATCCACGCGCTTGTAAACCGGGTGCAGGTTGAACTGGTCGCGCAGCTTGCGGATTTCCGCTTCACGTACGCCCGCCAGTTTCGCCAGACGCGCATCGGCGAAGCCTTTACGCTTCAGTACGCGCAGGAAGTCAGCGTCCAGGCCGTTGATGCCCAGCTCCGCCACTTTATCTTCCAGACGCACCAGCTCTTCAATCTGTACCAGGAACCAGCGGTCGATGTTGGTCAGGTTGAACACGCCGTCGACGGACAGGCCCGCGCGGAAGGCATCGGCGATGTACCAGATACGCTCGGCGCCCGCGTCTTTCAGCTCGCGGCGGATTTTGGTCAGCGCTTCCGGGTCATCCAGGCTTACCTTCGGGTCAAAGCCGGTGGCGCCCACTTCCAGGCCGCGCAGCGCTTTCTGCAGGGATTCCTGCTGGGTACGGCCAATCGCCATCACTTCGCCGACCGATTTCATCTGGGTGGTCAGACGGTCGTTGGCGCCCGCGAACTTCTCGAAGTTAAAGCGAGGAATTTTGGTAACGACATAGTCGATAGACGGCTCGAAGGAGGCCGGAGTGCGGCCGCCGGTGATGTCGTTCATCAGCTCGTCGAGGGTGTAACCCACCGCCAGCTTCGCCGCCACTTTGGCAATCGGGAAGCCGGTGGCTTTCGAGGCCAGCGCCGAAGAACGGGACACGCGCGGGTTCATTTCGATAACAATCAGACGGCCGGTTTTCGGGTTTACTGAGAACTGAACGTTAGAACCGCCGGTTTCGACGCCGATTTCACGCAGTACCGCCATCGAGGCGTTACGCATGATTTGATACTCTTTGTCGGTCAGCGTCTGGGCAGGCGCCACGGTGATGGAGTCGCCGGTGTGGATCCCCATCGCGTCAAAGTTTTCGATAGAGCAGACGATGATGCAGTTGTCGTTTTTATCACGCACCACTTCCATCTCGTACTCTTTCCAGCCGATCAGCGATTCATCAATCAGCAGCTCTTTGGTGGGAGAGAGATCCAGACCGCGCTCGCAAATCTCTTCGAACTCTTCGCGGTTGTAGGCGATACCGCCGCCGGTGCCGCCCATGGTGAAGGACGGACGGATGATGCACGGATATCCCACGTCAGCGGCAACCGCCAGCGCTTCTTCCATGTTGTGCGCGATACCGGAACGCGCAGTGTCGAGGCCGATTTTCTTCATCGCCACGTCGAAACGGCGACGGTCTTCGGCTTTATCAATCGCGTCGGCGGTGGCGCCAATCATGGTCACGCCGAACTCGGCCAGCACGCCCTGACGCTCCAGCTCCAGCGCGCAGTTCAGCGCCGTCTGGCCGCCCATGGTCGGCAGTACTGCGTCCGGGCGCTCTTTTTCGATGATTTTACGCACCACTTCCCAGTGAATCGGCTCGATGTAGGTCGCATCGGCCATTTCCGGGTCGGTCATAATGGTCGCCGGGTTCGAGTTCACCAGGATGACGCGGTAGCCCTCTTCACGCAGGGCTTTACACGCCTGGGCGCCAGAGTAGTCGAATTCACAGGCCTGGCCGATAACAATCGGGCCAGCGCCGAGGATCAGGATGCTTTTTATGTCTGTACGTTTTGGCATTATCTTCTCAGCTCCTGATTATTTAGCGGTCTTACGGTATTGCTCGATAAGTTCGATGAAGTGATCGAACAGCGGTGCGGCATCGTGCGGGCCTGGGCTGGCTTCCGGGTGTCCCTGGAAGCTGAAGGCGGGCTTATCGGTGCGATGAATACCCTGCAGGGTGCCATCGAACAGTGATTTGTGCGTCACGCGCAGGTTAGCCGGCATGGAGGCCTCATCGACCGCGAAGCCGTGGTTCTGCGCCGTAATCATCACCGTGTTGTTGTCGATATCTTTCACCGGGTGGTTGCCGCCGTGGTGGCCGAACTTCATCTTGACGGTGTTCGCGCCGCTCGCCAGCGCCAGCAGCTGATGGCCGAGGCAGATGCCAAAAACCGGGATATCGGTTTCAAGGAATGTCTGAATCGCGTCGATCGCGTAATCGCACGGCGCCGGGTCGCCCGGGCCGTTGGAGAGGAAGATACCGTCCGGGTTCATCTTCAGCACGTCTTCAGCGGAGGTCTTCGCCGGAACCACCGTCAGGCGGCAGCCGCGGTCCACCAGCATACGCAGGATATTGCGCTTGGCGCCGAAATCGTAGGCCACCACGTGGAACGGCAGTTCGTCCTCTTTCTTCGCTTCCGGCAGATCGCCCGCCAGCGTCCAGCTCCCCTGCGTCCAGCTATAGGTTTCGGCGGTGGTCACTTCTTTTGCCAGATCCATACCGTTCAGGCCCGGGAAGGCTTTCGCTTTTTCCAGCGCCAGCGCTGCGTCCAGGTTATCGCCGGCAATGATGCAGCCGTTCTGGGCGCCCTTCTCACGCAGCAGGCGCGTCAGCTTACGGGTATCGATATCGGCAATCGCCACGATGTTATGGCGTTTGAGGTAAGAAGAGAGGTCTTCGGTATTGCGGAAGTTGCTGGCGATAAGCGGCAGGTCACGAATGACGAGGCCTTGCGCATGTACCTGGGAGGATTCTTCATCAGCGGCGTTGGTGCCGACATTACCGATATGAGGATAAGTAAGAGTGACGATTTGGCGGGAATAGGAAGGATCAGTGAGGATTTCTTGATAACCGGTCATTGAAGTATTGAAAACGACTTCCCCAACCGCCGAACCTGTTGCCCCTATGGCCCGACCGTGAAACTGGGTTCCGTCTTCCAGAACCAATAGCGCTGACTTAATCAAAACACCCTCCAGAGAATATTCACTCACTTTATTTGCATATTAATGCACAACCACGTCATGAATCAATGCAAATGTGTTGCCAGCGGATTTTTGGCAAACGGCGGCATTCTGGAGATTCAGAGGTAAAAAGTCAACTTAAAGACGGTATTTTTATTGTTATTTTGCGCCACTGAAGAATTAAGCCCTGTATAACAGGCAAAAATAGCAGCCAGGATGAGGATAACAACCGCTTGCGCAGCCAGAATAATGTAAAGCGAAGCGGAAAAGGATAAAAAAGTGGACCAGATGGTCAAAATTTACATTCCAACAACACAAAACGAGGAGTAAACATTCAAAAACAGAAACCTCATAAAAAAATTGAATTAAAAATGATAAAATTAAAGGGCAATAAAATATTGCCCTATGCAATCAACATATTATGACTGCAAAAACCACATCACGATGGGTAATAACTCTTACAAACTGTTGAGATCGAGCACATCTCGCATATCAAAAAGACCATTTTTCTTGCCTTTTAACCACAGTGCGGAACGAACAGCACCGTTAGCGAACGTCATACGGCTGGAGGCTTTATGGGTGATCTCCACGCGCTCGCCGATATCGGCGAACATCGCGGTATGCTCACCGACGATGTCGCCCGCCCGCACGGTAGCGAAACCGATGGTGCCCGGTACGCGCTCGCCGGTGTGGCCTTCACGGCTGTATACGGCGCAGCTTTTCAGATCTTTATCCAGCGCGCCGGCAATCGCCTCGCCCATCGCCAGCGCAGTGCCTGACGGCGCATCCACTTTGTGACGATGGTGCGCTTCGATAATTTCGATATCGGTGTAGCTTCCCATGACTTTGGCGGCCTTCTCCAGCAGCTTCAGCATCACGTTGACCCCTACGCTGAAGTTGGCGGCGAAGACGATTGCAATCTCCTGCGCCGCGCTCTGAATAGCCTGTTTGCCGGCATCGTCAAAACCGGTGGTGCCAATAACCATGCCCTTACCGTTCGCCCGGCAGAACGCCAGGTGCGCCAGCGTCCCTTCAGGGCGGGTGAAATCGATGAAAACGTCAAAATCCGCTTTCACCGCTTCCAGGCTGCTTTGTACCGTAACGCCGGTGTGGCCGATGCCGGCGAGCTCACCCGCATCGCACCCCAGCAGGGAAGAGCCTTCGCGCTCCAGCGCGGCGCCCAGCCGAACGCCATCCAGCTGCGTCGCGGCCTGAATTAACTGACGCCCCATACGGCCTCCCGCGCCCGCTATCGCCACGCGGATTTGTGCATCATGCATATCTATTCTCTTAAGTTAACTATTTGTAAATCGTTTTCAGAGTAACCAGCCCCGCCAGAGGCCGCCACTCAAAAACACCGATAATTAGAATTTAACGTGAAACAGGGATTTCTATCAGCAAAAGACATAACGATCAGCGAAAACCGCATGATTCTCTGACCACCAGCGCTGGCGGCAGAATGATCCGTTTCGGCGGCTCATCGTTGCCCTGAATACGACTATAAAGCAGTTCGCCCGCCTTACGTCCTATCTCTTTTGCCGCAACCGAAACCGTCGTTAACGCAGGCTGCACCAGCGCCGCCTCGGTAATATCGTCAAAGCCGACGAGGGCGAAGTCACGCCCCACCTCCCTGCCGAGTTTGCGCAGGGTCTGCATCACGCCCAGCGCGACGATATCCTGGTAGCACACCGCGGCGGTAATCTGCGGAAACTGCCTGAACAGCGCTTCGGACACCCGCGCGCCGTCGCTTTGGCTGGCCTGAGAGGTGACAATCCACTGCGGATTCGGCGACAGCCCGTGCTCCAGAAGGCGGCTGGTAAAACCGCCGATACGCTGGGAACGGGTACCGGAATTCTGGCTGCCGCCGATAAACGCGATGTTCCGGTGCCCCAGCTTCAGCAGGTGCGATGTCGCCATCTGCGTGCCGAGGAAGTTGTCGGTGCCGACGAAGTCAAAGTCCGGGTCGGTCAACGGCCGCACGACCATAATGGCCGGAATATTGCGCCGCTTCAGGCCGTCGAAAAACGCCTGCGGGGTTTCCCGCGCCGCACACAGCACCATGCCGCAGGCGTTATTGCGCAGCAGCGAGTCGACAAACTTTTGCTGACGCTCTTCTGACTCTTCGCTATTGGCCAGAAACAGCAGCATCTCGTGACGCTCCATTTCATGGCTGAGGCCTGCGGTCATCTCCCCGTAAAAGGGGTTGGTAATATCATGCAGCAGCAGGCCGACCTGGTTGCTGCTGCGGTTGCGCAAATTCGCCGCCGTCTGGTTATAGACATAACCGGACTCATCCAGCGCTTTTAGCACCCGTTCACGGGTCGCCGGTGAGATGCGCCCACGGTTGCGCAGCACCATCGACACCGTTGCCGTCGATACGCCCGCCTTCTCGGCAACCTGTGCCAGCGTCACTGTCGTCATGTTTCCTCCTGTTGCTCCCTCACAGATTAATCGAATAACCGACATTTTGCATTTTTCCCTGTGAGGAACTTCACATCGCGTGGCGTAAAAGACATTTTATTGCGCTTTTTGCCAGGTTAATCGCGTTAACCACTCTTTTCAGTATCGGTTAATCGATTAATCTTAGTATAGCGATTACGGAGAGAAAGAATGAAACTGACAACCTACGATAAATACCCTGAAGTATCCGTGAAGGGCTACGAACATCAGGCCTGGCAAGGCTGGCAGGCCATTGTTACTGCGCTGAACACCCGACGTTCCGCCGCCGCCAAAACCGTACTGGTCATCGACTGCTATCCGGGCGTACGCCTGAGCGAGCTGGAACACCAGTTGCTGCCCGCGCTTAACGCCAGCGTGCTGGTCAACGTCGAGAGCGCCCGACAGGATGAGCAGGCCCTGCATACGCTGCTGGCCCGCAACCTGACCGACGATCGCGTCTTCGGCGTCCTCTCCTGCCACCAGTTAAGCGAATTTTTTGACGCTGACCGTCTGGCGGCGCTGCGCCAGCAGGTGGCGGACGCCGCCGAAGGGCTGGTCGTGGTGTATGGTCCCGGCGCCTCGCTGGTGCACCCGGGCGACGTGCTGGTCTACGCCGACCTGCCACGCTGGGAGATCCAACAGCGGATGCGCAGCGGCGAGCTCGGCAACTGGGGCGTGGAAAACCAGCATGAAGATATACTGCGCCGCTACAAACGCGCCTTTTTTATCGAGTGGCGGGTATTTGACCGTCATAAAACGCCGCTGCTCAAGCGTACCCATTTTCTGCTCGATACCACTCTCGCCGACGCGCCGTCGATGGTCAGCGGCGAGGCTTTGCGCGCGGGTCTGAAGGAAACCAGCCATCGCCCCTTCCGCGTGGTGCCCTTCTTCGACCCCGGCGTCTGGGGCGGCCAGTGGATGAAGCAACGATTCGATCTCGATCCCTCGAAGCCTAACTATGCATGGTGTTTTGACTGCGTGCCCGAGGAAAACAGCCTGCTGATGCGGTTTGGCGACGTGCGGATCGAGATCCCCTCTCTGGACCTGGTGCTGCTGCATCCGCAAGAGCTGCTGGGCGAAAAGGTTCACGCCCGTTTCGGCGCGGAATTCCCGATCCGCTTCGATTTTCTCGACACCATGGGCGGCCAGAACCTGAGTTTCCAGGTCCACCCGCTAACGGAATATATTCAGCAGCAGTTCGGTATGCACTATACCCAAGATGAGAGCTACTACATCCTGGACGCAGAGCCGGACGCGGTGGTGTATCTCGGCACCAAAACCGGCACCGACCCTGCCGCGATGATTGACGACCTCCATCAGGCGGCCCGCGGCGAGAAGGACTTTGACGATCGACGCTTCGTGAACCAGATCCCGGCGCGCAAGCACGATCACTTCCTGATTCCGGCGGGCACAGTGCACTGCTCGGGTTCAGGCACCATGGTGCTGGAGATAAGCGCCACGCCGTATATTTTTACCTTCAAGCTGTGGGACTGGGGACGGCTGGGGCTCGACGGGCTGCCGCGCCCGGTACATCTGACGCACGGCGAACAGGTGATCGACTGGCAGCGCGACACCCAATGGGTGCATCAGCATCTGGTGAACCGTATTGAGCCGCTCGGCGAAGGAGACGGCTGGCAGGAAGAGCGTACCGGCCTGCACGAGCGGGAGTTTATTGAAACGCGCCGCCACTGGTTTAGCGGCCCGGTGACCCACCATACCCAGGGCGGCGTCAACGTGCTGAACCTGGTCGAAGGCGCGGAAGCCCTAGTGGAGAGCCCCAGCGGCGCGTTTGCTCCCTTCACCGTGCACTATGCTGAAACCTTTATTATTCCGGCCTCGGTCGGGGAATACCGGATAACGCCTGTCGGCAATAGCATCGGCCAGCGTTTTGCCACCGTCAAAGCCTGGGTCAGGGGGTAACAATGATTAATGTGATAGTGGCCTCCCATGGCCCCATGGCCAGCGCCATGCTGGACAGCGCGGCCATGGTCTACGGCGAGATGGCGCACCTGCGCGCCGTCACTCTGCGCGGCGACGCCGGTATTGACGGTTTTAAACGCGAGTTTGCCCAAACGCTGGAGGCCGCCAGCGCGGGCGCCGACGGGGTGCTGGTGCTGTGCGATATGCAAAGCGGGACGCCGTGGAACGTCGCCTGCCAGTATGCCTTTTCGCCGGATGTCGTTCCGCCGGTCGCGGTCATCGGCGGCATGAGCTTCCCGATGCTGCTGCAAACCGACGATATTCAGCATTTTGACGATGTTAACGCCGCCGCCCGGCATCTGCTTGAGCTCACCCTGCCGACGCTGGTCGTGGCGAGCCCGGGCGCCGCGGCGCAATCTGACGATTTTTAAGGAGCTTGCTATGAGTATTTCTTTTGTCCGCATCGACGACCGCGTGATTCATGGGCAGCTCATCACACGCTGGGCCAAAGAGCTGCCCTGCGACGGGATTGTCGCTATCGATGACGCCGTCGCGGCCGACCCGCTGCTTTCATCGGTGATGAAAGGCGCGGTATCCGATACCAAAGTCTGGCTGTTCGATACCGCCACCGCCATCGAAAAGCTGCCCAAAGTGATCGCCAGCGAGAAACGCTATTTCGTCATCGGCAAATCGCCGGTCACGCTGCAGCGCCTTGAGGAGGCCGGTATCAGCCTGAAAAATGGCAACGGCAAAATCAACGTCGGCCCGATGAGCGCGCGCGCCGACACCACCACCATCGGCCCCAATCAGTCGGTAAACGCGCAAGAGATTGCGGCATTCGACTACCTGAGCGCGCACGGCCACCACGTTGAGTTTCGCCTGGTTCCCGACGCCAGCTATTACAGCTGGCAGGACGCCCGGCAAAAGCTGAAATAAGGAGCGGGCAATGATTATCGAAGCGACATTAATTGGCGTGCTCTGCTATCTGGGCGCGCTCAGCAGTCCCTGGCTGTTTGGCCTGACGGGCGGCTGGTATCTGATTACCCGCCCGTTAGTATCCGGCATGCTGGTCGGGTTTATCCTCGGCGATGTGACGACGGGCATCATGATAGGCGTCGCGGTGCAGGCGGTGTATATCGCGATGGTCACGCCGGGCGGCTCAATGCCGGCTGACCTCAACTTCGTGGCTTATCCGGCGATTGCGCTGGGCATTTTGTCGGGCAAAGGGCCGGAAGTCGCCGTGGCGCTGGCGGCCACCATCGGGATTGCAGGTACCATTTTGTTCAACGCCATGATGGTGCTGAACTCATTCTGGAACCATCGCGCCGATAACGCGCTGGAGCGCGGCGACGAGCGCGGTATCTATCTCAACAGCGCTATCTGGCCGCAGGCCACCAACTTTGTCCTGCGTTTTGTCCCGACGTTTATCGCCGTCTACTTCGGGGCCCAGTACATCAGCGGCTTTATGGACAGCCTGCCGAAGGTGGTGCTCTCAACCATGAACGTGCTGGGCGGCATTTTACCCGCCGTCGGTATCGCCATCCTGCTTAAGCAGATAATCAAGAACTACACCATGCTTATCTACTTTCTCGTCGGCTTCATATGCATTGTTTTTCTGAAGCTGAACATGGTGGCGCTGGTTATCGTGGGCGCGCTGCTGGCGCTGATTCATTACAACTACAAGCCGGAAGCGCCGCAGCCTGCGGCAGCCAGACCGGCGGCCGATGATGAGGATGAATTCTGATGGAAGAGCGTAAACTGACCCGAAAAGATCTGCGCCGCTGCTGGCGGGCGTGGATGATGCATAACCTGTCATCGATGAGCTTTGAACGCCTCGAGTCGTTCGGGTTTTGCCTGAGCATGCTGCCCGTCGCCCGTAAGCTCTACCCGGATGCCGCCCAGCGTACCGAAATGCTGCGCCGCCATGCGTCGTTCTACAATACAGAACCGCAGATTGGCGCTATCGTCAACGGCATGGCGCTGGGGCTGGAAGAGAAAAAAGCCAACGGCGATCCCATCGACGGTGAAACCATTAACACCCTGAAAGTCGGCCTGATGGGACCGATCGCCGGGATCGGCGATTCGATGATCCCGGGCATGCTGATCCCGATTTTGCTCAGCATCGGGATGGCGCTGGCGGCGGGCGGCAGCGTGCTGGGGCCGCTGTTTTACATCATCGCCTGGCTTGCGATCATCATCCCTGGCTCCTGGTTTTTGTTTCTGAAGGGCTATCAGATGGGCTCAGGTTCGGTAGAGATGCTGGTCAGCAGTAAATCTACCCGCCTGCGCGAGGCGCTGTCGCTGCTGGGGGTGTTTGTGATGGGCGGCGTGGCGGCAAGCTACGTGAAGCTTGGCACCGGCCTTGAATTCATCACCAAAGACGGGGTCAATATCCACGTCCAGCAGATGCTGGACGGCATTTTCCCGCAGCTTCTGCCGCTTATCGTGGTGCTGGGCACCTGGTATCTGATGGCGAAGCGCGGCGTATCGCCGGTGAAAGCCATGGTCCTGCTACTGGCGCTTGCCGCCCTCGGCGTGGCGAGCGGGCTGTTTGCGGGGTAAGATTATGTGAAGCGATAAACCGGGGCGACTGCCCCGGTTTTTTTATGGATGGAAGTTCTGCCACAGCCCGGCGGCTTTATCAGGCCGGGAGATGAACTGAAAACGCGCCGGATCGTCGATAAACTGCTGATACACCGGCGCGGAGGTAATACCAAACTCGGTATACGGACGCGGCGTGATCGCCTGTAAACGCCCTGGCGCATAGTGCGGGTTATGCTGCCATATCACGTGGTTATCCTGCATCAGTGGATACCAGGCAAGCCCCTTACGCGCGCGAACGGCATCGTACTCAAAGCCGTATTCGCGGTCGCACCAGGCGCCAAAGGTCAGCGGTTCGTCAGGGCTTGCGGAAATGGTGGCGTGCCCCCAGCCCGGCGGTACCAGAACCTTATCGCCAGGGCCTGCCATCACCGCAAAACAGCGTCCGGGGTCGTCCTCCACGTACTCCTGCATATAGATAATGGCCTTCCCCTGCCAGATTTCATACAGCTCCGGCGGCGACCAGCCGCTGTGCTGGCTGATGCGATGCACATGTCCCTGACTGCGAATCGGCTCATCGCCAAGCTTCCCTGCCGCATAGGTCACCACGCCGAACAGCAGCATCCGCTTTTGCAGCTCTTCGCGATCCTGCATGCGCGCGACGTCCATCGCAATGGCGTAGACCTCGTCCGGCCCGTCGCAGTGTGGGTCGCGAAGCGATGCGCGGATTTGATCGAGATGGCGGATTTCCGGCATCGGCCCCGTGACCTCATCGCCATAGCTAAAGCCGAGCGGCTGATGATGGATGGTCATATCGAGCCCGTAAGGCTGAGATTTCTCACCCATTTTGCACCTCGCAGACGCAGATCTGCTGGTTTTCTTCCTGCACCCGCAGCGCAAACCCGCCCTGCAGCGCCGCATAGTCATGCCCGGCGATGGTCGGCCAGACGGCCAGCGCGGAGAGGATCTCGCTGCCGGTGTTGATAAGCCGGTGCGCGGTAAACCCGGGAATAATATGCACCGACCCTGCGCAGACCGTTTCCAGCCGCGCTTTTCCGTGTTCGTCCTGCAGCAGCAGCAGCCCTTGCCCGCGCAGGCCAAAGTAGACTTCACCCTGCTCGCGGCGGGCGTGAAAATGCCCGCGGGTCATGAAAAATTCGTTGCCCACTTTTCCGGGGTTCAGATGCGTCACCCCCGTCCAGAGCTCCCCCTCTCCGGCAGGCGTCTCAAGCATTTCAACGGTATACACCGGGAGCTGAGGATCGCAGCTGCGCCAGGCCTGACCGTCGGCAAAAACGGCAGTCAGATCCTGAATGCGCGTCGTTTTACGAATTACCGGCGCATGGCTGAAAGCGCCATTCGCCCATGCCACCAGAGGTGGCTGGATTATCTGAGAGTTCATGTTTATCTCCGGCCCGAGGAGAACAACACCGTAAGCATAGCAGATTAATCGATTAACCTTGCGGGAGGGTAATAACTTTGCAAGGTTAATCACACTCCGCCGTCAGGGTGCCAGCGCCAGTACCTCCGATACCCAGCGGCGGAAGCCGTCAACATCCAGTCCCAGCGCAACCTGGGCGTTGGCGTGCTGCCCAAGACGGCCTTCGATATCCACCACAGTGGCGCCTGCGGTCCAGGTGCCCTGGGTCTCGACCGCGACAAAGCACGGGCTTAGCGCGAACAGCTCCGGGCGAACCAGCCAGGCGATGGCGCAGAGGTCGTGCATCCGCAGCCCGCTGCTCATGCTGCCGCTGCGGTAGTGGCTGAACAGGGAATGCAGCATTTTTCCGGTTTCGTTAAGCTGCGGAAGCTGCTCCAGATAGTCGGGCGTCAGCACCGCCTGGTTGGTAACGTCCAGCCCGCACATCACGATATCAATGCCGCTCTGAAACACACGCGCGGCGGCTTCCGGGTCAATCGCAATGTTGAACTCCGCATTCGGCGTGAAGTTGCCCCGACCAGCGGAACCGCCCATGATGACCAGACGACGGATGTTAAAGATGCATTCCGGGTAGTGGGTCAACAGCAGCGCGATATTGGTCAGCGGGCCAATCGCCACCAGCGTCAGCGGCTCCGGCGCGCTCATCACAGCATCGCGAATGGCAATAAACGCCGGCTTCGCCAGCGGCTGGCGGTTATGCTCGACAAAGTCATACCCCTCCATGCCCGACTCGCCGTGAACGTTCGCCGCGTCACGCAGCGGGCGCAGCATCGGCGCGGCGGCGCCCTGCGCCAGCGGCACATCAGCCTGCCAGAAATGAAGCAGCTGCAGCGCGTTACGGGTCGTTTTCTCGACCGAAACGTTACCGGCGACGGTGGTGATTAACTGTACATCCAGCTCGGGGGCAAACAGCGCCGCGGCGATCGCCGCCGCATCATCAATGCCAGGGTCAGTATCAAGAACGATCGGTAAGCGCATATTTCCTCCATAAAAAAATGCCAGACGGGCAGTCTGGCATCTTCTCATAACAGTGAAATGAATAACTTATTCGACTTCACGAACATCCATTCGCAGCTCTTTCGGCACTTCGAAGACGATATTTTCTTCGCGTCCTTCCAGCGGCACGGCGTCACCGCCCCCTAAGGCCTGCAGACGAACAATCACGTTCTGCACCAGAATATCCGGCGCGGACGCGCCAGCGGTCACGCCGACGCACTTCGCCTCTTTCACCCAGGCTTCCTGGATATCCGTTGCGTCATCAATCAAAAACGCCGCTTTCCCCATCCGCTGCGCCAGTTCGGCCAGGCGGTTGGAGTTCGACGAATTTTTGGAGCCGACGACCAGCACGACGTCCGCCTGCTCCGCCAGCGCGCGCACCGCTTCCTGACGGTTGGTGGTGGCATAGCAGATATCGTCTTTACGCGGCCCGACGATCTGCGGGAAGCGCTTGCGCAGCGCGTCGATGACGTCGGAGGTATCGTCCACCGAGAGCGTGGTCTGGGTCATAAACGACAGTTTGGCTTCGTTTTTGACGTTAAGCCGCCAGACGTCGTCCGGCGACTCCACCAGATACATGCCCCCTTGCGGGTTGCTGTACTGACCCATCGTGCCTTCGACTTCCGGGTGACCGGCATGGCCAATCAGAATCGACTCCTCGCCACGACGGCTGGCGCGGGCAACCTCCATATGCACTTTGGTGACCAGCGGGCAGGTCGCATCGAACACGGTGAGATCGCGGCCTTTGGCTTCGTTACGCACCGCCTGGGATACGCCGTGCGCGGAAAATATCAGGATCGCGCCGTCCGGTACTTCGCTGAGCTGCTCAATGAAAATCGCCCCGCGCTCGCGCAGGCTGTCCACCACGTAGCGGTTGTGCACCACCTCATGGCGGACGTAAATCGGCGCGCCGTAGATAGCCAGCGCGTTTTCAACAATGCTGATAGCGCGGTCAACGCCAGCGCAAAAGCCGCGCGGGTTAGCCAACAGGATCTGCATGTTATGCCTCCAGTGCCGGATCAACTTCCAGCACGTCAATATCAAAATGAACGGTATGACCTGCCAGCGGATGGTTGAAATCAACGGTGATGGAGTCGCCGTTGATTTCGCGGATCACGCCCGGCATTTCGCTGCCATCCATAGCGGTAAAGAGCATAATCGCGCCGATTTCCGGCTCGCCAGCGTCCATAAATTCACGACGGGAAAAGTACTGGATGAGATCCGGGCTCGGCACGCCGAACGCGGCGTCAGGCTCCAGCGAGAAAACGCGTTTTTCGCCAGCCGTCAGCCCCAGCAGATGCTGCTCAAGCCCTTCAGACAGAGAGCCATCGCCGAGGCGAAACAGCGCCGGTTTGCCGTTGTTGCGAGTCGACTCGGCCAGGGAGCCGTCATCAAGTTTCAGCGTAAAATGCACCAGAACGGCGCTGTTGCTCTGTACAGATGTAGACATGCAAATTGCTCGCTTGTTTTGGGTCACCTGTTGCCCGGTGGCGCTACGCTTACCGGGCCTACGGGAGGCCACAAATTCTGTAGGCCGGGTAAGCGTAGCGCCACCCGGCATTTACAATTAAGCCTGTTCTTTCGCTGTAGGTTTAGGCAAGAAACCTTCCAGCACGATCAGCGCCGCGCCGATACAAATCGCCGTATCGGCAAGGTTGAAGGTGGCAAAGTGCCAGTCGCCGACGTAGAAGTCGATCATATCGACCACAAAGCCGTGCCACAGGCGATCGAACAGGTTGCCCAGCGCGCCGCCGATGATCAAAGCATAGGCGATGTTATTGAGCTTCTGCGACGCCTTCGCGCGATACATCATCACCGTTAAGATGACGCAGATACCGATAGCAATGCCCGCAAAGAACCAGCGCTGCCAGCCGCCGCTGTCGGCGAGGAAGCTAAACGCCGCGCCGTAGTTACGCGCATAGTGCAGATTAAGCGACGGAAACAGCCCTACCGTATCCCCCAGCATGAAATTCTGGAGGATCAGGTACTTGCTGCCCAGATCGATAATCAATACGGCGACGACGACCCACAGCCAGCGCAGCCCTGTTGAACACACAGATTTACTCATCAGGCAAATTTACGTTGTTCGCCGTCACCGGCGATGTTGCTGACACAGCGTCCGCAGATTTCCGCGTGTTCCGCCACCTGGCCGACGTCGGTCGTGTAATGCCAGCAGCGCGGGCACTTCTCGCCTTCGGCTTTACTCAACGCAACCTTCAGCCCTTTCAGCAGCTCGCTCTGCTGAGCGTCTGCCGTTGCGGCTGCATAATCGGCAACTGTCGCCCCGGAGGTCAACAGGACAAATCGCAATTCGTCGCCCAGCGCCGTCAGCTTCGCCGCCAGCTCGGGTTCTGCGTACAGGGTGACCGCCGCTTCCAGAGAACCGCCGACTTTTTTGTCTGCACGCGCCTGCTCGATAACTTTGTTCACTTCGCCGCGCACTTTCAGCAGCTCGTCCCAGTAGGCATCGTTCATCGCTTCGGTGCCGGAGAGATCGAACAAACCTTCGTACCACTCGCCAGTGAAGACATACTGCTCACGGTCGCCCGGCAGGTAGCCCCAGATTTCATCTGCGGTGAAGGACATGATCGGCGCCATCCAGCGCACCAGCGCTTCTGCGATGTGGAACAGCGCAGTCTGGCAGCTACGACGTGCCACGCTTTCCGCTTTTGCGGTGTACTGGCGGTCTTTGATGATGTCGAGGTAGAACGAGCCCATTTCGATGGAGCAGAAGCGCATCAGGCGCTGCACCACTTCGTGGAAGTCGTAAGACTCATAGGCTTTCAGGATATCTTCCTGCGCCGCTTTCGCACAGCCTACCGCCCAGCGATCCAGAACGACCATCTCTTCCGGTTTCACCATGTCTTTCACTGGATCAAAACCGTTCAGGTTCGCCAGCAGGAAGCGCGCGGTGTTGCGGATACGACGATAGCTGTCGGCAGCACGTTTGAGGATCTCGTCAGACACCGCCATTTCGCCGGTGTAGTCGGTAGACGCCACCCACAGACGCAGAATGTCCGCGCCCAGTTTGTTCATCACGTCCTGCGGAGAAACGGTGTTGCCGATAGATTTGGACATCTTACGGCCCTGACCGTCCACGGTGAAGCCGTGGGTCAGCACCTGGCGATACGGCGCTTTGCCCTTCATCGCGGTGGAAATCATCAGAGATGACATGAACCAGCCGCGGTGTTGGTCAGACCCTTCCAGATACATGTCGGCGGCGTGACCGGCAAACTCCGGACGCACATCAACAACGGAAGAGTGGGTAGACCCGGAGTCGAACCACACGTCCAGGGTATCCGGCACTTTCTCGTAGCTGTCCGCGTCAGCGCCCAGGATGTCGCGGGAATCGAGATCCCACCACGCCTGAATGCCGTCAACTTCAACGCGCTTCGCCACTTCTTCCATCAGTTCCAGGGTGTTCGGGTGCAGCTCCTGCGTCTCTTTGTGCACGAACAGAGACATCGGCACGCCCCAGGTACGCTGACGGGAGATACACCAGTCAGGACGGTTCGCCACCATGGATTCGATACGCGCCTGGCCCCAGTCCGGGATCCACTGCACGCCTTTGATCTCTTTCAGGGACTGCTCGCGCAGGCCTTTCTGATCCATGCTGACGAACCACTGCGGGGTCGCACGGAAGATGATCGGCGACTTGTGACGCCAGCAGCATGGATAGCTGTGCTGCATTTTTTCGACGTGCAGCAGCGCGCCGCTGGTGCGCAGCATGTCGACGATGATGTCGTTCGCTTTAAAGACGTTGATACCGTCCAGCGCCGGGTAGGTGCCTGGCAGGTAGGAACCGTCCGGGCCGACCGGGTTGGCGATTTCCAGACCGTATTTCAGGCTGATGCTGTAGTCGTCAGGGCCGTGACCGCCGGCGGTATGCACCGCGCCGGTACCGGCGTCCAGGGTAACGTGTTCGCCCAGAATGGCCGGAACGTCGAAGTCCAGGAACGGATGTTTGAAGCGCATCAGCTCCAGCGCGTCGCCTTTCACGGTGCCCAGCACGGTGTAGTCGGTGATATTCGCGCGTTTCAGCACGCTTTCAACCAGGTCTTTCGCCAGGATCAGCGCCTGACCTTCCACCTGCACCAGCGCGTAGTCAAACTCGCCGGACAGGGAGATCGCGCGGTTGGCAGGCAGGGTCCACGGGGTGGTGGTCCAGATAACCAGTGATACTGGGCCGTTTACGGACGAGACGCCAAATTTGGCTTTGACCGCATCCTGATCTACCGCATGGAACGCCACGTCGATGGACGGAGACGTTTTGTCGTAATACTCAACTTCCGCTTCCGCCAGCGCAGAACGGCAGTCCACGCACCAGTGCACCGGTTTGGCGCCTTTATGCAGGTGGCCGTTGCCGATGATTTTACCCAGCGCGCGGATGATGTTGGCTTCGGTTTTGAAGTCCATGGTCAGGTACGGGTGCGACCAGTCGCCCAGCACGCCCAGACGGATGAAGTCAGCGCGCTGACCGTCAACCTGAGTGGCGGCGTATTCGCGGCATTTCGCGCGGAATTCCGCAGCGGTGAACTTCTCGCCCGGCTTGCCAAACTCTTGCTCAACTTTCAGCTCGATCGGCAGACCGTGGCAGTCCCAGCCCGGAACGTAAGGCGAGTCATATCCCGCGAGTCCTTTGGACTTCACGATAATGTCTTTGAGAATTTTGTTTACAGAGTGACCAATATGAATGCTGCCATTCGCATATGGAGGGCCATCATGCAGAATGAACGTTTTCTTGCCTTTTTTGGCTGCACGAATGATGCCGTACAGGTCATCATCGGTCCAACGCGCCAGCATTCCCGGTTCGCGCTTGGCGAGATCGCCGCGCATCGGGAACCCTGTTTCCGGCAAATTCAGGGTTGATTTATAGTCACTCATCAGATTCTCGGTTCCGTATTTCGGTTTGATTACATAACCGGCCTCAGGCCGGTTTTGCTAGCCCAAAAAATTCGCGGGCTGTTAACTCATCACGCGCGATTTGCGCTTTCAGTTCATCCAGCGAGGCAAATCGCTGCTCGTTGCGTATCTTTTTACGCAGTATCACATCTATATGGCGACCGTAGAGGTCCATTACAACATCCAGTAAATGCACTTCCAGCTGCTGGCGCACGCCCGCCACCGTCGGACGGGTACCGATGTTGGCAACGCCGGGTAAAGGCGTGTCGCCCAGCCCTGTTACTTCTACCGCGTAGACCCCTTTGACCGGGGAAACCTGACGACGCAGCGGTAAATTCGCCGTCGGGAAACCTATGGTGCGCCCGAGTTCATCACCGTGAACTACGCGCCCTGAAATCGTGAACGGGTGCCCCAGCAGCGTTTGCGCAAGCCCGAGATCGTCATTCGCCAGCGCCTGGCGAACCGCGGTGCTGCTAATGCGCAATCCGCCTTCGCAGAAGGTTTGCGTACTGGTGACGTCAAAGCTAAACTCGGCGCCCGCTTTCTGTAATAACAAGAAATCCCCTTCGCGACCAGCGCCAAAGCGGAAATCATCGCCGACGGCCAGATACCGCACGCCGAGACGCTTCACCAACAGCTCGCCGATAAACGCCTGCGCCGTTAATGCCGCGAAGCGACGGTCGAAGCGGACGCACAGGACGTAATCGACGCCGCTCTCGGCCAGATAGCGCAGCTTTTCGCGCAGGCGCGTCAGCCTGGCCGGCGCCTTATCCACGGCAAAAAGCTCAAGCGGCTGCGGCTCAAAAATCATGACCACAACCGGTAAACCTCGCTCGCGGCCTTCCGCACGCAAACGCTGCAGCAATGCCTGATGCCCACGATGCACGCCGTCGAAATTACCAATGGTCAATACGCACCCGTGCGGCGCCTGACCAAGATTATGTATGCCGCGTATCAGCTTCATGTCTGGCTCAAAACAGTGAAAATCGTCAGAGTATACCTTGTACAGGGGGCGACGTTAACCGGCGATTGCACCTCTAAGACGAAAGATGCAAGGATTTCATCCACCTCGGCGGCCAGAGCAAGAAAACTGGCCGTTTGCTGCGATTTTTGTAGCGGAAAAGCTGTATTCGGTGCGCGCTTGCTGATAGAATCTTGCGCCATCACTACGTAACGTAGCGTCGTCAAATTAACGGCGCTTATTTGCACAAATCCATTGACAAAAGAAGGCTAAAAGGGCATATTCCTCGGCCTTTGAATTGTCCATATAGAACATATTTGGGAGTTGGACCTTGGCTAATATCAAATCAGCTAAGAAGCGCGCCGTTCAGTCTGAAAAGGCTCGCAAGCACAACGCTAGCCGTCGCTCTATGATGCGTACTTTCATCAAGAAAGTATACGCAGCTATCGAAGCTGGCGACAAAGCTGCTGCACTGAAAGCATTTAACGAAATGCAACCAATCGTGGACCGTCAGGCTTCTAAAGGTCTGATCCACAAAAACAAAGCTGCACGTCATAAAGCTAACCTGACTGCACAGATCAACAAACTGGCCTAATCGCCCGCCTGTTGTCGCTTTGTGAAAAAACCCGCTTCTGCGGGTTTTTTTATGCCTGCCGTTTGCCTTTAGCCTAACGGCAGGGTAAACAGCGCGGAGTAGTCGCGGTTGCAGATGCGCTGCACCGCCGGATGCTGAATCATCCGCTCGGCGAAAATCGCGTGATACTCTTCCATCACGTTTTCCACCCGGCCAATCTCGACGATGTGGTCATCCGCATAGAAGTCGTGCGCATACAGCGTCGGCGCGACAAAAATCGCGTTATGCGCGGCGCCGAAGGCTTTCATCAGCGCGGCATCGTCAAACTCCCCCAGAATTTCGACCTGCAGCCCCTGCGAGTTAATCCAGTTAAGCAGCTTGCGACCCAGCATTGAGCGGCGGCCGGGAATCAGCAGACGGCGCTCCTCCAGACAGGCGGGAAACGGCTTTTGCGGCAGCGGCGCCATACACCAGAAACTGACGCTGCACTCGCCGATTTTGACCGAAAACAGCCCTTCCTGCTGCGTGGAGTCGATCGGACAGTCGGAAATAATCATATCGAGCTTATGCTGGCTGAGCTGCTCAAGCAGCATCTCGTGCGTTGACTCAAAGCAGCGCAGATGGATTTGCTCATCCTCAACGACGGCCGCATCGAGCACACCGCTCACCAGGCGTTTTGACAGCGCATCCGCAACCCCGACGTCAAACAGCAGGTTGGACTCTTTGCGATAGTTGATGATATCGAGCATTTCCTGGCTCAGGGTGAACATCTTATCGGCGTAGCGGAACACCAGCTCGCCTAGCTCGCTCGGCTCAAGCCCTCGCCCTTTGCGCTTAAAGAGCTTCCCCTGCAGGCGCTCTTCCAGCGCCTTAATTTGCCCGGTAATCGTCTGCGGCGTCAGGTACAGCGCTTCTGCGGCACCCACGACCGAACCTTCTTTATAGACGTGCCAGAAGTAATACAGGTGATTGTAATTAATATGCGACATGCACTTCTCTCCCTGAGTCTTTGCAAAAATGGCCGCCCGTCGGCGACCATTCGTATCCTGTTATTCGGCCTGAGCGGAACCGCTACCCCGCGTTCGGAGTAAACTATACCCGGTAACCGCCGCCAGAAGCGAGCCTATCAAAATCCCCAGTTTCGCCCAGGTAATGAGCTGCGGATCCAGGTTGCCAAACGCCAGCGTCGAGATAAAAATCGACATGGTGAACCCGATGCCGCAGAGCACGCTGACGGCAAAAATCTGCTTACCGGTGGTATCTCTGGGAAGCGTCGCCAGCTTCAGCCGTACCGCCAGCCAGCAGAACAGGCCAATACCTAACGGCTTTCCGATAAACAGCCCGGCGATAATGCCCAGCGGCAGCAGCGACGTCAGGCTTTCCAGCGTAACGCCCTGCAGCGACACGCCCGCATTGGCGAAGGCGAACAGCGGCAGAATCAAAAACGCCACCCACGGATGCAGCACGTGCTCAAGCTCCCCGGCCGGGGAACGCCCCTCTTTTTCTTTCAGCGGAATAAAGAAGCCGACGATAACGCCCGCCAGCGTCGCGTGGACGCCCGACTTCAGCACTGCGGTCCACAGTATGGCGCCCACCAGGATATACACCCCAGTCCGGCGCACATTGCACAGGTTCAGCAGAGCCAGCGCGGCAATCGCCACACCCGCCACGCCCAGCGACAGGACCGACAGGTCGCTGGTGTAAAACAGCGCAATGATAATAATGGCGCCCAGATCGTCGATAATAGCCAGCGCCATCAGGAAGATCTTCAGCGTCAACGGCACGCGATTGCCCAACAGCGCCAGCACTCCGAGAGCGAAGGCGATATCGGTCGCGGCCGGAATCGCCCAGCCCTGACGCGTCACCGGATCCTGGTAGTTGAACGCCAGATAAATAAGCGCCGGCACGACCATCCCGCCGATGGCGGCGATCACCGGAAAGGCAGCCTGCTGACGGGACGCCAGCGAACCCAGCACCATCTCGCGTTTGACCTCAAGACCAATCAGCAGGAAAAACACCGCCATCAGCGCATCGTTAATCCACAGCAGCATGTTCTTGTTGATCTCAAGCGGCCCGACCTTGAGCTGCACCGGCGTAGAAAGGAACGCCTGATACAGCTGGCTGGTCAGCCCTGAGTTTGCCAGCAGCATCGCCAGCGCCGCGGCGATGATGAGGACGATGCCTCCGGAAGCGTCGCTGCTAAAGAAGCGTTGCAGATGTTTCACTTTTACTCTCTCTATTCGTCTTATTATTCGATTAATTCATATTAACCCTAATGAAGACTCGTTAAAACAAGGTTATTTAGCCATTAACACTCGATTTTAACGAATCATTCCGAACGCGAAAAAAAACCCGGGACGAGCCCGGGCTTTTGCGATTACGGCGGATAAGCACCCTTTTAACGGGTCAAATCATCAAAGAATTTTTTCACACCGTCGAAAAAGCTTTTCGAACGCGGGCTGTTTTTCTCCCCCGTCGGGCCGCCAAAACTTTCCTGCAGCTCTTTCAGCAAATGTTTCTGCTTGTCGTTGAGGCCGACCGGCGTTTCCACCACCACGCGGCACAGCAGGTCGCCCTGCGCGCCGCCGCGGACGGATTTCACCCCTTTGCCGCGCATGCGGAACAGCTTGCCGGTCTGGGTCTCGCCAGGCACCTTCAGATTCACGCGACCGTCGAGGGTCGGCACTTCGATTTCGCCGCCCAGCGCCGCCATCGCAAAGTTGATCGGCACTTCGCAGTACAGGTTATTACCTTCACGCTCGAAGATAGCGTGCTGCTTCACCTGCACCTGAACGTACAGATCGCCTGCCGGCGCGCCGTGCTCGCCCGCTTCGCCTTCGCCAGCCAGACGAATGCGATCGCCGGTATCCACGCCCGCCGGGATTTTAACCGACAGCGTTTTGGTCTTCTCAACGCGACCGTGGCCATGACACTTGTTGCACGGATCTTTAATCAGCGTACCGCGGCCCTGACAGTGCGGACAGGTCTGCTGCACGGCAAAAAAGCCCTGGCGCATCTGCACCTGACCGGAACCGTGACAGGTCGGACAGGTCTGCGGCTGGGTTCCGGATTTCGCGCCGCTGCCGTGGCAAACGTCGCACTCTTCCAGCGTCGGAATGCGGATCTCTTTGGTGACGCCACGAACGGCCTCTTCCAGGGTAAGATCCATGTTATAGCGCAAATCGGCGCCGCGCGCCGCGCGCTGACGTCCGCGCCCACCGCCGAAGATATCGCCGAACACGTCGCCAAAGATATCGCTGAAGTCCGCGCCGCCGTTGAAGCCACCGCCAAATCCGCCGCCGCCCATACCGCCCTGTTCAAACGCGGCGTGGCCGTACTGATCGTAGGCCGCGCGCTTTTGCGCATCGGTCAGGATCTCATAGGCTTCCTTGATCTCTTTAAACTTGGCTTCAGCCTCTTTGTCACCCTGATTGCGGTCCGGGTGAAACTTCATCGCCAGGCGCTTGTAAGCCTTTTTGATTTCACGCTCTTCCGCTGTTTTGGAAACGCCCAAAATCTCGTAATAGTCTTTCTTCGCCATTTCTTTTAATAGCCCTTAACATGCGAGCACGGGCGTAGAGGTAAAAACCCCGACGCCCGTGCCAGTCTAATTACCCTGCATCAGGGCGATTATTTTTTATCTTTTACTTCTTCGAACTCCGCGTCGACAACATCGTCGTCTTTCGCGTTGTTCGCGGAAGCATCAGCGCCACCCGCCTGCTGCTGGGCGTGCTGCTGTTGAGCAATTTCCAGCAGTTTCTGGGAAGCCTGCGCCAGCGCCTGCATTTTCGCTTCGATATCCGCTTTGTCTTCGCCTTTCAGAGAAGTTTCCAGCGCGGTCAGTGCAGACTCGATAGCGGTTTTGTCTTCAGCCGGCAGTTTGTCGCCTGCTTCTTCAACCTGCTTACGAGTGCTGTGCAGCAGATGGTCGCCCTGGTTGCGGGTCTGCACCAGCTCTTCGAACTTACGGTCAGACTCAGCGTTCGCTTCCGCTTCGCGCACCATTTTCTGGATCTCTTCTTCGTTCAGACCTGAAGAAGCTTTGATGGTGATCTTCTGCTCTTTACCGCTGTTTTTGTCTTTCGCGGAGACGTGCAGGATACCGTCGGCATCGATGTCAAAAGTAACTTCGATCTGCGGCATACCGCGCGGCGCCGGGTTGATACCATCCAGGTTGAACTGACCCAGAGATTTGTTATCAGACGCACGTTTACGCTCACCCTGCAGCACGTGGATGGTTACCGCAGACTGATTGTCTTCAGCGGTAGAGAACACCTGGCTGTGCTTGGTCGGGATGGTGGTGTTTTTGTTGATCAGCGCCGTCATTACGCCGCCCATGGTTTCGATACCCAGCGACAGCGGGGTTACGTCGAGCAGCAGAACGTCTTTAACGTCACCGGTCAGTACGCCGCCCTGAACCGCAGCGCCGATAGCGACCGCTTCGTCCGGGTTAACGTCTTTACGCGGCTCTTTGCCAAAGAACTCAGCCACTTTCTTCTGCACCATCGGCATACGGGTCTGACCGCCGACGAGGATAACGTCGTTGATATCAGACACGGACAGGCCTGCATCCTGCAGCGCGACCTTCAGCGGCTCGATAGAACGGTTCACCAGGTCTTCAACCAGGCTTTCCAGTTTCGCGCGAGTCACTTTAATGTTCATGTGTTTCGGACCGGTGGCGTCTGCGGTGATGTACGGCAGGTTCACGTCGGTCTGCTGAGCGGAAGACAGCTCGATCTTCGCTTTCTCAGCGGCTTCTTTCAGGCGCTGCATCGCCAGCGGATCGTTGCGCAGGTCGATGCCCTGATCTTTCTTGAATTCGTCAACGAGGTAGTTGATCAGGCGCGTATCGAAGTCTTCGCCGCCCAGGTGGGTATCACCGTTGGTCGCCAGAACTTCAAAGGTTTTTTCGCCGTCAACTTCGTCGATTTCGATAATAGAGATATCGAAAGTACCGCCGCCGAGGTCGTAAACCGCGATAGTACGGTTGCCGACTTCTTTATCCAGGCCGTAAGCCAGCGCAGCAGCGGTCGGTTCGTTGATGATACGTTTGACTTCCAGACCCGCGATACGACCCGCGTCTTTGGTTGCCTGACGCTGCGCATCGTTGAAGTATGCCGGTACGGTGATAACGGCTTCAGTGACCGGCTCACCCAGGTAATCTTCTGCGGTTTTCTTCATTTTTTTCAGCACTTCAGCAGAGATCTGCGGCGGTGCCATTTTCTGACCTTTCACATCAAGCCATGCGTCGCCGTTGTCGGCGCCGATGATTTTGTACGGCATGATGGAAACATCGCGCTGAACTTCTTCGTCCTGGAAGCGGCGGCCAATCAGGCGTTTGATCGCAAACAGCGTGTTTTGCGGGTTTGTCACTGCCTGACGTTTAGCCGGCTGACCAACCAGAGTTTCACCATCCTGGGTATAAGCAATGATAGAAGGCGTGGTGCGATCGCCCTCGGCGTTCTCCAGCACACGTGCAGTAGTGCCATCCATAATCGCTACACAAGAGTTGGTAGTACCCAGGTCGATACCAATAATTTTACCCATCTAAACGTCTCCACTAAAAATTCGTCATCATGTGGTTGTGAACCTGTAATAAGGACGAAACGTGCGGTTTCAAGCTCCCTGAATCGTTTTTTTCCAGGCTCACCACTGCGGTTGGTTACAAGATGGGGTCGCAATACCGCCCATCAAGGGGCAACGCAAAAAATTTTTTGCTCTTTTTACGGTAAGCATCTAAATCCCCCGTCGCGTCAAGCCAGGCTGATGCATAAAAAATGTCTATTCCCCCTGCTTTGATCATAGACAGCCTTATTTGTCACGATTATGATGCCGCGCCCCGCCATTTCTAAGCGGCTGTGGGAAACATATTTCACCCTTTAAATGATGATTTTGAGGAATTATGGGCAACACTACGTTGGCTAATCCGGCTCCGCTGGGCTTAATGGGCTTCGGCATGACAACTATTCTGCTGAACCTGCATAACATCGGGCTGTTCCCGCTTGATGGCATTATCCTGGCGATGGGTATTTTCTACGGCGGTATCGCGCAGATCTTCGCAGGCCTGCTGGAATACAAGAAAGGCAATACCTTCGGTTTAACCGCCTTTACCTCTTACGGTTCTTTCTGGCTGACGCTGGTCGCTATCCTGCTGATGCCGAAAATGGGTCTGGCAGATGCGGCAAACGCGCACTTCCTGGGCGTCTACCTGGGCCTGTGGGGCGTATTCACGCTGTTTATGTTCTTCGGCACGCTGAAGGGCAACCGCGCGCTGCAGTTCGTCTTCCTGAGCCTGACCGTTCTGTTCGCCCTGCTGGCGATTGGCCACCTGGCGGATAACGAAGGCATCGTCCACGTTGCAGGCTGGATCGGTCTGGTTTGCGGCGCCAGCGCTATTTACCTGGCGATGGGTGAAGTGCTGAACGAGCAGTTTGGCCGCACCGTGCTGCCGATTGGTGAAAAACACTAAGCGCTTTTTGTTTCGTGCCCGCCTGCGGGCACGAATTTTCAGCCTCTTCCCTGCCGCCCGCCTCCCTGGCATCACGCCGTAATTTTCTCCTGCGTCGTCAACAGCCCCTGTGATTTACGCAGCCACAGCCCCAGCGACAGCCCGACCAGCGACAGGGCCGCGACGTACCACGCGGGCGCCATCGGCGATACGTTCATCAGCAGCGTCACCGCAATCGGCGTCAGGCCGCCGAAAATGGCATAGGAGACGTTATAAGAGAAGGAGATGCCGGTAAAGCGAACCGCCGCCGGAAACGCCCGCACCATCACGTACGGCACTGCGCCCACGACGCCGACGCACAGCCCGACCAGGCCGTACAAGAGGAACAGGTATTCAGGGTGCGAACCGGCCAGATGGTAGAACGCCCAGCTTGAGGCCGCCAGCAGCAGGCTACCGACGATAAACGTCCGGCTGGCGCCGTATTTGTCCGCCGCCACCCCGGCAATCAGACAGCCCAAACACAGCATAACGGTCGCGACGCTGTTGGCCTGCAGCGTCAGCGCCGGCGCTAAACCGTACTGTTTTTGCAGCCATACCGGCGACATCAGAATCACCACCACAATGCCCGCGGACAGCAGCCAGGTCAGCAGCATCGACACCGCTACCGCCCGCTGATGCTTAAGCACTACCGCTTTCACCGGCAGCTCCTGCGCCAGCGCTTTGCGCTGCTGCATTTCGAGGAAAACCGGCGTTTCCTGCAGCCAGCGGCGCAGGTACATCGCCAGCAGGCCAAACGCGCCGCCCAGCAGGAACGGAATGCGCCAGCCGCCGTCGTGAATCGCCTGCGGCGTCAGGCTGGTATTGATAAGCGTCGCCACCACCGAGCCGAGCAGAATGCCCACCGTCAGCCCCGCCGTCAGCGTGCCGCAGGCTACGCCTGTCCGTCGCGTAGGCACATGCTCCGCCACGAAAACCCAGGCGCCCGGCACTTCGCCGCCGATGGCCGCCCCCTGGAGGATACGCATCATCAGCAGCAGCAGCGGCGCCGCGAGGCCGACAGAGGCATACACCGGCAGCAGGCCCATCGCCAGCGTCGGCACCGCCATCAATAAGATGCTCAGGGTAAACATCTTCTTACGGCCCACGAGATCGCCAAAGTGAGCCATGATGATGCCGCCAAGCGGGCGCGCCAGGTAGCCTGCCGCGAAGATGCCGAACGTCTGCACCTGGCGCAGCCATTCCGGAATATCCGCCGGGAAGAAAAGATCGCCGACTACCGCCGCGAAGAAGACGAAGATGATGAAATCATAAAACTCCAGCGCGCCGCCTAATGCCGCGAGCGTCAGCGTTTTATAATCCTGTCGGTTCAGAGGTCGGGAAGAGTGTGACATAACGGGTCGCTTGTTTTGTTTGGTTTACACGTATCGTAAAGAAAAAATTACCATACCGTAAATCACGCCACAAACCACCGGCAAAACAGGTTATGTCACAGATCTATCATCTTTAGGAGATTGTTTCGCGACGGGCGCTTTTCGGGCGAAAAGCTGCTACCACCTGCGGGTCGGTTTCAAGGTATGGCCCGTCCAGCAGCTGTACACAATAAGGTACACTTGCAAAGATGCCGTGAACCACCACGTTCCCCTCCGCGTCCTTAACCCCCTCCAGCGTTTCCTGGATAGATTTCGGCTGCCCGGGCAGGTTAAGGATCAGCGCCTGTTTACGAATAACGCCCACCTGGCGGGACAAAATCGCCGTCGGCACAAAATGCAGGCTTATCTGGCGCATCTGCTCGCCAAACCCCGGCATCTCGCGATCGGCAACGGCCAGCGTCGCATCCGGCGTCACGTCACGACGCGCGGGCCCGGTGCCGCCGGTCGTCAGCACCAGATGACAGCTCATTTCATCCACCAGCTCGCACAGGGTCTGCTCAATAACCGGCTGCTCGTCTGGGATCAGGCGGGTCTCGAGGACAAATGGCGTCGTCAGCGCGCGCGTCAGCCAGGCCTCAAGCGCCGGGATCCCTTTATCCTGATAAACACCACTGGATGCGCGGTCAGAAATGGACACTAAGCCGATACGTAATGTGTTCATATGAATTCCGTTTAAGAGATGCGTTTAAACAGAATGATACACTGCGAAAGGAGCGACAGACAGTTTTCGAAGGGAGTAGCGTGACCGGAAGCCCGGCCACGCCAAATGATTACAGCAGATCGCCGATCATTTTTTCCAGTTTTTCCTGGTCGATGGCAAACTTGCGGATACCTTCCGCCAGCTTGTCTACCGCCATCGGATCCTGGTTGTGCTGCCACAGGAACTGGGATTCGGTGATGCGTTCCGGGCGCGCTTTCACTTCACCGGTGTAAACCAGCTTACGCTCAATGGCGCCCTGCGCTTCAGATAGCTCTTTGAGCAGCGCCGGGGCGATAGTCAGACGATCGCAGCCTGCCAGCTCGAGAATTTCGCCGACGTTACGGAAGCTTGCGCCCATGACGACGGTCTCGTAGCCGTGCTCTTTGTAATAGCTGTAGATTTCAGAAACGGAAACCACGCCCGGATCTTCCGCTGGCGCGTATTCTTTCTTGTCGGTGTTGGTTTTGTACCAGTCGAGGATACGGCCAACAAACGGAGAAATCAGGAATACGCCCGCTTCCGCACAGGCGCGCGCCTGGGCGAAGGAGAACAGCAGCGTCAGGTTACAGTTGATGCCTTCTTTTTCCAGCTGCTCGGCAGCGCGGATGCCCTGCCAGGTGGAGGCCAGCTTGATAAGGATGCGATCGTTGCCGATACCTGCATCGTTGTACAGCTTGATCAGGCGCTTCGCTTTGGCGATAGAGCCTTCGGTGTCGTAGGACAGACGCGCGTCAACTTCGGTAGAAATACGGCCCGGGATCAGCTTGAGGATTTCCAGACCAATGTTCACCGCCAGCTTATCGGTAGCGTCAACCACCTGCTGAGCGCGGGAGCTGCTCTGGCCACGCGCCCAGACGATAGCGTCATCAATCAGCTTACGGTATTCAGGAATCTGGGCGGCACCAAGGATCAGTGAAGGGTTGGTTGTCGCATCCTGAGGCTGATACAGCTTCATTGCTGCGATGTCTCCGGTGTCAGCCACTACGGTTGTGTACTGACGCAGGGAGGTCAATTTATCCGTCATGATAGTGTTTCTCTTTAAACAGCTGTTAGGGGGATGTAACCGGTCTGCCACGATGATATCACGCCCCGGTGCCAGCGCAACCGCAGACGGCCAGAGAGCGCAGAGTATGATAAACTGAGAGGATATTTTCTGGGCCCGTTAATGGACTGTCTGGAAGTGGTAACGCTTACACGGGCTAATGGCATTCCGATGGAGACGTTTAATGCCTGAATTTTTATCCTTTATCAATGACATACTCTGGGGCTCGGTAATGATTTACCTGCTGCTCGGCGCCGGAGTATGGTTCACCTGGCGGACGGGGTACATTCAGTTTCGCTACCTTCGCCAGTTTGGCAAAAGTCTGAAAAGCAGCATTACGCCGCAGTCCAGCGGACTGAGCGCCTTCCAGGCGCTGTGCACCAGCCTGGCGGCGCGGGTCGGCAGCGGCAACCTGGCCGGCGTCGCGCTGGCGATCACCGTCGGCGGTCCGGGCGCCGTATTCTGGATGTGGGTGTCGGCGATTATCGGTATGGCCACCTCATTTGCCGAGTGCTCGCTGGCGCAGCTGTACAAAGAGCGCGACGCCAGCGGTCAGTTTCGCGGCGGCCCGGCCTGGTACATGTCCCGCGGTCTCGGCATGCGCTGGATGGGGGTGGTGTTTTCGATATTCCTGCTGCTGGCCTACGGCCTTATCTTCAACACCGTCCAGGCAAACTCCATTTCGCACGCCATGCGCTATGCCTTCCATCTGCCGGAGGCTATCACCGGCGCGGCGCTGGCGCTGCTCACGCTGGTCGTCATCGTGCGCGGACTGCGCGGCGTCGCGCGGCTGATGCAGTGGCTGGTGCCCGTCATGCTGCTACTGTGGGTAGTTGTCAGCCTGATCGTCAGCGTCTGGCACATTGGCGAAATTCCCGCGGTTATCAGCAAAATCGTCCGCTGCGCCTTTGGCTGGCAGGAGGCCGCCGCGGGCGCCGTGGGGTATACCGTCAGCCAGGCGCTGACCAGCGGTTTTCAGCGCGGAATGTTCTCTAACGAAGCGGGGATGGGCTCCACGCCCAACGCGGCGGCAACGGCGGTCTCCTCACCGCCGCATCCTGCGGCGCAGGGCATTGTGCAGATGATAGGCGTCCTCACGGATACCATGATCGTCTGTACGGCGACGGCCATGGTGGTGCTGCTTGCCGGATACAGCACTGAACACCCCGCCAACGGCATTCAACTGGTGCAACAGGCGATGACGCATTTTGCCGGCAGCTGGGGTTCGCCGTTCGTCGCCGGTATCGTCCTGCTGTTCGCCTTCACCTCTATTGTGGCGAACTATATCTATGCTGAGAATAACCTGATTTACCTGCGCCTCAACACGCCGCGCAACGTCTGGCTGCTGCGCGTCGTTACGCTGCTGATGGTGATGGCGGGCACGCTGATGAGCCTGCCGGTGGTCTGGCAGCTGGCGGACATTATTATGGCGCTGATGGCCATCACCAACCTGACGGCAATCCTCCTGCTTTCGCCGGTGGTTAAGATCATCGCCGGCGACTATCTGCGGCAGCGAAAGCTGGGGGTGAAACCGGTGTTCAATCCTGCGCGCTATCCGGAGATTGAGCAGCAGCTGGCGCCGGGAAGCTGGGATGATGACGCTCGCCAATAGCAGCTATCGCTCCCTTCGCGGTCGTTTTTTGGTAAAGTCGGGGAAAAATTCCCGCAAGGACTGGATATGCTGATTCTGATTTCACCTGCAAAAACGCTGGACTACCAAAGCCCGCTGGCCACCACCCGCTATACGCACCCGGAGCTGCTGGACTACTCCCAGCAGCTGATTACCGAAGCGCGTAAGCTGTCGACGCCGCAGATAGCCACCCTGATGAGCATCAGCGACAAGCTGGCGAGCCTGAACGCCACCCGTTTCCACGAATGGCAGCCGGACTTCACCCCGCAAAACGCGCGTCAGGCGATCCTCGCGTTTAAAGGCGACGTCTACACCGGGCTGCAGGCCGAAGAGTTCAGCGATGCGGATTTTGATTTCGCCCAGACGCATCTGCGGATGCTTTCCGGGTTGTACGGCGTGCTGCGCCCGCTGGACTTAATGCAGCCCTACCGCCTTGAGATGGGCATTCGCCTGGAGAATGCCAAAGGCAAAGATCTGTACCACTTCTGGGGCGACGTCATTACCGACAAGCTGAACGAAGCGCTGAAGGCGCAGGGCGACGATATCATCGTCAACCTGGCGTCCGATGAATACTTCAAATCGGTGAAGCCGAAGAAGCTGCAGGGCCGCATCATCAAGCCGGTCTTCCTCGACGAGAAAAACGGCAAATTCAAGGTCATTAGCTTCTACGCCAAAAAGGCGCGGGGGCTGATGAGCCGCTATATCATTGAAAATCGCCTGACGACGCCGGAGCAGCTAACCGGGTTTAACAGCGAAGGCTATTTCTTTGATAAAGAGGCATCGGTAAAAGACGAACTGGTGTTTAAACGCCACGCGCAGTAGGCGGTTGCCCTCCCCCGGGCGGGAGAGGGCGAGAAGTACTGTCAGTGCTGGGAGTCGCCATCGCCGTGGCGATCGTGATACTCGCCACGATCGTCATGATCGCCGTGGTGATGCTTCCAGTGCTTATCCTCATGCTCATGCCAGTGGTTGTCACGCCACTCATAGTGATGCTCCCACCAGTCGCGATCGCGCCAGTGGTCCCCATCCCAGTAGTTGCCGTCGTGGTCTTGATCGCCAATTTGCAGCTTCACGGCCGGGATCAGGGTAATTTCAGAAGCATGCACCATTACCGGCGCCACCAGCATCATTGAAAGTGCGAGGAGAACGGGTTTCAGTGCAGACATAGGAGACTCCTTATCATCATTGCCCAATATGGGTCGATATAAGAAGATTACTCGCCAGAATCACGCTCCGTTATTCTCCGCAATCCTAATCTTGCGGCTACCGCATTTATTGATTATTCCTGCATCTTTTCTGTCGAAACGCGACATAATTTCTCCCCATTTCCCCCGGCCCGTCGACCGGAGGAAACAGAGAAATTACGCGTTGCGCATCATAAACTGACGCAGCGCGGCGAAATCAGCCAGCAGGTTGTGCGACAGCAGCGGCAGATCGGCGCGTTCGGCCAGCTCTTTTGGCAGCGACAGCGTCTGGCCAAGAATAGCCTCCACGCTCTCTTTGAACTTCGCCGGATGCGCGGTGCCGAGGAACAGCCCGTACTCGCCGGGCTGCAGCGCGTCGCGCAGCGCGCGATACGCCACCGCCGCATGCGGTTCAGAGGTGTAGCCCAGCGCCTGCAGCTCGCGCATGGTCGCTTTGGTGGTCTCATCGTCCACCGACGCGTAGCCGAGGTCCTTCAGGCGCCACACTTTACGGCGGAACAGCTCCTCCACCCGCGGCCAGTTGTTCGGCTGGCTGACATCCATCGCGTTTGACAGCGTGGCCTGCGTGGCTTTCGGCTTCCACTCGCCTTCCTGCAGGAAGCGCGGTACGGTGTCGTTGACGTTCGTCGCGGCGATAAAACGCTTCACCGGCAGCCCCAGCGACCGGGCAAGCAGCCCCGCCGTCAGATCGCCGAAGTTGCCGCTGGGCACCGAGATCACCAGCTGATTGCGCGCCTCTCGCGGCAGCTGCGCCACGGCTTCAAAGTAGTAGCAGATCTGCGCCAGCAGGCGGCTGATATTGATCGAGTTCGCGGAGTTCAGCCCCAGCGTCTGCTTCAGCTCTTCATCGTCGAAAGCCTGCTTCACCAGCGCCTGGCAGGCGTCGAAATCGCCGTCGATCGCGACGGTCTCAATATTGCCGCCCAGGGTACAGAACAGCTTCTCCTGCAGCGGACTGATTTTGCCGCGCGGATAGAGGATAACCACGCGGACATTCTTCAGGCCGTAGAAAGCATGCGCGACGGCCGCCCCGGTATCCCCTGACGTCGCCGTCAGGATTGTGACCGGCTTGTCCCCGCTGATGTGGGTCAGCATCTGCGCCATGAAGCGGCCGCCGAAGTCTTTAAACGCCAGCGTCGGCCCGTGGAACAGCTCAAGGCAGCCGACATCGGCCTGCACCTGGCTTACCGGCGCCGGGAAAGCAAACGCCGCCCGGACGCGGGCCTCCAGCTCGGCCGCCGGGATCTCATCGCCGATAAATGCGGAAAGGATCTTCGCGCTGCGGCTGACGAAATCCTGCTGCAGCATTTCGTCGACTTCGGTCAGGCTGAACTCCGGCAGATCGTGCGGGAAAAACAGCCCCTGACGCTTGCCTAAGCCCTGGGTGACGGCCCGCGCGAAGCTGACCTGCTCGTTGTGATCTTTTAAGTTATACAGTTTCATCAATTATCCCACTACGCGTGCGCCCGCCGTATCCAGCCGGCAAATATGAACAAAGCCTTCCTGATTTTGCAGATAGTGTTTACTGAGCCAGTCTGCGGCTCGTCGGGCGGTATCCGGGTTGTCGCACAGGGCGAACATCGTCGGACCGGAGCCGGAAATACCGCTCGCCACCGCGCCGATTTCCGCCACCGCCTGGCGCGCTTCGCTAAAGCCCGGCAGCAGTTTAGTACGGTAAGGTTCGGCGATAACGTCTTTCATCAGCGTAGCGGCAAGCGCCGGCTGGCGGCTGTAGCAGGCATGGATAAATCCGGCAAGATGACGACCGTGCGCAATGCAGTCCTGACGACGATACTGTGCCGGCAGAATAGCCCGCGCTTCGGCGGTTGACACCTTGATCCCCGGATAGGCCAGCACCCACAGCCACTCATCAAAGCCTGGCACCTGCTGGCTGATAATGCCGTTTTCTTCAATCATCAGCTGCATCCCGCCCAGATAGCAGGGCGCGACGTTATCGTAATGAATGCTGCCGGAAATCCGCCCTTCCAGCTCGCCCATCAGCGCCAGCATCCGGTGTTCGTTCAGCGGCTTGCCGCAGTGTTCGTTCATCGCCACCAGCGCGGCGACAACGGAACAGGCGCTGGAGCCGAGGCCGGAGCCAATCGGCATGTTCTTTTCCAGCGTCATGGCGACAGGCACGGTTTTGCCAATTTCCTGACAATAGCGCTCCCAGCACTGCCAGGCGATATTTTCTCGCGGATCGGACGGCAGCTTACTGGCAAAACGGCCAACGTTTTTCAGGCTGAAAACGTCCGCCGCCTCAACGCTGACGTTATCGCCAAGCAGCGTCCCGTCCACCGGCGCTACCGCCGCGCCCAGCACATCAAAACCAACGCTCATGTTGGCGCTGGAGGCCGGGGCATACACTTTAACCATCTTAGACTCCTAACTTCCATGACAGGGTACGCAGCAGATCGGCAAACACCCCGGCCGCCGTTACGTCGTTGCCTGCGCCGTATCCGCGCAGCACCAGCGGCAGCGGCTGATAATAATGACTATAGAAAGCCAGCGCGTTCTCGCCGTTCTTCACCTTATACAGCGGATCGTTGCTGTCCACTTCGGCTATCTTCACCCGGCATACGCCGTCGTCCTCGATATTACCGACGTAGCGCAGCACGTTGCCCTCATCGCGGGCTTTCGCCACCCGCGCGGCAAAGGCGTCGTTGAGCTGCGGCAAACGCGCCATAAAGCTGTCGGCGTCGCCGGAGGCGTCAAAGTCCTCCGGCAGTACGGATTCCACCACAATGTCGCTGAGCTCAAGCTGGCGGCCCGTCTCACGCACCAGGATCAGCAGCTTGCGCGCCACATCCATACCGGACAGGTCATCGCGCGGATCGGGCTCGGTGTAGCCCATTTCCCGCGCCAGCGTCGTCGCTTCCGACAGGCTCATCCCTTCATCCAGCTTGCCGAAAATAAACGACAGCGAACCGGAGAGAATGCCGGAGAAGCGCTGCAGCTCATCCCCTGCGCTGAGCAGGTTCTGCAGGTTCTCGATAACCGGCAGCCCCGCCCCGACGTTGGTGTCGTACAAAAACTTGCGGCGGGAGCCTGCGGCCGCCTGACGCAGTTCGTGATAGTAATTCATCGACGAGGTGTTCGCCTTTTTATTCGGCGTCACCACGTGGAAACCTTCACGCAGGAAATCCGCGTACTGATCGGCCACGGCCTGGCTTGAGGTGCAGTCCACGATCACCGGGTTCAGCAGATGATACTCTTTCACCAGACGAATCAGTCGGCCAAGGTTGAACGGTTCTTTCGCCTCTTCGAGCTCGCCGCGCCAGTTTTCCAGATTCAGACCGTGTACGTTGGTCAGCAGCGCCCGGGAGTTCGCGACGCCGCATACCCGCAGGTCGATATGCTTGTTCTTAAGCCAGCCCTGCTGGCGCTTGAGCTGTTCCAGCAGCGCGCCGCCCACGCCGCCCACGCCGATGACAAACACCTCAATCACCTGGTCGGTATTGAACAACATCTGATGCACCACGCGTACGCCGGTGGTCGCGTCGTCGTTGTTCACCACTACGGAAATGGAGCGCTCAGAGGAGCCCTGGGCAATCGCCACAATGTTGATATTGGCGCGCGCCAGCGCGGCAAAGAACTTGGCCGAGATGCCGCGCAGGGTGCGCATACCGTCGCCGACCACGGAGATAATGGCCAGCCGCTCCATGATAGACAGCGGCTCCAGCAGCCCCTCTTTCAGTTCGAGGTAAAACTCATCTTCCATCACCTTCTTCGCCCGCGGGCTGTCGCTTTGCGGCACGCAGAAGCTGATACTGTATTCGGAGGAGGACTGGGTAATCAGCACCACCGAAATCCCGGCGCGGGACATGGTGGCGAACACGCGCGCCGCCATCCCCACCATGCCCTTCATACCGGGGCCGGAGACGTTGAACATCGCCATGTTGTTAAGATTGGAGATCCCTTTCACCGGCAGGCCGTCTTCATCGCGGCTGGCGCCGATCAGCGTGCCCGGCGCCTGCGGGTTGCCGGTGTTTTTGATAAGACATGGGATCTGGAACTGGGCAATCGGCGAGATAGTCCGCGGGTGCAGCACCTTCGCGCCGAAGTAAGAGAGCTCCATCGCCTCCTGATAGGACATCGACTTCAGCAGTCGGGCATCGGGCACCTGGCGCGGGTCGCAGGTATACACGCCGTCAACGTCGGTCCAGATCTCGCAGCAGTCGGCGCGCAGGCAGGCGGCCAGCACCGCGGCGGAATAGTCGGAGCCATTGCGCCCCAGCACCACCAGTTCGCCTTTGTCGTTACCGGCGGTAAACCCGGCCATCAGCACCATGTGGTCAGACGGGATGTGGCTGGCGACGATACGGCGGGTTGATTCGGCGATATCGACCGTCGATTCCAGGTAATGCCCCACCGCCAGCAGCTTTTCGACCGGGTCGATGACGGTGACTTTGTGGCCGCGGGCCTCCAGCAGGCCGGCCATGATGGCGATAGACAGCTTTTCACCCCGGCAGATGAACGCCGCGTTGACGGCATCCGGGCACTGGCCTAACAGGCTAATGCCGTGCAGAACATGCTTAATCTGCGCGAATTCCTGAGCGACGACCGCCTTCAGCTGCGCGAGAGGAAAACCCGGCTGGGCATCGGCAAGCCCCTGAAGCAGTTCAGCGAAAATACGCTCGGCGTCGGCAATATTCACAAGAGCTTCCTGACCGCCGATGGTTTTTTCGATCATCGCGACCAGGTGGTTGGTGATTTTGGCCGGGGCAGAAAGCACGGTGGCGACCTGCCCCTGCCTGGCGTTGCTCTCCAGAATATCGGCAACACGCAGAAAGCGCTCTGCATTTGCCACTGATGTACCGCCGAACTTCAAGACTCGCATGGTTCTTACCCCTTGATTTTTGGTCGAAAAAAAAGCCCGCACTGTTCAGGTGCGGGCTTTTTTCTTTTTTTCCTGTACGCGTCAGCCCGCACCGATACCTGTGGTAATGGTGATGGTTGTAATAGTGGTAATCATGCTGATGCGAATCATGGATGTTGTGTGCTCTGTTATTTATCTGTCTGTGCTGTTCCCTATATTGGTTAAAGTATCTGCCGGGGTAAGTCAACGAATTTTTACATTGGTCACATTCCGTAACCACCCCGATTCCGGCTAACGCCGTCCTCATTTTTGACCAGATACCCCAATTCAGGCCCGCTAATGCAGAGTATCACCCCATAAATAAAATTTATGGCAGCATTTTACGCTGAGAGTTTTTTTTCGATATCGTGCAGCAAACGATGCAGCATGGCGGTATCCCGCTGCGCCAAAAGGCCGATCCGCTGCTGCAGCCAGTCGGCCAGCTTATGGTCATCGGCCACCTGTAACCGCGCCAGCAGCGCCTGGGTGCGCAGACGTAACGCCTGCAGCTGGTTTTCGTCGCCCCCGGCGACGGCGGTCGCCCTGTTTTGCGTCAGGGAAGAGAGCTGGTAGCAGTAAACCATCACCGCCTGACCGAGGTTCAGCGACGGGTAGTCGGCCACCATCGGAACGCCGGTCAGCACGTCGGCCAGCGCCAGTTCATCATTGGTTAAGCCTGAATCTTCACGGCCAAACACCAGCGCGGCGTGCTGCAGCCACTGCGATTTTTCCTCCAGCAGCGGCACCAGCTCCTGCGGCGTGGCGTAGTAGTGAAAGCGCGCGCGGCTGCGGGCGGTGGTGGCTATCGTAAAATCAACATCGTGCAGCGCCTCGGCCAGAGTAGCCCAGGTGGTGATGTTTTCGAGGATATCGCCGGCGCCGTGGGCCACCCGCTGCGCGCCGGGTTCGCGGTGCGCGACGCTGTCGACAATTCGCATTTCGGTAAAGCCCATGGTCTTCATGGCCCGGGCGGCAGCGCCGATATTTTCGGCTCTTGCTGGCGAAACCAGCACGATTGATAAGCGCATGTAATCTTCTCTTTTTAGCATTCAAACGGCAACAATGTGATGCACTTCAACATATTGCGCGGCGCGAATTTACTTAATTGCAACAAAAAACAGTGAAATGGCATTTCTTAACATATAAAAAGGATTAAACTATTCCCTAAGAATCCACCGAGGCGATATGTTAACAGAACTGATATATCCTTATGTTCTTAAATGGTATTTCAAAAAAGAGCAATGCGCATCCATTGGATTCATCGCATTTATCAGTTAATCTTCGCAACTAGTTGAGTTGTTGAAAAATTGTGACAATCGATAGCATTTAGATGCAATGATTTCACAAGACTGTTAACGTGCTACAATTGAACTTGATATATGTCAACGAAGCGTAGTTTTATTGGGTGTCAGACGTCACTTAGCCTGTTATGTTGCTGTTAAAATGGTTAGGATGACAGCCGTTTTTGACACTGTCGGGTCCAGAGGGAAAGTACCCACGACCAAGCTAATGATGTTGTTGACGTTGATGGAAAGTGCATCAAGAACGCAATTACGTACTTTAGTCATGTTACGCCGGTGATGTTAATTTACGACATGCATCAGGCAGGTCAGGGACTTTTGTACTTCCTGTTTCGATTTAGTTGGCAATTTAGGTAGCAAACATGCAGACCCCGCACATTCTTATCGTTGAAGACGAGTTGGTAACACGCAACACGTTAAAAAGTATTTTCGAAGCAGAAGGCTACGATGTTTTCGAAGCGACCGATGGCGCGGAAATGCATCAGATCCTTTCAGAAAATGATATCAATCTGGTGATTATGGATATCAATCTGCCAGGGAAAAACGGCCTTCTGCTGGCGCGCGAACTGCGCGAGCAGGCAAACGTCGCCCTGATGTTCCTTACCGGCCGTGACAACGAGGTAGACAAAATCCTCGGTCTGGAAATCGGTGCAGATGACTATATTACCAAGCCGTTCAACCCACGTGAACTGACGATTCGTGCGCGCAACCTGCTCTCCCGCACCATGAATCTGGGCACCGTGAGCGAAGAACGCCGCAGCGTTGAAAGCTACAAGTTCAACGGCTGGGAGCTGGACATCAACAGCCGCTCTCTGATCAGCCCGAACGGCGAGCAGTACAAGCTGCCGCGTAGTGAATTCCGCGCCATGCTGCACTTCTGCGAAAACCCGGGCAAGATCCAGTCCCGCGCGGAACTGCTGAAGAAAATGACCGGTCGCGAGCTGAAGCCGCATGACCGTACCGTTGACGTGACTATCCGCCGTATTCGTAAGCACTTCGAATCTACGCCGGATACCCCGGAAATCATCGCCACGATCCACGGCGAAGGTTACCGTTTCTGCGGCGATCTGCAGGAATAATCGCTTAACGCGCTTAACGAAAAAGGGCTGACATGCGTCAGCCCTTTTTTTATGCCCTGGTGCTAACGAGCGATACGGCGCGACCAGTCGCGGGTGAATACGGTCTCGCCGTTATGCTGTACCGTCATCTCGCCGCTGACGATAAAATGCGTCAGGTCGCTGCGCATCTCCAGCACAATGTCCGTTTCCGTCCACCAGCCCTCGCGGCCTATTTTCATGCTTTGCCTCAGCAGATAGTGGGCCGACAGCGGGTCCTGATTATGAACGGTCAGCTGGCGGCGCAGGCTGTGGTCGACGGTAGTATCGATATCGTCAAAGCGGTACACGCCTTCGCCGAACACGCCGCCAACGCCGTTGGTAATACTCTGCCAGCTATCGTTCACCACATCGTAATGCAGCTCGCGATCGACCCGCCCCGGCGACAGCACCGTAAGCGGCGTATTGGCGGCGCTTTCCGGCTGCGGGTTCGGCCCGGCTGAGGGCTGCACCTGGCGGCACACCGGCAGCTGCAAAGTCGCGCTCGCCAGATCCACATCGAGGGTGGCGGCCTCTGCCATCGGCCAGACCATCGGCCAGAAGGTGGTGGCCAGCGAGACGCGCAGGCGGTGCCCCGCGGCAAAGCGCCAGGCGATACCGTCAAGCTGCACCGCGACGCTGACCGGTTCCCCCGGCGTCAGCGGCACGTGCTGCTCCTGCCCGTGCAGATGGCTGAGGTTCACCCAGCCGTGGCTGACGCGCGTAGAAGCGCCATCCGGCGCCACATCGGACAGGCGTACGTACAGCATCGCCGCCGGCTTATCGCTCGCGAGCGTGACGCGAAACTGCGGGAAGCCGTAAATGCTCAGGCTCTCCTCCAGCGGCGCGCTGTCAAAGCTTTCGGCCATTCCGTCGTCCATACGCTGATCGCCGGGGCTTTCCCCCAGAACCCCCGCCCCCATCCATTCCCCGGCAAACAGGCCGTGGTTTTGCGGGCTGCAGATGGACTGCCGGGCGTTATGGGATAACGGCGCGGCCGCCAGCCTTCCGGGATGCAGATACCAGTGGCCGGGCGTTGTGACGTCGTCCGTATCGCCATCGACAGCCATCCACTCCCCCACCGCCTGCGGCCGCCGGGAGTCAGGCCGCTGGCTGTCGTTAAGCCAGACCTGCAGCCGCGGGCCGCGCATTGCGTCGTTATCCTGCTGCTTAAGCCAGCGATCCCACCAGCTGACCGCCTCCTGCAAAAAGCCAATCGCCGGCTCCGGCGTGCCGTCCTGCGGGTAGATATGCGCCCAGGGGCCGACGATCGCCCGGCGAGGTACCTCAAGATTATCCATCAGCCGGAAGATGGCGTTGCTGTAGGAGTCTGCCCAGCCGCCGACCGCCATTACCGGGCAGGTAATGGCCTGCCACTCCTCCCCTACCGAACCGTGCTTCCAGTAGGCGTCTTTTAACGGATGCTCCATCCACAGCTCCGGGAAAAAGGGCATGTTTTCCAGCCGCGCCAGCCAGTCCTTATACCAGCCTTCGCCCACCAGCTGCGGGTCCTGCGGACGGCTCTGGTAGGCCAGCATAATGCCGCCCCACCACAGGTTGTCGTTGAGCAGGCAGCCGCCTTTATAGTGAATATCGTCGTTGTAGCGGTCGTCCGTCGAACAGACGGTGATAATCGCTTTCAGCGCCGGGGGACGCCGCGCGGCGACCTGCAGCCCGTTAAACCCGCCCCAGGACTTGCCCATCATTCCGACCGCGCCGCTGCACCACGCCTGACGACTGATCCAGTCAATTACCTCCAGCGCATCATCCTGCTCCTGCAGCAGGTACTCATCGGCCAGCAGGCCATCGGAATCGCCGCTGCCGCGCATATCCACGCGCAGCACGGCATACCCATGACCGGCAAAATAGCCGTGCATCGGCTCATCGCGCGTGCGCGTGCCGTCGCGTTTACGGTAGGGAATGTACTCCAGTATGGCCGGAACCGGCTGCTGCGACGCCGATAACGGCAGCCACATCCGCGCGGCTAAACGGGTGCCATCGCTCAGGGTGATCCACAGGTGCTCGGTCACGCTGACGCTGTGGGGGAATTGCGTTATGAGAGTTTTCATGAGGCTCCTGCTATCGCATTTAGCTGGCGCTGACCCAGCACCTCGTCCAGCCAGGACGGGCGCATTTCCGGAACGGATGTCAGCAGTTTTTCGGTATAGCTGTGCATAGGCGCGCTGAATACCTGCCCGGTCGGCCCCTGCGCCACCACGTTGCCCTGATACATCACCGCCACCTGCTGGGCGATGCGCTTCACGGTGCTAAGGTCGTGGGTAATGAACAGATAGGAAAGCCCGAGCTGCTCCTGCAGGCGACGCAGCAGTTTCAGCACCTCTTCCGCCACCAGCGGATCGAGCGCCGACGTCGCCTCATCGCAAATGATCAGGTCCGGTTGCGCCGCCAGCGCCCGGGCGATGCAGATGCGCTGCTTCTGCCCGCCGGACAGCGAGCCAGGATAGCGGTCAATCAGGTAGTCCGGCAGCTCGGTCAGCTTCAGCAGCTCCACCACGCGTTCGCGCACCTGCTGCTTATTGAGGCCAAAGTAGAACGCCAGGGGACGCCCGATGGCCTCAAGCACGGTCTGCCGGGGATTAAGCGCGACGTCCGGCAGCTGGTAGATCATCTGAATGCGCCGCAGGGTCTCTTTATCACGCTGCTGGTAGCGGTTCGCCAGCGTCTGCGAGGCGAAGGTCACCGTACCCCGGGTGTCCGCCAGCAGGCCGCACAGGGCGCGAGCCAGGGTGCTCTTTCCGCTACCGGACTCGCCGATAATCGCCAGCGTCTCTCCTTTAGCGATCCGCAACGACACGTCGTGGACCACGGTTTTACCGCTGTAGCCGGTGGACAGGCGGTCGATAGCCAGTAATTGGCCTTCCGGCCTGTTTTCCGCATGCACCGCCGTCAGCGCATGCTCCCGTTCCGACACCAGCCGCTGCGTGTAGCTCTCCTGCGGGTGCTGCAGGATATCGGCGGTCAGGCCGCTTTCAACCTCGATCCCCTGGCGCAGCACCATGATGCGATCGGCGATTTGCGCCACAACGGCCAGGTCATGGGTGATATACAGCGCGGCAGTATTAAATTCCCTGACCAGTTTGCGCAGCATCACCAGCACTTCGATTTGCGTCGTCACGTCCAGCGCGGTGGTCGGCTCGTCCAGGACCAGAACATCGGGTTTGCAGGACATCGCCATCGCCGCCATCGCGCGCTGCAGCTGGCCGCCGGAGAGCTGGTGCGGGTAACGCTGGCCAATCGTCTCCGGCTGCGGGAGATCCAGCGCCCGGAACAGCGTCACCGCCCACGCCCGCGCTTCGCTTTCCTTCATCAGTCCGTGGCGCAGCGGCCCTTCGCAGACCTGCGCGCCGATGGTCAGCGCCGGATTAAACGCCGCCGCCGCGCTCTGGGCGACGTAGGCCACCCGTTTGCCGCGAAACTCGCGCTTTGCCTTGCTGGAAAGCGGCACGATGTCCTGACCGGCAATACGCACCTCGCCGCCCGCAATGCGGCAGCCTGGCCGCGCATAACCCAGCGCGGCAAGACCGATGGTGGATTTCCCCGCCCCTGATTCGCCGATAAGCCCCAGCACTTCGCCGGGCATCAGGTCAAAGGAGATCCCCTTGACCAGCGGCAGCCCTTGTTCAGTGTCGATACGTAAATCACGCATCTGCAGAATCGGTTGTGTCATCCCTCTTCCCCCAGCGAAAGGTTATTACGCGCCAGCAGCCAGTCGACCACCAGATTGACGCCTATCGTCAGCAGCGCGATGGCGGCGGCGGGATAGAGCGGCGCCAACTGGCCGAAGTTGATGGCCTGCGCGTTGTCGCGCACCATGCTGCCCCAGTCCGCCCAGGGCGGCTGAATGCCCAGCCCAAGAAAGCTCAGCCCGGCGATAAACAGAAACGTAAAGCAAAAGCGCATCCCGAACTCCGCCAGCAGCGGCGGCATCGCGTTGGGCAGAAACTCCTTACGCACTATCCACCACAGCCCCTCGCCCCGCAGGCGCGCCGCCTCGACATACTCCAGGCAGACGATGCCCTGCGCCACCAGTCGCGCCAGACGAAACACCCGGGTGGCGTCCAGCAGCGCGATCGTCCCCACCAGCACCGGAATGGAGGTGCCCAGCACCGACAGCACAATCAGCGCCAGGATCAGAACCGGAATCGACATCAGCGTATCGACGACGCGCGTCAACGCCACATCCACCCAGCGGCCGTATATGGCGGCGGTAAAGCCGGTAATAATGCCCACTACAAAAGAAATGGCGGTGATCGCCAGCGCAATCGCGATGGTAGTGCGCGCGCCAAACAGGATGCGCGACAGCATGTCGCGGCCAAGGCTGTCGGTGCCGAACGGCAGCGCGCTGGACGGCAGCATCCAGATATCCCCGACCTGCGCCGTTTCGCTATGCGGCGCCAGCCACGGCGCAAACAGCGCGGCGGCCAGGTTGATAGCGATAATCGCCATACCTAACATCGCCGACAGCGGCACCGTGCGAATGTTGACCTTTTTCATTGCTTACCTCGCGTGTCGCAGGCGTGGGTTACACCAGATGGCCAGCAGATCGGCGGCAGTGTTGAGCAGAATGTAGGTTCCGCCAAACAGCAGCCCGCACGCCTGCACCACCGGTAAATCGCGTTTAGTCACGGCGTCCACCATCAGCTGACCTATTCCCGGATAAACGAACACCACCTCCACCAGAATCACGCCCACCACCAGGTAGGCAAGGTTGAAGGCGACAACGTTGATAATGGGCGCCAGCGCGTTAGGCAGCGCGTGTCCCAGCACAATGCGCCAGCGGGACAGCCCTTTCAGCAGCGCCGTTTCGATGTAGCTGCTGGACATTACCGCCCCGACGGAGGCCCGGGTCATGCGCAGCATATGCGCCAGCACCACCAGCACCAGCGTCAGCATCGGCAGCGTGCAGGCGTACAGCCGCTGCGCGATGCTGGCATCGGGGTCCACCAGCGCCAGGCTCGGAAACCAGGCCAGCCGGATGGCGAAAAAGATAACCAGCACATAGCCGACAAAGAATTCCGGCACCGAAATGCTCAGGAGAGTCAGCGTGTTCGCCAGCCGGTCAAACCAGGAACCGCGCCACACCGCCGAGGCTATCCCCAGCAGCACCGCCAGCGGAATGGCAATCACCGCAGCGTAAATCGCCAGAAACAGGGTGTTCGCCAGGCGGGGGAACAGCTCGGCGCCGATCGGCTGGTTGTTCGCCAGCGACGTGCCTAAATCCCCGTGCAGCACCCCGGACAACCAGTGCAGATAGCGGTAAACCGCCGGCTGATCGAGACCGAGCTGCAAACGCAGGGCAGCGACCGTTTCCGGGGTGCCGTTTTGGCCGAGAATGGCGCTCGCCACGTCGCCCGGCAGCAGCTCAGTGCCGACGAAGATCAGCACCGATACCAGCCATAACGTGAGGATGCCCAGCAGCAGGCGGTGAAGGATCTGTTTTTTCATTACGACTCCAGCCAGACGCGTTCAGCCAGACGGCCGCCCATAAAGTTGAACAGCGGGTGCGGCTTCACGCCGCCCAGTTTATTGCTGGCAGCGTCCAGGTAGTCGCCGAACAGCGGCACCATCGACCCGGCGTCGTCGCGCGCAATGCTTTGCAGCTCGCCGTAAATTTCCGCCCGCTTCTGGTCGTCCAGCAGCGACCGCGCCTGGAGCAGCAGGCTGTCGAACTTTTCATTTTTCCAGTGGGCGTCGTTCCATTTCGCCGTCGACTGCCAGGCGGTGGAGAACATCTGATCGGCCGTCGGGCGGCCGCCCCAGTACCCCATGCTGAACGGCGCCTTCATCCAGACGTCATCCCAGTAGCTGTCGGCAGGCTGGCGTTTGATATTGACCTGGATCCCGGCCGCCGCGGCTTGCCCCTGGAACAGCGCCGCCGCATCCAGCGCCCCGGCGAACGCGGCGTCGGAAGAAGAGAGCTCAACGGGAAGCGTGCTCAGCCCCGCTTTTTGCAGGTAAAATTTGGCTTTGTCCGGGTCGTACGCGCGCTGCGGCAGCGCCTTGTTGAAGAAGCGATCGGTTTTTGGAATCGGATGGTCGTTGCCTAACGCGCCGTAGCCGCGCAGCACGGTCGCCAGCAGCTTTTCGCGATCGATGCCGTACTTAATCGCCATGCGCACGTCGTTGTTGTTAAACGGCGCGACCCGACAGTCCATCAGGAACGTAAAGTGCTGGCCGCCGGAAGAACGTACGATATTCAGCGCCGGGCTGCGCTTGAGGAAATCCACCGTTTTGAAGTCCACCCGGTTGATGGCGTGCACCTGGCCGGAAATCAGGGCGTTGGTGCGCGCGGTGGCGTCGTTGATGACCAGCACCTCTACCGCGTCGACAAACGCGCGGTTCGGTTTCCAGTAGTTGGGGTTGCGTTTAAAATAAGAGCGCACGCCGGGCTGGTACTGATCGAAGACAAAACCGCCGGTGCCGATCGGCTGTTTCCAGTTGGTAAAACCGTCCGGCACGACCACCAGATGGTAATCCGCCAGCAGGAACGGTAAATCGGCATTGCCGCTGTCCAGCACAATGCTAATTTCACTGTCGCCGCTTTTTTTCAGCTCTTTGATGCTGGCGAGCTGGGTTTTGATGGCGCTTCGCGACTGCTCTCCCCGGTGCAGGTTGATAGAATAGAGAATATCCTCCACGGTCAGCGGTTTGCCATTATGGAAGGTGACGCCCTGGCGCACCTTGAAGGTCCACTCCTGTGCGCCGGGTTTCGCCTCCCAACTTTCCAGCAGCTCCGGCGTGGCCTGGTTGTTCTCATCGATTTCCACCAGGCCGTTCATCAGCATATAGGCCTGATTCAGCGGCACCCAGTCGCTGAACAGCGTTGGGTCCAGCGAGTCGCTGGTGTTGCCGCCTGACATACCGAGCTTCAGCACGCCGCCCTTCTTCGGCGTCGCCTCGGCGGCAAAACCGGCTAACGGCGAGAGCGATAGCGCCGTCCCCGCGCCGATCAGCGCCGCGGTATTGATAAATGAACGGCGACTCATGTTCACGCCTTGCAGGTATTTTTTAAAATCTGAATGCTCGTCTTTCATTTATTTTTCTCCGTTGTTATTTATCTGTCTGACCATTCGTTAGATGCCATAGCACGACTATTTATGATTTATATCAAAACCAATAAATCCTGATGTATGAGTTTTTCGTATCAGACTATGCGAAAAACGCGCAGCAGAACATCAACAAAAAAGCTAATTTCCCGATCACGGAGTCACACCAGGAAACAACAATGTGGAACTGCATACCCTTGTAGGATTAATTGGCGTATTTTGCTACTTGCTGGCGTACGCGCTAGTCCAGATGAGAAAACTATCTATAGATTCAAATAGCTACGCATGCCTGAACATTGCAGGCTGCCTCGGTGGGTTATACTCATTGAGCCACGACTTTAATTTGGCATCAGTAATATCGCAATCCATGTGGCTAATTTTTACGCTAATCGGTATGCATACTTCTTATCGTCGACGCGGGGTTATGAAAAATAAATTACCCCCGCTGGATACCCGTAAATAATACGAGGAATTATTTATTTTTATTCTACCCCGGGATTTATATAAGAAAAGGTTATGACCTCAGCCATAAATAGATAATTCACTGGTACTGCCGCGCCGGATAAAATAATCCTCCGCGGCTATTCACACTCACGCGATGTTTATATCAGTAGGATCTTGCTTCTCAAGCCAGGTCATTACGCGACGGACAACCGGCTTGATATAGCGATCTTCGGGTATCAGCAGATAGCATTTCCCGTCGGCCGCCAGCTTGCCAGGGTGCGCCGCCACCAGCTCCCCCCGATTGAGATAATCCTGCACCAGCCCTTCCCAACCGAGTAATATCCCGTCGCCGCGCAGCGCGGTTTGCACCAGGAAAGGATAGTTATTCGCCCGCCAGGTCTGACGCGGGACAAAGCTAAGGACGTTTTGCGAGGCAAACCAGTCGCTCCAGCCTGTCCACTCCCGCTGCGGATCGTCCTGAATCAGCAGCGTATGCTGCAGCAGCGCCTCAGCGGGCGCGTGGGTATCAATACGGGGCAAAAACGCGGGCGCGCACATGGGGTAGCAGATTTCATCGAACAGCGCGGTGGCGTGAAACCCGCGCGGCACATCGCGCAGATAGAAAATCGCCAGGTCGAATTCAGAGGACCGGAGATCGGCGAAGCTGTCGGAGATTTTCATGCGAATCTGCAGCTCGGGCAACTCGCGGTGCAGGGAGGAGAGCCGCGAGGACAGCCAGAGCGAGCTCATGGCGCTGGTGCAGGCGATAGTCACCTGCGGCAGCCCCGTCCAGCCCATTACCTCCGCGGTGGCGTGCGACAGCGCCGCCAGCTGCTGACGCACCCGGGCGGCATAGGCCTCGCCCCTGGGAGTGAGCAGCACGCGCCGCTGCGTGCGGGTAAAGAGCTTACATCCCAGCATCTCCTCTAGCTGCAGAATCTGGCGGCTGGTGGCGCTTTGGGTAAGATTGAGCTCCTCCGCCGCGCGCGAAATATTGCCGTAGCGGGCGACACACTCAAAGGCTATCAGGGTATTGAGGGGCGGTAAGGGTTCAATCTGCATCAATCCAGCCTCGGTCGACAACACAACGGTCACCACACACTAATGAGGAAGACTGGGGCTGACAAGCTCGTCGAAAGAGAAATGCGAGCCGCAGCAGGCTACCCTCCCGCTGCGGCAGACGCCGTGCGGCTTCCCGCGCGACGTTTACTTACTCCACGGCATAATCGGCACCGCGCTGATGGCGTTTTTCGGCGAACCTTCGACCACTTTATCCGAGTAGGTCAGGTACACCAGCGCGTTGCGTTTGGCGTCATAAAACCGCACCACCTGCAGCTTTTTGAACACCAGAGACGTGCGCTTCTGGAACACCACGTCGCCCTGCGCTTTGCCGTTTTTGATCTTATCGCTCACCTCAATCGGGCCGACCTGCTGGCAGGAAATGGCCGCATCGGAGGTGTCTTCCGCCAGCCCTAAACCACCCTTAATCCCGCCGGTTTTCGCCCGGCTGATATAGCAGGTCACATTGTTCACATCCGGATCGTCAAAAGCCTCGACAACGATCTTATGATCTGGACCAATCATCTTGAACACCGTATCGACGGAGCCAATTTGTTCAGCGTGCGCCGCTTGTCCGACCATCGCCAACAGGAGGCCGGTAATTAAACTCTTGTATTTCATATTGTTACCATTTTTGAAAATGACGTTGAGCGATTATTCACCATTGAAGCGGAAAATGTTTAAAGATCACAGCTTTACAAAAATAATAACTTAATAGCATGTAAAATCGCACTTTAGAGCAAAAAAAACACTGAATGCTAAAACATCAAAAAATGTTATTATCCGCTAACCTAGTAACAGGCATCAGCAGAAGGATGAGGACATTTATATGGATCAGGCTGGGATTATTCGCGATCTTCTAAGCTGGCTCGAAGGGCACCTTGATCAGCCTCTGTCACTGGATAACGTGGCGGCAAAAGCAGGCTATTCCAAGTGGCACCTGCAGAGAATGTTTAAAGACGTGACTGGCCATGCGATTGGTGCCTATATTCGCGCTCGTCGACTGTCGAAATCAGCGGTTGCGCTGCGTTTAACCGCGCGCCCGATTTTAGATATCGCCCTGCAGTATCGTTTCGACTCGCAGCAGACGTTTACTCGCGCCTTTAAGAAACAGTTCTCGCTGACGCCAGCGCTTTATCGCCGCTCTCCTGACTGGAGCGCGTTCGGTATGCGTCCCCCGCTGCGTCTGGGCGAATTCACGATGCCGAAGTATGAGTTCGTCATGCTTCCGGAAACCCATCTGGTCGGCGTAACTCAGAGCTATACCTGTAAGCTGGAAGAGATCTCCGATTTCCGTCAACAGATGCGCGTCCAGTTCTGGCGCGAATTCCTCGGCAACTCGCCGAGTATCCCACCGATGCTGTACGGCCTGCACGAACCGCGTCCGAATCTGGACAGAGATGACGAGCAGGAGGTGCTGTACACCACTGCGCTGACGCCGGAAATGGCCAACGGCCATTTGCAGGATGCTCATCCCGTGACGCTGGAAGGCGGCGAGTACGTGATGTTCACCTACGAAGGGCTGGGCACCGGGCTGCAGGAGTTTATTCTGACCGTCTATGGCACCTGTATGCCAATGCTGAACCTGACCCGTCGCAAGGGCCAGGATATCGAGCGTTTCTTCCCGCATAAAGAGACCATCAATCAGGAACCGCCTATCCAGCTGCGCTGCGAGTACCTGATTCCGATTCGTCGTTAACGCTGCAGTTCATCCAGCGCAGGGGCGTCCAGATGCGAGATGTCCCCTGCGGTCTCCACCACCCAGCCTGGCGCAAGCCACGGGCTTTGCTGGTAATCCACACGAGAAATCGAGCAGTTGCGTAACCGCAGGCGACGCTCCGCGTATGCCGGCAACCCCAGGATCGTGCTCATCAGACACCCCAGCGCCATACCGTGGCTGACCAGCAGCGGGCGGCTTCCCTGCGGCAGATTTAAGCAGCTCACCAGCGCGGCGTGCATACGGTCGGCCAGCTCCTGCATCGACTCGCCCTGCGGAATACGGCCGCCCGGCGTGCCGTTCACCAGCTGCCGGCGCCAGCCCTCTTCCTGCTCGGTTAACGAATCGATCAGGCGCTTCTCCAGCACGCCCATGTGCAGCTCGCGCAGGCGCGCGTCGAAGGCGACGGCGCAGCCGCAGGCGTCGGCGATAATCTCAGCAGTACGGCGCGTACGGCCAAGATCGCTTGCGATGATATGGGTGATGCCCAGGGTTCTGGCACGCTCCCCCACCTGCCAGGCCTGCTGCTCACCTTTTTCGGTCAGCGGACTGTCGGACTGGCCCTGAAGACGTCGCTCGGCGTTCCACTGCGTCTCACCGTGGCGAACAAGGTATACCTGTAACATGCTAATTATCCGTTATACTGCGATGATGATTTTTTGTCTTAAGTGTCTTGATTATGCACCAAGTTGTCTCAGCTACCACTAATCCCGCGAAAATTCGGGCCATTCTGCAGGCTTTTGCCGAGATCTTCGGCGAAGGATCCTGCCACATTGAGGCTATCGCCGTCGAGAGCGGCGTGCCGGAACAGCCAAATGGCTGCGAGGAAACGCGCGCTGGCGCACGTAACCGCATAGCAAACGCCCGCGCCAGTCGTCCTGATGCGGACTTCTGGGTGGCGATTGAAGCCGGTATTGACGATGACAGCACGTTTAGCTGGGTAGTCATTGAAAGCCGCCAGCAGCGCGGTGAAGCGCGCTCGGCGACGCTACCGCTCCCGGCGGTGATTCTGGAACGCGTACGCCAGGGCGAGGCGCTGGGCCCCGTCATGTCGCACTACACGGGAATTGACGAGATTGGCCGTAAGGAAGGCGCCATCGGCGTGTTCACGGCCGGGAAGCTGACCCGCAGCAGCGTCTACTATCAGGCCGTGATCCTGGCGCTTAGCCCGTTTCACAACGCCGTTTATCGCTGAGTGTCGGGCAGCGCCTGCTCCAGCCACTGACGCAGATCAACGGGCGCCGATTTCAGGCTGTTCGAACCGCGGGTGATGGTCGCAATGCCCGCGCCGAGCTCGCTTTTCAGCTCGCGCTGGCTCATTTCGCCGCGCAGCAGCTCTTCGATAATCCGCACGCGGGTGCCGAGCGCCTCCCGCTCATCCGGCGTCATCATCAGATTGAGCAGGGGCAAGTGTAAATCAGCCTCGTACGCTTTACGCAGCAGCTCGACGAAACGAAGCCATTCCTGGTTGCGCTGTTCGGCAAGCGCCGCTGAATAAGGGGATTGTTGAGTCATGTTACGCCACCATATTGGGGCGGATGGCCAGGGCCATCCGCCGGATGTACTCTTTTGCGAGTACAAGCATAACATACTCCGCCGAAACGGGGACAGGGATCAATAACGCTGCTGCCACTCGCCTTTTGTCAGAATCACCGGCTGCTCGCCCATGAAGTAGCGATAGTAGGCGTCGTAGGCCAGCACGTTTTTCACGTATCCCCGCGTTTCCGAGAACGGAATGCTCTCGACAAAGGCCACCGCATCAATGCGTCCGGCGCTGTTGCCCTGCCAGGTGCGCACGCGTCCCGGCCCGGCGTTATAGGCCGCCGAGGCATAAATGCGGTTATTGCCGAACTGCTGGTACACGTACTGCAGGTACAGCGTGCCGATATTGATATTGGTTTCCGGGTCGAGCAGCTGGTTCGGGCTGCTGTAGCCTGGTACGTTGAACATCTTCACGGTATGCGTCGCGGTTCCCGGCATTATCTGCATCAACCCGGAGGCGCCGACGGGGGAGCGAATTTTAGGGTTCCAGGCGCTCTCCTGGCGGGCGATCGCCATCGCATAGCTCTTGTCGTAGCCCTTATCGCTGGTGTAGTGGGCAAACAGATCCTTATAGGCTAACGGGAAACGCTCCTGCAGGTTATCCCACAGCTTACCGGCGATAGTGGCCTGCACGCTGAGATCCCACCAGCCCTGATCGTAGGCATACCGCGCCAGCTGCGACTGCTCATTGCGCGTGCGGCTGGTCACCAGGTTGGCCCATTCGCTGCGCGCGGTGTTATCCATATTCCAGTACATCAGCTCGCGCACGCGCATCATTTCCGGGCCGCTGACCAGCAGCGGAGCCACGGTTCCTTCCGGTTTTTCCACCCGCACCGGGTAGTCCTCGCCCAACCGCTGGGCCGCGACCATCGGGTAGAAACCGCGCAGCTGCATCAGCGAGCGCAGAATGCTTTTCGCCTCATCGTCACGGCCGCGCTCCAGCAGCAGATCCGCCTGCCAGTAGCGCCATTCGTCCTTTTCTTTCGCCTCCATCGGCAGGCGGGCAAGCCAGGTGTTCAGGCCATGGCGATCGCCCTCGCCCAGCGCCATGCGCACGCGGCGCTCCACGAGCGAGGTTGACTGCGAGCGCATCACCGCGTCATCACGCCAGCGGGCCTGTTCGTCCGTGACGTCCGTTCCCATTAAGCGCCAGGCGACAATATCGCGCAGCGCCTGGGTCTGATCCTCATTGAGCTTCTGCGCCTGCGTCAGCATCGGCAGCATCAGGCGGGCATTCTCCACGTCCTGACGCGCCACGCTTTCAAAGGCTTCTGCCGCCATCTGCCGCGTAAAATCGGTCGCGCCGGTGCTTTGCGCAAAGCTCAGCACGCTGTTGGGGTTATTCGCCAGACTCACAATGGCTGACGAGATAGCCTGGTAGCTGGCGGGCATCTGCCCGGCAAGCGAGGTGACCAGAGCGGTATTTCCGGCCTTCATCGCCAGGCGAATTCGCTCCAGATAAGCCAGCGGATCCTGCGCGCCCGATGAGCGCCAGGCGCTGAAGAGCTTATCGCAGGCCGCAGGCTGGTTTTTGCCGGTCAGCCAGAGATCTTTCGCCCCGGCCCAGGCGTCCTGGGTCAGGCCAGTGCTGTATTTCGCGTAGTAGTAATTACACTGGGCCTCGGCGGTGCCCGGCTTCTCTGGGCTAAACGCCAGCAGCCCCCGCCAGTCTTCCCGGCGTGCCAGCTCGTTCACAAAGCGGTTTTGCAGGGTACGCGCCGGCGGCAGCGTCGGATTGGCGCGCACGAACTCGCTGACGGTAATGGCGGGCTCATTCATCAGATCGTCGGTTATCTGACGGTACTCCAGGTACGGGTAAAGCGGATAATTCTTCAGCGTCGGCATCAGCTGGTCGACGACGTCCATCTGGCGGTTATCCCACGCCTGCTTAATCTGGGCATAGCGGCTGCGCTGTTCATCCAGTGAATCCGCATGTACTGCGTAGCTGACCGTCAGCAGGCAGGCGCTGGCCGCCAGAAGACGCCACATCATGGGTTGGGCTTTTTCCACAAGCGCTTCCTCTTTCAAAATGCGTCAATGCAGCATCGTGCCGCGTAAAAGACTGTTTCTGGTAATTATGCTAACCAGACATTGCGTATTGCGCCACGTCATGAACACTTTTTTACCTTTAATGTTACTGCGATCGCCTCGCTGGGATTACAGCATGAAAAAGGCTACACTTCGCAGCTGAATACTATTTCTTTACTATAAAAGAGGCGAAGTCCAACGTGGCTCAATTCGTTTATACCATGCATCGTGTCGGCAAAGTGGTTCCGCCGAAACGTCATATCCTGAAAAATATTTCGCTGAGCTTCTTCCCTGGCGCAAAAATCGGCGTTCTCGGTCTGAACGGCGCCGGTAAATCCACCCTGCTGCGCATCATGGCGGGTATCGATACCGATATCGAAGGCGAAGCGCGCCCGCAGCCAGGCATCAAAATTGGCTACCTGCCGCAGGAGCCGCAGCTTAACCCTGAGCACACCGTTCGTGAATCCGTTGAAGAGGCGGTTGCCGAAGTGGTTAACGCGCTGAAGGGGCTGGACGAAGTGTACGCGAAGTACGCTGAACCGGACGCTGACTTCGACAAACTCGCCGCACAGCAGGGCAAGTTTGAAGAGATAATCCAGGCCCACGACGGTCACAACCTGAACGTACAGCTGGAGCGCGCGGCTGATGCCCTGCGCCTGCCGGACTGGGATGCGAAAATCGCGAATCTTTCCGGTGGTGAGCGCCGCCGCGTGGCGCTGTGCCGTCTGCTGCTGGAAAAGCCGGACATGCTGCTGCTCGACGAACCGACCAACCACCTGGATGCGGAATCCGTGGCCTGGCTGGAACGTTTCCTGCACGACTTCGAAGGCACCGTTGTGGCGATTACCCACGACCGTTACTTCCTCGACAACGTAGCAGGTTGGATCCTGGAGCTTGACCGCGGCGAAGGCATTCCGTGGGAAGGTAACTACTCCTCCTGGCTGGAGCAGAAAGATCAGCGTCTGGCGCAGGAAGCGTCGGCTGAAGCGGCTCGTCGCAAGTCTATCGAGAAAGAGCTGGAGTGGGTTCGTCAGGGCGCGAAAGGCCGTCAGTCCAAGGGCAAAGCCCGTCTGGCGCGCTTTGAAGAGCTCAACAGCACCGAGTACCAGAAACGTAACGAAACCAACGAACTGTTTATTCCGCCTGGCGCACGCCTCGGGGATAAAGTGGTTGAGGTCAGCAACCTGCGTAAGTCTTACGGCGACCGCCTGCTGATTGACGACCTGAGCTTCTCCGTACCGAAAGGGGCGATTGTCGGCATCATTGGTCCAAACGGCGCGGGTAAATCGACCCTGTTCCGTATGATGTCCGGCCAGGAACAGCCTGACAGCGGTTCTATCACCCTGGGCGATACCGTGAAGCTGGCCTCCGTTGATCAGTTCCGCGACGCGATGGATAACAGCAAAACCGTGTGGGAAGAAGTCTCCGGCGGTCTGGATATCATGCGTATCGGCAACACCGAAATGCCGAGTCGCGCCTACGTTGGCCGCTTTAACTTCAAAGGCACCGACCAGGGCAAACGCGTGGGCGAGCTGTCCGGCGGCGAGCGCGGTCGTCTGCACCTGGCGAAACTGCTGCAGGTTGGCGGCAACGTGCTGCTGCTCGATGAACCGACCAACGACCTGGATATCGAAACTCTGCGCGCGCTGGAAAACGCCCTGCTGGAGTTCCCGGGCTGCGCGATGGTTATCTCGCACGACCGTTGGTTCCTCGACCGTATCGCCACCCATATCCTCGACTACCAGGATGAAGGTAAAGTGGAGTTCTTCGAAGGCAACTTCACCGAGTACGAAGAGTATAAGAAACGCACCCTCGGCGCCGACGCGCTGGAGCCGAAGCGTATCAAGTACAAACGTATCGCGAAGTAATCTCCCCCAGGCGAATGGCGAAAGCCATTCGCTTTATTATTACTTAATACTAATTACAAAAAAATTAAAACCATTCCCATCAATATTAAATATTGTTCATTTTTATATATCTACGCGCACCGACTCCCGTCTTTCATAAAAAATTCAAATGCAATCCGCCAAAGATAAATACGCCATCCTTTATGGCTATTGAGCAGGCACATAAACTGTGTTAAAAAATTCCCGTCAACGTTGAATGGCTATTATTCATGGTAATTATCCATGGAATGGAAACCATCGAATACGAAAACGTTATTTTATCGCAAAGGAATGACATGCTATTTCCCATCACACTTCATGCGTTATTCAGCTATGGGCGCCGCAGTGAACATGCGGGGTAACGGGCGTAACTCACACCGCAATTCATTCGCCTTATTTATTAACTTATATTATTGAATAACTCATGAATATTAAGCAACGTCTGCTCAGTAAGACTTTTTCCAGAAAAAGCATCGCATTCTACGTCGCGACGTCAACGAAGGTGCGGAATATTGATATCCAGCGTCATTTGTGGAAAGCCGTTATCGCTTTACCGATGAGCCTCCTCATCATCTATCTGATCATTTTCAGCCAGCCGCGTTTTGTCAGCGAGTCAAAGGTTGCCGTCAAACGCCCTAACGATCTTGACACCTCCAGCCTGAACGTGGGCCTGCTGCTTGGCGCCTCGAACCCCTCTTCCGCCGAGGATTCTCTGTACCTGAAAGAGTACATGAACTCGCCGGACATGCTGCAAATACTGGATAAAAAACTCGATTTCCATCGAGCCTTTGGTCAAAGCGGCTGGGATTTTTTGTTTCACCTGCCGGCTGATATTAGCGCAGAACGGTATCTGGAGTATTACCGGGCGCGGCTGGCCGTCGATTACGACGAAAAGACCGGCCTGCTCACTATCCAGACGCAGGGTTTTACCCCTGAGTTTGCCCAGGTGTTCAACCAGACAATCCTGAAGGAGTCAGAGCGGTTCATTAACGAGCTCTCCCATAAAATCTCGCGCGAGCAGATGCAGTTTGCCGAAGACGAGCTACAGCAGGCCAAAGAGCGTCTGAACCTCAGTAAAAACCGCCTGCTGTCATACCAGAACAGCAATAACGTTCTTGATCCTGCGGCATCCGCCGAGGCGGCAACCACTCTGGTCAATACGCTGGTCAGCAAAAAAATAGAAATGGAAGCCGATTTACGCAACCTGCTGACGTATTTACGCGAGGACGCGCCTCAGGTGGTCAGTACCAGAAACGCCATCAAATCATTACAGGCGCAAATTGATGTTGAACAAAATAAAATCACTGCCCCTGACGGGAAAAAACTCAACAGTATGGCGGCCGATTTTGAAGACCTTAAATCGACGGTAAAATTTGATAATGACCTTTACGCATTAGCACTTCAGGCTATCGAGAAAACCCGTCTGGAAAGCGCGCGAAAGTTAAAAACGTTATCCGTCATCAGCTCGCCGCAATTACCGCAAGAATCCAGATTTCCAGATATTCCGTATCTTCTGGCCAGTTGGTTATTGGTGTGCTGTCTGCTTTTTGGCACCGCCAAATTATTGATCGCAATTATTGAAGATCATAAGGACTGATGCCTCACCAGCATCATTAACAGAGCCTATTATGAAATTAGTTAAATCGATTCTTGTTCTTACCCTTTTGCATTCCTGCCAGAGCCTGGCGGTCGGAATTACCGCCGACCCACAGCTTACTGGCGCAGCAGGATTATCGACGCTGCTCGCGGCCAAAGCGCAAACGACAGACAGCAGCGGTTTCGATAATACCCCGCCGCCCCTCCCGGACCCGGTCATGAGCCGTATGTTCGGCGCGCAGCTGTTCACCGGCGCAATGACGGACAGCGGCGCCGCTATCGGTTTTAACCCCAATTACGTCATCGGGCTTGGCGATACCATTCAGATAAGGCTGTGGGGCGCGTTCAACTTTGACGGCGCCCTGCCCGTGGATCCGAAAGGCAACATTTTTGTGCCGAATGTCGGTCCGCTAAAGGTTAACGGCGTCAGCAACGGCCAGCTAAACAGCCTGGTCACCGCCAAAGTGAAAGACGTTTATCAGTCGAACGTGAACGTATACGCCTCCCTGCTGCAGGCCCAGCCGGTAAAAGTTTTCGTGACGGGCTATGTCAGAAACCCCGGGCTGTACGGCGGCGTCGCCTCCGACTCGCTGCTCTCTTATCTGAGTAAAGCCGGCGGCGTCGACAGCGAACGCGGCAGCTATGTCGACATCACCGTAAAACGCGGTAAATCGGTGCGCTCCCACGTTAACCTGTATGACTTTTTACTGAACGGCTCGCTGAGCCTGTCGCAGTTTGCCGATGGCGATACCATTGTGGTCGGCCCGCGGCAATACACCTTCAGCGTCGATGGCGACGTTTATAACAGCTACGACTTTGAATTTCAGGACAGCACCATTTCGGTCGGGGAGGCCCTCACCTGGGCGCGGCCCAAACCCGGCGCGACGCATTTCACCATCATCCGGCAACAGGGTGCGATGAAACGCACCGAGTACTACCCCCTCAGCAGCGCCTCCGGAAAGACGCTGCAGGATGGCGATAAGCTGATCATCAGCTCCGATCGCTATGCCGGCACCATCCAGGTCCGTATTGAAGGCGCGCACTCCGGCGAACACGCGATTGTCCTGCCGTACGGTTCAACAATGAAGCAGGTGCTGGCACAGATAAGACCGAACACCATGTCCCAGCTCAACAGTATTCAGCTGTATCGCCACTCTGTGGCCATACGGCAAAAAGAGATGCTGAACACCTCGCTGCAAAAGCTGGAAGAGGCCTCTTTATCCTCACAATCCGCAACGCAGGAAGAAGCCCGGCTACGCGTCCAGGAGGCGCAGCTCGTCAGCCGTTTTGTCGCCAAAGCCCGCACCGTTGTCCCCAAAGGCCAGGTCGTACTTAACGAAAACAATATCGACAGCGTGATTCTGGAGGATGGCGATGTCGTGACGATCCCCGAAAAAACCTCGCTGGTCATGATCCACGGCTCGGTGCTTTTCCCCAATGCTATCTCCTGGGAGAAGAAGCTCGATGTCGATGACTACATCGAAAAATGCGGCGGCCTGACGCAGAAATCCGGGCAATCGAAAATCATCGTCATTCACCAGGATGGCTCCGCGGTGGATGCCAGCGATGTGGATGATGTGAAACCCGGTGACGAAATCATGGTCCTGCCGAAATACGAAACCAAAAACCTGGAAGTCACTCGCGGTCTCTCCACCATTTTGTACCAGCTGGCGGTGGCGGCCAAAGTCATTCTGGAACTCTGATTGAGAACGGCTGGCGGCGCAAAAATGCCGTCAGCAAACATGGAAGCAGGATGTCATGATTGGGATATTTTCATCCGGGATCTGGCGGATCCCTCATCTGGAAGCGCTGCTGGGCCAGCCCTGTCGCAGGCTTTCTTCCTTATCTGCAAAAGCCCGCGGCCTGCAGGCTATTGCGGTCTGGGGCGAGCGCCCGACGTCGCAGCGCCCCATTGCGCTGGCAAAGAAGGCCGGGCTTCCGGTGATTCGCCTTGAGGATGGTTTTATTCGCTCTCTCGGGCTGGGCATAAATGGCGACCCGCCGCTTTCCATCGTGACGGATGACCTGGGAATTTATTATGACGCCAGCCGTGCCAGCCGGCTGGAAAAACTGATTCAGGATAGCGCAGGAAATGCGGCATTTGCCGCCAGAACCCTGCAGGCCATTGACATGGTGGTACAAAACGACCTGTCAAAATACAACCATGCTCCCCCTTTCTCTGGTAGCCCCACCGGCAAAGAAACCGTCCTGGTTGTCGATCAGACCCAGGGCGATGTGTCGGTCACCCTTGGAGGAGCAACCGAGCGCCAGTTTGCCGCCATGCTGTCGCGGGCGATTGCGGAACACCCTGACGCTGATATTTGGGTGAAAACGCATCCGGATGTTTTGTGCGGCAAAAAACGGGGGTATCTGTCTGTCCTTCCCGATTCGTCGCAGGTACGGCTTCTGGCGCAGGATGTCAGCCCCCAGTCGCTGTTGCGCCACGTCGGCCATGTGTATACCGTCACGTCGCAGTATGGTTTTGAGGCGCTTATTGCCGGTAAAAAAGTCACCTGCTTTGGCCTGCCATGGTATGCCGGCTGGGGGCTCACGGATGACAGGCACCCGCTCGCCGCCCGGCTTGCCGAAAGACGCGGTAATGCCTCGCTGTCGGATCTGGTCAGCGCCGCCTGGTTTCGCTATGCCCGCTATGTGGACCCGCAAACCGGCACGCCCTGCTCGCTGTTCAGGGTACTGGAACACCTCAAACTGCAGCGGGCGCATCACATTATCCGTCGGGGGGCGCTATGGGCGCCAGGTATGACGCTCTGGAAGGGCAGCATCATTAAGCCATTCCTGAAAACGACGGACAACCAGTTAATTTTCAGTAAACATCCCGGAAACGCCAGCGTTTGTATTGCCTGGGGAGTGAACGGCGAAAAACGCTGGCAGCCGTCAGCGGAAAAACTGGGGATACCGGTATGGCGCATGGAGGACGGTTTCCTGCGTTCCGCCGGGTTAGGTTCTGACCTGCAGCCACCGCTTTCTTTGGTCCTCGATAAAACCGGTATTTACTATGATGCGACCCGACCGAGCGATTTGGAGCACCTGCTCAACCACTCGCAGCTTACCCCCGCGCAACGGCTACGCGCCGGGGCTCTGCAGCAGACATTAGTCACCAGTAAAGTCAGCAAATACAACCTCGGCGCCCGCTGGCGATTGCCGCCAGAAGCGGCTGGCAGACGCGTGCTGCTGGTGCCAGGCCAGGTCGAAAATGATGCCTCCATTGCGACCGGCACCTTTTCTGTCAACACCAACTTAAGCCTGCTGCAGACCGCACGCAGCGCAAACCCGGACGCGTTCATTATCTATAAGCCGCATCCGGATGTTCTGGCCGGTAACCGCCCCGGACATATCCCCGAGGAAACGGCGGGCTGTCTGGCCGATATCATTGTGCGGGATGCCGATATTATCGAGTGTATCCAGCAGGTCGATGAAGTTCACACCATGACGTCGCTCTGCGGCTTCGAGGCGCTTATTCATGGTAAAGCGGTTCACTGCTACGGCATGCCATTCTATGCCGGGTGGGGACTGACCCACGATATACACCACTGCCAGCGTCGGATTCGGAAATTAACATTGCTGGACCTTATTTATCAGACCTTGATTATTTACCCAACATATATCAATCCGGCTAATAAGGTAATTATCAATGTAGAACAAGCAATAGAAATTCTCTCATTTCTACCAAAAGAAAAACTAGCGGGTACCAAACCTAAGTCGAGTCGATGCAGGAGAGTTCTTAAGAAAGCCATCAATCTTTACAAGATTAAATTTGATTAATTAAAGGTAACGTTGCATGGAAAGCAATGCATTAAAAACTTTACTTTGGGGAAAGCGGTATTTGCTATTGCAAGGTCCAATGGGCCCCTTTTTTAATGATATGGCCGAATGGTTTGAATCTCAGGATCGCGAGGCCAGAAACGTGGTCTTTAACGGAGGCGATCGTTTTTACTGTCGCAGCCGCAAGTACTATTCCTACCTGAAAACGCCAAAAGAGTTCCCACACTGGTTAAAAGAAACATGGAAAGACTATCCTTTCGATACTCTCATTTGCTTTGGCGACTGCCGGGTGTTGCACCAGGCCGCGAAACGCTGGGCGGCTTCGAAAAATATACGCTTTCTGGCCTTTGAAGAGGGATATCTGCGACCGCACTTTATTACCCTTGAGAGCGGCGGCGTAAACGCGTTCTCATCACTCCCTCGCGATCCCGAATTTTACCGCCATCTCCCTGAGCTACCGGAGCTGGAGGTGACAAGCCTGAAACCATCGACCAGGCTGCGTATCTGGCATGCGATGTGGTACTACTTTGTCAGCTGGTATCACCGGAAACAGTTCCCCCATTACCGTCATCATAAATCGTTTTCACCATGGTACGAGGCCCGCTGCTGGCTGCGTGCCGGCTGGCGTAAACAGTGGTACCGATTTAAAGAACGTCGCGTCATGGCACTGCTTAAAGGTAGCCTGAAGAAAAGGTACTTTCTGGCGATACTGCAGGTTTACAACGACAGCCAGATCCGTAACCACAGCGACTACAAAGATGTACGCAACTACATCAACGACGTGATGTACTCGTTTTCGAAAAAAGCGTCGCCCACCGATTTTCTGGTGTTCAAACATCACCCCATGGACCGCGGCCATCGCCTGTACGGACCATTAATTAAAAAACTGGGTAAAAAATACGGTGTCAGCAACCGCGTGATTTACGTACACGATCTCCCCATGCCGCACCTGCTTTCGCTCGCTAAGGCCGTGATAACCATTAACAGTACGGCGGGAATATCCGCTCTGATCCACAACAAGCCGTTGAAAGTAATGGGCAGAGCGCTGTATGACATCAAAGGGTTGACCTGGCAGGGGCATTTAAACCAGTTCTGGATGGCAGATTTCAAACCTGACAGGCAGCTATTTAACGTATTCCGCACTTATCTGCGGGTAAATACGCAGATAAATGCGGTGTTTTATGGCAGGAAGTCACCTGAACTAGAGCAATATCAGATTGAACATACACAAGATATCACCAAAGGAAAATGGTTCGTGCAGGGATAATAAGAGCATGTTTAATAATAACATCGAAAGTGTTTAGGAGCTACGCCTCTTCAGTATATTATGTTGACATCATTTAATACGCCATATCGTCGACACTCATATTAAAATCATATAGAAAGACAACTTATAGGCATTGCCACTAAGTTGTCTAAATTCATTACTGAGCTATAAGTAATTCAATCACAAACTGACACCAGCAAGCAGCAACCGCTTGGCTCTTGAGAGATAGAAAGACTTATTGAAATGGTATGGATGCACACCCCATTTATGGTTAGTATCACCAAAATTCAAATACCATGGAGTTTCCATAACAATGACATCACTATGGTTTTCCTTAATGTATGTAATCACCCGCTGATGGAAATTGTTATATCTTAATACATTATATTTTTGATCATCAAAGCGCTTAAACCCTTCATCACTATAATAGTACTCAGCCATTGGTGTATTGTTTATAACGATTTTCTTATAACTGATGTTTGACTTTATTATCTCAAGCAACCTTGAAATATTATCACATGTTTGTTTTATTTTCTCCTCAGAATCAAATTCAATCTGACTACAGTTGCTTTTTATCTTTTTATAAGAGTTTGTTTTAACAAAATTCCATGTTTTTGTAATATAAGACCCTCGATAGGATAAAAGGTCAAAACGTTCATCCATGATATCTATAATGCATAATGATTCTGGAGAAAGTGAATGAATAAAATCGATCAAGGTTGTTTTATCCAAATCAGCCTTAACGGCATACTGTAAAAATTTACTGTCGAGATTAATATCTAATTCATCATAGTAAAATGGTGCTGAAAACATGGATACAATTGAATTATTTGAAATATATTTTGAGATTGTGAAAAGAGATTTTTTATTGTATTTATCATGTGCGTCAAAAATATCTCTGGAACAACAACTACCATAAATAGATATTGGCAATGGTTTTATTCCGAAGCTATTCTTGACAAGCTTTGTCAGACTTCTGTCAGAGGCAATTACTTTTGCAACATTTGTTAAAAATGTTCTATCCAGAGCCAAGCCTATCTCAGAATTGCTTTCAGCAGGCTCAATAATCTCGATTTCAATTTTTTCAGGAAATACTCTTATAAACTCAAGCAAGCATGCCAAAGAGTCCGGTGTACAGATAGAGCCATTTTCTGAAATAGTATCTATAGTGATTTTTTTTACTTTGTCTATATTAATAAATAACTTAGCAAGTTCAATATTAAATAGATTATCACAAAAAAAAGCACTAACTTCTTTAAGATGAGACATCAGTTCATCTAAAGATAATTCGATGAATTTTTCATTTTTTACGTAATGGACGTCTCCAAATTTGCGTTTGGCAGAAAAAGCATAATGTTCAAACATTTCTATTCCTCAATAATTTCCATGATTCGCTGACAGTTCTTATCATCCCTATATTTGAAGTATTTACTGTATTGTTCCCTAAATTCTCTCCTTATCACACAACCAGATTGTATTAACCCGTCTATAGCACTTGAAAGACTATTAATATTTCTGCAGATTTCCCCTGGAAGATCGCGCTCTATATTAATTAATGGTCCCCCTCTTTGGGCAAAAAATCGCAATTCATCAAACCAATAAAATATCACTGGTTTTTTCTGATAAACCATATCGAAAGATGCAGATGAGAAATCAGTTATCATAATATCGGCATCGATTAATAGATTCTGAACATTAACATCATTCATGTTATAAATAGTATGCTCACATCTACTTTTCAGCGCATTAAGGTAACTACTCATTTTATGGTGGAGACATGCCTCAAGTTGAAAACCGGAAGCCTTCAATATATCTGCGATTGCTTTACTGTTAAGTATTTCAAATATTTTCTTATAATATTCCGTTTTAATAAAATCGACTTCATTCAAATTACTTAAATTTTCACGCCAGGTAAAAAATAACAGTATTTTCTTCTCAGCCTTCACTGGTGGTTTTTTGGGAAGTTTATCAAACCTTGACAAACCGGTTACAGCAACCCTAGATTTTTCAAAGGAAAAATTTTTACAAACAAGATCTTTTTCAAAATCAGAACTAACAATAAATTTATCTGGCAGTTCATCTCTGAGGTTCATAGAATTGCAATCGTAGTAACCCGCTGCCCGGCTGGTGGCAAATACTCCATGCTGCAAAAAATACTTTCTCTTATAGTTATGTTGAGAAGAAACATCTCTCCAGTGAAAAAAAACATCTCTCATGCTATCGCTAAAAATATAACTTCTCGAAGCATGAAAAATCATAAAATGCTTAAATGAACCATACTTCACTACATTTTTTCGACCATTAAGGTTTACCGCAGTTGAAGCATCCTTTTTTATTACATAATAATAATCGATTTCCTTTTTTGAGACCCAGTTATCTTGTATGAAGTTAAACAGGTGATAACTTGAATCATTTGCTGTATTTCCAAGTCGCTCACCAATAAGAGCAATATTTTTTCGTCTATATAGAAGTGAAGAGCAGGCACAGGCAAATTTATATTTTAACTGCCATGCACGTCTTGATAAAATCTTCTTTCCCCTCTTTAACTTTAAGGCAATAGAAGCCTGTCTTTTCATTTTCTCAGTAAGATATTTAAAATCCTTTGAGATATAATCATCATCAACAAGTTCCCCTTTCTTAAGGCAAGACTTATCATATTTTTGATTCATCACCCGATGTGCTTCAGAATAAAAACCATAAAAAATCAATAATAACGGTAACCGTCTAATTGGTGTAAATATTTTAATTTTATCCTTTCCGATCTCATCAACCAAAAACTTTCTAATGTCATGATATATTGACTTACAATAAATTATCTCATTATCAATAGAAAATTTTGACAATCGATAAAGTAAACTTCTTAATATAAACATTTTTGCATAATCAATTTGCTGCATAGGCAGATTGAACTGTTTAGTCAGTTCGTATACTTTAAGCAGATCTGAAAATACTTTCTCATTAACTAACTGTGTGCAAGAAGGATTATCTTCATCATCCCGCCCTCTGTATAAATAAGTGATCTCAGATGTTGACGATATGTGGTTAGCTCGATACATAGCAGCAATAACGAATATCCAATCCTCAGCTAATTTTATCCCGACAGGGAACTCAATATTATTGTCTAATATCAACTTCCGACTATACATCTTCCCCCATGGAGGAGAGCTATTCATTAAGATGGCACGGTGTGTGAACTTTACTTGGTTAAGAAAAGCGCAGGCAACTTCGGCATGAGGTTCAATATACCATGAGCGGCGGCCATTAAATGCTTTAGCGTGTGATATTATTACTTCAGAATGAGTTCGCTCAGCGGTATCCAGAAGAGACTTTAGAGCATCTGGTGGAAATAAATCGTCAGAATCAAGAAATACAACATAGCGTCCCTTAGCTATTTTTAATGCGTTATTTCTTGCAACGGACTGTCCTTGGTTTATTTGTTGTAGTAAAATTATATTTGAGTTTTTACGCATATATTCAATAATGATATCTACAGAACTATCCGGAGTACCATCATCAACGCAAATAATTTCAACGTAACACCTTCTATATCGCCTGCCTAAATTTTGAGATAAGACAGAATCAAGACACTCACGAATATAGCGCTCTACTTTATATACAGGAATAATAACTGTAATTATTGCTAATCCTTTATCGCTAGACATACTAATCCTATTACACAAAATTCATTCATAATTAAGCATTCAAAAGAACGATGGGTTAATAACGAACATCATCTATGATATAAAATCATACCAAGGAAGAGAATATTTGCCTCGCTCTACTTAAATAAAACGTTTTATTATAGTGATATGGATGCAACCCCCATAAGTGAGTACAATCCCCAAAGTTTAAGTATGGTGGCGTCGATATAAAATTAATAGATGAATGATTTACTTTTACATATTCAATCACGCGCGAAATAAAAATATTAAACGCATCAATAGAATAACATTCATTGCTAAATGGAATAAATGCAGAATCATTATTAAAATAATGTGTACACATTAATGTTTCATTAAAAAAAATTCTGTTGGAAGAAATCAATCCGCTCAGCACATTCAATAGCTTCGTAATATTTTTACATGTATTTTCATACTTCTCTTCGGAATCAAAATGCAATACACTATCGATGTTTAAATTCTTAAACAGTTCAGTTTTTTGCAAATTCCATGATTTTGTAAATTCCGACCCAGAACATCGGATGATATCAAATCGCTCATCCATTAAATCAATAACAAAAATAGAGTCAGGTGTCATGCTTTTTATTATATTGTTAACAATTACTTTGCTTAAATCGTCCCTTACACAAGACTCCAAAAATTTACTTTCAAGTTTAACAAAATTTTTATCATATAAAAATGGCGTAGCCAGAATAGTTGCAATACTAATATTAGTAGCATAATAAACGATATTAAATCTCGTGACCCTATTGGTATCCTGATATATTCTGAAGATATCTCTGGAATCACAACTACCATAGATTATAGTTTCAACTTGCTTTGACAAACTATTACTTCTTATTTTTTTCACTATCTTATTGTTGAATTCAATAATATCAGATATCTCACTTTTTCGTTTAGAAATATATGAATCTGCAACATCCAAGTTTTGTCCTTTAACTTCTACTTTTAAAAACTCTGGAAGAATAGATATAAAAACAGACAAGGAAGTAAAAAAATTATCAACAAGAATATTTGAAATAATATTCTCATCACCAGTCAGATCAATAATGAGTTTATCTACTTCGTTTATGAAACTGAAAAATCTCGCCATCTCGATGTTAATACCTACATCATCATAGGTGGCTTTATCCGAAGTTATATAGCTATAAAAAGACTCGAGAGATATATAAATAACATCATCTATTCTTTTTCCGATTAACATGTCATCTGTCGTAATTTGATATGTATAGCTCATCTATCCCTCTCAGACCTTAAATTTCAAAGTACTTGTTAAGTTCTTGTACCAACCTATTGTTGTATTCAGGTAATACATTCAGATTGTTAGCACTAAAATCATTAGCACATATAGAATGCGGCATAGTTTTTGTATTCATTGCATCATCCATTGATCTATAGAAACTTTTTGCATGTGCTGACCTTATATTAAAATAATAGCAAATATCTCTATTTGGATATGCATTCCCCATTGTATAGCTAACCCATGGAACTAAGAATGTAGCAAGATTCAAGTCATTGCTTTCACGAAATTTATTGCCAAGAAACAATTCAATTCTATCTCTAAAGTGACTCCACACATAATCGTAGCCACTTTTAGTTAGAGGAACATAGGTATGAACCAATGGGCTATCGACTTCCATACCAAGTTCTCTTAAAATATTTGATGAATTAAGTGATGCAGATAATGTTGGAGTGGAAACACCACCAGTTCTCATTTTCATCAAACTTTTTTTTGATAAGAAAAGTGAAGCAAGACCGTTACTTTTGAAAAAATGACTGGCCGGGAGTTCTCTCGAAACAAAAACGTCGTCATTAAAATATATAAACTGCTCAGATAGGTCAGGAATTAAGTGCAAATGGGCTTCAATTACGTGTGAGTTAAATGTTGGTAAAAATTTCCCATCAATAATATCTTTGTGATCTATGATTTTAATCTTATCAGTATTAAAACTCTGACTCCATTGCGGTTGCTGTGAGTCGGTGACAATAAAAATTTTCCTGACCCAAGGCATGTTTTTTAGAACACTTGATACTGAGTAATACAACTCGTTGTGGTTTTCGAATCTTGCGTGATCTATTTCATGGGATGGCTGTACATTATCTCTTAAACTAAATTTCTCCAGTCTTTTTACCCACATATCATCACGATCATCAACCCATGTATACACAACATCAATAGGAAATGTTGTGTTTATTATTTCTTCAAATTCAAGATCATGTTTTAAAAGGATGGCTTCCTCTTCTACAGGACATCTAATCTCATTCCTGATAATTGGCTTTCTCTTTAAAAAATAATCTCTAAGGAATATTTCCGGACTATTTAAAAACTTCTTTATCTTTTTAATAAACATAGTATATATCATCCACGACGATTTAAATAAAGAGACCAACAACTGTATTTCAAAAGTTATATTTACTCATGCAGTGAGTTATACTCGCGTATCGCTTCACTGATGTCGTCATATATTTTATAACTCTCAGTGGTGAATAATACACAAGCAAGATCGCAATATTCTTTTAGTGAATTCAAATTATGTGATACCATTAAGAAGCTAGATTCTTGCCTACGTTCATTAAATGCATTAAGGCATTTTTTCCTAAATCTTGCATCACCTACAGCAGTTACCTCATCAACCAAATAGTACTCAAACTTGAATGCCATACTTAAACCAAAAGCAAGTCTAGACCTCATCCCTGATGAATAAGTTTTGATTGGCATATCAAAGTATTTACCTAGCTCTGCAAAATCCTCAACAAATGATATTTTTTCCACCAATTCATTTTCTTTAGAATAGAGTCGAGAGACAAACTTCACGTTTTCACGCCCCGTTAAGCTTCCCTGAAATCCACCAGCAAGCCCAACAGGCCAGGATATCGTATTATTTGTCACAACTTTCCCATAATCAGGTCTATCTATCCCCCCAATCATACGAAGTAATGTCGACTTTCCCGCACCGTTTCGCCCTATCAAACCAATACTTTTCCCTTCAGGAAATATAATATTCATATCTTTGAAGACGTAATGCCTACCTTTGGATGTAAGATACGACTTTGTCAGGTTCTCAATACTAATCATGAAGTCAACATCGCCTCTTCGCGAGCTAAATAACATAACATTCCAATGAAAAATAGCACCAAGGAAATAAATGCAAGATATCCTAAATCAGCACCACCACTGCTATATCCTTCAACAACGGCTTCACGGCTCAACTCTACTATATGTATAATAGGGTTCCACAAAAGGTATGGCCAATAGTCCTTTGGTATTGCGTGTAAAGGAAACATAATGCAAGAAATAAAATAAAAAGGTTTTATTATGATTGGAAGAAACTTCTCGGTTTCAGGAAAAGCATTGCCAATTACCATAAAGATCATGCCTACACCGCAGGAAAATACAACGAGAAAAAACCATACTATTGCAAGTAAAAGGATATGTGAGAAAGTGAACTTATCACCTAAAACCCCAATGATTGACATTAGAGTCAGATATACAAATATATAAATTATGGACTCCAGGAATGCCCTTGCAAAAATAGTATCAATGGGTTTAACCGGCCTGTAGTTAAATAACCCCTGATTAGCCTCTATTGCCGAGATGGAACGATTAGCTATATCATTGAAAATAAAATAAGGAATAATCCCATTAATCAAAAAAACAGGATAAGAAATATCCGGCATCGTCCGATGCATAACATAGCCAAATATTCCAATCATCACCATCAAATGCGCAGCAGGCTCCAGTACCGCCCACAGATACCCCAGACGATACTTGCCAAAGCGGGTTTTAATTTCCCTCATGAATAACGCTTTAATGACAGCCCGCTGTACCTCAATACCACTTCTCGCCATTCTGCACCTGCATATTTTAAGTTTTGCAACGCTACCGCCCCTGGCCTACAGCTACCAGAGCGCCAACACGCAGTATTCATTCCCTGAATAATCGGCAGTTAGCCCAATCAATATTAATTGAGCAAATGCAAATCACATGCTATATTCCGCATGTAAATATATTTTTCGCATCGATGAATATTAATTGGAACTCATTTTTAATATATATCATCCCTGCCGCATTCAGGTCTGTAAATCTAATATCTAAAAATGAGATTTTCTACGTCTTAATATTTATTTAAATTTAAATGATGATTTAGGATTTCTTATGAATGGGGAAATATCTTTGGTTATTAATAAGATAGAATGGAGAGAACATCATAAGCGTCGTGACAAAAAACATTTTGATAATGCCCGGTTTTGAAACGTATATTCACCTTGATAATATATAGAGGATTCAGAGAAAGCATATCAATACAAGGATATAATATATATCTTTCTGAAAATAATCATATCTGATAATAAACGCTTATTTGATCACAATATTGAAAGCGCTTTTGTAAAATATGGTATTAAACATCAGGCAGGACGGGAAAGAGGCAATAGGCGCCATCAGGCGCCCATCAGTTGCTTCACCAGGTCCACGCAGCGCAAAAACCGTCCGTCGTAGTCCGGTTCTTCCACGCGTACGAACTCCACGTTGTTCTCTTTGAGCATGGCGACCAGCATGTCCTGAAACGCCTTGCGGTCAACCGAGCTGCCCAGGCTGCGCAGCCCATCGGAAACCCAGGGAGTGTTGTTTTCCAGCAGAATCACCAGGTCGAAGCGGTATTCGTCGATCAGCGCCTGTACAAAGGGATGTTCACGGCCCTCATATTTTTTACAGAACGCCTGAGTGGTCACGAAATCGGTATCGATAAACGCCACTTTATTGGCGTATTTCACCGCGAAATCAATGTACTGAGCATGGCCAAGCGCAATTTTGTCGTAATCGGAATACTGTAACGCCATCTCATCGCCGCCAAGGTGCGAGAAAACGTAATCGCGGCCATATTCCCAGGCGCTGGTAGTATTGAAGATGTTGGCCAGCTTGTTGACCAGCGTCGATTTCCCGCTCGACTCGCCGCCGAGAATCGCCACCGTGCGCACAAAGAACGGCTTCACCTCGGTGGGAATGTAATCCCAGTAGCGAAACGGGTTCTCACGGATCTGCGCGCCGCTGATGTTCATAAACGTGCGCTTGGGATCAATCAGCACCGTTTCGGTTCCCAGATGCTGGCGGAACTGCGGCGCATCGGTCTCTTCGGAGGTGTAAATCCAGTTCGGCTGGATCCCTTTTTGCTCCATAAAGGCCTTAACGCCGTTGCCCCATACGTCCCAGCCGTAGGGATACGGTTCCATACCCTCTTCATTAAAGGCATGAATATGGATATTTTTCTGATACTTAAATGTCTGTAGCAGCCATCTCAGGCGATCCGGCACCGTCGGCTGCTGGGACATCGCGCTGTCTTCGAACAGCTCGCGGTCGCGGGTGTTGTCATAACCCATGATGATGTGCAGCTCGTCAACCTGGCTGCAGGCGCGCTGAATAAGGTAAATGTGCCCGGTATGCAGCGGGTAAAACTTACCGAATACGACGCCGACATTTTTCTGCTGGCGGGGAAACTCCAGCCCCAGAAAACGGTGCAGCGCTTCCAGCTTCTGCGCGCTGGGGCTTTTGATTTTGGCATTGAGCAGCTGGCTTAAATAGCCCTTTGTCATGCCGCTGGCGTCGGCCACCTGCTGTAATGTGCAGCCCTTCTGCTTAATGGCGCTTTTCAGATAATCGAATGACGACATAGATAACCTCCGTATCACTCAGTATAAGTCGTCAAATACGCTTAGCGCGTCAGAAAGTTTTTTAACTCCAAAGACCTGCATCCCTTCAGGGACCTTTTTCGGTACGTTCGCCGAAGGGACGATGGCGCGACGAAAACCGTGTTTCGCCGCCTCAGAGATACGTTCCTGGCCGCTGGGCACCGGACGGATCTCCCCCGCCAGTCCCACTTCGCCGAAGACTACCAGATCCTGCGGCAGCGGCCTGTCACGCAGGCTTGAAACCATCGCCAGCAGCAGCGCCAGGTCGGCGCTGGTCTCGGTGACCTTTACGCCGCCGACGACGTTAACAAACACGTCCTGGTCCGCCATCTGCAGCCCGCCGTGACGGTGCAGCACCGCCAGCAAAATCGCCAGACGGTTTTGCTCAAGACCGACGGCCACCCGGCGAGGGTTCGCCATCATTGACTGGTCCACCAGCGCCTGGATCTCTACCAGCAGCGGCCGCGTACCTTCCCATACCACCATCACCGAGCTGCCGGAGGTTACTTCATCGCCGCGGCTTAAGAAAATGGCCGACGGGTTGCTGACTTCGCGCAGCCCCTGTTCGGTCATGGCGAACACGCCCAGCTCGTTCACCGCGCCGAAGCGGTTTTTATGGCTGCGCAGCGTACGGAAGCGGGAATCGGCATCGCCATCGAGCAGCACGGAGCAGTCAATACAGTGTTCCAGCACCTTCGGACCGGCCAGCGAGCCGTCTTTGGTGACGTGGCCGACCATCACAATGGCGACCCCGCGGGTTTTCGCAAAGCGCGTCAGGTACGCCGCCGTCTCGCGAACCTGGGCCACGCTGCCCGGCGACGACTGAATGTCGGCCATGTGCATCACCTGGATGGAGTCGATCACCATCAGCCTCGGCTGCTCCTCTTCGGCAATCAGGCAGATTTGCTCGATGCTGGTTTCCGACAGCATATTGAGGTTGCCGGTCGGCAGCCCCAGGCGGTGCGCGCGCATGGCGACCTGCTGTAGGGACTCTTCCCCGGTGACGTAGAGGGTTTTCATCTGTTCGGCAAGCTTGCACAGCGTTTGCAGCAGCAGCGTGGATTTCCCCGCGCCGGGGTTGCCGCCGATAAGGATCGCGCTGCCCGGCACAACGCCGCCGCCGAGCACCCGGTCAAACTCTTTAAACCCGGTGGAAAAGCGCGGCAGCTCCTCAAGGCTGATGTCGGAGAGCTTCTGAACTTTGGAGACGCCCGCGCTGCCGGCATAGCCGCTCAGACGCTCATTGCGCGCCACCGTCGGCGACGCCGCAATGCGCATTTCGGTAATCGTGTTCCAGGCATGGCAGGCGCTGCACTGCCCCTGCCAGCGCGGGTAGTCCGCGCCGCACTCGTTACAGACAAAGGCGCGTTTGGGTGCTTTCGCCACGGTGACCTCTTACTTTTGATTCAGGCTGCCGGAGAGGATGCAGAACACCCCCATCAGGTCAGCGTGACGGATGGTAACTTCCGTCTGTTCATTCACTTTCGGTTTGGCATGGTAGGCGATACCGAGACCAGCCGCCTTGATCATCGGCAGATCGTTTGCCCCATCGCCGATCGCCACCGTCTGCGCGGCGGGGATTTCAAACTCTTCCGCCAGGCGCTTCAGGGTGTTGGCCTTATATTTGGCATCGACGATGTCGCCAACGACGTTGCCGGTCAGCTTACCGTCCAGAATTTCCAGCTCATTGGCGACCACGGCGGTTAAACGCAGCTTGTCGCGCAGGTACTCGGCGAAGAAGGTAAAGCCGCCGGAGGCGATGGCCACCTTCCAGCCCAGCGTCTCCAGCTTCAGCACCAGCTGCGTCAGGCCAGGCATCAGCGGCAGGCTGTCGCGAACCTGGCGCAGGATATTGGCATCCGCCCCTTTCAGCGTACCGACGCGCTGGCGCAGGCTGGCGGTAAAATCCAGCTCGCCGCGCATGGCGCGCTCGGTGACTTCCGCCACCATTTCGCCGGTCCCCGCCAGTTTGGCGATTTCATCAATGCACTCGATCTGAATGGCGGTTGAGTCCATATCCATCACCAGCAGCCCCGGGCTCTTCAGGTGCGGAATTTTCCCCAACGGCGCAACGTCCAGCCCGCTTTCATGCGCAAGCCGCGTCGCGCGGGCCGTTAACGACCCCGCCAGGCGGATCACCTGATAATCTTCGGCATACCATGCCGCGACGATAACCATTGCCGCGCCCAGCTTGTGCTGATAATCCGTCAGGCGTTGTTTATCCAGATGACGACCATACAGCAGCCATCCGCTGCGTCCGGCGTGATAATCCAGCGGCATAACTTCATCACCACTTAGCGAAAGCGGCAACCCTGGCCACAAGGAGACATCGTCGGGCAGGTCGCACCAGGTCAAACTGTTCGGCATTACAGCTCCAGTAATCTTCATTTACGGCAGGAAAATAACGCATGAGGCTACCTTGTAACCCGCGCTTCTGGCAACATTAAGCTGCAAATTTTCGAAGGTGGAATATGGTTCGCGCAAAACTGAAATTCCGGCTGCATCGCGCCGCGATTGTCCTTACCTGTCTGGCCCTGCTGGTCGCGCTGATGCAGGGGGTCTCCTGGTTCAGCCAGAGCCACCAGCGGCAGCGAAATCCGCAGATGGAAGATCTGGCCCGCATGCTGGCGCATCAGGTCACGCTTAACCTCGCCCCTATGATGCGCGGCGAAACCCCGGATGAAAAGCGAATCACCCCGCTGTTAAAGCAATTAACCGACAGCAGCCGCATTCTTGACGCCAGCGTCTACAACGAGCAGGGCGATTTAGTGGCGCACGCCGGGGAAAGCGTAGACGTCCGCGATCGCCTGGCGCTCGACGGCAAAAAGGCAGGCGGCTATTTCAACCAGCAGCTGGTTGAGCCGATTCAGGGCAAAAACGAGCCGCTTGGCTATCTGCGCCTGACGCTCGATACCCACACCCTGCCGACGGAAGCCAAACAGGTGGACAACACCACCAACATTCTACGGCTGATGCTGCTGCTTGCGCTGGCGATCGGCGTGGTCCTGACCCGCACCCTGCTGCAGGGTAAACGCACCCGCTGGCAGCAATCGCCCTACCTGCTGACCGCCAACAAGCCGTTGCCGGAAGACGACGAGAGCGAGAAGAAAGAATAGTCATTCATCCAGTGTAATAAAGAAAGGAAATCTGTCATGTCGACGCTGCGCCTGCTTATCTCGGACTCCTGGGACCCCTGGTTCAACCTGGCGGTCGAAGAGTGTATTTTTCGCCAGATGCCGGCCACTCAGCGCGTGCTGTTCTTATGGCGCAATGCCGATACCGTGGTAATTGGCCGGGCGCAGAACCCGTGGAAAGAGTGCAACACCCGGCGGATGGAAGAGGACAACGTACGCCTGGCGCGCCGCAGCAGCGGCGGCGGCGCGGTGTTTCACGATCTCGGCAATACCTGTTTTACCTTTATGGCGGGCAAGCCGGAATATGACAAAACGGTCTCCACGGCGATCGTGCTGAACGCGCTCGCGTCGCTCGGCGTTACGGCGCAGGCCTCCGGGCGCAACGACCTGGTGGTCGACACCGCGCAAGGCGGCCGTAAAGTTTCTGGCTCTGCCTACCGTGAAACCAAAGATCGGGGTTTTCATCACGGCACGCTGCTGCTCAATGCCGATCTCAGCCGTCTGGCTAACTACCTCAATCCCGACCCCAAAAAGCTGCAGGCCAAAGGTATTACCTCCGTACGCGGCCGGGTGGCGAACCTTGTCGAGCTGCTGCCGGGCATCACCCATGAGCAGGTCTGCTCCGCCATTCGCGAGGCGTTCTTTGCCCATTATGGCGAACGGGTGGATGCGGAAGTGATTTCGCCGGACAAAGCGCCGGACCTGCCGAACTTTGCCGAAACCTTTGCCCGCCAGAGCAGCTGGGAGTGGAATTTTGGCCAGGCGCCCGCCTTCTCCCATCTGCTGGACGAGCGTTTTAGCTGGGGCGGCGTCGAGCTGCATTTTGACGTTGAGAAAGGGCATATCACCCGTGCGCAGGTCTTTACCGACAGCCTGAACCCGGCGCCGCTGGAAGCGCTGGCGCAGCGTTTGCAGGGCTGTTTGTATCGCGCGGATATGCTGCAGCAGGCGTGTGATGCGTTGTCAAAAGATTTCCCGGAACAGGAAAAAGAGCTGCGGGAACTGTCGGCGTGGATGGCCCGCGCAGTGCGCTGATAAAAAGCCGGATGGCGGCTGCCTTATCCGGCCTACGGAACAGGTAGGCCCGGTAAGCGTAGCGCCACCGGGCACAACAGCGTTTACTCTTTATCGCCCAGCAGAACGGATTCCAGCGCGATTTTAATCATGTCATTGAAGGTGGTCTGACGCTCAGCGGCAGACGTCTGCTCGTGCGTACGGATGTGGTCAGATACGGTGCAGATGGTCAGGGCTTTCGCGCCAAACTCAGCCGCCACGCCGTAGATGCCCGCCGCTTCCATTTCCACGCCCAGGATGCCGTATTTTTCCATCACGTCGAACATTTCACCGCCGTCCGGCGCATAGAACAGGTCGGCAGAGAAGAGGTTGCCCACGCGCGCGTCAACGCCCAGCGCTTTCGCAGCGTCCACCGCGTTACGCACCATGCCAAAGTCGGCAATGGCCGCAAAGTCATGATCTTTAAAACGCAGACGGTTCACTTTGGAATCGGTGCACGCGCCCATACCGATAACCACGTCACGCAGCTTAACGTCCATGCGAACAGCGCCGCAGGAACCCACGCGAATGATTTTCTTAACGCCGAAGTCAGTGATCAGCTCTTTGGTGTAGATAGAGCAGGACGGGATCCCCATACCATGACCCATGACGGAGATTTTGCGGCCTTTGTAGGTACCGGTGAAGCCCAGCATGCCGCGAACGTTGTTCACTTCACGCACGTCTTCGAGGAAAGTTTCTGCAATGTGCTTCGCACGCAGCGGGTCGCCCGGCATCAAAACTACGTCTGCGAAATCGCCCATTTCTGCGTTAATGTGAGGAGTTGCCATCTTCAGTTCCTTTTTATTTAATTTCTCCCTCTCCCTGTGGGAGAGGGTCGGGGTGAGGGCATCAGACCGCACCCAACATGATTCAGAACATGGCCTTGCCATATTCCATGTCGGACGTACCAAAGTATTTCGCCAGCGTCTGGCCGATATCCGCGAAGGTTTCGCGATGGCCGAGCGAGCCCGGTTTTACTTTCGGGCCGTACACCAGCACCGGAATGTGCTCACGGGTGTGGTCGGTACCGCTCCAGGTCGGGTCGCAGCCGTGATCGGCGGTGAGGATCAGGATGTCATCCTCCCCTACCTGCGCCATCAGCTCCGGCAGACGGCGGTCAAACAGCTCCAGGCCTGCCGCATAGCCCGCCACATCGCGACGGTGGCCCCAGGAGGAGTCGAAGTCGACAAAGTTGGTGAACACAATGGTCTTATCGCCAGCGTCTTTCATCTCTTTGATGGTGGCGTCAAACAGCGCGTCCAGACCGGTGGCTTTCACTTTTTTGGTGATGCCGCAGTTAGCGTAGATATCCGCGATTTTACCCACGGAGACCACGTGGCCGTCTTTCTCGTCAACCAGCTTCTGCAGTACGGTCGGCGCCGGCGGCTCAACGGCCAGGTCGTGGCGGTTGCCGGTACGCTGGAAGTTGCCCGCTTTGTCGCCGATGAACGGACGCGCGATCACGCGGCCGATGTTGTAACCGCCTTCGGTCAGCTCTTCACGGGCTATCTCGCACAGCTCATACAGGCGATCCAGGCCAAAGGTCTCTTCATGGCAGGCAATCTGGAACACGGAGTCAGCAGAGGTATAGAAAATCGGCTTGCCGGTTTTCATATGCTCTTCGCCGAGCTGGTCCAGAATCACGGTGCCGGAAGAGTGGCAGTTGCCGAGGTAGCCCGGCAGGTTAGCGCGCTTAACCAGCTTATCCAACAGTTCCTGCGGGAAGCTGTTGTCGTGATCGGAGAAGTAGCCCCAGTCGAACAGTACCGGCACGCCGGCGATTTCCCAGTGGCCTGACGGGGTGTCTTTACCGGAAGAGAGCTCATGCGCCCAGCCGTATGCGCCCACCACTTCGGCGTTAGCGTCCATACCGGCTGCGATGTTACCGGTAGAACCCTGATGCGCTTTCACCAGGCCCAGACGGGTCAGGTTAGGCAGATTCAGCGGGCCTTTACGGCCATTGTCCGCTTCGCCTTTTGCACAGGCTTCAGCAATGTGGCCCATGGTATCAGCGCCGACGTCGCCAAAGCGCGCCGCATCTTCTGTCGCGCCGATGCCGAAGGAGTCCAGCACCATAATAAATGCACGTTTCATATATTCTCTATTCTCCGTACTTAGTGCTTCATAAAAATTCGATCAGATCAGTATACCGCTATTCGGTGATACGGCGATAGACCGAAGGCAAGCTTTCCGGCGCTTTATCGTCAAGCTTAATGGCCGCTTTGACCGCCTTCGCCGCTTCCTGCCAGCTGTTTTCGTCTTTGGCGTGGATAACCGCCAGCGGACGCTGTCCGTCAACGCTGTCGCCCAGACGCGCCATCCCGGTAAAGCCGACGCTGTAATCGATAGTATCGGAGGCCTGGCGACGACCACCGCCCATAGAGACGACCGCCATGCCGAGCGCGCGGGTATCCATGGCGCTGACAAAACCTTCGGTATCCGCATAGACCGCCTTGCTCAGCATCGCCGTCGGCAGGTATTTCGCGTAATTTTCCACGAAATCGGTCGGTCCTTTCTGCGCCGCCACCATGCGGCCAAAGATTTCCGCCGCTTTGCCGTTATCCAGCACCGCCTGCAGTTTGGCGCGGGCTTCGCTATCGTCTTTGGCAAGCTTGCCGGAGATAAGCATCTCCACGCACAGCGCCATAGTGACGTCGAACAGGCGCGGGTTGCGGTACTCGCCGGTCAGGAACTGCACCGCTTCGCGCACTTCGACGGCGTTGCCTGCACTGGAGGCCAGCACCTGGTTCATGTCGGTCAGCAGCGCGGTAGTGCGCACGCCGGCCCCGTTGGAGACGCCAACGATGGCCTCGGCAAGCGCTGCAGAAAGCTCGTAGGTCGGCATAAAGGCGCCGCTGCCTACCTTCACGTCCATCACCAGCGCATCCAGCCCTTCCGCCAGCTTTTTCGCCAGAATCGAGGCGGTGATCAGCGGAATGGAGTCGACGGTCGCGGTGATATCGCGAGTGGCGTAAAAACGTTTGTCCGCCGGGGCAAGCGAGCTGGTCTGGCCGATAATCGCCACGCCCACGTCTTTAATAATGTCGCGGAAGCGGTTGTCGTCCGGGAAGATATCGAAGCCCGGAATGGCTTCCAGTTTGTCGAGCGTGCCGCCGGTATGACCGAGGCCGCGCCCTGAAATCATTGGGATATAGCCGCCGCAGGCAGCGACCATTGGCCCCAGCATCAGCGACGTAACGTCGCCCACGCCACCGGTGGAGTGCTTATCCACGATCGGGCCGTTGAGGTTAAGGCTTTTCCAGTCCAGAACGGTTCCTGAATCCCGCATCGCCATGGTCAGCGATACGCGTTCCGGCATCGTCATATCGTGGAAGAAAATGGTCATCGCCAGGGCGGCAATCTGCCCTTCAGAGATGGTGTTGTCGCGGATCCCGTTAATAAAGAAGCGGATCTCTTCGTCGCTTAATGCGTGACCATCACGTTTTTTACGAATAATTTCTTGTGCGAGAAACAAGGTAACCTCCATGCGGAATCGGGGGAAATGTGGCGGGTGGCGCTACGCTGACCCGCCCTACGATCCTGTAGGCCGGATAAGCGAAGCGTCATCCGGCATTGTCTGGCAATCAGTAGCTGCTGGCGCTCTTGCCGTCGCCGTGACCCAGCGCTTTCAGCAGGCTTGCCAGCAGGCTGGAAGCGCCAAAGCGGTAGTGGCGTGAATCCGCCCAGTCGGCGCCGAACAGGTCGTCGGCAATCGCCAGGAATTTCTGCGCATCTTCCGCCGTACGCACGCCGCCTGCCGGTTTGAAGCCGACGGTTTTCTCCACGCCCATATCGCGAATCACTTCCATCATGATGCGCGCGCTTTCCGGGGTCGCGTTAACCGGCACTTTACCGGTAGAGGTCTTGATGAAATCCGCACCGGCTTTGATGGAAATTTCAGACGCTTTACGAATCAGCCGCTCTTCTTTCAGCTCGCCGGTTTCGATAATGACTTTCAGCAGCACGTTTGCCGCAGCGCAGGCGTCTTTGCAGGCCTTCACCAGTTCAAAACCCACCGTCTCGTTACCGGCGATCAGCGCGCGGTACGGGAACACGACGTCCACTTCATCGGCGCCGTAAGCAATCGCGGCACGGGTTTCCGCCAGCGCGATATCGATATCGTCGTTACCGTGCGGGAAGTTGGTGACGGTCGCAATGCGGATGTCCGGCGTGCCCTGTGCGTTCAGCGTTTTACGTGCGATCGGAATAAAACGCGGATAAATACAGATAGCGGCAGTGTTGCCTACCGGGGTTTTCGCCTGATGACACAGCGCGATCACTTTCTCATTCGTGTCGTCGTCATTCAGGGTGGTCAGGTCCATCAGTTTTAACGCACGCAGGCTGCTTGCAGTCAAATCAGTCATGTTATCTCCGAAATCGTCAATTATTTACCTTGCAGGTCTGTGACTATTTTAACACCGACCCACATCCACACTTCGATCCTCATCACAGTTAATGAAAACTGAATGCAAATTTGCATTACTGAGATGAGATGCAAATCACCTTTTATGGCACCCCCAGGGGAAGATGGATCAAAAGTCGCTCTTGCCCTTTTCACTACAATGACCCTATCGCCCACGCGCCTGAGGAACCGCTATGTCTGACGAATTTGAGCAACGCTGCCAGAATATTGTGACAAGTAAAACGCTAAGCCCGGAACAAAAACGCCACTTTCTGGCGCTTGAGGCGGAAAACGCCCTGCCCTATCCGGCGCTCTCCGCTGACGCCCGCGCCGCGCTGGACGACGGCGTCATTTGCGATATGTTTGAAGGGCATGCGCCTTACAAACCCCGCTATGTGCTGCCGGACTACGCCCGCTTTCTTGCCAACGGCTCACAGTGGCTGGAGCTGGAGGGCGCGCAGGATCTCGACGATGCGCTGTCGCTGCTCACCATCCTGTACCACCACGTGCCTTCCGTAACCTCGATGCCGGTGTACCTCGGCCATCTCGATGTGTTGCTTGCGCCGTATGTTAGAATTCTAACATAAGAAGAGATCGATATTCGAATAAAACGTTTCTGGCGCTATCTCGACAGAACGCTTCCTGACGCCTTTACCCACGTCAATATCGGCCCGCAGGATACCCCCGTCACTCGCGCTATTTTACGCGCTGATGCTGAGCTTAAGCAGGTCGCGCCTAACCTTACCTTTATCTATGACCCGCAAATTACGCCGGATTCCCTGCTGCTTGAGGTCAGTAAAAACATTTGCGAATGCAGCAAGCCCCATATATCTAACGGCCCGGTGAATGATAAAATTTTCACAAAAGGCGACTGGGGTATCGTCAGCTGTTACAACTCGCTGCCGCTGGCGGGCGGCGGCAGTACGCTGGTGCGCCTCAATCTGAAAGCGGTCGCCGAGCAAAGCCGCTCAGTAGACGACTTCTTTGGCCGGGCGCTGCCGTGGTACTGCCAGCAGCAGATTGACATCATCGACGCCCGCTGCGCCTTTCTCTACGAACAGTCGCACTTCTTTGAGAATAGCTTCCTGGTGACGGAAGGGCTGATAGACCCGCAGCGCTTTGCGCCAATGTTCGGCATTTACGCCCTCGCCGAAGCGGTCAATCTGCTGTGTGAAAAAGAGGGTACCGCGGCGCAGTATGGTAAAGACGATGCGGCAAACGCTCTTGGCGTACGCATCAGCGCGCAGCTCGCTGATTTTGTTGAGAACACGCCGGTGAAATTTGGCTGGCGGCAGCGGGCGCTGCTGCACGCGCAGTCCGGCATCAGCTCCGACAGCGGTACCACCCCCGGCGTGCGCATCCCCTACGGCGAGGAGCCGGACCCGGTCAACCACCTGCTGACCGTCGCGCCGCATCACGCTCACTACCACGCCGGCATAAGCGACATTTTGACCCTCGACGAGACGGTAAAACGCAATCCGCAGGCCGTGATGCAGCTCTGCCTTGGCGCCTTTAAGGTCGGCATGCGCGAGTTCAGCGCCAACGTCAGCGGCAACGATCTGGTGCGCGTGACGGGCTACATGGTGCGCCTGTCGGATCTGGAGAAATACCGCGAAGCGGGCTCGCGCACCAATACCACCTGGCTCGGCGAAGAGGCCGCCCGCAACACCCGTATCCTGGAACGCCAGCCGCGAGTGATTAGCCATGAACAGCAGATGCGCTTTAGTCAGTAAAATCATCCCCTTCTCCTGCGTCGACGGCCCGGGCAGCCGTCTGGCGCTGTTCCTGCAGGGTTGCAATTTACGCTGTAAGAATTGCCACAACCCGTGGACGATGGGGCGCTGCAACGACTGCGGGGAGTGCGTCCTGCACTGCCCGCACGGCGCGCTGAGCTTTCAGGCCGGGCGAGTGTACTGGCAGGAGGCCGACTGCCAGCAGTGCGATACCTGCCTGCATATGTGTCCGCAGCAGGCGACGCCGATGGCGCAGCAGATGTCGGTCGACGACGTTCTGCAGCAGATCCTCAAAGCGTCGCCGTTTATCGAGGGCATTACCGTCAGCGGCGGCGAAGCCACCACGCAGCTGCCGTTTATCTGCGCGCTGTTCGAACGGATAAGCATGACGCCCGCCCTGAGCCATCTGACCTGTCTCGTCGACAGCAACGGCGAGCTGGGCGTGAGCGGATGGGAAAAACTGCTGCCGCTGTGCGACGGGGTGATGGTCGATCTCAAGGCCTGGGACGATCAGGTGCATACGGCGATAACCGGACGCGGCAATAGCCGTATTCGGGAAAGCATCCGCTGGCTGGCGGAGCGCGGAAAACTGACCGAACTGCGGCTGCTGGTTATCCCCGGGCACAGCGACTACCTGCAGGCGATCGGCCCGCTCAGCGCATTTATTCGGTCGCTGGGGGAGGTGCCGGTCCGGCTTAACGCTTTTCATGCCCACGGCGTGTACGGGGAGGCGCAGCAATGGCGCAGCGCCCGGCCGGAGGATGTGGAACCGCTGGCGCAGGCGCTGCGGGACCGGGGGATAAGCCATCTCCTCCTCCCGGCATGCTACTTATAAGCTGGCAAACAATTTGTTCGTATTGCGGATGAGCGCATCCGCAATAGCGGCCGGCGCTTCGCTACGCAGCTCGCACAGCGCAGCAAATACCTGCGCGGCGCGTTCAGGGCGGTTCGGTTGGCCCTGAAAGCCGTTTAGCGGCATGTCCGGCGCGTCGGTTTCCAGCAGCAGCGCAGAGAGCGGAAGACGCGCCATCACCTCGCGCGTTTTGCTCGCCCGCGGATAGGTTATCGTGCCGCCGACGCCGATGTAGTAGCCCAGCTGCACAAAGCGCTCCGCCTGCTGCAGGCTCCCGGCAAAACCGTGCACCACGCCGGTGCGCGGCAGGTTATGCCGTTTCAGGTGCATCGCCAGCTTGTCATGGGTTCGCCGGGAGTGGAGGATGACCGGTAAATCATAGCGTTTTGCCAGCGCGAGCTGAGCGTCAAGCACCGCCTGCTGGCGCGTGAACTGCGGCGCATCCCGATACAGATCGAGGCCAATTTCGCCCACCGCCACCAGCTTTTCCGGCTGCTGTTTCAGCCAGTTTTCCAGCACCGCCAGGCTCTCGTCATCATGCTGTTCAATTACGATCGGGTGCAGCCCCAGCGCAGCGTACAGCGGCGCATGGTTATCAACAAGCGCCATCAGCGCCGCAAAGCGGGATGCCTGCGTCGCCGGAATGATTATCTGCTCAACGCCAGCCTGTGCGGCGCGCGCCAGGCTCTCCGGGACATCATCAACAAAGGGGGGAAAATCAAAGTGGCAATGGGTGTCGATAAAACGCAGGCTCACGCCGAATCCTCATTATCAAACTGCGCGCCGTGCTGAACGTCGTTCGCCGCGGCGGCAGGCGTCGGGATAACCGATGCCCGGGTGGCGCTGCGCGGCGTATAGCGGCGAAGCGGCGGCCTGTCGGCAAGCAGCTTACCCATGGTCGCCAGGAAATAGCGTCCGCACTGACGGCCGGTATTATAATCCTCCAGCAGCGCCGGAAGACGGCTGCCGAGCGCCATGCTGCGCAGCGGCTTAGGCGGATAAATCTCCAGAACCCGGATTTTACCCGGCGGTTTCTCAATAAACCGCTGAATGGCATGGTACGTTTTTTCGTGATGCTGCACCAGATTCACGTACGGCTGCAGGCTGCTTTCGCCAAGCCAGCGCTCCATACGCTTAAACCACTGCGGGGTGTAATACATCTGCGAAGGCACGGTGCGGATAACCACAATGGTTTTTGCGCCGCGCTTCGCGGCCTCCTGCACCGGAACCGCGTCGCTGACGCCGCCGTCCAGGTAGTTCACTCCGTCCAGCGTCACCCCGGTACGGTAAAAGCCCGGGATCGCGCTGGAGGCGCGGAGAAGATCGAGCCAGGTCTGGTTGGTCGGCGCAAAATAGCCCGGGGTATAGTCGTCGCCGCGACAGGCGCACATAAAGAACGCTTTTCCCTCGTCAAAGCGTCGTGCGGCAACGTCCATCGACAGCGGCATTTTATGGGCGGTGGTTTCAACCAGCCAGTCGAGATCGATAAGGTTTCCCCCACGCACGAAGCGCATCGGGTCAAAAAAATCTCGCGTGGTGGTGTAGCGGGTAATCACCTTACGCGCATAGCCGGGCTGGTTGCAGACGTAGGCGGAAAGATTTTGCGCCCCCGCGGAGGTGCCAAACCAGGCGTCGAAAGGGTTAAACGTCGCACGCATGAACTCATCCAGCACCCCGGCGGTAAAAATGCCGCGCTGACCCCCGCCCTCGCAGACCAGCGCCATCGGCCCTGGACGGAAAGGCGAGACGGAGAGCGGAGCGATGTTTCCAAGCGTCACTGGAATTCGCTGTCCCACACTGCTTTCCTGTGTTGATTTTGTTGTCACACCACCATAACGCAGTTTTCACCGCTCTGGCACCAATAAAGCCAGTCCGCTGGACTGGCTTTATGTTACGAAGAATGAACAAACGCGCGGTGCGCTAAGGGCGTCGGCGTCCCATAAACAGGCTCGCAAGGAACAGGATAATCCCGACGATAAAGACGATTTTTGCCGCGCTGGCCGCAGCGCCCGCCAGGCCGCCAAAGCCCAGCGCCGCCGCAATCAGCGCGATAACCAGAAAGATAATGCCCCAACGAAACATACGCTCCTCCTTCCACCATCGCTGATATCCGCCGCCGGGTAAGCTCAGGCGCCCACGCGGCTGGCCCGAATTCCCCGCCAGGCGGGAGTGCTGCCGTCATCCATGAACTTGCCGACTTTACTATAGAACACAATTGCCGACTCGCTCAGGAAACGCGCGAAAAACAACCGATATGGGGGGCGACGCGGCGCAATTAAGAACTTTCCGCGGTGGAATCAATGGGCAGGATGGCAAGAAGAGCACGGCGGGCGCCGTGCTCTGAGGAGGATTAGTGCTCGCGCGTTTTACGGAACGTCACGTCAGGATAACGCTCCTGCGTCAGGTTCAGGTTAACCATGGTCGGCGCGATATAGGTGAGGTTATCACCGCCGTCCAGCGCCAGCTGCACTTCGTTTTTACGCTTAAACTCTTCGAATTTCTTCACGTCGGCGCTTTCCACCCAGCGAGCGGTCGCCACGTTGACCGATTCATAAATCGCCTCAACGTTGTATTCGCTCTTCAGGCGCGCCACGACCACGTCAAACTGCAGCACGCCCACCGCGCCAACGATAAGATCGTTGTTGGCGACAGGACGGAAGACCTGCACCGCGCCCTCTTCGGACAGCTGTACCAGCCCTTTCAGCAGCTGCTTCTGCTTCAGCGGATCTTTCAGGCGGATACGACGGAACAGTTCCGGCGCGAAGTTCGGGATGCCGGTGAACTTCATCATCTCGCCCTGGGTAAAGGTATCGCCTATCTGGATAGTGCCGTGGTTATGCAGGCCGATAATATCGCCCGGATAGGCCTCTTCCACGTGGGAACGGTCGCCCGCCATAAAGGTCAGCGCATCGGAGATAACCACATCTTTGCCGGTACGCACCTGGCGCAGCTTCATGCCTTTTTCATATTTCCCGGACACCACGCGCATAAACGCCACGCGGTCACGGTGTTTCGGGTCCATGTTGGCCTGAATTTTGAAGACGAAGCCGGTAAATTTCTCTTCTTTGGCAACCACTTCACGGGTGTCGGTTTTACGCGGCATCGGTGCTGGCGCCCACTCGACGAGGCCGTCGAGCATATGGTCAACGCCGAAGTTGCCGAGTGCGGTACCGAAGAACACCGGCGTAATCTCGCCGCTCAGGAACAGCTCTTTGTCGAACTCGTGAGAGGCGCCTTTTACCAGCTCCAGCTCGTCGCGCAGCTGGGACGCCAGATCTTCGCCCACCGCGTTATCGAGCTCCGGGTTGTCCAGACCTTTAACGATGCGGACTTCCTGGATGGTGTGGCCTTTACCGGTCTGGTACAGGTAGGTTTCGTCTTTATAGAGGTGGTAAACGCCCTTGAACAGCTTGCCGCAGCCAATAGGCCAGGTGATCGGCGCGCAGGCGATTTTCAGCTCGCTTTCCACTTCATCCAGCACTTCCATCGGATCGCGGATATCGCGGTCGAGCTTGTTCATAAAGGTCAGGATCGGCGTATCGCGCAGACGGGTAACTTCCATCAGCTTACGGGTCCGGTCCTCAACGCCTTTCGCGGCGTCGATAACCATCAGGCAGCAGTCCACCGCCGTCAGGGTACGGTAGGTATCTTCCGAGAAGTCTTCGTGACCCGGGGTGTCGAGCAGATTCACCAGGCAGTCGTGATACGGGAACTGCATCACCGAGGTGGTTATCGAGATACCACGCTGCTTTTCCATCTCCATCCAGTCCGATTTCGCATGCTGGCTGGAGCCGCGGCCTTTGACCGTACCGGCAGTCTGGATAGCCTGTCCGAACAGCAGGACCTTCTCGGTGATCGTCGTTTTACCGGCGTCCGGGTGAGAGATGATGGCAAAAGTGCGGCGCTTGGCCACCTCCTGCAAATAAGGAGACAACGTCATAGTCAGTTCTTCTTAAATAGGCACGGCAACGCCGTGCATGTTGAATTTGAAAAATGCGGCTATTTTACCCGGCAGGCGGGGACAGGCAATCAATGTTTACACAGGAGTTGCTCCAGCTCGCTTAACGACGTCACGGTCCAGGTCGGGGTAATTCCATCCGGGGCTTCCCGCTGGTGCGCGTTGAGCCAGCAGGTCGCCAGCCCGGCGTTCATGCCGCCGCGAATATCCGACTCGGCGGTATCGCCCACCATCAGCACGCGCGAGCGATCCGGGTTACCGGCCTTCTCCAGCGCATAATCAAAGATGCGCGCATCCGGCTTCGCCACGCCGACTTCTTCAGAAATAATCAGCAGATCGAAATGGTCGCGAAGCCCGGTCCGCTCAAGGCGGATTTGCTGCAGCGAGGTAAAGCCGTTGGTGATAATGCCCATATTGACCTGTCCCTGCAGCGCATCGAGCAGCGGCACGGCGCCCGGCAGCGGCGCGCAGATGTCGGCCATCGCGTTCATAAAGGCGTCGTTAAGCTCGCCCGGGTTGACGTTAAGACGCGCGGCCCAGCTGTCAAAGCGCTGATGCTGCAGCTGCAGCGAGGTGATGGCCCCGTTCTGATAATCCACCCATAGCGGTTTATTAACGGCCTGATAGTCCTGGAAATCTTCGGCGGTAAACGTCACGCTGTAGTCAAGAAACATTCGCTGCAGGCCGCTGAATGAGTCAAAAGTAAACAGCGTCTCGTCGGCATCAAAGAAAATCCAGTCCCACTTCTTCATCGTTATACCTTGTTTTACATTTTTAAGGGTAAAGCCATAATGATCGCGTCTTCGTGCCCCTCGGCGGTGGGGTAGTAGTTGCGGCGTATCGTCGCCTCGTTAAAGCCTAAGCTTTCATAGAGCGCGATGGCGGCGACGTTCGATGCGCGGACTTCCAGCCACAGCGTCGCAACGCCGCGTTTTTCGACTTCATCGATAACGTGTTCGAGCAATTCACGCCCTAACCCCCGGCGCTGCCAGGCCGGATCCACGGCAATGTTAAACAGCGTGGCTTCATCCAGCACCACCTGCGTAATGGCGAAGGCCGCCATTTCGCCGTCTACCGTCAGCTGATAGTTGAGATAGCGTTCTCCCTGATTGCTGGCGAACGTCTGCTCGCTCCAGGGAAAGGCGTGGGCGCGTTTTTCAATCTGCCAGGCGCGCGGTAAATCAGTCAGGCTTAGGGAAGAAATCGTGTTCATGGGCGCAAATTTGTTGCCAGAGCGCGGCGCGAGCCGGGGCGCTGGCCTGCAGTTCATTAAAAGCCGGGCTGGTAACGTGAGCGCCTTCCAGCGCTATCGCGTCGCCTTCGCCGAGCCGCCAGCTGTTGCAACGGCTGCCCTGCGGCAGCATGGCCACACGCTCAGGCGTCAGTTGCAGAACCTGGTCTGGCGTCACCGCGAACGCCCGCAGGACATCGCCCATCATCGGGTCTGTCAGCGGCGGCAGCGCATCGGCGACGATCACCAGACGAACATGTTCAGGCAGTGAGATAGCGATTTCGCCCTGCAGCACCGTTGGGCGACGCAAAGACCACTGGGTGATGCCCAGTTGCTGTAGCTGCCAGTCTCGTCGGGATGTCATCGCGTAATTCTCCTGTCTGTCAGGCGCGGAAATATAGCAAATTCGTCGAACTTGCGCCAACAAACCCCTATAATCGCCCCCGTCGATTTTTGAGGATCTTTTTATGTCTGCCATGACCCCGGCAAGTGAAGTCTTGCTGCGCCACAGTGATGATTTCGAAAAAAGCCGTATTTTGTTTGCCGGCGATCTGCAGGATGACCTGCCCGCTCGTCTCGAAACGGCTTTCAGCCGCGCCCATACCCAGCAGTTCCACCACTGGCAGGCGCTCAGCCGCACGATGGGCGACCGCGTACGCTTCAGCCTGACCGCTGACGCCGCGGACGTCGCCGACTGCGACACGCTTGTCTACTACTGGCCCAAAAACAAGCCGGAAGCGCAGTTCCAGCTGACCAATGTTCTGTCGCTGATGCCTGTCGGCACCGATATCTTCGTGGTGGGCGAAAACCGCAGCGGCGTGCGCAGCGCCGAGCAGATGCTGGCGGAGTACGCGCCGATGAACAAGGTCGACAGCGCGCGCCGCTGCGGCCTGTATTACGGGCGTCTGGAAAAACAGCCGACCTTTAACGCCGACGGCTACTGGGGCGACTACGCGCTGGACAGCCTGACCATCAAAACCCTGCCCGGCGTCTTCAGCCGCGACGGTCTGGACGTCGGCAGCCAGCTGCTGCTGTCGACGCTGACGCCGCACACCAAAGGCAAAGTGCTGGACGTGGGCTGCGGCGCGGGCGTACTGGCCGCCGTACTGGCCAGCCATTCGCCAAAGGTTCGCCTGACCCTGTGCGACGTTAGCGCGCCGGCGGTAGAAGCCAGCCGCGCGACGCTTGCCGCGAACGGTTTTGAAGGCGACGTGTTCGCCAGCAACGTCTTTTCAGAAGTGACCGGCCGTTTCGATATGATCATTTCGAATCCGCCGTTCCACGACGGCCTGCAAACCAGCCTCGAAGCGGCGCAGGCGCTGATTCGCGGCGCGGTTCGCCATCTCAACAGCGGCGGTGAGCTGCGCATCGTCGCCAACGCCTTCCTGCCGTACCCGCAGGTGCTGGACGAGACCTTTGGTTTCCACGAGGTTATCGCCCAGACCGGTCGCTTTAAGGTCTATCGCACCGTGATGACCCGCCAGGCGAAAAAGTAAGGCGTCCGTCTTCTCTGCTCGCGGGCAGAGAAGATGATGTTTTTTGCAGCAATCAGACATTACGCCGCAATTAACTATTGACGAAAAGCGGAAAACCACTAGAATGCGCCTCCGTGGTAACGATTCTTTCATAGAGAATCGATGGTATGCGAAGGTGGCGGAATTGGTAGACGCGCTAGCTTCAGGTGTTAGTGTCCTTACGGACGTGGGGGTTCAAGTCCCCCCCCTCGCACCATAATCCACGCAAGTATCGCTCGCACTGTGCGAAGGTGGCGGAATTGGTAGACGCGCTAGCTTCAGGTGTTAGTGTCCTTACGGACGTGGGGGTTCAAGTCCCCCCCCTCGCACCAACGAGGCGATACATTTAGTAAGATGTCTGTGCGAAGGTGGCGGAATTGGTAGACGCGCTAGCTTCAGGTGTTAGTGTTCTTACGGACGTGGGGGTTCAAGTCCCCCCCCTCGCACCAGCTTTCTTACTCACTCCTGCATTTCTCTCTCTTATCCCATTAGCTTCAAATTCATCAGCGCCCTAACCGTTTGCTAACATCTGCTGCAACAGAGTTGTGCCGCCCAACCCAATAATGATAATAGTTATCATTTATTAGCATTCCATTCCCATCGCATGAAGTAACTTTACCTACGCGCTGATGACAGCCCTGAGTGAAGGTGATAAATTGTGCCGACGATACAGAAAGATTAGGATTTCTGATATTTTTCACGTCATACATTTACGGCGTGATATTGTTAACTCTGGCAGCTGGCGTTTCTGTAATTCCACAATTAATAACGACTTCCTGACATGACAGCACAATCCTGGCGTTCTCTGCGTATCAAGAAATATCAGTTTTCGTTACGCTTGTTTTTATTTCTTAATTTAACATCAGCACTCATTTCCGTGTTCAGCCCGTTATCACAGGTGTTTGCTCTGACGATACCGGTAACGCTGATAGCATTATCCAGCGTCGGGCTGCTGCTCGGGCACTGGGCCTTTTCGCACAAGAAAATCAATCTTCCGCTTATCTCTTTTACCTTTGGCTGCCTTTGGGCATGGCACGTAGCAATTAAAGCGCCGCTATTTACCGGCGCGAGCGTTAACTATCTGATCATTGCGCTATTAGGGATATTTTTTATTGGCGTGATCGCTTTTTCGAATAATATTGTCGCCTTCACCCTGCATTCTTTACCGGTGCTGATCGCCTGCCTGATAATTGACAACGGCGCCCATTGGGTGCGCATGCTGTACTGCATCGCCCTGCCGCTCGTCGGGATTTCCCTGCAAAGCCTTATCCAGAAACGTAACGATGATTTTGCCCAGGGCCTGATGTATAAGCTGCTGGAAGAGCGGCAAACGCTCAACGATCTGAGCATGCTGGACCCGCTGACCGGCCTCTACAACCGTCGTGGTCTGCAAAACCGCCTGGAAACACTGCTGGCGCTGGACGGCAGCGGGCATTTCGTTCTGCTGCTCGATATCGACCACTTCAAGGCCTATAACGACCACTATGGGCATATGATGGGCGATCAGGCGCTAATCCAGGTCTCTGCGGCAATACGCAATGCCGTGCGCTCTCGTGATATCGTCACCCGCTATGGCGGTGAAGAGTTTATGGTGCTGCTGACCAACACCACGCCCGATGGCGCATTGCAAAGCGCGGAGCGTATCCGTCAGCGCGTGTACGACCTCAAAATTCCCCATATGTTTAATCAGACGGTGGCCACCAACGTGACGATCAGCATCGGCCTGGCGCCGCTGGAGGGCGACGATGTTGAAGCCGCTCTCGAAAATGCCGATAAGGCGCTGTATGAAGCCAAGCACATGGGGCGCAACAGCATCCTGACCAGCGAACAGCTGCAGCCCGCCTGATATCGCCTCCGCGAAGGATTTATCAGCAAAAGAGTTGCGCTACGCCGCAGCAATAGATAGCATTGGAAATCATTATCATTTAGATTTCTTATTCTCATCGCTATGGCGTATCGCACAGCATCCCTGACTGAGACAGTTATCAGACACTCCGTGGCGCATGAACCCGCTCCGTCGCTGGCGGATGCGCTGCGAAACGCGCTGCACGCCCATCGCCCGCACCTGCTCGAATTCCTGCGGCTGGACGAAACGCCGCCGCCGCGCGCCATGACGCTCGCCGAATGGACCCGTCCCGCCGAGCTTCGCGCGCTGCTGGCCTGCTACTCCGATCATCTCTATCGTCATAAGCCGGGACAGCCGCGAGAGAACAAACCGCTGCTGTCGCTCTGGGCGCAGTGGTATATCGGGCTGCAGGTGCCGCCGCTGATGCTGGCATTACTCACCCAACGGCAGGCTATCGATCTTTCACCTGAGCGCGTTCGCGTCGAATTTCATGAAACGGGCCGCGCGGCCTGCTTCTGGATGGCGGTACATCAGGATAAAACCGCTATTCTTGAGCCGCCGGTGAGCCGCATGGAGAAACTGATTACCCGCACGCTGATGCCGGTCGTCTGTGCGCTGGAGGCCACAGGCGACATCAACGGTAAGCTTATCTGGAGCAACACCGGCTATCTGATCAACGGGTATCTGGGTGAAATGAGAAGCCTGCTGGGGGACGAGCTGGTCGCGACGCTGCGCCAGCGGCTGTTCTTCTCCCCACAGCTCTCCGACGGCCAGCATAACCCGCTCTGGCGCACGGTCGTGATGAGAGACGGGCTGCTGGTTCGCCGCACCTGCTGCCAGCGTTACCGCCTGCCGGACGTCCAGCAGTGCGGCGACTGCACGCTGAAGTAACCCCGACGACATAGCGCCGGGGCCTGGCGGTCAGGCAACCTGCTCGTTTTCCTGCGCGGCGCGCTGCGCCTCTTCCGCCTCCTGCGCCAACAGCTGTTTCTCATACACCCGGAAGAACGGGTAGTAGATGACGGCGGAAACGCAGGCCAGCAGCACGACGAGGATCGCCGCGCGGAAATCCCAGCCCAGCGCCCAGGCCGCCCCCACCGGCGCTGGCGCCGTCCACGGCACCACGGAAATCACCCGGCCAATCAGATCCAGCTTCATCGTTCCCCAGGCCAGCACGGCATTCACCATCGGCGCCAGCAGAAACGGAATGAAGAACACCGGGTTCATGACGATCGGCGTGCCGAAGATCACCGGTTCGTTGATGTTAAAAACGCTCGGCACAATGCTCAGCCGACCAATTGAGCGCAGGTGCGCGGAGCGGCTGCGCAGATAGCAGAACACCAGCCCCATCGTCGCGCCGGAGCCGCCAATAACGATGAAAAACGTCCAGAACGCTTCCATAAAGATATGTGGCAACGGTTCGCCGTGGGCCAGCGACGTCTGGTTCATTCCGAGGTTCGTCAGCCAGAACATCTGCAGCATGCCGGAAACGATCGCCGCGCCGTGGATGCCCGCAAACCACAGCAGATGGGCAATCAGCACCGCCAGCAGGATCGCCGGTAGCGAATCCGCCGCGGAAACCAGCGGTTTAAATATCGCCATGATCGCCTGCGGGATCAGCATATCGAACTGGCTCTGGATAAACAGGCTGAGCGGATAAAGCGTCAGCACCACCACCAGCACCGGAATCAGCAGATCAAACGAGTTTTTGATCATCGGCGGAACCTGATCCGGCAGGCGAATGCCGATATTGCGGATCTTCAGAAAACGCATCATCTCCACGCAGTACACCGCCACCAGGATAGCGGTAAAGATCCCCGTGCCGCCCAGGCTGTCAACCGGCAGCGTGCCGTTGGTTTTTGGCGCCGCCACCAGCAGAAACGCCATGATAGAGAGCATCGCGCACATGAATGGATCGAGCTGATGGCTCTTTTCGTAATGCTTACCGAGGTTGTAGGCAATCGCCGCGCAGATGTAGATAGACATAATGCCCATGGTCATATCGAACGGCGTCAGAATTCGCCCTTCGAACTGCTTCGCCATATCCAGCCACGCGCGGGCAAAACCCCAGGTGGTATCCGGGGAAAACGGCGGATAGGCAAACACCAGTAAAAATGAGCCGACAATCATGAACGGCATCGCCGAGATAAAACCATCGCGGATAGCCATCACGTGACGCTGGGACGAAATACGCCCGGCAACCGGACTGACATAGTTTTCGACAAAACGGAAAATCAGATTAAAGGCGGCATGGTTCGCAGACATAGCAGCTCTCCTGACAGGCTATAGACGTAAGCACAGCAACGGGGTCTTTGCCGCTATGCGCAATATCATACTGTGAGTTCGCTGCCACACCGGGCGGCTCACCGGATGTACTACTCAGAAGGATATATTTCATACACGGCTCTTATTTTTTATTGGATACAGAAGACGTTACGCGCTCAGTATTCATCGCCGTCAGACTCACTGCAACCGGTTACTGTAACCGGTTGCAGTGAATGTGAAGAGGATCGAGAAATCTGAAATGTTATCGAATTATTAACACAATTATTTACAGCCCGGGGTGACGTATGACAGATTAAAATCGCCAATAAGAGAGGAAATCATGAGCCTTCAGTCCGTACGCCAGTTCTTCGCCGACCACGCGCCTGATATTGAAATTATAGAGCTTAATCAAAGCACTGCGACCGTTGCGCTCGCCGCCGCCGCCCACAACGTGGCGCCGGGGCAGATCGCCAAAACGCTTTCGCTAAAGGTTAAAGACGAGGTGATCCTCATCGTCGCCAAAGGCGATGCGCGTCTTGATAACAAGAAACTCAAATCAACCTTTGGCGCCAAAGCGCGGATGCTCAACAGCGATGAAGTGGTGACGGTAACCGGACATCCGGTCGGCGGCGTTTGCCCGTTTGGCCTGGAGAACCCGCTGACGGTGTTTTGCGACGTCTCTCTCAGAGAGTTCCCCGAAGTGCTCCCTGCCGCTGGCGCAACCCACAGCGCGGTACGCATCGCCCCGGACAGGCTGGCGCACCTGACTCACGCCACCTGGGTCGACGTCTGCCTGTAGATCAGTTCATTTTCACCCGGGACGACAGGTACAGGTTTCCACGTATCGGTGAATAGTGGAGCATATCCGCAGCACACAATAGATCAGTATCGGTACTTACCCCGAGCTTGGTCATCGCATTGAACTTATGCGCCCGGATTGTTTTTGTATTCCGGGCCAGATGCGCCGCTATTTCCGGAATAGAAAGACCTTCCGCCATGTAGTAAAGAATGACGCGCTCTGTCGGGCTTAGGCCAGGGGTCGCGCCGCGACAGCCGCCGTTAATAATATTCTCCTGAGGAGACGGAAACACCTGCAAAAGCCCCTGCAGCTGCGCGGACAGATCGCTAATCGCGGCCGATTTACAGAGGATACCGTGCAGGCTCACCGGCGACAGATCGCGAATCAATCCGGCTTCCCGACGATCGTCAGAGATAACAATACGCCTCGCCTGCGGCGCCAGCCTGGCGACGCTTTTCAGCAGGTAGCTGCTATCCTTCCTCGACCCCCTGGCGCAGGAAATGGCATAAATCACCGCAAAGCAGGGCCAGCGATGCAATTCAGCTAAAAATTCAGCGGAATTCCTGAACACATGAATCTGACATTGATTGCCTGATGTGTGCGTCAGCAGCTTTTGCAATCCCAGCACTGACATCGTACAGGCGTCTATGATAGCGATATGTCGCGTTGCGGCATGTTTTTCCATTCAGCGTGCTCTCCGTAGACGGTATGGAGATTGAGCTCCCTCATCCCCTCCGCGCTGTTAATCCAGGCGTACATATCGGCGTTCCCGCGCAGAGACAAGCGCCTGATCGCGCTGTTTTTCTGGGCGCTGACGGTTTTATTGCTCTTATGCAGCATCGTCGCGATTTGGTTAATCCCCCACCCTTTCGCCAGCAGACGCAGCACCTGGCGTTCGGATATCGTCAGCGAGACGCTTCTGAAATACCCGGGCTCGATGGCGCTGCTGCGGGGTACCACCAGACTGCTGCTGATGTAGCCGTCGTTTTTTTCACGGATAGCCCTTATGACCTCGGCAACGGGCTCCGCGTCGGACAGCAGCGAGCTCTGCGGACGCATTAAATACTCAACGGCAAGGGGATAGAGCGCAGGACTGACCAGAAAAACCCAGCGAATATCAGTGTACTGCGTCATTAACGAATAATATTGCTCACAGATTGCGTGCGGCTCCGGCGAGCCGCCAAACAGATCGACCAGAACCAGAGTGGCGCGACGCAGCTGCATCAACGTTAATTCTTCAATGTACTGATAACAACCGCTTTCATATTCCGGGAAATTATCCCGCATAATAGCGCACAGGCCAGACTGTATTACCGGTAATCTGCTGATAACTATCCCATATCCAGAGCGTGTCGATAGCATAATTCCCTCTCAGACGTTACCTTCCTTGTTTTCATTTGAATAAATGAAATCTGCCCCTCATTAAATAGAAGCTAAATTAAATTTATCATCGCAGCCTAAGTAATATCTCATATCCGGGCTAAGAGATTAATAGCTTAGATATTAGAAAAAATTTATTCTGTTGTTAGACTGGATTAATTATTTCAATTTTAATATCAAACTCTGACATACAATTTTCACGATGAATACTTGCGTCACAGCCGCCGCGGCCGTTTTTCGTTATGCTTTGCGCTTGCCTGCCGCATACGGGCTCAGGTAAAAGTAGCCTATGGGCTCGGCATTTTTGGTGAACACTCTCAGGCGATGATGGAAGTAGATCAAACGGTACAACGACAGATTACGCGGCTGTGCATTCAGTGCGGGCTGTTTTTATTGCAGCACGGCGCGGAAAGCGCGCTGGTGGAAGAGCTCTCCGGCCGTCTGGGGCGAGCGCTGGGGATGGACAGCGTTGAAAGCGCGATCTCCTCTAACGCTATCGTGCTGACGACCATTAAGGACGGGCAGTGCCTGACCTCAACCCGCAAAAACAGCGACCGCGGCATCAACATGCACGTAGTGACGGAAGTGCAGCACATCGTCATTCTGGCGGAGCACAAGCTGCTCGACTATAAGGACGTGGAAAAACGCTTCGCGCAGATTAAACCGCTGCGCTACCCGCGCTGGCTCGTGGTGACGATGGTAGGGCTCTCCTGCGCCTGCTTTTGCAAGCTGAACAACGGCGGCTGGGACGGCGCGTTTGTCACCTTTTGCGCCAGCACCGTCGCCATGTATATCCGCCAGCTGTTGACCCATCGCGGCATGCATCCGCAGATTAACTTTTGCATCACGGCGTTTGTTGCCACCACCGTATCGGGCCTGATGCTGCGCTTGCCTCACTTTGCGCATACCTCGACGGTCGCGATGGCGGCCAGCGTACTGCTGCTGGTCCCCGGCTTTCCGCTCATCAACGCCGTCGCCGACATGTTCAAAGGACATATCAATACCGGGCTTGCCCGCTGGGCGATTGCCAGCCTGCTGACGCTCGCCACCTGCATTGGCGTAGTCATGGCGATGACCGTATGGGGGTTACGCGGATGGGTATAATTCAGTTTGTCATGGCGCTGCTGCAGGACATGCTGCTGTCGGCAATCCCCGCCGTCGGCTTTGCGATGGTTTTTAACGTCCCGCACCGCGCGCTGCTCTGGTGCGCCCTGCTCGGCGCCATTGGCCATAGCGTCAGAATGCTGCTAATGGCGGGTGGTTTTAATATCGAGTGGGCCACCTTTGCCGCCTCGATGCTGGTCGGCAGTATCGGCATTCAATGGTCGCGCTGGTATCTGGCGCACCCGAAAATCTTCACCGTGGCCGCCGTCATCCCCATGTTCCCGGGGATCTCCGCGTACACCGCGATGATTTCGGCGGTGAAAATCAGCCATTTTGGCTATAGCGAAGCGCTGATGATTACGCTGCTCAGCAACTTCCTGAAAGCCTCATCCATTGTCGGCGCGCTGTCCATCGGGCTTTCGATCCCCGGGCTCTGGCTCTACCGCAAGCGTCCGCGGGTATAATGCCCCGACGACGCCCGGCGTTTACCGCGCCGGGCAATCTCCTCCCTTGCCCCACTCTGTGCTACTATCTGCCCCAGAGTATGCCCGTTGTTATCCCCGTTTGAGTAAGCGTTATGTCATCGAGAATTTTGACGTCCAATGTCATCGGCATTGATGCCTTTTTGCACGATCCCGAAGATGCGTTAAACCGTGCCGAAGGCGGCGCGGTGGCGGTGTTCGCCAATAACGCCCCGGCTTTTTATGCCATTGCGCCTGCGCGTCTGGCGCAGCTGCTTGAGCTGGAAGCCCGGCTCGCGCGTCCCGGTAGCGATGTCGCGTTAGATGCGCAATTCTACGACGAACCTGCCGATACGCCGATGACAGTGCCGATGGGCAAATTCGCCATGTACGCCGGCTGGCAGCCGGACGCCGATTTTCAGCGCATGGCGGCGCTGTGGGGCGTGGCGCTCACGCAGCCGGTCACCCCGGAAGAGCTGGCCGCGTTTACCGCTTACTGGCAGGCGGAAGGCAAAGTGTTCCATCACGTACAGTGGCAGCAGAAGCTCGCCCGCAGCGTGCAGATTAACCGCGCCAGCAACGGCGGACAGCCGCGACGCGATCTCAATTCGCTGAGCGAACCCGACAGCCACATTCCCCCCGGTTTCAGAGGTTAAGTATGAAAAACGTTGGTGACCTGATGCAGCGTCTGCAGAAGATGATGCCAAAACATATCGAACCGGCCTTCAAAACCGGCGAAGAGCTGCTGGCCTGGCAAAAAGAGCAAGGCGAGCTGCGCTCCGCCGCCCTTGAGCGCGAGAACCGGGCGATGAAAATGCAGCGCACCTTTAACCGCTCCGGCATTCGCCCGCTGCATCAAAACTGCTCCTTCGACAACTACCGCATCGAGTGCGACGGCCAGATGAACGCCCTGTCAAAAGCGCGTCAGTATGTCGAAGAATTTGACGGCAACCTCGCCAGCTTCATCTTTTCCGGCAAGCCGGGAACCGGAAAAAACCACCTCGCCGCCGCCATCTGCAACGAGCTGCTGCTGCGGGGAAAATCAGTGCTGATCATCACGGTGGCCGACATCATGTCCGCCATGAAGGACACCTTCGGCAACCGCGAGACCAGCGAAGAGCAGCTGCTCAACGATCTCAGCAATGTGGATCTGCTGGTGATCGACGAGATCGGCGTACAGACCGAGTCCCGTTATGAAAAAGTGATCATCAACCAGATAGTCGATCGCCGCTCGTCGTCGAAACGCCCGACCGGCATGCTGACCAACAGTAATATGGACGAAATGACCAAGCTGCTGGGGGAGCGCGTCATGGACCGTATGCGCCTTGGCAACAGCCTGTGGGTTATCTTTAACTGGGACAGCTACCGCAGCCGCGTGACCGGCAAAGAGTATTGAGATTTTTCCTGGCGAAAGCGGCGCTATACTGGCGCTGTTTTCTCTCCACTGGAGTTTTTTATGAAATTCGCAAAAGGCCTTTTGGCCACCACAGTTGTGAGCATCGCACTGCTCTCCACCACCGCTGGCGCCTCTTCATGGCAGGACACGCTGAACAGCGCCGCCAACGAACTGAGCAGCCAGAGCGGCAGCGCGCAGAAGGGCGGGATGTCGCTCTCCTCGCTGACCGGCCTGCTTAACGGCAGCAGCAGCGCGCTGAGCGCCGACAACATGAACAACGCCGCCGGTATTTTAGAGTACTGCGCCAAGCAGAAGCTGGCCTCCGCCACTAACGTCGACAACGTGAAAAACCAGATGCTGGATAAGCTCGGTCTCGGCGCGGCGGAGCAGAAGAAAGACACCAACTATCTTGACGGCATTCAGGGGCTGCTGAACGCCCAGAACGGCCAGCAGCTGAACCTCAGCGCGATCGGCAATTCGCCGCTGGCGGAACAGGTCAAAACCAAGGCCTGCGATCTGGTGCTGAAACAAGGCGCCAGCTTCCTCTCCTGACCCCGCGTCATCCCCACTCACCGCCCGTGTGAGTGGGTTCTTATTTTCCCCATTTCGTAGCATTATTTTTATTTTAAAATACAAAATAATTCATTTTTTCAAAATAATAAAAACGTAATTATGCATTGAGCATTGTGTATTTTTAAATAAGCCATGCCTGTTTTTCACATTTTATTTACAGGTTCTCTTTTTTCAAATTCGTGATCCAGACAGAAGAAATACACTCTAAAAAAACACCCTCTCCAGCGCTATTCCTTCTGCAACGCAGAGGGGAGATGCGTTTACCCCGTTATAAAGTTATGCCTATTAATGTGATAGCGGGAAAGCTATTGGATGTCCCCATCATGCCAGATATTGTTAGCACAACTTCTGACCGCCACACCTCACCCCAGGCCGGACCATTGCCTGGGGTAAATTGAGGGAAGCATGCCCTGTGCAGATAATCAAACTAATACTGCGCGGCCTGAGAAATGATGCATTTAATATCGGCGCAATGCCTCTGGCAGTTATTAAATTCGTTTTATCATTTAGTCATACTGAAAGGGCATCTCTCCATGGACCAGCCTTTACCACAAAAAAAGACGAGGAGAGTTATATGAGTAATAGCACCCGTATTGTTCGCAGCACGACCCCAACCAGGCTGCTGTTGATCCTGACTTCACTAAGTATCAGCCCGCTGATATATGCCGATACATTAACACGCGATAATGGCGCCCCTGTCGGTGATAACCAAAACTCGCAGACCGCAGGGGCTAATGGTCCCGTGCTATTGCAGGATGTCCAGTTATTACAAAAATTGCAAAGGTTCGACCGCGAACGGATCCCGGAACGCGTAGTGCATGCCCGGGGAACTGGCGCGCACGGTGAATTCACGGCCACCGCAGATATTTCCGATCTGAGCATGGCGAAAGTATTCTCTGCCGGAACGAAAACGCCGGTATTCGTCCGTTTCTCAAGCGTTGTTCACGGCAATCACTCCCCTGAAACGCTACGGGACCCTCGCGGTTTTGCGACCAAATTCTACACGTCGGAAGGGAACTGGGATCTGGTTGGCAATAATTTCCCGACCTTCTTTATTCGCGACGCGATTAAATTTCCGGATATGGTGCACGCCTTTAAACCGGATCCGCGGACGAATCTGGATGATGACTCGCGTCGCTTTGATTTCTTTTCACACGTTCCGGAATCCATTCGTACATTAACGCTTCTTTATTCTAACGAAGGTACTCCGGCCTCATACAGAAATATGGACGGCAACAGCGTTCATGCCTATAAACTGGTCAACAGCAAAGGCGAAGTTCATTACGTTAAGTTTCACTGGAAAACGCTGCAGGGGATAAAGAACCTTGACCCTCAGCAGGTTGAGCAGGTGCAGGGTAAAGACTACAGCCATATGACTCACGACCTCGTCGCGGCGATAAACCGCGGCGATTACCCCAAATGGGATCTCTATATTCAGGTCCTGAAGCCGTCGGACCTGGCAACATTTGATTTTGACCCTTTGGACGCCACAAAGATTTGGCCGGGAATTCCAGAGCGTAAAATTGGCCAGATGGTGCTGAATAAGAACCCGGAGAATGTCTTTCAGGAGACAGAACAGGTCGCCATGGCCCCCTCAAACCTGGTGCCAGGAATTGAACCTTCAGAAGATAAGCTGCTGCAGGGACGCTTGTTTGCCTACGCCGACACCCAGATTTATCGCCTTGGGGCAAACGGGCTAAGCCTGCCGATCAACCGCCCCCACTCGCCCGTTAACAATATTAATCAGGACGGCAGTCTTAACAGCGGTAAACAGCAGGATAAAGGCGTCAACTACCAGCCCAGCCGTCTGTATCCCCGCGAAGAGCTGACCTCGGCACGTTACAGCCAAACGATGCTGACCGGCGCCACTCAACAGACCAAAATTCAGCGCGAACAAAACTTCAAACAGACCGGAGAACTGTATCGCTCCTATAACAAAAAAGAGCAAGACGATTTGGTAAATAGCCTGGGTTCATCGTTGGCGGACACGGACGCGGAAAGTAAGAACATTATGCTTTCCTACTTCTATAAGGCTGACAAAGAGTACGGCACCCGCTTAACTCAGGTTGCCAAAGGCGATCTTGCAACCGTGCAGAAGCTCGCGGCGACCCTCGTTGACTAAACCAGCCCCTGCCCCCGCGCGGGGGCAGGCCTTCGCATAAGGACAATGTTATGAAAGCCTCGTATTGGTTAGCATGCCTGTTTGCGGGTTATCTCTCGGTAGTGCCGACATCGACGGCCGCCACGGCAAATGAGATCAAACAACAGCTGGATGCTTATCTGTGGAATGCCGCACGTGAGGGTAACAACGACGTGATAGATACGTTAATTGCGGGGAAATACAATCTTAACGTGCAGGACAGCCAGGGTTACACCGCCGTGATACTCGCGGCGTATCATGGCCACAGCACGGCGGTTGAAAAACTGCTCAGTGCCGGCGCGGATCCCTGCATACGAGATAAACGCGGCAACACGGCCCTGATGGGGGCAATCTTTAAAGGCGAAGTCCGTATAGCCCGTCGGCTGCTGGCGGCCAGCTGTAACCCGGACACGCCTAACAACGCCGGACAAACGGCGGCAATGTATGCCTCGCTGTTTAAGCGGGATGAACTGCTGGCTGAACTCAAAGCCAAAGGTGCGAATATGGACGCCACGGATGTCAACGGCAACAGCGCGTCCTCCCTGGCAGAGGGCGTCATTCACGGCCAGCCATAGCGCCCTCTCGTTTACCCGCAGGCGCTCCTTTTTAGGCCGATTCCGGATTCAGGCACGCTTAAATGACGATAAAATTGCAACCACATGTCGTTGCAATTACATTGTCTGGTCAAAAAAAAGACTCACTGCCAGCAGAGGGCTGGCGTCTCTGAGGATGTGCCGTGTCCGGATTGGTTTCTATCGCGCTGTTTCTTGCTTCCGTGGTGATTTACGCCTGGAAAGCGGGCCGTAACACCTGGTGGTTCGCCGCCACGCTCACGGTGTTAGGGCTGTTTGTTGTCCTGAATCTGACGCTGTACGCCAGCGACTACTTCACGGGCGATGGGATCAATGACGCCGTCCTGTACACGCTCACCAACAGCCTGACCGGCGCTGGCGTTAGTAAGTACATACTTCCAGGCGCAGGCCTGGTGCTGGCCCTGACGCTGGTGTTTGGCGGCCTCGGCTGGGTTCTGCGCCGCCGCCGTTACCATCCGCATCATTTCGGCTACAGCCTGCTGGCGCTCTTCCTGGCGCTGCTGTCGGTCGACGCCAGCCCGGCGTTTCGCCAGATTAGCGAACTGGTTAAATCACAGTCCCGCGAGGGCGACCCGGATTTCGCCGCGTATTACAAAGAGCCGTCGAAAACCATCGCCAACCCGCGGCTCAACCTGGTGTATATCTACGGCGAAAGCCTTGAGCGTACCTACTTCGATAACGACGCCTTCCCCAACCTGACGCCGGAGCTTGGCGCCCTGAAGGCGGAGAGCGTCGACTTCAGCCACACCATGCAGCTGCCGGGCACCGATTACACCATCGCCGGGATGGTCGCCTCCCAGTGCGGCATTCCGCTGTTCGCGCCGTTTGAGGGCAACGCGTCGGCCTCCGTCTCCAGCTTCTTCCCGCAGAACGTCTGCCTTGGCGATATCCTGAAGCACTCCGGCTATGAGAACTACTTTATTCAGGGCGCCAACCTGCGCTTTGCCGGAAAAGACGTGTTCCTGCAGTCTCACGGCTTTGACCACCTCTACGGCGCCGAAGAGCTGAAAACCGTGGTGGCTGACCCGGCCTACCGCAACGACTGGGGGTTCTACGACGATACCGTGCTGGATGAGGCCTGGAAAAAGTTTGAGGCGCTGTCTCAGTCCGGCAAGCGCTTCTCGCTGTTTACCCTGACCGTCGACACCCACCATCCGGACGGTTTTATCTCCCGCACCTGCCAGCGCAAAAAGTACGAGATTGGCGGCAAAGCCAACCAGTCGTTCAGCGCGGTGAGCTGCAGCCAGGAGAACATTGCGGCGTTTATTGAAAAGATCAAAGCCTCGCCGTACTTCAAAAACACGGTGGTTGTGGTCTCCTCCGATCACCTGGCAATGAAAAATACCGCCTGGGATTACCTCAACAAGCAGGACCGCAACAACCTGTTCTTCATCCTGCGCGGCGACCAGCCGCAGCAGGACGTGGTCGGCCTGAAACGCAACACGATGGATAACGGTGCCACGGTGCTGGACATCCTCGGCGGCGATAACTTTATCGGCCTCGGGCGCAGCAGCCTCTCCGGGCAGTCGCTGTCGGAGGTGTTCCTGAATATGAAAGAGAAAGTGCTGGCGTGGAAGCCGGATATCATCCGCCTGTGGAACTTCCCGAAAGCGATTAACGATTTCACCGTCGACAGCCAGAAGAACATGATGGCCTTTTCCGGCTCAAACTTCCGCCTGCCGCTGCTGCTGCGGGTGTCCGACAACCGCGTCGAGCCGCTGCCGGAAAGCGAATACTCCGCGCCGCTGCGCTTCCAGCTGGCCGATTTCGCGCCGCGCGATAACTTCGTCTGGGTCGACCGCTGCTACAAGATGGCCCAGCTCTGGGCGCCGGAGCTTGCGCTCTCCACCGACTGGTGCGTCTCTCAGGGCCAGCTCGGCGGCGAGCAGAAGGTTCAGCATATCGACAAAGCGCAGTGGAAAGGCAAAGCGGCGTTTAAAGACACGGTGATCGACATGACGCGCTATCAGGGCAACGTCGACAGCCTGAAAATTGTCGATAACGACATTCGCTACAAGGCCGACAGCTTTATTTTCAACGTGGCGGGCGCGCCGGAGGACGTGAAGCAGTTTAGCGGCATTTCCCGCCCGGAATCCTGGGGCCGCTGGTCAAACGCCCAGCTTGCCGATGAGGTGAAAATTGAATACGCCGCGCCGCTGCCGGAAAAATTCGACCTGGTGATCACCGCAAAGGCCTACGGGCCGAACGCCAACCGCCCGATACCGGTACGCGTTGGTGACAGTGAGCAAACGCTCACACTCGGCAACGAGGTCTCCACCACTACGCTTCATTTCGACAACCCGACGCGCAGCAGCCTGCTGACCATTGCGCCGCCGGAGCCGCAGTCCACCAATGAGGGGAATATTCTCGGCCACTCGCCGCGCAGGCTCGGCATCGGCATGGTGGAAATTAAGGTGGTCAACCGCGAAGGGTAATGCGCATTTCGTACTGCTGGATAGCCATCGTCGTATAGCCCGCCCCGTGAAACAGCGGGGTGAAGGATTCCGGCACCGCCGCCGAGGTGCCCAGCGCCGGAAACTGCTGGCCCAGCGCCCGCAGCATCTCACGCGCCAGCCCCCGACCGCGCGACCGCGGTTCGACCCACAGCAGCTGCAGCTGCGGCTTCGCCGTGACGCAGGATATCACCGCGTACGCCCGGTGGCCCAGCGTCCAGGCCCGGCACGGCAGCGTGCACAGCGAAAGCGGGTCCAGCACCCACGGCAGGCTGCCGTCGATCTCCGCCCCGGCCCGGCGCACCAGCGCCAGCACATCCGTTTCCTGCAATATTCCCTCCGGCGCGGACTGCGGCGAGCTGACGTATCCGCACAGCCCTCGCCTGACCTCAAACCCCAGCGACTGGTACAGCGCCACGCCCGCCGGATTCTGACGGATCACCTCAAGCCACATCTGCCGTACGCCTTTTTCCCGCAGCGAGGCCAGCAGCGCCGACATCATGCGCTTGCCCATCCCCTTGCCGCGGTAGCGGGGATGCACGGCAAACGCCGCCAGCCGGGCGTCATGGCCGCGCCGGGCGACAATGGCGATCGCCGCAGGCGTATCGCCCTCCAGCCAGACGCAGGAGTCAACCAGGCTCATCCCTTCCGCCGTAAAGCGCTGGACGAAGACATCCACCACCGGCGCGAACGGCACGATATAGTCGGTAAAACAGTCCCCCAGGGCCGCGGTCAGCTGTTCGCCGCTAAAGTGGGTCGCCGGAACGGCAATAAATTGCATACGCGCCTCCCTGGGCCGCTGTTATGCTAAAGCGATGAAGAATCAAACTATAGCGCTCAACCTTACGATTCGCCCAGCGTCGGACGCCGACATTGTGCAGCTCCCGGCAATTGAACGTTCCGCCGCGCGGCGTTTTCGCACCGTCGCGGGCCTTGCCTGGCTTGCGGACAGCGAAGGGATAGATATCGACGCGCACCGTCAGGCCGCCGCCGCGGGCGGCAGCTGGGTGGCGGCCGTCGGTCGCGTTCCCGTCGGCTTTATTCTGGCAGAGCCCCAGAGCACGGCGCTGTTTATCCGAGAAATCTCCGTTCACCAGGCGTGGCAGGGGCGGGGAATCGGCCGGGCGCTGCTGGCGTTTATTGCCGATGAGGCCCGCGCGCGCGGCTGTACGGCGCTGACGCTGACCACCTTTCGCGACCCGTCATGGAATGCGCCCTTGTATGCCCGGCTGGGGTTTTGCGAGCTCGATGAAGCGGAGATGACGCCGGCATTGCGGCAGAAGCTTGCAGAAGAGGCGGCGCATGGCCTGGCGCGAGAATCGCGCTGCGCCATGCGCCTGATGCTTAACCGGCGAGCCGATTAAAACGTTTCCCAGTTGTCCCCGGCGTCGGTCGCCGCCGCTTTACGCAGGGCAGCGGGCTTGTGCTCATGGGTGTCAACGGCGCGCGCGCGCTGGGCGGAGGCCTGCGCGTGCTGAATGCGGAATACCGCAACCGCCTGGGTCAGACGGCTGGCCTGCTCTTCCAGCGCTGCCGCTGCGGCGGCGGATTCTTCCACCAGCGAGGCGTTCTGCTGGGTCACGCGGTCCATTTCAGCAACCGCCAGGCCGACCTGGTCGATGCCGCGGCTCTGCTCGTCAGAAGCCGAGGCAATCTCGCCCATAATATCGGTCACGCGGGTCACCGCGTTGACAATCTCATCCATCGTCTCACCGGCGCTTTCCACCAGGGTCGACCCAACGTCCACGCGGCTGACGGAGTCTTCGATCAGGCTCTTGATCTCACGAGCCGCCTGGGCGCTGCGCTGCGCCAGGTTACGCACCTCGCCGGCCACCACCGCAAAGCCGCGACCCTGTTCACCCGCACGGGCGGCTTCAACGGCGGCGTTCAGCGCCAGAATGTTGGTCTGGAAGGCAATACCGTCAATCACGCTGATAATATCGGCGATTTTCTGCGAACTGGAGGAGATGTCGCGCATTGTCTGCACCACGTTATCCACCACTTTACCGCCTTTTTGCGCGGTTTCAGACGCGCTCAGCGCCAGATGGCTCGCCTGACGGGCGTTCTCGGCGTTCTGCTTCACCGTAGCCGTCAGCTGCTCCATGCTGGCTGCCGTCTCTTCCAGCGACGCCGCCTGCTGCTCGGTGCGCGAGGAGAGATCGTTGTTGCCCATCGCGATTTCGCTGGCGCCGCTGTAGATAGCGTCCGCGCCGTTACGCACTTCACCCACCGTGCGCATCAGCTCGCTCTGCATGTGGCGCAGAGAGTCGGCCAGCTGGCCCATCTCGTTGCTGCCCTGCACGTCGATAGGTTTCACCAGATCGCCGCCCGCGATGTGGCGGATGCTGTCGATAAGGCGAGTCAGCGGATGGATAAGCGTTTTGTGAATGCCCATCCAGACAACCACGATAACCACCAGCACTGCAATCATCACGCAGATCAGCACCCAAATCGCCTGGTTGTAGGAGCTGTTGTTATCCGTCACCGCCAGTTCGTACAGGTGGTCGTTCTGCCCGAGGTAGTTCACATAGGCTTTTTCGAAACCGTTCTGATAGCCCTGGGTCGGCTGGTCGAAGAAGTCGTTGATTTTACCTGCGCCCAGCAGCTGAATCAGCTCGGCCAGCGCACCGTGGTAAATATCGTAATTACGTTTGATTTCCAGGGACGCGGCTTCATCCTGGCGCGGGTCGCGCGGCAGCGCTTCGTACTCCGCCCAGCGTTTTTCCGCTTCATCAAGGGATTTGGTGGCGATTTGCATCAGCTCGTTCACCGTTGCCCCGCTGCCGATATGGTTCTGATCCATCATGTAGCGGATCCCGGCGCGGTTCAGGGTGTTACGGGTCTGCAGCAGCGCAACCCAGCTGCCGTTCAGCGTGGACTGCTGCTGGCGAATCGTCTGCAGGACGGTGAAGTTTTCTTTGTCATGCTTGAGGGAGTTAAAGAACAGCCCTCCTGATGTCAGCTGCAAAAGACCAAATAACACAAGAACCAGCACGAGGCTGGTGACAATTTTAATACGGTTTAGCATGTTGTTTTTTTCCAATGGTGAGTTATCGGGGTTTTCGGCCAAAAAAGCGAAAACTTTAGCCAGCAATCACCTCACCGCTGGAAAAACGCGCGATTTATGCGAACAAAAACGCCGCGATGCACAACGTGATCTTCATCACATTTCTTGATTTGTCAGCCACTTAGCCGAACCGCTTACGCCGACAAACAACCACTCAGCGGCGCATACAACCACTCAGCCATTTTCCGCCCCGCCTACGCGCGATGCTCTGGCAAAATCGCTCCTAACCTAAGCAATACCTCACGCAAAGCAACACAGACCTCACTATTCATCCTAAAAAAGCCAGGTTTTACTATGGATACGAAAAAATACCTTAAGCACATACCCTGGATGCTCCTCGGGATCATCGGGGCATTCTGTTTGTCGGTGGTGGCACTCCGCCGGGGCGAGCACGTCAGCGCCCTGTGGATCGTCGTCGCTTCCGTTTCGGTTTATCTGGTAGCTTACCGCTACTACAGCCTCTATATCGCGCAGAAGGTCATGAAGCTCGACCCGACGCGCGCCACCCCGGCCGTCATCAACAACGACGGCCTGAACTACGTGCCGACCAACCGCTACGTGCTGTTCGGCCACCACTTTGCCGCCATCGCAGGCGCCGGTCCGCTGGTCGGCCCGGTGCTGGCCGCCCAGATGGGCTACCTGCCGGGTACCCTGTGGCTGCTGGCGGGCGTGGTGCTGGCGGGCGCGGTGCAGGACTTCATGGTGCTGTTTATCTCCTCGCGCCGTAACGGTTCTTCGCTCGGCGAGATGGTGAAAGAAGAGATGGGCCGCGTGCCGGGCTCCATCGCCCTGTTCGGCTGCTTCCTCATCATGATAATCATCCTCGCGGTGCTGGCACTGATCGTAGTGAAAGCGCTGGCGGAAAGCCCGTGGGGCGTGTTTACCGTCTGCTCCACCGTGCCGATTGCGCTGTTCATGGGCATCTATATGCGCTTCCTGCGCCCGGGCCGCGTGGGCGAAGTGTCGGTGATCGGTATTGTGCTGCTGGTCGCGTCTATTTACTTCGGCGGCGTGATTGCCCACGACCCGTACTGGGGCCCGGCGCTGACCTTTAAAGACACCACCATCACCTTCGCGCTGATCGGCTATGCCTTTATCTCCGCCCTGCTGCCGGTCTGGCTGATTCTGGCGCCGCGCGACTACCTGGCGACGTTCCTGAAAATCGGCGTTATCGTCGGTCTGGCGCTCGGCATCGTGGTCCTCAACCCGGACCTGAAAATGCCGGCAGTGACCCAGTACATCGACGGCACCGGTCCGCTGTGGAAAGGCGCGCTGTTCCCGTTCCTGTTTATTACTATTGCCTGCGGCGCGGTTTCAGGCTTCCACGCGCTGATCGCCTCCGGCACCACGCCGAAGCTGCTGGCGAACGAAAAAGACGCCCGCCTGATCGGCTACGGCGCAATGCTGATGGAGTCCTTCGTGGCGATCATGGCGCTGGTTGCGGCGTCCATCATCGAACCAGGCCTGTACTTCGCGATGAACACCCCGCCAGCCGGTCTCGGCATCACCATGCCGAACCTGCATGAGATGGGCGGCGAAAACGCGGCGATGATCATGGCTCAGTTGAAAGACGTGAGCACCCACGCGGCGGCGACCGTCAGCTCCTGGGGCTTTGTTATCTCTCCTGAGCAGATCATGCAGACGGCGAAAGACATCGGCGAACCGTCGGTGCTGAACCGCGCAGGCGGCGCGCCGACCCTGGCGGTGGGTATCGCCCACGTGTTCCACAAGGTGCTGCCGATGGCCGACATGGGCTTCTGGTACCACTTCGGTATTCTGTTCGAGGCGCTGTTTATCCTGACCGCGCTGGACGCCGGTACCCGTGCGGGCCGCTTTATGCTGCAGGACCTGCTCGGCAACTTCGTGCCGTTCCTGAAGAAAACCGACTCCCTGGTGGCGGGCGTTCTGGGCACCGCGGGCTGCGTTGGCCTGTGGGGCTACCTGCTGTATCAGGGCGTGGTTGACCCGCTGGGCGGCGTGAAGAGCCTGTGGCCGCTGTTCGGTATCTCTAACCAGATGCTGGCGGCCGTTGCGCTGGTGCTCGGCACCGTGGTGCTGGTGAAGATGAAGCGCACCAAATACATCTGGGTCACCGTCGTTCCGGCTCTGTGGCTGCTGCTCTGCACCACCTGGGCGCTGGGTCTGAAGCTGTTCAGCAGCAACCCGCAGATGGAAGGCTTCTTCTTCATGGCTAACCAGTACAAAGAGAAGATTGCCGCAGGCGGCGCGGACCTTACCGCACAGCAGATTGCCAACATGAACCATATCGTGGTGAACAACTACACCAACGCGGGTCTGAGCATTCTGTTCCTGGTGGTGGTGTACAGCATCATCTTCTACGGCATCAAAACCTGGATGAAGGCACGCAACATCGACGCCCGCACCGACAAAGAAACCCCGTACGTACCGGTGCCGGAAGGCGGCGTGAAGACCTCTTCACACCATTAAAAAAATGGCGGGTGGCGCTACGCTGACCCGCCCTACACAGGAACTGTAGGCCCGGTAAGCATAGCGCCACCGGGCTTTTCCTGTCTGGAACCCACAATGTTTGGTAACTTAGGCGAAGCAAAAAAATACCTCGGTCAGGCGGCAAAAATGCTGATTGGTATTCCGGATTACGACAACTACGTCGAGCACATGAAGACCAACCATCCGGACAAGCCGTACATGACCTACACCGAATTTTTCCGCGAGCGTCAGGAAGCGCGCTACGGCGGAAGTGGAGAAGGCGGCGTCCGCTGCTGCTAAAGGAGAGACCATGAGCCCGATTGCCGTTACCCTGCTGACCGGCTTTCTCGGCGCGGGAAAAACAACCCTGCTGCGCCATATTCTGAACGAACAGCACGGCTTCAAAATCGCCGTCATCGAAAACGAGTTTGGCGAAGTCTCGGTGGACGACCAGCTGATTGGCGACCGCGCCACGCAGATCAAGACGCTGACCAACGGCTGCATCTGCTGCACCCGCTCCAGCGAGCTGGAAGACGCCCTGCTCGACCTGCTCGATAGCCGCGATCGCGGCGACATCAACTTTGACCGTCTGGTTATCGAATGCACCGGCATGGCCGACCCGGGACCGATTATTCAGACCTTTTTCTCCCACGACATTCTCTGCCAGCGCTACCTGCTGGACGGCGTGATTGCCCTGGTCGACGCGGTTCACGCCGACGATCAGATGAACCAGTTCACTATTGCTCAGTCGCAGGTGGGTTACGCCGACCGCATTCTGCTGACCAAAACCGACGTGGCGGGCGGAAGCGAAAAGCTGCGCGAGCGCCTGACGCGCATTAACTCGCGCGCCCCGATTTACACCGTGACGCACGGCGATATCGACCTGTCTCAGCTGTTCAACACCAACGGCTTTATGCTGGAAGAAAACGTCACCGCAAAACCCCGCTTCCACTTTATGGCCGACAAGCAGAATGACGTCTCGTCCGTCGTCGTCGAGCTGGACTACCCGGTGGATATCAGCGAGGTATCGCGGGTGATGGAGAATCTGCTGCTGTCGTTCGCCGATAAGCTGCTGCGCTACAAAGGCATGCTGTGGATTGACGGCGAGCCAAACCGCCTGCTGTTTCAGGGCGTCCAGCGCCTCTACAGCGCCGACTGGGACCGACCGTGGGGCGATGAAACGCCGCACAGCACAATGGTGTTTATCGGCATCCAGCTGCCTGAAGAAGAGATCCGCGCGGCGTTTGCGGGTCTGCGCAAATAACAATACCCCCCTGGCCCTCTCCCCGAGGGAGAGGGCCAGGGGGAGGGAATTTACATTAGCGCCTCAGGCAGCGTCACAATCCACAGCTCGCTGTCCGACTCCGGTTTCTCCAGCGGCCTGATGCCGATAGTGGCGGCAACTGTATTGCCATCAACGCTAAGCGCGCCCTGCTCGTTGACCCGGTAATCCTTAAGCTTTTTGCCCGCGACCGGGTTTTGCATCACCGTTTTCACGCCAAAGTCGTTATCGTTCGCCACCGCCAGGGTTTTGCTGTCGATCAGCGCCAGCCCCTCGGCTTTCTCCTGCTGCCAGCCAAGCTGGCGCAAATCGACCGCCAGCGTTTTGTCGGCAAGCGTAATCCCGCGCGCGGCCAGCGCGCTGGCGTCAGCAAACTCCGGATACTCGCCCGGCTTATCGAACGCCGCCAGGTCGCTGGCCTTGCTCAGGTCTACCTTATAGATAAGGTTACGCATTGCGCCGTCCCTATCGCCGCCCTGCTCGATAATCAGGATGTGCTGATTGTCGAGCGCCACGATATCGCCCACCTTGGCATCGCTATTTTTGGCGTAGGCCGCGCTGTCTATCGGGTAGCCGTACATGGCGGTTTTTCCGGTCGCCGGGTCGAAGCTCACCAGGCGGGTAAACAGCGCGCTTTTTTTGCTCTTGCCGTCGATATCCAGCGTGCTCTGCACCGCCGCGAGAATACGTCCGTCCGGCATGCGGGTGACGCCTTCAAAGCCGCGGTTCGGCTGGCGCCATTTGATAATGTTCGGCAGCCCCCCGGCGATGGCTTTCTCCCCCTCCGCCGCCTGCGGTCCGTGCATAGCGAGGATCTTGCCCTGGCGGTCAACGTTAATCAGGAACGGCCCATACTCATCGCACAGCCAGTAGCCGCCCTTACCGTCCGGGGTTATCCCTTCGGTATCCAGACCCCGGTTATCGCCGCGCAGCGTCTTCAGCGTATCGCTGAGCGCCACTTCGTTGGTCGAGCCAATCACCCCGCTTTGCAGCGGCAGGCCGTTTATGTTGCCTTTATCGTCGTGCAAAGGGCGGATATCGCTGGCCTCCGCTTTACCGTTTTGCACGCGGATGTTCACCAGCAGCGGCGCAAAATCCGGCGCGACGAAAATTTTGGCCTCGTTTTTACCGACGTTGGGCGAATCGGCATTCGGGCCGCGATCGGTCACGGTGACAAACGTCAGCGCATCGCCCTGCCTGCCGGTAAACAGCAGGCCAGAGCCAATACCGACCGGCAGACCGTTCGGAAACGCGCCTGCAAACGCGCCGTCGTAGCGGACGTGGGAGCCTTCCGGGAAGCTCACCACATAGCGCTCGGCCTGCGGTGCCGCCGCCAGCGCGGAGAAAGAGAGCGTACAGCCGATAACCAGAGGAATAATTTTGATTTTCATATTGTTAGCGTCCTTGTAGTGGAGCTAACACCGTAATGAGCCAACGTGTCAGAAAAATGACGTCGGGTTGAAACATTGCGGCGCGCCAGCGAAATTCCCCGCGCTGGCGCGCCTGCTTTTACGGTTTAAGATGCAGAATCTCCTGCGATTCTTTATGGGCGTTCACCTCCTGCGGCGTCAGCCACAGGGGTTTACGACCAAAGGTTTCGTACATTTTCAGCTGGTCGTCATAGTGTTTATCAACTGTGCCGTTCGGCGCGACGAACCCGCTCTGGCCGGGAGCAACAACATCCCACGCCAGCACCGGCGTTTTCTGTCCCGCCGGAGAGAAGACAATCATGTCGTTTTCCGTTCCGCGGTTCTGATACTCCGCCTGATGCCTGGCCTCCTGCGGCGCGGCCTGCGGTACGCCAAAGAAGTTATTGGCGCGGAAGGTCAGCGCCATGGCTGGCGTTTTCCACTGGCTGATATCCGTACCGTAGCGTGCGCAGAGCGTCTGCCATGCCTCCTGCAACGCCTCGAGAATTACCGCCTGCTGCGATTTTCCGCCAAACAGATCGACCGCTTGCCCGATCGCCGAACGGTCGCCCTGCAGCGCCTCGTAGAGAATTTTCGCGCCGACGCTGATGTTGAGCGACCCGGTAGGCCCATCCTGCGTTGTTTCATACCCGCTGGCGCCGTACCACTGGTTAAACGGCGCAGGGACGGCGGCGACCACGGTCTTCTTCAGCATGCTGGTAAGCCAGGCATTGAGAATAGCGGAGCCCGGCTGCTGCAGCGTTTTGCCATCGGCAGCCAGCCGGTTTTGACCATCCCAGCGGCTGAGCAGGCTCACCATCTGCTGACGCGGATCGCTTTGCGGCAGCGACGCCGTCGCCCCCTGCAACGCAGGCAGGAACAGGCGCAGGTTGAGATCCTGACGGCTGGTTTTTCCGATCAGATCCCATGCCTGTTCATAGGTAAACGTCGGCTGCTTATCGATAAGCCGGGCTATCTCGGTCACACGATCGGCCCCGCCCCACAGGAAGGCGAACAGATCGGAAGCCGGATAGTTCTGCTGCGGCGCGTTGTTCCAGTTGGCGATATAGCCCGATGCCGGGTTATACACCTTCGGGTTCAGCGCAAACGGCAATACCCCCTGCCAGTCCCATTTTCCGGTCCCCGGTACCGGCAGACGCGGGTCGTGTCCGGGCTGGCGCTGCGGGTATGCGCCGGTATGCACATAGCCGATGTTGCCGTTGACGTCGGCGTAATACCAGTTGATGGTCAGCGCCTGCTTCGCCGCCTGCTGCGTCCACTCCTGCCAGTTTTTAGCCTTCATCTGGTGCGTCCACGCCAGCAGCGAGGCGACCTCTTTACCGTCCCATGCCCGCGCTTTGGCATAAGCGGTGTGCGTGGCGGGGTCGGTTTTAATGACGTTGCCATGCACCGTACGATACACGGTGAAATCCACCGCCTGGGCGTCTTTTACGTTAATCACCTCATCGCGGCTGAGCATTTTCACCCACTGCCCATTATGCAGGTAATAACCCGGTTTTTTGTCCGACAGCTGTTCAGCGAAAATGTCGACATCATCGCCAAAACCGGCGGTAGATCCCCATGAAATCGCGCCATTGTGGCCAAAAACCAGCCCCGGATATGCAAACGGCGTATTGCCGGTCACATCATACCCCGCGCCGTGCAGGCCGATGCCGTAGGTGTACGCCGGGGCATACCAGCCAAACTGCGGGCCGTTAACCATGATCGCTTTTGCATCCTGCGCTTTGCTTTTGCCGATCACCCACATGTTGCTGGTCGTCGGGTAGCCCGCCAGGCCGTTAGCGCCGCTGCGGGCAAACTGTGCGGCGATAGTGGCGCGGTTTTGCGTCGCCGTCAGCGCCAGCAGCGCGCCGTCATCGCCTTTCGCCAGACGCTCCAGCATCGGTGGCGATTGATCGTAGCGCGGCAGCAGCGCCGCAGTTTGCGTTTTGTTAAGGTCGAATGTCAGCGGATAGCGGCTTTCCTGCGGCGCGATGGTGGTGGGAGCATTCGGGTTTACCAGCCATTTCAGCTGGTTAAATACCGCCATGCCCTGCTTCGCGCCGTACTTATCCTTCAGCGCCGTCAGCAGCGCAAGGTTATCGATCTCGCTGGTGCTGTCCGAAAAGCGGTTCGCCATGGTGCCGACAAACACCATCGCCACATCAAAGGGTTGCCAGTGCTGGGGTTTGAAGCCAAAGGTAGTGAACTGCTTTGGCATCAGCGTGTCAGGATGGCGGTTCACCTCGTCAATCCAGGCGTTCATACCATCGGCATAGCCCTGGAGGATTGCCTTATCTTCCGCCGGCAGCGCGGCGATTTGCGCGTGAATCGATGCGGGCCAGTAGTTCTGGCGAATGTCCTTGTCAAAATTCAGATACTGGCTGCCCAGCACCTCCGAGACCGTTCCCTGGGTACTGCGACGCGCCATCTCCATCTGAAATAAGCGATCCTGCGCCACCACGTAGCCATACCCATAAAACAGGTTATGCGTGGTGCTGGCGTAAATGTGCGGCATTCCATACTCATCACGAACGATCTTCACCTCTGCGGCGGGACTCTCCGCCAGCGCCGACAGGCTCAGACTGCAGGTCAGGGCAACAGCAATACCGTTCACGATCATACTTTTTCTGTTTTTCATTGTATCCTCTTGCAGGTGTATGATTAGCGACTTGATACTAGCAACAGGTCAATGTTTATCCAGAAACATGATTTAGTTTCTCTGCGAATTGTGAGGGTGATAACTAATTAATGATTCAATTAAGTTAATAAATTAATTATTTGAGAATCATTTAATAACCCGAAAAACAAAGGTAAAAAGCGCTCTGGCCCCGGTGAGCTTCATCACAGTTCCTGGCAACCGTTAATCCTCTGGCAGCCCCATCAATACGCCTAACCTCTTGATATTTCATCCACCCAGCGCTCATCAATACAAAACCCGAATCAATCCCCGCGTTAATCATATTGGAACCCCAATCGTTGCCCTTCGAGAATAAGCGCAAACCACGCTATGAAGGAGCGCCTGATGTCCCGTTCGATGTTTAACGATGCCCCGTATGAAGCCGCCGAGATCCTGCGCGGCGCAAAACCCGGCTTCGCGCCGCGTATGGCGATGATCCTCGGCTCCGGCCTCGGCGTACTGGCCGACAGGCTGGAAAACAAAACCGTCATCTCGTATGAAGAGCTGCCGGGCTTTCCGGTCAGCACCGTCATCGGCCACGCCGGTGAGGTGGTGATGGGCAGCCTGCACGGCGTCGACCTGCTGTGCATGAAGGGCCGCGGCCATTTCTATGAGGGCGTCGGGATGGGCATCATGACCCACGCGGTGCGCACCTTTAAGCTGCTCGGCTGCGAATTCATGTTCTGCACCAATGCCGCCGGTTCGCTGAATACCGATATCCCGGCTGGTTCGCTGGTGGCGCTGAGCGACCACATCAACACCATGCCGTCGACGCCGCTGGTCGGCCCGAACGACGAGCGTTTCGGCCCGCGCTTCTTCAGCCTTGCCAACGCCTATGACCGCGATCTGCGCCAGCAGCTGCACGCCACCGCCCGCGAGCTGAACCTGCCGCTGCACGACGGGGTCTTTGTCTCCTACCCCGGCCCCAACTTCGAGACCGCAGCGGAAATTCGCATGATGCAAAACTTGGGCGGTGACGTGGTAGGCATGTCGGTGGTGCCGGAAGTCATTGTCGCCCGCCACTGCGGCCTGAAGGTGCTGGCGGTCTCCGCCATTACCAACATGGCGGAGGGGCTGAGCGACGTGGAGCTGTCCCATGAGCAGACGCTGAAGTGCGCCGCCATGGTGACCGACGACTTTATCCGTCTGATAAGCCAGTTCGTGAAGAACTGCCGCTGACCCAAAGCCACAGGCGGGCAGCGCGCCCGCCAGGAGAACCGCAGATGCCAGAAAACTACTCCCGCGGCAGCCTGAATGCCATCTCGTACCTGAGCTACTATTTTGTCGGCGCGCTGGTGTCGACCCTGGGCATCGTCCTTGGGCCGCTGTGCGCCGCCTTTCATAAGGACCCGAGCTTTATCGGCCAGGTCTTCACGCTGATGAATATCGGCATGTTCGTACCAATCATGCTCGGCGGGCTGCTGATGAAAAAATGGGGGCTGCAAAAGCCGCTGGCGGTCGCGGCGCTGCTCACTCTCGTCATCAGCGTCGCGCTGTTCGCCGCCCCGACGCTCACGATGTTCAGCGTCGCCGTCGCGGTGATTGGCGCCTGCGGCGGCATCTTTATGACCATCGGCAGCTATCTGGTGGTACGCATCAACCCGGATGAGAAAAGCCGCTCGTCAAGCCTGATTTTTACCGACTTTTTCTTCAGCCTCGCGGGGGCGACGCTCTCCTTCCTGCTGGCATGGATGTTCAAACTCGGCGCCAGCTGGATGGCGATGTACGCCATTATGGGCGCTCTGGGCGTACTGATGCTGCTGCTGGTGCTGCGCGCCCGCTTCCCGAGCGCGGAGGCTCAGCCTCACGACGCGCGGCATGCCGACGCCGCCGTCGCGGAGCCGTGGGGAATGTCGGTATGGCTTATCTGCCTGGCGCTGTTTTTGTTCCTGCTGGCGGAGCCGATTTTCACCATGTGGACGCCGGGGTATCTGCAGTCGCGCTTTGCGATGCTGCCCGAGCAGGCGGCGCTGTATACCACCGTGTACTGGGTTGCCAAAGCCATCGGCCTGTTCCTCAACCAGTTTACGGTGAAGTGGATGAAGCTGCGCACCTTCCTGCTGATTTGCACCCTGGTCGGCATGGCGTCGGTCACGCTGATTACCAACAGCGCCAATGGCACGCTGATTCTGCTCGCCTGCGGCGCCTTCGGTTTCTTTAACTCCGGCCTGTTCTCCGGGTTGATGAGCTACGGTTCGCTGCAGGTCAGCCGCAGCTCGCCGACGCTGATTTCCGCGCTGCTCACCTGCGGCACCGTCGGTACGCTGCTGTTCGCCAGCGTCTCATCGCTGGTCAACGGCCGGTTTGGCCTGCACGGGGCGGTCAATGCCGCAACCGTCGCCTACGGCCTGCTGCTGCTGACGCTTTTGGCCGCCGTACTGCGCAGCAAAGCGGAGCGCCTGCACCAGACCGCCGCCGCGGTTTGACAGGCCCGGGAGAGGGAGGCAAAAATGGTCGCACCCTCTCCTTATCTGACGACACGCATGACCGACCCTCAGGCCATTAGCCGCATCCGCCTGCGCATGCTGCGCTATTTTCAGGTGCTCGCCGACGAGCTGCATTTTGGCCGCGCCGCCGCCAGGCTCAACATCTCCCAGCCGCCGCTCAGTATGCAGATCAAAGAGCTGGAGGAGATCCTCGAGGTGGATCTGTTCGAGCGCTCAAGCCGCAGGGTGGTGCTGACCCACGCCGGGAAAGTGCTGAAAACCGAGGTCGACCGCCTGCTCAGCGCCACCGAGCAGTCGCTGAACTACGTCCGGCAGATTGGCCGCAGCGAAAAGCAGCATATCAATATCGGCATTATCGGCAGCGCGATATGGGGCACGCTGCTCACCCGGCTGAAGGCTTTTCGCGAGCACAACCCGGACGTCAACTGGACGCTCACCGAGCTTTCCCAGCAGCAGCAAATCGAGGCGCTGCGCGCGCGCACCATCGACATCGCCATCAACCGCAACGTGATCCCCTGCGTGGCGGCGAATATCCGCTGCCAGCTGATTTCCCGCGAAGCGATGCGCCTCGCCGTGCATGAGCACGACCCGCTGGCGCGCCGTCGCCGGGTGTCGCTGGCCGAACTGGCCCAGCGGCCGTTTATTTCGCTGTCGTTCAGCCGGGGGGATTTTGCCCGTCAGGTGAATGACGCCTGCGTGGAGCACGGCTTTCACCCGCTCATCGTCCAGCAGGTCTTTGAGCCGCAAACCGTGCTGGCGCTGGTGAGCGCAGGAAACGGCGTCGCGCTGCTGCCGGAAACCTGCGCCCTGATCCACTGGCCGGGCGTGACGTTTGTGACGCTGGAAGAGACCATTCCCGCCGATCTCTACGCCCTATGGTATGACGAGCCGCTACCGGAGGTGTTCAGCCGCCTGCTTACGGCGCTGCGCGGCTGAGCGCGACGATGTCGTCGTACAGGGAGCGGCTTATCGTCACGCCCTCCCGCTCGCTGCGCTGTCGCGCGAGGAAGCGTCGCTCCCCCGGCAGCCGCGCGCCCTGGGCCTGCAGTTCGCTAAACATGCGCTCTGCCCGCGCCAGGTGGTCTGCGGCCGCATCGCCAAGAAACCGCGCAGGATCGAGCGCCAGAACCAGCTCGCCGCCGTACGGCGCCCCGCCTGCGCCCTCATCCCACGCCAGCGATTCGGCGCTGGTCATATCGCCGATAAGCGGCCCGGCGATAAGCTCGACCATCGCGGCCAGCGCCGAACCTTTGTGCCCGCCGAAGGGGAGCATGGCCCCCTCCAGCACCGCCTGAGGGTCGGTGGTCGGCAGCCCTTCCCGGTCGATTCCCCACCCCGGCGGCAGCGGCGTGCCGCTTCTCAGGTGTAGCTGGATCTCCCCGCGCGCCGCCGCGCTGGTCGCCATATCAAAAATAAAGGGCGGCTTCCCTGCGCGCGGCCAGCCGAACGCCAGCGGATTGGTGCCGAACAGCGGGCGGATGCCTCCGGCCGGGGCCACCCATGCATGGCTCGGGGTACAGGCGATCCCCACCAGCCCGGCCTGCGTGAGCGGCTCCACATCGGCAAACAGCGCCGAATAGTGGACGCAGCGGTTAATCGCCAGCGCCGCGATACCGTTCGCCCGCGCTTTTTCAATCAGCAGCGGCAGCGCGCGGGCATAGGCCAGCAGCGAGCAGGCGCCCCGGGCGTCGGCCCGGACGATGGCCGGGGCGTGGTCAAACACCACCGGCAGCGCCTCTCCCGATATTTTGCCTTTACGCCGCGTCCCGACAATCCCCAGCAGCCGCCACAGACCGTGGGAGGCGCAGCCATCGCGCTCCCCGGCCGTGACGTTATCGGCGATGCTCGCCGCATGGGCATCGTTAAATCCGTTCTCCCTGAGCACCCGGCAGGACAGCGCGTAAGCCTCTGCCAGCGAGAGCGTGACGGTTTCCATGACGGACTCCTTTTTTACTCTTCTTCATCGCCGGTAAAATTCGCCTGGGGCAGACAGGTGCGCGCCCCCCAGTAGTAAATCCCCAGCGACATCGCCGCCACGACCACCGTATCCCAGGGATGGGCAATCGCGCCGATTCCCCCGAAGCTGCCAAGCCAGGAGAACAGCATAATCAGGGCATAAAAGGCGATGAGCCACAGCGAGGATTTCACCTGCTGGGCGAGGCTGACGGTATGAACCGGCACCTTGTTCTTGCACAGGATGTACACCACAAACATCACGATTTGCAGCCCGAGCAGCCACGACAGCGTTCCCCAGCCGGACCAGAAAACGATCAGCGCCGAAATAACAAACGACAGCGGGCCGACGACGGCAAAGCCGCGGACGCGGAACGGGCGCGGCAAATCCGGCGCGTTACGGCGCAGACCCGCCGCCGTCACCGGCGCGATGGCGTAGCTGAGCACCAGCGCCGCCGAGACCACGCTGATAAGCTGCTCCCACGACGGAAACGGCAGCGTCCAGAAAATCGATAAGCCAAACGTCAGCCACAGCGCCGGGCGGGGAATGCCGGACTCTTTATCGATATGGGTGAAAGATTTAAAAAAGGTGCCCGCTTTCGCCCAGCCGTACACCACCCGCGGCGTGGCGTTCATGTAAATATTGCCGGTGCCGCTTGGCGAGACAATCGCGTCGCTCACCACCATAAACGCCAGCCATCCCATCCCGAGGGTAATGGCGATATCACGGTACGGCAGCGAAAACTGCTTACCGATCCCCGCCCAGCCGCCGCTCAGCATCTCCGTAGGGATGCTGCCGAGAAACGCAATCTGCAGCAGCACGTAAATAATGGTCGACAGCACCACCGACAGGATCAGCGCCACCGGGATGGTGCGCTGCGGGTTTTGCACTTCGCTGGCGACGGAGATAATCGGCGTCAGGCCGAGATAGGCAAAAATGATCCCACCGGCGCTGATCGCCGCCTCAACGCCGGACATCCCAAACGGCGCCACGCCCTGCACATGCAGGTTTTCCGGTTTGAAAAAGGCAAACAGGGTAATAACCACCAGCAGCGGTACCAGAAACTTCAGCACGCTGATGACGTTATTTGAACGGGCAAAGGTTTTAACGCTGTAGTAGTTCAGGGCGAAGAAAAAGCACAGCAGCAGGAACTGCACCACCCAACCCAGCAGCGTCGGATCGCTGGAGCCCGGCTGCGTCAGCATCGGGAACCAGGCGGCGGCATACTGCCGGGCGGCGACAATCTCAATGGAGATCAGGCTGGAAAACGCGATAAGCGTGATGAACCCCAGCAGGTACCCCATCAGCTCGCCGTGAGAAAACACCGGGTAGCGAATAATGCCTCCCGCGCGCGGCAGCGCCGCGCCCAGTTCGCAATACACGATGCCCAACAGCAGCACCGCAATACCGCCGATAACCCACGAGGCAATCCCCGCCGGACCGGCGATGGAGGCCACATGGCTGGCGGCGAATAGCCAGCCGGAGCCAAAAATGGCGCCCAGCCCGATAAACGTCAAATCCGTTAACGTCAGCTGCTTCTTAAACTTCCCCGACTCAACAACGCGGGTTTGCGAATTATGCGTAGAGTGAATGGTCATGATGATGCCCTTCAGTCAACAGAGGGGGAAAGAGCTTCCCGGGTCCACTGGCCGTTCACCAGGCGCAGCAGGTTCAAAGGATTTGCATCCTGCAACGCAGGCGGCAGCAGCGCATCCGGCGCGTTCTGCAAACACACCGGCCGCAGAAAGCGCTCAACGGCGCGGCTCCCGACGGACGTTCCTCGCGCGTCGGTGGTGGCGGGCCACGGGCCGCCATGCACCATCGCGTCGCAGACTTCCACGCCGGTCGGGAAGCCGTTAAACAGCACCCGTCCGGCCTTCTCGCTCAGCAGCGGCAGCAGGCGCCCGGCGGCGTCGCGATCGTCGCTATCGGCATGCAGCGTCGCCGTTAATTGCCCCTGCAGCGCGCCGACAACCGCCAGCAGCTCCGCTTCGCTGTCGACCGTCACCACTATCGCCAGCGGCCCGAACACCTCCTCCAGCAGCAGCGGATCTTTTGCCAGAAGCAGTGATGCCGACGTCTGATACAGGCGGGGCTCGGCGCAGCCGTCGGCGGCATCGCCGCTCGCCAGCAGCGTGAACGCCGGGTGTGACGCCAGCGCATCCACCTTTTCGCGATAGTGCTGCAGCGTTGAGGCATTCAGCATCACCTGCGCCGCAGCCGCCTTCACCTGAGCGCACAGCGTCGCCGTAAAGGAAGCCAGCGCGTCGTCGCGCAGGGTGAGGATAAGCCCCGGCTTGGTGCAGAATTGCCCAACGCCGAGGGTAAACGACGCGGCCAGATCTTTTGCCAGCGCCTGCCCGCGCGCGCGCAGCGCCTGCGGCAGGATAATCAACGGGTTAATGGCGGACATTTCGGCAAACACCGGAATCGGCTGCGGGCGCTGCTGCGCCAGCTGGAACAGCGCATGGCCGCCGCGCAGCGAGCCGGTAAACCCTACCGCCTGGATAGCCGGATGCCTGACCAGCTCGGCGCCGATATCGGTACCGAAAATCAGGTTAAACACGCCGCCGGGCAGCGCGCATTTTTCTACCGCCCGGGTTATCGCCAGCGCCGTTTGCTCCGCCGTCGCCATATGGCCGGGGTGCGCTTTCACCACCACCGGACAGCCGGCCGCCAGCGCGGCAGCGGTATCGCCGCCTGCGGTGGAAAAGGCCAGCGGAAAGTTGCTGGCGCCGAAGACCGCCACCGGCCCCAGCGCGGTCTGATACTGGCGCAAGTCCGGGCGTGGCAGCGGCAGGCGCGCCGGTAACGCCGTATCAATGCGGGCGCCGAAGACATCGCCCCGGCGCAGCACCTGCGCGAACAGGCGCAGCTGGCCGCTGGTGCGGGCCCGCTCGCCCTGCAGGCGCGCCAGCGGCAGCGCTGTTTCCTGATGAACAAGCGTCAGGAAGTCGTCTCCCAGCGCATCCAGCTCATCGGCGATGGTCTCCAGAAACCGCGCCCTGACCTCCGGCGCGGTTTGCGAGTAGTGGCTGAAGGCCTGCCCGGCCGCCTGCGCGGCCAGGGACGCCTCCTCGCGGGTGGCAGGGTAAAAGCGCGGCCCAAGCGGCGCGCCATCGTGCGCCCGCAGGCTCGTAAGCGTCGGCTCGCCGCTGGCGACGCGTCGGCCGTTAATAAACTGCCGGCCGTGGGTGGTCTGAAGTTCCGTCATGGTCGCCCCTGCGCTTAAAGGCCAACGTCCGGCAGCTGCGGCCGGGTCGCCAGCGCCTGCTCAACAACCGCCACCACCTGCGCGCGCGTATCTCCTTCCAGCGCCAGGCGCGGCGGACGGGTCACTTCGCTCCCACGGCCTAACAGCGCTTCGCACAGCTTGATGCACTGCACCAGGTCCGGGCGCGCATCCAGATGCAGCAGCGGCATAAACCAGCGGTACAGCGCCATCGCTTCGTCATAGCGCTGCTGTTTCGCCAGACGGAACAGCGTCTCGCCTTCGCGGGGGAACGCGTTGGACATCCCGGAAATCCACCCTTCGGCGCCCACGGCGATGCTTTCCACCACCACATCGTCCAGTCCGGCGAACAGCACAAAGCGATCGCCTACCGCATTACGCAGATCGATAAAGCGGCGGGTATCGCCCGAGGAGTCTTTAAAGCAGACGATGTTGTCGCAGTCCGCCAGCGTCGCGAGGATTTCCGGCGTGACGTCGTTTTTGTAAATCGGCGGGTTGTTGTACACCATGATGGGCAGGTCGGTGGCCGTCGCCACGCTGCGAAAATGCGCGGCGGTCTCATGCGGCTTTGACGAGTAAACCAGCGCAGGCATCACCATAATGCCGTCCACGCCGACGCGTTCGGCCTCTTTCGCCATGTGCCGGGCAAAGGCGGTCGTAAATTCCGCCACCCCGGCGATGACCGGAATTTTGCCGCCCGCCGCGTCTTTCGCCACTTCGATGATCTGCAATTTTTCCTCGGTGGTCAGCGAGGTGTTCTCCCCTACGCTACCGCACACCACCAGGCCGGAAACGCCGTCCTTAACCAGATTTTTCATTACCGCATGGGTGGCGTCCAAATCCAGCGAATAGTCGCGTCGAAACTGCGTGCTGACCGCCGGGAATACGCCGCTCCAGTGAATCGCTTTTTTGCTCATGATCGGTTCCTTGTCGTCAATTTGTTAAGTCAAAGTGAACAAATGGTGAATTTTCACTGACAGATTGACGTTTCATGAGCTGCCGGGCTTGTCGGTTTTCCCGCGCAATGATGACGAAATCAGCACAATCCGGGGATCACCCCTGAAGCGTGATGCGGAAATCCCGCGGCGTCGACCCGGTCATCGCCTTGAACTGACGGCTGAACGCGCTGTGGTCGGTATAGCCGCACTGCAGGGCAATATCCGTAATCGGCGTATCGCTCGCCAGCAGCTCGGTGGCTTTTTCCAGCCGCGCCTTATGGATCATCTGCCGGGGAGTCAGGTGGAAGATCCGTTTGCAGTAGCGTTCGATCTGCGCGACAGACATCCCGCTGAGCGCGGTCAGCTCCTCCATGGTGATCGGCTGGTGGTAGTGGCGGCGGATATGATCGTCGACGATCGCCAGCTTCTGCCAGGCGGGATGCCGCGCGTGCGCCTCCTGCAGATCGTGGGAAATTCCGGCCATGCCGATAACCCGCCCCTGGGTATCCCGCAGCGCCAGCTTTTGCGTCAGGCACCAGCCGCGCACCCGGCCGTTGTAGAGGTGCATTTCCAGCTGGTCGCGCAGTGTCACCGCCTCGCGCAGCACCCGCAGATCCTGCTCGGTATAGCCGTGCCCCAGCGCGGAGGGAAAAACATCCGCCGAGGTTTTTCCCAGCAGCGACGACACGCTTTTAAAGCCGCAGCGGCGCGCCAGCGTCAGGTTAACCATCAAATAGCGGGCCTGCAGATCTTTAATGAAGAACACCACGTTCGGAATCGCGTTAAGCAGCGGCGCAATCAGCGCCACGGCGTTGAGCAACGCCTGAATATTTTCCGGGCGCTGGCGCGCCAGCCCTTCGCAAATCTGGCTTAGCTCATCGACCGCCAGTGCGGCCTCTTCGGGAGGAGAGAGCCCCGGCGCGGTTTCTGGGATACGGGTCATGACGATTCCTCAATCGCTAAAAACGAGGGATATTTAGTAACTTTTTATTAACTAAACAAGCGCGGAATACGTGTTTTGCGATCCTGGCGAAGATTTATACTTTCTCCTGCTTTAGGCACTGGCGAGGTCCGGTTTTTTAGTTTATCGATCAAGTAATGCAATGATTAATAAAAAATAATTATGGCACACCTACCGCTTCCCCGCTCGCCACTGTGCTGATTTCGTCACCGCAGACGCCGAAAATGCTCAAGCCGATGCGCAAAGCTTGCGCCAGCATTTAGCAACAAATAGTTAACTTATAGAGGTTTGCCATGACCGAGCCACGCTCGCAGATTGAACTCCGGGCCATTGATTCTCATACCGGTGGCGAGCCCACCCGGCTGATCGTTTCCGGTTTTCCGGATCTCGGCGGCGGCAGCATGGCCGAACGCCGCGAACGCTTTGCCCGCGATTACGATCGCTGGCGAAAAGCCGTCATTCTGGAGCCGCGCGGCAGCGATGTGCTGGTTGGCGCGCTGCTGTGCGATCCCGTCTCTGCCGACGCGACGGCGGGGGTCATTTTCTTCAACAACAGCGGCTTTTTGAACATGTGCGGCCACGGCACCATCGGGCTTATCGCGTCGCTGGCGTGGCTGGGGCGCATCAAGCCGGGAAAACACAAAATTGAAACGCCGGTGGGCGATGTCACCGCCACGCTGCATGATGACGGCAGCGTCTGCGTTGAAAACGTGCCGTCATACCGCTGGCGTCAGCAGGTCAGGGTTCAGACCGCGCAGGGGATCGTCACCGGCGATATCGCCTGGGGCGGAAACTGGTTTTTCCTCGTTAACGACCATCCGTTCGCCATTCAGCCTGACGAGATCCCACAGCTCACCGATTTTGCATGGGCGATACGCGAAGGGCTGGAGGCGGCGGGCATTTACGGTGAAAACGACGGCGTGATTGACCATATCGAGCTGTTTGCGCCGGACGCCCACGCCGACAGCCGCAGCTTTGTCCTCTGTCCGGGTAAAGCCTGGGACCGTTCGCCCTGCGGCACCGGCACCAGCGCCAAGCTCGCCTGCCTTGCCGCAGACGGCAAGCTGCAGCCGGGGGAGACGTGGCGGCAGGCCAGTATTATCGGCAGCCAGTTCACCGCCAGCTTTCGCCGCGAGGGCGACAGGGTTGTGCCAACCATCCGGGGAGAGGCCTGGGTGTGCGGCGACAACCGCCTGATCCTCAACCCTGACGATCCCTTTTGCTGGGGGATAGCCCTGTGACGTCGGGCGATGTCATCGTCATTGGCGGCGGGATCGTCGGCGCCGCCTGCGCCTGGCGGCTGGCGAAACGGGGCCTGCAGGTCACGCTTATCGACGACGGCCAGCCCGGCGCCACGGCCGCAGGCATGGGGCATCTGGTCTGTATGGATGACGATCCGGCGGAGCTCACGCTCTCGGCCTGGTCGCTCCGGCTCTGGCGCGAGCTGACGCCGCGGCTGCCCGACGATTGCGCCTGGCGCGGCTGCGGCACCCTGTGGCTGGCGGAAAACGATGACGACATGGCGGTCGCCCATGAAAAGCAGCGCCGGATGGCCGCCGCGCAGACCCGCAGCGAACTGCAGACGACGGCGCAGGTCGCGCAGCGTGAGCCCCTGCTCCGCGCCGGGCTGGCCGGAGGGCTGTGGGTGCCGGACGACGGCATTGTTTATGCCCCCAACGTCGCGCGCTGGCTTATTGCCGATGCCGGAGCGCGGCTGACCCATCTGCGCGACGGCGTCCGCGCCATCGAAGAACCCGCCGTGCTGCTGCACAGCGGTAAACGCCTGCAGGCCGCGGCCATTGTGGTCGCCTGCGGGCTGGGCGCGAATACGCTGCTGGAAGAAAACTGGCTGCGCGCCAAAAAAGGCCAGTTGGCCATTACCGAACGCTGCGGCGCGCCCGTACGCCACCAGCTGGTGGAGCTCGGCTACGGCGCCAGCGCGCATGCGGGCGGCACCTCGGTGGCCTTTAACGTCCAGCCGCGGCCAACCGGCCAGCTGCTGATCGGCTCATCGCGCGAGTTTGATAACACCGAACGGGCGCTCGACCTGCCGCTGCTGGGCACCATGCTGGCGCGCGCGCGCCGCTTTTTGCCGTCGATTGCCAGCCTGACGATTATCCGCTGCTGGAGCGGCTACCGCGCCGCCTCGCTGGACGGCAATCCGCTGATCGGCCCCCATCCGTCGCGTCGCGGCATCTGGCTGGCGCTGGGCCACGAGGGGCTTGGCGTGACTACCGCCCCCGCGACGGCGCATCTGCTGGCGGCGCAGCTGCTGGAAGAGCCGAGCCCGGTGAAGCCTGACGCCTGGCTGCCCGCGCGCCTGTTTCCCAAGGAGGCTATCGCATGACCAGCACCCTTCGCGTGTATATCGACGGCGTCCCGTGCGAGGTTCCCGACGGCATCAGCGTTGCCGCCGCGCTGGCCCGGGCGGGAAATGCGCTCACCCGCGTCTCGGTCAGCGGCCAGCCGCGCGCGCCTTTTTGCGGGATGGGCGTGTGCCAGGAGTGCCGGGTCACGGTAAACGGACGACGGGTATTGGCCTGCCAGACGCTGTGCCTGGCGGAAATGCGGATTGACAGGAGCTTTCATGAAAACGTGGCAGTGTGATATCGCCATTATCGGAGCGGGCCCCGCCGGGCTGGCGGCAGCGCTGGCGGCGGCCAGCAGCGGCAAGCAGGTGATTATCCTCGACGATAACCCGCGTCCCGGCGGGCAAATCTGGCGCGACGGCCCGCAGGTCACGCTGCCCCCGCTGGCGCGCCGTTACCGGGAGGCGGTGGCGGCGCAGCCCCGCATCGAGCAGCTCAGCGGCGTGCGGCTGGTGGCCCGCCCGACCGCGCGCAGCCTGCTTTTTGAAACAGCGGAAAGCGCGGGCGTGGTCTACTGGAAAAAGCTCATCCTCTGCTGCGGCGCGCGCGAACTGTCGCTGCCGTTTCCCGGCTGGACCTTGCCCGGCGTGACCGGCGCCGGCGGGCTGCAGGCGCAAATCAAGCACGGCCTGCGGCTGGACAATGAACGCGTGGTAGTGGCCGGAAGCGGCCCGCTGCTGCTGGCGGTGGCCGACAGCGTGCGCCGCGCGGGAGGAGAGGTTGTGGCGCTGGTCGAACAGGCGCCCTTTGACGCTCTGGCGCGCTTTACCGCTGGCCTATGGCGCTGGCCGGACAAATTTCGCCAGCTGTTCAGCCTGGGATTCCCCCGATACCGGACCCGCAGCCAGGTCATTGCGGCGCATGGGGAGCGCGCGCTGAGCGGCATCACCGTGCGGCGCCACGGCGCGGAGCAGCGAATCGACTGCACCCGCCTGGCCATCGGCTATGGGCTGATCCCCAACCTGGAGACGGCGCTGTTCTTCGGCTGCTCGACGGCCCACGACGCGGTGGCGGTGAACCGCTGGCAGAATACCTCGGTGACGCATATCTATGCGGCAGGGGAATGTACCGGATTTGGCGGCAGCGAGCTGGCGCTGGCCGAAGGGAAAATTGCGGGCTATGCCGCCGCGGGCAACGCGGCGCAGGCGAAAACCGTTTTCAGCGAGCGAGCCCGCTGGCAGCAGTTCGCCAACGCCGTTAACCGCACTTTCGCCCTCGGCGAACATCTGAAAGCCGCGGCGACGCCGGACGCCCTGCTGTGCCGCTGCGAAGACGTACGCTGCGGCGATGTCGCGCAGGAGAACGACTGGCGGCAGGCGAAGCTCGCGACCCGCTGCGGGATGGGCGCGTGCCAGGGCAGAACCTGCGCCGCCAGCGCCCGCTGGCTGTACGGCTGGCCGCTGCCGCAGCCGCGCGATCCGCTCTCCACCGCCCGGGTGGAAACGCTCTGCCAGCTTGCCCAGGACGCGCCTCCCGGCGACTGAACTACGCCTCGTCACCCCGCTCGGCCATCTGCCGGTTGCCGAGCGCGATAAACTCCTCCAGCAGCGCCGTCAGCTGCTGCATTTTTTCCGGGGTGTACTCCGCCTCAATCTGCTGATACGCCTCTTCCACCAGCGCCTGCGCGTGTTCATACAGCGCATAGCCCTCTTTGGTGAGCGACACGTACAGCTTGCGCTGGTCGTTGACCGGCTTCAGGCGCAGCACCAGGCCGTCGCGCTCCATGCGGGTCAAAATGCCGGTCAGGCTCGGGCGCAGAATACAGGTGCGAAACGCCAGATCGTGGAAATCCATCGACGGATGCTCCGCCAGCACGCGCACGATGCGCCACTGCTGTTCGGTCAGGTTATGCTGCTTCACGATAGGCCGGAAATAGCCCATCGCCGTTTCTCGCGCCAGCAACAGCGCAATGGTTAACGAATCATGCATCGCAACACCCCTGCTCACTCTCAACATCATTAATACTTAAATAATCTGCTATCACCGTCGCCGTACGCAACCGGTTTCTGAGCGAAAAAGTCTAACAGAAATCACCCCAAACCTGTAACCCACTGATAAAAATAAACTAAAAAATTACCAATGTAAATTATACGTTAATTAGATCACAAAATATTCACTTTAACTTGCTAACCGCCGCGCTCTGGCATAAAGATAATCATTAATATATTAATGAAATTCACTGGCCGGTAATCCGGACCTGAGGAGTGGTTCATGAAAGGCACTGTTTTCGCCGTCGCGCTCAACCATCAAAGCCAGATTGATGCCTGGCACGAGGCGTTTCACGCCGCGCCCTATAACACGCCGCCGAAAACCGCCGTGTGGTTTATCAAACCGCGCAATACGGTGATCCGCAGCGGCGAGCCGATCCCGCATCCGGCGCGCCAGCAGGTGCAAAGCGGCGCCACCCTTGCGCTCATCGTCGGCAAAACGGCCCGTAAGGTCAGCGCAGCCGATGCGCACCGCTACATCGCGGGCTACGCGCTGGCCAACGAGGTGAGCCTGCCGGAAGAGAGCTTCTACCGCCCGGCTATCAAAGCGAAATGCCGCGATGGCTTCTGTCCGTTAGGCGAGATGGTCAGCCTCAGCAACGTCGATGCCGTCACCGTAATAACCGAAATCAATGGCCGTGAAGCCGACCACTGGAACACCGCCGACCTCGCGCGCAGCGCCGCCGAGCTGCTGAGCGCCCTGAGCGAGTTCGCTACCCTGAACCCGGGCGACGCCATTCTGCTCGGCACTCCGCAGCACCGCGTCACGCTGCAGCCCGGCGATCGCGTCCGGGTGCTGGCGGAAGGCTTCCCGCCGCTGGAAAACCCGGTTATCGATGAGCGCGAACTCCCCGCGCCGCGCGCGCTGGTGCCGCAGCCCCACCCGAACGGCACGCTGTTTGCCCTGGGGCTGAACTATGCCGACCACGCCAGCGAACTGGACTTCAAACCGCCGGAAGAGCCGCTGGTGTTTATCAAAGCGTCCAACACCTTTAACGGCGACAACCAGACGTCGGTCCGCCCGAACAACGTCGAATACATGCACTACGAGGCGGAGCTGGTGGTGGTGATCGGCAAAACCGCGCGTAACGTAACCGAAGCCGAAGCGATGGACTATGTGGCGGGCTACACGGTGTGCAACGACTACGCCATTCGCGACTACCTGGAAAACTACTACCGCCCGAACCTGCGGGTAAAAAGCCGCGACGGGCTGACGCCAATCAGCCCGGTCATCGTGCCGAAATCGGCGATCCCCGATCCGCACAACTTAGCCCTGCGCACCTTCGTTAACGGCGAGTTGCGCCAGGAAGGCACCACCGCCGACCTGATTTTCAGCGTCCCGTTCCTGATTGCGTACCTGAGCGAATTTATGACCCTGCAGCCGGGCGACATGATCGCCACCGGCACGCCGAAAGGCCTCTCCGATGTGGTGCCAGGCGACGAAGTGGTGGTGGAAGTGGAAGGCGTAGGCCGCCTGGTGAACCGGATTGTCAGCGAGGAGACAGCCAAATGAAAAAGATTAACCATTGGATCAACGGCAAAAACGTTGCCGGTAACGACTATTTTCACACCACCAACCCGGCCACCGGCGAGGTGCTGGCGGAGGTCGCCTCCGGCGGTGAAGCCGAGGTGAATCAGGCGGTGGCGGCGGCGAAAGAGGCCTTCCCGAAATGGGCCAACCTGCCGATGAAAGAGCGCGCGCGCCTGATGCGCCGTCTGGGGGATCTTATCGATCAAAACGTCCCTGAGATAGCCGCCATGGAAACCGCCGATACCGGCCTGCCGATCCACCAGACCAAAAACGTGCTGATCCCGCGCGCTTCGCACAACTTCGAGTTTTTCGCCGAGGTGTGCCAGCAGATGAACGGCAAGACCTATCCGGTCGACGACAAGATGCTCAACTACACGCTGGTGCAGCCGGTAGGCGTCTGCGCGCTGGTATCGCCGTGGAACGTGCCGTTTATGACCGCCACCTGGAAGGTCGCGCCGTGCCTGGCGCTGGGCAACACCGCGGTGCTGAAGATGTCCGAACTCTCGCCGCTGACCGCCGACCGTCTGGGCGAGCTGGCGCTGGAGGCCGGGATTCCGGCGGGGGTGCTGAACGTGGTGCAGGGCTATGGCGCGACGGCGGGCGACGCGCTGGTGCGCCACCATGACGTGCGCGCGGTGTCGTTCACCGGCGGCACCGCCACCGGGCGCAACATCATGAAGAACGCCGGGCTGAAGAAATACTCGATGGAGCTCGGCGGTAAATCGCCGGTGCTGATTTTTGAAGATGCCGATATCGAGCGCGCGCTGGACGCCGCGCTGTTCACCATCTTCTCGATCAACGGCGAGCGCTGCACCGCCGGTTCGCGCATTTTCATCCAGCAGAGCATTTACCCGGAGTTCATCAAACGCTTTGCCGAACGCGCCAACCGCCTGCGCGTCGGCGACCCGACCGACCCGAACACCCAGGTCGGCGCGCTTATCAGTCAACAGCACTGGGAAAAAGTCTCCGGCTATATCCGTCTCGGCATTGAAGAGGGCGCGACCCTGCTGGCGGGCGGCCCGGATAAACCGACCGACCTGCCGGCGCACCTGAGAAGCGGCAACTTCCTGCGCCCGACGGTGCTGGCGGACGTCGACAACCGCATGCGCGTGGCCCAGGAAGAGATCTTCGGGCCGGTCGCCTGCCTGCTGCCGTTTAAGGACGAAGCCGAAGGGCTGCGCCTGGCCAACGACGTGGAGTACGGCCTCGCCTCCTACATCTGGACCCAGGACGTCAGCAAAGTGCTGCGCCTGGCGCGCGGTATCGAAGCGGGCATGGTGTTTGTGAATACGCAGAACGTACGCGACCTGCGCCAGCCGTTCGGCGGCGTGAAGGCTTCCGGCACCGGTCGCGAAGGCGGGGAGTACAGCTTTGAAGTCTTCGCGGAAATGAAGAACGTCTGCATTTCCATGGGCGACCATCCGATTCCAAAATGGGGAGTCTGATATGGGCAAGTTAGCATTAGCAGCAAAAATCACCCACGTACCGTCGATGTATCTGTCTGAGCTGCCGGGGAAAAACCACGGCTGCCGTCAGGCCGCCATCGACGGCCATAAAGAGATTGGCAAGCGCTGCCGCGAAATGGGCGTCGATACCATTATCGTTTTCGATACCCACTGGCTGGTGAACAGCGCCTACCATATCAACTGCGCCGACCATTTTGCCGGGGTCTATACCAGCAACGAGCTGCCGCATTTTATTCGCGACATGACCTACGACTACGACGGCAACCCGGAGCTCGGCCAGCTGATTGCCGATGAGGCGGTCAAGCTCGGCGTGCGCGCGAAAGCGCACAACATCCCAAGCCTGAAGCTGGAGTACGGCACGCTGGTGCCGATGCGCTACATGAACAGCGATAAGCGCTTCAAAGTGGTGTCTATCTCCGCCTTCTGTACCGTCCACGATTTTGCCGACAGCCGCAGGCTGGGTGAGGCCATCGTCAAGGCGATTGCGCAATACGACGGCACCGTGGCGGTGCTCGCCAGCGGCTCGCTGTCGCACCGCTTTATCGACGACCAGCGCGCGGAAGAAGGGATGAACAGCTACACCCGCGAGTTCGACCACCAGATGGACGAGCGCGTGGTGAAGCTGTGGCGCGAGGGCAAGTTTAAAGAATTCTGCCACATGCTGCCGGAGTACGCCGACTACTGCTACGGCGAAGGCAACATGCACGATACCGTGATGCTGCTCGGCATGCTCGGCTGGGACAAGTACGACGGCAAGGTGGAGTTCATCACCGAGCTGTTCGCCAGCTCCGGCACCGGGCAGGTCAACGCCGTGTTCCCACTGCCCGCATAAGGATGCCCCATGCCGCATTTTATCGCTGAATGTACCGACAACATCCGTGAGCAGGCCGATCTGCCGGGCCTGTTCGCCAAAGTGAACGACGCGCTCGCCGCCACCGGGATTTTCCCCATCGGCGGCATCCGCAGCCGCGCCCACTGGCTGGATACCTGGCAAATGGCCGACGGCAGGCACGATTACGCCTTCGTGCATATGACGCTGAAAATCGGCAGCGGCCGCAGCCTGGAGAGCCGTCAGGAGGTGGGGGAGATGCTGTTCGCGCTGATTAAAGCCCATTTCGCCGCGCTGATGGAGAGCCGCTATCTGGCGCTGTCGTTTGAGCTCGACGAGCTGCATCCGACGCTCAATTACAAACAAAACAACGTGCACGCCTTGTTTAAGTAATACCGGCACGGCCAGTCCCCTCTCCCTTAGGGAGAGGGTTAGGGTGAGGGGAAATCTCTGCGGCCTGATGCCCTCACCCCGGCCCTCTCCCACAGGGAGAGGGAGAAAACAAATATAAAACAGGATATCGCCATGCTCGATAAACAGACCCATACCCTGATAGCCCATCGTCTGCATCAGGCGGAGCAGTCCCGCGAGCAGATCCGCCAGATCTCTCTCGACTACCCGACGATTACCATTGACGATGCTTATGCCGTACAGCGCGAATGGGTGAGCCTGAAAATTGCCGAAGGCCGCGTGCTGAAAGGCCATAAAATCGGCCTCACTTCAAAAGCAATGCAGGCCAGCTCGCAAATCAGCGAGCCGGACTACGGCGCGCTGCTCGACGACATGTTTTTCCACGACGGCAGCGACATCCCGACCGATCGCTTTATCGTGCCGCGCATTGAGGTCGAGCTGGCCTTCGTGCTGGCCAAACCGCTGCGCGGCCCGAACTGTACGCTGTTCGACGTCTACAACGCCACCGACTATGTGATTCCGGCGCTGGAGCTTATCGACGCCCGCTGCCACAACGTCGATCCGGACACCCAGCGCCCGCGCAAAGTGTTCGACACCATTTCCGATAACGCCGCCAACGCGGGGGTGATCCTCGGCGGCCGGCCGATCAGGCCCGACGAGCTGGATCTACGCTGGATCTCCGCCCTGCTCTATCGCAACGGGGTGATTGAAGAGACCGGAGTCGCCGCCGGGGTGCTGAACCACCCGGCCAACGGCGTGGCCTGGCTTGCCAACAAGCTGGCGCCGTACGACGTGCAGCTGGAAGCCGGACAGATAATCCTTGGCGGATCGTTCACCCGCCCGGTGGCGGCGCGTAAAGGCGACACCTTCCATGTCGATTACGGCAACATGGGCGCCATCAGCTGCCGCTTTGTGTAAGGAGAGCACGATGAACAACGCTTTTAAAGACGCGCTGCGCGCCGGAAAACCGCAGATTGGCCTGTGGCTTGGGCTGTGCAGCAGCTACAGCGCTGAGCTGCTGGCGGGCGCAGGCTTCGACTGGCTGCTGATCGACGGCGAACACGCGCCGAACAACGTGCAGACCGTGCTGACCCAGCTGCAGGCCATCGCGCCCTATGCCAGCCAGCCGGTCGTGCGGCCATCGTGGAACGATCCGGTGCAGATTAAACAGCTGCTGGACGTCGGCGCGCAAACGCTGCTGGTGCCGATGGTGCAAAACGCCGAAGAGGCCCGGCTGGCGGTGAAAGCGACCCGCTATCCGCCGCAGGGCATCCGCGGCGTCGGCAGCGCGCTGGCCCGCGCCTCGCGCTGGAACCGCATTCCGAATTACCTGCACGAGGCCAACGACGCCATGTGCGTGCTGGTGCAAATTGAAACTCGCGAGGCGCTGAAAAACCTGCCGCAGATCCTCGCCGTGGACGGCGTTGACGGCGTGTTTATCGGCCCGGCGGACCTCAGCGCGGACATGGGCTTCGCCGGGAATCCGCAGCATCCGGAAGTCCAGGCCGCGATTGAAGACGCGATCGCGCAGATCCGCAGCGCCAGGAAAGCGCCGGGCATTCTGATGGCCAATGAGCAGACGGCAAAACGCTATCTCGAGCTCGGCGCGCTGTTTGTCGCCGTCGGCGTGGACACGACCCTGCTGGCGCGCGCCGCTGAAGCGCTCGCGGCCCGATTCGGCGTGGAGAAAACCGCTTCGGGTTCGTCCGGCATCTATTAATGCCGGGCGGTTTGACCGTAGGCCGGATAAGACGCAGTCGCCATCCGGCACAAACGACGTCTCACCCTACAAAATTCCCATCAGAGGAAAAAGACAATGAGCGACACATCATCTGCACTTCCGGACCGGCACGACCCCGCCAATCAGCATAAGCAGCTGACGGCGCGGCAGCAGTCGGTTATCAACAAGCTGTTCCGCCGTTTGATTGTGTTTTTGTTCGTACTGTTTATTTTTTCGTTTCTCGACCGTATCAATATCGGCTTCGCCGGGCTGACCATGGGCCAGGATCTGGGGCTTAACGCCACCATGTTCGGCCTGGCCACCACGCTGTTTTATGCGACCTACGTGATTTTTGGCATTCCCAGCAACATCATGCTCAGTATCGTCGGGGCGCGACGCTGGATTGCGACCATCATGGTGCTGTGGGGCGTCGCCTCCACCGCCACCATGTTCGCCACCGGCCCCCACAGCCTGTACGTGCTGCGCATGCTGGTGGGGATCACCGAAGCCGGTTTTCTGCCCGGCATTCTGCTCTATTTAACCTACTGGTTCCCGGCCTTTTTCCGCGCCCGCGCCAACGCGCTGTTTATGATAGCGATGCCGGTCACCACCGCGCTCGGCTCGATCGTCTCCGGCTATATTCTGTCCCTTGACGGCATCATGAACCTGCGCGGCTGGCAGTGGCTGTTCCTGCTGGAAGGCTTCCCCTCCGTGCTTCTGGGGGTGATGGTCTGGTTTTATCTCGACGATAAGCCCGCCAGCGCCAAATGGCTGACGGACGATGATAAGCAGTGCCTGCACGAGATGATGGAGAACGATCGCCTGTCGCTGGTGCAGCCGGAAGGCGCTATCAGCCACCACGCCATGCAGCAGCGCAGCCTGTGGCGCGAGGTGTTTACCCCCATCGTGCTGATGTACACGCTGGCCTACTTCTGCCTGACCAATACGCTCAGCGCCATCAGCATCTGGACGCCGCAGATCCTCAAAAGCTTCAACGAGGGCAGCAGCAACATCACCATCGGCCTGCTGGCGGCGATCCCGCAGATCTGCACCATCCTCGGCATGATCTACTGGAGCCGACACTCCGATAAGCACCAGGAGCGTAAGCACCATACCGCGCTGCCCTATCTGTTCGCCGCGGCGGGCTGGTTGCTGGCCTCCGCGACCGATCACAGCCTGATCCAGCTGTTAGGGATTATCATGGCCTCCACCGGTTCGTTTAGCGCAATGGCGATTTTCTGGACCACGCCGGATCAGTCCATCAGCCTGCGGGCGAGAGCTATCGGCATTGCGACGATCAACGCCACTGGCAATATTGGCTCCGCCCTGAGCCCGTTTATGATCGGCTGGCTGAAAGACATTACCGGCAGCTTTAACAGCGGCCTGTGGTTTGTCGCCGCGCTGCTGGTGGTTGGCGCGGTGATTATCTGGAGTATCCCGATGAAGGCCTCGCGCCCCCGCGCCACGCCGTAAAAAAGGAGCCGCTATGTGTCAGAGTCCGATTGCCAACATCGACATCAGCAAAGAGTACGATGGAAGCCTGGGTTCCGAAGACGTGCATTATCAGTCCTTTGCGCGCATGGCGGATTTTTTTGGCCGCGACATGCAGGCGCACCGTCACGACCAGTTTTTTCAGATGCACTTTCTCGATACCGGGCAAATCGAGCTGCAGCTCGACGACCACCGCTATTCGGTGCAGGCGCCGCTGTTCGTGCTCACGCCGCCGTCGGTGCCGCACGCGTTTATCACCGAATCGGACAGCGACGGCCACGTGCTGACGGTGCGGGAAAACCTGATCTGGCCGCTGCTTGAGGTACTCTACCCCGGCACGCGGGAGACCTTCGGCCTGCCGGGCATTTGCCTGTCGCTGGCCGATAAGCCCGACGAGCTGGCCGCGCTCGCGCACTACTGGCGGCTCATCGAACGGGAGTCCACCGAACAGCTGCCGGGCCGCGAGCACACGCTGGTGCTGCTGGCCCAGGCGGTGTTCACCCTGCTGCTGCGCAACGCCACCCTTGACGATCACGCCGCCAACGGCATGCGCGGCGAGCTGAAGGTCTTTCAGCGTTTTACCCAGACGATCGACAGCCACTACCACCAGCACTGGACGGTGCCCGACTACGCCCAGGCGCTGCACCTGACGGAATCAAGGCTGACCGACATCTGCCGCCGCTTCGCCAACCGTCCGCCTAAGCGGCTGATTTTCGACCGCCAGATGCGCGAGGCCAAGCGGCTGCTGCTGTTTTCCGACAGTACGGTCAGCGACATCGCCTGGCAGCTGGGGTTTAAGGATCCGGCCTATTTCGCCCGTTTTTTTAATCGCTTAGTGGGCTGCTCGCCGAGCGCGTATCGCGCGCGGAAAGTACCGGTTTCCTGAACGTATCACGGTCCGTAGGGCGGGTAAGCGCGCGCCACCCGCCGAAACACCGCACAGATCACAAATCGTCTTCCCGTCCGAAAAGTACCTGCCGTTGTCCCAATCGTCCCTTCACGTAATCCCTCTCGCACGCTTCAATTAAACAACAAAAACAAAACATAAATTTAACAACACTATTCCGATACGAGGTCCCTATGAAGCCTGAAGATTTCCGTGCTGACGCAAAGCGCCCGTTAACCGGCGAAGAGTATTTAAAAAGCCTGCAGGATGGCCGCGAGATTTATATCTACGGCGAGCGCGTCAAAGACGTCACCACCCACCCGGCGTTTCGCAACGCGGCGGCCTCGGTCGCGCAGATGTACGACGCGCTGCACAAGCCGGACATGCAGGATACGCTGTGCTGGGGCACCGATACCGGCAGCGGCGGCTACACCCATAAATTCTTCCGCGTGGCGAAAAGCGCCGACGACCTGCGCCAGCAGCGTGACGCGATCGCCGAATGGTCGCGCCTGAGCTACGGCTGGATGGGCCGCACGCCGGACTACAAAGCCGCTTTCGGCTGCGCGCTCGGCGCCAACCCGACCTTCTACGGCCAGTTCGAGCAGAACGCCCGCAGCTGGTACACCCGCATTCAGGAAACCGGCCTGTACTTTAACCACGCCATCGTCAACCCGCCTATCGACCGCCATAAGCCTGCGGACGAGGTGAAAGACGTCTATATCAAGCTGGAAAAAGAGACCGATGCCGGGATTATCGTCAGCGGCGCGAAAGTGGTCGCCACCAACTCGGCGCTGACCCACTACAACATGATCGGCTTCGGCTCCGCCCAGGTGATGGGGGAAAACCCGGACTTCGCGCTGATGTTCGTGGCGCCAATGGACGCCGAAGGCGTGAAGCTGATTTCCCGCGCCTCCTACGAGATGGTGGCCGGCGCGACCGGATCGCCGTACGACTACCCGCTCTCCAGCCGTTTTGATGAAAACGATGCGATCCTGGTGATGGATAACGTGCTGATCCCGTGGGAAAACGTGCTGATCTACCGCGATTTCGACCGCTGCCGCCGCTGGACCATGGAAGGCGGTTTCGCCCGCATGTATCCGCTGCAGGCCTGCGTACGTCTGGCGGTGAAGCTTGACTTCATCACCGCGCTGCTCAAGCGCTCGCTGGAATGCACCGGCACCCTGGAGTTCCGCGGCGTGCAGGCGGATCTCGGCGAAGTGGTGGCCTGGCGCAACATGTTCTGGGCGCTGAGCGATTCCATGTGCGCCGAAGCGACCCCGTGGGTCAACGGCGCGTACCTGCCGGATCACGCCGCGCTGCAGACCTACCGCGTGATGGCGCCGATGGCCTACGCGAAGATCAAAAATATCATTGAGCGCAACGTCACCAGCGGCCTTATCTACCTGCCGTCCAGCGCCCGCGACCTGAACAACCCGCAGATCAACGAGTACCTGGCAAAGTACGTGCGCGGCTCCAACGGCATGGATCACGTCGAGCGTATCAAGATCCTGAAGCTGATGTGGGACGCCATCGGCAGCGAATTCGGCGGCCGCCACGAGCTGTACGAAATCAACTACTCCGGCAGCCAGGACGAAATTCGTCTGCAGTGCCTGCGCCAGGCGCAAAGCTCCGGCAACATGGACAAAATGATGGCGATGGTCGACCGCTGTCTGTCCGAGTACGACCAGCACGGCTGGACGGTGCCGCATCTGCACAACAATGCTGATATCAATCTGTTGGATAAGCTGCTGAAGTAACCAGTAGCAGGAGGTTTACATGCAATTAGATGAACAACGTCTGCGCTTTCGCGATGCGATGTCCAGCCTGTCCGCGGCGGTGAATATCATCACCACCGCCGGCGACGCCGGACGCTGCGGCATCACCGCTACCGCGGTCTGCTCGGTCACCGACACTCCGCCGTCGGTGATGGTCTGCATCAACGCCAACAGCGCCATGAACCCGGTGTTTCAGGGCAACGGTAAGCTGTGCATCAACGTCCTGAACCACGAGCAGGAGCTGATGGCGCGTCACTTTGCCGGGATGACCGGGATGGCGATGGAAGAGCGGTTCAGCCTCTCTTGCTGGCAGCAGGGGCCGCTGGCGCAGCCGATGCTCAACGGCGCACTGGCAAACCTCGAAGGCCAAATCAGCCAGGTGCAGAGTATAGGCACCCATCTGGTGTACCTGGTGGAGATTAAAAACATCATCTTAAGCGAGGAAGGAAACGGCCTGATCTACTTCAAACGCCGCTTCCACCCGGTGATGATGGAAATGGAAGCCATCGCCTAAGCCGCTGCAGAGGGCCTGATTGACCAGGTCCTCTGCTCTCATTTTAAAACCAGTCGGTTAATGTGCCAGTAACTCAACACGAACCAATATCATGTCGTGAAACGCCGATGTCTTTCAGTTGTTCATCGCTCAGGCGACTGAGAATCCGACGGGTTTTCTCTAACCGCCACCATTTGCTTATCGCCCTGCCTAACAACGTGAAGCCCATCCACGACGCACGGGCTTGATTTTCATGAAATTCCATCATTCACCTCCACACCTTGCCAGAGGCTTTATCATCACGGAATTTGGGGGGCGCAATACAGACTCAGAATCGACTTTTCTTTAACATACAGATCGGCTAAAACGTTATCTGAACGGTGTTTATCTGGCCAATCTGTACTGGTCTATCCATCTGTATGGTGAGAAAGAGGATACAGCATGACGCGCTACCAACATCTGGCGAATATTCTCGCCCAGCGTATCGAACAGGGTCTGTACCGCCACGGGGAAAAGCTGCCCTCGGTGCGCGCCTTAAGCCAGGAGCACGGCGTCAGCATCAGCACCGTTCAGCAGGCCTATCAGATGCTGGAGAACCTCCAGCTTATCACTCCGCAGCCGCGCTCCGGCTACTTCATCGCCCCGCGTAAAGCGCAGCCGCCGGTTCCGGCGATGTCCCGCCCGGCGCAGCGTCCGGTGGAGGTCACCCAGTGGGATCAGGTGCTGACGCTGCTGGATGCGCGCAACGACAAAAGCATTACCGCGCTGGGCGGCGGTTCGCCGGACGTCACGCAGCCAACGCTGAAGCCGCTGTGGAAGGAGATGAGCCGCCTTGTGCAGCATAACGGCGGCGATATTTTCAACTATGACGAACTGCCCGGCAGGCGCGAGCTGCGCGAGCAGATAGCCCGCCTGATGCTCGACAATGGCGCAGTGGTCACCGCCGACGATATTGTGGTTACCAGCGGCTGCCACGCGGCGCTGTCCATCGCCCTGCTGTCGGTGTGTAAACCCGGCGACATCATCGCCGTCGAGTCGCCGTCGTTTTATGGCACCATGCAGCTGCTGCGCGGTTTCGACATCAAGGCCATTGAGATCCCGACCGACCCGCAGACCGGCATCAGCATCGAAGCACTGGAAATGGCGCTGGAGCAGTGGCCGATCAAGGGCGTGATCCTCGTGCCGAACTGCAACAACCCGCTCGGCTTTATCATGCCGGACGCCCGCAAGCGCGCGGTGCTGGCCCTGGCCCAGCGCTATGACATCGCGATTTTCGAAGATGATATCTATGGCGAGCTGGCGAACGACTACCCGCGCCCGCGCACCATTAAATCCTGGGATATCGACGGCCGGGTGCTGCTGTGCAGCTCGTTTACCAAAACCGTCGCGCCGGGGCTGCGGGTGGGCTGGATTGCGCCAGGGCGCTACCACGACCGGGTGCTGCACATGAAGTATGCCGCCAGCGGCACCAACGTGCCGACCACGCAGCTGGCGGTCGCCGCGTTTATCCGCGAGGGGCACTACCACCGCCACCTGCGCCGGATGCGGCAGATTTACCACAGCAACATGGAGACCTGGACCTGCTGGGTGCGGGAATATTTCCCCTGCGGGATCTGCGTGACGCGCCCGCAGGGCGGCTTTTTGCTGTGGGTCGAGCTGCCGGAACATGTCGATATGGTCTGCGTCGCACGGCAGCTTTGTCGGCTGAAAATTCAGGTCGCGCCGGGTTCGCTGTTTTCCGCCTCCGGCAAGTACCGCAACTGCCTGCGGCTCAACTGCGCCCTGCCACCCACCGAACAGCACCGGGCAGTGGTGGAGCAGCTTGGCGAAGCGGTGCGTATCGCGATGGAGTAACCGTTACTCCTCAAAGACCATTCCCTGGTACGGTTTTGCCCGGCACGCCGCCAGCCGCTGCGCCAGGGTGCCGACGTGCACTTCCAGCTTGTGCCCGTCCGGGTCGAGGAAATAGTACGATGCCCCTTCGCTCTTGTTCTTTTTCCATATCACCACCCCGTGCCGCTCAAGCCGTTCGGTAAAGGCGGCGAAATCCTGTTCGTCGATGCTAAAGGCGTAGTGGGTGTAGTCGCTATGCTCCGGCGCAGTGGACTGCCGCTGCGGGTCGACCGACAGGCACAGCCACAGCTCGCCGCAGCTAAGGTAAGCTCCGTGCTCCCAGCGAGCATGCAGCCTGAGCCCCAGCAGCCGCTGGTAGAAATCAAGGCTCGCCGCAAGCTGGCTCACCGCCAGGGTCAGGTGGTTCAAACCGTTCAGCATCTGCACACTCCATCATCCCGTTAGATGAGGACATACTACCGTAACTTCGCCTGCAGTCGCTTTCGTGGGTGTAAAAATCGTGTATGTTCTGAGCTATGACAGCAACCCATAGCGGTAACACGATGAGACGTATAGAAATAGTTCTTCGGGAACTGGAACGACTCACACGAGGATTAAGCCTGAGCGACCTGCAGCAGGAGGTTGCGTTTACCGCCGAAAGCATCGGCTTTAACCTTGGGCTGGCGCGCAACTCGGTCAGCAAAGACCTGAACCAGCTGTGCAATGACGGGCTGGCGATCAAAGGCCGCGGGCGGCCGGTCTTCTTTTTGCACCGACTGGCGCTGGAGGCGCTGCTCGGCAGGCCGCTGCTCGACGCCGAGCGCGAGGTGCACTCCGCCGCCGCGCTGCTGCCGCATCCGCCGGAGCAGGAGGACGACCCTTTCGCCTTGCTTATCGGCCACGATCGCAGCCTGCGCGACGCCGTAGAAAAAGGCAAAGCGGCGGTGCTTTACCCGCATGGGTTGCACGTGCTGCTCACCGGCCCCTCCGGCGTCGGCAAAACCTTTTTCGCCGAACTGATGCACCGCTACGCCTGCGAGCATGCCGCGGGCACCCCGCCGCCGCTGGTCTACTTCAACTGCGCCGAATACGCCCACAACCCGGAGCTGCTCTCCTCGCACCTGTTCGGCCATCGTCAGGGGGCGTTTACCGGCGCTACCAGCGACAAGCGCGGGCTGGTCGAACAGGCGGACGGCGGCTACCTGCTGCTGGATGAGGTTCACCGACTGCCCTATGAGGGGCAGGAAAAGCTCTTTTCGCTGCTCGACAAGGGTGAATACCGCCCGCTTGGCGAAGCGGCAGGCGCACGCAAAATCGCCGTACGGCTTATCTGCGCCACCACCGAACCGGTGAGCTCCTCGCTGCTGCGCACCTTCCAGCGCCGCATCCAGGTCAGCATTGATTTACCCGGCATCCGCGCCCGCTCGGTGGAAGAACAGATAGAACTTATCGTCGGTTTTTTACAGCGGGAAAGCCGCAAGATAGAACGCACCATCAGCATTGATAAAACGCTGCTGCTCTGGCTGCTGAACAAACCGCTGGAAGGCAATATCGGCCAGCTCAAAAGCGATATTCAGTTTCTCTGCGCTCAGGCGTGGGCCTCGGGGATGACGGCCCGCAGCGAGGTGCTGCTGCTCGATAAAAAGCTGGTGGATGCCCCGTTTAACGCCACCGCAGAGCAGCGCCTGCTGGTGGATACGCTCTTTAACAGCCGCCCGCTGCTCAGCGTTGACGCCCGCACGTTGCCGCAGGTGAAGAACTCACTCGCCAGCGGTAGCGACCTGCCGGAAAGCGACCTGTTTTACAGCTTCCTGACCCGGGAATACGTCAACCTGCGCAACAGCAACGTCCCGCCCGCCGAGACGCTGGCGATCCTCAAAAACAAGCTCAGCTCCATCTTCGAATACGGGCTGTATCGCCGGGATACGCACGCTAACCCGCCGCGCTATGGCGACCCCATAGAAGAGCGCGTCACCATGCTTATCAGCTGCGTGGAGCAGGTGCTGGGCTTTGGGTTGCCGGAAAACCTCGTCAGCCCGCTGCGTAAACACTTTCTGGCGCTGCCGGGGTATGTGCAGCGGGGGCTGATCCCCCAGCTTTACTCCTCAAGCCTGATCCTCGATCGCTGTAAAGACGAGTACGACAACGCCACGCTGCTGTGCCGCAAAATCAACGAGCTGCTGCATATTCAGTGCCCGGCGACAGAAGTGGTCTGGCTGTGCCTGTTCCTCAAGGAGTGCCGTCACTATCGCCAGCGCATCAGTACCAGCCCGGAGTGCGGCGTGCTGCTGATCGCCCATGGCGCGACAACCGCCACCAGCATGGCGCAATACGTCAACCGCGTGCTGGAGCGCGATCTGTTCAGCGCCATCGATATGCCGTTTGAGCAGTCGGTCCACGACACGCTGGAAAAGCTGACCCTGGCTATCCGCGAGCGCGGCTGGCAGCGGCTGATCCTGATGGTGGATATCGGCTCGCTGGTGCATTTCGGCAGCACGGTGAGCAAACTGTTCCAGATAGACGTGCTGCTGATGCCCAACATCACGCTGACCAGTCTGCTGGAAGTCGGGCTCGATCTGAACTACGAAACCAGCGATCTGCCTGCGCTGGCCGGGATGATGCGCGACAAAGGCATTCCCTGCCAGCTGTGCACGCCGCAGCAGGAGAGCATTGGCAAGGTGCTGATTATCTCCTGCATCACCGGCATGGGCACAGCGGAGAAAATCAAAAAAGTGCTGGAGGAGAGCTTTGGCGAGCTGATGGCGCAGGATACGCGGATGCTGATCCTGGACTACAACGAGGTGCGCAGCCCCGAACGCATTCAGCAGTCGCTCAACGCCCATGAACGGGTGGCAGGTATCGTCGGCACCTTCCAGCCGGGCCTGCCGGATATTCCGTTTATTTCGCTGGAGGAGCTGTTCTCCGAGCAGGGGCCGGAGCTGGTGTTAAGCCTGCTGACGCCGGATCTGTCCAGCGCCGAACGCCGTCTTGAGATGGAGCGCAGCGCGGCGCGGTTTATCAGCGCCCTGACCATGGAAAGCATCATCAACCACATTTCGGTGCTCAACCCGCAGCGTATTCTGACGGAAATGGAGGGCGTGCTGGGGCACCTGCGCGCCGCGCTTGCCATTACGCCGAGCCGCCAGGTGACACTGCGCTTCCTGATCCACTGCTGCTGTATGGTCGAGCGTATCGTGATTAACCGTAAACCGTTACAGATGGCGCTGGAAATGAAGCCGGAGATGGACCTGCGGGCGTTTAGTGTCATCAAATCCGCATTTCAGCCGGTCGAGGAGGCTTATGCCATCCGCCTTTCCGATGCGGAATACGTTTATATTTACGAGCTGCTGTTCGGCTAAGCGCCCCTCTGCGCGTGGGGCGCTTAGCCGTCCCTCCCCTTCTCTTTCCGGCGGTTATCCCGCATGACACTGATCCTGGCACGGCGTTTGCTCTAACAAAGGAGTAAACGAAACCGCGCCAGGAGGCCATTTTGACATCCACTGTATCCACTCACGACCAGCCCCGGATCCTGCTGCTGACCCACGGCGGTTGGGGAGAGCATCTTTGCAACAGCCTGCGCATGGTGATGGGCGACATCACCGGCGTCGACGAGATTGCCCTGATGCCCGTCGACACGCTGGGCGAGTTTTATCAGCGCGTTGAGGCCGCGGTGAAAACGCTGCCGGAAGGCTCGCTGATCCTGACCGATTTTATCGGCGGCACCACCTCCAACGTCGCGGCGCGTCTGAGCGCCGACTACCCCATAGCGGTGATCTGCGGCCTCAACGCCACGCTGCTGCTGGAAGCGCTGGACCAGCGCGAGCACGGCCCCCTAACGCAATGCGTCGGCGCGCTGGTGGAGGCCGGACGCGGCAGCTGCCTCGACGTTGTCGCCCATGTCCGCCAGGTAAACCAACCACAATAAGGAAAATAGTATGGCAAACATCGTGTTATGTCGTATCGACAGCCGCCTCATCCACGGACAGGTGGTGACGAAATGGGTCGGTCAGTCCCAGGCCAACCGCATTGCGGTGGTCAGCGATGAGCTGGATGCCGATCCGTTTATGAAAAATATCTACCTGATGGCCGCGCCGCCCAACATCAAAGTGGACTGCTACAGCAACGAAAGCTTCGCCGCCGCGTGGAAAGAAAATCAGCTCGGGGATGGCAGCGTGCTGGTGCTGCTGCCTTCCCTGAGCGCGATGCAGGACGTCGTCACGCTGGGCTTCGAGGTCAAAAGCATTCAGGTGGGCGGGCTTGGCGGTGGGCCGAACCGCAAGGCGGTCTTCCAGAACATCACGCTGGATGAAAAGGATGTCGGCATTCTTAACGCATTAAAAAGTCGTGGGATTCAGGTGTTCTTCCAGACCATCCCGGAAGATAAGCCACAGTCGCTGGACGATATCCTGAAAAAATTCTAACCCTCTGAACATGGGATAACACTATGGATACCTTACTCTTTGCGAGCCTGATGGGGCTGTATTACTGGTTCGCCCGCTTACGTCTCGGCTACACCTTCTCCGCCATGCTGCTACAGCCGGTGGTGATCGCGGTGTTTGTCGGCCTGCTGCTCGGCAATATGCAAACGGCGATGATCATCGGCGCCGGTATGCAGCTGGTTTATCTTGGCGTCACCTCCACGCCGGGCGGCAACGTGCCGTCCGATCCGGCGCTGGCGGCCTGCATCTCGATTCCGATCGCCGTCAAGGCGGGGATGGATCCGAACCTGGCGATTGCGCTGGCGATCCCGTTTGGCGTGATCGGCGTGTTTCTCGACCAGCTGCGCCGGACGCTGAACGCCGCCTGGGTGCATATGGCGGACAAGCACGCGGAAACCGCCAACATGGCGGGGATCATGCGCTGCGCCTTTATCTACCCGGCGCTGCTGGGGCTGGCGCTGCGCTTTCCGGTGGTGTTTGCCGCGAACTATTTCGGCCAAAGCGTTGTAGAAAGTTTCCTCAAGCTGATGCCGCACTGGCTCACCCACTCGTTTGAAATTATGGGCGGTATTCTGCCGGCGCTGGGCTTTGCCATCACCATTATGGTCATCGGTAAAAAGAGCCTGCTGCCGTGGTTTATCGGCGGATTCTTCGCGGTGCTGTACCTCAAGGTAGACATCATGGCGATGGCGATTTTCGGCACCTGCGTGGCCTTCCTGATTAAAGGTCTCGCCAAAAATGAAGGAGCAGCATCATGACCAGCGACATCATGCAGCATGAACTGGTAGAGCGTGCGCGCGAAAGCAGCGTGCTGACCAAAGCGGATATCACCAAAGCCTGGTTTATCTACTGGCTGGGCGCGGAGGTTTCTAACTCGTATGAGCGTCTGCAAAGCCTGATTTTCTGCGCCTCGATGACGCCGATCATCAGGAAGCTGTACCCGCAAAAAGAGGAGCAGGTGGAAGCGCTCAAGCGCCATCTCAACTTCTTTAACTCCGAGCAAACCTTCGGCGCAGTGATCCAGGGGATCGCCATCGCCATGGAAGAGCAGAAAAAGCGCGGCGAACCAATCAGCGACGCGTCGATCACCGGGATCAAAACCGGCCTGATGGGGCCGCTTGCCGGGATGGGCGACTCGATCGTCTGGGCGGCGGTGATGCCGCTGCTTATCGCCATCTTTATTCCGTTTGCCGCCAGCGGCAGCGCGTTTGGCGGGATTGCTCCGCTCGTTCTCTACCCGGCCATCACGCTCGCTATCAGCTACGGCCTGATTCACAAGGGCTATACGCTGGGACGAGACTCCATCGTCGGCCTGCTGCAGGGAGGGAGGATCAAAGAGCTTATCTACGGCGCGAACGTGCTCGGCCTCATCATGATGGGCGCGCTGTCGGCAAGCTACGTCAAAATCACCACGCCGCTGAAGATAAGCGCCCTGAAAGGCTCCGAAGTGGTGGTACAGCAGATCCTCGACTCGATAGCCCCCGGCCTGCTGCCGCTGGCGGCGGTCTTCGCCATCTACTTTTATCTGGTGAAAAAGGGGCCGCGCTACACCACTATCCTGCTGTCCATTGTGGCCATCAGCGTGGCGTGCTCGCTGCTGGGAGTGCTGTAAGCCATGAGCGAAAACATTTATCAGCAGCTGGGGCTTAAGCGGGTCATTAACGCCTGCGGCAAGATGACCCTCCTCGGCGTCTCAAGCGTGGCGCCCGAGGTGATGCGCGCCACGAGCGAGGCGGCTGGCGCGTTCGTGGAAATCGATAAGCTGGTGGTACGGGCGGGAGAGCAGGTCTCCCGCCACACCGGTGCACAGGACAGCTATATTACCGCCTGCGCCTCTGCCGGTATCGCCATCGCGGTCGCGGCCGCCATCACCCGGGGAGAGCCGGAGCACGTCGCGCAAATGCCGGACAGCTGCGGGCTTGCCAATGAAATTGTGATGCTGCGCGGCCACAATATCGACTACGGCGCGCCGATCGTCAGCGCCATTCGCCTCGGCGGCGGGCGCGTCGTGGAGGTCGGTTCAAGCAATCTCGCCGCCCGCTGGCAGCTGGAGCGGGCCGTCAGCGAGCGTAGCGCCGCGCTGCTGTATGTGAAATCGCACCACTGCGTGCAAAAAGGGATGCTGAGCATTGAGGATTTCGCCGCGGTCGCCCAGGCGCACGACCTGCCGCTTATCGTCGATGCCGCCGCCGAGGAGGATTTACAGCAGTGGGTCGCTCGCGGCGGCGATATGGTCATCTATAGCGGCGCCAAGGCGTTCAACGCGCCGACATCCGGATTTATCACCGGTAAAGCGCGCTGGATTGCCGCCTGTCGCGCGCAGCATAACGGTATCGCCAGGGCGATGAAAATCGGTAAGGAGAATATGGTCGGCCTGCTGGCGGCGCTGGAACGCTATCACGACGCGCCGCCCGCCCCGGGGCCAGATACGCTGCTCCCGGCGGTCGACGCCATCACCGCCCTGCGCGGTTTCCATGCCGATATCGAGCAGGACGAGGCCGGACGCGCCATCTGGCGTATTCGCGTTCGCGTGTCTGAATCTGAGCTGGGGCTCGACGCCCGCGCCGTAGAGGCTTTGCTACGGGAGGGTGAGACAGCCATCTATACCCGCCGCTACTTCCTGCACGAGGGCGTTTTCAGCATTGACCCGCGCACGCTGGCGGACGGCGAGATGGCGCTTATCGTCGCGCGCTTAAAGGAGATTGCCCGCCATGCAGCAGATTAATTTCTATCGCCAGAGGGTGGCTATCAACGTGCTGGCGAAAGATATCGCCAACGCCCGGGAAGTGTATGATGCTGCCGAAGGCCATGCGGTCATTGGCGTGCTCTCGGCGCAGTTCGCCAGCGTTGAGCGGGGCGTGGATGAGGTAACGCGCTGGACCGCCGCCGTACCGTCCATCTCCGTTGGCCTTGGCGCGGGCGATCCGGCGCAGTTTTATAAAGCGGCAATGATTGCCGCCAGCGTTCATCCGGCGCACGTCAACCAGACCTTTACCGGATGCGGTTTCGCCGCGGGTGCGCTGGCCGCCACCCGCGGCGCCAGCACGCGGATCAACGCTCTGGTGAGCCCGACCGGTACGCCGGGAAAGGTGCTTATCTCCACCGGAATTAGCAGCGCGCAGGGGGTGCCCGCCCGGGTCTCCTGCGATGCCGCAATCCGCATGATTCAGGATATGGGCGGCCACGCGGCGAAGTTTTTCCCGATGGGCGGCACAGCCTCGCTGGGCGAACTGAAGGCGCTGGCGCTCTCCGCCGCGCAAAACGGTATGACGTTGATTGAACCCACCGGCGGTATCGACCTTGATAACTTCGGCCTCATCCTGCACACCTGCCTGCAGGCGGGCGTGCCTCAGGTGATGCCGCATGTGTACAGTTCGATTATCGACACCGACAGCGGCAACACGCGCCCGCAGGACGTCGCCACGCTGCTGGAGATAGTCAAACAGCTGCTGTCCTGACGCCGCCGGGGGATACTACGCATCCCCCGGCCCTGTCTCCCCCTATTTACCCGGCAACGCCGCTGTCGGGTAACGCTCAAAAATCTTCGCCACCGCGTGCTGAATATCCATGGTAGTCAGCGTGTTATCGTCGCCGGGGGCAAACTGGCTCATACTCCCCTGCCAGATTTGCTGTTTTTTGTGGACGTCCACTACATCAATGCTCAGGCTGTTATGCGTCCAGTCCACCGGGGTTTGATCGTAGGTTTCCCAGTCCCACGCGCCGCCCCATCCCGCATAGGCGGGAACAAACTCTTGCTCTATCTCTTTTTGCTGCAGCAGGCTGGCATTCACCGCTAAATCCGGCTGGTTGCTGCGCTGATAGCCGAGCTTCGTCATCTCATAACTGACGGCGGACTGCAGATAGCGCTGCTGAATAGTCAGGTACGAACCGGCCGCGGGCGGCGCAAAATTCCAGGTGTGATACTGCTGGAAATTCACCGCGCGGTCGTAGTCGCTTTGAATCTCCGGCGGGCTGGCGCAGCCTGCCAGAGTAAAACAAAGCACCGCACAAGAAACAGAATGCCCGATACGCATACCGACCTCCTCAGAGGATTTATCTCAGGCAAAACGGGTACTTTTAGATCGTAGCAAAGCAGGCTCTGGTCATCACCGCGCGAGGAAAATAGAAAGAAAAAAAGTTATGTCGAAATCTGAGTTTGTTGCAGGGCGGAAACCGGTGTTACTATTCATACCGTAAATATCTTTCTAACTCGTTCAGAGGCTTGATGCTGGAGAATGCAATCATCAGATAATCAGCTTTCCGTCCTACCCGGGCCGGACTGGTTATCGCTGCGCTTAAACCCTTACGCGAACACCCGCAGGTGTTGGCTCGTTTTTGCACATGATGATTACAGGCATTTCCAGTATGAATATTTCCCGACAGGAACAACGTACCCTGCACGTCCTCGCTAAAGGCGGACGTATCGTTCACATCCGCGACGCTTCCGGCCGCGTCACCCACGTCGAGTGCTTTACCCGCGAAGGGCTGCTGCTCAGCGACTGCACGCTCGCGGTGTTTAAAAAGCTCAAAACCAAAAAACTGATCAAATCCGTCAGCGGACAGCCGTACCGCATCAACAGCACCGGGCTGAGCAACGTCCGCGCGCAGCTGGATAACCGCTAAGGAGCGCATAATGAGTCACCTCTTTTCAACGGCGTTTCGCCGCGCCAACCTGATGGGGCCCGACGCCCTGATGTTGGCGGAAGATGTATGCGATAGCCTGGCGCTGAGACCCGGCATGCGGGTGCTGGATCTCGGCTGCGGCACCGGGCTTACCTCCATGTACCTTGCCCGGCGCTATGGTGTGGAGGTAGTGGCGATGGATCTGTGGATCAGCGCCGCCGACAACCAGAAACGCTTTGCGCAGAGGGGGTTTGGCAGCCGGATCCTGCCGCTGCGCCTCGACGTGGCCGAACTCCCGGTGGCGCTGCCGTTTGCGGAGAATCTGTTCGATGCCTTAATCAGCATCGACGCCTGGCACTACTTCGGCGCCAGCGCGGGCTTCTTCGACAGCCATCTGGCGCCGTTTATCCGCCCCGGCGGCCGCGTCGCCGTTGTTGTTCCGGGGCTTAAAGCGCCGTTTAACTCTGGCGTACCGCCGGAGCTGGCGCCGTACTGGCAGCCGAACATCAACTTCTTCACCGTCGACTGGTGGCGTCAGCTCTGGCAGCAGAGCGCCGCGCTGAAGGTGGAACGCTGTGAGGAAAACGCGCGCTGCGAAGACGCATGGCGGGAGTGGCTGGCGTGCGACCACCCGTATGCCGTTCGCGATCGCGGGATGATGGCGGCGGAAGGCGGCCGTTACTTTAACTTCACCAGCATGACGGGGTATATCAGCAAATAGCCCTTTCTCCCCACCTGCGGGTGGGGAGCTCTAGCGCGTATCCGCCACCGCGCGTATCAGCTGCTGACGCAGCCACTGGTGTCCGGTGTCGCGATGCAAACGCTCGTGCCATAGCATCAGCATATCAAACCCTTCCACCTCTACCGGCGGCGCCACGACCTGGAGCATCGCCGCATCAGGGATTAACCTCTCCGGCACGACGGCCACCAGATCCGTACGCGCCAGAGTCTCCAGCATGAACAGAAAATGCGGTACCGACAGCACCACCCGACGGCTCAGGCCGAGGCGGGCGAGCGCCGTATCCGTGGCGGCGGAGAAACCGCCGCCGTCCGGCGAAACGATAACGTGCTCAAGCTGGCAGAACGCGTCGAGCGTGGGGGTCCGCCGCAGCGCCGGATGTCCCGCCCTTCCCGCCAGCACGTAGCGCTCGCGAAACAGCAGCCGCTGGTGCAGCGACGGCGGCGCGCCGTCGCGGGTGTGGAACACCAGATCGATATCCCCCCGCTCCGCCTGCCGCGCAATCTGCGCCGGGTTCAGCTCGAAGACCGCCAGACGGGTGTTCGGCGCCTGGCGGCGCAGCGTTTCCATCGCGGGCAGCAGGATGGCGGAAGCCATGTAGTCCGTCGCCGACACGCGCCAGGTGTTGGCGGCAAGCTGCGGGTCAAAGGCGCTGGCGGGCGCTACGGCCTGCTCCAGCCTTTCCAGCGCCTCACGCAGCGGTTCGCGCAGCGCATCGGCGCGGGCGGTCGGCTGCATGCCCCGCGGGCCTGGCAGCAGCAGCGGATCGTTAAAAATCTCCCGCAGACGAGCCAGCTGGACGCTGACCGACGGCTGCGAGAGGTTCAGCCGCTGCGCCGCCCGGGTGACGTTGTGTTCGGCCAGCAGTACGTTCAGCGTCATCAGCAGGTTCAGATCCAGACGATGTAAATTAATCATCACTATACCTGTTATTTGAGCAATCAATTTCTACTATAACCAGCCGTTGCTTACCCTGCTGTGACTTTCTTAACGCAGGAACCTGCCATGAACATATTACTTGTTTTTGCCCATCCGGAACCCCGCTCGCTGAACGGCGCGCTGAAGGACGCCGCCGTAGCGCACCTGACGCAGAACGGCCATCAGGTGCAAGTCTCCGACCTGTACGCCATGAAGTGGAAAAGCGCTTTAGACGCTGACGACCGCGAAGGCAAGCCGGTCGGCGAGCGCTTCGACCCGTCGGCGGATTCGGCTCACGCTTTCCGTCACGGCCTGCAGCGCGACGATATTGTCCGCGAGCAGGAGAAACTGCGCCGGGCCGATGCGGTGATTTTTCAGTTTCCGCTGTGGTGGTTTTCCATGCCCGCCATCATGAAGGGCTGGTTCGACAGGGTGTACGCCTGCGGCTTCGCCTATGGCGTCGGCGAGCACAGCGACAGCCACTGGGGTGACCGCTACGGCGAAGGGTCATTTGCCGGAAAACGGGCGATGCTGCTGGTGACGACCGGCGGCTGGCAGTCGCACTACAGCCCCCGCGGCATCAACGGTCATATCGATGAGATCCTGTTTCCCATCCAGCACGGCATGCTGTTCTATCCGGGGTTTGAGGTGCTGCCGCCGATGGTGATTTACCGCACGGGGAAAATCGATGAGGCCAGCTTTGCCGATTACCACGCGCAGCTGATCCAGCGGCTGGACACTCTGTGGCAGACGCCGCCGCTGCCGTTCCGCCGCCAGAACGGCGGCGAGTATCTGATCCCCGAGCTGACGCTGCGGGCGGATCTGGCCCCCGGCGAGCGCGGTCTGCGCATTCACTCCACGCGCTAAACGACGACGGCGGGGCGCCTTTCGCCGCCCCGCCGTCGTTATGCCATCACGATCGCGCTTTACTCTTCGAAGAACCAGTACCCCTGGTTCATCAGCCCGGTCAGCTCGGCGATAAACGCCGGGTTGTTCAGGGCATCGCCCAGCTCGTCCTGACCGAGCTCGGTGTAGCGGCACAGCGCGTCCGCGGCTGCTGGCTCAACGGCATCCATGCACTCGCTGTTGACGAAGTAACGACCGCCGACGTTCAGCACCCGCAGCCCGCTCAGGCGGGTCAGCCGCTCGCCGCTTTGCAGCGCGTCCAGCACCTCTTCCGGCGTGTACGGCGGCTCGGCGGAGGCAATATCCAGCTCGTGGCGCGGCGTGGTGACGAAGCTGCCGAACCACTGGGTGAAGTCTTCAGGCTTGCTCATCATCTCGACCATCATGCCGCGCAGACGATCCAGCTCGTACGCCTCCACCCGGCCCGGGTGCTCGCGGCAGGTCAGATCGGGATCGCAATAGTGCTCGCCGCCCAAATCGTTTTCCAGCGCGTAGTCGGCAAAGCTGCTGATGAGATCGCGCCCGTTCGGCCCGCGAAAGCCCACCGAATAGTTCAGCGCGGTTTCATGGGTGAAGCCGTCATGCGGGAATCCCGGCGGAATATAGAGAATATCGCCAGGCGCAAGATCTTCGTCGATGATCGGCTCGAACGGATCGACGTGCAGCAGCGCCGGATGCGGACAGAACTGACGCATCGGCAGCTTGTCGCCGACCCGCCAGCGGCGGCTCCCCATCCCCTGAATAATAAACACATCGTACTGATCGATATGCGGGCCGACGCCGCCGCCCGGCACGGAGAAGGAGATCATCAGGTCGTCCAGACGCCAGTCCGGCAGTACGCGAAACGGCCGCACCAGCTCGGCGGAGGGCATGTGCCAGTGGTTGACCGCCTGCGCCAGCAGCGACCAGCCGGTCTCGCCGAGACCATCAAAATGCTCGAACGGCCCGTTGCTCGCCTGCCATTTGCCATTGAAATGGCTGACCAGGCGACTGTCGACTTCCGGCTCCATCGCCAGCCCCGCCAGCTCGTCCGGCGTGATAGGGTCGACAAAGTTCGGGAAGGCATTCTTTAAAACAACAGGTTGTTTTTGCCAGTATTTTTCCAGAAATTCCGGCCAGTTCAGGTTCAGTTGATACGCCATAGGTCACACCAGTGAGAAGACAAACGGGCCTGATTATAGGAAGGCTTGCGGGGAATTTGCCTTGTCAGCGGTCAACCTTTCGGCGGGTGTGGGGACGGTAAAACGAACGGCGGGCCCGCAGGCCCGCCGTTGTGTATCCGCATTATTGTACTTCCAGCACCCTCGCCCGTTCCGCCTGCTTGCGGTAATGTTCATAGCGTGCACGGAACCAGGCTTTTTGCTCCGCATTCATGTTGCCGGTCACCGCGCCGATATCGACTGGCTCCCCGAGGGCATACATGCGGGCAAAGCTGCGGGCCAGAAAATCAAAGTTGTTCAGTGCCTGTAAATCTTGTGTCTTCATTCGCATATCCCTCCAGTCGGTTAACTTGCTGTTCAAGGTCATATGCTTTTTTGTTGCTTTTATTATTTACCCACCCATGGCGGGTTTATGCGCGATATGTGCGAATTCGGCAAATTAATCGCGGCGAAGATCACAGTTTGGCGCTTGCCGCATACGCGCTTAATGAAGCCCATCATCACTTAACTTAAAATTAACATATCATTAACGCGACGAGGATCGCGTGACCATTCTCTCCTCGCCTGCGCTGCGGGCATATGTTAAGAATGGGGCTGTTTCAGGGAGAAATTCACAGAAAAATTATGATTACTCATGCCGTCATCTTTGCGCCTATTGGACAGGTCAGCCGTTCCGATCAGATAGTCCAGCGCCTGTCCAATGCCATTATCACCGGCCTGCTTGAGCCGCATGAACAGCTGCCCAACGAGGCCGATCTGGCAAAAATGATGGGCGTTTCCCATATCACCATCCGGGAAGCGCTGAATACGCTGAGGGCGAACAACCTCATCCACACGGTGCGCGGCCGCAACGGCGGTAGCTTCGTGTGTGAGAAAAATGCCGAGCCGAGCGGGACGCTGCACCCGTTTCGCACCATCAGCACCGATTACCTCTCCGACCTCGGCGAGATGCACTGCGCGGTGATTAGCCACAGCGCCCGGCTGGCGTCGCGACGGATGACCGCGACGGACGTACAGCGGCTGCAGGAGTTTGTCGGGGTGCTGAAAGCGGCCGATACGCCGGAGCTGAAAACCCAGGCGGATATGCGCTGCCTGCTGACGATTGCCGCCAACTCGCACTCCGCTCGGCTGGCAAGCCAGGAGCTGCAGCTGCAGGCCGAGTGGGCGTCGCTGGTGGCGGTGCTGTACCGTTCAGACGCTATTCACCAGCAGGTGGTCGGCCTGTACGAATCGCTGACCGCGGCGTTCGCCCGCCACGATGAGGCCGAAGCGGTGCAGGCGTCAGCCCGGCTGATTGATGCTTTTACGTTCCATCTTATTGAAAATAAAATTAAATATAACTCCCGTTGATGAGCTTCAGTGAGAATGACGATGCGCTTACCCGACGCCCTCAGGGCGATGACCGATAAAATTGAGGACATTACCCGCTCCACCGTTGAGGCCACCGTCGCCCTGGCGCGGGAGATAGAGCAGTCCGTCGCCGATCAGCCGGGCAGCTCCACGGACATGTTTTTGCTGCCGTCGGTCAAGGCCGTCATTCAGCAGCACATCAAAACCTCGCTCAGCCAGACGCGCTACTGCTCCGGCGCCGGGTTTGCCAGCCATATCGCCAGCACGCCGACCAGCCAGGAGTTCTGGGTGCTGGAGTGGTGGTACAAGCGCGCCGACGGCGTGGAGCAGGCCAGCCTCGACCTCGACCAGGCCACCCAGCAGCGCCTTGATTTCCGCACCTTCGAGTGGTTTCGCCACTCGCCGCCGGACGGCCAGGCCTACATCCACGGGCCGTACGTCGACTATATCTGCAACACCTCCTATACCCTCACCTCGGCGGTGCCGGTGTACAGCAAGGGGCAGTTTATGGGCGTTGCCGCCATCGACATGCTGGTGAGCCGTATCGAAGACGAGCTGCTCGAAACCGCCCGCCAGCAGCAGGTGGTGTTGACCAATCTGGATAAGCGGATTTTCTTTTCGACCCTGCCCCGCTACCGGGTGGGGGATTTGCTGGGCAGTACCGGGCTGCGCCTGTGCTATCAGAGCGATTATTTCCGGCTGTATCAGCTCTAAAACGTGGAGTTGTCGGGTGCGCTACGCTTACCCGACCTACATTCACGTAGGCCTGATAAGCGCAGCGCATCAGGCAAAGCTAAAACTACAGTTCTGCGTTGAGCTGCTTCGCATAGGCAATCGCATCATTTTCCGGCGCGTTAGAGCGGCCAAACGGGCGCGCCAGCGCCATATACACCAGCCCGGACAGCACGACGATCGCCAGACCCACCAGCACCGTCCAGCGGTCGATAAAGCTGCTGCTGTCCGCCGGCTGCGCCAGCAGCCAGATCCCGCACACGCCGTAGGCCAGCGCCAGCACGTTGACCAGCATGCCCCACGCGCCGACGCTCCACTCCCCGGCCGGTTTCCAGCCCTTCAGACGCTGACGCAGCGCCGCCAGCACTACCATCTGGAAGGAGATGTAGATCCCGATAACCGCGAAAGCGGTGATGCGCGACAGGTTATCCGGCTGGAAGTAGACCCACACGCAGATAAGCACCGGCAGCAGGCAGCTGACGATCATCGCGTTATCCGGCACGCTGTTTTTCGACAGCGTCGACATCCACGCGCTGCCCGGCAGCATCTGGTCGCGCGAGAAGGAGAAGATCAGACGGCTCAGCGCCGCCTGCAGCGACAGGATGCACGACAGCATGGCGACGATCGCCACCACGATAAACACCGTCGCCCCGGTCGGCCCCAGCGCTTCGCTGAGGATAACCGGGATCGGATCGGCGGTTTTACCGTTGACGATGCTGACCAGGTTCGGTGAGGCCAGCAGATAGCCGAGCACCGAGACGATCGCCGAGAGCGCGCCAAAGACGATGCTCAGGATCATCGCCAGCGGGATCTTCTTACCGGGGTTCTGCACCTCTTCCGCCACGTTGCCGCAGGCTTCAAAGCCGAAGAACATAAACAGGCCCATCAGCGCGGCGGACATGAACGCTGTCTGGTAGCTGCCGTCTTTCGCCAGTACGCCCATCGAGTCAAACACCACCGAGAACGGCTGCGAGCGGTGGAAAATCAGCAGATAGATGCCCAGCGCGATGACGCTGATGATTTCGCACCAGAAGCCGATTCTGGCGACGCGGGCGAGGTTTTTAGTGCCCGACATATTGACCGCCATCATCAGCAGCAGCAGCACGACGGCGCTGACCAGCATATTGCCCGGCGAGGTGTCGAAATGCAGCAGCGAGGCGACAAACGTTGAGGTGTATTCCGCGATGGAGGTGATAGTCACCACCAGCGCCCACAGATAGATCCACGCCGCGATCCACGCATATTTTTTGCCCCACAGGCGCCGGGCCCACGGGTACAGGCCGCCGGTGATCGGGTACTGCGACGCCACCTCGCCAAACACCAGCGCCACGAGGAGCTGCCCGCAGGCGACGATCAGGATCCACCACACTGCCGGCGGGCCGGCCAGCGTGACCGCCAGCGCAAACAGGGAGTACACCGCGGTGAGCGGAGACAGGTAGGTGAACCCCAGCGCGAAGTTAGAGATGAGGCCGATGGAGCGGTTGAACTGAGGTTTATTATCATTATGAATTACATCGTTTTTCTTGCCAGATGTCTGTTCCATATGTCTTTCTCGTTGTGGTTGCGTCGCAGGTGAAACGGGAAAATTTATAAAAGATAATATGTTATATGTATAGCATGTATGTCACATTTTTGTTAAAAAAATGATCCACTCACATACCAGACAGGAAAACGATTGCGTCTTAGCGCAGGCAGCACAACGCCCGCAATAATCTGTAACAGTTGAAACACTGTTCCGATTTATCAGCAATCCTTATAATTCAGAACCAGAATTATTCGAATTCAAATAACAACAAAAAGAACAGATTACTTACATTTATTTTTCAAACGCAACGTTATTCACCAAAACAATATCGAGGAGAGGCATGGAATTACTGGATATGCTCAGGGATTACTTTGAGCAGGTGAGGTCAAATTCGGATTTTCTATCATTTCTCAAGGAACTGAGAAGCAATAACATTTCATATTATATTTATTTCGTCTCCACCGGGAATGTGAAATTCGTCACCACCACGGATGCGTTCGTTTCAATGAAAAGTAACCGCACGATACTGCGGGTTAATTCCGCGACCTGCGCGGGCAAAGTGAGGCTCGCCGCCAGACGCCATTTCACCGGCGTGACCACCTACGACCAGTACTGCCGGGAGCTGGCCCGGGCCGGCGTGTTCAAATGGGTGGTCGACCTCAGCGACAACACCCGCCAGTACTGGTCGCAGGATAATACGATACTGCACGTTGAGAACGTTATTCAGCCGCGGTGAGCGTATTACGCTTATCAGATAAATCATCAGTCGCAGACGTATTATTAAGCCAGTTCATTGACTTGCGAAAATATCAGAATTTCGTCTGATTGATGAACTCTGCGGATATAACGCAAAATCCTGACCGTCGGATTTCCCCTTACAGGATTTGCTGGATGACCTGCATGTGGGCTTTGTTCCCCGCCGTTGCGCAGCACGGCGGTTTTTTTTGAAAATATTATTTGTCGATAGCGTCCGTACACAGACCGGAAACACCATCCCCTCACCTCCATAATATCCAGGTAAAAAAACCACTACGTAACTCGTAGTATCTGGCGAAAATTTCCCCATTTAAAATCATCTTGTTAATTCAATGGATAACACGGAGATCATCATGAGACAGGACTGGCATCCGGCAGACATCATCGCGGGTTTACGTAAGAGAGGCACATCGCTGGCAGCGCTCTCCCGCAGGTCAGGATTGAGTTCAGCAACGCTGGCAAACGCCCTTACAAGGCCGTGGCCGAAAGGTGAGTACCTGATTGCAGAGGGACTGGGGGTTCATCCGTCAATGATTTGGCCGAGCAGGTATTACAGGGATGGGGTGATGGTGGAGAGGAAGGCGTTGATGCGGGGGAAACGAGGGTAAGCTGATCTGATGGCGCTGAGAGGCGCCTTTCAATCTGACCGGGTCTGTTTACAGACCTTCTCGCTTTATTATCGGGTATAGTGACCGTTCAATTCGCTCATGGTTGCTATTTCTACCCTATGAACCTCAATCGCTTTTGTTATTTTCTTCTGGGATTATCCGCTCTGGGCAGCGCATTTCTGCCCCACCCGCTTGTGATGTGGTTTCTGCTTACCAATGCGCTAACGCTGGCGGTTTATGGGGCAGATAAGCTGGCAGCACGTAAGACCTGGCGAAGAGTGCCGGAATCGACGTTGCTCATCTTTGGGTTAGTGGGTGGATGGCCTGGGGCGATTCTGGGACAGCAGGTCTTTCGCCATAAAACGCAAAAGCAGCCTTTTAGGACCTATTTCTTCATTAGCGTGATGATGAATGTCGTCGTGTTGGTGGGGTTGTATCGTTTTCTTCCGTACTAAGGGGGGTCTATCCTGCAAGTCTTGGGCGATACGGAATGGTGCGAAGGCCGGACTCGAATTTCAAAGTTAATCAACTGAATTACAAATGATTAATTGTTAATGCATTAATGACATATACTCAGTTATATACTCAACTATTTTCTTTCAAAAATCAGCGCTTAACGCAGCACATAAACCAACTCAAAGATGGCGATGTGATTATACCCGATTGCATCATTTCAGCCATGGAGTTTTACTATCGAGAGGTAGCATAAATGGACGCTCCTGGGATAATGTTTCGGTCAGTTAAAGCTTCAGTTTGCATGTTTTTTCCGTATAAAAGCCCCCCAATACCGGCAGGTGCATTATGTAATGAAAAAACAAGGAAGAAAGATCGGCTGTATAGGTCAGGAAGACAATTTACAATATTCACAATGCAGAATTATTACGGTTTCGTTGCAACAAGCCAGTTGCCTATCGTGCCCGCAGAATATTTACAGCCCGAAGATATGGGGACTGCTCTTGCCAGCTAAATCCTTTGCGATCGATACGAACCAATTCATATTTCTCCACCAAAAAGTTAACGGCATTAGCCAGAGTAATTCCGGCATCGATATGTTCCTGTATAACCGTTTCATCACTGAACGGTATATCGTTTAGCGTAATACCATAGTGCTGTTCCAGCAGGCGTGTCAGTAACATTTGCCAGACTGCCACGGGCGACAGACATAGCGTCGCCGCCTGCGGAGTTGTTGCAGGTAGAGTTTTCATATTTGCTCTTGTGAAAGTAGTTAACTATGAGTGGGGTAAATGGCGATGTATACGTAGCCGTAACTGCCAAGGGTATCGGCTTCGCAGGTGAAACCATCGTGGTACAGGGTGACACAGTGGGCATGGCGAGGATTCATTTCACCAGTGGTCAGCATCGATTCCATCTGACTGATAAAATGCGGGAATGCCACATCCAGCTTAAGACATTCTGCTTCGCTGAACTTACCCGTGATACTGACCCGGTCAGCCAGATAGTGCAGCCGGTTACCCTCCTGCACCAGACGAGCTCCTAGGCGTGGCGTGATATCTCGCTGCAGGCCCCATGTGATGTTGCTCATTACAGTTCTCCATATTGTCAGTTCAGGGTGATACTCATCAGGCAGGCATACGGTCCGTTGCGGTCCTGGCGGCGTTCGGCGTATACCGCCAGCACGCCGGGAATGTCAGGAACGACCTTACCGGTGTAATGACAGACACTGCCGTGCCACTGGTATCTGCCGGTGCAGTATTGAAAAATGCGGGAGGCCGGATGCTGACGGTAAATCGTCATCGCCCGGCGTTTACTGATAATTTTCATGTAATACCTCAAAGCAAACCGTGTTCAGCGAACGACAATATCTGCGTGCCACCGACGATGAGATGGTCAGGCACACGGATATCAACGAGCTGAAGCGCCTGCACCAGACGCTGCGTGATGGTCTTATCTGCCTGGCTGGGCGAGGTGTCGCCAGAGGGGTGGTTATGCGCCAGTATCACTGCTGCTGCATTGAAATGCAGGGCGCGTTTGACCACCTCACGGGGATGAACCTCGGTACTGCTAATAGAACCGGCAAACAGGGTTTCGTGGGCAATCAACTGGTTCTGTTGGTTCAGATACAGCGCCATAAACTCTTCGCGCTCCAGTCCCGCCATTTTCAGTTTCAGCCAGTCACGGGCAGCCTGAGTGGAGGTGAATGCCACGCCTGTTTCGCGCAGGTGTCGGTCAAGCAGCGTTAAGGCGCGTTTTACCGTGCGTTGTGCGGTTAGTGGTAGCGCCGGAGTTAGTGGGATAAGTGACTGTTCCATCATAAGTATCCTTAATCAATAATGCGCAGAATGGCGCTGGATTCAGGGTGCTGCAGGGCGTAATCCCGCAGGCGGTAATAGTGCTCCGTCATGGCATCGCATTCGGTGCGACAGGCGTGATGGCTGTATTCAATCAGGCAGACAGCGATACCTGCGGCTTCCGCGCTCATTTCCGCACCATTGCCGTTCATGCCGTTGAACAGATGCCATTTATCGTCACCTTCAGCATCAGGAGCCATAAACGCGCCGCCATTGCTGAGCGTATAAAAGGACCAGATACCACCGCTGTACTCATCACAAAAGCGCTCCATCCAGGCGAAAATACGGGGTTCCAGCGTTATCCATTGCGGGATAACGCCGAAGTACAGCGGCCAGAAATCGAGGCGCTGTTCGTCAGGTACGGGTGTTGCAGTGAGGTCAAATCGAGGTTCATTAGCGGACATCAATTCGCATTGAGTTTGTGTCGTCATGGATATTCTCCGTCAATAAAAACGCCAGCGACGATGGCTGGCCTATGGGAAATAAAGGACATACAGGGATGATGAATGGGTGTGGTCAGGAGGAGGATGCTTTGAGGATGCCACACTGTCGGATATAGCGGTTAAGACCTTCACCGGCATCCGGTTCAAAGTTCCACGCCCGCCAGACCATCCGGCCTTCAGGGTCGCGAGCCACCAGACGGAAGTGACTGCCCTGGTCGTCTTCAATGGCGATATCGTGATACCAGCGGGTAACAGCTTCAGCCTGCTGTCGGGTGAAAGGTCCCGGTGGCAACATGTGAGATTCAGGCATTCGGTGTACCTTAAAAGCAAAAACCCCTGTCGCAAAAGCGACAGGGGACTGAAAGAGAGGAAGGAAAAATAGGGTATGTTTCGTGTCGTAACAATAAAACTACTGCTTAGCTGCCTGTTTTGCTTTTTCCCAGGATGGTCGGTTTGGGCCAGTGAACTCTTTCACATCTGACCAATACCCAATCGGATATTGTATTACCGTTTCGTTGCCAACGCCGATGTCAACAGACAGATATTGACCACCTTTAATGGAGCCTTTGCGCACCCAAGCATTTGGACTACAGGTTCCGGTATCACGCTGTTGCCAGGATCTTGCATCCTTATCTATGATGTAAAAGTCACCTAATGCGCACCCACTGGCAGACTTGTGATTTAACACAGCGGACACATGCTTGGTATTACCGACAATCACACAGCTATTCTGTTTACCGCCACACATGCTCCACAAGGTATCACCGTTACCCCCGGTAAATTCCCAGATGGTATTCGCTGGTGGTGCATCATTGGACGTGGTAGTGGCGGCTGGAGTGTGTGATGATTCCGATGTTCCTTTTACTAATGCACGTAAAACTTTCAACTCACCATCACTTGGGGTGTTAACCCACTGCCCATCTTTACCGTTGCTGTAGAAGCCCACGAAGTTATGGAAGTCAGGCTGGTACAAGAATGTCAGATTGTGGTTACCACAGTTACCGCCTTCACACATAAAACCTTTCAGGTAGACTTTACCGTCAATTTTTACTGGTTCCATCGGACCCGCTGGACCATTCATCTCGTCGAGCATCGCCGGTAAACCATTCTGATTCATGGTCTCATCAAACGACTTTTTGTACGCTGGGTCGGTTTTGTACAGGTCGAAAGGATATGGGCAGGTATTGTTTTCTGACTGACAGTTCTTGGCTTCTACCGCCGTTTTGGCGGTTGCCTGGGCTGCAGTCGGGACCATCAGTGCCACAGACAATGCCAACCAACTCCATTTCATATTTGCAGAGAAAGATTTTCTTTTCATTATAAGACTCCTTATAAAGCCCCTGATGCGTCAGGGGCTGTGGGCATATGCGGGTGTATGGCGCTCTGAAGTAGCATCGAAGCTAGTGGGGTGGCGGAGACCGGTTGCCACTCCATCATTCCCTGTCGCCAAGCCAGAGTGGCGGCCGTCAGTTCACCGTGAACAATCAGGCCGGTGATGTCGTCTTCGGTCACATTGTCGTGACGTACGCCATTTATCTCGTAATGCCAGGTCATTGTTTTTCCTTGTTAACAGAGGTCATTAAACCAAAGCTCATCCCAATCCCCCGTTATCGGCAGCCTGTGACAAAACTTCACGGATACAGCTGAAGTGCGGAAGGGCCCGGATAAAGCCCGCCTGTATGGTTAGCTGGTTGAGACGTTTTCGCGGGGTAAAAGTGGTGTTCAGGACTGTCACCGCATGGATGGTCGCCAGAGGGTGCACAGTGATATGCCCGTTAAGTTCACCGGTGAGGTACCAGCAGCCGTCGAGTGATATCAGGCGGTACGGAGCCAGCCCATCACAGCGCTCTCCCTCGGCCAGCAGTAGTACCCGCTGGCAGGCGGTAATGGCACTGACGAGACGGAAGAACACCAGTGAGATGGCCGGTGACACAGACTGTGGCGGCTGCCATACCAGACACGGCATCCCTCCCGCAGTGAGCAGCATGCCCGCCAGACGCCGGTCCAGCCCCGGAAAAATATCGGCCAGTCCGGCCCGATGTGCGAAGGTCAGCGCATCAAGCTCCCCCTGTACGCCCCCACCGGTGCTGCGCAGGCGGCATTGCCCTCGTCGATACTCAAGGTCGAGGTACATCAGCCGTTCGCGAAAATCCCGTCGCAGGGTACGGACTGACACACCAAACTCTGCAGCCAGCCGCGCCATGTTCAGCGTTTCACCGGCAACCAGGCGGCTGATTATCAGTGACAGCCTGACAGCCAGCCGGTCATGACGGCGATCTGCCTGTGTCATCTTAAATCTCCGTAATAATTAACTGACTGAATATGAAATGATTCTAAAGAGGGGGGCGGACAGGGTATGGACACGGAATGAACTATTTTTTATCAGCCACCGGAGGCAGGGCCGACACGGCATACCGTGAAATGCGGTGATAAAACACTCAATCCAATGGAGGCAAAACGGACAGGGAGTGTCCTTTCCTAACATGCTGATAACAAGCTCAGGACTGAAACCCACCCAGCATCGCTTCAGCCATCACCCAGAGAGCCCGGTTGAGCTTCACATCTCCATCGATACCACGCACGGCGCGGGTATGCGTTCGCCCGCCTTTTGCACTCCGCCCACTGAGCCCGCCCTTAATCAGGTTCTCCTGAATACGCTGGTATGTGGTCCACAGATCATTGCTCTCATCCTGCCAGCGGCGTGGGGAGAGTATCTGAGGTGCTGTCACCGGCTGGTGGTCCTCACCAAAACGGTACGTCAGTGCAGCCTGTGCCAGAGCCTGTTGTGCAGGTGGCAGTAGCATCAGCGACTGCATGGCATCCCGCTTCTCTTCCACACGGTCAAAAATTCCCTGCACTTCATACGCTCCCTCAATCACCTGACTCACGACATCTCCTTTGTGCGGCACCCGCACCTCGCCAAACGACTCACCGCAGACGAGTCCGTTCTGGCATACCGCACGGAATAATCCCGGCAGCATCTGATACGAGCTGGAGCCGTCGTGAGAATTGAGCAGAATAATTTCCGGGACCTGTTTGCCGATAATTTGCCCCTCCCTACGCAGGCGCAACATGTGCTTTGTATGCTCGCGGCGACCTGGGTCACGCACTCTGGTCTGGCAGGCAAAGAAGGGTTGGAAGCCTTCGTGCTGCAGGCTGTCCAGCAGGGATATGGTGGGTATGTAGGTGTATTTTTCACTACGTGACTCGTGTTTGTCTTCACTGAACACACTGGGTGCCACGCGATACAGCTCTTCACGGGTTAACGGACGGTCACGACGAATAAAGTTTGCTGCGCCAAAGCGCGAAGCCAGACGGGTCATAAACGGACTCCTCATGATGGAAAATAAAGACAAAAAGCCCTGCAGCTCAATTGCGGCAGGGCTCAGGAAACTGCGGGTTAGAAGGGTTAATGTTCAGAAGAAGAAATTCCAGACTGCACGAGCGACTGAAATCACGATGCCGCGTACAGACTGGATGACTGTCCGAACCGGGGCCGGTATCAGGGGCATGGAACTTACTGTGTCCAGTACCGAGCCGACCGTTTCACCAAAATCGTCACGGGCTTTTTTATTAACGGCATCGGAACGAAGTGGAGCACTAAGCTGTACAGCCACCGGACTGCTGGCCTCACGCGGCAGACAACGAATCATCCGTTCAGCCATTTTTCGCAACCCCCACTGTAGTCGGACCGACACCGCACACACAGGATTTATAGGCTGAAATAGCTCATGCAGAAGGCAGGCTTTGCGGCTAATGTTTTGTTTCTGCTCTTTAGACAATTTATCACTATTGCTGGCGGGCTCGACCTTATCTGACTGACTGATAACAAACAGCACCTTATGTCGATATGCTTCACCAATTACCTTACGATAAAAATGTTCATCTACAGCCAGTGCCCGATCATCGGCTTTAACCAGCCACAGCACTAGGTCGAGCCGGGGGAGCTGCTGGCGGTACAGCTCGGCATATTCCGCATCGCGGGCACAATTTTCACCAACCCCCGGCAGGTCCACCAGCGTCATAAAACGTTCGCCTGCTTGCAGGCGAAAACATAATGGTTCACGGGTACAAGCTGTCACGTTACTAACCGGCGATACCTCAGTGGCAAAGAGAGCATTACACAGCGACGATTTCCCTGCTCCGGTTTTACCCATAATACCGATGACCGGTTCGTAGTGAATAAGCCTACAAAGATGGTCAAGAATGTGACTGCGGACGGTTACCGGGAGTGACAACAGAGGTTTCTCAATGGCCTGAAGGCCGTCAAATTTATTCATACAGAGACTCAGCGTAAAAAACAAAAAGCCCCCCGAGCCATTATGGATACGGGGGATTCACGGAGATAATATCTGTCTGAAATTATTTGGAATGTGAGTTAACGACCACATAATCCTTCGAGTTGTAAGTCCTGCCGAGAGACTGGTATGTGCCATAAGCGGAAGTTGGGGTTGGCAGAGACTCTCTAAAGGTTGATGGTTCGTTTCGCAGGGATACTTACAGCGCCAAGCAGAATAGACAAACCACATTATGTGGGAGGTAAATCCAGAAATTTTTGTCACTGGATTTGCGTTGTATTAACATCTTCAGCCATATGACTTGTTGGGTACCTGAATCTTGATAAGGAAGCAAAATGCTTGAAAACTACGTCTGCAAAATCTATGTGAGTAAAGATCCTAGTTTTAGTAAAAATCTCGAAGCAACTGCATTTGGTTTCAATGATAAGGGTCAGCTAAAAGTCCTCACCGCAGCCCATGTTGTTACTGATGTTCTTGGAAAGAAATACCCCAGTAGCAATACCCAAAAACTTTACGTCATATTCCATAATCATCTCGGACCAGTGAATACTGCGCCCGTTCCTGTCGATTTCATTCTTAATAACTGTAATGACAGTAACAACTTTAAAGACAATTATCCGTTTGTAGATAGTGCTGAAATGAAGTTGCCAGCTGATATCAAACAGCCTGTATCCCAGTATTTTAAGGCGCGTAATCCCGAAGTGAGTATGCATACATTCGGTGTGGGATATCCACTGGATCAGACTGTACTTTCAACAGTCTTTGGCAAAATTCAAAGTATTTGTCCCGAAAATTGTGAAAATCACCGTGGCCAGCATTACACATCTCGCTTTGTAATTTCACATAACAACAGGCAAGGATGCTCAGGTGGCCCCTATATCATATCCGACGGGGACGAGTATTATGTAATCGGTAGCCTGATTGGTGAAATGTTTGTCAAAAAAGAGCATTCATGTCCAACCCTGTCTGTTCAATCTGCTGCTGATTTTTAGCACTGTCTGTTTTCGAAGGGTCACCGCCACGATAGTTTTTTTCGGGTAAGAACTTGATGGCGTATGCATTCACTATCAACAAAACTCATTAGAACTCACAATCGTGAACTGGAAAGTCCCCCAATAGTAAGTCATGATTCCTGCATCACTTTTATGGTGCAGTTTTCACCAAATACGCAGCAATTTATAAATGTGAGGCCTATTGTGGACGCTACTGAATTTGAAGATCTCGAAAAAATTCGCCAGAAGGCAATGAATGAAGTAAAGGGTACTCTTGAGGCGCTTGAAAATAAGTTTCCGGGGATTACTGAGGGCGTTGCAGCATTAGCAGGTTCAGGCGTCGGCGCTGCGGCTTCCTTTGGTGCTCTTTATACTCTTGGAACAACGGGCGTTTCAGCAGCAGGTATAACCTCCGGACTTGCGACCGCAGGCTCTATCGTCGGCGGTGGCATGGTGGCCGGAATCGGGGTTCTGGCCGCGCCTGTAGCAATCTTAGGAATTGGCGGGTACGCGGTATTCAAACACAAAAAAAATGCGAAACTAACAGCCGCACTTAGTCAGGCCATTCAAAAGCTCTACGATGTTCAGGAAAGATTAATGTCGAACGCTGAGTATTTTAAGGCAGAAATTGCTGGCATCAAGGCGACGATCGATATGCTTTCTAAAAAAGCCCCCAAAGGTAGCCTGGTCGCGGTGAGGTAAATGCATGAGTCAGTCTCAATATGATGATGAACTTAGGGCCATCCGCTATATTCAGCTTCGTGGCCAGGACATCTCGAGCGTTCACGAAACAATAAACCGTGATATAGAAAGCCTTAAGGCGCAACTGTCTGGGCTCATTAGCGGTTCTGAACTTGATAAATCTGAGCATAAAACGCTCAAAGAGCTTCATTTGCGAGAAATGACCCCCTCTGATGCCGCCATACATTCTACTACCTTGCAGACTATCCATAGCGAAGCCTCTCAGCGTGTCTCTGGTGACATCGGTCTGGCCAACATACTTGCCACAGATGATCTGGCTGTTGTAGATGCCCGGATCCAGAATCACATTAAAGAGTTTAATGACCGCTACGCGCTTGACGGCTGGGATTATGCTATTGCCTGCGGTTGCGGGATCATAGCATCCATGCTGGATTTACTATGCGTCAGAGCTCCGCCAAAGCCTACCGTGAGCTATACAGCGGAAGTTGATGGTATTTTCAATAAACAGGTGCAGAAAGCCTTTAATGCCATATTACCGGAGGATGTCAGTAAAAAACTATCCGACATGTTCCGAATAGGGGCTCCAGACAGTTCGGTTACCAGTGATTTAGTGGACGCAAGCGGTAGCGTTTTGTCGCCAACAAATCATCGCTTACGTGCTTTGTCGCATGATCCCATACTGGGCATTATTTTCGGCATAAAGGATATGCTGAACGGGACGTGTACGGTGGTTCAGGATGGTCAAATAGTGGTTTATCCCTCTAAGAAAGGCGTAACGGACGAAACCAATATTTTCAGACTCATTGCCAGAATGTTTGGACACCTTGCATCGGATGTAAATGCCCCCTCAGCAAACGGAAACCGTGGCATGGGTCTACCGGCCCCCTTTATGGGGCTACTTCGTATGCTTGAAGGCATCCCTGTAGGGAGTTCTAATTTTGGAAAACAAATCGAGTACATGTATGTCAACGGGTATGACTTCCGTCAGTTTATCGTGACGAGTATCCCGATGACCATAATGGAAATTTTGATGCGGGTTTTCTATGTAGCGAAACAGGTATCGCTGGGTAAAGGAGCTTTTGGAGAGACCTTAATGGATACCATGCCAATGCGGCTAAATCCACGCTTCAGGATGATGCTTGCCTTGGGTTACGGAACTTCCAGTGCTGTTAATGCAGGTAAAATGTATATCACTGGCAATATTCTTAATGCCAATTACGCGTCCTGGATGGGGTTAGCCTGGAATGGTTTTCACTCACTTAAGTGGTCCTTATATCAGCGTCATTTGAAGCTATGGGACGGCATTGAGAAGACTGAACTGGAAAGGCTTCAGAACTGCATAAACGAAATTGAAGCATTGACTACTAGGGCGAGAAACTTGCCAGTCTAGTACCTGAAAGAGACTCGCCATATAAATCTCTATGTGCCCCTCATTAATGAGAGAAGTATCCCAGCAAAATCGACCATTAAATTTTTGAATACTTGCAGTCTTTTTGAGGTGGCAGATGTCAGCTCCTCGCTCAGAACGGACCTTATGCTCAGTGAGTTAGTCCGCCCCGTGTCAGTATCGGACGTAAATTTTACCGAAAGTAATTCGGAAAACCCTAATCACTCCTAGTTTTCCTGAATAAATGTGTGCGATACTTAGTTTTCATATGATGAAAGCGTTTAGGCTGGTGTACAAAGACGTGATTACACTAATTAAAGCTCGGTTGATTCAGGCTGATCTGAAAGAAATTGACCGGGAGTTTGAAGAAAAAGGCTTTGGCAATCTGTTTTCGATGGTATTATTTAAGCAAGCACTAATCTCTGTTGCTAACCTTGTCGATTTTGAACTCACAATAAGATTGGTGTACCGGGAGCATCCTGAACTCTCGTCGCGGTACCGTCAAACCATAAACGAATTTGAATTTGCCAAATATCTACGTAATAAATTTGTTGGACATATAAAACCCGAACTCATAGAGAAGGCACTAGAGTGGCGTCCTGAGATGTGTTTCTTTCTGAATAAAATGCCTGATAGTCAAATGATGTGGTTATATAATGAATGGATACTCGAAACGGCTATAAATAGTTACGTTGATACAAGCGGAAAACATAAAATTTTTGATGGGGAAACTGATCTAATGTATCCACCTGATAGAACACGCTTTCTTATTTACATGACAAAAATTATCAAGGACGGCATTTCATTTCTTGAAGAGTTGATATTAGCAATGGATTTTGACTATGATAAGTTGTGTAACCCGGATTGGCCTGAGCGATTGAGGCTTGCCTATATTGCCGGGAACACTGACTTTGAATTCATCAAAAAATAGCCATCTATAAGGGAGTTTTACAGCCACTTAACCTTATTAAGGTTGAAAATTAAATACTGTGTATACGATATCTGAATCGATTGAAGTCTGAGAGTGCCAGGGTTGCTGCTATGACCCTGGGCCAGAAGCAAACGGTATAGACTTGTTATCGACTCTTGCAGAGGAGTAATAATTTAAATAAACCAGCCTTGTTAGTTTGTTAACTATTACCTAGCAATTCCTAATGTATTCATAGCATGAATTAACTCAGGTTGAGTTAGATCAGTTTTGTACAAATCATAACCTTGCCTCTTTTGTGCCACTTGTCCATTTGAAATATTAATTTTTCCTGATTGCGATAACTCCGCATCAAAAAAATAGAATAATTCCGCATTTGTATTCATTATATTGGATTTTATGGCTTGCCAGATTTCTTCTTTCTTCAACTTACTCATTCGAGGCCCAAATATGATCCCTTGCATGACACTTGTTTCATGATGAAAAACATGTCCTGCATTACGGTTTACACTGTCTTTGATATCCCGCTCGCCACCAATTCCCATGTTCCCTTCAGGAACAAACATTCGATACTCTGACTCATATTTCCAGAATTTATTTTTAGTTAAAATCAACTCAAAAATATTTGAAGTTGGATCTAGAATTGATATTTCTTTAGATTTATTACTGTACGTAATAGGTTTGACAGGGAAACTAATAGATTGACTCGAGAATAAATTATCTTTTAGCTGCATCCTTACATTATTACTTGGGGACGTAAAATTTTGAGCGCTATAGATCACTACACAGCCACTAAAACCTGCGGCATAATGCGCCCACATCATACGTTCTAACGCTTTACTGGAAAAAGATACACTAAAAACTGCTGGGGTTATTTTTTTGTACAACCGTTCTTTAATTCCAATTTCACATTGTTTAGCTAAAAACTGCTTTGGGTCAGGTTCATTTTTATAAATGACAGTGTCGATTTCTTCAAGAGGTAATAGGCATTCATATAAAATACCGAGAATTTCATTGGCGTGTGTATCAAACAGGGCATCAAGTGATTCAAGGTCACCTTTTATTCTTTTACCTTTAAATATTTTGTTTAATACTTTATGAATCTTAAAATCATCAAAGCTCAATATGTGAGTCAAATCTTCATAGGAATATTTGCATGGTGAACGCAATAAAATATCCCACAATTTCAATTTGTTATCAAAGCGATACTCTATGTTTAGATCATTTGGGTCATTTAACTGTGCTCTGGAAGAAAAATATAATTCATTATAACGAATGGCTTTATCGAAGAAAAAATCAGGACGATAATATTTGAATAAATACATGTTCCACCCATAAAATACTATAGTTAATAATTACCATGTAAAAATTATCTTTTTATAGAGTTAACATTTTAATCTTCGGTAAGCATTATGTAAAGATCAGCATGAAAATACTAATTTACTGCAAACAGAGAGTCCGCTCCTCGCTCACAGCGGACCTCCAGTACAGTTAGTTCTGACAGCTTCGTGCAGTGAGTTCAACGGGTCGATGCAACGCTATCTGGACTGACCCCACCCAGGTAGACCTTACCGGCGGATTTACAATGGTTTTTACCTACGTCTTCGCACATATGGTTGTTTCTCACGTCGTCGTTCTGATTATTTTTCCAAAATAAGACGTTAAGAAAAAATTAAGAAACGAATGACAAGCTGTTAACACCGTGCGTTTTCAGGATGATCGGAAATGACAAAATTTACCCGCTTACAGATACAACTTCACTGGCTAACGCTGGTGTTAATTGCAGTGACTTATGCCGCAATGGAACTCAGGGGGTGGTTTCCCAAAAGTTCAGCAGCTTACCTTTTCATGAGGGAAACCCATTACAATGCAGGTATTGTGGTCTGGCTTCTGATGTTTTTACGACTGTGGCTCAGACACAGATATCCCGAACCAGACATAGTTCCCCCTCCGCCCCGCTGGCAAATGAAGGCAGGCAGGGTAATGCATATCGTTCTGTACATAACTTTTCTGGCTTTGCCATTACTGGGGATCGCTCTGATGGCCTTTAACGGTAAAAGCTGGATTTTTCTGGGGCTCACCATTTCTCCTTTTGCTACGCCCGACCCCTTGGTGAAGTCAGTACTGAAAAATATTCACGAAACACTGGGTAATGCCGGATATTTCTTCATTGCTTTCCATGCGGCAGCGGCGTTGCTTCATCACTATGTCCAGAAGGACAACACACTATGTAGAATGCTTCCTGATCACAACAAGCCGATTTAATTTGTGTTTCTGCCGGGGAAGCATCTTCCCGGCAGCAATATTGCTGCCCTCAACGCTTCGTTATATCCCCTGTAGCCCAGGTTCATGTCAGACAGAATGCCTGCAGCTCAGCACTGTATATTCTTTATCACATTGCTGACTTTCACCGGCACAAGGTAATTCAACCTGGATGAGTCTCAGGTTGCCATGGGATAGATGAAAACGCACAGCATGGCGGGAGCAAGAATCAACGTTATTTTTTACCGTGGTAGACCACTGTTATGTTGTCTGGTTTTCTTAACGTCGGGGCTGTAGCAGGGTCAATCAGGTACACAGGTACTATCACGGCATTTTTCCCACTAAACAGGATTGGCACCCAGCAGTGAACTCGTGGGTCTCCTGTCGTCTCCGGGATACCACTTGTACCGTATGACATAAGATCAACCACATTGATAAAAAGCGCCTTACCTATATCAAAAAAAAACTCGTTAAAAACCACATCTTTTGCCAGCAAAATCACAGCGTCACCTGCCGCAAATTTGACTGGCGATGAGGAGAGTTCTGAGGTCTCGGCATCAGCAAATATAATCCTTTCGGTATAGATAAAACAGGCGTAACGGGCATCCTGTTCTGACCTATCCAGGATAAACTGACAGAGCTCTTTGATATGTCGATTTTCGACCCTGCCAACTGCATTATCCCGACGGTAGTGTCGTTTATGTTCGCGAACATGCACCTTGCCATTGACGCTGTCAAAGTCATACCCTTTTCCAACCTGGAGCTTACTTTCCCAGATCTCCATGCAGTACTTTTCAGCAGTCACAACATTTCTTCGGCGAGGCAAATCCTGCTGGTAGACACCAGACAGTAGCCGGGCCTTAAGTTCGTCCGCAAGCTGATAATAACGATTAATATCTTTCAGTACCGGAACGGTAGCATCCAGCAATGTGGAAATAACCTGCGACCGTGAGATCTTCTGTTTTTTGCTGTATTCATCAACAACACGCAGAGTCTCAGAATTGGTTACATTGAAAGTGATTCGTTCTGACATGCCAATCACCTATTAAGCATTTTTTGGAAAGTGCATAACAATTAACCTTAAATACCTTCATTATCAACAAGTTTATTTTTTTGATCTTTCTCTTTCGTTATCAATTCATAGTAATATGCTCTCACGTAAAAATACTGAATATGATGCTGTCAGGACAGCCTGGATACCAGGAACAAACATTTGGGTTTTTAGTATAATTAAGGTCTTCATGTTTTAAGAACTTCCTCTTCATCCCCCCTCTCGCAGTGATCCGCTTAACCCGTCTGTATATCTCCTGTCCCCACAGTACTGCTCAGTAAACAGAAATACTGTGACTTTCCAGCATAAAAATTACATATCACCACCTTCCTTTGTACACACACTACAAAGGATTAAATCATGGACTTTCCCTGGCCCTGGAACCGCAAATACACGATGAACTGGTTCCTGCTGTCGTTACTGAACCACCATCTTGATCAGCTACTGGAACGTTACTCCCGCCTTCAGCCCCTCAGACTCGATGTGTTCTATCAGAATGACACGTGGCGTTATAACCATCACGGATGGAACGAGACAGAAAGGGAGGTACGCCAGTTAACAGAACATCTGATGTCAGAGAGCAACATCGTGGGTCACTTCTGGGTGCTGGAGTGTACTTCCCGACACAAATGCCATGCCCATATCGTGATGTATCTTGATGGTCACCATAACCAGGCCACCTTTCCGGTAGCTGAACAGGCGGGGACTGCCTGGCAGAAGATTACACAGGGTGAGGGGTACCACAATCGCTGTGATCGTAAGAAATGCTACGAAGCCGATATCACCCGCCCCGTCAATTACGATGATGCTGCAGCCATCGACAACCTGCGCTACATCATCAGCTATCTCGCCAAGGAGAAATCAAAACACGGGCAGACTTACTACGGGGCCAGCGAGGTACCACCCGCGAGTGGACTGGGCAGACCGCGAGGGCTTCGATAAAACGTCGCACTTTTTTACGTCAGTTCCGGTTGTTATGCCGGAGAAGGGTACAGTGATTCATCACACGACTCCGGTACTTATTTAGCTACCGGAGAATCTCATCATGACAATTAAACCTTCCCTGTCTGAAGACCAGTTCGTCAATATGGCTTTCATTACCCATCTCACCGGATTAACCGATAAATGGTTCTACAAGCTCATCAAAGACGGTGAGTTTCCGGCACCCATCAAGTTTGGTCGTAGTTCCCGCTGGCGACAGAGTGAAGTCGAAACCTGGCTACAGGCCCGCATTGATGCATCCCGGGGAGAGAATTCCGCCCTGGCAATGACCCACAAACTTACCGTAACTCCCGTGGAGGCGTTGTCATGAAAACACCGTATTCCCGTCATGACTTCCTGTTGCAGCATTACCAGCGCTGGCTGGACGATTTCACGCGTCTGGCTGTACGACATGGGTTGTGTCACCCGAACATCCAGGCCAGCCATCAACTCACCCTAGGTTGGCTCCGCTTCACGGGTACGGGGCAGGTCACTGCCGTGGTACCCCATGCTTTGTACCGGTTGTTCTGCGGTAATCAGCCTCCGGTCATCACGGTGACAGAGGACATGTCCACCCGGCTGGATTCAGATACCACGCTGCTGCTTCACCATCCCATGCTGGAAGGCATATTGCTGAGTGAATGTGCCCGGCTGAAGCAGTTCCCGGTACAACGGGCACTGTTGGTGATGCTACAGCGGCTGACCAGCCGGGAAATCCGACACAAAATAGTCTGGCAGTGCTGGCGCGATTTGATGTGCGGGGATGACCCTTGCGACTGGCTGGAGCGTCTGGTCGGACAGCCAGACGACGCGCTGTATCTCTGGCTGGGTGACCGCCAGGATAGTGACCCCGTTTTAACCCTGATGATGGATGAATACCTGCTGTTTACCGGCAACTGATGCCAGAGACGAAAGCACATCCTCCTCCCCCAATCCCGCATTACTTTCCACAGATACCGTTTCCCGCACCGCTTCACACTAGCGGAACGGCGCTGTCTGCGATTCAACGATAAGGATTTACAGATGAACTCAACCATTTTTACCGCACACTGTCAGGCCTGGCTTGATGACCTCACCCGGCTGCAGGTCACTCATGGGCTCTGCCAGCCTGAAATTAAAAAGTGGCACAGGCTGACCGTGACGTCCTGCTCGTTACCAAACGGGCTTACCGGACTGCTCATTATCCCGCAGTTTTTGCTGACAGTAACGCAGGCTGCTTGTGTGGAAGAAGAATCGGTAGCGGGACGTATCATTAAACGTGCTGAGGGGCCAGCGCTGGCGGGGATGTTGCGCAGTGAATGCTACCGACTGGGACTCAGTGCCATTGCTGAGCAGTTATCGCTGCTCTTCCGCCAGTATCCACAGCCCGGTATACGTGAATCACTGATGTTGCTGTGCTGGTGTGAGCTGGTGAAAGGGATTGAGCCGGAAGCATGGTACGCACTGCATCTGCTGCTTCCGGCCACGCTGAAGAAATGGATCAATACACGACAAAAAGAGTTCAATGGTTTATCGGCACTGACTGAGGATTACATTCGTGCCACCCGGCCACTGTGAAGGTCGGATACCTGTCCGTAACAGCGATCCGGTACCGAGCGGAATGCGCAATGTACCGGAGCATATGACCTGGATTGAGCAGAAAAATACGCGCTTACTGTATGGCTGTAACGGAGTAGCTGACCATCAGTTAACCGTGCGCCGACGAAGTATCGATTTCTGAGTCTGACAGTTTTTTACGTCAGCATTCCATTATGTGACAGCCACACCAACCCCCCCCCTTTAATCATCTAATCGCAAGGCACAGGCTTCCCTTTTCGGGACGACTTGCGCCTGCCCTCAGGAGTCTGAAGATGTTTGCCAAATTCTTCCTCGCACACAACGGTAAACGGTGCTGTGTGACCTGCCATACCGATAGATACATTACAGTACATAACATCCAGATCGAGGTACTGGCATGCACATGCTGAAATGTTACATTGCCAATAATCGTGACGGGCACATTGTGACTGCTAAAGACGCGATGCAGTCACCAGGCAGGGTATGGACCTGCTCTTCCTGTGGCTGCCAGTTGATACTTCATGCGGGTTCATCTGGTGAGGCCCCCTGGTTTGAACATGACCAGCGAACAGTGACGACGAACGTTCTGATGCAATGTACCCATCTCGATCCTGAAGTGAAAGCCGAAGCCCGATGCCAAAAACTACGCAGTATCATCGGCAATCTGGATGCACCTGTAATGGTGCTGTTCTGGCATTGCGTGTGGTGCGGAAATCATTACAGTGGTAAAAAGCATTGCACTTCATGCGGAACAGGCATCTACAGTATCGAAGAAACTGACAAACAATCAGATGCGAACTGATTGGGCATGGGTTATTTCCTTAATATGATGAAGATCGCTTTATCACTCATGTTATTTCAGGAAATCTTATGGAGTTTTTAAACGATGAGCTGACAGAAATACAGCAAGTAAAGCGGGTGGTTCAGCAGGCCATCGACCAATACCCACGTCTGGCTGTATTTCGGTTGACGTTGGACTGCCCCAGCCCTGAGTCAATAGGGTGTTTTCAGGATACCGTCTACCGAAAAGTAAGTGAACTGGCAGCAACCCGACAATTGAGCGGCAGACCATCGCCACCAACAATTCTCAGATGGATTGGAAGCAAAACTTATCCCCACTCATATCAGACACTACTGATGCTCAACCAGGACACTTTTTACCTTTCCCGACACGACCTACTTCCGGAGAAGTGTTTCCAGACAATGAAAACTTTGCTCCGTCAGGCATACAATACAATCCGAATAACGAATGAACTGTATCAGAGTAATGAAACAAAAATAACCGTCTTAAGAGTGGATAGAACCCAGGCAGGACACTCTGACGCTGAGCATAAATTATTACAGGAAAATGCCCTGTCGTTTCGACCTGCAGCGATTACACAGAGCCCCAGTATCTTTCCCTGACTGAGTGACGAAACTAAAGACGCTCCCCAGCTATACGCTGCGTATGTTCAAATATCAGATCTAAATCACAGTATTGTTAAACATACCTACATCATAAAGAAAGCTCCTACCAGTTCTCCTCATGAAGATTTGGTACGATTTCAAAATGCTTTAAAATGTGATGTATTCGAGGGACCCTGGGTCCCTCTTTTTTATTCCACGCTAAATAACATCTCCGTACAAAAATCATTCCTGCTGCACCTTCCTTTCAGGAGTTAAATAATGCGTAAAGAAATATCAATTACATCACCAGATAATTATTTGGCGACAATACAATTTCGACTGGATGAAATGACTAATAATAATGTTGATCAGGAAGACTCACATGAGGAAACGTTGCGTTATCATACTCTGACCTGGGTAAACGCAGTCTCTTCAAATGGAAAAAAAATTGCATTCATCGCACCAGTTTTTCTGGTGCGGTGTCTGAATCCTGTAACCAGGCCAGCATATGTCCTCCCGCCATCGTGCGAATTACCGGAACCATTCACAACTGACATCCCATCTCTTTGTCATATTTTACTGAACGAGCTTCAGCGACTGGGCATGATGAAAAGGTATGAAGGGTTAAAAAATACCTTAGAGTTAATAAAACAGAACTGGCTAAAAGAAAAGCTGGTTTTGGCTAACTGGTATCTTTTGATGTCAGGGGAAAATTATTGGATATACAGTAATCAGAGCACATGCGATGATAATGTTCTGGATTCAGAGATAACCCGCTGTCTTCAGGCACACGGACATCTTCATTCAGAGATAGATGCCTGTGTCTTTTTTTCACACTTCGGGTGTTGGTCAACAACACCATATTTCTCTGACAACTTATCTGATAGCGACTGATTTAACCCCTTCTATTTTCAAAATTTCCGGGCACAGATCGCTGATGGAACTCCCGGGACGCAATGTCAGGACCAAAAGCAATTCCCATACATTCTCTCCTGAGGAACTTTTTTTCAGAGAGCGAAAAGCAAAACGTATTGACCTCGTCTGAAGCACAGTAAATACCCAGGCAACGCTATCCGGACCCAGTTTAACCAGCAAACCACAATGTCTGCTTAACAAGCGATTACTTAACTGACGAAACACTTCCAGTACAACAAGCGTTAATACGGCCCCGTAGATACCAATTTCATACAAACCACTCCCGATAACCAGGCCAATAGCCGCAGTAACCCACATACCTGCGGCTGTAGTCAGTCCCTTAACAACCTGTTTCTGAATGATAATTGTCCCTGCCCCCAGAAATCCCATACCGCTGACCACCTGTGCAGCGATACGGCTTGGATCTAAAGCGACATGGCTTTCCAGCAGAATATCTTCAAAACCATATTTGGAAACAATCATAAACATGGCGCTACCAATACCAACCAGAATATGCGTTCGTAACCCCGCTTCCTTCGCACGCAGCTGACGTTCAATCCCAATAAATCCACCTAATAATCCAGCCAGTGCAATTCTGAGTAGTAAATCAGTAACCATTATTTACATCCATTTCTTAATAAATATTCAGTACAACTTTGTTTAATGAAACCGGAGGATAACAATCGAATCTGTCAGCTGAATGATGACTGTCTTCAGTTGCACAAAAATACACCAACCAAATCGCTATACGCTAAGTGAGAAACAATAAACAATTTGTGACAACCATCACAAATCAGTGAATGTAAATATCTCATGCCTCTGCAAATGCCCCTCCAATATGGTTGACCATAAAATCCACACCATTTGGTTATTTATACCACCAAATAACAGCAAAACAACGTAACCATTCATTTACGAGTAATTTTCGGCACAACAACAGAACTTTCACTTACGGCCTTTGAAAAGGTATGACATAATAAGATTAATTTGTAATGAAAAGAGGACCTGAATTTTTTTACCCAGTCATAACATCATGTTTCCTGCCTTATATTCCCCACGGAAACCGTAATCATGAAAATTATTCTTAAATTACGATCGATATACTCGATCGATACGATCGATTTTGTTCAATTTTAATTCGCTAAGATTTTTCCTATAAATAACCACACATGAACTGTGGCTATGTCATTTATTAATATTTACGTCTGACTTTCCTGAACCGGGAATATTTATCAGTTCTCTCCGGGATGAGAGAAAACTCGTCTGAATATTATTCAGTTCATGTATCAACACCTGCCTGTCTGGATTATTTTATTTGTAACCAAGGAATTGATATGTTCAGAAAAACCTGCCTGACCGTGTTAGCCACCGCAGCCATGCTGAGTGGTACAAACGCCTTTGCCGACCCTCCCACCTCGGGCCCCTTTGGACAGGGCACCATTTTCTTCCACGGTACAGTGACTAACTCCCCCTGCAACATCGCACCGGGTGATGACGCTCTTAAAGTGGAGTTTGGCCAGGTGTCTTACCGCGCCCTGAAAACAGCAGATGCCACCACAGCATCCCAGCCGATTGTTATTCATCTGACAGATTGTTCATTTGACCCGGATACCGCATCGCCTGTAACCCGCCCAGAGGGTCTGATGTCTAAAGTGAAGGTAACCTTTACCGGGGACGCAACCAGCAATAATAAAGGGTATGTGAATACGGGCAGTGCCACCAACGTTGCTGTCCAGTTGCTCAAAAACGATAACAGCACACCGATCCCACCGGGTTACGTTCCGACCGATGCTGATGCCCAGCAGCTGCAGCCCGGTAATAATGAACTGCGTTTCTTTGCCCGACTGCTGGCTCTTGGTGCCGCCACGCCGGGTGAGGTTAAATCTCAGGTCACCTACACCCTGACCTACCTCTGATCCCAGAAAAATAAAAGCAGTGGCTGTGCATACCGTCCCGGAAGGGGCGCCGGGACGGTTTTGCCTCTGAAAATGTTTTCCGCCCCCGCATTCCCGGTGATAACCGCAGACAGAACCCAAAGACATGAAACTGACCCGGCTCGCCATACTCATCACCCTGACGCTTTCCGCACGCCCGGTACTGGCCACGGAATTTAACGTCAATATGCTGAACACAGAGGACAGAAAAAACGCTGACCTCTCGGCCTTCAGCCGGGAAGGGTATATTGCACCGGGCAACTACCTGCTGGATATCTGGCTGAACGAGCAGTCTGTCCGGGAGCAATACCCTGTCAGTGTGGTCCCGGTTAAGGGGGCCGGCAACGAGGAAGACTCCGTCATCTGCGTGACGTCTGAGCTGGTGGATATGCTGGGTCTGAATGCGGAGACTCTCAGTCGCCTGAAACCCGTTTCCGGTACACAGGGCGGACGCTGTCTGGACCTGCGCACCCCGGACAGTCAGGTGCGTTACAGCGCGGCGCAGCAGCGGCTGACCTTTGTGATACCGCAGGCCTGGATGCAGTATCAGGACCCGAACTGGGTTCCCCCTGCCCGCTGGAGTCAGGGCATCAGTGGCGCGCTGCTGGACTATAACCTGATGGTCAGTCGTTATATGCCGCAGCAGGGTACCTCCAGTACCAGCTACAGTCTGTACGGCACCGGTGGACTGAATCTGGGGGCCTGGCGACTGCGGAGTGACTGGCAGTACAGCCGGTATGACGCTGGTCAGAGACGCACACAGTCCGATTTTTATCTGCCCCAGACCTATCTGTTCCGTCCTCTGCCGTCGGTGCGTTCCAGGCTGACGCTGGGGCAGACTTACCTCAATTCTGCCATTTTTGACTCCTTCCGTTTCGCCGGCGTCACGCTGGCCAGTGATGAGCGTATGCTGCCACCGTCCCTGCAGGGGTATGCCCCGCAAATCAGCGGCATTGCGAACAGTAATGCTGAGGTCACCGTCAGCCAGAACGGTCGCATCCTGTACCAGACCCGTGTGTCTCCCGGCCCTTTTGTCCTGCCTGACCTGAGTCAGAACATCAGCGGTAATCTGGATGTCACGCTCCGGGAAAGTAACGGAACCACACGCACATGGCAGGTCAACACCGCCAGCGTCCCGTTCATGGCCCGCCGGGGACAGTTACGTTATAAGGTGGCGGCTGGTCGTCCGCTGTACGGCGGGTCACACAATAACCGGGCGGTCAGCCCGGACTTTCTACTGGGGGAGGTCACCTGGGGGGCCTTTAACAGCACCTCGCTTTACGGCGGGGTCATCGCCTCCACCGGGGATTATCAGTCCCTTGCGCTGGGTGTCGGCCAGAACATGGGGATACTGGGAGCGGTGTCCGCGGATATCACCCGCTCGGATACCCGCCTTCCGCAGGGACTGCGTCAGACCGGATACAGTTACCGGATAAACTATGCCAAAACCTTCGATAAAACCGGCAGCACCCTGGCGTTTGTCGGTTACCGGTTTTCAGACCGCCATTACCTGTCCCTCCCGGAATATCTGGCGCGCCGGGCGGTGAACGGCGGTGACGTCTGGCACGAAAAGCAGAGTTACACCCTCACGTACAACCAGTATTTTTCCGCTCCCGCCATGAGCGCCTCCCTGTCCGTCAGCCGGCTGGCTTACTGGAATGCGGAATCAAACAATAACTGGATGCTCAGTCTGAACAAAAGCTTCAGCATCGGGGCCATTCGCGGAATTTCTGCCTCCCTGTCGCTGGCCCGTAACCAGTACGCCGGCGGCGGAACGCAGAACCAGGTTTATGCCTCCGTGACCGTTCCCTGGGGGGAAGGACGTCAGGTCAGCTATAACGCGCAGCGGGATAACCGGGGAAGCCTGCAGCAGAACGTCAGCTACAGCGATTTCAGCCATCCCGACACCACGTGGAATATCAGTGCCGGGCTGCGTCGTGATGACAGTACCGGCAGCAACAGTAACTTCAGCGGCAGTCTCCAGAGCCGGATGCCCTGGGGACAGGTCAGCGCGGATGCCACCCTGCAACCCGGTCAGTACCGCAGTCTGGGCCTGAGCTGGTATGGCTCGGCTACCGCCACGGCGCATGGCGCGGCCCTCAGCCAGTCCCTGTCCGGTAATGAGCCGCGGATGATGGTGGATACCGGCGGCGTGGCCGGCGTCCCGGTCTCCGGCAACAGCGGCGTGACCAACCGCTTCGGAATTGCGGTGGTCAGCGGCGGCGGCAGCTATCAGCGCAGCGACATCGCGGTCGACGTCACCCGTCTGCCGGAGGATGTGGAGGTCAGTGATTCAGTTATCAGTCAGGTCCTGACGGAAGGGGCAATTGGTTACCGGCGTATCAGCGCCAGTCGGGGGGCGCAGGTCATGGGACATATCCGCCTGGCTGACGGCAAAGCACCGCCGTTTGGTGCGCAGGTGATTTCAGAGAAAACGGGTAAAACACCGGGGATGGTGGGCGATGACGGGCTGGCATATCTGACCGGTATCGGTGACGAAGACCGCAGCGCGCTGGCGGTTTCCTGGAACGGGCGCGTGCAGTGCCGGCTGACCCTGCCGGCAGACCTGACGCTCAGCAAGGGGCCGCTTCTGCTGCCCTGCCGGTAAGCCTTTTCCGGGGTTAACCCCGGACGAACAACAGGGAGAACACAGAGTGAAACACAGCAGTATTGCCCGGGGCGTGGTGATTACCCTGGCGGCGTGGAGCCTGAACGCGCAGGCCGCCGTCAACGCGGACCGTACGCGGGTCATCATGAACGGGAACGAAAAAACGGTCTCCGTCACCCTGACCAATGAGAACAAAACGATGCCCTTTCTGGCCCAGTCCTGGGTGGATGACAGCAACGGCAGACGAAGCAGCATGCTGATGGTGCTGCCGCCGCTGCAGCGAGTTGATGGCGGTCAGAAAACACAGGTCCGCATCATGCAGGTACAGGGGACCGGGCTGGATAAACTGCCGGCGGACCGGGAAACGCTGTTCTGGTTCAACGTCCGCGAAATCCCGCCAGAGCCGGAGACAACGAATGTCCTGCAGCTGGCCCTGCAGAGCAGGCTGAAGCTGTTTTACCGTCCGGTTGCCATTAAAAAAGGCAGTAATGACACCTCAGAGAAAAAACTGACGGTGGAACGGGAGGGAGGGAAGCTGGTCCTGAAAAATCCGACGCCTTACCACATCACCCTCGCCTGGCTGGGGACCACCCGTCGTGAGCGCCTTGAAGGCTTCAGCGAGGGGGTGATGGTCTCCCCGCTGAGCACGCTGCCGGTAAAGGCCATCCTGCCGGCCGGGTCCACCCGACTGTGGGTGGGGTACGTGGACGACTACGGCGGGCTGCAGATGAACCAGTACACCTGTAACGCGCAGCGTTGTGCCATGTCACTGCGGGAGACAACACCATGACAGTACGGAGACGCCTTCTGCCGGCGGTGTTGTGCCTGCTCGCCGGGTACAGCCTCACGGCAGCGGCATACAATACATCCTCCTCCTGCACAGGAACGGGCAACACGACTTTTCCGCTACAGAACATCACCTTCTACGCGGGCCGGCTTCCCGCTGACGGAACGGTTTTGTACACCTCCCCGGCGTATCCTCTGTCGTATAAGTGTACGACCGAGCTGAGCAGCCAGACCACCTTTGCTCCCTCGCTGCAGAGACTGGGAGATTTTCAGGGGGTGGTTGATGCACTTCAGCGTGCCGGGCTGGGGCTGGATATCATTCTGCAGGAAGCGGGACAGCCAGAAGTGACCTGGTCCTGGCACGACATGCAGATACAGAATACGAAAAGGTTCGGTGCCTCCATGCCATCCAACGCCACTGATATTCCCCGTTCGGCCACCTTTAAACTGAGACTGTTTGTGGTGAAACGAATCGACAGTGCGCAGATTGTTCAGGTCCCCGCCCTGAGCGCCTTCAGCATCATCCCCGGCCCGAATCTCACCGCCTCGGCGGGTGTATACCTGACATCCACCGCGTTTTCCATCCGCTATATGCCGGACAACTTTGGCTATGTCAGTCTCAACCCCACCACGGTCAACCTCGGTCACATCTACACGAATTATCAGAATCCGGCCAAACGTGCCAGCTTTAAGGTTACGGCGGGTCAGCGGATGGGCGTCGGGGGACCGGATGGCACTTTTACCATCCCCCTGCAGACCACGTTTACCGCCACCGGTAAGACGCTGACCGATAACGGTCAGGCGGCCCGCATGACAACCGAGGATGGCCAGGCGAACGGACTGAAGCTGAGCATTCTGGACACGTCTTCCGGCGACAGGCTGACCTTTGGGCAGCCCTCCGACCTGGGCAAACTGAAATCCGGCGGAACCGGCATCCCCGCGACGCCGGTCATTAAAGACTATACGGCACTGCTGGAACAGGATGCCGGTACGCCGCTGAGAACAGGGCCCTTCTCAGCAGATGTGGTGGTGACTGTGACGTACAACTGAAGACGTCACATGTGGATATCGGGCGCTCTGCAGCATGGGGCATGACATGAAAAATAACAGACAAAAAATCACAGACTGAAAAAGGAAACAACGGAAACAGGGACGCTGTCAGCGGGTTTACCGGGCCCCCTGTTATCCGGTTAAGGAGTTGTCATTATGTGTTCAGAGAAAAAAATTAACGAAGCAGACCACACTCATCACCCGAGTCAGGCCGGATATGATGCCTGTTATATACCGGAGTCCGTCCGTCAGTATCGTGGAGAACCTCTGTATATCCTGGTGGCGTGGTGGTGCCTGCAACAGCACGACTGGGTCAACCGCAATCAGATTTCGGAGGCGTTCCGTGTACCTGTCCAGCGGGCCAGTTACCTGATGGCCTATTTGCGTAACAAAACCCGACGAGTAATCGTTGAAAGTCGTCAAATGTTACTGGCCAATAACGTTTATCGCTACGAAATTCAGGTCACCCGCGTGATGCTTCCCGGTTCCCGTAAAAAACGTCTCCCCGGGGAGAAAAGACGCCTGACCCGCAGACGTATTGGTAATGCAGACACGACACAGGCCACTCTTATCTGGAATAACCTGAGAAAAGGTAATCCATCCCCGGTAAAAGGGGGGACGAACAATGACTGAACCATCACTAAAAATGCCCGCAAGCAGGAACGTCATTCTTTATGGTGACTGCTGGCCTGTGGTCAGTGCCGTACAGAGCCTGACCACGACCATACTGCCGGACAGTGAGTGCCGGGCAATATTCGACCTGCCATCACTGATTGAGCAGCTCACGGTTGAGCCACGGGCGGCACTGATTTTATGTCTTCGTCCACGAGAGCATGTTTTCCTTTTTTACGCCCTCAGACAGGAGCTGTTTGACCATCCGGCCCTGGTCATCAGCGACGAGATATTCTTCAACGACAGACTCATGCTCAGGGTATGGGGCGATCTTCCCTGTATGATGCATGACGAATTATCCATGATGGTCACCAGTCAGCAACTCTGTGAATTCCTGACAGTTCCTTCCGGTTATTGTCCGGAAAAAAGCCTTCTGGCGGAATTTCTGCAATCTCCGACGCTTCCTGTCGGATTTTCTGAAGTGCCTCAGATATTCCACCTCGAAGCACCACTGATGGACTATATGTCGTTACTGATATATCGGGAAATGCTCGACAGAAAAATCACACCTTTTCGTATGCGAATGCTCCAGGCGATCTGGTCTGGTTTTCAGACAAGGGATGAGCTTATTACTGAATTAGATGCCCCAAAAAGCAAAATATGGAATGAAAAACACCGTTTGCTGATGCAACTGGAGATGCCAGCACGTCTGCGTGACATTCTTTATGGCACCCGATTTTGTTCTTTCCTGCAAAGAACAGAATTTATATCACCTGCTGAGGTGGAAAATATGCGCTCTGAGGTCAGAGAACGACGGATAGCCAGGGTTGAAATGAATTGCATAACAACTCTCCCTAACGAAACAACATCCTGAATATATTGAAAAATGATAAAAAAAAGCTGTTGTAGGCACCGAAAAAAAACAGACAGAATCAGGAGCGATAAATGAGTTAACACATACAGGTGATCATTGCGGATATTCCCTCAGGATTGCTGTCCAGTTACTGACGTATAACCCACTGTCACCTGATCACTTTTAATATAATGTACTCAAAAATAACCATCATAATGGCAACTCTTATGACTGAAGCCAGTTATCTGATGCAGGAATAAAAATTATGTTACCCGAAGATATCGTACACTCGCTTGCAGACTGGCTTTCAAAAATGAATGATTTAGAGAAAATTGCTGCACTGAATAGCCTGCAACGATTCATACACTATCATGGCCCGTTTCGCAATGAACCCGTCGGTTGCGTCCAGTGGATACCAGCTGAGTGCGTGATAGCAAACGACTATAATCCGAATACCATAAGTCCGGTTGAACGAAAAATACTGGAACTGTCATTGCTACAGGACGGCTTTACTCAACCTATCGTTGTCACTGTGGGACGGGCTGAAGAACTTCATTATCACGTGATGGATGGCTATCAGCGTTATCTTCTCAGCCAGAAACCACTATTACGTAAGAGGCTGCGTGGGCATATCCCCGTGACAATTATACGCCCTCAAGATGATGCTATTTTCTCGCTGATGGCGGCGGTTACTCGTGAACAGGTGATAATCAATACCAAATAATTTTATTCAAAATAGTTCAGGGAAGAAAACATGATTCCTTAACTATGTATTTCCCCAATTTACTTACAGGGGGTTGATGCTGTCCAACAAAAGAATACCTGCCCGTGGACTCCCGATTATCCTGCTCCCGCAGTCCAGGCTATATGACTCTCCAGCGGATACCACCCACGCTTTATCTGTTCGATACAACTTCACAGTTTTACGAACTTTCCCTAGAGCCGTCTGCACAACCACAATCCCGGTATGAGTCTTTCTTATTCGTTGGTACATATACCCCCCAATAAGACTGTCAGTACTATCCTCTGATACCAATGATTTTTAACTCATTGGTATCATCATATGTTTTCGTATTTTTAGAATAATCGCTACCCATTACTTCACACTCTGACTAGATGGTCATTATCTTTATCAAGTGTCCTTTAATCTTCAGAAAACCAGGACTAACCCAGTCACTGATTAAGATTAACTTTCAACATTCAGTAAACCACTCGCTTTAAGCCCCTGTAATATCGCTGATATACATACATCGCAATGGTGCTAAATCAATAAGCAAAGAATAACAATCCTAAGCTCAAACAAATAAATTTCATTATCACGATAAATACACCTTATTTTAGAATAACAGACAAATCAGCATTAAATCTCATACAGGCCCATCGATTTATTCTAATTATTTCCGGAACATCACGATGAGAAGAAAGTTCTGCATTTTGAGAACAAAATAAAGTGGATACGATTAACGACATAGCTGTATTTGTATCAACAAGTGATTTCTAAAACAATTCATCTGTACTGAAACGGTATAACTCGCTATGCTATCCTGGTTGGCCTGAGTGTTGATATTACGTGTTTAAGGAGTATAAGAATGTCATCGATTTCTGGGATTGATATTGTTACAGGGTTGCTCATCCCCGTAGTTCTGTATTTGATAAAGAAAATTATTGACTGGACAGGAAAAATCGTTGGTAACCCACGACCTAAACGAAAATACCAGTTTGATAAAATTCCTGCGGATAAGAAAGTAGAGATTTTTTCAAAAATTGATGCATTAAAAGAAAAAAAAACAACGCCGCATGTTCTTGTTCAGATGAAACTTTTATATGAACAACTGGGAATGTATTTGCCTGTGTGGCATTGTCACCAGTTGGTTTCCTGTATGGCGGCTGAAAATATTAGCTCGCTGGATGTACGTCTGCGAGGTTTTCTGAAAAACACAATTATCGGTCACTATCCTGAGAAAGGGTTCAGCGTTAACACCAAGGTTGTCCGCAGATCCTACGTGATAACTACCTTGTTTGGGATATTTGCAGTTGCTATGTTTATTTATGCAGGATGGGATTCCATCTCTTCTTTCTGGAGAAGCAAAGAGACGGGGTTGTTTATCTTGTTTTTATTGATTTATGCTTCCGCTATTATTACTGTTATAGGTTATATAATTTCCCAGATTGAAGATATCTACCTGGGTTCTAAATTTGGGCATTTATTCGAGACTTGGCTCAGGAACCATCCGCCGTGTAACGATGTGAACCCAGATACTTCTGCAGCAATGCCAACTGAGGAACAAGCATCATCCGAAGGCCCCCAAGAAGATTCTCTCGCGAGTTAACATGATTTATTAACGGGTGAGAACCGTTTGAAATACGCTCTTCTCACAATCAATATGCGTTTGACATTACCTAATTACTTACTGCAGGAGGCTGATTATGAAGGGTATTGGAACTGTACTTCAGGCTGGATACCTCAAACTGGATCACAGTATGAAGACCTACTCAGTTCTCACAGAGAATACTCTTTTGTTTACCGGTCATTTTGCCGATCTTGATCCTCATGGCTGGGGTTCTCTTTACGAAAAATTTACTGGTCAGGCATTTGAGGCTGAGGGTTACGAAGTTGAATACAGAGGGCTCACAGCAGGGTTTAATGATGGCGGTATCGACCTTATTCTACGAAAAGGGGATGACACTATTTTTGTTCAGTGCAAACATGCTTTTAAATCTTCACTATCTCGCAACTCCATTGAGAATATCCTGTATAAAGCAGGAAATTATATAAGCCGTAATATGCCCACGAATAGAGTACATCTGTGGTTAGTTGTACCTGATGTTAAACGAATAAAATGGAAACGGTATTTTTTACGGCACAACACTACACAGAATAAAGTTAAACTTGCTTTGATTGAAATCCGCATGCTATCTATCTGACGTCTTGACCTTATAGTTACACAGACCGCCCCTTACAACCGCTATACCTACCACTTGTATAGTAATGCACTGCAATACCATTCCTAAAACCAGACCGAACGCCCGGCACACCGACAATAGCTTGACCAAAGGTAGTCAGGTCAGCGATCACATACGATTAAGTAGCATACTCATCCTGCATGACGGAGTCACCGTTACAACTGCCTGGTTAAGGCTCGACTGCAATAATCTTGCCAATACAATAGTGTTAATCACCGACTCAGAAATTCTAGGAATTTTTGCTTCTTGTTGTTACTGTATAACAAAAAATGAGGTCGCTATGAAAACAACATTGTACAAAGATTTCACCTTTGAAGCCGCACACCGTCTTCCAAACGTTCCGGAAGGTCATAAATGTGGCCGCTTACACGGTCACTCTTTTGTAGTTCGCCTTGAAATCACAGGGGAGGTTGATCCTCACACCGGTTGGATTATCGACTTTGCCGAGTTGAAAGCGATTTTCAAACCCACTCTGGACCGACTAGATCACTACTACCTCAACGATATCCCTGGTCTGGAAAACCCGACCAGCGAAGTACTGGCGGAATGGGTCTGGCAACAGATTAAACCACAGCTGCCACTCCTGAGCGCAGTGGTAGTGAAAGAGACCTGCACGGCGGGTTGCATTTACCGGGGTGAATGATAATCAACTTGGTGACTGGTTGTCATCTCAACCAGTCACGCTTTTTGTTCGATAGCAACAAATGATATTCTATTTTCCAACCCATATCACAATTCTCGGTAGTTTATATTTTTCTTCTATTAATGTTGATATTTAGTATTCAATGATGAACCATTTTATTATTACTTAACAATTATTTTGGAATTTATCCGGCTAACATTGGTAGGTTGAAAAATGCTCATCATAACAGATAAAATTGATATCGCTGAAACCTCCCCAACATAAGCCAACATCTCATTGATCTTTTTCTGCTTTCCCCCTTGAATATGGGAGTTATCTCAGTATCCTGATCATAATACTCAAAACAATGCACTTATAAGTGCATGTCGCTCAGGCATATCAAAGTAACGCTTTTCGGTCTGAGTCTGGTTGTTTTTGATCAAATGTGATTATAAGAAACGATTCAAGGACTGTGAGGATGAACGCATTACCCATCGGGTCACTGGTTATCTCTGAGCAATTTGAAGGCATCGGTAAAGTTGTCACTGTCGATAGTGATACAAATAACGTCACGGTCGCTTTTTTTGAGTCACCGACTCAACCTTATGCACGGCAAACGAAAGTTCCTTTAGAACAACTCACCACGACAATCCCGCACGAAGAGACGGTCATTTATTGCATTGAACCACAAAGCCAACGATGGGCTAGAGCCCGATTTGGCGGTTCGCGCCCCAAAGGGGATTTTCTCGTCATCTTTCGCGAAGATGAAAGTACTACGCTGCCAATCGACGAAATTTTTGTTCTGAACAAAGCGCCGGATACCCCAGTAAACCCTGCAGATTTCCTTGCCCTCCAAGCTAATGACGCACCGTTTTTTTTCCCTCACCGCCAAGCCTTTATTGAAACTTACATCCAGCAACGTGCTGCCTGCCGGGCGATGGTATCCATTTCCAGTAGTGCCGTTGAACTCGAACCCCACCAGTTAGCGGTGGTACGTCGCGTGCTTCAGGATAAAAATCCTAAATATATTCTAGCCGATGAGGTTGGGCTGGGGAAAACCATCGAAGCAGGCATGGTCGTCCGTGAACACGCGTTAGAAACTAATGGCCACGTCAGCATGCTTATTGCGGTTCCAACACCGCTCGTTAACCAATGGCGGGAAGAACTGGGTGAACGCTTTCAACTGAAACAACTGATTATTGATGCCTCCTCGGCCCTCACGGGTATGCGACAAAATGAGGTCGCAGAAGGCATTGTGATTTGCAGTCATTTTGATGCCTGCGCCTTGATTGAACGAGGATTCCTACCTTCACTTATCGTGGTTGATGAGGTTCACCAGATTGCTTCCTGGCCGTGGTCAGAAGACAAAGATGAACGTTATGACTTCAACCTGATTGCTCAGGCTTGTCAGAAAGCCCACTACGTTCTGTTACTTACCGGGACCCCTCTGCACGGGCATGAAAGGAACTTCTTGTCAATGCTGCACTGTATTAATCCCGAAGCCTACCAAGTGGATGAAGCCAATCTGCGAGGCTTTACCGAACTGGTAAAAAATCGTGAAAACCTCGGTGGGATCTTCTCGGGGTTAGTGCCCACAGTCTCGAACGTCAGCTTACGCCGTAATCTCGAAACACTGCAGCAGCAGTTCCCGGAAGATACGGTTCTGATGACGCTCTGCCAGCAACTCATCCCGCTTATTGGGACGTTTTCACCAAATACCCCGGAGCGTGAAGAAGGAATCCGGGATATTCGCCGGTACCTAGGGGAAAACTATCGCATTCATCATCGTCTGTTGCGTAACCGCCGTCAGGTTTCACTCAGCTTCGATGAAACGAAAAACCTCAACCTGAACCTTCTGTTTCCAGGGCTCAATGGAGCCCTGGAGTGCCACTGGCATTGCGATGGGTTAGCGTTAGACGAGTTGATTGATGAGTATCGTTCCTTATCTTTACTGCCACAGAATACGCAATGGGCAATGAATGAAGACACGTACCTCTTATGGATCGATGATCTCCTGTCCAGCCCACTCTGCGTCATGCAACGCGCTAAAGTGCATTTGGGTGAATCGGAACGCACTCAGGAAGAACGAGAACTATTAGAACATATTGTTTCTACAGCAAAAAAAGAACTTCAGGTCATTGATACCAAGCTAGCAATCACCTTGAATGAGTGGCTGCAAAAGAATCCGACTGGAAAAACCATCATCTTCTGCGATCGTCCGACTCTAGCTCAGCACTTGGCAATAAAGCTCGAGTTGCTGCTGGAATATCCGCAGGAGCGCTATCAGTCGGGTCACCCCTTGGGGTACCTGAAACCCGGCAGCCCAATACGGGTCCTGATTTGTGATAAAAGCGGCGAAGATGGTCTGAATCTCCATGGAGGTCTACGACTGGCCGTTCACTACGGTTTACCGCGCTCTTGCAGTCGCATTGAACAGCGCCTTGGTCGTCTGAACAGGTACAGTGCAAACCTAAAAGGTGTAAAACCCGTTCAGAGTCTGATCCTGAAAAACCACGCCGACCGTGGATTACGCAATATATGGGCCAGCATTCTGAAAGACAGCATTGGCGTATTTAATAACACCATCGCTAGCCTCCAATTCGCCCTCGATAATTATCTGGAAAATGCGTGGCGAAATGTCTACCAAGAAGGGCCGGTGCCCCTTGAACGTATTGCCAGCGAATTCCCTGGCGAACAGGGTATTCTGGCCAATGAAACGAACAAAATTAACATGCAGGAAAAGCTGCTTGCGATGGATGACGAGATTGCCGAGGCGGCGATTTTTGCGCAACAGATCAGCGCTGACGATCATCTTGCGGTAGCGCAATGTAATGCGCTTACCAACTGGATCACGCGTGCACTGCGTTTTCGCGCTACCGGTACCGCAGAAAAAGGCATCAAGTTTCAGTTTGAACTCTCTGACCGCAGTACAGGGACGCTGGTTGATTTTAAAACCTTTCTCACCACCTGCATGCTTAGCTTCGATAAAGAAGGCGGCAACCCGCCGTCAACGCATCTGATGAGTGCTGAACGCATTCCATCTATCGAGGGGACAACCGTTTATCCATTGCGGTACGGACAGCCATTTGTCGATACGATCTGGCAACTATTAAACCTAGACGCCAGGGGCAGTTCTATGGCGATACTGCGGGTGATCCCCGGGCAACTAAAGGAACCCAATTGCTTCTTCCAATCTACCTGGCTTGTCACTCATCACCAGATGGAGGATACCTACTCACAACGCCGCATAGCAGATGAACTGTCCCCCCCGCGTATTGTGCAACATTGGCTTTCCTCTGAAGGCAAACCAGTTACTAATCCACAGGTTCTGGAACTTCTCAATGGCGAATACGCCAAGCACGAAACATCGCAGAAATTCTATGCAGATATGAATCTGCGCCCTAACCTCTGGCTAGAAATTGAAGAGCTTATTTCACCGAGTTACTGGAAAGAGATGGTGGAGCGAGTCTATGCCAGCGATCGGGAACAACAACAAACCACCCTCGGTGATCAGGCCGGACTCCAGTTAATGGCCGTCAAAGCCGTGGTGGTGTGTAGCAAAAATCTACTGGAGGAAATCGCCTGATGGAAGAAGAGTGGTCACGCCTGCAGCAGGCACTAAACACCTGCTTTAGCCAAGGGGTCACATTTAAGGATGGCATCGAAAATCAGTTTCTGAACAGACTAATTCAGATCATCACAGATGCCTCGGCAGGGCATGGTGATATATTTGCCGGCTACGCCGATGCATTACGAGCGGCTCATGCGAGCGGTATTAGCGCGCCGTTGCTCCCCCTGCCGCCTGAACTGACCGACGTTCCAGCACCTGAGTGGGGCATGACAAAGTCGCCTGCAACACAACAAATTCAACTAGCTGAAGAGGCAGACCTAGCGCTAACCAGAGCCACCTATCTGCGTAAGATCCGCAGGAACTTACTGCGCCCGGAGACCGATCCTGCGCTGAAGCGCCTGCTACCCGAGGAGCCCTGGCTGACTCATTATCAGGGATTCGGTCAACAGGCCGCTATTCGGACGCTACTGACGTCTGATGATAACTGTACGTTGCTGGTGAACCTGCCCACCAGTTGCGGTAAAAGCCTTCTTACCCAACTCCAGGTGCTCAGCGCACCGACAAACACCTTCACGCTGGTGATCGTCCCTACCGTCGCTCTCGCTATTGAGCAGGCTGACGACATGCAAAAGCTGCTTCGTGGTGCCGACCAAGATCATGGTGGGAGTTATGCCTGGGTCGGAGGACAAGAACAGCCCGCACGTCAGGCGATTAAGGAAAGAATCAAAGCGGGAACACAGCGTGTGCTCTTTTGTTCCCCGGAAGCCGTTCGCTCTTCTCTGGTTCCTATGCTGTTTGAGCTTTCCAGACTGAATATGATTGGCGCGATCGTCATCGACGAAGCACATTTGATCGATCAATGGGGCGCGGAGTTCCGCCCTGACTTTCAGCTGATTGCCCCTATGATTCGCTCACTGAAAGCCCAGGGAAAATGCCGTTTTCGTACACTGCTACTTTCGGCGACGTACAGCAAAAGCACTCGGAACATTCTGATCGAGCAGTTCCATGATGAAAATAGCGAACTGATTGAAGTGTCAGCTAATTTCCTACGCCCAGAGCCGGAATATTTTGTGCATCATGAGGCAAATGAAAACACGCATCGTAGGCGGGTCGAACAACTGCTAATGACCTTACCCCGCCCGCTGATTTTGTATTGCACCACACGCACAGATGCGGAAATGTGGTCTGTCCGTCTGCACGAACTAGGCTACTGGCGAACCGGCACATTCCACGGGCAAATTGACACAAACAATCGCAAAAAATTGATTTCTAAATGGAAAAATGACCAACTCGATATCATGGTCGCCACCTCAGCCTTTGGGGTAGGAATGAATAAAAAGGATATTCGCAGCATCATACATGCTGCCATTCCGGAAAGTATCGACCGTTATTACCAGGACTGTGGGCGCGCCGGGCGTGACGGTAGATCCTGCCAAGTGCACCTTGTATGGCATAAGGCGCAAATGAAAACGGCAAAATCACTGGCCGTTGAGACGCTGATTGGCGTAGAAAAAGGCTTTGCCCGCTGGAAAGCGATGTTTGATGATCGCAAAGAAAGTCCGATCGCTGACTACATGATTTCACTAAACATCAAGCCCGTTCATATTGATCACCAGGGCGATAAAAATGAAGCCTGGAACCGTCGGACATTGCTGTTAATGCAAAGGGCCAAACTCATCAAACTGGTCTTTGATGATCCGAAAATTCCTGACACCCTTCGAGATAATCTGGATGACGACAACACGCAACTAAGTGAATGGTTCGAAAGCTACTACAACCACGTTCATATCCGTCACTGTGACGATGCGCATTATTCAGAAGCGCACTGGAACACCCATGTGGAGAAGATCCGTCAGTCCGAGTTGAATAACCGCCGGGCAGCCTTTACGGTAATGGAAATGTGGTTGGAGGATCCCGGCAAATCGCTGTGTAAAATTCTGCAGAAATTCTATGAATATCAAAACCATCCTCCCGAGTTAACTTGTGGAGGTTGTCCGGGGTGTCGCCACAAAGGGAAAGGGGCATTTTCCCCCACTGTGGGCACAGATGTACAAATTATACGTTCCGAGCCAAAGAAAAAAGCACTCTTCGTAGGCACCGAAAAGAAAGTGTATTACAACGAAAACATGAAGTTGCATTCATTGTTAACGAAACTTCGTGTAACGTTGCGGTCACTGATCACCTCTGGCGAATATGTGTTTATTCGTGCAGACAGGCAAGTGTTCCTCCAGTTAGAGAACAACCTGGACTCGCTTTCGCACTTCTGGAGCGCACAGAAAATGACAGCGCCTGCATCGGATGGACCAGAGATCGTGATCATCCCTAACACCGCCGATGCGTTCCCGAATCTACCCGTGACGCGTTTTGAGCGAATTATTATTGCACCTGAGCATCTCGCCGATCCTCAGTTCCCACATCGTACATGGTGCGAAAGCGCAGGTAATGCGCTGTCGCTGGACACTTTTATCAGGCAACTACAACATGTCAATAATTAATAACGCAGGTGCTGGGAGCGTCCTGGTACTCCTTCCTCTAATTGAACGCATTCTACAAAGCGCACAGGAACCGTTGTCTCAGGACACTCTACTCGCCCGTTATCGCCCTGATAACTTGCCAGCTAACGATAACGCGTGGGGGAAATTCACAGAGAACTTGAGTTTCTGGTGCAGTCAGGGACTATGGCCGATGCGCGACGGAATGATGTTACCGCTTGAAGAAAACGCACGTCCACTGGCGCATCGCCTGCTTGCCTGTGCGATTGATTCTTGTCGCGAAAAAGGCGTTGCCAATGGGAATGAATGCGAACCGTTATGGCGGGTGCTGAGTTGTCTGTTGAGCCTTCAGCAGCATTCGCCAGGAGGTCAAGAACCGCTCTCCCCACCAATCATCACAAAGAAAATACACAAATGGCTACCAGGTGAAAAGGTAAACGAAAACACCGCGAAGTTAGTAAGAGACTTTGGCCGTTTTCTAGGTTTTCTCGAGCTAATGCCGGACGGAAATTATGTCACCGACCCCACCCGGGCCATTCAATGTTTTCTGCCGATAATCTTTGGCAACACACGCACTCTTCCCGCCAAAATCTTCATGGCAAACATGGCGGAGGTCATGCCGATGATGGACGGCGGGCAGTTCAGAAACTCCGTTCATGATGTGATGCAGCAGGAAAAAGACTGGATCTCTCCGGAAGGTGACAATATCTGCACCAGCACATCCATTGCGCTACAACGACTTGAAATCAGTAAGCGCATTATTCTCACCACCGGCAGTGATGATGAAGACGCCTCCTCACTCCAGTTACCTGAGGGCAAAATTCGACGGGTTAGCCAAATCACTCTGAGGGAGGATGCACAATGAGCATGATGGAGTACTGGCCGTCCAGGGAAAATATCGTTCAATGCATTCGCAATGAAGCGGAAGAATTAGAGGATCATGTGCTTCTGGCCGTGCATGAACCGATGCTACTGACCCGACGCGACGTCAATGAAAATCATGAAATATTGCGTGACGAAGATCTGTTCCAGCAGTTACTCATTACGGAGCGTGCCATCCCTTTAATTGGCCGTTCGGGAATGGGAAAATCGCATCTGGTGCGATGGTTAGACTGCAGGTTCAACATGTACCTGACGGAAAACGGCCAGCGTGCACAATGGGAAATTGTCCGTATTCCTAAAAACTCCAGTCTGCGACAGGTACTTTTACGCATCCTGAAAAATCTGACGGGGGAATTTTTCGACAACGCACGCACGCGCGTTAATGAAGTGACGGAACAATATCCTGCGAAAGATCTGGCAGACCTGCTGTTGACCATGATGGCCCATCAGTTGCAGGACATGCAAAAAGCAGTGATGGAGGAAGGTAAAACACTGCAGGCACAAGGTAAAGACATTCCATCAGACCGACTCGCCTATATGGAAACCATCATTGAAGAGGTAGAGAACGGTATCTGCGATCTGATCACAGACCCTAACTTCAAACAGAATCTGCTGAAGCCTGAGCACTGCATTTTCAAACTGGCCAGTCGGATGAGTAATGGTCTGGAGGAAGGAGAAGAAAATCATGATAAATATGAACTTCTACCGGAAGACCTCTATTTCGTTTTTGAGCCTGACGATTTATCCGCGCGTGCACGTCGCTACCTGAATCATTCTCAATTGCACGAGTCAGACCAGGTAGAAGCGCGTGCTCGGGCGGCGCGCGTGCTCAATGAAGCCATGCATGCCTCGCTGAAGTCCCTCTTCAAACGCCTGTTCACCTTCAATGGGGGTTCTTTTCAGGAGCTTTTCCAGGAAATCCGCAAGGAGTTTCTGCGACTGAATCGTCGCCTGGTGATTCTGGTGGAAGATATGGCGGCGATCTCCGCCATCGAAGATGTCCTGATCGACAGCCTGATCGAAGAAGCGGCGCCTGGCGGCGTGCAAACCCTCTGTCCGGTCCACTCGGTGATTGCCGTCACCGACAATTATCCCGGCTATAAACGCCGTCAAGAAACCTTAATCACGCGTGCTGGCTACGAGTGGATCATCGAGAACGTCGATAAAGGCAATAACAAAGATCGTATTGTCTCGCTCTGTGGTCGCTATCTGAACGCCGCACGCTTTGGATCAGAGGAGTTAAAAAACCGTCCAGAGCAAGGTAAACCCCAGTGGCCACCTGTCTGGCACAGTGATGAGATACCCAATGCACTGGAAGATTTTGGTTATTCTGCCAATAAGAAATTCCCGCTCTTCCCGTATAACCGCAGTGCCATTCTGGCACTGGCGAATAAGCATTGCCGCGACAGCAGCGGCGAGTTGATTTTTAACCCGCGCACAATCATTAACCGCATCCTGTTAGATATTCTGCGTGATTGCAGAACAGAAGCGGATAAAACGCAGTTCCCGCCAACTCATCTCGCTGGAATTAATGCCGTTCCCGAGATCGAAGACAAGATTTCACAGATGGTTGTCAATCGGGTTGGCAGTTCGGTGACGCTTGCCGCCATCTGGGGATATGGCATTGATTCCTTTGATGAACTACGCGAAAAACTGCCAGGCAGCGTAGCGAGTGCCTTTGGCCTCGATGAACTTGCCGCGCAACTGACTGGCAAAACCCCTACGACCGAACCGGTAACAAAGACCGCACGCGAAATGGCAGGCAAAACAGGCAGCACGGCGGCGGGTAAAAAGCTTGACGATCCGGAGTTAAAACCAAAAGAAGAGGCAAAACCTAATGCCAAATCCGAATTGCCGTTTATTAGGGCGGTCCGAGCATGGGTGAATGACAACGTCATTCTGCCGCAGGATGTTGCCCGTGATTTGCGTGCGGCACTGAACGCCTGTTATGAAATTCATGCGCAGCCAGAGTTGTTCGGAATGTCTTCGCGGCCACCGCTGAAAGAGGGGCGTTTTACATTGATTTCACTGCCAAAAGCGGCGTCGGATCCCTCAAGCATTATTACGAACTTTTACTCTGAGCAGGATCTGACCGATCCTTCCCGACGGGTCGATGTGTATAACGCCGCTGTAACTCTGTTACGTATCCAGCATTACGCCGGTTTAAATCAAGGCTTTAATTATCCCGAGGCGCAGGAAGACTACACTCGCTATCAAAACTTCATCCAGTGGTGGGTGCCGCAGGCTACGGAAAGCGCTATTAATCATTTCCGAGCGCGTAACTTACGAGATGCGCTGAAAAAGCATCTGCAAAAAGCTCTGCTGCTTGGCCTGGTGACCGGGAAAGAAGAACCGGCGGAGATCGTCAATACCCTCTGCCTCACCCAGAAAGGCGTCGGGAGAACCGAAGGGAAAAGTACCGGTCGAACGCTGGCGACTTCACCTTCTGAAATCTGTTTTAGAGGGATTGAGGCGACCCTGCATCCTCACACCAGCGCCAGAGTCGCCGAAGCCAGGACGCAGGCGCTCGTAGGATGGGATGATGCCAGAAAAGCGTGGCTTGAACAGGTAGCTATCACTGAGCAAGGCGCAGGCTTGGGCTCCAGTCGTGCGCTTGATGCCGATATAATATTTTCCGCACTTAAAACTATTTTAAAACAGCCGCTTGGTGCGGAAATTGAACGCGCGGCGCTCTCCGTTAAACAGGAACTTGCCAGCACACTAAAAAATGTTCAACTCTTTGCCAACATTAAAGATGGCGACGATTTCCTCAGCCAACTGAACGACTGGCAGACGTTTATTGAGACTGTGCGGGCCGAGCACTACCCGACCGGCAGCGCTCAGTACAAGCCATCTTCGTGGCTGTTGAGTGAAATTGAAGCCCTCAGAACCGACGCCGAGGAGAGTATGGAGACTTTAATTTCATTACTTTCCATTGAAAAACAGAAAGATAGCGCGAGATTATGGCTGGAAATATGTCAACTTGACGGTGACTACGTTTCAAGAATCAGCAGCGTACTTGCTCAATGGCAACTGGTACAACCTAAGATCGCGTTCGCACTCCAGCAGATGAACGCCAAAGGGGATATACAGCAACTGACTCTTGCTCTGAATAGAGTGAATGACCGTCTGAAAACACTAGCGAGCGATATCATCGCCTCTGGAGTCGATCAATGACCACCTTGCGCCAACAACTGGCAGAAATGCAAAAAGAGCTCGATCTTAGCGTTCAGGCTGGTAAGGCATCACAAATCATCGATAAATGTAATCTGGTATACAGCAAAACTAACACCATTGCCGATAAGTTTGCATTGCTTAGGCAGCAATATCCCGCCCAGCAACAACTCCCGCAGGGCATTGCAGTTACCTGGAATGACGAGCAGCAGAGCGAACTGATCGCTGCCGCGAACAGCGTCAAAAGTCTCAAGTTACAGTGGGGACGCTGGCTGAAAAACCAGTCGGTAAACAATCCCGGCGAGGAAGAAAACCTTGCAGATCAGGAAGGGTCGCCACAGAACTCTCTAGATGAGACGCTGGCCGCCTCAGAGGAACCTACCGCTTACGACATCATCCAGAATGATTCCTTGACCCATTGTGTCAGCCAACTCAGTACCCTACACAAGGATCTGAGCAAAGAACTGAAAGATGCCTGGGATGCATGGCTGGAAGAGTTACATCAGCAGGTTCACGTCGATGACAAGACACTGAATTTCCAAAAAAATGCGAACAAATTTGACGATATCGCCTCCGACTATGAGCGTCGACGTCAGGATTTCGAAAACTTAACGCAGTGCCAACCAGTAAACGGTGAAAAGATTCACCAAATCAAAGCGCTCGCCGAAAAACTATATTCCCTGCGCGGCATGATGAAAACAGACTGGCCTGACGTGGTGCAAGCATTTTTCAATAGCATTAATGGCCCGCAGAGTCTCCGCCCGACGTTAAGTGCCCTGACGCCCGAGGTGCTTGAGTGGTTAAGGGATGAAGAGATGCTGGATGAGTTTGTGATCACAAGGAAATAGTTTATGTCTACGGCTGATTTGTCCCACCTGCACCGGGCGCTGGACCTGCTCGAAGAGCGGGAAGCGGAACTGTTGGTCTGGGGGGATACGGATGGCGCATTTACCCATGCCGATATCATCTCACTCTTTACCCGGAACCTACCCTACGAAGATGCCGAGTCGTTACTGGCAGAGCTGCAGAATGCTGCCATGCTCTTCAGCGTCCCGACCAGCAAAGGGGAGGCGTGCTACCGCACGCGTATGGCGGAATCGGTCCACTTGTTCCGACACCAGCGTCAATGGTTCCGTGATCAACCGCTTCAGCGAGCCCGGACGCTCGTCGCCGACTACCGTTTCGTCCGTCGTCCGCGCAACTATCCGAAACGGGAACTTCCGGCGCAAACAGTGCTGAACAAATGGGTCGACGTTCCGTGGATGAACGAAATTAAACGCCAAGCGCTTTCCCGACTGATCGGTGACTTTTCTATTGCCGGCTTTCAGGAACGCTCAACCGAACGTATATTGCGCGCTTGGCACTTTCATAGCAATCATGCTCACGCGAAAGAAGCCACCGGGACTATTGTCTGTGCAGGTACGGGGAGTGGTAAAACGCTGGCGTTCTATCTCCCGGCACTAACTTCGCTCCTTAATGATATTCAGCGCGACAACTCACAACGGGTCAGGACGCTGGCGCTGTATCCACGTAAAGAACTGCTTAAAGATCAGTTCATGGAAACCTGGGGCAAATGTCGTGAGCTCGACAGTCAGGCCCTGACACTGGCAGGACGCAAGATCCGTATTGGATCTTTTTTCGGTGACACCCCGTTCAGCCATCAATACGCAACAAAAGATAAAGACAAGGATATGCCCTTTGATTTACTCCGTTGCACCACGCCAAAATGTCCGGGGCAAATGCACTGGAAAGCAGAAGATATCAAATCGAAAAGAGAGATTCTTCGTTGTAGCCACTGCGATCATAGCGTAGACAGTGACGAAGTGATCCTGACTCGCGTCTCGTTAATGAAAAACCCGCCTGACATCCTGTTTACCACCACCGAAATGCTCAATCAGCACCTCGGGAACAACCAAGCGAATCAACTATTTGGCATTGGCATTGGCGTAACGCCGCCGCCGGTAGTCCTGCTGGATGAAGTACACACCTATGTGGGGAATACTGGTGCTCAGACGGCCTATCTGCTGCGACGCTGGATGCAACTTGCACGCAGTCGCCCCCATTTTGTCGGGCTGTCGGCAACGCTGAGTGACGCCGAACGTTTCTTCGCTGACCTGGTAGGTGCGCATAAAAAACATGTAGCTCTTATCGAACCGAAGATCAACGAAATGGAAGATGAAGGGGCTGAATATCTGCTGGCATTACGCGGCGATCCGGTTTCACAAACCGCCCTCCTCTCAACGACTATCCAGACCAGCATGCTCGCCCGACGTATTCTGGATACGAAAAGGAAAAAATCGCACGGGACATGGGGGCAAAAAACCTTCGTTTTCACCGACGATCTGGATGTCAATAACCGACTATATCATCAATTGTGTGACGCTGAAGGTTGGCGGTCGCGCGGTCAATACTTATTCGTTGCGAAACCGCCGCTGGCCGCCCAGCGTCTGGAAACACTGCAAAACAGCCATGCGCTGACTCAGGCAGGACAGAACTGGCGTATCGCGCAGGATATTGGTCACCCACTTGACGAAAATGACCGGGCCATCGTCGCCCGAACGTCCAGTCAGGACGTCGGGGTCGATCCTAGAGCGGAAATAGTGATTGCAACCGCGTCTCTGGAGGTGGGCTTTAACGATCCCTCCGTTGGCATGGTTATTCAGCATAAAGCGCCACGTAACGTTGCCTCCTATTTGCAGCGTAAAGGGCGTGCCGGTCGATCAAGAACCATGCGTCCGTGGATGGTCGCAGTCCTGTCCGAATTTGGCCGAGACCGCGTCGTTTATCAACGCTATGAAGAACTCATTAATCCAGAGATAAAAGGGCAGTCGTTGCCGATGGGCAACATTCATATCCAGAAAATGCAGGCAGCAATGGCGACACTTGACTGGTTGAGCATGAAGATTCCTGGAAGTAATATCTGGTCATTGCTGAATAAACCGCAGACAAAGCGAGAGTCTCTCGACCATCTTGATCGTATGCTCCACCTGGTTACCGCCGTGAGCGAACAACATGCATGGCAGCAGGAGTTGGAGAAGTATCTGTTCTATGCGCTGCGCATCACTGACGAGCAACTTCAGCGCGTACTGTGGTCGCCTCCCCGTTCGATCATGATGGAGTTGCTGCCAACATTAAAACGACAACTCACCACCCAATGGTCGCGGATGGGCCAACCTGAGGCAGACCGTTCGACGGGACGTTCCCCGCTTCCGGCCTTTATTCCTTCAGCGCTATTCAGCGAACTCAATCTGCCAGAACTGGAGATCCATCTCGAGCGGAAGTTCAAGAAGCGTGAACATTTGCCCTTTATTCAGGGTCTGAAAGAGTTTGCGCCAGGACGCATTTCTAAACGCTATGCCGTTTATTCCGACAATGAGGCTGACTGGCTGATACCGGACAACTTTGTTCCGGCAATGAACTGCGTTTCAGATGTTGATTTTGAAATTGAACAGGCTTTCGGCGATACTTGGCAGCCAGAGTGTGTCATCGAGTGTGAAGGTCAACCTCCTATTAGGGTCATTCGTCCGATGCAGGTGCTTACGCGCGCGCTGCAATTCGAGCAAAATCTCACCGAGAAAAGTAACTCGCAACTGTGCTGGCATACCCGGTTTAACCCTGACGATCAGTCCGATCCGCTCCCAATTCCTGCTGGCCCGTGGATGGACATCCTCCTCTCCATGACATTCTTTACCCACCAGAATATGACACCTCTCGACGTCACGCGTTACGCCACCCACGCAACGGCCTCGTTACGCAATAAAACAAAGCAACAAGCGCATGTGAACTTCAGGTGGGTCGACCATGGCGAGCCTGTCGGGGTTGGCGTACGGCAGTGGGTGGATGGCGTCCGGCTCAGATTTACGCTTCCACCTACTCTGCTGAAACGCCTCCGGCATGACCAGGCCATTCAGCGCGTACTACGAACTCTCTATTTCCAGCATCGAATCAAACATGAACCACGTTTCGAATATGACACGTTCACCGCTGACTGGATCTACGAGTGCTACCTGGCTGCGGTTACGCGGGAATTGGTCACGCAGTCGTCTCTGGCAGACGCTATCGCGGAATTAAAAACCCCGGACGGCCAACGTAGACTGGCTGATATCGCGGACTCTCTCTTCCAGGCAGAGAATATCTTTGAAAATAGCGAGGATGGTGAAGACGACGCCGAAAGCCAAGAACTGCAGCAACATTTGCGCAGCCTGTTTAAAGAGACCGACATCCTTAACATGGTGGACAAGCACAGCGCGATCCTGACTCAGGATCTCAGTGATGATGTCGATTTCCAGAACTGGTTACAGTGTCTGCTGACAACGACCTTTGCCGGAGCGGTCAAACAAACCAGCCACCTGTTACTGCCGGATGTCGATGAGCGCGGTCTGCTGGTGGATACCGAACTCAACGACGAGGTACTGGACGTCTGGCTGAGCGAATCAGAACCCGGAGGTTGTGGCATTATTACCCGTCTGGAAGACGTTTTTCATCAGGATCCAGTTTCCGTACTGAATCTGTTTATGCGTAGTTTTGCCGCCAGCGATTACGAGCAGATCGACTATGACCTGTTCGAGATGCTTTCGCGACTTCCCTCTTCCAGTGAACTCCAGGAGGCCTTGAACTCAATACGTAAGGCCAGCAACCATTCGCAGCGCCGTGAGGCTAACGCCCACCTCAGAACGCTGCTGAAGGCGCAAGGATTTGCACTCAGTCACAGTTTTATGTCGGTGCTGCACACGCGGATCCTACGCCCGGGCAGCCAGTCGTCACATGATGCGCAGATGCTGACATATCTCATCGCATGGCGGGACCTGGAAAACAAAGCCGGATACGAAATTGCCCTGAATATTTTTGCCCATACACAGGCGACGCAAGAACTGCCTGGCGCCAGTGTGACTAAAGTTTTTGAGCGTTTTTGCAAAATTCAGGGAATGCTCTGGCAGCGCGGTAATGCCATCCGTCAGTCGGTTCTCAGCTATTACAACCCCTTTAAGTCCGGTAACAACCTGACTGAACGACTGCTGCTAAGCTCACTGTTTCAACAAACGGCGTGTATCATCAGCATCAGTGAGAGCGACTGGTTAGCACAGTTACATCACGCCATTACCCAACACGGCTTTGCAGAATTGCATATCCCGCGAGAGGCTCGCCATCGTATTGTCGAAGTGATCTCTCTGGTACAGGTGACACCGATTGAGTACTTTGGTTTGCATCTCTACCCCCGCGAGTCCGCCGTGGACTATCAGGATGGCAATCTGGTGTTACGTATTGAGCTGGCCGAAGCGCTGCTGTAAGGGACGCAGAATGGAAGAACAACGACAAATTTTCCTGCATGGCCCACTGGGCCAGCGACATTTGCGGGAAATTCTGAGCGCGCAGTTTAGTGGCCTAATCCTCTATCCGGAACTGATCTGGCTGATCTCGCCGTGGATGAGCGACTTCGACGTAATTGATAATCGAGGCGGTCAGTGGAGTTTTCTTGATCCTTCTTGGGGCGCCCGAATGATCAGCTTCCAGGAATTACTCGCTACCGCCGTCAACAATGGCTGTCCGCTACGCATCGTGACACGTGAAGACACGCGCAGCGTGGTCTTTATCGAGCGACTACTGGCGCGCTTATCACCCGATCACGACATGCAATATATATATCACGAGAACCTGCACGCCAAAGGGATGCTGACCAAACACTTCTTTCTGAAAGGCTCCATGAATTATACCTGGAGCGGCGCAAACCTGAACGATGAGCATCTGCTGTTTTCAACCAATAATACGGTTATTTCAGATGCGTTGATTGAATTTAGCGGCCAGTACACCTTTGGAGACACCCATGACTGATACTTCTCAATGGCTGTGTGACTTCTTTGGCAACGGAAATTTACTGAAGCTGGACAGGCTGCTGGAAAACGTTGAAAACGCCTACCCTGCGGACTTAAAAGCCGTCTTACTACCGCTTTACGAAAGCGCGACTGACGCTCAGTGGCCAATTATTCTGCCCTGGTGCGATGCTCATCGCTGGGTATTTTTTGCCGCAGCAGAAACGGAACGCACCACGCTGGAACTTAGCAATGTCCTGAATGCCAGGCTGGGCTCTGCCGATGTTATTGCCGACAGAAAGGTGACTTTAGTCCCGGCGCAGGGAGCGACGTCGCTATCTGAAACGGCTCTGCTGAGACACTGTCCGGCCGGATTTATACGAATCGAATTACTTCCCACAAAACAGAAAGATAAACCGGCAAAAGAGCGGGTCTTCGCTGCGCTCAAAGACGTGATCACCCTGTTTCGTGACAGGCCATCAATGGTACGTACGGTCAAGCGCCCCTTTGGGCGGATCTTGAGTGATTTTATTCTGGCAAATAGCCAAAAAGACGAAACCACAAGCGACGCTTTACTACAGGAACTGAAGAACAATGGCGCTCTTTCGCGGCGCAACCTTATGCTGCTAGAACTCCAGCAGGCAGGTAAGTTGGAAAGGTGGGACACGCTGCTGAATCACGATTCGCTTGTGGATTTGGTGCGGGGACGCATTCCCACAACTCTAATGAGGATGCTGCTGAAAGCATACCAGCAAGTCTATTTTACGCCCGACAGCCACGGGTACCCGCAGGCCTCCCCGGCGGATCTTCGCCCGCAATGTCAGGCACTACATCCTCTGTTTACGCAGATGCCTTTCTTATCCCAGGATGACGCTGACATAGCTGCGTGGAAAAGTTGGGCCACAGGTGTGATGCTTATTGGAGAGGTCGACCTGCTCAATGCGTTGCCAGAACGTCTGAAAACCGACTGGCTGAGTGGATTACACACTTGGGCCAGTAGACCGTTCAACGTAGTGAGTCCGTCAGATACGACAGCAACGGCGTCGGTCCCGGATACACTGCAACAGCTTGCCGCATATCTGCAAGCCTCCCTGACAGCTACGCAAGAAGAGATTACCAGCTACGCGCATACACTCCGTACGCTGGATCAGCAGTTGATGGAGCAGGCGATGGCGGTGCCGCTGCTGAAAACACTCATTGAGGAAATCCGCCATCTGAGCAATCCACAAATCGTGGGCTGGGATATTTGTTTCTCCCGACTGTGTCAGTCAGAAGTCGATAGTAACAGCCTGGTGCAACTGGTCGCGCTAGAAAGTGAAAACTGGCCCGCCGATTCGTTTCATGAAGCTACGATGCTCCAGTTACTATCAAGTCAGGTTTCGCCAAACGCGTTCCCGATCCTGCGTAACGTGATGCCTGCCTTTATTGAATGGCTTGAATGTCATCAACTCAGTCTGAGTAGCACGACGTGGCTGAAGTGGCTGGATGTTCTTGCGATGGAGCAAAGCGTCAGTCAGGCGGACATTAAGCTGGCCGCGATGGCGACGGACCGGTTCCTACAAGGCTCCGTTAGCCAGGAAGCGTATCAACAGTCCGGTGCCATGCTGGAATTGATCGTAGAAAGAGCCAGTTCTTTCCGCAACCTGTCTGCGTTGTGCGAGTTAATCGAACTCTTCCTTGATGCTCCGGTGCAGGATCTGGCGACACTCACCTCGCTTTGGCTCAGAGTTCAATCTTTTGTAGGCGGAATATGGGCACGACTGGATCCGACTACTCGTACCGTTATGCGCAACTTGGCGACAGGAGTACTAGGGGAAGGTGCAGAGAGCGTATTTCCGGCTGAGAAGGATAGCGGTACGGCAGATGCAGAAGATGAGTTGCCAGACTTATCCGGAGCCAGAGTAGCGATTTATAGCCTGACAGAAGGTGCGGCGAGACGCGCGAAACAGATGCTGGAAACGCTGTTCCCCGGGATCAGAGTGGAGATCTGCCATGCGCACACGGCAACCGATAAGCTAGTTAATCAAGCGAAACAGGCTGATTACTTCATCTTTTCGGCAGGCAGCGCAACTCATCAGGCCTTCTACGCGGTCTCAGCGCAGCGCAGAGATTTAATCTATCCGACAGGTAAAGGTGCGGGGTCAATGCTGAACGCGTTTATTGCGCACGTTCAGCAGTAGTGGCACTAAATGGGGCAAATGCCCCTTTTTTATATATTGTCGTTCGCTGCTTTGATATAACTCGTGACCAGATAATCCGTCACTAATGAGATATCTTTCGACAGATTCTGCAGTTCGTTCCATTTACGGACGATAGGCTGACCATCAATATCTGTGCCGAAGTTCCACACGCCACTGCTCCATGCACAAAGCGCCTTAATTCGGTTTAGCTCTTCGACAAAACGAGTGTAGGAAGGGATCTCAGTCCAGCCAGGTTCACCTTTATAGTCCTGATGAACCTGATCGATTTCATCCATCAAACTGCCAAGCGCAAGAATACCAACGCCATGTAACAAGCGGGAATAGCGAGGCTTTTTATCCCAGTCGTCAGTAAACACAGTTTCCACAGCCGACCAGAAGTTATTCAACAATTTCACCATCTTCCCTTCATCCCCCAACCCTGTCGCCGGGTCACGGAAGCGATACAATGCTCCCTCACGAAGACTGGCATCGATCATTTTGATCATCGAGTTGTCAGCAATAACCCCATCAGGATTGGTCGCCGTTTTGATACGCCCTGCAAGTGGACCTTCGCCGAAGTTCAGTCGTTGAGTCAGCAGTGAAGGAAACTTACGCATTTGCAGGTCGGATGGCAGACGACCGTGGGTATGTGGTGCCAGTTCGTATAACAACGTTTTGGGCAACGGTTTTGTGGAGTTAACCAGCATGAACTGTTCACGCTGTTCTTCCGCATCATTAGCGATAAAAGCGGAGACCGGCATCATAAACGAGTCGATTTCTGCATCCCGCAAAGCAGCGGTACGTTGTTGACCATCAACAATAAAACCTGGCTTCTCAAAATCCTTATCTTCGGAGAAAGGTATTACCAGATGTCCCATGTCGCCATTATCTGTAAGCGGTTCAAAACGCACACGCTTATCAAAAGCGATAATCACCGGGTTTGGTATCATCGGATTTGCGCTCTCAATGTAGCGCTGAATTTCGCGAATATGGTTACGTACTTCTGGACGCTGATAACCAACCAAACTCTCTTCGCCGCGACGAATACGTGAAATCGCTGCAATTTTGCTGATTTGTTTACCTTCTATCGCAAGGCTATAGAGTTGCCTCTCCTCACCCTGTCGGATTCGCAGAGCGGGAACACGATATTCACTCATGACAGTTCCTCTGAGCGTAATGACAATGTGTGCTGTAAACGGTTGTACAACACCTGAATATTATGGAAACCACGGCGACGGTTACGTTCTGCTCCGCGGAAAATAATGACGTTAATACCGATAGCCTGACAAATATTGCATTGGCAATGTTTCCAGGGACGTTCTCCCAGCGTGCGTTCATAATCCGCACGGATTTTATCGGCCTCTTTTTCACCTGAATGCAGGCGTTCATAAGCCAATACTACCTCAAGAGTTTTCTCAAGGGACAAAGCCCCTTTATCGTATTCGAACAGGGCATTCATGGCATCCTTTTCCAGATGCCGAGCAATATCCTGATCAATCACGCCAGATTTTATTTTGCGACTCAAACTTGGATTCGCATCAAACTGAGGGACTCGCACAGCGGTATAGGCCGGGCCATCAGGCGTATGGTAGTTATTTTTTCGATCTTTGAAGGCCTGCTGAAGCGGTGTAGTCGAGTCAATACTGGTCACACCAAACTTGATAAAGTCGGCAAAACTCTCTGGACGGGCAATACCAAGCAAGTGAACATGCGTATCACTTTTCAGCAACGGCTTAATCTCTTCGAGAGTCTCTAGGATCTGCGCCGTTTTCAACGGCACCATACCTCCCATAGTGATATTTTTGTATCCCATGGCCAGCAGGGCCTCTACAGACTGACGGTAGGAGGTTTTGCTCCATCCATGTGCAACGCCAAAGGGAGTGAAGCAGGATTTTTGAGACTTGTTTAAAAACTCTTGAGCCAAGGTCAGCGTGATATCCTGGCGACGGCGACACTCAGCCAATACTTCGCCACTGAATACCTCACCAGGTTTCTCATAGCCAAACACGATATGATCGAGAGAAACTCCATGGTTAAAGCGAGAAGTTTCGTAGAACTCAATCACCTCTTCCACACGGTATGGTGGGATATCTTGGTTAACATAGGTGAAGGCTCCGCAATCACCCATAGTTTCCATATTTTCCGGCAGGCGGAAAAAATGCTTCATTCCATTACGGAAGTAACGCAAACGCTGGGCACGGGTATATTTGCTCTCGCCACCGCCAAGACCATCTACTACAGCTTTAGAAACCAGCATACCATCATAAGGATGAGGAAAAACCTCATGCGGATAATGATCGTCACGTTGACGCACGCGATGTTCGTTTCGCGTTTCGCGGAAGAAGTCGAAACTGGGATCGATAAAATCCTGACTATCAGGGAAAAAATACTTTAGCTTCGACAACTTACTCTCCTGTGACGCCACTACAAAGCCTCAAAAAACGGGGGATTCTACCATGAAACCCGGGCAAGTAGCATTAAGGTTTAGCCTCTCTCAGGGCCTTAAACTCAGCCCGAAAACGTTTTTCCTCAAATGAATTTCCCGAGTCACGAAATTCACGCAACGCATGTGTTGCACTGATACTAGGATTTTGTTCCATAATCTTTAAAATGAAAGACTTAACTTCCTCTGGGGTACGACGTATTCCTTTTTTCACTTCACGCTCAGGTAACTCCTTGAGTTCCTCTATTAACTTTTGAGATAACTCATTTAAATCATTGAGTTGTTTTGACGTAAATTCCTTCACAATGTATTTTGCCACACTGATATTAAGCATGAGCATGTTGCATCTCAACCACTGAGCCATATTTTGGTTGGTTTTGAAAAGGTATGCAGTTAGCCTACCATTGATTTTTTTGGAAGTTATAATAAGCAGTTGTTTTTTTGCATCAACCAGATACTCGAGACCATTAATGATATCCAGTTCAATTGCATTAATATAATCTGGAGAGCCACAGATAATATAATAGTCTCTTTTTCTTTTTTTCATTAATTCTACAATAGATGTAGGATGCTTAGATTTAAAAATAGATCTATTAGTTATTTCTTTCCACCATGTTCTATGAAAACTTTTCCCTACATATTCTTGAGAATACAATGGTATTGATTCGTCATATCCAACAGCAAAGGTCGCTTTATAAGGTACGACATTATCTTTGTGGTGAAGGAGACCTAATCCAGCAGAAAGAACCCATAAATCAACAGGATAACAATCTAAAATAGCTTTAGCCGTCGCCCAATGCCCACCTTTATAAAGATCTTCTGCACATACAGTTGCAGATGTAGATATAGCTTCATTCAAAGCATTGCACCAAGAATTCACGAGCATATTTGAAGGGGTCCGGCCTGATGAAAATTGACTCAGACTCAATATATCCCCGCTATCGTAGTGTTTGCCGTTTGTACATGTTGTTATTAAGTTGATGTTGCTCACAATCGCCCCCCAGAATCGTGTTACACAAGCTACAGGAGAAAAAAGGGGATGACAAGAACGGAGTTATCAGTCCCTGAAAAAATTTTCAGGGACTGATGCTAGTGAGGAATATACTCGAAATACTCATCTTGAGAATGAGAACACTTTTGGCATCGCCTCAGAATACCTTTTTCCTCAAGAGAGAGACAAAAATTTCGACATGATTCAAGAAGGACGTCAAAATTTTCATTTTTACTTTTAGAAATCAAGGCTCTAGCGAGTGTGTCATAACTAAAACCTCCCGTTGAGTGCGATACAATGCTCATCGCAAGTTGGGTATCGAAAGTTTTCATAGTGCACCTCTGAGTCGCCAGAATAATACAGTTATAAAAAAGTATGGGTTATAGTTCAAGCTGGCTTTTCAAATTCGAACATAGCAAGCATCAGGAATTAGACTACTTGCCAAAGTCATAAGGACTAACTTCCCTTTCCCTATTCACATCCAATAAATCAGCCCACCACTGCAGCATTAGTCGCCGCTCATCAAGATGCTCAGCCTTATGAATGTAAGCAGCGCGTACAGAGTTACGCTCCATATGGCTCATCTGCCTTTCAACAGCGTCCCTGGACCACAGACCTGATTCAATCAACGAGCTGCATGCCATAGCCCTGAAACCATGCCCACAAACATCGACCTTTGTGTCATAACCCATAACACGCAGCGCCTTGTTAACCGTGTTTTCACTCATCGGTTTAAGCGGATTATGATCGCCAATGAAAACAAAATCGCGCTCGCCACTAAGCTTGTGAACCTGTTTAAGGATTGCCAATGCCTGACGAGACAGCGGCACTAAGTGAGGTGTGCGCATTTTAGAACCACGTTGCGAATGCTTAACATCTTCTATAGCTTCTCGTTCTGCCGGGATCGTCCACATTGCCCTTTCAAAATCGATCTCGGACCAACGGGCAAAGCGCAATTCACTAGAACGAATAAAAATTAATAACGTTAGCTCAACAGCCAGACGGGTTAAAGGCCGTCCGGTGTAGCTATCAATTCGGTGGAGTAGTTCAGGTAAGCGTTTCAGTTCAAGTGCTGGTCGATGGACACGATTACTTGAAGCAACTGCCCCAGCCATCTCCTGAGCAGGATTGTAATCGATCAAACCGCTTTGCACTGCATAACGCATAATCGCATTGGTACGCTGCTGAAGACGCGAAGCCACTTCAAGACGCCCTGTAGCCTCAACTACTTTGATAGGCACAAGGAGATCGCGCGTACTAAAACTATCAATACTTCGCTTTCCAATCGCTGGGAACAAATTATCTTCCAGACTCTTCAGCACCCGTCGGCTATGTTCTTCTGACCATTTTTTATTTGCGGCATGCCACTCTCTGGCAACTGACTCAAAGGTAATATTTTCTTTCGCCTGTTGTTCTTTCACCGCACGTTTGTGTTCGCGAGGATCGATTCCTGCAGCAACAAGCTTTCTGGCCTCTTCCCTTTTTTGACGAGCATCAGCCAGTGACGTTTCAGGATAAACCCCAAATGCCATCAGGTGCTGCTTACCACCAAAGCGAAAGCGGAACCGCCAGTATTTTGAGCCGTTAGGGTGAATGAGCAAAAACATGCCATCCCCATCGACAAGGGTATACTCCTTTTCCTGTGGTTTTGCAGAGCGCACTTTGATATCTGTCAGAGCCATAAAAGTTCTCCTTCCATGTGCCGAAGTGAGTATACAACCATTATCGAACCAACATATATACTCGGTTCTATACTCACAAGCGACTTGATGTGGGTTGACTCAGATTGACTTCTGTTGAGTGAAAAAGCGAGGAAAGCCTTGCGGATACTGGATTTCAGGCACAAAAAAAGACGTCCGTTGACGTCTATTGATGTTCCGATGGTGCCGAAGGCCGGACTCGAACCGGCACGTATTTCTACGGTTGATTTTGAATCAACTGCGTCTACCGATTTCGCCACTCCGGCACGGAAAGGGATGCGGAAACGTGATGGATTATACCTGTCACACGCGGTCATGCAAGCAGCGTTGCGGGCTGCTGCCTCCGAGTGATGAAAAATTCATCGCCTCAGTACGTTATCCTGAAAACCGCCGCATTTGCCCCTCCCTTCCCACCTCCTTCTGCTAAAGCGCCTCGCAGCACCATGCTCTACACTTCCAGTTCAACACCACAAAAGGGGAAGTGCGATGTCGATGATAAAAAGCTACGCCGCCAGAGAAGCCGGCGCCGATCTCGAGCTCTGGGAGTACGATGCGGGTGAACTCGGGCCGGATGATGTCGAAGTGCAGGTAGATTACTGCGGGATCTGCCACTCGGATCTGTCGATGATCGACAACGAATGGGGCATGTCGCAGTACCCGCTGGTCGCCGGACACGAGGTGATTGGCCGCGTGGCGGCGCTGGGCGCGGCGGCGCAGAACAAAGGCCTGAAGGTAGGCCAGCGCGTGGGCGTGGGCTGGACGGCGCACAGCTGCGGGCACTGCGACGCCTGCATCAGCGGCAACCAGATCAACTGCCTGGAAGGCTCCCTGCCGACCATCATGAACCGCGGCGGCTTTGCCGATAAGCTGCGCGCCGACTGGCAATGGGTGATCCCGCTGCCGGAAGGGATCGATTTCGCCTCCGCAGGCCCGCTGCTGTGCGGCGGCATTACCGTCTTTAAACCGCTGCTGATGCACCACGTAACCGCCACCAGCCGCGTCGGGGTGATCGGCATCGGCGGTCTGGGGCATATCGCTATCAAGCTGCTGCGCGCCATGGGCGCAGAGGTAACCGCCTTCAGCTCGAACCCGGCCAAACAGCAGGAAGTGCTGGCGATGGGCGCGGATAAGGTGGTGAACAGCCGCGATCCGGAGGCGCTGAAGGCGCTCGCCGGGCAGTTCGACCTGATCATCAACACCGTCAACGTCGACCTCGACTGGCAGCCCTATTTTGAAGCGCTGGCGTATGGCGGCAACTTCCACACCGTCGGCGCGGTGATGAAGCCGCTGGCGGTACCGGCCTTCACCCTGATTGGCGGCGACCGCAGCGTCTCCGGCTCAGCGACCGGCAACCCGGCTGAGCTGCGCACGCTGATGAAGTTCGCCGGTCGCGCGAAGGTTGCGCCGACGACGCAGGAGTTCCCGATGTCGCAAATCAACGCGGCGTTAAAGCACGTTCGCGAGGGGAAAGCCCGCTACCGCGTAGTGCTGAAAGCGGATTTTTAATCCGTCGTCCGGTTCCCTCTTCCGGTGGGAGAGGGAACCCCATTCCCGGCTGTTCATAAAACCGTCACCCCCTCGCCATGCTGTTGCAGTAATCCCTTCCCACACTGTCTGGCTTCTGAAACGCCTTTATGAGCCCGCAGACGATGACGAAAAAAACCTGGTTACCCTGGCTAATCCTCTCGCCTTCCCTGCTGTTTTTGCTGCTTTTTACATACTTCCCGCTGGTGCGGTCGGTGTATGACAGCCTGTTCGATACTCGTATGGCGGGCGACAGCGCGCCGTTCGTCGGGGCGGGCAACTTCAGCCGCCTGTTTGCCGACGGGGTGTTCTGGCAGTCGCTGATCAACAACCTCGTCTATATCCTGCTGACGGTGATCCCCGGCGTGACGCTGGCGCTGCTGCTCGCCGTGGCGCTGTGGGAGAACCACCGCGTCAACCGCTGGCTGCGCACCGCGTTCTTCTTCCCGATGATTATCCCGATGGTCAGCGCCGCCGCGCTGTGGCTGTTTATCTTTATGCCGGGGATGGGCATGCTGGACTACTACCTCGCGAAGCTGTTCGGGCCGATGAACAACAACTGGCTCGGGCGCAGCAGCAGCGCCCTGTACGCGCTGGCGCTGATCGGCGTGTGGAAGTTCGCCGGTTACTACATGCTGTTCTTTCTCGCCGGGCTGCAGAGCCTCCCGGCGTCGGCGCGGGAGGCGGCGCTGATGGAGGGCGCCACGCCGACCCAGGTGTTCTTTAAGGTGACGCTGCCGCTGCTGCGCCCGACGCTGAGCTTCGTGGTGACCACCGCGCTTATCTACTCGATTACCCAGATTGACCACGTGGCGGTGATGACCCACGGCGGGCCGGATAACGCCACCAGCGTGCTGCTCTACTACATCCAGAACCTGGCGTGGGACACCCACGACCTCGGCAAAGCCTCCGCCGCGACCTTTCTGACGCTGGCCGGGCTGTTTGTCTTCTCCATTGTGAACCTGAAACTACTGGAACGAGGCGCACACCATGAGCGTTGAGATCTCCCCGGCGATTCCCCGCCCGCAAAGCCTGCCGCGCCCGCTGTGGCTGCGCCTGCGCCAATCCAAATCCGTCACCCTCGGGGTGCTGATGTGCTGCCTGGCGCTGCTGTGGCTAAGCCCGTTCCTGTGGATGCTCTCCTCGGCCTTCAGCGCCAGCACCTTCGGCGAAGGCATGGCCTCCGTGCTCCCTCGCCTGCCGCTGACCCTGGATAACTTTATCGACGCCTGGCGCAGCGCCGACTGGCTGAGCCTGTACGCCAACACGCTGATCTTCGCCTTCGGCACCTTCGCGGTGCAGCTGCTGACCATCACCACCGCGGGGTATGTTTTCGCCTGCCACGAGTTTCGCGGCAAACAGACTCTGTTCCTGCTGTTCCTGGTGCAGCTGATGATCATGCCGGTGGTGATGATGGTGCCGAACATGATGACCCTGAAAACCTTCGGCCTGCTCAATACCCTGACCGGGGTGATGATGCCCTATTTCACCTCGGCGTTCGGCGTGTTCCTGATGCGCCAGGCCTTTCTCACCATCCCGAAAGAGCTGGAAGAGGCGGCGCTGATGGAGGGCTGCCGCTGGTGGCAGGTGCTGTACCGCGTGCTGCTGCCGATGTCGTGGCCGTCGGTGCTGGCCTTCGCCACAGTAAGTATTACCTATCACTGGAACGAGTACCTGTGGCCGCTGATGATGCTCAACGACCCGGATAAACAGGTGCTGACCGTAGGACTGGTGTCGTTCGCCATGGGCGCGGAGTCCGGCGGCCAGTGGGGCGTTATCAGCGCCGGTACGCTGATGGTCTGCCTGCCGCTGATGCTCGCATTTATCGCTTTCCAGAAGCAGTTCCTCAGAAGCTTCGGCTTCTCCGGCATTAAATAAGGAGTGTAATTATGCTGTTAGCGCATATTTCGGATACCCATTTCCGCAGTCAGAACCACAAGCTGTACGGCTTTATCGACGTTAACGCCGGCAACGCCGACGTCGTCTCCCAGCTGAACGGCCTGCGCGAGCGCCCGGACGCGGTGGTGGTGAGCGGTGATATCGTCAACTGCGGCCGCCCGGAGGAGTATCAGGTCGCCCGCCAGGTGCTCGGCGCGCTGCGCTACCCGCTACTGCTGATCCCCGGCAACCACGACGACAAGGCCTGTTTCCTTGAATACCTGCGCCCGCTGTGCCCGCAGCTCGGCAGCGACCCGCAGAACATGCGCTACGCCATCGACGATTTCGCTACCCGCCTGCTGTTTATCGACTCAAGCCTCGCCGGACACGCTAAAGGCTGGCTCACCGACAACACCGTCGCCTGGCTGGAGGCCCAGCTGTCCGACGCGGGCGACAAGCCGACGGCGGTGTTTATGCACCACCCGCCGCTGCCGCTCGGCAACGCGCAGATGGACCCTATCGCCTGTGAAAACGGCCACCGCCTGCTGGCGCTGGTGGAACGCTTTCCGTCGCTGGTGCGCATCTTCTGCGGCCATAACCACAACCTGACGATGACCCAGTACCGCCAGGCGACGATCGCCACCCTCCCGGCGACGGTACACCAGGTGCCGTACTGCCATGAGGACACCCGCCCGTACTACGACATGTCGCCGCCGTCCTGCCTGATGCACCGCCAGGTGGGCGAACAGTGGGTGAGCTACCAGCACTCGCTGGCGCACTACGCCGGGCCGTGGCTGTACGACGAGCACATCAGCTGCCCCACCGACGAGCGCCGTTCGCCATGCTGAGACTGCAAAACGTCAGCAAACAGTTCGACGGCAAACCGGCGCTGAGCGCGCTGTCGCTGGAGATCCGCGACGGCGAGTTCGTGGTGCTGGTGGGGCCGTCCGGCTGTGGGAAAAGCACCTTGCTGCGCCTGCTGGCCGGGCTTGACGAGGTCAGCGGCGGCGAGATCTGGCTACGGGAGGAGAACATCACCACGATGACGCCGCGCGAGCGCAACTTCGCGATGATCTTCCAGAACTACGCCCTGTTCCCGCACCTGTCCGTGCGGGACAACATCACCTTCGGCATGAAGATCCGCAAAGAGGATAAGGCCAGCTGGCAGCCGCGCCTGGCGCAGGTGGCACAGATGCTGCAGCTCGACGACCTGCTGGACCGCAAGCCGGCGAAGCTCTCCGGCGGCCAGCGCCAGCGGGTGGCGATGGCCCGCGCCATTGTGCGCAACCCGCGTCTGTTTCTGATGGACGAGCCGCTCTCAAACCTCGACGCCCGCCTGCGCACCGAGGTGCGCGACAGCATTATGGCCCTGCACCAGCAGCTGAAAACCAGCACTGTCTACGTCACCCACGACCAGACCGAGGCGATGTCGATGGCCGACCGCATCGTGGTACTCAACGGCGGCCACGTGCAGCAGGTCGGCAGGCCGGAACACCTCTACGCCCGCCCGGCCAACCTGTTCGTCGCCGGGTTTATCGGCTCCCCGGCGATGAACCTGCTGCGGCTGCCCTGCGCCGAAGGCCAGGTGCGGGTAGGCGAGCTCACCTACCCGCTGCCGCCCGCCTGGGCTACGCAGCGCGAGGTCTGGTTTGGCCTGCGCCCGGAGCACATTACCGATAGCCCCGGCCCGCAGGCGCTGACGCTGCCCGCGACGGTGATTCAACGCGAACTGATGGGCGCAGACTATCTGCTCCACGTCAGCACGCCGACGGGCGCTCTGCGCTATACGCGCCGCCACCGCGGAGCGATCCCGGAGAAAGGCGATACGCTGACCCTCGGCTTTTCACCGGCGGATATTCATCTTTTTCATGCTGAGACACAGCACAACTTACTGCACAAGGAGAGTTAACCATGTTTACGCCCCTGAGACCGTCGTTGCAGGCGCTCGCCCTGAGCCTTACCCTTGCCGTCAGCGGCGCTGCGCTGGCGAAAGAGAAGATTGACTTCATGTTCCCGGCGCCGGTCGACGGCAAGCTGACCATGGAGATGACCCGCGTGATCAAGGCCTTCAACGATGCCCAGCAGGACGTCGAAGTGCGCGGCATCTTTACCGGCAACTACGACACCACCAAAATTAAAGCGGAATCCGCGCAAAAGGCCGGGCAGCCGCCGGCGCTGGTTATCATGTCGGCGAACTTCACCACCGATCTGGCGCTGAAGGATGAAATCCTGCCGATGGACGAACTGTTCAAATTCGGCGACCGTAAGGCGGGCGAGGTGCTGCAAAACGACTTCTGGCCCGCGATGCATAAAAATGCGCAGATGATGGGCGTGACCTATGCGATCCCGTTCCATAACTCAACGCCGATCCTCTACTACAACAAAACCCTGTTCGACCAGGCCGGTATTACCCAGCCGCCGCAAACCTGGGACCAGCTGCTGGCGGACGCCAAAAAGCTTACCGACGAGAGCAAAGGCCAGTGGGGCATAATGCTGCCGTCAACCAACGACGACTACGGCGGCTGGATCTTCTCGGCGCTGGTGCGCGCCAACGGCGGCAAATACTTTAACGAAGACTACCCGGGCGAAGTCTATTACGACGACCCGACTACCGTCGGCGCGCTGCGCTTCTGGCAGAACATGATCTATCGCGACAAAGTCATGCCCTCCGGCGTGCTTAACTCAAAGCAGATCAGCGCCGCCTTCTTTAGCGGCAAGGTCGGCATGGCGATGCTGAGCACCGGGGCGCTGGGCTTTATGCGCGAAAACACCAAAGACTTTGAGCTCGGCGTGGCGATGCTGCCCGCCAAAGCCCAGCGCGCGGTGCCGATCGGCGGCGCCAGCCTGGTGAGCTTTAAGGGCATTAACGAAGCGCAGAAAAAAGCGGCGTACCAGTTTCTCGAGTACCTGACCAGCCCGCAGGTCAACGGCGCCTGGAGCCGCTTCACCGGCTACTTCTCGCCGCTGAAAGCCGCCTATGACACGCCGGACATGAAGGCCTATCTGCAGCAGGACCCTCGCGCCGCCATCGCCCTTGAGCAGCTGAAGTACGCCCATCCGTGGTACTCCACCTACGAAACCGTCGCGGTGCGCAAGGCGATGGAAAACCAACTGGCCGCGGTGGTGAACGACCAGAAGGTGACCCCGGAGGCCGCCGCCAAAGCCGCCCAGCAGGAGGCGGACACGCTGATGAAGCCCTACGTGGAGAAAACCGCGCTGGCCGAGGTGAAATAACGCCCCCGCTTTTAGGACCTCTCGTGCTGAGGCGTTAGCGATTTTCCCTCTATGGTTAGTGCAGGTGATACACTGTCCCCTGTTTCTAACCATAGTGGTCTGGTGTGCAGGATCACTCTCTGAGAGCACAAATACGATGACTTCTGATACCGTTCTGATGTCTGAAATTACCTGCCCCGCATGTGGTTTTAAAAAACAGGAACAGATGCCTGTGGATGCATGCCTGTGGTTTTATGAGTGCGAACACTGCCATACGCAACTTAAACCCAAAGCGGGTGATTGCTGCGTCTTTTGTTCTTACGGTTCTGTTCCTTGCCCGCCAGTACAGCAGTCCATGCAGCACGGACTGAAAGGGTGTTGCCAGTGATGCCATCATTTTTCTGACGACGGTACCACCCGTCGGGTTGCCTATACTGCACGCAGGATATAACGGAGGATGACACATGAGCTCACCGTTGCAGATTGCCCGCACTCAGGATAGACAACTCTTTTTACTACCAGACATGGCGAAAAGCGCGGCGCGGCAGGTCACTAACCAGATTGTGCGCGGGGTGCTGGGCAGCCTGATGGGCGGCAGGCGGCGCTAAACGTCAGGCATAAAAAATGGCCGCTCAGGAGCGGTAATGCCAGTCAGTTAAGCGACTGACTGGCTGTTTTTCTCCAGGTTTTACTGTATTTCTGGGGCCTTTCTTTTACTGTTCGCGGGAAGGCTCTTTCCCTTCTTATCGGTAATTTCACCAACTGTCCCATGCTTTCAAGATCACGCATCAGCTCCGGGATACGACCTGGCGAAGCGCCCTGCAGAGTCATCAGCATTCGCATCACCATTCCACATGATTCTGAGAAGCTTAGCTGATTCGGCCAGTATCCCTTCAGGCTTCCCGCCATTTTAATCATCTGATATCTCACAAGATTATAGGCCAGTAACACTCCCCAGAGCTCCTGTTCTACAAGCTCTGGCTTTTTACTTCTCAGCGTCAGTCTGCTCAGTTGCATCGTCTGTTTTATCTCCCTGTAACCCAGTTCGATTTCCCACCGATGGCCGTACAGGTCTGCCATCTCACCGCCCGGGAAGCGCATTGCATCCGTCATTGACGTCAGCAGATGGCAGACTTTTCCTTTACGAGTGAACGTCAGCAGTCGCGCTGTTATTTCTTCACCCAGCTCCGGCCATTTTTTCCGTGCCTGCGGGCTGGTTTTCAGCGTGACCAGGTGATCGCCTTTACCCAGCTTTCTCTCCTCTTCATACTGTGCTCCCTTTTTCAGCGGGATCATCCAGTGCCGGTGTTCTCCCGCCAGGCTCCAGGCGTTCAGCAGACCCAGCGAGTAATAACCTTTATCCATCAAAGTCAGTGTGTTATCACCTGTCTGAGATATCAGCTGCTCTGCGAGTGCATTTTCGCTCTCTTTCATTGTGCCAAAGGCTGCAGCCGTGAGCAGATGGCTGGTCAGCTCCATCTGGCAGACCATTTTTACCTGCGGATAGAGTCCCGGTTTTCCGCCGTGTGTCTGACGCGGGAAGGCTGTATCATTTTCCGGCGTATCCTGTGTTCGCCAGACCACGCCATCCACGGCCAGCAGCGTCAGGCCGCACCAGTGTGGATGTGCCGTGGCTCCATGCCAGAGTTGTGCGGTTTGGGTGAATACACGGCGAACGGCCTCACTCCCCAGACGCTGGCGGGCCTGAATAACGGCACTGGGGGCGACGAAAGGACGGTCGCCCGGCAGCATGATATCCAGGCGATTAACAATCTGGTGAAGAGGCTCCTTACGCTCAAGCGCCATACCGACAATACACCAGACCATCATTTCCAGCGGCAGGCGGCGCTTGCGCAGGGTGACTGTGCCGGACTCAGCAAGGCAACGTGAGATAAGTTCAGGGTCGAGATAATCCCCTAAAGAAGTCAGTGGGTTACGCAAAGAATCGTAACGGGAAACAAGATCAAGAGCCTGTCCAATGTGCATAAAAAAATCCGGAAACGGGTGAGCATTTCCGGATTCTTACACAGCCACTGGATCGGTCAACCGATCCTTAACTGATCGGCATTACCGCTCAGGAGCGGCCATTTTTACACTACCACTGTCGCTAGCTGCGGCGAATCATCAGCCACAGGCTTATCAGGAAGAAGGTGGCGCTCGGCAGCAGCGCGCCGACGATCGGCGGGATACCGTACACCAGCGTCAGCGGGCCGAAGATCTGGTCCAGCACGTAGAACACGAAGCCGAAGCTAATCCCGGTAATCACCCGCACGCCCATCGGTACGCTACGCAGCGGGCCGAAGATAAACGACAGCGCCATCAGCATCATCACCGCCACCGACAGCGGCTGGAACACCTTGCTCCACATGTTGAGCTGGTAACGTCCCGGGTCCTGGCCGCTGGACTTCAGGTATTTCACATAGTTGTACAGCCCACTAATGGACAGTGCGTCCGGGTCCAGCGCCACCACGCCGAGCTTGTCCGGCGTGAGGTTGGTTTTCCAGGTGCTGCTGACGGTCTGCGAGCCGGTTATCTGCAGCGGGTTGGTCAGGTTGGACTCATCGACCTGCGACAGCCGCCAGACCTTTTTATCGGCGTCGAACTTCGCCGAGGCGGCATAGCGCACCGACTGCAGACGGCGCTTATCGTTGAAGGAATAAATGCTGATGCCGCCAAGCTCGTCGGCGCCTTTGATGCGCTCGATGTAGATATAGTTGTGGCCGTCTTTCGCCCACATCCCCTGCTGGGTCGACAGCAGCGAGCTGCCGTACATCGCCTGGGCGCGCAGGTTGCGCGCCATCTGCTCGCCCTGCGGCGCCATCCATTCGCCGATGGCCATGGTCAGCAGCACCAGCGGGATCGCCGTTTTCATCACCGAAATGGCGACCTGCATACGGGTGAAGCCCGATGCCTGCATCACCACCAGCTCGCTGCGCTGAGCCAGCATCCCCAGGCCGAGCAGCGCGCCAAGCAGCGCCGCCATCGGGAAGAAGATCTGGATGTCTTTCGGCACGCTGAGCAGGGTATACATGCCCGCGCCCAGCGCGTCGTAGCTCCCCTGCCCGGCTTTTTTCAGCTGGTCGACGAACTTGATGATGCCGGAGAGCGACACCAGCATGAACAGCGTCATCAGAATCGTGGTGAGAATGGTTTTGCCGATATAGCGGTCAAGAACGCCAAATGCCTGCATTATACCGCTCCTTTACCGCTGATACGGGCGCGTACGCGGCGCATCGGCACCGTGTCCCACAGGTTGAGGGCCACCGCCAGCGCGAAGTAGAGCAGGTTGACCACCCACATCCACACCATCGGATCGAGCTTGCCCTTTTCGCCGTTAGAGCGGATAGATGTCTGCAGCAGGAAGAACACCAGATAGAGCAGCATCGCCGGCAGCATCGACAACACGCGGCCCTGGCGCGGGTTGACCACGCTGAGCGGCACCACCATCAGCGCCATAATAAAGACCGTCGCCACCAGCGTTAAGCGCCAGTGCAGCTCGGCGCGGGCGCCGTTGGTGTCGGTATTCCACAGGGTCAGCATGTTCATCTGCTCGGTATCGCTGGGGTCCAGCGACACGGTCTGATGCCCGATGATGGCCTGGTAGTTTTTAAAATCGGTTACGCGGAAATCGCGCAGCATGGCGGTGCCTTCAAAGCGGGTTCCCTCATTGAGGTGCACCACCTGCGAGCCGTCTTTCTGCTGGGTGATATTGCCGGAGTCCGCCACCACAACCGACGGACGCGCGTTGCCTTTGGTGCGGATCTGCGCCAGGAAGACGTCGCGGAATTTTTTGCCGTCGACGCTTTCGATAAACAGCACCGAGTTGCCGTCGCTGGCCTGCTGGAACTGCCCCTGCGCCAGCGCCGCCATGCCGGGGTTCGCTTTCGCCTCGGCCAGCACCTCATCCTGATGGCGGGAAGACCAGGGACCGGCCCACATGACGTTCAGCGCGGCGACAATGCCGGTGAACAGCGCAAGGATCATCGCAGCTTTCACCAGTACGGCCTTACTCAGGCCGCAGGCGTGCATTACCGTAATTTCACTTTCGGTATAAAGTTTGCCCAGCGTCATCAGCAGGCCGAGGAACAGGCTGAGCGGCAGGATAAGCTGCGCCATTTCCGGAACGCCGAGACCCAGCAGCGAGAGCACCAGGTTTGTCGGGATTTCGCCGTCTACCGCCGCGCCAAGGATCCTGACCAATTTTTGACAAAAGAAGATCAAAAGCAGGATGAAGAGGATCGCCAGTTGGCTTTTGAGCGTTTCCCGTACAAGATATCTTATGATTATCACTATAAATACGCCCGTAAAACCCGTATTGTTGCAGGAATTTAGCTTGTTTCATGGCTTCAACGTCATTTATTCTCTTGAGTCGTCGAAAACATCGCTAAGATTATATGACTCAGCGGCTTCACGATTCAGAACACGTTCTGACAAGCCAACATCGTAATAACGTTAAGATTAACACGAAGTCACCGCAACAGCGGACATGAGTTACGAAAGCTTGCAATTCTATCCGTAGCCACCGCCGTTGTCTTTAAGATTCAGGAGCGTAGTGCATGGAGTTCAGTGTAAAAAGCGGTAGCCCGGAGAAACAGCGCAGTGCCTGCATCGTTGTGGGCGTCTTTGAGCCGCGCCGTCTCTCCCCGATCGCCGAACAACTCGATAAAATCAGCGACGGTTACATCAGCGCCCTGCTGCGCCGCGGTGAACTGGAGGGTAAACCCGGCCAGACTCTGCTGCTGCACCACGTGCCGAACGTGCTGTCCGAACGCATTCTGCTGATTGGCTGCGGCAAAGAGCGCGAGCTCGACGAGCGCCAGTACAAGCAGGTTATCCAGAAAACCATCAACACCCTGAACGACACAGGGTCTATGGAAGCCGTCTGCTTCCTGACCGAACTGCACGTCAAGGGCCGCAACAACTACTGGAAAGTACGCCAGGCGGTTGAGACGGCAAAAGAGACGCTGTACAGCTTCGATCAGCTGAAAACCAACAAAAGCGAGCCGCGTCGCCCGCTGCGTAAAATGGTGTTCAACGTGCCGACCCGCCGCGAGCTGACCAGCGGCGAACGCGCGATTCAGCACGGTCTGGCGATCGCCTCCGGCATCAAAGCGGCGAAAGATCTCGGCAACATGCCGCCGAACATCTGTAACGCCGCCTACCTCGCCTCCCAGGCGCGCCAGCTGGCGGATCAGTACGGTAAAAACATCATCACCCGCGTGATCGGCGAACAGCAGATGCGCGAGCTCGGCATGCACTCGTATCTGGCGGTCGGCAACGGCTCGCAGAACGAGTCGCTGATGTCGGTGATTGAATATAAAGGCAACCCGGCGGAGGACGCGCGTCCGATCGTGCTGGTCGGCAAAGGGTTAACCTTTGACTCCGGCGGCATCTCTATCAAACCGGCCGACGGTATGGACGAGATGAAGTACGACATGTGCGGCGCTGCGGCGGTGTACGGCGTGATGCGCATGGCGGCCGAACTGCAGCTGCCGCTGAACATCATCGGCGTGCTGGCGGGCTGTGAAAACATGCCTGGCGGACGCGCCTATCGTCCGGGCGACGTGCTGACCACCATGTCCGGTCAGACGGTGGAGGTGCTGAACACCGACGCCGAAGGCCGTCTGGTGCTGTGCGACGTGCTGACCTACGTTGAGCGCTTCGAACCGGAAGCGGTGATCGACGTGGCGACGCTGACCGGTGCCTGCGTGATTGCGCTCGGCCACCACATCACCGGCCTGATGTCGAACCACAACCCGCTGGCGCATGAGCTGATCGGCGCCTCCGAGCAGGCGGGCGACCGCGCCTGGCGCCTGCCGCTGGGCGATGAGTATCAGGAGCAGCTGGAGTCCAACTTTGCGGATATGGCCAACATTGGCGGTCGTCCTGGTGGCGCTATCACCGCGGGCTGCTTCCTGTCGCGCTTTACCCGTAAGTACAACTGGGCGCACCTGGATATCGCCGGCACCGCGTGGCGCTCCGGGAAAGCCAAAGGCGCTACCGGCCGTCCGGTCGCCCTGCTGTCGCAGTTCCTGCTCAATCGCGCCGGTTTTAACGGCGAAGAGTGATTACCGTCTGTTGCCCGGTGGCGCTACGCTTACCGGGCCTACAGGAAAGGTACCCTTTGTAGGCCGGGTAAGGCGAAGCCGCCACCCGGCTTAAGCATTTAAAGTGAGCACAAGAAGCCCCATATATGAAGAATGCAACGTTCTACCTTCTGGACAATGACAACACCGTTGACGGCCTCAGTACCGTTGAACAGCTGGTGTGTGAAATTGCCGCAGAACGTTGGCGCGCAGGCAAACGCGTTCTGGTTGCCTGTGAAGATGAGCAGCAGGCGATTCGGCTGGATGAAGCGCTGTGGACGCGGCCGCCGGAAAGCTTTGTGCCGCATAATCTGGCGGGAGAAGGCCCGCGGGGCGGCGCCCCGGTCGAGCTGGCCTGGCCGCAAAAGCGCAACAGCAGCCCGCGCGATGTGCTGATTAGCCTGCGTACAGGCTTTGCAGATTTTGCCACCGCTTTCACAGAAGTGATAGACTTCGTACCTCACGAAGATTCTTTGAAACAACTGGCGCGCGAACGCTACAAAGCGTATCGCCTGGCTGGTTTTAACCTGAACACGGCAACCTGGAAATAATGGAAAAGACATACAACCCGCAAGATATCGAACAGCCGCTTTACGAGCACTGGGAACAGCAGGGCTACTTCAAGCCGAACGGCGATGAAAGCAAAGAGTCCTTCTGCATCATGATCCCGCCGCCGAACGTCACCGGCAGTTTGCATATGGGTCATGCCTTCCAGCAGACCATCATGGATACCATGATCCGCTACCAGCGCATGCAGGGCAAAAACACCCTGTGGCAGGCCGGTACCGACCACGCGGGCATCGCGACCCAGATGGTGGTTGAGCGTAAGATTGCCGCTGAAGAAGGTAAAACCCGTCACGACTACGGCCGCGACGCCTTTATCGACAAAATCTGGCAGTGGAAGGCGGAATCCGGCGGCACCATTACCCGTCAGATGCGCCGTCTCGGCAACTCCGTGGACTGGGAGCGCGAGCGCTTCACCATGGACGAAGGTCTTTCCAATGCCGTGAAAGAAGTCTTCGTCCGCCTGTACAAAGAAGATCTGATCTACCGCGGCAAGCGCCTGGTCAACTGGGACCCGAAACTGCGCACCGCGATCTCCGATCTGGAAGTGGAAAACCGCGAGTCCAAAGGCTCGATGTGGCACATCCGCTATCCGCTGGCCGACGGCGCGAAAACCGCTGACGGTAAAGATTACCTGGTGGTCGCCACCACCCGTCCGGAAACCGTGCTGGGCGATACCGGCGTGGCCGTCAACCCGGAAGACCCGCGCTATAAGGACCTGATTGGTAAATTCGTGGTCCTGCCGCTGGTTAACCGCCGCATTCCGATCGTCGGCGACGAACACGCCGATATGGAAAAAGGCACCGGCTGCGTGAAGATCACCCCGGCGCACGACTTTAACGACTACGAAGTCGGTAAGCGTCATCAGCTGCCGATGATCAACATTCTGACCTTCGACGGCGACATCCGCGACATCGCGGAAGTGTACGACACCAAAGGCGAAGAGTCTGACGTTTATTCCAGTGAGATCCCGGCTGAGTTCCGCGGGCTGGAGCGCTTCGCCGCGCGTAAAGCGGTGGTTGCCGCCGTCGACGCGCTGGGCCTGCTCGATGAGATCAAACCGCATGACCTGACCGTACCTTACGGCGACCGCGGCGGCGTGGTTATCGAACCGATGCTGACCGATCAGTGGTACGTCCGCGCCGACGTGCTGGCGAAACCGGCAGTGGAAGCGGTTGAGAACGGCGACATCCAGTTCGTGCCGAAGCAGTACGAAAACATGTACTTCTCCTGGATGCGCGATATTCAGGACTGGTGCATCTCGCGTCAGCTGTGGTGGGGTCACCGTATCCCGGCATGGTACGACAACGCGGGCAACGTTTACGTGGGCCGCACCGAAGACGAAGTGCGTCAGGAAAACAACCTCGGCGCCGACGTCGCCCTGCGTCAGGACGAAGACGTCCTCGATACCTGGTTCTCCTCCGCGCTGTGGACCTTCTCCACCCTCGGCTGGCCGGAAAACACCGACGCGCTGCGCCAGTTCCACCCGACCAGCGTGATGGTCTCCGGCTTCGACATCATCTTCTTCTGGATTGCGCGCATGATCATGATGACCATGCACTTCATCAAAGATGAAGACGGCAAGCCGCAGGTGCCGTTCCACACCGTGTACATGACCGGTCTGATTCGCGACGACGAAGGGCAGAAGATGTCCAAGTCGAAGGGCAACGTTATCGACCCGCTGGACATGGTGGACGGTATCTCCCTGGCCGAACTGCTGGAAAAACGCACCGGCAACATGATGCAGCCGCAGCTGGCGGAGAAAATCCGCAAGCGCACCGAGAAGCAGTTCCCGGACGGCATCGAGCCGCACGGCACCGACGCCCTGCGCTTCACCCTGGCGGCGCTGGCCTCTACCGGCCGCGACATCAACTGGGACATGAAGCGCCTGGAAGGCTACCGCAACTTCTGCAACAAGCTGTGGAACGCCAGCCGTTTCGTACTGATGAACACTGAAGATCAGGATTGCGGCTTCAACGGCGGCGAAATGACGCTGTCGCTGGCGGACCGTTGGATCTTGGCCGAGTTCAACCAGACCATCAAAGCCTACCGCGAAGCGCTGGATAACTTCCGCTTCGATATCGCCGCAGGCATTCTGTACGAATTCACCTGGAACCAGTTCTGCGACTGGTATCTGGAGCTGACCAAGCCGGTGATGAACGGGGGCTCCGAGTCTGAACTGCGCGGCACCCGCAACACGCTGATTACCGTGCTGGAAGGTCTGCTGCGCCTGGCGCATCCGATCATTCCGTTCATTACCGAAACCATCTGGCAGCGCGTGAAGGTCATCGCCGGCATCAACGCCGACACCATCATGCTGCAGCCGTTCCCGGCATTCGACGCCAGCCAGGTGGATGACGCTGCGGCGTCCGATACCGAGTGGCTGAAGCAGGCGATCGTCGCCGTACGTAACATCCGCGCGGAAATGAACATCGCTCCGGGTAAACCGCTTGAGCTGCTGCTGCGCGGCTGCAGCGAGGCGGTGGTTCGCCGCGTCAACGAGAACCACAGCTTCCTGCAGAACATGGCGCGTCTGGAGAGCATCACCGTGCTGCCTGCGGGTGATAAAGGTCCGGTCTCCGTGACCAAAATCATCGACGGCGCCGAGCTGCTGATCCCGATGGCGGGTCTGATCGACAAAGCGAGCGAGCTGGACAGGCTGGCGAAAGAAGTGGCGAAAGTCGAGGCGGAAATCGGCCGTATCGAAGGTAAACTGTCCAACGAAGGGTTTGTCGCCCGCGCGCCGGAAGCGGTTATCGCTAAAGAGCGCGAGAAGCTGGCCGGCTATGCCGAAGCGAAAGCCAAACTGATTGAGCAGCAGGCGGTTATCGCCGCGCTGTAATCATCGTGCCTGTACGTTTGCCGGATGGCGCTTGCGCTTATCCGGCCTACGGGCACCGTCAACGTAGGTCGGATAAGCGTAACGCATCCGACTCCACAGACGATAAAAGCCTCTGACGCACTAGCTCAGAGGCTTTTTATTGAATTATCCTCGCTTGCGCTTCCCCTCACCACAGTGGTATTAACTGCATATGTCTCACTGTTATGTCATGAGTTCACTATGAGTACCATTACCTCCGTTGCGGCAACGCTGCGTCGAATTTCTGCCGATGATAACGCCGCTATTGCCCACGTGATCCGCAAAGTTTCCGCTGAATACGGGCTTACCGCCGATAAAGGCTATACCGTTGCAGACCCTAACCTGGACGAACTATTCCAGGTTTACAGCCAGCCGGGCGCGGCCTATTGGGTGGTTGAGCAAAACGGTGAAGTCGTGGGCGGCGGCGGCGTTGCACCGTTAGGGTGTAGCGAACCTGACATTTGCGAGCTGCAAAAGATGTACTTCCTGCCGAGCGTACGCGGTCAGGGACTGGCGAAAAACCTGGCGCTGATGGCGCTCGAACATGCCCGCGAGCAGGGTTTTAAACAGTGCTATCTGGAGACCACAGCGTTTCTGACCGAGGCAATCCGCCTGTATGAACATTTAGGCTTTGAGCATATCAGCGAAGCGTTGGGCTGCACCGGGCACGTAGATTGTGAAGTGCGGATGCTAAAGCCCCTCTGACTTCACGCCGAGGGGCAATGGTTGCGTTACTGCATTTCAGCTGAGAGCATGAGCCGAATTACGCCAGCCGCGCGAGCGGTTGGCAGCTTCAGCACCTGTGACCATAAATCCTGCACAATTTCACAGGCGACTTTCTCTTTGCCCACGCCTTTACTCGGGTCAGTCATAATCTGGATATCCGGTCCGTAACGCTGTACCAGCCCCGGGCTGATGGATTGCAGGTCCTGAAACGCCAGCTGTTTCTCTTCCGCCGTAACCGTATGTTTGTTCGGACCATAAGCCGCGCGCATCATACTCATATCGCTGGCCATACGACGATTCATGAGCTCCCGCGGAATAATATGCATCGGGTTAATCCCGCCTTTCACCGCCGGAAACAGAAAGCGAAAACATTCGTCATCGCCAACTATTGCCACCGCAGCAATCTGCTCGAGGTTAATTTTCATATACTCAATCACATTGGCATCGGGTGCCTGCTGCAAACGCGCCATTTGTACCTGCAGGATCTGCGGCTGAATAGCGTCGATAATCTGTTGTTCGCTTTTCCCCGCCTTTTTCAGCTGCGTTGACTGGTTGAGGATATTCTGCCAAAGCGCTGGCTCCTGCTCTTTAAGCACCTGATAAACAGGCATTGCCAGCATCGCATTTTCAAATTTCTGCGCGTCCGTCAGCCCATAATCCGGGCTTGCGCGCGGAATCAGATAGTGCACGTCAAACAAATTCCACGCGACAATCGCCATCACAAAAACCACCGCGCCGGAGATCTTGCCCAGCCAGCCTTTTTTACGAAACATGCCAACAACGATAGCAATCACCGCCCCGATATAACCCGCCAACACTACGTGTGCCCAGTTCATTCACCATCCTTATGTCAAATAGTCTCTGTTACGGGGATATATTTCCCCTTTTTATGTTTTGATTATTACGGTAGCGGTAAGTGATTTCCAGCCACCAGATTTTGCTAACGGGAACAGGAAGGGTTGAACCGCGCGGCGATTGGCGCCGCGCATCAGAGAAGGACGTTAAGCCGGCACCCCGCTGTGAAAACGAAACTCCGTATCCGGCGTCGTTATCAGCTCCGCCTCCACCGCGCCGAAGTACCGCACCCGCTCGCCAATATCGTCTGCTGACACGCTCTGCGCCAGCGTCAGGTAATCCTGATAGTGCCGGGCCTCCGAACGCAGCAGCGACAGGTAGAACTTTTGCAGGTCAGCGTCCAGATACGGCGCCAGCGCGGCAAAGCGCTCGCAGGAGCGCGCCTCGATGTACGCCCCGCAAATCAGCTTATCAATCAGCGTCAGCGGCTCGTGGGTACGCACCGCTTTCAGCATGCCTTTGGCATAGCGGCTGGCGGTGATTTTGACGTACGCAATCTCTCTGGCCTGCATAATCTCGCGCACCTGCCAGAAGTGGTGCAGCTCCTCTTTGATCAGCAGCACCATGCTGTCGATAAGCTGCTGCCCCCACGGGTCGTCGGTATGCGGCATCACGCTTTTGCCAATCTGCTTGTGCAGAGCGACAAAATCCGGCTCCGGTCCTTCGCGAAAGGCAAAAGCCTCATAGGGCTGCAGCCACGCCAGCAGCGCATCGGCCCCCTGCCTGTCGGCGACATATTTACGCACCAGCAGCATGGCGGTTTGCGCCGCCTTCAGCTCGCAGACCAGGTGGTCGGTCAACAGCAGAGGCAGCCGGGCCGGGTCGCGGGCGTCGTCTATCCAGGCTTGCGGGGTTGGGCAGTGCAGGAAGTGGAGAATTGGGGATACTATCTGCGGGTAATCCATGTCTGGAGCCGTTTCCTTGCGATGCGACGGCCGCAGCCGCCGCATCCGTCGTTACTTAGTGGCGAACGCCGTCGTCATCTTCATCGATGTAATCGTCGTCTTCGTCATCACCGTCTTCGCCGTTCGGATCTTCGAAGTAGGTGCCCCAGCCGTCGTATTCAACGCCGAATTTTTCCGCCAGGTTCATCAGTTGCTCAACCTGCGCATCGATAATGTCAGCGTTAAGCGCACACTCGCTGAGCGCGTCGCAGCAGATAACCACGTCGCCCTCCTCCACTTCCAGCTCTTCCGGCTCCGTCACCTCATAGCCCAGCTTGAAGACTTCTACCGCCACTTTCTCCAGCGTGTCGAAATCGTCGGCGGAGAAGTGGTGCTCGATGGTGTACAGCGCATCCGGATCGCTGCCATCTTCCAGTAACTCTTCAATAATCAGACGCGTTTCTTCGCGCTGCTCTTCCAGGTGTTCCGGGTTTGCCATAGCTCGTTCCTCATAATGTGCGGCAGATACCTCTATTTTCACATACCGCAGACAATGCCTCCACTTTTCCGATAAAGAATTGTGAATCGGGGTTGCAAATGAATAATCATCCATATAAAGTGAATTTTAATTCAACAAGTGGCCTTAGCCATGTGAGGGAAACATGTCTGCGTTATATCAGAAGCATTTCTTGAAGTTACTGGATTTTACCCCTGCGCAAATCAACCACCTGATCGCGCTCGCCGCAACGCTCAAAGCCGATAAGAAAAGCGGTAATGAGGTGCCAAAACTGACCGGTAAAAACATCGCGCTCATCTTCGAAAAAGACTCTACTCGCACACGATGCTCTTTCGAAGTTGCCGCATACGATCAAGGCGCCCACGTCACTTACCTCGGCTGCAGCGGCAGCCAGATTGGCCATAAAGAATCGATTAAAGACACCGCCCGGGTGCTGGGCCGGATGTACGACGGTATCCAGTACCGCGGCCACGGCCAGGAGGTTGTCGAAACCCTCGCCGAATTCGCGGGCGTGCCGGTGTGGAACGGACTGACCAACGAATTCCACCCCACGCAGCTGCTGGCCGACCTGCTAACCATGCAGGAACATCTGCCGGGCAAGGCGTTCAACGAGATGACGCTGGTCTACGCGGGCGATGCGCGCAACAACATGGGCAACTCCATGCTGGAAGCCGCCGCGCTGACCGGGCTGGATTTACGCCTGGTCGCCCCGCGGGCCTGCTGGCCCCAGGAGAGCCTGGTGGCGGAATGCACGGCGCTGGCGCAAAAGAACGGCGGTAATATCACCCTGACGGAAGATATCGCCGCGGGCGTGAAGGGCGCGGACTTCATCTATACCGACGTGTGGGTGTCGATGGGCGAGGCGAAATCGATGTGGGCCGAGCGTATTGCGCTGCTGCGCGGCTATCAGGTGAATAAGCAGATGATGGCGCTGACCGGCAACCCGCAGGTGAAGTTCCTGCACTGCCTGCCCGCCTTCCATGACGATCAGACGACGCTCGGCAAACAGATGGCCGCAGAGTACGGCCTGCACGGCGGCATGGAGGTCACCGACGAGGTGTTTGAATCCGCCGCCAGCATCGTCTTCGATCAGGCGGAAAACCGCATGCACACCATCAAAGCGGTGATGGTGGCGACGCTGGCGAAGTAATTTTCCTTCCCCCTAACCCTCTCCCGAACAGGGAGAGGGGACACACTTAAGCCACCAGCATTTTCACCACGGCTTTGCGCACTTTGGCGGGCGCGCCGACCACGCACAGCGGTTTATGCACTTCACCGGGATAAAACACCACAAAGTCGCCTTCGTTAAGCACCACGGTTTTCTCCTGCGCGCCCTGGGCTAAAAAAGCGATGTCTTTATCCGCCAGCCAGTCGGTGTCGGGTTGCCCGGCGGGCTGCGTGCTGAAGGTCATCCCCTCCTGGCCTTTGAGGACAATCTGAATATCCAGATAGCGGGCATGGTACTCCGCGCGGCGCTGGGCGAAAGGCTCGGTCGTATCTTCCGAAATAAGATAAAAGACGCGGCTGCCGTCGATGTCGTGCTTGCCGAGCGGCGTGGCGTCGGTGACGTGCGCCTTGATGTGGTCGATAGCCTGACGCAGCTCCTGCGCCAGCCACGGCTGCAGATGGTGGATGTTGCCAACAATCATGGAAAACCCCTTAAATAAAACAACGTTTCATTTTGTGAGTTATACGCCAGATAACGGCGGCCATACCACTACTTTTTACCGCACTTTTGCGCCAGCGCATGTTTATTGCCGTCGCTGTTAAAAAGCTGTTAATCCTCCGCCGCAGTTTATGCAGGGGTTATGCATAACCTTTTCCCCTCTCTTCACCCCGAGCTTTACAACCCGCTGATTTTATACTGCTTATGCAAAATCCCGGCGCAGCCTCACAGTTTTCCTATCGCTGGATTTCACGTTTTAATGCAATAATTATCTTCAGAATCTACTCACCCTTAAAATAAATAAATCACGTCTCTGCATAACCATGCATGGAGTAAATATTATTTAATAAAAATCAATATGTTAGTAAATTTAAAATATTTAACGGCCGCCACAAAGCATTAACAACCAGGAATAACATCCTGCATTAATGCTTATGCATTCATTTGGCACCAGGCATTAAATTAATATTCTCTGACCTCGCTCATATAAATTAAAGTTGATTTTTAAATCCTGATTTCCCGTGACCACCCTCACATTATCCAGCGCTAAAAGACTCGACTATTGCATCCGAAATTCATTACTCACCACGACTACGAATAAGTATTCGCAGCCACCCTTTTTATTCTGAAAAAACGTTAAGGGAATAATTATGGATAAGCATTATGTCGGTTCTGAAATCGGCCAATTACGTAGCGTAATGCTGCATCGCCCTAATTTAAGTTTAAAAAGACTGACGCCTTCAAATTGCCAGGAACTGCTCTTTGACGACGTGCTTTCGGTCGAACGCGCCGGTGAGGAACACGACGTTTTCGCGAACACGTTACGCCAGCAGGGCATTGAGGTATTGCTGTTGACCGACCTGTTAACCGAAACGCTGGACATTGCGGATGCCAAGGGATGGCTGCTGGATACCCAGGTCTCCGACTACCGTCTGGGGCCGACCTTCGCCTCTGACGTACGCGGCTGGCTGGCCGACCTTTCCCACCGCGAACTGGCGCGCCATTTAACCGGCGGCGTCACCTATGGCGAAATCCCGGCCTCGATTCAAAATATGGTTGTCGATACCCACGACGTGAATGACTTTATTATGAAGCCATTACCCAACCATTTATTTACCCGTGATACCTCCTGCTGGATTTATAACGGCGTATCGATTAACCCGATGGCCAAACCGGCCCGCCAGCGTGAAACAAATAACCTGCGGGCGATTTATCGCTGGCATCCTAAATTTGCCGATGGAGAATTTATTAAATATTTCGGCGACGACAATATTAATTATGACCACGCCACTCTGGAAGGTGGCGACGTGCTGGTCATTGGCCGCGGCGCGGTATTAATCGGTATGTCGGAACGCACCACGCCGCAGGGGGTGGAATTCCTCGCCGCCTCGCTATTCAAACACCGCCAGGCCGAACGGGTGATCGCCATTGAGCTGCCGAAACACCGCTCCTGCATGCACCTCGACACCGTGATGACCCACATCGATATCGACATCTTCTCGGTGTACCCGGAAGTGGTGCGCCAGGACGCCCAGTGCTGGACGCTGACTCCGGACGGCCGCGGCGGCATCAAGCGCACTCAGGAAAGCACCCTGCTGCACGCCATTGAGAAAGCGCTGGGCATCGATCAGGTCCGCCTCATCACCACCGGCGGCGACGCCTTTGAAGCCGAACGCGAGCAGTGGAACGACGCCAACAACGTGCTGACCCTGCGCCCGGGCGTCGTGGTGGGCTACGAGCGCAACATCTGGACCAACGAGAAGTACGACAAAGCCGGGATCACCGTGCTGCCCATTCCGGGCGACGAGCTGGGACGCGGGCGCGGCGGCGCGCGCTGCATGAGCTGCCCGCTGGAACGCGACGGAATTTAAGGAGGATGACCATGACTAAACCCACTCTGGTCGTCGCCCTCGGCGGCAACGCGCTGCTCAAACGCGGCGAACCGCTGGAAGCGGAGATCCAGCGCAAAAACATCGAACTGGCGGCCAAAACCATCGCCGGGCTCACCGAACAGTGGCGCGTGGTGCTGGTGCACGGCAACGGGCCGCAGGTCGGCCTGCTGGCGCTACAAAACAGCGCCTACGACAAGGTGACGCCCTACCCGCTCGACATCCTCGGCGCCGAAAGCCAGGGAATGATCGGCTACATGCTGCAGCAGGCGCTGAAAAACCACCTGCCGCAGCGCGAGGTCAGCGTGCTGCTGACCCAGGTCGAGGTCTGCCCGTCGGACCCGGCCTTCCGGCACCCGACCAAGTACATCGGCCCGGTCTACGAGCAGGCGCAGGCCGAGGCGCTGAGCGCGGAGAAAGGCTGGACCTTTAAAGCCGACGGCCTGTGGTTCCGCCGCGTGGTGCCTTCGCCGCAGCCCCAGCGCATCGTCGAGCGCGACGCGATAAGCGCGCTTATCGCCCGCGATCACCTGGTTATCTGCAACGGCGGCGGCGGCGTGCCGGTCGTCGAGAAGGCCGACGGCTACCACGGCATTGAGGCGGTGATCGATAAGGACCTCTCCGCGGCGCTGCTGGCCCAGCAGATCGAGGCCGATGCGCTGCTGATCCTCACCGACGCCGACGCCGTGTACCTCGACTGGGGCACGCCGTCGCAGCGCCCGCTGGCGCAGATAAGCCCGGAGCAGCTCAACGGCATGCGGTTTGACGCGGGGTCGATGGGGCCGAAAGTCGCCGCCTGCAGCCGCTTCGTCGAACGCTGCAACGGCATCGCCGGCATCGGCGCGCTGGCCGATGGCGCCGCCATTCTGGCGGGCGACAAAGGAACCCTGATTCGCCAGTAATTTTCTCCCCCTCATTTTAAAAAGGATTTACCCATGACCATTAACCTGAAAAACCGCAGCTTTTTGAAGCTGCTCGACTATACCCCGGCGGAAATCCAGTACCTGATCGATCTGGCGATGGAGCTGAAGGCCGCCAAGCGGGCCGGGCGGGAAAAACAGACCATGAAGGGCAAAAACATCGCCCTGATCTTCGAAAAAACCTCCACCCGCACCCGCTGCGCCTTCGAGGTCGGCGCCTTCGATCAGGGCGCGCAGGTGACCTATCTCGGCCCAAGCGGCTCGCAGATAGGGCATAAGGAGTCAATGAAGGACACCGCTCGCGTGCTCGGCCGCATGTATGACGGCATCGAGTATCGCGGCTACGGCCAGCAGATTGTCGAGGAGCTGGGCAAATACGCGGGCGTACCGGTGTGGAACGGGCTGACCGACGAATTCCACCCGACGCAAATCCTGGCCGACCTGATGACCATGCTGGAGCACGCACCGGGCAAAACCCTGCCGCAGCTCAGCTTTGCCTACCTCGGCGATGCGCGCAACAACATGGGCAACTCGCTGATGGTCGGCGCCGCCAAGATGGGGATGGACATCCGTCTGGTCGCGCCAAAATCGTTCTGGCCGGATGACGCGCTGGTGAAACAGTGCCTTGCCATCGGCGAAGAGACCGGCGCGCGCATCCTGCTGACCGACAGCGTTGAAGAGGGCGTGCACGGCGTGGATTTCCTCTACACCGACGTCTGGGTCTCGATGGGCGAGCCGAAGGAGGCCTGGGCCGAACGCGTCAGCCTGATGACCCCGTATCAGATAAACCAGCGCACGATCGACGCCACCGGCAATCCGAACGTCAAGTTCATGCACTGCCTCCCGGCCTTCCATAACGCGGACACCGCCGTCGGGCGTGAAATCGAAGCGGCGTACGGCCTGCAAGGGCTGGAAGTTACCGAAGAGGTGTTCGAGTCGGCGCACGCCATCGTCTTCGACGAGGCGGAAAACCGTATGCACACCATTAAGGCGGTCATGGTGGCGACCCTCGGCGACTAACCCCGGAGCTGGGCGCGGCGTCGGCTGCGCCCTCCTTCTGACCCAATGAGGACAGGAGAATAATCATGGCGGATGTAACTCACGGCGATGCGGATGCCGCAGCCGAAAGCAGTGAAAAAAAACTTGGGCTTAGCGCGCTGGTGGCGCTGGTGGTCGGCTCGATGATCGGCGGCGGGGTGTTCAGCCTGCCGCAAAACTTTGCCTCAGTGGCCTCGCCCGGCGCGCTGATCGTCGGCTGGGTCATTACCGGCATCGGCATGCTGTGTCTGGCCTTTATCTATCAAAACCTCAGCGCCCGCTGCCCGGAGCTGGATGGCGGGATCTACAGCTACGCCCGCGCCGGGTTCGGCGACTTTATCGGTTTTCAGTCCGCGTGGGGGTACTGGTTCTCCGCGTGGCTTGGCAACGTTTCGTATGCGGTGCTGCTGTTCAGCGCCATCAGCTTTTTCATGCCGGTGTTCGGCGACGGCAACAACCTGGCGTCAATTATCGGCGCTTCGGTGGTGCTGTGGCTGGTGCATACCCTAGTGCTGCGCGGCGTGCGTGAAGCGGCGTGGATCAACACCATTCTGACCATCATCAAGGTGCTGGTGCTGATTATCTTCATCATCGCGGTGCTGATCGCCTTTCGTCTTGGCGTGCTAAGCGCCGACTTCTGGGGACGGATGATGCAGGTGGACGGCAGCCATCCGGACCTGTTCAACCAGGTGAAGAACACCATGCTGGTCACCACCTGGGTGTTCATCGGCATTGAGGGCGCGACCGTGGTGTCAGCGCGCGCGGCGAAGCGCAGCGATATCGGTAAAGCCACGGTCACCGGGCTGCTGGGGGCACTGGCTATCTACGTGCTGGTCAGCGTGCTGTCGATGGGCATTCTCGACCAGGCCTCGCTGGCCGGGCTGAAAAACCCGTCGATGGCGGGCGTACTGGAAAGCGTGGTCGGCCCGTGGGGCGCGAAGTTCGTCGCTGGCGGCGTGGTACTGTCGGTGGCCGGGGCGCTGCTCGCCTGGACGCTGTTCGCCGCCGAGCTGCCGAAAGTCGCCGCCCAGGACGGCGTTTTCCCGGAAATCTTCGCCCGGGAGAATGCGCGCAACTCGCCGTCGGTGGCGCTGTGGATAACCAACGGGCTGGTGCAGATCTTTTTACTGCTGACGCTGTTTTACTCCGCGGGCTACCAGGCGCTGTTCTCCATCGCCACCGCCGCCATTCTGCCGCCCTACCTGTTCAGCGCCGCCTACGGCCTGAAGCTGGTGTGGACCAAAGAGCGCTATCAGGACGGCGAAAGCCGCAGCAAAGACCTCATCGTTGCGCTTATCGCCACGGTGTATGGCTTCTGGCTGTGCTATGCCGCGGGCAGTTCGATGCTGCTGAGCTCGCTGCTGTTCGTTCCCGGCGCGGTGATTTACATCGCCAAAAAACGGATCAACCGGCAGCGCTGCTTTAACCGTATCGAGTGGGTGGTGCTGGTTGCCCTCGCGGCGGTCGCCCTCTACACGGCGATCCTGCTTTCGCAAGGGGCGATTTCGCTGACCTGACGCGCAACGCGCCTCTGCGGAGGCGTTTTGCTGCTGTTTCCTTAATTACTAATAAAATCAGTCAGTAAGATGATTGATAGTCTGACACACTGTTTATCAATCAGGAACGACATGATGAAAATCGACCTTTCCACTTCGGAAAAAGAACAGCTCCAGCTCGCGGTTTGCCAGCGACTGGTTAACGAGCGCAGCTACCTGTCACAAGAGGAGCTCCGTCACGATCTCCGGCGTCACGGTTTTGACAGCATTAGCCAGTCCACCGTCTCCAGGCTGCTGAAGCTGCTCGGCGTCATAAAAATTAGAAATGCCAAAGGACAAAAAATTTATTCCGTGAATCCTCAGCTGCGCCCTGCTCCCAGCGCCGCGCGATCGATTGCAGAAATGGTGGTCAGCGTTGAGCATAACGACGAATTTATCCTTATCCACACCGCGGCGGGATACGGGCGCGCGGTCGCGCGCATTCTGGACTATCACGCTCTGCCGGAAATTCTCGGCGTGGTGGCGGCCAGCAGTATCGTCTGGGTCGCGCCGCGCGACGTGAAGCGCACCGCCCTCATTCACAAGCAAATTAATTATTTACTTATGATGCATTAATATGCAGATATGACCGTTTGCTATTGCTAAAGTGTGCATTAATCGCTTGATCCGAAAATTGAGCTGCGTATAATGCCCGACAATTTGCCGGGAGGAAGCATGGTCCAGTGTGTACGACATTCTGTCTTACCGCGTCTGAAAAAAGACGCCGGCCAGCCGTTTTTCTTTCCGTTGCTAAACCCATTCTCAAAGCCCCTTTTTAAGGGGCTTTTTTTTTGCCCAGGCGTCAGGAGATAGACATGGCTAATCCGCTTTATCAAAAACATATCATTTCCATAAACGATCTCAGCCGCGAAGACCTTGAACTGGTGCTGGCGACAGCGGCTAAGCTGAAAGCCCACCCGCAGCCGGAGCTGCTCAAGCATAAGGTCATTGCCAGCTGCTTCTTTGAAGCCTCTACCCGCACCCGCCTGTCGTTTGAAACCTCCATGCACCGCCTCGGCGCGAGCGTAGTGGGCTTCTCCGACAGTGCCAACACCTCGCTGGGCAAAAAAGGCGAAACGCTGGCGGACACCATTTCGGTCATCAGCACCTATGTCGATGCCATCGTAATGCGCCACCCGCAGGAAGGGGCGGCACGCCTGGCGACCGAGTTCTCCGGCGGTATTCCGGTTCTGAACGCCGGGGACGGCGCGAACCAGCACCCCACGCAGACGCTGCTGGATCTGTTCACCATTCAGGAAACCCAGGGACGTCTGGAAAACCTGAGCGTGGCGATGGTCGGCGACCTGAAGTATGGCCGCACCGTCCACTCCCTGACCCAGGCGCTGGCCAAGTTCAACGGCAACCGCTTCTACTTTATCGCCCCGGACGCGCTGGCGATGCCGCAGTACATCCTCGATATGCTGGATGAAAAAGGCATTGCGTGGAGCCTGCACGGCGCCATTGAGGAGGTGATGGAAGAGGTGGACATTCTGTACATGACCCGCGTACAGAAAGAGCGTCTCGACCCGTCGGAGTACGCCAACGTCAAAGCCCAGTTCGTCCTGCGCGCGGCTGACCTCGAGGGCGCCCGCGCCAACATGAAGGTGCTGCATCCGCTGCCGCGCATTGATGAAATTACGCCCGATGTCGATAAAACGCCGCACGCCTGGTACTTCCAGCAGGCCGGTAACGGCATCTTCGCCCGCCAGGCGTTACTGGCACTGGTTTTGAACAGCGACATGGCACTGTAAGGGGAAAAGACAATGACACACGATAACAAACTTCAGGTAGAAGCCATCAAACGCGGCACCGTCATCGACCACATTCCGGCGCAGGTCGGCTTTAAGCTGCTGACGCTGTTCAAACTGACCGAAACTGACCAGCGCATCACCATCGGCCTCAACCTGCCGTCCGGCGAGATGGGCCGTAAAGACCTGATTAAAATCGAGAATACCTTCCTGACCGACGAGCAGGTCAACCAGCTGGCGCTGTACGCGCCGCAGGCGACGGTCAACCGTATCGACAACTATGAGGTGGTGGGTAAATCGCGTCCGAACCTGCCTGCGTATATCGACAGCGTGCTGGTGTGCCCGAACAGCAACTGCATCAGCCATGCTGAACCGGTATCTTCCAGTTTTGCAGTGAAAAAACGCGAGAATGACATCGCACTCAAATGCAAATACTGCGAGAAAGAGTTTTCTCATTATGTGGTGCTGGCCAACTAATTGAGGTTGGTAATGAATTCCCGGCTCCCTGACGACACTAAATCATTCACGCTGCATTGAGGCGGCAAATCCGATTATCCCCGGGAGCATAGAAAACTATGTGACCGGGGTAAGAGGATGCAGCCAACGAAGAGGCAGTGTGAAGGATGACGTGTATAATGGCCGGGAACATTCTTATTTGCTGAACTTCAGGAGAAAACATGTCTAAAGTACTCGCGACGGAAAATGCACCAGCAGCTATCGGCCCATACGTTCAGGGCGTTGATCTTGGCAGTATGGTCATTACTTCCGGTCAGATCCCGGTAAACCCGCAGACCGGCGTCGTGCCGGAAGACGTTGCCGCTCAGGCGCGTCAGTCGCTGGAAAACGTGAAAGCGATCGTGGAATCCGCGGGTCTGAAAGTGGGCGATATCGTAAAAACGACCGTTTTCGTGAAAGATCTGAACGACTTCGCGACCGTTAACGCCACCTACGAAGCGTTCTTCGCAGAGCACAAGGCCACCTTCCCGGCGCGCTCCTGCGTGGAAGTGGCGCGTCTGCCGAAAGATGTGAAGATTGAGATTGAAGCGATCGCGGTTCGTCGCTGATTTACGCTCCCCTCTCCGGCGAAGGAGAGGGGAAAAATAGCGCCCCTGCGTTACTCAATTCGCGTCGCCCGCAGCAGCGTTTCCAGCGGATACACCGCCGCAATCACCACCTCATCCTGGGTTTTGGCCGCCTCGTCGAGCTGCGCCTGAATCGACGCATACTCTTTATCATCGAGCGTCCCCTGACGCGCCACCAGATCGGTTAAGCGCAGCCCCAGCGCCGCCAGCTTATCCACCTGCGCCACCACCGGCTTTATCGCCGCCAGCTGATAGTTCGCCCCGGCCAATGCCAGAGCGTCCGGCGTATTGCTCTGCCAGCGGGTGAACACATGGCGCAGCGCGTCCGCGCTTTCCGTATCTTCGGCGTCGCTGACCAGGCGCTCCGCCCAGCGGTTAAGACTGTGTACGGTCATGCTCTCCGCCGGCAGCGCGTCGGCAAAGCGGTTCAGCGGCTCAAACTGGTGATAGTTCCCCGCCTGGAACTTGAGATGCTGACGGGTGTAATAGTGCGCAGGCTCCACGGCCTGAGCGAGGATTTGCAGCGCCAGCGTGCTGCTGCCGCTGGCAAGCCGGGCGAACTGCTGCAGCTGCTGGGTGTGCTGCTGCAGCCCCACCGATACCGTCGACCAGCCGTCAACCGCCTGCAGCCGCTGGTACATATTGTCGGTATCTTGCACATCCTGCGCCGACCACAGCCGCTCCGCCACGGCAAAGGCGCGCGGCCACAGCCGGATGTCCAGCACCGGAGCAACGATATTTTCCGCCCACAGCGCCGCTTCGCCGCCGAGCAGGTTTTTCTGCTGTTCGGCGTCCGGCACCACCGGCGGCGTCCCCGCGGGCACCGCCTCAAGACGCTTGCCGCTCGCCGGGTAGCGGGTGTTGCCGATCAGGAAGTAGCCGCTGATGCTGTCATTGCTGACCGTCAGCAGCGGGCGGGTTTCCCCCATCCAGGTGTCGACGCTGAAGGTCATCTGGTCGTCGCTCAGCCACTCAATGTTCTGCACCGCGCGGCGGGACTTGCCTTTAAAATCGATGAATCCGCGCCAGCCGTCTTCGCCCTTTACCAAGGTGAAGCTGCCTTCAACCGGGCTGCCTTTCAGCCGCGGCATACTAAACGACCAGCTCTGCGCGCTGTCGGCATCGCTGAGGGTGTCGACGCCGTTCAGCCCCTGCGGCACGATGTCATTGCGGTAGTGATAGGCGGCGTACTGCGGCTGGTCGAGGTAGAAACCGGTGGACAGGATGCCTTTGTAGCCGTTTTTCGCCACTTCGCCGAGCGCGTCCTGCCCCTGCCAGGACTGGATCAAAATGCTCTTCGGCAGGTCGGGATGGTAAATCTCATCCCAGCCGACCATCTGGCGGTGATATTTTTCCAGAATCCGCTCCAGCCGGCGGTTGAAGTACGCCTGCAGGGCGTGGCTGTCCGCCAGCGCGTTCTGCTGCATAAAGCGCTGGATTGCCGGGTTATTCTTCCACTGGGTGTCGTCTACCTCATCGCCGCCGATATGCAGATAAGCATCGGGAAAAATCGCCGCCAGTTCGCCGACAATGGCGTCAGCAAAGGCATAGGTCGCCTCTTTTGTCGGGTCGAGCACCGGCTTGAGCACGCCCCAGTGACGCTCCATCTCATACGGCCCGGGCGCGCTCATCAGCTCCGGATACGCCACCGCAATGGCCGACGCATGCCCCGGCATGTCGATTTCCGGCACCACGCGAATGCCCCGCTCCGCCGCGTAGCGCACCACCTCTTTCATCTGCGCCTGGGTGTAAAACTGACCGTCGCTGGCCAGCTGCTGCAGTTTGGGATAGCGGTTTGAGGCAAAGCGCCAGCCCTGATCGTCGGTTAAATGCCAGTGGAAGACGTTAAGCTTGGCCGCCGCCATGCCGTCAAGCTGGCGCTTAATGTCCTCCAGCGGCATAAAGTGGCGCGCCGAGTCGAGCAGCAGCCCGCGCCACGGGAAGCGCGGCGCGTCGGTAATGCTGACGTAAGGGATGGCGGTATTTTCCGGCCCGTTCTGGATAAGCTGCAGCAGCGTCTCCATGCCGCGCAGGGCGCCGAAGCGGGTATTGGCGGTGAGCTTCACGCCGCTGGCGCTCACCGTCAGCCGATAGCTTTCATCGCTGTCGGGACGGGGGATGGCCGCCACGCTGCGGGCAATGGCGATGTCAATGGTGGGCGATGTTACCCCTGCGGCCTGCGGCATCAGCACCCAGCCCGTCTGGCGGGCGATGCGCTCGCGCCAGCGGCCGACGGCCGGGCCTAGATCATCGCCCGTCACGCGAATGGTCAGCCGGTTGTCAATCGCCAGCGCGCCCTGCGCCGGTCGTTCCACCTGCGCGGGCCAGGGCATCAGCGGCAGATCGCCGGCGGGAGACGCGAGGGTGTAGCCACTGAGCAAAAGTCCGGTCGTCAGTAAACTGTAACGCACTGTTTTGAGCATGGGTTTTCCTTGATGACGGGCCAAAAAAGGCGAAACCATTGAGGTATCATGCCACAAGGAAAAGCGTCAAGCGCGGGGCGGCGACCTGGGTCACAACCTGCTGAAAATGGGGATATTTCCCTCTCCGGAAGCGGAGAGGGAGGTCAAAACGTCACTGCCAGCCGTAGCGGCGGCTGTAGAAGCCTTTTACCGTTTGGGTCAGGATCATATAGCCCGCCAGAATCAGCACCAGCCACGGGAAATAGCTCAGCGGCAGCGCCTGCAGCGACAGATAGCTCGCCAGCGGCGAGAACGGCAGCGCGATCCCCACCACCATCACCACAAAGGTCATGGCGAACAGCGGCCAGGCGGCACGGCTTTGCAGGAACGGAATACGCCGCGTGCGGATCATATGTACAATCAGCGTCTGCGACAGCAGCCCTTCGATAAACCAGCCGGACTGGAACAGCGTCTGCACTTCCGGGGTGTTGGCGTGGAACACCCACCACATCAGGCAAAAAGTCAGGATGTCGAAAATCGAGCTAATCGGGCCGAAGAACACCATAAAGCGCCCGAGGTCCGTCGGGTTCCAGCGCTGCGGCTTCTGGATCTGCTCGTCATCGACGTTGTCGAACGGAATCGCCACCTGGGATACATCGTACAGCAGGTTCTGAATCAACAGGTGCAACGGCAGCATCGGCAGGAACGGCAGAAAGGCGCTCGCCACCAGCACGCTGAAGACGTTGCCGAAGTTCGAACTGGCGGTCATCTTGATGTACTTCAGCATGTTGGCGAAGGTCCGGCGGCCTTCGATAACCCCTTCCTCCAGCACCATCAGGCTTTTTTCCAGCAGAATGATATCGGCGGCTTCGCGGGCGATATCGACCGCGCCGTCCACGGAGATGCCGATATCGGCGGCGCGCAGCGCCGGGGCGTCGTTAATGCCGTCGCCCATAAAGCCGACCACGTGCCCTTCGCGTTTGAGCAGCGTGACGATGCGCTCCTTATGCATCGGCGTAAGGCGCGCAAACAGGGTGGTGCGTTTCGCCAGCGTCGCCAGCTCGTCGTCGCTGAGGGCGTCGATGCTGCTGCCTACCACCACCTCACCGGCATCAAGGCCCACTTCATGGCACACTTTCGCCGCCACCAGCTCGCTGTCGCCGGTCAGGATTTTCACGGTGATGCCGCTGGCCTTCAGCGCTTTCAGCGCCGGCGCGGTGGTCTCTTTCGGCGGATCGAGGAACGCGATATAACCTTCGAGAATCAGGTCAGATTCATCCGCGCGCTGATAGTCCCCTTCGCGCCCCGGCAGGTACCGGGTGGCCACCGCCACCACGCGCAGCCCCTGACGGTTCAGGTTATCGGTGACGCGGCGGATGCGGCGCAGCATGGTGTCATCCAGCGGCACGATATCGCCGTTGAAGCGCACCTGCGTCGATACGTTGAGGATCTCCTGCAGCGCGCCCTTGCAGATCAGCTGGTGCACGTCGCCCTGCTCGGCCACCACCACCGACATCCGGCGGCGTTCGAAGTCAAACGGGATCTCGTCGATTTTCAGCCAGCGCTCGGACAGCGCGCGGGCGGACTCTTCATCGACCCCTTCCAGCACCGCGGTATCCAGCAGGTTTTTCAGCCCGGTCTGGTAGTGGCTGTTCAGCCAGGCGCTGTGCAGCACGCGATCGCTGGTGCGCCCGGAGACATCGGTGTGGTTCTCCAGCACGATTTTGTCCTGCGTCAGGGTGCCGGTTTTGTCGGTGCACAGGATATCCATGGCGCCGAAGTTCTGGATGGCGTCGAGGTGTTTAACGATAACCTTTTGTTTTGACAGTTTTACCGCCCCGCGCGCCAGCGTGGAGGTGACGATCATCGGCAGCATTTCCGGGGTCAGGCCCACGGCGACGGAGAGCGCGAACAGCGCCGCTTCCCACCAGTCGCCCTTGGTGTAGCCGTTGATCAGCAGCACGACCGGCGCCATTACCAGCATAAAGCGGATAAGCAGCATGCTGACGCGGCTGATGCCTTTCTGGAAGGCGTTGGGCTCGCTTTCCTGCTCGCTGACGCGCCCAGCGAGCTGACCAAACCAGGTGTTGCCGCCGGTGGCGAAGACAATCGCCTGCGCCGAGCCGCTCACCACGTTGGTGCCCATAAAGCACAGGGTATCGCTTTCCAGCGGGTTGCTCTGCTGCGGGTCGCGGCTGCGGGCCACTTTTTCCACCGGCAGGGATTCGCCGGTCAGCGACGCCTGCGCGACGAACAGATCGCGGGCCTGGAAGACGCGCAGATCCGCCGGGATCATGTCGCCTGCGGAGAGCTTAACGATATCGCCCTGCACCAGCCGATCGATAGGGATCTCCAGCCAGCGGCTCTCCCCCTGCTCGTTGATGACGCGCAGCACCGTCGCGGTGTTGCTGACCATCGCCTTCAGGGCGTCCGCCGCTTTCGTCGAGCGCGCCTCCTGAATAAAGTTCAGCAGCGTGGAAATGCCCACCATCAGCGCAATCACGCCCGCGGCGAACAGGTCTTCCGTGGAATAGGAAATGATCCCCAGCACCGTCAGCAGCAGGTTGAACGGGTTGCGATAGCAGCTCCAGAGGTGGATCCACCACGGCGACGGCTTCTGCGCCGGAATGACGTTTTCGCCGTGACGGGTGCGGTTTTCCTCGACATCCGCCGCGTTCAGCCCTTCAGGATGGCTGTTGAAGGCGCGCCAGATTTCGTTTTCATCCATCGCCGCAGCGTCAAGACACTGCTTGCTGAGCGTGTCAGGTATCGGCGTGCCGGCAAGCACTTTTCTGTCCGGCATCGGGTCGCGCTGGACAAGGCGGCGTGGCAGGTGGCGGCTCAGCTGGTCAAGCAGCTGCCGGGTCATATTTTTCAGCATAGGACATCCCTCCGTGCTCGCGAAAACAAGCACAGACTTCCCGACAGACGGCTTACGCGCTACCTGTCAGGTCATTATTGTATTTTGTGCAGGGACATCAACGACGTCACTGCCTCACGCAAAACCGGTAAGGCAGTGATAAAGACTGGCTTACCGGGAAAAAGTTATGCTCCATCGATGATGGGGAGTGGGATCGGGATCCATGAAGCCTCCGGTAAGAGAAATAAACGCCGCGCAGTATATATGCAGATAACCGCACGGTAAACAAGCAATTATGGCGGTATTATGCGCCCACGCAATTAAACGGTGCGTATACAAGATTTTGCCCATTGCGTCTTCGTTGAGTAGCATTAGGCTCGAAGATCATTTCATGCGGATGACGGATACCAGGATGCAGAACCGGTTGACCATTAAAGACATTGCGCGTTTAAGCGGCGTAGGAAAATCCACCGTCTCCCGCGTGCTGAATAACGAAAGCGGCGTCAGCGCCCGCACCCGCGAGCGCGTGGAGGCGGTGATGAACCAGCACGGCTTCGCCCCTTCCCGCTCCGCCCGCGCCATGCGCGGCCAGAGCGATAAAGTCGTGGCGATTATCGTCACCCGCCTGGATTCGCTGTCGGAAAATCTTGCGGTACAGACCATGCTGCCGGTGTTCTACGAGCAGGGCTATGACCCCATCATGATGGAAAGCCAGTTTTCGCCGGAGAAAGTCGCAGAGCATCTCGGTATGCTGCGTCGCCGCAACGTCGACGGGGTGGTGCTGTTCGGCTTTACCGGCGTCAACGAAACGCTGCTGGCGCCGTGGCAGTCCACGCTGGTGATGCTGGCGCGCGACGCCGCTGGTTTCGCCTCGGTATGCTATGACGATGAAGGAGCTATCCAGATGCTGATGCAGCGCCTGTATGACCAGGGACACCGGCATATCAGCTTCCTTGGCGTGCCGCACAGCGACGTCACCACCGGCAAGCGCCGTCACGAAGCCTATCTGGCGTTTTGCAAAACGCACCGGCTGACCCCCGTCGCCGCGCTGCCGGGCCTGGCGATGAAGCAGGGCTATGACGCCGTCGCCACCGTGACCGGCCCCGACACCACCGCGCTGGTGTGCGCCACCGATACCCTCGCCCTCGGCGCCAGCAAATATTTGCAGGAGCAGCGGCTCGACGCCCTGCAGCTGGCGAGCGTCGGCAGCACCCCGCTGATGAAGTTTCTGCACCCGGAGATAATCACCGTCGATCCCGGCTACGGTAAGGCCGGGCAGCAGGCCGCGCAGCAGCTGGTGGCCCAGATCAACGGCCGATCCGACCTGCAGCAGATAGTGATCCCCGCGACCCTCGCCTGACCCGAACCGATCGCAAATTGACGAATATTTGTGATCGCCGCCGATTTTCGGGAACGTTCCCATTTTCGAATTTAAGCGAAAAGGATAGCCTTTGTGCAGGTCATAACCTCCTCTGCTACGAGACCTCATCATGAGCAAAGTAAAACAACAGGACATCGATAAACTGATCGAACTGGTCGGCGGGCGCGACAATATCGCCACCGTCAGCCACTGCATCACCCGCCTGCGCTTTGTGCTGAATAACCCGGCAAGCGCTAACCCGAAAGCCATCGAAGCGCTGCCGATGGTCAAGGGCTGCTTTACCAACGCCGGGCAGTTCCAGGTGGTCATCGGCACCGAGGTCGACGATTACTACAAAGCGCTGCTGGCCACCACCGGGCAGGCCTCCGCCGACAAAGAGCAGGCCAAACTCGCGGCGCGGCAGAACATGAAATGGCACGAGCGGCTGATTTCCCACTTTGCCGAGATCTTCTTCCCGCTGCTGCCCGCGCTGATAAGCGGCGGTTTAATCCTCGGTTTTCGCAACGTTATCGGCGACCTGCCGATGAGCAACGGCCAGACGCTGGCGCAGATGCACCCGGCGCTGAAAACCGTCTATGACTTTCTGTGGCTTATCGGCGAAGCCATCTTCTTCTACCTGCCAGTCGGGATCTGCTGGTCGGCGGTGAAGAAAATGGGCGGCACGCCGATCCTCGGCATCGTGCTGGGGGTGACGCTGGTGTCGCCGCAGCTGATGAACGCCTATCTGCTGGGTCAGCAGGCGCCGGAAGTGTGGAACTTCGGCCTGTTCAGCATTGCGAAGGTGGGCTATCAGGCGCAGGTGATCCCGGCGCTGCTGGCGGGGCTGGCGCTCGGCGTGATTGAAACGCGCCTGAAGCGTATCGTGCCGGACTATCTCTATCTGGTGGTGGTGCCGGTCTGCTCGCTGATCCTCGCCGTGTTCCTCGCCCACGCCTTTATCGGCCCGTTCGGCCGCCTGATCGGCGACGGCGTAGCGTTCGCGGTGCGCCACCTGATGACCGGCAGCTTCGCCCCGATTGGCGCCGCGCTATTCGGCTTCCTGTATGCGCCGCTGGTGATCACCGGCGTGCATCAGACCACGCTTGCCATCGACATGCAGATGATCCAGAGCATGGGCGGAACGCCGGTGTGGCCGCTGATTGCGCTGTCCAACATCGCCCAGGCGTCCGCGGTGGTCGGCATTATTATCTGCAGCCGCAGGCACAACGAACGCGAGATTTCCGTTCCGGCGGCCATCTCCGCCTACCTCGGCGTGACCGAACCGGCGATGTACGGCATCAACCTCAAATACCGCTTCCCGATGCTGTGCGCAATGGTCGGCTCCGGGCTGGCGGGCCTGCTGTGCGGCCTCAACGGGGTGATGGCCAACGGCATCGGCGTCGGCGGGCTGCCGGGCATCCTCTCTATCCAGCCGACTTACTGGCAGGTCTATGCGCTGGCGATGGTTATCGCCGTAGTGGTGCCGATTGTGCTGACGGCGCTGGTGTACCAGCGCAAGCTCCGCCAGGGCACCCTGCAGATGGTGTAATGTTGTCGGGGCGCGTCGGCGCCCCCTCTGTTGTAAATCAGGAAAAACGTATGAATAACCTTCCCCACTGGTGGCAAAACGGCGTTATCTACCAGATCTACCCGAAGAGTTTCCAGGACACGACCGGCAGCGGTACCGGCGACCTGCGCGGCGTCACCGCCCGTCTCGACTATCTGCAAACCCTGGGCATTGATGCCATCTGGCTCACGCCGTTTTACGTCTCGCCGCAGGTGGACAACGGCTACGATGTCGCCGACTACACCGCCATCGACCCGGCCTACGGCACGCTGGCGGATTTCGACGAGCTGGTGGCGCAGGCGAAAGCGCGCGGGATCCGCATCGTGCTCGACATGGTGTTTAACCATACGTCGACCCTGCACCCGTGGTTTATCGACGCGCAGCGTCCGGACAGCCCGCACCGCGCGTTCTATATCTGGCGCGATGACCCGAATAACTGGCGCGCCAAGTTCGGCGGCAACGCCTGGCAGTGGCATGCCGACAGCGAACAGCACTACCTGCACCTGTTCGCCCCCGAGCAGGCCGATCTCAACTGGGAAAACCCGGCGGTGCGCGCCGAGCTCAAGCAGGTGTGCGAGTTTTGGGCCGATCGCGGCGTGGACGGGCTGCGCCTCGACGTGGTGAACCTGATTTCCAAGGACCAGGCGTTTCCGTTCGATCTTGAGGGCGACGGCCGCCGCTTTTATACCGACGGCCCGCGGGTGCATGAGTTTCTTCAGGAGATGAGCCGCGACGTCTTTACGCCGCGCCAGCTGATGACCGTGGGCGAGATGTCCTCCACCACGCTTGAGCACTGTCAGCAATACGCCGCGCTCGACGGCCGTGAGCTGTCGATGACCTTTAACTTTCACCACCTGAAGGTGGACTACCCGAACGGCGAGAAATGGACGCGGGCCAAACCGGACTACGTCGCGCTGAAGGCGCTGTTCAGCCACTGGCAGCAGGGTATGCACAATGTGGCCTGGAACGCGCTGTTCTGGTGTAACCACGACCAGCCGCGCATCGTGTCGCGCTTCGGCGATGAGGGCGAATACCGCGTCGTCGCCGCCAAAATGCTGGGGATGGTGCTGCACGGCATGCAGGGAACGCCGTACATCTATCAGGGCGAAGAGCTCGGTATGACCAACCCGCACTTCCGCCAGATTACCGACTACCGCGATGTGGAGAGCCACAATATGTTCGCCGAGCGCGTGGCCCAGGGATGCGATGTCAACGAGCTGCTGGCGATCCTCGCCAGCAAGTCCCGCGACAACGGCCGCACGCCGATGCAGTGGAGCGATGCGGCGCACGGCGGCTTTACCACCGGCACGCCGTGGATCGCCCTTTGCGATAACTACCGCCAGATCAACGCCGAGGCGGCGCTCGGCTCCCCCGATTCGGTGTTCTACACCTATCAGTCTCTGATTCGGCTGCGCAAAACGCTGCCGGTGCTGACGTGGGGAGACTATCAGGATCTTCTGCCGCAGCACCCTTCCCTGTGGTGCTACCGCCGCCGCTGGCAGGGGCAAACTCTGCTGGTGGCGGCAAACCTCAGCCGCGAGGAGCAGGCGTGGACGCCGGAGCAGGCCGACGGCGACTGGCAGAGGGTAATAAGCAACTACCCGGAAGCCGCCGACAAACCGGGCGCGATGACGCTGCGCCCGTTTGAAGCGGTATGGTGGCTGCAGGACTGATCAGGCGCGTTCCCCCGGCGGTACATCTGCCGGGGCGACGGCCCGCGCATTCAGTAGAACAGATCTAGCTGATAGGGCTCTCCAGTGATTGTCATTGAACCGTCTGCATTGGTTAAAATATCCGCCTGATACCTGGCATTCCCGATCCCCATGACCCTATTATCCAGGTCGGTGTACGCCCCCCTGATCGATTTATCTTTTGCCCAGGAGGGTAAATTTTCTATGTCATAGTAGAAAATTACTGACGTATTGCCATGACCATGGTTAGCGATATTGTCAATTTTTTTCACGCGAATACGGCCATAGCAGAAGTCACCATGCTTTTTAAATTCTTCCTGACCTGCACGAGTAAGCGACCAGCTTCTCTTATCAGGGGTCACTTTCACCAAACCTGCATCAACCAATGCCCACATTTTTGCATTAACCCACACCGACTCATTCTGTGTAATCGAAACGGGCCACAAAATTTCTCCCAGGCATAACGATGGTTGTCGATCCAGTGCTTGCTGAATCAACTTTATATAACTATCGCGGTCAGCGCCGTGGCTAAGGAAAGATAACAGCAGGCAACAGACGAGAAAACAGGGCTTCATTCCAGCGTCCTGATACTAATATGATTAAAAGCTTCATCCGTGTCGCTATATCGTTCTTTAGTCACATATGCTCTGGTGAGTTCCCAATAGAACAAGGAGACGCCAGGATCTTGATCATTGATTTTTATATCATAACGACTAAATTTTACCGGCAGCGCATCCGTAACATCATCACCATTTTGCTTACTCGCTAATTTGTATGCGCTGACGACAAAATAACCATTGTTTTTTTTATACAGCTGGTAGTTAGTTATCTTGATCGTTGAAGCAGACAGGCTGAAATCAGACCAGGTGAACCCCGTATCATTGGGAACGGGGATGATATTATATTCTCCATTCTTATTTTTAATGAAAATCGTCATGGTATGGTTGGGATGCGAGGTGTTGTTATCAAATATGGCATCAATAACGATGTCTTTTAATCCATCGCCATTCACATCAAGCATATTAACACCTTTCTTAAGCATAACCTTACTATACTCAGCAGAAAACGCACCGGGAGATATCAACATAAGCATAGCGATGATGAACAGATTACGATTCAATGTGTACGCTCCTGACCAATCTGAAGCCGATATCCGGCATAATAAATCCGGCGCTATGATTATCACAGGCGGCTAATGTCGTCACCTGGAAAAGATGGGAGGTAACGTTTTACTTCGGCGCAAAAAATTAACAAAAACACCAATCATGATCAATGAAAAACAAATAAATCATTAAATAAACAGTGATATTCATCACATCTAAACTACGTTTCTGTATATTATTTTCTCTATGAAATAATTTTACTGAGTAATTTTTTTGCATTTTTTCCTATTTTCAACTGATATTTCCAGAATTACTAAGTTATGTCGTATTGAGATGGTTGACAGTCGAAAATCCCGTCGGCTTATTGCGCGGATAGTAACTATTGTAAATAGCACGAGATGAGTGCACTACCTAAAGATCAGGTTAAGACATTTGAATTTAAACATCCCCTGGGTGAAACACCTCTGGTGAGCAGAGTATTTGAAGTGCAGGGCCCAGCATCACCCTGTATTGCATTTACAATAACGCATCTGATTCACTGGCGCGGGCCAACATTCCGCAAAGCTCACATTGCAGGCGTGCATGAAGGGCCAACTATCTTCACTCAGCCCCCCAAAACCGCACAGTGAGCGCTGATTTTGTTGATTTTTCACTCACTTTTTGAGCATAGAATTTTTCTTTGGGCTACATCGCCCGTCCTCTGTACTGTCCAGTTTTTACTTTGTCCTGAATCAAAAAAATCGCAAACATCTTTGATGCAAATCACTATATATAGAACTTAGAATGCATCCCGGCCCTACATCTTGTATTAATCGTCTATTCTCTCACCTGAACCTGACTAAAAAAGCCAGGGCGAGAATGTGGATAAAAAGGGCCGGAATCGGGGAAGTGTCTGGCAGGTAAGCTGAATCATGCCTGCGACGCGTCTCCCGCCTCTGTGGATAACCTGTTCTTTTAATATGGAGTGATCATGACACCGCATGTGATGAAACGCGATGGCTGTAAAGTGCCGTTCACCTCAGCGCGCATCCAGGAAGCTATCCTGCGAGCCGCAAGCGCAGCGGGAGTCGATGACGCAGACTATTGCGCCACCGTCGCAGAAGTCGTTAGCCAACAAATGCAGGGCCGCGAGCAGGTCGACATCAGCGAAATTCAGACCGCCGTCGAAAACCAGCTGATGTCCGGACCGTACAAGCAGCTGGCCCGCGCCTATATCGAGTATCGCCACGACCGCGATGTTCAGCGTGAAAAGCGCGGCCGCCTGAACCAGGAAATTCGCGGCCTGGTGGAGCAAACCAACTCGGCGCTGCTCAACGAAAACGCCAATAAAGACAGTAAAGTGATCCCGACCCAGCGCGACCTGCTGGCCGGTATCGTCGCCAAACACTACGCCCGCCAGCACCTGCTGCCGTACGACGTGGTGCAGGCCCACGAGCGCGGAGAGATTCACTACCACGATCTCGACTACTCGCCCTTCTTCCCGATGTTCAACTGCATGCTGATTGACCTTAAGGGCATGCTGACCCAGGGCTTTAAGATGGGCAACGCGGAGATTGAACCGCCGAAATCCATCTCTACCGCCACCGCCGTCACCGCGCAGATCATCGCCCAGGTGGCAAGCCACATTTATGGCGGCACCACCATTAACCGTATCGACGAAGTGCTGGCGCCGTTCGTGACCGCCAGCTTTGAAAAGCACCGCAGAGTGGCCGACGAGTGGCGCATTCCGGATGCCGAAGGCTACGCCCACTCGCGTACGGAAAAAGAGTGCTATGACGCGTTCCAGTCGCTGGAGTATGAGGTAAACACCCTGCATACCGCCAACGGCCAGACGCCGTTCGTCACCTTCGGCTTTGGCCTCGGCACCAGCTGGCAGTCGCGTTTGATCCAGCAGTCGATTCTGCGCAACCGCATCGCCGGGCTGGGTAAAAACCGCAAAACGGCGGTCTTCCCGAAGCTGGTATTCGCCATTCGCGACGGCCTGAACCACAAGTTCGGCGATCCGAACTACGACATCAAACAGCTGGCGCTGGAGTGCGCGAGCAAGCGCATGTATCCGGATATTCTCAACTACGATCAGGTGGTTAAGGTTACCGGCTCGTTTAAAACCCCAATGGGCTGCCGCAGCTTCCTCGGCGTGTATGAAGAGAACGGCGAGCAGATCCACGACGGCCGCAACAACCTCGGCGTGATTAGCCTCAACCTGCCGCGCATTGCGCTGGAGGCCCACGGCAACGAAGCGGCCTTCTGGAAGCTGCTGGACGAACGCCTGCAGCTTGCCCGTAAGGCGCTGATGACCCGTATTGCCCGTCTGGAAGGGGTGAAGGCCCGCGTCGCGCCGATCCTGTATATGGAAGGCGCCTGCGGCGTGCGGCTGAAGGCCGACGACGACGTCTCTGAAATCTTTAAAAACGGCCGCGCGTCGATTTCGCTGGGCTATATCGGCATCCACGAAACCATCAATGCGCTGTTCGGCAACCAGCACGTCTACGACACCGCTGCGCTGCGTGAGAAAGGCATCGCCATCGTGCAGCGCCTGCGCGACGCGGTCGACGAGTGGAAAGCGGAAACCGGCTATGGCTTTAGCCTCTACAGCACGCCGAGCGAAAACCTGTGCGACCGCTTCTGCCGCCTCGATACGGCGCAGTTCGGCCTGGTGGACGGCGTGACGGATAAGGGCTACTACACCAACAGCTTCCACCTCGACGTGGAGAAGAAGGTGAACCCGTACGATAAAATCGACTTCGAAGCGCCTTATCCGCCGCTGGCGAACGGCGGGTTCATTTGCTACGGCGAATACCCGAACATCCAGCACAACCTGAAAGCGCTGGAAGACGTCTGGGATTACAGCTACCAGCACGTGCCGTACTACGGCACCAATACGCCTATCGACGAGTGCTATGAGTGCGGCTTTACCGGCGAATTCGAGTGCACCAGCAAGGGGTTCACCTGTCCGAAATGCGGCAACCACGACGCCTCCCGCGTGTCGGTGACCCGCCGCGTTTGCGGGTATCTGGGCAGCCCGGATGCGCGTCCGTTTAACGCCGGTAAGCAGGAAGAAGTGAAGCGCCGCGTGAAGCATCTGGGGAACGGGCAGATCGATTAATCCTCTGCCGCTTTAATGCCGGGTAGCGCTGCGCTTACCGGGCCTACCAACCGCACTCTTATTGTAGGCCGGGTAAGCGCAGCGCCACCCGGCATGGTTATACGTTATGAATTACCACCAGTACTACCCGGTTGATATTGTCAACGGCCCCGGCACGCGCTGCACCCTGTTTGTTTCCGGGTGCGTTCACGAGTGCCCCGGCTGCTACAACAAGAGCACCTGGCGGCTGAACTCCGGTATGCCGTTCACCCAGGAGATGGAGGATCGCATCATCGCCGATCTGAACGACACCCGCATTAAGCGCCAGGGAATTTCGCTGTCCGGCGGCGACCCGCTGCATCCGCAGAACGTGGCGGACATTCTGCGTCTGGCGCAGCGCGTACGCGCGGAGTGCCCGGGGAAAGACATCTGGGTATGGACCGGCTACAGGCTTGAAGAGCTTAACGATGCGCAGATGGCGGTCGTCAACCTGATCAACGTGCTGGTCGACGGCAAGTTCATGCAGGATCTTAAGGACCCGGCGCTTATCTGGCGCGGCAGCAGCAACCAGGTCGTCCATCACCTGCGCTGAGTCAGAAGCGGCTCACGCACTCCATTGCCAGCGTTTTAAATTCGGTAAAATCGCCGCAGGCGCACAGCCGCGCCATCGCCCGCTCACGCAGGAAGGTGACGAAGATATCGTAGATGGCCATCGCCTCTTCATATTCGCTCTTGCTGATCGCCAGCAGGAAAATAACGTGGGCGGTTTCATCGCCCCAGGCGATCCCCTGCGGGGCCAGCACGGTATAGACCACCGTTTTCTTTGCCAGCAGCCCCAGGGCGTGGGGCAGCGCGATGCCGTCGCCCAGCATGGTGCTGACGATAGCCTCACGCTCCACCACCGAATCGACAAAATCGCCGTCGACAAACCCCTCTTCGCGCAGCTGCTGGCACAGCTCGCGGAACAGCGTGTGCTGGTCGATCGGTGTATCAATAATACGGAAATGGCGGGCGTCGAAGTACTTTTCCAGCATCCACGGGCGGGTTCTGTCGACCAGCACCAGCTTGCCTATCTGCTCAAGCTGGTAGTCCGTAGGAAACGGCGACACCACCACTACCGGCTTATCTTTTTCCGCCGCCCGCGCGGTGGAAACCACAAAATCTTCGCTGATGGTCTCACGCTGCTCATAGTCGCGCAGCGAAATGGCGCCGGTCATCTCCAGCTGCGGATATTTGCGCTGCAGCACCGCTTCAATCATCCGCGCCATGGCGTTGCCGGCGTCGCACACCAGCAGCACCCGCGGCTGGCGCTGGTAGCCGATGTTGTAGTGCCGCTCCAGCCCAACGCCGATGTGCAGCACCAGAAAGCCGATTTCGTTTTCGCTGATGGTCCACGGGGTGTACTTACTCCAGCCGGAGACTGCCGCGAGGGTCATATCCCAGGCCATCGGGTAGTGCTGTTTGATGTTTTCGAGCAGCGGGTTGGGGATCATTATCTGATAGCGCACCCGGGTGATCATGGTTTTGATATGCGTCAGCAGGTCGGCATGCAGCTGCGCATCGCTAAGCAGGTTGTAGTTATAGTGGCTGTTGATGTACTGCAGGATGTAGTTCACCAGCGCTTCGTCATCGTCGGCGTTGATCTGGCTTGGCGCGATATCCTGCACCTGGCGGGCGGCAATATGCACCCGCAGCCAGCTCTCTTCCGAGGCGGCCAGAGTTTTCCCGGCCAGCTGCTGGATAACGCCGGCAATCTCCCGCGCCGCCTGCAGCACGCTCTCATCGACGTCATCGGCGGAAAATTCCGGCAGCGGATAGCCTTCGCTGATGCGCCGCACCGCCACCGCGCAGTACAGCCGGACAAACAGCTCGCCCTCGTCGGTCAGGCGGATATGCCAGCGGCTGAACGTCTCCTGCAGCGCGCGCTCCAGCTCTTCCGGCACCCCGGCGTTCAGCGCCTCCTGCGTCAGCAGCGGATGCTGGCTGTCCTGCTGCGCCAGCTGCCAGAGCAGATCCGTCAGGCAGGCGCGAATCGACATTTCGCTGCCGAACAGCTTCACGCCGTGGCGCGGGCGGGTTTCCAGCGTCAGCTGATAGCGCGCCAGCCATTCGCGCACTTCGGCCATATCGCCCTGCAGCGTCGCGCGGCTGACGAACCACTCGTCGGCAAGATCTTCAAGCTTGAGGGAAAATGCGGAGGTGAGAAAGCGCACCATCAGATACTGCACCCGCTCGCTGGCGGTACGCGGCACCCGCAGCGCACGCGGGCGAGAATCCTGCAGCGACTGATAGCGCGCAGGGTCGTCGATATGGAGCTGATAGCCGCTGCCGCGGCTGAGAATAAACTGCGCGCCGTGCTGCGCCAGCAGGGCATTAAGCGCCGTAATATCGGCCCGAACGGTACGCGTGGAAACGGAAAGCCGCTGCGCCAGCTCGTCCTGCGGCAGGGTTTCGTTTTGCAACATATCAAACAATTGCGCCAGGCGTTGATTCGGGAATCGCACTACCGTTTTCCTCTCTTTCAGAACGGGCGCCTGCGCGCCCGCCGTACAGCTTATGGGGTCGGTGAAATCACCATTTGTGACGGACTGCCTACCGCCGTATAGCCCGGCTCAAAGGTCAGCTTGCCGGTGTGCGGCGCCACCCGAAAACGGGTGATGTTGTCGCTGCGCTGGTTCATGGCGTACAGCCAGCCGCCTTTGCTGTCGAGCGTCAGGGTGCGCGGGTAGTCGCCGCGGGTCCAGACGTCATCCTGACGCACCAGCTGCCCGTCAGCAGATACCGTAAAGTGTGCAATGCTGTTATGCAAACGGTTGGCGACATACAGCTGTTTGCCATCCGGGCTCAGCGCCAGTCCTGCGGCAAAGCTGGTCCCTTTGTACTCTTTGGGCAGCGAAGAGACGGTTTTGCCCTCAGTCAGCGTACCCTTCGCGACATCAAGCCGGTAGTGGGTCAGCGTTGACGCCTCTTCGTTGATTAACCATAGACCATCGCCCTTCGGGGTGAAGACAAAATGACGCGGCCCGGCGCCTTTTGACGACGCCGCGATAAACGGCGGATCGTTCGGCGTCAGCCTGCCGGTCGCCTCATCCAGACGATACTGATAGATCCGATCCAGCCCCAGATCCGTCGAAAACACGAATTTCCCCTGCGGATCGGCGGCGATCATATGCGCATGCGGTCCGTTATGATCGCTGATGGCAAAGCTGCCCTCCACCGCCGCCTCCGGCTTCCCGGCGCCCGCCGGACCGCTGTCCTGCCGCGTGTCGCTGGCCTCTCCCAGGCTACCATCTTCTTTCACCGGCAGCACGGCAATGGTGCCGCTGACGTAGTTCGCCACCAGCAGGTGGCGGCCGCCCGGCGTCAGCGACAGATAGACCGGCCCGGCGCCGCCCGACGAAACCTGGTTCAGCGCGGTCAGCTCACCGTTGGGCGCAATCCGCCACGCCTGCACGACGCCCTTTTCCACTTCGCTGGCGGCGTACAGCGTCTTACCGTCATGGGAAACGGTGAGCTGTGCGGCGTTCGGCAGCTGGCTTACCAGCGTTTTATCGCGTAAATCGCCGGTGCCGGGATCGACGGTAAAACGGTACAGCCCCTCGCCGTTGGGATTATAGGTGCCGACCCAGGCAAACTGCGTTTGCGCCGAGGCGGCGGTGGCGAGCAGAGAAAATGAAGCGACAAGCAGATGACGTGCAGAAAGCATGGTGACTCCTTGACGGTGGCGGTGTGTTTTCCCCTCTCCCCCGCAGAGGAGAGGAGGGAGGGGCAATCGACGCTACTTCACCAGCGTTTTGGTGATATCCAGCAGACGGCGCACGTCCTCAGGGCGCGTATCGCCGCTGTCTTTATCAATGATCGAGCTGTAGATATGCGGAATGATCCTGCTGACGCCCGCGTCGAGGGCGATTTTCAGGATCTCGCCGTAGTTTTCCAGATCGATCCCGCCGGTCGGCTCCAGCCAGAAATCGTGACGGGCGCAGGCTTCAGCCACGGCCTGATATTCGTCACGGCTCTTCAGGCCGCCCATCGGGAAATATTTCACCGAGCTGCACCCCATGTCTTTCAGCAGCGCGATCGCCGTCTCGATGGGGACAATGCCGTCCTGCGCCCTGCTGCTCAGCGGGCCGGTGGAAATTTTCACCATGCCCGGCGTGCCGGTCGGCGACACCAGACCGTTGACCACCGTCTCGTTCTGACCGAGCAGCGCGCGGCTGGTCGCCACGCCGGTGAACACCTGGTTGACGTGCTGCGGCTGCACCTCGCGGGCGATGTCGCTCACCATCTGCGACTGGTTCGGATCGCCTGCGCCAAGACCCACCGACAGCGCGTTATCGATAAGCGCCGCGTACTCGCGCATGTCGGCGACCGCCGTGGCGACGTCCGGGTAGTTCTTCGACAGCACGCCGACCAGCACGTGGCCTTCGGCGGCTTCGTAAATGGCGCTCGCATTGGCTTTAGACCCCGCCAGCACGTTCAGGCAAACACGGTCCCGGTAAAAATTCGGGGTCAGCTTCATGCGTTTTTCTCCTTGTTCAGCACGTCCGCAATACGGCGCGCCACAATGTCCAGCTGCTGCGCGTTTACGCTGCGTACATCGGCTTCAATAATGCCTTCGTTGGCCTTGTAGCCGCGGAAGTAAATGGCGTATTCGCCCTGCTTGAGCGCGTTGACCAGCTCGCCCGTGGCGATGCCGGTGACGGCTTCGTTAAATTTGATTTCGCTGCGGGCGATGTCGCGCCCGGCGCTGTCCCAGACCACGCGAGCTGAGACGCCGTCGATGGCGTTCAGCGCGGCGATGAACGGCGTCATTTTTTCCACCATCTGCGCGCCGCTCTCTTTTTCCGCCGTCAGATAGTGCTCGATGGCGCAGGTCAGGCCGAGGATGCCCTCTTTACCCACCTTCATCGCGCGGCCGATGCCCGCCGTCTGGCGTTTTACCCACTCGACGTACTGGGTTTTGCCGACGACCAGACCGCTGGTCGGCCCTTCAATGGCCTTCGCGCCGCTGTAGATAACCAGATCCGCGCCGGAGCGGTAGTAGCACTGCAGATCTTCTTCCGCCGCCGCATCGACGATCAGCGGTACGTTGTGCTTACGCGCTACGACCACCGCCTGCTCGACGCTGAGCATGCTCTTCTGCACGCAGTGGTGCGATTTGATGTACAAAATGGCGGCCGTACGCGGAGAAATGGCCGCCGCCAGCTGATCGGCGGAGCACTCGTTGGCGTAACCGGCTTCGACCACCTTACCGCCGCCCAGCGCCACCATGGTGCCGACCGGGGCGCCAAAGTTGACGTTGTGGCCGCGCGGCAGCACGATTTCGTTGTTTTCAATCACCGTGCTGTGCAGGTTCTCCAGCAGCCAGTCGCTGTCCTTCACCAGGACGGCGGCCACCGACTGGGCAATCCCGGCGGAGGCGCAGGACACCACGGTCGCGCCCTCAACGTCCAGCAGGCGCGCGATGTACTCTCCGGTCTTGTTGACCAGATCTTTCATTTCGAAGTAGTGGTTCATGCCGTTCATCACCGCCTCGACCACTTCCGGACGCGGCGTTGAAACGCCCAGCGCCGTCATACGGCCGGAGGTATTAATGACTTGTTTTAACTGGTACTTCTCATAAATCGAAGGCATGTTCTGCACTCCCCTGTTCGGTCATATACCCTTTACCCGCGCGGATCGCGGCCAGCGGCACCAGATCCTGGTCCGCCTGCAGGGCGTCGTTTTCTGCATCCACCAGCGTGATAGGCTGGCGTTTTAAGGTGAAAATGGTGAGATCGGCGTCATAGCCCGGCGCCAGATGCCCTTTGTTTTTCAGCCGTACCGCGTCGGCGGCGTGCGTGGTGACGCAGGCAATCACCTGCGGCAGCGACATGCCGAGGGCGAGGAATTTCGCCATCACCCTTGAGAGCGAATGCACCGGCCCGCTGATGCGGTTGCGGCAGTAAATATCGGAGCTGATGGTGTGCGGCAGAATGCCCATCGCGATGGCTTTTCTCGCCACCTCGAAGCTCAGGCTCGCCGTCCCGTGGCCGACGTCAAGCCTGACGCCGCGCCGGAGCGCGCCGGACACCGAAGCGCGCAGCTCGCCTGCGGGCGTCAGGATACGGTTCGGTTTGCCGTTATAGCAGTGGGTGATAATGTCGCCGGAGGTCAGCAGCGCGGCTATCTCATCCAGGTTTGGCGGATTGTTGCCGATGTGCACCATCAGCGGCAGAGAGCCGTTGGCCTGCTGAATCGCCTTGGCGCGCTCAAGCGGCGTAATGCCGTTCTCGCCCACCACGCTGCTGCTCATCCGCGCCTTCAGGCCGACGATAAAATCAGGGTGGCGCTTAATCGCCGCGGCGGCGGCATCGGCGTCAATGTTCTCCATATTCGCCAGCTCGTTTTGCGCAATCAGCCCCACCCGGGAGATGTTGAGCAACGCATAAACGTCGGTGACCGCCTGGCGGGTCAGCGCGTAGAAGGTATCCACATCATCCGCGCCGGTGCTGCCCGCATCGATAACCGTGGTGACGCCGGTGGCGATCCCCACGCTGTCCGGCTCGTCGTGATAAATCGGCGACTGCGGGTAGCAGTGGACGTGAAGATCGATCCACCCGGCGCTGACGTACTGCTCGCCGTTGAGGTCGACGACCTTCGTCGCCGCCTCGTCGATATCGCCCATTGCCGCAATTTTGCCGCCCTGAATGGCGATATCCGTTACCGTATCGTCCACCAGGCGCGCGCGTTTAAGCACTAAATCAAACATCTCTTACTCCTTGCAGACCTTAGCCGATCGCCACCGGGAAGATGGAACCGAGGATCATCGCGCCGAGAATGGCGCCGCCGGTGATCGGCTTCTGCCAGATATAGAACAACAGCGCGCCGGCCAGAGAGCCGATACCAATAGGAATCGACGCGGTCATGGCGCTGAGGATAATCAACGGCCCAAGGAAGCGGCCGGAGGCGTTGCCCGCGCCCATCATGACGTCCGCGCCGTAGGTGGAGTCGCTCTGGTTAATGGTGAACTTACGCGCCAGGATGATGACGTAGCCGATCGCCAGGCCAATCGCCAGACCGGTGACCAGCGACGCGCCGAAGTTCGCTACCGGGAAGACGATCCCGGCGCCCAGCAGCAGCGCCGGAACGCCGAGGCCGACACCGGTCTGGATCGCGCCGCCGATATCGAGGATCCCGACCAGCGAGCCTTCGATGATGCGCGCGAAGAGGAAGCTCGCGCCGAACGCCGCGACCGCGCCGTAGGCGCCCGTGTCGATACCGGCTTTGAGCATCGCCACGAAGGCGACTTCGTTAAACGCGCCGATACCGTAGAGGTAGTACATGTGCGTCCCGGCAAACACGCCGGAGGAGAGCAGACCGACAAAAATCGGGAACGACCAGTCGGCGTACCAAAAACCTTTATTCTGTTCCATGCGTTATCCCCTTATTTGCCGCTCAGCGCGTTGTGAATCAGATCCAGCCAGTTCGGCACGGTCAGGTGGAAGGATTCGATCATCTTCATGTCGAAGCCGCGGAAGAAGGCGCTCAGCACGAACAGGGCGACGATCGCGGACATCATCACTTTGGTGACGCGATGCCAGCCGCTCTCTTCAACGCCTTTACCAATCAGGATGCCCAGCACCAGGCCCGGGACGGCGTTGCCCATAATGAGCTGCGCGGCGCCGCCGAAAATGGTGGCCCAGAAGCCGGATTTTTTACCCGCGTCAATCGCCGCCAGCCAGAAGATAACCGGCATCACGGTGTTGACCAGCAGGTTGGCCGCCGGTACCAGCACTTTGACCGCCGTGACCTGCAGCGCCGCCGGAACGGCGGAGGCGGTGGAGTTAAGGAACGCCACCACAATCATGCCGATGATGCCGCAGGCGATAGCCATTTTTTTCGGGTCGTGCAGCGTTTGCGCGACGTTGCGGTTTTTCATCATCAGCGCCGCCGCGCCCCAGTTCGGGATAATGCGGTGGTCAACGTCCTGGGTGAAGGCGCCTGCGGCGACCGACGATGCCCAGGCGTTAAAGAAGAAGCCGAGACCAAAAGAGAAGTGTGAAGCCGGGTCGCCCTCGCAGGAGTTGAGTTCGCCCAAAGTACGAAATGCCCCCATCCCTTGCGTGGTGGGTGCATGAAACATGCGCGCAGCGCCTGCGCCCACGCCGACGCCTACCAGGCCGCCGATAATGAGCGATTTTATTAATATAATTAAGAACATGTGTCTGCCCTTTTCCTACCCTGCTATCTGTCGCCAGAGCCGCCAGCGCGTCGGGTATGAGTTATTGAGACGTGACGAACTCCACCTTGTCGAGGTTTAGCGCAGTCACGCTGACGGTTACATCCAGTTCGACGCTGAACGTGCGTCGTTCCCGGCGCAGAAAGAAGAACAAGAACGCCTCTTTTCGCACCGCTTCCCGCGCATGAATCACCTCCACATCCTGGGGTTCAATACGCAGTAAGATATGCGGCGATGCTTTCATCACCGCGGCCTGAACATGGCTCAGGGCATCCGCAAAGGCGCGTGCTTTGGCCTCGCCTTTGCCCTTGACCCTCACCGTTGTGGTGAATTGTTCTTTCATACTTAAGCGCCGTATTTTTTCTGCCAGGCCTGCACCAGACGCTCGCCCAGCTCTTCTTTATCCATGAAGCCGAAGCCCAGCACGTTGCAGCCTTCGTTAATCGCCGTTACGCCCTCATCCACAGAGCGCATGCCGTACTTCGCCTTGTAGCCGTATTTGGTCTGCGCGGTGATAGCGCCTGCGCCGCCGCTGCCGCAAAACGAGATGCCGAAGGTCGCGTTTTCCGCTTTCATTACGTCGCCAAGCTTCATATCTGCGGCAACGCCTGGCACTACAACGGCGCGGCCGCCCGCTTTCTCAACGCCTGCGGCGACTTTCTGACCTTTGCCCAGACGATCGCCAATCACTACGGTAATTTGTTCCATGTTTTGCTCCTTACAGGTTTTCTTTCGCCACTTCGAAGTGCACTGACAGCAGCCAGGCCTCTTCATCCGGAAGATTGCCGAATGCGGCGACCACTTCGCGGGCAAGCGTCATTGAATCGGGTGAAATTTCTTCGAACAGGCTGGCTTCGACTTCCGGCAGCGGCTCACCGGTAATCGACCGGTGCGCCATGGCGCGGACATGCGATGTCAGCATTTGCTCCTGGACCGCGTTCGGGATGATGTCGTGACGTTTGAGCAGGCTGTACACCTCGCCCAGCATGCGTGTGGCAAGCTCTTCTGTCCGATTCCCGACGTCGTTATTCACTACTGCGTTGTTCACTCATCTGACCCCATTAATTGCGTCTGATATACAACGTAGCCCTGGGGGATGTCGGTTTGTAGCGAGTTGTTTTCCACTTCGAAGTGGAAAGGCGGGCAGCAAGAGTGATCTGTTCCACATAATTCGGCTGAATACGTACTTTTCGCTAAATTACTGTGATGAACATCACGTGAAGATGCTGAATTGCGTCGGGAAAATAAAATGAAAAAGCGTGCGCTGGATCGCAGGAAATAAGCGTCTCTTATGAAGGAAAAGCAGGAAACGCGAAGAAAACGCCCCGTTGCGCTGCACGGGGCGAGAAGGATTTAGCGGTACTTCTGATGGTAGGTGTTGCGGGTGGCCGCGATATCGGCCGCCACCGCCTGGGCTTCCTTCAGCTTGCCTTCATCAACGAGCTTCAGCGCGCTGTCGATCTGCCCGATCAGCGTGTCAAAGCCGTGGCGGTAATCTTTCATTTCCGCGCTGTCGGCGGCTTTACCTTCCAGCTTCGACGGCGTCTGCTTCTGGGCGTCCTGCGCGGCGGTGCGCATTTTGGTCAGCGCGGTTTTGAGCTCGCCCGCGTTGTCGCTTTTCTGCACCACTTTCAGGTTTGTCGCCAGGACTTCCATATCGTCGCCGATATCCGCAAACGCCGGAGCCGCAGCCCCCATCGCAAGCGTTGATACCGCCAGAATAGCCAAAAGTTGTTTACGCATTGCTCACTTCCTTTTTGTTTTTAAAGGCGCAGCAGGTCGCGCCGGTATATGCATTTATTGCCCGGCGATTTTCATCTCCGGCAGCAGTACACTACCACACTGGATATTGCTACGAGTCTCAATATCATCAGCGATGGTGACGATATTACGCCACATATCCTGCAGATTTCCGGCAATGGTGATTTCACTGACGGGATACTGGATCTCGCCGTTTTCCACCCAGAAGCCTGACGCGCCGCGGGAATAGTCGCCGGTAATGCCGCTTACACCCTGGCCCATCAGCTCCGTCACCACAAGGCCGGTTCCCATCTCTTTAAGCAACTTTGCAAAACTCAGGCCGCGGCCCGCAATGCGCCAGTTATGGATGCCGCCCGCGTGCCCAGTGCTCTTCAGCCCCAGCTTGCGCGCGGAGTAGTTGGTCAGCAGCCATTGGGTCAGCACGCCGTCTTTGATGATGTCGCGACGCTCGGTGCGCACGCCTTCGCTGTCAAACGGCGTGGACGCCAGCCCTTTTCGCAAATGCGGATGCTCTTCGATGGTCAGCCAGTCCGGCAGGATCTGTTTACCCATGGAGTCCAGCAGGAAGGTCGATTTACGGTATACGGCGCCGCCGGCAATCGCGCCCACCAGATGGCCGAACAGGCCGGTCGCGACCTCGTTGGCGAAAATCACCGGCGCCTGCATGGTGGCAAGCTTGCGCGGCGACAGACGAGACAGCGTGCGGCGGGCGCACTCGGCGCCGACCCACTCCGGATTTTGCAGATCTCCCATGGCGCGGCCGATGGTATAGGCGTAGTCACGCTCCATCTCGCCGTTTTCTTCGGCAATCACGCAGCTTGAAAGCGAATGGCGCGTGGAGCAGTAGCTTTGCAGCATGCCGTGGCTGTTGCCGAACACCTTGATGCCGTAATGGCTGTTAAAGCTGCCGCCTTCGGTATTGGTGATGCGCTTGTCGACGTCGAGCGCCGACTGCTCGGCGCGCGCCGCCAGCTCAATGGCCTGATCCGGGGTCACCTCCGCCGGGTGGAAGAGGTCGAGATCCGGCGCGTCAAACGCCAGCAGCTCTTTTTCCGCGACGCCCGCGAACGGATCCGGCGAGGTGTAGCGCGCGATATCCAGCGCCGCCTGCACGGTGCGGGCAATGGCGTCCGGGCTTAAGTCCGTCGACGATGCGCTGCCTTTACGGTTCTGATGGTAAACCGTAATGCCAAGCGCCCCGTCGCTGTTGAATTCAACGTTTTCCACTTCGCCGTAGCGCGTGCTGACGCTGATCCCGGTCGATTTGGTGACCGATACTTCTGCGCCATCAGATTTGCCTGCCGCCAGCTCCAGCGCGGTGGAGACGGCCTTTTCCAGCGCTTTACGCTGTTCTGCTACCTGAGTGATGACTTTCATCGCTAATGCCATAATGTAGAGGTAAGTTTAGTGAAGTCTAACAGAGAACCGTTTTTCAGTGCGCACCTTAACTGGTAACATGAGCCTCTTTTTTAAGGAGCCTGAGATGACAAAGCAGCCCAAAGACTGGCTCGACGACGTGCCCGGTGACGACATCGACGATGAAGATGATGAGATTATCTGGGTCAGCAAAAGCGAAATTAAACGCGACGCCGAAGAGTTAAAACAGCTCGGCGCAGAAATGGTTGAGCTGGGTAAAAACGCGCTGGATAAAATCCCGCTGGATGACGATCTGCGCGCCGCGATTGAGCTGGCGCAGCGCATCAAGAAAGAGGGCCGCCGCCGCCAGCTGCAGCTGATTGGCAAAATGCTGCGTCAACGCGACGTCGAGCCGATTCGCCAGGCGCTGGATAAGCTGAAAAACCGCCATAACCAGCAGGTCGCCCTGTTCCATAAGCTGGAGCATCTGCGCGATCGCCTGATTGTCGACGGCGATGATGCGGTAGCGGAAGTGCTGAACCTGTGGCCGGAGGCCGATCGCCAGCAGCTGCGTTCGCTTATCCGCAATGCACAGAAAGAGCGGGACGGGAACAAGCCGCCGAAGTCCGCGCGCCTGATTTTCCAGTATCTGCGCGAACTGGCGGAAAACGGCGAGTAAGCCGCTGCGATTTTGTGCCGGACGGCGGCGTAAACGCCTTATCCGGCCTACAGAATCACGCAAAATACAGGCCCGGTTAAGCACCGGGCTTTTTTTTACTCTGCGGCTTCGGCTTTTTTCGCAAGGCCAGCCAGCAGCTTCTGGTGGATACCGCCAAACCCGCCGTTGCTCATCACCAGAATGTGATCGCCCGGCTGCGCGGTTTTGACAATCATGTCCGCCAGCGTATCCACGTCAGCACTCCAGTGCGCAGGCTGGACGCAGGCGTCCGCCACTTCCGCTACCTGCCACGGAATATGCTGCGGCTGCAGCAGGAACACCTCATCGGCGCGTCCGAGCGACGGCGCGAGATCGTCTTTGCACACGCCCATTTTCATGGTGTTGGAGCGCGGCTCCAGCACGGCGATAATCCGCGCCGTACCGCCGACTTTGCCGCGCAGCGCCTGCAGCGTGGCGAGGATCGCCGTCGGGTGATGGGCGAAATCGTCATACACCGCAACGCCGTTGGCTTCGCCGCGCAGCTCAAGACGGCGGCGGGCGTTGATGAACGAACCCAGCGCCTGGGCCGCATCGCCCGGCTGCACGCCAACGTGACGCGCGGCGGCAATCGCCATCAGGCCGTTGTTCATATTGTGCTCGCCGACGAGGCCCCACTTCACCTCGCCGACCTTTTCACCGTCCAGCCATACTTCCCATTCGGACGCGTCGGTGCTGATTTTTTTCGCCTGCCAGTGGCCCTGCTCGCCGACCAGCTCCTGCTCGCTCCAGCAGCCCAGCGCCAGCGTCTGCTTCAGATTGATGTCGCTTTCCGGCCAGATAATCCGTCCCTGCCCCGGCACGATGCGCACCAGGTGATGGAACTGTTTCTGAATGGCTTTCAGGTCGTCAAAAATGTCCGCATGGTCAAACTCAAGGTTGTTGAGGATGAGCGTGCGCGGGCAGTAGTGGACGAATTTGGAACGCTTGTCGAAGAAGGCGCAGTCGTATTCGTCCGCTTCGATAACAAAGAACGGGCTGTCGCCCAGCCGCGCGGAGACGTCGAAGTTCCCCGGTACGCCGCCGATGACAAAGCCGGGCTTGTAGCCGCAGGCTTCGAGGATCCAGGTCGCCATCCCGGCGGTGGTGGTTTTACCGTGGGTACCGGCTACCGCCAGCACCCAGCGATCGCGCAGCACGAAATCGTGCAGCCACTGCGGGCCGGACATGTACGGAATGTTCTTTTCCAGCACCGCTTCGACGCACGGATTACCGCGGGTCATCGCATTGCCGATGATCACCAGATCCGGCTGCGAATCGAGCTGGCTGGCATCATAACCCTGAATTAAATCAATACCCTGCTGCTCCAGCAGCGTGCTCATCGGCGGATACACATTGGCGTCCGAACCCGTTACTTCGTGGCCCAGAGAGCGCGCCAGCATTGCCAGACCGCCCATGAAGGTGCCACAGATCCCCAAAATATGAATGCGCATACGTCATTATCCTTTCTTTTAGCTGGCGCACATTTTACCCACATGTGAGACGGCTGAGAAACGCATTTCGGGTAAATCCGTATTTAGCTGGCGCGATTCACCTGAGCGCGACGGATGAAATATTTGTTAAGATTGTTGCGGTCGCTTTACTCCATATAAATTGCAGGGAAAGTGTTATGAAAACGTTAGGTGAATTTATTGTCGAAAAGCAGCACGAGTTTTCGCATGCCACGGGTGAACTCACTGCTTTGCTGTCGGCGATAAAGCTCGGCGCCAAGATCATCCACCGCGATATCAATAAGGCCGGTCTGGTCGATATCCTGGGTGCCAGCGGTGCTGAAAACGTACAGGGCGAGGTGCAACAAAAGCTCGACCTGTTCGCCAATGAAAAGCTGAAAGCTGCGCTGCGGGCGCGCGATATCGTGGCCGGTATCGCGTCGGAAGAAGAAGATGAGATCGTCGTTTTCGAAGGCTGTGAACACGCCAAATACGTTGTGCTGATGGACCCGCTTGATGGCTCCTCCAACATCGACGTTAACGTCTCTGTCGGCACCATTTTCTCCATCTATCGCCGCGTTACTCCGGTCGGTACGCCGGTAACGGAAGAAGACTTCCTGCAGCCTGGTAACAAGCAGGTGGCGGCCGGTTATGTGGTGTATGGCTCCTCCACCATGCTGGTGTATACCACCGGCTGCGGCGTTCATGCCTTTACCTACGACCCGTCGCTGGGCGTTTTCTGCCTGAGCCAGGAACGCATGCGCTTCCCGGTAAAAGGCAACATGTACTCCATTAACGAAGGCAACTACATCAAATTCCCGGCGGGTGTGAAAAAGTACATTAAGTTCTGCCAGGAAGAGGACAAAGCCACTCAGCGTCCTTACACCTCGCGCTATATCGGTTCCCTGGTTGCGGATTTCCACCGTAACCTGCTGAAAGGCGGGATTTACCTCTACCCAAGCACCGCCAGCCATCCTGAAGGCAAACTGCGCCTGCTGTACGAATGCAACCCGATGGCGTTCCTCGCCGAACAGGCGGGCGGTAAGGCCAGTGACGGTAAAGAACGCATTCTGGATATCCTGCCGTCAAGCCTGCACCAGCGCCGCCCGTTCTTCGTCGGCACTGAGCATATGGTCGACGACGTCGAACGCTTTATCCGCGAATACCCGGACGCGTAAAAGCGCCCCTGCCCCTCTCCCCGCCGGGGAAAGGGGCAATTCCTCAGGAGGCCTGGAAACGGAACGACGCCATCGCCTCCAGCAGCTCGCGGGATTGTTCCTCCAGCGATCGGGTCGCCGCCGACGACTGCTGCACCAGCGCCGCATTCTGCTGCGCGGTTTCATCCATCTGGCTCACCGCAATGTTCACCTGTTCAATACCCCGGCTCTGCTCCTGAGAAGCGCTGGCAATTTCGCGCATCAGTTTGGTCATCCGCATCACCTCAGAGGCGATTTCGTCCATGGTTTCCCCCGCCTGCTGCGCCAGATCGCTGCCTTCGCTGACGTGGGTCTGGGAATCACTGATGAGCTGGCGAATCTCTTTTGCCGCATCGGCGCTGCGGCTTGCCAGGTTACGCACCTCACCGGCAACCACCGCGAAACCGCGCCCCTGTTCGCCCGCCCGCGCCGCTTCAACCGAGGCGTTCAGCGCCAGAATATTCGTCTGGAAGGCAATGCCGTCGATAACGCCAAGAATATCGGCGATACGGTTAGAACTGCCGGAGATATCGCGCATCTTCTCGATGACGTAGCAGACCATTTCGCTGCCGCGATCGGCGGTATCGGAGACCGTTTTCGCCATCTGGTGCGCCTGCCCGGCGTTGTCCGCATTCTGCTTCACCGTCGCGGTAATCTGCTCCATGCTGGCGGCGGTCTGCTCAAGCGAGGTGGCGGTAGACTCCGTACGCTGCGCCAGGTGGTTGTTGCCCGCCGTCAGCTCGCGGCTGCCAATATCGATTTGCGAACTGGCGTCGCGCACGCGCATGACGGATTCGCTTAGCGCCGCGCGCATATCGCCCATCGCGGCATTAAGGCGATTAAATTCCGCGCTGACCATACGGCTGGCCACCGGGGATAAATCGCCCGTCGCAAGCCGCTCAATTTGCTCAACAACGTTGTCCAGCGGTTTTAACAGCTTATTGCTCAGCAGTAACCAAATCACCAGCAGCAGACCGATCGCCGCAAGCGTTGTCGCCGTCATCACTCCATAGTAAACCCAGGAGGTAATGATGCGGGTCGAGGCGTACAGCCCCATGCCGCCCGCCAGCAATAAGAGCAGAGTAAGCGCAGACAATAGAACCAGCAGACTTGTTCGAACAGAGAGGGATATGGGCATTGTGAGTTTTCCGGTTGTAGAGGTTGATCCGATCTTTACAGAAACTATCGACTACAACCGGAAAAAGTTTAGCGCTTTCAGTAAATTAAAGATGTTACTTCAGTGTTGCCGCTGTGTTTATCCTCGTTACCGGCGCACTCTGGCGATTTTCCCACAGCACGGTCAAACCACGCTGTAGGGCAATGAAAATAAACAACAAAATACCGATGGCGATTTTGGTCCACCACGAGCTAAGGGTGCCGTCAAAGTTAATGTAGGTCTGAATCAACCCCTGAATGCCAACGCCGAACAGCGTGCCCAGCACCGTCCCCACGCCGCCGCTCAGCAGCGTACCGCCAATCACCACCGAGGCTATCGCGTCGAGCTCAACCCCAACCCCCGCCAGCGCGTATCCCGCCTGGGTATAAACGGAGAAGACGATACCGGCAAGCGTAGCAAGCCCGGTCGACAGCATGTAAATCCGGATGGTGGTGCTGCGGGTGGAGATCCCCATCAGGTTCGCCGACGCGGCGCTGCCGCCGATGGCGTACACCTGGTTGCCAAACCGCGTGCGATGGGCCAGGACTATCCCGACCACCACCACCAGCAGCATCAGCAGCCCCATCGCGCTCAGACGTCCGCCGCCGGGGAGGGTCCACGCCAGATCGGACAATCGGTCGTACAGCGGGTGGTTGATCGGGATAGATTCCTCAGAAACCAGATAGCTTATGCCGCGTAAGAAGAACATCCCGGCAAGCGTCATGATAAACGCCGGGATCTTCAGCGCGTCTATCAAAAATCCCATCAGCGCGCCAAAAGCGCAGCCCATCGCCAGCACCAGCGGAAAGGCCGCCAGCGGCGATAGCCCCCAGAAGCCGATCGCTTTCGCCAGAAACACGCCGGTAAAGGCGATCACTGAACCCACCGAGAGATCGATCCCGCCGGAGAGGATCACAAAGGTCATGCCGACGGCGATGATCCCGAGAAACGCGTTATCGGTCAGAATGTTGCAGATAACCCGGGTGGAAGCGAACCCCGGAAACTGGGTCAGGCAGTAGAGATAGCCGAGGATAAACACCCCGAGGGTGATCATCAACGGCAGGTTACGTTTTATCATGACCGCGCGCTCCTTTAAGTAAGCGGATAAAGCGCGGCGACTGCACGATCAGCACGCAGAGCACCACCACCGCTTTCACCACCTGATTCAGCTCCGGCTGAAAACCCGACAGCAGGATCCCGGTGTTCATCCCCTGAATAATCAGCGCCCCCACCACCGACAGCAGCAGGTTAAAGCGCCCGCCCATCAGCGAACCGCCGCCGATCACCACCGCCAGGATGGCGTCCAGCTCCAGCCACAGCCCGGCATTATTGGCATCAGCGCCGCGAATATCCGCCGCGACAATCACCCCGGCAACGGCGGCGCATACGCCGCTCAGCACGTAGGTCAGCATCACCACAATGCGGGTATTCACCCCGGCGTTTTTCGCGGCGCGAATATTAATGCCGACCGCCTCGATGAACATGCCGAGCGCGGTTTTGCGGGTGAACAGCCAGAAGATAACCAACGTCGCCAGCGCGACGATCGCCGGTGTGGGAAACAACAGCAGAGAACCGCTGCCTATCCAGCCCAGCGAAGCGGAGTCGAAAGTGACGATTTGCCCGGTGGTGATCAGCTGCGCCACGCCGCGCCCGGCCACCATCAGGATGAGCGTGGCGACGAATGGCTGGATCCTGAGGATAGCGACCAGGATACCGTTCCACAGCCCCGCCAGCACGCCGGTCCCCAGCGCGGCCAGCAGCACCACCGGCAGGCTGTGTCCGGCCACCACCATCGACGCCGCCGTCGCCCCGGCGATAGCCATCACCGCCCCTACCGACAGGTCGATACCGCCGGTGGCGATCACCAGCGTCATACCGATAGCCAGCAGCGCAACGGGCGCGGCGCGGTTAAGAATATCGACAGGGCTGCCGAACAGCCGCCCGTCCTGCAGCACCACCTGGAAAAAATGCGGCGCCACGAGGCTGTCGACCAGCAGCACGAGGGCCAGCGCCGCCAGCTGCGGCATCCCCGTAGGCAAACGCAGCCGCCGTTCAGGTTTGCCGGTTTGTGGTAGAGAGTGTGGCATCACATCGCGCTCCTTATGCCGCAATAGCATTCATGATGGCCGGAACGGACAGCGCCGTCAGCGGGATCTCCGCCACCTGCCGACGGTCGCGCATGATGATCACCCGATCGGCATAGCCCACCAGCTCCTCCAGCTCCGACGAAATCACCAGCAGGGCCAGCCCGTCGGCGCACAGGGTTTCGATAAGCCGGATAATCTCCGCGTGCGCGCCGACATCGATACCGCGCGTCGGCTCGTCAAGGATCAGAAACTGCGGGCGCGTCAGCAGCCAGCGGGAAAGCAGCACCTTTTGCTGGTTGCCGCCGGAGAGAAATTCCACCGGCTGCTCGGCGCCGGGCGTGCGGATCCCCAGCTGGCGGATAAAGCGTTCCGCTATCTCCTGCTGCTCGCGGCGCGGGATCGGCCGCAGCCAGCCGCGCTGCGCCTGTAGCGCCAGAATAATGTTCTCGCGCACCGAGGCGGCGGCAATGATGCCGTCGGTTTTACGATCCTCCGGACAAAAACCGATCCCCAGGCAGGAGGCCTGGCGCGGCGAGCGCAGCGTCTGCGGCTTGCCCTTGATTTCCGCGCGGCCGCTGTCGGCCGGCCGGATGCCGAAAATAACCTCGGCGGTTTCGGTACGCCCGGAGCCAAGCAGGCCCGCCAGCCCGACGATTTCGCCTGGGCGGACCTGTAAATCGAACGGCGCGACCACCCCTTTTCTGCCGTAGCCGCTGAACGCCGCTACCGGCCTGTCGCTCAGCAGCGTACGCCCGGCGCGCTGCAGGGCGTTATTCTCCAGCTCGCGCCCCAGCATCATTTTTACCAGCTCGATTTGCGACAGCTCGCGGGTTTCGCGGCAGCCGACAAAGCTACCGTTGCGCAGCACGGTAATGCGGTCGCTGACCTGATAAACCTGGTCCAGAAAGTGGGTGACGAAGATCAGGCTGACGCCCTGGGCGCGCAGCTGGCGCATCAGGGTAAACAGCATCTCCACCTCCTGGGTATCGAGGCTGGCGGTGGGTTCGTCGAGGATCAGCACTTTGGCGGAAAGATCGATAGCGCGGCAGATAGCCACAATCTGCTGCATGGCGACGGAAAAGCGGTTGAGGGGCTCGCGGACATCAAGAGAAAATCCGTAGGAGGCCATCAGCGCTGCGGCGCGCCTCTCCATCTCTTTACGGCGCAGAAAGCCAAAGCGCCGCGGTTCGCGGCCGATAAACAGGTTATCCGCTACCGACATATTGGGCAGCAGGTTCACCTCCTGATAGACTGTGCCGATCCCCAGCTGCTGCGCATGGGCGGTGTTTTTTGGGGAGATCGCCTGGCCTTCGAGCCAGATGGTGCCGCGATCAGCGTGATAAACGCCGGTTAATGCCTTGATAAGCGTCGATTTTCCGGCGCCGTTTTCCCCCAGCAGCGCCATAATTTCACCGCGGCGCAGGCTGAAATCCACATTATCCAGCGCCGTTACGCCGGGAAAGAACTGGCAGAGCCCCTCGGTGCGGAGGATTTCCTGGTGCGTGTCAGCGGTCATCGTCGATTCCCCTCACCCGAGCCCTCTCCCCGCCGAGGGGAGAAGACGCAGACGCTTAGTAGCCCATATTTTTCTTCTTCTCTAACTCCACCTTCGCCGTATCCGGCAGATAGAGCGTCGACTGGGTCAGGGTCAGCTTCGGCGGCATCGTGCCGTCTTTTTTGTATTTTTCCAGCGCGTCAAACGCCGGGCCCGCCATGTTCGGCGTTAGCTCAACGCTGGCGTTGGCTTCACCGTCCATCATCGCCTTATAGATATCCGGTACGCCGTCGATTGAGCCGGTCAGGATATCTGTGCCGGGCTTCAGCCCCGCCTCTTTGATGGCCTGAATCGCGCCGATCACCATGTCGTCGTTATGGGCGAAAACCATGCAGATGTTTTTGCCGTTGTTTTCCGCTTTGATAAAGCTCTCCATCACCTCTTTACCCTTGCTGCGGGTAAAGTCGCCGGACTGGGAGCGGATAATCTTAATGTTCGGGTCTTTGGCGATAGCCTCAGCGAAGCCTTTCTTACGGTCAATGGCCACGCTCGCGCCGACCGTCCCCTGCAGCTCAACCACGTTGCAGGGCTTGCCGTTGAGGGTTTTGATAAGCCAGTCGCCGATAAGCTGGCCTTCCAGCACGTTGTTGGCGGTCACGGTGGTCATGTACAGCGATTTATCTTTCACATCAATGGAGCGGTCGAGCAGGAACACCGGAATTTTGGCCTCTTTGGCCTCTTTCAGCACTGGCTCCCAGCCCGTCGCCACCACCGGGGCAATAAAGATGGCGTCAACGCCCTGGGCGATAAAAGAGCGAACGGCTTTGATCTGGTTTTCCTGCTTTTGCTGACCGTCGGCAATTTTCAGCGTGATGCCGCGTTTTTCAGCCTCGCTTTTCGCCACATTGGTTTCGGCGGCGCGCCAGCCTGATTCAGAACCGACCTGGGAAAATCCTACGGTTAATGGCGCAGCCATCGCCATAGACGACATAGCTGCGGAAACAGCGGAGACAAGAAGTAAGCGCTTCCACATAAGGGTATCCTCGTAGGGTTATTGTTGATGAAAACGTCACCTGCCGAAAAACTATAGACAAAGGTCGATGTAACAAGATGCGTTACATCACACTTCATAAAAGTGAAAACTTGATTTGTAAGCGCTTTCACAACCGTATTCATGATGTAGCTATGTTTATGGATTTTTCGACTGCAAAAAGGCGAGGAAAAACGAAGCGGCGCGCCGTGCGGCGCGAAAAGAAGCGAAGACATTTACCCTGAGTTGGCTATAATACCCGCCACTTGTTTGCCACACATTTCTAAGGAAACAAACATGAGCTTACTGAACGTCCCGGCGGGCAAAGAACTGCCAGAAGATATCTACGTTGTTATCGAGATCCCGGCTAACGCTGATCCTATCAAATACGAAATTGATAAAGACACCGGCGCGCTGTTTGTTGACCGCTTCATGTCTACCGCGATGTTCTATCCGTGCAATTACGGTTACATCAACCACACCCTGTCTCTGGACGGTGACCCGGTAGACGTGCTGGTCCCGACGCCGTACCCGCTGCAGCCGGGCTCTGTGATCCGCTGCCGTCCGGTCGGCGTTCTGAAGATGACCGACGAAGCCGGTGAAGATGCGAAGCTGGTTGCGGTGCCGCACACCAAGCTGAGCAAAGAGTACGATCACATCAAAGATGTGAACGACCTGCCGGAACTGCTGAAAGCGCAGATCGCGCACTTCTTCGAGCACTACAAAGACCTCGAAAAAGGCAAGTGGGTGAAAGTTGACGGTTGGGACAATGCTGAAGCTGCAAAAGCGGAAATCATTGCCTCCTACGAGCGCGCGCAGAAGAAATAATTCTGCTCGTCCCGAAAACACCGCCTCCGGGCGGTGTTTTTGTTTTCAGCAGCCGCTGGCGAAATTTAGCGCTGTCATAAAATTGTCATAACTAAATAACTCTCTCGTTTTTAACGACATAACGCAAACCGACGCAAATCCCCTTCCGTATGCGGTAAAGTCCCCGCCCGCCGTGACGATATCTGTGGCAGTCATTCACCGTGAGAACTGCAAAAGCATGAAACTGAATCAACTGACCATCGGCCAACGGCTGGGCCTGATGGCCACGCTGCTATTACTGGCAATGCTGTTTATCGGCCTGCGCGGGCTGGTTATCAACAGCAACAGCTTTAGCCAAAACCAGGCGATGATGGCGTCTGAGAAACGGCTTGCCGACAGTATTGATACCGCCCGCAACGCCCAGGTACAATTCAAGATTCAGGTCCAGGAGTGGAAAAACACCCTGCTGCGCGGCGGCCAGGGCCAGGAGGCGTTTGAGAAGTACAAAGCGGCGTTTATCAGCCAGAGCCAGAAAACCCAGCAGCTGCTCAAACAGCTGAGCGACCTGCTGCCGCAGTTGGGTCTCGACAACCGCGCAGTGGAACAAACCCGCCAGCTGCACGCCGGGCTTGAACAACGCTACCTTGCCGCCCTGCAGCAATACGTAATTACCGACCCGGGCAGCCCGCAGCGCGTTGACCATCTGGTAACCGGCATCGATCGCGAACCCACCCGTATGATAGACGAGGTTGTTGCCCGTACGCTGCAACACGCCGAGGCGATTCATCAGCAAACCGACGCGCGCAATCTGGCGCAGTTTCAGCAGACCCGGCTGATGCTGCTGCTGGCGATGGCGCTCACCCTGCTGGCCGGCATCGCCATTACCTGGTGGCTGGTGCGCAGCATTACCCAGCCGCTGGCGCAGGCGGTCACCATCGCCCGGCGCGTAGCGTCAGGCGATTTGCAGGCCACTATCGCCGTTGCCGGTAAAGACGAAACGGCGGGGCTGATGCAGGCCCTGCAGGACATGAACGCCAACCTGACGCAGATCGTTTCCGGGGTGCGGCGCGGCACGGAATCTATCGCCACCGCCTCCGCGCAGATTGCCGTCGGCAGCCGCGAACTGTCGTCACGCAATGAGGCGCAGGCCAGCGCGCTGGAGGAAACGGCGGCCTCGATGGAGCAGTTGACGTCGGTCGTGAAAAGCAATGCCGATAACTCACGCTTTGCCAGCGAAATCGCCCGCGACGCCTGCGCAATTGCCGGTCAGGGCGGTCAGGCGGTGGAGCGCGTGGTGCAAACGATGAGCGAGATCCACCAGCTTTCTAGCGAAATCAACAATATCATCGGCGTGATCGACAGCATCGCCTTTCAGACCAATATTCTCGCGCTTAACGCCGCGGTAGAAGCCGCGCGCGCAGGCGCCGAGGGCCGGGGATTCGCCGTCGTGGCCGCGGAAGTCCGCGCGCTGGCGCAGCGCTCGGCCTCAGCAGCGCAGGATATTCGCCATCTTATTGATAATTCGGTTAACCGCATTGCCGACGGTAACGCCCAGGTGCAAAACGCCGGGTCGGCGATGGAGGAGATCCTGCAGAGCGTTAAGCGGGTAAATGAGCTGGTGGAGGCCATCTCAATGACCAGCCATGAGCAGAGCACCGGGATCGATCAGGTGAATATCGCCGTCACGCATATGGATACCGCCACACAGCAGAACGCGACGCTGTCGCAGGAGTCGTCAGCCGCGGCGCAGGCGATGCACCGCCAGGCGGAAACGCTGCTGGAAACGGTCAGCGTCTTTAAGCTGCGTCAGGCGCTCTGAATCATAAAAAACAACGCCACCCGAAGGTGGCGTTGTTTATCAGTACTCGTCCCTGTCTAACCAGTTCCCGCTTTCAATCAGCGTTAACCCGTCGACCGGGCGTTGGTACACATACATCCATGCACTTCCATACGGTGTCTGAATCAAATGGCGAGCATACTCCCCGCCTTTGGTACGTAGCGCATCAAGCTCGGCAAGCGTGGAGGCGTCGACGCGATAAACTTCACCCTGTACCGTGCCGTTTCCCGGCACCGCGCCTGGATAGTGGCCCAGGCTGTACAGCTGATAATCGTCAACGCTGTGCGCGCCCAGGAGCTGGGCGTTCGTCATCCAGTGGCTGTTGCCTTGCTTGCGTCGCAAACTGCCGTAAACAAATATTCGCATTGCTAAAACTCAAACTGATAGAGCAAATCGAGTGCCTGGTCGATACCAGACACCGCTTCCAGATATAGCTTAGGCATCAGGCGGTAGCGTAGCGTGAGCGTTGCCAGTGAGTCAAAAATACCCACGCCATACTTCACCTGCAGACCCGGCAGTACATAGCCGCTGACCACCACCTGCGAGGAGTCACCGACCCCCTGGGTGTCCAGCGCCAGATTGCTTACGCCAAACGTCTCGCCGATTTTACCCACAACCTGCCCACTTTGTGCAACCCCCAGGCCAACAAGCATTGAGGTCATCGCGGCGCCATCGCCCTGCTGGCTGTCGAGCCCCTGGCCGCGAAGCAGGTAGGAAAGCGCTTCCTGCTGCGACATCGCCGGGTCAGAGAAGATCTCCGCTTTCGGCTGATCGGCGGTGCCGGTGACGCGTACGCCGGCGATCACGTCGTTTTCCGTCGCGTCCGGGTTGCGGATCGCTTCGATATTCAACAGCGGCTGATCCGGCGGGCCGGAGAACAGCAGGATCCCTTTACGCACAATCAGATCCTGACCATAGGCGTGGAAACGCCCTTCCGGAATATTGATTTGTCCGTTCAGCCCCAGACCCTGCTTATCCTGCGCCACCTTCAGGTCGCCCGTCAGGCGCGCCTTCAGCCCAAAGGCCTCCAGACGCACGTTGTTGCCGACGTGAATCGTCAGGTTGCTGTTGATCGGAATCGGCGCGCTCTGCGTATGGATGGGCTTGAGATTTTTATCCAGCATCACCACGTCGCTGGAGACGCCGACCGCGCTTTCCGGCACATCATGCACCACAATTCGCGCCCAGGGAATATCCACGTTGCCATCCAGCGTGAACAGGCTCGGCGTGGCGGTAAAGACCACGTCCGGCGACACGTCCAGGCGCACCATCGGCGGAACGGTGATCCGCACCCGGCTGCCTTTGGCCGCCACCCGCGCCCGCCAGTTGTTGAGCTGGCTCCAGTCGGCGTCGCCGCTGAGGTTAATTTGCCCCTGTTTGGTTCGCACCACGCCCTGCAGCGTCGAGCGCGTCCCGTTAAAGGTCATGGCAATCTGGCTTGGCTGCATGTCGAACGGCATAAAGTTGCCGTCCACATCGATGCCGTTGAGCTGCATCTGGCCGAACATCTGCGGGCTCTGAACGTCGCCGCCCAAGCGCAGGTTAGCGCTCAGCGTACCGGCCGCCTTTTCACCGCGGGAGAAGACAGGGTTTATCATCGCCAGCGAGAAGTTGCGGATATTGACGTTGCCGCCCAGGCTGCGGCGGCCCTGCGGGTCGGTCACCTGCAGCTGGCCATCGAGCTGGCCGTTGTTGCTCAGGCGGATAAGCCAGCCGAGCTCCGCGCGGTTGTTATGCAGGTCTGCGCTGAGGTTGAGCGTGTCGAAAGCCACCGGCAGCGGCGCATCGTTCACCGTCTGCGTCACCTTCACGTTGTGCCCGGAGAGCGTCACTTTCCCCTGCGGCAGGCCCGGTTTGCGGGTATCCCAGCTCACATCCGCGTTGCCGCTGAAGACGCCGCTGGCCTGGGTCGCTTCCGGCAGGAACGGTTTCACCATCGCCAGGTCGAAACGGTTGAGGTTCACCACCGCGCGACCTTCGGCGCCCGCGTCAATGGTCTGCGGCACGCACAGCTCCGCGTTCGGGTTGTTCCAGCAGTGCGGCCCAATGCTGATTTTCTTCTCAAGGTTGCGGTAGTCCAGGGCGATAGGACGGTTGAGCGACCACGGCCCGACCGGCGTCTGGAATCGGGTATTGCTGAGCGCCCCCTTCCAGCGCTCCTCCTTACGCGAGAAGCTACCGGCAAGATCGAGCTGGCCGGATACCGGCTCGCCCTGAATGCGCAGCTGCAGCTGATGCTGCGCCTCGCTGCCTTTGGCGTTGAGGGTCACCAGGCCGATGTTGACGCCCGGCTGCGCGATGCGCTCGACGCGAACGTCGAGGTTCCCGGCGATCTGGTCGGTGGATTTGATATCGCCGTTAACCCGTACCTGGGCGACCGAGAGCTCTTGCCAGCGCAGCCCGCGCGCGGTGATATCCGCCAGCAGCTGCGGGGCGTCCACGGTGCCGCGGACCTTAATAAGCCCCTTCGCCGTACCGCCCAGCCCCGGCAGGGCGTTGTCGAGGTTTGGCGCGTCAATGGCGGCGTCGAGGTTAAGATCTTTAGCGCCAAGCTCCCCTTTCACGTCGGCGCTGTTGCGCCCAAGCTCCAGGTGCAGCCCGGGGATCGTCCACTGCAGGTAGCTGTTGCCCTTCAGCGCCCCCTCGACGTTGACCTTGTTCTGCTTCACGTTGCCGGTCAGCTTGATTTCCGGAACGTCGACCTGCCAGCTGCCGCCGTAGAGGCTGCCGCGGGTTTTGATCAGGCCATTGAGCTTCGACGGCCAGTCCGGAATCTCTTTGCCGGTATTGATGCCGTTCAGCGTCAGCTCGCCGCGCCAGCTGATGGCCTGCTGCCAGTCGAGCAGCGCCTTCAGCTCGGTTTTCCCTTCCAACGCCGCGACGGTGAGCTTATCGAGGTTCAGTTGCTGCTCATTGCCTTTCGCATCCAGCGTGATGGTCGCGGGCGGAACGCCCTGCCCCTTCACCGCGGCCGCAAACGCCAGGGTGTAGTCGGTCATTTTGCCGCTCAGCTTGAGCGCCAGATTATCGGCCTGAAACTGTTTTTCGCCGGTAAACGGCCAGTACAGCTGCTTGCTGGTGACCTCGAGGCTGAGCGGCAGCCCCGCCTGCGCCAGTTCGGCCTGCGCCCGCAGAGCGACATCCACCGGCCCGGACAGATTAATGCCGACATCCAGCCGATTGCGCACCTCGCCGCCGACCTTCATGCCGATCTTTTCGCCCTTCAGCGGATCGATATTCAGGGTGCTGTTCAGCGTCAGGTTTACCGGCCAGCTGTCCTTCAGCGTCGCCGTGCCGCTGGCGTTCACGCTCCCCTGGCTTGAGTCGATATCCAGCGCGTCGAGCTTCATGTCGCCATCAATGCTGCTCACCTTCAGCAGCATCTTGTACACCGTCAGGTCGCTATCGCCGGTCAGGCGCAGCTGCTCGCCGCGAAACGCCTCGATATTCAGGTTTAGCGGCAGATGGACATCGGCCATTTCCGGCAGCACCGGCTTTGAGAACAGATCTTTCATCGTCTCGCCGAGCGTTTTTTCCTGCGGCTGCGGATGCGCAATCTTCGGCTCAACGACCTGCTCCTGCGCCACGCTCGCCGCCTTCGGCAGCGCAATCAGCAGCCCCTGCAGCGCGGTGGGCGTCAGCGTCAGGTTCTTCTCCTGCCAGCGCAGGCCGGTGGAGAAATCCATCACCGACACCGTGGTGCTATCAATCCTGACGTTGACGTTATCAAGCGCCACCCGGCTCAGGACAATCGGATACGGCGTAGACAAATTCAGCGGCCCGCTGTTGGTCTCGGCAACCGGCGCCGACGGCGGCATCTTTTTGCTGTCGATGACGACGTTCACATCCTTGAGCGAAATGTCGTCAACGCACAGGCTGCTTTTCCACAGGCACTGCGTTTTTACCGCCAGATGAAACTGCCCGGTATTGACCGCGACGCCCGGCTGCGTATAGCGCAGATCCTTGAGGGTTAAATCTTTCCAGCCGCCGCTCACCTGGCCGATGGACAGCCCCGGCACCCAGCGGTCGGCGGCCTTAAACAGCAGATGCAGGCCCGAGGAGGTGCCGATCAAAAAGGCGACGATGCCCAACAGCAGGACGATAAACGCCAGTACGCCGAGGCTTATCTTCTTCCATAAACTCATAATTCAGGCCCCAGACCGATGTAAAACTGCAAACCGTGCACCTCTTTATCGCCAACCGGCGCCGCGATATCGAATTTCACCGGCCCGATGGGCGACGCCCAGCGCACGCCAACGCCCGCGCCGGTCTTGAAATCGCTGTTGCGGAAATCGTCCACCGCTTCGCCGCTGTCGACAAATACCGCGCCCCACCACTTGCCGCTCACGTTGTACTGGTATTCCAGCGAGCCGGTCGCCAGCTTCGAGGCGCCGGTCAGCTTGCCGCTGCTGTCTTTTGGCGAAATGGATTTGTACTTATAGCCGCGGATACTGCGGTCACCACCGGCGAAGAAGCGCAGGTCCGGCGGCACTTTGTCGAAATCCCCGGTCTCAATCCAGCCCAGGTTGCCGCGAATAACGAAGCGGTGCTTATCGTAGAGGGTGCGAATCCAGGTGTTCTGCGCCTGAGCGACAATAAAGTCCACATCGGAACCCCAGGCGGTGTTCGAGTAGTCCACCGAATAGCGCTGGGAGTCGCCCCAGGTCGGCATCAGGCCGCCGCGCGAGCGGGTGCGGCTGACCATCACCCCGGGATACAGCAGCATGGTGGTGTTGGTGACGTTAGCCTGGGTAAAGTGGTCGAGGCTCCAGCGCAGGTTAATGGCGCGCTGCCAGCCGCTGGAAAGATCCCAGTAGCGGGATGCGCCAAGCGTGGTGGAGTCTGACTTGGTGTCGTTTAAATCGGTGCGCTTAAAGCCGCCCTGCACCAGGTAATACTGCTCCAGCGGGTTTTTCAGCAGCGGCATTTTATAGGTGAAATCGAACTGCTGCTCCGGCCCCGACAGGCTGATGTCGGTACTCAGGCTGTGGCCGTAAGAGTTCATCCACGGCTTTTTCCACGAGGCTTTAACCCGCGGCCCCACATCGGTGGAATACCCCACCCCGGTCTCAATGGTGTTTTCGGTGCGCGGAGACATCACGCCGTGCAGCGGCAGCACCTTGGTGTCATGCGCTTTATCGAATTCCGGCGCCACCACTACCGAGTTAAACCAGCCGGTTGCCGACAGGCGGCGGTTCAGCTCCGCCAGATCGGCGGACGTGTAATAGTCGCCCGTTTTAAAGGGCACAAGATTTTGCAGGTACTGATCCTGAATCTGCGAGCCTTCGAAGGTGACGTCGCCAAAGCGATAGCGCTGGCCGCTGTCGTAGTCGATATCCCAGAACGCCTGGTGCCGGTCGAGCGAGATGCCGAGCTGGCTCTTTTTGAACTCACTGTCGAAATACCCTTTGCGCAGCGAGATGCCGGACAGTTCGCTTTTGAAATGGTCGTAATCGCCCTGGTTTAGCACGGTGCCGATGGCCGGACGCTGCTTCAGGAGGGCAAGATAGTCACGATCGTCGCGCGCGCCGCCGCGTAAAATGACATCGGTGCCGCCAATTTTTATGGGTATCCCCGGCGTGACATGCACGACCAGCACCTGGCGCCCTTTAGCCGGCGGCGGCTTCAGATCAAAATCAATGGTGGGCTCATAATAACCCAGCGCTTTTAGCCCTTCCCGAATGGCGTCATCGACACGCGCACGGAAACGGCGATCGGGTGTCACTTCGTCGCTTTGAATGGTCGACAGCTGAGCGCGGACGTTTTTTTCCAGCTCGCCCGAGAGCCCCTCGACCTGTAAACGGATGTCTGCCGCTCCGGCAACCCCGCTGACCAACAGTAAACTGGCCCAACATAACTGGCGAATTTGTGGCACGTTTTCTCCCAAATATCCTTGTTTCCACCCCACCGGAAACACAAATGCCGAACCTTGGCTTAACATAAACTCAACAGCTGTGGTTGAAAAAGCAACTTCTGTTCAAATATTTCTTATGTTTTATATATAACTCAATACATATTCGTCGTATTTATTGTGTTAAAAGACGCGCAACATGACAACCTTAACCACAATTTCCGCAGACCGGAGGCCACATCGTGGGCTTATTTGATAAAAAACAGACGATTTCAGCGTCTGATGCGCTGCCAGGGCGCAACACGCCAATGCCCGTCGCCACGCTACATGCCGTGAACGAACACTCCATGACCCACATCCCGGAGGGGATGGAAGTGGCGCTGTTCGCGATGGGCTGCTTCTGGGGCGTGGAACGTTTGTTCTGGCAACAGCCGGGCGTGTACAGCACCGCCGCAGGCTATACCGGCGGCTATACGCCAAACCCCACCTACCGTGAAGTATGTACCGGAGAAACCGGTCATGCCGAAGCGGTGCGCGTGGTATATGATCCAAACGTGATCGGCTACGAAAAATTGCTGCATCTGTTCTGGGAAAACCACGATCCGGCGCAGGGTATGCGTCAGGGCAACGATCGCGGTACGCAGTACCGCTCAGCGATTTATCCGCTGACGCCGGAACAGGACCTCGCCGCCAGAGAAAGCCTTGCACGCTTTCAGAATGCGATGCGCGCCAGCGGCGACGCGCGCGCCATCACCACCGAAATTGCGCCCGCGAAGCCGTTCTATTACGCCGAGGACGATCACCAGCAGTATCTGCACAAAAACCCGTACGGATACTGCGGAATTGGCGGTATTGGCGTGTGCCTGCCGCCGGAACAGGGCTGAAACGCTAAAAAGTTAACCTGCTGGCAGGTTTACAGTTCCTTACGCTATAATAATCCCCGAAATCGCCGGTCCAGCGCCTCGGACCGGTTTTTTAGTGTTCTCACACAATTAATCAATTATCCCTTCCGAGGATCTGGCCACAACAGCCAGAGAAGATATGTTAAACAGTATTTTAGTAATACTCTGTCTCATCGGCGTCAGCGCATTTTTCTCAATATCAGAAATCTCGCTTGCCGCCTCACGTAAGATCAAACTGAAACTGCTTGCCGATGAAGGCAATGAGAATGCGCAGCGCGTGCTGAAAATGCAGGAAAACCCGGGCATGTTCTTCACCGTGGTGCAGATTGGCCTCAACGCGGTCGCTATTCTCGGCGGTATCGTCGGCGATGCGGCGTTTTCGCCGGCGTTCCACGGCGTTCTCATCAACTACATGTCTGCCGAACTGGCGGAGCAGCTGAGCTTTATTTTCTCCTTTGCGCTGGTCACCGGTCTGTTCATTCTGATTGCCGACCTCACCCCGAAACGCATCGGTATGATTGCGCCAGAAGCCGTGGCTTTGCGTATCATCAACCCGATGCGCTTCTGCCTGTTCGTGTTCCGCCCGCTGGTCTGGTTTTTCAACGGCATGGCGAACCTGATTTTCCGTGCCTTCAAGCTGCCGATGGTGCGTAAGGACGACATCACCTCCGACGATATCTACGCCGTGGTGGAAGCGGGCGCGCTGGCGGGCGTGCTGCGTAAGCAGGAGCATGAGCTGATTGAAAACGTGTTCGAGCTGGAATCGCGCACCGTGCCGTCGTCAATGACGCCGCGTGAAAATATCGTCTGGTTCGACCTGCACGAAGACGAGCAGAGCCTGAAGAACAAAGTGGCGGAACATCCGCACTCGAAGTTCCTGGTGTGCAACGAAGATATTGACCACATCATCGGCTACGTCGACTCAAAAGATCTGCTCAACCGAGTGCTGGCGAATCAGAGCATGGCGCTGACCGGCGGCGTGCAGATCCGCAATACGCTTATCGTGCCGGACACCCTGACGCTCTCCGAAGCGCTGGAAAGCTTTAAAACCGCCGGGGAAGACTTCGCAGTTATCATGAACGAATACGCGCTGGTCGTCGGTATCATCACGCTGAACGACGTAATGACCACCCTGATGGGCGACCTGGTCGGCCAAGGGCTGGAAGAGCAGATCGTCGCGCGCGATGAAAACTCATGGCTTATCGATGGCGGTACCCCCATCGACGACGTGATGCGCGTGCTGGATATCGACGAGTTCCCGCAGTCCGGCAACTACGAGACCATCGGCGGCTTTATGATGTTTATGCTGCGCAAGATCCCTAAACGCACCGACTCGGTGAAGTTTTCGGGCTACAAGTTCGAAGTGGTGGATATCGACAACTACCGCATCGACCAGCTGCTGGTGACGCGCATTGACAGCAAACCGACGCTGCTGACGCCGAAACTGCCTGATGCAGAAGAGAAAAAGGGCGCGGCATAATCCCGCGTTCTGAAAACGTTAACGGCTCCCGATGGGGAGCCGTTTTTTTTTACGGTTACTGCATAGCACGTTGTTGGTTATGCCATCTCAGTCTGCAGACGCATAACCTGACGGTTGACCTCGGACATCACAGACAGATGCTGCTTATCCTTCACTTTCGGGATAAGGATTTTCCCCTTATCAAACTCAAAAGCGCCCACGTCCTTGATGTATAACCGTCCACGGAACAGGATCTTCACGTACTTCGCCACCTGAAGCGGGTTGTAGCGTTGGAAAATTTTCATTGTTGTCTCCTGCTTAACATCTTACGCCCTTGCGGTACCACATTCGGTCCAACGTTCCGGGGCGCAAAAATTAACGCACTAAAACTATAGTCCAGAACTACTGAGTTACCCAGTATGTATAAGTTTATTTACCTTTTGATGACAGTAATTCAGAATTTTCGTTTCAGACATACGCTAAAGGCAGTATAAGTCTTCATTTTTCCGTGGATATGTGCGTTCGCCCGCAAAGTGGCATCGCGATTGCGGGTAAAGACGATAATTCGCACTTATGATTAAAACGGACCAAGTGGTCGGATCACCTGCATAAAATAAGGAAACACCATGACCCTACGTAAGCTGATGGCGATCTCATGCCTGCTAATGCCGCTGATGGCCTCCGCTCATAACCTTGAAACCGGCCAGCGCGTGCCGCCTGTCGGTATTGCCGATCGCGGCGAGCTCAATCTGGATAACGATAAGTTTAGCTACAAAAACTGGAACAGCGCGCAGTTGCCTGGCAAAGTGCGAGTTGTGCAACATATTGCCGGGCGAACGTCAGCAAAAGAGAAAAACGCCAACCTGATTGAGGCGATCAAAGCGGCCAAATTCCCGCATGACCGCTATCAGACCACCACGATAGTCAACACCGACGACGCCATTCCCGGCACCAGCATGTTTGTCCGCAACAGCATCGAGAGCAATAAAAAGCTCTTCCCCTGGTCGCAGTTTATCGTCGACAGCGACGGGCTGGCGCGTAAAGCGTGGCAGCTTGATGAGGGAAGCTCAGCGATTGTGGTGCTGGATAAAGACGGGAAAGTCGAGTGGGTCAAAGACGGCGCCCTGACCAAGGCCGAGGTGCAGCAGGTGATCGCCCTGCTGCATAAGCTGCTGATGCCATAGAACAGATTAAAAACCAGGGTTCTGTGTAATAGCGTGAATCCTGGATCATCTTTTGCAGACTCCATTGTTTTTCACTCGTGTGGATAACAACAGATAAATGCAAGACCATCTAATAGCTCAACAGGTAATTCAGTGGCGCAGGGCATTGCATCAGCGTGCTGAGCTTTCTCACCAGGAATATCAAACGACGGCGTATCTTATTACCGAGCTTCAGGCTTTTCCCGCACTAACGCTGTACCAGCCGTCGCCGACAGGGGTGATTGCGCGTCTTCAGGGTTCCTTACCGGGTCCGGTCATCGGTTTGCGGGCAGATATTGACGCGCTTCCCTTACAAGAACAAAGTGACAGCCTTTTTAAGGCGTATCAGTACAATACGATGCACGCCTGTGGACATGATGCCCACAGCGCCATGCTGATGGGTACGATAAAAGCACTATGTGAACGCCAGGAGTCGCTGGCAGGCGAGGTGTGGTTTATTTTTCAGTGCGGAGAAGAGATGTCGCCGGGTGGGGCAAAAGCGCTTGTGGAGTCCGGCCTGTTAGATAACGTATCCTGCTTTTTTGCCCTGCATGTTCAGCCCGATTTGCCTTGTGGGAAAATCACGATAAAACCCGGCATTGCTACCGCCAATCGCGATACGTTTCACATGACCATACAAGGACAGGGGGGCCACAGCGCCATGCCGCACCAGTGTCACGATCCGCTGGTCGCAAGCGCCGCGATAGTGAGTCAGATTCAGTCTATTGTGTCCAGGGAAGTGGACCCGCGCGAAATGGCGGTTATCTCTGTATGCAGCCTGAAAAGCGGCGACGGCACTACAGCACGCCTGCCTGATAGCGCAACGTTATGTGGTACCGTTCGTTCTTATACAACAGAAGTCCGTGAAACGGTGAAAGCGGCCCTGCGGCGCGTCTGTCAAATGACCGCGCAATCCTGGCATTGCCAGGGAGACATTCACTTTGATGCCTGGGATTACAGCGCAATCATCAATGATGAAACGTTGAGCCGACAAGCATTAGACGCTGCAGCGACGATTTTCGGCCAGGATAATACAATTCAGGCGACGCAAGCAATGTGCGTTGGGGAGGATTTTTCCGAATACCGGGCGATTGCGCCGATCTGTTTTGCCTGGCTCGGCGTTGGCTACCCCGACCGTCATAATTATCCATTACACCACGCCTGCTTTGACCCCGATGAACAAGCATTTATTTTCGGCGTACGCTATTACCTTGCAATTATAGAAAAAATGACGGCAACCCGTACCCCGCCCCATCACCATTAACTTGAGAATATCATTATCAATATGAGTGATTTTTTATCATTATGAGCTAAAAAGCGTGACTAATTTCTCGTTTATTTTTTCATGTCATCTTAATTTACTGGCATGAGAATTGAACAAACATTGTTTTCATCGTAAAAGGAGAAAACAATGGAACACAGGACAATTATATATATCATTATCGTATTATATATGTTAGCGATGATTGGTATTGGATTATATGCGAAAACAAAAATAAAAAATGCTGAAGATTATCATCTCGCCGGACGACGACTTGGTCCAGTCATGCTGGCAGGGACGCTGGCGGCAACAGAGATCGGCGGCGGTAGCTCAGTAGGCGTCGCGGCTAAAGCCTATGGCGCCTGGGGCTATCCGCCGGCTGGTATGTGGTCGCGACAGGTTTGGGTATTTTCCTGGTATCGTTTATTGCACCCTATATGCGCCGCACAATGGCGACAACCGTTCCGGAAATTATTGGCCGGCGATATGGTCGAAGTAGTTACCTCATCACAACCTGTCTCTCTTTATTAGCATTAGTGGCGCTAGGTGCAGCGCAAATTACCGCAACCGCTACCATTGTCCACGTACTCACCGGATTTGATACCCGTTACGCTATTATTATTTCTGGTGTCGTTGTCGTGTTTTACACCTGGATTGGCGGCATGTGGAGCGTAACGCTGACGGATTTCGTACAGTTCTTTTTGATTATTTTTGGCTTCGCTATCGCAATTCCGGTTTCGCTTTCCGTACTGGACGGAGGCTGGAATTTTGTCGTCACTCATATCCCTGACACCCAGTTTGATATTACCCGCCTGGGCTGGAAAACAATTATTGGTTTGACCGTCATGTACTTTATGACCTTTTCCACCGGACAAGAAGCCGTACAACGCTACTACTCAGCACGTAATGAACGGGTCGCGATCGGCGGCTCTCTGCTATGCAGCTTATTTATGGCGATATACGCCTTTATACCCGCCATGCTTGGGCTGATCGCGCTGGCGGCGTTTCCTGATATTGAACCCAATAATGCGCTAGCGACCGTTTCAGTGAATTTATTGCCACCGTTAGTCTCCGGCTTATTACTCTCTGCGGTCATTTCCGCAACGCTGTCCAGCGCATCTGGCGACCTGCTAGGGGCAGCCAGCATCTATGTAAAAGATATTCATGAACAATATTTTCAGACAACAGAAGCAACACGCTCCCTGGAAATGAGCCGCTGGGTCGTATTGGTGGTTGGCGTTCTCTCCATCCTTATCTCGTTATGGAGCGGAGAGATCATCGGTCTGCTAATATTCGCCTTTACATTACGCGCCACCGGACCTTTTGCCGCCTATCTCTTCGGCCTGCTGTGGGAAGGCGCAACCCCAAAAGCGGGTCTGTGGTCGATTATCTTTGGCGCTCTGGCGGGGCTGGGATGGCAGCTGGCCGGCGAGCCATATGGCATTATGGCCATCATTGCCGGTTCACTGGTTAGCGTCATAACATTCCTACTGGTGGCGTGGAGCGAACGCCGGATGGGGGTGCCAGCTGCGCCCTCGGCTTATCTGGATGCAGAAACGCCTCCCGCTCCCCAGCACGAGGCTGAAGAGCGATAGCCCACTGCTCGCGACTCAGTAAATCGACACCCGAAAACCGGGGTTCAGGAAGGATTCACGCGGCGTATAGTCAAGGGTTCTTCCCTGCCAGTCGTGAACATGCGCCCCGGCCGCTACCGCCACGGCATGCCCCGCCGCGGTGTCCCAGACGTTGGTCGGCCCAAAACGCGGGTACAGCTGGGCCTGCCCTTCCGCCACCAGGCAGAACTTCAGCGATGAGCCTATCGACGTCGTCTGGTGGTCTCCCAGCTGCTGGAGGTACTCTTTAAGCTCGTTATCGGCGTGGGAGCGGCTTATCACCACCAGCGGCGGGCGGGCGTCGCGCACCCGAATCTGCTTACGTATGCCGCACTCTTCTTTCCACGCTTTGCCCTCATGGGCGCTGTACATCATCTTCATCACCGGCGCATACACAACGCCGAGCACCGGTTTTCCCTTATCAATCAGGGCGATATTGACGGTAAATTCGCCATTGCGCTTGATAAACTCTTTTGTCCCGTCCAGGGGGTCCACCAGCCAGTACTGCTGCCAGTGCTGACGCACCTCCCAGCCAGGAGGATCCTCTTCGGAAAGCACCGGAATATCCGGCGTCAGCGCCTTTAACCCGGCCACAATCACCTTATGCGCGGCGATATCTGCGGCGGTTACCGGAGAATCGTCAGCCTTGCTGGCGACATCCATTGGCGTTGCTCCATCGTAGACCTGCATAATGGCATCGCCCGCGCTCCGTGCAAGCTGACATACATGTTCTAGCATTCTCCACCTCGCTGTTGATGGCAGTGGCGTTAACTCGTTGTTTTATTTATATCCTATCGCGGTCAATTCCGCTATCTGTGAAGCATTAGCGATTTCCCGCCATCAATTTCTGTCATGCTTCACACTTCTGTAAGCAACAGGATGTATACACTTTTTTCTTTTGTGCACCCGATCGATAAAAGGACGCCTCTGATGATTAAGTTTAGCGCAACGCTCCTGGCCACGCTGATCGCCGCCAGCGTGCAGGCCGCGACGGTAGATCTCCGCATCATGGAAACCACCGACCTGCATAGCAACATGATGGATTTTGACTATTACAAAGACAGCGCTACGGAAAAATTCGGTCTGGTGCGTACCGCCAGCCTGATCAACGCCGCTCGCCAGGAGGTGAAAAACAGCGTGCTGGTGGATAACGGTGACCTGATTCAGGGCAGCCCGCTCGGCGATTATATGGCGCACAAGGGACTAAAAAAAGGTGAAATCCATCCGGTTTACCAGGCCATGAACACCCTCGACTACGCGGTGGGCAACCTCGGCAACCACGAGTTCAACTACGGCCTCGACTTCCTGCGCAAGGCGCTGTCCGGCGCGAAGTTCCCGTACGTCAACGCCAACATCATTGACGCCAGAACCGGCCAGCCGATGTTCACGCCTTACCTGATTAAGGAGACCCGGGTCGTCGATCGGCAGGGTCAAACGCAAACGCTGAAGATAGGCTATATCGGCGTGGTGCCGCCGCAGATAATGACCTGGGATAAAGCCAATCTGAGCGGCAAAGCGACGGTTAACGACATCACCGAAACCGTCCGTAAGTACGTCCCGCAGATGCGCGAAAAAGGCGCTGACCTGGTGGTGGTAGTCGCCCACTCCGGGCTTTCCGCCGACCCTTATCAGACGATGGCGGAAAACTCCGTTTATTACCTGAGCCAGGTGCCGGGCGTGGACGCCATCCTGTTCGGCCATGCGCACGCGGTCTTCCCGGGCAAAGACTTCGCCAGCATCAAGGGGGCTGATATCGAAAAAGGCACCCTCAACGGCGTACCCTCGGTGATGCCGGGCATGTGGGGCGATCACCTTGGCGTGGTCGACCTGGTGCTGAACGATGACGGCGGCAAATGGCAGGTGGCGCAGTCAAAAGCCGAGGCGCGCCCGATCTACGATACCGCGGCGAAGAAATCGCTGGCGGCGGAAGATGAGAAGCTGGTGAAGATCCTTAAAACCAGCCATGACGCTACCCGCGCCTTCGTCAGCAAGCCTGTCGGCAGATCGTCGGATAATATGTACAGCTACCTGGCGCTGGTGCAGGACGACCCGACGGTCCAGGTGGTGAATATGGCGCAGAAAGCCTATGTGGAGCATTTTATTCAGGGCGATCCGGACCTTGCAAACCTGCCGGTGCTCTCCGCAGCGGCGCCGTTTAAGGTCGGCGGACGTAAGAACGACCCGGCAAGCTACGTGGAAGTGGAAAAAGGCCAGCTCACCTTCCGCAATGCCGCCGATCTCTACCTGTATCCGAACACCCTGGTGGTCGTGAAGGCCAGCGGTAAAGAGGTGAAGGAGTGGCTCGAATGCTCGGCCGGGCAGTTTAACCAGATAGACCCGAACAGCGGTAAGCCGCAGTCGCTGATCAACTGGGACGGTTTCCGGACCTATAACTTCGATATTATCGACGGGGTCAATTACCAGATAGACGTCAGCCAGCCTGCCCGCTACGACGGCGAATGCCAGATGGTGAACCCGCAGGCGGAGCGTATTAAACAGCTGACCTTTAACGGCAAACCTGTCGATCCTCAGGCCACGTTCCTCGTGGCGACCAACAACTACCGCGCCTACGGCGGCAAGTTTGCCGGCACCGGCGACAGCCATATCGCCTTTGCCTCGCCGGATGAAAACCGTGCGGTGCTGGCGGCGTGGATTGCCGAACAGTCGAAGAAAGCGGGCGCTATCCACCCGGCGGCGGACAATAACTGGCGCCTGGCACCAATCCACAGCGCCCAGCCGCTGGACGTGCGCTTTGAAACCTCGCCGTCGGCAAAGGCCGCCGCGTTTATTAAAGAAAAAGCGCAGTATCCGATGAAAAATGTCGGTCAGGACGAGATTGGCTTTGCGGTATATCAGGTGGATTTAAGCAAATAAATGCAGGCCGGGGGGCTATCGCCTGCCCGGCCCGTTTTCTCAGGCCATACTGCCTTCGCGCTGCTCGCGATTCGCCAGCACCTGCGGCAGGTTCAGCTCAATCCAGTCGGCCAGCGCGGTCACCTTCTCACTCACCTGCTCGCCAAGCGGCGTCAGGCTATACTCCACATGCGGCGGCACCACCGGGTAAGAGACCCGGTCGATAAAGCCATCCTGCTCCAGCGCCTGCAGCGACTGCGCCAGCATCTTTTCACTGACGCCGCCCATTTTACGCCGCAGATCGCTAAAGCGGTGCGTACCGTCGCGGAGCGCCACGAGGATCAGCACGCCCCAGCGGCTGGTCACATGCTTCAGCACGTCCCGCGAGGGGCACTGTTCGGCGAACAGGTTGCCGTCGCGCATCTGTTCGCTCAGGGTCGGATTGGCCATACTCATACTTACCTTTTTGTACGTACTTACTAAAAGTTAGTTAAGGTGATAGCGTAGCACAACATCAGACAAACACGAAGGAGTCATCCCATGATCGCGATTACCGGCGCTACCGGCCAGCTTGGCCAGCTCGTCATTCACCACCTGCTGAAAACCCATCCGGCGAAGACTATCGTCGCCATTGTCCGCAATCCGGCGAAAGCCCAGGCGCTTAGCGAACAGGGCGTTCAGGTTCGCCAGGCCGACTATCGCGATGAGGCGGCGCTGACCGCGGCGCTCGGCGGCGTGGATAAACTCCTGCTCATCTCTTCAAGCGAGGTCGGGCAGCGCGCGGCGCAGCACCGCAACGTCATCAATGCGGCGAAAGCGGCAGGCGTCAAATTCATCGCCTATACCAGCCTGCTGCATGCGGATACCTCCCCGCTTGGTCTGCACGTCGAGCACGTGGAAACGGAAAAAATGCTGGCGGCATCCGGTATCGCCCATGCGCTGCTGCGCAACGGCTGGTACACCGAAAACTACCTCGCCAGCGCGCCGTCGGCCATTGAACACGGCGTGTTTATCGGCGCGGCGAAGGACGGGAAAATCGCCTCGGCGACCCGCGATGACTATGCGCAAGCCGCGGCGCGGGTGGTGGGCGAAGAGGGTCACGCCGGTAAGGTGTATGAGCTGGCGGGCGATCGCGGCTGGACGCTCAGCGAGCTGGCGGCGGAGCTCAGCAAACAAAGCGGTAAGCCGGTGGTCTATCAGAACCTGAGCGAAGCGGATTTTGCCGCCGCCCTGAAGGGCGTGGGCCTGCCCGCCGGGCTTGCCGATATGCTGGCGGATTCCGATACCGGCGCCGCCAAAGGCGGGCTGTTCGACGACAGCCATACCCTGAGCGCCCTGATTGGCCGCCCAACCACCGCGCTTGCCGACAGCGTCCGCACCATTCTGTAACGGTTATTTTTGTGGCGGACCCGCGGGTCATCTTCGATAATGTGAAGGCTACCCGCGGGAGGTGACCGGTGCAGGGCGTTCCAGAGCAGTTTATTGACGAAAGAGATTGCGCAAGCTTCCGCCATCTGGAGCATCTGCCGGGGGTGGAGCTTTATCACGCCCATATTTCCCGTTACGCCTTTGAACCGCACACCCACGAGGCGTTCGGCATCGGCGCGATTGAGCTTGGCGCCGAGCGCTTTCGCTATCGCGGCACGCAGTACGTCGCCCCGGCCTGCTCGGTCATCACCATGAACCCCGACGAACTTCATACCGGCGAGGCGGAGACCGCTGACGGCTGGCGCTACCGCATGGTTTATCTGGAGCCTGACCTCCTCGAAGAGGTGACGGGCACCCGCCACTGGTGGTTCAGCGACGTCATGCGCCGGGACGCGGCGCGCAGCGGGCAGCTTTGCCAGCTGATCTACGGGCTATGGAATACCGACGACCCGCTGGCGCAGAAAGGGCTGCTGCTGGATCTTATCGACACCTTTCGTCCGTTCGCCCGCCATGCTCAGCAGCGCGCTGAAGCCGCACACCGCTTTGCGCGCGTGCGGGACTATCTGCACGATAACTATATGCGCGCGCTAACCCTCGACGAGCTGGCGGGCGTGGCGTCGCTCAGCCCCTGGCATTTTCAGCGCCAGTTTAAGGCCCAGTACCACGCCACGCCGCACCAGATGCTGATGGCGATTCGTCTGTGGCGCGCCAAAGCGTTCCTCACCCGCGGTATGCCCGCCGCCGAAGTCGCTGCGGCTACCGGCCTGGTCGATCAGTCCCACCTGACCCGCGCCTTCACCCGCCGCTACGGCATTACCCCGGTACGCTATCAAAAACAGGTTGTCCGGCGCTAATGCGCAATCTCGTACAATACGCCGCGTGGACCCGCTTTCTACACTGCGTCCGTTTAACAACGAGGGGCGGAAAATGATGAGCGGCGTGCTGTATGCCCTGATGGCGGGGTTGATGTGGGGGTTAATTTTTGTCGGGCCGCTGATCGTGCCGGAATACCCGGCCGTATTGCAGTCGATGGGGCGCTACCTGGCGCTGGGTCTGATTGCGCTGCCGCTGGCATGGTTTGGCCGCGCGCGCCTTAAACAGCTGCGCGGACGCGACTGGCGCACGGCGCTGTCGCTGACCCTGGCGGGCAACCTTATCTACTACGTGTGCCTCGCCAGCGCTATCCAGCGGTCGGGAGCGCCGGTATCGACGATGATCATCGGCACGCTGCCGGTGGTGATCCCCGTTTTCGCCAACCTGCTCTACAGCCAGCGCGACGGCAAGCTGCCGTGGTCGCGCATGGCGCCCGCGCTGGCATGTATCGCGGCTGGACTGCTGTGCGTCAATATCGCCGAACTGCGTCACGGGCTGCCGGGATTCAGCGGGTGGCGCTACGGCAGCGGCATCGGGCTGGCGCTGGTTTCGGTGGCCTGCTGGGCCTGGTATGCGCTGCGCAATGCGCGCTGGCTGCGGGAAAACCCGGACAAACATCCAATGGTATGGGCGACCGCCCAGGCGCTGGTGACGCTACCGGTTTCTCTGCTCGGCTATATCGCCGCCTGCCTGTGGATCGGCGCCCGCGACGTCGTATTTCCTTTGCCCTTCGGCCCGCGCCCTGAGGTGTTTATCACGCTGATGCTCACGATCGCCGTGTGCTGCTCATGGGTCGGCACGCTGTGCTGGAACATCGCCAGCCAGCGCCTGCCGACGGTCATTGTCGGTCCGCTTATCGTTTTCGAAACGCTGGCGGGGCTGCTTTACACCTTCCTGCTGCGCCAGAACCTGCCGCCGCTGCTGACCCTCAGCGGGATTGCGCTGCTGGTCGCGGGCGTCGTCATGGCGGTTCGCGCCAAACCGCAGCCGACTCGCCTGCAGGCGCTGGAGCGCGATACGGCAAAATAAAACGCCTGATATCCGAAAGGGGTATTCCTTTACCTTAAAGATGCATTTAAAATGCATCTTATATTCTTACTGATGAGGTAACTGCGATGGCCTACCGTGATCAACCCCTGGGCGAACTGGCGCTCTCTATCCCCCGCGCCTCTGCGCTGTTTCGTAAATACGATATGGACTACTGCTGCGGCGGTAAGCAGACGCTGGAGCGCGCGGCGGCGCGTAAAGAGCTGGACGTCGCGGTGATTGAAGCTGAGCTAGCGCAGCTTGCTGAGCAGCCGGTAGAGAAAGAGTGGCGCACAACGCCGCTGGCGGAAATTATCGACCACATCGTGGTGCGCTACCATGACCGCCACCGCGAGCAGCTGCCGGAGCTCGTGCTGCAGGCAACGAAGGTCGAACGCGTTCACGCGGATAAACCGAACGTGCCGAAAGGGCTGACCAAGTATCTGACGATGCTGAACCAGGAGCTCTCCAGCCACATGATGAAAGAAGAGCAGATCCTCTTTCCAATGATCAAGCAGGGGATGGGCAGCCAGGCCATGGGGCCTATCAGCGTGATGGAAAGCGAGCATGACGAGGCGGGCGAGCTGCTGGAGGTCATTAAGCACATCACTAACGGCGTAACGCCGCCGCCGGAGGCCTGTACCACCTGGAAAGCGATGTATAACGGCATTAACGAGCTGATTGACGACCTGATGGAACACATCAGCCTGGAGAACAACGTTCTGTTCCCGCGTGCATTAGCCGGGGAATAACGAACGCCCGGTGGCGCTACGCTTACCGGGCCTACAGTCCGTAGGCCGGATAAGCGCAGCGCCATCCGGCAAGCCGGTTAGCGCATACCGGCCATGCGTTTCTTACCGATAAACAGCCAGCCCAGCCCCAACGCGACGAACCACAGCGGCGTAACGATCAGCGCCTGGCGGGTATCGTCCTCCAGCGTCAGCAGCACCAGCACGAACACAAAGAACGCCATGCAGACCCAGCACATCAGCTTGCCCCACGGCATCTTATAGACGGATTTCTCATGCAGGTGCGGACGGTTTTTGCGATACGCCAGGTAGGAGCACAGAATAATCGTCCAGACGAACATGAACAGGATTGCCGATACGGTGGTGATCATGGTGAACGCGCCGATAACGCTCGGGTTCACGTAGAGCATCACCACGCCGCCGAGCAGGCAGATACAGGAGAAGGTCAGCCCTTTCGCCGGTACCGCGCGCTTAGACAGCTTCGCGAACGCCCTCGGCGCTACGCCTTCCTGCGCCAGACCGAACAGCATACGGCTGGTGGAGAACACGCCGCTGTTGGCCGAAGAGGCCGCCGACGTCAGCACCACGAAGTTAATCAGGCTGGCGGCCGCCGGCAGGCCGACCAGAACGAACAGCTCAACGAACGGGCTCTTCGTCGGTACGACCGAGTTCCACGGCGTTACGGACATAATCACGATCAGCGCGAAAACGTAGAACATGATGATACGAATCGGGATCGAGTTGATAGCGCGCGGCAGCGACTTCTCCGGATCTTTGGTTTCCGCCGCCGTGGTGCCGACCAGCTCAATGCCCACAAAGGCGAAGACCGCTATCTGGAAGCCGGCAAAGAAGCCGCTGAGGCCTTTCGGGAACCAGCCGCCGTCGTTCCACAGATGGGTGAACGAGGCTTCAACGCCGGTTGGCGATTTAAAGTGCATCAGCACCATCACCAGGCCGACGACGATCAGGCCAACGATGGCGACGATTTTGATCATCGCAAACCAGAACTCCATCTCACCAAACATTTTCACGGTGGCGAGGTTCAGGCTCAGCAGCAGAACGACCACCGTCAGCGAGGCGACCCAGTCGGACAGGCCGGGGAACCAGAACTGCGCATAGGCGGTAATGGCGACCACGTCGGCCATGCCGGTCACCACCCAGCAGAACCAGTAGGTCCAGCCGGTAAAATAGCCCGCCCACGGGCCTAACAGATCGGAGGCGAAGTCGCTAAATGACTTATATTCGAGGTTTGAGAGCAGCAATTCGCCCATTGCGCGCATCACGAAAAAGAGCATAAAGCCGATGATCATATAGACGAAAATGATCGACGGCCCGGCAAGGCTGATGGTTTTGCCCGAGCCCATAAACAGCCCGGTACCGATCGCGCCCCCAATGGCAATAAGCTGAATATGGCGGTTAGTGAGGTTTCGCCGTAGCGAATGTTCGGTCGTTACCTCTTCTGCGGCAGCGACTTTGACCTGATCTACCATGTGATTTCTTCCTGTTGTTCCTGTTGCGTTGTGTTGTGCAGGCTCTACGGCCTTTTTGTCATGATCCTTGTACAAGGATGCATCGATATTAGGTAAGAATCGGCGGGATGAATACTATGAAATGAATATAATGTTAATTTATTGTTTAAAGTGAGTGTTATATCACTCTGATAACGCGAATCAGTTCACAAAAATACACTGACCGCGCACTTTTGCAAGATAAAATAGCAATTGTTGTAAAAAGTAAGGGTTTTACGCTGTTTTTTTTCATCCTCTCCCGTCTCCGGGAGAGGAATCAGCCAAATTACAGAATTTCGAGCAGCTCAACGTCGAAAACCAGCGTGCTGAACGGCGGGATGGACGCGCCAGCGCCGCGCTCGCCGTAGGCGAGGCTATGCGGAATGGTCAGCTCCCATTTGGAACCAACCGGCATCAGGGTCAGCGCTTCGATCCAGCCCGGGATAACGCCGTTAACCGGGAATTCAGCCGGTTCGCCGCGCGCAACGGAGCTGTCGAACACGGTGCCGTCAATCAGCTTACCGGTGTAGTGTACGCGGACATGGTCGGTACGGGCCGGGATAGCGCCGTCGCCCTGAGTGATAACGCGGAACTGCAGACCGGACTCCGTGCTGTTGACACCCTCTTTCTCACGGTTTTCTTCGAGGTACTTCACGCCGTCCGCGGCCATCGCCTGGAAACGTTCGCGACGTACCGCATCAGCGCGTTCGTGGATCTCGCGCAGCGCGCGGTGTACGACGTCAACCGGCACCTGCGGCTGTTTGCCTGCCAGCGCGTCGGCAATACCGGCAACCAGTGCTTCTGGCAGCAGGCCTTCCAGACCGGATTCGCTGAGTTGTTGTCCTACCTGGAGGCCGATACCGTAACTGGCCTGAGCTTCAATGGTGTCAAAAGTCGGGGTTGCCATGCTCTTTCCTTTCATCGGATGTAAATCAGCGGGCAGCATAGCAGTCCGACCGCGTCGGGTAAAACTTTGTCGCAGGGAGGATGACAAATCGCAGGGAAACAGAAACAATAGGAATAACCTGCACTGACGTCACGAAAGCGGGTATTATGACGAACATCATAGCGTTAGACATCTATACTCTATGACTGAGGAACGAGACGCGGAGCAGGAGGAGAGCCATGCCCGGGCGCTTTGAACTAAAACCTACCCTGGTGAAAATCTGGCACGCACCGGACAATTTTCGCATCATGGACCCGCTGCCGCCGATGCACCGCCGCGGTATCATTGCCGGCGCCGTACTGGTGATTCTCGGCTTCCTGCTTCCCGCTGCGGATAACAGCTCCGCACCGCCGATCGGCCGCGACGCGCAGCTCGATCTGCAGTCCCAGTCTCAGCTGCAATCTTCGGCGCCGCAGGCCGTCCCGCTGCCGCCTCACGCCTCCACCCCGCCGGTTAACGATCCCGATCAGGTCGCCCCTGTCGCGCCAGAGCCGCTGCAGGATGAGCAGCCCGCCGATCAGGAGCAAAGCCAGCCGGTGGCTCAGCAGCCGCAGCGCCAGCAGTCGGCGCCCGGCATAGGGCAGCAGTGGCGTTCGTATCGCGTTGAGCCGGGCAAAACGCTGGCGCAGCTGTTTCGCGACCACAACCTGCCGCCGACCGACGTCTATTCGATGTCGCAGGTAGAAGGTGCGGGCAAGCCGCTCAGCAACCTGCAGGCGGGACAGATGGTGCAGATTCGCCAGAACGCCAATGGCGTCGTCACCGGACTGACGATTGACGCCGGAAACGGTCAGCAGGTGCTGTTCACCCGCCAGACCGACGGCAGCTTTATCCGCGCGCGATAACCCTCGCCCCGGCCGCAAGCGCTGCCGGGGTTGTTCGCCTCAGCGGGCCTTTTGCCCCGACTTATTGACCCACCAGATCCCCGAACACACCAGCACCAGCGCGATGACGTACTTCCATTCGAGAATGTTCTCCCCAAGAAAGATGCTGGAGAGCACGGTACCGGCCACCGGGATCACAAAGTTAAACGGCGCAATCATGCTGACGCGGTTGTATTTGAGCAGCGTGCTCCAGAGGGCGAACGCCACCGACGACAGCAGGGTCAGATAGCCCAGCACCGCCACCGCCGTCATGCTGTCAAACGCAAGGGTCCCACCGCTGAGGTAGCCGCCCGCCACCAGCACCGCTCCGCCGATACCCAGCTGCCAGCCGGTCATCACCGTCGGGTCGACGGTCTGGGAAATACGCTTACCGTACAGGGTCGCGGCAGAGAGAATAAACGCCGCCAGCACCACAAACCCATCCCCCAGCCAGACAAAGGAGAAATCCATCAACGAATGGTTGAAGTTCACCAGCATGACGCCGGTAAAGCCGAGAATACAGCCCAGCGTTTTGTTGTAGCTCAACCGGTCATTCTGATAGATAAAGTGCGCCAGCAGCACGCTGAAGAAGGTGCCGGTGGCGTTCATGATCGATCCCTTCACGCCGGTGGTAAAGGCAAGACCGATATAGAAAAAGATGTACTGGATTGTCGTCTGGGTGAAGCCCAGCAGCGCCAGCTGGCCAAACTGATGGCGGTTTAACCGCGCAATGGGTTTACGCTGCGCGAGCGCAAAAAACAGCAGCAGAAGCCCGGCAAACAGAAAGCGGTAGCCGGCAAAAATGATCTTTGAGGCAATATCGTCAGTTGCGATATGGAAGAGCTCATAGCCATTTTTAATGGCCGGATACGAACTGCCCCACAGCAGGCAGCACAGCGTAGCCCCCGCATAGACGACTTTCCTGCGGGTAAAAAGCGGCGCTGAGGTCACCATCTCCATTGTGTTCACCAGAAAATAAAATCATGTTTTATTTCATTATCCGGAAATGGACGGCGAATATCTACCATACCAGAAGAAAAGCCGGGGAAGAGCAGCGCTGAAAAGCAAAACGCCGGCACAGGGCCGGCGCTTCGACGTGATGACGAGTAATTACTTACTCAGCAACAACGTTTACAACCAGTTTCGCGAATACTTCGCTGTGAACCTGGAAGTCCACTTCGTGCTCACCGGTGGTACGCAGAACGCCGTTCGGCAGGCGAACTTCGCTCTTGGCAACAGCAACGCCAGCAGCAGTAACTGCATCAGCGATGTCGCGAGTACCGATGGAACCGAACAGTTTACCTTCGTCGCCAGATTTGGACGCGATGGTAACGGTGCCCAGTGCGTTGATTGACTCAGCGCGAGCGTTAGCAGCGGCCAGAACGTCAGCCAGTTTGGCTTCCAGTTCAGCGCGACGTGCTTCGAAATATTCAACGTTTTTCTTGGTTGCCGGAACAGCTTTGCCCTGCGGAACCAGGAAGTTACGAGCGTAGCCCGCTTTAACGTTAACCTGATCACCCAGGCTGCCCAGGTTTGCTACTTTATCAAGCAGAATAACTTGCATTACCTTATCCTCTTAAAGTCGTTAATAGACAGCGGCCGATTACTGATGACGATCGGTATACGGCAGCAGGGACAGGTAGCGAGCGCGCTTGATGCAGCGAGCCAGCTGACGCTGGTATTTTGCACGAGTACCGGTGATACGGCTCGGGACAATTTTACCGCTTTCGGTAATGTAGTTTTTCAACGTTGCGATATCTTTGTAATCAATCTCAACAACGCCTTCCGCGGTGAAACGGCAGAACTTGCGACGACGGAAATAACGTGCCATTTGGCTAGTCTCCAGAATCTATCAATTCAATCTGCTCGGCATGCAGTACCATTTTGCTCAGGCCATTTCGCGCCTTGTGGCAGCTGATAAAGCCATGAACGGTAACCTGCGAGCCGACCGTTATACTGTGAGTAATGGCCTGGTTCTCATGTCCGCTGATTATGACGGGCATTTGGCACCACGCCTGCCGGTGAAAACCGGCTTCCTCCTGCATCGAACGGTGCTCAAGCACGAACTGGCAGTGAGGAATTCCTGATGGGCTGACCTTTCGAAGGGGCATCCTGCACACGGTGCCGGATAACGCCAGACGGTTGGCCATCAAGGATTACTCTTCAGAATCCCCAGCATCAGCATCATCTGCGGTTTCGTTTGCGAAATCATCGCGACGCTCACGGCGCTCGTCTTTCGCTTTAACCATCGGAGATGCTTCGGTAACAGCGTGCTTAGTACGCATTACCATGCTACGGATAACGGCATCGTTGAAGCGGAAGTTAGTTTCCAGCTCATCGATAACTTCCTGCGAAGCTTCAACGTTCAGCAGAACGTAGTGCGCTTTGTGCAGTTTGTTGATCGGGTAAGCCAGCTGACGGCGGCCCCAGTCTTCCAGACGGTGGATCTTGCCTTCTGCTGCAGTGATTGCACCAGTGTAGCGCTCGATCATACCCGGAACCTGTTCGCTCTGGTCAGGATGGACCATAAAAACGATTTCGTAATGACGCATCGAATTGCTCCTTACGGATTATTCAGCCTCCTGTCTGGGTCAGCCGCGGCCCGGGGAGGCAAGGAACGTGGTTAAAAGGCGGCTGAAAAATTGACGCGTCATTCTACTTGCGCCCCCCAGGAAACTCAAGGCCATTGCGCAAAAAATTCGCACAAAGCGCAAAGCCGTATGAAATCGCTGACTTAAAATTAATTAACAAGGGAATCGCGATTTTTTTGAACAACTGCATCAGAAATGGTCGCGAATCGCCAGGACAGGAGCGATTACACTTAAATCAGACCTTATCTGACCACAGAAGGAGCCCCCTCAACGTAGCAGGCTGTAGTGGAGTGATCATCATGAAAAACATCGCAATTGCCGTAATGGCCGCGATTTTGCTTAGTGCAAACGCGATGGCAGCCATCAAAATAGACGGTCGTCAGGCCCAAAACATGGACGATGTGCGTAGCTTAGGCGTTATTTACATCAATCATAACATCGCCACTGAAAGCGAAGCCATTCAGGCCCTGAGTGAAGAGAGCGACGCCCGAGGCGCCAGATTCTATCACCCAATATTGATACACGAACCCGGCAGTAACGGCGTTATCCACGCCAGCGCTGACGTTTACCGCTAGCACCAGGAAACACCCATTAAAACATTACCATCATTATATTTTGCCCCCTTCATGGGGGCTTTTTTTCGCCCGCAAGAAAAGTAAGGCTCCGGAGCCGGACCGGTACATCCCCACGATGAACGCGGCTCCGGAGCGCTTATCATTTTTGCCCGTAGTAGGCGTCAGGCCCGTGCTTACGCATGAAGTGCTTATGCATCAAATAGCTGTCGATAGCATGAAGCTGTGGGTTAATCCCGCGGGCGATCCACGCCATGCGCGCGACTTCCTCCATAACGACGGCATTATGCACCGCGTCATGGGCATCTTTCCCCCAGGCGAACGGCCCGTGCTGATATACCACGATTCCCGGCGTGTGCAGCGGCTCACGGTCGCCCAGCGTTTCAATGATGACCTTACCGGTATTGAGCTCGTACTCGCCCTGCACCTCCGCTTCGCTCAGCGCCCGCGTACAGGGGATATCGCCAAAGAAGTAGTCCGCATGCGTCGTGCCGAGCGCCGGAATCGCCAGACCCGCCTGCGCCCACGCGGTAGCGTGCGTGGAGTGGGTATGCACCACTCCGCCGAGCGTCGGATAACGCCGGTAAAGCGCCAGATGCGTAGCGGTATCCGAGGAGGGACGCCACTTCCCGTCCACCACCCGACCTTCCAGATCCACCACCACCATGTCTTCCGCCTGCATGGCGTCATACGCCACGCCGCTGGGCTTGATGACCACCAGCCCGCGCGCGCGATCGACAGCGCTGACGTTGCCCCAGGTGAAGGTCACCAGCCCGTAGCGCGGTAAATCCATATTGGCTTCAAACACCTGCTGTTTAAGCTCACGCATTATGCCGCCTCCACTAAGCCCGCTTTTGCCATCCGGGCAAGCACCCAGTCGCGCGCGTTGGCGACTTCCTGCGCCGGGTCGTCCGCCGTTTCGCTCCACATCTCAATCAGATAAGGCCCGCAATAGCCGCTCTGTTTAAGGGTGCGGAAGCACTGCTCAAAATCCACCACCCCGGCGCCGAACGGTACGTTTTTAAAGACGCCCGGACGAGTGTCCTTCACATGCACCGCCACGATATGCCCGATGCCCGCCTGCAGCTCCATCTGCACGTCGTTGTCCCAGGCCGACAGGTTGCCGATATCCGGGTAGAGCTGAAACCAGGGGTTATTCAGGTAATGCGCGTAGCCCAACGCTTTGCTGATCGAGTTCATTAACGGGTAGTCCATGATCTCCATCGCCAGCGTCACCTGCGCGCGGCTGGCCATGTTGACGCTCGCCTTCAGTCCGTCGCGAAAACGGCGGCGCGTTTCGTCATTGGCCTGCTGATAGTAAACGTCGTAGCCGGCAAGCTGGATAACGCGAATACCGGTATCCTGGGCAAACTGGATAGCTTTGCGCATGATAGCCAGCCCCTGAGCGCGCACGGCGTCATCTTCGCTGCCCAACGGGAAGCGGCGGTGGGCGGAAAGGCACATGGACGAGACGCGCACCCCGGTTTCCGCCATCGCCCTGACCAGCGAAAGCCGCTGTTCGGTATCCCAGTCGAGACGCGAGAGGCGCTCGTCGGTTTCATCAACAGACATCTCAACGAAGTCAAAGCCCAGCGATTGCGCCAGCCGCAGGCGCTCCAGCCAGCACTCCCCGGCGGGGAGCGCTTTTTCGTAGATGCCGAGCGGGAACTGTTTTGACAGCATAACCGCTCCTTAACCCCAGAGCTGGGCGATGGAGCGCTTGAACTGACGCGCCGCTTCAACCGGAGAGGCCGCGTCGCGAATGCTGCGGCCCGCGATGAAGACGTGAATCGGAATGCCTTTGAACAGCGGCAGGTCCTCCAGCGCCAGCCCGCCGGTGACGGTGACCTTAAAGCCCATATCCGCCAGACGCTTGATAGCACTTATATCCGCCTCGCCCCAGGCGACGCCTGCGGCCTGCGCGTCGCGGCTGCGGTGATATACCACCTGCTGAATGCCGGCATCGCGCCACTCCTGCGCCTGCTCCCAGGTCCAGAAGCCGGTCAGTTCGATCTGCACGTCGCCGTTAAACTCTTTCGCCACGTCCAGCGCGCCTTTGGCGGTGTTGATATCGGCACAGCAGATGACCGTGACCCAGTCGGCGTTGGCTTCAAAACACATACGGGAAAGGATCTTGCCCGCATCGGCGATTTTGGCGTCCGCCAGCACGATTTTGTGCGGATACAGCGCTTTCAGGTCGCGCACCGCGCGTACGCCTTCGCCCACGCACAGGATAGTGCCCACTTCGATGATGTCGACCTCTTCGGCAATCAGACGGGTGGTTTCGTAAGCGTGAGACAGCGTCTGGTTATCCAGCGCGACCTGCAACATTGGTAATGACATTTCAACTCTCCCTTACACTGCCGCCGCAGTGGCGTTATCAATTAAATCCAGCACTTCCTGCTCGGTGCGGCAGGCGCGTAAACGGTCAAAATTGGCTTCATCATCAAACAGATTGACGATCTGCATAATGCCCACCTCCTGGTGGGTATTGGCATCAACCGCCGCCATGGTGATGAGGATGTCGACCGGGTCGTTATCCTCGTGGTTAAACACCAGCGGCGTTTTCAGCGTCACCAGCGCAAACCCGGTTTTTTTCACCCCCTCCTCCGGGCGGCCGTGCGGCATCGCCAGCCCCGGCGCGATCACGAAATAGGGGCCATGCTGCGCAACGCCGTCAAGAATGGCCTGGTAGTAACGCGGCTCGACAACGTCAGCCTTAACCAGCAGATCCACGCTCAGCTTTACCGCTTCCTGCCAGCTGCTGGCCTCGGCCTGTAAAAGGATGGAGTGGTTGTCCGCCAGCGAATCACGAAGTTTCATATGGCGTCCTTACTTCACGTCTTGTGGGAAATGCTCTTTGATCACTTCCAGCAGCTTTGGCCCAAAATCTGCGGGCGACAGCATGTTGCGCACGCCCACCACATATTTATTGCCGGACACGCTGATCTCGCCGGCGATATGGGTGGAGGCGATGATGATGTCCGCGCCGCTCAGTTCACTTTTGTATTCACCTACCGCACAGCTGTTCACCGTGTGGTCGATATTTGACTGGGTTAAAAACTGGTCCACTTTCATCTTCATAATCATGGAGCTGCCTTGCCCATTGCCACATACAGCCAGGATACGTACGGTCATAATCAAAACTCCTTATTAAGCAGAGTGTTCTGCCAGTTGTTTTTCTGTGTCTTCTTCAGCACGCAGCGAGCGTCCGGCGAAGAACATATAAGCCAGTGCGATAATCAGAATAACGGCCATAAACGCGATGCCGACGGAGGCGAAGCCCTGCATCATCGGCGGCGCCAGAATTGACCAGTCGGCCATGCCCATCCAGGCGCTCATTCCGGTGAGTTTTACCGCCCAGACGCAGCCGAAGATTTCAATCATGCCCATCACCAGGCAAATCTTGAGCGCTGCGCGCCAGCCGCCGAAGTGGTTGGCAAAAACGCCGATGGTGGCGTTGGAGAAGAACATCGGGATAAAGCCCGGGATGATGAGAATAGAAGAGCCGCAACCGACCAGAATGCCAACGGCGATCAGCTGGCCGATAGTGCCCCACATAAAGCCCCAGACCACCGCGTTTGGCGCGAAGCTGTAAATTGCCGCGCAGTCGATCGCCAGCACGGCACCGGGGATCAGGCGCTGGGAGATACCGTTAAAGGCTTCGGAGAGTTCGGCGACGAACATGCGCACGCCCTGGGTAATGATGAAAATCGCGACGGCGAACGAGAAACCGGTCTGCAGGATATAGACCGTCCAGTGGGTTTTACCGGCCATCGCTTGCACGGTGTTGATGCCGAAGGAGAGCAGAATGGCGCCGAAGAAAATCGTCATCACAATGGCGGTGGAGACGATGTTGTCATGGAAGATGTTCAACCAGCCCGGCAGCTTAAGATCCTCAACGCTCTCCTCTTTTTTCCCCAGATACGGGGCGATTTTATACGCAATCCATGAGGCGAACTGCTGCTGGTGGCCGATGGAAAAACCGCAGCCGTCGGTCACTTCCTGGGTCGGCTTGTACATCATATTGGAGGTGATGCCCCAGTACAGGGAGACCAGAATCGCCGTACAGATAATGGTGGTCCACATCGGGTAGCCGAAGATATAGAGGGAGACCGCAATCAGCCCCGCCTGCTGGAACATGATGTGGCCGGTCAGCATGATGGTGCGAATGCCGGTGATCCGCCGCAGCAGGACGTAACAGATGTTCAGCGCCAGCGCCAACAGCACCGCATATCCCACCCAGCTGTAGGCATCTCCCATCCGTTCAATGGTCGCCATCATCGACGCGTAGGTATCCGAGATTGCGCCGTTGATGCCGTACACTTCCGACATTTTCGCCACCACCGGTTTAAAGGTGCTGGTGAGAATGCCGGAACCTGCCTGCAGCAGCATAAAACCGATAATGGTTTTGATTGTACCTTTGATGATTACGCTGATGCTTTTTCGCAGCAGGATATAGCCAAGGCAGGTCACGATCCCCAACAACAGCGGGGCGTTGGTCATGACCTGGTTAAAGAACACGGTAAAGATGTTGTAGAGGATCTCCATAATGCGCTCCGTCGGTTGGCGGCGCTGAACCTGAATGCTCAGCACATGTTGTGTCGCCCACTCTAATAATCACAAACAATCACAACAAGATTGAATTTGATTAAATGTGAACCCGCCCGCAAATTATCCCCCTTGTTTTCATATGGAATTAATAATCTTTGTAGATTAACTACATTGACTTACCTAACACATTGAAATTTAATTGATTAAACAAAAAATCACCTCGTTACAAGAACATACAATCTGCATGACTTATCCGCACGCAGGCGCAAAACTAGTGGTTGCATTAGCCGCGCAACGGTGTCAGGATTAATCACAATAAATCACCAAATGATTATTTATGACAAAAGAGGTCGCCGCAATGAGTAAAGTGAACAGCATCACCCGTGAGTCATGGATCCTCAGCACATTCCCGGAATGGGGCAGCTGGCTGAACGAAGAGATCGAGCAGGAGCGCGTGGCGCCTGGCACCTTCGCCATGTGGTGGCTGGGCTGCACGGGGATTTGGCTGAAATCAGAAGGGAATGCCAACCTGTGCGTTGATTTCTGGTGCGGCACCGGCAAGCAAAGCCACGGCAACCCGCTGATGAAAAAAGGCCATCAGATGCAGCGCATGGCCGGGGTTGAAAAACTACAGCCGAACCTGCGCACTACGCCGTTCGTCCTCGATCCGTTCTCAATCCGCCAGATCGACGCGGTGCTGTCCACCCACGATCATAACGATCACATCGACGTCAACGTTGCGGCGGCGGTAATGCAAAATTGCGCCGACGATGTGCCGTTTATCGGGCCGCAGACCTGCGTTGACCTGTGGATTGGCTGGGGCGTGCCGAAAGAGCGCTGCATCGTGGTGAAGCCGGGCGATGTCGTCAAAATTAAGGATATCGAGATCCACGCGCTGGACGCCTTCGACCGCACCGCGCTGATCACCCTTCCTGCTGACCAGAAAGCCGCTGGCGTGCTGCCGGACGGCATGGACGAGCGCGCCGTCAACTACCTGTTCAAAACCCCGGGCGGTACGCTGTATCACAGCGGCGATTCCCACTACTCCAACTACTACGCGAAGCACGGCAACGAGCATCAGATAGACGTGGCGCTGGGCTCCTACGGCGAAAACCCGCGCGGTATCACCGACAAAATGACCAGCGCCGATATCCTGCGAATGGCGGAGTCGCTGAATGCGAAAGTGGTGATTCCTTTCCATCACGACATCTGGTCAAACTTCCAGGCCGACCCGCAGGAAATTCGCGTCCTGTGGGAGATGAAAAAAGACCGCCTGAAGTACGGCTTTAAGCCGTTTATCTGGCAGGTTGGCGGCAAGTTCACATGGCCGGTAGATAAAGACAGCTTCGAGTACCACTATCCGCGCGGCTTTGACGATTGCTTTACCATTGAGCCCGATCTGCCGTTCAAATCTTTCCTGTGATCGCCTTCCTCCCGACACGCTTCTGGAGCGCGGCGTGTCGGGGGAGAAATGCGACTTTAGCTTAGTAATTTCAGGCTATTTCAAATATCATCAACAAAAATCACGAGTCACCGGAATAGCTCATGACGGAAGCACAAAGACACCAAATTATCCTCGAACAGTTGACCCAGTCTGGCTTTGTCACGGTGGAACAGGTCATCGACAGGCTGGGGATTTCACCGGCCACCGCGCGGCGGGATATCAACAAGCTCGACACCATCGGCAAGCTGAAAAAAGTGCGTAACGGCGCAGAGGCCGTCAGCCAGCAGCGCCCGCGCTGGACGCCGATGAACATTCATCAGGCGCTGAATCATGATGAGAAAGTTCGTATCGCCAGAGCCGCCTCGCAGCTGGTCAGCCCCGGCGAAAGCGTGGTCATTAACTGCGGCTCTACCGCTTTTCTGCTGGGCCGAGAAATGTGCGGCAAACCGGTGCAGATAATCACTAACTACCTGCCGCTGGCGAACTACCTGATCGATCAGGAGCACGACAGCGTGATCATCATGGGCGGGCAGTACAACAAGAGCCAGGCGATCACGCTCAGTCCGCAGGGCAGCGAAAACAGCCTGTACGCCGGGCACTGGATGTTCACCAGCGGCAAAGGGCTGACCGCCGACGGGCTGTACAAAACCGACATGCTTACCGCAATGGCGGAGCAGAAAATGCTGAACGGCGTCGGCAAGCTGGTCGCGCTGGTCGACAGCAGCAAAGTCGGCGAGCGCGCCGGTATGCTGTTCAGCCGCGCCGATGAGATAGACATGGTGATCACCGGCAAAGAAGCGAACCCCGAGATCCTCAAGCAGCTGCAGGCCCAGGGCGTTGAAATTCTGCTGGTTTAAAGGTGCGCGTTAAAAAACGCCACGGTGCTGTCCAGCGCCTCCGGGGTGATGCGGTGACGTACGCCCGCCTGCCAGCGGCAGGTCAGGTTGTTATCCAGCCCCGCCTGCTGTAGCGCCTGCTGCAGACGCAGCGTCTCTCCCGCAGGAACGATATCGTCATCTTCGCCGTGCCAGAGCATCAGCGGGCGGCGGGCGAGATCGGACAGCCGCGGCGCAACGTCCCACTCGGCAAGACGTGCGGTCGGAACCTCCGGAGACGGAAACAGCGTTTGCGACAGCGTGGTGAAGTAGCCCGACCCCATCAGGCTGGCGGCGCAGACCACCTCCGGATGGCGCGCCGCAATCCCCAGCGCCGTCATCCCCCCCATTGACGCCCCCGCGACCGCCAGACGCCCTTCCGCCAGCCAGCCCTGCCGGGCTATCGCCTCCCGCAGCGCGGGAAATTCCGCAAAGCTATTGAGCAGGATCGGCCAGAAACGCTGCAGGCGCCGTTTTTCATCGCCGTCATAGCGCGCGCCGTGGCTGTCGGCGTCAGGCATAATGACGCGAAACCCGGCGTCGGCCAGCGCAACGGCGAAATAGCTGTACACCCATTTCGACGACGTAAAGCCATGATAAAACACCACGCACGGCAGCGGCGCAGCGGCCGCACCGCGCGGGCAGGCATGAAGAATTTCGCCGCCGGCGAGGTTTCGCACTTCAAGTTCAATCATTTACGCTCTCCTTCTTTTATGCTGATATGCCATGCGGCTACGGGGCATGCAAGTTTATCTGCGCGAAGGCACCTGCTAATGTTGAGAGGTGGATTACGCTTTCTGGAGATTTTCATTCGAAAATCGCGTCAGAGCTAACAGATTGGGAACATTCCCCTAAAGGCACATTAATTAGTCACTACACTAATGAGTATCAGGAAACGGGATATGGCTATGCGACGGTTAGCGTCTTTATTACTGGTGGTATTTCTGAGCGGGTGCAGCGTGCTTGAAGGTAAACCCGAGGCACCGCCGCCGGTGACCAACCACCCGCAGGAAATCCGCCGTAACCAGACGGAAGGACTGCAGCGTATCGGTACCGTCAGCGTGATGGTTTATGGCTCGCCGATGGATGCGGAAAGCGCTATTAAAGAGAAAGTGGTCGCCGCGAAAGCCGACTACTACGTGATCATCATGATTGATGACACCGTCGTTCCCGGGCAATGGTATTCACAAGCGATAATGTATCGTAAACCTTAACGCGATCGTTTATTCGACAGTTTTACATTGCTTTTCAGTCATTCACGTTTCCTGGTGCACAATGACGTTCTACTGCCTGAAAGGATGAACGTCTGCAATGGATTGCCCAGGTGATGCCTCGGGTTACGTGAAATGGAGCTGACGACGATGAAACATACCTTTGCCTTATCTCCTCTGGTGGCCAACACCTCGGCACAGTCTGCGGAATTTGCCAGCGCCGATTGCGTCACCGGGCTCAACGAAATCGGTCAAATTTCCGTGAACAATATTGCCGGTAGCCAGCAGGACGTAGAGCAGGCGATCGCCCAGAAGGCGGATGAGCAGGGCGCCTCCTGGTACCGTATTATCCAGATGTACGAAGACCAGCGCCCTGACAACTGGCGCGTACAGGCTATTCTGTACGCCTGACCCACGGGCAGACCGTCCCTGCTCTGCCCGTCGCATCTTTACCCGGCGCCGCCCGTGGCGCGAATCAGCACATCCTCCTGCACCTGCGGGCTTATCAGCGAGCCGCCGCGCGTATCCAGCATCATCCGACACCACGCCTGCGCCACCGGCGGCGACGCCTGTTTGAGCATCTGCGCGCCGCAGCCAAGCAGGTAAATCTGGCGGGTAATCTCCCGGCCTTCGGTCTCCAGCGGCTTACGCAGGCGCTGCTGCAGCTGGCGCCAGGCCCTGTCGAAATGCCGGTCCTGCCCCTTAACCTCGCTGCACATCATGCTCAGCAACTCTTGCACGCCTGGCTGCTTTGCCAGAACGCGCAGCACATCGAGGCACATAATGTTCCCGGAGCCCTCCCAGATGCTGTTCACCGGCATTTCACGATACAGCCGCGGCAGCTCGTTATCTTCGCAGTAGCCGATGCCCCCCAGCACCTCCATGGCTTCGGCGACAAACGGAATACCGGCTTTGCACAATGCAAACTTGGCGGCAGGGGTAAACAAGCGCGCCCACAGCGCCTCTTCTGCCGCAGTGCTACGATCCCACGCCCGGGCGAGGCGGAACAGAAACGCGGTCTGTCCTTCCAGCTGGAGCGCCATACGGCTTAACACCTGGCGCATCAGCGGCTGATCGACCAGATTTTTGCCGAACGCCTGCCGCTGATGGGCGTGGTACAGCGCCACGGACAGGGCGCGGCGCATCAGGCCGTGGCTGCCCAGCGCGCAGTCAAAACGGGTTAATCCGCCCATTTTGAGGATCTGCCGTACGCCTTCGCCCTCTTCGCCGATAAGCCAGCCCGTCGCGTCGAAAAATTCCACCTCGCTGCTGGCATTGGAACGGTTGCCCAGCTTGTCCTTAAGCCGCTCCAGACGCACCGCATTGCGCTGCCCGTCCGGCAGAAAACGGGGGAGAAAGAAGCAGGAGAGACCGCCTTTGGCCTGCGCCAGCACCAGGTGCGCATCGCTCTGCGGCACCGAGAAAAACCACTTATGCCCGAGCAGGCGATACGTGCCGTCGCTCTGCTTTTCCGCGCGGGTGGTGTTGCTGAGCACGTCCGAGCCGCCCTGCTTCTCGGTCATCCCCATGCCGATCAGGAGCCCCCGCTTCTGACCTCCTGGCGCCAGATGGGTGTCGTAGCGATCGCTTTGCAGCGGCGCGCGCCAGTCGGCAAACGCGGCGGGAAGGTGGGTCAGGAGCAGCGGCGTGGCGGCGAAGGTCATGGTTATCGGGCACAGCGTTCCCGCCTCGACCTGGGCATGCAGCACAAAGCGCGCCGCCCGCGCGACGAACGATCCGTCGCGGGCCGCCTCCTTCCAGGCAAGATTGTGCACCCGGTTGGCGCACAGCCCCTGCATCAGCAGATGCCAGGCCGGGTGAAAACGCACGTCGTCCACCCGCTCTCCGGACGGATCGAAACGTAACAGCTCAGGAGGATTGGCGTTCGCCAGACGCCCGAGCTCAAGCGACTCGGCGGTGCCCAGCTGCTGGCCGATGCTGGCCAACAGGTCGATATCCCACCCGGCGCCTTCGCGCGCCACGGCCTCGCGCAGGGCGCAGTCGGAAAGGAAAAGGTTGCTGTTATTAAGCGGAAGCGGCTGGTTGAAGACGGTGTGCGTTTGCCAGTGCATGGGTGTCCCTCCTTCAATGGCGTTGCCACTAAGTATGGTCACCCGGGCAGAATACCGCCCGCGAAAGGGTCACAAAAACATGCAAAGCAGAACGGAAGGGGAAATATCCGGCGGCAGAACGCCGCCGGATGCGCGGTTAGCCGCGCTGGCGTACGGCCTCAAACAGGCAGATGCCGGTTGCGACCGAAACGTTCAGCGACGACACGCTGCCCGCCATCGGAATGCTGATAAGCTCATCGCAGTGCTCGCGGGTCAGACGGCGCATACCTTCGCCTTCTGCGCCCATCACCAGCGCCAGACGCCCCGTCATTTTGCTCTGATACAGAGTATGGTCGGCCTCACCGGCGGTGCCGACGATCCAGACGTTTTCTTCCTGCAGCAGGCGCATGGTGCGCGCCAGATTGGTCACGCGGATCAGCGGTACGTTCTCGGCGGCGCCGCAGGCCACTTTCTTCGCGGTGGCGTTGAGCTGAGCGGAACGATCTTTCGGGACGATCACCGCGTGCACGCCGGCCGCATCGGCGCTGCGCAGGCAGGCTCCCAGATTATGAGGATCGGTGACGCCGTCGAGGATCAGCAGGAACGGATTATCGAACTGTGCGAGAAGATCGGGCAGATCGTTCTCCTGATACTGACGACCCGGCTTCACGCGCGCAATGATCCCCTGATGCACCGCGCCTTCGCTTTTCTCATCGAGATACTGACGGCTCGCCACCTGGATAACCACGCCCTGCGCTTCTAACGCATGGATTAGCGGCAGCAGGCGCTTGTCTTCGCGACCTTTCAGAATAAAAACTTCCTGAAAGCGCTCAGGGGCGCGCTCCAGCAGCGCCTGCACCGCGTGGATGCCGTAAATCATTTCACTCATGGGTGTACTCGTTGTTAACTCTGTGATGTATTCACCCTCGCGCTAACCCCCTCCCGGAAAGGGAGAGGGTCGGGACGAGGGGTAAAATTACCCGGCGACGTTTTTCTTCGCTGCGCGTTTCGCTTTGGTCGCCGCGGCGATTTTAAGCGTTTTCGCCGACGGCTTTTTGGCTTTTTTCTCTTTCTTCACCTTGCCTTTGCCCTTTTCGCTGCGAAAGGCGCTGTCCGGCTCGAAATTCACCTTTTTACCCGTCTGGCGGCGCGCTTTGCCTGCCGGCTTACCGCCGCCGGGCTTCTTCGCTTTCTCGCGCGTGGTTTTACCCACGTTGCGCGGGCCGCGCTCGCTGGAGATGAGCGTGAAATCGATTTTACGCTCGTCCATGCTCACCGCCTCCACACGAACCTCGACGCGGTCGCCCAGACGATAGGTCTGGCCGCCCGATTCGCCGATCAGCCGCTGGCCGACCTGGTCAAAGCGGTAGTAGTCGTTATCCAGGGTGGAGACATGCACCAGACCGTCGATAAACAGGTCGTCGAGGCGCACGAAGAAACCAAAGCCGGTGACGCTTGCGATGACGCCCGGGAACACGTTCCCGACCTGATCCTGCATGAAGTCGCACTTCAGCCAGTCCGCCACTTCGCGGGTCGCCTCATCGGCGCGGCGCTCGGTCATCGAACAGTGCTCGCCGAGCTGCAGCATCTCTTCCATGCTGTAGTGCCAGCCGCCGGTTTCGGTCGAATTGCCTTTATGTCCCTGCTCTTTCGCCAGCAGATATTTGATGCCACGGTGCAGCGACAGGTCCGGATAGCGGCGGATCGGCGAGGTAAAGTGAGCGTATGACTGCAGCGCCAAGCCGAAGTGGCCGCGGTTTTCCGGGTCGTACACCGCCTGCTTCATGGAGCGCAGCAGCATGGTTTGCAGCATCTCGTGGTCCGGACGATCGGCGATGGAGTCGAGCAGCTCGGCATAATCACGCGGCTCCGGCCTGTTGCCGCCCGGCAGCTCCAGCCCCAGCTCGGACAGCACCGAGCGGAACGCGGTAATCGCTTCGGTGCTCGGTTTGTCGTGGATACGGAACAGCGCAGGCTCCTGCGCCTTCTCCATGAAGCGCGCCGCCGAGATATTGGCGAGGATCATGCACTCTTCAATCAGCTTATGCGCATCGTTACGCTGCGTCTGCTCAATGCGCTCAATGCGGCGCTCGGCGTTGAAGATAAACTTCGCTTCTTCGCTTTCAAAGGAGATACCGCCGCGTTCAGCGCGTGCGGCATCCAGCACTTTGTAGAGGTTGTGCAGCTCTTCGATGTGTTTTACCAGCGGCGCATACTGCTCGCGCAGCTCCTGATCGCCCTGCAGCATGTGCCACACTTTGGTGTAGGTCAGACGCGCATGGGAGCTCATCACCGCTTCATAGAATTTGTAACCGGTCAGGCGCCCTTTAGAGGAGACGGTCATCTCGCAGACCATGCACAGCCTGTCGACCTGCGGGTTCAGCGAACACAGGCCGTTAGAGAGCACTTCCGGCAGCATCGGCACGACCTGGGACGGGAAGTACACCGAGGTGCCGCGGTTGCGGGCCTCTGCGTCCAGCGGGGTCGGCGGACGAACGTAATAGCTGACGTCGGCAATGGCGACCCACAGGCGCCAGCCGCCGCCGCGTTTTTTCTCGCAGTAGACCGCGTCATCGAAGTCGCGCGCGTCTTCACCGTCGATGGTCACCAGAGGCAGATCGCGCAGATCCACGCGCCCGGCTTTCGCCGCTTCCGGCACCTCTTCTTTCAGACCGGCGATCTGTTTTTCCACCGCCGGCGGCCAGGTATACGGGATCTCGTGGGTGCGCAACGCCATATCCACGGCCATGCCGGTACCCATATTATCGCCGAGCACTTCGACGATTTTACCGACAGCCTTGGTGCGGCGGGTCGGACGCTGGGTCAGCTCGACCACCACCACATAGCCCATCCGCGCGCCCATGATTTCATCCGGCGGGATCAGGATATCGAAGCTCAGGCGGCTGTCGTCCGGCACCACAAAGCCGACGCCAGCGTCGGTGAAGTAGCGGCCGACAATCTGGCTGGTTTTTGGTACCAGAATGCGCACCACGCGCGCTTCGCGGCGGCCTTTACGATCGGCGCCCAGCGGCTGCGCCAGGATCTGATCGCCATGAATACACATTTTCATCTGTTCTGACGACAGATACAGGTCGTCTTTTCGGCCTTCTACGCGCAGAAAACCATAGCCGTCGCGATGGCCGATGACGGTCCCCTTCAGCAGATCGAGACGCTCCGGCAGCGCATAGCACTGGCGGCGGGTGAAGACCAGCTGCCCATCGCGCTCCATGGCGCGCAGGCGACGGCGCAGCGCTTCCTGCTGCTCTTCGCCTTCAATCTTCAGCTCAACGGCCAGCTCGTCGCGGCTGACCGGTTTTTCGCGTTTCGCAATGTAATCGAGGATAAATTCCCGGCTCGGGATAGGATTCGCGTATTTTTCTGCTTCGCGTTCCAGGAAAGGATCTTGTGACATGTCGGTTCCTCCGTTGTCAGCTCCGGCGGCGTGATGGCTCACTCCACCAGCAATAATTTATAAAGCGGTTGATTCTTTTCAACCAAATCGGCCAGTGTGTAGTTATCCAGTTCCTTGAGAAAACTTTGCACGGCGTTAGAAAGCGCCTGTTTCAGACGACAGGCGGGCGTAATATGGCAAAACTCGCTGCTGCAGTTAACCAGCGACAGAGGCTCAAGCTCGCGGACGACATCGCCAATGCGGATGGTCTCCGCCGGTTTGCCCAGACGAATGCCGCCGTTTTTTCCCCTCACCGCAGTCACATAGCCAACCCGGCTTAATTGATTGATTATTTTGACCATGTGATTACGAGAAACGCCATAGACCTCCGTCACTTCAGAGATGCTGGTCATACGACCCTCCGGTAACGACGCCATGTAGATCAGCGCGCGCAATCCGTAATCGGTAAAACTTGTTAACTGCACATCAACCTCAGGGAAAAGAAAAAACAGGGTATGTCGACAGACGTAATTACTATTGATGATAAACCAGCCAGATAGTTAGCGGCTAATTTATTTAAGCGGGGGCAGGAAAAAACAGGAATAAAGGGCGCCTGGCGGCGCCCCTCGGATGATTATGCGTCAAACGGGTCGCGCAGGATCATCGTTTCAGTACGGTCCGGACCGGTAGAGATAATATCAATCGGTACGCCCGTCAGTTCTTCAATACGCTTGATGTAGTTCAGCGCCGCCTGCGGCAGGCCGCTACGATCCTTCACGCCGAAGGTGGATTCAGACCAGCCCGGCATGGTTTCGTAAATCGCTTCAATACCTTCCCAGTCGTCGGCAGCCAGCGGAGTGGTCGTCACTTCGCGGCCATCCGGCATGCGGTAGGCAACGCAGATTTTCACTTCTTTCAGACCGTCCAGCACGTCCAGCTTGGTCAGACAGAAGCCGGACAGGGAGTTGATCTGCACCGCACGGCGCACCGCAACGGAGTCCAGCCAGCCGGTACGACGACGACGACCGGTGGTCGCGCCATATTCGTTACCCTGCTTGCACAGGAACTCGCCGGTTTCGTCGAACAGTTCGGTCGGGAACGGACCTGCGCCCACGCGGGTGGAGTAAGCCTTAATGATGCCAAGCACATAATCAACGTAGCGCGGGCCGAGGCCAGAACCGGTTGCAACGCCGCCAGCGGTGGTGTTGGAAGAGGTCACGTACGGATAGGTGCCGTGGTCGATATCCAGCAGCGTACCCTGCGCGCCTTCGAACATCACGAAGTCGCCGCGTTTACGCGCGCTATCCAGCAGGTCGGAAACGTCAACCACCATCGCGGTCAGAACGTCGGCAACCGCCATGACATCGTCCAGCACTTTCTGGTAGTCAACCGCATCGGCCTTGTAGAAATTCACCAGCTGGAAGTTGTGATATTCCATCACTTCTTTCAGTTTGTCAGCGAAGGTCGCTTTGTCGAACAGATCGCCGACGCGCAGACCGCGACGCGCTACTTTATCTTCATAAGCAGGCCCGATACCACGACCGGTGGTGCCGATAGCCTTCGCGCCGCGCGCTTTTTCACGCGCGTTATCCAGAGCGACATGATAGTCGAGGATCAGCGGACAAGCTTCAGAGAGCAGCAGACGTTCGCGAACCGGGATACCACGGTCTTCCAGTTCTTTCATCTCTTTCATCAGCGCTGCCGGAGACAGCACAACGCCGTTACCGATGATGCTGGTTACGTTATCGCGAAGAATGCCTGATGGAATAAGATGGAGGACGGTTTTTTCACCGTTGATTACGAGAGTATGGCCTGCGTTGTGACCGCCCTGGTAGCGTACAACATATTTAGCCCGTTCAGTCAGGAGATCGACGATCTTCCCTTTACCTTCGTCACCCCATTGGGTGCCCAGTACGACGACGTTGTTACCCATTTTTCAAAATCACCGTTTGCTTAAAAATGGATTCTACCATCGCTTTTTCAGAGTTACAGCACTTTTTGCACGCAAAAATCAGCAAATCAGACCACTTTTTGATCAGCCAATCGTTTTCCTCAACATGTAGTAGATGACGATACCTGCAACCACAAGACCGCCGCCAAAGCGGCGTAAAAGATTATCCGGCAGTTGGGAGAGCGAGGCGACCATGCGACGCCACGCGCGGGGGTACAGCATGGGCCCCAGGCCTTCCAGAACCAAAACCAGCGCAAGCGCCAGCCAGATAGTTGAATTCATATGCACCCCTGATAAAAGAAAACCACCGCGAAGGTGCGGTGGTTTTTGCAAATACACGCGTGGGTTATTTTAACGTGTTGCCCGGCGTCTTCATATACCGGAAGAAGTCGCTGTCCGGACTGAGGACCATAACGTCCTGGTTGCTGTCGAAGCTGTTTTCGTAAGCGCGCAGGCTACGGATAAAGGCATAGAAGTCCGGATCCTGACTGAAGGCGTCAGCAAACAGCTTCGCGGCCTCCGCATCGCCTTCACCGCGCATGATGCGGCCCTGGCGCTCGGCTTCCGCCAGCGTTTTGGTCACTTCATAGTCCGCGGCCGCACGCAGCTTCTCCGCCTCTTCCTGACCCTGAGAGCGGTGGCGACGGGCTACCGCTTCACGCTCGGCGCGCATACGGTTGTAGATAGCGTCAGACACTTCCGCTGGCAGGTTAATCTGCTTGATGCGCACGTCGACCACTTCGATACCCAGCGCCGCCATACTGTTCGGGTTGATGGCGGCCGCTTTGCCGTTGGTTTCCGTCTGCACGCGCTCGGCGGCTTTGGCGATCTCCTGATCCGCCGCCGGTGTGGCGACTTCGTCATCCGTACCCGCAGAACCCGAGTTCAGCGCATCGCGCACCTCAATCGTCAGACGACCGCGGGAGTCGGTAACGATGTCTTTCACATCCAGACGACCAATTTCTGAACGCAGACGGTCAGAGAATTTACGCTTCAGCAGCACTTCCGCCTGGGAGACGTCGCCGCCGCCGGTGGCCAGGTAGTAACGGCTGAAGTCGCTGATGCGCCACTTGATGTACGAGTCGACGATCAGGTCTTTCTTCTCTTTGGTCACGAAACGGTCAGCCTGGTTATCCATGGTCTGGATGCGCGCATCCAGCGTTTTAACCGATTCGATAAACGGCAGCTTAAAGTGCAGGCCCGGCTCGTAAACCAGCGGTTTGTTATCGCTATCACGGACAACTTTGCCAAAACGCAGGGTAATGCCGCGCTCGCCCTCTTTTACCACAAAGACAGAGGTATAGAGCCCAACCAGAACGATGATGATTATCGCAATAACTGACTTACGCATCGTTATTCCCCCTGACGCTGGTAGTCGTTACGCTGCGCGTTCGCGCGGCGTTGGTCCATGATGTCACCATCGCTTGAAGAAGACGTGGTCGTGGCGCTGGCGCTGCTGCTCGTTGACGAAGGCGGCAGGCGCAGCAGGTTATTCGCCCCGCTGGTGCTACTCTTCGCCGCAGGCGCGCTGCCGCCCTTGAGCATCTGGTCGAGCGGCAGAACCATCAGGTTGCCACCTTTGTTGTCGTTTACCAGCACCTTACGGGTATGGCTCAGCACTTTCTCCATGGTCTCGATATAGAGACGCTCACGGGTAATCTCCGGCGCGGCTTTATATTCCGGCAGGATCTTCGCGAAGCGGGCCACCTCACCCTGCGCTTCCAGGATGGTCTGGGTCTTATACGCGCGCGCTTCTTCCAGAATACGCTGCGCCTGACCGTTCGCACGCGGCTGCACTTCGTTGGTATAGGCTTCCGCCTCACGGATATACTGCTGCTCGTTCTCACGGGCGGCAATCGCATCGTCAAACGCGGCTTTCACCTCTTCCGGCGGACGGGCGGCCTGGAAGTTGACGTCAAGCAGGGTGATACCCATGTTGTACGGACGAATGGTCTCTTCCAGCTCGCGCTGGGTATCGCTACGAATAACGGTACGACCTTCGGTCAGAATGCGGTCCATGGTGTATTTGCCGATAACGCCGCGCAGCGCGCTGTCGGTCGCCTGGCGCAGGCTGTCGTCGGCGCTGGTGACGCTAAACAGGTAGCGCTGCGGATCGGTCACGCGGTACTGCACGTTCATTTCAACGCGCACCACGTTTTCATCGGAGGTCAGCATTACGCCGGACGCCGCCAGCTCGCGCACGGCCTCGACGTTCACCGGCGTCACTTCGTCGATAAACGTCGGCTTCCAGTTCAGGCCTGGCTCAACCAGATGGCTGAACTTGCCAAAGCGCGTCACTACGCCGCGTTCCGCTTCCTTGATGGTGTAGAATCCGCTCGCGGCCCAGATGATGACCACGGCAGCCGCCACGATGCCGACAACGCGTCCGCCCATCGGGCCGCGCGGGCCCTGGGACGAACTACCACCGCCGAGGCCGCCTTTACCGCCGCCGCCTAAACCGCCGAGCTTTTTGCTCAGCTTGCGGAAGATATCATCCAGATCGGGAGGCCCCTGATCGCGACCACCTTTGTTTCCATTCCCCTCAGAGTTGCCGCCAGGTTTGCTGCTTCCCCACGGGTCGCGGTCTTGTCCGTTATTACCGGGCTGGTTCCACGCCATGTATATGCTCCATATTTGTTATGCGGTGTATACCCGTCTGACCGGGTATAAAGGCGAATAATCTTCAGGTCAGCTGTCTGTCAGACCACATAGTCCGTCAGCGCAGGTTCTTGCTTACAGAGGCGACGCCAGTCGACTATCGGCATGCGCACCTCCAGGCCGACGCTGCCGTCATCCTCCATCCACTCTTTTTCTATCGCCTGAAGCTGATAAAACCGGCTTCGCAGACGTCCTTCCTGCGGCGGCAGACGTAGCGTGTGCTGCGCCACCTCGCCGGAAAGGCGCTCCGTTAAAGCCTGGAAAAGCAGTGGTACGCCCACCCCGGTCTGGGCAGACAGCCAGACCCGGACGGGTTTATTTTCATCATCACGGTCGATACGCGGCTCAAAGTCGTCCAGCATATCGATTTTGTTCATAACCAGCAGGGTCGGGATCTCATTGGCCTCGATCTCGTCGAGAACAACATTCACCGCATCAATGTTTTCCTGCAGGCGTACGTCGGCGGCATCAATCACATGCAGCAGCAGCGTCGCCTGACGGGTCTCCTGCAGCGTCGCTTTAAACGCCGCAACCAGGTCATGCGGCAGGTGGCGAATAAACCCTACGGTATCCGCCAGCACGGTCTCGCCGACGTCCGCGACGTCAATGCGGCGCAGGGTCGGGTCCAGGGTGGCGAACAGCTGATCCGCTGCATACACCTGCGCTTCAGTAATCTGGTTGAACAGCGTCGATTTCCCGGCGTTGGTGTAGCCCACCAGCGATACGGTCGGGATATCCGCTTTGGTTCGGGAACGTCGTCCCTGCTCGCGCTGCTTCTCCACCTTCTCCAGTCGGGAGAGGATCTGGGAGATGCGGTTACGCAATAAACGACGGTCTGTTTCAAGCTGGGTTTCCCCCGGGCCGCGCAGGCCAATCCCGCCCTTTTGCCGCTCAAGGTGGGTCCAGCCGCGCACCAGACGCGTCGCCAGATGGCGCAGCTGCGCCAGCTCAACCTGCAGCTTACCCTCGTGGGTACGCGCACGCTGGGCGAAAATATCTAAAATAAGACCCGTACGATCGATAACCCGGCATTCGCACAAACGCTCCAGGTTACGTTCCTGGGCCGGGCTTAATGCATGGTCGAACAAAACAACGGAGGCTCCCGTCGCTTTAACGGCTTCCGCAATTTCAACAGCCTTACCTTCACCAACAAAATACTTCGGGTGCGGTGCTTTACGGCTACCGGTAATCACCTGCATTGCTTCGACACCGGCGGAAGAAACCAGAGATTCAAACTCCTGGAGGTCTTCCATATCTTTGTCTTGCGAAAAATAGATGTGTACCAGTACCGCCTGCTCACCGGCGTCATAACGGTCAAACAAGCGTAAACCCTCATAAAATACCAGCGGGGAACGCAGAAACCCTGGCTCCCCGACGTGGAAAAACAGCCATTAACCTTATTCGGTTTCTTCGCTGTCTTGTTGCGGCGCAGAAGAGCCTTGCGCGCTGCTACCGTGGTGGTAGTTGCTGGAAGTACCGCCCGCATTGTTGCTGTGATGAGAAACCGGACGAGACGGAACCACCGTAGAAATTGCGTGCTTGTAGACCATCTGGCTGACCGTGTTTTTCAACAGGATCACGAACTGATCGAAAGACTCAATTTGCCCTTGCAGCTTAATACCATTCACCAAATAAATAGAAACTGGAACACGTTCCCGACGCAAAGCGTTCAGAAACGGATCTTGTAAAGATTGCCCCTTAGCCATTCTCTCTTTTCCTTATATGCTTGTTTTACCCACCGTTTTACGGGCCGGGCTTGTACTTAGAACCTTGCGATTCTGAAAATTACGCACGATACGACTTAATTTTACACATTCAGTCCTGACCCGCACCAACAACCTTTAGCACTTCGTTGAACGCCTGTTCAGGTTTTTCACTGTCTAACCAGTGAACGCCTTCCCAGCCGCGCAACCAGGTTACCTGGCGCTTGGCCAACTGTCTCGTGGCGCAAATACCTCTATAAACCATTTCATCATATGAGATTTCACCTTCAAGGTATGACCACATCTGGCGGTATCCCACACAACGAACGGAAGGCATATCCGTATGCAAATCTCCGCGGGCAAAAAGCGCCCGCACTTCTGCTTCAAAACCTGAAGCCAACATCTGATGAAAACGCTGCTCAATGCGTTGATGGAGCAGTTCACGGCTCGCCGGGGCGATGGCGAACTGATGCACCTGGTACGGTAGAGCGTCTCCTGACGTTTGCGTCAGTTCCGTTAAAGTTTTACCCGAAATGAAAAAAACTTCCAGTGCCCGGGAAAGCCTTTGCGGATCATTTGGATGAATACGCGCAGCCGCAACAGGGTCTATCTCCTGGAGCTGCTGGTGAAGCGCATTCCACCCACGCTCTGCCGCCTCTCTTTCAATGCGTGCTCTGACATCGGGATCTGCCGACGGCAATGGCGACAGTCCCTCAAGCAACGCTTTGAAATATAACATTGTTCCGCCGACCAGCAGCGGGATACGCCCCGCCGCCGTTATCTCGGCCATTTCCGCCAGGGCATCGCGGCGAAAATCCGCCGCCGAATACGACCGCGCCGGATCGAGAATGTCCAGCAACCGGTGCGGAGCGGCGTTAAGCTCCTCCGCGTCCGGCTTGGCCGTTCCGATATCCATTCCCCGATAGATGAGGGCGGAATCGACGCTAATCAACTCTACGGGCAAAACTTTACGCAGCGCAATCGCCAGCGCCGTCTTCCCGGAGGCCGTTGGCCCCATTAAAAATATTGCCTTAGGCAGGCTCGCCTCTGTTACATCACTCATCTTTCAGGGCGTTCATCGCCGAATGTAAATCAACAGGTTGCAACAGACCGCCCGGCGGCGCCTTCACCAGCTGCGGACACAAACGTTCGACGTCGGTCAGCATGGCGATAGCCTGCGCCATATTCCACTGCGCATGATCGCTTGCCAGATTGCGCGCCAGCCACTGCGCCAGCGTTCCGGCATCGCAGGCGGGTTGCTGCGCCAGGTAGCCTATCAGTTCAGGAATCAAGATTTGTAAATTTTGTTGTCTTAAGGGTAAAGGCACCGCCCTTACCGTCACATGCTGCACATCAGATTGTATTTCAACGCCAATTTGCGCCAGCACCGCCTGCGCCTGCTGCAGGGCGGCCTGCTCCCCGGGGCTAACCTTAAGCCGCAGCGGAATCAGCAACGGCTGCGCGCAGATATCCGTACGCTCCGGGGAGAGCTGCGCCTGACGCAGCCAGCGCTCCGCCACCGGCAGCGCCAGCACGCTGAGCCGGCCGTCGCGCTCCAGCAGCGCGCAGTCGCCGCCGACGATAGTCAGTACCCGGCCAAAGCTGCTGCTGTGCCCGGACAAACGCTCTTCAGCGGGCGCGGCTTCCGGCGCTTTACGTCCGGCCTCCGGCGTTTCCAGCAGCTGGCGGTACAGCGTCCCCTGCTGCTTTTGGTAGCCCGGCTGGGCGTGCGGCCAGGCGGACGCGCCGCCGCTGCGGGCGCTTCCCCCGGCCGGAGCGGGCGCCGTATAGCGCGGCGCGGCCGCCTCGCGAGCCGCGACGGGCTCGGCAAACTGGTTGCGTCCGGCGGCGACGCGGTTCTCCGGCACATAGCGCGCGGGGCTTTGCGCATCATCAGATTCGCGCGCCAGCGGCAGCGGCGCATCAACCTGCTGCTGCAGAACGCTCAGCACGCCCTGATAGATAAAATCATGCACCAGGCGTGACTGGTGGAAACGCACCTCATGCTTCGCCGGATGCACGTTGACGTCCACCTGATGCGGATCGATCTCCAGATACAGAACGAACGCGGGCTGCTCGCCAGCGCCCAGCTTATCCTCGCAGGCCTGGCGGATTGCGTGGTTAATCAGGCGGTCGCGCATCATCCGCCCGTTAACGTAACAGTACTGGATTTCAGCCAGCTGCGCGGTGGTGTACTGAGGATCGGCAACCCAGCCGCGCAGCGCTAAATCGCCGTGCTGCCACTCAATCGCCAGCGCGTGCTCGACAAACGGCACGCCGCAGATGGCCCCCAGCCGACGCTCCTTCTGCCCGCCTTCGGGCACGGCGCGATACTGACGCACCGCCTTGCCGTTATGGTTGAGGTTGATAGTAACATCGAAGCGCGCCAGCGCGATGCGGCGCACCACTTCATCAATATGGGTAAATTCGGTCTTCTCGGTGCGCATAAACTTGCGTCGCGCCGGCGTGTTGTAAAACAGATCCAGCACTTCCAGCGTCGTCCCGACCGGATGCGCGGCCGGCCTGACCGTCACGTCCATGTCGCGCCCTTCCGCATAGGCCTGCCAGGCCTCCGGCTGTTCCGCCGTACGCGATGTCAGGGTCAAACGGGAGACGGAGCTGATGCTGGCCAGCGCTTCGCCGCGAAAACCGAGGCTGATAATCGCTTCCAGATCGTCGAGCGAGGCAATCTTACTGGTCGCATGGCGGGCCAGCGCCAGCGCCAGCTCTTCCTGGCGGATGCCGCAGCCGTTGTCACGAATGCGAATCAGCTTAGCGCCGCCGCGTTCGATATCAATATCAATCCGCGTGGCGCCGGCATCCAGGCTGTTTTCCACCAGCTCCTTCACTACCGACGCAGGCCGCTCTACCACTTCGCCAGCGGCAATCTGGTTCGCGAGCTGTGGCGGTAAGACCTGAATCGGCATACGAACTCCTTAGTTAATTATCGACCCGCCCGGCCCGGCGGCGCTGGCCGTTTGCGCGCCTTCGCCGCGCGGCCCGGACTGCAGCGGATGCGTCTCAAAGTATTTCTGCAGGCCGCTGTAAATCGCCTGGGCCACCTGCTGCTGGTACTCATCGCTCGCCAGCAGGCGCTCTTCGCTGTTATTGCTGATAAATCCGGTCTCGACGAGGATGGACGGAATATCCGGCGAACGTAAAACACCCAGGCTGGCATGCTCAGGGCGACGTTTATGCAAACTCCCGACCCGCTCCAGCTGGCCCAGCACATCAACCGCCACATCATACCCGACGCGCTGCGAATGGCCGAACTGCAAATCCAGTACCGCCTGGCTCAGGTAAGGGTCCGCCTGGCTGTTGGCCAGCACGTCGCCCGCCCCGCCCAGCAGCTCGGACTGCTTCTCGTGCTGCTCCAGCCAGCCGGCCATCTCGCTGTTGGCGCGGCGGTTGGACAATACCCAGACGGAAGCGCCGGTCGCATCGCGGTTCGGCGCGGCATCAGCGTGAATGGAGACGAGGAAGTTGGCGTTTTGCTTACGCGCCACGTCGGAGCGCCCCATTACCGAGATAAAATAGTCGCCGTCGCGGGTCATGACGCCCTTGAACATCGGGTCGTCGTTGAGCATGGCGCGCAGCTTGCGGGCAATGGCGATGGTGACGTTTTTCTCTTTCGTACCGCCAGGACCAATAGCCCCGGGGTCCTGACCACCGTGTCCGGCGTCAATCGCGATAATCACCTTATCGCCGCTGACGGCTCGGGTACGGGCGGCCGGGCGCGTCGCCGGACTGCTGCTGGTCACGCTGGTGATGCGCTCATCGGGCGATTTAAACGGGTTGCGCGCCGGTTCGACCGGACGCGGCGCGACGACCGGCTCTTCCACGCGTTTCGCTACCACCGGCGGCGGAGGAGGAGGAGGCGGCGGGGCATCGGCATTAATGGTAAACACCACCATGTAGTTGCTGCCGTTTTGCTGCTTCACCGCGCGGGTTTTACCGTTTTCGGTCAGGTCCACCACCAGCCGCAGGGACTGATCGTCCTTCGGCGTGCCGGAGCGGATGCTTTTCACCAGGTTATCCCCGCTAAAGCGCAGCGGCAGCCCCTGAATCACGCCGGTTTGTTTAATATCCAGCGCGACGCTGCGTTTGTCGCTCTGGGAAAAGGCATATTCCGGATCGCCGGTGAAGCTAAAGGTGATACGGGCCTGTTTCTCTCCGTTTGAAACCTGAATGTCGGATAAACTTGCTGCTGTTGCCTGTAGGCAGAGCAGCATAAGACCTGCGGCCAACCAGCTTTTAACGCGATACATCATCCCGCCATCCCTCAGGTTATCTGGCCATACGCGCCAGTAAAGACTCACCCAGTGAGGAGACCGCCGTTACGCGCGCCTCTCGCCCTTGCGCCTGGTAAGCTAAGTGAATTTCGACATCCGGTTCAGGCAGCACACCCGCGCCCTGTTGCGGCCATTCCACCAGGCAAATGGCATCGTTGGCAAAATAGTCGCGGATCCCCATAAATTCGAGCTCCTCTGGATCCGCAAGACGATACAGGTCGAAGTGATACACCATCAGATTTTCCAGGGTATAGGGTTCGACCAACGTGTAGGTAGGGCTCTTGACGTTGCCTTTATGTCCCAGCGCCTGCAGGAAGCCGCGGCTGAAGGTGGTTTTTCCCGCACCCAAATCACCATACAGATAAATAACGGTCGCGCCGTCGCAGGCCTTCGCCAGGCGGTTGCCAAGATCTAAAGTTGCCTGCTCGTCGGGTAAAGGAATCACTCGATTAATCATGGTTTACGTCAATCACATCCGGGTTAACAACACGCCTGAGCGTGGAAAAAAGATCGGTCGCCAGCATACCGCGGGTGCCGAAACGGGCCGCCAGCCTGTCGGCCGCCGCGCCGTGCGCCACACAGCCGGCGCACGCTGCATCATACGGGGAGAACTTCTGCCCAAGCAATGCGCCAATGATGCCGGACAGCACATCCCCCATCCCGCCGCTCGCCATACCGGCATTTCCCGCATCGATAATGGCGGTCGGCTGCGCTTTTGCGGCCACCACCGTGCCCGCGCCTTTCAGCACCACCACCCCGCCGTACCGTTTTACCAGACGGTGTGCAGAAAGTAAGCGATCGCTTTCAATTTCTGCCACGCTGCAGTTCAGCAAACGGGCGGCTTCGCCGGGATGCGGCGTCAGCACGCGATTGTGACGTTTATCGGGATTGAATGCCAGAAGGTTCAGCGCGTCGGCGTCCCAGAGCATGGGTTTACGGCAGGATTCCACTTTTCGCAGCGCCTGTTTTCCCCACGCCTGCTGCCCAAGCCCGGGGCCAATCACCACGACGTCCGCCCACGCCAGCGCCGCATCAAGGCTCTGCGGCGTCAGCTCGTCCACCATCAGCTCAGGGCGCGCGGTCACAAGCGGCCCGACGTTTTCCAGCCGCGTGAGCACCCTGACCAGCCCGGCGCCCGTGCGCAGCGCCGCCTCTCCCGCCATACGAATCGCCCCTGCGGTGCCGCTATCGCCGCCGATAATCACCAGACGCCCGTGATCGCCTTTATGCGATGTCGGACGCCGGGGCGTCAGCCAGCGGCCAAGCTGGCTGGCGTCAAGGCGGATAATATCGGGCGACTGCGCGTCCAGCCAGCGCTCCAGGCCCAGCGCGTGGCAGTGCAGCGTGCCGGTGACGTCCCGGGCTTTGCCGGTCAGCAGCCCCGGCTTCAGGGCGATAAAGGTGACGGTATGCGTCGCTTCAATAACCGCGCCAGGCGTCGCGCCGGTCTGGGCCATCAGCCCGGAGGGAATATCAAGAGCCAGCACCGGCGCGGGATGCGCATTGGCGCGGGCGATAAGCGCCGCGACCTGCGGGCGCGGGGCGCTTTGCAGCCCGGTACCGAGCAGCGCGTCGATAATCAGGTCGACAGCGTCTGGCCATTCAATATCGTCCGAATGAATCACGCCGCCGGCGTTCAGCCACGCCTCGCGCGCATGGGCCGCTTCTTCCGGCAGCGGTTTATCGCTCTCCAGCGCCAGCAGCGTGACGTCGACGCCCGCCGCCTGCGCCAGACGCGCCGCCACGTAGCCGTCGCCGCCGTTGTTGCCGTGGCCGCAGAGGATAAGCCAGCGCGTAGCGTCAGGCCACGCGGCGCGCGCGACCCCGAAGGCCGCCTCGCCGGCGCGCAGCATCAGTTCATACAGCGTTAGCCCCAGCGCATCTGCCGCCTCTTTTTCAGCGCGACGCAGGTCGTCCGCAGGCCAGATGGTATGTGGTATACTGATGGGGTTTCTCGTCAATGTATGGTCCGTCATGTCACAGCCCCTCGATCTCAATCAGTTAGCGCAACAAATCAAACAATGGGGTACTGAACTGGGCTTTCAGCAGGTCGGCATCGCCGATACCGATCTGAGCGCCAGCGAGCCTAAGCTCCAGGCGTGGCTGGACAAACAGTACCATGGCGAGATGGAGTGGATGGCGCGACACGGGATGATGCGCGCGCGCCCTCATGAACTGCTGCCAGGTACGCTTCGCGTCATCAGCGTGCGCATGAACTATCTGCCCGCCAACGCCGCGTTTGCCCGTACCCTGAAAAACCCCGCGCTCGGCTACGTCAGCCGTTATGCCCTCGGCCGTGATTATCATAAGCTGTTGCGTAACCGCCTTAAAAAACTCGGCGAGATGATCCAGGAACAGTATGCCTCGCTGAATTTTAGACCTTTTGTTGATTCTGCGCCTGTACTTGAGCGCCCACTGGCGGAAAAAGCCGGGCTTGGCTGGACAGGTAAGCACTCACTTATCCTCAGCCGCGACGCCGGATCGTTCTTTTTTCTCGGCGAACTGCTTATCGACCTGCCTCTGCCCGTTGATAGCCCCGTGGAGGAAGGCTGCGGCCGCTGCGTGGCCTGTATGACCATCTGCCCGACCGGCGCTATCGTCGAGCCCTACACCGTCGACGCCCGCCGCTGTATCTCTTACCTGACTATCGAACTGGAAGGCGCTATCCCGGAGGAGTTTCGTCCGCTTATCGGCAACCGCATCTACGGCTGCGACGACTGCCAGCTGATTTGTCCGTGGAACCGCTATTCGCAGCTCACCGACGAAGACGATTTCGCGCCCCGCAAGGCCCTGCACGCGCCAGCGCTCATCGAGCTGTTTAGCTGGAGCGAAGCCTGGTTTCTCAAGGTTACGGAAGGGTCCGCCATCCGCCGCATCGGCCATCTGCGCTGGCTGCGCAATATCGCCGTGGCGCTGGGCAATGCGCCGTGGGATGACGCCAACATTCAGGCGCTGGAGAGCCGCAAAGGTGAGCACCCACTTCTCGACGAGCACATAGACTGGGCGCTTGCGCAGCAAATTGAGAAGCGCAATGCCTGCGTGGTGGAGGTACAGCTGCCGCAGAAACAGCGTCTGGTCAGGGTCATCGAAAAGGGACTGCCGAGAGACGCCTGAATCATTCACAGCCTGTGAGTAAAAATAAAAACACATTGAGATTCAAGGCGCAGAAATTCGTCAAGTGATCGGATTAACAATTTGAAATCAAAATTTATTGTTAAATTTCAATTTGTTATGAAAATACTATTAACAACTTGAAGCAATTTCGTTTTTCGGAATGGTATTACAGCCTGTGGATAACTCTGTTCACAAGAGTGTGTCAGTCGCAAAAGGAAACGTCCCCGGCGCAGTATTACGCTGTGGATATCAGGAGAGAGTGTAGAAATTTGGAGCGGGAAACGAGACTCGAACTCGCGACCCCGACCTTGGCAAGGTCGTGCTCTACCAACTGAGCTATTCCCGCTTGGGTGGTCCGTGTCTTGCGACACTTTTCAAATTTTGGAGCGGGAAACGAGACTCGAACTCGCGACCCCGACCTTGGCAAGGTCGTGCTCTACCAACTGAGCTATTCCCGCAAATTTGTTGCTGTCGTAACGTGTAATTCTGTGTCGTTACGGGAGGCGCATTATACGAGAAATCCTTTTAGCTGCAACCCCCTCAAACGCAATTTTTTATGTTTTTCGTTTGAGTGCTGAATTAATCAGCAAAGAGCACAATTTAGCGGCAAAAACCCGGCTGCGCAAGCTCGCCGGGCGCAAAAATTACAGCTTGATGAAATTCTCGCGGTAGTACGCTAATTCCGCCACCGATTCGCGGATATCGTCCATCGCCTGGTGAGTGCCCTGCTTTTTAAAGCCGTCGAGGATTTCCGGCTTCCAGCGACGCGCCAGCTCTTTTAGCGTGCTGACATCCAGATAGCGGTAATGGAAGTACGCCTCCAGCTCCGGCATGTACTTAAACAGGAACCGACGGTCCTGGCCGATGCTGTTGCCGCAGATAGGCGATTTTCCGGCCGGTACCCACTGCTTCAGGAACTCAATGGTCGCAAGCTCGGCCGCGCGGTCGTCTATGGCGCTGGCTTTGACGCGCTCGACCAGGCCGCTGCCGGTATGCGTGCGCACGTTCCAGTCGTCCATCAGCGCCAGTTGTTCATCAGACTGATGCACAGCGATAGTCGGCCCTTCGGCCAGGATGTTCAGGTTAGCGTCAGTCACCAGCGTCGCGATCTCAATAATGCGATCGCGCTCGGGATCGAGACCGGTCATTTCAAGATCGATCCAAATCAGGTTGTTTTCATCTGCACTCATGCTATTTTCCACCCTTCTCGCTTAACCAGGCACATCTGGTTAATTAGTATAAAATTGCGTGTATCATAGAGGTTTTGCCCATTCAGGGCGACCAGGAGCCATCACGATTGAGTAAAAATAAACTCTCCAAAGGTCAGCAGCGCCGGGTGAAAGCGAACCACCAGCGCCGTCTTAAAACGACTTCGGAGAAGGCCGATTTCGATGACAACCTGTTCGGCGAAGCGTCCGAAGGTATCGTCATCAGCCGCTTTGGCATGCACGCCGATGTGGAGTCCACCGACGGCGACGTGCACCGCTGCAACATTCGCCGCACCATTCGCTCGCTGGTTACCGGCGATCGCGTGGTCTGGCGTCCCGGCAAAGCGGCCGCAGAAGGCGTAAACGTTAAGGGCATCGTCGAAGCCGTGCATGAGCGCACGTCGGTACTGACGCGCCCGGACTTCTATGACGGCGTCAAGCCGATCGCCGCCAACATCGATCAGATTGTCATCGTCTCCGCTATTCTGCCGGAGCTGTCGCTGAATATTATCGATCGCTATCTTGTCGCCTGCGAAACCCTCAGCGTCGAGCCGCTGATCGTGCTAAATAAAATCGATCTGCTGGATGACGACGGCATGGACTTCGTGAATGAGCAAATGGATATCTACCGCGATATCGGCTATCGCGTGCTGATGGTGTCCAGCCAGACCCAGGACGGGCTAAAGCCGCTGGAAGACGCGCTGACCGACCGCATCAGCATTTTTGCCGGCCAGTCTGGCGTCGGAAAATCCAGCCTGCTGAATGCGTTGTTGGGCCTGCAGGACGACCAGATCCTGACTAACGACGTCTCCGGCGTCTCCGGTCTGGGTCAGCACACCACCACGGCGGCGCGCCTGTACCACTTCCCGCACGGCGGCGACGTGATTGACTCCCCCGGCGTGCGCGAGTTCGGACTCTGGCACCTTGAGCCGGAACAAATCACCCACGGTTTTGTCGAATTCCATGACTATTTAGGCACCTGCAAATATCGCGACTGCAAACACGACAACGATCCCGGTTGCGCGATTCGCGAAGCGGTGGAAAATGGCGCTATCGCCGAGAGCCGTTTTGAAAACTATCACCGTATTCTGGAAAGCATGGCGCAGGTAAAAACGCGTAAAAGCTTTTCTGAAACCGACGACTGACATTTAAGCTGAACGTCGATAGAATCGGCCCCTTTTTTAAAAGGTTCGGATAAGAACCTGTAGTGACACAACAATGGCCTGGAGGCTACTTTGTTAAATTCATTCAAACTTTCGCTGCAATACATTCTGCCGAAGCTGTGGCTGACGCGTCTCGCTGGCTGGGGCGCGAGCAAGCGGGCGGGCTGGCTGACAAAGCTGGCGATCGACCTGTTCGTCAAATGCTATAAGGTCGATATGAAAGAGGCGCAGAAGCCGGATACCGCCAGCTATCGCACCTTTAACGACTTTTTCGTACGCCCGCTGCGTGAAGACGTTCGTCCGGTGAATACCGACCCGAACGTGCTGGTCATGCCGGCCGACGGCACCCTGAACCAGCTGGGCCGCATCGAAGACGACAAGATTCTGCAGGCCAAAGGACATAACTACTCCCTGGAAGCGCTGCTGGCAGGCAACTATCTGATGGCGGACCTGTTCCGCAACGGTACTTTCGCCACCACCTACCTGTCGCCGCGCGACTATCATCGCGTTCACATGCCGTGCAACGGCATCCTGCGTGAAATGATCTACGTGCCGGGCGATCTGTTCTCCGTTAACATCCTGACGGCGCAGAACGTTCCCAATCTGTTTGCGCGTAACGAGCGCGTCATTTGCCTGTTCGATACTGAGTTTGGCCCGATGGCGCAGATTCTGGTCGGTGCGACTATCGTTGGCAGCATCGAAACCGTCTGGGCAGGCACCATCACGCCGCCGCGCGAAGGCGTTATCAAACGCTGGACGTGGCCTGCTGGCGAAAGCGAAGGCTCTGTGGCGCTGCTGAAAGGCCAGGAAATGGGCCGCTTTAAGCTGGGCTCAACGGTTATCAACCTGTTTGCGCCGGGTAAAGTACAGCTGGTGGATTCCGCGAAGGATATGTCGGTGACCCGCATCGGGCAGCCGCTGGCTATCGCCAGCGAAGCCGTAGCAACACCGGACGCTGAGCCTGCACCACAGGCGGAAGACGCAGACAAAGACGAAGGCTAACCATAAGGGTCGACTGACGTGCGCCTGATTATCACTTTCCTGATGGCCTGGTGCCTCAGCCTGGGGGCGTACGCAGCGACCGCCCCCGATGCCAAACAGATAACCCAGGAACTGGAACAGGCGAAGGCGGCCAAGCCCGCACAGCCGGAAGCCGTCGAGGCGCTTCAGTCCGCGCTCAATGCGCTCGAAGAACGCAAAGGTTCTCTCGAGCGCACGGCGCAATATCAGCAGGTTATCGATAACTTCCCCAAACTCTCCCAGACGCTTCGCACCCAGCTCAACAATCTGCGCGAAGAGCCGCGGCAGGTTCCTGCCGGGATGAGCACCGACGCGCTGAATCAGGAGATCCTGCAGGTCAGCAGCCAGCTGCTGGAAACAAGCCGTCTGGCCCAGCAGGAGCAGGAGCGCGCCCGCGAAATCGCCGACTCCTTAAGCCAGCTGCCGCAGCAGCAAACCGATACCCGCCGCCAGCTTAACGACGTCGAACGCCGCAGCGGCGCGCAGACCGGCAGCTCAGCGCTCGCCCAGGCGCAGAACTTCAGTCTGCAGGCCGAATCCGCAAAGCTGAAAGCGCAGGTCAACGAACTGGAGCTGGCCCAGCTTTCCGCCAACAACCGCCAGGAGCTGGCGCGGATGCGCTCGGAGCTGGCGCAAAAGCAGAGCGAACAGCTGGACGCCTACCTGCAGGCGCTGCGCAACCAGCTCAACAGCCTGCGCCAGCGCGAAGCTGAAAAAGCGCTGGAAAGCACGGAGCTGCTGGCGGAAAACAGCGCTAACCTACCCGCCGGCATCGTCGCCCAGTTCCGGGTAAACCGCGAGCTCTCCCAGGCGCTGAACCAGCAGGCCCAGCGCATGGATCTCGTCGCCTCCCAGCAGCGTCAGGCCACCAATCAGACCCTGCAGGTTCGCCAGGCGCTCAACACGCTGCGCGAGCAGTCGCAGTGGCTGGGATCGTCAAACCTGCTCGGCGAAGCGCTGCGCGCCCAGGTGGCGCGCCTGCCGGAAATCCCCAAACCGCAGCAGCTGGATACCGAAATGGCGCAGCTGCGCGTTCACCGCCTGCGCTATGAGGATTTGCTGAACAAACAGGCCCAGCTGCGCCAGGCGAACCAGACCGACGGCCAGCCGCTGACCGCCGAAGAGACGCGCATTCTTGACGCCCAACTCAACACCCAGCGCGAACTGCTCAATTCGCTGCTGCAGGGCGGCGACACGCTGCTCCTTGAGCTGACCAAGCTGAAGGTCGCCAACGGCCAGCTGGAAGACGCGCTACGGGAAATCAATGAGGCGACCCACCGCTATCTGTTCTGGACTTCGGACGTCAGCCCTATCTCGTTTGCCTGGCCGCTGCAAATTGTCCAGGATCTGCGCCGCCTTATCTCGCTGGATACCTTCAGCCAGCTGGGTAAAGCGTCGGTCATGATGCTGACCAGCAAGGAGACGCTGCTGCCATTTTTCGCCGCGCTGATTCTGGTCGGCTTTAGCATCAGCTCGCGCAAGCACTTTACCCGCTTCCTTGAGCGCTCCAGCGCCCGCGTCGGTAAAGTGACGCAGGATCACTTCTGGCTGACGCTGCGTACCGTGTTCTGGTCGATACTGGTCGCGTCGCCGCTGCCGGTACTGTGGATGACGCTGGGCTACGGTTTACAAGAAGCCTGGCCGTACCCGCTGGCGGTCGCGATTGGCGACAGCGTCACGGCCACGGTGCCGCTGCTGTGGGTGGTGATGATCTGCGCGACGTTCGCCCGCCCCAACGGGCTGTTCATCGCCCATTTCGGCTGGCCGCGCAATCGCGTTGGCCGCGCCATGCGCTACTACCTGATGAGCATCGGCCTTATCGTGCCGCTCATTATGGCGCTGATTACGTTCGATAAACTCAACGATCGGGAGTTCTCCGCCTCGCTGGGCCGCCTGTGCTTTATGCTGATCTGCGGCGCCCTTACGGTGGTCACGCTCAGCCTGAAGCACGCCGGTATTCCTCTATTCCATGACAAAGAGGGAAATAGCGAGAACATGATTAACCGGCTGCTGTGGAATCTGCTGCTGGGCGCGCCGCTGGCGGCCATGCTCGCGGCGGCCGTAGGCTATCTCGCCACGGCCCAGGCGCTGCTGACGCGCCTTGAGACCTCCGTCGCCATCTGGTTCCTGCTGCTGGTGATTTACCACGTTATCCGCCGCTGGATGCTGATTCAGCGCCGACGTCTGGCCTTCGATCGCGCCAAGCACCGCCGCGCCGAAATGCTGGCGCAGCGCGCCCGTGGCGAGGACGAACCGCATCATAGCAGCAGCCCTGAAGGCTCAGCGGAAACGGACATCGGCGAAGTTGACCTCGACACCATCAGCGCCCAGTCGCTGCGGCTGGTACGCTCAATCCTGATGCTGATTGCGCTGGTTTCGGTCATTGTGCTGTGGTCGGAAATTCATTCCGCCTTCGGTTTCCTGGAAAACATCTCCCTGTGGGACGTTACCTCCACGGTGCAGGGGGTAGAGAGCATTGAACCTATCACCCTCGGCGCCGTGCTGATCGCCATTCTGGTGTTTATCATCACCACCCAGCTGGTGCGCAACCTGCCGGCGCTGCTGGAGCTCGCCGTGCTGCAGCACCTGAGTCTGACGCCGGGCACCGGCTATGCCATCACCACCATCACCAAGTATTTGCTGATGCTGATTGGCGGGCTGGTCGGCTTCTCGATGATCGGCATTGAGTGGTCGAAACTGCAGTGGCTGGTGGCGGCGCTCGGCGTGGGGTTAGGTTTTGGCCTGCAGGAGATCTTCGCCAACTTTATCTCGGGCCTGATCATCTTGTTCGAAAAACCGATTCGTATCGGCGATACCGTGACGATCCGCGATCTGACGGGAAGCATCACCAAAATCAATACTCGCGCCACGACCATCAGCGACTGGGACCGTAAAGAGATCATCGTCCCCAACAAGGCGTTTATCACCGAGCAGTTCATTAACTGGTCGCTGTCGGACTCCGTAACCCGCGTGGTGCTGACGGTGCCGGCGCCTGCCGACGCCAACAGCGAAGAGGTCACGCAAATCCTCTACACGGCCGCGGAGCGCTGCTCGCTGGTGATTGATAACCCGGCGCCGGAGGTATTCCTGGTCGATCTGCAGCAGGGGATCCAGATTTTCGAGCTGCGTATTTACGCCGCCGAAATGGGGCACCGTATGCCGCTGCGTCATGAGATCCACCAGCTGATTCTGGCGGGCTTCCGCGAACACGGTATTGATATGCCGTTCCCGCCGTTCCAGATGCGTCTGGAAACGCTGGACGGCAGAAAGAGCGGGAGAACGCTGGCATCGGCGGCGCGAAGCCGCCCGGCGGGAAGTTTGTAACGCTCGCCCGGCATCCCCTCTTCCTCACCGGAGAGGGGAAACCGTTACGCCCTGTCGACGGTAAACGCAATCACATCGGCAAGCTGCTCGGCGCCCAGCGCCAGCATCACCAGACGGTCGACGCCCAGCGCCACGCCGGAGCAGTCCGGCAGGCCCGCCTGCAGCGCGCCCAGCAGATTCACGTCGATGGGCTGCTGCACCAGACCGCGCGCGGCGCGCTTACGGTTGTCCTGCTCAAAGCGCTGCTGCTGCTCGCGGGCGTCGGTCAGCTCGTGGAAACCATTCGCCAGCTCAATGCCTTTGTAATACACCTCAAAACGCTCCGCCACCCGGTGATCTTCGGTGCTGATCTGCGCAAGCGACGCCTGGCTTGCCGGGAAATGGTAGACAAACGTCGGCCGGTCCTTGCCGATGTGCGGCTCAACGCCGAACGCAAACAGCAGCTGCAGCAGCGTATCGCGGTCCTCTTCCGTCTCCGCCACGTTGCTCAGGTCCAGTTTTGCCGCCGCTTCGCGCAGCTGCGGTTTGTCCGCCGACAGCGGGTCTATCTCCAGGTGACGCTGAAACGCCTGCTGATAGGAGAGGCTTTCCGCTGGCTGGCACTCAAGCACCTGCTGCAGCAGATCGTCGACTTCGTTAATCAGCCGGTACATGTCGTAATGCGGGCGGTACCACTCCAGCATGGTGAATTCCGGATTGTGGTGGCGCCCCATCTCTTCATTGCGAAAGCTGCGGCACAGCTGAAATACCGGACCGCATCCGGCCGCCAGCAGGCGTTTCATGTGGTATTCCGGGCTGGTCATCAGATACAGATTCATCCCCTGCGAGTGACCGGGGCCGACAAAACGGGTTTCAAACGGCACCAGATGAATATCGGTTACCGTTGCCTGACTCATGCAAGGCGTCTCCACCTCCAATACGCCGCGGTCAGCAAAGAAGCGGCGGATTTCCGCCATAATGGCCGCACGTTTCAACAGGTTTGGGATGGATGCGCTCGGCTGCCAGGTTGCCGTTTCGCTCATGGTGATTCTCTCCGATTTCTGACAAGGGCACGAAGTCTACCCGTAAGCGTCCGGTGAGACAAATTTTGCACAGAGATAATCACCACGTCCTGGACACTTAATAAACGACAATGACCTGGTTTAGTAACTAAATTAATCAGAATCAGTGATAAATCGGGCGGACGGGACGCTAAAAAAATCGAACACGTCAAATTTCCCTCGTAGTCTTATGGATATACTGTTTTACCCATAAAGGAGCAGTGGAATCGCTTTCGCAATTGCTGCCGCTGGTAAGTGAACTACCTTTGGTAATGCGCATTGCGAAATAACAACAATCTGGAGGAATGTCGTGCAAACCTTTCAAGCCGATCTTGCCATTATAGGCGCTGGCGGCGCGGGATTACGTACTGCTATTGCAGCAGCACAGGCCAATCCCAACGCTAAAATCGCATTGATTTCAAAGGTCTATCCTATGCGCAGCCACACCGTCGCCGCTGAAGGCGGCTCTGCGGCGGTTGCTCAGGACCATGACAGCTTTGAATATCATTTCCACGATACCGTCGCCGGCGGCGACTGGCTTTGCGAGCAGGATGTCGTCGATTACTTCGTACATCACTGCCCAACGGAGATGACGCAGCTGGAACAATGGGGATGCCCATGGAGCCGCCGACCTGACGGTAGCGTCAACGTCCGCCGCTTTGGGGGGATGAAAATCGAGCGCACCTGGTTTGCCGCAGATAAAACCGGCTTCCACATGCTCCACACCCTCTTCCAGACTTCTCTGCAGTTCCCACAAATTCAGCGTTTTGACGAGCACTTCGTGCTGGACATCCTGGTGGATGACGGCCAGGCACGCGGTCTTGTCGCCATGAACATGATGGAAGGCACGCTGGTGCAGATCCGCGCTAACGCGGTGGTGCTGGCGACCGGCGGCGCAGGCCGCGTCTATCGCTATAACACCAACGGCGGCATCGTAACCGGCGACGGTATGGGCATGGCGCTCAGCCACGGCGTTCCGCTGCGCGACATGGAGTTCGTCCAGTATCACCCGACCGGTCTGCCGGGCTCCGGTATCCTGATGACCGAAGGCTGCCGCGGCGAAGGCGGTATTCTGGTGAACAAAAACGGCTACCGCTACCTGCAGGATTACGGCATGGGCCCGGAAACCCCGCTTGGCGAGCCGAAGAACAAGTACATGGAACTGGGTCCGCGCGACAAAGTTTCTCAGGCCTTCTGGCACGAGTGGCGTAAAGGCAACACTATCTCCACGCCGCGCGGCGATGTCGTCCACCTTGACCTGCGCCATTTAGGCGAGAAAAAGCTGCTGGAACGCCTGCCGTTCATCTGCGAGCTGGCGAAAGCCTACGTCGGCGTCGATCCGGTCAAAGAGCCGATTCCGGTACGTCCGACCGCGCACTACACCATGGGCGGCATTGAAACCAACCAGCAGTGCGAAAGCCGGATTACGGGCCTGTTTGCCGTTGGCGAATGCTCCTCCGTCGGCCTGCACGGCGCTAACCGCCTTGGCTCCAACTCGCTGGCAGAACTGGTGGTGTTTGGCCGCCTGGCGGGCGAATCCGCGATGGAACGCGCCGCAACGGCCGGCGAGGCCAACGGCGCGGCGCTGGACGCACAGGTTGCCGACGTTGAAAAACGCCTGAAGGCGCTGGTCAACCAGGAAGGCAACGAAAACTGGGCGAAGATCCGCGACGAAATGGGTCTGTCGATGGAAGAGGGTTGCGGTATCTACCGTACGCCTGAGCTGATGCAAAAAACCGTCGATAAGCTGGCCGAACTGCAGGAGCGCTTCAAGCGCGTGCGCATTACCGACACCTCCAGCGTGTTCAACACCGACCTGCTCTACACTATTGAGCTGGGCCACGGTCTGAACGTCGCCGAGTGTATGGCGCACTCCGCCCTGGCGCGTAAAGAATCCCGCGGCGCGCACCAGCGCCTGGACGAAGGTTGCACCGAGCGCGACGACGTCAATTTCCTCAAGCACACGCTCGCGTTCCGCGATGCCGATGGTACAACACGCCTCGACTACAGCGACGTGAAGATCACCACGCTGCCGCCGGCAAAACGCGTGTACGGTGCCGAAGCAGAAGCAGCCGAGAAGAAGGAGACGGCGAATGGCTGAGATGAATAATCTGAAAATTGAGGTGGTGCGTTACAACCCGGAAGTGGACACCACCCCTCATAGCGCGTTTTACGAAGTACCGTATGACGAGCAAACGTCGCTGCTGGATGCGCTGGGTTACATCAAAGATAACCTCGCGCCTGACCTGAGCTACCGCTGGTCCTGCCGTATGGCTATCTGCGGCTCCTGCGGCATGATGGTCAACAACGTGCCGAAGCTGGCCTGTAAAACCTTCCTGCGCGACTACACGAAGGGCATCAGGGTTGAGGCGCTGGCCAACTTCCCGATCGAACGCGATCTGGTGGTCGACATGACCCACTTTATCGAAAGCCTGGAAGCGATTAAGCCTTACATTATCGGCAACCCGCGCACACCGGACCAGGGGCCGAACACGCAGACCCCGGCGCAGATGGAGAAATACCATCAGTTCTCCGGGTGCATCAACTGCGGCCTGTGCTATGCCGCGTGCCCGCAGTTTGGTCTGAACCCTGAGTTTATCGGCCCGGCGGCGATTACGCTGGCGCACCGCTATAACGAAGACAGCCGTGACCACGGCAAGAAAGAGCGTATGCCACAGCTGAACGGCAAGAATGGCGTATGGAGCTGTACGTTCGTCGGCTTCTGCTCGGAAGTGTGTCCGAAGCACGTCGATCCGGCTGCTGCCATTCAGCAGGGGAAAGTGGAAAGTTCGAAAGACTTTCTTATCGCTACCCTGAAACCACGCTAAGGAGTGCAACATGACGACGAAACGCAAACCCTATGTGCGGCCAATGACGTCCACATGGTGGAAAAAACTGCCCTTTTATCGCTTCTACATGATTCGTGAAGGGACGGCAGTGCCGACGGTATGGTTCAGTATCGTACTGATTTACGGCTTGTTCGCGCTCAAGCACGGTCCGGAAAGCTGGGCAGGTTTTGTCGGTTTCCTGCAAAACCCGATTGTGGTGATCTTAAACCTCATCACCCTGGCTGCTGCGGTATTGCACACCAAAACCTGGTTTGAGCTGGCGCCGAAAGCCGCCAATATCATTGTTAAAGGCGAGAAAATGGGGCCTGAGCCGGTGATTAAGGGGCTGTGGGCGGTGACTGCGGTCGTGACCGTGGTTGTCCTGTTTGTGGCGCTGTTCTGGTAAGGAGACCCTGATGATCAATCCAAATCCAAAACGTTCTGACGAACCGGTATTCTGGGGCCTGTTTGGCGCAGGCGGTATGTGGGGCGCAATTATCGCACCGGTTATCGTGCTGATTGTCGGCCTGCTGCTGCCGTTGGGCCTGGCGCCGGAAGGCGCGTTCAGCTACGAGCGCGTAATGGCGTTCGCGCAGAGCTTCATCGGCCGCGCGTTCATCTTCCTGATGATTGTCCTGCCGCTGTGGTGCGGCCTGCACCGTATTCACCATGCGATGCACGACCTGAAAATTCACGTACCGAACGGTAAGTGGGTATTCTACGGGCTGGCAGCCATCCTGAGCGTTGTCGCGCTGGTTGGCGTGCTCTTCATCTAAACGCAAAATGCCCGGCCTGAGCCGGTAATGCCGATCAGTTAAGGATCGGTTGACCGATCCAGTGGCTGTGTAAGAATCCGGAAATGCTCACCCGTTTCCGGATTTTTTTATGCACATTGGACAGGCTCTTGATCTTGTTTCCCGTTACGATTCTTTGCGTAACCCACTGACTTCTTTAGGGGATTATCTCGACCCTGAACTTATCTCACGTTGCCTTGCTGAGTCCGGCACAGTCACCCTGCGCAAGCGCCGCCTGCCGCTGGAAATGATGGTCTGGTGTATTGTCGGTATGGCGCTTGAGCGTAAGGAGCCTCTTCACCAGATTGTTAATCGCCTGGATATCATGCTGCCGGGCGACCGTCCTTTCGTCGCCCCCAGTGCCGTTATTCAGGCCCGCCAGCGTCTGGGGAGTGAGGCCGTTCGCCGTGTATTCACCCAAACCGCACAACTCTGGCATGGAGCCACGGCACATCCACACTGGTGCGGCCTGACGCTGCTGGCCGTGGATGGCGTGGTCTGGCGAACACAGGATACGCCGGAAAATGATACAGCCTTCCCGCGTCAGACACACGGCGGAAAACCGGGACTCTATCCGCAGGTAAAAATGGTCTGCCAGATGGAGCTGACCAGCCATCTGCTCACGGCTGCAGCCTTTGGCACAATGAAAGAGAGCGAAAATGCACTCGCAGAGCAGCTGATATCTCAGACAGGTGATAACACACTGACTTTGATGGATAAAGGTTATTACTCGCTGGGTCTGCTGAACGCCTGGAGCCTGGCGGGAGAACACCGGCACTGGATGATCCCGCTGAAAAAGGGAGCACAGTATGAAGAGGAGAGAAAGCTGGGTAAAGGCGATCACCTGGTCACGCTGAAAACCAGCCCGCAGGCACGGAAAAAATGGCCGGAGCTGGGTGAAGAAATAACAGCGCGACTGCTGACGTTCACTCGTAAAGGAAAAGTCTGCCATCTGCTGACGTCAATGACGGATGCAATGCGCTTCCCGGGCGGTGAGATGGCAGACCTGTACGGCCATCGGTGGGAAATCGAACTGGGTTACAGGGAGATAAAACAGACGATGCAACTGAGCAGACTGACGCTGAGAAGTAAAAAGCCAGAGCTTGTAGAACAGGAGCTCTGGGGAGTGTTACTGGCCTATAATCTTGTGAGATATCAGATGATTAAAATGGCGGGAAGCCTGAAGGGATACTGGCCGAATCAGCTAAGCTTCTCAGAATCATGTGGAATGGTGATGCGAATGCTGATGACTCTGCAGGGCGCTTCGCCAGGTCGTATCCCGGAGCTGATGCGTGATCTTGAAAGCATGGGACAGTTGGTGAAATTACCGATAAGAAGGGAAAGAGCCTTCCCGCGAACAGTAAAAGAAAGGCCCCAGAAATACAGTAAAACCTGGAGAAAAACAGCCAGTCAGTCGCTTAACTGACTGGCATTACCGGCCTGAGCCGGGCATTTTTTTAGTGCGTACTGAGCTTCAGGCCGATAATCCCGCACACGATAAGCGCAAGGCTCAGGATACGCGCCAGGCTTGCCGACTCGCCCAGCAGCAGGATCCCCGTTATCGCCGCGCCGACCGCGCCAATTCCCGTCCAGACCGCATACGCCGTCCCTACCGGCAGGCTTTTCATCGCCCATGACAGCAGCGCAACGCTGGCGACCATCGCCACGACCGTAATCACGCTCGGCACCAGTCGACTAAATCCGTGGGTATATTTCAGGCCAACGGCCCACACAACTTCCAGAAGACCGGCAATCAGCAAAATTAACCAGGACATATGACTCCAGATGGGGTCGTCCCCGTTATTAAAAGATACGCTTACGGGTCGTCCCGTAAGGTCAGTGAGAATAGTCATTCTAGCGCCCTTTTCCGTTGTTTCAAGAAATTTGCGTTAGGGAAACTTTTCTATGCGATTCAGTGAAATAGGCGTATTTTCCCTCGCAGATCGGGGGTTTACATGGCAAGGCCTTCTTTATGATGACAATTCGGTTTATTAGCGGCCGCGAAAATTAACCTTCGCTCTCATAACAGCATGTATAAAATCCTGATAATTGATCGCTGCTACTTCAGCCGCTTCGGGCTGGAAACGTGGTTGCAGCAGGTCAATGGCAGTCACATTTTCCTTGTTACCAGCCTGAACAGTTTACTGTTGGCGCGCGCGCATATTGAAAGCTGGCAGCCTCATTTGGTTATTGCCGACCTGTCAGGATTTGAGAGGGACCCGCAGCAGGCGCACGTGATCCCCCCGCTGCTGAATCTGTGCAACCAGCGTTCGCGCCTGCTGCTGCTCCACCCGGACGCGCCGGACTACAGCGCAACGGCGGTCGCCAGCAAACAGGTCTCGCTTGATGTCATCAATCACATTATCCACACGACCCTGCATTCCGGCCCCAGCATTCCCCCAGCGCGCATCGCCACGCCGCTGTTAACCCGCCAGGAAGAGAAGGTGCTTTCGCTGTGGATGGAGGGGGCCAGCAATCTGATGATTGCCCGCGAGATGAATATCAACAGTAAAACGGTGTATACCTACAAGCGGAATATTCGTCTGAAGCTCAACATGGAGAACCGCTTCTCTCCGTTCATTCCGCTCGCGGACTGCACGCAATAGCGGTACGGCAAAGTCGCCGTACCGGCGATGGTGCCTACTGCTGCGCTTTCGTCGCTGCGCCGGAAATTACGCTACCGCCTTCTGAAATATCTTCGCCCACGCCGCGCGCGGTGTTGCACGCCGTCAGTACAGAGGAGAGCACCAGGAGAGAAAAGAACGCTGCAAGTGTTTTCTTAAACATAGTTGTCATCCTTTAATTGCCCGTTTTTGTTGTGTAGCAACATAAGCATAGACAATCTCCCTGTCTCTGAAGGGGAAGGAGATAATTTTAAGACGAAGCGAAAAATCAGCCGGCGGCGTGCGAGATGGAGTTGCCCAGATGCTTGACGTCCTCGCCAAAACCACGGAAGGTGTTACAGCCAGAAAGTGCGAGACTTGCGATAAAAAAAACAACCAAAAGTTTCAGTAAGCGATTCATTGTTTCTGCCCTGAAAAGATACCAGCACAGCCAACGCTGCGCTGGAAATCCTTATAGCATGAATTACTTCACGCGAGAAACATATTCACCAGAGCGGGTGTCAACTTTGATAACTTCGCCGATCTGTACGAACAGCGGAACCTTAACCACGGCGCCGGTGCTCAGGGTAGCCGGCTTGCCGCCAGTACCTGCGGTATCGCCTTTCAGGCCTGGATCGGTTTCCACGATTTCCAGCTCAACGAAGTTCGGCGGGGTCACGGAAATCGGCTGGCCGTTCCACAGGGTCACGATGCACTCGGCCTGATCCAGCAGCCATTTCGCGTTATCGCCAACGGCTTTCTCATCAGCAGCCAGCTGTTCGAACGTTTCGTTGTTCATGAAGTGGTAGAACTCGCCGTCGTTGTACAGGAAGGTCAGGTTCATATCCACAACATCTGCGCCTTCAGCAGAGTCGGTAGATTTAAAGGTTTTCTCTACGCGGGTGCCGGTCAGCAGGCGGCGCAGCTTAACGCGCGCAAATGCCTGGCCTTTACCTGGTTTAACGAATTCGCTGGCTTCAACCGCGTACGGTTCGCCGTCCATCATGATTTTAAGACCGGCACGAAAATCGTTGCTATAGTAAGTCGCCATAAGGCCCTCTGAAATTGTTAACTGGTAGCTAAGCCACAAAATGGCGCATATTGTAACCCTAAATACCCCGTCCAGAGAAGATTGGTTATCGCAACTTGCCGATGTAATCACCAGTCCTGATGAACTGCTTCGTCTGTTAGACCTTGAAGCGAATGAAGATTTGCTCGCAGGACGGGAGGCAAAACGCCTCTTCGCCCTGCGCGTTCCCCGCGCGTTCGTGGCGCGGATGGAAAAAGGCAATCCCAACGATCCGCTGCTAAAACAAGTAATTACATCGCAAGATGAGTTTGTTGCCGCCCCCGGGTTCAGTACCGATCCGCTGGAGGAACAGCACAGCGTGGTGCCGGGTTTGCTGCACAAATACCTCAATCGCGCGCTGCTGCTGGTCAAAGGCGGCTGCGCGGTAAATTGTCGTTATTGCTTCCGCCGCCACTTCCCGTATGCCGAAAATCAGGGCAACAAGCGCAACTGGCAGGTGGCGCTGGCGTATATCGCCGCCCATCCGGAGCTGGATGAAATCATTTTTTCCGGCGGCGACCCGCTGATGGCCAAAGACCATGAGCTCGACTGGCTCATCAGCGAGCTGGAGGCTATCCCGCATATTAAGCGTCTGCGCATCCACAGCCGTCTGCCTGTCGTTATCCCGGCGCGTATTACCGGGGCGCTGGCGGAACGTTTCGCCCGCTCGTCGCTGCAAATTCTGCTGGTCAACCATATCAACCACGCGCAGGAGATTGACGACGACTTCCGGGCGGCGATGAAAACGCTGCGCCAGGCGGGGGTGACGTTATTGAACCAGAGCGTGCTGCTGCGCGGCGTCAACGATAACGCGCAGACGCTGGCGAATCTCAGCAACGCGCTGTTTGACGCGGGCGTCATGCCCTACTACCTGCACGTGCTGGATAAGGTCCAGGGCGCGGCGCATTTTATGGTGAGCGATGACGAAGCCCGCACGATCGTACGTGAGCTGCTGACGTTGATATCCGGGTATATGGTGCCGAAACTGGCGAGAGAGATTGGCGGTGAGCCGAGTAAAACGCCGCTGGACTTGCAGCTGCGGCAGAGCTGAGAAAGCGACCCTCTCCCACGGGAGAGGGCTTCAGCCAGCGCAAATCAGTTTTTGCACTTATAAACCTGGCCGATCATTTCGCTGTCGGTCGGGACAAAGCTGGAGAGCATTCCCTGAGTCGGGCTGCTTACGCCATAAATCACGTTACCGCCCATTTCAGCGGCCTGGTTACGCAGCGCATTCGCCGCGCCACGCATAGAACCGCCCTCTTCACCGTGCTGACCAGAAAGCCAGTTGCTCTGCTTACCGGTCGCCGTGCCTAACAGCTGGCATTCGCTACCTGGCTTATCTTCTACAAAGCGAACGCTCTGTCCGCCTGCGGTTAATTCATTGCTGGAGCTGCAACCCGCCAGAAGTAATACGGCACCGACGATCCCTGCACAGACTTTTACGCGCATGTTATTCCTCGTTATCACCAGGATGGATATCATTATTCTGTTGAACGTTATACTAGAAAGATGACCAAAAGAAAAACCCCCATGACATTATCTGCCACAGGGGTTTCTTTATCGCTTCACGGGGGCGTGAATTACATCATGCCGCCCATGCCGCCCATGCCGCCCATACCGGCAGCACCTAAGTCAGGCGCGTCGCCTTTCGGCAGGTCGGTCACCATGCACTCGGTGGTGATCATCAGACCGGCAACAGAGGCCGCGTACTGCAGCGCAGAACGGGTCACTTTGGTCGGATCCAGGATACCCATGTCGATCATGTTGCCGTATTCTTCGGTCGTCGCGTTGTAACCGTAGTTACCTTCGCCCGCACGGACGTTGTTCGCAACCACAGACGGCTCTTCGCCGCAGTTCAGAACGATCTGACGCAGCGGAGACTCCATTGCGCGCAGCGCAACTTTGATACCCACGTTCTGGTCTTCGTTCTGACCTTTCAGGCCAGCGATTTTCGCCGCTACGCGGATCAGCGCAACGCCGCCGCCCGCGACCACGCCTTCTTCTACCGCAGCACGTGTTGCGTGCAGGGCATCTTCAACGCGCGCTTTCTTCTCTTTCATTTCAACTTCGGTAGCCGCACCGACTTTGATAACCGCAACGCCGCCTGCCAGTTTCGCTACGCGCTCCTGCAGTTTTTCACGGTCGTAATCGGAAGTTGCTTCTTCGATCTGCTGGCGAATCTGAGCCACACGGCCCTGAATTGCCGCTTCGTCGCCCACGCCATCGATGATGGTGGTGGTGTCTTTGTTGATCACCACGCGTTTTGCCTGGCCCAGGTCTTCCAGGGTCGCTTTTTCCAGCTCCATACCGATCTCTTCAGAGATAACGGTACCGCCGGTCAGAGTCGCGATATCCTGCAGCATGGCTTTACGACGGTCGCCGAAGCCCGGCGCTTTCACCGCAGCCACTTTCACGATGCCGCGCATGGTGTTAACCACCAGCGTCGCCAGCGCTTCGCCTTCAACGTCTTCAGCGATGATAACCAGCGGCTTGCCGGCTTTCGCTACAGCTTCCAGCACCGGCAGCATTTCGCGGATGTTGGAGATTTTCTTATCAGCCAGCAGGATGAACGGGCTTTCCAGCTCTACGGCGCCAGTTTCCGGCTTGTTGATGAAGTAAGGAGACAGGTAGCCGCGGTCGAACTGCATACCTTCAACCACGTCCAGCTCGTCCTGCAGGCCGGTACCGTCTTCAACGGTGATCACGCCTTCTTTACCAACTTTATCCATCGCTTCAGCGATCAGTTTACCGACGGTTTCGTCGGAGTTAGCGGAGATGGTGCCTACCTGAGCGATAGCTTTGGAGTCAGAGCACGGTACGGACAGCGCTTTCAGCTCTTCAACAGCAGCCTGAACCGCTTTGTCGATACCGCGTTTCAGGTCCATCGGGTTCATGCCCGCCGCAACGGCCTTCAGGCCTTCGGTGATGATGGACTGAGCCAGTACGGTTGCGGTGGTGGTGCCGTCGCCTGCCGCGTCGTTCGCTTTAGAGGCAACTTCTTTCACCATCTGCGCGCCCATGTTTTCGAACTTGTCTTCCAGCTCGATTTCACGCGCTACGGAAACACCATCTTTGGTGATGGTCGGTGCACCGAAAGATTTATCCAGAACCACGTTACGGCCTTTCGGACCGAGGGTAACTTTCACTGCATCTGCCAGTACGTTCACGCCGCGCAGCATTTTTACACGAGCGTCGTTACCGAATTTTACGTCTTTAGCTGCCATTTTCTCTTTCCCTTAAATTCGTATGTTCAGTGTCGCGCGTGAATTACGCTTCAACAATTGCCAGAATGTCGCTTTCGGACATGATCAACACTTCTTCATTGTCGATCTTTTCAGATTTCACGCCGTAGCCGTCGTTGAAAATGACGATATCGCCCACTTTCACGTCCAGCGGCTGCACAGTACCGTTTTCCAGGATGCGGCCCTTACCGACAGCGATGATTTCGCCACGAGTTGATTTACCTGCTGCAGAACCGGTCAGCACGATGCCGCCTGCGGATTTGGATTCAACTTCTTTGCGTTTGACGATCACACGATCATGTAACGGACGAATACTCATTGATAGCTCTCCTTTGAGAAAGTCTTTATCAGTTATGGGTGACGCCGGTCCGCATACGGTTTTCCGGCTAGTGACCTGAGAGATGGGGATGGGTATTTTCGCCTTCAAGGGGGAGACTAAAAAAAAATTTAGAATCCATCACGCGTCACAAAACGCGGCGGCCGTACGGGGGAAAAGCAATGTGCTACCATGGTTTTTTCCCTATCGGGTGGCTGTGATGAGTGGTTTAAAACAAGAGCTGGGGCTGACGCAGGGTATCGGGCTGCTGTCGACGTCGCTGCTGGGCACCGGCGTTTTCGCCGTTCCCGCCCTCGGCGCGTTAGTGGCAGGCGATAACAGCCTGTGGGCGTGGCCGGTGCTGATCGTTCTCGTATTTCCCATCGCCATCGTTTTTGCGCTGCTGGGCCGCCATTTCCCCAGCGCCGGCGGCGTGGCGCATTTTGTCGGTATGGCGTTCGGCCCCCGGCTGGCGCGGGTGACCGGCTGGCTGTTTTTGTCGGTGATCCCGGTCGGGTTACCCGCCGCGCTGCATATCGCCACCGGCTTTAGCCAGGCGCTGTTCGGCTGGCATGACGAGCAGCTGCTGCTGGCGGAGCTCGGCACGCTGGCGATGGTGTGGTGGGTCGGCTCTCGCGGCGCCAGCACCAGCGCGAACCTGCAAACCCTGGTGGCGATTCTGGTGATGGCGCTTATCGTCGCGCTCTGGTGGGCGGGCGATATTACGCTTGCCCGCATCCCCTTCCCACCCGTCGCCGCCGTCGACACGTCGCAGCTTTTCGCCGCGCTGTCGGTCATGTTCTGGTGCTTCGTCGGCCTGGAAGCGTTCGCCCATATGGCGTCGGAATTCAAACACCCCGAGCGCGACTTCCCGCGGGCGCTGATGATCGGCCTGCTGCTGGCGGGCGCCGTATACTGGGCCTGCACGGTGCTGGTGCTGCACTTTCACGCCTTCGGCGAGAACGTTGCCGCCGCAACCTCGCTGCCGTCGATCGTGGTCACGCTGTTTGGCGTTAAAGCGCTCTGGATGGCGAGCGTCGTCGGTTTTCTGGCCTGCTTCGCCAGCCTGAATATCTATATTCAAAGCTTTGCCCGCCTGGTGTGGTCGCAGGCGCAGTACCGCCCGCGCAGCTACCTGGCGCAGCTCTCACCGCGTTTAATTCCCCGCAATGCGCTGAACGCGGTGCTCGTCTGCTGCGTGCTCAGCACCCTGTGCATCTATACGCTCAAAATCAACCTTGAGGCGCTGATCGTGTACGCCAACGGCATTTTCATCATGATTTATCTGCTGTGCATGCTGGCGGGCTGTCGGCTGCTGAAGGGGCGCTACAGGGCGCTGGCCGTTATCGGCGGCGCGCTGTGCCTGATGCTGCTGGCGATGGTGGGTTGGAAAAGTCTGTATGCCATTATCATGCTGGCGGCGCTGTGGCTGTTTTTGCCAAAACGAAAAATAGCTGAAAATCACCGCCAGGCCGGATAAGCGTTAGCGCCATCCGGCCTGCAAATCGACAAAACCATTAATCGCGGCGATCGTCTTTATGGTCCAGGCGATCGCGCTCCTCGTCTTTACGTTGAAACTCACCGTCAAAGGTGTCTCCGCCGCCGGTTCCGGCGCTAAAACCGCCGCCCGGCGTCCGGGAAAAGCGCAGGTGCGGCATCAGCTTCAGCGTCAGGTGTTTCTGCACCGGCGGCAACAGCAGCAGCAGGCCGAGGAAGTCGGTGAAAAAGCCGGGCACCACCAGCAGCAAACCGGCAATAATCAGCGACACGCTTTTGATCATCTCCGCCGCCGGGCTTTCGCCCGCCTGCATTTTTTGCTGCATCAGCACAAAGTTTTTGAATCCCTGATTGCGCACCAGTGACATGCCGATGACCGAGCTCAGGATAACCAAAATCAGGGTCAGCAGGACGCCCAGCACATGCGCAACCTGAATGAAGATAGAGATCTCAATGTAGACATACAAAAAGATGACAATAAAAGGTATCCAGCGCACTGGCTTCTCCTGTAAAAACAGCCGCCAGGGGCGTCTGTGGTCATGATGTTGCGAATCGCATGGTCAAGAAATGGAGATGAAATCTCGCTTTTCAATCCATTCGACACTTTTTCCCAGAGAATTATTTATGCGGTGACACATTTCACAGATTAATAATTCTGATACAAATCCTCGCCCTTTAAGTGATCCAGATTACTGCAATTCGCTATTATCAGCATATGATCATTGGTACCGGGCCGATTAAGGAGATAATCGTCGGTCAGAAAACGCACAAAACCGTACTCATTCTGTGTGTTTGGTGAATTCATTGGCAGCTTGAAAAAGAAGGTTCACATGTTAAACAACATTCGTATCGAAGAAGACTTGTTGGGCACCAGGGAAGTTCCAGCGGACGCGTACTACGGTGTCCACACTCTGAGAGCGATTGAAAACTTCTACATCAGCAACAGCAAAATCAGCGACATTCCTGAGTTTGTCCGTGGCATGGTGATGGTGAAAAAGGCCGCGGCGCTGGCGAACAGGGAACTGCAGACCATTCCAAAGAACGTGGCTAACGCTATTATCGCCGCCTGTGACGAAGTGCTTAACAACGGCAAATGCATGGACCAGTTCCCGGTAGACGTCTACCAGGGCGGCGCCGGTACCTCCGTAAACATGAATACCAACGAAGTGTTGGCCAACATTGGTCTGGAGCTGATGGGTCACCAGAAAGGTGAATATCAGTATCTGAACCCGAACGACCACGTCAACAAATGCCAGTCCACTAACGACGCCTACCCGACCGGTTTCCGTATCGCGGTATACGCCTCTGTGGTCAAACTGGTGGATGCTATTAACCAGCTGGGCGACGGCTTCCAGCGTAAAGCGGTTGAATTCCAGGACATCCTGAAAATGGGCCGTACCCAGCTGCAGGATGCGGTGCCGATGACCCTCGGCCAGGAATTCCACGCGTTCAACGTCCTGCTCAACGAAGAGACCCGCAACCTGCTGCGCACTTCCGAGCTGCTGCTGGAAGTGAACCTGGGCGCGACCGCCATCGGTACTCGCCTGAACACGCCTGACGGCTATCAGCACCTGGCGGTACAGAAACTGGCGGAAGTCAGCTCCCTGCCGGTTATCCCGGCGGAAGACCTGATTGAAGCGACCTCCGACTGCGGCGCCTACGTGATGGTGCACAGCGCCCTCAAGCGCCTGGCGGTGAAACTGTCCAAAATCTGTAACGACCTGCGTCTGCTCTCCTCCGGCCCGCGCGCTGGCCTGAACGAAATCAACCTGCCGGAACTGCAGGCCGGTTCGTCCATCATGCCGGCTAAAGTGAACCCGGTCGTACCGGAAGTCGTCAACCAGGTATGCTTTAAAGTTATCGGCAACGACACTACCGTCACCATGGCGTCTGAAGCAGGCCAGCTGCAGCTGAACGTGATGGAGCCGGTCATCGGCCAGGCGATGTTTGAATCTATTCACATCCTGACCAACGCCTGCTATAACCTGCTGGAGAAATGCATCAACGGTATTACCGCCAACAAAGCGGTGTGCGAAGGCTATGTCTACAACTCCATCGGTATCGTCACCTATCTCAACCCGTTCATCGGCCACCACAATGGCGATATCGTGGGCAAGATTTGTGCGGAAACCGGTAAGAGCGTACGTGAAGTCGTGCTGGAACGCGGCCTGCTGACCGAAGCGGAGCTGGACGACATCTTTTCGCCGCAGAACCTGATGCACCCGGCGTATAAAGCTAAGCGTTACACCGATGAAAGCGAACAATAATAGTTCGGGTTAAAGTTGTAAAAGGCACGTCAGCAGTGGCGTGCCTTTTTTACTTTTATTGGATACCGAAACACAACATTTAATTATCCAAAAATCAACAATCAAGGAAGCAGTTATGATAATCATCGAGCTTATCATCGTATTAGTGGCGATCTTTATTGGCGCCAGACTGGGGGGTATTGGCATAGGTTACGCGGGGGGTCTCGGGGTGTTAGTCCTGGCGGCCATCGGCGTGAAACCGGGTAATATTCCATTTGACGTAATCTCCATCATCATGGCCGTCATTGCGGCAATCTCTGCCATGCAGATCGCCGGCGGCCTGGACTACCTGGTTCACCAGACGGAAAAACTGCTGCGCAAAAACCCGAAATACATCACCATTCTGGCGCCGATCGTGACCTACTTCCTGACGATTTTCGCTGGTACCGGCAACATCTCTCTGGCAACGCTGCCGGTGATTGCCGAGGTGGCGAAAGAGCAAGGCGTTAAGCCATGCCGCCCGCTGTCTACCGCCGTCGTCTCCGCGCAAATCGCGATTACTGCTTCCCCGATTTCCGCCGCGGTGGTGTACATGTCCTCGGTGATGGAAGGTCATGGCGTTAGCTACATTCACCTGCTGTCCGTGGTTATCCCGTCCACGCTGCTGGCGGTGCTGCTGATGTCATTCCTGGTGACAATGCTGTTCAACTCCAAGCTGTCCGATGACCCGGTATACCTCAAGCGTCTGGAAGAAGGGCTGATTGAGCTGCGCGGTGAGAAGCAGGTTGAAATCAAGCCGCATGCGAAGCTCTCCGTACTGATGTTCCTGCTGGGCGTGGTGTGCGTGGTCGTCTACGCGATTGTGAACAGCCCGAGCCTCGGCCTGGTCGCGAAACCGCTGATGAACACCACCAACGCAATCCTTATCATCATGCTGAGCGTGGCGACGTTAACCACTATCCTGTGCCGCGTGGAAACCGACTCTATCCTGAACTCCAGCACCTTTAAGGCCGGGATGAGCGCCTGTATCTGTATCCTCGGCGTCGCCTGGCTTGGCGATACCTTCGTCTCCGCCAACATCGACTGGATCAAAGAGACAGCAGGCAGCGTCATTCAGGGCCACCCGTGGCTGCTGGCGGTGATTTTCTTCTTCGCCTCCGCCCTGCTTTACTCCCAGGCGGCAACCGCCAAGGCGCTGATGCCGATGGCGCTGGCGCTGAACGTCACCCCGCTGACCGCCGTCGCGTCTTTTGCTGCGGTATCTGGTCTGTTCATTCTGCCTACCTACCCGACGCTCGTCGCGGCGGTGCAGATGGACGATACCGGTACTACCCGCATTGGACGTTTTGTCTTTAACCACCCGTTCTTTATCCCAGGCACAATGGGCGTTGTATTCGCCGTATGCTTTGGTTTCCTGCTGGGCAGCTTCATGCTGTAACCGCATCCACGGGGCGCGGCTGCGCCCCGTTTTCTACTGTTCGACCTCTCCGCGCTAACCCGTTTACGCCCCTCGCTGCTATAGTATCCCCTTGTTCTTTTAGGCCAACCCGCTCTGATGAGGTGTCTATGTCTGACGAAAGCAATCGCATTGTCGCCGCTACAAACGTTGTTGTTGTCCTTTGCACCGCGCCGGATGAGGCGACCGCGCAGGATCTGGCGGCAAAAGTACTGGCGGAAAAATTAGCTGCATGCGTGACGATCCTTCCTGGCGCCACCTCGCTATACTATTGGGAGGGGAAACTGGAACAGGAGTACGAGGTGCAGATGCTGCTTAAGTCTGATGCCGAGCATCAGCAAGCATTACTGGACTGCCTGAAATCTCATCATCCGTATCAAACGCCGGAACTGTTGGTTTTACCCGTATCCCACGGAGACAATAAATACCTCTCATGGCTCAACGCATCATTACGCTGATCCTGCTGCTGTGTAGCACATCAGCCTTTGCCGGGCTGTTTGACGCCCCCGGCCGTTCGAATTTCGTTCCTGCCGATCGCGCTTTTGCGTTTGATTTCAAGCAGAACGATCACAGCATCAACCTGAACTGGCAGATCCAGGACGGGTACTATCTCTATCGTAAACAGATAAAAATCACCCCGGCGCAGGCGACGCTCTCTGCGCTACAGCTGCCCGACGGCCAGACGCATGAGGACGAGTTCTTTGGCAAAAGCGAGGTCTACCGTAAACAGCTGACGCTGCCGCTCAATATTGAGCAGGCCGGTAAAGGCGCGACGCTGACGGTCACCTACCAGGGCTGCGCGGAGGCCGGGCTTTGCTATCCGCCGGAGACCAAAGTCGTACCGTTAAGCGAAGTGAGCGCCCTGGCGACACCGGCGACGCCCTCCGCCAGCGCGACAGGCGCGACGTCAGGCGAAAGCGACACCGATAAGCAGCCCGATAAGCTGCCGTTTTCTGCGCTTTGGGCGCTGATTGTCGGCATCGGCATCTCCTTCACCCCCTGCGTACTGCCGATGTATCCGCTGATTTCCGGTATCGTGCTCGGCGGCCAGCGCCGTCTCTCGACCTCGCGGGCGCTGTTCCTGTCGTTCTCCTACGTCCAGGGAATGGTCGTGACCTACACGCTGCTGGGGATAGTGGTCGCGGCCGCCGGGCTGAAGCTTCAGGCGGCGCTGCAGAACCCCTATGTGCTCATCGGGCTTTCCGCCGTATTTACCCTGCTGGCGCTGTCGATGTTCGGCCTTTTCAGCCTGCAGCTGCCCTCCTCGGTTCAAACCCATTTAGCGCTGCTCAGCAACCGTCAACAGGGCGGCTCAGCGGGCGGCGTGTTTGTGATGGGCGCTATCGCAGGTCTCATCTGCTCCCCCTGCACCACCGCGCCGCTCAGCGCCATTCTGCTGTACATCGCGCAAAGCGGTAACCTGTGGCTCGGCGGCGGGACGCTGTATCTGTACGCGCTGGGCATGGGGATACCGCTCATTATCGTCACCACCTTCGGCAACCACCTGCTGCCGAAACACGGCCCCTGGATGGCGCGCGTCAAAACCGCGTTCGGATTTGTTATTCTTATCCTTCCCATTTTCCTGCTGGAACGCGTTTTTGGCGAAGTCTGGGGAGCGAGGATGTGGGCCGCGCTCAGCGTCAGCTTTTTCGCCTGGGCATTTCTCACCAGCCTGAACCTGGCAAGATCGTGGGGACGGATGGTGCAAATTCTGCTGCTGGCAGGCGCGCTTATCAGCGTTCGTCCGCTGCAGGACTGGATATTTAACATCCCGATTCAGCAACAGCAGGCCCACCTTAACTTCACCCGCGTCGCCAATACGGACGAACTCCAGCAGGCGCTGGCGCAGGCTAAAGGCAAGCCGGTAATGCTGGATCTGTATGCAGACTGGTGCGTCGCCTGTAAAGAGTTCGAGAAGAACACGTTCAGCGACCCACTGGTGCAACAGGCGCTCAGTAATACCGTCCTGCTGCAGGCGAATGTAACGAAAAATGCGGCCCAGGAGCTGGCGTTAATGAAGGAGCTGAACGTCATGGGTCTGCCGACCATTCTGTTTTTCAATGCAGCGGGAGAGGAACTCCCCGCGCAGAGAGTGACCGGGTACCTGGATGCCGATGCCTTTCACCGGCATTTGCAGAATCTGCCCCAGTAAACGACACTCTTAAGGGAGTAAATGAAGGAGAACGCCGTGCAACGTGAAGACGTACTAGGGGAAGCCCTGCAATTGCTGGAATTAAAAGGGATTGCTGGTACCACACTCGACATGGTGGCTGAACGCGTCCGCTATCCGCTCGCCGATTTAACGCGCTTCTGGCCCGATAAAGACGCGCTGGTGTATGACGTATTGCGCCACCTGAGCCAGCAGGTCGATACCTGGCGCCGACAGCTGATGCTCGATGAAGAGCTGAGCATCGAGCAAAAACTGCTGGCGCGCTATACCGCGCTGACCGAATGCGTCAGCAATCAGCGCTATCCCGGCTGCCTGTTTGTCGCCGCCTGTACGTTTTATCCCGATCCGGAACATCCGACCCACCAGCTCGCCGAGCTGCAAAAACGCGCCGCCCATGATTTTACCCACGAGCTGCTGACCAGGCTTGAGGTCGATGACCCGGCGATGGTGGCCAGCCAGATGGAGCTGGTGCTGGAAGGGTGTCTGAGCCGGATGCTGGTTAACCGCAGCCAGAGCGACGTCGACACCGCACAGCGGCTGGCGGAAGATATTCTGCGCCTGGCGCAGTGCCGTCTGGGCGGAGCCCTGAGCTGAGTATCCCGGAGCATCGACCCGATTCGCTGCAAAAGCGCGCAAGCTGCCGCAAAGATAAGCAAACGCGCCGCTTTTCAGGAAATTTGGTTGACGGAGGTGGCCGATTAAGGTTTAATGCGCCCCGTTGCCCGGATAGCTCAGTCGGTAGAGCAGGGGATTGAAAATCCCCGTGTCCTTGGTTCGATTCCGAGTCCGGGCACCACTCTTTAAAGAACCCGCCCACAAGGCGGGTTTTTGCTTTTAAGCGCAGGCATCTCTGCACGACTCCAGTAACGCCTCAATCGACACCACACCGTCACTCGTACGTATCCAGCGCGGTTTCTTCGTGTACCGTGGCAGCGTTACCGTGTCCTTCTCGCTCGCTAGCAAATCACTCAGCTTTCTGTCCGGGTATCTGTCGTTACGATTTTACCCTTTATCGGTTGGTGATCTCGAATCATCTCCCCCGAACATCCCGGCAACCTCGAAAAGTGCGTGGGACTAAAGCGGGTGTGCTTACAAGGCCACTGACGGTCTCTTTGCCGCTAGTTTTCTCAACTTTTGGCATTATTTATACTCTTTTTTCCCCAACAAACTAATTGTGTAATTGCATTCTTTGACATTCCACACTTCTGCTGGAGTACTTTTGCCTTCAGTAATATCAGTAATCATTACTGGTTGAATATAATAGCCCCCAGTTAAAGTGTAAGCTTCATAAGAGTGGTTCGCTTTAGGTATGAATGAACGATACGAAGAATGTACTGTTTGAGTATAGGTTGTCTGACTTGTAGTTCTGTAGCCAATCTCGAGATACTGTCCAGGCTGTATATTGTACTCCATAACGTCAACTCCGCGTAATGGGGAGTCTTCCGGAGGCTGTTTAATACCTTCAATGTATTTTGATTTTGTAGATTTCATACCAAGAATGTTAACACCTTGTACTAATGATTTAGAGTCCACTTCCTGAAGGCAACCTCCAGACATTCTGTAAAATTTAATTGAGAGTGGTGAAGCGTTATTTACCACACGAATCTTAGCTGCATCATTTCCAGAATAATCAGACATTGGGGAGATGGCTATCACACAGCCAGTTAATGGGAGTGATAAGACTATAGAGGAAATGCATTTAATTAATTTAGACATAAAACTCATCCTATAAGACAGGTTAATTTATTAAAGTGTTTTCCCTGAGATGTGAAGAGGTACAGGGAAGATAACGAAACCTCACAGCCCTCAAGGACTGGTGCGAAGTGTTTTCTGTCCATCGCGGCCCCGCGCATCTTTCTGCACACTCCGGCTTTGAACCCTATTTTCTGCGATCATATATTTACAATGATATCTTTCTGGCATCCCATAGTATCTATCGTTACGATTTTTCCCTTTATCGGTTGGTGATTTCGAATCATCTTCCCCGAACATCCCGGCAATAATGGTACCAAGACCATCCCCCTTCCGCATTAGCCCCTGCGCCCAGTCCCCACATTGCCTGAGCACCATCTGGTAAGAAAGCTACACTACCTGTTGCTAATGCCCCAGCATAAGCTTTATTAACTGCCTCGCCTCGCTTACAGGCTTCACCACCAGGGGCATCGTTACAGGAAAGTACATCTGCGCCATGCGCCTGAGCAGCTTTAGCCTGATCGATTTCCGTTCCGAGAAGATTATTCTCAACAACTAATACTTCCTATTTTTAAAAGAAACATACCAACACCCAATACCAGCTATCATTCCACCAAAAGAAGCCCCTTTAATAACTCTAAAAAAACCCGGGAGATATGTTCCGAGTGGAATATCACGTACAATATACAGATATAATTTTGCAGCAACATACACTAAAGAAATAATAACGTTGGCCATTAACACAAAGGCAAGCACAAGGAAAACCAGTGACCACAACCATTTTTTGAAGATCATTTTGATTTTACCTCATTACTTTCATTATTGCTGGGATCAACTAAAATATTGAACCCCTCACCTGCTGTCCCGCCAGAAAATGCACCTGCTATACCAGGTATAGGGCTTAACCTAGATGGCTGAGAAATTGCCATGCCAATATCATCCCAGCGTAGTGATTTCCATGTCGGATAAACAACATCACCTAACACCGGTTCTATAAATTTATTACCAATACCATAACCGATTGCGCCGCCAAGACCACCGATAGTCCCGTACAAGAATGGATTTTTCCCATCGATAGAACTTGTGATAGCACTGCTTCCCGCATTGATAAGAACCGTTGACTTAAATCCAGTATAGCGAGTTAAAACCCCAGTCCAGTATGCTGCAATGATGTTTTTAAGATCAACAGAACCATTCATCCATAAATCTACACCTCCTACGGCTCCTGCGCTTATAGCACCGGAAACTACCATTGCTTCAGGAAGAACACCTCCAGACATCACAGTACCCATCGCAGCTACAGCCATCTGGCACGATACTGGTGTATTTCCGCTACAGGCTTCTTTAATCGCGGCCTGCTGCTCCGCCTGCCATTTTTCTGTTGTTCCCGGTTTTACCGCATTTGCAGCGGCCAGAACGCTGGCAAGGTTATGTTACAATTGATTATTTCTTTAGCAAGTTGGCAATCCATAACATTAAACCTGCAAAGCTACCTATATATACGCCTATCTTACCTAAAAATAAAAAAATGCTCGATGAAAAAGACACAGGTATTCCTTTATAAAGGAGGAAAAAAAACTCTCCGCATACATATAAAACCACCCCTGTTAGAAAAGTTGAAACCATGCTGAATACAATAAAAAAAAACAGAGGAAGAATGAATTTTAGAGATTTCATTTGCCACCACCTTCCTGCTTCATTTTGTACTCAGTATATTTACCTCCAGCTTCTGAAGTGATACTACCGCCAATGTCACCAATTGAGCTGGGGATATTGCTTGGTTTCATTTCTTTTGAAAGGCCATAATCCCCTTTTACTTCAGTAAACTGTCTCAGGTCGGCATTAAACTTCGGATCCCAGCCTCCTTTCCACCAGTTTACTCCGGCATTAACTCCCTTGGAGAGTCCTTTTCCAATGCCATAACCCGCAAAAGAACCTGCACCATTGATTAACGCGCCAGATGTTGGGTCTTTCCCTTCGAGCCAGTTTCCTAAGGCACCTCCAGCCGCATTCCAGCCAACAGTACCTACAACTCCATTTCCTGCGCTGATCACATTAACCCAGCCCCCGATAATTGCTGTCGTTGGATCTATAGTTCCTTCAGTCAGATAGTTGATACCAGCATTAGCCCCTGCGCCCAGTCCCCACATTGCCTGAGCACCACCTGGTAAGAGAGCTACACTACCTGTTGCTAATGCCCCAGCATAAGCTTTATTAACTGCCTCGCCTCGCTTACAGGCTTCACCACCAGGGGCATCATTACAGGAAAGTACATCTGCGCCATGCGCCTGCGCAGCTTTAGCCTGATCGATTTCCGTTCCGAGAAGATTATTCTCAACCGCATTCTTCCCGGCCTGCGCCCCGCTCATTGCCCCTGACGTATCACCACCCATAATCCCTCCCGCCATTCCGGCCGCCACCGTCGCCAGCGCCGTCACCGTGTCCTTCTGCGACTGTGACAGGTTCTTAGTGTCGATATCCGGGTACAGCGCCTTCGCAATGGCGCCCGCTGCCAGCTCTCCGGACGCCGCGCCTGCGGCACCCGCCAGCGCGCTGCCGCCGTTCAGCTCCGCCACCACGCCGCCCAGTACTGCATGGGCGATGGCTTTCGCCTCCGTATTATTGTCAATACCGGCATGGTGTCCAATGATATCCGCCAGCCCAGCGTGCCGGTGTCGAGGCTGTTTTTGTCGCCCGGCGCGGTGGATGCTGCCGCCCGTGCTGGCACTCTGCTGTTTACTGCTGTAGGTGTTCGTGTCCTGCTCGCTGCTCAGGATCAGGTTGCGGCCCACATCCATCTTCACCGTATCCCCGCTGACCTGCGCCCCGGTGAGCGTTGTGTCGCGCCCGCTGCTCATCGTGAGCAATTGCCCGCCGTCAGCGTGCTGTCGCTATGCGGGGTGCCGTTTCCAGCCTCCTTACCGCGGGCGCTGTTGCAGCCTGCAGCAGGCCCTGTGTGGTTTTTATTCTCTCCTGCGGATAAATAGTCCCTAGCTATTCAACATAACGCCAGTAATTATGCGCAGTTCTTAACCACTAACCACGCATAATCAGCGTTATGTCTGGCGCCCTACGGAGACCTGCAAAGGCGCTGCCTGTGTTATTTTAAAATTACTTAGGATCGGATGGTGGTGATTTCTTGGCTTTACGGTCATCCATCCAAGCAAATAGCCATGTTCGTAAACCAGCTGCAAGGCCTACAATTCCGCTAATAACCAGCAAATCAGTTACATCTTTTTTAGTTAAAACAATATTACCTTCGTGCCAAAGTCGAATCGCACATCTGGCAAGTAATATGAATATGAAAAATATAATAAAATAATAAATAACACTTCCCAAAAACATCAAAAATGATGGCTTTTTTATTTTATTAATCGTCATTTTTTCGTCCCTGCATTTTTCACTTCATTACTGATAAACTCTCCACCAAATGAGCCGAATATATCGTTCACTTCACCTGAGAACGGACCAAATTTCCCAAAAGTGCCCCCCAAGCCCGCACCAATACCCGCTCCAGCCAGTGAAGCTGTATTTGGACCATCACTAAAGAATGCCCCTCCCATTGTGATGCCTGTGTTAGCAAGGACACCACGACCGGGTGCCAGCATGCCGGTTGGCACTTCCAAGATAGCCCCACGATTTATCGGCGTTCTGAGGCTGGTTTAAATCGTAGACCTGATAGCCACTATTGGCCGCCAGTCCAAGAAGCCCACCACCAAGAACTTTACCTGCTGATGCAGCAGGCCCCAGATACTAGGCTTCGGCGATCATCACACCATCCTGGTAGCCGTCCACAATCACTTTCGTGATATTGGTGCTGTCCGGCATATCACCTTTTGCGATCTTATCCAGCCCTGCCTGAGTTTGTTCTGGTGATAAATTATTGTCCTGGTCGTACTGGTTCCACGAGGTGGCGGTCTGACCATTATCCATCAGGCCCTTCGGTAACTGAAATCCATCGCCCAGCGCATTATTCTCAACCACAAAGCCTGGTGACTTTTATTGCCCGAAATTTTTCCATGCCAATGCATGTTTTTTAGTCTCAACATGCATACTATTTTCAAGCTTATTCCAGATAGTCTCGTCATTATCACTAGCTGTGACCATTGACTCTATCAATCCAGTAGCAACCGCAGTTGCTAGCTCATCGCAAGGAGAGTTCATACCTTCTTCTATATGTTGAAAAATTAGTTTTGCGTCAAGTGCATTAAAAACATCCAATTGTTTTACTAGGCTTTTACCAACCAATGCAAATAACAACAGTGTCGGTGGATATTCAGGCATCCAATATTCGTAACACTTATGAATCTCTCCCTTTATGAAATCTGATTTTTCAGAAAAAAAACTCAAATAATAATTAATGCATTCATTCATCATCATTTTCCTTTTAAGGCATTTTGCATATCTTTCAGAACATTTTCTGCCGCAGCCCTATCGCTAGCAGAGGCCTGAGGATTTTTGTTAATCCAATCCTGTAGAGCTTTTGAGTAGGTCTGAGCTTTTTCGATATGCCCTCTCCCACCAACCGTCTCACCTGTTGCAAGTTCGTAACGCACAGCATCAGCGGTACTCCCGCTGCCGATTTTTGCATTGGGTCGATATAAATCATCTACTATGTTCTTGAGATTTTCATCTTTGATATTGGGTTTTCCATAGATGCGCGCAATGTATCAGCATACTCTTCATGTTGAGCACGGTTTTTAGGATCGATTGAAGTAGAGCTATTTCGCCCTTTATCCTCATCCTCCGGCCCCCATCCACCGGGCGTTCCTGAGCCAGCGCCACCAATCTCCGCCTTTTCTTTGTCCGTCATGCTCCCTGCGACATTTGGCTTCGATTCCTGACCCGGGTCGTCTGACGAACAGGCACGCCCGAATGAACACTGCGTGACTTTATCCAGCCAGTCAGTGGCATCCTCTATCACACCCTGAAGCCCGGAGGCTATCTTCCTGTCCGCATCCTGCTTCACTTTATCGCCGGGGCCAACTGGCACACCCGGTACAGGAACAGGGGTTGGGGCTGGAACCGCCAGCGAGTTATTCTCAACAACAACTATTTACGATTGTACTTTCGTACTTGTAGATAGAGTTGTAACCAAATTCCAGCGCCTCCCCATAGGCCAACAACTGCACCAATTATTCCATATTTTACATATACCTCAGAAGGTATTGGCTCCCGAGCGATAAGCCATATACTAACCACTATTCCAATCGAGCAGGTAGCTACAGATATAAGTAACAACTTAATAAAAAGTAGTAGATGGTTTTTCATTTTCTATCCCCATCAGCTTCTTTTTGAGTTGCGCTGCTTGCACCTTCTGATACGAATGAACCAATAAATCCACCAAATGTTCCTGGTATGGAGCTCATTTGGCCGCCTTGATACATACCGTATCCGATAGATTTTTCCGAATACTGCAGTGAATACTTGCTGGCATCCATGCCAAGCTGATTTTTGATGTACTGAGATTCAAATTTACTGGTGAGCGAAGCACCAATATTATAACCAAGACCGGTACCCGCCATACTGCCCAGCACTGCAGAGGTGCTATCCTGGCCTTCAATCTGGCTGCTCATGTAAGCACTGCCGGCACCCAACAGCTGGTTAGCGTAATATCCTTTCCCGGCAGTACCGACCCCGGTTAATCCTGACATTATAAAACTGAGATAATCAAACTTATCCCCCGTATTACCTGTCACTATCTGCACAGCACCGTTAGCACCATAGCTCAGCCCGGCCCTGACAAATTTTTCAGTCAGCGTTGCGGATGACATTAGCAGCGAACCTGCTCCGGCAACAGTGCCCCAGTAATTTTCGGGCTCGCCGAAGTAGGCCAAGGCCCTATCACCCTGTGACGTATTGCTATTCAGATAAGCCAGGTCATAGCTGTTACCTTCAATAACGTAATCCTTCACATCCTGATTTTCCAGAGAACCATACAGCCAGCCAGGTCGGCTCGCAGCGCTGAGTCCGCCCTCAATATTCCATTTGTCCTCCCCGGACAGCGCAGTGAGGGGATCTGCTGCAATATCGATGCTCAGTTTCTGTCGGTTCTCACCGCTGATAACTGCGTATTTGTTCTGGATATCGCCGCAGTCCCCGCCAGCCTGATGGCAGGCGGTCATTTCTTTGTCAAAAGCCTGTGCCTCATCCCAGCTTAAGTAATTGTTCTCAACAACAATTTTAGCCACAAAGCCGGGATTGCAAGACTGTCTAAAACCCTTTCAGTCTCAACAGTCTCGCTATGACAAACACAAAACCAGTGAAACTGCCAATTATGCAACCAATTTTAATGGTTTTTAATATATCTAGTTTCGTAAGATCGAACGATCCTGTCAGCAACCAGATTATAACATCTATAGCTAGGGCAATGGACAGGAAACTAATAATAATCCCCAGCACGCAGACAATAAAGATAATAAGTAAACTGAGCATTTTTTCATTGGGGAGTTTCATTTCAATTTATCCTCAATGAAAGGTTCAAATTTTTTTCCGCCATACTCTGATGAGAAAGAAGAGCTGATATCACCAAAACTGCTAGGTAGTTTGCTCGGTATCATTTCTTTTGAAAGGCCATATTCTCCTTTCACTTCAGTAAACTGTCTCAGGTCAGCATTAAACTTCGGATCCCAGCCACCTTTCCACCAGTTCGCACCAGTGTTAACGCCCCATTTAATGCCGTTACCAATGCCATAACCCACAAAAGAACCCGCACCATTTATCAACGCACCAGATGTTGGGTCTTTCCCTTCGAGCCAGTTTCCTAAGGCACCTCCAGCCGCATTCCAGCCAACAGTACCTACAACTCCATTTCCTGCGCTGATCACATTAACCCAGCCCCCGATAATTGCTGTCGTTGGATCTATAGTTCCTTCAGTCAGATAGTTGATACCAGCATTAGCCCCTGCGCCCAGTCCCCACATTGCCTGAGCACCACCTGGTAAGAGAGCTACACTACCTGTTGCTAATGCCCCAGCATAAGCTTTATTAACTGCCTCGCCTCGCTTACAGGCTTCACCACCAGGGGCATCATTACAGGAAAGTACATCTGCGCCATGCGCCTGAGCAGCTTTAGCCTGATCGATTTCCGTTCCGAGAAGATTATTCTCAACCGCATTCTTCCCGGCCTGCGCCCCGCTCATTGCCCCTGACGTATCACCACCCATAATCCCTCCCACCATTCCGGCCGCCACCGTCGCCAGCGCCGTCACCGTGTCCTTCTGCGACTGTGACAGGTTCTTAGTGTCGATATCCGGGTACAGCACCTTCGCAATGGCGCCCGCTGCCAGCTCTCCGGACGCCGCGCCTGCGGCACCCGCCAGCGCGCTGCCGCCGTTCAGCTCCGCCACCACGCCGCCCAGTACTGCATGGGCAATGGCTTTCGCTTCCGTATTATTGTCAATACCGGCATGGTGTCCAATGATATCCGCCAGCACCGGTGCAGACGCCCCGGCTATTGCACCCGCCAGGTTTCCATTCGCCAGCCCGCTCAGCGCCGCTGTCGCCCCCTGTATCCCCATCTGGACGGCGCTGCCTGTTCCCCACTGCGCCATGGCGTTGTTGTAAGCCTGTTGTGCCACATCCGCATCGGTGAAAGGTTTACCCTCACGCTCCAGCTGTGCCCGGGCCTCCGCCAGTTTCTGCGGGTCCTTCTGCGCCTTCAGCCCCTGGAGTGCCCCCTGTGTCGTCGCAATATCGCCTGCCTGAGTGCCAATCTCGCTGATAAGCTGCGTCTCGCGGATCCTGTCCTGCTCTTTCTCTTTATCAAAAATCTGCCCGATACTGCCGTTGGCTCCCGCCGTATCCCGGCTCAGGTCTGCGATGTTCTGTGTCTGGCTGTCCTTATTGCGCAGGGTGACGGTGCCCTCGCCGATGGCAGCATGGGTGGTGCCTTCATCATGACCGGAACCGTTCAGCCCGCTCAGCAGACCGTTCGCCGCATTCCCCGCAAACTGGCTGCCGATACTGCCCCCGGTGCTTAAGCCCACACCTGCATGTTCAACCTTATAGTCGGCCTGATTGTGGATATCGCGCCAGCCCAGCGTGCCGGTGTCGAGGCTGTTTTTGTCGCCCGGCGCGGTGGACGCTATCGTCGCCCCGTTCAGCTGGGTGTGGTTGCCCACCGTTATATCAAATCCGCCCTGGCCGGCCTGGATACCCGTCTGCTCCTGTACCGACTTCCAGTTCGAGTGCATTTTGTCCTGGCTCAGGCTGATGTTCGCCGACCCGGTCATCGAGCCAATATTAAAGCTGCCGCCCGCGCTGGCGCTCTGCTGCTTACTGTCGTAGTTGTCGCTGTCCTGCTCGCTGGTCATGATGAGGTCCCGGCCCACCTTCACCTTCACCGAATCACCACTGACCTGCGCCCCGGTCATGAGGGTGTCGCGCCCGCTTTTCATCGTGACGGTGTTGCCTGCTGTAAGCGTGCTTTCGGTATGGGTCAGGCCGCTGCCGCTCTCTTTTCCGCTGGCGCTGTTGACGCTGGCGGAAATCTGAATCCCCCAGCCGCCGGAGCCTGCACCAATGCCGATGCCTGCCGTACCGCCCTTACTTTCATTTTTGCCGGTCAGGGCCGAGGTGTTTTCACCGGATTTCAGGATGATGTCGCGGCTGGCGTCAAGCACGGCATTATTCCCCGCCTGCAACTGGCTGCCCTGAACACTGATATCGCCATCGCTGGCCTGGATGTTCAGATTATGCCCGGCCGTCACGCTGCTGCCCCGGGAGGTGGTGCTGGTCTGCGTTTGTTCTGATTTTGACGACTGGCTGCCGTACGAGAGCGTCACCCCGATGGCATTATCGTTTTTCGGGTCAGCGCCCTGCGCCTGGTCCAGCGCCACCGCCTGACCGGCCTGCACCCCGGACAGGGCCGCCTTCGTCGCCTGCAGTGCGGCAATGCGACTGTTGCTCTCATCCTGTGACTGTTTCGCGGTCGTCACGGCGGTATTGAGCGCGCTGCCCGCGGCCCCGGACAGCGCCAGGGTCAGGCCGGAGGTCTTCTGCTCCACCTTGTGGGTGGCGGTACTCTCATCCTGCGCCGCCAGAATCGAGACATTCTTGCCTTTCAGCAGCACATCGCGACCGGCAATCAGGTCTGAATTGATCGCCGCCAGATTGTTACCCGCGCTGACACTGAGATTACCGTCACTGCTGCCCACGGTACTGCCCCGGTGGGTGTTTTCACTGAGCGTGTCCGTGACCTTCAGGTCCTGCGTACCGTAGCTCACACCAATACCCCCGGTGCCGGTTAAACCCGATGTGGTCTGTTGTTTAACATGCGTTTCCTGATTGCGCTCATCCGCCGCCGTGATGGTCACATCGTGTCCGCCATGCAGCGTTACATCCTGTGTACCGGCCACATCGCTGCCCTTTATCAGCACATCATGCCCGCCGTTAATGCTGACCGTATTGCCGCTGAGCTGGCTGGCCTGCGCCGTATCCCGGCTGAACGCATCGCGGGTGGTAGTGGTGGTGCTGGAGAGCATACCGCTGGTGCCGGTTTTCTTATGGCGCTCATCCACGTCATTGTGGTCAGTACCGCTGACGATGCTGATGTCGTGGCCTGCCGCCAGGTTCAGCGCGTCACCGGCATTCACGCTGACTGCGCGGGCGTTGATATCCTGACCCGCCGCCACTGACACGCTGCCGCTACCGGCAATCCGGGTACCGGTCTCATGGCTGTTCGCCTGGTGCAGGGTATTGTCTTTATCCCACGCCACATCATCCTGGCTGGCGGTCGTGACGGTGTTCAGGTTGACGTTTCTTCCCGCGGCAATCAGCGTCTGGCTGTCGTTGCCTGCGTTCACCACCTGCGCTGCCGTCAGATTCGCATCCCGACCCGCATTAATCACCAGCGTGCTGTTATCGTTAAGCACGGTGATGCTGGCGACTTTGTCCAGCGAGGTACGGCTGAACTGGCTGGTTGCGTTGCTGCTGGTGCTGCTTCGGGTGGTGGTGGTGAGGTTGATATCCCGCCCGGCATTTGCCACCAGCGAATCCAGCCCCAACAGGGAGCCGCCAATACTGGTGATGTCGTTACGCGCATTCAGGCTAACATCCGCGCCCTGAAGGGTACCTGCGTTGTTGAGGATATTCTCAGCGGTGATGACCGTGGCCTTACGTCCGCCAATCACGCCGCTGTTGTTCAAATCCCCCGCCAGGTGCATGGCGATATTGCCGCCCGACATCAGTGCGCCGCTGGCGTTGAGATCACCCGGTTTGACAGGGGCATACACCTGCGGCACGAGCACGGTCTGACGGGAGCCATCCGGCATCGCGATAGTGGTATTCACCAGCCAGACAATCGGCTTCGTCAGTTTCGCCATCTGTTCGGCGGTCAGGGCCACGCCCGGGGTGAGATGATACTGGTCATTGAACGCCAGGCCATTGTCCATCAGCGCTTGGTATTCGTCTTCATCGCTGCTGAAGCCGTCAAGATAGCGCATGCCTGACAGGGCAATAATCTGTTCACGCACCAGACGCTGTTCGTAGTAACCATCGCCGAGGCGTTTCATGGTCTGGTCGAGGCCGAGCTTATCCTGCATATAATCGCTGGCGAGCCATCGCCGGTTATTGGTAAAACGCGGGTCGGTCTGAATCAGGTAGCTGCTGTTGTTGTCGGTAATAACGTTAAACAGACTGTTATCCGGCAGGCGGGTATCCGGCATCACGGTGCGGATAACCGTGCCGTCATCACCATTCACCGGCACCACGTCAAACCGGGCGCCAGGACGTGGCGCAACCGGCGCCCTGCCGCTGCCATTCACGCCGGTATCCGTGCTGCCTGCGCCGCCGGTTTTGACATCGGTATTACGGTTACCCTGAGCATCGATATTCTCACCGCTACCGCTGAAGCTGCTGTTTTCGCCCATCCGCCCCGGACTCAGGGAGATAGTCTGAATAATGGTCGGTGGTGTGTATTTCGAGGTATCGATACCGGGTTTGTCCCCGCCCTTTTGGCTGTCGCGCCAGTAGTGCTTGAGGGTGCCTTTATCGGTGATGATGCGCTGACCTTCGGCCTGAACGTTATTGACCGTCGTCGCGTTAACGGCAAGGGTGCCTCCGGCAACGATTTCGCTGTTGTCGTTAGTCACCGTGTTGCCGTTAATGGTCAGATGGCCTCCGGCAAGAAGCTTCGCCGGGTCGCTCTCCTTGACCTGTGTTTCCTGCGTCGTCTCGGTGTAGCGATACTCGTTGAAATTATCACCCTTGTTGGTACTGTGGCAGGTCACACCTTCGATACAGATAATCCAGGTTTCGTCCTTATCGAGATGAATGTTGTAGTCAGCGGTGTCATACATCGTGCCTCTCCACTGGTATACCAGTTTGTCGATAACCGAGACGGTCACCAGTTCAGTGGAAAAATGGTCGTTGATGTTATTGAGCTGACTGACGTTCAGCACCATGTCGCCTGCGGACTCCATGGTCGCGCTGTGATTGTTGATGACGCCGGCACGTCCGATCACGGTTCCATCCGCTGCCAGCGCGCCGCCAACCGCCAGCGTGCCGTCACTGTATATCAGCGCGTGACCGTCATTATTGAGGGTCTGCGCGCCAATATTGACCTGCTGACGTCCGGCCAGCACTGGCGCCACACCACCGGCCGCCAGATTGTTGAACGTGGCGACGTTCACGCCAATGCTGTCGCCGTAGATACGCCCGGTACCCGTGTTAGCCAGCGTTCCGGTTTCAAGCCAGGTCAGACCGCCGTCAATCAGGCCGTAATTGGTGATGCTACCGGAAAAATACAGCCGGTCTGTGCCGCCGTTGATTTCCCCGGCCTGCAAATTGGTCAGGCTGTTTCCGTGAATATTCAGGATATTCCCTGCCAGTAGTTGCCCGCTGTTGGTGATATTGCCGCCGGTTGTTAGCGACAGGTTGTTGTTGGCAATGAGTTTTCCCCAGTTACTCATCCCCTGCTGGCTGGTGATGGCCATATCACCAGAGGAAAGCAGTTGACCGTCGCCGGTCAGACTGAGGGCGTTGAGAGCGAGCAGGCTCCCCGCGCTGGCAGTACCACCAGTGTTAGTCAACTGCAGGGCGCGGCCGTCCATGGTAAACGTGTTACCGGCTGACATCAGCCCACTGCGGTTATCGAGCTGGCCTGCTACGTTCAACGTCATACCGTCATTCGCCAGCAGGCTGCCGCTCTGGTTGTTAAAGGTACCGCTGGTGATGTTTACTGTCTGACCTTCAATACCCTGGTTATTCCCCTGCGTCGCGCTGTTATCCAGTTGCTGCGCCGCAAGCGTGGTGGTGGCCCCGCTGCGCAGCAGACCATTCTGATTATTGAGCCGCGAGACAATGTTCAGCCATAAATCGCCTGCGCTCTGAATTTGCCCCTGCTGATTCTGCAGCGACTGCGCGCTGAGGCGCGCATTCCCCTGCGCGACAATGCGCCCGCCGTTGCGGTTATCCAGCGCATTTGCGGTGACGGTGGCATCTGTACCTGCCCCCAGCGTGCCGCCCTGGTTATTCAGGTCGGCGCTGTTCACGGTCAGTGCAGCCAGACTGTAAAGCGTGCCGTGCTGATTATTGAGCGCATGGCCCTGGGTGTTGAGCGTGATCCCGTTGCCCTGCACGATCCCGTTCTGGTTGTCCAAATCGCTCACCGTAGAGATATCGGCAGCGCCCTGCGCCACAATTTGTCCGTGCTGGTTGGCAAGCAGGGTATTCAGCAGCGAGAGACTTTTTCCGGCGAGCAGCAGGCCTGAGGTGTTATCAACCGAGGACGATGTTATCGTCAGACTCCCACGGGCGCTGATACCGCCCTGGTCGACGGTGCCGGTGTTGCTGAGACTCTTCACGGCGAGCATCATATCGTCGCCGCTCTGAAGCTGACCTCCGGTATCATTTTTCAGCGTATCCGCCTGCAAATCCAACACTGACTGCACCGCAATTTGCCCGGCGCGGTTTCCCACAGCGAGGGCCACGATACGCGCGCTGCCGTTCGTCAGCAGTTTACCCTGGTCGTTGAGCAGCGTTTGCGCCTTCAGCTGCATATCGCCATCAGCACCCATGACGCCGCTTGCGCTGTTATCCAGCGTGTCGCTCAGCGAAAACTGCAGGTTATCACCGGCTTTGATGACACCCGCCTGGTTAATCAGGTTGTTGGCATTCAGGGTAAAAAGACCGCCCGCGCCAAGAATGCCGGACTGATTCAGGACATCCGTAGTCTTGATACCCAGGCGGCCGCTGCTGGCAATTTTACCCTGGCGGTTATCCAGCCCCTCATTCAGCAGCAGCTGCATATCGCCGCCAGTGCCTATGTTGCCGAGCGTGTTATTGAGTGAGGCGGTCTGCAGGGAGAACGTCCCTGTACCCGCCAGCGTGCCGCCCGCATTATTGAACGTCTCAGAGGTGGCAGCCATATCACCGGCGGTTTGAATGGTCCCTGAACGGTTATCCACGGCCTGCTGTGCCGCCAGGCTCAGTTTGCCCTTACCCGCATGGGTGATTTCACCGCTGGTGTTGTTAAGGGTATTGGCGCTCAGGGTCAGGTTGTTGCTGTTACTGCGAATTTTACCGCCCTGATTATCGAGATTTCCGGCCGGATTCAGCGTCAGATCGTCTTCACCGAGCTGCGTTATCGTACCGCTGCGGTTGCTGAGGTCGCGTGATGACAGCGTCAGTTTGTCCGCCGTCAACGCGCCGCCATCGTTGTTAAAGGCCGATGTGGTGTGCGCCGTCAGCCCTTTTTGGGCATCAACGGTGGCTCCGGCTGTCGAGAGCGGGCCGCTCCGGGCTTCCAGTACTACGGATTGCGCCGCCGTCTGGCTGCCGCTGATGTCGATGCCATCGCCTGCCGCCTGAATATTTCCGCCCGCCAGCGTCTGCCCGTGGGCCTCAAGCGGGCCGGTGGTGGTCAGCGTGATATCGCCTGGTTTTGTTAACCTGCCACCGTCATCCACACCAGCGGCAATCAGGCTGTCCTTCGTGCTGGTAAGCGTTTTCGCCGTGGCTGTCAGCGAACCGCCGCTCACCAGGGTGCCACTGTGACTGAGGTTGCCGTCGCTGCTGAGCGTCAGTTGTCCGTTACTGTGCAATTTGCCGCTGTTGACGATATCGCTGCGGCTGGTGATTTGGGTGTCAGCTGCACTACTGACCAGCCCGCTGTTCTCAATGCGTCCGTCGGCGGTTAGCACGACATTACCTGCCGTGGCGCCAATTTTCCCGGCGTTATGGACCCCCACCCCCTGTTCGGTGCCCGTCAGACGGATTTTCCCGGCATACATGCCGCCGAGGGCGGAAACGTCCAGCGCCATTTCCGGCTTCTGGCTGCCATCATCGGCAAGTTTTGTGATGGTGGCATGGGCGGCATCCACCTGGTTGCGGCCGGTGGTGACCTTCAGGTCGTTCGCCCGGATGCCCGCATTAACCTTCACGCTGCGGGCAATGATATCGGTGTAATCAGATTCTTTGCTGTCAAGGCCGCCGCCGGTAATGGTGATGTTGCCACCATTCACCTGGTAACCGGTCAGATTGCCGTCGCTGAACTGCGGTCTCCCGGTGGTCAGCGTCGCGCGATTGGCATTAATAAACCCACAACCATCACAGCTGATGCCGGAGGGGTTAGCAATGACCACCTGCGCTTTTTGTCCGGCCACTTCAAGGTAACCATTGAGTCGGCTCGGATCACGTGAATTGACTTCGTTAAGGATAACTTTGGCTTCACCTTTCACCAGATTCGGGTTACCCGCCACCATCCCGGCAAGCTGCGTGTTCGTATTGGCGTGACTGTTGTTAAGAACCGCGCCTTTACTGTCCACATCAAACTGACTGTAGGTGTTACGGGAAACGCCTGCGGCGCTCGGCGTCTGAATGTTGACCTGCGGGAGCCCGCTGGCCGTGTTGAGTATCTGCGGTTGCTGGTTACCGGGGGCGCTCTTGTCCGCCACTATTCCCGCCATGGCCGGCGTGATTGCCGCCAGACAGAGCAAAATACCAAACGTCAGTGGTGTCAGCGTTGCCGTGAGGGCGGCACCTGGTTTGCTGTCTGCCCCCGATGAGGGAGAAACGCCAGCGCGGTGGGAACGGGTGATGTCCGCAACAACCATCAACATGCCGCGCGCTTTGTTAAACACGATACGATAGAAAAGTTTATTCATTGCCGTGACTCACTGTCATCCGTTGACCGCCGCTGCGTGCGGTGAATTATCCAGAGAAAACAAAACACGCCCTGCAAGGGCGTGTAAAATCGGAGGGATCAGAAGCGATAGCCAACGCCCACGCTGAAGCCATTAATGGCGTGTGTTTTACCCCAGTAATCTGCGTTGGTGCCTTCGTAACCGACATTCAAAGACAGGTTCTCTACCGGGTTAAACATCACGCCTGCGCCCCAGGCCAGGGAGGTGACATTCTCAGAATGTTCGCCGCTGTAGCCGCCGTCATAACGAATGTGTTCTTTCACATCCGTGTTCGCGAAGCCCAGTGCGCCGTACAGGCTGGCCCAGTCATTAATACGCCAGGTCGGTCCTGCCATGAGTGAATAATATTTTTCTTTGACGTCAGATTTGTAGAATCCGCCACGCACCGTTTCATCCCCTTCCATCCAGGTGAATGACCCCATCAGCCCCCAGGATGAATTAAACTCATAGCGATACTGGAGATTGACCCCGTTCAGGTCATTTGCGTCTTCAATGCTGCTATGCGCCCATCCGATGCTAACGGTCTGGCTTTCTGCCATTGCGCTCTGTCCACCCAGAAAACTTCCGGCCAGAATAAGTGCTGCCGCTGCGGTTTTTTTCATTTTCATTCCCTTACACGTTAATGGGCAGCCTGTTGCTACCCGTGAGTAAACTCAGCATTCCTGAAGGTCTGCCGGAAGCGGATGTGCGTTACGCCAGACCGCCATGTCCGGTCGTGAGATGTTCCGTCCCTGAAACCGTTTGACGCGCATCCCTCTGTCCGCGCCGTGATGCCATAATGCGCGGAAGCAGCTATCCGGAAACAATTCGTTCAGAACCAGTTGCGCCATCTGCCGGGTATCCCCAAAGGGCGCAATCCAGTCAATGACCCACATTCGGTTACCACTGCGCCAGTCTGATTCAGGTAACAGCAGGCGATGCGCCATCAGATAGCGTCGTTCAGCCTCTTCATTGAACCAGGCCCAGCTCATAAAGAACGCAGGTTTATCGTCCCTAAACGCCAGCGCATACTGGCGCGCTTTAATCACCGGCAGCAGTGACGTTGGCAGCGTCTCCAGCGGTGCGCCTTTATGGCGCGCGGAGTGCATCCACAGCCAGACGCTGGCCCCCAGCACTTCGGCTTCATTCACGCTACCGCCCAGCACCAGCGGGCACTGTACGGTGAATCCGTTCCATTTCATTAATAACTCCAGCTAAGGCTGAATCCGGTCGTCACAGGGTCCGTTTTGAAGCCATCGGGTTTTGACAGCGGAATACCGGCAAACAGGTCATAGCTGGCCCGGAGGAACTGGCCGCGCAGCCCCATTACTCCACCAGCCAGGTGTTTACCGACCAGCGTTTCACTGCCGCTGCCGCCGACTTCGCCGTAATCCGCGCCGAGGTACAGTTCCTGCGCGGGTACAGGGGTAGCCCAGGCAATATCGTTACGCACATACCAACCGTGGCTGGCGGTCAGGGTGCGCTCGCCGTCAAAACCGCGCACCGTCCAGCGGTTGCCGATAGAAAACATCTCCGGCGGAGTCAGTGGGGTATTGCTGACCTGACGCTGGTACTGAGTGTTAAAGCGAAAGTTCTGATGGCCCAATGTGAACGGGAGGTTCAGGTTCGCATTCAGCTGCAAAATTTTGCTGAGTGCGGTGGCGTAGCCGAAATACTCTTCCGGCGCCGGTTGCGCGCCAAACCAGCGGGTGCCGCGCTGATAGCTGACACCCGCATCCAGCGTGGCGCTGCCGATGTAGTGGCGGTGTTTCAGGCCAAGCTTCCAGGCGGCGGTCTGGCGTCGCTGCACTTCGACTTCGGTATCGTTAATGTAGTTACGCTGTTCGCGGGTGATAACGTCGGCGCTGAGGGTCGTTTTCTGACTGCCGCTGCGGTGCAGAATGCGGCTCAGCTGAAAATCAATGTTCTTGCTGCTGCCGCTGTACTGGTAGTCGCCGTTAAGCCCGGCGACGGTCTGAACGTAGTCATAATGACTGGCGGTGATCCCCGCCTGCCAGTAACCAAACGGTACCGAGTAGTGCCCGGTCAGGCTTTGTGATTTTTTGCCACCGTTGCCGTCAAGGTTATGCGAGCCGGAAAGATAAAACAGGTCGCTCAGTGACAGTGGGTTATCCAGCGACAGCGTAAGATTGCCCTGATACTCGCCGGTGGACTGCGAGCCAGAGTCGTCCAGTGAGGCATCCACGCGCCAGATGCGTTCCTGATGGCGGGAAATCACGATATCGCTCTCGCCGGGCTGCTCACCCGGAACAACCTCCATGCTCGTCTGCACGGTGGGCAGGCGTTGCAAGTTTTCCAGTCCCTGCTCGATATCCCGCAGATCCAGCACATCGCCGCCGTGCGCCGGAAACGCGCTATACAGGGTGGCGTACTTATCACTCTCATCCGTCAGACGAACCTGACGCACATAGCCCGGCATCACCACCAGACGCAGCACGCCGCTGTTTAAGTCCTGCTGAGGCGCCAGCACGCGGGTGGTGACATAGCCATGGCCAATCAGCGTGTTCTGCAGCCGTCCCATCAGGAGGTTAATCCCTTTTGCGCCGAGACAGTGGCCGCGGGCTGTGTCCGCCTGGCGCTGCAACGGCAGCCAATGGGGTAACGCCTTCGTACCGCTCAGCACAACCTGAGAAAGCGTAAAACAGGGCTTTTCATCCGGAAAACCAGACGCAGATAACGCGGAACGAGGTTCCGGAGAAAGGCGGACATCAGGGGCAACAGGCGTGACCTGCTGTTCCTGTGCTTTCTGCCGCTGCTGCTGGTTCAGAAATTGCTGATTGGTATCGTGTTGAGGCAAAGGCGCTGCAAAAACAGTCGGGCTCAGGGCCAGAGATGTTAGCACCGGGATTAAACTTTTCATCCGTGATCCGGCAGGTTACTTGTGATAATCTTTGTTTATAAAAATGACATTTACTTACATTTCCAGAACATTAGAACACAGTAAGTAAAAAAGTGTAAACACAGGACGCTTACAACGATTCATTTTCAGAATTTTCTCATTCCATTCCTGGCTTTAAGTAAAATTCGCGGCGTTCGCTGCTGCGGGATAATTTACCGGGTGAGATATCGGACGCTGATGCAATATCAGATCCGCACACAACGGGGAGGGGAGAAAAGCGGATAAAAGATGAGCGTATCGGGTGCGCGCAGGTAAAATGGGAAGACAAGTTTGTCTCATGGCATGTTAAGCAAACTGCGTTAGCTCACAGGGCGGTTTTTTGCTTTTTATCGCTTCACACCGCCCCCGCCGCCGCACTCAAAAAATAAACCGGCACCCGCCGGGTTGTTCCCGTGAGATTATCGGTAGCGTCAATCTCTGCCGTCACAATGCGCATCCCTGACTTGCGCAGCCGGGACACTTCTGCCGCAATACGCTGAATCCCAAACCAGAAAAGAGCGTCAAGCGCCGTCACCTGCAGCCCGCTTTCCAGCGCCAGCCTGAGACGTTCGCGCGGCGCTTTCGCCTCTTTCGCGATCTGCTGATAGGGCGCCGCCGCTGCCCCTGCCGAATCCACCCGCCGGATGCGGGTCGCTAAACGGTACTGAAAGGTATCGGGAACGTCGCCTAAATCCGCCTTAAGGCTCCAGACGCAGCCAAACCGCTTGCCGTTGAAGATGGCGTCTTTCTGGTTAAGCTGCATCTCTTCACGCAGCCCGGCAATCAGCTGCGGAGTGCGAATCAACAGCAGGCGAAAGGGGAGCTCAAAGCTGGTCACATAGTCCACATTCAGCAGCGCAAGGCGTAAACGCGCCTCCGCCCCGGCGCGTAGCTGGCGGCATTCCTCCAGCACTTCCGCCCACTGATGCGCGACGCGGGAGGATTCATCTACCGCCGCAAAATGATACTTCTCAATCTGGTAGTCGATATTGCCGGTCATGCTGATATCTCGTCTGATTGCCCGTAAGCCACTATATCAACAATGAAAGACAAGCAAAAAGCGCTGTACAGAACATGTGCGTGAGTTATCAGACGCGCCGCAGTACAACTCTGCAATGAATCTCGCAAAATTCTTAGCGCGGTGGATTAATGCGGGCAGTGCGGTATTCATTTTGCGCTATTCCTGTTCTGATAGAGCCCTGAAACCCTGCCGGGATAACCATCTGGACAAAAGGGAGCTCCGCCCTTGAGCGTTAAAGATAAATTCTATCAGCAGCTGATATCGACATTTGCCTCAGAGCCCAATGGATTTACGGCCGCCCAGTGCCTCTCGCTGCTGTCAGTTAAGCGCAACGTCATCAGCCATTACCTGAACCGACTCTGCGAAGACGGCATGCTGACCAAAGACAGCAGCCGCCCGGTGCGGTTTTACCTCTCTGGCGTCCAAACACCCGCTGCCGTGCTCCCTCAGGCGGAAAACGAGAGTCTGTATCGCCAGATGGCGCTGTGCCGCGCTGCGGTGGATTACCCGCCGGACGGGCTCGCGCTGCTGCTAACCGGTGAAAGCGGAACAGGGAAAAGCTATCTCGCCTCCCGGCTTTACGACTACGCCTGCCAGCAGGGGCTGATCGCCGTCGGGCGTCCGCTTGTCGAACTTAACTGCGCGGATTACGCCAATAACCCCGAACTGCTCTCCAGCACCCTTTTCGGCCACAGCAAAGGCGCATTCACCGGCGCGGCAGGCGAAAAAGCGGGACTGCTGGATAACGCCAACGGCGGGATGCTGTTTCTCGACGAAGTCCACCGTTTATCCGCAGAGAACCAAGAAAAGCTGTTTCTGTTCATGGATAAAGGTTATTTCTACCGGCTGGGCGACAATAAACACCCGCGCTCCGCGCAGGTACGGTTTGTGTTCGCCACCACGGAAGAGGTGGGTAACGTGTTGCTGCGCACCCTACGCCGCCGCATTCCCATCACGGTACATCTTCCTGCGTGGCATGAAAGAACCCGCCGGGAGCGTATTGCGCTGCTGGAAACCTTTTTACGCCAGGAGGCCAAGCAGCTTCACTGCGATATCCGGCTCGACAGCACGCACTTCTACGGCTGGCTCAATGGACGGTTTGCCGGCAATATCGGCGAGATCAGAAACCAGATCAAAGTAATGTGTGCGACCGCCTGGATAGCGCGCCAGGAGAATACCCCGCTCCACCTCGGCGGTGTCACCGCACAACGCGACGCGCAGTATCACGGCTGGCTCATTCACCAGGATGCACGCCATAACGAGCTGCCTCGCGATGACGCGCTTAGTGCCGCTTTCGCCGACTATGTCGTCAGCCTGGATGCGACCCGCTTTCTCGACGAGACTCAGGCCTGGCTTGCGGAGCATGAGCCTGAAAACAAGCATCCTCCCCACTCCCTGCTGCAGCAGATAGTCGGAGCGGCGCTTGAGAATTTGAGCCAGCGCTGGGGGATCCCGCTCCCGCCAGCGCTGCAGCTGGCACTCTGCGTTATTCTGCGCGAAGCAACAGGCGGGCAGGCGGACCCCAGGTCCCATTACCCCACCCCAGCCCTGTGTTCTTACCCGCCCCGCGCACGCCTGATGGCGCAGGAGTTTATCGACGCCGTCGCGGTCTGCGGCGAGCTGGCCTCGCCGGACATGATGTTCACGCTCAGCGCCGCACTCTTCGCGCTGCACGACAACCCGCAGGCCAAACTGCAGGGCATCATCGTCACCCACGGGCAGTCTACGGCCTCCAGTATCGCGTCGTTAGTGAACCAGCTCACTGGCGGCTACTACTTTACCGCGTTCGACATGCCCTGGCTGACCAGCACGCAAACCATTATCGAGATGCTGATAAACCATCTCACGCTGCTTCGTAACGACAGCGGGATCCTGATTCTGGTCGATATGGGCTCATTGAAGGAGATCTGGCACGGTATTCACCAGCACGTGCATGGCGATCTGGTCGTTATTAACAACGTGACGACGCTGTTGGCGCTGGATATCGCGGAAAAGCTGCAGCAGGGGCTGCCGATGCCGGATATTATCAGCGCCATCCCCGGCCGCTATGAAAATGAAATTCGCTACTATGCGGGCGTACCAGCCCGCAATACGCTGATTGTCGCCTGTATTTCCGGCGAAGGCATTGCCCGCAAGCTGCAGGATATCCTTGCCCACGCGCTCGCCGCCGTGAACATTGACGTCATCACCATGGAGTACGACGCATTGCGCCGGGCGCTGAAAGAGAAAGGCGCGCTGGCGGATACGCGTTTGATTATCACCACCACCGATCTGGACACCGGCGGCATCCCTTCCCTGACAATCCGCAACATTATTCAGGGCAACACCGACAGCCTGCTGCAGAACTATTTCGCCGAGTGGTTAGATGACGCGGAGTTCGTCGACATGATCCAGCAAATGGTCGAGCTGTTTACCCTCGAAGGCATCAGCAGCCGCCTGACCTTTCTCAACCCCCGGGTGGTGCTGGAGGATATTGAAACCCTTATCCGCCGCTACGAGCAGGACTATCACTGCCGGTTCGAAAATTACCTGCATATCAACCTGGTGATGCACATCGCGCTGATGACGGAGCGGCTGATGCTGAACAGCGGCCACACCCATCGCGACGACGAAACGCTGGATGCGTGCCAGCAGCGGTTCATTTCGCAGCACACCCGCTATTTTCAGCCACTGGTGCAGAAATACCGCATCACTATCCCGCTTACCGAACTGCTGATGATTGATGAAATCCTCGCGGGTGTCCGTTCGCGTTCGACACATACCGCCCACGGTGTCGAAAATGACGCTTAGTGTCCAAAATCAAATTTTAACCCATAAATATCAATAAATTAAAAGTTGGCATCCTGTTTGCTTTATATCATCAGACAATGACGGGAGAAGAACACATGATTGAAATCTATATGGCGGGGCACGGCGAATACGCCATGGGCATTGTTTCAGCGCTGGATATGCTGCTGGGCGATAGCCATGGCGTCACGCCGGTCTGCGCCTACTGCGGCGATATCACCTCCATTCACCAACTGGAAACGCATCTGACCCAGGCTGCTGCCGGGGTGCATTCCAGAGGTAACGATATGGTGCTGTTTACCGATATCCCCGGCGGCAGCGTGAACAATACGGCGCTGAAGATTGCCGCCAGCAGCCCCCATGTCCACCTGATCTCCGGCGCCAGTGTAGTGATGCTGCTGGAGTTTTACATGAGCGAAGGCGCGCCGCTTGAGCAGCGGATAGCTATCGCCCTGCAGGCCGCCCAGGGCGCCAGCCGTTACCAGAACAAGCAGCCGGACTTCATCGCCCTGCGCGAAACCATGGCCAAATGCGCCAACGCCGGTTCGGGGGCGTCATGCTGACGCTGCGCGTCGACGACCGCCTCATCCATACCCAGGTGGTTGCTGGCTGGATACAGGCGCTGGCGCTCGATAGCATCATCGTCGGCAACGATGAGGCCGCGGGCGACCCGATGCAGGCGTTGGCACTGGAAATGGCGCTACCGCCGGGTGTGTCATGCCGCATCTGTACGCCAGACGATGTCGCCGACCAGATACAGCCAGGCGCGCGCCAGATGGTGATTGTCGCCTCCCTTGCCTGCGCCAGCCGCGTTGTGTCGCGTATCCCTGCGATAACAGAAATTAATCTGGCAAACTGTTCGCAATATCGCCGTAAAGCGGAGTGTCAGCAATTTGCCGCCAGCGTCTGGCTGACGAACGACGATCTGACCCTGCTACAGGATCTTAAACAACACGGTATCAGCGTTGTGAATTACCCTTCGCCGCCCGTTGATAAAAAATAAAAACATTATTTTCTGATGTACTCATATGCAGTTAATGCGTTATTTCAGTCGTCTACTGAATATTTTCGCCTTACTGTAACTGGAGTCCACATAGAAATAGATTATAAGAGGAATACCTATGGCTATAATCAATATCCGCGTCGATGAACGGCTTATTCATGGGCAGGTCGCCAATATGTGGACGTCGCGCCTGAATATCACCCGTATCATGGTAGCAGACGACCAAATAGCAGAAAGCGATATTGACAAAATGACCCTCAAGATGGCCGTTCCGGCAGGGGTTAAGCTGAGCGTCCTGCCGTTCAGGACGGCGGCGGAAAATATTATTGCAGGCAAATACGATTCGCAGCGCGTGCTGCTGCTTATTAAGTCGGTTCCGGCCTTAATGGCTCTGCACGAGTACCATCTACCGATGCCTGAAATTAATGTTGCCAACGTTACGCAGCTTCAGGGCGGCCTCCCGGTCACGAAAAGCGTTAGCCTTTCCGCAGTAGATATTACCCAGCTGCAGCAGCTTGCCGCGCATGGCACAAAAATTATCAGCCAGCGCGTTCCGAACGACGACAAGCTGAATGTCGCCGATATCCTTAATAACCTGATATAAAACGAGGAGCCACCATGACAATAGAAGGATGGCAGATTCTGGTTATTTGTCTGTTTGCGTTTATCCAGATTCTGGACGTCATTACCGTCAACGTCGGCCTGGGATATCCGCTGAACGCCGGAATGATCACCGGGCTTATTATGGGCGATGTCACCACCGGTCTCGCGGTCGGGGCAACGCTGCAGCTGATGGTGCTGGGCGTCGGCACCTACGGCGGCGCCTCAATACCCGATTTCACCACTGGCGCTATCATAGGCACGATTTTCGCGGTCATCAGCGGCAAGGGCATTGAATTTGCGATCGGGCTCGCCGTGCCGGTTGGCCTGCTGCTGATCCAGTTGGATATTCTGGCGCGTTTTCTTAACACCTTCTTCCTGCACCGCATAATTAAAGCCATTGACAGGCTGGATATCGGCGCGATTGAACGCAATGTGCTCGCAGGCGCTCTTCCGTGGGGGCTGTCGCGGATGCTGCCCGTGCTGCTGATGCTGCTGTTCGGCGAGCATTTCGTCCAGTTGGTGCTGTACTACGCGCCGGGCTGGCTGATGGGCGGACTGAAGGTCGCGGGTGGGGTCTTGCCTGTCGTCGGTATCGGTATTCTGCTGCGCTACCTGCCGACCCGGCAGTTCTTCCCCTGGCTGTTGATCGGTTTCTTCGCCGCCGCCTGGCTGAAAACGCCGATGCTGGGCGTCGCCGTCCTCGGTATCGCTGGCGCCATTATCCACTACCGCAACGTTTCCAGTACGGAGAAACGCCAGCCCCAAGATACGCCTCGCCCTGCCGTACTGACCACTTCCGGAGAAATCACTGATGATGAAATCTGATACCCCTGCCGCAGCGCCTCACGCCAGGCTCGATCGTCGTACCCTGCGTCAGGTGAACCTGCGCTGGCTGTTCACCTCCGCGATTTGCTGGAACTACGAACGCATGATGAGCACCGGCTACCTGTACGCCATGCTCCCTGCTTCGCAAAAGCTATATGGCGACGATCCGGTGGCGCTGAAAAAGAACCTGGAGATGCATGCGCAGTTCTTTAACACCAGCCCCCACACCGGTGCGCTGATCCTCGGCGTCGATCTGGCGCTGGAAGAGGAAAAAGGCCGCGACGCCATGGAGGCGGTATCCGGCCTGAAAACCGGCCTGATGGGCCCCTTCGCTGCGATAGGCGATGCGCTATTTGGCGCTCTGGTGCCCACCATTTTCGGCTCCGTGGGCTCCTGGATGGCGCTGAACGGTAACCCGATGGGCGCCATTTTCTGGATCATTGCCCACATCCTGATCATCTTCGGCTTTCGTCTGCCGCAGTTGGGGTTTGCGTATCGCCAAGGCATCAACATGGTCGGCAGCATGAATACCCGGCTGAAGTCTATTACCGAAGCCGCCACCCTGCTCGGAGTCACGGTCGTCGGCGCGCTTATCGCCTCGGTCGTGCACATTACGGTGCCGCTGACGCTTAAAAGCGGCGGCGTCGAGCTGAAAATCCAGGAAACCCTTGACCAGCTAATGCCATCGCTGCTACCGGTCCTGCTGGTAGGGCTGGTGTACTGGCTGCTGGGGCTGCGCCGGATGAACTCCACCCGCGTTATCTGGGTGGTGATGCTGATCTCCATCGTGGGTTATAACACCGGCATTCTCGGTTAACGGAGACGATATGGGTACCTTTACGGTCGAAAAAAACCTGCTGCAGGACGGCAAACCCGTGCAGCTGATTTCCGGCGCAATCCACTATTTCCGCCTCGTACCGCAGTACTGGGAGCACAGCCTCAACAACCTCAAAGCGCTGGGCGCCAACTGTGTGGAAACCTATCTGCCGTGGAATATCCACCAGCCGGATCCGGAGCGCTTTTGCTTTACCGGCATGGCGGACGTCGAGCGCTTCATCGCGCTGGCACAGCGCAAAGGACTGTTCGTTATTTTGCGCCCCTCGCCTTATATCTGCGCGGAGTGGGAGTTTGGCGGCCTTCCGGCCTGGCTGCTGCGCGATCCGTCGATGAGGGTACGCAGCAGCCAGCCCGCGTTTTTACAGGCGGTCGAGCGCTACTACGCTGAACTGCTCCCCCGCCTCGCACCCTGGCAGTACGATCGCGGTGGGCCAGTGGTGATGATGCAGTTGGAAAACGAATATGGCTCGTTTGGCAACGACAAAGCCTACCTTCGCACGCTGGCGGCAATGATGCGCCGATATGGCGTCAGCGTTCCGCTATTCACCTCCGACGGTGCCTGGCAAGAGGCGCTGCAGGCAGGGTCCCTGTGCGAAGACAACGTTCTGGCGACAGCGAATTTCGGCTCCCGCTCCGCCGAAAGCCTCGATAACCTCGCAGCCTTCCAGCCGGAGCGTCCGCTGATGTGCCTGGAGTTCTGGAACGGCTGGTTTAACCGCTATGGCGACGCGATTATTCGCCGTGACGCCGACGACGTCGGCCAGGAAATACGCACTCTTCTGACGCGCGCCAGCATCAATATCTACATGTTTCAGGGTGGTACCAACTTTGGTTTTATGAACGGCTGCTCCGTACGCGGTGATAAAGACCTGCCGCAGGTCACCTCCTATGATTACGACGCGCTGCTGAGCGAATGGGGCGAGCCGGGGGCGAAATTCTTCGCCGTACAGCAGGTTATCCGTCAGCACTCGCCGGAGGCGGAACAGTTCGAGCCGGTTGGGCTACCACACCGCGCCTATGGCGCGATCGCGCTCAGCCGGAAAGTCAGCCTGTTTGCAACGCTCCCAACCCTGAGCCTTCCGGTAAAAAGCCCCTGGCCGCTGACGATGGAAGAGGTCGGACAAAACTACGGTTATATTCTCTACCGCTGTCATAAGGCAGGCCCCGGGAAGGTCGAGAAATGCCGGGTGGTCGATGCGGGCGATCGGGTGCAGTTTTACTGCAACGGCGAACATCTGGCGACCCAGTATCACGAGCAGATAGGCGAGCAGATTCCGTTTGCGTTACGCGAGGCTGACAACGTGCTGGATCTGCTCATCGAAAATATGGGTCGGGTCAACTACGGTCCGCGGTTGCTGGCCCCCACCCAGCGCAAAGGGTTGCGCGGAGGGCTGGTCATTGACCTGCATCTGGAGACGGATTGGGACATTTTTCCGCTGCCGCTGGATAATATCGACGACGTCGATTTTTCCGCGGGCTGGCAGCCGCAGCAACCGGCATTTTATGAATATTGCTTTGCTATCGACAGCCCGGCTGATACCTTCCTTGATACCCGCTCGCTCGGTAAAGGCGTGGCGTTTATCAACGGGTTCAATCTTGGTCGCTACTGGTATCGCGGGCCGCTGGGTTATCTGTATATCCCGGCGCCGCTGCTCAAGCAGGGAGAGAATCGACTGATCATCTTCGAAACCGAAGGGGTGGAGGTGGGTGCGTTAGCCCTGCTGAATAAACCGGTTTACATTGAGGTTACTGAGAGCACAACGTGACGCAGCTAGTCTTACTCAGCCACGGCGATATCGCCGTGGCCATTCGCGACGCCGCCTTCGATATCCTGGGGCCGCGCAATAACGTTCATGCCCTGGCGCTGCGCGTTGGCGACAGTCCTCAGTCGCTGGCGCTTACGCTGCACACCCTGCTCTCGCCTTCCGCCGACGAACCCGCGGTGCTGATGTGCGATATTGCCGGCGGCACACCGGCGAACGTGGCGCTGAAATACGGGCTACAGCACCCGCAGACGACGGTGTTCGCCGGGCTCAATCTGTCGATGGTGCTGGCCTGCATGCAGGATAATTCATCGTACTTATCGGCAACGGATCTCCTGCAGGCCGCACATGACGGTATTATCGATATCAGCGCGAAAGCGCGAAACCTGACCAACCGCGGACAAGCCTGACATTTACACGTGAAGTTTTGATGAATATGCGCAAATCGTCTTATATTTCATGATGACCATGGAAGGTATTTCCTTCTATTTCGCCTGGGGCAAATTCCATAGCCAAAAACATTAACCGCTGGAGGTTTTATAATAAAATGGTATTGTCTCTGTGCTACAATTAAGCGTTCATTTTTTGTTATAGCTATAATATATTTTCCGCCCATATTCCCCCGATAAATCCAGGCGTAGCATGGCCTGCAACCTGCATGAGGCAACGGTTTTTCCGCACCTGCCGTAAATAGTCTACTTAGTGACTATTTCATTATTATATGTTACTTTGTATATAAAATAATTTAATTCAGGTAGTAGAATGAACTGGTTCGTAGATATCTTTTCTACCTATCTCTATGGCCTTAAGGTCATCGCCATCGCCCTGGCATTTATGATGCTTATCAGTGGCTTAGATGATTTATTCATCGACATCGTTTACTGGTGCAGGCGCGTGAAGCGGGCGCTCACGGTTTACCGTAAGCATAGCCCGATGAGCTATCAGGAATTATATAAACCGGATGAAAAACCCCTCGCCATCATGGTTCCGGCCTGGAATGAAACCGGGGTTATCGGGAATATGGCGGAGCTTGCGGCGTTAACGCTGGATTACGAAAACTACCATATTTTCGTCGGCACCTATCCCAATGATCCGGACACCCAGCGCGATGTCGATGAGGTTTGCGCGCGTTTTCCTAACGTACATAAAGTGGTCTGCGCCCGCCCGGGGCCAACCAGCAAAGCCGACTGCCTGAACAACATTCTTGACGCGATTACGCAGTTCGAGCGTAGCGTCAACTTTAAGTTCGCCGGTTTTATTCTGCATGACTCGGAAGACGTTATTTCCCCCATGGAGCTGCGGTTATTCAACTATCTCGTCGACCGTAAAGACCTGATTCAGATCCCCGTCTACCCCTTCGAGCGCGAGTGGAACCACTTCACCAGCATGTCGTATATCGATGAGTTCGCCGAACTGCACGGTAAAGACGTTCCGGTACGTGAAGCCATCGCCGGGCAGGTTCCCAGCGCGGGCGTCGGCACCTGTTTCAGCCGCCGCGCGATCATGGCGCTGCTGACCGACGGCGACGGTATCGCCTTCGACGTACAGAGCCTTACCGAAGATTACGACATCGGCTTTCGCCTGAAAGAAAAAGGGATGACCGAGATTTTTGTCCGCTTCCCGGTCGTCAACCCGGATGCCGACAACAAAGAGCCGCGCCGCTTCCTGCAAAGCGTGCGCTCATCGAACGTCATCTGCGTGCGCGAATATTTCCCCGATACCTTCAGCACCGCCGTTCGTCAGAAATCACGCTGGATTATCGGCATCGTCTTTCAGGGCTTTAAAACCCATAAGTGGAGCGACAGCACAACGCTGAACTACTTCCTGTGGCGCGACCGCAAAGGAGCCATCAGCAACTTCCTGAGCTTTACGGCGATGATTATCATGATCCAGCTGGTGCTGCTGCTGATTTATCAGCGCCTCTGGCCGGACGCCTGGCAATTTCTGTCGATCTTCACCGGCGGCCCCTGGCTGGTAACGCTGCTGTGGATTAACTTCGGCCTGATGGTTAACCGCATTTTGCAGCGCGTCATCTTCGTAACCATCTACTACGGGCTGGGCCAGGGATTGCTCTCCATCCTGCGCCTGTTCTGGGGCAACCTGATCAACTTCATGGCGAACTGGCGCGCGCTGAAGCAGGTGATTCAGCACGGCGACCCGCGCCGCGTGGCCTGGGATAAAACCACCCACGATTTCCCAAGCGTCACCGGGGAAAACCGCGCGCTGCGCCCGCTTGGCCAGATCCTTATCGAGCATCAGGCGCTGACGGAAGCCCAACTGGAAGAGGCGCTGATGAACCGCACGCCGGGGCTGCGTCTTGGCGGTTCGCTGCTGAACCAGGGCCTGATCACGTCGGAGCAGCTGGCGCAGGCGCTGGCTGAACAAAGCGGCGTGACGGCGGAATCTGTTGATGCCTGGACCCTGTCCGAGTCGCTGATCGCCGGGATGCCGGACTCCGTCGCCCTGCGCTACGCCGTGCTGCCGCTGCGCCGCGAAAACGACACGCTGGTGGTCGCCAGTGAAAACGGTATCGACCCGGTATCGCTGGCCGCGCTGGAGCGTAAAATGGGATGTCCCGTCAGGTACGTCATCGCCCAGCGCGGCCAGGTGGTCACCGGGCTGCGCTACTGGTACGCCCGTCACCGCGGCCTAGACGACCGCGCGCTGCTGGAAACCGCCGTTTCCCGCGGCTGGCTGGACCGTCAGCAGGCGGACGGCATCTGGCGGCATTTCGTTCCCCGTCAGCTACTCTTTGCTGAAGTGCTGACGACGCTTGGCCACATCAGTAACTCCGCGATGAGCGCCCTGCTGCTGCGCCACGAGCGCAGCGAGCTGCCCCTTGGCGAATTTCTGGTCAGTGAAGGCGTCGTGACCCAGGACGTGCTGGACCGTGTTCTGGTCCTGCAACAGACGCTGCAGGTCTCCATACAAACGCTGCTGCATAAAGCGGGCCTTACCGACGCGCAACTGGCTGAACTGGAACAGGAACACGCATGAGCATGGAATTTCGGGCCGCAAGCGCCCCCCGGCTGTTGAGTTTATTGGTAGCGTCGCTGCTCAGCGCCGGCGTAATGGCGCAAACCACAACGACCGATACCAGCGCCGCGGCCCTCGGCCTGAGCGACTATCGTCATTTTGTGATTTATCCGCACCTGGAAAAGGCGCTGAAGGCGCAGAAGGCCAACGATGAAAAAACCGCGCTGGGCGAGTTCGAGTATATTCATCAGCAGGCGCCGGATAACGTCCCGCTGACGCTATATCTTGCCGAGGCCTATCGGCATTTTGGCCGTAATGACCAGGCGCGAGAGCTGCTTACCGGGGCTATCAAAAGCCATCCGGGCGATGCGCGGCTGCAAACAACGCTTGACGCTATCCCGGTTAAAGTCATCCCGGTCAGAACCGTCGAGGATCTGCTGGCGCAGCAGAAACGCTGCGACGCCGAGCCGACGCCGCGCTGTCGCAGCGAGGTGGGACAAAACGCGATACGCCTCAACCGTCTCGACATCGCTCTCGCGCAGCTTAACGCCGCCGATTTTACCGCCCAGCCGCAGGCCCAGGAGCTAAGAACCAACATCCTGCAGCGCGCCATCTACCTGAAACAATGGCAGATCGCCGACACGCTGTTCAGTCAGCAGAAAACCCTCAGCGCCGCGGAGCAGCAGCAGTGGTTTGATATTCTGCTGGCGGGGCGCATGGACGACCGAATCCTGGCGCTACAGGCCCAGGGGCGTTTTAACAGCGTTGATAATCAGCTTACCTACGCCGGCGAGCTTGCCCGTCGCGGTGAAAAAGCGCGTCTGCAGCGCTATCTGGCGCAGCGGCCCCCAGAGTTCCAGACCGCGGAGCAGGAAAAACGCTGGCTGTACCTGCTTTCGCGCTATAGCGAAAACCCGCAGCAGGCGCTGGCAAGCTACCAGGCCCGCTTCAGCGAGAACCGACGCTACCTCGTCGGCGCCACGCTGCCCGAAGCCCTGAAAGACCGCGATTACGCGAAGGCCCGCAGCCTGCTGGACGCCATGCCGGCCAACGAAATGCTGGACGAACGCTACGCGGTGAGCCTCGCCACGCATGACACCCCGGAGACGCTGCGCCTCGCCCGCCAGCTGTACGCCCGGGATCCGTCCAGTCTTCAGCGGCTGGATCAGCTCACCTGGCAGCTGATGCAGGCCGGACAGTCCCGCGAAGCGGCAACCCTGCTGATGCAGCGTTATCCGTTCGGCGGCAACAGCGCCCAGTCGCAGGCGCTGATAACGCGCCTGTCAGGGCTGCTGCAGGCGCACCCGGAGTGGGCAACCCCGGCCGAACTCGCCCGTCTCGCCCAACCCCTCGCCTCGCCGTCGCAGCGCCAGCTGCAGAGCCAACTTCCCGGCGTCAGCGGCGACTGCCGGCAGGTGCGCCGCCTGCTCGGCGATATGTCCGCATCGTACGACGCCGGAGCCTGGAGCCTGCTTGCCAACTGCGAACGCAGTGACTTACCCGGCGTCGCCCTGTACGCGTTCCAGCAGGCGCAGGCCCGTCAGCCGAACGCCTTCCACCAGCGCGCCGTGGCCTATCAGGCTTACCAGGTTGAAGACTATGCCACCGCGCTACAGGCCTGGAAAAGCGTCCGTCTGACGGAGATGAACAACGACGATCTGCTGGCCGCCGCTACCACCGCTCAGGCGGCAGGCGATGGCGCCGCGCGCGATGGCTGGCTGGACGAGGCGCAAAAACGCGGCCTCGACAACAGCGCCGCGTACTGGCGCCTGCACGCGCAGCGCTACCTCGCTACCCAGCCCGCACAGGCGCTGGCGGACTACACCCGGGCGCTCGACCTTGCGCCGACGGCCGACCTCTTTATTTCCCGGGCGGCGGTGTACCGTCAGCTCGGCAATACCCAGGGCGCTATCAGCGATTTACGCCAGGCGCTGGCGCTGGAGCCGGACAACAGCACGACCCAGGCGGCGCTGGGTTACGCTCTGTGGGATGACGGCGAGTACGCGCAGTCCCGCGAGGCGCTGGAAAAAGCGCACAAAACCCTGCCGGACGATCCGGCCATCACCCGTCAGCTGGTGTACGTCAACGAGCGGCTGGGCGATATCCCGCAGACGCAGCGGTACGCGCAGCAGGTGATTGACGATATCGATAACGGCGCGCAGGTTGAACCGCTCACGCCGGAGCTGAATCAGCAGCGGTACGATTTCCGCCGCCTGCATGAGGATATCGGCCGCCGCTGGACGTTTAACGTCGATACCTCCATCGGTCTGAACTCCGGCGCGGTCAGCTCGCCGGCCACCCACGCGGGCGGCGGCGCGCCGGGGCAGAACTACCGCAGCTTCGCGCAGATGGAAGCCGAGTACCGGTTAGGCCGCAATATGCTGCTGGACGGCGACCTGCTGTCGGTCTACAGCCGCCTGTTCGCCGATACCGGCGGCAGCAGCGTCGCGCTACCGGTGAAAAACCCGATGCTCGGCGCCGGTCTGCGCTGGAAGCCGTTCCATGACTACACCTTCTTCCTGGCCATCGAGCAGCAGGTACCGCTGGATCGCGGCCATGGCGAAAGCGACACCATGCTGCGGGCCAGCGCGTCGTTCCTGAACGACGGGAAGTACAGCGACGAATGGCACCCTAACGGCAGCGGCTGGTTCGCGCAGAACCTCTATCTGGACGCCGCGCAGTACGTTCGTCAGGATATTCAGGCGTGGACCGCGGACTACCGCGTCAGCTGGCACCAGAAGGTGGCGCAGGGGCAAACCATTGAGCCTTACGCGCATGTGCAGACCAACGGCTACCGCGATGGCAAAACCCAGGGCAGCCAGGTTGGCGGCTTAGGCGTGCGCTGGAATATCTGGACCGGCGAATCGCACTACGACGCCTGGCCGCATAAGGTCAGCCTGGGCCTGGAGTACCAGCACACCTTTAACAGCATCAACCAGGAAATCGACAAGCGAAACAACGCTTTCTTCACCGTGGGAGTTCACTGGTAAATGAGTAAGTTACCGCACCTTTTGCTGGCGCTGCTGCTGGCAAGCCCGTTGGCGAACGCCATGAAGGGCGTTTTCTGGCAGCCGCAGCTGCGGGACAACCCGATTAGCGAGGCCAGCTGGCAGTCGCTGATGCACAATCTGCGCCAGCAGGGGTTTGATACCCTGATCCTGCAGTGGACCCGCTATGGCGACGCGTTCACTCAGGAACACGATCGCACCCTGCTGCAGCACAAAGCCGCGGCCGCGCAGCGCGCCGGACTGAAGGTCATCGTCGGCCTGAACGCCGACCCGGACTTCTTTAGCCGTCAGAAGCAGTCCGCCGCCGCGCAGGAGAGCTACCTCAGCCGTCTGCGGGCGCTGGATATTCAGCAGGCCCGCCTCTGGCTGGATACCGCCGGCGTCAAACCGGACGGCTGGTATCTCAGCGCCGAAATAGACGACCTCAACTGGCGCAGCGACGCCGCGCGCCAGCCGATGCTCACATGGTTAGCCGACACGCGCCGCGCGCTAGGCGCGATTTCCGACAGGCCGGTTTATATCAGCAGCTTCTTTGCCGGTAATATGGCGCCGCAGGGCTACAGCCAGCTGGTCGGCCAGATGAAGGCCGCCGGCGTAAACGTCTGGGTGCAGGATGGCACCGGCGTCGGCAAGCTGACCGACGCCCAGCGCGCGCTGTATCTGGACGCCGCGGCAGGCTGCGCCAGCGCCTCCCCCGCCCGCGGCGTGGTGTACGAAGTCTTCGAGGCCGGTAGCGGAAAAACCTTCAGCGCGCGCCCGATGCCCGATGCCCGCATCAACGCGCTGCTGAAACAAACCTCGCCCTGCGGCAAAGACAGCCTGTACTTCTCGCTGCGCTACCTGCCCGTGGCGCGTGGGGTCATGAGCCACGAGTAGCCCTGGCGCAGAGCGCTCCGCAGATAAACCTGACGACCCGTCAGGTTTATCTCTTGTATCGCCTTTACGCCCGGCGCACGGGCTTCCCTCCCCCGGCATTCAGCGTTTCCAGCCAGCGATCCACCTCGGATGTCTCCGGGAGCGGCTGCTGGCACCCCGCCTTTTTTCCCAGCTCACGGCATTTCGCCACGCCGAGATTGTGCCAGGGCAAAATTTCCGTATGCAGGATGTTGTCATAACGCGTCGCCACGCGCCGGATGGCGGCCAGATGCGCATCGTTTACGTTATAACCGGGGATAAGCGGACAGCGTAAAATCACCTTCGCGCCAACCTCCGCCAGCGTTTCCAGCGTCATATCCACCACCCGTTTCCCCAGCCCGGTGAATTGCTTATGCTGCTGCGCATCGGTGGCTTTGTAATCGAGTAAAAAGAGATCTACCCAGGGCGCAATCTCACGGTAGCGCTCGGGTCGGGAGGCACCATTCGTCTCAATACAGACGTGCAGCCCGGCCTGTTTTGCCGCCTTTACCAGCGCCAGCGCAAAGGGAAACTGGAACATCGCCTCACCGCCCGAAAGCGTCAGACCGCCGCCGGTTTTGGTAAAATAGGGCACGTCTTTAGCCACTTCACGGATAAGCTCATCGACTTCATACGACCGGCCGTAGATTTTTAAGGCCTGCTCCGGACAAACCTCCACGCAGCGTCCGCAGGCCCTGCAGGCGTCAAAATCAATCTCATGCTTTCCCTGCGCAAAACGGTGGCACCCCTGCGGACAAACCGCCGCACAGCGCTGACAGCCGACGCACTTACTCGCCATAAACGCCAGCTGCGGCTGCACGGCGATAGACTCCGGGTTATGGCACCAGACGCAGCGCATCTGGCAGCCTTTGAGAAACACCGTGGTTCTTATCCCCGGGCCGTCGTGCAGGCAGAACTTCTGGATATCAAAAACAATCCCTTTCTGCGGCATGGTGCCCTCTTAATCGTTAAGCGTGCGGTTCAAAATTTCGCGCTGTACATCCCTGTCGAGATTCACGAACCTGGCGCTGAACCCGCCAACCCGCACAATCAAATTGGGGTATTTTTCCGGCGTCTGGTACGCGGCCTCCAGTTCGCCTTTCCCCACCACGCTGACCATCAGCTGCGGTCCGCCGCGTTCAAACCAGCTGTCCATCATCGCCCGAACCAGCGGCAGGCGGGTGTTGAACAGGTTCTTGCTGAATTTGATGTTTTGTACCGACCCGGCGTGATATCTGGCCTCAAGCTTCAGCAGAGAGTTAAGCATCGCCGTGGGGCCATTCTTATCCGCGCCGCTCTGCGGGTTATTGGCATTGCTCATGTACACGCCGCAGTGCCGCCCGTCCGCCGAGGCGCTCGTCGCCCGCCCCCACTCGGTGTTCACCTGATTGTTGATAATCACGACCAGGTAGCTGTCCAGCCCCACGCGCCGGGCGGATTCACGCACGCCATCGCACACATAGCGGTGCATCTCCACCGCCAGCGGGTCCACCTCGTCGTCATCATTGCCGTATTTAGGCGCGGCGATCAGCGCGCGCTGCAGGGATTCATAGCCGACGAAATCCGCCTGCAGAGCGGCGATCAGCTCGTCATAGCGATACAGCTGCTTATCAAAGATCACCTGTTTTATTGCCGCCAGCGAATCCGCAGCATTGATGTTGCCGTAGGTTTCATTGGTGCCGCCAAGGTACCGCGCGCCGCCGTCGAGCAGCGCCTTACCCCGCTGCACGCAGTCCGCCGTCAGCAGGGACGTGAACAAGAACCCGACCTGCTCATTCATCACCTTGTAGGAAAACGCCTGCGCGCGGGCGCAAATGCTGATGTAATAATCCAGCAAGCGCTTGTAGTTATCCATCACGTCGGAGAAGCAGGTAATATTCTGCGGCGCGGTTAAGGGTACGCCCCCGCTTTTATTTTTCCCGTCCCAGAAATCCGTCCCGCCGCTGAGGGCGATATTGAGGATTTTCAGCAGGTTCATGCAGGTGTTTGGCGTCCCGACGCCGCGCCCGGCCAGCACAAATTCGCCGCAGCCAAAAGGCACATAGTGCTGCGCTTCCGGCTCATCGACGCCCATCGCGTTCATCACGGCGGGAATATTGACGTCATCGTTGTAGAGAATGGGGTAGGTCAGCCCGCTGCCGATAACCGCCAGCGCCTGCTGGTAAATCGCCTCATCCATCCCCTGATGGATACGCAGCGTAAACTGCGGTTCAGTATCCTGATTTTCCGCCACGGCCTGGATCGCCAGGCGGCAGTAGACGTCCGCGTTATGCGGATGCCGACGCCCTTTCCCACCGACGATCACGCGCCCGTTGACCGTGGTTTTGCGGGCTTCAATCAGGCGGTAATGCGAACGGATATAGTCAATCGCCTGGCGCTCGGTCAGCCGTCCGGCCTCGAGATCCGCCACCAGCAGATCCCCTAAGTAATCGTCCATCCGGCCATAGTTCACCACGCCGGAACACAGGCTGTATAACCAGCTTAACTGGATCCCCTGAACAAAGGTTTCGGGTTTGTGATGACGAATAGCCGCCAGCTCCGCCGCCAGATGCTGCATATGCTCCCGCCGCGCGTCGTCGGCCGCCTTCCCGGCCTCCTCCTGCGCCAGCGCGATATGCCGGTCAATGACCTGCTGCAGCAGCATCAATACCTCGAGAAAGGCGGTACGCAGCAATGCGTTTTCCGCATCCATACAGAATTGCTGCAATACCCGCTGGCGCAGGCCGTCAATGCCCAATGCCATCAGCTGCGGGTAGTCGAGATACATGCCGCTCAGGCGGGCGGTGGCGATCGCCGGGAAGTTAACATCAACAAATTTTCCCAGCGTATCGTCGGTGAGCGTCTGGCGAAAATAGATCGAGCGCGTATCGTGCTCACGCCAGAACGCCTCCAGCGCCGCGACGCGCTCGCGCTGTTCCGGCATCGGCAGCGCGTCGCGCAGCTGGTGTAATTTGGCGAAATTGCAGTAGTGGCCGACGCCGCCTACCGACGTCACACAGCCAAAACCTATCGGCAAGGCATCCAGCCGCCCGAGCAGCAGATCCTCCGCCTCCGGGCGACGGAACAGCGCAGGGTACAGCACGCGCAAACAGCGAACTTCCCGCGCAAAACGCTCCGGTGTGGACTGAAACGCCGTCGTATACGCTTCCATAATGGCCAGCTGCTGTTCCGGGCTTTTTTCGCAGGGCAGCTTTTTATTGACGTCGACCTGCTCGGTTATCACGGGTTGTTTGCTCACTTGTCTCTCTCCTCTCAGGATCTTTTTTTATTAACTTGTAATTACAAATATTCGTCTGTGATGAATGTCATAAAAACAGCTATCGCGCGTTGTCGCGCGCATCATTTGTGAATAAGGCGATAAAACAGACAAAAGAAAGCAAAAATGGCGAAGGACAAATGATCAATATCAAGATCGTACGTCTCTCAACCTTCTAGCCTCTCAAAAATTGTAATTACAAATTAACCAGTGAGAATGCGCGATGAAGATAAGCGACCTGATTCACCCCGAGTTGATTTGCCTTGATCTCAACTCAACGACCAAGCACGCCGTGTTCAACGAAATGGCGGAATATCTGTTCCGGGCGGGAAAAATTCACCAGCCCCACGCCTTCGTGCAGGAGGTGTTGAAGCGAGAAGCCACAGGTAATACCGGTTTTGAAGGCGGCGTGGCGTTGCCCCACGCAAAATGCGCCAGCGTGCTGTCGCCGGCGGTCATGATTGGGATTAGCCGGGAAGGTATTGATTACGGAGCAGAAGATGACAAACCTACGCATCTGCTGCTGATGATTGCGTCGCCGGAGCGGGCCTGCGAGGCGCACATCGAGATCCTCGCGCAGCTTTCCGCAAGGCTGGTGGATGATGACAGCGTGTCGCGCATTCTCGCCTGCCGCTCTGAGCAGGAGGTCATCGACTACTTTTGTCGCCCGGATGAGGCTGGCGAAGAGGCGCCATCGTCCCGGCCGTCGCGCGGGCTCATCATCGGCGTCACCGGCTGCCCGGTAGGGATAGCCCATACTTACCTTGCCGCAGAGATGCTGGAAAAAGCGGCGGCGGAAATGGGGTATGAGGCGATCGTTGAAACCAACGGCTCTATCGGCGTGAAAAACGCGCCGACGCCGGGCGATATCGCTCGCGCAGAGGCCATCGTGGTCGCCTGCGATAAGCAGGTGGATCTCCACCGTTTCAGCGGTAAAAAGGTTGTCATCACCGGTGTAAAAGCGGCGATTAAAGACGCCAAAGGCCTCATCCAGCAGGCGCTGGCGTCAACGCCGCAGCAGGCCAGCGCCACGGCGAAAACCGCCGCTCAGCCGGCATCATCGGCGGGCTCTCAGCTCTATAAATCGCTGATGAACGGCGTCTCCTACATGATTCCTTTCGTGGTCACCGGGGGCCTGATGATCGCGCTTTCGCTCGCATTAGGCGGCGTGCCCACGGCATCCGGGCTTGCCATCCCCGAAGGCAGCCTGTGGAACCAGGTGCTGAACGTCGGCGTGGTAGGCTTCACGCTGATGATTCCCGTCCTCGCCGGATACATTGCCTATGCGATAGGCGAACGCCCGGCGCTGGCCCCTGGGTTCATCGGCGGCTGGATAGCCAATACGGGAACGTTTTACGGCGCCAGCGCCGGCTGCGGGTTCATCGGCGCGATCATCGCCGGGCTGCTGGTCGGCTACTTCATCAAATGGTTAACCCATTTCTCATGGCATAAGATGCTGCAGCCGCTGGTACCGATCATGATTGCCCCAATCGCCGGCACCGCCTTTATCGCCGCGCTGTTCATCTTCGTGATCGGCGCGCCCGTTGCTGACCTGATGGCCTTCCTCAACCATCTGCTGACCAACCTGTCGACCGGCAATATCATTCTGATTGGTCTGGTGATGGGACTGATGCAGGGCTTTGATATGGGTGGTCCTTTCGGCAAGGTGGTGTTCATGTTCAGCGTCGGGCTCATCGCCCAGGGGCAAACCCAGTTTATGGGCGCGCAGGCCGCCGCCATCCCCGTCGCCCCGCTGGGTATGGCGCTGGCGGCGTTCATCGGCAAGCGCTTTAATCTGTTCGATGAAGAGGAATACGAAAACGGCAAAGCCGCCGCCGCAATGGGGCTGGTGGGCATTTCCGAAGGGGCGATCCCCTTTGCCGCCCGGGACCCGCTGTCGGTGATCCCGGCGAATATGATAGGCTCCGCCGTCGCCTGCGTGCTCGGCTTCGTGTTCGGCCTGAACTGTAATGTCGCCCACGGCGGCCCCATCATCGTCTTACTTGGCGGCTTCGATAAACCGCTGATGGCGCTGCTGGCGATGGTCTGCGGCACCATCACGACGGCGGTGATTGCTATTGCGCTCAAACGACTTAAAATGGCGAAAAAACAGCAGATTCTCATTCAATCACAAATCTGAGACAACGGCGGGCGCGCTGACCGGCGCGCCTGAAATGGCGCCATGAAGTATCTCGACATTTATCATCTACTGAAAGAGCAGATCCTCAAAGGCGAGTACCCCGCAGGAACGCCTGTCGAGGGGGAGCATGCCCTCGCGGAACGCTATGGCGTGAGCCGCCCGACGATTCAGAAAGCGGTTGCCCGTCTGAAACGCGAGTCCTTCGTACACACGCGCCAGGGCTCGGGGATCTTCGTCAATCCGCCGGAGTTTTATCAGGACAACAACGTTATCACGCTCTCCGAGCGCATCCATCGCGACCAGACGCTGGACAGCGTGGTGCTGAGTTACGACATCCAACCCGCGGACGATGCGCTGGCATCGCTGTTCGCTCAGGATGCGGGGGCGCTGCTGATTCACTACCGACGAATGCGCATCATCAACCAGCAGCCGGCAATCATTGAAGAGACCTGGATGCCGCAGTCCCTGTTCCCGGATTTTTGCCAGGATACCTGCCGCCAATCGGTCCTGCAGTATATTGAGCAGACCTGCGGTTTCGCCATCAGCCATGACGTCAAAACCTGGTCCGGCACCATGCTTAACGCCGATGAGGCCTGGCTGTTGCGCCTGTCCGAAGGCGAAGTGCGCTTACGGATAAGTCACAAAGTTTACCTGCAAAGCGGCCAGCTGGCGCAGTACACGCTTGAGACGCTGGCTACCAACAGCGTCACCACGGTGTCAATGCGCTAACGGCTGCGCTGCATCAACAAAGCGGGTCATTATTCCACACCGCATCACGCGATTTGCCCTACACTTACCGGTGTTACCTTTTCAGGGAACCCGTTCAGTAGCTTTGATATACGCGAGATAATGCTATGGAATTAAAGGATTATTACGCCATCATGGGCGTGAAGCCGACGGACGACCTTAAAACCATCAAGACCGCCTATCGCCGTCTGGCGCGTAAATACCACCCTGACGTCAGTAAAGAACCCGATGCCGAAGCCCGCTTCAAAGAGGTGGCCGAAGCCTGGGAAGTGCTCAGCGACGAGCAGCGCCGCACGGAATATGACGCCCTCTGGCAGCACCGCAACGACCCGCAGTTCTGCCAGCACGCGCCGCATGGCCATGGCCAGCAGGGCCAGAACTACCGCCCGGAAGACTTCGACGATCTGTTCTCCTCTATTTTCGGCCAGCACGCCCAGCAGTCGCGGCAGCGGCACAGCGCCCGCGGCCACGACCTTGAAATCGACGTCGCCGTCTTTCTGGAAGAGACGCTGGAAGCGCACAGCCGCACCATCAGCTACAGCCTGCCGGTCTATAACGTTTTCGGTATGGTGGAGCAGGAGATCCCCAAAACCCTGAATGTTAAAATCCCCGCAGGCGTGGGCGACGGACAGCGCATTCGCCTGAAAGGCCAGGGCACGCCGGGCGAGAACGGCGGACCCAACGGCGATCTGTGGCTGGTTATCCGCATTGCGCCGCATCCGCTGTTCGACATCGTCGGGCACAACCTGGAGATCGTCGTACCGCTGGCCCCGTGGGAGGCCGCGCTCGGCGCGAAGGTCACGGTGCCGACGCTCAAAGAGAGCATTCTGCTGACTATTCCGCCGGGCAGCCAGGCCGGGCAGCGGCTGCGCATCAAGGGCAAAGGGCTGGTGAACAAGCAGCATACCGGCGATTTGTTCGCGGTGATCAAAATCGTCATGCCGCCTAAACCCGATGCGCAAAGCGCCACGCTGTGGCAGCAGCTGGCGGAGGCGCAATCCGCCTACGATCCGCGCCAGACATGGGGGAAAGCATAATGGCTCAGGTAACTGTCACCTTTACGGTGAGTGAATTTTGTCTGCATACCGGCGTGTCCGAAGAAGATCTGCAGGAAATCGTCGGGCTTGGCGTCATCGAGCCCGCCAGGATCCAGGCCGAGCAGTGGATCTTCGACGATCGCGCCGTCACCGTGGTGCACCGCGCGCTGCGCCTGCGCCGCGAGCTGGCGCTCGACTGGCCGGGCATCGCCGTCACCCTCACTCTGCTGGAGGAAAACGAGCGCCTGAAGCAGGAAAACCGGCTGCTGCTCCAGCGGCTGTCGCGCTTTACCGGCTGACGCAGTCCGGGTTCGGTATGGTACCGGGCCCGGAGTACTGCCCACGCCCCATGCTCTACGCGTTATCCAAAACGCGCTCCAGCTTGTCCACCGTCGCCGCGAATTTGGCCGGATTTTTATCCTTCAGTACAATCAGATTACGCAGTTTCCAGCGAATCGCCGGGAGATGCTGAATTGCAGGATAGCGATACAGCGACCAGTCAGGATTGTTTTGCTTAAAACTGAGTAAAAACTGGCGATCCCTGTCCGTAAGCTGAGATTTCAGCGCCTGCAGCAGCAACGAGGTGACTGACAGGAGCGACTCCAGCGATGTTTCTTGTTGCGTCATCCCGGAAAATTCCTGTGAGTACAGTGTGGAGATCTGCGCCATATCCCAGTTTGGTGCCAGCAACTCGGCAATGGGGCGAGGGTGACCTGCCAGGTAACAGAGAAAACCATCCACTATCTCACGCGTCAGGCCCGGTTTTTCCAGCATATTGAGAACATCAAACAGATCGCGAGGATGCTGACGGTCAAGCGCAGCGCAAATTTTACCGCCGTAAAGATCCGCCAGTGAAACGACATTCATCGTTGTAAAACCATATTCCGCTTCTACCCGTTCGCATACCGGCATTTCTGTTGGTGGTAACAATAATCCGCGCCAGACCGGACTGACTTCAATCTTGATCTGCGCATTCGTTGAGTGGACGACGATGCGCTTTTCATCGGCCTTATTCTCCTGCCGGATAGCCGTGATCCCCGGTCTGCGGTTGAGTGATTCTGTAATACGCATCAAAGCGCTGTTGATGCTCGCCAGATCGGTATCACGATCCACAAAAGTCTTATAGGCCAGATCGATATCCACCGACAGACGGGGAAAATCCTGTACAAACAAATTGATTGCCGTACCGCCTTTCAGCGCAAAGCAGGGTTCCTTCGCCGCATGCGGCAGAGCAATCATCAATAGCCTGACCTGTCGGGCATAACTATCACGTAGATCCATCGTCGGTTCCTTCCGGTTTAAACGCGCGGGGAACGGTAATTTGATAATCCGGCTCAAGCCAGCCGCCGGGAACGATTTGCCGCTTTCCTTTGCCTGTTTCTATACCGTTTTGATTAAGGTACTGAAAATAAGGATGCGCATTACGCTGGGCAAGATAAAGCATCACCCGATTGGTTTTAACCGAATGGCTGGCGCAGAGCAGCGCCTGCAGCTTACGTGGGCTGAGAAGGTTCATCCCCTGATACAGCACATCGGCATGTTCGAATGAGATCAACGAAGGGACGCCGCAGGCGATCTCATAGGCGGCAAGTTCTGATACGCTCCCGGTCAACCGCCTGTCACCCATTTTCAGTTCCAGAGTAAACGGCGTTATATCAACGGTTAAACTCGACGTATACAGTGCGACAAACGTCGCGGATTGTTCAAAGACCGCGAACCACCCCGGCAGTTTGACGTAGGCCGGAAGCGCAAGCCAGACCTGCGGCCTGCCCGGTTCAATGTAGTGCGCGTACCCCTGTAGCCTAAGACTGGTCAGCCCCGCCACCCGTATCTGCTTTCCCCACTGTGTTTGCAGACAATACACCGCATCCACCCAGTCCGGCTCGCGTCCTGTCCGGCAGTAAACGCCATGAGCGAGTCGTCTGAGCCAGCCATTCTGGACATAGAGATAAGAGAGCTTACGGTCTATGCCGTTACGGGTAAGCCATGACTGGAGCAACACCTGGCCGGGAAGGGTGTTCTGCATAAGCCAGTTTATATAACTTGTCAAATGTCGCCTCTATATTGACATTTATTGAAATTTTTAAACTAGTGTAGGTCCTGGGATATCTCGTGGCAATGAATAGTTTATTAATTGAATAGTTGGTCGATTTTTAATCGACATCAAATATAAACTTAAGCGATTTTGGGAAAAGCGCGACAAATATACCCGGTCGGCGTACAGAGACAGATAACATGCCGGAGTATCCGTTAATCATCAGCGTGATTTTGCGAGGCGCATTCCAGATCCGCACTGTGCCGCGCCCGCCCGGCAAAACCGCTTGCCGCCCACGACCGATAGCGATATCGTTCCCTCGCGCCTGCAAAATCAGGCGTCGGGATTGGCATCCTGAATACTGTTACAGGCGACACATGACGCGCCCTGCGTCTTTTTTTGTGTCGTGCGTTCGGTTACACCTCAATGGTGGGATCGGGCGGGGGCGTCGTAAGACGCGCCGGTTTCCTGTAACGCCGGTAATGCCAACTCCGCCCGGTTCCACCACCCGTGAAATTGGCATTTCCGGTGGTGAAAATATAACCCGTTACAGGAGACTACCTATGGCTACAATCCTCATCCAGACGTTTCCCTCTCCTCCAGCCCTGCATCGCGGTACTACCGTGAAGGCGGCGCAATGATGAACCTGACACCTGCAGACCCCGATGCCCGCGAACGGGTTGATCGCGCCAGAGTGCTGACGAATGTCATGCTGGAAAACCCGGATGCAGGACCTAATTACGTCCTGCTGATGATCCTCGCCGAACAGCTCCAGCACCTGCACGATATTTTTGAAGCCGCTGAACGTCATCGTATCCAGGACGCCAGACTACCGTTGTAGCGTATGGCAATAATAAGGGATGTCGAGGAATCATCGGGCGGCACCCGATTAAGGATCCGACGTCCCCATAATGCCAAAACCCGCCCTTCCGGCGGGTTTTTTCCTGCCAAATATCAGGATCAGCCATAAAAATAATCCCCCTGTCGATAACCCCCTGAGCGCCATTTACTCCCCCCGCCGTGCGGCGTATTACTTACCGCGTCCCACCACTACATAGGGGTTAAACACATGAAAATACTCATTGTTGAAAGCGAATTTCTGCACCAGGACACCTGGGTCGGCGCGGCGGTCGCGCGTCTGGCAGAGGCGCTACGCCGCCAGGACGTTGACGTGATGCAATCCACCTCGCTCGACGACGGTTACGCCATCATTGCCGCTAACGAAGCCATTGATTGCCTGATGTTCAGCTATCAGATGGAAGAAAAGGATGAGCACCAGCGCGTGCGCCAACTGCTCGATAAGCTTCACGAACGTCAGCAAAACGTGCCGGTGTTCCTGCTCGGAGAACGCGAGAAGGCCACCGCGCTGATTGACCAGCAGCTGATGGAGCTTATCGATGAGTTCGCATGGATTCTGGAAGACTCCGCGGATTTCATCGCCGGACGCGCAGTGGCAGCGATGAACCGCTACCGCCAACAAATGCTGCCGCCGCTGTTCTCCGCGCTGGTGAAATATAACGGCATCCATGAATACTCCTGGGCCGCGCCGGGCCACCAGGGCGGTGTGGGCTTTACCAAAACGCCGGCAGGCCGCTTATATCACGACTATTACGGCGAAAACCTGTTCCGCACCGACATGGGGATTGAACGCACCTCGCTCGGCTCTCTGCTTGACCACACCGGCGCGTTTGGCGAAAGCGAAAAAAATGCGGCAAGGGTGTTTGGCGCAGACCGCTCCTGGTCCGTCGTCGTAGGCACCTCCGGCTCCAACCGCACCATCATGCAGGCCTGCATGACCGACGATGATGTGGTCGTGATTGACCGTAACTGCCACAAATCCATCGAACAGGGGCTGATCCTGACCGGAGCGAAGCCGGTCTATATGGTGCCAAGCCGTAACCGTTACGGCATTATCGGGCCTATCTACCCGCAGGAGATGCAGCCGGAAGCGTTGCAGGAAAAAATCCGCACCAGTCCGCTGACCAGCGAATATGCCGCGCACAAACCGTCCTACAGCGTCGTCACCAACTGCACCTACGATGGCGTGTGCTATAACGCCAAAAATGCGCAGGCGCTGCTGGAACAGACCAGCGATCGTATTCACTTTGACGAAGCCTGGTACGGCTATGCGCGCTTCAACCCGGTCTATGCCGACCACTATGCTATGCGCGGCGCCCCAGGCGATCATAACGGTCCAACCGTCTTCGCCACCCACTCCACGCATAAGCTGCTGAATGCGCTTTCTCAGGCCTCCTATATTCATGTTCGCGAAGGACGCGGCGCGGTGAACTTCTCCCGCTTCAACCAAGCCTACATGATGCATGCCACCACTTCGCCGCTGTACGCCATTTGCGCGTCAAACGACGTTGCGGTCTCCATGATGGACGGCAACAGCGGCCTGTCGCTGACGCAAGAGGTCATCGACGAAGCCATTGATTTCCGCCAGGCCATGGCGCGCCTGTACCGCGATTTTAGCGACAGCAACGACTGGTTCTTCAAACCGTGGAACAAAGAGACGGTGACCTGCCCGCAAACCGGTCAAGAGATAGCCTTTGAAGATGCGCCTGCCGAACTGCTGGCTCACGATCAGAACTGCTGGATTATGCGCCCGGGTGAAACCTGGCACGGCTTTAAGGATCTGCCGGATAACTGGAGCATGCTCGACCCGATCAAAGTCAGTATTCTGGCGCCCGGCATGGGCGACGACGGCAGCCTGCTGGACAGCGGCGTCCCCGCCGCGCTGGTTACCGCCTGGCTTGGCCGTCACGGCATCGTGCCGACCCGTACCACCGATTTCCAGATAATGTTCCTCTTCTCCATGGGTATCACCCGCGGTAAATGGGGTACGCTTATCAACACGCTGTGTTCCTTTAAGCGCCATTACGATAGCAACGCGCCGCTGTCGCAGGTCATGCCTGAACTGGCCAACCAGCACCCGGAGACCTATGCCGGAATGGGCGTTCGCGATTTGGGCGACAAAATGTTCGCCTGGTTGAAAGCCAACAATCCGGGCGCCAGCCTGAATGCCGCCTACGCCTCCCTGCCGGAAGCGATGATGACCCCGCGCGACGCGTATCAGGCCATCGTGTCCGATAACGTCGAAATGGTCGCCATTGAAGGATTGCAGAACCGCATTGCCGCCAACTCCGTCATCCCGTATCCGCCGGGAATCCCGATGCTGCTGTCCGGAGAAAACTTCGGTAACAGCACCAGCCCGCAGATTGCCTACCTGCGCGCCCTGCAGTCCTGGGATCATGAGTTTCCTGGTTTCGAGCACGAAACCGAAGGCACCGAAATTATCGACGGCATTTATCACGTCATGTGTATAAAAGCCTGAGGTAATCGAGGGCTTTTAGCAACCGACAGTATGTCTAAAAGCCTGGAGTAGTAGAACCAGTAGAACAGTTGAATATAATCCTGAGTATTCTTTTTGCGCGGGTACCCGTCCCGCGCTTTTTTATTTTTTCCGCAACACTCCCTCAGAATTTAAATACAGGGTTCTTTACATAAGAATACCCTGCGCAGCATTGAAATTATTAGCAGGCAGTGTATTTTATCATCTGCACTGTTTTGTCATACAATTTATTATTTATATTCCTGGAGTGTAGGAATGAGACTCAGAAGTCATGCACCGTGTGTGGTGGTATTAACCGATACGGACGTACAGGTTAGCATTAACGATCGCCCATCTTTCATACTACCGGCAAACCACCTGGCTATTTTCTCCTGTAACCATAACAACATCGATCTCTCACATGTCGATAATGCATTAATAGCGCATATCAGCCGTTCGGTGCTGAATGACTATCTCAATTTCCTGGACAAAGATCTTACAAAAATAACGCCATGGCCACGCCTCGCCGAACCAATGTACCAACGCCCATGCAGAACCCCTGCGATTTTTCGACAGGCGGCCCTGCACAGTATCACGCAATCTCATGAAGGCTGTGAAATTGCCCGCACCCGTTCACTCTTGTTTACCGTCCTGTCCATATTTCTGGAACAACCGGGATTTATTTCCTTCCTGATGCACATGCTGCGCAGTAGCGTAAAAGAGAGCGTCAGTCGGCTTATTCAAAGCGATATTCATAAAGACTGGAATTTGAGCCTGGTCGCCAGCACGTTATGCCTGAGCCAAAGCCTGCTGAAGAAAAAACTCAAGAGTGAAAACACCAGCTATAGCCAGATAATCACGGATTGCCGGATGCGCTATGCGGCACAGCAGCTCCTGACCGCCGACAAGAACATCGCTCAGTTGTCACAGTCCTGCGGCTACCGCAGCACATCCTATTTCATCTCGCTATTCAAGACGGTCTATGGCATCACGCCGCTGCACTATGCCACCCGTTATCGTCAGCGCTATCTGATCGCCTGATATTATTATGGCATCAGCCATAATAATATCGATAACAGACATACCCCCTCGACGCCAGTATTAAGTTGATGACGTCATCCGGTATTATTGCTCCTGAATCACATTCAGGAGCAACATCACCATGATCACTATCAGAACAGGAACCTGTTTATGATTTTTATGGTCACTAAAGATGCATTCCTTTTTCAGGGAGTGACGCACTTGCTGAAAAATGAACGCGTGATAAAGCTAGAAAAAATATCCGATCTCAACCATCACGCAGCGGACTCATCAAGCAAAGTAATTATCGATGTCTATCATAACAACGTGATCGATGATGCTACAGTGAGTATGCTGCAGACACTGGAGGTTGGCGGTATCATTATGCTGGCGCCATTCCACATTAGTAAAATAAAGAGTCGTTCGGCACTGTTTTTCGTCAACAGAAAAATGCAGATAGCAAACTGGATATCATTATTGACAGACAGTCGGGCTTCCTATCGCAAGCCCAAAATGGGTTTTTCGCATAACCAATTTAAAATTGTCAGCCATATCTTAAACCAGGAAGATCCAGACGACATCACCTCTGCTCTTAATATTTCAGAGCAAACCTTACGCAGTCAAAAGTTTAATATCATGTTCAAGTTAAAACTCCGCAGAATGAGCGATATCGTCACGCTTAATATCTCGCCGTACTTTTAGAAAACGTCTCCCTTTCATGACTTACCCGCCCCGCAATGCCCGGCGGGTTCTCCGCTTTTTTTCGTAACCGTCTGTCACCGGAGCCGCCTTCATGGCCAACTTTTTTATCGACCGCCCTGTTTTTGCCTGGGTTCTTGCCATTATTCTGATGCTCGCTGGCGCCATGGCCATCTCCATCCTGCCCATCGCCCAGTATCCCCAGATTGCCCCGCCCGCCATCACCATCAGCGCTGCGTATCCCGGCGCTGATGCCGCCACTGTGCAGGGCGCCGTCACTCAGGTCATCGAGCAGAACATGAACGGCCTCGACGGCCTCATGTACATGTCATCCACCAGCGATGCCGCTGGCAACGCCACTATCACCCTGACCTTCTCCTCCGGTACCGACCCCGATATCGCCCAGGTTCAGGTACAGAACAAGCTCCAGCTTGCTGTTCCCTCCCTCCCCCTTGAGGTTCAGCAACAGGGCATCAGTGTCACCAAATCTGGCAGCAGCATTCTCCTTGTCGCCGCCTTCATCTCTGACGATGGCAGCCTCAGCCAGTACGATATCGCCGACTATGTCGCCTCGAACCTGAAGGACCCCCTCAGTCGCCTGCCCGGCGTCGGCAGCGTCCAGCTCTTCGGCTCCCCTTACGCCATGCGCGTCTGGCTCGACCCGGCAAAGCTTAACCAGTACCACCTGCAGCCCCAGGACGTCATCGCCCAAATTCAGGCCCAGAACAACCAGGTCTCCGGCGGCCAACTCGGCGGCGCGCCTCAGCCCGACAGCCAGCAACTTAACGCCTCCATCATCGTCCAGACCCGCCTGCAGAGCGCTGACGAGTTTGGGAAAATCCTGATGAAGGTGCAGCAGGACGGCTCCCATGTGCTGCTGCGCGACGTCGCCCGCATTACGCTTGGCGCCGAAAGCTACGGCACCGTCGCCCGCTACAACGGCAAGCCCGCCGCCGGGATTGCGATTAAGCTCGCCACCGGCGCTAACGCCCTCGACACCGCAAAGGCGGTCCGCAGCGAGCTGACCCGCCTCTCCCCCTGGTTCCCCGACAGCATGCAGGTGGTCTACCCCTATGACACCACGCCCTTCGTGAAGATTTCCATTGCGGAGGTGGTCAAAACGCTGGTGGAAGCCATCGTGCTGGTGTTCCTCGTGATGTACCTGTTTTTGCAAAATCTCCGCGCCACCCTTATCCCTACGCTCGCGGTACCGGTGGTCATTCTCGGCACCTTCGCCGTGCTGGCGGTTACCGGCTTCACAATTAACACCCTGACCATGTTCGGCATGGTGCTGGCTATCGGCCTGCTGGTCGATGACGCTATCGTGGTGGTGGAGAACGTGGAGCGCGTCATTCAGGAGGAGCATCTCTCGCCGCGGGAGGCCACCCATAAATCGATGACGCAAATCCAGGGCGCGCTGGTGGGGGTTGCCGTGGTGCTCGCCGCCGTGTTCATTCCGATGGCGATGCTCGGCGGTTCCACCGGGGAAATCTACCGTCAGTTTTCGGTCACCATTGTCGCCGCCATGGCGCTGTCGGTGCTGACTGCGATGTCGTTCACCCCGGCGCTGTGCGCCACTTTGCTGAAAGCCGCCCCGGCGGGCGGCCATGCCCCGCATCCCCTCTTCGCGCGCTTTAACCGCCTCTTTGACCGTGCGACCGCCCACTACACCGACAGCACCCGCCGCATCCTGCTGCGCACGGGCCGCTACATGGCGGTATACCTGGGCATTGTCATCGCCATGGGGGTGCTGTTCCTGCGCCTGCCGACCTCCTTCCTGCCGGAAGAGGACCAGGGCGTGCTGCTGACCATGGCCCAGCTGCCGCCGGGAGCGACCCTTGCCGAAACCGGCCGCGTCCTCGGCGAGGTCAGCGACTACTATCTGACGCAGGAGAAACGCAACGTGCAGTCGGTCTTCACCGTCGGCGGCTTCGGCTTCAGCGGTCAGGGGCAGAACAACGGCCTGGCCTTCGTCAGCCTGAAGCCATGGTCGCAGCGCACCGCAGCGGCCGACAGCGCCGAGGCGATTATTCACCGGGCGGCGCAGACCCTGGGGGCCATCAATCAGGCTATCGTCTACCCCTTTAATCTACCGGCGGTGCCGGAGCTCGGTACCGCCGCCGGGTTTGATATGGAGCTGGTTGACCGGGCGAACCTCGGCCATGCCGCGCTGACGCAGGCGCGCGACCAGCTGCTCGCCATGGCGGCGCAGTCGCCGGAGACCCTGCGCGGCGTGCGGCCAAACGGCCTGGAGGACACCCCGCTGTTCCGGGTGCGGGTGGACGCCCAGAAGGCGCAGGCGATGGGCGTGCCGCTGGAAGACGTCACTCAGGCGCTGTCCGTGGCCTTTGGCAGCCGCTACGTCAATGACTTTATGGATAACGGCCGGGTGAAGAAGGTGTTCGTGCAGGCCGATATGCCGTTTCGCATGCAGCCGGGCAATATCGACAGCTGGTACGTGCGCAACGCCAGCGGCGACATGGTGCCCGTCAGCGCGGTGACCACCACCGGCTGGACCCGGGGCTCGCCGCGTCTTGAACGCTACAACGGCGAACCGGCGATGGAAATCCTCGGCGAAGCGGCGCCAGGGAAAAGCACCGGGGAGGCGATGGCGCAGATGGCGGCGCTGGTGGCGAAGCTGCCCGCCGGCGTGGGCTATGACTGGACGGGGATGTCCTACCAGGAGCGGCTGTCGTCAGGCCAGGCGCCGCTGCTGTACCTTATCTCCGTGGTGGTGGTGTTCCTTTGCCTGGCGGCGCTGTATGAAAGCTGGTCTATCCCGTTCTCGGTGATGCTGGTGGTGCCGCTCGGGGTGACAGGGGCGCTGCTGGCGACCAGCCTGCGAGGGCTCAGCAACGACGTGTACTTCCAGGTGGGGCTACTGACCACCATCGGGCTGTCGGCAAAGAACGCGATACTGATTGTGGAATTTGCCGTCGACCTGATGAAGCGCGAAAAGAAAAGCCTGACCGAAGCCGCGCTGGAAGCGGCACAGATGCGCCTGCGCCCTATTCTGATGACGTCGCTGGCGTTTATACTCGGGGTGATGCCGCTGGTGCTGAGCCATGGAGCCGGGTCAGGCGCGCAGAACGCGGTGGGTACCGGGGTGATGGGCGGGATGATCGCCGCCACGGTGCTGGCCATCTACTTTGTCCCCGCGTTTATCGTGGTGGTGTTCCGCCTTTTCGCCCGCTTCACTCCGGCACGGCGGGAGCAGTAATCCTTTCGGCCTGCCCCCGTGGGCAGGCCTTTTTATTACCCGCGAGACTGGCTGAACAGGCGCGCAAGGCCAAAGCAGCTGAACGCGCTGATGATAAGCTCAATACCCACCACCATCGACACCATCACAATCGACGCCTGCGGAGCCGCGCTGATGAAGCACCAGGCGATGAACAGATCGAGCACGCCAATCACCACCTGCAGCCAGCTGCCTTTGACCTGACGCTGTCTGAACCACGCCATGATGCGGATGATACCGCCGAGGGAAAACAGGCAGGCCAGCAGCGTCGCTATCGCAAACATCCCAAGCTCCGGGGCGGTAATAAAAAAGTAGCCCATCACCATATACGCGATGCTTACCAGAATACCGGAGACCACTGGCCAAAAGTTGTGTACCCGGTTTTTGAACATCACCGCAATAAAGGCAATACTGCTGCAGATCAGCACTACGCCCAAAATAACGCTCAATATATCGCCGGAGAAAAAGGGGAAGATAATGAACAGAATACCGCCAATAAACATCAGACAAGCAATAAATATGAGCAGTTTTTTTTGTTTTTTCAAAATACTTACATCCAGTTTAGAAACAATATCTTGACTGATATTTAACATTTTACATCTCCATAATTATGTATAAAAAGCCACGTCATAAATTTACGACAAATACGGGTAAAGCGTTAAGCCATGTTTAATAATAGTTTCTGATATCTCATTCTTATAAAATAAATAAGATAATGATTTTAAAGGATTTATCAATTAACGATGAAGTTATACAAATGCAGCCATCGCCTGTACCTGTGCGCCCGCAGTGATATAATAAAGCGGTATCGTTAAATGTATAACTGAGGACAGTTAAATGAAGAAAGTATCAGGCATTATTCTTGGTAGCTTGCTGCTGATCCCGGCGCTGAGCCAGGCAGCTGAACATCAAAAACCGGTTAACAACTGGACCTGTGAAGACTTTCTTGCGCTGGATTCTTCATTCCAGCCAACGGCTGTTGGCTTCGCTGAAGCATTAAATAATAAAGATAAACCTGAAGACGCCGTGATGGATGTGAAAGGCATTGAAACAGTCACCCCGGCGATTGTCCAGGCCTGTACTGAAAACAAAAAAGCCAGCTTTAAAAGCAAAGTAGAAAGTGAGTGGGAAAAGTTTAAAAAGCATATTTAGTTAACGACTTTTCCATAAAATCATTCTACCCTTTGCAGGTATCCCAACAGGGGCAATTTTTGTATCTTACAAATTCATTGCTCCTGTTGTTTATATTTAACGCAAAATAAACCCATCGGTTTTTCATCTTGTCAAGCCTCATAAATTCCAGCCCCCTGACTTTACACAACTGTAACGTATTGTTTACACAAACAAATTCACGCATTTCATTGAAATAATTATCTGGCAGTGTATTTTATGCCTGCTTTACATTCATCATACAATTAGCGTTGTAATTTCTGGCATCATTTTTCCTTGTAACATTTTTCATTCATATTCCTGGAGTGCGAGTATGAGGCTTTGTAGCAGTACCCCTTGCGTGGTAGTTTTAACTGAAACCGACGTTGAGGTGAAAATCAACGATCATCACCCTTTTACATTACCGGAAAATCATCTGGCTATTCTTGCCTGCAATAATAATATTATTGAATTTTCTAAATTAAATAATGCGTTAGTTGCGCATGTCAGCCGGCCTGTTTTGAATGATTATTTGCAATTTCTGAATAAAGATCTGACGCAGGTAACCCCGTGGTCGCGGCTGGCGGCGCCGGTTATCTCCTGCTATAGCCGGACGCCGGAAGTGTTCCGCCAGGCGGCGCTGCACAGCATCCTTGAGACCACAGAAAGATGTGAAATTGAGCGAACCCGCTCTTTGCTGTTTACCGTGTTGTCTAACTTTCTTGATCACACCGGGTTTATTGCGCTGCTGATGCACATGCTGCGCAGCAGCGTGAAAGACAGCGTCTACCAGATTATCCAGAGCGATATTCATAAGGAGTGGAGCTTAAGCCTGGTCGCCAGCGCGCTGTGCCTCAGCCCAAGCTTGTTGAAAAAAAAGCTGAAGAATGAAAATACCAGCTACAGTCAGATAATTACTGATTGTCGAATGCGCTACGCCGCTCAGCAATTATTAATGGCGGATAAGAATATATCCCAGGTTTCACAACTCTGTGGTTATCGTAGCACCTCGTATTTTATTTCGGTATTTAAAACATTTTATGGCACCACACCATTGCATTATGTCGCACAACATCGGCAACAATACCTGACTGTCTGATATCGTTATGACATTAGCCATAATTGTATCGGCAACAGACATACCCCCCTGGGCTATCTAAAAACAGGCGCGCTGCGCGGTATTATTCATCCCGAATAACATTCAGGAGAAATACTATGTCGACCGACGCTGATGCGCACAAAGTGGGCCTGATTCCCGTCACTCTGATGGTGTCCGGGAATATTATGGGCTCAGGGGTTTTTCTATTGCCAGCTAACCTGGCAGCAACCGGCGGGATTGCAATCTACGGATGGCTCGTCACCATTATCGGCGCGCTGGCGCTGTCGATGGTGTATGCCAAAATGTCGTCCTTAGATCCCAGTCCCGGCGGCTCATACGCTTACGCCCGCCGCTGTTTTGGCCCTTTTTTAGGCTACCAGACCAACGTCCTTTACTGGCTCGCCTGCTGGGTGGGGAACATCGCCATGGTAGTGATTGGGGTTGGCTATCTGAGCTACTTCTTCCCCATCCTCAAAGACCCGATGGTACTGACCATTACCTGCGTAGCGGTACTGTGGATCTTCGTTTTGCTGAACATCGTCGGACCGAAGATGATCACCCGCGTACAGGCCGTCGCCACCGTGCTGGCGCTGGTGCCTATTGTCGGGATTGCCGTGTTTGGTTGGTTCTGGTTTCACGGTGAAACCTATATGTCTGCGTGGAACGTCAGCGGTCTCAATACGTTTGGCGCTATCCAAAGTACGCTGAACGTGACGCTATGGTCCTTTATCGGCGTTGAGAGCGCCTCGGTCGCCGCCGGCGTGGTGAAAAATCCAAAACGTAACGTGCCCATCGCCACCATTGGCGGGGTGCTGATCGCCGCCGTCTGCTACGTGCTGTCGACAACCGCGATCATGGGTATGATCCCCAACGCCGCCCTGCGCGTCTCTGCCTCCCCCTTTGGCGATGCGGCGCGCATGGCGTTGGGGAACACCGCCGGGGCGATTGTATCGTTCTGCGCGGCGGCAGGTTGCCTGGGTTCACTCGGCGGCTGGACGCTGCTTGCGGGTCAGACTGCGAAAGCAGCGGCTGACGACGGTCTGTTCCCACCGATTTTCGCCCGTGTGAACAAAGCCGGTACGCCGGTCGCCGGGTTGCTTATCGTCGGTGTGCTGATGACTATCTTCCAGTTCAGCAGCATCTCTCCGAACGCGGCGAAAGAGTTTGGCCTGGTCTCGTCGGTCTCCGTTATCTTTACCCTGGTGCCTTATCTCTATACCTGCGCAGCGCTGCTGCTGCTCGGCCACGGCCACTTTGGTAAAGCCCGCCCGATGTACCTGCTGCTGACCTTTATCGCCTTCATTTACTGTATCTGGGCCGTCGTGGGGTCCGGCGCGAAAGAGGTGATGTGGTCATTCGTCACCCTGATGATCATCACCGCGTTCTACGCCCTCAACTACAACCGTATTCATAAAAACCCGTACCCGCTGGATGCTCCGGTAGATAAGGCATAATGTCGTTTTTTCGTACGACAGCGGCCAGCAGGGAACGTATACTTGGACTATACGCTCCCTGACTGGCCGAAAGCCCATGACAACGTCCGCCCTCATCCGCGACTGGCGCCTTAGCGCCGGGCTTGCGCTCAGCGCCACGCTGCTGGTCGTCGCGTTCCAGTTACACAGCCACTGGCCTGCCTTTCTGCAGTGGAGCCTGAGTACCCAGATTACCCTGCACCGCTATCTGGTGATGTACCTGCTGCAGCTGAATAATCACCAGTACATGGGCGGCGTCTGGCTGCTGGTGGGGGCGTTTACCTATGGCGTGCTGCATGCCGTCGGCCCCGGCCACGGCAAATTCATCGTCACCACCTGGCTTAGCACCGGCCAGGAAAGCCAGCTCGCGTCGCGGGTTGTCCCCTTTCTCGGGAGCCTGATGCAGGGCGTCAGCGCCATCCTGTTCGTCTTTATCCTGGCCGTCGGTTTCAACCTCGCCTCCGGCGATCTCAGCGAGAGCCGCTGGTACGTAGAGAAAATCAGCGCGGTGCTGATAGGCGGTTTCGGCGTTTGGGTCATCTATCAGGCCGCCAGGGGGCTGCTGGCGTCAAAAATACGTATTCGTCGCGCCGTGCCGCTGCATCAGCATACGCCTGAATGCGGCTGCGGCCATCACGGCGTCGGGGTCGATGTCGCCCATGCCGACTGGAAAACCCGGGCAGGCGTGGTGCTGGCCATCGGCGCGCGCCCGTGCAGCGGCGCTATCATGATTTTACTGTTCGCTAATGCGCTGGGGATAGTCAGCTGGGGGATTGCGGCGGTGATGACTATGGCGCTGGGCACCGCGCTGTCGATACTGGGACTGTCGCTGGCGGTGCGCTACGCGCGGGCCCGCACGGTGGCGCTCTTTGGCGAAGGTACGCAGAACGTGCGCTGGCTGATTCCGGCGATCAAAATAACCGGCGGCGTGCTGATCGTTCTGTTTGCCATGGTGCTGTTTTTAACCGTCATTCCCGTCAGCGCCAACGGCGACTTTATCGCGGCGGGCTGCTAAGCCCTCCGTCACACGGACGCTGATCAAATAAGCTTTGTCTCAATGATCTATTCCCCCGGGCATCTCATCAGGATTAATGAAAATCCTGCGAAGATATCAGCCTAATTCCCCTAAAAAATTACCAGGCAAATAGTTTAATACCTAAGTAATTTAATACTGAGTTTTTTTGCAATAAATTCACAGCGCCTTTGTTTATAAACGGAAGGTCATCGCTTTCTTTCCGATATGTGACAAAGATAACTAAAACCATGTTTCATTTTCATTGAATCATCATTCCATAGATCGCATGATAGTGCCACGGCGCCTCCTGATAAGGAAAAAATGGCTCGCACAGCCTGGTTTTGCCGTCCTTTTGCTTGCAACTTAGCGCGACGAACATCACGCACTTACTCGCTAATTCGTTGAAAAGAAAACAATCTACATCCCAGTCGTCATCGATGGGATGGAAGTGAGGATAAAATGAAAATTAAAGCGACAATTGAACGCATCCCGGGCGGGATGATGTTAATTCCACTGCTTCTGGGAGCAGTATTAAATACGCTGGCGCCGGATGCCGGTAATTACTTTGGTTCTTTTACCAAAGGTATGATTAGCGGTACGGTACCTGTTCTGGCGGTCTGGTTCTTTTGTATCGGCGCGTCGATAGACTTGCGCGCAACGGGCACCGTGCTGCGAAAATCCGGCACCCTGGTGATCACCAAAATTGCGGTTGCGTGGGTCGTCGCGATGATTGCGGCGATGGTGATTCCGGAAAACGGTATTCAGGCGGGTTTCTTCGCCGGATTATCCGTGCTGGCGATTGTCTCGGCAATGGATATGACCAACGGCGGTTTATACGCCAGCCTGATGAACCAGTACGGTAGCAAAGAGGAGTCCGGCGCGTTCGTGCTGATGTCGCTGGAGTCCGGTCCGCTGATGACCATGGTTATCCTGGGGTCCGCCGGACTGGCCTCGTTTGAACCACACCACTTCGTTGGCGCCGTGCTGCCGTTCCTGATTGGCTTTGCGCTGGGCAACCTCGACCACGATCTCCGGGCCTTCTTCAGCAAAGCAACGCCGGTGCTGATCCCCTTCTTTGGCTTTGCGTTGGGCAACACCATCAACCTGCGCGTGATTCTGGATACCGGCCTGTTGGGCATTGTGCTGGGCGTGGCGGTGATTATCATCACCGGTATCCCGCTGATTATTGCCGACCGCGTCATTGGCGGCGGTAACGGTACGGCAGGGGTCGCCGCGTCTTCCGCCGCAGGCGCTGCGGTCGCCAACCCGGTGATTATCGCCCAGATAAACCCGGCGTTTGAGCCGGTTGCCGCCTCCGCCACCGCGCTGGTCGCCGCCAGCGTCATCGTCACCGCGATTCTGGTGCCGATTATTACCGCGCTGTACGCAAAACGCTTTGGCGCCGCAAAGCCCGTCGCGCAAACCGGCGGCGAGACGGCGCAAACCCTGCACCATTAATCTTCCGGATGGCCCTCGGCAGCGGGGGCCTCATCGTCGTCGCCGAAAATTTCCGCCATCATCGCGTCCACCAGGCGCATGGCGGAACACAGGCGCGGCATCCCCAGCGCGACCGGCTGCCAGGTTTGCGTTACCGACCAGCATACCGGCTGGCGTGTCGGATCGCACCCGCTGCCCAGCCACCCCAGCATATCTTTATGATCCAGCAGACCGACCGAGCGAGGCGCCGTCAGCCACTGCTGATAGAAATGGCGCGTCTCAACCGACGCCCCGATGCTTTGCGCCAGATACTGCGCCGCCATGGCGCGCAGGTTATCCCTGAGCAGGCCGCGCACTTCGCGATTCGCCAGACGCCAGGCATCGCCAAACGCTCCCCAGTTCAGCTCTTCCAGCGCGATATAGCAGCGCCCCGCAAGCGACCAGCCGTCAAAATTGCCGGCGTGCCAGCGGGTAAAGACCTGTTCGCTGTGCACGCCGGACTGCACCACCAGCCCGCGCTGCGTCAGCGCCTTCTGCTTATGCTCCGCGCGCTGGCGGAACTGCTCACAGGCCACGGCAAACTGCTGGCGCAGCTCCGCCGAGGCGCTGCTGCGGGTATGCAGCGCCTGCAGGTGACGGCTCATGCGGGTAAGCGCCAGAAAGCCGGGGTCAAACTGGCCTGCCAGCGTTTGCGCCAGACCCAGCCGCATGACCGGGTTATCGCTGAACAATCCCGCCATCGACCACGGCCGCAGCTGCGTTTGCGAGACAATCTCATTGCGCAGACGCTCGCGGAACTGCTGCTGCTGCGGCACCAGAACATACTGGCGCGGGTTTTCAATCCCCAGCACCAGATCGACCATAAATCGGGCATGAAGGGAGTCCAGCCAACGTCCCGGCCCCTCCAGCAATCGCGTATTCATCTCTGCTCAGCCGCAAATAGTATTTGAATGTCATCGCGCAACAGGCGCGCATCCTCTTCAATCCAGCGCACGGCCGTCAGGCTCTGCTTAAGCTGCTGGCGTAACGTCTCCACCGTGGACTGATGCTGCTGGCGTAACGTCAGACTCTCCTGCAGGCTGCTTTGCAGGCTCTCCAGGCTTTGCGAAAACTCCGCAAAAAACGTCGCCATTCCCGCCGTTACTGAGACATCGACTTGCGCGGCTAAAGCTTTAAAGATTTGTGAGCAAAAGAGGTCGGCCCCCTCGATAATCCTGCTTTTGATCCCGGAAATATCAATGGCGTAGCGGGTTCGGGTCATCACATAGTTATCCCAGCTCCAGTTGGGATTGTTCAGCCAGCGGGAAACGGTATCCCGCATACCGCTGCCGCGCGACGCCGCTGCCGGGCTCTCCTCGGCGGTAATCGCGCTGTTGAACCACTGCGGCGTGGAGAGCTGTAGCGCCCCCGACTGAAAGACCGGCAGGCTGATGCGGGTGCGGAATCCGGCGCGCTGCAGCCCCTCTTTGATTTGTGACTCAACCGGGCTCAGGGCATCGTCCAGAGAGCGGCAGAGCGAGGTTTCAAGCTGGCTAAAGCGCAGCGCCAGCTCGCGAGTGATGCTCTGCTGCGTCGCCAGAAGCGTCGCTTCGCAGTCGGTGCGGATAATCGTAAGCAGGCGCTGCGCCTGCCCCTCATCTTCCAGCACCAGCTTGCCCGTATTTTCCGCCTGCGACCAATGCAGCTCCGCGCCGTTCGCCTGGCCCATCAGATGCAGGTTTTCCACGCTGAAACTGCTCTCAATTATCTGCACCAGCTCGTGGCGCTGGGAGGCTATCCAGCGCTCCGCCGCGGTCATGGCCTGCTTCACTTCATGGTTAATTTCATCGCTGACCCTCTGCTGGCGAATCTGAAACTGCGCCATATCCTCTTTCAGCTGCACGATATTTTCCTGCAGCTGCTCAGCGGCTACGCTCAGCCCCTGGTGGCGAAACTCCAGATAATCGCGGACGTTCTGCGCATAATTGAGCAATTTATGCGACGCAGAGCGCAGGGCGAACAGAGACGCGTTGGCGTGCGCGGCGTGCAGCAGCCTGGCTATCGGCTTCTCAAACAGCGAATCTTCCCACAGCAGCTCGGCGGCATGGCGGATATGGCTGATGTCATCCAGATCCTCCGTCCGCCAGCGCCGCCCCAGCGCCGCTTCGGCGAAGTCCTGCACCCAGCGCTGCTCGTTGTGATCCGGTAAGCGTCCCTGCGTCGACAGCTCATAGCGCGCGCGATTTGCCAGATAGCCCCACATCGAGGAGACCGGGAAAATCTGCCCCGGCGAAATATAGCCTTTCATCAGGGTGCCGGAGATCATCGCCCGCACCTGATCTTCATCATCGCTATTGCGATCTTTCTGATCGAATTTATTGACCAGCGCATACAGCGGCACCGACTTGCTTACCGCCGTAATCGCCTGGCGGACCTCCTGGTCGGAGATTGACTTCAGCTGCGTATAATCCATCACCGCCAGAATGGCCGACGCGCGGGTGAGCTGCTCGTTGAGCATCTTTTGCAGATGCGGCTGCCCCGCCTCGTTTGGCCCGGGGGTATCCAGCAGCGTCAGCTGGCCCGGCATATCGTCAAATCCCGCCAGATGGACGAATTCAACTTCGATGACCGGAATATGCTCAATCGCGGCATAGTCGGCAAAAGGGAAATCAACGTCCATCGCCCGGGACAGACGCACCAGGTCATTCAGGCTTTTCAGGCAGTGGAAGATAGGCTGCGCGCCAAGATAATATCTGGCAAACGCCTCGCCGCGCGCAATGCGGTCCAGCAGCGCATTCATGTCCTTATCAATTTCCAGTTTTAACGCCAGCGCGGTTCTGTCGATATGGGTAAGCCGACGCTGCAGCGCCTGCATTAAGCGGTCGATAGGCTCAACGTGCATAAAGTTAAGCACCGGCTCTTTTTGCCCCGGCGTATGGCGAATAAGCGTCGGCAGCGCGGTCATCGGGCGATTACGATTGGGCAGCACTTCGGTACCCACGATAGCGTTAATCGTCGTCGATTTACCGGCTTTCATGGTGCCGACAATCGCCAGCACCATCTCCAGACGCGTTATTTTTCGCAGCTCATTGGTCAGCGTATCCTGCTGCGCCGCCACGGCATGGCTGCTGCTATTTCCCCCGTCCGCCGCCGCATGCAGGTTCACCGGCAGTTTTCCCGGCAGCATTTTCACCGACCCCAGATGATGCAAAGCAAGCTGCAGCAAACGCTCAGCTTCCTGGCTTAATTCATATATTGTCTGTGTGTACATGGTTAAAGTATTCCCTTAACGCAAATTTTATAACTTTTATTTGTCAGACTTTTTTATAACTTGCTTTTATTTTTATATATTATAAGCAACTGCATCCCCCAAATCGGGAATATATAGGGTAGCGCAAAATCAAAAATACAACGGATATATGTACATATATTTTTCTCCGCTGCCTCGAAAAGAAAGAATAGCCGATGATAATATTCGGAAATGCGATCTTCACCATAACTCAAACTGATTTTATCGGCAATTTATGTTAGAGCAAAGGGGCCACCTTTACCTGGAGTTGACAAGTGCGCAGAGACTGCACAAACAACCCGACAAGCGTGTGGTTTTGCGGTATAATAAGGCCAATTTTCGGCATTCCGCCGCTTTTTGGGGACGTTTCCCCTGTTTTGATGAGGTCACCCATGCAACTCCCACATTGTCCGAAATGTAATTCCGAATACACCTACGAAGATAACGGCATGTTCATCTGCCCGGAATGCGCCCACGAATGGAACAACGCCGAGCCTGCGCAGGAAAGCGATGCGCTGGTGGTGAAGGACGCCAACGGCAACCTGCTGGCCGATGGCGACAGCGTTACCGTCGTTAAAGATCTGAAAGTAAAAGGCAGTTCCTCGATGCTGAAGATCGGCACGAAAGTGAAAAATATCCGCCTCGTTGAAGGCGATCACAACATCGACTGCAAAATCGACGGTTTTGGTCCGATGAAGCTCAAGTCCGAGTTCGTCAAAAAGAACTAACCTCTTCGCCCGGTAATGCTTCGCTTACCGGGCAACCACTGTCTACACTTATCGGGTCATTCCATACTGAGGTAATGGTTATGTCCTTAAGTCCCTATATTTCATTTTCCGGCAACTGCGCGCAGGCCATCGCCTTCTATCACCAGGCGCTGGGCGCCGAGCTGGGCTACAAGATCACCTTTGGCGAAATGCCTAAAGATGCGCAGAACAGCGAAGAGGGCTGCCCGTCAGGCATGAAATTCCCTCCCGACGCCATCGCCCATTCCAACGTAAAGATTGCCGGTAGCGACATTATGATGAGCGACGGCATGCAGGGCGCCGTACAGTACGGCGGCTTTACGCTGGTGCTTGATACCCAGGACGTGAATGAAGGCAAGCGCTGGTTTGACGCCCTCGCCGCGGGCGGGCGCATCGAAATGCCCTGGCAGGAAACCTTCTGGGCCCACGGGTTCGGCAAAGTCAGCGATAAATTTGGCGTGCCGTGGATGATAAACGTTGTGAAACAGCAGCACTGATCCTCTTCCAGGGCGGCGCCTTCCGCCCTGTCATTCCCCCGTCTTCAACTCTTCATCGTTCATTCATCCAGTATTAACCGCACCGTCACATTGCTTCGTCACGATGTCGCCAGTTTCCTTCACCCCGGCGACGCCACGTTGAACGAGGATTTGCTCATGATGCACTTATCCAGACATCCGACCAGTTATCCGACCCGCTATCAGGAGATTGCCGCAAAGCTTGAGCAGGAGCTGCGCTGCCACTACCGCAGCGGCGACTATCTGCCGGCGGAACAGCAGCTGGCGGCGCGCTTTGAGGTCAATCGCCATACGCTGCGCCGCGCTATCGATCAGCTGGTCGAAAAGGGGTGGGTGCAGCGCCGCCAGGGCGTCGGCGTACTGGTGCTGATGCGCCCGTTCGACTACCCGCTCAACGCCCAGGCGCGCTTTAGCCAGAACCTGCTGGAGCAGGGCAGCCATCCTTCGTGTGAAAAATTACTCTCCGTCCTGCGCCCGGCATCCCGTCATGTGGCCGATGCTCTCGGCGTGCAGGAAGGCGACAACGTGATCCATCTGCGCACCCTGCGTCGGGTTAACGGCATGGCGCTGTGCCTGATCGACCACTACTTCTCCGACATGGCCCTCTGGCCCGCCCTACAGCAGTTTTGCAGCGGCTCGCTGCACGATTTCCTCCACCAGCAGCTGGGCGTCTCGCTGACCCGCACCCAGACGCGCATCAGCGCCCGCCGGGCGCAGGCCAAAGAGAGCCGGCTGCTGGAAATTCCGAACATGGCGCCGCTGATGTGCGTGCGCACGCTGAACCACCGTGACGGCGAGGTTAACGCGGCGGAGTACTCCGTCAGCCTGACCCGCGCCGACATGATTGAATTCACTATGGAGCACTGAATGCATTTTGATACCGAAACCCGAAAGCGCTGGATGTCCGCGCTCGCGCACAGCGCCCCCGCGGATCTCAGCGCCCGCATGCAGGCGCTGAAGCTGGCCCCCGGCTATGAGCCCCTGCGGGCGCCGGAAAGCGGGCTGGTGCAAATCCAGGCGCGAATGGGCGCGACCGGCGAACGCTTCTTTGCCGGAGACGCCACGCTGACCCGCGCGGTGATCCGCCTTGAGAACGGCACCCTCGGCTACAGCTGGATACTCGGGCGCGACAAACGCCACGCCGAGCGCTGCGCCATCGTCGACGCCCTGCTGCAGCAGCAGACTCATTTTCAAACCCTGATGGAAACCCTGATTGCCCCGCTGGAGGCGGAACGCGCCGCGCGCATCGCTGCCCGCCGTACCGAAGTGAATGCCAGCCGGGTCGACTTCTTTACCCTGGTGCGCGGAGATAACGCATGACCCTACAAACCGCTTTTTCCCTTCCGGTGCAGGATGCCCAGCACAGTTTTCGTCGTCTGCTGAAAGCCATGAGCGAGCCGGGCGTCATCGTCTCGCTGCACCAGCTGAAATACGGCTGGCAGCCGCTCTGTGTGGCCACCACCAGCGTGCTGCTGACGCTTGCCGATAATGACACGCCGGTGTGGCTGTCCGCCTCGATGGATAACGACATCGCCCGCCAGAACCTGCGTTTTCACATCAACGCGCCGCTGGTTGACCAGCCGCAGCAGGCGGTCTACGCCGTCACCGACAGCACCATCAGCGCGGAGCAGCTCAACGCGCTGTCGAGCGGCACCGCCGTGGCGCCGGAAACCAGCGCCACGCTGATTGTGCAGGTCGCAAGCCTGAGCGGCGGCCGCATGCTGCGCCTGACCGGCGCGGGCATTGCCGACGAGCGCATGGTCGCGCCGCAGCTGCCGGAATGCCTCATCCACGAGCTGACCGAACGACCGCACCCGTTCCCGCTGGGGATTGACCTGATCCTGACCTGCGGCGAACGGCTGCTCGCCATCCCCCGCACCACCCACGTGGAGGTATGCTGATGTACGTTGCCGTCAAGGGAGGCGAAAAGGCGATTGCCGCCGCGCACCTCCTGCAGGAGCACAAACGCCGGGGCGACCCCGGGCTTGCCGAACTCAGCGTGGCGCAGATTGAGCAGCAGCTAAATCTGGCCGTCGATCGGGTCATGACCGAGGGCGGAATCGCCGATCGCGAGCTCGCCGCGCTGGCGCTCAAGCAGGCCAGCGGCGATAACGTCGAAGCCATTTTCCTGCTGCGCGCCTACCGCACTACCCTGCCGCGCCTGGCGGTCAGCGAGCCCATCGACACCGCCGGGATGCGCCTTGAGCGCCGTATCTCGGCGGTGTACAAGGATGTCCCCGGCGGCCAGCTTCTCGGCCCGACCTACGACTATACCCACCGCCTGCTGGACTTCACGCTGCTCGCCAACGGCGAAACGCCGACGCTGCGCGGCGATACCCAGCGCCAGGACCCGTCGCCGCACGTATTCAGCCTGCTGGCAAAGCAGGGGCTGGCGAAAGCGGAAGAGGATAGCGGCAGCATCCCGGACGATATTACCCGTACGCCGCCGGTCTACCCCTGCTCCCGCGCCTCGCGCCTGCAGCAGCTGATGCGCGGCGACGAAGGCTATCTGCTGGCGCTGGCCTACTCCACCCAGCGCGGCTACGGGCGTAACCACCCCTTCGCCGGTGAGATCCGCAGCGGCTATGTCGAGATCGCTATTGTGCCGGAAGAGCTGGGTTTTGCGGTCAACGTCGGCGAACTGCTGCTTACAGAGTGCGAAATGGTCAACGGTTTCGTCGCCCCGGAAAACGAAGCGCCGCACTTTACCCGCGGCTACGGGCTGGTGTTCGGCATGAGCGAGCGCAAGGCGATGGCGATGGCGCTGGTCGACCGCGCCCTGCAAGCGCCGGACTACGATGAGCACATCGACGGCCCGGCGCAGGACGAAGAATTTGTGCTGGCCCATGCCGATAACGTCGAGGCCGCCGGTTTTGTCTCGCACCTCAAGCTGCCCCACTACGTCGATTTTCAGGCCGAGCTGGAACTGCTCAAACGCCTGCAACAGGAGAGCAATCGTGGCTAACCCGCTGACCGGCTATAACTTCGCCTATCTCGACGAGCAAACCAAACGCATGATCCGCCGCGCGATCCTCAAGGCGGTGGCGATCCCCGGCTATCAGGTTCCCTTCGGCGGCCGCGAAATGCCGATGCCCTACGGCTGGGGAACCGGCGGGATCCAGATAACCGCCAGCGTCATCGGCGAGGCGGACGTGCTGAAGGTTATCGATCAGGGCGCCGACGACACCACCAACGCCGTGTCGATCCGCAGCTTCTTCAAACGCATCACCGGCGTGGCCACTACCGAACAAACCGCAGAGGCGACGCTTATCCAGACCCGTCACCGGATCCCGGAAACGCCGCTGGCGGAGGATCAGATCCTCATCTTCCAGGTGCCGATCCCCGAACCGCTGCGCTTTATCGAACCGCGCGAAACCGAAACCCGCACCATGCACGCGCTGGAGGAGTACGGCGTCATGCAGGTGAAGCTGTATGAAGATATCGCCCGCTTCGGCCATATCGCTACCACCTACGCTTACCCTGTGAAGGTCAACGGGCGCTACGTGATGGACCCGTCGCCCATCCCGAAATTCGATAACCCGAAGATGGACATGATGCCTGCCCTGCAGCTGTTCGGCGCCGGGCGCGAGAAGCGCATCTATGCGGTGCCGCCGTACACCCGCGTGGAAAGCCTCGATTTTGACGACCACCCGTTTACCGTGCAGGCCTGGGACGAGCCCTGCGCCATTTGCGGCTCCCGCCACAGCTATCTGGATGAGGTGGTGCTGGATGATACCGGTAAGCGGATGTTCGTCTGTTCCGACACCGATTACTGCCGCCAACAGAGCGAGGCGCTGAGCAAATGAACTCACCGTTACTTTCGGTCAACAACCTGACCCACCTTTACGCCCCGGGCAAGGGCTTTACCGACGTCTCCTTTGAGCTGTGGCCCGGCGAAGTGCTGGGGATCGTCGGCGAATCCGGCTCCGGTAAAACCACGCTGCTGAAGGCTATCTCCGCGCGTCTGGCGCCGCAGCAGGGGGAAGTGCTGTATCAGAACGACTCGCTCTACGCCATGAGCGAAGGAGAGCGCCGCCGCCTGCTGCGCACCGAATGGGGCGTGGTGCACCAGCACCCGATGGACGGCCTGCGCCGTCAGGTCTCGGCGGGCGGCAACATCGGCGAGCGGCTGATGGCTACCGGCGCGCGCCACTACGGCGACATCCGCGCCACCGCGCAGAAATGGCTGGAGGCGGTGGAAATTCCGCCCTCGCGCATCGATGAGATGCCGACCACCTTTTCCGGCGGCATGCAGCAGCGCCTGCAGATTGCCCGCAATCTCGTCACCCACCCCAAACTGGTGTTTATGGATGAGCCGACCGGCGGGCTGGACGTGTCGGTACAGGCGCGCCTGCTCGACCTGCTGCGCGGCCTGGTGGTGGATCTCGATCTGGCGGTGGTGATCGTCACCCACGACCTGGGCGTCGCCCGCCTGCTGGCCGACCGTCTGCTGGTGATGAAGCAGGGCCAGGTGGTGGAAAGCGGCCTGACCGACCGCGTGCTCGACGACCCGCACCACCCGTACACCCAGCTGCTGGTGTCATCGGTATTGCAGAACTGACGTTGCTGTGCCGGGTGGCGCTTCGCTTCCCCGGCCTACGAACAACGCACCTTTTGTAGGCCGGATAAGGCGCAGCCGCCATCCGGCAATCAAACAACGAGGCCAACATGATCCACGTAAAAAACGTGAGTAAAACCTTCGTCCTGCACCATCAGCACGGCGCGCGCCTGCCGGTACTGCAAAACGCGTCGCTGACGGTGGAAGGCGGCGAGTGCGTGGTGCTGCACGGCCACTCCGGCAGCGGCAAATCGACGCTGCTGCGTTCGCTGTACGCCAACTATCTGCCGGATTCAGGCCACATCCATATTAAACATGGCGATGAATGGGTGGATCTGGTCACCGCCCCGGCGCGCAAAGTGCTGGAGGTGCGTAAAACCACCGTCGGCTGGGTCAGCCAGTTTTTACGGGTGATCCCGCGGATTTCCGCGCTGGACGTGGTGATACAGCCGCTGCTGGATACCGGCGTGCCGCGGGAGGCGTGTGTGGCAAAGGCCGCGCGCCTGCTGACGCGTCTTAACGTACCGGAGCGCCTGTGGGACCTTGCGCCGTCCACCTTTTCCGGCGGCGAGCAGCAGCGCGTCAACATTGCGCGCGGTTTTATCGTCGATTACCCGATTCTGCTGCTCGATGAGCCCACCGCCTCGCTGGATGAGAAAAACAGCGCCGCCGTGGTCGCGCTCATTGACGAAGCCAAAGCGCGTGGCGCCGCCATTGTCGGTATTTTCCATGATGAAACGGTACGCCGCCGCGTCGCCGATCGTCTCCACCCGATGGGTACAACAGCATGATTATCAATAATGTAAAGTTGATTCTTGAAAATGATGTAGTGCAGGGCTCCCTGGAGGTGCAGGACGGCGCAATCCGCACGTTCGCCGAAAGCCAGAGCCGCCTGCCCGAGGCGATGGACGGCGAAGGCGGCTGGCTGCTGCCGGGGCTTATCGAGCTGCATACCGATAATCTGGACAAATTCTTCACCCCGCGCCCGAAGGTTGACTGGCCCGCACATTCGGCGATGAGCAGCCACGACGCGCTGATGGTCGCCAGCGGGATCACCACCGTGCTGGACGCCGTGGCGATTGGCGATGTACGCGACGGCGGCGATCGTCTGGAAAACCTGGAAAAGATGATTAACGCCGTGGAAGACACGCAAAAGCGCGGCCTTAACCGCGCCGAGCATCGTCTGCACCTGCGCTGCGAGCTGCCGCATCACACCACGCTGCCGCTGTTTGAAAAGCTGGTAAACCGCGAGTCGGTATTGCTGGTGTCGCTGATGGACCACTCCCCGGGCCAGCGCCAGTATGCCGACCGTTCAAAATATCGCGACTATTATCAGGGGAAATACCACCTGACCGACGCACAGATGGACCGCTTCGAGGAAGAACAGATGGCGCTGGCGGCGCAGTGGTCGCAGCCCAACCGCCAGGCGATTGCCTCCGCCTGCCGCGCGCGCGATATCGCGCTGGCGAGCCACGACGACGCCACCCACGCGCACGTGGAGGAATCCCACCAGATAGGCAGCGTTATCGCCGAGTTTCCCACCACCTTAGAGGCCGCGGATGCCTCGCGCCAGCACGGTATGAACGTGCTGATGGGCGCACCAAACATCGTGCGCGGCGGTTCGCATTCCGGCAACGTGGCGGCACACAGGCTGGCGGCGCTTGGCCTGCTGGATATTCTCTCCTCCGATTACTATCCGGCGAGCCTGCTGGATGCCGCGTTCCGCGTCGCCGACGACGACGCCAACGGCTTCACCCTGCCGCAGGCCATTCATCTGGTGACCCGCAACCCGGCGCGGGCGCTGAACCTGCAGGATCGCGGCGTTATCGCCGATGGGAAGCGCGCCGACCTGGTGCTGGCGCACCGCAAAGGCGAACACATCCACATCAACCACGTCTGGCGGCAGGGAAAGAGGGTCTTCTGATGACGGGAAAGCTTATCTGGCTGGTCGGGCCGTCAGGCTCCGGGAAAGACAGCCTGCTGGAGGCGCTGCGTAAGCAGGAGCACCCGCAGATGCTGGTGGCGCATCGCTACATCACCCGCCCCGCAGGCGCGGGGTGCGAAAACCATGTCGCCCTCAGCGAACACGAGTTTTTCACCCGCGCCGCGCAACATCTGTTTGCCCTGAGCTGGCATGCCAACAACCTCTACTACGGCGTCGGTATGGAGATTGACCTGTGGCTGCACGCCGGGCTCGACGTGGTAGTGAACGGCTCGCGCGCCCATCTGCCGCAGGCGAAGGCGCGGTATGGCGAGTCGCTGCTGCCGGTCTGCCTGCAGGTGTCGCCGGATATTTTGCGCCAACGTCTGGAGCAGCGGGGGCGGGAAAATGCGCTGGAGATCGCCCAGCGCCTCGAACGCGCCGCCCGCTATACCCCTCAGCAGTGCGTTATGCTGAATAATGACGGCAGTCTGCTACAGTCTGTAGAGATGTTCCTGCATCTGATTCGCACCCACGGTAACCACAAAGAGAGCCAGCATGCCTGCCTGTGAACTACGCGACGCCACCCTCGACGACACCCACGCGGTCTATGCGCTGATCGCCGAACTGAAGCAAAAAGAGTATGACCGGGCGGCCTTCGCCGCCGGGTTTGCCGCCAATCTGGCGAACCCTACCCAGCGTTACCAGCTCGCGCTGGTGGACGGCACGGTTGTGGGGCTTATCGGCATGCAGCTGCAGTTCCCGCTGAACTTCAACAACTGGATCGGCGAGGTACAGGAGCTGGTGGTGCTGCCGCGCAACCGCGGTCTGAGCGTCGGCCAGGCGCTGCTGGCGTGGGCGGAGGACGAGGCCCGCCGCAGCGGCGCCACAATGATGGAGCTGTCAAGCGGCAGAGCGCGGCCGGACGCCCACCGTTTTTACCTGCGCGAAGGCTATCAGCAGAGCCATTTACGCTTCAAAAAAGCGCTGTAGCGAGGAGGGGTATGAGCCTGACCATCCGCTTAACGGGCACCGGCGGCGCGCAGCTGGTGCCGGTATTTGGCTGCGATTGCGCCGCCTGCCGTCGCGCGCGGTCGCAGGCGCAGTTCCGCCGCCGCCCGTGCAGCGCTGAAATCCGCTATAACGAGGCGGTGACGCTGCTGGATGCCGGTCTGCCGGACCTGATGGAACGCTGGCCTGCGGGCAGCTTTCAGCAATTTTTACTGACTCACTACCATATGGATCACGTGCAGGGGCTGTTTCCCCTGCGCTGGGGCGTCGGCGAACGCATTGCGGTCTACGGCCCGCCCGACGAGCAGGGCTGCGACGACCTCTTCAGACACCCCGGTCTGCTGGATTTTAGCCATACCGTCGAGCCTTTCGTGGTATTCGAGCTGCAGGGGCTACAGGTCACGCCGCTGCCGCTGAACCACTCAAAGCTCACCTTTGGCTATCTGCTGGAGTCGGCCCACAGCCGCGTCGCCTGGCTTTCCGACACCGCCGGGCTGCCGGACAAGACGCTGAAGTTCTTACTCAACAACCACCCGCAGGCGATTATCATCGACTGCAGCCATCCGCCTCGCGCCGAAACGCCGAAGAACCACTGCGACCTGAACACCGTCATCGCCATTAATGAGACGATCCGCAGCCCCCGGGTAATACTGACCCATATCAGCCATCAGTTCGACGTGTGGATGATGGATAATCCGCTGCCGCCCGGGTTTGAGGCGGGGTATGACGGGATGGAGATTGTGCTGGATTAACGGCCATACTCATCCTCGAGCTGCTGCTCCTGCTCATCGAGCTGGCGGCGCTCCTGATCGAGCTGACGCTGGCGATCGTCCAGCTGACGACGGCGATCCTCCAGCTGGCGATAACGGCTATCGTACTGCCGGCTGCGGGCGTCGTTCTGCGACTGGGGCTCATCATGATAAACGCTGTCGCTGCTCGGCTTATAGGCATCGTTAATCGCCTGCTGAATGTTGCCGATTGCATCATCAATTATATCGGCATGCGCCATGTGGCTGGTCAGCGACAGCAGGCTCAAGAGCAGCGCGGTGGAGTACGTTTTCATCATGGTCAGCCTCGGGGATGGACTGCCACTACGGTAACCAACCCCGCTTGGGGCGTGTAGCGGAGGAATCTCAAATCCGCAGCGTTTTTCGTACCGCCTGAGCCAGCTGCGCCCGGGTAAACGGTTTGCGCAGCAGCTCGACCGCCGGCAGCGCGGCGTGGTGCGCCGGGCGCAGATCCTGGCCGCTTATCATCAGTATTTTGACCTGCGGATGGCGCAGCGTCGCCTCATTCACCACCTCCACGCCGCTCAGCGGTCCCGGCAGCATCACGTCGCTGACCAGCAGGACAATCTCCGTCGAAGCCTGCAGCTGCTGCAGCGCCTGCTCGCCGCTTTCCGCCTCCAGCGTCAGCCAGCCAAGCTGGTGCAGCTGCTCGCACAAGGTCTGGCGGACGTCGGCCTCGTCCTCCAGCACCAGCGCCAGCTGGTCGGCCAGCGGCGCCTGCGGGAGTACATCGTCATCGCGCAGCGCCGCCGCCTGAACCGCGGCGCGGGGAAGGTGCAGCCGCACGGTGGTTCCCTGCCCGGGCGCGCTTTCGATTTCCACCCGCCCGCCGGACTGCCGCACGAAGCCGTACACCATCGACAGCCCCAGCCCGCTGCCGCTGCCGGTCTGTTTGGTGGTGAAGAACGGTTCGAACACCTGGGCTTTCACCGCCTGGGACATACCGCAGCCGTGATCGATAACCTCCAGCGCCACCATGTCGTGGCGACGGCTGTCGCTGCGGGTCACCCGCTGGTTCCAGGTGCGGATGCGAATAACGCCGGCCTGCCCCTCCATCGCATCGCGGGCGTTCATCACCATGTTGATCATGGCGTTTTCCAGCTGGCCGACGTCAATCCACGCCGGCCAGGCGGGAGACTGCGCCTCAATTTCCAGGCTAATCGTCGCGGGCAGCGAGTGGCGCATCAGCTCGCCAAGGTTCTCCAGCAGGGTTTTCATCTCGACGGCGCGGGGATGCAGCGACTGCTTACGCGAAAAGGCCAGCAGCCGCTGGGTGAGCAGCGCCCCACGCTCGGCGGCCTGGAGCGCCCGCGAGATGCGCGGCGAATCGGCGCCGTCAGGGGTTACCAGCTCAAGGCTGCCGATAATCACCGCCAGCAGGTTGTTAAAATCATGCGCCAGCCCGCCCGTCAACTGCCCGACGGCCTTCATCTTCTGGCTGTGCAGCAGCGCTTCTTCCAGCTCCTGACGTTCGGCGCGGTCGATCTCCATCTGCGTGGTCTTTTCCTTCAGCAGCCGGGACGTGCGCTCCAGCGAAGCGGTATTGCGGGCAAAGACGTTAAACGCCCGCGCCAGCTCGCCCAGCTCATCGCGCCGCTGCAGCGCCGGGACCGATACCTCCTGTTCGCCCCGCGCCAGCCGCGACATCGCCTGCGAGATAGCGGTCAGGTTGGAGCCGAGATTGCGATAGATATACCACCCGGCAAAACCGGTTATCACCAGCGCCAGCAGGGCAAAACTGAGGATAAAATCGATAATCGAGCCCAGCTCCTGATGGCTTTTCGCCGCCCGCTGCTCCGAGGCCTGTGCCACCTGCGCGACGTACCGGTTAATATCGCTGTTGAGGATGGCCACCAGCGCTTTGATGTGAAACATATACCAGCTGATGGCGAGGTCGCTTTGCTCAAGCTGGAGCGACAGCGGCACCAGCCTGCGCAGCTCGGCGGTGAAGTCCGGCAGGATAAACCCCACCCGCGGATCGGCGCTCAGGCGCGGCAGGGCATGCATCACCGCGTCGATTTGCACCACGGTGGCGCGCGGCGTGGGGGTGTCGATTGCCGCCGTCAGCAGACGGTCTATCTCCGCCAGCAGCCGTCCGTCCAGCGCCTTCCCGCCTTCGCGCAGGTTGATGTCCTGCAAATGGCGCAGGTAGCTCTGATTCTGGTACAGCGAGCTCAGCAGCGCGTTACGCGCCAGATGGCGGTTCTGACCGCGCTCCAGCATCCCCGCCACGCTCTGCTGCAGCTCGTTGCTGCGGGCGATAATTCGGTTGACCAGCGCCGGTTCCCGCTGCGCCAACGGCGCGGCGGCCAGCCGGTCCAGCGAAGTTTTCAGCGCCTGCTGCGTCGCCTGCAGGCGCTCCGCCTCCCCTTTGTACTCCAGCGCCCCGACCACCTGCGACAGGCGTACCGCCGCCGTCGCCACGTTCGCCGTATCGCGGGCGAGATTCATGCTGCCGGTCATGTCATCCAGCGTCTGCTGCTGCACCTGCTCCTGAATCCGGCTGGCGTGGCGAAACCCCAGCACCGCCGCGCCGCTCACCATCAGCGTCACAAGCACCACCAGCAGGTTGAAGGAGAGCAAGCGCCCGCGGGCGCTGGCGAAAAACGAAGGGTGGCGCTGTCGCATCGCGTCTCCTGTCGGGGGAATATGCCGGATTTCATCAATATGACAAATATGAACGGCTTCTGACATTTTGCATTTACTTTCCTGTGATGGACTGCTGACATCGACCACTCTCAGGAGAGCCGCCATGAACCGAACGCCGGTGCTGTCCATGCGCAACATCGCCAAAACCTTTGGCGCGTTCTATGCGCTTAAAGGCGTCGATCTGACGGTCTATGCGGGCGAAATTCATGCGCTGATGGGGGAAAACGGCGCGGGGAAAAGCACGCTGATGAAAATCCTCGCCGGCGCCTACACCGCCACCAGCGGCGAAATCCTGATTGACGGCGTACCTCACGCCATCAGAAGCCCCAAAGATGCGCTGGCGGCAGGTATCACGCTGATTTATCAGGAGATGCAGCTGGCGCCTAACCTCACCGTCGCCGAAAACATCTTTCTCGGCAGCGAGCTGTCGCGCGGTGGGCTGGTGCAGCGTAAAGCCATGCAGGCCGAGGCCCAGGAGGTGATCGACCGACTCGGCGCGCAGTTTAAAGCCGGCGATCGGGTGATGAAGCTGACCATCGCCGAACAGCAGCAGGTAGAGATCGCCCGCGCGCTGCACCGCAAAAGCCGGATTCTGGTGATGGATGAGCCCACCGCCGCCCTGTCGTCGCGCGAAACCCACCGCCTGTTTGAACTCATCATGCGCCTGCGCGATGAAGGGATGGCGATTATCTACATCAGCCACCGGATGGCGGAAGTCTACGAGCTCTCCGACCGTGTCAGCGTGCTGCGCGACGGACAGTACGTCGGCAGCCTGGTGCGCGACAAGCTGAACGCAACGGAGCTGGTGCGCATGATGGTCGGCCGCCCGCTCAGCGACCTGTTCAACAAAGAGCGCGATATCCCCCACGGCCAGCCGCGGCTGAACGTCCACCATCTGACCGATAACGGCAAGGTTCAGCCCTGCAGCCTGCTGGTGCGCGCCGGTGAAATCGTCGGCCTGGCGGGGCTGGTCGGCGCCGGGCGCTCCGAGCTGGCGCAGCTTATCTTCGGAGTGCGTAAAGCCACCGGCGGGGTGATCGAGGTGGACGGCGAGCCGGTGCTTATCCATTCGCCGCGTGAAGCCATCGAGCTGGGGATCGGCTTTTTGACCGAAAACCGCAAAGAACAGGGGCTGTTCCTTGAGCTGGCGGCGCAGGAAAACATCACCATGGCGACGCTTGAGCGCGATGCGAACTACGGCATGCTCAACCGCAAAAAAGCGCAGAACATCTCCGATGATGCTATCAGGCTGCTCAATATCCGCGTGCCGCACGCCCAGGTGCGCGCGGGCGGGCTGTCCGGCGGCAACCAGCAAAAGCTGCTGATTTCCCGCTGGGTGGCGATCGGCCCGCGCATTCTGCTGCTCGACGAGCCGACCCGCGGCGTGGACGTCGGCGCGAAAAGCGAAATCTACCGCATCATGAACCAGATGGCGCGCCAGGGCGTCGCCATTCTGATGATCTCAAGCGAGCTGCCGGAGGTGGTCGGCATGAGCGATCGGGTGTATGTGATGCGGGAAGGCAGCATTGAAGGCGAACTGCTCGGCCACGACATCACCCAGGAAAACATCATGCGTCTTGCCACCGGCGTGAACGACTCCCACCATCAGGCGGTGCACCTATGACCTCACCCAAAGAAACCTCCGCCGCCACGCCGCAGGCCGTGGCGAAATCGCCGTCGGCGAAAAAGATGCTGATGGGCGATGTGATGCAAACCGTCGGGATACTGCCGATTCTCATCCTGATCGTCGCGGTATTCGGCGTTATCGCCCCCAACTTTTTTACCGAAAGCAATCTGCTGAATATCACCCGCCAGGCGTCGATCAATATCGTTCTCGCCGCCGGGATGACCTTCATTATTCTGACCGGCGGGATAGACCTTTCGGTCGGTTCCATTCTTGGCACCACGGCGGTGGCGGCGATGGTGGTGTCGCTGATTCCCGAGTTATCCCTGCTCTCCATCCCGGCGGCGCTGATGCTGGGGCTGCTGCTCGGGCTGTTTAACGGCGCGCTGGTGGCCTTTGCCGGGCTGCCGCCGTTTATCGTCACCCTGGGCACCTACACCGCCCTGCGCGGCGCCGCCTATCTGCTGGCGGACGGCACCACGGTGATTAACTCCAGCATCAGCTTTGAGTGGATAGGCAACAACTATCTCGGCCCTGTCCCCTGGCTGGTGGTCATTGCGCTGGCGGTGGTCGCTATCTGCTGGTTCATTCTGCGGCGTACGACGCTCGGCGTTCACATCTACGCGGTAGGCGGCAACATGCAGGCCGCGCGGCTGACCGGCATCAAGGTGTGGTTCGTGCTGCTGTTCGTGTACGGCATGAGCGGCCTGCTGTCGGGACTTGGCGGGGTCATGAGCGCCTCGCGCCTGTACAGCGCCAACGGCAACCTCGGCGTGGGCTACGAGCTGGACGCGATCGCCGCGGTTATCCTCGGCGGCACCAGCTTCGTCGGCGGTATCGGCACTATCACCGGCACGCTGGTCGGGGCGCTGATTATAGCCACGCTGAACAACGGCATGACGCTGATGGGCGTCTCCTACTTCTGGCAGCTGGTGATCAAAGGGGCGGTGATCATCATTGCGGTGCTGATCGACAAATACCGTACCCGACACCACCAAAGTGCATAACAACAATACCCTATGAGTGAGGAAAACAGCATGCGTTTGAAACCCTTAGTAACCGCGCTCTGTGTCGGCGCGCTGCTTGCCGCCGCGCCGCTGGCGCAGGCGAAAGATCTGAAGTCTATCGGCGTGACGGTGGGCGATTTAGCCAACCCGTTCTTTGTGCAGATAACCAAAGGCGCGGAGCTGGAAGCCCGCAAGCTGGCCGGGGATAACGTCAAGGTGACGCTGGTCTCCAGCGGCTACGATCTGGGCCAGCAGGTTTCTCAAATTGATAATTTTATCGCTGCAAAAGTCGATATGATAATTCTCAACGCCGCCGACTCGAAGGGCATCGGCCCGGCGGTGAAGCGCGCAAAAGAGGCGGGCATCGTGGTCGTGGCGGTTGACGTTGCCGCGGAAGGCGCCGACGCCACCATCACCTCGGACAACACCCAGGCCGGAGAAATGGCCTGTAAGCACATTACCGAACGCCTGAAAGGCAAGGGCAACGTGGTCATCATCAACGGGCCGCCGGTCTCCGCCGTACAGAACCGCGTGGAAGGCTGCGAGACCGAGTTCAAGAAACATCCGGATATCAAGATCCTCTCTTCCAACCAGAACGCCAAAGGCAGCCGTGAGGGCGGGCTGGAGGTGATGACCTCGCTGCTGGCGGCCAATCCGAAGATCGACGGCGTTTTCGCCATTAACGATCCCACGGCGATCGGCGCCGATCTGGCGGCAAAACAGGCGCAACGCAGCGAGTTCTTTATCGTTGGCGTAGACGGCAGCCCGGACGGCGAAGAAGCGCTCAAGCGCGAGAACTCACTGTTTGTCGCCACGCCCGCGCAGGACCCGCAGGTAATGGCGGCGAAAGCGGTAGAGATAGGCTATGACATTCTGCAAGGGAAGCCAGCGCCGACAGCGCCGGTGCTGATCCCGGTGACGATGATCGATAAGAGCAACGTCGGCAGCTATAAGGGCTGGACGGTGAAATAACGGTTGTACAACCTCCCCTCTCCCGGCAACGGAGAGGGGGAAAGCGCGCAACGCTCAAGGAGTCTCGATGAAACGCTCCGAAATTAACGACATCCTCGGCCATACCCGGCAGTTTTTCTCCCAGCATGACGTACATCTGCCGCCGTTTGCCAGCTTCCCCTTAGCCAAATGGCGCACGCTCGATCCCGACGACTGGCAGGAGGTTTTCGCTCTGAAGCTTGGCTGGGATATTACCGCATTCGGCGGCAGCAGTTTCCCCACCTTCGGGCTGACGCTGTTTACCCTGCGCAACGGCTCGCCGAAGGGGATGCCCTATGAGAAGTGCTATGCCGAGAAAATCATGCACGTGCGCGACGGTCAGGTAACGCCGCTGCATTTTCACTGGCGCAAACGCGAGGACATCATTAACCGCGGCGGCGGCAACCTGATCGTCGAACTGTGGAATGCGGATGCCAGCGGAAAAACGGAGAATACCGATGTGGCGGTCACGCTCGACGGCTGCCGTCAAATCTACCCGGCCGGTAGCCAGCTTCGCCTGTCGCCGGGAGAGAGCATCTGCCTGCCGCCAGGGCTGTATCACAGCTTTTGGGGCGAACGCGGCTTTGGCGACGTGCTGGTCGGCGAAGTCTCCTCCGTTAACGACGACGATCACGATAATCACTTCCTCAACCCCATTGACCGCTACACTCAAATAGAGGAAGACAAACCCGCGCAGCTGGTGCTGTGCAATGAGTATCGTCGATTTCTCGGCTAAAGGAGACGATGATGCCCTTGATATCATTGGCCGCAGGCCTGGCGCACGCCCGGGAGCATCATTACGCGCTCGGCGCTTTTAACGTCCTCGACTCCCATTTTCTGCGGGCGCTGTACGCCGCCGCCGAGCAGGAGCGCTCGCCGTTTATCATCAATATCGCCGAAGTCCATTTTAAATATCTGCCGCTGGAGTCGCTGGTGGAGCTAATCCGGTTTGAAGCGGCCAGACACGACATTCCGGTGGTGCTCAATCTCGACCACGGCCTGCGCTTTGAGACGGTGGTTCGCGCCATCCGCCTTGGCTTTAGCTCGGTGATGTTTGACGGCTCGACGCTGGATTACGACGAAAACATCCGCCAGACCCGGGAAGTGGTGAAAATGTGCCACGTCGTGGGGGTGTCGGTTGAGGGCGAGCTGGGCGCAGTGGGCGGCGATGAGGGCGGCGCGCTCTATGGTCATGCGGATAAGAGCCACTTTACCGACCCCGGCCTGGCGCGCGACTTCGTCGACCGGACCGGGATCGATGCGCTGGCGGTCGCCATCGGCAACGCGCACGGTAAATACAGAGGCGAGCCGAAGCTCGATTTTGCCCGCCTGGATCTTATCCGTCAGCAGACTGGGCTGCCGCTGGTGCTGCACGGCGGTTCGGGGATCAGCAACGCCGATTTTCGCCGCGCGATTGCGCTTGGCATTCGTAAAATTAATTTCTACACCGGCATGTCCCAGGCCGCGCTTGAGGCCATTGAGCACCGGATGACGCACCGTCGCCCCATCTACGATGAGCTGGCGGAGCTGCTGCTCGGTATAGAGATGGCGATTACCGATACCGTCACCGAACAGATGCAAATTTTTGGCAGCGCGGGGAAAGCATAATGGAACGTAAAGGGATTATCGCGGCGGGCAATATGCTGGTCGATCATGTGCATAAAATCGTACAGTGGCCGGAGCGCGGCTGGCTTGCGGAGATTACCCACAGCGAGCGCGCCACCGGCGGCGCTCCGCTTAACGTGCTGCTGACGCTGGCGAAAATGCACTGCCGCCTGCCGCTGCAGGCGGTCGGGCTGATTGGCGAAGACGCCGACGGCGACTACATCAACGCCATGCTTGACCAGTACCACGTCAATCGCCAGCACGTACAGCGCACCACCTTTGCGCCCACGTCGATGTCGCAGGTGATGACCGACCCCAGCGGACAGCGCACCTTCTTCCACTCGCCGGGCGCAAACCGGCTACTGGATCTTCCCGCGTTCGATCAATTAGATCCCACGATGCGGATCTTCCATCTCGGGTATCTGCTGCTGCTCGATACCCTCGATCTGGCCGATGAAACCTACGGCACCCGCGCGGCGCGCCTGTTGGCGCAGATGCAGGATCTGGGCTACGAAACGTCGCTGGATCTGGTCTCGCGCAAAGGCGATCCGCGCTATCAGCCGCTGGTGCTGCCCGCGCTGCGGCATCTGGATTATCTGGTGATCAACGAGCTGGAAGCCGGGGAGTTCAGCGGGCTTGAAATTCGCACCGCCAGCGGCGAGCCGGAGATCGACAATATTGCCCGCGCCGCGGCGCTGTTGCTGCAGGCGGGGGTGAAAAAACGGGCGGTGATCCACTGCCCGGAGGGCGCGTGGGGGCAATCGCCCGATGACGGCGGAATGTGGATCCCTTCCTGGCGGCTGGCACAGGAGGAGATCGTCGGCAGCGTCGGCGCCGGGGATGCGTTCTGCGCCGGTTTTTTATATGGCTGCCATGAGCAGTGGCCGCTCGCCAGAAGCCTGCAGCTGGCCCATGCCTGCGCCCGCGCAAGCCTGCAGTGCGCCAACGCCATTGACGGCGCTAAAACCCTCGACGAACTGCTGGCGTTTATTGACGAGAACCCGGTGACGCCATAACCTCAGGCGGCCTTTTCGCGATGCACCACATCAGCGGCAAAGACGTAGCCCAGCCCCCGCAGGGTTTTGATAAGCGTCGGCTGATGCGGATTGATCTCAATTTTGCGCCGCAGGCGCATAATCAGCACATCGATGGTCCTGTCGAACACCTCCATGCTTTCGCTGTGCGTCAGGGCCAGAAGCTGTTCCCGGCTCAGCACCCGACGGGCATTTTGCGCCAGCGCCTGCAGCAGCCCGTATTCTCCCTGAGTGAGCGCCACCACCTCCTGACGAGGGTTGGTCAGCTCGCAGCGCAGGGTATCCAGCCGCCAGCCGTTGAAGGTCATACCGCTGCCCTGCCCGGCGTCAGCCTCTGCCGCCAGCACGCCCGCACGGCGCAGCACCGCTTTAACCCGCGCGACCACCACCCGGGGATTGAACGGCTTGCCGATGTAGTCATCCGCTCCCATCTCCAGGCCGACAACCACGTCGGATTCGCTGCCCAGACCGGTCAGCATCACCACCGGCAGCGCCGGACGCTGCTTTTGCAGCTGCTGCAGCACCTGCAGGCCGTTGATATCCGGCAGCATCATGTCCAGCAGCACCAGCGCGACGTCCGGCCGCCGGACCGCCGTCGCTAGCGCCTGCTGGCCAAGATGGCAGACCGCCACCTCAAAGACGTGTTCGCTCAGCGCCTCGCGAAGCAGCTCGCAGATAGCGGCATCGTCATCGACCACCAGAATCACCGGTTTCATTATCAGACCCTGTTCTGCCCGTTATTGCGTAAGTCTGATCGATTCTGCGGTCCTCTCCAGCCAATTCCCTTTTCGGGTGATGAATCTTTAACCGCTGTCACATCTCGCCGAATTTCGACACGTCAAAACTGACGAGAGTCTGTTTTTCGTCAGTAAAACGCCGGATTTCCGGCCGTAATATCAGGAATAACCCACATTAAAAACATGGCATAAAAGATGCATCAAGCTGCTGTGAACGCATTCGTGCGTATTGTTTAACTGGAGCGAGACCGATGAAAAAAGTCGTCACGGTTTGCCCTTATTGCGCATCAGGCTGCAAGATAAACCTGGTCGTCGATAACGGCAAAATCATCCGGGCGGAGGCTGCGCAAGGCAAAACCAACCAGGGGACGCTTTGCCTGAAAGGCTATTATGGCTGGGATTTTATCAACGATACCCAGATCCTGACGCCCCGTCTGAAAACCCCTATGATTCGCCGCCAGCGCGGTGGCAAACTGGAGGCCGTCTCCTGGGATGAGGCGCTGAACTACGTCGCAGAGCGCCTTAGCGCCATCAAAGCGAAATATGGTCCGGACGCCATCCAGACCACCGGTTCTTCGCGCGGTACGGGTAACGAAACCAACTATGTGATGCAAAAATTTGCGCGCGCCGTTATTGGCACCAATAACGTCGACTGCTGCGCTCGCGTCTGACACGGCCCATCGGTTGCAGGTCTGCACCAGTCGGTCGGTAATGGCGCCATGAGTAATGCCATCACAGAGATTGATAACACCGATCTCGTGTTTATCTTCGGGTATAACCCGGCAGATTCACACCCTATTGTGGCGAATCACGTGATTAACGCCAAACGCAATGGGGCGAAGATTATCGTCTGCGATCCGCGCAAAATTGAAACCGCGCGCATTGCCGATATGCACATTGCGCTGAAGAACGGCTCGAATATCGCGCTGCTCAACGCCATCGGGCATGTCATTATCGAAGAGGATCTTTACGACAAGTCCTTCGTCGCCAGCCGTTCCGAGGGCTTCGAGGAGTATCGCAAAATCGTCGAGGGCTATACGCCGGAGTCCGTTGAGGCGATCACCGGCGTCAGCGCCCGGGAAATCCGCGAATGCGCCCGTATGTATGCCAACGCCAAATCCGCCGCCATCCTGTGGGGCATGGGCGTGACCCAGTTCTATCAGGGCGTGGAGACCGTACGTTCGCTGACGAGCCTCGCGATTCTCACCGGCAACCTCGGCAAACCGAGCGTCGGCGTGAACCCGGTGCGCGGTCAGAACAACGTCCAGGGCGCCTGCGATATGGGCGCGCTGCCGGATACCTATCCGGGCTACCAGTACGTCAAGTTCCCGGAAAATCGCGAGAAATTCGCGAAGGCCTGGGGCGTGGAAAGCTTGCCGGAACACACCGGCTATCGCATCAGCGAGCTGCCGCACCGCGCGGCGCACGGCGAGGTTCGCGCCGCCTACATCATGGGCGAGGATCCGCTGCAGACCGACGCGGAGCTGTCCGCGGTGCGTAAGGCGTTTGACGATCTGGAGCTGGTCATCGTCCAGGACATCTTTATGACCAAAACCGCCTCGGCGGCCGACGTCATTTTGCCGTCCACCTCCTGGGGCGAGCATGAAGGGGTGTACACCGCCGCCGACCGCGGCTTCCAGCGCTTCTTCAAGGCCGTTGAGCCGAAGTGGGATCTGAAAACGGACTGGCAGATTATCAGCGAAATCGCCACCCGGATGGGCTATCCGATGCGCTACAACAACACCCAGGAAATCTGGGACGAGTTGCGTCATCTGTGCCCGGATTTCTACGGTGCGACCTACGAAAAAATGGGCGAGCTGGGCTATGTGATGTGGCCATGCCGCGATGAGTCCGACGCCGACCAGGGCACCTCTTACCTCTTTAAAGAGAAGTTTGATACGCCGAACGGTCTGGCGCAGTTCTTCACCTGCGACTGGGTTGCCCCGATTGATAAGCTTACCGACGAGTACCCGATGGTGCTCTCGACGGTGCGCGAAGTCGGCCACTACTCCTGCCGCTCAATGACCGGCAACTGTGCGGCGCTGGCGGCGCTGGCGGACGAGCCCGGCTATGCGCAGATCAATACCGAAGACGCGGCGCGTCTGGGTATCCGGGATGAAGCGCTGGTGTGGGTTAACTCGCGCAAAGGCAAAATCATCACCCGCGCGCAGGTCAGCGATCGCCCGAACAAGGGCGCGGTCTACATGACCTACCAGTGGTGGATTGGCGCCTGCAACGAGCTGGTAACGGAAAACTTAAGCCCGATAACCAAAACGCCGGAGTACAAGTACTGCGCCGTTCGCGTTGAGCCGATTGCCGACCAGCGCGCCGCCGAGCAGTACGTCATCGATGAATATGAGAAATTAAAATCCCGGCTGCGTGAAAGCGCGTTAGGATAATATCCAGTAATTCATTGATAAATATAAAAGGGGTGATTCATTCACCCCTTTTATTTATTCAGCCTTATCAAACGCCTCGCCCGGAAAAATCGTGTCGTTGCGCAGCATAAGGCATTAACGCAGCCGTTTTATTCTTCGTGTGCGCCATCTATACTGCCCGCAACTGTTTAAACGACGATAAAAAATGAAACGCTTCTTTTTACTTTTCTTTCTCCCATTACTGGCCCACGCCGATGAGATTGGCACACAGTACAAAACCCAGGCAGAAGCAGGCGACAGGCGCGCGCAATATTATCTTGCCGATACCTACCTGAGCTCCGGCGATGAAGCCCATGCCCGCTACTGGGCGGAAAAAGCCGCGCAGAACGGCGATGCCGACGCGCTGGCGCTGCTGGCGCAGATGACGCTGAAAACCAGCTTCCCGCAGGCGCTGAAGCTGGCGGAGCAGTCGAACCAGGCCGGCAGTAAAACCGGGGCAATCATCCTCGCGCGGATTCTGGTCAACGAGCAGGTGGGCAAAACGGACTACCCGCAGGCCATCGCGCTGCTGCAAAAAGCCGCCGAGGATGAGGAAAGCGACTCAGCGGTCGACGCGCAGATGCTGCTCGGCCTGATTTACGCCAACGGCGTTAACGTAACGCAGGACGACGATAAGGCCACCTTCTGGTTCAAGCACAGCTCGTCGCTTTCGCGCACCGGCTATGCCGAATACTGGGCGGGTATGATGTTTGAGCAGGGGGAGAAAGGGTTTATCGCGCCAAATAAGCAAAAAGCGCTGAACTGGTTTAACGTCAGCTGTACGGAAGGGTTTGATACCGGCTGCGAAGAATTCGATCGCCTGAGCGGCGAGTAAACAGCCGGGCGCGCCTGAGCGCCGCCCGGCTGACCGCGATTAACTGTCGGCCGTCTTATCAAAACGCCCGAGCATTTCGCGCTCATAGGCCTGCGCTTTCTTGCGATCGAACTTGTGTTCCCACTTGGCGATAACCAGCACCGCCAGCGCGTTACCCACTACGTTCAGCGCCGTACGCGCCATGTCGAGGATACGGTCGACCCCGGCGATAAACGCCAGACCTTCCAGCGGGATCCCGACGCTGCCCAGCGTCGCCAGCAGCACCACGAAGGAGACGCCCGGCACCCCGGCAATCCCTTTCGAGGTCACCATCAGCGTCAGCACCAGAATAATCTCCTGACCCAGCGACAGATCGATACCGTACAGCTGGGCAATAAAGATAGCGGCGATACTCTGGTAAAGCGTTGAGCCGTCGAGGTTGAAGGAGTAGCCCGTCGGCACCACGAAGCTGGTAATCGACGCCGGAGCGCCATAGGCTTCCATCTTCTCAATAATGCGCGGCAGCACGCTCTCGGAGCTGGCGGTTGAGTACGCCAGAATCAGCTCATCTTTCAGGATACGAATCAGGATCCAGATGCTCAGGCCGCACATCCGCGCCACCAGCCCCAGCACCACCAGCGCAAAGAAGACGATGGCGGCATACACCAGGATAACCAGCTTCGCCAGCGGCCACAGCGAGGCGAAACCAAAGTTTGCCACGGTCACCGAGATCAGGGCGAAAACCCCCACCGGCGCATAGCGCATCACCATATGGGTGACTTTGAACATGGTTTCAGAAATAGAGCGGAACACCGTGACCAGCGGTTCGCGGTGGCTGGCTGGCAGCGACGACAGCCCCAGACCAAACAGCACCGAGAAGAAGATGATCGGCAGCATGTCGCCCTTGGCCATCGAGGCGACGATATTGGTCGGCACAAGCGACAGGATCGTGCCCATCAGTCCGTGGGCATGGCTCTGCACATCCGCCGTGGTGCTCTGGTATTTAGAGATATCCACGGTCGCCAGCTGCGACATATCAATCCCTGAGCCGGGCTGAAACACGTTCGCCAGGGTAATCCCCAGCACGATAGCGACGGTGGTAATCACTTCGAAATAGATAATGGTTTTTGCGCCGATACGACCCAGCGCCTTCGCATCGCCAACGCCGGCGATACCGACCACCAGCGTAGAGATAACGATCGGCACAACGATCATTTTAATCAGATGGATAAAGATGTCGCCGGCCGGTGATAAGAGGTTGATGACCAGCCATTCACGGCTATCGCTATGGTAGTGCAGATAGCTCCCCAAAAGAATTCCCAGCACCAGCGCCAGCAGAATCTGCCAGGCAAGGCTGACTTTCGCTTTTTTCATAACTACAGACTTCCTCGATACAGAACGCCATTCCTGAAACGGATGGCTCCCTCGGAACAGGGGTGGATTGTGTTGCGTTTGTTTGCAGGGTTTTTTAACGCGCAGTATCAGTACCACCTGTACGGCATTCTGCGCAAGTCTTTAGGAATAGTGCTTTTTCCCGAGCGAGCGTGGGATATCACGAGTTTCAGCCAAACATCAAAAATAACTGATTGTTATAGAAAAAGTTTTTTATAAACAATTCTATAAATTCATCACGGCAATTATTTCTCTTCAAAGATTCATTTGATTGATTTTCATACGATACAGTCAATGCGTGATCTGCAGCCCAAATAATAAACAAAGCTGTCAAAACCCCTACAATTAACGTTTTAGAGACATATTATTAACATCTTACAAGGAGAAAAAAAGCCATGAGCCAAATACATAAACACCCTATTCCCGCTCCGATTGCGGAACGCTGCCTGATTAACCCGGAACAGTACAAGGCAAAATACCACCAGTCCATCACCGATCCTGACGCCTTCTGGGGCGAACAGGGTAACATCCTTGACTGGATAACCCCCTACACGAAGGTGAAAAACACCTCCTTTGCCCCAGGCAACGTCTCGATCAAATGGTATGAAGACGGCACCCTGAACCTGGCGGCCAACTGCCTCGACCGCCATCTGGCCGAACGCGGCTCGCAGACCGCCATCATCTGGGAAGGCGACGACGCCAGCCAGAGCAAACACATCAGCTACCAGGAGCTGCATCGCGACGTCTGCCGCTTCGCCAATACCCTGCAGTCTCTGGGCATTAAAAAAGGCGATGTCGTCGCTATCTATATGCCGATGGTGCCGGAAACGGCGGTGGCGATGCTGGCCTGCGCGCGCATCGGCGCCGTGCACTCGGTGATTTTCGGCGGCTTTTCGCCGGAAGCGGTCGCCGGGCGCATCGTTGACTCCAGCTCGCGTCTGGTGATCACCGCCGACGAAGGTCTGCGCGCCGGGCGGGCGATCCCGCTGAAGAAAAACGTCGACGAAGCGCTGAAAAATCCGAACGTGAAGAGCGTTGAGCACGTCATTGTTCTCAAGCGTACTGGCGGCGACATCGCCTGGAACGACGGCCGCGACCTGTGGTGGAGCGACCTTATCGACAAGGCCAGCGACCAGCATACCCCGGTAGCGGTGAACGCCGAGGACCCGCTGTTCATCCTCTATACCTCCGGCTCCACCGGCAAGCCGAAAGGCGTGGTGCACACCACCGGCGGCTACCTGGTGTATGCCGCAACCACCTTTAAATACGTCTTTGATTACCATCAGGGCGACATCTACTGGTGCACCGCCGACGTGGGCTGGGTGACCGGCCATAGCTACCTGCTTTATGGGCCGCTGGCCTGCGGCGCCACCACCCTGATGTTTGAAGGGGTGCCGAACTGGCCAACGCCGGCGCGCATGTGCCAGGTCGTTGATAAGCATAAGGTCAACATTCTCTACACCGCGCCGACCGCGATCCGCGCGCTGATGGCCGAAGGCGATAAAGCCGTGCAGGGCACCGACCGCTCGTCCCTGCGTATTCTGGGCTCCGTCGGCGAGCCGATTAACCCGGAAGCCTGGGAGTGGTACTGGAAGAAAATCGGCAACGAGAAGTGCCCGGTGATAGACACCTGGTGGCAGACCGAAACCGGGGGCTTCATGATTACCCCGCTGCCGGGCGCGACCGAGCTGAAAGCCGGGTCGGCAACCCGTCCGTTCTTCGGCGTTCAGCCTGCGCTGGTGGATAACGAAGGGCATCCGCTCGACGGCGCGACCGAGGGCAACCTGGTCATCACCGACTCCTGGCCTGGCCAGGCGCGCACGCTGTTCGGCGACCACGAGCGTTTTGAGCAGACCTACTTCTCGACCTTCAAGAACATGTACTTCAGCGGCGACGGCGCGCGCCGTGACGAAGACGGCTACTACTGGATAACCGGTCGCGTCGACGATGTGCTGAACGTTTCCGGCCACCGTCTGGGCACCGCCGAGATTGAATCCGCGCTGGTCTCGCATCCGAAAATCGCCGAAGCCGCGGTGGTGGGCATTCCGCACAGCATCAAGGGGCAGGCCATTTACGCCTACGTGACGCTGAACCACGGCGAAGAACCGTCGCCGGCGCTGTACACCGAGGTGCGTAACTGGGTGCGTAAGGAGATTGGCCCGCTGGCGACGCCGGACGTGCTGCACTGGACCGACTCGCTGCCGAAAACCCGCTCCGGCAAAATCATGCGCCGTATTCTGCGCAAAATCGCCGCCGGCGATACCAGCAATCTTGGCGACACCTCGACGCTGGCGGATCCGGGCGTCGTGGAAAAACTGCTTGAAGAGAAGCAGTCCATTACCATGCCGTCATAACCTCAGTTTGCCCGGTGGCGCTACGCCTACCGGGCCCGCTACGGTAGTCAACTACAGGCCGGATAAGACGCCAGTCGTCCTCCGGCAATAGACAGCTCTATTACAAAAACCCCTACCTGTACCTCTGGAGACTCTGTGATGAATGAAGATATTTGTCAGCAGATAGAAGACAGCGCGCATTTCAGGGAGTTAGTCGAAAAACGGCAACGGTTTGCCACCCTTCTGTCGATTATTATGCTGGTTGTTTATGTCGGTTTTATTCTGCTGATTGCGTTTGCCCCTGGCTGGCTGGGTACCCCGCTGCACCCGGGTACCAGCGTCACCCGAGGGATCCCCATCGGTATTGGCGTGATTGTCATTTCGTTTTTGCTGACCGGCGTTTACGTCTGGCGGGCGAACGGCGAGTTTGATCGTCTTAACAAAGCCGTCCTGCGCGAGGTAAAAGCATCATGAGAAAGCTTCTGACGGCGCTTGCCGCCACGCTGCCCCTGGCGGCCAACGCCGCCGACGCCATTACCGGCGAGGTGCAGCGCCAGCCGACCAACTGGCAGGCGATCATCATGTTCCTGATCTTCGTCGCGCTGACGCTGTATATCACCTACTGGGCCTCCAAACGCGTGCGTTCGCGCAGCGATTACTACACCGCGGGCGGCAATATCACCGGCCTGCAGAACGGGCTGGCGATTGCCGGCGACTTTATGTCTGCCGCTTCGTTTCTGGGGATTTCCGCACTGGTGTATACCTCAGGCTACGACGGGCTGATTTACTCCCTCGGCTTCCTCGTCGGCTGGCCGATTATTCTGTTTCTGATTGCCGAACGCTTGCGCAACCTCGGACGCTACACCTTTGCCGACGTCGCCTCGTATCGCCTGAAGCAGGGTCCCATTCGCATTCTCTCCGCCTGCGGTTCGCTGGTGGTGGTGGCGCTGTATCTTATTGCGCAGATGGTCGGCGCCGGTAAGCTTATCGAACTGCTGTTCGGCCTCAACTACCACGTCGCGGTGGTGCTGGTTGGCGTGCTGATGGTGATGTACGTGCTGTTTGGCGGCATGCTCGCCACCACGTGGGTGCAGATAATCAAAGCCGTCCTGCTGCTGTTCGGCGCAAGCTTTATGGCCTTTATGGTGATGAAGCACGTCGGCTTTAGCTTCAACAACCTGTTCACCGAAGCCATGGCGGTTCACCCGAAAGGCGCGGCTATTATGAGCCCTGGCGGGCTGGTGAAAGATCCGATTTCCGCCCTCTCGCTCGGCCTCGGGCTGATGTTCGGCACCGCCGGCTTGCCGCATATTCTGATGCGTTTCTTCACCGTCAGCGACGCGCGTGAAGCGCGCAAAAGCGTGTTCTACGCCACCGGGTTTATGGGCTATTTCTATATCCTGACCTTTATCATCGGCTTTGGCGCTATCATGCTGGTCGGGGCGAATCCGGCCTTTAAAGATGCGGCTGGGGGGCTTATCGGCGGCAACAACATGGCGGCGGTACACCTGGCGGATGCGGTCGGCGGCAACCTGTTCCTCGGCTTTATCTCCGCCGTGGCGTTCGCCACCATTCTGGCGGTGGTGGCCGGGTTAACCCTGGCCGGCGCGTCAGCGGTGTCTCATGATCTGTACGCCAACGTGTTCCGCAAAGGCGCCACCGAGCGCGATGAGCTGAAAGTGTCGAAAATCACCGTGCTGGTACTGGGCGTGGTGGCGATTCTGCTCGGCATTTTGTTTGAAAAACAAAACATTGCCTTCATGGTGGGCCTGGCGTTCTCCATTGCCGCCAGCTGTAACTTCCCGATCATTCTGCTGTCCATGTACTGGTCGAAGCTGACCACCCGCGGCGCCATGATCGGCGGCTGGCTGGGGCTGCTGACGGCGGTGGTGCTGATGACCCTCGGCCCGACGATTTGGGTGCAGATCCTCGGCCACGAAAAAGCCATCTTCCCGTACGAGTATCCGGCGCTGTTCTCTATCGCTATCGCCTTTATCGGCATCTGGTTCTTCTCAGCGACCGATAGCTCCGCGGAGGGCGTCCGCGAGCGCGAGCAGTTCCGCGCGCAGTTTATCCGCTCACAGACCGGTCTGGGCATCGCCCAGGGCCGCGCGCACTAACCCACGCCTCCCCGGCTTCCGGCCGGGGAGCGTTTTCAGAACATCACCCAGCTGACCAGCGGCGCGACCAGCACCATCACCACGCCGGAAAGCATCATCACCAGGCTTGCGACGACGCCCTCCTGCGGCCCCAGCTCATAGGAGCGGGCGGTTCCTGCGCCGTGCGACGCGGCGCCAAACCCGGCGCCTTTCGCCATACCTTCGCGAATGGCGAGCCGCATAAACAGCATGTCACCGACCGCCATCCCAAACACCCCGGTCACGACCACAAACAGCGCCACCAGCTCAGGTTGTCCGCCGAGCGGTTTTGCCGCCGCCAGCGCAAAGGGGGTGGTGACGGAGCGTACCGCGAGGCTGCGCTGGATCTCATCGGGCAGCGTGAACAGCCGGGCGAGCCAGACGGAGCTGGTGACCGCGACTATGGTGGCGGTCACCACCCCCGCGGACAGGGACATCCAGTGGCGCTTAATGACCGCCAGATTGTCGTAGACCGGCACCGCAAAGGCGATGGTCGCCGGGCCGAGCAGCCACAGCAGCCAGTGCGCTTCGCCCATGTAGTTCTGGTAGGAGATATGGCCGAACACCAGCATCAGCACCAGCAGCAGCGGGGTAAACACCAGCGGCATCAGCGGCAGCTTGCGAAAACGGCGGTACAGCCGCTTATTGGCGAAATAGAGCCCGAGCGTGATGGCCAGGCACAGAACGCTAAGCTGGAAGTTAGTCATGGTTGAGCCTGCGCAGCTCGTAGCGATACACCTTATCCACCACCCAGGCGGTCGCCCCCAGCACCATCAGCGTGCTTAGGCCGATCACCAGCATGATCCGCCAGCCGTCGACCATCAGCAGCTGCGCGTAGTTGACCACCGCCACCACCGCAGGCACAAAGAACAGCAGCATTTCCGCCAGCAGCCAGCGCGACCCGGCGCGCACCCACTTCAAGGGCACGATACGGCAGACGATCAGCGCCAGCATCAGCACCATGCCGACAAGGTTCGCCGGCAGCGGCAGATGCCCCCATGCCACCAGATGTTCCGCCAGAATAAATAGACCGGCATACAGCAGTACCTGAACCGGAACCTGAAGATGATGAAACACGGCAGGCGTTACGCGCCCTGAGGCCACAGCCATGAAAGGAATTCCCAAAAAAAGTGAAGGCGCTCAGTATAGTGAGCCCCCGACGGTGACTGAAATGAATTAAAATCATTAAGGGTATAGTTGCGAGGAATAGTTATGGATATCAGAACGCTGCGTTATTTTGTCGAGGTGGTGCGCCAGCAGAGCTTCACCCGGGCGGCAGAGAAGCTGTTCGTGACGCAGCCAACCATCAGCAAGATGCTGAAAAACCTGGAAGATGAACTCAACTGCACCCTGCTTATCCGCGATGGGCGCAAGCTGCTGCTCACCGATACCGGCCGGGTGGTATTTGAACGCGGGCTGGCGATTCTGGCCGAATTTCGCCAGCTGGAGGCCGAGCTTAGCGACATCAACCATCTCAACAAGGGGCTGCTGCGGCTCGGTATCCCGCCGATGGTCGGCATGATGATGGCCGGGCCAATTGGCCTGTTTCGCCAGCGCTATCCGGGCGTGGAGCTGAAGATTTCCGAATTCGGCGGCCTGACGGTGCAGCAGGCGGTGATGAACGGCGAGCTGGATCTGGCGATGACCGCCCTGCCGGTGGATGACGAAAGCGGCCTGACGACGTTGCCTCTGTTTCGCCACCCGCTGTGCGTGCTGGTGCCGCGCTCCGGCGAATGGCTGACGGTCGATACCATCAGCCCAGCGCAGCTGGCCGAACATCCGCTGCTCATCTATAACGAAGACTTTGCCCTGAGCCGCCAGCTGATGCAGCTGTTCACGGAGCACGGCGTCAAGCCGCGCATCGCGGTGCGCAGCGGGCAGTGGGACTTTCTCGCGGCGATGGTGCAGGCAGGCGTGGGCATTGCGATTCTGCCGGAGCCGATTTGCCAGCGGCTGGACGCCAAAACCCTGCGCTGGATCCCGCTCGACAGCACGCTTAGCTGGCAGCTGGGGATGATCTGGCGGGAAGGAACCTACCTGTCGCACAGCGCCCAGGCGTGGCTAAAATGCTGCGAAGGGTTCTGGCTGTCGGAGCGCTAATTCCCTCTCCCGCATGAGAGAGGGAACCGGCACTCACTGCTCTTCGATCAACAGCGCTTCGAGCAGGTCGAGGTCATGCAGTAGCTTTTGCAACGTCTCGTTGCTGATCTGCCGGGTCGCGCGCAGGTGGTACAGCTCCCCGCGCTCAGAGCGCAGCGCCGCCAGACGAAAACGCCGTTCGAGACTCTCTTCCAGCATCGACGTTTCCACATCGTTACGCCCATCCGCGCGGCGGCGCAGGTTGCCGATCACCCGCGAGCTGACTTCAGTCAGCAGTTGGTCATCGATATTTTCCTGTGAATCGGAGGCCAGGCGCTCTTCCATCTTCTGGATAGCGACAATCGCCACCTCCGCCGTCGCCGCGCGCGCCAGCCGCTCCTCTTTATGCTGCTGCGAGTGGTCCGCCACTTCGATGTGGCGCAGCAGAATCGGCAGCATGATCACGCCGACGAACAGCGAGAAGAGGATCACGCCCGCCGACAGGAACACCAGCTCATAGCGCGCCGGGAACACGTTGCCGTCCGGCAGCAGCAGCGGGATGGAGAGCACACCGGCCAGGGTAATTGCCCCGCGCACGCCGGCGAACGAGGCAATCAGCAGCTCGCGGGTGGTCCAGGAGCCAAACTCCATCGGCTTACGCTGTAAAAAGCGCAGGCTGAACCTTTTCATCGTCCACAGCCAGCCGAAGCGCACCAGAATCAGCGATGCATAAATCAGCAGAACGTCAGCAAACAGCATCCAGGTTTCAACATTCGGATCGGCCTCCGCCGCCACCAGCGACGTTTCAAGGATCCCCGGCAGCTGCAGGCCCAACAGCAGAAACACCATACCGTTAAAGACGAACTCCAGCATCGCCCAGGTGCTGTTGGCGCGCAGGCGCATCGCCAGCGGCGCCGTACGCATCACACCGGAACGGGTGATGGTCATCCCCGCCGCCACGGCGGCCAAAATGCCGGACACGCCGATGTGTTCCGCAATCAGGTAAGAGGCGAACGGCAGCAAAAACAGCAGGACGATTTGCGTTGCGGGCTCATCGCCGCCCCAGCGGCTCAGGAAGCGCATCGAACGCCCGTACAACCAGCTGACGATAAAGCCCGCCATGATGCCGCCGATCGCCACTTTGAGAAATTCAACGGTCGCGCCGCCGACGGTAAAGGCCATCGTTCCCATGGCGACCGCGACGGCGAACTTCAGCGAGACCAGGCCGGACGCATCATTCATCAGCGCCTCGCCCTGGAGTATTCCCATGATTTTCTTCGGAATGCGCCCTTCGCCGACGATACCAGACAGCGCCACCGCATCGGTCGGCGACAGCACCGCCGCCAGCGCAAATGCCGGGATAAGCGGGATACCCGGCACCACCCAGTAAATTAAAAAGCCGATCCCCACCACCGTCACCAGCACCAGCGCCAGCGCGAGGCCGAAAATCTCTCGCCCGTGTTCGAGAAATTCACGGGTCGGCGTTTTCCAGCCATCTGCAAACAGCAGCGGCGGGATAAACAGCACCAGAAACAACTCCGGGTCAAACTCCACATGCAGCCCAAACGTTGGCCACGCCAGCAGCGCGCCGACGCCAATCTGCATCAGCGGAAGAGGGACCTGGAAGGGAAGAACGCGGGTCGCGACCCCGGACAGTGAGACCACAAGGGTCATGATGAGTATTGTGAAGAAGATTTCCATGCTATCCCTGTTTGCGATGTCGTATTTCTTATGCGGTATCATGATGATACGCCTTTCAGCTTATCCAGGGGAGATTGGAGATCGGGAGGACGGGTATGCTAAGCGCATCACTCGCCCACAGGAGTAATGTAACCCACTGATTTAACATCAGAGACGGTTGTCTGGCTTACGTTTAAGGCTGGCGGTTCAGTTTTTTCAAAACGCCGCATGATTCGGTTTTACGAGACCCAGAACATGATTTGCGTAACGCAATGAGTTTCTGTTTTAGCTGAGACAGCATCTCAACCCGAACTTCTATCTGGTGAATATGCCGATCGACAAGAATGTTGACCTCATCGCAATTTAAATTTGTATCCTCTCGATACTTTAACAATACCTTAACTTCATTGAGCGTCATCTCTAGCGCGCGGCAATGGAGAATAAAGGTTAAGCGTTCAATGTGCTCCTCGGTATATACCCGAAAATTTCCCTGATTGCGGTCGGTTTCAGGCAACAAGCCCTCTTTTTCATAGTACCGAATAGTTCCAATTGGGCATCCGGTACGCTTAGAAAGTTCACCTATTTTCACATTAATACGTCCTTTTATAGTAAATATTGACTCTACAGTTACTACAGAGTGCATGCTGGCATCGTCGAAATCATAAACGTAAAAAGGGACTCACATTATGAATATAAAAACCTGCGCGGTTAACCTGGCCGTCAGCGTATCCATTATCCTTGGAATCACCTGTACAGCGAGCGCTAACCCGCAAGGATACCAAAACACCTCATCTGAAGAGCAGACCGCTATTGGAAAAATTTATTCAGAATATGATAGTAAAATCCTCGTTCTTCAGCAAAAAATCATTGCAAAACAATCAGAACTCGATGCTTTGCTTGATGAAAAAAATGAAAAGAACAGCGAAAAAATACAGCAAATTATAAAAGAAACCGGAGAGCTTAAGGCTCAACGATATACCGCCCAATCCGAGATGCAAAGCAAACTGGATGAAGCCGGTTTTTATCCTTCAAACTCAAAAATGCGTTCAGGTCACGGAATGATGAATCGGCATAACGGGATGAACTCGAATTATCATGGCTGTGGATGCCCCTGGTAATCATATATCATCCCCTGAATGAATAATTATCCCGGGCATCGACTTCTGCTCTAACGCCAGCGCATAACCCTCAAGGAGGGTCTGCTGGCTATAATCAGAATGACCATGATACTCCCGCCGCGGCGCGCCATGGTGAGCGAACGCCAGCTCCGTCGCCGTAGCCTGCGCTCAGATGCCCGGTCAGATTCTCCGTAATATTTGCGCGGATCCCGGCCTGATACACTCCTCGCGTCCCGGAAAGATCGTTCTGAAAACGGTCGCTGTCATTGATTGTTATCTGATTATCATCGACAAGCGCCTGTCGTACAGAAACTTTCAGCCACGGCTGTAGCTTAACCCCATTATCCAGCGTCAGGGGGTAATCCACCCCGAGGCCAGCTTCCGCTCTCAGCATCCGCGTATTATCCACGTCAGCGCGCATGCCGTTAGACAGGGAATATTCACGGTCGCTGCCCACAAAGCCGGATAAAGCCATATATGGCGTCAGATTCCAGCTATTTTTGCTCAGACGTATCCCGCTTTCCAGGTGCGTACCGGCGCCGTAGGTACGGTAATTTCCATCCGCTGCGCCTCCGCTGTTCATTCGCCCTTTAACACCATTCTTGAAAAGGTTAACCTTCGCAATACCGTCCAGGTAGATACCATTATCATGCTGTAACCCGGCATAGGTCCCCAGGGAAAAACTGTCCACATTGCCTTCACCACCGCGGGCAAAACCGACATTCGAGTGCGAGTAACTGAAAAAAGCGCCCAGTATGTCCGCACTCTTTTCACGCTGTGAATACCGATCCATCCCTATGACCAGCCCGGAAAGCCGCTGCTCAAAATCGGCCCCCGCCGAAGTCGCTACATTGTTTCGCGTATTGAGCTGCTCCATCCATAATGCGCCGTCACGCCCGTCCATTTTTCCGCTTGCCAGACGCTCCCGCACGCTGTCCAGTTCGGCATCAAATACCAGCGGCTGTACGGCCGCCATATTTAAAACGGCGGCCGTTGAGGCCGAAATGCGCCGTTTTACATTTTCTACCGGTAATTCTGGCTGCGGCGCAGGGTCTGGCTGTGATGCCGGTTTCTGGTCCGGGCTGAGTAACCAGTTCCCGCCGCCGTTTTCTTTCAGCCTGTACTCCCACGTTCCCAGCTCAACAACCCCGCCATTATTCCCAAGGGTAAACACCGCATCACCCCCGCCCGTTTTAACCAGCAGCAGGCTGTCATCTGAAGAGGGGCTGACTCCGGAGTCCTGCACAAACAACCGGAACGCGCCGGTCGCATTTCCGGTTACGTTCAGAATATCGCCTTTACCTTTCGCCACCTCCGTATGCATATAAAAATCGCCATTACCGGACAAACTGGATAACGCCAGCGTATTCCACCCGGCGACGGCTCCCGGAGACATGTTGTAAAGCGCGACATGACCTCCCGCCAGGGTCAGGCTGTTCAGCGTATATAGGCAGTCGGTTCGGCACAGGGCGCTATTATTTAGTAGCTGCAGGCTGGCACCGCTATTCAGCGTTATATCTGCGCCAGACGCATCGGCGTCGTAACCCAACACAATCTGTCCTCTGTCCGAGGCCGTCACGACTCCTGAAAGTGTGGGAGTACGATAATGATTCGTATATTTATCAGTCGCTATCAGGAATCTGGCGTTCGGTCCTGACAGCGCCACATTTTCTACCCTGCCTTCATTTAAATACAGGGCCCCTCCCTCGTTGACAGTAATATTGCTACTGGAACCCTCATTGACATACTGGACTCCTCCGCTATTAACCGTGGTATCCGTGACGAAAGCGCGCGATATCAGCCGACCTCCATCATTAATGATGATGCCGGAAGCAGAGGCCTGATAGTACACGGCCATCTCCCCGCGGTTAATAACAGTATCAGTGACATGCCCCTGGATTGCGTAGAGCCCCCCATCATTAGTCACAACGGTATTTGTCACAGTTGTCGATTCTCCCCCGACATCCATGAGTCCCCCATCCACGATAGTATTCGATGCAGAACCGCCCTGCATATACATCTCACCACCGTAACGAATGGTCGTGTTCGTGACTGTTCCCCCATCCACATTCTGGACGCCGCCATCATTGATGATGGTATTACTGGCCCTGCCGCCAAACTGAATATACTGATTACCAGACTCAATGATTGTCCGCTCAGCAATACCGGTTACATATTGAGTTCCACCGTTGCTTAAGGTTGTGCCGGTTGCCCGTCCTGAACCGTAAACGGCCTGGTATCCGCCGTTAATTACGGTATCGCTGACCGTACCCGAAACCTTTTGCTCACCGAAAATGAGGGTGTTTAATGCAGTGCCAGCCACATGCTGGACCCCGCCCGCAAGGACGACAGAAGACTCGTCGAGTGCGTTTTTATTTATCTCCATCACCCCGCCAGAATGAATTTGTATATTATGACTTCTGGCATCATCGTTGAGAGTAAGGCGTCCGGATGTCTCAACGGTACGGCCTGAAATTGAGTCATCACTGTTCAGTATCAGATGGTAATCTATCATCCTGGAGTTATAATCTGACGCCAATACCGCTGCGGGGTAATACAGCGCCCCGGAAATAAATCCAACAATTTTTGATTTCAAAAATTTCAAGTCCCTATTTGATTCACTATCAACAGTTATATAAAAAGCATGCTGCCGATATATAAAAAAAACATATAATATCCATATTGAGATATAATCTTTACGAGAATGGAGTCTAAACCACTACAGGCCAGAAAAATACCCTCCAGCGCTTGTGGATTCGTATATTTACATTCTATAAATGAATTTTTAAATAGATAACTAATTATACCCTGAGAAACACTTCCACAGAGTCATCGCACTGAATTGACGGTCGGTTAACGGAATGTCATTAAATGCATTTCAGCCGTTTTCAATATTCCTATTCATTCTCGTCTCCAGGGCCAGACAGGCCCGCACAGCACCATAAAACAAAAACGGGCGGCCGAAGCCACCCGTTATCGAAAGGTAAAACGTCGGACTTAGATAGCCCAGCCGCCCGCGTAGAAGATAACCAGCGCCAGCGCGATGAGCACGGTGCCGATATTCAGTCGGCGCCATTCGCCGGAAACGATGCGGCCAATCACCAGCGAGGCGAAGCCGATCATGATGCCGGTCACGATGTTACAGGTCAGCACGATGAACACGGCGGTGATAAGGCCCGCCATCGCGTCCACAAAGTCGTTAAAGTCGATTTTCGCCACGTTGCTCAGCATCAGCAGGCCGACGTACATCAGCGCAGGCGCCGTCGCGTAGGCCGGAACCAGATAGGAAAGCGGCGACAGGAACAGGATCAGCAGGAACAGCACGCCGACGGTAATCGCCGTCAGGCCGGTTTTGCCGCCCGCCGCCGTACCGGCTGCCGACTCAATGTACACCGCCGCAGGCGCCGCGCCGACCAGGCCGGAGAACACGCTGCTCAGGGAGTCGGTGGTCAGCGCTTTACCGCCGTTGATGATCTGGCCGTCTTTATCCAGCAGGTTTGCCTGGCCGGCCACCGCGCGGATGGTGCCGGTCGCGTCAAACACCGCGGTCATCACCAGCGCCAGCACGCTCGGCAGCACGAGCGGGTTCAGCGCGCCCATAATATCGAGGCTGCCAATCAGCGAATTGCCCTTGTCATCGCTCAGCGACGGCATGGCGAAAACGCCGGAGAAGTGCACGTTCGGGTCGAAAATCAGGCCGACAATAGAGACGCCGATAATGGTCAGCAGAATGCCTCCCGGCACCTTCAGTTTTTCCAGGCCGATAATCACCGCCAGACCCACCAGCGACATAATCACCGGGAAGCTGGCGAAGTGGCCCAGCGTGACCGGCAGACCGTCCAGCGGGTTTTTAATCACCAGCCCCACACCGTTGGCGGCGATGAGCAGCAGGAACAGGCCGATACCGATGCCGGTGCCGTGCGCAACGCCCTGCGGCAGGTTGCGCAGGATCCAGCTACGGATGCCGGTGGCGGAAATCACCGTAAACAGCACGCCCATCAGGAACACCGCGCCGAGCGCAACCGGAATACTGATGTGCTGACCCAGCACCAGGCTGAATGCGGTGAACGCCGTCAGCGAGATGGCGCAGCCAATCGCCAGCGGCAGATTTGCCCACAGCCCCATCACCAGCGAACCGACGCCGGCCACCAGGCAGGTCGCGACAAACACGGCCGCAGGCGGAAAACCGGCCTTACCGAGCATGCCTGGTACGACGATGACGGAGTACACCATCGCCAGGAAGGTGGTTAAACCGGCGACGATTTCCTGACGAACCGTACTGCCGCGAGCAGAAATTTTAAACCAGGCGTCCAATGAACCGCCGGTACGCGCTGAAGGCGTAGACATAGCAAACATCCCCTGAGAGTTTTTTATCATCCGTTCATCTGCGTGGTGGACCTTCTACTGTCAGTTAAGCGTCATCTCCATGTGCTACATCGCGGCAAAGGGGAGCCGCAAAAAAGCAAACGATTAACTCCGCGCAGAAAAAAACGGGTTTTAACGATACCCTTCGGCCTTTCCGGCTACTGAAAACAGCGTCAGAAAGGCGTCGGGTGAAAAAGGCAAACGATTATCTGGCTTTTAGCAGGGCGTTTTCAACAGATGTTTGCGCCATTTCGCTAAATTTCGCCGATGGCGGCGAAGAAATCGACAACGTATGCGCAAACGTTATCGTCCATGCGCAATCTGGCAACACTTTTGTTCAAAATAACGAACGAAACCGTCGCCATTTGCCGGAAAACTTTTGCCGAAAAAATCACCGCTTCAGGTGGCAAATCCACGCTCAGGGAATAGAATTAAAGTGTCAGCACAATCCGGAACCTCCAACCCACATGTGATCGACTGAGGGGTGTTGATGTCGGGGGAGACCCTCCCGTGAACCAACGGGATAGAGTGAAAGACAAAGACCGGGAAACACGAAAGCGCCCTCTGTGGCGCTTTCGTTTTATTCGTCATCCATAAAATGCGCGCCCGGCCCTTTCTCGCCGAGCTTATCGCCCGGGTTGCGCAGCGGACAGTCCCGCCGCGACAGGCAGCCGCAGCCGATACAGCCGTCAAGCTGATCGCGCAGCGCCACCAGGGTGTGGATGCGCCGGTCCAGCTCCTCGCGCCACTGGGACGAGAGGTGCTTCCACTCTTTGGCGCTGAGCGTATGGCCTTCGGGCAGCACCCCGAAGGCATCGCTGATGGTGGACAGCGGAATCCCAATGCGCTGCGCAATCTTGATGATCGCCACATAGCGCAGCACGTCGCGGCGGTAGCGCCGCTGGTTGCCCGCATTGCGGGTACTCTGAATAAGCCCTTTGCTTTCATAGAAATGCAGCGCCGAGACGGCAACGCCGCTACGCTTCGCCACTTCGCCGGGCGTCAGCAGCATTTTGATGCGGGGAGATTTCTTTTCCATAAAGCGCTTTACCTCAAGTTAACTTGAGGAATTATACTCGCCCGCAGACAAAACGACGAATCGAGATTTGAGAAAGAGGCCGCTTATGTCCCATCACGATATTATTCAAACGCTGATTGAATGGATTGATGAACATATCGATCAACCGCTTAACATTGACGTAGTCGCCAAAAAATCCGGCTATTCAAAATGGTATCTGCAGCGGATGTTCCGCACGGTGACGCATCAGACGCTGGGCGACTATATCCGCCAGCGACGCCTGCTGCTGGCGGCAGAAGCGCTAAGAACCACGCAGCGCCCGATTTTTGATATTGCGATGGATTTGGGGTATGTCTCGCAGCAGACCTTCTCGCGCGTATTCCGCCGCGAATTCGATCGTACGCCGAGCGACTACCGCCATCAGATTTCGGCCTGAACGGTCTGCTGCACCGGGCGCTGAAGCCACTGTATAAACGCCTGCGGCGGCATCGCCCGGGCAAAATACCACCCCTGGCAGTACTGCACCCCGCGCTTGAGCAGCCAGGCGGCCTGCTCATGCGTCTCGACGCCCTCCGCAATCGCCTTGAGCTGCAGGCTCTGCGCCATCTCGATGATATGCTCGACGATCAGGTGGCTGGTGCTGTTGGTGGTGAGCGTGTCAACGAACGATTTATCAATTTTCAGGATATCTACGTTCAGCGAGTACAGATTGTGCAGGTTGGAATAACCGGTGCCGAAGTCATCGATCGCTACCTCATAGCCCGCCTGACGAAACGCCTGGATCACCGGCGTGGTCTTCGGCACGTCGATAAAGCCCCGCTCGGTGACCTCGATTTTAATCTGCTGCGCCCGCACCCGGTACTGCCGCGCCTTTTCCGAAATTAACGAAATCAGCCGCGAAGAGTGGAAATCCGAGGCCGAGAGATTAATCGAAATATACAGCTGCGGGTTGTTTTGCAGGAAAAAGCCCAGGTCGGTAAAGACGCACTCCACCACATAGTCGGTTATCTGCTCGATAAACCCCTCTTTTTCCGCCAGCGGAATAAACTCCGCCGGGCTCATCACCGGACCGTCAAACCCGGGCCAGCGCAGCAGCGCCTCCGCGCCGACGCACTGGTTGGATTTGATATCGATAATGGGCTGATAGTGCAGGCAAAGCTGCCGCCGGGTTAATGCCCGCATCAGCAGGCGCTTTGGCGCATTGAACCGCTGCTGCGTACGCGACCACACCAGCAGAATCAGCATGCTGCAAATCAGGCCGAGCGGCAGCGTCAGCGTCGCCTGATGGCGGAAGTTCTGGTAATAGCGCGCATTTGACGATGACACAATAATAGCGATAGGACGTCGCGGCGAAAGCGCAATCGTATAAAACCGATCGTGACGTTCAAAGGCGTAGTCGCTATCGCGGATCAGCGATTTGAATGACGCCAGGTTGGCATTCTCGCTGCTCGAGAAGAATTCATTAGTTTTTGTATCGTAGACGCCGAATGCCAGGGACGCATCATCCGTGATCACTTCACCATAGGAGAGCGGGTTAATCACCACGACGTATTGTCCCCGCTGCATATAGGTCATGTTATAGCCGGGATAGAAAGGCGTATTACGGTAATAATAAATGGCGATATCGGGTTTGCGGTGGTAATTGGCGGCAGGCATTATCCAGGGTTTATCCGGCCGAACGGCGGTTGAGCATAAAAACCGGTCATCTCTGGCATAAATTAAGTCGGCGACATATAAACGGCCGCGAATAATATTTAGCATCTGCTGCTGATGCTGCGGCGTACAGATATCGCCGCGATATTGCTCCGCCGCATCGCGGGCTAAATCCGCCTGACGAATCACGTGTTCCGTTTTCGCCAGCACCAGATGAGCGAAGGTGCGTAGCTGGGCATGCGTTTCCGCCTCAGCCCGGATTTGCGCGAACCAAAGCGCGAGCATCACGGGTAGCAGCACCACCGTGATAAGCCCTACCCCACGCAGCATCTGACGTCGCGCACTACGATTCATTTCAGCTAAATCCCTGCATTTACGCACCTGTCTTTCAGGCTGAATGCTTTTTTAACAGGTGATTACGTTGCATGAATCATTCGGTATTAGCAACTCTCTTTTTACAGCAAAATACACATATCAGACGATTATGATAATATTTTTCCGTAAGCCAAACTGAAAGAGAAGCCGACGTTTTCATTAAGTTCGCTATTAATTAGGCAATTCAGATGCATGCTGTTTACATTGCCAGCAGCAGACCCGGACGCCGACCCTGTCCGTATTGCGGGGGTTTTCCGCTGCCAGGCGCACAAAAACCCCGGCAATCCGCTGGTGAATAAACCATCAAACGTGATATAGTTCACACATTAAAATGCAACGGAACACTCTGTTTCATTAACTTATTGAATGCCAAACGATAGCCGATCCCCCTCGTACCGAGGAGCAACCGTGCGCTATCTCCGGCACGTTTTCTCAGAGGGGAGTTTTATGGCTTCAATTACCGCCAGCGTCGTACTGCTGCGCTGGCCGCTGGTAAGCGCCGGGCTGATGTTTCTGGCCAGCACGCTGAATATCCAGCTGCGTAAATCAGATTTTGCCGGTCTTGCCGTCATCAGCAGCTGCCTGGGCATCGCGGCGGCATGCTGGTTCGCCACCGGCCTGCTCGGCATCACGCTGGTTGATATCGCTGCCGTCTGGGGCAACATCAAAACCGTGATGATCGAGGCGATGAACCAGACGCCGCCGGAATGGCCGATGGTGCTGACCTGATAAACGATAGCCTCCTGCCGGGGGCATTTTTTTGCCCCCATGTTCCCCCCTACGGCGCTCTCTTTCCCTTACAACTCACCCTGTTTTGGCTAGACTCAAAAGATGCACCATGCGGAGTGCCGCGCCATGAATGCCATCTCTTTCTCTTTGCAGCGATTCATTATCGCAAGCGTTACCTGTCTCACCGCCCTGCTGCTCGTCGGCGCCGTGCGCGCCGCGCCCGCGCAGGATAAACCGCCGAAGCAAGAGGAGCGTGAGACGCTGGAAGTCAACATCAACGATATGCTGAAACCCTGGAAAGGGGATCTTCCCGGTATGCTCGACAGGCGGGTGATCAGGGTATTGACCACCTACAGCAAGACCTTTTTCTTCATCGATAAAGGCACTCAGCGCGGCGCGACCCACGACATCTTTATTGAATTTGAGCGCGGCCTGAACAGCAAGCTCGCCAAAGAGAACAAGCTGAAACAGCGCCACCTGAAAGTACGCATCCTCTTTGTGCCGGTTGCGCGCGACCAGCTCTTCACCGCGCTCAACGAGGGTAAAGGCGATATCGCCGCCGCCAACCTCACCATCACCCCCGGTCGCCAGGCGCAGGTGACGTTTACCGAACCGCTCTACCCGAACGTGAAGGAGCTGCTGATTTCTGGCCCAGCCTCTCCCGACGTGGAGAACCTCGAGGCGCTTTCCGGTAAAACGGTATTTGTACGCCCGTCATCAAGCTACTACGAGAGCCTGACGGCGCTGAATGCCCATTTCGCCAAAGAATCGCGCCCGCCGGTGACCCTGGAGGCCGCTCCCGAAGCGCTCGAAGATGAAGATCTTATCGAGATGCTGAGCGCAGGACTGATTCCGCTGATCGTCGTCGATCGCCACAAGGCGCTTTTCTGGAAACAAGTGTTTCCAAAAATTCAGGTGCACGAAAACATCGTCCTGCGCGATAACGCCAGCATCGCCTGGGCGGTACGCAAAGACGACCCGCAGCTGCTCGCTCTGCTGAATACCTTCATTAAAGAAAACGGCCAGGGCAGCACGGTCGGCAATACCATTCTGCTGCGCTATCTCAAAGATGCTAAATACGTCAAAAACGCGGCGGCGGAGAAAGAGCGGCGTAAATTTCTGGCGATGGTGGAGCTGTTTAAAAAGTACGGCGAGCAGTATGACGTAGACTGGCTGCTGATGGCCGCCCAGGGCTATCAGGAATCACGCCTTAACCAGTCCGTCCGCAGCCCGGTGGGCGCCATTGGCGTCATGCAGGTGATGCCGAAAACCGGTAAAGAGCTCAAAGTCGGTGATATTCGCAGCCTGGACCCCAATATCCATGCCGGGGTGAAATACATGCGCTGGATGATAGACCAGTACTACGGCGACGAACCGATGACCCCCCTCGATAAGGCGCTTTTCTCATTTGCATCTTATAACGCCGGACCGGCGCGCATCGCCCGCCTGCGGGTAGAGACCCAGCAACGCGGTTTTGACCCTAACATCTGGTTTGGCAACGTCGAACATCTGGCCGCCGAGAAGATAGGCGCCGAAACGGTGACCTACGTCAGCAATATCTACAAATACTACATCGCCTACCGGCTCATTATGGACGAGCAGGCGCGTAAGCAGAAAGCGACAGAGGAATCTAAAAGCAAGCTGACGGCTGAAAAAGCAAAAGCCCCGTAAGAGAACGGGGCCCGACGCCATTTTCGGTTTACAGAACATCTTCAGAGAAGACGATTTCTGCATTTGGGTGAATTTTCACAAGCGATGCAGGCAGCGATGTTGTAATTTTACTCTTCAGCAGTTTGTCGAAGATCTCTTTTTTATGTTCGCCAGTGACCATTAATATCACCTTTTTTGCCGACATAATTTCCTGCAAACCTAAGGAGATACCAAACTTAACATCGTGCTTTCCCGATACCATCGGATGCGATTGGGACGCTACGTGCAGATCAACTTTACTGACATTCACCGGCAAACCGTCGTTTGGTTCGATAAAACCAATATGACCGTTCATTCCCAGACCAATAATACACAGGTCAGGGCTCTGTACGGCAGCCATCGCATTCTGAATACGTTCGACTTCGGCTTCCGGTGCGACCCCTCCGTCAAAGGCGATGTAATTTTCTGGTGTAATTCCCCAGGGTTTAACAACATGCTCATCTAAATACTGCTCGCATGAATTTTCATTGCTCTTACTAAGGCCGACCCACTCATCCAGCTTAATAACTTTGGCTTTGCTCGCGGGTTGCGAAAGCATGGATGGAACCATATCAAAGGCTTTAGTCGGCGTACCGCCTGAAGCCAGGATAAATGAAGCGGTTTCCTTTGCCGTGATTGTTTCGGCAATTTGTTGCGCCACATGCGCCGCAACATCATCCTGGGTTGTTAATTGAACCAGTTGCATCAGTTAACCTCGTCTCATATTTCTGGTAAATTCAAGAATACCTGCGTCAGTGATCGAAACGGTATATTCAAAAACGCCATGTTCATTTGAGCCAATACGAATAACGCTCATCATGGGTGTCGGTTCGTTCACATCAAAAATTTTACTTTGCTCTTCATTGAGTATGATTGGCGTGAGTTTTTCTTTTATACTCATCTCCCCCGTCATACCGATATCATCAAGGGCCCGATATAAACCGACTTGTTCAACATGTCCAATATCGAGCAAATTAAACGTTGATTTTAAAAGATAGGTATCTTCAAGCACGGCCAGATAATCGTTGACATAGCGGCGCCGGGAAATAACCGCAAATTCCTCATCTGCGGCAATGCCGAAGACGTTAGCAATAAACCCGGATTTTATAAAATCGACTTTCTCAATAATAGTTTTATGCTCCAGCCCCTTCTTATCGACATCCTGGGTAAAGCTCAGCGTGGGCTCAACTTCTTCACGAAGCATCGGTATAGTGACGATGTTCCCAATACCCTGTTTAGACACAAGATAGCCACGTTCGATGAGGTACGCGATTGCGCTACGGATCGTCGAACGGCTGCACTGGTATTTTTCCTTCAGCATTAATTCCGGCGTTAACTTATCACCTTCCTGTAAGCCACGGATTTCCTCAAGAATCAGCTCCGAAACCTGCAAATATTTGGGTAATAAATGTTTAGATTCCATCTTCAGTGTCCTCAAAGGATATCTGCGCGTCTTTCATAACAAATGCAGATATCGACTCCTTACCCTGTTCCAGCACTATTTCAATAAGCTCAGGTATTGTCGCAGCATCCTCCCGCGCATCGATAGCCGCTGCAACCATATTGAAATTTGTACCGGTCAGGACCTCTATGTCATAACCCTTAAGTTTTAACTCTACTGACTTATTAAATGGCGTACCACCCTTCATATCAGTCAGCATCAAAACGGTAGAGCCTTCATCCTGAGAGGTGACGAGGTTTTCCAGTTGCCCGAGGAACACAACGGAAGACATATCGTATGCGTAAGGAAGCGTAAAAAGATTATCCACATCGCCAAATACTCCCTTCACCAGGCTATGCAGCCCTTGCGAAAACTCTCCGTGGCCGCTAATAATCATGCTGACTTTCATTACACAATTCCTACAGCGGCGCCAACAATTGAAAGCACGGTGATAATGCCAATCATCATCAGAGGTTTGGCTTTTTTGACCTTCACTGCATAGAACACCGTGGCGGCAACCAGCGCGGGTAATAAGTTAGGCATTACCGCATCCAGTAAGTCGCTCTGCAGCTTAACCACCATGTCTCCGGCATCGAGCGTTAGCGGCGTCGTTATCGAAATATAGGACGCCATGAGACCGCCTATCACCGTCATTCCCAGGATCGTTGCCGTGCGTGAAAGCTGCTCGGAGACGGTCTTAATGTTGGCAAAGGCTTTAGTGCCATTTTTATAGGCAAAGTGCATCAAACCAAACCGGATTGAAAACTGAATAACAAAGAAACTGATCAGATAAAAGAACGGTGCAAATACGTTGCCGTGGCTGGCCAGGCTTGCGGCAATACCCGCAATAATAGGGATTGCTGTCGCCCACAGCAGCGAGTCTCCTAAACCCGCCATAGGCGCCATCGCACTGATTTTAATACTACGAATAACGTCAGGAGCCGCTTTCTTGCGTTCTGCCGCCAGAGCCAGACCAAAGGCGAATGTTGGGACAAACGTGTTGGTGTTGAAAAACTCGCTGTGCAGATTAAAAGACTGCTTAAGATCGTCAGGATTGCGGTGAATCTTTTTCAGCGCAGGCAGCATCGAATAAAGCACACCGCCCGCCTGCATACGTTCGTAGTTGAAGCTGGTGTTTAATAGCATTGAGCGCCAGCATACTTTGTTTAAGTCAGCTTTGGTTAATTCAGGCGCTTCAGTCTGGTCGATAAAGTCGCTCATCTTAGATCCCTTCTTCTTCTTCAGTTTCTGGTACGGCTTTAGCCATGGTTTGCTGACGATATTGATGAGAAAAGAAATCGTAAGCGGCGAAACAAGCCCCGAAAATAGCTAACGCGAGGATCGGCATCTTCAGGTAGCTTACTGCGGCAAAGCCGCCAATCAGGAACAAAATATGCTGACGCTTCCACATCATTTTCAACAGCATAGCGAAACCAACGGCAGGCAGGATCCCACCGGCAACGCTCAGGCCGTGGATGACAAACTCAGGCAGTGATTTGATGAAACCGGAAGCTTGCTCTGCGCCGAAATAAATCGGAATGAAAGCAACCGTAAAATACAACACGAACGCTAAACCCAGACCCGTCCATTGCGTACGACCAAACCCAGATAAATTCATGGTTTCGATATAACGGTCGTTCTTATGCATATAGACCGCAAGGAAAGTACAAAAGGCGGTCATGATGGCCTGCATCAGAATGGCGAACGGAACAGCCAACGCGACGGATACTTTCGGGTCCAGACCGCTCACAATGGTGAATGTGACGCCAATAACGGTACCAATAACCATGTTCGGCGGCTGGGCGCCGCCAAATGCGGCCGTCTGCCCCAGGAAGACAAGTTCCAGAATCGCTCCGACCATCAGACCCGTTTTAACGTCGCCTAATACCAGACCAATTAAAAAACCAACGACAATCGGGCGGTAGGTTTGAAACTGTTCAGCAAAGGAATCAGCCCCGGTAAATGCCGCAACAAGCGCGACGAGCAAGACAGTTGTTAATTCCATGTGGTTTAGCCTTTGTATGCCTGTTTGCTGTCGTTAGGGGTCAGGGCGTAATAGACGTTCACGCCTTTGCTTACCAGCGCGTCCAGAGCCAATTTCTCTTCATGGTTAACGTGATATGACTTGTACACATTGATGTCATGAGCGGTCGAATAGGCACGATTCCCCAGATTGAGCTCTTTGATTGGCACACCGTTTTCAACCAGCTTTAGCGCATCCAGCGGATTATCGGCCATTAGCAAAATATGCTGCTTCTGCGATGCCTGGTGAATGACATCAATGGTTTTTTGCACCGAAAAATAGCGAACCCCAACACCTTCCGGCGCGGCAATGGATATCAACTGTTTTCTCATCTCATCTTCAGCCACAGCATCATTGCAGATAACCACCAGGTTCGCCTGAGTGTGTGGGATCCATCCCGTCGCGACCTGACCGTGAATGTAGCGGTCATCTAAGCGGGTATGCACGATATTCACCATTGTTCATTCTCCAAGCCGTTTAATTTTTCATTTGTCCGGATGTCCGGACAAGTTCAATTATTGATCGCTTCATCGCCTAAAAAATGAGGCGGCGATCAAATACGGGGAAGAAAAGAAAAATGAGCTCGAAATGCTAAACGCGAGAGTCGGGCAGAAAGCGCGGTTTCGGGGAAAAAAAACCCTGCCGAAGCAGGGTCTTAGAAAACGTTGTTGCTAATCTTAACGGGGTGCGGATCAGAACGGAATATCGTCGTCGAAATCCATCGGCGGTTCGTTAGACGGTGCCGGAGCGGACTGCTGCTGCGGGCGAGACTGCGCGCCGCCGCTGAACTGGTTGCCGCCCTGCGGCTGCTGAGGCTGACCCCAACCGCCCTGCTGCTGGCCGCCGCCCATATTGCCGCCTGCCGACGCGCCGCCGCCCTGACGGCCGCCCAGCATCTGCATGGTGCCGCCCACGTTGACCACCACCTCAGTGGTGTACTTTTCCTGACCGGACTGATCGGTCCATTTGCGGGTGCGCAGCTGGCCTTCGATATAGACCTGAGAACCTTTACGCAGGTATTCGCCGGCAACTTCAGCCAGCTTGCCGAACAGCACAACGCGGTGCCACTCGGTCTGCTCTTTCATTTCGCCGGTCTGCTTGTCACGCCAGGATTCGGAAGTAGCCAGCGTAATGTTGGCCACTGCGCCACCACTCGGCATATAGCGTACTTCCGGGTCCTGGCCCAGATTACCGACGAGAATCACCTTGTTTACGCCTCTGCTGGCCATGATCGTGTCTCCTGAATACGTTTCTTAATAGTGTAAACGCGTGAGTGTACCATTTCCACGCAGCATTTTAATAGCTGTGAGGCTCTTTCCAGAGATCTCTCGCCAACCAGACATTGTTGCACAATTCCGCTGAAGATGCATTCCAATACTGTATATTCAAACAGGTCAAACTGTGTCATAATTTAGCCGTTTCTGCCGTTTGTCCTTCAAACAAACCAGGCATTCCGAGTCTCTACCGGGAAAGGTGAATGGATAAGATCGAAGTTCGGGGCGCCCGCACCCACAATCTCAAAAATATCAACCTCGTCATCCCACGCGACAAGCTTATCGTCGTGACCGGGCTGTCGGGTTCCGGCAAATCCTCACTGGCTTTCGACACGCTGTATGCCGAAGGACAACGTCGCTACGTTGAGTCGCTTTCCGCCTATGCGCGGCAGTTCCTGTCATTGATGGAAAAGCCCGACGTCGACCATATCGAAGGGCTGTCGCCTGCGATTTCGATCGAGCAGAAATCCACGTCGCATAACCCGCGCTCCACCGTCGGGACGATTACCGAAATCCACGACTACCTGCGCCTGCTGTTCGCCCGCGTCGGCGAGCCGCGCTGCCCGGATCACGACGTGCCGCTGGCGGCGCAAACCGTCAGCCAGATGGTGGATAACGTGCTGTCGCAGCCGGAAGGCAAGCGCCTGATGCTGCTGGCGCCGGTCATTAAAGAGCGTAAGGGCGAGCACACCAAAACGCTGGAGAACCTGGCAAGCCAGGGCTACATCCGCGCCCGTATCGACGGCGAGGTGTGCGATCTCTCCGATCCGCCGAAGCTTGAGCTGCAGAAGAAGCACACCATCGAGGTGGTTATCGATCGCTTCAAAGTGCGCGAGGATCTGGCGCAGCGCCTCGCGGAATCGTTCGAAACCGCGCTGGAGCTCTCCGGCGGTACCGCGGTAGTGGCCGATATGGACGATCCGAAAGCGGACGAGCTGCTGTTTTCCGCGAACTTCGCCTGTCCGATCTGCGGCTACAGCATGCGCGAGCTGGAGCCGCGCCTGTTCTCGTTCAACAACCCGGCGGGCGCTTGCCCGACCTGCGACGGCCTCGGCGTACAGCAGTATTTCGATCCGGATCGCATTATCCAGAACCCGGAGCTGTCGCTGGCGGGCGGCGCGATCCGCGGCTGGGATCGCCGCAACTTCTACTATTTCCAGATGCTGAAGTCGCTGGCGGATCACTATAAATTCGACGTCGACGCCCCGTGGGGCAGCCTCAGCGCCCACGTACAAAAAGTGGTGCTGTACGGTTCCGGCAAAGATTCTATCGAGTTCAAATACATGAACGATCGCGGCGACACCTCCGTGCGCCGCCATCCGTTCGAAGGCGTGCTGCATAATATGGAGCGCCGCTACAAAGAGACGGAGTCCAACGCGGTGCGCGAGGAGCTGGCGAAATTCATCAGCAACCGCCCCTGCACCAGCTGCGATGGTACGCGCCTGAACCGCGAAGCGCGCCATGTGTTTGTGGAAAATACGGCGCTGCCGACCATCTCCGATATGAGCATCGGCCACGCGATGGACTTCTTCAACAACATGAAGCTGTCCGGCCAGCGGGCGAAAATCGCCGAAAAAGTGCTGAAAGAGATCGGCGATCGGCTGAAGTTTCTGGTCAACGTCGGCCTTAATTACCTGACGCTGTCCCGCTCGGCGGAAACGCTCTCCGGCGGCGAAGCGCAGCGCATCCGTCTGGCAAGCCAGATTGGCGCGGGCCTGGTCGGCGTGATGTACGTGCTGGATGAACCGTCCATCGGCCTGCACCAGCGCGACAACGAACGCCTGCTCGGCACGCTTATCCATCTGCGCAACCTCGGCAACACCGTGATCGTGGTGGAGCATGACGAAGACGCCATTCGCGCCGCCGACCATGTGATCGACATCGGTCCTGGCGCGGGCGTTCACGGCGGCCAGGTGGTTGCGGAAGGGCCGCTGGACGCCATTATGGCGGTACCGGAGTCGCTGACCGGCCAGTTCATGAGCGGCAAGCGCAAGATTGAAGTGCCGCAGCAACGGGTGGCGGCGAACCCGGAAAAAGTGCTGAAGCTGACCGGGGCGCGCGGCAACAACCTGAAAGACGTCACCCTGACGCTGCCGGTGGGTCTGTTTACCTGTATCACCGGCGTATCCGGTTCCGGGAAATCGACGCTGATCAATGACACCCTGTTCCCGATAGCCCAGCGTCAGTTGAACGGCGCGACCATCGCCGAACCGGCGCCGTACCGCGATATTCACGGGCTGGAGCATTTCGATAAAGTTATCGACATCGACCAGAGCCCGATTGGCCGTACCCCGCGCTCAAACCCGGCGACCTATACCGGCGTGTTCACCCCCGTGCGCGAGCTGTTCGCCGGGGTGCCGGAGGCGCGTTCACGCGGCTATACGCCGGGGCGCTTTAGCTTTAACGTGCGCGGCGGACGCTGCGAAGCCTGCCAGGGCGATGGGGTTATCAAGGTGGAGATGCACTTCCTGCCGGATATTTACGTGCCGTGCGACCAGTGCAAAGGCAAACGCTATAACCGCGAAACGCTGGAGATTAAGTACAAAGGCAAGACCATCCATGAAGTGCTGGACATGACCATTGAAGAAGCGCGCGAATTCTTTGATGCCGTTCCGGCGCTGGCGCGTAAGCTGCAAACGCTGATGGACGTCGGCCTGACCTACATCCGTCTCGGCCAGTCGGCGACGACGCTCTCCGGCGGCGAGGCACAGCGCGTGAAGCTGGCGCGCGAGCTGTCAAAACGCGGCACCGGCCAGACGCTGTATATCCTTGATGAGCCGACGACAGGCCTGCACTTTGCCGATATCCAGCAGTTGCTGGAAGTGCTGCATCAGCTCAGGGACCAGGGCAATACCATTGTGGTCATTGAGCACAACCTGGACGTCATTAAAACGGCGGACTGGATAGTCGACCTCGGACCGGAAGGCGGCAGCGGCGGCGGGGAAATCCTCGTTTCCGGTACGCCGGAAACCGTCGCGGAGTGCGAAGCCTCGCACACGGCGCGGTTCCTGAAGCCGATGCTGTAGCCATCACACCGAAAGCTGTTGCCTGACCTGTTCAGGTAACAGCTCTATCGCCTGCTGATACGAGGCGTCCACCAGGTAGTAAATCTGCGAATCCGGCAGCGAGCCGTCGAGATACACGGTGCTCCAGTGCGCTTTGTTGAGATGCTTGCTCGGACGCACGTCGCTGTGCCGCTCGCGCAGCAACTCCGCCAGTTCAGGGCTGGTTTTCAGCGACGCAGCCGGACGCCCTTCCACCTCTTTGACCATGGCAAACAGCACGTCGGAGACTTTAATCTGCGTCGCTTTCCAGTCGCTGTGCACGCTTTGCTCCGCCCCGGGTTTCGCCATGCAGTATTGCAATAGATCCGAATTGGTCATCATTTTCCCCCTTGTCGCGTCGCGGCACACCGCCGCATCCCGCACGGATGTCATTCAGATAAGTGTGCAGCAAGACGGGCAAAGGTGAAACCACATTGATTAAAAAAACGGCAATCTGCTGATTGCCGTTTTTTACTGTCAGTACTCTGAGTTGACGATAACTTCTTCACCAAACGCCCCGGCCATCGGCAGCGGCTTGTAGGTGGAATTGGACGCCCGCAGCACGCGGATCCCCCTCACGCCGACGTCATGCGCCGCGGTGATATCGTTATCCGAATCACCGTAGAACATTTTGATATTCTTCTCCCGCAGCCACTGCGTTTTGGTGTTCTGACCCGCTTTGTCGCCGGCAAAAATCACCGGGTTCATATTGTCAGCGGGGATCAAAAAATCATCCTGCAGGGTTTTCGATACGGTTTCGGTCCTGGTTTCGCTGCGGCCGGTGATGAAATAGATGCTGTCGCCGCGTTTCACGTGCATGGAGATCAGCGCGCGCGCCACCTCTTTCGGGATGCTGAACTCATCCCAGCCGTTATTCATCTTTTCCCAGAACTCCGGGTTTTTCAGGTAGGCATCGCTTCCCGGCGAGTAGGTTTTCTGCCCGCGCCAGAAACCGGGGCTGGAAAACAGCACGGTATCGTCGATATCGAAGCCCACCGCCATCGGCGGACGGCCAACAAGGCTATTTTCAATCTGGGCGACAGATACCCAGTGAATCGGCGCCTGTTCGGCGAGTTTCGCGACATTTGTCCCGGGATACAGCGGAGAAGGCGAAGAAGCATGGGCGTCAACAACGGTGCTGTTTAGTGTGAATAATAAGCAAAAGGCGCTAAGCGCCAGCGTAATCTTGCGCATTGTTAATCCCTAAATCTTCAGGTCGTTATTGTTATCCACGTCATCCTTCAAGCCGCCTCGATGCAACTTGAATGATTTTGTGTATAAATCGACGGTATTTTCACAAAGCGTTCTGACCTTAACCGCTGAGCTACATGAAGGGAAGGAATATCTGGGAACAATGTTATAGAAAACGGAGATGATCACACTAATTATAGGGATATTTACGCTCCTCTCTCCGGGTATCAGGAGAGAGGAGAAAGTAAGTGAGTACTTACATTACAGCAGCAAACGCCTGGGCCACGCGATGGACGTTACCGGCGTTCAGACCAGCCACGCACATCCTGCCGCTGGCGATCAGATAGACGCCAAATTCTTCGCGCAGGCGATCCACCTGAGCGGCGCTCAGTCCGGTGTAGCTGAACATGCCGCGCTGTTTGAGCAGGTAATCAAAATTGCCGTGCGGCACCGCCTCACGGAGCACCTCGACCAGCGCCTGGCGCATGGCCAGAATACGGACGCGCATGGCCTCGACTTCGGCAATCCAGGTCGCCTTCAGCGCCGCGTCGCCCAGCACCGCCGACACTACCTGCGCGCCAAAACTCGGCGGGCTGGAGTAGTTCCGACGCACCGTCGCCTTCAGCTGTCCCAGCACGCGAGCCGCGGTATCGCTGTCTTCACAGACCACGGACAGGCCGCCGACGCGTTCGCCGTACAGCGAGAAAATTTTAGAAAACGAGTTGCTGACCAGCACCGGCAGCCCGGCGCGGGCAATCGCGCGGATGGCGTACGCATCCTCGGCCATACCGTCGCCGAACCCCTGATAGGCAATATCCAAAAACGGGATCAGATTGCGGGCCTTCAGCACGCCGGTGACCGCATCCCACTGCGCGTCCGTCAGGTCGGCGCCGGTTGGGTTATGGCAGCACGGATGCATCAGCACAATGTCCTGTTCCGGCAGGGTGTTCAGTTTCTCCAGCAGCGCGTCGAAGCGAACGCCGTTGGTTTTTGCATCAAACCAAGGGTAAGTGCTTACTTCGAATCCAGCCCCTTCAAAGATAGCGATGTGGTTTTCCCAGGTCGGGTCGCTGACCCACACCCGCGAGTTCGGGAAGTAGCGTTTGAGGAAATCAGCGCCGATCTTCAGCGCGCCGGAGCCCCCGAGCGTCTGAATGGTGGCGACGCGATGCTGCTGAAGAACCGGGTGATCGTCGCCAAACAGCAGCGGAGCAATACCATGGCGGTAGGCGTTCAGCCCTTCCATCGGCAGATACAACGACGCACCGTGCGGCTGGGCGTTGAGGCGGGCTTCCGCCTGCGCGACCGCCTGCAGCTGCGGGATAATGCCGTCTTCGTTGTAGTACAAGCCAATGCTGAGATTGACCTTATCGCTTCTGGGATCGTCTTTAAAACGCTCCATCAGGGAAAGGATGGGATCGCCCGCGTAGGCGTCAACTTTTTGAAACACGAGAGGTTCTCCAGATTTACAGAAGGCAGGTGAATACCACAATAAACCGGATACGGGAGAAGATCGAGAGGATGTTGGGGGTGAATACCCTCCCCAGGCCGGAGAGGGTAAATGCCAGGATTAGTCGACGTATTTCATCGCCACCCGCGACGTCAGGCGCGTGATAAGTTCGTAAGCACTCACTTTCGAAAGCTCCGCTATCCGCTCGACCGGTAGCCCTTCGCCCCACAGCACGACCGGGTCGCCCGCTCTGTCCTGCGCCTGCGGCCCGAGGTCGACGCAGATCATATCCATCGCCACGCGGCCGACGATCGGCACTTCACGGCCGTTTACCAGCACCGGGGTGCCCGACGGCGCCGCGCGCGGGTAGCCATCGCCGTAGCCCATCGCCACCACGCCAAGGCGCGTATCGCGCGCGCTTTCCCAGGTGCCGCCATAGCCGACCGGCTCACCGGCTTTATGCTCACGTACGGCGATAAGGCTTGAGGTCAGGGACATCACCGGCTGCAGGCCGAAATCCGGCCCCCAGGGTTTGCCCTCCAGCGGCGAAACGCCGTACAGGATAATACCCGGACGGACCCAGTCGAAATGCGACTGCGGCCACAGCAGGATACCGCCGGAAGCGGCGATAGAACGCATACCCGGCTTGCCGTCGCAGAAGGTGTTAAACACGTCGAGCTGGCGTTCGGTCGCGCCGCATTCCGGTTCGTCGGCGCGGGCGAAGTGGCTGACGATATTGACCGGCTGACGCACGTTTTGGCACTGGCTCAGGCGCTGATAAAAAGCCTCAGCCTCTTCCGGGCGTACGCCTAAGCGGTGCATGCCGGTATCCAGCTTCATCCAGACGGTGACCGGTTCCGGCAGCGTCGCCTGCTCCAGCGCTTCCAGCTGCTCCAGGTTATGCACCGCGGTATGCAGGCGCTGTGCCGAGATAACCGGCAGATCGCCGGCATTAAAGAATCCTTCGAGCAGGAGGATGGGTTGCGTGATTCCCCCCTCGCGCAGGCGCAGCGCCTCCTCCAGACGGGCGACGCCAAAGGCGTCGGCATCGGGGAGCGTTCGCGCGGTCTCCAGAAGACCGTGTCCATAGGCGTTCGCTTTCACGACCGCAACGAGCTTGCTGGCGGGCGCCAGTTCACGCAGACGTTGCAGGTTGTGTCGCAGAGCGCGGCGGTTAATAACAACTGTTGCCGCTTGCATTTGAATTCCTTAGAAATTACTCATCATCATATTGAGGACCGGCATAATTATCGAAGCGCGACCATTGTCCGTTAAAGGTAAGACGTACCGTACCGATTGGGCCGTTACGCTGCTTACCGATAATGATTTCAGCGATGCCTTTCAGATCGCTGTTCTCGTGATACACCTCATCACGATAGATAAACATAATCAGGTCGGCATCCTGCTCGATGGAGCCTGATTCACGCAGATCCGAGTTGACCGGACGCTTGTCGGCACGCTGCTCCAGGGAGCGGTTCAGCTGCGACAGCGCCACCACCGGGACCTGCAGCTCTTTCGCCAGCGCCTTCAGCGAGCGGGAGATTTCGGCGATTTCCAGGGTACGGTTGTCGGACAGCGACGGTACCCGCATCAGCTGCAGGTAGTCGATCATGATAAGCCCAATCCCGCCGTGTTCGCGCGCGATACGGCGCGCGCGGGAGCGCACTTCCGTAGGCGTCAGGCCGGAGGAATCATCAATGTATATATTACGCTTATCCAGCAGAATGCCCATGGTGCCGGAGATACGCGCCCAGTCTTCGTCATCCAGCTGGCCGGTACGAATCTTGGTCTGATCCACGCGCGAGAGCGACGCCAGAGAACGCATCATAATCTGTTCTGATGGCATCTCCAGCGAGAAGATAAGCACCGGTTTATCCTGCAACATCGCCGCATTTTCAACGAGGTTCATCGCAAATGTCGTTTTCCCCATCGACGGACGCGCGGCGACGATAATCAAATCCGACGGCTGTAAGCCTGCGGTCTTTTTATTGAGATCGTCATAGCCGGTGTTAACGCCAGTCACGCCATCGTGCGGCTGCTGGAATAACTGCTCGATGCGCGCAACGGTGGCATCCAGCACCTCGGCGATATTCTTCGGGCCTTCGTCTTTATTGGCGCGGCTTTCGGCGATTTTGAAGACGCGAGACTCTGCAAGGTCGAGCAAATCTTCACTGGTGCGCCCCTGCGGGTCAAAGCCCGCTTCGGCGATCTCATTCGCCACGGAGATCATTTCACGGACAACGGCACGTTCGCGGACGATATCGGCGTAGGCGCTGATGTTCGCCGCACTTGGCGTGTTTTTTGACAATTCCGCCAGATAGGCGAAACCGCCGACGCTGTCGAGCTGTCCCTGACGCTCCAGCGATTCAGCGAGCGTGATGAGATCGATGGGGCTGCCGGTCTCCTGCAGACGGCCCATTTCGGTGAAGATATGGCGGTGCGGGCGCGTGTAGAAATCGTCAGCGACGACGCGCTCGGCGACATCATCCCAGCGTTCGTTATCCAGCATTAAACCGCCCAACACCGACTGCTCCGCTTCAATCGAGTGCGGCGGTACTTTCAACCCGGCGACCTGCAGATCGCGTTCGCGGGGTTCAGTCTGTTGTTTGTTGAAGGGTTTATTTCCTGCCATAGTGAATGGAGTTACCGAGATAAAGAATGGGTCGAAAGATTACCACATTTCTGGAGGAATCATGGCAACACGAATTGAATTTCACAAGCATGGTGGCCCGGAAGTTTTAAACGCCGTCGAGTTTACCCCCGCAGATCCCACCGAACACGAGATTCAGGTAGAAAATAAGGCTATCGGCATCAACTATATCGATACCTATATCCGCAGCGGCCTCTATCCACCGCCATCGCTGCCAAGCGGTCTGGGAACCGAAGCCGCCGGGGTCGTGAGCAAGGTCGGCAGCAGCGTGAAGCACATCAAAGCCGGCGACCGCGTGGTGTACGCCCAGTCGGCGCTTGGCGCCTACAGCTCTGTTCATAACGTGCCGGCGGATAAAGCGGCCATCCTGCCGTCGGCTATCTCATTCGAGCAGGCCGCCGCGTCGTTTCTCAAAGGGCTGACGGTGTTCTATCTGCTGCGCAAAACCTACGAGATCCAGCCGAACGAGCCGTTCCTGTTCCATGCGGCGGCGGGCGGCGTGGGGCTTATCGCCTGCCAGTGGGCAAAAGCGCTGGGCGCGAAGCTGATTGGCACCGTCGGGTCTGAGCAGAAGGCGCAGCGGGCGCTGCAGGCGGGCGCATGGAAGGTGATCAACTACCGCGACGAAAACGTGGCGGAACGGGTAAAAGAGATTACCGGCGGTAAAAAGCTGCGCGTGGTGTATGACTCCGTGGGCAGGGATACCTGGGAAATGTCGCTTGATTGCCTGCAGCGGCGCGGACTCATGGTGAGTTTCGGCAACTCCTCCGGCGCGGTCACCGGGGTTAACCTCGGCATTCTGAACCAGAAGGGCTCGCTGTACGTCACGCGCCCTTCCCTGCAAGGCTATATCACCACCCGCGAAGAGCTGGCGGAGGCCAGTAACGAACTGTTCTCGCTGATCGCCAGCGGCGTTATCAGGGTTGATGTCGCCGACGCGCAGAAATACCCGCTGGCGCAGGCGAAAAAGGCCCATGAGGTGCTGGAAAGCCGGGCGACGCAAGGCTCGAGCCTGCTGCTGCCCTGAGGAACGGGCGGATAGAAAAGTTTAGGGCTTCCCGGAGGAAGCCCTTACTTTTTATAGTTCGGCTGTATGTAGGGTACAGCTCGATGAATTTGTTAGCGCGGTGATAGTGACAGATTTATGACGACCTGCCTACGCCGCCCGGCGCAAAATTCTCATGTTGTGACGCATCCCGCAATACCTTAGTAACGCCAGCGGTCATTACGCTCATAACGTGCCGCCTTCGGCGCATTAATCGCCCGAATCACCCATACCGCCGCCACCGCCAGCAGCAGCCACGGCAGCAGCTTGAGCGTAAGCGCAAATAGCCCGCCGACAAACATCACCACCGTCGCCACCACCATAGCGGCGAGAATCCCCAGCAGAGAGACGCCCGTCACCAGCAGCATGACAAAAAACCCAATAATAAACAGTAGCTCCAGCATGGTTTTCTCCCAACCTTGATAAATCGCTTATGGATGAGCTATTACAAGAACCGTGCCAAAGTTAACATATTGAATATCAAGAAAAACGCCTCGCAGATATTCGCAAGGCGTGGTGAATTTGACGATTAAGTGGTGAAAAATTAACGACGGTTTTCCACCAGCTGCAGCGCCTGCTCCAGCACGTTGATGTCCGCGCCGGCTTTATGGGCGTTTTCGCTGAGGTAGCGGCGCCACTGCCGCGCGCCCGGAATTCCCTGGAACAGGCCCAGCATGTGGCGGGTGATATGTCCCAGGTAAGTGCCGTTGCTCAGCTCGCGCTCAATATACGGGTACATGGCACGCACCACGGCGATCGGGTCGGCATCGGCCGCGCTGGCGCCGAAAATCTCGCGATCCACCGTCGCCAGTATGCCCGGGTTCTGGTACACCTCGCGGCCAACCATCACGCCGTCCATATGCTGCAGATGCGCCTTCGCCTCGGCCAGCGATTTGATGCCGCCGTTAATCGACATCGTCAGGTGCGGAAAATCGCGTTTCAGCTGATAGACCCGCGGGTAATCCAGCGGCGGGATCTCCCGGTTCTCTTTCGGGCTTAGCCCGGACAGCCAGGCCTTGCGGGCATGGATGATAAACATCTCGCACTCGCCGCGGCCGGAAACGGTGTTAATAAATTCGCAGAGGAATTCGTAGCTGTCCTGATCGTCGATGCCGATACGGGTTTTGACCGTCACCGGAATCGACGCCGCGTCGCGCATCGCCTTCACGCAGTCCGCCACCAGCTGCGCATTGCCCATCAGGCAGGCGCCGAACATGCCGTTCTGCACGCGGTCCGACGGGCAGCCGACGTTGAGGTTGATTTCATCGTACCCGCGCGCCTGCGCAAGCTTCGCGCACTGTGCCAGCGCCGCCGGATCGCTGCCGCCGAGCTGCAGCGCAACCGGATGCTCCTCCTCGCTATAGGCCAGATAATCGCCTTTCCCGTGAATGATCGCCCCGGTGGTGACCATCTCGGTGTACAGCAGCGTCTGGCGCGACAGCAGGCGCAGGAAGTAACGACAATGCCTGTCCGTCCAGTCGAGCATCGGCGCAACAGAGAAGCGGTGTGCAGGAAAAACGGGGGATTGTGTTTCTGGCAGCATGGCGAAGTAATAAGCATCCGGTAAAAAAGGGGCGCTACTATAGCACAGGCTCAAAAAGGATACGATTTACGTCTCTACAGGTAGCGCCAGGATCAGCCGATCAGCCTCAGGTAAACCTGAATTAAAGCCGCCCGGTCCTGAACAAGCCGGGCATTTCTGCAGAAATGCCCGGCATCAGCTTTGCCTTCACGCTTACTTTCGCGACGGTTTCCCGTCATGAGGGCCAAAAAACTGCGGCGGATGATCCACCCAGCGGTCTTCCCGGGTCGCGGCATACTCCGGATTCAGCGGGTAATAAATCCGGTTATATTTTTTGTTCGCCTCCCCCACGACCAGAAGCCGCACCTCCTCCAGCGTGTTGTTGATGAAGGTATGGCACACCCCGGTTCCCGCCGGAAAACCGACGCTGTCGCCCGGCTCCAGCTGCCAGAGATAGCCGTTGATCCATGCCTGCGGACGCCCCTCCAGCACGTAGATAAACTCTTCCTCGTCGCTTTCCGCATGGGGATACGAGGTGCGGCGCCCCGGCGGCAGGCGCTCATGATGAATACCAAGACGCATCAGCCCAAGCCGACGCGCCAGCGGCGCGCCGATGGACATCAGCTCACGGCTGTCGGCATAGCGCGAATCATCCGCGTCTTCCAGTTCACGCCAGTGGCGAATACAGTCCGGTCTTTTCATGACTTTATTCCTGGATGTTGAGATGCGTCAGGTATAGCACACCCGGCGGGTTCTCGGTGTTTTTGGGATAACATGATAAAGTAAGGGTTTACTTCCACCGATCTGAGGACGTTCATGGAAAAGACCCCATCGCAGGACCTGCTCGCACAGGCTGAAAAGCTGTGCGCTCAACGCGGCGTGCGTCTGACACCGCAGCGTCTCGAAGTTCTACGCTTGATGAGCCTGCAGCAGGGCGCCATCAGCGCTTACGATCTCCTCGATCTGCTCAAAGTCAGCGAGCCGCAGGCAAAGCCCCCGACGGTGTATCGTGCGCTGGAATTTCTGCTGGAGCAAGGCTTTGTCCATAAGGTGGAGTCCACTAACAGCTATGTGCTGTGCCACCTCTTCGATAAGCCGTCTCATACCTCCGCCATGTTTATCTGCGACCGCTGCGGCGTGGTGAAAGAGGAAGCCGCTGAGGGCGTGGAAGACATTATGCATATGCTGGCCGCCCGCATGGGGTTTGCGCTGCGCCACAACGTGATTGAAGCGCATGGCCTGTGCGCGCAGTGCGTTGAAGTGGAAGCCTGCCGTTCTCAGGACTGCTGCGGGCACGACCACACCATTCAGGTTAAGAAAAAGCCGCGCTAAGGCCTGCGGCGGCGTAGCGCCACCGCCAGCCCGTTACGAAAACCAGCTATCGCGCCGCCAGTGCCGACGCCAGATCCATGCCAGCGACATCCCGCGCAGGGCAAGAAAGACGGTCAGCGACAGCCATAGCCCATGGTTGCCGAGCGCCGGGACGCTCAGCAGCGTCAGGGCAAACCCCACCGCCGCAATCGCCATACTGTTACGCATCTCCGCCCCTCGCGTGGCGCCGATAAACATGCCGTCCAGCAGGTAGCACCAGACGCCGATCACCGGCAGCACCATCTGCCAGAAAACGTAGCGGTCCGCCAGTTGGCGCAGTTCCGCAAGCGAGGTCAGCAGGGCGACGATGTGCTCGCCGGCGATGGCATAGACCCCGGCAAACGCCAGCGCCACAATGCCCGCCTGTCGGCAGGCCGCGTTCCACACGTGCAGCAGCTGGCTGCCGTCGCGGGCGCCGTAGGCCTGTCCTGAATGGGCCTCCACCGCAAAGGCAAAGCCGTCGAGGGCGTAGGCGGTAAAGGTCAGCATCGTCATCAGAACCGCATTGACCGCTACGATATCGGGGCCCAGGCGCGCGCCGAACACCGTCAACGCGCCAAAGCACAGCTGCAGCAGCAGGGAACGCAGCATGATGTCGCGGTTGAGCGCCAGCAGGCGACGGAAGTTGCCGCGCCACGTCGTTTTCAGCATCGTCACGCTGATGCCGCGCAGGGTCATCACCCGCCGTACCATCAGCAGACCGATGAAGAAGGTCGCGTACTCGGCGCAGACGGTCGCCAGCGCGGCGCCCTGCACGTTCATATGCAGCCCCATCACCAGCCAGAGGTCGAGCGCAATGTTAAGCACGTTGCCCACCACCAGCAGGATAACCGGCGCCCGGGCGTACTGTACGCCGAGCAGCCAGCCAAGCAGCACCAGATTAGCCAGAGAGGCCGGGGCGCTGAGCCAGCGGATTTCAAGAAAGCGTCTGGCCTGCTCCAGCACCGCATCGCTGCCGCCCACAATATGCAGCGCCAGCTCAATCAGCGGCGTACGCAGCAGGACGATCGCCGCCCCGGCGCCCAGCGCCAGCAGCAGCGGCTGGATCAGCGCCCGCGCCAGGCGCAGAGGGTCTCGCGCACCAAACGCCTGAGCGGTTAATCCCGTGGTGCTCATACGCAGGAACAGCAGCAGCATAAACAGGAAACTGGTCGCCGTTGCGCCAATGGCAACGCCGCCCAGGTACACCGGGCTGTCGAGATGGCCGATCACGGCGGTATCCACCAGGCCAAGCAGCGGTACGGTGATGTTGGAGAAAATCATCGGCAGCGCGAGGCGCCATAACGCTTTATCCGCAGGGGTAAACAGCGACATGGAGAAAACCTGTGGTGATCAGAAATCGCGGCGGCGCCAGGAAAAGCGCCGCCGGAGAAGGGAGGAAATTACAGCCACTCGCCGTTGCGAATCACGCCGACCGCCAGTCCTTCGATGGAGAAATTATGCTGACGCAGATCGACCACAATCGGGGAAAACTCGCTGTTTTCCGGCAGCAGTTCCACGACGCTGCCCTGCTTTTTCAGACGCTTCACGGTAACTTCATCGTCGATACGCGCGACGACGACCTGGCCGTTACGCACGTCCTGCGTTTTATGTACCGCCAGCAGATCGCCGTCGAGGATGCCGATATCCTTCATCGACATGCCGCTTACGCGCAGCAGGAAGTCCGCGCTGGGTTTGAACATCGCCGGGTCGACCTGGTAGTGACCCTCAATGTGCTGCTGCGCCAGCAGCGGTTCACCCGCGGCGACGCGCCCCACCAGCGGCAGCCCTTCTTCCTCTTCCGTCAGCAGACGGATCCCGCGGGAAGCGCCGGAAACGATTTCAATTGCGCCTTTACGCGCCAGCGCTTTCAGATGCTCTTCAGCAGCGTTCGGGGAGCGGAACCCCAGACGCTGCGCGATTTCCGCACGCGTGGGTGGCATCCCCGTCTGGCTGATGTGATCCCGGATGAGATCAAACACCTCTTGCTGCCTGGTCGTTAACGCTTTCATTCCGCCCCCTGGGTGTATATACAGTTATGCTGTGAGTATATACAGTTAACGGCGAATTTGGAACCACAAAACGCATAAAAAACCAGACGTTTGCGCAATTCCACGAGCCTTATCGCAAATGTGGCCAGAGAAGCGTGCCCCAGGTGATGAGGGCGATAAAAATCGACAGCAGCACCGCCGCCGACCCCATATCCTTAGCGCGCCCCGACAGCTCATGGCGTTCGGAACCGATGCGATCGACCACCGCTTCAATCGCACTATTGAGAATTTCCACTATCATCACCAGAAGCACAGAGCCAATCAGCAGCACGCGCGTAATGGCGTCGACATCCAGCCAGCACGCGATAATGACGGCGATGACGGCCACGGTGCCCTCCTGACGGAATGCGGCTTCGTTTTTCCACGCGGCGCGGAATCCCTGCCAGGAATAGCCTGCCGCTTTGATGATTCGGGTAAGCCCGGTGGTATCATTTGCCATCAAAAAACCCTTTTTTCATATTTAGCGTCAATGTCACTTTGCATCAAACGCGGTAGAACAGAAATCCTGCGCACTTTCTGTTATCCTTGCGGCGCATTTGCATGATTAACCAGAGGCTTTACATCGTTTATGTCTGGCTGGCCACGAATTTACTACAAATTACTGAATTTACCATTAAGCGTGCTGGTAAAAAGCAAGTCCATTCCGGCGGAACCTGCCCCGGAGCTTGGGCTCGATACGTCACGCCCTATTATGTACGTTCTGCCGTATAACTCGAAGGCGGACCTACTGACGCTGCGCGCCCAATGCCTGGCGCACGACCTCCCCGACCCGCTGGAACCGCTGGAAATCGACGGCACCGTGCTGCCGCGTCATATTTTCATCCATGGCGGACCGCGCGTGTTTACCTGGTACACGCCGAAAGAAGAGTCCATCAAGCTGTTCCATGACTACCTGGATCTGCATCGCAGCAATCCGAATCTGGACGTGCAGATGGTGCCGGTTTCGGTAATGTTCGGCCGCTCGCCGGGTCGTGAAAAAGGCGAGGTCAACCCGCCGCTGCGCATACTCAACGGCATCCAGAAATTCTTCGCCGTCACCTGGCTTGGCCGCGACAGCTTTGTCCGCTTCTCGCCGTCGGTGTCGCTGCGCTGGATGGCCACCGAACACGGCACTGATAAAACGATAGCCCAGAAGCTGGCGCGCGTCGCGCGTATGCACTTTGCCCGTCAGCGTCTGGCGGCAGTAGGCCCGCGCCTGCCGGCGCGTCAGGACCTGTTCAATAAGCTGCTGGCGTCGAAAGCCATCGCCCGCGCCGTAGAAGACGAAGCGCGCAGCAAGAAAATCTCCCATGAGAAAGCGCAGCAAAACGCCGTGGCGCTGATGGAAGAGATCGCCGCCAACTTCTCCTATGAGATGATTCGCCTGACCGACCGCGTGCTGGGCTTTACCTGGAACCGTCTGTACCAGGGGATCAACGTCCATAACGCCGAGCGCGTGCGCCAGCTGGCCCACGACGGCCACGAGATTGTCTATGTGCCCTGCCACCGCAGCCATATGGACTACCTGCTGCTCTCCTACGTGCTCTATCACCAGGGGCTGGTGCCGCCGCATATCGCCGCCGGCATCAACCTGAACTTCTGGCCCGCCGGGCCGATTTTCCGCCGCCTGGGCGCGTTCTTTATTCGCCGCACCTTTAAGGGCAACAAGCTCTACTCCACCGTTTTTCGCGAGTATCTGGGCGAGCTGTTCAGCCGCGGCTACTCCGTGGAGTATTTTGTCGAGGGCGGCCGCTCCCGTACCGGGCGTCTGCTGGATCCGAAAACCGGCACCCTGTCTATGACCATCCAGGCGATGCTGCGCGGCGGCACCCGCCCAATCACCCTCGTGCCTATCTACATCGGCTACGAACACGTGATGGAAGTGGGCACCTACGCCAAAGAACTGCGCGGCGCGACGAAAGAGAAAGAGAGCCTGCCGCAGATGCTGCGCGGCTTAAGCAAGCTGCGCAACCTCGGCCAGGGCTACGTCAACTTCGGCGAACCTATGCCACTGATGACCTGGCTCAACCACCACGTTCCGGAGTGGCGCGAGTCTATCGACCCGATTGAAGCCATTCGTCCGGCCTGGCTGACCCCGACGGTCAACAGCATTGCCGCCGATCTGATGGTGCGTATCAACAACGCCGGGGCGGCGAACGCCATGAACCTGTGCTGTACCGCCCTGCTCGCCTCCCGCCAGCGTTCGCTGACCCGCGAGCAGCTGACGCAGCAGCTGGAGTGCTATCTGCAGCTGATGCGCAACGTGCCATACTCGACGGACTCCACGGTTCCGACGGCGACCGCCAGCGCGCTTATCGATCACGCGCTGCAGATGAACAAGTTCGAAGTCGAGAAAGACACCATCGGCGATATCATCATTCTGCCGCGCGAGCAGGCGGTGCTGATGACCTACTATCGCAACAACATCGCGCATATGCTGATTCTGCCGTCGCTGCTGGCGGCTATCGTCACCCAGCATCGCCACATTTCCCGCGAAAGCATGCTGCGCCATGTGGAAACGCTCTATCCGATGCTGAAAGCCGAGCTGTTCCTGCGCTGGGACACCGCGGAGCTGGCGGGCGTTATCGACATGCTGATTGCGGAAATGCAGCGCCAGGAGCTTATCTCGCTGCATGATGACGAGGTGCGGATCAACCCGTCGCACTCCCGCTCCCTGCAGCTGCTGGCCGCAGGCGCTCGCGAGACGCTGCAGCGCTATGCGATCACCTTCTGGCTGCTGAGCGCTAACCCGTCCATCAACCGCAGCACGCTGGAAAAAGAGAGCCGCACGGTGGCGCAGCGCCTGTCGGTGCTGCACGGCATCAACGCGCCGGAGTTCTTCGATAAAGCGGTATTCAGCACGCTGGTGCTGACGCTGCGCGACGAGGGCTATATCAGCGATACAGGCGATGCGGAGCCGGAAGAGACGATGAAGGTCTATCAGATGCTGGCGGAGCTGATTACCTCCGACGTGCGTTTGACTATCGAGAGCGCGTCGCAGGACGCGTAAACGCAAAAGGCCCTCTCAGCGAGAGGGCCTTTTTATTAGCTGAAGTAGCTCATCGCCAGGCCGATAAACAGCACCAGCCCGACATAGTTGTTGTTCATAAAGGCCTTAAAGCAGGCGTCGCGCTCGCGGTTTTTGATCAGCTTTTGCTGATAGACAAACAGCGCGCCCGCCACGAACACAGACCAGTAAAACGCCCCGTTAAGCCCGCTCAGCCAGCCCACTGTCGCCATCATCGCCAGCACGGCAACCTGCAAAATACCGATGATAAGCTTATCGCTTTCGCCAAACAGAATGGCCGTCGATTTGATGCCTATCTTCAGGTCGTCATCGCGGTCCACCATCGCATACTGGGTGTCATACGCTACCGCCCAGCAGATATTGGTCAGGAACATCAGCCAGCAGCTCAGCGGCAATGATTCGCTCACCGCCGCATAGGCCATCGGTATCGACCAGCCGAACGCCGCCCCCAGCACCACCTGCGGCAGGTGGGTGTAGCGCTTCATGAACGGGTAAACCCAGGCCAGCGCCAGGCCCGCTACCGACAGCAGAATGGTCATGCGGTTAAGCGTCAGCACCAGCAGAAAAGAGAGCAGCACCAGCAGCACGAACAGCGCCCGGGCCTCGTTCTCGCTGACGTCGCCGCGGGGCAGCGGGCGGTTGGCGGTGCGCTTCACGTGGCCGTCAAATTTGCGATCCGCGTAGTCGTTGACCACGCAGCCCGCGGCGCGCATCAGCCAGACGCCGGCGACAAACACGGCGAGGATCCACAGCGGCGGTACGCCAGGCGTCGCCACCCACAGCGCCCACAGGGTGGGCCATAGCAGCAGCAGCGTGCCAATCGGTTTGTCAGTACGCATCAGGCGGTTATAGGCCTGCAACTTGTTCTGCGTCAGACTCCACTCCATCTTTACTTCCTCTCAGTACAACGGTGATGCAGGTAAAAACAGCTCCGTCAGCAGCAGCGGTTTTCCGCTCAGCCGAAGGCGGGAACGGCGTCCCCAGAGCTCTGCATGCTTGCCAATCTCAATAAAATCTCGGGTCAGGGTCGATGAGGTAAACAGGTAACGTCCGAGCGGCGTTTTCCCGAGGTTCTGCAGCGCCAGCTCCGGGCCGCACAGCGTCGACGCCGGCACCACGGTCCGCCCGGCAAGCCAGGGCTCATCGTCGGCGCAAAGCAAAATTTCGCGCAGCCAGTAGCGCTCGTCAACGGGCAGCAGCGCCGCTTCTTGCGCAATCTCGTCGCGGTTTACGAAGTCTTCACGAATGAGCGTGACCGTGACGCGTTTACCCTGTTGCTCAAAACGCCTGGTCATGGAATCTTCCAGCAACAGCCAGTCGCGCAGCTGGGCATCGAGTTCAGGAATCTCGTCGTAGTAACGCAGCGCACGCAGTTGCGTCAGCGCAGGGTGTGACATACTGGCTCTCCGATACATAACTAAACGCATTGTATCGTAGAAACGCCTTCGCGGAAGGGTGAAACGTTAATATACGATCAATAGCGCAACAGAGGTACAACACCTGCCGCTGCGCCAGAAAAAAGGGTGCGTCCGAATGGACGCACCGAAAGGCATGGCCTAAACATCAGCACTGCGGGGAGACGGTTACCCCTTGCCTTTTACACTGCTGATAAAGGTGGCGCGCGCCGAGGTCGAACCGAGACGTTCGGCTTCGTTCAGGAGTTTCAGCGCTTTATCGATATCGCCTTTTGCGACGGCCTGTTTGATGGCGGCGTTAAAATAGCTTTCCGTGTCGTTGAGCATCGGTTCGCTCTTCGCCGCAGGCGCAGGTGCCGCAGCGGCCACCGGTGCAGCGGTCGCGGCCGCCACCGGCGCGCTGTACGCCGGCGCGGCGGTATTGCCGACGGTCACCGGGGCCGACCCCGAGGAGCCGAACAGCGGGCCGACCAGCACGCTGGAGCCGTTGGACGTTTTCACCTTGAGCGTCACTTTGCCGTCGGTCACGTGGCGGGCGATGGGGTCCGGAATATCCGGTACCGCGTTGCCGGTTCCTTTGGCGTACGCTTTTGCCGGGTCGAGCAGCGTCGTGGTGCGCTGGAGATCCTGCGGCGTCGTAAACACCAGTACGTAAATCTTCTGCTGCCCCAGCGCCGGCGTCAGGCGCATGACGCCCTCAAGACGGTCGGCGCTCATCACGCCAGGTTCCTGATAGGTAAAGTAGCTGTTCGGGAAGAACGCCGATGGCGCCATGTTCTGGTCGAGAATCAGCACGTTCGGCGCAAATACGCTCGTTTGCTTATTGACTTCGCTGGTCAGCGTCAGGTTCAGCTCGCCGATATTGGCCGGTACGCTGTATGCCGCCACCGGGCCGGATATCCCGGCGATATTCAGCGACTGGCCGCCGGTGGCGAGCGTCGTGGTCTGGTCTTTGGCCTGGTTCACCGGGGTCCAGATAAGCTGCTGTAGCGCCGCCGTCGGAATTGACGGCGCCGCGCTGGTGTTCTGCGGAACGATATTCACATCCGCGAGACCGACTGCCGGAACGCAGGCCAGCAAGCCTGCTGAAAGGCAGAGGGCGACGAGACTTTTCTTCATTTTCATTGTTATCACCTCAGAATGTCGAACGGCGCGTTAGCCAGGCAATAGCACGCGACGCCAGAATCAGAGGGGCTGACGCCCCTCTTCAGGTCAGCACATCAGGTTAACGACGGATTACCACCAGATTTCCATCTGGGCGCCGAAGGTCCACTCATCGCTGTCGCCGCGGCCAAAGGAGCCGCCGTCGAAGCCGTTGGAGACCGCTTTGCCGTAGTTCGGGTTAGAGGCGGAGTTGCCGTTGTAGTCGTAGCCCCACTTCTCGTTCCACTTGGCGTAGGTCGCAAAGACGCGCAGCGCCGGACGGGACCAGATGCTGTCCCCAGCCTGCCACTGCTGGGCGAGGGTGATTTTGTACTGGCTGTTGGTGTCGCCGGTGTTCTGCGACTTGACGTTGTCGTAGCCGACTTCAAGCAGGGTGCTCATGATTGGCGTCCACTTGTACATCGGGCGTACGCCGACGGTCCACCACTTGGTGCCGTTGTTGTTGTCCCAGTCGATATCCTGGTACATGCCGACGTACATCAGGTCCCACTTGTCGCCCAGGGAAATCGCGCCGTGGTCGAGGATACGCAGCAGGTGACCGTTGTTGTTGATGTCGTAAGCAAATTTATCGCCATCAATCCCTACGCCGGAGCCCTGCGCCTGGCCTTTGCCCTGCGAGGTCATGGCGTCAGTGGCGTACTGCACCACGAACTTGTTGTAGCCCTTCAGCATGCTCTGGGTATGCTCGGCGGTGAACATCCAGCCGTCTTTGGAGGCGCCGTCAACCATATGGTAGTTATCACGCTCGTTAGCGCGACCGTAGTCCACGCCGAACTCCAGCATGCCGCCCGGGTTGATTTCCATCTGCGCTAAACGCACGTCGAAGACGTCGTTGGCGGTGCTGGAGGTGTAATCACGGATATTGTCGCTGGCGAATGCGGAAGAGCCGCCGGCCTCAGAAGAGCGGGTGGCCGCGAAAGAGAGCTTACCGAAGCCGACATCGACGTTTTCCAGACCCGCGCCCGGACCGGAGATATCCCAGTAGTAGAAGTCGATCATGTGAACGTCATGACGCTGGTAGAAACGCTTACCGGCCCAGATGGTGGCGCCTGGCAGCGCGTCGATCAGGTTTTTCCCCTGAACGTTCGCTTCGCGGAACGCCGGGCTGGTTGATTCCCAGTCGTTCTGCTGCGCGACGGAGTACGCCACGTTGGTGTCGAAGTAGAAGCTCTTATCGCCCTCTTTCCAGACCTCCTGGCCCAGTTTCAGCTCGGCGTACGTTTCACATTCGTTACCAAGACGGTATTTACTTTGAGCGCCCGTCGCCTGGAAACACTGCTGTTCACCACCGCTGCCGGTCCAGCCAATGCCGGAACGTGCGTAGCCGTGGAAGTCGACGGCTAACGCCTGAGCAGACATAACGCCTGCCGCAACGGCGACCGCCAGTGGAAGTTTGCGCAGAGTAATCATCATTCTATCTCCTGAGATCGTTGTTTTTTCTTTATCTTTAATTGGGTGGCTTAAACGCCTGGCTCTTTGTGCAACCGACGACATGCCGTGCCATCCTCTCGGAACAGATGGCAGCGTTCTGGCGGCAAACCGATGGCGAATGTGGCCCCCTCTTGTACCAACACCACGTCGTTCTGGCGGTAGACCAGGTTTTGACGGATGGCGGGGATCTGGATATGAATTTGCGTTTCGTGGCCGAGCTGCTCGACGACCTGCACCTCGCCCTCAAGGGTGACATCCGCAATGTCGCTGGGCAGCAGATGTTCAGGACGAATGCCTAACGACATGTTGGCGCCGACCTGCACGCCGTTGCTGTCGACCGGCAGCCAGATTTGCTGACGGTTCGGCAGCTCCACCTGCACCTGCTCAATGGCGGTAGCGGTGACTTTGACCGGCAGGAAGTTCATCTTCGGCGAACCGATAAACCCCGCGACAAAGCGATCCGCCGGATAGTGATAGAGCTCCAGCGGCTTACCGACCTGGGCGACGCGACCGGCGTCGAGCACCACAATTTTGTCCGCCAGCGTCATCGCTTCGACCTGATCGTGGGTGACGTAGATCATCGTGCGGCCAAGGCGCTTATGCAGGCGGGAGATCTCAATGCGCATCTGTACGCGCAGCGCGGCGTCGAGGTTGGACAGCGGCTCATCCAGCAGGAAAACGCGGGGTTCCGCCACCAGCGTACGGCCAATGGCCACGCGCTGACGCTGGCCGCCCGACAGCGCTTTCGGTTTGCGCTCCAGCAGATGCGCCAGCTGCAGCACCTCGGAGACCTGGTTTACCCGCTGGTTGATAAGCTCTTTTTTCGCCCCGGCCAGCTTCAGGCCGAAGGACATGTTTTCCGCCACCGAAAGATGGGGATAGAGCGCGTAGGACTGGAAGACCATGCCGATACCGCGTTCTGCGGGCGGAACATCGTTCATCCGCTTTTCGCCGATAAACAGGTCGCCGCTGGTGATGTTTTCCAGCCCGGCGATCATTCGCAGCAGCGTGGATTTCCCACACCCTGATGGCCCGACAAAGACCACGAACTCCCCTTCGTGGATGTCGAGGTTGATGTCTTTCGACACCACCACATCCCCCCAGGCTTTCGTTACGTTTCGCAGCTGTACGCTCGCCATGCCCCTCTCCCTTCGTTACAACCTGTCACCAACGGAAACATTCAAGATGGGCTGACTATGCGGGATTGAGCTGCCTGATGAATCCTCCGCCCCCCGGGTTTTTGATGGGGGAGGAGACGGGAGGATGAGAGGGGCGCGCCTGCCCCTGGACAGCGCGGCAGCGAACGAAATTCGTGATGCAGACGGCAAAAATCGGCGCGTTTTTGTGTGCGCCAGAACTCATAACTGCATTTTATGCAACGGAGATCACACAACGCGCGGGTGGGGCGTAGAGGCGAGGAGGATGGAAAGAGGTTGTCAATTAAGGAGACTGGGCTGCGTTAAACCACCTCTGTGTATCCACGAGCACACACCATAAAGGACGGGATATATGAAAATCAAAACTGGCGCACGCATCCTGGCGCTGTCTGCACTGACCACGATGATGTTTTCCGCCTCTGCCCTTGCAAAGATTGAAGAAGGAAAGCTGGTCATCTGGATCAACGGCGATAAAGGCTATAACGGCCTTGCCGAGGTAGGTAAGAAATTTGAGAAAGACACCGGTATCAAAGTCACCATTGAGCACCCGGACAAGCTGGAAGAGAAATTCCCGCAGGTCGCCGCGACCGGCGACGGCCCGGACATTATCTTCTGGGCCCATGACCGCTTTGGCGGCTACGCGCAGTCCGGCCTGCTGGCGGAAGTCACGCCGGATAAGGCCTTCCAGGACAAGCTCTATCCGTTCACCTGGGACGCCGTACGCTACAACGGCAAGCTTATCGCCTACCCGATTGCGGTTGAAGCGCTCTCCCTGATTTACAACAAAGACCTGGTGCCAAACCCGCCTAAAACCTGGGAAGAGATTCCTGCCCTGGATAAGACGCTGAAGGCGAAAGGTAAATCGGCGCTGATGTTCAACCTGCAGGAACCGTACTTCACCTGGCCGCTGATTGCCGCCGACGGCGGGTATGCGTTCAAGTTTGCCAACGGCAAATATGACGTGAAAGACGTCGGCGTGGATAACGCGGGCGCGAAAGCGGGCCTCACCTTCCTGGTTGACCTTATCAAGAACAAACACATGAACGCGGATACCGACTACTCCATCGCGGAAGCGGCGTTCAACAAGGGCGAAACCGCCATGACCATCAACGGTCCGTGGGCGTGGTCCAACATCGACAAGAGCAAGGTGAACTATGGCGTCACGCTGCTGCCGACCTTCAAAGGCAAAGCGTCTAAGCCGTTCGTCGGCGTGCTGAGCGCCGGCATCAACGCCGCCAGCCCGAACAAAGAACTGGCAAAAGAGTTCCTGGAAAACTATCTGATGACCAACCAGGGCCTGGAAGAGGTGAACAAGGATAAACCGCTGGGCGCCGTCGCGCTGAAGTCCTACCAGGAACAACTGGAGAAAGATCCGCGCATCGCCGCCACCATGGCGAACGCCCAGAAGGGTGAAATCATGCCGAACATCCCGCAGATGGCGGCCTTCTGGTATGCCACCCGAACTGCCGTGATCAACGCCGCCAGCGGTCGTCAGACCGTCGACGCCGCGCTGAAGGACGCGCAGGGTCGCATTACTAAGTAATGCCGCTGAGCATGTGCCGGATGGCGGCGTAAATGCCTTATCCGGCCTACCCCACACCGTAGGCCTGATAAGCGCAGCACCATCAGGCACATCTCCGGCCAGGAAGTTTTCACCGTTGTAGAGGACGATCCCCATGGATGTCATTAAAAAGAAACATTGGTGGCAAAGCGACGCGATGAAGTGGTCAGTCATGGCTCTGCTTGGCCTGCTGGTGTGTTACCTTGTTGCTTTAATGTACGCCCAGGGGGAGTACCTGTTCGCCATCATGACGCTGATTTTAAGCTCTGTTGGCCTGTATATTTTCGCCAACCGTAAAGCCTACGCCTGGCGCTACGTTTACCCGGGCATAGCCGGGATGGGGCTGTTCGTCCTGTTCCCGCTGATTTGCACTATCGCCATCGCGTTTACCAACTACAGCAGCACCAACCAGCTCACCTTTGAGCGCGCCCAGCAGGTGCTTCTCGACCGCTCCTATCAGGCCGGGAAATCCTTCAACTTCGGACTATACCCGGCGGGTCACGAATGGCGGCTGGCGTTGACCGACGGCGACAGCGGAAAAAACTTCCTTTCTGCGCCCTTTGCCTTTGGCGGCGAGCAGAAAATCACGCTGCAAGAGGCAGATTCTCTGCCCGCAGGCGAGCGCGCGACGCTGCGCATCATCACCCAGAACCGCCAGGCGCTGAACCTGCTCACCGCCGTACTGCCTGACGGCAGCAAAGTGGTGATGAGCTCGCTGCGCCAGTTTTCCGGCACGCGGCCGCTGTACACCCAGGCGGCTGATGGTCTGCTGACCAATAACCAGACCGGGGCGAAATACCGCCCGAACGACGATATCGGCTACTACCAGGCGCTGGAGGGCGGCGAGAAGCTCAGCCCGGGCTATACCGTCACCATCGGCTGGAAAAATTTTATGCGCGTCTTTACCGATGAGGGTATTCAGAAACCGTTTATCGCTATCTTCGCCTGGACGGTGGTGTTTTCGCTGCTGACCGTACTCCTGACCGTTGCCGTCGGCATGGTGCTGGCCTGCGTCGTGCAGTGGGAGGCGCTCAAAGGCAAAGCGATTTACCGCGTGCTGCTGATTCTGCCCTATGCGGTGCCGTCGTTTATCTCGATCCTGATTTTCAAAGGGTTATTCAACCAGAGCTTCGGGGAAATCAACATGATGCTGAGCGCGCTGTTCGGCATTAAACCCGCCTGGTTCAGCGATCCGACCACCGCCCGCTCGATGATCGTCATCGTCAATACCTGGCTTGGCTACCCGTACATGATGATCCTGTGCATGGGGCTGCTGAAGGCGATTCCGGACGACCTGTATGAAGCGTCGGCAATGGACGGCGCAGGTCCGTTTCAGAACTTCTTCAAAATTACGCTGCCGCTGCTGATCAAGCCGCTGACGCCGCTGATGATCGCCAGCTTCGCCTTTAACTTTAATAACTTCGTGCTGATCCAGCTGTTGACCAACGGCGGGCCGGACCGGCTCGGCACCACCACCCCGGCGGGCTATACCGACCTGCTGGTGAGCTACACCTGGCGTATCGCCTTTGAAGGCGGCGGCGGCCAGGATTTCGGCCTCGCGGCGGCGATCGCCACGCTGATCTTCCTGCTGGTCGGAGCGCTGGCGATTGTGAACCTGAAAGCCACGCGCATGAAATTTGATTGAGGAGGCACAGAACATGGCAATGGTACAACCCAAATCACAGAAGCTGCGCCTTTTCATTACGCACCTGCTGCTGCTGCTGTTTATCGCGGCAATTATGTTCCCGCTGCTGATGGTGATCGCCATTTCGCTGCGCGAGGGCAACTTCGCCACCGGCAGCCTGATCCCGGAGCAAATCTCCTGGGAGCACTGGCGGCTGGCGCTGGGCTTTAGCGTCGAGCATGCGGACGGCCGCGTGACGCCGCCGCCCTTCCCGGTGCTGCTGTGGCTGTGGAACTCGGTCAAAATCGCCGGTATTACCGCCACCGGCATCGTCGCGCTGTCCACCACCTGCGCCTACGCCTTCGCCCGCATGAAGTTCCCGGGTAAGGCGACGCTGCTGAAAGGCATGCTGATTTTCCAGATGTTCCCGGCGGTGCTGTCGCTGGTGGCGCTGTACGCGTTATTCGACCGTCTCGGCCAGTATCTGCCGTTTATCGGCCTGAACACCCACGGCGGGGTGATCTTCGCCTATCTGGGCGGCATTGCGCTGCACGTCTGGACGATCAAGGGCTATTTCGAAACCATCGACGGTTCGCTGGAAGAGGCTGCCGCGCTGGACGGCGCGACGCCGTGGCAGGCTTTCCGTCTGGTGCTGCTGCCGCTGTCGGTGCCGATTCTGGCGGTGGTGTTTATCCTGTCGTTTATCGCGGCCATTACCGAAGTGCCGGTCGCATCTTTGCTGCTTCGCGACGTCAACAGCTACACGCTTGCAGTCGGTATGCAGCAATACCTCAACCCGCAGAACTACCTGTGGGGCGATTTCGCGGCGGCCGCGGTATTGTCCGCTATCCCGATCACCATCGTCTTCCTGTTGGCGCAGCGCTGGCTGGTCAACGGCCTGACCGCAGGCGGTGTTAAAGGTTAACCCTCATCGTTATATGCCACTGTTATCCTCAACTTATCCCAACTTGTGACTGTTGTTCGGCGCTCCCTGGAGCGCCATTTTTTTACTCTCGTCTCAGCCGTTTGGAGTTGCACAGCCAGAGGGTGATCACCAGCAGCAGGATCGCCGCGGAGTAGATCAGTACATCAAGCGGGGATTTGTGATCGACGATGATCAGCCGCACGATAGCGGTGATCCCGATATAGACAAAGTAGCGTAGCGGGAAGTGAAAGCCGGACTGAAAGTATTTCACAATCAGCGCGATAAATTCGAAATAGAGAAAGTAGACCACCAGCCCTTCCACCAGCGCGTATTTGCTGGTTTGCTCAGGGGCGAACAGCGCATCCGCAAGATACACCGTCTCTTTACCGAGGAAAACGACCAGGATCAGGCCAAGGCTCAACAAACCGAGGTTGAGCACCGTCTGCAGGATGGTGGAGATAAACTCTACGCGTGGACGAGATAGCGACGTCATACAGCACCTCATTCGCAGTGGCGAGAGTCCTGTATAACGCAAAAATGTGACAGATATCTATATTTTTTGCTTATATTTTGTTCAGCACGGATGACGCCCCTCTCCCTGAAAAGGAGAAGGGCGCCGCATCAGCGGAAGTTCATACTCTTATCGCTGGTGATGCTGTAAAGGTCGAACTTACGCCCGAGCTGCTGGCCGCCGTCGCGGGTCAGCGGCGTCCAGCCAATATTCGCGCGGCTGCGGGTTGGCCCGGAGGTGAAGAGATCCAGCGGTACCGAAACATACACCCCTTTGGTGAAATTGCCTTCGCCATACTCCTGCGCCGACACGTTGGTAATGGTGGCATAGGCTCCCACTACGATCCCGCTGTCAAAGTGCTTCGAGACGTCAAGGGTACCGCCCTTGTCGCCTGCCAGATACTGGCCGATGCTGGCTTTCACCAGCACGTTCTGGGCGAACGACGGCGTCCAGTAGGCGGTCAGATTGCCCGTTTTCACGCTGTAGTCGGTAAATTTCATCATATCCAGGGCGCTGTGCCAGTCGCGCTGCTTGACGTAGTTGGCGTCGATGCCAAAGGCCCAGTTGCTGTCCACCGGGCGGTACAGCACCTCCGCCCCCACGCCGCCGAACATGGTCTCAAGATACCCGCCGTACACCTGGCCGTAGACGTTGTTCCCCAGATACTGGAAATAGTTGGCCTGCAGGTTGTTCACGTAGATATCGTTTTCCACATACTCACGCACATGCGTACGCACGCGGGGGAGCTGCGAATCGTTCGGCGGGTTAGTGTAGTTAAACTTGTCGTAGCTGTTGGCGATGTTGGCAAACAGGCTGCCGGTGGTCAGCAGATGGTCGGTCACCCACCAGTCGGCGGTCCCCATCACCCCCAGCTGGTACATATAAAAACTTTCCGGGCCGCCGAAAGACTGGTTCAGCACCGGGTCGACGCGGAAATCGAAACGCGACTTGTCGATATACCAGCCCTGCTCGGTTTTATCCGGCACGATCGGCGTCTCGCGCGTTTGCGCCAGCGGCGTTTCCTGGCCGAGCGGCTCGCCCTCCAGGTGGCGCTTCAGGCTGGCGACGTCGGTTTCGGTCGTCACCTGCGGCATGTTGAGGCGGTTCTCCGTCACGCGGAGGGTGCGGATATTGTCCGGCAGGTCGTTCATGATAATGCGGTTGGCGCGATCAATCCCTTCGCGGGAATCGCGGTATTTTACCTGCTCGCCGGTCACGTACAGGGTGTCGCCCTGCGTCTGGATTTGCGGGTCGGCGAACCCGGCGTTGTATTTCAACAGCGCCAGCTGGTTTGCCACTACCGAGTGCTGGAGAATGGCATCCTGCGGCTCCGGCCGGTACGCCGGTTTTGGGCTGTCGTTATACGACGGCCGCAGCGTATTGAAGTTAGTGCGCAGAGTGACGCCGAACATCAGGGTGTTGCCGCGCTCGTAGCTGAGGTTAACGTCGGCCCAATCAGCCGCCCGGTAAATGGCGCCGACGTTAAACTTGCTCTTCTGATCGATCTTACCCGCAAAATCGTGGCTGTAGTCGTTGCCTTCATACTCCAGCTTCAGGCGCAGCGGCTGCCAGGGCGTCTGGTATTCAATGCCGCCGAACAGCGCCGCCGGGCCGTGGAACATCTGGCTGCTGTCGAATGATCCCGCCTGCCTGTAGCGGTTATCGCGGTAGCAGAATTTGCTGTCGTAGCTGCAGAACGGATTCTTGACGTTGCCGCTGGTGCCGAGATATCCCCATCCCATGCCCAGCGTAAAGTCGAACGGTCCCCAGGCCTTGCTGGCGACGATATATTCCCCGTCAAACAGCCCCGTCCCGCCGATATCCCGCGCGCCGATCGCCACTTCCGGCAGCCAGTAGCCCTCTTCCCATAGCCGCAGCTTGAGGTCGAACGCTTTGTCCTTATAGGTTTGATCGCCGGAAAACGCCTCCACGTTGCTGTATTTTTTGGTGCGCACATCGGTGTAACGCAGCGTGGTCTCCAGCCACGGAAACAGCTGAACCGACGCAGAGTAAAAGCGGTACTGGTCGTTGTCACGATAGTTCAGGCTGAACTCCCCTTCGCGCGCCATGCGGGCGGTGGGCGTTTGCAGCAGCCCCGTGCCGCCGAAATCCGACTGCGATGGGCCGATGGGCGCCGGGTACGTTTCGGCATGACAGGCAGCGCTCACGCACAGCGCCAGCAGGCTATAAAAAGCGTGTGTTTTCATCATTCTTCAGGTATCCGCTGTGCGAGGGCGCGAAGTACATCGGCGTTCAGTTCGTCGTACTGCGTCGTCCACAGTGCGTCGGCAAACCCGACAAAAATGGTGCTGCCCGGCATCGGCTCGACATGGCGCTTGTTCCAGTACGCAACGGGCGCTTTCTCCGTACGCCCGTCGGGGTAAATCACCCAGGCATCGCTGCGCCCGGCGCCGCTCAGCAGGCTGACGTCATCGAGATAGCTGGCGATATCGCGTCCCGGCGTGAAGGCCACCTTGCCTGGGCGGCTGATGAGGCCAAAGAGGGTGACGGTGCCAGGCTGCGGGCCGACCCACAGGCTGTATTTCCCCTCCAGCGGCGGGTTGTTCAGCTGCCCGGCCCGCACCTGGTCCGGATCGAGGCTGATAAACTGGCGGCCCACGACGCGCACCGCCTGCAGCTGCTGGCGCAGGGCGTTTATCGCGGCGGCATCGTCGCCGTTCGACCGGGCGGCAAGCGTCGCCAGCCGGGAGAGCAGCGCCTGCTTTTGCTGGAGGGCAACGGCGGTTTGCGGCTGTGCGGCAATCACCGCGCCCGGCCACCAGCTGCCTGCCAGCCTGGGCTGCTCCACGAGATCGATAAGGCGCGCGGCGTCGGCGAGCGTCTTCGGCTGCGTCGCGCCGTTCATATAAACGTCCACCGTGCCGGAGGCCCACGACGGCGCAGCGGCCATGCCCAGAGTCAGGAAGAGCGCAGGGAGTTTATTCATGGCTTTGCCGCCTTGATGAGGAGGGTTTTCACCGGGAAAAATCCCGCGCCAAGGTATTGTTCTGATTTGCGAATCTGGCCGTCGCCGTCGACCCAGTAGCGGTTATGCCAGCGCGCCTCATCGGTTGAGACCGCCTCGTCCAGCACCCGAACCGCGGTGCTGTCGCCGGCCAGCGTCACGGTATCGGCGCCGTCCCAGCGGAACGTCGAGCGGGCTACGGCGTAGCGCACCTGCCGGTGTTCAGTCCAGCCCATCGTGCGCGTCCAGCCTGCGCCATCGACGATCCGGTTCGGCGCCGCCAGCGGATCGCTGTTCAGGTTGGTCACCTCCAGCAGGTTGTCCTGCAGCTGGAGCGTTTTCACCACCCGTCCGCGCTGCGTGACGACCACGGCCCGATCCTGGGTCATCCATTTCTGCTGGCCCTGCTCAGAAAAGGCGAGCGCGACGAACAGCTGGGGGCCGCCGTTGAGCTGCATATACTGGCTGGCGTACGGCATGTTCCGGATATCATCATAGGTCAGCTGTACGCCCGGAACGCCGAACACGCTGTTCCACAGCGACTGTCCGAGCCCTTTGGTCGTCGCCGAACAGGCCTGCAACAGCAGGCACAAAGTGATGAGGGAAGTTCGCTTCACCGCGCGTCTCCGGGGGCAGAATAACCACACCGAAGTGTGGTTATGGTTAACGTACCGGGTAAATTACCGGGTACGGGTGGTGGTCGTGGTGGTGGTTCCGGTATTAGAACCATCACCGCCGCCGGTTGCGGCCAGCGCAGCCCCTACGGCCGAGCCTACGGCGCTGGCGCTGGTCGCGGTAGAGCTTCCCGCGGACACCGACGTCGCCGCAGATCCTGCCGCATCACCGGTTTCCACCGGCGCCGCACAGGCAGAAGCCGCCGCAAGCGCAGAGATGGCAAAAATGCCATACACGATTTGCTTCATCGTTATTTCCTTTCATTAATTGGAATGAATGGAGAGTCACCTGAAAATTCAGGCGCCATCGAGTATACACAACTCAGACGGTGTCATTACGGCATCAGGAATGAGACAAGAGGTTTTAGGATAATGAGATTAATAAGCCATGAAGGCATTAATTTAATATTTATATATCAATAAAAACATGCAGTTAAAATAAAACAATAAAAATACAATATCCGTATAATCCGAAAAGATATATTTATTATTGAACAGGGAAAAGTGGTTTTCAGATTAACGCCATGGCGGCTATTTCGTGAGACCGATGAGCAAGAGGATTTATCCGATAAAAAAATGCCGGCAATTTGCCGGCATTGTTCTTTGCTCTATTGCTTAGCCGCGCCAGGCTTTATAACGGTTAATCAGACCGTTGGTTGAGCTGTCATGGCTGCTGACGTCTTTACCGTCCGCCAGCTCCGGCAGAATGCGGTTTGCCAGCTGCTTGCCCAGCTCAACGCCCCACTGGTCGAAGGTGAAGATGTTGAGGATAGCGCCCTGGGTGAAAATCTTATGCTCATACAGCGCGATCAGCGCGCCGAGGCTGAACGGCGTGATTTCACGCAGCAGGATGGAGTTGGTCGGGCGGTTGCCTTCGAACACTTTGAACGGCACAACGTGTTCCAGGGTTGCCGGATCTTTACCCTGGTCACGGTATTCCTGCTCAACCACCTCGCGGGATTTACCAAACGCCAGCGCTTCGGTCTGTGCGAAGAAGTTAGACAGCAGCTTCTGGTGGTGATCGGAAAGCGGGTTGTGGGTAACGGCCGGGGCGATGAAATCGCAAGGAACCATTTTGGTGCCCTGGTGGATCAGCTGATAGAACGCGTGCTGGCCGTTGGTGCCCGGCTCGCCCCAGATGATTGGGCCCGTCTGGTAGTCCACCGCGTTGCCGTTACGGTCAACGTATTTGCCGTTGGACTCCATGTTGCCCTGCTGGAAGTAGGCGGCAAAGCGGTGCATGTACTGGTCATACGGCAGAATCGCTTCGGTTTCTGCGCCGAAGAAATTGTTGTACCAGATACCGATCAGCGCCAGCAGCACCGGCAGGTTTTTCTCCGGCGCGGTGGTGGAGAAGTGCTTGTCCATCGCATGGGCGCCGGACAGCAGCTCAACAAAGTTGTCGAAGCCGACGGACAGAACGATCGACAGGCCAATCGCGGACCACAGCGAGTAGCGGCCGCCGACCCAGTCCCAGAACTCGAACATATTCGCGGTGTCGATACCGAATTCGCCCACCGCTTTACCGTTGGTCGACAGCGCGGCGAAGTGTTTCGCAACGTGCTTTTCATCACCGGCGGTTTTCAGGAACCAGTCGCGCGCGCTGTGGGCATTGGTCATGGTTTCCTGGGTAGTGAAGGTTTTAGAGGCAACCAGGAACAGGGTGGTTTCCGGGTTCACAGTCTTCAGCACTTCGGCGATGTGGGTGCCGTCAACGTTGGACACAAAGTGCATGTTGAGGTGGTTTTTGTACGGGCGCAGCGCTTCGGTCACCATGAACGGGCCGAGGTCCGAGCCGCCGATGCCGATGTTGACCACGTCGGTGATCGCTTTGCCGGTGTAGCCTTTCCAGCTACCGGAAATGATGGCTTGCGAGAAATGCTTCATCTTTTCCAGAACGGCATTCACTTCCGGCATCACGTCTTTGCCGTCAACGATAATCGGGGTATTGCTACGGTTGCGCAGCGCCACGTGCAGCACCGCACGATCCTCAGTACGGTTGATCTTCTCACCGGAGAACATGGACCTGATAGCGTCAGCCAGGGAGGTCTCTTTCGCCAGCGCCTGCAGCGTGCTCAGCGTCTCTTCGGTGATGCGGTTTTTGGAAAAATCCACCAGCATCAGATCGTCAAACGTCGCGGAAAACTTCGCGAAACGGTCGTTATCTTTCGCGAACAGCTCGGCGATCGTAACGTCCTTCATGTCTTCGTAGTGTTTCTGTAGTGCCTGCCAGGCAGAAGTCTGCGTTGGGTTGATATTTTTCATAGCAATACTCTTCATGATTTGAGAATTGTGACTTCGGTCGATTGTAGCGCCTGCAGGCAAAAATTGTGATGGTTTTTATGTCATAGCCAGAGGGGATGCCGTAAACCGCCAAAAAGCTCCGAAAAGTATAGTTGTTATAAGCGTGATTACTGAGACTAATGACAGCATGAAAAATCCGCATAATCCCGGCGTTGACAGGATCCAGCGCACATTTTATTTATGAATACGGTAGTTGCGCCTGCACCGGTTTTCGTTTTGCCCTTGTGCCATGGTCGCTATTTTCATTTCCTGACACGAGGTCGTTATGACGAATGTAGTTGTCGCCAAATTTGGCGGAACCAGTGTGGCTGACTTTGACGCCATGAATCGCAGCGCCGATGTGGTGCTCGCCGACGAGAACGTTCGCGTCGTCGTGCTGTCCGCCTCTGCGGGCGTAACCAATCTGCTGGTGGCGCTGGCCGAAGGGCTGGAAGCGACCGAGCGTTTCGCTAAGCTCGACGCGCTGCGCCAGATTCAGTTCAATATCATTGAACGCCTGCAGTACCCTAACGTGATTCGCGAAGAGATCGATCGCCTGCTGGAGAACATCACCGCGCTTGCGGAGGCGGCGTCGCTGGCCTCTTCCCATGCCCTGACGGACGAACTGGTCAGCCACGGCGAGCTGATTTCCACCCTGCTGTTTGTGGAGATCCTGCGCGAGCGCCGCGTCCAGGCGCAGTGGTTCGACGTGCGCAAAGTGATGCGCACCAGCGATCGCTTTGGCCGCGCCGAGCCGGATGTCGCCGCGCTGGCGGAGCTTTCCGCCGCCCAGCTCAGACCGCGTCTGGCGGAGGGGCTGGTGATTACCCAGGGCTTTATCGGCAGCGAGTCGAAAGGCCGTACCACCACGCTGGGCCGCGGCGGCAGCGACTATACCGCCGCCCTGCTCGGCGAAGCGCTGCACGCCAGCCGCGTGGATATCTGGACCGATGTCCCGGGCATCTACACCACCGACCCGCGCGTTGTGCCGTCGGCGCAGCGAATCGACGAAATCGCTTTTGAAGAGGCGGCGGAGCTGGCGACATTCGGCGCGAAAGTGCTGCACCCCGCCACGCTGCTGCCTGCCGTACGCAGCGATATTCCGGTGTTCGTCGGCTCAAGCAAAGACCCAAAAGCCGGCGGAACGCTGGTATGCAATGAAACCGCCAATCCGCCGCTGTTCCGCGCCCTGGCGCTGCGCCGCAAGCAAACCCTGCTGACGCTGCACAGCCTGAACATGCTGCACTCCCGCGGCTTCCTCGCCGAGGTCTTCGGTATGCTGGCGCGGCATAATATTTCGGTCGATCTGATAACCACGTCGGAAGTCAGCATCGCCCTGACCCTTGACACCACCGGTTCGACCTCCACCGGCGATACGCTGCTGACCCAGGCGCTGTTAACCGAGCTGTCGTCGCTGTGCCGGGTGGAAGTCGAAGAGAATCTGGCGCTGGTGGCGCTTATCGGCAATAACCTGTCGAAATCCTGCGGCGTCGGCAAAGAGGTGTTTGGCGTGCTGGAACCGTTCAACATCCGCATGATTTGCTACGGCGCCTCCAGCCACAACCTGTGCTTCCTGGTACCGGGCGAAGAGGCGGAAGACGTGGTGCGCAAGCTGCATCATAATTTGTTTGAATAACCTCGCTCAGGGCGCTTCGTTCCTGAACGCGCTTGCTTTACACTGAAGTCTCCCCCTTAAGGAGGCTTCAGGTATGGCCGCACCCAGACTGACCCAAAAAGAGATGACGGAACGCGAGCAGCGGGAGCTGAAAACCCTGCTCGACAGGGCCCGTATTGCGCATGGCCGTCCGCTGACTAACGCGGAGACCAACAGCGTGAAAAAGGAGTATATCGATAAGCTGATGGCGCAGCGGGAAGCCGCGGCGAAAAAGGCCCGCCAGTTAAAAAAACAGCAGGCCTATAAGCCCGACGCCGAAGCGTCATTTTCCTGGTCGGCCAATACCCCGACGCGCGGCAGACGCTAACTAGCGCCCTTTCTTTTTACGTCCCGGCGAGGTGAAGCGCTTACGGTTCGCCATCTCCGCCGGGGTTTTTGCCATATTTTTCCCGCCGTTACCGGCTGGTTTTTTCACCGCGCCCGCGGCGGTTTTCGGTTTGGCCTTCGCCTTCGGCTTTGCCTCCGATGACGAATTCTCAATCAGCTTAAACAGCTCGATCAGCTCATCGTCGGTCAGGTCGCGCCACTCTCCCGGCGGAATACCGGCGAGGCTCACGTTCATAATCCGCGTACGCTCAAGCTTCGTCACCTCATAGCCGAAATGTTCGCACATGCGGCGAATCTGCCGGTTGAGCCCCTGAATGAGGGTAATGCGAAACGCGAACGGCGCCTCTTTTTTGACTTTACATTTTTTGGTGACGGTGCCGAGGATCGGGACGCCCGCGCCCATGGCGCGAATAAACTCATCGGTGACCGGCTTGTTGACGGTGACCACGTACTCTTTCTCGTGATCGTTGCCGGCACGCAGGATTTTATTGACCAGATCGCCGTGGTTGGTGAGAAAAATCAGCCCCTGCGAATCTTTGTCGAGGCGGCCAATCGGGAAAATTCGGCTGCTGTGGTTAACAAAGTCGACAATGTTATTTCTCTCGCCGTCTTCGGTGGTGCTGACAATGCCAACCGGCTTATTCAACGCGATAAACACCAGGTCTTCGGCATCTCTGGGCTCGATAAGCTGACCATTCACTTTGACCACGTCGCCAGGCGCTACCTGATCGCCAATGGTGGCGCGTTTGCCGTTGATGAACACGTTGCCCTGTTCGATAAAACGGTCGGCTTCGCGACGCGAGCAAATACCGCTCTCGCTGATGTACTTATTTAATCGGGTTGATTGAGTGGGCAGCATAGTGTCTCCTGTAAAAGCGAAATATATCTTATCTTGCGGACGATAAAAAATAGTCGGGCATAAATATGCGGCGGCAAAACCCGCCTGCGCAGATTCAGCCAGCCTCCGCTTCCAACATCGTGAGCCATGTCAGTAAGGCGCGGCGCTGACGGTGGTAGCATTGCTGCGTTTTGTAATTTACTGATTGCATGGAGCAATGATGGAACTACTTTTATTGAGTAACTCAACGCTGCCGGGTAAAGGCTGGATGGAACACGCCCTGCCGCTGATTGCCGGGCAGTTGAACGGCCGCCGTTCCGCCGTCTTTATTCCGTTTGCCGGCGTCACGCAAACCTGGGACGACTACACCGCAAAAACGGCGGCGATCTTTACGCCAATGGGCGTCCATGTCACAGGCATTCATACGGTTGCCGATCCGGCGGCCGCCGTTGCCAGTGCCGATGTGGTGATTGTCGGCGGGGGCAACACCTTCCAGCTGTTGAAAGAGTGCCGGACTCGCGGCCTGCTGACGCCGATTGTCGATGCGGTCAAACGCGGCGCGCTGTACATCGGCTGGAGCGCAGGCTCCAACCTCGCCTGCCCGACCATCCGTACCACCAACGACATGCCGATTGTCGATCCGCAGGGCTTTGATGCGCTGGGCCTGTTCCCCCTGCAGATTAACCCGCACTTCACTAACGCCTTGCCGGAAGGCCACAAAGGCGAAACGCGCGAACAGCGTATTCGCGAGCTGTTGGTCGTGGCGCCGGAGCTGACGGTGATTGGTCTGCCGGAAGGTAACTGGATCACGGTCAGCAAAGGCCAGGCCGTGCTCGGAGGGCCGAACACGACTTACGTGTTCAGAGCCGGTGAAGAGGCGCTTCCCCTTGAGGAAGGTCACCGCTTTTAAGCCGCATCGTGTGAAGCGCCCGAGGCGCTGCATTTACCCGGCCTGCCGCTTATGCAGGCCGGATAAGGCGTTTACGCCGCCTTTCGTCAATAATCATCCCTGTCGTCGTCTTCGTCCGGCTGCTCCATTACGCTGTAGGCGACCGCGCAGAACAGGGAATTAAGACGCTTCATGTCGCCCAGCAGCCCGAGGTGCAGCGAGCTGGTTTCAATGCTCTGCACGTTCTGCTGGTGCAGCCGGTCAACGTGGGCGTGGGAGTAGCGACGGTTCATGATGCGAAAACGGTGCTTATTGCGGCGCAACCGGCGGGCGCTGGTCACGTCGCCGGAGAAGAACACCGACATGGCCAGCTGCAGGTTGCTGAGCAGCTGATCGTACAGCGCATCCAGCTCCTTCATGCCGTCCACCGAGAACGCGCGGCGCGCGGCCAGGGACTTATCGGCAATCTCGCTGCCCATACGCTCAACGATATCGGAGGCCTGCTCCAGGTTCAGCGACATTTCGATAATCTCCGCCCAGCGGCGGGACTCCTCTTCCGCCAGCTCATCTTTAGGCATCCTCGCCAGGTAGAGCTTGATCGCGGTATACAGCACGTTGATGTCGTCGGCGATTTTACGCAGCTCTTTTTCTTCGCGCGATTCGCCGTGGATGATTTTGCGCAGCCCCTCCATCATCATTTCCATCGCATCCCCAATCCGCAGCGTTTCCCGCGCGGCGTTGGCCAGCGCCAGCGTCGGCGTATCCAGCGCGGTGACGTCGAGATGCTTAGGCTTAAGCCGCGCATCAAGCTCGGGCTCATCGCGAATCATCCGCTTGCAAAAGCGCGCCATCGGCTCGGCGAACGGTACCATCGCCAGGCAGCGCAACAGGTTGTAGAACACGTGAAAATAGATAACCAGTTCGGATTTCTCCACCGGCAGCTTGCTTAAGGTATCCGCCAGGATATGCACAAACGGCAGCACAATCAGGCTGCCCACCAGCTTAAACAGCAGGCTGCCGAGCGCTACGCGCCGGGCGGCGGCGTTGGCGGCGCTGTTGTTGAGCATCGCCAGCAGCCCGGAGCCGAGGTTGGCGCCAATCACCAGACACAGCGCCACCGGAAACGAGATAACCCCCGTCGCGGTCAAGGTCGCCGTCAGCAGTACCGCGGCGAGGCTTGAATAGGTGATAACGGCGAACATCGCGCCGATCAGCGCATCCAGCATGATATCGCCGGTCAGCGAGGCGAAAATGACCTGTACGCCGTTGGCCTGCGTGATGGGATGCACGGCCTGAACGATAAGCTCGAGCGCCAGCAGAATCAGACCCAGGCCGATACCCACGCGCCCCAGCTGCCCCGCGCGGGTTTGCTTGCGGCCAAGGAAGAAAATCACGCCGATAAAAATCAGCAGCGGCGAAAGCCAAGACAAATCGAAGGTGAGCACGCGCGCCATCAGCGCGGTCCCCACGTCGGCTCCCAGCACAATCACCAGCGCAGGGGTGAGCGCGACCAGATCCTGCGCCACAAACGAGGTCACCAGCATGGTGGTGGCATTGCTGCTTTGCACCAGCGCCGTAACGCCGATCCCGGCGCAGAAGGCCAGCGGTTTTTTCTCAACGCTACTACTCAGGACCGTGCGCAGGCGGGCGCCAAAGACGCGCATCACGCCGGTACGCACAATGTGGGTCCCCCACACCAGCAGGGCGACAGCTGAAAGCAGGTGTAACAGAGTCAACACGGAGTCTTGTTCTCCTTATCGTTATTATTTTTCTGGGCTTTCCTTCCCCTCTTCAGCGGAGAAGGGGAGGAAAACGGCGTCATTCCAGTATAAGGGTTTAACGTCAACAAAGAGACAAGGCACCGCAGAGGCGCCTTGTTTGTTGTAAGAGAAAATGACAGTTATGTGACAGAGAATGGCTTAATCGGCGTCATACCCCAGGTTCGGCGCAAGCCAGCGCTCCACCTCCGACACGCTCATCCCTTTACGGAAAGCATAGTCTTCGACCTGATCGCGCTGCAGCTGCGCCACGGCAAAATATTTGCTGTCCGGATGGCTGAAGTACCAGCCGGACACCGACGCCCCCGGCCACATGGCGAAGGACTCGGTCAGCTTCATTCCGGTGTGGGTCTCCACATCCAGCAGCTGCCAGATGGTGCCCTTCTCGGTATGCTCCGGACAGGCGGGATACCCCGGCGCCGGACGAATGCCCTGATAGTTTTCGCGGATGAGTTCGTCGTTGCTCAGATTCTCGTTGGCCGCATAGCCCCACTGCACTTTACGCACGCGCTCGTGGAGATACTCGGCAAAGGCTTCCGCCAGGCGGTCGGCAATCGCTTTGACCATGATCTTGTTGTAATCATCGTGCCGCGCGTCGAACGCGTCCGCCAGCGCGTCCTCTTCCAGGCCACCGGTCACGGCGAATGCGCCGATATAGTCCGCTTTGCCGGAGAGCTTCGGCGCCACGAAATCGGCCAGGCAGTAGTTGGCGAACCCGACCTTTTCGGTCTGCTGGCGCAGGTGGCGGCTGACCGCCAGCACGTGGGTTCGGGTCTCGTCGCGGTAGATTTCGATGTCGTCGCCCACCCGGTTCGCCGGGAACAGGCCAACGACGCCGCGCGGATTCAGCGTTTTTTCGGCGCTGAGCTTATCCAGCATCTCGTTAGCATCGCGGAACAGGCGCTGCGCCTCCTCGCCGACAACCTCATCTTCCAGAATGCGCGGGTATTTGCCCGCCAGCGACCAGGTCATAAAGAACGGCGTCCAGTCGATATAGTTGCGCAGCGTTTCGATGCTGGCGCTGACCTCCTGCACGCCGAGACGGTGGGCGACCGGCGGCGTATAGCTTGCCCAGTCGAAGGCCAGATCGTTATCCCGCGCCGCCTGCAGCGTTACCGGCGGCGTGCGCGGCTTCTTACGGCCGTGCTGGATGCGGACGGTTTCGTACTCTTTGCGGGTGCGCGCGACGAAGTCGTCGCGCTGGCTGTCCGACAGCAGCGCAGCGACCACGCCCACGGTGCGCGAGGCGTTTTGCACATAGACCGTCGGTCCGCTGTAGTTCTGCTCAATCTTCACCGCAGTGTGCGCTTTGGACGTCGTCGCGCCGCCAATCAGCAGCGGGATGGTAAAGCCCTGACGCTCCATCTCTTTCGCCACGTTGACCATCTCGTCGAGCGACGGGGTAATCAGCCCGGAAAGGCCAATCAGGTCCGCATTCACCTCGCGGGCGGTTTTGAGGATTTTCTCCGTCGGCACCATCACGCCAAGATCGACAATCTCGTAGTTATTGCACTGCAGCACTACGCCGACGATATTCTTGCCGATGTCGTGCACATCGCCCTTCACCGTGGCGATCACCATCTTACCGTTGCTTTTGCCCTTTTCTTTGCTGGCTTCAATAAACGGCTCAAGATACGCCACGGCCTGCTTCATCACGCGGGCGGATTTCACCACCTGCGGCAGGAACATTTTGCCCTCGCCGAACAGGTCGCCGACCACGTTCATGCCGTCCATCAGCGGCCCTTCGATGACCTCAATCGGGCGCGCGGCCTGCTGGCGGGCCTCTTCGGTATCCTGCTCAATAAACTCGGTGATGCCTTTGACCAGCGAGTATTCGAGGCGTTTTTTCACCTCCCAGCTGCGCCATTCGGCCTGCTGGGCGTTGGCGCCGTCGTCAGATTTGCTGCCGCGGTATTTCTCCGCCAGATCCAGCATCCGCTCGGTGGCATCGTCGCGGCGGTTGAGGATCACATCCTCAACGCCGTCGCGCAGCTCGGCGGGCAGGTCGTCGTAAATCGCCAACTGCCCGGCGTTGACGATCCCCATGTCCATACCGTTACGAATGGCGTAGTAGAGGAACACCGCATGGATGGCTTCACGCACCGGGTCGTTGCCGCGAAACGAGAACGACACGTTCGACACGCCGCCGGAAATCAGCGCGTGCGGCAGCTCGCGCTTAATGTCTTCGCAGGCGCCGATAAAATCGACCGCGTAGTTGTTGTGCTCTTCGATACCGGTCGCAACGGCAAAAATGTTCGGGTCGAAGATGATGTCTTCCGGCGGGAAGCCCACCTCTTCGGTCAGAATCTGGTACGCGCGGCGGCAAATCTCAATTTTACGCTCGCGGGTATCGGCCTGGCCGACTTCATCAAAGGCCATCACCACCACCGCAGCGCCGTAGCGGCGCACCAGCTTCGCATGGTGGATAAACGGCTCAACGCCCTCTTTCATCGAGATGGAGTTGACGATGCCTTTGCCCTGGATGCACTTCAGCCCTTTTTCGATGACCTCCCACTTCGAGGAGTCGATCATAATCGGTACGCGGGCGATATCCGGCTCGCCGGCGATAAGGTTAAGGAAACGCACCATCGCCGCTTCGGCGTCGAGCATCCCCTCATCCATGTTGATATCGATAATCTGCGCACCGCTCTCCACCTGCTGGCGGGCAACGTCCAGCGCTTCGCTGTACTTCTCTTCTTTAATCAGGCGCTTGAATTTCGCCGAACCGGTGACGTTGGTACGCTCGCCGACGTTCACAAACAGGCTGTCATCGCCGATGGTCAGCGGCTCAAGACCCGCAAGACGGCAGGCGACCGGGATCTCGGGCAGTTTACGCGGCGTAAGCCCTGTCACGACGCGGCTCATAGCCGCAATGTGTTCCGGGGTGGTGCCGCAGCAGCCGCCGACGATGTTCAGAAAACCGGCTTCGGCCCATTCGCGAATTTGAGCCGCCATGGTGTCGGCGTCGAGATCGTATTCGCCAAAGGCGTTCGGCAGACCGGCGTTCGGGTGCGCGGTGACATAGCAGTCGGCAATACGCGACAGCTCCTGCACATACTGGCGCAGTTCGTCCGGGCCCAGCGCGCAGTTCAGGCCGAAGGTGAGCGCGTCGGCGTGGCGCAGGGAGTTATAAAACGCCTCCGTCGTCTGGCCGGAAAGCGTACGCCCGGAGGCATCGGTAATGGTGCCGGAGATCATAATCGGCAGCTCAACGCCCAGCGCGTCAAACTCCGCTTTGACCGCAAAGATAGCGGCCTTGGCGTTGAGCGTATCGAAGACCGTTTCAATCAGGATGAGGTCCGATCCGCCCTCCACCAGCGCTTTGGTCGATTCGCGGTAGGCCGCCACCAGCTGATCGAAGGTAATGTTGCGAAACGCCGGGTCGTTCACGTCCGGAGAAATAGATGCGGTGCGGTTGGTCGGGCCGAGAACGCCTGCCACATAGCGCGGTTTGTCCGGCGTACGGGCGGTCCATTCGTCGGCGCAGGCACGCGCCAGCGTTGCCGCGGCAAAGTTGATTTCCGCCGACAGGGATTCCATCTGGTAATCCGCCATGGCGATGGGGGTCGAGTTGAAGGTGTTGGTTTCGATGATATCCGCACCCGCCTCAAAATAGGCGTTGTGGATAGCGCTAATCACCTCCGGCTTGCTGAGCACCAACAGGTCGTTGTTGCCTTTCAGATCGCAGGGCCAGTCCGCAAAGCGCGCGCCGCGGAAATCCTCTTCAGTCAGACGGTAGCTCTGGATCATGGTGCCCATGCCCCCGTCCAGAACCAAAATTCGCTCTTTTAACTGCGCATGCAGTTGTTCTGTTTTGCTGCTCACACGTGCTCCCGACAACGCTCAACCAGGCCAAAAGGCTGCGGTTCATACTGGCACAAACTGGCGGGGGGGAAAAGTCACACAGCGGTAACATGAGACATGTTCATTTTCACTCCTCCGATCAGTCTTAATAACGGTTGCAAAACCACCAAATAAAACGAAAATGATTTCCACGATACAGAAAAGGAGTCAGCCATGGTTGCTACCGTTCCCGCTAAACGCGGCAGAAAACCGGCCCCCGCCGCCGCTCAACAGGGCGGGCAAGTTCAGTCGCTGACCCGCGGATTAAAACTGCTGGAATGGATCGCCGAGTCCCACGGCAGCGTCGCGCTGACGGAGCTGGCTCAGCAGGCCGGGCTGCCGAACTCCACCACCCACCGTCTGCTGACGACCATGCAGCAGCTGGGCTTCGTGCGCCAGGTCGGCGAGCTGGGCCACTGGACGGTCGGCGCTCATGCGTTTATCGTCGGCAGCAGCTTCCTGCAAAGCCGCAACCTGCTGGCCATCGTCCACCCGATCCTGCGCAAGCTGATGGAAGATTCCGGCGAGACGGTAAACCTCGCGGTACTCGACCAGAGCGATCATCAGGCGATCATTATCGACCAGGTACAGTGTACGCAGCTGATGCGCATGTCTGCGCCGATTGGCGGCAAGCTGCCGATGCACGCCTCCGGGGCGGGGAAAGCGTTTCTATCGCAGCTGAGCGAGGAGCAGGTGACGGGACTGCTGCACCGCAAAGGCCTGCACGCCTATACCCACGCCACGCTGGTGTCGCCGGTGCATTTGAAAGAAGACCTGGCCCTGACGCGCAAGCGCGGCTATTCCTTCGATGATGAAGAGCACGCCCTTGGCCTGCGCTGCATCGCGGCCTGCATTTTTGACGAACACCGCGAGCCGTTTGCCGCCATTTCCATTTCCGGCCCCATTTCGCGGATGACCGACGACCGGGTGACGGAGCTGGGTGCGCTGGTGATTAAGGCGGCGAAAGAGGTCACGCTGGCGTACGGCGGGATCCGTTAAGATTGTGAGCGGCCTGTGCCCTCACCCCGGCCCTCTCCCACAGGGAGAGGGAGAGGAGAGAATCTGATGCAAAACCTCTGCTTGCGTCGATAGGCGTACACATCCTCTACATACCCGTTCTTGATCCGCGTCTGCAGCCCGCGCCAGTACTCTGCGCGAAACAGGTCGGCGTGCATCTCTTCAAACAGCGGCCCAATGCGCGGATCGGCGCACAGCCAGTGGCGAAACTCTTCCGGGAAAACGTCGCCGGGCGACACGCTGTACCACGGTTCGCCGGACAGTTCATCTTCCGGGTAACGCGCAGGCGGAATATCGCGGAAATTCACCTCGGTCATATAGCAAATTTCGTCGTAGTCGTAGAACACCACCCGCCCGTGCCGGGTGACGCCAAAGTTTTTAAACAGCATATCGCCGGGAAAGATGTTGGCGGCGGCGAGCTGACGGATGGCGTTACCGTACTCTTCAATCGCATCCCGTAAGGCCTGGCCGTCTGCCTGTTCCAGCCAGATATTGAGCGGCACCATCCGGCGCTCGATGTAGAGGTGGCTGATCGCGATTTTGTCCCCAAGATCGCTGATTTTTCCCGGCGCTTCCTGCAGCAATAGCTCCATTAGCGCCGGATCGATCTGCTGCTTATCCAGCACAAAGTTTTCGAACTCCTGGGTATCCGCCATGCGCCCGACGCGATCGTGTTCTTTCACCAGCTGATAGCAGGCGCGAACGTGAGCAGCGGTCATCTCTTTTTGCGGCGCAAATTTATCTTTAATCACCTTAAATACCCGGTCAAAGCCCGGCAGGGTGAAGACCAGCATCACCATGCCGCGAATACCCGGCGCTTCGATAAACTGCTCATCTGCGCTGGCGATATAGTGCAGATATTCCCGGTAGCTTTCGGTTTTGGCATGCTTCTGACAGCCAATCGCCATATACAGTTCGGCGGTGGTTTTACCCGGCAGGATCTCCCGCAGCCATTCCACCAGCGCCGCAGGCAGCGGGGCATACACCATAAAATAGGAGCGGGCGAAGCCGAACACAATGCTGGCCTCCGCGCTGGTCGTCAGGCAGGTATCGACAAACAGCTCGCCGTCATCGGTACGGTGGATGGGCAACAGAAACGGGATGACGGCCGATGGCGTCACCAGTTTGCCAACCAACCAGGCGGCTTTATTACGGTAGAAAAGCTCATTGGCAACCTGCAAATGGCTGCGTCTGAGCACCTTCTCGCCGAAGGCTTCGCGAAGATGCGCGATGATGAAGCCGATATCCCGGGCTTTATTCTGCCAGGGCAAACGCAGCGGCAGGTCAGTTAGCACGCGATGCAGCAGAGTCTCCCAGCCGTGATCGGGAAAGAAATCCTTTGCCAGCGGTCGCGGAATGGTGCGAAACCGCCGCTCCGGCTGCGAGCTGAAAATAAACAACCGCTCGGGCGTCAGCGAGCGGTGGTCAAACAGCCGGCAATAGACGGAGTTGAAGAAGCTCTCCGCGATTTCGAAGCGCGGGTAGTCGGGTAATAAGTGGGTGTAATGCTCTTTAACCCGCAGCAAAAATGCCGCATCGGGGTTTTTGCCGTCGGTAATACAGCGCAGCTGCTCCACCACCAGGCCGACGTGGTGATCGTAGAGGTGAATACGCTGCTTCATGGCCTGCTGTACGGCGTGCCAGTCGGCGTGTTCAAAACGCTGCTGTGCGCCGGAAGTGACTTCCAGAAAACGACCATACTGGGCATCGAAGCCCTGCAGTATGGTTTGTGCGATCAGTAATTCAAGGCCTCGCGACATCAATTCCCCCATACCCCTCACCCCTCTCCCGTCGGGAGAGGGAGAAAACAGGTCTGTGCCAAACCATCCCCTCACCCCTCTGGGGAGAGGGGTGAGGGGGAAAACATCAGAACTGCGCTTCTTCCGTCGAACCGGTCAATGCGGTCACCGAGGAGGCGCCGCCCTGAATGATAGTGGTGACCTTATCGAAGTAGCCGGTGCCCACTTCCTGCTGGTGCGAAACGAAGGAGTACCCCTCTTTGCCCGCGGCGAACTCCGGCTGCTGCACTTTCTCAACGTAGTGCTTCATCCCTTCGCCCTGCGCATAGGCGTGCGCCAGGTCGAACATGTTGAACCACATGCTGTGAATACCGGCCAGGGTGATGAACTGGTACTTGTAGCCCATATCCGACAGCTGCTGCTGGAAGCTGGCGATGGTTTTATCGTCCAGATTTTTCTGCCAGTTGAAGGACGGCGAGCAGTTGTAGGCCAGCAGCTTGCCCGGGAATTTCGCGTGGATAGCATCAGCAAAGCGTTTCGCCAGCGCCAGATCCGGCGTGGAGGTTTCACACCACACGAGGTCAGCGTATGGCGCATACGCCAGACCGCGGCTGATCGCCTGCTCGATGCCAGCATGGGTGCGATAGAATCCTTCGCTGGTACGCTCGCCGGTAATGAACTCGCTGTCATAAGGATCGCAGTCTGAGGTAATCAGGTCAGCCGCATCCGCATCGGTACGGGCAATGACCAACGTCGGCACGCCGAGCACGTCAGCAGCCAGGCGCGCGGCAACCAGCTTCTGAATAGCCTCCTGGGTCGGCACCAGCACTTTACCGCCCATATGGCCGCATTTTTTCACCGACGCCAGCTGGTCTTCGAAGTGAACCGCCGCTGCACCGGCTTCAATCATCGATTTCATCAGCTCAAAGGCGTTCAGCACGCCGCCGAAACCCGCTTCCGCATCGGCGACGATCGGCAGGAAGTAGTCGACAAAGCGCGGATCGTTCGGCTCAATACCGGAAGACCACTGGATCTGATCGGCGCGGCGGAAGGTATTGTTGATCCGATCCACCACCGCAGGTACCGAGTTCGCCGGGTAGAGCGACTGATCCGGGTACATGCTGGACGCCAGGTTAGCGTCAGCCGCCACCTGCCAGCCGGAGAGGTAAACCGCCTCAATGCCCGCCTTCGCCTGCTGCAGCGCCTGGCCGCCGGTCAGCGCGCCGAGGCTGTTGATGTAGCCCTTTTTCGCCTCGCCGTGCAGCAGACGCCACATCTTTGCCGCGCCCATCTGCGCCAGCGTGCACTCCGGGTTCACGGAGCCGCGTAATTTCACCACTTCCTCGGCGCTGTACGGACGGCGAATGCCTTCCCAGCGCGGTTGGGTCCACTCTTTTTGCAGTTCTTCAATTTGCTGAGTACGGGTTTTCATGTGCAGATGCTCCATAGTATTAAGTGGTGGATTTACGCAAGCAGGCGATAGCCTGGCAGGGTGAGGAAGTCGATTAAGTCGTCAGAGGTGGTTATCTGCTCCATCAGGCGCGCGGCGTCGTCAAAGCGGCCGCTGCTGAAGCGGTGCTCGCCAAGCTCCTCCTGAATCACCAGCATTTCTTCGGCCAGCATCTGGCGGAACAGCGCTTTGGTCACCGGTTTACCGTTGCTCAGGGTTTTCTCGTGGTGGATCCACTGCCAGATAGAGGTACGGGAGATTTCCGCCGTCGCCGCATCCTCCATCAAACCGTAAATCGGCACACAGCCGTTGCCGGAGATCCACGCCTCGATGTACTGCACGGCGACGCGAATGTTGGCGCGCATCCCCGCTTCGGTACGCTCGCCCTCGCACGGCGCCAGCAACTGCCCGGCGGTAATCGGCGCATCGTCTTCACGGGTGACGAACAGCTGGTTTTTGTTCTCGCCCAGCACCTGGTTAAAGACCGCCATGGCGGTATCAGCCAGACCCGGATGCGCAATCCAGGTGCCGTCGTGGCCGTTATTGGCTTCCAGCGCTTTATCGGCTTTCACCTTATTCAGCACCTGGCTGTTGCGCTCAGCATCTTTGCTGGGGATAAACGCCGCCATACCCCCCATCGCGAATGCGCCGCGCCTGTGGCAGGTTTTGATCAGCAGACGCGAATAGGCGCTGAGGAACGGCTTATCCATGGTCACGACCTGCCTGTCGGGCAGGACGCGGTCGGGATGATTTTTCAGGGTTTTGATATAGCTGAAAATGTAGTCCCAGCGCCCGCAGTTCAGGCCAACGATATGGTCGCGCAGCGCATGCAGGATCTCATCCATCTGGAAAACGGCCGGCAGCGTTTCGATCAGCAGCGTCGCTTTGATCGTGCCGCGCGGCAGATTGAAGCGGTCTTCGGTATAGCTGAACACCTCGCTCCACCAGGCCGCTTCCTGCCAGGCCTGCGTTTTTGGCAGGTAGAAATAGGGGCCGCTGCCCTTCGCCAGCAACGCGTTGTAGTTGTGGAAAAAGTAGAGCGCAAAATCAAACAGGCTGCCGGGAATCGCCTCACCGCGCCAGGTAACATGTTTTTCCGGCAGATGCAGGCCGCGCACGCGGCAGACGAGGATCGCCGGGTCAGGCTGAAGCTGGTAGATTTTGCCGGATTCATTGGTGTAGCTGATGGTGCCGTTCACCGCATCGCGCAGGTTTATCTGCCCGTCGATGACTTTGCTCCAGCTCGGCGCCAGCGAATCCTCGAAATCCGCCATAAAAACTTTAACGTTGGCATTCAGCGCGTTAATCACCATTTTGCGCTCTACGGGGCCGGTAATCTCCACGCGACGGTCGAGCAGATCCTCAGGGATACCGCGGATTTTCCACTCGCCATTACGAATGGAAGCGGTTTCCGAAATAAAGTCAGGAAGTATTCCGTCATCAATATCCTGCTGCTGCTTGATACGCGCCGCCAGCAGTTTGTTGCGCTTCGGCGTAAAGCGCGTCACCAGCTCGCTCAGAAACTCAACCGCTTCGGGAGTCAAAATCTGCTGTTCCTGCTGACCAAAGGGCTGGCTGAAGGCCAGTTCTTCGATCGTTGTCGTCTGTTGTGTCATTACGCGGCTCCTCGTCGTTGATCCAAAGTCACTCCCCACGCGAACGAAGATCGTTGTGTAGTTTTCGTTCAGCAGAGTTAAGCCTACGCAATTATTTTCCAAAATCAAAAACAATTTCCATTTTTTGATAATAGATTGTGTAATTATATGATAAATAAATGATTAAATTTTGTTATAGATATGGTTTTAGATTCGGAAATAAAAAAGGCACCCGAAGGTGCCTGAAATGGAATGCTGAATCGCTTTATGCCGACGCGGGCGGGAGATTACTCCAGCGTAGGGTTCATATGGCGCAGATCGTACGGAGTGATCTGATAGACATAATAGTTGAGCCAGTTGGTAAACAGCAGGTTGCCATGGCTGCGCCAGGTTGCGCGCGGCGTGTTCTGCGGATCGTTTTTCGGGAAATAATTGTAAGGCACCTCAGGCGTCAGGCCGGCCTCAACGTCGCGGAAATATTCACTCGCCAGGGTATTGGCATCGTATTCAGGGTGACCGGTAACAAAAGCAATGCGCTTGTCTTTACTGGCAAAGAGGTAGGCATCGCCCTCTGCGGTTTCCGCCAGGATTTCAAGATCGGTGTAATCGCGGATCAGTATCGACGGGAAATCCGCATAGCGTGAATGCGGCGCAAGGAACGCATCGTCAAACCCGCGGGTCAGGAGCGCATGCGGGTGAAGGGTGTTATGTTCATAAACGCCAGAGAGCTTTTCGCTGCGGGTCTGCTTTGGAATACCGTAGAGAATGTTAAGCGCGGCCTGTACCGCCCAACAGACAAACAGCGTTGAGGTCACGTGGTCTTTCGCCCACTCCAGCACCTGTTTGATCTGCGGCCAGTAGGCGACATCGTTGAACTCCACCAGGCCCAGCGGCGCGCCGGTCACGATCAGACCATCGAAGTTTTCATGGCTGATATCGTCAAAGTTACAGTAAAAGTTGTTGAGATGTTCGGTCGGCGTGTTGCGGGATTCCCGGGCATCGATGCGCAGCAGCTGCACGTCAACCTGCAGCGGCGAGTTGGAGAGCAGGCGCAGAAACTGGTTTTCAGTTTCTATTTTTTTCGGCATCAGGTTAAGGATAAGTACCTTCAGAGGACGAATTTCCTGAGTAGTCGCGCGCGATGCCGTCATGACAAAGACGTTCTCATCACGTAAGAAATTGACGGCTGGCAGCTCGTCCTGCACCCGAATCGGCATAACCTTATTACCTCACAGCATACGTTTAAACGTTTAGACATCCAGATAGCTGACAATAACCAGAAATGAACAGAATGTCGAGTCTGCCGGAGAAAAGTGAGAAAGTTTCAAGTAGGGTCCCCACGGGAAGAGGGAGAAAATCAAAAGCAAAAAACCCCGCACCTTTCGGTACGGGGTTCTTCTAATTGATGCCTGGCAGTTCCCTACTCTCACATGGGGAGACCCCACACTACCATCGGCGCTACGGCGTTTCACTTCTGAGTTCGGCATGGGGTCAGGTGGGACCACCGCGCTAGTGCCGCCAGGCAAATTCTGTTATCTGTATCAGGCTGAAAATCGTCTCAAATCCGCCAAAACATCTTCGGCGTTGTAAGGTTAAGCCTCACGGTTCATTAGTACCGGTTAGCTCAACGCATCGCTGCGCTTACACACCCGGCCTATCAACGTCGTCGTCTTCAACGTTCCTTCAGGAGACCTAAAGTCTCAGGGAGAACTCATCTCGGGGCAAGTTTCGTGCTTAGATGCTTTCAGCACTTATCTCTTCCGCATTTAGCTACCGGGCAATGCCATTGGCATGACAACCCGAACACCAGTGATGCGTCCACTCCGGTCCTCTCGTACTAGGAGCAGCCCCCCTCAATTCTCCAGCGCCCACGGCAGATAGGGACCGAACTGTCTCACGACGTTCTAAACCCAGCTCGCGTACCACTTTAAATGGCGAACAGCCATACCCTTGGGACCTACTTCAGCCCCAGGATGTGATGAGCCGACATCGAGGTGCCAAACACCGCCGTCGATATGAACTCTTGGGCGGTATCAGCCTGTTATCCCCGGAGTACCTTTTATCCGTTGAGCGATGGCCCTTCCATTCAGAACCACCGGATCACTATGACCTGCTTTCGCACCTGCTCGCGCCGTCACGCTCGCAGTCAAGCTGGCTTATGCCATTGCACTAACCTCCTGATGTCCGACCAGGATTAGCCAACCTTCGTGCTCCTCCGTTACTCTTTGGGAGGAGACCGCCCCAGTCAAACTACCCACCAGACACTGTCCGCAACCCGGGATCACGGGTTCCACGTTAGAACATCAAACATTAAAGGGTGGTATTTCAAGGTTGGCTCCATGCAGACTGGCGTCCACACTTCAAAGCCTCCCACCTATCCTACACATCAAGGCTCAATGTTCAGTGTCAAGCTATAGTAAAGGTTCACGGGGTCTTTCCGTCTTGCCGCGGGTACACTGCATCTTCACAGCGAGTTCAATTTCACTGAGTCTCGGGTGGAGACAGCCTGGCCATCATTACGCCATTCGTGCAGGTCGGAACTTACCCGACAAGGAATTTCGCTACCTTAGGACCGTTATAGTTACGGCCGCCGTTTACCGGGGCTTCGATCAAGAGCTTCTCCTTACGGATAACCCCATCAATTAACCTTCCGGCACCGGGCAGGCGTCACACCGTATACGTCCACTTTCGTGTTTGCACAGTGCTGTGTTTTTAATAAACAGTTGCAGCCAGCTGGTATCTTCGACTGATTTCAGCTCCACCCGCAGGGGCTTCACCTACATATCAGCGTGCCTTCTCCCGAAGTTACGGCACCATTTTGCCTAGTTCCTTCACCCGAGTTCTCTCAAGCGCCTTGGTATTCTCTACCTGACCACCTGTGTCGGTTTGGGGTACGATTTCGTGTTACCTGATGCTTAGAGGCTTTTCCTGGAAGCAGGGCATCTGTCACTTCAGCACCGTAGTGCCTCGTCATCACGCCTCAGTGTTAAAGTGCTCCGGATTTGCCTGGAACACACACCTACACGCTTAAACCGGGACGACCGTCGCCCGGATGACATAGCCTTCTCCGTCCCCCCTTCGCAGTAACACCAAGTACAGGAATATTAACCTGTTTCCCATCGACTACGCCTTTCGGCCTCGCCTTAGGGGTCGACTCACCCTGCCCCGATTAACGTTGGACAGGAACCCTTGGTCTTCCGGCGAGCGGGCTTTTCACCCGCTTTATCGTTACTTATGTCAGCATTCGCACTTCTGATACCTCCAGCATGCCTCACAGCACACCTTCAACGGCTTACAGAACGCTCCCCTACCCAACAACACATAGTGTCGCTGCCGCAGCTTCGGTGCATGGTTTAGCCCCGTTACATCTTCCGCGCAGGCCGACTCGACCAGTGAGCTATTACGCTTTCTTTAAATGATGGCTGCTTCTAAGCCAACATCCTGGCTGTCTGTGCCTTCCCACATCGTTTCCCACTTAACCATGACTTTGGGACCTTAGCTGGCGGTCTGGGTTGTTTCCCTCTTCACGACGGACGTTAGCACCCGCCGTGTGTCTCCCGTGATAACATTCTTCGGTATTCGCAGTTTGCATCGGGTTGGTAAGTCGGGATGACCCCCTAGCCGAAACAGTGCTCTACCCCCGAAGATGAATTCACGAGGCGCTACCTAAATAGCTTTCGGGGAGAACCAGCTATCTCCCGGTTTGATTGGCCTTTCACCCCCAGCCACAAGTCATCCGCTAATTTTTCAACATTAGTCGGTTCGGTCCTCCAGTTAGTGTTACCCAACCTTCAACCTGCCCATGGCTAGATCACCGGGTTTCGGGTCTATACCCTGCAACTTAACGCCCAGTTAAGACTCGGTTTCCCTTCGGCTCCCCTATTCGGTTAACCTTGCTACAGAATATAAGTCGCTGACCCATTATACAAAAGGTACGCAGTCACCCCATTAAGAGGCTCCCACTGCTTGTACGTACACGGTTTCAGGTTCTTTTTCACTCCCCTCGCCGGGGTTCTTTTCGCCTTTCCCTCACGGTACTGGTTCACTATCGGTCAGTCAGGAGTATTTAGCCTTGGAGGATGGTCCCCCCATATTCAGACAGGATACCACGTGTCCCGCCCTACTCTTCGAGTTCACAGCGTGTGCATTTTCGTGTACGGGGCTGTCACCCTGTATCGCCGGACTTTCCAGACCGTTCCACTAACACACGCGCTGATTCAGACTCTGGGCTCCTCCCCGTTCGCTCGCCGCTACTGGGGGAATCTCGGTTGATTTCTTTTCCTCGGGGTACTTAGATGTTTCAGTTCCCCCGGTTCGCCTCATTAACCTATGGATTCAGTTAATGATAGTGTGTCGAAACACACTGGGTTTCCCCATTCGGACATCGCCGGGTCAAAGGTTCATATCACCTCGCCGGCGCTTTTCGCAGATTAGCACGTCCTTCATCGCCTCTGACTGCCAGGGCATCCACCGTGTACGCTTAGTCGCTTAACCTCACAACCCGAAGATGTTTCTTTCGATTCATCACCGGTTTGCGATAATTTGAGAGACTCGAACACACCATTAAAGATGTGTCGTTTCAATTTTCAGCTTGATCCAGATTTTTAAAGAGCAAATATCTCAAACGTGACTCGGAAGTCAGTTTTGAGATACTGAGGCAGGCGACTTTCACTCACACAACCAGCAAGTGGCGTCCCCTAGGGGATTCGAACCCCTGTTACCGCCGTGAAAGGGCGGTGTCCTGGGCCTCTAGACGAAGGGGACACTGAAGTCTGCTTCGGCAAGACGCCTTGCTTTTTACTTTTCATCAGACAATCTGTGTGAGCACTACAAAGGCAGGTTCTTTAAGGTAAGGAGGTGATCCAACCGCAGGTTCCCCTACGGTTACCTTGTTACGACTTCACCCCAGTCATGAATCACAAAGTGGTAAGCGCCCTCCCGAAGGTTAAGCTACCTACTTCTTTTGCAACCCACTCCCATGGTGTGACGGGCGGTGTGTACAAGGCCCGGGAACGTATTCACCGTGACATTCTGATTCACGATTACTAGCGATTCCGACTTCATGGAGTCGAGTTGCAGACTCCAATCCGGACTACGACATACTTTATGAGGTCCGCTTGCTCTCGCGAGGTCGCTTCTCTTTGTATATGCCATTGTAGCACGTGTGTAGCCCTGGTCGTAAGGGCCATGATGACTTGACGTCATCCCCACCTTCCTCCAGTTTATCACTGGCAGTCTCCTTTGAGTTCCCGGCCTAACCGCTGGCAACAAAGGATAAGGGTTGCGCTCGTTGCGGGACTTAACCCAACATTTCACAACACGAGCTGACGACAGCCATGCAGCACCTGTCTCACGGTTCCCGAAGGCACTAAGGCATCTCTGCCGAATTCCGTGGATGTCAAGACCAGGTAAGGTTCTTCGCGTTGCATCGAATTAAACCACATGCTCCACCGCTTGTGCGGGCCCCCGTCAATTCATTTGAGTTTTAACCTTGCGGCCGTACTCCCCAGGCGGTCTATTTAACGCGTTAGCTCCGGAAGCCACTCCTCAAGGGAACAACCTCCAAATAGACATCGTTTACGGCGTGGACTACCAGGGTATCTAATCCTGTTTGCTCCCCACGCTTTCGCACCTGAGCGTCAGTCTTCGTCCAGGGGGCCGCCTTCGCCACCGGTATTCCTCCAGATCTCTACGCATTTCACCGCTACACCTGGAATTCTACCCCCCTCTACGAGACTCAAGCCTGCCAGTTTCGAATGCAGTTCCCAGGTTGAGCCCGGGGATTTCACATCCGACTTGACAGACCGCCTGCGTGCGCTTTACGCCCAGTAATTCCGATTAACGCTTGCACCCTCCGTATTACCGCGGCTGCTGGCACGGAGTTAGCCGGTGCTTCTTCTGCGAGTAACGTCAATCACTGCGGTTATTAACCACAATGCCTTCCTCCTCGCTGAAAGTACTTTACAACCCGAAGGCCTTCTTCATACACGCGGCATGGCTGCATCAGGCTTGCGCCCATTGTGCAATATTCCCCACTGCTGCCTCCCGTAGGAGTCTGGACCGTGTCTCAGTTCCAGTGTGGCTGGTCATCCTCTCAGACCAGCTAGGGATCGTCGCCTAGGTGAGCCGTTACCCCACCTACTAGCTAATCCCATCTGGGCACATCTGATGGCATGAGGCCCGAAGGTCCCCCACTTTGGTCTTGCGACGTTATGCGGTATTAGCTACCGTTTCCAGTAGTTATCCCCCTCCATCAGGCAGTTTCCCAGACATTACTCACCCGTCCGCCACTCGTCACCCGAGAGCAAGCTCTCTGTGCTACCGTTCGACTTGCATGTGTTAGGCCTGCCGCCAGCGTTCAATCTGAGCCATGATCAAACTCTTCAATTTAAAAGTTTGATGCTCTTAGAATTAAACTTCGTAATGAATTACGTGTTCACTCCAGAGACTTGGTATTCATTTAGTGTCCGAGGACATTAAGAATCCATGTCACTTTGAGTGCCCACACAGATTGTCTGATAAATTGTTAAAGAGCAGTTGCGACGCGCTTCAGCGCTCTGTCGCGAGGTGGCGTATATTACGCTTTCCTCTTTCAGAGTCAACCCTGATTTTCAGGATTTTTTCTCTTCAACCGAACCGGCTGTTTGTGTGAAGTGATTCACATCCGCCGTGTCGATGGAGGCGCATTATAGGGAGTTCTCGAGCGCCTGCAATAGAAAAATTGCAGAAAAATGACTGACTGCTGCATTCCCCAGCAAAACCCCGCCTTATACCTGTTTACACACAGACTTATCCACAATGCTACGAAAAAGTGAAAATTCGCGAGCGTTGCGCAAACGTTTTCGTTAAAATGCCCTCGCTGAAACAAGGATGCCCCGTAAGGGGCGTTAGCTGAATTTTTCGCGGAAAATTCAGCTAACGCTCTCTGTAATCGTCAAATCCAGGGGATTTACCATGCAACAACGTCGTCCAGTCCGCCGCGCATTGCTCAGTGTTTCTGATAAAGCCGGTATCGTCGAATTCGCGCAGGCACTTTCCGCACGCGGTGTGGAGCTGCTGTCTACGGGGGGCACTGCCCGCCTGTTAGCAGAAAAAGGCCTGCCGGTAACCGAAGTGTCCGATTACACCGGTTTCCCGGAAATGATGGATGGGCGCGTAAAAACCCTGCATCCGAAAGTGCACGGCGGCATTCTGGGCCGTCGCGGCCAGGACGACGGCATTATGGAACAACACGGGATTGCGCCGATCGATATGGTCGTTGTTAACCTCTACCCGTTCGCCCAGACCGTGGCCCGTGAAGGCTGCTCGCTGGAAGATGCCGTCGAGAATATTGATATCGGCGGCCCGACCATGGTGCGTTCCGCCGCCAAGAACCATAAAGATGTCACTATCGTGGTCAAGAGCAGCGACTACAACGCCATTATTAACGAGATGGATGCCAACGACGGCTCCCTGACGCTGGATACCCGTTTCGACCTCGCGATCAAAGCGTTTGAACACACCGCGGCCTACGACAGCATGATCGCCAACTACTTCGGTAGCCTGGTGCCCGCCTACCACGGCGAAAGCAAAGATCCTTCCGGCCGCTTCCCGCGCACCCTGAACCTGAACTTCATTAAGAAGCAGGATATGCGCTACGGCGAGAACAGCCACCAGCAGGCTGCCTTCTATATAGAAGAAGAAGTAAAAGAAGCCTCTGTTGCTACCGCCCGTCAGGTGCAGGGCAAGGCGCTCTCCTATAACAACATTGCAGACACCGACGCCGCGCTTGAGTGCGTGAAAGAGTTCAGCGAACCCGCCTGCGTTATCGTGAAGCACGCTAACCCGTGCGGCGTAGCGGTAAGCGCCTCTGTGCTGGATGCCTACGATCGCGCGTACAAAACCGACCCAACCTCCGCGTTCGGCGGCATTATCGCCTTCAACCGCGAGCTGGATGCCGAAACCGCGCAGGCCATTATCTCTCGCCAGTTTGTCGAAGTGATTATCGCTCCGTCAGCCACCGACGAAGCGCTGAAAATCACCGCCGCAAAACAGAACGTGCGCGTGCTGGTCTGCGGCCAGTGGGCTGAACGTGTGCCGGGTCTGGACTTCAAACGCGTGAACGGCGGCCTGCTGGTTCAGGACCGTGACCTCGGTATGGTGACCAAAGGCGAGCTGCGCGTGGTATCCAAACGCCAGCCAACCGAGCAGGAATTACGTGACGCGCTGTTCTGCTGGAAAGTGGCGAAGTTCGTCAAATCCAACGCCATCGTTTACGCCAAAGAGAACATGACCATCGGGATAGGCGCAGGCCAGATGAGCCGCGTCTACTCCGCGAAAATCGCCGGGATTAAAGCGGGCGACGAAGGTCTGGAAGTGAAAGGCTCCGCCATGGCGTCTGACGCCTTCTTCCCGTTCCGCGACGGTATCGATGCCGCAGCCGCCGTTGGCGTGAGCTGCGTTATCCAGCCTGGCGGTTCCATTCGTGACGACGAGGTTATTGCCGCTGCCGATGAACACGGCATCGCGATGATCTTTACCGACATGCGCCACTTCCGCCATTAATCTCTGGAGCAGACAATGAAAGTATTAATCATTGGCAACGGCGGGCGCGAACACGCGCTGGCCTGGAAAGCCGCCCAGTCGCCGCTGGTCAGCACCGTTTTCGTGGCGCCGGGTAATGCCGGCACCGCGCTGGAGCCTGCGCTGCAGAACGTCGCCATTGGCGTGACGGATATCCCTGAACTGCTGAACTTCGCGCAGAATGAAAAAATTGACCTGACCATCGTCGGCCCGGAAGCGCCGCTGGTCATCGGCGTGGTTGATGCATTCCGCGCCGCGGGCCTGAAAATTTTCGGCCCAACGGAAGGCGCCGCGCAGCTCGAAGGCTCCAAAGCGTTCACCAAGGACTTCCTCGCTCGCCACCGTATCCCGACGGCGGAATACCAGAACTTCACCGACGTCGAGCCTGCGCTGGCGTATCTGCGTGAGAAAGGCGCGCCGATCGTTATCAAGGCGGACGGTCTTGCCGCCGGTAAAGGCGTTATTGTGGCGATGACGCTTGAAGAAGCGGAAGCCGCGGTCCAGGACATGCTGGCCGGTAACGCCTTTGGCGACGCGGGGCACCGCATCGTGATTGAAGAATTCCTCGACGGCGAAGAGGCCAGCTTTATCGTGATGGTGGACGGTGAGCACGTGCTGCCGATGGCCACCAGCCAGGATCATAAACGCGTCGGCGACGGCGATACCGGCCCGAACACCGGCGGTATGGGCGCCTACTCCCCAGCCCCGGTGGTCACGGACGACGTTCACCAGCGCACGATGGAACGGATCATTTGGCCCACGGTGCGCGGGATGGCGGCGGAAGGAAACACCTATACCGGTTTCCTGTATGCCGGTCTGATGATCGACAAGCAGGGCAACCCAAAGGTTATCGAATTCAACTGCCGCTTCGGCGACCCGGAAACCCAGCCGATCATGCTGCGCCTGCAGTCCGACCTGGTTGAGCTGTGCCTGGCGGCCTGCGACGGCAAACTGGGGGATAAAACCTCCCGCTGGGATACCCGCGCCTCCCTGGGCGTGGTGATGGCCGCGGGCGGCTATCCGGGCAGCTACCGCAACGGCGATGAGATCCACGGCCTGCCGCTGGAAGAGGTGGAAGGCGGTAAAGTCTTCCACGCCGGCACCCGCCTCTCGGATGACGATCGGGTACTGACCAACGGCGGCCGCGTACTGTGCGTCACCGCGCTGGGCAATACCGTCGCCGAGGCGCAGCAGCGCGCGTATCAGCTGATGACCGACATCCACTGGGACGGCAGCTTTAGCCGCAAGGATATCGGCTATCGCGCCATCGCGCGCGAGCAGAACTAACGCGACAGTTTTGCCAGCAGCGTTTTACGCGTAATCCCCAACTGACGGGCGGCTTCCGTTTTATTGCCGCCCGTTTTCTCCAGCGCCGCCTGAATCACCTCTTTCTCCACCTCCACCAGCGGCAGGATATCGTGCTCCGGCAGCGCTTTGATCGGCGTGGCGGCAATCGCCAGCGGCAGCTCACGCTCAGTGATGAACTCCCCGGTCAGCAGAACGACGGCCCGCTCGATGGCGTTTTCCAGCTCGCGGATGTTGCCCGGCCAGTCGTAATGGATCAGCAGATCCATCGCCTGCGGCGTAAACCCTTTCACCGCTTTGCGGTTGCGCCCGGCGTAGCGCTGCAGGAAGTGTTCGGCCAGCAGCGGGATATCCTCACGACGCTGGCGTAGCGACGGCATCTCGATAGTCACCACGTTCAGCCGGTAGTAGAGATCCTGACGGAAACGCCCGGCGCTCACCTCCTGCGCCAGGTCACGGTGCGTGGCGGCGATAAGCCTGACGTCGACGGAAATCGTCTGGTTGCTGCCGACGCGCTGCACCTCCCGCTCCTGAATAACCCGCAGCAGCCGGACCTGCATCAGCGGCGAAATGTCGCCGATCTCATCCAGGAACAGGGTGCCGCCGTCGGCCTCGACAAAGCGGCCTTCCCGGCGCTTGTCCGCCCCGGTAAACGCCCCTTTCTCGTGGCCAAACAGCTCAGACTCCAGCAGGGACTCATTGAGCGCCGCGCAGTTCAGCGTCACCAGCGGTTTCTCGCCGCGAGCGCTGCTGGCATGCAGCGCCCGGGCCACCAGCTCTTTACCGGTGCCGGAGTCGCCGTGAATCAGCACCGTCGCGTCTGAGGGCGCCACCATAGCGATATCATTGAGCAGATGCTGCATCGCCGGGCTGCGGCCGACCATACCGCACTGCGCCGCCGAAACCGGGGACGGCTCGCCCTCCGGCTCGCGGGTATGCGCGAGCGCCTGCGCTAACGTCTCCTGCAGACGGTCAAAATCCAGCGGCTTGATGAGGTAATCCAGCGCGCCGCTTTTTATTGCTTCCACCGCGGTTTCAACGCTGGAGAAGGCGGTCATGATAAGCACAGGGATCGCCGGATTCAGCGCCTTAATCTCTTTGAGCGTATCAATACCGTCCATTTCCGCCATCCGCACGTCGCACAGCACCACGTCAAAGACATGCTCGCGCACCTGGCGCAGCGCCTCCTTGCCGCTGTTGGCGATTGCGACCTGATAGCCCCAGCCGCGCAGCAGCGCCTGTAAAATCGTGCAGTGGCTGACATCGTCATCCACCACCAGTACGTCGATGTTAACGTTCATCTTCCCTGTCAGTCCTTCTGCTGTTTTGCCTTCACCGGCAGGTAGAGGGTAAATACCGCCCCGTTGCCGACGACGCTTGTCGCCTGAATGGTCCCGCCATGCTGCTCAATGATGTTTTGCACTACCGCTAACCCTAACCCCGTTCCCTCGGCTTTTGTCGTGAAGTACGGCGTAAAAATCGCCTGCAGCTGCTCGGGCGCAATGCCTTTGCCACTATCGCGAACCGCGATTTTCACCCGCTGCCCGTCGCATTCGCGGGCTTCAACCTCAATCGTGCCCTGTCGCCCGATCGCATGGATGGCGTTCAGATAGAGATTCAGCAGCACCTGCGTCAGCCTGTCAGGGTCGGCCTCTATCCGACACAGGCCGGGGTTGGGAGTATAGCGCAGCGCAATCTCCCGGCTTTGCGCATCCTGGCTCACCAGTTGCAGCGAATGGGCGATAACTTCATTAAGATCGACAGACTGCAGGGCCAGATGCGCCGGTTTCACCAGCTCCAGCAGCTCGCTCACCACCCGGTTTAACCTGTCAGCCTCTTTGGCCATCACCCGCGCCAGCTCGTGCGGCTCGCCGCCTTCCGGCGTCCGTTCGGCGAAGTACTTCGCGATCCCTTTGATGGAGGAGAGCGGATTGCGGATCTCGTGCGCGACCCCGGCCGCCAGATGCCCGAGCGCCACCAGCTTCTCTTTACGGTTCATCGCCTCCTGCAGCTGCAGGCGGGAGCGCTGGTAGCGCTGGTACCAAAAAAAGGTCAGTATCGTCGCCAGCAGCACGGCGGCCAGCGCAAACAGAACAATCAGCGTATTACGCCATTCACGCGCCTGGGCGGCAACCAGATCGCGGGCGTCAAAGGCGATAAAAATCGCCTGGTACCCGGCGTCAGGCGGCAAAGCGGCGTTGCAGCGCGGCATCATATGTTTGCCTGACGCGTGGAGCGGCTGAAACTGCCGGTAGATCTCCAGCGCGGGCGTCGGTTCCGCATCATCTCCCGCAACGCTAACGCGCCGCCAGCGCTCCTGTTCATCCACAGTGAGTTCGCGCATCTCGCGCGGCGAATACAGCGTCTTCCCCACCTGGGCCGGATCGCTGTGGGTGATAATATTGCCCCCGGCATCCGTCACCGCGAACCACAGCACGCCGGGCTGGCCCGCCATCTCTTCCAGCAGCGTCTGCTGCTGCGCGTGATGCATCCGCATCCCCATACCAACGCGCGAGCCGGATTCCAGCGCGCGTATCAGCACGCTCCCCTTCTCCAGCAGCGTCTGCCGGGCGGCCGCGCTCTCCCGCCCGTAGTCCCGAATCACCATCACCGAGAACAGCGCCACCAGCAGCAGCACCACGGCAGGCAATGCGCCGCTCAGCCAGCGTGCCGCGCTGTCCTTATGCAGACGTATCATGCGCATACAAAATTCCTTTGCCATGTCGACTCCTTTTCCTGAGCAGAAATCATGCCACTTTTCTCTCCTGCTAAACCTGCCTCCGGACAATAACCCGCTGCCCGCGCGAGTAAAAATGACTCGTGGCGCCGACCCGGCGGGTCATTTTTACTCGCTTTCGCCGATGCCGCCGCGCCGATACGCCCGCAGGCCGCTGCTTTTACCGTTGGCACGGAAGATGCAATACCGCCAGTGAGATAACTGACTGGAGAATTACCATGAAACGGAATAAACAGACCGGACTGGCGCTGGTTGCGCTATCGCTGATGGCGCTTGCATCTACCCCAGCCCTCGCCAGAGACGGCTGGGGCAACCACGGCGGGATGTGGCAGCAGGGCGGCAGCCCGTTAACCACGGAGCAGCAGGCGGCGGCGCAAAAAATTCATGATGACTACTACGCGCAAACCAGCGCGCTGCGCCAGCAGCTGGCGTCCAAACGCTATGAATATAACGCGCTGCTCACCGCCAGCGCGCCGGACAGCGGTAAAATCAATGCGGTTGCTAAAGAGATGGCGTCGCTAAACCAGTCGCTGGACGAAAGCCGCGTTAAACGCGACCTCGCGCTGGCGCAGGCGGGCATACCTCGCGGCGGTATGGGTCACGGCGGGTGCGGCGGTCATATGGGCGGAATGGGTCACTGGTAAACCGCGCCCGCGTTAAAAGGTTTTTGCCTTCGGCTGCCAGGTGCAAAAGTCTTCATTCGCCACCAGCAGCAGCTGTGAACCTTCCGGCGCTTCCAGCCATGCCACGCTGAGCTCCACCGTGGAGTGGCTCTGGCGGCGCTCAATATGGCTTATCGCCTGACCGTCGAGGTCGGGCTTCACCGTCTGCCCTTCACAGGTAGTGACGGAGCCATCCTTATGCCAGCGCCCTTGATGCAGCATGACGCGCCCCTGACGCAGGGCATCGCTGGTCTGGCGAATCTGCTGGGCCTGATAGCGGTACAGGGCGATCTGGTCGTTGGAAAGCTGCTGCTTTTGGCCATCGACTTCACGCTGCATAAAGCTGAGATCGCCCCGGGAGTCGAAGCGCACCTTCACATGCTCCGGCGGTTTGCCGTAGATGTTGAGTTCGATGAGAGACAGGGTGTCGTCCTGCCAGCGATATTCGCTGAGGGACGTGTTTCCGCTATGCCACGGACTGAACGCGGCCAGCAGATGGGTTTCGCCGTCGCTGTCCTTACGCCAGATGCGCACAGCGCCTTCATTATCGGCATAGCCGCTGGCGGTAAACGGCGGCAGCGCGGACTGACGGCTACAGGCAGAGAGCAGCACGACGCCTGCCAGCACTAACGCACGGCGCCAGCCAGACAAAAGGGGCGAAACCGCCCCTTCGTTAAAACTGTTCGCTGCCACGCGGTCTTACTTAACGGCGTCTTTCAGTGCTTTACCAGAAACAAATGCCGGCACGTTAGCTGCGGCGATTTTGATTTCTTTACCGGTCTGCGGGTTGCGGCCAGTACGCTCAGCGCGGTGGTTCACTTTGAAGGTACCGAAACCAACCAGTTGTACAGCATCGCCTTCTTTCAGAGACTCAGTAATAGCAGCCAGGGTGGATTCCAGAGCAGCTTTTGCCTGTGCTTTAGACAGATCAGCCTTGTCCGCAATTACATCAATCAGTTGAGTCTTGTTCATAAGTTATCCTTACAATGTGTTTATCGCTTGCTAAGCATCGAGTGCGACGGAAATGCCTGAAAAGCACTCTCCTGCATACACGCACCGATAGCCACTTTTTTTCGCCCCCCAAATGTAGACCAGACGGGGGGCAGATGTGAAGCCTTCAGGCATGACAAATCAGGCGGTAAATCACGTTTTCTGGTCTCATTGCTCAAAAATTATACCGATATTGCTCTCGCCGGCCTCGCGAAGGTCTGCCCGCAGCCCTTTGATCAGCTCAATATCGCGTTCTTCGCAGTCGGCCAGAAGTCGGAATATTTCCCACTGAATGTCCCATTCCTGCTCTACGGCCGGGTTTTCTTTCAGCTCTTCATCGGTCATTTCCCGACCCGCCTGGGTCATTTCCAGCATGGCGACGGTGGTGATTGAGCTCTTGCTCACCTCCACGGCGTGTTCGAGGGTTTCACCGCTTAAACGGGAGTGGATCAGCTCGCTGAGCGCCACGCAGGCGTCGATCGCCGGATAGACCCCGTACATGTCGAAATCATCCGCGACGGGGATCGCCTCTTCCAGCTTCTCCAGCTGACTGTCGAAGTTGACCTTCGCGTCTTTCACCGTCAGCGTTTCCCAGACCAGATCGAGAATACGGCGATACAGCTGCCCGTCGGCAAACTCCGTTTGCTTGCAGAACATGGCGTAGTTCGGGTACATACGCTCGCACAGGCAGGCCATAAAGGTGACGTGCTGCCAGCTTTCCAGCTTCTCCAGGCGCAGATGAATCGGGTTTTGTAACATGATGAGATCTCAGAATCGGTAATTAGCGGAAGTGTACCTGAATCAGGGCTGAATTGCTTGCAGCCTGCGAAACGCCGGGCGCTCCGAGGCGACGGCGTCGGCCCAGCGCGTCGGCTCCGGCAGACGGTAGCCCCGCATGCAGCGCTGCACCCACGCCAGCGCGCTATCCTGGCTCACACGATGACCGGTAGAAACAAATAGCGGATTACAGCGCGCCTTGCTGCGCCACACCCAGGCCAGCGGTTCGCCTTTATCCAGCAGCGGCGCCAGCGCGCCGGGCTCCGCAGACAAAGGCTCAAACTTGCCGCACAGCCGCTTTTTCGCTACGCCAATCGTCGGCACATCCACCAGCAGCCCGAAGTGGCTGGCGACGCCCAGGCGCCGGGGGTGAGAAATACCGTGACCGTCGACGAACAGCAGATCCGGTTTTTGCGCAAGCTGCTCCCACGCCGCCAGCAGCGCGGGATACTCGCGAAAGGAGAGAAAACCGGGGATATATGGCATGGTGGTGGCGATGCGGGCGACTTTGTACTCCACCAGCTCAAGCGCCGGATAGCTCAGCACCACCATCGCCGCGCGGGTGATCTCTCCGCCCTGTTCGAACCCAACGTCCGCGCCGCCGATCCAGCGGGGCGGATCGACATCAAGCCGATCCTCGCGGATCACCGAGGATGCCAGGGTCTGCTGCTGCAGGCGAAGCGTCGCCAGATCCATATCGCGTCCTTACCGATGGTACTGCGCCGACAGGCGGTGTACCGCGTCGACAAACGCGCCCGCATGCTCCGGCAAAACATCCTGATGGATACCGTGCCCAAGGTTGAAAACATGGCCCTCGCCGTGACCAAAACCGGCGAGGATCGTGGACACCTCTTCCTCAATGCGCGCCGGCGGGGCGTACAGCATGGACGGGTCCATATTGCCCTGCAGCGCGACCTTATCGCCCACCCGACGGCGCGCGTCGGCGATGTCCGTCGTCCAGTCGAGGCCCAGCGCGTCGCACCCGGTCTCCGCCATTGCCTCCAGCCACTGCCCGCCGCCTTTAGTAAACAGCGTCACCGGCACCCGGCGGCCTTCATTTTCCCGCAGCAGGCCGTCGACGATTTTGTGCATGTAATAGAGTGAAAACTGCTGATAGTCGCGCCCGGTCAGCACACCGCCCCAGGTATCGAAAATCATCACCGACTGCGCGCCCGCGCGGATTTGCGCGTTCAGATACAGCGTGACGCTTTTCGCCAGCTTATCGAGCAGCAGGTGCAGCGCCTGCGGGTCGGCGTACATCATTTTCTTGATCACGGTGAACGCTTTGCTGCTGCCGCCTTCCACCATGTAGGTCGCCAGCGTCCACGGGCTGCCGGAAAAACCGATCAGCGGGACGTCGCCTTTCAGCTCGCGGCGAATGGTACGCACCGCGTTCATCACATAGCCAAGCTCCTGCTCCGGGTCGGGAACCGGCAGCTTTTCGACATCCGCTTTGCTGGCGATCGGCGAGGTGAAGCGCGGGCCTTCGCCAGCTTCAAAATAGAGGCCAAGCCCCATCGCATCAGGAACGGTCAGAATATCCGAAAAGAGGATCGCCGCATCAAGCTTATAGCGGCGCAGCGGCTGCAGCGTCACTTCGCAGGCCAGTTCCGCATTTTTGCACAGCGACATGAAATCGCCCGCCTGCGCCCTTGTCGCTTTGTATTCCGGCAGATAGCGGCCCGCCTGGCGCATCATCCACACCGGCGTGACATCAACAGGCTGGCGCAGCAGCGCACGCAGATAACGATCGTTCTTCAGTTCGGTCATGTTTGCAGTTCCTTTATGCGTCAGGCGGTCAGTGTACCATCACTCGTACTCTGCCCGACACATTGCCACCATATCTTCGATCAGGCGGCGCGCGACGGTGCCCGCCGGCGGCAGCAGCGGCAGACCGTCGAAGCGATACCAGTTCGCCTCCAGCAGCTCTTTCGGGTCGATAACGATGTCGCCGCTGTCGTATTCCGCCATAAAGGCGGTCATCAGCGACTGCGGGAACGGCCACGGCTGCGAGGTGACATAGCGCAGGTTCTTCACCCGAATGCCGCTCTCTTCCATCACTTCGCGCGCAACGGCCTGCTCAAGGGTTTCCCCGACCTCGACGAAGCCTGCCAGGACCGTGTGGACGCCGTTGCGATGGCGGGTATGCTGCGCCAGCAGAATCGAATCGTCCCGGCGGATAGCGACGATGATGCAGGGCGCGATTTGCGGGTAGTAGCGCTCGCGGCAGTGGCTGCACAGCAGGGCCCACTCGGTTTTGCTCGGCCGCATGGTATGGCCGCAATAGCCGCAGAATTTGTGGGAACGGTAGAACTCGGCGAGCTGCACGCCGCGACCGGCCAGCTGGAACAGGCCGACGTCCTGATCGAGCACCTGACGCACCGTGCCCATATCGTGACGGCGCGCCTGCTGCACGAGCCAGACAGGATCGCCCTGCCACTCGCCGATCCGCATTGCGGACTGCCCCGCAAGATCGAAATTTCCCGCTTCGCCGTATGGTATTTCACCGCGAGGAAGCCATAATTTTTGTTCGTGGCTGACGATCCACCAGCCGCGATCTAATTTTTCAATTATTCGATCCATGTCTATTGCACTACCTTCGCTTCACTGGCAACGTGTTTACATTATTTTTACATATTGGTCTGAGCAGTTTTCAATCTTAAACGTGCGGAGTCAATCATGCTAAACCAATTAGAAAGCCTGACAGAACGCGTGGGTGGAAATAATCACTTCATCGACCATTGGCTGCTGGTACGTAAACATCTGCTCGTCGCCTACTACAACCTGGTCGGCATTAAGCCGGGTAAAGGCTCATACATGCGCCTTAACGAAAAGGCGCTGGACGATTTTTGCCAAAGTCTGGTCGACTATCTCTCCGCCGGTCACTTCAATATTTATGAGCGCATTGTGGGTAAAATGGAAGGCGATAACCCACTTTTAGCCACCAACAAGATTTATCCGCTGCTGGAGGCCAATACCCAGCAGATCATGGATATCTATGATTCCAGCCTGGAAAACGCCATCGATGACGACAACTGCATGGCGTTCCAGAAGGCGCTTTCAAGCCTTGGCGAAGCGCTGGACGCCCGCTTTACGCTGGAAGACCGGCTTATTGTGCTGGCTTTTGATCACCGTCTTAAGGGCGGCGCCAATAACGCGGGCCATATTGCACGTCCGGCTTGAGATTTTAAGCGTTAACGCGTAGTTTACATACACTACCTCGCCATACGGGCGAGGGTTTATCTTGTCGGAGTGCCCAGTTGGGCTGAGACCGTTTATTCGGGATCCGCGGAACCTGATCAGGCTAATACCTGCGAAGGGAACAAGAGTAACACTGCTGCTGTATCGCCTTCTGGCGATCTCGCCTCTTGCTTCATCCGTCGTCTGACAAGCCACGTCCTTACTTTCTGGAATGAGCTATGTCTGCACAAAAACTGACCCGCCGCGAACAGCGCGCACAGGCCCAACGCTTTATCGATACGCTCGAAGGCACCGCCTTCCCGAACTCAAAACGTATTTACATTACCGGCTCTCAGACGGATATCCGCGTCCCGATGCGGGAAATTCAGCTTAGCCCAACGCTCATTGGCGGCAGCAAAGAGGATCCGCAGTTTGAAGATAACGAAGCGATCCCGGTGTATGACACCTCCGGCCCGTACGGCGATCCGGATATCGCGATCGACGTTCAGCAGGGGCTGGCAAAGCTGCGCCAGCCGTGGATTGCCGCTCGCAACGACAGCGAAGCGCTGACGGACCGCAGCTCTGCGTATACCAAAGCGCGCCTGGCGGATGACGGTCTCGATGAACTGCGCTTCACCGGCCTGCTGACGCCGCAGCGCGCCAAAGCGGGCAAACGCGTGACCCAGTTGCACTATGCCCGCCAGGGGATCGTCACGCCGGAGATGGAGTTTATCGCCATTCGTGAAAACATGGGCCGCGAGCGGATTCGAAGCCGAACGCTGCGCCACCAGCATCCTGGCGAAGGCTTCGGCGCCCGTCTGCCGGAGAATATCACCCCGGAATTCGTGTGTGACGAAGTGGCTGCCGGGCGCGCCATCATCCCCGCCAACATCAACCATCCAGAATCCGAACCGATGATCATCGGCCGTAACTTCCTGGTGAAGGTCAACGCCAATATCGGCAATTCAGCGGTCACATCGTCGATTGAAGAAGAGGTCGAAAAGCTGGTGTGGTCAACGCGCTGGGGCGCAGACACGGTGATGGACCTCTCCACCGGCCGCTACATCCACGAGACCCGCGAGTGGATCCTGCGCAACAGCCCGGTACCGATCGGCACCGTGCCGATCTACCAGGCGCTGGAGAAGGTCAATGGGATCGCCGAAGATCTCACCTGGGAGGCGTTTCGCGATACGCTGCTGGAGCAGGCCGAGCAGGGCGTGGACTACTTCACTATCCACGCGGGCGTGCTGCTGCGCTATGTGCCGATGACCGCCGGACGGCTGACCGGCATCGTCTCGCGCGGCGGTTCTATCATGGCGAAATGGTGTCTCTCGCATCACCAGGAGAATTTCCTCTACCAGCACTTCCGCGAAATTTGCGAAATCTGCGCCGCCTATGACGTTTCGCTGTCGCTGGGCGACGGTCTGCGTCCGGGCTCGATTCAGGATGCCAACGATGAAGCGCAGTTTGCCGAACTGCACACGCTGGGCGAACTGACCAAAATCGCCTGGGAGTACGACGTACAGGTGATGATTGAAGGCCCGGGTCACGTGCCGATGCAGATGATCCGCCGCAATATGACCGAAGAGCTGGAGCACTGCCACGAAGCGCCGTTCTACACCTTAGGACCGTTGACCACCGACATCGCGCCGGGCTACGACCACTTCACCTCCGGCATTGGCGCGGCGATGATCGGCTGGTTCGGCTGCGCCATGCTCTGCTACGTCACGCCGAAGGAGCACCTCGGCCTGCCGAATAAAGAGGATGTGAAGCAGGGGCTGATTACCTACAAGATTGCCGCCCACGCCGCCGACCTGGCGAAAGGCCATCCGGGCGCGCAGATTCGCGATAACGCGATGTCGAAAGCGCGCTTCGAATTCCGCTGGGAAGATCAGTTCAACCTGGCGCTCGACCCGTTCACCGCCCGCGCCTATCACGACGAAACCCTGCCGCAGGAATCCGGCAAAGTGGCCCACTTCTGCTCGATGTGCGGACCAAAATTCTGCTCGATGAAAATCAGCCAGGAAGTGCGCGATTACGCCGCGGCACAGACGATAGAAGTCGGCATGGCGGATATGTCGGAGAACTTCCGCGCCAGGGGCGGGGAAATTTATCTGCGTAAGGAGAAAGCCTGATGTACCAGCCCGATTTTCCGCCGGTGCCGTTTCGTTTAGGCCTGTATCCGGTGGTCGACAGCGTGGAATGGATTGCACGCCTGCTGGACGCAGGCGTACGCACCCTTCAGCTGCGCATCAAAGATAAGCGCGACGACGAGGTGGAAGCCGATGTCGTCGCGGCGATCGCGCTTGGCCGTCGCTACAACGCCCGGCTGTTCATTAATGATTACTGGCGGCTGGCGATTAGCCATCAGGCCTACGGCGTGCACCTTGGCCAGGAGGATTTACAGACCACCGACCTGGCCGCTATTCGCGCCGCCGGTTTGCGCCTTGGCGTCTCCACCCATGACGATATGGAGATCGACGTGGCGCTGGCGGCGCGCCCCTCCTATATCGCGCTCGGCCACGTCTTCCCGACGCGGACCAAGCAGATGCCCTCTGCGCCGCAGGGGCTGGAGCAGCTTACGCGGCACATTACGCGGCTGGCGAATTACCCGACCGTCGCCATCGGAGGCATCAGCCTTGAGCGCACGCCGTCGGTCCTGGCGACCGGCGTCGGCAGCGTCGCGGTGGTCAGCGCCATTACCCAGGCGGCGGACTGGCAGCTGGCCACCGCGCAGCTGCTTGATATGGCGGGGGCAGGCAATGAATGACGCCGACTTTATGCGCTATAGCCGACAGCTTCTGCTGGAGGACATCGCCATCGACGGGCAAGAAAGGCTGCTCGCCAGCCGGGTGCTAATTGTTGGGCTCGGCGGGTTGGGATCGCCCGCCGCGCTGTATCTGGCGGGCGCCGGGGTCGGCACGCTGGTCCTGGCGGACGACGACGACGTACACCTGAGCAATCTGCAGCGCCAAATTTTGTTTACCGCTGATGACATAAATCAGCCGAAATCACAGGCCACCCGGGCGCGCCTGTCCCGTCTGAATCCCGGCATTTCGCTGATTGCGCTCCAGGAGCGCCTCGTTGGGGAAGCGCTGGCCCGCGAGGTCGCACGCGCCGACGTTGTGCTCGACTGCACGGACAACATGGCGACGCGCCAGGCGATAAATGCCGCCTGCGTGAAAACGGACACGCCGCTGATTACCGCCAGCGCCGTCGGCTTCGGCGGCCAGATGATGGTGCTGACACCGCCCTGGACGCACGGCTGCTACCGCTGCCTGTGGCCGGACGATGCCGAACCGGAGCGCAACTGCCGTACCGCCGGAGTCGTGGGTCCGGTGGTCGGGGTCATGGGTGCGCTCCAGGCGCTGGAAACCATTAAGCTGCTCTGCGGCATGGAGACACAGCATGACGCGCTGCGCCTGTTTGACGCCCGCGCCAACAGCTGGCGCACCCTGATGCTCAGGCGCGCCGACGGCTGTCCGGTATGCGGAGGCCAGCATGAGAATCATCGTTAACGAGGAGAGCGTGGAGTGCTCGTCCGCGCTGAGCGTTTCCGCGCTGCTGACGCAGCTGCAGCTGTTAAGACCCGGTATGGCGCTGGCGCTCAATCAACAGATTCTCCCCCGCGCGCAGTGGGATGAGCAATTGTTGCAGGACGGCGACGCCATTCTGCTTTTTCAGGTTATCGCGGGAGGCTGAGATGTTACGTATTGCGGATAAAACTTTTGAGTCGCATCTGTTCACCGGCACCGGGAAATTCGCCACGCCGCAGCTGATGGTCGATGCCGTCCGCGCGTCGGGCAGCCAGCTGGTGACGCTGGCGATGAAGCGCGTGGATTTGCGTCAGCGTAACGATGCGATCCTCGCGCCGCTGCTGGAGGCGGGCGTATCGCTGCTGCCCAATACCTCCGGCGCCAAAACGGCCGAGGAAGCGGTATTCGCCGCCGGGCTTGCGCGGGAAGCACTGGGGACGAACTGGCTTAAACTGGAAATTCATCCCGACGCGCGCTGGCTGCTGCCGGACCCTATCGAAACGCTGAAGGCGGCAGAGCGTCTGGTCAGGCAAGGATTCGTGGTTCTCCCCTACTGCGGCGCGGATCCGGTGCTGTGCAAGCGGCTGGAGGAGGTCGGCTGCGCGGCGGTGATGCCGCTGGGCGCGCCGATAGGCTCCAACCAGGGGCTGGAGACCCGGGCGATGCTGGAAATCATCATTCAACAGGCCAACGTTCCCGTGGTGGTTGACGCCGGAATCGGCGTCCCCAGCCATGCGGCGGCGGCGCTGGAAATGGGCGCCGACGCCGTGCTGGTGAATACGGCTATCGCCGTTGCCGATGACCCGGTGAAAATGGCGCACGCGTTTCGTCTCGCCGTCGACGCCGGTGTACTGGCCCGCGGAGCGGTGCCGGGCGCGCGCAGCCTGCATGCCCAGGCCACCAGCCCGCTGACCGGCTTTCTGGAGGCGCTGTGATGGAGACTTTTACCCACCGCTGGCGGCAACTGGACTGGGACGATATTCGCCTGCGCATCAACAGCAAAACCGTCGCTGACGTGGAACGGGCGCTGAATGCGCGCGTACTCAGCCGGGACGACATGATGGCGCTGCTGTCGCCCGCCGCCAGCCGCTACCTTGAGCCGATGGCGCAGCGCGCGCAGCGGCTGACCCGGCAGCGCTTCGGCAACACCGTCAACTTCTACGTTCCGCTGTACCTCTCCAACCTCTGCGCCAACGACTGCACCTACTGCGGCTTCTCCATGAGCAACCGCCTCAGGCGCAAAACGCTGGACGCAGAGGAGATAGCCCGGGAATGTCAGGCCATTCGCGCGCTCGGGTTTGAGCATCTGCTGCTGGTCACCGGGGAGCATCAGAGCAAGGTCGGCATGGACTATTTCCGCCGCCATCTTCCCGCCATCCGCCGCCGGTTCGCCTCGCTGCAAATGGAGGTACAGCCCCTGTCCCAGGCCGAGTACGCCGAGCTGAAAACGCTCGGTCTGGACGGCGTGATGGTCTATCAGGAAACCTATCATGAAGCGGAATATGCCCGGCACCACCTCAAAGGCAACAAGCAGGACTTCTTCTGGCGGCTGGAAACGCCGGACCGGCTCGGCAGGGCCGGTATCGACAAGATTGGCCTCGGCGCGCTGATCGGGCTTTCCGACAGCTGGCGGGTAGACTGCTACATGGTAGCCGAGCATCTGCTCTGGCTACAGCAGCGCTACTGGCAAAGCCGCTACTCCATCTCCTTCCCGCGCCTGCGGCCGTGCGCTGGCGGCATTCAGCCCGCATCGCTGATGGACGAGAAGCAGCTGGTGCAGGCCATCTGCGCGTTTCGTCTGCTGGCGCCGGAGGTGGAGCTTTCGCTGTCGACGAGGGAGTCGCCACAGTTTCGCGATAGCGTCATCCCGCTGGCCATCACCCACGTCAGCGCGTTTTCCAAAACGCAGCCCGGGGGCTACGCCGATGACCATCCTGAGCTGGAGCAGTTCGCGCCGCATGACAACCGGCGCCCGCAGGAGGTCGCCAGCGCCATCGCCGCACGCGGTTTACAGCCGGTATGGAAAGACTGGGATAGCTGGCTGGGGCACTCCTCGCAGATATAATGAAAGCGTCTGCAATATGACGCAAAGATGCCGGGCGGCGTCGTAATATAGACATCGGGAGATTGTTGATTATCTTCCGATTTTTTATCCTCTCAGGGTCAGCAACGGAAGCTGTCCAGGGCGAAAGGTTTCTTCCTCGTTTTCGCCCTGCCTTCACCCTGTCGCGGCGCCTTATCCCCGCGCTGTAACCGGTTTCATCTCTGGCATGATTTCTTTGTGATACCCAACACACAATCGCCGCAAAGCGGTTGTGGCGGCGCTCGCCGCGGGATAATTATCAATAAACACATGTACATTGAGGCTGACTATGAAGAACATCGTTTTATGCTGTGCTGCAGGTATGTCCACCAGCATGCTGGTTCAACGTATGAAAGACGCCGCACAGAAAAAAGGCGTTGAGGTTTCGATTAAGGCCGTCCCCGTCGCTGAGTTCAAAGACAATATCGCTACGGCAGACCTCATCCTGCTGGGGCCGCAGGTGAAATACGAGCAGGCAAAACTGCAGGCGCAGGCCGATCCGCTGGGTAAGAAAGTGGCGGTCATTGATATGATGGATTACGGCATGATGAAAGGCGATGTCGTTCTGGAAAAAGCCCTCAAGCTGATGGAGTAAGCCGTGGAAGATTTGGAATCAATCATTATGGAGCTGCTGGTTAACGCCGGCGCCGCGCGGAGCTCCGCATTAACCGCCCTGCAGCTGGCCCGTAAAGGCGACTTTGACGGGGCGCAAAAAGCGATGGATGAGTCGCGTGATTTTGTGAAACATGCGCATACCATTCAGACCCAGCTGATCGGGCTGGATGAAGGCACCGGCAAGCTGCCGGTGAACCTGATCACCGTACACTCCCAGGATCATCTGATGAACGCGATGGTCATTCAGGATCTGGCGGGCGACATGATTGAGCTGTACCGCCGTCTCCCGGCGGTCAGCTAAGCGAAGACCGCTGGGATCTAAAGGGCATCTGGTGATGTAAGGATTGTCAGTTAAGCACTGCAGGTTGTTCCGTTCACCTGATGACCTGCAGACGCTGAGACTTCACATCCTGTGAACGGGACAAGGGGGCCACCACGGCCCCCTTGTCAATCCCCGAGGCCCCGCGGCGAAATCGGTGCTTCGCACTACGCTCACCTCCCGACCGTCTGCCTGCGGTCGGCTCCATTCGACATCCTGTCTCATGTCGCCTCTGGCCGCCTTCCCTGGCGTCCAGACCTTGTCATCCGGTCTCCGGTTCGCCGATTTCAGCGGGGACTCAACACCCGTGCCCCATGCAGGCGAAGAAGAAGCCGGAGGGAACGGGCGCCGGGATTGTAAAGGGCGTGGCGGCGAACGCCCTTTACACGTTCACCGCAGTGAAACTGACAGGAAGCAGAGGAGGCTCAGTGAACGGAACGATTCCACTGCGTTTTCATACGGGGCTTTTAAAGCAAAGTAATGAATAAAAATTCATTACTTTGCTTAACTGAGCGGTATTACACCGACAGGTGCCTCTGGCTACGCTACGTTTTCTGACGCTGGCTGCGGTAGGTATCGAGCACCACGGCAACAACGATGACCAGTCCGGTGATCACGCGTTTTGTCGGCTCACTGGCGCCGATTTGCGCCAGACCCGCCGCCAGAACGGAGATAATCAACGCGCCAAGGAACGTACAAATGACCGAGCCCCGGCCGCCCATCAGGCTTGTGCCGCCGATCACGACCGCGGCAATCACCTGCAGCTCCATGCCCACGCCGCCGTTCGGATCGGCCGCCTCCAGACGCGCCACCTGAAAAAGCGATGCCAGCCCGGCCAGCGCCCCCATCAGCGCAAAGACCACCACTTTATAAGGCGCAGGGTTGATGCCCGACAGCCGTACCGCCTCTTCATTGGTGCCAATACCAATCAGGTGACGGCCAAAAATAGTGCGGGTCAGAACCAGATGCCCAACCAGAATGACCAGGACGGCGATAACGAACGACGGCGAGATGCCAAACGCTATCGGGTCCGCAAGAAAATCGAAGCTGGAACCGATATAGGCAGTCCGCGAATCGGTCAACTGGTAGGCGCTTCCCCGGGCTATCTCTAACATCCCCAGCGAGACAATAAAGGTTGGAATACGCCAGATAACGGCGATCAGGCCGGTTAATGAACCTATTGCCGTCGCCACCACAATGCCCGCGATAGCCGCAAGCCAGGGAGACCAGTGCAGGTTCAGATAGGTCACGCTCACCACGGCAGCCGACAGCGCCAGCACGGAGCCCACCGACAGGTCGATGCCGGCAATAATCAGCACAAAGGTCATACCAACCGACATCACCATCAAATCGGGAATTTGGTTGGCTATCGTGCTGAAGGTATTCAGGCTGAGGAAGTGATCGCTGAGAAATGAAAACAGAACAACCATCGCCAGCAGCGCGCCGAGCAATCCCAGATAGCTGCTTAATCCGCGCCATGTCGCGGGACGTGCGCTGACCGGCAGTGACGTATTACTCATTGTGTAAACTCCCCGTGGCGTGCTGATAGCCGGAAAACGCTGCGGCCAGAATGGCATCCTGCGTCCAGCCGTCGCGTGTAAAAGTCTCCACCAGCTTGCCGGCGGAAAGTACCGCAATGCGATCGCAAATCAGCATCAGTTCACGTAGATCGCTGGAGACAACGATCACCCCTTTCCCGCTTTGCGTTAATTCATTCAGGAGCAGATAGATATCCCGCTTTGCGCCAACGTCAATACCGCGCGTCGGCTCATCGAAGAGAATCACATCGCAGCTCCGCTCCAGCCAGCGGCTAATCAATACCTTCTGCTGGTTGCCGCCAGACAGGCTATCGACCGCCAGCTGCGCGCCCGATGTACGAATCCCCAGGCGACTGATATATTTCTGCGCCAGCCTCTGCTCCCGGCCCGCGTCGAGCCACGACAGACGGCTTATCTTGTCACTGTTGCCCAGCGACGTATTCGCCGCCACGGACAGCGGCAGCAGCAGCCCCTCGCCTTTACGGTCTTCAGTCACCAGCGCAATGCGATGCGCTATCGCCTCTGCGGGCGAGCGAAGCGTCACGGCCTTTAGCGGGTCCCCCACCCACAGCTGGCCGCTATCGATACGGTCGGCCGCGAAAATGGCCCGCATCAGCTCGGTGCGGCCAGCGCCGACCAGCCCGCTGATACCCAGCACCTCGCCGCGATGCAGCGTTAACGAGATATCCTGCAAAACGTCGCCGCGGGTAAAGTGCTCAACCTTCAGTATCGGGTTTCCCTGGCGGCGGGCGCTGACGTCAAAGCGGCTGTCGAGATCGCGTCCGACCATCAGCGAGACCAGCTGTTCGCTGCTGTAGCGCCTGATGTCATCGGTACAGACCATGTTGCCGTCTCGCAGCACCATAATCTCGTCAGCGACCTGCGCCAGCTCGTCGAGGCGATGGGAGATATAGATCAGCGACACGCCCCGCTGTTTGAACTGCTGAATTTGTGCGAACAGCAGCTCAACTTCGCGACTGGTCAGCATAGCGGTCGGCTCATCCAGAATAAGAATACGGCTGTCGCCGATCAGATTACGGGCGATTTCAATCATCTGCTGATGACCGATACCGAGCTCTCCCACCAGCATGTCGGGATCCAGCGCCTGCAGGCCGACCGTCGCCATCACCGGGATGGCCATCTCGCGCAGGCGTTTACGGTTGATCCAGCCGCCCCGATTCGGCAGCCGATCGAGAAAGAGATTCTCGGCAATGGTCAGCGTAGGCAGCAGGTTCAGCTCCTGCATCACCATGCGAATGCCGAGTTTTTCCGCCTCCTTGCGGCTGGCGGGGGCGTAAGGCTGCCCGAGATAGGTCATGCTGCCCGTCGTCGGCGCAATCAGGCCGCCGATAATTTTCGATAGCGTACTTTTCCCTGCGCCATTTTCTCCGGTGAGCGCCAGCACTTTCCCGGAATACAACGTCAGATTAATATTGGTCAGCACCGGCTCGCTGTAGGTTTTACCCACGCCGGACATTGACAGGATCTCTTGATAATCAGCCATTTCGTGCGCAATACCTGCTTTCGAATCCCAGAAACATCCGGGGCGTTTGCCTGGCCCCGGAGGGGTACATTGCCGCTTATTGCTTCACGATCAGTTTGACCGGCGTTTCAATGCTACCGGAAAGCTCGCTTTGCTTTTTGCCGGCTTTCAGGGCATCCAGCGCCGTATTGATACCAAAGACCGCCTGCTGGGAAGCGAACTGATCCGCCGTGGCCAGCACCCGGCCATCCTGCAGCATCGGTTTGATAGCGTCGATGTTGTCATAACCGACGACCTGCACCTGGCCGCGCTTGCCCGCCGCGCGAATCGCGGAAACCGCCCCCAGCGCCATGTTGTCGTTATCCGCCAGCAGCGCCTTAATATTGGGATATTCACTCAGCATTGCGGCAGCAATCGCGTTTGCGTTATTCATTTCCCATTGGCCGGACTGGACGGAAACGACCTTCATTCCGCCCTGCGACATCGCATCCTGGAAGCCCAGAGTACGCTGCTGGGAGTTGGTGGAGGTTGGGATACCTTCAATAATGCCCACCTCGTCGCCTGACTTCAGATGTTTTGCCAGATAATCACCGATATCTTTCGCCCCCTTGCGGTTGTTCGGCCCCACAAACGGGATGTTCAGGCCTTTATCCTTCAGCACCGCGTCATCGAATTTATTGTCGATATTGATCACTAATATCCCGGCATCAATCGCCTTTTTCACCACCGGCACCATCGCCTTCGAATCAGAGGGCGCAATAATGATGGCGTCCGCTTTCGAGACGATCATCTGCTCGACAATCTGGATCTGGCTGGCGGTATCTGTTTCATTTTTGATTCCGTTGGAAACCAGATCGAATTTATCGGCATTCTGCTTTTGATAATCTTTGGCGCCATTTTCCATCGTCAGAAAAAATTCATTCGCCAGCGACTTCATTACCAGCGCTATTTTAGGTTTATGCGCCGGCGCATCGGCGGAAAACGCGGTCGTGGTCATTGCCGCCGACAACGTCAGGGCCACAGCAGTACTGATAAAATAAGAATACGCTTTTATATTCATGATAATTATCCAGTTTTATGGGTAGGGTATGACGCAATATCGGATGCAGTATAGTTAAGCGTAATCGAGATCGAAGTGAGGCACTGCACATTATTTCAGCGGTATAGCCCGGAGACTCTGGACGGAAAAAGACAATAAAAAAAAGGCCAGTCATCAGACTGGCCTTTTCGGCGTAGAACACTTGCGTGAACGATTACTCGTTGTCAGAACCGCCCAGGCCTGCGTTCAGCAGCTCTGCCAGGCTGGCAGAGGCTTCTTCTGCGCTCACCTGCGGTGCTGCCGGCGCTTCGCCCGCGGCACGACGGCGGATTCTGTCCTGGTGGTACGCATAACCGGTACCCGCCGGGATCAGACGACCCACGATGACGTTCTCTTTCAGACCGCGCAGTTCGTCGCGTTTGCCCGCAACGGCCGCTTCGGTCAGAACGCGGGTCGTTTCCTGGAACGATGCCGCAGAGATGAAGGACTCGGTCGCCAGAGACGCTTTGGTGATACCCAGCAGATCGCGCGCGAAGGTTGCGCCAATCTTGCCATCCGCTTCCAGATCGCGGTTAGCTATCTTAACGCGGGAGTATTCAACCTGCTCACCTTCGAGGAACTCGGAGCTGCCCGCGTTCACGATAGTGGCTTTACGCAGCATCTGACGAACGATAACTTCGATGTGCTTATCGTTGATCTTAACGCCCTGCAGACGGTAAACGTCCTGCACTTCGTTCACGATGTAACGGGTTACCGCGTGAACGCCACGCAGACGCAGAATGTCGTGCGGCGCTTCCGGACCGTCGGAAACAACGTCGCCGCGTTCTACGCGTTCGCCTTCAAACACGTTGAGCTGACGCCATTTCGGAATCATCTCTTCGTACGGATCGCTGCCATCAACCGGCGTGATCACCAGACGGCGTTTACCTTTGGTCTCTTTACCGAAGGAAATGATACCGCTGATTTCCGCCAGGATTGCCGGCTCTTTCGGACGACGTGCTTCGAACAGGTCCGCAACGCGCGGCAGACCACCGGTAATATCCTTGGTACCGCCGGATTCCTGAGGAATACGCGCCAGGGTGTCACCGGAGCTGATCTGAATACCGTCTTCCAGCTGAACAATCGCTTTACCCGGCAGGAAGTACTGAGCCGGCATGTCGGTGCCCGGGATCAGGACGTCGTCGCCGTTAGCGTCAACGATTTTCAGTGCCGGACGCAGGTCTTTACCACCGGTAGTACGTTCTGCAGAGTCCAGAACCACCAGGGAAGACAGACCGGTCAGTTCGTCGGTCTGACGGGTAATCGTCTGGCCGTCGATCATATCGGTGAAGCGAATGAAACCAGACACCTCGGTGATAACCGGCATGGTGTGCGGATCCCAGTTTGCTACGGTTTCGCCGCCTGCAACCTGCTCGCCGTCACCCTTCGCCATTACCGCACCGTAAGGCACTTTATAGCTTTCTTTGGTACGGCCGAATTCGTCGATCAGTTTCAGCTCGGTGTTACGAGAGGTCACAACCAGCTTACCTGCGGAGTTAACAACCGACTTCGCGTTGCTGAGCTTGATGCTACCTTTGTTTTTCACCTGGATGCTGGATTCAGCCGCCGCACGAGATGCCGCACCACCGATGTGGAACGTACGCATCGTCAGCTGTGTACCCGGCTCACCGATGGACTGTGCCGCGATAACGCCGATAGCTTCGCCTTTGTTGATGATGTGGCCACGCGCCAGGTCACGACCATAGCAGTGCGCACAAACACCAAAGTCGGTGTCACAGGATACGACGGAACGCACTTTCACGGAGTCAACAGAGTTCGCTTCCAGCAGGTCACACCAGTGCTCGTGCAGCAGTGTGTTACGCGGAACCAGAATGTCTGCGGTACCCGGCTTCAGAACGTCTTCAGCAGTCACACGACCCAGTACGCGATCGCGCAGCGGCTCTTTAACATCACCACCCTCGATAACCGGGGTCATGGTGATACCTTCGAGGGTGCCACAATCGTCTTCGGTCACAACCAGATCCTGCGCCACGTCAACCAGACGACGCGTCAGATAACCGGAGTTCGCTGTTTTCAGTGCGGTATCCGCCAGACCTTTACGCGCACCGTGCGTGGAAATGAAGTACTGGAGTACGTTCAGACCTTCACGGAAGTTCGCGGTGATTGGCGTTTCGATGATGGAGCCATCCGGCTTCGCCATCAGACCACGCATACCTGCCAGCTGACGAATCTGTGCCGCAGAACCACGCGCACCGGAGTCGGCCATCATGTAGATGCTGTTGAAGGAAACCTGCTGTTCTTCTTTGCCTTCACGGTTGATAACCGTTTCGGTCTGCAGGTTATCCATCATCGCTTTGGATACACGATCGTTCGCCGCAGCCCAGATATCGATAACTTTGTTGTAGCGTTCGCCTGCGGTGACCAGACCAGACTGGAACTGCTCCTGGATCTCAGCAACTTCAGCTTCCGCTTCAGAGATGATCTCGTGTTTCTTCTCCGGGATGACCATGTCATCGATACCAACCGATGCACCTGAACGCGCTGCATAAGCAAAGCCGGTGTACATGGTCTGGTCAGCGAAGATAACGGTCGGCTTCAGCCCCAGAATGCGGTAACAGGTGTTCAGCATTTTGGAGATGGCTTTCTTGCCCAGCGCCTGGTTGACGATGGAGAAAGGCAGACCTTTCGGTACGATCATCCACAGAATGGCACGGCCAACGGTCGTGTCTTTCAGGCTGGTTTTCGCAACGAATTCGTCGTTTTCATCTTTTTCGTATTCGGTGATACGCACTTTAACGCGCGCATGCAGAGAGGCCAGGCCAGCGCGATAAATACGCTCAGCTTCTTTCGGGCCAGTCAGCACCATGCCTTCGCCTTTGGCGTTAACACAGTCACGGGTCATGTAGTACAGACCCAGTACAACGTCCTGAGACGGAACGATGATAGGTTCGCCGTTCGCCGGGGACAGGATGTTGTTAGTAGACATCATCAGCGCACGCGCTTCCAGCTGGGCTTCCAGCGTCAGCGGTACGTGAACAGCCATCTGGTCACCATCGAAGTCGGCGTTATATGCCGCACAAACCAGCGGGTGCAGCTGGATAGCTTTACCTTCGATCAGTACTGGTTCAAATGCCTGAATACCCAGACGGTGCAGTGTTGGTGCACGGTTCAGCAGTACCGGGTGTTCGCGGATCACTTCGTCCAGGATATCCCAAACGACAGCTTCTTCACGCTCAACCATTTTCTTCGCGGCTTTGATGGTGGTGGCGAGGCCACGCAGTTCCAGCTTGCCGTAGATGAACGGTTTGAACAGCTCCAGTGCCATTTTCTTCGGCAGACCGCACTGATGCAGACGCAGGTATGGACCTACGGTGATAACAGAACGACCGGAGTAGTCAACGCGCTTACCGAGCAGGTTCTGACGGAAACGACCCTGCTTACCTTTGATCATATCGGCCAAAGATTTCAGCGGACGCTTGTTAGAACCGGTGATCGCACGACCGCGACGACCGTTATCCAGCAGGGCGTCGACCGCTTCCTGCAGCATACGTTTTTCGTTGCGTACGATGATGTCCGGCGCGGCCAGATCCAGCAGACGCTTCAGACGGTTGTTACGGTTGATCACGCGACGATACAGATCGTTCAGATCGGACGTTGCGAAACGACCGCCATCCAGCGGAACCAGCGGACGCAGATCTGGCGGCAGAACCGGCAGAACGGTCAGGATCATCCACTCCGGCTTGTTGCCGGACTGTACGAACGCTTCCAGCAGCTTGATGCGCTTGGTCAGCTTTTTACGCTTGGTTTCGGAGTTGGTTTCGTTCAGCTCTTCACGCAGCTGTTCGCATTCCTGCTCCAGGTCCATGCTCTTCAGCAGGGCCTGAATAGCTTCGGCGCCCATCTTCGCGTCGAATTCGTCACCGAACTCTTCCAGCGCGTCCAGATACTGCTCTTCGGTCAGGATCTGGTTGCGTTCCAGGTTGGTCATACCGCCTTCGATAACCACATAGGATTCGAAGTACAGTACGCGTTCGATATCGCGCAGCGGCATATCGAGCAGCAGACCGATACGGGACGGCAGCGATTTCAGGAACCAGATGTGGGCAGTCGGAGACGCCAGCTCGATGTGGCCCATGCGCTCACGACGCACTTTAGTCTGGGTCACTTCAACGCCGCACTTCTCACAGATAACACCACGGTGTTTCAGGCGCTTGTACTTACCGCACAGGCACTCGTAGTCTTTTACCGGCCCAAAGATACGGGCGCAGAAAAGGCCGTCACGCTCAGGCTTGAACGTACGGTAGTTAATGGTTTCCGGCTTTTTAACTTCACCGAAAGACCATGAACGGATCATGTCTGGCGACGCCAGAGCAATTTTGATCGCATCAAACTCTTCGGTTTTAGTTTGCGCTTTCAGAAACTTTAATAAGTCTTTCACGGATTTGCTCCCGTCGGAGTTAGCACATTCCGCTGCCGGGCGTTAACCCGGCAGCAGTGACCTGTTTGAGCGAGAATTACTCGTCTTCCAGTTCGATGTTGATACCCAGCGAACGGATCTCTTTCAACAGTACGTTGAAGGATTCCGGCATGCCCGGTTCCATCTGATGGTTGCCGTCCACGATGTTCTTATACATCTTGGTACGACCGTTCACGTCATCAGACTTAACGGTAAGCATTTCCTGCAGGGTGTAGGCTGCGCCGTATGCTTCCAGCGCCCACACTTCCATCTCACCGAAGCGCTGACCACCGAACTGCGCCTTACCACCCAGCGGCTGCTGGGTAACCAGGCTGTAGGAACCGGTGGAACGAGCGTGCATTTTGTCGTCGACCAGGTGGTTCAGTTTCAGCATGTACATGTAACCTACGGTTACCGGACGCTCGAACTGTTCACCGGTACGGCCGTCAAACAGGGTGATCTGACCGGAGGTCGGCAGGTCGCCCAGCTGCAGCAGCTCTTTGATTTCCGCTTCTTTCGCACCGTCGAATACCGGCGTTGCGATCGGCATACCTTTACGCAGGTTTTCCGCCAGACGCAGAACTTCTTCATCGCTGAAGGTGCTCAGGTCGACTTTCTGACGAACGTCAGCGCCCAGATCGTACGCACGCTGGATGAACTCGCGCAGTTTCGCGACTTCCTGCTGCTGTTTCAGCATGGCGTTGATCTTGTCGCCGATGCCTTTCGCAGCCATACCCAGGTGGGTTTCCAGAATCTGACCGATGTTCATACGAGACGGTACGCCCAGCGGGTTCAGTACGATATCTACCGGCGTACCGTTAGCATCGTGCGGCATATCTTCGATCGGGTTGATCTTAGAGATAACACCCTTGTTACCGTGACGGCCCGCCATCTTATCACCCGGCTGGATCTGACGTTTAACGGCCAGATAGACCTTAACAATCTTCAGCACGCCCGGTGCCAGATCGTCGCCCTGAGTGATTTTGCGGCGTTTCGCTTCGAGTTTCTTCTCGAACTCGTGCTTCAGTTCGTCATACTGCTCAGCCAGCTGTTCCAGCTGATTCTGTTTCTCTTCGTCGGTCAGGCCCAGTTCCAGCCAGCGATCGCGCGGCAGTTTGTCCAGCTTCTCGGCTTCAACGCCGCCGGAAACCAGCACCGCATAGATACGGCTGAACAGACCCGCTTCGAGGATCTGCAGTTCTTCAGACAGGTCTTTCTTCGCCTGCTTGAGCTGCATTTCTTCGATTTCCAGCGCGCGTTTGTCTTTCTCAACGCCGTCGCGAGTGAAGACCTGAACGTCGATAACGGTACCGGAAACACCGTTCGGCACGCGCAGAGAAGAGTCTTTAACGTCAGACGCTTTCTCACCGAAGATCGCGCGCAGCAGTTTCTCTTCTGGCGTCAGCTGGGTTTCACCTTTCGGCGTTACCTTACCGACCAGAATGTCGCCGCCGGTCACTTCCGCACCGATGTAAACGATACCGGATTCGTCCAGTTTAGAGAGCGCAGCTTCACCCACGTTCGGGATATCAGCGGTGATCTCTTCCGGCCCCAGCTTGGTGTCACGGGACACGCACGCCAGTTCCTGGATGTGAATGGTGGTGAAACGATCTTCCTGAACCACACGCTCGGAGACGAGGATGGAGTCTTCGAAGTTGTAGCCGTTCCACGGCATGAACGCTACGCGCATGTTCTGACCGAGCGCCAGTTCACCGAGGTCGGTGGACGGACCGTCAGCCAACACGTCGCCGCGCTCAACCGGCTCACCCAGAGAGACACACGGCATCTGGTTGATGCAGGTGTTCTGGTTAGAACGGGTGTATTTGGTCAGGTTATAGATGTCGATACCTGCTTCGCCCGGGTACATCTCGTCTTCGTTAACTTTGATAACGATACGGGACGCATCCACGTACTGCACCAGACCGCCGCGTTTCGCAACCGCAGTTACACCGGAGTCAACGGCAACAGCACGTTCCATACCGGTACCTACCAGCGGCTTATCAGCGCGCAGGGTCGGGACCGCCTGACGTTGCATGTTCGCACCCATCAATGCACGGTTGGCGTCATCGTGTTCCAGGAACGGGATCAGGGACGCACCGACGGATACCACCTGCTGGGTGGATACGTCCATGTAGTCGACCTGGTCGCGGCTGAACAGGCTGGATTCGCCTTTGCTACGGCAGGTAACCAGATCTTCTACGAAGTGGCCGTCGTCATCCAGGTTGGAGTTCGCCTGAGCGATAACGTAGTTGCCTTCTTCGATAGCAGACAGGTAATGAATTTCGTCGGTCACAACGCCGTCGGTCACTTTACGATACGGGGTTTCCAGGAAACCGTATTCGTTCGTCTGTGCGTACACGGACAGGGAGTTGATCAGACCGATGTTCGGACCTTCAGGGGTTTCGATTGGACATACGCGACCGTAGTGAGTCGGGTGTACGTCTCGAACTTCGAAGCCTGCGCGCTCACGGGTCAGACCGCCTGGGCCGAGTGCAGAGATACGACGCTTGTGCGTAATCTCAGACAGCGGGTTGTTCTGGTCCATGAACTGGGACAGCTGGCTGGAACCGAAGAACTCTTTCACCGCCGCGGAAATCGGCTTGGCGTTGATCATGTCCTGAGGCATCAGGGTATCCAGATCGCCCAGAGACAGACGCTCTTTCACCGCACGCTCTACACGCACCAGGCCAACGCGGAACTGGTTTTCCGCCATTTCGCCAACGGAACGGATACGACGGTTGCCGAGGTGGTCGATATCGTCCACTTCGCCCTTGCCGTTACGGATATCGATAAGCTTCTTCATCACGTCGATGATGTCAGCTTTGCTCAGAATGCCGGAGCCTTCGATTTCGTCGCGCAGCAGAGAACGGTTGAACTTCATGCGGCCGACCGCAGACAGGTCATAGCGGTCTTCGGAGAAGAACAGGTTCTCAAACAGGCTTTCAGCCGCTTCGCGAGTCGGCGGCTCACCCGGGCGCATCATGCGGTAGATTTCTACCAGCGCGCTCAGACGATCGTTGGTCGGGTCGACGCGTACGGTTTCAGACATGTACGGGCCGTGGTCCAGATCGTTGGTGAACAGGGTCTCAATGCGCTTGTGGCCGGACTGGCTCAGCTTCGCCAGCAGATCCAGGCTCAGCTCCATGTTCGCCGGGCAGATCAGCTCGCCGGTAGATTCATCAACGTAATCTTTAGCGGCAACCTTACCTGCGATGTACTCAACCGGAACTTCGATGTGTTTGATTTCATCTTTTTCCAGCTGGCGGATGTGGCGCGCAGTGATACGACGACCTTTCTCAACGTAGATTTTACCGTTGGCTTCGATGTCGAACGACGCGGTTTCGCCACGCAGGCGTTCCGGCAACAGCTCCATCTGCAGCTTGTTGTCGCGGATTTCAAAGACCACTTTCTCGAAGAACAGATCGAGGATCTGCTCGGTGGTGTAATTCAGCGCACGCAGAATAATGGTCGCAGGCAGTTTACGACGACGGTCGATACGAACGAACAGGTTGTCTTTCGGATCGAATTCGAAGTCCAGCCAGGAGCCGCGGTAAGGGATAATACGCGCGTTATACAGCACTTTACCCGAAGAGTGGGTTTTACCCTTGTCGCTGTCAAAGAAGACGCCAGGGCTACGGTGCAGCTGAGAAACGATAACACGCTCAGTACCGTTGATGACAAAGGTACCGTTATCGGTCATGAGCGGAATTTCGCCCATGTAGACTTCTTGTTCTTTAATGTCTTTTACGGTGCCTTCCGGCGCTTCACGCTCGTAGATCACCAGACGCAGCTTAACGCGCAGCGGGGCGGAATAGGTCACGCCACGGATCTGACATTCCTGAACGTCAAATACCGGCTCGCCCAGGCGATAGCTAACATACTGCAGCTCAGAATTGCCGCTATAGCTCGCAATAGGGAACACGGAGCGGAAAGCCGCTTCCAGACCGTACTGACCTTCAGGATCTTGCTCGATAAACTTCTGGAACGAGTCAAGCTGGATAGAAAGGAGATATGGCACATCCAGTACTTGTGGACGTTTACCAAAATCCTTACGAATACGTTTTTTCTCGGTATAGGAGTAAACCATAGGGTTCCTCAGCTCGCTGACAAGTCGACCCACTCTGCCCATTCGACGGGCAGTTTATGCAACACTATTTTGTTGACCGGAAAATGGAACACTTTCCGCAATGCCTGTTGCTATCACGCTTAAACCATTTCATTGCGATTTACACAGAACGCGAGCCCTGTCGCAGTATATTAAGTCGTCGATAGAAACAAGCATTGTCAGGCTAACCAGCAGTCAAACAGTGTGAAATGCTACTGGCGCCCTACAGCGCAAAAAGGCTGGTGACCAAAAAGTCACCAGCCATCAGCCTGATTTCTCAGGCTGCAACCGGAAGGGTTGGCTTATTTAACTTCAACTTCAGCGCCAGCTTCTTCCAGAGATTTTTTCAGAGCTTCAGCGTCATCTTTGCTCACGCCTTCTTTCAGAGCGGCCGGAGCAGATTCTACCAGGTCTTTAGCTTCTTTCAGACCCAGGCCAGTTGCGCCACGTACTGCTTTGATAACAGCAACTTTGTTAGCGCCAGCGGCTTTCAGAATTACGTCGAACTCAGTTTTTTCTTCAGCAGCTTCAGCAGCCGGGCCTGCAGCAACAGCTACAGCAGCAGCAGCGGAAACACCGAATTTTTCTTCCATTGCAGAGATCAGTTCTACAACGTCCATTACGGACATAGCGGCAACTGCTTCAATGATTTGATCTTTAGTGATAGACATTTAAATTGTTCCTGAATATCAGAATAAGTTTATACGTAAGCGAATGCTTTATAAAGACAACTGCGATTAAGCAGCTTCTTTCGCATCGCGTACAGCAGCCAGAGTACGAACCAGTTTGCCAGCCGAAGCTTCTTTCATGGTTGCCATCAGGCGTGCAATTGCTTCTTCGTATGTCGGCAGAGTTGCCAGGCGGTCGATCTGAGACGCCGGGATCAGCTCACCTTCAAAGGCAGCGGCTTTGACCTCAAATTTTGCATTCGCTTTCGCGAACTCTTTGAACAGACGAGCGGCAGCGCCCGGGTGTTCCATAGAGTATGCAATCAGGGTCGGACCAACAAACGCGTCTTTCAGGCACTCGAACTGAGTACCTTCAACAACACGGCGCAGCAGGGTGTTGCGAACAACACGCATGTAAACGCCGGCTTCGCGACCTGCTTTACGCAGTTCAGTCATTTTATCTACAGTCACGCCACGGGAATCCGCAACTACTGCAGACAGCGCGCCTTTGGCTACTTCGCTGACTTCAGCAACAATCGCTTGTTTGTCTTGAAGATTTAAAGCCATTAGCTTTGCTCCTGGATGTTTGCCAGAGTAAATCTCTGGAACTCACTTCACTCTTTTCAACGAAAAGAGCGTCTTAACACGGTGAGCAGAAACAAGCCAAAGATACTTAAAAAAATAGTCTTCAGGTTCTGTCACCGTCTACGCAGGGAATTAAGTTCCTGTTACGAAACACCTGCGGTCTTGGACGGAGGCCTGGATAAGGCCAGGCTCCAACCGAAAAATTTTTCGTGGGGGTAAGATTGTAGACAAAATCACCACCCACGTAAAGACTAATCTTAGTTCGCAGAAGCGCTCAGACCAGCCTGATCAACGGCAACGCCAGCACCCATGGTGGTGGAGATGCTGATTTTCTTGATGTACACGCCTTTCGCCTGAGTCGGTTTAGCTTTTTTCAGCGCAACCAGCAGAGCTTCCAGGTTTTCTTTCAGTTTGTCAGCGTCAAAGTCCACTTTACCGATGGTGGTGTGGATGATGCCGTTTTTGTCGTTACGGTAACGAACCTGACCTGCTTTAGCGTTTTTAACCGCTTCAGCAACGTTCGGAGTTACGGTACCCACTTTCGGGTTTGGCATCAGGCCGCGCGGACCCAGAACCTGGCCCAGCTGGCCAACAACGCGCATTGCATCCGGGGAAGCAATAACAACGTCAAAGTTCATTTCGCCTTTCTTGATCTGGTCAGCCAGATCTTCCATACCTACCAGCTCAGCGCCAGCTGCTTTAGCAGCTTCAGCGTTCGGGCCCTGGGTAAATACGGCTACGCGGACAGAACGGCCAGTACCGTGCGGCAGTACAGTTGCACCACGTACGTTCTGGTCAGATTTACGAGCGTCGATACCGAGGTTGACAGCAACGTCTACGCTTTCGGTAAATTTAGCGGTGGCCAGCTCTTTCAGCAGAGAGATAGCTTCGTTGATGTCGTACTGTTTAGTTGCATCAACTTTCTCACGGATCACGCGCATGCGCTTGGTCAGTTTAGCCATTTCTTAGTCCTCCACTACCAGGCCCATGGAACGCGCAGTACCTTCGATTGAGCGAGTCATCGCTTCAATGTCGGCACCGGTCATGTCGGCAGCTTTAGTCTGCGCGATTTCCTGCAGCTGAGCGCGAGAAATTTTACCAACTTTCTCTTTGTTCGGCTTACCGGAACCAGACTTGATGCCTGCAGCTTTCTTCAGCAGAACGGCAGCCGGCGGAGTCTTGGTTACGAAAGTGAAAGAACGGTCAGCGTAAACAGTGATAACTACCGGAATCGGCAGACCTTTTTCCATGGAATCAGTTTTGGCGTTGAACGCTTTGCAGAATTCCATGATGTTTACGCCCTGCTGACCCAGAGCCGGACCTACCGGTGGGCTCGGGTTAGCCATACCAGCTGCAACCTGCAGCTTGACATAGGCTTGTACTTTCTTAGCCATTTAAATTTCCTCTAGTGGGTATAGCGCCTCAAGGAGGCTCCCCGTGATTAATACGTGATTTATGCGCGCAAGGCCCATAAATACAAAAGGCGCGAAATTGTATTCCAATCTCGCGCCTTGTGCAACGTTTGATCGCTGCTTATTTATGCTTTTTCAACCTGGCTGAAATCCAGCTCTACCGGCGTTGCACGGCCGAAGATAGAAACGGAGACTTTCAGGCGGGACTTCTCGTAGTCCACCTCTTCCACCACGCCGTTGAAGTCAGCAAACGGACCGTCATTAACGCGAACCATTTCACCTGGCTCAAACAGCGTTTTCGGACGCGGCTTATCCCCCACCTGCTGCAGGCGGTTCATAATCGCATCGACTTCTTTGTCGCTGATCGGCGCCGGACGATCGGAGGTACCACCGATGAAGCCCATTACGCGAGGTACGCTGCGCACCAGGTGCCAGCTGGCGTCATTCATCACCATCTGAACCAGTACGTAGCCCGGGAAGAATTTGCGCTCGCTCTTGCGGCGCTGGCCGCCACGGATTTCGACCACTTCTTCGGTCGGCACCATGACTTCACCAAACAACTCTTCCATATTGTGTAATTTGATATGCTCGCGCAGCGACGTAGCTACGCGGCCTTCAAAACCGGAAAACGCCTGAACGACGTACCAGCGCTTTTTAGGAGCTTCAGACATCTCAGAACCTCAGGCCAGTGATAAAGGATACCAGGCGGACCAGAATACCATCCAGCCCCCACAGGATCAGTGACATTACAGCAGTAACTGCGGCCACAATCAGCGTGGTGTGCAACGTTTCCTGGCGAGTCGGCCAAATGACCTTACGGACTTCAGTTCTCGCTTCACGGGCAAACGCAACGGTTGCTTTGCCTTTCGTCGTCAACAGCGCGACACCACCCGCTGCAGCAATCAGAATTACAACTGCCAGCGCACGCAGCGGCAGCATAATGTCACGATAGAGGTAGTTGCCCACAATAGCCACGATCAGCAGCACGGCAACGACTACCCACTTCATCGCTTCCAGGCCGCGCCCGCTCCCTTGAGCTTCGGTATTCGCACTCATAAACCAACCTGTCAGAAGTATTCTACAAACATTTTCACCCCGCGTACGCGAGGCGAACCAAACCGAAATAATGTTTCGGACTAAACGCCCTCTTCAGAGCCTGTCTCAGCAATGATTATGACAAAAAAAATCACTGATGAGCCAGGTTCTGGTTCGAAAGCGTGCAAAAAGGGCATCAAATGATGCCCTTTTATTGCGCATTGCGTCAAATGTTATCAGCGATTAGCCGAGAACTTTAGCAACCACGCCCGCGCCAACGGTACGGCCGCCTTCACGGATTGCGAAACGCAGACCGTCGTCCATCGCGATCGGGTGGATCAGGGTAACAACCATTTTGATGTTGTCGCCCGGCATTACCATCTCTACGCCTTCCGGCAGTTCGATGGTGCCAGTCACGTCAGTTGTACGGAAGTAGAACTGCGGACGGTAGCCTTTGAAGAACGGAGTGTGACGGCCGCCTTCGTCTTTGGACAGGATGTACACTTCAGATTCGAACTTGGTGTGCGGGTTGATGGTGCCCGGCTTCGCCAGTACCTGACCACGTTCGATTTCTTCACGTTTGATACCACGCAGCAGAACACCAACGTTCTCACCCGCACGGCCTTCGTCCAGCAGTTTGCGGAACATTTCAACGCCAGTACAGGTAGACTTCGCAGTCTCTTTGATACCAACGATTTCAACTTCTTCGCCAACTTTGATGATACCGCGCTCTACACGACCGGTAACAACGGTACCACGACCGGAGATGGAGAATACGTCTTCGATCGGCAGCAGGAACGGCTTGTCAATCGCACGCTCTGGTTCCGGGATGTAAGAATCCAGGAAGCCGGCCAGTTCGATGATTTTCGCTTCCCACTCTGCGTCGCCTTCCAGCGCTTTCAGAGCAGAACCACGAATGATCGGCGTGTCGTCGCCCGGGAAATCGTACTGAGACAGCAGTTCACGCACTTCCATCTCAACCAGTTCCAGCAGCTCTTCGTCATCAACCATGTCGCATTTGTTCAGGAACACGATGATGTACGGAACGCCTACCTGACGACCCAGCAGGATGTGCTCACGGGTCTGCGGCATCGGGCCGTCAGTCGCAGCAACAACCAGGATCGCGCCGTCCATCTGCGCAGCACCGGTGATCATGTTTTTAACATAGTCGGCGTGGCCCGGGCAGTCTACGTGCGCGTAGTGGCGAGTCGGGGTGTCATATTCAACGTGAGAGGTGTTGATGGTGATACCACGAGCTTTTTCTTCCGGCGCGTTATCGATCTGGTCGAATGCGCGAGCGGAACCACCGTAGGTTTTAGCCAGTACGGTAGTGATGGCAGCGGTCAGCGTTGTTTTACCATGGTCAACGTGGCCGATAGTACCGACGTTAACGTGCGGTTTTGTACGTTCAAACTTTTCTTTAGACATCGATTGTCCCTCTAAGACACGGATAAATCGGTGATATCACCACATCAACCAGGCAACATGCCCGACTTGTTGAATTTAGCGTTACAGAGAGAAAAGGGAGGAGATAGTGAAGTGGTGCTGATACCCAGAGTCGAACTGGGGACCTCACCCTTACCAAGGGTGCGCTCTACCAACTGAGCCATATCAGCACGTCTGGAGCGGGCAGCGGGAATCGAACCCGCATCATCAGCTTGGAAGGCTGAGGTAATAGCCATTATACGATGCCCGCATCCTGAAACTCGGCTACCCAGTTCTTTCTGTAACAAAAAAGAGATTTCTCTCTTTATATGTTTGAGCTAGCTAATTTTTTAACCAACTCATGCAGCAAAAACGCTGCCAGAAAGTGGTGGTGGGGGAAGGATTCGAACCTTCGAAGTCTGTGACGGCAGATTTACAGTCTGCTCCCTTTGGCCGCTCGGGAACCCCACCGGACTTGATGGTGCCGACTACCGGAATCGAACTGGTGACCTACTGATTACAAGTCAGTTGCTCTACCTACTGAGCTAAGTCGGCATCAAGTAGCGCGCATTCTAGGGAGAGCGGCCGATGCATGCAACTAAAAATTTGCATAAAACGTTCTATCGCTCACATTTTATGCATTCCGGATAAAAAATGACGCTATTCCACTCCCGTGAGCACAAAAATTCGACGAGGCAGGAGAATTTTCCCCTCCTCTGGCGTGATGGCGGCGAATCTCATCGTAGATCTACGTATGTCCGTCGGGCGCGCCGCGCCATCCGCTGGCCGCCGATTGATGCTTTATGCTGAAAGCATCACTTAATCTGATTTTTTCTTCTTGTTCTGTTCAATCTGGTGTTAACCTCCTGCCCATTGTCCTGACTAACTAAATGTAATGCGCCATCCGCATTTCTCTGTTGAAACGCGCGTGGCAGCCAAAACATGCTTATGAGTAAAAAAGAGCAAACGTTAATGACGCCCTATGTACAGTTCAACCGCAGCCAGTGGGCCGCACTTCGTGATTCCGTGCCTATGACCCTCACGGAGGGGGAAATCACGCGCTTGAAAGGTATTAACGAAGACCTGTCTCTGGAGGAAGTGGCGGAGATCTATTTGCCGCTATCCCGTTTGCTCAACTTTTACATCAGCTCGAACCTGCGCCGCCAGGCCGTGCTGGAGCAATTTCTCGGCACTAACGCCCAGCGCATCCCTTACGTTATCAGCATCGCCGGCAGCGTGGCGGTCGGCAAAAGCACGACGGCTCGCGTTCTGCAGGCGCTGCTCAGCCGCTGGCCGGAGCATCGTCGCGTTGAGCTCATCACGACGGATGGCTTCCTGCACCCCAACGAGGTGCTCAAAGAACGCGGCCTGATGAAGAAGAAAGGCTTCCCGCAGTCGTACGACATGCATCGTCTGGTAAAGTTTGTCTCTGATATCAAATCAGGCGCCCCAAACGTGACGGCGCCAGTGTATTCCCACCTCAGTTATGATGTTATTCCTGGCGGGGATAAAACGGTCACTCATCCTGATATTTTGATTCTCGAAGGATTAAATGTCCTGCAGAGCGGTATGGATTATCCACACGATCCGCATCACGTATTTGTTTCTGATTTTGTTGATTTCTCTATTTATGTCGATGCGCCGGAAGCGCTTCTCCAGACATGGTATATCAACCGCTTCCTGAAATTCCGCGAAGGCGCATTTACCAATCCGGATTCCTATTTCCATAACTATGCGAAATTAACTAAAGATGAGGCAGTTAATATCGCCACCTCATTATGGAACGAAATCAACCTGTTGAACCTTAAAGAAAATATTCTACCAACGCGTGAACGAGCAAGCTTAATTCTGACCAAGAGCGCGAACCACTCGGTAGAAGAAGTCCGCCTACGGAAATAAAAAAAGGGAGCCCAGGCGGCTCCCTTTTAATTCTGCATCACGTTGCGCTGCGTAGCGATATTTCACCGCCAACCCACGGCTTAATAACGCCATCCTGCTCCAGCAGAAGCGCCCCCTGAGTATCAATGCCACGCGAAATACCAAAGATTTCTTTCTCGCCAATAATCAGTTTTACCGGGCGATTGATAAAGTTATCCAGTTTTTCCCAACGCGAAAGATAAGGCGTCAACCCCTCCTGCTCAAACAGGTTCAGCGCCTCGCGAAGTTCTTTAATTAACTGGACTGCCAGCATATTGCGATCGATCCTGATCCCCGCTTCCTGCAGGTTAGTCCAGCCCTGATTCACCACCTCTGACTCTACCCGGCGCATCGTCAGGTTAACGCCAGCGCCGATGACGATCTGCGCAGCATCTCCGGTTTTTCCTGTCAGTTCGACCAGGATGCCGGCAAGTTTACGATCCTGCAGGTAGAGGTCGTTTGGCCATTTTACCCGAACGCCCTCAGCGCCGAGGCGCTGCAAAACTTCGGCCATCACAATACCAATCACCAGGCTCAGGCCAATCGCGGCCGCAGGTCCCTGCTCCAGCCGCCAGTACATGGACAGATAGAGATTGGCGCCAAAAGGGGAGAACCACTTACGCCCGCGGCGCCCGCGCCCGGCCTGCTGATATTCCGCAACACAGGTATCGCCAGAGTAAAGTTCGCTTAGCCTGTCGAGCAGATACTGGTTGGTAGAGTCGATAACAGGTAAAACGGTCACTGAGCCTGACTCGATGTGGGAACGGATAAAGGCTTCATCCAGCAGCTGAATCGGCTCAGGGAGGCTATATCCCTTGCCAGGAACAGTGAATACATCAACGCCCCAGTCTCGCAGCGTCTGAACGTGTTTATTGATAGCCGCCCGGCTCATGCCCAGCTGTTCTCCCAGCTGTTCGCCGGAATGGAAGCCACCGTCGGAAAGAATTGAAATCAGCGTTAATGGGATCGTATTGTCCTTCACGCAATGGCCTCCACCGCATTGACCTCGCCGCGGCGGCCGATAAAGCGCACCTCGGGCTCAAGCCAGACGTTAAACTTCTCGCCAACCTGCTGGCGAACATAGTGCGCCAGACCGACGACATCGTCACTGGTGGCGTTATTTTCATTGATCAGCACCAGCGCCTGCTGACGGTGTACCGCAGCGCCTCCCAGCGATTTACCTTTGAGCTGGCAGCGGTCGACAAGCCAGCCTGCGGCGAGCTTCACGCGGCCATCTGCCTGCGGGTAATGCGGGGCGTCCGGGTAACCTGCCAGCAATGCGGCGGCCTCAGCGGCCGGGACAACCGGATTTTTAAAGAAACTACCGGCGTTGCCATGAACCTTAGGATCGGGGAGCTTTGTCATACGCATGTGGCAGACGGCATCGAAAACCTGCTCCGGCGTAACGCTGTGCGGATCGAGGCGCGTCAGGTCGCCATAGCTCAGGACCGGCTGCCAGGTTTTCGCCAGGCGAAGTCCCACGGCCACAATCACGTATTTATCCTGATATTCATGCTTGAAGATGCTGTCGCGATAGCCAAAACGGCATTCTGCCGCCGTCAGGCGGGATGCTTTGCCGGTTGCCAGCTCAACGCAGTCAACGTATTCACACACGCGCTGCAGCTCCACGCCGTAGGCGCCGATATTCTGAATTGGCGATGAGCCTGCGCAGCCCGGAATGAGCGCTAAATTCTCGAGCCCTGGCATATTGTTATCCAGCGTGAACTTCACCAGATTATGCCAGTTCTCTCCGGCGCCAACGTGCAGATGCCAGGCATCAGCCTGCTCAGAAACGGCAATTCCCTTAATACGGTTAGCCAGCACCAGACCATCATAGTCTTCCAGAAACAGCACGTTGCTGCCTTCGCCGAGGATCAGCACCGGCAAATTTTCCGCAGTGGCCTGCCGCCAGGCAGCCAGCAGTTCGGAGGTGGTGTCAGCGCTGACGATACGTGCCGCATGGCGGTCAATTCCGAAGGTATTCCAGGATTTCAGGGAGTGGTTCATAGCAGGTTCCAGATGCAAAAACCCGGCTAGTTTACCGTATATGCGCGGAGATGGGTGATTAGTTTGTCTGCAGGTCTTCTCAACTGAGAAAAGGACAAAAACGCAAAAAGCCCATCCGTCAGGATGGGCTCTTCACTTGATTGATGCCTGGCAGTTCCCTACTCTCACATGGGGAGACCCCACACTACCATCGGCGCTACGGCGTTTCACTTCTGAGTTCGGCATGGGGTCAGGTGGGACCACCGCGCTAGTGCCGCCAGGCAAATTCTGTTATCTGTATCAGGCTGAAAATCGTCTCAAATCCGCCAAAACATCTTCGGCGTTGTAAGGTTAAGCCTCACGGTTCATTAGTACCGGTTAGCTCAACGCATCGCTGCGCTTACACACCCGGCCTATCAACGTCGTCGTCTTCAACGTTCCTTCAGGAGACCTAAAGTCTCAGGGAGAACTCATCTCGGGGCAAGTTTCGTGCTTAGATGCTTTCAGCACTTATCTCTTCCGCATTTAGCTACCGGGCAATGCCATTGGCATGACAACCCGAACACCAGTGATGCGTCCACTCCGGTCCTCTCGTACTAGGAGCAGCCCCCCTCAATTCTCCAGCGCCCACGGCAGATAGGGACCGAACTGTCTCACGACGTTCTAAACCCAGCTCGCGTACCACTTTAAATGGCGAACAGCCATACCCTTGGGACCTACTTCAGCCCCAGGATGTGATGAGCCGACATCGAGGTGCCAAACACCGCCGTCGATATGAACTCTTGGGCGGTATCAGCCTGTTATCCCCGGTAGTACCTTTTATCCGTTGAGCGATGGCCCTTCCATTCAGAACCACCGGATCACTATGACCTGCTTTCGCACCTGCTCGCGCCGTCACGCTCGCAGTCAAGCTGGCTTATGCCATTGCACTAACCTCCTGATGTCCGACCAGGATTAGCCAACCTTCGTGCTCCTCCGTTACTCTTTGGGAGGAGACCGCCCCAGTCAAACTACCCACCAGACACTGTCCGCAACCCGGATCACGGGTCCACGTTAGAACATCAAACATTAAAGGGTGGTATTTCAAGGTTGGCTCCATGCAGACTGGCGTCCACACTTCAAAGCCTCCCACCTATCCTACACATCAAGGCTCAATGTTCAGTGTCAAGCTATAGTAAAGGTTCACGGGGTCTTTCCGTCTTGCCGCGGGTACACTGCATCTTCACAGCGAGTTCAATTTCACTGAGTCTCGGGTGGAGACAGCCTGGCCATCATTACGCCATTCGTGCAGGTCGGAACTTACCCGACAAGGAATTTCGCTACCTTAGGACCGTTATAGTTACGGCCGCCGTTTACCGGGGCTTCGATCAAGAGCTTCTCCTTACGGATAACCCCATCAATTAACCTTCCGGCACCGGGCAGGCGTCACACCGTATACGTCCACTTTCGTGTTTGCACAGTGCTGTGTTTTTAATAAACAGTTGCAGCCAGCTGGTATCTTCGACTGATTTCAGCTCCACCCGCAGGGGCTTCACCTACATATCAGCGTGCCTTCTCCCGAAGTTACGGCACCATTTTGCCTAGTTCCTTCACCCGAGTTCTCTCAAGCGCCTTGGTATTCTCTACCTGACCACCTGTGTCGGTTTGGGGTACGATTTCGTGTTACCTGATGCTTAGAGGCTTTTCCTGGAAGCAGGGCATCTGTCACTTCAGCACCGTAGTGCCTCGTCATCACGCCTCAGTGTTAAAGTGCTCCGGATTTGCCTGGAACACACACCTACACGCTTAAACCGGGACGACCGTCGCCCGGATGACATAGCCTTCTCCGTCCCCCCTTCGCAGTAACACCAAGTACAGGAATATTAACCTGTTTCCCATCGACTACGCCTTTCGGCCTCGCCTTAGGGGTCGACTCACCCTGCCCCGATTAACGTTGGACAGGAACCCTTGGTCTTCCGGCGAGCGGGCTTTTCACCCGCTTTATCGTTACTTATGTCAGCATTCGCACTTCTGATACCTCCAGCATGCCTCACAGCACACCTTCAACGGCTTACAGAACGCTCCCCTACCCAACAACACATAGTGTCGCTGCCGCAGCTTCGGTGCATGGTTTAGCCCCGTTACATCTTCCGCGCAGGCCGACTCGACCAGTGAGCTATTACGCTTTCTTTAAATGATGGCTGCTTCTAAGCCAACATCCTGGCTGTCTGTGCCTTCCCACATCGTTTCCCACTTAACCATGACTTTGGGACCTTAGCTGGCGGTCTGGGTTGTTTCCCTCTTCACGACGGACGTTAGCACCCGCCGTGTGTCTCCCGTGATAACATTCTTCGGTATTCGCAGTTTGCATCGGGTTGGTAAGTCGGGATGACCCCCTAGCCGAAACAGTGCTCTACCCCCGAAGATGAATTCACGAGGCGCTACCTAAATAGCTTTCGGGGAGAACCAGCTATCTCCCGGTTTGATTGGCCTTTCACCCCCAGCCACAAGTCATCCGCTAATTTTTCAACATTAGTCGGTTCGGTCCTCCAGTTAGTGTTACCCAACCTTCAACCTGCCCATGGCTAGATCACCGGGTTTCGGGTCTATACCCTGCAACTTAACGCCCAGTTAAGACTCGGTTTCCCTTCGGCTCCCCTATTCGGTTAACCTTGCTACAGAATATAAGTCGCTGACCCATTATACAAAAGGTACGCAGTCACCCCATTAAGAGGCTCCCACTGCTTGTACGTACACGGTTTCAGGTTCTTTTTCACTCCCCTCGCCGGGGTTCTTTTCGCCTTTCCCTCACGGTACTGGTTCACTATCGGTCAGTCAGGAGTATTTAGCCTTGGAGGATGGTCCCCCCATATTCAGACAGGATACCACGTGTCCCGCCCTACTCTTCGAGTTCACAGCGTGTGCATTTTCGTGTACGGGGCTGTCACCCTGTATCGCCGGACTTTCCAGACCGTTCCACTAACACACGCGCTGATTCAGACTCTGGGCTCCTCCCCGTTCGCTCGCCGCTACTGGGGGAATCTCGGTTGATTTCTTTTCCTCGGGGTACTTAGATGTTTCAGTTCCCCCGGTTCGCCTCATTAACCTATGGATTCAGTTAATGATAGTGTGACGGATCACACTGGGTTTCCCCATTCGGACATCGCCGGGTCAAAGGTTCATATCACCTCGCCGGCGCTTTTCGCTAGATTAGCACGTCCTTCATCGCCTCTGACTGCCAGGGCATCCACCGTGTACGCTTAGTCGCTTAACCTCACAACCCGAAGATGTTTCTTTCGATTCATCACCGGTTTGCGATAATTTGAGAGACTCGAACACACCATTAAGGTGTGTCGTTTCAATTTTCAGCTTGATCCAGATTTTTAAAGAGCAAAACTTCGCAGTGCACCTTTTCAGGTTCACTCTGAAGTTTTCTTGTGTCGCAGTAAAGATGGTGGAGCTATGCGGGATCGAACCGCAGACCTCCTGCGTGCAAAGCAGGCGCTCTCCCAGCTGAGCTATAGCCCCATCGTAGTTAAAACCTCATCAAATTTGCATCGCAAATTTGGTAGGCCTGAGTGGACTTGAACCACCGACCTCACCCTTATCAGGGGTGCGCTCTAACCACCTGAGCTACAAGCCTGCAGAGATTTTTTACTGCTCATTTTTCATCAGACAATCTGTGTGGACACTACAAAGGCAGGTTCTTTAAGGTAAGGAGGTGATCCAACCGCAGGTTCCCCTACGGTTACCTTGTTACGACTTCACCCCAGTCATGAATCACAAAGTGGTAAGCGCCCTCCCGAAGGTTAAGCTACCTACTTCTTTTGCAACCCACTCCCATGGTGTGACGGGCGGTGTGTACAAGGCCCGGGAACGTATTCACCGTGACATTCTGATTCACGATTACTAGCGATTCCGACTTCATGGAGTCGAGTTGCAGACTCCAATCCGGACTACGACATACTTTATGAGGTCCGCTTGCTCTCGCGAGGTCGCTTCTCTTTGTATATGCCATTGTAGCACGTGTGTAGCCCTGGTCGTAAGGGCCATGATGACTTGACGTCATCCCCACCTTCCTCCAGTTTATCACTGGCAGTCTCCTTTGAGTTCCCGGCCTAACCGCTGGCAACAAAGGATAAGGGTTGCGCTCGTTGCGGGACTTAACCCAACATTTCACAACACGAGCTGACGACAGCCATGCAGCACCTGTCTCACGGTTCCCGAAGGCACTAAGGCATCTCTGCCAAATTCCGTGGATGTCAAGACCAGGTAAGGTTCTTCGCGTTGCATCGAATTAAACCACATGCTCCACCGCTTGTGCGGGCCCCCGTCAATTCATTTGAGTTTTAACCTTGCGGCCGTACTCCCCAGGCGGTCTATTTAACGCGTTAGCTCCGGAAGCCACTCCTCAAGGGAACAACCTCCAAATAGACATCGTTTACGGCGTGGACTACCAGGGTATCTAATCCTGTTTGCTCCCCACGCTTTCGCACCTGAGCGTCAGTCTTCGTCCAGGGGGCCGCCTTCGCCACCGGTATTCCTCCAGATCTCTACGCATTTCACCGCTACACCTGGAATTCTACCCCCTCTACGAGACTCAAGCCTGCCAGTTTCGAATGCAGTTCCCAGGTTGAGCCCGGGGATTTCACATCCGACTTGACAGACCGCCTGCGTGCGCTTTACGCCCAGTAATTCCGATTAACGCTTGCACCCTCCGTATTACCGCGGCTGCTGGCACGGAGTTAGCCGGTGCTTCTTCTGCGAGTAACGTCAATCACCAAGGTTATTAACCTTAATGCCTTCCTCCTCGCTGAAAGTACTTTACAACCCGAAGGCCTTCTTCATACACGCGGCATGGCTGCATCAGGCTTGCGCCCATTGTGCAATATTCCCCACTGCTGCCTCCCGTAGGAGTCTGGACCGTGTCTCAGTTCCAGTGTGGCTGGTCATCCTCTCAGACCAGCTAGGGATCGTCGCCTAGGTGAGCCGTTACCCCACCTACTAGCTAATCCCATCTGGGCACATCTGATGGCATGAGGCCCGAAGGTCCCCCACTTTGGTCTTGCGACGTTATGCGGTATTAGCTACCGTTTCCAGTAGTTATCCCCCTCCATCAGGCAGTTTCCCAGACATTACTCACCCGTCCGCCACTCGTCACCCGAGAGCAAGCTCTCTGTGCTACCGTTCGACTTGCATGTGTTAGGCCTGCCGCCAGCGTTCAATCTGAGCCATGATCAAACTCTTCAATTTAAAAGTTTGATGCTCTTAGAATTAAACTTCGTAATGAATTACGTGTTCACTCCAGAGACTTGGTATTCATTTAGTGTCCGAGGACATTAAGAATCCATGTCACTTTGAGTGCCCACACAGATTGTCTGATAAATTGTTAAAGAGCAGTGCCGCGTTGTTTTTCGCTGCGGCGCGGGGTGTGCATATTACGCTTTCCCGCTTCAGAGTCAAGCATTTATTTTTGCTTTTCTCTGTGATGTTCCCGCTGGCTTTCGCCGGAGAACCCCGCTGACCCGGCGGCCTGTATGCCGTTGTTCCGTGTCAGTGGAGGCGCATTATAGGGAGTAATTCTGAAGTGACAAGAGGAAATTTCAAAAAACTTTTCGTTCGGCTATTTTCCAGGCGATGAGCCGGTTTTACAGGCTATTTGCGCACGAACTGAGCGATTTCCTGGGCAAAAACCGCAACCTGACGCCAGTCGGTATACACCACCTCTTTATGCGTATCGGTTTCTCCGCCGGTCATCTTCATAATCAGCCGAATCATAAAGCGATCGAACCAGCGATAGCGCGGGTAGCGCAGCGCCCCGGCGAAAACGGCGCAAAGGTCCGGACGCCACGGCGAGCTCAGCAAAAACTTGCGCGTATAGCTATTGGTCTGCGGCGTGCTCTTCTCCGGCTTGCGCGCCACCAGGTTCACCGAGTAGAACGCGGAAGGCAGCTGCGCCAGCGACTGCTGATGCTTCTTCACAAAGCTGTCGAGCAGCGGATGAAAGTGCCCGTAACGAATCGATGCGCCAATCACCACACCCTGATAGGCCTGCCAGTCAATCTGCTCCGAACGATGCAGATTCACCACATCCACGTCGAAGCCCTGCTCTTTGAGCTCGGAGGCCAGCGAAGCGGCAATCTCGCGCGTTTGCCCGTCACGGGTGGAGAAAAGAATCAATAGTTTCACAAACACTCCTGTTATTCGCGCCAGAAGGTGGGGGTAAACAGCACCAGCAGCGTAAAGACCTCCAGACGACCAAACAGCATGTTGGCAATCAGGATCCACTTCGCGACCGGGTTCATGCTGGCAAAGTTGTCGGCCACCACGCCAAGCCCCGGCCCGAGGTTATTGAGCGTCGCCACAACGGACGCAAAGGCCGAGAAGTCATCCACGCCGGTGGCGATAATAGCCAGCATGCTGACAATAAAGACCAGCGCGTAAGCGGAGAAAAAGCCCCACACCGCTTCCAGAATACGTTCCGGCAGCGCGCGGTTGCCGAGCTTGATGCTGTACACCGCATTCGGATGTACCAGACGCTTCAGTTCGCGGTTGCCCTGCTTAAACAGCAGCAGGATACGGATAACCTTCAGCCCCCCGCCCGTTGACCCCGCACAGCCGCCGATAAACGCAGAGCACAGCAGCAAAACAGGCAGGAACAGCGGCCAGCGCGCAATGCTGTCGGTAGTGAAGCCTGCGGTCGTCGCCATCGACACCACCTGGAAAAACGCCTGGTTAAGCGTTGTCATCGCCGAGTTATAGACATCGTGGAACCACAGCACCAGGGTACACACCACCACCAGCGTCAGCTGCACGCCGATAAACATTCTGAATTCGGGATCGCGCGAGTAAACCTTGAGGCTACGGCCGCTCAGCAGCGAAAAGTGCAGGCCATAGTTACAGCCGGAAATTAGCAGGAAGATAGCGATGATGGTGTTGATAGTCGGGCTGTTGAAGTAGCCCACGCTGGCGTCGTGCGTGGAGAAACCGCCGATAGCGATAGTGGCAAAGCTGTGCCCTATCGCGTCAAAGGCTGGCATTCCGGCAAACCACAGCGCCAGCGCGCAGGCCACGGTCAACAACACATAAATCAGCCACAGCGTTTTCGCCGTCTCGGCGATACGCGGGCGCATTTTGTTATCTTTCAACGGCCCTGGCATTTCGGCCCGATAGAGCTGCATCCCCCCGACGCCCAGTATCGGCAGGATGGCCACCGCCAGCACAATGATCCCCATACCGCCAAACCACTGCAGCATCTGGCGATAAAAGAGGATCGCATGGGGGAGTGAATCCAGCCCCACCAGCGTCGTCGCGCCGGTCGTCGTTAAACCAGAAAAGGATTCAAAGAAAGCGTCCGTCACCGTCAGGCTCGGCTGCTCGGCAAAGATAAAGGGCAGCGCACCCACGCTCCCCAGCACCGTCCAGAACAGTACGACGATCAGAAAACCTTCGCGGGATTTCAGCTCGCCCTTCTGCTTACGGTTAGGCCACCACAGCAGGGAGCCAATCGCCAGCGCGACGAAAAACGTCTGCGTGAACGCGCGTCCTGCACCATCGCGGTATATCAATGCCACCAGCCCGGGAACAATCATCGTTCCTGAAAACAAAATGACCAGAAGTCCAACGATTCGGGTTATGGCGCGAAAATGCATCACTGCCGCTTCCTTAGATAAGCAAAAAGTAAACCGGGGATTATTCGTCAATCTCGCGCAATTGCAACGCGCCGCGACTAAAATCAGCCAGTTTTGCCGAAAAAGCCGCCAGTTCAGCCTGCGCCAGCGCCACCCGCAGTTGTACAACAGCCTGATAATCGCTGCTCACAATTTTACCGGAAAACTGCCCAAGCAGGGATTCAATCCCCGCCAGCTGGGCATATTCGCACTGCAACGTATATTCGGTCAGCGGCCTCTTGCGCACGGTGGTGAGCGCCGCCAGCGCCTGATGGACGCCGCCGCCGTAGGCTTTCACCAGGCCGCCGGTTCCCAACAGGATCCCGCCGTAGTAGCGGACAACCACTGCGGTTATCTCGCCAACGCCGCTGCCCATCAGCTGGGCGAGCATTGGCTTGCCCGCCGTACCCGCCGGTTCGCCGTCATCGGAAAACCCCAGCTGCTGCGAATCATCCGGTGGCCCCGCCACCCACGCCACGCAGTGGTGGCGGGCGTCCGGGTGCGCCGCTTTTACCGATTCAACAAACGCTTTCGCCGCCTCTACGCCGTTGGTATGCGCCAGGAGCGTAATGAAGCGGCTTTTTTTGATCTCCTCGATCGCGGTGACCGGCGCCGCCGGAATCAGCCAGCTCTCCATTACGCCAGCTTCAGATCCCGCGTCATGTTCTCCACGCTCTTCTCGTGAATCACAACGTTATCTTCAATGCGAATGCCGCCAAACGGCTTCAGCGCCTGGATTTTCTGCCAGTTGAAGTGTTTGCTGAACGGCCCTTCACGCCACGGCGCCAGCAGGGACTCAATAAAGTAGATGCCCGGCTCAATGGTCAGCACCATACGCGGCTCCAGCACGCGGGTGCAGCGCAGATACGGGTATTTAGACGGCGCGGCAAGATGCGTGCCGGTATCATCCTGCATAAATCCGGCCACGTCGTGCACCTGCAGGCCCAGCGGATGGCCAATACCGTGCGGCATAAACGGCCCGGTAATGTTGTTTTCCACCATCGCCTCTTCGCTCATGTCGGTAATGATGTGGTGCTTACGCAGCAGTTTCGCGATGCGCTGATGGAACTGCACGTGGTAATCGACGTAGCTCACGCCCGCCTTCATGGTGCCGATCAGCGCCAGCTGCTCATCGTTCACATCTTTTATCAGATGGGCAAAGTCGCTATCGCCGTGCGCCGCCCAGGTGCGGGTCAGGTCAGCCGCATAGCCGTTGTACTCCGCGCCCGCATCAAGCAGGAAGCTGCGAATTTCCGACGGTGCGCGGTGATCCAGCCGGGTGTAGTGCAGCACGGAAGCATGCTCGTTGAGCGCAACAATGTTGCTGTAAGGCACATCGGTATCGCGATGCCCCGTCGCCGTCAGGTAGGCGAGGTTAATGTCAAACTCGCTCATCCCGGACAAAAACGCTTCGTGCGCGGCGCGGTGACCGTTAACCGCCATCTTCTGCGCTTCGCGCATGCAGGCCAGCTCATAATCGGTTTTATACGCGCGGTAGTAGTGCAGGTAATCGATAACCCCTTTCGGGTTGATGTTGTCTGCCGCAATATCCAGCCCCATCGCGCGCTCGGCGACCGGTCCAATATAGGCAATGTTGCCGCGAGCGGTGGGCAGCTGACTGCCAATACCGTCGGCTTTCGGCAGGGCGATAACCTCGACGTCATTGGTCCAGAAGGAGGTCGGCAGCGGCTCAACGTTGTGCCAGTAGTCTACCGGCAGATAAAACCACAATTTCGGCTTGTTAACGCCATCGACCAGCAGCCAGCAGTTCGGCACCTGGGTCACAGGCACCCACGCTTTAAACTGCGGGTTTACCTTAAACGGGTACGGATGATCGTCAAGAAAGACGTTAAACAGTTCGCCAGAATGAATAAGTAGCGCATCAAGCTTAAAGCGTTCCAGCACATTACGGGTCCGTTCCTGTAGCGTAACGATATGATTTTTATAGAGTGTGGCCAGCGATTCCATGTTTTACCCTTCTGTTTTTTGACCATAAGTCCCCGCATCTTAGCACATCGATTCAGGGGTGCGTGATTTCTGCCGAGCGTGATCCAGCCGTCAATTTCTTAAAGAGTAATTTGCATTTTTTTAACATAAAATCCACAATCCGAATCATCTGGTACGACCAGATTACTTTGCTGGATTCAGGAGACTGACATGCTCTACAAAGGCGATACCCTGTACCTCGACTGGCTGGAAGATGGCATTGCCGAACTGGTGTTCGATGCCCCCGGCTCGGTCAATAAGCTCGATACGGCAACCGTAGCCAGCCTCGGCCAGGCGCTGGACGTCCTCGAAAAACAAAAAGATCTCAAGGGCCTGCTGCTGCGCTCTGAAAAAGCCGCGTTTATCGTCGGCGCCGATATCACCGAATTCTTATCCCTGTTCCAGGTTCCGCAGGAACAGTTAAGCCAGTGGCTGCATTTCGCAAATAGCGTCTTTAGCCGCCTGGAAGACCTGCCGGTCCCTACCCTCTCCGCCGTCAACGGCTACGCGCTTGGCGGCGGCTGCGAATGCGTGCTGGCGACCGACTATCGCCTGGCAACCGCCGATCTGCGCATCGGGCTGCCGGAAACCAAACTGGGCATTATGCCCGGCTTTGGCGGCTCGGTTCGCCTGCCGCGCATGCTCGGCGCCGACAGCGCGCTGGAGATCATCGTCGCAGGTAAAGACGTCGGCGCGGAAGAAGCGCTGAAAATTGGCCTGATCGACGGCATTGTAAAACCCGAGAAGCTGCGCGACGGCGCGGTGGCGATGCTGCGTCAGGCTATCGACGGCGCGCTTGACTGGAAAGCCAAGCGCCAGCCAAAGCTGGAGCCGCTGCGCTTAAGCAAAATTGAAGCCGCCATGAGCTTCACCATCGCCAAAGGCATGGTGGCACAGACGGCCGGCAAACATTACCCGGCGCCGATGACGGCGGTAAAAACCATTGAAGCGGCAGCCCGTTTTGGCCGCGACGAGGCCCTGGCGCTTGAGAACCAGAGTTTTGTTCCGCTGGCGCACTCCAGCGAAGCCCGCGCGCTGGTCGGAATCTTCCTGAACGATCAGTTTGTCAAAAGCCAGGCGAAAAAGCTGACCAAAAACGTTGAGACGCCAAAACAGGCCGCCGTACTGGGCGCAGGCATCATGGGCGGTGGTATCGCTTATCAGTCGGCCTGGAAGGGCGTGCCGGTCATTATGAAGGACATCAACGATAAGTCTCTGACGCTCGGCATGACCGAAGCGGCAAAGTTGCTTAACAAACAGCTGGAGCGCGGAAAAATCGACGGACTGAAGCTGGCGGGGGTCATTTCGACCATTCACCCAACGCTGGACTATGCCGGTTTTGAGCGCGTCGATGTGGTCGTAGAGGCGGTTGTTGAAAACCCGAAAGTGAAAAAAGCGGTGCTGGCGGAAACCGAAGACAAGGTTCGCCCGGACGCCGTGCTGGCCTCGAACACCTCGACGATCCCCATTAGCGAACTGGCGCACGCCCTGAAGCGCCCGGAAAACTTCTGCGGCATGCACTTCTTTAACCCGGTACACCGCATGCCGCTGGTTGAGGTGATTCGCGGCGAGAAGACCTCTGACGATACCATCGCCAAAGTCGTGGCATGGGCGAGCAAGATGGGCAAAACGCCGATCGTGGTGAACGACTGCCCCGGATTCTTTGTCAACCGCGTGCTGTTTCCGTACTTTGCCGGCTTCAGCCAGCTGCTGCGCGACGGCGCGGATTTCCGCAAAGTCGATAAAGTGATGGAAAAACAGTTCGGCTGGCCGATGGGCCCGGCGTATCTGCTGGACGTCGTCGGTATCGACACCGCGCACCACGCTCAGGCGGTGATGGCGGCGGGGTTCCCGCAGCGGATGCAGAAAGATTACCGCGACGCTATCGATGCGCTGTTTGATGCCAGCCGCTATGGCCAGAAAAACGGTCTCGGCTTCTGGCGTTATAAAGAAGACAGCAAAGGCAAGCCGAAAAAAGAGGAGGACCCGGCCGTGGACGGCCTGCTCGCCGAGGTCAGCAAACCAAAACGCGACTTCACCGACGAAGAGATCGTCGCCCGCATGATGATTCCGATGGTCAACGAAGTGGTGCGCTGTCTGGAAGAAGGCATTATCGCAAGCCCGGCGGAAGCCGATATGGCGCTGGTGTATGGTTTAGGTTTCCCTCCGTTCCACGGTGGCGCCTTCCGCTGGCTGGATACCCTGGGCAGCGCGAAGTATCTCGATATGGCGCAGCAGTTCCAGCACCTCGGCGCACTGTATGAGGTACCGGCAGGCCTGCGCGACAAAGCGCGCCATAACGAAGCATATTATCCCCCGGTTGAGCCCGCCCGTCCGGTCGGCGAGCTGAAAACGGCTTAAGGAGTCACAATGGAACAGGTTGTCATTGTCGATGCAATTCGTACCCCGATGGGCCGTTCAAAAGGCGGCGCATTTCGCAACGTGCGCGCAGAGGATCTCTCAGCGCACCTGATGCGCAGCCTGCTGGCGCGCAACCCGGCGCTGGACGCTACTGCGATTGACGACATTTACTGGGGCTGCGTACAGCAAACCCTGGAGCAGGGCTTCAACATCGCCCGTAACGCCGCGCTGCTGGCGGAAATTCCGCACTCGGTACCGGCCGTTACCGTCAACCGCCTGTGCGGTTCCTCGATGCAGGCGCTGCATGACGCTGCCCGGATGATCATGACCGGCGACGCCCAGGTCTGCCTGATCGGCGGCGTGGAACACATGGGTCACGTGCCGATGAGCCACGGCGTGGACTTCCACCCGGGGATGAGCCGCAACGTCGCCAAAGCGGCGGGTATGATGGGTCTGACCGCAGAGATGCTCTCCCGTCTGCACGGCATCAGCCGCGAAATGCAGGACGCCTTTGCCGCGCGCTCCCATGCTCGCGCCTGGGCCGCCACCCAGTCGGGCGGCTTCAAAAATGAAATCATCCCGACCGGCGGCCATGATGCCGACGGCGTGCTGAAGCAGTTTAACTACGATGAGGTTATCCGCCCGGAAACCACCGTCGAAGCGCTGTCCACGCTGCGCCCGGCGTTTGACCCGGTGACCGGCACCGTGACCGCAGGCACCTCTTCCGCCCTCTCCGATGGCGCTGCCGCCATGCTGGTGATGAGCGAAAGCCGCGCCCGCGAGCTGGGCCTGGCTCCGCGCGCCCGCGTGCGCTCAATGGCGGTCGTCGGCTGCGACCCGTCCATCATGGGTTACGGCCCGGTTCCGGCGTCGAAGCTGGCGCTGAAAAAAGCCGGCCTTACCACCAGCGATATCGATCTTTTCGAAATGAACGAGGCGTTCGCCGCGCAGATCCTGCCGTGTATTAAGGATCTGGGGCTGATGGAGCAGATCGATGAGAAGATCAACCTCAACGGCGGCGCAATCGCCCTGGGTCACCCGCTGGGCTGCTCGGGTGCGCGCATCAGCACCACGCTCATCAACCTAATGGAGCGTAAAGACGCCCAGTTTGGTCTGGCGACGATGTGTATCGGCTTAGGCCAGGGTATCGCTACCGTCTTTGAACGCGTATAGAAAAAAAGCCGGGCTGCGACATGCAGCCCGGCCCGTGGTTTAGTTGCCGTTCTTCCCGCCTGTCAGGGGCGGGTTTTTTTATTGTTTAAATAAAAGAGAAGGCATCGCCGAACAGGCGATCTTCACGCGCGTTGCGCTCATTGCAGAACAGATCGCGGGCGATTTTCGCCATTTCAAAACGACCGGCAATGTAGATATCGTGTTCTACCAGCGTACCGTAATCCTGCAGCACCGCCGTCAGCACCGTCCCCGTACGACCGCGCCAGCCCGGTTCGGGCTGCTCAACCACCGGTTCCACCCGCAGGTTCGGGTGCTCAACGGTCAGCGCTTCCAGCTCGGCCAAATCGTACAGATGCTTCTCTTCACGCCCGCCCCAGTAAATCGCGATATCGCGATTCGGGTTCTGGGCCAGCGCGGTTAACAGAATTGAACGCACATAGGAGAACCCGGTCCCCCCGGCGATCAGCACCATCGGGCGCGCATCGTCATCCTCGCGCAGCCAGGCGTCGCCATGGGGAATATCCACTACGATCTCGCGCTCTTTCAGAATGCGATCCATCACCGCCATCGCGTACAGGTTCAGCTCGGACGCGCCGATATGCAGCTCAATAAACGTGTGCTCTGCGGGCGTGGACGCCATGGAGAACGGGCGTTTGTCCCGCTCGTCCATCACTACCATCAGGTACTGGCCAGCGCGAAAGGAAAATGCCGCTTCGGGTTCTAAACGAACGCGATATACCGTGTCGGTAATCGCTTCTACCGATGTCACTTTACAGCTTAAGGTTGTCATGCGCTCCCTCTGTCGGGTCTATATGGCAAACACGGCCGCCCTCAGGCGCTTTTACCGTCATTAAAGATAGCCAGTTCGTCCCAGATGGCGTCGATTCTCGCCGTCACCTCGGGATCTTTTTTAATCGGACGACCCCATTCACGCTGGGTTTCGCCAGGCCATTTATTTGTGGCGTCCAGCCCCATCTTTGAGCCCAAACCGGAAACCGGCGAGGCAAAGTCCAGATAATCTATTGGCGTATTTTCCACCAGTACCGTATCACGCGCCGGGTCCATGCGGGTTGTTATCGCCCATATCACGTCGTTCCAGTCACGCGCGTTCACGTCGTCATCGCAGACAATCACGAACTTGGTATACATAAACTGCCGCAGGAACGACCAGACGCCCATCATGACGCGCTTGGCATGCCCGGCGTATTGCTTCTTCATGGTCACCACCGCCAGGCGATAGGAGCACCCTTCCGGCGGCAGATAGAAATCGACAATCTCCGGGAACTGCTTTTGCAGAATCGGGACAAACACTTCGTTCAGCGCCACGCCCAGCACCGCAGGCTCATCGGGCGGACGGCCAGTATAGGTGGAGTGGTAAATCGCATCTTCGCGCTGCGTCACATGGGTTACGGTAAATACCGGGAAGCTATCCACTTCATTGTAGTAGCCCGTATGGTCGCCATACGGGCCTTCCGGCGCCGTTTCACCCGCTTCAATATAGCCTTCCAGCACGATCTCCGCGCTGGCCGGCACTTCGAGATCGTTGGAAATACACTTCACAACTTCGGTTTTGGTGCCGCGCAGCAGCCCGGCAAACGCGTACTCAGACAGCGTATCCGGCACCGGCGTGACCGCGCCAAGAATGGTGGCCGGATCGGCCCCCAGCGCGACCGATACCGGAAAACGTTCGCCCGGATGCGCCGCGCACCACTCCTGAAAATCCAGCGCACCGCCGCGGTGCGACAGCCAGCGCATAATAAGCTTGTTGCGCCCGATGAGCTGCTGACGATAAATTCCGAGATTCTGCCGCTCTTTATGCGGCCCGCGGGTCACCGTCAGCCCCCAGGTAATGAGCGGCGCGGCGTCTTCCGGCCAGCAGGTCATTATCGGAATACGGTTAAGATCCACGTCGTCGCCCTGCATCATTTTCTGCTGGCACGGCGCGTTACGCAGGCGCTTCGTCGGCATATTCAGTACCTGCTTAAACTGCGGCAGCTTATCGAACAGGTCGCGGAACCCTTTCGGCGGTTCAGGCTCTTTCAGGAACGCCAGCAGCTTTCCGACTTCACGCAGCGCGCTGACATCCTCTTGCCCCATGCCCATGGCGACACGACGCGGCGTGCCGAACAGGTTGCACAGCACCGGCATGTCGAAACCCTTCGGGTTTTCAAACAGCAGCGCCGGGCCTCCCGCACGCAGGGTACGATCGGCAATTTCGGTGATCTCAAGATGGGGATCGACAGGCAGGGTGATGCGTTTAAGCTCGCCCTGTTGTTCCAGCAGTGTCAGAAAGTCGCGCAGATCGTGGTATTTCATGGAGTCAACAATAACCTCTTTGTAAGCGCTTCATTATACGGCCTTCAGCCGCGCTATGCTGTAATTTTGTTAAATTAGCGTGAAGTCTGAGAACATCCGCACAGGCAAGAATCGCCTTCGCTATCGCGGCGTGCTTTTGTTATGCTTGCTGCGAAATTTTGGAAAGAGTGATTATGCAAGCCTGGTATTTACTGTACTGCAAACGCGGGCAACTTCAGCGTGCCCAGGAACATCTCGAACGACAGGCGGTAAATTGCCTGACGCCTATGATTGCACTGGAAAAAATCATCCGGGGCAAGCGTACCACCGTCAGCGAGCCACTTTTCCCCAATTATCTGTTTGTGGAATTCGACCCCGAAGTGATCCACACCACCACCATCAACGCAACGCGCGGCGTCAGCCACTTTGTTCGCTTTGGCGCGCATCCGGCGCTGGTTCCCTCCACGGTGATTCACCAGCTTTCGATCTATAAACCGGAAGGTATCATCGACCCGCAGACGCCGCACCCCGGCGACAGCGTCGTTATCACCGAAGGCGCGTTTGAAGGGCTGAAGGCCATTTTTACCGAGCCCGACGGCGAGGCCCGCTCCATGCTGCTGCTCAACTTGCTCAACCAGCAGATCCTGCAGAGCGTGAAAAATACCGACTTTCGTAAGACCTGACGTTACATCGCCACGCCAAACAGCGTTCTCACGTTGTTATCCGTTTCCCCGGAAAGCCACTGCGCATCTTCACCCCGCCAGTGGGCAATTCGCGCCATAATATGCGCCAGATAAGCAGGCTCGTTACGCCGTGAGCCGGGCTTTGGCGTCATATCGCGCGGCAGCAGGTAGGGCGCATCGGTTTCCACCATCAGACGGTTTGCCGGGATGAGTGGCAGCATATCGCGCAGCGCCAGACCGCGCCGCTCATCGCACACCCACCCGGTAATACCGATATACAGCCCGTGGCGGAGGCAATCCTGAAGCTCGTCGCGGGTACCGGTAAAACAGTGCAGCACCGCGCCCGGCAGCTTATCAAGCCAGGGCGTCAGCAGCGCCATAAACCGTTCATGCGCGTCACGGCAGTGGAGAAAAACCGGCATCCCGCACTCTGCCGCCAGCGCCAGCTGAGCGCTGAACGCCGCCTCCTGCGCCTGCGGAGTGGAAAAATTACGGTTGAAATCAAGCCCGCACTCGCCGATGGCCACCACCTCAGGCGCCTGCGCCAGCGTGCGAATGCGCTGCTCCGTTTCCCGGGTCCAGCGGCTGCTGTCATGCGGATGCACACCCGCCGTCGACCAACAGCGCGCGTGGCGCTGCGCCAACGCCAGCGCCTGCTCGCTTTCGTGCAAACTGGTGCCGGTCAGCAGCATACCGCTCAGCCCGGCTGCAAAAGCGCGCGCCACGACCGCATCATGGTCGCGGGCAAACTGCGGGCTGGTCAGGTTTACGCCGATATCAAACATACAGACTCCCATACAACAACCGCCCTTTCGGGCGGCTGGCGATTATTCTTCTTTGGACTCCGTTTCGGATTCGCTGTCCTCTTCGGCATCGCGATCGCGCGACAGCCGTTTACCGGTATAGAAGCGCGAGAAGAAGATCCCCACTTCAAACAGGCAATACATCGGAATGGCAAGCAGCGTCTGCGAAAACACGTCCGGCGGCGTCAGCAGCATCCCGACCACGAACGCGCCAACCAGCACGTAGGGGCGCTTCTTACGCAGATCTTCCGGAGTCGTCACGCCCACCCAGCACAGCAGCACAATGGCGACCGGCACTTCAAACGACACGCCGAAGGCCATAAACAGCGCCATGACGAAATCGAGGTAACTGCGGATATCCGTCGACACCTGCACGCCGATCGGCGCCGTGTGGGTCAGGAAGCCAAACGCCAGCGGGAAAACCACGAAGTAAGCAAACGCCATACCGATATAGAACAGCAGCGTACTGGAGACCAGCAGCGGCACCACCAGGCGGCGTTCATGCTTATACAGCGCCGGCGCCACAAACGCCCACACCTGGTAAAGGATAACCGGCGCAGACAGGATGATGGAGACCATAAAGGTCAGCTTGATCGGGGTGAAAAACGGTGACGCGACGTCGGTCGCAATCATCGTCGCCCCTGCCGGCATATGCTTGATAAGCGGCGCCGAAACCAGCTGATAAATGTCATTGGCGAAGTAGACCAACGCCAGAAAAATCGCAAAGACCGCAATGATGCAGTTGATCAGGCGTTTACGGAGCTCAATCAAATGCGCGATCAGCGGTTGAGTATCTTCTACGCCCATGTTTACGGTTTATCACTCGATACGGGGGATGGTTCGGCAACCGGTGCCGTCGTCTTTACGGTCGCGCTAACCTTCTCGTCAGGCGCCGCCGCGTTTTGTTCCGTCGATACGGCTTCAGCTGCCTGCGCGCCGCCGTGAGCCTGAGGCTCCGACGCCGCAGGCGTCTTCTCCACGGCAGGCGGCGCGTTATCCGCTTTCGCCGCCGGGCTATGGATGGTATTGGCTTCGTCGCTCGCTTTTTCCGGATCGTGCTGCGTGTAGGAACGCTTCATCGACTCCGCCGCTTCACGCAGCTCATCCATAGAGGCTTTAAGCTCAGGGGTAAGATTATCCAGGCTGGCCTTTTCGACCTTTTTCAGGCTTTCCTGAAACTCCTGCAGTTTCAGCTCCTGTGCGAGCTCGTTTTGCACCGTCGATGCCAGCGAGCGCAGCGCGCGCACCCATCCCGCAACGGTCTTCACCGCAACGGGTAGCCGCTGCGGCCCAAGGACTATCAGGCCGATAATAAATACCAGCAGCAGTTCACTGAAACCAATGTCGAACACGAATTACACCTGCTCTTTGTCGTGGCGTTTTGCATCGTCTTTTTTGGCGTCATCCTGCTTTTCAGACAGTGATTTCGGTGGGAAATCAGCGTCCTGAGCGGATGTTTCCTTCTTCTCTTCGTCATCGCTCATGGCTTTTTTAAAGCCTTTGATCGATGCGCCCAGGTCAGATCCCAACGAGCTCAGCTTTTTCGTCCCGAAAAGCAGAACTACGATAACGACGATAATCAATAACTGCCAAATACTGATACCACCCATACATGTTCCTCTGTGCCAGATGATAAATTAACCATTGGCGTGCATGTTACACGCCTTCTTAATGATGATGCAAAAATCAGCGCCCTTTCCGCCAGCCGATAAACCACACCACCAGACCGCCCGCCATCAGCCAGGCGGGATGCATTCCCCACTCAGGACGATTGATCAGCAGTAGCGTACCGCTAAGCATCAGCACCGACCCGACGCCAAACAGATAACGGGACTGCCCCTGACGAGCAGGGTTGGCTTCCATTACGCGGGCGATTTTATCAATGCTCAGCTGCAGGTGTTTGCCCTGGCGCAAAGTGTCATAAATCAGCTCAGGAATTTCCGGCATTTTTTCGATCCAGAACGGCGCTTTCTCTTTTAACGCCCGCGCCAGCGCCGGAAGCCCTACCTGATCTTTAAGCCATGACTCGAGGAAAGGTTTCGCCGTCTTCCATAAGTCTAACTGAGGATAGAGCTGCCTTCCTACGCCCTCAACGTAAAGTAATGTTTTTTGCAGTAAAACCAGCTGTGGCTGAACTTCCATATTGAAGCGTCGCGCGGTGTTAAACAGATTCAATAACACGTGGCCAAAAGAGATTTCCGCCAGCGGTTTTTCAAAAATCGGCTCGCACACCGTACGGATGGCAAATTCGAACTCTTCAACGTTAGTATCGGCAGGAACCCAGCCGGAATCGACGTGCAGCTCGGCTACCTTGCGGTAATCGCGGTTGAAGAACGCAATAAAGTTTTCCGCCAGATAGCGCTTATCTTCTTTATTCAGCGAACCGACGATACCGCAGTCAATCCCGATATATTTCGGGTTTTCCGGGTGCTCGTAGCTGACAAAGATATTCCCTGGATGCATATCCGCATGGAAGAAGCTGTCGCGAAAGACCTGGGTAAAGAACACCTGCACGCCGCGCTCGGCCAGCAGTTTCATGTTGGTGCCCTGCTTCTCCAGCGTTTCGATATCCGATACCGGGATACCGTAGATACGCTCCATCACCAGCATGTTCTGGCTGCAGTAGTCGGAAAATACCTCGGGCACGTACAGCATGGGGCTGTTTTCAAAATTGCGACGTAGCTGGATGGCGTTCGCCGCCTCACGCAGCAGGTTCAGCTCGTCGATCAGCGTTTTTTCATATTCGCGCACCACTTCCAGCGGGCGCAGACGGCGACCGTCCGGCAGCAGGCGCGGCACCCAGCGCGCCAGGCGATAGATAAGCTTCATATCCGCTTTGATAACCGGCAGGATATCGGGGCGGATCACTTTGATAACCACCTCTTTGCCGTTTTCTTTCAGCTTCGCGGTATGCACCTGCGCAATAGAGGCGGACGCCAGCGGCTGAACGTCGAAATCATCAAACCAGCTTTCTACCGGAATATCGCCCATCGCCTTTTCAATCTGCTTTTGCGCCAGCGCGCCGTCAAACGGCGCAACGCGGTCCTGCAGCAACGCCAGCTGATCGGCGATTTGCGGCGGGAAAAGATCGCGGCGGGTGGAGAGCATCTGCCCGAATTTGATCCATACCGGCCCCAGCTCCTGCAGCGCAAGACGCAGGCGTTCGCCTAACGGCTGATGTTTATGGCGATTCGGCATCCAGAAGAGCATACGCCGCCAGACACGCAGCGGCAGCGTAATGCGAATTTTGGGAATGAGCTCGTCAAGCCCGTAACTCAAAAAGGTACGGATGATAAAATACAGGCGCCGAATTTCTCCTGGCGTCATTTCCCCTCCAGTTTTTCCAGTCGTTTGCTGAAGGCCTCTACGGCGCGTTCAACCGCTGCCGTCTCTTCGGCAAACCACGCGACTTCCAACGGCCCCGGCGCCATGCGCCACTCTTCGGTGATTGCTTCCGCAACATAGCGCTGCTGGCGCTGAAGACCGCGTTTGAGGAACATTGCGCCGCCCCGCAGCGCTTTACTGACGCCCTCGGCGGCGATATCGCCGGTGTAGGGCGCCAGCAGTTCGGCAGGATCGAATTCCGCCAGATCAGCGAGCGCGACAAAATTCTGTACGACCTGCAGATCGCCGTCGACTTCGAGATCGCCACTGCGGATAAGCGCCGTCAGCTGCTGTCGGTTGCGCAGCTGCGGCAGTACGCCAACGCGCGTCGTAACCGTGCAGTCGGCCTCACCTTCCCATGCGCCGAGCACGTCAATCTGCCTATCGCTGAACACCAGCACCAGCGGCGACGTGAACTCTTTCAACTCCACACGCAGCACTTTCCCCAGCAGCCGCTGGCGCGCCGGTTTCAGCGCGCGCTCGCGCCACAGGAAGGTATTCAGCGCGCTTTCAATACCTGCGGTCACTAAGGGTTGAAAAGGCATGATGCACTCCTGTCAGAACTTGTAGCCGCGATGCAGCGCCACAATGCCCGCCGTCAGGTTGTAGTAATCCACGCTGTCAAAACCGGCATCCTGCATCATCGCCTTCAGCGTCGGCTGATCCGGATGCATACGAATAGATTCCGCCAGATAGCGATAGCTTTCCGCATCGTTGGCCACCATTTCACCAATACGCGGCAGAATGTGGAACGAGTAGGCATCGTAGGCTTTGCTCAGCGGTTCGATAATCGGTTTGGAAAATTCCAGCACCAGCAGACGTCCGCCCGGCTTGAGCACGCGATACATGGAGCGCAGCGCTTTGTCTTTGTCGGTGACGTTGCGAAGACCAAAAGAAATGGTGATGCAGTCAAACGTGTTATCCGGGAAAGGCAGCGCTTCGGCGTTCGCCTGCACATATTCCACGTTGCCAACCACGCCGATGTTGCGCAGCTTTTCACGGCCCATTTTGAGCATTGAGTCGTTGATATCAGCAAGAACGACGCGGCCCGTTTCGCCAACCAGACGGGAAAACTTCGCCGTCAGATCGCCGGTTCCACCCGCCAGGTCGAGCACTTTCTGCCCGCGGCGCACGCCGCTGCAGTCAATGGTGAAGCGCTTCCACAAACGATGGATACCAAATGACATCAGGTCATTCATGACATCATACTTAGCGGCTACAGAATGGAATACATGTGCCACCATGTCAGCCTTCTGCGATTTGGCGACCGTCTGGAAGCCAAAGTGCGTCGTTTCTTGTGAATCCTCAACCATCTCAATGCCTGCTTATCCAGAAAATGTCCGTCGAGTGTAACAGATTGGGCGCGTTTACCCTATGGTTCAACCTTGCTGCGAAAAGCGAGGAGCAACGCCGCGCGGCGTATCAGGCGCGGTTAAGTCGCTGTCTTCATTTGACGCCTGAGCGTCGTGCAAGCGCGGCTCTTCCTCTTCCGCCGTGGCCTGCTCGACTAAATCGGGATTAATCTCGCGTTTAACCTCAACGCCAAGGCTGCGAAAGGACTCCGCCTGTACCAGCAAATTGCCACGGCCGGTGGCCAGTTTTTTCATGGCCTGCCGATAGTTGTCCTGGGCTTTGTCGAGGCTCTGCCCCATCGCCGACATATCATCAACAAACAGCCGCATTTTGTCGTACAGGCGGCTGGCGCGATCGGCGATCTGCTGCGCGTTGCGGCTCTGGTGCTCATAGCGCCACAGATTGGCTATCGTGCGCAGCGCCACCAGCAGCGTCGTGGGGCTGACCAGCATGATATTGTTTTTCAGCGCTTCGGTAATCAGCTCCGGCTGGCGGTCTATCGCCAGCAAAAACGCCGGTTCGACCGGGATAAACATCAGAACATAATCGAGGCTGCGCAGCCCCGGAAGCTGCTGATAATCTTTGCGACCAAGCAGCCGGATATGGTTGCGCAGCGAGGCGATATGCTCCTGCAGCGCGGCTTCCCGCACGTAGTCATCTTCCGCATTGAAGTAGCGCTCATAGGCCACCAGCGTCATTTTGGCGTCAATGACCACATCTTTGCCCTGCGGCAAACGGACAATGACGTCCGGCTGCATGCGGGCGCGAGCCTCGGTCTCAATACTGACCTGGGTCTGATATTCATAGCCTTCGCGCAGCCCCGACGCCTCCAGCACGCGGGTCAACACCACTTCGCCCCAGTTGCCCTGCGTTTTGTTGTCGCCCTTCAGCGCCTTCGTCAGATTGACGGCCTCCTGCGCCATCTGCGCATTCAGCTGCTGCAGGTTGCGGATCTCATGGGCCAGCGTGTGACGCTCCCTCGCCTCCTGGCCAAAACTCTCCTGCACCTGGCGGCGAAAGCCGTCCAGCTGCTCGCGCAGCGGCGTCAGCAGCCCATGCAGGCTTTGCCGGTTTTGTTCATCTACCCGTCGGTTGCTGTGCTCAAAGATGCGGTTGGCAAGGTTTTCAAACTGCTCGCTGAGGCGCTGTTCGCTGTTCATCATCTGGCGAATGTTGTCTTCGGCGTGCAGCTGGGTGGATTCCAGACGGGTGGAAACCTCGCGGAGATCCGCCTCCAACGAGGTGTTGATCTCACGCAGGCTGCGCAGTTCGTTGTTCAGCAGCGCGCACTCGTCGCGCCAGTGCTCGTTTTGCGCAAGCTGCTGCTTTACCGCGCTTAGCTCGCCAAAGATATCCCGCTGCTCGGCCAGCAAATCCGCCTGCTGCTGCGCATGACGGTAGCTTGCCGCCAGCCACCCGACCAGCATGGCCGCGAGCGCCACAACGGCATAAATAATGATAGAGATATCCACAACGCCCCCTGCATCAAGGTATTACCCGCACAAAATAGAATTGTGCTGTATAAACGTCCAGTTTGAAAGGAGTTTCCTGCGAGGCGCTACGCAAAAAGAAAAAGGCCGAACGCGTCGGCCTTAATGAGAAAGGGGTCGGTTAGAGCAGGCGACGGGCGGCTTCCACCACGATTTTCACCGCGTGGCTTTCCGTCTGCTTCATGGTTTCCGCGTTCGGAATTTCCTGCTGAGTGCGGTTAACGATAACGCCCGCCACCATACCGGCGCGCAGGCCCTGGCTTGAGCACATGGTCAGCAGCGTTGCGGACTCCATTTCGTAGTTCATGACGCCCATGGACTGCCACTCTTCCATGGAGCCTTTGAAGCGGCTTACCACACGACCAGAGAAGGTGTCATAACGCTCCTGGCCCGGATAGAAGGTATCAGAAGAGGCGGTCACGCCCACGTGGGTAGTTGCGCCAACGGCTTTTGCCGCGTCAACCAGCGCCGTGGTGCAGGTGAAATCAGCAACCGCCGGATATTCCATCGGTGCGAAGTGCAGGCTGGCGCCATCGAGGCGTACAGAGGCCGTAGTCACCAGCACGTCGCCGACATTGATATGTGGCTGAATAGCGCCAGTCGTCCCGACGCGCAGGAAGGTGCGAATGCCCAGCTGCGCCAGTTCTTCTACCGCGATGGACGTGGACGGGCCGCCGATGCCGGTGGAGCAGACAATCACCGGCTTACCGTCAAGCTCGGCGCGCCAGGAGGTAAATTCGCGATGCGATGCCAGTTTTACCGGCTTATCCATCAGCGCGGCGATCTTTTCCACACGCTCAGGATCGCCAGGGACGATAGCGAGCTGGGCCCCTTGTAAATCTTTTTTGGTGAGGCCGAGATGAAAAACATCAGACTTGGACATATAAAACTCCTCTGTGGGTCGATTTGTCAGCACAAGCAAAAAGGTACTTTACAGAAGCGACGGGACTATTTTCGTGACGCCCATCACCACCAATGAAAATGATTGCATTAATTTTCCATTAAATGATGATTTACATCACATTAACGAGCTATCCATTTCGTTCCTGCACAAAAGATAGCCCGTTTCTGGCACTGTGGATCGTTAACCTGCGGTCTATAGTTAACACTGCGCGACATGGCACAGTTTAGAAGGTACGGAGAATACCATGACTCAAAAAACGGGTTTTGCACCTGCGGCCTCTCCCCTGGCCTCGACCATCGTCAGTACCCCAGAAGACGCCATTTCCTCAGGAGAGACGTCGATCCCATCGCAAGGCGACAATATGCCGGCTTTCCATGCCCGTCCCAAACAGGCGACCGGCCCGCTGCCGGTGGTCATTGTGGTACAGGAAATTTTCGGCGTACATGAGCATATCCGCGACATCTGCCGCCGCCTGGCGCTGGAGGGCTATCTGGCGATTGCGCCGGAGCTCTATTTCCGTCAGGGCAGCCCCGACGATTATGCCGATATCCCCTCGCTGTTCAGCGGGCTGGTGTCCAAAGTTCCCGATGCCCAGGTGCTGGCCGACCTCGACCATGTCGCCAGCTGGGCATCGCGCAACGGCGGCGACGCCCATCGCCTGCTGATTACCGGGTTCTGCTGGGGCGGGAGGATCGCCTGGCTGTATGCCGCGCATAATCCGCAGCTCAAGGCCGCCGTGGCCTGGTACGGTAAGCTGGTTGGCGATAAATCGCTAAATTCGCCGAAACACCCGGTGGACATCGCCGTTGAGCTGAATGCGCCGGTGCTGGGCCTGTACGGCGGTCAGGATCCCAGCATTTCGCTGGAGAGCGTGGACACCATGCGTCACGCGCTACGGGCGGCCAATGCCCACGCCGACATCATCGTCTACCCGGAGGCCGGGCACGCCTTTAACGCGGACTACCGCCCGAGCTATCATGAAGAGTCGGCGAAAGATGGCTGGCAGCGCATGCTGGAGTGGTTTGCGCGCTACGGCGCCAAAAAATAAACCAAACAGGCCCGGTTGCCGGGCCTGTTTACCGCGACGGCCGCGGATTACGCCTGACGCAAATTCTGCGCCGCTTTCACCATGTTCGCCAGCGCGCTGCGGGTTTCCGGCCAGCCGCGGGTTTTCAGGCCGCAGTCCGGGTTCACCCATAGACGCTCAGCCGGAATACGCTGGGCGGCTTTCTTCAGCAGGGCTTCAATCCATTCCACGCTCGGGACGTTCGGGGAGTGGATGTCATAAACGCCCGGGCCGATTTCATTCGGGTACTCAAACTCTTCGAACGACTCCAGCAGCTCCATATCCGAACGCGAGGTTTCGATGGTGATCACATCGGCATCCAGCGCCGCAATAGAGTCCATGATGTCGTTGAACTCGCAGTAGCACATGTGGGTGTGGATCTGCGTGTCGTCTTTCGCCACCGCGGCGTTGATGCGAAACGCCTCTACGCCCCAGGTCAGATAGGCGTCCCAGTCGCTGCGCTTAAGCGGTAAACCTTCGCGCAGCGCCGGTTCGTCAATCTGAATGATGCCAATACCCGCCGCCTCCAGATCCGCCACTTCATCACGCAGCGCCAGCGCAATCTGCTTAGCGATGGTTTCACGGCTGACGTCTTCGCGCGGGAAGGACCAGCAGAGGATAGTCACCGGCCCGGTCAGCATGCCTTTTACCGGCTTGTCGGTCAGCGACTGGGCATACTTCGCCCACTCAACGGTAATCGCCTGCGGACGGCTGATATCGCCGATAACCACCGGCGGCTTGACGCAGCGTGAACCGTAGCTCTGCACCCAGCCGTTCTGGGTGAAGACGAAGCCGTCCAGATGCTCGCCGAAATACTCCACCATGTCGTTACGTTCCGCCTCGCCGTGCACCAGCACGTCCAGCCCCAGCCGTTCCTGCTCCACAATGGCCTGTTTGATGTGCGCGGCAATACCGGTGCGGTAGTTATTCGCATCCAGCGCGCCTTTTTTGAAGTCCAGACGCAGGCCGCGGATCTCCGTGGTTTGCGGGAAGGAGCCGATGGTCGTTGTCGGCCACGCCGGCAGGTTGTAGCGCTCGCGCTGGGCTTTCGCGCGCTGCGGATATGGATTCTGACGCTGGCTGTCCTGGGCGGTGATCGCCGCCAGCCGCTTCTCAACGGCGGCGTTATGCACACGCGCAGAGTGGCGACGGGCCTGAATCGGTTTGCTCCACTCGGCGATCGCCGCCGTCTCGCCGCCGTTCAGCGCATCGCGCAGCAGGGAAAGCTCATGGCATTTTTGCAGCGCAAAGGCGAACCAGCTCTTCACTTCCGCATCCAGACGCGTTTCCACACTGAGGTCGATCGGGCTGTGCAGCAGCGAACAGGACGATGCCACCCACAGGTCGCGCTGGCCGACGATGTCCTTAATCTGCGCGTATTTCTCGGTCAGATCCGCGCGCCAGACGTTGCGGCCGTTGATCAGGCCAGCGGAGAGCAGCCAGTCCGCAGGCAGGCGTTTGTGCAGCTCTGCGACGTCATCTTTACCGTGCACCAGATCAACGTGCAGGCCCTGTACAGGCAGAGAAGCAATGGTATCCAGGTTCGGCGTTATGCCTTCGAAATAGGTGGTCAGCAGCAGCTTCACCTGGCCGGCGAGCGCGTCGTACGCAGGCTTAAAGGCATCCAGCCACGCCTGCGGTAGCTCAAGCACCAGCGCCGGTTCGTCGATCTGGACCCACTCGATGCCGCGCTTCGCCAGCCCGGCCAGTACCTGCTGATAGACCGGCAGAATATCGCTCAGCAGGCTGAGACGGTCAAACGGCTCGCCTTTCACTTTCCCCAGCCACAGGTAGGTTACTGGCCCCAGCAGCACCGGTTTCACCCTGTGGCCCAGCGCCAGCGCTTCGTCTACTTCATCCAGCAGCTGGGTCCAGGTCAGTTTGAACTGCTGGCCCTTCGTAAACTCCGGCACCATGTAGTGGTAGTTAGTGTTAAACCATTTGGTCATTTCCGCCGCCGCCGCCGGTTCACCGCTCGGCGCACGGCCGCGGCCGATACGGAACAGGGTGTCGATATCCACGGAGCCGTCGTTGTTCTGATGACGAGCCGGGACGTTGCCGAGCAGCAGGCTGGTGGTCAGAACATGGTCGTACCAGGCAAAATCACCGACCGGCAGCAGGTCGATACCGGCATCCTGCTGCTGCTGCCAATGGCGAGCGCGCAGCTCGCGGCCGGTGGCCAGCAGCGCTTCACGGCTGGAATTGCCCGCCCAGTAGCTTTCTTGCGCTTTTTTCAATTCGCGACGCAGGCCGACGCGAGGGAATCCGAGGGTATGGTTTTTGATTGTCATGCGGTTGCCTCTTAAGGAATTCGTTATTTAGCCGTCCAGATGTTTACACATCCATAATCAGCAGGTACTGTATATTCCTCAAGCGCAATTTATTCATGCCGAAGTGAAGGACATTCATGATCGAGATAAAACACCTGAAAACGCTGCAGGCGTTGCGAAACTGCGGATCGCTGGCGGCGGCGGCAGCAACGCTGCACCAGACGCAATCCGCGCTTTCTCACCAGTTCAGCGATCTGGAACAGCGCCTTGGCTTTCGGCTTTTTGTCCGCAAGAGTCAACCGCTGCGCTTTACCCCGCAGGGCGAGATCCTGCTGCAGCTGGCCCACCAGGTGTTGCCGCAGATCAACCGCGCGCTGCAGGCCTGCAATGAACCGCAGCAGACCACGTTGCGCATCGCCATTGAGTGCCACAGCTGTATTCAGTGGCTGACCCCCGCGCTGGAGAATTTCCGCGCCAGCTGGCCGCAGGTGGAGATGGATTTTAAGTCCGGGGTGACGTTCGACCCGCAGCCAGCGCTGCAGCAGGGGGAGCTGGATGTGGTCCTGACCTCCGATATTCTGCCGCGCAGCGGCCTGCACTATTCACCGATGTTCGACTATGAGGTTCGCCTCGTCCTCGCGCCGGAACATCCGCTGGCGGCCAGAGCGCGCGTAACGCCGGAAGATATCGCCAGCGAAACGCTGCTGATTTACCCGGTGCAGCGTAATCGCCTGGATATCTGGCGCCATTTTTTGCAGCCTGCCGGCATCAACCCGCAGCTTAAAAGCGTCGATAACACGCTGCTGCTGATCCAGATGGTCGCCGCCCGGATGGGCATTGCCGCCCTGCCGCACTGGGTCGTGGAAAGTTTTGAGCGCCAGGGCCTGGTCGTAACCAAAACCCTGGGCGAGGGGCTGTGGAGCCGGCTGTACGCCGCGGTTCGCGATGGTGAACAGCGCCAGCCGATAACCGATGCGTTTATTCGTTCAGCGCGGAATCACGCCTGCGATCATCTGCCGTTTGTGCGCAACGCGGAGCGACCCACTTTCGATGGACCCACAGCGAAGCCATTATCACCAACGCGCCTGTGATGAAGCTCGGCCAGTGCGGCTGCTGCTGCCAGATAGCCAGGTTCACCAGCAGCCCGGCCGGAACATGTACGTTATTCATGATCCCCAGCGTCCCGGCATCAACCTGCGTCGCGCCGTAGTTCCACATAAAGTAGCCAAGGCCGGAGGCGACAACGCCCAGCCACACCAGAATGCCCCACTGCAGCGTGGTGGTCGGCAGCTTTTGCGGGTTGCCGAGCATAAACCAGGCCGCCACCGCTACAATAAACGCCCCCATATAAAACCAGGCAAAGGCGTTATGCTGCGGCATGGGACGAGTTTCCATTAACCGCTTATAGCCCACCATCCCGATCGCGAAGCTGATATTGGCAAGCTGCACGAACATTAACCCGGTCCAGAAATGATCGCTGACCTTGTCATAGCGGATGATCGCCGCGCCAACCACCGCCAGCAGCGCGCTCAAAAGGTAGCCCCAGCGCAGCCTGCGCTTGCTCAGCAGGTCATAAATTAGCGTGATATAGAGCGGCGTGAGCACGGTGAACAGCAGAAACTCCGATACCGTCAGGTAGACATAGGCGCGGAAGCTGAACAGATACATGATGCCAAGCTGCATCGCGCCGACCAGCATATACAGCAGCAGCGTGCGCAAAGACTGCCCACGCGCGCGCAGAAACGGCAGAAAAACCAGCGCCGCAAGCCCGATACGCATCAGCACGGAAAAATAGCTGTCGACATGCCCGGCCAGGTATTCGCCTATCAGGCTGAATGAAAACGCCCACAGAATTGTGGTAACGATCAGTAACGCCACAGTGAAAATCTCGTCGAAGAATGAACCCGCATTGTAGCGGAACAGCAGGTTGACAACTGAGCAGAAAACAGGCAATTAAAATCGGCATTTTCCTGGAGAGGATTGATCCCGCGCTGATGGTTCCCTTGCTATAAAACGCCAATACTGAACGCGATTATTTTCCGGGGGCTTCGGGTGTAAAATGGATTTTGTGGATGAACCTCATCTCCTGCCTGGCTTTTTCAGGCAGCTTGCCGCTTCGCGCGCCAGGCTCCTGCACGCGATTCACAACCAGCAGCTGGAGGTGCGCTATCAGCCCATCATGCGCCTTGATACCGACAGCGTCGCGGGCGCCGAAGCGCTGGTTCGCTGGCCGCAGCGCAATGGCCAGTGCATCCCGCCGGACAGCTTTATCCCCTTTGCCCGCGAAACCGGCCTGCTCGGCCTGATGACGCACTGGATTGTCGGGCAGGTTTTCACCGATGTGGGCGCCTGGCTGCGCCAGCACCCGCAGCGCTATGTCTCGATCAACGTCGAGCCTGACGACCTGCTCACGACGGCGCTACTCGACCGTCTCGCCCTCCTGTGCCGAACGCATCAGGTTCGCCCGCAGCAAATCGCCCTCGAACTCACTGAGAACAGCGAGATAGACCCCTGGGACATTGCCGAACCCGCCGCCCGCTATCGCCAGGCCGGACACCGGCTTTTCCTCGATGATTTCGGCAGCGGCTACGCCAACATGAGCTACCTTCAGGCGCTCACCTTCGACATGCTAAAGCTGGACAGGACGCTGATCGGCGCCGCGGCGGGAAACAGCGTGCTGCCGCCGCTCATTGCGTTCGCCCGTTCGCTAGCGCTGGAGCCGCTGGCGGAAGGCGTAGAAACCCCGGAGCAGCGCAAACAGCTGCAAACGCTGGGGGTGGTGTATGCGCAGGGGTGGTATTACAGCAAAGCCCTGACCAGCAGGGCTTTTATTCAGTGGTGCGCAGACAGACGCCGTCAGTCCTGATTGAGGAACAGATGGCGCAGGTAGTGCGGCACGGCATCATCGGCGTTGCTGCCAATGACCTCCAGCTCCGGGTGCAGATCTTTCAGGCGCTGATGGGCGTTTTGCATGATGCAGCCTTTACCCGCCATGGAGAGCATCTCCGCATCGTTCATCCCGTCGCCGAAGGCGATACAGTCTTTCAGGTTGTAGCCCATGATCTGCGCCACCGCTTCCAGCGCATGGCCTTTCGATACGCCGCCCGCCATCACTTCCAGACAGGTTAACGTGGAGAAACTGACGTTGACGCGATCGCCCCAGCGCGCGTTAATCGCCTGCTCCAGCGGCAGCAGCACGTCGTGATCCGACGAAGTGAAAAACACTTTGCTGACGCCTTCAGGCTCCAGCAGCCCCGGCTCGTACAGCGCGTAGTTGAATACCGCCTCTTTGAAAAAACGCATCTCTTCCGGGCGGTGACGGTTCATAAACCATTCATCGTCACGATAAACGTTAGTGACGATATCCGGGTTGTTATTCACCACGCCGAACAGATCGGCGGCGATATCGCGATCGAGGTTATGCGCAAAAATCAGATTACCGTCCGTATCGTGCACGCGCGCGCCGTTGGAGGTAATCATAAACGCTTTGATCCCCAGACCATCACGGATTTGCGCCACGTCGATATGATGGCGGCCGGTGGCGAAAACGAAGTTAATTCCCTTTTCCGTCAGCAGCTTCAGGGTCTCTTTGGTATAGGGGGACAGACGATGGTCGGGATTGAGGAGCGTGCCATCCAAATCAGACGCAACAACCTGGTACATAAAAGAATTCAACCTCTAAGTAAGAGCGGCGTTATCGCCGGATTAATCATGTCGACAAAAAAACTCGACGATGGCATTGAGCGCGACTGAGCGCATGGCGTCCTTTTCAAAAAGGATCTCATGGTAAGCGCCTTCGATGACAAGCGGTGTTACCCCTTCGCAGGGATGGCCCGCCTCGGCGCGTAATTCACAATAGCGGTCGTGCATGCGGTTATCCACAACGCGTTCTTCCTGCGCCTGGATAAGCAGCACAGGCGTGGTGTCGTCGCTGGCGCCGGCGAGGATCTCTTCGCCCGCCAGCACCCCTTCGCGCACCCAGTGATAGGTTGGCCCCCCGACGCGCAAATCCGGATTATCGGCATAAAACCCCAGGTTGCGTCGGTAGCGTTCACGGCTGTGCGTCAGGATATTGAGGCTAAACGGCAGGGCGTGCCAGCGCCCGGTACCCATGGCATAGCTCTCTCGAATGCGCTGATGGCCCTCAGCCCAGTCGAGAATATGGCGCACCATCCAGTCCGGAAAACGCATCACGATGCCGAACATCGGGGCGCTAAGCGCCATGGCGTCGCACGCTCCGGGATGACGCTGCAAAAACAGGGTGGCAATCGCGCCGCCCATCGAATGCGCCAGCACAAAGCGCTTACGCCAGGGGCCTGGCGCCACCTCCTGCTGCCAGAAGGCGGCGAGGTCGTCCACATAGTCGCTGAAATTCACCACATGGCCGCGGTGGGTGTCGGAGAGCATGCGTCCGGAAAACCCCTGCCCGCGATGGTCGATGATCAGCACGTCGAACCCGCAGAGAAACAAATCGTACGCCAGTTCGGCGTATTTAACATAGCTTTCAATACGACCGGGACAAACGACAATCACCCGATCGTGGTGCGGCGTATGAAAACGGACAAAACGCACCGGGACGCCGTCCACACCGGTAAAAACCGCCTCTTCCCGCTGGCGCCAGAAATCATTCAGTGGCCCCATCGTGAATGCAGCAAACGCGTTTTCTCTTGTATTCCAGTCCTTTTGCTGCCGAAACATCGGGTATCCGCCCTCGTTAACCGCGGAAGATCGTTTTTTTATGGCGCGTCACACAACACACAGACAATAGCGTATTGTGGCATAAAAACAGACAATCAGGGAGATTCTCATGACCTTTGAGTGGTGGTTCGCCTACCTGCTGACGTCCATTATTCTCAGCCTTTCACCCGGCTCCGGCGCCATTAATACCATGACCACCGCCATTAACCATGGCTATCGCGGCGCGAGCGCGTCGATTGCCGGCCTGCAAACCGGGCTCGGGATCCATATCGTGCTGGTTGGCGTTGGTCTGGGCACCCTGTTCTCGCGCTCGATCCTCGCTTTCGAGGTGCTAAAATGGGCGGGCGCCGCCTATCTTATTTGGCTTGGGATCCAGCAGTGGCGCGCCGCTGGCGCTATCGACCTCAACGCGCTGGCGCAGACGCAATCGCGCGGTCGGCTGTTTAAACGCGCCGTGTTTGTAAACCTCACCAACCCGAAAAGCATCGTTTTCCTCGCCGCGCTGTTTCCGCAGTTTATCGTGCCCAACCAACCCCAGATGATGCAGTACGTGGTATTAGGCGTGACCACCATTGTGGTCGATATCATTGTGATGATTGGCTACGCGACGCTGGCGACGCGCATCGCGGGATGGATCAAAGGTCCGCGGCAGATGAAGGCGCTGAATAAAGCGTTCGGTTCGCTGTTTATGCTGGTCGGCGCGCTGCTCGCGTCAGCGCACCGTGCATAATTAGCGGGAGATAATCAGGTGGATGCCGAAACCGGCGAACAGGGTGCCGGCAACGCCGTCAATCCATTTCGCCATGCGCTGATAGCCGCGGCGCATGGTCGGCAGCGCAAAAAGACTCGCGACGATGGTAAACCAGGCGAAGGTCTCGACGATAATCAGCAAAAAGATGCCCCAGCGCTGGGCGGCGCCCACGTCATCCCCGACGAACAGCGAAAACACGGAGCCGAAATAGATAATCGCTTTTGGGTTCGCCAGATTGGTCAGCAGACCTTTCAGGAAGCTTTTGCCGCTTTTCGCCAGCTCCACCTGCGGCGCATCCACTGACGCTTCGCTTTTCTTCAGCGCCCCGCGCAGCATCTGGTAGCCCATCCAGCACAGATACAGGCCGCCGCCGACCATAATGATATTGTGCAGCCAGGCCATTTTCTCGAGGATTAAATGCAGACCGAGCAGCGCAACGCCTGCCCACACCATGACGCCTGCGGTAATGCCGAGCACGCCCATCATCGCCTCTTTACGGGAACGGCTGACGGCAGTCTGCGACACAAAGAAGAAATCCGGGCCAGGGCTCATCAGCGCAATGATGTGCACCAGCGCAACGGTCAGGAATAGCATTAACATGGGATCCCCAGAGAGAATAATTTACCGAGTGATTATCCTGGCACTTTTTTAATCGACTGACTACTCCTCATCGTCTCCGTCGAGGTGGGCGCGGATCAAGGCCATGAATTCCCGACCAAAACGCTCGAGTTTGCGCATCCCGACGCCGTTGACGCTCAGCATGTCGCTGGGGCTGACCGGCATCTGCTCGGCCATTTCGATAAGCGTGGCGTCGTTAAAGACCACGTAAGGCGGAATATTCTCTTCGTCGGCGATGACTTTACGCAGCTTGCGCAGTTTGGCGAACAGCTTACGATCGTAGTTGCCGCCGTAGGATTTTTGCGCCACCCGCGGCTTCAGGGCGACGATACGCGGCACCGCCAGCTGCAGCGGCACCTCGGCGCGCAGTATCGGGCGCGCCGCCTCGGTCAGCTGTAGCGCCGAATGATGGGCGATATTCTGGGTGGCGAAGCCGAGGTGAATCAGTTGGCGGATCACGCTGACCCAGTGCTCATGACTCTGCTCGCGGCCAATACCGTACACCGGCAGCTTGTCATGCCCCAGCTCGCGGATACGCTGGCTGTTCGCGCCGCGCAGCACCTCCACCACATAGCCCATGCCGAAGCGCTGGTTGACGCGGTAAATGGTCGACAGCGCCTTGCGCGCATCCTCCAGCCCGTCGTACTGGCGCGGCGGGTCGAGGCAAATATCGCAGTTGCCGCAGGATTCCTGGCGCCCTTCGCCAAAGTAGTTCAGCAGCACCAGACGGCGGCAGGTCTGCGCCTCGGCAAACGCGCCCATCGCGTTAAGCTTATGGCGTTCGATATCCTGCAACTGCCCGGCCGGCTTTTCCTCCAGGCAGCGCCTGAGCCACGCCATATCGGCCGGATCGTAAAACAGCATCGCTTCAGCGGGCAGCCCGTCGCGCCCGGCGCGCCCGGTCTCCTGGTAGTAGGATTCGATATTGCGGGGTATATCAAAATGCACCACGAAGCGCACGTTGGGTTTGTTGATCCCCATACCGAACGCCACGGTCGCTACCACGATTTGCAGGTCGTCGCGCTGGAACTTCTCCTGCACATCGGCGCGGACGCCGTTTTCCAGCCCGGCGTGATAGGCCGCCGCGCTATAGCCGCGACTTTGCAGGCGGGCGGCGGTATCTTCCACTTTTGAGCGGCTGTTGCAGTAAATAATGCCGGACTTGCCGCGCTGCTCCTGGACGTAGCGCATCAGCTGATCGAGCGGTTTAAACTTTTCCATCAGCATGTAGCGGATGTTAGGGCGGTCAAAACTGCTGAGCTGGATAAGCGGGTCGTTCAGCCCCAGCAGGCGAACGATATCGAGGCGCGTAGTGTCATCCGCCGTAGCGGTCAGCGCCATAAACGGCACCGCAGGGAAACGCTGACGCAGCTGGCCCAGCGCGGCATATTCCGGACGGAAATCATGCCCCCACTGGGAAATACAGTGCGCCTCGTCGACCGCCAGCATCACCGGGTTCCAGTGCGCCAGATGCTCGAGGAAGTTATCCAGCATCAGGCGTTCCGGCGCGATATACAGCAGGCGGATTTTGCCGGTACGGCAGCCCGCCATTACCTCAAGCTGCTGTTCGCGGTTCTGCGTTGAGTTCAGACACGCCGCGGCCACGCCATTGGCAAGCAGCTGATCGACCTGGTCTTTCATCAGAGAAATGAGCGGCGATACGACAACCGTCAGGCCGTTGAGCACCAGCGCGGGAATTTGATAACACAGCGATTTACCGCCGCCGGTAGGCATAACGACCAGGCAGTCGCGGCCTTCCAGCACGGTTTCAATGATGGTTTCCTGACCCGGACGGAACTGCTGGTAGCCAAAGGTTTCCTGCAAAACCTGCTTCGCCAGCGATGTCTGATTGAGTACTTCCGCCTGCGCCACGTTAACCCCATTGCCAAAATTAAAACAGGCGCTATTTTCAGCGCCTGAGCAAGAAACTGCAACGTTTAACGCAAAATCCTTCGAGGAGGCTAGAACAAATCGTTCAGCATCACCCCGACGCCAACGCGCGTCTGCCTGAAGTTATAATCAATCAGCGACTCGCCGTAGCCGCTATACACCTGCGTATACAGGCGTACGTGCGTACTGACCGGGTAGCTGACGCCAAGCTCCGCGCCGCCATAGCCGCTATTCCAGTTGTACTGCCCTTTAGCGCTCAGCACCGCGTCGCCCAGCTGATAGCCAATTCTCAGCTGGTAATAACCCATGTATTTGGTGATATCCGGGTTGTCGTTGGTACTGCCGATAACATACCAGGGTTTCACCTCGACCATCAGATTGCCGTTTTGCGCCATCAGACGCGTATACAGCCGGTTCCAGCTGCGCGAGGTCGGGTCGGCGCGGCCGTTGGAATCATGGTTGTAGCCAAACTCAACGTCACGCAGCGTCCAGCCGGCAAACTGGTAGTCGGTCGCAAACCCCAGAAACAGCTGTGGCTCGTAGTTGGTCTCGCGAAACGGCGCAGACTCTTTGCTGTTGGAAAGCTGCCACCAGGATTTTTGCGTATACGATGCGCCCAGCACCGAATTGTCGCCCACAATCCCGCGCCACAGCGGAAACGCCAGGCTCAGCTGAAACTTCACCTCATCTTTACGCGCGTTTTCGGCCCAGCTGTAGCTTTGGATAGCCTCTTTGTTGATATCGCTGGTCCAGGTGTAGATCACATAGTTCGTATCGTAGGGATACAGCGTAAAGGGATTATCATGCTCCTGTAGCAGATTGGCGATGATGCTGCCCTTAACGGCAGGGGTATCGTGGATCGATTTCACCGTCGCTTCCTGCGCAAAAACGGATAATGGCAGCGCAGCCGCCGCCAGTAACCACCCCGGACGGGTTCGCATTGATGCTGTTCTCCTGAACAAATTTGTTTATAAATATTTCCTGTTATGACGCCATTTTACCGGTTTATGCCCTTTACGCCCTCCGATTCTGTCTCAATTGTGGAAATCAACATTTGATAAGCATAAAATCAACATTTTCATAACCATCGGAAAGGTTGTATGTCTGCAGAACTGACGGCCGAAGCCGTCCTCAAACTGGTGGGCGAAATATTCGTGTATCACATGCCGTTTAACCGTGCGCTGGGCCTTGAGCTTGAACGCTATGAGAAAGATTTCGCGCAGCTCAGTTTCAATAACCAGCCGATGATGGTCGGCAACTGGGCGCAGAGCATTCTGCACGGCGGCGTGATCGCCTCTGCTCTGGACGTCGCCGCCGGTCTGGTCTGCGTTGGCAGCACGCTGACGCGCCACGACACGATCAACGAAGAAGAGCTGCGCCAGCGTCTTTCGCGCATGGGCACTATCGACCTGCGCGTCGATTATCTCCGCCCGGGCCGCGGCAACCGCTTTACCGCCAGCAGCAGCCTGCTGCGCGCGGGCAATAAAGTGGCGGTCGCGCGCGTAGAGCTGCACAACGAAGAGCAGCTCTATATCGCCAGCGCGACCGCCACTTATATGGTGGGTTGAGCCGGTAAAATCGGGTAACATTGCTTTACTTTTTTGTCACGGATTTAACCGATGGACGCTAAACAGACGCGGCAGGGCGTATTGCTGGCCCTTGCCGCTTATTTTATTTGGGGCATCGCTCCGGCCTACTTCAAGCTTATCCACTACGTTCCGGCGGATGAAATCCTGACCCACCGCGTTATCTGGTCGTTTTTCTTTATGGTGGCGCTGATCACCGTCAGCCGACAGTGGAGCGGCCTGAAAAAGCTGTGGCAGACGCCGAAGAAAATCCTGCTCCTGGCGCTCTCGGCGGTGCTGGTCGGCGGAAACTGGCTGCTGTTTATCTGGGCGGTGAATAACCACCACATGCTGGAGGCCAGCCTCGGCTACTTCATTAACCCGCTGGTGAACATCCTGCTGGGCATGGTGTTCCTCGGCGAGCGTTTTCGTCGTATGCAGTGGCTGGCGGTGCTGCTCGCCGCCTGCGGCGTCCTGGTGCAGCTGTGGACGTTCGGCTCGCTGCCGGTCATCGCCCTGGGTCTGGCGTTCAGCTTTGCCTTCTACGGCCTGGTGCGCAAGAAGATAGCCGTAGATGCGCAGACCGGCATGCTGGTGGAAACGCTGTGGCTGCTGCCGGTCGCGGCTATCTGGCTGTTCGGCATTGCCGACAGCCCGACCAGCCATTTAACGCAAAACCCGTGGTCGCTGAACCTGCTGCTGATGGCGGCGGGTATCGTCACGACCGTACCGCTGCTGTGCTTTACCGGTGCGGCCACCAAACTGCGCCTCTCGACGCTGGGCTTTTTCCAGTACATCGGCCCGACGCTGATGTTCCTGCTGGCGGTAATGTTCTACGGCGAAACGCCGGGATCGGACAAAATGGTCACCTTCGGCTTTATCTGGGCGGCGCTGGCCATCTTTATTATGGATGCGGTCTACACGCTGCACCGCACGCCGAAATCCTGACGCCTGCGCCCGGTCCGCCGGGCGTATTGCCAGCTTTTAGCAAAGCTATTGCGCTTAAGTTCGTTGTTATTTCAGCGCTTTTTTCCGATCTTCGGCGAATGTCTTTCGCCGAACGGAAAACCCGATGTCAACACCTCACCCCCACCGCGCCGCGGCCTGGCTGCATGAAGAGCAGCGTGAAGCGGTACGCCGGATGTCCCGCGGCTGGCTCTGGCGCAGCGAAGCGCCGACGTGGCTGCTGATCGTGTTCCTGTATAGCGGCTGGTTTACGACGCTGGCGTACGCGCCATCGCTGGGGCTCCCGCTTTCCACGCTGCTGCTTATCGTCTTTACTGCCTGGTACCTGTCGCTACAGCATGAGCTGATTCACGGTCATCCGACCCGCTGGGCGCGGGTCAACCAGCTTTTCGGCCTGCCGCCGCTTGCCGTATGGTTTCCCTACGGCCTGTACCGGGATTCCCACCTCGCCCACCACCGCAACGAAAGCCTGACCCTGCCGGAAGACGACCCGGAAACCTACTACTTCTCCGCCGCGACGTGGGCGCGCTTCTCTCCCTGGCAGCGGCAGGTCGTCCGCTGGCGCAATACCTTCGTTGGCCGCCTGCTGCTGGCGCCCGCGCTGGATATCGTCGGCGTGATTCAGGGCATCGTCCGCGCGCTTATCCGGCGCGATTATCCGGCCATCGGCATGTGGGCCACGCACGCAATGTTGCTGATGCTGCTGTTCTTGTGGATAGCCCACTGCGGCGTTTCCGTTCTCTGGTATCTGTTCGCCGTCAGCTACCCGGCGCTGGCCATCACCAAAGTGCGATCGTTTCTCGAACACCGCGCGGCGGACGACCCGCTGGCCCGCTCGGTGATTAACGAGGCCGGGCTGCCGTGGCGCCTGCTGTTTCTCAACCTGAACTATCATTCCATTCACCACGATTTGCCCGGCATCCCCTGGTACGGGCTGCCGGCGCTGTACCGCCGTTATCAGCAGGCGTATCAGCAGCGAAATCAGGGATTTGTGGTCAACGGCTACCGGGCGTGGTGGCGTCGCTATGGGTTTCGCCCCGTCGACGTCACGGTGCATCCGGCAAGTCAGGCATTCGCGGAGGAGGACGTTAACGATGCTCTGGAACATCGCGTTTCCTATGTACGATCTGCACCCGCCCGCGACTGATGCGCTGGCGTCATGGGTGCTGCGCCACCTCGACCGGCTCGCGCTCCCCGGAGAGCGCCGCTTTGTGCGCCCGGATGATTTGCTCGCTCACTGGCAGCGCGGCGACCTGCTGCTGAGCCAGACCTGCGGCTTTCCGCTGATCGCCCAGCTTCCACAGGTACAGGTGGTGGGTACGTTCCATTACGCGGCGCCAGGCTGCGAGAAGCGCTTATACCGTAGCGTTCTGGTTGCCAGGGCCGAGGATAAAGGGAAAACCCTGAGCGACTTTTACCGCCGCCGGGTGGTGTGCAACGCGCCGGATTCGCAGTCGGGGTATCACGCGCTGCGCGGCAGCCTGGCGCAGCTCGGCGTCGGGACGCCCTTTTTTCAGTCGAGAACATGGAGCGGCAGCCACCGCCACTCGCTGGCGGCGCTGCGTGAGAAAACGGCGGATATTGCGGCGATCGACTGCGTGAGCTGGGCGCTGATGGCCCGCTATCACCCGCAGGAGACGGCGGGACTGGTCGCCGTCGGCGAAACCGCGCTCACCCCAGGGCTCCCGCTTATCACCTCGCGTCATACTTCGCCGGAGACGCTTTCGACGCTGCGCGAAGCGCTGAGCGCGGCGGCGCAGGAAAGTACGTTTAGCGATTCGCTGTTCATCAACGGCTTCAGCCCGGCGTCACGGGCAGACTACGACGTTATCCGCGCGCGGCGGGAGCAGCACGCCGGAGTCGTGCTCTGAGCCCGGCGCGAGCGTTACAGCCAGTTTCTGCGCTTGAAATAGAGGTATGGCGCCAGGCCCGCGAGGATCATAAAGACAATCGCCCCAGGATAGCCGAAGCTCCAGTGCAGCTCCGGCATAAACTCGAAGTTCATCCCGTAGCTTGAGGCCACCAGCGTCGGCGGCAGGAATACCACGGAAACCACCGAGAAGATTTTGATGATGCGGTTCTGCTCGATGTTGATAAAGCCCATCGCCGCCTGCATCAGGAAGTTAACCTTCTGGAACAGCGATTCGTTGTGCGGCAACAGGGATTCGATATCGCGCAGGATCTCACGCGCCTGCTCCAGCTGCTCCGCCGGCAGCCGGGCCTTGCGCACGAGGAAGTTCAGCGCGCGCTGGGTATCCATCAGACACAGGCGCACCTTCCAGCCAATATCCTCCAGCTCCGCCAGCGTCGAGAGCGCTTCGTCATACTCATCGCCCTGATGGCCTTCCATAATGACGCGGCTCAGCTTTTCCAGGTCGCTGTAAATGTTTTCGATTTCATCCGCCAGCTGTTCGATTTTGGTTTCGAACAGATCGAGCAGCAGCTCGTAGGCGTTGCCGTCCACCATCTCCTGGTTGCGGGCGCGCATGCGGTAGAGACGAAAGGCGGGCAGTTCGCGCTCGCGCAGGGTGAACAGGCGGCCTTCGCGGATGGTGAACGCCACGGTGGAGTTACCGGCGTGATCGTCGGCGTCTTCAAAGAAGAAAAAGGAGTGAATATGCAGGCCGTCTTCGTCTTCGAAGAAACGTGCCGATGCTTCGATGTCTTCCAGTTCAGGGCGTGTCGCCAGATTCTGACCCAGTTCGGCCTGTACGCGGTTACGTTCTTCATCATCCGGTTCAACCAAATCGACCCAGACCGAGCTGGCCAGATGTTTGATTTCATCAGACTCAAGACGCGTTAAGCGATTGTTTTCCAGTTGAAATGCGCTCAGCATGACCGGGACTCCCAATGCAAAAAATTATCGGACAGTTCGGTGGGCACACAGAAACAAATTGGGTTTCAGACCATAAAGCCTGACTCAGCGCGACGGGAATAGAACGGGTCGCTGACAACCTCTGAGGCTATCAGCATGTGAGGATAGCCTTAGGAGTTGTTCCTGGATGACAGGAAAATGAGCCAGCATCTACTGGGTGTGTCCAAGGCGAATGTCCTCTTAGCGTAATCGTGCGCGCATGTTACGCCAGCGGAAATGCAGCGTCAACACGCAGCGAAGCGCCAGAAGGTATTTAGCCCCTCCTGGCCTATAAGACTAGCAGAAGATGAAGAATTTATTATATATTTCTTAAAGTTACGCATTTTCCAGCCGGGCGTACGCCGCAACCAGCCATTTAATTCCCTGCCCCTGAAACGCCACCTGCAGCCGGCTGTGTTCACCGCTTCCCTCCAGGTTGACGATGGTGCCTTCGCCAAATTTCGGATGGCGCACGCGCTGGCCGAGCTTATAGCCGGTGTCGTTTTCCGCCATGGGGGTGCCCATACGCTGATGGCTGACCGGGCGGCTGACCGTCGCCCGCAGGCGCACCTCTTCAACGCAGGCCTCCGGCAGCTCGCCGATAAAGCGCGACGGCCGGTGATACACCTCTTTGCCGTACAGGCGACGGGTTTCCGCGTAGGTCAGGGTCAGCTTTTGCATCGCCCGGGTCACGCCGACGTAGGCCAGGCGGCGCTCCTCTTCCAGCCGCCCGCCTTCATCCAGCGACATCTGGCTGGGGAACATCCCCTCTTCCATGCCGACGATAAACACCTGCGGGAACTCCAGCCCTTTTGCCGAGTGCAGGGTCATCAGCTGTACCGCGTCCTGCCAGGTATCCGCCTGCCCTTCCCCGGCTTCCAGCGCCGCATGCGACAAGAACGCCTGCAGCGGCATCAGATCTTCGTCTTCATCGTTGTAGCTGAACTGGCGCGTCGCCGTTACCAGTTCCTCTAAGTTTTCGATCCGCGTCTGGCCCTTCTCGCCTTTCTCCTGCTCGTACATCATCCACAACCCGGAGTCTTTTATCACCCGGTCGGTCTGCACGTGCAGCGGCATATCGGCGGTCTCCTGCGCCAGCGCGTCGACCAGCTCCATAAAGCGCTGCAGAGCGCTGGCCGCGCGTCCCGCCAGCGCTTTTTCTTTCAGCAGCTCGCGGCAGGACTGCCACAGCGTCAGCTGGCGATCGCGGGAGGTCTGGCGCACGATGTCCAGCGTGCGGTCGCCGATGCCGCGCGTCGGGGTGTTGACTACCCGCTCAAACGCCGCATCGTCGTTACGGTTGGCGATAAGACGCAGGTAAGAGAGGGCGTCCTTAATTTCCTGGCGTTCGAAGAAGCGCATGCCGCCGTAGATACGGTACGGCATGCTGGCCTGCAGCAGCGCCTCTTCCAGCACGCGCGACTGGGCGTTGCTGCGATACAGAATGGCGCACTGCTCAAGCGCGCCGCCGTTGTCCTGCCAGGTTTTGATGCGGTTCACCACGAACCGCGCTTCGTCGAGCTCGTTGAACGCGCAGTACAGCGAAATCGGTTCGCCGTCGACGCCGTCGGTCCACAGCTTCTTGCCCAGGCGCCCGTTGTTGTTTTCGATAAGGGCGTTCGCCGCGCTCAGAATATTGCTGGTCGAACGGTAGTTCTGCTCAAGGCGGATGGTTTCCGCCCCGGGGAAATCGTTGAGGAAACGCTGGATATTCTCCACCTGCGCGCCGCGCCAGCCGTAAATAGACTGGTCATCGTCGCCGACGATCATGACCTTGCCGGTATCGCCTGCCAGCAGGCGGATCCACGCGTACTGAATGTTGTTGGTATCCTGAAATTCGTCGACCAGGATGTTGGTAAAGCGCTCGCGGTAGTGCTGGAGGATGTGCGGCTTGTTAAGCCACAGCTCGTGAGCGCGCAGCAGCAGCTCGGCGAAATCCACCAGCCCGGCGCGATCGCAGGCCTCCTGATAGGCCTGGTAGACTTTCTGCCAGGTCTGCTCGACGGGGTTGCCGTAGCTCTGAATGTGGTGCGGACGCAGCCCCTCGTCTTTCTGGCTGTTGATGTACCACATCGCCTGGCGCGGCGGCCACTGCTTCTCATCGAGATTCATCGCCTTAATCAGGCGCTTTAGCAGACGCAGCTGATCTTCGCTGTCGAGGATCTGAAAATCCTGCGGCAGGTTAGCGTCCAGATGGTGCGCGCGCAGCAGGCGGTGCGCCAGCCCGTGAAAGGTGCCAACCCACATACCGCCCTGCGATGTGCCCATCAGTTGACCAATACGGTGACGCATTTCGGCCGCCGCTTTATTGGTAAAGGTCACCGCCATGATGGAGTACGGCGAGCTGTTTTCCACGCTCAGCAGCCAGGCGATACGGTGCACCAGAACGCGCGTCTTACCGCTGCCCGCGCCTGCCAGCACCAGCATATTGGTACGCGGCGCCGCCACGGCTTCACGCTGTTTGTCATTGAGGCTGTCGAGCAGGTAAGAAACGTCCATTGGCACCGCCGAAAAATGCGCTGCCCGCTGGCGCATCGCCGGGCGGGCATACTGTTGATTTATACAATACTGCTGGTGATTATATCAGCGTCGTGAGGGATGCCAACCGCGAAATTTCAATGTGCGGCAGCAGGCGGCTGTCGAGCGTTCGCATCAGGTCGGCGTTTTCCGGCCTGATCCAGCAGGCCTGCATGCCGCAGCGAATGGCGCCCGCCACGTCGGTAGTCAGGTCGTCGCCGACGTGCAGGATCTCGCCAGGCGGCAGGCCAAGCTTTTCCGCCGCCAGATGATACATGTCGTTGAACGGTTTCGAACGTCCGTCCGGGCCCGCGCGCAGTACAAATTCGAAATAGTCGCCAAGGCCGAACCGCTCGGGGCGCGCGTTGCCGTTGGTGATCGCCACCAGCGGCCACTTTTCCGCCAGCCTTCGCAGGGTATCGTGCGTTTCCTGCGGAACGTCGACGCGGCTGCGCCAGTGGGCGAAGTGCGCCATCGACTCCACCGCGCCCGCGGCCGCCTCCTGCGCGCTCAGGCCGGCGTTCAGCATCGCCTGCTCAACCGCACGACGCCGCCATTCGGTCACGTCGTGATAAATCTCCGGCTCCTGCTCGCGCAGCATCTGGCGCACGCGCTGAAAATCGCGGTTTTGCAGGTTTTTTAACAACGGATGGTAGTTTTGCACAAACGCCAGCGCTTCCTGTTCGGTACGCAGAATCACAGGGCGGTTGTCGTAAAGGGTGTCGTCAAGGTCGAATGTCAGGGCTGAGATTTGGCCTAATGGACGGTAAAAACGCATTATTTCCCCCGTTTGGCGCGCGGATGCGCCGCATCGTACACCGAGGCAAGGTGTTGAAAATCAAGATGGGTATAGATCTGAGTGGTGGAGAGGTTGGCGTGCCCCAGCAGCTCCTGCACCCCGCGCAGATCGCCGCTCGACTCCAGCATATGCGTGGCGAAGGAGTGGCGCAGTTTGTGCGGGTTAACGTGACTGTTGAGCCCCTGCTTAATGCCCCACTCGGCGAACCGTTTTTGCACGTTGCGCGTGGAAATACGCTTGCCGAGTTTGGATAAAAACAGCGCGTCGTCTTCAGCGCCGAACAGGCCGCGAAGATCGAGCCAGTGTTCTACCCACTGTACAGCGCTGCGGCCAATCGGCAGGCGGCGCTCTTTGCTGCCCTTGCCCATGACCCACACTTCGCCGGACTCCAGCGAAAGATGGCGGAGATCGAGATTCACCAGCTCCGACAAACGCAGACCGGCGCCGTACATCACCTCCAGCATCGCCCGGTCGCGCACCGCCAGCGGGTCGTTAAGATCGATATCCAGCAGGCGGTTCACGTCGTCGACGTCGATGTTTTTCGGGAGGTGGCGCGGCGCTTTCGGCGCAGAGACGGCTTTGGCCGGGTTCGCCGAAAGCTCGCCCTGGCTGACCAGCCAGTCGAAAAAGCTGCGCAGCGCCGACAGACGTAGCGCCAGGCTTGCCGGGCCAAGACCCTTACGGCGGCTGCGGACCGCCCAGCTGCGGATCACCGCAGCGTCACATTGCTGCCAACTCGCGACGCCGCTTTCGCCGGCAAGCGTCATGATGGCATCAAGCTGACGCCGATAATTCAGTAGCGTAATGGGGCTGAGCTGGCGCTCAACGCCCAGATAGCGCAGGAAGCGCTCAACGGCGGCGGAAAGCGGCGAGTCGTTCATACCCGCTCAACCCAGCGCTCCAGCATCCCCGGCAGCAGCAGCGCAATCTCCTGCAGCAGGTGCGTGCCTTGTCCGGGCTGATAATGGTGCGCGTCGCGGCTGCTGAACAGCACCACGCCCAGGTCGCCGTCGCTGCCCATCATCGACATCGCCACCGAACCGACCGCTTTGGCATCCGGCATCACCACCAGCAGCTCAGGGCCGTTAAGCGGGCCGAGGTAGTGCCGCTCCGGGCCCAGACGCTGGATACGGATCGGTTCGAACGTCTGGCGGGACAGCGCCAGCTGCGTGAATTTGGACGGCGCGCCGATACGCCAGCGATCGGCAAACAGCCGCACGGAGGCGCCAGCCAGCCCCAGCTCCCGCGCCCAGCGGTGAAACTGGTTGAGGAACGCGTCCAGGCTGTCCACGCTGGCAAGCCGGGTCTGCAGCTGCAGCAGACGGTAAAACAGGCTCTCGTTGGCGGTCGCCTGCTCCACCAGCAGCGAGATGTTCTCTTCCAGCGTGCTGATGTGCGTTCGCGCCCGCGCCATGTGCCATTCCACGAGCGAAACGGTGCCGCGTACCGGGTGCGGTACGCGCATTTGCTCAACCGCCTGCGCATTGCGAATAAAAAAGTCAGGATGTTGCAGCAGATACTCGACGACCGCGCGATCGTCGAGCGCGGCAAGTTCGGTCTGCTGTTCTTCCCCGATGGGTTTCATAGATGAATAAATCCGTCGTAGACATGTGCCGCCGGGCCAGTCATAAACAACGGTTGACCCGGACCTTTCCAGGCGATATCAAGACGCCCGCCTGGTAATTCCACGCGTACTTCTTCGGCCAGCAGCCCCTGCTGGATGCCGACGGCAACCGCCGCACAGGCGCCGCTGCCGCAGGCCTGCGTCTCCCCGGCCCCACGCTCAAAGACGCGAAGACGGATATGATCGCGCTTCACCACCTGCATAAAGCCGATATTGGCGCGCTCCGGAAAGCGCTCATGGCTTTCCAGCACCGGTCCTAACGTCTCCACCGCCGCGGTGTCGACATCATCGACCTGGATCACGCAGTGCGGGTTGCCCATTGAAACAACGCCGCACAATACTGTTTGCTCGGCCGCCCGCATGATATAGGTCTTTTCCGCTTTGTTGGCGCGAAACGGCACCTGCGAGGGCTCAAAGTTAGGTTCGCCCATATTCACCCGCACCAGCTCGTCGTCGGTGACGCTCAGCACCATGCGCCCGTTGGCGGTGCTGACGTGAATATCGCGTTTGTTGGTCAGCCCCTTCAGGCGCACAAAGCGGGCAAAACAGCGCGCGCCGTTGCCGCACTGCGCCACTTCGCTACCGTCGGCGTTAAAAATACGGTAGTGGAAGTCCAGCTCGGGATCGTACGGCGGTTCAACCACCAGCAGCTGATCGAAACCCACGCCAAGGTGCCGATCCGCCAGGCGGCGAATCAGCTCCGGAGAAAAAAACACATTCTGCGTTACCGCATCAACGACCATAAAATCGTTACCGAGGCCATGCATTTTAGAGAACTGCATCATCAACTCCATACACGCGGAAACAGCGGCTCAGTATTAATAATTGACCTGTGATGGGCCACCCGTATCGCCACGATCGTTGCGGCTTGGCTCCGCATTCTGCGTGCCTGTATTGACCGGTTTCGTCGGCACAGGCGCCGTCTTATCCGCTGGCGGGAAATAAAGCGGCCCCTTCAGACCACAGCCCGCAAGGGTAAACAGCACAGTCAACATGACCAAAGGTCGAAAAACGTTCTTCATTCTAAAGTGCCTGTAGTTGATGCTTTCTGCTTCCTATCATCGCAGGAGAAGACGTAAAAGCAAGCGTTTAGCGTTATACTGCCGCCATCACGCAATAATGGGAAATAAAAATGAACGACAGTGAATTCCATCGCCTTGCCGACGCCCTGTGGCTCACCATTGAGGAGCGTCTGGATGAGTGGGACGGCGACAGCGACATTGATTGTGAGATCAACGGCGGCGTGCTGACTCTGAGCTTTGAAAACGGCAGCAAAATCATTATTAACCGCCAGGAGCCGCTGCATCAGGTATGGCTGGCGACCCGCCAGGGCGGCTATCACTTCAGTCTCAAAGGCGATGAGTGGGTCTGCGATCGCAGCGGCGAAACGTTCTGGGATCTGCTGGAACACGCCGCCAGCCAGCAGGCCGGCGAAACGGTCCGTTTTCGTTAAGAGAAATACTGCTGCAGCAGAGGCGCAGTCACTTCCTGGTTCGCCGGAACGGCTGCGCTAATCGTCTGGGTGCGGAACGGAATCACCTGGGCGCGACCGTCGGTTTTCACAATCTGATAGAACTGCGGCAGGTTGAAGTTAATAAAGCTTGAGCCGTAGGTGAAGCGATCGTGCGATGACGAATAGAAGCGGCTGACGTCGCGCACCAGCTCCTCTTTACTACCCTCACAGTGGTGATACACCTCAGCGCGGTTGCCTTCGTCCAGAATATAGATGTTAAAGCCGTTGTCATCGCTGGTGTCTTCAAAGAAGAACTGGATGATCCCTTCGCTGGCAAACCCGTCCACCACCTGCGGCAGCTGAACCTGGTTGGTTTCCACCTGCACCGACAATCCGTGCAGCTTGTTATGCGAAATCGCGCCGTAAAACTCGATAGCGTTTTCCAGCTTCTGCACCGAGACGTTCAGACGTTCGAAGAACAGCCCCCAGGTCTGCCCGGCGACCCGCAGCGCTTTAAAGCGCCCGGTTTCCTGACGGGTGCTGGAAAGACGCAGCTCGACGCATTCGGAAACCAGCTGCTGCACGCGGGTGCGAATCAGGCCGCGCAGGTGCTGGCTGTAGCAGAAGACTTCAACGCTGTCCGGCGGCGCGGCGTCCTGGTGCATTTTGCCGAGGATCGTTTTCAGCGCTTCAATCATCGCCTGCTCGCCGTTAAAGTGCAGGGTACGCACTTCATTCCACGAGTTGCGGTACAGCAGGTCAACGCTGCCAACCAGGCAATTCTGCTCTTCGCCAAAGCTGAACACGTCCAGTTTGCGGAAATCGAAATGCACGACCTGATTGCGGAACGCCGCCGTCGGGTCATACTCCAGGTTAACGATAATCGCCAGATGGCGAATCTCACACGGGCTGTACAGCGCTTTCGGCGTCGGCGCGGGCAGGCGCAGCGGGAAGTGGTGCGATACGTCCGCTACCATCTCCTGCAGTTTTGCCAGGTCGGCAATCCCGTTGCCCTTAATAAACAGGCGAGTGCGCGAGGTGAGCAGGCCGTTAAACCAGGCCCACGCCACCAGCTTATTAAGATAACGGTTATATTCCAGCGGCTGATGGCTGACGATAGCCTCCATCTTCGGCGCGCGGTTGTACAGATACCAGCCCGTACGGTTGGCGCGTCCCGGCGGCACGTAGATAAACGTCAGATTTGGCTCGGACAGATCCGGGGAAATCTGCGGGTTCACCAGCGTCACTTTGCCCGGCAGCGCCTCAAACGCGGCATACAGCTTGCGGGTCAGCACCCCGATGTCCTGCGGGCTTGCCGATACGCTCAGGTTATTCCGACGCGCGAAGCGGATAAGGTTACGGTAGCTCTGCATCATCGCGTCGAGCAGTTCGTTATGCGCTTTGCGCACCTCATCGATTTTCCAGTTCGCCCGGTTATCCAGCATGGCGAGGCGCTCTTCGCTCCAGCCCCACTCTTTCACCAGCTGTCCCACCACTTCGCGACGCCAGCCGACGCAGGCGCGCTCGCGGCTTAGTTTTTCACACACCTTGAGATAGAAACAGCGGCGCACGAGATCGAGACGCGTATCGTCGTCAATCGCCTGCAGGTAGGTCGTGACGCGCTCCAGCATCATGCAGTAAGGGTCGAGACCAAAGGAGACGATTTCGCCATCGTGCAGGCGCTGTTTGATGTCTTTCGCCAGAAGATGGGTGTTGGGATACTCCCAGGAATAGGCTTCGAGCAGCAGCGTTTTCAGCACGGCCTTGTACGGGGAGTCGATGCTTTTATACAGCTGCCACAGGCTGGCGCCGAAGTACTCTTCCGCCGACAGCGAGCTCAGCCCGCCGAGATCCAGCCATTCGTTTGGCGTCAGTACGCCCTGCGCGTAGAGCGTCATGACGTAGTCGTCGTAATGCTCTTCTTCCTCGCACGGCACCATATTCCACAGAATACGTTTCCCGGCGAGACGCACGGCGGTACGGTAAAACTCGTCAAGCAGCAGGATATGCTGAGTGGAACCGCAGTCCTCACCCCCGAGGCTGCCGCTTTCGTTATGGCGGAAACGGTTTTCGTCGATCAGGAAGAAGCTGACCTCTACGCCCAGCGACGCCGCCCAGCTTTCCAGCAGGCTGCACTTGCGCTGCAGCAGCTGACGCTCTTCGTTATCAAGCCAAGCCTGGTGGCAGACCCAGATATCGAGGTCGGAAGAGCAGCTTTGCCCGACCGAGGAGGTGCTGCCCATGGAGTACACGCCGGTGATCGGCAGCTCCCCTTTGGCGGTTTCCTGCGGCGGCATGCCGCGATGCAGCTCAAGCTCGTCGAGGTAGTGGCGTTGGGTTTCATCAGGCGTGTACAGGCAGATGCCTTTGGGAACGTTACCGTCAAGGTAACCCGGCATCAGCGGATGATGATAGTGCAGTAATGTCGGCAGTAGACTGTAGACCTGCTGAAAAGCGGGCCCCATGGCAGCAAGCGCGCGATCCACACGCAATTGATTGATGGCATCCAGTCTCTGTTTCAGTGTCTCAATATAGAGGTACAAGACATATCGCCTGATGTTCAAAACCGCCGTATCGTCCGGGCTGCAGGAGCGCAAGAGACAGGGGTTTTTAGTATTTCAACAAGAACCGTTCCCGTTTGTCGTCAGAAATAGTTAGCGTAGTAGTGACGAACAAATGGTCTAAAACGTGATCAATTTAACACCTTGCCGTTTGACCGTAAAGAAAGATGCGCTACATACAAGTCTAGCACCGTTTGCAACGTGTAAATTCCTTAATACGGTTCGCCCGGCTTTTTTCTGCAAAATTCGGAAATCGGTGAAAACTAACATCCTTATGGCAACAATGTTAGGATGCTTAGTAGACGATAATGACGGTAACAAGCATGTTAGACAAAGTTTTAAGAATTGCCACCCGACAAAGCCCCCTCGCGCTGTGGCAGGCACATTATGTCAAAGACCGCCTGACGGCGTGTCACCCGGGGCTACAGGTTGAACTGGTTCCCATGGTCACCCGCGGCGATGTTATTCTTGATACTCCGCTGGCCAAAGTGGGCGGAAAAGGACTGTTTGTCAAAGAGCTGGAGCTGGCTCTGCTTGAACATCGCGCCGACATCGCCGTTCACTCAATGAAGGATGTGCCGGTCGAGTTCCCGCAGGGGCTTGGGCTGACCACCATCTGCGAACGCGAAGATCCGCGCGATGCGTTTGTCTCAAATCAGTACGCGTCCCTCGATGCGCTGCCTGCCGGCAGCATCGTTGGCACGTCAAGTTTACGCCGTCAGTGCCAGCTGGCCGCACAGCGTCCGGATCTCGTTATCCGCTCTCTGCGCGGCAACGTCGGCACGCGTCTGAGCAAGCTCGATAACGGCGACTACGACGCGATTATTCTGGCCGTCGCCGGCCTGAAGCGTCTCGGCCTGGAATCGCGTATCCGCCAGGCTCTGTCGCCGGAGCAGTCGCTGCCCGCCGTCGGCCAGGGCGCCGTCGGCATCGAGTGCCGCCTAGATGATGACGCCACGCGCGCCCTGCTGGCGCCGCTGAACCATCCGGAAACCGCCGTTCGCGTCGGCGCAGAGCGCGCGATGAACACCCGTCTGGAGGGCGGTTGCCAGGTGCCTATCGGTAGCTATGCTGAATTACAAGGCGGCGAGCTGTGGCTGCGCGCGCTGGTTGGCGCTCCGGACGGCAGCCGTATGGTGCGCGGAGAGCGCCGCGGCACGCCGGAAGAGGCTGAGCGTCTTGGCGTATCGCTGGCCGAAGAGCTGCTCGACAACGGCGCGCGCGAGATCCTCGCTGAGGTCTATAACGGAGAAGCACCGCAATGAGTATTCTGGTCACTCGCCCCTCTGAGCAAGGAGAAGAGCTGGTCCGCCGCCTGCAGGCGATGGGGCGAGAGGCCTGGAGCTTTCCGCTCATTGAATTTACCCCCGGCCGCGATCTTCCCGGGCTCGCGCAGGCGATGTCCGCGCTGGGCGCAGGCGATTTATTATTCGCGCTGTCGCAGCACGCCGTCGACTTCGCCCACGGGCAGCTGCAGCAGTCCGGCCTGCGCTGGCCGTCGCCGCCCGGCTACTTCGCCATCGGACGCACCACCGCGCTGGCGCTGCACACCGTCAGCGGCATCGACGTTCGCTATCCTTTGGATCGGGAAATCAGCGAAGTATTGCTACAATTACCTGAATTACAAAATATTACGGGCAAAAAGGCGCTGATTCTGCGCGGCAACGGCGGACGGGAGCTGCTGGGCGATACGCTGAGCGCCCGCGGCGCCGATGTGACGTTTTGTGAATGTTATCAACGAACTCCCCGACACTATGACGGCGCAGAAGAAGCCATGCGCTGGCAGTCGCGCGGGGTGACGACGCTGGTCACGACCAGCGGGGAAATGTTACAACAGCTCTGGTCGCTAATCCCCCCGTGGTATCGCGAACGCTGGCTGCTGGAGTGCAAAATGGTGGTCGTCAGCGAACGGCTCGCCCGTCTGGCCCGCGAGTTGGGCTGGAAGGATATTCAGGTGGCTGATAGCGCCGACAACGACGCGCTGCTGCGTGCTATACCCTAACGTATTCGGGTATGGATAACTCTCATAATTGGAAGCCATAATGACGGAACAAAAAGACAACTCCGCCGTGGTTGAAGAGACCAGGGAAGCCGTGGACACTTCGCCACAGCAGGAACATGCTGAGAAAAAGAACGGCAGCAATAAAACCAGCCTTGTCCTGAGCGCGGTCGCCATCGCGATTGCGCTGGCCGCGGGCGTCGGTCTGTATGGCCTGGTGAAACAGCAGGGCGTAAATCAAACCACCACCAACGACGCGCTGGTTAATCAGGTCACCGCCCTGCAAAAGGCGCAGGAAACGCAGAAAAGCGAACTGGAAGGCGTGATTAAGCAGCAGGCGGAGCAGCTCGCCGACGCCAAACGCCAGCAGGACGCCCTGAGCAAACAGCTCGGTGAGGTCCAGCAGAAAGTCGCCACCATTTCCGGCAGCGATGCCAAAACCTGGCTGCTCGCCCAGGCGGACTTCCTGGTCAAACTGGCCGGGCGCAAGCTGTGGAGCGATCAGGACGTCACCACCGCCGCCGCGCTGCTGAAAAGCGCCGACGCCAGCCTGGCGGACATGAACGATCCCAGCCTTATCAACGCCCGTCGCGCCATCACTGACGATATCGCCAGCCTGTCGGCGGTCTCCCAGGTGGATTACGACGGTATTATCCTGAAGGTCAATCAGCTGTCGAACCAGATTGATAATCTGCGTCTGGCGGACAACAACGACGATGACGCGCCGATGGATGCGGACAGCAGCGAGCTTTCAAGTTCCATTAGCGAATGGCGCGTGAACCTGCAAAAGAGCTGGCAGAACTTTATGGATAGCTTTATCACTATCCGCCGCCGCGATGAAACCGCCGTTCCCCTGCTGGCGCCGAATCAGGACGTCTACCTGCGCGAAAATATCCGCTCCCGCCTGCTGGTTGCGGCGCAGGCCGTTCCTCGCCATCAGGAAGAAACTTATAAACAGGCGCTGGATAACGTCTCCACCTGGGTGCGCGCCTACTACGACACCGAGGACGCCACCACGAAAGCCTTCCTGGATGAAGTGGATAAGCTCAGCCAGCAGAGCATCACCATGAACGTGCCGGAATCTCTGCAGAGCCAGCAAATTCTGGAAAAACTGATGCAGACCCGCGTGCGTAACCTGCTGGCACAGCCTGCGGCAGCGCCGACGGCCGCCGCACCGGCGCCTGCGCCATCTGAAGCGCCGGCCGCGCCGCAAGGAGAATGAGCATGTTGAAAGTATTGTTGCTCTTTGCACTGCTGATCGCCGGGATCGTCGTGGGCCCCATGATCGCGGGCCACCAGGGCTATGTGCTGATCCAGACCGACACCTATAACATTGAAACCAGCGTTACCGGCCTGGCGATCGTTATGATCCTCGCCATGGCCGTTCTTTTCGCTATCGAGTGGGTCTTACGCCGTCTCTTGCGTACCGGCGCCCACACCCGCGGCTGGTTTGTCGGCCGTAAGCGTCGTCGCGCGCGTAAGCAGACCGAACAGGCGCTGCTGAAGCTGGCGGAAGGCGACTATCAGCAGGTCGAGAAGCTGATGTCGAAAAATGCCGACCACGCCGAGCAGCCGGTGGTCAACTACCTGCTCGCCGCCGAAGCCGCGCAGCAGCGCGGTGACGAAGCGCGCGCCAACCAGCATCTGGAGCGCGCGGCGGAAATTGCCGGTAATGACCTGATCCCGGTCGAGATTACCCGCGTACGTCTGCAGCTGGCGCGTAATGAAAATCACGCGGCGCGCCACGGCGTCGATAAGCTGCTGGAGATAGCGCCGCGCCATCCGGAAGTGCTGCGTCTTGCCGAGCAGGCCTATACCCGCACTGGCGCCTGGAGCTCGCTTATCGATATCATCCCGTCAATGGGCAAAGCTAATGTTGTCGACGACGCCCAGCGCGCGGCGCTGGAGCAGCAGGCCTGGATTGGGCTGATGGATCAGGCGCAAGCCAACGACGGCAGCGAAGGACTGCGTAACTGGTGGAAAAACCAGAGCCGCAAAACGCGCCACGACGTCGCGCTGCAGGTCGCCATGGCGGAACATCTCATCGAGTGTGACGATCATGACACCGCGCAGCAGATCGTTATCGACGGCCTGAAGCGCCACTATGACGATCGCCTGCTGGCGCCCATTCCGCGTCTCAAAACCAACAATCCGGAGCAGCTGGAAAAAGTGCTGCGCCAGCAGCTCAAAACCGTGGGCGACCGCCCGCTGCTGTGGAGCACGCTTGGGCAATCGCTGATGAAACACGGCGAATGGCAGGAGGCGACCCTCGCCTTCCGCGCGGCGCTGAAACAGCGTCCCGACGCGTTTGATTATGCCTGGCTTGCCGATGCGCTGGACAGGCAGCACCAGCCGGAAGAAGCCGCCGCGATGCGCCGCGACGGTCTGCTGCTGACTCTGCAAAACAACCCACCCGCGTAACATGAAGGGGCCATAAGGGCCCCTTTCTTTTTTTATCTTCCCCTGCTAGGTTTATTTTTCACTTCGAATACGGATACTTACCCGCCAATGTAACGCTATCTCCAGCACCCCCATTGTTTTTCCATTACGCGCGCCGCGCGTGGGTATGTTATTGCTGGAGATAATCTCTCATGAATTTTTTGCTGTTCGCGCTGTTACGCGCGTTGCGCTGCTATGCCTGGCTGCGGCTGCTGGCGGCGGCATTTATCTGGTCGTCATTAGGCAATGGTCTGACGCAAGTTGTGGTGTTCGGCCAGCTTCTGCAGTGGCAGGCGTCCCCTGCGTTGCTCACCCTCGCCTGGCTTCTTGCCACGGTGCCAGGATTTATCGGCAGCCTGCTTGGGGAAACGCTGTGCCGCAGGGCTACGCCGCTGTCGGTGCTGATGGCGGCCGAAGCCGCCGGGATGCTGGCCCTGCTGATTCCCTGGTTCGGACTGCAGTATCAGAGCATCCCTGCGCTTTTGATGGTGCAATCCGTTGAGGCGCTGCTGGGCGGCATCACCTGGCCTGCGCTGGCGCTCATCTTCAAACACGGGTTGCGAAATGACGAGCTGCCAGCAGCTACCGCCATGGAGAGCCTGATTTTCGCTTCGCAGGTGCTGCTCGGCACGGGTATCGGCGTGCTGCTTTTCGGCCGTGTTTCGCCCTTTGCGCTGCTGGGCATTGATGCGTTGAGCTTTCTGCTCTCATTGGGATTGCTGTGGCTAGCCTGCAGACGGTTTCCGGAGGGCAAGGCATCGGCCGCCGCGGTGCCTGTAAACAGGGGGCTGGCATGGGCGACGCTCAGTACGGTACAAAAGCGTAGTCTGCTGCTGCTTCCCGCGCTGGCGGCGGTCGGCTCTCCGGCCATGGCGCTATTGCCCGCGCTGGCACAGCAGCTTAACCCCGGCGGGGCGGCCGGCCTCGCGCTGCCGCTGCTGTTCAGCCGCAGCCTGGGGCAGCTGTTTGGGCCTCTGCTGCTCAACGGCGATCGCCTGGCGGGATACGCAAAACGTAACCGGTTACTGCTCGGCTGTCTGCTGATTTTCCTCGGCGCCTATGGCACGCTTCCGTTGACCAGAGGTGCGGCAAGCGCCGCGCTGCTGCTTATCTTTATTGCGCACCTGGCCTCCAACGTCGTGTTCGCGCTCGGCACCTTCAGCGTACTGCACCACTTCTCCGCGGCAGAGGTTTCATCGGCCAGCGCCAGAACCGGACGCTGGCAAACCCTCAGCGCAGCCCTGGCCACCGGAATCACCGTACTGCTGACCGCACGGTTTGGCGCGATACAGACGCTCTATATGGTCTGCGCGACGACGTTCGCACTAGTCGCCCTGCTGCTGGCCCGCTACCGGGAATAACCCATAAAAAAACGCCTGCTCAAGAGCAGGCGTTAAAACAGGTCTGTTTTGACAACAAATGGTGCTTCACTCAACGTTATGTCCATGGTGTCTGATGAGGCCGAAGCGACATCTGTCAGTGGACGATAAGCACCGTAAACGGCTCTGCATCATTCCTGAGTTTATGAGGCCTGAAAGCGAACATAAGAGATGGAATGAGCATCTACCTGGTTATTATCGCACATTGGTTGCGCAGGTTGCACCCCTGAATCCAGGGATATTGTTGTTTTTAGGAATAAAGGCGATGTCGCTATCTGGCGACGAAAAAAACGGGGAGAAAACAAAAAACCCCGCCGAAGCGGGGTTCAAAATTGGTCGGCGAGAGAGGATTCGAACCTCCGACCCACTGGTCCCAAACCAGTTGCGCTACCAAGCTGCGCTACTCGCCGATGTACTGCTTTTTTGAATTTTTAGTTCAATTCTTTGAGCCGTGGTGCGAGGGGGGGGACTTGAACCCCCACGTCCGTAAGAACACTAACACCTGAAGCTAGCGCGTCTACCAATTCCGCCACCTTCGCATTTCACAACTCTAAATAATGGGGTGGCTAATGGGATTCGAACCCACGACAACTGGAATCACAATCCAGGGCTCTACCAACTGAGCTATAGCCACCACTGTATTCTTTCACGCGGCCCTGCCGACTTCGCAGACCACCGCAGCTCAAGCGCCGGGACAAAATGGCGCGCCCGACAGGATTCGAACCTGAGACCTCTGCCTCCGGAGGGCAGCGCTCTATCCAGCTGAGCTACGGGCGCTTAGCGCCGTTGCGGGGGTGGATAATACGGACGTCACGCCCCGCTGTCTAGTGCTTTTTTAAAGAAAATGCGTGTTTGGTTATGCTTTGCGCATTTTGTCGCTTATTCCTCCACCTTCTGGGTGACGGCATGGCGACCCAGGCCAAAAAGCTTGTATCCCGCCGTCACGGCAGCAAGGAAGATGACCCCGACAAACAGCGACATGCGGGTATCCTCATTAAAATACATCCCGACCAGAACGCAAAGCAGAAACGCCATCGTCAAATAGTTCGCCCACGGGAACAGCACGGAGCGGAACGGATGACTGGCGATCGCTTTTTTATGCGCCTGACGAAAACGCAGCTGGCTAATCAGGATAACGAACCACGGCACCATGCCCGGCAGCACGCTGGCGCTGTACACATACACGAACACGCGCTGCGGGTTCGGGATAATGTAGTTCAGGCATGAGCCCACCAGCAGAATGGCGATAGAGATAGCCACCCCGGCGACCGGTACGCCTGCGCGGGACACTTTGCCGACCGATGACGGGAGCTGGCGGTTCTTCGACAGCGCGTACAGCATACGCCCGCAGCTGTACATGCCGCTGTTGCAGCCGGAAAGCGCGGCCGTCAGCACCACAAAGTTGATGATCCCCGCCGCCGCGGTAATCCCGATTTTAGCAAACGTCAGGACGAACGGGCTGCCGTTGCTGCCAATCTCATTCCACGGGAAGATAGTGACGATGACGAAAATCGCGCCCACGTAGAAAATCAGGATACGCCACAGCACTTTGCCTACCGCGCTGCGCAGCGTGACCTGCGGGTTTTTCGCCTCACCGGCAGTGATGCCGATAAGCTCAACCCCCTGGTAAGACGCCACCACGATGCACAGCGCCGTCAGAAAGCCTTTCCAGCCGCCCGCGAAGAAGCCGCCGTGTTCCGTCAGATTGCTAAAGCCTATCGACTGACCGCCGTTGCCGAAGCCGAAGAAAATCACGCCCAGGCCAACGATGATCATCACGATAATGGTGGTGACTTTGATCATCGCGAACCAGAACTCGATTTCACCGTACAGGCGCACGGCGGCGAGGTTCGCGACGGCCACCAGCCCGACGGCGATCAGCGCGGGTATCCATTGCGCCATTTCCGGGAACCAGAACTGGACATAAACGCCAATCGCGGTAATTTCCGAAATGCCTACCGCCATCCACATAAACCAGTACGACCATGCGGTGAGGTAGCCAAAGAACGGGCTCATATAGCGGTGCGCGTACACGGCGAAGGAGCCGGTAACAGGCTCCAGGAACAGCATTTCGCCCATTGAACGCATGATGAAGAAGACGAACAGTCCGGCGATGATATACGCCAGCAGTACGGACGGCCCCGCCCATTTTAGCGTACTGGCGGAGCCCATAAACAGGCCGACGCCGATCGTACCGCCAAGGGCAATAAGTTCGATATGACGAGCTTCCAGCCCACGCTGAAGCTCTGGTTTTTTCTCTGCCATAAATCCTCGGTTGTGTTTGCTACAGTTCCGGTCTTTGCCGGTTATTGTTATGGGTATAGATGTTGCCATCGCAGTCCACGCGATACCGGTCGTCTGCGTTGACGACTGGCGCAAAAAGCGCCGCAGCGCTGCAATGAGTGGGCAAATGGTTTCTTAAAATCTATAAAATGGCAAACGATGCGTTAAAAAAATGAATGTATTGCACAAGAATGCAGCAGTTGTTGCAGGTAGGTTGCAGCGCAAATAGCATATTGCGCTGCAAAAAAGAAATTAAAGACGGCCGGTGTAGTGCCAGCCAAGGTAGCGTAACAGACGAACCTGGCGGGTAATACGGCTGGGCTGCGACACCAGACGGTACAGCCATTCGAGCCCCAGGTCCTGCCAGACTTTCGGCGCCCGCTTCACATGGCCGGTGAAGACGTCATAGGTGCCGCCCACGCCCATATACAGCGCCTGGGGATGGACCGCGCGGCAGTCGCGCATGAAGATTTCCTGCTTAGGCGAACCCATCGCCACGGTGATGATTTTCGCGCCGCTGTCGCGGATACGCTCAAACACCGCCTGCCGCTCCTGCGGTGTAAAAAAACCGTCCTGGCTGCCGACGAGATTGACGTTCCACTGCGCCCGCAGCTTTTGCGCGGTTTGCGCAAGCACCTCCGGTTTGCCGCCCACCAAAAATACCGGGGTGCCGTCAGCGCCGGCGCGCGCCATCAATGCCTCCCAGAGATCGGCTCCGGCGACGCGGGAAACATTAGCCTCAGGATACTTTTTACGCACCGAACGCACGACGCTTATCCCATCGGCGTATTTAAATTCCGCGGCGTCGATGAGCTGCCTGACTTCCGCATTATCTTCAATAGTCAGTATTTTTTCGGCGTTGATGGCGACCAGCGTGCCGTGTTTCATCGTGCCGCCCGCGCAAAGGTAGTCCAGCGCATGCTGCATATCCCGCCAGCCGATTAATCTCAGGCCACGCAGGTCATACAACGGCGCAGAAGTATTGTCAGTCATTATTATCCTTAGTCAGACTTGCGACAGCGTCCTTGAGGCCCCGGATTCCCGCTTGTGAACCAGCCCGGCGCTGTCGAGCAGCCAGTACAGCAGTTTGGCCATCAGCAGACAGAGGCCAAATATCACCAAAAAGAAGACCACGCGCGATACAAACGAATCCAGCCCTTCGCGCGCCAGAACAATCATATTGAAGATAGCGCCGAAGCAGAAACTGTGCAGAACCGCCGCCTTATAGCGATTCGTTTCCTGGTTACCTAAAGTATACAACCAGTCAAACCATTTAATGATAAGCCCTACCGTCACGGCGCCGAGGGGAATAAACCAGACGCCGCCCATCACCAGCAGCGAACCGATAAGCGTCGGTGAAATCGCCAGCCCGGAGTGGTTGTTAAGCACCTCCCAGGTGAAGTAGTTAGCGGTATTCAGCACCATCCCAGGACGGTCCGGCCACAGCCAGCCGGGAATAAAGACGTAGAAATCACGCACGATCGGCGCCAGCCCCTGAAAATCGATCTTGTCGTAATTTTGCAGCAGCAGCGCCAGGTTTTCCCAGGGCGAAAAGGTATCCCGCGTCAGGTACAGGAAGGTATAAAACGCCTCATCGCCGCTGACGTTAAGGCCATAGCGTTTTAGCGCCAGCCAGAACATGCCCACAATGCCCAGCACACCGGCCGCTGCCAGCATCCATAGCGAGATCCAGCCGCGGATAATGCCGATAAACAGAAAGATGGCGAAGGCGATAATAATGTTGGCGCGCGTGCCGCCGACAATGACGTAGGTCAGCAGGCCAAACGCCACGGTGCTCACAAGGAAAAACAGCCACGCCTTATAGTCCTGACGCAGAAAGTAAACCACCAGCATCGCCGGAATGAAAAAGTAGAAAAAGCGCTTAAGCGCCACGCCGGAGACGTCGCTGGAGAAGATCTGGCTGTAGGAGTGCAGCTTAAACAGCAGGAACCCGTTGCGCATAAAGAAAACGCTGACGCAGAGCAGCGCGATAAACGCCAGCATAAACCACATCAGGTTGGTTTCCACCCTGTTCATGGTAAACAGCGGGCGGCGGGCCGTTTGCCCGGACGCCGGGCGCAGCCGCGTTTTGTAGGCCACGTAGTAGACCGCGTAAAAGCAGACGGCGGAGAGCAGCGCCTGCAGCAAAATATCCGGCGGCGCGACCCCGACGTCAAAACGGAACACCAGCGTCATCGACAGCGGGAAGCCGAAAAAGAACGTCAATAAGAACAGCAGTGAAAAGAAGACGTTGAAGTTAAAACGCACGCGCCGGAACTCGAACCAGGTTAACGTCGCGATAAACAGCGACGCCAGCAGCCACACCGCAAACAGACCCGTAAACGCCATCAGGCTCATAATGCCTCTCCTGCCGCAACGCGCAGCGCGCGATGCCAGGGTCTCAGATAGTTCGGGCGGAAAAAAGCGATCTGGCTTTTATCCACACAGGCCAGCTGGCGCTGCGCTTCACGCACCACGGCTTCATTAAGCGTATCAGAAGTAAACAAAACGGGAATATGCTGCTCCACCATATCCTGCCAGAACGGGTTGTCGCGGTTGAGCACGCAGGGGATCCCCATCTGAATCAGCAGGCACAGCGTACCGATCCCCTGCTGGCGAGGGAACAGGAAATAGCCGAGGGAGCAGCGGCGCAGCAGCGCCAGATACGCCTCGAACGCCAGATTTTCGCTGAGGATTTGCAGGTTTTCCGGGGAAAATAGCGCCTGCGCGGCCTGGCGCACCTCGTTGATATACGCGTCGTTGTTCGCCGGATATCCCATCGGCACGACTACGGTAACGGTATCGCCAAACTGCTGATGAATCGCCTTCAGCGCGGCGATATGGTCATTGCTGCGATCGCCGGAATTGCCGACCAGAATGGTCATCTTACCGTCGCGATGGTCGGGCTGCGCCGCCGTATTCAGCGCCGGGTCCATCCGCGTCGGGAAATAGAGCAGTTCGCCGCGCACCTTCGGGTGCAGGCGGGCAAACAGGGTCAGATCGCCCCGGGTGGCGAAGACGCAGCCCGCCCGCCCCTGCGCCAGGCGGCGCAGCGGATAAAACAGGCGAAATTTCAGACCGCGGGAGACCTCGTAAAGATCCGCGCCCCAGATATGCCAGTTGAACTGTTCGGGTTTAATACCGCCCAGCAGCAGCGCCAGCCACAGGCCGGTATTGAACTGGCCGTGGAAGAAAAAACGCTGCGAGCGGTCGGCCTTCGCTTTGGCGATGACCGCCTGCGCCAGCGCCTTTTTGCTCTCCCAGAACGTTAAAGACAGCTGCGGATTCGCGGCGCCAAGTCCATTTTCCTTACCCACAACCATGAACTGCCGGGCGTGCTCGCCGGAGGCCGCCAGCTCATCATTAAAAAACCGCAGGACGGTGCGGTTGTGGTGCGGGATATCCGATCCCAGTACATGTATCAGTGCAGTCATGCCCGTTTACGCCAGATCAAAAACACGCCGCTACAGAGCGTGAAATAAACAATGTAGGTCGCCATATAGGCCTGCGCGGCGCCAACGGCGCCGTGCGCGGGGATAAGCCAGTGCGAAAACGCCGTCAGCAGCGCGAACTGGCTGATTTCAGTCAAAATATAGAAGCGCAGCGACGCTTTGGCGATAACCAGATAGCCATAAACGTAAGCGCCCACTTTCAGCACATCCCCAACTAGCTGCCAGGCGAAGAGGTCGCGCATGGCGGTAAATTTTGCGGTGAACAGCAGCCAGATGGCGAAATCGCGCAGCAGCCATACCGTCAGGCTGGCGGCCGCCACCGCGGGCAGGACAAACCTGAGCGATTTCGCAATCTCGCGGGTGATATCGGCTTTGGCGGTTAATCGCGACAGCGTGGGCAGCAAATAGACGCTGAACGAAGCGGTGATAAACTGCAGATAGGCGTCAGAGATACTGCTTACCCCCTGCCAGATCCCGACTTCATCCCAGCTGTAATGCGCCGCCAGCAGGTTTCGCATCATCACGTAGGCCACCGGCAGCGTCACGGAGGTCATCAGCGCCATCAGGGTAAATTTACCCAACTGGCCCGCAATCCAGCCGTCCCAGCGAAGCCTCAGGTACGCCCACGGAATCACCTTACGCTTCGCCAGCATCAGCGCCGCCGGAATCACCGTCAGCGCCGGCACCAGCGCCAGCCCGAGCAGCGCGCCTTCATAGCCGCCAAGACGGTAGCAGAGAAGATACGCCGCCACGCCGATAACGCTGCCGGCAATCAGCACCAGCGCGTTTCCCGACGCATCGCGAAATCCCTTCAGCAGCGCCAGCAGCAGGTTCGCCCAGGCGATCCCCATTTGCACCAGCGCCACCAGCCGCACCAGCCCCTGATAGTGGGTATGGCCGAACAGCCCCTGGCTGATGGGCGCCGCCGCCAGCACGAAGATCAGCGCCAGCAGGGTCGAAAAGCCAAGCACCATCGCCGACGCGGTTCCGACCACGCCGCGCAGGCGCTCCGGCGAGTCGTGGTACTGGGCGACGAACTTGGTGACGCCGTTGAAGATACCGGCCCCGGCCAGCACGCCGAGCACGGTGACCAGCTGACGGAAGTTACCCGCCTGGCCGACGCCCGCCGGACCAAATGAGACCGCCAGCAGTTTTACGACCAGCAGGCCAGCGCCAATTTTGACCAGCGTGGACGCAGCCGTCCACACTGAAGCTTTAGCCAGCGACATATCAGGAGAAATAGCTCAGCAGCGAATTGATTACCGTACGCTGGTTCACCGGCGACAGGTTATAGAACAGCGGCAGGCGAAGCAGGCGCTCACTTTCCTGCGTCGTGTAGCGGTCTTCGCCGTGGAAATGACCGAAGGTTGCCCCCGCCGGAGACGCATGCAGCGGGATATAGTGGAACACCGCCAGAATCTCCGCCTCTTTCAGCCAGTTAATCAGCGCACTGCGATCGTCGTTGTCGCGCAGCTTGATGTAGAACATATGGGCATTGTGCTCGCAGTCCGCCGGGATGGTCGGCAGCTCAATGCGCCCGGCATCCGCCAGCGGCTTCAGCGCCTGATAATAGGTATTCCACAGCGTCAGGCGCTGTTGGTTAATCCGGTCCGCGGCTTCCAGCTGCGCCCACAGGTATGCCGCCTGCAGATCCGCCATCAGATAGCTGGAGCCGATATCGCGCCAGGTGTATTTGTCGACCTGCCCGCGGAAGAACTGGCTGCGGTTGGTGCCTTTTTCACGGATCACTTCCGCACGCTCCACCAGCGCGCGATCGTTAATCAGCGTCGCGCCGCCTTCGCCGCCCGCGGTGTAGTTTTTGGTCTCGTGGAAGCTATAGCAGCCGATGTGGCCGATGGTGCCCAGCGCTCGCCCTTTGTAAGTCGACATGACGCCCTGCGCGGCATCTTCCACCACAAACAGGTTGTGCTTATCGGCGATCGCCATAATGGCGTCCATATCGCAGGCCACGCCCGCGTAGTGTACCGGCACAATGACCCGGGTTTTGTCGGTGATCGCCGCTTCAATCAGCGTTTCATCGATGTTCATGGTATCGCGGCGAATGTCGACAAACACAATCTTCGCCCCGCGCAGAACAAACGCATTGGCGGTGGAAACAAAGGTGTAGCTCGGCATGATCACTTCATCGCCGGGCTGAATGTTCAGTAGCAGCGCCGCCATTTCCAGCGAGGCGGTACAGGACGGCGTCAGCAGCACCTTGGCGCTGCCGAAGCGTTGCTCCATCCACTGCTGGCAGCGGCGCGTAAACCCGCCGTCGCCGCAGAGCTTGCCGCTGCCCATGGCAGACTGCATATAGTCGAGTTCGGTGCCTACCACCGGCGGTGCGTTAAAGGGGATCATTATGTCACCTGTATAGCCAGTAAGCGGTGCTGACGATATTCGCCCCGCTTTGAATGTAACGTTTAAGCGCCGCGGTGTTGCCCATCTGGGTCGCCACGCGCAGCGTCGAAAGCCCTCGCCGGTGCGCCCAGCCCGTCGCCGCATTCATCAGCGCTTCGCCCGCGCCGCGCCCGGCCAGCAGACCGATACGCGCCTCGCCGGACGCCAGCTGCCGCATCGACACAAAAGCGGCGATATCGCCCGTCGCATCGCGAAACACCAGGCACTCATTATCAAAGGTGCCGCGTACCGCATTTTCAATCCACTGTGCGTAGAAACGCCCGCTGGCGTCATCGGCATACCATGGCGCGCGAAAACGGCTTAGCGCAAAGGCCCGGGCGGCAAGCTCGCGCAGCCGCGGAATATCCCGCTCCGTCGCCACCTCCGCCCGCGTGTCGCCGCGCTCCCTGACCGGCAAAGCCAGATCGGCTTCCCCCTCGACCAGCTGAAACCCGAGATGCTGGAGCGCATCAAGCAGCGCCACCTGCGAGGCGGCGATTTTGGCCTGCACCCGGCCCCAGGGCGCCAGCGCCTCGGGTGTTACCGCCGGGGCATGCTCGGCGAAACGCAGGATGCTGCTGTTAATCGCAAAGAACTGGTTTTCCCAGCTCAGTGGTTCAATCGTTGCGTGAATATGCATGACGTCGCTCCGGCGAAAACGCTGTTGTTCAACGCCATACTCCCTTGGTATCGACAATGAACGCCTGCTCTACGCGGCTTCCGCTGACGGCCTTAAACTCTTTATGGTCCACCAGCATGACCAGCACATCGGCTGAGCGCAGCGCTTCTTCTAGAGAAACGAACGCGCACAGCCCCTCCAGTTTTGCCGGCAGGCGGTGAACGTTAGGTTCGACCACCTGAGTCGTCCCGCTGTGCCAGCGCGCAATCTGCTCGGCAATTTCCATCGCCGGGCTTTCGCGTAAATCGTCAATGTTAGGCTTAAAGGACAGGCCGAAGCAGGCGATGGTCAGCTCGCTGGCCCGCTTGCCGCTGGCCGTCAGGCTGTCCGCCACGGCGGATTTCACCTGGTTAATCACCCAGTGCGGCTTATGATCGTTCACCTCGCGCGCGGTGCGAATCAGCTGCGCCTGCTCAGGGTTTTGCGCCACGATAAACCACGGGTCGACCGCGATGCAGTGGCCGCCGACGCCCGGGCCTGGCTGCAGAATGTTGACGCGCGGGTGGCGGTTGGCGAGGCGAATCAGCTCCCACACGTTAATGCCCTGATCGGCGCAAATCAGCGACAGCTCATTGGCAAACGCGATATTGACGTCGCGAAAGCTGTTTTCCGTGAGCTTGCACATTTCCGCCGTACGCGCGTTGGTGATAACGCATTCGCCTTCCAGAAAAATGTTATACAGCTCGCTGGCACGCGCCGAGCAGGCGGGCGTCATGCCGCCAATGACCCGATCGTTCTTAATGAGTTCGACCATCACCTGACCCGGCAGAACGCGCTCCGGGCAGTAGGCGATATTCACATCGGCCTGCTCCCCTGCCTGCTGCGGGAACGTCAGGTCCGGACGGATTTCCGCCAGCCATTGCGCCATCTGCTCCGTTGCGCCAACCGGCGACGTGGATTCGAGGATCACCAGCGCGCCCTTTTTCAGTACCGGCGCTATCGATTTTGCGGCAGCTTCAACGTAAACCATATCCGGTTCGTGATTGCCCTTAAACGGCGTCGGTACGGCAATCAGCCATGCATCCGCTTCAACCGGCGTGGTGCTGGCGGTCAAATACCCGCCGGTCACCGCGGCTTTCACCGCCTTATCAAGCTCCGGTTCAACAATATGGATTTCACCACGGTTAATGGTGTCTACCGCGTGCTGATTGATATCTACACCCACCACCTGTTTATGCCGTGATGCGAACGCTACCGCGGTTGGCAGCCCGATGTAGCCCAGGCCAATCACAGAGATGGTCGAAAAACTCATAACGTTACCTGATTATTTTTAAGTGCTGACAAAATGCGTGCGCAGGCCAGTCCGTCGCCATAAGGGTTATGGGCGCGGCTCATCGCCTGGTATTCCTTGTCGTCGCGAAGTAAACGCGTTACTTCGTCAACAATGCGTTGCGTATCGGTACCCACCAGCCGTACCGTCCCGGCATCGATGGCCTCCGGACGCTCGGTGGTCTCGCGCATCACCAGAACCGGCTTGCCGAGCGACGGCGCCTCTTCCTGGATGCCGCCGGAGTCGGTGAGGATAAGCCAGGCGTGGTTCATCAGCCAGACAAACGGCAGATAGTCCTGCGGCTCAATCAGAATCACGTTATCCACATGGCCCAGAATACGGTTCACCGGTTCGCTGACGTTCGGGTTGAGATGCACCGGGTAGACGACCTGTACATCAGGATGGGTCGTGGCGAGCGTCGCCAGCGCCTGGCAAATATGCTCAAAGCCGCTGCCGAAACTTTCCCGACGGTGGCCGGTGACCAGAATCGTCTTTTTACCGTTATTGAGAAACGGATAGCGCACCGCCATCTCTGCACGCTGCGATGCCTCGCTCAGCACGCTGTCGCGCACCCAGAACAGCGCGTCGATGACCGTATTGCCGGTGACCACAATCCGCTGTTCCGGGATGTTTTCCCGCAGCAGGTTGTCACGCGAGGTGGTCGTCGGCGCAAAGTGCCACGCCGCCAGGTGCCCCGTGAGCGTACGGTTAGCCTCTTCCGGCCAGGGCGAGTAGAGGTTGCCGGTACGTAAACCCGCCTCAACGTGGCCGACCGGAATACGCTGATAAAACGCCGCCAGGCTTGCCGCCATGGTCGTGGTGGTATCGCCATGAACCAGAACAACGTCCGGCTGGAAGGACTCCAGCACCGGTTTAAGCCCCTGCAGGATCTTGCAGGTAATTTCCGTCAGCCCCTGGCCTGGGCTCATGATGTTGAGATCATAGTCCGGCACAATGGCAAACAGCTTCAACACCTGATCGAGCATCTCCCGATGCTGCGCGGTTACGCATACTTTTGCCTCAAAGTGAGGATCCTTTGCTAACGCATGAACCAGAGGCGCCATTTTGATGGCCTCTGGCCGAGTGCCAAATACGGTAAGTACTTTCACATCGCTTCTCTTCGATTAGATGATAAAGGCAAACGCCCCCTCATCATGGGGAATACACTAGTACTCACGGCGACGTGCCAACGCGACGCCGGCGCCAATGAGCCCACCCACAATGCCCCACATCACCATCAGGAACGTACGGCGAGGGCTGTCGCGTTTTACAGGTTCCTCAGGGGTACGCAAATAGCGATAGGTCTGAAAACGCGGGTCCAGCGTCGGCCCCACGTTCAGCGTCGTCAGCATGGCGCGGTTTTGATCGTAATCGAGGTCAAACGCCGGCCCTACTGCCTGCAGATTTTCCAGCCGCGCCTGTAGCATAGGCCGCCCTAACAGGAAAAGCTCAGAATCCGGTAACTCTTCGGCGGGCACATCGGTCGCGCTGCGCGACAGATTGTGCTGCTGCGCGACCTTCAGCGCTTCCTCAACGCTGTGCACCCGACGGTTAAAAATCGCCTGCGCTACCGCCTCCTGGCGTTTCACCTGTGCCTTCAGCTGGGTCGTGCGCGCCGCCCATGCGCCCTTCAGCTCTTCGTTAAGATGGCCCGCAGCGCGCTGGCTGGCGAACGCCACGTATTGACGCAGCAGGTTATTCGCATCCGGCGCGGTCTCCGCCACCAGCTTCACGCTGTCGCTGACGCTTTTCGCCGCATCGCCTGGGGTGTACAGAATATCGCTTATCAGCTCATCCAGCAGCGCCGCATCCGCTCTTGCATTTCCCGACATACGCTGCTTGTAGTAATCCGTTTGCAGCCAGAAGTCGCGGCGGGTATCCCATGACGCCAGCTGCATGATGAACTCCTTGTAGGCCTCGTCCATCACCGTTGGCGGCTCGGCGGCGGCCTGGTTAATTTTGTTATCCAGATTACGGATGAACTGCTGCTGGGAATAATATCCCCCTAGCATGTTGACCGTCGGACGGTCGGTAATTGCCGTCGCGCTCCACTCCTGGCGGGCGAAAAAGGTATAGACGAGCACCACCAGCGCAAACAGCAGCGCCATCCCCACTATCCAGCGTTTTCCCGCCCATAACGTACGAAACAGACCGCGAATATCCAGCTCATTTTCAGCGTTTGCTGAGTGTGCATCCGGTAATGGTTGAGTCATCGTTCTTCCAGTTTTACTTGGTTAATTTTGGCGTCTTACCGCTGTTTCGGCGAATTCTGCGCTTCAGGCGTTTGATAAACCGCGCCACTTTCCATGCGCGTTTAATGCAGTATCCGTACAGGAAAAAGGCAAAGAAAAACAGGATCAGCATGACCCATTCAGGAATAACGTGCGTATATTCACCGGCCACGCCAATTCCCGCCAGCAGCGCAGCCGCCAGCGTAATCAGCACAAACGCCTGGCGGGAAGTAAACCCGGCGCGCATGATCAGATGATGAATGTGCTGGCGGTCCGGCGAGAAGGGGCTCATGCCTTTGCGCAGACGGCGGAACATAATCGCCACCATGTCCATCAGCGGAATCGCGATGATCCACAGCGCGGTGACCGGGCTTATCGGGTGCGTTACGCCCTGGGTGGTTTCCATCAGGATCCAGATGACCGTAAAGCCAATAAGCGTACTGCCGGCATCGCCCATAAACACCTTATAGCGACGGCCAAGCACGCCGAGATTAAGCATAATATAGGGAACGATGGCGGCGATCATGGCAAAACACCACATCGCGAGATTGCTCTGACCGTCGAACCACAGGATGATCCCCATGGCGGCGAATGAGACGCAGGAGAGCCCGCCCAGCAGGCCATCAATGCCGTCGACCATGTTGAACGCGTTAATCGCGGCCCACACGGCGAACAGCGTCAGGAAATAGCCAAACGGCCCCAGAACCAGCTCCCACGAGCCGAAAATATAGCCGAGGCTGCTGAGGTACAGTTTGCCGACGACCATCATCACGATACCGACGACCGCCTGAACGGCGGCGCGAATTTTCACGCTGATATCGTAGCGATCGTCGAGCGCCCCGACCAGCACCAGGACGCCGGCGCAGGAGAGATACAGCGCGGCGTGAGGGATGTAGTGATCGATAATACCGAAGGTGAAGCATATCCCGGCGTAAACGGAGATCCCTCCCACCAGCGGAATCATCCCCTGATGGCGTTTACGGTAGTTGGGTTTATCCACTAAACCCACCTTTTTAGCCGCTTTACGTGCAAAAAAAAGGAATAAGGTTGTGAATAGAAAAATACTGATCAGATCAGCACCCGCTGTCAGTAAATTCACAATTCGTGCTCTCTGCGAAAATTAATAGCGAAAGTATACTCACGAAAGCGCTTCTCCTGAAGAGGAATACAGGGGAGAAATAGGTGGATTTATCTGTTTCTTAATCAGAAAACGCCATGGCCGCTTGCGTTGTGCAAAATTTAGCACCGTGCTTCTTTCGTTATTACATTCACATCACGTATGAAATAAACGAAAACGCCACGCAGAAAGGTGCGTGGCGTTTTCTAACCGGCGGTTTTTACGAACGTTTCATCATATCGAAGAAGTCGTCGTTGGTTTTGGTCATCGCCAGTTTGTTAATGAGGAACTCCATCGCATCGATTTCACCCATCGGATGGATGATTTTGCGCAGGATCCACATTTTCTGCAGCTCTTCCTGAGTGGTGAGCAGCTCTTCTTTACGGGTGCCGGAACGGTTGTAGTCGATAGCCGGGAAGACGCGTTTTTCAGCAATCTTACGAGACAGGTGCAGCTCCATGTTGCCTGTACCTTTAAATTCTTCGTAGATAACTTCGTCCATTTTGGAACCGGTATCGATAAGCGCCGTTGCGATGATGGTCAGGCTGCCGCCCTCTTCGACGTTACGCGCCGCACCGAAGAAACGCTTCGGACGATGCAGGGCGTTGGCGTCCACACCACCGGTCAGAACTTTACCGGAAGCCGGCACCACGGTGTTGTAAGCGCGCGCCAGACGGGTGATGGAGTCGAGCAGAATGATAACGTCTTTCTTGTGCTCAACCAGACGCTTCGCCTTCTCGATAACCATTTCCGCGACCTGAACGTGACGGGATGCCGGTTCGTCGAAGGTAGAAGCAACCACTTCGCCTTTGACCAGACGCTGCATCTCGGTAACTTCTTCCGGACGTTCGTCGATCAGCAGCACCATCAGCACGCAGTCCGGATGGTTGTAAGCGATGCTCTGCGCGATGTTCTGCAGCAGCATGGTTTTACCGGCTTTCGGCGGCGCGACGATCAGGCCACGCTGGCCGCGGCCGATTGGCGATGCCAGATCCAGAACGCGCGCGGTCAAATCTTCGGTCGACCCGTTGCCACGCTCCATACGCAGACGAGAATTCGCGTGCAGCGGCGTTAAGTTCTCGAACAGGATCTTGTTACGCGCGTTTTCCGGTTTGTCGTAGTTAACCTCGTTAACTTTCAACAGCGCAAAGTAGCGTTCACCCTCTTTCGGCGGACGAATCTTACCTGAAATGGTGTCACCAGTGCGGAGGTTGAAACGGCGGATTTGGCTGGGGGATACGTAGATGTCGTCAGGGCCGGCGAGGTAGGAGCTGTCTGCGGAGCGGAGGAAACCAAATCCATCCTGCAGAATCTCCAGCACACCATCGCCAAAGATATCTTCGCCACTCTTCGCGTGCTGCTTCAGGATGGCAAAAATAATGTCCTGTTTGCGCATACGGGCCAGGTTTTCTAGCCCCATATTTTCGCCGAGAGTGATCAGCTCAGAAACCGGCGTATTCTTTAATTCGGTAAGATTCATAGTGGTGTGAGGGGTAAATCTCGAACGTATGTTGTGAATGGTATGGCAGGGTCATCCATGCCTGTTTACGGCTTTCAACTCATGTCTGTACGCGGCCTGGTCAAAGGAAAAAACACAGAACTGAAACGACGAGACGGAATAAGCGATAAGCCTGAAATCTTTAAGCCTCACGCGAGTGATACGGGAAGCCTGGGTAAAACCAGATTCAAACTACATTAGGTATGTTTAAAACGAAGTCAACGTTAACTTAGCACGACTTATCGCAGGCGTCCAGCAATCCCTCTATTTTCGGAACCGTGGACGCCGCAATATTGAGGCTATCCTCAGGCGAGGTTAGCTTCCAGGAACTCTTTCAGCTGACCTTTGGACAGCGCGCCCACTTTGGTCGCGACGACTTCGCCCTGTTTGAACAGCAGCAGGGTTGGAATGCCGCGGATGCCGTATTTCGGCGCGGTACCCGGGTTCTGGTCGATGTTCAGTTTGGCCACGGTCAGTTTACCGTCGAACTCTTCGGCGATTTCATCCAGAATCGGGGCGATCATTTTGCACGGACCGCACCACTCTGCCCAGAAATCGACGAGGGTCAGCCCGTCAGCCTTGAGTACGTCCGTGTCAAAACTGTCGTCAGTCAGGTGAATAATTTTATCGCTCATAGTTAACTCCGCAGGAATAAGCCTGGTGTGTTGGTGTAGCATTAATCAACAATCAACGCCTCGTTGATGTTGCTTTAGCCAACGAAAGGTTGACGTTATTTCACCGGATACGCTTTCTTAATGCAATAGTAAGCTGATATTCTACCACACTATGAGCAAAACACATTTAACAGAACAGAAGTTTTCCGACTTCGCCCTGCACCCAACGGTGATTGAAGCCCTTGAAAAGAAAGGCTTTCATAATTGCACGCCCATTCAGGCATTGGCTCTGCCGCTGACGCTGGCAGGCCGTGACGTTGCGGGTCAGGCGCAAACCGGTACTGGCAAAACGATGGCGTTCCTGACGTCAACGTTTCATTATCTCCTCTCTCATCCGGCGATGGAAAATCGCCAGGTGAACCAACCGCGCGCGCTGATCATGGCGCCAACCCGCGAGCTGGCGGTGCAGATCCACGCGGATGCTGAACCCCTGGCAAGCGCCAGCGGCCTGAAGCTGGGCCTCGCCTACGGCGGCGACGGCTACGATAAGCAGCTGAAAGTGCTGGAAAACGGTGTCGATATTTTGATCGGCACAACCGGTCGTCTCATTGATTACGCCAGACAAAACCATATTAACCTGGGCGCGATTCAGGTCGTGGTGCTGGACGAAGCCGATCGCATGTACGATCTCGGCTTTATCAAAGATATTCGCTGGCTGTTCCGCCGCATGCCGCCGGCCAATCAGCGCCTGAACATGCTGTTTTCCGCTACGCTCTCCTACCGCGTACGCGAACTGGCGTTCGAGCAGATGAACAACGCCGAGTACGTCGAAGTGGAACCGGAACAGAAAACCGGCCACCGCATTAAAGAAGAGCTTTTCTATCCGTCTAACGACGAGAAAATGCGCCTGCTGCAAACGCTGCTGGAGGAAGAGTGGCCGGATCGCGCCATTATCTTCGCTAACACCAAGCACCGCTGCGAAGATATCTGGGGCCATCTGGCTGCGGACGGCCACCGCGTCGGCCTGCTGACCGGCGACGTGGCGCAGAAAAAACGCCTGCGCATTCTGGAGGAGTTCACCCGTGGCGATCTTGATATCCTCGTCGCCACCGACGTCGCCGCTCGCGGCCTGCATATTCCGGCCGTGACCCACGTCTTTAACTACGACCTGCCGGACGACTGCGAAGATTACGTTCACCGCATCGGCCGTACCGGACGCGCTGGCGCCAGCGGCCACTCTGTCAGCCTCGCCTGTGAAGAGTACGCGCTGAACCTGCCGGCTATCGAGACCTATATCGGCCACTCGATTCCGGTAAGCAAGTACAATCCGGACGCGCTGATGACGGATCTGCCGAAGCCGTTCCGCCTGACGCGTACGCGCCCGGGTAATGGTCCGCGCCGCACCGGCGCGCCGCGTAACCGTCGTCGTTCGGGTTAAATACGCTATGCTCAGCACCGCCTCTTCGCTTTATGCAGCTATCGATCTCGGTTCCAATAGTTTTCATATGCTGGTTGTGCGCGAAGTGGCGGGGAGCATTCAGACCCTCACCAGAATTAAGCGCAAAGTGCGCCTGGCCGCCGGGTTATCTCGCGATAACGTACTGGCGCCGGAAGCGATGGAGCGCGGCTGGCAGTGCCTGCGCCTGTTTGCCGAACGTCTGCAGGACATCCCCCAGGCGCAAATTCGCGTCGTAGCGACCGCCACCTTGCGCCTTGCCGTCAACGCCCAGGCGTTCATCGCGAAAGCGCAGGAGATTCTGGGCTGTCCGGTACAGGTTATCAGCGGCGAAGAAGAAGCGCGGCTGATTTACCAGGGCGTGGCGCATACCACGGGCGGCGACGATCGTCGTCTGGTGGTGGATATCGGCGGCGCCAGCACCGAGCTGGTCACCGGCACCGGCGCGCAAACCACGTCGCTGTTCAGCCTGTCGATGGGCTGCGTCACCTGGCTTGAACGCTACTTCTCCGATCGCAATCTTGAGCAAACGCATTTCGATACCGCCGAACAGGCGGCGCGCGATGTGCTGCGCCCGGTCGCCGACGAGCTTCGTCGCCATGGCTGGAAGGTTTGCGTCGGCGCATCCGGCACCGTACAGGCGCTACAGGAAATTATGATGGCGCAGGGCATGGACGAGCGGATCACCCTCGCCAAGCTGCAGCAGCTTAAGCAGCGCGCCATCCAGTGCGGACGCCTCGAAGAGCTCGAAATTCAGGGACTGACGCTTGAACGCGCGCTGGTTTTCCCCAGCGGGCTGGCGATTCTTATCGCCATCTTCACCGAACTCAACATCCAGTGCATGACCCTCGCGGGCGGCGCGCTGCGGGAAGGTCTGGTCTACGGCATGCTGCATCTGGCGGTCGATCAGGATATCCGCCGCCGTACGCTGCGCAATATTCAGCGACGCTTTATGGTGGATACCGAGCAGGCGCAGCGCGTTGCGCAGCTGGCGTCGCATTTCGCCGATCAGGTGGGCGAGCAGTGGGAGCTGGAGCCGCTAAGCCGCGAGCTGCTGCTCAGCGCCTGCCATCTGCATGAAATCGGCCTTAGCGTTGATTTTAAATACGCGCCGCAGCACGCGGCCTATCTGGTCAAAAATCTCGATCTGCCGGGCTTTACTCCGGCGCAGAAAAAGCTGCTGGCCACGCTGGTGCTCAATCAGACCAACACCATCGATCTGCCGTCGCTGCATCAGCAAAACGCCGTGCCGCCGAGGGTGGCGGAACATCTTTGTCGGCTGCTGCGTCTGGCAATCCTCTTCGCCAGCCGCCGCCGCGACGATTTGCTGCCCGAGGTTTCGCTCAGCGCCCGCGGCGAAACGCTGACGATGCAGCTGCCGCAAGGCTGGCTGGAGGAACACCCGCTCGGCACCGAGATGGTCGAGCAGGAAAGCCAGTGGCAAAGCTACGTTCACTGGCCGCTGGACATCGCCGCCCCCTCTGCCTGAGGGAGATAACCGCGTTTACTTCTCTTTTGCCCTCGCCAGCATCGCGCGAATATTGGCGACGTTGGCCTGCCCTTTGTGCATGCGCTCCTCCGGGGTCACCACTTTCCGCGCCTGCTCCCAGATAAGATCGTCCTGCGGCAGCTCCAGCAGGAAACGGCTCGGTTCCGGGCGCACCAGCTCGCCGTACTGGCGACGCTCTTTGCACAAGGTAAAGGTCAGCTCCTTCTGCGCGCGGGTGATGCCCACGTAGGCCAGGCGGCGCTCTTCATCGACGTTATCTTCATCGATGCTGCTCTGATGCGGCAACAGCCCCTCTTCCATTCCCACCAGATAGACATACGGAAACTCCAGGCCTTTCGAGGCGTGCAGCGTCATGAGCTGCACCTGGTCCAGCTCCTCATCGCTCTCCCCTCGCTCCATCATGTCGCGCAGGGTAAAGCGGGTGACGACCTGCGTCAGGGTCATCGGCTCCTCCAGCTCGCTGCCCTCCAGCATCTCCGTCATCCAGCCGAACAGCGTGTTGACGTTTTTCATCCGCATTTCCGCGGCTTTGGGGCTTGGCGAGGTCTCAAACAGCCAGGACTCATAGTCGATACCGTGGATAAGGTCGCGCACCGCCGCAATAGGCTCCCGCTCGGACAGCCGCTGAACCTCGCCCAGCCACTGCGTGAAGCGGGTCAGCGACTCATAGCCGCGCCCGGTCAGCGTCTGGTTTAGCCCCATATCGAAGCTGGCGGAAAACAGGCTCTTGTTGCGGGTGGTGGCCCATTCACCCAGCTTTTGCAGCGTTGCCGGGCCAATCTCGCGTTTCGGCGTGTTCACGATACGCAAAAATGCGCTGTCGTCGTCCGGGTTGGTCAGTATCCGCAGGTAGGCCAGCAGATCCTTAATTTCCGGGCGCGAGAAAAACGAGGTGCCGCCCGAAATACGGTACGGAATGCGGTTTTGCATCAGCAGCTTTTCAAATACCCGGGACTGGTGGTTCCCGCGATACAGGATCGCGTAGTCCTTGTACTGGGTCTTGTTGATAAAGTGGTGCGCGATAAGCTCCCCGGCCACCCGCTCGGCCTCATGCTCTTCATGGTTGGCGCTCAGCACCTTGAGCTCCACGCCGTAGCCCAGCTCGGAAAAAAGTTTCTTTTCAAACACGTGCGGATTATTGGCGATCAGAATATTCGCCGCTTTCAGAATGCGCCCGGACGAGCGGTAGTTCTGCTCCAGCTTAATCACCTGCAGCGCCGGGAAATCCTGGCTTAGCAGCACCAGGTTTTGCGGCCGCGCGCCGCGCCAGGAGTAAATCGACTGGTCGTCATCGCCCACCACGGTAAAACGGGCGCGGCTGCCGACCAGCTGCTTCACCAGCTCGTACTGGCTGGTGTTGGTATCCTGATATTCATCCACCAGCAGATAACGGATTTTGTTCTGCCAGCGCTCACGCACCTCGTCATTGCGCTGCAGCAGCAGCGTCGGCAGCAAAATGAGATCGTCGAAGTCCAGTACGTTGCAGGCTTTCAGGTGCGCATCATACAGCCCATAGCAGTGGGCAAAAATGCGATCGCGCTCGCCGAGAGCCCCAGCGGCGGCCTGCGCCGGGGTTTTCAGATCGTTTTTCCAGTTCGAGATCGTCGAGATCAGCTGCTGCAGGACGACTTTATCATCGTCAATCAGCCCTTCCGTCAGCTCTTTGAGCAGCGCCGTCTGGTCGGTGTCGTCAAACAACGAGAAGTTTGACTTCATCCCCAGCGCGGCAAATTCACGTTTGATAATTTCCAGGCCCAGGGTATGGAAGGTGGAAATCATCAGCCCGCGCGCCTCCTGGCGCCCCAGCGTCTGCGCCACGCGCTCTTTCATCTCGCGCGCGGCCTTGTTGGTGAAGGTGACGGCGGCGATATGGCGCGCCTGATAGCCGCAGCCGCGGATCAGATGGGCGATTTTATTGGTGATTACACGGGTTTTTCCCGAGCCAGCTCCCGCCAGCACCAGGCAGGGTCCGGTGACGAATTCGACGGCATGTTGTTGTCCGGGGTTTAAACGCATGGCTGTATTGCTCAATCTTCGAACGGGGGGAGGATTGTAGCAGAAACTGAAGGCGGGCGTGCAGCAGGCCGCCCTTTCAGGCAGCCTGGAAATGTGGGTTCAGGAAGCGCGGGCGGCAAGCGGCGCGTAGCCATTGCGCCTGGCGCTGACGATCCAGCTCCAGGAGCCCATCACCGCGATCGCCGTCAGCAGGACATATTCCAGCGACATCGCGTACACGCCCTGAATGGCGTAGATAACCACGCTAATCACGTCGATAACTACCCACAGCAGCCAGTTTTCCACGTATTTACGGGTCATCAGCACCATCGCCACAATGGAGAGCACCAGCATGGTGGAATCCCAGAACGGGAACGCATCCGGCTGCAGGTCAGGCATCGCAACCTGAATGCCGACCGCGTGCAGCACCGCCAGCATAATGCGGGTCAGCATCGCGAATACCGGGTCGATAAACAGCGTCATTAGCACAATGGCGACGACGCAAACCGCGCCCAGCGCCAGCGTCTGCTGACGCGAGAGCCAGCGAACCTTCAGCGCGGCTTCATTGTTCTCGGTCTGCCGGCTCCATGCGTACCAGCCGTAAATGTTGGCCGCGAAGAAGAACACCTGCAAAAGCAGGCTGGCGTAGAGCTGGATCTGGAAAAAAATCGCCGCAAACAGCGTGACGTTAATCAGACCAAACAGGTAATTGACTATCTTTTCCCGGCTGGCGCACCAGATGCACAGCAGGCCGAATACGGTGCCAATGGCCTCAATCCACGACAGCGCATAGCCGCCCTGCCCGAGGGGAATGGTGACCATCACGTTGTTAATGCTAAAAAAGTCCATTACTGCACTCCTTGCTGGCTGTCAGAATGAATCGCCCGCAGCGCCAGAGCTATCTGTCGTTCTTCGCCCTTCTGGCACAGCGTCTCTTGTTGTACATAGTCGTTGATACTGCTGTCCAGGCACCCGTTGTGCGCCACCACCACATTCAGCAATGATGCCGTACGCAGCCCGCGCAGCGCGCCAACCACCATCAGCGGCGCGCTTTCCATATCCGCGCCGAGAATACCACGCGCCGACCACTCCGCGTCCAGCGCCGCCTCGCGGTCGGTATAAAAGCTATCGTGGCTGCGGACGAGACCGCAGGTCGCCGGAATCCGCATCTGCGCCGCCTGCTGCATCAGCGTCCAGGTCAGCTGCGGATCGGCGCAGGCCGGGTAGCCTGCCGGGGCGTAGGTACGGCTGGTACCGTCATCGGTCACCGCGCCGTTGGCGATAATCACATCGCCCAGCGCCAGGTTATCCTGCAACGCGCCGCAGCTGCCGATGCGGATCAGCGTTTTTACGCCAATCTGGCGCAGCTCCTCCACGGCGATAGCCGTAGACGGCCCGCCAATCCCCGTCGACAGCACCAGAATTTCCGTACCCTGATACCAGCCGCGCAGCGCGCGAAACTCGCGGTTCTGCCCTAAAGGCTCCGGGTCATCAAGAAAGCGAGCGACACGATCCACCCGCTGCGGGTCACCTGGCAGTAAGGCGTATCTCGCCCCCGTCATCGGTGAATCCAGTCGAATATGTGGCTGAAGCGACATCATCCCCTCCTTCTCAATCGTGGTGGTCTTTAGGTTTCAGCCTCCTGCTTCAGCTTTTCAGGGGCTAACAGCACGATCCGCTCGCCGTCGGAATCAATAATTCGCAGCGTTTTCAGATCGTGCAAAATGCGGTTGATACTGCGCGTCGTGGCCGCAAATTCTTGACTCAAATTCTGCTTATCCAGCAAAAAAGTCGCCGTTCCCTGCTGTTCATACCGCAGCCAGAGCGCCTGGCATACCCGCTGATGCAGAGAGTAAAGGCTGTCGCTGCTGGCTTTTTTTGACAGCTGGTAATACTGCTGGCTGAAAAACCGCAGCATGCGCTGGTTAAAATGATTATCCAGCGTCAGCCAGCGTTCAAAATGCGCCTGCGACAGGCTCAGCAGCTGCGTATTGCTGACGGCAACGACGGAGCAGATGTAGTTTCGCGAGTCGAAAATTTCCAGCTCGCCCAGCATGTCGCCTTTGCCGTAACGGGCCTGGCGGTAGCGGCGGCCATCGTCGGCCTCAAAAAAGACATCCACCTCGCCGGCGACGATCAGCGAAAAGCGCTGGCAGATATCGCCCTGCCGACAAATCGCCGCGCCGCGAGGAATATCCTCAAAGGCCCAGCGCTGCATTATCTCCAGCGGACAATTTTTCAGGAGCGCGTACAGCGTCGGATCGCTCACCACGCGCCGAAGCCCTGTCAGCCAGTCGTCTGAAAATTCAGCTTTTTTCATCATGTTCATGATATCTCGCTCCACGTTCGCAAAGACAGGACGGGCGTCCCGGGCGCCGACGCTACGCCGGGTAAAACTGCTGCGTACCTCCCGGTTCCATGATCCCGTCGGGACATCTGTCCCGTAATGGAAAAAAGGCCGCAGTGTTATATCGCCGATAACGCATGCTACTATTGCGGCCTTAATCTATCCCATTCAAGGCACGATCATGGCAAAAACAGCAGCAGCACTGCACATTCTGGTGAAGGAAGAGAAACTGGCACTGGATCTTCTGGAGCAGATTAAAAACGGTGGCGATTTCGAGAAGCTGGCGAAGAAGCACTCTATCTGCCCGTCAGGCAAGAAAGGTGGTCATTTGGGAGAATTCCGCCAGGGACAGATGGTTCCGGCGTTCGACAAAGTGGTCTTCTCCTGCCCGGTGCTGGAGCCAACCGGCCCGCTGCACACCCAGTTCGGCTACCACATCATTAAGGTGCTGTACCGGAACTAACAAAAAACCCGGTGAATCTGATCACCGGGTTTTTGCCTGATGGCGCTGCGCTTATCAGGCCTACGATACGTACACTTTGTGTAGGCCGGATAAGACGTTTACGCCGCCATCCGGCACCGCATGTAGCAGCTTAGCCCGCAACCGCGATACGCTTCATATCCGTCATGTAGCCGCGCAGCTTCTTACCCACCTGCTCGATCGCGTGGCCGCGAATCGCTTCGTTGACATCACGCAGCTGCGCGTTATCTACTGCGCCTTCAGCAATCGCTTTACCCAGATCGCCCGGCTGAATTTCCGTCATGAAGGATTTCAGCAGCGGCACGCAGGCATAAGAGAACAGGTAGTTGCCGTACTCTGCGGTATCGGAGATAACCACGTTCATTTCGTACAGACGCTTACGGGCGATGGTGTTGGCGATCAGCGGCAGCTCGTGCAGCGATTCGTAGTAAGCGGACTCTTCGATAATACCGGATGCCACCATGGTTTCGAACGCCAGCTCAACGCCCGCTTTCACCATCGCGATCATCAGCACGCCTTTATCGAAGTACTCCTGCTCGCCGATTTTACCTTCAAACTGCGGCGCAGTTTCGAACGCGGTTTTGCCGGTCTCTTCACGCCAGGTCAGCAGTTTCTTATCGTCGTTGGCCCAGTCAGCCATCATGCCGGAGGAGAATTCGCCGGAGATGATGTCGTCCATGTGCTTCTGGAACAGCGGCGCCATAATTTCTTTCAGCTGCTCGGACAGCGCGTAAGCGCGCAGTTTCGCCGGGTTGGACAGACGGTCCATCATCAGCGTGATGCCGCCCTGCTTCAGCGCTTCGGTGATGGTCTCCCAGCCGAACTGAATCAGTTTTTCCGCATACGCCGGGTCAGCGCCTTCCTGAACCAGCTTGTCGAAGCACAGCAGAGAACCGGCCTGCAGCATACCGCACAGGATGGTCTGCTCGCCCATCAGGTCAGATTTCACTTCCGCTACAAAGGAAGATTCCAGCACGCCCGCGCGGTGGCCGCCGGTGGCTGCGGCCCAGGCTTTGGCAATCGCCATGCCTTCGCCTTTTGGATCGTTTTCCGGGTGCACCGCGATAAGCGTCGGTACGCCAAAGCCACGCTTGTACTCTTCGCGCACTTCGGTACCCGGGCACTTCGGCGCTACCATCACCACGGTGATGTCTTTACGGATCTGCTCGCCCACTTCCACGATGTTGAAGCCGTGGGAGTAGCCCAGCGCCGCGCCGTCTTTCATCAGCGGCTGCACGGAACGCACAACGTCGGAGTGCTGTTTGTCCGGCGTCAGGTTAACCACCAGGTCCGCCTGCGGGATCAGCTCTTCATAGGTACCGACTTTAAAGCCGTTTTCGGTGGCTTTACGCCAGGAGGCGCGCTTCTCGGCAATCGCTTCTTTGCGCAGAGCGTAAGAGATATCCAGACCGGAGTCGCGCATGTTCAGACCCTGGTTCAGACCCTGCGCGCCGCAGCCGACGATGACCACTTTCTTACCCTGAAGGTAGCTTGCGCCGTCGGCAAATTCTTCGCGGCCCATAAAGCGACATTTACCCAGCTGCGCCAGCTGCTGGCGCAGATTCAGTGTATTAAAGTAGTTAGCCATGGTGATACTCCGTGATGTTGTGTCGTGCTTGTTGTTTGGTTCGCTTGCCGTGTCTTGCAAGGAGAATACATTCACTATATGTCAGGAAATGCGTTGCTTAAATTGATATATTAACAACGTTATGTTGCAATATTCGCAACACGAAACTGTGGAGCCGGTCTCATGGATTTACGCGATCTGAAAATGTTTTTACATCTGACGGAAAGCCGCCACTTTGGCCGCAGCGCGCGCGCTATGCACGTCAGCCCCTCCACGCTCTCGCGGCAGATTCAGCGGCTCGAAGACGATCTCGGCCAGGCGCTGTTTATTCGCGATAACCGCACCGTGACGCTCACCGAAGCGGGCGAAGAGCTGCGCACCTTCGCGCAGCAGACACTATTGCAGTACCAGCAGCTGCGGCACACGATCGACCAGCAGGGGCCGTCGCTCTCGGGCGAGCTGCATATCTTTTGCTCGGTTACCGCGGCCTACAGCCACCTGCCGCCAATCCTTGACCGGTTTCGCGCCGAGCACCCCTCGGTGGAAATCAAGCTCACCACCGGCGACGCCGCGGATGCAATGGAGAAAGTGGTGACGGGAGAAGCGGACCTGGCGATCGCCGGTAAGCCGGAGACGCTGCCCGGCGCGGTGGCGTTTTCAATGCTGGAAAACCTGGCGGTGGTGCTGATAGCCCCGGCGCTCCCCTGCCCGGTGCGCACTCAGGTGACGCAGGATAAGCCCGACTGGTCGACGGTGCCGTTTATCATGGCCGATCAGGGTCCGGTACGCCGCCGCATTGAGCTGTGGTTCCGCCGTCAGAAGATAAGCAACCCGTCGATTTACGCCACGGTCGGCGGCCACGAGGCGATGGTGTCGATGGTCGCCCTTGGCTGCGGCGTAGCGCTGCTGCCGGAAGTGGTACTGGAGAACAGTCCTGAACCGGTGCGTAATCGCGTAATGATTCTGGAGCGCAGCGACGAGAAAACGCCGTTTGAGCTCGGCGTCTGCGTACAGAAAAAGCGGCTGCACGAGCCGCTGATTGATGCGTTCTGGAAGATTGTGCTGGAAATCAAAAAGTAACCCCGGCATCACGCCGCGACGGGGCGTTTAATCAAAGCCAAAGCCCTCGGCGAAGAGCTGCTTAAGCTGCGCCATCGCCTCCTGCTCATCGCTGCCGCTGCAGATAAGCTCCAGCGATGCTTTACCTTTAATCCCGGCGCCCAAAATGCTCATGATGCTCTTTCCCTTGATGGTTTTGCCGTTGTACACCATCTCGATTCGCGACTGGTATTGCGCGCAGGCTTTCGCCAGCACCCCCGCAGGCCGGGCGTGAATCCCGCTCTGGTTGCTGACCCTGATGACTTCTCTCAACATAGCGGCTCCTGCTCCCTCTCCTGAACGAAATTGAAATACCCCTGAACCAGCAGTTGAGCCACCATCGCCCCGGGATCAACAAAAGCGCGCGAACGTTCGCCGTGGATGGCGGCGCGTCCGTGCCGGGCGACCATGGTCGTGGTTTGCCGCACGCCGTGCTGCGCCTGCAGCAGTGCTTCGCGCGCCAGGGCCGCAGGGGAACCCTGAGACGACGTCAGTACCGCAACCGCTGGCGCCAGGCCATCCAGGAACGTTTTCTCTCCGGGCCGGGCCTTCCCGCGCTGCTGTACGCCATCAAACCAGGCCTGAAAGAAGGTTCCCATCTCGTCGGGCGCCATGGACTCACGGCCTTTAAACGCTTTACCGGCCTGCATCAGCCCTGACGCCATCAGCGTGCCCATCGTGGAAGGCACCGCGGAGGCCATCGTTTTGCCCGCCTGGTAGAAAAATTGCCCGAGATCCCGTTCATCGCTGTGCTGCGCATACTGCGAAGCGGCAGCGAACCCGTCGCTCATGGTCAGCCCCAAATCGCCGTCGCCTACTACGCTGTCGAGCTCTGTCAGTACATCCTTACTGGCCGTCATCAGCTGCGCCCAGCCGGCAAACAGACGGCGCAGTCCGTGCGTATCGATAGTCATCGCGCCTCCTCAGGCTGAAAACTGCCTGAACATCGGGGTGTTCGCCTCACGGGCAAGCAGCGCCTTCAGCTCCTCGTCCACCGGCATCAGGCTGATGGACATCCCTGCCATCTCCATCGCGGTGGCGAACTCGCCCACCCAGACCCGAAAAACGCGGATCCCGCTCTGCGACAGCGTGTGATGAACATGGCGGTACATCAGGTACAGCTCCTCAAGCGGCGTCGCCCCCAGGCCGTTGATCAGCACCGCCACTTCATCACCGCTCTGACACGGCGAATCCGCCAGCAGCCAGGACATCATTTCGTCCGCGATTTGGCGGGCGGGCAGCGTCGGCCCCCGGCGTATTCCGCTTTCGCCGTGAATGCCCATCCCAATTTCCATCTCATCATCGCCAATCTGAAAACCGGGTTTGCCGATACGCGGTACGATGCAAGGGGAAAGCGCCACGCCCAGCGTGCGGACGCGATCGCCAGCTTTTTGCGCGACCCGCGCCACCGTATCGAGGCAGCCCCCGTTAGCGGCCGCCGCGCCCGCGCATTTGTAGACGAAAAAAATACCGGCAACGCCCCGGCGGGCGGATGCGTTCCCTTCCCCCGACGGCGCGGCGCCAGCCGAATCATCGGCGGCAACGACCGTTCGCGTGCGGATATCGCTCTCCATCTCCGCCATTTCCGCCGCCATGTCAAAGTTGAAGATGTCGCCGTTATAGTTGCCGTAGAGGTACAGCACGCCCGCGCCGGTATCGACGGCCTGCGTCACCGCCAGAATCTGCTCCGGCGAGGGAGACTGGAAAACATCGCCGACCGCGCAGCCGTCCAGCATGCCTTCGCCGACATAGCCCAGAAACAGCGGCAGATGGCCGGAACCGCCGCCGGTGACTATCGCCACCTTGCCAGGCGTGGCCCCAACGCGCGCCAGGCAGTGCGGGTCGTCATTCACGCAGCGCAGCGCGTCAGGATGGGCCAGATAAATACCCGCCAGCATCTCAGGAATGAAGTCATCCGCCTGGTTAATAAACTTTTTCATCTTTTCTCTCCGTGAAGATCCCGCCCCCGAGCAGGCAGCGGCGGGACAGGACGCATTAACGGGAAAACCGAATTTGCGACGGGTACTGCCAGCGCTGCAGCTCGTCCGGCGTAAATGACGCAGGCTCCTTGCCGCCGTTAATCACCAGCGCGTGGTAATAGATTTGCGCCATTTCTTCGAGATAGGCCGATTTCAGCACCGCCTCATAGGGGTCTTTATCCACGCCGATGGCGCCATGCTTTTCCATCAGAATGGCGTCCGCGCGTCTGATGGGCTCGATGACGCTGTTGGACAGGGCCGGAGTCCCCGGGCGACCGTAGGGCGCGACCGGGATCACGCCGTCCAGCAGATTGAGGATCGCGCATTCATAGACCACCGCCGGAATCGGCTTATTCAGCACCGCGAAAGAGGTCGCGTACAGGGAGTGGGTATGGGAAACGGCAAAAATATCCGGGCGGGCTTTATAGATCTCGATGTGCATCAGGCATTCGCTGGTCGGCCGTAAACCGGCCTCGCTTTCGATAACGTTGGCCTCGACGTCCATCACTACAATATCGCGCGGCGTCAGGTGCATTTTATCCACCGTGGTCGGCGTCACCAGGATAAGCCCGCTCTCTTTGTCGCGCACGCTGGAATTCCCGGCTTTATGTTTACACAGCCCCCACTGCTGCGCGGTCCTGGCCATGTCGACGACCTGTTTTTTCTGAATCTCTAACATAAGCATTATCCTGTGTTGGTTGTAAGGACGAGCGCTACCGCGGCAATCATTACCGACAGATGACGTTGCTAATAAAGGGAGCGCGCAGTAATGCGCGCGGATTACCGATGAATAGCTATTGCGTTAAGTAACTCCGTTTTATTTCGGGCCTGACGGATGCAATTTCCGCCATCATGAAACTCGAGAAATTCATTTAATTGCGCCAGCGCTTTCAGGTGTTTTTGCGGATTATGAGTCGCCAGCACGATCACAATATCGGCCTGCATATACCCGGCAAAATCCATTTTTTCTGGCAGGCGAAGTAGCGCCATACCGGTGTCGGCGGCGCCGTCATCGATACCGGCATGGGCGATGATTACCCCCTCCGCCAGCATAATCCACGGCTGTTCTTCGCTAATTTTGTCAGTCATGATGCGAACGTAGCGAGGCTCAATCACGGCATCGCACAGCAGCGATGATGAGGCGTCGCTAATCGCCTCCTGCCAGCTGGCCGGTAGCTCTGCCGCCAGCCGGACGTGCGTCTCGCCGAGCAGTTCAGCCAGCGAAGGCGCGGCGGGCTCCACGCGGTTCTGCGGGCAGGCGGCATGGTTTTCATCGTAGATATAATGCGCCAGCGCGCGCTGCAATCCTTTGTGATCGGTAATATTGCCGAAGCGTTCGAAAATCAGCAGCAGCTGCTCAATTTGAATAATATTGGGGTCGACGCCCTGCAAAGCGCCGATCACATGATGGCGAAAGGTGCTCTTATGAATGCTGCTGGCGGACGGGTTCACCACAAAAACCATTTTACTGGTGCTCAGGTGCGTAGTGGAAAACACCACGTCGTAGTGCCCGCTATAGCGTTCAAATTCCCGGCGCGACATTACAGAGGAGAAATAGAGTTCAGGGAACAGCACCTGTAGCGTCAGGAAAAGATAGGTTGAAATCGTGGCGCTATTTTCACACACCACCAGCGCCGTCTTTTGCAGTTTGACCTGATGAATAACGCCCTCGCGGGTCAACCAGCCGCCAAACAGCACGGTCAGAAACGCCATCTCCTCATCAGGAATTTCACAATGCAGCAGCTGTTCAAACGGCGCCGCCGCACGCCGCACCATTTCGTGCAAATGGCTGAACTCCTTAACCACCAGCTCGTAAACGCTGCTGGTATTGGCGAGATGGTAGCGAATACGGTAGTAGGCCGGTTTCCAGTGCTGGTAAATCTTTTCGATAAGCTCGCTTTTTTCCTTAATGGTGACGCAGCTTATTTTCTCGAAGCTGTCCACAACGGCGCAGACGCTTTCCAGCAGAATAGCGTCCAGATGAAAGTACTTATCGGCAATACTCTGGATATTCGAGCTCTGGATTAACGCGGTCAGGAAAATAAGCTCATTCTGTATGTGAATATCAATTTTGCTGATAACGCTCTGAATCAGAGAGAAATCCCTGCTGCTGGCAATATCGGCATAGCTTTCCGGGAGATTAACCAGGTATTTCCCGCAGGCGATGCGATGCAAAATAAAGCAAATAAAATAGATAAGCTCCTGCAGCTGCCGGTCGGTGAACTGAATTTTAAACCGCCGCTCGATCTCGCTGAAGACGTTCCCGACCTTTTCAAGGTGCTCGCTCATCACGTTGTTATATTGTGAAATGATGCTTTTGGCGACGGGGATCTCCAGCACCCGCCGCAGGCAGTTGAGCAACAGATACCGTTTTTCCAGCTCTTCGCCCAGAATATGGTAGCCGTTGCCCCGGTCGTAGCTGATTTCCAGCCCGAACCTTGCCGCCTCCGCCCGCACCTTTTTCAGATCGTTGATAATGGTGTTCTGGCTGACGCCGAGCGAAGAGGAGAGGTGCAGCAGCGAAAGCCGCTCGCTGCGGGTCAACAGCATGAAGACAACCATCTGCCCGCGCTCCTCTTCGGAAAACAGATAGCGGTTACGCGCCTCCGCCGTCTGGTGCTGGCGGAAATGTTCAATCACGTGGCGCGAGATGTGCAGTTTCCCGGTCTTCAGGCGGCTGATACGATCGAAATGGTTCGACTCAAGATAGTCATTAACCTTTTGCAGCGTATAGCTCAGCTGCTTGCGCGTCAGGCGAAACCGCTCCTCCAGCTTGGTGCCGGTGATGCCAGGGTCATTAACAATGGCGTCCAGCACTGCAACCACGCGTTTGTCCACGGCCATACTGACTCTCCTGTGCTCAAAAATCTGGCGGCGGCGCCTGCCGCCAGACGTTCACATTACGCCTGATGCGCGTTCTCTTGCTGCAATGCCTCCTGCTGTGCCCGCTCGCTTTCCCGGCGCAGCTCGCGGGAATAGAAGAAGTAGCCGCAGGCCCAGAAAATGGCGAACAGCAGCGGGACGACGTTGCCCTGCAGAAACTTAAACAGAAATGAGAAGGCGTAGGTAAAGACCGGCGCGTCAATGGAGCTGTTGGAAATCAGCTGTCCGGCCGGGATGCTGATGGCTTTCGTCGCCTGCCCAAGCTCGGTAATCATCGGCGCGAACTGGGTGCCGACGAACAGGAAGAACGGCACGCCGATAATGCTCAGGATGACCATCCGCAGGGTATTGCCGCGGGTGACCAGATACGCCGGAACAATCAGCGAAATGTTGATAATGCCGGCAAAGGGCAGAATTTTATTTCCCGGCAGCACGATAGCCCAGATAAGGGTGAAGGGAATGGCGACGATAATCGCAAACCAGATTTCGCTGGCGCCGCCCATAAACGGCCAGTCGATACCGACGAACAGCCTGCGCCCGGAGAACCGCTTATTCATGTAATCGCTAATCGCTTCGGAAATCGGCGACAGCGCCTGCATAAAGAGCTTCGAAATCATCGGGAACAGCACCAGCGCGGTGGCAGCCTGTACGCCCAGCATCAGGGTTTTCGCCACGCTATAGCCCGCGATAATGCCAAAGAGGATCCCAAGGATAAAACCGATGATATGGTTTTCGGCAAACACCCCTACCTTCGCCCGCAGCGCCGTGGCGTCCATCGGCTTATTACAGACCGGAATTTTGCGCAGCAGCAGATCGAACGGATAGTAAATCGCGCCAAAGAACACCATGCGGTGGGTACAGGTCACGCCGGGAATGCCGGTCAGCTTCTCGATGCGATGCTGATGAATATCCCCCGCGTTAAGCTCCATCACAATCTGGAAGGCGGCGATCAGAAACGCCAGCGCCAGGCTCCAGGCTGGCCCGAACAGCGGCGTGGTGACGCTCACCACGATAAAAGCCGTAAAGATTTTGCCCCAGACGTTCCACAGGTCAGCGTTGAACGTGTTGGTTTTGTTCAGCATCAGCATCACGATGTTGACGCCAACCTGCAGCGGGAACATGGCGAACGCGTACGGCCACGCCCAGGAAATATTGGCCATCGTCGTCCAGCCGCCGTCAACAATACTCAGCTCGAGGCCGGTTCGCTTCATCATGGTTTGCGCCGCGATGCCGATCGCATCGACCATAAAGCCGATCAGCATGCTCATCCCGACGAACGCCACCCCCAGCGTGATCGCCGCCGACGCCGCATCGCGAAATTTCATCCGTACCGCCAGCCCGGCCAGCAGCATAATGAACGGTACAAAAACCGGCGCGCCTAACGTGAGGATGTAATTAATAATTACGCCAAGAAAGTCCATAGCACTTCTCCACTAAAAATAGTTATAAGAATTAAAGCGCTATGCCTCATTTACAGGCATCAATCACCTTCTGTAATTCCTGTTCCATCCCCATTCCCGTCAGAAATGCAATACCGTTAATTACCGGAATGGGATATTGCTTATCCACTTTGGTGATCGCGATATAAGCCGCGCTGTCCTTAATATGGCTATCCAGCGATTTTAAATCGACGACCTCAACCTTAATGTGCGTCTGATTGCGCTCCTTCAGGAGACGCGACACTTTACTGGCAACCGTCTGCGACGTGGCGACGCCGCTGCCGCAGGCAACAATGATTTTTTTCATCTTATTCATCCTTCTCTAATTGCAGTATTGATTTGAGAGTACAGAGAAAATCATCAACCTCCGCGATGTCGCATAGCCGCTGAATAGCCTGCTCGTCGGCCAGACAATCCATCAGTTTCTGTAGCACCATCAGGTGGCTGCTGTGATCGACAAAACCAAGTAAAACAATGAAGTGAACCTGGAGGATATGTTCATCATTGCCCATTTCATGCCAGGCGAGCGGCTGGCTCAGACGCGTCACGGAAATAAACGGCCTGACGACATGCTGCGGGTCGGTATGGGGAAGCGCTATCGCTACGGGCAGCGTCGGCAGCCCGGTAGGATACGCGTTTTCTCGTTCAATGATGGCCTGAAGAAACGTCTCGCGGACATACCCACCCGCGCTTAACTCACGAAATACCGCAGAAAAAAACGCGGCGGTATTTACGTAGGCCTTATCCAGAAAAATAAGTTGAGGGGGAAAATAACCGCAGTCCTGTACGCTTTCATCCTCGGCATAATTTATATTCGAGCTCATTCGAATATCCTCGCTGACCGCCATAATTAACTATTGCCTAGGGTAATTCAGTCACCGGCTGACGGCGACAAACATTGCCCACAAAAGATGTGCAGCGGCAGGCTCAACATGGTGAGCGTTTTATTATGAAACGCGTCACATATTTAGCCGAAACAGCCATTGAGGATAAAAAAATGGCGCTATCAGAGTTTCCTGATAACGCCATTAGAGAAAAGCGCGCACGCAGTCGCTAGCCCGCGAGGAAAAACCTGAACGCCGGGTTATGGGTTTCATCGTGGCAATCGTAGCCCAGCTCATTCAGCCGCGTTTCGAAATCAGGCTCGTGCTCGCCCAGTTCGAACGCCGCCAGAACGCGACCATAGTCGGTGCCGTGGCTGCGGTAGTGGAACAGTGAAATATTCCAGTGGGTGCCCAGCGTGTGCAGAAATTTAAGCAGCGCGCCTGGAGACTCCGGAAACTCAAAGCTGTACAGCCGCTCCTGCAGCGGTTTGGACGGACGCCCGCCGACCATGTAGCGTACGTGCAGCTTCGCCATCTCGTCATCGGAGAGATCCACCACGCTATAGCCGCCGTTGTGCAGCATCTGGAGGATCTCTTTACGCTCTTCCAGCCCACGGCTTAAGCGGACGCCGACAAAGATGCAGGCATTTTTGGCATCGGCAAAGCGGTAGTTAAACTCCGTCACCGAACGCCCGCCCAGCAGCTGGCAAAACTTCAGGAAGCTGCCCTTCTCTTCCGGAATGGTGACCGCCAGCAGCGCTTCGCGCTGTTCGCCCAGCTCGCAGCGTTCGGAAACGTAGCGCAGGCCGTGGAAGTTCACGTTAGCGCCGGAAAGCACATGGGCCAGGCGCTCGCCGCGGATGCTATGCTGGGCGATGTATTTTTTCATCCCCGCCAGCGCCAGCGCCCCGGAAGGCTCCGCCACCGCACGCACGTCCTCGAACAGATCTTTCATCGCCGCGCAGATTGCGTCGCTATCGACGGTAACGATATCGTCGAGATACTCCTGGCACAGACGGAACGTCTCATCGCCGATGCGCTTCACCGCCACGCCCTCGGCAAACAACCCGACGCGAGGCAGGTCCACCGGATGTCCGGCCTCCAGCGCGGCTTTCAGGCAGGCGGAATCTTCCGCTTCGACGGCGATCACTTTGATCTGCGGCATCAGCTGTTTGATCAGCACCGCCACGCCCGCCGCCAGACCGCCGCCGCCGACCGGCACAAACACGCGGTCGATGTGGGCATCCTGCTGCAGCAGCTCCAGCGCCAGCGTGCCCTGACCGGCGATCACCATCGGGTGATCGAACGGCGGCACCCAGGTAAAACCCTGCTGCTGCGAGAGTTCAATCGCTTTGGCTTTCGCTTCGTCAAAGTTCGCCCCGTGGAGCAGCACTTCGCCACCAAAACCGCGCACCGCATCCACTTTGATGTCGGCGGTTGCGGTTGGCATTACGATCAGCGCCTTCACGCCCAGGCGCGCAGAGGAGAACGCAACTCCCTGTGCGTGGTTACCCGCCGATGCGGTGATCACGCCGTGCGCTTTTTGCTCCGGCGTCAGCCCCGCCATCATGGCGTAGGCGCCGCGCAGCTTGAAGCTGTGTACCGGCTGACGGTCCTCACGCTTCACCAGAATCACGTTATCAAGGCGCGACGAAAGCTTTTCCATCTTTTGCAGCGGCGTGACCTGCGCGGCTTCGTACACCGGGGCGCGCAGCACGGCCCGGAGATATTCCGCCCCCTCAGGGGCGGCGGATAGCGGTTGTGACTCGGCCATGATTAACCCCCGAGTTTGGATTTATCGCGCACCGCGCCTTTATCCGCGCTGGTGGCAAGGCTCGCATAGGCGCGCAGGGCGAAGGAGACTTCGCGCTGCCTGTCTTTTGGCGTCCAGGCTTTCTCGCCGCGCGCCAGCTGGGCCTCACGGCGCGCCGCCAGCGTCTGGTCGCTCACCTGCAGCTGGATGCCGCGGTTCGGGATGTCGATGGCAATCATGTCGCCGTCTTCAATCAGGCCGATGTTGCCGCCGCTTGCCGCTTCCGGCGAAACGTGGCCGATGGACAGGCCGGAGGTTCCGCCGGAGAAACGACCGTCGGTGATAAGCGCGCAGGCTTTGCCAAGCCCCATGGACTTCAGGAAGCTGGTCGGGTAGAGCATTTCCTGCATCCCCGGCCCGCCTTTCGGCCCTTCGTAGCGAATCACCACTACGTCGCCTTCCACGACTTTACCGCCGAGGATAGCCTCTACGGCATCATCCTGGCTTTCATACACTTTCGCCGGGCCGGTAAACTTCAGGATACTGTCATCCACCCCCGCCGTTTTCACGATGCAGCCGTTTTCCGCGAAGTTGCCGTACAGTACCGCCAGGCCGCCGTCTTTACTGTAGGCGTGCTCCAGAGAGCGGATACAGCCTTCGGCGCGATCGTCATCCAGCGTCTCCCAGCGGCAATCCTGCGAGAATGCCTGGGTGGTGCGAATGCCCGCCGGACCCGCGCGGAACATGTTCTTCACCGCATCGTCTTTGGTCAGCATCACGTCATACTGCTCCAGCGCCTGCGGCAGCGTCAGGCCCAGCACGTTTTTCACGTCGCGGTTCAGCAGCCCGGCTCTGTCCAGCTCGCCGAGAATGCCGATCACGCCGCCCGCGCGGTGGACGTCTTCCATATGGTACTTCTGGGTGCTCGGCGCGACTTTACACAGCTGCGGCACCTTGCGGGACAGCTTGTCGATATCGCTCATGGTGAAGTCGATTTCGGCCTCCTGCGCGGCCGCCAGCAGGTGCAGAACGGTGTTGGTGGAGCCACCCATGGCGATGTCCAGGGTCATGGCGTTTTCAAACGCCGCTTTGCTGGCGATATTGCGCGGCAGTGCGGAAGCGTCGTCCTGTTCGTAGTAACGTTTAGTCAGCTCAACGATGCGCTGACCGGCGTTGATAAACAGCTGCTTACGATCGGCGTGGGTTGCCAGCAGCGAACCGTTGCCCGGCTGAGACAGACCCAGCGCTTCGGTCAGGCAGTTCATGGAGTTGGCGGTGAACATGCCGGAGCAGGAACCGCAGGTCGGGCACGCGGAGCGCTCAACCTGGTCGCTTTGCGCATCGGAAACTTTCGGGTCAGCGCCCTGAATCATCGCGTCGACCAGGTCGAGCTTGATGATTTTGTCGGACAGCCTGGTTTTACCCGCTTCCATCGGGCCGCCGGAAACGAAGATCACCGGAATGTTCAGGCGCAGGGAGGCCATCAGCATCCCCGGGGTGATTTTGTCGCAGTTGGAGATGCACACCATGGCGTCAGCGCAGTGGGCGTTGACCATGTACTCTACCGAGTCGGCGATAAGCTCGCGCGACGGCAGTGAATAAAGCATGCCCCCGTGACCCATCGCGATACCGTCATCCACGGCGATGGTATTGAACTCTTTCGCCACGCCGCCGGCGGCTTCAATTTGCCCGGCAACCAGCTTACCGAGATCGCGCAGGTGCACGTGGCCCGGTACGAACTGGGTAAACGAGTTCACCACGGCGATAATCGGCTTACCAAAATCGGCGTCGGTCATCCCGGTGGCGCGCCACAGCGCGCGGGCACCCGCCATATTACGGCCATGGGTGGTGGTGGCGGAACGATACTTAGGCATGCTTGATTTACTCCCGTCTGGCTATTAAATGGGACGGTGCGTGCCGTCCCATATTTATACTTAGTGATTAACCTGGTCCAACCAACCCCATTTGTCTTCGGTTTCGCCGGTGAAGAGGCCGAAGAAGGCTTGCTGAATACGTTTCGTGAGCGGACCGCAGCGGCCTTCGCCCACCTGGATGCCGTCAACGCTGCGCACCGGGGTAATTTCCGCTGCGGTGCCGGACATAAACACTTCATCCGCCAGGTACAGGGACTCGCGGGACAGCACCTGCTCGCGCACCTCGATGCCGAGGTCTTTCGCCAGCTTAATAATGGCGTCGCGGGTAATGCCCGGCAGCGCGGAGGAGGTAAACGGCGGCGTGAACAGGATGCCGTCTTTCACCTCAAACAGGTTTTCGCCTGCGCCTTCAGAAAGATAGCCGTTCACGTCCAGCGCGATACCTTCCTGATAGCCGTGACGGCGCGCTTCGCTGCCGACCAGCAGAGAAGAAAGATAGTTACCGCCCGCTTTTGCCGCCGTCGGGATGGTGTTCGGCGCCGCGCGGTTCCAGGAGGACACCATCGCATCAATGCCCTGATCCAGCGCTTCCGCGCCCAGATACGCGCCCCACGGGAAGGCGGCGATGATCACATCGGTGGTATATCCCGCAGGCGGGTTCACGCCCATACCGACATCGCCGACGAAGACCAGCGGACGAATATAGGCGCTGGTCAGGTTGTTTTTGCGAATCACTTCGCGGCAGGCTTCCATCAGTTCATCAACGCTCTGAGAGACCGGGAAACGATAGATTTTGGCTGAATCACGCAGACGCTGTATGTGCTCGCGATGGCGGAACACCACTGGCCCTTTGTGTGAGTCGTAGCAGCGGATACCTTCAAAGACCGAGGTACCGTAATGCAGCGCGTGGGACATCACGTGGACCTTGGCGTCCTCCCAGCGAACCATCTCACCATTGAACCAGATGTAATCAGCTTTTTTCGTCGTCATTTTTCTTCCTTTTGCGCTCAGGCGCGGATTTGTTGTGATTGCGATGATGTGGCGCGCTGCTGGATATCAACCCGGGCGACGTCGACCAGTTTGCATAACTGGCTAAACAGTAATTCGACTGGGCGAGGACTGGCAACGGTCAATTCAATATTTATGTTCTGCGCATCGGCGGCGGTCTCCATATTCATGGAGCAAATCTGAAAACCGCGGTGGCGGACCACGCGCAGGACGCGTTCTAAGGTTTCCGGGTTGAAGCGCGCCTGTACGGCGACCTGATGTTGCATCATGATAATTTCTCCAGCATTTGTGCATTACTGGCGCCAGGCGGCACCAACGGCCAGACGTTCTCAAGCTCATCGATTGAGACATGAAGCAGGTACGGCCCTTCGCTGGACAACATTGCGTCGAGTGCCGCTTCAACCTGGTCTTTACGGGTGATGTGCTGGCCCGGGATGCCAAAGGCGCTGGCCAGCGTGAGGAAATCGGGGTTATCGGTCAGGGTGGTTTCGCTATAGCGTTCCTGGAAAAACAGCTGCTGCCACTGGCGCACCATCCCTAATCGCTGGTTATCCAGTAAGACGATTTTCAACGGCAGCTGTTTTCGTTTGACGGTGCCCAGCTCCTGGACGTTCATCATGAACGAACCGTCACCGGAGATGCAGATCACGGTATCGTTCGGACGCGCCACCTGCGCGCCGACCGCCGCAGGCAGGCCGAAGCCCATGGTGCCCAATCCGCTGGAGGTAATAAAGTTTTCCGGACGGTTCCATGTCATGTGCTGGGCCGACCACATCTGATGCTGGCCGACGTCGGTAGTGACGACGCTGTCCGCCGGTTTACGGTCCGACAGCTGCTTTAACAGCAGCGGCGCATAGATAGCGTCGCCCGGGTGATCGTAGCGCCAGGCATGCTCAGCGCGCATTGCCGCCGTATGCTGGCGCCATTCATCAACGGCCAGCGGCTGCTGCAGCGCTGGCAGCAGCGCATTCAAATCGCCCTGCAGCGCGACATGCGCCTGACGCAGTTTGTTCAGCTCGGCCGGGTCGATATCCATATGGATAACGCTGGCATTGGGCGCGAAGGTGTTCAGCTTGCCGGTTACGCGGTCGTCAAAACGGGCGCCGACGGCAATGAGCAAATCGCACTCCTGCACCGCCAGGTTCGCCGCTTTCGTGCCGTGCATACCCAGCATGCCCAGATAATACGGGTAGTCCGCCTCGACGGCCCCCAGCCCCTTCAGCGTGCAGGTAGCCGGCATTTGCGTTACCGCGATAAATTCGCGCAGCGCAGGCACCGCCTGCGCCATGCCCACGCCGCCACCGACATACAGCATCGGCTTGTGCGCCTGCGCCAGCATCTGGCGAGCCTCTTGTACATCGTCATGCGGGAAAACATCAGCGCTTTCAACGGTGGAGAAGTGCGGCTCCAGCTCGCCGACAGCGACCTGGATATCTTTCGGTATATCAACCAGTACCGGGCCAGGGCGGCCTGAGTTCGCCACCTGGAACGCCTCCGCCATCACGCGGGGCAGCTCCTCCAGCGACTGCACCAGAAAGCTGTGCTTGGTGCAGGCCAGCGACAAACCGAGAACGTCCACTTCCTGGAAAGCGTCGGTACCGATGAACGGCGAGGCTACCTGGCCGGTGATCGCGACAACCGGAACGGAATCGAGCAGCGCATCGGCAAGGCCGGTGATCAGGTTGGTGGCGCCCGGTCCGGACGTCGCCATGCATACGCCGGTTTTCCCCGTGGCGCGGGCATAGCCGATCGCCGCCATCGCAGCGCCCTGCTCGTGCCGACATAGCAGGTGTTCCACGCCGCCGTCATACAACGCATCGTAAATCGGCATAATCGCGCCGCCCGGATAGCCGAATACCGTCTCGACTCCCTGCGCCCGCAACGCATGTACCACCCACTGTGCCCCATTCATAGTCAGTTCCCCGCCGCCAATCGGGAGAAACAGAATTTTGTGCTGCATCGCATCGTCTGCTCCTCATTGATGTTTTTAGGTCATAAAAAAACCCCCGGACCTTTCGGTGCGGGGGTCTTAGTTCGTTAAGGCTTGTTTTCTAAGCCTTTCCTCGTCCAAGTGCAGCCCCGCACGGTGGGATAATAATCACCACCACGCTAATCACGACCAGGCTAATCACTCGTAGAAGGGCTGTCATTTTCAGTTCTTTTTGCATCTTGTTCGAAGGAATACCTAAAGAGTTACCACAGACATCACAATAAACACAACATTTTTTTATGACGCTATTGCCGATCGGGTTAACGGCATTGCTAAAAATAGTTGTTTTTTATCAGAAATATGGAAAATGAAAAAAATTCACCCATCATAGCAAAAGCGACCGCCATACAAATCGTCTATCGAGCTTCCATTTTTAGCGTATTGCGGTGAAAACAACGAAAAATAGCGGAATACGCCACGTAAAACCCACCATTAACAGGTCAAATATTCTCACGCTCGCGCCATACTCTGCCCGGTAAGGGGGGACTATGTCACTGGCTATTGTTTATACGCGCGCCGCGCTCGGCGTTCATGCGCCGCTCATTACCGTAGAGGTTCATATCAGCAACGGGCTGCCGGGGTTAACCATGGTGGGGCTGCCGGAAACCACTGTGAAAGAAGCAAGGGATCGGGTACGCAGCGCGATTCTCACCAGCGGCTACGAATTTCCGGCGAAGAAGATAACCATTAACCTTGCCCCCGCCGATCTGCCGAAAGAGGGAGGGCGATATGATTTACCTATCGCTATTGCGCTTCTGACGGCGTCAGAGCAGCTTAACGCCGCAAAGCTAAGCCAGTATGAGCTGGTTGGCGAACTGGCGCTTACAGGGGCCCTGCGCGGTGTTACAGGCGCCATATCCAGCGCCATGGAAGCCATCAACGCCGGCAGACAGATAATCCTCGCCGAAGACAACGCGTCGGAGGTGGGGCTTATCGGCGGTGCCGACTGCTTTATTGCCGGACATCTTCAGGAGGTATGCGGCTTTCTCGAAGGGAAACAGCCTCTTCGCCAGCCCGAGCCGCCGCCGCATCCGGCAGAGGCGGAATGCGCCGATCTCAGCGACGTTATCGGTCAGGAGCAGGGAAAGCGCGCGCTGGAGATAACCGCCGCGGGCGGGCACAATCTTTTGCTTATCGGCCCTCCCGGAACGGGGAAGACGATGCTGGCAAGCCGCCTTGCCGGGATCTTACCGCCTCTGAGCAATCAGGAGGCGCTGGAAAGCGCGGCAATACAAAGTCTGGTTCATACCGTCCATATCGAGAAACAATGGCGCAGAAGGCCGTTTCGTTCGCCACACCACAGCGCGTCGCTGGTCGCCATGGTCGGCGGAGGAGCAATTCCTGCCCCTGGGGAGATCTCGCTGGCGCATAACGGCATCTTATTTCTCGATGAGCTCCCCGAATTTGAGCGACGGGTGCTGGATGCGTTAAGAGAGCCGATTGAATCCGGCCAGATTCATATCTCGCGCACGCGGGCAAAGATAACCTACCCGGCCCGCTTTCAGCTCATCGCCGCGATGAATCCCAGCCCGACGGGACACTATCAGGGGAACCATAACCGCTGCACGCCGGAGCAAACGCTGCGCTATCTGGCGCGTTTGTCGGGGCCGTTTCTCGACCGGTTTGATTTATCGCTGGAGATCCCGCTGCCGCCGCCGGGGCTGTTGAGCCAGCCGCCGGTCAGGAGTGAAGATAGCGCCGCCGTAAAAGCCCGCGTTCTTGCCGCGCAGGCCTGCCAGCACCGCCGACAGCATAAACTTAATGCCGCGCTGGATAGCGCCGGAATTAAACGCTGCTGCCGGCTGCGTGACGAAGACAGCGTATGGCTGGAACAGGTACTGGTGAAACTGGGATTATCCATTCGGGGATGGCAGCGGCTGCTCAAAGTGTCGCGCACCATTGCGGACCTTGCGCAGGCGGAGCATATCGGACGGGAGCATTTGCAGGAAGCCCTGAGCTACCGGGCCATTGAGAGGCTGTTAATTCATCTGCAAAAACGGCTGGTGTAAAAAAGGGGCCGCAGCCCCTTTTCTATTAATCGTCGCTTTCGGTGTAGTCCTCAGCGCCTTCCATCTGCGGCTTGCCGCCTGACAGGGTATGGAAACGCTTCGGACGCTTGATGCGCGCCATGTATTTGATCCACACGCGTTCCGCTTCCGTTACTGGCTCACGCTCACCGCGGCACACTGCAACAAACTGTTTTTCATCTTCGGTTGCAGGGTCGCGCTTGCCCAGATCCAGCTCATTGAAAGCATAACCATGACGCTCTAAAAGTTGTGCCTCTTTGATGGTGAAGTCACCATGACGAGAGAACCCGCGCGGATAATTTTTATTGTCGAAAAAACGATTAGTCGTCGTAAAGCTTTCCGCCATCCTACACGCTCCTAATTCTTTGGCCGAGCTATTTATGGCGCGGAGTATTAGTTACGCTTGACAGAGTGTAAAACAAAACATTTAAATCAATACGACAAATAATTTTGTGGAGAAGGCAGTGGATACGGAATTGTTAAAAACTTTTCTCGAAGTCAGTCGAACGCGGCACTTCGGGCGCGCTGCGGAAGCCCTGTATCTGACGCAATCAGCCGTCAGCTTTCGTATTCGTCAGCTTGAAAACCAGCTTGGCGTGAACTTATTCACCCGCCATCGCAATAATATCCGCCTGACTGCCGCCGGGGAAAAGCTCCTGCCCTATGCCGAAACCCTGATGAATACCTGGCAGGCGGCCCGTAAAGAGGTGTCGCAGACCTCGCAGCATAACGAGTTTTCAATAGGCGCCAGCGCCTCACTTTGGGAGTGTATGCTCAATAGCTGGCTTGGGCAGCTGTATCAGGCCCATACCACGATGCAGTTCGAGGCGCGCATTGCGCAGCGCCAGTCGCTGGTAAAGCAGCTGCACGAACGGCAGCTGGATCTCCTGATCACGACCGAAGCGCCCAAAATGGACGAATTCAGCAGCCTGCTGCTGGGTCATTTTACCCTGGCGCTCTACTGCGCTTCGCCATCGAGCCTGAAGGCGGACCTGAACTACCTGCGTCTGGAGTGGGGGCCTGACTTTCAGCAGCATGAAACGGAGCTGCTGGCTGCAGATGATGTGCCGATGCTGACGACCAGCTCTGCCGTACTGGCTAAGCAGCAGCTGTCCGCGTTAGAGGGATGCTCCTGGCTGCCGGTGAGCTGGGCCAGAACGCAGGAAGGGATTCATACGGTTTCTGACAGCAGCACGCTTTCGCGTCCGTTATATGCCATTTGGCTGCAAAATAGCGACAAACAGACGCAGATTCGCGAGATCCTGAAGACCAGTATTTTCGCATAGCATGGCGGGCATGGATGCCCGATAGTGCAAAAAGGGGGCAATCGGAGGGGAAACAACAGATAAAAAAAATCCTTAGCTTTCGCTAAGGATGATTTCTGGCAGGGGCGGAGGGACTCGAACCCCCAACACCCGGTTTTGGAGACCGGTGCTCTACCAATTGAACTACGCCCCTAAATAGGGTGGCGGAACGGACGGGACTCGAACCCGCGACCCCCTGCGTGACAGGCAGGTATTCTAACCGACTGAACTACCGCTCCACCGAAACTGTTTTACTGCTACCGGTTGTCACCCCGGTTTACTGCTTAACTGTCGAACCGCCCACAACGCTATTGTGGTCGCATTCTTTAATTGATGCCTGGCAGTTCCCTACTCTCACATGGGGAGACCCCACACTACCATCGGCGCTACGGCGTTTCACTTCTGAGTTCGGCATGGGGTCAGGTGGGACCACCGCGCTGTTGCCGCCAGGCAAATTCTGTTATCTGTATCAGGCTGAAAATCATCTCAAATCCGCCAAAACATCTTCGGCGTTGTAAGGTTAAGCCTCACGGTTCATTAGTACCGGTTAGCTCAACGCATCGCTGCGCTTACACACCCGGCCTATCAACGTCGTCGTCTTCAACGTTCCTTCAGGAGACTTAAAGTCTCAGGGAGAACTCATCTCGGGGCAAGTTTCGTGCTTAGATGCTTTCAGCACTTATCTCTTCCGCATTTAGCTACCGGGCAATGCCATTGGCATGACAACCCGAACACCAGTGATGCGTCCACTCCGGTCCTCTCGTACTAGGAGCAGCCCCCCTCAATTCTCCAGCGCCCACGGCAGATAGGGACCGAACTGTCTCACGACGTTCTAAACCCAGCTCGCGTACCACTTTAAATGGCGAACAGCCATACCCTTGGGACCTACTTCAGCCCCAGGATGTGATGAGCCGACATCGAGGTGCCAAACACCGCCGTCGATATGAACTCTTGGGCGGTATCAGCCTGTTATCCCCGGAGTACCTTTTATCCGTTGAGCGATGGCCCTTCCATTCAGAACCACCGGATCACTATGACCTGCTTTCGCACCTGCTCGCGCCGTCACGCTCGCAGTCAAGCTGGCTTATGCCATTGCACTAACCTCCTGATGTCCGACCAGGATTAGCCAACCTTCGTGCTCCTCCGTTACTCTTTGGGAGGAGACCGCCCCAGTCAAACTACCCACCAGACACTGTCCGCAACCCGGATCACGGGTCCACGTTAGAACATCAAACATTAAAGGGTGGTATTTCAAGGTTGGCTCCATGCAGACTGGCGTCCACACTTCAAAGCCTCCCACCTATCCTACACATCAAGGCTCAATGTTCAGTGTCAAGCTATAGTAAAGGTTCACGGGGTCTTTCCGTCTTGCCGCGGGTACACTGCATCTTCACAGCGAGTTCAATTTCACTGAGTCTCGGGTGGAGACAGCCTGGCCATCATTACGCCATTCGTGCAGGTCGGAACTTACCCGACAAGGAATTTCGCTACCTTAGGACCGTTATAGTTACGGCCGCCGTTTACCGGGGCTTCGATCAAGAGCTTCTCCTTACGGATAACCCCATCAATTAACCTTCCGGCACCGGGCAGGCGTCACACCGTATACGTCCACTTTCGTGTTTGCACAGTGCTGTGTTTTTAATAAACAGTTGCAGCCAGCTGGTATCTTCGACTGATTTCAGCTCCACCCGCAGGGGCTTCACCTACATATCAGCGTGCCTTCTCCCGAAGTTACGGCACCATTTTGCCTAGTTCCTTCACCCGAGTTCTCTCAAGCGCCTTGGTATTCTCTACCTGACCACCTGTGTCGGTTTGGGGTACGATTTCGTGTTACCTGATGCTTAGAGGCTTTTCCTGGAAGCAGGGCATCTGTCACTTCAGCACCGTAGTGCCTCGTCATCACGCCTCAGTGTTGAAGTGCTCCGGATTTGCCTGGAACACACACCTACACGCTTAAACCGGGACGACCGTCGCCCGGATGACATAGCCTTCTCCGTCCCCCCTTCGCAGTAACACCAAGTACAGGAATATTAACCTGTTTCCCATCGACTACGCCTTTCGGCCTCGCCTTAGGGGTCGACTCACCCTGCCCCGATTAACGTTGGACAGGAACCCTTGGTCTTCCGGCGAGCGGGCTTTTCACCCGCTTTATCGTTACTTATGTCAGCATTCGCACTTCTGATACCTCCAGCATGCCTCACAGCACACCTTCAACGGCTTACAGAACGCTCCCCTACCCAACAACACATAGTGTCGCTGCCGCAGCTTCGGTGCATGGTTTAGCCCCGTTACATCTTCCGCGCAGGCCGACTCGACCAGTGAGCTATTACGCTTTCTTTAAATGATGGCTGCTTCTAAGCCAACATCCTGGCTGTCTGTGCCTTCCCACATCGTTTCCCACTTAACCATGACTTTGGGACCTTAGCTGGCGGTCTGGGTTGTTTCCCTCTTCACGACGGACGTTAGCACCCGCCGTGTGTCTCCCGTGATAACATTCTTCGGTATTCGCAGTTTGCATCGGGTTGGTAAGTCGGGATGACCCCCTAGCCGAAACAGTGCTCTACCCCCGAAGATGAATTCACGAGGCGCTACCTAAATAGCTTTCGGGGAGAACCAGCTATCTCCCGGTTTGATTGGCCTTTCACCCCCAGCCACAAGTCATCCGCTAATTTTTCAACATTAGTCGGTTCGGTCCTCCAGTTAGTGTTACCCAACCTTCAACCTGCCCATGGCTAGATCACCGGGTTTCGGGTCTATACCCTGCAACTTAACGCCCAGTTAAGACTCGGTTTCCCTTCGGCTCCCCTATTCGGTTAACCTTGCTACAGAATATAAGTCGCTGACCCATTATACAAAAGGTACGCAGTCACCCCATTAAGAGGCTCCCACTGCTTGTACGTACACGGTTTCAGGTTCTTTTTCACTCCCCTCGCCGGGGTTCTTTTCGCCTTTCCCTCACGGTACTGGTTCACTATCGGTCAGTCAGGAGTATTTAGCCTTGGAGGATGGTCCCCCCATATTCAGACAGGATACCACGTGTCCCGCCCTACTCTTCGAGTTCACAACGTGTGCATTTTCGTGTACGGGGCTGTCACCCTGTATCGCCGGACTTTCCAGACCGTTCCACTAACACACGCGCTGATTCAGACTCTGGGCTCCTCCCCGTTCGCTCGCCGCTACTGGGGGAATCTCGGTTGATTTCTTTTCCTCGGGGTACTTAGATGTTTCAGTTCCCCCGGTTCGCCTCATTAACCTATGGATTCAGTTAATGATAGTGTGACGGATCACACTGGGTTTCCCCATTCGGACATCGCCGGGTCAAAGGTTCATATCACCTCGCCGGCGCTTTTCGCAGATTAGCACGTCCTTCATCGCCTCTGACTGCCAGGGCATCCACCGTGTACGCTTAGTCGCTTAACCTCACAACCCGAAGATGTTTCTTTCGATTCATCATCAAATTGCGAAAATTTGAGAGACTCGAACACACCATTAAAGATGTGTCGTTTCAATTTTCAGCTTGATCCAGATTTTTAAAGAGCAAAACTTCGCAGTGCACCTTTTCAGGTTCACTCTGAAGTTTTCTTGTGTCGCAGTAAAGATGGTGGAGCTATGCGGGATCGAACCGCAGACCTCCTGCGTGCAAAGCAGGCGCTCTCCCAGCTGAGCTATAGCCCCATCGTAGTTAAAACCTCATCAAATTTGCATCGCAAATTTGGTAGGCCTGAGTGGACTTGAACCACCGACCTCACCCTTATCAGGGGTGCGCTCTAACCACCTGAGCTACAAGCCTGCAGAGATTTTTTACTGCTCATTTTTCATCAGACAATCTGTGTGGACACTACAAAGGCAGGTTCTTTAAGGTAAGGAGGTGATCCAACCGCAGGTTCCCCTACGGTTACCTTGTTACGACTTCACCCCAGTCATGAATCACAAAGTGGTAAGCGCCCTCCCGAAGGTTAAGCTACCTACTTCTTTTGCAACCCACTCCCATGGTGTGACGGGCGGTGTGTACAAGGCCCGGGAACGTATTCACCGTGACATTCTGATTCACGATTACTAGCGATTCCGACTTCATGGAGTCGAGTTGCAGACTCCAATCCGGACTACGACATACTTTATGAGGTCCGCTTGCTCTCGCGAGGTCGCTTCTCTTTGTATATGCCATTGTAGCACGTGTGTAGCCCTGGTCGTAAGGGCCATGATGACTTGACGTCATCCCCACCTTCCTCCAGTTTATCACTGGCAGTCTCCTTTGAGTTCCCGGCCTAACCGCTGGCAACAAAGGATAAGGGTTGCGCTCGTTGCGGGACTTAACCCAACATTTCACAACACGAGCTGACGACAGCCATGCAGCACCTGTCTCACGGTTCCCGAAGGCACTAAGGCATCTCTGCCGAATTCCGTGGATGTCAAGACCAGGTAAGGTTCTTCGCGTTGCATCGAATTAAACCACATGCTCCACCGCTTGTGCGGGCCCCCGTCAATTCATTTGAGTTTTAACCTTGCGGCCGTACTCCCCAGGCGGTCTATTTAACGCGTTAGCTCCGGAAGCCACTCCTCAAGGGAACAACCTCCAAATAGACATCGTTTACGGCGTGGACTACCAGGGTATCTAATCCTGTTTGCTCCCCACGCTTTCGCACCTGAGCGTCAGTCTTCGTCCAGGGGGCCGCCTTCGCCACCGGTATTCCTCCAGATCTCTACGCATTTCACCGCTACACCTGGAATTCTACCCCCCTCTACGAGACTCAAGCCTGCCAGTTTCGAATGCAGTTCCCAGGTTGAGCCCGGGGATTTCACATCCGACTTGACAGACCGCCTGCGTGCGCTTTACGCCCAGTAATTCCGATTAACGCTTGCACCCTCCGTATTACCGCGGCTGCTGGCACGGAGTTAGCCGGTGCTTCTTCTGCGAGTAACGTCAATCACTGTGGTTATTAACCACAATGCCTTCCTCCTCGCTGAAAGTACTTTACAACCCGAAGGCCTTCTTCATACACGCGGCATGGCTGCATCAGGCTTGCGCCCATTGTGCAATATTCCCCACTGCTGCCTCCCGTAGGAGTCTGGACCGTGTCTCAGTTCCAGTGTGGCTGGTCATCCTCTCAGACCAGCTAGGGATCGTCGCCTAGGTGAGCCGTTACCCCACCTACTAGCTAATCCCATCTGGGCACATCTGATGGCATGAGGCCCGAAGGTCCCCCACTTTGGTCTTGCGACGTTATGCGGTATTAGCTACCGTTTCCAGTAGTTATCCCCCTCCATCAGGCAGTTTCCCAGACATTACTCACCCGTCCGCCGCTCGTCACCCGAGAGCAAGCTCTCTGTGCTACCGCTCGACTTGCATGTGTTAGGCCTGCCGCCAGCGTTCAATCTGAGCCATGATCAAACTCTTCAATTTAAAAGTTTGATGCTCTTAGAATTAAACTTCGTAATGAATTACGTGTTCACTCCAGAGACTTGGTATTCATTTAGTGTCCGAGGACATTAAGAATCCATGTCACTTTGAGTGCCCACACAGATTGTCTGATAAATTGTTAAAGAGCAGTGCCGCACTGTTTTTCGCTGCGGCGCGGGGTGTGCATATTACGCTTTCCCGCTTCAGAGTCAAGCATTTATTTTTGCTTTTCTCTGCGGCGTTCCCGCTGGCTTTCACCGGAGAACCCCGCTGACCCGGCGGCCTGTATGCCGTTGTTCCGTGTCAGTGGAGGCGCATTATAGGGAGTTCTGAGACGTTGACAAGCCCTGTTTTCAAAAAACTTTTCAACCGTCTCTTTTTTGCTCAAAACGCCCCTAAACCGTCAGTTTTTCGAGCGTTTCAAACCCGTAGCGACGTAAAACGGGGAAAAGTTGTTCAGTTTCCGCCGTCAGTGCCATACAGAAAGCGATATTGGCATCCGCAGATTTAGCATCTGGCGCCTCATGCTCCAGCAGCCAGGCCGTACGACGCGCAATCGCCGCGCCGGAATCCACCAGCCGCGTACCTTCCGGCAATACCGCGAGCAACTCTTCCTGTAATAGCGGAAAGTGGGTGCAGCCCAGCACAACGGTATCCGGCGGCTCCGGCATTCGCAGCCAGGGGCGAAGAATGCGGCGCAGCTCTTCCAGCGGGACCGGCTCGCCGTGCAGCTTCGCTTCCGCCAGCTCCACCAGCTCCGCCGACCCCAGCATTTCTATCCGACACTCATTGGCAAAGCGATCGATAAGCTCGCGGGTATAAGGACGCTTTACCGTGCCGCGAGTCGCCAGCAGGCCGACAATGCCGTTGGCAGTCAGCCGAGCGGCCGGTTTAATCGCCGGAACAACGCCCACGACCGGGAAGGCGAACTTTTCGCGCAGCGCGGGAAGGGAGACGGTACTTGCGGTATTGCAGGCGATTACCGCCAGCGCCAGCGGGTAGCGCGCCTGAACGGCGGTGACGATCTCAACGACGCGTTCAACGATGAACGACTCGCTTTTTTCGCCGTACGGAAACGCGACGTTATCGAAAGCGTAGATGTAATGCAGATCCGGCAAGAGATGCCGGATCTCATCATAAACCGACAGCCCACCGACGCCGGAGTCAAACACCAGCACGGTGGGACGTGGATCAGAAGGTATAGCTGCCCGACAAGTTGTATTCTCGTCCTGCAGTGTGATAGCCATAAACTGTCTCGTAGTCTTTATCGAACAGGTTGGCGATTTTACCACGAACTGTCAGGTGAGAGGTGATCGGATATGACACCGCCACATCCCACAGGCTGACGCCGCCCATTTTTACCTTTTGGCTCGGATAAGTACTGTAATCCGTATCATAGCGCGTGCCCAGGTAGTGGTAAGTCATGCTCCAGTCGAAGTCATACACCTGCCAGTCGAGCTGGTATTTCACCTGCTGCTTCGCCCGGCGATCGAGCAGTTCGTTCGTCTTCGCATCGCGCGCATCGACATAATCATAGCCAATATTATGCGTCAGCGGGCCGGTATCAAACGACGCGGTGGCTTCAATACCTTTAATGCGCGCCTGACCGACGTTGTAGTACTTCTGCAGGTCGGTATTGTAGTCGATCAGATTATCGATGTCGTTACGATAACCCGACACACGCCAGGTCACGCCCGCCGTCAGCCCCTCAAACGCGCCTTCCCACTGCTTGCTCTCCTCCGGCTTCAGATTCTCGTTGCCGTAGAAGCCGTACAGCTGCCCCAGGTTCGGCGCTTTAAAGGCCGTGCCATAGGAGGCGACAAAACGGTAGCCGTCGATAAACTCCCAGGCGGCGCTGCTCTGCCACGTACCGTGCTGGCCGAACTGCGAGTTGTCATCGCTGCGGGCTGCGCCCTCCAGGGTGAAATCCCCCAGCTTTTGCAGCGCCGTCATGTACAGGCCGGTATTACGGATATCATAGGCGTCGGTCACATAGCTCGTGCCAGGCTCCGTGCTCTGCTTCTGCCAGTCCACGCCCGCGCCGATGTTGCCGTGGCCAACCTCTACCGAGTTCGCCCACTGCAGGTTGTACTGTTTGACGTCATCGAGCGTCGCCGTGGAGTCGTAGCGCCCCAGGTTCGGGTCATAGTTGTAATCTTTGCTATGGCTATAGCTGGAGGTCAGCTGCGAATGGAAAATATCGTTGTTATAGCGCAGGCCCGCATCCCAGGTCTGGCTGTACAGCTGACGGGTATCCACCAGAACGCCCGGCGTAAAGACGCTGCCATCGTACGCCGTACGGTTGTCGTAGCCGTAGCCGCGCACAAACGCGCCCCACTGTTCGGAAAAATCATGCTCAATGGAGCCATACAGCGTTTTGCTCATGAAGCCGTCGCGATCCGGCTGGGCGACCCCGCCGGTATTCCCTTCCGCCACCACGTCAAACCCTTTGGTGTAGGTGTAATCCCCGGCCACGGTCACGCGCGTATTGCCGCCCAGCGTCTGCTGCGTGCTGCCGCCGTAGCTCTGATAGCCGTATGTCCCGATGCCCGCGTTTAACGTCGTGCCGTCCCGATCGCGGGTCGTAATAATATTGACGACGCCGCCAATCGCGTCAGAGCCATACACCGCTGAGCGCGGCCCACGGATGTATTCGATACGCTGCACCAGAGAAATCGGGAACTGGCTTAAATCGGAAGATCCGCTTACGCCCGCCTGGTTCAGGCGAATGCCGTTGACCAGAATCAGCACATGGCTGGAGTTAGTACCGCGGATGAACAGGGATGACTGCTGCCCGAGACCGCCGTACTGCGCCACATCGACCCCCGGTAACCGACGCATCACGTCAACCACGGAGGTTGACTGCCAGCGATCGATATCCTGACGCGTCACCACGCTCACGGGGGCCAGGACGGTATTGATGGGTTGTTCAACGCGATTTGCCGTTACTACCATCGTGTCTGAGCCGCTGTCCTGCGCCCAGCCAGAAAACGCTGTGACGGAGAGCGCCGTCAGCAGCGAAGCTTTTTTAATCATTGTAAAAGCATCCACAATATAAGAAGGATGCCGCCGGTTTCATCAGTAGCACGCGATGATGAAAATCCATTGCGACGTAATCCGGCAGGTCTTCGGGCTGGGTGGCGTGTTATGGATGAAGACTTCCCACTCTTCCAAAGCAGTGTCTGCAACTTATCATCCCGCCAGTCTTTACCGCTGCGCGTCAGCTCCAGATTTGCACTGGATTCCCTTTTCACTCCTGGGAGACCGGAAACAGAATGCTACAATTAGACACGTATAGATGTCCAGACAGCTATTGCTCATAAAGTCTGGACATCCCCTGAACAATCCCTACAATCCCCGCGTAATTCTTTATCACTCAGGAAGCATCATGACCCCCGAACACCTCCCGACAGAGCAGTACGAAGCGCAGCTGGCGGAAAAAGTCGTCCGCCTGCAAAGCATGATGACGCCTTTTGCCGCGCCCGTTCCTGAGGTGTTCCGCTCACCGGTCAGCCACTACCGCATGCGTGCGGAATTTCGTCTCTGGCACGAGGGCGACGACCTTTACCACATCATCTTCGACCAGGCGACCAAACAGCGCATCCGCGTCGACAGCTTTCCGGCCGCCAGCCAGCTGATTAACGTGCTGATGAAGGCGGTGATTGCCGGGGTCAAAGACGAGCCGGTGCTGCGTCACAAGCTGTTTCAGGTGGATTATCTCACCACGATGAGCAATCAGGCGATTGTCTCCCTGCTCTATCACAAAGCGCTGGGCGACGAATGGCAGTCCGCCGCCACGCGCCTGCGCGATGCGCTGCGGGCCGCAAACCTCAACGTCCAGCTGATTGGCCGCGCGACGAAGACCAAAATCGCTCTCGATCGGGACTACATCGACGAGCGGCTGCCGGTCGGTGGGCGCGAAATGATCTATCGCCAGGTGGAAAACAGCTTCACCCAGCCGAATGCCGCCATGAATATTCAGATGCTGGAGTGGGCGCAGGACGTCACCACGGGCGCCACGGGCGACCTGCTGGAGCTGTACTGCGGTAACGGCAACTTTTCCCTGGCGCTGGCGCGTAACTTTACCCGCGTGCTGGCGACCGAAATCGCCAAGCCGTCGGTGGCCTCCGCGCAGTACAACATCGCGGCGAACCATATTGATAACGTGCAAATTATTCGCATGTCGGCAGAAGAGTTCACCCAGGCGATGAACGGCGTACGGCAGTTCAACCGCCTGCAGGGCATCGATTTGCAAAGCTACCAGTGCGAGACGATTTTCGTCGACCCGCCACGCAGCGGGCTGGACGGCGAAACGGAAAAAATGGTGCAGGCCTACCCGCGTATCCTGTACATCTCCTGCAACCCGGAAACGCTGTGCAAAAACCTCGAAACGCTGAGCCAGACGCACAGGGTTGAACGCCTCGCGCTGTTCGATCAGTTCCCGTACACGCATCACATGGAGTGCGGCGTGCTGCTCACGCGCAAAGGGTAAAAAAAGCAGGCGCGCGGATACCGAATCCGCCGCCATGAGCGATAATTGGAGGTGACTTGTTACGGACCCGGCACCATGAAGCAAAAGCGTCACCTCCATGCCACTGAGCTACCTGCCCCCACCGACGACACGACGGCAACCCTGACCGGGCTGGCGCTAACACCCCGCAATGCAAAAGACGTCGCGCTCCGCGCAGACCAGAGCGCAGAGCGGGCGGCACGCGACGTACTGCGTGAATGCCTTGCCCAGATCGCCGCGAATATTTCCGTTGTGCTCCAGAGCGACGATCCCGAAGGGCCGCACCAGCTGCGCATCGGCCTGCGCCGCCTGCGCAGCGTTTTTTCCGTTTTTCGCCCTGTACTACGATGCCGGGAAATGCAGCGCCTCGGCGATGAAGCGCGCTGGCTCGGTCAGGAGGTCGGAAGCCTCAGGGATCTTGACGTCATCGCCGGCGACCTGGTGGCGCGGGAGCGCCAGCGGCATCCCGAAGAACCTTGTTTTCAGGCGCTTGCCGAACGTCTGCAGGCGCTGGCGCACGAACAGCGCGAGCATCTGCGCCAGATACTGGTCGACGAGCGCGTCCCGCACTTTCTCGCCGACGTTGACCGCTTCATTGAACAGCGCGGCTGGCTTGACCCGTTCGACATCGGGCAAACCCGGCGGCTGGCGATGCCGGTCAGGGAGCTTGCGAGGTACGCGCTGGACAAACGCTGGCAAAAGGTCCTCCTCCACGCCGACCGGCTCGCGTCGCTGACCCGGGAAGAGCGCCACGAGCTGCGCAAAGATCTCAAGAAGCTGCGCTATCCCGCCGAGGTTTTCGCCTCCCTGTATCCCGTCAAACGCACAGCGCCCTTTCTCGACACCCTGAAAAAGCTGCAAACCGTCTTTGGCGATCTCAACGATGCGGCGACCCTGAAAACCCTGTTTACGGAAACCGCGCTCTCCCGGGCGGCGGATATGGCCACACAGCGGGCGATGGGCTGGATGATTGGCGCAAGCCTGACGCAGGCGGAATCAGGATGGGCAGGCGTAATGCCTGTCTGGCAGAGGCTTGAACAACAGCGGCGCTTCTGGCGGCGCAGATAGCAAAACAGGCTGCCCGGCAGCCTGTCTCGTCTCTGAACCGGTATTACTCCGGCATCTCGTTTTTCCGGTTACGCATGCGGTACGCAATCCAGAACACCATCGCCACGGACAGCACCGCCGGGAAGAAGTTGGAGCCGATATCCGGGTATTCCGCCCGCACCACGGTGCTGTAGAGCAGAATGCCGAGGATAAAGCATGCCGCGGCAAGCCCCGGTAAACCTACCGGCATCGTGCGGTTCTGGTAGCGTTGATGCAGACAGTACACCGTCAACACCAGCGCGATAATGGGGAAAACGGAGAATGGCACAATCGAGCTGAACAGTGCCGCAAACGTGCCATTAATGGTTAAACCAGCGATAAGCGCCAGCAACAGCGTACCTCTATCTTGACCTGACTGTTTCATTGCTCGTCCTTCACCTTACTCGGAGTGATGTGTCATTTTCTCTTGTTCACGGCGGTACCAGTAATAGGCGCCTTTGGAGATCATCCGCAGCTGCAGCACCAGCCGTTCTTCCAGCTGCCGGCGCTGTTCAGGGCCGATATCCAGCGCCTCTGCGCCTGCGCTGAAGACAATGGTAACCATGGCTTCGGCTTGCGCTTCCGTGAAAGCGCGCGGCATATGGTTTTCGATTTCAAGATAGTCGGCAAGTTCCGCAATAAAATGCTGAATTTCGCGGGCGACGGCGGCACGAAACGCCGCAGACGTTCCGGAACGCTCCCGCAGCAGCAGACGAAAGGCGTTCGGATTGTTGCCGATGAACTCCATAAAGGTAGACACCGAGGTGCGAATAACGCTGCCGCCTTTGGCGATACGCTGACGCGCCTGACGCATCAGCTGACGAAGCATCAGGCCGCTCTCGTCCACCATGGTCAGCCCCAGCTCATCCACATCGCGGAAATGGCGATAAAAGGAGGTCGGCGCAATACCCGCCTCGCGCGCTACCTCGCGCAGACTCAGGCTTGCAAAGCTGCGTTCCGCGCTCAGCTGACTGAATGCCGCTTCCACCAGCGAACGCCGGGTCTTTTCTTTTTGTTGCGCTCTTACGCCCATCACGATGTCTGAATCCTTCCATATGCCTTGTCTGGCACTATACCAGAGATTAAAAGTAATGGGTTTACGCCGGATTGTGAATGATTGTTTACGGGCGGTTTGTGCTGTGCCGCAGCAAAAACGCACAATGATTATTGGGTTAAAGGCGGGTGAATGTTACCATTGTGTTTATTTTATGTATAAGAACAGGTGAGTAATACCATGGCACATTCCTGGGATTATGATGCAATTGTGATCGGTTCAGGCCCGGGCGGCGAAGGCGCTGCGATGGGGCTGGTGAAACAGGGAGCGCGGATAGCCGTTATTGAGCGCTACCACAACGTCGGAGGCGGTTGCACCCACTGGGGCACTATCCCGTCGAAAGCCCTCCGCCACGCCGTTAGCCGTATTATTGAATTCAACCAAAACCCACTCTACAGCGACCACTCCCGTCTTCTTCGTTCCTCTTTCGCCGATATCCTGAACCACGCCGACAGCGTCATTAACCAGCAAACGCGCATGCGCCAGGGTTTCTACGAGCGCAACCACTGCGACATTCTGCAGGGTAACGCGCGCTTCGTGGATGAACATACCATCGCGCTGGAGTGCCACGACGGCTCGGTCGAAACGCTGACCGCCGACAAGTTCGTCATCGCCTGCGGATCGCGCCCCTACCACCCGGTCGATGTCGATTTCACCCATCCGCGTATTTACGACAGCGACTCTATCCTCAGCCTGCACCACGAACCGCGCCACGTGATCATCTACGGCGCCGGGGTGATCGGCTGTGAATATGCGTCGATCTTCCGTGGGATGGAGGTCAAGGTGGATCTGATCAACACCCGCGATCGCCTGCTGGCGTTTCTCGATCAGGAAATGTCAGACTCGCTCTCCTACCACTTCTGGAACAGCGGCGTGGTGATTCGCCACAACGAAGAGTACGAGAAGATTGAGGGTATGGACGACGGCGTGATCATGCACCTCAAGTCCGGCAAAAAGCTGAAGGCCGACTGCCTGCTGTACGCCAACGGCCGTACCGGCAACACCGATAGCCTGGCGCTGGAAAACATCAGTCTGCAGACCGACAGCCGCGGGCAGCTGAAAGTGAACAGCATGTACCAGACGGCCATCCCGCATATTTATGCCGTGGGCGACGTCATCGGCTACCCGAGCCTGGCCTCGGCGGCCTATGACCAGGGTCGTATCGCCGCGCAGGCAATGATCAAAGGCGAAGCGACGGCTCACCTGATTGAAGATATTCCGACCGGGATTTACACCATTCCGGAAATCAGCTCCGTGGGGAAAACCGAGCAGCAGCTGACAGCCATGAAGGTGCCGTACGAGGTGGGTCGCGCGCAGTTTAAACACCTGGCGCGGGCGCAGATCGTCGGAATGAACGTGGGCACGCTGAAGATCCTGTTCCATCGGGAAACAAAAGAGATCCTCGGCATCCACTGCTTTGGCGAGCGCGCCGCCGAAATCATTCACATCGGCCAGGCTATCATGGAGCAAAAAGGTGGTGGTAACACCATTGAGTACTTCGTTAACACCACCTTCAACTACCCCACGATGGCGGAAGCCTACCGTGTGGCCGCGTTAAACGGCTTAAACCGCCTGTTTTAACGGGCTGTCAAAATGGCCATCCATTGTACCGCGGATGGCCTCCGCTAGCTGCTCATAGCGGCTGCGCAGCGGCGAACCCGGGCGATACACCAGCCCAACGGTGCGCCGCGGTTCCGGCTTGATGCACGGCAGGTAGATAACGCCGTCGCGCTTGCGCTCCGGCGGCACCGCCAACGCCGGCAGCAGCGTAATTCCGCTACCCGCCGCCACCATATTGCGCAGCGTTTCAAGGCTGGTCGCGCGGAAATGGGTATCTTCATCCGCCCCCGCTTCAAAGCAGAAGCCCATCGCCTGGTCACGCAGGCAGTGGCCGTCTTCCAGCATCAGCAGTTTTTCACCCGCCAGGTCGGACATCGGCACCCGGTCGCGGTTCGCCCACGGATGGTCTTCGTAGATAGCCAGCATCATCGGCTCATCAAACAGCGGCACCTCAATGAACGCTTCACTTTCCTTCACCAGCGCCAGAATGGCGCAGTCGAGCTTACCGCTGTCCAGCTGCGCCAGCAGCTGATGCGTTTGCGCTTCGTGCAGATACATTTCCAGTTTCGGGAAAGACTGGTGCAACAGTGGAATGATGTGCGGCAAGAGGTAGGGGCCAACGGTTGGGATCAAGCCGATGTGCAGCGGACCCGACATGGTCTCTCCCTGCTGGCTTGCCATTTCCTTGAGCACTTTGACCTCGCGCAGCACGGTCCGCGCCTGGTCCACCAGCAAAAGGCCTGCCTGGGTGAACAGCACTTTACGGCTGGTGCGCTCCAGCAACATCACGCCAAGCTCATCTTCCAGTTTGCGGATCTGGCCGCTCAGCGTCGGTTGGCTGACGTGACAGGAATCCGCCGCACGGCGAAAATGACGGTGTTCGGCGAGCGCCACCAGGTATTCAAGATCACGAATATTCATTATTCATCCTCCATCGCCACGATAGTTCGCGGCGATAGATAGCATAGCAATGAACGATTATCCCTATCAAGCATTCTGTACAATAATAGTCCACAGAAACAAGGCGGAATCTCATTTAACCCCTGAAGTCCAGCCGCGTTCTGAGAGTTTCTCTCATACCCGAAACAACTAAAGCCAACGTGAACTTTTGCGGACCCCGTGGTCCGCTTTTTTTTGCGTAAAAAAGCCCGGTGATAAACCAGGCTGTCTATTTTTCCCCTCACCCTATCCCTCTCCTCGTGGGAGAGGGGTTGGGGTGAGGGCATCACACCGCAGCATCGTCAAACCAGACGGTTTTTCGCATCCGCAATCGCCTGCGCGACCTGCTTCGGCGACACGCCGCCTTTTGCCGCGCGCTTATCAAGGCACGACTGCAGCGACAGTATCGGATACACGTCGTCGCCAATCACCGCGCTGAATTTTTGCAGATCGCCAAGCGACAGCCCTTCCAGCGGTTTCCCCTGACGAATCGCTTCGACCACCGCTTCGCCGACAATATGGTGAGCCTCACGGAACGGCACGCCTTTCGCCACCAGGTAGTCCGCCAGCTCGGTCGCGTTGGCGTAGCCCTGCTGCGCCGCTTCCTGGCAGCGCGGACGCTTCACCTGAATGCCGTCCAGCACCAGCGCCGCCATATGCAGGCAGTCAAGCCAGGTATCCAGCGCGTCGAACAGCCCCTCTTTGTCTTCCTGCATGTCCTTGTTATAGGCCAGCGGCAGACCTTTCAGGGTCATCATCATGCCGGTCAGCGCGCCCTGCACGCGGCCGCATTTGCCGCGAATCAGCTCCAGCGCATCCGGGTTTTTCTTCTGCGGCATCAGCGATGAACCGGAGGTCACGCGGTCGGACAGCTCAACAAAACCGGCTTCCCCGGAGTTAAAGAAGATAAGATCTTCGGCGAAACGGGAGAGGTGCACCATGCCGATAGACGCATCGGACAGCAGCTCAAGCACATGATCACGGTCGGAAACGCTGTCCAGGCTGTTGCGGGTCGCCGAGGCAAAACCCAGCCACCCCGCCAGCTGTTCACGGTCAATCTCATAGGCGGTCCCCGCCAGCGCGCCGCTGCCCAGCGGGCTGACGTCAAGACGCTTCAGGGTATCCTGCAGGCGGCTTTCATCGCGCGCCAGCATGTCGACATAGGCCAGGCACCAGTGAGCGAACGTCACCGGCTGCGCGCGCTGCAGGTGCGTATAGCCCGGCATCACCGCGTCCTGATTGTGCTGCGCGGTTTCCACCAGCGCGCCCTGCAGCTGGCGGTTTGCCGCCAGCAGCTCCGCCACGGTGTCTTTGCACCACAGCTTGAGGTCGGTCGCCACCTGGTCGTTACGGCTGCGCCCGGTATGCAGCTTTTTACCCAGCTGGCCGACTTTATCGATAAGCTTGCCTTCCACCCAGCTGTGAATGTCTTCGGCATCGCTGTCGAGGATTTGCTGCGGGTTCGCCCGCACCTCTTCCAGCAGGTTGCCCAGCGCCTCTTCCAGCTGGCGCTGTTCGTCAGCCGTCAGGACGCCGACCGTCACCAGCGCTTTGGACCAGGCCACAGAGCCAACGATATCCTGCTCCGCCAGGCGATAGTCAAAGCGCAAAGAGTCATTGAACTGTTTGAACCGTTGATCCGCTGCCTGAGTAAAACGCCCACCCCAAAGTGCCATAGCCTGCTTCCTTAATATCTTTGAATTTCATTGCCCGGCGGCGCTACGCTTACCGGGCCTACAAAACAATAAATCGATTACGCCAGAATACGCGTGCCGATCGGCGTGCCGTTAAACAGCGCCGGCAGCTGCTCCGCGTGGCGCCATGAGGCGATATCCACCGGGCGGCCCAGCGCGCGGGCGGCGTCCAGCGCCGCATTCACCTTGACGATCATCCCGTCGGTGATAATGCCCTGGTCAATCAGCTGCTCGGCTTTCGCCGCGGTCATTTCCGCAATGCGCTGGCCTTTGCCGTCCAGAATGCCGCTCACGTCGGAGAGCAGGATCAGATCCGCGCCCAGCGTTGCCGCCAGCGCCGTGGCCGCCTGGTCCGCGTTCACGTTCATCAGCTGTCCCTCAGCGGTCACGCCGATAGAGCTGACCACCGGCAGGAACCCGCCTTCCAGCAGCAGGTTAATCAGCGCCGGAGAGCCCGGCTGCGCCTGGCCGACGTGGCCCAGTTCTTCATCAAGCGGGCTCACCTTCACGCTGCCGCCGTCACCGAGATACAGGCCGACAGACGCAATCTTGTGCTTTGTCGCCCAGGCCAGCAAGGTTTTGTTCGCCGTACCCGCCAGCGCGCCGGTAATAATGTCGATCTGGTCGGCGGGGGTCACCCGCAGGCCGTTTTTCTTGTTCACCGGTAGGTTGAGCTTTTTCATCAGCTCATCCACCACGCAGCCGCCGCCGTGGACGATCACCAGCGGACGCTGATGCCCGGCGCGATAGTTCACCAGCGCGGTAAACAGGCGCTCCAGCGCTTCTTCACTGTCCAGCAGCACGCCGCCGAGTTTGATAATTAAAGGATTATTCATCACGCTGTTATCCATTAAAGAAGAGACTGCGTTTCAGCGAAGCCGAAACGAATGTTGGCACACTGCACCGCCTGCGCCGCCGCGCCTTTCAGCAGGTTATCTTCGGCCGCTACCACGATCAGATGCTCGCCCTGTACGGCAAAACCGATATCGCAAAACGGCAGGCCGACCACGTTTTTCAGCGCCGGAACGCCATTGTCGTACAGGCGCACCAGCGGCTTGTCGGCATAGGCCTGACGGAAGACGTCCGCCACCTGCTCGCGGGCGACGCCCGGCTGCAGACGGCAGGTAATGGTTTCCAGAATCCCCCGCTTAAAATTACCCAGATGCGGCGTAAAAATCACCTCCGCGCCCAGGTGGGTCGTAATTTCCGGATGATGACGATGGTTGAACACGCCGTACGGCTGCAGGCTCACTTCGCAGAAGCTGTTAGAGAGCGCGGCTTTACGCCCGGCGCCGCTCACGCCGCTGGTCGCGTTAATCACCGGCCACTGGGTGAGATCCAGCAGCCCGGCGTCGATCAGCGGTTTCAGCGACAGCTGCGCCGCCGTCGGATAGCAGCCCGGAACGGCGATGAGGTTCGCTTCTTTAAGCTTGTCGCCGCTCCACTCCGCCAGCCCGTAGACCGCCTGCTCCAGCAGCTGCGGGTGCTGATGAGTGAAGCCGTAATAGCGCGGGTAAAACGCCGCATCGTTGACGCGAAACGCGCCGGAAAGATCGAACACCACGCAGCCCGCTTCAAGAAACTGCGGCGCCAGATCGTGGCTGACCTCATGCGCGGTCGCCAGGAACACCACGTCGACGCCGCCGCAGAACGCCCGAATGTCGGACATCGGCTGCAGAGGGAGATCGACAATGCCCTTCAGTTGCGGATGAAGCTCAGAAATTAACTTTCCGGCATCATTGCTTTGCGCTGAGACTGTCAAAGCGGTTATGTTCATATGCGGATGACGATTTATGTAGCTCACCAGCTCCGCGCCTGCATAACCGCTGGCGCCTACAATCAGCGTATTCAACATCGGGTTCCTTTATGCTCAACGATAATGTATTTTTATTCACAAATACTGCATGAATATTGATACTATCATGACCTGAGGTGTGTCAACAATGAAAAACAATTTACCGCCGTTTATCGAGATTTATCGCGCATTGATCGCCACACCGTCCATCAGCGCCACGGAAGAATCCCTCGATCAGAGTAATGAAGCTTTAATCAATTTGCTGGCAGACTGGTTCGCGACGCTGGGGTTCAACGTTGAGATCCAACCCGTCCCCGGCACGCGCCATAAGTTTAACCTGCTGGCCAGCACCGGCCAGGGCAGCGGCGGCCTGCTGCTGACCGGACACACCGATACCGTCCCCTTTGACGATGGGCGCTGGACCCGCGATCCCTTTACCCTGACCGAACACGACAACAAGCTCTACGGTCTCGGCACGGCGGATATGAAAGGCTTTTTCGCCTTTATTCTTGACGCGCTGCGTGACGTCGATGTGACGACGCTTAAGAAGCCGCTCTACATCCTGGCGACCGCCGATGAAGAGACCAGCATGGCGGGCGCGCGCTATTTCGCCGAATCCACCACCCTGCGCCCGGACTGCGCCATCATCGGCGAACCGACCTCGCTGCAGCCGGTGCGGGCGCACAAAGGCCATATTTCCAGCGCGATTCGCGTACTGGGGCAATCCGGACACTCCAGCGACCCGGCGCGCGGCGTCAACGCCATCGAGCTGATGCACGACGCGATTGGCCACATCATGCACCTGCGCGATACGCTCAAAGAGCGCTATCGCTATGACGCCTTCGCGGTGCCCTGGCCGACGCTCAACCTCGGCAGCATTCACGGCGGCGATGCCGCCAACCGCATCTGCGCCTGCTGCGAGCTGCATATGGACATCCGCCCGCTGCCGGGTATGACGCTTGACGACCTCAACGGGCTGCTGAACGACGCGCTGGCGCCGGTCAGCGAGAAGTGGCCGGGCCGCCTGACGGTATCGGAGCTGCATCCGCCGATCCCGGGCTACGAATGCCCGCCGGATCACCAGCTGGTGCAGGTAGTGGAAAAGCTGCTCAACACCCATACCGAAGTGGTGAACTACTGCACCGAGGCTCCTTATATCCAGACCTTATGCCCGACGCTGGTGCTGGGCCCCGGCTCCATCAACCAGGCGCACCAGCCTGATGAATATCTGGAAACGCGGTTTATCAAACCGACCCGCGAGCTGATTACCCAGGTCGTCCATCACTTCTGCTGGCACTAATGACAACCCCTCTTCCACAGGGAGAGGGGAAAACGGTGCGATCTCCATCACATATCCATAAGCAGCGCTTATCTGGCGCTTCGCGAATTAAATTTCGCAAATTGTCGACATTTATTCGTTTGCTGAAGCGATTTCGCCGCAATTGACGCAGGGGTTTTTACGTGGCTTTATAAAGTAAGGCGAAAATAATACAGGTAGGGTGTCTGGGTAATATGAACGAACAATATTCCGCTTTGCGCAGTAATGTCAGTATGCTCGGTAAGGTGCTTGGTGAAACCATCAAGGACGCACTTGGCGAGAACATTCTTGATCGTGTAGAAACCATCCGTAAGCTGTCGAAATCCTCTCGAGCCGGTAACGAAGCAAACCGCCAGGAGCTGCTCACCACGTTGCAAAATCTGTCCAACGATGAGCTGCTGCCGGTCGCGCGCGCGTTCAGCCAGTTTCTGAATCTGGCCAACACCGCCGAGCAGTATCACAGCATTTCACCGAACGGCGAAGCGGCCAGCAACCCTGAAGTGATCGCGCGTACGCTGCGAAAACTGAAAGACCAACCCGAACTCAACGACGCTACCATCAAAAAAGCGGTTGAGTCTCTGTCCCTGGAGCTGGTGCTGACCGCGCACCCGACGGAGATCACCCGCCGGACGCTTATCCACAAAATGGTGGAAGTGAACAGCTGCCTAAAGCAGCTGGATAACAAAGACATTGCCGACTACGAACGCCACCAGCTGATGCGCCGTCTGCGCCAGCTGATCGCGCAGTCCTGGCATACCGATGAAATTCGTAAGCTCCGCCCAAGCCCGGTTGATGAAGCCAAGTGGGGCTTTGCGGTGGTGGAAAACAGCCTGTGGGAAGGCGTGCCGAACTACCTGCGCGAGCTGAACGAACAGCTGGAAGCGAATCTGGGCTACCGCCTGCCGGTGGATTTCGTCCCGGTTCGCTTCACCTCCTGGATGGGCGGCGACCGCGACGGCAACCCGAACGTAACCGCTGACATTACCCGCCATGTGCTGCTGCTAAGCCGCTGGAAGGCCACCGATCTGTTCCTGAAAGACGTCCAGGTGCTGATTTCCGAGCTGTCGATGGTGGAAGCGACTCCGGAGCTGCGCGCCCTGGCCGGCGCGGAAGGCGAGCAGGAGCCGTATCGCCACCTGATGAAAAACCTGCGCAGCCAGCTGATGGCGACTCAGACCTGGCTGGAAGCGCGCCTCAAGGGCGAGAAGCTGCCAAAACCGGCCGGTCTGCTGACGCAAAACGAACAGCTCTGGGAACCGCTGTACGCCTGCTATAAATCCCTGCAGGCCTGCGGGATGGGCATCATCGCCAACGGCGAGCTGCTGGACACCCTTCGCCGCGTGAAGTGTTTCGGCGTACCGCTGGTACGTATCGACATCCGTCAGGAAAGCACCCGTCACACCGAAGCGCTGGGCGAACTGACCCGCTACCTCGGCATCGGCGACTACGAAAGCTGGTCGGAAGCCGACAAGCAGGCCTTCCTGATCCGCGAACTGAACTCCAAGCGCCCGCTGCTCCCGCGCCAGTGGGAACCGAGCGACGAGACCCGCGAGGTCCTCGACACCTGCAAAGTCATTGCCGAAGCGCCAAAGGGCTCCATCGCCGCTTATGTGATTTCCATGGCCAAAACGCCGTCCGACGTGCTGGCGGTACACCTGCTGCTGAAAGAGGCCGGTATCGGCTTCGCGCTGCCGGTCGCCCCGCTGTTTGAAACCCTGGACGACCTCAACAACGCCAACGACGTGATGACGCAGCTGCTGAACATCGACTGGTATCGCGGCTTCATCCAGGGCAAGCAGATGGTGATGATTGGCTACTCCGACTCGGCGAAAGACGCGGGCGTGATGGCCGCCTCCTGGGCGCAGTACCAGGCGCAGGACGCGCTGATCAAAACCTGCGAAAAAGCCGGTATCGAGCTGACGCTGTTCCACGGCCGCGGCGGATCTATCGGCCGCGGCGGCGCGCCTGCGCACGCGGCGCTGCTCTCACAGCCGCCGGGAAGCCTGAAAGGCGGCCTGCGCGTTACCGAGCAGGGCGAGATGATCCGCTTCAAGTACGGCCTGCCGGAAGTCACCATCAGCAGCCTGTCGCTGTATACCAGCGCGATTCTGGAAGCCAACCTGCTGCCGCCGCCGGAGCCGAAAGCCGAATGGCGCCATATCATGAACGAGCTGTCGGACGTCTCCTGCAAGATGTACCGCGGCTATGTCCGTGAAAACAAAGATTTCGTCCCCTATTTCCGTTCCGCCACGCCGGAGCAGGAGCTGGGTAAACTGCCGCTGGGCTCACGGCCGGCCAAACGCCGTCCGACCGGCGGCGTCGAGTCCCTGCGCGCCATTCCGTGGATCTTCGCCTGGACCCAGAACCGCCTGATGCTGCCGGCCTGGCTGGGCGCGGGCGCGGCGCTGCAGCAGGTGGTGGCCGGCGGTAAGCAGAGCGAACTGGAAACCATGTGCCGCGACTGGCCGTTCTTCTCCACCCGCCTGGGCATGCTGGAGATGGTGTTCTCTAAAGCCGACCTGTGGCTGGCGGAATACTACGATCAGCGTCTGGTGACCAAAGCGCTGTGGCCGCTCGGCGCTGAGCTGCGCAAGCTGCTTGAGGGCGACATCAAAGTGGTGCTGGATATCGCCAACGACTCCCACCTGATGGCCGACCTGCCGTGGATTGCCGAATCCATCCAGCTGCGTAACATCTACACCGACCCGCTGAACGTGCTGCAGGCCGAACTGCTGCACCGTTCGCGCCAGGCGGAAGAAGCAGGCGAGGCGCCGGACCCACGCGTTGAACAGGCGCTGATGGTGACGATTGCAGGCGTTGCGGCGGGGATGCGTAACACCGGCTAATCGGTTGTGCCGGGCGGCGCTTGCGCTTGCCCGGCCTGTTCAGGGCTTCATGCAGGCCCGGCAAGCGCCGCCGGGCATTACCTCGGTATTCACGCCATGCATCACGATATTACCCACATTCTGACGGATCTGATAAACGGCGCATCACCGCTGCGCCAGGTGCATTTCGCCAGCGCCAGCGCGCCCGTACCCGAAATGGCTTTTCAGGTTGATTTTCCTCGCATTGAGGTCGTCCTTGAAGGCGGCATCACCGACGGCGCGTTAATGCTTCAGCAGCACGACGTTCTGTTTGTCCCTGCCGGAAGCTGGAACTGCCCGGACTGGCGTCTGCCGGCAACGACGCTCAGTATTCTGTTCGGAAAACAGCAGCTGGGATTTAGCATCCAGCGCTGGGACGGCGTGGCGTTGCAAAACCTGGCGAAACGCCATGTAGCCCGCCGAGGGCCTCGGGTGGGATCGTTTTTATTACAGGCGCTCAGTGAAGCGCACATGCAGCAGCAGGAAAGCCAAACGACACGGCTTATCACCCTGAGCTTACTCAGTCACTGTACCGATTTACTCAACAGCCATATCCAGACCGCCTCCCGCAGCCAGGCGCTGTTCGAGGCCATCCGCGACCATATTGATACCCATTATGCCGACGCGCTGAGCCGGGAATCGGTCGCGCAGGCCTTCTATATTTCCCCGAATTACCTCTCGCATCTGTTTAATAAAAGCTGCGCGCTGGGTTTTAACGAATATCTGAACTACGTCCGGCTGGAAAAGGCAAAAGCCTTATTGAAGGGTTACGATATGAAAGTGAAAGAAGTGGCGCATGCCTGTGGTTTTCCCGACAGCAACTATTTTTGCCGACTGTTTCGCAAAAATACGGACCGCTCGCCATCCGAGTATCGCCGCCAGTACCACAGCCAGCTTACGGCGACAGAATGATATGCGTGCGCTGCGGCGCCGACAGCAGCTTACGCACTGCGCTCATCACCTTCTGCGGATCGCGCAGAAAGACATAAATCCCCGATTGCACATACCGGCTTTGCGTAAACCGCTCAGCACCCGCCAGATCAATATCGGTAATCAACAGCACCGCGTCTGCGCGACGAATATCCTCTGCGCTTAACGCATTTTCAATGCCCAGCGCCCCCTGAGTTTCCACTTTGATGGTCCATTTTTCCTGCTGACACAACTTCTCCAGCCGCTCCGCCGCCATATAGGTATGCGCCACGCCACTCACACACGCCGTTACCGCCACCAGAAACCGTCCGCCTGTCGCCGTCATATTAGCCTCCCACCGTGACCTGGAACCCCGCCTGCTCCGCACGCTGTCGCAACGCCCCCACCTCATCAGCGGAAGGCGCGGGAATCCCCTTCATCGCCCAGTCCCTCCCCAGAAGCCGGTACTTTGGCTCACCGTACGCGTGAAACGGCAACAGATGCAGGACGGTCACGCCTGTCGGCTGTAAAAACGCCAACACGCGCTGTAAATTTTCCTGACTTAAGGTATAGCCCGGGATCAGCGGAATGCGCGGAATGACGCAGATCCCTGACGCCGCAAGATGACGAAAATTCGCCAGCACTCTCGGCAGGTTAAGGTTCAGGACCAGCTTTGCCTGACGGGCATCCATGATTTTTAAATCGAACAACACCTCGTCGCACTGGTTCGCTACCGGAAGCAAACGCGACAGCGGCGCATCGCCAGCGGTCTCCATCGCCGTATGCACGCCCAGCTGGCGCAGGCGCGCCAAAAAGCGCGCGGCAAACGGCGCCTGCATCAGCACTTCGCCGCCGGAGAGGGTCACGCCGCCGCCGGAAGCGCGAAAGAAAACGTCATCTTTCATCACCTCCTGAACCAGCGCATCCAGCGTCACATCGCGCCCGATATTCTCGAAGGCGCCGGACGGACACTCATTGGCATCGCGCAAACAAGGTGCGCAGTGCAGGCACTTGCTCTCCCGCCGTACGGTATGAATATGGGGTGAAAGCGATTCCGGGTTCGCGCACCACGGACAGCGATGCGGGCAGCCTTTAAAAAACACCACCGTCCGAATACCGCGCCCATCATTCAAAGAGTAGCGCTGAATATTGAAAATACGCGCCACATCAGCGCGCGTCTCCAGCACCTCACAGCTGATGCGCGGTGCGGCGGATAATGTCATCCTGTATCTCCTTCGACAGCTCGACAAAGAAGGCGCTGTAACCCGCCACGCGCACCACCAGCCCGGCGAAATCCTGCGGTCGCGACTGCGCTTCCCGCAGCGTATCGGCGTTCACCACGTTAAACTGGATATGCTGTAACTTAAGCCGGGTAAACGCGCGCAGGAAATCCGCCAGCTTATGCAGGCCCGCTTCGCCCTCAAGCGTGGCGGGCGTAAATTTCACATTCAGCAGCGTTCCGTTGGACAACAGATAGTTATCCAGCTTGCTGACCGATTTCAGCACCGCGGTTGGCCCCTGGGCATCCTGTCCGAGCATCGGCGAAAGACCGCCATCGGCCAGCTGCTCACCGGCCAGACGGCCATCCGGCGTCGCGCCAACTACCGCTCCCAGCGGCACGTGCGCCGATACGGTATAGGAGCCCGGCGTAAACTGCCCGTTGCGCGGATTGCGGTATTTCTCCACCTCTTTGCAGTAATAACGCAGCAGATCGGCGCTGATGTCATCGACGGCATCAATATCATTACCGTATTTTTCAAAGCGGTTAATCAAGCGGGCGCGAATCCTTTGCCCTTCCGGCGTCGCAAAGTTCGTCTTTAACTCCGCCAACAGGTCGTCAAAACCTAAGCGCTGCTGCTCAAACACCATCCCCTTCAGCGCATGCAGGGAGTCACTGAGATTCGCAATACCAATTCCCTGCACGCCGGAGAAGTTGTAGCGCGCGCCGCCGTCGGTAATCTCTTTGCCGTGCTGCAGGCAGTCGCTGATAAACGAAGACAGCAGCGGCACCGGCGCCCAGTCGCGATGGCCGATATCGCAGATATTGCTACCCTCGACCATCAGCGCAATGTAATGGCTGATTTTGCTGCGGATCTGCGCCAACAGGCTTTCCCACGTCAGCGCCGCATTCCCTTCATTTTCGTGCAGCACGATCTCCATCACCTTCAGCAGGTTAAACATGGCGATATCGTGCAACCCGTAGGTTTTCCCCGGAATCGACAGCTCCACGCAGCCAACAACGGCATAATCGCGCGCATCCTCCAGCGACACACCGCGGTTCAGAAACGCCGGAACCACCACCTCATCATTAAAGATTTGCGGAATACCGGTGCCCATACGGATGGTTTCTGCCGTTTTGCGCAGAAACAAACCGTCAATCAGATCATTGACCCGCACCCCGAGATTCGGCTGCGGCAGCCTGACGCTCTGATACGCGTCAAGACAGGCAAAGGAGAGCACGTTCACCGCGCTGCGCCCGTTCTCCGTCAGTCCGCCAAGCAGTGCGGTATAACCGGTGGGGAAACCCGCAAAATAGCGCGCGCTGCTGGTTGAACGCAGCAGCACCACGTCATTGCATTTTACCCACAGCGACGCGAGCAGCTCATGCAGGACGTCAGGACTCTCCCCCTGGGTTAACGAAGCCTGCCAGAAGGGCAGCATATACTGGTCAAAGCGCCCAAGGGACAATGAGCTGGCGTTCGACTCGTACTGCAGAATCACGTTCATGTACCAGAATAGCTGACAGGCCTGCCAGAACGTCTGCGGCTTATGCTGCGCGTTATGCCGGGAAATCCCGGCAATGGCGAGAAGCTCTTCGCGACGTTGGCCGTCCGCGCACTGCTGCGCCAGCGCCTCGGCAAGACGTGCATAGCGTAAAATATGCCGCTGCGAGGCTTCCAGCAGCAGCAGCGCCGCCTGGTAGAACACGTTATCCGGTGCATCCCGGCAATGCGCCTGCAGCTGCGCCACCAGCGCCCCGAGCCCGTTTTCCAGCAGCCGCGGATAATCAATGATGATATGTCCCTGACCCTTGTCCGTCTGGTTGATGCTAAAAATCTGCGTATTGACCGCGGCTTTGACCTCGTCTGACATCCGACCGTTAATAAAATCCTTCATTGACCGTTTTTCCCAGTAGGGAAAAAGCGTATCGCGGTAAATCCGCTTATCGTCTTCGCTGATGGCGAAACGGTCCTGCGGGCGCGTTGGGAAGGCGTCCAGCTCCTTAAGCAACCAGTACGGGTCCATCTCAGGCGACATAATTCCGGCGCGCGGTTTCACCGTCCGGTTACCGGCGATCAGCTCCTCATCACGAATCGCGATTTCTACATGGTCAAGAATATGCGCCGTCGCCTTCGCCCGCCGCAGCATGACCGGCTCGCCTTCCGTCTGGCGATGGCTTTCGGTGTACAGCAGGGCGCGTTCGAGAGAGATCTCGCGAGGATGGGCAAACAGAGCGTCTTTCAGGCGCTGGATACGATTCGTCATGGGGCACTCCTTATGCGTCAAACGTACCCGCCCCTGCGGGCGGGCTGGCGTCAGGCGGTTTGCGCCAGATGGGCTTCAATTTTGTTCATAATGGCGTCGGCGCGCTTTACCGCATCGCTGATATTGACGCGCACTATGGTTTTCCCCTGAAAGCGCTCTTCGAACTTGATACCGATGTCTTTGGTCAGGATCACCATATCCGCCGCCGCGACATCTTCCGCCGTCAGCTCATTCTCAAGGCCGATAGACCCCTGGGTCTCAACTTTGACCTGCCAGCCTTTGGCTTTTGCCGCACTTTCCAGCGCTTCTGCCGCCATATAGGTATGCGCTACGCCGGACGGACACGCGGTTACTGCAATAATTGTCGTCATATTCAACCTCGTTTAGTTAATTTCGAAATCCAGATCCAGGTCGTCTTCTTTGCTGTCGACCGGCTTATGCTGCTTACGCGCCAGGCTTTTCAGCACGTTGACGCTCACCGCCGTCACCACCGCGCCAACGGCCACCGCCGCGATATAGCCCAGCTTGCCGTCGACCACGGGCAGCACAATCAGCCCACCCCAACCGGCGTAGCACTGCGCGCCCACCAGCGCCGCCGTCACTGCGCCGCAGGCCGAACCGACCATGATGGAAGGAATCACGCGCAGCGGGTCGGCGGCGGCAAAGGGAATTGCACCTTCGGTTACGCCAACGCAGCCCATCACCAGCGCGGCTTTACCCGCTTCGCGCTCTTCGGCGGAAAAGTTGGCGCGGTTGATAAGCGTCGCCAGCCCCAGCCCTAGCGGCGGCACGCAGATCGCCACCGCGGCGATTGCCACAACGGTATACACCCCCTGCGCCACGCAGATGAGCATAAAGGCATACGCGACCTTGTTGACCGGGCCGCCCATATCGAACGCCAGCATCAGCCCCATAATGACGGCCAGCACGACAATGCTGCCCTGCTGCATACCCTGCAGCCACTGCGTCAGGCTATGTGTCAGCGCGCCGACCGGCTCACCTAACCCCCACATCATGATGCCTGCCGTGACAAAAGTGCCGACGATAGGGATAACGAAGATAGGCATCACCGAGCGCAGTACTTTAGGTACCGGGATACGTTTGAGGTAGAAGACGATAATGCCGCCAATAATCCCGGCGATAATGGCGCCGAAAAAGCCTGCGCCGAAGCTATTACCCACCCAGGCGCCGATGGCGCAAGGCGCTAATGCGGAACGCTCGGCAATGGAGTAGCCGATATACGCGGCGAGAAAGGGCACCATCAGCGTCAGGCCCGCAACGCCGAGATCAAACAGCTTCTTGAGGTTAGGATCGGTCGCCGCATCCGGGACAGCGCCTTTGCCATAGAGCATGACGGACACCGCCAGCAAAATACCCCCGGCCACCACGAACGGAATCATATGCGACACACCGGTCATTAAATGCTGACGGGTGTTTTTCAGGATCTGCACCATTTCTTTCATTTGCCGCTCCCGGGCTCATTAGCCCATATCCATAACGATGATGTGGAAAACAATAGGCAATCGGCGCGGCGACAGACAGTGGACAAAAAGGCCATTTACTGGATTTTTGTAAGGTATGAAGAAAAATGCGATCGCTCTCAAAGAGTTCATGTACTGCGGAAAAAATCCCACCTCGCTGGCATTTGTGAGCAGAATCCCACTTTTACCGGGAGATTACATTTGTCCAGTTTTTCGCAGAAATGTCAGATAGCCCGCTCGCTTTTCTCCCTCTTATGCTGTGCGCAGTGCATTTTGAACGAAGGAGAAACGCGATGGCCCAGGTTGTGGAATTCATCTGTGAGCTACCCAACGGCGTGCATGCGCGCCCCGCCAGCCATGTCGAGACGCAGTGCAACACATTCCGTTCCTCGATCGAGTGGCATAACCTGCGTAGCGACAGACGCGGCAACGCCAAAAGCGCGCTGGCGCTCATCGGCACCGACACGCTGGTCGGCGATGCCTGCCAGCTGCTGATCGCCGGGCCGGATGAAGCGGATGCCTGTCAGCATCTCAGCGCCTGGCTACGCGATGAATTTCCCCACTGCGACGCGCCGTTGGCTCCCCTTGCCGACGCCACGCTTGACCCGCTCCCGGAATCCTTAACCCGCCTCAACCCCACGCTGTTTCGTGCTCGTCCCGTCAGCAGCGGCAGCGCTGGCGGCATGCTGGCTCCCTTAACCTCGCTCGATCTCAACGCGCTGAGCGACCTGCCCGCGCCGCTCAGCCGCGAGGAAGAGACCGCCGCGCTGGAACACGGCCTGGCGATGCTGGTGAAAAATCTGGGGCTGCGCCTGCTCGACAGCGACGGCGCCACGCAGGCCATTCTGGAGGCCCACCGCTCTCTGGCGACCGACGACACCCTGCGTCAGCATGTGCTGGCAGGTATCGACAGCGGGCTAAGCAGCGCAGCGGCAATCGTGCGCAGCGCCAGCCATTTTACCGATGAATTCAGCCGCTCCAGCAGCAGCTACCTGCAGGAGCGCGCGCTGGACGTACGCGACGTCTGTTTTCAGCTGTTGCAGCAAATTTACGGCGACGCGCGCTTCCCGGCACCGGGGCAGCTGACCCAACCCTCCATTTGTATGGCGGACGAACTGACCCCGAGCCAGTTCCTGGAACTGGATAAAACACAGCTCAAGGGGCTGCTGCTGAAAAACGGTGGCACCACCTCGCACACAGTCATTCTGGCGCGTTCGTTTAACATCCCTACGCTGGTCGGCGTCGATACCGAAACGCTCAGCCGCTGGCATCACCAGCGCGTCTGGCTGGACGCCAGCGCAGGCGTGGTCGTCGTGGAGCCCACCAACGCGCTCGATCGCTACTATCGGCAGGAGGCGCGGGTGCAGGATGCATTACGCGAGCAACAGCAGGTCTGGCTGTCGCAGGAAGCGCGGACGGCGGACGGGCTTCGCCTGGAGGTCGCCGCCAATATCGCCCACGCTGTAGAAGCCGGACCGGCCTTCAGCAACGGCGCGGAGGCGGTGGGCCTGTTTCGTACCGAGATGCTCTACATGGACCGCGCCAGCGCGCCGTCAGAAGACGAGCTGTACAACCTGTTTTGCCAGGCGTTGCTTCCGGCGCAGGGCCGCAGCATTATCGTGCGCACCATGGATATCGGCGGCGATAAGCCCGTGGACTACCTGAATATCCCGGCGGAAAACAATCCGTTCCTCGGCTACCGCGCCGTGCGCATCTATGAGGAGTATTCCACACTTTTTACCACGCAGTTGCGGGCCATTCTGCGGGCCTCCGCCCACGGCAGCCTGAAGATAATGATCCCGATGATCTCCTCTATGGAAGAGATCCTGTGGGTGAAAGAGAAGCTCGCCGATGCGAAGCAACAGCTGCGTAGCGCGCATATCCCCTTTGATGAGCGTATTCCGTTGGGGATTATGCTGGAAGTGCCGTCGGTGATGTTCATCATCGATCAGTGCTGTGAGGAAATAGACTTTTTCAGCATCGGCAGTAACGACCTGACGCAGTACCTGCTGGCTGTCGATCGCGATAACGCCAAAGTGACCCGCCACTACAACAGCCTGAACCCGGCGTTTCTGCGCGCACTCGACTACGCCGTACAGGCCGTGCACCGCCAGGGGAAATGGATAGGACTGTGCGGCGAGCTGGGCGCGAAAGGCTCCGTATTACCGCTGCTGGTCGGGCTTGGGCTTGATGAAATCAGCATGAGCGCCCCGGCGATTCCGGCGACGAAAGCGCGGCTTGCCGGGCTCGACACCCGCGCCTGTCGGCAGCTTCTCAACCAGGCGATGGCGTGCCGGACCTCGCTTGAAGTCGAACACCTGCTGGCGCAATTCCGCATGACGCTGCAGGACGCCCCGCTCATCACGCCTGCCTGCATCTCGCTGGATAACGACTGGCAGAGCAAAGAGGAGGTCATGAAAGGGATGACCGACAACCTGCTGCTGGCCGGACGATGCCGTTATCCCCGTAAGCTGGAAGCTGACCTGTGGGCGCGTGAAGCCGTATTTTCCACCAGCCTGGGGTTCGGCTTCGCCATTCCGCACAGCAAATCGGAACATATCGAACAATCCACCATCAGCGTCGCCCGCCTGGCGACCCCTGTACGCTGGGGTGATGAAGAGGCGCAGTTCATCATCATGCTGACCCTCAACAAACATGCCGCGGGCGATCAGCATATGCGCATCTTCTCCCGGCTGGCCCGGCGCATTATGCACGAAGAATTCCGCAGCGCGCTGGTCAATGCCGCCTCCGCCGAGGCTATCGCCGCCCTGCTGCAACGCGAACTGGAACTGTAATTGACGAGGAAACACCATGGAACTGTATCTGGATACCGCGAACGTCGCGGAAGTTGAACGCCTGGCGCGCATCTGGCCGCTGGCGGGTGTCACCACTAACCCCAGCATTATCGCCGCAGGCAAAACCGCCATCTGGGACGTGCTGCCGCGCTTGCAGCAGGCCGTCGGTCCGTCGGGTACGCTGTTTGCCCAGACCATGAGCCGCGATGCGCAGGGTATGGTGGCGGAGGCCAGACGTCTGCGCAACGCCGTCCCGGGTATTGTGGTGAAAATTCCGGTGACCGCCGAGGGGCTCGCCGCCATCAAACTGCTGAAAAAAGAAGAAATCCCGACGTTAGGCACTGCGGTCTACAGCGCCGCCCAGGGGTTGCTGGCGGCGCTTGCCGGAGCGGACTATGTCGCCCCGTACGTTAACCGCGTTGACGCCCAGGGCGGCGACGGCATTCGTATGGTGCAGGAACTGCAAACCCTGCTGGAACTGCACGCGCCGCACAGCAAGGTGCTGGCGGCAAGTTTCAAAACGCCGCGCCAGGCGCTGGATTGTCTGCTCGCCGGATGTGAAGCGATCACCCTTCCGTTAGACGTAGCGCAACAAATGCTCGGCACCCCTGCGGTAGAGTCGGCAATAGAGAAGTTTGAGCAGGACTGGAACCACGCATTTGGCAACCTCAACCTCTAAGGAGTGATGATGGACAGAATCATTCAATCGCCAGGCAAATATATCCAGGGTGCAGACGCACTCACCCGTCTCGGTGACTATCTCAAACCTATCGCAGAGCGCTGGCTCGTCGTTGGCGATAAGTTTGTCCTCGGCTTTGCCGAAGAAACAATACGCAGCAGCATCAGCCAGGCCGGTCTGGCGCTGGAGATTACCCCGTTCGGCGGCGAGTGTTCGCAAAACGAAATCGACCGACTGCGCGATATCGCTACCCGGGCGAAATGCAGCGCGGTGCTTGGCATCGGCGGCGGCAAAACGCTGGATACCGCCAAAGCCCTCGCCTTTTACCTGGATGTGCCGGTGGCCATCGCCCCGACCATTGCTTCAACCGATGCGCCGTGCAGCGCGCTGTCGGTCATCTACACCGACAACGGCGAGTTTGACCGCTACCTGATGCTGCCGCACAACCCCAACATGGTTATCGTCGACACCCGCGTCGTGGCTGGTGCGCCAGCGCGGCTACTGGCGGCGGGGATCGGCGACGCGATGGCGACCTGGTTCGAAGCCCGCGCCTGCTCGCGCAGCGGCGCCATCACTATGGCGGGCGGGCAGTGTACCCAGGCCGCGCTGGCGCTGGCCGAGCTGTGCTACAACACGTTGATTGAGCAAGGGGAAAAAGCGATGCTGGCGGCAGAACAGCATGTGGTCACCCCGGCGCTTGAACGCGTCGTTGAAGCTAACACTTACCTGAGCGGCGTCGGTTTCGAAAGCGGCGGGCTGGCGGCGGCGCACGCCATTCATAACGGCCTGACCGCCATTCCTGACGCCCACCATTTCTATCACGGCGAAAAGGTCGCCTTCGGCACCCTGACGCAGCTGGTGCTGGAAAACGCGCCGATAGACGAAATTGAAACCGTGGCGGTGCTGTGTCATCGCGTGGGGCTGCCACTCACGCTCGCGCAGCTGGATATCAAAGAGGACATCCCCGCCAAAATGCGCGCCGTCGCGCAGGCCGCCTGCGCAGAAGGTGAAACCATCCACAATATGCCCGGCGGCGCCACGCAGGATCAGGTGTACGCCGCGCTGCTGGTCGCCGACCAGTACGGCCAGCGCTTCCTGCAAGCGTGGGAATAACCCACACGACGCTCCCGACGCAGGTCGGGAGTGTTCCTTCCTGTTCGTTCCATCGCCCATTGCTCACCAGAAAGATGTGTTTTATAGTGCGTTTTTCCCTGGACGACGCGCGACCATGCAATCATCAGACAGAAGAATGAGCATTTACGCTATTCTGCAGCAGGACAAGAAAGTTGTTGTTAACGAACTGGCGGAGAAGTTCGGCGTCACCAAAATGACCATCCGCCGCGACCTCTCTTTTTTTGAAAAGCAAGGTATCGTCAAAACCACTTACGGCGGCGCTTATCTGACCAGCGGCGCCAGCGTCGAACCCAGCTTCCAGCTGAAATCCGGGCAGATGGTGGATGATAAGCACCTGATCGGCCAAAAAGCCGCCGAACTGGTGGACGATGGCGACACGATTGTTATCGACTGCGGCACCACACTGCTGGCGTTTGCCCAGTTCCTGTTTGATAAGAAAATCATGGTGATCACTAATTCGGTGCCGGTCATCAACCTGCTCAAAGGGCGCAAGAACATTACGTTGATGGTGGCGCCCGGTGAATATGAAGACGACACCCAGGGGATGATCTCGTTCAGTACTGCGGACTTCTTCAATAATCTCCATGCCGACAAAGTGTTTCTCAGCACCCAGGGAATTAACGCCCAGGGCGAGCTGACGGTGCCGAAAATCACCGACGCCCACGTCAAGCAGGCCCTTGCCCGCGCCGGGCGGCAAAAAATTCTGCTGGCGGATAAGAGCAAGTTCGGTCAGACCTTTCTCGCCGGTCATGCGCGCCTGGCGGACTTTGATACCGTCATTAGCCAGGCAGGCCTTCCCGAAGACACCCTCACTCAGTTGAATGCGCACAACGTCCAACTGCTGCTTGCCGACGACGATGCGTAATGCCGCGCGCCTGACCACAGGCGCTTGTGCGTTTTTGTGCGATTTAAATGTTCTATTTGGATTCTTTTGTGATTAAAAGAACAAAATAGATCATTAAGTGATTGACAATCGCACACCTCAGGCGTGGAATGGGCAAAACCCTTCCCGAATTGAGGTCTTTATGAACGGATTACTCAGCTTCCAACCGACCAACGACGATTGTGACTTCGCCAGAATCGCTCGTAAGCAGGATCAGATGTTCCACCGCGTGGCGACACTGTGCCCGGAGCGCGCCGAAATCATCACCGAATCCTTTAAGCGCTCAGAGGGCAAATCCATTGTGCTGCGCCGCGCGCTGGCGCTCGCCGACATTCTGGACAAGATGACCCTTTACATCGAACCGGAGATGCTGATCGTCGGCAACCAGGCCAGCCGCAACTTTGCCGCCCCGGTGTTCCCGGAATTCTCCTTTAACTGGGTTATCGACGAACTGGACGAATTCGACAAACGTTCCGGCGACAGCTTCCAGGTGTCGGAAGAAACCAAAGCGCGTCTGCGCGTATTGCAGGATTACTGGCAAGGCAAAACCCACCAGGACGAGGTGCTGGCCAACCTGCCGAACATCAACCGGCTGGCGGAAAAACAGGGTGTTCTGCACCGCGGCGGCATCAGCATGTCCGGCGATGGCCACATCATTCCTAACCACGATTTCGTGCTGGAAGTGGGCTACAGCGGCATGCGCGACATCGCGAAGCAGCATCTGGCGGAAGACGCCGACCTCAGCGACGAGCAGAAAGACTTCTACCAGGCCGTGATCATCACCATGGAAGCGGCGCTGAACTACTGCAAACGCTTCTCGGCGCTCGCCAAAGAAGAAGCCGGGAATACCGCCGATGCCAAACGCCGCGACGAACTGCTGGCGATGAGCGACATGTTTGCCCACCTGATGGAAGGCAAAGCGCAAAGCTTCTACGAAGCGGTGGAAACCGTCTACCTCACCCACCTGCTGATGATGATTGAAAGCAACGGCCACTCGTTTTCCTTTGGCCGCTTCGACCAGTATGTCTGGCCGTTCTACGAAGCCGATATCAACGCAGGCAAAATCACCAAAGAGAAGGCGCTGGAAATCCTGACGCACTTCTTCATCATGACCAACAGCCTCAACAAGGTGCGTCCGTGGGGCCACACCCAATACAGCGGCGGCTACCCGCTCTACTCCAACCTGATGGTGGGCGGCATGAAGCCGGATGGCACCGACGGCACTAACGACCTCTCATATCTGTCGCTTGAAGCGATGGCGCTGACCGGCTTGCCGGAACCGAACCTGAGCGTACGTTTCTGGAAAGGTACGCCGCACGCGCTGATGAAAGACTCGGCCCGGCTTATCCGTAAAGGCTTTGGTATGCCGTCCATCTTCTGCGACGAAGTGGTGATCCCGGCGATGATGACGCTCGGCTTAAGCGAAGAGGTAGCGCGCGAATACGCCTCGATGGGCTGCGTGGAAACCGCCATCCCGGGCCGCTGGGGCCACCGTGCCACCGGTATGACCTACGTTAACTTCGGCAAGATCCTTGAACTGGTGATGAACAACGGCTGCGACCCGGCAACCGGCGTACAGTTGGTGAAAGTGAACGGTAAAGCAGGCCGCGACATCAACTACGAATCCTATGACGACGTGTGGGCTGCGTGGAACCAACTGCTGGAGTTCTATTCCGACCTGGCCGTCGACTGCGATAGGGTGTGCGACCGCGCGCTGAAGCACCATGATGCCGACGCGTTCGCCTCCGCCACCATCAACTGCTCGCTGGAGCGCGGCAAAACACTGAAGAACGGCGGCGCGGAGTACGATTTTGTCAGTTCCTCCAACATCGGGCCTTCGGTGGTTGGCGACAGCCTGGCGGCGGTGAAAAAGCTGGTGTTCGATGACCAGACACTGACGCTCAAACAACTGCGCGACGCCATGGACAGCAACTTCGACGGTATCGAAGGCGCGCGCGTGCGCAAGCTGTGCCGCAACGCGCCGAAGTTTGGCAACGATATCGACTATGTGGATAACATTGTTGCCGACGTGTTCGAGTCCTACCTGAAGCTGCTGCCGAAGTACAAAACTGACCGCTACGGCCAGGGGCCGAAAGGCTGCGGCTATACCATGTCGACCTCCAACATCACCTCCTACGTGCCGAACGGCTTCGACGTGGGCGCCACGCCGGATGGTCGCCTGGCGACCCTGCCGCTGAATGAAGGCGCATCGCCGTGCCTGGGGGCGGATAAAGAGGGGCCGACGGCGGTGATCAACTCCGTGGCGAAGCTGCCAAACCAGAAAATCGCTGGCGGCCAGCTGCTGAACATGAAGTTCACGCCGAGCGCACTGGAAGGGGAAGATAACCTGGAAAAATTCACCGCCTTCATGGAAGCCAGCCGGGTGAAGAATATCTTCCATAACCAGTTCAACATTATCGATTCGGACGTACTGCGGGCGGCGAAAGCGCACCCGGAAGACTACCCGAACCTGATGGTGCGCGTCGCGGGTTACTGCGCGTTGTTCTCCACGCTGATGCCGGAAGCGCAGGACGCCATTATCGCCCGCACCGAGCTGAGCTGGTAAGGCCGGGAGGCACGATGAAAACAGGCCTGATTTCCCGCATCCAGCGTTACTCCACCAAGGATGGCCCCGGGATCCGCAGCACCGTTTTTATGCAGCAGTGCAACCTGCGCTGCCAGTGGTGCGCCAACCCGGAAACCATCAGGCCTGGCATTAACGTCTTCTGGTTTAAGGAGCGCTGCCGCCAGTGCGGCACCTGCGTGCAGGCGGCGCACGGCGCCATCACCCTCGCCGCGCCCGGCGAGGGGGTGAACATTGACCGCAAGCAGTGCGACAACCTGCTGGAGATGGTGCCGCTCTGTCCATACGACGCTTACGAGCAGGTCGGCGAGGCGATGAGTTCGCAGGCGCTGGCGGAGCGACTACTGCGCGACAAGGCATTTTATGACGCAAGCCAGGGCGGCGTGACCTTCTCCGGCGGCGAACCAGCGCTGCAGGCGGATTTCGTCCGGGAAACTGCCGCACGACTGAGAGCCGAAGGCGTTCACGTCTGCCTCGACACCGCCGGTCATCTGCGTTGGGAAAAACTGCGCCCACTGGTTGAAGCGGTGGATCTGGTCTCCTACGACTTCAAAGCGTTCGATGCCGATATCCACCTGAGCTGCACCGGTGTCGATAACCGGCAGATCCTCGCCAATGCCAAAGAGATCGCCGCGATGGGCAAACCGATCCTTGCCAGAATGGTGATCGTCCCGACGCGCAACGATCAGCCGGAAGATATCCGCAGACGTCTCGATTTTATCCGCAGCCTCGGCAACGCCGTGCAGCAGGTGGATATCCTCGAGTACCACATCTATGGCATCGGCAAATACCAGAAGCTCGGCACGCCGTACCTGCTCAACGATATCCCCGCCTGTTCGCGCGAGATGACCGAACAGATTAAACAGTATGCCGAAGAGATTGGCCTGAAAGCCACCTTCGGCGGTTAAGGAACCCCATGCTGAACATAACGATAACCGAGACTTACGACGAAATGAGCGCGCTGGCGGCGCAGTATGTCGTCCGCGCGCTGCACGAAAAACCTGAACTGGTGATGGCGCTGCCCACCGGCGGCACTCCGGTGGGTATGCTAGCGGAGATGTGCCATCTGGCGCGCGTCGGCGCGGCGGATTTTTCCCGCGCCTTCTCGTTTAACATTGATGAGTACATTGCGCTGGCGAAGGATGACCCGCAAAGCTATTACCGATTTTTGGCGCACCATTTTTATCAACACGTCGGGATCCCTACCGCCAACACTTTCGTGCCCGACGTACTGGCCGACTCGCTCAGCGCGGAATGCGACCGCTACGAGCGCGCCATTCAGAACCACGGCGATTTCGATATCACGGTGCTCGGCATCGGGCATGACGGACATATCGGCTTTAATGAACCCCAGTCCACCCACAGCCCGGTCTGTCATGTCATCGATCTCAACGATGAGACCATCGCGGCTAACGCCCGCTTTTTTAGTCGTCAGGCGGATGTTCCGCGTCAGGCGATTACACTGGGTATAGGCACCATCCTGCGCAGTAAAGCGATTGTGCTTATCGCCAGCGGTCACTCGAAGGCCGCCGTCATGAAACAGCTCCACGACTGCACCCGCATCGACCCGCTGTTTCCGGCGTCGTTTTTACTGCTGCACTCAAATGTCACGCTGATTTGCGACAGCGAGGCAGCATCGCTGATAACCGCGAAGAGGTAACAGTATGAAGATCCAGAGCGAGCGAGTGTGGGCAGGCGGCGGGTTTTATCCGGCGCAAATCACCATTGAAGACGGGAAAATCTGTGACGTCACACCCGGTACCGGCTCAGATGCGGATATTGACTATGGCGCGCGACGTCTTATTCCCGGGCTGATAGACACCCATGCCCACGGCGCCTGGGATTACGACGCCAACGAAAATGACCCGGACGGCCTGCGACGCTGGGCGGCCAGTCTGCCCGCTGAGGGCGTAACCGCATTCTGCCCGACCACGGTCACCGATGAAGACGCCACGCTGCTGGCGGCGCTTAACAACATCGCCCGGGTGATGGACGAGGGCTGTGCGGGCGCGGAAATGCTCGGCATCCATCTCGAAGGGCCGTTTTTGAGCCAGAAATACCGGGGAGCGCAGCCGGAGAAACAGATCCGCCCCGCCAGCCTGCGCGACTTCCAGGCGTTCGAACAGGCGGCCCGGGGGCGCATTGTCGCCATCACGCTGGCCCCTGAAGAAGACGCCAGTTTCGCCCTCACCCGCTACTGCGCGCAAAAGGGCATTGTGGTCAATATGGGCCACTCGGACGCCACCTTTGAGCAGGCGCTGGCCGCCGTTGCCAACGGCGCGAAAAACGTCACTCATGTCTACAACGGCATGGCGAAATACGTTAACCGCGAGCCCGGCCTGCTGGGGGCGGCGCTGCGGCTGGACGGCCTGTACGGTGAAGTTATCGCCGACGGGATTTTTGTCAGCCTGGTGTCGGCATCGCACCTGTACCGGGTGAAGAATGACAATGACGTCATCATGATCAGCGATTCGATGAAAGCGAAAGGCTGCCCGCCGGGGCGCTACCTGTTCGGCGGCGAACCGATGATCCTCGGGGAAGACGGCGCCACGCGGCGCGAGAACGGCGTACTGGTCGGCAGCACGCTGCAGCTGAACCGCGGGCTGTACAATATGGTGGAAGGGGCGATGGTGCCGTTCGGCGCGGCGCTAAAATCCTGCACCCTCAACCCGGCGCGCCTGCTGGGGCTGGACCACCGCAAAGGCCGGCTGGCGCGGGGCTTTGACGCCGACATCGTGATACTGGAGGACGATTACCAGGTCAATACCACGTTTTGCCGGGGGGAGCAGGTCTTTACGCGGACGTCGTCACCTTGCGCACCTGCGCCTCGCGCTTTTTCAGGCTGACGAGCGCCAGCGCCAGCACGATCAGCACAATGCCGCCGCCCTCCACCGGGCCGGGGTTCTCCCCGAGCAGCCACCAGGAAAACAGCACGCCGCAGACCGGCACCGCCAGCGTACTCAGGCTGGCGATACTGGCGGGCAGGTTGCGCAGCACGAACAGCCACAGGCTCCATGCCAGCGCCGTCGCCAGAATCGCGCTATAGCCCAGCGCCCAGAACACGCCCGGCTGCCAGTCGATGCTCCGCTGCGGCACCAGCAGCGCCACCACGCTCATAACCAGCGCGGCATACAACATCTGCCAGGCAGTCAGCGCCAGCAAATCCACACGCGGATGACGGGCATACATGCGCTTGGCGATAATCGCGCTGGCGCCCCAGCTGATGCCGGACAGAATGGCCAGCAGCGCACTTTTCATCGAAGAAAAATCCAGCTGCCAGGGCTGCAGCACCAGCAGCAGCCCAACCGCCGCCACGACGATCGCCGCATACTGCAGGCGTCGCATCCGCTCGCCGAGAAACAGCGCCGCCAGAATCACCACCCAAAACGGCATGGTGTAGCTCAAAATCGCCACCTTCCCCGCCCCGCCGCTGACCAGCGCCCACTGCGCCAGCCCAACCATACCGCAGGTCTGCAGCAGCGCAATGGCCAGGGTAAAGCCAAACGGCGTCGGGCGCAGGCCGCGACCGCGCAGGAGAAGCACGATGAACAATAACAGCGCGCCAAAAATGCAGCGTAATGCGGTGAAGTCGAACGCGCCGATGTAGAGCGTGACCTGCTTCATCGCAATCCAGCTGTAGCTCCAGATGAGCGTAAGAACGATAAGACCACCGATGGCCAGTGGGTTGCTCTTGCCTGAGACCGCCATGAGATATCCAGTGAAGTGAATGACCTTTGCCTGCGAACACTATACTCGCAAAAAAAGAACAGCGGCTGGGTTTAACAGCCGCTGCGGTCAGAACAGATTATGCGACGTGACGCTTACTGCAGGTCAAAACGGTCCAGGTTCATCACTTTCACCCATGCGGCGACGAAATCCTTCACGAATTTGTCGCGCGCATCGGCGCTGGCGTACACCTCCGCCAGCGCGCGCAGCACGGCGTTGGAGCCGAAGACCAGGTCGGCGCGGGTCGCGGTGTATTTCACCTCGCCGCTTTGACGGTCGCTGCCTTCGAACAGCTCGGCAGAGGCATCGGTGGCTTTCCATTCGGTGCGCATATCGAGCAGATTCACGAAGAAATCATTGCTCAGCACGCCCACGTTGTCGGTAAACACGCCATGCTGGCTGCCGTCAAAGTTGGTGCCCAGCACGCGCAGGCCGCCCACCAGTACCGTCAGTTCCGGCGCGGTCAGCGTCAGCTGCTGCGCCTTATCGATTAACAGCGATTCGGTGCTGGCGGTGTTATCGGAGCCGCCGCGGTAGTTGCGAAAACCATCCGCCACCGGTCTGAGCAGGTCAAACATGGCGATGTCCGTCTGGTCCTGACGCGCATCAACGCGGCCCGGCGTAAACGGTACATTGATGTTCGCCCCCGCCGCTTTCGCCGCCTGTTCGATACCGACAACGCCTGCCAGCACGATAACGTCGGCCAGCGACGCTTTACCAGACGCTTTCTGGATAGCTTCCAGTTCCGGCAGCACGCGCACCGCCATGGCGTTCACATCCCAGTCACGCTGCGGCGCCAGCGCCAGACGCGCGCCGTTCGCGCCGCCGCGCTTATCGCCGCCGCGGAAGGTTGACGCTGAGGCCCAGGCCACTGAAACCAGCTCGCTCACCGACAGGCCAGAGGCGGCAATCGCCGTTTTCAGGCTGTTGATGTCTGACGGCGTCGGATTAAACACCGGCTGCGGCAGCGGGTCCTGCCAGATCAGATCTTCTTTTGGCACTTCCGGGCCGATGTAGCGCGCTTTTGGCCCCATATCGCGGTGCGTCAGTTTAAACCAGGCGCGGGCGAAGGCTTCGTTGAAGGCCTGCGGGTCGTTAAGGAACTTGCGGGAGATTTTCTCGAACCCGGGGTCGAAGCGCAGCGTCAGGTCGGTCACCAGCATCGTCGGTTTACGTTTTTTCGACGGATCGAACGGATCGGGAATGATTTCCGGGGCATCTACCGCTTCAAACTGAATAGCGCCCGCCGGGCTGCGCGTCTGCACCCACTCATATTTGAACAGGTTCTCGAAGAAGTAGTTGCTCCACTGGGTCGGGGTTTGCGTCCACACCACTTCCAGGCCGGAGGTGATGGCATCCGGGCCTGCGCCGCTGCCGTAGCTGTTCGCCCAGCCGAGGCCCTGCGCCTCCAGCGGTGCGGCTTCCGGGTCTGCCCCGACGTGAGAGGCTGACGCTGCGCCGTGGGTTTTACCCAGCGTGTGACCACCGGCGATCAGCGCCACGGTCTCTTCGTCGTCCATGCCCATGTTGCCGAAGGTCGCGCGGATCGCCGCGGCGGCAGACAGCGGTTCGCCGCTGGCGTTCGGCCCTTCCGGGTTCACGTAAATCAGCCCCATTTCGGTGGCGGCCAGCGGACGTTTCGCCAGCGCTTCCGGGTCACGGTGGGCCAGCCAGGCTTTTTCATCGCCCCAGTTCACATCGAGATCCGGCTCCCAGACATCCTCACGCCCGGCGCCAAAGCCGAACGTACGGAACCCGGCGTTTTCCAGCGCCACGTTACCGGCAAGGATAAACAGGTCGGCCCAGGAGATTTTCTGTCCGTATTTTTGCTTAATCGGCCACAGCAGGCGACGCGCTTTATCGAGGCTGACGTTATCCGGCCAGGAGTTCAGTGGCGCAAAACGCTGCTGACCGCGCCCGGCGCCGCCGCGACCGTCTACAGAGCGGTAGGTGCCTGCGCCGTGCCAGGCCATGCGGATGAAAAGACCGGCATAGTTGCCCCAGTCTGCGGGCCACCAGGATTGAGATTCCGTTAACAGCGCGCGGATGTCGCCTTTGAGTGCGGAGTAATCTAACTTGCTAAATTCTTTGCGGTAGTTGAAGTCTTCACCCAGCGGGTTCGAACGGTTGGAGTGCTGGTTCAGAAGATCGACGCGGAGTTGTTTCGGCCACCAGTCGCTACTGCTAGTGCCAGCGCCGGCGCTTTCATCATGGCTGCCCTGATGAAAAGGACATTTTCCTGCATTAACATTGTCTTGCGTGCTCATCTATATGCTCCCTTCACAGTAATACCGTTAAGATATACACCCCTGCTGATAAGTTATAGTTGAAAATACCCACGGATTCGATAGTCCATTCCTCTGGTTTTGATGTAGCGCAACCTTAGTTTTGGTGTAACGAGGGGGAGTGGAGATGAGGAAGCATGATATTTTATTTTAAAATCGCGGCTCTGATTGTTGAAGATCATCACTGCGTTTCTGTTTTACGACTTACCACCGCGACATTTTGCATGTGGTAAGAGCGTATTCATGGTCGAAAAAATGATTATTTCAGCAAGCGGGGAATCTGGTTATTAAATTCAAGCAAACAGGCATCCATATATTTATTGGTTTCAACCGTGACTTTTTTGTAATTATCAGCATGCCATTCGCTTAATGGCGCTTCAACCGGTACCGGCGCGCACTCCGCCACCGTATAGGCAGAGAACGCATTTCCACTCTCCGGCCGCTTATAGAATAAGACTTTATACTTCAGTTGATATACGGAGTTGTCCGTACCCATATCTCTGTAAATTAATGCCCAGGTGGCATAGCCGATGCTGAGCTCCTGCTTGTATGTATTACCTTTGCCATTTTCATCCAGCCAGCGCTTGAGGCTTTGTTTGGCTTTGGGAACAAAATAGGTTTTCGTTGGGTTAGGCAACGTATCGACTGCTGATCCTTTGTAGTTTTCTTTGTCGAAATCACCGCTGTTTATATTTCCGGTCAACGCCCCCAGCACAGCAATACCCATGCCTGTTGCAAAATGAGACGGATTCACCTCACGCAAATGCGCATCGGGAATACGATTGTTATTCAGGTCAGCCTGAGCGCCAATGGATAAAACCTTTACTGAACTGCCATTCGCCGCCTGAACGGTCTCAGGCTTAACTTTGGCACAACCGCTTAACATAACCGCTGACGCCACCACGGTGACAATAATACTTGATTTCACTTTCACTCCTTGAGATTGAAGACATTCGGGGTCGCCCCCGGGAACAACACCATCACGCGTCAAATCCACCCAACAGGGTGGGTCTGGTATCCTTTGCCGGCTCGGGTTTCAGACGCTCAGGTTTTATCTGGCACGTCATCCCTGCAACGATGCCGATAAGCGACTCTTCGGGATAAGACTCCCATTGCCCAACAGCGCCACGTTTCGCTATCGCCTCACCTTCCCCCCAGTAATCAGAGAAGTAGATTCGTTCAAATACTGCCCGCTGGTGCGTATCGCAGTTCACGACATTAATGACTCTGGAACTTGCGATATAGACCGGGGGGTTATCACGTACACGCCGCGGCTCGTTATAATTGCTGATGAGATAGAATCGCCGTAGATGGGGATTGCCCTGCCAGGTGGAAACGGTGCGTAAATCGGTATACACGTTGCCCGAAGGATCGTTAAGCAAGATGACAATCCCGTCCGGACGGGGGCCAGGCGTCGGTTTTTTGGGTTGATTCAGACTGCTGCATCCCGTCAGTAGTGCTAGCGTCAGGCACAGAACAAAGGGCTTCATCATTTTTTCTGTCCCTGCAGGTCAGGCCGAATCGGTTTTAAATCAGCCGCCGTCACGCTGCCCTGCACCGAGCACAACAGCGTGCTTTTCCCGTTGATTTCACTCAGCATAGCCAATTTTTCTACGCTTCCTTTCGCAGGCGCAATGCCGCTGGCGGCCCCGGTATTAGGCTGCCAGTCAGCGTCAGAGGAGCGTTTAATCAACGGATTTGAGAAGTATTCCTCACCCGCTTTCTGCCAGTTCGCCCCCGGCAATGCCGCCATCACCGCTTCGCGCGATTCGCTGAATACCAGCCCCCAGTAGTAATATTTCCCCATCTCCTCCAGGTCGCTTGCCTGGGCGGTATAACCGATAATCGACAATGCTCCCGCTTTTATCGGATAGGTAAACCAAACCGTATCGCTCTTATTACCCGGTAAAATAAACCAGGCATGATGATCGTTATCGGCAGCCATCGGCGAAACTTGACGCAGCGTGTGTTGTTGAGCATAGAGTTCGCTGAAGAAACGGCTGTCGCAATGGAGTAAACTTTCCGGGAGAGATTCAGCGTTGGCGGCATTTACCATACTTAAGGCAAATGCAAGAGCAATATATGTGCACTTCATGACATATCCTTCGTCATTCATTTGAGAAACAATGTTTATAAAAGAGTTAAGACCGGGATTGGCTCGCGCCAACACCTTAGCCAGACCAATTAAACGGAAAGGAACGCAGTGGAAAGACAACACTATATCACGCCGCGTTCAGGAGGCGTTTGAATAGCGCATCCTCATCCATGGCATATCAATATTGAACACTCATTCAACTGAGGGTGTGCTGACTGGCTATTTATAATCCCATACACATAACCATAGCACTTAAAAATTTACAATAAAATTTAACTTAAATACCAATATTAGTAGCAGGCATTGCTGAGATGCGGATAAAAAATAAAGCTTAACGCAAATTCATTATTCACTATGCCATATGCTATTTAGTACATTTTTCATCCTGCGGATCTCAACCTTCCGGCGTGGATAAACCTGATTTCTTGGGCGGCATTTAGTTACGCTGCAATATAGCGGATCTTTTTCATGGCTGATATGCCCCCGGTAAAGTGGAAAAGACCGGATACGCCAGTTTAGCCTGGCGCTGTTTTCTGGGATACTTACATTTTGACGCAATAACTTTCAATCTTGCGCCGGCACAAGCAGAACTTCCCGCATTGCCATTACCGCAGGCATCAATAACTTCCTTATCACTGGTAATGTCTTTCTCGCGCAGAGCGTCATATTTCTGTTGCGCTTTCTCGCGCTCTTTTGGGTCTTTGCTGTTCTGGAGAATCTGTGTTGCTATCTCAAGCTCTGTCTTTTCAGACACGCTAAGATAGTTATTCTCAACATCAATTACTCAGTTACTTTTCACTCTAACACCCAACCTAATCATATCAGTAGGGAATAAAGGGTGAAGAATTACATCATCGTTAAATATGAAGATTTTTGGACAAATAGCCATCACATCATAAATGTTTTCTAAAACCAAGTTAAAATTCGTTCTGAAAACTGGAATGGACGCATCATCAGCAATAACAAATGCACTTGCTGTCCCTAGTATATCCTCATCCAACAGCGCATCCGCCGTATCATAATCTTTAAAATCAACTGATGACCATAAAATATTTCCATTATGCAATGGATATTTATTAAATATATCCATTACCTCCATTAACCCTTCGGGGGCAACAATATTAAAATCAGCACTAAGCGCTTCTTTACATTCATCGAACAAAGTCATGAAACCTACCTATTTAACTGTTTCAATATTGTCTCAAAGGCCTTTTCATTACCATCAAATGGAATCACCTGTTTAATGGCTTTCCCTGGACCTTTCCCTTGCGAATAATCCCATATATTGATATGGGTTCCTTTTTCTGGATCATAGTCAACACGCCAGCCAACTTTACCATCACTCGACTGACGACCAATAATTTTTCCATTACCAGCACTGACTTCAAGCCTTCCAATGACTGGTTTTGAATCAGCACCTAAATTTCCGACAATATCCAACGCCTTATTGCGTGCGCTTTCCCAATTCTTCTCAGTTTTAAGTGTAGTTTCTATTCTGTTATTGGACTGGCCCCCAGATTTACCTTTCGCAATCCCCGCAGCCGCTCCTGCCGCATTGGCGATAGCGGCATGACCAAAGATGTTAGCAAGCTCAGTTGATGTTTCCTCTGACCCACCAAACATTTGCGCACGATAAACCAGTGTGTTGATTGAGCCGTCAAAGTTTGACTGTGCGCCTCGCAGATTTATCCATTCCTGCTTCTCTGCCGGGGTCAGCGAATCAATCCCGTCATTTCGGGCTTTAGCTGCCAGTTCATCACTTCTGGCTCTGCTTTCTGCCTGCCATTGCTTCATTTCCTTCGCAACAGCCACGCACTCCGCAGCCGTCGAACAGGTGTTTATCCGCTCCTGAACCTTATCGTACTCTTTAGCGTAGTTCTCACGGACACCAGATTTACAACTACTGTCATTACCACAGGCCGCCAGTTCCTCACTGCGACTTTTTTGCTTATCAGGGCTAAGATGGTTGTTCTCAACAACAACTCACTCTGACGTGAGTCTCTGCGTCTTACTTTTTTTTCCTATCCCACTCAGTCAGTTACAACCACTTTTTGCCTGTGCATTCTGATGCACGGGCGACGAACCCCCGACGTACACTTTGCGCCCCGTTAACTGACAGGTAAAAAATCCCTGCAACATGGCCGTTATTACCCTAATTTTTGAATTGATTAAAAAAATCTTCTATATCAATAAAATACCCCCATTCTCCATCATTACCAGACATTGATATTTCATAGTTATGTCCTGACTTCCCAATATAAATCTCAGGAATAAGGGTGCCGCGTACTGCAAACCGGAGGCAGTGATGGGAGCGGTAATCAAACATTGAGTCAACAACTTCATCATTTTCCGTATCTACACTTTCATAAAAGTCACGTATTTTTCTAGCTAATGACCCTCCATTTCCCCTATCTATTGGTAAATCTGACGACTTGATCTCATGCTCATTTTCTTTGAACCAATCAAGTAGCTCGGATAGATTTACTTTCCCCTGAAAGATAGATATCGCACCTGTATAGCTTATAACTGAAATATCAACAACTTGAAATTCATCCAGTAACGAACCTTCGATTAACTTGATACGCAGTTTATTCATGACTATTTTCCTTTAATCATTTTATTGTACTCTGCTTTACTGATATCACCGCGAGCAAGAAATTCACGTAATACTTTAGGTGGGACTTCTGTGCCTGGGACAGGATATCCATGCCATCCTCCAGCGTTATCAGGTTGGAACTCATACAATTTCCCATCACTCAATCCATATTTTTGCTTTCCGCCCTGGATTGAATTGTTTAAAACATCTTGAGCTTGAGAATCACTTAAATCCATAGGAGTCCCCCATCCACCAGGCGCATGTTTGGGACTCGGTACATAGTTACTATCACCAGATAAATAAGCCAGATCATCCTTATTCTGATCAGCAATCGGTGTTGTAGTTGTGTTCCCACCAGTATCAATAGCACCGTTAGTGTTGCCGGTATTGCTTAATGATGTATCGCTGTTCTCTGTGTTGCCAGTGTGGGTTGGATTACCATATTGGTCAAATAGCTGATTTCCACCTGTATTTGTTGGCCCCTGGTCAGCAATCTGATCACCGCCGGTATCGGTTGGTGATTTCGAATCATCGCTACCAAACATCCCGGCAATAATGGTGCCAAGACCCGCGCCCGCAGCACCGCCTGCGGTGCCACCGCCCATACCGCCACCGCGCATGAGATCGTCACCAAGACTATTTACACATGTGGTTGGGGAACAACCCAGCGAGTTATGCTCAACAATATTCCATTAGTTATCATTGCTTTAGTGCAATTTATCACACTGCGTTAGGTGTATAGCGGATAATTGAGAAAAAAACAGGCGATAAGCTGACATCTTTACGCAGGTTAAGGGCGGCCGGGAATAAAATTGCGTCGATAATGACGGCCATCATGCTTGCATGATGTAATACATCACTTTTACATCAAAAATACACCACTACTGCATCACTATTACACCAGGTGAACGCCATTACATCACAATCACATCACTTTTACATCACTCTGATTAATACGAACGGTGAGCGCTGACAGATTTTAATCTGGCTGTGTGAAGCGTTGGGCAACGAGCATCGCGAGGCGTCAGCAGGTTTCAAAGGGGAACCCTTTGGCGCGCGACTGTATACAGTCGGTAACGTGCCTCTCTATTTCTTGCTGACAGCAGGGATGACTCATTAAGTTGAACTAAATTGCATTAAGTTTCATTAAATTGTATTGCCGGTTAGTTTGATTGCATTAAATTTATTTAAATTGCACTAATTTTCTTTAAGTTGCATTGCCCCGCCTGAAGCACTGGGCGGTGAACAACGTGAGGGGGTCAGTGATAGTATTTTTCCAGTCTCTCAGACACGCTGAACATTCAGTTTTGGAGAGTCGTCCGGCGACTCTTCTGGCGAGTCACCGGGGAGTCATCACCTTAAAATATGCGACTCTTCTGACGACTCCTCATTTTACAATATCATGATTTTTATGCAGATAGTCATGAGTGACTCTACAGCAACTCGCCGACGAGTCGCCAAAGAGTCGTGGACGACTCTGATTGACACATTAAAAAATTTCATTTTGCAATTTTAAAAAAATAATGCACTGATTTTAAATACTAATCAGCAAAAATTTCATTTTGCGTGGGGTGTGGGGATTTTGAGGTAAGAAGCAGGCTATTGTAAAATAGCCTGCCGGGATGGATTTAGATATTACCTAAAAAAATTGCGGAGCGAAAAAATGTCTATTTATTCAACTCTAAGATTACTGCGTTCTACTTATATAAAGAGGTTGTTGATATTCATCAATATGTTGAATGTCAATGTACATAACCTCCTCTTTTCTTAAGGTATGAAATTTAATTACTGCATCCATTTCATCATCAAAATCATCAAAAATAGTTATTACTTCAAATTTTTTCAATGGCATTGTTGTTTGCAATTTCATAGTAATCATCTCTGATACAGAGATTGCAACAGATACAATATCATCGTCAGTATAAGCACTAATTCTTAATTCGTTATAAAAACACTCTTCTTCTGTTTTATCAAAAAAATTCCCATTATCAACATCGAGAGGTTGTTTAGCTTTAAAAAAAACACAGCCATTATTGTGTACGATAAAACCATCATCAATCAATAATGACAGTTCTATCGGTATAGAAGATAATTTATGCACCTTGCTCAGAATGTTATCTTTAAAGCTTTTATTTATGAAAATCATTTTTCCCCCAAATACTGCTTCATGCCTTTATCAATGGCCTGTTTAAACTTAGGGTCTTCAAGCAGTTTATTTACTGAAGAAGGTGCGGGAATTTTGTTCTTTGAAGCATCAAAACTATAAAAATCATTACTATTAGGATTGTAATAATATTTATTGTTTTTGTTATCCTGATAATGCACCTGCCCAGGTCTTTGCCCGGGATTTGGATTCTCTACGTCAATACGCTCTTTCCCTTCACCTTTCCAGATGGTTTTACTTGGGACTTTAACTCCATTAGCCCCCAACATATGTCCATCAGACATATAGATAAAATCATCTTTATTCGGTCCTTCCGTAATCGGTGTAACCGTGGTATTACCGCCAGTATTCGGTAAACCTTCCGTGTTTCCGGTATTTGTCGAACCCTGACCAGAAGGCTTATTGTTCCCCGTATGCGATGGAGTGTTCCCGGTAGCGGTCTGGTTTCCACCTGTATCTGTTGGACCGGAGTCTGCAATCTGCTCACCGCCCGTATTGGAAGGGCCATACTTACCTTCCAGCAGCCCCAGATACTTGCTGGTAATATCATCATTGCCCATCATTTTCAGGGTGATCAAATGATCCAGCTCATCTGCAGAGATCTTGTCCGCTATTTCCTTCGCAACAATCCCGGTAATGCCCGCTTTTACCCCAATTTCCAGCAACTGCTCGGCAACTTTTGTCCGGCACGGTGCCGCTATCGCACATCCTTCAAGGGCAAGTTTACTCAGCGAGTTATTCTCAACAACAACTAACTCCGACACGCACACCGGGTTTGTGGAGTTATTTTCTAAATTTTTTCAGTGGATTATAGAAAATTTTTGCTGTTGTGCTTCTGCGAGCAGAACATTTTACCCCGACGCGCGTTTTCCACCTAGACAAGCTACCGCCCTGTAGTAACAGTCTGTCCTCTTAGTCCACTTTTCAAAGTGAGCGGAAGATGAGTTTAATTTATAAAATTTCTCTCTGTAATTGATTGATTACACTTTGTATTGTTCCTTGTGGAAGTGTTGTCTCGTTAATTTTTTCCCCACGGTCAGTACTCCATACTAATCTATCGCCATTACTCGTTTTGATAAAATAAAGGTAACAACCGTTATCGCCCATTGCTGTGCATGTCATGTCAAATAAACCATCAATTAGCATCTCACCATCACCGATAAAGTAATCCCTGGCATTTTTATAAAGAACGACAGCCTCAACACCCGAATCATTAACATTTAAATCGTCGATAGGGGCCTTAGAATAAAAGCTGAATGTTGTCTTTAGTTCAAAAACATCAACAATATCAAAAACTTTACCCCCATTGATATATAGCGAAAACAGTCCATTTTTCCATATATCGCCGGCAGTATTCCAAGCATTGACCACATCGAATTGAAGTGCGAAATAAAAGGGATCACCGTAAATCATTTTATTTTTACCCCTAGTTGTTTTTGAACAGCGCTTGGTATTTGATCGCTTGCCAGTGCATTTTTGTCTCCAGTGCTACCATTCCAGTGATATTGACCATTAGTGCCCTCAAACCGATGTATGTTCCCATCACTATCAACAGCAAATCTAACTTCCTTATTTTGGTATTGTTTTGTACTTGGAATTGATTGTTCAAAGAGACTAAGTGAGTTCTTGGGCTCAATACCAGCATTAGGCCTATTGCCTTGTTGCCCTAATGTATGTTTAGGATTTGACTTGTAAACTAAACCATTATTGGCTGTAACTGGTTCAGATACAGGAATAGCGCTTCCTTTGTTACCTGCTTTACCCACTCCTGCAGCAATACCTGCTGCACTGGTGCCGACAACCTGAGCCAGCGAGTTGATCGCCAACTGTCTGGCTTCCGGCGAGTCACCTGACGTCAGAGCATTGTGGATGGCTGCAGTCCGGTCTGCTTCAAGCTGGATAGTCGTCACCTGAAGAATAGATAACTCGTTCTGATCTTCCGGGCTTAGTCCACCATTAACACGCGCTTTTTCCAGTAACTCATTGGTACGGTTAGCATAATCAGTCTGTAATTTGCCGACCTCATTTGCCTTATCTACACACTCCTGCGCACCTTTGCAATTAACCACGCTTTCATGCTGTTCAGCACTAATTTTCTTGTACTTATCAACAACAGCATTTTCGCAGGTAGCATTACCCTGACATTGTGTCATTTCCTGAGCACGTGATTTGTTGTCCGGCACACTGAGCGAGTTATTCTCAACAACAACTAACTCCGACGTCCTTATCGGGGTTGTAGAGGTGTTTTCCCAGTACTTTCCACAGGTTACAACCCATTTTCGCTGACGTGCTTTTACCACACGGGCATTTTGTCCCGACGTGCGTTTTTGGCCCTCAGAGTCTTCCGGCCAACACCGAACCCCGCCGCTGGGGCGCACGCCATAATGCAGGAGATTATGCGCAGCTCAGAACCACGACCCGCGCATAATTTGCGTTATGTCTAGCGCCCTCCGGAAGCTTGCTATGGTGCTGGCTGAAGGAGGCCGAGTTTTTTATTTCTTCGGGTCATTATAATGTTTAGGAATTTCGTAGCCTTCGGGAATTTTTGGCCAAAGAAACTCTTCTGACCCAGCCATTTTCTCTATATCCTCAAACATATCATCGAAAAAATTACGTAAATTCATAGCTCTTACTCTAGCCACAACCAGTGCTGCAATTTGGGTTGTTCGATCTTCTTCCAACAAAGCTTTTTGAAATAATTCCATTTCGAGGCACAGAGAGTGCATATCTTTTCTCAGATTTTCATTCCAATCGCTTTGATAATTGCTTTGCCACTCGTCCTGCAAATTGCTGGCAGAAAGGTTTTGAGTATGAGCGAAATCAATGATGCTGTATTTAATAACATTAAGATCATTTTTCTGATTCATTTCAATTTCCGCCCCGTTGCAGCTTGTGTTTTCTCTCTATTGATCGAGCCATCAAGATTCAGAACAGCTTTAAAGTTCCCTCGTTTATCAAATACTTCAAGATGGTCTTTATGCTGACCATCTAGGTAAAATTGATCACCTTTTCTAATGTAATCGCCAACATCATCTGTTGCTTTATAAACGCTTTGTCCTTGATATTGCTGGCTGCTTTTCTGAGCATTATCTTTAATATCGGTCCCAAAACCAGACTGTTTAAAGAACTCACCCATATTACCAACAGCATCTTTGTTTGGTTCATAACCACCCGCCAGATAAGCCAGATCGTCCTTATTCTGATCGGCAATCGGTGTTGTGGTTGTGTTCCCACCAGTATCAATAGCACCGTCAGTGTTGCCGGTATTGCTTAATGATGTATCGCTGTTCTCTGTGTTGCCAGTGTGGGTTGGATTACCATATTGGTCAAATAGCTGATTTCCACCTGTATTTGTTGGCCCCTGCTCAGCAATCTGATCACCGCCGGTATTCGTTGGTGATTTAGAGTCATATTCGGAAGAACATACCCGCCCGAACATACACTGTGTGGCTTTATCCAGCCAGTCTGTGGCATCAGCTACCACACCCTGAAGCCCGGATGCTATCTTCTTGTCCGCATCCTGCTTCACTTTATCACCGGGGCCAACAGGTAATCCCGGCGCAGGCACCGGAGCAGGAACAGCCAGCGCATTATTCTCAACTATAAATCATCTTCAGAGACTACATCCAAAGCTCCACAAGCTTTAAACAACCATTTCAACGCTCCCCAAGGAAATGGCCATTCCAATACAACTACGGCAACAATGAAGTGAGTGTCTCTGATAGGTTCTTCCAGTAAAACAGCATCCCACCAAAACCATGTTCTATTTTCCGGCTCTAGCCAATATAACCAGTTATCAAGTGACCACCTCTCATTAATCATTAGCCTTTGTTGTTCTTCCCAAGGCAATGATTTCCTGTAAGCTATTCGGTGATCCATATCTCTTTTTGATATTTCAGGTTCGCAGTTATCTACAAAAATTTTAGGTAGAATCTTTTTCCATGACGCTAAATCAGGCCAGTCGGAATCATAAGCATCATCAACTGTTTTTAGCACATTTTTAGCAAGAGATAAAATGTTTTCAGCATTTGATTCGCAGGAAACAACAAATCTTACAGTGCCAATACCCGTTGGTTCATCAGATAGCGAAGGAGCGTTTGTAAGCCGCTCTCGTTCCCGAATAATCTCGGTTATAACATTAGCGTTTACTGGCATCTTTTCCGGTTCCTTGAATAATTTTATCTTGTAGATCTTTTATCTGATCTGGCCTTATCCCATACTGGTCGGGTGCTTTTGTAGGGTCGGCAACGATTGGCTTGTTTGGATAAAGCTTAACCTCTGATTCAGATACTGCATTTTTTCGCAAATCATTTAAAGTGGATTTAGGGACTTCAAATGTTTTTACTGTAGCACCTTCCATGTTTTGCGAAATACGTTTTTGCAAAAATTCTTGTGCGCGAGCTTTATCGCCAAAATTCAAATATAAGGTTGTTTCACCTGTTATGGTGACTTGGCCTTTTTCACCGATCAGAACGCGTGTGTTAGGGACACCTTCAACCCGATATACAGTGACTGTAGAGCCTGTTTTCGGATCTCTGATTGCCCCGCCGGTCTTCAGCACATTTAACGCAGCACTGGTACCCATACCCGCAATGATTGACAATCCTTCTGAAGCAACAACTAGCCCTTTGCCAAACTCGCTCGTATTCTGACTGATAACCGCATTGTCTTTCGCTGTTTCCTGAGCAACCAGTTTTGCTACATCGGGATCTATATTCAGGAATGGGCCATTCTCCAGTATTTCACTTTGAGCATCATTAGCCGCATCACGCGAGAACCCACAAGTATCAGGGTTGGCTTTACAAGAAGCCTCCATTTTATCCCTGTCTTTTTGGGACTGCTTCCGGGCATCTTCCAGAATAGGTTCTATATCTTCACCTTTCTCTTTCGCTGCCTTCACTTTTCTGTCGAGCGCATACATATCACCAGAGAGGAAATTATTCTCAACAACAACTCGATCCGGTGCACATTCCCGTAACGATGACAGTTTTTCCCTGTCCTTTCCGTGACTTACAACCTATTTTTCCTGCTGTACTTCCTGCCCGCCAACTTTTTGCGCTGTTAAGCGTTTTTGGCCCCGCAGACGCTACCGCCCGGCCGTGACATCTGGTCTGCTACCCCACCATCATATCAGTATGTAGACGTGATGCCACGACACACGCCTCATAAGCGTCTGTAAGTGGCTGATTAGGTTATTAAGGGATTATGCGGGAGTCAGCGGGATAATATGCTGTTCAGACTCAGCTCTGGCTGTAGCGGCCTGCTATCTTGCGGGAGGTATGAAGCACGCGCAGGATGCGCACGTTCTTATTTTCGGTAGCATAGACGATGATGAACGGGAAGTGAGGCACCACAAGCTTACGCTGACGCGCTGAACGCCCGGCTTTCACCCCGGCAAGCGGGTTTTCTGCAAGGATGGCCGCCATGCCTGCCAGCCGCTCATCGGCTGCGATGGCGACCAGTGCGCCGGCTTCCCGGTTCAGGTACAGGAAGATGTTCTCCCTGTCATGCTGTGCGCGTTTTTCCCATTCAACACTGACCGTCACAGTGTACCCCGCGTGGCCCGTTGTTTCAGCGCCTTCATCCGGTTTTCCATTTCGTCGTTGCTGATGTACTCTCCTTCGCCCGCGTCATAACGGCTGAACGCCTGCGCTATCTGTGCTTCCAGCCAGCCTTCATGCTCGCTGTTCTGATGCCGGCGCTCTTCGGCGGCCAGCTCTTCGGCACGCTGCCGCATCAGCTCCGTCAGGCTCATCTGCTGGCGCTCTGCAGCCTGCATTGCCAGCCGTTTGGTTTCTTCGTCGATACGGAAGTGGATAGTACTGCTCATCGTCATAACCTCACGTGGTGTCATTTGTGTTGTCATTATGATGCTCATCCTCTGTATTGTCATCCCGGATGTGTACTTCACGCTCTGCCGGGTGGGTCGTGGCATGAACCGCCTGCAACGCCCGCACTGACACCTGAGTATATATCTGCGTGCTCTCCACACTACGGTGCCCCAGCATCGCCTGTATCCACCGCAGGTCGGCTCCGTTCTCCAGCATCTGCGTCGCCATCGCATGCCGGAACAGGTGGCAACTGCCGTGCGCAACCAGCCCGGAGGCTTTCATCCAGTGGCTGACGGTATTGGTGATGCCGTTTGGCCCCAGTCCCTCCACACCATCCAGCGCCACGAACAGCGCCTTACAGTGCGGATTGATCAGCAACTGCGGCCGGACGTGGTGCAGGTAACGCTGTACCCACCACAGTGCACGCTCGCCCACCGGAACCACTCTGTCCTGTTTACCCTTACCCTGTACGATGGTCAGGGTGCGGCGGGTCGCATCCACGCTGAACACTTCCAGACCGGCAGCTTCACTGCGCCGTATCCCCGTTGACCACAGTACCTCCATCAGCGCCCGATCCCGGACACCTGCCGCAGTGCTCAGGTCCGGCAACGCCAGCACCTGCTCCACTTCTTCAACGCTCAGGATATAGCGCGGCAGGCGTTTCTCCAGCCTGGGCAGCTCAAGGTCTGCCGCCGGGTTTGCCAGTATCAGGTTCTGCTGCGTCATCCAGCGGAACCATACCTGTACATCAAAAATACATCACTATTGCGTGACTATTACACCAGGTGAACGCCCACTACGTCATAATTACATCACTTTTACACCACTCTGATTAATGCTAACGCTTCACGCTGACAGATTTTAATCTGACAGCGTGAAGCGTTGGACAACGAGCATCGCGAGGCGTCAGCGGGTTTCAAAGGGGGACACTTTGGCGCGCGACTGTATACAGTCGGTAACGTGCCTCTTGGATTAACTGGCAAATAAAAGATTTGCACTATATTGCATTCCATTGCACTAATTTTTGCCAGACTCTTTCGTAATTTCATTAAGTTGCACTGACTTGCATTACATTGCAGTAATTCTGGCTGGGTGTCGGGGCCGTGCCCTGACCTGTTACTGACCGGCGTTTTGGAGGACGGCCACAACGTGGCGGTTCAACAAAACATACCCTGTCCCTCCGTTTGCAAAGAAATGTGGTGATGCGTGGGCGGGCTGGTGATGGCAATAAATTCGTAGGTAATGCTCGCAGGCAAAAAAATCCCGCCAACTGTGGGCGGGATAGACATTATTTTAGGTCCATAACTCTTTACCATCGGGTGATAACCATACCACTCCGGCAGGGGCTTTAACCAAAAACCACATGCCATACTCATCTAAATCATCATCTTCATCTTCACATGGATATGGTGGCCAAGCTGCTTGTACTATCTGTACTTGTTGCTCAACAGTACCCGATAAAAAAACACCATTCACCGCTAATTTGATTTTTTTCTCATTTAATAGTCTAGTCAATATACAAAAAAACACTTTCTTTCTGAAGGAGTAATTATCAGAAAGGTCAGCACATTCAACACTGATATGTTGCCATATAGCCCCCATTGATAGGCCATAAGAACTTTTAATAACCAACGAGCATATTTCATTAATATCTTTCATTGTTTAAATTTAACCTCCACCCTTCTTCCGCCATTTATCGATGGAGTCATCAAATCTATAGTCCATTTAGCACCAGTCTGTTGCGCTGATGTTGAAAAATCCCTCAATGTTACAGTACTACCAGCAGACGGTCCTTCTGTAATTTTTACTGAGTACACATTACCTTTTCCGGGAACAACCTTAGCCGATGGCATATTTTCTGATCCTGTAAGCTGCTTAAAGTAAGTCATGACATCAGCATCAGTGGCCCCCTTAAATACAGGCGCACCTAAACTTAGTTCTGGATCCGTAACCATCGTTTTCCCATTAATATTTAACTGAAAGTCTTTTGGATGTACGGCCGGGTTATTAAACTGAGATGCAAGGTTATCAATTTTCTTCACCGCTTGCTGTTGCAATACTGTTCCAAATGGTTTAACACTTAAATCAGTACTGTTTTTCGAGTTCTGAGCAATTTTTCTTAAGGCTTCTTTTTCAGCCGATAATTTTCCAGTATCTGCAATACCGCTCGGAACTTTCTTGCCCGGCAATATAACACTTGCCAGTATTCCACCAGTAGCTTCCAGCGCGGCCTGATCCCCGTCCCACGCCCCTGTCAGAGTACTTGCAACACTCGACCAAGTATCGCTTTTCATCAGAGCCTTAACACTGTCAGCCACTGTCTGATTCTTGCCAGCCAGATCGCTTAAAGCCTTATTGCAGTAACTATCCCCGGCAGCACACGATGCCAGCGCCATTGCTGCATCCGCGACATAGTCAGCGGATCCCAGCGCTGAGTCTCCGGTATCCGCAACCGCATTGATAATGCCGTTCGCTATGGCAGATGTTGTGCCTTTACCCAGCTTATCCCGAACCTGATCTTTCCAGTACTCCGCGCTCTGCTTAACGGATTCTCGGGACTTGTCTCCACTGAGCGAGTTATTCTCAACCTCCACCCGCGCCGCATTCGCGCCACTGGCTGCCGAGAACGTATCTCCACCCACGCTACCGCCTGCCACGGCACCCACTACCGTGGCAAGGTTGCTGATAAACTGCCGTTCTTCGCCGTTCAGCTCATCCACTTTCTTACCAAAAAACGCGTCGGCCAGGTTCTCATCCATCACCGCTGCAGACATCATTCCGCCTGCCGCCGCAGACAGCGCGTTTCCTCCCTGCGCCTGCGCCAGCGCTGCCGACACAATACCATGCAACGCCACGCGGGCAACCTTATTGCCCCCCGAGGCATCCTTCACCAGCTTCGCCATATACGGCGCAACACCTGCGGCAACACCACCTTCAATGTTGCCCCCCAGGATGCCCGCAATCAGGCCCGTTGCCCCGGATGTCGCACGCCAGAAATCACTCCCGGGCCCATACTCCTTCTCAGCATCTATGTAGCGGCTGTCGTTCTTCACGGCTGCATTAAGCGCTTCTTCCGTTGCGCCCGGATGCTCCCTGCTGATTTCATCCTTCAGCGCCGCATTCTTCTCCGCGGCCTCATGCTCCATCGCGGCCTTGTAAGCGTTTGCGGCCTGAATGCCCAGCGCGGTCGCTTCCTTCTGGATCTCCAGCTTATCCTTCACCTTACCAGCGTCAAACCCGTCCTTCACGCTGTGGTTCGCATTCGCCGTGTCACGGCTGAGCCCGGCAATATCCTGCTGCTGACGGTCCTTATCACGAATGATGATCGTACCATCGGCAACCGCACTGTGCGTCGTGCCGCGCTCATCCCCGGTAGCCTGCCCCAGGCCGGTGGTCGGCATACCGGTATTTGTGGCCGTCACGCCTGCCTGTTTACCGCTCCATTCAGAAAGGTTATCCAGGTTTTTCCAGCCCAGCGTTCCGGTATCAAGCCGGTTTTTATCCGCCGAAGCCTCCGACGCGAGCACGGCGCCATCCAGTTGAGTATGCTGACCAACCGTAATATCAAAACCACCACTGCCGGCATAGATACCGCTCTGATCCTTGACCGACTGGTAGTTGTTGTTCAGTTTCTCCGCACTGGCATTTGCGCTGCCCTCAACAACGTTGCCAAAACAGAATGGCGGCACGCAGACGCTCAGGTTTACACCCGATGATGTCGATTTACTGTCGTATTTCGCCCGGTCCTGAACGCTGGCGATCGTCAGGTCGCGGCCAATACGCGAGCGGCGTCCCGACGGTAAATTGCGTTGAAACCCAGCGGTTCGCCGTGCTGACCCCCACGGCGGCGCCCCACAGCGTTCCCGATGACCGGCTGTCGAGTGGGTCGGACTGCAGCCAGCCGCCGTCCAGCGCCGCCACGCTGCTGATCTGGCCTATCACCGGCAGGGTAAACAGGGCCCAGTTGAGCTCGTTGCGCCAGTAGCCGCCGTTATCGCCGGAGATGCTCTGCTCCTTAAAGCCGCGCACCGAGCTCTCGCCGCCAAGGGTCACCCGTTCGCTGCCGTACAGGCGGTCCGGCGACCACTGGCCGTAGGCGCTGGTCAGCCACCACAGCGTCTCCGTCAGCGGGCGCTGGAAGCTGGCGTTCAGGCTCCATTTGCGAAACTGCGCTTTCGGCAGGTCGCCGGGGTTACCGTCGTCATTTTGCGCCCCGAGCCACGGCACGCCGCGGCTGAACGTCGGGTTAAAGGTGGCGACCCCGCCAAGCATTTTTTGCGTGTGATTAAGGCCAAACAGCAGGCTGGTCAGCGTCCGGCTGCTGCTTTCAAGCCTCACGTCGTTAAGGTAGTTGCGGGTGATACGCTGGTTTACGCCAAGCGACATCCCGGTTTTGATATCGCCGTTACGGAACAGGACATGGGAAAAATTCACGCGCTGCGTCTGGGTATCGCCGCCCGAACGCCATAACCAGCCGTTGTTGTCGATGGTGGCGAGATAGTTATTCCAGCTGCAGCTGTAGTCGAACAGGCTGTATCCCCAGGGTACGCTGACCCCCGCCGCGAAATTCTGCGCATCCTTCGCGGTAGAGAAATCGCTGCTGCGCCCGCCGCTGACGAACCACTGGTCCGCCAGCCCCAGTAAATTATTCGCGACCAGCGACCCGCTAATTTGCCCGACGCCGGTAACCTTTTGCCCGCTATTATCAAAGCTCAGCGATGCACTTAACGGAAATTCAGGTTTAGCCGTAAGATTCACAATGGACCAGCCCTGGCCGTCGCCGGGCTGAATTTCTATTTCCACCGGCGTCTTACGTATCCGGTTGATCTGCTCCATACCCTGTTCAATATCCCGCAGATTAAGGATCTTGCCCTCAAGCCCGGGGAATACCATTTTCAGCGTGCGGGCCGGAACGCCCTCAAGATGTATTTTCTGGAGTTTTCCTTCCAGTACCGCAATATGCAGCGTACCGCCAGAAAGATCCTGCTCGGTTAAAAACGCCCGGCTGGTGATATAGCCGCGGCTGATATACCAGTCCGATATCTGATTCGTCAGGTCATTGAGGCGCGCAATATCGAGACACTGGTTTCGCCACGGCGCGGTCACCCGCTGCTGCTCGCGCGGGCTCATCCGCGTGGCGCCGTCAAGCTCAATGCGGGATACCGTAAAGCAGGGGCCTTTAGCCGGTTCGGCGGGTCTGGCGGACGGGAGACGAGGCAGCAATGTGCTTCTTTCCAGCTCGTCGCGCTGGCGCTGGTTTTGTTCGAGTAACTGCTGCTGCTGTTGCTGAATACTGTCCCGATCGGCTGGCGATAATGGCGCGGCGCTAACGGGAAAAATAAACCCAAGCCCCCCTAAAATAAGGCCATATTTAATTAAGTGACGCTTCATCCCTGATTTACCATTGCTGTAATATTGCCGATCGCACAGCGAATTATGTGTCCGACCGTTTATAACTGGCAATACATAATCACAATAAGACTAAAAAACCAACATTATTTAACTTAAGAAACAAAATTCGCGGCGTTAAAAAATGAATTTAATAATATCACGGGGAGAGAAACAGACTTATCGCAAACGCAATAATTATTATTGCAATAATAACGGCGTGGGGAGAATAAACCCGCCGCGCGATATTGCCGCAGCGGGTTAAAGAAGGGAAACGGAAATTATACGGCCGGACGCACGCCCAGCGTGTGGCAAATAGCGTAGCTCATTTCGGCGCGGTTCAGGGTATAAAAGTGGAAATCTTTCACCCCTTCGCGGCTGAGAATTTTCACCATATCCATGGCGATATTCGCGCCGACCAGCTTGCGGGTTTCCGCATCATCATCCAGACCGTCAAACATTTTCGCCATCCAGGCCGGAATACGCACGTTGGTCATGTCGGCAAACTTCTTCGCCTGCTTAAAGTTTGAGACCGGCAGAATACCGGGGACGATTTCGACATCAATACCGGTCGCGGCGCAGCGGTCGCGAAAGCGCAGGTAGCTTTCAACGTCAAAGAAAAACTGGGTGATGGCGCGGTTAGCCCCGGCATCAATCTTGCGCTTCAGGTTCAGCAGATCCGCCTGCGCGCTTTTCGCCTCCGGGTGAACTTCCGGGTAGGCGGCCACGGAAATATCGAAATCCCCCACCTCTTTGAGCAGCGTCACCAGATCGGCGGCATACATGTCCGGCTTGCCGCTGCCTGGCGGTAAATCGCCGCGCAGCGCCACGATATGGCGGATGCCGTTGTTCCAGTAGTCCTGAGCGATGGCGCGCAGCTCGTCGCGGGTAGCGTCAATACAGGTCAGGTGCGGCGCCGCTTCCAGGCCCGTACGCTCTTTGATCCCTTTGATGATGCTGTGAGTGCGGTCGCGCTCGCCGGAGTTCGCGCCGTAGGTCACGGAGACAAATTTGGGCTTCAGGCTGCTCAGTCTGTCGATAGAGGCCCACAGGGTCTGCTCCATTTCACTGGTGCGCGGCGGGAAAAACTCAAAGGAAACGTTAATCTGGCCATCTAACTCGGCCAGGCTCTGATTCAGGGCTTCCCGCTGGTTGGCGTGAAAAAAGCTCATACCGTACCTCTATCTTTCGCGTGTCATGGTGTGTTGTTTTTCGAACTTCTATACGTTTAGACGTCCAGATGTAAAAATGACGGAAAAGGCGACCGCCGTCAACTGAAAAAACAGCAATGAGGATGAGGAATATTCAGCGAAGATGAAAAAAGTTCATGATCCGCCCCTCCCGCATGCGCGCCCTGCGCTATGCAAGAAACGCATAGCGCGATACATACTTGCATTTTCCCAATACCCATACGACTGATAAGGTCATTCTGTTTTGGGTAATTAAACACCCATGCTGACAGCGACACGACACAACATATTAAAAATCATCACGGGGAATGCTATGGCGCAACAAGGAGAAAACGCGGCCATGCCGCTGGACACAGAGCGGGTCGGCCTGAAAGGGTATCTCTCTTTTTTCCTCACTATCATCTTCTTTTCCGGGGTTTTCTCCGGCAGCGAAGGCTGGTGGCGGGTCTTTGATTTTACGGTGTTAAATGGCTCATTTGGCCACATCACCAACGGCCTGGATAAGGCGGCCCTGACGTTTCGCGGCACCGGCGGCGCGGGGGCGAAAGATGGCTTTCTGTTCGCCCTTGAGCTTGCGCCGTCGGTCATCCTGTCGCTTGGCATCATCGCCATTACCGATGGCCTTGGCGGCCTGCGCGCGGCGCAGCAGCTGATGACCCCGGTGCTCAAGCCGCTGTTGGGTATCCCGGGAATTTGCTCATTAGCGCTGATCGCCAACCTGCAAAACACCGACGCCGCCGCCGGTATGACCAAAGAGCTGGCGCAGGAGGGTGAGATTACCGAGCGGGATAAAGTCATTTTCGCGGCGTACCAGACCAGCGGCAGCGCCATCATCACCAACTATTTCTCCTCCGGCGTGGCGGTGTTCGCCTTCCTTGGCACCTCGGTCATTGTGCCGCTGGCGGTGATTCTGGTGTTTAAATTTATCGGCGCCAACCTGCTTCGTCTGTGGATAAGCCTGGAAGAACGCCGTACCCCAACGCAAGGAGCCACATCATGACGACTCAGGTACGCAAAAACGTCATGGACATGTTTATCGATGGCGCGCGTCGCGGCTTTACGATCGCCACCACCAACCTGCTGCCTAACGTCGTTATGGCGTTCGTCATTATCCAGGCGCTGAAAATCACCGGCCTGCTCGACTGGGTAGGCCACATCTGTCAGCCCGTCATGGCGCTGTGGGGGCTGCCCGGCGAAGCGGCAACGGTTCTGCTGGCCTCGCTGATGAGTATGGGCGGCGCGGTGGGCGTCTCGGCAAGCCTGCTGGCCGCAGGGGCGCTGAACGGTCATGACGTTACCGTTCTGCTGCCTGCTATCTACCTGATGGGCAACCCGGTGCAGAACGTGGGCCGCTGTCTGGGGACCGCCGAAGTGAACGCCCGATATTACCCGCACATCATCGCCGTTTGCGCCATCAACGCGCTGCTGTCTATCTGGGTTATGCAGCTTATTGTTTAGAAAGGAGTCACCATGCCTGATTTATCCGCAGCGCAGTTTCAGCTGCTGCAGGGCGCGCAGCTGTTCGCGCCAGAAGACCGGGGAACGTGCGACGTACTGGTCGCCAACGGCAAAATTATCGCCGTCGATAGCCATATTCCGCCGGATACCGTACCGGACTGCGCCCTGATTCCGCTGCACGGTCGCGTGCTGTGCCCCGGCTTTATCGATCAGCACGTCCATCTGATCGGCGGCGGCGGCGAAGCGGGGCCGACGACGCGCACGCCGGAAGTGACGTTAAGCCGCCTGACGGAAGCCGGGATCACCACGGTGGTCGGCCTGCTTGGCACAGACGCCGTCACCCGCCATCCCGAATCGCTGCTGGCGAAAACCCGGGCGCTGAACGAAGAAGGGATCACCGCCTGGATGCTGACCGGCGCGTATCACGTCCCCTCGCCGACGATAACCGGCTCGGTGGAGAAAGACGTGGCGCTTCTCGACCGCGTGCTCGGCGTGAAGTGCGCAGTCTCCGATCACCGTTCCAGCGCACCGGACGCCTGGCGCCTGGCCAGCATGGCCGCTGAATCGCGGGTGGGCGGGCTGCTCGGCGGTAAGCCCGGCGTCAGCGTGTTCCATATGGGCAGCAGCAAAAAGGGGCTGCAGCCGCTGTACGATATTCTGGAAAACAGCGATGTTCCCATCGGCAAACTGCTCCCGACCCATGTTAACCGCAGCGAGGCGCTATTCGAGCAGGCGATCGCGTTTGCGCATCGGGGCGGCGTAATGGATATCACCAGCGGCATTCCCAGCCCGGTGACGCCTGCAGACGGTATCGCCCGGGCAGTCAGCGCCGGCGTGCCGCTTGCCCGGATTACGCTCAGCTCCGACGGCAACGGCAGCCAGCCGCTGTTTGATACCGCGGGTAATCTGACCGGTATCGGTGTGGCCGGTTTTGCCAGCCTGCTGGAAACGCTGCAAATGCTGGTACAGCGCCACGGCTTTACCCTGACGGATGCGCTGCGCCCGCTCACCACCAGCGTGGCGGCGTTTCTTGGCCTGTCGACAAAAGGGGAAATTGCGCCAGGCTACGATGCCGACCTGCTGGTGCTGACGCCGGAACTGCGGATTGAACAGGTTTTCGCCCGCGGGAAACGGATGGTTGAGGACGGGAAAGCCTGCGTAAAAGGCACCTTTGAATCGGTCTGAAAGATTGTCAGCCGTCCGAATGGTCGTAGAATGCCCTTATGGACGGCTAACAGAGCAGACCCTTATGGACATCAGTGGAGCAGGCTTGCATAACATTGAAACAAAATGGCTTTATGATTTTCTGACCCTGGAGAAATGCCGAAATTTTTCCCAGGCGGCCATTCTTCGTAACGTCTCGCAGCCGGCCTTCAGCCGACGCATTCGCTCGCTGGAACACGCGGTAGGGGTGGAGTTATTCAACCGCCAGGTCTCCCCGCTGCAGTTCACCGAGCAGGGAAAAATCTTTCACTCCCAGGTCCGCCATTTGCTGCAGCAGCTGGAAAGCAACCTGACCGAACTGCGCGGCGGCAGCGATTTTGCGCTGCGTAAAATCAAGCTGGCGGCGGCCCATTCGCTGTCGCTCGGCCTGCTGCCGTCCATCGTCAAACAGATGCCGACGCATTTCACCTATTCCGTTGAAGCCATCGACGTGGACCAGGCCGTGGATATGCTGCGCGAAGGTCAGAGCGACTTTATCTTTTCCTATTACGACGAGAACCTGCTGCAGCCGCCGTTCGACCATATCCGCCTGTTTGAATCGCGCCTGTTTCCGGTATGCGCCAGCGACGCGCGGGGAAAACCGCGCTACACCCTGGATCAGCCGCATTTTCCTCTGCTCAACTACAGCCGTAACTCGTATATGGGGAGGCTTATCAACCGCACGCTCACGCGTCACACGCAGCTGAGCTTCAGCACCTTTTTTGTTTCATCCATGAGCGAGCTGCTAAAACGCGTGGCAATGGACGGCTGCGGCGTCGCCTGGCTGCCGGAGTATGCCATTGAAGAGGAAATCCGCCGTGGGCAGCTGGTGGTACTCAACGACGACGAGCTGATCATTCCGATTGAGGCCTATGCTTACCGTATGAATACCCGAATGAGCCAGGTCGCCGAAATTTTCTGGCGCGATTTACGTCAACAGCACGCCGCGCCATAGACCGAATCAGGCGTGCGCATACTGCGGTAATGCGCACGCCGCGCGGGTATCCGGCCAGGACTCATACCAGCGGATCGCCGCACGCACCAGGGACGCCGTGGAGTCAACAAACCGGCAGCTGAATGCATCCTCGTGCCCGGCCACAATCAGCGGTATTTCGGTACAGCCCATAATTATCGCCTGAGCGCCGCGGGCGGCCAGCTGGCGTATCTGCGGCAGCAGCAGCGCTTCGGCCGCGGTCTTATCACCGCGTTTCAGCGCATAAATGGCCTGCATCACCTGCGCCTGCTCCTCGCGCTCGGGCTGAATCAGCGTCATCCCCCGCGCCGCAGCTTTATCCTGATACAGCCTGGCCGCCAGCGTCGCATCGGTCGCCAGCAGCCCGACGCAGGAAACTCCGTCGGGAATGGCGTTCAGCGTGGCGTCGAGGATACTGATCATCTCCACCTTCGCCACCGCCTGCAAATCCTCAAACCAGTAATGGGCCGTATTGCAGGGGATCACAATGCACTCCGCCCCTGCCGCTTCCAGCATATGCAGGTACTGCTCGAGAGAGTGAAAAGGCGACGGGCCGCCGGATAATAAACAGGCCGTACGATCGGGAATATCGGGAATGGAGCTGACAATCAGCGGGATATGCTGCTGATCGCAGCTGGCGCGGCGCAGCGCGACAAATTTTTCCAGCATGTCGGCCGTTGCCGCAGGCCCCATGCCGCCCAGTATGCCAATGGTGTGCTTCATTGCTGCTCCTGCTTATTTACCCTCGACAGGAACACACTATCAGCATGATGTTTAAGTAAAAAATGCCGATTTATTAGCGACTATGCATAAAAGTTATCGCGGCGCGTCGGCGCCTTTTAGCGCAACGGCGAAGGTTTGTCCCAGTAAGGCCCTGAGCCACTGCAGCCGTGTTTCGCTCTCAATGCTCATCACTACCCCCATGCTTACCGACAGCGCCGGGTCATCCAGCTGACGGAACACAACGCCCTGACGCTGAATAGCGGCAAACGAAGCCGGTAGCAGGCTCAGGCCGTCGCCGTGGGCAATGCGCGCGAGCAGTACGTCATGCTCCAGAGGCTCCTCCAGGTAAACCGGAGAAAAACCGGCACGGCGGAAATGTTGCCGGGTGAAGTCAAAAAAGGCCGGATTACGTTCGCGTTTGAACCAGAAAAGCGGCCGATCGCTAAGCGCATTTAAGGAGAGGGACGGCGTGTCGGCTTCCGGCCAGGCAGAAGGGAGCGCCGCGACTAACGGTTCCTGCCAGCCGAGCGGCGTCACCGCCAGTTCTGCCGTCTCAAGCGGCAGCGCCACCAGCGCGGCGTCGAGTTTTCCCTTTCGCAGCAGACGAACCAGATCGGGAGAGCCATGGCGCGCAATATGCAGTCTCTCCACACGGGCGTTAAGCTGCGCTTCCAGCGAGACAAAAACACCTTGCTCAAACGCGGTACTCAACCCCAGACGCAGCGACTGCGCGCCGGTTTCCGCCAGCTGGTTCAGCGCGGCATAGGTTTTATCCTGTAGCGCCAGCAGAGGACGGACCGTCTCCAGCACTCGCTGTCCTTCCGCCGTCAGCGTAAGCCCACGCGTATGGCGCTCAAAAAGCGTCATCCCCAGGCGTTCTTCAAGCTGGCGAATATGACGGCTCAGCGGCGGCTGTGACATAAAGAGCCGCTGCGCCGCGCGGGTCATATTGTTTTCTTCCGCCACCACCGCAAAGTAGCGCAGCAGCCGAATATCCAGCGAATGGAGTCGTGATGTTGTCATACCAAAAAGGTATCACAAAAACGGTATTATCCACACCGTTCTGTACCCCCTATCCTCATGCCATACCACAGACAAATGAGGAAAACGCCATGCATTCAGAACGCTTTATTACGGGTCAGAAGATGCTGCAACAGGTCGATGGTCAAGGAGGGGACGGGGTCGTCAAGAGCCTGCAGGATATCGCACCAGACTTCGCCCGTTACCTGATCGAATTTCCTTTTGGTGATATCTATTCCCGGCCAGGGATGAATTTGCGCGATCGGGAAATTGCGACCGTCGCGGCCTTAACCGCACTGGGCAATGCCGCGCCGCAGCTGAAGGTGCATCTTGCTGCTGCGCTGAACGTGGGATTGACGCAGGAGGAAATTGTCGAGGTGATCATGCAGATGGCGGTATATGCCGGTTTTCCAGCCGCGCTGAACGGGCTGTTCGCCGCAAAAGAGGTCTTTGCGGCGAACCCGAAGGAGTAATTACAGCAGCTGCGCCAGACGATTGATGTCGGACTGAATCGCCCCGGCGGTAACGTCGCGGCCCGCGCCAGGCCCGCGGATCACCAGCGGGTTATCGCGATACCAGCGGCTCTCGATGGCAAACACGTTGTCGCACGGCAGCAGCGCGGCGAGCGGGTGTTCAGGACGCACCGCCTCAACGCCGACGCGCGCCTTGCCGTTGGCGTCGAACCGCGCCACGTAGCGCAGCACCAGCCCCATTTCGCGGGCGGCTTCGAGGCGCTGCACCATCTGCTCGTTCAGCTCGTCGCCGTTTTCAAAGAAGTGGTCAATCGACCCTTCCTCGCAGTGCGACGGCACCAGCGACTCAACGCGCACCTGGTCCGGCTCGATGTCGTAACCCGCTTCACGGGCGAGGATCACCAGCTTGCGCATCACGTCTTTGCCGGAAAGATCAACGCGCGGATCCGGCTCCGTCAGCCCCTGCTGCCAGGCCTGATCCACCAGATCGGTGAACGGGACGGTACCGTCAAACTGCAGGAACAGCCATGACAGGGTGCCGGAGAAAATTCCGCTGATGGCGAGGATCGTATCGCCGCTGTCGCGCAGATCGCGCACCGTAAAGTTGACCGGCAGCCCGGCGCCGACGGTGGCGTTATACAGCCAGTGACGACCAGTTTTCTCAAACGCGTCGTGGATGCGGCGGTACTTATCGCTGGTGCTGGCGCCCGCCAGCTTGTTAGCGCTGATCACGTGGAAACCGTGGCTGGCGAAATCGAGATACTGATCGGCCAGCTGCGGGCTGGCGGTAACGTCCAGCACCACCAGATCGTCATACGGATGGGCGCGCATCCACAGGAACAGCGACTCTTCGTCCTGCTCAACGGCCTCATCGTCAAAGAAGGCCAGCGCCCGGCTGGCGTCGAGACCTTCGTAGCTCAGCAGGCTGCGGCGGCTGTCGACCACCCCGGCCAGCACGAACTCAAAGCCGGTACGGGCAGAGAGCGTGATCTGCTCGCGGGCGAACAGCTCCAGCCAGCGGGAGCCGATATTGCCCTTGCCGAACAGCATCAGGCCGATGCGCTTCTCCGCGCGGAACAGCGACTGGTGGAGCCCCTGAATCAGGCTCTCCGTCGGCCCGGTACGCAGCACCGCCACCAGGCTGATGCCCTCTTCCGACTGCCAGGTAAACTCCACCGGCTGGCCTTTCAGCTGCTGCCAGAAACGGTGGCAGTGCAGCGGGTTGCGGGTCACGCCCGCTCCAACCATCGCGACCAGCGCCAGACCCTGACGCAAACGCAGCTCGCCGGGAAGCCCGGCTTCATCCAGCAGCTTCAGCGCGCTGTCGGCCACTTCGGCGGTATAGCAAAACTGCAGCAGATGGCGGTCGTTATGCACGCCCACCGCCAGCGGGCGCACCTGGGCGCGCTTAAGAATCAGGTCGATCTCTTTGTGCGCCAGCTTAAAATCCTGGCTCGCCGGGACTTCGAATTCAATCAGGCAGATATCGTCGTGGCTGGTGACGATACGCGCCCCGGTGCCGGAAGCCAGCACGCGCTCAATGCGGGTGGAGCCCTGATCCGGCGTATAGCTACAGCGCAGCTGCAGGTCGATATCGCTGCCGGAGACCGGCTGCAGCGTACGGGCATGCAGCACCGGCGCCGCCAGACGCGCCAGCTCGCTGGCTTCGTCAAGACGCAGCAGCGGCAGCAGGCAGGCATCCTTCACTTTGCGCGGGTCAGCGCTGTATACCCCGGCGACGTCGCTCCAGATAGTCACGCGGGACACCCCCGCCAGCGCGCCCACCTGGGTGGCGGAGTAGTCAGAGCCGTTACGGCCCAGCAGGACGGTTTCCCCGGCGTTATTGCGGCTGATAAACCCGGTGACCACCAGACGCTTGTGCGGATGCTGCGCCAGCAGCTGCTGCAAAAGCGGATAAGAGAGCCCCTCATCCACCTGCGGCTGCGCGGCGCGTTCCGCGCGCAGAAACTCGCGGGCGTCGAGCCAGGCGGCCGCCAGCCCCTGCTGCTCCAGTACGGCAGCCATCAGGCGCGCGGACCACACTTCGCCGTGGCCGACGACTTCGGAATACACCGCGTCGGTGATGCCGCTATCGAGCAGCACCGCCAGGCGTTCGAGATCGTGGATAAACTGGGCCACCATGCCGTCGGCGACGTCCGGCGGCAGCAGGCCGGTCATCAGCTCGACCTGGTAGCGGCGCAGCGCCTGTTGAACCTGATGCGCAGAGAGCCTGTCGGTCTGGCTGAGCTTCAGCCAGTTGATCAGCTGGTTGGTGGTGCTGCCGGCGGCGGAAACGACCATCATATCGTCGGGCTGCGAGTGCTCAGCCATAATACCTGCCACGCGCAGGTAACATTTCACATCCGCCAGACTACTGCCACCAAACTTATGCAGCTGACGACCCTTCGCCCCTGCCTGCGCTATCACACTCATGGTTACCCCTCTTTTGCTGCCCGGAACCCATTTTCCAGGTCGGCAATCAAATCTTCACAATCTTCAATACCGGTTGAGATACGTAACAGCGTCTCAGAAATACCGGCCGCCGCGCGGGCTTCCGGCGCCATGCCCGCGTGGGTCATGGTGGCGGCATGGGAGATCAGGCTCTCCACCCCGCCCAGCGATTCCGCCAGTGTAAACAGCGACAGCCCGCTTAAAAAGCGGCGAAGCGTTTGTTCGTCGCCATCCAGCTCAAAGCTGAGCATCGCGCCGAACCCTTTTTGCTGGCGGGCGGCAATTTCGTGCCCCTGGTTTTCCGGCAGCGACGGGTGGTACAGCTTTTTCACCAGCGGCTGCTGCCTGAGGAAATCGACAATCGCCTGCGCGTTGCGTTGCGCCACCTCCATGCGCGGCGACAGCGTACGCAAGCCACGCAGCAGCAGGTAGCTGTCGAACGCGCTGCCGGTGACGCCGATATTATTCGCCCACCATGCCAGCTCGGTGACGGTCTCTTCCTCTTTGGCGATCACCACCCCGGCGACCACATCGGAGTGGCCGTTCAGGTATTTGGTGCACGAGTGCAGCACCAGATTGGCCCCCAGCGCCAGCGGATTTTGCAGCGCCGGGCTCAGGAAGGTGTTATCCACAACGCTCACCGCCCCCGCGTCGCGCGCCAGGCGACAGATTTTCGCAATATCAACGACGCGCAACAATGGGTTACTTGGGCTTTCGACTAAAACCAGCTTCGGTTTCTCCGCCAGTGCCGCGCACAGCGCCTGCTCATCGCCCTGATCGACGAACAGCACGCGATAGCAGCCGCGCCGGGCAAGGCTATCAAACAGGCGATAGCTGCCGCCGTAGCAGTCGTGCGGCGCCACCAACAGGTCGCCGGGCTTGAGAAAAACGGTGGTGACCAGATGAATAGCCGACATGCCGGTATTGGTCAACACCGCGCCTGCGCCTCCTTCCAGTTCCGCCAGCGCGCGCTGCACGACGTCGCGCGTCGGGTTGCCGCGACGCGAGTAGTCGTGGGCGCGAGGCTCGTTAAAACCGGTAAAATTATAGGTGCTGGAAAGATGAATTGGCGGGACAACGCAGCCATACTGTTCGTCGTCATTTAACCCGCTACGCACTGCGATGGTGGCCTGTTTACGCGTCATAGTGAATCGTTCCTGGCATGGTCGATAAAGAGTCAGGCCACAGAGTAACCACTGCGACAATGGACGTCAATACATCTGGACATCTAAACTTCTTTGCGTATAGATTGAGCAATCGGCCAATAGCCGTTAAAATTATATGCATTAGCGCACATCTGCGGACGCTTTCCCCGTGTCAGGGTCGCGCCTCTACGGTAAACTACGCGCGTTTATGTCCGAACCCCAGGTTCTGACCCTTTATTAATGACGAAGAGGATTAAGGTATCTCATGGCTGAATGGAGCGGCGAATATATCAGCCCATACGCTGAGCACGGTAAGAAGAGTGAACAAGTAAAAAAAATTACGGTTTCCATTCCTCTGAAGGTGTTAAAGATCCTCACTGATGAACGCACCCGTCGTCAGGTGAATAACCTGCGTCACGCGACTAATAGCGAGCTGCTGTGCGAAGCGTTCCTGCATGCGTTTACCGGCCAACCGTTACCGAACGATGACGATCTGCGCAAAGAGCGCAGCGATGAAATCCCTGAAGAAGCCAAAGCGATCATGCGCGAGCTGGGGATCGATCCGGAAACGTGGGAATACTGATCCACAGATGCAAAAAAGGCGCCTCGCGGCGCCTTTTTCTCGGGTAACTTATTTGCTGCCCGGGATGCTGAAGCGTTTGTTGAAACGCTCAACACGACCACCGGTATCAACAACACGCTGCTTACCAGTGAAGAACGGGTGGCATTTGCCGCACACGTCCAGGTTCAGGTCGTGACCCACGGTAGAGTGGGTTTTGATGACATTACCGCAAGAACAGGTTGCAGTAATTTCTACATAATTCGGGTGAATACCTTTTTTCATGGGAAACCTCAGTTTAAGGCCGCGTCGCTCTTCCGGCCCTAACGCCAGACACCACGCGAAGTTGATATTAGGATTTTTTGCCGCGCAGATAGCGCATCAAAGGCGGCGAATCATACAGAATTTAACCACCGTATGCAAACTGATCCGCCACCGATCATCACAATGTGTATACTGTCTCACCGAATTTCAAGCCAGGAAGCGCCGATGCCCGTAGCCCATGTAGCCCTGCCCGTTCCGCTTGCCCGCACCTTTGATTATCTGTTGCCTGAAGGCGTCAGCGTCAAGGCCGGGTGCCGGGTGCGGGTGCCGTTCGGCAAACAGCAGGAGCGCGTTGGGGTCGTCGTGGCGAGCGGCGACAAGAGCGAACTGCCGCTGAGCGATCTCAAACCGGTCATCGAGGTGCTGGACGACGAGCCGGTCTATACCCCGGCGGTATGGCGCATGCTGCTGTGGGCGGCGGAGTACTACCATCACCCAATTGGCGATGTGCTGTTCCACGCGCTGCCCATTCTGCTACGGCAGGGCAAACCCGCCAGCGCCGCGCCGCTGTGGTACTGGTTCGCGACCGAGCAGGGCCAGGCGGTGGATATCAACAGCCTGAAGCGTTCTCATAAACAGCAGCAGGCGCTGGCGGCGCTGCGCCAGGGCAATATCTGGCGCCATCAGGTCGCGGAGCTTGAGTTTAACGAGGCCGCCCTGCAGGGGCTGCGGAAAAAAGGCTACTGCGACATGGCAAGCGCCGCTCCGGCTATTACCGACTGGCGCGACGGCTATACGCTTTCCGGTGAGCGGCTACGGCTGAATACCGAGCAGGCCACCGCGGTCGGCGCGATCCACAGCCATGCTGACAGCTTTTCCGCCTGGCTGCTGGACGGTGTGACCGGCTCAGGGAAAACGGAAGTCTACCTCAGCGTGCTGGAAAACGTGCTGGCCCAGGGCAAGCAGGCGCTGGTCATGGTGCCGGAAATCGGCCTGACGCCGCAGACCATCGCCCGTTTTCGCGAGCGCTTCAACGCGCCGGTCGAGGTGCTGCACTCCGCCCTCAACGACAGCGAGCGCCTGTCGGCCTGGCTGAAGGCCAAAAACGGCGAGGCGGCGATCGTCATCGGCACCCGCTCGGCCCTGTTTACGCCGTTTAACAACCTCGGCGTTATCGTCATTGATGAGGAGCACGACAGCTCCTATAAGCAACAGGAAGGCTGGCGCTACCACGCCCGCGACCTTGCCGTCTGGCGCGCCCACAGCGAGCAGATTCCGGTGATCCTCGGTTCGGCGACGCCCGCGCTGGAAACCCTGCACAACGTCCGTCAGGGTAAATACCGCAAGCTGAAGCTGAGCAAACGCGCCGGTAACGCGCGTCCGGCCGTGCAGCACGTGCTGGATCTGAAAGGTCAGCAGCTGCAGGCGGGGTTATCTCCCGCCTTAATTCACCGGATGCGCCAGCATCTGCAGGCGGATAACCAGGTCATTCTGTTTCTGAACCGCCGCGGTTTCGCCCCGGCGCTGCTGTGCCACGACTGCGGGTGGATCGCCGAATGCCCGCGCTGCGACCACTACTACACGCTGCACCAGGCGCAGCGCCACCTGCGCTGCCACCACTGCGACAGCCAGCGGCCGGTGCCGCGCCAGTGCCCTTCCTGCGGCTCCACCCATCTGGTTCCGGTCGGGCTGGGCACCGAGCAGCTTGAAGAGGCGCTCAGGCCGCTGTTCCCGGAGGCGCCGATTTCCCGTATCGACAGGGACACCACCAGCCGTAAGGGCGCGCTGGAGCAGTATCTTGCCGACGTTCATCGCGGCGGCGCGCGCATTCTTATCGGCACCCAGATGCTGGCAAAAGGGCACCACTTTCCCGACGTCACGCTGGTGGCGCTGCTGGATGTCGACGGCGCGCTGTTCTCGGCCGACTTCCGCTCGGCGGAGCGTTTCGCCCAGCTCTACACCCAGGTCTCCGGGCGCGCCGGACGCGCCGGCAAGCAGGGCGAAGTGGTGCTGCAAACGCATCACCCGGAGCATCCGCTGCTGCAAACGCTGCTGTACAAAGGGTACGATGAGTTTGCCCAACAGGCGCTGGCCGAGCGCCAGACGCTGCAGCTGCCGCCGTGGACCAGCCACGTGCTGATCCGCGCGGAAGACCACGATAACCAGCAGGCGCCGCTGTTCCTTCAGCAGCTGCGCAACCTCCTGCAGGCCAGCCCGCTGGCCGATGACAAGCTGTGGCTGCTGGGCCCGGTACCCGCACTGGCGCCAAAGCGCGGCGGCCGCTGGCGCTGGCAGATTGTCCTGCAACATCCGTCGCGTCTGCGACTACAGCACGTAGTCAGCGGGACGATGGCGCTGGTCAATACCTTACCTGCGTCGCGCAAGGTAAAATGGGTATTAGATGTCGATCCGATAGAGGGTTAACGCGTCACACTGCGAAGCGGATCGAAAAATTCAACTTCCGTCACAATTTTCATGAAAATTCTGTAACTCCCCGACCTGACTATCTGATAAAAAAAGAGACTGATATCAGAGACAGCGGAAGTCTCTGTTCCCGTCTGCGAGGAGAACCCAGGTGAAGCCCAAAAATGAAGTGGTTGCGGCAACCATGAAGGATGTTGCCCTGAAGGCGAATGTCTCTACGGCAACCGTATCCCGAGCGTTAATGAACCCCGACAAGGTATCCCAGGCGACACGTAATAAAGTCGAAAAAGCCGCGCTGGAAGTGGGTTATCTGCCGCAGTCGCTCGGGCGGAACATGAAACGTAATGAATCGCGCACCATCCTGGTGATTGTTCCGGATATTTGCGATCCCTTTTTTAGCGAAATCATCCGCGGAATCGAAATCACCGCCGCCAGCCATGGCTACCTGGTATTGATCGGCGACTGCGCCCATCAGAACCAGCAGGAAAAGACCTTTATCGACCTTATCATCACCAAGCAGATCGACGGTATGCTGCTGCTGGGCTCGCGTCTGCCGTTTGACGCCAGTATTGAAGAGCAGCGTAATCTGCCGCCGATGGTGATGGCCAACGAGTTTGCGCCGGAGCTTGAGCTGCCGACGGTGCATATCGACAACCTCACCGCCGCCTTTGACGCCGTCAACTATCTGCATGAGCTGGGGCACCAGCGCATCGGCTGTATCGCCGGGCCGGAAGAGATGCCGCTGTGCCACTACCGCCTGCAGGGCTACGTGCAGGCGCTGCGCCGCTGCGGGATTACCGTCGATCCGCACTATATCGCCCGCGGCGACTTCACCTTCGAAGCGGGCGCCAGCGCCCTGGAGCAGCTGCTGGCGCTGCCGCAGCCGCCGACCGCTATTTTCTGCCATAGCGATATTATGGCGCTCGGCGCGCTGTCGCTGGCGAAACGCCGGGGACTGAAGGTGCCGGAAGATCTGTCGCTTGTCGGCTTTGATAACATTTCGCTGGCCGAGTTCTGCGATCCGCCGCTGACCACCGTGTCGCAGCCGCGTTTCGACATCGGTCGCGAAGCGATGCTCCTGTTGCTTGACCAGCTGAGCGGTCAGACCGTCAGCAGCGGTTCGCGGTTGCTCGACTGTGAGCTGGTGGTTCGCGGCAGTACGCGAAAAATATGACCTAAATTAAATACCTTTAAGACTAGCGCTTCTGGTCAAAGCTCCGTCGCTTAAGTAACATGACGGGCTGACGAACGAATAAATACAGCGAAACGATAGTGGCACAACGAGATTATGTACGCCGCAGCAGCCAACCGGCTCCTTCGCGGCGCAAAAAGAGCCCTTCACGAAGCTCACGGAAAAAGCAAAGCAGTTTTCCCGCAGTTTCACCGGCCATGGTCGCGATTGCCGCGGCCGTGCTGGTAGCCTTTATCGGTGGCCTGTACTTTATTACCCATCACAAGAAAGAAGAGGCGGATGCCCTGCAGGGCCGCCAGGTTACGGGTAATGGACTACCGCCGAAACCGGAAGAGCGCTGGCGCTACATTAAAGAGCTGGAAAGCCGCCAGCCGGGCGTGCGCGCGCCGACGGAACCCTCCGCAGGCGGCGAAGTGAAGAATGCCGATCAGCTAACGGACGAACAGCGCCAGCTGCTGGCTCAGATGCAGGCCGATATGCGCCAGCAGCCGACGCAGCTCACCGAGGTGCCGTGGAACGAACAGACGCCAGCGCAGCGCCAGCAAACGCTGCAGCGTCAGCGGATGGCACAGCAAGCGCAACAGCAGCAGTGGGCGCAGACACAGCCGGTACAGCAGCAACAGCAACAATGGACGCAGACGCAGCCGGTACAGCAGCCGCGCACCCAGCCGCGGGTGACGGAACAGCCGTATCAGCAGCCGCAGCAGCAAACGCGCACGGCGCAAAGCCAGCCGACGCACCAGACGCCGCCGAAGCAAACGGCCGCGTCGCAGCAGCCGTATCAGGATCTGCTGCAAACGCCTGCGCACACCACGGCGCAACAGCCAAAAGCGCAGCAGGCCGCGCCGATAACGCGCGAACCTGAACCGGCGAAAGCCGCGGCGGAGAAAAAAGACGACCGCCGCTGGCTGGTGCAGTGCGGGTCGTTTAAAGGCGCGGATCAGGCGGAAACCGTTCGCGCGCAGCTGGCGTTCGAAGGCTTCGATTCCCGTATTACGACCAATAACGGCTGGAACCGCGTGGTGATCGGCCCGATGAAAGGCAAAGACACCGCCGACGGCACAATTTCCCGCCTGAAGCTGGCAGGTCACACAAACTGCATTCGTCTCGCCGCCGGGGGTTGAAACCCCCAAAATCCCCCCCATCTATAATTGCATTCTGCCCCGTACGCTGTGCGGGGCCCCTATTCTGCTTTGTACCAGGGGGTCCTTCGTGACAACAATAGTAAGTGTTCGCCGTAACGGTCATGTAGTCATCGCCGGTGATGGTCAGGCTACGCTTGGCAATACCGTCATGAAAGGCAACGTGAAAAAAGTGCGTCGTTTGTATAACGACAAAGTGATCGCTGGCTTTGCCGGGGGCACCGCGGACGCCTTCACGCTGTTTGAACTGTTTGAGCGTAAGCTGGAAATGCATCAGGGCCACCTGGTGAAAGCCGCCGTTGAGCTGGCGAAAGACTGGCGTACCGACCGTATGCTGCGCAAGCTGGAAGCCCTGCTTGCCGTCGCGGATGAAAACGCCTCGCTTATCATCACCGGCAACGGCGATGTAGTGCAGCCAGAAAATGATTTGATCGCCATCGGTTCCGGCGGCCCGTATGCGCAGGCTGCAGCGCGCGCCCTGCTGGAAAACACCGAGATGAGCGCCCGTGATATCGCGGTGAAAGCGTTGGATATTGCAGGCGATATTTGCATTTATACCAACCACTTCCACACCATCGAAGAATTGACCTCCAAAGCGTAAGGATCTCCCATGTCTGAAATGACCCCACGCGAAATTGTCAGCGAACTGGACAAACATATTATCGGTCAGGACGCCGCCAAGCGTTCTGTGGCTATCGCGCTGCGTAACCGCTGGCGCCGCATGCAGCTCAACGAGGAGCTGCGCCACGAAGTCACCCCGAAAAACATTCTGATGATCGGCCCCACCGGCGTGGGTAAAACCGAAATCGCCCGTCGTCTGGCGAAGCTTGCCAACGCGCCGTTCATCAAGGTAGAAGCCACCAAGTTCACCGAAGTGGGCTATGTGGGGAAAGAAGTTGACTCCATCATCCGCGATCTGACCGACTCCGCCATTAAAATGGTGCGCATGCAGTCCATCGAGAAAAACCGCTACCGCGCGGAAGAACTGGCGGAAGAGCGCATTCTCGACGTGCTGATCCCACCGGCGAAAAACAACTGGGGCCAGACCGAGCAGGCGCAGGAGCCGTCGGCGGCGCGCCAGGCGTTTCGTAAAAAACTGCGCGAAGGTCAGCTGGACGATAAAGAAATCGAAATCAACCTCGCGGCGGCGCCGATGGGTGTTGAAATCATGTCACCTCCGGGCATGGAAGAGATGACCAGCCAGCTGCAGTCGATGTTCCAGAACCTGGGCGGCCAGAAGCAGAAGCCTCGCAAGCTCAAAATCAAAGACGCCCTGAAGCTGCTGATTGAAGAAGAAGCGGCAAAGCTGGTGAACCCGGAAGAGCTGAAGCAGGACGCGATCGAAGCCGTTGAGCAGCACGGTATCGTGTTTATCGACGAAATCGACAAAATCTGTAAGCGCGGCGGCAATACCTCCGGCCCGGACGTTTCCCGCGAAGGCGTACAGCGCGACCTGCTGCCGCTGGTGGAAGGCTGTACTGTCTCCACCAAGCACGGGATGGTGAAAACCGACCACATTCTGTTTATCGCTTCCGGCGCGTTCCAGGTCGCCAGCCCGTCGGATCTGATCCCGGAGCTGCAGGGCCGTCTGCCGATCCGCGTGGAGCTGAAGGCGCTGACGACCCAGGACTTTGAACGCATTCTGACCGAGCCGAACGCATCGGTCACCGTGCAGTACAAAGCGCTGATGGCGACCGAAGGCGTGGACATCAGCTTTACCGAAAGCGGCATCAAGCGCATTGCCGAAGCGGCATGGCAGGTGAACGAAACGACCGAGAACATCGGCGCCCGTCGTCTGCATACCGTCCTGGAACGCCTGATGGAAGATATCTCTTACGACGCCAGCGACCTGAACGGTCAGAGCATTACCATTGATGCGGAATATGTTAGTAAGCATCTTGATGCGCTGGTGGCAGATGAAGATCTGAGCCGTTTTATCCTATAATCGCGGTTACTGCATTTTCATCACTGTTGATGGGGGCTATAGCCCCCATTTTTATTGGCTAAATAACTATGACTGATATCAGCCGTACTCAGGCGTGGCTGGAAAGCCTGCGCCCCAAGACATTACCTCTGGCGTTTGCCGCTATCGTTGTCGGCACCGCGCTTGCCTGGTGGCAGGGACATTTCGACCCGCTGGTGGCGCTGCTGGCGCTTATCACGGCCGGGCTACTGCAGATCCTCTCCAACCTGGCGAACGACTATGGCGACGCGGTAAAAGGCAGCGATAAGCCTGACCGTATCGGCCCGCTGCGCGGCATGCAGAAAGGCGCGATCACCCAGGCGCAGATGAAGCGTGCGCTGGTGGTCACCGTGGCGCTGATCTGCCTGTCCGGTCTGTCGCTGCTGGCGGCGTCCTGGCAGAACGTGGGCGACTTTATCGGTTTTCTGGTGCTGGGCGGGCTGTCGATTATCGCCGCCATCACCTATACCGTCGGCACCCGTCCGTATGGCTATATCGGTCTTGGCGATATTTCGGTGCTGATTTTTTTCGGCTGGCTCAGCGTGATGGGGAGCTGGTATCTGCAGGCGCACAATATCGTTCCGGCCATGTTCCTGCCCGCGACCGCCTGCGGCCTGCTGGCGACCGCGGTGCTGAACATCAACAACCTGCGGGATATCAACAGCGACCGCGAAAACGGCAAGAACACGCTGGCGGTACGCCTGGGCCCGGTGAATGCCCGTCGTTATCACGCATGCCTGCTGATGGGGTCGCTGCTGTGTCTGGCGCTGTTTAACCTGCTGACGCTGCACAGCCTGTGGGGATGGCTGTTCCTTCTCGCCGCACCGCTGCTGGTTAAACAGGCGCGTTTTGTGCTGACGCACCTCGACCCGACCGATATGCCGCCGATGCTTGAGCGCACGGTAAAAGGAGCCTTATTGACTAACCTGCTGTTTGTCGTGGGGATTGTGCTGAGCCGTCTGGCGAGTTAACTGACAAATATCAATTAACAATTGATGATTTTGCCAACAACCGCGATAGCGCGATATACTGAAAACACTCGCAGCAACTGAACGTTAAGCCTATGAAATACGATACCTCCGAGCTTTGCGACATCTACCAGGAAGATGTCAACGTCGTGGAACCCCTGTTCTCCAACTTTGGTGGACGGTCGTCGTTTGGTGGACAAATCATCACGGTGAAATGTTTCGAAGATAACGGGTTGCTGTACGATATGCTCGAACAGAACGGCCGTGGCCGTATCCTGCTGGTGGACGGCGGGGGTTCTGTTCGTCGCGCGCTTATCGACGCCGACCTCGCCCGCCTCGCGGTGCAGAACGAATGGGAAGGCATTGTCGTCTACGGCGCGGTGCGTCAGGTCGACGATTTAGAAGAGCTGGATCTCGGCATTCAGGCGCTGGCTGCGATCCCGGTCGGCGCGGCTGGCGAAGGGATTGGCGAGAGCGACGTCCGCGTCAACTTCGGCGGCGTGACCTTCTTCTCCGGCGATCATCTCTATGCCGACAACACCGGCATCATCCTGTCGGAAGACCCGCTCGATATCGAATGATCGTCCAATAAAAAAGCCTTCTCGCTGAGAAGGCTTTTTTTTCATCTTCGCGCCAATCAGTACAGCTTTTTCGCGCAGTCCAGCCAGTCGGTCTTGAACGGACGCTTCATGTTTTCGATAGCGTCGATGATGTCATGGTGCACCAGTTTCTCGTTCTGGATGCCGACGCAGCGGCCGCCGTGGCCCTGCAGCAGCAGGTCGATAGCGTACGCGCCCATGCGGGACGCCAGAATACGGTCGTACGGGCACGGAGAACCGCCGCGCTGGATGTGGCCGAGAACGGTCGCGCGGGTTTCACGCTTGGTTTCGGTTTCGATGTACTTCGCCAGCTCGTCAACGTCGCAGATGTGCTCTGTGATAGCGACGATCGCGTGTTTTTTCCCTTTCGCAATACCGGCTTTGATTTCAGCGACCAGATCTTCACGGCTGAACTCGACTTCAGGCACCACGACGAACTCACAGCCGCCCGCAATGGCCGCCGCCAGGGTCAGGTCGCCGCAGTAGCGGCCCATCACTTCAACGATGGAGATACGCTGGTGAGAAGAAGAGGTGTCGCGCAGACGGTCAATCGCTTCCACGACGGTACCCAGCGCGGTGAAGAAGCCGATGGTGTAGTCGGTGCCCTTGATGTCGTTATCGATAGTGCCCGGCAGGCCAACGCACGGGAAGCCCATTTCGGTCAGGCGCTTGGCGCCCATATAGGAACCGTCACCGCCGATAACCACCAGCGCGTCCAGGCCGCGCTTTTTCATGTTTTCGATAGCCACAGCGCGAACTTTTTCGTCGCGGAATTCCGGGAAACGCGCAGAGCCCAGGAAGGTGCCGCCGCGGTTGATCATGTCGGACACGCTGTAGCGGTCGAGCTGCACCATACGATCTTCATACAGACCGAGGTAGCCATCATAGATACCAAAAACTTCCAGACCTTCCGAAAGCGCTGCGCGTACAACGCCACGGATTGCTGCGTTCATACCCGGGGCATCACCGCCGCTTGTCAACACACCGATTTTCTTAATCATGACTACCTCTGAACTTAGGAATGCAAATATAGAGTCTGTTTGCCCGAAGCGCTCCCCACCGGGAGTGAACGATACGTATAAGTACAAATAGTATATCAAGCGCTTCGTGCTGAATTGATTCAGGTCAGGCTAACTGGCGGTAATTTATCCAAAAAAAGCCCGACCGGTCCACATTTTTACAACGAATTACGAAAGTCCAAAAAGCCCTGCCGCCCCTGCGGCACCACCGAGCACGGATCCTGATGGATAATGACATCAGATCCCGGAAAGCGCAGCAATATTGCCTGTTCTACCTGCTCGGCCACAAGATGCGCTTGCACCAACGGCAGGTTATCTTCCATTTCCAAATGAATCTGAATAAAGCGGGTCGGCCCTGACTGCCGCGTTCGAAGGTCATGCGCGCCGCGCACGCCTGGCCAGCCGGTCACGATGTTGATGATTTGCTGGCGTTCCTCATCCGGTAGTGCGCGATCCAGCAACGATTGCACCGCTTCGTAACCCATGCGTAATGCACTATATAAAATATAGACGCCAATCCCCAGAGCAAACAGTGCGTCCGCGCGATGCCAGCCGTACCAGGAGAGCCCCAACGCCACCAGAATAGCGCCGTTCATCATAACATCGGACTGATAATGGAGCATATCGGCGCGCACCGCCTGGCTTTGCGTCTTATGCACCACCCAGCGCTGAAACGTCACCAGCACCAGAGTGCAGATCAGCGCGACCACCGTCACTATCATCCCGACGCCGGGCTCGTTCATCGGCTGGGGCGTAATCAGGTGCAGGATCCCCGTGAGGAACAAAAACAGCGCCGAACCGGAAATAAACATGCTTTGCGCCAGCGCCGCCAGCGACTCCGCCTTGCCGTGACCAAAGGTATGATCTTCATCGGCTGGCTGTAACGAGTAGCGCACCACCAGCAGGTTGGTCAACGAGGCCGCAATATCCACCAGCGAGTCCACCAGCGCCGCCAGAATACTGACCGACCCGGTGTACCACCACGCAAAAATTTTGATCACCAGTAACGAAGACGCCATCACCGTCGCCGCGATGGCCGCGCGGCTGACCAGACGGCCATAAGATTGAATCATAAACACTCCTGCTGTCATCTGCGGGTAGTATAGCGGAATTCGATAGCAGGAAATTGCGGGCAAAAAAAACCCCCACATCATGTGGGGGAAGACAGGGATGGTGTCTATGGCAAGGAAAACAGGGTTTGTTACTGGGTACGTCGGGTACTGCTACTACTCAATAAGGTGCTGGTTGAGTCTTGCTGCATCCGTGCGACCTCACGCAACTGATCCATTCGTTGCTGGTGCTTCTCGTTCAAAACCGCTTGCTGCTCGGGCGTTAACAGGCGATACATCTGGTTGCGCACTCTCGCCATTTCAACCTGGCGGGCAACCATCTCCTGCGCCATTTTTTCTGCCTGAGCGCGGACAGCAGTTTCATCAAATTTATCTGCGGTGACAAGGCGGTGCATTGTCTCCATTTCGCTAACATCAACAGGCGGTTGGTCGTGCCGCGCACGTTGCATAAGATCCCGCATCTGTTGGCGCTGATGTTCGGTTAAACTTATGCCGTCAAACATATGGCTCTGGCTGCTGCGCTGCATATCCACTTCGGTGGGTTGCCAGTTAACGCCGGTGACGACTTCAGCAGCCTGGCAATACGCAGTGAGCGCCAGTGTTGAGGCCATGACGGCAGCGGTAACTTTGCGCATCACTTGCTCCCAAAAACTTTTGTGTCGCGATTCAACGAGAGACAGTCTACGATTCAGGCTGCAAACATGCGTCAGGGGGTGTAAAACAACGTAAAGCCATGGATTAACGAGCCTTGATGACGTAATTTCTGCCTCGGAGGTATTTAATCAATGAATAAAATCCTGTTAGTTGATGATGACCGGGAGCTCACCTCCCTGTTGAAGGAATTGCTTGATATGGAAGGCTTTAACGTGCTCGTTGCCCATGACGGGGAGCAGGCGCTGGCGCTTCTTGATGACAGCATTGACCTGCTTTTGCTCGACGTGATGATGCCGAAGAAAAACGGTATTGATACGCTTAAAGAGCTTCGCCAGACACACCAGACGCCGGTAATTATGCTGACCGCGCGCGGCAGCGAACTGGATCGCGTCCTCGGCCTTGAGCTGGGCGCGGACGACTATTTGCCAAAACCGTTTAACGATCGCGAGCTGGTCGCGCGTATTCGCGCCATTCTGCGCCGTTCTCACTGGAGCGAGCAGCAGCAAAATACCGAAACCGGTTCGCCGACGCTGGAAGTCGACGCCCTGAGCCTCAACCCGGGCCGCCAGGAAGCCAGCTTCGACGGCACCACGCTTGAGCTAACCGGCACCGAGTTCACGCTGCTGTACCTGCTGGCGCAGCATCTCGGCCAGGTGGTTTCCCGCGAACACCTGAGCCAGGAAGTGCTGGGCAAGCGCCTGACGCCGTTTGATCGCGCTATCGACATGCACATCTCCAACCTGCGCCGTAAGCTGCCGGAGCGGAAAGATGGTCATCCCTGGTTTAAAACCCTGCGCGGCCGCGGTTATCTGATGGTGTCCGCTTCATGATAGGAAGTTTGACAGCACGCATCTTTGCCATTTTCTGGTTAACCCTGGCACTGGTGCTGATGCTGGTGCTGATGCTGCCGAAGCTTGATTCGCGCCAGATGACCGAGCTTCTGGACAGCGAACAGCGTCAGGGGCTGATGATTGAACAACACGTTGAAGCTGAGCTGGCGAACGACCCACCCAACGATTTGATGTGGTGGCGTCGCCTGTTCCGCGCCATCGATAAGTGGGCGCCGCCGGGGCAACGCCTGCTGCTGGTGACCAGCGAAGGCCGCGTGATCGGCGCAGAACGCAACGAAATGCAGATCATTCGTAACTTTATCGGCCAGTCCGATAACTCGGATCATCCGCAGAAAAAACGCTACGGCCGGGTGGAAATGGTCGGGCCGTTTTCCGTTCGCGATGGGGAAGACAACTACCAGCTGTACCTGATTCGTCCGGCGAGCACGTCGCAATCCGATTTTATCAACCTGCTGTTTGACCGCCCTCTGCTGCTGCTGATCGTCACGATGCTGGTCAGTTCTCCGCTGCTGCTCTGGCTGGCGTGGAGCCTGGCGAAACCGGCGCGCAAGCTGAAGAATGCCGCCGATGAAGTCGCTCAGGGCAACCTGCGTCAGCATCCTGAACTAGAGGCCGGGCCGCAGGAGTTTCTCGCCGCGGGCGCGAGCTTCAACCAGATGGTGACGGCGCTGGAGCGGATGATGACCTCGCAGCAGCGTCTGCTGTCGGATATCTCTCACGAGCTGCGCACGCCGCTTACGCGCCTGCAGCTGGGCACCGCCCTGCTGCGTCGCCGGGCCGGCGAGAGCAAAGAGCTGGAGCGAATCGAGACCGAAGCCCATCGTCTGGACAGCATGATCAACGATCTGCTGGTGATGTCGCGCAATCAGGCGAAAAACGCGCTGGTCAGCGAAACGATAAAAGCCAACCAGATCTGGAACGAGGTGCTGGACAACGCCGCGTTTGAGGCTGAACAGATGGGTAAATCGTTCACCGTGGAGTACCCGCCGGGGCCATGGCCGCTGTACGGCAACCCGAACGCCCTGGAGAGCGCGCTGGAGAACATCGTGCGCAACGCCCTACGCTACTCGCACACCAAAATCTCGGTCAGCTTCTCGGTAGATAAAGACGGTATAACCGTTAACGTCGATGACGACGGTCCTGGCGTAAGTCCGGAAGACAGGGAGCAGATTTTCCGTCCGTTCTACCGGACCGACGAGGCCCGCGATCGCGAATCCGGCGGCACCGGGCTGGGCCTGGCGATTGTCGAAACCGCCGTTCAGCAGCACCGCGGCTGGGTGAAAGCCGACGACAGCCCGCTGGGCGGTCTGCGGTTAACCATCTGGCTGCCGCTGTACAAGCGTTCGTAGCGCCCTCTTAACCCTCTCCGGCAAAGGAGAGGGTTAAGGCGATGGCCGTTATTTCCCCCACAGCCGCCGCGAATTATCCTCAATCACTCCGCTTATCCGCCGCTTTTGCATGGTACGCGCCCAGCTCACCGACAGCCCCGCTGCCGACAGCAGACGGTGGTACCGATCGTCATCAAACGGCATATGCCAGGCAATGGCCGCCGCCTCATAGACCGACACATCGCTCAGGCGCGACGCCAGCTCCAGCGGCTGTTCGCTGGACACCGGCCCGCCGGCAATCACCCGGTACAGCCAGCCCACCCGCCCGCTGTTTTGCATCAACGACGATATATCGCTGATGCCGAAATGATAGTTGAGCTTAAAGCACGGCGAGCGCGGCTGGGTTACCTGAATCAGCGCGCCGCCCCAGCGAAAAATATCGCCGATATAGACATTTTTCTCCGTCAGCCCTTCGGTGGACAGATTCTCGCCAAACGCCGGGGCGAAAAAGAGGTCGGCCTGCTCAGGAAATTCGCGCGCCCAGTCCGCATAGTGCTCCCGCGGGTAGTGGCACAGCGCCCGATCGGGGCCGCCGTGCCAGGCTTTTTCCGCCTGCTCATCGCCAGCCAGACCGGCATCGGTCAGCGTCAGCTCGCCGTCCACCTGAACTTTGCCGATAGCGCTTGGCCTGCTGCCCGTATATTCGCGTACGCGGCCCGTAAATACTTCAACCGGATAATGCATCTTCCCTCCCCTGGCATCGACGTCATTCACTCTATTTTTGCATACAAACTGCGCAAAATGCGACATGCGTAAACCTGCCGCTGCGATATTCATGGTATCCATTAATGAAAATAAAACACCATTTCATTATAAGGAGTTAACGACGTGACCAGTCCTCTTCGTTTTACCGGCGTATGGTGTCCCTCGATTACCCCCATGGACAGTGAAGGCGGCATTGATTTTGACGGTCTGGCGCAGCATCTTGCGCGGCTGACCGAGGCCCGCATCGACGTCATTCTGCTGATGGGTAGCATCGGCGAGTTCGCCTCGCTGTCGCTGGAGGAACGTATTACGCTCATCCGCAAGGCGCGGGCCATGTCGCCGCTGGCGATGGTCGCCAACGTGTCATCCACCTGCTTTAGCGACGTGCTGCTGATGGCTAAGGAGGCCAGACAGGCGGGATATGACGCGGTGATGGTGCTGCCGCCTTACTACTACGGCCAGACCGCAGGCCAGGTGCTGAGCTATTTTCGTCACGTTGGCGAGCGGCTGGAGGGAAAATGGTTCGCCTACAACTTCCCGGCCCGTACCGGGTGCGATATTACGCCGGACATCGCCGCGACGCTTGCCGCCGAGTTCCCGCACTTTGCGGGCATTAAGGACACCGTGGACTGCCAGTCCCACACCCGCAGCATCATCCTCGCCACCCAGGATATCCGTCCGGATTTCGCGGTGCTGTCAGGCTATGACGAGTACTTTATTCCCAACCTGATGGCGGGCGGCGCGGGCGTCATTTCCGGTCTGAACAACGTAATGCCGGAGCTGTTCGTCAAAGCGCGGGAAGCCTGGCAACAGGGCGATCAGCACGCGCTGACCCACGCCCAGCGCGATATTGGCCGCTATATGGCCATCTATGCCATTGGCGATGACTTCGTCACCACCATCAAAACCGTCGTATCGCGCAAGTTCGGCTACTGCACCCCGACATCGCGCAACGCGGGCAGCGCGCTGAGCCCAGAGCAGGTGCAGCAGGTTGACCGCCAGTTCGGCATCCGATAAAACGCAAAAAGCCTCACATTGTGAGGTAATGCTTGTCGGTTAAGCACTGCAGGTTGTTCCGTTCACCTGATGACCTGCAGACGCTGAGGCTTCACATCCTGTGAACGGGACAAGGGGGCCACCACGGCCCCCTTGCCAATCCCCGTGGCCCCGCGACGAAATCGGTGCTTCGCACTACGCTCACCTCCCGACCGTCTACCTGCGGTCGGCTCCATTCGACATCCTGTCTCATGTCGCCTCTGGCCGCCTTCCCTGGCGTCCAGACCTTGTCATCCGGTCTCCGGTTCGCCGATTTCAGCGGGGACTCAACACCCGTGCCCCATGCAGGCGAAGAAGAAGCCGGAGGGAACGGGAGGTCCGGCTGAAAACCGCCGAGACGTTTGCGACTGGCCGGGGCCGCCCGCCGGGAGCGGGCGGAGGGTGCGCGGCACAGGGATGTGACGTCGTACCCGACCCGAAAGCCAGACGCAATAAGTCGAGGGTACCGCGGAGCGGCGGTTTTCTTTGCCGGGAGCCGGGATTGTAAAGGGCGTGGCGGCGAACGCCCTTTACACGTTCACCGCAGTGAAACCGACAGGAAGCAGAGGAGGCTCAGTGAACGGAACGATTCCACTGCGTTTTCATAGGGGGACTTTTAAAGCAAAATAATGAATAAAAATTCATTATTTTGCTTAACTGATCGGCATTACACATTGTGAGGCTTTTTTATCGCTGGCCGGCGCTATTTTACCGTATGCCGCACGTCTATCCCGACCGCTGCGGATTTCACTTTGCGTGACCAGATGGAGGTGATTATCGGCACCAGAATCGAGGTAACGATAACCGATGTCGCCACCAGCGAGGTCGCCGCCGGTGCCATCGGTTTAAAGGCCGGCACCATTTCGGCAATCAGCACCGGCGTGGCCACCGCCGCCCCGGCGGAGCTGGACGCGGCAATGCCCGCCGTACCGTCGCCGCCGCCGATCAGCTTGTCGGCGATAATCAGCGGGATACCGGTCACGACAATCACCGCCAGGCCAAGCAGGATCCCCAGCAGGCCGGTCTGGGCGATCACGCTTAAATCAATGGTGTTGCCCAGCGCGAAGGCAAAGAACGGAATCAGCGTCTGCACCGCTTTGCCGAAGAACTCGCGCAGCTCCGGGTCGAGGTTGCCGAGCAGGAAGCCAATCAGGAACGGCAGCACCGCGCCGACGAACACGTGCGGCTCGAATGAGGCGATTCCGGCGGTGCCCAGGATGATCATCGTCATCAGCGGGCCGGACTCCAGGGACATCAGCACAAACGCTCCGGCCTCTTCTTTCGTGCCGTACTGCTGCATGATGGAGGCATACAGACCGCCGTTGGTCATGTCCATGCAGGCCACCAGCGCCAGCGTCGACAGTCCGGCGAAGAAACCGGCCTCTACGCCATGTTCCGGAATAATGCGCGATGCAACGGCCGCCACCACCCATGCCACCGCAATTTTAGTGACCACCAGGGTTCCGGACTTACGCAGCACGGTGCCGGTGGCGCTGAGCTTGATAGACGCCCCCATGCAGAAAAACCAGACCGCCAGAATCGGCACCGTTCCGGTGATCATGCCGTTGGTAAAGGAGCCAAAATACTTGCCCGCGCCCGGCGAAAAGGTATGGCACAGCGCGCCAAGAAACAGCGGCACCAGCATCATACCGCCGGGGATTTTTTCAATTGCACGTTTGATTTGCATTCCCACCACCATAATAACTTATTGTATAAGCTGAATTTTGTATTTTTCTGTCAATAACAAAACAGCGTTTCATCTGCATCACTGCAGAAAACAATAGTCGCAACAGGCCATGAGAACAGTGATCTTACGTACAAATTAAAACTCTATTTCATATTTATAGAATCAATGTTTTCATTGTTGATCCAGGTCACATCCGGCACGCAGAAGGCATAAAAAAACCCTGCTGACGTCAGCAGGGTTCGGGGATTGCCGCAGAGCAGTGGCTTAGCGCCGGGCAGCCTTATTTTTTCGCGGCGAAACGCGCTGCCGCTTCGTCCCAGTTCACGACGTCCCAGAACGCTTTAATGTAGTCCGGGCGACGGTTCTGGAATTTCAGGTAGTAGGCATGCTCCCAGACGTCGAGGCCCAGAATCGGGAAGCCGGATGCGCCGGAAATCGCCTCGCCCATCAGCGGAGAGTCCTGGTTCGCCGTGGAGACGACGGCCAGCTTGTCGCCTTTCAGTACCAGCCACGCCCAGCCGGAGCCGAAACGGGTCGCGGCCGCTTTTTCAAACTCCGCTTTGAAGCTGTCCACGGAGCCGAAATCGCGCTCGATAGCGGCCTTCAGGTCGCCCTGCAGGGTGGTGCCAGTTTTCAGGCCTTTCCAGAACAGGCTGTGGTTAGCATGGCCGCCCGCGTTGTTGCGCAGCACGGTTTTCTTGTCCGCCGGCAGCTTATCCAGCTGCGCGATCAGCGCTTCAGCAGAGAGGCTGGCGAACTCCGGCAGGCTTTCCAGCGCGGCGTTGGCGTTGTTGATATAGGCCTGATGGTGTTTGGTGTGATGGATTTCCATCGTCTGCTTGTCGAAGTGCGGCTCCAGAGCATCGTACGCATACGGCAGGGATGGCAGTGTATAACTCATAATCATCTCCATTGTTATCGGGCGGCTGGGTGTTAACGCCGCGTAAGCAGTTGGTTCATTATAGTTAATTAAATGATATTGAAAATGCTTATCAATGCCGTAGTTTTCATGGGGGTTTCACGGTCTGCATCAACGGCAATTTTGTGAGCCGGCTCAATGCATTTACGGGCTTTTTGCCAGTCATTTCGCTTACGCGGCAACCGCCGGAAGGTTAACCTGCTGACGAATTTTTACACTCATCACGTCAGATGAAAGATTCATCGACCTGAAACGATGAGGATAAAAACTATGAATCACGCGATTACGATGGGCATTTTCTGGCATTTGATAGGCGCAGCCAGTGCCGCCTGTTTCTATGCCCCTTTCAAGAAAGTGAAACACTGGTCCTGGGAAACGATGTGGTCGGTAGGCGGCGTGGTCTCCTGGCTCATTCTTCCCTGGGCTATCAGCGCCATGCTGCTCCCGGATTTTTGGGCCTACTACGGTTCGTTTAACGCCTCGACGCTGCTGCCGGTATTCCTGTTCGGCGCCATGTGGGGCGTAGGCAATATCAACTATGGCCTCACCATGCGCTATCTCGGCATGTCGATGGGGATCGGCATCGCCATTGGCATTACGCTTATCGTCGGTACGCTGATGACGCCGATTATCAACGGCAACTTTGATGTTCTGATCAATACCGAAGGCGGCCGGATGACGCTGCTCGGCGTTCTGGTTGCGCTGATTGGCGTCGGAATCGTCACCCGCGCCGGACAGCTCAAAGAACGCAAAATGGGGATCAGAGCGGAAGAGTTCAATCTGAAAAAAGGGCTGCTACTGGCCGTTATGTGCGGCATTTTTTCCGCAGGAATGTCATTCGCCATGAATGCCGCGAAACCGATGCACGAAGCGGCGGCGGCGCTTGGCGTCGATCCGCTGTATGTCGCGTTACCCAGCTATGTGGTGATCATGGGCGGCGGCGCGCTGGTCAACCTCGGCTTTTGCGTCATTCGTCTGGCAAAAATGCCGAATCTGTCGATAAAAGCCGACTTCTCGCTGGCAAAGCCGCTCATCATCAGCAATATTTTGCTCTCCGCGCTCGGCGGCCTGATGTGGTATCTGCAGTTCTTCTTTTATGCCTGGGGTCACGCCCGCATCCCGGCGCAATATGACTATATGAGCTGGATGCTGCATATGAGCTTCTACGTGCTGTGCGGCGGCCTGGTGGGGCTGGTGCTCAAAGAGTGGAACAATGCGGGTCGTCGTCCGGTGGGCGTGCTAAGCCTTGGCTGCGTGGTGATTATTATCGCCGCCAATATTGTCGGCCTCGGTATGGCGAACTGATCTCGCCATCGTTCGATGACGATGACGCCACTGCCCTGGCGTCATCCCCACCTCGCGGTTAAACACCACCGAAAAGTAATTGCTGTCCTCAAACCCGCACCGGTTGGCGATGTCGCCGATCAGCAGCTCTGAATGCTGCAGCAGATACTGCGCATGGCAAATGCGCAGCTGGCGCAGATAGTGATTGACGGTCATGCCGGTCTGGCTGCGAAACTGCTGGCGCAGGGCGCGCTCGCTGCACGCCTGTTCGGCGCAAAAGAGATCCAGCGTAAAGGTGCGATTGAGGCTGCCCGCCAGCGCGGTGATGAGCTTGTCGAGCAGCGCTTCGCTCTGGGTGGCGGCCTGGTTGTCCGTGGCGAAGCGGTGGCGGCGCAGCGTCGCCGCCAGCTGGGCGAACAGCAGCTCCGCCATCTCGTGGGCCAGCGGCTCATCCTTGTTGCTCTCCTGCTCCAGCAGGGCGATCACCTGCCGCGCCTGGGCCATCCCACTGCTGCCGATGCGCCAGTGGGGCATCCACGGCGTCCCAAACAACCCCGGGATATGCGCCGACCAGTCGACGTTAAGCCGCAGCCGGTCCGGACAGTAGATAATATTTTGCAGCGCCAGACCGTTGACCGACGCGTAGGAGTGCTTGTCTTCGGCGCGAATGTAGAACAGATCGCCGCGGGTAATGCGATAAGGACGGTCGTTAAGAAGATGTAAGCCGTTGCCGCGCCATACCAGCACCAGCTCGCAAAACTCGTGGGTATGCTCCGCAAAGACATTCTGCGGATAGCGATCGGCCACCGCCACCGCCTGGCGCGGTGAAGTGAAAAAATCGGCTTTACGAAGAATGAACTGACCGGTCACAGCGTAACCCCAACGGCGAATAGCCTGTCATTATTAGCCGTTTTACGGCCCCAAAACGGTGATTTTCCTCGCGTTACTGTAGCTGCGTGTCGCGTCCCTGGCGGATGTCGCGCGGCGACCAGCTAAACTCCCGGCGAAAAAGAGTCGAAAAGTGGTTACTGTCGCCGAAACCGCAGCGAAAGGCGATATCGGTAACGCTCTCATCGCTGTGGCGCAGCAGGTGCCGCGCTTTGGTCAACCGCACGCGGTTGAGGTAGCGCTGCGGCGTCAGGCCGGTGTGCTGCTTAAGCTGGCGGTGCAGAGTGCGCAACGAAAGCGAAAACCGCGCCGCCACGCGCTCCCAGCACACCTCCTCGGCGAAATGATCCTCAAGCCAGGCAATCAGATGGTTTAGCCGGGCGTCGTTATCGGTCATTTCCGCCGCCAGGCTGCTTTTACGCAGCACCAGCAGCAGCTGCATAAACAGGATTTCGCGCTGGGCGATGGTATGCACATCGCCGCAGTCATCAAACCGCTCCATCTGCTGCACGACGCCTCGCACCTGCTGCAGCGCCGTCTGGCTCACTCGCCAGTGCGACGGCCAGACGCCATCCTGCTCCTGCGGCAACAGCTTTTGCATCCCGGCAAGAAACTGGAAGGCGTCCGGCGCGCGGTACAGCACATTGGTCAGGCACAGGTTATCGGTGTGTTCATACAGATGCCGGTCGCTGTCGCGGACAAAACAGACCGTCCCGCCGCTGATGGTATAGGGCTGGCCGTTAAACACGTGGATGCCGGTACCGTGCTCAACAATCACAATTTCATGGAAATCATGATGGTGCTCAGGAAACGCGATCTGAGGAAGACGCGGCTCTATCGCAATGGGGGCGAACTCTGACGGAAAAAAATCCACGCTGTGCAGTATGGTCATAACGGCCTCCACCAGTGAGAAATAGTGTCAAAATAGTAATGGTCCGTTATCAACCTCACCTTCAAATTTCAGCAATAAAGCGCGCAAACCCTGCCTGTTTTTCAAGAAACGACAGGAAAAATCAGGAAATGCGCGCAGCATCACATCCCCATGAAACGGCATGATGACGGGGAATTGTGAGCTTTCTCACGTTCATCTTTGCTTTCTTGCCAGCCGTCATTTTCGACTGTCAGTGACGAGAAGGTGACTCGCTCCCGCGCTTTTTAGACTGTCCGTACTGACTATCAGAAGGACTCCTGCCATGACTTTTCGCCATTGTGTGGCTGTCGATTTAGGCGCATCCAGCGGACGCGTGATGCTGGCCCGCTATGACCGCGAACAGCGGACGCTGAATACCCGTGAAGTTCACCGTTTCACCAATACATTGCAGCATGTTGACGGCGTGGATTGCTGGGATGTCGACCGCCTGGAAGCGGAGATTCGCTGCGGCCTGCAAAAGGTCTGCAACGACGGCATCCTTATCGACAGCATCGGTATTGATACCTGGGGCGTGGATTACGTGCTGCTCGACCGGCACGGCGAGCGGGTGGGACCCGCGGTTTCCTACCGCGACCGCCGCACCCAGGGCGTGATGCAACAGGCGCAAACGCAGGTTGGCCGCGCGGAGATCTACCGCCGCAGCGGCATCCAGTTTTTACCCTTCAATACGCTGTATCAGTTTCGGGCGCTGGTAGAGCAACAACCGGAATGGGTGGATCGGGTGGCTCATGCGCTGCTTATGCCGGATTACTTCAGCTACCGCCTGACCGGCGCGATGAACTGGGAGTACACCAACGCCACGACCACCCAGATGGTCAATATCCACACCGATACCTGGGATGAGGATTTGCTCGCCTGGGCGGGCGTCCCCTCCCGCTGGCTGGGAACGCCAGCCCATCCGGGCAATGTGATCGGTCACTGGATTTGCCCGCAGGGCAACCGCATTCCCGTGGTGGCCGTCGCCAGCCACGATACCGCCAGCGCCGTCATTGCCGCGCCGCTGGCCGACCGCCACGCCGCCTGGCTGTCATCCGGCACCTGGTCGCTGATGGGTTTTGAAAGCAAAACGCCGCAGGTCTGCGAGCGGGCGCTGACGAACAACATCACCAACGAAGGCGGTGCGGAAGGCCGCTATCGGGTGCTGAAAAACATTATGGGGCTGTGGCTGCTGCAGCGGGTGCTGAAAGAGCAGAACATCAGCGATCTTTCCGCCCTGCTCGCCGACGCTGACGCCGTGCCGGTATGCCGCTTTGTCATTCACCCCAATCACGACCGCTTTATCAACCCGGCCAATATGAGCGCCGAAATTCAGGCCGCCTGCCGGGAAAGCCATCAACCTGCGCCAGAACGCCCGGCGGAGCTGGCTCGCTGCATCTTTGACAGCCTGGCGCTGCTGTATGCCCGCGTCCTGCAGGAGCTGGCCGAACTGCATGGCCAACCGTTCTCCCGGCTGCATATTGTCGGCGGTGGCAGCCAGAACCAACTGCTGAACCAGCTGTGCGCCGATGCCTGCGGCGTGACGGTCGTGTCAGGGCCGGTGGAAGCTTCCACCCTCGGCAATATCGGCGTGCAGCTGATGACGCTTGACGAACTGAATGACGTTGATGAATTCCGCCAGGTGGTCCGCGACACCCACGCGCTGACCGCCTGGACCCCGAATCCCAAAAGCGAAATTGCCCGCCGCGCCGCGCAGTTTCGGCCACAACCGACAAAGGAGCTTTGCGCATGACCACTCAACTTGAACAGGCCTGGGAACTGGCGAAACAGCGCTATGCCGCAACAGGCGTTGACGTCGAGGCCGCGCTGCGCCAGCTTGACCGCGTACCGGTATCGATGCACTGCTGGCAGGGCGATGACGTCGCCGGATTTGAAAACCCGCAAGGTTCGCTCACCGGCGGGATTCAGGCCACCGGCAACTATCCAGGGAAAGCGCGTAACGCCGCTGAGTTGCGCGCCGATCTCGAGCAGGCGATGAGCCTGATCCCTGGCCCCAAACGTCTGAATCTGCACGCCATTTATCTGGAATCCGACGCGCCGGTCGCGCGCAACGATATTAAGCCGGAGCACTTTAAAAACTGGGTGTCATGGGCGAAAACCCACGGGCTGGGGCTGGACTTTAATCCCTCCTGCTTCTCGCATCCGCTGAGCGCCGACGGTTTTACCCTCTCGCATGCTAACGACGAGATCCGCCAGTTCTGGATTGACCACTGCAAGGCCAGCCGCCGCGTCTCCGCCTGGTTCGGCGAGCAGTTGGGCACGCCGTCGGTGATGAATATCTGGATCCCGGACGGTATGAAGGACCTCACCGTCGACCGCTTTGCGCCGCGTAAGCGCCTGCTGGACGCGCTGGATGACGTGATGAGCGAAAAACTGAACCCGGCGCATCATATCGACGCCGTCGAGAGCAAGCTGTTTGGTATCGGCGCGGAGAGCTACACCGTCGGCTCCAACGAGTTCTATATGGGCTACGCCACCAGCCGCCAGACCGCGCTGTGCCTGGATGCGGGCCACTTCCATCCGACGGAGGTCATCTCCGACAAAATCTCGGCCGCCATGCTGTTTGTGCCGCGCCTGCTGCTGCACGTCAGCCGCCCGGTGCGCTGGGACAGCGATCACGTCGTCCTGCTGGATGATGAAACCCAGGCCATCGCGAGCGAAATCATCCGCCACGACCTGTTTGACCGCGTGCATATTGGCCTCGACTTCTTCGATGCCTCCATCAACCGCATCGCGGCATGGATTATCGGTACCCGCAACATGAAAAAAGCGCTGCTGCGCGCCCTGCTGGAGCCTACCGACGAGCTGCGTCAGCGGGAGCGGGACGGCGATTACACCGGGCGTCTGGCGCTGCTGGAGGAGCAAAAATCGCTGCCGTGGCAGGCGGTCTGGGAGATGTACTGCCAGCGTCACGATGTTCCGGCAGGCCGCCAGTGGCTGGACAACGTGCGCGCGTATGAGAAAGACGTTCTGGCCAATCGTAAGTAAACACCATCGCCCGGCGGCGCTTTGCTTGCCGGGCCTACAGGTACAGAGTAGGCCGGGTCAGCGCAGCGCCACCCGGCATTTTCACAGGAAGCACAACATGATGCAGACTATCACCCATTCCTGGTTCGTCCAGGGGATGATTAAAGCCACCTCTGACGCCTGGCTGAAAGGCTGGGACGAGCGCAACGGCGGCAACCTGACGCTGCGGCTGGATGAGGCGGATATCGCGCCGTTTAGCGCCGATTTTTCCGAAAAACCGCGCTATATCGCGCTGAGCCAGCCGATGCCGCAGCTTGCCAATACGCCGTTTATCGTGACCGGCTCCGGCAAATTTTTCCGCAACGTGCAGCTCGACCCGGCGGCAAACATCGGCGTGATAAAGATCGACAGCGACGGCGCGGGCTACCACATTCTTTGGGGACTCACCGACGACGCGGTGCCGACGTCCGAACTGCCGGCGCACCTGCTCTCCCACTGCGCGCGCATCAGGGCCACCGGCGGCAAGGACCGCGCGATCATGCACTGTCACGCCACCAACCTGATTGCGTTGACCTATGTACTGGAAAACAACCGCGACCTCTTCACCCGCAAGCTGTGGGAGGGCAGTACCGAATGCCTGGTGGTCTTCCCGGATGGCGTCGGCATTCTGCCATGGATGGTGCCGGGCACCGACGAGATAGGCCAGTCCACCGCGACTGAAATGCAGCAACATTCTCTGGTGCTGTGGCCGTTTCACGGCGTGTTCGGCAGCGGCCCGACGCTTGACGATGCCTTTGGCCTTATCGACACCGCCGAGAAATCCGCCGATGTGCTGGTGAAAGTCTATTCCATGGGCGGAATGCAGCAGACTATCAGCCGACAGGCGCTGATTGCGCTGGCGCAGCGCTTCAGCGTGACGCCGCTGCAGTCGGCGCTAGACCTCTACCATTAAGGATATCCCCGGAGGCAGTATGATCCGCAAAGCGTTTGTGATGCAGGTAAATCCTGACGCCCATCGCGAGTATGAGCGTCGCCACAACCCCATCTGGCCAGAGCTGGAGGCGGTGCTGAAGTCGCACGGCGCGCACCGCTACGCCATTTACCTCGACGCCGCCCGCAGCCTGCTGTTCGCCACGGTGGAAATCGAGTCAGAGGAGCGCTGGAACGCGATCGCCAGCACCGAAGTCTGCCAGCGCTGGTGGCGGTATATGACGGAAGTGATGCCCGCCAACGCCGACAGCAGCCCGGTCAGCCGCGAGCTGAAGCCGGTGTTTTATCTGCCGTGACGCCCCCTTCGCCCCGGCGCAGGACGTCGGGGCGAAGGATCAGTTCTGCTCCGCGACCAGAATCGCCTGGGTATCTGGCTCCAGCGCCTTAAACACGTGCTCGCGATCGGCCGGGTAGCAGATGTAATCCCCTTCGCCTAACTCCTCCGGCGCGCTGGTCAGGCCGACCATCGCCCGCCCCTGCGTGACGATAATGTGCTCCACCGACCCCGGCGGGTGCGGCTGCGAAATTCGGTCGGCGCCCGGCTGCGTCAGCAGCAGGTAGATATCGCGTCGCGCGCCCGGCGGGCAGGCGGCAAGCAGTATCGCCTGATAGTTCGCCTGCTCGGCCACCACTTTGGTGCCCTCGCCGCGACGAATCACCTGGGTGGTCGGCAGCTGCGGCTCCAGCAGTCGCGCAAAAGGAATATCCAGCGCCACGCATAACGACCAGAGCGTTTCCAGGCTAGGATTACCATTCCCGGATTCAAGCTGCGAGAGCGTGGATTTTGCAATCCCGGCACGGCGGGCGATTTCCGCCAGTGAAAGTCCGGTCCGCATGCGTTCTCGCACCAGACTTTTGGCGATCACGCTAATTGGCTGCGTCATAAACGGCCTCTGTTTTATAAATCGAACGAATCGTTCATCTTGATAAACGATACTGATGCGTTCATTATAATGGATACTCGTTCGATATGGCTAAAATAGTATGAAACACCACTTCTCCTGCCTCAAAGGCGACACGATAAAAGCGATATTTTTAGTTTGTCTGGCTGTCGGCGTCGTCGGTATGTCCTACGGTTCGCTGGCGATCGCCTACGGTTTTCCACTGTGGGTGCCGTTTGTGCTGTCCATCTTTGTGCTGGCAGGCGCATCCGAGTTTATGTTCATCGGTATTATCGCCAGCGGCGGCAATCCGCTGGCCGCGGCGGCGGCAGGGTTACTGGTCAACGCCCGTCACGTACCGTTTGGCGTCACGGTGCGCGATCTGGTCGGTAAACGCGGCGCCAGCTTCCTTGGCTGTCATATCATGAACGATGAAAGCGTGGTGTTCGGCCTGTCGCAAAAAACCCCCGAACAGCGCAAGGCCGCCTACTGGCTGTGCGGACTGGGCGTGGCCATCCTCTGGCCGGCAGGCGCGCTGCTCGGCGCGGCGGTCGGTAAGCTGCTGCCGTCGCCGGAAACCATCGGTCTCGACGCCGTGTTCCCGGCTATCCTGCTGGCGCTGGTGATCCCGGCGTTTAAAAACCGCACGACGCTGGTTCGCGCCGTTACGGGTGCGGCTGTTTCACTGGCTTCTGTGCCTTTCACACCGGCAGGCGTACCGGTTCTGCTGTCGCTGCTCGGCGTTTTTGCGAGGAAAAAATAATGGGCAACACCCTATGGATTATCGTCGGCATCGCTATTCTGTCAGCCGGGACGTACCTGATGCGGTTTGGCGGGGCGAAGCTGGGTAACCGTCTGGCGCTTTCCGAACGCTCGCAGGCCATGCTCAACGACGGCGCCACGACGCTACTGTTTGCCGTCGCGCTGGCGACCACCTTCTTCGAAGGCAGCCATTTTGCCGGTATGGCGCGGGTGATTGGCGTGGCTGTCGCCGTGATCCTCGCCTGGAAAAAAGTCCCGCTGATTATCGTTATCGCCGCCGCCGCAGTGGTCACGGCGCTACTGCGCCTGGCCGGGCTGCCATAAACAAAAAAAGCGCCCGAGGGCGCTCTTTCGACAGTACGGCTGATTGGCTTTATTTGCTCAGTTCTGCGGTCATGTGAACGCGGTTACCGGTGAAAGCCTGGGTGATTTTGTAGGAGGCCGCACCTGCTTCCTGCGCCTGAGCGGCGATTTTCGCTTCTGCGCCGTCAATGGTGGTGGACGTTGCGGTCACGGTCTGTGCAGCGAAAGAACCGAAAGTGGTAGCAAGAGCGATAACTGCGACAAAAGTTTTGATGCTTTTCATGATATAAACCCTTCAATTAAGTTGTCTGTGTAAGGCGACGTGCCTTGATGTGATAAATAGTAGCCCTGAACACCGACAACAGATAGCGGAAGGATTTGCTATCATCTTTCAAATTTTTTGACTAAAAATTACACACTCAACAAACGCTGGGGATGGGTATAAATCGTGGCCCTTCCCGGCTTACAGAAGCCCACCAGCGTCAGGTTGCAGCGCTCGGCAACCTCTACCGCCAGCGTGGTCGCCGCCGAGACGGCAAACAGAATTTCAACACCGCACATGGCGGCCTTTTGCACCATTTCATAGCTGGCGCGACTGGAGACCAGCGCGGCGCCGTGCTGCCAGACGTCGCTTTCGCCCGCGCGGCGGCCCAGCAGTTTATCCAGCGCCACGTGGCGCCCGACATCCTCGTGCCCTCCCGCCAGCCTGCCCGACGGCATCACCCAGGCCGCTGCGTGCGTGCAGCCGCTTAAGCGTCCGATAGGCTGCACGTCGTTAAGGTGCTCCAGCGCCACGTCAAGATGATGAAGGGAGAAGGTCTGCGTAAAGGGCAACGGCGCAACGGGCCGGCCGATATCATTGAGCTGCTCAACGCCGCATACGCCGCAGCCGGTACGCCCGGCCAGCGCGCGACGGCGCTCTTTTAACGCCATAAAGCGGCGGCTGGAAAGCTCGATTTGCACCTCAAATCCGTTACAGGCCGAAATAACATCCATCCCAAAAATTTCACGTCGATTTTCTATAATCCCTTCGGATAAGGAAAAACCAACGGCGAACAGCTCCAGATCCTTCGGCGTCGCCATCATCACGACGTGCGAGATACCGTTGTAAACCAGCGCCACCGGGACTTCCTCAGCTAACTCGTCTGGCTGAGCGTGCTGTAAATCCTGGCGCCGCCAGAGCGAAACCTGGCGCAATCCGGTGACATTAGTCACATTTTTGACTTGTTTGGAATGGATATTGTTCACTTTGATTTAACCGTATTGGAACAGGCATACACACAATGTGGTATTCTGATACATACCCCTCCGGGAATGAGGGAAATTACCCCAATTCTGAACCTTTGCGGTGCCAACCGCAAAGTAAAACTACATAAGCAATGTCGAAACAAGGAGCGAACCATGCAGGTCAGCAGAAGGCAGTTCTTTAAGATCTGCGCTGGCGGTATGGCAGGCACCACGGTAGCGGCGCTGGGTTTTGCCCCTGGCGCAGCGCTAGCGGAAACGCGGCAGTATAAGCTGCTGCGTACCCGCGAAACCCGTAACACCTGCACGTACTGTTCTGTCGGTTGTGGGCTGTTGATGTACAGCCTCGGCGATGGAGCGAAAAACGCCAAAGCATCTATCTTCCATATCGAAGGCGATCCGGATCATCCGGTCAACCGTGGTGCGCTCTGCCCGAAAGGGGCCGGTCTGGTGGACTTTATCCATTCCGAAAGCCGCCTGAAATTCCCTGAATATCGCGCTCCGGGCTCAGACAAATGGCAGCAAATCAGCTGGGACGACGCGTTCGATCGTATCGCTAAGCTGATGAAAGCCGACCGCGACGCCAACTTTATCGCCACAAATGCCGAAGGCACCACCGTTAACCGCTGGCTCTCCACCGGTATGCTGTGCGCATCGGCATCCAGTAATGAAACCGGTTATCTGACCCAGAAGTTCTCCCGCGCGCTGGGTATGCTCGCGGTCGACAACCAGGCGCGTGTCTGACACGGACCAACGGTAGCAAGTCTTGCTCCAACATTTGGTCGCGGTGCGATGACCAACCACTGGGTGGATATTAAGAACGCCAACCTCATTGTGGTGATGGGCGGTAACGCCGCGGAAGCGCATCCGGTCGGGTTCCGCTGGGCGATGGAAGCCAAAATTCACAACGGCGCGAAGCTTATCGTTATCGATCCCCGCTTTACGCGTACGGCATCGGTCGCGGATTTCTATGCGCCGATTCGCTCGGGTACCGACATTACCTTCCTCTCCGGGGTGATTCTGTATCTGCTGAACAATGAGAAAATTAACCGCGAATACACCGAGGCCTACACCAACGCCAGCCTTATCGTGCGTGAGGATTATGCCTTCGAAGACGGCCTGTTCTCCGGCTACGACGCGGAAAAACGCAAGTACGATAAAACCAGCTGGAACTATGAACTGGATGAGAACGGTCACGCGAAGCGCGATACCACGCTCACCCATCCGCGCTGCGTGTGGAACCTGCTGAAGCAGCACGTTTCCCGCTATACGCCGGAAATGGTGGAAACCATCTGCGGTACGCCGAAGGCTGACTTCCTGAAAGTCTGCGAATACATCGCAGAAACCAGCGCCCATGACAAAACGGCGTCGTTCCTGTACGCGCTCGGCTGGACGCAGCACTCCATCGGCGCCCAGAACATCCGCACCATGGCGATGATCCAGCTGCTGCTCGGCAATATGGGCATGGCGGGCGGCGGTGTAAACGCCCTGCGCGGCCACTCCAACATTCAGGGCCTGACCGACCTCGGCCTGCTGTCGCAAAGCCTACCTGGCTACATGACGCTGCCAAGCGAAAAACAGACCGATCTCCAGACCTACCTGACGGCCAATACGCCAAAACCGCTGCTGGACGGCCAGGTCAACTACTGGGGCAACTATCCGAAGTTCTTCGTCTCAATGATGAAGGCGTTCTTCGGCGATAAGGCCACCAAGGAGAACAACTGGGGCTTTGACTGGCTGCCGAAGTGGGACAAGGGTTACGACGTTCTGCAATATTTCGAGATGATGAACCAGGGCAAAGTAAATGGCTATCTCTGCCAGGGCTTTAACCCGGTGGCCTCTTTCCCGAACAAACACAAAATTATCGACTCGCTATCGAAGCTGAAGTTTCTGGTGATCATCGATCCGCTGAACACCGAGACCTCGACGTTCTGGCAAAACCACGGCGAATCGAATGATGTGGATTCATCGAAGATTCAGACCGAAGTGTTCCGCCTGCCGTCAACCTGCTTCGCCGAAGAGAACGGCTCTATCGTTAACTCCGGCCGCTGGCTACAGTGGCACTGGAAGGGCGCCGACGCCCCGGGGATCGCCAAAACCGATGGCGAAATCCTGGCAGGCATCTTCATGCGCCTGCGCGAGATGTACGCTACCGAAGGCGGCCCGACGCCGGAGCCGGTTCTCAATATGACGTGGAACTACTCCACGCCGGATGAGCCTGCATCGGAAGAAGTGGCGATGGAGAGCAACGGTAAAGCGCTTGCCGACATTACCGACCCGGCTACCGGCGCGGTCATCGTGAAGAAAGGCCAGCAGCTCAGCTCGTTTGCTCAACTGCGCGACGACGGCACCACCTCCAGCGGCTGCTGGATTTTCGCCGGCAGCTGGACGCCGGACGGCAACCAGATGGCCAAACGCGATAACGCCGACCCGTCGGGCCTTGGCAATACGCTCGGCTGGGCGTGGGCGTGGCCGCTGAACCGCCGCATCCTGTACAACCGCGCCTCGGCGGACCCGCAGGGCAAACCGTGGGATCCGAAACGTCAGCTGCTGAAATGGGACGGCGCCAAATGGGGCGGCGTCGATATTCCGGACTACAGCGCGGCCGCGCCTGGCACCGACGTTGGGCCGTTCATCATGCAGCCGGAAGGGATGGGGCGCCTGTTTGCTATCGATAAGATGGCGGAAGGGCCGTTCCCGGAACACTACGAGCCGTTTGAAACGCCGATCGGCACGAACCCGCTGCACCCGAACGTGGTGTCGAACCCTGCCGCCCGTATCTTTAAAGGCGATAAGGAAGCGTTGGGTACCGCGGACAAGTTCCCGTATGTCGGTACCACCTACCGCCTGACGGAACACTTCCACTACTGGACCAAGCATGCGCTGCTGAACGCGATTGCGCAGCCGGAGCAGTTTGTCGAGATTGGCGAAAAGCTTGCCAACAAGCTCGGCATCGCCCACGGCGACACCGTGAAGGTCTCCTCTAACCGCGGCTATATCAAGGCCAAAGCGGTGGTGACCAAGCGTATCCGCACGCTGAAGGTCCACGATAAGGAAGTGGATACCATCGGGATCCCAATCCACTGGGGCTATGAAGGGGTGGCGCGTAAAGGCTTTATCGCCAACACGCTGACGCCGTTCGTCGGTGATGCCAACACGCAGACGCCGGAGTTCAAATCCTTCCTCGTGAACGTGGAAAAGGTGTAACGGAGACGACTTATGGCTTATCAATCGCAAGACATTATCCGTCGTTCCGCGACTAACGGTTTTACCCCCGCGCCTCAGGCGCGGGATCACCAGGAAGAAGTGGCGAAGCTCATCGACGTGACGACCTGTATTGGCTGTAAAGCCTGTCAGGTGGCCTGTTCTGAGTGGAACGACATCCGTGACGAGGTGGGACATAACGTCGGGGTGTATGACAACCCGGCGGACCTGACCGCCAAGTCCTGGACGGTGATGCGTTTCTCGGAAGTCGAGCAGAACGACAAACTGGAGTGGCTTATCCGTAAGGATGGCTGCATGCACTGCGCCGATCCGGGCTGCCTGAAGGCCTGCCCGTCGGAAGGGGCTATCATTCAGTATGCCAACGGCATCGTCGACTTTCAGTCCGAGCAGTGCATCGGCTGTGGCTACTGCATCGCCGGCTGCCCGTTCAACGTGCCGCGCCTTAACCCGGAAGACAACCGCGTCTACAAATGTACGCTGTGCGTCGACCGCGTGAACGTGGGCCAGGAACCGGCCTGCGTGAAAACCTGCCCAACCGGCGCTATCCACTTTGGCTCTAAAGAGGATATGAAAACGCTGGCGGGCGAGCGCGTGGCGGAGCTGAAAACCCGCGGTTATGACAACGCGGGGCTGTACGATCCGGCGGGCGTCGGCGGTACCCACGTCATGTACGTGCTGCATCACGCCGACAAGCCGAACCTGTACCACGGCCTGCCGGAAAACCCGGCGATCAGCGAAACCGTGAAGTTCTGGAAAGGCGTCTGGAAACCGCTGGCGGCGATCGGCTTTGCCGCTACCTTCGCGGCCAGTATCTTCCACTACGTCGGTGTCGGTCCGAACCGTGCGGATGAGGAAGACGATGACGGTGAAGAGGAGAAGCGTAAATGAAACGACGTGACACCATCGTGCGCTATACGGCGCCGGAGCGTATCAACCACTGGGTCACCGCCTTCTGCTTCGTGCTGGCGTCGGTGAGCGGGCTGGGCTTTTTCTTCCCGTCCTTCAACTGGCTGATGCATATTCTCGGCACGCCGCAGCTGGCGCGCATTCTGCATCCGTTCGTCGGCGTGGTGATGTTTGCTTCCTTCATCATCATGTTTTTCCGTTACTGGCACCACAACCTAATCAATCGGGATGATATCTTTTGGGCGAAGAATATTCGTAAGATCGTCGTCAACGAGGAAGTGGGTGACACCGGGCGCTATAATTTCGGCCAGAAGTGCGTCTTCTGGGCGGCGATTATCTTCCTGGTGCTGCTGCTGGTGAGCGGTATCATTATCTGGCGTCCGTATTTCGCGCCTGCTTTCTCCATTCCGGTGATCCGTTTAGCCCTGATGCTGCATTCATTTGCCGCAGTCGCGCTAATTGTGGTTATCATGGTGCATATTTACGCCGCCCTGTGGGTGAAAGGCACCATCACCGCCATGGTGGAAGGTTGGGTTACCAAATCGTGGGCGAAGAAGCACCACCCGCGCTGGTACCGTGAAGTTCGCAAGACAACGGAAAAAACGACTGAATGAGTATTCGCATAATCCCGCAAGATGAACTGGGAAATAGCGAGAAACGCACGGCGGAAGCAATTCCGCCGTTATTATTCCCCAGCCTGAAAAATCTCTATCACCGTCGTGCAGAGCGCCTGCGCGAGCTGGCGGAGAGCAACCCGCTGGGCGACTATCTGCGCTTCGCCGCGCTTATCGCCCATGCGCAGGAGGTGGTGCTGTACGACCACCCGCTGCAGATGGACCTCACCGCTCGCCTCAAAGAGGCCGCGGCGCAGGAGAAACCGCCGCTGGATATTCATACCCTGCCGCGCGACAAGCACTGGCGCACCCTGCTGCGCTCGATGATCGCCGAGCTGAAGCCGGAAATGAGCGGCCCGGCGCTGGCGGTTATCGAGAATCTGGAAAAAGCCTCCGACCAGGAGCTGGAACAGATGGCGAGCGCGCTGTTTGCCTCTAACTTTGCCGCCGTCAGCAGCGACAAGGCTCCGTTTATCTGGGCGGCGCTCTCGCTGTACTGGGCGCAGATGGCAAACCTTATCCCCGGTAAAGCCCGCGCGGAGTATGGCGAACACCGCCAGCACTGCCCGGTATGCGGCTCCATGCCGGTCTCAAGCGTGGTGCAGATTGGCACAACGCAGGGGCTGCGCTACCTGCACTGCAACCTGTGCGAATCCGAATGGCACGTGGTGCGCGTCAAATGCAGCAACTGCGAGCAGAGCCGCGATTTGCACTACTGGTCGCTGGATAACGAGCAGGCGGCGGTGAAAGCCGAAAGCTGCGGCGACTGCGGCACCTACCTGAAGATCCTCTATCAGGAAAAGGACCCGAACGTTGAAGCCGTGGCCGATGACCTCGCCTCGCTGGTGCTCGACGCGCGTATGGAGCAGGAAGGCTTTGCACGCAGCTCGCTCAACCCGTTCCTGTTCCCGGGCGAAGGGGAGTAGCGCTTACTGACGCTATGTCGGGCGGCGTTTGCTGCCCGGCTTACAGCTGATAGGGTGAAACTACCCCTGAGATACCCGCAAAATCTTTCGTATTACGAGAGATAAGTTGGCAGTTTTTACTTTGCGCGGTAGCCAGAATGATGGCATCCGGAAGCTTCATCCCGTGTTTTACACGAAGTAATACACTGCGTTCTGCAATCTCACGCGAAACATCGATAATCTCAAACGCGCTCATTACGGCCGCCGTTTTGGCTTCCTGACCGTACTTACGAGCGCCAACCAACACTTCCATCCAGGTGATGAGGCTTATTGCCCGATGTGTCGCTGTGCTATCAATGGCATCCGCAGCCTCTATGCGATTGTTGAAAAGGTCGATGAGAATATTGGTATCAAATACTGCCATATGCTCCATGATCACCACTCCTCACGAAGCTTGCGTTCGTATTCAAGCCCATCCTCTTCCTGATTTCCCCATAAACCAAGAGCCTCCCGAATCACCGTGGAGCTTTGTTTATCGAGATATTGCTCAATGGCCTCACGCAATAACTCGGCGCGCGGCTGGTTTCTCAACTGTTTAAGGTTATCCAGCCGTTGAATGACGTCGTCCGACAAATCGATCAGAATCCTGCCCATATCAAGGTCCACCACGTGGCTCATATATCACTCCAGTATATCACTACAGATTAATTTTTAGGCAAATTACACCTTCTTAATTTGTGGATAAAGCGGAATGTAAAGGCAACATGAGCTTTTGCGATCGACAATCCAGAAATCCCGTCAGGCGTTATTCTTCCTCGTTACCGCCCTCTTCCAGCGGGCCAAACGGCCGCGCGGGCAGTACGATGTAGATCCCCTCAAAGATGGCGCCGGAGGTGTCGTCGCCGAACAGTTCGACCTGAAGCTGAACGCGCGCTTTGCGTCCCCGGGCCAGCCTGTCGAGATCGCCGCTCAGCGAACCGAGATCGGCAATTGCCGTCGGCTTACCGCTGATCGGCCTGCTGTAGCGGATATGAGCATCAGCGAGGATTATCGTGCCGCCGAGATGGCGCTCACGCAGCATCAGCCAGATAAGGCCCCAGCCGGTAAGGGTGGCAAGAGAAAACAGGCTGCCGGCGAACAGGGTGTGGTGCGGATTCTGATTGCCGATTTCCGGCATGGTGGTAATAAATTTCTGCCCTGTGTACTGCTGAATACGTACGCCCATTTTTTCACTGAGCGGAATGTGCTGATACCACGCCTGCTGAAGCTGCCCGCACCAGTCGCCGCGATGCAAAATGTCATCCAGCGAGGCGACTGGTTTGATCATCAAAAAATGGCGCACCGGGGTGGTCTGCGGCGTGGTTATCTCTCCCTGATTAACAAAACCGAGCTTGGCGAAGAACTCAACGGTATCCTCACGGGCGCTACAGGTGACGCGCTTCACCCCTTCCTGGCGGGCAACGGACTCGAGCGTCATCGCCATTAGCGTACCCAGACCTTTATCCTGCACGGAAGGATGCACGGCCATAAAGCGGATGGAGGCTTCGTTGTCGGCATTGATGTACAGACGACCGACCGCCACCAGATTGCCCTCCTCATCCACCACCATCTGATGGTGCGCCATCGCGTCCCAGGCATCGCGCTCAGAGCCCTTGGGCTGGTGCAGCGGTTTACGCAGCATTTCCCAACGGAATTGATAATAGCGCTCTAACTCTTCTTTTGTTTGCGGTACACGAAGGTGATACATAGCTGTACTCTCTTTGGTTACCCACGCCCAACCAGGAAGCTGGTTCATACTTACACCTGCAGCCAGAAGGTAACTGGCCCATCGTTCACCAGAGACACCTGCATATCCGCAGCGAATCTTCCGGTTTGCGTGTTCATCTCTTGCTGGCGGCAGCGCTCAACAAAATAGTCATACAACGCTTCTGCGCGATCCGGCGTCGCCCCCTTAGAGAAGCCCGGACGCATGCCGCGCTCGGTATCCGCCGCCAGAGTAAACTGCGATACCACCAGCACGCTGCCGCCCGACTGCTGGACATTCAGATTCATTTTTCCGTCGGCATCGCTGAAGATACGGTAGCCCAGCACCCGCTCGCACAAGCGGTTGGCTTTCTGCTCGTCATCATCCTTTTCGACACCTAACAACACCAAAAGTCCTGAGCCAATTTCACCCGTCACCTCACCCTCCACGGTGACGCTGGCACGGGTTACGCGCTGAATTAATGCAATCATGGTTCTTCGTCTTCTTCTTGTTCTGCGGCTTGTTTAAGTTTGCGGTATTCCCCGAGAGTGACAGTTATTTCGGCGCCAAGCAAGACGATACACCAGGTCCAGTAGACCCAAACGAACAGAATGGGCACGACGGCAATGACGCCATAAATAAGCTGATACGACGGAAACATCGTGATGTAGAGGGCAAACCCCTTCTTGCCTAATTCAAACAGCGCTGCGGCGAAAAACGCGCCAATCACCGCGTCACGGTTGGGTACCCGGGTTGTCGGCACCACGCTATAGAGCAGCCAGAAGCTGATCCACGACAGCAGCAGCGGAAAAATGCGCAGCGTGTTATCAATCACGCCATTGAGCTCGCTTGCCCAGCGCAAAGAGAGCAAATAGGAGCTGATCGCCAGGCTCGCCCCGGCCAGCAGCGGGCCCAGCGTCAGGATCATCCAGTACACCGCAAAGGAATAGACGTGCGGGCGGGTCCGGTGGCTGCGCCAGATGGTATTGAGCGCGCTGTCGATGGCGTGCATCAGCAGCAGCGCGGTAACGATCAGCCCGCAGGCGCCAACGGCGGTCATTTTGCTGGAGTTAGCAACGAACTGCTCAATATAGCGCTGAATGACGTCGCCGGTCGCCGGCATGAAGTTGGTAAAAACAAAGTGTCGCAGCGTGGCGCTGACATCTGAAAACATCGGAAACGCCGCAAAAAGGGCGAACACCACGGCAACCAGCGGCACTAAGGAGAGGAGCGACACATAGGCAAGGTTGCCTGCCAGCGTCGTCATTTGGTCTTCATCAATACGCCGCCAGAGCAGCTTAAGCCATGCTACCAGCGGCAGGGTGTAGTGCTTAATTTTCTGACACAGTGTGTTTAACATAACTGCTTTGCAAAGTAGCCGGGAATGACGTCCTTCCCTGTCACCAGAATACTGGTGATACCTAATTGATTCGCTCCAGCTATATTATCGGCGTTATCGTCGAAAAAGACCGTCTCTTCGGCAGAAAAACCTTCGGCGTCGAGGACTTTTTGGTAGATACGCACTTCCGGCTTGCGCATCCCCATCTCCTGGGAAAGGTACATATGGTCGGCCGCCGCGCGCACTTCAGGGTATTCATCAGGCCAGAAGGTGGTATGCAGGTTATTGGTGTTGGACAGCACCACGACGCGGTGTCCTTGTTCCCGCAGCTTGTGCATGATGGCGATGACCTCAGGCCGCAGCGCGACAAACACCGCCTGCCAGCCGTGCGCAAACTGCTCATAGCTCAGCGGCAGCCCCATCTCCTGCGAAAACGCGGCGGCAAAGGCTTCATCGCTCAGCTCCCCGCGCTCGTGCTGGTGAAAAACGTCGCTCATGGCAAATTTTTGCGTCAGCGTCGCCAGCGGCACACGCGTAAAATCGCTCCATGTTCCCAGTACACGGTTGAAGTCAATGTCGACAATCACATTACCTAAATCAAAGATATAGAGCATGATCCTCTCCTTTTGCGCCATGGAAGATTAACTGTAGCGGGAAAGGAAAGGTTTGACTATGCATTCCCTCAGCGATCGGATGTTAAATTTTTCGCGGCCTGGCTGCCGAAAAACCGCCGCTGCCGCTACCCCAAAATGGCCGATAAAACAGGTGTTATTCGTTTTAAAATAGTGCGACAATATTTACTTTGTTTATTTATTCATGCGCTCACCCTGCGCCTGATTAAGCTTTAGCTATTTGTGCTATATTTATTTTTTTGTTTTCTTGCTTTTTTTGCTAGAATATCTGAACGCAGCGATTGAACATCCTATCGCTGGAAAAAACCATTACTCTTAACACTCTATACGGTTAATCGCAGAATTTATTTTTCATCATCATACAGAAAATCTAACAAAATACTCACTTCAAGAAAAGAAGCGTAGATGACAAGCAATCTGAGAAATATTGACAGCTGCTGCTGCCAATGGAATATTCCGCTATAGTATAATGAAAGGACTGATTGATATGTTATCAAAAACAGATGCGACGCTTCACTGCATCAGCTGTGAATGCCATTGTCAATTAGCGCCAGAGCATACTCTACGCTCTCATTATTGTGATAGCGCGAGCTTTTCTGTATGGCCTGAAAAAAACATTTATTTTCGCAAAGGTGTTGCTGAGCGAATATTAAAACACCACCATAACCTTTTAACCAGAGGCTTTGTTTTTGTTGACTTTTCCCTACCAAACCTTAGAAATTTCCTAAGTAATCAATGGATTAACAACCTTTCAAATGCTAATGTAAATATTATTCTGATTGCTGATAACCGCATGCGGGCCCTCGCCAACTACTGGCTCAAGGAAAGTGACCGGATTCGTGCAGTTATTTATAACGATGATAAACATGACTTACTTAACACCAAGATGCGGCGAATATTTAGCGGCATGACGCTTTACGACAAAAAGACCCCCATCCTAAATCATGTAGAGTTCACCATTCTAAAATGCATTCTTGATGGAAAATCAGCCCCCCAGGTTTCAGCCGAATGCAATATCAACATAAAAGCAGTTTACGTACATAAGCAAAGACTCGAAAAAAAGATCGGCCTGCATATCTATAAAATAATCAACACTACCCTGTAAATAAGAAAGGGCGCCAAGGCGCCCTTTTTAGTTTATTCAAATAAATAGTAAAAATCAGAAGCTATATTTCACACCTAACATTGCGGAGGTATCGCTGTAGCTATTATCGCCGACCTGTTGCGCAACGTTACCCCAGACCTGCAGTCGTTGATTGAGCTGACCTTCAACGCCAATTTTTAACTCACCAATATTTTTCGTACCGCGAATCTCATCCCGAATGTTACCCATTTTTACGGTCTGACTTTGGCTATTATGGATCCAGTTTACTTCGACAAACGGCTGGAAATCGCGCTGGCGGCTATCGTCAGCCGTGCTGTGCCCTTTCAGCCAGGCGCGGACCCCCAGTCGGCTCATCAGGTTCCCTGAGGTTTCATCCCTGACGCGGGCGCCATTTTTCTCCCGGTGCGTATCGGCAGTAACATCCATCCATATCAGCTGCGCCTTTGGCTGCAGCCAGTAGCTTACCTGCTCACCCTCGCTCAGCAAGAAGCTGTACCCGCTCTCGACAGAGGCGGTAATACCGTCAGACTTATACTTCTCGGAGGCAAGGTTTTCGCCGTTCACGGTGTTATCAAACCAGTTGTAGAGCGCCCAGGCGTCGACATAAGCGCCACGCTTATCGGCGTCATTCCCGTACCAGGTTGCGTAAAGCCCTGCGCTGTAGCCGGAAATTTGGCCGCGAGAATGGTAGCCGTTATAGGTGTTGCGGGTCTGGCTCTTCTGGTTGGCATACCCGGCCATCGCGCCGATATGCCAGCGATCGAGGCCGTCGGTGCTCCACTGCGCCAGATCGCCACCCATTTGCAGCACATAGCGGTTAGCCTGCGTTTTCAGCTGACTGCTCGCATCGGTAAAGCGGGTATGCCCGCCTTCATTGCGCATCCACAGGCTGGTCACCTTTTGTTCGCCGGTCAGCCAGTCGGTGTACTGCGTCTCCCCTAAGCGGTCATGCAGCCGGGTCAGGAAGAGCGTATTGGCGGCATAGTTGTTGGCCAGATAGCTGCCAAACTCCGGGCGGTACTGGTGCTTGCCGCCAGGTGATGGGGCAGGGGCAGGTGCCGGGGCCGGATCTGGCGTTGGTTCAGGATCTGGCTCGGTTGGTGAAAGCTGGCTGGTGAGGTACCAGTTACTGGCTTTCTTCACCACGTCATAGTCATAGCCGCCGGCAACGATACGCCCCTCTTTTGTGAAGACGCCGTCGGAGTTGCCGTCGACCGTCACTATCTCAATACCATTAATCGTTAAATCCCCGGCACCACCGATGTTATTGATGCTGATTCGCGTATCGCCGCTCGTATTCCCTTTAACAACCAGCTTATCCGTCAGCGAGCTGTCGTCGCCCAGGACGGTATTCATCACCATCAGCGCGCCAGTACCTATGTAATCGCCCGCCACGGTGAGCTTTTTGAAAGTAGTTTGATCGTTCGCCGATACGCCCGTGTCGCTGAACTTGAGCGTTGCCTGATCCAGGTTCAGCGTGGAGACAACAGAGCTCCCGGTCATTTCCCACAGGCTTTGCGCCCCCTTCATCACCATGTTGATGGTGCTGTGCTGGGATGCTGTGGGGTTAGTCTGGGAAGATTCCGCTTTCCCGACGAGGCGACTGCCGTTTTCCATCTGCAGGTCGATGACGCCGCCATAAGAGGCCAGCAGGTTGCCTTCAATATCATAAACCCCGGAAGCACGGCTGTTGGTCACGCCATCCCAGGAGCGAATGACGCTCGAAGAAGAGTAGGCATACAGTGCATTACCGCTGCTTTGGGCGACACGGATGCGGGCATTTCCGCCAAGGTTAACCACTGCGGGATCACTATTTGAGTTAGCATAGATGGCAGACGCACCGGACCCGGAGGTCGACAAATCGACATTGTTCAGGTTAATGGTGCCTTTTCGCCCGGCATAAACCGCGTACGCGTTATTGCCAGAGGTCGCCACGGTGGCCGTGCCGCCAATAGTGATATCCGCCGTGCCGCGCGGCGTACCTAACAGGTGCGCGGGATCTTTCCCGGCATAAATGCCATATCCCGTATTAACGCCACCAGCCCCGCGGGTAACAATATTCGCGTCGCCATGAATAATAATAGAGGACTGCCCGTTGTCATTACTGGCGGATGAGTTAGCGCGTAACCCCATGCCATTTTCTACGTCAATCGCAACGTTATTGCTAACCTCAACAATTGAGTAGGCCGCCGTTAACTCACGACCGATATTAATACCGTCTGCGCTGGCACCCGTGGCCTTCACGGTAATATTTTCCGCTTCGAGTCGTCCACCGGCATTTTTTGAATGAACGCCATCGGCAGATTCGCCCGTGGTATTAATCGTAAGGTTTTTAAATTTATAACCGATAGAATCAACATAAACCCCCCATCCCTGTAATGGCGCCGTTGTGCCATTCTGCGAGGTGTTTATTAGTACTTCATCAAACGTCGTATAATCTCGTGAGCCACCGGCCAGCGGATTTCCGGCATAATAAATAGTGGTATCATCACAATAGAATTGTGCGAGCGTCGTATAGCTGCAGCCAGCGGCGATAGCGGGGTGGCTCATACCGCCCATCGCAAGGGCGCTGGCAATACACAGCGCTAATTTATGGGGTAGCCCTAAGCCACCTTTATTATGACAGTTTTGTTTCATAGGATCACCGTATCCATTAGGTTCGACACTCAACTACCTGTAAAATGACGTATCTCTGGTTATAAAATTTAATGACAAAAGCTGACCGTTCATTTGCATAAAAATGAAATGATAATGAGCGGTTATTAATATTGCTTTTATGGTGATGAGATTAAAACATTCGCCAAATGAATGTGTCAATATGAATGGTATGACTGAGAAACCCTATGTTCTTATCCCGCACCTTATATTCAGGTTAGATAATCTTAAAAAATATATAATCTTCTTATTATGGTTTTAAGATAAAACAATTACGCCTTATCTATCATATGGTTAGGTGACGGATAATATTGAGGTGAAATAATGCTGAAGACATTTCTTATATTAACCCAGAATAATTAACAAAAACGCGCTGGCTATTTATTTTTCTTTTTATCGATTTACATCAAAAAAAAGCCGCTGAAATGTCCCCATGACGCCAGGGGCGCATCTCAGCGGCGATGTTTTTCAGGTTGATGGGTCAGGCTTCGGCCGCCTTCAGCACCTTTTTGGTGTGGTTGATACGTTTAACAAGCAGCACAGACACGATGGCGCCACAAAACGCGAAGCAGGCCATGATGCCGAAAACAATCTTGTAGCCGAGCAGTCCCGGGTTCAAATCCAGAATGTAGCCATACAGGCTAAAGCAGAACATCGCCGGCGCATAGCCGATAAAACTGCCCAGCGCCATTGCCGCACCGGTGTGGTTTTCCGATATTTTCGCTTCGCCAATCGGCGCGAAGAACACGGCGCGCTGGGTAAAAACAATGGCTCCAAAACCTAGCGTACACGCCATCCCCAAATAGACCGGCATACTTTCGTGCGGGAGCATAATAAGCACCAGCAGCGCAACAAAACTGACCATAAAGGTGTAGCAGAGATACTTACTTGGGGATTTCAGGATCTTGTCCGATATCAGCCCCCCAACCGGTCCGCCGATCATCTTCAGGCAGTACTGGTTAATAATGCCGTATGCGCCCACCAGCGCGACCGGCAGCAGGTAGATATTATTCAGGAAAGGGATAAAGAAGGTTAAGCCGCAGTACACTGCATAAACAAAGAATACGTTAAATGCAATGAGCCAAATGGTTTTATCCTTCAGCACCGACGTCATACTGGTATTGCTTTGCGCGTCGCGTTTTTCGCTGACATCTACCGGCTCTGCGGCATCGGTTTCTTTCATCACAAAGAAAATAATGATGCCGACGCAAATGACGATCGCCGAGTAAAACCAGATACCGGCTTTAAACCCTAACAGACCGCTGCCGAACCAGGCGAAGACGGCAAGAGCGGAAAACGCCACAATGGTATCGACAATGCCGCGACCCGTTTCAAAAAAGCCAAACAGGCGCCCCTGCTGCTCGCTGTTGCCCAGGCGACTGACGGATTTTAGCAGGATAGGCCAGTTCAGCATGTCGCAGGTCACGCCAAACAGCGCCCAGACAAAGAGGATCCCCCAGTATCCCGGCATGGTGGTTAAGTAAATCCCCAGCAGCCCGGTGGCAATCAGCGAGACCGACATCGTATATCGACGCGGCAGCTTGTCGGCAAAATAGATCGACAGAAAAAAACCAATGGTCGTAACAAAGGAGTTCACCGACATTGCATTACCAATCTGACCATTGGTCAAATGAAAGTATTCCTGCATCGGTATATAAAAAGCGTCTTTTAGCGATGGCAGTTTATAAATGGTGCCGCCGCACAGTGTTAATAAGCTAAAGAGCGCCCATTTCTTTTTTGTGAGCATAGTATCCCCTAATGGCATAAGCGCCATTGTCTTTTAAAAGGCAACAGAATCCTGGCCATTCATAGCGAATGGGTTTATTAGAATAAGCGTATCGGTGTTAGCGATTTAAAATATAGTCAGCCTCGGCTTTTATTTGCTGAAGAACGTCCCGGACAAAATGTATTTGCTGCACCGCATCCTGTTTTTCCTGCTGCAGACGAGCGTCGAGCAGCGACTCTTCCGGCAGCGGCGTTTCGCTCATCTGGCGCCACGGGATCCACGGGTTATCGCCTTCGTCGTCAAAACGAAACGCCGGCGCATAATAGTCGACCTCTTCTTCCAGGCCATAGGCGACAACCTGCGGTTTGTCGTCTCCTAAACAGATAAGCGACGTCAGCAGCGCTTTAAACGGCATATCTCCCTGCCCGGAAACGCAGGCTTTATGGCCCAGTCCGCCTTTTTCCGGCACCATCAGCGCGTCTTTGATATGCACCTGGGTAATTCGGGGAGACATCACCTCCAGCGCGGCCAGCGGCTGCTCATTGGCGTTAATCATATTGGCGAAGTCAAACAGCAAAGACAGCTCGGGCATATCGCTTTGCTCAATCAGCGCCACCAGCTCATGGCTTTGCAGATCTTCATGCTGCTCCATGGTGAAGGTCAGGCCGCAGTGCTGATACTGCGCTTTAAGATAGCGGATGTCCTGCGCGATTTTCGCCATCACCTCCTGCAAATGCCCTTCATAACGCGGATAAAACCTGACGGAAGAGGCGCCCGTTTTTAAGGCAATCCGTACCGCCTGATCGAGGGTGTCTTTATCCGACGCGCTGGTTTCGATATGCACATCCAGAGACAGACGGCGCGCTTTATCGGCAAAGTTCGCCAGCGCATCGTCATTCATATTCCCCAGTGAATAATTTTCACCGTCGAGTACATGTATTTTTACGCCGCGCAGCTGGTTTTCATAAGCGATATCTAATAAATCACCGGGTAATATCCGTTCGAGACGCATATTCAGATGATACGCATACGCGTGCAGATACAGCGGAAGGGTATCGACGCGAGAAAGTATTTTCTCAGCATTATCTTTCGTGACCATAACATACCTACAAGTTAATAAAGAGATCGACGGCCTCAAAGCGCCAATATTCAATGTCTATTTGTACGATATTGCCATGGCTATCCGCGCGATGTTTTTCTATCAGAATGGCTGGCATACCCGACGAGCCACCAATAAATTTACTGATGTCTCCTGACATTCTCACTGGCTTAAAGGCAAGTTTTTTAATTACCACATCTTTGTTATACGCATTCTCCCACACGCTGGAGAACGACTGGTTTTCGAGCTGTTCGATAAAACCGGGGGCGACGCAGGGGTTAATAAACGTCTCGTGATAAAACACTTTGTGTCCTTCCAGCGCGCCCCAGCCGGTAATGCGATAGAGCGCATCCGACGGCGCCGCGTCGAGCAGGGGCTCTGCGGCTTTCGGAAATTGCGATACGCGGCTTTTTTCAATAAAGCCCCAGGAAGGTTCACGTCCCTGCTCCAGCGCGGCGCGCTGAAAGCTTGCGGAAAGCTCAGGGCTATAGTTAAAGCGGGGCTGAGCGACAAACCACCCTTTACGATCCTTACGGAAGATTTTGGATTCGGATTCCAGATTCAACAGCGCCTGACGCAGCGTCATGCGCTTAATGCCCAGCAGTTCGCCCAGCTCTCTTTCCGACGGGAGCTTGCCGCCTGCCGCGGTGATGCCCTCTTCTAACCAACGGTCTAATTTTTCTTTTGCGTTCTCAACGGTTGATTGGTTCTTGTCCATCGTTCAATCCATTTGGTTTAAACCAGATGGTTCATCTTACTCCGCGGCCAAAATGGAAAGCAACGCCTGACTCAGGCTTTGGGGATAAATGTGACAAAGCTCTCTTAGAGGCGGGAAAGGGCAAAAAAAAACCCTGCCTCACGAGGCAGGGTTTCGGTGGGTAAGAAGCGTGTCTTACTCTTCTTTAGCACCACGCATAGCGCGTTTACGATCGTTCTCGGTCAGATGACGTTTACGAATACGGATAGAGGTCGGGGTGACTTCCACCAGTTCGTCGTCATCGATGAACTCCAGCGCCTGCTCGAGGGTCATTTTAACCGGCGGAACCAGAACCGTTGCTTCGTCAGTACCGGACGCACGCATGTTGGTCAGTTTCTTACCGGTCAGGCAGTTTACGGTCAGGTCGTTAGAACGGCTGTGAATACCGATGATCTGGCCTTCGTAAACTTCAGCGCCGTGGCCGAGGAACAGCTTACCGCGATCCTGCAGGCTGAACAGGGCGAACGCTACCGCTTTACCCTGACCGTTGGAGATCAGTACGCCGTTCTGACGCTGGCCAACATCGCCCGCACGAACATCGTCGTAGTGGCTGAAGGTGGAGTACAGCAGACCGGTACCGGAAGTCATGGTCATGAACTCGGAACGGAAGCCAATCAGACCACGGCTTGGGATCACGTAGTCAAGACGTACGCGGCCTTTGCCGTCCGGATTCATGTTTTTCAGGTCGCCTTTACGCTCGCCCAGCGCCTGCATGACGGAGCCCTGATGCTGCTCTTCAACGTCCAGCGTTACGTTCTCGAACGGCTCTTGTTTGCGGCCGTCGATTTCGCGGAAGATAACTTTCGGACGGGAAACCGCCATTTCGAAACCTTCACGACGCATGTTCTCGATAAGAACAGACAGGTGCAGCTCACCACGACCGGAAACGCGGAATGCGTCAGCATCCGGAGTTTCTTCAACGCGCAGCGCCACGTTGTGCACCAGCTCTTTGTTCAGGCGGTCAAGGATCTGACGGGAGGTAACGTACTTACCTTCTTTACCACAGAACGGAGAGGTGTTAACGCAGAAGAACATGGATACGGTCGGTTCATCAACAGACAGCGCCGGCAGCGCTTCAACATTCTGCGTATCGCAGATGGTGTCAGAGATGTTCAGCTCGCCCAGACCGGTAATCGCGATGATATCGCCCGCTTCCGCAACGTCGCTATCGATACGCTCCAGACCCAGGTGGGTCAGCACTTTACCGACTTTACCGTTACGGGTTTTGCCTTCGCTATCAACGATAGTGACCTGCTGGTTCGGCTTCACTTTACCGCGCTTGATGCGGCCAATGCCGATGACGCCAACGTAGTTGTTGTAGTCCAGCTGGGAGATTTGCATCTGAAGCGGGCCATCGAGGTCAACGTTCGGCGCCGGTACGCGATCGACGATCGCCTGATACAGCGGGGTCATATCTTCCGCCATATCTTCGTGATCCAGACCCGCAATACCGTTCAGCGCGGACGCATAAACGATAGGGAAGTCCAGCTGCTCGTCGGTTGCGTCGAGGTTAACGAACAGGTCGAATACCTGGTCGACAACCCAGTCAGGACGCGCGCCAGGACGGTCAACTTTGTTGATAACGACAATCGGCTTCAGACCGTGGGCAAAAGCTTTCTTGGTGACGAAGCGCGTCTGCGGCATCGGGCCGTCAAAGGCATCAACCACCAGCAGCACGGAATCGACCATGGACATAACACGTTCAACTTCGCCACCGAAGTCGGCGTGCCCCGGGGTATCAACGATGTTGATACGGTAATCATTCCATTGGATAGCGGTGTTTTTCGCGAGGATAGTAATCCCACGCTCTTTCTCCAAATCGTTGGAGTCCATCACGCGTTCTTGTGCTTCAGTACGTGCGTCGAACGTACCGGATTGCTGTAGCAGCTTATCAACCAGGGTCGTCTTACCATGGTCAACGTGCGCGATGATGGCGATATTACGCAGATTTTCGATCACAACTTTGCCTCAGGCATTAGAAATAGCGCGTTATTGTACACGGATTAAGCGCGCTAAAAAACAGGATCACAAACATCCTCCGCAAACAAGTATTGCAGAGTTGCTTTGTGATCGCTTTCACGCAGAGCCAAAAGAGCGCCATAAGGCAAATTGCACCAAAACGGTGCTCAATATTCACATTGAAGCACTATTTTGGTGCATTATATCCATCATGGGGCACACCTTTTGCACTATGGTGCGCATGATAACGCCTTTTTAGGTGAATTTAAAAGTTGGCACAGATTTCGCTTTATCTTTTTCAGGGCAACCACGCCACTTTTACGTAGCAAGAATGTTTTCGTTACCACGACGACAATGACCAATCCGGGAGAGTTTAAGTATGTCCGCTGAACACGTTTTGACGATGCTGAACGAGCATGAAGTGAAGTTTGTCGATCTGCGCTTCACCGATACTAAAGGTAAAGAACAGCACGTCACTATCCCTGCTCATCAGGTAAATGCCGAATTCTTTGAAGAAGGCAAAATGTTTGACGGCTCCTCGATTGGCGGCTGGAAAGGTATCAACGAATCCGACATGGTTCTGATGCCGGACGCAACCACAGCGGTACTGGACCCGTTCTTCGAAGAACCGACCCTGATCATCCGTTGCGATATCCTCGAACCAGGCACGCTGCAGGGCTATGACCGCGACCCGCGCTCCATCGCTAAACGCGCTGAAGAATACCTGCGCGCAACCGGCATCGCGGATACCGTGCTGTTCGGGCCAGAGCCGGAATTCTTCCTGTTCGACGACGTGCGCTTCGGCAGCTCTATCTCCGGTTCTCACGTGGCTATCGACGATATCGAAGGCGCGTGGAACACCTCCACCAAATACGAAGGTGGTAACAAAGGTCACCGCCCGGCCGTGAAAGGCGGCTACTTCCCGGTTCCGCCGGTAGACTCCTCTCAGGATCTGCGCTCTACCATGTGCCTGGTGATGGAAGAGATGGGCCTGGTTGTTGAAGCACACCACCACGAAGTGGCTACCGCAGGTCAGAACGAAGTGGCTACCCGCTTCAACACTATGACCAAGAAAGCGGACGAAATTCAGATCTACAAATATGTGGTTCACAACGTTGCGCATCGCTTCGGCAAAACCGCAACCTTCATGCCGAAACCGATGTTTGGCGACAACGGCTCCGGTATGCACTGCCACATGTCTCTGGCCAAGAACGGCGCTAACCTGTTCTCCGGCGACAAATACGCAGGCCTGTCTGAAATGGCGCTGTACTACATCGGCGGCGTTATCAAACACGCAAAAGCCATCAACGCCCTGGCGAACCCGACCACCAACTCCTATAAGCGTCTGGTCCCGGGTTACGAAGCGCCGGTCATGCTGGCCTACTCTGCCCGTAACCGTTCCGCATCCATCCGTATTCCGGTGGTTGCAAGCCCGAAAGCGCGCCGTATCGAAGTGCGCTTCCCGGACCCGGCAGCTAACCCGTACCTGTGCTTTGCCGCACTGCTGATGGCCGGTCTCGACGGTATCAAGAACAAGATCCACCCGGGCGAAGCAATGGACAAAAACCTGTACGACCTGCCGCCGGAAGAAGCGAAAGAAATCCCGCAGGTTGCTGGTTCTCTGGAAGAAGCGCTCCACGAGCTGGATCTGGACCGCGAGTTCCTGAAAGCAGGCGGCGTATTTACCGATGAAGCGATTGACGCCTACATCGCTCTGCGTATCGAAGAAAACGACCGCGTACGCATGACGCCGCACCCGGTAGAGTTTGAGCTGTACTACAGCGTTTAAGTTTACGTAGTAATACTCAGCAAACCTCCTGCGGCGGCCTGGCTGCGGCAGGAAGGATGCAGAGGATTTTTAGTTGCCGTGGAAACTTTCAGCCCATCTTCGGATGGGCTTTTTTCACCAGCAACAATCTGATCTCGCGCGCTTTTTCCCCGTAAAAAGCTATAATGCACTAAATTAGTGCACACCGTTCCGGAGGACTGCTTTATGGCAACAGGCGTGCTGCCCGATGCTGGGCAGATCCTTAACGCGTTAATCAACAGCATCTTACTGGTCGATGATGACCTGGCGGTGCATTACGCCAACCCGGCCGCCCAGCAGCTGCTGGCGCAAAGTTCACGAAAACTTTTCGGCTCCCCGCTGCCGGAGCTGCTGAGCTACTTCTCGCTGAACATCGGCCTGATGCATGAAAGCCTGCACGCCGGCCAGGGCTTCACCGATAACGAAGTAACGCTGGTTATCGACGGCCGCTCGCACATTCTTTCCGTGACCGCACAGCGCCTGCCCGACGGCCTGATCCTGCTTGAAATGGCGCCAATGGATAACCAGCGCCGTCTGAGCCAGGAGCAGCTTCAGCACGCCCAGCAGGTCGCGGCGCGCGATCTGGTGCGCGGTCTGGCGCATGAAATTAAAAATCCCCTTGGCGGCCTTCGCGGCGCGGCGCAGCTGCTGAGTAAAGCGCTGCCCGACCCATCGCTGATGGAATACACCAACGTCATCATCGAGCAGGCTGACCGCCTGCGCAATCTGGTCGACCGGCTCCTCGGCCCGCAGCATCCGGGTATGCACGTCAGCGAGAGCATTCACAAAGTGGCGGAGCGGGTGGTCAAACTGGTCTCCATGGAGCTGCCGGCTAACGTCACCCTGGTACGGGATTACGATCCCAGCCTGCCGGAGCTGCCCCACGACCCGGATCAGATTGAGCAGGTGCTGCTGAACATCGTGCGCAACGCGCTGCAGGCGCTTGGCCCCGACGGCGGTGAAATCATCCTGCGTACCCGTACCGCCTTTCAGCTTACGCTGCACGGCGTGCGCTACCGCCTTGCCGCCCGCATCGACGTTGAAGACAACGGGCCGGGCATTCCGCCGCATCTCCAGGATACGCTGTTTTATCCGATGGTCAGCGGACGCGAAGGCGGCACCGGGCTGGGGTTGTCTATCGCCCGCAGCTTAATCGATCAACACTCCGGCAAAATTGAATTTACCAGTTGGCCGGGTCATACCGAGTTTTCGGTTTACCTGCCCATTCGGAAATAGAGGGTTAATGTATGCAACGAGGGATAGTCTGGATCGTTGATGACGACAGCTCCATTCGCTGGGTGCTTGAACGCGCCCTCTCCGGTGCCGGCCTAAGCTGTACAACCTTTGAAAACGGCAACGAGGTCCTTGATGCGCTGGCCAGCAAAACGCCGGACGTACTGCTGTCGGACATTCGTATGCCGGGGATGGACGGCCTGGCCCTGCTGAAGCAGATCAAACAGCGCCATCCGATGCTGCCGGTCATCATAATGACCGCCCATTCGGATCTCGACGCGGCGGTGAGCGCCTACCAGCAGGGCGCGTTTGATTACCTGCCAAAACCGTTCGATATCGACGAAGCCGTGGCGCTGGTCGAACGCGCCATCAGCCACTATCAGGAACAGCAGCAGCCGCGCAACGTGCCGGTAAACGGCCCGACGACCGATATCATCGGCGAAGCGCCGACCATGCAGGACGTCTTTCGGATCATCGGCCGCCTGTCGCGCTCGTCCATCAGCGTGCTGATCAACGGCGAGTCAGGGACGGGGAAAGAGCTGGTCGCCCACGCGCTGCATCGCCATAGCCCGCGCGCCAAAGCGCCGTTTATCGCGCTGAATATGGCGGCCATCCCCAAAGACTTGATTGAATCAGAGCTGTTTGGCCATGAGAAAGGCGCATTTACCGGGGCGAACACCATTCGTCAGGGGCGCTTCGAACAGGCCGACGGCGGCACGCTGTTTCTCGATGAAATTGGCGACATGCCGCTGGATGTGCAGACGCGTCTGCTGCGCGTGCTGGCCGACGGCCAGTTTTACCGCGTCGGCGGCTATGCGCCGGTGAAGGTGGATGTGCGTATTATCGCGGCGACCCACCAGAACCTGGAGCAGCGGGTTCAGGAAGGGAAGTTCCGCGAGGACCTGTTCCATCGCCTGAACGTGATCCGCGTGCATCTGCCGCCGCTGCGCGAGCGTCGGGAGGATATTCCCCGCCTGGCGCGCCATTTCCTGCAAATCGCCGCCCGCGAGCTGGGCGTTGAAGCCAAGCTGCTGCATCCGGAAACCGAAGCGGCGCTCACGCGCCTCGCATGGCCGGGCAACGTGCGGCAGCTGGAAAATACCTGCCGCTGGTTAACGGTGATGGCCGCAGGCCAGGAGGTGCTGATTCAGGATCTGCCCGCCGAGCTGTTTGAAAACACCGCGCCAGACAGCCCGACGAACGCGCTGCCGGACAGCTGGGCCACGCTGCTGGCGCAGTGGGCTGACCGGGCGCTGCGTTCCGGTCATCAAAACCTGCTCTCGGAGGCGCAACCGGAGATGGAGCGTACGCTGTTGACGACGGCCCTGCGCCATACCCAGGGCCATAAACAGGAAGCGGCTCGTCTGCTGGGCTGGGGTCGCAACACCCTGACGCGTAAGCTTAAAGAGCTGGGAATGGAGTAAACCGCGGGGGAATGTAAAGACACCTCGATTAGCGCAAATTGCTGCTATTTTGTACTTTACTGTTCTCTTGCGTTCAGTATGATCTTGCCCGAAAGATCAGGGGGTCATCATGCTGGAATCATTAATGAATGCAGTATCAAGCGGTGCGGTCGACAGCGCGACACCGCATACGGCCATCGCAGCGGTGCTGTGCGCCGCGCTGGTCGGCTTATTTAGCTAAAGATGTGTCGGATGGCGCTTCGTTTATCAACGGTAAACGTTAGCGCCTCCGGCAGCGCAGCTAGATGACGCGAGAGAACTGCTGCATTCGCGCTTTCTGGCGCAGATAGGCGTCAAAGCACATACAAATGTTGCGAATGAGCAGCCGCCCTTTCGCCGTCACCTGAATCCCTTTCTCGTCAACGTCCACCAGCCCGTCCTTCGCCAGCGGCGCCAGCAGCTTCAGGTCTTCAGCAAAATAGTCCGCAAACGTCAGACCCCACTGCGCTTCGACGGCCGTGACATTGAGGCGGAAGTTGCAGATAAGCGCCTTAATCACATCGCGACGAATGCAGTCATCGCGGGTAAGCGCAATGCCGCGCCACAGCGCATTGCCGGTGTCTTCCACCTGCTGATAGTACAGCTTCAGCTCTTTCTGGTTCTGCGCATAGCTGTCGCCAATCATGCTGATGGCGGAGACGCCAAGGCCAAGCAGATCGGTATCCCCCTGGGTGGTATACCCCTGGAAATTACGATGCAGTACGCCCTGTCGTTGCGCTACCGCCAGTTCGTCATCCGGGCGCGCGAAGTGATCCATCCCGATAAACTGATAGCCCGCGTGCGTCAGAGAGGCGATGGTCTCCTGCAGGATATCCAGCTTTTGCTGCGCGGACGGCAGGTCCGCATCTTTGATTTTACGCTGCGCGGCAAACAGCGTTGGCAGATGCGCATAGTTGAACACGCTCAGGCGATCCGGGTTCAGCTCGGCGACGCGGCTTAAGGTAAAGGCAAAGCTTTCCGGCGTTTGCTTCGGCAGGCCGTAAATCAGGTCGATGTTGGTCGAAGTAAAGCCAATCTCCCGCGCGTGGTTCAGCAGGGCGAAGATAAAGTCCTCATCCTGCTCGCGGTTCACCAGGCGCTGAACCTCTTTGTTGAAGTCCTGCACGCCCATGCTTAAACGGTTGAAACCTTCCTGACGCAGGCAATCGAGCACGTCCAGCTCGATTTCGCGCGGATCGACCTCAATGGAGATCTCCGCGTCATCGCGGAAGTGGAAATTCTCGCGCAGCAGCCGCATCAGGCGGCTGATTTGCGCTTTATTCAGGTAAGTCGGCGTACCGCCGCCCCAGTGCAGCTGGCTGACGTGGCGGCCATTAAACAGCGGTGCGCGGTGCAGAATCTCCTGCTCCAGCACGTCCAGATACCGATCGGCTTTATGCTGCTGGCGGGTCACGATTTTATTGCAGCCGCAGAAGTAGCAGAGCTTGTGGCAAAACGGGATATGGACATATAACGACAGCGATCGTTCAGGATAGCGGGAGACCGCCAGCTGGAACGCCGCGTCGCCAAAGTCTGGCGAAAACTCCAGCGCGGTGGGGTATGAGGTATAGCGCGGCCCGGAATAGTTATATTTCTGGATTAGGGCCAAATCCCAGTCGATTAGCTGCTCAGACATGCTTACTCCTTCCGATGGTATCGCGAACGACGACGGCGTGCCGGTGTGGCCCCGGTTCGGGTCACTAACCGGTTGCGCAGCCATTTTTGACGCCGCGACAACCGTCGTAGTTTAACGAATAACCATCCCAGATAACACATAACCAGAAGGGTTATAAGCAGGACGGGTAAACCGACTGAGTGCAAACGTTAGTTTCCGCCTTTCAGCAGCCGCATCAGATCGTCCTGGCGCGCGTTCTCTTCTTCGTCGTCTTCGTCATCGTCATAGGAAAGACCCAGCTGCTGCATCAGCTCATCAATACGGTCGAGTTTGGCGTCAACCCAGGATTGGTCTTCTGCGCTGAGGGCTTCACCCTCTTCCAGACGTTCCAGCAGCGCATCCAGGCGCTCATCATTCTCCAGCAACTCCAGTTCAGCCTGCGGTGAAAGCATAGGTTTCTCACTCTTCGGTTTTTGCGGCCTGGTTACCGGGCTGTCAGTGACGCCCAGAGGAATAGGGGTTTTGCTGCCAATACGCGGATCTTTCTTCTGGCCCTGCTTATTACCTGCGCCAGCCACATCGCCGTTCGCGCGGCTGCCTGGCTGATGACCGCGGTGCTTTTTCTGACGCTTGCGGTCGCGCCCTTCCTGGTTCAGCTCTTCACGCGTCTTACGGCGAGCTTTGCCAGGGGCCTTGCTGCGTGGTGCGGATGTTGGTTTTTTCATGATATTGGGTCTTAAGGTGATTGCTTTAGTTCAGTATAGAATTGAGGCGGAATCTAGCAGAAAGCAGGCAAAGAAAAAAGGCGACAGAGCAATCTGTCGCCTTTTTTCCTGACTCACAACCCATTACGGGTCTGACAATCCCTGTAGCCCTACAACACACCCTGTTATCCCTTGGCGCTGAACGCTCCGTGTCGTACTCCATTTCCCTAAAAAAACGTCTCCGGACGCCTGCCTCCCTGGCAACTCCTGTGTCTTCGCCTCCTGGCGTTCCTGACCCTCATCCTGAGTCGGTGTTCCTTCCGGCATCCTCGCCTGTGGGTGCTACTTTACCGTTTTACGCTAAACTCACAAGCCATTACGGGATAAAGAAATGCAAATTCAGAATTGTGCTCACAAATAAGCCATTGATTTAACTTAAATCACAAAAAATGTCGCCTGCAATTTCTCTGAAAGTTCGCATAGTCCAGATGGCAAATGTCTTACACGGAGCAAGGTTATAACTTACAGGCGAAACGATGCGGAAAGGCGCCTTTTGCCAATGTTCAGGTATAATCCCTGACATTATCCGATTTCATGGAGACGACCCTTTGACTAACTGGAATTACCAACAGACGCATTTTGTCACCAGTGCGCCTGATATTCGCCACTTGCCTGCCGACAGCGGTATTGAAGTGGCGTTCGCCGGCCGCTCCAACGCAGGAAAATCCAGCGCGCTGAATACGCTGACCAACCAGAAAAGCCTGGCGCGCACCTCAAAAACGCCGGGCCGTACTCAGCTCATTAACCTGTTTGAAGTCGCCGACGGTAAGCGTCTTGTCGACCTCCCGGGCTATGGCTACGCGGAAGTGCCGGAAGAAATGAAGCGCAAATGGCAGCGCGCGCTGGGCGAATACCTGGAAAAACGCCTGTGCCTGAAGGGCCTGGTGGTATTAATGGACATTCGCCATCCGCTGAAGGACCTCGATCAGCAGATGATCGAATGGGCCGTCGACAGCGGTATTCAGGTACTGGTTCTGCTGACCAAAGCCGATAAGCTCGCCAGCGGCGCGCGTAAAGCCCAGCTGAATATGGTGCGTGAAGCCGCCACCGCGTTTAACGGCGATGTGCAGGTTGAAGCGTTTTCATCGCTGAAGAAGCAGGGTGTGGATAAGCTGCGCGAGAAGCTGGATACGTGGTTCAGCGAGATCCCTCCGCAGGAAGAGGCGGAAGCATAATCTCAGGCGCGGCACAGTCCGCGCTTTTTTTTGCCACAATAAAAAACGCCCCAGTCATTACTGACTGGGGCGGCTAAAATATTCAGCCAAATCCGATTACGTGAAGTAAAAGGTCTGAAAGATAGAACATCTTACCTCTGTACCCTACGCGAACAACTCTACTCTTTTTTTCTCAGCGTACAAAGTACTTTTTGTAGTTTTTTTTCACTCTTTACATAGCAAAATCTAATAGCCATCACAAAAAGCGATAAGTTATGTTGCTTAGTTACAAAAGCACGCGACGTTCTTCGTACGGTTAGTGCGCTTGATCCCAGTTATCACCGCTCCCCACTTCCACCAGCAACGGCACGTCAAGCGCCATGCTGCTTTCCATCAGCTCATGGATCTTTTTCGAGACCGCGTCCAGCGCGTCCTTATGCACTTCGAACACCAGTTCATCGTGTACCTGCATGATCATCCGCACGCGCGGCTGCTCCTCTTGCAGCCAGGCATCAACGGCGATCATCGCCCGCTTAATGATATCTGCGGCGGTACCCTGCATCGGCGCGTTAATCGCAGCACGCTCTGCCGCGGCGCGGCGCGCGGCGTTGCTGGACTTGATATCCGGCAGGTACAGGCGACGGCCCTCGAGCGTCTCGACATACCCCTGCTCTTTTGCCTGCGCCCGGGTGCGCTCCATATACTCCAGCACGCCAGGATAGCGCTCGAAGTAGAGATCCATGTATTTCTGCGACTCTTTGCGTGGAATATTGAGCTGGCGGGACAAGCCAAACGCGCTCATGCCGTAGATCAAACCGAAGTTTATCGCTTTCGCGCTGCGGCGCTGTTCCGCGGAAACGCTTTCCAGCGGTAGCCCAAACACTTCCGCCGCCGTCGCGCGGTGGATATCTTTGCCTTCCGCAAACGCCTTCAGCAGCCCTTTGTCGCGTGACAGATGCGCCATGATGCGCAGTTCAATTTGCGAGTAGTCCGCAGAAACGATGAGATAGTCTTCCGGAGCGATAAACGCCTGGCGGATGCGGCGCCCTTCTTCATTGCGAACCGGAATGTTCTGCAGGTTCGGGTCGGTCGACGACAGACGTCCCGTTGCGGTAACCGCCTGGTGATAAGACGTATGTACACGGCCGGTTTTCGGGTTAATCATCAGCGGCAGCTTATCGGTGTAGGTCGATTTCAGCTTCGCCAGCCCGCGATACTCCAGAATGACTTTTGGCAGCGGGTAGTCCAGCGCCAGCTCTTCCAGCACCTCTTCCGACGTCGACGGCGCGCCGCCAGGGGTTTTCTTCAGCGGTTTAATCCCCTGCTTCTCAAAGAGAATGGTCTGCAGCTGCTTGGTCGACGAGAGGTTAAACGGCTCGCCGGCAATGTCATGCGCTTTTTGCTCAAGCTCCGCCAGGCGCAGGGTAATCTCCTCCGAGTGCTTTTGCAGCACCTGCGGATCGATTTTCACGCCGTTACGTTCGATACGGGAGAGCACCGGCACCAGCGGCATTTCGATATTGCGGAAAACGTTGAGAGGACCTTCGCGCTTTTGCAGCTTCGGCCACATCTTCAGATGCAGCTGCAGAGTGACGTCGGCATCTTCCGCCGCATAGCGCCCGGCCTGCTCAAGATCGATTTGGTTGAAGGTCAGCTGGTTCTTACCCTTACCGGCAATCTCTTCGAAGGTGATGGTTTTATGCTTCAGCCAGCGCTCGGAAAGGCTGTCCATGTCATGACGACCGGCGACGCTATCCAGCGTATAGGACTCCAGCATGGTGTCCCAGGCAATCCCGCGCAGCTCAATACCGTAATTCGCCAGGATACCGCGATCATACTTCAGGTTTTGCCCGACCTTCAGCGCCTTTTCATCTTCCAGCAGGGGCTTAAGCAGCTCCAGCGCCCGCTCACGGGAAATTTGCTCCGGCGCGCCGATATAGTCATGCGCGACAGGCACGTAGGCCGCAACGCCCGGCTCGCAGGCGAACGACAGCCCCACCATGTTGGCGGAGTGGTTGTCGAGGCTATCCGTTTCCGTATCAAACGCAAACAGCGGCGCCTTTTTCAGCTTCTCGATCCAGCTTTTCAGCGTCTCCTCATCGAGAACGGTGACGTAGTGCTCCGCCGACAGCGCGGAAACGACCTCTTCCGCGTCTTCTTCCACAACCGGCGCGGCCACAGGTTTCGCCGCGGGTTTGCCGCCTTTCGCCTGCAGCCATTTACCGCTCTCAACGTCCGTCGTCCAGCGCTTAAACTCATACTTTTTAAACAGCTCCACCAGCGTGTCGGCGGCTGGCGGCTGCACTTCAAGCTGCTCGCAGCTCTGCTCCAGAGCAACATCGGTTTTGATGGTGGCGAGCTGGTAGGAGAGGTAGGCGACCTCTTTGTTTTGCTCAAGCTTCGCGGCCATCGTTTTCGCGCCGCGGAAGCTCAGCTCAGCGATTTTCTCCGGCTGCGCATACAGAACATCAAGACCGCCAAGCCCCTGCAGCAGCGCCTGCGCCGTTTTCTCACCGACGCCAGGCACGCCAGGAATGTTGTCCGACGAGTCGCCCATCAGTGCGAGGAAATCGATGATAAGCTCCGGCGGTACGCCGTATTTGGTCACCACCTCATCCGGCCCAAGCACGGTGTTGGTCATGGTGTTAATCAGGGTAATACCCGGCGTCACCAGCTGCGCCATGTCTTTATCGCCCGTGCTGATAAGCACCGGGCGGCCGACCTTTTCCGCTTCCCGCGCCAGCGTACCGATAACGTCGTCCGCTTCCACGCCGGAAACGGCCAGCAGCGGTAGCCCCATCGCTCTGACCATCGCGTGCAGCGGTTCAATCTGCGCGCGAAGATCGTCCGGCATCGGAGGACGGTGGGATTTGTAATGTTCAAACAGTTCATCACGGAAGGTTTTCCCCTTGGCATCAAACACTACCGCCGCATGGGTAGGCTGATACTGCAGGATGAGGCTGCGCAGCATATTCAACACGCCGTACATCGCTCCCGTCGGTTCCCCGGCGCTGTTGGTCAGCGGAGGAAACGCGTGATACGCGCGGTAGAGATAGGAGGAGCCATCAACCAGGATGAGGGGATTTTCTTGGATCTGAACCATAATTTCCGTGCCTGTTTATCAGATTAGGGTTAAAGAATGCCACAGACGGAGGTAAAACATGAATTTTTCACCATTATTGCGGCAAAAGATTTACAGATCCTCTGGATCTCTCGCAAAAAGCACCTGTGGATAAGTTTGTGTATAGATTTATTCCGGCGAGTAAATGCTAATAACGGAAAGATCTTTTAGATTTCATTTTTCTTATATTTCATTGTGTTATAAAACATCAATATCATCTTTTACCTTCGTGTCGACATTTTGTGCTATGTGGATATTCACAATGTCTATTTTTCTATTCTGGTATGACCCGTCATTTGACGCGTTTTCTGATAAAATCAGCGCCTTGCGCCCGTAAAGCACGCACAATTTACAATTAACTATCTGAATAAATTGATTATGTCGAGATTGCTCGCTGCGATAACGCTTCTGCTGAGTATCGCTCTTACCATTGTAGTCACCGTGATCTGTTCGGTGCCGATTATTATCGCCGGGATCATTAAGCTGCTGCTGCCCGTTCCTGCGGTCTGGCGCTCAATCTCCGTCTTCTGCAATCTGATGATGTACTGCTGGTGCGCCGGGCTTGCGGTACTGCTGCGCCTGAACCCGCGGCTACAGTGGGATGTTGAAGGGCTGGAAGGACTCAATAAAAAGAACTGGTACCTGCTGATATGCAACCATCACAGCTGGGCAGACATCGTGGTGCTGTGCGTACTGTTCCGTAAACATATCCCAATGAATAAGTACTTTCTGAAGCAACAGCTTGCCTGGGTGCCTTTCATCGGCCTGGCATGTTGGGCGCTGGATATGCCGTTTATGCGCCGCTATTCCCGCGGCTACCTTATCCGCCACCCGGAACGTCGCGGAAAAGATGTCGAAACCACCCGTCGCTCCTGCGAGAAGTTTCGCGCGCATCCGACGACTATCGTTAACTTTGTCGAAGGCTCCCGCTTTACCGAAGAAAAGCGCCGCCAGACGCGTTCCCCGTTCAAAAACCTGCTGCCGCCAAAAGCGGCGGGTATTGCGATGGCGCTAAACGTGCTGGGTACCCAGTTCGATAAGCTGCTGGACGTCACGCTGTGCTACCCGGAAAACGACAAGACTCCGTTTTATGACATGCTGAGCGGTAAACTGACGCGCATTGTGGTGCGCATCAACCTGGTGTCCGTCAACGATGAGCTGCACGGCGATTACGTCAACGATAAGAACTTTAAGCGCGGATTCCAGCAGTGGCTGAACGTCCTGTGGAACGATAAAGATGTGCTGATTGAAGACATTAAAGCGGGACGGGCGGCGGAGAAAAAGCGAGCCTGAAAAGCAGATACCAGAAATGAAAACGCCGGTCAGTGACCGGCGTTTTTTTATTTTTTCTCAACCAGTTGCTTCACGGTATCAGCATATTGCTGAACGAAAGCGTCCATGTTGCTGGTGTCCATACCCTGCGGGTTCAGCTGGTATTTACCGTTAACAAACATGGCCGGCACGCCCTGCAGCTGCAGATCGGCTGCCGCTTTTTCCTGCTGCGCGACCAGCGATTTCACTACGAAACTGTTCCAGGCCGCGTCGTAGTCTTCACCTTTCACGCCGGCGTTAACAAAGACCTGGCGAATATCGGCAACGGTCTGAACGGTTTGTGTTTTCTGCACAGCTTCAAACATCGGCGCCGTGATCTGGTCTTCCACGCCCAGCGCCATTGCCACTGCCCAGGCCTGAGTCAGGTCTTTACCCAACGGTCCCAGGAACTCCACGTGGTATTTGGTCATTTTGGTGCCTTCCGGCAGCTTTTTCTTCACCGTATCGGAAACGTGCAGCACTTCCTCAAACTGGTAGCAGTGCGGGCAATAAAATGAGAAGAACTCAAGCACCTGTGGTTCACCGGCAACCGGCTTATCAAGGGTGGTATATTCCTTACCATCGGTGATCTGCGCAGCCGATGCGCTGAATGCCAGAATCATTCCTGCCAGCGCCAGCCAAATTTTCTTCATGGTCAACTCTCTCCTGAATATGTCAGTTAATACATTGGCGTTAATTGTAACGGAGGTTCCTGAAGAACCCGTGCTTGTTCCAAAAACATTTTTATTTGGTTGCGCCAGCTATCTTCCTCGGCAAGCCAGGGGAAGTTCACCGGAAACGCAGGGTCATCCCAACGGCGGATTAACCACGCCAGGTAATACACCATCCGCATGGCGCGCAACGGTTCGATGAAGGCTAGCTCAGCGGTGTCGAAGGTACTGAACTCTTCATAGGCTTCAAGAATGATATCGAGCTGCATGCGGCGCTCGGCGTTATCGCCATGCAGCAACATCCACAGATCCTGAACCGCCGGACCGTTACGCGCGTCGTCCAGATCGACAAACAGCGGACCGTCACGCCACAGAATATTCCCGGCATGGCAGTCACCGTGCAGACGCAGAGGGGTAAAGCGGTTGTGCCACAGCCCCATCACCGCGTCGATCAGTTTATCTACTGCGGCAAGAAGCTCACCTTTAAGGGATGATGGAATAAGCGATGTGTTTTCAAACACATGGCGAGGTTCAAGCAGATACTCCTTCACCCCAATACCCGGACGCGCAACAAAGTTTTTTTTACGCCCGGTCTGATGCAGACGGCCCAGGTAGCGCCCCACCCACTCCATTTGATCGAGATTATCCGGCTCAAACTGACGACCGCCGACGCTTGGGAAGACCGCGAAAAAGAAGCCCTGATGAGAGAGCAGCGTCTGGTTATTGAAAACCACGGGAGCGGCAACAGGTACGCCATCCGCCTGCAGCTCAAGAGCGAACTGGTGTTCTTCGTTGATTTGTTCGGCTGACCAGCGCTGTGGGCGGTAGAACTTCACCACGAAACGACGCCTGTCTTCATCCTGAAACTGCCAGACGCGGTTTTCATAGCTGTTAAGCGGGGTCAACCCCGAATCCACCCGGATCCCCTGCTCAAACAGCGCATCCATGATGGTATCCGGGTGTAATGTCTGGAAAGTAAAAGCCTTGTCGTTCATCCGATTATCCGGAAATTACTACGAATGATTCAGGATATCATTTCACGACGATTTCGGTTGCGCCGCTTACAAGCTTTTACTCTTTAATTACGCCGCGTGCGCGCAGCAGCGCGGTTTTGAAATCCTCTTCATAGTCTTTCTGAATGCCAGGGATCGCCGCATCTTTCGCGGAATCACGCATCTTAAGATGGTAGATCAGGATATCGTCAGAAAGGTCGGTCAGTTCACCGTCAAAACCTGACTCCTTCGCCAGTTTCTGCAAAAATTGCATAAGATTCAGATCTGGCTCTTTCTGCCAGGCCGTCTGGAGGAGTTCAATCACTTCGTTAAGACGTTTACATTTCATTGTCATGCTCCTTACGCTTGATAGGCACACGTTAACAGGGTCAAACCCACAATAAAAGAGGCGATATTGGTGAATCAGGATCGGGCAATTACCGGGGTGATACTGGCTGGCGGCCGGGCGACGCGCATGGGAGGTAAAGATAAAGGATTACAGCCGCTTAATGGGAAACCGTTATGGCGCCATGTCGCTGATGCTCTGCAAAAGCAGGTAGGACAACTCGCCATTAGCGCCAACCGACATCTTGCTATCTACCGGGAGAGCGGTTTCGCCGTCTATCCGGACAGCGTGGCAAACTATCCAGGCCCGCTGGCGGGAATGCTCTCCGTCATGCAGCAGGCCGATGGCGAATGGTTCCTGTTTTGCCCCTGCGACACCCCGTTTATTCCCGCTACGCTGGCCGAACGCTTTTGGCAGCAAAAGGACGCAGCACCGGTGGTATGGGCCCATGACGGCGAGCGCGATCACCCGGCCATTGCGCTGGTTAACCGCAGTATCATACCGCAGCTGCTGGAGTATCTTACGCAGGGCGAACGTCGGGTAATGGTTTTTATGCGAAAGGCCGGTGGGCATCCGGTTGATTTTAGCGACAACCATGATGCCTTTATTAATGTGAATACGCTGGGCGATTTACAGCATATGCAGGAGAAGTCGTGATCCCACTGTTAGCCGTAGCGGCCTGGAGCGGTACAGGCAAAACAACGCTGCTGAAAGCCCTGATCCCGCTGCTATGTGCGCAGGGTATTCGCCCGGGGTTAATTAAACACACCCACCATAATATGGACGTCGATATTCCCGGGAAAGACAGCTACGAGCTGCGTAAAGCAGGCGCCGCACAAACTATTGTGGCCAGCGCGCAGCGCTGGGCGTTGATGACGGAAACGCCGGAAGAAAATGAACTGGATTTGCATTACCTGGTAAGCCGTCTGGATCCATCGACGTTAGATTTGGTGCTGGTAGAAGGGTTTAAACACGAAGCGGTGCCCAAGATCCTGCTGTTCCGATCGGGTACGGGTCATCGCATCGAAGAACTGACGCTTGATGCGCACGTCATCGCCGTCGCCAGCGACATTGCTTTACCGTTGAGCGTGCCGGTACTGGATCTCAACAATCCTGCCGCTATCGCGTTGTTTATTAAAACGTGGATCGCCGCAGCAAATACGGCCTGATGCTCTTTTTCGCAAGAAAAGGACAAAAACGCAAAAAGCCCATCCGTCAGGATGGGCTCTTCACTTGATTGATGCCTGGCAGTTGTATGCCGGGCTTCCTGCCCGGCACCCTGCGGGCAGCACTCCGTGCTGTGCAAATCCGCTCCCGGCGGATTTGTCCTACTCAGGAGAGCGCTCACCGACAAGCAACACGTAAAACAAAAGGCCCAGTCTTCCGACTGAGCCTTTCATTTTAATTGATGCCTGGCAGTTCCCTACTCTCACATGGGGAGACCCCACACTACCATCGGCGCTACGGCGTTTCACTTCTGAGTTCGGCATGGGGTCAGGTGGGACCACCGCGCTGTTGCCGCCAGGCAAATTCTGTTATCTGTATCAGGCTGAAAATCATCTCAAATCCGCCAAAACATCTTCGGCGTTGTAAGGTTAAGCCTCACGGTTCATTAGTACCGGTTAGCTCAACGCATCGCTGCGCTTACACACCCGGCCTATCAACGTCGTCGTCTTCAACGTTCCTTCAGGAGACTTAAAGTCTCAGGGAGAACTCATCTCGGGGCAAGTTTCGTGCTTAGATGCTTTCAGCACTTATCTCTTCCGCATTTAGCTACCGGGCAATGCCATTGGCATGACAACCCGAACACCAGTGATGCGTCCACTCCGGTCCTCTCGTACTAGGAGCAGCCCCCCTCAATTCTCCAGCGCCCACGGCAGATAGGGACCGAACTGTCTCACGACGTTCTAAACCCAGCTCGCGTACCACTTTAAATGGCGAACAGCCATACCCTTGGGACCTACTTCAGCCCCAGGATGTGATGAGCCGACATCGAGGTGCCAAACACCGCCGTCGATATGAACTCTTGGGCGGTATCAGCCTGTTATCCCCGGAGTACCTTTTATCCGTTGAGCGATGGCCCTTCCATTCAGAACCACCGGATCACTATGACCTGCTTTCGCACCTGCTCGCGCCGTCACGCTCGCAGTCAAGCTGGCTTATGCCATTGCACTAACCTCCTGATGTCCGACCAGGATTAGCCAACCTTCGTGCTCCTCCGTTACTCTTTGGGAGGAGACCGCCCCAGTCAAACTACCCACCAGACACTGTCCGCAACCCGGATTACGGGTCCACGTTAGAACATCAAACATTAAAGGGTGGTATTTCAAGGTTGGCTCCATGCAGACTGGCGTCCACACTTCAAAGCCTCCCACCTATCCTACACATCAAGGCTCAATGTTCAGTGTCAAGCTATAGTAAAGGTTCACGGGGTCTTTCCGTCTTGCCGCGGGTACACTGCATCTTCACAGCGAGTTCAATTTCACTGAGTCTCGGGTGGAGACAGCCTGGCCATCATTACGCCATTCGTGCAGGTCGGAACTTACCCGACAAGGAATTTCGCTACCTTAGGACCGTTATAGTTACGGCCGCCGTTTACCGGGGCTTCGATCAAGAGCTTCTCCTTACGGATAACCCCATCAATTAACCTTCCGGCACCGGGCAGGCGTCACACCGTATACGTCCACTTTCGTGTTTGCACAGTGCTGTGTTTTTAATAAACAGTTGCAGCCAGCTGGTATCTTCGACTGATTTCAGCTCCACCCGCAGGGGCTTCACCTACATATCAGCGTGCCTTCTCCCGAAGTTACGGCTACCATTTTGCCTAGTTCCTTCACCCGAGTTCTCTCAAGCGCCTTGGTATTCTCTACCTGACCACCTGTGTCGGTTTGGGGTACGATTTCGTGTTACCTGATGCTTAGAGGCTTTTCCTGGAAGCAGGGCATCTGTCACTTCAGCACCGTAGTGCCTCGTCATCACGCCTCAGTGTTAAAGTGCTCCGGATTTGCCTGGAACACACACCTACACGCTTAAACCGGGACGACCGTCGCCCGGATGACATAGCCTTCTCCGTCCCCCTTCGCAGTAACACCAAGTACAGGAATATTAACCTGTTTCCCATCGACTACGCCTTTCGGCCTCGCCTTAGGGGTCGACTCACCCTGCCCCGATTAACGTTGGACAGGAACCCTTGGTCTTCCGGCGAGCGGGCTTTTCACCCGCTTTATCGTTACTTATGTCAGCATTCGCACTTCTGATACCTCCAGCATGCCTCACAGCACACCTTCAACGGCTTACAGAACGCTCCCCTACCCAACAACGCCTAAGCGTCGCTGCCGCAGCTTCGGTGCATGGTTTAGCCCCGTTACATCTTCCGCGCAGGCCGACTCGACCAGTGAGCTATTACGCTTTCTTTAAATGATGGCTGCTTCTAAGCCAACATCCTGGCTGTCTGTGCCTTCCCACATCGTTTCCCACTTAACCATGACTTTGGGACCTTAGCTGGCGGTCTGGGTTGTTTCCCTCTTCACGACGGACGTTAGCACCCGCCGTGTGTCTCCCGTGATAACATTCTTCGGTATTCGCAGTTTGCATCGGGTTGGTAAGTCGGGATGACCCCCTAGCCGAAACAGTGCTCTACCCCCGAAGATGAGTTCACGAGGCGCTACCTAAATAGCTTTCGGGGAGAACCAGCTATCTCCCGGTTTGATTGGCCTTTCACCCCCAGCCACAAGTCATCCGCTAATTTTTCAACATTAGTCGGTTCGGTCCTCCAGTTAGTGTTACCCAACCTTCAACCTGCCCATGGCTAGATCACCGGGTTTCGGGTCTATACCCTGCAACTTAACGCCCAGTTAAGACTCGGTTTCCCTTCGGCTCCCCTATTCGGTTAACCTTGCTACAGAATATAAGTCGCTGACCCATTATACAAAAGGTACGCAGTCACCCCATTAAAGAGGCTCCCACTGCTTGTACGTACACGGTTTCAGGTTCTTTTTCACTCCCCTCGCCGGGGTTCTTTTCGCCTTTCCCTCACGGTACTGGTTCACTATCGGTCAGTCAGGAGTATTTAGCCTTGGAGGATGGTCCCCCCATATTCAGACAGGATACCACGTGTCCCGCCCTACTCTTCGAGTTCACAGCGTGTGCATTTTCGTGTACGGGGCTGTCACCCTGTATCGCCGGACTTTCCAGACCGTTCCACTAACACACGCGCTGATTCAGACTCTGGGCTCCTCCCCGTTCGCTCGCCGCTACTGGGGGAATCTCGGTTGATTTCTTTTCCTCGGGGTACTTAGATGTTTCAGTTCCCCCGGTTCGCCTCATTAACCTATGGATTCAGTTAATGATAGTGTGTCGAAACACACTGGGTTTCCCCATTCGGACATCGCCGGGTCAAAGGTTCATATCACCTCGCCGGCGCTTTTCGCAGATTAGCACGTCCTTCATCGCCTCTGACTGCCAGGGCATCCACCGTGTACGCTTAGTCGCTTAACCTCACAACCCGAAGATGTTTCTTTCGATTCATCACCGGTTTGCGATAATTTGAGAGACTCGAACACACCATTAAAGATGTGTCGTTTCAATTTTCAGCTTGATCCAGATTTTTAAAGAGCAAATATCTCAAACATGACTCGGAAGTCAGTTTTGAGATACTGAGGCAGGCGACTTTCACTCACACAACCAGCAAGTGGCGTCCCCTAGGGGATTCGAACCCCTGTTACCGCCGTGAAAGGGCGGTGTCCTGGGCCTCTAGACGAAGGGGACACTGAAGTCTGCTTCGGCAAGACGCCTTGCTTTTTTACTTTTCATCAGACTAATCTGTGTGAGCACTACAAAGGCAGGTTCTTTAAGGTAAGGAGGTGATCCAACCGCAGGTTCCCCTACGGTTACCTTGTTACGACTTCACCCCAGTCATGAATCACAAAGTGGTAAGCGCCCTCCCGAAGGTTAAGCTACCTACTTCTTTTGCAACCCACTCCCATGGTGTGACGGGCGGTGTGTACAAGGCCCGGGAACGTATTCACCGTGACATTCTGATTCACGATTACTAGCGATTCCGACTTCATGGAGTCGAGTTGCAGACTCCAATCCGGACTACGACATACTTTATGAGGTCCGCTTGCTCTCGCGAGGTCGCTTCTCTTTGTATATGCCATTGTAGCACGTGTGTAGCCCTGGTCGTAAGGGCCATGATGACTTGACGTCATCCCCACCTTCCTCCAGTTTATCACTGGCAGTCTCCTTTGAGTTCCCGGCCTAACCGCTGGCAACAAAGGATAAGGGTTGCGCTCGTTGCGGGACTTAACCCAACATTTCACAACACGAGCTGACGACAGCCATGCAGCACCTGTCTCACGGTTCCCGAAGGCACTAAGGCATCTCTGCCAAATTCCGTGGATGTCAAGACCAGGTAAGGTTCTTCGCGTTGCATCGAATTAAACCACATGCTCCACCGCTTGTGCGGGCCCCCGTCAATTCATTTGAGTTTTAACCTTGCGGCCGTACTCCCCAGGCGGTCTATTTTAACGCGTTAGCTCCGGAAGCCACTCCTCAAGGGAACAACCTCCAAATAGACATCGTTTACGGCGTGGACTACCAGGGTATCTAATCCTGTTTGCTCCCCACGCTTTCGCACCTGAGCGTCAGTCTTCGTCCAGGGGGCCGCCTTCGCCACCGGTATTCCTCCAGATCTCTACGCATTTCACCGCTACACCTGGAATTCTACCCCCCTCTACGAGACTCAAGCCTGCCAGTTTCGAATGCAGTTCCCAGGTTGAGCCCGGGGATTTCACATCCGACTTGACAGACCGCCTGCGTGCGCTTTACGCCCAGTAATTCCGATTAACGCTTGCACCCTCCGTATTACCGCGGCTGCTGGCACGGAGTTAGCCGGTGCTTCTTCTGCGAGTAACGTCAATCACTGCGGTTATTAACCACAATGCCTTCCTCCTCGCTGAAAGTACTTTACAACCCGAAGGCCTTCTTCATACACGCGGCATGGCTGCATCAGGCTTGCGCCCATTGTGCAATATTCCCCACTGCTGCCTCCCGTAGGAGTCTGGACCGTGTCTCAGTTCCAGTGTGGCTGGTCATCCTCTCAGACCAGCTAGGGATCGTCGCCTAGGTGAGCCGTTACCCCACCTACTAGCTAATCCCATCTGGGCACATCTGATGGCATGAGGCCCGAAGGTCCCCCACTTTGGTCTTGCGACGTTATGCGGTATTAGCTACCGTTTCCAGTAGTTATCCCCCTCCATCAGGCAGTTTCCCAGACATTACTCACCCGTCCGCCGCTCGTCACCCGAGAGCAAGCTCTCTGTGCTACCGCTCGACTTGCATGTGTTAGGCCTGCCGCCAGCGTTCAATCTGAGCCATGATCAAACTCTTCAATTTAAAAGTTTGATGCTCTTAGAATTAAACTTCGTAATGAATTACGTGTTCACTCCAGAGACTTGGTATTCATTTAGTGTCCGAGGACATTAAGAATCCATGTCACTTTGAGTGCCCACACAGATTGTCTGATAAATTGTTAAAGAGCAGTGCCGCGTTGTTTTTCGCTGCGGCGCGGGGTGTGCATATTACGCTTTCCCGCTTCAGAGTCAAGCATTTATTTTTACTTTTCTCTGCGGCGTTCCCGCTGGCTTTCGCCGGAGAACCCCGCTGACCCGGCGGCCTGTATGCCGTTGTTCCGTGTCAGTGGAGGCGCATTATAGGGAGTAATTCTGAAGTGACAAGAGGAAATTTGAAAAATTTTACCGTTCGTGTTTTTTTTCACCAAAACAGCCCGGAAAGTACCATTAATTGCGCTATCTGCTGTTTTAAACACCGCAAAACCGCGCTGAGTGGCATACTAGAAATGGAAAATAAAGAAAGGAATGACATTTATGTCCTTAAGCGCGCAGCAGCTTGCAGCTCAAAAAAACATATCCTGGGTTCTGGCGGAGAAGCTGGCTCAGAAAATATTAACCGGGGAATATCCGCCGGAAAGCATTCTCCCCGGAGAAATAGAGTTAGGTGAGCAGTTCGGCGTGAGCCGCACCGCCGTTCGCGAAGCGGTGAAGACATTAACCGCGAAAGGTATGGTCTTACCGCGCCCACGTATCGGCACCCGGGTGATGCCCCGCAGCGACTGGAACTTCCTGGATAAAGAGCTGCTCTCCTGGTGGCTGACCGAAGATAACTTTGAAGATGTTGTGCAGCATTTTCTCGTTATGCGCAGCAGCCTCGAGCCGCAGGCCTGTATGCTGGCGGCGACGTTTGGCAGCGCGGAGCAAAAAGCGCAGCTCAACACGTTGATGGAAGAAATGGTGCAGTTGAAGAGAGTCTTCAACCGCCCGCGCTGGATTGAAGTCGACATGGCCTGGCATGAACAGATTTACGAAATGAGCGCCAATCCGTTTTTGACCTCCTTCGCCTCGCTGTTTCACTCCGTTTATCAGACCTACTTTGCCGCCATCACCCAAAATGACGTGGTCAAACTGGAGCTCCATCAGGCCATTGTGGATGCGATACAGGAGAGCGATGGCCCCCGCGCATACGCCGCGTGCCAGGCGCTGCTGCTTGCGCCAAACGCCAGCTAAGGAATAAAGAGCACGGGATGACAGAAAAAAAAGCACGCAGTATGGCCGGTCTGCCGTGGATCGCCGCGATGGCTTTCTTTATGCAGGCGCTGGATGCCACCATCCTTAATACCGCGCTACCAGCCATTGCGCAGAGCCTGAACCGTTCGCCGCTGGCCATGCAGTCCGCCATTATCAGCTATACCCTGACGGTCGCAATGCTGATCCCGGTGAGCGGCTGGCTGGCGGATCGCTTCGGCACCCGCCGCGTCTTTATGGTTGCCGTGAGCCTGTTTACGCTCGGCTCCCTTGCCTGCGCCCTGTCTAATTCTCTGCTGGAGCTGGTCGTCTTTCGCGTGATTCAGGGCATTGGCGGCGCCATGATGATGCCGGTTGCCCGCCTGGCCTTATTACGCGCCTATCCGCGAAGCGAGCTGCTGCCGGTACTCAATTTTGTAACGATGCCAGGACTCGTCGGTCCGATACTGGGCCCGGTACTCGGCGGCATCCTGGTCACCTGGGCAACCTGGCACTGGATTTTCCTCATCAACATTCCGATTGGCGTGGCCGGGCTGATTTACGCGCGTAAATATATGCCGAATTTCACTACCCCTCGTCGCCGTTTTGATACGACCGGTTTTCTGCTGTTTGGCTTAAGCCTGGTGCTGTTTTCCAGCGGCGTTGAGCTGTTCGGGGAAAAAATCGTATCAACCTGGCTTGCGCTGGCTATCGTCGCCATCAGCCTGACGCTGCTGGCAGCCTACATTTTCCACGCGCGCCGCCATCCCACCCCGCTTATCGCGCTGCCGCTGTTCAGAACACGCACCTTTTCCGTCGGTATTGCCGGTAACCTGGCCACCCGTCTGGGAACCGGCTGCGTTCCCTTCCTGATGCCGCTGATGCTGCAGGTCGGTTTTGGGTATCCGGCGATTATTGCCGGCTGCATGATGGCGCCGACCGCCGTCGGTTCGATTATCGCCAAATCGACGGTGACGCAGGTTCTTAACTGGTTCGGTTACCGGAAAACGCTGGTTGGGATCACCCTGTTTATCGGGCTGATGATTGCGCAGTTCTCGCTGCAGACGCCGTCGATGCCGGTCTGGATGCTAATCCTGCCGCTGTTTGTGCTGGGGATGGCGATGTCGACGCAGTTTACCTCGATGAACACCATTACCCTTGCCGACCTGACGGACGAAAACGCCAGCAGCGGCAACAGCGTGCTGGCGGTAACGCAGCAGCTGTCCATCAGCCTTGGCGTGGCAATCAGCGCGGCGGTGCTGCGCTTCTACGAAGGCATCGACGGTACGAACACCGTTGAGCAGTTCCACTACACCTTTATTACGATGGGGGCGATCACCATTGTGTCGGCTGTGATGTTTATGCTGCTGAAGCCAAAGGATGGCCGCAACATGATTAAGGAGCGGCACAAACGCTAAGCGGAACCTCTCACCACCAGCTCGGGCGTTAGCTGTACACGCTGCTGCTTCTGCCCGGGCTGCGCCATCCGATGGATAAGCACATCGATGGCCAGCTCTCCCAGCTCATCCTTCGGCTGATGGATGGTCGTCAGCGGCGGCGTCATATAGCGGGCGAGCTCAATATCATCATAGCCAATAACCGCCATATCCTGCGGGATCCGCAAACCGGCCTGATACAGCGCCTGGTAGGCGCCCACGGCCATGGCGTCGTTACCGACAAAAACCGCATGAGGCGGCTCGGGAAGCGCAAGCAGCGTCTGCATCGCGGTAAACCCGCCGCCGAATTCAAAATCGCTGGTGATAATGTAGCCCTGCGCGATCGGCAGGGCGCAGCGCTGCATCGCCGCCTGATAGCCTTCCAGCCGCAGACGGGCCGGGGTTTTATCCAGCGGACCGGCGATGCAGGCAATGCGGGTATATCCCTGGTCGATTAAATACTGGGTCGCCATATCACCGCCCAGCAGGGAATTGTCCTGAATCAGATCGCTGTCGCCGTCAAACGGCGCCCAGTCCATCATCACCGTCGGAATCGACGGATAGCGCTGCATAATTTCCTGCGACGGCTGATGGGTTTCGGTGCACAGCAGCAGTAAACCATCGACGCGTTTTTGCATCAGCGTCTCAAGGTTACGGTTCATTCGCTGCTCATCGCCTTCGGTGTTGCATAGCACCAGGCTGTAGCCGCGTTCAAAGCAGCTGCGCTCAACGCCGCGCACCAGTTCGGAATAAAACGGGTTGGTACTGGCGGTGATCAGCATGCCGATTGTGCGGGTCTGGTTGAGCTTGAGGCTGCGCGCCAGCGCGGACGGCGCATAGTTGAGGCTTTTGATCGCCGCCTGCACTTTGTCAGTGATAGCCTCGCTGACAAAACGGTCTTTATTAATGACGTGAGAAACGGTTGAAGTGGAAACGCCCGCTTCGCGGGCTACATCCTTCATGGTAGCCAAGCATTACCTCTGCTGACGTAAGAATTCATCAATCTCTTCGCGCCATGGAACGGAGGGCTGCGCCCCTTTGCGGGTCACGGCGATTGCCGCCGCCGCATGGGCAAAACGCAGCGCCTCTGGCAACGGTTTATCTTCCAGTAATGCGGTCATCAGCGCGCCGTTGAAGGTATCACCGGCGGCGATAGTATCAACCGCTTTTACGCGAAAACCTGCAACGCGCTGGCCTTTGCCCTGCTGGCTGGCCCACACGCCGCGGCTGCCGAGCGTAATAATCACGCTGTCGATACCCTTGGCATGCAGCGCCTGCGCCGCTTTCGCCGCGTCGTCATCGTTCGTCACCCGAATGCCCGTCAGCTTTTCTGCTTCGGTTTCGTTTGGCGTGATGATATCCACCAGCGCCAGCAGTTCATCCGGCAACGCACGGGCCGGGGCCGGGTTAAGCACCACGGTCGTCTTGTTCTGGTGGGCGATTTTCGCCGCCGCCATGACGCTTTCCAGCGGAGATTCCAGCTGCATTAACAGCGCATCGGCGCTGGCGATGCGCGCCTGCTCGTCGGCCACTTGCGCGGGTAAGAGCGCCGCGTTTGCGCCGGCATGAATGCCGATAACATTCTCCCCTTCCGCGTTGACGAAAATCAGCGCAACGCCGGTCGATTCGTCTTTCACCGCCCGCACTGGCGCAACGTCAATGTTGTCGCAGGCGAGCTGCTTGCGGATACGCTCGCCGATGTCGTCATCACCGGTACAGGCGATAAACGCAATCTTCGCGCCGCTGCGCCCGGCCGCGACGGCCTGGTTTGCGCCTTTACCGCCGAACGCGACCTGATAATGGTGCCCGGTGACGGTTTCGCCGGGTGTCGGGAAAGCATCAAGGTTGAGAATGTGATCGGCATTGATACTGCCAAGGACGACGAGATTGCCTGTGTTTTTCATGTTAAGTCAGTCCGTAAAGTGCGCCACCGAAGTGAGCTCCGGTGGCGCATGCCCTGCTTTTCTTTTTTACGTTGTCCCTCAGACCTTATCAGATCTGAATCGCGAGTTACTGCTTGATGACCAGCTTCAGGTCAACCGGATACTTGGCCTGAACCTTCTCGCCTTTCAGTACCTTATCCGCAGTTTCAACGCCTTTCGCGCCAATCTGCTCCGGCAACTGGGCAACGGTCGCCGCCAGTTTGCCATCATTTACCGCTTTTTCACCATCCGGCGTGCCGTCAAATCCGACAACCATCACATCGGATTTACCTGCCGTCTGCAGCGCGCGCAGCGCACCCAGCGCCATTTCATCGTTTTGGGCGAATACGGCCTGCACGTCCGGATGCGCGGTCAGCAGGTTCTGCATGACGTTCAGACCTTTAGTACGGTCGAAGTCTGCCGGCTGGCTGGCCAGTACGTTAAATTTGTGCGCCGCAACGGCCTGCTGGAAGCCTTCGCCACGCTCGCGTGCCGCAGACGTTCCGGCGATGCCCTGCAGTTCGATAACTTTGGCGCCTTCACCGGCTTTTTTAGCGATGTAGTCGCCCGCAATTTTACCGCCCAGCACGTTGTCAGACGCAATGTGGCTTACCACTTCGCCTTTAGCGGCGACGCGGTCAAGCGTAATCACCGGGATCTTCGCCTGGTTCGCCATCTTAACGGCGTTACCTACCGCGTCGGAATCGGTCGGGTTGATCAGCAGAATTTTGGTACCGCGAACGGTTAAGTCCTGAACGTTTGCCAGCTCTTTCGCCGGGTTGTTCTGGGAATCCAGCACCACCAGGTTATAGCCCAGTTTGTCCGCTTCTTTCTGCGCGCCGTCCTTCAGGGAAACGAAAAACGGGTTATTCAGGGTAGAGATGACCAGCGCAATGGTGTCTTTCGCCATCGCATTTGCGCTTACGGTTGCGCTCAACGCAACAGCAGAGACCAGGGTAGCCAGTTTTTTCATGTTCATATCAGAGATGTCCTGTAGTGTCGTCAGTTACTGCTTTTTGTTGTCTACCAGCACCGCCAGCAAAATCACCACCGCTTTGACGATCATCTGGTAATAGGAGGAAACACCTAACAAATTCAAACCATTATTCAGGAAACCAAGAATCAGTGCGCCGATCAACGTCCCAACAATGCGACCTTTACCCCCCGCAAGGCTGGTGCCGCCAAGCACCACCGCCGCGATAGCGTCCAGCTCATAGCCGGTACCCGCCGTTGGCTGCGCCGAGGAGAGGCGCGCCACCTCAATGATGCCCGCCAGCGACGCCAGCAAACCGCACAGCGAATAAACGATAATTTTCACTTTGTTGACGCTAATACCGGACAGGCGCGTCGCCGCTTCGTTACCGCCCAGCGCATAAATATAGCGGCCGAGACGAGTATGGTGCAGCATGTACCATGCCGCCAGGAAGACAATCGCCATGATCCACACCGGCGTCGGGATACCCAGCGGGCGGCCGATACCAAACCAGCCAAACAGATCGGCATTATCGGTAAAGCCGGTATTCACCGGGCTGCCGTTGGTGTACACCATGGTGACGCCGCGCAGCAGCAGCATCATCACCAGGGTGGCGATAAACGCCTGAACGCGCCCCTTCGCGACAATCACGCCGGTCACGGCGCCAATGGCCGCTCCTAATGCGAGGGCGGCAGCAACAGCGACCAGCGCATTCACCTCAACGCCGACAATGGATGCAGCTACCGCGCCGGTCAGCGCCAGCAGAGAACCGACGGACAGATCGATCCCCGAGGTCAAAATGACCAGCGTCATTCCCACCGCCATAATGGCGTTAACGGAGGTTTGCTGCAGGATATTGAACAGGTTGTTGACGGTAAAAAAGTTCGGACTCATGGTCGAAACAATCGCAATCAGCACCAGCAGGGCAATCAGCGATTTTTGCTCCATCAGCCATGCTTTAGTGAAATAACGGCGACCAGTAGCAGCCTGGGTAGTCATCTTTTTTACTCCTGATTCACACGATTAAGCTTGCCCACAGCGGCAGCCATCAATACTTCCTGAGTGGCCTGCTCGCGTGTGAATTCACCGCTGAGATGCCCTTCGTGCATCACGATGATGCGATCGCTCATGCCCAGCACTTCCGGCATCTCAGACGAGACGAGAATTATGCTCAGGCCGTCAGCTTTAAACTGGTTAATCAGCTGATAAATCTCTTTTTTCGCCCCAACGTCGACGCCGCGGGTCGGCTCATCAAGGATCAGCACTTTTGGCCGGGTCATCAGACCGCGGGCAATCGCCACTTTCTGCTGATTGCCTCCGGAAAGCAGGCCAATCGCCTGTTCCATTGAGGGCGTTTTAACGTTAAACAGACGGATAAAATCGCTCACCGCCTGCTGTTCATCTTTGTGCTTCAGGCTTCCGCCGCTGCGGCTGAAGTAGCGCAGCGCGGTCAGGGACATGTTCTCTTTTACCGACATGCCCAGCACCAGGCCGTCGCGCTTGCGGTCTTCAGAGATATAGACGATGCCATTGGCGAGACCATCCTGCGGAGAACGGGTCACCACCTCATGGCCATCCAGCGTAACGTAGCCGCTGGCGCGCGGCAGCGCGCCGTACAGCACCTTCATCAGCTCCGTGCGCCCCGCGCCCATCAGGCCAGATACGCCGAGAATCTCGCCTTCTCGCAGGGTAAAGCTGACGTTTTCTACCCCCGGGCCGCACAGGTTATCCACCTTCAGGCGAACATCGCCCACCGCTTTATCGAGATGCGGATACTGATCTTCAAGCTTACGACCCACCATCATTTCAATCAGCGAATCTTCGGTAAGCGATGCCACTTCACGCTCGGCGATAAACTGTCCGTCGCGGAAGACCGTCACATCGTCGCAAATCTCGAAGATCTCTTTCATACGGTGGGAAATATAGACGATGCCGCGCCCCTGCGATTTCAGCTCGCGGATAACGCGGAACAGCGATTCGGTTTCGGTATCGGTGAGCGCGTCGGTCGGCTCGTCCATAATGATGACCTTCGACTCGAAGCTCAGCACCTTGGCGATTTCCACCATCTGCTGGTCGCCGATCGACAGTTCCCCCACCAGCCTGTCGCTTTTAAAGCGCAGGTTCAGCTTCGCCAGCAGCCTGTCGGCTTCGGCGTACATGGTTTTCCAGTCGATTTTGCCGAAGCGGTTAACGAATTCGCGGCCGAGGAAGATATTCTCCGCAATCGTGAGCTGCGGGATCAGGTTCAGCTCCTGGTGAATAATGCCGATCCCGGCTTCCTGCGACGACTTCGGGCCGGTGAAGGTGGTGTCTTTTCCCAGCCACAGCAGCGAACCGGCATCGCGGGTATAGATGCCGGTCAGCACTTTCATCATGGTGGATTTACCGGCGCCGTTCTCGCCCACCAGCGCCATTACGCGCCCCGGATAGACATTCAGCGACGCGCCGGAAAGGGCTTTTACGCCCGGGAATGATTTGTCGATGCCTTTAAGCTGCAGTAATGCGTCCATGATGGCCTCAGAACGTGACGCCAGCACAGAGAATGATATTCGCATACGGGGAACACTCCCCGCTGCGAATTACCGCCTGACTGTCTGCGGTTTGTTTTTTGAACTGCTCATGGGTGGTGTAACGAATTTCTATGGTATTTCCCTGGTGTTGTTGCAGTTGCTCAATATGGCTGAGCAACGTTTCGTGAAGCTGCGGATTATGTTGTTTGATTTCCGCTGCGAGAATGGCCGCCTCAACCTGCATTTCCGCGGTTACCACGTCCAGCACCTGCATAAATGAAGGCACCCCCTGGGTTAGCGCCATATCAATACGCTGCGTGCTGTGAGGAACGGGTAAACCTGCATCACACACCACCAGCGTATCGGTATGCCCAAGACGGGATATGACCGAGGAAATTTCAGAATTAAGTACCGCACCTTTCTTCATCTTTCTGCTCCACTAGCGAAACGTTTCGCTGAAATAAGTGTAGCCGTAAGAGTGCTCAGAAAACCATCATGACGTAACAGAATTGTGATCAACGTCGAAACGTTTCGCTAAGTGAAATGCGGGGAAGGTAAATGTAAAACGGTAACCAGGAGGTTACCGTTTTTTTGTTTGCGCTCTCACTCCGCAGAGGAGATTAAATCTCGACCTGCGTTCCCAGCTCAATCACGCGGTTAGGCGGGATCTCAAACTGGTCAGGCGCGCGCAGGGCGTTACGCTGCAGAATCAGATACAGCTTGCCGCGCAGGCGCAGATACCACGGTCTGTCGCCGATGATTAACGACTCGTGGGACATAAAGAACGATGTCTCCATCATCCGACAGCTCAGCCCCTCCAGCCCACAGCGGTGGAAGACCTCTTCCACGTTTGGCGTCTCACGCCATCCGTAGCTTGCCACCACGCGCCAGAACGACGGCGACAGCTGCTCAATCTGCACGCGGCGGACGTTATGCACATAAGGGGCATCTTCCGTACGCAGGGTCAGCAGGATCACGCGCTCATGCAGCACCTTGTTGTGCTTCAGGTTATGCAGCATGGCGAATGGAATCACGTTCAGGGCGCGGGACATATACACAGCGGTTCCCGGCACGCGCACCGGCGGCGATTTCTCCAGCGAGGCGATCATCGCCTCCAGTGAGTTACCGTGCTCATGCATACGACGCAGCAGGCGGAAGCGCTCGCTTTTCCAGGTGGTCATGATAATGAACATCACCAGACCCAGGCTCAGCGGCAGCCAGCCGCCGGAGAACAGCTTATCGAGGTTCGCCGAGAACAGCGGTACATCGACGAACAGGAAAGCGACAAGGATGCATCCCACAAGATACTTGTTCCAGTGCCAGTTTCTGAACGCCACCGTTGTAGAAAGAATGGAGGTCAGCACCATCGTCCCCGTCACCGCAATACCGTATGCCGCCGCCAGGTTGCTGGAGTGCTCAAAGCTCACGATAACGATGACGACCGCCACGTACAGCATCCAGTTAACGAACGGAATGTAGATCTGCCCGGACTCCATTTCCGACGTATGAATGATGCGCATTGGCGACAGATAGCCCAGACGAACCGCCTGACGGGTCAGGGAGAATACGCCGGAGATAACCGCCTGCGACGCGATAACCGTCGCCAGGGTGGCGATGATAAGCATCGGGATCAGCGCCCATTCCGGCGCCAGTAAGAAGAACGGGTTCTTAATCGCTTCCGGATTTTTCAGCAGCAGCGCGCCCTGGCCAAAATAGTTAAGCGCCAGCGACGGTAGCACCACCGTAAACCAGGCGACGCGAATCGGCAGCTTGCCGAAATGGCCCATATCCGCATACAGCGCTTCCACACCGGTAATGGACAGCACTACCGCGCCTAACGCGATAAAGGAAACCGTTTTGTACTCGAGGAAAAAGTGGACTGCCCAGTAAGGGTTCAGCGCCTGCAGTACTTCCGGGTTAGCGATGATGCCCCGCGCGCCCAGCACCGCCAGCAGCAGGAACCAGATAAGCATGATTGGGGCAAACAATTTCCCCACAATGCCGGTACCGTGCTTCTGGATGGCGAACAGCAGCGTGAGGACGAAGATAGATATCGGCACTATCCAGCTGTCGAGCTGCGGCGCGATAATTTCGAGCCCCTCTATCGCCGACATGACCGAAATGGCCGGGGTGATAACCACCTCGCCATAGAAGAAGCTGCCGCCGATAAGCCCGAGGATCACCAGCACCGAGGTCATCTTCGCCGACGTGTTGCGACCCGCCAGCGACATCAGCGTCAGGATCCCGCCTTCCCCGGCGTTATCCGCGCGCATCACGAAGGTAATGTACTTGATGGAAACGGTAAAAATCAGCAGCCAGAAAATCAGTGACAGAAACCCAAACACCGCATCACGTTCAACACCAAAACCGAACTGGCCGGACAAACATTCACGAAGCGTATACAGTGGGCTGGTCCCGATATCGCCGTAAACCACGCCAATTGCCGCGAGGGTTATCGCCGGCAACGATTGCTTATTATCAGTGCTCATAGACTAGTCTTTCGTTTATAAAACATTATAAAACAAATGTGTGCTTAGTCCCTTGGCCCACAAAAAGCGCACAGTATGCACGATTAAATGCGAAATCGTACCCCTAACTCAATGCAAATTAACCTGGCTCAAAGAAAATTCCGGCACTCCCCGCTCTATTACCCGTCCTGTACTAGCGGCTATAATCGCTTGATAGCTGGATAAAAAGCGGAGGGATACCACTCTATTATGGCGCAATCACATTTATTAGCAGAAAGAATTTCCCGGCTCAGCGGCGCGCTGGAAAAGGGCGTTTTCGAGCGTAGCCACACCATCCGGCTCTGTCTGCTGGCGGCGCTCAGCGGCGAGAGCGTTTTTCTCCTCGGGCCGCCCGGCATCGCGAAAAGCCTTATCGCCCGCCGCTTAAAATTCGCCTTCCGGCACGCCCGCGCCTTTGAATATCTGATGACCCGCTTTTCCACCCCTGAAGAAGTTTTCGGTCCTCTCTCCATTCAGGCGTTAAAAGATGAAGGGCGCTATGAGCGTCTGACCCAGGGGTATTTGCCAGAGGCCGAAATCGTTTTTCTTGACGAAATCTGGAAAGCGGGCCCGGCTATCCTTAACACCCTGCTTACCGCCATCAACGAACGCCACTTCCGCAACGGCGCCAGCGAAGCGAAAATCCCGATGCGCCTGCTGGTGGCGGCCTCCAATGAATTACCGGAAGCCGACAGCAGCCTTGAAGCGCTGTATGACCGTATGCTCATTCGCCTGTGGCTGGACAAGGTCCAGGAGAAGGGGAATTTTCGGTCGATGCTGATAAGCCAGCAGGATGAGACCAGCAACCCGGTGCCGGAAAGCCTCCAGGTGACCGACGAAGAGTTTTACCAGTGGCAGACGCAAATCGGCGCCGTGAAGCTCACCGACAGCGTCTTTGAGCTTATCTATCAGCTGCGTCAGCAGCTGGATACGCTTCCCAACGCCCCCTATGTGTCAGACCGTCGCTGGAAAAAAGCGATCCGCCTGCTGCAGGCCAGCGCCTTCTTTAGCGGACGCGACGCCATTGCGCCCGTGGATTTGATCCTGCTGAAAGACTGCCTGTGGCACGATGCGCAGAGCATGAATCTGATGCAGCAGCAGATAGACATATTGATGACCGGGCACGCCTGGCAGCAGCAGGCCATGCTCACCCGCCTGGGCGCCATTACCCAGCGCCGGCTGCAGCTTCAGCAGCAGCAAAGCGATAAAACAGCGCTGAAAGTGACTAAGCTCGGAGGAATGTTCAGCCGCAAACCGCACTATGAGCTACCGGCGGACCTGCAGGATGCTACGCTGACCCTGCTCCTGCAACAGCCGCTCAGGCTGCACGATATGAACGTTGTGCACATCACTATTGAGCGCCAGCCGCTGGCAAACTGGCTGGAAAAAGGCGGCGAGATCCGCGGCAAGCTCAACGGCATCGGTTTTGCGCAGGTGCTGAATATGGACGTCGACGGCGGCCAGCACCTGGTGGTCAGGGACGTCAGCCTGCAGGGCTCCCGCCTGTCGCTGCCGGGAAGCTCATCGTCTGGCAGCATGCCCGCCGAGATAAAACAGCAGCTGGACGCGCTCGAAGAAGAGTGGCACCAGCAGCACAACCGCTTTAGCGAACAGCAAAAGTGCCTGTTTATTCAGGGCGACTGGTTAGGTCGTATTGAGGCAAGCCTGCAGGACGTGGGCGCACAGATCAAACAGGCGCGACAATAATGCTCACTCTGGACACGCTCAATGTGATGCTGGCGGTCAGCGAGGAGGGATTGATCGAAGAGATGATCCTGGCCCTGCTGGCTTCCCCGCAGCTGGCCGTGTTCTTTGAAAAATTTCCGCGGCTGAAAAATGCCATCTCAGAAGATATTCCCCGCTGGCGGGAGGGGCTCCGGCGACGGCTCAAAGAGGTTCCGGTGCCTCAGGAGCTGAGCGAGGAGGTCGCCTGCTTCCAGCGCGCTCAGGCGCTGTCGACCACCCAGTTTATCGTGCAGCTGCCGCAAATTCTGGCGCTGCTGCATCAGGTCCACTCGCCGTTTGCCGCCCAGGCGCAGCAGCTGGTGGACGACAACGCCACCTTCACCGCCGCCATGCATACGCTGTTTTTGCAGCGCTGGCGGTTAAGCCTCGTGGTGCAGGCCACCACGCTTAACCAGCAGCTGCTGGAAGAAGAGCGCGAACAACTGCTCAGCGAAGTGCAGGAGAGGATGACGCTTAGCGGTCAGCTGGAGCCTATTCTGGTCGAAAACGAGAACGCCGCCGGGCGGTTGTGGGATATGAGCGCGGGCCAGCTCAGGCGTGGCGACTGGCAGCTTATCGTTAAATACGGCGATTTCCTCAGCCAGCAGCCCGAACTGATGAAGCTGGCGGAGCAGCTCGGCCGCTCCAGAGAGGCAAAATCGGTACCGAAGAAAGACGCGCCGATGGAAACCTTCCGTACGCTGGTGCGGGAACCGGCCACGGTGCCGGAACAGGTGGACGGCCTGCAGCGAAGCGACGATATCCTGCGCCTGCTGCCGCCGGAGCTGGCAACCCTCGGCATTACCGAACTGGAATATGAGTTTTACCGCCGGCTGGTGGAAAAACAGCTGCTCACCTACCGGCTGCACGGCGACGCCTGGCGGGAGAAAATCAGCGAACGCCCGGTGGTGCACCAGGATGTTGATGAACAGCCGCGCGGGCCGTTTATCGTCTGCGTAGATACCTCAGGCTCAATGGGCGGTTTTAACGAGCAGTGCGCCAAGGCCTTCTGCCTGGCGCTGATGCGGGTTGCCCTCGCCGACAACCGGCGCTGCTTTATTATGCTTTTCTCCAGCGAAGTGGTGCGCTACGAGCTGACGGGGCCGCACGGCATTGAGCAGGCGATCCGCTTCTTAAGCCAGCGCTTTCGTGGCGGTACGGATATCGCCAGCTGCTTTCGCGCCATTATCGAACGGCTGCAAAGCCCGGAGTGGCACGACGCCGATGCGGTGGTCATTTCCGATTTTATCGCCCAGCGGCTGCCGGACGACGTCGTGAGTAAGGTGGGGGAACTGCAGCGCCATCACCAGCACCGCTTTCATGCGGTGGCGATGTCAGCGCACGGCAAACCCGGCATCATGCGCATCTTCGATCATATCTGGCGCTTCGACACCGGGTTACGCAGCCGTCTTATCCGCCGCTGGCAGCGCTAATTACAGCAGCGAACCAACGCTTTCGCGTACCTGCTGCGGCCAGACGCCGCACTGCACCTGGCCGATATGCGACAGCTGCAGCAGCAGCATCGTTAAACGAGACTGGCCGATACCGCCGCCGATGGTCTGCGGCATTTCACCTCTGAGCAGCGCCTGGTGCCATTCGAGCTGCAGACGGTCTTCGTCCCCAGTGAGCGCTAACTGACGTTTTAACGCATCGGCATCCACGCGGATCCCCATAGATGAGAGTTCGAAGGCATCTTCCAGAACCGGGTTCCACACCAGAATATCGCCGTTGAGCCCGGCAAACTCACGTTCGCCGATGGTGCTCCAGTCGTCATAATCCGGCGCGCGCACGTCGTGGCGCTTACCGTCCGACAGCTTGCCGCCGATCCCGACCAGGAAAACGGCGCCCAGCTCTTTCGCGATCGCGCGCTCGCGGCCTTTGGCGTCAAGATCCGGGAAGCGGCTCAGCAGCTCCTGGCTGTGAACAAAGTGGATCGTCTCAGGCAGGAACGGCGTCAGGCCGAATTCCTGGCTGACCGCCGCTTCGGTCGCTTTGATCCCCGCGTAAATCGACTCTACGGTGGCTTTCAGCGTACCGGTATGGCGTTCGCCGTCACCCATCACGCGCTCCCAGTCCCACTGGTCGACGTATACGGAATGGATGGCGGAAAGTCGGTCTTCATCGGGGCGAAGGGCCTTCATGTGCGTGTACAGCCCTTCGCCCGCGCTGAAGTCGTGTTGTCCCAGGGTTTGACGCTTCCATTTCGCCAGTGAGTGAACCACTTCGAACTGGGCGTCAGGCAGTGTTTTCACTTTAACCTGCACCGCTTTTTCGCAGCCAGAAAGGTTATCCTGCGTCCCGTCTCCTACGCGGCTTAAGATCGGCGCCTGGACTTCAATCAGGCCAAGCTTCTCTTCAAGCTGGCGGGAAAAATGGGATTTAACGAAACTGATCTGGCGTTGTTTTGCGATATAAGCGGTTTTCATATTTATACTCCTGCGTCCTGTGCCATTGATTAAGCAACAAAACTGGCAACCAATTCAATAATCAAACAATAAAAAGCCCACTTCACTTTTAATTCATCAATACGAAGCGCTAAAATAGAGAGAATCATTAATCTTCATAAGAAAAAGCGATGGAAAATTATCAGATCGACAATCTGGACCGCGGCATTCTTGAGGCGCTGATGGCCAACGCCCGTACCGCTTATGCCGAACTGGCGAAGCAGTTTGGCGTCAGCCCCGGCACGATTCACGTCCGGGTAGAAAAAATGAAGCAGGCCGGTATTATCACCGGCGCGCGTATCGACGTGAGCCCGAAGCAGCTGGGCTACGATGTCTGCTGCTTCATCGGCATTATCCTGAAAAGCGCCAAAGACTATCCCTCCGCGCTGGCGAAACTGGAAAGTCTCGATGAGGTAACCGAGGCCTACTACACCACCGGCCACTACAGCATCTTTATTAAGGTGATGTGTCGCTCTATCGACGCGCTGCAGCAGGTACTTATCAACAAGATCCAAACAATCGATGAAATTCAGTCCACCGAGACGCTGATCTCCCTACAGAACCCGATCATGCGCACCATCCGCCCGTGATCGGGCTTTTTAATCCCACATCTTTCCACAGGTAGATCCCAGCTCGCACACAGCGTACAATACGCCACTCAGAGTGGTTGAGTGGACGATCATGGCAGATATAACCCTTATCAGCGGCAGCACCCTGGGCGGCGCCGAATATGTAGCGGAGCATCTGGCGGAAAAGCTGGAAGATGCGGGTTTTACGACGCAGACCCTGCACGGACCGCTGCTTGACGATCTTAATAAAGAAGGGATCTGGCTGGTTATCTGCTCCACCCACGGTGCAGGAGATATCCCGGACAATCTGCAGCCGTTCTACGATGCTATAAAGGAAGAAAAACCGGACCTGTCCGCCGTGCGCTTTGGCGCAGTGGGTATTGGCAGCCGGGAATACGACACCTTTTGCGGCGCCATCGAGAAAATCGACGATGCACTGAAGGCCTGCGGCGCAAAACAGCTCGGCGAAATGCTCAGAATCAACATCCTGGAACACGACATTCCGGAAGATCCGGCGGAAATCTGGCTCGGATCCTGGAAAAATTTGCTCTGAGAAGTGTAAAGATCGTGCGATCAACTGTGGATAACTCTGGTTAAAAGCTTGGATCAACCGGTAGTTATCCAATTAATAAGGTTTGGCTAGTTTTTGAGTTGTGTATAACCCTTCATTCTGATCCCAGCTTATACGGACCAGGATCACCGATCATTCACAGAATGTGATCCTCCTTAAGCGTTTGATCCTAAAAGCAGGATCCCACTTATCCACAGCAAAGGTCGATCCTAATAAGAGATCACAATAGAACAGATCTCTATATAAAAAGATCTTCTTTTAAATACCCAGGATCCCGGGTGCTTTCTCCGACGCGCAAAGTTGAGTAGAATCCACGACCCGGGCTTCAATCCATTTTTCATACCGCGTTATGCGAGGCAGACCACATGTTTTATCAGGATCCTTTTGACGTCATCATCATTGGCGGGGGTCATGCAGGTACTGAGGCCGCGATGGCCGCAGCACGTATGGGGCAACAGACCCTGCTTTTGACACACAATATCGACACGCTCGGGCAGATGAGCTGCAACCCGGCGATCGGCGGTATTGGGAAAGGACACCTGGTGAAAGAAGTGGATGCGCTTGGCGGCCTGATGGCAACCGCTATCGACCAGGCAGGCATCCAGTTTAGGATACTAAACGCGAGCAAAGGTCCGGCGGTTCGCGCTACTCGCGCACAGGCCGATCGTGTGCTCTACCGCCAGGCGGTGCGCACCGCGCTGGAAAACCAGCCGAACCTGATGATTTTCCAACAGGCGGTTGAGGATCTGATCGTCGAAAACGATCGCGTCGTTGGCGCGGTAACCCAGATGGGGCTTAAATTCCGTGCGAAAGCCGTGGTGCTCACCGTGGGGACCTTCCTTGACGGCAAAATCCATATTGGGCTGGATAACTACAGCGGCGGTCGCGCAGGCGATCCGCCGTCCATCTCCCTGTCCCGCCGTTTGCGCGAGCTGCCGCTGCGCGTCAGCCGTCTGAAGACCGGTACGCCGCCGCGCATTGACGCCCGGACTATCGATTTCAGTGTGCTGGCCCAGCAGCATGGCGATACCCCGCTGCCGGTGTTCTCGTTTATGGGCAATGCCGCGCAGCACCCGCGGCAGGTTCCGTGCTACATCACGCACACCAATGAAAAAACGCACGATGTGATCCGCAATAACCTCGATCGCAGCCCGATGTACGCCGGGGTGATCGAAGGGATCGGCCCGCGCTACTGCCCGTCTATCGAAGACAAGGTGATGCGCTTTGCCGATCGCAACCAGCATCAGATTTTCCTTGAGCCTGAAGGGCTGACCTCTAACGAAATTTATCCGAACGGCATCTCCACCAGCCTGCCGTTTGACGTGCAGATGCAAATTGTTCGCTCCATGCAGGGCATGGAAAACGCGCGAATCGTTCGCCCAGGCTATGCTATCGAATACGACTTCTTCGATCCGCGCGACCTGAAGCCAACGCTTGAGAGCAAATTTATCCACGGTCTGTTCTTCGCCGGACAGATCAACGGCACTACCGGCTACGAAGAGGCCGCCGCTCAGGGGCTGTTGGCCGGTCTGAACGCCGCGCGCTTCTCTGCCGAAAAAGAGGGGTGGGCGCCATCGCGCGCTCAGGCCTATCTCGGCGTGCTGGTGGACGATCTGTGTACGCTCGGCACCAAAGAGCCGTACCGCATGTTCACCTCGCGTGCGGAATACCGCCTGATGCTGCGCGAAGACAACGCCGATCTGCGCCTGACGGCAATGGGGCGCGAGCTTGGTCTGGTTGACGATGCTCGCTGGGCGCGCTTCAACGAGAAGCTGGAAAGCATCGAGCGCGAACGTCAGCGTCTGAAATCGGCCTGGGTGACGCCATCCGCTGAGGCGGCGGCGGAAGTGAATGCTCACCTGACCGCGCCGTTATCCCGCGAGGCCAGCGGCGAAGATCTGCTGCGTCGCCCGGAGATGACCTACGAACAATTGGTGCAGCTTTCACCGTTCGCGCCGGGCCTTGAGGACGTGCAGGCGGCTGAGCAGGTTGAGATCCAGGTTAAATACGAAGGGTATATTGCGCGCCAGCAGGATGAGATCGAAAAACAGCAGCGCAATGAAAACACGCTGCTGCCGGCAACCCTGGACTACCGCCAGGTGACGGGCTTATCTAACGAGGTGATCGCCAAACTGAACGATCACAAACCGTCATCCATCGGCCAGGCGTCCCGCATCTCCGGGATCACGCCGGCGGCGATTTCAATTTTGCTGGTCTGGCTGAAAAAACAGGGTATGCTGCGCCGCAGCGCGTAACGTCAGGCTATCAGTACCATTTTGGCGGGTAGCGCTTTGCTTACCCGCTCTACAACATTTCGAACAGGTATTCACCGTGCTCAACACACTTTCTCGTCTGCTGGATGAAGCAGGTATTTCGCTCACCGATCACCAGAAAAATCAGCTGGTGGCGTATGTCGATATGCTGAACAAATGGAACAAAGCGTACAACCTCACTTCCGTACGCGACCCTAACGAGATGTTAATCCGCCATATCCTCGACAGCATCGTGGTGGCGCCGCACCTGCAGGGTGAACGTTTTATCGACGTAGGGACTGGACCTGGGCTACCGGGGATTCCGCTGTCTGTCGTTCGTCCAGAGGCGCACTTTACGCTGCTGGATAGCCTGGGCAAGCGCGTACGCTTTCTGCGTCAGGTGCAGCACGAGCTTAAGCTGGAAAACGTGACGCCGGTACAAAGCCGCGTAGAAGACTTTCCTGCGCAGCCTCCGTTCGACGGCGTGATTAGCCGGGCGTTCGCTTCGCTCAATGATATGGTGAGCTGGTGCCACCACCTTCCGGGAGAAAACGGCCGCTTCTATGCGCTGAAGGGGCAGCTGCCGGATGACGAGATAGCGATGCTCCCCGCGGGATATACGGTTGAACAGATAGTAAAACTTCGGGTTCCGCGGCTGGAAGGCGAGCGTCATCTGGTGATGATTAAACCAACCAAAATTTAATTTTTATCAAAAAATGTGAATTTTAGCCCTGTGATTAAGTGTTAAAATCTGACGATAAAAGCAGCGATGCGTCAGGTTGTATTTAACCTCGTACTTACTGCTTTTTTGCTTTTTGTTAACTAGTCATTTTTTGTTAACACAAGGAATAGTCAACCATGAAAATATCAGCATGCTAAAAGTCTGTCTGGGGTACAGCACATAGTTGTTAAAATTTTATTATAAATGTCAATGAATGGTTTTTGTCTTGTATTGGGCTGTTTTAAAAATAGTTCGGAAAATTTGTTATAAATTTCAGAATGATGAAAACCAGGAATTATTTATATGCGTCATTTCGATAAACACCAAAATGTTTTTTTTGTGATCGGATGCACGCTTTAAAGTTGGTGTTTTCGCGTTGTTTGCAGTTTTGACTGATCGTTCACACTTTCAGTAAAAGTGTGAGAACCGTGGTCCCGAAAAATATTTAAACATTTATTCACCTTTTCGCTACTTATTGTTTGAATTAACGAGGCGTCACCGTATAATTTGTCCGCTTTTTGATGCTTGACTCTGAGCCTTAAAGAACGTTTTATACGACACGCGGCATACCTCGAAGGGAGCAGGAGTAAAAACGTGATGTCTGTGTCGCTCTTGAGTAGAAACGTTGCTCGTAAGCTTCTGTTCATTCAGTTTCTGGCAGTAATAGCAAGTGGACTGCTGTTTTGCCTCAAAGACCCCTTCTGGGGCGTTTCCGCCGCGTGCGGAGGTTTGGCGGTCGTAGTGCCAAATATGTTGTTTATGATTTTTGCCTGGCGTCATCAGGCGCATACACCTGCCAAAGGCCGCGTGGCCTGGTCCTTCGCGTTCGGCGAAGTGTTTAAGGTGTTGCTGACCTTTGCCCTCCTGGTGATGGCGCTGGCGGTTGTCAAAGCGGCCTTTGTGCCGCTGATTGTGACGTGGGTTTTGGTGCTGGTGGTACAAGTTCTGGCGCCAGCTGTAATCAACAACAAAGGGTAAAAGGCATCATGGCTTCAGAAAATATGACGCCGCAGGATTACATAGGTCACCACCTGAACAACCTTCAGCTGGACCTGCGTACATTCTCGCTGGTGGATCCGCATAACCCCCCGGCCACCTTCTGGACGATCAACATCGACTCCATGTTCTTCTCGGTGGTTTTGGGTCTTCTGTTCCTGGCCATGTTCCGCGGTGTTGCTAAAAGAGCGACCAGCGGTGTTCCAGGGAAATTCCAGACGTTCATCGAAATGATCATCGGCTTTGTCCATGGCAGCGTGAAAGACATGTACCATGGCAAGAGCAAGCTGATTGCTCCACTGGCCCTGACCGTGTTTGTTTGGGTCTTCCTGATGAACCTGATGGACCTGCTGCCTATCGACCTGATTCCATACATCGGTGAGCACATTTTCGGTCTGCCTGCACTGCGCGTGGTGCCGTCTGCCGACGTGAACATCACCCTGTCTATGGCGCTGGGCGTATTTATCCTGATTCTTTTCTACAGTATCAAAATGAAAGGCGTAAGCGGCTTTGTGAAAGAGCTGACCTTGCAGCCATTCAACCACTGGGCGTTCATTCCGGTTAACTTAATTCTGGAAGGCGTCAGCCTGCTGTCCAAACCGATTTCTCTCGGTCTGCGACTGTTCGGCAACATGTATGCGGGTGAGCTGATTTTCATTCTGATCGCGGGCCTTCTGCCGTGGTGGTCACAGTGGATTCTTAATGTGCCATGGGCCATTTTCCACATCCTGATCATTACGCTGCAAGCCTTTATCTTCATGGTTCTGACGATTGTCTATCTGTCGATGGCGTCTGAAGAGCATTGATTCTTTACCAACACTACTACGTTTTAACTGAAACAAACTGGAGACTGTCATGGAAAACCTGAATATGGATCTGCTGTACATGGCTGCCGCTGTGATGATGGGTCTGGCGGCAATCGGTGCTGCGATCGGTATCGGCATCCTCGGGGGTAAATTCCTGGAAGGCGCAGCGCGTCAGCCGGATCTGATTCCTCTGCTGCGTACTCAGTTCTTTATCGTTATGGGTCTGGTGGATGCTATCCCGATGATCGCTGTAGGTCTGGGTCTGTACGTGATGTTTGCTGTCGCGTAGTAAGTTGCGCGGAATAAACCTAAGCCACAGTTGTTAATTTTAAGAGGTATTGTGCTGTGAACATGAACGCAACAATCCTCGGCCAGGCCATCGCGTTTGTTATCTTTGTCTGGTTCTGCATGAAGTATGTATGGCCGCCGTTAATGGCAGCCATTGAAAAGCGTCAAAAAGAGATTTCTGACGGCCTTGCTTCTGCTGAACGCGCTAAGAAAGATTTGGACCTTGCACAGGCCAACGCGACCGACCAGCTGAAAAAAGCGAAAGCGGAAGCCCAGGTAATCATTGAGCAGGCGAACAAACGTCGCTCTCAGATCCTGGACGAAGCCAAAGCGGAAGCAGAACAGGAACGTAGCAAAATCGTTGCGCAAGCACAGGCAGAAATTGATGCCGAGCGTAAACGTGCTCGCGAAGAGCTGCGTAAGCAGGTCGCGATTCTGGCTGTTGCTGGTGCCGAGAAGATCATCGAACGTTCCGTGGATGAAGCTGCTAACAGCGACATCGTGGATAAACTTGTCGCTGAACTGTAAGGAGGGAGGGGCCGATGTCTGAATTTGTTACGGTAGCTCGCCCCTACGCCAAAGCAGCTTTTGACTTTGCCGTCGAACACCAGAACGTCGACCGCTGGCAGAATATGCTGGCGTTTGCCGCCGAGGTGACGAAGAACGACCAAATGGCCGAGCTTCTCTCCGGCGCGCTGGCGCCAGAAACGCTTGCTGAGTCGTTCATCGCCGTATGCGGTGAGCAACTGGATACCAACGGCCAGAACCTGATTCGGGTGATGGCGGAAAATGGTCGTCTGAGAGTGCTCCCGGATGTTCTTGAGCAGTTTGCGCACTTACGTGCCCTTAGCGAGGCTACCGTGGAAGTTGACGTAACGTCTTCGACCCAGCTGAGTGAAGAACAGCTTTCGAAAATCACCGCCGCGATGGAAAAACGTCTGTCACGCAAAGTGAAGCTGAATTGCAATATCGATAAGTCTGTAATGGCGGGCGTTATCATCCGAGCGGGTGATATGGTCATTGATGGCAGCGTACGCGGCCGTCTTGAGCGCCTTGCAGACGTCTTGCAGTCTTAAGGGGACTGGAGCATGCAACTGAATTCCACCGAAATCAGCGAACTGATCAAGCAGCGCATTGCTCAGTTCAATGTTGTGAGCGAAGCGCACAACGAAGGTACTATTGTTTCTGTAAGTGACGGTGTTATCCGCATTCACGGCCTGGCCGATTGTATGCAGGGTGAAATGATCTCCCTGCCGGGTAACCGTTACGCTATCGCACTGAACCTGGAGCGCGACTCCGTGGGTGCGGTGGTGATGGGTCCGTACGCTGACCTCGCCGAAGGCATGAAGGTGAAGTGTACTGGCCGTATTCTTGAAGTTCCGGTTGGCCGCGGCCTGCTGGGACGCGTGGTGAACACCCTGGGTGCGCCAATCGACGGTAAAGGTCCGGTTGAGCACGACGGCTTCTCCCCAATCGAAGTTATCGCGCCGGGCGTAATCGAACGTCAGTCCGTCGATCAGCCGGTTCAGACCGGTTATAAATCCGTTGACGCCATGATCCCAATCGGTCGTGGTCAGCGTGAACTGATCATCGGCGACCGTCAGACCGGTAAAACCGCTCTGGCTATCGACGCCATCATCAACCAGCGCGACTCCGGCATTAAGTGCGTGTACGTCGCTATCGGTCAGAAAGCGTCTACTATCGCGAACGTGGTTCGTAAGCTGGAAGAGCACGGCGCGCTGGCTAACACCATCGTTGTGGTGGCTACCGCGTCTGAATCCGCTGCGCTGCAGTACCTCGCGGCATACGCGGGTTGCTCAATGGGCGAATACTTCCGCGACCGCGGCGAAGATGCGCTGATCGTTTACGATGACCTGTCCAAACAGGCTGTTGCATACCGTCAGATCTCCCTGCTGCTCCGTCGTCCGCCAGGACGTGAAGCATTCCCGGGCGACGTATTCTACCTCCACTCTCGTCTGCTGGAGCGTGCTGCGCGTGTTAACGCCGAATACGTCGAAGCCTTCACCAAAGGTGAAGTGAAAGGTCAGACCGGTTCTCTGACCGCGCTGCCGATTATCGAAACGCAGGCAGGTGACGTTTCCGCGTTCGTTCCGACCAACGTAATCTCCATTACCGATGGTCAGATCTTCCTGGAAACCAGCCTGTTCAACTCCGGTATTCGTCCGGCGGTTAACCCGGGTATCTCCGTATCCCGTGTTGGTGGCGCAGCCCAGACCAAGATCATGAAGAAACTGTCCGGTGGTATTCGTACCGCGCTGGCGCAGTATCGTGAACTGGCGGCGTTCTCCCAGTTTGCATCCGACCTTGACGATGCAACCCGTAAACAGCTCGATCACGGTCAGAAAGTGACCGAACTGCTGAAGCAGAAACAGTATGCGCCGATGTCCGTTGCGCATCAGTCTCTGGTTCTGTTCGCAGCTGAACGTGGTTACCTGGCGGATGTTGAACTGGCGAAAATCGGTAGCTTTGAAGCCGCTCTGATGGCTTACGTTGACCGTGACCATGCTCCGCTGATGCAAGAGATCAACCAGTCCGGTGGCTATAACGACGAAATCGAAGGCAAGCTGAAAGGCATCCTCGATTCCTTCAAAGCAACCCAGTCCTGGTAACGTCTGGCGGTCTGCCTTAGGGTGGGCCGCGAGGCATTGAGGAGAAGCTCATGGCCGGCGCAAAAGAGATACGTAGTAAGATCGCAAGCGTCCAGAACACGCAGAAGATCACTAAAGCGATGGAGATGGTCGCCGCTTCCAAAATGCGTAAATCGCAGGATCGCATGGCGGCCAGCCGTCCTTATGCAGAGACCATGCGCAAAGTGATTGGTCACCTTGCCAGCGGTAATCTGGAATATAAGCACCCTTACCTGGAAGAACGCGACGTAAAACGCGTGGGCTACCTGGTAGTGTCGACTGACCGTGGTCTGTGCGGTGGCTTGAACACCAACCTGTTCAAAAAGCTGTTGGCGGATATGAAAGCGTGGTCCGATAAAGGCGTTCAGTGCGAACTCGCAATGATCGGCTCTAAAGGCGTCTCTTTCTTCAGTTCCGTTGGCGGCAACGTGGTCGCTCAGGTAACCGGTATGGGGGACAACCCTTCCCTGTCCGAACTGATCGGCCCGGTAAAAGTGATGTTGCAGGCCTACGATGAAGGTCGTCTGGACAAGCTTTACGTTGTCAGCAACAAATTTATTAACACCATGACTCAGGTTCCGACCATCACTCAAATGCTGCCGCTGCCGGTATCAGAAGATGAAGAGTTGAAGCACAAAGCCTGGGATTACCTATATGAACCCGATCCGAAACCGCTGCTGGACACCCTGCTGCGTCGTTACGTCGAATCTCAGGTTTATCAGGGCGTGGTAGAAAACCTGGCCAGCGAGCAGGCCGCACGTATGGTGGCGATGAAAGCCGCAACCGACAATGGCGGCAGCCTGATTAAAGAGCTGCAGTTGGTATACAACAAAGCTCGTCAGGCCAGCATTACTCAGGAACTCACCGAAATCGTCGGTGGTGCATCCGCGGTATAACCAGGTTAATTCGTAGAGGATTCAAGATGGCTACTGGAAAAATTGTCCAGGTAATCGGCGCCGTAGTGGACGTCGAATTCCCTCAGGATGCCGTACCGCGCGTGTACGATGCTCTTGAGGTTCAGAATGGTAAAGAGCGCCTGGTGCTGGAAGTTCAGCAGCAGCTCGGTGGTGGTATCGTACGTACCATCGCGATGGGTTCCTCCGACGGTCTGCGTCGCGGTCTGGTAGTAAACGACCTCGAACACCCGATCGAAGTCCCGGTAGGTAAAGCAACGCTGGGTCGTATCATGAACGTACTGGGTGAACCGGTCGACATGAAAGGCGAAATCGGCGAAGAAGAGCGTTGGGCGATTCACCGCGCAGCGCCGTCCTATGAAGAGCTTTCCAACTCTCAGGAACTGCTGGAAACCGGCATCAAAGTTATGGACCTGATTTGTCCGTTCGCGAAGGGCGGTAAAGTCGGTCTGTTCGGTGGTGCGGGCGTAGGTAAAACCGTAAACATGATGGAGCTGATTCGTAACATCGCGATCGAGCACTCCGGTTACTCTGTGTTTGCGGGCGTGGGTGAACGTACTCGTGAGGGTAACGACTTCTACCACGAAATGACCGACTCCAACGTTATCGATAAAGTATCCCTGGTGTATGGCCAGATGAACGAGCCGCCGGGAAACCGTCTGCGCGTTGCGCTGACCGGCCTGACCATGGCTGAGAAATTCCGTGACGAAGGTCGTGACGTTCTGCTGTTCGTCGACAACATCTATCGTTACACCCTGGCCGGTACAGAAGTATCCGCACTGCTGGGCCGTATGCCTTCAGCGGTAGGTTACCAGCCGACGCTGGCGGAAGAGATGGGCGTTCTGCAGGAACGTATCACCTCCACCAAAACCGGTTCTATCACCTCCGTTCAGGCGGTATACGTACCTGCGGATGACTTGACTGACCCGTCACCAGCAACCACCTTTGCGCACCTTGACGCAACCGTGGTACTGAGCCGTCAGATCGCGTCCCTGGGTATCTACCCGGCCGTTGACCCGCTGGATTCCACCAGCCGTCAGCTGGATCCGCTGGTTGTTGGTCAGGAACACTACGACACCGCGCGTGGCGTTCAGTCCATCCTGCAGCGTTATCAGGAACTGAAAGACATTATCGCCATCCTGGGTATGGATGAACTGTCTGAAGAAGATAAACTGGTGGTAGCACGCGCGCGTAAGATCCAGCGCTTCCTGTCCCAGCCGTTCTTCGTAGCAGAAGTCTTTACCGGTTCTCCGGGTAAATTCGTCGCGCTGAAAGACACCATCCGTGGCTTTAAGGGCATCATGGACGGCGAATACGATCACCTGCCGGAGCAGGCGTTCTACATGGTTGGTTCCATCGACGAAGCTGTGGAAAAAGCCAAAAAACTTTAACGCCTTAATCGGAGGGTGATATGGCAATGACTTACCACCTGGATGTCGTCAGCGCAGAGCAACAGATGTTCTCTGGTCTGGTCGAGAAAATCCAGGTAACGGGTAGCGAAGGTGAACTGGGTATTTACCCGGGTCACGCCCCGCTGCTCACCGCCATTAAGCCTGGTATGATCCGCATCGTTAAACAGTTCGGTCATGAAGAGTTTATCTATCTGTCCGGCGGCATTATTGAAGTGCAGCCTGGCACCGTGACCGTTCTGGCTGATACCGCGATTCGTGGTCAGGATCTCGACGAAGCGCGAGCCCTGGAATCGAAGCGTAAAGCGGAAGAGCACATTAAGAGCTCTCACGGCGACGTGGATTACGCTCAGGCATCTGCGGAACTGGCCAAAGCTATCGCGAAACTGCGCGTTATCGAGTTGACCAAAAAAGCGATGTAACACCGGCTTGAAAGCACAAAAGCCAGTCTGGTTTCCAGACTGGCTTTTTTTATGCCCTGCGCGCAGGCTTTATTCAGATGACAAAAAAACAGCGAAAGCAGAAGCATAGCCGCTAAACTTCAGATTACCGGCATTTATTGCGGGACAAATCGGTTTACGATGACTGAAAATAGCCGGATTAAGCCGATTTATGCCCGGGCGTTGAGCGTTTTTCCTACATTCCATTTCATGATGCAAAATATGTAGAATTTTCAACGCGAAAGGTTTTTACTTCCCACTCAAACTACCGTCAGGATGCGTATGTCAAACAGTGCGATGAGCGTGGTTATCCTTGCCGCTGGCAAAGGTACCCGCATGTATTCCGATCTTCCGAAAGTGCTGCACACCTTGGCAGGAAAGCCGATGGTTCAGCATGTCATTGATGCTGCGAAACATTTAGGCGCAGCACAGGTGCATCTGGTGTATGGCCACGGCGGCGAGCTGCTTCAGCAAACGCTGCGTGAAGATAAGCTTAACTGGGTGCTTCAGGCTGAACAGTTGGGTACCGGCCATGCGATGCAGCAGGCGGCGCCGTACTTCGCCGACGACGAAGACATCATGATGCTGTACGGCGACGTGCCGCTTATCTCCGTTGCAACGCTCAAGCGGCTGCGCGATGCAAAGCCGCAGGGCGGCATCGGGCTGCTGACGGTGAAGCTGGATGACCCGACCGGCTATGGCCGCATAACGCGCGAAAACGGCAGCGTCAACGGCATTGTTGAGCAGAAAGACGCGTCGCAGGCGCAGCTGCAGATTAAAGAGATCAACACCGGTATTCTGATTGCCGGCGGGGCGGATTTAAAACGCTGGCTGGCGCAGCTCAACAACAATAATGCCCAGGGCGAGTTTTATATCACCGATATTATCGCCATGGCGTATCAGGAAGGCCGCGAAATCGCCGCCGTGCATCCTGACCGTCTGAGTGAAGTGGAAGGCGTTAACAACCGCCTGCAGCTCTCCCATCTTGAGCGCGTCTACCAGAGCGAGCAGGCTGAAAAGCTGCTGCTGGCGGGCGTGATGCTGCGCGATCCCTCACGTTTTGATCTCCGCGGCGTCCTCTCTCACGGGCGCGATGTGGAAATTGATACTAACGTTATTCTTGAAGGTCACGTTACGCTCGGCAATCGCGTCAAAATCGGCGCTGGCTGCGTGATTAAAAACAGCGTCATTGGCGATGATTGTGAAATCAGCCCGTATTCGGTCGTTGAGGACGCGCAGCTTGACGCCGCGTGCACGATCGGCCCGTTTGCCCGCCTGCGTCCTGGCGCACAGCTGCTGGAAGGGGCGCACGTCGGCAACTTCGTCGAGATGAAAAAAGCGCGTCTGGGTAAGGGCTCTAAAGCGGGCCATCTGAGCTATCTGGGCGATGCGGAAATTGGCGACAACGTGAATATCGGCGCCGGGACGATCACCTGCAACTACGATGGTGCGAATAAATTCAAAACCATTATCGGCGATGACGTGTTTGTCGGTTCCGATACCCAGCTGGTGGCGCCGGTCCGCGTCGGTAAAGGCGCAACCATTGCCGCAGGGACGACGGTGACGCGCGATATCGCCGATAATGAGCTGGTATTAAGCCGCGTGCCGCAGACCCATAAGCAGGGCTGGCTGCGTCCGGTGAAGAAAAAGTAACGGATTAACCCTCTCCCCACTGGGAAGAGGGCCGGGGTGAGGGGATAATATAATCCTCCCCCCACAAGCAGTACCCATAAAAATAACCCCACTCTCTACAAGGCTCGGGGCGCCCGGAAAAGGGCAAATACAGGTCGGCGACAACGCATGGCATAACGCCATATTCAGGAAATTTAACTATGTGTGGAATTGTTGGCGCAGTCGCGCAGCGTGATATTGCTGAAATCCTTCTCGAAGGTCTTCGTCGTCTGGAATACCGTGGCTATGACTCTGCGGGACTGGCCGTCGTTGATAGCGCAGGGCATATGACGCGCCTGCGTCGTCTCGGAAAAGTGCAGATGCTGGCTCAGGCGGCGGAAGAACATCCGCTGCATGGCGGTACCGGTATTGCGCATACGCGCTGGGCGACGCACGGAGAACCGTCCGAAGGCAACGCGCACCCTCACGTGTCAGAACACATCGTTGTGGTTCACAACGGCATTATCGAAAACCATGAGCCGCTGCGCGACATGCTGGCGTCTCGCGGCTACGTTTTTGTGTCGGAAACCGATACCGAGGTGATTGCTCACCTGGTGCACTGGGAGCTGGAACAGGGCGGTACGCTGCGTGAAGCGGTACTGCGCGCGATCCCGCAGCTGCGCGGCGCCTACGGCACGGTTATCATGGATACCCGCGACCCTGGCACTCTGCTGGCGGCCCGCTCCGGTAGCCCGCTGGTTATCGGTCTTGGCATGGGCGAGAACTTTATCGCCTCCGATCAGCTGGCTTTGCTGCCGGTAACCCGTCGCTTTATCTTCCTCGAAGAGGGTGATATCGCGGAGGTGACCCGCCGTTCGGTCACCGTCTTTGATAAATCCGGCGCGCAGGTACAGCGTCAGGATATCGAGTCCAATCTGCAGTACGACGCGGGTGATAAAGGCATCTACCGCCACTACATGCAAAAAGAGATTTACGAGCAGCCGAACGCGATTAAAAACACCCTGACCGGGCGCATCAGCCACGGCCAGGTGGATCTCAGCGAGCTGGGGGCGAATGCCAATGATATGCTCGCGAAGGTTGAGCATATCCAGATTGTCGCCTGCGGTACGTCCTATAACTCCGGTATGGTTTCCCGTTACTGGTTTGAGGCGCTGGCCGGAGTGCCGTGCGATGTCGAAATCGCCTCCGAGTTCCGCTATCGCAAGTCCGCCGTACGTCGCAACAGCCTGATGATCACCTTGTCGCAATCGGGTGAGACGGCGGATACGCTGGCGGCGCTGCGCCTGTCTAAAGAGCTGGGCTACCTCGGCTCGCTGGCGATTTGCAACGTGCCAGGCTCCTCGCTGGTGCGTGAGTCTGATCTCGCGCTGATGACCAAAGCGGGAACCGAAATCGGCGTAGCTTCCACCAAAGCGTTTACCACCCAGCTGACCGTTCTGCTGATGCTGGTGGCGAAGCTGTCGCAGCTGAAAGGGCTGGATGCCGCCATTGAGCAGGATATCGTCCAGGGCCTGCAGGCGCTGCCGAGCCGTATCGAACAGATGCTGTCGCAGGACAAACGCATTGAGCAGCTTGCTGAAGATTTCTCCGACAAGCATCACGCGCTGTTCCTTGGCCGCGGCGATCAGTACCCGATCGCCCTGGAAGGCGCGCTGAAGCTTAAAGAGATTTCCTACATTCACGCGGAAGCCTATGCCGCTGGCGAGCTGAAGCACGGCCCGCTGGCGCTGATTGACGCCGATATGCCGGTTATCGTGGTGGCGCCGAACAACGAGCTGCTGGAAAAACTGAAATCCAACATCGAAGAAGTTCGCGCCCGCGGCGGTCATCTGTATGTCTTTGCCGATCGCGATGCCGGCTTCTCCGGCAGCGACAACATGCACATCATTGAGATGCCGCATGTGGAAGAGGCTATTGCGCCTATCTTCTACACCGTTCCGCTGCAGCTGCTGGCCTATCACGTGGCGCTGATCAAAGGTACCGACGTTGACCAGCCGCGTAACCTGGCGAAATCGGTGACGGTTGAATAACATTTGCCGTTGTACGGTAAGGGCTGCCATTTGGCAGCCCTTTTTCTTGTTACTGTTTGTGACTAAACAGAGTCTTAAAATCAATTAATATTATTGCAATATAGTCGTTGGTATTGTATTTATAACCACGATTCTTGAAAATAAAATAACATGGTTGCTTTTGTTTTTCGCTTAATAATATTATTAAGCGCTACTCTATTGATGGTTTTTAAGTTTTTATTTCTTTGTATTTAAGTATAAATAATATTTAACTCTATTCTCCTAATGTAATATTCCCTACGCGCTACGTTGCATCGTTAGCGTGGCTTTTTATACATCTTTGATATGTATAAAAAGAAAGGATTTACCTTAATAATTAATGGAGTTGTTTAATGAAACGTAATTTAATTACCGGTGCGTTGGCGCTTTCCTCATTGTTAACCGTGGGTCAGGTACTGGCCGCTGATGGTACCGTTCATTTTCGCGGGGAGATTATTGATAGCACCTGTGAAGTGACGCCAGCCACTCAGGAGCAAAACGTTGATTTAGGGAAAGTGAACAAAACGGCGTTTACTGGGGTGACCAGCGAAGCGTCTTCAAAAGACTTTACGATCAGCCTGCAAAACTGTCCGGATACCTATACCAAAGCGGCTATCCGCTTTGATGGTACTGAAGACAACAACAGCGCGGGCGATCTGGCTATCGGCAACCCAATGGAAACCGGTACACCGGGTGATTATACCGGTGACCAGCCGTCCGCAATTGCAGCAAGCGGTGTGGCTATTCGTATCCATAACAAGAGCGATAATAGCATTGTTAAGCTGTATAATGATTCCGCGTGGACTGATATTGATCCAACATCGCATGGCGCTGATTTGAAATTTATCGCCCGCTATATTCAGACGACAGCTCAGGTCACTGCCGGTACCGGTAACGCCGATTCCCAGTTTACCGTCGAGTATCAAAAATAATCCCCATTATTTTTCTGTGAAACGAGAACCTGTTTACCTTTTGGGGTAAGGCGTTGTTTTGCCGTAATTCCAGCATAATAAACAGGTTCTTTTTAGAAAATTCAGCAGGGATGATCTCTATGGTCTGGCGTCTGTTAAGCAGTTTAATTGTTGCACTGTGGTTTTTTTATTCATCAATGGTGAATGCCGGGATTGTTATTGGCGGCACTCGATTAATTTATGCCAGTGACAAATCTGATGCGACTATCTCGGTGTTTAATAAAGAGGTGAAAATTCCTTATCTGATTCAGGTATGGATTGACCCTTTTAATAAAACAGATAGCGTGAAACCACCGTTTACGGCTATTCCTCCGGTTTCTCGTCTGGAACCAGGGCAGGAAAAAATCCTGCGTATTATTAAAACCCAGGGTGACTTACCGCAGGATCGGGAATCCGTATTCTGGCTGAATGTAAAAAATATCCCCCCGGCCAGTACGAAAACAGATTCCAGCACGCTCGAAATCGCAATTAAAACCCGTATTAAGCTGTTCTGGCGCCCGGCGTCGATAAAAATTATCCCGGAAGGTGCTGCCCCGAAGGTGAAATGGCGTCGGCAGGGAAATCAGCTGGTGGTTGAAAACCCCACGCCTGTTCATATCAACGTGATGGACATCAGCGTGGATGGTAAAGACATCGCACTCAATATGGTTCGTCCATTTGAAACGCTGACGTTACCGCTCCCGGTCGGAGTGGCGGGGCATAAGCTGGTCTGGCGTTTTATTAATGACTATGGCGCCGTCAGCGCGCCGCTGACATTGTCCCTGTGACGGTAAGGACGTAATACATGACACAGGTACGTCTTGCTCTGGCGCTGGCGTCAGGCGTTGCGCTGGGCGTCGGGTCTAATGCTCATGCTCGCGACAGCGTATTTAACCCGGCGTTGCTGGAAATCGATCACCCGATGAATATTGATATTCGTCAGTTCAACAGGACGAATACGTTGCCGGCCGGTGAATATAAGGTGGATCTTTATATTAACGGCAAACTGCTGGATCGGCGGATGGTCACCTTTGTACAGGATAAACCTGATGGCGAACTGCATCCCTGCTTTACGGAGGTAAAGGAGACGCTGAAAAGTTTTGGCGTAAAAGTGGATGCGCTAAAAACGCTGGAAAATGTCGATGATAAAGCCTGCATCAACCCGGTACCTTTAATTGACGGCGCCGTCTGGACGCTGGATGCGGATAAACTGACGCTAGCGCTTTCTGTTCCACAGATATATCTGGATATCGCCGCGCGCGACACCATCCCCCCTTCGCGTTGGGATGAAGGGATCACCGCGCTGATGATGAATTACGATCTCTCCGGGACGCATACGGTCAAATCGGACTACGATGAGAGCGACTATTACTACCTGAACCTGCAGAACGGTTTCAACCTTGGCGCCTGGCGTTTACGTAATTACAGTACGCTCAACCACTCTGATGGCCGAACGGATTACCACTCAATAAGCTCCTATGTCCAGCGCGATATCGCCGTGCTGCGCAGCCAGGTCATGCTGGGTGATACCTGGACGGCCAGCGACGTTTTCGATAGCACGCAAATCCGTGGCGCCCGTTTGTATACCGATGATGACATGCTCCCCAGCAGTCAGAATGGTTTTGCGCCGGTGGTGCGTGGGGTAGCCAGAACCAATGCCACGGTCATTATTAAGCAAAATGGCTACGTCATTTATCAGTCCGCTGTGCCGCAAGGCGCGTTTGCGATAACGGACATGAATACCACCAATTCGGGTGGCGATCTGGATGTCACTATTAAGGAAGAGGACGGCAGCGAGCAGCACTTTACCCAGCCGTATGCGTCGCTGGCGATATTAAAGCGTGAAGGGCAGACGGACGTTGATATCAGCGTCGGTGAGTTGCGTAATCAGGATCACTTCACGCCAAATGTGCTGCAGGCGCAGATCCTGCATGGCCTGCCGTGGGGGATGACGGTATATGGCGGCGTACAGGCGGCAGAAGATTATGATTCCCTTGCGCTGGGGATGGGGAAGGATTTAGGGGATATTGGCGCCATTTCTTTTGACGTCACGCATGCACGGGCCCGTTTTGACGACGGTGATGATGAAAGCGGGCAATCCTATCGCTTTCTCTACTCTAAGCGTTTTGATGAAACGGACACCAATTTCCGCCTGGTAGGCTATCGCTACTCGACGCAGGGCTACTACAGCATGAACGAGTGGGCGCAGCGGCAGGATGACGCCAGCGATTTCTGGATTAGCGGTAACCGCCGCAGCCGGCTCGAGGGAACCTGGACGCAATCCTTTGGCAATGGTTGGGGAAACCTCTATCTGACGGTCAGTCGTCAGCAATACTGGAAAACGGATGAGGTTGAACGCCTGGTGCAGTTAGGCTACAGCAATTACTGGCACCGGATTTCGTGGAATATCTCCTGGAACTATACCGATTCTATCAACCATAGCTCCGGCTATTATGGCCATAATAATCATGATGATAGTAATTATGACGGCGAACAGATTTTCATGTTGTCCGTGTCTATCCCGTTATCCGGGTGGATGGAAAACAGCTATGTGAACTATTCATTAACGCAAAACAATCACAACGAAAGCACCATGCAGGCGGGTCTGAACGGTACGCTGCTGGAGGGGCATAATCTGAGCTACAACCTTCAGGAATCGTGGATAAGTTCGCCGGAGGATACCTACAGCGGCAGCGCCGGGCTGAGCTATGACGGAACCTATGGCTCGGTGAATGGTTCGTATGATTACAGCCGAGGTTCGCAGCGTCTGAATTACGGCGTGAAGGGCGGTGTTCTGGTACATGCGGATGGTGTGACCTTCTCGCAGCAGTTGGGGGAAACGGTCGCGCTGATTAAAGCGCCTGGCGCAGAAGGGATGGGGATCGACAACGCGACGGGGGTTTCCACCGACTGGCGCGGCTATACGGTAAAAACGCAAATGACGCCGTATGATGAGAACCGGGTGTCCATCAGCAGCGATTACTTTGAAAAAGCCAACGTCGAGCTGGAAAACAGCGTAGTGAATATTGTACCTACGCGAGGCGCGGTGGTGAGAGCGGAATTTGTCACCCACGTTGGCTATCGTGTGCTGTTTAATGTGCATCTGCCTGATGGAGCCTCCGTACCTTTTGGTGCGATGGCGTCCGCTGAGCTTGAATCGGGCACCGTAACGGGCATTGTGGGAGATAACGGCGATTTGTATCTTTCTGGTATGCCAATCGAAGGAACACTCTCTTTGCGTTGGGGAGAAAGTAGCGCAAAAACATGCCATGTTTCATACCGTCTGGATGAAAAACAATTAAAAGATGGGCTAATTCAGACACCAGCATCTTGTCGCTAAAGGAATAGAGAATGAAAAAAATATTGTCAGGGCTAATTATGCTGTTTTTTTGCTACGACTGCTTCGCCGCAGGCGATGGCGTTTGTCATAATTCGGATGGGTCAACGCACATGTTAAACTTATCATTTGGACCAATAACCATTTCGTCGGCAAATAATCAGACGGGCTATACCGTGGTAGATGCGTTAACGAACACGACGGGAACCTATCCGGTGCGGTGTCATTGCGACGATCAGCATGGCGGACAACCACCTTATTCAGATACCACTTTTTATCCTATTTACTATATTGGCGATCCAGCACCTGGACTCATTCTCGATCGCGCTATGGGTGGGTTAAATTACTATATATTAAAAGATACATCTGGATCTGAAACGCTTTCTGTTGGTGTGAAGGTTTTTATTATAAATAATCAGTATGCAGCAATACCTTTTGATCATTTATCAAACCAGTCAACTAGTCCTTCACATACGTGCGGTGCGGGTAATGACGGTAGTACTATTAACCTGGATTCCGGTCGTTCAGCTAAACTCTCTTTTTATCTTCGTCATCCGGTTATGGGGACGATAGATATCCCGCAAACTGAAGTAGCGTGGCTTTATGCCGGAATGTCCGATGACTTTCCCCGCACAACACCGGTTTCAAAAGTTACGATTAAAGGACAGCTTATTGCCCCGCAAAATTGTGAAATAAACCAGGGGCAAGTTATTGATATCGACTTAGGTAAAATTTATGCCAGCGAGTTTTCCTCAACGCCAGGCGCCGTTGTATCAGGAAGAAAGATAAAAACGGATGTAGCGGTATCCTGTACTGGAATGTCGGAGGTGCGCAACACGGCAAAGATTAACGCTTCGTTTGTTGCCCAGGCTCCGAGCGCGGATGCGTCCATGGTAACCACCAGCAACCCCGATGTTGGCGTCAAAATCTACGATCGAGATGGAAGCCCCGTTCGCGTTGATGGGAGTTCATTAATGCCCGCGGACATGTCAGCGATCAGCCTTGTGGGTAATACGAATGGCAGCGTTACGTTTTACTCCGCACCGGCAAGCCTCACGGGAAACAAGCCAACCCCCAACACGTTTGATGCCTGGGCCACTTTGGTTATTGAGTTTTCAAACTGATTAACGTCTATACGCAACGGTTGTCTCAGGCAGCCGTTGTCATTTTAGCTATTCTGTACCAGACTATCTTTCATGCAATATGACAAAATAATGACAGTGCAATGTATGCGCATCATTATAAATCAATGAGTTATATCGCACTCTTCGATTGTCATAAAACTGTCATAATTCGTACATTTAACTGTCACCTGTTTGTCCTATTTTGCTCACCGTAGCCACTTAAACAACGATTTACGAATTCTTGCAGGAGACATTATGAAAGTTATGCGTACCACTGTCGCAACTGTTGTCGCCGCGACCTTATCGATGAGCGCTTTCTCTGCATTTGCAGAAGCAAGCCTGACTGGCGCTGGTGCAACGTTCCCTGCGCCGGTGTATGCCAAATGGGCGGATACCTACCAGAAAGAAACCGGCAACAAGGTTAACTATCAGGGTATCGGCTCCTCCGGTGGCGTTAAACAAATTACAGCAAATACCGTTGACTTCGGCGCGTCTGATGCTCCGCTGAGCGACGATAAGCTCTCCCAGGAAGGCCTGTTCCAGTTCCCGACCGTGATTGGCGGCGTGGTGCTGGCGGTGAACCTGCCTGGCTTCAAATCCGGTGAGCTGGTGCTCGACGGTAAAACCCTGGGCGATATCTACCTGGGCAAAATTAAAAAGTGGGACGACGAAGCGATTGTTAAGCTGAACCCGGGCAAGAAGCTGCCTTCTCAGAACATCGCCGTTGTTCGTCGCGCTGACGGTTCTGGTACCTCTTTCGTGTTCACCAGCTACCTGGCTAAAGTAAACGAAGAGTGGAAGTCCAAAATCGGCGCTGGCTCTACCGTTAACTGGCCGACCGGTCTGGGCGGCAAAGGTAACGACGGTATCGCGGCGTTCGTACAGCGTCTGCCGGGTTCCATCGGCTACGTTGAATATGCTTACGCGAAGCAGAACAACCTGACCTACACCAAGCTGAAGTCTGCTGATGGCGCCGACGTTAGCCCGACCGAAACGAGCTTCTCCAACGCGGCGAAAGGCGCTGACTGGAACAAATCCTTCGCTCAGGACCTGACCAACCAGAAAGGCGCGGACGTGTGGCCAATCACCTCCACCACCTTCATTCTGGTGCACAAAGAGCAGAAGAAACCTGAGCAGGGCGCTGAAGTGCTGAAATTCTTTGACTGGGCCTACAAAAAAGGCGGTAAAGAAGCGAATGCGCTGGACTACGCTACCCTGCCGGAAAGCGTGATTGAGCAGGTTCGCGCAGCATGGAAGACCAACGTGAAAGACAGCAGCGGTAAAGCGCTGTACTAATTGGAAATATTGACGAAAATGACGGGTAGCAGTCATGCTATCTGTCAATTTCGTGAAACGTCTTAACTGAAGAGTAATTTATGGCGGCAATCAAGCCTGCATTTAATCCCCCGAGCAAAAAGGGCGACCTCCTTTTCGGCGCGCTGGTAAAACTGGCTGCGCTGATTGTGCTATTTATGCTCGGCGGCATTATCGTCTCCCTGATTTTCTCCTCCTGGCCTAGCATCCAGAAGTTCGGTTTCTCCTTCCTGTGGACGAAAGAGTGGGATGCGCCGAATGATATCTACGGTGCGCTGGTACCTATCTACGGTACTCTGGTGACCTCATTGATTGCTCTGCTGATCGCCGTTCCGGTGAGTTTCGGCATTGCGCTGTTTTTGACGGAGCTGGCGCCAAACTGGCTGAAACGTCCGCTGGGTATTGCGATTGAGCTGCTGGCGGCCATTCCGAGCATCGTTTACGGCATGTGGGGCCTGTTTATTTTTGCTCCGCTGTTTGCCACCTATTTTCAGGAACCGGTCGGGAATGTGCTGTCGGCCATTCCGATTGTTGGCACCCTGTTCTCCGGCCCGGCGTTTGGTATCGGCCTGCTGGCCGCTGGCGTGATCCTCGCCATTATGATCATTCCGTACATCGCCGCCGTTATGCGCGACGTGTTCGAACAAACCCCGGTGATGATGAAAGAGTCGGCCTACGGCATCGGCTGCACCACCTGGGAAGTTATCTGGCGCATCGTGCTGCCGTTTACTAAAAACGGCGTGATTGGCGGCGTGATGCTCGGCCTTGGCCGCGCGCTGGGTGAAACCATGGCGGTCACCTTTATCATCGGTAATACCTACCAGCTCGACAGCGCCTCGCTGTATATGCCGGGCAACAGCATTACCTCGGCGCTGGCCAACGAGTTTGCCGAAGCTGAATCAGGCCTCCACGTTGCGGCGCTGATGGAACTGGGCTTAATCCTGTTCGTGATCACCTTTATCGTCCTGGCGATTTCTAAACTGATGATCCTGCGCCTCGCGAAAAACGAGGGGGCACGTTAATGGCGACTCTTGAAATGCAAACGACGGCTGAACTGGCGGAATCCCGCCGCAAAATGCAGGCACGGCGCCGTACCAAAAACCGTATCGCGCTGACGCTCTCAATGGCGACCATGGCGTTCGGTCTGTTCTGGCTGGTGTGGATCCTGTTTTCTACCGTTGTACGCGGCATCGACGGTATGTCGCTGGCGCTGTTTACCGAAATGACGCCGCCGCCAAACACCGCGGGCGGCGGTCTGGCGAACGCCCTGGCCGGTAGCGGCCTGTTAATCCTGTGGTCGACGGTTTTCGGTACGCCGCTGGGGATTCTGGCGGGCGTTTACCTGGCGGAGTACGGTCGTAAATCCTGGCTGGCGGAAGTTATCCGTTTTATCAACGATATTCTGCTGTCTGCGCCGTCCATCGTTGTCGGTCTGTTTGTTTACACCATCGTGGTCATGCAGATGGAGCATTTCTCCGGCTGGGCGGGCGTGATCGCGCTGGCGCTGCTGCAGGTGCCTATCGTTATTCGTACCACCGAGAACATGCTGAAGCTGGTGCCGGACAGCCTGCGCGAGGCGGCCTACGCGCTGGGTACGCCGAAGTGGAAGATGATCTCCGCGATTACGCTGAAAGCGTCGATATCCGGCATCATGACCGGGGTGCTGCTGGCCGTCGCGCGTATTGCGGGCGAAACCGCGCCGCTGCTGTTTACCGCGCTGTCGAACCAGTTCTGGAGCACCGACATGATGCAGCCGATTGCCAACCTGCCGGTGACCATTTTCAAATTTGCAATGAGCCCGTTTGCTGAGTGGCAGCAGCTGGCATGGGCCGGGGTGCTGATCATTACCCTTTGCGTCCTGTTGCTGAACATTCTGGCTCGCGTGATTTTCGCGAAACGTAAACACGGTTAATTTTTACGGCGCGGCGATAGCGGCGTCGAATGAGGAAGAGATTGAGATGAGTATGGCGAATAGCGGCCCAGGTAAAATTTCGGTTCGTGATTTGAACTTCTACTATGGTAAATTCCATGCCCTGAAGAACATCAACCTGAATATCGCGAAAAACCAGGTGACGGCGTTTATCGGCCCGTCTGGCTGCGGTAAATCCACTCTGCTGCGTACGTTCAACAAAATGTTCGAACTGTACCCGGAGCAGCGTGCTGAAGGTGAAATCCTGCTGGATGGCGACAACATCCTCACCAATACCCAGGATATCGCTCTGCTGCGCGCGAAAGTCGGTATGGTCTTCCAGAAACCGACGCCGTTCCCGATGTCCATTTACGACAATATCGCTTTTGGCGTGCGTCTGTTTGAGAAGCTCTCCCGCGCCGATATGGACGAGCGCGTGCAGTGGGCCTTGACCAAGGCCGCATTATGGAACGAAACCAAAGATAAGCTGCACCAGAGCGGGTATTCTCTCTCCGGTGGTCAGCAGCAGCGTCTGTGCATCGCGCGCGGTATTGCGATTCGCCCGGAAGTGCTGTTGCTCGATGAGCCGTGTTCAGCGCTTGACCCTATCTCGACCGGTCGTATCGAAGAGCTGATCACCGAGCTCAAAGAGGATTACACCGTCGTTATCGTTACGCACAACATGCAGCAGGCTGCCCGTTGCTCCGACCATACGGCGTTTATGTATCTTGGCGAGCTGATTGAGTTCAGCAATACAGACGATCTGTTTACCAAGCCCGCTAAGAAGCAGACTGAAGACTATATTACTGGCCGCTACGGTTGATTTGGAGTTAATGATGGACAGCCTTAACCTTAATAAGCATATTTCCGGCCAGTTCAACGCAGAACTGGAGCATATTCGCACCCAGGTGATGACCATGGGCGGGCTGGTGGAACAGCAGTTATCCGATGCGATCACCGCCATGCATAACCAGGACAGTGAACTGGCGAAACGCGTCATCGACGGCGACAAACAGGTCAACATGATGGAAGTAGCGATCGATGAAGCCTGTGTGCGCATCATCGCCAAGCGTCAGCCTACGGCGAGCGACCTGCGTCTGGTGATGGCGATTATCAAAACCATCGCTGAACTGGAGCGTATCGGCGACGTGGCGGACAAAATCTGCCGTACGGCGCTGGAGAAGTTCTCTCAGCAGCACCAGCCTCTGCTGGTGAGCCTGGAATCGCTGGGCCGTCATACCGTCCAGATGCTGCACGACGTGCTGGATGCGTTTGCGCGTATGGATCTTGATGAAGCGGTGCGTATTTATCGCGAAGATAAGAAGGTGGATCAGGAGTATGAAGGCATTGTGCGTCAGCTGATGACCTACATGATGGAAGACTCCCGTACGATCCCAAGCGTGCTGACTGCGCTGTTCTGCGCCCGTTCAATCGAGCGTATCGGCGACCGCTGCCAGAATATCTGCGAATATATCTTCTACTTCGTCAAAGGCCAGGACTTCCGTCACGTCAACGGCGATGAGCTGGACAAACTGCTGGCGGATAAAGATCCCACCGAGTGACGTTTGTGGCGGGTAGCGCTTACGCTTACCCGCCCTGACAGACTAACGCGTGATATCCCACCCGCGCGCCTTCCACAGCTCCGGCAGCTGCGCCAGATCGGTAAAGGTCGTCACTTTTGGATGATCGATCGGCCGGTTGTGCGGATCGGCACAGAAATAGAACACCTCCATCCCTGCCGCAATGCCTGACTGCGCGCCTGCCGTTGAATCATCCACCAGAATGCAGTTTTCAACGTTCACGTTCATCGCTGTCGCCGCATGGAACATCAGTGCCGGGTCGGGCTTCCAGCGCTGAATGTCGTAGCCGCTGAACAGCGTCTGCGGAAAATGGTGCAACATGCCGGTTTTTCCTAGCGAATGCTCCATTTTGCTCACCGGCCCGTTCGACACCACGCACATCGGCACCGTCATGGCGTTCAGCAGCGCATTCGCGCCGGCAATCACCTCAAGTTCGGTATCGAACAGGCGCGCCACTTCGGCGCGATAGACCGGCTCAAGGCGGGCTTTTTGCAGGTTGACGCCGTATTCCTCATTGATGGTATCAATGATTTCGTAGAGTTTTACCCCTTTGAAACGCTTAAATATTTCGTCGAGTTCAAGCGTAATGCCGAACTCCTGGAACATGTGCACATAGGCACGCGAACAGATAACCTCGCTGTCGACGAGCGTTCCGTCGCAGTCGAAAAATACCGCCTCAATACTGGACATGCCGTTTCCTGTCTTAACAAGTTTAACGTTTACTCACCGCATTTCGCCTGACGCAATCGTTGCCGTATAAGCAAATTCAATGAAAAAAAATGTGTCTCAGGCACCCCTATTGTCGCATTTTGGTATAGGATAGCGACGAATTTTCCCCTCCTTTGTTTGGAACCAGATGATGAGCCAACAACACACAACCCAGGCTTCGGGTCAGGGACTGCTTGAGCGCGTGTTTAAACTGCGCGACCACGGCACCTCGGCACGCACCGAAGTGATCGCCGGTTTTACTACGTTCCTGACGATGGTTTATATCGTCTTCGTTAACCCGCAGATTCTGGGCGCGGCAGGCATGGATACCAGCGCGGTTTTCGTGACAACCTGTCTTATCGCCGCATTTGGCAGCATTTTGATGGGTCTTTTTGCTAATCTGCCGGTTGCGCTGGCGCCAGCAATGGGCCTTAACGCTTTCTTCGCCTTCGTCGTGGTCGGCGCAATGGGCCTGCCGTGGCAGATTGGTATGGGCGCGATTTTCTGGGGCGCCATCGGCCTGCTGCTGCTGACGATTTTCCGCGTCCGCTACTGGATGATCGCCAATATCCCGATGAGCCTGCGCGTGGGGATTACCAGCGGGATCGGCCTGTTTATCGGCATGATGGGGCTGAAAAACGCCGGGGTCATCGTGGCGAACAAAGACACGCTGGTGACCATTGGCAACCTGACGTCTCACAGCGTGCTGCTGGGCGTACTGGGCTTCTTTATCATCGCGATTCTGGCCTCCCGCAACATTCATGCGGCGGTGCTGGTTTCTATTGTGGTCACCACGCTGCTGGGCTGGATGCTGGGCGATGTTCATTACACCGGGATTGTTTCCACGCCGCCGGACGTTACCTCGGTAATCGGCCATGTCGATCTCGCGGGTTCCCTGAATATCGGCCTTGCGGGCGTGATTTTCTCCTTTATGCTGGTTAACCTCTTTGACTCCTCCGGCACTCTGATCGGCGTGACCGATAAAGCGGGCCTGACCGACGAGAAAGGCAAATTCCCGCGCATGAAGCAGGCGCTGTTTGTCGACAGTATCTCCTCGGTTGCCGGTTCTTTTATCGGCACCTCTTCTGTTACCGCGTATATTGAATCGTCCTCCGGGGTGTCTGTGGGCGGGCGTACCGGTCTGACCGCGGTGGTCGTTGGCCTGCTGTTCCTGCTGGTTATCTTCCTTTCGCCGCTGGCCGGTATGGTGCCGCCGTATGCGGCCGCAGGCGCGCTGATTTACGTCGGCGTGCTGATGACCTCAAGCCTGGCCCGCGTGAAGTGGGAAGACCTGACGGAGGCCGTTCCGGCGTTTATCACCGCGGTGATGATGCCGTTCAGCTTCTCGATCACCGAAGGGATTGCGCTGGGCTTTATCTCTTACTGCGTGATGAAAATCGGTACCGGTCGTTTCCGCGACCTCAGCCCGTGCGTTATCGTCGTAGCGCTGCTGTTTGTGCTGAAGATTGTGTTTATCGACGCACACTAAAGCCGTACGTATCAAGCGCCCTCTCCCGGTCGGGAGAGGGTTAGGGTGAGGGCAACAGGCCGCTCAGGCTTATGCTTTCACCCGCTGAATATACTCGCCAAATGCGGTCAGCTGACCGGCCAGATGATCCAGCGTGCTCTGGTCAATCACTTCACCCGACTGCGGGTCGACCTTATTCTGAATCACACCGCCCATAAACTCCGGCTTGTTCATTACCATCGCATCCAGGAACACGAGGATCTGGCGCAGGTGATACTGGCAGCGGGCACCGCCGATTGCGCCCATTGAGCTGGTCTGAATCAGCACCGGCTTACCGGAAAGCGGCTGGTTTGGCAGACGCGACAGCCAGTCGATGGCGTTCTTCAGGCCGCCAGGCACCGAATAGTTATACTCCGGCGTAACGATGACCACGCCGTCGGCGTCGCGAATCTGCGCCGCGAGGGCCTCAACGCTTTGCGGAAATCCCTCCTCCTGCTGGATGTCCGCATCGTACAGCGGAATATCGGCAATCGACGGCAGCGGCGATACGTGCATGCCGGCAGGCGCTACCTTCGGCAGGGTACGGGCGACCATACCGTTAAATGAACCTTTGCGCAGGCTTCCCAGTAACGTAACAACTTTCAGTGCTTCAGACATGATTACTCCTTTTCATCGCAGGACACGGCCTGGTTGAGTATAAGGGCTTTTTCTGCAGGTAAGCTGGTAAAACGCATCAGACAGCCGGCGGGCGCATTGGCGCGGGCGTTCATATCCGGCAGGCTTCGCCAGCCGCGCTGGGCGTCAAATTCCCAGAATTTTAGCTTCTCTATCGAGGGACTGGCGGCTATCGACCACACCAGCACATCTTCGGCGTCGCAAATCGCCTCGATCTGCTGAACGCGGGTGGTGCGCAGACGTCCCGAACCCGGCAGCAGCTGCAGGTTCTGCGCGCAATCGTTATGCACATCGCCGGTGAGCTTCAGGATGCTCTGGCGCAGCGTCGCCAGCTGAGCGCGCGCCTCGTCAGGGTCGCTCTGGTTGTTTATCCACAGCGTTTCGTTATTGCTGAACGGGTAGCTATCGGGCGTTTTCGGACTATGGAAGCTGCGCATCGCGCGCTGTAGCTCCATATCGAGGCCGCATTCGCCCTCGGTGCAAAGCGCCACGCCGACGATATTTCCGGCGTAGGCAATAGAAAAACGCGGCTGGTCGCTGTCGCGGAACACCGGTTTGCCATCCGGGCGGGTGATGATATCCGGCAGTTCGCTGACGCCGTACAGCATGCTCATCAGTTCAGCGAGCAGCGCGCGCGAAGCGAGGAAGCGGGTGCGGCGATGTGACGGCATGCGGCGCGCGTCGTTATGGCAGGATGCGGGCAGGCGTACCGAAATGAGCTGCCCGTCGTTAAAGATCCCTCTTGCAAAGTGCGTTGCCATTATTTCTCTCCATGATTAATGGTCAGACGTGTAAAACGATAACCTCATTATCGCGTAAACTACTGAGGTTTTAATGCGGAAAAGCGGCGCTGAAAAGCCCCGGAGCAGAACATTTACATTTCCTTAGACGCAATAGCCTGCTCGTTCACGAATTTATCGGCTTATTCCCGCTGTACCTGGGCCTTGAAGGTTTCGCCGTACAGCTGCCTTATCATCGACGTCAGCCAGACGATTTTAGGATTATGGCCGTTACGCTTATGCCACAGCAGGGTAAAAGGGACGGCAATCTTTTGCAGCAGGCTCTCTTCCAGCGGGACGGGGCGCGTCACCAGCTTCAGGCCGTGCTGCTGATTGTAGTGCTGGCAGTAGAAGGGGGCCGTTGCCAGCAGCGTGTGATCCGGCTGGGCGGCCATAAACATGGATTGCTCGAATCCTGGCAGGCTCAGGGCGATATTACGCTGATATCCCAGCTCGTTCAGCACCCGGTCCAGCGCCCAGGTATCGCTCTTCTCCCAACAGATGCTGATATGCGGATAGCGCAGGAAGGTCTGTAGATCCCACGTTTCCTGCAGCGCCGGGTGGTCCTCGCGCAGGTATACGCGCGGTAAATCGGTAAACAGCACCTCAAAATCAATAAACCACGGCAGCAGGCTAAGCGCCTCGCGCGAGCGCGGGTGGCTTTCGCGTCCGGTAAACCCGAGATCCACCTCGCCGCGAATAATGGCGTCCAGCGAATCGTAATCCCAGTTACGCACGCGCAGCGTCGCCTGGGGATAGCGCTGGTAGATCTGCTGCGACAGCGCGTTTAGCGCAATCATCATCAGCGGTGACTCGGCCGCCAGCTCAAACGTCAGGCCGCGCGGCGTTTCGTAATGGGGTTTATCGAGCAGCTGGTGGCTCATCTGCATCCAGTCTGCCAGGTCCTGCTCCATGCTGGCCGCCAGCGGCGTTGGGTGCAGCCCCTGAGGCGTTTTGACAAACAGCGGGTCGTTAAACCACCCCCGCAGCTTCGCCAGCGACTTGCTGACGGCGGAGGGGGTGACGTTCATTCGGCTGGCCGCTCTGCTGACGCTGCGTTCCTGCAACAGCAGCTGCAGACACAGCAGCAGGTTAAGATCGAGGCTGGCGATGGATTTTTTCATGGTCAGATGCGCGTGCCGTTGTCGTGGAGCCCACGAACAGAATCAACAAGATGCAGACCATGCTACAGCTAATCAGTATCCCGATCAGCATATTAAGCGCGCCGACGCCCAGTACCGCTGCCAGCCAGATGTACAGCGAGGAGCCGCATACCTGGGCAATGCCCAGTATTGAGCTGGCGACGCCCGCGCGCCGGGAGAATGGCTCCAGGGCCTGGCTCATCTTCACGCCAAACCCCAGCGAGAAGCCGCCGCAGATAAGCGTTAAGCCGAGCAGGGTGAGCGTATGGCTGGTGGCAAAGGTCAGCACCACGGCGGCCAGCAGGAAGAGCCCCTGCGCGGTGAGCATCAGGGTACGCTGACGAAAGAGTCCCAGCGCGAACGGGGTCGAAAACGCCACCGTCATGCTGACCAGCGCCGTCAGCGCCATAATGGTTGAGTACTCGCTGCGGGTGAACTGCATCTCCTCCATGATAAGCACCGGAGAAACGTTCACGAAGGTCAGGATCGCCGTGACGCACAGGGTCGTCATCACCACTCTGCTGATAAAAAAGCGGTTTGCTAATGCTTCAGACAGCGGCTGTGGCGTGTACGTCTTATCGGTCAGCGCCCCGGGATGGGTCTCTTTAAGCACGAACGTTGAGAGCAGAAGGACCAGCACGCCCATCCCGCACATCACCCAGAACAGGCTCTGCCAGGGAAACGACAGCATGATCAGGTTGCCCAGCACCGGCGCCAGTACCGGCACGATGCAGGTTATCCCGTTGATAAAGGACAGCACTTTCGCCCGCCGCTGGTCATCAAGGGTGTCGCGCATAATGGCAAAAGCCGTCACGTAGCAGCTTCCCGCGCCTATTCCCTGGATAAAGCGTCCGCTCAGGAACAGCGTGCTGTCGCTGGCGCTGGCGCACAGCACTGAGGCCAGCGCAAAAACAATGGCGCCGCAAATCGCCACCGGCTGCCTGCCGGTTTTATCCGCTACCCGCCCGGCGAGCAGCATTGCCGCCGCCATACCCGCCAGATAGACGGAAAAGGCGATGTGCAGCTGCGCCTCGCTTGCCGCAAGATCCTGGGCGATGCGAGGTAATCCCACCAGATACATATCAATACCGGTCGGGTAGAGCAAAACAAGGGCGAAACTACATAGAAGAAAGCGTGCCATAGGATCCTCGCGTTAACGGTGACCCAAAGGATAAAAGAGAACGCGGGGGGCGACGAGTTGCCATTTGGACAACAGCGTTTTCCATTCAGGCATTTACATAACGCTAAAAATCTCAAACGAGAATTATTTTCATTTAAAAATAGCGTGTGCTATAAGATATAGCATTGGCTATAACAGTTTTATTTTTAATCACCTCATGGAGATGTTGCTATGCACCCGACACCCGCCGTCCGGGCCCTGTTCCTCGGGGTCATCCTCAGTTCCGCCGGGTCTTTTCCGGCATGGGCGCAGGAGAAGTTTAAGGTGGTAACCACCTTTACGGTGATTGCCGATATGGCGAAAAACGTAGCGGGCGATGCCGCAGAGGTGAGCTCCATTACCAAACCGGGGGCCGAAATCCATGAGTATCAGCCCACCCCCGGCGACATCAAACGCGCGCAGGGCGCACAGCTTATCCTTGCCAACGGCATGAATCTGGAGCGGTGGTTCCAGCGCTTTTATCAGCATCTGCGCGGCGTGCCGGAAGTGGTGGTGACCGCAGGCATAACGCCGATGGGCATCACGGAAGGACCGTACAACGGGAAGCCGAATCCGCACGCGTGGATGTCGGCGGATAACGCGCTTATCTATGTGAACAATATCCGCGACGCGCTGATGAAATACGACCCCGCTAACGCCGGGGTGTATCAACGCAATGCTGAAGCCTATAAGGCAAAAATTACCCAAACGCTGGAACCGCTGCGCCAGCAGGTTGCGGCTATTCCCGAAAACCAGCGCTGGCTGGTCTCAAGCGAAGGGGCGTTCTCCTACCTGGCGCGCGATCTTGGGTTAAAAGAGCTGTATCTGTGGCCTATCAACGCCGATCAGCAGGGAACGCCGCAGCAGGTGCGCAAGGTGGTCGATGAGGTGCGTAAAAATCATATTCCGGCGGTCTTTAGCGAAAGCACGATCTCCGATAAGCCCGCGCGACAGGTGGCCCGTGAGACCGGCACCCACTACGGCGGCGTGCTGTATGTCGACTCGTTAAGCGCGCAGGACGGCCCGGTGCCGACCTATCTTGAGCTGCTGAACGTTACCACCCGCACCCTGGTTCAGGGGCTTAAAGACGGCATGAAGGAGTAAACCATGACGCACGCGACAGGTATCGCCGTTGCTGATGTCACCGTCACCTGGCGAAACGGGCATACGGCGCTGCACGACGCCACTTTCCATGTTCCGGGCGGCTCGATCGCCGCGCTGGTGGGGGTTAACGGATCCGGCAAATCCACCCTGTTTAAGGCGGTGATGGGGTTTGTACGCCTTGCCGCCGGGGAGATTTCGATTCTGGGTATGCCGACGCGTCAGGCGCTGCGGCGCAACCTGGTCGCCTATGTGCCGCAGGCGGAAGAGGTGGACTGGTCATTCCCGGTGCTGGTGGAGGATGTGGTGATGATGGGCCGCTACGGGCACATGGGCATGCTGCGGATCCCCAAAGAGGACGATCGCCGTATCGTCAGCGAGGCGCTGGAGCGGGTCGACATGGCGGCGTATCGCCACCGGCAGATTGGCGAGCTGTCCGGCGGACAGAAAAAGCGCGTCTTTCTGGCGCGCGCCATCGCCCAGCAGGGGGAGGTTATCCTGCTTGATGAGCCGTTTACCGGCGTTGATGTCAAAACCGAGGCCAAAATCGTCGACCTGCTGCGCGAACTGCGCGATGAAGGCAAAACCATGCTGGTCTCCACCCATAACCTCGGCTCCGTGACCGAGTTTTGCGATTACACCGTGATGGTCAAAGGCACCGTGCTGGCCAGCGGCCCGACGGCCACCACCTTTACCGCTGAAAACCTTGAGCGCGCCTTCAGCGGCGTGCTGCGCCAGGTGGCGCTGAGCGGCTCCGGGACGCACATCATCACCGACGATGAGCGTCCTTTTGTCTCTCACCGTCTGCCTGCCCGCGAGCGGGGGACGTCATGAGCCTGCTTCTGGAGCCGTTTGGCTATACGTACATGCTCAACGCCATGTGGGTGTCCGCGATGGTGGGTGGACTGTGCGCTTTCCTCTCCGGCTATCTGATGCTCAAAGGCTGGTCGCTCATCGGCGATGCGCTGTCGCACTCGATTGTGCCGGGAGTGGCGGGCGCATATATGCTCGGGCTTCCCTTCTCGCTCGGCGCATTTTTGTCCGGCGGGCTGGCGGCGGGCAGTATGCTGTTTCTCAACCAGCGTACCCGCCTCAACGAGGACGCCATTATCGGGCTTATCTTCTCGTCGTTCTTCGGCCTGGGGCTGTTTATGGTGTCGCTGAACCCGACTTCGGTGAACATTCAGACCATCGTACTGGGCAATATTCTGGCGATTGCGCCGGAGGATATCCTGCAGCTGACGATCATCGGCGCGGTGTCGATAGCCGTACTGTTTTTCAAGTGGAAAGACCTGATGGTGACGTTCTTTGATGAGAACCACGCGCGCGCCATCGGCCTGCGCCCGGAGCGGCTGAAGATCCTCTTCTTTACGCTGCTGGCGGTATCGACGGTTGCCGCGCTGCAAACCGTGGGCGCATTCCTGGTGATAAGCCTGGTGGTAACGCCGGGCGCCACCGCCTGGCTGCTGACCGACCGCTTTCCCCGCCTGCTGCTGATCGCAGTGGCGATTGGCAGTATCACGAGCTTCCTCGGCGCATGGCTGAGCTATTACCTGGACGGCGCGACCGGCGCCATCATCGTTGTGGCGCAGACGGCGCTGTTCCTGCTGGCGTTCATTTTCGCGCCGGGCCACGGCCTGCTGGCCAGCCGCCGTCGCGCGCGTCAGGTGCCGGAGGTGCAGCCATGATGGCGTTGCTGTTCGAGCCGCTGACGTTCGCGTTTATGAAAAACGCACTGCTGATTGCGCTGGTGGTCGCCATTCCCTGCGCGCTGCTGTCGGTTTTTCTGGTGCTGAAAGGCTGGGCGCTGATGGGCGATGCGATGAGCCATGCGGTGTTTCCCGGCGTGGTGCTGGCCTGGATGATGGGGCTGCCGCTGGCGGCCGGGGCGTTTGTCGCCGGGCTGTTTTGCGCCGTAGCGACCGGATTTCTGAAGGATAACAGCCGGATTAAGCAGGATACCGTCATGGGCATCGTTTTTTCCGGCATGTTCGCCGCCGGGCTGATTCTCTATATCGCCGTAAAGCCGGAGGTGCATCTCGACCACATCCTGTTTGGCGATATGCTGGGCGTCAATACCGCCGATATCGTCCAGACAGGGGCGATTGCGGCGGTGATTGCGCTGGCTATTGGGGTGAAATGGCGCGATTTTCTGCTTTTCTGCTTCGATCCCCTGCAGGCGCAGGTTAGTGGGCTGCGTACCCGCTGGCTGCACTACGGCCTGCTGTGCATGGTCTCGCTGACGATCGTCGCAACGCTCAAAGCGGTAGGCATCATTTTGTCGATTTCCCTGCTGATCGCGCCGGGCGCTATTGCCGTGCTGCTGACAAACCGTTTTCACATCGCGCTGCTGGCGGCCGTTGTGGTCTCAGCGCTGGTATCGGTCTGCGGCGTCTGGCTGTCGTTTTACCTCGACAGCGCCCCCGCGCCCACCATCGTGGTGCTGTTTGCGCTGGTCTTTATCGTGACCTTTGCGCATACCAGCCTGAAGGCGCGGCGGACAGAGCAGCAAATCGGATAGAGATGCTGCAGGTCCGGATAAGCGGCGTAATCCAGTCTATTATGTTTAACGTCAGAAAATAAGGAGTAAGCCTGCCTATGATTACCACCCACGTTTTCATTGCTGTCAGTCTGGATGGTTTCATTGCGCGTCAAGATGGCGATATCCGCTGGCTGTTGCAGCGCGATGACCCTGGCGAGGATCATGGCTATGATGACTTTATCATCGATAAAGAGGTCATTGTGATGGGCCGGGGAAGCTATGAGAAAGTGATGACCTTCGACACATGGCCTTACGACCTGCCCGTACTGGTGTTATCGAAACAGCTCGCCGGAACGCCAGTACCTGACGCCTTAAAGGATAAGGTTCAATTTATCGATTCTGCGCCAGGGGAGACGATTGCCCGTCTGGCCGAACAGAACATACAGCGAGTCTATCTCGATGGCGGTCAGGTGGTGCAGTCATTTCTTCGCGAGGGGCTTATCACTGACATGGTCATTACTACCGTTCCGGTGCTGATCGGCTCAGGGAAGCCCTTGTTCGGGACATTGTCCCGAGATATTGATTTAACGTTGCTCTCCAGCCGTAGCTTTCCTTCTGGTCTCGTTCAGTCTACGTATCACGTGAATGCAAACAAACCCGCATTAACAGCCAGTTAATGCGGGTTTACGAACGTTCACGGACGAGGATGGATTAAAACTTACTTGCCAATACAGAAGCTCGAGAATATCCGTCCCAGCAGATCGTCGGAGGTAAATTCGCCGGTAATCTCGCTTAACGCCTGCTGCGCCAGGCGCAGCTCTTCCGCCAGCAGCTCGCCTGCCCACGCGCCAATCAGCTGCGCTTTGCCCTGCTGCAGGTGGTTGGCCGCGGTTTCCAGCGCCTGGAGATGGCGGCGGCGGGCGAGGAATCCGCCCTCCATGTTGGTGTCAAAGCCCATGCTCTGCTTGAGGTGGTTACGCAGCAGGTCCACGCCTTCGCCCTGACGCGCGGAGAGACGAATCAGTGAGTGACCGTTCACCTCGCTCAATCCCACCGCTTCGCCGGTCATATCCGCTTTATTGCGGACCACGGTGATCGGCAAATTCGTCGGTAAACGGGCGATAAAGTCGGGCCAGATCTGCGCCGGGTCAACGGCGTCGGTGGTGGTGCCGTCGACCATAAACAGCACGCGGTCGGCCTGCTCGATCTCCTGCCAGGCGCGCTCAATGCCGATACGCTCGACCTCGTCGCTGGCGTCGCGCAGCCCGGCGGTATCGATAATGTGCAGCGGCATCCCGTCAATGTGGATATGCTCGCGCAGCACGTCGCGGGTGGTGCCGGCAATGTCGGTGACGATTGCGGCCTCACGGCCCGCCAGCGCGTTCAGCAGGCTCGATTTCCCGGCGTTAGGGCGCCCGGCAATCACCACCTTCATCCCTTCTCGCAGCAGGCTGCCCTGGCGCGCTTCGGCGCGCACCGCGTCGAGATCGGCCATCACGCCGTTCAGCTGGGCCTCGATTTTGCCGTCGGAGAGGAAATCGATCTCTTCGTCCGGGAAGTCGATCGCCGCTTCGACGTAGATGCGCAGGTGAGTGAGCGCTTCCACAAGGTGGTTCACGCGGGCGGAGAACGCCCCCTGCAGCGAGTTCAGCGCGGAGCGGGCCGCCTGCTCGGAACTGGCGTCGATCAGGTCTGCAATCGCCTCGGCTTGCGCCAGGTCGAGCTTGTCGTTAAGAAACGCGCGCTCGGAGAACTCGCCGGGCCTGGCAATGCGCAGGCCGGGAATCGTCAGAATGCGTTTTAACAGCAGGTCGAGGATCACCGGGCCGCCGTGGCCCTGCAGCTCCAGCACATCTTCGCCGGTAAAGGAGTTCGGGCCGGGGAACCACAGGGCAATGCCCTGGTCCAGCGCGGCGCCGTCGGCATCGTTAAACGGCAGATAATCGGCGTAGCGCGGTTTTGGCAGCTTGCCCAGCACCGCTTCAGCCACCTCGCGCGCCTTCAGGCCGGAGATACGCAGAATGCCTACACCACCGCGTCCCGGTGGGGTTGCCTGGGCGACGATAGTGTCGTTATGGCTCATGGTTGTTCTCGTTCAATACAAATAAAAAAGGCGGTCAATCGACCGCCCTTTAATGAATGTTCCGTTTGCCGGATGGCGGCTTCGCCTTATCCGGCCTACAACCGAATCAGGACTTTTTCTTTTCGCGGCTGTGCAGGCCACGTTTTTCCAGACCACGGTAGATCAGCTGCTGCTGGATGATGGTCACCAGGTTGCTGACGATATAGTACAGCACCAGACCTGACGGGAACCACAGGAAGAACACGGTGAAGATGACCGGCATAAAGGTCATGATCTTCTGCTGCATCGGGTCGGTCACGGTGGTCGGCGACATCTTCTGGATGAAGAACATCGTCACGCCCATCAGGATCGGCAGGATGTAGTACGGGTCCTGTGCGGACAGGTCGTGGATCCACAGCGCGAACGGCGCATGGCGCAGCTCAACGGAGCCCATCAGCATGTAGTACAGCGCAAGGAAGATAGGCATCTGGATAATCAGCGGGAAGCAACCACCCAGCGGGTTTACTTTCTCTGCTTTATACAGGGCCATCATCTCCTGGCTCTGGCGCTGTTTGTCATCGCCCAGACGCTCGCGCATGGCCTGAATCTTCGGCTGCAGCATACGCATCTTCGCCATGGAGGTGTACTGCGCTTTGGTCAGCGGGTACATGATGCCACGAACGATGAAGGTGATAACGATGATGGAGAAGCCCCAGTTGCCGAGGAAGCTGTGGATGAACTTCAGCAGCTTGAACAGCGGCTGAGAGATGAACCACAGCCAGCCGTAGTCAACGGTCAGATCCAGGTGCGGCGCAACGGCAGCCATTTTGTCCTGAATTTCCGGGCCAACCCACAGGGTGCTGCCCACGGTGCCGGTCTGGCCTGGCTGAATCAGCGTCGGCTGAGATTTGTAGCCGATAGCCGCAATGCCGTTGCCGAGATTCGCGGTGTAGAAGTTGTTGGTGCCGTCGTTACGCGGAACCCATGCGGTCGCGAAGTACTGCTGCAGCATCGCAACCCAGCCGTCTTTGGCACTAACGTTCAGGTTCTCGTTATCGGCGATGGTATCGAATTTGTATTTTTCGTACTTCGCATCAGGCGTGGAGTACGCCGCGCCGCGGAAGGTGTGCAGCGCAAAGTTGCTGCTGCCCGTATCGCGATGCGTCGGCAGATTGATGGACTGCTTCAGCTGACCGAAGGTGGAGATTTCCAGCGGCTTATCGCTGCTGTTCTTCACGCTGTAGTCAACGTTAACGGCATATTCGCCACGCTTCAGCACAAAGGTCTTGGTGAAGGTGTTGCCCGCTTTGTCGGTCCAGGTCAGCGGGATGCTGATTTCGTTCTGACCGTCTGCCAGGACAAAGGTATCTTTATCAACGCTGTACAGTGGGCGCGGGCCGTTAGCCGGGTTATCCGGGCCGTCACGGCCGGTCAGGCCGCTTTGCGCCTGATAGATAAACTGCGGCGTGGTTTCCAGTAACTGGAACGGTTCGTTAGAACCCAGCTCTTTCGGGTAAGCTAACAGCTCAGCCTGCTCAACATCACCGCCACGGGTGTTGATGGTCAGATCGAGCACGTCGGTTTTCACCGTAATCAGTTTCCCCTGGCCACTGGCCGGTACGCCCTGGTCGGCGGCGCTACCCGCTGCGGTGGTCGTAGTCTGCGTGGTCTGCTGCTGGGGCTGAGGATTTTTATCCTGCTCCCATGCCTGCCAGATCATGAAAGACACGAACAACAAAGCGATGATAAGAAGATTGCGTTGCGAATCCATCGTTAGTGTTCTCTGGTATTAGAAGGTCCTGGTGGGACGGGGTCGTCACCACCCGGGTGTAAAGGGTGGCATTTTAATACGCGTTTCACCGTCAACCAACTGCCTTTTATCACTCCAAACCTGCGCAATGCCTCAATTCCGTATTGAGAACAGGTTGGCGTGAAACGGCAATGCGGCCCGAGAAGCGGACTAATCAGGCGTTGATAGACCCTGATAAGGGCTATCAGGACCCGCGAGCCAGGCGACAGTGACGGCGCCATAATTTTTCCAACGCTTCCGTGAGAGCACGGTTATCGAGGTCTGCAACCCCCTTCTTCGCCACCACCACGAAGTCCATAGGCGGAAGTTCATGTTGACGCAAACGGAAGCTCTCACGCGTCAGACGTTTAATCCGATTGCGTTCATGGGCGCGTTTAACGTTTTTCTTGGCGACGGTAAGACCGATGCGGGGATGCCCCAGCGAATTCAGGCGGCCGAGGATGGTGATTTGCGGCGTGCCAGCCCGTTGCGGCTGCTGGAAGACGAATGTGAAATGAGTGGGAGTTAACAAACGTAACTCCCTGGGAAAAGCGAGCTTAACCACTCAGGGGTTAGCTTTTATTACTTGGAAACGGTCAGACGAGCGCGGCCTTTAGCACGACGACGTGCCAGAACCTGACGACCATTTTTAGTAGCCATACGAGCACGGAAGCCGTGAGAACGGTTGCGCTTCAGTACAGACGGTTGAAAAGTGCGTTTCATGGCGGTTTCTACCTAAACTTGAAT